>NZ_JBSSBW010000001.1:0-4737108 GCF_054059215.1 Arthrobacter sp. UYCu723
ATGTGACTCTTCGTTGGGAATGGCGGTTAATTCACAGTTGGGGATGGCGGTTCTGCCGGTCACCGCAGGGTGGCGTCGCAGGTACGGGACACCGTTTCCCGGCTGGGCCTGCATTCGCGGATGAGCTGGGAGGGCCCTGCCCTCGATACCTGCACGCTGTTGCTCCTTGATCAGCGAGCGTTCGAACTCGGCGAAGGCGCCATGACCGGGAGCTAGGGGCCGCCATCGGGGAATCCGGCTCTTCGCGGTTCGTGGGGAAATGGATCTCTGAGATGAGCATCATGCCGCCGTCCGGACGGCACTTCTCAAGAGAATAACTGATTTGTAGTTGGCGGCGTTGCGGTACCCGCGGGCGGTGCGCTTGATGTTCTTGATCGAGGTGTTGTTGGCCTCGACCTTGCCCGTCGTGGCGCCGGTGATGATCAGCACCTCGATCTCTTTCCACCACCGGCAAACGGTGCGGTAGAGCCACGCCGCAGCTCGGGCACCCCGCCGGCTGGTCGGTTTCGACAATGACTTGCCGGCGGCCGGCCGCGACGGTGGTGGAGATGACGCGGTAGTCGGGCAGGTTGAAGAGGATGGTGGCAGCGTCGGCTGCGACCCCGGTAGGCTCGTTCAAGGCTCGTGGTCCTGTTCCAGGTTGAATGCTTAGACACACTCATCCCAGCAGGGCCACGGGCCCCTTTGTCTTCAACGACACGAACTCAATTCCCCACCAACCACGAAGAGCCGGGAATCCCCTCCGAAAACACGTCATTGAGCATGGCTCTGACAGCGCTCGAGTGCGGGCAGAAACCGCTCTTCATTTAGACCAGGGCTTCCAGTACCAGCATGTCTCGTGGCGGACTCTTCTGATCAGCGCCGGCGCCGTCCAATCGATGTCCCGCAAGGGCAATGCTACGACAACGCTGTGATGGAAAACTTCTTCGGACACCTCAAGGAAGAGCTCTTCCACCACGTCCGATTCCTCAGCACTGACGCACTGGCAGCGCAGCAAAAGGAATACATCCGCTGGTACAACACCGAAAGAATCTCGACAAAGCTCGAGGGTCTGAGCCCGGTGCAATACCGTGCTCAGACCCTCGCGGCTCAAGGTCTTGCTAGCCACTCCAACTTCGGGGACCAGTTCAAACCCAGACCGGGACCCCTTCACCCCGCCCTTGACAGACGAGCACTACATATCAGCTGCGCACGCCCGAGCTGGAGTAACCGATCTGAATCTTCGAGCCCGTCGGCAGGGAGCCGCGAGCCTGGTTCAGGATGATCTCGATCATGGTGACCGTGACGCTCGAGGACGTCTTGACCACCTTGTGCAGCGTGACCTGGCCGAGTCCCGGCACCTGAACCACCGTATTGGGGGCAACGGAGGCGTTGATCCCGGCAAACCCCTTGATCTTCAGATTAGTGAAGGTCGACGTATCGGTCAGGGTCACTGAGCCGCCCGAGGGAGCCCGGCTGGCCGAGGTTTCCGCCTTGATGGCGTCGACCGTGATCAAACCACCGAGGACGTTCAAACCCGCGAGCGTGTTGGTCACGGAGGCCTTGAGCGTTGGCGTCAGTGTTCCCGTGGTGTTGGTCGTGGCCGCACCCGCGGTCAGGACACCAGGGATGGTGGCTCCGGCAACGTTTGCCGTGCTGGTTCCGCCTGCGCACTTCACCGGAACGTAGGCCGTTGCGCCGGATCCCACCAGGCCGTTCAGCAGTGACGCCTTGGTGCTGAAGCCACTACCCGTGAGGTAGCCGGCTTGCGGTGGCGTGAGCCGGGCCGTGCTGACGCCGAGTCGGATATCCGTGCCGACCTTAAGACCGGGCAGGCCGGCCTTGAGGATCTGGACCCGCACAGCGGTGGTCGACACCTGATACGTGCCGTGGACCAGTCTTTTCTCCTGACCGTTGAGCGTGATCGTGCCGACCGAGCCAAGCGGCGGGACGTTGAGGTCGATGATGGTGTTGGGGGCCGGGTTAACGCCAATTGGCAGACCCAGTACCTTGAGGTTGGCAATCGTCGTCTTGTTGGCGCCCGAGAACGTGCCTGCGGTGCTCTTGTCGGCCGAGCTCTCGGACGTGATGGCGCCGGCTGTGATCAGTCCACCCAGCAGGTTGGCCCCTGCTACCGTCGAACTCGCTTCGGCCCGTTTGCCCGTGGTCGTCAGGAGCGTCCTGACGCTTGTCGTGGCGACACCGACCGTACCGACTGCTGGGACATTCACGGCCGCAGCGTTGTTGGTGGACGTTTTGCCGGTGGCCGAGGTGCATGAGATGAGCGAGTAGGCCGTCGGACCCGAAACGAGGGATTTGTCGGCATTGACAATGTAGGATCCGTAGGCCGAGACCGAGAACCCGGTCTGAACCTGCGTGGGCGTGACGCTGGAGTCGGTGGCTTGGGCGGAGGCGAGAGGCCCCGCAGCCACTAGCGCGAGCGCTCCCATGAATGCAACCAGTATTCGTTTCATATTTCTCCCCCGAAGTTGTAAAAGATTTATCCTGTCGTGGTGTTCACAATGGCTGCTGCGGGGTGGCTCCCGTCCAGCATGAGTGACATGCAGACCAAGAAAGACATGGCCAGCCGCGTACGCAACTTATCAGCAAAGCGAAGCATGATCCGCCAATAGAATTGTCTGCGCCGGACCGGCCCGTTCGAATACGCTGTGATCCTAACCGCAAATCCCACTGGAGACCTAGTAATTTCCATATAATTTTTTTGTACTCGCGTGACGGAGTCAGTAGCGGGGTAACTCGCGGCAGTTTTAACCGGGAACGTGTCATATCGGACCTGACTCCTAACGGACCTCCTGAGTGGTTGGTCGAAGTTCCGAGGGCGCGATTCGACTCTTGGTGTCCCGCCCGGACTAGAAGTAGCACCTGAAGATGGAGGTCACGGATACCAGTGACAGGACGGTATCCCAGTCGGAATGCTGTCTGAGGGGACGAATTGAATTCGCCGTGGCTTCTCGCCTTCGACTGAGTGGTGTCCGATGTCGCGACGACCATACGTGGTTGCCTCCATCAGACCGACCACCAACGCAGTATCGAGCAGGGCATACAGGAGCGGTGATTTCCGTCGTCGATCTTGACCTGGGGACGCCTAGCCTCGGTTTTTCATGAGGTGGCGCTCGTCGGGGTGTGTTTAAACAACGAAAAGTGCTCCTGGGAAAATGTAGTTACCAGACAACACTAAATTCCGTCCGGACAGAAATATAATTCCGTCTGGAGAGAATTATTTCTCTCGGCGGTCCCGTATCGCTTCATCGAGGCTAAGCCACCCACACCCGCTCTCTTCCGTCCTGATTCAAAAACGACCGTATCTGCTACAAATGAGCCAACTCATCAAAGTGTCGGTTTCAGAAGTCGGCTGCACTGGATCCCGCGGAAGTACGGGGCGGGTGCAGAGGACTGTTGACATCGGGTTGTCAGAAGTCCTGTGCACCGTCATCCAAATGTTCAGAAGTCTCGTGCACCAACAGCAGCAGCTACGGAGTTGAAACCTTGACGGTCTTCGTTGCCGGGACCCAGCGGTAGAGGGTAGGTACAGAGACGCCGAGGTTCTTGGCGACTTCCTTGGGCGGCGTGCCCTCGCTGAGGAGCTTTCGTGCGGAGCGGATTTTGGAATCCGTCATGACGCGTTTGCGGCCACCGACCCTGCCTTGTTCCCTCGCCGCCCGCAGGCCGGCCTGGGTACGTTCGACCATAAGCTCCCGTTCCATCTGGGCCAGCGATGCCATCACGTTGAAGAAGAAGCGCCCGGAAGCGGTCGTGGTGTCGATAGCGTCAGTCAGGCTGATAAAACCAATGCCGCTTTCGTTCAGGCTGCTGGCGAAGTCCAGGAGGTCTTTTACGCTCCGGCCGAGACGGTCCAGCTTCCAGACGATGAGGGTATCGCCCTCCCGGAGCGCATCCAGTGCCTTGGCGAGACCGGGGCGGCCGGCCTTGGCCCCGCTCATCGTGTCTTCAAAGATGCGGTCGCATCCTGCGGCCCGCAGCGCATCGCGCTGGAGGTCAAGATTCTGGTCCCGTGTGGAGACTCTGGCGTAGCCGATACGGTGTGCGGCCATATGGGTTTCTCTTCTCAAAACTCGATTCGGGCTCCTGGCTCGACTGTACAGTTTCGAGAACTATTTATGAGAACCATGGGCCCTGGGGCGGCTTTTCGTCACAATGGCGGTTTCCCGCAGAACGGCGTGGCTTTCCGGCTCCGCACGGGAAGCGCCGTCATTCTCGATTTCAAGGTGTTCTTGAAATCCTTCGTTTAAGAGAACCAATTCAATGGGGAGCACACCTCTGCGGGGCATCTCACCAACAGTCCCGAGAGCGGCTTTTCAGGCACAGGGGGGCTGGATTCGTGGCGAACCAGCGGGGATGACCACAGTCGCCGGCGGGTATTCCGGTCTTCCCAGAACCTTGAAGCGGGCTCATGGCCTTAGCCTTGATCCACCGATCGGCAGCCGGTCCCGGGCGTAATTCCGGGCTGGCTGCGGTGAGGTGTTTGGGCATGGTGGATCATCCGGCCTCGCTGTCGGGGTGTTCCACTGGTGGTCCTGGTTGCGCCGTGTGGCTGGTTGGTGTGGGTTCAGGCCGGTTGTGGCGGCGGGTAGAGGTGCTCGAAGAGGCCCTGCCATGCTGTTTGCCAGGGCCAGGCTTCGGGGAGATGAAGCCGGATTTTCCGGGCGCTGGTGGCGATGCGGGCCGGGACGTGGATGAGTTTGCGGCGGATCGTGCCGGTCCGGGCCTTGCCGAAGGGGCCTGCGGCGAGGAGCCCGGCGGCGCGGGTGAGGTTATAGGCCATGACCGCGGCAACCAGCCAGGCGGAGTTCGCCGCGAAAACACCTGAGGGCATATGAGCCAGCGCACTGTCCTTCAGATCGGCGTTCACCTGCTCGATCTGAGCGTGTTTGCGGTGGGTTTGGTCCGCGGCGACAGTGTCCAGAACCTTGGCGTCCACGGTGGTGAAGAACGCGTGGTGCCGATGGGTTTCAAACAAGGTGGGTTGTCCGTCGCTGGCTTTCTTGTTCAGTTCCGGGATGCGGCGCACCACCAGCCGGCCGGTGACCTGCTCGGCCTTTTTCCGGGAGGAGAACGCGGTGAACACGGTTTCGGCGACCTCAGCCTTCGAGACCCAGGTGTTGGTGGTCTCGTCGAAGACCGCGTCGGTGTATTCGATCATTTCCCATGCCGTCTCCGGGATCCCGGCGATAGCCCGTTTGACGGCCGGGTCCATGCGCACGGTCACCGAGACCTCGGCCCCGCCGGCCAGCGCGGCGGAAACCGCTGCATGGCCATAGAAGGCCGAATCGAACCGGCAGAGCACCCGCCCGCGACTCTGCCCTCCGGTCTGGAGGCCTTTGAGCGTGGACAGGGCATCGGTGATCAGGCGTTTGGCTCCGCGGGCCGAGTTCGCCGCGCCCTTGCGCAGCCGCTGGGCCGCGATTACCGGGGCGGTGTCTTTGGTGGAGACCGTGGCCAGCAGGGCGTTCAGGCCGCGGACCCCGGAGTACCCGTAGCCGGAACCCTGCTTGGCGTAGCCGTGGACCTCGATGATCGTGTCGTCAACATCGACGAACACGAAGTCCTCCGCCCCGGGGCTCCCGAGCAGCGGGGCCCGGGTCCCCAGGCCGGCCAGGAAACGGGAGGCGACAGCGTCCAGTTGGCGCACGTGCCCGAACGTGAAGGACCGCAGGAACGAGCCCAGGGTCGAGGGCGCGTAGCAGGCGGTGAAGAGCCGCTTCATCCCGCCGTGGCGCAACAGGGTCATGTCATCAATCGAGTCTGCCCCGGCGACCATCCCGGCGACCAGGGAAGCGACTTTCAGCCCGGCGTTCGCGCCCTTATCCGTCGGCACCGTCAGCCAGTCCTGGGCGAGCTCGTGCAGCCCGGCGTCCCGGGCCAGCGTCATGACCGGCAGCAGCCCGGCAGCCGACACGAGATTGGGCTCGTCAAAGGAAACCGACACCGCGGATGGTTTGTGGGAAACTTGCATCTACGAGATGGCCTCTTTTCGGTGAAAAATGAGTTCTAGACAAACTTCATTTTCCTTGAAAAGGCGGCCATTCTCGGTTTAAAACGCCGACGTAGCCCCAATCAACATCGGTGGATCAAGGCTTAGTACCTACCCCTTGTAGCCGCTGACACGTGGGCGTAACGTGCCCATCACAAAGCTCGCCCTTGGAGGCCTCCATGTCCTCGCTGCTACGCCGCGCTATAGCCTTGGCATCGATCTTGTCCGTCGGACTACTCGGGCCCGTCGGCCTCTCGGCTTGCACCGCCACCGAGGCACCGCCCCCCGCATCGACTACCGAGACGCCGCCCCCCGCATCGACTACGGAGGCTCGCACGGTCCCACCGCTGCCCACGGTTTCACCGCTGCCGGACAGCGGCGACATCGACGCTGGTACATACCTCGTCACCAGCTTCGCAGAGAATTTCGAGATCACCGTCCCAGACGGCTGGTCGGCCGACGGCGATGGCCTGGGAAAGGACGACCCGGATCACCCGGATGATATGGCGGTTTTCGTGGGTTGGTGGCCCTCCGACCATGTGCCGACGGACGCATGCGCGTGGCAGGGCGCGCTCGTCGAGGTCAATCCGTCGGCTAAGGCCTTCGTCGACGCGATGACGGCCCAGACGTCAACGTCCAGCACCCCTCCCGTCGAGGTCGTGGTGGGCGATTACTCCGGTGTCGAGTTCGACCACTCCGTCGAGGGCGACGTGGACATCAAAGCCTGCGACAACGGTCAGTTTTGCGTTCACTCAGAATACTCGAACCTATGCACCCGCTGGTACTCGACCGCCGCTGAGCGGGAAACCTACCGGGTGGTCAACCTGAACGGCCAGCGCGCCATGTTCTGGGTGGTTCAATTCCACGAATCGATCAATCCAGAGCTGACCAGAGAAGCACGCACCGTCTTCGACTCGATCGTGTTCAAGGTCCGACAGGTTACCAGCTGATGCGATAGGCGATCCCGCCTGCGGGGCGCCGACCCCGCCTCCGTCATTTTCAGAAGCTGACTGCCACTGACTTCCCCGTGATTTCGGGGGTAGTGCGGATGACTTCTGAACACTGGCTGCTCGATACTCCTCTGCACTAACGCCGCTTCTGCTCGATACTCCTCTGCACTAAGGTCACTTCGGCCACGGCACTCTGCCGCCCAATGGCTTTAGTGCAGAGGACTTCTGACATTCAGTGCAGACGACTTCTGAAAATGACACAAAGAGATTCAATGCCCCCGCGATTCTTGTAGCGAAACTCTGTGCCGGTTTCTATGTGCCGGTTCTTCTGCTAATTGACGGGTATTGGTACATTTGGGCGCATGGGACATCTGTTGGGCTATGCCCGTGTATCGACCGGTGATCAGGACGCGGCTCTGCAGCAGGATGCGTTGAAGGCTGCCGGTTGCTACCGGATCTTCACCGACACGGCTTCCGGGTCTCTGGAGTCCCGGCCTGAACTGACGAAGGTTCTGGATCAGCTCCGGCCCGGGGACACGCTGGTTGTGTGGCGGCTGGACCGGCTCGGCAGGTCCATCCGGCATCTGATCGACCAGCTGGCCGATCTTCAAGAGCGTGGCATTGGGTTCCGGTCCCTGCAGGAGGCAATCGACACTACGTCTTCAGGCGGACGTCTTGTCTTTCACGTGTTCGCGGCACTGGCCGAATTTGAGCGGGATCTGATCCGTGAGCGGACCAACGCAGCCCTTCAGGCTGCGCGGGCGCGCGGGCGCGTTGGTGGCCGGCCCCAGTTGCTGACGAAGGACAAGCTCCGGACCGCCCGCCGGATGTATGAGCAGAAGGATATGACGGTCGAGAAAATCGGCGAGGTTCTGGGCGTCAGCCGGACCACCGTTTACCGGGCACTCCGGCGCGAGCCGGCCCCTGCTGCGCCGCGGCGGCGTTCAACAGCCACACAGAAAACAGTCCGGTGACGGCCGGAGGCAGCGGCACCCTCACCGGGGACACTGCCTCCATGCCTGATCAGACAGCGTTGGTGCGCTGGCAGATCCTGCGCCGGCATATCGAAGAGGGCGTGCCGCTGACGACCCTCGCGGCACACGAAGGCATCGGGCTTCGGACACTGCAACGCTGGCACGCGGCCCACAAACGCGACGGCATCGACGGACTGGCCACAGCCAACCGCGGGACCACCCGACGCAGGAGCACCCCCGAGCTAGTCGCACTCATTGAAGGTCTGGCCCTGGTGAAACCGCCTCTGCCTATAGCTGCCATCGCCCGCAAAGCCAACCGCGTCGCCGCCGGCCACGACTGGCCGCCCCTCTCCTACAGCACGGTCCGCTCCATCACCACGGGCCTTGACCCCGGCATGAGAATGCTCGCCCAGAAGGGAACGGCCGCCTACCGGGACACCTATGAACTGGCCTGGCGGCACCGGGCCGAACGCCCCAATGCCATCTGGCAGACAGACCACACCGAACTGGACATCCTTGTCCTGGACGCAAACCTTAAACCCGGGCGTCCGTGGCTGACCACGATCATGGACGACTACTCCCGCGCGATCTGCGGCTACATGCTCTTCCTTGGAGCACCGTCCGCCCTGAACACCGCGCTGGCACTGCGGCAGGGAATCTGGCCCAAAGCCGGCACAGGGTGGCCGATGTGCGGGATCCCCGACGTTCTCTACGTCGACCACGGCTCAGACTTCACCAGCCATCACCTGGCCCAAACCGCGAAGGACCTGCACTTCGAAATCACCTACTCAACGGTCGCAAGACCCCAAGGGCGGGGAAAGATCGAACGGTTCTACGGCACCATTAATACGGAGCTGCTGGCCGAACTGCCCGGACGCCTGGCCCGCGGGCACCCGCACCCGGCGCCGGTACTGACACTCAAGGAGCTGGACACGGCGATCAGCCGTTTCATCTCGGAGGACTACCACCAGCGCGAGCACCCCGAGATCAGGACAACACCGCATGATGCCTGGGTAGGTGATGGCTGGCTGCCCCGGCTTCCGGCATCCATGGACGAGCTGAACCTGCTCCTGTTGACCGTGGCCAAACCCCGGATCGTCCACCGCGACGGCGTGCACTTCCAAGGACTCAGATACGTCTCGCCCCTGCTGGCCGCCTATGTCCGCGAACCCGTCGTTGTCCGCTACGACCCGCGGGACGTGACCGAGATCCGCGTCTTCCACAAAAACCAGTTCATCTGCAAAGCCGTGGACCCCGACCACGAAACCTCCACCCTCACCCTGAAGGACATCCAGGCCGCACGATCGGCGCGCCGCAGGGAACTGCGCGGACAAATCAACCAGCGCATCGCCGTCGTGGCCCGGCACCTGCCGGACCTGGCATCAGCGAAACCGGCTCCCGCCCCGGCCCCTGTTGATCAACCCAAGAAGCGCCCGAAGCTACGCACCTACCTGGAGGATGACCGATGACAATACAAAGCTTCATTGCCACCAAGGAGCACCGCCGGTTTGTGGAGTTCGCGGACGCGGTGCGCCGCCAGCATACGATCGGCATCTGCTACGGACAGGCCGGGATCGGAAAGACGCTCTCCGCCAGACGCTACGCGAACTGGCACAAGGCGCAGAAGCTCCTGGAGGAGTGGGGACCCCGGGAAGAATCCGATCACCAGGTCTACGCCGCACTCGCCCGCTCACGCACCGTCTTCTACACCCCCGCCGTGCTCACCACACCCAAACAGATCCACGCGGATATCGAGCACACCAACTCACGCGTGTCGATCTGCGTGGACCAACACCTGTCAGACATTGGCAAGGGGACAGGGCCCCACACCCGCGTCAACAAATATGTCGAGCTGCTCATCATTGACGAGTCTGAGCGGCTCAACGCCACCGCGCTGGAACTGCTGCGCGACCGCTACGACCGGGACAACATAGCCCTGATCCTCATCGGCATGCCCGGGATTGAAAAATTGTTCAGCCGCTACGCACAGCTCTACAGCAGGGTCGGCTTCGCCCACGAATACCGCCCACTCGCACAGGAAGAACTGAATTTCGTCCTCGAGCGCCGATGGCACAAACTCGGCCAGACCCTGAACCCCGAAGATTTCACCGATGCCCAAGCCATCGCCGCCGTCGCCCGGATCACCCGAGGCAACTTCCGCCTCATCGACCGGCTCTTCACCCAAATCGAACGGGTCATGAAAATCAATGAACTCAGCACCATCACCGACGACGTCGTTGAGGCCGCACGCTCAACCCTCGTCATCGGAATCAGTTAGAACCGCCAAACCGAACTGTGAAAAAACCGCCATTGCCAACTAACAGTCACACGCCTCGGGCGAAATCTCCACCACCTCGTGAACACCGTCCATGACCTCACTACCAGAGGAATCGGGCTAAGGGTACTCACCGGGCAGGGGGCGACAATCGATACAACAACTGCGGCTGGGAAGCTAATATTCGGGATCTTTGCCGCCCTCGCCGAGTTCGAACGCGAACTCATTTCCGAACGGACCAAAGCGGGCATGGCTTCAGCCCGGGCCCGGGGGCACAAGGGCGGGCGACCCTTCACAATGACGCCAGCGAAGATCCGTCTCGCGATGTCTGCCATGGGCCAGCCCGAGACTCATATCGGGAAACTCGCCAAAGAACTCGGCGTCTCCCGGCAAACCCTCTACCGGTATGTCTCACCCACCGGAGAGCCCCGCCCTCAAGCGCTGCGAATAATCAAACATCCCAACGGGTAGCCTCAGCGCGGAAAACGGACTCCAATGTGCCGCAAAACCACCGAGCCCCCCTCCCTTACGACACAATAGGTTCCGTTTTCCGCAGCGTCCCACTTGACAAAGATAAGTGCATCATGAGGCACCCTGTGGGCAGCGGAGTAGACATTGACACCGCACCAGCACACAGCTCATCCCCTGGTAGGAGGGAACGGCGTCGAACACAGGGCATATATCCACCCGTGCTCCGATCCGCTCGGTTGGGGCTGCCAATAGGCTGAGGCCATGACGATCATTACTGAGAATTCCCAGCGCACCATGGCGGTTCAGGCTCGCGGTTTGCGCAAAACGTACGGCAAGGGTTTGACACCGAGGTGACGGCGCTGAAAGGGGTGGACCTGGAGTTCCCGGCCGGCCAGTTCACCGCCATTATGGGCCCTTCCGGCTCCGGCAAGTCCACTCTGATGCATTGCCTGGCTGGCCTTGATTCCGTCACCAGCGGCACCATCCACTTGGGCGAGACCGAGCTGACGTCCCTGAATGACAAGGCGCTGACGCAATTGCGCCGGGATCGGATCGGGTTTGTTTTCCAGGCGTTCAACCTGGTCTCCACCCTCACCGCCGAAGCCAACATCACCTTGCCCGTGGCCTTGGCCGGGGGCACCGTGGACAGGGGATGGTTCAGCTCCGTTACCACGACCCTGGGCTTGACGGATCGGCTCAAGCACAAGCCGCACGAACTTTCCGGCGGACAACAGCAGCGGGTGGCCGTGGCCCGTGCCCTGCTGACCCGTCCCGACGTCATCTTTGCCGACGAGCCCACGGGCAACCTTGACTCACGCTCCGGCGCCGAGGTGCTCGGCATGTTGCGTCGTTCCTCGCGCGAAATGGGCCAGAGCATCATCATGGTCACCCACGACCCCGTGGCCGCTTCCTATGCCGACCGCGTGGTCTTGATGAACGACGGCGAATTGGTGGGCCAGTTGGAAAACCCCACTGCGGAATCTGTGCTGGCGTCGCTGACGCGGCTGGGGGCGTAAGTCATGTTGCAGGTAGCCCTGAGCCAACTTAGAACCCATTCCCGGCGTTTCATTGCCATCACCTTGGCCGTGCTGCTCGCCGTCGCCTTTTTATCCGCCACCCTCATGGTCAACTCCTCCGCCAAGGCCTCGCTGGTTGCCAGCTTGGGCGAAAGTTACGCCGCCGCGGACCTTGTCATCTCCCCGTCGGGAAGCGACTCCCTGTCCCAGTCCGCCGTGGACAAGGTGGCCGGCTCCGACGTTGTGGCCGCGTCGTATGCCCAACGCTCGGTCAACTTGAGCGCCGACTCCGGCACGGCGTCCTTCCAGGTCACCTTGCATAACATGCCCGCCACGCGGTCGCTGGCACCCCTCAAGCTCCTTTCCGGGACCTGGCCGGACTCGAATTCCCAGGTGGCCATCGACCAGGCCACGGCTGACCACCGGAAGCTGGCGGTGGGACAAACCGTCACGTTCACCGGGAACACCGACGCGAAATCACCTTCCGCACCAGTTTTGAAGGCAACAATCTCCGGCATTACGGCTTCCGCCTCGAATCCCCTAGCCTCCGGATTCGCCCAATTTGTGGGCACCGAGGCGGCAGTGGACACACTCGCCGGTACTGATCAGGGCTTTGGGCAGGTTTTGCTGAACCTGCGCGACGGCGTCTCCATCGATGACGCCAAGACCTCACTGGCCACCGCCCTGGGCCAACCCGCGTCCACCATTCTCACGCCCGAGGAAGTGACCACGAAGGTGGTCGCCAAGTTCACCGGCGGGCAGGACCAACTGACCATCGTGCTGCTGGCCTTTGCCGCCGTGGCCCTGTTGGTCTCCGCGTTGGTTGTCTCCAACACCTTTTCCGTCCTGGTGGCCCAGCGGACCCGCGAGCTGGCGTTGCTGCGCTGCGTTGGCGCAAGCCGCACACAGGTGCACAACTCCGTGATCGTTGAGGCACTGGTGGTTGGCTTCACCGCGTCAGTGTTAGGTGTCCTTGCCGCCACCGGCACCATGGCGACCGTCCTTGGCCTGCTAAGGACCAACCCCGACCACGCCTTCGCCACCTTGTCGGTGCCACCGTCGGCCATTGTCACAGGCATCCTGGTGGGAACGTTGCTGACGGTCCTGGCCGCCCTGGTGCCCGCACGGGCCGCAACCGCCGTAGCCCCGCTGGCCGCACTGCGACCAGCCGAGGACGCGTCGGTGCACAACGCCGGTGGCCGGGTACGCCTGACGATCGGCGTGGTGCTGATTCTGGCCGGTGGTGTGGGGCTCGTATACGGCGGGTTGTCGGCAACCTTGGTGATTGCAGTGGCGTCCGGCGCCGCGTCCTTTGTCGGCTTCCTCATGGCCTCGGCGTTGTTTATCCCCAGGCTCGTCTCGCTGGCAGGGAAGTTAGCCTCTCCAGCGGGCGTGCCGGGGAAGATGGCCGCCGCCAATGCTGTGCGCAACCCGCGCCGAACGACGGCGACCGCCTCGGCCCTGCTCA
Source organism: Arthrobacter sp. UYCu723 (assembly GCF_054059215.1). Taxonomy (NCBI): domain Bacteria; kingdom Bacillati; phylum Actinomycetota; class Actinomycetes; order Micrococcales; family Micrococcaceae; genus Arthrobacter; species Arthrobacter sp. UYCu723. Next base: position 13,147 of record NZ_JBSSBW010000001.1, read on the forward strand.
TCGGCGTCACCTTGGTGACCATGATGATGACCGGTGCCGCGACTGCCCGGACCGCGTTTGAATCAAAGCTGGACGGGAAATACCCGGTGGATATCACCGCCTCTAGAATCGACGACAGCACCACTTTTTCACCCCAAGAGCTTGCCAAAGTTGCGGCACTGCCCGGAGTAAAGAAGGCCGTGGCGCTCCAACCGGTGGGTGCCGTGACCGTAGGTCCGAGGGTCCTCGGGGTATACGGGATTTCCGACGCCGACGCTGCCGCCTTGCTGGTCAACCCGGCCAACCGCCCCCAAGGCCACTCGGTGGTGGTGCCGAGCGACATCAAAGAGACACAAGTTTCGCTTGTCTCAGGGTCCCAAAGCACCTCCGTCACCACCACGCCCGGAACCAGTCGCGACTTTGCCGGCCTGGTCTCCCTCAGCGCCTTTGCGCCCCTGCCCGCCGGAGACCGTGCCGGTTCCCGCATTTGGCCACAGGTTTGGTTTTCCGTTGAACCCGGACTGTCCACCGATGCTATGACAGACCTGCGCACCAGCATCGCCAAGGCACTGAACACCGATGAGTCCCTGGTAAGCGGGGACGTCCTGGAAAAGGCCATGTTTAGCCAGCTGATCGATATGCTGCTGCTGATCGTCACCGGCTTGTTGGCCGTGGCAGTATTCATCGCCCTGATCGGCGTGGCCAACACCTTGTCCCTGTCGGTGCTCGAGCGCACCAAGGAGAACTCACTGTTGCGGGCACTGGGCCTGACCCGTGGGCAACTGCGTGGCATGCTGGCACTGGAAGCCGCTCTGATCGCCGGTGTTGCGGCCATCATCGGCTCCGTACTAGGCACGGTCTACGGCTGGGCCGGAGCGCAATCAGCCCTCAGCAACTTCGCCGAGGTCACGCCCGTCATCCCGTGGGGACAGATCATGGCCGTGGTGGCCGTGGCTACCATTGCCGGGCTGCTCGCCTCCGTGGTGCCCGCCCACCGTGCAGCCAAGCTCTCCCCCGTAGAGGGCCTGGCCATGGACTAATCTCCACCCGGCAGGCAGAAAGGGACGGCGCTTGCGTAAAAAGGATGGTGCTCTAACCACCAGCTTTTTACGCAAGCGCCGTCCCTTCCGTGTTCAAGGCCTGATCCTGGCGCCTTACATATCCGCCATCGCGAACCGGTTTCGTCGTGCAACAAGGTCGACTCACATCAGTAGTACACCTAAGACACCGTTAATCGGACAGTCCCGCGTGACCGGCAGTGGTGAGGGCCTGTGATGCGCTGTGCGCAGGAAGTTCTTCGAAGGCTGCGGCTTGCGCGCGCTGGGTGCGTGAAGCTCGAGGGTTCAGATTGGCGCACCAGGAAGGATAGACACGAAAGCCCCGCTTTCCAGGGTGAGATTCGGAGGTGACGTACCCGAGCGCTTTTAGGTGTGTGGAGGTGAACCGGAAGACACCGAACCGTTGCCCGTCCTCGACGAAGACGAGCAGTCCTGTCGTTGCCTCATCAGTCGTGAAGGGTCTTGTCGATCCGTTTTCGTCTCGCTTCCACACTGCCACGAACGCGCCCGGCTTCGTCGGCGTGATCCGGGCGGTGCGGATTCGCCACCAGTCCTTCCCGATCAGTGCCATCCCAGATTCGTATTCGCTATTCTGTTCCTCTGCGTGTACGACGAGTTCTTGCGTATTCTCAGGCATCGGCGAAGTGGCGATAAGGCGTTCGAGCGCATGAAAGATCACTTTCCGTAGTGTACTCACTCCAGATTTCAACCCGAAACCCGCCCGGGCGGGGGTCCCCTTGGGGCCGTTCTGGATTGGATGGGGTCTACCCCAGTTCCATTTCTTGGTGTAGTTGTAGGTTCCCTTTTGGTGGTGCGAATTTGGGGTCACCCCGTTACTGCAGGCCGGGGTTGCGCATGGAAGCGTTTTACGCCAGCGGGGCTATCCGGACGCTTGTACTGGATGGCGGTGCTTGCCCTCCACAGCATCATCTTCAAGACCATGGGCAACAGGATCACCGCCAGAATCCGACTTTGGGCCGCGTTGACAGGGCCCAACGACTGGGAGTAATCCCAGCCAGTCTCCACCCTGGGCAGGATGCCGAGCGTCCGCCCGGGCGCATAAAGTGAAGCAAGTGATCATGCATTCCATCTACGACTGGTTCCGGCAGCACCGCTTTGCCATGGACTTCGTCCTCATGGCCGTGCTGTGGTTGACCACCATGCCCCTAAGCCTGATGACAGCGCGCTCCTTCGACGACCAGCTCATCAACGCGATCGCCGGAGCCATTTTCGCCACGGCACTGATCGTGCCGCTAGCATGGCGGCGAACCCGCACAGCCATGGCCGGCATCATCATCGCCGTTGTGGCCATTGCCCAGTGGGCGCTCCATGTCCAGCCCATGCCGGCGAACATTGCCGTGCCGCTGGCTGTCTATGCCCTCGCCGCCTTTGGCCCGCGCTGGGCCAGCTTGGGCGGGCTCGGGCTGGCTTTGGTGGGCGCCGTCATGCTGGTCACCCGCTACTTTTACAACCTCACCTCCACCTCGCTGGCCGATCTGCCGTACGGGGCTGTGCTCATCCTGGTGGTCTGGGTCCTGGTGCTATTCAGCTGGACAGCCGGGGATTTGACGCGCACCAAGCGCCTGCGCGAGCAAGCCCTCGAGGACCGCGCCCACCGCCTGAAGATTGAGGCCCAGCACGAGCGCGAGCTGGCAGCCAGTGACGAACGCGCCCACATTGCCCGAGAAATGCATGACATAGTGGCGCACTCGCTCTCCGTCATTATTACCCAGGCCGACGGCGCCCGGTACGCTGCCGCGGCCAGCCCCAAGGTGGCCCCCGCCACCTTGGCCACGATTGCCGAGACCGGCAGGGCCTCACTGCAGGAGATGCGACGCCTGCTCGGTGTTTTGCGTGGCGATGCCTCAGCCTCCATGCGTCCTCTTCCCGGCCTAGCGGATTTGGATGAGCTGTTGCTGGGCATCCGCGCCGCCGGCCTGCCGGTCGCTTTTGAGGTCAAGGGTGAACCACGACGGATGCTGCCTGCCGGTGCCGAACTGACCGCTTACCGCATGGTTCAGGAGGGGCTCACCAATGTCATGAAGCATGCCGGGCCCAAGGTGATGGCCACCGTGACCCTGGCGTGGAGTGCCCGCGGCCTGGACGTGTCGGTGACTGACGACGGCAGGGGCGCCTCGGCGTCGTTCGCTGACACCGGCCCCCTCCCCACCTACGACGGCGGTCCCTCCGCCGCGGCGGATCCTCGCGAGTGCGGCGGGAACGGACTGCGCGGCATGGCCGAGCGCGTCAAACTCTACGATGGAACCCTGGACGCCAAGCCCCTGGCCGGCGGCGGTTTCGGCATCACAGCCTTCATCCCCTACACGGAGACCTAACAATGACTTCCAACCCCATCCGCGTCGCCCTGGTGTTGAGCGTCGCCTTGCCTGGTGACGTATTGGTCCTTACGACACAATAACGTCCGTTTTCTGTAGTAACCCGCTGAGGGCGGTAACCCGAGTGTCCCCGCGGCCGTAGGTCTTGGCCAGCGAGATGGCCTGCACAGCTGGTGCGGCGGTGGCTCCGCCCTCATCGATGGAGTGGTGGTTATGCACGGAAGTTGTCATGCTTCCAAGCTATTTCCAAGCCCTCCGCGGCCGGATCACGCCGGGGGATGGTTCCGGAACTCCCGGACTCATACCTGGGGTTGAGGGGCTATGCCTTCAACTCACCCTGTGCGTGGTCCTGAGATGTCACCCTCCGGGCGTGACCACGCCGGTTTCGTAGGCGATGACCACGGCGTGGACGCGGTCCCGCGCGCCAAGCTTGGCCAGGATGTGTCCAACATGTGTTTTGACGGTGGCTTCGGAGACAAACAGGGCGGTTGCGATCTGCGGATTCGACCTTCCCTGGGCCATCAGTCCAAACACTTCCCCTTCCCTCGCTGTCAGGCTTTCGACGGCGGCGGAATGCACGGGCGATGCGGATGCCTGTGCGCGGAGCATGGGGGCGACGTGGTCCAGGAGGCGCCTGGTGGTGGAGGGCGCAATCACCGCGTCCCCGCGGTGCACCGTGCGGATGGCAGCAAGCAGCTCCTCTGGCGGTGCGTCCTTGAGGAGGAAGCCGCTGGCGCCGGCATTGATGGCTGCCAAGGCGTATTCATCGAGGTCAAAAGTGGTCAGCACAATGATGCGTACATCTGCACGAGGCGAACCTGCCGGTGCTGTGGCGGCGATTTCCAGCAAGCGCCTGGTTGCTTCGATGCCGTCCATTCCGGGCATTCGGACGTCCATCAGGACGACGTCGGCCGACGTGGAACTGAGCGTCTGGACGGCCTCAAATCCGGTGCTTGCCTGGACCACAACTTCCAGGTCGGGCTGCGAGTTGATCAGCATGCCCAGCCCTGAGCGGACCAGTCTCTGGTCATCAACCAGGGCCACCCGGATAACGCCTCCGTCAGGCTGTGCGTCCGCTGCTGTGATCACTTCAGGCTTCCGTGTAGGGGATGAAGGCCGAGACCTGGAAGCCGCCGCCGGTGGCCGGTCCGGCCTCCAACGTTCCATCGTAAAGGCTGATGCGCTCCTGCATCCCCCGCAATCCGTTACCTGAGCCGTCCGGGAAGTCCGCTGCGGCGCCCCTGCCGTCGTCGCTGATTAGGATCTCGACGCCGCGCTGTTGCCATTGGATGGCAGCGTTTGCGGAGGCGTTGGGGCCGGCGTGCTTGAGGACATTTGTCAGGGCTTCCTGAACTACGCGGTATGCCGTGAGCTCCGCTCCCGGCGGCAGTGTGCGCCGCGGCACGCCGGACTTCCCGAAGCCCAGCTGGAGCCCTGTTGCGCGGAAACCCAGAAAGAGTTCATCGAGGTCCGCCAGCCCGGGCAGGGGGCGCAAGGAGGCGGAGTCGTCGTTCCGCAGGACGCCAAGGAGCCGCCGCATTTCGGCCAGTGAGCCACGCCCTGTTGCCGCAATTGTTTCCAGCGCCCGGGGAGCGGCAGCCGGGTCGGCGGCAGCGGCGTACCGTGCCCCATCCGCCTGGGTGATGATCACCGAGAGCGAGTGGGCCACAATATCGTGCATCTCGCGGGCAATATGGGCGCGCTCGTCCGCGGCCGCGAGTGAACGTTCCTGCCGCTGCTCGGTCTCCAGGCGCCGGGCACGGTCGGAGAGGGCCTGAACCTGGAGGCGGCGTACCCGGGTCAGATCGCCCAAGGTCCAGCTGAACAGGACAAGCATCCAAACCAGAACGGTGTACACCGCTCCGATGGTCAGCCCCAAGACGCCCGACTCAGCCGGGCCGGTGAAGTACCGCATGGTAAGCATGACCCCGCCAGCCAGCCCGAGGGCAAGAACTGCGCGGCTGGCCCAGGCCGGCCCGTATGCCGCCGTCGCATAGACCACCAGCGGTACTGCGACCTGCCCCACCACGGGTTCGGCGCCCACTGCCCATTGCGGCAGGCAAACGGCAGCAACGGCCGTGGCGGCAAGCACCGGTTTAGTCCGCCGAAAAGCGAGGGGGATTACCAACGCGCACGAAAAGAGGAAGAGGTGCAGTCGGTCGGCGAACAGATACACCGGCCCGGCTACCAGGAGAACTCCGAGCATGGCCACGAGGTCCACCTTGAAGGGGTTGTCCCGGAACCAGTTATAGATGCCATGCCGTCTGTCCACCCTGAAACTCTAATCGGGCTATGAGGACTGGCGCCTCAGCCCACGGGCGGAGGCCTCGAGGCGGGGCCGCGCGGCACTCCGATCAAGCCAACCGCCGCACCCTGGATTTCGCCGCGAACCAGGCGGCATGGGCGAACCTCGCGGTCCTGGCCGCGAACCTGGTCTCCTGGCTCCAGCTCGCCGCCCTGCCCGACGGCCACAAGGCACGGGGCTGGGACATCAAACGCTGGCGCTACCGGCTCTTCGCCACCGCCGGGAAGATCATCACCCGCGCCCGCCGGAACCACCTGCTGCTGCCCGACGCCGCACCGGAGAAACCCCTCATCGCCGCACTGCTCGAAGCGATCAGCCGGATCGCCGCAGCCGCGGACCGCCCCGCACTCCTGCTGCGGACCTGACATCGCAGCCCCGCCAACCAACGAGCAGGAAAGAAGAACGCCCACCAACGGGATCAGCGGAAGCCCCCGCCGCGCCCGGCGACCCGGGGCCTTTCAGCCACGCCCGAAATCCGATTCAGCCCGCCGGGACGGCAAAAACCGGGCCCGGCGCCCCGACCGCCGTCCGATGAAAAATCCGGGCTAAATAAAAGTCTTCCCCAGCCCGGTAGTGTCATGTACCATTGCACATATGATGTGACACGGCCCACAGGGACCGTGTTTACCTAGTCCACACATGGAAGATCGCTATGACCCTTTCAGAAATCGCGAACGGCAAGCTCGCCCCCCGTACCGGCATCAAGCTGGACAATATCTCAAAGCGTTATGGCGACCACGTCGTCCTTGACGATGTCTCCCTGCACGTCGAGCCCGGGACGGTAACGGCGCTCATTGGCCCCTCCGGCGCCGGCAAGAGCACATTCCTTCGGTGCATCAACCTCCTGGAGCGGCCTGACTCCGGCACCATCCAGGTGGGCGAACACACCATTCAGCCGGGTAAAGACGTCAATGCCTCGGACCTTGCCGCGCTGCGGCGCACGGTCGGCATGGTTTTTCAGTCCTTCAACCTTTTTCCGCACATGTCCGCGCTGAAGAACATCAGCTTTCCGCAGCAGAAGGTTCTTGGCCGCAGCAAGGAGGAAGCCGATGAGCGTTCGATGCAGCTGCTTGAGCGGGTGGGCCTGAAGGAGAAAGCGGGCCAGCATCCTGGCCGGTGCTCCGGAGGTCAGCAGCAGCGCATTGCCATCGCGCGGGCTCTGGCCCTGGACCCGGGCATCATGCTCTTCGATGAACCGACTTCAGCCCTCGACCCCGAGGTGGGGCTTGAAGTCCTGGCCGTGATGCGCGAGCTGGCGGCAGATGGGATGACGATGATCGTCGTAACCCACGAGATGCAGTTCGCCCGTGACGTCTCGGACACGCTTGTCGTGATGGCCGACTGCAAGATCATCGAGCAAGGCGATCCGCGGGCCATCATGAGCGATCCCCAGGAGGCCCGTACCCGGCGCTTCCTGCGCGCCGTGCTGGAGCGCTGACATGGATGCGCTCTCCGCCGTCCTGCAGGGGCTGCCCATGACCCTGGGGCTGACCCTGTCGGCGTTCGCCATCGGCATTGTCGGTGCCGTTCCCCTCGCCATCGGACTGTCATCATCGAATTTGCCGGTGAGGCTGGCCTCCCGGCTCTTCGTTGATCTTGTCCGGGGGGTGCCAATCATCGTGTGGCTGTTCCTGCTCAAGTTCGGCATCCAGATCGGCACCTTCAAGTTCAACCCGGTCAGCGCGGCCATCGTCGGCCTCGGTATTGTCTCCGTGGCCTACCTGGCCGAGATCTTTCGCGGCGGTCTGCAGTCTGTCCCCCGAGGTCAGGGCGAGGCGTCACACGCCCTGGGGCTGGCCCCGGCGGCCACGTTCTTCGGTGTGCTGGCCCCGCAGGCTTTCCGCATCGTATCCCCGTCCATCGCCACCTACCTGACCGGCCTGCTCAAGGACTCCTCGATCGCCTCGACGATCATCGTCACCGAGATGGTGTTCCAGTCCCAGGCCTTCGCACGGCAGCACCCCACGGTCGAGGGGATCCTGCCCTACATCATCGTGGGCGTCCTCTACATCGTGCTTAGCCTGCCGGTTGCCTATCTGTCCCGTCGACTCGACTCCCGCATGAGGAAGGCCATCTACGCATGACTTGGCTTACAGAATGGGTGGGCTACCTCCCGCAGATGATGTCCGGCCTCGGCGTCAGCCTCCTGATCGCAGGCATCTCAATCTTCTTCGGCTATCCGCTGGGTCTGGGCCTCAGCCTCATGGTGACCGCCAAGAACCTGGCCGTCCGTACTCTCGGACTCGCCGTCGTCGAGATCGGCCGCGGCGCACCGGCCCTGGTGATCCTCTACCTCTTCTACTACGGCCTGCCGAAGTTCGGGATCGCATTCGAGAGCATCACAGCCGCATGCCTCGCCCTCACCTGGAACTCGGCAGCGTACTCGAGCGAGATCATGCGAGCGGGCCTCCAGTCCGTGGCCCGCGGACAGCAGGAGGCCTCCAACGCCTTAGGCCTGTCGCGGCGCGACACCTTCTTCCGGGTCATCATGCCGCAAGGCATGCGCTCAGCGATCCCCGGACTGATGGGCGTCGCGATCCAGGTATTCCAAGGAACGTCGCTGGCTTACGGCATTGCCGTCCCTGAATTGATGAAGACGGCCTACAACATCGGCAGCCAGGACTTCAACTACCTGCAAATCTTCACCCTCGCTGGCCTCTGCTATGCCGTCATCTCGATGCCGGCCACGTGGATCACCGTCTTCTTCGAGAAGCGCATGGGCCGCCACACCTGACCGTTCCACCCCACCTACTCCGCACCATCCCCAACACACCCAGGAGAAACCATGAAAACGCACCCCCTCAAGAGCGCCGGCATCCTGACTGCCACCGCGATCACCCTCGGCCTCGCACTAACGGCGTGCGGCGGATCCACGAATGCGAGCACATCGTCGTGCACACCCCAGCATTCGGGAATCCAGACCGTCGCCCCGGGCAAGCTCACGGTGGGCGTCATCGATATCCCGCCGTTCAGCAGCTACAACAGCGGCAAGCCCAACGGCATCGACATCGCAATCGTCAACAAGATCGCCAAGGACGAGTGCCTCGAACCGGCCTACCAGCAGGCCACCTACGCGGATGCCGTCCAGTCCATTTCCGGCGGCAACATCGACCTGGCAGTCGGCACGATCGACGCAACCGAGAAGCGCCTCAAGGCCGTTGACTTCTCCGCCTCCACATATCTGGACGGCATGGGCATCACCTCGAAGACCGGCGCCACCACCGTCACGGACCTTGAGAAGATGAACAAGGTGGGCACGATCGACGGCTACTTGTGGGTTGAAGACCTCAAGAAGATCCTGGGCGACAAGCTTGTCACCTACCCAAGCAGTGTTGAGCTCAAGGCCGACTTCGACGCCGGCCGACTCGACGCGGACGTCGACGCCTATGGTGTGCAGGTGCTCCAGTTCAAGGATGTCGCCGGCGTCAAGGTGGCGCTTGCGAATGAGAAGCCGGACCCGCGGGTGGGGGCAATCGCCAACGCACCCGAGGCCGCTTTCCCGATGACCAAGGGCAACAATAGCCTGCGCGAAGCGCTCGACGCCGGCATCACCGCACAGCGCGGGGATGGGACCATCACCAAGCTCCTGACCGACGCCGGCTTGTCCGAGGGGCTCGGGAAGGTTGCCTCGAAGCAGTACGTGGTTCCCGCAAGCTGACCCCGCCGACCGACCCAGAGTGCCGGGCTTCGGCCCGGCACCACATTTAGACCACCTGTGCAATGTCACATGGTAGACTGGCTGTGAGGCAGCTCACGGCAACACAATGACGGCGCCGCGTGTGCCCCATGAAAGGACATGATCATGACCGAAACCCGCAAGCCCTGGCACGGCGTACTCGTCGCGACAGCACTGCCGTTCAACGACGACCTGAGCATCGACTACGACGCCTATGCCGAACACGTCCAGTTCCTGGCCAGTGCAGGCTGCGACGGTGTGGCCCCCAACGGCTCCCTGGGCGAATACCAGACCCTGAGCGAGGAAGAGCGCGCCCGCGTCATCACGACGGCGGTCGAGGCGGCGCCCGAGGGCTTCACCGTCATGGCAGGAGTGGGCGCCTACGGGGGGCTGCAGACGCTGAAGTGGGCGGAGCAGGCCGCCGAGGCCGGAGCCAGCTCGCTGATGCTGCTCCCTCCGAACGCCTACCGGGCCAACGACGACGAGGTGGTGGACCACTACCGCCGCGCTGCCGCCGTCGGGCTGCCGATCGTGGCATACAACAACCCCATCGACACCAAGGTGGACCTGACCCCGCAGCTCATTGCCCGCCTTCACGGCGAAGGCCTCATTGTCGGCGTCAAGGAATTCACCGGCGACGTGCGCCGCGCCTACGAAATCAAGGAGCTGGCCCCCGAGGTCGATCTGCTCATCGGCACCGACGACACCGTAGTCGAGATGGGCCTGGCCGGTGCCGTCGGCTGGGTGTCCGGCTACCCCAACGCAATTCCGGAGTCCACCCTCGAGCTCTACCGGCTCTCCACCTCGGGCGACGTCTCGGATCTGGAGCGCGCCCGTGAGATCTACCGTGATCTGCACTCCCTGCTGCGTTGGGACAGTAAGACGGAATTCGTCCAGGCCATCAAGTTGTCCATGGACGTCGTGGGCCTGCGCGGTGGCGTCTGCCGCCCGCCGCGCGGACCGCTCAGCGCAGCAGTGCGCGACGCCGTCGTCCGCGACACCGAGGCGGCCCTCGCCAAGGGCTACAAGTAACCTCAGGTCCACGCCAGATTCCAGGCCAAGCCTGCCTTCCCGGTGCGGCGCCGCGCGCCGCACCGGGATCCGACACCACAGGAACCCAAGGAGTACCCGATGAGAACCAACCGCATTTTCCACGCCGTGGACTCGCATACCGAGGGCATGCCCACGCGCGTCATCACGGGCGGCATCGGGACGATCCCTGGCGCCACCATGGCGGAGCGCCGCCTGTGGTTCATGGAGCACAGCGATTGGATCCGCACCCTCCTCATGACCGAGCCGCGCGGCCACGCTTCCATGAGCGGGGCCATCCTCCAACCGCCCACACGGCCGGATGCGGACTTCGGCGTCCTCTTCATTGAAGTGTCCGGGCTCCTGCCCATGTGCGGGCACGGCACCATCGGCGTCGCGACCGTGCTGGTGGAGACCGGAATGGTCGAGGTGGTCGAGCCGGTCACGACGGTGCGGCTGGACACGCCGGCCGGCCTGGTGATCGCCGAAGTATCCGTCGAGGACGGGAGGGCGGCGTCGGTCACGCTGCGCAACGTCCCTTCCTTCGTGGACCGGCTCGATGCCACGGTGGAAGTCCCCGGCTACGGCACCGTCGCCTATGACCTGGCCTTCGGCGGGAACTTCTACGCGATCGTAGACCTCGACAGCCTCGGACTGCCCTTTGAGCGCTCGCGCAAGGATGACCTGCTCAAGGCCGGCCTCGCGATCATGGACGCCATTAACGCCGCGGACGAGCCCGTGCACCCCGAGCGTGCCGACATCCGCGGCTGCCACCACGTCTACCTCAAGGCTCCCGGTTCCACGGCCGAGCACTCCCGCCATGCCATGGCCATCCATCCGGGCTGGTTCGACCGCTCACCGTGCGGCACCGGCACCAGCGCCAGGATGGCTCAGCTGCACGCCCGCGGCGAGCTCGCCCTGGGCGCCGACTTCGTCAACGAGTCCTACATCGGTTCGCGCTTCACCGGCAGGCTGATCGAGGAGACCGAGGTGGCCGGCCGGCCGGCCGTTGTCCCAACAGTGACAGGCAGGGCGTGGCTGACCGGCACGGCGCAGTACTTCCTCGATCCCACCGATCCGTTTCCAGCAGGGTTCCTGCTGTGAGCCTTCCCTACTTTGATGCGGCGGCCGTTCGCGCGGCCGCCCCGTGGACGACGGCGATCGCGGCCCTGGAGCGGGCCCTCCGGAACGGCGTGGATCCGGAGGAGGACAGTCCGAGGCTCTTCAGCCCCGCCCCGGGCGGGGCATTCCTCCTCATGCCGGCGGTCGGCCGCAGCTACAGCGGCATCAAGGCCCTCACCGTTGCCCCGGGCAACCCCGCGCGCGGACTGGAGAAGATCCAAGGCGTCTATCTCCTCGTCGACTCCGGCACCCTGGCGCCGCTGGCTGTGATGGACGGCAACGAACTCACCGCAATCCGCACGCCTGCCACCACGCTCCTGGCCGTAAAGCACATCCTGGGCGCCGCGTCCGGCGGCGCCCCGGAGCCTCCCCGGGTGCTCGTGTTCGGCGCCGGAACCCAGGCACTCAACCACGTTCGTGCGGCGAAAGCGGTCATCCCCGATGCAAAGTTTTCAGTCGTCGGACTGCGCCCCGAGCGCGTGCGGACGCTCATCGCGCAGCTGGCCACCGAGGACATCGAGCTCCGCCCGGGAACCGTCGCAGAGGTGCCCGACGCGGACATCGTGCTCTGCACGACCTCCTCGCGCACTCCGCTCTTCGACGGCAGACTGGTGGCCCCCGGAGCCGTGGTCGCCGCGGTGGGTCAGCACGGAGTGGACGCGCGCGAGGTTGACGCCGCACTCGTGCGCCGCAGCGACGTCGTCGTGGAGGGACGCGCCTCCGCCTGGCGCGAGGCCGGGGACCTTATCCCGGCCCGAACCGTCCAGGAGTGGGAAGCCATCCGTCCCGCCAACCTTCAAGACCTGGTCACCGGACGGTTTAATCGCACGCCCGGCCGGCCGTGCCTGTACGCCGGCGTTGGCATGGCATGGGAAGACCTCGTCACGGCCGCCGTGGTGTATGAACAAGGAAGAAGCACGCCATGAAGACCGCACAAGGAGTTCTCACCGTGTCAGTCAACAACGAACTCCCGATAGCACCGCTCGGCCGCCAGTACAGCCTGCGCGAATCCGTCACAGAGTATCTGCGCACCGCCATCATCGCCGGCACGCTCAAGGAAGGCACCCTGTACTCTGCGCCCGCCCTGGCCGCGGCCTTCGGCGTCTCGGCCACGCCCGTGCGGGAAGCCATGATGGATCTGACCCGCGAAGGCCTGGTCGAGACGATGAAGAACAAGGGATTCCGCATCACCAGCATGAGCGACCGTGAGCTCGACGAGCTCTCGGAGATCCGGCTGCTCCTTGAGCCTCCCGTGATGGCCGACATTGCCGGGACCGTCCCGCCCTCAGGCATCACCACACTTCGCTCGATGGCAGACGCCATCGTCAACGCAGCGCGTGAGGGGGACCTGGCCTCATATCTGGCCGCCGACCGTGATTTCCACGCCGAGCTTCTGCGCTACACCGGCAACAACCAGCTTGTTGAGCTCGCGACCAGTCTTCGCGCACGCACCCGGATGTACGGTCTCAAAACGCTGAGCGAGAGCGACCGCCTGGCCGACTCGGCCCAAGAACACCACGAGTTGCTCAACCTCATTGAATCAGGCGACGGACCGGCGGCACGCGAGCTCATGCGCCGCCACATCGGCCACGCCCGCGGCCTCTGGGCCACCGGTGAGCACGAAAAACCAGACCAGGAGCAACAGCCATGAACGCAGCCAGCGACGTACTCGTCATTGGCGCCGGAGTCGTCGGTGCGGCCACCGCGTACTTCGCCGCGCAGCAGGGCCTGACCGTCACAGTCCTGGACAAGGGCCTGCCGGCCAGCGGCACATCCTCCGCATGCGAGGGAAACATTCTGGTCTCGGACAAGGAACTCGGCCCCGAACTCGAACTGACACGCTACTCCCTGGAGGTATGGCACGGAGACCTGGGCGAGCACAAGAAGCTCTGGGAATTTGAGTCCAAGGGCGGGATCATCGTGGCCTCCCGCGAAAGCAGCCTCGCCTCCCTTCACCGCGTCATGACCGTCCAGACCGGCTACGGCGTCGCCGTCGAGGAGCTTGACCGCGATGCGCTCCGGGAAGCAGAGCCACATATTTCCCCCGAGGCCCTTGGCGGGGCCAGTTACCGCGAGGACTGCCAGGTCCAGCCGATGCTCGTCGCGGCGCACCTCGTCCGACTCGCAACCGAGGCGGGGGCCCGCTTCTTGGCGGGGACGCCCGTGACGGGGTTCCTGCGCAGCGGGGACCGCGTGACCGGTGTGCGGACCCCTCGAGGGGATTTCGCCGCCGGCGCCGTCGTGAACTGCACCGGCACCTGGGCGGGGGAACTCGCCGCACTGGCCGGCGTCAACGTACCGGTCCTGCCCAGACGGGGCTTCGTCTTGGTCACCGAGCCGCTCCCGCCGATGGTCCACCACAAGGTCTACGCGGCGGAATACATCGACAACGTCGGCAGTTCAGACGCCGGGCTGCAGGCCTCGCCGGTGGTTGAGAGCACCCCCGGAGGAACCATCCTGATCGGCTCGACGCGGGAGCGCGTGGGCTTTGACCGCTCGGTGAGCACCAGCGCACTGCGCCTGCTTGCCCGCAACGCGACCGCCCTCTTCCCTTTTCTTGAGGACGTCAAGGCCATCCGCCACTACCACGGCTTCCGCCCATACTGCCCGGACCACCTGCCGGTGATCGGACACGATGAGCGCGCCCCCGGGCTATGGCACGCCGCCGGGCACGAGGGCGCCGGCATCGGCCTGTCCGCCGGAACCGGCAAGCTCCTGGCCCAGGCCCTGGCCGGCCAGTCCCCGGAACTGGACCTTTCCCCCTTCGCGCCGGCCCGCTTCGGCTTGGCGGCTGATCCCACCCCGACACATCACCAGGAGGCTACCGCATGAGCACCCAGGCACAGAGCGCGGCAGAGACGCCCGGCGGGTCTACCGATGAACTAACCCTCCGCTTCGACGGCCGCCCGCTCAAGGCTGCACCCGGCCAGAGCGTCGGCGCCGCCCTGGTGGCCCATGGCATCACCGCCTGGCGGAGCACGCGCAAGGGAGAGAGGCCGCGCGGGTTATTCTGCGGAATCGGCGTATGCTTCGACTGCCTTGTCACCGTCGACGGCGCGGCCAACCAGCGTGCGTGCCTCGTTGAAGTAAGTGATGGCATGCAGATTGACGGCTCGTACCCTCATGCTGAGGGAGGCCGGCCGTGAGCCCTGGCGAGGTTGGCAGCCTCGTAAAGGCTGACGTAGCCGTCGTGGGCGCCGGACCCGCCGGCCTGGCCGCGGCCGTCGCGGCCGCCGAGGCAGGGGCCCTGGTCGCAGTTGTGGACGCCGGCGCCCAGCCGGGCGGGCAGTTCTGGCGCCATCGCCCCGAGACCGTAGTGCCGGAGCCAGACGGTGCCGGGCACCATGGCTGGCGCAATTACGTTGACCTCCGTGCCCGCTTCGACACGGCGCGCCGTCGTGGGCAAATCACCTACCTTCCCGGCCTCCAGGTCTGGATGCCGGAGAAGAACGACGTCGGCTTCACCCTGCGCACGACGCCAACTGTGGCCGGGGCAAGATCCGAAGACGCGGCCGGCAACGGCCCAGCGGGCTCTGGCGCCGGCGTCGGGCGGACCGTCGTCGCGCGCCGTCTGGTGCTGTGCCCGGGAGGCTACGACCGGCAGTTGCCGGTCCCCGGCTGGGAGCTGCCCGGGGTCATGGCCGCCGGAGGCATCCAGGCCTTCCTGAAAGGAAACGGAACACTGCCAGGTCGCAGATTCGTCGTCGCCGGCACCGGCCCGTTCCTGCTCCCGGTGGCGGCCGGAATCGCGGAAGCCGGCGGCAAGGTCCTTGCTGTGCTCGAGTCCTCCTCCCCGACAGCATGGCTGCCGCATCTGCGCGCGGCCGCCGGCGTTCCCGGGAAGGCCCTTGAAGGGGCCGAGTACGCAGCAGTGTTCGCCCGGCACCGGATCCCGTACCGTACCCGCAGCATCGTCACCGAAATCCTCGGCCAGGACCGTGCCTCAGGCGTGCGGACGGCCATGGTCGATGCCGACGGCAGGGTCCGCCCCGGCACCGAAGGCGTCTACGACGACGTCGATGTGGTCGGTTTTGGCTGGGGCTTCACTCCCCAGATGGAACTGCCCGTGGCTCTCGGGGCCGATACCAGGCTCGACGCCGACGGCTCGCTTGTCGGCATCGTCGATGAGCGTCAGGAGTCCAGCATCCCCGGCCTGTTCCTGGCGGGGGAAGTCACCGGCGTCGGAGGGGCATCCTTGGCCGTAATTGAAGGTCTCACGGCAGGCGCGGCAGCAGTCCGGGAGCCCGGCGCGGGGGCCTACGCCGCACCGTCGCGCGCCGAACCGTCCCGCGCCGCACGGCATCGGCGCTTCGCCGAGGCCATGCACCGGGCCCACCCGGTGCCCGCCGCTTGGCAGGAATGGCTCACACCCGACACGACCGTGTGCAGGTGCGAGGAGGTCACCGCCGGCCAGCTCGCCGAGGCCCGGGAAACGCTTGAGGCCCGCGACAGCCGCAGCCTAAAATCCTTCACCCGTGCCGGCATGGGCTGGTGCCAGGGCAGGGTCTGCGGTTTCGCAACAGCCTGCCTTGGGGCCGGGCCGGGTGCTTCGGCCTCCGCCCAGTCCCTGAAAGACGCCGCCAAGAGACCGCTCGGCGCGCCCGTCAGCATCGGCGAACTCGCCTCCCTCGACATTGCAGACAGCTGAAACCAATACCACTGACCCCGTTCCGGAAGGACACCGCACATGACCGCGATCGCCCCCGCCATAGTAGAGCCCACCGCTGATGCCGAACTTGAGTCGCTCGTCGCCGCCGCGCATACGGCCGCCGCGCCGCTCGCGGCCTTGCGCCCGGCTGAGCGCGCCACGCTGCTCGAGAGCGTGGCGGACGCCCTCGACGCAGCGGCAGACCAGCTGATCCCGGTGGCCGAACGCGAGACCAACCTGCCCGAGGCCCGTCTCCGGGGCGAGCTAAAGCGCACCACCTTCCAACTGCGCCTCTTCGGAGAGGTGCTCCGGGATGGCGCCTACCTGGACGCCCGTGTGGACCACGCCGACGCCGACTGGCCCATGGGCGCGCCACGGCCAGACCTGCGCCGCATGCTGGTGCCCCTGGGCCCGGTCCTCGTGTTCGCAGCCAGCAACTTTCCCTTCGCGTTCTCGGTGGCAGGCGGCGACACCGCCTCCGCCCTTGCCGCGGGCAGCCCCGTGCTGCTCAAGGCCCATTCCGGGCACCCGGGTCTCTCCCGGATGACCGGCGAAGTGGTCACAACAGCCCTCGGCGCGGCCGGAGCACCAGAGGGCGCCTTCGCTCTGATCACCGGTACCGCCGCCGGCTCCGCGGCGTTGCGGGACCCCCGGGTCAAAGCCGGAGCTTTCACCGGCTCCATCCCCGGCGGACGGGCACTCTTCGACATCGCCAGCTCCCGGCCCGAACCGATCCCCTTCTTCGGCGAGCTGGGCAGCAACAACCCGGCATTCGTCACCGAAGCCGCAGCCGCCGAGCGTGGCGCGGAGATCGCCGAAGGGTTCCTTGGGTCCTTCACCCTGGGGGCCGGGCAGTTCTGCACCAAGCCCGGCATGCTGTTCGTCCCGGCCGGCTCGGGCGTCGTGGAGGCGCTGCGCAATGCCACCCTGCCGCCTGCCGCTCCACTGCTCAACGAACGGATCCAGTCCGGCTACACAGCGGTGCTCGCTGGCCTGCAGGACAACCCCCGCATCGACGTCCTGGCCCAGGGCCCGGCACCTCTGGCCGCCCCTCCCGGCCCCACCCTCCTGCTCACCACGGCCGCGGACGTGCTTGCTGAGCCGCAAACGCTCCAGACAGAATGCTTCGGCCCGGCCGCCGTCGTTGTGGCATACGACGACGAGTCCCAACTCCCGGAACTCGCCGGGACCTTCGAGGGGCAGCTGACTGCCACGATCCATGGCACGGAATCTTGCAATGTCGCAGACCTGGTAGAAGTCCTCGCCCGCAAGGCCGGCCGCGTGGTCTGGAACCAGTGGCCCACAGGCGTCTCGGTCACCTACGCCCAGCAGCACGGTGGTCCCTACCCGGCGACGACTGCTGTTGGCAGTACTTCCGTCGGCACCGCCGCGATCGAACGCTTCCTCCGACCCGTCGCGTACCAGGGCTTCCCGCAGCATCTGCTGCCCGACGCCCTGCGGGAGGAAAACCCGCTCGGACTGCCGCGCCTCGTAGACGGACGCCGGAACGGGTAGCCGCTCTACGCCATTAGCACGCCATGCATGGCGGAGTGCGCAACCTTGCACGTCGGGCCACCCTGCGGGGGTACCGCAGGGGACGCCCGAAACACCGGGCACGGGGCCGGCCCCTTCCCCTGCACTCGCAACGCGAAAGGAACTGAACTGATGGTTGCTTCAAACTGGCTGCAGGCGGCCGCCTCGCACCTTGTCCGCTGGCGACGCCGGCGGGCGAGCCCGGGACAAGAGATCCTGAGGCGACGCCTCGATGGCGATGATCCCTTCTGGTGGATACTCGCCGGCGGGACGCACGTTCCGGGATTCGGTGCCTATGCAGGAAACAGCCATCCTGTGCAGCCACCTGGGAGATATTGAGCACCGGCTTCAACCAGTGCAAAACGAACAATTCGCTACAACAAAAAGTACGCCACAAATGTGGGGAGGTGCTCCTGTGCCCCGCGCATTGAGGTGGAGATGGGAAAACAAACTCGTATGACTTCAACAGACGCCACCGCCATCCGTTCCATGCCGGCACCCCTTGGGACGGACCCCCGCCTGCCCCGGCTGGCAAACATCCCGGCGTTCGCCGATTACATGAGCCAGGGATGGGGCACCCCGGACCGGACGCCGCCCGTCGTGGCCGGTGCTGCAGCAGCGGCCGGGGAGCACCGGGCCCGGGCATCCGAGGCGTTCCGCGGCCAGACCCTGGTCATCGGCGCCGGAACGGCCCCCGTGCGCAGCAATGACACCTACTACAGCTTCCGCCCGGACTCCGATTTTTACTGGCTGACCGGTGCCCCGCTTGACGGCGCGGTCCTGGTCATGGCGCCGTCGGCCGCCGGGCACGACTCCGTGCTCTACATCCCGGCACCTTTTTATGCCGACAACCCCGAGTTCTTCACAAATGCCGCCCAGGGGGAGATGTGGGTTGGCTCGGCACCCGATTTTTCCGACTGGGCCGAAGCCTTGGCGCTGCCCGTGAAGCCGCTGGCCGAGCTGGACGCCGGCATCACCGCGGCCATGCGGCCCGGGTCCGCCACCTTGGGTGCCGGCAGCCTGCCTGCCGGGCTTGCCGCCCGCCACGGCATCGACGCCGGTGCCATGCTGGGCAGGGAGCTCTCTACCTTGCGCATGGTGAAGGATCCATGGGAGATCGCCCAGTTGCGCGAGGCCGTGGACCACACGGTTGAAGGTTTTGCGGCCGTGCTGGCCGAGGTGCCCACGGCCATTTCCGGCCGCGGCGAACGCTGGCTGCAGGGCACCTTTGACCGGCACGCCCGTGCCTACGGCAACGGAGTCGGCTACGCCACCATTGTGGGCAGTGGAAAGCATGCCCCCACGCTGCACTGGGTGCGGTGTGACGGCCCCGTCCTGGAGGACCAGGTCCTGCTGCTGGACATGGGTGTGGAAACCAACAGTTTCTACACCGCCGACGTCACGCGCACGTTCCCGGGCTCGGGTACCTTCAGCCCTATCCAGCGGCAGGTCCACGACCTCGTGGAAAAGTCGCACCGGGCCGGGCTTGCCCAGGTGGGGCCGGGCAAGTACTTCGCCGACTTCCACCAGGCCTGCATGGAGGTCATTGCCAACGGCCTGCACGACTGGGGCCTGCTGCCGGTCTCCGTGGACGAGGCGCTGTCTCCGAAAGGCCAGCACCACCGCCGCTACCTGGTGTGCGGGGTGGGCCACCACCTGGGCTTGGATTGCCACGACTGTGCGCAGTCCAGCTACGAGAGCTACCAGGGTGCCCCGATGGTGCCGGGCATGGTGCTGACGGTGGAGCCGGGGCTGTACTTCCACGAACACGACCTCACCGTGCCGCCGGAGCTGCGCGGAATCGGTGTCCGGCTGGAGGACGATATTGTGGTCACTTCCTCGGGCTCTGACGTCATCTCCGACGCCCTTCCGCTGGATGCCACCGGCATTGAGGCATGGATGAAGTTGGCACAGCAAACCCCAGGTTCACGGTAACTCTGCAACACAAGGACGACCCAAGTGCCGGCCGCTGCTCCCCCGCCTGTTACTCCCGGGCCGCTACTCCCCACCTGCGGCGGGGCGCAGGGTCCCGATGAGCTGGTCGATCACGCCGGCGTCCTCGATTGTGGACGGCACCACGTAGTCGTCGCCGTCGGCGATCTGACGCATGGTCTTGCGCAGGATCTTTCCCGAACGCGTCTTGGGCAGGGCCTCCACCACGGTGACGTGCTTGAAGTCCGCCACCGCCCCGATGTCGCGCCGCACCAGGGCAATGAGGTCCTTGACCAGAGTCTCCTCGGGCACGTCCACCCCGGACTTGAGCACCACATAACCGCTGGGCCGCTGGCCCTTGAGCGGGTCGGCGAGACCGATCACGGCGCATTCGGCCACCGCCGGATGCTGCCCGATCACCTGTTCCATCGCACCCGTGGAGAGCCTGTGTCCGGCCACGTTGATGATGTCGTCGGTCCGGCCCATGACGAAGACGTAGCCGTCCTCGTCCCGGTAGCCGGAGTCGCCGGTGGCGTAGTAGCCCTCGAACGCCTGAAGGTAGGACGAAATGTAGCGTTCGTCGTTGCGCCAGAGCGTGGTGAGCGTGCCCGGCGGCAGCGGCAGTCCCAGGACGATGTTGCCTTCCGTGCCGGCCTCGACGTCCTCGCCGGTGCCATCGACGACGTCGAGCCTGAAGCCGGGCATCGGGACACTGGGCGAGCCTGCCTTGATCGGCAGCTCATCGAGGCCGCGGGGGTTGGCGCAGATGGCCCAGCCGGTCTCGGTCTGCCACCAGTGGTCCACCACCGGGACGCCCAGGACCCGGGAGGCCCAGTGGAAGGTGTCCGTGTCCAGCCGCTCACCGGCCGCAAACAGGGTGCGCAGGCCGGAAATGTCGTACTGTTCGAGCAGCTTTGCCTCGGGGTCGGCCTTCCGGATGGCGCGCAGCGCGGTGGGCGCGGTGAACAGCACGTTGACATTGTGGTCCTGGATCACCCGCCAGAACGCGCCGGCGTCGGGCGTCCCCACCGGCTTTCCCTCGTACAGGACGGTGGTGGCGCCGGCCAGCAGCGGCCCGTAGACGATGTAGGAATGCCCCACCACCCAGCCGACATCGGAGGCGGTCCACATGACGTCCCCCGGGCCGACGTCGTAAATGTTTTCCAGGGTCCAGCTGAGCGCCACTGCATGGCCGCCGTTGTCCCGCACGACGCCTTTGGGGGCGCCCGTGGTTCCCGAGGTGTAGAGGATGTAGAGCGGATCGGTTGCCTTGACGTCGACCGGTGCGGCCGGCTCGGCGGCGGCCATCTCGGTGTCCCAGTCCAGCCAGCCGGCGTGGTCGGCCACAGTGGAGTCGAAGCCTTCCCTGGCCTTGACCAGCACCGGGGTGTCCGGCGTGCCCGCCAGTTCCAGGGCGTCTGCGACGGCGGGCAGGTATTCGACCCGGCGTGATGGCTCGAGGCCACCGGACGCCGTCACCACTGCGGCGGGGGCTGCGTCCCGGATGCGGGCGGCGAGTTCCTTGGGCGCGAAGCCGCCGAAGACCACGGAGTGCACGGCGCCGAGCCGGGCGGTGGCGAGCATCGCGATGGCCGCTTCGGGGATCATGGGCATGTAGATCACGACGCGGTCGCCCTTGCCCACGCCGTGGCTGCGCAGGACCCCGGCGAAGCGGGCCACCAGCTCCGTGAGTTCGACATAGCTGAAGCGCTGCTGGGTTCCCAGCATGGCGGAGTCGTAGATCAGGGCGTCCTGTGCGCCGCGGCCTTCCGCCACGTGGCGGTCCAGGGCATTGTAGGAAGTGTTCAGGACCCCGTCCGGAAACCAGCCGTAGAGCGGTGCCCGGCTGGAATCGAGCGCCTGCCGCGGCGGCGTCGACCACGAGATCCTGCGCGCGGCTTCCAGCCAGAATTCTGCGGGCTGTTCAAGGCTGCGTTCGTAACTGTCCCGGTAGCTCTTGGTGACCATGAAATGAATCCCGTCCACGACGTTGTGATGGAGCTCATGGTAGCCCGGCCCCGGCGGACAGCACAAGGGCCTGTGTATACACAGCTGGTGCTTTGCGGCCCGATATTGGAGAATTACTGGCCAAATGGCCCGCGCGTGTATACACTGTTTCTGGTCCATCACTGAGGGCCCAGCACCGAAGGAGGCAGGATGCGCGCCAGCGACAAGGCCTACGCGGCCCTACGCGACGACATCATTGAATGGCGTCTCCTACCCGGAACGGTGCTTGCGGAAGTAGAGCAGTCCGAACGGCTCGGCATCTCACGCACCCCGCTGCGGGAGGCCCTGAGCCGGCTCACCGCAGAGGGCCTGACGACGACGGCGGGCGTCCGCGGCGTCGTCGTCACCGACATTTCGCTCGAGGACATCGATGAGCTGTTCGAGCTGCGCGAAACCCTGGAAGGGAAGGCCGCCGCCCTGGCCGCCGAACGCGGCGACCGCGCGACCTTTGAGCAGCTGCGGAACGAACTGCTCCAGGCCCCCGCCTTGATCAACGGCGGGGATCCGGCCCGGCACGACTACTACGGGCTCGTCGGAAGGCTGGACTCGGCCATCGACGCCGCGATCTCCAACTCCTACCTGGCCCAGGCGATGCGCAGCCTGCGCGTGCACCTGGTCCGGGTCCGCCGGCTCGCGGCCGACGACGCGGCCCGGCTCACCGCAGCTGCCGCCGAACACGCAGCCATTGCCGAGGCGATCGCAGCCGGCAACCCCCGGCTGGCCGAAGCCGCCACGACGCTCCATCTGCACCGCAGTCTTTCCCACGTCAAAGCCACGCACATACTTCACTAAAAAAGGAGCACCATGGTTAAGGAACACCACGTCCGCGTTTACAAGAGCGAGGAAAACTTGGCCCGCGAGGACCAGCTCGCCTACAAGATCGCCAAGGTGGCCGCGGATCCCGTCGCCGTCACCGACGAGGTCACCGACATGGTGATCAACCGCGTCATCGACAACGCCTCGGTGGCCATCGCCTCGCTGAACCGTGCACCGATCGTCGCCGCCCGCGCGCAGGCGCTGACCCACGGCCCGACCACCGGCGGCAAAGGCTCGAAGGTCTTCGGCATCGAAGAGCGGGTGGCCCCCGAATGGGCGGCCTGGGCCAACGGCGTCGCGGTCCGTGAACTCGACTACCACGACACCTTCCTCGCCGCGGACTACTCGCACCCGGGTGACAACATCCCGCCGGTCCTCGCCGTGGCCCAGCACGTCGGTTCCAGCGGCCAGGACCTGATCCGCGGCATCGCCACCGGGTACGAGATCCAGGTCAACCTGGTCAAGGCCATCTGCCTGCACGAACACAAAATCGACCACGTCGCACACCTCGGCCCCTCCGCTGCCGCCGGCATCGGGACCCTGTTGGGGCTCGACGTCGAGACCATCTTCCAGTCGATCGGCCAGGCCCTGCACACCACCACCGCCACCCGGCAGTCCCGCAAGGGCGAGATCTCCACCTGGAAGGCCCACGCACCGGCATTTGCCGGCAAGATGGCCGTCGAATCCGCGGACCGTGCCATGCGCGGCCAGACCTCCCCGGTGCCGATCTACGAAGGCGAAGACGGCGTCATCGCCTGGATGCTGGACGGCCCCGACGCCAACTACACCGTGCCGCTGCCCGAAGCCGGCGAAGCCAAGCGCGCCATCCTGGACACCTACACCAAGGAACACTCTGCCGAATACCAGGCGCAGGCCTGGATCGACCTCGCCCGCAAGCTGCACGGCGAGCATCCCGAGCTGAAGGACCCCGCCAACGTGGAGTCGGTGCTGATCAAGACCAGCCACCACACCCATTACGTGATCGGCTCCGGCGCCAACGATCCGCAGAAGTACAGCCCCACGGCCAGCCGCGAAACGCTGGACCACTCCATCCCGTACATCTTCACCGTCGCACTGCAGGACGGCGCGTGGCACCACGTCGATTCCTACGCCCCCGAACGCGCGGCGCGTCCGGACACCGTGGAACTCTGGCACAAGGTCACCACCGTCGAGGACCCGGAATGGACCCGGCGCTACCACTCCCTCGACATCGCCGAGAAGGCCTTCGGCGGTTCCGTGGAGATCACGCTCAAGGACGGCACGGTCATCACCGATGAGATCGCCGTCGCCGATGCGCACCCGCTGGGTGCCCGGCCGTTCGCCCGGGAACAGTACGTGAACAAGTTCCGCACCCTCGCCGCCGGGCTCGTGGCCGACGAAGAAATCGAACGCTTCCTCGCCGCCGCCGCCAGGCTGCCCGAACTCGCCGCCGGTGAACTGGACCAGCTCAACATCCAGGCGGCCGACGGCGTGATCGACCCCGCCGCCGCACCGAAGGGGCTCTTCTGATGCTGTACTCGAAGGTCACGCCGGAGCAGAAGCGGACCCGCTTCCGCGAGCTCCTGGCCTCCGGAACCGTCCAGCAGTTCCCGGGCGCGTTCAACCCGCTCTCGGCACGGCTGATCGAGGAGAAGGGCTTCGCCGGGGTCTACATTTCCGGCGCCGTCCTGGCCAACGACCTCGGCCTGCCGGACATCGGCCTCACCACCCTCACCGAAGTGGCCACCCGGGCCGGGCAGATCGCCCGGATGACGGACCTGCCCTGCATCGTCGATGCCGACACCGGCTTCGGGGAGCCGATGAATGTGGCCCGCAGCGTGCAGGAACTGGAGAACGCGGGCCTGGCCGGCTGCCACATCGAGGACCAGTTCAACCCAAAGCGCTGCGGCCACCTTGACGGCAAGAACGTCGTGGACCTCGACACCGCCACCAAGCGCATCCGCGCGGCGGCCGACGCGCGGCGTGACCCCAACTTCCTGATCATGGCACGGACCGACATCCGCGCCACCGACGGGCTGCAGGCCACCCAGGACCGGGCGCGGGCCCTCGTCGACGCCGGGGCGGACGCCATCTTCCCCGAGGCGATGAAGGACCTCAGCGAGTTCCAGGCGATCCGTGACGCCGTCGACGTGCCGATCCTGGCCAACATGACCGAATTCGGCCAGAGCGCACTGTTCACGGTGGAGCAGCTGGCCGGCGTCGGGGTCAACATGATCATTTATCCGGTGACGCTGCTCCGTAGTGCCATGGGCGCTGCGGAGCGTACTCTGGAATCGATTAGGGACGACGGAACACAGGAGTCACAGGTTGGAAACATGCTGACCCGTGCGCGTTTGTATGACCTCGTGGACTATGAGGCCTACAACCGTTTTGACACCGGGGTCTTCAATTTCCAGATCCCCGGTCAGTGATCCCCGCATCCGATTTCCGGCTCCGGCCGGCACAACAGGCGACAGGAACAAAGGAGTTTCAGCATGGCTGAACAAGAGATCAAAAAGGGCCTCGCCGGCGTCGTAGTGGACTACACCGCGGTGTCCAAGGTAAACCCGGACACGAATTCACTGCTGTACCGGGGCTACCCCGTGCAGGAGCTGGCCGCCAGGTGCAGCTTCGAGGAAGTTGCCTACCTGCTGTGGAATGGCGAGCTGCCCACCCCGGAGCAACTGGCGGAATTCATGGCCAGGGAACGCGCCGGACGTGCGCTTGACCCTGTCGTCAAACAGGTGATCGACGCTCTGCCGGTCACCTCCCACCCGATGGATGTCTGCCGGACGGCGGCCTCCGTGATGGGTGCCCGGCACCCCCTCGCTGAGGACTCCTCCCGCGAGGCCAATCTGGCCAAGGCCATTGATCTGTTCGCGGCAATGCCCGCCGTGGTCGCCTACGACCAGCGGCGCCGTCACGGCCAGGACGTGGTGGAACCCCGCGAGGATCTGGGTTACGACGCCAACTTCCTCTGGATGACGTTCGGCGAGGAGTCCGTCCCCGAAGTAGTCGACGCGTTCAATGTCTCCATGATTTTGTACGCCGAGCACTCCTTCAATGCCTCCACTTTCACGGCCCGGGTGATCACGTCCACGCTCTCGGATCTTCATTCGGCCGTGACCGGGGCCATCGGCGCGCTCAAGGGCTCGCTCCACGGTGGGGCCAACGAGGCCGTCATGCACACCTTCGACGAGATCGGCATCCGGCCGGAGGAGTCACTGGACGAGGCGCACACCCGGGCCAAGGCCTGGATGGAAAACGCCCTGGCCCAGAAGAAGAAGGTCATGGGCTTCGGCCACCGCGTCTACAAGCACGGCGACTCCCGCGTGCCCACCATGAAGGCCGCCCTGGACAAGATGATTGCGCACTACGGCCGCCCCGAGCTGCTGGGCCTGTACAACGGGTTGGAAACGGCGATGGACGAGGCCAAGGCGATCAAGCCGAACCTCGATTATCCGACCGGTCCCACCTACCACCTCATGGGCTTCGACACCGCGACCTTCACTCCCCTGTTTGTCGCCAGCCGCATCACCGGCTGGACCGCGCACATCATGGAGCAGCTGGACGCGAATTCGCTGATCCGTCCGCTGAGCGAATACAACGGCGTCGAGGAACGGCACGTGCCGTAACTACGACTTAACAACGGAACAGCGCACGACGGCGGGCCGGTTACCTCTGGGGCGAGTTCTAGCGGTCGTTGCAACACCCAGAATTTTTGGGAGTTGCAACGACCGTGTCGTCTTTAACGGAAGAAGCTGCCGGCCGGAGGAAGTACACGCCGGAGCAGAAGGAGCAGTTCGTTTCGGCGCTGGACCGGCTTGGGGGTGTGAGCGCGGCCGCGCGGGAGCTCGGATTCAATCAGATGACGTGTTACCAGTGGGCCCGCAAAGCGGCACCCTCTCAAGGGGCCTCGCGGAATCGGCAGGCTGGCCAGAGGAAATACACACGTGAGCAGAAGGCTGAGTTCTTCGTCGTGTTCGATCGCGTCAGGAGCACGAGGCAGGCCGCACGGGAACTGGGACTGAATCCCGCAACTTGCGCCGGTTGGGTCCGTAAAGCCGGGCTGAAAAGCCATGGGAAAACGGGGACGGGTCCTCACCCAGGCCGGGATGAGTACTTCCGGCTGCGCAAGACCGGCGTGAGTCGGCGCAAAGCTGCCGCAGCGGTCGGGATACATCTCCGGACCGCGGAAGAGTGGGACCAAGGGATCCGTAAGTCCGGCGGCCGACGCATTTACCCGGATGGCCGGGTGGTCGACTACAAACGTGGTGTGACCACCATGACCCCTCCCGCTGGCACGACCGGAACGGTCTTGGCCCCGCCGATCCCGGTGGCCGTGCTGGAGAAACCTATCGATCCGCGCTTCCTGACCGTGCAGGAGCGGGAGATGATCCGGGACCTGAAGGCTGCCGGCTCTTCAATCAGGGCGATCGCCCAGGCGCTTGAACGTTCCCCTTCTACGATCAGTCGTGAGTTTCGCCGAAATGCCGATGCACGGATGGGCTACCTGCCGCACGGGGCGCATCGGAAGGCCGCTGCCCGGCGGGCGCGGCCCAAGACGGCCAAGCTCGCTGCGGAGTCGGAGCTGCGTGACTATGTGAAGGACAAGCTGCTCATACGCTGGTCTCCGGAGCAGATCAGCCACACGCTGGTCGAAGAGTTCCCCGACAACCCGGAGATGCGTGTGAGCCCAGAGACGATTTATCAAGCCCTCTACGTCCAGGCGAGAGGCGGACTCAAACGCGAGATACAGGCAGCGCTGCGCACCGGCCGGACCCGCCGCAAACCGCACCGCACCGGCGAGCAACGCACCCCCAGGTTCCTGGACCCGATGGTCATGATTTCTGAGCGTCCACCCGAGATCGAGGACCGCGCCGTGCCCGGCCATTGGGAAGGGGACCTCATCACTGGCGCCTACAACCAGTCAGCGATTGCGACCTTGGTCGAACGGACCACCCGCTACGTGATGCTCGTCCACCTGCCACATGACCACACCGCCGAAACCGTCCGCGACGGCCTCGTCAAGACCATGGCCACCCTGCCCGCGCACCTGCGAGGATCCCTGACCTGGGACCAGGGCGCGGAAATGGCCACCCACAAATCCTTCACCCTTGCCACCGACATGCCCGTCTATTTCTGCGATCCCGCCAGCCCCTGGCAACGCGGCTCCAACGAGAACACCAACGGGCTGCTCCGCCAATACTTCCCCAAAGGCACCGACCTGTCCGTCTACGGGCCAGAGGACCTCGAACACGTCGCCCAGGAACTCAACGGACGCCCACGCAAAACGCTCGGCTGGAATACCCCAGCCGAGCGTCTGCGTGATCTACTCTTAACCACCTAGCCACCAGCGATGTTGCGACGACCCATAGAATTCGCCTGGGAGGCGACCGGCCCGCCGTCGTTTATGGGCTCCGGAGGATACTCACAGACGAAGCAACAGTTTCGTTGTCGGCGTTCAGTGTGACGACAATATCCACCGTCCCGCCTTCCAGCACTAGGGGCAGCCAGTGATCCGCGTCCTGCCACATCCGGTCCACGGGCAGCGCCCCCGTAGGGAACCACTCCGGAATAATCTCCGAAGATTCCTGGGGGTGGCCGTGCCACAGACGGGCGGTGAAGAGACGCGTGTGCATGTTCCACTCTGGTTTGGCCGGGAAGACAAATTCCACCACGCCGGCGTCGCTCAGGTCCTGCTGCCGCACTGTAATCCGGGCCTCCTCGAGAACCTCCCGGCAAATTGCCTCGGCGTCGCTCTCCCCCGGTTCGACGTGGCCACCGAGCCCGACGATCCTGCCTTTGCCGAAGCCGGTCTTTTTCAGGCCAAGCAGGACCTCCGTTCCTCCGCCGGGCGCATCGCGGAGCAGGAAGCACAGGGTGACGGGGGCGGAGGTCATGACTCCAAGATTAGCGCTGCAGGGGCCCCGCGCCGTTGCCGCCGTTATTCGCGTGGATCGGGCTCATCCGAACTGTCGGAAACGGGCACCGGATCGACGTCGACCTCGAGCGGTCTCCGCCCTACGATTGGAGCGTCACGTCAGTCGACGTGGCATTCGTTCCGGTAAATGCACCGATCCAATTGGCAAGGAGATCATGATGCTCGGAGAGCAAATCGGGGAATTCAACGGACAAGCCGTCAGCACGCGGGTTCTGGAAGACATTGGTCTCGGTCCGCGCAGCGAAGTGACCGATCATCAGGTCGGCACGCTCTGCGGTGTCCAAGTTGACGTCACGGTCACCTACATCGGCACGATTCGTCCCAGCGGCACGGTCGCCGGCACCGGAAACGGTTTTGTCGTCACCGCAAGCGGGCAGACTGCGACCTTCACCGGCAGCGGCGTCGGTAGATTCACTGGTCCGGGCCAACTCGCCTGGCGGGGTGCATTGTTCTACGAATCCACCTCCGACGAGTTGAGTAGCCTCAACGGGATCGCGGTCTTGTTCGAGTACCAGGTGGCCGACGGCAAGTCCGAAGGCCGCCTGTTCGAGTGGAAGTAGCGCTGCACACTCGGAAATCGACGCAGGTGAGGTCTGGATTCCCGCGGCGGAGCAGCTGGACGCCTGGGACAGCGCGTCGGCGTTCCGGCGGTGAAGTCCGACGTCGACGGTGCCCCGAACGCTTCTAGCCGAGCGCCCGGGGATGCGCCGCGGCGTAGATCTCGCGCAGGGTGTCGGCAGTGACCAGCGTGTACACCTGGGTGGTGGTGACTGAAGCATGGCCAAGCAGCTCCTGGACCACACGGACGTCGGCCCCGCCTTCCAGCAGGTGGGTCGCGAAGGAGTGCCGCAGGGTGTGGGGCGAGACGTCCTTGGTGATGTTGGCCTTCCCGGCGGCCGTCTTGAGGATGGTCCAGGCGCTTTGCCTGCTGATCCGGCCGCCCCTGGCATTCAGGAACAGCGCGGGAGTACCCTTCCCCTTGGCCGCGAGCAACGGCCTGCCACGGACCAAATAGGCGTCGAGGGCCCTGGCCCCGAAGGACCCCAGCGGGACCAGCCGCTCCTTCGATCCCTTACCGAACAGACGGACGATTGCCGGGCCCGTCTCGTCGGCCTGCTGTTCGCCCTGCAGGGAGATGTCGTCGACATCGAGGCCCACGGCTTCGCTGATGCGGGCACCGGTGGAGTACAGGAACTCCAGCAAGGCCCGGTCCCGCAGACCCGTCGCGGTGTCCGCGCCGGCCGCCTCGAGGATCCTCGTCACTTCGTCGACGCTGATGGCCTTGGGCAGGCGTTTGCCGGGCATGGGCGGGTGGACATCGCTGGCGGGATCCGTGGCAGTGACACCTTCCAGCGCCCAGAACTTGTGCAGGCCGCGGACGGCCACCACTGTCCGGGCGGCAGACCGGATGCCCAGGGCGGAACCGCCGTCGGAGCCGTTGGAGAGCGCCTGGACGAAGGAGGTCACGTCGTGCCGGGTGACCTCTGCGGGAAGCTGCCGGCCCGACTGCGCAAGGTGCTTGGCGTAGCGGGCCAGATCCCGACGGTACGCCGAGAGGGTGTTGGCCGCGAGTCCGCGTTCCACGCCCATGTGCTGAAGATAATCCGTCATCGCGCGGTCAATCGCTGTCGGCGCCCGGGCCGGGGCGCCGGGACGCTCTTGCAGGGCGCCCTCTTCCTGCGGGGCGGGTGGCCCGGCCGCCACCAGTTCCACCATCAGCGCTGGCTGGGATGGGCGGGCCACGGCGCGTCGGCCGGGCGGAGGCTCCCGAAGTTGTCGGCGCGGGCCGCCGCGGCGGCAAGGATGCCGACGACAGCCGACGGGTTGTGCAGGCGTCCCTCCAGCACCGCGGCGACGGCGGCGTCGAGCGGTGTCCAATGCAGCTCGATTTCGGCTTCCTCGTCGGTGCGGGCGTGCAGTTCGTGACCGGGCACATCGCTGAGTCCGCGGGCCAGGTAAATCCGGATGGCTTCGCTGGAGGACCCGGGCGAGTTGAAGAAGTCCGCCAGCACGTTCCACTGCGACGCGACGAGGTCGGCTTCCTCGGCCAGTTCGCGGGCGGCTCCTGCGACGAAGTCCTCGCCCTCGACGTCGAGCAGTCCCGCCGGGATCTCCCAGAGGTCCATGGCCACCGGGTGCCGGTACTGCTTGATCAGCAATACTTCGCCGGCGTCGTTCATCGGCAAAACCGCCACCGCGCCCGGGTGTTCGATGTAGTCGCGGACGAGGGCATCGCCGTCGTCGGTGAGCTGGAAGCTGTCGCTGACAACATCCCAGATCCGGCCTTCGTAGACCGTCTGGGATGACAAAAGACGGCGCGGGCTCGGTTGATCCGAAACCTGCCGTGCAGCATTGGGGGTCTCAGACCTACCGGGCATCGCGCCGTCCTTTGATTAAGTCGTGAGTTACTTGGACGCTACAGCTGATGACGGCTTCGCAGGGGCGGCCGCATCCTTGGCAGGGGCTTCCTCGGCGGCACCCTGCCGGCTGTCGTCGGTCTTCTGGTGATCCAGGGCGGCCTTGACCAGCCCCGAGAACAGCGCATGCGGCCGGGTGGGCCGTGAGCTGAGCTCCGGGTGCGCCTGCGTTGCCACGTAATACGGGTGGACGTCGCGGGGAAGTTCCACGTACTCCACGAGCTTGCCGTCGGGCGACGTTCCGGAGAACACCAGGCCCTTGGCGGCGATCTGCTCGCGGTACTTGTTGTTGACCTCATAGCGGTGGCGGTGGCGTTCGCTGACCTTGGTGGTGCCGTACGTCTCGGCGACCACGGAACCTTCATCCAGCTTGGCCTCGTACAGGCCCAGGCGCATGGTGCCGCCCAGGTCGCCCTTGCCGTCGACGATGTTTAGCTGCTCTTCCATGGTGGCAATCACGGGGTACTTGGAATCCGGCTCGAACTCGGACGAGGAAGCACCTTCGAGGCCGACCACGTTGCGGGCGTACTCGATCACCATGCACTGCAGGCCGAGGCACAGGCCCAGAACCGGGAGCTTGGTTTCACGGGCGTATTTCAGGGCGCCCAGTTTGCCTTCGAGGCCGCGGATGCCGAAGCCGCCGGGAACGCAGATCGCGTCCACGCCGTCCAGGGAGTTGACCGCGCCTTCGTGCGTTTCACATTCGTCCGAGGGGACCCAGCGGATCTTGACCTTGGTGTTGTTCGCGAACCCGCCGGCGCGCAGGGCTTCCGTCACGGAGAGGTAGGCGTCCGGCAGGTCGATGTACTTGCCGACCAGGGCGATCTCAACTTCGTGCTTGGGGTTGTGGACCGCGTCGAGGAGCTTGTCCCAGCTGGTCCAGTCAACGTCCTTGAAGGGAAGGTCGAGGGCGCGGACGATATAGGAATCCAGGCCCTGCGAGTGCAGGGTTTTCGGGATGTCGTAGATGCTCGGGGCATCGGGGCAGCCGATGACGGCGTCGATGTCGACGTCGCACATGCGGCCGATCTTGTCGCGCATCGGCTGCGGGACTTCGCGGTCCGAACGGATCACGATCGCCTCGGGCTGGATGCCGATGGAGCGCAGCGCCGCGACGGAGTGCTGCGTGGGCTTGGTTTTCAGTTCCTGCGACGGGCCGATGTACGGCACGAGGGAAACGTGGAGGAAGAAGACATTTCCGCGGCCGATGTCCTGGCGGACCTGGCGGGCGGACTCGAGGAACGGCTGCGACTCGATGTCTCCTACGGTGCCGCCGATCTCGGTGATGATGACGTCGGGGGCGTTCTTGCCCTCGGCGGGCAGGCGCATCCGGCGCTTGATTTCATCAGTGATATGCGGGATGACCTGGACGGTGTCGCCGAGGTACTCGCCGCGGCGCTCCTTGGCGATGACCGTGGAGTACACCTGGCCGGTGGTGACGTTGGCCGAGCCTTCGAGGTTTTCATCGAGGAAGCGCTCGTAATGACCGACGTCGAGGTCCGTCTCGGCGCCGTCGTCGGTCACGAAGACTTCGCCGTGCTGGAAGGGGTTCATCGTGCCCGGATCCACGTTCAGATAGGGATCGAGCTTTTGCATTGTTACAGACAAACCGCGTGCCCGCAGCAGGTGACCGAGGCTCGAAGCCGTCAGTCCTTTGCCGAGCGAGGACGCCACACCACCGGTGACGAAGATGTGTTTGGTCGTCTTGGACGAGCCCGGGAACCGGGAATTTACACGGGAATTTGATCGCTGCACCACGGAGTTCGAGCCTATCATCGATTCTGCTTTGGAAGGGTGTGTTTGCGGGCGGCAACTGTGATTGTCATCCCAGCCGTCTGCTTGTAGTTTGCTGGTCGTTTGCTGGTCGTGAGAGTTGTCAGGCCTGCTGCGGCAGGAGCCTGGCGTCGTCCAGCAGCTCCTGGGCATGCGCCTGGGCGGATTCCGAGTCCTCCTGGCCGGCCAGCATCCGGGCCAGCTCACGGACGCGCTCCGCGGCATCGAGCAGCTGGACGTCGCTGGAGGTGAAGCCGGTTGCCGTTGCCCCGTCAGCGCCCCGCACGGAGGTCTTCGTGACCCGGATGTGCTGGTCCGCGAAGGCAGCCACCTGCGGCAGGTGCGTGACCACGAGGACCTGGACGTGCCGGGCCAGCATCGCCAGCCGCCGGCCGATCTCGACGGCGGCCCGGCCGCCGACGCCGGCGTCGACCTCGTCAAAGACGAACGTCGGGACCGGATCCACCGCGGCGAGCACCACTTCGATGGCGAGCATCACACGCGAAAGCTCGCCGCCGGAGGCACCCTTGCCCAGCGGGCGGGCAGGTGCGCCGGAGTGCGGCTGGAGCAGGAAGGAGATGTCGTCGGCGCCGAACGGGCCCAGCTGCTCGCCGGGGTCGACGTTGATGACGAGGGTCGCGTCGGCCATGGCCAGCGCTTTCAGTTCCGCACTGACCCGGGCGGAGAGCTCCTTGGCGGACTTCTTGCGCGCCTTGCTGATGGCGGCCGCCAGCTTCCGGAGCCCGGCCTCGGTGCGGGTGACGTCGGCGTCCAGCGCTTCGATCCGGGTCGAGTCGTCCTGCAGCTCCTCGTAGCGGGCCCGGGACTCCTCGGCCCAGACCAGCACCTCATCGATGCTCGGCGCGTACTTGCGCACGAGTCTTGCCAGAGCCGCCCGCCGGTCCTCGATCTCGGCGAGCCGTTCCGGGCCCTCCGTGTCGAGGGACGCCTGGTAGCTGGCAAGTTCGGTGGCAATGTCGTTGAGCAGGAAGCCGACCTCGGCCAGCCGTGCCGCCGCGGATCCCAGCTCCTCATCGTGTTCGGCCACGTGCTCCAGGGTGCGCTTGGCGGCATCCACCAGGGCGGTGGCGTCGCTGCCTTCGCCGAAGTCTTCGGCGATGAGTGCCTGGTGCGCCGTCGTGGCCGCGATCCGGAGTTCCTCGACGTTGGCAAGCTTGACGGCCTCGGCCTTGAGCGAATCGTCCTCCCCCGGCTGCGGGTCCACGGCATCGATCTCGCCGAGGGCCGCCTCCAGCGATTCCGCCTCGCGCAGGCGTTCCCGGGCGGCGCTGCGGAGCGAGTCCAGTTCGGCCTGGATGGTCTTCCAGTGCCCGTGCAGGTCCTGGTAGGCGGCCAGGGTCCCGGCGAGGCTCTCCCCCGCAAACTTGTCCAGGGCGCCGCGTTGCGCCACCGGGCTCTTGAGCCGGATCTGCTCGGACTGGCCATGGACCACCACGAGGGTTTCGCCGATCTCGGCGAGCACCCCCACAGGCGCTACCCGGCCGCCGAGGTACGCCCGGCTCCGGCCGTCGGCGCCAACGCTGCGCGCCAGCAGCAGCTCGGCGCCGCCGTCGAACTCCTCGACGTCCGCCCCGGCTTCACGGGCCCGCGCCACCGCGGCGTGTCCGGCGTCGAGTTTCACAATCGCCTCCGCGGAGGCGCTCTTCGCGCCGCTGCGCACGGCGCCGGCGTCGGACCGGGCGCCCAGCAGCAGCCCGACGGCGGTCACCACCATGGTCTTGCCGGCACCTGTTTCACCCGTCACGACGCTCAGCCCCGGTCCGAGGGGCAGCGTCGCGTCGGTGATGACGCCGAGGTCGCGGATTCTCAGTTCTTCAAGCATGGGTCACTTCGCAGTCGAGGGATCTGTTGTTTCGCCGGGCCCGGCGTGCCGGGGTGTGGGCAGCGGGGGCATGGGCCTCGGGGTACGGATGACCGGTATCGGCCCGGTGTGGATGGCCGCGGCCTGCGGCATGGGGCCGCGCCAGCCTTGGATGGGGAGCTCGAACTTGCGGACCAGCCGTCCGGAGAAGGGGGTCTGGTGGGTGCGCGCCAGCCGCACGGGCGTGGCGGAGCGGGTGACTTCCACGCGGGCGCCGGGCGGCAGGTCCACCGAACGGCGGCCATCGCACCAGAGCACCCCCTGGGCACCCGTCCGGTTCAGGATCTCGACGGCAAGCCTCGAGCGAGGAGACACCACCAGCGGCTTGGCGAAAAGCGCGTGGGCGCTGATCGGCACGATCACTAGGGCTTCGACCTCGGGCCACACCACGGGGCCGCCGGCGGAGAAGGCGTAGGCCGTGGAGCCGGTGGGAGTGGCCAGGACGACGCCGTCGCAGCCAAACGAGGTGAGGGGACGCTCGTCGACTTCGGTGACCACTTCGAGCATCCGTTCCCGGTTGCCTTTCTCGATCGCCGCCTCGTTGAGGGCCCAAGTGTGCCAGATTTTCTGCCCGCGGACCCAGACCTGCACGTCGATGGTCATCCGCTCTTCCACGGTGTATTCCCGGCTGGCGATCCATTCGACCGTCTGCGCCAGGTCCGCCCGCTCACTTTCGGCCAGGAACCCGACGTGCCCGAGGTTGACGCCCAACAGCGGCACGTCCACCTCACGCACCAGTTCCGCCGCACGCAGGATCGTTCCGTCCCCTCCGAGGACCATGACGAGTTCGACGTCGGGCAGCTGCACGTGGTCGTGCAGGACCTCGACGGGGTGGTCCAGGCGGCCGAAGAACCGGACCATGTCGCCGAGCTCGGACTTCTGCATCACTGGAACAATGCCGGAAGCGTGGAGCTGGGCACACGCTTCCCAGGCAGCCTTGAGGGATTCCTCGCGGCCGGTGTGGGCAAGGATGAGGACACGCCTGCTCATCGGGTTCCGCCTTCTAGTGCTGCTGCTGCTTTGGCCAGATCGTTCCCAGTAACGCAGCAACGGCTGCGTCCCGCTCCTCGATCTTAGGCAGGTCTGTCCGGATCCCGCGCTTTATCCACAGGAAGTATTCGACGTTTCCGTCCTGGCCGGGCAGCGGGCTGCTGGCCAGGCCCTGCAGTTCCAGGCCCGCATCCATCGCGGCGGCGGCAACTTTGCCCACGGCCAGGCGGCGCTCCCGGTC
Organism: Arthrobacter sp. UYCu723; assembly: GCF_054059215.1. Taxonomy (NCBI): domain Bacteria; kingdom Bacillati; phylum Actinomycetota; class Actinomycetes; order Micrococcales; family Micrococcaceae; genus Arthrobacter; species Arthrobacter sp. UYCu723. The sequence goes on from NZ_JBSSBW010000001.1 coordinate 48,814, forward strand.
GGAGGTCACGACGCCGGTGCGGCCCAGCCGGTCCTTGCCGATCTCGAACTGCGGTTTGACCATCAGGACGAGGTCTCCGCCGGGCTCGGTGCAGGCGGCCAGGGGCGCAACCACCAGGGTCAGGGAGATGAAGGACAGGTCCGCCACTGTCAGGGAGACGGGCCCGCCGATCTCGGCCGGCGTCATGTAGCGGACGTTGAGGCCCTCATGCACGGAGACCCGCGGGTCGCTCCGGATCTGCGGGACCAGCTGGTCATGGCCGACGTCGACAGCCACGACGTGGTCCGCGCCGCGGCGGAGCAGCACCTCGGTGAATCCGCCGGTGGAGGCACCGGCGTCGAGGCAGCGCTTGCCCGCCACCGCAACGGCGGGGAAGGCGTCCAGCGCGCCGGCCAGCTTGTGCCCTGCCCGGCTGACGTAGTTGTCCTCGTCGGTGGCCGCGACGTCCAGGTGCGTATCGTCGTTCACCTGGAGGGAGGCTTTGGCCAGCACTTCGCCGCCGGAGCTGACCTTGCCCTCGGCGATGAGCCGTGCGGCATGGGTTCGGGACCTCGCCAGCCCGCGGCCGACGAGGGCCTGGTCAAGCCTGCTCATGATGCGGTATCCCCTGCCGTGTTGATGGGTCCTGATACGTCCTCGTTCAACGCCTCCAACAGATCGTCATGCAGGCCTGCGTAGACTTCGCCGTGGACGGCGACGGGCAGCCCGGGCAGTGTGCCGAGCCGTTCGAGCAGGGCGTCCACATACGGGTCCTGGGCGGCTGCCCCGGCCGGAAGGGACGGCCAGTCCACCCGGGTTTCCAGCATCTCCGGGTCCGTCGCAGTGGCTGTGTCCGTGGCTGTGTACGTGTCTGTGGCTGTGTCTGTGGCTGTGTCCGCGTCCAGGGTTGGCTCGTTTGCAGCTTCCGTCTCAAGTGCAGGGTTCAGCTCGGTCATGCATCCACTCTAGTGATCCAGCCACTCGAGAACCGGCGACAGGGGACTGAGGGTCTCAGGGTTGGCGGCCCACCATGCGGAACACGCGGCACGCCAGGCATTGAGATCGTCGGGATCTCCGCTGACGTGGACTGTCTGTCCGTCCACGACGGCGGAGGCGGCGCCGCAGCCGTACCGTCCGGCGTCGTGCTCCACCGCCGGGTAGGGGCGATAGAGGTCCGTGAGGTCGTTGATGAGGAACCCGGGCCGTTCGAGGGTGCGTGCGGCGAGGATGGACTCCCGCGTGTCGACGCCGGTCAGCACGGCCACCGTGGCGAATCCGGCGTTGTTGCCGCCGAGGATGTCGGTGTCGAGCCGGTCGCCGACGACGAGGGGCCGGTCGGCGGCCAGGCGCTTGGCGGCCGCGTGGAAGAGGGGTGCCTCCGGTTTGCCGGCAACGAGCGGCTTTTGCCCGGTTGCCGCGGTCACCGCGGCGACCAGCGTGCCGTTGCCCGGGGCGATGCCCCGGGCCTGGGGAATGGACATGTCCGTATTGGTGGCCACCCACAGGGCGCCGCCGGCGACGACATACGAGGCCTCCGCGAGGTCCTTCCAGCCGAGGTCGGGGTGGAATCCCTGCACCACCGCAACAGGTTCCTCCGTTGCGCTCCGGACCGGGACCAGCCCCACAAGTTCAATTTCTCGGGCCAGGGCGTCTCCGCCGGTGATCAGCACGCGGGCGCCGCGAGGCAGCAGCGAAGCCAGCAGCTCCCCTGCGGCCTGCGAGGAGCTGACCACCTGATGGTCCTCCGCCGGCGCCCCGAGCTCGCGCAGGTGCTGGGCTACCTGTGCAGGCGTCCGGGACGCGTTGTTGGTGACGTAGCCCAGCCCGACGCCGATTCCGGCGAGCCTGCGGAGGGACTCCACGGCTCCCGGGATGGCGTGGGGTCCTGCGTAGACCACGCCATCCAGATCAGCGAGCAGCGCGTCGAACGTAGAGATCAGGTCCTTGCCGTCCATCCGCGTCTAGTCCTCGGTGAGGTCCGGTTGCCCGGAGTCCGTTGCGTGATCCGCGTCGACGTCGTCGTCGGAGTCTGTTGCATCCTCGGACTCGTCCCCGGCCAGAACTTCTGAGCGGTCCAGGGCGTCCTTTTCCACAGAGTCTTCATCGGACTCGGCGTCGTCGGATTCGAAGAAGTCGGACTCGACGTCGTCGGAGCCTTCCTCCAGAGCGGTGAGTCCGGCCTCCGCTGCGGGCGTTTCCGTGATGCCGGCCACTGCTGCGGCCGTGGCAGCACGGGGGGCCGCCTCTTCCGCGGCCGAGGCAGATTCCTGCTGGGCAGCCTGTTGGGTGAGGAGCCGGCGCTGCTGCTCTTCCTCGCGCGCTTCCTCTTCCTCGTCCCAGCCGAGGTCGATGATGTCCGGATCCTCTGAGACGTCGAGGCCGAGCGCGTTCTCGGCGACGACGGCCTGGCGCTGCCATTTCTCGGATTCGGCCGTGCGGCCCACTGCTGCCAGGGCATCGGCGTAGGCACGGAAGAGGCGGGGGCTGTAGGAGAAGGCCCGGTTGATATCGAGCTGTGCGATCTCCAATTCGGAGACGGCGGCGTCGAGCTGACCCAGGTCGGTACGGGCGCCGGCAGCCACAATGGCCAGTTCCGCCTTGCCGGGCGCGTCGAGATCCTTGGCTTCGTCCGAGCGTGCCATGTCCAGGGCACGGTCCGGGCGGCCGAGACCACGTTCGCAGTCCGCCATGACGGGCAGGTGCATGTTGGAGCCGCTGATCCGCCGGTAGGTGCGGAATTCGCGCAGGGCCTCGCCGTAGTGCCCGGCGGCGTAGGCAGTCAGGCCGACGGCTTCACGGACTGCCGCGAGGCGTCCGCCGCGGCGGCTGGCCGCGAGGGCATGCTGGAAAGCGAGTTCGGGTTCTTCGTCAATGAGGCGGCCGGCCATGACCAAGTGGCGTGCAACCCACTCGGCGCTGTTGTCTTCCAGGGTCTTGATCTGGTGCTGCGTAGCGCGGTCCAGTTCCTTGCCGGTGACGTCTTCGTCGATCTGGGGTGAACGCTCACGGTCGGGGCGATTGGCGCTGCGAAGGTCCCGTGCATTGGGTACACGGACCGGGCGGTCCTCGGCACGGTCGCGGCCGAACTGGCGCGGGCCCGAGTCACCGCCGCGGTCGAAGCTGCGGGCCGGACGGTCATCTCGGTCAAAACTGCGGGCCGGACGGTCATCACGGCTGCCGAACGGCTTCCGGTTGTCACCACCGCTGAAAGGCTTACGATCACGATCTCCGTCACCGAAACTGCGACGCTCTCCGCCACCTTCACGTGGGGCACGATCACCGTACGGCTTACGGTCGCGATCGCCACCACCGCTGAACGGCTTACGATCCCCGTCGCGAACAGGACGGTCACCATAGGGCTTACGATCGCCACCACCGCTGTAGGGCGGCTTACGATCACGATCGCCACCACTGAAGCTGCGACGCTCGCCCCCGCCTTCACGCGGGCCACGGTCACCGAAAGGCTTGCGGTCACCGAAAGGCTTGCGGTCACCGAAAGGCTTGCGGTCACGATCGCCACCTCCGCTGAACGGCTTACGATCACTTCCGCTGAACGGCTTACGATCCCCGTCGCGAACAGGACGGTCACCATAGGGCTTACGATCGCCACCACCGCTGTAGGGGGGCTTACGATCACGATCGCCACCACCGCTGTAGGGCGGCTTACGATCACGATCGCCACCACCGCTGTAGCTGCGACGCTCTCCCCCGCCTTCACGCGGGCCGCGGTCACCGAAAGGCTTACGATCACGATCCCCACCACCGCTGTAGGGAGGCTTTCGATCACGATCGTTGGAGGAGGGGCGGGAGCCCTCGGAGCCACGGTCGTCCCTGGCTCGGAATCCTCGGGGGTCGCCACCGGCATTGTTTGTTCCGCGGAACCCGCCACCGCCTGTGTTTCGTCCGCCGCCGAAGTTGCCGCGGTCTTTGCCGCCGCCGTCGTTGTGCTCAGCCATGCTGGATTCCTCCTGTTATGAGCTGACCACTGGCGCAATCGCAGCCGCTCTGTTCCGTGTTTCGTTCACTACGCAACCCGAAATCAAGCGCTTCGAAGTCCGTACATCTCATCCAATTCTAGGCGAGTACACAGTGACCGGCTAACGGCACTGGCCATTAGAGCCCTCCCGGTGGCAAGTGTCACAGGCCAGGTTCCAGACCGTGCCTTCCGAGGGGTCGCTGACGGCCGGCTAGTCCCACGAGCGCGGCCGTCTCGGCTTCGAACTTGGCCTTGCGGTGATTATCGGCGGCCTGAAGCCCGGCTGCATTGACCGGACTGCGGGCTGCTCGGGCGCACAGGAGCCTGCCAAGGAAACCGATGCGGCCGGCTGGCGAGGTCCTGCATCCCGTGTTCGCCCTGTTCTCAGTATCGGGCTGCCCGGCGCGGCCGTCGTGACGGCCGATAACAGCGCACGTATGTCGGGTAGATCGGGTGGGAATCGGTTCCGCGTCGCGCTGGGTGAGGTCAGAGTCGACAAAGGATGAGGCCCCGATTTTAGAAGCCGCTGGATGAGGGGTGGGAGATCCATTGTCCGGCGCGCATGACTGCGACGACGGTGAGGTCGGGATCGAGTGCGAGGAGGTCGGCGCGTTTGCCGGGTTGCAGCAGGCCGACGTCTGTCAGTCCCAGCATGTTGGCGGGGTGCTGGGTCAGTGCTTTGAGGGCTTCGGTGAGCGGGACGCCGGCGGTCTGAACGGCGTACCGGAGTGCTGCGTCCAGGGTGAGCGTGCTGCCGGCGATGCTGCCGTTGCTCGTCAGGCGGGCTTGCCCGTCGTGGACGTCAACGTCCAGGTGCCCGAGCCTATAGCGGCCTTCGGGGGCTGCGGCCGCTGCCATGGCGTCGGTCACGAGGACTGCGCTCGCCGGGCTGTTGAAGATTGTCCGGATCATCGCGGGGTGGAGGTGGACGCCGTCGGCTATCAGTTCGACGAACGCTTCCTGGTCTTCCAGTAACGCTATGGCCGGTCCGGGCTGCCGGTGGTGGATGGGCCGCATCCCATTGAAGATGTGGGTTCCCGCGGTGGCCCCGGCACGGATGGCTGCCTGGGTTTGCTCGTAGGAGGCGTCCGTGTGTCCGATTGCAACGATGGCTCCGTGGTCCAGGATCTGGCGTAGGGCATCGAGGCCCCCTTCCAGTTCGGGAGCAAGGGTCACCATGCGCACGGTTCCGGCGCCTGCCTGCAGGAGCTGTTTGATTTCGTGTGGGTCCGGGGTGCGCAGCAGTTCCGGCGCGTGCGCTCCTTGGTGTGAACGGCTGAGCCAGGGCCCTTCGAGATGGATGCCGGCCAGTACGCCGTTGCGGACTTTTGGCGCAAGGGCCCGGACGTGTTCTTCGAGTTGATCCAGAGGCGCGGTAACCAAGCTTGCCATGATCGAGGTAGTTCCGTGGCGCAGATGGGTTTCAGCTATTCCGTTTGCAGCGTCCGGGTCCGTGTCATTGAAGCTGAACCCTCCGCCTCCGTGCACGTGGGCGTCTATGAATCCCGGAACGAGGGCCGTTTCCAGCCTGATGTCGGGTTCGCGGGCCGGCTTCCCCCGGCCGATGGCCTGGATGAGTGTCCCGGATATTTCGATCCACGCGGGCTCCAGCCATTGGCCGGCGCTGAAAATGCGTGCTGCTTCGATGATCATGACGTCATGCTTTCGTTCGTTGGCCCAGCTGCGGCGTGTCAGTTGCGCTGCAGTTTACTTGCGGCTGCCTCGTCGAGGATGACGGTGACGTGGGGGTGGAGTTGGATCATGGATGCCGGGAACTGCTCGGTGACGGGCCCTTCGATGGCCCGCGCCGCGGCCTCGGCTTTGCGCTGGCCGTGGGCGATCAGCAGCAGGTGCCGTGCTTCGGAGATGGTGCCCAGGCCTTGGGTGATGGCGTGGATGGGAACGTCCTCCAGCGAGTCAAAGAACCGGGCGTTGTCTGTTCGTGTGCTGTCCGCCAGTTCAACCACTCGGGTCCGGGAGGTAAATGAGGACGGTGGTTCGTTGAAGGCCAGGTGTCCGTTGGAACCGATGCCGAGGATCTGGATGTCGATGCCGCCGGCGGTGCGGATGCGGGCTTCAAAGTCTGAAGCCTCCAGGGCGGCGTCCTGCGCCTGTCCGTCCGGGGTGTGGATGAGGGAGGGGGTTAGACCGAGCCGGTCGATGACTTCGCGGTGGATGACCTGGGCGTAGCTGTGCTTGTGCGTGGAGCCCAGTCCGAGGTATTCATCGAGGGAGAATCCGCGCACGTTCCGCACATCGAGATTCTCCCGGGCGAGTGCCTCGTACAAGGGCAGGGGTGAGGAGCCGGTGGCCAACCCCAGGACTGCATCGGGCTTTTCCCTGATCAGTGCGGCAACGATCCGGGCGGCGCGGACACCGGCTTGGGCGGAGGTGCCGGTCTTGATGATTTTCACGTGAGTTTCGTTGTTCCTGTCGTGGAACCGGGGAGGTTCCCGGCGTCGGATGGCTTGGAATGTCGTGGCGTTCTGCCGGTGTTCACTTCACGCTGCCGGCGGTCAGTCCCCCGATCAGTCGTTTTTCGATCAGCATGAACAGGATCACCACGGGCACGACGGCGACGATTGAGACACCGAAGACGTACTGCCATGCGGAGTCATACTGTCCAACGAATTTGGTCAGGGCGACGGAGAGCGGCTGGTTTCCGGCAGTCTGCAGGATCACGAGGCTGGCCGCGAACTCGTTCCAGCAGGAGACGAAAGTGAAGATGATGGCGGTGACGATGCCCGGCCACACGAGGGGGAGGTTTATTTTGAACAGGACACTGAATCTGCCGGCGCCGTCAATCTGCGCCGCCTCATCGACTTCCTTCGGCACACCGGCGAAGAAGCTGTGCATGATCCATACCGCGAAGGAGAGATTGAAGGCGGCATTGATAAGGATCATTGCGAGCCAGGTGTCGGCAATGTTCAGGGCGAGCATCTCCCGAAACAGGCCTGCGGTCAGTACTGCCGGTTGCAGCATCTGCGTCACGATCACCAGGAACATGAAGACCATTTTTCCCGGGAACTTGAACCTGGCCGTGTAGTACGCGGCGGGGGTGGCGACCAGCAGCACCAGGATGGTGGCGCAGGAGGCGATGATGATGGTGGAGATCAGGTTTTGCGGCAGTGGTGTCTCCGGCGTTGACCACATGGTGGCGTAGTTGTCGAAGCGGGGCGTCGCCGGCAGGTATTCGGGGGGGACGCCCAGGATCTCCGGGCGGCTCTTCAGTGACCCGATGGCCATGATCACGTAGGGAGAAATGAAGATCAGCGCGATGATTAGGCCGGCCACCATGCGCAGAGCGACACGAGGGCCGCTGGCCTGGTCGCTGCCATAGCGCGTCTTGCGCGGTGCGGTGCTGACGACGGCGGGACCTGCCGGCGTCGTGCCGGCCATGGGTGGGAGCGTCGAATGTGCCATTAGTCCACTTCCTTCATGGGTTTGACGATCTTGACGTAGGCGGCCACGATCACCAGGACAATGGCGAAGTTGACAACGCTCATGGCGCTGGCAACATCCAGCCGCTGGTCGACCTGGATCCACTTGAACATGCGGGTGATCAGGGTGTCGGCGTCGTATCCGGGTAGGGAGCCGGTAATGAGTTTCAGGATCGCGAGGTTGTTGAAGACGTTGATGATATTGATCAGTACCGCCACGGCGAGGCTGTCGCGAAGCTGCGGCAGGATCACACTGAAGTAAGTGCGGGCTGGGCTGGCGCCGTCCATTTTTGCGGCCTCGAGTACTTCCCCGGGTACGCCCTGCAGGCCGGCGAGGATGGTGTAGGAGGTGAAAGGCAGGGAGACAAAGACTGCGGTCAGGATCGCTACGATGAAAGCCGAGGGCATGCTTTTCGTATAGCCGAAGGGGACATCTATCAGGTGCAGGTCCACCATGAATTTGTTGATGATGCCGTAGAAGGGGTCCAGGCCGTAAACGAACACGGTAGTGGTCATGACCACGCTGGCCGCCCAGGGCACAATCACAGCCATCCGGACCAGGGTCCGCCCGGGGAAGGGCTTGTTGAGGAATTGTGCCAGCGCCAGGGACAGCACCACGGTAATGATGACCACTGCGGCAACCCACACCACGGTGTTGGTTAGGATGCGGGGCAGGGCAGGGTCGGCGAAGACCAACGTAAAGTTCTTCAGCCCCGCGGAGCCGGTGTCCGTCCCGTAGCTGCTGATCGAGCGGAACGCGTTGTAGATCATGTAGGCGGCGGGGAAAAGGACGATGCCGAAAATCAGCACCAGGCAGGGGGCGATCCAGGGCAGCGCCTTCCAGATGCTGTCCCGGCCACGGCCGGTCTTGGGGCGCCGGGGCGCAGCAGGCCCGGCTGCGGGGGTGTCTGGGGTATCGCCCTTGGCGACTGTTGTACTCATGGGAGATTCTCCGGGGTCTCAGCGGGTCTGTACGGGGATGGCCGGCGGTGACATGTTCGTCAGTCACCGGCCATCCCCTGGGGGTCTAGGAAGCGGCGTCTGGGGGTCTAGGAAGCGGCGTCGGCCTTGGCCTGGATGTCCTTCAGCACTGAAGCCGGGTCTGTGCCCTGCGCGATCTGACCAATCAGTGACTTCACCGCGCCCTGTGTTGCGGTCCAGGCCTTATTGGTGGACGGGTAGAACCTGGCGTTGGGCAGCAGGTCAAGGAAGGGTTTTGTATCCGGGTTGGATGAGAGGTTGTCGGCGCCTGACTTGGTGGTGGGCAGGAACCCTTCAGCTGAGACCCACTTGGCATAAACGTCGGTCGAGTAGAAGTTGTCCAGGAACTTCTTGATCGCCTCCTGCTTCTTCCCGTCGTTCTTGAAGGCCATCAGGTGGTCAGCGACGCCGAGGGTGAAAGGCGATCCGTCTTTGGTGGGGATTGGGGCCACACCGTATTGCAGGGCCGGATTCTTTTCCTTGATCTGGCCCACCGTCGGTGGCAGGGCCTCGATCATGCCCAGCTGGCCTTGGATGAAGACGTTGATCAGCGGGGTGCGGTTGGTGGCGCCGGCGTTGGCCTGCGTGACCTTCTCATCCACCAGTTTCTTCATGAAATTGGCGCCCTCGAGGTTCTGCGGAGTGTCCACGGTGATTTTCTCGGCGTCGCCGTAGCCGCCGCCGGCACCATAGAACCAGATCCCGGTTTCGCCCTGCGCCTCCTCAGAACCGAGCGGGAGCCCGTACCCGGGGGTGCCGGCCGCGGTGATCTTCTGCGCAGCCGCTTCCAGCTCATCCCAGGTCTTCGGCGGCGCGGAGATTCCGGCTTTGGCGAAGAGGTCCTTGTTGTAAAAGAGAGCGCGCGCGGAAGCGATCAGTGGCATGCCGTACTGGGTACCGGCTACGGAGGCGTTTTTCACGAATGTGTCCTGGAAGTCCTTCGCCGTGGACTCCGAGAGAACGTCCTTCGCCGGGTACAGCAGCTGGTCCTTGGCGAAGCCGGCGAAAGCATCGATGTTAAGGATATCCGGGGCCTGTTTTCCCTGGATCTTGGTTCTCACGACATCGTTGATGTTGTCCCAGGACTGGACTTCAAGGTTCACCTTGATGGTCGGGTTGTTGGCTTCGAAGTCCTTGATGATGCCTTCCCAGCGGCCCTTGGTGCCGTCGGAATAGCTCGGGACCAAAAGGTTGATGGTGTTTTCGGCGGCGCCGGCGTTGCCGCCGCCGGATCCGCCGAACCCGCAGGCGGAGAGCAGCATGCTGGCTGCCGCGATTGAGGCGAGTGCGCCGGTGCGCAAGGGCTTCTTCATGGTCTTCCTTTACTTTCAACGGACGTCACCCGCCTCCGCCGCGGGCTTGAAGCAGGAAAGCCTACGCAAGCTGAGAAGCAGTTGTGACGATATGTGATGTGAGCGCCAAGATTACAATCATTTGCAATCATGCTGCCCGTTGATTGTCTCGTGATCCAGCCCTCAGGTCAACCCTTTTTGCAGCGGAAGCCTTCTCCTCGGGTGAACGTCGATAGCACCTCCCCGCTCAGGACCGGGCAATTTCCGGTCATTTTTTGCACGGCCAGGATCCAAAGACGTCATTAGCTTGTTAGTGATGTTTACATGGTCAATGCAATCAGCAATAATCATCCTGTTGGGTGAGTTTGAACGGCGCCGCCTGCTGCATGCGTTCATGTTCCCTGATGACCTGTATCTGATCCCTCTCCAGAAGGAGCCTGTCCTCATGACTGAGCCGCATCTCGTCCGTCCCCTGATTGGTGCCCACATGGAAGCCGAACTGTCTTCCCAGCCCGAGGTCTGGGCGCGGGCTTCCGAGCAGGCCCGTTCCGAAGCCCGCCGCCTGCTGCCCGCTGACGGGCAGAAGATCGCCGTCATCGGTTGCGGCACGTCCTGGTTCATGGCCCAGTCCTATGCGGCCCTGAGGGAATCGGGAGGCCGTGGGGTGACGGACGCCTTCGCGGCGTCCGAGGCCTTTGTCAACCGCGGCTATGACGCGGTCGTTGCGATCACGCGCTCCGGGACGACGACCGAGGTCCTTGAAGTCCTGGACCGGCTGCAGGGTACAATCCCGACCGTGGCTCTCGTCGGTGACACCGGCTCGCCCATCACGGGAGTCGCCGGCTCCGTTGTCGGCCTGCCGTACGCGGATGAAAAGTCTGTCGTGCAGACCCGGTTCGCCACCACAGCGCTGGTTTACCTGCAGACCGCGCTGGGCTTCCCGGTGGATTCGGCCATCACCGATGCAGGTGCTGCCGTGCTGGAACCGGTAGCCCCGGAGCTTATCGACGCTGAACAGTTCACCTTCCTGGGCCGCGGCTGGACCGTCGGTCTGGCCCACGAGGCAGCCCTGAAGATGCGCGAAGCCTCCCAGTCCTGGACCGAGTCCTACCCCGCGATGGAATACCGGCACGGGCCTATCTCCATCGCCGCCCCCAACCGCGTCACCTGGCTCTTCGGAGAGGAGCCGCAAGGCTTGGCCTCGGACATGGCAGGCACCGGGGGGTTGTACATCCACCGCGACACGGCACCGCTTGCCGAGCTTGTGCGGGCCCAGAAAGTTGCCCTGGAACGTGCCCGCGCCCGCGGCCTGGATCCCGATCAGCCGCGGAACCTGAGCCGATCCGTCATTCTGGATGCCTAGCCAATGAATGATGACGGCGGACGTTTCGGCGCCGAAACCCGGCCGGCAGTGCTGGCCTTCGATGTCGGCGGAACTGATATGAAGGCAGGCATCGTCCTGCCCTCCGGGCGCATCATCGGCCTGCAGCGGCTGCCCACCCCCAAGCACCCGGAAGGCACGGGAGGAGCCGTGATTCAAAAGATCGCGGAACTGGCGGCGGACTTCCGGGAGCGGTATGCGAACTTTCCCTTCAGCGCTGCCGGACTCATCGTCCCCGGCCTGGTCGATGAAGTAACGGGCACAGGCATTCTCTCAGCGAACCTGGGGTGGAAAGACTTCCCCTTCGCTGCACGGGCACAGGCCGCACTCGGACTCCCTGTTGCCTTCGGGCATGACGTCGGGGCAGCGGGGGACGCCGAGTTCCGGTTCGGGGCAGCCCGGGGCACGGCCGACGCGGTCGTCTTGGTGATCGGAACCGGCATCGCCGGGGCAGTATTCAGCGACGGCAAGCGCCTGACCGGCGGCGGATACGCCGGCGAACTCGGTCACGCCCCGGTACCGGATCCCGACCGGCCAGGCTCAACGACCATTCTCGAAGCCGTGGGCTCGGCCGGAGCCGTTGCTGCCCGTTACACCGCCGCCACCGGTCGCAGCGTGGCCGGCGGCGCCCAGCAGGTTCTGGCCCTCGCCTCAGCCGGAGATCCGGACGCAGGCCGGGTCTGGAACGAGGCCATCGACGCGCTTGCATTCAGCATCGTCCACTGCGTTTCGATCCTGGGGTCCCAGACGATCGTCATCGGCGGCGGTCTCTCCCAGGCCGGCGAGGCGCTGCTCGGTCCCCTGCGGACCCGCGTGGAGGAACTGCTGACCATCCACCGGCGCCCCCTGATCGTTCCCGCGACGCTGGGCCAAAACGCCGGACTGATCGGCTCCGCACTCAAAGCCCGTGAACTCCTGGACACCATCGAATCTGACATCGAGGCCCTATGAACTCCCCGTCAACAGCCCCAGGGCGCCTCATCGTCACGGTCACGCCCAACCCCGCAGTGGACATGACCTACCACGTCAATGGCATCCACCCGGGCCGGACGCACCGCGTCTCCCCACCACTGGAGCGGGCAGGAGGCAAAGGACTCAACGTCGCACGCGTCGCCCACCAAATGGGCCACCCCGTCCTCGCTGTGGCACCGGTGGGAGGCACCACCGCAACCGTGTTCCGCACCGAGTTGGAGGCCAGCGGCATGCCCCACAGGCTCATCCCGGTTACCGCAACTACCCGTCGAAGCATCGCTTTCGTCGACGCCGCACGGGAGTTAACCACCATATTCAACGAACACGGACGCCCACTGGGGGCTTCCGAGTGGCAGGCTCTGACCGCCGCCGTCGCACAGGCCCTGGACAGGAACCCGGACGGCGGCGCACCGCGCTGCGGGGTTCTCGTCGGATCCGGCAGCCTCCCCGCACACGCCCCCGACGATTTCTATCCGGAACTAGTCACGCTCGCGCACAGGCATGACCTGCCCGCGGTCATCGACACCTCCGGCCGGGGAATGCTGGACGCGGCACGGGCAGGAGCGGACCTCCTCAAGCCGAACCACGAGGAACTGATGGACGCCACGGGCCAGAGCGACCTGCCCCGGGCAGCGCGCCATCTCCTGGACCTGGGGGCACGGATGGTTCTCGTCAGCGCGGGCGCCGACGGCATGTACGCCTTCACGGACCAAGCCCCGGGCAGCCATTGGAAAGCGCGGCTGCCCCAGCCCCTGACCGGCAACCCCACAGGTGCCGGCGATGCGGCCGTCGCCGCTGCCGCTGTTGCCCTTGCCTCGGGCGAGAGAGATCCGGAGAAAATCCTGCGCGCGGCCACCGCCTGGTCGGCGGCCGCCGTGCTCATGCCGGCCGCCGGCGAAATTTCACCGCGCCACGCCGAACTGGCACAGGACCTGATCATCACCCAGGAGGAGAACACGCCATGACCCTTGCACCCACAGCAGAACTCATGGGCAACGCGGTTGCCCGCGGCGTCGGGCAGGGCGCCTTCAACGTCATCCATCTGGAGACAGTGGAAGGCCTGATCGCGGGCGCAGAGAGGGCCCGCCTGCCGCTCATCCTGCAGATCTCCGAAAACTGCGCCAAATACCACGGCGGACTCGAACCGCTGGCCCTGGCGTCGCTGGCCCTGGCACGAACGGCGAGCGTGCCCGTCGCCCTTCACCTCGATCATGCAGAAAACGAGCAACTGGCCATGCAGGCCGTGGATCTGGGCTTCGGCTCCGTCATGTATGACGGAGCCCACCTCGATTACGGGGACAACATCGCGGCCACAGCGCGGGTCACGGAATATGCTCATGCCATGGGCGTATACGTGGAAGCGGAACTGGGCAAGGTCGGAGGCAAGGACGGAGCCCACGCACCCGGCGTGCGCACAGACCCGACGGAGGCCGCCGATTTCGTGGCCGCAACCGGAGTCGACGCCCTCGCCGTCGCCGTCGGCTCCTCCCACGCGATGACCGAACGCAGCGCCGCGCTCGATCTGGAACTGATCGCCCGCCTTCACCAGACACTGGATGTTCCCCTGGTGCTGCACGGATCCTCGGGGGTTGCCGACGAGGACATCGTCGCCGCGATTTCCGCCGGAATGACCAAGATCAACGTCTCCACCCACCTGAACGGGTTCTTCACCCGGGCCGTCCGCACCTGCCTCGACACCGATCCGGCCCTGGTCGACTCACGCAGATACTTCCGGGCAGGCAGGGACGCGCTCGTGCCCGAGGCGGCCAGACTGCTGACGCTCTTCACCACTCTGGAGCCAGACTCATGAACCGGACCGAGCGGCTTAACGCGATCCTGAACCTGCTTGCCGAAAGCGGACAGGTTGAAGTGGACGAAATCGTTGAAAAGCTGGCCGTGTCGCCGGCCACGGCCCGGCGTGATCTTGACGGCCTGGCATCCCAGAGACTGCTGTCCCGTACAAGAGGCGGAGCGGTCAAGGGCTCCGTGGCCTACGATCTGCCCGGCCGCTACAACCGCGATGACAATTCCCTGCAAAAACAGCTCATAGCCCAGGCCGCCAGCAGCCTCATCCCCTACGGCGCCGTGGTCGGCCTCTCCGGCGGCACCACCAACACCGCCATCGCCCAGGTGCTGTCCACCAGAGCGGACCTGAACGTTCCATCGAACCGGCCGGCACTGACCGTCGTGACCAACGCGATTAACATCGCAGCCCAGCTCGCCGTGCGCCCCAACATCAAAATCATGGTGACCGGCGGAATCGTCAACGCCCGCTCATACGAACTGGTGGGCCCCTTCGCGGACGCGACCCTTCAGAAAGTGGCGCTGGACCTCGCCTTCATCGGCGTCAACGGTGCGGACCCCATACTGGGACCCACCGTGAACGACGAAGGCGAAGCCACCGTCAACTCGCTCATGGCCCGGCGCGCGTCCGAGGCATACATGGTCGCGGACTCGTCCAAGATCGGCCAAAGATCCTTCGCCACCATGAGCGGATTCGTCTTCCGCAACCTCATCACCGATGCCGGCATCACCCCCGCCGACAAGGCCGCCTTTGAAGCCAGCGGCGTCAAAGTCATCATCGCCCGCTGACCGGACCCACGGACAACGACAGAACCCGCGGACAACGACAGAACCCAGGTTTCGCGAAGGTCCGGCGGTGTCACCGTGGCTAGATCATTTACCGCTCTCAGACCTCTGAGGTGGCAGGCGTCCATGGCCCTGGCTCATCCGCCCTCACCGCCACGGATTTGAGAGTACATTCAGAGGAGTTGCGCTACCCAAGGAGTCTCAGATGCCTCGTCCCCACTCTCCGCTGTTGTCCGTCGATGCGATCGTCACGGCGGCGTTAGTGCTCGTTGATGAGGCGGGGGACTTCAGCTTCCCGAAGATGGCGCGCCGGCTCGGCGTAAGCCAGTCAGCCCTGTACAACCACATCGAAAATCGTGAGCACATCATCGAGTTGATGCGGGGGCGGCTATTCGCCTCACAGGTTCCGCCTCGGATCGAAAGTCTCCCCTGGGAGGACGCCCTGCGTGCCCTCGTGCGCGCCTACCGCGACGGATTCGCCGCCCACCCGCGGCTCGTGCCCCTGCTGATCACGCAAACCGTTCAGGATCTCGGCGTGGTGAGCCTCTACGAGGATATTGCCGTCACGCTCGAGAGGGCCGGCCTGGAGCAGGGCCAAATCGGCCCGGCGATCGCCACGATTGACTATCTAGCTCTGGGGGCGGCCCTTGACTTGACCGCACCGGAGGTTGTTTGGTCACCGCCGGAGGGGCAGTTCCCCGCGCTTCATCGTGCGGTCGCAAATTCCGGCTCCGTTGAGAAGCGGGCGGAGGCGGCCTTCGTTTTCGGCTTGGATCTGCTCGTTGCCGGGGTGCGGGCCAGGGCGCTCCAGAAGATTTAATGAAAGCCTTTCAGTAACCTCTTGCGGTGAGGCGGAAGATGCCCCACACTAAATGAATGCCTTTCATTTAGTGACGGCATTCACATCTAGTCCACCCCTCGAAGGAAGACCATGTCCAAAAACAGTGTGGAGCCAGAGGGCTCCGGCCGCGTACAGCTGACGGCCAGGCGCGCCGTCTCCGTCTTCGGGATCAGCGTCGTGGGGTTCATGACCGCCAACCTGGTACCGGTCATGATCGTGGCCCTGACCGGCGAGCTCGGGTTCTCCGTCACTGATGCGGGTGTCCTGATCACAGCGTCCCTGCTGGCCTGCGCCGCGTCGTGTCTGTTGACCTCCCGATGGTCCTCAGCCGGTGGAGGCCGGTATGTAGTTGCCCGTGTGGGCCTGGCCTTGACCGCTTTGGGCTTCGGTGCCGCCGCATTTGTTCCGTCAGTACCCGTAGTTATCGCCGGCATCGTCATCGGCGGCATGGGCGCCGGCGGGGCCGTCTCCGCCGGCGGTGCTGCGTTGGGCGCCCTGCGCAACCCTGACCGCGCTTCGGGCATCAACGGTTTCACTAACCGGGCCATCGTGTCGGTCGTCCTGTTCGCGATCCCTGCTCTGGGGGCCGGAATGGGCAGTGCCTTCGGACTGCTTGCCGGCCTCGCTGCCGCTGCCCTGCTGACCACGGCATGGCTGCCGGACCGACCCGCCCCCACATCCACCTCAGGGTCCTCCTTGCCCGCAACAACAACCCTTGGGTCCTCCCGCACTACGACATTTGCGGGGGTCGGGCTGTTGGCATGCTTCGCCCTGTGGGCGCTCAGCGAGGACTCGCTGTGGGCCGTGGCCGCCACTATGGGGGCAGACCAGGCCCGCCTCGACGAGACCGGGATGGGCTTGGCATTGAGCCTGTCCGCATTGGGCGGACTGGTTGCCACAGCACTAGTCGGCGTGTTCGGGCGGCGCCTGGGACGCACCGTGCCCCTTGCTCTAGTTCTCGTGACGGGCGGTCTTCTCAAGCTTCTCTCCGGGACCGTGACCGAACCGGGATGGTACCTGGCGGTCATCATCGCTTGGAACACGATCTACGCGGCCGCGTTTGTCTACATCCTCGCTGTCGCCGTCGCGCTGGACGCCTCGGGACGCTGGTCTGCCCCACTGCTGGGCGTATACCTCATCGGATCCTCCTTCGCCCCCGTCTTCGGGACATCCCTTTCGGCCGGGATGGGCTACGCCGGGATGGGCATCGTCTTGGCGTGCATGACCTTCGCGCTTCTGATCCCGCTCATCGTGATCTCCCGCATCTCCGTTCGCATCGAGGCCGCCTCGGCCGGCCGGTCGCCGGAGCCCGGGTTCCCCCAGGCGGCGATCGCCTGATGTCCGCCACCCCGTCCACACCACATGAAAGTCCAACCTTGAACGAGCGCACCCTTTACACCAATGCCACCGTCTTCACCGCAGACGGCACTACTGCTGAAGCCTTTGTTGTCGAGGAGTCCCGGTTCAGTTACGTCGGGACCGAGGCCGACGCGCGCCGGACCGCAGGGCCCGACGCCGCGGAGGTCGACTTGGCCGGTGGCTTCGTCCTGCCCGGGTTCGTCGACGCCCACACTCACCTGCTGATGATGGGACAGGCCGTGCAGAAGGTGGCCCTGCGCGACGCCTCGGACCTTGCCCACATTCAGCAGCGGCTACGTGAGGCGGCCGCGGAGAACCCACAGGCGCCCAGGATCCTGGGCGCAGGCTGGCTTTACAGCGCCTTGGGGGGTGTTGCGCCGACCCGCCAGATCCTTGACGAGGCCGTCGCCGACCGACCCGTGTACCTCGACGCCAACGACCTGCACTCAGTCTGGGTCAACAGCGCAGCACTGGCGGAACTCGGTATCGACGATGCCACGCCAGACCCGATCGGCGGCCGGATCGGCCGCGACCCGGCCACCGCGGCGGCCGACGGAATGCTTTACGAGACAGCCGCGCAGCAGATCGTCTGGCCCGCCCTGGCCCGGGCCGCCACTGACACGGACCGCGACTCGCACCTCGAGGCGGCCTTCGACCATTACCTCTCCGCCGGCGTCACCAGCGCCGTGGACATGGCCGTTCAGGACGACGACCTCGACACCTTCCGACGTGCCCTGCACCGCCACGGCGGCTCCCTGCCCCTGCGGGTAAAGGGCCACTGGCTCGTCTTCCGACACGCGGCCGACCAGGACAACCTCGCCCAGGTCCACCGGACCGCAGAATTGGCCGCGGAGCTCTCGGGCGAGTGGCTGCAAATCTGCGGAATCAAGATCGTCATCGACGGCGTCATCGACAGCTGCACTGCAGCCATGAAGGAGCCCTACGCCGACGGAAGCCGCTGTGAACCCATTTGGGACCGGGAGTCCCTGATCCCGATCGTGGTCGCCGCCGACGCTGCCGGCATGCAGATTGCCCTGCATGCCATCGGCGACGAAGCGTCGGACATCGCCCTGGACGCCCTCGAAGAGGCGCACCGGGTCAACGGCCCCATGGACCGCCGGCACCGCATCGAGCACCTTGAGACCGTCACCGACGCCAACGTGCGGCGGCTCGCCGCCCTCGGTGTGGTGGCCTCCGTGCAACCCGTCCACGCCGACCCTGCAATCCAGGACAACTGGAAGGCCGTGCTGGGCGACCACCGAGTCGAACGGGCCTACCCCTGGACCGAATTCGTCGCAGCCGGAGCCACCCTGGCCCTGAGCACGGACGCGCCCACCGCCCCGCACCAGCCGCTGCCCAACATGTACATCGCCACGACTCGGAAGTCCGCTATCGACCCCTCGTTGCCGCCAAACCAGCCGGACTACGCCTTAGACCTGGCCGACGCCCTATGCCACGGAACCCGCGACGCTGCCTACTCCTGCCGCGCCGAGGACCGCGAGGGCCGCATCGTGCCCGGCCACTTCGCCGACTTCACCCTCCTCGACACCAATCCTTTCCTCTCCGAGGCCGAGCAGCTGCTGACCAATCGGACGCGCCTCACAGTCGTGGGCGGACGTGTCGCCTTCGACGCCACCGTCGCGGCGGTTGCGCCATAGCAACGGTTCTGCCTGCCTCCCCATCCCTCACTCATCGAAAGAAATACCCGCCATGAAACCTGCCATAGCAACGGACACCGTCATGCCCGCAGAGTGGCACCTCCACGACCGGACCTGGATTGCCTTCCCCACCCCCAACGACACCTTCGGTGCCGCCGGCAGCGACACCCTGGAGCGCGCTCGACGCGCCTGGACCGCCGTCGCCCGGACCATCGCCCGCCACGAGCCCGTGACCGTCGTCGCTGAACCCGCCGACGCAGAAGCGGCCCACGCCGCACTCGGTGAGGGGATCACGGTCGTGCACGCGCCCCTGGACGACGCCTGGTTGCGCGATTCCGGACCCACCTTCACACACGGGCCCGACGGGACCCTGGTGGCCGTGGACTGGGTCTTCAACGGCTGGGGCGCCCAGGAATGGGCAGCCTGGGAAAAGGACCAGTACGTCGGACGGTTCGTCGCCGGCCAGGCGGGCGCCGAACTGCGGCCCAGCCTCCTTGTCAACGAAGGGGGCAGCTTCCACGTCGACGGCGAGGGCACCGTCCTGCTGACCCAGACCGTGCAGCTGGACCCCGGCCGCAACCCCGGGGCGACCAAGGCCGAGGTGGAGGCGGAGATCCACGCCCGCCTCGGCACCACGAAAGCGATCTGGCTCCCGCGCGGGCTGAGCCGTGACTACGACGAGTTCGGCACCCGCGGCCACGTGGACATCGTCGCCGCGTTCGCAGGTCCCGGGACGGTCTTGGTCCATCGGCAGGAGAACCCGCGCCATCCCGACTTCGAGATCAGCAGGGAGATCCGATCAGTGTTGGAGAACGCCGTCGACGCCGCAGGACGCCGCCTGCACATCGTCGATGTTCCCGCCCCCACGGTCCTGGACGCAGGCGACGGCTTCGTCGACTGGTCCTATATCAACCATTACGTCGCCAACGACGCGGTCATCCTGTTCGCGTTCGACGACGCGAACGACGCCGTCGCGGCGGGGATCCTGGCGAATGCCTACCCCGGCCGCACTATCGAGCTGGTTGACGCCCGCGACATCTTCGCCTTCGGCGGCGGCATCCACTGCATCACCCAGCAGCAGCCGTCTCCCCGGCGGACAGCAATGGGTGCGGAGGACCGCCGATGAGCACCTTCGACGTCGTCGAGGCTACTATCGCCGAGCTCCGGGCAGCACTGGAGTCCGGCCGCGTGACGAGCGAGGAACTGGTCCGTCTCTACCTCGACCGGATCGCGGCCTACGACCGGACCGGGATCTGCCTCAACGCCCTCGTCGTCATGAACCCCGACGCCCTTTCCGAGGCCAGCGCTTCCGATCAGCGCCGTGCCCGCGGCGCGGTATCGGGGCCGTTGGACGGCATCCCCTACACCGCCAAGGACAGCTTCCAGATCCGCGGGCTCACCGTGGCGGCCGGCTCCCCAGCCTTCGAGCACCTGGTCGCCCAGCGCGACGCCTTCACTATCGAACGACTGCGCGCGGCCGGAGCGGTGCTCATCGGACTGACCAACATGCCCCCGATGGCCAATGGCGGCATGCAGCGGGGTGTCTACGGACGCGCAGAGAGCCCCTACAACGCCGACTACCTGACCGCGGCCTTCGGCTCAGGCTCCTCCAATGGTTCAGGCACGGCGACGGCGGCGAGCTTCGCAGCGTTCGGACTCGGTGAGGAGACTTGGTCCTCAGGCCGTGCACCGGCCTCGAACAACGCGCTGTGCGCATACACACCCTCACGCGGGATCATCTCCGTGCGAGGTAACTGGCCACTCGTACCGACGATGGACGTCGTCGTCCCGCACACCCGAACCATGCGCGACCTACTCGAGGTGCTCGACGTGGTAGTCGCCAACGACACCGAGGCCCGCGGCGACTTCTGGCGCGTGCAGCCGTGGGTCGAGATCCCCGCGGCGTCAAGCGTGCGCCCCGACTCCTACCGCACCCTCGCCTTAACCGACGCCACGGCCGCCGCACGGGTTCTCGCGGGCACCCGGCTCGGAGTTCCACGAATGTACATCAACGCCGACCCCGACGCGGGCACGGGCGCCTCCCCCGGCATCGGCGGGCCCACAGGACAACGCATCAAGACCCGGCCCTCCGTGCTCGACCTCTGGGAGACCATGCGCAGTGACCTGTCGGCCGCCGGCGCCGAGGTTGTAGAAATCGATTTCCCCGTCGTGACCAACTACGAAGGCGACCGCCCCGGTGCGCCCATGATCCACACCCGCGGACTGGTCAGCCCCGAGTACCTGGAACACGAACTGTGGGAATTGTCGATGTGGGCCTGGAACGACTTCCTCGACGCCAACGGCGACCCGGACCTGCACCGCCTCGCCGACGTCGACGGGCCGCGGATCTTCCCCCATCCGGAGGGTGCGTTGCCGGACCGTTACGGTGAACTGGATTTCGACCTCGCCCAATACGCCGTACGCGCGCGGGAGGAAGGAATCCCACCGCTTCATGCAATCCCACACCTCGCCGAAGGACTGCGGGGACTGGAGGAAACCCGCCGCGAGGACCTCGAGGAATGGATGGACGAGCGCGGCTTGGACGCTGTCATTTTCCCGGCCGTCGCCGACGTCGGCCCGGCGGACGCCGACGCGAACGAGGCATCCGCCGCCCACGCCTGGTGTAACGGCGTGTGGGTGGCCAACGGCAACCTCGTACCCCGACACCTCGGCATACCGACCGTGACCGTTCCGATGGGCACCATGGCCGACACCGGTATGCCCGTAGGGCTCACAATCGCCGGCCGCGCATACGACGACAGCGCGCTACTGCACCTCGCCGCCGCCGTTGAGGCGTTAGGCACCCGTCGGACCGCTCCCCCGCGTACTCCGCCGCTGGACGGATAGGTGAAAAGCTAGGCGGCTCACAACCAGAAATATGCGCGCTTCAGGAAATGGCAGCCGCGATCCGTGAGGTCAGATACAAGCCGTTAAATGCGGGAGAGCCTCCGGACTGTGTCTGGAGGCTCTCGACCGTGTTTAATGGTTGTCCGGCGGTGACCTACTCTCCCACACCCTCCCGGGTGCAGTACCATCGGCGCTGTGGGTCTTAGCTTCCGGGTTCGGAATGGGACCGGGCGTTTCCCCCACGCTATGACCGCCGTAACCCTTGCTCCCGACCCTCCTGGCCGTGGCCTGTGGGGGTGGGAAATCTGGTGTTACAACTGTGGTGTTGTTATTCAGTTGAAGGTTCCTGGGACAACATGCCGTGTGAACGGGTTTGTTGTCTGGGAACCACATAGTGGACGCAAGCAGTCTTGTTTCTTTGTACCCTCCCCATGGTGTGAACGTCTTTTGAATCCGTTCACGAAGAGAGTGTGTGGTGTAAGTTATCGGCCTATTAGTACCGGTCAGCTTCACGAGTCGTTAGTCCTCGCTTCCACATCCGGCCTATCAACCCAGTGGTCTGGCTGGGGGCCTCTCACACACAAGGTGTATGGAAATCTCATCTCGAAGCGAGCTTCCCGCTTAGATGCTTTCAGCGGTTATCCCATCCGAACGTAGCTAATCAGCGGTGCACTTGGCAGTACAACTGACACACCAGAGGTTCGTCCGTCCCGGTCCTCTCGTACTAAGGACAGCCCTTCTCAAATTTCCTGCGCGCGCAGCGGATAGGGACCGAACTGTCTCACGACGTTCTAAACCCAGCTCGCGTACCGCTTTAATGGGCGAACAGCCCAACCCTTGGGACCTACTCCAGCCCCAGGATGCGACGAGCCGACATCGAGGTGCCAAACCATGCCGTCGATATGGACTCTTGGGCAAGATCAGCCTGTTATCCCCGAGGTACCTTTTATCCGTTGAGCGACGGCCATTCCACAATGTACCGCCGGATCACTAGTCCCGACTTTCGTCCCTGCTCGAGATGTCTCTCTCACAGTCAAGCTCCCTTGTGCACTTACACTCGACACCTGATTGCCAACCAGGCTGAGGGAACCTTTGGGCGCCTCCGTTACTTTTTAGGAGGCAACCGCCCCAGTTAAACTACCCATCAGGCACTGTCCCTGACCCGGATTACGGGCCGAAGTTAGATGTCCAAAGTGACCAGAGTGGTATTTCAACGATGACTCCACCCGGACTGGCGTCCGGGCTTCAACGTCTCCCACCTATCCTACACAAGCCACTCCGAACACCAATACCAAACTATAGTAAAGGTCTCGGGGTCTTTCCGTCCTGCTGCGCGTAACGAGCATCTTTACTCGTACTGCAATTTCGCCGAGTTTATGGTTGAGACAGCGGGGAAGTCGTTACTCCATTCGTGCAGGTCGGAACTTACCCGACAAGGAATTTCGCTACCTTAGGATGGTTATAGTTACCACCGCCGTTTACTGGGGCTTGAATTCTCAGCTTCGCCTTGCGGCTAACCGGTCCTCTTAACCTTCCAGCACCGGGCAGGAGTCAGTCCGTATACATCGTCTTGCGACTTCGCACGGACCTGTGTTTTTAGTAAACAGTCGCTTCCCCCTGGTCTCTGCGGCCCCTGCACGCTCCGGACAGCTAGTGTCCATCACGATGGGGGCCCCCCTTCTCCCGAAGTTACGGGGGCATTTTGCCGAGTTCCTTAACCATAATTCTCTCGATCGCCTTAGTATTCTCTACCTGATCACCTGTGTCGGTTTGGGGTACGGGCGGCTGGAACCTCGCGTCGATGCTTTTCTCGGCAGCATAGGATCACCGAATCCCCCCGTGAGGGGGTCCCATCAGATCTCAGGCATCATGAACGGCGGATTTGCCTACCGTTCGCCCTACCTCCTTAGACCGGGACAACCATCGCCCGGCTCGGCTACCTTCCTGCGTCACACCTGTTAATACGCTTGCCTCCCGGGATCAGGTCCCGCGCTCCACCAAAACCCTCCCGCCCCGAAGGGCGGTCAGGCAGGTTTCGGGCGGTTAGTGTCCCCCGTTCAGCATGGGCGGTTCTTCGCCGGTACGGGAATATCAACCCGTTGTCCATCGACTACGCCTGTCGGCCTCGCCTTAGGTCCCGACTTACCCAGGGCAGATTAGCTTGACCCTGGAACCCTTGATCATTCGGCGGACGGGTTTCTCACCCGTCTTTCGCTACTCATGCCTGCATTCTCACTCGTGTAGGCTCCACCGCTGGTTTACACCGCGACTTCACTGCCCACACGACGCTCCCCTACCACTCCAGACGCCTGAACCAACCCCACGAGGGGGCGGCTTGGCTATCATCTGAAATCCACAACTTCGGCGGTGTACTTGAGCCCCGCTACATTGTCGGCGCGGAATCACTTGACCAGTGAGCTATTACGCACTCTTTTAAGGATGGCTGCTTCTAAGCCAACCTCCTGGTTGTCTTCGCAACTCCACATCCTTTCCCACTTAGCACACGCTTAGGGGCCTTAGTTGGTGGTCTGGGCTGTTTCCCTCTCGACTATGAAGCTTATCCCCCACAGTCTCACTGCTGCGCTCTCACTTACCGGCATTCGGAGTTTGGCTGACGTCAGTAACCTTGTAGGGCCCATTAGCCATCCAGTAGCTCTACCTCCGGTAAGAAACACGCAACGCTGCACCTAAATGCATTTCGGGGAGAACCAGCTATCACGAAGTTTGATTGGCCTTTCACCCCTACCCACAGCTCATCCCCTCCATTTTCAACTGAAGTGGGTTCGGTCCTCCACGACGTCTTACCGTCGCTTCAACCTGGCCATGGGTAGATCACTTCGCTTCGGGTCTAGATCACGCCACTGCAACGCCCTGTTCAGACTCGCTTTCGCTACGGCTTCCCCACACGGGTTAACCTCGCGACGTAACACTAACTCGCAGGCTCATTCTTCAAAAGGCACGCCGTCACCAGAATCAGACTGGCTCCGACGGATTGTAAGCACACGGTTTCAGGTACTGTTTCACTCCCCTCCCGGGGTACTTTTCACCTTTCCCTCACGGTACTGGTCCGCTATCGGTCATTAGGGAGTATTTAGGCTTATCAGGTGGTCCTGACAGATTCACACGGGATTTCTCGGGCCCCGTGCTACTTGGGATACTTCACCAGGCGGTACACAACATTTCGGTTACGGGGCTCACACCCTCTCTGGCCGGCCTTTCAAGACCGTTCACCTATGCCTGTACTACTCACCCCACTGTCCCGGCAGAGACAGAACGGGAAGTCCCACAACCCCGACCATGCAACGCCCGCCGGCTATCACACATGGAACGGTTTAGCCTGATCCGCGTTCGCTCGCCACTACTGACGGAATCACTATTGTTTTCTCTTCCTGCGGGTACTGAGATGTTTCACTTCCCCGCGTTCCCCCCACACACCCTATGTGTTCAGATGCGGGTCACCGGGCAGCTCGCGCCCCCGGCGGGGTTTCCCCATTCGGACACCCTGGGATCACAGTCCGGTTATCGACTCCCCCAGGCTTATCGCAGATTCCTACGTCCTTCTTCGGCTCCTAATGCCAAGGCATCCACCGTGTGCTCTTAAAAACTTGACCACAAAAGATCAAAAACTAATTCACGAGAGAACCATGAAAACCATCACTCCACCTAAGAAAGGCAGAACAACAGATCCAGGTTCATATTCTTGGAAATTGCTTCTTATAAAAGATGCTCGCGTCCACTATGTAGTTCTCAAACAACAACCCCGTACCACACACCCCACACGAACCCCCGCAACAGGGGCACAACCGTATGATCGGTGCAGCCAGGAAACCAGAAACAAACAAAACCCACACCACAACCCAGCCTCCCCGTAAGGGAAACCCGGCCGTGCCATGGTCCTGTTGCCTCAGGACCCAACAGTGTGCCAAACACTAAACCGCATGCAACCCGCCCCCGCACCGTTCCAGGAACCCCTCAAGAGAGGATCCGTACTGGGTAAGGAGAAGAACACGCGGCCGCTATCTGCTGATATTCCACCCGTGAGCACCCGCCGCAGAACTAGCGTCTGCGCAACGGGCGTACTCCTGACAAACTCATCCGTCCCGCATACACGGGCGCTGGGTTTGTAGGTGCTCCTTAGAAAGGAGGTGATCCAGCCGCACCTTCCGGTACGGCTACCTTGTTACGACTTAGTCCCAATCGCCAGTCCCACCTTCGACAGCTCCCTCCCACAAGGGGTTAGGCCACCGGCTTCGGGTGTTACCAACTTTCGTGACTTGACGGGCGGTGTGTACAAGGCCCGGGAACGTATTCACCGCAGCGTTGCTGATCTGCGATTACTAGCGACTCCGACTTCATGGGGTCGAGTTGCAGACCCCAATCCGAACTGAGACCGGCTTTTTGGGATTAGCTCCACCTCACAGTATCGCAACCCTTTGTACCGGCCATTGTAGCATGCGTGAAGCCCAAGACATAAGGGGCATGATGATTTGACGTCGTCCCCACCTTCCTCCGAGTTGACCCCGGCAGTCTCCTATGAGTCCCCGCCATCACGCGCTGGCAACATAGAACGAGGGTTGCGCTCGTTGCGGGACTTAACCCAACATCTCACGACACGAGCTGACGACAACCATGCACCACCTGTAAACCGACCGCAAGCGGGGCACCTGTTTCCAGGCGTTTCCGGTTCATGTCAAGCCTTGGTAAGGTTCTTCGCGTTGCATCGAATTAATCCGCATGCTCCGCCGCTTGTGCGGGCCCCCGTCAATTCCTTTGAGTTTTAGCCTTGCGGCCGTACTCCCCAGGCGGGGCACTTAATGCGTTAGCTACGGCGCGGAAAACGTGGAATGTCCCCCACACCTAGTGCCCAACGTTTACGGCATGGACTACCAGGGTATCTAATCCTGTTCGCTCCCCATGCTTTCGCTCCTCAGCGTCAGTTAATGCCCAGAGACCTGCCTTCGCCATCGGTGTTCCTCCTGATATCTGCGCATTTCACCGCTACACCAGGAATTCCAGTCTCCCCTACATCACTCTAGTCTGCCCGTACCCACCGCAGATCCGGAGTTGAGCCCCGGACTTTCACGGCAGACGCGACAAACCGCCTACGAGCTCTTTACGCCCAATAATTCCGGATAACGCTTGCGCCCTACGTATTACCGCGGCTGCTGGCACGTAGTTAGCCGGCGCTTCTTCTGCAGGTACCGTCACTTTCGCTTCTTCCCTACTGAAAGAGGTTTACAACCCGAAGGCCGTCATCCCTCACGCGGCGTCGCTGCATCAGGCTTGCGCCCATTGTGCAATATTCCCCACTGCTGCCTCCCGTAGGAGTCTGGGCCGTGTCTCAGTCCCAGTGTGGCCGGTCACCCTCTCAGGCCGGCTACCCGTCGTCGCCTTGGTGAGCCATTACCTCACCAACAAGCTGATAGGCCGCGAGTCCATCCAAAACCACAATAAAGCTTTCCACCCCCCACCATGCGATGAGGAGTCATATCCGGTATTAGACCCAGTTTCCCAGGCTTATCCCAGAGTTAAGGGCAGGTTACTCACGTGTTACTCACCCGTTCGCCACTAATCACCGGTGCAAGCACCGGGTCATCGTTCGACTTGCATGTGTTAAGCACGCCGCCAGCGTTCATCCTGAGCCAGGATCAAACTCTCCGTTGAAGTAAAACAAAAACAGACACAACCAACACCCCCGGGAAAACGGGACGCGAAGGCTGCACAAAATTTGAAACCAGCCAAAAACACCAGACCACACCACGGGGTGGCGGGATCCGGCAAATTCAACCAATCCATATAAACAAATTGGTATCAACAAACTTGGCACACTATTGAGTTCTCAAACAACAGACACATTCGAATACTTGTCGAAACAATTCATTTGAATTCCGTGTTTCGCTTTTCTTCGCTGCGATATCTAGAGCTTATTTCATTCATTTCCACTTTGCAAATCCAAGATATTCTCTCGAAATTTACCGGTGGAACGAATCCGCCCAGCAAAATGTGAAGCAATTCTTCATATCTGCGCCAATGCGCAGAAAAAATTGCTTCTCTATTTAGTGGGGGTTTGTCGCCACTCAGCGGCGGCGACTCAAAAAACAATACACGCTCCTCCCCTGCCTTGCAACTCGGCGGGGAAGGAGCGTGTAGGTGACATTTTTGGACGCCGGCAAACGCGCCGGGACACCGAACGACCCGGAGGCCCGAACGATAGGACGAAGACTAAGTCGCGGAGACTTCCACAGTTGCCAGGCTCTTCTTGCCCCGGCGCAGCAGCAGGTACCGTCCGTGCAGCAGCTGGCTGGGGGCGATAACAGCCTCGGGATCCGACACCTTGGCGTTGTTCACGTAGGCCCCGCCTTCCCCCACCGTGCGACGGGCCGCCGACTTGCTCTCGGACAGGCCGGAGGCCACCAGCAGTTCAACGATTCCCAACCCGCCGGCGTCGACGGTGGCGGAGGGCAGTTCTGACGTCGCGGCCTGCAGGGTTGCCTCATCCAGCACGGTCAGGTCACCGTTGCCGAACAGTGCTGCCGATGCTGCGATGACTTTCTCCGTGGCGTCCACACCGTGCACGAGGGAGGTCACTTCGTACGCCAGCTTCCGCTGTCCCTCCCGGGCAAACGGCCGTTCCGCAATGGCAGCCTCCAGGGCTTCGATCTCGGAACGGCTCAGGAAGGTGAACACCTTAAGGCGCGCCGCGACGTCGGCGTCCGCCGTGTTGAGCCAGAACTGGTAGAAGGCGTACGGGCTGCACATGTCCGGATCCAGCCAGATCGCGTTGCCTTCGCTCTTGCCGAACTTGGTGCCGTCGGAGTTGGTAATGAGGGGAGTGCCCAGTGCGTGGACATGCTTGCCCTCAACTTTGCGGATGAGTTCGGTGCCGCTGGTCAGGTTGCCCCACTGGTCAGAGCCGCCGGTCTGCAGCGCGCA
Organism: Arthrobacter sp. UYCu723; assembly: GCF_054059215.1. Classification (NCBI taxonomy): domain Bacteria; kingdom Bacillati; phylum Actinomycetota; class Actinomycetes; order Micrococcales; family Micrococcaceae; genus Arthrobacter; species Arthrobacter sp. UYCu723. The sequence continues at coordinate 77,062 of NZ_JBSSBW010000001.1, forward strand.
GCCGTAGTCGCGGAACAGCTGGAGGTAGTCCATGCCCTGCAGGATCTGGTAGCTGAACTCCGTGTAGCTGATGCCCTCGTCGGAGCCAAGGCGGGACGCGACGGCATCCTTGCGCAGCATGGTGCCAACACGGAAGTGCTTGCCGATGTCGCGCAGGAAGTCGATGGCGCTCAGCGGCGCCGTCCAGTCCAGGTTGTTGACCATCCGGGCTGCGTTGTCGCCCTCGAAGCTCAGGAAACGGCGGACCTGGGCCTGCAGGTACCCGACCCACTCCGAAACCGTGTCCTTGGTGTTGAGGGTGCGCTCCGCCGTCGGGCGCGGGTCACCGATCAAGCCGGTGGAACCGCCTACGAGGCCCAGGGGCTTGTGGCCGGCCAGCTGGATCCGGCGCATGAGCAGCAGCTGCACCAGGTTGCCCAGGTGCAGGCTCGGCGCGGTGGGATCGAACCCGCAGTAATAGGTGATCGGGTCCCCGGCGAGCAGCTTTTCCAGCTCCGCCTCATCCGTGGAGACGTGGACGAGGCCGCGCCATTTCAGCTCCTGCCAGATATTGGCGAAGCTTGGGTCATTCTGCTGGGAATCGAGATCATTTAGCTGGGACACGGAATCTAAGTTAGCAGGATCGGGACCCGCTCAGCGTGTGTGACCGTCAGGGGACGCGGTGTCCCCGCAGCGCCGCCGGCCAGGAGCGGCCGACGGCGGCAGGTTCAGTCCTCGATGCCGGCCGGCACACCGGCGGCGGCGATGAGCCGCAGCCGCTGGGTGGGCCGGGTCATAGCCACATAGAGGTCGCCGACGCGGCCGTGCTCATGGTTGAGCATGGCCGTCGGCTCCAGCACCACGACGCCGTCGAACTCCAGGCCCTTGGCCTCGCGGGGGCTGATCACCACAATGTCCTGCACGTAGCTGCCGGCATCCGTCCCGACGCGGCGGCCATAGACGGCGCGCAGCGCGGCGGTGGCCTCCGGGAGGAGGTCGCCGTCGGCGATCACGGCCAGCAGGCCGCCCTCGAGGGCATCCAGTTCCTGCGGGAGAACCTCCACAAGTTTGCTGACGATCTGGCCCGGCTCGACCCGGTCGATGATCGGCGACCAGCGTCCCTCACGGACAGCCTTGGGCGCGGAAACAACCAGCCCGGCCGCGTTGGCCATCCGGGCGGCCGCTTCGGCAATCTGGGACGGCGTCCGGTAGTTGACGGTGAGTTCCTCGAGCTGCCAGCGGTCCCCGAACATCGGGGCGAGGGCGCCCTGCCATGAATTTGCGCCGGCCACGGAACTGGTCTGGGCAATGTCCCCCACGATCGTGAAGGACTTCAGCGGGCAACGGCGCACGAGGAGGCGCCACTGCATCGGCGAGAGCTCCTGCGCCTCGTCCACCACGATGTGCCCGAAGGCCCAGCTGCGGTCGGTCGTGGCTCGCTCCGCTGCGGTCAGCCGGGCTTCGCGCTCCTGGTTCTGGTCCACAAGATCCTCGGCGGAAATGAGGACGTCCACTCCCGCGGTTTCCATGTTGACCAGGGTCTGCTTGGCGTTGGCAAGATCGCGGGCGCGGTCTTGTTCCTGCTGTGCCAGTCCCCTGCCGGCCGCCGCGTCAAGCTCGCCGAGCAGCTCGGCGGCCTCATCCAGCAGCGGCACGTCGGCCTCGGTCCACGGTGAATCGGCGGGCCGGAGCAGCAGGGCGCGCTCGGCCGGGCTGAGGTTCGGTGTGCACGCCGCCAGGATGGCCGGCTTGCTCAGGAGCTCCCCCACGAGCTTCTCGGGCGTCATCGGCATCCAGCACAGGTTCAGGGCTATGCGGACGTCCCGGGCGGAGCGGACGTCCTCGGCCAGGTAGGAGCGGTCGGCGTTGTTGCCGATGCTTCCGGCCTCCACCAGTTCGGTCAACTGTTCGGTCAGTTCGCGCAGCAGGATCTTGACGAACGAGACACGGGCCTCGTTGTGCGGTTTGCCGGCGGCGCGTGCCTTGTCCCTGGCCCGGCGGACCTGCCGCGGGGTCAGGAGCAGCTTGCGCCCGTCGACTTCGAGGACCCTGTTCCCGGCGGGGATGCGCTGCCTGTTGGCCACGGCATTCGCGACGACCTGGGCCATCTCCAGCCGGCCTTTGATGGCGGCAACGGCGGATTCCGGCTCAGCCACAGCATGGATGCCGGGCATCAGCCGGCCCACACTGGCCATCACGACGCCGGTCTCGCCGAGGGAGGGCAGCACCCGCTCGATGTACTTCATGAACGACGACGACGGGCCCACCAGAAGCACGCCGGCGGTCTTGAGGCGGTCCCGGTGGGTGTACAGCAGGTAGGCGGCGCGGTGCAGGGCGACGGCTGTCTTGCCGGTGCCCGGGCCGCCCTGGACGACGAGGGCGCCGGAAATCGAGGAGCGGATGATCCGGTCCTGCTCGGACTGGATGGTCCCGACGATGTCCGACATCCGGCCGGTCCGCTTGGAATTGAGCGCTGCCAGCAGGGCGCCCTCGCCCTGGAGCGAATCGCCATCGGCGAGCATGTCGGCGTCGAGCACGTCATCCTCGATCGCTTTGACCTCGCGGCCCTGCAGGATCAGGTGCCGGCGCCGGCGGACTCCCTGCCGGTCGAAAGCGGTGGCCTGGTAGAAGTGGCCGGCTTCCGGCGCGCGCCAGTCCACCATGAGGCGCTGGAGGTCCTCCGTGGTCAGGCCGATGCGGCCGATGTATTGCGCCTCCCCAGAATCGAGGTCCAGCCGGCCGAACACCAGGCGGTCGTCGACGGCGTCGAGCTGGGCGAGGCGGTCCTCATAGAGCGCCGCGAACGCGTCACGCTCGGAGACATTCTGCATGGTACCTACGGCACCGGCGCGGCGGACCTGGGCCAGCTGGGCGCGCTTTTCTGCCCGCAACTCATCGAGCCGGGCGTAGAGTCCGGCTACATAGTCGCGTTCATGGGCCAAATCAGCGTCGTGCATCGGGCGTTCCCCTATCGAAAAAGACAGACCAACCATTCTACAACCATTCCGGTCAACCCGACGGCATGTGTCCGTTTTTGCAGGCATTCTACCGAGGAGTCGGGAATCGTCCAGCTATACGCGCAGCAGGGCGCGCTCCGCTCCTTCGCTGCCTTGTAGACCTACCTACCTGTTGTTCGCCGGAGGCTCGGTATCATCTGTCGGTACACCTGGGGACTGCAGGAGTTCATTCGCGAGCCCGTACCTGACGACTTCAAGCGCCTTCCTGAGCGCGCGCTCCGCGTCGAACCGTCCGGCCGCTACGGCACTCATCCGGGCGTAGTCGTCGGCCCATCCGGAACGGTGGAACCTGTCGGCGTCACCATGCAAGAGCCGTCCATAGAGAACGTCTTCGAAAAGGTCATGCTCATTAGATGGGGCGAGTCCTGACATCAACGTATGACGGTCCCCAACCATCTCGTCGGTGAAGAGACTAGCCACTTGTTCGGCGCCCTCAGCCACTTTGCGGTCCCCCGTGTAGTTGCATAGGCGCAGGGCCCTCACCACTAGCTTGAGCGAAACGTGCTCATCACGAACGATAAATTTACGCAACAGCGCCGCACGGAAGAGCTCCACCCAGTGCCTGCGCTCCCCCTCGACGGAGTTTAGGGCCACCGGTCCTCCACCGGGTTTGAACAGCTCAACCATTCGGAAGTACTCGGTGGCCAGCGGCTCAAAAATCTGGAGCCTTTCGAGCTCGCTGGCTGGTTTTCCACGTTTACCCTCGCCCATAAGGCTTCATCATCCCCCACTGCCGGTGCTTAGGACTCAGGTTGCCCACTCAGCTACGCCGTCCGCACCTTCGCGGCCTTGTAGCGGGAGACGGTCGGATCGCCGGTGAGCCAGAAGCGCCAGGGATAGTGGTGCGTGCCGCCGGCCCCGGACACGCCAACCCGCGGCCCGGAGCTGATGTCCGTGGCAGGGGTGTGAGGCAGCTCAAGCCGGAACGGGGCTTCGAGCGCATCGCGGCCGCTGTCCGCCGTCGTCAGTCCGAGCGCGGTGGCGAGCCGTGCAGGTCCGCTTGCCAGGTCCTTGGGGGACTTCGACGTCCGACGCCGGGCGAGTGCCAGCTCCTCCCCCTCGATGACTTCGCCGGCCCGCAGCAGCAGCGCGGAGGCCACGCCGTCCGGACCGCAGACGATGTTGGCGCAATGGTGCATGCCGTAGGTGAAGTAGACGTAGAGGTGCCCGGCGGGGCCGAACATCGGTGCAGTGCGGGCAGTCGCGCCCCGAAAGGTGTGCGAACCGGGGTCGGGGTGCCGGGAGTCATGCGGACCCATGTAGGCCTCCACCTCGGTGATCCGGACCGAGACCGTGCCGTCGCGCCCCTCATGCGTCAGGACTGCGCCGAGCAGCAGCGGCGCCACCTGCCGGGCATCGGCGGACAGCAGCTCCCGCAGGCTCGCGGCAGGCGGCGGGTTGGACGTCATGGTCCGACTTTAACAAAGACCCGTGCACTGCTCCACGGCCGTGTCCGATTTCCGCTAGCAGCCGTACCGGGAAGCTGGCAGGATGAACTCATGGACTTCTGGCAGCGCTACAGGGCAATCGACGCCCGGGACACCCGTTTCGACGGGCAGTTCTATACCGCTGTCCGGACCACCGGCATCTACTGCCGGCCCTCCTGCCCCGCCCGGACGCCCAAAGCGGGCAATGTCACCTTCTACGAGACGTCGGCGGCGGCCCACGACGCGGGCTACCGCGCCTGTAAACGCTGCCTGCCGGAGGCAGTCCCCGGGACGCCGGCGTGGAACCTTCGCTCGGACATCGCGGGCCGCGCCATGCGCCTCATCAACGACGGCGTGATCAACCGCGACGGCGTCGAAGGGCTCGCCGCCCGGCTGGGCTATTCCTCCCGCCAGCTGAACCGGATCCTGAGCCATGAGCTCGGAGCCGGGCCGCTCTCGCTGGCCCGGGCGAGCCGTGCCCAGACGGCCCGGACCCTGCTCGTCTCCACGTCCATGAAAGTGGCCGACATCGCCTTCGCCGCCGGCTTCAGCAGCGTGCGCCAGTTCAACGAGACCATAGGCGAGGTTTTCGCGATGACGCCCTCGGCGCTGCGGGCCACCGCCCGGCGCCACCAGGCGCCAGCCTTGACCGCGGTGTCGTCGACGGCGCTGACCTTGAACCTCCCCTACCGTGAACCGTTTGATCCGGGCGTCTTCGACTTCCTCGCCGTCCGCGCCATCCCCGGCATCGAGGAAGGAACATCGCGTTCCTACGCCCGGACCCTGCGGCTGGCAAACGGGGACGCCCGGTTCCGGGTGGACTACGACGCCGGCGCCCCTGGCCGGCCGCTCGTGTTGACGATCGGGGCCGTTGACCTGCGGGACTTGCCCTCCCTGCTCAGCCGGGTCCGCCGCCTGCTGGATCTCGACGCCGACCCGGTCGCGATCGATACTGCCCTGGCCGCGGATCCGCGGCTGGCCGCCAGCGTCGCCAACGCGCCTGGCATGCGGATGCCGGGAGCGGTGGACCCGCAGGAGCTGCTGGTCCGGGCCATGATCGGACAGCAGATCACCGTGGCTGCCGCACGCACGGCCCTCGTCCAGCTGTCCCCGGCCGGGAGTGAAAGCCTGGTTCCCGCCGACGGCCTTCACCGGCTCTTTCCGACGGCGGCGCAGATCGCGGAGTCCGGTTTCGAACTGCTCCGGGGCCCGCAGCGCCGCATCGACTCCGTCCGCGGGGCGGCCGCGGCGATGGCCTCAGGGGACCTCGATTTCGGCTACGGCGACGACCTGCCCGGGCTCGAGGCCAAGCTGCTTCCGCTGGCCGGCGTCGGGCCGTGGACCGTCGGCTATGTCGCGATGCGCGTGATCGGCGCCCCGGATGTTTTCCTCGCCAGTGACGCTGCCGTGCGGAACGGCATCCGGTCCCTCGCCCAAGGCAGGAATGGCCCGGAACTGAGCCCTGATTTCCGTGAGCTTAGCCCGTGGCGTTCCTACGCCACCATGCACCTCTGGCGCGCGGCCTCGGCTGCGCAGGCCGCCGCGCGCGCTGCAACACTGTCCGGCGCGCCGGCAAAGACCCCCACCCGGAAGAAAGTGACGCAATGAAAGCCCAGCTGTTGACCATGTCCACCCCCGACGGCCCCTTCACCATCATTGCCCGGGACGGGACGGTGCTGGCCTCGGGCTGGACCGCGGTTCCGGGGGAACTGACCGGCCAGATCCATCCGGAGCTGCTCCCCGGCGAGTACCAGACCGTCACCGAGCTCGGCGGAATCTCGGCCGCCGTCGAGGAGTTCTACGCGGGCAATCCTGCCCCCGCCATGGGCGTTCCGGTGTTGCAGAAGTCCGGCCCGTTCCGCAACCACGCCTGGGACATGCTCCGGACGGTGACGCCCGGGCATCCGGTGACCTACACGGAATACGCGGAGCTGTCCGGGAATGTGAAGGCCGTGCGGGCTGCGGCCAGTGCCTGCGCCTTCAATGCGGCGGCACTGTTCGTGCCCTGCCACCGCGTCATCCGGACCGATGGCACCCTGGGCGGCTTCCGCTGGGGACTGGCCATCAAGGAAAGCCTGCTGGACCGGGAACACCAGGCGGCCCTGGCCCTCCCGCAATCAGCGTCGAGGTGAGACTTCGCGCCCATGCCTGGAAGGCAAAGTCATGGGCGCGAAGTCTCACCTCGCGTGAGTGTCAACGGGTGACGGGCGCGCCGGCGGGCCACGGCAGCAGCTCCGGAAGGTCGACGCCGTCGGCCGCGGCAGTGGCGCGCAGGCTGCCGAGGGTGGGGTTGCGGCCGGCGAGCCAGGCGGCGATGTCGGTCAGCATGCCGTTGATCACCGTCGATTTGCCGCCGCTGCCGATGGCCACCGGCGGGAGGCCCAGCGGCTGGAGCACCAACCTTTCGCCCGCCGGCACCCGGGCGGCCAGGAAGTCGAAGAGGTGCTCGCAGAACGGCCGGCTCCAGGTCTCGGGACCACGTCCCGTGCCCAGGTCGGTGGCGTGGATGACGAGCTCGCGCCAGAGCGCCAGGCCGCCGTCGAACACCACTCCGCCGCGATAGGTAATCGGGGCCTGCCAGCCGGCTGCATCCAGCGCCCCGAAGGCGCGCAGGGCCCGTTCCAGGGCGGCCTCCACATCGGCGCGGTGTTCCTCGATGCCGTGGCCCGCGGCCATGTCGATCGCGCGGGTGCGGCCTTCGAATCCGCCGTCGTAGAGCTCGATGCTTTCGCCGCGGGCTGCGAATTCCAGCTGGCGGGCCATCGCGTTGGCGATGCCGGCGACATGGGCCAGCACGTGGCCGCGGGTCCAGCCCGGCAGCTCCGAGGGCGCCAAGACGCCCTGATCCGTCAGTTCGGCGGTGATTCCGGCCACGACGTCGGCGGCGCGGTGAAGTTCTTCCAGAAGCTCTTGCGGGGTGATTTCGGTCATAGCGCCCATCCTAGCCGAGCTCCCGGATTAACCGGGATTAACTCAGCTCCTCCGGACCGAAGCGGTGGCGGATGTGCCGGCGGTCGTGACGGGCCTGCCAGAATTCGATCTCGCGGGGCCGGATGGCGTAGAGCTGCCAGTCCCGATTGTCGCTGCCGTCCGCCCCGGGCCGGCTGTGCCAGTCGGCAGCGGAGGCCTCCGCGCCCAGCTCCGCCACCGGGCCCACGACGCGGACCTGCCGGCCCTGCTGCGGCCAGTAGAAGTTCAACGCCGCGTGCGGGTTGGCCGTGAGCTCACGGCCTTTCCGGGAGGCCCGCGAGGACGCAAAGTGCCAGCCGTCGGCGTCGATGTTCTTCAGGATCAGCATCCGGGCGGAGGGACGGCCCTGCTCATCGGCAGTGGCCAGGCTGCACGCGTTGGGCTGCGGAACCCCGGCCTGCAGCGCCTCAGCCAGCCACTGGCGGAACAGCTCCGCCGGATCCGCGTGGGCCGCGGCCGGATTGAAGTCCGGGAGCTCCTCCGGGAAATCGGGCAGGGAGCGCAGGTACTGTCGGAAGGATTCGCTCATGGAACCACCTTAAGCGCCGCGAGACGCCACTTCGCGGCAGTGTTATCGAAGAACATTGCCGCGAAATGCCATCTCGCGCAGAAACGGTCGCTACCCCGCGTACGCGCGGACGCCGGCGAGCTCGCCTTCGAGGAAGAGCAGCTGGCGCTCGACGGCGGCCGGGGCGGTGCCGCCCTGGGAGTTCCGGCTGTTGAGCGAGCCCTCCGTGCTCAGGACGGTGCGGACCTCCGGCGTCAGGTGCTCCGAGATGGCGGCGTATTCATCATCCGTCAGGTCCCAGAGTTCGACGCCGCGGCTTTCGGCCTGCTTGACCGCGGCACCGGAGAGCTCGTGCGCCTCGCGGAACGGGACACCCTGGCGGACCAGCCATTCGGCGATGTCCGTCGCCAGCGCGAAGCCCTGCGGTGCCAGCGACTCCATCCGCTCCGTGTTGAACGTCAGCGTCGCGATCATGCCGGAGACCGCCGGGAGCAGGACCTCCAGCGTGTCGGCGGCGTCGAAGACCGGTTCCTTGTCCTCCTGCAGGTCGCGGTTGTACGCGAGCGGCAGGCCTTTCAGCGTGGCCAGCAGCCCGGTCAGGTTGCCGATCAGCCGGCCGGCCTTTCCGCGTGCCAGTTCCGCCACGTCAGGGTTCTTCTTCTGCGGCATGATCGAGGACCCGGTGGAGTAGGAATCGTGCAGGGTGACGAAGGAGAACTCCTTGGTGGCCCACAGGATGACTTCCTCCGAGACGCGGGAAAGGTCCACGCCGATCATGGCCGTGATCCAGGCGAATTCGGCGAAGACGTCGCGGGAGGCGGTGCCGTCGATCGAGTTGTGCGTCGCCGAGAAGAAACCCAGCTCTGCTGCGACGGCCTCAGGGTCCAGCCCCAGCGAGGAGCCCGCAAGGGCGCCCGAGCCGTAGGGCGAGACACCGGCGCGCTTGTCCCAGTCCTGGAGCCGCTGCACGTCGCGCAACAGCGCCCAGGCGTGGGCCAGAAGGTGGTGGCTGAGCAGCACCGGCTGGGCGTGCTGGAGGTGGGTGCGGCCCGGCATGGCCACACCCCGGTGAACCTTGGCCTGCTCCACGAGGGCATCGATCGTGGCGAGCACACCGCGTGCGATGATCCGGGCGTGGTCGCGCAGGAACATCCGCCCCAGTGTGGCCACCTGGTCGTTGCGGGACCGTCCGGCGCGGAGCTTGCCGCCGAGCTGGGTGCCGGCGCGCTCGATCAGCCCGCGTTCCAGCGACCCGTGCACGTCCTCGTCGGATTCCGCGGGCAGGTAGGCGCCGGAGGCGACGTCGTCGTCCAGCCGGCTCAGGGCGTCGAGCATGCCTTCGAGCTCGGCGTCGTCCAGCAGCCCGGCCTTGTGCAGCACGCGGGCGTGCGCCTTGGACCCGGCAATATCGTAGCGGGCCAGCCGCCAGTCAAAGTGCGTGGACTTGCTCAGGGCGGCGAGGGCGTCCGCGGGGCCGCCGGCGAACCGGCCGCCCCACAGCGCGCCTTCATTGGTCCCCGAGCGCACCCCGGCCTCGCTTCGCTCGGCCGGGGACCCCTGCGCCCCTGGGCCCTGCTGCTGACTCACTGCCCTGCGACCCGGAGGTCGCGGCTGGAGGCAACCTTGGCGGACATACCCCACAGCTCGATGAAGCCGCGAGCCATCGACTGGTCGAAGGTGTCGCCGGTGTCGTACGTGGCGAGGTCGAAGTCGTAGAGCGAGGTCCCGGAGCGGCGTCCGTTGACGATGGCCTGGCCGCCGTGCAGCACCATGCGGATGTCGCCGGTGACGTAGCGCTGGGTGTCCTCGATGAAGGCGTCGAGCGAGCGCTTGAGCGGGGAGAACCACTGTCCGTCGTAGACCAGCTCGGACCAGCGCTGGCCGACGGTGGCCTTGAAGCGGGCCTGCTCGCGCTCGATGGTGATGTCTTCGAGGTGCTTGTGCGCCGTGATGAGCGCCATGGCGCCCGGTGCCTCGTAGATCTCGCGGGACTTGATGCCGACGAGGCGGTCCTCGACGACGTCGATCCGGCCGACCCCCTGCGCGCCGGCGCGGCGGTTGAGTTCCTTGATGGCCTGCAGCGGGGTGACCTTGACGCCGTCGATCGCGACCGGGACGCCGGCTTCGAAGGAGATGGTGACCTCATCCGGGGTCGGCGGGAATTCCGGCGTGGCGGTGTAGTCGTAGATGTCCTTGGTGGGGGCGTTCCAGATGTCCTCGAGGTAGCCGGTTTCGACGGCGCGGCCCCAGACGTTCTGGTCGATCGAGTACGGGTTCTTCTTGGTGGTCTCGATCGGCAGTCCCTTTTCCTCGGCGAAGGCGATGGCCTTGTCGCGGGTCAGGGCGAGGTCGCGGACCGGGGCGATGCACTTCAGGTCCGGGCCGAGGGTCTGGATGCCGACCTCGAAGCGGACCTGGTCGTTGCCCTTGCCCGTGCAGCCGTGGGCCACGGTGGTGGCGCCGAATTCGCGGGCTGCCTTGACCAGGTGCTTGACGATCACCGGGCGGGAGATCGCGGAGACCAGCGGGTAATGGCCCTGGTAGAGGGCGTTGGCCTTCAGTGTGGGCATGCAGTACTCATTGGCGAACTCGTCGCTCGCGTCGGCCACATAGGCTTCGACGGCGCCGCAACCCAAGGCACGCTGGCGGATCGTCTCCAGCGACTCGCCGCCCTGTCCGACGTCGACCGCCACGGCGATGACCTCGGCTCCGGTGGCTTCACCGATCCAGCCGATGGCTACGGAAGTATCCAGGCCACCGGAGTAGGCCAGCACAATACGCTCAGTCACTTCAAATGCTCCTTAGTTGTTGGTTGGTTATTTGTTTGTCTGGTGAAAGCCTGTCACAAAGCCGGGCAGCTTACTGGCTGGGGCCGGCTTCCTCGGCGAACTGGAGGAAGCGCGCAGCGAGGGCCGCGCCGCCGAGCGGATCGCGGGTGACCAGCAGCACGGTGTCGTCCCCGGCGATGGTGCCAAGAATCGAAGGCATCACCGAGTGGTCGATCGCGAGGGCAAGGAAATTGGCCGCGCCCGGCGGCGTCCGGAGCACCACTATATTCGCGGATGCTTCGGCGGTGACCAGCAGCTCCCCGCAGAGCCGGGACAGCCGGGCGTCGAGGATCTCCTGGGTGACGCCGCTCCTGGCCGCGCGTTCTCCGCCCTCCCCCGGCACCGCGTAGACGAGCACGCCGTCCTTGCCGCGCACCCGGACCGCGCCCAGTTCCACGAGGTCCCGGGACAGGGTGGCCTGGGTGACCTGGACGCCGTCGTCCGCCAGCAGTGCCGCCAGTTCCGCCTGCGAGCGGACCGACTCACCGGTGAGGATCGCGGTGATCCGCGCCTGCCGGGCCGTCTTGGTGGCCGGGCTGGCCCCCGGGGAGCTCGGCTGGACGGACACTAGTCGAGCCCGTCAACAACGGCCAGGCCGGAGCGGTGCATGAGCCAGGCCATCAGCGCCTTCTGGGCGTGCAGCCGGTTTTCGGCCTCGTCCCAGACCACGGACTGCGCTCCGTCGATGACCCCGGCGGAGATCTCGTAGCCCCGGTAGGCAGGCAGGCAGTGGAGCACGACGGCGTCCGGCGCCGCGAGCTTCATCGCCGCTTCATCCACGGCGTAGTCGCGGAACAGCAGCAGCCGGGCTTCCTTCTCGTCCTCCTGGCCCATCGACACCCAGGTGTCGGTGGCGACGACGTCGGCGCCCAGCAGCGCTTCGGCGGCGTCGACGGTGACCAGCACCGAGCCGCCGGTTTCCGCTGCGCGGTCCTCGGCGGCGGCGATGATCTCCGGGGACGGCAGGTAGCCCTCGGGGCCGGCGATACGCACGTGCATGCCCGCCGTGACGCCGGCGAGCAGGTAGGAGTTGGCCATGTTGTTGGCGGAGTCGCCGAGGTAGCTCATGGTGAGGCCCTTGAGCCCGCCCTTGTGTTCCTTGATGGTCAGCAGGTCGGCGAGCAGCTGGCAGGGGTGGTAGTCGTCGCAGAGTGCGTTGATCACCGGGACCTTCGAGTTTTCCGCCATGGCGACGAGTCCCGAGTGCGCGCCGGTGCGCCACACGATGGTGGAGACCATGCGCTCGAGCACCTTGGCGGTGTCCTCGACCGATTCCTTGTGGCCGATCTGCGCCTCGCCCGGGTTGATGATGAGGGCGTTGCCGCCCATGTCCGCCACGCCGGTGGCGAAGGAGACCCGGGTCCGGGTGGAGGTCTTGTCGAAGATGACAGCGACGGTCTTGCGGCCGCTGCCTTCCGCCGCAAACGGCTGCACGCTGTAGGGGGCGGCCTTCATCCGGACGGCGAGCTCGAGGACTTCGGCCTGTTCGGCGGGGCTGAGGTCCGTGTCCTTGAGGAAGTGGCGGGTGGCTGCTGTGGCGTTCACTGGGCGTCCTTTGCGGTCTGGAGGAGGGCGGGCAGCGCCGCGAGGAAGCGGTCGGCCTGGCCGGTGGTCAGGATCAGCGGCGGCGCGAGGCGGATGGTGTGCGGGCCGGGGCTGTTGACGATGAAGCCCGCCTCGAGGCCGGCCGTCACGACGGCGGGGCCGACGTCGGCGTCGAGGTCGAAGCCGATCAGCAGCCCTTCACCGCGGACTTCGGTCACGCCGTCGATCCCGGCGAGGCCCGAGCGCAGGTGCTCCCCCACGTCCCGGACGTGGGCCAGGACCTGCTGGTTTTCGAGGACATGCAGGGTGGCCAGTGCCGCGGCGGTGGCGACGGGGTTGCCGCCAAAGGTGGTGCCATGCTGGCCGGCGGACAGGAGCGAGGAGACCTCGGGCCCGAACGTGAGGAGGGCGCCGATCGGGAAGCCGCCGCCCAGGCCCTTGGCGAGCGTCACGGCGTCGGGCACTATTCCGGCGTCCTCGCTGGCGAGCCATTTGCCGGTGCGGCCGATCCCGGTCTGCACCTCGTCCAGGATCAGCAGCGCGCCGGCCGCGCTGGTGGCTTCCCGGGCCGCCTGCAGGTAGCCCGCGGGCAGCGGACGGACGCCCGCCTCGCCCTGGATCGGCTCGAGGAACACCGCGGCGACGGTGTGGTCCACTTCAGCGCGGAGCGCGTCGATGTCACCGAAGGGGATGTGCACGACGCCGGCCGGCAGCGGCGCGAACGGCGCCCGGTAGGCCTCTTTCGCGGTCAGCGCGAGGGCGCCCATGGTGCGGCCGTGGAAGGCCCCTTCGAGCGCGATGATCTTTGTCCGGGGCTGTTCCGTACCGTTCGGGCTGGCGCCCGTATTGCGGCGCGCCAGCTTGAACGCGGCCTCGACGGCCTCGGTGCCGGAGTTGGCGAAGAACACCTTCGAGCCGGCCGGGGCCTTGCTGAGTTCCAGCAGCCGTTCGGCCAAAGCGATCTGGGTGGGGCTCGTGAAGAAGTTGGAGACGTGGCCCAGGGTGGCAAGCTGGCTGGAGATCACCGAGGTGACGAAGGGGTGCGCGTGGCCCAGTGCGTTGACCGCGATCCCGCCGAGCAGATCCAGGTATTCCTTGCCGTCGGCGTCCCAGACGAGGCAGCCGGAGCCGCGGACCAGGACCCGCTGCGGGGTGCCGAAGACGCCCAGCAGCGAGGAGGAGTAGCGGGACAGCCACTGCGCGCCGGTGGCGTGGCCCTTGGTCTCGATGATTTCAGTAAGCTCTGGTGACTTTGCGATCTGGTTCATGCCTTTACTTCCTCATCCGGGACGACCTGCGTGCCGATGCCCGCGGTCGTGAAGGTTTCCAGCAGCATCGAGTGCGGCAGCCGACCGTCCACGATGTGCGCGCGTTCCACGCCGCCCTCGACGGCTTTGAGGCAGGCTTCCATCTTGGGGATCATGCCGGACTCCAGGCGCGGCAGGAGCTCGCGCAGCTCGGAGGCCGTGAGCGAGGAAATCAGCGAGGAGCGGTCCGGCCAGTTGGCGAAGAGCCCCTCGACGTCGGTCAGGATCACCAGTTTCGAAGCGCCGAGGGCTTCGGCGAGGGCCGCGGCGGCGGTGTCCGCGTTGACGTTGAGCACCTGCCCGGTGGTCTGCGCTTGTTTTGTTGCTCCGTCGCGTTCCCCGTCATCGAAGATCTCCGGGGCGACGGTGGAGATCACGGGGATCCGGCCGGCCGCGACGATGTCCAGGATGCCCTCGGGGTTCACGCCGACGACTTCGCCGACGAGCCCCAGGTCCACTTCTTCGCCGTCCACGACGGTCCCCGTGCGGACGGCGCGGAGCAGGCCGCCGTCCTCGCCGGACATGCCCACGGCGTAGGGGCCGTGCGAGTTGATCAGGCCCACGAGTTCCCGGCCGACCTGGCCGGTGAGGACCATGCGGACCACGTCCATGGCCTCGGGGGTGGTGACCCGCAGGCCGCCCTTGAACTCGGATTCGATGCCGAGCCGGCTGAGCATTGCGTTGATCTGGGGGCCACCGCCGTGCACCACGACGGGGTGGATGCCGACATGGTGAAGGAAGACGACGTCCTCGGCGAATGCGCGCCGGAGTTCATCGTTGACCATGGCGTTTCCGCCGTACTTGATCACCATGGTGCTGCCGGCAAAGCGCTGGATCCAGGGCAGTGCCTCGATCAGCGTGCCGGCCTTGCTCTGGGCATCGGACATGGATGTGGTCTCGCGTGTCTGGGTGTTCATACTGTTCGTCCTACCGTTCGTCCTACTGTTCGTCCTACTGTTCGTCCTTCCAGGGGGTTAGCTGGAGTAGGCGCTGTTTTCATGGACGTAGTCGTGCGTGAGGTCGTTGGTCAGGATGGTGGCTTCGGCGTCGCCGGCCTGGAGGTCGATCTCGACGAGGACCTCGCGCGGTTCCAGGTCCACGAGGTTGCGGTCATCGCCGATGCTGCCGTTGCGGCAGATCTGTACGCCGTTCATGGAAACGTTCAGCTGGTCGGGTTCAAAAACGGCATCCGTGGTGCCGACTGCCGAGAGCACGCGGCCCCAGTTGGGGTCCTTGCCGAAAATCGCGGTCTTGAACAGGTTGGAGCGGGCGACGGCGCGGCTGACGGTTTCCGCGTCCCGCTCGCTGGCCGCGTTGAAGGTCCGGATCGCGATGTCATGGCTGGCGCCCTCGGCGTCGCCGATCAGCTTGCGGGCCAGCTCGGCGCAGACCTGGGTCAGGCCCGTGCCGAAGTCGACGGCGGACGGCACGGCTCCGGACGCACCGGAGGCAAGCAGCAGCACGGTGTCGTTCGTGGACATGCAGCCGTCGGAGTCCGCCCGGTCAAAGGTGACCCGGGTGGCGTCGCGGAGTACGACGTCGAGCATGTCCGGCTGGACGTCGGCGTCCGTGGTGAGGACCACCAGCATCGTGGCGAGGCCGGGAGCGAGCATGCCGGCGCCCTTGGCCATGCCGCCGATGGTGAACTGGCTCCCTGCGGCGTCCATGCCGGTGAAGACGGCCTGTTTGGACACGGAGTCCGTCGTCATGATCGCCGTGGCGGCCGCGGCTCCGCCGTCGGGGTCCAGTGCAGCCGAGGCGGCGCCGATCCCGGCAAGGATCTTCTCCATCGGGAGCTGTTCGCCGATCAGGCCGGTGGAGCAGACCACGACGTCCGTGGCGGACACGCCGAGCGCTTCGGCGGTCTTCTCCGCGGTGGTGTGGGTGTTCTGGAAGCCCTGCGGACCGGTGCAGGCGTTCGCGCCGCCGGAGTTCAGGATGACGGCGTCCACCCGGCCGTCCTTGACCACCTCGCGGGACCAGTGCACCGGGGCGGCGGCCACGCGGTTGGAGGTGAAGACGGCCGCGGCGGCCTTGGAGGGCCCGTCGTTGACAACGAGGGCCAGGTCAGGGTTGCCGGAGGCCTTGAGGCCGGCGGTGACGCCGGCGGCACGGAATCCCTGGGGGGCGGTGATGCTCACGGTGCGACTCCCTGCAGTTCGAGGCCTGCGGTTTCCGCCAGGCCGAGGGCAATGTTCATGGACTGCACGGCGCCGCCGGCGGTCCCCTTCGTCAGGTTGTCGATGGCGCACGTGATGATCACGCGGCCGGTGTGTTCGTCGAGCGCCAACTGCATCACGGCGTGATTGGATCCCTGCACCGACTTGGTGGAGGGCCACTGCCCTTCCGGGAGCAGGTGGACAAACGGCTCGTCGTCGTACGCTTCACTCCAGGCGCGGCGGAGTTCCTCAGCCGTCACACTGCGCCCTGGCTGGCGCCGGATCTTCGCGGTCGCCGTGGTGAGGATGCCGCGGCTCATGGGCGCCAGCGTGGGCGTAAAGGAGACGGTGACCGGCCCGCCGGCGGCCTTGGACAGGCCCTGTTCGATCTCCGGCGTGTGCCGGTGTCCGCCGCCCACGCCGTACGGACTCATGGAGCCCATGACCTCGGCGCCGATCAGGTTGACTTTGGCGGCCTTGCCGGCCCCGGAGGTACCGGAGGCGGAGACGATCACGACGTCGTCCGTCTGCAGGAGGCCGTTGCTGAAGCCCGGGGTGAGGGCCAGCAGGGCCGACGTCGGGTAGCAGCCGGGGACGGCGATCCGAGTGGCGCCGCGGAGCGCGTCGCGCTGGCCGGGCAGCTCCGGCAGACCGTAGGGCCAGGTTCCGGCGTGCGGGGACCCGTAGAACTTTTCCCAGGCAGCCGGATCCGCCAGGCGGTGGTCGGCGCCGGCGTCGATCACGACCGTTCCGGCAGGCAGCTGGGCCGCGATCCCGGCGGAGGCGCCGTGCGGCAGGGCCAGGAACACGACGTCGTGTCCGGACAGGTTCTCGACCGTGGTGTCCTCCAGGATGCGGCTGGCCAGACCATGGAGATGCGGCTGCAGTTCCCCTAGTCTGGAACCGGCGTTGCTATGGGCCGTGATGGCGCCGATCGTAACGTCGGGATGACCAGCGAGGAGCCGCAGGACCTCGCCGCCGGCATAACCGCTCGCCCCGGAGACGGCAACAGAAATAGTCATAGCCACCACTATACAGCAAGAGTATGCATAGGTGCCGATATTTATGCATGCGCTTGAGTGTGCCCGCTTTTCTCCTACCCGGCGTTCCGCCGAGAGCCGATCCGGTCCGGTCCGGGAGGCCAGCGAAGCCCCGGGCCGTATGCTTGGTAGAAGGGTGATCCAGACCGTGCGGTCCGAGTGTCGGATGCAGCGTTACCCGAAACAGTTACGAGGCACGCCCTAGATGACCACCACTTTCCCTGCCACTGCGACAACTTCTGTGCGCCCAAAATCGCGGGTCCGGCAGCCCAACGCCGTCGTTCTCAGCTATTCGGAACTGCTCAAGAGCGTCAAGGCCGCCGGTCTCCTGGAACGCCGTGTCGGTTTCTACGTCACCGTCTTTTCCGTGCTGGTACTGCTGATGACCGCGACCTGGTTCGGTTTCGCTTTGATCGGTGACAGCTGGTTCCAGCTCCTCATCGCGGCGGCCCTGGGCATCCTATGCACGCAGCTGAGCTTCCTGGCCCACGAGGCCGGGCACCGGCAGATCTTCGCCTCCCGCCGCGCCAACGACTGGACCGCCCGGCTGCTCGCCACCTCCGTGGCCGGCATGAGCTACTCCTGGTGGGAGCAGAAGCACGGCGCGCACCACATCCATCCGAACGTCATCTCCAAGGACCCGGACATCGCCACCGGCGCGATCGCCTTCCACGAGGAAGCCGCGGCCACCCGGCAGGGGCGGTTCTCGTTCCTGACCCGCAAACAGGGCTGGCTCTTCTTCCCGCTGCTGTTCCTAGTGGGCCTGGGGCTCCAGATCGATTCGGTCAAGTTCATCTTCCGCCGCGCCAAGGTCACGCACCGCTGGGTTGAAATCCCCATCCTCGTGGCGCGCCTGAGCCTGCTCCCGGTGCTGGCCTTCACCTTCCTGCCGCTGGGCATGGCGTTCGCGTTCATCGGCGTCCAGCTCGCAGTCTTCGGTTTCTACATGGGGGCTTCTTTTGCCCCGAACCACAAGGGCATGCCGGTCCTGCCCGCGGACAGCCGGGTGGACTTCTTCAGCCGGCAGGTCCTGACGTCCCGCAACATCTCCGGCGGCCGCTTCATGGACATCCTGCTGGGCGGCCTCAACCGCCAGGCCGAGCACCACCTCTTCCCGGACATGGCCCGCCCGCAGCTGGACAAGGCCGCCACGATCGTCCGTGAGTACTGCAAGAAGCACCAGGTTCCCTACACCGAAACCACGCTGCTGCAGTCCTACGGCATCATCGTCCGCTATCTTAATGACGTCGGGCTCGCCGCCGGGCGGCACTTCGAATGCCCGATGGCAACAGTGACGCGCCGCTACTAGGCGGCCGTACCGCTACCGGCGTCCGCGCCGCTCCACGTGTTTGCCCCGAAGTGACGGCCGTTTACCGGCCGTCACTTCGTCGTTGGCGCCGGTGTCCCTAGGATGGATCGAGGATCCGGACCAGGAAATCCCCGGCCGGAGAAGGAGACGCAATGATGCATGCAATCGTCGCCCGCCAAGCGGGGGGACCCGAGGTCCTGGAGCTGACCGAAGTGGAGCGTCCGGTACCGGGGCCCGGCCAGCTGCTGGTCAAAGTTTCCGCCGTCGGCGTGAACTTCATTGACACGTACAAGCGCAGCGGTGCGTACAAGGTGCCCTTTCCCTTCACCCCGGGCTCCGAGGCGGCCGGCACCGTCGAGGAAGTGGGCGAGGGCGTCACGGGGTTTTCCCCCGGCGACCGGGTCGCCACGGCCGAGGGCGTCAACAGCTACGCCGGCTACGCCCTGGTCGACGAGGCCAAAGCGCTGCCGGTCCCGCGCGGCGTCGACGATTTCACCGCGGCCGCCCTCCCGCTGCAGGGCATCACCGCGCACTACCTGATCAACTCCTCCTTCCGGGTCGAGCCGGGCCACACCGTACTGCTCCACGCCGGAGCCGGCGGCGTCGGCCTGCTGCTGATCCAGCTGCTCAAGGCCAAGGGCGCACGCGTCATCACCACCGTGTCCACCGACGACAAGGAGCAGCTGGCCCGCGAGGCCGGAGCCGACCATGTGCTGCGGTATGAAGACTTCTCCGCCCGGGTCCGCGAACTGACCGACGGAACCGGCGCGGATGTGGTGTACGACGGCGTCGGGAAGGACACTTTCGACGGTTCCCTCGCCGCCTTGCGCATCCGCGGCACACTGGTGCTCTTCGGTGCCGCCTCCGGCCCGGTCCCGCCCTTCGACCCGCAGCGGCTCAACGCCGGCGGCTCGCTGTCCCTGACCCGGCCCACGATCGGCCACTTCCTGCTCAACCCCCAGGAACGCCGCTGGCGCTCCGACGAGATCTTCGCGGCGGCCGCCAACGGGACCCTCAAGGTTCGGATCGGCGCCCGATACGACCTGGCGGAGGCCGCCCAGGCCCACACGGACCTGGAGCAGCGCCGCACCACCGGCAAGGTCATCCTGGTCCCGTAGGGTCAGCAAGGATCCGGAAGGCACGCCAGGGAACATCATGCGGACAACGCACCAACAGTGCAAGACCCCTGCTGTTCATCTTGCCCGGAGACAATGCCCCTGTGACTGAGCAGCAACCGCACCGCAGCGATCTTCCGCCGTCCGCCGCAGGCGCCGCCGGGCCGGTATCCGTTCGTCAGGTTCATCGGGCACAGCTGCCGGGGTCACTGGCCGGGCCACCGGAGCGGACGCTGGTCGAGATCCTGCAGGAGACCGCCTCGCTGTTCCCGGACGCCTCCGCGCTCGACGACGGCCACGAATCGCTGAGCTACGCCCAGCTTCTGGCGGCAGTCCGGGCCAGGGCGCGGGAGCTGCACCGGGCCGGCCTCGGCGCGGGAGACAAGATCGGCGTCCGGATTCCGTCCGGCACCAACCAGCTCTACATTGCCATCCTGGCCGTGCTCCTGGTCGGGGCAGCCTACGTTCCGGTGGACGCGGACGACCCACACGAACGGGCCAAACTGGTGTTCGGTGAGGCGGCGGTGGCCGGAATATTGCGCGCCGGTGGACAGAATGTGGCGGACCCCCGGCGGACCCGGCCCTTTCCCGCCCAGAGGCTTCCCGGCCCGGACGACGACGCCTGGGTGATCTTCACCTCCGGCTCCACCGGAACACCCAAAGGCGTCGCCGTGCAGCACCGCTCCGCGGCGGCCTTCGTCGACGCCGAGGCCAGGATCTTCCTGCAGGACGATCCGATCGGCCCGCAGGACCGGGTCCTGGCCGGCCTGTCGGTCGCCTTCGACGCCTCCTGCGAGGAAATGTGGCTGGCCTGGCGCCACGGTGCGTGCCTCGTCCCGGCTCCCCGTGCCCTGGTCCGGACCGGTATGGACCTCGGACCGTGGCTGATCAGCCACGGCATCACGGTGGTCTCAACGGTGCCCACCTTGGCCGCCCTCTGGCCGGTCGAATCCCTTGAGAGCGTCCGGCTGCTGATTTTCGGCGGTGAAGCGTGCCCGCCGGAACTCGCGGACCGGCTCGCCGTCGAGGGCCGCGAGGTCTGGAACACCTACGGCCCCACCGAGGCCACCGTCGTGGCCTGCGCTGCACCGCTCGGCGGCCCGGGGCCGATCAGGATCGGGCTGCCGCTCGACGGCTGGGACCTCGCCGTCGTCGGCGCCAACAGCCTCCCCGTCGCCGAAGGCGAGGTGGGCGAGCTGATCATCGGCGGCGTCGGGCTGGCCCGCTACCTGGACCCGGCGAAGGACGCCGAAAAATACGCCCCGATGCCCTCCCTCGGCTGGGAGCGGGCCTACCGCTCGGGGGATCTGGTCCGCTACGAAGCCGCCGGGCTGATCTTCCAAGGCCGTGCCGACGAGCAGGTCAAGCTCGGCGGACGCCGGATCGAACTCGGCGAAATCGACGCTGCGCTGCAGGCCCTTCCCGATGTTGCCGGCGCGGCCGCCGCGGTGCAGACCACGGCCGCGGGCAACCAGATCCTTGTCGGCTATCTCGCCCCGGCCGCGGGCAAGCAGCTTGATCTGGCAGCCGCGAGGGAGCTGCTCGGCGCCAGCCTGCCGGCCCCGCTGATCCCCCTGCTCACGCTCGTTGACTCGCTTCCCACCAAGACCAGCGGCAAGGTCAACCGGCACGCCCTGCCCTGGCCGCTTGCCGACGCCGGTGCCGCTGATGCGGCGAAGGCGCCACTGAACCTTCCCGACGACGCCCAATGGATCGTGGCGCAGTGGACCGCGGTGCTGGGCAGCGGCGTCGCCGACCTCGACGCCGATTTCTTCGCCTACGGCGGCGGTTCCCTCGCGGCCGCGCAGCTCGTCTCGGCCTTGCGCGTGCGCTACCCCACCATCACGGTGGCCGACATCTACGCGACCCCGCGGCTCGGCGCGCTCGTGGATGCCGCCCGCCAGTCGCTTCCCGAAGGCGGCGCCGGGCCCGCCCCGGAACGCACCGTCCGCCCCACCGCCCGCAAGTCGCAGATCTTCCAGACCCTGATGGGTGTCCCGCTGCACGTCCTTGTGGGCATGCGCTGGCTGAGCTACCTGATGGCGGCGAACAACCTGCTCTCCGCCCTTGCCGGTTTCAGCGCCGCCCCCACGGTGTCCTGGTGGTGGGTGGGCGCCTCGTGGCTGGTGTTCGTCAGCCCCCCGGGCCGGATGCTGATCTCCGTGGCCGCCGCCCGCCTGCTGCTCCGAACGGTAACGCCGGGAACGTATCCCCGCTCCGGCCGCGTGCATCTGCGCCTCTGGCTCGCCGAGCAGATCCAAGACCTCGCCGGCGCCATCAGCCTGGCGAGTGCCCCGTGGGTGCCCTACTACGCCAGGGCGCTCGGGGCGAAGATCGGGTTTAACGTCCAGCTCCACTCGCTCCCGCCCGTCACCGGCCTGCTCTCCCTCGGCAGCGGCTGCAACGTCGAGCCTGAAGTTGACCTCTCGGGCTGGTGGATCGACGGCGACCGGGTCCACATCGGCGCCATCCACATCGGCGCCGGCGCAACAATCGGCGCACGAAGCACCCTGATGCCGGGAGCCATGATCGGCGCCGGGGCCCAGGTGGAGCCGGGCTCGGCCGTGCTGGGCAAGGTGAAGGCCGGCCAGCTCGTGGCGGGATCCCCCGCGGAACGGCGTGGCAAAGCCAGGCACTCCTGGCCGGAGCATCCCCTGATCGGCCGGCTCTGGTTTGCCGGCTTCGCTGCCGCGTCAGCGGTGCTGGCCCTGATCCCCCTGCTGTCCGCGGCGGCCGCCGCCCTGGTGATGTTCCTCTTCATCCGCGGCAGCGCATCCCTCTCCGCCGCACTGCCCCAACTTCTGCTGTCCCTCCCGCTGGCCGCGCTGGTCTGGTTCCTGGCCAACCTGGTGCTGATCCTCCTCACCACCCGTCTCCTCGGCGTGGGGCTGGCAGAAGGCTATTACCGGGTGGGCAGCCGGATCGGCTGGCAGGTCTGGGCCACCGAACGCGTGCTGGACCTGGCCCGCGACTTGCTGTTCCCGATCTATGCCAGCCTCTTCACCCCGGTCTGGCTGCGCCTGCTGGGCGCCAAAATCGGCAGGAATGTCGAGGCCTCCACGGTCCTGCTGATCCCCAAGATGACCACCGTGGGCGAAGGCGCCTTCCTCGCCGACGACACCCTGGTGGCGTCCTACGAGCTCGACGGCGGCTGGCTGAGGATTGCCCCGGCCAAGATCGGCAAGCGTTCCTTCCTGGGGAATTCCGGCATGACGGGCGCGGGCCGCAACGTGCCCAAGAACTCCCTCATCGCGGTGCTTTCGGCGACGCCGGCGAAGGCCAAATCCGGGACCTCGTGGCTGGGCAGCCCGCCGGTCAGGCTGCGGCGCACCGCGATCGCCTCCGACGACACCCGGACCTACCAGCCGCCGCTGAGGCTCAAGCTTGCCCGCGCCCTGTGGGAGCTGGGCCGCTTCGTGCCGGTGGTGGCGACCGTGGCGATCGCCGCCGGGGTCCTTCTCGCCCTTGACTGGCTGGCCACGACGTTCAACTACGGGGTGGCCGCGGCACTGGGCGGCGTCGTGGTCCTGCTGGCCGGCGCCGTGGCCGCGGGCAGCGCCGTGGTGGCTAAATGGGTCCTGGTCGGGCGGATCCATCCGGGCGAGCATCCCCTGTGGAGCTCCTTCATCTGGCGCAACGAGGTAGTAGACACCTTCATCGAGATGGTCAGTGCCCCCTGGTTTGCCCGCGCGGCCACCGGGACGCCGGCACTGGTCTGGTGGCTCCGCGCCCTCGGCGCGAAGATCGGCGCCGGCACCTGGTGCGAAAGCTACTGGCTCCCCGAAGCGGACCTCGTGACCCTGGGCCGGAACTCCACCGTCAACCGCGGCTGCGTCGTCCAGACCCATCTGTTCCACGACCGTGTGATGAGCATCGACACTGTTACGCTCGAAGACGGAGCAACCATTGGACCGCACGGGGTCATCCTCCCCCAGGCACGGATCGGCGCCGGCGGCACGGTGGGGCCGGCGTCCCTCGTGATGCGGGGTGAAACGGTGCCGGCCGCGACGTACTGGATGGGAAATCCCGTCAGCCCCTGGGGTGGACCGGGCCAGCCGGCCCACAAGCCCAGGTAGCCACGCTCCGCAAGGCCAGTCCCCGCACCCGCAATCCCGAAGGCCCGCTCCGATGACCCCCAGTCGCATGAATCCCAGCGTATGAGTTCCAGCACAGCTGCCGGCACCGGGCGTGCCCTGCCCTCGGAAGAGGAAGCGGGGGCGCCGGATCCCTACCTGCCAGGCCACGGCACCAACGCGTACCGCGTCACGCGCTATGAACTCCAACTGGACTACAGGCTCAGCAGCAACCGCCTGAACGGACGCGCTGTCCTGCACGCGGTCGCGCAGTATCCTGCCTCGGCCATCGTGCTGGATCTGACCGGGCTGCGGGCCACCAAGGTGCAGCTCAGCGGCCGGAAGGTGCGCAAGTTCAGCCAGCGCGCCGATCAGCTCGTCGTCGTCCCGGATGCTGCCCTGCTGCCAGGCGAGCAATTCACCCTGGACATCCGGTACGAAGGGAACCCGGTCCCCCGCCGCGGCCTCTGGGGCGAAGTGGGCTGGGAGGAACTCACCGACGGGGCGCTCGTGGCCGGTCAGCCCAACGGCGCGGCCTCCTGGTTCCCCTGCAACGATCACCCGCGGGACAAAGCCAGCTACCGGATGACCGTGACCACGGACGCCAACTACAGGGCCGTGTGCAATGGGGTGCTGCTCTCGCACAGCAGCCGGTCCAGCCGCGAAACCTGGGTCTACGAGCAATCCGAGCCCATGTCCACCTACCTCGCGACGGTCCAGATCGGCCGCTATGAGCTCGTGGCCCTCAATCCATCCCACGCGGCCGGACTGGTGCCGCAGTTCGTGGCAGTGCCGCCGGACCTGGCGGGCGCTGCCCGCGAGGGCCTGGCGCGCCAGCCGGAGATGATGCGCACGTTCACGAACTGCTTCGGACCCTATCCGTTCCCGGCGTACACGGTGGTGGTGACGGAGGACGAGCTGGAGATTCCGCTCGAGGCACAGACCCTTTCCATCCTGGGCCGCAACCATCTGGGCCTGGAGTGGGAGTCCCAGCGGATGATGGCCCATGAGCTCTCGCACCAGTGGTTCGGGAATTCGTTGACGGCCGCGTCCTGGAAGGACATCTGGCTGCATGAGGGATTCGCCTGCTATGCGGAATGGATCTGGTCCGAGGAAGCCGGCGTCCTGCCGCTCGCGGACCGCGCCGCGGCCGCCTGGCGGAGGCTCGACGCCGGCAGCCAGGATCTGCTGGTGGGTGACCCGGGGCCGGAACTGATGTTTGATGACCGTGTCTACAAGCGCGGCGCCCTCGCGCTGCACGCGTTGCGGCTGCGCTGCGGCGACCTGGCCTTCTTCGCGCTGCTGCACGACTGGGCCGACCGCAACCGCCACGGCTCCGTGTCAACAGCCCAGTTCATCCTCGCCGCGGATCGGGCGACCGGCCTGGACACCGAGGCCCTGCTGCACCCCTGGCTGTACGAGGAGGCACTCCCGCCGCTGCCGGTCAGTTAGGGCGTCGGTCTGGCGCCGAGAATCTGGTGCCGAGCGAAAGCGCGACGGCTGCGGCGAGGTCCTGGGGCAGGCCCGTCTCCGCCGGAGCGAGGTCCCGGAGTCCGGCACGGTGCAACACCTCGAGGGTGTCCGGGGCTGTCCGAAGCCCGTCGCCGGTCATCTTCAGCCAGGCTTCCTTCCGGGCCCAGAACCGCGCACGTTCGCGCGGCAGTGCCCGGGCCGGACGTCCCTGCAGCTCCCGGCGTTCCGCCGGAGCCAGCGCGACGTCGTCGAAACCGGCGAAATCCGTCCGTGCGGGATCCTCGACGTCCACACCAAGCCGCAGGCCCGGTTCCGGATGAACCACGGCTGCCAGCAGCGTCCACCCCGAGCTCCGGGACAGGCTCAGCAGCAGCGGGGCGGCGGTGCTCCTGGCACCCGGACCGGTCACAGAGTAGCCGGGCCGGCCGTGTGAGATGTGGGCCCCGGTCCCGCAGCGGGGACAGCTGTAGTCCACGGTCAGCTTCGAGGGCGGCACCTCCAGCAGCTCGGCGGCGAAGCGCCGCTGTGCCAGCCGGCCGGCCACGAAAGCTGCCCTCGGGCCAGGCATCATGGCGTCGGCACGCTCCCGTTCGACGGCGTCCAGCAGCTCCTGCGCGTCGCGTTCCTGTCCTCCCGGCTGCCCTTCGGAGTGGCCGGAACGGCCGAAGGGAGGACAGGAACGCACGACGAGCAGTGGCGGCATCGGCAGATTCCCGGGATGGTCAGTGCGTCAGCGCTGGACCGCTCCGAAGCGCTCGTGGGCAACGGCCACGGCGCTTTCGCGGGCCGCGGACGCCTCGTCCGCCGTCAGCGTGCGGTCCTCGGCCCGGAACCGCAGGCTGAACGCCAGCGACTTCTTGCCGTCCTCGATGCCCTTGCCCGCGTACACGTCGAAAAGTGCGACGTCTTCGAGCAGTTCGCCGGCACCATCGCGCAGGGCGGCGAGCACCTCTTCGGCCGGAACCTCCTGCGGCACCACGAGGGCGACGTCCTGGCTGGCCACGGGGTAGGTGGAGATGTGCCTGGCGACGATCACGTCCGCGGCGGCCTCGAAGAGGGCATCCGCGTTGAACTCGAGCGCCACCGAGCGCGCGGGCATGTCATGCGCGGCCAGCAGCTTCGGGTGCAGTTCGCCGGCGTAGCCCAGGACTTCGCCGGTGCGGAGCGCCAGCTGCGCGGCCCGTCCCGGGTGGAAGGCCTGGTGTTGGCCCTGGCTGATGACGATCTCGACGCCAAGCACGTCGCCGGCGAGCCGGGCGATGTCCAGTGCGTCCGCCCAGTCCCAGGCTCGGGGCGTGTGGCCCGCCGCGGCGGGTGAATCGTGGCCGGTCAGCACGGCGGCGAGATACAGCGGCTGGTCCGGGACGCCGTCGTACAGGGCATCCAGCACCTCGTCGGCCGGCTTGGCGCCCAGCGGCGGGATCGTGGCGGTGCCGAGCGTGTCACCGGGCAGGAACACGAGCCCGGCCTCGAACAGCGCCAGGTCGCGGAAGCCGCGGGAGTGGTTGCGCTTGGCCACCTCGATCAGGCCCGGCAGGATCGAGGTCCGCAGGTAGCCCTGCTCCTCGCTGATCGGGTTGGCCAGCTTGAGCGCCTTGCGCGGCGTTCCCTCCATGGGTATGCCGAAGGTGTCGTTGGCGGCCTTGGAGACGAACGGGTACGCGAGGACCTCGGTGAGGCCGGAGGCGGCCAGGGACTGGACCAGGCGCCGGCGCTGCTGCTGGACGCGGGTCAGTCCGCGGCCCGGAGGCGCCACCGGAAGGCTCGCGGGGATCTTGTCGTAACCGACCAGCCGCGCGATCTCCTCGGTGAGGTCTTCCTTGGTTTCCAGGTCGTTGCGCCAGCTCGGGGCGGTGACCATCCAGCCGTCGTCGGTTTTCACCACGACGGCACCCAGGTCCTCGAGCGAGGTGACAATCTGCTCTTCGCCGAAGTCAATGCCGATCCGGGCGGCGGCAAAGCCGGCCGGAAGGGCGATGGTCACGGCGTCCGGCGCGGTCCCGACGTCGGTCCCGGCCTCGTCGGCCTTGCCCCCGGCAAGTTCCACCAGGAGGTCGACAACGCGCTGGGCTGCAACGTTGGCGACGTGCCAGTCGACGCCGCGTTCAAAGCGTTTGGAGGCCTCGGACGGGAGCTTGTGCCGGCGGCGGGAGCGTCCGATGGAGACTTCGTCGAAGTGCGCCGCCTCGACCAGGACGTTCGACGTCGAATCGCTGACCTCGGTGGCGGCGCCGCCCATCACGCCGGCGATGCCGATCGCGCCGGAGCCGTCCGTGATCAGGAGGTCCTCGACGTCGAGCGCGCGCTCCTTGTCGTCCAGGGTGGTGATCTTCTCCCCCGCCACGGCGCGGCGGACCACGATGTCGCCGGACAGCGCGTCCAGGTCGTAGCAGTGCGTGGGCTGGCCAAGTTCCAGCATGACGTAGTTCGAGATGTCCACCGGAAGGGAGATGGAGCGGATGCCGGCAAGACGCAGCCGGGACGTCATCCACGGGGGCGTCGGCTTTGTGGCCTCGACGCCGCGGACGGTCCTGGCCACGAAGCGGTCGCAGCCGGGCTTGCCGTAGATGGGCGCGTCGTCATTGAGCTTGACGCCGTAGCCTCCGGCAAGTTCCGCGGGTGCCGAGACCTTGGACGCTGGGTCAGTGAAGGACGTGCCGGTGGCGTGCGCGTATTCGCGGGCGACGCCGCGGATCGAGAACGCGTAGCCGCGGTCCGGGGTGACGTTGATCTCGGCGGCCTCGTCATGAAGGCCCAGGAGCTCCATGGCGTCGGTGCCGATTTCCGGATCGAGTCCGATCCTTGCGAGCACCAGGATGCCGTCGTGGTCCTCGCCGATGCCGAGTTCGCGCACGGAGGCGATCATGCCCGCGGACAGGTGGCCGTAGGTTTTCCGCGCCGAAATGTGGAAGTCGCCGGGCAGCACGGCGCCGGGAAGGGTGACGACTACTTTGTCCCCCTCCACGAAGTTGTGGGCGCCACAGATGATGCCCTGCACGCCGGAGGGGTCGATGCCGTCGCCCGTGAGGGTCTGCTGCTGGCCTTCGGGGACAACCCGGACCTGGCACCAGTTGATGGTCTTGCCGTTGGTCTGGGGCTCCTTGACGATGCTCAGCACCTGGCCCACCACGATGGGGCCCTGGAGGGTGTCCGTGGGGCGGTGGACCGCTTCTTCTTCAAAACCGACCTTGACGAGTTCGGCCATGACGTCCTCGGCCGTTGCTCCGGCCGGTACCTGCGCGAATTCACGCAGCCAGGAAAGTGGGATACGCACTGTTAGATCTCCATCCCGAAGTGCTCGCTGAAACGTACGTCGCCTTCGATCATGTCTCGCATGTCGCCCACCTCGTTGCGGAACATAAGCGCCCGCTCAATGCCCATGCCGAAGGCAAAACCTGAATAGATGTCCGGATCGATGCCGGCGGCGCGGAGCACGTTGGGGTTGACCATGCCGCAGCCGCCCCATTCGATCCAGCGCGGGCCGCCCTTGGCGCCGGGGTGCCAGATGTCCAGCTCCGCGGAGGGCTCGGTGAACGGGAAGTAGTTGGGGCGCAGCCGGATCTGGGCCTCGGCGCCGAACATCTGCCGGGTGAAGTGCTCCAGGGTGCCCAGGAGGTCCGCCATGCTGAGCTTCTTGTCGATGGCGAGGCCCTCGAACTGGTGGAAGACCGGGGTGTGCGTCGCGTCCAGCTCATCCGTGCGGAACACCTTGCCGGGGCACAGCACGTAGATGGGCACTTCGCGTTCCAGCATCGAGCGGACCTGCACCGGGGAGGTGTGCGTGCGCATCAGCAGGTGCGCCTCGGGCGGCTCGACGAAGAAGGTGTCCTGCATTTCGCGGGCCGGGTGGTCCGGCTTGAAGTTCAGCGCGTCGAAGTTGAACCACTCGGACTCGACCTCGGGGCCTTCGGCGATCTCCCAGCCCATGCCGACGAAGATGTCCGCCACCCGTTCCTGCAGGGTGGACAGCGGATGCCGGGCACCGGCACGACGGCGGCGCGGAGCCGCCGTGACGTCGACCGTCTCCTCGACAAGGATCCGCGCGTCGTTCTCGGCTTCGAGTTCGGCAGTGCGGTCCGCGAGCGCCTTGTTGACGCGTCCGCGGGAGGCCCCCATGAGCTTGCCGGCGGTGGCCTTCTGGTCCTTCGGCAGTCCGCCGATCTCACGGTTGGCGAGGCTCAGGGCGGACTTTTCGCCGGTGTGCGCAAGACGCACGGCCTTGAGTTCATCGAGCGTGGAGGCGGCGGCTATGGCGGCAACGGCCTGGTCTACGGCGGCAGTGATGGCGGCTTCATCCAGAGGATTCGGGATGGCGGCGCCCGGCAGAGTTTCAGTCATCTACTGTTCTTAGCTACGAGTCGGTTCATGCCAACAGCTCGGAGCCATGAACAGTGTCATGACACCGGGCTTTGACAAAGGGCACTAACAAAGGGCAGGCACGCCGAAATCGCTCCGGCGGGCACTCGTCTCCAGTCTAGTTGACTGCACCGGCGGGCCCGAACGTGACGGAGCCGCCCTCTCCCTGAACTGCACAGATCCCTGGACTGCACAGATCCCTGACCGGCGGGGATCCCCCCGGACTAGCATGGCCTCATGACGTCCGGACAACGGCTGCGGCAGATCGCGAACGTGCTGAATGCTTCGACCCCGCTGGGGTTGCTCCTCGCTGCCTGTGCCCGCACCCCCGTCCGCCGCGGACCCCGCGGCCTGCTGATCGCCACCGGCTACCGCTGGCGGCTGCCCTTCGCCGGCGCGTTCACGGTCGGCAATGTGGTGCTGTTCCGCGCCGGACCGGACGAGGCCCTCGGCAATCAGGTTCTGCTGGGCCACGAGGAGCGTCACAGCACCCAGTACGCCTGGTGCCTCGGTGTGCCCTTCCTGCCGCTGTATTTTCTCGCGGCGGGCTGGTCGCTCTGGCGGACCGGCAACTCCGGCTCCGGCAATGTCTTCGAGCGGCACGCCGGGCTGCAGGCCGGCGGCTATCCGGAGCCGGGATCCGCGGAGGTAGGCCCCTCACAGACCACCGGCACCCCGGGATCCCCGGCCCCCGAGCGGAACGAGGCATGACATGACGGACAGCCCCAGGACCATTTCAGTCACAGGCTCCGGCAGCGCGGAGGCCGAGCCGGATCTGCTGACCCTCTCGATCGGCGTCGAGTGCCGCCGGGAAAACGTCGGCGCTGCCTACGGCGACGCCGGAGGGGCCTCGGCCGCGATCACGGCCGTGCTCCGCGAACACGGCATCCAGGACAGGGACATCACCACCTCGGGGCTCAATGTCCGCGCCGAGCTCAACTGGCAGGAGGGCCGTGGGCAGACGGTGTCCGGCTACCTGGCCTCCAGCATGCTGAGTGTCCGGATCCGCGAGCTGGCAGCGTCCTCGGAGATCATCGCCGCGGCCGTCGCGGCCGGCGGCAACCACGTCCGGCTCAACGGGCTGGAGCTCGGCTTCGCGGATCCCGCCGCCGTCGCCGTCCGGGCCCGGGAAGCCGCATGGGCCGACGCCCTCGTCACGGCCGGGCACTTCGCGTCCCTCGCCGGCGCCGCACTGGGCAAGGTGGTCTCTGTTGCCCAGCAGTCCGGTTTCCCGGCGCCCATTCCGGTGGCCGGGATACAGCGCGCCGTCGCGGTGGAATCGCTCGCCGTGGAAGCCGGCGAGTCCAGCGTCAGCGCCAAGGTGGGTGTGGTCTGGGAACTGCTCGACTGATTTCCGGATGGCGGTCCGCCGCTCGTCGGCGCACTGGTGGCGGGTTGCGGAGTGAAGCCCGCCGGCGGCAAGCTTCAGGTCCGCCGTGGTGGCCAGCGCGGTGCGGACGGTGACGGCGAGCGCCCGAACCACCCGGCGGGAGGCTTGACTTAAACTCGAACATACATTCGAATGTAGGCATGAGATGGGACGCACAAGCACTCAGCCCTGCCGTCAATAAAGCGACTGGCAACAAAGCGCCTGGCAACGGAGCACCCGGAGCACCCGGAGCGCCCCGTGGAAGCAGTAAATCCCCGGCCGCCCCAGCCGCCGATGCACTGCTCCCGCTGCTCGGTCTTGTGCGTTCCGTTTCAACCCCTGAGTTTGCCGGGGTCACTTTCCATGAGGTCACCGCCAAATCGGTGCTCAACAAGGTGGTCGCCGGTTCCCGCATGCCGTTCGAGTGGACCATCAACCCGTACCGCGGCTGCAGCCACGCCTGCGTCTACTGTTTCGCCCGCAAGAGCCACACCTACCTGGACTTCGACGCCGGTCTGGACTTTGACAGCCAGGTGGTGGTCAAGATCAACGCCGCGGAGGTCCTGCGCAAGGAGCTGGCGAAGCCCTCGTGGGGACGGCAGCATGTCGCCCTGGGCACCAACACCGATCCCTACCAGCGGGCCGAGGGCCGCTACCAGCTGATGCCGGGCATCATTGGCGCGCTCGCCGATTCCGGCACTCCCCTGTCCATCCTGACCAAGGGCACCCTCCTCGCCCGGGACATCCCGCTCCTGAAGCACGCCGCGGCCCAGGTCCCCGTTGGGGTGGGCATCTCGCTCGCGATGACCGATGAGCGGCTCTCAGAAGCCGTGGAGCCTGGCACGCCTGGTCCCCGGGCTCGGCTCAAGCTGGTCTCCCGGCTGCGGGAGGCCGGCCTGCCGTGCGGGGTCATGGCCATGCCCATCCTGCCGTGGCTCTCGGACAGCGACGAGGCCCTGGATTCCCTTTTCGGTTCCCTCGCGGCGGCCGGCGCCACCGGCGTCACGGCCGGTGCCCTGTACCTCAAGCCCGGAACGCGTGAATGGTTCATGCAGTGGCTTGCGAGGGAGCACCCCCAGCTCGCCGGCAAATACCGGCGCCTGTACGGCAGCGGCTCCTATGCCTCGAAGGAGTACCGCGCCTGGCTGGCCGGACGCATCCGTTACTTCAAGGCCCGGCATGGCTTTTCCGGCTCGCAGGGCTTCAGCCACCGGGAGCTCAACGGTGATGCCAATGACTTGGATCCCCGGGAGGAAGAGGCCCAATATCCGGCCGGCAGCATCCCCGGGACGGCCGGCCACTCCGGCCGGCATGGAAGCCCGGCAGAGCAAGCCGTGCAGCCCTCGTTGTTCTGAAGACGTCCGGCAGCCAAGTGACGCGTCCTACCTGGTCGCCGAAGAGGCACTGCGGATAAGGTCAGTCGGGTTCCTTTACGGTGTCGAGGCCCCCAGTGACTCAGAACGTGGGGGCTCCGGGCTCGGCGAGCGGGTAGTCGCGCCGGATCTGGGCGACCTTCGGATCGTTCTCGTCGGCGCCGTAGTCCGAGCTGCGGGTGATGTCCTTCCCCTCGGGGAGCTTCATTGCGTGGAAGATCAGAGACAGGCCTGCGGCAACGATAAGGTTTATCGCAAACGCGACGACAGCGATGTAGACCTGCATGTCGGTGCCGGGGATGGCCGCGATGGAGCCGCCAAAGTTGGCTTTGGTGACGGGGTTGACCACGTTGTAGGCCGCGACAGTGCCATAGATGATTCCGGCTGCCCAGCCCCCGAAAAGCGCCCACCGGTGGAACCAGCGGGTGTAGAGCCCTGCCACGATCGCCGGGAAGGTCTGCAGGATCCAGATACCGCCGAGGAGCTGCATGTTAATTGCTGCCGACTGGTCCATGGCAATAACGAAAACCAGTGCACCGAATTTCACCACAAGCGATGCGATCTTGGAGATTTTTGCTTCCTGCCGCGGATTGGCGTCAGGCTTGATCAGATCGCGGTAAATGTTGCGGGTGAACAGGTTCGCCGCGGCTATTGACATGATGGCGGCCGGGACCAAAGCACCGATGGCGATGGCGGCCAGGGCGATACCGGCAAACCAGTCCGGGAAGTGATCGAGGAACAGCTGCGGCACTACCAGCTGCGGGTTGACGGTGCCGTTCAAGTCGATGGGCTTGGTACCGGCGTATATAGCCGCGTAGCCCAGCAGCGCCAGGAACCCCAGCATCAACGAGTACAGCGGCAGCACCGCGGCATTCTTACGGATCGTATTCCTGCTCTTGCTCGCCAGGACGCCCGTGATCGAGTGCGGGTACATAAACAGCGCCAAGGCCGAGCCCAGAGCCAGCGTCCAGTAAGCGGAGTAACTGCCCGCGCCCGGAATGAAGACTCCAACGGGTTTACCGGTAGCCGGGTTGACCGCACCCAGTTTCGCCTCGGCGGCGTCGAAGATGGTGCCCCAGCCCCCGAACTTGATCGGCAGGTAGATTACCGCAACGATCACTGCCAGATAGATCAGCAGATCCTTCACAACGGCGATCAGGGCCGGAGCCCGCAGACCCGACGTGTACGTATAGGCGGCCAAGACCACGAACGCGATGATCAGCGGCAGGTCCGTCAGCAGCACGTTCTCCGCACTGCCCAGGCCCAGCACCGTGAGCACGGCCTTTATGCCGACCAGCTGCAGCGCGATGTAAGGCATGGTCGCGACGATGCCGGTGACGGCGACGGCAAAAGAAAGCGCCTTGCTGCCATAGCGGCCGCCAACGAAATCGGCCGGCGTGACGAACCCATGCCGGTGCGAGACGGACCACAACCGGCTCATCAGGAGGAACACGATCGGGTACAGAACGATCGTGTACGGCACCGCGAAGAAACCGCTCACTGCTCCAGTGGCCCACATTGCAGCCGGAACGGCCACGAAAGTGTAGGCCGTATATAGGTCGCCGCCGAGCAGGAACCAGGTCACCCATGTTCCAAAACCGCGGCCCCCGAGGCCCCACTCGTCCAGGCTGTGCAGCCCTGTCGCCTCTTCCCGGCGCCACCGCGCAGCAACGAACCCCAAGGCCGCCACCAAGACGAAGAGAATGATCACAATGGCGAGCGCAACGCCGCTAATGGGCCGGTCCGGAACCGCCAGCGGCACGGTGGCCCCGCTCATGGCTCCTCCTCGGCGCTGGTCATGCCCCGCACGGATTCGCGCCGGCGGCGATCCTCCTTGCTTACCAGCCAGTAGGAGACCCCCACCAGGCCAGCGGTGACCGGAATCCACATCATCTGATACCAGTAGAAGAACGGCATACCGGCCAAGCGCGGCTCATCGACCGAATACGCGGGCACAAACAACGGAACCACAACGGCGATGGTCAACAGGATTCCGGTGATGATGTATGGACCGGATCTGGCCGGCCCACGCGTTGGCACATCAGGACTGGACATCGACGCCTCCTCATCGAGACGGCCCCGGAGCGGGAAGGCTTCCCGGGACGTGCCGGCGGCCTGAGGACCGTGTGACGCAGCGGTCTTTACGAACAGAATACACACTGGATTTATTGTCCAACAGGGCAATGCGCCCCGCGTTTAGCGGCGGTTTTATAGGATTCTGATTTTGGCGGGGACGTAGAGGATGTTCTGGCCGTGGGCGAGTTGCAGGGAGATCATCAGCGCCGATCACGACGCGGTGATGATGGGTTTTGCCGGCATCGATACCGGCCCATAGGTGCACCAAAACAGCCTCCAGTCTGTCGGATACGTTGATACCCAGCAGATAACCGCGCCGTCATGTCCTTATCCGGCGATCATGTCGCGTCTCTCAGTCAGCGGTCGGGTCATCGCGGGGCGGCAGGGGGCCAATTCTTCGAAGCCCTCACACGAAGAGCGTCCGGCACAGCAGCCAACCCGGGGATCTTCCTGTCTTAACTCACGTAACTTCAGCCTAGAGGGCCTTCACCGCGCCCAGGACTTTGGCCAGCGAGTCTTTCGCATCGCCGAACAGGAGTGTGGTCTTCGGGTCGTACAGGAGTTCGTTCTCGATCCCCGCGAATCCCGGGCGCATCGAGCGTTTCAGGAAGACCACCTGGCCGGCCAGTGCCACCTCGAGGATCGGCATCCCGTAGATCGGAGCCCCGGGCGTGGACTTGGCCGCCGGGTTGACCACGTCATTGGCTCCCACCACGAGTGCGACATCGGTGTTCGGGAATTCAGGGTTGACTTCCTCAAGCTCCCGGAGCGCCTCATAGGGCACGTTCGCTTCCGCCAGGAGCACGTTCATGTGGCCCGGCATCCGACCGGCGACCGGATGGATGGCGAACACCACCTCGATGCCGCGGGCCTGCAGTGCGGTGGCGAGCTCGGCGACGGTGTGCTGGCCCTGGGCCACGGCAAGCCCGTAGCCGGGGACGATCACGACGCGTTGGGCGTAGCCGAGCTGGACGGCCACGTCCTCCGGCGAGGAGGAGCGCACCGGGCGGTCGCTCTGCACGGTCGAGCCCGCCGTCGATCCTCCCCGGAACGCCCCGAACATGATGCCCGCCACGCCCCGGCCCATGGCGGAGGCCATCACCTTGGTCAGGATGGTGCCGCTGGCCCCCACAAGCGTGCCGGCGACCACCAGCAGCACGTTGCCGAGCACGATGCCGGACGCCGCCACTGCGAGGCCGGTGAAGGCGTTGAGCAGGGAGATGACGATCGGCACGTCTGCCCCGCCGACGGGCAGCACCAGCAGCAGCCCGGCTGCCAGTCCCAGCACCAGCAGCGCAAGGGCCCAGCCGGTCGAACCGCTGATGATGACCAGGACGCCGGACGCGATGGCGCC
Source organism: Arthrobacter sp. UYCu723 (assembly GCF_054059215.1). NCBI lineage: Bacteria > Bacillati > Actinomycetota > Actinomycetes > Micrococcales > Micrococcaceae > Arthrobacter > Arthrobacter sp. UYCu723. The sequence goes on from NZ_JBSSBW010000001.1 coordinate 112,340, forward strand.
CGCCAGCGCAACGGCCATCACCACGGGCATGCCGGGGAAGAGCAGCGGGCGGGTGCTGATCAGTTCCTGCAGCTTGCCGACCGTCACCGCGGAGCCGGCGAAGGACACGGCGCCGACCAGCATGGTGAAGGCCACTGCCAGGCGCACCCAGGGGTCCGCGCTGTGGCCGAGTTCCAGCACTGCCACGAGTGCGGCGGCCCCGCCTCCGACCCCGTTGAACAACGCGACGAGCTGGGGCATCTGGGTCATTTGCACGCGCCGGGCCACCGGGACAGCGGCGGCGGAGCCGACGGCGATCGCGGCCAGGATCAGCGGGATATTCTCCAGCCTCGCGGAAAGGAAGACCGTGACCACGGCGACGAGCGCGCCCCCGGCGCCGATGGCGTTTCCGCGGCGGGCGGTCCGGGGCGAGCTGAGGCCCTTCAGCGCCAGGATGAAGCAGATGGCCGCCGCCAGGTAGAACAGGGCGGTCCACGCGGGGGCTAGGAGGCTCATGTGCCGTCCTCCCCTGCGCGGCCTTCAGCACGTGGCCTGGCTGGCCTCCGGCCGCCGAACATCTCCAGCATCCGGTCGGTGACAACGAATCCGCCCACCAGGTTGGCGGTCGCCAGAATCACGGCGATCAGGGCGATCGTGAGCAACCATGGATCGCTGGCCTGCCCCGCCACGAGGATGGCGCCGACAAGGATGATGCCGTGGATGGCGTTGGCACCGGACATCAGCGGCGTATGCAGTTTGCTGGTCACTTTGGAGACGACTTCGAAGCCGACGAAGACAGAAAGCACCACTACGGTCAGCAGCGTGATCGGATCCATCATTGCAGCGTCTCCATTACGTCCGGGTCTCCATCACTTCAGCCTCCATCATTTCAGGCCCCATCACTTCAGCGCCTCCATGGCCTCGGAAGTCCCCGCGTGCCGGACCGAGCCGCCGTGGGTCAGGCAGGCTCCGGCGACGACCTCGTCGTCGAAGTCCGGACTGACCTGGCCGTCCGCAGTCATCAGGGCGAGCAGATTGGCGACGTTTTTGGCGTACAGCCGGGAAGCATCGGACGGCATCGCCGAGGCTGCGTCCTGCAGCCCCACCAGGGTCACGGACCCGCCGTCCACGGGTACCTCGATGTCCCGGCCGGCAATGACACCTTCGACGTTTCCGCCGGATTCGGCGGCAAGGTCGACGACAACGGATCCGGCCCGCATGCCGGCCACCATGTCCAGTGTCACCAGCAAGGGTGCCGCACGGCCGGAGATGGCTGCCGTGGTGATGAGGACATCCGCCGACGCGACGTGGGGTGCGAGCAGGCCACGCTGGCGCTTGGCCCGGTCCTCGCCGAGTTCGCGTGCATAGCCCCCACTGCCTTCCGCGGCGGCGTCCGCATTTCGACTGTCCAGGTCCAGATGGATGAAGGTGCCGCCCATCGAGGCGACCTCGTCCGCCGAAGCCGCCCGGATGTCATTGGCGGAGACCCTGGCGCCGAGGCGTTTTGCGGTGCCGATGGCCTGCAGTCCGGCGACCCCGGCGCCGAGGACCAATACCCGTGCGGGCGGGATCGTGCCGGCGGCGGTCATATACAGCGGGAAAAAACGGGGGTAGCGCAGGGCCGCCTCCAGCACCGCCCGGTAGCCCGAGACGAGGGACTGCGAACTGAGCGCATCCATGGACTGTGCCCGGGAGATCCGCGGGACCAGCTCCAGCGCGAAGGAGGTGACCCCGGCGTCGGCAAGGGCCCGTACCGTGGACAGTTCAGAGGCGGGCGAGCCGAAACCGACGGTGATGGTGCCCGGCCGCAGCCCTGCAGCCGTCTCCGGGCTGAGCGGCCGGACGTGCAGGAGCACCTCCAGCGACTCGGGCAGGAGGTCCGGGACTACGGTGGCACCAGCCTGGGCGAACGCGGCGTCCGGGAAACCGGCCTCGTTCCCTGCTCCGCTCTCCACGGCAACGTCGAGGCCAAGAGCCGTTAGTTGCTGCACCGTCTCAGGTGTGGCCGCGACCCGGCGTTCCCCCGCTCGCTGCTCCCGTCTGACACCGACCTGCACGGACGACTCCTCTCGATTCGCTTCAGAGTAGTCACATGCTTCGCGCTTTGGCGAGAGGCAGGCCGGGGATCAGTGCGCGGGCAGGGCGGTGCGGACCGAATCCTGCAGCGCGTCAAGGAGTGCCTCGACGATGGGCAGGTCGGCCGGGATCCACGGCAGCGCCAGTACCTCCCGGCGGTTCCCGAGGTCGATCCAGCGCAGCTCATCGTGGTCCTGCAGGGGGTGCGGATCGCCGTCGACGAGCTCCGCAAACCAGACCCTCATCGCGGCGCGGTCGTTCAGCGGCCAACCGGAGGCGGACGCGGCCTGGAGTTCGGCGCCCAGCCGGACGTTGACGCCAAGTTCTTCCAGCAGTTCGCGGTGCAGGGCCTGTTCGGCCGTTTCCCCGGACTCCACCTTTCCGCCGGGGAACTCCCACAGGCCGGCAAATTGCGGGGGCGCGGTCCGGCGCGCCACGAGCAGCCGGCCCGGGTCTGCCAGCGAATCCAGTACCGCGCCGCCAACGACGTCAATGAGTCCAGTCACGTCACCAAGTCTAGGGCGGTGCCCGCTTAGGGGAGAATGGAGGCAGCCGCCCTCCTGATTCCCCGGAATACCGGACGCGCCCCGGACGTTACATAAATCAGATTTAAGATGCCGCATTCTCCTGGCCATCGGCCGGGATCTTCCTCGAAAAGCAGACGAATGACAACCACGCAAAAAGCCTCGGCGACGCCCAGAACCGGCACCCGCCATCTTGCCCTCGCCATCGTTTCCCTTGCCATGGGCGGATTCGGCATCGGCACCACGGAATTCAGCATGATGGGGCTGCTCAAGGAAGTGGAGCAAGGCCTTAACATCAGCACTCCCGAGGCTGGCCACCTGATCTCGGCCTATGCCCTCGGCGTCGTTATCGGCGCCCCGTTGCTGGCCGCCGTAGGTGCCAAATTGCCGCGGAAATACCTGGCCCTGGGGCTCATGCTCTTCTTCAGCATCGCCAACCTCTCGTCCTTCGTCGCCCCGGACTACGGGACCATGCTCGTGTCCCGCTTCGCCGCCGGGCTGCCGCACGGCGCCTTCTTCGGCGTCGCGGCCGTCATTGCGGCGTCGATGGTGGCCCCAACCAAGCGCGGCTGGGCGATTTCGATGGTGATGGCCGGCCTGACCATCTCCAACGTCATCGGCGTGCCTTTCGCCACCTGGATGGGCCAGGCGTTCGGCTGGCGGCTGCTTTTCCTGCTGGTGGGCCTGATCGGAATCATCACGCTCGCGATGCTGTGGAGGTTCGTGCCGTACCAGAAGCCCCACGCCGATGCCAGCATCCGCCGCGAGCTTGGGGCTCTTAAGCGGCTCCAGGTCTGGCTGGCGCTCCTGATCGGCGTGGTCGGCTTTGGCGGCTTCTTCGCCACATACACCTATATTGCCCACACCATGACCTCCGTGGCCGGCATCCCCTCTGCCTGGCTGCCGCTCGTCGTCGCGCTCTACGGATTGGGCATGGTGGCGGGCAATATCGTCGGCGGCCGCCTCGCTGACAAGTCCGTCATGGGAACCATCTACTGGGTGCTGCCCGCAATTGCCGTGGCGCTGGTGGTCTACGCCGTGGCAGTGCACTGGCCGTGGTCTGCCTATGTCATGGTCTTTGTGGTGGGCGGGGCAGGTTCGATGCTGGTCCCGGCCCTGCAGACCCGGCTGCTGGATGCCTCCCCCGACGCCCCGTCGCTGGCCTCCTCGCTCAACCATGCCGCGCTCAATGTCGCCAACGCCCTGGGAGCCTTCCTTGGCGGCCTCGTGATCGCCTGGGGCTGGGGCTATGTCGCCCCCGCCCTCGTGGGCGCCGTTCTGGCCCTCCTGGGTCTCGGCGTCGCTGTCATCAGCGGCGTGGTGGAACGCAAGAGGCCGCTGGCACGGTAGCCGCATCGCGGCTACCGTGCCAGCGGCCCCGGGACTTCCTGTCGGCCGGGCAGTCGGTCAGGGTGTGCTGACGCGCTGGACATCCGGCTCAAGGTAGATGACCCGGGCAATCGGCACGGCCTCACGGATCCTGGTCTCGGCGTCGTCAATCACCTTGGCGATTTCCTGGCCGGTGTCCGCCCGGCCGATGCTGATTTTGGCAGCCACCAGCAGTTCTTCGGGGCCAAGGTGCAGGGTCTTGAGATGGATGATGCCGGTGCCGTCGGCCCCGATTGCGGAGCGGATCTTCGCCACGTCATCCTTGGTCGCGGATTCGCCCAGCAGCAGGGACTTCGTCTCAACGGCCAGCACGGCGGCGATCGCGACGAGCAGCAGGCCGATCATGCCGGTGCCCAGCGCGTCCCAGATGCCGTTGCCGGTGAGGAGCGTCAGGCTCACGCCAAAGAGCGCGAAGACCAGGCCCAGGAGGGCGCCAAAGTCTTCCAGCAGGATGACGGGAAGCTCGGGCTGCTTGGCGCTGCGGATGAACTTGACCCAGCCCTGCTTGCCCCGGACGTGGTTGGACTCGATGATCGCGGTCCGGAAGGAAAAGGACTCGGCAATGATGGCGCCGATGAGTACCGCGAGCGGCACCCACCAGAAGTCGCCCTCGATGGCGTGCGGGTGCTGGATCTTTCCCCACGCTTCATAGAGCGCAAAGAGGCCGCCGACGCTGAACAGCACGATCGAGACGATGAAAGCGTAGATGTAGCGCTCGCGTCCGTAGCCGAAGGGGTGTTCCGGGCTCGCCGCCTTCTGGGCGCGCTTGCCGCCCACGAGCAGGAGGATCTGGTTGCCGGAGTCCGCCAGCGAGTGGATGGCCTCCGCGAGCATCGAGGAGGACAGCGTCAGGAAATACGCGACGAACTTCAGGACGGCGATGGTCAGGTTGGCAGCTAGCGCCGCAACAATCGCCTTGGTACCGCCATTTGCAGCCAAGTGAGCTTCTCCTTAGGGGGTTCTACTGGGGTGTTGGCGGGCACCGGAATCCGCCCGTACCCGCATGGAATACCGTACCCGCTGGACCGTGCTGCCGCACCGCGCAATGCCCGGGCACATGCCGATCTCAGGCCGGATGCAGGCAGGTAACGATTGGAGGTGATCCTGCTGACATTTGATGCCGCAGGTGTTAGCTTGAAGCCATAATCGGGATTCATAATTTGGATGCCGACGAATATGTAGGAGGAGACATGGGCTTTCTAGGCTGGATCATTCTCGGACTCATAGTAGGTGCAATCGTTAAGGCAGTCATGCCAGGCAAGGTCGGCGGCGGCTGGGTCACCAGCCTCGTGCTCGGCGTTGTCGGTGCCATTGTCGGCGGCTGGATCGGCGACCTGCTATTCGGCGGCGGCAAGATGGAATTCTGGAATCTCGGTTCCTGGATCCTGGCCATTGTCGGTGGCCTCGTGGTTGCCGGCATCTACGGCGCCGTTACCGGACGCAACAAGACAACTACGTAATTGCACAGGCCACCGGCCCGGCGCGCACAGTGCCAGGGCGGTGACAGCAACGACGGCGGGAGCCCACCATTCGGTGGACCCCCGCCTTCTCTATGTCCGGCCTTCTCTGTATGTCCGGCCGCCGTGGCCCGGCCGGCCGGCTCATCAATGCGCTAGTGGCCCGACGCGCCGTCCTGCTGTGAGCGGGCGCTGGCGTAGAGGCAGACCGTCGCGGCGGTGCCGAGGTTGAGGCTTTCGGCCGCTCCGTACACAGGCACGGCCACGCGGTGGTCCGCCAGCGCGAGTTCTTCCTCGGACAGGCCCTGGGCCTCGTTGCCGAACAGCCAGGCCGTGGGCTTTTCCAGGGCGTAGTCGGAGCCGGCGGCGGATGCCCCCAGGCGGCGGGCCGCGTTCTCGTCCTGGAGCCGGTCCAGGTTCAGCTGGCCGCCGCCGTCAGCGGCCAACACACCGATGCCGCGCTCCTTGCACCGGGCCACGAGCTCTTCCACTTCGGCGCCAAGGACGACGGGCAGGTGGAAGAGGGACCCCGCCGTCGAGCGCACAGCTTTGGGGTTGTAGATATCCACGCTGGAGGCGGTCAGCACGACGGCGTCCGCGCCGGCGGCGTCTGCCGCCCGCAGCACCGTGCCGGCGTTCCCTGGGTCGCGGACCTGGCACAGCACGGCGATCAGCCGGGGGCCGGCGTCGAGCACCTGTTCGATACTGACGTCCAGGAACCCGCAGACCGCGAGAATGCCCTGCGGGGTGACCGTGTCCGCCATGGCGGCCAGCACTTCGTCGGTGGCGAGGTATGCGGTGGTGCCCTCCGCGAGTGTCTCCAGATCCGGGTGCCGGTCGAGGCAGGCCTCGCTTGCGTACACCTCATGGACGACGCCGGGCTCCCCCGCGGCAATCCTTTTCTGGTGCAGGACCAGGGCCTCCCGGACAGCCTGCGGGCCCTCCGCCAGGAACTCGCTGCGTTTTAAACGGGCCGGGCGCCCGGCAAGTTGTGCCACCTTCCTCACCCGATCAGCTCGAGGATTGGAAAGTGGAAAGTCTTGCGGGCGCCCGGTTTCGTTCATATAAGAACCTTAGTTGCTTTCGCAGCCGGCTCTTGAACGACGTAGTTTTTGAGGACTACGGGAACTACTTAGCAGCCGCCTCAGCAGCAACCTTCTTGGCAGCAGGCTTCTTGGCGGCCTTGGCCTTCGGAGCCGTCCCGGCCGGAGCGGAGGTGTCGGCGGGCAGAGAGTCCTTGGCGATCTTGACCAGCGCGGTGAAGGCGTTGGCGTCGGAAACGGCAAGCTCGGCCAGCATACGGCGGTCAACCTCGACCTCAGCGGCCTTCAGGCCCTGGATCAGACGGTTGTAGGTGAGGCCGTTGGCGCGGGATGCAGCGTTGATGCGCTGGATCCACAGGCGGCGGAAGTCGCCCTTCTTCTTCTTGCGGTCGCCGTAGCTGTATACAAACGAGTGCAGCAGCTGCTCTTTGGCCTTGCGGTACAGGCGTGAACGCTGTCCACGGTAGCCCTTTGCGCGCTCAAGGATAACCCGGCGCTTCTTGTGGGCGTTTACCGCCCTCTTCACACGTGCCACGTGCGTACTCCTTCGAAAATTCTGATCCCAAGCGTCTACTGCCGGAACAACCGGCTGGCCTGAGAAGCCTTATTGGTAGTTGACTGCTGCCAGGTGGCAATCAGTCAGAGAACTTGGAACTTAGATGCCGAGCATCTTCCGGATGACCTTGGCGTCGCCCTTGAAGACGATCTTGTCGCCGGCGAGGCGGCGGGTCAGCCTGGAGGACTTGTGCTCGAGGTAGTGGCGGCGGTTGGCCTGCTGGCGGCGCAGCTTGCCGCTGCCGGTCAGCTTGAAGCGCTTCTTAGCACCGCTGTGGGTCTTCATCTTCGGCATGGGAACCGATCTCCTTACGTATCCGCAGACAGGGTCTGCAGTCTTTCGTGCAGCCGCCCCTGCGGGCGGCGTGCTGGTTGCTTGCTGCCGGACATTGCTGTCCGGCGGCCGTGAACTAGTTGGTCTTCTTGGTGCCCGGCTTGGCGGCTGCCCTCGGAGCGGCAGGCCGCACAGGAGGCTTCGGCGCCGCGGGGCGCGGCACCGGCTTCGGTGCCGCTGCCGGAGCGGCCGTTTCAGCCTCGGGTGCCTTCGCAACCTCGGGCGCCTTGGCAGCCTCAGGGGCCTTGGCGGCTGCTGCCTTGGGCGCAGCCGGAGCCTTGGCAACTGCCGGCTTGGAAGCTGCCTTCGGAGCTTCACGCCTCGGAGCGGCCTTGGGGGCCTCCTGCTTGGGCGCTTCCTGGACGGGAGCCTTTGCTGCCGACGCTTCCTGCACCTTGACCTCGGCGGCGGGGGCCTCCGTGGCTACGGTTTCTTCGACTGCTTCGTCCTTGACCGCGTTGTCCGCGGCAGGGGCCTCGGCGACGGCGGGAGCTGCTTCCGTTGCCGGAGCCTCCGTCTTGATCTGGTATCCCTCCGGAAGGAGGTCGGCCAGGGACTGCGTCAGCGGCGCACTGTCGTCGCCGGAAACGTCCATGCGGCCCGGGGCCCCCGAGGCCTTGGCTTCGTTCTCAGCCTTGGCTTCCGCGCGCTGCGTCGCACGGCGTGCCTCCGCCTTGGCCTCGGCCTTGTTCTTCAGGGGACCCACCACCATGACCATGTTGCGACCATCGATCCGCGGGCTTGACTCCACCACGCCGACTTCGGCGACGTCGTCGGCAAAGCGCTGCAGCAGGCGAATGCCCATCTCGGGGCGCTGCTGCTCACGGCCGCGGAACTGGATCATGGCCTTGACCTTGTCACCGGCACCGAGGAACCGGAGCGCGTGGCCGCGCTTGGTCTCATAGTCGTGGGTGTCGATCTTCAGGCGGAAGCGGATTTCTTTCAGAACCGTGTTGGTCTGGTTCTTCCGGGCCTCGCGTGCCTTGACCGCAGCTTCGTACTTGTACTTGCCGAAGTCCATCAGCTTGCACACCGGAGGCTTGGCCTGCGGTGCAACTTCAACGAGATCAAGATCGGACTCGGCAGCCAAACGCAGGGCATCCTCAATACGGACAACTCCTACTTGTTCGCCTGCAGGGCCGACCAGCCGCACCTCGGGGACGCGGATACGCTCATTGATTCTTGGCTCGCTAATGTTAAAGCTCCTGTGTTCGTGAGTGGCATTCCACCGGCAAATAGAGAAGGCCCCCAATTGCCGGAGCAATCGAAGGCCTCGAAGATCGGAATTGCCTGCCTCGTAGGAGGCGGCATGCGTTCCCGCCAGGCTGACGCCTCAGGGAAATGCCCGACCAGGTACCCGGCAACCTTGCTTCTTCCGAAGCTTCCCGAAGGAGAGCGGCTGACGCGGGTGGGAGAGAACTCCGCTTGCAAACTGAAATCGATTCTACCCAAAGAATCCCGTCCGGCGCACATACTCGACGAAGCAGGTATGGATCGGGGGCTTCCCAAGGGGAGTTCCTTCACTACGGCAGTTCAGCTGCCACAGTGAAGAAATCGAAATAACGACATTCAGTTGGTCTGTGACAAGCTTACCAGCATGAGCACTTCAGACAGTAATTCACACGTTTATGAGCCCGCCGGCTCTCAGGCCGACGTCTCGCAGCAGATCCGCGACATCTCCGAGGTCCCCGCGATCGAAGTCATCACCACCGCAGCGGTGCACCTGATGAGCGCAGCAGCAGTCAAGCTCGGCCTCGCCGCCGAGGAGAACGCAGAAGAGCTCAAGGACCTGGACGAAGCCCGCAAACTGATTACGGCTCTTGCCGGCCTGGTCACGGCTGCTGCCCCCGAGATCGGCTCGCAGCACGCCGGACCGTTGCGTGACGGACTGAGGTCCCTCCAGCTGGCTTTCCGCGAGGAGTCCATCCTTCCGGACGCCCCGGGCAAAGGCCCGGGCGAGAAATACACCGGACCGGTCAACTAGGAACCGGGCACAAGCTACTCACTCCGCGGCGGCGGGCGGACCTCAGCGGTCCGCCCGTCGCCGTCGTTAACCGCGGTGCGTCGAGTTCCCTGCACGGCGTTCCGAGGCGCTGCCCAGCCACACGCCTTGGCTAGGCTGCCGAGGCCAGCAGTCGACGACGACGGTGCTGCAGCACCAGCCCCACGAGGCACAGCACAACGCCGGCAGCCCCCACGGAGACGAACCCGGCCCCCGGGCCGACGCCGTCGATGAAGAGCCCGGCAAGCGGCGCCCCGAGGGCGACGCCGCCGGTCAGGGCGGATCCGTACCAGCCCATCGCCTCTCCGCGGCGGCTCTCGTCGACGAGTTCGGCGACCTTCTCCGAAGCCGCCGAGAGCACCGGGGCGCACAGCAGTCCCGGCAGCAGCGAGAGCAGACTCAGGGTCCAGGTGTCTGTCGCGAACGCCATCGGGATGGCCAGGGCGGACATGCCGAGCAGCAGCAAGATCGGCGAGATCGGCCGGTGCATGGCGCCGTAGATCAGCCCGCCGACCACCGAGGCCGCGCACCAGAAGAGGAAGACGAGCCCGATCTCGGCCTGGTGGCCGCCGGTCTCGAGGGCGGCCACAATGCCGACGTCGGTGCCGCTGAGCACCATGCCGGCCCCGGCCGCGACGGCGAAGACGGCAGCCACGGCCGCCGTGAACCAGGCGAAATTATGGTTGACCTTGTGGCGTAGCCCGGCGCGCCGCTGCCGCCTTTGCTCGGCGGCGGCTGCCAACGGGGCCAGCTCTGCGGCGGCTTCCTGCAGGTGTGCCGGGGCGGCAGCCACGACGGCGGCCTCCGCGCAATTCTGTTCATCCGCATCGAGTCCCGCCTCGAGCCCGGCGTCGAGGCCGCGGCCGGCCACGGGGCTGCGGGTCGGCGGGTTGAACCACATCAGGAACAGCCCGGACACCGAGGTGGCAATGCCGACGATGGTCAGGCCTACGACCGAGTAGCCGGCGGTGGCGACGAGGGCGCCGGCGGCGGGGCCGATCATGAAGACCAGTTCGGTGGAGATCGCATCGAGGGCAAACGCGGCGCGCCGCTGCTCCCCTGTGGCCAGGACGCCGAGGGACTGGCGCACGACGCTGAAGATCGGCAGCGTCAGCAGGCCGCCGACAAACACCAGCGGCAGCAGCAGCTCGTAGGACACGTGCGGCACGATCGACCAGATGACGGTTTCGGAAATGACGGACGGGATCAGGGCCTTGCGCAGGCCCGCGGTGTCGACACGCCGTCCGCGCCAGGGCGCCCCGACGGCGATGCCGATTGTCATGACTGCTGCCGCGGCGCCGGCGGCGGCATAGCCCTGGCCCAGGCTCAGGACGATGTGCAGGGTCAGCAGCACGCCCGCGGCGGAGTGCGGTATGCGGGCAATCATCCCGACCAGCAGGATCCGCCTGATCGGCCGGACGGCCAGCAGCTCCTGGTAAAGCGTGAAGTTCACGGACTACATCCCTTTTGGTATTGCCCTCGGCAGCCTGGTACTGCTTCCGGCAGGAGTCCCCCGCTGGCCGTCAGCTATGGTGCTGCGCGCTGCAACTTGACTTCGATCGAGTCAACCCGCTCGGCAAACAATTCATTCCGGGCCCAGGCGTTGTTTAGGCCGGCCACGATGGACTGCACCCCCGCGGCGTCGAGCCCGTCCTCGAGGTAGAGGACCACCCGGAGTTCCGGGCCCGCACCTCCGCCGGGAAGCTGCCGTCCATCAGCCGCAGTTGAGGCAACTCCACCGCCTGGATGAATTTCAACACGCCGGACCTCCGGAAAGCCTACCGCGGCCGCGCCTAGGGACTGCGCCAGCACAGGATCAGCGTACGACGGGGTCCACGGCTGCTGCTGAGCGAGGGCCCAGACGGCGGGCCGGCGCACCACATACGTCAGGTCCGAGCCGGGGTCCAGAACCAGCAGCTCGGCGCCCTCGGCGACGGCGGACAGCGCTGCCCGGGCCGTATACACGGCAACCGGGCGGGCCTCGGGATGCCAGGCCTGAAGCGCCGCGGCCGAGGTGAACACAGGCATGGCCGTCCGGCCGTCGGGCGCCTTGAGGGTGACGAGGGCCATGTCGGACTCCTTGTCCCCGTGCAATTTGTCCCCTGCCGGGCGGGTCGAGCCTTCGCCCTGTTCCGCGAGCCGGGCAAGGATCGGCACGAAGACGCGTGCGGTGGCGAGTGAGGCGATGACTGCGGCTTCGTCGCCGTCGCCGCTGGCGAGGCGCGCGAGGGCCGCCAGGTAACCGGCGTCCGCCGCGCCGTCGTCGTCTTCGAAATTGTGGATCCTGGCGTCGTCGCCGGCGAGGCTCCGCCCGGCCCACGGCTGGCCGGCCGAGTCGGCCGGACCGCCGGCGCCCGCCAGTGCTGCCGCGATGTGCCCGGGCAGATGCCGGGGCGGGGCGGTGTTCCCGCCTGCGTCCGGCGCCGGGTTGGTGCCTGCCGGCTGGTGTTCCATGGCTGCGGTCCGGTTAGCGGCGGCCGGCGGCGTCGAGTGCCTCGGGCAGCGTGAAGTTTCCGTTGTAGAGGGCCTTGCCGATAATCGCGCCCTCGACGCCGAGCGGGACGAGGGAGCGCAGCACCTTGAGGTCCTCGAGGCTGGAGATGCCCCCGGACGCGACGACGGGCTTGCCGGTCTTCTCCACCATCCGGCGCAGCAGCTCGACGTTGGGACCCTGCAGGGTGCCGTCCTTGGTCACGTCCGTCACGACGTAACGGGCGCAGCCAGCCTCTTCCAGCCTGGCCAGGACCTCCCAGAGGTCGCCGCCTTCCTTGGTCCAGCCGCGTCCGGCGAGGGTGGTGCCGCGGACGTCCAGGCCGACGGCGATCTTGTCGCCGAAGCGCTCGATCACGCGGGACGTCCACTCCGGGTTCTCCAGCGCCGCGGTGCCGAGGTTGACCCGGGCGACGCCGAGATCGAGGGCCTTCTCGAGCGATTCGTCGTCGCGCAGGCCGCCGGAGAGCTCCACTTTGATGTCCAGGCGTCCCACGACTTCGCGCAGCAGTTCGGCGTTGGATCCCCGGCCGAAAGCGGCGTCAAGGTCCACGAGGTGGACCCACTCGGCCCCCTGCTGCTGCCAGTTGAGTGCGGCCTCCAGCGGGGTGCCGTAGCTCGTTTCGCTTCCGGCTTCGCCCTGAACGAGCCGGACGGCCTGGCCGTTGACGACGTCGACGGCGGGCAGCAGCTCGAGCACGGGCAGCGGGGTTTCGGTGGTCATCGGGGATCCTCAGCTTCTCAGGTGGCGGCGGATGGTCGGGAATGCTGCGGGACCGCTAGGAGGCGGGCAGCGTCAGGAAATAGGCGGCCAGAAGCGACATCCCGGCCAGCACGTAGAAGACGATCTGGACCCAGCGCGGACTCTTCTGCTGCCGGAAGGACAGCGCCCCGCCAACCAGCAGGCCGGCAAGCCCCATCAGGACGATGGACCACATCTAGGCGGCCTGTTCCGGGCCGGCGCCGGTTGCGCTGCCCGGGGCAGCCGCGTCCGGGGACCCCTTGCGCAGGCCCTCGACCCAGTTGCGCAGCAGGCGTGCGCCGGCGTCGCCGGACTTCTCCGGGTGGAACTGGGTGGCGCACAACGGACCATTTTCAACCGCCGCGATGAACGGGGCGCCGTGTTCGGACCAAGTGACCAGCGGCGCAATCATCCGGGGCTGGATCACGTCGAAATCCCAGTTCTGGACGCCGTAGGAGTGCACAAAGTAGAATCGCTCGTTCTCGACACCGGCGAACAGCTTCGAACCTTCCGGCACCGAAACTGTATTCCAGCCCATGTGCGGCACCACCTCGGCAGGCAGCAGTTCCACCTTGCCGGGCCACTCCCCCATCCCCGGGGCCTCGGTGCCGTGTTCCACACCGGCCTCGAACAGGACCTGCAGGCCCACGCAGATAGCCAGCACGGGACGGCCGCCTGCCACGCGGCGTCCGATCATCCGGATCCCGTCGACGGCCTTGAGCTCGCGCATGACCGTTTCGAAGGCTCCGACACCGGGGACGACAAGGCCGTCGGCGTTCAGGACGTCCTCGGGCCTGGCACTGAGGATGACCTCGGCGCCGGCCCGCTCGAGGGCACGGACGGCCGAGCGGACGTTGCCGGATCCGTAATCCAGCACCGTAACGGTGGGTTTGCCCTCGGGTGAGACGGGCTTCCGGCCGGCGTCGGGGTTGAGGATGGCGCCGTCCTGCAGCACCTTGCCGGTCACAGTGCACCCTTGGTGGACGGGATGCCTTCGACGCGGGGATCCGGCTCGACGGCGGCGCGCAGGGCGCGGGCGAAAGCCTTGAACTGGGCCTCGACGATGTGGTGCGGGTCCCGGCCGGCGGTGACATTCATGTGCAGGCAGATGCCCGCGTGCAAGGTGATCGCCTCGAAGACGTGCCGGGTCAGGGAACCCGTGAAGTGTCCGCCGATCAGGTGGTATTCCTGGCCTGCCGGCTCGCCGCCGTGGACCAGGTACGGCCGCCCGGAGACATCGACGACGGCGTGCGCCAGGGCTTCGTCCAGCGGCACCGTCGCCTCGCCGAAGCGGCGGATGCCGGCCTTGTTCCCCAGCGCGGTGCGCAGGACCTCGCCAAAGGTAATGGCGACATCTTCCACCGTGTGGTGGACGTCGATGTGCGTATCGCCTGTGGCCTTGACCGTCATGTCGATCAGGGAGTGCTTGCTCAGCGCCGTCAGCATGTGGTCATAGAACGGGACCGAGGTGCTGATGTCCGAGACGCCGGTGCCGTCCAGGTTGATCTCGACCAGGACGGATGACTCGCTGGTGGTCCGTTCCAGGCGGGCGGTCCGGGCAGCGGTTGATCCGGTGATGCTCATGTGCAGGTGTCCTTTTGTGATGAAGGCGGTGCTAGGCGTTCTGGCGTTGTACTTGACCCGGAGTCAAGTCTAGGCCCGCTGTTTCGCGGGGCTGCTCAGGATCTGGTCGAGGGCCTCAAGGAAAGCTGTGGTTTCCGTCTCAGTGCCGGCGGTGACGCGCAGGTGGCCGGGGATGCCGACGTCCCGGATGAGCACCCCGGCGTCCAGCAGTCCCTGCCAAACCGCGTGCGGGTTTTGGAGACCGCCGAAGAAGACGTAGTTCGAATCCGAGGCGGACGGCTTGAGGCCCATCCGCTGCAGTTCGGCAACGATCCTGTCCCGCTGCCGCTTGATGTCCTCGACGTCGGCCATGAGCGCCACGCGGTGGTGCAGGGCGGCAAGGGCGGTTGCCTGGGTGATGGCGGAGAGGTGGTAGGGAAGCCGGACGAGGCGAAGGGCGTCGGCCACCCCGGGGGCTGCCGCCATGTAGCCCACGCGCGCGCCGGCAAGGGCGAAGGCCTTGCTCATGGTGCGCGAGACGATCAGCCGTTCCCGGCCCGGCAGCAGCTCGAGCGCACTCGGCGTACCGTCGTGGGCGAACTCGTGGTACGCCTCATCGACGATCACGATCGTCTGGCTGGCTTGGCCGGCCTCGTACACAGCCTGCACCACTTCGAGGCCCAGGCCCGTGCCGGTGGGGTTGTTCGGGGAGCAGAGGAAGACGATGTTGGGCTGAAGTTCGCGGACCTGGCGCGCCGCCGACTCCGCACTCAGCCCGTAGTCATCGGCCCGCACCCCCACGATGTATTCCGTGTCCGTCCCCGCGGCGAGCAGGGGGTACATGGAGTACGTGGGAGGGAAGCCCAGTGCCGTGCGTCCGGGTCCGCCGAAGGCCTGGAGGATCTGCTGGAGCACCTCGTTGGAGCCGTTCGCTGCCCAGATGTGCTCCGCGCCCAGCCCGTGACCGAGGTATTCCGCCAGGGCTTCGCGCAGTTCCGTGAACTCGCGGTCCGGATACCGGTTCAGGCCGGCCGCTGCCTCTGTTACGGCCGCGGCGATGGCCGCTCGGACGTCCGCCGGCACACCGTGGGTGTTCTCGTTGACGTTGAGCAGGATGGGGACGTCCAGCTGGGGTGCCCCGTAGGGGCTCATTCCCCGCAGATTGGTCCGGAGGGGAAGTCGGTTCAGGCGCTCTAACTGGTCAGTCACTTCAGTAGTTTAAGTGAGACGGCGGCGGGCCCTGAAACTGTGACGGCTCGGGCCAGGTCCGTCGGCGCCTTGGCGGCTGCTTGGTACGCGACGTTCCCGGGGCCGGAAGACTACTGGGCTGGACTACTGGGCCGGGACGAAGAGCGTCTGGCCGGGCAGGACGCGGGCGGCATCGAGGTTGTTGAGCTGGACGATGTCGGCGACGATGTCGCGGGGGTCGCGCCCGGGTGCCACGGTCCCGGCGATGGCCCACAGCGATTCCCCGGGCTGCACCGTGACAGAGACGGTGGGGGTCAGTGACAGCTCCTCAACAGATTCGGAAGCCTTGGCAGGTGCATTCAGGAAGCCGCTGAAGGAAAGGATCAGGGCGGCCAGCAGGATCAACGGCACTCCGAAGAAGACGAACCGGCCCCGCCTGGTCAGCCGCAGGGGTGCCTGCTTGGTGCGGGACGCACCGCCGGCCGGAGCGGCCGGACGGAACGAAACCCGAGGTACGGACCGGCCATACCCGCCGGATGCGTCATGGCCGAAAGTGTCGTGAAACGCGCTTGATGCTGACATGAACTGAGCCCTCCTGGACCATACTGTGCCGCCCGGTGTACTCCACGTACCTGCCGCCAACCGGCCTAACCTTCGAACATAGAACCGAACAAACGCCCTCATCCAACTGCGATACTCTCATCCAGCCCCCGGAGGTTCGAACACATCTTCGAACTTCACCTGTCCAGTTTTAGCACCTATTAACGAACATTGTCGAGACTCGCTAGAACAAATGTTTGAAAAAACTGTGTGGCTGGCCTACGTTTGAGTCACAGGACAACCACTTCTGCAGTCGATCATCAGTAGTTGATCAGCGGGGTCTGACATTCAGGCCGGAAGGTCCCGGTAACTGCCGCAAGGCAGCCGGGCGGATTGGAAAGGCATTGGCGAATATGGCAGCACCAGCCACCGGCGGCCGGGCGTCCCAACGGAGCCCGCAGTCAGCCAGGCCTCCCAAGAGCCTGACCGTCCGGCAGAAGAAGATCCTCGAAACCATCCAGCGTTCGGTGACGGACAACGGCTACCCTCCCTCCATGCGCGAGATTGGCGACACCGTGGGACTGGCGAGTCTCTCCAGCGTGACGCACCAGCTCTCCCAACTCGAGAAGCTCGGCTACCTGCGGCGGGATCCCAAGCGGCCGCGCGCCATGGAAGTGCTCATGCCGTTGACCCTTGACGAGGGCAGCTCCAAGGTCTCGGGAGTGGCGAAGTCCAGCGGCCTGCGTGCCGTGGGCGGGCTGTCCGTCTCGGAACTGGCCAGCGCTACGGATACCGCAATGGTCCCCCTCGTCGGCCGTATCGCGGCCGGTGGCCCCATCCTCGCGGACCAGGTTGTGGAAGACGTCATGCCGTTGCCGCGCCAGCTGGTGGGCCACGGAGAGCTCTTCATGTTGAAGGTGGCGGGCGACTCGATGATCGATGCCGCCATCTGCGACGGCGACTGGGTGGTGGTGCGCCGGCAGGGTGACGCCGTGAACGGCGACATTGTTGCCGCACTGCTGGACGACGAGGCCACGGTCAAGACGTTCCGCCAGCGCGACGGCCACACCTGGCTGTTGCCCCAGAACACGCAGTACGAGCCAATCCTCGGCGACCACGCCGTCATTATGGGCAAGGTCGTCTCGGTCTTGCGCTCCCTCTAGCACCTGCCACACAGAGCCCCGCCGGCGTCCCCCGGACGGGGGATGCCGGCGGGGCCCAACACATTCCCTGCTGCGGGGTGCTCCGTCCGCCTACTTGGCGGTCTGCGCCGACTCCTTGTAGAGCCGTTCCAAAGCCGCCATGGCAATTGCCGGATCGGTGGTCGGCCAGAACGGCGGCAGAGCGGCCCGGAGGAATCCCCCGTAGCGTTCCGTGGACAGCCGCGAATCCAGCACCGCCACGACTCCCTTGTCCGTCGTCGTGCGGATCAGCCGTCCGGCTCCCTGGGCCAGCCGGATCGCGGCGTGGGTTGCGGACACACTCATGAATCCGTTGCCGCCGGCCTGGGCCACCGCGCGGGAGCGCGCTGTCATGAGCGGGTCATCCGGCCGCGGGAACGGAATCCTGTCGATGACTACGAGCCGGCAGGAGCCCCCCGGGACGTCGACGCCCTGCCACAGGGACATGGTGCCGAAGAGGCAGGTGTCCGGTTCATCGGCGAACTGGCGCACGAGCGCCGTCATGGTCGAATCCCCCTGGCACAGAATGGTCATGTCCAGCCGGGGGCGCATCGCCTCGGCGGCGTCCTCGGCAGCCCGCCGGGACGAGAAGAGGCACAGTGCCCCTCCGCCGGAAGCCCGGATCAGTTTTTCCAGCTCGTCCAGCGCCTCCGGGGACGTGCCGCGGCCGGGCTTGGGCAGGTGCTTGGCAACATAGAGGATGCCCTGCTTGGGGTAGTCGAAGGGCGAGCCGACGTCGACTCCGGTCCAGCTGGGCGCGCCGGGGCCTACCAGGCCCAGACCTCCGGCCGCCGGTTCGAAGGCGGAGCCGATGGCCAGGGTGGCCGAGGTCAGGATGACCGTGTGGTCCGCGAACAGACCCTCGCGGAGCCGTCCGGCGACGCTCAGCGGGGCCACGTTGATCAGGGCCGGTGCGCTCTCGTCCGGCTGGGAGTATCCCTGCGCAGGGTCGAAAGTGCTGTTCCGGGAAAACCAGACCACCTCGCGGTTTTCGCGGGCAGCGAGCAGCCGTTCGCAGAGTTCCAGGATGACCATGAGGCGGGAGCGCGCGAGCTGGCGCCCGCCGTCGGCGGTGTTGGCGCTGTCCCCCTTGGAATCGGAGAGCGCGGCGCGGCAGGCGTCACGCAGCTGGTCCACGGAGTCGAGCTGCTCGCTGTTGAGCCCGTTGGGCATCAGCCCGCTGGGGACGCCTTCAATGGCAAGCTCGAGGTTGGACGCGGCGTTGTTGAGCGCGTCCACCGTGATGCCGGTGTGCTTCCGGGCCCCGGAGGCGGCGACATGCACCATTGCCACGGAGAGCTGGCCGGACACGGCCCCGGTGACGCGGTCCTGCAGCTCGTGCGCCTCGTCCACCACCACGACGTCGTACTCGGGCAGCACGGCGAGGCCTTCGAAGGCGCTGACCGCCAGCATGGCGTGGTTGGTGACGACGACGTCGGCGTCGGCAGCGTTCTGCCGGGCCAGTTCGCTGAAGCATTCGGCCGCCAGGGGGCACTTCTGCGCGCCGAGGCATTCCATCGACGTGACGGAGACCTGGCGCCAGGCGCGGTCCGTCACACCGGGCATGAGCTCGTCACGGTCCCCGGTGGCGGTCTCCTCGGCCCATTCGCGCAGCCGGACGACTTCCTTGCCGAGCTGGGAGGAAGGGCCGCCCATGGCGGCAGCGAAGTGCGGCACGGACGTGTCCTCGCCGAGGGAGAAGAGCTGGCCCTCGGAGGGTTCTTCGGAAGGGAAGCCTCCCTCGAGCTTGTGTTTGCACACATAGTTGGAGCGGCCCTTGACGAGGGCCACCTTGACCGGGCGGTCCAGGGCAGGGGTGATGGTCTTGAGCAGCCTGGGCAGGTCGCGGCCCACGATCTGGGTCTGCAGGGCCAGCGTGGCGGTGGAGACGAGGGTGGGTTTGTCACTGACAAGGGAATGCGCGATCAGCGGGATCAGGTAGGCCAAGGACTTGCCAGTGCCGGTGCCGGCCTGGACCAGCAGATGGTCGCCGGTGTCGATTGCCTGCGCCACCTGCCGGGCCATCTCGTGCTGGCCGCTGCGGCTCTGTCCGCCCATGCCTGACACCGCCCTGTCGAGCAGATCGATCACGAACTCCTCGCCGGGTGGTCCGCCGGTTCCTGCTGAACCCTTGCCTGCTGAACCCTTGCCTGATGAAGCCTTGCCTGCTGAAGCCTTTCCGCCGGACGCGTCCCCTTCCGGGTCCTCCCCCGCCGGGCGGTTCGCGTCCGGGTCCCCCCCGGCCACCGCTGCCTCAGTCATTGCTGATGAACGAATCCAGTTCAGCGGCCAGGCCCTCGCGCACCATCACGACGGCGCGGGTGCCGGTCTCCTCGTGGTCGAGGCTGAGGATCTCGGCGTCGGTCTCGTGCAGTTTGTTGAGCAGGTCCCCACGGTTGTACGGGATCATCAGTTCCAGCTTCACGCTGGGCCGCGGGATGCCCTCGCTGATGGCCTTGAGCAGTTCCGGGATGCCCTCGCCGGTGCGTGCCGACACCACAATGTGGCGCGGTTCGCGCTGCTTGAGCCGTTCGATCACGAACGGGTCGGCGGCGTCGGCCTTGTTCAGGACGATGATTTCCGGCACCTTGCGGGCGTCGACCTCGCTGAAGACCTTGCGGACGGCGGCAATCTGGCCCTCCGGATCCGGGTGGGAGACGTCGACGACGTGCAGGATCAGGTCCGAGTCGGCAATCTCTTCCAGGGTGGAGCGGAAAGCCTCCACGAGCTGGGTGGGCAGCGAGCGGACGAACCCCACGGTGTCGGCGAGGGTGTAGCCCAGTCCGTCCGAGGTTTCGGCCTTGCGGACCGTCGGGTCGAGGGTGGCGAACAGTGCGTTCTCCACCAGGACGCCGGCGTCGGTCAGCCGGTTCAGCAGTGACGACTTGCCGGCGTTGGTGTAGCCGGCGATTGCCACCGAGGGCACTGCATTACGACGGCGGTTGGCGCGCTTCGTTTCCCGGGCTGGCTTCATCGCGGCGATCTCGCGCCGCAGCTTGGCCATCCGGGTGCGGATCCGGCGCCGGTCCAGTTCGATCTTGGTTTCACCGGGACCACGCGAGCCCATGCCGGCACCGGCGCCGCCCACCTGCCCACCGGCCTGGCGGGACATCGAATCACCCCAGCCGCGCAGGCGCGGGAGCAGGTATTCGAGCTGGGCCAGTTCGACCTGGGCCTTGCCTTCGCGGCTCTTGGCGTGCTGCGCGAAGATGTCGAGGATCAGGGCCGTGCGGTCGATGACCTTGACCTTGACAATGTCTTCCAGGCTGCGGCGCTGGGACGGAGCCAGTTCGGCGTCGACCACGACGGTGTCCGCGCCGGTGGACATCACGATGTCCTTGAGTTCCTGGGCCTTACCGGAGCCAAGGAAGGTGCCCGGATCGGGCTTCTGGCGGCGCTGCACAATCCCATCGAGGACCTCCGAGCCGGCGGTCTCGGCCAGGGCGGCGAGTTCGCGCAGCGAGTTCTCGGCGTCGGCGAGGGTGCCTTCAGTCCAGAGACCGGCGAGGACGACGCGTTCGAGGCGCAGTTGCCGGTATTCGACCTCGGTGACGTCTTCCAGTTCGGTGGACAGGCTGCCGGTACGGCGCAGTGCGTGCCGTTCCTCAAGGTCCTGCTGGTCGCCGTCGTAGTTGCTGTGTTCCTCGTCCGGCCGTGAGATCGCCTGGGCCTTGCCGAGCACCGACTTGGACTCGCCGGCGGCCGGGGACGCCTTCCGGGCAGGGGTTTCCTTGGAGAGGATCCGGTCGATGACAGCTTGGATTTCCGCAGGACTCATGTCCTGGGCTGCTGAATCGGGTCCGGTGTTGGGCTGACTGGTCATGGTCTCCTTTGAAGGTTCGGCAATTTCAGAATAGTGCCGATCGGTGCCGTGTGGGGCGGAATTCGCGCTGGGCTGACGACTATTGGTCAAACGGGCCTCCTGGGATGCCCGCGGCGGCGGTGCCGGGGCAGGGTGGGCTCCGGGTGGGAGCGGGAGAAGTGGGCGGAAACTAAGGACCGATCCTGGCGGATCAGGCCGCTTTCGAGGGATGTTCATTCGCTGAGCATTGCGGGACTCCAAGTGATGCGGGCGCCGGACAGGGAAGGAATCACTGGATTGGGCGCGCTGCACGAAAGAAACTTGCGGAAGGTAGGGACCTGCGTCGCTGCGGGGACGGGACTTAACCCGTGCCGGCTACTTGAAGTTCAAGAACATGCCTCAAAGACTAGCAGACTGTCATTCTGCCCGGACCGGCAGGCGCCCGGCGGGGCGGCCACTGCTTCCCGGCGGGTTCGCATCGGGGTTCGCATCGGTTTCCCATCGGTTCCCATCGGTTTCCCCTGCGGTTCCCATCGGTTTCCCATACAGGTCGAGGGCCAACTAATCTGGCCAGTTATGGAGTCTGCACACTATTTCAGCGCCCAGCCGGCCGGGCCGTTCACCCGCAAGCCACTGACCGTGGAGCTTGCCGGTGAGACACGCCACCTGCAGACCGCCTCGGGAATCTTCAGCCCGGACGGCATCGACAAGGGAACGGCCGTGTTGCTGGCCGATGTGCCCTCCCCTGCGCCACAGGGAAACCTTCTGGACATCGGCTGCGGCTGGGGCCCGATCGCGCTGACCATGGCGCTGCGGGCACCTCATTCACGCGTCTGCGCGGTGGATGTGAACGAGCGCTGCGTGACGCTGACGAACGAGAACGCGGCGCTCCTGGGGCTGGGAAATCTCACAGCCAGCACACCCGACGCCGTCGATCCGGAGCTGCGTTTCGACACCATCTGGTCCAACCCGCCGATCCGGATCGGCAAAGACGAGCTTCATGCCCTGCTGCTCCTGTGGCTGCCGCGGCTGGCCGAGGGCGGCTCGGCCTGGCTCGTGGTGCAGAAGAACCTGGGGTCCGATTCGCTTCAGCGCTGGCTTGCCGCCGAGCTGGACAGCAGCTTCACCGTGACGCGCGAGAGCACCTCGAAGTCGTTCCGCATCCTGCGGGTCAGGAAAGCGTCCCGCTAGCCACGAGCACGGCCGGGCCGCTGAGCTCGACATGCTCGTGGCCTTCGGTGCCGAGGAAGAATTTCACGCCGACGACACCGCCTGGCACGTGGACGTTCCAGACGTCCGGGGCGCCCTGGCCGGCCCAGTGGCGGATCGCGACGGCGGCCGCGCAGGCGCCGGTGCCACAGGACTGGGTTTCGCCCACACCCCGCTCGTGAACGCGCATGGTGATGGTTCCGACGCCGTCGTGCACCAGCGGCTCGGAGGGCACAACAAACTCGACGTTGGTGCCGTGGGGCGGCGTCGGATCCACATGGGGAGCGGTGAACAGCTGCGTGGCCTCGAGCTCTGCCAGTTCGGCCAGTGCAACGACGGTATGCGGGTTGCCCATGCTCACGGACAGAGCGGGCCGCGCGACCTCAAGTCCTGTGGCGCTGACCAGCGAATCCATGGCCCGCGCGGTGGCCTCGCCCGGGAAGATGAACTCCCAGGGGCCCATGTCGACGGCGTACCCTGCCGCGGTGCGGACAATCGTCTTGGCCCCGCCGCGGGTGCCGATGGTCAGGGATTCCCCGGCGGGCAGCTCGACGAGGCCTTCGGCGATCAGGAAGTGCACAAAGACGCGGACCCCGTTGCCGCACATTTCCGAGAGCGAGCCGTCGCCGTTGCGGTAGTCCATGAACCATTCGGCGTCCGGGTGCTCCGTGAGCAGCTCCTGGCCTTCCGGGAGCAGCCGTGAGGGGACGGCGCGGATCAGGCCGTCTCCGCCGATGCCGCGGTGGCGGTCGCACAGTGCTGCGACCTGCTCCGGGGTGACGGACAGGGTGCCGTTCGGGTCGGCGAGGAGCACAAAGTCATTGCCCGTGCCGTGTCCTTTGGAGAATTTGAGTCCGCTCAGGGCCGCAGTATTGGCTTCTGCGTTTCGGTCAACGGCTGCGGCGAGGGTTTCATCCATGATTCAAGGTTACCGGTCCCGGATGGCCGGGGCGGCACAGTGCGGCGGCCTTGGTCACGAGGCCGGGATCCTGCCAGTCCAGCCAGTGGATGCGGGGGTCCGCCCGGAACCAGGTCAGCTGGCGGCGGGCGAACTGCCGGGTCGCGACGATGGTCTCCTCGGCCGCCTGTTCGAGGCCGGCCTCGCCGTCGAGGACCCGGAGGAACTGGGCGTAGCCGAGGGCCCGCGGGGCGGTCCTGCCCAGCCGGAGCCCGGCCCCATCAAGCCGCCGGACCTCTTCGAGCAACCCCTGGTCCACCATGGCGTGGACGCGGCGGGCGAGCCGCTCCCTGAGCAGTTCGCGGTCCACCTCGAGGCCGATCTGGACGGCAGGCTGGAAATACTCGCGGGTGGGCATGAAGGAACTGAAGGGCCGCCCGGTCAGTTCGTGGACCTCGAGGGCTCGGATGATGCGGCGGGCATCGCCGAGCCGGCCGGCGGACACCGGATCCACGGTCTCCAGCCGGGCCCGCAACGGGGCGGGGCCGTCCGCTTCCAGTTCCGCCTCCAGCCGGCGGCGGATGGCAGGATCGGTGCCAGGGAATTCCAGCACGTCAAGGGCGGCGCGGACGTAGAGCCCGGAGCCGCCGGCGAGGATGGCGCGCTTGCCGCGGGTATGGATGTCCGTGATGAGCGCGCGGACCTGCTGCTGGAAGTCCGAGACGCTGGCTTCCTCGGTCACGTCCAGGATGTCCAGGATGTGGTGCGGCACCCCCCTGCGTTCGGCGTCGGTGATCTTGGCAGTGCCGATGTCCATGCCGCGGTAGAACTGCATGGAATCGGCGTTGATGACTTCGCCGTCGAGCTCCAGCGCGAGCGAGACGGCAAGGTCGGACTTGCCGGAACCGGTCGGCCCGACGACGGCTATCACCGGCGGTGCGTCCCGCACTGCGACGGCCTGAGTGTCCTCCTGTGCCTTGCCGGCCGGAATGCCCTCCGGACCTGCCACGGGCTAGCGGCCGCGGACCGGTAGGGTGGGCATGCCCAAAGACACACCCGTCCTGCCGGAGGCGGCCCCCGGCGCCGGCGCGCCGCAGGAGTCGGCCTGGGACCTGTCCCAGGCATCGCCTGCGCGGGAGCGGCGGAGGCTGTAGTCGTCCGCCGCCGTCACCGGGTCGGCGACGAGGTGGAAGGACGCAGCCTCGGTGATGGTGACGGTCACGAGATCGCCGGGGCGGGGCACTTCGGCGCCGGCGGGGACGGAGAAGTGGACCAGCCGCTGGTCCTGGGCGCGGCCGGAGAGCCGGTGGGTTTCCTCGGCTTTGCGGCCGGACTGGGCCGTGACCATGACCTCGACACGGCGGCCGAGCTGGCGGGCGTTTTCCTCGGCAGCGATCCGGTCCTGCAGCGCGGTGAGGCGTTCGAAGCGTTCCTGGACCACGGCCTTGGGCAGCTGGTCCGGGAGGTCCGCGGCGGGGGTGCCGGGGCGTTTGGAGTACTGGAAGGTGAAGGCGGTGGCGAAGCGCGACTTCTCCACGACGTCGAGGGTGGCCTGGAAGTCCTCTTCAGTCTCACCGGGGAACCCGACGATGATGTCGGTGGAGATGGCCGCGTGCGGGATCTTTTCCCGGACCTTGTCCAGGATGCCGAGGAACTTCGTGGAGCGGTAGGAACGGCGCATGTCCTTGAGGACCTTGTCCGAGCCGGACTGCAGCGGCATATGCAGCTGCGGCATGACGTTGGGGGTCTCGGCCATGGCGTCGATGACGTCATCGGTGAAGGCGGCCGGGTGCGGGCTCGTGAACCGGACGCGTTCCAGGCCGGGGATGTCCCCGCAGGCGCGCAGGAGCTTGGAGAAGGCCTGCCGGTCGCCGAATTCGACGCCGTAGGAGTTCACGTTCTGGCCCAGCAGGGTGACTTCGATGGCGCCGTCGTCAACGAGGGCCTGGATCTCGGCCAGGATGTCACCGGGCCGGCGGTCCTTTTCCTTGCCCCGCAGGGCCGGGACGATGCAGAAGGTGCAGGTGTTGTTGCAGCCCACGGAAATCGACACCCAGCCTGAGTAGACCGAGTCCCGCTTGGTCGGAAGCGTGGAGGGGAAGACGTCGAGAGATTCGAGGATTTCCAGCTGCGCCTCGTTATTGTGCCGCGCCCGGTCCAGCAGGGCGGGAAGGGCACCGACGTTGTGGGTGCCGAAGACTGCGTCCACCCAGGGTGCTTTCTTCAAGATGGTGTCGCGGTCCTTCTGCGCCAGGCAGCCGCCGACGGCGATCTGCATGCCGGGGTTGGCGGCCTTGACCGGAGCCAGCATGCCGAGATTGCCGTAGAGCTTGTTGTCGGCGTTCTCCCGGACTGCGCAGGTGTTGAAGACCACGACGTCGGCCAGCTCACCTGCGGCGGGGACGTAGCCGGCGGCTTCGAGCATCCCGGACATCCGCTCGGAATCGTGCACGTTCATCTGGCAGCCGAAAGTGCGCACCTGGTAGGTACGCGGCTGCGCGGCAGCATGCGCGGGCAAGGCGTCAGCTGCAGACGAGGAGTCCAGGGAGGGCGTGGTACCGGCTGCTGGGGAGGGAATGGTCAAACTCACCTGTTAAGGGTAACGGGTCCGCGCCGCCGCCGTGCCGGAGGGTTCACCCGACTCCGGGTTCAGTAGACTCCGGATTCAATAGTCCGGGTCTGCTTCCGCCCCCGCTGCCACGGCTTCGAGCACCTCGCCCACGATCCTGAAGGCCTGCGAGGGGTGGTACCCCTTGCGTGCGAGCATCGAGGCCAGCCGGCGCGTGGTCTTGTCCCGCACCTCGCGGTCTTCGAATCCGGTGACGCCGCGAAGTTTGCGCTGGACGAGTTCCCGGGCCGCGGCCTCCTCGTCTTCGTCGCTGAGCTGTTCCAGGGCGATGGCGGCGGTGTCCGCGTCGATGCCTTTGTCCGCGAGTTCCCGCCGCAGGGCGCCTTTCGCGAGCTTTCGGCTTTGGGACTGGCTCCGGACCCACATGTCCGCGAACTCCGCGTCGTCGACGAGCCGGACCTCTTCGAAGCGGTCCAGTACGGCTTCGGCGACATCGCCGGGGATGTTTCGCTCGGCCAGCTTTCGGGCAAGCTGAAGTCTGCTCTTGGGCGACGACGTCAACTGCCGCAGCACGATGGCCCGGGCTACCGCCGCCGGATCTGCGTCCCGGCGCTGCTCGGGCGAGGGACGGGAACGACGGCGCCCGTCCTGAGGACTGTCCTCACGCCCGGCGCGGTCGGCAACGCCCGGGGCAGGACTCCCGGATGAGAATCCTGCCCCTTTGCGCGCTCCGCGTCGTGAAGGCGTGCCTTCGGACACCAGGCCGTCAGAAGCCGTCAACGGCCTTCAGCTTCGGCGATGCTTCGGTCTCGGCCGGGGCCTTCACCCCGACGCCGAGCTTCTCCTTGATGAGACGCTCCAGTTCGGAGGCGAGCTCAGGGTTGTCGCGCAGGAAGCGGCGCGAGTTCTCCATGCCCTGGCCGAGCTGGTCGCCGTCGTACGTGAACCAGGATCCCGACTTCTTGATCAGGCCGTGCTCGACGCCCATGTCGATGATGCCGCCCTCACGGGAAATGCCCTGGCCGTAGATGATGTCGAACTCGGCGATCTTGAAAGGCGGGGCCATCTTGTTCTTGACGATCTTGGCCTTGGTGCGGTTACCGACGGAGTCCGCGCCCTCCTTGAGGGTCTGGATCCGGCGGACGTCAATACGGATCGAGGCGTAGAACTTCAGGGCCTTACCACCGGTGGTGGTTTCCGGGGAGCCGAAGAACACGCCGATTTTTTCACGCAGCTGGTTGATGAAGATGGCGGTGGTCTTGGTCTGGCTCAGGCGGCCGGTGATCTTACGCAGCGCCTGGCTCATCAGGCGGGCCTGGAGACCGACGTGGCTGTCGCCCATGTCGCCTTCGATTTCCGCGCGGGGAACCAGCGCGGCGACGGAGTCGATGACGATGACGTCAAGCGAGCCGGAGCCGATGAGCATGTCCATGATCTCCAGGGCCTGCTCGCCGGTGTCCGGCTGGGAAACGAGCAGGGCGTCGGTGTCCACGCCCAGCCTGGCCGCATATTCGGGATCCAGGGCGTGTTCGGCGTCGATGAAGGCGGCGATGCCGCCCAGACGCTGAGCGCTGGCCACCGCGTGCAGTGCCACGGTGGTCTTACCGGAGGATTCCGGACCGTAGATTTCAACGACGCGGCCGCGGGGCAGCCCGCCAATTCCCAGGGCTATGTCCAGTGCAATGGAGCCGGTCGGGATGACCTCGATGGGTGCACGGACTTCGTCGCCCAGGCGCATGACCGAGCCTTTGCCGAACTGCTTGTCAATCTGGGCAAGCGCTGCGTCGAGCGCCTTCTGGCGATCCGGGGCTGCGGCCATGGTTCACACCTCTAATGCTTTCTCGCTGTGGAGTGGCCGTATTGGCCCTTCGTCTGTCATCGCTGACCTGTCTTCACTGACGCTAATGGCACCCACCGACAGAGTTGCCGGCCTGCATCGCGTATGTGGAAAGCGCTCTAAAAAAAGCATAGTCCCACCCGAACAGATATTCGAACAATCCGGCGGCGTGTCAGTGTTCGGCATGTCAGTGTTCGGCGTGTCAGTGTTCGGTGTGTTCGACCGGCCTGGTCCCGCCGCGGGTCAGCGGGTTTTGACGTCGCGGCCCAACCGGCGCTCAGGCGGTACATCCTGGACTTCGCAGAGGGCCAGCCAGACCTGCCGCGGCGGCACCCCGGCACTGAGCGCCTGGTCCGCGGTGCGGCCACCCACCCCGGACAGGACCAGCGAGCTGCTGAGAACCCGGGAATAGCCTGCTCCGAACTCGTCGTCCATGAGCCGCCAAAAGTCACTGATTCGCACCAATAAAGTCTCTCACGGTCCGGGACTCTAGAATGGTTGCCATGAGCAACCCACCCGAGGGCCCCGAAAATTCACTGAATTCTCCCGGGAACGCCGAGGATCCCGCGGACGCCGCCCTGACCGCTGTAGAGCACCAGTTGAGCGTGCTGTGGCGCCGCGCCCGGTCCGTGTCCCAGCAGCTCTCGCGGCAGGTCCATCCGGACATGGAGCCGGCAGCCTACGGCCTGCTCAGCGTGATCCGCCGGAAGGGTCCGATCCGGTTGACCGAGCTGGCCTCCTGCATCGGCGTCGGCAAGCCTTCGGTGAGCCGGCAGATCGCATTCCTGGAAAACCTCGGCCTGGTGTCCAAGGAGGCCGATCCGCTCGACGGCCGGGCCCAGTCGATCAGGCTGACGGCCAAGGGGGAGGAGAAGATGCACCAGGTCCAGGACGCCCGGCGTGAGGTCTTCCGGGAGCGGCTGTCAGAGTGGCCGGCCGAGGAACTGCAGGCCCTCGCGGCCTATATGGCCAAGCTCAACGCCACGTACGAGCGCGACGGCTTCCCCAGGGACGAGTCCGCGTAACTACGCCTGAGCCCAATACTCCGCCGGAGGGCACATCACGGCAGTGTTGCGGCGGAACACTGCCGTGAACTGTCGTCCGGCGCTCCGTCCCGGACACGGAAAAGGTCCCCGGCACACCGCCGGGGACCTTCCTTAGATCGAATGGGGCCGGGGCTACCGCGCCCCGGAGAGAAGGCCCTTGGCCAACTCGTCGTTCAGGTCCGAGTTGAGCTCACGGTCCAGGTCACGGCCGTAGCGCTGTGCGAACTCCTGCGGGACGGTGTCCGGAACTGCCACACCCTCGACGACGGCGACGCGGTCGCTGACTTCGCGGAGCATGCTGGAGAGCGGAACATCGAGGGCCGAGCAGATCGAGGAAAGGAGCTCCGAGGAGGCTTCCTTTTGGCCGCGTTCCACTTCGCTCAGGTAGCCCAGTGAAACGCGGGCGCTGTGCGAGACTTCGCGGAGGGTACGGCCTTGGCGTTGGCGGACATCGCGCAGAACATCGCCGATTTCGTGACGAAGTACAACCATCTTGCGCTCCTTCTGTTCGCTCTTAGCCTGATCGGCGAGGCCCACATCCTTCCAGCGGACAACGCCGTTTACGGATACGGGCTGCTTTACCATCTGTATCGCCTTGCTCCCTCGTATGTCGAGTCCGCCGCTAGAGGGCGAACTATTGATGCTTTCATCCTAGGCGCCTCCCATATTCGGAGGCGACACAATCTAACAACTATTAGGAATCAACTTTTGTTCCCGGCAACTTTACGCAGGGTAGCCTGCCGGCGCCAGTACCTCCAGCAGGCGGTCCAGGGCCGCCGCGCAGGCCAGAGAGCGGATTTCCGCCCGGCTTCCCTCGAAGCTGTACGCGTACGAGGCCGACCCGTCCGCGGTGGCGATGCCGATATAGACCGACCCGACGTCCTGACCTCCGTGCTGCTCGGGGCCGGCGACGCCGGTGGTGGACACGCCGATGTCGGCACCGCAGATCCGCCGGGCGCCGTCGGCCATGGCGGCGGCGACCTGCCCGTCCACGGCGCCGACGGCGTCCAGGAGGTCCCGGGGAACTCCGAGCACATCGGCCTTGACCGAGTTCTGGTAGGACACCACACCACCCTGCAGCATCCCGGAGGCACCGGGGGTATCGGCCAGGACCGCCGCGACCATGCCAGCGGTGAGGGATTCGGCGGTGGCGACGGTCAGCCCGCGGTCGATGGCTCCGGTCACGGCCTGTTCGGCGATGCGGTGAAGGTTGGGATGCAGAGTGGTCATGGCTTGCCCTCCTGGGCCTGCTGGTGCTGTGCCCGGATGCCGCTGGCGCGCAGCTTGAGGGCCTCGATGACGTATTCTCCGCCCGTCCAGACCGTGATGGCCAGGGCCACCATCATGACGGCGAAGGCCACAACCCCCAGCCACGGCACCAGGGAGGCCAGCGGAATGACGTACAGGAAGATGGCCGCCGTCTGGACGACGGTCTTGAGCTTTCCGCCCCGCGAGGCCGGGATCACGCCGTAGCGGATGACGAAGAAGCGCAGCGCGGTGATGCCCCACTCGCGGACCAGGATCAGGACGGTGACCCACCACGGGAGTTCCTGGAGCAGGGAGAGCATCACGAGGGCGGAGCCGATGAGGAGCTTGTCCGCGATCGGGTCGGCGATTTTGCCGAAATCGGTGACGAGTCCCCGGCTGCGGGCGATGTCGCCGTCGAGCTTGTCCGTGTAGATGGCGACGGCGAACGTCGCCGCCGCGACCCAGCGCCAGACGCCGTTTTGGCTGTCCAGCCCGGGGGCGTCAACGACGAGGAACCAGACGAAAAATGGCACCAGCACAATCCGCAGCATCGTCAGGATGTTGGGCAGGTTCCAGATCCGCGAGGCGGACCCGGCACTTCTGGCGTCGGCGCTAGTCACCTTCCTAGGCTACCGTCCGGTGAGCGACCAGGCGTCCTCGGAACCACTGTCGTCCTCATCAGAGGCCCCCCTGGAGCCACCGTCAGAGCCGTCCGAGCCGTCTGCGCCGTCGAAGTACTCAACTTTCTGGCTGCGCTTGTCCAGGTCTGCCGCCACGAGGTCTTCCGCGTAACCGCCCTGGGCGATGTTGGCGTTGGCGTTGTCACTCAGTGCCGCGGTCTGGGAATCAGCGACGGCGGGCATGTCCATGCCCTTCATGGCGGCGAGGACGGCGGCGAGGTCGTCCGGCTTGACCAGGACGTCGCGTGCCTTGGAGCCCTCGGAGGGACCCACCACTCCCCTGGACTCGAGCAGGTCCATGAGCCGGCCTGCCTTCGCGAAGCCGACGCGCAGCTTGCGCTGCAGCATCGAGGTGGAACCGAACTGGGTGGTGACCACCAGTTCGGTGGCCTGCAGCAGCACCTCGAGGTCGTCCCCGATGTCGTCGTCGATCTGCTTCTTCTGCGCCTCCGGGGCGACGTCGTCACGGTAGACGGCCTTGAGCTGGCCCTTGACGTGTTCGACCACCTTGTGGATCTCGGACTCGGTGACCCAGGCGCCCTGGACTCGCATGGCCTTGGAGGCGCCCATCGGCAGGAAGAGAGCGTCGCCCTGGCCGATGAGTTTCTCGGCGCCCGGCTGGTCCAGGACCACGCGGGAGTCCGTGACGGAGGAGGTCGCGAAGGCCATCCGGGATGGCACGTTGGCCTTGATCAGGCCGGTGACGACGTCCACGGACGGGCGCTGGGTGGCCAGGACCAGGTGGATGCCGGCCGCACGGGCCAGCTGGGTGATGCGGACGATGGAGTCTTCGACGTCGCGCGGGGCCACCATCATGAGGTCGGCGAGTTCGTCCACGATCACCAGCAGGTACGGGTACGGCCGGATGACCCGCTTGGAACCCTCCGGCGGGTGGACCTTGCCGGCCCGGACGGCCTTGTTGAAGTCGTCGATGTGCTTGAAGCCGTAGTTGGCGAGGTCGTCGTAACGGGCGTCCATCTCGCGGACCACCCACTGCAGCGCCTCGGCGGCTTTCTTGGGGTTGGTGATGATGGGTGTGATGAGGTGCGGGACGCCTTCATAGGCTGTCAGCTCCACCCGCTTGGGGTCCACCATGACCATGCGGACCTCGTCCGGGGTGGCGCGCATCAGGATGGAGGTGATCATGGCATTCACGAATGCCGACTTGCCGGCACCGGTGGCACCGGCCACCAGAAGGTGCGGCATCTTGGCGAGGTTCGCCACGACGTAGCCGCCCTCGACGTCCTTGCCGACACCGATCACCATGGGGTGCTCCGTCCGCCGGGCGTTCTGGCTCCGTAGCACGTCCCCCAGCGACACGGTTTCGCGGTCCGTGTTGGGGATCTCGATGCCGATCGCGGACCGCCCGGGGATGGGGCTCAGGATCCGTACATCCGAGCTGGCGACGGCATAGGAGATGTTCTTCGACAGGGCGGTGACGCGTTCCACCTTGGTGCCCGGGGAGAGCTCGATCTCGTACCGGGTCACGGTGGGGCCCCTGCTGAAGCCGGTGACCTGGGCTTCCACGTTGAACTGGTTGAGGGTCTCGGTCAGGGAGGCGACGATCGCGTCGTTGGCCTCGGTGCGTTCCTTGGGGATGGAGCCAGGGGTCAGGACGTCCGACGCCGGCAGCGTGTACGTCACGTCCCCGGCCAGGGAGAGCTGTTCGGTGCGCTGCGGAATGGGCGTGGGCAGCGGCGCCGGCGCCACCGGGTTGGAGGGGACCTTGGCGGCGGCCGCCGCCGCAGTTCCGGCGGCAGGGTTCAGGGACCCTGCGGCCACCATTCCCGGGGTGACGAGCGGGATCGCCTCGGTGGCGTTCTCCCCGACGTTTGCGGCGGCGCCGAGGCCCTGGGCAGCCTTGATCTTTTCGACGGCGATCTCGGCCTGGGTGGGCCGGCGCACGCCGGGAGCCACGGATTTGGAGCCCTTGGCGGCTTTCGCGGCCTCGGCTTCCTTGGCTGCTTCCTCATCTTCGATAAGGGCACGTTCGAAAGCTTCGTCCCCGACGTAGCCTTCCAGGCCGGCGTCGGCGTCGGCGTCTTTGCCGAAGAGCCGCCGGCGCTTCTTCTTCGCCGGGGCAGCGATGTCGTTTTCGTAGAGGTAGCTACGGTCGTGGTCGTCGTCGGCGTCGTGTTCCTCCAAGTCGATGCCCATGAGGTGCTCGTAGGCGTCCCTGAGCCGGCTGGGAATGGCGCCGAAGGGTGTGGCCGTGACGATCAGCAGCGAGGTGAAGGCGAGCACGCTGTACACGGCCACGGGGACGGCGGCGTGGATGGCGGCCAGCGGTGCGGCGGCAAGATAGCCCAGCATGCCGCCGGCCTGGCGCAGGCCGTCGAAACCGTCGGCGACGGTCGGCTCGCCCCCGATGATGTGCGCCAGGCCGGTGCCGGCGAAGGTCATGAGCAGAAAACCGATGCCGATCCGGTTGTTGCCGCGGCCGTCAACGGGCTGGCGGAACAGGCGGAAAGCGCAGACGAAGAGCATGAGAGGCAGCAGCAGGGACATCCAGCCGAAGGTGCCGTTGACGATCCCGTAGACCATGTCCGGGAACCAGCCCTGGAAGCCCCACCAGGCGAAGGTGGCGGCGAAGACGCCGAGCGCGAGATTGAACAGGGCTGCGCCGTCGCGGCGGTCCTCGGGGGCGAGGTCGCTGACGTCAGAGCCGACCCGGCGGACCCCGGCGCCGACGACGTGGGCAATCCCCAGCCACGCGCCGGCAACGACCCGCACCAGCCAGGGCTGTTTGGGTTCGACGGTGGCCAACTGGCGGGTCCGTGCGGTGCCCGCCGAACCTGAGGGCCGTGCTTTGGACGCAGCTGTGCCCGAGCCCCGGCCCGTGGAACTACCTGATTTACCGCCTGGGTTTCCTCTAGGCGCGGAGGAAGTACGTGTCGCCATACCCGCTACGGTACCGGACACCGGGCCGAAAACCGCGGATTTCCGGGCCTCCGCGGGGATCATGTTGCGGACCCACGGCCTTCCCCGGGCGCCGGTGACGCGTTCCACCGGCAAGCCAAAACGGCCTTCCTGGCCGGCCCCGGCCAAAGGGCTGGGGCGGGTCAGGAAGGCCGTCTCGGTTCACCTGCAGAGGGCTCCGAGGGCAGGCGCTTAGGCCTCCAGGACCACCGGGATGATCAAGGGCTTGCGGCGAAGCTTCCGGTTGACCCAGGTGCCCACCACCCGGCGGACAACCTGCTGGAGCTGGTGCGTGGTGTGGTCCGTGCGGTTGAGCACGGCTTCTTCCAGGGCGGCATTGATCTTGGGGATGATCTCGTCGAAGACGGAGTCGTCCTCGGCCACGCCGCGGGCGTGGATTTCGGGGCCGGAGACGACCTTGCCGGTGGCGCGGTGGATCACGGTGATGATGGAGATGAAGCCTTCATCGCCGAGCGTCTGGCGGTCCTTCAGGTCGGCTTCCGTGACTTCGCCGACGCTGGAGCCGTCGACGTAGACGAAGCCGACCTCCACCTGGCCGACGATGTCGGCCTGGTGGTCCCGGAGGTCGATGACGGTGCCGTTGTCCGCGAGCAGGATGCTTTCCTCCGGCACGCCGGAGTCCAGAGCGATCTTGCCGTTGGCGATCAGGTGGCGGGTCTCGCCGTGCACCGGCATCGCGTTGAGCGGCTCGAGGATGTTGTAGCAGTACAGCAGCTCGCCGGCGGCGGCGTGGCCGGAGACGTGCACCTTGGCGTTGCCCTTGTGGATGACGTCGGCGCCGAGCTTGAGCAGGCCGTTG
This sequence comes from Arthrobacter sp. UYCu723, assembly GCF_054059215.1. Taxonomy (NCBI): domain Bacteria; kingdom Bacillati; phylum Actinomycetota; class Actinomycetes; order Micrococcales; family Micrococcaceae; genus Arthrobacter; species Arthrobacter sp. UYCu723. The sequence goes on from NZ_JBSSBW010000001.1 coordinate 146,431, forward strand.
ATGATGCGGAAGACCGCGTTCTCGTTTCCCGGGATCAGGCTGGAGGCGAGGATGACGGTGTCGCCCTGGCCGACGACGACCCGGTGGTCGCCGTTGGCCATACGGGACAGCGCGGCCATCGGCTCGCCCTGGGAACCGGTGGACATCAGGACCACGCGGTTGTCTGGCAGGTTGTCGATGTTCTTGATGTCGACCAGGATGCCCGCCGGCACCTCGAGGTAGCCGAGCTTCTCGGCGATGGCCATGTTGCGGACCATCGAGCGGCCCACGAAGGCAACCTTGCGGTTGTGGTTGGCGGCGGCGTCGAGGACCTGCTGGACACGGTGCACGTGCGAGGAGAACGAGGCCACGATCAGGCGCTTGCTGGCCTGGCCGAAGAGCCGGTCCAGGGTGGGCCCGATGTCCTTCTCTGCGGTGGTGAAGCCCGGGACGTCGGCGTTGGTGGAGTCCGACATGAACAGGTCCACGCCTTCTTCGCCGAGCTTGGCGAAGTGGCGGAGGTCGGTGATCCGGCCGTCCAGGGGCAACTGGTCCATCTTGAAGTCGCCGGTGTGCAGCACGGTGCCGCCGGCCGTGCGGATGAACACGGCCAGGGCATCGGGGATCGAGTGGTTGACCGCGACGAATTCGCATTCGAACGGGCCGAACTTTTGAACCTGTCCCTCGGTGACCGTCTGCATGACGGGCTTGATCCGGTGCTCCTGCAGCTTCGCCTCAATGAGGGCCAGCGTCAGCCGGGAGCCCACCAGGGGAATGTCGGCGCGCAGTCGTAGCAGATACGGGACGGCACCGATGTGGTCCTCGTGGCCGTGCGTCAGGACGACGGCGACGATGTCATCGAGGCGGTTCTCGATGTAGGAGAAATCGGGCAGGATCAGGTCGACGCCGGGCTGGGTTTCCTCGGGGAAGAGGACACCGCAGTCGACGATGAGCAGCTTGCCGTCAACTTCGAAGACGGTCATGTTGCGGCCGATCTCGCCCAGGCCGCCGAGCGGCACGATCCGCAGGGTGTCCTTGAGCAGTTTCGGCGGCGTGACAAGGCCGGGAAGGGCGGTTTGGGTCATAGTGCACTACTTTCCAGGCGGTTGCCGGAGAGGTCGTTGCCAATCAGAAAAACCCCCGATCAGGAAAAGACCAGTCCCGCTTCCGCCAAGTCCTCGCGGATGGTTTCGATCTCGGCTTCGCCCGGCTCCACGAGGGGCAAACGGACAACCGAGTTGGGCAGGACTCCCTGCCACTTAAGAACTTGCTTTGCAGCAACAGCACCCTGAATGTGGGTCATCACTGCACGGACCACGGGGTCCAGTTCGAAATGTATGGTGCGGGCGGTGGCAAAATCGCCTGCAAGTGCGGCATCGATCATGGCGCGGAACTGCTTGGTGGCCACGTGCGCCGAAACGCTGACGAGGCCGACGGCGCCCGCTGCCATCCATGGCAGGGTCAGTCCGTCGTCGCCCGAGTAGACATCCAGATCAGTATTCGCCAGGACGCGGGTCACCGCAGCGAAATCGGCCTTGGCGTCCTTGAGCGCGACGATGCGCGGGTGGTCGGCGAGCCGGATCATGGTTTCGGGCAGGATCGGGACGCCGGCGCGGCCGGGAATGTCATAGACCATGACGGGGAGGTCAGCGGCGTCGGCGACGGCTTCGATGTGGGCCTGGATGCCGGCCTGGCTCGGCTTGTTGTAGTACGGCGTGACGATCAGCTGGCCGTGCGCTCCGGCTTTCACGGCGCGCCTGGCCATCTCGATCGAGTGCGAGGTGTGGTTGGTGCCGGTCCCGGCGATCACCTTGGCGCGGTCCCCCACGGCCTCAACGATGACACGGAACAGCTTTTCCTTTTCGTCGTCTTCCAGCGTGGAGGTTTCGCCCGTGGTGCCGGAGATGACGAGGGCGTCATTGCCGTCGTCGACGAGCTTGTTGGCCAGCTCTGCGGACTTCTGATAGTCGACCTCACCGTCGGTGGTGAAAGGCGTGACCATGGCGGTCACGAGGGTTCCGAACGTGTAAGAGCGAATGTCAGAGTCAGCCATGGTAAAAACGTTACCCTGTCTTCGGCATGTTAGGGCAATGGAGGCAGCGTGATGATCGTCAAACTCGGCCGGCAGGGTGTTGCAGGGTCACGGTCAGCACCTCGGTACCCGTGCCGCCGGCCTGGCGGATGACCATTCCGTCCGGCCCCCAAAAACCGCTCAACCCGCAGGACGGCCCCAGTGCGGTGCTGCCGGCCAGATTGGCGAGCACGGCGAAGATCCGGTTGTCCATGGCCCGGGCGGCAAGATGGCTGTCCAGCCGGCTGTCCTCCCCCGCGGTGTAGAGGGCCGAGACGGCGTAGACGTCCGCCCCTGCCTCCGCGGCATCCAGAGCGTGTTCGGAGTGGGCGGCGTCGAAACAGATGGCAAGGGCGATCTTCCAGCCGTCGAGTTCGAGGAGGACGGCCCCGTCCCCGGGCGTGAACAACCGGTTCTCCGGGCCGTGGAGCCTCGACTTGAACGCGTAGTCCACGGCACCGGAGGGATGGAGGGCGAGCGAGGCCAGCCGCGGTGTGCCGTCGGCTTCCTGGAACGGGGCACCGACGACTGCCGTAATGCCGGTCCGGCGGCAGATTTCCCCGATTCCGTCCAGCCGCCCGTCCCCGGCCGTCACCCACCGATCCGGGTCCGCCAGCGGATCGAGCTCGTAGCCCGTGAGGGACAGCTCCGGGAAAAGGACGAGCCGCGCGCCATGGGCGTCCGCATCCTCGATGAGGCGGATATGCTCCGGAACATTGGCGGCGATTCCGCCGTCGAGGGCCCGGTATTGGATGGCGGAGAGCGTCAGCGCTGTGGTCACCCTGCCATCCTAGGCAGCCCTGCGGCCCGGCGGACAACTCGCGGGTCACGGCGGCGGGTCACCGCGGCGGGGAGGCATCGGCTGAGGGCGTTGCGCAGTAGCGGCCGACTGCGTGTTCGCGCAGGGACTCTGCCCAGGCGGAAAGGCGCTGCGCGGCGCGCACGTAGTGGAACAGTTCGGTGGGCGTCAGCGCTTCGAGGTCGGTCTCGGCGAGGCGGCGGGCAAGCTCGGCACCGGGTGTCTGCGCCGACAACGCCATGCCCTCCCGATGCCACTGGAAGTCCTCCGCCGATTCGCCGGCGACGAGTTGCCGAAAGAGGAAATCCACGACGCCAGGACTCATCGCCTTCAGCACGCCGGGCGCCCCATCCGGAAATGCTTGACCCTGCAATTTTTGACCCTGCAATGCTTGACCCTGCAATGCCTGAGTGTGGAAAGCGGGCTCTGATGCGTTGTTCATGGCATCATGGTATTCGAACATATATTCGAATACAAGGCCTGTGGAGCTCCTGTGAACATGTTCAGGGCCACTGCCTGCGGGGGCGCGGCGCCAGCCGGACATGAGACGATCGAAAGATGACCCAGCGCGCAACGGCCTCACATTCCCGGACCGCCCGGGGCAAGCGGCCCGGCGCCCGGCTGACAGGCATCGATGCCGCCCGCGGGCTGGCGCTCCTTGGCATGATGGCAACCCACGTGCTGCCCACCTTCGAGTCCAATGCCCAGCTCACCCCGACGTGGGTGGGGCTGGTGTTCTCCGGACGAGCGTCCGCCTTGTTCGCCGTGCTGGCCGGGATCGGTCTGGCCCTGTCAACGGGAAAGCAGCAACCCCTCCAGGGCCCGGAACTATGGGCGGCCCGGCGCGGCATCACTCTGCGCGCCCTCGTGGTCGGCGCCGTCGGGCTCTCGCTGGGCGGACTCGAAGTCAATATCGCCATCATCCTGGTCCATTACGCAGTCCTGTTCCTCTGCGTGCTTCCGTTCCTTGGGCTGGGGGTCAAACAACTGTTGCCCCTCGCCGCCCTCTGGATCGTCATGCCGCCGGTGCTGGCTTTCCTGCTGCGGCCCTGGCTCCTGGCGGCCACCCCGCCGCTGCACCTCGGACACAACCCCGGCTGGGAGGACCTCGGCACGCCGGCGGCCCTGCTCGGCGATCTTTTCCTGACCGGCTATTACCCCGTGTTCCAGTGGATCGCCTACCTGCTGATCGGCCTCGCCATCGGCCGGATGGCCCTGACGACGGCGGCCGTTCCGGCGCTGCTGCTGGCCGGCGGTGCCATGGTGGCCGTCCTGGCCAAATGGGCCAGCGTCGTCATGATGGAGGACTGGGGCGGCCGGAGGGCGCTGGAAGAGCAACTGGCGGACCCCTCGTACCCGTTGGGGAGCCTGCTGCAGGTCAATGTTGCCGGGGTGGAGCAGTCCGGATCGTGGTGGTGGCTGGCCACGAGTGCCCCGCACTCAGGCAGCACGCTGGATCTGCTGCATACTTCGGGGGTCGCGGCCGCCGTCGTGGGCTTCTGCCTGCTGCTGGGCCGGCTTGCCGAATGGGTCGAGCTGGACCTGCTGCTCCCCTTGCGCGGCGCCGGCGCCCTGACGTTGAGTCTCTACACGGCCCATTTGTGCGTCATGGCGGCCCTGTACCAGAAGCCGCTGCCGTCCGGGTGGACGGTGGACGGTGTGTACTGGGCGCAGGCAGCCGCCGTCGTGATTATTGGCGGGATCTTCGCGGCCCTGGCCTGGCGCGGGCCGCTGGAATGGGTGGCCCATGCGGCCAACCAGCTGGGCCGGTACCAGCCGGCCCGCATCCGTTAGGCCGCGGGCGTCCCGGCCGAGCCGGAACGGAACAGCCGGACGGCGTCGCGCATCGAGGCGCGGGCGCGCTTGCGGTCACCCGAGGCGTCGTAGGCGCAGCTGAGCCGGAACCACGAGCGCCAGTCCTCCGGCGCCGCTTCCGTCTCGGCGCGGTACTTTTCGAATTCGAGGTCCGCGGCCTCCCGGATGATCCGTCCGGCCGGGGTGCGCGGGAGCGTGTCCTCCGGCAGTCCGACCTCGGCTTCGAGGATTTTCGCCATCTGTTCGGTACGGGCGCCGAACACCAGCTCCCGGACGAGGGCCCAGGCACCGACCAGCGGGAGGACCAGGTACGCCACGCCGATGGCTTTCGCCACGAGGTTGGGATCGGACATCAGCAGCACGGAGCGCTGGAAGGACACCACCAGGTAGAACACGAGCAGCAGGGTCACGGCCCCGACCCAGATCTTGGTGCGGTTGGCTTTCAGGGCGGTCAGCACATTGGCCACGGCGCTCAGAGTCCCAGGTCCAGGTAGCCGTCGAGGCCCACGGTGAGGCCCGGGTTCGCGGCAACGTTGCGGATGCCCAGCAGCACGCCGGGCATGAAGGAGGCGCGGTCGAAGGAGTCGTGCCGGAAGGTCAGCTGCTCCCCCGGCCCGCCGAGCAGGACTTCCTGGTGCGCCACGAGCCCCCGCAGCCGGACGCTGTGCACACGGACGCCGTCGACCTCGCAGCCGCGTGCACCGGGGCGTTCGCTGGTAGTGGCATCCGGGCTGGCGGGGACACCGGCGGCTTCCCGCTCGGCCGCGATCAGCTGGGCAGTCCGCACGGCCGTTCCCGAGGGGGCGTCCACCTTGTCCGGGTGGTGCAGTTCGATGATTTCGACCGATTCGAAGTACCGGGAGGCCTTGGCGGCGAAGGCCGAGGCGAGGACCGAGCCGAGGGCAAAGTTGGGGGCAATCAGGACGCCGATTTCCTGGCCGGCGAGGAGTTCCTCGAGCCGTGCCAGCCGGTCCGCGTCCCAGCCGGTGGTGCCGACGACGGCGTGCATGCCGTGTTCGACCGCGAAACGGACGTTGGCTTCGGTGCTTTCCGGGACCGTCAGGTCCACCACGATCCGGGTGCCGGCGTCCACGAGTGTGTCCAGGGAATCGTTCCGGCCGAGGGCCGCCACAAGCTTCAGGTCCGCGGCGGCTTCAACAGCCTTCACCGCCTCGGCGCCCATGCGCCCGTTCGCGCCCAGCACGGCGACTGCGAGTTGTTCGGTCATGCCATCAACCCTACCGCCGGGGCCCGTGCCTCCTTGAACCGGGGCCTTGCGTTACAGGTCCTGCCCTGGCCGGTCCGGGGCCGCGCCGGTTGGCGCTACCCGCCCGCGCCGTCTGGCGCTACTCGCCCGCGCCGACCCACTCGACCGTGCCGTCGGTGAAGAACTGTTCCTTCCAGATGGGGACCTGCGCCTTGATCCGGTCCACGAGCTCCGAGCAGACCGCGAAGGCCTGGCCGCGGTGTGCGGCCGAGACGGCACAGACCAGCGCCGGGTCGCCGATCTCCAGCATGCCGATCCGGTGCGCCGCCCAGATCCGCACCGGTTGGCCCTGCCCCGGCTGGCCCTGCCCCGGCTGGTCTTGCCCGGAGGCGGGTTCACCGCCGGGTCCGCCGGCACTCGACTGCTCGGCGACGAGGGCCGCAACGACGTCGGCCATCACCTGGTGCGCCGTCGGGTGCGCGCTGTATCTGAGCCGTTGGACGGGTTTGCCGCCGTCGTGGTTCCGGACGACGCCGCTGAAGCTGACGACGGCCCCGGCGGTGTCCGATTCGACTGCGGCGATGGCTTGGTCCACGGAGATCGGTTCGTCGCTGAGGACGGCGTGGACGATTTCAAATCCTGTGTCAGTGCCCATGGCTGCCTTCCAGCTGGTCGCAGAGATGTCCGAGAATGGGATCCAGCACGCTCAGGCCGTCCATGACGCCCTTCGGGGATCCGGGGAGATTGACGATGAAGGTCTGTCCGGCTGCCCCCGCGTGTCCCCGGCTCAGCATAGCCATGGGCGTCTTGGCCGTTCCCGCGCTCCGGATGCCTTCCATGATGCCCGGAATCTCGCGGTCCAGGAGGGGCAGGGTCTGTTCCGGGGTGGCGTCGGTGGCGCTGAGGCCCGTGCCGCCGCTCGTGATGATGACGGCAGGCTGCTGGGTGAGGAGGGCGCGGAGGGCGGCGCCCACCGGCTCCCCGTCCGGCACCACGAGCGGGGGGAACGGCTCGAAGCCGTGTTCGGTGAGCCAGTCGATGATGACGGGACCGGTGAGGTCGTCATAGACGCCGGCCGCGGCCCGCGTCGAGGCAATCACGACGCCGGCCTTCCGCCCGGTCGCTTCGCCGTGACGGTGGGGTTCGGGCATGCTCATATGGTCCAGTCCCCGCTCTTGCCGCCGCTTTTGGCCAGCACTTTGATGTCGTTCAGGACCGCGTGCTTGTCCACGGCCTTGATCATGTCGTAGAGGCTGAGCGCGGCCACCGAGGCAGCGGTCAGTGCTTCCATCTCGACGCCGGTGACGCCGAGGGTCTTGACGGTGGCGAACACGGTGATGGAGGCGGTGTCCAGTTCGAAGTCGACGGTGACTTTGGCGATCGGCAGCGGATGGCACAGCGGGATGAGTTCGGGGGTCTTTTTGGCCGCCATGATGCCGGCGATGCGGGCGACGGCCAGGGCGTCGCCCTTGGGCAGGTCACCGTCGCCGAGGAGGGTCAGGACCTCGGCCGTGCTGTTGACCGTGGCGGTGGCCGTGGCCTCCCGCGTTGACTCGGCCTTGTTGGACACATCGACCATTTGGGCGGTGCCGTCCTGGCGCAGGTGGGTCAGGACCGGTTTTCTGGCTTCATCGGTAACGGCGTCCGCGTTAACAGCTGCCGGGTTTCCCGGTGTGGGGATTTCTGCATCGTTCACAGCATCCATACTTCCACCTCTGCGCCTTCGGCGAGCGCAGCAATTCCTTCGGGGACGTGGATGAGGGCGTTCGAGTGTGCCAGGGCGCTGACCAGGTGCGAGCCTGCGCCGCCTTCGAGGCGGACTGTGCAGTCCGGCTGGAGTGTGCCGCGCCGGACCTGGTGCTTGCCCGGCGGGGACGTCACGGCTTCGGCCAGCCGCGCCCGGACCTTGGGACGCGGGGCGGGCGAGCCGAACAGGGCGCCGAGGACGGGGCGCAGGAACATTTCGAAGGAGATGAGGCAGCTCACCGGGTTCCCCGGGAACCCGAGGACGGGGACGCCGTCGAACGTTCCGATCCCCTGCGGGCCGCCCGGCTGCATGGCGACTCCGAGGAACTCGACGTCGTGCCCGTCCATCGCCAGCCGGACCACCTCGTAGGCGCCCTTGCTGACGCCGCCGGTGGTGACGATCAGGTCCACGTCCGGGGTGTGCCGGCGCAGCAGTGCGGCGAGCTCCTCGGGGCGGTCCGTGGAGATGCCGGTTCTGGTCACCGCCAGGCCCGCCTGACGCATGGCTGATTCGAGCAGGGTTCCGTTGGAGTCGTAAATCTTGCCGGGCCCGAGCGGACTGCCGGGTTCCACGACTTCGTCGCCGGTGGTGACGAGGAGGATCCGCAGGGCGCGGTAGACCGCCACTTCGGTGAGCCCGAGCGCGGCCAGCAGTCCCAGCTGTCCCGGTCCCAGGTACGTCCCGGCGGCGAGCGCCAGCTCCCCGGTGCGGATGTCGCTGCCGGCGTCGCGGACAAAATTCCCGGCCGGGGCAGCGGGCAGGGTGACCGTGGCCGGCTCTCCGGGCGCGGGAAAGGAGTCCGGCACCGCCTGCTCAATCGGCACGACGGCGTCCGCTCCCGGCGGCATCATGGCTCCGGTCATGATCGGGGCGGCCGTGCCCGGGGCGAGTCCGTCCGGAGCGGCACCGGCGGGGATGGGCGCCACGACGCGCAGCTCGGTGCCGCCGTCGGGTACGTCCGCGCTGCGGATGGCGAAGCCGTCCATCTGCGAGTTCGCGAAGGGCGGCAGGTCCACCGGCGCCACGATGTCCGCCGCGAGTCCCCGTCCGAGGGCCGCGAGCAGCGGGAGCCGTTCAATCCGGTCCGGTGTGCGGAGCTGGGCCAGCAGCCGGCGGACCGCCTCGCGGTGCGCTTCCACGCTGACGCGCAGTGTCTGGGTGCGGTGCATACGTTTTCTTGACCCCTCGTGATGACCCTTTGTCGTGGCTCTATGCCTGGACGCTGATTGCCGGAACAGTGGTTGCCGGGCCCGCTACGACTTCACGTCAACTGTAACCGTGTGAAAGCCGGTGGCCCCGCTGGGCGCCACGGCGGCGCGGTCCTCCACTTGCGCGACGCCGTTGAAGTCCGTGGCCCGGACCTGCACCTCGTACTGCCCCGGGGTCAGCGGCAGGGCCAGCTTCCACTGGTACCAGGTGTCCTTGGAGATCCCGGGCGCCAGCTCGGCCTGCTGCCAGTCACCGCGGTTGACCCGGAGCTCCACCTTGCCGATACCGGTGTGCTGGGCCCAGGCAACGCCGCCGAATGCCACCGTCCCGGCGGCGACGGAGCGTCCGCCCCGGGGAACGTCGATGCGGGAGGAGATCTTGACAGGGCCGCGCTCGCTCCAGCCCCGGGGCGTCCAATAGGCAACATCGTCCGCGAAGCGTGTCACCTTCAGCTCGGTGACCCATTTCGTCGCCGAGACGTAGCCGTAGAGGCCGGGAACAATGAGCCGGGCCGGGAATCCGTGCTCCAACGGGAGCGGTTCACCGTTCATGCCGACAGCCAGCAGCGCATCCCTGCTGTCCATGAGTACTTCCAGCGGGGTGCCGGCGGTCCAGCCGTCGGTGCTGCGGGACAGCACCATGTCTGCACCGGGTTTGGGTCCGGCCAGGGCCAGCAGATCCCGGACCGGCCAGCCCAGCCAGCGGGCGTTTCCGATCAGGTCCCCGCCCACTTCATTGGAGACGCAGGCGATGGTCACGTGCCGTTCGATCAGGGGCTTGGCCAGCAGGGCCGCGAAGTCCAGTGAGATCTCGCGCTCCACGAGGCCGGTGACCTTCAGGGTCCACTGGCCCGGGTCCACCACCGGGACGCGCAGTGCGGTGTCAATCCGGTAGAAGTCCTTGTTCGGGGTCACCAGCGGGCCGATGCCGTCCAGCCCCAGCTCGGCACCGGCCGGGATCGGCGGCACGGGCGACGCGGGCGCCGGGAGCACGAGTTTGCTGCGCAGTTCGCTGACGGCAGCTGCGGCTCCCCTCAGCGTGGCGGCGAGCACCCCGCCAAGAGCTGCGACGGCGGCCGTTCCGCCGAGCGCCTGCAGGAAGCGGCGGCGGGCCGGGCTGTACGGCGTCGGGCTCTGTGCCGGGCTCCCCGGTGTCCGGCTCGTCGTCGCGGCCTCCGGCGTCCGGCTCTGCGTCGGGGCGTCGGGTGTCCGGCCTTCCACAGCCGGGCCGGCCACAAGGCCGGCTTCAGCCTGCCACTCCCCCAGCCGCCGGACCAGCCAGCGCATCAGCCCGATGCCTACCGCCGCGGCCAGCAGCGGGACGGGGATCGCGTTGGCGGTCACGTCGGCCCGCCCCAGTACGGCGACGACGCCCACGGCTCCAAAAACCGCAATGACGGCCACCCCGGCGAAGCGGCGGCGGAGCTCAAGGACCCCGGACAGGGCAGCAAGCGTCGCGATGGCCAGGGCCATGCCGCCCAGCAGCGCGACCTTGTCGGCTGTGCCGAAGAGCGAAATGGCCCAGTCCTTGACGCCCGGAGGGACCACATCGATCACGGCGCCGCCGACGGCCGTCACGGGCGAGATGGAGGGACTCAGGAGACCGGCGGCGGCTTCCCCCAGGACAACCCCGCTGCCCACAGCAGCCACTCCGGCTGCGGCTGCCCACATGATGGCCGGCCGGTCCGGTTTTCGCCGGTTTCCGGAAACCGCTGCTGCCGGCGCACTCTGGAAGGTCTTCACCCTTCCAGCATAGGGTCGCAACCCGCCCGGGGCACGGGCCATGTCACGCCCCCGGGGGCCGGTACAGCGGCTCGGCGTGGCATGGCCGGTCCAGCCGGAGAAAATCCGCACGATCCGTGGCTCAACGGGCGTGATGCTTGCCCTGAGGTGGCGTAGCCTGACTTTATGAGTGTTCAGCTTGGCATGCCCCAGCCACGTGAAGGAACCGGCTCCGTCGGAGGTGTTTCCGGCGCGGGCCCTGCCGGAACCCCGTCGCTGCCCGGACGCCCGGCCGGGATGCCTGCCGGCCTCGTGGACCGATACGGCCGCCGTGCCACGGACATGCGGCTTTCCCTGACGGACAAATGCAATCTGCGCTGCACCTACTGCATGCCGGCCGAAGGCCTGGAGTGGCTGTCCAAGCAGGCCGTGATGTCCGCGGAGGAAATTGTCCGGATCGTGCGGATCGGCGTTGACACGCTGGGCGTGCGCGAACTTCGGCTGACAGGCGGCGAACCGCTGGTCCGGGCCGACCTGCTGGACATCATTTCGGCGCTCCGCCAGGCCCACCCCGAGCTGCCGATCTCCATGACCACAAATGCCGTGGGCCTGGACAAAAAGGCCGCCGGGCTCAAGGCCGCCGGGCTCTCCCGGATCAACGTCTCGCTGGACTCGCTGCACGAGGAGACCTTTACCAAGCTGACCCGGCGCCCCTTCCTGAACAAAGTCCTGGCCGGCGTGGACGCCGCCTGGGCCGCCGGGCTGGGTCCCGTGAAACTCAATGCCGTGCTGATGCGGGGCATCAACGACGTCGAGTCCCCGGCCCTGCTGGCCTGGGCGCTGGACCGCGGCTACGAGCTGCGCTTCATCGAGCAGATGCCGCTCGACGCCGACCACGGCTGGACCCGCCGGAACATGATCACGGCCGCTGAGATCCGTGAGCTGCTCTCCGTGCACTATGTGCTCAGCGCCGATCCACGGGACCGCGACGGCGCCCCGGCCGAACGCTTCGAGGTCCGGGCCCGCGTGCCCGGAACGGCCGAGGCGACCGGCCCCGTGCTGGGAACCGTGGGAATCATCGCCTCCGTGACCGAGCCCTTCTGCTCCGATTGCCGCCGCACCCGCATCACCGCCGAGGGCAAGATCATGAGCTGCCTGTTCTCCCGCGAGGAAGTCGACCTGCTGGGGCTGCTCCGCGAGGGCGCCAGCGACGAACAACTTGCCGAACGCTGGCAGGACGCCATGTGGATCAAGCCCAAGGCCCACGGTATGGACCACGTCGGACTGGACGCTCCGGACTTCGTCCAGCCGGATCGCAGCATGAGCGCCATCGGAGGCTGAACCACCTGTGAACGTACGTTACTTCGCTGCCGCGCGCGCCGCCGCCGGCGTGGACGAGGAACTCTTTGACCTGTCCGGCGGCGACACCCTCGCGACCCTGCTCGACGCCATCCTCGCCGTCGAGCGCCCGGAACCCCCGGCCGGGACCCCGCCGCTGGCCCGAATCCTGTCCCGGAGCAGCTTCCTGCTCAACGAGGTTGCCGTGCGGAACCGTGCCACGGCACTCAAGCCGGCCGACGTCGTCGATGTGCTGCCGCCCTTCGCCGGCGGTTAGGCGGCCACGCGTCGGCAGATCGAGGTCATGAACGGGGTGAACTCGATTGCTTTGCCCAGCCGGAGTCCGGCGCTGTGCGTCAGCACGCCGTCGTCCACCCGAAAGGTATGCCGCGCGGTGCCGCGGTCGCTGCGCCGCTCCATGGTGAGGACACCCTCTTGCCAGCTGGCGCGCGCGGGCGGCTCCGGGGGCAGTCCGCCGCTGTTCACGTGGTACCAGAGGGTGTCCGGTCGGTCGGGGTCCATGGTGAAGACGCCGTGGCCCTCGGAGCGGCTGCCGTCGGCCTCCGTGTGCCGGTAACTCTGGGTGACGGCCAGGCCGGCTGCCGCCCGGGCGAAGGTCAATTCAATGGCCGCTGTCCGGGCCGGCCCCCAGGGCGTGGCCTCCCACTGCGTGGTGCCGGTCCAATGCCCCAGGAACGCCTCAAGCGCCTCGTGTGCACTGCCTGGCAGCGGCCGGTCCATGTTTTCCTTCCAGGGGTCCTCCCGAGTGACCCCGCCCCCATCATCACGCGGTGCCGCCTGTGCTGTCTAGGTCCCGGGCGAGCTTGGTCCCGGGCGAGCCGGAGCCGCAGCTCAGAGGCCGAAGGTCTCGGTTTCCTCGAAGGGTCCCACCACGGTGACGGTCCGCGGGGCGGCCGCCAGCTCACGGGCCAGCTCCTGGACCTCGGCCGCGGTCACGGCCTTGATCTGGCGCAGCGTCTCGTCGATGTCCTGGTATTCGCCGGACACCAGTTCGGCGCGGCCCAGCCGGGACATCCGGGAGCCGGTGTCCTCGAGGGCCAGCACGATTCCGCCGCAGAGCTGACCGACGGCCTTGCGGAGCTCCTCGTCGGAGATGCCGCCCTCGGCCAGCTTGTCCAGTTCGGCGCCGAGGAGCTCGAGGACCTGACGGACCTTCGACGGCGTGCAGCCGGCATACATGCCGAAGTAGCCGGCGTCGGCGTAGGAGGAGGCGAAGGAGTAGGTCGAGTAGACCAGCCCGCGCTTCTCCCGCACTTCCTGGAACAGCCGGGAGGACATGCCGCCGCCGAGCACCGCGTTGAGTACGCTCATGACGAAGCGGCGCTCGTCGGTCGCGACGATCGTGGGGCAGCCCATGATGATGTTGGCCTGCTCGACGGGACGCTTGACCACGTGCAGCCCGGCGGTTCCGGCGATGTCGGCGCGCTGCGTGGGGCGGCGCTGGACCGGAGCGGCATCCGGCTCAAGGCTCCAGCCGGCGGCATGCAGGGCATCCACCACAAGGCCGCAGACGACGTCGTGGTCCAGTCCCCCGGCCGCGGTGATGACGAGTTCGTCGGGGCGGTAGTAGCGGCGGTAGTGGTCCCAGACCGAGTCGCGGGCGACGGCCCGGATGGCGTCCGGGGTGCCGCCGATCGGGCGGCCGAGCGGGTGGGTTCCCAGCACGGCGGCGACGAAGTTCTCGTGCGCGACGTCGGTGGGGTCGTCGCTGTCCATCGCGATTTCCTCGAGGATGACGTCCCGTTCCTGCTCCATCTCCTGCGCGTCCAGGACCGCACCGGTGATCATGTCCGCGATGACGTCGATCGCCATGGGAAGGTCGGTGTCCAGCACCCGGGCAAAGTAGCAGGTGCTTTCCTTCGCGGTGGCGGCGTTTGATTCCCCGCCGACCTCGTCGAAGGCTGAGGCGATCTCCAGGGCGGTGCGGCGCTTGGTGCCCTTGAAGAGGAGGTGCTCCAGGAAGTGCGTGGAGCCGTGCTGGCCGGGAGCCTCGTCGCGGGAGCCGACTCCGACCCAGAAACCGATGGTGGCCGAGCGCTGGCCGGGCATAGCTTCAGTGAGCACGCGGACTCCGCCGGGCAGGACCGAGCGGCGCACTTCGGAACCGCCGTCGGCTCCATGGATCAGGGTGTCGGCATGCTGATTCTGCTCAAGCGGCAGGGGTACGACAGTCATCAAGGCCTTTCAGTAAACATGTGCCAAATCTGCCTGCAATCCTACCTGTAACGGCAGCGGGGCCGGTGGATGATCCACCGGCCCCGCTGTTTGGTGCAGAAGACTACTCTGCGGACTCCTCGGAGACCTCGGCGTTGTCGGCGTTCTCGGAGCCTGCCCCGTCTGCCACTACGGGAGACAGGGAGAGCTTGCCGCGGTCGTCGATCTTGGTGATTTCCACCTGGATCTTCTGGCCCACGGAGACGACGTCGTCGACGTTGTCCACGCGCTTGCCGCCGGCGATCTTGCGCAGCTCGGAGATGTGCAGCAGGCCGTCCTTGCCCGGAGTCAGGGAAACGAAGGCGCCGAAGGTCGTGGTCTTGACGACCGTGCCCAGGTAACGCTCGCCGATTTCCGGAATCTGCGGGTTTGCGATGGCGTTGATCGCGGACCGTGCTGCGTCGGCAGACGGGCCGTTCGTGGCGCCGATGTAGACCGTGCCGTCATCCTCGATCGAGATGTCGGCTCCGGTGTCTTCCTGGATCTGGTTGATCATCTTGCCCTTCGGCCCGATGACCTCGCCGATCTTGTCTACCGGGATCTTGACCGCGATGACGCGCGGCGCGAACTCGGAGAGCTCGTCCGGGGTGTCGATCGCGGAGTTCAGGACATCCAGGATGTGCAGGCGGGCTTCGCGGGCCTGCTTCAGGGCAGCGGCCAGGACGGAGGCCGGGATGCCGTCGAGCTTGGTGTCCAGCTGGATCGCCGTGACGAACTCGGAGGTACCGGCAACCTTGAAGTCCATGTCACCGAAGGCATCTTCGGCGCCGAGGATATCGGTCAGGGCGGCGTAACGGGTCTGGCCGTCAACCTGGTCGGAAACCAGGCCCATGGCGATACCGGCAACGGCGGCCTTCAGCGGCACACCCGCGTTGAGCAGGGACAGCGTGGAGGCGCAGACGGAACCCATCGACGTCGAACCGTTGGAGCTGAGCGCCTCAGACACCTGGCGGATGGCGTAGGGGAATTCCTCGCGGGACGGCAGCACCGGCATGATGGCGCGCTCTGCAAGGGCACCGTGGCCGATTTCGCGGCGCTTCGGGGAACCGACGCGGCCGGTCTCGCCGGTGGAGTACGGCGGGAAGTTGTAGTTGTGCATGTAGCGCTTGCGCGTCACGGGAGACAGCGAGTCGATCTGCTGTTCCATCTTGAGCATGTTCAGCGTGGTGACACCCATGATCTGGGTCTCGCCGCGCTCGAAGATGGCCGAGCCGTGCACGCGGGGCAGGACCTCTACCTCGGCGGTGAGCTGGCGGATGTCCGTCAGGCCACGGCCGTCGATGCGGATCTGGTCCTTCAGGATGCGCTGGCGCACAACCTGCTTGGTGACCGAGCGGAAGGCTGCGGACAGCTCCTTCTCACGGCCTTCGAACTGGCCGGCCAGGGAGGAGGTGACCTCGTCCTTGAGCTCGTCGGAGGCGGTGTCGCGTTCCTGCTTGTCGGCGATCTGGAAGACGGCGGCCAGCTTCTCGGCGCCGGCGGCTTCCACAGCGGCGTAAACGTCGTCCTGGTAGTCCAGGAAGACCGGGAACTCGACGGTCGGCTTGGCGGCGCGGGCTGCCAGGTCGGACTGTGCTTCGCAAAGGGCCTTGATGAACGGCTTGGCAGCCTCGAGGCCTTCGGAGACAACCTCTTCGGTCGGGGCGGTGGCGCCCTGTTCCTTGATGAGGTTCCAGGAGTTGTCGGTGGCTTCGGCTTCAACCATCATGATGGCCACGTCGTCACCGGCGATTCGGCCGGCTACGACCATGTTGAAGACGGCGTTCTCCAGCTGGGAGTGCTTCGGGAACGCAACCCACTGCGAGCCGTTCTCATCGGCGACGAGGGCAACGCGGACGCCGCCGATCGGGCCGGAGAAGGGCAGGCCGGAGAGCTGGGTGGACATCGAGGACGCGTTGATCGCGACCACGTCGTAAAGCTCGTCGGGGTTGATGGAGAGCACGGTGACGACGATCTGGACCTCGTTGCGCAGGCCCTTGACGAAGGCGGGGCGCAGCGGGCGGTCCATGAGGCGGCAGGCCAGGATGGCTTCCGTGGAGGGGCGGCCTTCGCGGCGGAAGAACGAGCCCGGGATGCGGCCGGCGGCGTACATACGCTCTTCGACGTCAACGGTCAGCGGGAAGAAGTCGAAACCTTCACGCGGGTGCTTGCCGGCGGTGGTGGCGGACAGCAGCGCGGTCTCTTCATCGAGGTAGACCATCGCTGCGCCGGCTGCCTGCTTGGCAAGGCGGCCGGTTTCAAAGCGGATTACACGCTTGCCGAAGCGGCCATTATCAATGACTGCTTCTGAGAACTGGATTTCGGGACCCTCCATAGAGAGTCACCTCCGTTTCATGGTTCACGGAGCCCAGCCGCATCAACCCAGTCCAGCATCTGTCTACTGGCCTGCACTGCACCCGGTCATCGATCGAGACCCACGGGCCGGGCAACACTTCCTTGAAGCCGTTCCCGGGGATCACTACCGAGGACCGCGAATGCGTGATGCGGTTGATCCTCCTGTTGAGTTTTGTTTGAAGAAGGCGGCCCTTTCCGTCACGGAAGGGGCCGCCCCTTAAAGCTGACTAGCGGCGCAGGCCGAGACGCTCGATGAGCGCACGGTAGCGGGTGATGTCAGTGTTCTTGAGGTAGGTCAGCATGCGCTTGCGACGACCAACCATGGCCAGCAGACCGCGCTGGGTGTGGTAATCGTGCTTGTGCACCTTCATGTGCTCAGTGAGATCCTTGATCCGCTGAGTCAGGACTGCAACCTGGACCTCCGGCGAACCGGTGTCGGCCTCGGACGTTGCGAAATCCTTGATGATGGACTGCTTTACAGCGGCTTCAAGTGCCACGATAACTCCTAGAGATGTGCCGTGAGGCCCGAAACAGTAACTCACTGCCGGGGGTGCCGCGCGGATCGCCGTTCTGAAACAGAGGGTTTTCCGTACACAACAAGAACCAGCCGCCACGGACTGCAGCCGGATCCAACGTTTAGTTTACCGGCACGCCGCTAATCTTGTCGAAACGGCTGCCCGCACCGCTCTCCAGCCGTTCGCGGATGGCGGCCACGCCGCGGTACAACTCGGTGAAGGAAGTGCTGAGCGGGGACAGCCCGATCCGGATGCCCTGCGGAGCCCGGAAATCCGGGATGACGTCCTGCTCCCACAGCGCCGCGGTCATCTTCCGGAACGCGGGGTGGTCCACCGTGATGTGGCTCCCGCGCAGTTCCGGATCCCGCGGCGTCGAGAGTTCAACGCCCGCCGGGGCGAGCCAGGCGTCGTGGAGTTCGACGGCGAACGCGGTCAGCTTCCGCGATTTCTCCCGCACGGCTGCCATCCCGACTTCCTCGAGCAGGTCAAGCGTCCCGCGCATGGCGAGCATCCCGAAGATGGCCGGGGTGCCGCTGAGGAAGCCCCGGATGCCGGCGGCGGCCTCATAGCCGGGGCCCATTTCAAAGGCGTCCTTGCGTCCCATCCAGCCCCAGATCGGCTGCTGCAGGCCGGGCAGGTGCCGGGCGTTGACGTAGGCGAACGCAGGCGAGCCCGGTCCCCCGTTCAGGTACTTGTACGTGCAGCCGGCGGCGAAATCGACGTCGGCCGCGTCCAGGCCGATCTCCACCGAGCCGGCGGAGTGGCACAGGTCCCACACGACGAGCGCGCCGGCGTCGTGCACGGCAGCGGTGATCCCCGGCAGATCTGCGAGGAACCCGGAGCGGTAGGCGATCTGGCTCAGGACCACGACGGCGGTGGCCGGCCCGGTGGCGGCCCGCACGTGCTCGACTGTCACACCGGAGGCAGGATCGGCGTCGATCCAGCGCAGCGTCAGTCCCTCTTCGCGGGCGATGCCCTCGACGAGGTAGCGGTCGGTGGGGAAATTGTCCGTGTCCAGCACGATTTCGGTCCGCGCAGGGTCCCTCACGGCGGCCAGCGCGGCGCGGATCAACTTGTACAGCACCACTGTGGTGGAGTCGGCGATGATGGTCTGCCCCGGCGCGGCGCCCAGGACGGCCCGTCCGAGCTGGTCGCCGATGGCCTGCGGGAGCTCCATCCATTCCTCGTCCCAGCCGCGGATCAGCCGGCCGCCCCAGCTCTCCTGGATGAAGCTGCCGACATCCGTGACGGTGCGTTTGAGCGGGCGGCCGAGGGAGTTGCCGTCGAGGTAGGACAGCTCCTTGTCCGTGCCGATGAAGTGCCCGCGGTAGGCGGCCAGCGGGTCGGCAGCGTCAAGTTCCTGGGCGCGCTGCCGCATGGCGTCCCGCGAAGCGCTTGCCGCGGGGCTTGCTGCCATTTCAGTGCCGGAGTCTTCGGGTGTTGTGCCGGTGCTCATTGGCCGATCTCCGTCCGGACGGCGAAGAGCTCGGGGAAGAAGGTCAGCTCAAGAGCCTTCTGCAGGAAGGCGGCTCCGCTGGAGCCGCCGGTGCCTGACTTCATGCCAATGGTGCGCTGGACAGTGCGCAGGTGGCGGAAGCGCCAGAGCTGGAAATTGTCCTCCAGATCCACGAGTTCCTCGCAGGCTTCGTAGGCGCCCCAGTTGCCAGCCGCGTTCTCGTAGATGTACTTGAACACCGGGACCAGTTCGGGGCAGAACTCGTGGGCCTTCGTGACGTCGCGCTCGAGCAAGGATGCCGGGACGTCGAAGCCCTGGCGTTTGAGGTAGGCCAGGAAGTCGTCGTAGATGCTGGGGGCTTCGAGGAGCTCCAGCAGCATCGCGTGGGCCTCCGGATCGGATTCGAACACCGGCAGCATCTTGCGGTTCTTGTTGCCGAGCAGGAACTCGACCGCGCGGTACTGGCTCGACTGGAACCCGGAGGAGTTGCCCAGGAAGCCGCGGAATTGCGAGTACTCGGTGGGAGTGAGGGTGGCCAGCACGGACCATTGCTCGGTCAGCGTCTTCTGGATGTGCTTGACCCGGGCGATCGCCTTCAGGGCCGAGCCGAGGTCGTCGGCGCGGAGCCAGTCGGCGGCGCTGTGGAGCTCATGCAGGACCAGTTTCAGCCACAGTTCCGTGGTCTGGTGCTGGATGATGAACAGCATCTCGTCGTGGTGCTCCGGGGCGCTGACGGGCTGCTGGGCGCTCAGCAGCGTGGGCAGCTGCAGATAGGACGCATAGCTCATCCGGGAGCTGAAGTCGCGGACAATATCCTTGTCCAGCTCCCTCGTATTCTTATCAAGGGTCACTTCTCTTGCCTTCCTTGCCAAATGGCTGTGAATCATTCCGCGAATCGACACGGGGACCCAGTAGTGGACCGCCGGTGCGCCAGCTGAATCAGTGGTGCGGTTGGTGCGCAGATTGGGTGGGCGGTCGGTGCGCAAACAGGATGTCGTGGGCCTGGACCACGTCCAAACGCATCTGGTCCACCAACGCTTCAGGGCCACGGTACGCCACCATGCCGCGCAGTCTGGCGACAAATTCCACCACTACTGTCTGGTCGTACAGATCGAAGTCCTCCGGAGCCTCGTCCGGACGGTCGATCACGTGAGCTTCCACCTGACGGCTGACGCCGTCGAAGGTGGGGTTGGAGCCGACCGAGATGGCGGCCGGCCAGCGGGTGCCGGCCTGGTCCACAAGCCAACCGGCGTAGATGCCGTCCGCGGGGATGTAGCCGCTCGAGCTGGAGGCGAGGTTGGCGGTGGGGAATCCGAGGTTGCGGCCGCGGGCGGCGCCGTGCACGACTTCGCCGCGCATCCGGTGCGGACGGCCGAGGACGGCGGCGGCGGTGGCGACGTCGCCCTCGCGCAGGGCCTCGCGGACCCAGGTGGAGGAGCAGCGGCGGTCCTTGCCGGCGTCGTCGTGAATGGGGAAACCCTCGGAACCGAACTCGCTGATGACCAGCACCTCGAAGCCGAGCTTCTTCCCGAGTTCCTGCATCGTGTGCAGGTCCCCGGAGTTGCCGCGGCCGAAGCGGGCATCGTGGCCGATTACCACGTGGCTGGCCCGGAGGCTGTCGACGAGAACTGTGGAGACGAATTCCTCCGGTGTGAGGCTGGCCAGCTCGAGTGAGTACTTCATCACCAGCACGGCATCGAGGCCCAGCTCGCCGAGGGCCGCCAACTTGTCCTCCAGCCCCATGATCAGTTCCGGCGCGGACTCCGGCCGGTGCACCTGCGCGGGGTGCGGATCGAAGGTGATGGCGACGGCGCGGGCGTGGTTCAACCGGGCAATCCGGATGAGCTGGGAGAGCACCTGCTGGTGGCCGCGGTGCACGCCGTCGAAGTTGCCGAACGTGACAACGGAAGGACCGAAGTCCGCCGGGACTTCGGACGGATCGTTCCAGATGTGGACCATCAACCTCGCCTTTTTGCTGCCTGCCATGAGCTCTTCCGGACCACGGTGCCGGCTCCGGAACTCTCTAAGATTACCCGCAATCGCCGCAGGCCCCGGACGGCCCGGCCGGCCCTCCCGAAGCTGTCTTCCGCGCTGGTAGGGTCATTCCATCGATGCCGGAGAACACCGGCTGCACGCATTGTTGGGGGACATTATTTTGGGACACATCCGCACTTCACAACGCCTTGCCGCTGCGTGTCTGATTCTCGCGGCTGGAGCGTCAATGAGCGGTTGCGGCGGTCAGGCCTCCGCAGCCGCTCCAGCTGCCGCAGGTGCCACTGGCGCCGCGAGTGCCGCATCGCCGGCGCCGGCTTCAGCGCCGGCGACTGTCGTCGGCGGCTATGAGGGCTGGTGGAACGCCACGCCCGCTTCGGGCGACACGCCGGGGCTGCCCCAGGAAAACGTGGCGGTCAACACCCGGACGAACACCGTGGTGGATGCCTTCAACCGGAAGATCAACGAGGCCGGCCGCCCGACTCACGTCTCGGACGTTCCGTACACGGTTGTAGCTGACCCCTCTTGGCCAGCCGATTCCGTGATCATCATCGACACCGCGACGAACAAGGTCATCGAGAGCTTCCGCGTGGACGTCAACGGAATTCCCCTGCGCTAGCCTGCATCGGCCTCCGGCGGTCCGTCAGCTACCCGGCGCAGGCACGTTCCGTCGTCGGGCGTTCGGAGGCTTCCGGCGCGTCCCGCGGCGACTGCCAGCTGCTCGAGCCAGGCCTCCAGGTCCCGGGGACGGCGGAATAAGATCACGGGCATCTCGGGATCCGGGGAAATGGCGGTGTGCCACACTGATCCGATGCCTGAATTCACCATCCTTGCCGAGAGAGACCTCCCGGACCGCGAAGTACTGGCGTAGTACGAATCAGTGGGCTGGTCCGCCTACACCCGGGAACCTGAGGTGCTCACCTCGGCCATCCGGAATTCCTCCTACATTGTGACCGCCCGGAATGCCTGCAGTGAACTTGTGGATCTGGCCCGTGCGATCTCCGACGACGCGACTATCTGCTACCTGCACTGGGACTCACCGAAGGCGCAGAGTTCCGCCCGGAACCGGTGCGGGTCATCGCCCGGTTCCGGTAGTCGCTGTGGCTGTCCCAACTGAATCTCCGCGGCCGGGACCGACAACTCCGTTTCCCCTGTAGACCGCCTGCACTCAGCCAGCTAGGTTCGGGGTATGCGGACGCCAATGCTGACGGTTCTGGGACTACTGGCCTCCACCCTGACGGCTGGCTGCAGCCTATTGCCCGGCGCAGCCACCGACACATGTGTCGATTGGATCCGCTTTGAGTCACCGCAGCAGCAGTTCGACGACGCGACCCTGGTGGTCATCGGGAAACCCATCCGCACGGACGGGGAAACCAAAATCTACGGCTACCGGGCACGGATCCATCTGGTGGAAGTAGAGGCTGTTCTCAAAGGCGACCCGGCGGCCGGACCACTCCGCATCGCCTCAACACCCGTAACCTGCGGCCAGTCCTATCCGGACGGCGATCCGCTCGACGGGAATCAACGGATGCTGATCTATGCCCGCAATCAGGACGGTGGATGGTTCACGCAGACCCCTGCCCAAGGTGCTGTGCCGTTCGAAAGCGGCACACCGCTCCCCTTCAGGACAGGCTGAGCCCTACAGGGGGCCGGCGCCCTTCAGGACAAGCTGGGCAGACTGTGGGGCGCCGAGCCCGGGCCCGTGGCCGGCCTGGCGGCAGACCCCGACGCCTTCCCGCACCTCCCGGCACTTCCTCCGTTGTCCAGCCCGGGTCGCTCGCAGGCAGGGTGACTGCACCGTCCGGGGCTACTTTGAGCCCCCAAACGGGCGATCACCGGTTAGTACGCGGCGAGTCCGTGTCAAAGTGCCCCCGTTGAGCACCTGCGGGCGGCGCCGCACCCGGCAACCGAACATGGCCCTCGACGTCCGGCACTGACCCAGACCGTGGCAAGCTGTAGGGATGGATAGCACCTTCGTCCCGCAACCCGGGGAACCGTTCGCAGGGCCACTGTCCGGCGAACCCCGCCGGCCGCTCGGTGCCCGCGATCCGGGCGACGCATGGGTCGACGGCGGCCGCGGCAAGTTCTGGGGGCGCTTCGGCTCGGCCGGGCTCCTTGTTCACGACGCCGCCAAGGGAGTTCTGCTCCAGCACCGCGCCCTGTGGAGCGACCAGGGCGGAACCTGGGGACTCCCCGGCGGCGCCCTGCACCAGGGGGAAGAGGCCATCCACGGGGCGTTGCGGGAGGCCCAGGAAGAAGCCGCCGTCCCGCCCGGCCACGTCCGCGTCCTCTTCACCTCGGTATTCGACATCGGGTACTGGAGCTACACCACCGTCGCGGTGCAGGTTATTGAACTGTTTGAGCCAGCCATCAGCGACCCCGAAAGTCTGGAGCTCCAGTGGGTCCCGGTAGACCAGGTCCGCGACAAGGAACTGCACCCGGGTTTTGCCGCAGCCTGGCCGGCACTGCGCCGCCGGCTTCTGGGCATGGAGACCGGTGTGGAGACTGGGATGGAAACCGGCATGGAGACTGAGTCGGCCACAGGCACCGAAGCGCACTGACAATTCACCGGCAGCCATTCCCCGACGGCCGGTGAGGTCCTACAGTTCGAGCATGAACAGCGTCGAGCGAATCCCACCCCCTGTCCGGCAGCTACGCCTCGTCGTCGAGACAGAAGACTACGAGGCCGCGGTGACGTTCTACCGGGACGTTCTCGGGCTGGTCGAACGCGAGGTCATCCAAGGCGAAGGGGATGCCCGCATCACCATCCTGGAAGCGGGCCGGGCCATGCTGGAGCTCTCAAATCCGGCCCAGGTCAGGATGATCGATCAGGTCGAGGCCGACGGCCAGCCGAGTGCGAAGCTCCGGGTCGCGTTTGAAGTCGAGGACTCGCAAACCGCCACCCGGGATCTCGTGGCCGCCGGGGGAACCCTGATCGCGGAGCCGCGCGAAACGCCGTGGCGGTCCCTGAACTCCCGGCTCACCGCGCCGACGGGCTGCAGATCACGCTGTTCCAGGAGCTGGACCCGGCGGCGGAACCAAGCGGCCCGGAATAAAGCGGCCCGGACCCGGGCGGCAACCCCGGCTAAGCAACTAAAACGCGTCAGGCCTGCTTCGGGGCCGGACGACGGCGGTACAGCCAGATAAGGCCCAGGACGGGCAGCACCAGCGGAATGAAGGCGTAGCCGCGGCCGAACAGGGACCAGACGGTCTCGTGCGGGAAGTTCACGGAGTCGAACACGCTGAGCGCCCCGACCACCAGCACTCCGATCAGCTCCACCAACACAGCCCAGACGGACACCTTGAACCACGTGCGGCCGGTCTTCGCGAGGGATACCGTGGCTACGACGTAGACGACGGCGGCGAAGGCAGACAGCAGGTAGGCCAGCGGCGCCTCGGAGAACTTCGTGAGGATCTGGTAGCCGGCCCGGGCAGTCGCCGAAAGGGCAAACACCGCGTAAACGGCGATCAACAGCCGGCCGGGACCGGTATTCCGGGTGTCCAACGCCGCCGCCGCGGATTCTGTCGCAGTGGTGTGCGCCCCGGTTTCCTGGTGCGAAGGTTTTGCCGTCACGTTTCTTGCCTCTTCCAAGTCAGTACCAGATCTGGTTCATACGTGCCGCCATCACGAGTGCTGTGACGCCGACGGCCGCCAGGACAAAGTTGCTCCAGCGCGTGCGCTCCAGGATGGACCAGTACACCGCGCCGACGGGCAGCATCAGGGCAGTCAGCAGGTAGCCCCAGAACTCCCAGGGCTCCCCCGCAATCCGCTCTCCACCCGCGACCCGGACGATTGAGCCGACCAGGTACACCAGCAGGGACAGCTCGACGGCGGCCACGGACAGGATCGTCGTGTCGTTCGGAGCCTTCTTGAGGATGCCGGCGGTGAGGCAGATGACGCTGGAGATCAGCCCGACCGCCAGGATAATGTAAAAATACGCGTCCACTACTGCCCGGCCTGCTGGGATGGGGCCTGCCGTGCTGCCGTCTGCTGCCCTGGGCCCTGCTGTTCCGGAGCCGCTTGCGTGGCGGCGCGCTTCTCGTTGTCCGGGGCGAAGACGAGCACGGGCTTGGCGTAACTTCCCGCGTCGGCCAGCAGTGCCACGAGGGTGCCGTCCGGGGCGAAGGCCGCGGCCGGCTTGTCCGCCGTCGCGGCTTCGGGGGTACCGGAGGCCGCTCCGGCGGCGATCCTCCGGCCGAAGGAAATCTCGGTGGTTTCCTCGTCGCTGAGTTCACGGTTCGGCATCAGTGCCCGCGCGGCCCGGGACATTTCCAGCACGTCCAGTTGTTCAGCCAGCTGCTCGAGGGTGTGCGCCTGGTCAAGCGTGTACGGACCCACCTGGGTCCTTCGCAGCGCCGTGAGGTGGCCGCCGACGCCGAGCGCGTTGCCCAGGTCGCGGGCGAGGGCCCGGATGTAGGTGCCGGAGGAACATTCAACCGTGACGTCCACGTCCAGCGCCTCGCCGTCGCGCGCCGGGCGGACCTCGTGGATGTCGAAGCGGTGGATGGTGACCGGACGGGCGGCCAGTTTGACCTCCTCGCCGGAACGGACCCGGGCGTAGGCGCGTTCGCCGTTCACCTTGATGGCGCTGACGCTGCTTGGAACCTGCTCGATCTCGCCAGTCAAGGCGGCAACGCCGGCCAGGACGGCCTCTTCGGTGACCGAGGCGGCACTGTGCGTGGCAGTGACCTCACCCTCGGCGTCGTCTGTCACGGTTGATTCGCCCAGCCGGATGGTCGCCGTATAGGTCTTGGAGGTGCCCACGATGTAGGTCAGCAGCCGGGTGGCTTTGTTGATGCCGATCACCAGGACGCCGGTGGCCATCGGGTCCAGGGTGCCGGCGTGGCCCACCTTTCGGGTACCGGCGAGCCGCCGCATCCGTCCAACCACATCGTGGCTGGTCCAGCCTTGCGGCTTGTCCACTATCACCAGTCCAGAAAGCACGCTTCCCAGTATATCTGCGCGCGGGGCCCGCCCCAGACGGCCAGCCCCGGCCGGGCACCCCGCCCACAGCCGTTCCGGGAACCCGCAGGCGGTTAGGATGGCAGACATGCCAGAGCTTGCCGCCCACGTCCGCGACGTCCCCATCAACCAGATCCGCGAGATCACCGAAGCTGCCTGGGGCACTCCCGGCGCCATCGTCCTGAGCATCGGCGAGCCGGGCTTCGCCCTCCCCCGCCACATCCTCGAGGCCGGCATGGCCTGCCTGGACCGTGACGAAACCAATTACACGCCCAACGCCGGCATCCCCGCACTGCGGGAGGCTTTTGCGGCGCGGTTCCGGGAACACAACGCGACGCCGGTCGGAGCGGACCGCGTCCATGTCGTCGCCGGCGCCCAGCAGGGACTCCACTTCGCCATGAGCCTGCTGCTCTCCCCCGGCGACGAAATCCTCATTCCCAACCCGGGTTATCCCACGTTCGCGATGACGAGCAGCCTGCTTCATGGAGTCCCCGTGCGCTACCCGCTGTATCCGGAGCACGAGTTCCAGCCGCGGATCGAGGACATCGAGGAGCTCATCACGACACGGACGAGGGTCCTGATCCTGAATTCGCCGTCCAACCCGTTGGGGGCTGTCCTGGGCGAGGAGCTCACGCGCAGCCTGGTAGAACTGGCCCGGCGCCACGATCTGTGGATCATCTCCGACGAATGCTACGAGGCGTTCACCTACGACGTCCCGCATGTGAGCGCTGCCCGCTTCGACAGCGACGTCCCGGGCGAAGCCCGCGTGTTCACCTCGCTGACACTGTCCAAGACCTACGGTCTGACGGGGCTGCGGATCGGGGCGCTGATCTGCCCGCCCGGTCTGGAGCAGAAGATGAACAACGTGATGGAGTCGATTGTCTCCTGTGTCGCCTCGCCATCGCAGTACGCGGCTCTCGCCGCGCTCACGGGCCCGCAGGACTACGTCAGCCATGCCCACGCCCACTACCGGGCCAACCGGGACGCCGCCTCGGCCGTCTTGGAGTCCAAGGGGATCCCGTTCCTCAAGGCTCAGGGGGCCTTCTACCTTTGGGCGGATGTGTCCCACGTCAGCGGCGGCGACGTCCGCTCCTGGGTCCGGCGTTTCCTGGCCGGCTCCGGGGTGTCCTTCGCCCCCGGCACTGCCTTCGGCCCGATCGGCGAGGGCTGGATCCGGATTGCGCTCTGCAGCAGCCTGGACGAACTCGTGGAAGGCCTCAGCCGGCTCCCGGCCCGGCAGGGCTGAAGACCGGAGGGGCTGAAGCGCGGCCCGGCAGGCCTCAACCGCCGCCCGACCCGGCAGGGCCGGCTGAAGGGCCCATAGACCCTACCGCCCCGGCGTCGTCGCCCTTAGCCTGAACCCAGGACGCAGGGCAGCCGGGTTACATGGTTCCGTCGGGGAGGTAAGGCATGTGGTGGCAGGACTTGCTTTGGGGCATCTGGAACGGGCTGACGGCGTGGATTGTGTTGATCGTCCATGTTTTTGGGCAGTGGGGCGAGTTCCCCTTCTACAACACCGCCCGCGCCGGAAACTGGTACGACTTCGGGTTCCTGCTAGGTATGGGTTCGCCCCTGCTGGGCGGCCTGGGTGCCCGCGGGGCCCGGGGCAGGCGCCGCTGAAGGAATCAACGCTGAAGGAATCAACGCTGAAGGAATCGCCGTCACTTTTCGGGAGGCACGTCGGGAGGCGTGTCCTCGTGAGGCGTCAAGAGCGGACGCTCAAGTGGGTTTCCAGGACAGTGCCCCGTCAAAGTGCCCCGTCAAGCCAGCTGCGGAGGGCAGCCGCCGTCGGAGCCCCCGTCTGCCGGGCCACGACTTTTCCGTCCCGGATCACGAGCATGGTGGGAATGGCCTGGACGTCGAAGCGGCGCGACAGCAGGGGCGACTTGTCGACGTCGACCTTGACGAGCTTGACCCGCCCGGCCCGTTCCTGGGCCAGTTTGTCCAGGACGGGGCTGACCATCCTGCACGGCCCGCACCACGCCGCCCAGAAGTCGATCAGGGCCGGTGTCGAGGACTGTTCGGCAATCACTCCGAAGTCCGGGTCGCTGGCCTCTACGATCCATGGAAGGTCCGTTCGGCAGTGGCCGCAACGCGGGTGTCCGGACGCCGCCGTCGGAATCCGGTTGGTTTTCCCGCAACGGGGACACTTGATCAGGCCCGAGACCACGGCCCGCCGCTGTTTTCCCGTGTACCCGCCGTCATGGTTCCATGTGACGCCACTGCGGAGACCCGGCCTAGAGTCAAAAGTCCCTCCGGCGGCGCCGGCGCCCTTCTCAAGGACACGCGCTTAGCTTAGTATTCGGTGCGGTCCGGGTTGTCGCGCCAGGCCTGGAAAGGCAGGTCCGACGCCTGAACGGCAGCTTGGCGCACCGGCATCAGTTCCGGGCGTGCCCCCTCGAAGTACTCATAGAAGAGGGCATCGTCGAAGCCGGCGGCGGCAGCAGCATTCCGGTCGGCCGCGAAGTACACCTGACCCACCCGGGCCCACAAGGCCGCAGCGAGGCAGAGCGGGCACGGCTCGCAACTGGCGTACAGTACGGCGCCGCTGAGGTCGAAGCTGGCAGTCGCGGAGGCGGCACTGCGGATGGCCACGACTTCGGCGTGGGCCGTCGGGTCATTGTCCCGGGTCACCCGGTTGACGCCGTCATAGGCCCGGCCGTCCGCGGTGACCACGACTGCTCCGAAGGGCCCGCCGCCGTCGGCCACATTGCGGACAGCGAGGCGGATTGCCTGGTTCAGGTACTCGCCGGTCTCGGCTGCTGTGCGGGGCGTATCCATGTTCCGATCATAGCCAGTGGCCTGCCTTCGGCCGCGGAGGATGACCTTCGGGACGTCGACTTTGCCGGCGCTACCGAATAAAATCCGCCCATAGGGCAGCTGCGTTTTCCGGCCGCCTGCCCGGCCTCATTGGGTGGTCGAAATGGTCTCAAAGCTGTGGATTGTTCATCACTCGCCTTGGAGCTCACCATGAGAAAACAATTCTCTTTGCTGGCTGCGGCCGCCACAGCGGTTCTCTTCATCGCTGCAGGTCCTGCGGCTGCTGAAGCGCCGGAACGGACCTCCGCAGGGAACGCCGCAGGCAACCCCGCGGGCGGCCCCGCAGGGAACACCGCCGTCCGGCTGACTGATGGCCTCGTGGGACCACTTCATGTCAGCGCCGGCCGCAACGGCTCAGTGACGGTCAGCGAGGAGTTCGCCAGCAGGCTGACCCGGATCGCCGCTGACGGCACGAAAAAGGTACTCTACGAAAACACCGAGTGGGATGTCGCCGGGAACACCCACCATGGTTCCGCCACCTACGTCCTTGAGAGCCAGGGGGCCGGACCCGAGGACCATCGGGATCTCGCCGCCCACGTGCGGATCATTGAGGACGACGGCGGCCAGCGCACCATCGGTGACTTCGCGGCACTGGAAAAGAAGGACAACGCCGACGGCGGTGCCCACTACGGCTTCCGCGATCTTCCCGCAGACTGTGTTTCGCAGCTCCCGCCGGAGCTTCCCGCCTCCTATACCGGCGAGGTGGACTCCCATCCCTATGGGATCGCAGTCTCCGATGGCACCGTCTACGCCGCCGATGCCGGGGCGAACACCGTGGTGTCGGTAGATCTTCGGTCCGGAAAGACGGAAACCGTCGCGGTACTGCCGCCACGTCCGTCCCGGATCTCGGCCGCTGTTGCGGCAGAGCTCGCACCTGCCGCCCTGTGTGGTGGGCCGGTCCTACGCCTTCGAGCCGGTGCCGACGGATGTCGCGGCCGGCCCGGACGGCCGGCTCTACGTGTCAACCCTGCCGGGCGGGCCGGAGAGCCCCGCCGCCGGAGCCCGCGGGGCCGTCTTCACAGTCGATCCGGAGCACGGGCACGTTAAGTTGCTGGCTGAAGGGATCATGTCCCCCACTGGGATTGCCGTGGACGAGAACGGCGATGTGTACCTTGCGTCCTTGTTCGGCGACGGAGTCCTCAAGCTGGACGGACACACTGGCAAGACCAGCGTGGTGCTGGCCGCGGGCTCGACGGCCGACGTCGATCTTCGTGGTTCAACGCTCTACGCCACCGTGTATGCGCTGCCGTCCGACCCCGCGCCCCCGAACGGGCAGGTCGCAACCTTGAAGCTGGGCCGGGATTCCCGCGATTCGGACGACTGATCCGGACACAGCAATGGCCGGACCCTCGCCGGGTCCGGCCATTTCATTGTGGTGTTAGAACACTGCGCTGTTTAGGAAGGTGCGGTGTTCGGGACTACGTGTTGCTGTCCTCGTCCAGATCGCTGTCCGGCCTGAGGTCGATGTCCTCTTCGTCGAAGTCGTCCTCGTCGAGCTCCACGTCCTCGGGAGTATCGCTCTTGTAGGGATCGGCGTCGCCGGCGTGGGTCGCGCTAGCGGCCAGCGCGGCCACTTCGGCGTCGCGCTTCTTGGCGGCCCGGAGCAGTTCCTCCAGGTTGGAGGCGTTGACCGGAATCTGGTCCGCCACGAACTCCAGGGTGGGGGTCAGCCGGACAGTGATGTTCCGTCCGACTTCCTGCCGGAGCACACCCTTGGCCTTCTCCAGCCCCTTGGCAGCCTCGGCCTGGACCAGCTCGTCACCAAACACCGTGTAGTAGATCGTGGCGTGCTGCAGATCGTTGGTCACGCGCGCATCCGTGACGGTAATGCCCTCAAGCCGCGGATCCTTGACCCTACGGCCCAGGGCCTCGGCAACAACAACCTTAATCCGCTGCGCCAATTTGGCAGCCCGTGCGGGATCAGCCATTTCCACTCCTAAAAATTTGGATGTACGACGGCGCGTTAACAACTGGCGTACACACGTTGGGTTTTTTGCCACGCGCCTAAGGCGAGTCTACGACGGACTCCCGTTGGATTTTTTCCGGCGGCCTGGGAGTGGCATCGGGCCTGCCGGAGCTGGGCGGCAAGGGATCGCAGATCCCATGCCGCCCAGCGTAGGGGCGGGGCCGCCGGAAAAATCCAACGGCCCCGCACCTGTAACGCTAAACCGCCTTAGACGCGCGGCTTTTCGCGCATCTCAAAGGTCTCGATGATGTCACCTTCGTTGATGTCGTTGAACGAGCCAAGACCGATACCACACTCGAAGTCCGTGCGGACCTCGGTGGCGTCGTCCTTGAAGCGCTTGAGCGTCTCAACGGCGAGGTTGTCACCGATGATCTTGCCGTCGCGGGTGATGCGGGCCTTGACGTTGCGTCGGATAACACCCGAGCGAACGATCGAGCCTGCAATGTTGCCGAACTTGGAGGAACGGAACACCTCGCGGACCTCGGCGGTGCCAAGCTGGACCTCTTCGTACTCGGGCTTGAGCATGCCCTTGAGGGCCATCTCGATGTCATCGATTGCTGCGTAGATGACGGAGTAGAAGCGCATGTCCACGCCTTCGCGGTCTGCCAGTTCGGCAACACGCTCGGCGGGCTTGACGTTGAATCCGATGATGACGGCGCTGTCGACCGTTGCCAGGTTGACGTCGTTCTGCGTGATCGCACCCACACCGCGGTGGATGATGCGCAGCTGGACGCCTTCGCCGACGTCGATCTTGAGCAGCGCGTCCTCGAGGGCTTCCACGGCACCGGACACATCACCCTTGAGGATGAGGTTGAGGGTGTCGATCTTGCCTTCGGCGACAGCCTGGTCGAAGTCTTCCAGGCTGATGCGCTTGCGGCGCTTGGCCAGGGCGGCGTTGCGGTCGGCGGTTTCACGCTTCTCGGCGATCTGGCGGGCGGTGCGCTCGTCAGCGGTCACGAAGAAGGTGTCACCGGCGCGCGGGACGTTGGACAGACCCAGG
Organism: Arthrobacter sp. UYCu723; assembly: GCF_054059215.1. NCBI lineage: Bacteria > Bacillati > Actinomycetota > Actinomycetes > Micrococcales > Micrococcaceae > Arthrobacter > Arthrobacter sp. UYCu723. The sequence continues at coordinate 177,598 of NZ_JBSSBW010000001.1, forward strand.
ACCTGCACGGGGCGGGACGGGCCGGCCTCGGTCAGGACGCTGCCGTCGTCGTCGAACATCGCACGGACTCGGCCGTGGGCCGTGCCTGCCACGATGGTGTCGCCGACGTGCAGGGTGCCGGACTGAACCAGGACGGTGGCAACGGAACCGCGGCCCTTGTCCAGGTTGGCTTCAATCGCGATACCGCGGGCATCCTTGTTCGGGTTGGCGCGCATGTCGAGGGCAGCGTCTGCGGTGAGCAGGACAGCCTCGAGCAGCTCGTCGATGTTGAGGTTCTGGCGGGCAGAGACCTCGACGAACATGGTGTCGCCACCGTACTCTTCCGGAACCAGTCCGTACTCGGTCAGCTGGCCGCGGACCTTCTCCGGGTTGGCGCCTTCCTTGTCGATCTTGTTCACAGCCACGACGATCGGCACGTTGGCCGCCTGTGCGTGGTTGAGGGCCTCAACGGTCTGCGGCATCACGCCGTCGTCCGCTGCGACCACCAGGATGGCGATGTCGGTGACCTTCGCACCACGGGCACGCATGGCGGTGAACGCCTCGTGGCCCGGAGTATCGATGAAGGTGATCTTGCGATCGATGCCTTCGTGCTCGTGGCTGACCTGGTAGGCACCGATGTGCTGCGTGATGCCGCCGTGCTCGCCCGCCATGACGTCGGACTTGCGGATGGCATCCAGCAGCCGGGTCTTACCGTGGTCAACGTGACCCATGACGGTGACAACCGGAGGACGTGCCTCGAGGTCTTCATCGCCTTCGGCTTCCAGCTCGGCTTCGAAGTCAATGTCGAAGCCGGAGAGCAGCTCGCGCTCCTCGTCCTCCGGTGACACGACCTGGAGCTTGTAGCCAAGCTCCTCGCCGAGCAGTGCGAAGGTCTCTTCATCCAGCGACTGCGTGGCCGTGGCCATTTCGCCGAGGTGGAAGAGCACGGTCACCAGCGCGGCGGGGTTCGCCTCGATCTTGTCGGCAAAGTCCGTGATGGACGAGCCACGGCGAAGCCGGACTACGGTGTTGCCGTCGCCGCGGGGTACGCTCACGCCGCCCAGCGACGGAGCACTCATCTGCTCGAGTTCCTGGCGCTTGGCGCGCTTCGACTTGCGCTGCTTGCCACGGCCTGCGCCGCCCTTACCGAAAGCACCCTGGGTGCCACCGCGGCCGCGGCCACCCTTGCCGAAGCCACCGCCGGCCGGAGCGCCGCCACCGGCACTGGGAGCACCCGTGCCTGGAGCGCCACCCGGACGGCCCGGACCACGTGCACCGCCGCCGGGACGGCCTGCACCAGCCGGTGCCGGACGTTCGGTGCGGTTAGGCATCATGCCGGGAGTCGGACGGTTTCCGCCAGCGCCTGCCGGACGGCCTGCGCCGGGAGCGCCAGCCGGACGGGGAGCACCCGGACGTGCACCCGGAGCGCCGCCGGTGCGGGGAGCACCCGGACGGGGACCCCCTGCGCCTGCTGCGGGACGCGGGCCGCCGGGGCGTTCGCCCTCGGTACGGCTTCCGCCCGGACGGGGCATGCCCTGGGAAGGAGCGAACGGGTTGTTACCCGGACGCGAGGGACGTTCGTTGTCCCCGCCGCGGCCCCGGGGCATGCCCTGGGACGTGGCGAAGGGGTTGTTGCCGGGACGGGGGCCGCCCGGACGGGGTGCCGAACCCTGGCGTGCCGGAGCAGCCGGAGCTTCAGCCTTCGGGGCAGGCCGCGCGCCGGGCTTGATGCCCGTCGACGGAGCCGTCGAGGGAGCGGCCGGAGCCTGGGCAGCGGGAGCCGCCGGTGCGGCGCTGGCCGCAGCCGGCGCAGCGGCGGGTGCTGCCTGTGCGGCGGGTGCCGGGGCAGCTGCTGCCGGAGCCGGGGCTTCGGACTTGCTTGCTGCTGCCTGCGCCGGGGCACCGGGCGCAGCCGGGGCACCGGGCGCAGCCGGGGCCGGCGCAGGCGCCGGACGGGTTGCCGAGGGGCTGGCGGGTGCCTGGGGGGCGGACGCGGGCGCTTCTGACTTCGAAGCTGCCGCGTCGGGGAATGCGTTGCGGAGTTTCCGCACAACGGGGGCCTCAATGGTGGAAGAGGCAGAGCGAACGAATTCGCCCAGTTCCTGCAGTTTGGTTACTGCATCTTTGGAAGTAATACCGAGCTCTTTTGCAAGCTCATGTACGCGGACCTTGGCCACATTTCTCCTGTCTCGGTCCGCACCGAGCCAGGCACGAACCGTCTACTTCTTAATGCGGGCCTCCGCCGCGAGTGCAGCTGAAAGGCCCATTGCAGAGCGCAACAAAGTTGTCATCGTTGCGCACTCATCGCTGGGAACTCATCGGGTTTCCATCAGTTTTCTGACCCGCTTTCAGGTTGGACGGTTGTTGCTGCGGCCACCGGAGTGCCCGCGGCTTTCGTGCCTGCCATGATCCGGCGCTCGACGTCGTCTGTACCGGTTACGCCGTTGAGGGCGCGTCCGAACGCTCGACGTTTGACCGCCAGTGCCAGGCACTTTTCGCTGGGGTGCAGCCATGCACCCCGGCCAGCCATCCGGCGTCGTTCATCCACTACGACGGCGGATGAACCGCTGCCGCCGGAGACGATCCGGAGTAACTCAGACCGCGAGCCTTTTTGTCGGCATCCGATGCAGGTGCGCTGCGGCTGATTCTCGAGGTGTTGCACTTGTGCCACGTCCGAGTATCTTCCTGCCAGTACCTGTCTGCCTGCCCGTGGATTCCGGAGCCCGCCCGGCGAAGTGTCTGGGAACTACGACTTTGCCAAGCGAAAACCCGGATGCGCTGAGGGCACGCGGACACCGGCCCATAGGCGCGGTCATGACCATTCTAGCCCCTCCAGCGCCCGGACCCCGAACTTGAGCGGACGCCGACGCTGACGGGCGGACCGGAAGTGCGGCCTATTTGTCGCGGTTGACGACGGCGTCGGAGACGATGTCGATCCGCCAGCCGGTGAGCTTGGCGGCGAGCCGCGCGTTCTGGCCTTCCTTGCCGATGGCGAGGGAGAGCTGGTAGTCAGGGACGACGACGCGGGCGGACCGGGTCGCTTCGTCCATGATCGTGACGGAATTCACCCTTGACGGCGACAGCGCGCTGGCGATGAAGCTTGCCGGGTCATCGCTGTAGTCGACGATGTCGATCTTCTCGTCGTTCAGCTCGGTCATGACAGCCCGGACGCGGGAACCCATTTCACCGATGCAGGCGCCCTTGGCATTGATCCCCGGGGTTTTCGCCTTGACGGCAATCTTGGTGCGGTGACCGGCTTCGCGGGCCAGGGCGACGATCTCCACGGAACGGTCCGCGATCTCCGGAACTTCCAGTTCGAAGAGCTTCCGGACGAGCCCGGGGTGCGAGCGGGACAGCGTGATGGAGGGGCCCTTGGTGCCCCGGTGCACATCGATCACGAAGGCGCGGAGCCGGTTGCCGTGGATGTATTTCTCCCCCGGAACCTGCTCGGGCGGCGGGAGCAGCGCCTCCACGGTGCCGAGGTTGACCTGGATCATGTGCGGGTTGTTGCCCTGCTGGATGGTTCCGGCCACGAGTTCGCCTTCGCGGCCCTTGAACTGGCCGAGGACGTTGTCATCCTCAGCATCGCGCAGACGCTGCAGGATGATCTGCCGTGCGGTGCTTGCAGCAATGCGGCCAAAGCCCGCGGGGGTGTCCTCGAACTCGCCGATCGGGGCGCCGTCGTCGTCGATCTCGGTGGCCCAGATGGTCACGTGGCCGCTCTTGCGGTCCAGCTCGGCGCGTGCCTTCTCGAAGGCCCCCGGAGTCTTGTGATAGGCCACCAGCAGGGCCTGCTCGATGGTCGGGATCAGGAGATCCAGCGGGATTTCACGCTCACGCTCCAGGAGTCTCAGTGCGCTCATGTCAATATCCATCAGGCCTCCTCAGAAGGTCCATTGTTTGCGTCTTCCAGCCCGGCCTCTTCGAGGTGGCTGAACTCTATCTCGACTTTTCCGCTACGGATCCTGTCGAAAGGAATCTTGACCGGCTCGCCCTGCTTCGGCTTCATGCCCTTCTTGACGGCGATTTCCGGGACCAGGCTGACGCCGCCGTCATCGACGGACTGGATCCTGCCGGTGACGTTTTCGCCCTGCAGGACTTTGACCGTGACCATCCGCCCGCGGGCGCGGTGCCAGTGCCGCTCCTCGGCGAGGGGACGCCCGACGCCGGGCGATGAGACCTCGAGCTCGTACGGGCGGGCGTCCGTGCTGGGATCGTTGTCCAGGATGTCCGAGAGGGTCTTGGAAATCTCGGCGATGACATCGAGGGTGACGCCGCCTGTCTCTTCCTGGGGCAGGTCCACCACTACGTGGACCACCCGGTTGGCGCCGGCGACGTGGATGGAAACGTCCTCAAGGTACAGGCGGTTTGCCAGGACTGCGGGTTCCAGGAGGGCGCGAAGGCGCTCGGCCTCCAAATTCTGAGCGGGTGCGGCTTCAGCCTTCCCCGTCCCGGTCCGGTCTGTTGAAGTCGTGGCTTCTGCGTTGGTCATGATGCCGGCCGCCTCCCGCTAGATGATGTTGTGTGTACTAGCCTAGCGATTTTCCAGGCACCATGGTGCACGGAGTTCCCAGCCGGCATGACAACATGGTCTGTTGTGAAAGACGACACCAGGGAAAAGCGTTGGCGCGGGCTCACTCCGCGGTTCCTGCCCCGCTTCGCCCTCTTGGCGTGTATCGCCGTGGTGGTGGCCAGCCTCGGCGTGGCTTTGATTCCCCGGAGCCCCAAAGCGCCCGGGGAACCGCCGTTTTCTGAGCGGGCGCGGGCTGCGGCACTGTCCGAAACCCTGCGGCTCCGGGCAGCCGGAGAGCAGCTCGGCAACTCCGCATCGGGCGCCGGCCAGTCCTCCCTTTCGCAGACTGTGACGTTGCTGACAACCCAGGCCCGGGCGCTTCTGGCCCCCCAGGCTGCGCTGATTACCCCGTCCGTGCAGTCAACCCCGTCCTTGCAGTCAAACCCGTCCGCAACCGGTGACCAGTCCTCCCCGGCGCCTCCCCTGCCGGACACAGCCGCCGGGCTCGCCGCCGCCCTCGCCGGCAGCGGCTCCGAGCGGATCGCTGACGCTGCCGTGGCCGACGGCGGTATGGCCCGGCTACTGGCCGCCGTCGGGACCGCGCAGCTTCTTCAGGCGTCCTCGCTCGCGGCGGCCTCCGGCGCCCCGGCACACCTGCAGGCGGACCCGGCGCCGCCACAATTGTCCGGAGCCTGCCCCGGCCCATCGGCATCGGCCTCCCCGGCCGGCACGAGCGCCGGGGACGGTGGCCCGACGATTGAGGCGGCGCTTGAAGCGGCAGTGCGGACAGAACTCCAAAGCATCTACGGCTATCAGCTTGCCCTGACCAGGCTGGGCGGCGACGCGGCGAAATCGGCGGCTGAACAGCTGGCCCGCCACGAAGCGCTTGTCAGCGGCGCGGAATCCCTAAGCCGCGGCCACTGTGTCTCCCCTCCATCGCAGGAGGCCGGCTATGCCTTGGCGCCGTCCTTCCTGGCCTCGCCCGCCGCCGGACTCGCCGGACTTGAAACCGCCGCACTGCCGGTCTACGCCGATCTGGTGGCCCTGAGCGAGGGAGAAACCAGGCAATGGGCCCTCTCCGCTCTCGTGGGTTCCGCCCGCCGGGCCGTGCTGTGGGGCGCAGAGCCCGGGCCCGTGCCCGGCCTGGCGGCAGACCCGGACGCCTTCCCGCCGTTGCCGACACTTCCTCCGTCGTCCAGCCCCGGTCGCTCGCAGGCAGGGTGACCGCACCGTCCGGGGCTACTTTGAGCCCCCCCAACGGGCGATGACTGGCTAGAACGCGGCGAGTCCGTGTCAAAGTGCCCCCGCCCGGCCCGCCGGAGGGCGAAAGTGCAAGCGAAGCTGGCGTCGGACCGAGCCTTGGCTTGACTTGCTTAGGGTCGTAATACTGGCCAGCCCGTGGCACTGGTGCTTTGCTGTAATCATGGACAGCCGCGCACCCACACTGCATGAGAACGAGCCCCATCACAACGACCTCGCCCACCGCCTCAATTGGCTTCGTGCCGGTGTGCTGGGCGCCAATGACGGAATCGTCTCGGTCGCCGCTATCGTAGTCGGCGTCGCCGGCGTCACCACGGACTCCGGACCCATCCTGGTCGCCGGCACCGCCGGCGTGGTAGGCGGCGCCATCTCCATGGCCCTGGGCGAATACGTCTCCGTCAGCAGCCAGAAGGACAGCCAGCGGGCCTTGATCGCGAAGGAACGCCGGGAGCTGCTGGACGAGCCCGAAGAGGAACTGGAAGAACTTGCTGCCATCTACCAGGCCAAAGGACTCAGCGCAGAGACTGCCCGCACGGTGGCCCTCGAACTCACCAAGCACGACGCCCTGGCCGCTCACCTTTCGGCGGAGCTTAACATCGACGAGACCGATATCGTCAGCCCCTGGCACGCCGCCTTCGCCTCGTTCGTCGCGTTCCTGATCGGTGCCATCCTGCCGATGCTGGCCATACTGCTGCCGCCGGAGAACATCCGTGTCCAGTTGACCTTCGGTGCCGTCCTCGTGGCCTTGGCGATCACGGGAGCGCTGGGCGCCTGGATCGGCGGCGGCTCGAAACTGAGGGCGGCGGTCCGCGTGGTGATGGGCGGCGCGCTGGCCCTGGCGGCCACCTTCATCATCGGCAACCTGCTCGGCGCCAGCGGCGTCGTCTAGGTTCCCCGTCCCCTGCCGGCGGTGCTTCCGCTCCTCAGCCACTACGCTGGACCCGATGAGCCAGCCCGCAGATGTCCCTATCCCGCCCGATCTCAGCCGCCGGTACAGCGGCACGGTCCACGGCCGCGACTGGCTGGCGTCGCTCCCCCGGCTGGTCAACCGCTGCCTGGACCAGTGGCACCTGGTGCTGGACCTTGCGCCGGGTTGGCTGCCGTGGACCGGACATGGGGCCATCGTGGTGCCGGTCCGGCGTATGGGCGCCGACAGCGGGATGCGGGAAGCTGCCGTCCTGAAAATCGCCTATCCGCACGACGAGGCGCTCGTGGAACGGCACGCGCTCACCTTGTGGGGCGGGGACGGCGCCGTCCGGCTGCTGGCGGCCGACTCCGACGCCGGCGCGCTGCTGCTTGAGCGCCTGGACGCTGCCCGCTCCCTGCAGGACCTTCCGTTGGACTCGGCTGTGGCCGTCTGGGGAGCCGTGGTGCGCCGGCTCAGCCTGGTGCCCGACCTGACGCCAGCCGGCCGGCCGGAGTGGCAGGAATTCGACCATATTGCGGCCCGGGCCGAGCAATGGAGCGATGAGCTGCCCGAGAGCTGGGAGCAACTGGGCCGCCCGTTCCCACGCTGGCTGCTGGAGGCGGCACTCGAGGTGTGCCAGACCCGCGGAGCCGTCGGCCGCCGCTCGGGGACCGATGTGCTGGTCCATACCGATTTGCACTACCTGAACATCCTGGCCCGTCCGGTACGGCCCGGCGGGCCGGAGGATGCGGACGGTTCGGAAGTTGCCGACGCGGAAAGCTACGCCGCGATCGATCCGCAGCCCATGATCGGCGAGGCGGAATTCGCGGTGGCTCCGCTGTTGTGGAACCGGATTCCCGAGCTGTCACGGGCGGATCCGGAGCGGGGACTGCTGGAGCGCTGCCGGGACTTCAGCGCCGCCGCCGGCCTCGACGCCGAAACCGCCCGCCAGTGGAGCCTGGCCCGGGAAGTGGACAACGCCCTCTGGTACGCCTCGAAACCCGGCCACCACGGAGACCTGGCCCGCTCGCTCTGGGTTGCCAGCACCCTCGCCGGACGCACCTTGCCGGAGCTGCCCTCACCGCACGAACTGCCGGCTCCGGGGGAAGCGGCAGGCTAAGCGTGGCGCCCACGGACCGCGGCCAGGGCGTCCCGGACAGCGTCGACGGCGACCGCCACGTCGGCGTCGTCCGTGCTCCAGTTGCTGACGGAAATCCGCAGGATGTCCCGGTCCTGCCAGCGCGAGCCGGACATCCAGACCCGGCCGTCACTGATGATCCTTTCGGTCACCGCCTGGGTCACGGCGTCGTCGCCGAAGGCCAGCGAGACCTGCGTGTAGTCCACGTCGTTAAGCACCTCGACGCCGTCGAGCGCGGACAATTCCTCCGCCAGCTGCGAGGCGCGACGCACGAGCCCGCGGACCTGGCCGGCGACGCCGTTCCGGCCCAGCGATTTCAGCGCCGCCCACACCGGCACGCCGCGGGCACGGCGGGACAGCTCCGGAACCGTCTCGAACGGGTCCGCCGCGCCGTCCGCGTCCTGGATCAGGTAGCTGGTGTGCAGCCCCATCGCCGATCGCAGTGGCCGGGCGTCGCGCACGACCGCGATCCCGCAGTCGTAGGGGACATTGAGGGTCTTGTGCGCGTCGGTGCCCCAGGAATCGGCCCCCTGCAGCCCGGCCGTCAGGGCAGACAGTTCCGGCACGGCGGCGGCCCAGAGTCCGAACGCACCGTCCACGTGCACCCAGGCCCCGTGGGCTTTCGCGACGGCGATCGCCTCCACAAAGGGATCGAAGGCTCCGGAATGGAGGTTCCCGGCCTGCAGGCAGACCAGCAGCGGGGCCGGGCCTGATCCGTTGGCACCGACTGACGCATTGGCAAGGGCGCCGTCCAAGGCGCAGTCGAGTTCCGCAGGGTTGATGCGGCCCTGCCGGTCCGCGGGGACCACCGTGGGCCGCCCCAGCCCCAGGTACCGCAGGCCGAGGTCGATAGTGTCGTGCCGTTCCTGGCCCACGAAACAGCGGATCCGGGGCGCCCCGCTGAGGCCGTCGCCGTCGAGGTTCCAGCCGGCGTCGGCCATCAGGCGCCACCGTGCCGCGGCCAGGCCGGTGAAGTTCGCCATCGTGGCACCGGTGGCGAAGCCGACGTCGGACTCTTCCGGAAGCCCCAGCAGCTCGAGCAGCCACTTGCCGGCGGCTTCTTCGATGGCGGCCGTCGCGGGAGTGGCGAAACGCAACCCGGTGTTCTGGTCCCAGGCGCTGACCAGCCAGTCCGCGGCCAGTGCGGCCGGCAGGGTGCCGCCGATGACCCAGCCGAAGAACCGTCCGGAGGGCATCGCCATCAGGCCGGGTTCGGCCTTTCGGGCCAGGTAGTCCACGACCTCTGCGGCTGGCATTCCTTTCCGGGGCAGCGGACCGCCGAAGTCGGCCGCGAGCTCGGCCGCCGTGGACTTCGGTCCGATGTGGCGTGTTCCCTGGCTCTCGAGCCACCGGCGCGCGTGAGCGGCCGCGGCTTCGAGGGCATCGCGGTAGCGTTCCTCACCTGCTGACATAGCTGCATGCTACGCCCGGGTCCAGCGGACCGGGAGTCCCTTGCGGGAGCCGCGGGCCTAGGTGAAGTTGTCCTGCCAGACGTCGGAGCCGAGCTTGATGATCAGCGCGGCCACGACCACCAGGAACACGATCCGGATGAACTTGCTGCCCTGCCGGACCGCAGTCCGGGCGCCGACGTAGCCGCCGGCCATGTTCGCCAGGCCCAGCAGCAGCCCGAGCCCCCACAGCACGGCACCGTGCGGCACGAAGAACAGCAGGGCACCGGCGTTGGTGGCAACGTTCACGATCTTGGCCTTGGCGCTGGCTTCCAGGAAGGCGTAGCCCATGGCCGAGACGAGGGCGATGATCAGGAACGAACCCGTGCCGGGACCGATCATGCCGTCATAGAAGCCGATCACGCCGCCGATCACGCAGGCCACCACGTAGTGCCGGTGCCCCGCGTGGCGCAGCTTGGTCAGCTCGCCGAGGCCGGGCTGGAAGGCGGTGAAAAGCGCGACGGCGATCAGCGCCACCACGATGATCGGCTTGAACACACTCGCCGGCAGGTTGGCGGCCACCGCCGCCCCGCCGAAACTGCCCGCCATCGCGATCGCCGCCATGGGCAGGGCGGTGCGCAGATCGGGCCGGACACGGCCGTAGTACGTGACCGCACTCGTGGTGGTGCCGAAGATGGAGCCCATCTTGTTGGTCGCCAGCGCCTGGACCGGGCTGATGCCCGGCACCAGGAGCATCGCCGGGAGCTGGATTAGCCCGCCGCCACCAACGACGGCGTCGACCCAGCCCGCGGCCAGGCCGGCCACGACGATCAGGATGACAGTTCCGAGCTGGATCGACTCGAGTCCGGAGACCATTACTTAGTACGGCCCAGGACTGTGCAGCATCAGCTGTTGCGCACGGCGTTGACTACGTAGTCAACAGCCTTGTCAACGGCTACATTCTCGGCATTGCCGCTGCGGCGGTCCTTGATCTCCACGACCCCGTCCACGAGTCCGCGCCCTACGGCGAGGATGGTGGGCACGCCGACGAGTTCGGCGTCGCCGAACTTCACGCCCGGGGACACCTTGGGGCGGTCGTCATAGATGACGTCCAGGCCGGCGGCTTCGAGCTCGAGGGACAGCTTTTCCGCGGCGGCAAAGATTTCTTCGCCGCGGCCGACAGCCACCACGTGGACATCGGCCGGTGCGACGGCGCGCGGCCAGACCAGGCCCTTGTCGTCATGGTTGGATTCGGCCAGGGCGGCGACGGCACGGGTGACCCCGACGCCGTAGGAGCCCATGGTGACGACGACCTGCTTGCCGTTCTGGTCCAGGACCAACAGACCGAGGGCCTCGGCGTACTTGCGGCCGAGCTGGAAGATGTGGCCCATTTCGATGCCGCGCGCCGTTTCCAGCGGTCCGGACCCGTCGGGGGCCTCGTCGCCGGCACGCACGTCGGTGCATTCGATCACGCCGTCCCAGCCGAAGTCGCGGCCCGCGACCAGGCCGAACACGTGCTGGCCGGCCTCGTTGGCGCCGGTGACCCAGGCGGAGCCGCTGACGACGCGGGGATCCACGAGGTAGAGCACCTTCGCGGCGCCCTCGGTGCCCAGCAGTGGCGCGTCCAGGGACAGGCCCGGGCCGAGGTAGCCCTTGACGATGAGCGGCTGCTTCTTGAGGTCTTCGTCGTTGGCGGCCTCCAGCGTGATCTCGCCGGCGATCGGCAGGAAGGAACTGATGTTCGCTTCCACCCGCTTGAGATCGACGCCGCGGTCGCCCGGCAGCCCGATGACGACGATCTGGCGTTCGCCGGTCGGCAGCGTCACGGCGAGCACGACGTTCTTGAGGGTGTCGGCGGCAGTCCAGGCGCCGCCGTCGGACTCGGCACGGGGAACGAGGAGGTTGGCGGCGTCGACCAGGGTGTCGATCGTCGGGGTGTCCGGGGTGTCCCGGACTTCCGCGGCGGGGGCGTCGCTGAAGTCGATGTCCGCGGGGACCACGGTGGTGACGGCCTCGACGTTGGCCGCATAGCCTCCCGCGGAACGCACGAAGGTGTCCTCGCCGATCTCGGTGGGGTGCAGGAATTCCTCGCTCTTGGAGCCGCCCATGGCGCCGGCCGTGGCGGCAACCGGAATAACCTCGAGGCCGAGGCGCTCGAAGATCTTCAGGTACGCGCCGCGGTGCGCGGCGTAGCTGGCGTCCAGGCCGGCGTCGTCGACGTCGAAGGAGTAGGAGTCCTTCATGATGAATTCGCGGCCGCGCAGCAGGCCTGCCCGGGGGCGTGCCTCGTCGCGGTACTTGTTCTGGATCTGGTAGATGCTCAGCGGCAGGTCCTTGTACGAGGAATACAGGTCCTTGACCAGCAGGGTGAACATTTCCTCGTGCGTCGGGGCGAGCAGGTAGTCGTTGCCCTTGCGGTCCTTGAGTCGGAAGATCCCATCGCCGTACTCGGTCCACCGGTTGGTGGCCTCGTAGGGCTCCTTGGGCAGCAGTGCCGGGAAGTGGACTTCCTGGGCGCCGATGGCCGTCATTTCCTCGCGGACCACCCGCTCGACCTTGCGCAGCACGCTCAGCCCGAGCGGCAGCCAGGTGTAGATGCCCGGCGCGGCGCGGCGGATGTAGCCGGCACGGACGAGGAGCCGGTGGCTGGCCACTTCGGCGTCGGAGGGGTCTTCACGCAGGGTGCGCAGGAACAGCTTGGAGAGTCGAAGGACCACTGGAGGAGTATCCGTTTCTGGGAGGTGCCGGGAAAACCCAGTAAAACCGGGCAGAACTGAGCAAAAGCGTCTAGGTACTAATCTACCGTCAGCCCGGACACGGAAGAGCCACGCCATCACAGCTGGAAGCCCCTGGCCGTCTCCGGCTGGTCATCCCGTCATGGCGTGGCTCTGCGGCCCCCAACGCCGCCAGATCTCCGGCAGTGAGCTACTTTTGTGTTGCCCTTGAAGGCATTTGCGGCCCCGGGTTCTCCGCGGGCCGCACGCGCCCTTGCGGCACGGCTAGGTAGAACCTATGTGATTTCCGGGCCGAAAACAAGAGTCCGCATCCGGTTATTTTTCCGTTGACCGAACCTTTCCAGGGGTCTAGATTCAATTCATCAGTTGATGAATTGAATCGCATTGCCCTTATCGGCATTGCCCTTTTCGGCAGAGGAAACCATGTCCCATTCAGCGGCGGGCGCCGTCCCCCTCGGGGAAGCAGCGGTGCAGGTGAACGGCCTGCGCATCGTGAAGGCCGGAAAGAACATTCTGCAGGACGTCGACTTCGCCATCCCCCTGGGGCGGATCACCGGATTGTTGGGCCCCTCCGGCAGCGGCAAGACCACCCTGATGCGCACCATTGTGGGAGTCCAGCGCATAACCTCCGGCTCGGTGACCGTGCTCGGCAGGCCCGCCGGCCATCCGTCCCTCCGGCAGGAAGTCGGCTACGTCACCCAGTCGGCCAGCGTCTACCCTGACCTCAGCGTCGAAGCCAACGTTCGCTATTTCGGCGCCATGCACGGCACCGACAGGCGCGATGCCGCCGAGGTGATTGCCGCCGTCGGGCTGGAAGGGCAGGCGCGCACCAGGACGGCGGACCTGTCCGGAGGCGAAGTGAGCCGCGTGTCGCTGGCCTGCGCCCTCGTGGCCCGCCCGAAGCTGCTCATCCTCGATGAGCCCACCGTGGGCCTGGACCCCGTCCTCCGGGCAGATCTCTGGGATCGCTTCGGGGCCATGGCCAGGTCAGGGAGCACCCTGCTGATCTCCAGCCATGTCATGGAAGAGGCCAGCCACTGCGCGTCCCTCCTGCTCCTGCGGCAGGGCCGGCTCCTCGCATCCCTCACCGCCGCCGAGCTCAGCGCGCGGGGCCGCAGCGAAGACCTGGAGCTGGCATTCCTGAACGTAATCCGGCAGGCGGAGGCCGCCGACGGGCCGCCCCCGGGCCCAGCGGCCGGATCGGATCCGGGCCGTGAAACGCGCCGGGCAGCTGAAGCGAAGGTGACGGAATGAATCTCCGCATGATGCTGGCCACGACGGCCCGCGTGCTGGACCAGCTGCGGCACGACCACCGCAGCGTGGCGCTGATGCTCGCCGTCCCCGCCCTGCTGCTGACGGCGGTGTACTTCCTCTACGAGAACGAAACCGTCCCGCCAGGCGCCGCCCGGACCTTCGACCGGGTGGGCCTCATGATGCTGGCGATCTTCCCGTTTGTGGTGATGTTCCTCGTCACGTCGATCACGATGCTCCGGGAAAGGACGTCAGGAACCCTGGAGCGGCTGCTGACCACCCCCATCCACAAAGCGGACCTGCTGTTCGGCTACGGGCTGGCGTTTTCGGTCATGGCAGCCCTCCAATCACTCGTAGCCACCGGCGTCGCGTACTGGGTGTTCGGCCTGGAGATCAAGGGCAGCCCGGGCCTTGTGGTGATGATCGCCGTCGTCAATGCGGTGCTGGGTGTGGCGCTGGGCCTGCTGTGCTCCGCGTTTGCCCGCACCGAATTCCAGGCCGTCCAGTTCATGCCCGTGGTGGTGGTGCCGCAGATCCTGCTGTGCGGGCTGTTCGTCGCGCGGGACCGGATGAACGAGGTGCTGCAAGCCGTCTCCAATGTGCTCCCCCTGACGTTTTCGGTGGATGCCCTGAAAGAGATCGCCGGCCACGCAGATGCCACGGAGCCACTGTGGCAGGACACCGGCATCCTGTCCGTGGTTGTCCTCGCGGTGCTGGTTCTGGCCTCGCTGACCCTGCGCAGGCGGAGCGGGTGAGCGGCGGCCGGCCCGAGGTCCGGCGGGGCCGCCGGGCAGGCGACACAGACTCCCGCAGCCAGATCCTCGCGTCGGCCCGGCGGTTGTTCGCGGAGCATGGCTTCGAAGGCACCAGCCTGCGCCGGATCGCACGCGAAGCCAACGTGGACCCGGCGATGATCCACCACTACTTCACCGGCAAGGATGAACTCTTTGCCCTGAGCGTTGAACTGCCCGCCGACCCGGGACTGGTGCTGGCCGGGCTGGACCGCCGCGATCCTTCACAGCGGGCCGAGCCCTTGCTCCGGGCGGTGCTGGGACTCTGGGAAAGCCCCGCGCAGCCTGGCCTCGTGGCCTTCCTCCGGGGCACGATCGGTTCAAAGGCGAAGACGGCAATGCTCCGGGAAGTGGCCAGCCGGGCCATCCTGTCCCGGATCATGGCCGGCGTTCCCGGGCCCGCGGAGGAAGTCGCCCTGCGCGGGAACCTCGTCGCCACCCAACTGGTGGGGGCGATGCTGGTGCGCTACGTCATCCGGCTCGAGCCGCTGGCCTCCGCGAGCCAGGACGAGGTAGTCAGGCTCCTGGCGCCCACCATCGAGCGATACCTCACGGGAGAATTGCCGGCTGATCCGGCGGAGGAAGCGCCGGAACCGGGGGCTGGGGCGGGAGGGATCGCCTCCGGAAACGGCACCCGGACGAGAGACGCCTAGAAGAGAACGGTTGCGAAAGTGCCCACCTGCCGGAAGCCCACGCGCTCGTAGGTGGCACGGGCCCGGGTGTTGAAACCGTTGACATACAGGCTGGTCACCGGCGCGAGAGTCTGGGCCAGGACCACGACGGCGGCCATGTAGCCGGCGCTCTGACCCAGTCCGCGGAAGGCCGGGTTCATCCAGACCCCCTGGACCTGGCTTACGCCGGGCGTCACCGCGCCAAGCTCGGCCTTGAAGACAACCTCGCCGTCCGGGTCCAGATGGACCAGCGAATGTCCCTGGCGGATCAGGCCCCTCACCCGCCGGCTGTAATACTCCCGGCCGCCGAGATAGGGCGAATAGCCCACTTCCTCCTCGAACATTGCCGCGCAGGCAGGCAGTATTCTGTCGAAGTCCGCGAGCTGGCCGAAGCCCAGCGCCGGATTAGGCGGGACGGCAGGAGTCCCGGAAATGGTCATCAGCGGCTGGTCGTCCCGGACTTCGTGCGCGGGTTGGCCTAGCCGTTCCAGCCCGGAATAGAGGGCCATCACAGTCTCGGCCGGACCGAAGATGGAGGCGTAGCGGCGCCCGGAGCTGTGCGCGGCCATGGCCACGAGCCCGGCAAATTCCGGGTCAAGCTGCACCGGTACCAGGTTGGCGCCGGCCCAGCAGGCACCCACCAGGGCAGCGCCGTCGAACACGCCGAGGATGCTGGCTCCCCCGGCGGTGGGAGCCGCCGTGCCGGAGCTTTCCAGGTGGGAGAGGATGAAGACATTGGCGACGGCGTCCTGCCCGGCCAGGTCCAGCAGTTGTGCTGTGTCCGGGCCGTTCAGGGCACGGACTGCGACGCCGGAGCCGGTGCCGTCCCTACGAGACGCTAACCACGGGGCTACCCTTGACAGCATCTTCGCCATCGGCCTCCCCCATCTCTTCAGCGATACGCATGGCCTCTTCGATCAGTGTCTCAACAATCTGGTCCTCAGGGACAGTCTTGATGACCTCTCCCCGCACGAAGATCTGGCCCTTGCCGTTGCCCGAGGCTACACCGAGATCGGCCTCGCGTGCCTCACCGGGGCCGTTCACGACGCAGCCCATGACGGCAACGCGCAGCGGAATCTCCATGCCTTCCAGCCCTGCCGTGACCTGCTCGGCGAGCGTGTACACGTCCACCTGGGCGCGGCCGCAGGACGGGCAGGAGACGATCTCAAGCTTGCGCGGCCGCAGGTTGAGCGACTGCAGGATCTGGTTGCCCACCTTGATTTCCTCGACCGGCGGCGCGGAAAGTGAAACGCGGATGGTGTCGCCGATGCCGCGGGACAGCAGGGCACCAAAGGCGGTGGCGGACTTGATGGTGCCCTGAAACGCCGGACCGGCCTCGGTGACGCCGAGGTGCAGCGGCCAGTCACCCTGTTCGGCGAGCATTTCGTAGGCGGCCACCATGATGACCGGGTCATTGTGTTTGACCGAGATCTTGAAGTCGTAGAACCCGTGCTCTTCGAACAGCGAGGCTTCCCAGACGGCGGATTCCACGAGGGCTTCCGGAGTGGCCTTGCCGTACTTCTTCAGGATGCCCGGCTCGAGGGAGCCTGCGTTGATGCCGATCCGGATCGAGGTGCCGTGGTCCTTGGCGGCCCGGGCGATTTCCTTGACCTGGTCGTCGAACTTGCGGATGTTGCCGGGGTTGACGCGCACGGCGGCGCAGCCGGCTTCAATGGCTGCGAAGACGTATTTCGGCTGGAAGTGGATGTCCGCGATCACGGGGATCTGGGATTTCCGGGCGATGATCGGCAGGGCCGCGGCGTCGTCGGCGGACGGGCAGGCCACGCGCACGATGTCACAGCCGGAGGCCGTGAGCTCGGCGATCTGCTGCAAGGTGGCGTTGATGTCCGTGGTGGGGGTCGTCGTCATCGACTGCACGCTGATCGGCGAATCGGAGCCGACGCCGACCGAGCCCACCTTGATCTGGCGGGTCTTCCGACGGGGAGCAAGAACGGGGGGCGGTGCTGACGGCATTCCCAGGCTGACCGAGGTCACATGGACTCCTTGTAGATCGAAGGATCGATGGGCTGGTTGCGGGGACGGGCTAGGCGGCGTGGCCGGCCAGCAGGCCGGTCAGGGGTGCCCAGACGGTCGTGCGGGTTCCGGAAATGGCGCCGGCGGCGGCGAACGGATCCTGCTTGAGGATCTCGTTCAGGGCCGCCTCGTCGGCCGCCTTGAAGATGAGGAGCGCACCGGCGCCGTCGCCGTAGGGTCCGCTGGCGAGCAGCGCGCCCTCCTGCGCCAGTGCAGCGGTCCATTCGCGGTGCGCGGGGCGGCTGGCGTCACGGGCTTCGGAGGATTCGGCGTCGTATACGTACTCAACAGCAAAAACAGTCATACGGATACACTATCGCCCCGGCGGCCAGGTACCCATCCGGCGGCCGGCCAGGCACGGCACGGACTTGCAAGGCTCGGACTGCGCTGCTCGACCAGCCGGCTCGTGACCAGCCCCGGCTGGCCTGTGTTCAGTTGAGGAAAAGCAGCTTCGCCAGGGCAGCGATGCCGGCCGCCCACAGCATGGACGTAAGGGTTCCGATGATGAATCTCTCGGCTGCGACCGGCGTCTCCTTCAGTTCGGCGAAGCGGCCAAGTCCCTTGATGGCGACCACGTAGGCAATGGCTACCGGCTGGCCGGCCAGGACCGCGACGCAGACCGCCAGCCGCTCCAGGACGCCGATAATCGCTCCACCGCGCAGGATGCGGGAGCTGCTGACCGTGGCGGCGTCCGCTGCTGGCTGAAGGGCCGGCTGGGGGTTCGCGACGTCGGTGGTGGTGTCCGCGGCGGGATCCTCAACGGCAGCTTCCGCACCGGCGGGATCAGAGCCGGCGGGGTCAGAGCCGGCGGCATGTGCGCCGGCGTCGGCCCGGTCGTCGATGGTCCGGGCGAGCCGGAAGACCAGCGCGGTGACCGGCCAGCCAACGAAACCGGCCGTGAGCAGGGCCAGGGTGATCCAGAGGGCGTTCACCTGTCTCCTTCTGCGCTGTCGTCCTTAGCGCGGGTGTCCTTGGCGCTGTTGTCCTTGGCGCTCTGGTCCTTGGGCTGGGCGGCGGCGTCATCCGTCCCGATGATCAGTCCGTGGGCGAGGGACAGCAGCATTTCGGCAGCCGGCCTCGCGGCCCATTCTTCCTGCCAGCCGGACCGCAGGAGTGCGCGGCTCACCGATTGTTCCGTGATTCCGAGTGTTCGGGCCGCGATTTTCTGCGTGCCACGGGTGCCGGAATGGCCGTGCTGGACAGAGCGGAGCACATCCAGCACCCTCCACTGCGCCTCGGTCCGGTCCTGGACCAGCCGCCCGATCAGCCGCAGCACCGCCTCGGCATTGGCGCAGGCCCTCACCCCCGCGGATGCCTCCGGTGACGGCGCTCCCCTGCCGGCGCCGCCGGAGACGACGGCGAGCGGCACATGGGCCGCCGCGGCCTTGGCCCGGTCCACCGCAAGCCGGGCCGCGACGAAGGCCGGGCCGGACCCTTCGCGCGGGCTGGCCGGCAGCGGAAGGTCCACCGCCCCCACCCCGATTCCGACGTACCAGCGGCCGCTGCGCAGGGCATGCTGGGCGATCTCCACGACTTCCTCGGGGTGTTCGAGAACGCCCTGGACTTCGTCGCCGACCGAGCGCTCGAAACGCCCGGCGCTGGACAGTGCCGCCAGCTCCGCGAGGAGTCCGGGCACGCGGTCGACGTCGGAAGTACTGCCGCGCTGGTCGATGGTCATGACGTACATAGCTCCAGCCTAAAGGGCTGATCTTTGATAATCAATCATTTTCAACTGATTATTGAAAATAAACTGAGATAAGCTGAGAAATACAAATCAGCGCAGTCCGGTTAGCCGGCGGGCCGCGGGCCGGCGGGGCTACCCGGCGCCGTCCGGGGGCACTTTGACACGAAACGCCGGGCGCCGTCGTCCGTTTCGACGCCGGACCGCGGCAAAGTGCCCCCGGACCGCGGGCTAAAGCCGGCCTGGATCGCAGGCTGGGGTTTGGGGCCTTGTTTAGCGGTGGTCAGGGTCAGGTCAGCCGGCCGACCTCGGCGTCAGCCGAAGAGGTTGACCGGCTTGACGATGTCCGCGTAGATCAGCAGGGCGCCCATGCCCATCAGCAGCACCGCCACCACATAGGTCACCGGCAGCAGCTTGGCAATGTCGAAGGCACCGGGATCCGGACGGCCGAACAGCTTGGCGATCCTGCGCCGGGCGCCCTCGTACAGCGCGCCGGCCACATGGCCGCCGTCGAGCGGCAGCAGCGGGATCAGGTTGAAGACGGCCAGGGCGAAGTTCAGTCCGGCCAGCAGGCCCACCAGGGCGCCGATCCTGGACTGCAGCGGGACCTGCTCCATCGCGGCGACCTCACCGGCCACCCGGCCCACGCCCACCACACTGATGGGTCCGTTGGGGTCGCGCGGCTCTTCGCTGAAGGCCGCCTTCGCCACACCTGCCACCCGCGCCGGGAGGTTCACCACGACGCCGGCGATCTGCTTGATGTTCTCGCCAGCCATCGGCAGCACCGCCGAAGCCGGCTGCTGCACGAGCATGGTCTGCGCGCCGATGCCCAGGAAACCGACATCCTGGTACTGCAGCTTCCCCTCGGCGTCCTTGGCCTGCCGGCCGTCGTCGCCGATGACCGGCCGCGCGGACAGCACTGGGGTGACGGTGGTGGTGACGGGGGCGCCGTCGCGCTGCACCGTAACGCTGACCTGCTTGCCCGCGGAGGAGCGGATCCAGCCGGTGAGTTCGTCCCAGCTGGTCACGGACTTGCCGTCGAAGGAGGTGATGACATCGTTCGGCTTGAGCCCCGCGGCCGCGGCGGGCGTGGGCTTGCAGTCGGCGGAGTTCGGGTCCACGGTCTCGCCGGCCTTGACCTGGCATTTGGAGACATCGGCGATGGCGGTGGTCTGCGTGGCGACGCCGAAGCCCATCAGCAGCACGGCCGTGAGCACGACGCCGATCAGGAGGTTCATGGCCGGACCGCCGAGCATGATGATGATCTTCTTCCAGACCGGGAGCCGGTAGAACACGCGGTTACCGTCCTCGGGGCCGACTTCCTCGTGGGCCATGGAGCGGGCGTCGCTGGCGAGCGACTGGAACATCCCGGTGCTGGAGGGGCGCACCGTGCCGTCCTCCTTGTTCGGCGGGTACATGCCGATCATGGACACGAAGCCGCCCAGCGGGATGGCCTTGAAACCGTATTCGGTCTCGCCCTTCTTCCGGGACCAGAGCGTGGGCCCGAAGCCGATCATGTATTTGGTGACGCGGACCTTGAACAGCTTGGCCGGCAGCAGGTGTCCCACCTCGTGCAGGGCAATGGACACGGCGATGCCGATCGCCACAAAGACGACACCGAGGATAAAGAGGAGGACGGGGCTCATGCTTCGATCTGCTGCTTCCTAGACGCTTCTCGGCTGTTCAGACGCTTCTGACGGCTAAACGTTCGTGGGTGCGGGCACGTGCCCATCTTTCAGCATCCAGCACGGACTCCACCGTCAGCCCGGAGGACCCTGTGTGTTCGCTGAGTACGGCTTCGATGGTATCGACAATGTCGGTGAAGCGGATCCGGCCCGCGTGGAAGGCCATCACGGCCTCCTCATTCGCGGCGTTGAAGACGGCCGGGTAAGTGCTCCCCCGCCTGGCAGCATCCTTGGCCAGCCCGACGGCGGGGAACGCCTCCGTGTCGAGCGGCTCGAAGGTCCAGCTGGTGGCCCGGGTCCAGTCGCAGGCCTGGGCGGCCTGGGGCACGCGGTCCGGCCAGCCGAGGCCCAGGGCGATGGGCAGGCGCATGTCCGGCGGGGAGGCCTGGGCGATGGTGGAGCCGTCGATGAACTGGACCATGGAATGCACCACGGACTGCGGGTGGACCACGACGTCGATCCGGTCCAGCGGGATGTCGAAGAGCAGGTGCGCCTCGATCACTTCCAGGCCCTTGTTGACCAGGCTGGCGGAGTTGGTGGTGACCATGAGACCCATGTCCCAGGTGGGATGTGCGAGGGCTTCCCGCGGTGTGACGACCTGAAGCTCCTCGCGGGTCTTGCCGCGGAATGGCCCTCCGGAGGCGGTGAGGACCAGCCGGTCCACCTCGGCGGCGGTGCCGGAGCGCAGGCACTGGGCGATCGCGGAGTGCTCCGAATCCACCGGGACAATCTGGCCATCGCGCGCCGCAGCCTTGACGAGGGCGCCGCCGACGATCAGGGACTCCTTGTTGGCCAGGGCCAGGGTTGCGCCGGATTTGAGTGCGGCGAGGGTGGGCGCCAGGCCGATGGAGCCGGTGATGCCGTTGAGCACGACGTCGGCGTCGGTCTCCGCGATCCGCGTGGAGGCATCCGGGCCCGTGATGATGTCCGGGCGGTAGCTTGTGACGCTGGCGGCGCGGGCGGCGTCGTCGATCAGCTTTTGCAGTACGGAGGCGTCGCCGGAAGCGACGCCGACCGCGGGGGCGCGGGTGTGCACGGCCTGTTCGGCGAGGAGTTCCAGGTTGCCGCCGCCGGCGCTGAGCGCCACGACCTCGAAAAGATGCGGAGCGCCGTCGACGACGTCAATCGCCTGCCTGCCGATGGAACCGGTGGATCCGAGGAGGACGATCTTGCGCGGCTGCATGGTTTAAGTATCCCGCACCGCGTGGGGCCCTGCGTTCCTCATCGAGTTGACACGTAACGGCAGACTTTGCCCTGCCCAGCCATTTTTGGCGAACCGACGCACCCGGGGAAGGCCTACCCGAACGCAAGCTCCACCACGCCCTTCGTCATCGTGGATGCCGCCCCCGTGTAGGCAATGACGACGACAATCCGGCGGACAATCCCGGGCCGGATCCGCCCTGACAGGAGATCGCCGGCCGCGATGCCGAGCACCATGGCCGCCAGGATGCCCAGCCACTGCCAGCCCTCCAAGGCTGGAAGATGGCCACCGGAAAATAAGTATTTACTCAGCAACGAGGACAGCCCGGTGGTGACGAAGTAGGGCTGCAGGGTGGCGCCAAAGCTCTTCTGATCCCAGCGGGTGGCAATGGCATAGGCAGTGATCGCCGGCCCACCGACGCCGGCCGCGGCGTTCATGAGACCGCTGGAAAATCCGAGTGACACCATGGGAACCGGGCCGGCGGCGCGCCATGAGCTGCGGTTCAGCCGCTGCGAAGCCAGCAGGGCGATGATGAGCAGCACCCCGATGCAGATTTCCAGCGGTGCCTCCGGTGCATGGCTGGCCAGCCATGCACCGGGGACCACCCCCAGCAGGGCAGAGATGGCGAGGCCCGCGTAGCGTCTCCACTGAACATGCCGCCACACCCTGGACAGGATCAGCAGCGACGACGCCGCACCGCAGAGGTTGACGATCATCACCCCGTCAAAGGGGCCGAGCAGAACCACAAGCACCGGGGATACGAGCAGGCCGAAGCCAAGCCCGGCAAGCCGCTGAGCCAATGCCCCGGGCCACGACGGCGATGAGGACCAGAGCAAACATGATTCGATCTTAGTGCCGCAGCGAATACCGCCCCCGATTGACGGCCCGCACCGCAGGCGTAACGTGGAAATCGTGGAGTGGACCGCATGGTTCGACGCGCCGGAGTACGAGTTCGCCCGGCAGGTGCTGCAGCGCGGCATCGCCACGCTCTACTTTGTGGCCTTCCTTTCCTCGCTCAACCAGTTCCCGGCCCTCCTCGGCGAGCGCGGCCTGTTGCCGGTGCCGGAGTATCTGGAGGGGTTCAGCCGCCTGCGCCGGCCCAGCCTGTTCCAGTGGCGCTACTCGGACCGGCTGCTGCGCGGCGTCTGCTGGAGCGGGATGGCCGTTGCCGCCACGCTCATTGTGGGGCTGCCCCAGCTGGGCCCGCCGTGGTTTCCGCTGCTCGCGTTCCTTGCACTGTGGCTGCTGTACATGTCGATCGTCAACGTGGGGCAGACGTTCTACGGCTTCGGCTGGGAGATGCTTCTGCTGGAGGCGGGGTTCACGGTGGCGTTCCTCGGCTCCGACCAGACTCCCCCGCCGCGGCCGATCCTGATCCTGCTGGCCTGGCTGGTGTTCCGGCTGGAGTTCGGTGCCGGCATGATCAAGATCCGGGGCGGCCGGGAGTGGCGGGATCTGACGGCCCTGTACTACCACCACGAG
This sequence comes from Arthrobacter sp. UYCu723, assembly GCF_054059215.1. Taxonomy (NCBI): domain Bacteria; kingdom Bacillati; phylum Actinomycetota; class Actinomycetes; order Micrococcales; family Micrococcaceae; genus Arthrobacter; species Arthrobacter sp. UYCu723. The sequence goes on from NZ_JBSSBW010000001.1 coordinate 200,314, forward strand.
ACCCAGCCGATGCCCGGGCCGCTGAGCCGGCAGGCACATCTGCTCCCGAAGGCGTGGCACCGGCTGGAGGTCCTGGGCAACCATTTCGCCCAGCTGGTGGTGCCGTTCTTCCTCTTCGCCCCGCAGCCCCTGGGCAGTGCCGCGGCCGGGATCATCATCTTCACGCAGCTCTGGCTCGTGGCGAGCGGCAACTTCGCCTGGCTCAACTGGATGGCGATCCTGCTCGCGTTCGCCGCGGTCAGTGATCCCGTGGCGCACGCCGTGCTGCCGGCGATCCCGCTCGACTGGCACGCCGCAGCGTGGGGTGTTGGTGCTGCCGCCGGCGGCGGGACGGCCACCGGCGCCGGCAGCCTGGCGCCGGTCCCGTGGCTCGTGGTGGTCCTGCTCGCCACCGTGCTGCATGTGGTGCTCAGCTACCGGCCGATCGAGAACCTGTTCTCCCACTACCAGCTGATGAACGCCAGTTTCAACCGGTGGCAGCTCGTGAACACCTATGGTGCCTTCGGCACTGTCACGAAACGGCGGATCGAGATCGTCGTGGAGGGGACCCTCGACGCGGAGCCCGGGGATGACACAGAGTGGCGGGAGTATGGCTTCAAGGGCAAACCCGGCGATGTCCGCCGCATCCCGCGCCAGTACGCCCCCTACCATCTGCGGCTGGACTGGCTGATGTGGTTCCTACCGCTGCGCACCGTGCACGAGGAATGGTTCTACGCGTTGTTGGCCAGGCTGCTCGCCGCCGACCGGCCCACACTGAGGCTGCTGCGCCACGACCCGTTCGACGGCGAACGCCCCCGCTGGGTGCGGGCCCGCAGCTACCTCTACCGCTTCTCCAGCCGGGCCGAGTTCCGCGCGACAGGCCAGCGGTGGATCCGGATCCCGCTGTACGTAGCCATCGCGCCGATGTCCCTGCCGCCGGAGGACTGAGACGGGGCCGGTGCTACGGCCGGGCGCCCGGCTTCAGCACGTACCGCCGTTCCGGCCGCCCCGCCCCGTACTTGAGCCGCACGTCCGCCCTGCCCGAATCGTGGAGGTACTCGAGATACCGGCGGGCACTTACCCGTGATGCTCCCAACAGGTCGGCGACTTCTGCGGCCGAGAGGTCTGCGTCGGCTGAACGAAGCGCCCCTACAACCAACCTCAGCGTCTCGACGCTGCATCCCTTGGGCAACGGAAACTCCCCCGGCTCCATGCGCTCAACACCGAAAACCCGGTTCACATCCGACTGCCCGGCCACATCCTTTGAGGCGTCCAGGCCGTGATAGGCGCTCAGGTAGTGCGCGAGCCGCTCCTGCAGGTCCGATTGCGAGAACGGCTTGATCAGGTAGTGCACGATGCCGCCGCGGAGTGCCCGCCGCACCGTCTCGCTCTCCCGTGCTGCGCTGATCACCAGGACGTCCAGGTCAGGCACTATGCCGCGCAACTGCGAGATCAGGTCAAGCCCGTTGACGTCAGGTAGATGGATGTCCAGCAGGACGAGGTCGGGCGCCAGTTCCCTGGCCTTGGCCAGGGCTTCGCTACCGCTGTGGGCCGCCCCGACCACCGCAAATCCCGGACTGCGCTGGATGAAGCCGGCATGGACCTTCGCGACCATGAAGTCGTCGTCGACGATCAGGACCCTGATCATGGCTGAAACCTCCTGGGGAAGAGCCGGGCAGAGAAGACGGCACCGCCGTCGTTGTGCACCGTAAGCTGTCCGCCCCGCCGCTGGCATACGACCCGTGACAGCGCCAGCCCGTAGCCCCGGCCGCCTTCCGAGGTGGGCTGTTTCGTAGTGAACCCCTGCCGGAACACCTCCTCGAGGACTTCGGGAGGAACGCCGGGGCCCGAGTCGCGGACCACGATGCTCAGCTTCTGGTCCCGGCCGTCGATGAACACTTGAACGGCGGCGTCGGCCGTGCCCGTCACGGCGTCCAAAGCGTTGTCCACCAGGTTGCCTACGACGGTGGTCAGATCCCTCGACAATTCGTCGTCCACCCGTTCCAGACGGGAGTCGGGGGAAAGTTGCAGGGTCACTCCGCGCTCAGCCGCGAGGCTCGATTTTGCGATGAGCAGGGCCGCCAGCGCCGGGTCCTCGATCCGGCTCGTGACGTCGTCGCTGAGCCGGGTCCGGTCCAGGGTTGTGCCGTTCACGAATTGCACCACCGCGTCATACTCCCCGATCTGGATCAGCCCGGAAATTGTGTGCAGCTGGTTCGCAAATTCGTGGGCCTGGGCGCGGAGCGTATCCGTCGCGGTGCGCGTGGCGCCGAGTTCCCGTTCCAGGGAGGCGAGCTCCGTACGGTCGCGCAGGGTGGTCACCGAACCGATGGTCCGCCCGTGCGACAACATTGGCATCCGGTTGAGGACCACCAGCCGTTCACCGACCAGCACCAAGCGGTCCGGGCCGGGCTGGTCACGTGTCAGCACGTCCCGCAGTGCCGGTTCAACGGCCAAGGCATTGAGGCTCTTTCCCACACAGTCCGGCGCCAGACCCAACAACTGGCGGGCGCTTTCGTTCACCACGGTGATCCGCTCGTTCGGATCCAGGGCCACCACACCCTCCTTGAGGCCGTGCAGCATGGCCTCGCGGTTTTCCACCAGGCCGGTGATCTCGGTGGGCTCCATTCCCAGCGTCTGGCGCTTGACCCGGCGCGCGAGCAGCAGCGACCCGGCCACGCCCAGGACGCTCGCAACGCCGAGGTACGTCAAGAGGTTGGGCACGGCATCGCCCAGCCGCTCCCAGGTCGAGGGGTAGTTCCTGCTGATGGCCGCAATGCCGATCATCGCCCCGGTATCGTCCAGGACCGGGACGTGCGCCGACAGCATCGCGGTTGCGGTCCCGCCCACCACGCCGGTCCAGGCGCGGCCCTCCATCACGCGGCTGCTGCCGAGCTCAAGTCCCCTGCCCAGCAGGGATGGATCCGATGAGGCCACGACGGTTCCATTCGGCCAGGCGAGCGCCACCTGGGAGGATCCGGAAACAGTCCTGACCGATTCAGCCACGGCCGGCAGCGCCGAACCGCCCCGGGACTCTGCACTCGGCAGCAACGCACGGACAGTGGGATTGTTGCCCAGCGCCTCCGCGGCAGAGAGCGCCCGGCGCCCCTCAATCCGCTCGAAGGCGGCTGCCGACTGCGCGAGGGAGATTGCAACGACAGCCACCAGGACGGCCAGAACGATCAGCAGCTGAAGGACCAGGTATTGCCCGGCAAGGGACATCCCTCTTCGTCGAGTCACGTGCTGTCTTCCTTGTGCGTGGTTCAGCCGCCGTCCGGGCTGGAGGGGGTGCGCACCGGGGTCCGTCCGGCACAGTGGACTATACCCCAAGGTGCAGCACCGGCCCCGCGATATGTTTGGCAGCTGTTGGAAACCGGAAATATGAACGCAATGAACTTAACTTTCTCTGGTTACACAAGAGTGATGCCTATCACTTCCGCACCTAGCATCAGATCACCAGTCAGATTTGCTGGTCAGTTTATTGAGAAGAGGAACACCATGCGCCAGATCCGCGCATTGCGAATTGCCGCCGTCGCTGCCGGCATCGCCCTGATGGCCACCGGTTGCGGTGCGACCACCAAGAGCACCACCGCTCCCGCCAGCTCCGGCGCCGCTGCAGGCCCCGTGACGGGGCTGCAGATCCTGGTCCCCAACACCGCCGGCGGCGGTTACGACACCACCGCCCGGGCGGCGGCGAAGGTTCTCGACGACGAGAAGATTGCCACGAACACCGAGGTGTTCAACCTCGCCGGCGCCGGCGGCACCGTGGGGCTGGCCCGGGTGGTCAATGAGAAGGGCAACGGCGACCTGGCCATGCTGATGGGCCTTGGCGTGGTGGGCGCGAGCTACACGAACAAGACCGAATCCAAGCTGACGGACACCACTCCCCTGGCCAAGCTCATCGAAGAGCCGGGCGCGATCATGGTCGGCAAGGATTCGCCCTACAAGACGATCGATGACCTCGTGTCAGCGTGGAAGGCAGATCCGGCCTCCATCAGCGTAGGCGGCGGTTCCTCCCCCGGCGGCCCTGACCACCTGCTGCCGATGCAGCTGGCCGGAGCCGTTGGCATTGACGCCACGAAGGTTAACTTTGTCTCTTACGACGGCGGCGGCGCTCTTCTTCCGGCCATCCTCGGAAACAAGCTGGGTTTCGCCGCGTCCGGTGCCGGTGAGTTCCTCAAGCAGATCGAGTCCGGCGACGTCCGCGTCCTGGCCACCAGCGGGGACAAGCGTCTTGACAGCGTCGATGCCCCCACCCTGAAGGAATCGGGCATTGACCTGGTCTTCAGCAACTGGCGCGGCATCGTGGCGCCTCCCGGCATCAGCGATGCGGACAAGGTATCCCTGATCGCCGCCTTGGAGAAGATGCACGGAAGCCAGTCCTGGAAGGACGTCCTCAAGACGCGGGGCTGGACCGACGCGTTCCTCACCGGGGATGAGTTCAAGACCTTCCTGACCGAGCAGGACAAGCGGGTGGCCGACGTACTGACCAAGCTTGGGCTGGCGTGAGTTCCTTAGCCACCAAACTCAAAGGCCGCTCCGAGCTGGGGGTCGCCCTCCTGCTCGGGGCGGCCGGCGGGCTCGTCCTGTGGGACGCCGCCGGCCTTGTCACTCCTTACTCCAAGTCGGACCCTGTCGGACCCAAGACCGTTCCCTACATCGTCGCGGGCCTGCTGATCATCTGCGCGGTAATGCTGGCCATCAACGTTCTCGGTGGCGGCCACGGCGAAGCGGAAGGCGGCGAAGATGTGGACCTGACCCACCCGGCGGACTGGAAAACGGTCCTTCCCCTGGCTGCCGCCTTCATAGCCAATATCCTGCTGATCGATTGGGCCGGCTGGGTCATTTCCGGGACCGTCCTCTTTTGGGGCAGCGTCTTGGCCCTGGGCAGCCGGCGCTATGTCCGCGACGGCCTCATCTCCGTAGCTCTGTCCCTCCTGACCTTCTACGGCTTCTACCTCGGCCTCGGGATCTCGCTCCCCGCCGGCCTGCTGGAAGGGATTCTCTAAATGGACGTCTTCACCTCCCTCATGGACGGCTTTGCCACCGCCCTGACACCCATGAACCTCCTCTACGCCGTGATCGGCGTTATCCTGGGCACCGCCGTCGGCGTCCTGCCGGGACTGGGCCCGGCGATGACCGTGGCCCTGCTGCTTCCTGTGACGTCTGTACTGGAGCCCACGAGCGCTTTCATCATGTTCGCCGGCATCTACTACGGCGGCATGTACGGCGGATCCACCACCTCCATCCTGCTCAACACGCCCGGTGAGTCTTCCTCGGTGGTCACGGCCATCGAGGGCCACAAGATGGCTAAGGCCGGCAGGGCCGCCCAGGCGCTGGCGACGGCAGCCATCGGCTCGTTCGTGGCCGGCACCATCGGCACCACACTGCTGGCCGTCTGTGCACCTATCGTGGTCAAATTCGCGGTCAGTCTGGGATCCCCCAGCTACTTCGCCATCATGGTCCTTTCTCTCCTTGCCGTTACTGCCGTGCTGGGGTCCTCCCGGCTCCGCGGCTTTGCCTCGCTGGGCCTGGGCCTGGCGATCGGCCTGATCGGGATGGACTCTGTCACGGGACAGCGGCGGCTCACCTTCGGCCAACCGCTGCTCACCGACGGCCTGGACATTGTGGTGGTGGCCGTCGCCATCTTCGCCGTGGGTGAAGCCCTGTGGGTGGCCGCCCACCTGCGCCGGACCCCCCTTAACGTCATCCCGGTGGGGAATCCCTGGATGGGCAAGCAGGACTGGAAGCGGTCCTGGAAGCCCTGGCTGCGGGGAACCGCCTTCGGCTTCCCGTTCGGTGCGCTTCCGGCCGGCGGCGCCGAGATCCCCACCTTCCTGTCCTACGTCACGGAAAAGCGCCTCAGCAAGCACCCCGAGGAGTTCGGACATGGCGCCATCGAGGGTGTTGCCGGGCCGGAAGCTGCGAACAACGCATCCGCGGCCGGCACACTGACCCCGCTGCTGGCGATGGGGCTACCTACCAATGCCACCGCGGCGGTGATGCTGGCAGCGTTCACCGGGTACGGCATCCAGCCCGGACCTCAGCTGTTCGAGAGCCAGGGGCCCCTGGTGTGGGCACTGATTGCCAGCCTCTTCATCGGCAACTTCCTGCTCCTGATCATCAACCTGCCCTTGGCACCCCTGTGGGCCAAACTCCTGCAGCTGCCGCGTCCCTACCTGTATGCAGGAATCCTGTTCTTCGCCACGCTGGGCGCCTACTCGGTGAACCTGCAGGCGTTCGACCTGGTGCTCCTGCTGGTGCTCGGCGCGCTCGGGTTCATGATGCGGCGGTTCGGACTCCCCGTGCTCCCACTCATCCTCGGCGTGATCCTGGGGCCGCGTCTCGAGGGCCAGCTGCGCCAGACCCTGCAGCTCAGCGCCGGCAACCCCGCCGGTCTCTGGAGCGAGCCCATCGCCGTCGGAATCTACGTCATCGTGGCGATCATCCTCGTCTGGCCGCTGGTGCTCAAACTGTGGCGTAAATCCAGGCCCGCCACCGCACCCGTCTCCACTGGCGGGACGGACCTGGGGCCGGAAAATACAGTGTCCGAAGCGCCCGCAGCCGGCGGCACCCAGGCTTCAGAACATGCCGGCAGCAACGTCGACGCCGGCCACGCCCGAGCACGACAGGAGAAACTGTGAGCATCATCGTCGGATACGTGCCCACTCCCGAAGGGGAAGCGGCACTGGAACGTGCCATCTCAGAGGCACGAAGGAACAGCACGCTCCTGGTGATCATCAACTCGTCGCGCGGAGACGCGACGGTGGACAAACGGTATGCCCAGGGCAGCGACATCGCGGGCATCGAAGAGCGGCTGGGACGTGAGGGCGTGGAACACCACATCCTGCAGCCGGTCCGGGGCAACGACGCGGCCAACGAGGTCCTGCAGGCCGCCGAGGACTACCGTGCGGAGCTGATCGTCATCGGTCTGCGGAAGCGCACGCCCGTGGGCAAACTGATCATGGGAAGCACCGCGCAGCAGATCCTCCTTGAGGCAGATTGCCCCATCCTCGCCGTCAAGGCAGCCCCGGCGACCTAGCTGGCCTGGCCTGGCCTGACAAGGGTGCACGCGGCAAGGGCCGGAAGTCTCACGACTTCTGGCCCTTTGTCGTATGTCTTCAGCAACCGTCCGGAGGTACCGCTTGACGCGTATGGCCGGGATGAGCGTAACGGAGCACCCATTCGACGCAGATGGCCGCAATAGGGCCCGCCAATCCGGCCATTGCTGGCGAATCGACGAGGTTCAGACCTGCGGAGCCGCCACCTCGCCACATTTCGGTGGCCAGCGGGACGACGGCACGAACCTCCTGAAGTTAGCGGCCGGCGCGGCGGAGGGTGGACTCGGCGTGCTTGAGGATTGGCCCGTCGATCATTTTGCCCTTGTACTGGAACACGCCCGTTCCTGCTCCGGCGGCGGCGTCGAGCAGTTCCGTGGCCGCGGCGACGTCGGCTTCGGAGGGCGCGTAGGCACCGCGGACCACCGCCACCTGGTTCGGATGGATGCAGGCCTTGGAGCCGAAGCCTGAGGCGACGGCGTCCCCGGCTTCGACGGCCAGACCGTCAAGGTCCGGGATGTTGACGTAGACCGAGTCGATGGCTTCCTTGCCGAATGCCTTCGCCGCCAGCAGCACCGCGGAGCGGGCGTGCAGCGCCACAGCACGGTAGGCGCCGACGTCGGTCCGGCTGGAGGTGCCGCCGAGGGAGGCGAGCAGGTCCTCGGCGCCCCACATCAATCCCACAACATTGGGCTCGGCAGCGATGGCGGCCGCGTTGAGGATCCCGGCCGCCGTCTCACACAGTGCAATCACGCCGTAGCCCTCAAGCTCCTTGAGCTGGGCTGCGCTTTCGGCCTTGGCAAGCATGACGTGCCGGTACGGGGTGTGCTTGAGGCAGTGCAGGTCCTTCTCAAACTCCTCCGTGCCCGCCGGGTTGACCCGGATGATGGTCCGGCTCGGGTCCAATTCCGGGACGTCGCCGGTGGAACCGAGCTGGGCCAGGATGGCGCCGCGGGCGCGCTGCTTGTCAGCCGGCGCGACGGCGTCCTCCAGGTCCACGATGACGGCGTCAGAGCGCTCGGCGGCCTTCTGGTAGCGCTCGGGGCGGTCGGCGGGGCAGAACAGCAGGGCAGGGCCCATCAGGAAACTCATGTGTCTATTCTCCGCTTTTCCGCGCGTTCTTTCTGCGCAGCGTTTTCCTTCTGCGCAGCGTTGTCCTTCTGCGCAGCGGTGTGTGCTTCGCGCGTCCACATCAGGCAGCTGCGCGTGGCGAGGGCCACGACGTCGCCGTGCTGGTTCCGGCCGGTGTGCTTCATGGTCACGATCCCCTGGCCCGGCCGGGAGGAGGACAGCCGTTTCCCGGACACGACGGTCTCCGTGTACAGCGTGTCGCCGTGGTACATCGGGTGCGGGAAGGACACATCCGTCATTCCCAGCTGGGCGATGATGGTGCCCTGGGTCAGTTGCGGGACCGACTGCCCCACCACCGTGGCCAGGGTGAACATCGAGTTCATCAGGCGCTGGCCGAACGGCTGCTCGGCGCTCCAGGCGGCATCGAGGTGGAGTGCTTGGGTGTTCATGGTCATGGTGGTGAAGAGGACATTGTCCGTCTCCGTCACGGTCCGGCCGGGACGGTGCGCGTAGACCACGTCCTCCTCAAGTTCATCGAAGTAGAGTCCGCGCTGCTCAATGACCCGGGGTTCGGGCACGCGCTGTGGCGCAGGGTTCGTTGTCATACGGTCAGTTCCTGGTCTTCCTCGAAAAGCTCGGCACCTGTGGCCGCAACCACGTCCTCAACCGAGACATTGGGGGCCAGTTCACGGAGCACCAGCCGGGGCTTACCGCCCTCGGCCACGACGTCAATCACGGCGAGGTCGGTGATGATCCGGTCCACGCAGCCCTTGCCGGTCAGCGGCAGTGTGCACTGTTCCACGATCTTGGGTTTGCCGTTCCGGTCCACGTGCTCCATCATCACGATCACCTTCTTGGCGCCGAAGACGAGGTCCATGGCGCCGCCCATGCCCTTGACCATCTTGCCCGGGATCATCCAGTTGGCGAGGTCGCCGTTGGCGGCGACCTCCATCGCGCCGAGCACTGCCACATCCACATGCCCGCCGCGGATCATGCCGAACGAGGCGGCCGAATCGAAGAACGCGGCGCCCTTGTTCACCGTGACGGTTTCCTTGCCGGCGTTGATCAGGTCCGGGTCGACCTCATCCTCGCGCGGGTACGGTCCGACGCCGAGAATGCCGTTCTCGGAATGCAGGACAACCTCGATGCCGGCCGGGATGTAGTTGGGGATCAGCGTGGGCATGCCGATGCCCAGGTTCACGTACTGGCCGTTATGCAGCTCCTGCGCCACCCGGGCGGCCAGTTCGTTGCGGGTCCAGCCCTTGATTTCGGGGTGTTCGACGGCGGATCGCCGGTATTCGTGGCGGACGGCTTCCGGACGGGGAGGGGCGCCCTGCGAGCTGTTCGTTTCCACGGTTATGCTCCTGCCTGGTCGATGTTGCGGGAGGTGTTCCCGGAAGAGGTCCCGGAGGTGTTCCCGGACGGCGCCGCTGCGACCGTCCGCTTTTCGATGCGCTTCTGGACCTGCGGCGCGAGTACGACACGCTGGACGAAGATTCCGGGAACGTGAATGTGCTCCGGGTCCAGTTCGCCGGGTTCCACGAGTTCCTCGACCTCGGCGATGGTGATCTTTCCGGCCATGGCGCAGAGCGGGTTGAAGTTCATCGCGGTGGCGTGGAAGACCAGGTTGCCGTGCCGGTCGCCCTTCCAGGCGTGCACCAGGCCGAAGTCGGGGTTCAGCGATTCCTCCAGGACATAGTCGGCCCCGTTGAAGCTGCGGACCTCCTTCGGCGCCGAGGCGATCGCGATGTTGCCCTCGGCGTCGTACTTCTGCGGCAGCCCGCCCTCGGACACCTGGGTGCCGACGCCGGCCGGAGTGTAGAACGCGGGGATCCCCGCCCCGCCGGCACGCATCTTCTCAGCCAGGGTGCCCTGCGGGGTGAGGACCACCTCGAGTTCGCCGGAGAGGTATTGCCGGGCGAACTCCTTGTTCTCCCCCACGTAGGAGCTGATGGTGCGGCGGATCCGGCCGTCCTTCAGCAGGATCCCGAGTCCCCAGTCGTCCACTCCGCAGTTGTTGCTGACGGTTTCCAGGTCCCTGGTGCCGTGCTGGTGCAGGGCATCGATCAGGGCCACGGGAATGCCGCAGAGCCCGAAGCCGCCGACCGCGAGCGAGGCACCGTCGTGGATGTCCGCCACTGCCTCGGCGGCGCTGGCAACAACTTTGTCAATCATCGTTGATCCTTTCAGGGGTCTCGACAAGCTCGACCACCGGGTGGAAAGTTGCGGCCAGCGGGCCGGTTAGAGCCCGAGTTCGCGGGCGATCAGCATCAGCTGGACCTCCGTGGTGCCCTCGCCGACTTCAAGGATCTTGGAGTCGCGGTAGTGGCGCGCCACGGTGAATTCGTTGATGAAGCCATAGCCGCCGAACACCTGGGTGGCGTCCCGCGCGTTGTCCATGGCTGCCTCGCCTGCGACCATCTTAGCGATGGCGGCCTGCGTCTTGAACGGCTTGCCGGCGAGCATCCGGGCGGCAGCGTCGTAGTAGGCCAGCCGGGCGGTGTGGGCCCGTGCTTCCATCCGGGCGATCTTGAACGCGATGGCCTGGTATTTGCCGATGTTCTGCCCGAATGCGCTGCGTTCCTTGGCGTATTTCACCGACTGGTCCACGCAGCCCTGGGCCGCACCGACGGCGAGGGCGGCGATGGCGATGCGGCCCTCGTCGAGGATGGAGAGGAAGTTGGCGTAGCCGCGGCCCTGGGTGCCCAGCAGGTTGGCTTCCGGGACATGGACATTGTTGAGCGTCAGCGGGTGGGTGTCCGAGGCGTTCCAGCCGACCTTGTTGTAGGCCTTCTCCGCCTTGAAGCCGGGGGTGTTGGTGGGCACCAGGATGGTGGAGATCTCCTTCTTGATGCTGCCGTCTGGACGCTCCTCCTGGCCGGTCACCGCGGTGACGGTGACGAGCCTGGTGATGTCGGTGCCGGAGTTGGTGATGAACTCCTTGTTTCCATTGATGACCCACTCCCCACCTTCAACCCGAGCGGTGGTCTTGGTGCCGCCGGCGTCGGAGCCGGCTTCCGGCTCGGTCAGGCCGAAGCCTGCGAGCGCCTTGCCGGAGGCCAGCAGCGGCAGCCATTCCTGCTTCTGGGCGTCGTTACCGAAGCGGTGGATGGGCATGGCGCCGAGCGAGACGCCGGCCTCTAGGGTGATGGCGACGGACTGGTCCACGCGGCCAAGCTGTTCGAGCGCGAGCGCCAGGGCGAAGTAGTCCCCGCCCATGCCGCCGAACTCCTCCGGGAAGGGCAGGCCGAACAGGCCCATGTCTGCCATCTGGGACACCACCTCGTAGGGGAAGCTGTGCTCCTCGTCGTGCTTGGCGGAGACCGGGGCCACCACGTCGTCCGCGAATTCGCGGACGGTGTTACTGAGGTCCTGGTATTCCTCGCTGAGTTCAAAATCTGCCATGGGGGTGACTCCTTCGTCTGTACTGATTGCCTGTACCGCTTTGTCTGTGGTCTGGTGCTGAAAGCCTGGCTCTGTTGCCGAGCCTGTTGTGGGGCGACTGTTACTCCGCCGCGCCCATGGCGATGACGGCTTCCTCGATCGTGTCCTCGGCCTTGGACGGCTCCGGCGCGTGAACGGGAGCGTGGATGGTGGCCAGGACCTGGTCCGCCTTGACCAGGTCGCCGGACGTGATGCTGACGTGCACTGTCCCGTCCAGCGGCGCCACCAGCTGGTGTTCCATCTTCATGGCCTCCACCGAGAGCAGCACCTGCCCGGCTTCCACGGTGTCGCCGTTGCTCACGGACACGGACACCACAGTGCCGGGCATCGGCGAGCGCACCTCCGGGTCTGCGGCGCCCTCGTCGCGTTCGATCGCGGCCAGCATCCGGGCCAGCCTCGCCTCGCGGCTCAGCGGCTCCAGCCGGCAGGACCAGCCTTCGTTGCCCAGATAGACGAACTGCGGATTGCCTTCCGGCGGGTAGTCCTCCCGTGGGTAGTCCCGCCAGGACGCCACCTGCGCGAACCGCAGTTCCTCGCCGTCGATCTCCAGATAAACATCGTCACTCGACAGCCCGATGACCACCACGAGATGATCCGGTCCGCCGTTGACCCGCACCCGGGCGCGCCCGAGATCCGTGTTGCTCAGCCAGGTGACTGCCACGGTGGCGATCCCGCCGCCCGGAACGCCGAAGCTCATCCTCCACGGCGCGGGCGCGCCCAGCCGCCAGCCGGTGGTGGTGTCCCAGGGCGATCCCACCGCTGGCGGCGCCTCGGCCAGGACCCAGAATGGCATGGCCGCGGCGATCAGTTCGGCATCGCCGGCCCGGCGGAAGGTGAAGTCCGGCATTTTGCGCTCGATCAGGCCGGTGTCGAGCCGGCCGGCGCGGACGTCGCCGTCGTTGATCAGCAGGCGCAGGTATTCGACGTTGGTGTCTATGCCCAGCGCCGTGTACCGGGCGAGGGCTGTATCGAGTTTGTCCAGCGCAGCGGTGCGGTCGCTCCCCCAGGCAATTACTTTGGAGACCATGGGGTCGTAGTCGCTGGAGATTTCGAGTCCCTCCAGCAGCGAGGAATCGATCCGGATGGTCGGATCGGCCGACGCCGGGGTCAAGGAGTCAAGATCGTCCATTGCTGTGAAGATCGTGCCCCGCTCATCCAGGAGCACCACCTCGCCGCCGGACGGCAGAAAGTTCCGTTCCGGGATCTCGGCGTAAACGCGCGCCTCCACCGAGTGGCCGTTGAGCACGACGTCGTCCTGCGCCACGGTGAGCACCTCGCCGGCGGCGATCCGGACCTGCCATTCGACGAGGTCGATGCCGGTGACCATCTCGGTGACGGGGTGCTCGACCTGCAGCCGGGTGTTCATTTCCATGAAGAAGAACTCGTCCGGGGCGTTGTCCGAGACCAGGAATTCCACGGTGCCGGCGCCGGAGTAGTTGACGCTGCGCGCGGCGTTGCAGGCGGCCTCGCCGAGACGGGCGCGGGTGGCGCCGCCGTCGTTCATGGCCTCAATGAGCGGCGACGGCGCTTCCTCGATGACCTTCTGGTGGCGGCGCTGCAGCGAGCATTCGCGCTCCCCCAGGTGGATGACGTTGCCGTGGTTGTCCGCGAGGACCTGCACCTCGATGTGCCGCGGCGTGAGCACCAGCCGCTCCAGGAACAGGGTGTCGTCACTGAAGGCACTTGCCGCGACCCGGCGGGCCGTGGCCAGGGTGGCCTCCAGCTCCTCGGGGCGTTCCACAATGTGCATCCCCTTGCCGCCGCCGCCGGCGGAGGGCTTGATCAGCAGCGGGAAGCCGACGCCGGCAGCGGCCTCGATCAGCTGCGCATCCGTCATCCCGGGCTCGGCGATGCCCGGAACCACGGGAACCCCGTAGCCCGCGACGTGATTCTTGGAGCGGATCTTGTCCCCCATGACATTGAGGGATTCCACGCCGGGACCGATGAAGGTGATGCCGGCCTTTTCCAGGGCGCGGGCAAAGTCGACGTTCTCGCTCAGGAAACCGTAGCCCGGGTGGACGGCCTCGGCACCGGTGTCGCGGCAGGCCTGGATGATGGCCTCGATCTTGAGGTAGCTCTCGGCGGCGGCAGCCGGGCCGATCCGCACCGCGAGGTCGGCTTCGCGCACGTGCCGGGCGCCGGCGTCGGCGTCGGAATAGACGGCAACCGAACGGATGCCCAGGGCACGCAGGGTCCGGATCACGCGGCAGGCGATCTCGCCGCGGTTCGCCACGAGGACGGTGCCGAAGAGGGGCTTCGGGGAGTTTGTAGTCGGCGAAGAAATAGTCACTGCTGGCTCACATCCGGAAAAGGCCGAAGGAGGTCTCCGGCAGCGGGGTGCGGGAGACGACGTCGAGCGCCAGTCCCAGGACGGTGCGGGTGTCCGCGGGGTCGATCACGCCGTCGTCCCAGAGGCGGGCGGTGGAATAGTAGGGGCTGCCCTGGTCCTCGTACTGGGCCTTGATCGGGGCCTTGAAGGCTTCCTCGTCCTCGGCGGACCATTCCTCCCCGCGCGCCTCGTACTGGTCCCGCTTCACGGTGGCGAGCACGCTCGAGGCCTGGTTGCCGCCCATCACCGAGATCCGGCTGGCCGGCCACATCCACAGGAAGCGCGGCGAATAGGCCCGCCCGCACATGGAGTAGTTGCCGGCGCCGAAGGAGCCGCCGATCACCACCGTGAGCTTGGGGACCCGTGCGGTGGCGACGGCGGTGACCATCTTGGCGCCGTTCTTGGCGATGCCGCCCTGCTCGTAGTCCTTGCCCACCATGAAGCCGGAGAGGTTCTGCAGGAAGATCAGCGGGATGCCGCGCTGGTCGCACAGTTCGATGAAGTGGGCGCCTTTGAGCGAGGACTCGCTGAAGAGCACCCCGTTGTTGGCCACGATGCCGACAGGGTGGCCGTGCAGCTTCGCGAAACCGGTGACCAGGGTGGTGCCGTAGTTCTTCTTGAACTCGTGGAAGCGGCTGCCGTCCACGAGCCGGGCGATCACCTCGCGCACGTCGTACTGCGCGTTGACGTCCGTGGGAACGGCACCGTAGAGCTCTTCCGGATCCGCCAGGGGTTCGACGGCGGTGTCCACGTCCCAGACGGGGGCTGCCGGCCGGGGCAGCGTGGAGACGATATCCCGGACGATCTGGAGGGCATGCCCATCGTTCTCGGCCAGGTGGTCCGTGACGCCGGAGATCTTGGAGTGGACGTCCCCGCCGCCGAGTTCCTCGGCCGTGACGATCTCGCCGATGGCGGCCTTCACCAACGGCGGCCCGCCCAGGAAGATGGTGCCCTGGTTGCGGACAATCACGGTCTCGTCGCTCATCGCGGGAACGTAGGCGCCGCCGGCGGTGCAGGAACCCATCACCGAGGCGATCTGCGGGATCCTGGCGGCGGACATCTTGGCCTGGTTGAAGAAGATCCGGCCGAAGTGCTCCTTGTCCGGGAAGACCTCGTCCTGCTTGGGCAGGAAGGCTCCGCCGGAGTCCACGAGGTAGATGCAGGGCAGCCGGTTCTCCAGCGCGATTTCCTGGGCCCGGAGGTGCTTCTTCACGGTCATGGGATAGTAGGTGCCGCCCTTGACGGTGGCGTCGTTGGAGATGACCAGGACCTGGCGGCCGTGCACGAGGCCTATCCCGGCGATTACACCGGCGCCGGGTGAATCGTCGTTGTACATGCCGTTGGCCGCGAGCGGTGCGATTTCCAGGAAGGGGCTGCCGTCATCGAGCAGCTGGTCGATGCGTTCGCGCGGGAGGAGCTTGCCGCGGGCCACATGGCGCTCCCGGGACTTTTCCGGGCCGCCCAGCGCGGCGGTGGCGAGCCGTTCCTTCAGCTCACGGGCCAGCCCCAGCTGGGCTTCCCGGTTCGCGGCGTAGACGGCGCTCGCGGCGTCGACCTGGCTGGCGATTGTCTCCATTGACTGCTTCCGTTCTCGACCTTCATGCTGGGGCTGCATGCTGGGGGCCTTCATTGCGCCCGTTCCAGCCACTTCGGTTAGTACCGCATAACTGAGATTTAGGTTAGTCTCTATTAACTGTGATGTCCAACACGGGGCCGCGCAAATAAGCCGAACGGCCACGCGGAATGTGAAACGAGGGATGTGCCGGTGACCGAACCCAGCCAGACTATCCAGGCCCCTTCAACCCAGCCTCCAGCAACCCAGCGCAGCCAGGCCAAGGAGAACCGCCGGCAGGCGCTGCTCTCCGCGGCCGCCGCGCTGTTCGCCGTCGACGGCTTCAACCGCGTCTCGCTGGAGGACCTCGGCGCCGCGGCGGGAGTCAGCGGGCCGGCGGTATACCGGCACTTCGCCGGCAAGCAGGCCGTTCTCGGGGCCCTGCTCCTGAGCGTCAGCCAGGAGCTGCTCGACGGCGGCCGGCGGGTGGTGGCCGAATCCGACGGCGACGCGGTGGCGCTGGCCCGGCTGGTGGAGTTCCACGTGGACTTCGCACTCAGCAATCCCGACGTCATCCGGGTGCAGGACCAGGACTTCAGCAACCTGGCCGACGACGACCATGCCGAGGTCCGCACGCTCCAGCGCAACTACGTGGAGCTCTGGGTTGAGGTCCTGGCCAGGCTGCACGCCGATACCGAAGCCGCCGAGCTGCGGATGCGCGCCCACGCCACCTTCGGCCTGATCAACTCCACACCACACTCGGTGCGCAGCCACGGGCGCCGGATCGCGGTGAAGCGTGCCCGTCCGCTGCTCGAAAGCATGGCGCTGGCCGCCCTCATGGCCCCGGCCGCGCCCGAACCCCTCGGCTAAGCAACTCCCCCACCGCGCACCCAGCTACGCCAGGACTCCAGGACTCCGTCCGGGGGCACTTTGGCGCGGACAGGCCGTGAACCGTGGCGCCGCCGTCGAACATTGCACTCAAAGTGCCCCCGCACCGAACACCTCTCCACGAAATACGGCTGCCGGCCGCTCCCCTGGAAGGGAACAGCCGGCAGCCTGGTAAGGCCGGTGACCGGTTAGACCATGGCGAGCGCCATGCCCGGGTCCGCCAGGATGGCGCCGAGGTCCTGCAGGAACCGCGAGCCCTGCTCGCCGTCCACCAGCCGGTGGTCAAACGAGAGGCTCAGCGTCATGACCTGGCGCAGTGCGACCTCGTCCTGGTACTCCCACGGCATCTTGCGGACCGCGCCGAGAGCGAGGATGGCGGCCTCGCCCGGGTTGAGGATGGGTGTGCCCGCATCGATGCCGAAGACACCGATGTTCGTAATGGAGATGGTGCCGCCAGAGAGCTCGGCCGGGGAGGTCTTGCCTGCCCGCGCCGTGTCCGTCAGCGCCGCCAAGGCCGTGGAGAGCTCCAGCAGGGACATCCGGTCCGCATCCTTGATGTTCGGCACGGTCAGGCCGCGGGGAGTCGCCGCCGCGATGCCCAGGTTCACGTAGTTGTACTGGACGATCTCCTGCTTGGCTTCATCCCAGCGGGTGTTGAGCGTCGGGTGGTTCCGCAGCGCGATGAGCACGGCCTTGGACACGATGGTCAAAGGTGTGAGCTTGTAGCCGGCGAACGCGCGGCTGGCCTTAAGCCTGGCCAGCAGTTCCATGGTGGGCGTGACGTCGACGGTCAGGAACTCCGTGACGTGCGGCGCGGTGAAGGCGCTGGACACCATCGCGGCGGCCGTGAACTTGCGGACGCCCTTGATCGGAGTGCGCGTTTCCCGCTCACCCTGCCCCTGGCCGGCGCCAAGGCCTGCAGCTTGGGTTCCCGCCAGCTCCTGGGACACCGCGGCAAGGTCCCCTCCGCCGACGAAGTTCAGGACATCGTCCCGGATGATGAGCCCGTGCTCCCCGGTGCCGGTGACGGCTTCGAGGTCGACGCCGAGGTCCTTGGCGAGTTTCCGGACCGGCGGCGTGGACCGCGGACGTTCGGCAGGCGCGGCCACCACCGGAGCGGTTTCAGCTACCGGAGCCGTTTCAGCTACCGGAGCCGTTTCAACTACCGGAGCCGTTTCAACTACCGGAGCCGTTTCAACTACCAGTGCGGTTTTAACAGCTTCGGCAACTGTGACAGGCGCGACGACCGAAGCAGCCGGGGCCGCGAAGCTGCGGGCGCGGCGGGCCGGGCGGCCGGAGTCCTCGAGGACCGCGCCGTAGCCGACCAGATTCGGCTCACGCTTGGCGGCCGCCTCACCGGCGTCAGAGTCAACCGAGCCGGCCCCGCCGTCGTCGCCCTCAATCTCGAACGAGACGATCGGCTTGCCCACCTCCACCACGGTGCCCGGCTGTTCGTGCAGGGCGGTGATCACGCCGGCGTACGGCGAGGGAAGCTCGACGACGGCCTTGGCCGTCTCCACCTCCGCGATGATCTGGTTGAGCGCGACGGTGTCCCCTACCGCGACCTTCCAGGCGACGATTTCCGATTCAGTGAGACCCTCACCGAGGTCCGGGAGCCTGAATTCCTTGATCATGGTGGCGGTCATCCTTCCAGCCCGCTGAGGGAGTTGGGGCGGCCCAGGGCACGGTCGACGCCGTCGAGGATCCGGTCAAGGCTCGGCAGGTGGTGCATTTCAAGCTTTGAGTAGGGGTAGGGGACGTCGAAGCCGGTGACCCGGACCGGGGCCGCTTCGAGGTGAAAGAAGCAGCGTTCGGTGATGCTGGCGGCCACTTCGGCGCCGAGGCCGCCGGACTGGCCGGCTTCGTGGGTGATAACGAGCCGGCCGGTCTTGCGGACCGAGGCTTCCAGCGTTGCGAAGTCCAGCGGGGCCAGCGAGCGGAGGTCGATGACCTCGACCGAAACCCCCTCGTCGGCGGCGGCGAGCGCGGCGTCACGGGCGGTCTTGACGAGCGGGCCGTAGGCCACAAGGGTCACGTCCTTGCCCTCGGTGACGACCCTGGCCTTCTCCATGGACAGGGCGGCGCTGAGGTCAAGGGACTCGTCCACCTCACCCTTGTCGTGGTAGCGGCGCTTCGGTTCGAAGTAGAGGACCGGGTCGTCCGAGGCGATGGCCTGCTGGATCATGGTGTAGGCGTCCTGCGGGTTGGAGACGCTGACCACGCGCAGGCCGGAGGTGTGGGTGAAGTAGGCCTCGGGCGATTCGGAGTGGTGCTCCGGGGAACCGATGCCGCCGCCAAAGGGTACGCGGATGGTGATGGGCATCTTGACGGCGCCCTGGGTGCGGTAGTGCATCTTGGCGACCTGGCTGACGATCTGGTCGAAGGCCGGGTAGATGAAGCCGTCGAACTGGATCTCCACCACCGGGCGGTAGCCGCGGTACGCGAGTCCGACGGCGGTGCCCATGATGCCCGACTCGGCGAGCGGCGTGTCAACGACGCGGTGCGTGCCGAAGTCCTTTTGCAGGCCGTCCGTCACACGGAAGACGCCGCCGAGGGCGCCGATGTCCTCCCCCATCAGGATCACCTTGGGATCATTTTCGAGGGACTTGCGCAGGCCCGAATTGATGGCTCGGGCAAAGGTCATCTGCGTCATCAGCTTGCACCTTCTTCAGAAGCGGCTTCTGCGGGATCGCCGAAGGAAGCCAGGTAACGGGAGTAGTGGTCCTGCTGGCGGTCCAGCGAGGAATTGGGCGTGCTGTAGACATGCTTGAAGATGTCCATTGGCTGCGGCTCGGGCATGTTGATGGTGCCGGCCCGCAGCGCCTTGGCCACGGCGTCCGCCTTGGTGGCGACGGCGGCTTCAAAATCTTCGCTCAGCAGGCCCTTGCGGTCGAGCAGGGACTTCAGCCGCGCGATCGGATCCTTGGCGGCCCAGTCCTCCAGCTCGTTGGCATCCCGGTAGCGGGTGGGATCATCCGCCGTCGTGTGCGGGCCCATCCGGTAGGTGACGGCCTCGATGAAGGTGGGTCCGCCGCCGCGCCGTGCGCGGTCGATGGCGATACGGGTCGCGGCCATCACGGCCAGGACGTCGTTGCCGTCCACCCGCATGCTGGGGATGCCGAAGCCGGAGGCGCGGTCCGCGAGCTGGATGTGGGACTGGATCCGGACGGGTTCCGAGATGGCCCAGTGGTTGTTCTGGCAGAAGAACACGACCGGCGCCTGGAAGCTCGCGGCGAAGACCAAGGCCTCGCTGACGTCGCCTTCGCTCGTGGCACCGTCGCCGAAGTACGCCACGGCGACCGAGTCGGCACCATCGTTCTGGATGCCCATGGCATAGCCGGTGGCATGCAGCGTCTGCGAGCCGATGATGATCTGCTGCGTGGCCACGTTCACCGTGTAGGGGTTCCAGCCGGCCAAAGCGTTGCCACGCCAGGCGCGCACGAGGTCCTCCGCGTGTACCCCGCGGCAGTAGGCGACGCCGTTGTCGCGGTAGCTGGGGAAGACGAAGTCGTCGTCGCGGAGGGCCCGGGCCGAGCCGATCTGGGCAGCTTCCTGGCCCAGCAGCGGCGGCCAGAGGGCAAGCTCGCCCTGGCGCTGCAGGGCGGTGGCCTCAGCGTCGATCCGGCGGATCACCACCATGTCTTCGTAGAGCGCGCCGAGCTGCTCGTCACTGACATCCTGAACCCAGGGGTCGAACTCGGGATGGCTTACACGTTCACCCCCCGGAGTGATGAGCTGGACGAGATCCCCGCCCGTGCGCCGGTTTGATTCTGCA
This sequence comes from Arthrobacter sp. UYCu723, assembly GCF_054059215.1. Classification (NCBI taxonomy): domain Bacteria; kingdom Bacillati; phylum Actinomycetota; class Actinomycetes; order Micrococcales; family Micrococcaceae; genus Arthrobacter; species Arthrobacter sp. UYCu723. Next base: position 220,410 of record NZ_JBSSBW010000001.1, read on the forward strand.
CTGTTGCCCGGGCCTCCGGCGGCAATGCCGCCCTTGCCCGCGTCGTCGGTAAACACAGTTGTCCGCAACCTTCTGACGTCGTCTGACCGGTGCTCGCAGGACTCGTGATCCCGCTGCGCGCCAGCCGCCCGGGCGCCGTTGCCCCGGATAATTGTGACCCTACTCACAATGCTCATCGGGTACAACCACCCGCAAAAATATTGAGCATTATGCCCTGTCTGGAGTGGGCCGGCCGTGCTAATCTTGCGCATTATGCAAACCTTGGATGGCACCGACACACGCCTGCTTTCGGCCATGGCCAGCGACCCCCGGCGCACCGTCGTCGCCCTGGCCCAGAAGCTCGGCCTGTCCCGGAATACCGTGCAGGCGCGGATGGCCCAGCTGGAGAAAAAACACGTGTTCCTCTCCTTCGAGCGGCGCATCAATCCGGCCTCGCTGGGGTATCCGCTGATGGCCTTTATTTCCGTGCACGTCCAGCAGCAAAAACTGGGCCAGTTGGCCGTTGAGCTCGCCGGCATCCCGGAAATTCTGGAGGGCTTCGGCCTGACCGGCTCGGCGGACCTCCTGTTGCGGGTTGTGGCGCTCGACGCCGAGGATCTGTTCCGGATAAACGGCAAGATCCTGGCCTGCGACGGAGTAGACCGGACCGATACCGCACTGGCCATGGGTGAGCTGATTCCGTTCCGGATCCAGCCGCTGCTGGAACGCGGTTCCGCGGAAGGCTGAGCAAACGACGGCGTGGCACCGCCGCTTTGAAGTGCCGGGCTCTGGGCGTGGCTATAGGCTGGGTCGCATCGACTCCCAAGGGTTCCGGAACGCGGCCCCTGCGACCCAGGCAGTGGCTTTGCGGACCGCCAGAAAGGCATGACTCTTGAGCACTCCTCAGGATCCCCACCACCCGGCACCGCGGGAGCCCGCACAGGAGCCGCCCGCCCAGCCTCCGAAGAGGAGCCGGAAGGGGCTGTGGATCGTGCTGGGAATTGTCGGCGGGGTACTGCTGCTCGTGGCGATCGGCGTCGGGGTTTTGCTGAGCGTCGTCGGCGGGGCAACGAACAAAGCCAAGGGACTCGCGGATGACTTCAACAAATTGATCATTGCCGGGGACACCGGCACGGCGTACGACATGTACCTGGATCCGGCCCTCATGGACAAGCTCTCCAAGGAGGACTTTGCCGCCGGCGTCCAGGGCCTGGAGCTGGACGGTTCCTGCAAGCCGAACTACACGGATCTGTTGGTCAGCTCCGACAACGGCATCAACGGGGCCGACGTCGCAGGCTCCCTCGACTGCGACGGCAAGAGGGTCGAACTGAACTACCGCTTCCAGGGCAGGGACGAGCTCAAGATGGTCAATATCCGGCTCAGGCCCGCGGCCTGAGCCAGGAACAAACTACAGGAGCCCCCGTGGGTCGCACGGGGGCTCCTGTAGTTTCGGCCAACGGACGCGACGGCGTCCACACGGCCCCTGGTTGGTGGCTACTGGTTGGCGGCTAGTGGTTGGTGGCCTTTTCGGCGCCCACACCCGTGAGGGAGCGGACTTCCATTTCGGCCTGCTTGGTGGTGTCTTCCAGCTTCTTGTCCAGCACTGTACCGAGCCAGCCCAGGAAGAACGCGAGCGGGATGGAGACAATGCCGGGGTTGCTGAGCGGGAAGATCGCGAAGTTGGCGCCCGGGATCATGGACGTCTTCGTACCCGAGACCACCGGGGAGAGCGTGATCAGGATGATGGCCGAACCAAGGCCGCCGTACATGCTCCAGATGGCACCCTGGGTGGTGAAACGGCGCCAGAACAGCGAGTACACGATGGTGGGCAGGTTCGCCGAGGCGGCCACGGCGAAGGCGAGCGCCACGAGGAACGCGATGTTCTGTCCGTTGGCGAAGATGCCGCCGATGATGGCGAGCAGGCCGATCACCACTACGGTGCGGCGCGCCACCTTGACCTCGGTGTCGGCGTCGGCCTTGCCCTTGGCGATCACGCTGGCGTAGATGTCGTGGGCGAAGGATGCCGCCGCGGTGATGGTCAGGCCCGCGACAACCGCCAGGATGGTGGCGAAGGCAACGGCCGAGATGAAGCCGAGCAGCAGCGGTCCGCCCAGGTGGAAGGCCAGCAGCGGTGCCGCGGAGTTGACCCCGCCCGGGGCACCCTTGATGGTGTCAGCGCCCACCAGCGCGGCCGCGCCGTAGCCCAGGACGAGGGTGAACAGGTAGAAGATGCCGATCAGCCAGATGGACCACACCACGGACTTGCGGGCTTCCTTGGCGGTCGGAACCGTGTAGAAGCGCATCAGCACGTGCGGCAGGGCCGCGGTGCCGAGCACAAGGGCCAGGCCCAGGGACATGAAGTCCAGCTTGGACGTCTCGGACTTGCCGTACTGCAGGCCCGGGTTGAGGATGTTCGGGTTCTTCGAGGTTTCCACCGCCCCGCCGAGCAGGTCGGAAAGGTTGAAGCCGTAGATCGCGAGGACCCAGAAGGTCATGACGGCGGCGCCCGCAATCAGGAGCATCGCCTTGATGATCTGCACCCACGTGGTGCCCTTCATGCCGCCGATCAGTACGTACATGATCATCAGGGCGCCGACGACGACGATCACCAGGGCCTGACCGCCCCAGTCGCTGATGCCCAGGAGCAGGGAGATCAGGCTGCCGGCTCCCGCCATCTGGGCCAGAAGGTAGAAGAAGCAGACCGCGAGGGTGGAGATGGCAGCCGCGATGCGCACGGGGCGCTGCTTGAGCCGGAAGGAGAGCACATCCGCCATGGTGAACTTGCCCGTGTTGCGGAGCAGTTCGGCGACGAGCAGCAGGGCGACGAGCCAGGCCACAAGGAAGCCGATGGAGTACATGAAGCCGTCGTACCCGTTGACGGCGATCGCGCCGGTGATCCCGAGGAAGGACGCCGCCGAGAGGTAATCGCCGGCGATGGCCGTGCCGTTCTGCGGCCCCGTGAAGGAACGCCCGGCCGCGTAGTAATCCGCCGCCGTCTTGTTGCTGCGGCTGGCCCTGAGCACAATCACCATCGTGATGGCGACGAAGAGGGCGAAGATGCCCATGTTCAGCAGGGTGGTGTCCTTGAGGTCCGAAACGTTAACTGTGGGAACCATGAATGTCATTTTGTTGCCCCGCCAATTTGATTGCCGTGCTTGTCGAACTCGTGGCCTTCGATTTCGTGGCGGATCTCGGCGGCGATGGGGTCAAGCTTCCGGTTCGAGTAGCTGACATACCAGCCGGTGATGGCGAATGTGGACACGAACTGCAGCAGGCCCAGGATCAGGCCGATATTGATGTTGCCCCAGACCTTGGTGGACATGAAGCCGACCGCGTAGTCGGCCAACACGACGTAGGCGAAGTACCAGAGCAGGAATGCAATGGCCATGGGAAAGACAAAGCTGCGGTGACGTTTGCGTAGTTGCTGGAACCGCTCCGTCGACTGGACTTCCTTGAAGTCCACGGCCGCCGCTGCGTCCGCTTCTTGGGCGTGGTGACCCATCGTTCCTCCTCATTGAGACTGGCTAGTCGACACCGGCTGCGTTAGCCTGATGGAAACAGTCCCCCGGGCCGATGTGACTACAATCACTGTGCATCGTGATGTGCACTACAGTCCATAGTCGCCGTGCCGGCGTCGCTCAACGGTCCTGATGCTGCGCTCAACGGCGGCCGCGCAACGCCCCGGCGGTGCCCGCGATACGCTGGCAGCATGCCGGACTCTCCGCTGTTTACCGCCGCCGCCATCGCCGTGATCGCGATGGCGATCGCCGTCGTCGTCGCCGTCGGCCTCAAGGTCCTCCGCTCGTTCCGGGAGCTGGGCACCGACGCGGAACAGGCTACGTACAAGACCCTGCACGCCGCTTCCCTGGCCGGCCAGCACCTGCGGACCGGACTCAATCCCGCCGGCGCGGCCAAGGCCAGCCGGCAGTTGCGCAGCCTGCTGGGAAGCGACGCGCTGGCGATTACCGACACGACGGGCGTCCTCGCGTGGGACGGCGCCGGCGAGGAACTCAAGCCCGCTTTGATGGGGCTCGCGGCCCGCGTGTTCGACGGCGGCCACACGGCCGTGATCCCGGCCGGCGAGCTGCAGCTGCTTGCCGGCGGCACCGCACCCGGGACGCTCACCCCGGAGGTGGAACGCGCCGTCGTGATCGCCCCGATCAAGGCCGGCACGCGGGTGGTGGGCGTCGTGGCGGCCTTCGCCCCGTCGGCCGGCGCGGGACTGGTGCGCGCCACGAGCGAGGTGGCCGACTGGGTGGCCACCCAGGTGGAACTGGCTGAGCTCGATGCCTCCCGTACGCTGCTGATGGAGGCCGAGGTCCGGGCGCTCCGTGCCCAGATCAGCCCCCACTTCATTTACAACTCGTTGAACGCGATCGCGTCCTTCATCAACACGGACCCGGTGCGGGCGCGCGAACTCGTGGTGGAATTCGCCGACTTCACCCGGTATTCCTTCCGCCGGCACGGCGATTTCACCACCCTGGCCGAGGAGCTGCGCTGCATCGACCGCTACCTGCTCCTGGAACGCGCCCGCTTCGGCGACCGGGTGCAGGTCAGCCTGCGGATCGCGCCCGAAGTGCTCAGCACCGTGATCCCGTTCCTGAGCCTGCAACCGCTCGTGGAGAACGCGGTCCGGCACGGGCTCGAAGCCAAGGAGGGGCCGGGGCACATCTCGATCACGGCCAATGACTCCGGCGCCTTTGCCGAGGTGACCATCGAGGACGACGGGGTGGGCATGGATCCCGATCAGCTGCGCTCCGTGCTCGCCGGGCACACCGATGGCGACCACGTCGGGCTCCGCAACGTCGACACCAGGCTGCGGCAGGTCTACGGCGAAGACAACGGGCTCGTGATCGAAACGGCTCCCGGGGAGGGCACCCTGATCACCATGCGGGTGCCCAAGTCGCAGCCCCGTCACGACGCCTGATCGTTGGCCTGATACAGGTCAAAATGCCTCTGGCAGTAGTCTTGAACCATGATTAACGTCCTCGTCGCCGACGACGAGTTCCCCGCCGTCGAGGAACTGGCTTTCCTGCTCCGCAAAGATGACCGGATCGGCACGATCTACCGTGCCTCCTCCGGCGCCGAGGCCCTCCGTGCGCTCGAAGCCGAGGAGGTCGACGCCGTCTTCCTCGACATCCATATGCCGGCCCTGTCCGGGCTGGACATCGCCCGCGTCATCTCCCGCAGCTCCCACCCGCCGGCCGTTGTGTTCGTGACGGCCGACGAGGACCGCGCGCTGGAAGCGTTCGAGCTGGCTGCCGTGGACTACCTGCTGAAGCCCGTGCGGGCGGAACGGCTCGCAAAGTCCATCGGCCGGATCAGCGAGCTGCTCAAGGACGGCGCCCCAGCGCCGGAGATGATCACCGTGGACCTCGGCGGCCACACCAAGATGATCCGGCGCGAGGACGTCACCTACGTCCAGGCGCAGGGCGACTACGCCAGGCTCCACACCGCCGACGCGAGTTACCTCATCCGGGTCCCGCTGGCCGACCTTGAGCAGCAATGGGCCGACGCCGGATTCATCCGCACCCACCGCTCCTACCTGATCGCACTGAACCACGTCAGCCATATGAAGCTTGCGGCGGCGCGCCCCAGCGTCACCGTGGCCGGGGCCGAGCTTCCCATCAGCCGCCGGCACCTGCCGTCCGTACGGGAGAAGCTGCAGTCGACCCGGATCCGGCCGCAGGCATGACACGCGTCCGCGTGACCGCACCGCGCAGCGTGACACCGGGCAGCATGGCACTTCGAGGTACGGCGCTGCCCGCCGCCCGGTCAGCCACTGATGCCCGTGAAGCGGCGGAGGAATCCGACGCCGGACAGGTCTTCGTCCGCTCGCTGATCCGCTCCCAGCTGCGGCTCGGACTCGTGGTGGCAGGCGGCTTCCTGCTGATCCTGCTCGCGTTCCCGCTCATGTTGGGGCTGGTTCCCGGGCTGGCGGACTCGACGATTGCCGGCCTTCCCTTCGACTGGGTCCTGCTGGGCGCCGGTATCTATCCCGTGATCGGGCTCAGTGCGTGGCTCTATGTGCGGACGGCGGCACGGAACGAGGCCCGCTACCGGGACCTGGCCGGGGACAAGTGAGGCGCCGGTGAACCCGGTCGTCGGCGTCGCGGCCTTCGCCGCAGTCTCGCTGGCCACGGCTGTCATCGGTTTCTACGGGCTCCGGATCTCACGCACCACCGGAGACTTCTACGTGGCGTCGCGCACCGTGCGGCCGTGGTGGAACGCCTCGGCGATCGGCGGGGAGTACCTCTCCGCCGCCAGTTTCCTCGGCGTCGCGGGGCTGATCCTGCTCTCCGGCACCGACGCCCTGTGGTTCCCCGTGGGCTACACCGCCGGTTACCTGATGTTGCTGCTCTTCGTGGCCGCTCCCCTGCGGCGTTCCGGCGCGTACACCATCCCCGATTTCACCGAAGCCCGGCTCGACTCGCGGGCGGTCCGCCGTGTCACCAGCGTGGTGGTGGTGCTGGTCGGCTGGCTCTACATCGTCCCGCAGCTCCACGGCGCCGCGCTGACGATCCGGATCACCACCGGCCTGCCGGCGTGGGTGGGGCCGGTGGCGGTGGTCGCCGTCGTCTCCGTCAGCGTGGTGGCGGGCGGGATGCGTTCGATCACCTTCGTCCAGGCCTTCCAGTACTGGCTGAAGCTGACGGCGCTGGCCGTGCCGGTCCTCTTCATCCTGTTCGCGCTGGCCGGTACCGGCGCCCCCGCGGTGGCCGAGGCCGGGGTGAATCCCACCGCCGCCGCTCCGGCCAGCCCGTACCAGAACGTCTCCCTGCTGGTGGCGCTGCTGTTCGGCACCCTGGGGCTGCCGCATGTGCTGGTGCGGTTCTACACCAACCCGGACGGCCAGTCCGCCCGGCGGACCACGCTGATTGTGCTGGGCCTGCTTTCGGTCTTCTACCTTTTCCCTACGGCCTACGGCCTGATCGGGCGCCTCTTCACGCCTGGGCTGGCGCAGAGCGGCCAGGCCGACGCGCTGGTGTTGCTGCTGCCGGGCCGGTTGATCGGTGGGAGCGCCGGGGATCTGCTGTCCGCCCTCGTGGTGGCCGGCGCGTTCGCCGCGTTCCTCTCCACCACGTCCGGACTGGTGGTCTCGCTGGCGGGCGTGATCAGCCAGGACGTGCTCGGCGGCAGTGTGCGGGGCTTCCGGCTCGCGGCGGTCATCTCGGCAATCGTGCCGCTGGGGATCGCGTCCATGACGGACTCCCTGGGGCTGGCCGGCAGCGTGGGGCTGGTGTTTGCCTTCACGGCGTCAACGATCTGCCCGGTGCTGCTGCTGGGCATCTGGTGGCGCGGGCTGACGGACGCGGGGGCGATCGCCGGCATGGTGACCGGCGGGCTGCTCTGCGGCGGAGCCATGGTGGCCGGCTCCGTGCTGGGGGGTGCCGGCACGCCGTCGTGGCTTGCACAGCCCGCCGCCTGGACGGTCCCGGCAGCCTTCGCCGTCGTGGTCCTGGTGTCCCGGGCAACCAGACACCGCGTGCCGCGGTCGATCACCCGGTTGATGACCAGGCTGCACACACCCGAACGGCCGCTGGCCACCGAACGCTGACGGCGACCGTCAGTCGATGGCGGCCATCAGTTCAACGGCGCGGTCCAGGAAGGCATCCACCTGGCTTTCCTCATAGCCTTCGCGGCCCACAGCCGGCCGGAACACGGCGCGCCTGACGTTGTCCACGCTCAGCGGCCTGTCCTCTTCCAGGTAGCCGATCAGCTCGTGGCACAGGTCGTCCACGTCCGTGGTGTTGTAGCTCCGGACCTTGGCTTTGGCCGGGCGTCGGAAGCGCTGGCCGTCGGGACGGTGGAGCCGTCCGCGGAGCAGGCCGGCCAGCCGGCCGATGTCGCGGAGCCAGGCTTCCTCGCCGCGTTCCCCGATCAGTTCATCGCGTTCCCGCAGCGCAAGCGCATCCTCGAGCCGGTCCAGGGCGGCGTCGACGCCGGCCGCCGCGTAGCCGCCCTTGACGGGGTCGAAGGTGACGGCCCGGACGTCGGCGCTTTTGACCGGACGGCCCGCGGCATTCGGGGCCTCAAAAGACACCCGTGCGCGCTGCAGGAACTGGTCGACCTGCTTGGCGTTGTAGCCGTACTGGTTCCGCTGCACGCGGTCAAAGGAAGCAGGAATCTGCTGTTGAATGTCCACTGTAACTATGTTTCCTTCAATGCCGTTCGGCTGGTTTGCTGGCACCATTCTAAGGGCCGGAAGTTGGAACGAAGTTGGAACCGGGCGCGCGCTAGGTGCCGGCAACGGCGGAGAAGAGGATGAAAGCCACGGGCGAGGCGAACACGATCGAGTCCAGCCGGTCCATCACTCCCCCGTGGCCCGGCAGGATGCTGCTCATGTCCTTGATGCCCAGTTCGCGCTTCACCATGGATTCGGCCAGGTCCCCGGCTGTGGCCGCGGCGACCATGCCCACGGCCAGCACCGCGCCCACCCACCAGGGCTTGCCCAGCACGAAGACGCTGGCCAGCACGCCGATCACCATGGCACCGGCGATCGAGCCGCTGAAGCCCTCCCAGGTCTTTTTGGGGCTGATTTTCGGGGCCATCGGGTGCTTGCCCAGCGAGGCGCCCACCAGGTAGCCGAAGGTGTCGTTGGAGACCACGAGCAGCAGCAGGGTGGCGATCTGCCAGGCACCCGGGGGCACGACGCCGCCGGGCCAGAGTCCTACCGGCGTCTCGCCGCCGGAGGTATGCAGGGGCAGCACGGCAAAGCTGATCAGGAACGGCACCCAGGTCAGGGTGAAGACACCGGCGAAGATGCTCCGCGCCGAACCGGCCGCGCCCTCCAGGGAGCGCCACAGCAGCACGGCCACGCTGCTGAGCAGCATGGCGAAAAGCAGGCTTTCCAGGCCGCCGAAGTAGGCGGCGAGGGGCATGCCTACCGTGCCCGTCATCACCGGGATGACGGGCAGCCTCGTGCCCGAGGCCTCCAGCGCCCGGAAGATCTCCCAGACGCCGAAAACCGCGAAGGCGGTGGTGATGAGCACGAAGCCCAGCGGCAGGAACAGCAGTCCGCCCAGGACGAGGAAGAGCATGCCAAGGCCCACCGCAGTGGCGGCAGGAAGGTTCCTGCCGGCTTTGGGCGTCGGGTTACTGCGTTGCTTCCCCTGCCCCCGGACGTGTGGTCCGGGGGCCTGCTGTGCCTGACCCATCAGACCTCGAGCAGCTCGGCTTCCTTGCGCTTGAGCAGCTCGTCGATGCCGTCGACGTGTGCCTTGGTCATGGCGTCGAGTTCCTTTTCGCCGCGGCTGCCCTCGTCCTCGCCGGCGTCGCCGTCCTTGACGAGCTTGTCCAGCGTTTCCTTGGCCTTGCGGCGGATGTTGCGGATGGAGATCTTGGCGTCTTCGCCCTTGGACTTCACGATCTTGACGTATTCCTTGCGCCGTTCCTGCGTCAGTTCCGGGATGGTGATCCGGATGACGTTGCCGTCGTTGGACGGGTTGGCGCCCACCTCGGAGTCGCTCAGGGCACGCTCGATGTCGCGCAGCGAGGTCTTGTCGAACGGGGTGATCAGGATCGTGCGGGCATCCGGAACGGCGAAGGAGGCCAGCTGCTGCAGCGGCGTCGGCGATCCGTAGTAGTCCACGAGCACCCGGTTGTACAGGCCCGGCGTCGCCCGGCCCGTACGGATCGAGGCGAAGTCTTCCTTGGCTACCTCAACCGCCTTGTCCATCTTGTCCCCGGCTTCGAGCAAGGTTTCTTCGATCACGGTCTCTCCTCAGAAATTGGTGCCTCCCGGCGGACGGGAGTGCTGCACGGTGTTGGTTCCGTCTGTGTCTTCCGCCTGGTCATGCCCCGGTCCGGGCGCGGAACTGTCCTGAAAACATCCTAGCCGTTGCTAGGGGGTGACCACGGTGCCCAGGTCCTCGCCGAGGATGGCACGGGTGACGTTGCCTTCGCCTTCCATGCCGAAGACCACCATGGTGAGGTTGTTGTCCTTGCACATGGTCATCGCGGTCTGGTCCATGACACGGATATCGCGCCGCAGGGCATCGTCGTAGCTGAGGCGGTGGAGCTTCTCGGCCATGGGGTCCTTCTTCGGGTCCGCCGTGTAGACGCCGTCGACCCCGCTCTTGGCCATCAGGACGACGTCGGCGTGGACCTCCAAGGCCCGCTGCGCCGCCACGGTGTCCGTGGAGAAATACGGGAGTCCGGCCCCGGCGCCGAAGATCACCACGCGGCCCTTCTCCATGTGGCGGATGGCGCGGCGCGGAATGTAGGCCTCGGCGACCTGGCCCATCGTGATGGCGCTCTGCACGCGGGTCTCAACGCCGGCCTGCTCCAGGAAGTCCTGCAGCGCCAGGCAGTTCATGACGGTGCCGAGCATCCCCATGTAATCGGCGCGGGAGCGGTCCATGCCGCTCTGCGACAGTTCGGCGCCGCGGAAGAAATTTCCGCCGCCGACGACGATTGCGACCTCGACGTCGGGCACTGCGGCCGCGATCTGCTTGGCCACGCCGCGGACGGTATCGGGGTCAACGCCCAGTTTCCCGCCGCCGAAGACCTCGCCGGAAAGCTTCAACAGGACTCTGCGCCGGCTCTTCTTTGGCTGGGCTGAAGTGGTGACGGTTTCCATGGTGCCTTCCCGTTGGTGAACTCTGAAAAAAGGTTATCGTGCCGGGGGCCAAAGGCGTCATTCCACCCTGGCCGGTGCATGCCCCTGGCGGGTGCGTTCAGGGGCGTGCTTCAGGGGCGGGCCCCGGGTGCCTGCTCCGGGTGCATGCAAAAGGGGTGGCCACCGCGGTGACCACCCCCTTAGCGTGTCTGACAGGTGTCTGACTAGGAGCCGACAGGTGTCTGACTGGTGTCTGACTAGGAACCGACGCGGAATCGCGCGAAAGCGGCGCCCTTGACGCCGGCCTCTTCGAGGATCTGCGCGACAGACTTCTTGGCATCCTTGGCGAATGCCTGGTCGAGCAGGACCTCGCCCTTGTAGAAGCCCGTGACACGGCCCTCCACAATCTTGGTCATTGCAGCTTCGGGCTTGCCTTCAGCCTTGGCGGTTTCCTCGGCGATGCGGCGTTCGGACTCGACGAGCTCGGCCGGAACATCCTCGCGGGAGAGGTAGTTCGGGGACATCGCGGCGATGTGGACGGCGACGTCGTGGGCTGCGGTAGCAGCTGCTTCGCCTTCGCCGCCAACAGCGAACAGGACGCCGACCTGGGCCGGGAGGTCCTTGGAGGTCTTGTGCAGGTAAGCGTCGACCGTTGCACCCTCGATGCGGGAGATGCGGCGGACAACAACCTTTTCGCCCAGAACGGCGCCTTCTTCGACGACGACCTCGGACAGCGCCTTGCCGTCAACCTCGGTGGCCAGCAGGGTCTCGAGGTCGGCAGCGCCGGACTCGACTGCAACGGCCAGAACCTTGTCGGCGAGCTGGATGAACTTGTCGGCCTTCGCGACGAAGTCGGTCTCGCAGTTGACTTCGATCATCACGCCGACGCCGCCGTCGACCTTGGCAGCAACCAGGCCTTCTGCGGTGGAGCGGCCTTCGCGCTTGGTAGCGCCCTTCAGGCCCTTGATGCGGATGATTTCGATGGCCTTCTCGGCGTCGCCGTTGGCTTCGTCAAGAGCCTTCTTGACATCCATCATGCCGGCGCCGGTGCGCTCGCGCAGAGCCTTGATATCAGCGGCAGTGTAGTTCGCCATGTGAACCCCTCTGTCTAGAAATTTTGTGTGGTGTACGGACCGACAGGACGGCTGCTAACCCAGTGAGCGGCCATCCTGTCAGTACCCCCTTGCGCTGCCGAGAGCGTGTGGGGAGATCCGGTTTTACTTGTCAGACATACCTGTCAGCTGAGCTGGCAGATGCCTGGCCTGCTACTTGGTTTCGCCAGCGGCGTCGTCAGCAGCAGGGGCGGCCTCGGCAGCTGCCGGAGCTTCCTCGGCAGCAGCGGCGGGTGCTTCTTCAGCGGCCGGAGCCTCTTCAGCGGCCGGAGCGGCAGCAGCGGCCGGAGCCTCTTCAGCGGCCGGAGCGGCAGCAGCCTCTTCGGTCTTGCTGCCTTCGAGGAGCTCGCGCTCCCACTCGGCCAGCGGCTCTTCCGGAGCTTCCGTGGTGCCGGTGGCGCGCTGGTTGCGGGCGATGAGACCTTCAGCAACGGCGTCAGCAACAACGCGGGTCAGCAGGTTGACGGAGCGGATGGCGTCGTCGTTGCCCGGGATCGGGAAATCGACTTCGTCCGGATCGCAGTTGGTGTCCAGGATGGCAACAACCGGGATGTTCAGCTTCTTGGCTTCGTCTACAGCAAGGTGTTCCTTCTTGGTGTCAACGATCCACAGCGCGGAAGGCGCCTTGGTCAGGTTGCGGATACCACCGAGGTTGGTTTCCAGCTTGGTGAGTTCGCGACGAAGGAGCAGCAGTTCCTTCTTGGTGTACGCGGAACCGGCGACGTCGTCGAAGTCGATCTCTTCCAGTTCCTTCATGCGCTGGATGCGCTTGGAGACGGTCTGGAAGTTGGTCAGCATGCCGCCGAGCCAACGCTGGTTGACATACGGCTGGCCAACGCGGGTGGCCTGATCGGCGATGGATTCCTGCGCCTGCTTCTTGGTGCCGACGAAGAGAACGGTGCCGCCGTGCGCAACGGTGGCCTTCACGAACTCGTAGGCACGGTCGATGTAGGACAGCGACTGCTGCAGGTCAATGATGTAGATGCCGTTGCGCTCCGTGAAGATGAATCGCTTCATCTTCGGGTTCCAACGGCGGGTCTGGTGTCCAAAGTGGACGCCGCTGTCAAGCAGCTGGCGCATAGTTACGACGGGCATGCCGGCGCTCCTTCCGGCAGGTCATTCATGAGACAGCCCTTAGGCTGTCTTACCCTGCCAATAGTTGACGGTTAATTAGCAGACACCCGGGCGGGCGCTGCTCCTGGCATCCACTGCGCTTCTTACCCGGACCTGGGGTCCGGACCGCAAGAGGCGCAGTCCTCCGCACCGGAAGAAAAGCATCGATAGGGAGGGCTGGATACGCGTAGTCAGCCACTGCTCCCCCGCACCTCTGAATGAGACGTGCCGGCTTAGACAATCTAAATTGAACAAGCATGAGGGCACAGCAAACTGCTCCAGCAAGTGTACTACAGGGACACTGCCGGATTGGACGGTTTCCGGGTACTGCCGGGGCCTGCTCCGGGGCCTGCTCCGTGGGCTGATCCGTGGGCTGCTCCGGGTACTGCCGGGGGCTGCGCCGGGGCCTGCGCCGGGACCTGCTCCGGGGCATTTCCACATAGCCGGGGCGGGTACTTCTGTACACCCGGCGGCGTCGGCAGGCTGGGTCCATGAAGACTCGGTCCGCAGTGATCCCCGCGCTCCTCGCGGCCATATTCCTGGCGCTTGCCCCGGTTGCGACGGCCGCGTCTCCCGCACCGGTGGGGTCCGCCGCCTGGAGCTGGCCGCTGAGCCCCAGGTCTGCGGTACTGCGGGCCTTCGACCCGCCGGCCAGGCCGTGGCTGAGCGGCCACCGCGGCGTGGACCTTGAGGCGGCGTCCGACGGCGCCCCGGTCACCGCGCCCGCGTCCGGCACCGTGAGCTTTGTCGGAGTCGTGGTGGACCGGCCGGTCATCACGATAGACCACGGCAACGGCCTGCGGAGCAGTTTCGAGCCGGTGGAGAGCCAGCTGGCAGCGGGGGCCCTGGTGGCCGACGGCGGGATCCTGGGCAAGGTGTTGTCCGGCCACTGTGGACCTGTTCCCTGTGTGCACTGGGGCGTGAGGGGCGGAGAGGAGTATCTCAACCCGCTGGCCTTCGTGATGGACTACCGGCCCTCCATCCTGCTGCCACCTCTGGATCCGGCGCCGGCGTAGGCGTCCGGGCCGGCGACCGCAAGATGAAGGCCGCTGTTCGTGATGCAGGGTCCCTGGCTACCCCAGAGGGGGCGAGCCCTAGACGATCGCGGAGATTCCCGTGATGGCACGGCCCGTGACGAGGGTGTTGATCTCGTGGGTGCCTTCGTAGGAGTAGATGGCTTCCGCGTCGGCAAAGACCTTGGCCATCTCATAGTCGGTCACGATCCCGTTGCCGCCAAGGATGCTGCGGCCCAAGGCCACACTCTCGCGCATGCGGGCCGTGGTGAAGGCCTTGGCCAGCGCCGACTGCTCATCCTTCGCTTCCCCGGCATCCTCGAGCTGGGACAGCCGAACCATCATGCCCATCGAGCTGACGGCGTTGCCGAGGATCTGGACCAACTGGTGCTGGATCAGCTGGAAGGAGGCAATCGGGCGTCCGAACTGGCTGCGCTCCACGGCGTAACGGCGCGCGACGTCGAACGCTGCGAGCTGCTGACCCACGGCCTGCCAGGCGACGGAGAGGCGCGTGACCTTCAGGACTTTGTTGGTGTCCCGGAAACTGTTGGCGTTGGCGAGCTTGAAGAAGTCCGGGACCACGACATTGTCCAGGATGATGTCGGCATTCTGCACGGTGCGCAGCGAGATCTTGTTTTCGATCTTGGTGGCGCTGTAGCCCTCGGTTTTGGTGTCGACGAGGAAGCCCTTGACCTGGTTGTCAGCAAGGTCGCGGGCGTAGACGACCACCCAGTCGGAGAACGTGGCGTTGCCGATCCAGCGCTTCTCGCCGTTGAGGATCCAGCTGTCGCCTTCACGCCTTGCGGTGGTCCGGGTGCCGCCGGCGACGTCGGAGCCACCGAGGGGTTCGGTCAGGCCGAAGGCGCCGATCTTCTTCAGCGAGTAGATGTCCGGCAGCCAGGCCTCCTGCTGCTCCTGCGAGGCGAGGGCCTCGATGGAACCGGTGAAGAGCCCGTCGTGGACTCCCATGAAGGTGGCGATGGATGTATCGGCGCGGGTGGCCTCGGCATGCATGATCCCGGCGAAGAGGTTCGAATAGCCCTGTCGTTTCACCGGACTGACCAAGTCGATCTCGGCCAGCTTCGGGATCAGTTCCATCGGAAATTCGCCGCGGTTCCAGCAGTCGACGGCGATCGGTTTGACCTCGCGGGCCAGGAACCCACGGACTTCGGCCAGCCGGTCCTGTTCCTTGCCGCTGAGCAACTGCTCGAAGGCGAAGAAGTCGCCATCAGCGTACGGGAGGTTGTTGACGTCGATTGCAGCCTTAGACATGGTCTTCCTTCACTTGTGATCAGCAGCGACCAAAGGACACGGGGGTGTCGCGCCGGGGTATGTTACTCATGAGTAACATACCCCAGGCTTCGGGTGTCCCACAATCGGATGGCCAGGTTCCGGTCAGAAGGGCAAGGAGCCGCCGCGGTCGGACGGGAAGAAACCGGGTGCCGTCCGGGGAAACGAAAGGAGCCGTGGCCGACGTCGAAACATCGGCCACGGCTCCCGTGGTGCGGACCCGGACGGGATTCCCGCAGAAAAGTAGGGCTACTCGGACTTGAACCGAGGACCTTAGGATTATGAGTCCCGCGCTCTAACCAGCTGAGCTATAGCCCCTTGCTCCCGGAGACCGTCCCGCCCCTGAGGGCCGGGCTGCTTCCGGGCAAAAACACTCTAACAATACTATTCACTGTTACGTGCCAGCAGAGCCTTGGGCTCAGACGACCAGGTCGTCGTAGCTGGCGCCGCGGTAGAGGTCTTCGAACGTCTGGAGCGTGCGTCCGAGGCTGTGGTTCTCCACCATCTCCCGGCTCGTCTTGCCCATGGCCGCGAGCTCGTCTGCGGGAAGCGTGAACAGCCGGATGAGCTTTGCGGCCAGGTCGTCGCTGTCATTCGGCGTGAACAGGTAGCCGTTTTCGCCGTCGCGCACCAGATGCGGCAGCGCCATCGCATCCGCAAGCAGCACCGGGGTGGACGCGGACATCGCCTCGAGAGTCACGAGGGACTGCAGCTCGGCGGTACCGGGCATGCAGAAGACGTCCGCCGCGAGGTAGGCCTCCCTCAGCTCGGCTTCGCTCGCCAGGCCGAGGAACTTGACCCGGTCCTGGAGTCCCAGCCGGACCACCCGCGCTTCGAGGGCCGGCCGGACTTCCCCGCCGCCGACGATTTCGAGGTGGATATCCAGGTCCGCGGGTGTCTTGGCGACGGCGTCGATGAGCACGTCGACATGCTTTTCCTCGGCGAGCCGGCCGACGAAGAGCGCAGTGGGGCTGGTGTGGCGTTCCAGGGTCTCGCCGGCCCGGAGCTCGTAGGCGGCGGCGTCGATCCCGTTGGAGAGCGGGAGGACCTTCCGGAGAAAGGCATGCTGGTGCATCGCCCTGGCTGCCAGCGGCGTGGGGGTGGTCACGACGTCGGCCTGGCCCATGACCTTGCCCATGTCCTTCCACGAGATGCGCCCGACAATATCCTTGAACCACTGCGGGAACGGCAGGAACGGGTTCAGGTTCTCGGGCATGAAGTGGTTGGTCGCCACGATCCGGATGCCGCGCTTGACGGCCTCATAGAGCACATGCTCGCCGATCATGTAATGGCTTTGGATGTGCACGACGTCCGGCTGGATGCGGTCGAACAGCAGGCTGATTTCCTTCTTGATTTCCCACGGGAACGTGATGCGGAAGTATTCGTGGGTGGGCACCGAGTGCGAGCGGATCCGGTGGACCGTGGCTTCATCGCTGAACTCGCTGTAGCTCGGACCCTTGCTCGGGCGGCAGGCCAGGACGTGCACGTTGTTTCCGCGGGCGGTCATGCCCTTGGCGAGGCGGTAGCCGAACATGGCGGCGCCGTTGACGTGGGGCGGGTACGTGTCCGCGGCAATCAGGATGGTCAGCGGTTTCTGGTTGTCGGACATGGTCACGTGGAAAGCTCCTGGTGGTCACGGTGCGGGCAGCTGGGGCTGTGGTGGCCGGCTGGCCGTCGGCGCAGGCGCGCCGGGCCTACTGCTGAAGTCTGGATCTGTTGCCCTAGGACGGCCGGCCCGAGGCCCTCCGCGCATCCTTCCTGCGCTTGGTGACCTCGGGGTGGTGCCTGGAGAGGGCTATCACTCCCACGATAGCAAGGGAAGCGGCCGTCCCCATCGCAATCGCCATCACGGCGTGGACATCAGGGCGGAGCTCGCCCAGGATCGCGATGCCGATCGCGATCCCCACAATCGGGTCGATCACCGTGAGTCCGGCGATCACCAGGTCCGGGGGGCCGCCTGAATAGGCGCTCTGCACAAACCACGAGCCGAGGCCGCCCGCAGCCACGATCGCGACCACTGAATACCACTGGACATTCAGCAGGGCCAGACCATTCGGGTCCAGCAGGTGCCTGCCGATGATGCGGGTCAGCACGGCCACGAAGCCGAACAGAACCCCCGCGCCGAGGATGTAGACGAAGGCGCTCGTCCGGTGTTTGAACATCACGGCGAGCGTACCGAACAGGCCCACCGCCAGGGCCAGCAGCAGCACGATCGTCAGCTCATCAGAGGAACTGACGTGGTGGTTTTCCTGGGTCACGTTGACAGCCAGCACGACGAACAGCGCCGAGCCCGTGACGCAGGCTGAAATGGCCACCACCGTGGCCCGGTTGATGCTCAGCCCCTGGTCCTTGGCGTTGACGATCGTGGTGATGACAAGGGCAATCGCGCCGATCGGCTGGACCACGGTGAGGGGCGCCGAGACCAGGGCGATGGCGTTCATGACCATGCCCGTACACAGCAGCAGCAGCCCGAACATCCAGCGGGGACTGCGCAGGAGGCGGAGCAGCCCGTGGCTGCTGAGCGCCAGGCCGCCGGTATCGGCCTTGACTGCACTGCCTTGGCGCTGCGCGCCAAAGGCCAGGAAGAAGGCGCCGAGCACCGCCAGCAGTACTGCGATCCAGACCATCAGCCGAGGCCGCCGTCGACTGCTTTAAGCTGTTTGCCCTTGCGGATGATGGCCCAGAAATAGCTGTACCCGGCGATCCAGTGCCCCACGAGCCCCAGGCCAAGGAAGATCCAGGCGGCGACGGCGTAGACCTCGGTGGCCGGGATCGGGAGTTTGGAGAGCACCAGAAGCGGCGTTCCTACCAGCAGCAGGCCCGTCCGGATTTTGCCCACCCGGCTGACGGGCAGGTCCGGATGGCTGTGGAAGTAATACAACGACACCCAGAGCAGGATCGCGTCAGGGACCAGCAGTGCCGCCAGGTACCACCACTCCACGACGCCGGCGATCACGAGGGTCACAGCAACGGCGATCAGCGCCAGCCGGTCCGCGATGGGATCCATGACCCGGCCGAGGTTGGACATCTGGTTGAAGCGCCGGGCGATGTAGCCGTCCACCCAGTCGGTGCTGCCCATGATGGCCAGGACGAGGGCGCCGTAGCCGTATTCCTTCGGCCCGAGCACGAGCCAGATGAAGAGCGGGACGCCAAGGAACCGCACCACCGTCAGCACATTGGGGATGGTGAAGACCCCGTCGTGGTGGATCTCGGGCCGACCAGGCCGGGAACCAGCGCCGATGAACTTCATCCAGTGCCCCTTTCCGTGGCCGGCAACGTTCGGGCCTTGCAGTTCAACGGGCTGCCTAGTCCTTGATCAGCTTGCGCAGGAGGAACACCAACGCAACGCTCGAGGCGGCCAGCGCTGCGAGCGGCTTCCAGCGCTGGCTCAGCTGTTCCGCCGCACCGCGGCCGGTCGACGTCGCGGGCTTCTTCGCGGAGCGACGGGCCGAGCGGAAGCCGGCCACGTTGTCGCTGAGCCGCTCCTTGCCGTCCTGCAGCCGGACCTGGGCCGCGGCCAGCACGGCCTGTGCCTGGGTCTTGACGTCGAGTTCCTCGTTGAGTTCGTCGCGGACCCCGGTGAGGTGTGTGCGGCGCTGCTCCAGCCGGCGCCGCAGTTCCGTTTCGGTCGGCGGCGGGCCGAAGTCCGGTTCAGCGGCCTTCTTGGCTGCCTTCTCGGCCTTTGCCTTGGCGGCGGCTACAGCCTTGGCGGCCTTGGCGGCCTTGTACTGCTCGGAGTCGGGGTCCAGGACCGCCGGATCGAAGGCGGAGCCTTCCTTGGCGATGCCGAGGTCGTACTTGAGGCCGCGGATGGTGTCTTCCGGCATCAGCGGCATGGCTTTTTTGAACTTCCGGAGTCCCAGCAGCCCAACGATGAGGGCGACCAGCAGGAAGACGCCGCAGACAAGCAGCGCGGCAAGCCAGGCGGGCATGATCGTGGCCAGGCCCATGATGGCAGCCACGACAAGGCCGATCACCAGAAACGCGACAAAAGCCAGCGCGACGGCGAAGAAGGCGGCGGCGATACCGACCTGGATTCCCTTGCGCTTGATTTCAATCTTCGCGAGGGCGATCTCGTCATTGAGCTGCCGGGGGGCCAGCTTGAAGATCAGTTTCAGGGTTCTGGGCACCGCGGAAATGCGCAGCCCGCCATTTGTCCCGCCGCTGTGACGTCCGCTCATCGGTCCCGCCTAACTGGTTACACCTGTGATTCCGCTCACGCGGGCTTGCCGGTCCGCGCCGCTTGACGCACACTCCGGTGTCAAAACTACCATTCTGGCCCCGGGCCGGGCCGTGCGGGCACGGTGCGGCGCGCCACGCTGCCGCGCCCGGCAGCTGTGCCGGGCCTAGGATTGACCCCTGTGAGTACACCCCCCAATCCCGGCGATTCCCTGAGCCGCCGCCGCAAGCTCCTCTACATTCTGATGCTCGGCGCCCTGACCGCCCTGGGGCCCTTCACGGTGGATCTCTACCTGCCGGCGTTCCCGGCGCTGGAAGCCAGCCTCGGCGTCTCCGAGGCGGCCGTGCAGTTGACGCTCACGGGCACGACGTTGGGCTTCGCCCTGGGCCAGCTCGTGGTGGGGCCGCTCAGCGACAAGTTCGGCCGGCGGATGCCGCTGATCCTGGCGACCGCGGTGCACATCACGGCCTCGTTGGGCGCCGCCCTGTCCACCGATATCGGCACGCTTGGCCTCTTCCGTGTCCTGATGGGCGTCGGCGCGGCCGGCGGCGGCGTCGTGGCCATGGCCATGGTCCGGGACCTGTTCAGCGGCTACGCCATGGTCCGGATGTTCTCCAGGATGGCCCTCGTCAACGGCCTCGCACCGATCCTCGCCCCCGTGATCGGCTCCCAGCTGCTCCTGCTGACCCCGTGGCCGGGCATCTTCGTCTTCCTGGCCGGCTACGGGACCTGCGTCATCATCGCAGCCGTGTTCGTGGTCCGCGAGACCCTGCCGCGCGAGCTGCGCGGGAAGACCGGCATGACGGTGCGCCAGCGCTACGGTGTGCTGTTCGCGGACCGGATCTTCGTTGGCCTGCTGATGGTGGGCGGCATGAACTTCGCCGGCCTCTTCACCTACCTCTCCGCCTCACCGTTCCTCTTCCAGGACGTCTACGGCTTCAATCCCCAGCAGTACGGGCTGCTCTTCGGCGTCAACTCGCTGGGCATCGTGGCCGGCGTCCAGACCAGCTCCCGGCTGATCCGCCGGGTCCCGCCCCAGTGGATCCTGGGATGTTCCACGGCCTGGATGTTCCTCATGGCCGTGCTGATCGTCGTGTTCGACCAGCTGGACTTCGGGTTGTGGGGCGTCATGGTGCCGCTCTGGTTCTACATCCTCGGCGCCGGCTTCACCTTCCCGTGTGTGCAGGTCCTGGCGCTGGCCAAGCACGGCGCGCAGGCGGGAACCGCCGCTTCCCTGCTGGGAGCGGCGACATTCATGATGGCGGGCCTGATCTCGCCGGTCGTCGGCTGGCTCGGCCTCGGCTCCGCCACCCCGATGGGCGGGGTGCAGGCAGCCTGCATCTTCCTTGCCGCCGCCGCCCTCTGGCTCGTCGTCCGGCCCCGGAGCGTGCCCTCAATCCACTAGCGCTGGGCAACTCCCCCGGGGGGACATGCCCAGTCTTCGGGCCCGGGACCGGACATACCGGGCTTATGTCCACCCGCCAACCCCAGCGCGGGACATGCCCGAGGGCGGCGCGGAGCACAGGACAACTCCGCCTGGAGGACATGCCCATTCCTGGGGCCCGGGACTGGACATACCGGGCCTATGTCCACCCGCCAACCCCAGCGCGGGGCATGTCCCCCACGTGCGGGTTGGCCACGAGGCCCTGACCCGTGACCCCTGTCCCACGACCCTGTTCCCGGTCCGCTGCGGGCGATAAAGTTGTAACGTGCCCCACTGGCAGGACCCTCCGCCCCTCCCGGCCACGTGGCAGCGGTGTGATGCCGGGATACTGCCGCTGTGGTGGGATCGGCTGTGCAGTCAGACCAGCCGCCAGTCCGCCGCCCTCTTCGCCGCAGGACTGTTCACCGAAGACCGGCGGCGCCCGATCGCGCAGTGGTACAACCCGGCCTATGATTCGGCCCTGCTGGTGGCCCCCGAATCTTCACCTGAATGGCCCGTGCAGCGTTTCGGCATTTTCTTCGCTCCGCCCGGAGGCGGCTTCACCCAGGTTCACTCCGCTCCGCACGAGTGGCACCCCCGCGAGCCGCGGAAGTCCCCCACTGAGCACGAGGCCTTCGAAGCCGCGGTGGCCGAAGCCGAACGCTTCCTTCAGGTGGAGATGTACTTCGTCTGAGCCAATCCATGAGCCGCCGTAAGAGGGCACAAAAAAGGTCCCGCGGCCGGCTGTTCACCGGCCGCGGGACCTGTCCGCTCCTCCTGCTGGACTTGAACCAGCAACCCTTCGATTAACAGTCGAATGCTCTGCCAATTGAGCTAAGGAGGAATGAAGCAGGTATGACATTAGCAAAGGATTTGCCGCTTAGGAAATCGGCCGCGCGCCCTGCCCAGAGAACGCCGCAAATACCCCTCCGGGTATAAAAAAGTCCCCGTCCCGGTAACCCGGAACGGGGACTGCGCGCTCCTCCTGCTGGACTTGAACCAGCAACCCTTCGATTAACAGTCGAATGCTCTGCCAATTGAGCTAAGGAGGAATGAAGCGGCTATAAGCCTAGCAAACACTCTGCCGGGAAGTGAAATTGCCCCCGGAGGGACAACACGGAGGGACAACACGGCGGGACAATCAGGCATCCGAGCGCAACGACCTCCGCTGCACCTCCAACTGCATGAGCTCACGGTTCAGCCGCTGGAAGTCTTCAGGATCCGCCGAGGCGTCCAGGCGCTGCAGTTGGCCCATTTTGTCCGCCTTGACCCGGGTGATCTGCAGCTCAAACAGGCGCGCCAGGATGTCCTTGCAGTACCGCTGCACGCCTTCTGCCGTGCTGGCCGGCAGGGGCACGACGGCGAGTTCGGACACGAGCGGCCGCAGCGGCTCGGGGACTTCCTGCAGCAGCCCTTCCACCCAGCGCAGAGGATCCCCGGTAAAGGCCAGACCGGTCGCCCGGATGGCCTCATGGATGGCCAGATACGCCGGCGTCGAGAACCGTGCCTCGGAGAAACGCTGCCAGGTCTCCCCCTCCAGCATCGCGGGCTCCTGCAGGGCGACCTCAAGCGCCTGACGCTCCATGGCGGCCACCGGATCGCGCGGGTCCGGCCGGTTGAAAGACGGAAGGACGGCCGACGGCGGCAAGGGCGCCACACCCGGAGCGGACCGCGCCGGAGCTCCGCCGCCAGCAGCCGGAGCATACCCCTGGCCCGGTCCCCTGTGCCCGGACCCGCCGGATGGCCCCTGGGTGGCACGCTTGGCCGCCGCTCCGACGGCACGGCTGACCTCCTCCACCGGCATGCCCAGCCAGCCGGCCAGTTCGCGGGCATAGGCCGGGCGGATGCCGGCGTCGCGGATCTGGGCCACCACCGGCGCGGATTCCCGCAAGGCGCCGATCCGGCCCTCCACTGTGTCCAGGTTGTGCCGTTTCAGGGTGGCGCGGATGGCGAATTCAAAGAGCGGGCGGCGGGTGCCGATCAGGTCCCGGACGGCGGAGTCGCCCTTGGACTGGCGCAGCTCGCAGGGGTCGGCGCCGTTGGGTTCCACGGCAACGTAGGTCTGCGCCACGAAGCGCTGGTCCTCTTCGAAGGCCCGCAGCGCGGCCTTCTGGCCGGCGGCGTCGCCGTCGAAGGTGAAAATGACCTCTCCCCCGCTGCCGTCGTCGGACAGCAGTCGTCGGGCGATCTTGATGTGCTCGGTGCCGAAGGCTGTACCGCAGGTGGCCACCGCCGTCGTAATCCCGGCGAGGTGGCACGCCATCACGTCGGTGTAGCCCTCCACCACAACGAGCTGGCGTTCCTTGGCGATGTTTCGCTTGGCGAGGTCGATCCCGTAGAGGACCTGGGACTTCTTGTAGAGCGCGGTCTCGGGGGTGTTGAGGTACTTGGGGCCCTGGTCGTCCTCATAGAGCTTGCGGGCCCCGAAGCCGATCGTGTCCCCGGCGATGTCCCGGATGGGCCAGATCAGCCGGCCACGGAAGCGGTCGTAGATCCCCCGGCCGCCTTCAGAGAACATGCCCGTCAACTTAAGCTCGGAATCCGTGTAACCCCGTCCCCGGAAGTGCTTGAGCAGCGAGTCCCAGCCCTGCGGGGCGTAGCCGACGCCGAACTGTTCGGCGGCGCCGCGGTCGAACCCGCGGCCATGCAGGAAGTTGCGCCCCTCGGTGGCGCCGGGCGTCAGCAGCTGGGCGCGGAAGAACTCGTCGGCAACCTTGTGGGCGTCCAGCAGCCGCTGGCGCCGGCCGGTGTCCTCGCGGTTGGGGCCCGAGCCGCCGTCCTCGTACCGGAGTTCGAAGCCGATCCGGGCAGCCAGTTTTTCGACGGCCTCGTGGAAGGAGGTGTGGTCCAGTTTCTGCACGAAGGAGATGGCGTCGCCGTCCTCGCCGCAGCCGAAGCAGTGGTACCTGCCCACCTGCGGGCGGACGGTGAACGAGGGCGAGCGCTCATCGTGGAAGGGGCACAGACCCTTGAAGGAACCGAGACCCGCGCCCTTGAGGGTCACGTAGCCGTCAACGACTTCCTTGATGTCGGTGCGCTGGCGTACCTCGTCGATATCTTCACGCTTGATCAGGCCAGCCACAATGCCATCCTAATACCCGGGCACGACGCCGAAGGGCCGGCTATGGCGCCCGTCACCCGGCAGTCACCACAGTGACGGCAGACTGCCGACGAGCCGCTCGTACGTGGCCAGCGCGGAACCGTCGGTCAGCGACGCGACCTGGTCGATCACGACGCGCAGCCGTGCGCCGTCGTCCTCAGCGTCGCGCCAGTCGGCGGCGAACATCGGCTCCAGGTGGCGGTCTCCGGTGGCGCTCAGCGCCGTGACGAGGGCGTGCAGGACCTCGCGCTGGCGCTCGTAGATGGGCTGCCGGTGCTCGGTGGTCATCACGAAAGTGGTGGCCAGGCCCTTCATCACGGCGATTTCCATCACAGTCCCATCGGGGACGATGAGTTCCGCGTTGTAGCGGGTCAGGTTCTCCGGTCCGTAAACGGCGCGCGTGGTCTCCAATGCACTCTGGCAGAAGCGGCCGATGAGCTGGCTGGTCATGTCCTTGAGGGCGGCCATCGACTTGCGGCTGCCGTCAGCCTCGCGCACCCAGACGCTCGTGGCCTCCAAGCGGGCCAGTGCGGCGTCGATCGCGGCGGGATCGTTGTGCGGCAGGTACCACTGCTTGGCGTAGCCAACCACCCGGGCGCGGTGGTCCGGGTTGTCCATCCAGCTCAGCTGGAAATGGCCGGCTACGATCGCGTCCTCGACGTCGTGCACGGAGTAGGAGATATCGTCCGCGAGGTCCATCACCTGCGCCTCAAGGCAGGAGCGGCGTCCGGGGGCCTCCTCGCGGATCCAGTCGAAGATCGGCAGGTCGTCCTCGTAGGCGCCGAACTTGCTGGTCCGCTGGCCGTGGATGACGGGGGCGTTCTCGGCGGACCACGGGTACTTGGCGGCGGCATCGAGGCTTGCCCGGGTCAGGTTCAGCCCGGCGGGGCGCCCGTCCGGAGCCAGCACCTTGGGTTCCAGCCTGGTCAGCAGCCGCAGGGTCTGGGCATTGCCTTCGAAGCCGCCGATGGCATGGGCCACCTCGTTCAGGGCGGATTCGCCGTTGTGGCCGAACGGCGGGTGGCCAAGGTCATGGCTGAGGCAGGCGGTGTCCACGACGTCGGGGTCGCAGCCCAGCGCCCGGCCGAGTTCGCGGCCCACCTGCGCCACTTCGAGGCTGTGGGTGAGCCGGGTGCGGACGAAGTCGTCGGTGTCCGGTGCCACGACCTGGGTCTTGGCCCCGAGCCGGCGCAGCGCCGAGGAGTGCAGGACGCGGGCGCGGTCACGTTCGAAGTCGGAGCGGTAGGTGCTCTTGGCAGGCTCCTCCACCCAGCGGGCGGTGTCGCGGGCAATGTAGCCGTCCAGCACCGGGGCGGTGGTCCTGGTTTCAGCCACCGGACACGTCCAGTTCCGCGTGGCAGATCTCGCTCGACTGCTCGGCGTCCATGTTGCGGTCCAGCAGCCAGTCCTTGGGCAGGGCAGGCTTTTTGGGCGAGCCGGCGCGGCCGCGCGGGCCCTCGGCGTCAACCCCGGGGTACGGCGAATCAAGGTCCAGCTGGTCCAGTGTTTCGCGCAGCACCTCAAGACTGGTCACCATCGCCAGTTTGGTCCGCAGTTCACTGCCGACCACGTAGCCCTTGAAGTACCACGCCATGTGCTTGCGGATCTCGCGGAGCGCCTTGCCTTCATCGTTGCCGAAGGTTTCGACCATCAGCTCAGCATGGCGGTACACGCCTTCCGCCACCTGACGCAGGGCCGGCTTGTGGCGCTCGTCGCTTCCCTCGAAGGCGGCCATGAGGTCGCCGAACAGCCACGGGCGCCCCTGGCAGCCGCGGCCCACCACAACGCCGTCGACGCCGGTTTCGCGGACCATGCGGATTGCGTCTTCCGCGGACCAGATGTCGCCGTTGCCGAGCACCGGGATGTCCGGCAGGGCCTCGCGCAGCCGGGCGATCGCGGACCAGTCGGCCTGGCCGGAGTAGAACTGTGCGGCGGTACGGCCGTGCAGCGCAACAGCGGCGACCCCGGAATCCCGGGCGATCCGACCGGCATCCAGGTAAGTGAGGTGGTCATCGTCGATGCCTTTGCGCATCTTGATGGTCAGCGGGACGTTGCCTTTGGAGGCTTCCTTCACAGCGGTCCGGACGATCGAGGTGAACAGGTCGATCTTCCACGGGAGCGCCGATCCGCCGCCGCGCCGGGTCACCTTCGGGACGGGGCAGCCGAAATTCAGGTCGATGTGGTCCGCGCGGTCCTCCTCGACGAGCATCCTGACGGCCTGGCCGACGGTCACCGGGTCCACGCCGTAAAGCTGGACGGAGCGGACTTTCTCGTCGTCGTCGTGCGAAATGATGCGCAGCGATTCGGGCGTGCGCTCCACGAGGGCGCGGGAGGTGACCATCTCCGCCACGTAGAGGCCTCCGCCGTATTCACGGCAGAGCCTGCGGAAGGCGGAGTTGGTGATGCCCGCCATGGGGGCCAGGATCACGGGGGTGTCCACCGTGATGGGCCCGAGCTTCAGGGGCGGGAGTTCCAGCTTGGGGGCGGGAGTCGTTGCTACAACAGTCACCAGATCATTGTCTCAAAGCCGGGCAAATCGGCGGGATCCGAGCCGGCTATGTGGATACGCGGCGGTCAGCCCCGTGCGGCCGCCCGGCGCCCGCGGCGCGATTCGGGGGCTGGTTCCACGACGCCATCGTCTGCGTCCGGTCCGGCGGCGGACGTGCGCTGGTCGAGAACGATGCGGTCCCTGACGTCGCCAGACCGGTCGACGGCGTCGTCCGCCTCCCGTCCGACGGCGTCGGGAACCTTGGCGGCGCCCCGGATACCGGTGGCCTTGACCACCAGCACCGCGATGATCGTGGTGACCGGGATCGCCAGGACCAGCCCGACGGAGCCGACGAGGGTGCGGATCACTTCCTCGGAGAGTTCGGCGCTGGTGAGGGCGTCGCCGAGCGGCCGCTCGTAGAGCATCACCAGGATCAGGACCGGCAGTGCCGCACCGGCGTAGGCGAAGGCGATGGTGTAGACGGTGGAGGCGATGTGGTCCCGGCCGATCCGCATGGCCGAGGCGAACAGCTGCCGGGCGGACGTTTCCGGGGCGAGCTCCCATAGCTCCCACACCGCAGAGGACTGCGTGATGGTGACGTCGTTGAGGACGCCGAGGCCGGAGATGATGAGCCCGCAGAGGATGATGCCGGAGATCGAGATGTTGTCCGAAATGTTCGTGAGCGTGGCGGCGTCGTGGCTGCCCACCCCGGCGAGGTTCGCGGCGTCGGTGGCCCAGGCCGCCAGCAGGGCAGTGATGCCTAGGCCGAACATGGTGCCGAGCAGCGCCGTCGAGGTCCGCGCGGAGAAGCCATGGGCGAAGTAGAGTACGCCGATCATGATCACGGTCGATCCCACCAGCGCCAGCAGCAGCGGCGGTTTGCCTTCCACGAGTCCGGGGAGCATGAAGGCCACGAGTACCCCGTAGGCCCCGACGAGCCCGATCAGCGCCCGCAGGCCGCGCCAGCGAGCCACCGCGATCACGACGACGGCGTAGAGCACGGCCAGGAAGATGATGGGCAGCGTCCGGACGAAGTCGACGAAGACGTAGGCCGGTGTGCCCTGGGCCTCGGCGGCACCCTGGGCTTTGGAAAGATTCAAATAGCGGATGTTGTCGCCGACCTTGACGCCATGGGACTTGGCGACGTCGGGGTTGATAACCACCTTGACGGGGTTGCCGCCCTTGTCCGGCTCGGTGAAGGCGAAGGTGCACTCCGCGCCCTGCTGCGGAGCCTGGCCGGCAGCATCGCCGCCGGGCTGGGCACGCTCCGTACAGCTGCCGGTGACGACACGCTGGATTTTCCCGGTGTCAAAGGTGACGCCGGGCGCCGCCGCATAGGGGCTGGCCAGCTTGATGCCCTCTTTGCTGCCCGAGGGCCACAGCATGACCATCGCCGCGAGCGTCAGCAGGGTCAGCGGGATCAGGACGGCGGCCAGGATCCAGTTCGCCTTTTTCCGCGCGGCGCGCGCCTGGGGCGTCGGCTCCGCATGTCCCGTGTGCGCATGTGAATGTCCGGCGCCCATCAGCAGTTCAACCTCATGCCGGAAACTCTACGGCGTTGGCGAGGCCCCTCCGGACGGCTGACGCCGGACGGACGACACCGAGGGCGACGACGCCGGACGGACGACACCGGACGGCGACGGCGACGCGCGGGGCGCGGGGCGCGCCGGACGTTACGCGGGCGGGATGTTCTGGTTGACGTGGAAGAGGTTCTGCGGATCGTACTTAGCTTTGACCTCCCTCAGTCGCTTGTAGTTCTCCCCGTAGTTCTCCGCGATCCTGGGCAGATCATCTCCGTCCATGAAGTTGATGTAGCCGCCGGGAGCCGAGTAGGGCCGCAGCGCGGCCGCGTAGTCCCGCACCCAGGCGATGTTTGCCTCGTTTTCCGCGGGGTCCAGCCACTGCGCCGCGATTACGGGCGAAAACTTCACGTTCCGGTTGGCGAACGCCGTGTCCGTGGCGCCCACCCGCTGGACAGCACCATCGATGGGGTAGATGTGTACCGCGGTTTGCACGCTGGGGACTTTGCTGCCGTGTTCGATGTGCGCAGCGATGGCGCCGTCGTTGAGCTCCGCCAGAAAATCCGCTTTCCAGTAGGCCTGCATGCCGGGGGGCTGCAGCGGGTCGAAAGCCGTGTTCAAGGCGGGGTAAGGCATTGGCCCCACCATGGAGCCCGCCGCCGGCGCGGCGTCCAGGAACGGTTGCCAGCGTGCCGGACCTTCCGCCAGATCGCCCGTCCACATGCCGACGATGACGCACACGGGTTTGCCATGCCACTGCTCGGGCAGGAACGGAACTGGAGGGCCCTGATGGAAGCCCAGGAACGCCCCAAACTCTTCAGGGGCGGTGGCCATGTAGTTCCGGTAAAACGTTGCCACCGTCTCCGCATGCTCGATGGGGTAAATGATGATGCCGGCGTGGACCATGTCCACGGGGTGCAGCCGGTATTCAAATGACGTCACGACGCCGAAGTTCCCGCCGCCGCCGCGCAGCGCCCAGAACAGGTCCTCGTTCTCGCTTTCGCTGGCGGTAAGGAACTTTCCCTCGGCCGTGACGACGTCGGCCGAGAGGAGGTTGTCGCAGCTGAGCCCATACTTGCGGCTCAGGTAGCCGATGCCGCCGCCGAGGGTCAGCCCGGCGATGCCGGTCGAGCCGACAATGCCGCCAGGAGTTGCCAGCCCGAAGGCATGGGTCGCGTGGTTGAAATCGGCCCACGTCGCACCGGCCTCCGCGCGCGCCGTCGCGGCTGCGGGATCGACCCGGACCCCGGTGGTGTTTACGAAGTCGATGACCAAGGCGTCATCCCACGTGCCAAAGCCCGGGGCGCTGTGTCCTCCCCCGCGGACCGCCAGGTCCAGGGAGTTGTCCCGGGCGAAGTCGACGCAGGAGATGACATCGGCCACCTGGGATACGTGGACCACCGCTGCCGGCCTCTTATCGATCATGCCGTTGAAGACCGCACGCGCCGCGTCGTAACCGGCGTCGCCGGGCGTGATGATCTGCCCGCGGACTTGCTCGCGCAGGCTATCGAAGCTGATTCCGTTCATTTCTGTACCGTCTCATTTTCTGTATCGGGATATTCGTCATGAGACCCGGCCCGGACGGTGATCTGCACTCCCAGCCGGCATGGCGTCCGGAGGTTTACCAGCACAGGCCTACTCCTCCAGCCCTGCGCCGTCAATAGGATCCAGGCCCTGCCCAATGCCCGGGCCTGGGGTGCCGCAGCAGGGAGCCCGCAGCCGGCGGCAATCCATCCGTCCCATCGTTGGGCGCCGCCGCTCCGAATGTTCCATGGGCATGTCCCCAGGAACCCGGGCGGGCCCAGCCGATCAACGGATCAGCTGCAGACCTTGAACTGCGGACGCGGCGCCATATGGTTGGTAATTGAGGGACGAACGATCTGGAGGACACCGGCGTGGCGATACGCAAGATAGACAACCGCGAAGCCGGGATGGCTGGCCCCGGGACTGACGCGAAGGCAGTGCTGAGCATCGCTGAGGCCAGCGGCGAAACCCGGGGAGTCGCCCTGGTGCTGCACGGCGGCCGTTCGGAGAGCTACGACTCCGTCCGCGCCCGGCACCTCAGCCCGGCCCGGATGCTCCCCTTCGCCCGGGCCCTCCGGACCCAGGGCGGCCCCCACGGGCTGGCCGTGTGGACGCTCCGGAACCGCTACCGCGGCTGGAACGGGGAGGACATGTCCCCCGTCCAGGACGCGCGCTGGGCACTGTCCCACATCAGCCGCGAGCACCCCGGCGTGCCGGTCTACCTGCTGGGCCACTCGATGGGCGGGCTGACCGCACTCTGTGTTGCCGATGACCCGCAGGTGGAAGCCGTGGTGGCGCTCGCGCCGTGGCTCGACAGCAAAACCCCGGTGGAACCCGTCGCCGGACGCCGGGTGCTGATCGTCCACGGCACCGAGGACCGCTGGACGAGCCCTGCCAACTCGCTCGCCTACGCCCGCCGGGCCGAGGGCGTAGCGGAATCCGTGGACTACGTTTCCCTCAAGGGCACGGGGCACTTCATGATCCGCAGGGTGGGCCTGTGGAACTCGCTCGCCAACGGTTTCATCCTGGACGCGTTCGGCAACAACAGCGGAGCCGACATGCCTGGCAGCACCGAGGCCTTCCGCAGCCTGCTCCCAGCCGCCGGCGCGCGCCTGCCGGTGGTGCTCTGATGCCGGCCTTCCCGCTCGACGCGTTTCTGGCCAGCCTGCCGTGGGTGGCGGCAGGGCTTGTGGTGCTGCTGGCCGTGACGTTCGCCATTGCCGTCCGCCAGAGCCGCCACTCCGTCATCGACACCGTCTGGGGCCTCGGCTTCGTCGTTGTGGCCGCTATCTCCTGGCTGCTTTCCGCCGGGCACGGCGACGGCGGCCGCCGCCTGCTGCTCCTGGCCCTCGTGGCCGTTTGGGGCATCCGGCTGGCCGTCCACATCGGCCTCCGCGCCCGCGGCGGCCACGAGGACCAGCGGTACGTGGACATGCTCTCCTCCGCCCCCGGCTCCCGTGACAACTACGCGCTGCGCCGCGTGTACCTCCCCCAAGCCGTGGTGCTGTTCTTCGTCTCGCTCACCGTCCAGGTCGGCATGTTCAGCACCGGGAGCCTCGGCTGGCTCGCCGTGCTGGGGGTCCTGCTCTGGATCGTGGGCTTCGTCTTCGAAACAGTCGGAGACTGGCAGCTCGCACAGTTCAAGGCCGACCCCGCCAAGCGCGGCACAGTTCTCAACACAGGCCTCTGGCGCTACACCCGCCACCCGAACTACTTCGGTGACGCGGCCGTCTGGGCCGGCCTCTTCCTCGTCGCCGCCGACTCCTGGCCCGGAGTGCTGACCATCCTCTCCCCCGCGCTGATGATCTGGACGCTCGCCGGCAAGACCGGCAAGCCCTTGACCGAGAAGGCGATGTCCGCCCGTCCCGGCTACAAGGAGTACATCGAGTCCACCTCCGGGTTCCTGCCCTTGCCGCCCCACGGGCGCGGGACGGGCGGACACCCGACGGGCAGAAAACAGTCGGGCGGACGCCCGGCCGGCGGACACCGGGCAGGTGGAAACTGACCATGGCCTGGCGGCCCCAGCCCAACGACCGCTTCTACCGCGTCATCGTCCGCACAGGTCTGGCGTTGCACCGGCTGTTCCGGATCCGCGTCATCGTCACCGGGCGGGAAAATCTCCCGGCACCGGAGCGACCCGCCGAATACCCCGCGGGCTCGTCCCGGCGCGCGGCCCCGGGCCGGGGCGCCGTCATCGCGATCACCCACTTCGGCTACCTCGACTTCGCCTTCGCGGAACTGCTGCTGTGGTGGCACAGCAGGGCCCAGATGCGGTTCCTGGTCACGCAGGGCGCGGCCGACCACTGGTTCGCCGGACCCGCCGTCAGCGCCGCCGGGCACGTCGTCGTCGGCTACGAGACGGGCTCCCACGCCTACGACGCCGCCGTGCAGAAACTCCGCGACGGCGAGTACATCGCCATCCTGCCCGAGGCCGGTGTCAGCCGCAGCTTCCGGGTCCGTGAATGCAAGACCGGGGCCGTGCGGATGGCCGCGGAGGCCGGGGTGCCGGTCATCCCGGTCTCCGTCTGGGGATCCCACCGCCTGATGACCCGCCACCATGGCTTCTCGCCGCGCCGTGCCTGGCGTGCCCCGGTCCGCATCCACGTCGCCGAGCCCATGCTCGTCGCCGCGGCTGAGGACGTCCAGGCGGCCACGGCCAGGCTGCGGAAGGTCCTGCAGACCGGGATCGACGCCGGCATCGCGGACTTCCCGCTGGACCCGGCCCCGGGCGCATGGTGGATGCCGGCGGACCTCGGCGGCGGAGCCCCCAGCGACGAGGAGCGGCAGCGGCTGGACGAGGCCGAGGGCCCGCGGCGCGCACGCGGCCGCCGTCGATAAGCTTAGGTTCCCGGCAGCGTCCTGACTAAGCTCCATCGGGTACAAAATCGCACTCAATGGAGAGGTACTCCTCTGTGGCAAACACAGTCCTGACCAAAAGCGGCATCGAAGAACGCGGTCTCGCCCGAATAGCCCAACGGATGGCGGCGTGGACCGAGAAGTGGTTCCCGGACGCCTACATCTTCGCCCTGGCCGCCCTGGCCATCGGCGCCTCACCCCAGTCGATCGCCGATTCCTTCGGCAACGGTTTCTGGGACCTGACCGCCTTTACCCTGCAGATGGCCATGGTTGTGCTCACCGGCTACGTCGTGGCGACCTCCCCGCCGGTGGCCAAGCTGATCAACCGTCTCGCCCTCATCCCGGCCACGGGCCGCACGGCCGTGAGCTTTGTGGCGCTGATGTCGATGTCCGTCTCCTTCCTCAACTGGGGCCTCAGCCTCATCTTCGGCGGCCTGCTGGCGCGTGCCATTGCCCGCCGCAAGGACCTGACCGTGGACTACCGCGCACTCGGCGCGGCCGCGTTCATGGGCCTCGGCGCCGTCTGGGCGCTCGGGCTGTCCTCCTCCGCCGCACAGCTGCAGGCCACCGCGGCCTCACTGCCGCCCGCGCTGCTGAAGATCACGGGCATCCTGGACTTCGGCACCACGATCTTCACCTGGCAGTCGCTGCTCACCCTGGCCATCCTGATGGCCCTCACCACCGTGATCGCGCACTTCTCCGCACCCCAGGGCGGCGCCATCCGCACCGCGGAGGATCTCGGCGTCGACCTCGACGACGAACCCAGCGAAGCGGCGCCGCGCTCCCGCCCAGGCGAATGGCTCGAATACAGCATGATCCTGCCCGTCCTGGCAGGCATCCTGACGCTCGGCTGGCTCGTCTCGCAGTTCCTGACCAAGCCGTTCCTGACCGTGGTGAGCAGCCTCAACGGCTACCTGCTGGTCTTCCTGATCCTGGGCCTGGTGCTGCACGCCACGCCGCGGAACTTCCTGCAGGCTGTCACCAAGGCCGTCCCGGCCACCGCCGGCATCCTGGTCCAGTTCCCGCTCTACGCCGCGATGGCCGCGATCCTGACCAAGGCCACCGGCCACGGCGGGATGACCATCTCCGCGCACCTGGCCGAGTTCTTCTCGGACATCGGCGGCAGCGGCGGGTTCGCCGTCGTGATTGCGCTGTACACCGCCGTGCTGGGCCTCCTGGTGCCGTCCGGCGGCGGCAAGTGGCTCGTGGAGGCGCCGTACGTGATGCAGTCCGCCACCGATGTGAACATGAACCTCGGCTGGACCGTGCAGATCTACAACATCGCCGAGGCCCTGCCGAACCTGGTCAACCCGTTCTTTATGCTCCCGCTGCTGGCGGTCCTGCGGCTGCGGGCCCGCGACCTGGTGGGCTTCACTTTCCTGCAGTTCATCTTCCATCTGCCGGTGGTCCTGCTGCTGGTCTGGCTGCTGGGAATGACGTTCAGCTTCGTCGCTCCGGTGATGCCCGCCGGCCAGTAGTCCTTTAGCCCAACTGACAGTCAGTCTGCGGGTCAGATGGGTCTGCGGGCGGTGTCAGTCGGAGACGACGAGGGTCTCGGCACCCTGGACGCGGGCCTTGCCGCTTTGCAGCAGCGGTTCGACGACGTCGCCCACCGCGGTCATCGAATCGTCCAGTTCCAGCAGCACGGGATGCTGGAACGCGATCAGCGCCAGCAGATCACGCGCCGCGGCCCGGGCCTCTTCCAGCGAGAGCGCCGGGTCATGGCCTAGGAACACCTCGGTGGGCTGCCCGGAGCTGGCCCCGCCCTCCCCCTCGGCGGGGGCAAGCTCCGCGTAGCTGATCGCGAACGCCTCGAGCCGGCCCTTCCTGCTGGCCGGCACGCCCTGGCCGAAGGCGCTCGCCCTCGGCGACCGGAGCACAATGGCGCCGTGGGCTCCGCTCAGCTCGTCCAGGAACAGCCGCTGGACCGTGGCGATGCTCAGGTCCCCGGGGCTGTCCCAGCCGTGCGCTGCCGTGTAGTAGCGGCCTACGACGTCGCTGAGCTCCACCGAGCCGGTGGCGAGATCCTCGACCTGCTCGGAGGCGGCAGCCTCGGAACCGTCACCGAAGACCGGCAGCTTGAGCGCCCCGGGCTCCACGACGACGAGCCGGGAGCGCTGGATCGGGGCCAGTCCCGCCGCCTCGGCGAAGGCCGCCCCCGCGGTGCCGGGCTCCACCTTGGAGCGGAGCCGGGTCACTCCCGACGGCGACTGCGCGGCCTCGTGCCGGAGCATGGTCAGCAGCGTGGAGCCGACGCCGGTCCGGCGGTGCTGCCGGTCCACCTCGATGTAGGCCCAGAGCCGTTGCGGGTGCAGCGAGGCCTCGTGGACCACGCCCGCCGCGACGGGGATGGCCACGCCGTCGACGACGTCCTCGGCCACGATGCAGCGGCGCCACGGGGAGTTGCCCGACGGCGCCAGTGTGCCGCGGAACTGCCCGGCCTGGACGGTTTCCGGGCCGCCCCAGATCTCCAACAGGGCAAGGTCGTCGCCCTCGCGCCATTCACGGTATTCGATCGCCATGATCAGGCGCCGATCAGCCGTGCGGCCAGGTAACCCTCCACCTTGTCCAGGGAGACGCGTTCCTGGCTCATGGTGTCGCGTTCGCGGATGGTGACGGCCTGGTCGTCCAGGGTCTCGAAGTCCACCGTGATGCAGAACGGCGTGCCGATCTCGTCCTGGCGGCGGTAGCGGCGGCCGATGGCGCCGGCGTCGTCGAACTCGATGTTCCAGTTCCTGCGCAGCTGGGCGGCGAGGTCCTTGGCCTTCGGGGACAGGTCCTCGTTGCGGCTCAGCGGCAGCACGGCCGCCTTGACCGGCGCCAGCCGCGGATCAAGCTTGAGCACGGTGCGGATGTCGACGCCGCCCTTGGCATTGGGTGCCTCGTCCTCGGTGTACGCGTCGATCATGAACGCCATGAAGGAGCGGGTCAGGCCGGCGGCGGGTTCGATCACGTACGGCGTGTAGCGCTCGTTGGTGGCCTGGTTGAAGTAGCTCAGGTCCGTGCCGGAGGCCTTGGCGTGGGTGGAGAGATCGAAATCGGTGCGGTTGGCGATGCCCTCGAGCTCGCCCCACTCCGAGCCCTGGAAGCCGAAGCGGTATTCGATGTCCGTGGTGCCCTTGGAGTAGTGGCTGAGCTTGTCCAGCGGGTGCTCGAAGAACCGCAGGTTCTCCTCGCGGATGCCCAGGCCGGTGTACCAGGACATGCGCTCCTTCATCCAGTACTCGTGCCACTGCTCATCCGTGCCGGGCTCCACGAAGAATTCCATTTCCATCTGCTCGAACTCGCGGGTGCGGAAGATGAAGTTGCCCGGTGTGATTTCGTTGCGGAACGACTTGCCGATCTGGCCGATGCCGAACGGCGGCTTCTTGCGGGAGGTGGTGAGCACGTTGCTGAAGTTGACGAAGATGCCCTGGGCCGTCTCGGGGCGCAGGTAGTGCAGGCCCTCTTCGCTGGCGACGGGGCCGAGGTAGGTCTTGAGCAGGCCGGAGAACTCGTGCGGCTCGGTCCATTCGCCGCGGGTGCCGCAGTTGGCGCAGGCGATGTCCTTGAGGCCGTTCTCGGCGGGGCGGCCCTTCTTTTCCTCGAATTCCTCCTCGAGGTGGTCCGCGCGGTAGCGCTTGTGGCAGGAGAGGCATTCAACCAGCGGGTCGGAGAACACATCGACGTGGCCGGACGCTTCCCAGACCTGGCGGGGCAGGATGACGGAGGAGTCCAGGCCCACCACGTCTTCGCGGCCGCGGACCACGGACTGCCACCACTGGCGCTTGATGTTTTCCTTGAGCTCGGCACCGAGGGGCCCGTAGTCCCAGGCAGAACGTGAGCCACCATAGATTTCACCGGCCTGGAATACGAAACCCCGGCGCTTGGCGAGGGAAATGATCTGGTCGAGGACGGTTTTTGCTGCCATGGGAACTCCACTTTCTACAGGGCCGCTGGGTGCGGTCCGCGGTCTCAGCCCCGGAACCCCGGCTGGTTGCCGGACGGGGCACTAAAACGCAAAACAAAACGCAAAACAAAAGAGCTGTGGTGCAAGGGATTGCGGTGCAGGAAGCTGCGCCTCCTAGCCTACCGGGCTGCCACCCGCTTCACGGCGACCGCTTCAGGGCCACCCGCTTCACGGCTACCGCTTCAGGGCGCCCCGGGGCCAGGGCAGGGTGGCCAGGATGATCGCGGCGAGAGTCAGCACGGTTCCGAGCACCGTCGGAAGTGCCACCACGGTGCCGGGTGCCGGGAAGGCAAGGTCCAGGCCGAGCGAGCCCAGGAGCTGGCCGGAAATCATGCCGAGACCCGTCACCAGCACGCCCAGGCTGCGCACCAGCAGGGCGCCCACCCCGATGAGGACGCAGCCCATGGGGCCGCTGAGGTAGTACCACCACTCCCCCGGGAGCGGGTTGCCGGCGCCGGCGACCGCGAGTTTGACCAGCCAGGCGACCCAGAGCAGGACCGTGCCGGAGACGAAGTTCACCAGGGTGGCCGTGATGGGCGTGCCGTAGTGGACCGTCGCGGTGCCGTTCATGGCCTGCTGGAAGCTCATCAGGAAGCCGGCCAGTACCGGGAGCAGCACCGGAACCAGCAACTGGGCGGTCCCGGATTCGGCTCCGGAGAAGCGCGGGGACACGGCCCAGGCGACGGCCGCGATGGTCAGGATGCTGCCCAGCACCCGGATGCCGGTGATGGGCCTTTTTCCGGCAGGGCCGATCCCCATCCGGTCCACGAGCAGCCCGCTGAGCGTCTGTCCGGTCACGGCCGCCACGGTGAACAGGGCGACGCCCAGCAGGCCGACGGTGAAGGACTGCGTGAACACGAAGAACGCGCCGATGCAGCCGGCCAGGACGTAGTAGGGCGGGAACTCCCGGTTCCGGACGGCCGGCAGGACCCGCGCCAGGCCCGCCCGGCCCTTGGGCAGCGCCAGCGAGATGGCGACCACCAGGACCAGCCCCGTGGTGAAGCTGACCACCGCGGCGGCGATGCCGTCCGCCAGGGCCGTGCCGAGCGCGCCGTTGATCCGGCCCTGCACCGGAAGAAGCAGCCCGGCCGCCACCGCCAAGGGCAGGCCGGCGAGGGGAGGGAGGCGTGGTGCGTGGGTCATTGGTGACACCTTACGTCAGGCATTATTGCTTGTATGAGCAACCCGGAAATTGAAGACATCCCCATCCGCGACGACATGATCCGCCTCGGTCAGCTGCTGAAGCTCGCCAGCCTGGTGGAGGACGGCGTGGAGGCTGCGGAATTGATCAGGAGCGGACTCGTGAAGGTCAACGGTGAGATCGAGGACCGCCGCGGCCGCCAGCTCCACCACGGCGACACCGTGACCGTGAACGGACAGACCGTCCGGATCACCACCCCGGCCGGGGCTTAACCGCCCGGCGCGTAGCCGCCGCGGGCGTCCCGGCGCGCCTGGCTGGGCGCGCTCCTGCGGGTCGCCGTCGGGCGCGCTACCTGCTCAGCACCTCGTGCGTGAGGAACTCGGAGACATGGCCGACCTCCTGCTGGTTGATGCCGTGCCACATCCCCGTGTAGAGCACCTTGGTCAGCTTGACATGCTGGCGCACCCAGCCCATGGTGAACTCGATCTTGTCCGGAGTAATCACCGGATCCTGCTGGTCGCGGCCCCAGAACATCGGCACGGTTCCGTCGAGTTCGGCGTCCCGGAAGCTCGGGTCCGAGTCGGCGTTGACCGCAAAACCGGACAGCCCGACGACGGCGGCAAAGTCCGCGGGCCGCTGCCGCAGCAGCGTGGTGGCCATCGCCATGCCCATGGAGAATCCCAGCAGCGTCACCGAGGAGTGGTTGGCCTTGACGGAGTCGATCCAGTCCAGCACATACCCCGACGCCGCCTTGACAGCGTCGAGCGAATAGTCGATGGAGGCGGTCAGCGGGAACCAGGTGAAGCCGGGGCCGGTGACAAGGGGAGCCCGCACCGAGGCCACCGTGAATTCTCCGGGAAGCATGTCCGCAAGGCTCAGCAGGTCCTGCTCGTTGGCGCCGTAGCCGTGCAGCAGGACCAGGAGCGGCTTGCCGGCGCGCTCCTCCTCGGGCTTGGACCACAGGACAACGGGGGCAGGAAAGGCATCAGCTTGAGTCATGGGTCCATTCTTGCAGTTCGCTCCTCCCGTTACCTGCCGGTAACAAGCTACGGTGGCGTAGCTTTGCAGGAACAGTGCAGGATATGAACGGAGCGAATCCGAAGCCATGGAGAATCCACCAGAACGCGCCTTGAGCCACCCCTGGACCCGGTACGTGGCCATGGGCGATTCCTTCACGGAAGGCATCGGCGATCCCGAACCGGCAAGCCCCGGCGGCCACCGCGGCTGGGCGGACCGCGTGGCAGAGGAACTGAGCCGCGGCCACGAAGACTTTGCCTATGCCAACCTCGCCGTACGCGGCCGGCTCCTGCAGCAGATCGTTGACCAACAGCTGGCGCACTGCCTGTCCCTCAAACCGGACCTGGTGACCCTGTCTGCCGGCGGAAACGATCTGATCCGGCCCGGCGGCGACCCCGATGTGCTGGCTGAAAAGCTGGACTCGGTAGTGCAGATCCTGAGCCTGGGCGGGGCCACGGTGGTCCTGTTCAATGGCCCGGACACCGGCTCCTCCGTGCTGGGCCGGATCCGCAGCAAGGTGGCCATCTACAACGAGAACCTCCGCACCATCGCCGCCCGGCACGATGCCGTCATCGCGGACATGTGGTCATTGCGGCAATTGAACGATCCCCGGATGTGGGACGCGGACCGCCTGCATTTTTCCCCGCTGGGCCACCACACCATCGCCGCCATGGTGCTGGATTCCCTGAACGTCCAGCACACGCTGGAGCCGCTCTCCCCCAAGCCGCTGCCCCAACGCAGCTGGCGGGAGGCCCGCTCGGGCGATCTCGTGTGGGCCCGGGAGTACTTCGTGCCGTGGGTGGTCCGCCGGCTGCGGCACCGCTCCTCCGGCGACGGCATCACGGCCAAGCGCCCCCTGCCCGGTCCCGTTTTCGGCCCGGGGGTACCGCTGGGCTCCGGCGAAGGCCCGCCGGGCGCGGAAGAGCCAGCGCGGTCCTGAGCCGGCCCGGACAGCTCCGGCGGGACGGATGGACGCCGACGACGTCGTGAGGCTGCGGCTCCGCGGGCAGCAGCTGCGCGAACCTTTCGCCGCAACGGTCGATGAGGCGGTGAGGAACCTCCTGGCTGTCCAGTCGCAGGAGTTCCCTTACGCGCGCTGGACGCTGGCCCAGCGCACCGCGGGCGCCTCGGCTGCCGACGTGGAACAGGCGGTGTCTGACGGCACGATCCTTCGCACCCATATCCTGCGGCCCACCTGGCACTTCGTGCACCGCGACGATCTGCGCTGGCTCCTGGCGCTCTCCGCACCCCGGCTGCACCAAGGTAACTCCGGGATGTACCGCCGGTCCGGGATCGACTCCGCCGACGGCGCGCGGAGCAACTGCGTCCTGGCGGCGGCGGTGGCCGGCGGCGCCCACAAGACCCGGGAGCAACTCGCGGCCGCACTCCTCACAGCGGGGTTCGCCGACGGCGGCCTCGGGCTGGCCTACCGGATCATGTTCGCCGAAGCCAGCGGCGTGCTGGTCAGCGGGGCGCCGGTGCGCAGCGCCGGCGGAGCGCTGAGACAGACGTATGCCCTCTTTGACGAACGCGTGCCCGCTGCACGGGCCGGACTGATGGACCGACCGCTGGCCCTGGCCGAGCTGGTCCGCCGCTACTTCACCAGCCGCGGCCCGGCGACGGAAAAGGACTGCGCCGACTGGTCCGGGCTCACGGTGGCGGACATCCGGGCCGGGCTGCGGCTCGCCCGGGAAGCAGCCCCGGGGTCACTCGACCCGACAGTGATCGACGGCGTCGTCTTCTACGCCCGTCCGACGCCGGACGCCGGGGACGCCGGGGACGCCGGGGACGCCGGCGGCGGAGACTTCAGCGGGGCTGGCACGGGACAGGCTGGCACCCGACAGGCAGGGCGAATCGACCTGATCCAGTGCTACGACGAGTACGTCATGGGGTACTCGAGATCGCGCCATTTCCTGGGCGGCACCGCACCGTTCGCTCCCGTGGCCGGCCAGCCCATGCACCTCGTCCTGCGCGACGGCCGGCTCGCGGGGGTGTGGCGGCACAGCTTCGTCCGGGGCCGCTGCGAACTGGATATCCGTCTGCAGCCGGGCACCGGGGCCGACAGGGGGCAGTCGATCGAGGCGGCCGTGGCTGCCTACGCCGGCTTCCTCGGGATGCCGGCCGTCCGGCTCTAACCCCGGAGGCGATGGGGTTAAGCTGAAAGGACACCCTCTGAAAGGCGCGGTACCGTGAACAGTCTGTTCTTTTGGATCATCGTATTATCATTCCTGGTCCCGATGGCGATGCGCCTGTACAGGAAATCGGTGCGCGGCCGGAACCAGGACCAGTCCCGGCCCGGCGGATTTTCGGGACAGTTCGGCCAATTCCCCGGCGGGCAAAGCAAGCAACCTCGGGACGGCTACACACAGCAGGACTACTACGGCGGGTTCGGCCAGCTGGGCGCCCCGCGGCCGCCCGCGAACCAGCCGTACCCCGGTCAGCAGTTCCCGGGCCAGCAGGGCTACCAGGCGCCCGTCCCCTACGAGGACAGCCCCGAGTACCTGAACAATCCGCCGCAACCGCGGCCGGAACAGCAGGGTTCCGGACGGCAGGATAGCGCGCAGCAGCAGCCGTCGGGCCCTTCGGTTCCGCCGCCGCCGTCGGCCCCGCAGGGCTTCCGGGCGCGGAAGCTGGCGGAACTGGACCAGCGCTACAGCAACGGTGAGCTCGCTATGGAGGATTACATGGCCCAGCGTGCGGAGATCATGAAGGGCTAGCCCCACGCCCTGCCAGGCACGTACGAAGAGAGGCCCCGCCGCTGCGGGGCCTCTCTTCGTACGTGCACCGGCGCCGGGCCGGCTGTGTCAGTCGACCTGCGGGAAACCGAGGTCGATCACCGAGGTGGACGGGTCCGGCCAGCGGGTGGTGACCACCTTGCCGCGGGTGTAGAAGCGGATGCTCTCGGGGCCGTACATGTGGGTGTCGCCGAAGAGCGAGCTCTTCCAGCCGCCGAAGGAGAAAGTTCCCACCGGCACCGGGATGGGCACGTTGACGCCCACCATGCCGGCCTCGACGTCGAACTCGAACTGCCGGGCGGCGCCGCCGTCGCGGGTGAAGATCGCCACACCGTTGCCGAACTCGTTGTCGTTGACGAGCTTAACCGCATCGGCGTACGTCTCGACCCGGACCACCGAGAGCACGGGGCCGAAGATCTCGTCGTCGTAGACCTTCATGCCGGGCTTGACGTTGTCGATCAGGCTGACGCCGATGAAGAAGCCCTTGGAGTCGAACTCCTGCGTGCGTCCGTCCACCACCACGGTGGCTCCTTCGTTGGCCGCGCCGGCCACGTAGGAGGCCACCTTGTCGCGGTGCTCGGCCGAGATGAGCGGTCCCATCTGCGAGGCAGGGTCCGTGCCGGGGCCGATCTTGAGCGTGGCCATCCGGGTGGTGATCGCGTCCACCAGCTCATCGGCGATGTTCCCGACGGCCACCAGCACGCTGACCGCCATGCAACGCTCCCCGGCGGAACCGTAGGCGGCGGAGATGGCGGCGTCGGCGGCCATGCTCAGGTCCGCGTCGGGCAGGACCACCATGTGGTTCTTGGCGCCGCCCAGGGCCTGCACGCGCTTGCCGTGGTCCGCGGCACGCTTGTAGATGGACTGCGCGATCGGCGTCGAGCCGACAAAGCTGACGGCCTTGACGTCCGGGTGTTCCAGCAGGACGTCCACGGCCTCCTTGTCGCCGTGGACCACGTTCAGCACGCCAGCCGGCAGGCCGGCCTCGGCGAAGACCTGGGCGATGAAGATGGCGGAGGACGGGTCCTTCTCGCTCGGCTTGAGCAGCACGGTGTTGCCGCAGGCCAGGGCGCTGCCGATCATCCACAGCGGCACCATGGCGGGGAAATTGAACGGCGTGATGCAGGCAACGACGCCGACCGGCTGGCGCACCGAGTGGACGTCGACGCCGCCGGACACCTGTTCGGAGCGCTCGCCCTTGAGCATGTGGGACAGCCCGGTGGCGAATTCGATGTTCTCCAGGCCGCGGGTGATTTCGCCTTCGGCGTCGGAGAGAACCTTGCCATGTTCGCTGGTCAGCAGGGCCGCCAGCTCGGGACGGCGCTGCATCAGCAGTTCACGGACCTTGAAGAAGATGGTGGTGCGCTTGGCCAGGCTCGTGGCGCGCCAGTCCGGCAAGGCCGCGCGGGCAGCCTGGACGGCCTCCTCGACGCGGGCGGCGGACGCCAGAGCGACCTCTTTTTCCTGTTCGCCGGTGGCCGGGTTGAAGACGGGGCCGAAGCGGTCTGCGTCGGAAATGAGGGCGCCGTTGATGAAGTGCGGAATGCGTTCCATGGGGTGGGTCTCTTTCGTGTGGTGCGGGTTCGAAGCGTGCAGCTTGGTGCAGCGCAGCTTGGTGAAGTGCAGCTTGGTGCAGTGCAGCATGGCTAGTTGGCGGACTCGAGGGAGCCGTCGACGAGCTTGATGATCATTGAGCAGTCCTTGCCGGACTGGCCGGAATCGACGAGCCGCTGGAAGAGCTGCTGCACGTGCTCGCCGATTTCCAGCGGGGTGCCGGTGTCGCGCGCGGCGCTGATGGCGAGGCCGATGTCCTTGTTGGCCAGCTCG
The DNA here is from genome assembly GCF_054059215.1 of Arthrobacter sp. UYCu723. NCBI lineage: Bacteria > Bacillati > Actinomycetota > Actinomycetes > Micrococcales > Micrococcaceae > Arthrobacter > Arthrobacter sp. UYCu723. The sequence continues at coordinate 263,238 of NZ_JBSSBW010000001.1, forward strand.
GTGGTGAAGGTGGGCGCGAAGTCGTTGTTGGAGGCCGCGGTGGGGACGACGCCGGCCACCGGGTACCAGGTCCGCAGGGCCCAGCTGTCGCCGGAGGACACGGAGGCGATGTCCCAGAACACCTGCTTGTCCAGGCCGAGCCGCTCGGCCAGCACGGCACCCTCGGCCGTCGAGGCCAGGTTGATGAAGAGCATCAGGTTGTTGCAGATCTTCGCGGCCTGGCCGGTGGTGGCGCCGCCGGTCGGGATGATGTTCGCCGCCATCGGTTGGATGTATTCGGTGGCCTCGGCCACGGCGCCGGCCTCGCCGCCGATCATGAAGGTCAGGGTTGCGGCCTTCGCGCCGCTCATCCCGCCGGAGACCGGGGCGTCGACGAAGCGGAAGCCGGCGGCGGCCGCGGCGTCGTGCAGGGCCTGGGAGGAGGCGATGTCGATGGTGGAGGAGTCCACGAGCAGTGTGCGGGTAGCCGCATGGGCCAGGACGCCGTCCTCGCCGAGGTAGACGGCGCGGGCGTGCTCGCCCTTGGGGAGCATCGTAAAGACGACGTCGGCGCCGTCGACGGCCTCGGCAATGCTGCCGGCGGGCTTGACGCCGCCGGCTTCGGCGGCGGCCACTGCCTCGGCGTTGAGGTCGAAGCCGCGGACGTCGTGCCCGGCTTTGGCCAGGTTCACCGACATGGACCCGCCCATGTTCCCCAGTCCGATCCAAGCGATTACTGCCATGGCATAAGCTCCTTTGCTTTGTGCTGCGTGCTTTGTGCTGCGTGGTCCGGCCTCGACGCCGGATGTTCCGTGTCCAGCATCACATCCTGTTACAGTGCAATCAAGGTAAAAAACTACAGATGGCATGTGCATGGATGCACATGGACGTGGGAGGAAGGTCATTGTGGACTTGAGACGGCTTCCGAGCCCGGATGACCTGCTGATCCTGTTGACCGTGGCCCGGCTGGGCCGGTTCAATGCGGTCGCCGAGACGCTGGGCACCACCCACACCACCATCTCGCGCCGGATCCTCGCATTGGACAAGCAGCTGGGCGGGCGCACCCTGGAACGGAGCCCACACGGCTGGGAGCTGACGGAACTCGGCAGCCAGGCGGTCGCCGCGGCCGAGGCTATCGAGGGCACCCTCGGCGCGCTGTCCAGCCGCATCACCCGGACCGGGGACCTGCTCTCCGGCCTGGTCCGGATCGCGACGCCGGACGGCTTCGGCGTCGGCTTCGTCGCACCGGCGCTCGTGCGGCTGCAGCAGGAACATCCGACGCTCAACGTGGAAATGCTCAGCGCCACGCGCAAGGTCAGCCAGAACCGCTCCGGGGTGGACCTCGAAGTGGTGGTGGGGAACCTGGACGTCAGCAACGCCCAGACCATCTTCCTCAGCAACTACTTCCTCCGGCTGTATGCGAGCCCGCAGTATGCGCAGGAGCGTGGCCTGCCCCTCACGCTCGACGACGTGAGGCAGCACGGCTTTGTCTCCTACGTGGAATCGGCACTGCAGGTCGCCGAACTCGGCCACCGCTCCACCCAGCTTCCCGTGCCCCGGTCCAGCTTCCAGGCCACCAGCATCTTCGCCCAGCTCGAGGCCGTGCGCCGGGGCGGCGGGATCGGGCTGCTGCCCAATTTCCTGGTGGTCGGGAATCCCGACTTCCTGCCGGTGCTGCCGGACGACTTCCAGCGGCAACTCCCCATCTGGGCCGTGGCGCGCTCGGAATCGCTGCGCTCGGCCCCCGTGCAGGCCGTGCTCGAAGCGATCCGCACCGAGGTCGCCGGCCGCCAGGACGTTCTGGCAGGCTGAGGCGTTCTGGCAGGCTGAGGCGTCCTCGCCAGCTGAGCACAGCACGCACAGAACAACAGCCTCTGTCCCCGCAGTGCGGGGACAGGGGCTGTTGGTTGAGCCTGCTTTTTGCCTGTTACTCCTTGCCTGTTACTTTTTGCCTGTTACTTTTTGCCTGCGGCAAGCAGGTCGGCCGTGCCCTGGGCGTCGGCGGCGTCGACGTCGTGCAGCGAGATGCCGCGGGTTTCCTTCAGGAAGAAGACCGCGACTGCCGTGATGGCGCAGGCGATCAGCAGGTAGATGGCCACCGGGGTGGAGGAGCCGAAGGCGCTCAGCAGCGCGACGGCGATGATCGGGGCCAGCGAGCCGGCGACGATCGACGTGACCTGGTAGCCCAGCGAGACACCGGAGTAGCGCATCCGGGTCGGGAACATCTCGGCCATGATGGCTGGCTGGCCGGCGTACATCAGCGAGTGGAACAGCAGGCCGATGGTGATCGCGGCGAGGATGACGAGGTCGTTCCCGGTGTCCATCATCGGGAAGGCGAAGAAGCCCCAGGTCGCACCGAGGACAGCGCCGGCCATATAGACGGGCTTGCGGCCGAACTGGTCCGAAAGCTTGCCGACCATCGGTACGGCACAAAAGTGCACGAAGTGCGCAACGAGCAACAGCAGCAGGATCCGCGAAGTGTCCGTGTGGACGACCGTCTTGAGGTAGGTGATGGAGAACGTGACCACGAGGTAGTACAGGATGTTCTCCGCGAAACGCAGTCCCATGGCGGTGAAGACGCCCCGCGGGTAGCGGCGGAAAACCTCGGCGACACCGAACCCCTTGTGGCCGGCCTCGACCTCTTTGCGGGCTTCCAGGAAGATGGGGGCATCACTGACCCTGGTACGGATGTAGTAGCCGATGACGACGATCACGGCGGAGAGCCAGAACGCTATCCGCCAGCCCCAGCCGAGGAAGTCAGCGGAGGACAGGGTGGAGGACAGGGTGAACAGCACACCGGTGGCGAGCAAGTTGCCCATCGGAACCGCCGACTGCGGCCAGCTGGCCCAGAAGCCGCGGGACTTGCTGGGGCTGTGCTCGGCAACCAGCAGGACGGCGCCGCCCCATTCACCACCGACGGCGAAGCCCTGAACGAAGCGCAGGAAGACCAGCAGGGCCGGGGCCCAGTAGCCGATCTGTGCAAAGCCCGGCAGGCAGCCCATCGCGAAGGTGGAGGCACCGACCAGGATGATGCTGAGCTGGAGGAGCTGCTTGCGGCCGAACTTGTCGCCGAAGTGGCCGAAGACGATCCCGCCGATGGGGCGGGCAATGAAGCCGACCGCGTAGGTGAGGAAAGCGGCGAGGATGCCGTCCAGTTCGGTCCCCGAGTTGGGGAAGAACATCTTGCCGAAGACCAGGGTGGCGGCGGACGCGTAGAGGAAGAACTCGTACCACTCCACCACGGTGCCGGCCATGGAGGCGGCAACGACCTTCTTCAGGCCGGACGTTTTGACGTCGGGCTCTTCTGCGCGCCTCGCGGCCGCGTTTTCCGTACTCATCGTGACTCCTTCGGTGTCTCCGTCGACACCCTATGGACCATTGGGCAGAGGACGCCTGTGATTTGTGACACGCGGCATCATTCCCAATGAGTATGGTCGCTCCCGGCCCCGGCCTCAACGGCCATTAGTGCAGAGCGCATCTGCAAAAATGCACAATCGGCGGCCGTTTCGGCCGAGGCGATGGCGGTTTAAGGCCATTGACGGGCGGCGGGCAGGGTCAGCTGAAGAAACCTTCCCTGAGCTGGCCGCTGAGCTGCCCGATCTCGGTCAGGAAGCCGTCGTGGCCGATCGGCGCCTCGATCAGCTGCACCTCCACCTCGCCGGGCAGCGCCTCGGCGAGCACCCGGGACTGCGCCGGGAAATACAACCGGTCCGAGTCCACGGCCGCCACCAGGAACTCGGCCGTGGCCGGCGCCAGGGCCTCCTCGAGCGCCCCGCGGCCGCGGCTGATGTCGTGGCTCATGAGGGCCTCGGTGATGGCGATGTAGCTGTTCGCGTCGAAGCGCCGGACCAGCTTGTTGCCCTGGTGGTCGAGGTAGCTCTCCACCTGGTAGCGGCCGCGGCCCGCCAGGGAGCCGGCTTCCAGCGGAGCCTCGGACGCCTGGGGATTCCGGCCGAAGCGTCCGTCCAGTTCGGCGGCGGAGCGGTACGTGATGTGCGCGATCCGGCGCGCCAGGGCCAGGCCCGCTTCCGGTCCCGGGCCGCCGTAGTAGTCCCCGCCCTTGAAACTCGGATCCTGGCGGATGGCGAGCGTCTGGGCCTGGGCAAAGGCGATCTGCTCAGCAGTGCTGCTGGCCCCGATGGAAATCACGGCACAGCGCCGGACCCGCTCCGGGAAGGTCACGGCCCACTCGAGGGCGCGCGCCCCGCCGAGGGATCCGCCGAGCACGGCGTACCAGCTGCGGATGCCCAGGGCGTCGGCCAGCCGGGCTTCGGCGGCGGTGGTGTCCCGCAGGGTGACCAGCGGAAAGCGGGAGCCCCAGGGCCGGCCATCAGGAGCCGGCGTCGAGGGCCCGGTGGAGCCGTAGCAGCCACCGAGGATGTTGATGGAGACAACAAAGAACCTGTCGGTGTCCACGGGGGCGCCGGGCCCGGCGAGCTGCTCCCACCAGCCGGGCTCCTCGCCGGCACCGCGGGTGACGTGGGTGTCCCCGGTGAGGGCATGCTCGATCAGCACCGCATTGGAGCGGTCCGCGTTGAGGGTCCCCCACGTTTCATAGGCGAGGGTGACATCGGGCAGCCGGGCGCCGGATTCGAGTTCCAGGCCGCCGATCCGGAGGTACCGGACGGTCCCGTCGGGCACGGTATCGGGCACTGCGCCGGGCACTGTTTCGGGCAGTGTTTCGGGCACTGCGCCAGGCACTGTTTCGGGCACCGCGACGACCGGGCCGGTGGCTGGCATATGGGCGGTTTTGCTTCCGGGTACACCCGTGCGGGTGACGGCAATCGTCATGTGAGGACCTAACTTCGCGCTTGCCCGCCGTCGGCAGACCGGCAGGCCAGGTCTTCACCCGGGGCACCCCGCCGCAAAAGGAGGGTTGCCGGCCAGCAAGCCGGGGCTGTCACTGGCACTCATGACCTGCCACTAGCTTACGAAACGAGGCGCCGTTGTGGCGAAGATTATGACGGCTATGTGACTCGAGGCCGTGGTTCCCGGCACCCCTGCGCGGCAGGGGTGCCGGGAACCGGCGGACTCAGACGCCCTTGGCCGCGCGGAAGCCGGCGTCGAGGTCCGCGATGATGTCGTCAATGTGTTCCAGACCCACCGAAAGCCGTACGAGTCCAGGATTGACGCCGGCAATTGTCTGCTGTTCCGGCGACAGCTGGCTGTGGGTGGTCGACGCCGGGTGGATGACCAGCGAGCGCACGTCGCCGATGTTCGCGACGTGCGAGTGCAGTTCGAGGGCGTCGACGAAGCGCTTGCCGGCCTCCGCTCCCCCGGCGATGTTGAACGCCACGACGGCGCCCGTCCCCTTGGGGCCGTACTTGCGGCCGCGCTCGTACCAGGGGCTGGACGGCAGCCCCGCATAGGCGACCGATTCGACGTCGTCCCTGGCCTCGAGCCATTCGGCCACCTTGGTGGCGTTGGCGACGTGGCGCTCGACGCGCAGGCTCAGGGTCTCGATCCCCTGGGCGATGAGGAAGGCGTTGAACGGCGACACGGCGGAGCCGAGGTCGCGCAGGAGCTGGACGCGGGCCTTGAGGATGTAGGAGAGATTCGCGCCGAGGGCGCCGTCCTTGCCGAGGTCCCGGGCGTAGACGAGTCCGTTATACGTGGGGTCCGGCGTGTTGAAGCCGGGGAACCGCTCCGGGTCCTTCCCGAAGTCGAAGTTGCCGGAGTCCACGATCACGCCGGCGATTGCGGCGCCGTGGCCGCCGAGGTACTTGGTGGCGGAGTGCACCACGATGTCAGCGCCCCACTCGATCGGCCGGATCAGGTACGGCGTGGAGAGGGTGTTGTCCACGATCAGCGGGACACCGGCCTCGTGGGCTACCTTCGAGACGCCCTCGATGTCCAGGACGTCCTGGCGGGGGTTGGAGACCACTTCGCCGAAGAACAGCTTGGTGTTGGGCCGGACGGCGTCGCGCCACTGCTCCAGGTTGTCCGGATCCTCCACGAAGGTCACGGAGATGCCGAACTTCTTCAGCGTGTGGGCCAGCAGGTTGTAGGTTCCGCCGTACAGGCTGGGGCTGGCCACCACATGGTCGCCGGCCTCGGCGACGTTCAGGATCGCGAAGGTCTCCGCGGCCTGGCCGGAGCTCAGCAGCAGGGCCGCGAGGCCGCCCTCAAGGCTGGCCACCCGCTGTTCCACGGCATCCTGGGTGGGATTGCCGATCCGGGTGTAGATGGGGGCGAGTTCGGCAAGCGCGAAGCGGTTGGCGGCGCTTTCGGCGCTGGGGAACACGAACGACGTCGTCTGGTAGATGGGCAGGGAACGCGCGCCGGTGGCGCTGTCCGGTTCCTGGCCGGCGTGGATCTGGCGGGTTTCGAAGGACCAGGCATTGGACATCGGAATACTCCTCAAGGACCGGGCACAGCCCACCCCACAGGCCATCGGCCCGGGGGCGGTGCAGGCGCCGCGCTTGCCCTCCGGCGGGCGCCGGACGGCCAGGTCTTCACCCGGGGCACCCCACCGCGATACGAGGGTTGCCGGCCAGCAAGCCGGGGCTATCCGCTGGCACTCATGACCTGGCTTCAGTGTAGGAACGCTCCCCGGGCCTTGGATAGCTTTGTGACAAAGATGAAGCCCGCCCTCCGGCACCCCGGGTCCGCGGGCGGAGTCCTGCCGTGACGGGCGCAACGATGGCGCCCGCACCACCACAGAATGACATCCCATCTCGCTTAGGATGCCCTAAGCTGAGAGCTCCATCACAAAGTGCCAAGATGATGGCATGCGCATGGATCACGTTTCTTACGCCTGTGAACGAGATGGTTTGGCAGCCACCACCGACCGTATTGCGTCTGCCCTCGGCGTCGAAGCCGTAAAGGGCGGAGTACACCCCCGTTTCGGGACCCGCAACATGATTATCCCGCTCGCGGGACACAAGTACCTGGAAGTCGTCGAGGTCCTGAACCACCCGGCTTCGGACAAGGCTCCCTTCGGCCAAGCCGTACGCGCCCGCTCCGAAGCGGGCGGCGGCTGGATGGGCTGGTGCGTCGAGGTTGACGACCTGGCACCGTTCGAAGAGCGGCTCGGCCGCGCTGCCGTCAACGGCAACCGGAAGTTCCCCGACGGCCGCGAGCTGGTCTGGAAGCAGATCGGCATCCTGGGACTCATCGCCGACCCCCAGGTCCCGTACATGCTCAAGTGGGAGGGCGATCCGGAGCTGCACCCCTCCAACGCCTACCCGAGCGACGTCAAGATGACGTCCCTGACCATCGCCGGCTCGGCAGACCGCGTCACGGAATGGCTGGGTGAACAGGTGGAGAAGCCGCTGGAAGATGTCGCCGTCAACTGGCTTGCCCCGCATGGCACGCCCGGCATCCTCTCCGTCACCTTCGAAACCGCTTCCGGAGCCGTCACCATCTGAGGCCTTCACTGCCCTAACACTTCGGCCGCCATCAGCGGGTGCCAATGACGTCACCCATTGATGGCGGCCGAGATCGTTTAACGGCCGGCCTGGCGCGCCGGCCGCGGGCGCCTCAGCCCGGGCCGGCTCAGCCCAGACCGATGGCCTTGCCGAAGAGGCTGAACCCGACGAACGCCACGATGTCCAGCAGCGCGTGGGCAATGACGAGCGGCATCACCCGGCGGGTCCGGGTGTAAATCAGCGCGAAGATCACTCCCATGACCGCATTGCCGATGAACGGCCCGAAGCCCTGGTACAGGTGGTAGCTGCCGCGCAGCATGGAGCTGGCAAAGATTGCCACGGGCATGCTCCAGCCGAACTTGCCCAGCCGGTCCAGCAGGTAGCCCACCACAATGACCTCCTCCACGATCCCGTGCCGGACCGCGGAGAGGATCAGCACCGGCACCGTCCACCAGTAGGAGTCCAGCGCACTGGGGATGATCGCCGTCGTGATCCCCAGCGCCCGGCCTCCGGCGTACAGGCCCAGCGAGGGAATCCCGATCAGCGCGGCCAGGCCCAGCCCCTGCAGCAGGTCCTTGCCGGGCCGGGCGAAATTGAAGCCCAGCTTGCCGAAGGCGGTGGCGCCGTGGCTGCTGCTTCCGGGCAGGCTGCTGCTTCCGGACAGGCTGCTGCTTCCGGAAAGGCTGCTGCCTCCGGGCAGGCCGGCCCGGTGCTCGGTCAGGAAGTAGATCACCAGGGCCACCGGCACCAGCGCGAAGATGATGTCCAGCAGCTGGTAGGTGAGGTCGAAGTACTCGCGGCTGCTTTGCGAGCGGTTCAGCGTGGAGGTCCCCTGCGCCAGCGGCGCCCTGGTTATCTTGTCCAGCAGCTGCACCACTGAATACACGGCCGACTGCCCCAGTGACAGGCCCAGGACAATCAACACTTCTATCCGCAGCCGACGGCGGGAGGGAACCAACATGTTCCTATCTTGCCTGCAGTTGCTGGCAGTTGCCTGCTTCCGGGCTCTGGCGGATCCGCCGGGCAGCAGAGCCCTATGCTTGGGATTTATGAGTGCGCCCGGGAAAATCATCATGATCCGGCACGGCCAGTCTGCCGCCAACGCCGACACCTCCATTTACAACCGGGTGCCGGACTACCGGATTCCGCTGACGGGGCTGGGCCTCGAGCAGGCCCGGGCCGCCGGCGAGCAGGTCCGGCGCCTGCTCGATGGCCGCCAGGTCTGCGTCTATGTATCCCCGTATCTACGGGCGTACCAGACCCTCGAGGCGCTGAACCTGGGTCCGCTGACGGAACGGGTCATCGAGGAGCCGCGGCTGCGCGAGCAGGACTGGGCGAACTTCCAGATCGCCGGCGAAATCGAGGACCAGAAGGAGCTCCGGAACGCCTACGGCCACTTCTTCTACCGTTTCCGGGAGGGCGAGTCCGGCTCCGATGTGTACGACAGGATCTCCTCGTTCATGGAGACGCTGTACCGGCACTGGTCCAAGCCGAGTTATGCCCCGAACGCCCTGTTTGTGACACACGGGCTCACGATGCGGCTGTTCTGCATGCGCTGGTTCCATTGGTCCGTGGAGTACTTCGAGTCCTTGAACAACCCGGACAACGCCGAGGTCCGGACGCTACTGCGGACCGACCGCGGCAAGTATGAACTGGACAAGCCCTTCAGCCAGTGGGTGGACCGGCGCGTGGACGAGACCGTCCTGGACGCCCCGCCGATGTTCTTCTGACCGGTGGCATCTTCACGTGAAGATGTCGGCCACGTACCTGCCGTGGGTGCGTTCCACCTCATCCATCCACGCATCGGCGTCCGCCGCCGAGGCCCCGGTCGCCTCCCGGTAGATGAGCGCACATGTGTCGCGGACCTCCGGCGCCATGTGCTTGCCGTCGCCGCAGACGTAGACCGTGGCGCCCTGTTTGACCAGCTCGACCACATCGGCCCGGTCCGCCCAGAGCCGGTGCTGGACGTACTTCCGGCCATCGTCGGGAGCAGTGGAAAAGACCGGCCGGACCTGGGGGCAGCGTTCAGGAATCTTGCCGGAGTTCTTCGACGGCCACCGGCGCTGTCTCGGGGGTCGAGGACCACTGCGCGGAAAAGTAGCGCTAAGCATCAAAATGACCAAGTTGGAGCGGCTTTCCCTTCCTCTGTCGTGACCGGTGGAAAGCTTGCCTCATGGATCCGGCGATGCAGAATCCCCGCTCCGCGCATGACGGATTCCGCGCCCCTTCCGGTAGTGGAAAGTTGGCGGCGGCCCAGTGACGAGCCCGTCTGCTCCATGGAGCGCTTCGAGAAGCCTCATCAGCATTCTGTGGCCGCAGCCGGTCAGCGTATTCGTAGATCCGGCCAGCTCACCGATTGGGAAATGCCAGGGTTTCTCACCGGATTGCCCTGCATCCGTCGGCGTGTGAGATGCACACGGAATTGATGACCTCATCGAGGCTGCCGCAACCCTGATCGTCGGCGTCAGCCGGAACAACCATCTCGGCCTGGGCTCAACCGCCATCCGTCATTAACCGGTCCGATTGGGTGCGGGAATTGAATCGGCATCCAACGGCAGGAGGTGTCATGGCGGCGGAGTCCACTCGCCGTGGCACGCCGGATAGCGGTGCGAAAACCTGCCACTTACCCGGACGTCGGATGAATCCGGCTCTCTAATATTTTGCCTCCCGCGAACGCCCCAAGTGGGCCTGCGGCGACGTAGCATCAAGGAGGGGGTAGCCGGGAGTGTGGCGAAATGTTTGAGCGATTTACGGACCGTGCCCGTCGCGTGGTTGTGCTTGCCCAGGAAGAGGCACGCATGCTGAACCACGGTTACATCGGTACCGAACACATCCTCTTGGGACTGATCCATGAGGGTGAAGGTGTTGCCGCCAAGGCTCTTGAGTCCCTTGGCATTTCGCTCGAGGGCGTGCGTGAGCAGGTGCAGGAGATCATCGGCCCGGGCCAGCAGTCCCCGTCCGGCCATATCCCCTTTACTCCGCGCGCCAAGAAGGTGCTGGAGCTTTCGCTGCGCGAGGCCCTGCAGCTGGGACACAACTACATCGGAACCGAGCACATCCTGCTCGGCCTCATCCGCGAGGGTGAAGGTGTTGCCGCCCAGGTGCTGGTCAAGCTCGGTGCGGATCCGAGCCGGGTCCGCCAGCAGGTCATCCAGCTCATCTCGGGTTACCAGGGCAAGGAAAGCACCGGCGTTGGCCCGAGCCAGGACCAGGCTGAAGCGACTCCCTCCGGTTCCGTGGTCCTGGACCAGTTCGGCCGCAACCTGACCCAGGCTGCGCGCGAGAACAAGCTTGACCCCGTGATCGGGCGCGAGCAGGAAATGGAACGCGTCATGCAGGTCCTGTCCCGCCGCACCAAGAACAACCCTGTCCTGATCGGTGAACCGGGCGTCGGCAAGACCGCCGTCGTCGAAGGCCTCGCCCAGGCGATTGTCCGCGGCGATGTCCCGGAGACTCTCAAGGACAAGCAGCTGTACACCCTGGACCTGGGCTCCGTGGTGGCAGGCTCCCGCTACCGCGGTGACTTCGAAGAGCGGCTGAAGAAGGTCCTCAAGGAGATCCGCACCCGCGGCGACATTCTGTTGTTCATTGACGAGATCCACACCCTGGTGGGTGCCGGTGCGGCCGAGGGTGCCATCGATGCGGCGTCGATCCTGAAGCCATTGCTGGCCCGCGGCGAGCTCCAGACCATCGGTGCGACGACGCTGGATGACTACCGCAAGCACATCGAGAAGGATGCCGCCCTGGAACGCCGCTTCCAGCCGATCCAGGTCAAGGAACCCTCTGTCGCCGACGCGATCGAGATCCTCAAGGGCCTCCGCGACCGGTACGAGGCACACCACCGGGTCACCATCACCGACGGCGCGCTGGTCGCCGCGGCGACCCTCTCGGAGCGTTACATCTCGGACCGGTTCCTGCCGGACAAGGCGATCGACCTGATCGATGAGGCCGGCGCCCGGCTGCGCATCCGCCGGATGACGGCCCCGCCGGAGCTTAAGGCTATTGCCGAAAGAATCATTGCCGTCAGGAAGGCCAAAGACGCCGCGATCGACGCCTCCGACTACGAGGGTGCCGCGTCACTGCGCGATGAGGAGCAGAAGCTCGCCGCCGAGCGTAAGGAGAAGGAACGCCAGTGGAAGAACGGCGGCATGGACGACATCTCCGAAGTCGATGAGGACCTCATCGCCGAGGTGCTGGCGAATGCCACCGGCATTCCGGTGTTCAAGCTGACCGAGGAAGAGTCCTCGCGCCTGCTGAAGATGGAAGAGGAGCTGCATCAGCGTGTGGTGGGCCAGGATGAGGCGATTAAGTCGGTTTCGCGGGCTATCCGCCGGACCCGTGCGGGTCTGAAGGATCCGAAGCGTCCGGGCGGTTCGTTCATCTTCGCCGGTCCCACCGGCGTCGGCAAGACCGAGCTCGCCAAGGCGCTTGCCGAGTTCCTGTTCGGCGAGGAAGACGCCCTGATCACCCTGGACATGTCCGAGTACTCGGAGAAGCACACGGTCTCGCGGCTCTTCGGTGCCCCTCCGGGCTACGTGGGCTACGACGAGGGCGGACAGCTGACCGAGAAGGTCCGGCGTCGTCCGTTCTCCGTGGTGCTCTTCGACGAGGTGGAGAAGGCACACGCCGATCTCTTCAACTCGCTGCTGCAGATCCTGGAAGACGGCCGCCTGACCGACAGCCATGGCCGGGTGGTGGACTTCAAGAACACCGTGATCATCATGACCACCAACCTCGGCACCCGGGACATCTCCAAGAGCGTTGCCACCGGCTTCCAGTCCGGCACGGACACGCAGACCGGCTACAACCGGATGCGCGCCCGTGTCACGGAGGAGCTCAAGCAGCACTTCCGCCCCGAGTTCCTGAACCGTGTTGACGACGTCATTGTCTTCCCGCAGCTGACCCAGGACGAGATCATCGAGATCGTGAACCTGATGATCGGCCGGCTGGAGAAGCGCCTGGCGGACAAGGACATGGGCATCGAGCTCACCCCCGCGGCCAAGGTGCTCCTGGCAACCCGCGGCTACGATCCGGCGATGGGTGCCCGGCCGCTGCGCCGCACCATCCAGCGTGAGATCGAGGACCAGCTCTCCGAGAAGATCCTCTTCGGCGAGCTGCACGCCGGCGACGTCGTGGTGGTGGATGTGGACGGCGAAGGCGACGACGCCAAGTTCACCTTCGCCGGCAACGCCAAGCCGCGCATCCCGGACGCCCTGCCGCTCCCGGGTTGAGGACGAAGCGGCGGCGCCCGCGTCGAAGGGGGACCTGCAGCCGCACCTCGCAGCTGCCGGGAAGGCGAAGTAGGGGTGGCTTGTGAAAAAGTGAAATATCCGAGCTAAGGTCTTGCCGGGCGTCGTAGTTGCCTGTATTTGCCGGGTTTGATGTGGTTGGTGCGTGGCCAGGTGTAGTCGCCGGTGAGGTTGATGTGTTCCCATCCCAGGCGTGAGAGGAACCGCAGGATGTCCGGGTTCGTGGTGTCGCCGTTGCTGTTCAGGGTGGTTATGGTGCGGTCAAGGTAGACCGTCTTCCAGAGAATAATGGCTCCACGGCGCTGCCCAGACCCGGGAGACTGCAACCACCGTGCCGTCATCCGAGCTGCCGAAGAGGGAATGTGAAGGGCAACGCCCCGTCCGGGTCGTGGAACACCTTTGACACCTCCGCCGTCACGTCCTCCACTACCAGCCACTCCTCATTGAGCACCAATGTTCTACCGGTCGGTCGGTGCGCCCTGACACCCCTCGCTAACCGCCCCCTCAGGCCTTGAACATCCCTGTCCGGAGGACCGCCGCCTGCCCGCTAGCCCGGTTCCCCGGTGGCGCACTCCGGTGTGCTCAGGGTACGCCTGCCCGCCGGGTGGCGGAACAAACCGGGATTACCCGGGTTCGGGCCGGGATACTGCCGGAAGGCAAAGCCGCGATCATCCGCGAGCTGCAGGCCGACGGCACCAGGGTCGCCATGGTCGGTGACGGCATCAACGACGCACCGGCCCTGATGCAGGCCGACGTCGGCATCGCCGCGGGGGGCGGCACCGACATTGCCGTGGAGTCCGCGGACATCGTGCTCCTGCGCGAGGATGTGACAGCAGACATGGAAGCCCGCGACATCAGCGACCGCGCCTACCGGCGGACCCGCACGAACGTGGCCCTGGCCTTTGTCTTCAACGGCATCGGCGTCCCGCTGGCCGCCACCGGGCTGGTCTACCCGGTCTGGGCGATGGCAGCCATGGCCGCCTCCGTCACGGCGATCTTCCTCAACTCCATCGGCACCCGCCCCGCACCGCTCGTCGACGCGATCCGCAGCGTCAAAGCCCGGGGCAGGACCGGGAACGAATAAGGAACAACACCTTCCCGCTGATCGACGAAACCGGACTGGTCCACGCTCTTTTCCGTCCGGGCCTGGACCTGCTCGACTTCTGGCAGGAATCCTGCGCCCCCTGCGGGGCGCTCGAGCCATGCCTCGAACACTTCACCGAAACCTCCCTGCTGCCTTCGATGAGTACCGCGTCGACGTCGGCACCCAGCCCCGGCTCACCGCCCGCTACAACGTCATGAGCATCCCCACGGTCATCGTCTTGTGCAACGGAGAAGAAACCGGACGCCTCGACGGGACCAGCGGCGACACCGACCTGGAACAGATCGTCACACCGCCCCCCTGAGCCGGCCGGGCGGGGACCGGAACACAACAGGAACGGGCCGGGACATCGCCATCCCTTGCACCGCACCGGCCAGCTTCCCGCCAAGTGCGCCCGGCCACGTTGATTCGACACCTACTTTTGGAGGCGCCATGCGCTTTCGGCCCCACGATAACCAGCCCGCCCGCGGTCAGCGGCCCCCGGCCCACCACAGCGAGGGAAGCGTCTTCCACTGGGATGCCGCGCCTGCTGTTGGGCGCCCCTGACCACAGCCGCGTTCCTGATCTTCGCCCGGGCCTTCATGATCGCACCCGCGCAGGCACTCACGGACGCAAACGAATCATGACCGACAGCAAAATCACCTCGGCGAAGAAACTCCTCGCTGATGGGACCCCACCCCGTGACGTCGCCCGCGGCCTTGGTATTTCCGTGCCCACCCTCTACCGCTGGATCCGAGCCCACACCCGCTGCCGTGGTATTTTTTAACGTTCCGTGAGCTGGTCCCCACAGCGACGCCGGACAGAACACTCACGTCGGATTTTCCACTACTTCACAAGCCACCCCTATTAAGTGGATGGATCACGCTTTGAGCTCCTGGCCTGCGGGGCTAAAACGTTTCCTATCCCTCCGTCACCGCCAAGCGAGGCGCTTCCTTCGTTGAAATGACTGTGAAGGAAGCGCCTTCGTCGTTGACTTGTCGTGGGCAATACCCTGAGGTGTTTTTCGTTTCAGTGCAGGTCATACTCCCGGTAGGCATGCCCGTCGAGGGCGTGGATGACAATGTGGGCCGAGTGCGTTCCGGCTTCCTCGTGTGCGGCCGTTACTGCCTGCTGCACGGTGTGGAAGTGCTCATGTTTGGCTGTCCGAAACCTGTGCAGGTCCCACTTCTTTTCGTCCTCGCCTTCAATTGGCATCACGTGGAAGACATACGGCTTCATTTCTTTTTGCTCACTCGGTGGTGTGGACATGACTTTCTCCTAGCGGTTGTTCCGTCACTATTGGATAGGCTCCGCCACATGGTCACACAACGGGCCGCAGCGCGCCCATGTCTAGCCCACTCCTGTATTTATGTGAAAACAAGGGCAAAATGAACCTGGAAACCGCAGTTGTATCTCACGGCTTGCGTGGACGCGGGGTGTTGACCGGTGTGAGGCGCAGCCGCTCTCCGAATGCCGCGGTGCGCGGCTCACCCGGGGTGTGGGCTAGGGTCGCTCCGATCTGGTCGTGCCAGTGCATGAGTGCCCGGGGGCGTCGAGGGCGACGGCTCAGACGAGTCGTGGTCCGTTGGGGGTGCCGTCTGCGCAGCATGATCTTGTTCTGGACCGGGAGCCTGCGTGACCGATCACCGGATTCGACCAGGGCACGGACCATGGCCCCGACGAAGGGATGCAGCTCCTCCCGGTAGAGGCTGTTGAAACGGTAGCTGAACGAGCACAGGGCGATGGTGTCCAGCGTCAGCCGGGTGGTGTTGTCCGGAACGTCGATCCGGACGGTGGGGCCGAGCCTCTCCCACTTGAGGAGCAGCTGCTCGGCGATGTCGTCCATACCGCTAAACATCCGTTTCAGCGCAGCAGGCCCGAACGCCGGCATCAGGATCCGGTGCGCCTTTTGCCAGTTGGGTTCCTGTGTCTCTGCGGTGAACAGGCCGTCGCCGATGAAATCCCGCACCTCCCGCAGGGCATTGCCCAGCACCTTGCCGAAACGGGATTCGTCGCATACTTCGTTGACGAGCTGCTGAGAGGAGACGGCGACGACGCTGCGGTTGAAGAACTGGATACGGACGATGGGGCCGTACCGCTCGGCCACCTCAACTATTCCCAGGACGCCCTTGCTGGAGTCGATATCGGGCAGGTTGCCGACCACCGGCTTCGGCGGAGGCTGGGGTATGGGGATGGTGGGCGAAGTCATGACCACTCCTAGGCGATTGCCAAGCGGCGCTGGACCGCTAATTGCTGCCTGGCCGGACGGCACTGTCCGGCTTGGATCCACGATACTCCCGTCTGATCCCGGGCACTATGAATCCGGTGACGTCGCGGAGAAGCCTCCCGGATGACCGCTAGTTGGGCCGGGGCCGCGCGATGACCTGGCGGAACTTCCCGCTCCGAGCGCTCTGTTCCGGGGGTTCCGCAGCGCGGACGATGCGTACGTTGGACAGGCCCTGCCCGGCCAGGTAGCTGGCCAGCGCCGCCTCGACCGTGCGCCACACCGCGCCCGCATCGACCCCGGGCTCGGTGTCAAGGCGCAGCCGGATCGCCGCCGGCCCGCTCTGGAGGAGCTGGGAGCGGCGCACTCCGGGCGTGTCCTCGACGGCGGCGGTGATGGCGAGCGGAAGGATGCTCACCGGGCGCCCCTCCGCCGAGTCGAGTCGCAACACGTCGTCGCGCCGGCCGCTGACCCGGATGGCGGGCAGGGGGCTGCCGCATTCGCATGGATCAGCCCTGGCCAGTACGGAATCGCCGAGGTCGTAGCGGATCAACGGCTGCACCCGGTTGGCGAGGTTGGTCAGGAGCACAGTGTGGGACGGTTCTCCCGGCGGCGTGGGCCGGTAGCCGGCGTCGACCGGTTCCAGGATGACCCAGTCGCTGTTCACGTGCAGCCAGCCGCGGGCACAGTCCAAGGCAATGGGGGTGAACTCCGAGGCGGCGTACACGTTGTGGACCGCGCCGCCCAGCGCCGCGGCAAGGTGCGCCCGGGTGTCCTCGCCGGTGGCTTCGCCGCTGTGCCCCACAACCGCGGGCCTGACGTGGAGCCGCCCGGCCGCATGTTCCTCAGCCAGGAGCTCGAGCGCGCTCGGGTAGCCGACGAGGATTGCCGGATCGAAGTCGTTGAGTCCGGCGACCAGCCGGGCGAGCGGCTGCTGCACCGAAAACACGCGGTTCGCGTGCCGGCGCCCCCGGCTGCGGCGCCGCTCGGACTCGATCCAGGCCACACCGGCGAAGTGACCGCCGGTGCCCACCACCACGGCTGCGCGGAATTTCTTCTGAAGCAGGGCGAGCAACCGGCCGACGGTCCCCGTGGTGACCGACGCACGGGCGATCCGGACGCCGTGGGCCCGGTACACGGCGACAGCGCCGGCGTCGTGCACGAACAGCCCGGGATGTCCCGTGGTCCCGGAGCTCGTGCAGACGAAGTACTTCCCGCGGTAGCGGCTGCCGATCAAGTCGGGATCGGCGACGAACGCCTCGACGCCCGCCCGCGTGACGCCGGAGTCACTGACCCAGTGGTCGAAGCGCTCCATGAGCTGAGGCTTCGTCACCGGCGGCAGGTCCCCCAGCAGGACGGTGCCGGCCGGCTGCCCGCGGTAGAGCTCGCGGTAGAACGGCGAGCTGGTCCGGGCCTGGGCCACGAGGGCGGCGAGCCGCTGCTCCTGGCGCCGGGCAAGTCCGGGCACACCCTCGCGCTGGGCACGCAGCAGATCCACCATGACGCGCAGCTGGCTCTCCTGCCAAGCCATGCGGTCCTCCTGGATTTCAAGGGGCGGAGTCGACTGCGGAGTCGAACTGCGCGGTTGAACGGCGCAGTCAGCGGGCGCGGACGCCCGCCCGCCACACGGCGTGGGTGAGCGGGATGCCCGGCCGGTAAGCCAGATGGGTTGCGGAAGGAGCGTTGAGCAGGTGCAGATCCGCGCGGTGTCCGACGGCGATCGAACCGACGGCGCGCTCGCCGTCGGCGTCGTTCCCGGACTCCCGGCCGAGAGCCAAAGCGCCGCCGTAGGTCGCCGCACGCACGGCCTCGTGGACGCTGAGCCGCATCTGCAGCACCGCGGTGGTGACGCAGAACGCCATGGAGCTCGTGTACGAGGTGCCCGGGTTGCAATTGGAGGCCAGCGCCAGCTGCACCCCGGCGTCGAGCAGCTCCCGGCCCGGAGCCAGCGGCTGCCGGGTGGAGAGGTCGCAGGCCGGCAGGCAGGTGGCCACCGTTCCCCGTTTGCCGCCAACACCGCCAACACCGTCCGCCGCCTCCCAGCCGGTCCAGCTCGAGGCGAGGGATTCGAAGTCGGAGGCGGAAAGAAAGTTCACGTGGTCCACACTTGCCGCCCCAAATTCGACGGCGAGCTGCACGCCGGGGCCAACGCCCAGCTGGTTGCCGTGGACGCGCAGCCCCAGGCCGGCCTGCTTGCAGGCCTGGAGCACGCGGCGGGACTGGTCCTCGGTGAAGGCACCGCGTTCACAGAAGACATCCGCCCAGCGGACGTAGGGGCGGACCGCCGCAAGCATTGGTCCGCAGACGAGGTCCGTGTACTCCTCGGAATCCAGGCCGTCGGGCACGAGGTGGGCGCCGAGGTAGGTCACCTCGTCCGCCACGGTCGAGGCGATCCGGGCGCTGCGGGCCTCGTTTTCCACGTCCAGGCCGTAGCCGGTCTTGGTCTCCAGGTAAGTGGTGCCCTGCGAGACGGCCTCGGCCACCCGCCCCATCGCCAGCCGGGTCAGGTCGAAGTCGCTTGTGCTGCGGGTAGCGCCGGTGGTAACGGCAATGCCCCCGGCACTGTAGCTCTCCCCCGCCATCCTGGCCTCGAACTCGGCGGTCCGGTCCCCGGCGAAGATCAGGTGGGTGTGCGAATCCACCCAGCCCGGCAGCAGGGCACGGCCGCCGGCATCGACGGCCCCGTCCGCGGCCGGCGCATCGGCAGCGGCGCCGAGCCAGGCTATCCGCTCCCCCTCGATCACCACTGCCGCGTTCTTCAGGACCCGGTGATCCGCGGCCTGGGTCATCAGTTCGGCGATGTTGGTGATGAGGGTGCTCATGAGTCCATTCTTCAGCGCCTGATGGACCAGCGCGTAGCCGCCAGCGCCTCCACTGTCCGGGATGCCGGACTAGCGGCCCCGGCTCCGGTGCCTTGTCCGGCCAGGATCAGCCCGGCGGCCAGTTCCGCGATGCCGGAGGAGGTCTGGAACCCGTAACCGCCCTGGCCTGCGAGCCAGAAGAATCCGGTGGCCTCGGCGTCGAATCCCACCACCGGGACGCCGTCGGCCGCCTCGGTCCTAAGCCCTGTCCAGGCCTTGCGGACGCCGCGGATGCCCAGGGTGGTGATGCTGTTGAGCCGGACGATCAGGGCCTCGACGTCGCCCGGAATCGGCTGGGCGTCCTCGGGGCCGCTCGGAACGGACTCCGAGGGCGAGATCAGCACCTGCTCACCGTCCCGCCTGAAATAGAACGACTTGTCGGCGGCGGCCACCATGGGGGTGCCGTCCGGAAGGGGATGTTCGACGTCGACGATCGCCGCGGTGCGCCGGTACGGCTGCAGCTGGACCTTCTCGACACCGCTGAGGACGGCGAGTTCGTCCGCCCAGGCACCGGCGGCGTTGACCACGACGGCGGTCTGGAAGCCTTCCTGCCCGGCGCCGAGTTCCCAGCCGGTGCCGAGGCGCTGGGCGGAATGGACCCTGGCGCCGGTGATGATGTCCACGCCTCCGGCCTCGGCACGTTGGCGGTGGTCCTCGAGCAGCACGGGGGCGTTGCAAGCGAAGGATCCGGTATCCAGGCCTGCGGCGCTGAAGGATTCGGGGACCAGGACCGGGCACAGCTCCATGGCCTCAGCGTGGGTGATCCGGCGCATGTGGCCACTTGCTGCCGCACCGACGGTGGCGTCGTCCCCGATCAGCATGAAACTGCGGGGCGAGAGCACCGGCTCCGGCCGTTCGGCCTCGCGCGCGGCGATCAGTTCCAGGGTGCGGAGGGTGAGCTCCTGGACCACGGGCGGGCCGTAGCTGGGAATCAGCTGCCGGGCCGAGCGCGCGGACGTGTGGTATGCCAGGGTCTGCTCGGCCTCGACCAGGGCGACGCTGCATTGTCCGGCGAGGGTGGAGGCAAGGGACAGGCCGGCGATACCGCCGCCGACAATCACGACATCGTAATGAGCTGACATGGTTACATCTTTGCAGAAGCTACCGCCGCCCGGCTCCGGACGAACGCCTGCACGCAGGCCTCGACGTCTTCGGCGCTGTGCGCGGCGGAGAGCTGCACCCGGATCCGGGCAGCGCCCTTGGGCACGACGGGGTAGCTGAATGCCGTCACGAAGACGCCGTGGTGCAGCATCTGGTCCGCGATCTTGGCGGCCATCACGGCGTCGCCAAACATGACCGGGACGATCGCGTGTTCGCCCGGGAGCAGCTCGAAGCCCTCTTCGCTCATGCGGTTCCGGAACAGCTCCGCATTGGCGAAGAGCTTGCTGCGCAGTTCGCCGGAGTTCTCCACGAGGTCCAGGGCCGTGAGCGTGGCCGCGACAATGGCCGGGGCCAGCGAGTTGGAGAACAGGTACGGGCGGGCCTTCTGGCGGAGCATCGCGACCACCTCGCCGCGGCCGGAGACATAGCCGCCGGACGCGCCGCCGAGGGCCTTGCCGAAGGTTCCGGTGTAGATATCCACCCGGTCCGAGACGCCGGCATGTTCCGGCGTTCCGGCGCCGGTGGAGCCCATGAAGCCCACCGCGTGGGAATCGTCCACCATGACCATGGCGTCGTACTTTTCGGCGAGGTCGCAGATCGCTTCGAGCGGCGCGAGGAAGCCGTCCATGGAGAAGACGCCGTCCGTGACGATGATCTTGCGGCGGGCAGGGTTCTCCTGCGTGGTGGCCTCGATCAGTTTCGATTCGAGGTCCGCCATGTCCTGGTTGGCGTAGCGGAAGCGCTGGGCCTTGCAGAGCCGGATGCCGTCGATGATGGAGGCGTGGTTCAGGGCGTCGGAGATGACGGCGTCTTCCGGGCCGAAGAGGGACTCGAACACGCCGCCGTTGGCGTCGAAGCAGCTGGAGAACAGGATGGTGTCCTCGGTGCCGAGGAACGTCGAGACGCGCTCCTCCAGGGCCAGGTGCAGGTCCTGGGTGCCGCAGATGAAGCGCACGCTGGCCATGCCGAAGCCACGCTGGTCCATCGCGGCCTTGGCGGCGGCGATGATCTCCGGGTGGTCCGCCAGGCCCAGGTAGTTGTTGGCACAGAAGTTCAGCACGTCCGCGCCGGACTCGCCGATCTGCCCGGCCTTGATGCGGTTGGCCTGGGGCGAGTCAATGTGCCGCTCGGTCTTGAACAGGCCGGCGCTGCGGATCTCGTCGAGCTCGCGCTGCAACTGGTCCTTGATGGCTGAATACATGGGTTGTGCTCCTCAGCTGGTTATGTCAGGTGCCGGATATCGGCAGCGGGTGGGGGTCCGGAAAGCGAACAGCCTAGAAGCCGGACCAGTCCAGGACCACCTTGCCGCCCACACCGGCGCGGGCGATCTCGAAGCCCTTTTCCCAGTCCGCGGCGGGCAGCGTGTCCGTGACGACGGCGGAGATGTTCGCGTGCAGGACCGGGTTGGAGGACAGCATGGCGCTCATCGCGTACCAGGTCTCGAACATTTCGCGGCCGTAGATGCCCTTCAGGGTCAGCATATGCGTGACCACCTTGCCCCAGTCGATGTCGATGGACTGGCTGGGCAGTCCCAGCATCGCGATCCGGCCGCCGTGGTTCATGTTGTCGATCATCTCAGGCAGGGCCGTGGGGTGTCCGGACATTTCCAGGCCGATGTCGAACCCCTCGCGCATGCCGAGTTCGCGCTGCGCGTCCTTGACGCGCATCCTGGAGACGTCGATCGCGAGGTCGACGCCGAGGGACCGGGCGAGTTCCAGCCGCGGCGCGGAGACGTCGGTGATGGCGATCTTCCGCGCCCCGGCGTGGCGGGCGACGGCGATGGCCATCAGGCCGATGGGCCCGGCGCCGGTGATCAGCACGTCCTCGCCGACCAGGGGGAAGCTGAGTGCGGTGTGGACGGCGTTGCCGAAGGGATCGAAGATTGCGCCGAGTTCCGGCGTCACGGACGGGTCCTGGTGGACCCAGACGTTGGTCTCCGGAATCACGACGTACTCGGCAAAGGCGCCGTCGCGCTGGACGCCGACACTGACGGTGTTGATGCACATCTGCTTGCGGCCGGCGCGGCAGTTGCGGCAGATGCCGCAGACAATGTGGCCCTCGCCGGAGACGCGGTCCCCCACCTTGACGTCCAGGACGTCCTCGCCGATCTCCACCACCTCGCCGTAAAACTCGTGGCCGGCGATCAGCGGCGCGTTGATGATGCCCTGGGCCCAGGCGTCCCAGGACTGGATGTGCAGGTCCGTGCCGCAGATGCCGGTGGTCATGACGCGGATCTTGACATCACCCGCGCCGGCTTCCGGCTCCGGGCGGTCCACCAGCTCGAATCCTGCGTGCGAGCCGGACTTGTAGAG
The DNA here is from genome assembly GCF_054059215.1 of Arthrobacter sp. UYCu723. Taxonomy (NCBI): domain Bacteria; kingdom Bacillati; phylum Actinomycetota; class Actinomycetes; order Micrococcales; family Micrococcaceae; genus Arthrobacter; species Arthrobacter sp. UYCu723. The sequence continues at coordinate 285,415 of NZ_JBSSBW010000001.1, forward strand.
AGCCTTCATGGGCCTTCCTAACTGTGCTGTTTACTCTGCGGGGTGGGTTGCCCCGCTGTGCGGGACAAGAAGGTGTGGGACAACTCACCCCATTACACCGGGCACAAAGCATTAGCACAACCCGATTTATCTCAATCGACGATTTAGCTTTTTCTTCCGCATAGACTGGCAGGCATGGAAATCCACCAGCTTGAGATGCTCCGGGAACTGGGGGCCCTCGGCAGCGTCAAGGCCGTCGCCGAAACCTTGCTCGTGACGCCCTCGGCAGTCTCGCAGCAGCTGGCCGCCCTGCAGAAGACCGTGGAGGTTCCGCTGACCCGGAAGGAAGGCCGCAACCTGGTCCTGACCGAGGCCGGGCAGGTGCTTGCGGATGCCGGGGCCGCCGTCGTCAGCGCCATGGCGGACGCACGGACGGCGATCGGCACCTACCACGGTTCGCCCGTCGCTCCCGTGACCCTCAGCGGTTTCCACAGTGCCGGCCAGGCGCTGTTCGCTCCGCTCGCGCGGCTGCTGGCCGCCCCGGACCAGCCGCGGATCCTGCTCTCCGACGAGGATGTGGCCCAGCAGGACTTCCCCGCCCTGACCGCCCGCTATGACCTGGTCCTCGCGCACCGGATGGACCACAGCCCGCGCTGGCCGGAGGAGCGCGTCGCGGTGATCCCGCTCGCGCACGAGCCGCTCGATGTCGCGCTGCCTGCCGGACACCGGCTGGCCGGCCAGCGGGCGGTGACGGCGGACGACGTCGTCGGCGAGCCGTGGGTGACCAGCCACGCCGGCTACTCCCCCGCGGACGTGCTGTCCGCCGTCGCCGCCGTCTCCAGCGGGGAACTGAACATCGTCCACCGGATCAACGACTACTCCACGGTGGCCGCGCTCGTGGCGACGGGCAGCGTGATCGGCCTGCTGCCGCGGCATACCGCGCGGCCTGTGCTGAACCCGGAGATCGTGCTGCGCCCGCTGGCGGGCATCAGCACCCGGCGCCGGATCGACATCCTGGCCCGGCCGGAAAACCTGAAGCGCAGATCGGTCATGATGGTCTGCGAAGCACTGCAGACCATCATGACCGGGCTCGTCAACGCCTGAACGCACCCCTGAACCCAAGTAGGTGGCAGTTGTTGTCGTTCTGAGGGTTCAAAACGACAACAACTGCGACCCAGTTGGGTTAAGTCCGTTGCCTCAGCCTTCGACGCCGAGGCGCTTCAGGATCAGCTCCTTGACGCGGCCGGCGTCGGCCTGGCCGCGGGTGGCCTTCATGACGCCGCCGACGATCGCGCCGATCGCCTGCAACTTGCCGGCGCGGATCTTGTCCGCGACGTCGGGCTGCGCGGCGAGGGCCGCGTCGATGGCTTCCAGGAGGGGGCCGTCGTCGGAGACCACGGCGAGGCCGCGCTTCTCCACGATGTCCGCCGGGGTGCCTTCGCCGGCGAGCACGCCGTCGAGGACCTCGGTGGCCATCTTGTTGTTGATCTTGCCGTCCTCTACCATCCGGTTCAGTTCCACGATGGTGGCCGGTGCGACGCCGAGCTGGCCGGGATCGACGTCGGCGTTCTTGGCGCGTCCGACGATCTCGCCCATCCACCATTTGCGCGCCACCGTGGCGGTGGCGCCGGCGGCGATGGTTTCCTCGATCTCGTCCATGACGCCGGCGTTGACGACGTCGCGGAACTCCAGGTCCGAGTAGCCCCAGTCGGCCTGCAGGCGCTTGCGGCGGGCGGCCGGCGGCTCGGGCAGTGTGGCGCGCAGTTCCTCGACCCATTCGCGGGACGCGGTGATCGGCACCAGGTCAGGTTCCGGGAAGTAGCGGTAGTCGTCGGCGTCGGACTTGGCCCGGCCGGACGTCGTGGTCCGCGTGTCCTCGTGCCAGTGCCGGGTCTCCTGGATGACCGGCTCGCCGGAATCCAGCACGGCGGCGTGCCGCTGGATCTCGTAGCGGACGGCGTGTTCGACGGCGCGCAGCGAGTTGACGTTCTTCGTCTCCGAGCGGATGCCGAAGCGTTCGCGGCCGTGCGGGCGCAGCGAGACGTTGGCGTCGCAGCGGACGTTGCCGCGTTCCATCTTGGCGTCCGAGACCCCGAGGTTCTTGACGATTTCGCGGACGGCGGCCACGTAGGCCTTGGCGAGTTCGGGGGCGCGGCTGCCGGCGCCCTCGATCGGCTTGGTGACGATCTCGACAAGCGGCACACCGGAGCGGTTGTAGTCCACGAGGGAGTAGTCCGCGCCCTGGATGCGGCCGGTGGCGCCGCCCATGTGGGTCAGCTTGCCGGCGTCCTCCTCCATGTGGGCGCGTTCGATTTCGACGCGGAAGATGGTCCCGTCGGACAGCTCGATGTCCAGGTGGCCGTCGTAGGCGATGGGTTCGTCGTACTGGGAGGTCTGGAAGTTCTTCGGGGTGTCCGGGTAGAAGTAGTTCTTCCGGGCGAAGCGGCAGGTTTCGGCGATCGTGCAGTTGAGCGCCAGGCCGATCTTGATCGAGGACTCGATCGCGGTCCGGTTCACCACGGGCAGCACGCCGGGCATGCCGAGGTCCACCTCGTTGACGTTGGTGTTGGGCTCGTCGCCAAAGACATTCGGCGCGGAGGAGAACATCTTGGTCTTCGTGTTGAGCTCCACGTGGACCTCGAACCCCAGGACGGGATCGTACTTCTCCATGGCCTCTTCGAAGCTGAGGGTTGCGTCAGTCATGAGTGTGAACCTCCGTGGCTCGCGGGGGCGCCAGCAGCAACCGCCGGTGCAGAATCAGTCAGGGACGGGGCCGTCAGTGAAGGAGCCTTGTCCAGCAGCGGCCCGCCCCACTGGGCCTCGAGCAGGGCTTCGAGCACCGCGCCGACGCGGTACAGCCGGGCATCCTGGCGGGCCGGGGCCAGCAGCTGGACGCCGACCGGCAACCCGTCCTCATCGGCCAGGCCGCCGGGCAGGGAGAGCCCCGGGACGCCTGCCATGTTGGCGGGGATGGTGGCGACGTCGTTGAGGTACATCGCCAGCGGGTCGTTGAGCTTCTCGCCGAGCTTGAAGGCCGTGGTGGGGGCCGTCGGGGAGATCAGCACGTCGGCCTTGGCGAACGCGGCCTCGAAGTCGCGCTGGATCAGGGTGCGCACCTTCTGGGCCGAGCCGTAGTAGGCGTCGTAGTAGCCGGCGCTCAGGGCGTAGGTGCCCAGGATGATGCGGCGCTTGACCTCGTCGCCGAAGCCGGCGGCGCGGGTGGCTCCCATGACGCGTTCAATCGTCATCGGTCCGTCTTCGGGGAGGACCCGCAGGCCGTACCGGACGCCGTCGAACTTGGCCAGGTTGGAGGAGGCCTCGGAGGGCATGATCAGGTAGTAGGCGCCCAGGGCGTACTTGAAGTTGGGGCAGGAGACCTCGACGATCTCGGCGCCGGCGGCCTTGAGCAGCTCAAGGGACTCATTGAAGCGGTTCTCGACGCCGGCCTGGTAGCCCTCGCCGTGGAGCTCCTTGATGATGCCGATCTTCATGCCGTCCACGTTGCCGTTCCGGGCGGCCGCGACGAGGTCCTCCAGCGGATCCTGCAGCGAGGTGGAATCGTGCGGATCGTGCCCGCCGATGACCTGGTGCAGCAGGGCGGAGTCCAGCACGGTGCGGGAGACCGGGCCGATCTGGTCCAGTGAGGAGGCCATGGCGATCGCTCCGTAGCGTGAGACGCCGCCGTAGGTGGGCTTGACGCCGACAGTGCCGGTGACGGCGCCGGGCTGGCGGATGGAACCGCCGGTGTCCGTGCCGAGGGCCAGCGGGGCTTCGAAGGCCGCGACGGCGGCAGCGGAGCCGCCTCCGGAGCCGCCGGGGATGCGGTCCAGGTCCCAGGGGTTGTGGGTGGGGCCGAAGGCGGAGTGCTCGGTGGAGGAGCCCATCGCGAATTCGTCCAGGTTGGTCTTGCCCAGGATCGGCATCCTGGCGGCGCGCAGGCGCTTGACCACGGTGGCGTCGTAGGGGCTGTGCCAGCCCTCGAGGATTTTCGAGCCGGCAGTGGTGGGCTGGCCGACCGTGACGATGAGGTCCTTGACCGCGATCGGCACACCGGCGAGCGCGTGCAGCTCCCCGGCGGCGGCGCCGCCGGCGGCGCGGATGGCGTCCACCTCGGCGGCGACGGCGAGCGCCTCATCAGTGTTGACGTGCAGGAAGGCGTGGACCTTGCCGTCGACGGCGGCGATGCGGTCCAGGTGCGCCTGGGTGACCTCGACGGCGGAGACCTCGCGGGCGGCGAGCTTGTCGGCGAGCTGCGCGGCGGAGGAGCGGATCAGCTCGGAGTTGGTTTCAGTCATGTTCTTAGTCCTCATCCAGGATTGCGGGGACCTTGAAGCGGCCTTCGTACGCGTCGGGGGCGCCGGACAGTGCCTGCTCGGCCGTGAAGGTGTGGCCCACGACGTCTTCGCGGAACACATTCGTCAGCGGGATCGGGTGGGACGTGGCCGGGACGTCATCACCGGCGGCTTCACTGACGGACTTCACTGAATCGACGATGACGGCGAGTTCGCCGGCCATCCTGTCCAGCTCTTCAGCACTCATCTCGATGTGCGCGAGTTGCGCGAGATGCGCGACGTCGTCGCGGTTGATCGCAGCCATGGATCTCCCCTGCAAGTTCGGATTATTTTCCGTCCCAGTCTACGTGCCCCTTGGCTGGCGTTCCGCACTCGTGGGCGGCGCCGGCGGTCACCTTTCCGGCGCCGGGCCGGACGATCCTCCGCGTGCTCGCTCGTCCTCCCCGCTGTCCCCCTCCCCTCGCAAGCTCGGGCAGGGAACCCTGACGGCGTGGGCCCTCGCTTAGACGCACGCTTCCGGATGCCCGTCCTGCCACCGATGTGCTCCTCTCGCCTTTGGGAATGCGGAAACAGACAAAACAAGACTGTCGAGTCCGGAAAATCTCCGGACTCGACAGTCTCGTTGTTATTTCTTGTGGTGCTCGTGGCTTGTTAGCCGATTCCTATGGCTCCGGTGAGGACTCCTACTGCGAGCATGACCAGGGAGATGACCGCTGTGCGCCAGAGGACTTTCTTGTGGTGGTCGCCCAGGTCCACCTTGGCGAGGGAGACGAGGAGCAGGATGGCCGGGACCAGGGGGCTCTGCAGGTGGAAGGGCTGGCCGGTGATGGAGGCGCGGGCCATGTCCGCCGCGCTGATGCCGTAGTGGCCGGCGGTTTCGCTGAGCACCGGCAGGACGCCGAAGTAGAAGGCGTCGTTGCTCATGAAGAACGTCATCGGGATGCTCAGCACGCCGGTGATGACGGCCATGAACGGTCCCATGTCGGACGGGATGATCTGCACCAGCCAGGTGGACATGGCCTCCACCATGCCCGTGCCTTTCAGGACGCCCGTCAGGACCGCGGCGGCCATGACCATGCTGACCACGGCGACGATCGACGGGGCGTGGGCGATGAGCTGGGCGCTCTGGTCCTTGAGCTTGGGGAAGTTGACCAGCAGCGCGATCGCGGAGCCCACCATGAAGACGAAGGGCAAAGGCACGAGGTCCGCGACCAGCAGGACCATGATGGCGACGGTGAGGCCCCGGTTGAACCACTGGAGCTTGGGGCGCAGGGTGGCGCGGTTGGGGTCCAGGGCGGTGTCCGCCATGGCCGAATCGCGCTCGCCGACGAGGTCCTCGGTCCGTTCCAGGACTGCAACGGAGGACCCTCCGGCAGGGGCTCCGCTGTTGCGGCGGGCGCCCTTGCGGCCGGTACCACCGGTGCCTGCACCGCCGTCGAACTCGACACCCTCGGCCCAGATCTCCGGAGCCACGGCGCGGAGGCGGTTGCGCTCCTGCAGGCCCAGCAGCCAGGCGAAGACGAACACCACCACGAGGCCGGCGATCAGCGAGGGGATCATCGGGACGAAGACCTCGGAGACGCTGATCTTCAGGGCGGAGGCGGCGCGGGCCGTGGGGCCGCCCCAGGGCAGGATGTTCATGGTGCCGTTGGCCAGGCCCGCCACGCAGGTCAGGACCACGGGGCTCATCTTGAGCCGCAGGTAAACCGGCAGCATGGCCGCCGTCGTGAGGATGAACGTGGTGGAGCCGTCCCCGTCGAGGGAGACCGCCGCAGCGAGGATCGCGGTGCCGAGGACCACCTTGGCCGGGTCGTTGCCCAGCTTGCGCAGGATGAAGCGCACCAGCGGATCAAAGAGTCCGACGTCGATCATCAGGCCGAAGTAGATGATGGCGAACATCAGCAGCGCGGCGGTGGACGTCATGGACTTCATGGATTCCAGCACCATGGCGCCGATCCCGAGACCGGCGCCGGCGAAAAGTCCGAAGATTGTGGGGACGATGATGAGCGCCAGCACTGGCGTCAGCTTCTTCGTCATGATCAGCACCATGAATACCGCGATCATGGCGAATCCAAGTAATACCAGCACGGCCGGCTCCTTCTTCATTGAATGGCACCACTCCGGTGTGATGCGCACTACAGACGTTAGGGTGGCGCGCATCACGGCTGGGTCTTTGGCTCAATTGATTGGCATACTGCTTATTGGAAGCATTTTGCTCATTTTGCTCACGGATTTTTCGACTCAACGGGGAGGGCCGCCATGAAGACGCTCAAAGGCCGGATTCCCCTGCGCTTTTCCACCCAGACGCTGCTGCTGCAGCTCGGGGTGGTGGCACTCGTGGTGCTCCTCACCAGCGCCGTCCATGCCTGGCTGACCTACGACCGGCTGGGCCGCGAAGCCGAGAACCAGGCGCTCACGCTGGCCCGGACCGTGGCCTCGGACCCCTCGGTTCGGGCGGAAGTCACCTCGATCAGCGCCCTCCCCGGCACTCCCCCGGCCGCCGAGCTCCTGGCCGGCCCGCTGATGGCCGCCGCCGAGGGCGCGCGGGCCCGCACCGGAGCGCTGTTCGTCGTCATCACCGACGAGACGGGCCTGCGGCTGGCCCACCCCGACGCCGAGAGGCTGGGCGAACGGGTCAGCACGGACCCCTCCGAGGCGCTGGCCGGCAAGGAGGTCACCACCCGCAACACCGGAACCCTGGGCCCGTCCGCCGGCGCCAAGGTCCCGGTGTACGCGCCGGGCTCCGCCGCCGTGGTGGGCGAGGTGAGCGTCGGCTACTCCACCGAGACCATCGGGCAGAGCCTGGCCCGGGACATCGTCCCCATCGCCCTGACGGCCGCGGGCGCCCTGCTCGCCGGAGTGCTCGCGTCCTTCCTGCTGCGGCGGCGGCTGCAGCGGCTCACGCTGGGTCTCGAACCGGAGGAGATCAGCACCCTGGTCCACGACCAGGTCGCCGTGCTGCAGGGCGTGGACGACGGCGTGATCGGCGTTTCCGCGGACGGCCGGATCAGTGTCTTCAATGCCGCGGCCCAGCGGCTGCTCGGCGAGCCCGACCTCGCCGGTACCCCCTGGGCCGCGGCAGCAGTCCCCGGCCAGCTCAAGGCCCTGACCCGGGCCGACGCCACCGAAGGCGACGCGGTGGAGCTGGTTGCCGGCGGCCGGGTCGTCGTGGCGAGCGCCCGCAAGGCCCTGCACGGCCGGGAGGACCTCGGCTGGGTGGTCATGCTGCGTGACCGGACCGAGCTGCAGCAGCTGACCCGCCAGCTCGACGCCGTCGGCACCATGTCCGCCGCCCTGCGCGCCCAGCGCCACGAGTTCGCCAACCAGCTGCACACCATCGCCGGTTTCATGAGCATCGGCCAGCACCAGCAGGCGCGTGACTACCTGGCGCGTCTGGCGGCCACCGGGCCGCTGAAATTCCCGGTGGACCAGGCCGAGCTGCTCCAGGACCCCTATCTGCAGGCGTTCCTGGGTGCCAAGGGCGTGGAAGCTGACGAGCGTGGCGTGAGCCTGCGGCTCGGCCCGGAAACCCTGGTCCGCGGCCATGTCACGGAGCCGCAGGAGGTCACCACGGTCCTGGGGAACCTGATCGACAACGCCGTGAATGCCGCCGTCGCCGGCTCCGCACCGGAGCGCTGGGTCGAGGTGGAGGTGCTGGACGAACCCGGGGAGGGCGGCGGCGCCACCGGACGGGGAACCCTGCATATCGTCGTCGGCGATTCCGGCGACGGAATCGCTCTCGGACCCGATGCCGCGACGGACACCGAGGCGGTGTTCGCGGAAGGATTCACGACGTCGGAGCGGCCGGCCCGGGCAGGCGCCGGGCAGGGGCTGGGACTGGCGTTGTCCCGGCAGCTCGCGCGGCGCCGCGGCGGGGACGTGCGGGTGCTGGATCCGGGCTCCCCCGGCGGCCCGGGAGCCGTGTTCGTCGCGACGCTGCCCGGGACTACCTCCGGCGGCGACCAGACCGGTTCACTACGGAGGGACAACGATGTCTGAAGATTTCAGGGTGCTGATTGTCGATGATGACTTCCACGTGGCCAAGCTGCACGCGGCCTATGTGGATTCGGTGGCCGGATTCCTGGCCCTGCCGCCGGCGGGTTCGGCGTCGCAGGCGCTGCAGGCGATCCACAGCCTGCGCCCGGACCTGGTGCTGCTGGACGTCTACCTGCCGGATGCCTCGGGGCTGGATCTGCTGCGCCAGCTGGACGTGGACACCATGATCCTCAGCGCGGCCTCGGACACGGCCTCGCTCCGGCTCGCCTTCCGTCGCGGCGCCCTGGGCTACCTGCTCAAGCCCTTCACGGCCGAATCCCTCTCCCAGCAGCTCCGCTCCTACGCGCGCTACCGGCGGATCCTCGCCCCGCCCGGCAACGTCAGTCAGGACACCGTGGAGCGGGCCAAGCGCGCCCTGATCCCGGGGGACGTCACCGCCTCGGCCCGGCCCCGGTCCGCCACCGAGGCAGCGGTGCTCGAATCCCTGGTGCCCGGCGAGCAGTACTCGGCGGCCGACGTCGCCGCGCGCGTGGGCGTCTCCCGGGCCACCGCCCAGCGATACCTGTCCGCGCTGGCGGACGACGGCGCCGTCGACATCCAGCTGCGCTACGGCACCACCGGCCGTCCGGAACACCGCTACCGCTACGGCCTGCCGCCTGCAGTCGGCGGAGGTTAGTGGTCATTTTCGCTAATTGTCGGGGGTTGAGGCCCAGTCTTCGCGCCCGGGCACGTGCAGTGGCTCCGCTGGGGCGTCGGGCCACGTCCCCGGGGGACATGCCCATTCTTCGACCCGGGGACCGGGCATATCCGGAATATGTCCATCGGCCGGGCCCGGCGCGGGGCATGTCCTGTCCGGGGGCACGTGCAGTGGCTCCGTTGGGGTCGGACCGGCTGAGGGCCTCAATCTGGGCGCGGGCCTCGTCTCCCAGGTGTCCAGCCCAAACCGGGGCTTACAGCTCCTGGCGGTAAACGAGCAGTTTGATGTCTGTGCCCGGCACCAGCCAGTCGCGTTCCGGAACCCGCACGAAGCCGGTCTTCCGGTAGAGGCCGTGGGCGCTTTCCCAGGTCATACCAGTGGTGAGCGCCACGGCGTGGACGCCGGGCAGGGACCTGCCATGCTCGATGATGGCCTGCACCATGGCCTTGCCGGCTCCGCTGCGTTGGACCGCCGGGTCCACCACGAGCATCCGGAACTCCAGTTCATCGCTGAGGGCGATGTCGGCGTAAGGCTCACCGGCGACGGCAAGCGTCACGGAGCCCACGATCCGGCCGTCGCGCTCGGCGACCCAGATCGTGGCCTTCGCCGCCCGCTGGGCGACGTTCTGGATCTGCCGCATGTAGGGGTGGTCGGCGCTCGCAAAGTAGCCTGCCGCCAGGTAGGCGTCCCGGGTGATGCGCGCAACGGCGTCGTAGTCAGCCGGAACAGCGGGGCGAATGAGGATCTGCGAAGGCACCTGTCCATGGTACGGTCGGTCACTGCCGGCAGCCGCCAGATGGGACGTTTCCGTGACTGAACTATCAGTTTGACAAGGAAAGCAGGCCGGCACTCGGACAGGGGCCTGCCACAGTGCCCGTTCAGAGCGGGAACTTGCCGGAGAGCTCCAGGGGCCCGGCGCAGGTCCATGCTGCCAGCCGATCATCGTCGGAGGGTCCGCCCGCCAGCGGGCTGGTGAGCCGCGGCCGGCGCACCCAGCAGCCGGCTTCTTCGGCAATTAGGGCACCCGCGGCGAAGTCGTGCTCATTGAGGCCGCGTTCACCGAAGGCATCGACGCTGCCGTCCGCCACGAGGCAGAGGTCCAGGGCCGCGGAGCCGAGCCGGCGGACGTCGGCGAAGCCGTCCATCAGAGAGCCCAGGCCGCTTGCCTGCTCCGAGCGGACGGCCGGGTCGTAGCTGAAACCGGTGGCCAGGATCTGCCCGCTGCGCCCGGTCACGGGCCCAAACAGCTGCGTCTGCCGGCCCTTCTCCTCGAGCCAGGCACCGTGGCCCCGGGAGGCGTAGTACGTTCGTCCCAGCGCCGGGGCGTTGACGACGCCGGCCAGCCAGACGCCGTCGGGGTCCGCCACGGCCACGGAGGTGCCGTAGTAGACGATGTTGCGGATGAAGTTGGTGGTGCCGTCGAGTGGGTCGACGGACCAGCGGTAGCCGCTGGGGGTATCCGGAAGGACGGTGCCGCCCTCTTCCCCCGTGATGATGTCGCGCGGCCGTGCGGCGGTGAGGACATCGCGGACGGCTGTTTCCGCGGCGAGGTCAAAGGCTGTCACCCAGTCCCCGGAATCGCCCTTGTTGCTGACCTCCAGTTCGGCCGCGTTCCGGCCGGCCAGGACGGCAGCTCCGGCCGCCGCAGCCGCCTTGGCCAGTTCGAGCAGCACTGTCAGTTCCGGGGTGGCGGCGGGATCCGCACTCATTCGGCAACCACTTCCTGGGTTTCTTCCTCGTTGGAAGCGTCGGAACCGGCGGCCGGGCCGGTGGCCAGCAGCGCGCGGAAGCCGTCCTCGTCCAGCACGGGCACACCCAGCTGTTCGGCCTTGTCCAGCTTGGTACCGGCGTTCTCGCCGGCCACCACGTAGCTCGTGATCTTCGAGACAGAGCCGGCTGCCTTGCCGCCGCGGACCAGGATGGCTTCCTTGGCCTCGTCCCGGCTGAAGCCCTCGAGGCTTCCGGTGACCACGATGGTCAGTCCTTCCAGCGTCCTGGGTGTGGACTCGTCGCGCTCGTCCGCCATCCGGACGCCGTCGGCTGCCCAGCTGTCAACGATCTCGCGGTGCCAGTCCTCGGCGAACCATTCCGTGAGGGCCTGGGCGATCACCGGGCCGACGCCGTCGACGTGGGCGAGCTCCTCCTCGGAGGCCTGCCGGATGGCATCCATGCTGCCGAAGGCCGTCGCAAGCGCCCGGGAGGCCCGCGGTCCGACGTGCCGGATGGACAGCGCCACGAGGACACGCCAGAGCGGCTGGGCCTTGGCCTTGTCCAGTTCCCGGAAGAGTTTCTCCGTGGTGGCCGTCGGCTTGGACGGGGTTTTGGCGGTGCCCTTGCTGTAGAAGTACGGCACCAGCTCGAACTCGCCGGTGGCCACCCCCTTGGACCGCTTCTCGCGCCGGATGCGGACGTCGGCGAGGTCTTCGCGCGTGAGCCGGAACAGGTTCGCCTCGGTGGTCAGCGGCGCGGCTTCCGGCTCGGCCGGCTGGGTCAGGGCGATGGCGGCTTCCCAGCCGAGTGCCTCGATGTCGAAGGCGCCGCGGCCGGCGAGGTGGAAGACGCGTTCGCGCAGCTGCGCCGGGCAGGAGCGGGAGTTGGGGCAGCGGATGTCCACGTCCCCCTCCTTCGCCGGCGCCAGGGGTGTGCCGCAGGCCGGGCATTCGGTGGGCATGACGAAGTCCCGCACCGGCGGATCCTGCAGGTCCCGGAGGGCAAGGACCGGCCCGACGATCTCCGGAATGACGTCCCCGGCCTTGCGCAGCACCACGATGTCGCCGATTTTGACGCCCTTGGCCTTGACGACTTCCTGGTTGTGCAGGGTGGCCATCTCCACCGTCGAGCCGGCGACCTTGACCGGTTCCATCACGCCGTACGGGGTGACGCGGCCGGTGCGGCCCACGTTGACCGCGATGTCCAGCAGCTTCGTGTGGACTTCCTCCGGCGGGTACTTGTAGGCGACGGCCCAGCGCGGGACGCGTGAGGTGTAGCCGAGCGCCCGCTGGGTGGCAAAGTCGTCCACCTTGACCACGATGCCGTCGATTTCATGGGCCAGGCTGTGGCGCTTGTCGCCGTAGCGGGTGATGAACTCCAGCACGTCCTTCAGCCCCGGCAGGACCTCGAAGTACGGGCTCGTGGGGAGCCCCCAGGCGGCGAGCTGGGCGTAGGTGTCCGACTGGCTGGCCGTTTCGAGCCCTTCGCGGGCACCGATGCCGTGCACGTACATCCGCAGCGGCCGCTTGGCGGTTTCCGCGGGGTCCTTCTGGCGCAGCGAACCGGCGGCGGCGTTGCGCGGGTTGGCCAGCGGCGCCTTGCCGGCCTCGATCAGGGCCTCGTTGAATTCCGCGAACGCCTTGGAGGGGATGAAGACCTCGCCGCGGATCTCCATCTCGGCCGGGAAGTTGCTGCCGCTGAGCTGCTGCGGGATTTCCTTGATGGTCAGGACGTTGTGCGTGATGTCCTCCCCGGTGGTGCCGTCGCCGCGGGTGGCGGCCCGGATCAGCGCGCCGTCGCGGTAGAGCAGGTTGACGGCCAGGCCGTCGATCTTGAGTTCGGTCAGCCACGACGGCGTCCCGTTGCCGAGCCTTGTGATGCTGGCTTCCGCTTTGGCAACCCAGGCCTCCAGCTCTTCGAGTGAGAAGACATCCTCCAGGCTGTACATGCGCTGCAGATGTTCGACGGCGGTAAAGGCTGCGGACACCTCGCCGCCCACCTCCTGGGTGGGCGAATCGTTGGCCACGAGTTCGGGGTGCATGGCCTCGATCGTTTCCAGCCGCCGGTAGAGTTCGTCGAACTCGGCGTCGGAAATGATCGGCGCGTCCTCCTGGTAATACGCGAAGCGGTGCTTGCGGACCTGCTCCACGAGGTCCTCGTACTCTTCGCGCACATCCTCGGACGGGACCAGCTCCCCGGCAGGGCTTTGGGCGTCGGTATCTGCTGCGGTCTTCCCTATGCTCACAGACCTATCCTGCCTTAGATCCCCGACATTGTCCGGTCAGCGCCGGGCAGAGGATCGACGGCGGCCGGGACGTTTGAGGCGTCCACCACGATGCAGGTGACGTTGTCCCGTCCCCCGCTGCCCAGGGCCGCCTGGATGAGTTCGTCGACGGCCGCCTGCGGATCAGCTTCGGAGCCCAGGATGGCGGCGATCTGCCCGTCGTCCAGCTCGCCGTTGAGGCCGTCGGAGCAGACCAGGATCCGGTCCCCCTCCTCCACGGGCAGCAGCCAGTAGTCGGCCCCGGTCTCGTCCCCGGCGCCGAGGGCACGGGTGACCACGTGCCGGCGCGGGTGCACCGCTGCCTCGGCACGGCTGATCTGGCCGGCGTCCACCAGTTCCTGCACTTTGGAGTGGTCCACGCTGACCTGGCTGAACGTGCCCTGGCTGAGCCGGTAGGTCCGGGAGTCGCCGATGTTCACCACGAGCCAGTACGGGATCCCCAGCTGTTCCACCACCACGACGCCGGAGAGCGTAGTGCCGGCCCGGGATCCGGTCGCCTCGCGGATGCTTGCGTCAGCCAGGAGCAGGTATTCCTGCACGACGCCGGCAGTCGCGTCCCGCCCTCCGCTCGCCAGCTGGGGGATCCCGGCGAGGGTGCGCACGCAGATGCCGCTGGCGATCTCGCCGGCCTCATGCCCGCCCATCCCGTCCGCGACGGCGAAGACGGGATCGGCGGCGATGAAGGAGTCCTCGTTCATCTCGCGGCGCAGGCCACGGTCAGTGCCGTAGCCGCAGCTGAGTCGGAGGCTGCGGGCGCTGCCGGGGGCACTGGAGGGACTCCCCACGGAGCGGGATGCTGAATCAGCAGAGGGGGGAACGGCGTCCGGCTGGAATTTCATGCCTGTCCTAGGTAGAAGGAGCGGTCACCGGGCTTGGGGCCCGCGATAACGGGGATCCTACCCGGGATCGGGCAGCGGGACAGAAGTCAGTCCAGGACCAGGCCGCGGCCGCTGCCGCGCTGCAGTTGGACCGGGTGGATTTCGCCGAAGCCACGGACGTCTTCGGCGGGGCGCGGAAGCAGGACGAAGCGTTCATCCTGCTCGAGGGCGGCGGCAGTCATGGAGTCCACGAGCACCGTTCCGGGATCCGCCAGGGCGGTCAGCCGCGCCGCGAGGTTTACCGTGGGCCCGTAGATGTCACCGAGCCTGGAGAGGATGCGGCCCCAGACCATGGCCACCCGGGCCTGCGGCAGGATCTCGTCCTCGGTGAAGGCCCGGCACAGGGCCAGTGAGATCTCTGCGCCGGCCGCGGGGGTTTCGGCGATGTAAAGGACTTCGTCGCCGACGGTTTTGACCAGGCGGCCGCCGCCGACGGAGATGATTTCGGCGCATTTGTTCTCGAAGCGCTGCACCAGCTGGGCAAGCGTCTTCTCGTTCATACGGCGGGACAGGCTGGTATAGGAAACCAGGTCGGCGAAGCCGACGGCCCGGGCGAGCGGCAGCGGCGTGTCGTCCTCGTCCCCTTCGCGGCCCTCCTCGCTGGACTGGAGCCCTGCCTCGGCCCGCACGGCCAGCCGCTGGATGCCGGCGTTGAGCTGGCGGCGCCAGGAGTAGACCAGCATCTCTTCAAGGGCGTCCACCAGGGAGGGCAACTCGCTGACCAGCCGCTTGCGGGCCACGGAGTCCGGAACGCCCTGCTGGTGGACCAGGTCCTCCACCAGCGCCTCGATCTGCCACACCACCATTCGGTCCGTCATCTGGCCGATGGCGCGGGTGACGGAGATGGCGGCTTCCTCGGTGAGCTTGCCGGCCCGGACCAGGTCCACGATGGTGTTGAGCGCGGCCTGGTCGCGTTCGGTGAAGGCGACGTCCTCATCGCCCAGGTTGGGGAAGCCCAGGGCACGCCAAAGTTTCCGGGCGGAGAGCAGCGAGAGCCCGGCGCCAGCCGCGACTTCACGGCGGCGAAGCTTGCGCTCCCCACCGAGCAGCCGGTGTTCCAGGGCTTTCACGGCGATGCGTTCGGCGGAAATAGTTCCGGTGGACGGCGCGGAGGCAGGTTCCGGGCCCGCCTCGGGAACGCTGTCCGCGGAGTCCGTGCCGGCGGAATCAACGGGAAGAACTGCTGCGTGGGTGCCGTCCGCTGCCGCGCTGTCGCGGTCGGCGAAGGTCCCGGCAGCGGAGTCGAGGACGGCTGCTTCGAGCGTGGCGGCCTCGACGACGGTGTCTTCAACGTGCGACGGATCCTCCGCCAGAAGTCCGGTTTCATGGTGGACGTTCTCAGCGCTCATCTCTTCCACCTTCTCTCGTCTCCCATGGCCAGGCGCCGTAGCGGGTGCCGTCGGGGTTGTGCATCATGCCCTCGGCCCCAAATCCCCCACCCTGCGGGAGTTCATTGATGGCGTCAAGTATGAAGTTTCGGAACGTCACCACCTCCGGGACGTCGGGGACCACCGTGCTGGAGGGGTACCCGGTATCCAAGGATATATTCCCGGACCGCAATACGCGTTGGAGCAACGACTGGTGGATCTCGACATTTCGGACGGCGGCCAAGTAGACCTGTTGATCGCGCCGCCGCAACATGCCGTAACGGGCAACTAAGCGCTGGTTCGTGAGCGTGTAACGGGTGGCGTGCCACGTCAGCACCCGGGGCAGGCAGTAGCCAAGCAGTACCCAAGCCGCCAGCGCCACGCACACTCCTGTCAGCCAGACCGTCCAGTCCCGTGTTACCAGCGGAACCAGCTTGGCGGGGCCGCCTTTCACAATCAAGGCGCTGGCGTAGGCGGCCAAGGCGGGAACAAGGATGAACAACAGCGCCGGGACCATCAGCGTCCTGGGCTGGGGCCGGGTCACCGCAATGACTTGCTCGCCCGGGAGAAGCTCTTTACGCATAGCCACTTTCGGCGCTGCCAGGCTTCCCGCCGGCCCTGCCGTCCGGCTCCTGGGCGGGCGGCGTCCAGGGCCGCAGGTGCACCACGTCGCCCGCCGTCACGACGTGCTCGTGGCCGCCGGAGTCAACCACCATGAGCGAGCCGTAGTCATCCAGGCGCGAGGCATGGCCGATGATTTCATGGTCGCCGGGCAGGTGGGCTCGCACCTGCTTGCCGAGCGTCGCCAGCACGGCCTCGACCCGCTTGTGCAGCGAGTGGCCGCCTGCCATCCCGGCGGCGGGGTCGCCGTCGGCGTTGCAGAAGCTCCGGTACAGGGTGGCGAAACGGGACAGGTAGCTCTTCAGCAGCACGGTCCGGTCCACGGTGGCCGGGTGCTCCAACAGCACGGAGGTGGCGTTGGGAACCGGCAGTTCGGCCTCCGTGAGGGAGACGTTGAGCCCGGTGCCGAGTACCACCGGCGGCACCGCCCCGCCGTGCATCGGCCCAAGCTGGGCCAGGATACCGGCGATTTTCCGGCCGCGCACCAGGACGTCGTTGGGCCATTTGAGTTCGGCCGGGATGCCTGCCGTTTCCAGCAGCGCGTCGCGCAGGGCCAGCGCCGCGAGCAGCGACAGCCACGAATAGCTCTGGGTCGGCAACGGCCGGCCATCGGAATTGACCGGCCGGAGCACGAGGGAGACGGAGACGGAGCTTCGGGCCGGGGCTTCCCAGCGGCGGTCCAGCCGTCCGCGGGCAGCGCTCTGGTATTCGGCGGTGAGCACGGTCAGGTCCGGATAGGCGGCCGGATCCTCGCTGGCGCCGCGCAGCAGGTCCGCGTTCGTGGAACCGGTGGACTCCACCACGGTGAGTTGGGGGATGCCGTGGGCAGCCAGGAACGACTCATCACTGAGGGCGTTCACGTCAAGGGGCGGACGGTCCGGGGCTTCCTGCGCGGCTTCCATGCTTGAATCCTACCGAGTAACGGGCACCGCGGCTCCGGCTCCGGCTCCGCCTGCCCGGATCCCGGGACCGGCAGGAAACTCAGAGGAAAATGTCAGGGACCAGCAGGTTCTCCGGGGCGCCAAGGCTGTAGGGCGTGAAGTCCGTGACGCCGGCGGCGGCCAGGACTTCTTCGTCGGTGTAGAAGTTGCCGCTCCGGCTGCCGGAGTCCGGCGTGGCGTTGCTGCCGGTCAACACGGCGTGGGCCGCGTCGGCCATGATCGCCGGGCCGCGGGCGCCCTTGACGATCAGCTCCCCGCCCGGCATGTTCCGGATTGCGGCGGTGTCAATCAAAGTGCAGGGCCACAGCGAGTTGACGCTGATCCCGTCCGCCTTGAGCTCTTCGGCGAGTCCCAGGGTGGTCAGGCTCATGCCGTACTTGGCCATGGTGTAGGCCAGGTGCATGCCAGCCCACTTGGGATCCAGGTTCAGCGGCGGGGAGAGGGTGAGAATGTGCCCGGCGCCGGATTCGCGCAGGGCGGGCAGGGCGAGCTTGGACAGCAGGAAGGTGCCGCGGACATTGATGTCCTGCATGAGGTCGTAGCGCTTCATGTCCACGGCGTCGGTCGTGGACAGGTCGATCGCGGAGGCGTTGTTGATGACGATGTCGATCCCGCCGAAGCGTTCGACGGCGGCGGCAGCGGCGCCGGCGACGTCGTCGTCGTTGCGCACATCGCCGACCAGCGGCAGCGCCTGTCCGCCGGCCGCCTCGATCTGTTCGGCGGCGGAGTAGACCGTGCCTTCCAGCTTGGCGTGCGGCTGGCCGGTCTTGGCCATCAGGACGATGTTCGCGCCGTCGCGCGCGGCGCGGGTGGCGATGGCCAGGCCGATGCCGCGGCTGCCCCCGGAGATGAGGACGGTGCGGCCCTGGAGGGAACCGGCGGCCTGGTACGGCCCTGCAGCGGTGCCCGAAGCGTCATTGCTCAAAGTCATGAGGACACTCTAGCGGAGTTATATTACTGACGAGTAACATCGCTGTCACGGTGGGGAGAATCTGGGAAAATTGTAGGTTTTCTACAGCGGCCTGGGCTCGTTACGTCACTAGACTTGCCAGCAGGCCCCCGTCCGGTTTTCCAGATTTGTGGAATCCGGCCAAACCCGCCGCACGGGACAGGGCCAGGAAACTTCAGAACAACCAGCGCCAGAACTATCAGCGACAGAGCCGGAGACACTTGATGAGCCACGATCTGACCACGACTGCGGGAAAGATTGCAGACTTCCGCGACCGCCAGGCCAGTGCCGAGCAGCCCTCCGGCCCCGAAGCGATCCAGAAGCAGCATGCGCGCGGCAAGAACACCGCCCGCGAGCGCATCGACCTGTTGCTGGACGCCGGTTCCTTCGTCGAATTCGACGCGCTGGCCGTGCACCGTTCCACGGCCTTCGGCATGGAGAAGAAGAAGCCGCTGGGCGACGGGCTCGTCTCCGGCTACGGCACCGTCGACGGCCGCCCCGTCGCCGTGTACAGCCAGGACTTCTCCGTCTACGGCGGCTCGCTGAGCCAGGTCAACGGCGAAAAGATCGTCAAGGTCCAGGAATTCGCGCTGCGCAACGGCTGCCCCGTGGTCGGCATCCTCGACGGCGGCGGGGCACGGATCCAGGAAGGCGTCGCCTCGCTGGCCATGTTCGCGGACATCTTCCGCAACAACGTGCATGCCTCCGGCGTCGTACCGCAGATCTCCCTCATCATGGGCCCCTCCGCCGGCGGCGCGGCCTACTCCCCCGCGCTGACCGACTACGTGGTCATGGTGGACAAGACCTCGCACATGTTCATCACCGGCCCGGACGTGATCAAGACGGTCACCGGCGAAGATGTGGACATGGAAACCCTCGGCGGTGCCCGCCAGCACAACGCGAACACGGGCACCTCCACCTACCTCGCTTCCGACGAGGCCGACGCGATCGAGTTCGTCCGCGAACTGCTGGACTTCCTGCCCTCCAACAACCTCGCCGAGGCCCCGGTGCTGGAACACCAGCAGGAGCTGGAGCTCGACGACGACGACCTCGCCCTCGATGTGCTGATCCCGGACTCCGCCAACCAGCCCTACGACATGCGCAAGGTCATCGAGCAGATTGTCGACGACGCGCACTTCCTCGAGATGCAGTCCCTGTACGCCCCCAACGTGATGATCGGCTACGGCCGGGTGGAGGGCCACACGGTGGGCATCGTGGCCAACCAGCCCCTGCAGTTCGCCGGCACCCTGGATATCGCCGCTTCGGAGAAGGCCGCCCGCTTCGTCCGGCACTGCGACGCCTTCAACATCCCCATCATCACGCTCGTGGATGTGCCGGGCTTCCTGCCGGGCAAGGACCAGGAGTTCCAAGGCATCATCCGCCGCGGAGCCAAGCTGCTCTACGCCTACGCCGAGGCCACCGTGCCCAAGCTGACGGTCATCACCCGAAAGGCCTACGGCGGAGCGTACATCGTGATGGGCTCCAAGAAGCTCGGCGCGGACCTCAACCTGGCCTGGCCCACCGCGCAGATCGGCGTGATGGGCGCCCAGGGCGCCGTCAACATCCTGTACCGCCGCGAACTGGCCGCGGTGGCGGAGGCCGGTGGCGACGTCGAGGCCCAGCGCGCCGAGGTCATCCGGCAGTACGAGGAAGAGCTGCTCAACCCTTACCAGGCCGCCCAGCTCGGCTACGTGGACGCCGTCATCGCGCCCTCCGAGACCCGGATGCAGATCATCAAGGGCCTGCGCGCCCTGCGGGACAAGCGCGCCAGCCTGCCCGCCAAGAAGCACGGGAACATCCCGCTGTGAGCGGGCTCGAGCCCATGGACCCTGCCGAGCCGGCCGCGGCCCCCGCGGAAAGCCTGCTGTCGGTCGTCAAGGGCGAGCCGACGGCGGAGGAACTGGCGGCGCTGACCGCCGTCGTCCTCTCGCTCGGCAGCGTCGAAACAGCGGCACCGGAGAAGCCCGGCGTCCGGCACTGGGTCCGGCGGCAGCAACTGCGGCTGGCACCCCAGCCCGGTCCCGGGGCGTGGAAGCGCAGCCGGGGCTGACGACCGCCCCCGCCGGAAAAGTTCAGTAACCTTTTCATAACCGCCAGCGCCCGGCTAGTCTCGTTCGGGTGACTACCGAAACCACTGAACACACAGCCCCCGCGCGCCCGAAGACGGCCATCGATGCCGTCGCCGATGGCTTCACGGAGACCCTGATCCGGCTTAACCCGAGCCTCGCCACGGAACTCGGGCTGCCCGGCCACGAGACCGAATACCAGGACTTCTCCCCCGCCGGGCGCGGGGAATTCGCCGCCGCCGCGCGCGGGGCGCTTGCCGCGCTCGAGGGACTGGAGCCGGTTGACGACGTCGACGCCGTCACCCTCGATGCCATGCGGGAACGCCTGGGCCTGCAGCTGGAAATCCACGATTCGGGCTGGGACACGGCCGAGTTGAACAACATCGCCTCCCCCCCGCAGGATATCCGCGCGATTTTCGATCTCATGCCGACGGACACCGCGGAGCAGTGGGACCACATCGCGGGACGCGCCCACAACGTGCCGGCCGCGATCGACGGCTACATCGAGTCGCTGCGCTCGGCCAAGGAGGACGGCAAGGTTTCCGCCGCCCGCCAGGTCTCGATCGTGATCGAACAGGCCACCAAGCATGCCGCGGACGACGGCTTCTTCGCCAAGCTTGCCGCCGAGGCCAAGATGGCGGAAGTCGCGCTCCCGGAGGACGTGCAGTCCAGGCTCGACGCCGGCGCCGCCGCCGCCCGTGTGGCCTACTCCCGGCTCGCCGGCTTCCTGTCAGCCGAACTGCTGCCGCTCGCCCCGGAAAAAGATGCGGTGGGCCGCGAGCGCTACGCTCTGGCCTCGCGTTCCTTCCTCGGCGCCACGGTGGACCTCGAGGAGACCTACGCCTGGGGCGTGCAGGAACTCGACCGCCTGATTGCCGAGCAGGAGCGGGTGGCTGGAGAGATCCGGTCCGGCGCCACCATCGAGGAAGCCAAGGAGATCCTCAATGGCGATCCCGCCCGCCAGCTCAAGGGCACCGATGCCCTCAGGACCTGGATGCAGGAGCTCTCCGACAGGGCCGTGGCGGATCTGGCCGGAGTGCATTTCGACATCCCGGATGTCATGAAGACGCTCGAGTGCAAGATCGCCCCGACCCAGGAAGGCGGCATCTACTACACCGGCCCCTCGGACGACTTCAGCCGACCGGGCCGCATGTGGTGGTCCGTGCCGCCGGGCGAGGACACCTTCACCACCTGGGCCGAGACCACCACGGTCTACCACGAGGGCGTCCCCGGCCACCACCTGCAGGTCGCGACCGCCACCTACCGCCGCGAGCTGCTCAACAAGTGGCGCCGCAACGTCTGCTGGACCTCCGGGCACGGCGAGGGTTGGGCTCTCTACGCGGAGAAGCTCATGCAGGAACTGGGCTACTTGAAGGATCCGGGCGACCACATGGGCATGCTGGACATGCAGCGCATGCGGGCAGCCCGCGTCGTCTTCGACATCGGCGTGCACCTGGAGCTGGAGGTCCCCGAGCGCTGGGGCTCCGGCACCTGGACCCCGGACAAGGGCTACGAGTTCCTCAAGCACAACCTCGCCATCAGCGAAGGCCAGCTCAGGTTCGAGTTCACCCGCTACCTCGGCTGGCCGGGCCAGGCGCCGTCGTACAAGGTGGGCCAGCGGCTCTGGGAACAGATCCGTGCCGAGCTCGAATCCCGCCCCGGCTTCGACCTCAAGGAGTTCCACAGCAAGGCGCTCAATATCGGCTCGGTAGGCCTGGACACG
This sequence comes from Arthrobacter sp. UYCu723, assembly GCF_054059215.1. Classification (NCBI taxonomy): domain Bacteria; kingdom Bacillati; phylum Actinomycetota; class Actinomycetes; order Micrococcales; family Micrococcaceae; genus Arthrobacter; species Arthrobacter sp. UYCu723. Next base: position 306,918 of record NZ_JBSSBW010000001.1, read on the forward strand.
CTCAAGCGCGCCCTGCTCGGGTAAGTCCCCGGCCACCGAGACAATCGCCACACCGGAGGCTGGAATAACTTCACATTGTCCTTGCGTGACGCCGGGATACCGGGGATTCCGCGCCGGATACCCGCTGGTGACGGCGTAACATTTCTCAACATCGGTTCGTCGTGATAACCAGCCCGGTCCTAGCGTGTTCGGGTGAGCACTCAGACAAGCACCCCCGCACCCGCCGGAAAGACCGGCTCCCAGCTGCCCAAATGGGCCGGCTCGTTCGGCTTCCAGATCATCGCCGCCCTGATCGTCGGCCTGGGCCTGGGCCTGCTGGCCAAGTACACCGGCAGCACCAAGGCAAGCCCGAATGCCCTCGGCACCACGCTGCAGACCATCGGCTCGAGCTACGTCTCGCTGCTGCAGACCGCCGTGGTCCCCCTCATCTTCACCGCCGTCGTCAGCTCCATCTCCAACCTGCGCGCGGTGTCCAACGCCGCCCGGCTGGCCTGGAACACGCTGCTCTGGTTCGCGATCACCTCGCTGATCGCGGTCCTGATCGGCATCGGCCTGGGTGTGCTGCTGCAGCCCGGCGCCGGCACCGGCATCACGCAGGAAGCCAAGTACGCCGGCAAGTCCGGTGACTGGTGGGCCTTCCTGACCGGCCTGTTCCCGAAGAACTTCCTCGGCCTGGGCGCCAACACCACCGTCACCGACGGCGTCGCCACCACGGCCGTGAGCTTCAACGTGCTCCAGATCCTGGTGATCGCGATCGCCGTCGGCATCGCAGCGCTCAAGGTGGGCAAAGCGGCCGAGCCGTTCCTGAACCTCAACGCCTCCGCCCTCGCCGTGATCCAGAAGGTCCTCTGGTGGATCATCCGGATCGCCCCGATCGGCACCGTCGGCCTGATCGGCAACGCTGTGGCGATCTACGGCTGGGACACCATCGGCTCGCTCGGCAAGTTCACCTTCGCCATCTACGTGGGCCTGGCCCTCGTGCTGTTCGTGGTCTACCCGGTCCTGGTCCGCACCCACGGCCTGTCCGTCAAGCAGTACTTCTCCGGCGTCTGGCCTGCCGTGCAGCTGGCGTTCGTCTCCCGCTCCTCGGTGGGCACCCTGCCGCTGACCCAGCGCGTGACCGAGCGCAGCCTCGGCGTCCCCCGCGCCTACGCCTCCTTCGCCGTGCCGCTGGGCGCCACCACCAAGATGGACGGCTGCGCCGCGATCTACCCGGCCATCTCCGCGATCTTCGTGGCCCAGTTCTTCGGCATCCAGCTCGACTTCACCCAGTACCTGCTGATCGCCCTCGTCTCCGTATTGGGCTCCGCTGCGACGGCCGGCACCACGGGCGCCGTCGTGATGCTGACCCTGACGCTATCCACGCTGGGACTGCCGCTGGCCGGAGTCGGGCTGCTGCTGGCGATCGACCCGATCCTGGACATGGGCCGCACCGCCGTCAACGTGGCCGGGCAGGCACTGGTCCCCACCATCGTGGCCAAGCGCCAGGGCATCCTGAACGAGTCGCTCTACAACGCACCGCGCACCGGTGACCCGTTCAGTGACGAAGCCACCGACGACGCCGGCACGGCCGCCGTCGACCCCTCGGCTGCCGCTGCTCCCGCAGCCGGGCGGGAAGAACGCGAGTTGGCGGACGCGAAGGCGTAGCGACTGCAACGAGCGTTTACAGGAGAAGTCCCCGGGAGATCCCGGGGACTTCTCTGGTTAAGCGAGGTCGGCTTGAATCCCGCCGGGCTTAGCGGCCGCCTCCGCCGATGACGCCCTTTTCGACGGCCTTGGTGACCGCGTCGGCCTCTGCCTGGGTCAGGGTGCCGTCCGTGACGGCCTTGTCCAGCCTGGTCTTCAGTGCTGCAGCATGATCGGCCCGGGCCGCGGTCCGGAGCTCCTCCAGGGCCGCGGTGACCTTGGACTCCTCAAGGCCGAGCGACGACGCCAGCGACTTCGCAAGGGCAGCCTCCCTGGCGGCGCGGTCCGGCTTTGTACCTTCAGCCGGCGGGGTACCTTCAGCCGGCGGGGTACCTTCAGCCGGCGGGGTGGCCGGCTTGTTGGCGTCACGGAAGGCCTTCAGGGCCTCGGTCACCTTGGCCTCATCGACGCCGAGCTTGGTGGCAAGGGCGGCAGCCTGCACGCCGCCACGGCCGCCGTGCCCGTGGCCACCGCGCATGCCCTGGCCGTCGGTGGTTCCGGTGGAGCTGTCTGGCGAGGCCGTCGAGCTGGGGCTGGGGGCCGGCGTGGTGGTCGCGGAAGCCATTCCGCTGACTCCCAGGCCGGCGCCGAGTGCCAAAGCCGCGGCCGATACGCCGAGCGTGATTCTCTTTGTGGTTGACATGGACTGTCTCCTGGATCTGCCGTGCCGCCACGGCTCTGTGTGGTGCTCTGTGTTGTGCTCTTTGTTGTTGGGTCTTTGTTCCAAGACGTAGTTCAAGTTTGCGGCGGACGCATCAGCGGGAGCTGTCGGGAAGCTTTCATCTTCCTGTGAATCCTTCCCATCCGACGGCCCGGGAAGTGGGTAGGCTCGGGGCATGCTGATCGTCACGTCCAACAAGATCCCCGGCCACCGGATCGACGCCGTCTTCGGCGAAGTGATGGGCCTTACCGTCCGCTCCCGGGACATCGGCGCCCAGGTGATGGCAGGTTTCCGCTCGCTCGGCGGCGGGGAGCTGCCCGAAATGACCCGCGCCCTCTACGAAAGCAGGCAGCAGGTCATGGCCCGGATGGTCACCGAGGCGGAGCAGCGCGGCGCCAACGCCATCGTTGCCATGCGCTTCGACACCTCGGAGCTCGGACCCAACTGGACGGAAGTCTGCGCGTACGGCACGGCCGTGTTCGCGATCCCGCTGGCCGAAGGGGAGGACGGCGCCACCGGCCAGTCCATCTACCTCACCGGCCAGGGGAAACAGCAGCCCGCGTAAACTTGCCCACTGGATAAACTTGCCCACTTCGTAAACTTGCCCACAGTGCAAACATGCACGTAGTGTAACTGTGTGCACTCCCCCGAGATCCCTGCGGCCGCGCCTCCGGAGAGCGGAGCGCTCTCCCGCCGCGAGCTCAACAAGGCAGCCACGCGCCAGGCCATCACGGAGGCGGCCCTGGGCCTGCTCCGCACCAGGGGGCCGGGCAACTTCACGGTCGAAGACATCGCCGACGACGCCGGGATCTCCCGCCGGACCTTCTTCAACTACTTCAACAGCACCGAAGCGGCGATCGCCGCCGTCACCTTCGGCTTCCTGGACAAGGCGCTCCAGCAGTTCCGGCTGCGCCCGGCCGGGGAACCCTTTCTGGAATCGGCCCGCGCAGCCCTCGTGGAACTGGCAGACCCGATGACTGTGGCCCCGATGGCCGAGCTGTACAGCCTGGGCCAGTCCAATCCGCAGCTCAGCCGGTCCGAGCTGGAAGCCTGGGACCACTGCACCGCGGAAATCATTGCCGCGGCCCGCGAGCGCTTCGGCGCGGGCGCCGGCGTCGAACTCGACGAACTGTACCTCCGCGCCCTGGCCGGCTCCGTCATCTCCTGCGGCAAGGCCGCCATGGACGTCTGGCTGGCCCGATGCGGCGGGTCCCTGACCCCGGAATCGCTCTCCACCCTGCGCCAGCTCCTGATCGATTCCATGAGCCTGCTGGGCTCGGGTTTCGCCCGCCCGGCCGCTGCCCAGGCTGTTCCTCAGGCAGCCCGCCCGGCCGCCCCGTCCACCGCCACCCCTTCCCCAGATCGGCTCTGACATGGCACTTTTGCTGTACCGCCTCGGCAAATTCTCCTACCGGCACCGCTGGCTCGTCATTTCCTTGTGGCTGGCAGTGATGGTGGCCGTCGGCGGGGCTGCAGCGGCCTTCCACGGCACGCTGTCCAACAACTTCCAGATACCGGGCACCGAAACCCAGCAGATGGCGGACAAGCTCAAGAAGGAACTTCCCGGATCCTCGGGCGGCTCTGCCAGCATCGTCTTCGAAGCCAATGACGCCCGGTTCAGCCAGGCCGGCAAGGACGCCGTGTCCGCCGCGCTGACCAAGCTGAAGGCCCTCCCTGACGTCCAAGGGACGGTTGATCCGTTCGCCACCCAGGCGCAGCTGGAAGAAGCCGCCGCAGACCTCGCCACCGCCCAGCAACAGTCAGCTGCCGGAGAGGCCCAGCTGGCCCAGGCCGCAGGCGAACTCGCCGATGGCAAGTCCCAGCTTGAAGCTGCCGAGCAGCAGATGGCCGCCGACGGACTCCCCGCGGCCGCCATCGAGGCACAGCTCGGCCAGCAGAAGGCGGCCCTGGCCGCGGGGCAGGACAAGCTCGACGCCGGCACCAAGGAACGTGAGACCGGCAACGGGAAGCTCGCACTCGGTCAGCGCCAGTTGGACGCCTCCCGAGGCATGCGTTTCGTCTCCGAGGACGGAAAGGCCGCGATCGCTCAGGTCCAGTTCAAGACCTCCATCAACGGCCTCAAGCCGGAGGTCCGTCAGGACGTCCAGGACATCGTCAAGGAAGTCTCCTCCGCCGGCGTCACCGCCCTGGCCAGCAAAGAAATCACCGAGGACGTCTCCGAACTCTTCGGCATTTCCGAGATTCTTGGCATCGCGATCGCCGCCCTGGTCCTCATCGTCATGCTCGGCACCCTGATCGCCGCGGGCCTCCCCCTGCTCATGGCCGTCGTGGGCGTGGCAGTGGGCGTGGGCGGCACCTTTGCCCTCAGCGGCGCCTTCGACATGAGCTCCATCTCCCCGATGCTGGCGCTGATGCTCGGCCTCGCCGTCGGCATCGACTACTCCCTGTTCATCGTCAACCGGCACCGGGGCCAGCTGCTTGCCGGCATGGATCCTGAGGAATCCGTGGCCCTCGCCACCGGCACCTCGGGCAACGCCGTGCTCTTCGCCGGCCTGACCGTCATCATCGCCCTCGCCGCCCTCGTCATCCCGGGCCTGCCCTTCCTGGCCGTGATGGGGCTGTCCGCCGCCGGCACGGTGGCCGTCGCCGTCGTCGTCGCCCTGACCCTGACCCCGGCCGTCCTCTCCCTGGTGGGCCGGAAGCTGATCTCCCAGCGGGCCTGGGCCAAGGCGGAGAATCACAACACTGCTCCCGGCCACGAGACCGAAGACCGTGCCAGGGACGAATACCGCGGCAGCCACGGCTGGGGCGGACTGGTCACCAGGCACCCCGTGATGGCAGTGCTGGCCGGCGTCCTGCTGCTCGGGATCGTGGCCCTGCCTGCCAGCCAACTGCGGCTCGCCCTGCCCGACGGCGGTTCCGAACCCGTCGATTCGCAGGCCTTCAAGGCCTACGACGTCACCGGACGCAGCTTCGGCGAAGGCATGACCGGTCCGATCGTCGTCGTAGGTGACCTCCCGGCCGGACTCAGCGCTCCCGAGGCGCAGGCCAAGCAGCTCGACGTCGCTGACTTTCTCCGCAGCACCGGAAACGTCACAGCCGCCGTCCCCGTGGCTCTCAGCGAAGACCGCCGCACCGCGGTGTTCCAGGTCATCCCCGAGGAGGGTCCGGCCAGCGCCACCACAGTCCAGGTGGTCTCCGATCTGCGCACTGAAAAGGGCGCGATCAAGGACTCCACCGGCGTCAGCATCGGCCTCACCGGCCAGACCGCCGGCAACGTGGACGTCTCCACCAAGCTCGGCGATGCCCTGCCGCCGTACCTGGCAATCGTGGTGGGACTCTCCCTGATCCTGCTTCTGCTGGTGTTCCGCTCGATCGTTGTGCCCCTCCTGGCCACCGGCGGCTTCCTGCTCTCTTTGGCCGCGGCTTTCGGCGGCGTCGTGGCGGTGTACCAGTGGGGCTGGCTGGGGGCCATCTTCGGCGTCGAGAACCCGGGCGCCGTGCTCAGCTTCCTGCCGATCATCCTGATTGGTGTGCTGTTCGGCCTGGCCATGGACTACCAGGTGTTCATCGCCTCCGGCATGCGCGAGTCCTACATGCACGGCGAATCCGCCAAACACGCGGTCCGCTCCGGCTTCAGCCACGCCGCCGCGGTGGTCACTGCGGCAGCGATCATCATGGTCAGCGTGTTCGCGGGCTTCATCTTCTCGCGCCTGTTCATGGTCCGGCCGCTGGGCTTCGCGATGGCGTTTGGCGTGCTGGTGGACGCCTTCGTGGTCCGCATGACGATCGTCCCGGCGCTGATGTACCTGCTCGGCGAGAAGGCTTGGTGGCTGCCCCGCTGGCTGGAACGCATCCTGCCGGACGTGGATGTGGAAGGTGCACAGCTCCGCACGCCGGGCACGACGGCGGCCGGCGATTCCGCGGAGGAACCTGCGGAGGTCACCGTCCGCTGACATTGCCGCAGGCTGACGTTTGGGGCCGCTGATGTTTAGCGCCGCCCACGAGGTGCTGAAGCCGCCCGTCGATCATGTTGATCGGCGGGCGGCTTTGTCGTGTTCCCGGGGTCCCGGCCAGTTAGAACCTGCGAATGTTCAATTCCTCGGCAGCTTGGAAGCCCAGTCGCGCGTAAAAGCCTCGTGATTCGGCTGAGGGAGACAGGACCATTCGTGCCGCTTGATGCTCTGCGAAAACTGAATCGATGCCCGGACGAGCCGGCCTCCAAGACCGGTGTTACGAAATTCTGGAAGCACATAAGCGTTTCCCAGGTAGACCCACCGGGAGGATTCCTTCCCTGGTTTGGGCATCCGCTCGAAGATCATGAGGTTGAGCATCCCGATTAGTTCGCCTTCCCGCTCGGCCACAAAGAATTTTCGAGGATTGGCGTCCATCCACTCGCGATAGTTGTCTTCGAAGTCTGGATCTTCCTTGAGTGCGGGCTCCTGTTCTGCGGCCCACGTCGCTCTTAGCCTCGCAAGGCCGGGCGCGTCGGCGGTGCATCCTTCGCGAACTATGAGCATGGAATTACCCTACTTTGGCGTTGCAGCGGAATCCCAACTCCTTGCGTCCTGAGCGCGGCAACACAGGCAGGCCTAAAACGACCGTTGGTAAGACAGCTCAAAGGGTTGGAGTGAGTGCGACTGTTAGCAGGGTGGAGTCGGTGAGCGGTTTGTCGGCCAATCGAGCAAGCGTCGATCAGAGCAAGCGGCGATCAGGCGGCCAGTGAGCCGAGCGCCCGGGCTCGCTTCAGCATCTTGGCGTGGTGTCGGAGTTCGCGTCGAGTGTTAGGTGCCGTTGAGGCCGCTGACCCGGCCAGCGGACTTCCAGCCTCTGCGCCGCCCCGTAGCGGGGTGCCGGGCAGGGGTGGCGCGGTGGAGTAGTAGCTGTGGCCGGTGGGGGTGGTGAGCTCGAGCGCGTGTCTGATTTCGTTGGTACCGGCGGGCCCGGGTCGTGGCCGGCTTTTCCAGCCGGGCTTTTCCGGCTCTCCTGACGTGAATGTGGGTTCGGTTATTTCTGGTATGGGAGTTCGATCTCGACGGGGCCGCAGGCGAGCATTATCAGGGCGAGGGCGGCTTCGGGTGTGTGGAATCCGTAGGAGCGGCGGGTCATGGTGCGGATCTTGTTGTTCAGTCCTTCGTGGCGGCCGTTGGAGAGTTTCCTGGTGACGGCGGCGTAGATCCCTTCGGTGTGGGATCGGATCGTGGCGGCGGCCCTGGCGAACTCGCGGATGTTGGATTTGGCGGCGAGGTCGCACCAGGTGGTGATCATCTCCATCACGTCATTGGGGTTGAGGTCGCCGGCGAAGACTTCCCGGAGGGATTCCTTGAGCTGGTAGGCGTCCCAGAGCAGCCCTCCGGTGCGTTCGAGCCCGGCCAAGGTGACTTGTTGCTTTTCGGTCAGGTTCTGCGGGTTTTTCAGCAGCACCCAGCGGGTTCCCTTGAACTTCTTCGCGATGTGCTGATCGGGCAGTTCACGGGCGCGTTGCCAGATGGAACGGCGGAAGGATTCCAGCGCGTTCGTGGCTAGCTGGATGACGTGGAACGGGTCGTAGCAGATGACCGCGTCCGGGGCGTTGGTCTTCACGGACTTGGCAAAAGCGGGCCCCATGTCCATGCTGACGGCCTCGATGGCCGTCGTGTTCACCGGTCCGATTTCTTTGAAGAATCCATCCAGTGTCGCCGCGTTTTTCCCCGGTGCACCCCAGACGATCTTCGAGGTGGAGTGGTCGGAGACGAGGGTGAGGTAGCGGTGGTGTTTGCGCCAGGAAATCTCATCCACCCCGATATTGAGCAGGCCTTCGAAGCGGCTCTCGTCGAGCTGTTCGGCCACGACGCGTTCACAGATCGCCCCGACGGTCCGCCACGCTATCCGGGCGAACTGGGAGACGGTGGTCTTGTCCGCCCGGATGACCAGCCAGGCGATCATGTCCTCAAAGTCCGTGCTGAACCGGGAGCCGGGCCGGGCGAACGGCACGCCCTGCACCACGACGCCGTGGCCGGGGCAGACCAGGCGCCGGCGGAGCATTGTGAGCACCAGGACCCTGCCGGAGAAATCCAGATGCCGCCACGTGGATTCCGCCCAGCGGGTGTCATATCCCGCCATCGTTGAGTAACTGCAGTGCGGGCAGTCAAGGCGCTTGCGGGCCTTCAACGCCACCCGCACCAGCATGGGACCACCGGAGCCGGGATCAACATCAACAACCCGGACCCCCGTCAGGTTCAAGACGCGGTTGAGTAGAGTAGTAGCACGCATGGGTAGCTCCGAAATTTGGACAGTGTGAGAACTCCCAAATCTACCGGGCTACCCATGCCCTCATAGCACACAAACCCTGACCCACACGTACGTCAGGAGAGCCCCTTTTCCTTGGTGTGGTTGCAGGCTTCACAGAGTCCGGATCCGTTGGCGGCAGTGGTCGCTCCACCCTCGGACCATGGAATGACGTGGTCCATGTGCCGGATCGGGGCATCGCAGTACGGAGTGCGGCAGGTGTCATCACGGGCCTGGAGGAAGCGTCGGAGCCCGGCGGGGAAGAGCCGTGCCCTCGAATCCATCGCGACCAGGTCCCCGCTGCCTGGGGCAGTGTAGAGCCGCCGCAGCCAGGTCTGCAGGGCGACGCCGGCTACCGCGGCGCCCGCTCCGGTGCCGCCCCCGTCTCCACTGCCGTTGCCTCCGGGGCCAGGGTCGGTGCGGCCCGGGCTCGAACTGATGCCCGGAACGGAGCCGGCGTCTTTGATCAGGTTCCGGGCCCAGCCAGCGGGGACGATGCCGTAGCCGGGGAGGCTCGCGGGTTCGCTGTCGCCCTGGAAGAGGGTGCGGTCGGTCATGACGAGCTGGATTTCGATGCCCGTGAACCCGGCCGGCGTGCCAGTGAGGCGTTCGACGAGGCCGTCGGCCATGAGCTGGCCCCGGCCCCGGGGGTCGCCGCCGGCACGGAGCGTGTCGGCGTGCCGGGTCAGGGCGGCATAGGCCGCGACGCCGGCGGAGACCGGGAGCAGCGCGGTCAGATAGCACATGGTGTCCGGCGCGGGACGGAGGCTGACATGCCGTTCGGCGGCGGCATGGCCGGCCCGGTCCGTGACCGAGCGGGGGTCCCGCCGGTACGCCGCTGCCCGGGCCGCGGCAACGATGGCGCGGTCCCCGACGCCGGCGAAGGTGCCGGTGTCGGCGGCGAGTTCCTCGTCCACGGCGCAGCGGTCCGCCGCACTCAGGCAGGCGGTTTCCTTCACGAGGAGGGTGGCGCGCCATTCGTTGAGCTGGCCGGTGTGCAGGGCGGTGAGGGTATGCGGCATTTCGGTCACGAGGGCTTTTGCCAGGCCCAGGAGCCGTCCGCCGCGGGCCGGGGATTCGCGGCGGGCCAGGGCGATCTGCGCCGCGACCCCGGTGCCGAGTTCTGCCGCCGGCATCCCCTGCGCACGCTGGACCCGGCGTTGGGCGGCATCGAAGGCGACCGCGATGCTGGCCTGCAGCGCGGCCGCGGCGGACTTCAGATCCTCCAGCTGCCGGAGCTGGTCAATCAGCCCGGCACCGGCATCGCCGCAGCCGTCACCGCCGTAGCCGGCATCGGGGTCGGGGTTGCAGTGCCGGACGGTTCCGAGCAGGCGGGCGACATCGGTAACCGTCGCGCCGCTTTCAGCGCCGCCGCGTCCTGCCTGAACTTCGGGCTCCCGATTGCCGTCCATAGCTAGAGTCTTCCAAAGGGGTCCGACAAAATTAGCCTGCGCCAAAAGCAGACCCAGGCCCAGGGGCAAAGTGCCGAGTTGGCCGCTGTGCCCTCCGCAGCCGTTACCGCCGTATCGGTCGGGACATCGGTAACCGTCGCGCCGCTTTCAGCGCCGCCGCGTCCTGCCTGAACCACTTCGGGCTCCCGATTGCCGTCCATAGCTGAGAGTCTACTGAGGGGGTCTGACACAATAAGCCTTCGCCAAAAGCAGGCCACGCCCGGGGCAAAGTGCCGAGTTGGCCGCTGCGCCAAAAGCAGACCCACGCCCAGCTGGCCACTGTGCCCTCCGCAGCCGTTACCGCCGTCGGGGTCGGGGTTGCAGGGCCGGACGGTTCCGAGCAGGCGGGCGACATGGGTAACCGTCGCGCCGCTTTCAGTGCCGCCGCGTCCTGCCTGAACCACTTCGGGCACCCAATTGCCGTCCATAGCTAGAGTCTTCCGAATGGGTCCGACAAAATAAGCCTTCGCCCAAAGCAGGCCCACGCCCGGGTCAAAGTGCCTAGCTGGCCGGTGTACCTTCCGCAGCCGGCACCGCCGTTGCTGTCAAGGTTGCAGGGCCGGACGGTCGCGAGCAGGCGGGCGACATCCGCAACCGTCGCACCGCTTCCAGCGCCGCGCCCAGCGCCGCGTGCGCCCCGAACCACTTCGGGCTCCCGGTTGCCGCCCATGAGCCAACTGTCCTAGTGACCTACGACAATATAGCCACAAGGGAATTAGGCTGGAGCGGTGACCCGCCTCATTCTTGCCTCCCAGTCCCCCGCCCGCACCAAGCTGCTCAGCTACGCCGGCATCCGGCACGAGATCCTCGTCTCCGATGTGGACGAGGACGCCGTCCAGGCCCGCTACGGCGTGACCGACCCGCACGACACCGCCCTCCTGCTGGCCCGCGCCAAGGCCGAGGCCGTGGCATCGCTGCCGGAGGCGGAGGGCGCCCTGGTGCTCGGCTGCGATTCGGTCTTCGAGTTCGACGGCGAGGCGCACGGCAAGCCGTACACGGCCGAGGTCGCCAGGGAACGGATGCTCCGGATGAGCGGCAGCATGGGCGTGCTGCACACCGGCCACTGGCTCGTGGACTGCCGAGACATGGACGGCGACACCGACGGCGAAGGGGCATACGACGACGGCGGCGTCACCGCACGCGGCACCGGCGCGACGATCGGTTCCGTGACCTCCGCCGAGGTGCACTTCATGGAGATGAGCGCAGAGGAAATCGATGCCTACATCGCCACCGGCGAGCCGCTGCAGTGCGCCGGATCCTTCACGATCGACGGCTACGGCGGGGCCTTCATCCGCAAGGTCGACGGCGACCCGCACACCGTCGTCGGGCTCTCCATTTCCACCCTCCGCGGGCTGCTGGGCCAGGCGAAGGTGGGCATCACCGAACTCTGGACCGAAGGGGCGGTGGACCCTGCTGAGGTGCGGGCTGAGTGAGTCAATTCGCTGCTCCTTGTAGCAATCCTACAAAGGATGGGCCGTTTACGCGCGGAATCCGCAAGTAATATCGGCCGAACCCACAAAACCGCGCTAGGCTCCCTGAAGGAAAGAAGGAGACGCCTTGTCAGTAAATTCGGAGCAGTCCGCAAAACCCGTGCAGCGATCATCCCGGGAAGGCAACGCCGCCGGCACCCATCCGATGAGCAAAGTGCTGATTGCCAACCGCGGCGAAATCGCCGTGCGCATCATCCGCGCCGCACGCGATGAAGGCCTCGCCTCCGTGGCGGTCTACGCGGACCCGGACCGGGACGCCCTGCACGTGCGCCTCGCGGACGAGGCCTACGCCCTGGGCGGCAACACCGCCGCCGAGTCCTACCTCGTGATGGACAAGCTGATCGAGGTGGCCCACCGCTCCGGCGCCGACGCCATCCACCCCGGCTACGGCTTCCTGGCCGAAAACGCCGAGTTCGCCGCCAAGGTGATCGCCGCCGGCATCACCTGGATCGGCCCCTCCCCCGAGGCCATCTCCGCCCTCGGCGACAAGGTCCAGGCCCGCCACATCGCGGAAAAGGTCGGCGCCCCGCAGGTCCCCGGCACGGCCGACCCGGTCGAATCCGCCGAGGAAATCCTCGAGTTCGTGGACAAGTTCGGCCTCCCGGTCGCAATCAAAGCAGCCTTCGGCGGCGGCGGACGCGGCATCAAGGTGGCCCGCACCCGCGAGGAAATCCCCGAACTGTTCGAATCTGCAGTGCGCGAGGCCGTCGCCGCATTCGGCCGCGGCGAGTGCTTCATCGAGCGCTTCCTGGACGCCCCGCGCCACGTCGAGACCCAGTGCCTCGCCGACGCCCACGGCAACGTCGTGGTGATCTCCACCCGCGACTGTTCGCTGCAGCGCCGCAACCAGAAACTCGTCGAAGAAGCCCCGGCACCCTTCCTCACCGAAGAGCAGAACCGACTGCTCTACGAATCCTCCAAGGCCATCCTCAAGGAAGCCGGCTACCTCGGCGCCGGCACCTGTGAGTTCCTCGTGGGCCAGGACGGCACCATCTCCTTCCTCGAGGTCAACACCCGGCTCCAGGTGGAGCACTGTGTCTCCGAGGAAGTCACCGGAATCGACCTCGTCCGCGAGCAGTTCCGGCTGGCCCGCGGCGAGGAGCTCGGCTACGGGGATCCCGAGGTCCGCGGTCACTCCATCGAATTCCGCATCACCGGCGAGGACCCGGGGCGGAACTTCATGCCCGCACCCGGCACCATCACGCGCCTGTTGAACCCCACCGGCCCCGGCGTCCGGATCGACTCCGGCGTGGAGCAGGGCGATGTCATCAGCGGCAACTTCGACTCGATGCTCACCAAGCTCATCGTCACCGGCGCCACGCGCCCGCAGGCCCTCCAGCGCGCCCGCCGCGCCCTCGAGGAGATGGTGGTCGATGGCATCCCCACCGTCATCCCGTTTGACCTCGCCGTCGTCAGCAACCCGGACTTCGCCCCCGCCGAGGGACCGTTCAAAGTCCACACCCGCTGGATCGAGACGGCTTTCGTCAACGACATCCCCGCCTGGACGCCCACCGGCACCGACGCTGAAGCGCCCGACGCCGGCGAACGGCAGCGCGTCGTCGTCGAGGTCGGCGGCAAGCGCCTGGAGGTCGTGCTCCCGGCGTCGCTGGGCTCCGTTACTTCCGGTAGCGGGGGCGGCGGCAAGCCGGCGAAGGCCAAGAAGCGTTCCCGCAGCGGCGGTGCCCCGGTCGCGGCCAGCGGCAACGCCCTGACCTCCCCCATGCAGGGCACCATCGTGAAGGTGGCCGTCGCCGAGGGCGACGCGGTTGCCGAAGGCGATCTCGTCGTCGTGCTCGAGGCCATGAAGATGGAACAGCCGCTGACCGCGCACCGGGCCGGAATCGTGATGGGGCTGGCAGCAGCCGCCGGCGAGACCGTCTCCGCGGGCGCCGTAATAGCCCTGATCGAGGACGCCGCCGCCGAATAGCCGCCGCTGCCGGGCACGGGCGCGCCTCTGGCGCCACCATGCCCGGCGCAGGCAGACTTGGTCCGTGAAGCCATTCCTGCTCCTCGCCTCGCGTGCCGAGGACAAAGCCGCCGAGGACGAATACCGCGCCTACCTGCGCTATACCGGGCTCGAACCCGCGCAGCTGCACCGGATCCGGATGGAGGCGGCTCCGCTGCCGGAGCTGGATCTCTCGGCGTATTCGGGAGTGATCGTGGGCGGAAGCCCTTTCACCTCCAGCGACCCGCCCGAGCAAAAAAGTGCCGCCCAGCACCGGGTGGAGCGGGAGCTTGCCGCGCTCCTGGACGGGATCGTGGCCGAGGATTTTCCCTTCCTTGGCGCCTGCTACGGGGTGGGCACGCTGGGCCTGCACCAGGGTGCCGTGATCGACCGGACCTACGGCGAAGGGCTCGGGGGCGTGACCATCAAGCTGACGGAAGAAGGGCTGCTGGACCCCCTGCTGAAGGGCCTGCCGGAGAACTTCACGGCCTTCACCGGCCACAAGGAAGCCTGCAGCGTTCTCCCCTCCCACGCGGTGCTCCTGGCCAGTTCCGCCCCCTGCCCGGTGCACATGTTCCGGATCAAAACCAACCTCTACGCCACCCAGTTCCACCCCGAGCTCGACGCGGAAGGGCTGGTCACCAGGATCGACATCTACCGCCACGCCGGCTACTTCCCGCCGGAATCAGCCGAAACGCTGATGGAGGATGCCCGGCAGTTCACGGCGACGGAACCGATGAAGATCCTCCGGAACTTCGTGGAGCTGTACGCCAGCTGACGGGTCCGGGCTGAGCCCCGCCTGAAGAAGCCCGGCGCGAAAAAGCCCGGCGTGTTCAGTGAACACGCCGGGCTTTTTCCTCAGGAACGAGGAACGAGCGTCAGGCCACGTTGTTCTCGTAGTCCAGGTCGCGGGTTTCCTTGCTCAGGAACAGTGCCACCAGGGTCAGGACCGACATGGCGGTGAGGTAGACACCGACCAGCACGGGGCTGCCCTTCGCCATTTCCCAGAGCCAGACGGCGATGAACGGGGCCACCGCTGCGCCCAGGATGCTGGAGAAGTTGTAGCTGATGGCGGAGCCGGTGTACCGGACGTTCGTGGGGAACAGCTCCGGCAGCAGCGCGCCCATCGGCCCGAACGTCAGGCCCATCAGGGAGAAGCCGAGGATCAGCAGGGCCATGGTGCCGATGAAGCCGCCGCTGAAAAGCGGGACGAACAGCAGCCCGAAGGCGAAGATGCCGGCGGTGACGGCGATCAGCATCTTGCGGCGGCCGAACTTTTCGGCCAGCGGGCCGGAGATCAGGGTGAAGATGCCGAAGAAGACGACGCCGGCAATCAGCATCCAGAGGAAGTCGTTGCGGGTGAAGCCCAGGCCGGGCACGAAGGCGGCCGCGGCGGCCTCGGTCATCGGCTTGCCGGCCTTCTCTGCGGCTGCCTTGGCGGCGCCCAGGCTGGAGGCGCGGGTGCCGTAGGTTAGCGTGAACGTGGTCATCAGGTAGAAGAGCACGTACGTGGCGAGCATGATGAACGTGCCCAGGATGAGCTGGCGCCAGCTGGTCTTGAAAACCCTGGCCAGCGGCAGCTTGGCGACCACTTTGGATTCCAGCACCTTGGTGAAGGCGGGCGTTTCGATGAGTTTGAGGCGGACGTAGAGGCCGATGATGACCATGACGGCACTGATCAGGAACGGCACACGCCAGCCCCAGGCTTCGAACGCCGCCGGAGTCAGGGTGTAGCTGAAGACCAGGAAGATCACGTTGGCAATGATGAAGCCGATCGGGGCACCCAGCTGTGGGAACGTGCCGTAGATGGCGCGCTTGTTGGCCGGGGCGTTCTCGGTGGCCAGCAGGGCCGCCCCGCTCCATTCGCCGCCGAGGGCCAGGCCCTGGGCGAAGCGCAGGACGACCAGTAGTGCCGGGGCCCAGAAGGTCCAGCCCGGGACGAGCGCCGTGGGCAGGCAGCCGATGAGGAAGGTGGCAATACCCATGGTCAGCAGTGACGCCACCAGGGTGCCCTTGCGTCCGAACTTGTCACCGAAGTGGCCGAAGACAATTGAGCCGAGCGGGCGGGCGACGAACGCGACGCCGAACACGGCAAAGGAGCTCAGCAGCTGGGTGGTCTCGTTCTGGCCCGGGAAGAACAGCTTCGGGAAAACGAGTACCGCGGCTGTGGCGTAGACGTAGAAGTCGTAAAACTCCACGGTGGTGCCGATCAGGCTGGCGACGATCACGCGGCCGCGCGAGTTCACCGGTTTGGCGGACCCAAGCTCCGTGGAAGTGGCAGTGGATGGCATGTAGTAGCACTTTCATCAAGACCGGACGGAGTTGCTGCAGGGCGCGGGGCCCCGGGCCGTTCGGCTAAGGGAT
This sequence comes from Arthrobacter sp. UYCu723, assembly GCF_054059215.1. Taxonomy (NCBI): domain Bacteria; kingdom Bacillati; phylum Actinomycetota; class Actinomycetes; order Micrococcales; family Micrococcaceae; genus Arthrobacter; species Arthrobacter sp. UYCu723. The sequence goes on from NZ_JBSSBW010000001.1 coordinate 322,743, forward strand.
TGGTATATGTCTGATAATAGTTCCCGCCGTCCACTGACTGGACAAACGTTCCACTATTTGGACATTCATATTTGTCTCACGTGGTGGTCATCACACTATGCCCCACGGCTTCCCTCACGCTGCAACCAACGCGCCGATAGGCAAACGTCACAGCACGTTAACAAACGGCGACGGTCCCGGAAACGCGGCTTCTCTACCGTGGAAGGACAACACCCCCAAGGAGGTCCCCGTGACTGCTGAACGCACCGCAAACGCCCAAACCGGCGTTTCCCCCGATATCCACGCCGGCACCACCCTCGGTGGGCCCGCCCTTGAGTACCGTCCCGGCCGCTGGATCGCCAACTGGGATGCCGAGAACAAAGATCAGTGGGAAACCCTGGGCCGCCCCATTGCCCGGCGCAACCTGAACTGGTCCATCTTCGCCGAGTTCCTGGGCTTCGTGGTCTGGCAGCTGTGGTCAATCGTCGTGGTGCAGCTGCCCGCGGCCGGTTTCACCTTCACCACCTCGGAAGTCTTCTGGCTGATCTCCATGCCCAGCCTGGTGGGCGCCACGCTCCGGATCCCGTACACGTTTATGGTCCCCCGCTTCGGCGGCCGCAACTGGACCATCGTGTCCGCCCTGCTGCTGCTGATCCCCTCGACCGGGCTGGCCCTCTGCGTCTCCAACCCGGAGACCCCGTTCGGCACCATGCTCTTCGTGGCGGCCCTCGCCGGCTTCGGCGGCGGCAACTTCGCCAGCTCGATGGCCAACATCACCTTCTTCTACCCGGCCCGCGAAAAGGGCTGGGCGCTGGGACTGAACGCCGCCGGCGGCAACCTCGGTGCCGCCGTCGCACAGCTTGCCGTTCCGATTGCCATCACCCTCCTGGCCGCCGGCACCGTCAACCTGCCCATGGCCGGCCTCATGTGGGTCCCGCTGATCCTGCTCGCCGCGTTCGGCGCCTGGAAGTACATGGACAACCTCACCAGCGCCAAGGGCGACGTCGCGGGCTCGCTCGCCGCGCTCAAGGAACCGCACCTGTGGATCATGGCGCTGCTGTACATCGGCACCTTCGGCTCCTTCATCGGCTTCGCCGGCGTCTTCCCCAAGCTCATCAAGGACTACTTCCCGGCGTTCTCATCGATCGGCGTCGGCACCGTGGCACTCTCGCTGGCATTCCTGGGCCCGCTGGTCGGCTCGCTGGCCCGACCCTACGGCGGCCGGATGGCCGACCGCATGGGCGGCGCCCGGATGACCGTCACAGCGTTCGCCGCCATGGCCGTCATCACCCTGACCATGATCTGGACCCTGCCGCTGAAGAACTTCTGGCTCTTCCTGGTCCTGTTCCTGATGCTCTTCACCGCCAGCGGCTTCGGCAACGGCGCAACGTACCGGATGATCCCGGTCATCTTCGCCACCTCCAGCCGGGCAGCAAAGTCCGGCGCCAGCACGGTGGCCACCCAGCGACTCGCGTCCTCGGCCCTTGGCCTCATCTCGGCCATCGGCGCCTACGGCGGGTTCGTCATCCCGCAGGTGCTCAATGCCTCCAACAGCGCCAGCGGCTCCTACACCCCGGCGTTCTACGGCTTCGTCGGGGCGTACGTCCTGATGCTGATCGTCTGCTGGGCCTGCTACATCCGCAACGCCAACCGAAACGCGATGGGACACGTCTAACATGACCAAAAGCGCCGACACGCACTGCCCTTACTGCGCGCTGCAGTGCGCCATGACGCTGAAGTCCCCAGCGGCTCTGACCCCGGCTACCCAGCCGGGGTCAGACCCCGTGCCGGCCGCTGACTCCCCCGTCCTCGAGGCGCCCGCTGAGGCGCCCCTCGAAGTCAGCGGACGCGATTTCCCCACCAACCGCGGCGGCCTCTGCCGCAAGGGCTGGACCTCCGCCTCGCTGCTGACCCACCCCGGCCGCGTCACCGAACCGCTGCTCAAGGACGCCGACGGCGTGCACCGCCCGGTCAGCTGGGACAAGGCCCTGGACCTCATCACCGCCGCGGTCAAGGACACCCGGGCCCGCTACGGGGCCGACGCCGTCGGCGTCTTCGGCGGCGGCGGGCTGACCAACGAGAAGGCCTACCAGTTGGGCAAGTTCGCCCGGCTGGCCCTGGGTACCTCCCGGATCGACTACAACGGCCGGTTCTGCATGTCCTCGGCCGCCGCAGCCGGGATGCGCGCCTTCGGCCTGGACCGCGGCCTGCCCTTCCCGCTGGAGGACCTCGACGCCGCCAGCACCATCCTGATGCTCGGCTCCAACGTCGCCGAGACCATGCCGCCGTTCGTGCAGCACCTGCAGGGCGCCCGCGACGCCGGCGGGCTGATCGTGGTGGACCCCCGCCGCTCGGCCACCGCTGCGTTCACGTCCGACGGCGGCGGGCTGCACCTGCAGCCGCTGCCCGGCACCGACCTCGCCCTGCTCCTCGGCCTCTCCCACGTCGTGATCCACGAAGGCCTCGCCGACTCGGGCTACATCGCCTCCCGGACTTCGGGTTACGAGGCCCTGGTCCGGAGCGTCGCCTCCTACTGGCCGGAACGCGTGCAGTCCCTGACCGGCGTCCCTGCCGGGCTGATCCGGGACACCGCCCGCAGGCTGGCCGACGGCGCCCGGCAGGGCGGCAGCTACATCCTCACCGGCCGCGGCGTGGAACAGCACGTGGACGGCACGGACACCGCCACCGCCGCCATCAACCTCGCGCTGCTGCTGGGCCTGCCCGGCTCCGCCCGCAGCGGCTACGGCACCCTCACCGGCCAAGGCAACGGCCAGGGCGGCCGCGAACACGGCCAGAAGGCCGACCAGCTCCCCGGCTACCGCAAAATCACCGATCCCGCCGCCCGCGCCCACATGGCCCGCGTCTGGGGCGTACCGGAAGCGCTCATCCCCGGACCTGGCGTTCCCGCCGTCGAACTGCTCAAATCCCTCGGCCAGCCCGACGGCGTCCGCTGCCTCTTCGTGCACGGCGCCAACGTGGCGGTCTCCGCCCCGGACGCGAACGCCGTGATCAAAGGACTGCGGAGCCTGGACTTCCTGGTGGTCTGCGATTTCTTCATCTCCGAGACCGCTGCCGAAGCGGACCTCATCCTGCCGGTCACCCAGTGGGCCGAGGAGGAGGGCACCCTGACCAACCTCGAGGGCCGCGTGCTCCGCCGCCGCCGCGCCCTCGCTCCCCCGCCTGGGGTGCGCACGGAGCTGTGGATCATGACCCGGCTGGCCGAAGCTCTGGACGCGCCGTCAATGTTCAGCGAGGATCCGGAGACCGTTTTCGAGGAGCTCCGGCTCGCGTCCGAAGGCGGCCTGGCCGACTACTCCGGGATCGATTACGCCATGCTGGACCGCGGCGAGGCCGCCTACTGGCCCTACCCGTCCGGAAGCACCGGCACGCCGCGGCTGTTCCTGGACTCCTTTGCCCACGCGGACGGCCGGGCGGTGTTCACGGCGGTGACACCCCGCCGTCGTACGCCTTCCGCCGCGGACGCAGCATCAGCCGCAGACCGGGCCGGAACGGCGATGACCCTGATCACCGGCCGGCTGATGGAGCACTACCAGTCCGGCGCGCAGACCCGGCGGGTCGCCGCCCTCGCCGCCGCCCAGCCGGAAGCAAGGCTGCAGATCCATCCTGCGGCCGCCGCCGCGCAGGGCATCGCCGACGGCGACTTCGTCTCGATTTCCAACGGACGCGGCGAGGTCAGCTGCCGCGCCGAACTGAGCACGGACATCCGGCCGGAGACGGTGTTCCTGCCGTTCCATTTCCCGGAGCTGGAGAGCGCCAACCGTCTCACCGAGGCCGCCACGGACCCGATTTCCGGGATGCCCGAGTTCAAAACCAGCAAGGTGTGGGTCCGGCCGGGCGCTGCCAATCTCGGCGTCGATGTACTGCAGAAAGAGGGTGCCTCATGACTGAGCGGATTGTTGTTGTGGGCTTCGGGCCGGTGGCCGCGCGGCTGGTTGATGAGTTGCTGCCGGCGGTGCGCAGCGGACTGGCGCACCTGACGGTGATCGGCGAGGAGGCGGAGGCCGCGTACAACCGCGTGCTCGTGGCGGACCTCGGGGTCGGCCGGACCACGGCCTCCGCCCTGGCCCTGTCCGACGCCGCCACACTGATTGCCGACGGCGTCGACGTCCGGCTCGGCGTGCGCGTCCGCCGGGTGGACCGTGCCCGGCAGCAGCTGAAACTGAGCGACGGCACCTCCGCCGGCTACGACCGGCTGGTCTTCGCCACGGGGTCCCGCCCCGTGATCCCCAACCTCACCGGGCTGAACCCGGATCCGGCCGCCCCCGTGCTGCCTGCCGGCGTGACTGCCCTCCGCGACCTGCGCGACGCCTCGGTGCTGCAGGCCGCGGTGGCGGGCGGCAAGCGCGTGGTGGTCCTGGGCGGCGGCGTGCTCGGCCTGGAGACAGCCCTGGCCGCGGCCGAGGAAGGTGCCACGGTCACCGTGGTGCACAACGGACCGCATCCGCTGGGCCGCAACATCGACCGCGGCGGCGGCGCCGTCCTCGCGGCGAGCCTGCGGAACTGCGGCGTGCGGGTGGCCGGCAACGCACGGTCCGTCGGGGTGGAACACAACGCGCCCGACGGCGGATTCTCGGCGCTGCTGCTCGATGACGGCTCCGCGATCGACGGCGACCTGCTGGTGCTCTCCTGCGGTGTCCGGCCCCGGACCGAACTGGCGGAAGGCTGCGGACTTTCGACGGCGGCAGGCATCCTGGTGGACCACAAGCTCCGTGCCCACCACGAACCCCACATCTTTGCGATCGGCGACTGCGCCGAGGTCCGCTGCCCCGATCCGGAGTGCGTCGAGTGCCGGACCGCGCGTGGTCCGTCCGGGCTGGTAGGTCCGGGGTGGCGCCAGGCGGAATGGCTCGCGGAGTACCTGGTGCTGCTGGCTTCCGGAGCTCCGGACTCTGGGGCTCTGCCGGTGCTGGCGCCGGAGCTGCCGGGCGTCATTGTGCTCAAGGCGCGCGGGATGAACATGGCCGTGGCCGGAGATGTTTCGGCAGACCCGTGGGATGAGGACGTTTTGACCGCCGGAGCAGTGAACGGGCGGGCCCGCCTGCAGATCGCCCAGTGGGCCGACCCCGAGCACGGCCGCTACGTCAAGATGACAACGCGGGCGGGCGTCCTTGAGGGCCTTGTGTCCGTGGGCATGCCCCGCACCGCGGCCGAGCTTGTGCAGCTCTTTGAACGCGGCGCGGAGCTGCCGGCGGACCGGTCCTTGTTGCTGCGCCTGGACGGTCCGGACCAGGCGTCTGCTGCGGGTGACGCGGATCCGGAGCGGACCGTGTGCCGGTGCGCGGGGGTGAGCGGGACGAAGATCGCTGCAGCCGTTGGTGACGGGTGCGGGACTGTGGCTGAGGTGTCAGGCGCGACGCGGGCGGGCACCGGCTGCGGCGGGTGCCATGACGACATCAAGGGGATCATCGAGAAGCACTTCGAGGGGGCGGTGGCGTAGGGGCTGGGGTGTCCTCAACTTGGGCAGGCCCGAGTTCAGGGCGATCAGCGCGCATCATTACGTGTCCCGAGACCAAATAGCGGTTTCCGCACACCATGTTCCGACGGGTTCCATCCAGCGCCAGCCCAGAATCGGCCCTACACGTTCGCGTCACAGGAATCGGGCAGGGAGCGGTTGCCCGGTAGCATCGGGGCCATGAGCGCCGACGAGGACGACATCACCGAAGAACTGCTGGCTGACGCCGAGAAGCTGACCGGGCTGAGCCTGGAGCTCCTGGGGCTCGACCCGCATCCCGATGACATGACAGCTGAGCAGCGGCTCCAGTTCGACCCGGAAGACCTGGAGGAGATGGCCGCCGTCACGCCGGAGGATCGTGAGAAGTTAGTGCGCCAGACGCGCCTGCTGGCAGGCCTGCTGTGGAACTCGTCGAGCATCCTCATCGACCAGCTTTTCCGTGACCTTGGCACGCTGAGCCAGCTGGAAGCCGCCACGCCCACCGAGATCGCCGGAACCTCCGTCCTGTCGTCGCTGCCGCCGCAGTTCGCCGCCAGCTACGACGCAAAGTTCACCCAGAAGTTCATCGTGGTCGCAGCCGACGTCACCGCATCGCTGGTCCGCGGCTGGACCGCCCCCGGCTGCCTCGCCGCCGAACTCGCCATCCGTTGCCTGCTCGACCAGGCCGAAATCACCGAGGACATCTACGAACTGGACCTTCCGGAAGACTGGCGGGCCGACGTCGAAGAAGTCCTGCTGGAGGACGCGGACAGTGAGGCCCTGTACTCGGACAGGCTCGATGATCTCGAAGATGACGCCAGCGAACTGGACTTCGAGCACTGGTTCAAACCCTTCGCCCCCGGCGACACCGTTCCGCCGTACGCCTATTCCTGACCCGGGGCGGCTCAGGGCCCCCTGGCGAGGTGCGTGGCGGGGTCGAAGGGCTCGAACAAGGACGAGCCGATCATGAAGATGCCGCGCTGCGGGATCCAGAAGTCACCGAGCCTGTCCTGGACGGACAGCGCTGAAGTCTGACCCAGGCTGTGCCCCTGCAGGTGCGCCTTGCTCTCGCGGACAAACCACATCCGCCGGGGCCGCGCCCCAAGCTTTGGCCGTTGGGCACCCGGCCCGTCAGCCCGATGTGCCCCGCCCCCAGCGCGGGGCCGGCGACAGCCCCCATGGCGCGCAGGAATGTCCGGCTGCGCCACAGCGGCTCCGGAACCGCGCCGGACACCGCGGACATCAGCCGGCTCACCGGCGTCGCGGCCAGCGTCAGGTCCCAGTTCAGGTCCACGCCGTCTCAGACCTCCACGCTGAAGGAGTAATCGTCACGCCACCGGATGGAGATCCCGACCGTTGATGCCGATCCGAGGGCGCTGCGGAAGTACCGGGGGCAGGAGGACCCGGGGTCGGTGGTGCTGTGCATTGTCCAGACGCCGCAGGGTGCGGGGACTCTGCTTGGGCGGGCCCGCCCGGAGACTACATGTGGACGTGCAGGCGCCTCGCGGCTTCGGAAATGGAACCGCTCAGGGACGGGTACACGGTGAAGGTGCTGGCGACGTCGTCGACGTGCAGTTTCTGGGTCACCGCGAGGGAGATCGCGAAGATCAGCTCGGAGGCGTTCGGTCCCACCACGACGCCGCCGATCACGGTGCCGGAACCCTTCCGGGCGAAAATCTTGACGAAGCCGTCCTTGTGGTTGCGCATCTTGGCGCGGGCGTTGCTTTTCAGCGAAAGCTTGACGACGTCGCCCTGGTACTTGCCGGACTCGATCTCTGCCTCGGAGACGCCCACGTTGGCGATCTCCGGCGAGGTGAAGATGTTCGAGGCCACCTGGTGCAGCTTGAGCGGCATGACGCTGTCGCCCAGGAAGTGGGCAATCGCGATCCGGCCCTGCATGGCAGCCACGGAGGCCAGGGCCAGGACGCCGGTGCAGTCACCCGCGGCGTAGATGTTCGGCGCGGTGGTGCGGGAGACGCCGTCGACCTTGATGTGGCCGCTCTCGGTAATCGCCACGCCGGCCTCCTCGAGGCCGATCCCGTCCGTGTTGGGGATGGAGCCGACGCAGACAAGGCAGTGGCTGCCGGTCACCGTGGAGCCGTCGCCGAGGGTGACAACGACGCCGTCCTCGGTGCGTTCGACGGACTCGGCGCGGGAACGGGAGAGGACCTTGAGGCCGCGGCGCTCGAAGACGCCTTCCAGGACCTCGGCGGCGTCCGTGTCCGAACCCGGGAGCACGCGGTCTCGGCTGGAAATCAGCGTGACCTTGGAACCCAGGCCGTTGTAGGCGGAGGCGAACTCGGCGCCGGTGACACCGGAACCCACCACGATCAGGTCCTCGGGCAGCTCGTCCAGGTTGTAGATCTGGGCCCAGTTCAGGATCCGGACGCCGTCCGGCCGCGCCGTGGGGAGTTCGCGCGGGTGGGCGCCGACGGCCAGCAGGATCGCGTCGGCCTCGACGGTTTCGGTGCCGTCGACGGTGAGGACCTCGATGGTGTGGCTGTCCAGCATTTTGCCGGAGCCGATCAGGATGCGGACGCCCTGGTGCTCCAGGCCGGCCCGGATGTCGTCGGACTGCTTCCGCGCGAGGCCCAGGAGGCGGTCATTGATGTGTTTGAGGTCGGCCCGCATCACCGGAGCGAAATCACCGCCGTCGACGTCGAACTTGACGCCCAGCTCGCCGGCCTCGCCCACGCGGGTCATCAGGTCCGCCGTCGCAATCAGCGTCTTGGACGGTACGACGTCGGTCAGCACCGCGGAGCCGCCGAGCCCCGCACGTTCGATGATGGTGACCTTCGCCCCCAGTGACGCGGCGACCATGGCGGCTTCGTAGCCACCCGGCCCCCCGCCGAGGATTGCGATGCGGGGTGAGCTGAAATCGGGATGCGTAGTCACAATCATCCATTGTCCCCCATCCGCCCCGGCCCACCAAGAAACGGGCCCGCACCATGCCGCACGCGGTGCTGGGCAGCACGGCACCGGCACGATAACTTGTACCGGTGAGTACAACAGAATTCCTGAACACTGATCCCTTCGACGCCGCCCGCGCCGCCGCCGACTACATCGCCGAAGAGACGGGCGTCGAGGCCCACGACGTGGCCCTTGTGCTCGGTTCGGGCTGGGGCGATGCCGCCGAACTGATCGGCGAGACCACCGCTACCCTGTCCGCGGCGGAGGTCCCGGGGTTCTCCTCGCCGTCGGTGGTGGGCCACACGGGCACCATCCGCTCGGTGCTGACCAGGGAGGGCAAGCGGGCCTTGGTCCTGGGCGCGCGAACCCACTACTACGAGGGCAAGGGCGTCCGCGCCGTGGTCCACGGTGTGCGCACCGCCGCGGCGGCCGGCTGCAAGACCCTGGTCCTGACCAACGGCTGCGGCGGCCTGAACGAGGACTGGACGCCCGGCACGCCCGTGCTGATCAGCGACCACATCAACCTCACCGCCACGTCCCCGCTTGAAGGCGCCACCTTCGTGGACCTGACGGACCTGTACTCCTCGCGCATCCGCGCCCTGGCCCGCGAAGTCGACGCCTCGCTGGACGAGGGCGTCTACGCGCAGTTCACCGGACCGCACTACGAGACCCCGGCCGAGGTGCAGTACGCCAAGCGGATCGGCGCCAGCCTCGTGGGCATGTCCACGGCGCTTGAGGCCATCGCCGGCCGGCACGCCGGCTTGGAGGTGTTCGGCATTTCACTCGTGACCAACCTCGCCGCCGGCATCAGCCCGGTTCCGCTCAGCCACGGGGAAGTCCTCGAAGCCGGTCAGGCCGCGGGCCCGCGCATCTCCCGGCTGCTCGCGGAGATCATCGCCAAGCTCTAGAAACCCACATCGTGCGCGGGCTTGCGAGTGGCGCGTCCCGCGCGGCGCCATGAGGGTTCGGGCCGACTCGCCGTTACGGCCAGGGTCAGCGGTCGGTGGATTCCCTTGCCGGAGACAAGGGTATCGAGGTTCCGTATTCACTGGCGGCCCATGAGGCGAGCAGGCGCATCGCCTGTTCGGAACCGGAGCCGGGCTCTGCGGTGTAGATGGTGAGTGTCAGGCCGGGTTCGGCGGCCATTTCCAAGCCCTCGAAGGCCAGCGTGAGTTCGCCGACGACCGGATGGTGGAACGTCTTGAAGCCGGTGCCGTGATGACGGACGTTGTGCGCGCCCCACCGGCGCCGGAACTCCTCGCAGCGGGTGCTGAGCTCTCCGATGAGGTCGTGGAGTTCCTTGTTGTGTGGGTCCCGGGAGGCTTCGGTGCGCAAGATGGCGACGGTCACCTCGGCGAATAGGTCCCAGTCGGGGTAGAAGTCGCGCGCGCGGGGATCGAGGAAGGTGTACCGGGCGATGTTCGGCGGCTGGCCCGGCATGTCGTAGACGTCCTTGTAGAACGCGCGGGCCAGAGTGTTGACGGCGAGTAGGTCCATGCGTCCGTTGCGGACGAATGCCGGGCCGGCGGTGATCGCGTCGAGCGCCCACTGCAGGCTCTGGTGAGGGACCCACGTCTTCGAGTTGCGTCGCCGCGGCGGCCTGGCCACCGGGCTTGCCGCGTGGGCGAGGTCGAACAGATGCGCGCGCTCGGCGTCATCCAGGTCCAAGGCCCTGGCCAGGCTGTCGAGGACCTCGGGTGAGGCGCCGCTGATCGCGCCGCGCTCCAACCGCGTGTAGTACTCGACGCTCACCCCTGCCAAGGTCGCAACCTCGCTGCGGCGCAGCCCCTCGACCCGTCGATTGGCGCCGGATGGGAGACCGACCTGATCCGGAGTCACCTTGGCACGACGCGAGATCAGGAACTCCCGCACCTCCGCTCGATTGTCCATACGTCCACGCTAAACGATGTCCGCATGCCGAGGTGGTCCCTGTCGGTACCTCCACCAACCGGGACTCCCAGGTCCGCGCGATGAGTGGTGTCCTTGTATGGAAGGACGAACCGATAGCGAGGAGAGGACCCATCATGCGTGGAGTCATCATGCAGGCCCCCGGTGAGGTCCGCGTCGCCGACGGGGCGGCGGACGCCCCGATGGGTCGCATAGCCGTTCCGGGTTCTGCGGACTCGCCGGTTCCAGGCGACCGCCTGCCCTTGGCCGCTCTCCTGGTCATGGCGCTCATGGGATTCATCCTCATCGCCACCGAAACCATGCCCGCTGGCCTGTTGCCGCAAATCGCCGCCGGCCTGAGCACCAGCGAGGGCACCGCTGGACAGCTCGTCAGTGCCTACGCCCTGGGAACGGTCATCGCGACGATGCCCGCTGTCGCCCTGACCCGGGGCATGCGCCGAAAGCCGGTCTTCATCGTGGGAGTCCTCGGATTCCTTGTCGCTAACATCATCACGGCGTTCTCCGGCGAGATTGCGCTGTCCCTCGCGTCACGTTTCCTTGCCGGGGCCTTCTCCGGCCTGATCTGGGGAATGCTCGCCGGATATGCACGGCGCATCACCGCCCCGAAATACGCCGGCAGGGCGCTGGCGATCGCCTCGATCGGCACTCCGATCGGCCTGGCCGTCGGGACCCCACTGGGTTCATGGCTGGGAACAACGTTCGACTGGCGCTGGTCCTTCGGGACGCTGGCGGTCCTGACACTCATCACCGCCTTGCTCGCCGCGGCCCTCGTCCCCGATGCACCCGGCCAGGCGGTGGCCTCCCGCGTCCCGCTGGTGCGCATCCTCCACATTCCCGGCGTCGCGGTGATCCTCGCCGTCATCGTCACCTGGATGCTCGCGCACAACATCGTTTACACCTATATCTCCGCCTACCTCCGCTCCGGCAACCTCCGGCTCTCCGTCGACGTCGCGCTGGTGACCTTTGGCGTCGCAGCCCTGATCGGTATCGGCATCACCGGCGCCGTCATTGACCGCGCCCTCCGGCCACTGGTCCTTGGCAGCATCACACTGTTCATCGCCGCCGGTGTGGTCTTCATCATCGGCCACGAGTCAATCGTCGCGGTCCTTGTCGCGATCGTCCTCTGGGGACTGGCTTTCGGGGGCGCAGCAGCTCAACTGCAAACGGCCATCAGCATGGCAAGCGGCGAGAACGCCGACGTCGCGAACTCCATGCTCGGCGTCGCCTTCAACGTCGCCATCTTCGCCGCCGGCGTGATCGGCGCCGTCGTCATCGGCAACTTTGACGGCATCGCCCTTCCGGTCGTCATGAGCGGGCTTGCCCTGACGGCGCTGACGGTCGCATTTGTTGGGCGCCGCACGGCATTCCCCACGAAACCGTAGTCCTGCAGGCAATGGCCCCAGCCGCGCCCCCAACACCACAGCCCATCCCATTGACGCATGAGCGACCTTCGTCGGCCCTTGGGTGCCGGGTATTGCATGCCACTAAGCATGCTGATTAAATCGTGGTTACGGCCGCATTCCACGACCGGTCTACCGAAAGGAAGTACAGTCATGGGAATTCTCGCATTTCTCATCCTCGGGCTTATCGCAGGAGCCATCGCCAAGGCGGTCCTTCCCGGCCGGCAGGGAGGCGGCTGGGTGGTCACACTCGTTCTGGGTGTCGTGGGAGCAATCCTCGGCGGCTGGATCGGCTCGCTGATCTTCGGTGGAGGCCTCGGTGACTTCTTCGATCTTCGGACCTGGCTCCTCTCCATCCTCGGTGCCGTCATTGTGCTCCTGATCTTTGGCGCCGTTGCCGGCCGCAGAAGCAGGGCATAGCGACCAACCCGGCCGGGGCCGGCCTTCGCACGCACTATCGACAAACTGTCCTGAAAGCGTTCCTCCACCTCCCAAGGCAGCAGCCAGGCGATCCAGATGCCAAGCTCTAGTAGGGTTCGGTGGCAAGATATTTCAGCGCCTTCTGCCTGTCGTCCGGGAACCGCCGCTCCATCGAATCGGCGATTCCGGCGATGGTCTGGCGCGCCAGGGCTTGCCGCCACACCAGCTCGGCCTGGCGCATGGTCTGCGAAATGAGGCAGGTCCGGACATGGTTCACTCCTGCGTCGGGCTCGGGGATGCTTCCCAGGATGGCTTCACAGCGGAACGCCGGCTCGGGACCCTCGAGCGCCAGGACAACGTCCAGGACCGTAATGTTTTCGGGCCTGCGTGCCAGGTGGAAACCTCCCCGGGGTCCCGAGACCGAGGTCAGGACACCGGCGCGGACCAGCGCCTGGAGCTGCTTGTTCAGGTAGGCGCCGGGAAGCTTGTAGTACTCCGCCAGCCGGGCGCTGTTGACCGCCTCCCCCGCCGGTGTCCACGCCATGTTGACGCAACTGTGCACGGCCCATTCCACCCCACGGCCCATCTTCATATTCCAGACGTTACGTGTCCGGAAAAATCGGTGTCAAGGCCATGGGGCGCCCCCGGCGTGACCGAACCGTAAGGCCAACCCGCTCGTCGGGGCGACGATTCCTCCGCGATTGCGGATAGTTTGGTACTCATGACGTCTTCTGATGCCGAACTTTCGCGACTGTTGAGCGATGCCCGCACCTGGGCTGCCCAGGACCCGGATTCGGCCACCGCCGCTGCCCTCACCGAGCTGGTCCGGCTCACGGACGACGGCGACGCCGCAGCCCGGCAGGAACTGGCGGACAGCTTCAGCGGCACCCTGCAGTTCGGCACCGCAGGGCTGCGTGCAGCCCTCGGACCGGGCCCGAACCGGATGAACCGCGCAGTCGTGCGCCGCGCCGCGGCCGGCTTCACCGCTTTCCTGGCCGACGCCGTCGCGCAGGCCGCCCCCGGCACCCGGCCGCGCGCCGTCGTCGGCTACGACGCCCGCTACAACTCAGATGTTTTCGCCGAAGAGACCGCGGCGATCCTCACTGCCGCCGGCGTCGAGACCTTCCTGATGCCGGCCGCGCTCCCGACGCCGCTGCTGGCCTACGCCGTGCGGGCCCTGGAGTGCGACGGCGGCGTGATGGTGACTGCCAGCCACAACCCGCCGCAGGACAACGGCTACAAGGTCTACCTCGGCCGGCATGCCGTCGAAGAGAGCGGCCGGGGCGCGCAGATCGTTGCGCCCTACGACGCCCTGATCGCGGCGAGGATCGACGCTGTCGGCACCCTGGACTCAGTGGTCCTGGCCACGGACGGCTGGACGGTGCTGGACCGCTCCATCGCCGCCGATTACGTGTCCGCCGTCGCAGCGCTGGCAGTTCCCGCGCGCTTCCCGGCCCGGGAGCTCAAGATTGTCCTCACGCCCATGCACGGCGTGGGCGGCGGGACGGCGGTGGCGGCGCTCAACGCGGCCGGCTTTGCCGACGTCACCCTGGTCACGGAGCAGGCGGAGCCGGACCCCGACTTCCCCACCGTGAACTTCCCGAACCCGGAGGAGCCCGGTGCGCTGGACCTGGCCCTCGAGACCGCGGCCCGCGTGGACGCCGATATTGTGATCGCCAATGACCCCGACGCCGACCGCGCCGCGGTTGCCGCGAAGGATCCGGACACGGGCGCCTGGCGCATGCTGCGCGGCGACGAGGTGGGCGCCCTGCTGGGCGCACACGTCGTGGCCCGGCTGGCGGCCGCCGGTGACTCGGCCCCCGCCGGCGTCTTCGCGAACTCGATCGTGTCCTCGCGGCTGCTGGCGCGGATCGCGGCTGCCGCGGGCTACGCCCACGAGGAAACCCTGACCGGCTTCAAGTGGATCGCGCGCGTCCCCGGACTGCTCTACGGCTACGAGGAGGCACTGGGCTACTGCGTCGCGCCGTCCCTCGCCCGGGACAAGGACGGGATTTCCGCCGCGGTGCTGATCGCGGAATTCGCCGCCGCGGCCAAGGCCGGGGGCAAGACCATCTTCGACACCCTGGACGAGCTGTACCTCGTCCACGGCCTGCACGCGAGCGACCAGCTCAGCATCCGGGTGGCGGACCTGGGCCTGCTGGACGCCATGATGAACCGGCTGCGCGTCTCGCCGCCGGAATCCTTTGGCGGCTCCGCCGTCGAAACGGTCACGGACCTGGCCGAGGGCAGCGAGCACCTCCCGCCGACCGAAGGCCTGCTGTACCTGACGAAGGACCTCAGCCGGGTCATCATCCGGCCCAGCGGGACGGAGCCGAAGCTCAAGTGCTACCTGGAGGTCATCCGCAGCGTCGGCTCCGCGGCCGAACTTCCTGCGGCACGGCTCGAGGCACGCACCGCCCTGGACGGCGTCCTCGCCGACGTCCGCGAAGCCCTGGGGCTGTAGCTCGGCCTAGAGCTCGGGCTGTAGCTCGGCCTAGAGCTCGACCTCAATGTACCCGCCCACAATCCGGGTACCGAAGGTGGCGAGACGGAGTCCCGGGGCGCCCAGGCACTCACCCGTTCCAAGGTCGTAGACCTCCTTGTGCAGCGGCGAGGCCAGGGTGGGGCGTGCCCCGCGGGACCCCGTAATGCCGCGGGCCATGACATGCGCCCCGGTGGCCGGGTCCTCCTGCGCGACGGCGAAAACCTCACCGGACACGGTGCGGATCACGGCCACCTGGCGGCCGGCAATCAGTGCTGCCTCGCCCCAGGCCGGCTCCAGATCCTCCACGGCGCACACGCGGTGCCAGCCGGCTGCGGATACAACAGCCTGCCCAGCGGCCTGATCCTCAAGGTCGTGTACTGCGCTCTCAAGTACGGCAGTCATTTTCGGCCCCTCTCTGATCCATCCCTCACGGGCTCAGCCGCTCCTGCGGCCACATACCCAAGCTAGGGCCGCGGTGTTTCAGCGGCGTGCAGCGAATGTGTCCGGCGGGTAAAAGAGAACTCACGCGGCCGGAAACGCGTTCGTGATGCAGAAGTTAAGATCACGAAACATAAGGGAAACTGAAGCGAAACTGCGCTTGCCTAGTCTGGAGGGACACTTCGATTGAGAAGGTCGCAGAGCACCGACTGCGGCCCATGCGAAAGGCCCACAGTGACCGGACAGACTTCAAGCCCCCAGAACCAGGGCGCAGAGCGCACTACAACACCGCGCCGCATCGTGGTTGCCGGCGGCGGTCCTGCCGCCCACCGCTTCGCCGATGCCATGCACTCCCGGGGCCTCGACGGCTGGCACGTGACGGTCCTCACCGAGGAAGCGCACCTCCCCTACGACCGCGTCGCGCTGAGCAAGGCCCTCACGGACAGCGGCGTGGACCTCACCCTCGGCAGCGCTTCCATGTGGGACCACGAGGCCCTCAGCCTCAAGACCGGCGAGCGCGTCACCGGCGTCGACACCGCCGGCAAGAACGTCACCACCGCGGCCGGCACCGTGTACCCTTACGACGAGCTCGTCGTCGCCACCGGTTCCGACGCGGCCCGCCTGCCCATCCCCGGTTCCGAACTCACCCACGTCTACCGCACCCTGGAGGACGTCCGGGCCATCAACAAGGCGATCGCGGAGCTGACGGCCAAACTCGGCCGCCGGGTCAACGCCGTCACCATCGGCGGCGGCCTCCTGGGACTCGAGTCCGCGGCCGGCACCGAGCAGCTCGGCGCCAACCCCATCGTCATCAACGGCTCCCCCTGGCTCATGAACACCCAGCTGGACGAGGGCGCCGGGCAGGCCCTTGGCCGCCTGATCGAGGCCAAGGGATTCACCGTCCACGGCGGCGTGTTCCCCTCCGAAGTAATCTCCGACGACGACGGCCAGGTCACCGGTGTGCTCATGGCCGACGGCCGCATCATCGAAGCCGACCTCGTGATCGTCGCGATCGGCGTGAAGCCCCGCGACGAACTGTTCCGCGCGGCCAACGGCCCGGAAACCGAAGGCACCGCCCCGCAGTTCCAGCTCGGCCCGCGCGGCGGCGTCGTCATCTCCGACGACTGCTCCACCGAGGTGCCCGGGATCTGGGCGATCGGCGAGGTGGCCAACTTCGGCGGCATGTGCCTGGGCCTCGTGGCCCCGGCCAACACCATGGCCGAGATCGTCGCGGACCGGCTGCACGGGGGCGTTGCGACCTTCCCGGGCTTCGACACCGCCACCAAACTCAAGCTCTCCGGCGTCGACGTCGCCAGCTTCGGCGACGCCTTCGCCAGAACCGAGCGCGCCCTCGAGATCGTCTACGCCGACCCCGCGCGCGGCGTCTACCAGAAGATCGTCACCACGGACGATGCCAAGACCCTGCTCGGCGGCATCTTCGTCGGCGACGCCACCCCGTACACTTCCCTGCGGCCCATGCTGGGCCGCGGACTGGCCGCCGAACCCGGCGCCTACCTCACCGCGGCCGGCGGCGGCGAGGCCCCGGACACCGAGCTTCCGGACGACGCCATCCTGTGTTCCTGCAACAACGTGGCTGCCGGAACCATCCGCGACACCGTCAACGGCTGCGGGGCCTGCGACGGCAACGCTCCCGTCCAGGAGCTCGGCGAGCTGAAGGGCTGCACCCGCGCCGGGACCAGCTGCGGTTCCTGCGTGCCGATGCTCAAGAAGCTGCTCGAAACCGAACTGACCAAGTCCGGCGTCGCCGTCTCCAAGGCACTCTGCGAACACATCGAGCTGTCCCGCCAGGAACTCTTCGAGACCATTCGCGTCCTGGAACTCACCTCCTTCGAGGAGGTCATGGCCAAGTACGGCACCGGCGAAGGCTGCGATATCTGCAAGCCGACCATCGCCAACATCCTGGCCAGCCAGAACAGCGCCTACGTCCTGGACGCCGGCCGCGGCACCCTGCAGGACACCAACGACCGCGCCCTGGCCAACATGCAGAAGGACGGCACCTACTCCGTGGTCCCCCGGATCGCCGGCGGCGAGATCACTCCGAAGAAGCTCGGCGTGATCGCCGCCGTGGCCGAGAAGTACAACCTCTACACCAAGATCACCGGCGGCCAGCGAATCGACATGTTCGGCGCCCGGCTGGAGGAGCTTCCGGAGATCTGGAAGGAACTCGTGGACGCCGGGTTCGAGTCCGGCCAGGCCTACGGCAAGAGCCTGCGCACGGTGAAGTCCTGCGTCGGTTCCACCTGGTGCCGCTTCGGTGTGCAGGATTCGGTGGCCATGGCCATCCAGCTGGAGCTGCGCTACCGCGGCCTCCGCAGCCCGCACAAGCTGAAGATGGGCGTCTCCGGCTGTGCCCGCGAATGCGCCGAGGCCCGCGGCAAGGACGTCGGCGTCATCGCCACCGCGGACGGCTGGAACCTGTACGTCGGCGGCAACGGCGGCGCCACCCCGGCGCACGCCCAGCTGCTGGCCAAGGACCTCGACGACGAAACGCTGCTCAAGTACATCGACCGCTACTTCATGTATTACATCCGCACGGCCGACCGCCTGCAGCGCACCGCCCGGTGGCAGGAGGAGCTCGACGGCGGCATCAAACACGTCGAGGACGTGGTGGTGCACGACACCCTGGGCATCGCCGAGGAACTCGAAGCCGCCATGGCCAGGCACGTTGACACCTACGTGGACGAGTGGGCCGACACCCTGAAGGATCCCGAGCGCCTGCGCCGGTTCCGCTCCTTCGTCAACGCCCCCGACCAGAAGGACGATTCCATCACCTTCGTCCCGGACGAGCGCGGGCAGATGCGTCCGGCCACCGCCGAGGAGAAGGCGCTCGCCGTTCAGACACGCGCCAGCCAGGAACCAGTGCTGATCGGAGCTTCCATCCCCATGAGGCCAGCCGACGCCGCCGTTACTGGCAGCACCGCCACCGGACGCCCCGACCGGGACAGCTCCGCCCAGGAAAGCAAGGTCTAACCATGCAGCTCAGCATCGATCTCAGCGGCCGCGAAGTCCTCGTCACCGGCTCCGACCCCGCCGCCCGTCAGGCGGTCCGGCGCTATGAAGCCGCCGGCGCCATTGTCTCCCGGCTCACCGCTCCCGGCGGCTCGTCCAACGACGGCCCCCTGCCGGAACGGCCCTTCCTCGTGGCCGCGGTCGACGACGGCCAGCCCGGCTGGGATGCCCTGCTGGAGCGCTGCCGCGGGACCGGCATCCCCGTCTCCGCCGAGCCCGCCGCCGGACCCGCCGGCCACGTCACTCTCGTAGGCGGCGGCCCCGGAACCACCGAACTGCTGACCGTGGCGGCCATCAAGGCACTGCGGGACGCCGACGTCGTGTTCTACGACCGGCTCGCCCCGTACCAGGAACTTCCCTCGCTGAGCACTGCCGAACTGGTGGACGTAGGCAAGCGGCCCGGCCACCACCCGGTCAGCCAGTCCGGGATCGAGGAACTCATGGTGGCAGCCGCCCTGGGAGGCAGGAACGTGGTGCGGCTCAAGGGCGGCGACCCGTACGTGTTCGGCCGTGGCGGCGAGGAAGTGGCGGCCTGTGTGAAGGCCGGCGTGCCCGTCCGGGTCATCTCCGGCGTCACGAGCGCCATCTCCGTCCCCGCCGCGGCCGGGATCCCGGTCACCCACCGCGAGGTCAGCCACATGTTCACCGTGGTCTCCGGCCACGCCCCGCTGACCGAGAAGGAACACACGCACCTTGCCGGGCTCGGCGGGACCATCGTGGTCCTGATGGGCATCGGCACTCTGCACCAGCTCGCCGCCGGCCTGCGCCGCGCCGGGATGCGGGCGGACATGCCGATGGCCGTCGTCGAACGCGGCTACCGTCCCGGCCAGCGCACCACCATCGCCGAACTCGGCACCATCACCACCGCAGCCGCGGACTGCACCAACCCGGCCGTGCTGGTGATCGGCGACGTCGTCCGGGTGGCCGAGGCCAACCGGGGCTGCGCCGAAGCCACCGCCGAGCTGGACCGCCTCGCCGCGTCGCTGATGGGCGCGTGAGAGCCGTGAGTGCGCTCAATGCCATTGCTCCGGCTGCCCTCTCCGGAGCTGCCGGGGCCGGAGTCCTCGGGGCCCCGGACGCCGTCGGCCCCGAGGACGCCCTGGCGAAGTCGGAACTGCCCCTCGAGGGGTTCCGGATCGGCGTCACCTCGCACCGGCGCTCCCAGGACCTGATCGAGGCCCTGGAACGGCGCGGCGCCGAGGTGCTGCATGCACCGGCGCTGAAGATCGCCCCGGTGCAGGAGGACCTGCGGCTGATCGAGGACACCCGGGCCATCATCGATGCCCGGCCCGAGCTCTGCATCGCCACCACCGCCTACGGGATGCGCCGCTGGTGCGAGGCCGCGGACACCTTCGGCATCGGCGAACAGCTCCTCGAAACCCTGGGCGCCACCCGGATGTTCGTCCGCGGCCCCAAGGCCCGCGGTGCGGTCCGCGCGGCCGGACTCGCCGACGTCGGGATCAGCAGCGACGAAACCACCGCGACACTGGTGGACATGCTCCTTTCCGAAGGGGTGCGCGGCAAGACCGTGGCCGTCCAGCTGCACGGCTACACCGACGTGCGCCAGCTGGAGCGGCTGCGGATGTCCGGCGCCACCGTCCTGACCGTCACCCCGTACCGCTGGGTCAAGCCCGACGGCGCCGACCGGCTGCCGCGGCTGATCGAGGCCGCCTGCAGCAGCAACCTGGACGTGCTGACCTTCACGAGCGCCCCGGCCGTGGACGCGATGTGGAGCACGGCGCACGAAATGGGCCTGTACAAACAGCTCGTGGAGAGCCTCAAAACGAACGTCGCCACCGCCGTCGTGGGTCCGGTCACGGCTCAGCCGCTGCTCGACGCCGGCGTGCAGCCGCTGGTCCCGGAGCGGTTCCGGATGGGCGCCCTGATCCGGCTGGTCGTCGAACACCTGGCCCTGAACCACGTCCGCCGGCTGGACACGCCCTCGGGCAGCGTGGAGCTCCGCGGCCGCTCGCTGCGGATCGACGGCGAGGCCGTGGACATGGCGCCGGCCCCGCTGCTGCTGTTGGGGGCCCTGCTGGGCGCCGGCGGGGCCGTGCTCTCCCGGGAGGCGCTGTCCGAACTGCTGGAACTGCGCGGGTCCGTCCATGCCCTGGACATGACGGTCAGCCGGCTGCGCTCCTCGCTGCCGGACGGCGGCCTCGTGGAAACCGTGGTGAAGCGCGGCTACCGGCTCCGGGTGTGACGCAGGGCATTACCGGCGGGTAAATATTGGCGAACGGGCACCGGAAAAACGGCAACACCCGGGAAACACGCAGGAAAACCCGTCCGCCTACGCTGGGTGCATCAAGCACGCAGGCCACACCACCGGCCACCAGCGAAAGGGCCCACCATGTCCAACGTCTCCAGCGCAACACCCGATTCCCGGACCCGGCCCCGGATCGTCATCGCCGGGGCCGGCCCGGCCGCGCAGGCCCTCGTCCGGCAGCTGGCCCGGACCCCGTTCGCCGGCGGAATCACGGTGCTGAGCAACCGGGACGACGCTCCCGCCGAGCTGCTCGAGCTCGCCGCCCTGCCGCAGGTTTCGCTGCGGTTCGGCCAGCCGGTCAGCTACATCGATCCCGACGGACAGCGGGTCACCACGGCGGACGGCCTGGAGTTCAGCTACGACCAGCTGGTGATCGCCACCGGTTCCTCCCCGGCAGGAGCACCCCTGGAGGGCGCCGGCCGGTGCCTCAGCTACTCCACGATCGACGACGCCACCCGGCTGGGCGAGGCCGTCAGGGACGTCACCCGGGTCCTCGGCAGGCGGCCCCTGGGCATCCTCGTGGGCACCGGAACTGCCGCCGGGCAGGCGGAAGCGGTGCTCCGCGCCCGGGGCGTCCGTCCCGTCCGCACCACGCAGCGTCCCGCGGCCGTCGTTCCGAACCTTGCCGGCTCAATGCTGCCGGCGGCCGGCGTCGTGTTCGAAGACGGTTCCCGCATGAACGGCGACCTGGTGGTCCTGGCGGAGGAACGGATCGCCCGCGACGCCCTCTCGGTGAGTGCCGGGCTCAAGACCGCTCCCCGGGGCGGCATCGTGATCGGCCAGGACTTCCGCACCTCGGTGCCGGGCATCTGGGCCATCGGGGATGCTGCCGCGTTCGACGGCGTGCGGCTGGGACTGCTCGTGGCCGCCGCGTCCGCCGCCTCGGTCTGCGCCTCGCAGCTGCTCCAGGCCACCCTGGCTGACCCCCTCGTCAGGGCAGCCTAGCCGCGCGCGCCGGAGCCGCCGCCGGGGCGGCCGCCGGGGCCGCCGGAGCGTGTTCCTGTTATGGCAAGATGGACACCGAGAAGCCACGAGAGCCGCGGTGTCGGCAGGCCCCCGGGGCCTCCCAGAGGGACAACCTCCCAGAGGGACAAGACAGTCCACGGCCCGCCAGGAAAGGGACCACCATGAGCAACGAAGCCCCCACGGCCGCCGGAAGCGCCGCCCCCGCCGGTCAGGAGTCCGGGGACAGCGCCGTCAGCATTGCCTCCTACATTGACCACACCCTGCTCAAGCCGGAGGCCAGCGAGGCCGAGATCCTCAAGGTCTGCGCGGAGGCCGCCGAATTCGGGTTCAAGTCTGTCTGCGTCAACCCCATCTGGGTCAAGAAGGTCAAGACAGCGCTGAAGGGTTCCGGCGTGCTGACGTGTTCCGTGGTCGGCTTCCCGCTGGGCGCCACCCCGAGCGACGTCAAGGCCTTCGAAGCCCGCGGTGCCGTGCTGGACGGCGCGGAGGAGGTCGACATGGTCATCGATATCGCCGCCGCCCGCGCCAACGACAAGGGCGCCCTGGTCGATGACATCGCCGCCGTCGCCGAAGCCGTCCACGACGGTGGGGCCATCCTCAAGGTCATCATTGAAACCGCCCTGCTGGATGATGCACAGAAGGTCCTGGCCTGCGAGGCCGCAGTGGAAGCCGGTGCCGATTTCGTGAAGACCTCCACCGGTTTCAACGGCGGCGGAGCCACGGCCGAGGACGTCGCCCTGATGCGCCGCACGGTGGGCCCCACGCTCGGCGTCAAGGCCTCCGGCGGCGTGCGTTCCCGGGCCGATGCACAGGCTATGATTGCTGCTGGTGCAACACGTATTGGCGCCAGCTCCGGCATCGCGATCGTCAAGGGCGAACAGGGTTCGTCCGCGTACTGATCCGCTCCGGCAGCCGCCACAGTTTTGAGCCCCCCGGGGCCGAGGAGGAACGAATGTCCAGCAACACCGCGAAGACCCAGCAGAACCCGCAGGCCGAGAACGGCCTCGGCTCCACCATTGTCATTTTTTCCGTGATGATGGTCCTGTTCCTCGCTTCCCTGTACTCGCTGTCCTTCCTGACGCTGGGCAACCCGTGGCCGATGGCCGCCTGCCTGGCCCTGTTCGCCGGTTCGTTCTGGATCCCCCAGACCATCCTCGGCCGCTCGGACTCGGCTGGCGAGAGCTAGGCACCGCAATAATTAATCGACTGAAGCTCCGGGTTTTTCCGGAGCTTCAGTCGTCTAAGAACCGCGCACCGCTACTGTAGTGTGTCGTTGATTCCTTTAGGTCTGGTTTCGATCAGACTTGAGTCATGGTTTATGTGGCAATGATCGGTTCCTTTCATAACGGTTGAATGTTTGCCGGCGCCGCCGCGATGGTTGGCTGTGGATCCGGTGTGGTCCGCCACCGTTGAGTAGCGTCTTAGGGTACCTGTGCCGGAGCTGAGAGCCGGACGGGGCCAGTTGTCGGTGACCAACTGTTAGCCCATTCTTGAAACATGAAAGTCGAGCCCTTTGCCGGTCGGCCCGCGTCCCGCAGGGGAGAGTGGGGAGTTCGCAAGCGCGCCACAGCGACGGCCCTAGGCGTCGTCGCCATGGCGCTGCTGGTCGGCGGGGTCACCCTTCTGGTCCTGCTCCAGGGGGCGTTGATCGCCTCGACCGAGTCGGCCGCCCGGCACGAGGCCCTGGAAGTCATCGTCCAGATTCAGGACCAGGATGTCGCCGAAGCAGGACGGTACATTGCCGCCACCGCGCACGGAGGACAGATCGTCCAAATCCTGAACCCGGCCGGCGCCGTCGTGGCCGCGTCAGTGCCCACCGCGGGGGACCGGCCGTTGACCTCCCTGCGGCCTGCCCCGGACCAGATCCTGACGGAGGATGTATCCAGCCTGGAGAGCCTCGGCGACCCCGATGACTTCCGGATCATCGCGACCGCTGTCCGGCTGGACGACGGGCCCTACACGGTGGTCGTCGCGTCCCCGGTACAGCTCCTGGCGGAAACGGTTTCCACAGTCTCCTGGTTCCTGCTCGGCGCTACTCCATTGCTGCTGCTTGTGGTCGGCGTCTCGGTTTGGCTACTGGTGGGGCGGTCTCTGCAACGGGTGGAAAGGATCCGCGGGCAGGTCTCCAACATCGACGGCGCGCGCCTGGACGAAAGAGTCGACGTTCCGCGTACCAACGACGAGATTCAGTCTCTGGCGCTAACCATGAACAAGATGCTGGCACGGTTGCAGTCCTCGGACCGCGAGCAGCGCCGGTTCATTTCGGACGCCAGCCACGAACTCCGCAGTCCCCTGGCGACGCTGCGCGCCGGGGTGGAGGTCGCTGCCGCGGACCCGTCGGGCGAGACCTGGCACGAACTGACGGACATTCTCGCCGAAGAGACGTCCCGCATGCACTACCTCGTCGAAGACCTTCTGACCCTCGCCAAGGCCAATGACGGGGGCTTTCGGCTCAACGAGGAGGACGTTGACCTCGACGACGTCGTAGACCGCGAAACCCGCAGGCTCCGCTCCACAAGCACACACGTCATCACAGCAGATCTCACCCCCGTGCGGATCAGCGGGGACGCGCGCCGGGTGGGACAGGTACTTCGAAACGTCCTGGACAACGCCGACCGGTACGCCTTCTCGCGGATCCAGATCAGCCTGAACTCAGGTGAGGCCGGAGCCGGCGCGGTTATCACCGTGGACAACGACGGCGACCCGGTGCCCGAAGCGGACCGGCAACGGGTCTTTGAGCGGTTCGTCCGGCTCGACGAGAGCAGGTCCCGGGAAGGCGGTGGAAGCGGACTGGGATTAGCCATTGCGGCCGGAATCATGTCAGCCCATCACGGCTCTATCCGCGCCACCGAAAGCCCGCTGGGCCACTGCCGCTTCGAGCTGGAATTCCCCGGACCTAACGTGTGAGGCGCGGCGCCACTACGTCCCGGAGGATCGGGGGGAAACGTTCCCCGGGTCCCCGTCGGCGCTGAGCAGATAGCCCATCCCCCAGACCGTGGACAATGTCTGCACGCCGAAGGGAGCGTCGATCTTGCGCCGGAGGTAGCCGATGTAGACCTCCACTACGTTGTCGCCGCCCTCAAAAGCGGGGTCCCAAACGTTGTCGAGTATTTCCGCCTTCGTCACGACCTGGTCGTGACGCCGGATGAGGTACTGCAGGAGCCCGTATTCCCGCGGGGTGAGTTTGATCGCCGTGTCCCCCCGACGGACGCTGCGAAGAAGAGGGTCCAGCGTCAGGGTACCCAGCGTCAACACCACGGGACGCTCAGGCGCCCCGCGGCGGATCAGCGCCCGGATCCGTGCCACCAGCACGAGAAAGCTAAATGGCTTTGTCAGATAGTCATCAGCCCCCAGATCGAAGGCATCGGTCTGATCGTACTCGCCGTCCTTCGCCGTGAGCATCAGCACCGGAGTCCAGACCTTGCGTTCCCGAAGCACGCTCAGGACCTCATAACCGTTCATAAGCGGCAACATCAGATCCAACAGGATCGCGTCATAAGGATTTTCCGTCGCCGCCCACAGACCACTGACGCCGTCGTGCATGACGTCCACGACGAACCCTTCATTCGTCAGTCCCCGGCGGACCGCTTCGGCGAGACCCTTTTCATCCTCCACGACCAGAATCCTCATCGGGACCCCTCTCCTTCATACAGGCAGTATGTCGCAACGGTTTGAGCCGAACCTGAGAAACCTCCGGTCCGGGTCGACGCCGGCGGTGCTCAGTGATCTCTCAGCACCGCCGGGCGACGCTGGTAATGCATCGTATTCATGATTTCCGGATCCGGCAGGAGGCACCATGAGGAACTCAGCAAAGCGCGGAACGGGCACCATCCTCACTGCGGCTTTAGTCAGTCTGGCTCTGCTTCTGGCGGGGTGCGAGGCGGGCGGCCCGGCGCCGTCGCCGCCGGGCTCTTCGGCCACGCCCGGGCCTTCGGAACCGACACTGTCCGCTCCGGCGAATGCGGCGGCGTCGGTGCACTTCACCACCCAGGGTGACATCGGCGTCAAGAAAACCTCCCAGCACGTGCTGGACACCATCGCCGACCTCAAACCCCAGTTCAACCTCGCCCTCGGCGACTTCACCTACAAAGCCGGGATCGAACAGCAGTTCTGCGACATGGTCACGGGCAAGCTCGGCGAAAACTTCCCGTACGAAGTCCTCACCGGCAACCACGAAAGCGACGGCAGCGACGGCGACATCGCCAACATCGCCAAGTGCCTGCCCAACAAGCTGCCGGGAATCCAGGGCGAGTACGGAACGCAATGGTATGTCGATGTCCCCGAGACGAACCCCCTGGTGCGGTTCGTCATGGTCTCACCGGGCATCGACTTCCAGAACCAGCAACACCTGGACTTTTCCAAGGGCAGCGACCGCTGGAACTGGACCACGAACGCCATCGACGGGGCCACAGCCGCGAAGATTCCCTGGACGGTCGTCGGCATGCACGCACCGTGCCTGAGCGTGGGCAAATACGACTGCAAGGTCGGCCAGGACTTCGCAACCATGCTGCTGGAGAAGAAAGTGGATCTGGTACTGACCGGCCATGACCACATCTACCAGCGCACCCACCAGCTCGCTCTCGGCACGGCTTGCCCTGCCCTGGTACCCAATGAACTTTCGCCAAACTGCATCACCGATTCCGACTCCAGCATGGCCAAGGGCGCCGGAACGGTATTCGTCACGGTCGGTGTTGGCGGCGAAAGCCTCTACGATGTGAACAACAACGACTCGGAAGCCGGATACTTCACCACTTGGTCCGGCGGGAACCGCGACCCGGCCTTCGGGACCCTGGACGTGACAGCAACAGCAGACCAGCTCTCCGCCAGGTTCGTCCCGGCCAAGGGCTACACCTTCACCGACGCATTCACCATCGCCCGGTACTGACCCTGCTCAGCCTTTTCTCACTTTCTCCTCAGTAACGTAGCAAGCATGAGGACTTGTTCCGTGCTCCGATGCCAGAATCCCGGCTCCGCCTTCGTGGTGGCGGGGCATAGAAGCGCCGATTTTCACGAGGTCTACGTCTGTGCCGAGCACAAGGCGAAGGTCGACTCCGGTGCGCACTGGGATCTCTGCGGAGACCACGTAGTGATGGACCAGGATATTGCGCCGGCGCTGGAGAGATGGTCTCTCCGCCCCAGCATGGGGACCGAAGGCTTCACCCTAATCCTTGAAACCGCGGGCCGGACCGAGCCCATTGAAATGTTTCTGACCACAACCGACTCCATATCGCTGGCCCTGTTCCTCTACCCATCAAGCGGCCTCCCCTTGCCTCCCGAGTTCGTGGAAGCACTCTCGAAAGAAGAGGAATTGGACGCAGACTGAGAGCTGACCGAAACTAGACCTGAAGGAATCAATGACACGGTACACTAGCCGGCCAGGGACCGGCCGAACACGCTGCTGACGAGCTCGCTAACGAGTGCGACGGCGGCCGGGAAGTGTGCCTTGCCGAGGGCCAGCGCTGCGCCGAACATGCCGATCATGGCGTAGGCGCTGACCGGGATCAGCACGAACCATTCCCGCCGTGAACCGGCGCGGCCCAGCAGCGGGATGGAGAATGCCCCGTTGGCCTTCCAGACGTCCTTGAACAGCGGCACCTTCCGGAGGAACTTCGGCGGTTTGATCACCAGCGGCCACAGCAGCGGCACTCCCCCGGTCGTGATCATATCCCCCACGATGTGCACCAGCACCCCGGTGAGCATCGAGACCGGGAGCCAGGTCCACTGGTGCGGCGCGAGCCACGTCACCAGCCCGGCCATGGCCAGGGCGAAGACCCAGTTGCTGATCCAGCCGTACTTCGGGAAGAGCTTCAAGGCCTTGGCCGCGATATTGATCATGAACATGCACAGCAGGCCGGCGCCGAGGGACAGCAGTCCCCACTCTGTCTGCAGCTGGAGCTGCCCGGCCATGGCCGCGAGCAGCACGAAGAACGCCGCACCGAGCAGGGAATGCGTGCCCTGCCGGTGCCCGCCGCTGGCATTCTCGATGCCGACGGCGATCACATTGGACAGCGGCGGCAGCGAATGCGCCACCGTGCTGGAGCGGTGGTCCCAGTCGCAGACCAGGGCCGTCCCCGCCGTCGCCATCCCGCCGATCACGATCCCGGTGGCGTCCAGCGGATACCAGCCCAGGGCGTACGGCCCGGTTGAGGAAATAGCCACCCACGCCGCGGCTCCCGAAGCGGCGTGGTGTCCTCCCATCACGGGCTAACTCCTCGTCTGTTCGGCAGCAACAGCGGCGTCGGAGAAGATATTGCGGATGACGCCGTTGGCCCATTCGAGGATCTCGGCGTCCTGCAGGTCCCGGCCGCCGATCCGGGCCGTCTTCGGCTTGGGGATGAGCACCGCGTCCAGGGCCGGCTTTGCCTGCGCGCCGGGGTACATCCGGGTGAGCCGCATGAGCTTGGACTCCGGCAGTTCCGCCGGGGAGAACTTGATGAAGTTGCCCTGCAGGGCAACGTCGCTCAGGCCGGCTTCGCGGGCGCCCACCCGGAACCGGGCGACGTCGATCAGGTTCTTCGCGGGCAGCGGCAGCTCGCCGTAGCGGTCAACAAGCTCCGCGAGGACCTCGTCGATCGCCTCGTAGGTGATGGCACCGGCCAGCTTGCGGTACGCCTCAAGGCGGAGCCGTTCGCCCGGCACGTAGTCATGCGGCAGGTGCGCGTTGACCGGCAGCTCGATCTTCATGTCCGCAGCCTTCTCCTCGGCCTCGCCGCGGTACTCCGCCACCGCCTCGCCGACCAGCCGGATGTAGAGGTCGAAGCCGACGCCCTGGATGTGGCCGGACTGCTCGCCGCCGAGCAGGTTGCCCGCGCCACGGATCTCCAGGTCCTTCATGGCCAGCTGCATGCCGGCGCCGAGTTCGTTGTGCGTGGCGACGGCCTTGAGCCGTTCCAGCGCCACCTCGCCCAGCGGCTTCTCGGAGGGGTAGAGGAAGTAGGCGTAGGCACGTTCGCGGCCGCGGCCCACGCGTCCGCGCAGCTGGTGCAGCTGGGAGAGGCCGTACTTGTCCGCCCCGTCCACGATCAGGGTGTTGGCGTTGGAGATGTCCAGGCCGGTCTCGATGATGGTGGTGCAGACCAGCACGTCGAAGCGCTTTTCCCAGAAGTCCACGATGATCTGTTCCAGACGGCTCTCGGACATCTGCCCGTGGGCCACCTCCACCCGGGCCTCCGGGACGAGCTCGCGGATCTTCGCCGCGGTGCGGTCGATCGTGGAAACCCGGTTGTGGACGAAGAACACCTGGCCTTCGCGCATCAATTCGCGGCGGATCGCGGCGGAGGTCTGCTTGTCCGTGTACGGGCCCACATAGGTCAGCACCGGGTGGCGTTCCTCCGGCGGGGTGGCCAGGGTGGAAGTCTCGCGGATGCCGGTGAGCGACATTTCCAGGGTCCGCGGAATCGGGGTGGCGCTCATGGCCAGGACGTCCACGTTGGTGCGCATCTTCTTCAGCGCCTCTTTGTGTTCGACGCCGAAACGCTGCTCCTCGTCCACCACCACGAGGCCGAGGTCCTTGAAGGCGAAGTCCTTGGACAGCAGGCGGTGGGTGCCGATCACGACGTCGACGGAGCCGTTCTTGACCCCTGCTGCGGTCTCCTTGGCTTCCTTGGTGCCCTGGAAGCGGGACAGCGGCTTGACCACGAGCGGGAAGCCGGAGAACCGCTCGGTGAAGGTCTCGTAGTGCTGCTGGGCGAGCAGCGTGGTGGGCACGAGGATGGCGACCTGCTTGCCGTCCTGGACCGCCTTGAAGGCCGCCCGGACCGCGATCTCGGTCTTGCCGTAGCCGACGTCGCCGGAGATCAGCCGGTCCATCGGGATCTCGCGTTCCATGTCGGCTTTGACTTCGTTGATGGTGGTCAGCTGGTCCGGGGTTTCCACATAGGGGAAGGCTTCCTCGAGTTCGCGCTGCCACGGGGTGTCCGGGCCGAAGGCGTAGCCGCGGGAGGCCATCCGGGCCGAGTACAGCCGGATCAGCTCGCCGGCGATTTCCTTGACGGCCCTGCGTGCCTTGGACTTGGTGCTGGCCCAGTCCGAGCCGCCCATCTTGCTCAGCGCGGGGGTGTCCCCGCCGACGTACCGCGTGACCTGGTCCAGCTGGTCGGTGGGCACAAAGAGCCGGTCGCCGGGGGCGCCGCGCTTGGAGGGGGCGTATTCCAGCACGAGGTACTCGCGCACTCCGTCGCCACCACCAGCGACCTTGCGCTGGATCAGCTCCACGAACCGGCCGACGCCGTGCTGTTCGTGCACCACGGAGTCACCGGCCACCAGCTGCAGGGGGTCAACGGCGTTCCGCCGCTTGGACGGCATCCGGCGCATGTCCTTCGTGGAGCCCGGGGACGTGCGCCCCAGCAGGTCAGCCTCGGTCAGCAACGCCAGCTTGAGCGGGTCCAGCACAAAACCGCGTCCGACGGCGGCGGTGGTCACCTCGATCAGCCCGGCCTGCGGCTCGTCGTCGAGGGATTCCACCCGGGCGCACGGGATGTCGTTGTCGTGGAAGAGTTCCGCGAGGCGCTGCGCCGGGCCGGGGCCCTCGGTCACCACGACCATCCGCCACTGGTCCCGGATATGGGAGCCGATGAAGTCCATCATTTCCGCCACGTCGCCCTGGTAGCCGCGGGGTTCCCGGGCGTGCAGGTTCAGCACGTCGACGTCGGGCAGCAGCTCCTCGTCGGTGGCGAGGGACGTGATGGACCACCAGGAGACGCCGTGCGCGAGGGCCGCCGAGCGGGTCTCGGTCAGCGAACGGAAGCTGGCGGAGTGCAGGGCTTCGGACGCCGCGGCACTCAAATCGAGCGGTGCCCTGCCGCCGTCGGACGCCGTGGACCACGCCGCCTCCAGGAATTCCTCGTTGGTGGCGGCGAGATCGTGGGCGCGGGTCCGGACCTTCTCCGGCTCGATCACCACGGAGATGGAACCGGCCGGGAGCTGGTCCAGGAACGGGACCATGGCGTCCACCAGGACCGGGGCCAGCGACTCCATGCCTTCGACGGCGATGCCGCCGGCGATCTTTTCCAGCATGTCCGCTGCCGCCGGGAGCTGGGACTTCAGCGTCGCGGCGCGGGACATCACTGAGGGCGTGATCAGGATTTCGCGGCACGGCGGGGCGTGCAGTTCGGTGGGGTGGTGCAGGCCGGGCCCGGTCAGCGAGCGCTGGTCGGCGACGGCGAACCAGCGCATCTGGTCCACCTCGTCGCCAAAGAACTCGACCCGGACGGGGTGGTCCTCGGTCGGCGGGAAGACGTCCAGCATGCCGCCGCGGACGGCGAACTCGCCGCGGCGGGTCACCATGTCCACCCGGGCGTAGGCGGCATCGGCGAGGCTCTTCACGACACTGCTGAAGGGGACCTCCTGGCCCACCTTCAGGGTGACCGGCACCAGTTCGCCCAGGCCCGCCACGATCGGCTGGACGACGGCGCGCACCGGGGCCACCACGACGCGCAGCGCGCCGCTTGGGGCCGTTTCGGGGTGGGCCAGCCTGCGCAGCACGGCCAGCCGCCGGCCGACGGTATCCGAGCGCGGGGAGAGCCGCTCGTGCGGCAGGGTTTCCCAGCTCGGGAACTCGGCGACGGCGTCTGCCGGCAGGAAGGCGCGCAGGGCCGCGGTCAGGTCCTCGGCCTCGCGTCCAGTCGCGGTGACGGCGAGGACAACGGGGGCCCGGCGGCTGTCTTCGGCAGAGCCGGTTTCCGCGGCTCCTGCCTCCGCTGTTACTTCCGCTAAAGCCCTGAGGCCGTCGGCCATTTCCGCGAGCAGCGCGGACCGCATGCCGGCCGGGGCGCTGATCTGGTAGTCCTCGCTGCGCGCGGCGAAACCGCGGGCGGCCTCGGCCCGGATCCGGGCGTAGTTCCGGTCTTCGGCGAGGACACGGCGCAAACCGGTGAGAGAGGGGCCGTTGAGGCTCATAGCTGTTGCTCCTGATGGGATCACGGGGGTGCAGGCAACACGAATACCCGAAATTCGTGAGAATCCCGGGGTATTCCAAGCCTACCGCGAGGCCCGGGACGGTCCGCCCTGCGGGGCTAAGCTGGCCCTTAGCCCCGCAACCAAGCTGGCACTGCGCCCGTCCCCCTGCAGTCCGCGGCGGCCGGCGCTCCGAATGGCTTTTATGGGCAATGACGCATTTCCGGGCAATCACGAGGAGCCAACCATGAACGGCACCCCCACAGCGGCGACGCCGAAGACGGTGCTCGTCACCGGCGCCACCGGCTACATCGGCGGGCGGCTGGTCCCCCGGCTGCTCGAGGCCGGGCACACGGTGAAGGTGCTCGTCCGGACGCCGGCGAAGATCGCCGGCGCGCCGTGGCTGGAGGACGTGGAGGTGGTCCGAAGCAGCCTCGACGACGGCATGGCGCTTCGCCAGGCGCTGGACGGCGTCGACGTTCTCTACTATCTGGTGCATTCCATGGCCACCGGGACGGGCTTCGAGTCGAAGGAAAGGGCGATGGCCGAGACCGCGGCCAAGGCGGCTGCCGATGCCGGTGTGGGCAGGATTGTTTACCTGGGCGGCCTGCACCCGGCCAACGCGCAACTGTCCACCCACATGCGGTCCCGGGAAGCCGTGGGCAAGGTCTTCCTCGACAGCCCGGTGGACGCCATCGTGTTCCAGGCCGGCGTCGTGATCGGCTCGGGTTCGGCGTCGTTCGAGATGATCCGCCACCTGTCCGAGACCCTTCCGGTGATGCCCGCCCCCAGCTGGGTGCGGAACAAGATCGAGGCGATCGCCGTGCGCGACGTGCTCCACTACCTCGTAGGCTCCGCGTCGCTGGCAGGCCCGATCAACCGCACCTTCGACATCGGCTCGCGCCAGGTGCTGAGCTATGCCGGAATGATGATGGAATACGCGGCCGAGGCCGGGCTCCCCCGGCGCTGGGTCCTGGCCCTGCCCGTGCCGGCTCCCAAGCTGGCCGGGCTGTGGGTCGCGCTGGTGACGCCGATACCGCTGTCCATGTCGCTGCCGCTGGTGGAATCGCTCCAGCACGACGCCGTCTCCCGCGAACACGGCATCGATTCCTACCTCCCGCTGCCCGACGGCGGACTCACCCCCTACCGTCGGGCGGTGGCCCTCGCCCTGGGCAAGGAGCGCGACGGGCAGGTTGAAACCACGTGGGCCAGCGCCGGAGCCGACGCCGATCCGCTCCCGTCCGACCCGGACTGGGCCGGCCACCGCGTCTACCTTGACGAACGCACCTACGCCAGCGCGGTGGACCCCAAGCACGTCTGGACCATCATCGAAGGCATCGGCGGCCGCAACGGCTGGTACTCCCTTCCCCTGGCCTGGCGCGTCCGCGGCTGGCTGGACAAGCTCACCGGCGGGGCGGGCCTGCTGCGCGGCCGGCGGCACGCGCACCTGCTGGCCGAAGGTGAAGTGGTGGACTGGTGGCGGGCCGAGCGGATCGAGCGTGGCCGGCTGCTCCGGCTGCGTGCCGAAATGCGGGCGCCCGGCCGGGCGTGGCTGGAACTCTCGGTGGAACCCGAAGGCACAGGGAGCCGCTACCGGCAGCGGGCGATCTTCTTCCCCAAGGGCCTCAGCGGACGCCTCTACTGGCTCGCCGTGCTGCCGTTCCACAGCCTCATCTTCCCCGCCATGTCACGGAATATCACGGCAGCCGCCCGGGATCTGCAGAACCTCGAATCGGAGCCGGGCAGGCACACCCCTTAGAATATTGGGAGCCCGAAACGTCCAGTACACCTGCATTGGAGATCCCATGCCCCTGAGTGCATCCACCACCCTGCCCCACAGCGTTGACCGCGTCACCGCTGTTCTCGTGAACGAGGAGTTCCTGCGCCACACGAGCGAATACGTCGGCGGCACGCTGGAATCCTTTGCCGTGGACGGCGACCCTGCCGGCGCGTTCGTCACCACCACCGTCCGGACGATCCCCACCACCCGGATGCCGGACATCGCCCGGAAATTCGTCGGTGAAAGCCTGAAGGTGACGCAGGTCGAGACCTGGGCGGCACCCGCCGCTGACGGTTCACGGCAGAGCAGCATTTCGATGAAGGTCGCCGGGGCCCCGCTGGACGTCAACGCCGTCCAGCGCCTTGTGTCCGGGGCCGGCAGCACCCGGATCGAACTCGAAGGCACCGTCACCTCCTCGGTTCCGTTCCTCGGCAGCAAGATCGCCGAAGCGGCCGAGCCGATGGTGGGCAAGGCCCTGAACATCCAGTCGCAGCAGGCCCAGGCCTGGCTCGAAAGCCACTAGCGGCGTGGAACTGCCCACAGTCCTGGCCGTCGTCCTGATCGTGGCCGGCATCTGGTCGCTCGCCGTCTGGCCGCAGTTCCTGCGCCGGGTCATGAAGGACCCGCGCTCCCGCGACGCCGGCGGCCGGGCGACCCGTTTCCTGACGGTCCACATCGTCATTGTCAGCATCTCCATGGTGCTGGGCGCGGCGACGGCCGCAATCGGGATTGCCGGGCTGCTGGCCTAGCAGAGCCCGCGGCGGGCCGGCTGGTGCGCCGCTGCCGCCGCGCGCGGCGCACCTTTTACCGGGTCCCACCGCGCTCGGGGCACTAGACTCAGGGGAAATCCGCGCGACCCACCGAAAGGCGTTGCCCCTTGCGACCCCGCCGCCGTGTGGCCGGGTGGGAATTCACCGCCTACGCGATCATCCTGGCCGCCATCGCCCTGTGGCCTACCCCCGTGGACCGCGCCGGAGCCGGGCTGCTGGTGAAGGCGCTCAGGAAGCTGCACCGCTGGGGGATTCCCGGGTGGATTGACTACGCCTTCGTGGAGTCGGCGTCCAATGTGCTTCTGTTCGTTCCCTTGGGCGCCCTGGTGGTCCGTATCCTGGGCAGGCGCTGCTGGTGGGCAGGCGTGGCCGCCGGAATGCTGCTGTCCGGTCTGATCGAGCTCGCTCAGCTCCTCTTCCTGCCGGCCCGCTACCCCACACTGCTGGATGTCGCCGCCAACACCGCAGGGGCCACGCTCGGGAGCCTGCTCACGCTGCTGGTCATGACTCTCCGCAAGCCCGTGCCAAACCCGTCCCCACCACGTACTCTGTGATCACACCCTTTGCGGGAGGACCACGGAATGCGGATATCGGTTATCGGCTGCGGGTATCTTGGCGCAGTCCACGCGGCGTGCATGGCGAAGCTCGGTCACGATGTGGTCGGCATCGACCTTGACGAGAGCAAAGTGGCGCAACTGTCCAGGGGGCAGGCGCCGTTCTACGAACCCGTATTGGACGAGCTGCTGTCCGAGCTCGAGGAATCGGGACGCTTGCGGTTCACACATGACATGTCGGACGCCCGCGGGTCCGAGGTCCATTTCATCTGTGTGGGCACCCCGCAAAAGCGCGGCGAAAACGGCGCCGACCTGCGCTTCGTTGATGCCGCGGTGGAGTCATTGGCCGCCCAGGTGTCCCCGGGCGACGTCATCGCCGGTAAATCCACCGTGCCGGTCGGGACTGCGGCGCGGCTCGCCGGCATCCTCGCAGAGACCGAACCGGGCGCCACGCTGGTGTGGAATCCCGAATTTCTCCGCGAAGGCCATGCGGTTACGGACACGCTGAACCCCGACCGCTTCGTCTACGGTGTCCCGGACGGAAGCGAGGAAAACCCCGCGGTGGCCGTCCTGGACCAGGTCTACAAGCTGCCCCTCTCCAAGGGGACGCCGCGGCTGGTCACCGACTATGCCACGGCCGAGCTCGTGAAGGCCGCCGCCAACTCGTTCCTCGCCACCAAGATTTCCTTCATCAATGCGATGGCCGAGGTCTGCGAAGCAACCGGCGCGGATGTCACCCAGTTGGCCGACGCCATCGGCCTGGACGAACGGATCGGCCGGAAGTTCCTCGATGCCGGCATCGGCTTCGGCGGCGGCTGCCTGCCCAAGGACATCCGGGCCTTCATGGCCCGCGCCGGCGAGCTGGGCGCGGACCAGGCTCTGACGTTTCTGCGCGAGGTGGACGCGATCAACATGCGGCGCCGGACCCGCGTCGTCGAGCTGACCCGGGAACTTTGCGGCGGTTCGCTGCTGGGGCAGCGGATCGCCGTGCTCGGCGCCGCCTTCAAACCCGAGAGCGACGACGTCCGGGACTCACCGGCGCTGAGCGCCGCAGCACAGCTCCAGCTTCAGGGCGCTGTGGTGACAGTCACCGACCCGCAGGCCCTCACGAATGCGGCCAAGCGTTTTCCGGAGCTCCCGCTGGAACCGGACCTGGAGACCACCCTGCGCAGGGCAGACGCCGTCCTGCTGCTGACCGAATGGAAGCTGTACCGCGAGCTGGACCCGCACGCCACCCGGGCCCTCGTCTCCGCTCCGCGCATCCTCGACGGCCGGAATGTCCTGGATCCGGCCAAGTGGCGCGCCGCGGGCTGGACCTACAAGGGCCTCGGCCGGCCCTGAGCCGTGCAGGCCCGGGCAGGGTCAGCCTACGAGAGCTTGTCCGAGCGCGTCCTCGGCGGCGACCCAGGACAGCATGGCGCATTTGACCCGGGCTGCGTAGCGTGCCACGCCCTCAAACGCGGCGGCGTCTCCCAGCACTTCCGGATCCGCGGCCACTTTCCCGCGGGAGCGCAGCACCTCACGGAAACTGTCGATCACGGCGCGGAACTCTTCGGCAGCCATGCCTTCGGCGAGGTCCGTCAGCACGGACGCTGACGCCATCGAGATCGAACAGCCGTCACCGTCCCAGCGCACTTCCCTGACCTTGCCGTCCGCCACGGCAACCCGGACGGTGATTTCGTCCCCGCACACCGGATTGAGCTGATGCGACTGGCCGCTGCTCGCGCCGTCGGGGACGACTGCGCCGGCCAGCCCGCTGCCGTGCCGGGCCTTGGAGTGCTCCAGGATGATCTGCTGGTACAGCTGGTCGAGACTCATGTACTGCCGTCCTCAGGCTTGGAAGTATCCGCGGACATCGGCGACGGCCTGCAGAAACGCGTCCACATCGTCCGTGGTGTTGTAAAGGTAGGTGCTGGCACGCGTCGTCGCCGTCAGTCCAAGCCGGCGGTGCAGCGGCTGGGCACAGTGGTGCCCCACCCGCACGGCGATGCCGCGGCTGTCCAGGAACTGCCCGACGTCGTGCGCGTGGACGCCCGCGACGTCGAACGCGGCCAGCCCGATCCGTTCCTGGCCCGCAGCCGGTCCCAGTACGCGGATCCCCGGGATGGACTCAAGGCCCTCCACCAGGCGCTGACCGAGCTCGGACTCCCAGGCATGGATCCGGTCCAGCCCGGTTTCGCTCAGGTAGTTCGCGGCGGCGGCGAGGGCCACGGCCTGCGAGATCTTTTGGGTTCCGGCCTCAAAGCGCTGCGGGCTGGGCAGGAATCCGGCCCGCTCCATGGTGACGGTCGTGA
This sequence comes from Arthrobacter sp. UYCu723, assembly GCF_054059215.1. NCBI lineage: Bacteria > Bacillati > Actinomycetota > Actinomycetes > Micrococcales > Micrococcaceae > Arthrobacter > Arthrobacter sp. UYCu723. The sequence goes on from NZ_JBSSBW010000001.1 coordinate 359,289, forward strand.
TCATGGAGCCGCCGGTCAGGAACGGTGGCATCGCGTTGAGCAGTTCGGACCTGCCGTACAGCCCGCCGATTCCGGTCGGAGCCAGCATCTTGTGCCCGGAGAAGACAGCGAAGTCCACGTCAAGTGCCTTGACGTCCAGAGGCAGGTGCGGCGCGGACTGGCAGGCGTCCAGCACGACGAGCGACCCGGCGGACCGGGCCAGCGCGACCAGCGCCGCCACCGGGTTGATGGTGCCGAGGACGTTGGAGGCGTGGGTGAAGGCAAGGATGCGCGTCCGGCTGCCGATGATGCGGGCGGCGGCGTCGAGGTCCAGGGCGCCGCGGTCATCCACGGGGATATAGCGCAGTGCGGCTCCGGTCCGTTCTGCCAGCTGCTGCCACGGAATCAGGTTGGCGTGGTGTTCCATCTCCGTGACCACGATTTCGTCACCGGTGGACAGGGCAAAGCGGGCCGCTTCGGGGGCCGCCCCGGGCAGGGAGGCGTTCAGGAAGGAGTAGCTGAGCAGATTCAGGCCTTCGGTGGCGTTCGAGGTCCAGATGAGTTCGTCCGGCTCGGCCCCGATGAAGGCTGCAACCGTTTCCCTGGCGTCTTCGAAGGCCTCGGTGGCCTCAACGGCGAGATGATGGGCACCGCGATGGACCGCCGAGTTCCGCTGTTCATAGAATTCCTGCTCGGCTTCCAGCACGCTAAGCGGGTTCTGCGACGTGGCCCCGGAATCCAGGTACACCAGGGGCTTGCCGTTGACGGACTGGCCCAGGATCGGGAAGTCGTTGCGGATCCGCAGGACCTCTGCGTTGTCCAGTGCGGTGGCAACAGGACCCGGGAACGTCGAAGCTGAAACTGTTGTCACCGTTGATTCCTCCCTTGGCGGCCCAAGTATGGGCCAATTACGCAATACAATCCTTACGTAATCATCTCATGTGCTGCGGAAGGAGCGGTCAAGGCCGTCGCCCTGCACCTCCTGCAGTAGTGCCGCACGAGCAGCAGGGCCGGCAGGAGTGCCAGGAAGTCGCGGTGCGACAGTCGCTCGTGCGGACCGGCCACTACCACTTCTGCCGCAGGCCGCCGCACGTCGGTGTACCCTGCTTCACCTCTGGAGAAAACAACATTTGCAAACTACATTAGACGCAGGCATCTGGTGGATATTCAGGGCAACCGGCCCGGCAGCTGGATCTGGGATTGATTCTGCTTATTCCACGGACGAATTAGAGGACTGCCGGCGGCTTTCATGCTTCCGTAGGGCCACGACGAGCTTAGGGGAAAATTGGACATTCGGCGGACCTTTCTCTCCCAGCCAAGGAACGCGGCGCCGTGAGGGTTTTAGTGTTATGGGCTCATCAGGATTCGGCGAACTTGGGGCTCCATGTCCTGGCGGAAGGAACAGCTGCGTTAGTTAAGCGCGCGTGGCCGGATGCCGAAATCGAATTTCAGGATTATGGCAAGGGCACCGCACCCATGCCTATCAGCAGTCCCAAATCCTTGGCTAAGGAGTGGGTGACAGGCAACCGCGGACTGAAAAAGTGGCTCCAAAGTTTTGACGTGGTGATCGATACCCGCTCGGGAGACAGCTTTGCAGATCTGTATGGAGTGGAGCGCCTCTTTGCGATGGGAATGGTCGCGGAACTTGTGCGCCGGGCCGGCGTACCGCTTATTCTCGGGCCACAGACCATCGGTCCCTTCGTTTCTGCGGCCGGCCGGGCACTAGGACGACGGAGCCTTAAGACGGCGGCGGCCGTGATGTCCCGGGACTCGGCAAGCGCGGCCCATGCCGAAAAGCTGGGACGGCCGGTGGACGTGGAAAGCACGGATGTCGTGTTCGCGCTGCCCCAGGCCCCGCGGACGGCACAGCGTGACGTGATCCTCAACATCTCCGGACTCCTGTGGACTCCAGGTCCCCACGTGGACGCGGAGCATTACCGAAGGACCGTCACGGCCCTGTATCAGGAGCTGCTCCGCGACGGAAGGAGCGTGAGCCTCGTGGCCCACGTCCTTGATTCCCCTGTTGCCGACAATGATGTTCCGGCTATCCGGGAGTTCGCTGCTGCGCACGCCCCGGGGGCCGAGGTGCTGATACCGACGTCCCTCACCAGCGTCAGGGAGCTGTTGGCAAGTGGCAGCATAGTGATTGGATCACGGATGCATGCCTGCCTGAACGCGCTCTCGTCGGGCACTCCGGCTGTCCCCCTGGCCTACTCGCGCAAGTTCGCTCCCCTGTTCCAGGATCTCGGGTGGAACCACACGGTTGATCTCCGCAGCCATCCGGATCCCGTGGCCGCGGTGCTTGCCGTCTGTGCCGACCCCGGCCTCGGGCGGCAGGTGGACGCTGTGCTGGCAAAGGCGGCGGACCTGCTGGCTGTTGCGCAGCGGTCGCTGGAATCCTTTCAGCGAGACAAGGTCCAGTGACCGGGTGAAGAGCAATGTAGCGGTGGTGCCATCGCTCGCAAACCAAGCCGCGCGGGGCGTCCTCGTGACGATGTCCGGCCAAGCCCTGCGAATAGCAGTTCAGGTACTCTCGGTTGCCATCCTCGCGCGGCTGCTCTCGCCGGCAGACTATGGCCTTCTGGCCATGGTTGCCGCAGTAATCGGCGTTGCCGACATCTTTCGGGATTTTGGCCTGTCCACGGCCGCAATCCAAGCCAGGACCCTCTCCAAGAGCCAGCGCAACAATCTGTTCTGGATCAACACGTCCATAGGACTGCTGCTTTCAATCCTCGTTTGGATTTCTGCCCCGCTGATCGCCACGCTGTATCAACAGCCCTCATTGGTTCCGATCGCGCAGAGCCTGGCGTGGACGTTCCTCCTGAACGGCATAGCCACCCAATACCGTGCGGACCTCAACCGAAGCCTGCGGTTCACACTGCTCGCAACGGCCGATGTGGCTGGCCCCGTCGTCGCGCTTGGCGTTGCGGCCGGGCTCGCAGCCGGTGGTGCCGGCTATTGGGCGCTGGTCGCCCAGCAGCTGGTCCAGTTCGCCGTCATGCTCGTCATAGTAGTGGCAGGTGCGCGCTGGTTGCCGGGTAGGCCGTCCAGAGCCACATCGATGGATGGGATGCTCCGTTTCGGCTGGAATATCGTAGCGACCCAGCTCATCGGCTACGTCAGCAGCAATGCAGACTCGGTGATCATCGGGCTGCGATATGGAGCCGACCCGCTCGGCCAGTACAACCGAGCCTTCCAATTGCTGATGAACCCCTTAAACCAGGTGCGCGCCCCAGTCACCCGGATAGCGATTCCGATCCTTGCCAGCCTGCAGGACGATGAGAAACGCTATTCGGCATTTCTGCTCCGGGGACAGAGCGCACTGGGCCACAGTCTGGGCTTCGTGCTGGGCGCGGGCGCGGGCGCATGTGTGCCCTTGACGGCCGTTTTCCTGGGAGCCGGCGAGTGGAGCGGGGTGGCTCCCATCCTTTCGCTGTTGGCCATTTCCGGAATTTTCCAGATGCTTGCCTTCGTTGGCTACTGGGTTTATGTCACTCGTGGATTGACGCGGAACCTCGTGCAGTACTCGGTTGTTTCGTCCGTCGTCAAAGTGCTGTTAGTCCTCCTCGGCAGCCAGTGGGGCGTCATCGGCGTTGCCGCCGGTTACGCTCTTGCCCCTGCCCTGACGTGGCCTTTGTCCTTCTGGTGGCTCTCCCGTTGCACTCCCGTGCCGGTACGCAGCCTCTATGGAGGGGCCCTCCGCATCGTGATCATGTCATTTGTCGCGGCGGCAACCTCCTGGGTGGTCGCAACCGCTCTGGCGGATGTGCCGGCGCTGATGGCTCTCCTCTCCGCCGTGGGGGCTGCCCTGATCATCTGCGCCTGCTTTGCCCTGGTCATTCCGCCGATCCGACGGGACGCCCAGGAAATCCTGGACGTCGCCCGACGCATGCTGCGGCCCACCCGCCGCGGGCACGGTAAGGGTGGATCTTCACGCGACGACGAAAAATCTTCGAAGGACGGGAAGGGCTCGTTGTGACAATGCATTGACGATGGGATCCGCTCCTGCTGGCTCTGTGAGAGGTCCTCGCCAACGGCAACCGACCGGCACACCCAAACCGGTGGAACACCAAGAGTCGCCGAATTGCGCTGCCGGGTAGCAGCCAGGCCGGGAACGCTGCCCGCCGTCGCGGCCACGAGGTCATCGTCCGCTGACAGACGCACCCAGCCTGGGGTCTGTCGAGAATCCGGTCAGCGCCCTGATCCGGGCGGGTATCTGTACAGCCACCGAGGGGATGGCTGAAGTAACCGCAACCGAGACTTCGCCGGCCGGTGTCACCGCCGCCGGGCCGGTGAGCAGCATTCCTCTGGCGTCCTGGCCCGTGCCTTGGCGGTAGGACGTCAAGTCGCCGTAATTTCTGCTGCCTGTTGTCCCAACGGCCCATGAGAACAACGAGGGTTGAGCCGCTGCAGAGCTTCGATGGTACAGGTTGCCGTTGACCACTACGCCCATCTGCTGGCCCGTCTTCTTGCCGGTCTGATCCACCACTGCCAGTAACTGGCCCGCGGCGTCCGGGCCGGCGGAAACAATGTTGTTGCTGATCCGAATGTCCTGGCTGATCCACGGCATGGTGGGGTCCGGGTTGACCTGGCGGGGGTCGTGGCCGGCGGTGCCGCGGTTTGCGGCAGACCTTTGATCCTGCGCGACGTGAATCCCGTTTTGGTTTCCCACGATGGTGTTGTTCCAGACAGCCACGTGCCCCGTGTTGATGAGGTACACTCCGTTCCGGGCGTTGCCTCTCATCCGATTGTTCGCGACCACAGCAGTATCGGAAATTTCGACGACGAGGCCATGCCTCCGATTGTCGGAGATCACGTTATTTGTCACTGCCAAGTTGTAGACGGACTCATCCATCCATAGGCCCGTGCCGTCATTGTTCAAAAACGCACTGTTGGTCACCGTGACATCCCGGCTACGAGTAATCTTGTATCCGCCGGCTGCCGGCGTTTGGTTGAAGTGCTCCGTGTTGTTATTCGTTACCCGAACACCGTCCGCGAGAAGGTGATCGGCGTAAACAGAATGGATGCCGAGGAAGCCGTTGTTTGAGCTGGTGACCCTTCGCAGATCGACGTTGGGTGCACCGACAGTCAACCCTGTTGTCGCGTTGTCAGTTGTCACTACGTTTTCGACCAGACCGTTGGCTGCCAGCTGGCTAACTTCGATGGCGCCCATATCGGGCACCGACGGAGCGTAGCGTCGTACGCCCACTCCCCGCAGCACGCTGCCGTCCGCGCGGAGGGAGATGGCTTTGTTGAGGGTACTGGCGCGCACGGTTTGGCTGGCGGGGTCGCTGCCCACGTAAAGACGTTTCCCGGCAAGATCAACATAGAAAGTACCCGCTGTGACTGCGCCGCGGCTGCCCACTTGTTTTTGTGCCGCGCCGCCAATCCAGACTTGGTCGGGGTGGGCAGCCATCGGGTGCAACGCGCTAATAAATGACCAGCCAGGGACGGTGTTATCTGCCGCACCGCGGCGATAGGTGGGACTTGCATCGAAGTTCGTATTCCAGTCCGCACGAACCCAGGCATTGCCTGATTTAGTCCATCCCTTAATTACCTCGCTGCCATCCAGCCAAGCGGCTTCGCCAGGATAGTTCTGGATTATCAGCTTCTTGTTGTTCTCCGGCATCACCGATTCGTGGTAATCACCGCCACGCAGCACGATCGTGCCCCCCGCGGGGGCTGAACGAACCGCTTGCTGCAGGGTCCGAAGGGGGGCGCCTATCCTGCCGCTGGCGGTGTCGGACCCGGAGGATGCCACAAACACGGCGCCGGCGGGGTAGGGATAGGCTGCCCGCCCGACCGGCAGGGATCCGGCCTGAGCACTGGACGCGGGGACCGGCTCAGGTGCGGGAGCCGGTGCGGGAGCCGGTGCAGTTGCGCGAGTTCCTGGCTCCGTTGCTTCGAAACGCTGCACTCCGAAGCGCACAGCATTGGATCCGGTGGACGTGTATGCCCACAGGCCGGTCGTTCCTGCCGCTCGGATCCGGCCTGGCGACGCGTCGTCAGCCACCACCTGCCAGTCCGGCTGGACGCTGCCGGCGACCCAAAGCCTGGCCTTCAACGTCACTGGATCCGCGCCCGTGACTTCGAATTGAATGTTCAGCTTCTGGCCGGCGCCTGCGTTTATGGCGCTCAGTTGCTCAGCTCCCAGCTCCGTGACCGTCTCCGGCGCACCGTCGACGCGGCTGGTCCCCAGGTAAACGGATCCGTCGGGCGTGGTGCGCACAGTTGAGCGGTACGACCATCCGCCGGATTTTCGGGCCTGGAGAGCGAAGGTGGCACCCCAGCCCTGCTGCGGCAGTTCCCGTACATTCACATTGGCTGAGACCCGCACGTCGTTGACCCTGGCGCCGGCATAGGTGACGTCGCGGGCCGATCCCGGCTCGTCGATTGCGATGACACCCGAATGGTCCACCACCCGCAGTCCTTTGTCGCTGCTGTACGAGTATGGTCCACCTTTGTCGGGCGTCCCCCATCCCGCGGACTGCGGGCTGGAAAAGTCGTCTTGGACATGCACGCTGGCGGGCGTTGCGGCCTGGGCTGGCGGCGTGCTCGCGAGTGCAATGGACAGCACGGCGAGGGCGGCCAGCCTGGCCGGGGAGAAACATGAGCGATGAGGTGAGAGCATGCTTAACAACTCCAGGCGTCGGTGAACGTTGCAAACCGAAGGAACGTGGCCGTCCGGTTGTTCGCGTACTCATGAGACCGTTAGCACTGGTGCTTGAAGGCTGCCACCCCGGGCAATCTGGCCCTCAGCTCCCCTGCTTAGGCGTCCAAATCGCTCGACGTTTGACAAACGGTATATACGCAAACATGCGGCCGGTGATGGATAAATGCGTTCCGCAGCCTGTCGAAATCATCGGGCTGCGGGCCCGCCTCCCTTCCGAAGCACCTGTTTCCAGGGGGTCAAATTTCCAGGCGGTCAAACCATTTCGTGTCTGGGAGCAGGAGCCGCCTGCTCGCGGGCCGGCTGGGATGTGCGGACACCTCCGTTCTTCGATCGCCTCTTCCGGAGGCAGAAGACCACTCCCGAAATCTGAACCCCAGCGGCCTGCACCTCCTCCAACCGCGTCCGCACGTCGCGGCGCCGGGTTTTTCCGTCCTCGACTGTCAACACCAGACCATCAAGGCGTCGTGCGATCTGCAGGGCGTCGGCCGCCTGATCAAGGGGCGCCGCTTCGACGAGCACGACGTCGTACAGCGACTGCAGACGCTCAATCAAGCCATCGAATCCTTTGGACGCCAACTGCCGGTGGCGGTTCGCTCCCGTTGTTCCGGCCATCAGCTCGTCGTAGGTTCCGCCAGCGGCGGGGCTTACCACTTCCTCCAGCTCCACGTCGCCTTCCAGAACGTCCGAAAGGCCGTGCCCTCCCGTGGGATCCTTCCCCTGGTATGCATGCACCACGATGACCTGGGTGTCCTGCTCCGCGAAGGCGGCGGCCAAGTTGTCCGTAACCTGACAGTTGGACCGCTGGCGCGAGGCGGCAGCCACAACAATGCTTAACGGCCCTTCCGCCCCATGGAGCTGTTGGAGGTTCATCACGGCGCGGCGATACTGGTCAGCGGACGTGGATGAAGGCTCGGCCACCATAAGAGGCACACCGGCTGGACGGGGTTCCACGACGGCGATAACGGCTACCGGACCCGCGGACTTAAGGTCACTCACTCCCCGCACACGCGAGCGTAGTGTCTCCCGGATGAGGCCCATCAGGAAGCCCAGCAGGAGTCCTAAAAAGCCTCCTGCCGCAATGTTGATCCTCACATCGGACGATCCAGGGCTGGATCCCGCCGTCGCCTGCTCAATAGTCTGGGCGCTGATGCTGCCCTTCCCGGCACCGGACTTTGGCCCGATTTGCTCCGCCACCAGAGTCAGGTTTTGTGCCACCGCATTGGCTATGTCCCTGGCTTGGCTGGCCGACCGGTCTGCCACGACAATCTGCAGAATCACGGAGTCAGGCGAAAAGGAGACGTCAAGGGAATTCGCCAGCGCCCGCGAGGACGTATCCAGGGATAAATCCCGAATAACTGAGTCCAGCACAATCGGGGCAGCGGCCAGTTTTGCAAACGACACCATTTGTTTCTGGGTGTAGTTCGAGCCCTGGTTAAGGTCCGTTGCGGACTGCGAGAAATCGAGGGAAAAATAGACGCTGGACTGAGATTTATAGAGGGGATCACTAAACTGATCGGCCGCCCAGCCCCCTGCCGCACCCAGCATGATGAATACGATAAACGTTATCCAGTGACGCCGCAGGAACTCGAGTTCCTTGCGCTTCTCATTCATTGCTTACCCCCTGTTTCGGCCGGTTCAAGTCAATGCGGCCGGCTGGCGGCGTCCTGAATTCCGGAGTGATTAGTTGCTTGCGCTCTTTTTGAATCATCTGCGTGCTGACTGCGAGACCGCACATAAACCACAGGAAAAAAGAGTACTGCGTGATAAGAGCCACGGTTGCGAAGCTGGGCAATTGCGCGACGAGGGCGATGGTCGGCGGGGTGGCTTTGCGGCGAAGCACAAGGACCACGGCCCCCACCAACAGGCCCCCTACCCCGAGCAGGGGAATGAGTCCGAAGGAGAGCCCCAGGAGAATCAGGGCACTGTCTATGGAACGGAAATTCCCGAAATACGCTGTTCCGTCAGGCAACACCTGGAAGACATCGGCGACGCCCAGCAGCCTCATTTGCGGAACGAGACCCAAGAGATCAGCCCGGTACTCGGCGCTCCCTGAGGCCTCTCTCCCCAGCCTCCAGGAAAGTCCCGGTCAGGAGCGGCAAGGCCGCAGCCGCCGCACCCGCCAGCAGGGCCAGGAAAGCCAAGCGGTTCCGCGCCGTCAGCCCCGAGGGAAGAAACACCACCGTCAGCACGAGCGCCGTTACGGCCGTAATGATCCCGATCCGGCTAAAGGTGAGCGCAGCCGCCCCCAAGAGACCCGCAACCACCAGCATTCTGATCCAGAGAGGAAACTTCGCAGCCATGGCCAGGGGCAGGGTCAGCGCCAGGCAGGCGCCCAGTGCTATCGAATGGCCGAAGGCGCCCTCGACACGAAGCACGCCCCCGCGGGGCTGGATCTGGCCCCAGAGCATGAACTGGGCGTTGGAGGAGGGGAAGAGCCTGACAAATAAATTCTCGCCCCTCAGGTACTCGACCAAGGCCAGTACGGCTACTGCTGCGAAGACGATAACGAGGATCCGGTACAGCACCGGAACGGAGATGCGCGCTGGCGCAAGGCGCCCCAACACATAGGCGAGAATCCAGTAGGTGAACAACGTGAGCCCATCCGAAATCCGCTCAAGGCCGAGGAGGAACGCAAGACCGTAGAGAACGGCGATCACCAGCACGACGACGTCGACGACGGAAATACCCGCCACCGGCTTCCCCGCCCAGGCGACTACCGCGAGCGCCGACAACAGGACAAGGCCTGGAAGGAACACCTTGCTGCCGGCACCAACCCAGATCGGCACGAAGCAAAGGGTGAACGCCCACAGGCAGAAGCCGAGCGTCGGGTACTTTCGCAGCGCGAGCACCAGCAGCACGGCCAACACCGCTGCGACCCCGGTGAGCAGGTCGCCGTTCACTTCCGTCGCCACACTTCCAGTCATCCCGGCACCTGCCCTCCGGTTGCGGCGCCGCCGGAGCCGGGGGTGATGCCCTTCAGGCGCAAGCCATCCTTCAGGCCGCGAAGCGCAGGCTTGATGGTCTGGCTGGGCCGGTGCAGGAATTGCCGCCGCCCTCCCCGGAGGAGAATCTCGTAGGCCGCCTTCAGCGAGCCACGCTGCCACCGGCGCCGGTCTTTCAGGTCGAGGTTCTTGCGGGCAAACATGAGGCGGTTGCGGATGTTGTAGTAGTAGTAGGTCGGCGACTTGGCGCGGTGACGGTTTCCGGATGCGTCGTCAGTGTGGGTGGCCCCTTCGTCGTGGATTGCGGTCGCAGTCCTTACGCAGGTCAGTCGCCCACCGGCCTGGAGGATGCGGTGCGAAAGGTCGACGTCCTCCCAGTACAGGAAATAGTCCTCGTCAAAGCCGGCCACTACCTCCCATAGCTGCCTGCTGATCATCAGGCATGCGCCGGTCAGCCAGGATTGGTACGGGGCGTTCACTTCACCGCGACGTCGCTCTGATCGGATGCTGCCATCGCGGAGATACAGGTCCGCTCCGGCGAACCACACCGCGCCCTCGGACGTGCGGATTACCGGGGCACACATGGTCATGGGAGAGGCCGCAACCTCGGCCTGCAGTAACTCGACATCGCGGCGGTCCATAGTCGCATCGGGGTTGATCAAGAGCATGCGTTCAGCGCCGAGCTCGATGGCCCTGGCAACGCCGAGGTTCATGCCGCCGCCAAATCCGACGTTAACCTCGGGCGCCAGCAGATGCCAGCCGTTGCTGCGGGCCTGCACCCGGACAGCCGTGCGCTCAGGAGCCGTCGAAAAGCTGTCAACGACGACGATGTGCGCCTCGGGTGATTGCCTGGCCATGGGAAGGAGATTGGCTTCGAGAAGGCGGTGCGACCCATAATTCACGACCACAATAGCCCACGGTGCTGCCCCAGTATCATCCATATGTTGCACACTAGTCTCAGCCACGGCGGTACTCCTGATAGCTGTAGCCCAACGCGCCGACGAGCATTCCCGCTCCGCGCGCGCAGGTCCGTAGCCCCTTGGCGTTGTCAGCCACCGAGTGGGTGGCGACCCCGTAGACGAATCTTAAGGCGCCGCCAAGGGATCGCACGCAGCCCGCTCCCACGAGGCGACAGTGGTCTCCAAGACGGCCGTATCGCCCGCCGGATCCCCCACCGGCCAGTTCGAGGCTGACCTGGCTCCAGGTGTTCCCACTGCTGAAGGCACGCTGCAGGACCCACTTGCGCGTGGATCTGTCCCCGGGAACAATGTCGGCAACCAACGCCTCATCGCACCAGACGATCTTGCCGCCGCGCTGAATGATCTGACGCGTAAAGAGCGTGTCTTCTCCCCCGGTCAATCCGAACCGGGAGTCAAAGTCCAGTCCCAGCCGGGAGATCTGTTCCAGATCCAACAATAGATTGCCCGTGTGAGCGACCGTAACCTCAGTTCCTGTCGGGAGCCGGCGGCGTTGAAAGAACCCGCCGCTGGAGATCCAGTCCTCCGGTTTGACAGCAAATTCGGACACGACAGGCCCGACCACTGCCGCCGCCTCCGTCCGGTGGTAGGTGTCCAGCAGAGAACGCAGCCAGCCGGCGGACGGAAGTTCATCGTCGTCGATGAAGGCGAGGACACGTGCACCACGCGCTTCCAGCAGGGCCCGGCTTCGCCCTGCCGCAATGCCGGGCCGCGGCTCGTTCACATACACGAGGACATCGGATCCGAAGTAATCGACGACGCTCCGCGCAGACGCTTTAGGATCGTTGTCAACCACCAGTACCTTGGTGGCCAGGGGCGCCCCGGCGGCTTGCTGTATCAGCAGAGGGAGCAGCGCCTGCAGCCCCTCCGGCCGGAGATATGTCAGCACGGCGATAACAACATGAGCATCAGCGCAAGACATGGGTCCTCCCTTGGATCGAGCCGGCGACAAGGGCGTCCAGCTGCTCGTTCAGGCCTTCAGCGTACGTCTCCACGCTGTGGCGGGCCGCTGCATGCCCGGCGTCGCGCACCGCCGCCAGACGGTAGTGATTCCATTTGGCCCACACCAGCACAATCGCCCGCGCAAACGCGTCGATATCCCCTGGCGGAACGAGCTGGGCCGATTCGTAGCCCGCTGCCGCTTCTCGCAGGCCGGACGTATCACTGACAATCAGAGGCCGCGCACTCAGGATCGCCTCGACGGCCGTATTGCCGAAGGGTTCATCAAAGCTCGACGGCACGATGGCAACGTCCGTTTCCTTCCGAAGGGGCCACACGTCGTCTTTGAAACCGTGGAACGTCACGATGTCGTCCAATTCCAGCTCGTGCACTCGGCGGTGAAGGTCCTCTTCAAATTCCTCGTAGCCGGGAAATACGCCGCCGACAATGTCCAGCGAAACGTTGACCCCTTCCTGCCGGGCCCGGGCCACCGCTTCCACCGCCACATCCACCCCCTTGCGCCGCGAGAGGCGGCCGACATACAGCAGGCGCAGCGGCCCCTGGATCGGCGTCCGTGCCCCCTCAACGCTGTCCGGCCCCGGAACACCGTTGTACAAGACATGGGTGCGGCCGGATAGCCGCGGCAGCGAGCGGGCCAGCAGGCGCGCGCTGAATTGGCTGTTGGACACGATGGACGATGAAAGGGCCAACGGCGCCGCCAGGAGGCGCTGCAGAATGGCAGGAGCTGATTCCTCCGCTTCATGCACGTGCGTCAGCACAGGTTTCCCGGCCAGCCGTCCCAGCAAACCCCATAACGGGATGGTCAGCGTGCTGACGTACAGCACGTCTGGACGGGCGCCGGCAATCAGCCGCCAGCCATTGACAGAGGCCTTGAGGGAATGGCCGGCAAGGCCGAGGAGCGCCCTGGGACGGAGCATCGATTTCCGGAGCACGGGGGTAGGACAGAACAGCACAGGAACCCGCAGCCGTTCCAGTTCGGCAACAAGCGGGCCGGTCTGCGGAAGCACCACGGTGACGGCTGCACCGTGGTTGACCGCCGCTGCGACGCTTTCAAGGAAGACCCGATCGGCGCCATACATTTCAGCGCCGGGGTGGGCCATCAGCACTCGGGGCCGGCCGGTCATGAGAGTACCTTTCGATAGGCGTCCAAGTGCAACCGCCCAGTCTCGTCCCATCCGCGGCGGGACAGATCGGGCTCCGCGGAACGGACGCCGGACCGGACAGCTTGCAGTGCGTTTACCAAAGTCTCAGCCACCAGATCGCCTTGGTACAAATAGACCCAGCCCGGGCCCACCTCCTCGAGCAGGCACCGATTGACCTCGTTCTCCGGCATCAGGACCGGCCTGCCCAGCGACAGTACCGTCAGCGCGCCGGCCGAGTTGTGCATGAACCGGTAAGGAAGCACCACAAGCTCCGAGGACGTCACGATGTCCACGAGCACGCTATCGGAGAGTTGGCGCAGATCCAGCTGAATGCGGCCGTCGCCGCCCGCGAGATCCTGGATGGTAGTTGCCAGTTCAGCTGTTGAAGGCCTGCCGCCGATGCGAAGGGTCAGACCTGGGTGGGTCCCGGCGGTGGCAGCAAAAGCTTCGACCAGGGATTCCACCCCTTTGTAGCGCCGGACAAGTCCTACGTAGCCGAACTGTCCGGTGACCGCCCCGCTTTTCCGGTGCGGGGCGTACCACGACCGGTAGTCGCCATGCGGAACGGTGACGGCGTGAAGCCTCGGAGGTACGTGGGTGAGTGCGTTCAGTCGAATGCACAAGGCGGTTCGCCGCTCGAATACCTGCAACAGAAATTTCTCCCGCCGCGATATCCCCTGCGGCAGCCCGACATTATGCATCGTCCGGACAATTGGAATTCCATTGGCGGCCAGCTTTGCCAACAAGACGAGCGACAGCAGCTGCCGCACCGCTTTCTTGACCGGGGAATGCCCGTCCACCAGGATCTCGGGCCAGTGCACGTGGAAGACGTCGTAACGGCCGGTGAGGGCCCGGCGCCAGGAGAAGTTCACCACCGTGACGTCTGGCAGGTCCCGGAGGCTGCGGCTCAGCAGCTCGGTATATGGATTGCTGTGCGGGCGGGGAACGGGAAACGATTGCAGAACCGTGATCGGCTGATCGTGCTTCCGCCCGCGATCATTGAACCTGCGCCGTTCGAGCAATGTCATGGCTTTCCCCTCACTTGATTTCTTCTGTGAGCCAGTCATCGAACCTGACGCTGACAGGTCCGTTTGCGGAGATACCGGAGAGGTAGGTCAGCACTCCGACGGACCCCGCGGTCTGAAGCCCGGCCGTCGAATCCGTGCCACTGGCCTGCCAGCCGGCCGGCTCCGCCGAGCCAATCTTCCACATCTTGGCCTGCACCGTCGTCGGGGCGGCACCGGAAACAGCCAGCCGCAACCGCAAGGAGTCACCCACCACGTACGTGCCGGGAACTATACCCGTGCTGATCGCCGTTTCCACTCCGCCGACGACCCTGGTCACCTGCAGCTGCAGAGCACCTGAGGTGGTGATCCAGGATTTCGCCCGGTATTCCGAGGTACCGACCCGCCGGCCGATCATCGAAACATAAATTGCACCTGAGCTTGGAAGCTTGTCAATGGCGAAGGTAGCCGCAGAGTCGGCGGCCGCCGAAGCGACTGAACCAAGATAGGCAGCCGGTCCTTTCCCTGCCGGGGTCGAGATAACTGCGCTTCCGCTGCCCACTGAGTAAAAGGAGCCTGACCCGCTGAGCGTCCAGTTTCCTCCGGCTTCAGCAGCACCCAGTCCTCCGGTAACACTCCGCTCGAAGCCGTCCTTGGCAAGCGGAAGCACCGTAACAGGGGCCTGCGATACGGTGACGCTTTGCGAGCTCCCATTCGTGGCGCCGGCATCATCGGTGACCGTCAAACGGGCTGTATACGTCCCGGCCTGCCCATAGGTGTGCGAGACCTTCTGCCCCGTTCCGGCAGCCGTGCCATCACCAAAGTCCCAGGCATAGGAAGCCACGGTCCCATCAGCATCCGAGGAACCGGACCCGTCAAAGGCAACCACCAGATCCGACGCCGCCGCCGCAAACGAGGACACCGGAGCGGCATTGACCGCCGCAGCAACAACGGTCACGCTTTGCGAGCTCCCATTCGTGGCGCCGGCATCATCGGTGACCGTCAAACGGGCTGTATACGTCCCGGTCTGCCCATAGGTGTGCGAGACCTTCTGCCCCGTTCCGGCAGCCGTGCCATCACCAAAGTCCCAGGCATAGGAAGCCACGGTCCCATCAGCATCCGAGGAACCGGACCCGTCAAAGGCAACCACCAGATCCGACGCCGCCGCCGCAAACGAGGACACCGGAGCGGCATTGACCGCCGCAGCAACAACGGTCACGCTTTGCGAGCTCCCATTCGTGGCGCCGGCATCATCGGTGACCGTCAAACGGGCTGTATACGTCCCGGCCTGCCCATAGGTGTGCGAGACCTTCTGCCCCGTTCCGGCAGCCGTGCCATCACCAAAGTCCCAGGCATAGGAAGCCACGGTCCCATCAGCATCCGAGGAACCGGACCCGTCAAAGGCAACCACCAGATCCGACGCCGCCGCCGCAAACGAGGACACCGGAGCGGCATTGACCGCCGTCCCCGCCCCCAGCGAATAGTGCGTGGCCACGGCTGCAGCCGTGAGCGCCGTGGGGTAGACGGCCACTTCGTCGATAAGGCCTGCAAAGTACGGCTGCGGACCCCAGGTCCGGTCGCCGCCGACCCTCCAATAGCCGTCGTAGGCCTGCTGCCGTGTTTCCGGGTTGGCGCCCGCCAATCCGCCGTCGACGTAGAGGGCCATCCCCGAGGAGGACTGGCTGGCCACCAGATGGTGCCACTTACCGTCGTTGTAGGAGCCGGGCGAGGTGACTGTGATCTTGCTGCCGGTGTACACGCCGAAGGTCAGTTTTCCCGAAGTCTCCATGTAAACGTGCCGGTCATAGCTGGATGACAGACCCGATTTCTGATTGCCGAATCCGATCAGCTTGCCGCCCTTCGACGTCGTGGTGTTGAACCACAGCTCGGCGGAGTACACCGTCGGGTTGTTGGCGAGATTGTTGCTGGTCAACAGGCCGCCCACTCCATCAAATCCGGCCGCCGAGTCCGCCGTACCCGAGATGGCGCCCGCCGCCCCCAGGGTAGCGCCGGGATACAGCGTTCCTTGATTGCCCATCAGCCCCGAATCGCTGGCCTGAGTCCCGCTGGTTTCACCCAACCGCCAATACAGTTGCGGATCCGCCTCGAAAACTGCTTTGCCGTATGCGTCAGCCGGTGCCGGCTGCAGGTTCAGTGTCCGGCCGGATTTCTGGTAGTGGCTTTGCACCTGGCCCCGGGTCAGCGCCGTCGGATAGATGGCGACCTCGTCTATGTCCCCGGACAGGTAGGCGTTCGACGGCGCCGACGGCCAGCCGCCCAAGTTGTCCCCTCCGATGCGCCAGTAACCGCTGTAAGCCTGGCCTGACGTCACGTCAGTGCGCTGGGCCACCAGCTTGCCGTCGACGAAGAGCCGCATGCCGGCCCCACTCAGGCTCGCCATGATGTGGTGCCATTGGCCATCGTTGATGCTCTGGGTGGAGTTCACCGTCTTGGCTCCACCGGAATTTACCCCAAACCAGGCCTTGCCTGCGGCGTCTATGTACACGTGCCGGTCGTAACTGGTCGAGTTCCCGGTGGCAGCGTTTCCGTAGCCGAGAATTTTTCCGCCAACGGTGGATGTGGTGCGGACCCACGTTTCTGCGCTGAACACGGACGGTCCGGCAGCCTTGTTACCCGAAACGGCAATTCCGTTGACCGAACCGTCAAAAGCCGAGGCTTTGTTAGGGTCCGCGTTGATGGCGCCGTCGATACCGCGCGTCACGCCTGTGCCGACCGTCGCCGTCGTACTGCCGGCCGTGTCCATGGCTGTGGTCCCGCCGGCTTCGCCCAGGCGCCAGAAATTCGCTGCGCCGTCCGCCAGGACAGCATCGGCGTAGGGGCTTGCTGTGGCTGCCGTCGCAACGGTCACGTTCGCGGTGAGAGACTGGATCACATTGCCGAAGGGGTCCCTGGCATAAACTCTGTAGCTATGGCTGGACCCTGCGTTCAAGCCGGAGTCCACGAAGTTCAGCAGCGGGCGGTTCCAGAACGTCGACTCGACGGACGTCTTGTAGATGGGTGTAGCGATCTTGTTGTCCCGCACGAGTTCATAGCTGAGATTCCTGTTGTCCTGGTCCCAATTCGCCGGCCAGGAAACACGCACCGTACCGGGCTGGAAGGAAGCCGCCGACGCCTGGAAAGTCTTGCCACCGGCCATTGGTCCGCGCTTGTTGGGTGCGATATCTTTTGTGGCGAAGCGCACGAGCCCCTGCTGAGGCTGCCCGTTCACGGCCGTGAATTCTCCCCCCATCACCACATACTTGCCGTTGCCGGTCACAGCCCAAGTCGCCTGCCCCTGGCCGGTGAAGGTGCCAATGGTGAAGTCCGGATACCAGTTCAGCTGTGAGGGCCCGGGCTTTCCCTTGAAGTTGTAATACGCGCTGTACGGCGTCGCCGACAACGTCTGTGTTGCCGCTTTGCTGTAGGCGGTTCCGTGATGCATGGTCCACGGGTCTGTCTGCGGGAATGCGTTGACCCCTTCACATGCATGGGAGTGGGAGGCTACGTACACCGCCGTTGATGAAGGGTAGACGTCGTAGCTGTCGCCGTGGCAGTCCTCGACCCACTTGACGGAGCCGTCGTTCCAGTTTGCGGAGAAGGCACCCTCCAGGTTGCCTCCCGTTCCGAAGACATAGCCGCTGCCGTATACGTTGGTTCCGTCGCTCTTGAGCGAAAGGATGGCAGCCTTGGTACCCCCGTTCCGGATCAGGCTGTTCGACGCCCAGGGAAGGGAGGCGCCGGCGACGGTGTCGACCGCGCCGAGACCGTAGCCCGGGTTCGCGGAGCCGTTGAGGCTGGTGAAGGCACCGCCAACAACCATTTTCGATCCGTCCGGGGAGAGCACCATGGCGTTGACCGCTCCGATATCCGCGGTTGGGTTCCAAGGCAGCAGCGCGCCGTTGCTGGCCTTCAGGGCCGCCAGCCGCGTGCGTGCCACTGAACCGACCGAGGTGAACCAGCCGCCGGCGTAGACGGTCTCGTTTGTCGCCACAATGGAGTTCACCCGCGCGCCCATCAGAGGCCGGAAGCTGGTGATCAGCGCACCCGTTGTCGCGTTGAGCGCAGCGATGTTATAGACAGCTGTGCCGTTGACGCTGGTGAAGCTGCCCCCGACGTAGATCCTCGACCCGTCCGGGGACGCCGTGATGCTCCGCGCCTCGGCGTTCAAGGTAGGAGCGAACCCGGGGACAATGGCGCCGGTATCCAGGTTGTAGGCAACAATGTTGCTTCTGGCGACGGTGTTTATCCCGGCAGCCGATCCCGCCGGCCTGGCTGTCTTGAAGTTGCCCGCCGCGTAGACAGTGTTCCCGACGATGACCTGCTGCCAGACCACGCCGTCGATCTGCGCGGTGGGCAGAGCGTCGGCGGACACGGTTTCGGGCGTGGCGGGATCCGCGGCATTGACGGGCATCGTGTCCGCCCCGGCCGGCGGCAAGATCGTCAGGGCCGCGGCGCAGCTGATGATCCCGACGATGGCCGACAGGGCGGAGAACCGGGACCGCGGCCGCCTGGTCCGGTGGTTTCCGGTGCCTTCAACAGGTGTGGATTCATGAGTGTTGGTCATTGGCTCTTCGCTCCTGGTGCGGTTCCTGCAAAGGCAGCAATCGGTGAACTGGCTTCATAATTGACAAAGATTCGGACCTGGTTCCTGAGCTCAGGAGGGATAAGGAACACGAAGTTCGCTGATATTTCCTGGCCGGCCGGAATCACTGCCGGGAGGCTGGTTGCACCCGGCCCGCTGAGTTGCAGGGCAGGCCTCTCGTCCGGACCAGCATTGGCAGTCACCACCGTGTTGTTCGTCGGCAGGTCCTGACCGGTTCTGTTGGTCAAGGTCACAACGAAGCGAACAGCCGGCCCGGACACTTCCCCGACGCCGGCCGCTTCGCCGTCAACGGCTTCCAGCTGGCCCAGATGTGCCTCCACTCTCGGACCGATCGCGATCGGTTCATCCAGGGCGGCGGCAGAGACTGGCTGCTTGATTTCCGCGAGTTCCACAACACTCATTCCGGCCACTGCTCCCTCGGGTGCCGCCGGCGCGGGGACGGGAGCCGCAGGCTGTGCCGAGTCTGCCGGACGCTCCGACGTTGCTGCGCCCGCTTCCGCGGGCGCCGGGGTTGCGGCCGTGGCGGCTGCCCCGGGGCCCTGGATTGACTCGGATGCCTTCGAGCCTGCCTCGGGCGTGATCGTCACCGGCTGTGCGGCGTGGCTGCCTTCAGCTTCCGCATTGAGCTGAAGGGCAGCTGTGGTCACGCCGGCAGCCAGGAGCAGCGCCGCGGCGGAGACGATGATGGTGTGCCTTTTGCGTGGGGGCGTTACTGCCATGTCAGCGTTCCTGCTTTCCGGCGTAGGCGAGATCGCGATACCACTTGGGGAGGGCTGCCAACAGAAATGCTGTCGTTCCGGCGAAGATCAGGGTGTAGGCAGTGGCGAAAACCGCCGGCCAGCCCAACAGCAGGAAGGACAGGCACAACACGCCGTAATCCATGGGCAGAACCAGCAGCGGCCGCAGCCACGAGCCGCGGCCCTGTACTGCCTCGGATGCCGTGACCCCGTGCTGCCGGCGCAACTGCTCCGTGAGGATCATGCCGAAAAACAGCACGGCCGATACCACGGCGGATGCCAGCGGAACCAGCAGCCATGCGGTGTCGACGGCGCCGAAACGGTACAGGCCAACGGCCAATGCAAGCGGCAGCATCGAGACTTTGGTGGCGTCAACCACGTGGTCCAGCCACTCGCCGGCCGGGCTGCCTCCACCACGGAGCCGGGCTACCTGGCCGTCGGCCGAGTCAAAGGCGTAGCCGGTGACCAGCAGCAGTGCAACGGCGATGCCCAGCCAAGCAGAGGGCGGAAAGACCACCAGCAGCGCGATACCGCTGAACGTGAAAGCCGCGCTGATGCCCGTGACAGCGTTCGGTGTCAGGCCGGCCCGGTATGCCCAGGCCGCGAGCAGCCGGCCCAGCTTGCGGTTGATATAGAGCGAGTAGGCCGGTGCGCTGCGGGCGGCTGTTTTCTGGGCCGCCGCCAACTGCGCGACAATCTCCCAATACCCGCGGTCCCGGGCGGAGGGGGGCCGTGCCGGGATGCGGGTGCTGGTCATGACCGCGCTCCGGTCAGCGGCCGGGAGGGCTCCAGCGGATAGGCGCCGGTCCGGCGTCCGTTGTTGGTACCGTCCAGGGGCGAGCGACGTTCCACCAGGCTGCGGCACAACTCCTCATAACCTTCCGCCACCCAGTCCCAGTCGTACCGCAGGGCTTCCGCCTGCGCCTTTTTCCCGCGCAGCACCGTGTCCGAGGTGGGGTCCTCGGCGCTTGCGACCAGGTCCGGAATTGCCGCAGCGTCAGCGAAGTACTCGCCGGCCTCGCCGAGCACTTCGCGATTGAATGTCACGTCGTAGGCGTTAGTTGCGGCGCCTGCCCCCATCGCGCGCAGCAGGGAGGGATTCGTGCCTCCCACGGAGTGTCCATGCCAGTAGATCAGGGCATTGGCATAGAGCTGGTCCAGCAGTTCCTGGTCCCAGACGCCGCCGACAAAGCGGACCCGCTCATCCCCCAGTGACTTGACATGCCGGGTGTACTCGTCCGCGTAAGGGGCGGAACCCACAACAATGAGCGGATGAGTCGCCGAACTGCGGGCGTAGCCCTCCACGATCAGGTGCACATGGTTTTCGGGTTCGAAACGGGCCACGACCAAGTGGTATTTCCCGGCCTCCAGCTCCATTTCACGGAGCCGGTGCGAGGCCCCGGATTCCAGGATCGGCGCACCGTAGGCCAGGTACGTGGTGTCCACGTTGAATTCGCGGCGGTAGTAGTCCTGGATGCCCGCGGCATCGGCAATAAGGGCATCGGACCAACGCACAGCCAGTGACTCCGCCAGCCGGTAGTAGCGCTTGCCCATTCCTCCCCACTTGGCCCGCTTCCATTCAAGACCATCCACGTGGGTGGCAACCGGGATTCCGGCGGCACGCAGTACCGGCAGGAAGGGTGCGTTGGCGGCGTTGAAGACAATGGCCGCGTCCACCCGGTTCGCGAACAGGTGTCCGGCGGAGAGTCCCGTGTGGCTCAGCGTCTCCAGGGAGCGGCGCTTCAGGGCCGGCAGGTGGATCAGCTGCATGCCCTGGTATTCCGTTTGTGAGGTGTCCGTGTCCTCTGCTGCCCGGCAGTAAACGATGACTTTGTGCCCACGGGCAGCCAGCCGCTTGCCCACTTCCTCAACGCACGTTTCAAAACCACCGTAGCGGGCCGGGACGCCGCGCGTTCCTACCATCGCTATCCGCATCGGTGCAGGGTTAGCTGTGAATTTTTTCACGCCGACCTCCTAAGGGTTGGATGTGCGCGTCCTGGCAGGTGAGACCGGACTGTCAGCACGGAAGAAGCTGTTGCGTTTCTAGTGGACCGCCTCGCGCCGGGCCGAGGCCGTGATGGCCTCGAGCGTCCGGCGCAAGGCGGTGCTTGAGGTGTGGACGGTGTACGGGAAGTACACGACTTCCACACCGACCTTGGCGAAGGCACGTTCCAGCCGGATTCCCTTCGGGGTTCCGCGCCAGTCGTCACCCTTGAAGAAAACGTTGAAACCGACTTCCTTCCAGGTGTCCAGCCGGTCCGGGTGGGTTTCGGCGACTGCCCGGTCCACGCAGCCGATGCTGGAAACGATTTCGAGCCGCTCCACCAGCGGAACGACCGGTCGGGTTCCTTTGGTGGCCTCACACAATTCGTCCGAGACGACGCCGGCAACGAGATAGTCACACTGGCTCTTGGCATGTCGGAGGATGTTCAAGTGACCGATGTGGAACAGATCGAAGGCTCCGGCGGCGTAGCCGATACGTGTGCTCATGGCATCTCCTTGAGGCTGCGGGTCAGATTCGGGAACGGGAAAGTGCTGCTGCACCGGGAGGCAGCCGCATCAGAATGCCCCGACGGGTTTGATCATCTGCAGCGCCGTACGCCAGATGATGATCAGATCCCCGGCGAGCGACCAGTTCTCCACGTAGTACAGATCCAGGCGGACGCTGTCCTGCCAGTTCAGCTCGGAGCGGCCATTGGTCTGCCACATTCCCGTCAGCCCCGGCTTGATGTAGAGCCGGCGGTGTACCCGGCTGTTGTACCCGTCGACCTCCCGCTGAAGCGGAGGCCGGGGGCCGACCAGGCTCATATCCCCCTTGAGGATGTTCCAGAACTGCGGGAGTTCGTCGAGGGAGTACTTCCGCAGCCAACGACCTACGTCAGTGACGCGGGGATCATGCTGCATCTTGAAGAGCATTCCCGCCCCTTCGTTCTGATCCAGCAGGCCGGCCAGATCTTCCTCGGCGGTCTCCACCATGGAACGGAACTTGACCATGAGGAACTTCTTGCCGCCCTTGCCTACCCGTTCCTGGCGGAACAGGACCTTGCCCGGGCCGTCGCGCTTGATCAGGAAGGCGAGCGTCAGGAAGACCGGAAGCAGGACCAGCAGAGCCGAGGCGGAAGCCAGAATGTCGAATAGTCGTTTCAGGGTGTGCCGGGCCCCCGTGTACTGCGGGAGCTCAACGTGCATCAGCGGCAGTCCCTCGACGGGACGGGCATGGATCCGCGGGCCGGCCACGTTGGTCAGGCCGGTGGTGAGGATCAGCTCGGTGGCCGATTCTTCCAGCTGCCAGCCAAGTTCCTGGATATACTCGCCGCCACCTTTGCCGGCACCGGCAACGATCACCGCATCGGCTCCAAGCTCACGGACAGCGTCGACGATGGAGCAGGATTCCGCCACTACGGGAACTGTCCGCCGGCCGAGATTCAGCCACGGCATCCCGGAATCTCCCGTCAGGGACACTCCGACAACGTGATAGGCGGCTCCAGACTTCTTTTCAATCTGGTTGACGACGTAGCTCACGTCCCGCGGTTTCCCGAGTACCAGGACCCGTGAAAGAAAATGCCCCTTGGTGCGTTGGCGGCTGAGCCAGCGTCGGAGCACCCAGCGTGAGCCGATCAGGCCGGCCACTCCGAGAGGGAAAGCCAGGGCGAAGTAGCTGCGTGCGATGTCGACCTGGAAGACGAGGCAAACCATGGCGAGGATGCCGAGAAGGGCCACCGTCGCGCTGATCACCCGCTTGTACTCATCCACTCCGATCCCCACGATTCTGGGGTCCCGGGTACGGTAAGCGCCCAGCGCCAGCATCCAGGCCACCGCGATGAGGATCGAAATCTGGAGATAGCCGACGTCGAACCATCCGACTGCGACCTGGGCCTCATCGAGCCCGAACCGGGCTATGTCGGCGATTACGGCAACGGAGAAGATGACGGAACCGTCACTGACGGCCAGCACGCGGCGGTACTTGTTGCTCCAGCGCGTCCCTTCCCGGACAACGCGGACCCGGTGCCGCAGCAGCGGCGGTGCGGAAACCTTGGGAAAGCTGAGGACGGGTCGGGTCAGGAGTGGAGCAGTGCTGGTTTCACGGAGCGCGCTCACGGGCGGACTCCGGTCTGGCACGCAGCTACGCGTGTGTTGTAAATTAGGGAAAATCTGGCAAAGGCGCAAGGCATTGAAGAGCACATATCGAGACCCACTTGGTAGCCGTAGCGATTACTGACTGACTGCTATCGCTAACCTATGAGCCGGACGTGCGGGTCACACGAGTACGTCCCACCTATCTTCGCGGCACCGTTCCTGCCCCCGGCACCCTGGACTACCCGGCGGAGTGGCGCCACACGGGTAGTCGCTACGTGCCACCGCCAATGGACTACCCGCCAGCCGGCTTCCCAAGGCCAGGCGGCCCGCCCCGGCCTGCGCAGCGGCCGGTGCGGAAGGGCTACCGCCAGGCTGACACGGGCGTTCGGGACGCTCCAGCATTGTTTCTACCACCGGCTACCTGGCGGAGCTGCCGAACTGGCGGACGCCCTGTTCGACGTCGATGTCCAAGGGAAGACGAGCATGGCGATGCCTCAGAAGGCGCCAAGGTGGCATCCAGGACCCGCCCGTATTCCTCGGAGCCGATTCCTGGAAGGTCTCTTCACTGTGCCGTCTCTTGGAGGCCGTCTCTTGGGTGCCGTCTCTTGGAGGGCGGGCCCGGCACGAGAGTGGCATGCGGGCGGCCAGACAGGAGACACCAGCCGTGGGCAGTGCGAGGAAGGGTCAGCCGGCGTCGACGTTGAAGAATAGGCGGCCGCGACGGCGATCGTCACGATCGCGAAGTCCGCGTCATGCAGCCGGCGGCCAAGCTATTTGAGGGACACGCCTGAGCCCAGGACTTCCACGACTCCACCCGAGCCCCCTGGACGATTCCCCCGGCTCCCCCGGCGGCGCTCATTCATGGCGCACATGCCGGTTCCACGTCGTTCAGTGGCGCAGACCGTTAAGGGAGCCGGCGGCGGCTGGGGGGAGAGCCTCGGTCTCAGAAGGCTCTGACGCCGCCGGCTCCGACCTTGGCGCACAGCTGCCGGCTAAGGCACCGTGCGATTCCAATGAAGGAGTACGGAGATGGGAGGTATTGGCGCGACCACCTTCAATGGTGGCAGTAGCTGCGCCAGCAATCAAGAGGAGTCCTGGGACGACACTTTTATGCTGGTTTAGCCCGCGGCCGATGTCCGCCCTGAAGTTTCTCATTTTGAGACCTTTATGGTTTTTCGTGAACTGTCTTAATTGAAGCCCCCAGGCCTAATCTGTGCACGAGTAGCGTTTACCCGATTTCTGTTTCCCAACGCTCGGTCCCACTACTTGGTGATACTCCCGCCGGGCCCACCGGCCACCCGTGCAGTACGCAGACTGACCGCAGCTCATGCGCCAGGTCGCGTGTGGCCGACAGTATCACCGCAGCTCAGGGGCATCTTTGCTCGCCGATAGGGGGCGATGGTTCTCCCGCTTAACATCGAGGAGCTCCGCGCGGCGGCTGACCCCAAGTTTGGCGAATATCCGGCTCAGATGCCCCTCGACCGTTCGCGGCGACAAAGACAGGGCAGTGGCGATGTTGGCGTTGCTGGACCCGCCGGCCACGAGCTCCAGAATCTCCGTTTCCCGTGCCGTCAGCCCGGGTCCCCGCTCGCTCCGGACAACGTCCATGTGCCCGGACATGCCGACATCCACCATCAGGTGATGGACTCTGCGCTGGGCCGCAGAGAGTCTCCACCGATCCGGGCTGTGTTCAAGGCAGGCCGCCGCCTGCTGGGCGGCCTCAAAAGCCAGAAGCCCGTGTCCGGCAGCCGCCGCTTCGTCGCTGATCCCGATCAGTCCGGCTGCGTCGGACGCTGACACGGCGAGGGCAAAAGCCTCGAGTAGCCGGGCTTCCGCCCCCTCCACTGCGCTGCTGCTGGAAGCCAAAGCCGGGGCACCGCCGGTGTCGCCGCTCCGGAGGACCAGCCTCCTGATGTCGGTTTCAACTCCCCTGAAACCTTGGCGCTGCGCCTGGTCTGCCAAGTCTCCGAGGCCGCGCCGGCCGTCATCCCGGCCCGTGAGGCGTTCAACCGCAAGGCAATACGCTTCGGAGAGCAGTTGCAGGCTCTGCAGCCCACTGTAGGCGGCAGTACGGAACTTCAGAGCCTGTTCCTGGGCCTCCCCCGGGCGCCCGGCCAAGGCGGCAGCGTACCCGGTTACGGCGTGCGCGAAGGGCAGCATTTCCAGGGGATCGGCGATGATGAGTTCTTCAACGCCCAGGAAAAGCTCCGCAAGGCTTTCTGGGATCCGTCCCTGACGCAACAGCGAGAACCCACGCATCACGTGCAGCATCCCCCCGCTGTACAGCAGCCGGGCAGGATGGTCCGAGGCGTAGTCGTCCAGGGCAACGGCGAGCTCCGCCCATTCCCCGGCCCGAATGAGGCTCAGGCAATGGCGTGCCAGTAGCTCCTCACGGACCAGCGGAAGGGTCAGGCCCCCGTTGCGGATGCCTGCCCACGCTTCGCGGTCCAGCCGCAGTCCCGACAGGAGGCGGCCTTCGGCGCCTCTCAATTCGGCGAGGAGGGAGACAGCCGGTAGGCGGATATCCGGATTCATTGCAGCTGCGTCGATCAGATCCTGCAGTCCTGCCTCAAGGTCCGAGAACGGCCCGTCCCAACGGCGGTACATGATGCCTGCCGCCATGCCGGCTGCCGGCGACCGCGACCACAAGGGTTCGTTCGAGGTCAGGTCCGGTCCGTCACCGCGGGCCGTCTCAGTCCCGCTTCCGGGCAAGGTCACCTTCACGGCAGCCGGGAGCAGGGCAGCGAGGCGCGCCGCAAGGTACGACGCACGCCCGTAGCGCAGGGGCCAGGCCGTCAGGAGGTAGCCGACGGCATCTTCGGGCCGGCCCAGGATGTGATGCGCATAGGCCAGCTGTAGTCTGGCTTCCGGCAGAAATTGCGCGTCCCGGACAGCCCAGGCAGCCTGGATCGCGGCAGCCGGGTCCAAATCGGTGTTGGCCGCCGCGGCGGCCTGTAGCAGCTGCCCAGGGGGGACACGCGCTCCGCAGTCCAAGGACCAGCGCAGCTGGTTCAGAAACGCCTCGGGACGAACCGCGCCCGCCGACGGCAGCGCGAAGAGACTCGCCCGCAAGGCCGCACTCTGTCCCGCCGGGGCACGGCGGCGGATGATTTCGCCCAGCAACAGACTGGCCGGCCTGACGGTACGGTCATGTCCCGGGGAGACGGTGATGATTCCAGCCGCCTCCAATGCGTCAACGGCTTTGGGACTGCTGAACTTCAGAATCTGGCCCAGCGAGAGCGGGCCGGCCAGGGCCACGATGGTAGCGACGGTCCTCTCTTCCGGGGTCATGGAGCGCAGCTGCTGGTCGACGACGTCGGCCGCAGGCACCCCGGCCAGATCGGGATTGGCCTGTAGAAACCACACGCCGTGCCGAAGCACGAGGGCACCGCTGCTCCGCGCGTGCTCGATCAGGGACATGAGCATCAGCGGGTTGCCTTCGGCTGCCTCGGAGAACACCGCGCTCACCCAGGGCGAGACGTCCGCCCGGAGCACCTGTTCGCAGAGCTCGTGGACGCCCGGCCGGCTGAGCCGTGAGAGTTCGAACTTGGAAAGGAGCCCGTCGTCCCAAAGAGCCAGAAATTCCTCAGGAATCAACGGCCCCGGCCGGCTGGTGGCGAGGATGCCCGCGGCCCCTGTGGCTACGGCCCGCGCGAGCAGTTGTGTCGTCCCCCGGTCCAGGCACTGCGCGTCGTCGATCACGAACAGAGGCCGGATTGCCTCGGACCTGAGCCGGCCCGTCATTGCCCGCAGGACGGCAGCATAGGAATCCAGTTCGTGGTCCGGCAGTTCCGACAGATAGGGCGCCAAGGCTCCAAACGGCACCGCGGCCAAGGCACGGGTAGCTATGAGGCGAATCACCGTCCCGCGGGGACGCAAGTCGCGGATTACCGCCTTGAACACGGCCGTTTTTCCGGTTCCGGCGGCCCCGACGATCAGGGCACCGGATCTGGAGTCGTCGCGTAGGCAGCGCACCACATCCTTGACCAGGCCGGACAGCCCTATCAAGGGGGCGGTTTCAGCGAGGCTTTCCATCCCGGGCACCTCCCCGGCTACCCGGACGATCCCGGGCAGCCCGTAGGGCTGGCCCGGTTTCAGCCGAGACGCGCGCTTTCCGTCGGTGTGGAGATGACATCTTTGAGTTCCGATCTGCTGGCCACATGGAGCTTTGAGTACACCTGGTAAAGGTGACCCTCAACCGTGCGGACCGAAACATGCATCTGTTCCGCGATTTTGCGGTTGGAGGTACCCGCAGCTGCCCTGACAGCGACTTCACATTCCCGGGCCGTCAGCGTCGACGTCGTGAGCGAGTGAAGACCGTTTTTCGGACTGCCGAACCTGTCGTCGAGAGACTGCTGCGTACGCTGACCGGTCCGCAACGCGATCCGGTTTCCGGCGTCGTTGGCGCAGCTGACGGACTTGCGGGCCGCGTCCCTGGCGAATATGGCGTTGCCGGCGGCGTCGGAGTCTTTCGAGACGGCCAGCAACTGCTCGCTGTCCGACACCTTCACGCCGTCAGCCAGCCGCGAGCACAGGCCTGAGAAGTGCCCGGTGACCCTTCCGGCCAGACTTCCAAGCTTCAGTGCCATCTGACGGTCTCCGAGCCGGGCCGCGGCGGACAAGAAGAGCAGCCCGGGGGCCAACGCCGACGCTTCCGTGTCGCTGTCTGCCTCTGCCACGAGCGCCCGGATTGCCGTCGCCCGCTGTCCGAGTTCAGCCAGGGCACACAGCTCGAAATACCGTGTCATCCGGGTCACCAGCCAGGACGCGTGTGGCTGCAGCTGCGCCAGCTCCAGCAACTGAAGGCTGGCTTTCTCCTCGTCACCGTGGAGTGCGGCGGCGTAGGCGAAGGCTGCCATGGCCAGACCGGCCACTGCATCGGGGTCCCGAGCCAGAAGCTGGTCCATGCCGGCTTGGAGCCGTGGGAGCGCTTCGTCGAGAAGTCCGGCATGAAGTTCGATGACTCCCTGCCCGATCTCGAACATCCCGCCCATCCGTTCCTGGGGGTCAGCCGTGCCGGCGGAACCCGCCAGGAAGGCGGATGCCTCCCTGAACTTGGCCGAGAGCAGCATCAGCTGCAGGAAGCGGCCCCTGATCTCCCGCATGGCCCGGTCCGCGAGGGGCACCGTAGCTGCCGACGACAGGATCTGCTTGCCAAGCCCGAGGGCACCGATAACGTTTCCGGTGACAGCCATGGCCTCGCAGCGCAGGCTTGCCATCAGAATCCGTGACTCGGTGTCCAGACTGCCGACGTCCGGGACATCTGTGATGGACAGGGCGTCGTGGTAGCGTCCTTCGAAAACAGCGAGCTCAGCCTCAGCATGATGCAATCGCTGCCAGGCCGAATCCATCCCAGCGGGGTCCCCGTCGGGCTCAGCAGAGAGCCTCCGCCCGATCTCCTGCAGCCTGGCTTTGGCACCTGCGGCCGTCAAGATGCTTCGCTTGTCCAGTTCGGCCCGGAAAAGCTGCAGCGAGATCCAGTCAGCCAGCGGAATTTCGTCGCCGGCAGAGTGATCCAGTGCGGAAAGAACACGACGCGCGGAGTCATGATTGTCGGACGAGACGTAGGCATGGACCGATTCGACAGCGGTCCGGGAGACGGAATCGACATCCCGGATCTCGTGGATGAATCTCAGCGCCGCGGCCGGATCGGACGAGTTGTTCGCTGTGCGTGCCGCGGCCAGGGCCGTCTCCGGGCTAATCTGCTCGCCACAGTCCAGTGCCCAGGCGACGCCGGCTGATCCGCTGGCGTCGCTCTGCTCCGAATCCTGGAGAACCGCCGTCAGCCGCCGGCGGAGCTCGGCGCTGCGGCCGGGGGGAACCACACTTGCAACGATCCCTGCCGACAGCCGGTTGGCAACGCTGACCATGGGCGGGTGATCATGGCTGACGCGGATCATGGCACGCTCCTGCAGGGCATCCATGTCCTGGGGGTTCGCGATACTCATGAGCGTCTGCAGCGGGACGGCGCCGGCCAGGGCCAACAGTTCAAAGACATCGCGCTGGCCCGAGCTGAGCCGGTTCAGGCGGGCCTTCACGACATCGCGGATTTCCCCCGTCAGGGCGATGGGGCCGTTGCTCAGGACCCAGGCAGCGTCCTGGCGGACGATCGTTCCAAGTTTGATCTGCTCCCTCGCGAGCGAGTGAAGAAAAAGTGCGTTTCCCCCGCTGGCGCTCCACAGGGCCCGGGCGGCGGTGTGTGAGAACTGACCGCCGTATTCGTGGCTGAGGGAGGCCGCAACCTCGGCGAAGTCGAACGGCGCGAGGTCCATCCGGCGCAGCAGGTCGTCCTTCCAGAGACCCATGATGTCCCCGCCCACATGGGGAAGGTCGACACACGCGGCCAGCAGGGTGACATGAGCCCCGGCGCTGAGCTGGGCCACCATCATGCTGGACAGATCGTCCAGGTCGTGCGCGTTGTCGACGAACAAGACGATGCTCCGCCCCTGGGCCTTGTTGTGGAGCACCTGGGTGAGCCCCCGCAGCACCATGAGGGGGTGCTCGAGGTGGGAAGCGTCGAGGTCGTTGAGCAGAACGCTCAGGGCGCCGTAGGGAAGTTTTGAGGAAATGGAGCTGCCCCGGACCTGGACCACTGCGTATTCCGGGCCGAGTTGCTCGAGAGCGCGTTGGGCGATGAAGGACTTTCCGGCCCCGTGCTCCCCCACTAGGACGACGCCGCAGCCGGAGCCTGCTGTCAGCGTCTCGACGACGTCCGCAACGATCTGATTGCGGATGAAGGGTTTCTCGTAGCGCCCCTGGGCGAAGCGCTGTGGCGGATTTATCGCATCTGTTTTGCCGCTGCCCGCGGGCAGCCCGACGTCCTGCTGAAACATGAGTGAGACCTTCGCAATCAATGGTTGACCAGTGATATATCCAAACTATGGAGCGCGGGACTCTTCGGGATGCGTAAGTAGTACTCGAATACGTGGCGCGTACTTGACCCGGGTCTACGTGGATGTACTCAGATCGGTCGAGACACCCGCGTGCGGAAACCAAGTAGTCGGCAAGGCACCCGAGTGTCGTTGGCCGTAGCGTCTGCAGACCCGACGGCGCCGACAGCGTGTCAGCCCGGGTAGACGGCCTGTCGGCCCGGGTAGACGGCCTAACGGGCAAGCTGGCGTCCGGCGATGCTAGTTTCCGGCGACACTAGTTTCCGGGGATGCCGGGGAGCTCGTCGCGGCCTTTGACGTTGAGTTTGGCGTAGCTCCGGTACAAGTGGCCTTCAACCGTGCGGATGGATACCTGGAGCTCGGCGGCGATCCTCCGGTCGCTGAACCCGCGGACGGCCAGGGCCACGATGTCCCGTTCCCGGCGCGTCAGGAGTCCGAGGGAATCATCGATGCCTTCCGGCTCCTGTCCGGGGGCATTGTCTGCCCGGTCCAGGCACCTCTTTCGGTGGGACATCGCCATGCGTTCCCGCAGGGAGTCGCCGGCCGTCCGGTAGGCGTGTGCGGCAGCATCATAGGCAAGAGCAGCGAAGCCCCAGAGTTCGGCGTCTTCACAGCTCTTGGCGGCCGACAGGTGGTCCGCGGCCAGGTCCGTGCTGACGGCGGCCGCATAGTCGCAGATCGCTGCCGGTCTTCGGCCCTCCAGCTGGGGCTTCAGCTCGAGCAGCCGGGCCGCCGCGTTACGGTCCCCCAGGGCGAGACAGAATGCCAGCGCGTCGAACTCCAGCCCGGCAGTGTTCTGCCCGGGATCGGGCTGACCCAGCAGCCGAAGCTCAGCGATGGCCTCCGGATGGTTTCCAAGGCGAGCCTTGCCGTACACCACGGCCATCTCGGCGAGCGTGCGCGGGTAGCGCGAGATAGCCGGCCGCAGGGACCCATAGTCCGCGAGGAATGAATCGGCTTTCTCCCTGGCGCCGACTTCCGCGGCGGCGGCGAATGCCATCGCCGCGGTCAGGCCGAACAGCTGCTGGGGATCCGCGAGCCGCAGCGACTCGAGGGCACCGCTCAGCGTGTTCAGGGCCTGGGCGGCCTTCCCCTGGTACAGCAGGATGATGCCGTGCGCGGCATGGACACCGCCGCCGAAAGAGATCAGGCTTGGCCCGGTTCCGGCGGCAAAGCGAGCCAGCAGCGTTTCGGCGGCCTGCCAGTCGCCGCCGTGAATCACGGCCGCGGCGGACCGCACAACGAGGAAGCCCGTGAGGAAGTGCAGTTCGTCATGCCCGGCACCAGCGGCACTCAGCGCGTTGGAGGCAACCTCGAAGGCACTGACGGGTTTGCCCGCGACGAGGAGCCGTTCGGACTCAAGGGAGAGCCTGAATGCCTCGTCCAGATGGTTAACCGGCGGCTCGGGAGGGGCTGCGCCTGCTTCCGCGGGCGTTTCCCCGCCAAGCTCACCGGCCAGTGCCAGGACCATGCTCTGAATCGTCATGTACCGTTCCTGCGTCGCAGCGCGGATCCGTCCGGCGTCGGCCGGTTTTTCCCGGGCCAGCCGCTCGCCGGCCTGCACGAGCGCGCCCGCCCGGGCCATAATGTCCGCCGGTGTGTGGCCCTGCGCGGACAGCACGGCGGCCCACAGCAGGGTTCCGGTCAGCAGGCTTGAAACGCTGTGCCCGGTGCCGAAGTCAGCCTCAAGAATACCCTGTGCGACGGCGAAATCACCGGTGTTGTAGTGGGTCCGCGCCGTCACTGACCGTGCCGCTATTTGCAGTTCGGGGTCCTGGACCAGGGACGCGGCCTTGCGGGCCAGATCATCCTGGTAGAGCCGGCTCGCCAGCACCGCCGCCCTGAGCAGCTGCCGGTCCTCCATCTCCGCTCCGCATTCCATTGACCAGCTGACCTGCCGCAGCAGCCCTTCGGCCGATGTCGGTTCCGTGTCCATGAGCCGCAGCAGGCTCTGCCGCAGCTGCAGGCTGCGCGCGGGGGAGATCAGGTTGCGCAGCGTGTCACCGTACACGGCGTGCCGCAGCCTCAGTTCGGGAGCGGGAGCGGCCGAGACCCGGATCATTTCGTGCACGATCAGTGCCGCCACGGCGTCTTCGCCGACCACGGCCTCAATCAGTTCCCTGGACACCGGCTCGGCAAGCGCCACGAGGTTCAGCGCCTGCCTTTCCTCCGGCGACCGCCGCAGCAGCTGGCGGCGGACGACGTCGGTCAGACGGTCGCCATGACTGTTCGGGGGCCGTGTCAGCAGCCAGACTCCCTTGCGCTGAAGGAGCGTTCCGTCGTTCTTCGCGTCGTCGATCAGGGAATTGAGCAGCAGCGGGTTACCTTCGGACGCCTCCCAGAGTAGTTCGGCGACGTTCGGAAGGACCTGGGGGCCCAGCGTTTGCTCCAGCATTTCCGTCGTCTGGGGCTGCGTCAGGGGACGCAGATCGTGCCGCTCGGCGATGCCTTCGAACCATAGCTGCAGCAGCGGTTCGGGCAGCCCGGGCCGTGCGGCTGCCCCCACCAGCAGTTTCACCCAGCCGGCGGCGGCAAGTTCCACCAGGATCCCCGCCGTTGCCTCGTCGAGGTCGTGGGCGTCGTCCACTATCAGAAGCAGCGGTTTCTGGGTTGCGCGCCGCTCCTCCTCCAGATGGGTCCACAACGTCCTGAGGACGGCCAGTTGAGAAGTGGCCTCCTGCACCGGGAGGCCAACGATGAACGGACCCAGCACTCCGTAAGGGACGTGCGTCAGCGAGGGGCTGCCGTGAATACGAATCGGTGTCACTTCCGGTCCGAGCTCTGCAACGACCGCTTCCATGAGGGTGGATTTTCCGATGCCGCTGTCCCCAAGCAGCATGACGGCGACGTGGGTGCCGCCCCGGATGGCCGCCACTGCTGATTTCAGGTCTTCCGTCCGCCCGGTCAGGACGGCTGACGCCTCTGCTCCGGGCGACGTTGCGCGGGCCCTAGATGAGTCCAAGCAGATCACTCCGCGAAGATACTCCGAGCTTCGTGAACACCTGGTACAGGTGGCCCTCCACGGTCCTCACGGAAATGCCGATATCAAGGGCAATGTCCCTGTTTGAGACGCCGTTGCCGGCGAGGGTGGCTATTTGCCGTTCTCTTTCCGTCAGCAGCGGGCCCTTGTTCCGGGGCGTGATCGGCAGGGCCGGGACGGACTCTGAAAGTTTTTCCAGCATGGTGTGAGCTGTGCTGGCGGTTCCGCTCAGTCCCGCGGCCTGGGCGAAGTCGAAGGCCAGGGCGGCGCATCTGGCCTGGACGGCGTCCAGTTCCAGGTTGGCGGAGAGCTCGGCGGCCGCCAGCATGATCGCGGCGTCCTTCTTCCGGCTGCCCTCGGCGACCGTCCGGGACAGCTCCGCCATCGGACCCTGCCGCCTGGCGGCGATGTCCTCCATAAAGAGGAAGTCTTTGGCGGTTCCGTTGACGGTGGCACCAAGCATGAAGATGCCGGCCAGAGTGAAGCGGCCGGCGCGGAAGTGGCCCTCAGCCGTGTGCACCAGCCGGTTCCTCGCTTCCGGGTCCCCCAGCCACCGCGAGGCCATGTCCATGCAGAACTCGGCGGAGCTGCTGATCGCGAACCGTGCCGGGCCGTCCGCGGACCGCGCCCGGTCGAGGTAGATGGTCGCCTGCATTGAATTGCCCGTCTGGGCGTAGGCAAAGGCGGTTGCGGCGTAGGCCTGCCGCAGGGAGTGCAGACTCGACCGCACCTCCAGCTGGGCAATTGCGGCAAGCAGCGGATCCAGCGCCATGTAGCCGCGGCCGGCGTAGACATACGCGAGCCCGACAGCCAGGTCCGTGGCAGCGCTTCCGGAATGCAGTCCGTGCCCCGCCCGTCCGCTGGCGTCCTTGAGCATGTCGATGCTCTGGCGCCAGTACCCGGACAGCAGCAGCACGTTGAACGATCTCCAGGCGAAATTCTCGCGGATCCGGGGGACGTTGGACCATTCGCCCAGCTGGCCGCCGATTTCGCGCATGAGTCTTCGCGCGTCGAGCTCCTTGCCCGTCATGCACAGGGCTTCCATCAGGATGATGGCGCACCTGAGCCTGTGCACCGGATCGATGCCTGGCCCCTCGGCGGTTGCCGCTGCCGTGAGCCTGTCCATCATCGGCTCGAAATCACCGATGAAGGAGAGAAAGTTGAACTCACAGAGGTCCAGGCACCGTCCCGCCCGGGCCAGCTCCTCCTCGGGCTCAGGGAGCTCATTCAGACTGAGCTCCTGCAGCCGAAGCCGGGCCTGCCGGATCAGCTCAGGGACCTTGCCGGACCGGTCCTCCAGCCACGACATGCCATCAGCCTTGGCGGCGACAAGCTCCGCAAACACCCCCGCGCCCAGGGCGTTGATCTGTTCCTCCGAAATATCGTCGAGGGCCGCCATCGCCTGCAGCGGCAGACCCAGCTGCAGGTACGCCGCCGATTTCTGCAGCTGCCCTTCGGCCCATTCCCGGTCACCCCGGGACAGGCTGCCGGCGCATTCGAGCGCGAACTTCGGGTCAAAAAGTTTCACAGCCGCCTCGGCTGCCGCCAGCGCGTACGCCGGCGCGAGCGGGGCCTGGCAGTCGTGGGTCCAGGCCGCGTAGGCGAGCAGGTCCTCGACGGTCAGTTCGCCGAGCTCGTCCGGCCGATGACCGGGCACCTTGTCCCGCAACTCCAGGCGGCGTTCCACGCTGAGCCAGTTCCGGACGATGTCACCCAGATAGCGGTCACCCAGGGTCACGAAGTGGCGGTCGGTGCGGTCGACGATGATCTGGCCCGCATCCTCCATGTCCGCGATGACGCCCGCCCCGTACATCCTCGCGAGCCGGGACAGCGCCATGGTCCGGGCGCAGGACAGGACTTCGATGACTTCCCGGGCCACCGGAGTCTCGCGGGCATAGCGGGCCCTGACAATGTCTTCCAGCCCGGTGCGTCCGTCCAGGACCACTTCGTCAAGCAGGGTCCAGACGGAACCGGACAGCACGAGGTTTCCGCGCTCGATCTGCTCGGAGACCACGGCCTGGAGCAACGTCGGGCTGCCGCCGACGAGCTGGTGCATCTGGTTGGCGAGAGCGCTCGAGACGCGGTGGCCCAGCGCCGTCTGCAGCACGTCCAGGGTTTCGAGTTCCGTAAGGTTCGCGAGCCTGACCTCGGCCAGCTGGCCGGAGGTGATGAGCCAGTAGAAATCAGGAGGCAGGTCGCTGGTGCGCTGGGCCGTCGCGATGAGGCGGGCCGTCTGAGTCTGGAGCAGGTTGAGCAGGACCCCGGTGCTCAGGTCGTCCAGCGCACCGGCATTGTCCAGCAAAATGACGCATGGCCGCCCGGCGGCGTCGTCGCGGATCAACGAGGTAATCCCGTGCAGAATGGCGGTCGGGGAGCCAAGGGAGCTCTGCGGCAGGCGCGCCAGCGTGAACGCCAGGCAGCCGTACGGGGTCGCTGACCCCGGTCCCGAGCTCCGGAGCTGCAGGGTGTAGATGTCCGGACCGAACCCGGCCAAAGCGGTGCGGCCCACCAGCGACTTGCCGACGCCGCGGTCACCGGTGATGACCACGCCCGTCCGGCCGTCGGCAAGCAATGCTTCGCGGACGCGGTCGGCGTCGGCGGCGCGCGCAAGACCGGACCACCTGTGCCTGTTGACCGGACCGGCAGCGTGCTCTTCGGCGGGTGCCAATGTAGTGGAAACATTTCCCCAGCCCAGTGAATCCCTCGACATCTAGTTTCCTTCGTACCGCTTTGCGGACAGCAACCCCAGATTGCCCGCTTAGAAGTAGCGTATCCCTATCCCCCGACATGAGAGTAGAGAGATCATAGCGGGAATCCCGGATGCTTGGAAGGAATGCCCGCGGCGTGGCTGCGGGCGGCGCCGGGCGCCCGCCCGGCGGTCCGGGCAGGAAACCCAAAAACGGGGGCTACGGGGCCTACGGGGCTTTCGCGGGATGGAACTGCTGCTGGGCTGCGAGCAGGCCGTCCCGGACCAGGACCTCCACCGCATCTGCCGCGGAATCCAGCAGGAACGGCAGTTCCTTCTTCTCGGCGGCGGAAAAATCCTTCAGCACGTAGTCCGCGGTGTCCATCCGCCCGGGTGGCCGTCCGACGCCCACCCGGATCCGCGGATAGTCCTTCGTGGCGAGGGCCTTGGAGATATCCCGCAGTCCGTTATGGCCGCCTTCGCCGCCGCCGATCTTGAGTTTGACAGTGTTAAAGGGGATGTCGATTTCGTCGTGTACCGCGATGACGTGGCCGGGATCGATGTCGTAGAACCTGGCGAGCGCCGAAACCGGGCCCCCGGAAACATTCATGTAGCTCAGCGGCTTGGCCAGCACGCACCGGGGCCCGCCGATGCCCAGCCGCCCTTCCATTACCTGGGCCCGTGACTTGTGGGATTTGAAGCGGCCGCCGACGCGAGCGGCGAGTTCGTCGAGGACCATCTGCCCGACGTTGTGCCGGTTGTGGGCATACTCGGCTCCCGGGTTGCCCAGCCCTACGATCAGCCAGTTGTCAGTCATGGATCAGTCCTTCTGTGGGGCGGTCCGGTTCCAGGGGGCGTGGGCGGCCGGAGCCGCGTCGACGTCCCGGCGGCGGAGACGACGGCGGCCGGGCCCCAAAGGGACCCGGCCACCGCAAAATTCGCCGGAATTACTCGGCTGCAGCCTCGGAAGCCGCGGTGGCCCCTTCGGAAGCCGCTTCCTCGGTGACCTCGGTGGCCTCGGAGATGTGCACGACGAGGGACTCGGCGTCGGCCAGCAGGACGGAGCCCTTCGGCAGGACCAGGTCGGAAGCGTGGATGTGCTCGCCCGCGGTCCGGCCCTCAATGCTGACCTCGACGGCGGTGGGCAGGTGGGTTGCCTCGGCCTCGAGGGAAACAACAGTCATTTCCTGGTTGTAGACGTTGCCCGGGGCAAGCTCGCCGGTCAGGTGCACGGGAACGTCCACGGTGACCTTCTCGCCGGTGCGGACGGTCAGGAGGTCAAGGTGCTCGATGATCTGCTTGATCGGGTTGCGCTGGATGTCCTTGACGAGGGCGAGGTGCTTTTCGCCGTTGATGTCCAAGGTCAGCAGGGCGTTGGCAGCGCGGACGGCCAGCGTGGTCGCCTTGGCCGGCAGGGTGATGTGGATCGGCTTTGCGCCGTGGCCGTAGATCACCGCGGGGATCAGGCCGTCCATGCGGGCGCGGCGGGCAAAGCCCTTGCCGAATTCGGTGCGTACTTCTGCTGCGAGCTTCTGCTCAGCCATGGGTATCTCCTAGTGGACTAGCGGTGTTCAGCAAGGGCGGAGGTCTGTTTGCGACCTTCAACGCCGGGTGGCCGCGAGGCCACCCTTCCGAAGGGAGATTCAGACCCAGTCGATAACGGAGACCAGCAGTCCGGTTCACCGTGAATACGGATTACCGGTGCTCTCCCTCGCCAAGGTTTCGGTACAAGGCTACCAGCGCCGGGCGCGGTTTATGAAACCGGACCCGGCTCGAGCAGCGCTGTTAGGCGTTGCCGTCGAAGAGGCTGGTGACGGAACCGTCGTCGAACACTTCGCGGATGGCCCGGGCGATCAGCGGAGCAATGGACAAAACGGTGAGCTGCGGGAAGCGCTTGTCGGCGCTGATCGGCAGGGTGTCCGTGACGACGACCTCGCGGGCGCCGGATTCGGCGAGTCGCCTGGCGGCCGGATCGGAGAACACTGCATGGGTGGCCGCGATGATGACGTCCTTGGCACCGGCGTTCTTAAGCACCTGGACCGCCCCGGAGATGGTTCCGCCGGTGTCGATCATGTCATCGATCAGGACGCAGGTGCGGCCTTCGACCTGCCCGACCACGGTCTTGGACACGGCCTGGTTGGGAACGGTGAGGTCGCGGCTCTTGTGCACGAACGCCAGCGGCGCTCCGCCG
Organism: Arthrobacter sp. UYCu723; assembly: GCF_054059215.1. Classification (NCBI taxonomy): domain Bacteria; kingdom Bacillati; phylum Actinomycetota; class Actinomycetes; order Micrococcales; family Micrococcaceae; genus Arthrobacter; species Arthrobacter sp. UYCu723. The sequence goes on from NZ_JBSSBW010000001.1 coordinate 397,130, forward strand.
AGCCGCTCGGCCCACTGCTCGGCAACCCGGACGCGGCCGGTGTCCGGGGATACAACTGTGATGTCGTCGGCTGCGACGCGGGTACGGATGTAGTCCGCGAGCAGCGGGATGGCCATGAGGTGGTCCACCGGGCCGTCGAAGAAGCCCTGGATCTGCGAGGTGTGCAGGTCCACGCTCATGATCCGGTCCGCGCCGGCCGTCTTGTACAGGTCCGCCACGAGCCGGGCGGAGATCGGTTCGCGGCCGCGGCCCTTCTTGTCCTGGCGGGCGTAGGGGTAGAACGGCGAGACCACGGTAATGCGCTTGGCAGAGGCCCGCTTCAGCGAATCGATCATGATCAGCTGTTCCATCAGCCAGTTGTTCAGCGGGGCCGGGTGGGCCTGGATGACGAATGCGTCGGTGCCGCGGACGCTTTCGCCGGCCCGCACATAAATCTCGCCGTTGGCGAAATCATAAGCATCCAGGGGCAGCAGCTCGGTGCCGAGCTCCTTGGCGATCTCCTTCGCCAGCTCGGGATGTGCGCGCCCAGCGGCAAGCACCAGTTTCTTCTCGCCGCGTGCCGTAATTTCGCTCATGTTTGCTAGCCCTCTTCTGTAGATGCCGGGGTACTGGAGGATGGTGGGGTGGCGCCGGCGGCCTCGGCCAGTGCGGCCGAGACGGTACCGGGGCGGTTCGCGAGGACCCAGCCGTCGGTGTTCCGCTGCTTGGCCTCGGTCACGGCAAGTGCGCCGGCGGGGACGTCGCGGCGGATGATCGCGCCGGCGCCGCTGTACGCGCCGTCGCCGAGCTGCACGGGGGCGACGAAGACGGTGTTTGAGCCGGTGCGGACGCCGGAGCCGATGACCGTGCGGTGCTTCTTCTCGCCGTCGTAGTTGGCCGTGATGTTGCCGCAGCCGATGTTGGTGCCCTCGCCGATCTCGGCGTCGCCGGCGTAGCCGAGGTGGGAGAGCTTGGAGCCGCGGCCGATGGTGACGTTCTTGGTCTCGTAGAAGGCGCCGATCTTCCCGGTCTCCCCCAGGACGGTGCCGGGGCGCAGGTAGGTGAACGGTCCGACACTGGCGTTCGCGCCGATCGTGGAGCCGGAACCATGCGTGCGGATCACCGTGGCGCCCTCGCCCACGCGGACGTCGGTCAGGGTTGTGTCGGGGCCGACGACGGCGTCCCGCGCCACCGTGGTGGCGCCGTGCAGCTGGGTGTTGGGCAGCAGGCGGACGTCCTCGTCGAGGGTCACGGTGGAGTCGATCCAGGTGGTGGACGGATCCTCGACGGTCACTCCGGCGCGCATCCAGGCTTCGACGGTGCGCCTGTTGTGCTCGGCGCCGAGGGCCGAAAGCTGGACCCGGTCGTTGGCGCCTTCGACCTGCCAGCGGTCATCCGTGACGACGGCGGCCACCCGGCCGCCGGCTTCACGGGCCAGCGCCAGTACGTCGGTGAGATACTTTTCGCCCTGGGCGTTGTTGGTGGTGACGTGTGTGAGCGAGTCACGCAGCACGCCGGCGTCGAAGGCGTAGATGCCCGAGTTGACCTCGCGGATGTCGCGCTCGGCGTCGGTGGCGTCCTTGTGCTCCCGGATGCCGGTGACCGTTCCGTCCGCGGCGCGAAGGATGCGCCCGTAGCCGGTGGCGTCGTCCAGCACGGCGGTGAGGACCGTGACGGCGTTGCCGTCTGCTTCGTGGGAGGCAACCAACTCGGCCAGCAGCGCTCCGGTAAGGAGGGGAACATCGCCGTAGGTGACGACGACCGTGCCGCCGAGCGAACCCTGGGGGTCGAGCGCGTCGAGCGCCTCAAGGGCGGCTTCCACGGCGCGGCCGGTGCCGGGCACCTCGTCCTGGTCAACAATCAGGGCCTCAGGGTCCAGCGTCGCGACGTGGGAGGCCACGAGATCGCGTTCGTGCCGGACAACGAGCGCCAACTGCTGCGGGTTGATGGCGCGGGCGGCGGCGAGCGCATGCCCGACGAGGGAGCGGCCGCCGATCGCGTGGAGAATCTTGGGGGTACGGGATTTCATCCGGGTACCGGCACCTGCAGCTAGGACGATTACGGCGGCTGGGCCGGTATTCTCGGGGCTCACGTACGGGCTCTCCTTGCTCAGCGGCGCGGCTCAGCGCCTCTGTTCGGTGGATCTGAGTTGCCCCGCGGCTGAGGCCCTGTTGCTGCACCTGGCCTGCCGGATCCGCGCGGCTTGACCGGACCAGAATCCGGTCACGGCGTCAGCTTCATCCTACTGGACCCAGACGGTCCCCGCCCGTCGGGGGATGTTCCACGCCCCGCCGATGCGCGGCGGTTCCGCCCATAGGATTCGAACCTATACTCCACGGCTCCAAAGGCCGGGGTGCTGCCATTACACCAGGGCGGACCATGCCCAGGCGTTCAGCCGGTGGCACGAGAACCAATTCTGCCACGAAGGTTGAGCCTCGTGCGACTCAGCCGCCGGAAGCCCGGCCGGACCCGGCGCAGACTGCCGGGGGTACGGCGCGCAGGGCGTGATCGTGCTGTGAGCAAGCGCACAAGGGCATCCGGCGGGGCGGAAGGCCAGGCCGGCGAATTCGCCCGCCGCGGCTTCGCCTCGGCCGACGGCGCCATGTACGCCCACATGCTGGTGAGGATGGTCGCGATGACGGGCCAACGGTGGCAGGACAGCCGCGCCCAGGACAAACGCGAAGTCGCCGCACACCTGGTCAACCTCGCCTGGAACGGCCTCACCGGCCCGCAAAAGGACCCCGGACTCCGCAGCGACGACTGAATCCCAAGCCGGGTGCGGGGCACGCTTGTTGCCGCGGGACAGAGAGTCTTCGGCGCTCCTCGGGACATGCCCTCCCCCGGCCCCGAGGAATGGACATAACACCAATATGCCCGTCCGTGGCGTGCACCGAGGGACATGTCCCGGGGGTTTCCAGCGCTCTGAGGGAGATGTCCATCCCAGGCCTGCACCGAGGGACATGTCCATTGCTGGCCTGCGCGAAGGGAGTTGTCTTCCGGGCGCCAAGAATGCTCCGCGGGACATGTCCTCAGGGCTCCGAACGCTCCGCGGGACATGCGCTCCCCCGGCCCCGAGGAATGGACATAACACTAATATGTCCATCCGTGGCCTGCACCGAGGGACATGTCCTGAGGGTCTTGAGTGGTCCGAGGGACATGTCCAGCCGTGCCGCAACACACTGGGCCTGTCTCCCCCGGGCCGCCAGGAGATTACTCGCCGAGGATTTCGAGGGCCCCTAGCCATTCGAGTTCGAGGGCTTCGCGTTCTCCGGCGAGGTCCTTGAGCTTCTTGTTCAATTCGGCGAGTTGGCCCGCGGCGGAGGGATCGGCGGCGGCGGTGGTCATCTGGGCGTGGATCTTGTCTTCCTGCTGCTTGAGCTTGCCCAGCTGGCGGTCGATCCGGTTCTTGGCCTTGCGGGCGTCGCGCTTCTCGGCTTCCGAGGAGCCGGTTGCGGCGGGGGCGGAACCTGAGCTTGAGGAGATGACGGGGTTGCCGCCGCCGGTGATGGTGGAGCCGGCCAGCGCGGCTTCGCGCAGTTCGAGGTACTGGTCCACGCCGCGCGGCAGGGCGCGGATCTTGCCGTCGCCCAGCAGCGCCATCTGGTGGTCCGTGACGCGCTCGAGCAGGTAACGGTCGTGGCTGACGACGACGAGCGTGCCCGGCCAGCCGTCCAGTACGTCTTCGACGGCGGCCAGGGTGTCGGTGTCGAGGTCGTTGGTGGGCTCGTCAAGCATGAGCACGTTCGGCTCCCCCACGAGCAGGCGCAGCAGCTGCAGCCGCCGGCGTTCGCCACCGGAGAGGTCCCTGACCGGGGTCCACTGCTTCTCGTTGGTGAAGCCGAGCTGTTCCACGAGCTGGCCGGCGGTGAATTCCTTGCCACCGACGTTGAAGGAACGCTTTTCGCGCTCGATCACTTCGATCACGCGCAGGTCCGAGACGTCGTCGAGCTCCTTGACCTCCTGGGTCAGGACCGCGGTGACAACCGTCTTGCCGCGCTTCACCTTCCCGGAGGTGGGTTCGATTTCGCCGTTGAGGAGCTTCAGCAGGGTGGTCTTGCCGGCGCCGTTGACGCCCACGAGGCCCAGCCGTTCACCCGGCGCAAGCCGCAGCGTGATGTTGTCGAAGAGCTTCTGCCCGGGCTCGCCGCCGAGGAAGTCCAGCGAGACGTGCTCGAGGTCCAAGACGTCCTTGCCGAGCCGGGCGGTGGCCATCTTGCTCAGCGCCGTCGAGTCGCGCGGTTCGGGGACGTCGGCGATCAGCGCGTTGGCCGCCTCGATCCGGAATTTGGGCTTGGCGGTGCGGGCCGGGGCGCCGCGGCGCAGCCATGCCAGCTCCTTCTTCACGAGCTGCTGGCGCTTGCTTTCCACCACGGAAGCGGAGCGGTCACGTTCGGCCCGGGCCAGCACATAGGCGGCGTAACCGCCGTCGAACGGGTCCATGATGCCATCGTGGATTTCCCAGGTCTTGGTGCAGACTTCGTCCAGGAACCAGCGGTCGTGGGTGACGACGAGGAAGGCGCCCTGGTTGGCCCGCCAGCGGGTCTTCAGGTGCCGGGACAGCCACGCGACGCCTTCGACGTCGAGGTGGTTGGTGGGCTCGTCGAGCATGATGACGTCGTGGTCCTCGATCAGCAGCTTGGCCAGCGCCACACGGCGCTTCTGCCCGCCGGAGAGCGCGTGGACGTTGGCGTGCCAGTCGACGTCGGACACGAGTCCGCCCATGACTTCGCGGATCTGCGGGTTGCGGGCCCATTCATAGTCGGCCTGATCCCCGACGATCGCAGCACCGACGGTGAGGTCGCCGTCGAGCACGTCGCTCTGGTCCAGGTAGCCGGTGTTGACCTCGCTGCGCTTGGTCACGCGGCCGGAGTCCGGGGTGGAGCGCATTGCCAGCAGCCGCATGAGGGTCGACTTGCCGTCACCGTTGCGGCCCACCATGCCGATCCGGTCGCCCTCTTCAAGGCCGAGGGTAATGCCATCGAGGACGGTACGGGTTGCATACGAAACCGTGAGGTTCTCGCCGCCGAGCAGGTGTGCCACTGGGAACTGCTTTCCTAGATAAGAATATGGTCAAGCGAAAAAGGTCATGCGGATGGCACCGAAGCCATCGGAGCTATTAAAGGAGCGTATCGGAGATGATGCGTGCCCCGTGAACCGGGCCGTGGACGGCCATGGCCTCGAGGCCATGGTGGCGCAGGTCCTCGGCCAGTCCGGCGGCCGCCGCGGGACTGTGCGCGAGGAAGGCCACGGTGGGTCCGGAGCCCGAAACGATGCCGGCGATTGCGCCGCACGATTCGCCGAGCCCCAGGGTGTCCCGGAGCTCCGGCGCCAGCTCGATGGAGGCCCGCTGGAGGTCGTTGACCAGGACCCGGCTGAGGGCATCGGCGTCTCCGCTGCGCAGCGCCTTGAGGATCATGGCGTCCACGGCCGTGGGTTCCTCCACGACGAGTCCTTCCGCCGCGCGCAGCCGGTCCAGGGTCCGGTAGACCTCCGGGGTGGGCAGGCCGAAATCGGCTGTGACGAGCACCCAGTCCGTCTGGGCCTTGACCAGGGCCGGGGACAGGTCGTCGCCCAGGCCCAGTCCGACGGCCGTGCCGCCAAGCAGGGAAAACGGCACGTCGGCGCCGAGTTCAGCGGCCAGGTGCGCCAGCTCATCGCGGGAGAGCCCGCTGTTCCACAGCGCGTCGCAGGCGAGCAGGGTGGCGGCGGCGTCGGCCGAGCCGCCGCCCATGCCGCCCGCCACGGGAACGCGCTTCGTGATCTCGAGGTGGACCCCGGTGGAGTGCTCCGAGACATCGGTCATGATGGCGGCGGCCTGATAGGCCAGGTTTCGCTTATCGAGTGGAATGTCGACGCCGTCGAGGTCCAGCGTGCTTGCCGGACTGAGGCTGACCGTGATCTCGCCGGTGTCTGTGCTGGTGGCGGCGACCTCTTCGTAGAGGGACACCGCGAGGTACACGCTGGCGACGGAGTGGTAGCCGTCACCGCGCCGGGGTCCGACGTCGAGTGAGACGTTTACTTTGCCGGGAGCCTTGACCCGGACGGTCCTCGCGGCAAAGCGCCCTCTCACTGCGTTCATGGCTCCACGCTATGGCATGGCAGTGCCAGGCTCCAAGCGTTGACCGAATACATCGCGTCCGCCCAGGGGCTGCCTGGGGACGCAGGCGGGGTGTTCAGGCCTCGGGCCGGGCGTGCGCTTCGGCAATCCGGGAAAACGCCGCGATGTCGATCACTTCGCCGCGGGCGGTGGGGTCGACGCCGGCCGCCCGCAGGCAACGCTCGGCCTCGGCCGCGCTTCCGGCCCAGCCCGCCAGCGCGGCGCGCAGGGTCTTGCGGCGCTGGGCGAAGGCTGCGTCGATCACGGCGAAGACCTGTTCCCGGGTGGCCGTGGTGACCGGCGGCTCCCTGCGCGTGAAGGCGACGAGGCCGGAGTGGATCTTGGGCGCGGGCCAGAAGACGTTCATCCCGATCACGCCGGCCTTGCGCATGCTGCTGTACCAGGCCGCCTTGACGGACGGCACGCCATAGGTCTTGGAGCCGGGTCCGGCCGCGAGCCGGTCGGCAACCTCGTCCTGGACCATGACGAGTCCGTGCCGGAGGCCGGGGAAATGCTGCAGCAGATGCAGAACCACCGGGACGGCAACGTTGTAAGGAAGGTTTGCCACGAGCGCCGTCGGCTCCACGGGCAGCCCGGTGACCTTCATGGCGTCGGCGAGGACCAGGTGGAAGTTCTTCACGGCCTCGGGGCGCCACTGGCTCACGGTGGCCGGAAGCTTCGCGGCGAGGACCGGATCGATTTCGACGGCTACGACGGCGCGGGCGGCGTCGAGCAGGCCGAGCGTGAGCGAGCCCAGCCCGGGTCCCACCTCCAGCACGGTCTCGTCCGGGTGGATGTCCGCGGCTGCCACGATCCGGCGGATGGTGTTGCCGTCAATGACGAAGTTCTGGCCCAGGGTCTTGGTGGGACGCACCCCGATTTCCTCGGCCAGCCGGCGGATGTCGGAGGCACCCATGAGGGGTGCAGGCGTGGTTCCGGGCACGGTTCCGGACGCGCTGGCGCGCTCGGTTCCGGCCACGTTGGCGGGCGCGGAGGGGGTCGGTTCAGTCACCTAAGTATCCTATCCCGCCGGCTTGAGTCCGCTGCGCCCGGGCAGCCGGGCGCCGGCGCCGGTCCCCCGGCAGCGGACAGGGCGCGCACCACAACTCGGGCAGATCAAAAGCCGGGCATGGCAGAGGCCGGGTCCGGAGTACCGGACCCGGCCTCTGCCGGGCGCCGCAGCCGTGGTCAGACGCTGCGGCAGCCGTTGTGAATCATGTGCTGGTCAGCCGGAGCTGCCGGTCTTAGCGGGAGGCGGCCCAGCCGCAGCCCCACGGCTGCAGGCCACGCTGTGCGTACACCCGGTTGGCGATGTCGATCTGCTGGGCCTTGGAGGCCAGGCTGGCGTTGGGGGCGTACGCTCCGCCGCCGGCACTGAGCCAGGTCCGGACGTCGAACTGCAGGCCGCCGTAGTAGCCGTTGCCGTTGTTGATCGACCAGTTGCCGGTGGACTCGCACTGGGCGATCCTGTCCCACATGGCTTCGTTCATCATCCCCGGGGCGGCGGCGCCGGTGTTTCCGGCCTGGGCCGCGGACTTGGGCTTTTCCTTGGTGCCGACCGTGATCTTCTCGGTGACCGGCGGGACGCTGACTGACTCTGACACGAGGGTCCGGGACGCTTCCCGGCCGTCCACGAGGACCAGCTTGAAGCTCTTGTTCTTGGCGCCCGCCACGCCTGCCTGGGTCACGTCCTTCTCGCCCTTGAGCATCTCCGGGCTTTCGGTGGTGAGGGTCTCGAACGGCACGGGCTCGGTTACATCCGCCCTCTTGCTGACGTCGACGCGGGAGACCTTGATGACCATGTCATTGACGACCGGTGCGTTGCCCGGCTGTGAGCTCCGGTCGCTGGCGCCCAAGGACAGGCCCGCGTCAGCGAGGAGCTGGGAGACGGTGGCTGCCGTTGTGGTGGTCCGGGCGGCCTTGCCGTCCGCGACGATGCTGACCGTCTTCGGCGTCGAGATCGCCACGAAGGAGCCGGAGACGGACAGCTGGGCGTCCTTCGGGACGGACACTTCCGAGGCGCTGGCGACGCCGAGTTCCGTCACGAGGCCCTCGACGGTGGGCGAGGTGGTGTTGATGGTCCGCTCGGCGCCGTCCAGGCTGACCTTGACGGCCTTGGCGAGGTTGACGTTGATGACCGATCCGTCCTGCACATGGGCGTCCGCCGAGGGCGACACCCTGTCGGACGGCTGCAGTTCAACCTTGGCGCCCTTGACGACCTGGCCGACGGTGCCGCCGAATGTCTGCACGGAGCTGACTTTTCCGTCGACATTGAGCGTGACTGTCTTGTTGTTGCCGACGAAGGCCACGAGGCCGAGCACGAGTGCCACAAGCACCACGAGTTGCGTGCCGACCTTGACGAAGCTGAACTTGCCGTCCGAAGTGAAGAACTTGACCACGATTGCCCGTATCTCTTGGACCATCCGGGCACGGGGAAAAGCGCACAGGATCAGCCGTCGCAAACACCCCAGGGGCAGCTCCGGAACGGGTCCGGCTGTTCGCGGCAGCTTTGTGCACTGCCACACTCACAAACGAGAGCGCGCATGTGGAACCTTGGCCACAATGCACGCCCTGCAGGAGTGAAGTTATCCGTAGGCCTTCCCCGACCCCGGCTAATAGTTGACCACTGTAACCGTAGCGTTATAAAGCCACCAAGATTTTGTGCATACCAGGTATGCTCGAAAGTCGGTGGCGGGCGGCACTTTCAGGCCCAGGATCCGTATGCCCGCACGGTATTTTCGCTGATCCGGGCGCATAGCCCCGAGAGCTCGCTTCCAGTCAATTCGGCCATGGCCCGGACCGTGTACGGCACCATGTAGCTGGCATTGGGGCGGCCGCGGTGCGGGTGCGGCGTGAGGAAGGGGGCATCGGTTTCAACGAGGATCCGCTCCGGCTCCGCGATCGCCAGGGCATCGCGCAGATTCACCGCGTTCTTGAACGTCACGGTCCCCGCGAAGGACATGTACCAGCCTTCGTCGTTGCAGATCCTGGCCAGCGGCTCCCCGCCCGAAAAACAGTGGAAGACCACCCGCTCCGGCGCGCCTTCCTCCCGCAGCACCTGCACCACGTCCTCGTGGGCGTCCCGGTCATGGATCTGCAGTGTCAGCCCGAGGCGTTTGGCGATGTCGATGTGCCGGCGGAAGGAATAGCGCTGATGCGCCAGTCCTTCCCCTTCTGTGCGGAAATAGTCCAGCCCCGTCTCCCCGATTGCCCGGATCCGCGGATGCCAGGCGAGCGCCTCGATCTCGGCGAGGGCGTCTTCCAGCTCCCCGCGCGCGGCGTAGCCGGGCGCGTCGTTGGGATGGAGCGCGACGGCGCCCAGCAGCCGTGCGTCCAGCTCCACGGCCCGGACGGTGAACCGGGAGGACTCCAGGTCGCATCCCACCTGCACGGCACCATGGACCCCGACCGCCTCGGCCGCGTCCAGGGCGTCCGTGATGCTGACCGTCAGTTCGGCGTCGGGGAAGTCCAGATGGGTGTGGTTGTCCATGACCGGGACCGGAAGGGGTTCCGGCGCGGGCGGGTATCCTTGCCGGCCCGCACCGTCGCTGCCCGGGGCGCGGAAGGGGGCCGGAGTGAGGGGATTGCGCATCCGTCTACCTTAACCGGGAGCCGCGGGCTGGCTTAACGGGCTGGCTTAACCGGCCGTTTTAACCGGGGCGGGTTAATCCGTCTCCGGGCCGGTGCCGGAGATTTACCCGGAACTCTCTGTCAGCCCCGGCAGTTCTGTTAGTACTCTGATAGCAATAAGGGCGAACACGCGATGACGGGCCCGGCAATCCGCGCCGGTCCCGCCAAGGAACGCACCAGGGCTGAAAGGCTGCCGATGGACTACCACCGCACCTCCGTAGACGAAGTTCTCCCTGAAGGCCAGGGCTTCCAGGATGGCTCCGCCGTGGAGGGAAACGCAACTGCCAGGCGCCCGGCGCGGTTGCCCGCAGCCATGGTTGCGGAGGAGTTTCGCGCGGCCAGCGAGCGCGTCTTGCAGGCCATCAACACCGTGATCGACGGCAAAGCGGATGCCGCAAAACTGGCGCTGACCGTGCTCCTGGCGCAGGGGCACCTGCTGCTTGAGGACGTCCCGGGCGTCGGCAAGACCCTGCTGGCCAAGACGCTGGCCCGCACCATCGACTGTTCGGTGAGCCGGATCCAGTTCACGCCGGACCTGCTGCCCTCCGATGTCACCGGGGTGTCCATCTACAACCAGGCCTCCCGGTCGTTCGAGTTCCGGCCGGGTGCGGTGTTCGCCAACATCGTCATCGGTGACGAGATCAACCGTGCCTCGGCCAAGACGCAGTCGGCGCTGCTGGAGTGCATGGAGGAACACCAGGTCACTGTGGACGGCAAGTCCTACAAACTGGATGAGCCCTTTATGGTGGTGGCCACGCAGAACCCCATCGAGATGGAAGGGACATACCCCCTTCCGGAGGCCCAGCGGGATCGCTTTATGGCGCGGATCTCCATGGGCTATCCGGACAAGGACTCCGAGATGGAAATGCTGGAGACCCACCAGGCGACGTCACCGCTGACGCGTGTGACGGCTGTGGTCACCGCCGGTGACGTGGCCGCGATGATTGCCACGGTGCAGCAGGTCTACGTCTCAAAGTCGATCAAGGAGTACACGGTTTCGCTGGGACGCGCCACCCGGGAAAGCGGGATGCTCCGGCTCGGGGCCAGTCCCCGGTCCATGCTCCAGCTGCTTCGGGCGGCCAAGGCCACGGCGGCCCTCGCGGGCCGGGATTTTGTGCTGCCGGACGACGTCGTCAGCGTTGCCGAGCCGGTCCTGGCCCACCGGATCATCCTGGACCGCAAGGCCGCCAGCACCGGCGAGACGCCGCAAAGCGTCGTCCGGGCCATCCTGGCCAGGATCCCGGTCAACCCGGAGCTCGGTGCGGCCCCCGCGTCCGCCAACGGCCGGAAGCCGGGCCCTGTCCCGGCGGCCGGACCGGCGTCCCAGTTGCCGAATCTCCGCTAGGTGGCCCCGCCGTGTCGTTGATGGACCGGTTTCCCAGAAACATCTTCAGCACGCGCGGCTGGGGCCTGCTGGGAGCGGGTGGCGTCTTCCTTTTGGCGGCCCAGGTGATGGGGCGCCGCGACCTGCTGGCGCTGGCCATCCTCGTGACCGTCCTGCCGCTGCTCTCGCTCGCCGGGACCCGGGTCCTCAAGCCACGGTTCCGGGTTTACCGGGAGTTCAATCCGTCAACCGTCGAAACTGCTGCCACCACGACGGTCCGCCTGGCCGTGGCCCGGATCGGGACCGGATCCGGACATGCCCTCATGGAGGAGCACCTTCCTGCCCGGTTCGGGGAATCGCCCGCCTTCCGCTTTCCGGCGCGTTCCGCGGTGGGCGGGACCAGCCGTTACGAATACCATCTGCGGTCCGGGAAACGCGGCCAGTTCCGGATCGGACCGGTTATGGCCGAATTCAGCGACCCCTTCGGGCTCTCGTTGCACCGTCACGCGATCGACGACGGCGATATACTCACCGTGACTCCGGCCGCCGTCGATCTGCCGGTGACAGGCCTGGCCGGCGCCCGCGGCCACGACGGCATTACTGCCACCAGGCTCCGCGCCAACCCGAGCGACGACGACGTCATGACCCGCGAATACCGCTACGGTGATCCGATGCGGCGAGTGCACTGGGCCGCCACCGCACGTCATGGTGAACTCATGGTCCGCCAGGAGGAATCCGTCACGACCCCGGAGGCCACCATCATCCTGGACCAGCGGCTTGCGGCGTTCCCGCATGGCGCCCATTCCTATGCCAAGGCCTCCGGAGTTGCGGACGCGGACGGTCATGAGCTCAGCACGAGCGAGGCCTTCGAATGGGCGGTGACGGCCGCGATGTCGATCGGCGCCCACCTGTCCGAACGCAATTACGCGCTGCGCTTCCTGGATGCCGCAGGCGAGCCTGCCTTCCTCCATTCCCCGTCCGCCCCCGAACCTGAGACCGAGGAATACATCGGCGCCACCGGGCTGCAGTCCGTCGCCGAGAGTCTGGCCGCCATCCAGCTCAGCGGACCCCAGCACCCGCACCGGGAGACGAAGGATGCTGCCCGGCGCGGGACTCCCGCCGGAACCGAGGCCGGGCCGCAAGCGTTCGACGACCGGCTCATGGACAAGCTGGCTGCGCACCGTCTGCGGGGGCCCGTCCTGGCCATCCTGGGGAACCTCTCGCTGGGTGAGGCCCGGGATCTCGCCCCGGCGGCCGCCTTCGGGGCCAATGCTTTTGCCCTCGTCATCACGGAGCAGGCGCAGGACTCCGGCGCAGTCCTTGAAGCGTTGCGGCGCGGCGGCTGGCGGGCGGTTGCCGTCTCCGCCTCGACGGCGCTCCGGGCTGCCTGGACAGCCTTCGACCAGGACGAATCGGTTCCTCCTCCGGGCACCGCCGACGTGCGGCGTGGCGTTGGGGCCAGGCCATGACACTCACACCGCAGCGGGACTCCCGCGCAGGCACCGGCGTGTCCGGGACCCGAGGACAGGCGGCCGTCCTTGCCCCGGCCGATCCTCGGCGGCGGGAACGAGTGGGAGCGCAACCGTGGGTGATGGCCCTGGCGATCGCCACGGCCGTCGCGGGGGCCGCGCTTGGCCTCAACGGGGTCCTGAGGGGTTGGGCCTGGTACTCCCCCGTGCTTTCAACGGTCTTTACCGTCTCGCTGGCCATGGCGGGCCTCCGGGCACTTCGGTGGCGCACTGTGTTCGTGGGTCTGGGCGGCCTGGCGTCGCTCGTCATGATCCTGACGTTCACCTTCTTCCGCCCGCACAGCTTCATCGGTTTCATCCCGTCCGGCGCCACGATGACCCAGCTGGGCCGTTATCTGCGCCGTGCCAGCGAAACGATCCTCGCGGAGAGCTCCCCCGTGGCCCCCAACGCCGGAATCGTGCTGCTGATCTGCGCCGTCCTCGGGCTGCTGGTGATGCTGGTTGACGCCCTGGCGCTCCCGCTGGCGCTGCCCGCCACGAGCGGACTCGGGATCCTGGCCATCCTCGTGGTCCCGGCGGTGGTCAAGCCGCAAAGCGTCGGCGCGCTCGGTTTCGCGGCCGCCGCCGTCGGTTACCTGATGATCCTGGCCAGCAGCCAGTGGTTCGCTCCGGACCCACGGACCCGGGCGGACACTGCACGCAACCCCGGACAGCTCCGGCGGGCCTCGCTGACCGGAGCCCTGGCGCTGGCCGTCACGCTGCTGCTCCAGCTGGTGCTCCCCGGCTTTGACCAGGGCACCTTTCCCCAGGGCTCGCGGTTGAACCCGTTCAGCGCAGCCACCGGACTCAACCCGATGATCAGCCTCGGTAACAGCCTGCGCAGTCCGACCGGGGACGGCCGCATCACCTTTGCCACGAATGCACCGTCCGCGCCATACCTCCGGTCCGTGACCGTGGACAGCTTCAACGGCGATTCCTGGGCTCCGGATGACCGGGAGGATACCCGCCGGGCGGGCACCGGAAGGATGGACTCGGGACTCGAGTCCATCGCGACGGAGCTCCGGGTTGTCACCGCCGTCAACACCGGCCAGTTCACCAGCCCCTACCTCCCCGCGCCCTACGCCCCCGAGGCTGTCAACGGCCTGACCGGGCGCTGGAGCTGGGATCCGGCAACGCTCAGTATCAAGGGAGTCGACACTAACTCCAGGAACCAGCAGTATGTGGTGCTCTCCGTTGCCCCGCAGCTGACGCCGCATCTGCTGGCCCAGGCACCTGCCCCGGCCCAGGGAGTCCCCGAGCTGTTCCTCCGGCCGCCGAACAACGTTCCGGAGATCGTGCGCACGACGGCCGAAGCCGTGACCTCCGGCAGCCCGACTGCCTACGCGAAGGCAATGGCCATCCAGAAGTATCTCCGCTCCGCAGAGTTCACTTACTCACTCCAGTCCCCGGTGCAGGGCGGCTACGACGGCAACGGGCTCTCCGTGCTGGCGGACTTCCTCACCCAGAAGAGCGGCTACTGCATCCATTTCGCCTCGGCCATGGCTGTGATGGCCCGGCTGGAGGGAATCCCCAGCCGGATTGCCGTCGGCTACGCCCCGGGGCGTCCCACCGGCGGCACGGTGTCGATCGCGGACCAAGGGGCGCTGCCGGAGTTCGAGGTGGACGCCCGCGACGCCCATGCATGGCCGGAGCTCTACTTCCAGGGCGTGGGCTGGGTGGCGTTCGAACCGACGCCTTCCCGCGGGGTGGTGCCGTCCTACGCCACGGAAAGCGCCCCTCCCAGCGGCGCCAGCACCAACGAAAGCAACGACGGCCTGATTCCGGCCGACGAGGGCAAACCCACCCCGCTGCCCGGCGCCGCGCCGGTCCCGGTTCCGGGTGGGGGAGCGACGACGGATGCGGGCAACCTGCTGCTGCCCGCACTGTATGGTGCCGGTGCGCTGCTGCTGTTGGCGCTGCTGGCGGCCTCCCCCCAGCTGGCACGCAACGGCCTCCGGCGCAGGCGTCTGAAAGGGGGCGGCGGATCCGACGGCGATGGATCTGCGCCGCCGGCCTATGCGGAATTGCGTGATCTCGCAACGGACTACGGCGTGCCGCCGCTGACCAGCGAGACGCCGCGGCATTTCAGCGCGCGCCTGCGGGCCTCGGCCGCGCTGGGACAGCCGGACGGCGTTGACGCTGCCGGTCACGCGGCGGTGGTTTCCCTCACCGGCGACTTCGAACGCCACCAGTACGGCCGCCCTGGCGGCGCCGGAGGCGGGACCACCAGCGGCTCCGACCACGGCTCCGCCCGCGCGGCTGCCGCCAGGATCGCCGCGGTCCAGGCGGCACTGCGCGTCAATGCGCGGCCGCTCGTGCGCCTCCGTGCGGCCTGGTTGCCGCCGTCGGTCATGGCGAGCTGGCGGAAGTCAATCTCCGAACCCTTCCGCGCCGTGTCGCGGACAGCAAAGCGCACCCGGCGCGGCGTCGCGGGTTCCTGGTTGAGGACCCGCGACGTGTTCCGCCGGGTGCGCCGGAGCTAGGCTGGCTTCCTAGCCTGCGTGGACCGCTAACCTGCGTGGGACCTAGCCGGCATAGGGATCGGCGATGCCGATGTACTGCGTGTAGAGGTATTCCTCGATGCCTTCGAGACCGCCTTCACGTCCGAGCCCGGACTGCTTGACGCCTCCGAACGGTGCGGCTGCATTGGAAATGACGCCGGCGTTCAGGCCCAGCATGCCGGTTTCGAGGTGTTCGCCCATCCGGATGCCGCGGTTCAGATCGCGGGTGAAGACGTAGGCCACGAGACCGTATTCGGTGTTGTTCGCGAGCCGGACGGCCTCGTCCTCGGTGTTGAAGGTGATGATCGGGGCCACCGGGCCAAAGATCTCTTCGGACAGGATCCGGGTCCCCTCCGTGACGCCCTTCAGGATGGTCGGCTGGTAGAAGTAGCCGGGACCTTCCACCGGGGCGCCGCCGAGTACGGCTGTGGCGCCGGCGGCGAGGGCATCGCTGACCAGCTCGTGGACCTTGTCCCGGCTCTTCGCATCGATGAGCGGGCCGACCTTGGAGTCAGCTTCCGTTCCGCGTGCAGTGGTCATCGTTGCCATCTTCGCCGCGAACTTGGCGGCGAATTCATCGGCGACGGACTCGTGCACGATGAAGCGGTTGGCGGCAGTGCAGGCCTCGCCCATGTTCCGCAGCTTCGCGATCATGGCTCCGGCGACGGCGGCGTCGACGTCGGCGTCCTCAAAGACCACGAACGGGGCGTTGCCGCCGAGTTCCATCGAGGTCCGCAGCACGTTTTCGGAAGCGTCGGAGAGCAGGCGGCGGCCGACTTCGGTGGAGCCGGTGAAGGAGAGCTTGCGGAGCCGGGCATCCTTGATCAGCGGGCCAGTGGTCGCGCCCGCGGTAGAGGTGGGGATGACGTTCAGGACGCCGGCCGGCAGGCCCGCCTCCATCATCACGGCTGCGAACAGCTGCGAGGTCAGCGGGGTGAGGTTGGCGGACTTGAGCACCATGGTGCAGCCCGCGGCCACGGCCGGGGCAATCTTGCGGGTGGCCATCGCCAGCGGGAAGTTCCAGGGGGTGATCAGCAGGCACGGGCCCACCGGCTTCTTCGTCACCAGCAGCCGGGACTTGCCATCCGGGGACACGGAGTAGCGGCCGAAGGCCCGGACGGCCTCCTCGGAGAACCAGCGCAGGAACTCAGCCCCGTAGGTGACTTCGCCGCGGGCCTCGGCAAGCGGCTTGCCCATTTCCAGGGTCATCAGCAGCGCGAAGTCCTCGGCGCGCTCGGTCACCAGCTCGAAGGCCCGGCGCAGGATCTCGCCTCGCTCACGCGGCGGCACCTTGGCCCAGGAATCCTGTGCCGCGGCCGCGGCGTCGAGGGCGGCGGCACCGTCCTCGGGCCCCGCGTCGGCGATGCTCAGCAGCACCTTGCCGGTGGCGGGGTCCTCCACATCGAAGGTCTTTCCGGACGCGGCCGGGCGCCACCGGCCGTCAATCAGCAGGCCGGTCGGAACAGCGGCCAGCAGGGCGCTTTCGCGCTCGGCGGTAACAATGGGCTGGGCAGTTACAGTCACGGTTGACTCCCTCGTCAGCAATTCGGGGTGAACTAGGAACGGGTTCAGCGCTGTGGAAACCGCGCTGGATTTACTGCCACGGTACTGCCGGATTCTCCGGAGTGTCTACGCATGTCCGCACTACGTCCAGTGGGATGCGCTGTGCAGCTGCACAGCTACTCAACTACACAGCTACACAGCCGACCGGGCGACAGGCCGGATCCATGCGGCGGGGTGGCAGCCGGGCTAACGCGCAGCGAGCACCGCCGAGTAGAGCTCCCGCTTGCTCACCCTGGCCTCTTCGGCCACCGCTGCGACTGCTTCCTTGAGCCGGATCCCCTGCGCCATCAGCGCGTTCACCGCGGCCACGTGGTCTTCCGGTTTCCCGGGCTCCCGTTCCGGGGCGCCGCCCACCACGACGGCGATTTCGCCACGCACCTCGTTGCTCTCGGCCCATTCCAGCAGTTCGCGCAGGCTGCCGCGGATGACTTCCTCGTACGTCTTTGTCAGTTCCCGGCAGACGGCGGCCCGGCGGTCGGCGCCGAAGCGTTCGCGCAGGGCGCGGAGCATCGGCTCCAGGCGGTGGGGGGCTTCGAAGAACACCATGGTGCGCCGCTCGGCATCGAGATCCGCCAGCCGGGAGGACCGTTCACCGGCCTTGCGCGGCAGGAACCCCTCGAAGCAGAAACGGTCGGTGGGCAGCCCGGAGAGCGCCAGAGCCGTGAGCACAGCGGAGGGCCCGGGGACGGCCGTGACCGTAAGGCCGGCCGCCACGGCTCCTTCGACCAGGCGGAAGCCGGGGTCCGAGACCGACGGCATCCCGGCGTCGGTCACCATCACCAGGGTCTTCCCGGACCGGACCTGGTCCAGCAGCTCGCCAGTCTTGGCTGCCTCATTGTGCTCGTGGTAGCTGACCACCCGGCCGCCCACGGTGACGCCGAGGTTCTGGACCAGCCGGTGCAGCCGCCGGGTGTCCTCGGCGGCGACGATGTCCGCCGTCGTGAGCAGCTCGATCAGCCGGGACGAGGCATCGCCGACGTTGCCGATCGGGGTCGCCGCCAGCACGATCCGGCCCGGTCCGCCGGGCGACGCTGCGGCTGCCGGGGCGGTGTCCTGCCCGGTGTCAGGGGCGTTGTCCTGCCCGGTGTCAGTCCCGGCGCGGTCGGCCGGAATTCCGGCGCTGTCGGGATGATTCGGGGAGGTGCTGAGTTGAGGGTCCACATGACCAGCCTACTGCGGGCGGCAGGGCGGCCCGACGGGCACAGCCGCGAAAGGTAGCATGGGCAACGTGACGCAGACCCCCACGCGGCCCGCCGAGGCCGGTTCAGCCGGATCGGCGGCCTCAGCTGCACCTTCCGGACGCAACCTGGAGGGGCATCGCTGGGTCAGCCGTCCCTCGGAGGCCAACACCCCCGAGGCTCTCAAGGAGCGCCTGATCGGCTGCGTCCGCAGCTGGCGGGACTATCCGCCGTCGCTGCGCCTGTGGTTCTGGCTCATCCCAGTCCTCACCGCCGCCCTCGGCGGAGTCCTGCGCTTTGTCCGGCTGGACACGCCCCGCAACCTCGTCTTCGACGAAACCTATTACGTCAAGGACGGCTATTCGTTCCTGATCAGCGGCTACGAGCGCGCCTGGCCGGAGAAGGCCAACGATTCCTTCATCGCCGGCAACCCCGGAGTCCTGCTGGACTCGCCCGAATACGTGGTCCACCCGCCGGTCGGCAAATGGATGATCGCTGCCGGCATGTGGCATTTTGGCCCCGACAACCCCTTCGGGTGGCGCTTCGGAGCGGCCCTGACCGGCACGCTGTCGATCTTGCTGCTGGCACTGATTGCGCAGAAGCTGTTCCGTTCGCTGACGCTCGGGGCTGTGGCCGGGCTGCTGCTGGCGGTGGACGGACACCATCTGGTGATGTCCCGCACCTCATTGTTGGACATTTTCCTGATGTTCTGGGTCCTTGCCGCGTTCGGCGCGCTGCTGATGGACCGCGACGACGGCCGGCGCCGGCTCGCGGAACGGCTCGGCAGGCAGGCCGCGGCCTCCGCCGACGGCCGGCCCTCCCCGCTCCAGCTCGCCTCCGGCCCGTGGCTGGGCATCCGCTGGTGGCGCCTTGCGGCCGGAGTGTGCCTGGGACTGGCGGTCGGGACAAAATGGTCCGGCCTGTTTTTCCTTGCCGGATTCGGACTGATGACTGTCTTCTGGGACCTCAGCGCGCGGCGGATCGCCGGGATCCACGGCTGGATCAGCGGCGGCATCCTCAAGGACGGTATCCCGGCCTTCCTGAGCATTGTCCCGGTCGCGGCTCTCACCTACGCCGCGAGCTGGACCGGCTGGTTCCGGTCCCAGGACGCTTATTTCCGGCACTGGGCGGAGACCAACCCGTCGGCGGACTGGGGCTGGCTGCCCAACGCCGTCAGGTCCCTGGCCCACTACCACCTCGAGGCGTACAAGTTCCATCAGGGGCTCAGCTCGGACCATCCCTATGAAGCGAGCGCCTGGAGCTGGCTGGTGCTGGGCCGGCCCACCTCGTTCTTCTACGAATCCCCCAAACCGGGCAGCCCCGGCTGCGGCACGGGCAGCTGCACCATGGCTATCCTCTCGGTCGGCAATCCGCTGATCTGGTGGAGCGCCGCCATCTGCCTGGGCATCCTGCTCTTCTGGTGGGCCGGCCGGCGCGACTGGCGGGCCGGGGCCGTCCTCGCGGGAGTCGCGGCGGGCTACCTGCCCTGGTTCATGTATCCCGAACGCACCATGTTCTACTTCTATGCCGTGTCCTTCGAGCCTTACCTCGTGCTGGCCCTCGTCTATTGCCTGGGCCTCGTCCTGGGCAAACGGACGGATCCGCCCTGGCGGCGCCGCTCCGGGTTGTACCTAGTCACGCTCTTCGTGGTCACCGCCGTCGTCGTGTCCGCATTCTTCTACCCCGTCTGGGCTGCCGAGACCATCCCCTACCAGGACTGGCGGTTCCGGATGTGGATGCCGTCCTGGATCTAGGGCAGGATGACAGGGTAAGTCCGCCGCCACCCGCGCGGACCCGGAACGGAGACCAGGCTGTGAGAGAAGCAAGTACGGGACTGCTCGTCGAACTGGACCCGGACAGCAACGTGACGGACCTGCTGCTGGCACAACATGCCAAGGATCCCGTCCATGCGCTCTACTCCCGCAGGGGACCGGCCGGCTGGGCCGACATCTCCGCGCAGCAGTTCCTGGACCAGGTGACGGCCCTGGCGAAAGGCCTGATCGCCGGCGGCATTACGCCGGGGGAAACCGTAGCCGTCCTGTCCGGCACCCGCTACGAGTGGACGGTGGTGGACTTTGCCATCTGGTTTGCCGGCGGTGTGACGGTCCCCATCTATGAGACGTCCTCCCCCAGCCAGGTCGAGTGGATCCTCCACGACTCGGGCGCCCGGCGCGTCTTCGCCGAAAACCAGGCCAGGGTCACCCTCGTCCAGAACGTTCTGGACTCCTCCGAGCTGCTCGGGGACCGTCTGGTCCCGGTGGTCCGGATGGAGTACGACGGCGACGCCCCCAACCTGGCCAGCCTCGCCGCCGCCGGCACCGGTGTGGGCGACGGGGAGCTCGAACGGCACCGGGCCACGGCGGGACTGGCGGACGTGGCCTCGCTGGTCTACACCTCCGGGACCACGGGCCGGCCCAAGGGCTGCGAGATCACCCACGGCAACTTCGCCCTCGTGGCCAGGAACATTGTGCTGTTCCTTCCCGAAATCCTGCTGCAGCCCCGCTCCCGCACCCTGATGTTCCTCCCCCTGGCCCACGTCCTCGCCCGAGCCGTCCAGGTCATCTGCCTGAGCGCCGGAACCACCCTGGGCCACACCTCCAACGCCAAGGAACTGCTGGAGGACCTGTCCAGTTTCCGGCCCACCTTCCTGCTGGTGGTGCCCCGGATCTTGGAAAAGGTCTATGCCGGAGCCGCGCACAAAGCGGCGCTGGCCGGCCAGGAACGGCTGTTCGGGGCGGCGGCCGCCGCCGCGATCGACTATTCGAAGGCCCTCGACGCAGCGGCGCAGGGCAAGGGGCCCGGCCCCGGCCTGGCGTCCCGCGCCAGGCATGCCCTCTTCGACCGGCTGCTGTACCCGAAGCTGCGGCAGGCGTTCGGCGGCCGGCTGGGCTACGCCGTCTCCGGTGCCAGCCCGCTGAGCTCCCACGACGCACACTTCTTCCGGGGCGCGGGCGTCCCGGTCCTCGAAGGCTACGGCCTCACCGAAACGACGGCGCCCTGCACCGCGAATACCCCGAGCCGGACCAAGGTGGGGACGGTCGGCATCCCGGTCCCCGGAACCACCATCCGGATCGCCGACGACGGCGAGATCCTGGTCAAAGGGATCGGCGTCTTCAAGGGCTACCACGCCGACGCCGCCGCCAACGCCGAAGCGTTCCTGGACGGATTCTTCCGCACCGGGGACCTCGGATCCCTTGACAAGGACGGCTTCCTGACGATCACCGGGCGGAAGAAGGACGTGCTGGTCACCGCCGGCGGGAAGAACGTGGCCCCCGGGCCGCTCGAGGAAAAGATCCGCGAGCATCAGCTCGTGGGCCAGGTCGTCGTCCTGGGCGACGGCAGGCCGTTCGTTTCGGCCCTCGTCAATCTGGATCCCGAAGGCCTGGAAAACTGGTGCGCCACGCACAAGGTCCCAGCCCTGGGGCTGGCCGAAGCCACGGGCAACGAACAGGTCCGGGCGGCAATCCAGGGCGCCATAGACGAGGCGAACTCGCTCGTGTCCCAGGCTGAATCCATCCGCAGCTTCGTCATCCTGGACGCCCACTTCACCGTGGAATCCGGGCACTTGACCCCGTCGCTCAAACTCAAGCGGGCCGCCGTCGTGCGGGATTTCCAGGCGCAGATCAACCGGATTTACGGCTGAATCCGGGCGGCTTAATGCCCCCTAGACGGCGCTGGAGTGACCCCGGGACGCCTGGCCTTCCGCCGGGGCCGGATCCGTGTCCGCCACCGTATCGGCGTCGGCGTCCGTTGCCGCCGAGTCTTCAGGCTCCTCCGCGGAACTATCCCCGGCTCGGGCCCTCCGGGCCTTGACGCGCTTGACGCGGGACCGCGTTCCGGCAGACTCTCCGGCCGCGTCCTCCGTGGCCGCGCCGTCGGCGGGCACGCTGTCCGCGGCCGCAGCGTTCTCCAGCGGGCCGCGGCGCTTCCGCGTCGGCCAGGTGAGGATCAGTGTGACTAGGGAGGCGAGCAGCACAAGGGCGCCGATCACAATCCCGGCGTCCACCCAGAACTGGCCCGGGAACAACCGGATCAGGGTGTCCTGCAAGGAGAAGGTCCACGTGCCGTTGGCGAAGAAGATGCGGTGGAACTCGGTGAAGAACTGCTCCCAGCCGAGCACGGCCAGCACTGCCAAGCCGATGATGATCACGAGGGTGATGATGGAGCCGGCGAACAGTCCGCGGCGGACTCCTCCGGTGCTGCGACGCCGCAGGTAGATCACGGCGATGAGGCTGAGCAGGAGCAGCAGGATGCCGGCTCCGAAGGCGGCCAGGATGACGAGCTTGACGTCCGCCATGTGGCTGACTTCGCCGTCCTTGAAGAGCTGGTCGCCGCCGCGGTTGACGAGCTCACCGAGATAGCGCGGGCCGGCCCAGTTGCTGAGGTAGTCCACAGCGTAGGAGCCGTAGGTCATGCGGTCGTCCGTGCTGAAGCCGTAACCGTCGCCCGGGAATCCGGGCCGGTTGTACTCGACCCACAGGAACAAGGGGCTGGTCACGGCCCGGACGGCCAGCACCAGCAGGATGATGGGGTAGCAGATGGCCAACAGGACCTGCATCACGCGCGGGAGGACGGGCTTGGTATTCGCCGCGTGCTCGCGTTCGGCATTGCGGCGCTCGACGTCCTCCTCAGGCGGACGGATCTGCAGCGCGGAGGTGTGCAGCGGCTCGCTGGCGGGCGATCCGGGCCCGGCGGCCGACGATCCGGCGGCCGCTTCCGCGGCCTTGCGGTCGGCGCGGCTGCCAGGCGTCGCGCTGGCTCCGGTCCCCGCGGACCGCTCGTCGCTGCCCGATTCCCGTGTGCCTGCTGGTGACGGCTTCATCCAATCGAAAGCGGGTTCATCGCCGTCGTCGGCCGGATCCAGCTGCGGATCCTGTCGATTCGGAGGGGTGGGACCTGTGTCAGTCACTGCAGCTTCGCTTCCGTAGGATTCCGTGCCGCCAGGACTGCGCCCGGCAACGCAACATATCTGTCTCCGAGCCTACCGCCAGACCCTCTGGCCGGGCGAGGTGCCACCCCGTGTGACGGTATTTCCGGAGGTTATTTAGGCGTAGCGGCCGTGCCCGCCATCACCGCCTGGCGTACTGGGCCCAAGGGATGTTCCAGTCGCCGAAGCCTTCCAGCGGTTCGACCGGAGGCGCGCCGGTATTGAGGGTCTGGACCACGTCTCCGCTCGTCATGTTGTTGAAGAACCACTCGGCGTCTGCCGGGAGGAGGCCGACGCAGCCGTGCGAGACGTTGAATCTTCCGACAGCGCCCCACGCCGAGGCGAGGGCCTGGTGGACGTAGACACCCGAACTGGTCAGCCGGTTGGCATATTCCACCGTCAGCGGCGGGTAGTAGCCTTTGTCGCCCGGCTTCAGGCCGATGCTGCCGGCGTTGAATTTCGAGTTGCGTTCCTGCTCCATGATGACGGCGAAGCCCGAAGGCGACAGCCAGTCCGAGCCGCCGAGCGTCACCGGCGCGGTCCTGACCAGCTGCCCGTCGAAGTAGACCTTCATCGTCTTGGTGGTGTCATCCACGACGGCCAGGCGCTGCGGTCCCACCTTGAACGACACCAGCATGTCCGAGTTGCCGATCATTTTGTTGCCGAAATCCACCCCGAAGAGCTTCAGGTCCACCGTGATCTGGCTGTTGGCGGCCCAGAACGCCTCGGGCCGGATCCGGACGCGCCGGTCCGAGTACCAGCGCCAGGCGGCGGCCTGGCCGGAGGAGGCGGTAACGGTGACCGCCTTCTCCATCGCCTCCTTGTTCAGGACCGGTTCGCTGAAGACAATCTCGATGGGCTGTCCGGCACCGACGGTGGTGCCGTTGAGGGGGTAGACGGCGGCATCGGCCTCGTTCGCTTTCGCCACCGTGCTGAAGGTCTGGGTTTTCTTGGTCTCCCGGCCTGCCTGGTCCACGATCGTGAAGCTGTACTTGTATTTGGTGTCGAATTCCAGCGGATCTTCCGCAGTCCAGGTGGAGCCGTCGGCACTGGTGCTGCCCGGGACCCGGCCACCGCCGGTGGCGGGTTCCAGCACCACGTCCTTCACGAGGCCGTTGACCGCCTTAACGGAGGGTGCCGCGGCCGGGTTGACGCTCTTGGCGCCGTCGGTCGGCGTCACACCGAGCTCGACGGGCTTCACCACTGGAACCGCGAGGCCCGGCACGTTCCGCATCGGCGCCGATGATTCTGACGGCATGTCAGCGTGGGCCCACTGCGGTGCGGTGGCGACGCCGAGCGCGCCGGCGCCGACGGCAGCGCAGATCCCGACGACGGCAAGCATCTTGCCGGTGATCCGGCCGGTGAACTTTCCGCGGCTCCGTCGCCCGGGCCGCAGGCGGCCTGCGGATTCTCCGCGTCGGCGCCCGAGGCGCCTGACTCTTGTCATTTTGGCCATGTTTATGTTTCGTCCCCCAACGTCATTCCACTCCTGGTGTCCGCGGAACTGCCCGCGGAACCCGCCTCAGTTCGCGTACTGCGACCAGGGGATGTTCCAGTCCCCGAAGCCGTCGTCGAAATTCGCGAAGTCGCCTTCCGTGTTGACCACCTGGACCACATCACCGCTGGTCATGTTGTTGAAGACCCAGGCGGCCCGGTCCGCCGTCATGCCGATGCAGCCGTGCGACACGTTCGTGTTGCCGATGTAGGGCAGCGCGGAATCCAGGGCCTGGTGGATGTACTCGCCGCTGGGAGTGAGCCGGGTGGCATACTCAACGTCCAGTTCCCCGTAGTTCGCCGGATCCCCCGGCTTCAGGCCGATGCTCGCGGCGACGAAGTGGTCGTACCGGTGCTTCTCCATCAGAACCAGGTATCCCCGGGCGGAGGGGAAGCGCTGATCGCCCATCGTGACGGGCCAGGATCCGGCCGGCTGGTCATTGATGCTGATCGAGAAGGTGTGCGCAGCGGCGTCGGCGACCGCGAGCTTCTTGTCTCCGATGTGGACCGTGACCAACTTATTAAAGTTACCGATCTGCCCCTTGCCCAGGTCCACTCCGAACAGCTGCATGTCCATCGTGATGGTGCTGTTCGCGGTCCAGAAACTCTCCGGCCGGTACCGAACCATGGTGTTGCTGAACCAGTGGAAGTCCCCGGCCTGGCCCGCGCTGGAGGTAATTTTGATGGCCTTCTCGACGGCGTCCCGGTTCAGCACGGGTTCGCTGAAGGTGATCTGCAGCGGCTGTGCGACTCCGACCTTCATGCCGTCCAGCGGGTAAATTGCGGCATCGGCTTCATTGGCGGCGGAAACCGTGGAGAAGCTGCGCGTGTTGTTGGTCTTGCGTCCGGCCGCGTCCACCACGGAGAAGGTGAAGGAGTAGCGGGTGTTGAACTTCAGCGGCTCCGACGCGGTCCAGCTGGAGCGGCCGGCGCTGAGGGTTCCCTCCACCGCGTCGCCGGAACCGCTTGTGAGTGCCGCCCGCTCAATCCGGCCGTTGCTGACTTTCAAGGTCACCGGCGCGGCCGGGTTGACCGGCTTGGCGTCGTCCGCCGGCGAGACGTCAAGTTCTGCCGACGCCACAACCGGGAAGGCCAGTCCCGGCGTCGAACGCTCCGGCGACGTGGCCTCGGACGCGAAGGATGCGCGGGCCAGCGGACCTGTCGCCGCAAACGCTCCGCCGCCCGCGGCCAGGGCGCACACCGCTCCGAGCACGGCCAGCTTGCAGCCGGTGCTCCAGCTTCTCGGGGCGATCACAATACTCAGGTCCTTCCAGACGCTCTCCTGCCAGCATAGGCGAATTCGTGGCGGAACCCGACCGCGCGTTCCGCCACGATCCGGTCGCAAAGAAAGGGCTCCAGACCGCGGGGTCGGGAGCCCTTTCCAGCCGGCACCGGCTTTTAGTAGCGGTAGTGCTCCGGCTTGTACGGGCCGGCCACTTCGAGGTCCAGATATTCGGCCTGGTCCTTGGACAGCTCGGTCAGCTCCACGCCGAGGGCATCCAGGTGCAGCCGGGCCACCTTCTCGTCGAGGATCTTCGGCAGCACGTAGACCTGCTTTTCGTACTCACGCTCGCCCTCGGGCTGGTCCCGCTTCGTGAACAGTTCGATCTGCGCGATGGTCTGGTTCGCGAAGGAGTTGCTCATCACGAAGGACGGGTGGCCGGTGGCGTTGCCGAGGTTGAGCAGCCGGCCCTCGGAGAGGACAATGATGGAGCGCTCTTCCGGGGCGCCGGCGTCGAGGACCCATTCGTGCACCTGCGGCTTGATCTCAACCTTCTTGATGCCGGGGATCCTGGCGAGGCCGGCCATGTCGATCTCGTTGTCGAAGTGGCCGATGTTGCCGACAATGGCCTTGTCCCGCATGCCCGCCATGTGCTCGGCCATGATGACGTCTTTGTTGCCCGTGGTGGTGATGAAGATGTGGCCCTCGCTGAGGACGGATTCCAGCTTGGCGACCTGGTAGCCGTCCATGGCCGCCTGCAGCGCGCAGATGGGGTCGATTTCGGTGACGATCACGCGCGAACCCTGGCCGCGGAAGGCCTCCGCGGCGCCCTTGCCGACGTCGCCGTACCCGCACACGACGGCGACCTTGCCACCCATGAGGACGTCGGTGGCGCGGTTGATGCCGTCCGGCAGCGAGTGGCGGATGCCGTACTTGTTGTCGAACTTGCTCTTGGTGACGGAGTCGTTGACGTTGATCGCCGGGAACAGCAGCTTGCCCTGCTCGGCGAGCTGGTAGAGGCGGTGAACGCCGGTGGTGGTTTCCTCGGTGACGCCCAGCAGGCGGGAACCGATCCGGGTCCACTTCTGCGGGTCCTCCTGCAGCGAGGCGCGCAGCACCTCGAGGAACACGCGGCCTTCCTCCGACTCGTCCGCGGCGGCGGACGGCACGGCGCCGAGGGCTTCGAATTCGACGCCCTTGTGGACGAGCATGGTGGCGTCGCCGCCGTCGTCCAGGATCATGTTCGGGCCGAGGTCGGGGTTGGCGTCCGCGCCCGGCCAGGTCAGGATCTGCTGGGCGGTCCACCAGTATTCCTCGAGCGTCTCGCCCTTCCAGGCGAACACAGGGACGCCCTGCGGGGCCTCGGCGGTGCCGTTGCCGACCACGACGGCGGCGGCGGCCTCGTCCTGGGTGGAGAAGATGTTGCAGGAAGCCCAGCGGACCTCGGCACCGAGGGCGGTGAGGGTCTCGATCAGCACGGCGGTCTGGACCGTCATGTGCAGGGATCCGGCGATGCGGGCACCCTTAAGGGGCTGGCCGGCGCCGAATTCCTCGCGCAGGGACATGAGTCCGGGCATTTCGTGCTCGGCGAGGCGGATCTGGTGGCGGCCCGCCTCGGCCAGGGAAATGTCCGCAATCCTGTAATCGAAAGTCATGTGAATCCTTTGTTGTAGCCGGCTGGGGGTCGGGCACCTGCGTTTGGTGACCTTGCTTGTCGGTGACTAGAAAGCGGTTCGGTGCCGAAGGGCGGCCCGAGGGAGCTGTGCCGTGCCTGGTCGGCGGGGCCCAGCGGCGAGGCCTATTCGGCGGGCCCCAGCGGCGGGGCCTATTCGGCGGTGTGGCGGGGACCGGCGTCGTGCTGGTCGGAGGGGGCAGAGGTGGCTGCCGAGAGCAGCTCCGGCGGCAGCAGCAGCGGGATACCGTCCTCGATGCGGTAACGAGGCTTCGCGCCGGTTGCATCAGCCGTGGTGGCGACGAGTTCCTCGCCTTCCTGGACCAGCGCGGATCCGGTCACGGGGCATCGCAGGACAGACAACAGCTCGGGACTGAGATTCGGCATGGTGAACGCTCCCTGGTGGACGCCGCAGCAGGCGCCGGTGGCTTACGGATTTTGCAGTTCCCAGCCTACCGCCAGTTGCAGCTCACGAGGGTTCGCGCAGAATGCGCAAGTGCCCCCGGCGGGTGCCTTCGACTGCGGCCGGCGCTTCCAGGGCGGGGTGCGCGCTCCGCTGCCCCTGGTTCGTCTCGGATGCCGGGGGCCGCGACGCCGCCTCACGAACGGCGTTGGCCAGTGCCAGCAGATCATCCGGGCCGGGTCCTGCCGGCGTAGCGGGCATGGCCAACCGCAGGACTTCCCAGCCCCGGGGGACGGTCAGGGATCCCGCGTGCTGTTCGCAGAGGTCGTAGCAATGCGGTTCGGCGTAGGTTGCCAGGGGTCCGAGAACGGCGGTGGAGTCGGCATAGACGTACGTCAAAGTGGCCACCGCTGAATTGCGGCAGGCTGACCTTGAACAAAGACGAATTGCACCCACGAGATCACAGACTACTCCCCCTCGGCGCCGGAACGTCGCATTGAAACACCCCGGTCCGGCCGGGTCCTGCCGGATCCCCGGGTCCGCCGCAAGGGCCGCGGCGGCGGGTCGCGGGGTCCGTGTCGCGTAAATCATCTGCCGGGTTTAGAGTCAAGATATGCAGTCATCGCACCAAGATCCGGGTTTTACGGTCCGCTTGGCTGACCCCGACAACGCAGCCACGGACGCCGTTTCCGCGCCGGCCGGTTCCGGCCGCACCGCTGCCCCGAAGAACTTCAGGCAGCGCCGCAGGAACAGGCACGGCCGGGGGCTCCGGGGCGAGCTGACGCTGCCCACCCTGCCGGGGTACCGGACCCGCTCCGAGCGTTTTGATGACTTCGTGCTCGATTCAGCCCAGCGGCTCCATGACATCTGGGGCAAGACCCTGGATGGTGTCCGCTTTGCCGTCGACGAGATCCCGCCGGGCCTGGAGCAGCTCGTATCGGACGGCACTCCCGCCCCGATGGGCGCCTACACCCCTGCCACGGCCGAGGAAGGTCCCGTCATTACCCTGTTCCGCCGGGTGGTGGAACAAGCCTGCGGCAGCCGGGAGGAACTCCAGGACCTCGTCCACGACGTCGTCGTGGAGCACACCGCCGAGATGCTCGGGGTGCCCCCCGAATCCCTGGATCCGGTCTACCGCCGCCGTTACTGACCCGGCCGTGCCCGGCTCCCGGACTACAACAGCCGGTCCCTCAGCGAATAAAACAGACTAGTACCCCAGCGAAACCGGGACCTGTTCCTGGCCTGCGGCTCCCGGCGCCACCGCGATGGTTGAGATGTCCTGGGAGCTGTCCTGCTGCAGCAGCACCGCGCCGTAGGCCGGTTCACCAGCGGCGGACAGCTGGTAGCCGACGATCGGCGAACCCTCCACCTCGGCCGGCACCTTGAAGGACGCCGTGGTTCCACCGGCGATCTCCGCGGCCGCGGCCGTCCGAATTTTTCCGTCAGCGGTGATTGGGGTGTAAGAGATCGTGGCCTGTCCGCCCGGCGCCCCGAATACCAGGAAGCGGTCCCCGGCGGCGGGCACCGGAACAACATGCTGGCTTCCGAGCCTGGCCGAGGCGGGCGACCATGCGACGTCGGAGGCATCCTCCGAGGCCAGTCCCTTCGTGACGCGGGCGGCAGCGGTGAAGGAGACGTCCGAGCTGGCTTCGACGGTGTAGTAATCCTGCGGCAGACCCGCCAGCGAGACTTCGGTGACAGCTCCGGCCTTCGCCTCCACGACGCCCCCGCCAGGCAGTGCTTTCTGCCCGTCCCGTCCGTACAGCTTGACGGCCACCACAGCGTCGGAGGAGCCGGGCACCGCGATCTGAAGGGATGGTCCGGCTTCAGCGGAACCGGACTTCGCAGTGAGGGCCGCCAGGGCGGCGGGATCCTGTACCTCGACGCCGGAGATCACCTGGCGGGCCGCGGGGGCCGTTCCCGGCACGATGAAGTCGACTCCGCCAGGGGTGAGCCCGCGCAGCACGCTCTGCTGGATCACGGCGGCAACCGGGCCGCCGGCGCTGCGCACCCGGACGCCCAGCCGTTCCTGACCGGGGGCCAGCCCGGCCAGGATGACGGAGCGGGTGCTGCCGGGCGCCACGAGGAGCCCTCGGCTTCCGGGCGCATGGATCAGGCCCTTTGCCCCGTATAGGTCCAGGCTGACGGTGGCCGGGGTGGTTGAGGCGTTGCTGAGGTTGAGTACGGCGGTCCGGCCGAGCGCGGTGTTCGCGCCGACCAGCCAGAGATCGTTGGCAGGCTGCTGGCAGGCCGCGGCAGCTGAACCGCGGAGGTCCCCGTCGTCGGCCGTGAAGCTCATGATGGCGCCGGCGGAGGGCTGGCGGTTTGCCTGCGCATCGGCGCTCAGGACGCTGACCGCGTCCACGGCGCGCTCACGCACCACCCCGGCCAGCGGCGCGGGCGCACCGACGGCGGGCTTGGCGGCGGTTGCCGACGCGGACGGGTCTGCGGCCTTGGCGAGCTCGACGAGGGTCTTGCCCTTCAGCGAGGCGAGCCGGCTGCCGGGCAGGGTGCCCGCGGTTGAGCTGAGCACGACAGCATTCACGACGCTTTTCGCGCTGGCAGACTCCGGGCTGAACTGCGGATCGGTGCCCACCGGTGTGCCTTCGAGCAGCCGGGCAGGTCCCGGGCAGACGCCGATGTTGCCGCCGGCCGGGACGGCCGCCACGGGCGCCTCGAGTTGCCTGCTGCCACGTTCCTGCGGCACCAGCGACGCCGCCGACACGAGCCCGCCGCCGGCGGCGACGAGAGCGAGGGCGGAAAGGACACGCCCCACTGTCCCGCGCCGCGGTATTTTCAGGCGTGTCGGCACCGGGCCGGCTGCCCTTCGGCTGGCCGGCCTGCCCGACGTCTTCTGTTCAGCTGCCTGCTGTTCAGCTACCTGCTGTTCAGCTACCTGCTGTTCAGCTACCTGCTGTTCAGGGGCGTCGGGGCTGTCTTTCGCGCCGTCGCTGGCTTCCTTATGCATGCTGATGTTCCTTACGCAGGGAGCCTTCGTCCCGTGAGAGCCCGGTTTTCGGCCGGCGCGCCGGCATGGGAATCGCGAGCAGGACGGTCAGCCCGATCACGACGGCCTGCGCGATTCCTGCCCAAAGGGCCCAGGGAGCCTCATAGCGGATGCTCAGCTGGCCGCCCTCGGCGGGCAGGGTGAAGGCCTGGGCCCAGCCCGAGGTGGTGGCGGTCAGGCGGCGTCCGTCGAGCCAGGCGCTCCAGCCCGGATCGGCGCGTTCGGCGAGCACGACGAGGCGGCCTTCCGGGCCGGCAGGCACTGGGGCCCAGGCGGACACCGCCTCCGAGGGGAGCAGCCCGATGGCCGCACCGTCGCCGTCGACGATGCGCACGCGGTGCGCGACGTCGGCGGCCTCGATGACCGGCTGGTTCAGGGGGCTGATCCGCCAGAGCCAGCCGACATCCGTCTTGCCGACGGCGACGAGTCCCGGGACGGCGTCCATCCTGCTGGCCGTGAGCTGGGCCGCGGTGTCGGAGGCCCGCAGGACCACGAAGCCGACTCCGAGCCGCTCCAGGTCTTCGCGGGGATCCACCCCCTGTCCGGCGACGATCATGGCGACGACACCGCGGAGGGAACCGGCGACGGCGTCGTCGTCCCGGACCGTCTCACTGCCCGGCTGCCCCAGGATGGGGCGGGCGGCGGCGGCCGTGGACAGCGCGTCCAGGGTGGTGCCGGCACCACGCAT
Organism: Arthrobacter sp. UYCu723; assembly: GCF_054059215.1. Taxonomy (NCBI): domain Bacteria; kingdom Bacillati; phylum Actinomycetota; class Actinomycetes; order Micrococcales; family Micrococcaceae; genus Arthrobacter; species Arthrobacter sp. UYCu723. Next base: position 428,323 of record NZ_JBSSBW010000001.1, read on the forward strand.
GAGGGTGGCGCCGTAGCCGTCGTTTCCGGTGACGGTGATGATCAGGGTCCGGGCCTGTTCGGGGCCTTGGCCGCGGTCGACCGCGGTGGCCGGGAGGGTGCGGGGCATGGCCGGCCGGACCAGCCGTGGCGTGCCGAGGCTTCCCGTTCCGGCAACCAGGCCGGCGGCCGCTGTGGAATCCACAGCTGACGGTGCGTCGGCGGACTCCGCGGACTCCGCGGCCGGCGTGGGGGGCTGGAGAAGGTTTTGCGCGGTCCAGGCCGTGAGCCCTGCCAGTGGTCCGGCCAGCAGGAGGACGGTGGCCGTGGCGGCGGTGGCGCGGATCAGGAACCTGCGCCCGGCCGTCGCTGCGGCGGCCCGGTCGGCAGAATCCAGCAAATCTTCGGCACCGAGCAACGCGGCACCGAGGATGGCGAACGCGGCAGCGGACACCGTGGGTCCCGTGAACGGCGTGACCAGGACGCTCGCGCTGGCACCGGTGGCGACGTGTCCCGCCAGCCAGCCCCCGGCCAGCATCAGGACAGCCGCCGCCCACAGCCAGCGGGCAACGCCCGGCCGCCCCGGCAGGAAGAGCGCGGCCGCGGCGAGCAGCAGCGCGGGCAGGCCGATCAGCAGTGCAAGCAGCAACGCCCAGGGAACAATCGCCGCTGCGCCGAAACCGCCGAAGAACGGGAGGCCGGTCAGGCCGCCGTCGGCTGCGAACCGCAGCGGCTGCCCCAGCGCCTGCTGCCAGAGCGGCGCCGCGTCGAAGCCCAGCGGCATGCCGGGATCGGCAAGCACGGCCCGGGGCCGGTCCATGACGGAGACAGCGAACGGCACAAACAGTGCCGCGCTGGGAAGCAGGGCCCACCACACGGTGCGGCCACGCCGGCCCAGGAGCACACCGCAAAGGACCACGACGACGACGGCGGGCACCAGCAGTGCCGGGGCAGCCGCGGTGACCACGGCCAGCGCGAGCCCGGCTGCAGCCGCCGCGGTCCACGACGGGGTTCCGTTAATACCCGCCCTGGCGGGAGGCTGCAGCCTGCCGGGAGGCTGCAGCTTGGCGGGAGGCTGCAGCCTGGCGGGAGGCTGCACGCTAGTGCGCCTCTCCCCCGGGGCCTGAACAGCATGACGGCCGTGGCCGACGGCGGTGCCGGTGGCCCGCAGCAGGGCGAGCACGAGCAGGGGCATCATGACGTGGGCGAGCAGCGCACCGACGCGTCCCTGGTTGAGTGCCACCTGAAGGGCAGGGGCACCGGCCCAGACGAACGCGGCGGCCAGGCGGAGCCGGCGGCGCTGCGTCAGCGCACCGGCCGCGAACCAGGCCCCGAGCGCGGACAGCGGCATGGCGAGGACCAGCAGCCAGACCAGGGCGGCGTTGGCATCCCCCGCGCCCAGCACGCCCAGCAGCCACAGCACGTAGCCGAAGGGGTCGCCGTGCCCCGGAAGGCCCGCACCGAGGGTGATCCACCAGCCGGAGGCGTGGTCCCAGACCTCGCCCAGCCGGAGCGAGACGGGAATCAGTGCGCCTCCGGAGACCGCCTCGGCTTGGAAGAGGCTGAGCAGGCCGATCAGGGACGCCACCGTGGTGACGAGCACGGCGAGCAGCGCGCCGTTGCCCACCCATCCGCGCTCGGAGGTGGCGAGGGCGGCGAAGTCGTCCGCGGCGTCGCCGCTGGGTTGCTCGGCCAGTTCGTGGCCGGTGAGGGCCTCGCCGGCGTCGTCCGCGCCCAGGGCTTCCATCAGGGAGCGCCGGTGGGCCCAGACCTCACGCCGCGGTGTCTGCAGCCCCTTGATGACGGAGCGGCGGATGCGGCGGGTCCGCGCGGCATTGCGCCGGCCGCGGATCACGGCAGCGGGGCGTCCCAGGCCGCCAAAGGTAGCGAGCAGCTGGGAGAAACCGTGGCCGGGGTCCTTGACAGCGATGCTCAGGACAAGTTTGAAAAGGCTCCCCAGGAGTGCGCCCGCCGCATGCAGCGGAAGTTTCCAGCCAGCCGAATGCTTGAGCCGCAGGTGGACCTGGGCCTTCCGGGCTGCCTTCGCATTGCCCATCGCCTGGGGCCGGTGCGAAACGTGGAACATCCTGGCGGCAGGCACCACCACCACCCGGTGTCCGGCAAGCCGGTTGCGCCAGCAGAAGTCGACGTCGTCGCCGCTGCCCGGAAGTGCGGGGTCGAAGCCCCGGAGTTCCTCCCAGACGTCGCGGCGGACGAGCATGCCGGCGGAGTTGACGGCAAAGGTGTCGCTGCGGCCGTCGTACTGTCCCTGGTCCAGTTCGTCGGCGTCGATGAGGGTCAACCGTTCGGCCCAGCGGCTGGTGGAGAGGCCGACGTCGATCAGCCGCCGCTCGGCGTGCCAGTCCAGCTGCTTGCAGCCTGCCACGGTGACGGACGGGGCCCGTTCCACGGCATGGAGCAGTTCGGCGAGGGCTTCGGGTGCCGGTGCGGCGTCGTCGTGCAGCAGCCAGATCCATTCCGAACCGGGCCGGCCGGTTGAGCCGCTGCCCCCCGCCGTCCCGCCCTTCGCAGGCCATGGCGCGAGGGCGGCGAGTCCGGCAGTCACGGCGGCGCCCATGCCGCCTCTGGCCTGGGCGAAGTGAGCGACGTTGGCCTTGCCGAACGCCTGCTCCAGGAGAGCTGCAGAGTGGTCGCGGGAACCGGTGTCGACGCCTATCACAGCGTCCGCCGGCCGGGTCTGGCCCGCCAGCGCTGCCAGGGTCCTGGGGAGAAAGTCACCGCCGTCGTGGGAGACCACGACGGCGGTGACTCGTACTTCCTGAAGAATTAGACTGCTCGCTTCCTAAGCCGGCGGCGCTCCCGCTCGGAGAGGCCACCCCAGATGCCGAAGCGCTCGTCGTTGGACAGGGCGTACTCGAGGCACTGCGAACGCACGTTGCAGGCCCCGCAGACTTTCTTTGCGTCGCGCGTGGAGCCGCCCTTCTCAGGGAAGAATGCCTCCGGGTCCGTCTGTGCGCACAGCGCATCCGTCTGCCATCCGAGCTCGCCTTCATCGTCGAAGTCCTGCCGGGACGGCAACCCGATCCAGACCGGCTGCGCGGTGGTGCCTGCGCGGAGTGCGTGCAGTTCCATCGGCGGGTCGTGAAGATCGTTGTCCTGGTCCGGGCTGCCGGCCAGAAGTTCATCGTGCGCCGCCAGGAAGGCCGTGGCCTGGTCCTGGAGTGAGTCTCGAGTGTGTTCGTTGTAACGGTCGGCTGCGACCGGATCGGCCGGATCTACGTACCAGTCACTCGGCACTCCGCGTGAACGGTATTTCGCCGTGGCCTGGCCGGCGACGACGGCATCTTCATGGATACGCTCTGCTAGCCCCATTGGCGTTTCCCTCTCTGATTTTGCAGCCTTTTGCCTGACACTCGGACACTCGGTTGTGTGCCGGTTTCTACGCATTGGCCTTCGATACCTAATTACACGTGTGTAAGTATCCGGGAGTCAAGCCGCGGCGGAGATAATAATCAACTTGAGACCTGTTGCGGAGGCACGCCACGCCCGGGATTTTTCGCCCGCCCCCCGCACGGCGGCACCGTAGTTGTCAGGGTGCTGAGTACTTCCGGACGTTTTTACCGAAATCCCGGGGATCTTCCGGGCGGGCTGGATGGCGTCCGGAGCAAAGCCTCCGGCGCGCCTATGACGAAGATCACGGGTCCGCGCACCCCGGCAAGACGGCCGTGGCAAGATGAAGGCATGAGCATCCCGGCATTCGATCTGATGACAGCCCTGCGTTCCGGCCAGTCCACCTCGCCGCGGCTCACCTGGTACGGGCCGGAGGGCGAACGCGTTGAACTCTCGGGCCGGGTCCTGGACAACTGGGTGGCGAAAACCAGCAACCTCCTGCAGGACGAGCTCGACGCCGAGCCCGGTACGCGGCTGCGCCTGGACCTGCCCGCGCACTGGAAGTCGCTGATCCTCGCCCTCGCGGCCTGGCAACTGGGGATGGAACTGGTGCTCGATGCCGGAGAAGCGGACCTTGTGGCCACCGCCGATCCGGGGCCTGCCGCCGCGGAAGGGGCGTTCGACGCCGTCCTGGCAGTGGCGCTGCCGGCCCTGGCCATGCGCTGGCCGGGCGAGCTGCCCAGCGGGGTCGTCGACTACGCCGCCGAAGTCCGGTCCCACGGCGACGTCTTCATGCCGCACGTGGATCCGGAAGCATCCCGGCCGGCCGTACTGAGCACCGCCGGGACGGCGCACACGCACGCCGGGCTGTTGGACAGTTTCGCCTCGGTGCAGGACGCCGGACTGCGGCTGCTGGTGCCGGCCGGAGACGGCCTCGAGGCAGCCCTGGCCCGGTCGCTGGGCGTCTGGAAGACCGACGGTTCGGTGGTGCTGGTGCACCCCGACGTCGATGTGACGGAGAAGCTGCTCAGCGAGGAACGCGTCGACGGCCGCTAGGCGCCGTCCTTAAAGCCGGGCCGTAGCCCCTGGACCCTAGGAGTGCGGGCCCGGCAGCTCGGGATCCTTGACCTGCTCTTCAGGAACCCGGACGCCGGGAGCCGCGTGCCGGTGCCGCTCGATGATTTCGTGGTCGTGGGAGAATTCCGGCTCTTCGTCGAGTTCCTTGTTGAAGACCAGGAAGCGGTAGGCGAAGAACCGCATCACGGTGGCCACGAGGATGCCGACGACGCCCGCGAGGAACAGCATGTTCTTGTCGGTAATTCCGAAGCTGTACTTGGCGAGGGCGGTGAACCCGGTGGAGATGCCGATGCCGATGCCGTTGATGAGGATGAACATCAGGAACTCGCGCACCACGTTGTCCTGGCGGCGGCGCCGGAAGGTCCAGAAGCGGTTTGCGATCCACGAGAAGACGGTGGCGACGCTGGCGCCGACAAACCGGGCTTTGGCCTCGCTGTCGGTCATCGGACCGTGCATCAGGTAGTACGTGAGTCCGTTGTCGATGACGAACGCAACACCTCCAACGGCACCGAATTTGGCCACTTCGCGCCAGAAGAGCGAGGCAAGCCCGCGCATGCGCTCATTAAGTGTAGTAATCATGACCCTCCGTGGCCTGCTGGAACTGTCGGCCATTGGGCCAAGGGACTATTTTAGCGCCGATTGCCGGGAGCTCGCCCCGCAGGGGGTAACTGGGGGCCTTGGGAGCTGCACGGGCGCCCTCCCAACCTGGTCGGAGCGCGGACTCGATGTGGCGGGATTCGCCGTCCCTGCCGCGTCCGACGGCGCAAATTCGGGGTTAAGTCGGGGATAAGGTGAGGTCTTCGGTAGGCTGGGTGATGTGACTTTTCCTGTAATCGGTGTTGTTGGCGGCGGCCAACTGGCCCGCATGATGGCCCCGGCGGCCACCGCCCTGGGCTTCGAGCTCCGCGTCCTTGCCGAAGGGGAGGGCGTCTCTGCCGTCTCTGCCGTGGCCAACGCCCCGGTCGGTGACTACACCGATCTGGACCACCTGCTCGAGTTTTCCCGCGGCCTGGACGTCCTGACCTTCGATCATGAGCATGTCCCCACCGAGCATCTGCGCTCCCTGATCCGGGCCGGCGTCAACGTCCACCCCGGCCCGGACGCCCTGGTCCACGCCCAGGACAAGCTCGTGATGCGCGCCGCCATCGACAGGCTGGAACTCCCCAACCCGCGCTGGGCCGCCGTCGCCGATGTGGCGGAGCTGACTGCCTTCGGCGAGGCCACCGGCTGGCCCGTGGTCCTGAAGACCCCCCGCGGCGGTTACGACGGCAAGGGCGTGCGGATTGTTGATTCCGCCGCTGACGCCGCCGGGACCTCGGCGTGGTTCGAGGCGATGTCGCCCCTGCTGGCCGAGGCCAAGGTGGAGTTCAGCCGCGAACTCTCGGCGCTCGTCGCCCGGACCCCGGACGGTGAATCCAGGGCCTGGCCGGTGGTGCACACGATCCAAGTCGACGGTGTGTGCGACGAAGTCATCGCCCCCGCCCTGGACATCCCGCTCGAGGTGGCCGCTGCGGCAGAGAACGCAGCCCTCCGGATTGCCAACGAGCTGGGCGTCACGGGTGTCATGGCCGTTGAACTGTTCGAAACGCCCGGCGTCGGCGCAGGGTTCCTGATCAATGAACTCGCGATGCGCCCGCACAACACCGGCCACTGGACGCAGGACGGCTCTGTCACGAGCCAGTTTGAACAACACCTCCGCGCCATCCTTAACCTGCCGCTCGGCGCCACCGACGTCCTCGGCCCCGTCGTCGTGATGAAGAATTTCCTGGGCGGCGACAACCAGGACCTGTTTTCCGCCTACCCCGCAGCCCTCGCCAGCGAACCCGCCGCGAAGGTCCACTGCTACGGCAAGGCCGTGCGGCCGGGACGCAAGATCGGCCACGTCAACCTTGTCGGCACGTCCGCGGCGGAGGTGGACTCCCTCCGGGAGCGGGCCACCACGGTGGCCAACATCATCAGGAACGGCCGGGCGCAGCCCGGCACCCCATCTGGACTTTCCGAGGAGACCGCATGAGCGCCAGCACCGAAATGCCCGCCGCGAGCAGCGAACCACTCAGCGGCGGCCCGATCGTTGGCCTCGTCATGGGCTCGGACTCGGACTGGCCCGTGATGGAGGCTGCCGCCGAGGCGCTCGCCGAGTTCGGCATCCCATTTGAGGCCGACGTCGTCTCCGCCCACCGCATGCCCGCCGAAATGATCCGCTACGGGCAGACCGCGCACGCGCGCGGACTGCGCGTCATCATCGCCGGCGCGGGAGGCGCCGCCCATCTGCCCGGGATGCTCGCCTCCGTCACGCCGCTCCCCGTGATCGGTGTACCGGTGCCGCTCAAGACGCTCGACGGCATGGATTCCTTGCTGTCCATCGTGCAGATGCCCGCCGGGGTTCCCGTCGCCACGGTGTCCATCGGCGGCGCGCGTAACGCCGGGCTGCTCGCCGTCCGGATGCTCGCCTCGGGCACCGATGACCTCGCCACCCAGCTCAGGGCCGACCTCGTCGAGTTCGCCCAGGAACTCAACGACGTCGCCACGCGCAAAGGCGCCAACCTCCGGCAAAAAGTGAGCGAAGTGTTCTCCGACGGGAACGGAAGCACAGCCACGCGGAGCAGCCGTTAAGGATCACCCGATGACCAATAGTTACGCCCCTGCTCCGCAGAACAAACGGCGGCCGGACCGGCAGAACCAGCCGCAGCCGTCCCTGACGGACCCTGTCCGCTTTCCCTCGGGCGCCGCGGCACCGGTCCTGACCAAGCGCGCGTTCCTGCTGGTCCTGATGACGCTGCTGGTTCCCGGCAGCGCCCAGATCGTCGCGGGCAACAAGCGGCTCGGAAGGATCGCGCTGCGGGTCACCTTCACCGTCTGGGCACTGACCCTTGCGGCGGTTGTGCTTCTCCTGACGGCGCGTTCCACGCTGATCAACCTCCTGACGAACCCCATCGCCTCGCTCCTGCTGGTCATCGGCCTCGCGGTCCTCGCCATCGGCTGGGCCGCCCTGTTCTACAACACCCTGCGCCTGATCCGCCCGGCGCTGCTGGCACCCGGGGTGCGCCCCGCCGTCGTGCTGGCCCTCGTGCTGGCGATGGTCCTTGGCAGCGGTTCACTGGGCTATGCGGCCTACCTGCTCAACGTGGGACGGGACGCAATCGGGAGCATCTTCTCCTCCAACGGCCCCACGATCGAGCCGTCCGAGGGCCGGTACAACTTCCTGATGATGGGCGGCGACGCCGGAGCGGACCGCACGGGCCGCCGCCCGGACAGCCTCTCCGTCATCAGCGTTGACGCCAAGACCGGCAAAACCGCCATCATCTCGGTGCCCCGCAACCTCCAGAACGCGCAGTTCAGCGAAGACTCCCCCATGCGCAAGATATACCCCGACGGCTACGACTGCGGCGACGAATGCCTCATCAACGCCATCAACACCGAAGTCACCAACGAACACCAGGACCTCTACCCCGGGGTGGAAGACCCGGGTGCGCAGGCCACGCTGGAGGCGGTGTCCGGAACGCTCGGCATCAAGGTCCAGGCCTACGTGCTGGTGGACATGGAAGGCTTCTCCAAGCTCATCGATGCCATGGGCGGCATCCGGATCAAGGCGGGCGGCTGGGTCCCGATGAGCGGCGACATGGTCGATGAGGCCAACGGCATTCACGGCATGCCGCTGGGCTGGATCCCGGCAGGAGACCAGACGCTGGATGGTTACCACGCCCTCTGGTACGGCCGTTCGCGGGAATTCGTGGACGATTACGCCCGGATCCAGCGGCAGCAGTGCGTCCAGCAGGCGATGCTCAAGCAGCTCGACCCGGCCACGCTGCTGTCCAAGTTCGAAGACATCGCCAAGGCGGGCACCAAGGTGGTGGACTCCAATATTTCCGCTGGCCAGCTCGGAAGCTTCGTGGACCTGGCGATGAAGGCCAAGGGCCAGGAAGTGAGCCGCCTGACCATCGGGCCGCCGGACTTCGACGCCTCCTTCTCAACGGTTCCGGACTTCGATCAGATCCACGAGCGGGTGGACCGGCTCCTCGCCGCGAAGGCCTCGGCAACGGCCGATGACAGCCTGCTCCCGCAGGCCGCGGCGCCCGGACCGCTCTCCGCCGCCGGCGGGGTAACCGGCACGCAGCCCCCGCCGCCGCCGTCGGACTTCACCCCCGTGACCACGACGCCCGACGGCGAGCCGATCACGGAGGAGATGCTCAACGATTTCAAGCGTCAGGGCGACGAACAGTCGATCCGCGATCTGGTCGCGACCAACGGCCAGTGCGCGCCGCTCTAGACTCCGGAAGCGCTCCGGATATCCGGGACGCGGACTTGACCTGATCCGGCGGTCCACCCAACTTTTAGCGACCGAACGTCAGTAACCAGATAGGGACCAGGCAGTGTACGAACTCGAGAACGTCCTCCGGCCCTACGCCTGGGGTTCCACCACGGCGATTGCGAAACTGCTCGGCAGGCCCGCGTCCGGCGGGCCCGAGGCCGAGCTGTGGATCGGCGCGCACCCGGACTCCCCGTCCGTGGCGCTGTCGTATGCCGCGTCCGGTTCCGGCGGAGCGCACGCCGCGGGGGCTGACGACGACGGACGCCGGCCCCTGGACGAGCTGATCGCGGAAGACCCGGAGCATCACCTGGGCGGCGAAAGCATCGCCGAGTTCGGCCCCCGGCTGCCGTTCCTGCTCAAGGTCCTCGCCGCGGACAGACCGCTCTCCCTGCAGGTGCATCCCACGCTCCGCCAGGCCCGGGAAGGCTTTGCCCGGGAGGAGGCCGCAGGCGTCGATCACTCCGCCCCCGGGCGCAACTACAAGGACGACAACCACAAGCCGGAAATGATCTTCGCGCTGACGGATTTCGAGGCACTGTGCGGCTTCCGTCCGGCGGTGGAATCCCGCGGCGTCTTCCTGCACCTGGCGGCGTGCTTTGACCTGGCTGGGCTCGAGCTCCCTCCGCTGGTTCCGCAGCTGCTGGAAGACCTGGCCCAACCCGACGAACAGGCTGCCCTGCGCGCCGCCTTCGAACGGCTGATAGCTGGCGGCGAGGACGTTTCGCACGCGACCGCCGCCGTCGTCGCCGCCCTGGTCTCGGGCGCCCCCACGGCCTCCTACCAGGCGGAGCTGTCGACCGTCGTCGAGCTCAACGGCGAATATCCCGGCGACCCGGGCGTGCTGATCTCGCTGCTGCTGAACCGGATTTCGCTGGCGCCGGGTGAGGCCGTGTACCTGCCCGCCGGCAATGTGCACGCGTACCTCCACGGCCTCGGGATCGAGGTCATGGCCTCCTCGGACAATGTGCTCCGCGGCGGGCTGACGCCCAAGTTCGTGGACGTGCCGGAGCTCCTCAAGACCGTTGCGTTCGAGGCCGTCGGCGTGCCGATGCTCGGCGCCGGGACCACGATGCTGGGCCAGGAGCTCTTCCGGCCGCCGTTCCGGGAATTCCAGCTGCAGCGGGTGGACCTGGAGCCCGGCGGCGAGCCGGTCCCGCTGGCGCAGTCCGGAGCCGCCGTGATCATCGTGGTCGCCGGCGCCGTCCTCCTCGACTCCCCCAAGGGCGAGCTGCGCCTGGGCCGCGGCGCGAGCGCCTTCCTGCCCGCCGCCGAAGCGCCGGTCAACGTGCACGCCGTCTCCGGCGCCACCGAGGCAGCCCTGGCCTTTGCCGTCACCACCGCACTGAAAGCCTGACACCGTGGACTATTTCCTGCAGAGCCCCCCGTGGGCCGACTTCCAACGCGCGCTGGGCCGGACCGTCCATGAAAAGTCCGGGCCCGGCTGGAGCTTCCTCGCGGTCGAGGAGACGAACCCGGCGGGGAAGCTGCTGTACGCACCCTACGGCCCGGTGGCCTCTACGCTGGAGGCGTTCGACGCCGCGCTGGCGGCCCTGACGGATCTGGCGCGCAGCCGCGGGGCAGTGTTTGTCCGGATTGAGCCGGTAGGTGCCGGCCTGCCAGCGCCCGCCGCCGCCGTGTTGCGCAGCCGCGGCCTGCAGCCCGCGCCGGCGAACCAGCAGCCCGAGCTCAGCTGGATTGTGGACCTGGACCGCGATTTCAAGGACGTCCTGGCGGACATGAAGCCGGTGAACCGCAACCTGTACCGGAACATCCACAAGAAGGGTGTGACGTTCCGCTCCAGCCAGGATCCGGCCGAGGTCTCGGTGCTGCTGGATTTCCTGCATATGACCGCGGCGCGCAACGGTTTCAAGCCCCAGAGCGATGAGTACCTGAGCCAGGTGGCCCGCTCCCTGATGCCGGCCGGGGCCGCGACGCTCTTCATTGCCGAGCTGGAGGGCACTCCGATCGCCGCCGCCCTGGCGTACGATTCGGCGGACACCCGCACCTACGCGCACGCCGCGCTGGATGACACGCACCGGAAGCTCAGCGCGGGCATTCCGCTGCTGGTGACCCTGATCGCCGACGCCAGGGACAAGGGCCTGAAGCACGTCGACCTCTGGGGCGTGGCCCCCGAAGACCAGCCGGACCACAAGTGGGCCGGTTTCACGGTGTTCAAGAAGTCCTTCGGCGGACGCGGGGTGGCCTATCCCGGCACCTGGGACCTGCCGGTGCGGAAGCTGCGCTACGGCGCGTACCAGCTGGCCCGCCGGTGTGCCCAGGCCGCGAAGACGTTGGTCAAGGGGCTGCAGACGGGCGTCCGCGCCCGGCTCCGGAAGTAACCCCTCCACCCCGGGCTCTCCCTCTCCCTCCTCCTCGCTCCCCCCTCTCTCCCCTCTCCCCCCTCTCTCCCCTCTCTCCCCTCGCGCGAGCGGACACTTGGCGCCCCGGAACCGCGGTTTTCCGGGCGCCAGGTGCCCGTTCGCGCTGTCAGGCGGGGCCCGGCCTGTGGATAACCGGGTGCGGGGGTCCCGGACCGGCGAAACTGAAGCATGCCCCGCCTGCCTTTGCCGCCGGAACTCCTGGCTGGCTCCTTCACAGCCGCCGCCTCGGATGACGCCGGACTGACCCGGAAACGCACACGCCGGCCGGACGTCTACATTCCTTCCCGCGGCATCAGGATCCCCGCCGGGGGTCCCGGCGGCGCGGCGTCCAACCTGCGCGCCTTCACAGCCCTCGACGGCGTGTCGATCATTACCCATCACTCCGGCGGCTTGGTCTGGGGTGTGAGCCTCCCGGCGTGGCTGCAGGAGGACTGGCGGATCCATGTGGCGAGGGAACGCAACTGCAGCAAACCCCGGCGCCGGAATGTCGTCGGGCACCGCCTGACCTTCCTTGCCGGCGAGGTCGTCAATCTGAACGGCCTGCGCGTCACCTCAGCGGCCCGGACGTGGCTGGATCTGGCGTCCTTGCTGGCCCCGGACGAGCTGGTGGCGGCCGGCGACTCGATCGTCGTCGGACACGGCCGGGACTTTCCTGCGCCCCGCGTTGCACTGGCCTCGATCGGCGAGCTGCAGCGGATGGTCGCCGCGCATCCCGGTATGCGCGGGGTGCGGACGGCGCGTGCAGCGCTGGCCGATATCCGGGTGGGGGCGGATTCTCCGCAGGAGACGAAAATGCGGCTCGTCCTTTGCCGGGCCGGGCTGGGTGAACCTGTCCTCAACTACATGGTCCGCAACAGCTGGGGCCGGCCCGCCGTCTGGCCTGATGCGGCCTACCCGGAACACCGGATCGCCCTGCAGTACGACGGCGCACACCACGGGGACCCACAGCAGTACAGGCTCGACATCTTGCGCCAGACGGCGACCGAACGCCTTGGCTGGCGGGAGATCAGGGTTTCCAAGGACGACCTGGAGGGAGACCACCCGTTCGTCGTCGAAAAGGTCCGGGCCGCATTGGGCCGCCAAGAACAGCGCGAGCGTACAGCTGGGGCCCCGAATCGCGTCGATCCGGGGCCCCAAGCGTACGTTCGCGCTACCTGAAGGGAGCGGCCTAGTTCTTGCGGGCGTAGCCTTCCCACTTGCTGGCCTGGTGCTCGCCGTCCACGAACCGGATGGTGCCGGACTTCGAGCGCATCACGATGGACTGCGTGAGGACCTTGTCCTTGGAGTAGCGCACGCCCTTGAGGAGGTCACCGTCGGTGATGCCGGTGGCCGCGAAGTAGCAGTTGTCGCTGGAGACGAGGTCGTTGGTGGACAGCACACGGTCCAGGTCGTGGCCGGCGTCGATGGCCTTCTGCTTCTCGTCATCGCTCGTGGGCCACAGGCGGCCCTGGATCACGCCGCCGAGGGACTTGATGGCGCAGGCCGAGACGATGCCTTCCGGCGTACCGCCGATACCCATCAGGGCATCGACACCGGTACCGGCGCGCGCGGCAGCGATAGCACCGGCGACGTCGCCGTCCATGATGAACTTCGTGCGGGCACCGGCCTCGCGGATTTCCTCCACGAGCCCACGGTGGCGGTCCCGGTCCAGGATCATCACGTTGAGCTGGTTGACCTTGACGCCCTTGGCCTTGGCGATGAGGTGCAGGTTCTGCTTGACCGGCAGGCGCAGGTCCACCATGTCGGCCGCTTCCGGGCCGGTCACGAGCTTTTCCATATAGAAGACCGCGGAGGGGTCGAACATGGAGCCGCGCTCCGCCACGGCCAGGACGGCCAAGGCGTTGTTGATGCCGAGGGCAGCGAGGCGGGTTCCGTCGATGGGGTCGACGGCGACGTCGCACTCGGGGCCTGTGCCGTCACCGACATTCTCGCCGTTGAAGAGCATCGGGGCCTCGTCCTTCTCGCCTTCACCGATGACCACAACGCCGTTGAAGTGGACCGTCTGAAGGAAGGAGCGCATGGCGTCGACGGCGGCGCCGTCTGCCTTGTTCTTGTCGCCGAAACCAACCCAGTGGCCGCCGGCGATGGCCGCGGCCTCGGTGACGCGGACCAGTTCCAGTGCAAGGTTGCGGTCAGGCTCGTCGATCCCGACGGCGAGAGACGGGGAAAGCGTGGAGTACTTCTGGGTCATGGACGCTGGTGACACGTGAACCTCTTCTTCGAGTGGCGATCGTTGAACCCGGACGGCCAAGATCGATCCGTCGCGGTGATTCGTCTGTTACTGATCATAGTCGCGCCGGGAATGCTACGTCTCGGCATGACCACGCCGTGAAACACCTCACTCTGCCACGGGCCGGTACTCCCGAATGTGAGATCGGCACCGGGATGGGCGACTATAGAGGGGTGAGTGAAATGCAGGATACGTCCCCCGCAGCCCCAGTGCCCCCCGCCGGCGGAGCCGCGCAGGGAGCCCCGGCCGAGGCCGGCCAGCCGCCCGTCAAGCCCGTCATCGCCGCCGGGGCGGCGAAACGCGCGAACGCCTCGGTGATCGGTATGTTCATTGCGCTGGCGCTGAGCATCGCCGTTTTCCTGCCGATCGTCCTCCTGAACCCGTCGCCGAAGAGCGACGGCTACCGGCCGGACATCGATGTCAGCGGCATTGCGAAGAATGCCGCAGGTGTGGCGGGATTCACACCGGCGGCCCCCTCCACGGGCGACGCATTCCGGCCGAATTACGCCCGGTGGGAGTCCGGCACGGGTACCGGTGTCGCGACCTGGGAGGTCGGCTACATCACGCCCAAGCAGTCCTTCATCGGCCTGGTGCAGACCCGGCAGTCCAATCCCACGTGGTTGCTGCAGCAGGTGAAAAATGCTCCCCTGACGGGGACCAGGAACGCGGGGGGACGCGACTGGGAACTCCGGGACACCGGCAAGGGCGAAAAGAGCATGGTGCTCGTCCACCGCGGCACTACCGTCATCCTGAGCGGCCCGGCGCAGCTCGACGAGTTCACGGTGCTGGCCGCCGCCGTCGTGACGTCCCTGGACAACAATCCCGAAGCAACAGTTTCACCCTCCGCCCCTCCATCACCGTAAGGTATTGCCGTGGCCACTTACCTGACTCCCGCCCTAGCCTGGCAGCGCCTCCGGGAAGGCAACGAGCGCTTTGTTACCGGCGCATCCTCCCATCCCAACCAGGACGCCTCGCGCCGTTCCTCCCTCGTGGAGAACCAGCACCCCTTCGCCGTGATCTTCGGCTGCTCCGATTCCCGGCTCGCCGCCGAAATCATCTTCGACCTCGGCCTGGGGGACGCCTTCGTGGTCCGCACCGCCGGGCAGGTGATCGACGACGCCGTGCTCGGCTCGCTGGAATACAGCATCAGCGTCCTGGATGTGCCGCTGATCGTGGTACTCGGCCACGATAACTGCGGCGCCGTGACGGCCACCAAAAAAGCCGTGGAAACCGGGGAGATGCCGGTCGGCTTCATGCGCAGCCTGGTCGAGCGGATCACGCCCTCGGTGCTGGCCTCACTGCGTAACAATCAGGACGGCATCAACGACATGGTGGTCGAGAACGTCAAGCAGACCTCCCGGCGGCTGGTGGACAGCTCGCGCGTGATCTCGGACGCCATCGACAGCGGCCGTGCCGCCGTGATCGGGCTCGCCTACAGCCTGGCCGACGGCCATGCCGACCGCGTTTCTGGAATCGGCGAACTGTAGTCCCGCCGGCGGCCGCCTTCCGCCAGCCGGTTCACGGTTTTCGATGGGGCGCCCCCTCCCAATAAGCTAGCCCCATGACTTCCACTGAAGAGTTGAACACTGAAGAGTTCCGCATTGAACACGACACGATGGGCGAAGTCCGCGTCCCCGTGAACGCCCTGTACCGCGCCCAGACGCAGCGTGCAGTCGAAAACTTCCCCATCTCCGGCAAGACCCTGGAGCGCGCCCACATCGAGGCCCTCGCGCGGGTCAAGAAGGCTGCCGCCCAGGCCAACGCAGAACTGGGCGTGCTCGACGGCGAGCTGGCCCAGGCGATCGCCGACGCTGCCGATGAGGTTGCCGCCGGGAAGTACGACGGCGACTTCCCCATCGACGTCTTCCAGACGGGCTCCGGCACGTCCTCCAACATGAACACCAACGAGGTCATCGCGGAGCTTGCCTCCCGGGCCCTCAAGGCCGCCGGCAGCGGCAAGGTGGTCCACCCGAACGACCACGTCAATGCCTCCCAGTCCTCCAACGACGTCTTCCCCACCTCGGTCCACGTGGCCGCCACGTCCGCGCTGATCAACGACCTGATCCCGGCCCTCGGCTACCTGGCGGACTCGCTGGAACGCAAGGCCGTCGAGTTCAAGGACGTCGTGAAGTCCGGCCGCACGCACCTCATGGACGCCACCCCGGTCACCCTGGGCCAGGAGTTCGGCGGCTACGCCGCGCAGGTCCGCTACGGCATCGAACGCATCAACGCCTCCCTCCCCCGGGTGGCCGAAGTTCCCCTCGGCGGCACGGCCGTCGGCACCGGCATCAACACCCCGGCCGGCTTCCCGGAGCGCGTGATCGAACTGCTCGCCGCCGACACGGGCCTGCCGCTGACCGAGGCCCGCAACCACTTCGAGGCCCAGGCCAACCGCGACGGCCTGATCGAGGCCTCGAGCCAGCTGCGCAACATCGCGATCTCCTTCATGAAGATCAACAACGACCTGCGCTGGATGGGCTCCGGCCCCAACACCGGCCTCGGCGAAATCGCGATCCCGGATCTGCAGCCGGGCTCCTCGATCATGCCGGGCAAAGTCAACCCGGTCATCTGCGAAGCCTCCATCATGGTGTGCGCCCAGGTCATCGGCAACGACACCGCCATCGCCTGGTCCGGCACCAACGGCGCCTTCGAACTGAACGTGGGCATCCCCGTGATGGCCGCCAACCTGCTCGAGTCCGTGCGCCTTCTGGCCAACACCAGCCGCGTCATGGCGGACAAGATGATCGACGGCATCACCGCCAACGTGGAACGCGCCCGCTTCCTGGCCGAGGCCTCCCCGTCCATCGTTACCCCGCTGAACAAGTTCATCGGCTACGAAAACGCCGCCAAGATCGCCAAGAAGGCCGTGGCCGAGGGCCTGACCGTCCGCGAGACCGTGGTGGCCATGGGCTTCCTGGAGCGCGGCGAACTGACCGAGGAGCAGCTGGACACCGCACTGGACGTCATGTCCATGACGCGTCCGCCGCACAAGGCCTAGTGACCGCGAAGTCGTAGTGACCGCGGGCGGCACCCGCACTCCGTAAGAACGTCCGACGTCGGCCGGCAGCTTTCCTTGAAGGTTGCCGGCCGACGTCGTTCGTGGCCGCCGGACCCCGGCCAAGGCGCCTCTCCTCAGACCCCGGGCGGATCTCCCCCGGCTGCCTCCCGCTCCTCCGCCGTGTAGGCCGCTGCCGCGGCCGCATCCGCCATGCTGGCGCCGCCGATCCGGGCCTCACGCAGCCGGCGGGTCTTGGCCGACTGGACCGAGAAGGCCGCGTCCACGTTTCCCGCGGCATACGTCAAAGCGTCCTCTGCCCGGATTCCGAGGCCGCTGGCCGTCAGCACGGCGTCCTGGTTTGCGCCCAGGTAGGTGAACTGCCACCCCCACTGGCTCTGCTGACGTTCGACCAGCGACTTGACCATGGCGCCCGTGGCCTCCCGCGACGAGTTCTCGTGGCCATCAGTCAGGACGGCCACGAGAACCGTGCCGGGTCGCCGGTCCTCCGGCAGGGCGGCCAACTCCGCGCCGGCCTCCCCGATCAGCCGGACCATGGCATCGTGCAGGGCAGTGCTGCCGCGCGGCTGCAGGTCCAGGGGAGGCACATCCTGGATGTCCTCTGCGGCGTAGACCCGCTCGTAGCTGTCGTCGAACTGTGCAAGGGAGAGCCGGCAGCGGCCGGCCACCGACTGCTGCTCACGGACGAAGGCCGCGAATCCGCCCACCGTGTCGTCGGCGATGGCACTCATGGACCCCGATCGGTCCAGGAGGACGTACACGTGTGTCAAAGCAGAGTCTGTCATGTTTCCCCGTTTCCGGCCCGGACGCCCGGGCCAACTGTTCCAGCGGATGACTGGACACGAACAGGCTACGGCCGGGCACCGACAATATAGGGCCCGCTGGATCATCTTTCACGCTTTGCACTTATGTCACTTCAGTGCAAAAATACACTTTATGAGTCACAGTGCAAATATCGAGGGCGGCCTCCGCGAGCGCAAGCGCGCCGCGACGCGTGCGGCCATCACCGCCGTCGCGCGGTCCCTGACGGCCGAGCGCGGTCTCAACGGCTACACCGTGGAGGAAGTCTGCGGACGGGCGGGCATCTCCCGCCGCACCTTCTTCAACTACTTCCGTTCCAAGGAAGACGCGATTATCGGGCACGTCGACGACGAACTCCCGGCCGAAATTTTCGAGGACTTCATCCGGGGCGGCGCGGGTTCCCCGGGCGGGGAGATTTCCTCCACCCTTTTCCGGGATCTGGTGGCACTGACGCTCCGCTTGTCCGAACAGATGAGCGCCTCGGAGGAAGAGACCCGCCAGCTGATCGGCGTCATCCAGAAGGAACCCCAGCTGATGCTGCGGATCATCGGCGCTTCCGAAGAGCGCGAGGCCGAGTTCGCCCGGATGCTCTCCGCCCGGGAGGGCGTCCCGCCTGACCACCCCGTGGTGCGCATGGCGGTGGTCCTCCTGGGCACCATCGCCCGCAAGACCAGCGCCGCTTACTTCTCCGAAGGCAACACGCGCCCGTACAAGGACATGCTGCTCGAGAACGTCGGAGCCGCACGCACCCTCTTTTCGCTGCCTTTTGAACTTTCCCCCTCAACTTCCCCCGAAGGAACGCAATGAGCACCGCCGTCAGCCCCAAACCGGCAGCCGAACCGCTGCTGCTGACCCAGAAACGCATCTGGATCATTTTCTCCGCCCTCATCGCCGGCATGCTGCTCTCCAGCCTGGACCAGACGATCGTCTCCACTGCCATGCCCACCATCGTCGGCAAACTCGGCGGAGTCGAGCACCAGGCCTGGATCACCACCGCCTACCTGCTGGCCACCACCATCGTGATGCCCATCTACGGCAAGTTCGGTGACATCCTGGGCCGCCGCAACCTGTTTCTCGTCGCTATCGCGCTGTTCACCCTGGCTTCGCTCGGCTGCGCCTTCGCCACCGATTTCTGGGGCTTCGTGATCTTCCGCGCCGTCCAGGGCCTGGGCGGCGGCGGCCTCATGATCCTCTCGCAGGCCATCATCGCGGACATCGTTCCGGCCAAGGACCGCGGCAAATACATGGGCCCGCTGGGCGCGATCTTCGGTCTCTCTGCCGTTGCCGGCCCCCTGCTGGGCGGCTACTTCGTGGACCACCTGACCTGGGAATGGGCCTTCTACATCAACATCCCGATCGGCGTCGCGGCGTTCGCCATCGCGTGGTTCACCCTCACGCTGCCAAACAAGAAGGCCGAGAAGCGCATCGACGTCCTCGGCGTGCTGCTGCTCTCCGCAGCCACCACCTGCCTGATCTTCTTCACGGACTTCGGGGGCAAGAAGGACGAAGGCTGGGATTCGCCGCTGACCTGGGCCTTCGGCGCCGGCACGGTGCTGGCCGCCGCCGCCTTCGTGCTGGTTGAGCGCAGTGCCGAGGATCCGATCATCCCGCTGAGCCTGTTCAAGAACCGGATCTTCGTGAACTCCACGGCGATCGGCTTCACCCTGGGCCTCGGTATGTTCGCCGCGATCGCCTTTGTCCCCACCTTCCTGCAGATGTCCTCCGGCACATCCGCCGCGGAGTCCGGTTTGCTGATGCTGCCCATGATGGCGGGACTGATGGGCATGGCCATCTTTTCCGGTATCCGCATTTCCAAAACCGGCAAGTACCGGCTGTTCCCGATCCTCGGGGCTGCCCTGACCATCGCCGCGATGCTTTGGCTGACCACGCTTACCGCGGCGACCCCCCTCTGGGTCATCTGTGTTCAGCTGCTGGTGTTCGGCGCCGGTCTCGGTTCGATCATGCAGGTGATCGTCCTGGTGGTGCAGAACTCCGTGCCGGCCGAGCAGATCGGCACGGCCACCAGCACGAACAACTACTTCCGCGAAGTCGGCGCCTCCCTCGGCGTCGCGGTCTTCGGATCCATCTTCACCGCCCGGCTGTCCGAGTCCCTGGCCAAGGCGTTCACGGGCGCCGGCGCCTCCGCCGAGCAGGCCTCACAGTCCACCCGGACGTTGGACCCGCAGGCCCTCAGCCGGCTCCCGGGCCAGCTCAAGGATGCCATCGTCGGTGCCTACGCGGATTCGCTGGCGCCCGTGTTCTGGTACCTGCTGCCCTTCCTCGCGATCGCCCTGGTCCTGGCACTGACCCTCAAGCAGATCCCGCTATCGGACACCGCCGGAATGGTGGCCCGCGGCGAGGCAGTGGGGGGCGAAGAGGCCGAGCGGCTGGAAGCCGAACGCCACGCCCACCAGGACTGCGCGGCCGCCAAGGACGCTGAGGCTTCGGCTTCCGCGGACGACGCCGGGCTGACGCGCCCGCGCGGCTAAAGCTGCGGAGCTGGGCCGCCCGGCTCGGCGCCACGCCACATGCAGGGACGCCGCACTGTTGGTGGGTGCGGCTCCCTGTGTCGGTCCACGGCCGGTTTACTCGGCGGGAACGCATCATCGCAGGAAGTGGGCGGCACCATCCGGTTCCATCGCCTGCCGGACCGACTCGAGGTGACCGGGCGTCAGCTCCGGGAACTCCTCGGGACGGAACCAACCCACGGCGAGGGATTCGTCGTCATTGACCATCGCCTCACCGGAGAGGTGCCGGCAGCGGAAAACCAGGGTAAGAAAGTGGCACAAATCGCCGTTCGGGTATGTCACCGGGCCCGCCGCGTCCACCGCGACGAGTCGCTCCGCAAGGGCCACCACGCCGGTCTCCTCCAGGATCTCGCGCAGCAGACCCGGCGAAGGCTCCTCTCCCGGTTCCAGGATTCCGGTGATCAGGCCCCACTGGCCGTTGTCGGCGCGCTGGCCGAGCAGCACCCGGCCGGCGTCGTCAATTACCACTCCCCGAACGGCCGGAAGCCAGAGCATCTCGTGGCCGATCTTTTCGCGGAGCCTGCGGATGAAGCCGGGGGTAGCCATGCCGCCAGCCTAACCGCCGGAAGCGCTGCCGCGAGGCCGTGCGGCACGGAAACTACAGCTGGGTGTTTGGGCCGGCGTCGTCGAATTCCACAGTCCCGTGTCCATTCCGGAGGATGAGTGAGGCGCCGTCCAGTTCCCAGTCGACGGGCTGCCGAAAAAGCTGCATGGCCCAATCTTCGTATCCGCTTTCAGGGCCGAGGCAGCCCATGGCTGTCGAGATGGTCCGGCCCGGGATCAACTGACCGGCCCGCACATCCACCTCGACACCCAGATGGTTGCACGGGGTCTTGACTCCAATCGTCCACGTTCCGTTAACGAACACACTCGACACTTCCAGCGGCTGCGTCCTCAGCCAGCCAAGCTCACCCGAACCGTCCCGCCCACCGACTGAGCGGTAGATTCTGCAACCCAACGGGCCGCCCTCGCAATAGGGGGTCTGCGGACCGGGAGTGGAGGACGCTGTGACCACCGGAGACCTGGAACCCGACGTCAAGTCCGGAGCGGAGGATCCGGGCGTAGCACCCGGAACCGCTGGTGGGGAGCCTCCCGGGCGCATGGGTTCCGGCGGGCTGGGAGCCGGATCCCCCGGCAACCCTCCGCAGCCGCCAAGGGCGGCCACCAGCCAAAAAAGGATCAGGACCTGACGCAGCTTGCCGCGCTCGCCCGTGGTGCGCCCCCGTGATCCTGCCATGGCTCCCCCGTCGATTGGTGTCCGATTGCGGCCACCCGCATTGTTGAGCCCAGTTTGCCCGTTGCCTCCCGTGGTGCACAAGGAAGACGTCCGGGAGTGAGTTGGCCGAGGCGTCAGGCGGCAGGCAGCAGCACCATGGCTGCGGCCGTGCCGGCCAGCATGAACGGCCCGAAAGGGATGCTCGATTTCAGGGTGCCGCGCCGCAACGCCAACAGGCCCAGGCTCCACAATCCCCCCAAAAGGAACGCGGCAATGGTGCCGGCGAAGACATGAGGCCAACCGAGGAAGCCCAGATACATCCCCAGGACGCCGGCAAGCTTGACGTCGCCAAAACCCATGCCCGGCGGGTAGAGGGCCCGCAACAGGAAATAGAACAGCCACAACACCGCTCCCCCGGCGACAATGCGCAGTCCCGGCACGCCGAACAGGCCGGCCGCGCCGTCCGGGGTGACGTCCGGCGTGACATCCGTTGCCGGCACGCCCAGGAAAGCGGTGCTGGCTGCCGCGCCGAGCAGGAGGACACCGGCCACTGCATAGGAGGGAAAAACGATCCGGTTCGGCAGCAGGTGGTACCGGATGTCGATCACGGCGAGCCGCACGGCCATCAGCGCAAAGTAGGCGCAGGCAGCCGCCACCAGCCAGAAGGCCAGCGGGGCCGCTTGAACGAGGTTCCCGAGCAGTTGGATCACCCTCGGATGCTACGGGATTTTGCGGCAGCCGTGGCCGGGCCCGCGCGTAAACTGTGGATATGGCCGCATGGGACAGCAGGATCCGGCCCGGGCCGCGCACGCCCGGAGGGCCGGCGGAGCAGGCCGCCTTCCGAAACCTGTGCCGTTCCTCGCCGTGGAAGTGGCAGTCGCTGCGGTTCGAGTACCTGGACCGGCCGCTGCCCGGTTCCGACGCGGAGACGTCCGGCGAGGCCGCTGGCGGCGCTCCCGACCTGGTCCGCGCGTGGCTGCGGCGTCCTGGAGCCCTGCGGCTCGAGACCGCCGACGGTCTTGTCCTCCACAGCACCACGGGCATCAATGATTCCCGCGACGTGTTCTACGTCAGTTCCACGCGGAAGTCGTGGCTGCTGCCGCCGCAACTCGTCACCCCGGTCTACGATGACGGTGGCCTGGTCCGGCGCCGGCCTGAAGCGGCCTACGGCGAGCCTTGCTTCGGCAACGGCCGATTCGGCGCCGCCCTGGACCCTGTTGAGCTGGCTGGCAACGCCCCGGTCCCCCTTGAGTTCCCCAACTCCAACGCCGTGGAACTGGGCGCCATCACCGACGTGGACCATGAGGGCCGTCCCGCACTTGAAACCACAGTCACGCCCAATGCCGGTTACCGCCCGGCGGACCCGGACGCGCCGCTCTGCCGGCCGGGACGCACCCTGGTAAGGATCGACGCCGGCACCGGCGTCTGCGTCTCGAGCCGCTGGCTTGAGGATGACTCGGACGGCTATGGCCACTGGATGCGGATCCTGGCCGTAGACGAGTACATGCTGGACGATCTGTTCCTCGCCGAATCCATGAACCTCACCGATGTGCGCCGGCACATCAGCTGGGACGTGTCGCCGGGCGTGTGACTGGCAGCCGCAGCCCCGCGCCGTTAGGCTTCCGGGATGACTGAACTCGCCCCCTACTGGCCGCCTTTCGGCCTCACACTGACCACGCCCCGTTTGGAACTCCGGCCCATCCGCGACGAGGAGATTCCGGCGGCAGTCAAAGCGGCCCTCAGCGGCATCCATGAACCGGGCCGCAGGCCCTTCAGCAACCCCTGGACCGAAGCCCCGGCACACGAACTCGGCCCGAATATGGCGCAGTGGTACTGGCGTTGCCGTGGAGGCATGTCCCCGGAAGAATGGACGCTGCTGCTGGGGATTTGGCACGACGGCGAGTTCATCGGCTGCCAGGACGTCGCGGCCAAGGACTTCGCTACCCTGAAGACGGTCACCACCGGCTCCTGGCTCCGCCAAAGCGCCCAAGGCCAGGGACTCGGCACGGAGATGCGCGCCGCCGTCGCCCAGTACGCCTTCGACCACCTCGGCGCAGAGGTCGCGGAATCCGAGGCCGCAGCGTGGAATCAGCAGTCCCTCGGCGTCTCGCGTTCCCTCGGCTACGAACTCAACGGCGTCACCCGCGCCGCCTGGGGCGGCAAGGCGCAGGACGTCCAGAAAGTCCGCCTCACGCCCCAGTCGTTCAAACGCCCCGACTGGACTCTGGAAGTCCAGGGACACGAGCCAACCGCAAAATACCTGGGCATCGGCAGCTAGCGAGGGCGGGCCCGCCCGGGGAAAGCGGGCACAGGCTTTTCCGAAGTTGCCCGGGGTTGAATGACCGCATGTCCGGCCCAGCGATCGAGACCAGGCCCCGCCCGTCCACCGGACGGCGGCGGGCCCTGCTGATCCCCCTCACGCTGCTGTGCGCCCTGGCGATCGCGCTGGCATACCTGTTCCTCACGGCCAAACCGGAGCCCAGTGTTCCACTGGGCGCTTCGGCTATCGTTCCGGGAGGCATGGCAAGCATCAGCGAAATCGTCCCGCTGGAAGTCGACGGCTGGGCCCCGGCCGGCGTCGGCGGTTCACTGTCCGGCAACCCGACGGAGGGGAGCCACAGGGTGCGGCTCGTGGTCCGGATCACCGCACTGGAAAGCGGCGGCGTGCAGCTGGATGCCCGCGATTTCTCGGTGTCCGGCCTCGGCTCCCTCAAGGCGCAGCCGGTGTGGAGCTCGGCGTCGAACATGTGGCTGCGGCAGGGGGAATCACTCGGCGAAACCCTGGTCTTCGAAGTCCCGGACAAGGCCGTCGCCCTCGTCCTGGAGGGCCCCGGGGACTCCCGCCTGTCCCTGGGCCTGGCACACCACAGCGGCTAGCAAGTCGCGGGCCGCCGCGCAATCGGCCTGGCGGCGCGGGCATAGGTTATTCCAAGTCCCATGGCCCACTCTGGCGGAAGAACAACCGGGTAACCGGATGAAAGGCTGATCATCATGTCCGTAACACGGCGGCAGGCGCTTCTTTTCAGCGGGCTGGGAATGGTCGGCGCAGGCATTGTGACCGTCCCGATTTCGGGTGTCAGTGCCAAATCTGCCAGCACTCTCAGTGACAGCGACATGCCCCGCCCGTACCGGACGCCGCTGACAATTCCGCCCCCGCTGGCGTTCCAGACCACTGTCGACGCAAACGGAGTCAAGACCCGGCACTACACCGTGACGGAAAGGCTGGCCAACGCGCGGACACTGCCCCGCCTGGCCACGCCTATCCTCGGCTATAACGGAATCTTCCCCGGGCCCACCATCCGGATTGACCAGGGCACCCGGGCGGTGGTCCACATGCGGAACCAGCTGCCGGCCAAACACCCGACCCTCGGCCATGCCCTGCCCACCTCGACGCACCTGCACGGTTCCGCGTCGCTTCCCCAGTTCGACGGCTACGCGAATGACCTCACCCTGCCCGGCTTCTACAAGGATTACCAGTACCCGAACTTCGAGTCGGCGCGGAGCCTCTGGTATCACGATCACGCCGTTCATTTCACCGCGCAGAACGTCTACTCCGGACTCGCCGCCCAGTACCTGATCAGCGATCCGGTCGAGAAAGGCCTGCTTCCCCAGGGAAACTTTGATATTCCGCTGACCGTCAGCGACGCAATGTTTGCAGCCAACGGCTCGCTTGCGTTTGACGACCGCGACCAGTCCGGTCTGTGGGGCGACGTCATCCTGGTCAATGGAATGCCCTGGCCGGTGATGAAGGTCCAACGGCGCGTCTACCGCTTCCGGATCCTCAACGCCTCCGTCTCGCGGTCCTACAGATTCACCCTCAGCAACGGGGAACCCGTCATCATGGTCACCACCGACGGCGGACTGATGCCCGCCGCGCAGACCGTCGGATCCTGGCGCCACGGAAATGCGGAGCGTTATGAGGTCCTGATTGATTTTCGTAAGTATGCGGCGGGCACGCGGATCGAACTCCGCAATCTTTCCAACGACAACAACCGCGACTTCGACAACACCGGCAAGATCATGGCGTTCGACGTCGTTGCCGATGCCGTCGACACCAAGGATCCAAGCTGGAACAGGATCCCGACCACACTCGCCTCCAGCCATGCGATGGACCTCACGGCAGCTGCCGCCACTAAGACCCGCGAGTTCCGGGTCAAGCGCCACGACGACACCTGGAGCATCGATGACTTGACCTGGGAGGACGTCATCGCCAGCGGCTTCAAGAAGGTCATGGCGGAGCCCGCCCTGAACGCCGTGGAAATCTGGGAGCTTCGAAACACCGCAGGTGGCTGGTTCCACCCCATACACCTGCACCTCGTGGACTTCCAGATCCTCAGCCGCAATGGGAAGCGCCCATTCGCCTATGAGAAGGGGCCCAAGGATGTCGTGTACGTGGGCGAGGAAGAAAGCGTCCGGCTGCTTGTCCAGTTCGGCCCCCACCGCGGACGGTACATGGTGCACTGCCACAACCTGACCCACGAGGACCATGCCATGATGCTCCAGTTCCGGGTGGGCCTCCGCGCAGACCAGGCCGACCCGAACGATCCGATCACGGCGGCCCCGGCGGTCTTTGATCCGGTCCAGGGCTGATCACCATGCACCGCCGGACCCTGGCCGCGGCGGCCGTATGCCTGGGCGGGTTGCTGTGCCTCCGGCTCTGGGTCCTTGAACCGATCACGGTCAGTTCCGGAAGCATGGAACCCACGATCGCGGCCGGCAGCGTCGTCTGGCTGAATAAGGTCGCCCCGCACGTGGCGGACCTCCATTCCGGACAGCTGGTCGTCTTCCGTGAACCGGACAGCGGCGGATGGCGGGACGGCGGCATCCTACTCAAGCGCGTCGTGGCGGAAGGAGGGCAGACCGTCTCGATCCTGGACGGCCTGCTGTACGTCGACGGGACGCCGGCAACGGAACCCTATGTGGACCAAAAGACCATCGACGGCGTCTACTTCGGCAGGGTGGCCGTACCGCCCGGGGAGCTGTTCGTGCTCGGGGACAACCGGGAGACATCCATCGACTCCCGCGACTTCGGACCGATCCCCGTCTCCGCGGTCATCGGCACCGTTCCCGGCGGCAACTAGAGCCCCGGCCTGGCCTGCCGACGGCGAGCGGCAGGCCAGGCCAGGCCAACACAGTTAGATCTCCGCCCCCTCCAGCAGCTCCGTCACCAAGGCCGCGATCGGCGAGCGCTCCGAGCGGGTCAGCGTGATGTGGCCGAAGAGCGGGTGGCCCTTGAGCGTCTCGACGACGGCGGCCACGCCGTCGTGCCGGCCGACCCGCAGGTTGTCACGCTGGGCGACGTCGTGGGTCAGGACGATCTTGGAGTTCTGGCCGATCCGGCTCATCACCGTGAGGAGCACGTTCTTCTCCAGGGACTGCGCCTCGTCCACGATCACAAAGGCGTCATTCAGCGAACGCCCCCGGATGTGGGTCAGCGGCATCACCTCGAGCATGCCGCGGTCCATGACCTCCTCCACGACTTCCTGGCTGACCAGCGCGCCGAGGGTATCGAAGACCGCCTGCGCCCACGGGTTCATCTTCTCCGCCTCGGAGCCGGGCAGGTAGCCCAGCTCCTGGCCGCCCACCGCGTAGAGCGGCCGGAAGACGATCACCTTGCGGTGTTCCCGGCGTTCCAGGACGGCTTCCAGGCCAGCGCACAGGGCGAGCGCGGACTTGCCGGTACCCGCACGCCCGCCGAGGGAGACGATGCCGACGGAAGCGTCCATCAGCAGGTCGATCGCGAGCCGCTGTTCGGCGGAACGCCCGTGCAGTCCGAAGACGTCGCGGTCACCCTTTACGAGCCGGACCTGCTTGTCGGCCCCCACCCGGCCCAGTGCCGATCCCCGGTTGGAATGCAGCACCAGTCCGGTGTTCGCCGGCATCTCGGCCGCTTCCGGGATGAAGACCGGCTCGTGGCCGTAGAGCGTGGAGACTTCCTCCTCGCTGGCGTCGATCTCGGCAACCCCGGTCCAGCCCGAGTCCTTGACGAGCTCGTTGCGGTATTCGTCGGCCTGCAACCCCATGGCAGAGGCCTTGACGCGCATCGGCAGATCCTTGGACACCACCGTTACGTCCCGGCCCTCGTTGGCGAGGTTCTTGGCGACGGCGAGGATCCGGCTGTCGTTGTCCCCGCCGCGGAAGCCGGCGGGGAGCACCTCTGCGGAGATGTGGTTCAGCTCCACCATCAGCGTGCCGCCGTCGTGTCCGAGCGGGATGGGCCGGTCCAGTCCGCCGTGCTCCACCCGAAGGTCATCGAGGAGACGGAGCGCCTTGCGGGCGAAGTAGCCGAGTTCGGGATCGTGCCGCTTGCCTTCGAGCTCGGTGATGACGACGATTGGCAAGATAACTTCGTGCTCGGCGAAGCGCAGAATAGCCCGCGGGTCCGAAAGCAGTACGGAGGTGTCGATCACGTAGCTCCGGGCCCGGGCTCCGCTTGCTGTTTCTTCCCCGGAAACAGCAAGACCGGCCGCAGCGTCAGAATCTGCTGCACCGGTCTTTGTGGTGGCTCGCTTGGCGCGAGAGCTAGCTTTCTCTCCCTGGTCGGAAATGACGTCGGGCAGTTGCTCAGAATTAGCCACATCGACTCCAGCCCCGGGCGTGCCCGGATTTGTTATTGGTGAGGCGGCTCGGCCCGGAGGCCGGACGGGCCTCCCATACATCCGGTGCGAATATCCGCTCCACGTGTTGGCCTCCCCGATCAGCCGGCGGTTTGCCTGCTGATGGGATTAACGTACGTCCCGAACGCGGCATTCCCGCGCCTATTTTTCGGCGATTCTTGTTGCGGTCCTGTGAACTCGGGGTGAACGCCTCAGGTGCCGTAACGGCGCTGCCTGCCGGCGTAGTCGCGCAGGGCACGGAGGAAGTCCACCTTCCGGAAGGCGGGCCACAGCGCTTCGCAAAAATAGAATTCGCTGTAGGCGCTTTGCCACATGAGGAACCCGGAAAGCCGCTGCTCCCCCGAGGTGCGGATCACGAGGTCCGGATCAGGCTGGCCGCGAGTGTAGAGGAACCGCGAGATATCGTCCACGGTGAGCTCGTCGGCCAGTTTCCCGATGTCCGCGCCCCGGGCTACGGCGTCGTGCAGCAGCTCACGGACGGCGTCGACGATCTCGCGCCGTCCGCCGTAGCCGACGGCGACATTGACGTGGATCTTCTCGCGCACGGGAGTGCGGGCCGTGAGGTTGTTGAGCCGCTCGGCGAGATAGTCCGGGAGCAGCTCCGGGGCCCCCATGGCGTGGACCGAAATGTCGGCGTCGTCGTCCAGCCGGTCCAGGGTGTTGGCGATGATGCCCATCAGCAGGTCGAGTTCCTCGCCCGAGCGGTTCATGTTATCAGTGGAGAGCATGTAGAGCGTGACCACCTTGACGCCGAGCTCCTGGCACCAGCCGAGGAACTCGTGGATCTTGTCGGCCCCGGCCTGGTGCCCCTGGCTTGTCGGGGCGTTGAACTGGCGGGCCCACCGCCGGTTGCCGTCCACCATCACGCCGATGTGTTTGGGGATCCGCCCCGGGTCAAGGGACCGCTGGAGCCTGCGCTCGTAGAAGCCATAGAGGAACCCGGGCAGTTCCATCCGGAGATTCACCTGGCTTCCTTGTACGACTTCAGTGCACATCCTAGGCTACCTGCCGGAGGGCGGTGGCGTGTGCAGGGCAGTCGCGATGTCGCGTCGAAGCAGCTGCTACTGATCAGTAACTTACTCAGCCGTAGGATATTATGGCGGGATGGAAAGCAACAGTCCTGAGCCCCTGCCGGAGCGCCCGGCGGAACGTCGAACCCCGGTGGACGACGCCGCGGTGCGGCTTGCCGAGCTGCTGATGATCAAGCCTAAATGGCGCGGCTGGATCCACACCGTGACGGCCCCGCTGGCGCTGGCAGCCGGTCTCGTGCTGGTGATTCTGGCCCCGACGCCGGACCTGAAGATCGCCTCCGCCGTCTATGCCTTCACCGGGGTCCTGCTGTTCGGCATCAGCGCCACCTACCACCGCGGGAACTGGTCCCCGGGCGTTAAGATCGTGCTGAAGCGGCTGGACCATACGAACATCATGCTGGTGATCGCCGGCAGCTACACGCCGCTGGCGTGGGCCCTGCTGGAGCGGCCAAAGGCCGAACTGCTGCTGTGGGTGATCTGGTCCGGAGCCATCCTCGGCGTGCTGTTCCGGCTGCTGTGGACCCACGCCCCGCGCTGGCTCTACGTGCCGATCTACATCGCCCTGGGCTGCGGCTCCCTGTTCTACCTGCCGGACTTCTTCGCCGCCAATGTGGCCTCAGCCGTGCTGATCTGCGTCGGGGGCGTCCTCTACATCACCGGGGCCGTCTTCTACGCCTTGAAGAAGCCGAATTTCAGCTACGAGCACTTCGGTTTCCACGAGCTGTTCCATGCCCTCACGGTTTTCGCCTTTGCCGCGCACTTCATCGCGATTGCCATCGCGGTCCTGAGCTGAGCCCGGGACTGGGCCGTTCCGGGGGCCTGGGCGGTTCCCTCACGAGGCCAACTCAGGCGGGACGTCCCGCGGCAACCAGCTCCGGCAGCTGCCGCATATCGTGGAACACCGTGGTGCCGGGGCCGGCCAGCCGCTCTGCCGGGGTCACGCCGCCGGCGTAGGCCAGGACATGCATCCCGGCCGCCCGCGCCGCCTGGACCCCGTAGGCGCTGTCCTCGACGACGACGCACCGCTCCGGGGGTGTTCCGAGCCGAGCCGCGGCATGCAGGAAAAGATCCGGGGCCGGCTTGCCGTTTGCGACTTCAGTGGCGCTGAAGATCCTTCCTTCGAAGCGGTGCAGGAGACCGGTCTGCCCGAGCCCCAGCTCCCAGCCGAGGTCCGCCAGCACCCGCTGGTCCACCCGGACAGCGATCACTTCGGAGTCCACCAGGACGCCGTCGCAGTCGAACACCACAAGCTCGAAGTCGCACCGGGACGGCCGGCTGAAAGAGGTCATTCCGCCATGCTAGCGAGGCGTGCCAGCACCTGGGCGGCAGAACCCACGGGAAGTTCGCAGACCATCCCGCGGCACAGGAACACCTGCGGCGAGCCGTCCGGGGCGGGTCCCCGGCCGCGCAACAGCGGCACGGCCGGCGCGGCGTCCGGCTGGGCGGTGTCCGGCCCGGTAGTGTCCGGCTGGGTCGTGTCCTGGACGGCAATCACGAGTCCGGGACTCGGCGAGAGCAGCAGCTCCCGGTGCAGTGCGGCACGCTCCGGCGTGTCCGGGCCGGTGACCGCTGCCTCCACCGGACCGGCGAGCGCTGCCTGGGCCGTCGCCAGCAGCCAGCCGGCAGCCCGGGGCGCCCGGACCGCCAGCGGCGGCAGCAGGCCGAGGATTTTACCGGCCAGTGCCCGGTGTTTGCTGGAGCCGGACAGGGCGGAGTAGGAGAGCAGCGCGCCGGCGAAGGCGGCCGCGCCGCTGGGGGCGGCGTTGTCGAAGGGATCCAGCGCTGCCCTGCGGCCCTGGGCGTTGAACACCTGTTCCGACTCTCCTGCGGTGTCCTGCAGGGCGCCTTCCGTGACGAACCGGGCGCAGGCAGCAGCCAGGATGTCCTCGGCCAGCCGGTACCAGCGCGTCCGGCCGGTGACGGAGTGCAGCGCGAGCAGTCCCTCGGCGCAGAAAGCGTAGTCCTCCAGGAGGCCACCGATGCCCCGGGCGGCGCCGTCATGCGAGACCCGCACCAGGCTGCCCGGGGTCCCCTCGGCGCCTGCGCTCCAGTGCACCCGTTCAAGGTACGCCGCGATCCGTTCCGCGGCCGCCACCAGCGCGGGCCGTTCCAGCACGGCGCCGGCTTCGGCAAGCGCCGCGACGGCCAGCCCGTTCCAGCCCGCTACTACCTTGTCGTCCCGGGCCGGCTGCGGCCGGCGTGAACGCGCGCCGAGCAGTGCCGGCCGCACCCGCTGCCAGAGCACGGCGTCCTCCGCACTGAACTCCCGCGCGGGGTGCAGCGGGGATTCTCCGGCGGTCACGGTGCCGTGGGCCTTCACGTTCATCAGCCGGGCGACAGCGGCGCCGTCGCCCGGTCCCAGCAGCCCGGCCAGTTCCGCGGGGGTCCACAGATAGCTGGCGCCCTCGGTGTGGACTCCGTCCACCACGGTGTCGGCGTCGAGGGAGGAGGCCAGGGCGTCCGGAATTACCCCGCGGCCGGCATCAGCCGTCGCCTGTCCCTGCGGCGCTGCCGGACCAGGCGCAGCTCTCAGACCAGGCGCAGCTGTCAGACCCAGCGACGCGAGGAGCCAGTCGGCGGTGCGGCCGGCCACATCGGCGGCTTCCGCGGGCGGGTACCCCGCCGTGCCGCCGAGCCGCACCCAGTGGACGTAGAGCCGCAGCAGCTGGGCATTGTCGTAGAGCATTTTCTCGAAGTGCGGGACGGACCAGTCGCGCGTCACGGAGTAGCGTGCGAAGCCGCCGTCGAGCTGGTCGAACAAGGCCGAACGGGACATCGCGGCCAGGGTGCGGCCCGCCATCTCCCGGGCCGAGTCGGCGGTTCCGGATCCCACGGCGTTCGGCGGCACGGCGGTCGAGGGCACGGCGGCGTGCCGGATCAGGAATTCCAGGACCGGCGACGGCGGGAACTTCGGCGCGGTGCCGAAGCCGCCGTGGGACGGGTCTTCCGAGGCCGCCAGTGACTCCACGGCCTCGGACAGCAGGGCTGCGCCGATGGGCTCTGGTGGGCGGTCCAGCCGCACCGCGGAGCCGGGCTGCGAGGCTGCGAGGCCGCGGGCCAGGGTGTCGGCATTCTGTACCAGCGCGTCGCGGCGCTCGTGCCAGGCATCGACCACAGCCTCGAGGACCTGACGGAAGGACGGCCTGCCCGGCAGCGGCCGGGGCGGAAAATAGGTGCCGGCATGGAAGGCGCGGCCGTCGGGCAGGAGGAAGACGGACATCGGCCAGCCGCCTTCACCGGTGATGGCCTGGGTGGCGGCCATATAGACGGCGTCGACGTCGGGCCGCTCTTCCCGGTCCACCTTCACGGCCACGAAGTTGGCGTTCAGGAAGTCCGCGCTGGCCTGGTCCTCAAACGATTCGTGCGCCATGACATGGCACCAGTGGCAGGCCGCGTACCCGATGGAGAGGAACACCGGGACGTCGCGGGCCGCGGCGAAGGCAAAGGCCTCGTCGCCGAACGGGCGCCAGTGGACTGGGTTGCCGGCATGCTGCCGGAGATAGGCAGAGGGCTCTGCCCCCAGGGCATTGGCAGCCTCGGGGAAGGTCCGCGGCGTTCCGCCGTCAGCGGTTTCCGGGTCCCGCATCACCGTTGGCTTCCGGGCGGGTGCCGGCAGCGCCGGAAGGACCGTGGTCCGGGAACAGGCCACCGGCAAGCGGGGACGCCGGGGCGTCACCGTTGTTCAGCGCCGCTTCTTCGGGTGCCGCGCGTTCTTCCTCCACCTGCGCACGGTAGCGTACCCGGCGGATGCGCCGCACCATGTCCACAATCAGCAGCGCGGTCAGCACCACGATGAACGCGGTCAGCAGGAAGCCCAGCAGGCCGGGCGTCACCTGGTCCTGGGACAGTCCCGGGCGCAGCGACGGCGAAGGAGCAGGCGCCGGTGATGTTGCCAGGGCGATGAGCAAGGAATGCACGGTGAGAACCTTCTGTGGGGACTGACGGCGGCCCCGACGCCGGGGCCGTTCCTGCGGGGCTACTTCTGAATGGCTGCTTCTGAACCGCTTCTGAACCGCTTCTGGATGACACGTAAACGTCATAGTTCTACACGGCATAGAATTGGCCTTCTGGCTCTATCTTAGCCCGGCGAAGAAGTCCTGTTCAGGCAGGTCCACCGGGATCCTGGCCTGGATCAGCGAGTAATCCTCCCACGGCCAGACGCGGCGCTGCATCGCCGGCGACACGGCGAAGAAGAAGCCTTCCGGATCCACCTGGGTGCGGTGTGCGCGCAAGGCCTCATCCCGCGCCTCGAAGAAGTCCCCGCACTCGATCTGGGTGGTCGTGGCGTGAGTAGGCGCGGGTGGGGTGTGTCCTTCCGCATCGGCCTCGAGCCAGGCGGCCATCCGCTCGGCGTAGGGCGACTGGAGGCCGGATTCCTGCAGCGCGAAGTGCAGGGCGCGGAAACGTTCGGGGCTGAAGGCGCGGTCGTAGTAGAGCTTGCTCGGCGCCCAGGCCGCACCGGTTCCCGGATAACGGGCCGGATCGCCCGCGGCCTCGAAGGCTTCGACCGCCACGCGGTGCGCCATGATGTGGTCCGGGTGCGGATAGCCGCCGTTCTCGTCGTAGCTGAGGATGACCTGCGGCTTGAACTCCCGGATCAGGCGCACCAAGGGGGCGGCGGCCCGCTCAAGGGGCTGCGTGGCGAAGGAGCCCACCGGCATGGGCGGCAGCGGATCGCCCTCCGGCAGTCCGGAGTCCACGAAGCCCAGCCAGCGCTGCCGGACGCCGAGGACCTCGGCCGCGCGGTTCATTTCGAGCCTGCGGGCTCCGGCCATGTCGCGTTTGGGGTGTGGCTCGCCCTCCATCGCGGGATTCTGGATATCACCGCGGGAGCCGTCGGTGCAGGTCGCCACGAGGACGTCGATGCCGGCCGCCGCGTACATGGCCATGGTGGCGGCGCCCTTGCTCGATTCGTCGTCGGGATGAGCATGGACAGCCAGCAGTCGGAGCGGCGCTGACGGGCTGGGGGACGCTGTCATCGTGGGACGGCTCCTCTTTCTACAGGTTTCTACAGGTCTTCGGATTCGGGACTACTTACACGGGTCATCTTGCAATGGGATCGGGCCGGATCCTCGGCCCGGAAAATCCCCGTCCCGATCCACACTAAACTGGACTGGTGACTTCCGAGGATCAGCCTGCCGCGCCCGCGCCGGCATCTACCAGCCTAGCCAATCGTTACGGCGGCCAAAAGCGCGCGCTGACCGGCAAGGCCAAACGCAACATCCTGATTGCTGCCCTCGCGGTGGGGATCGGTTTCATGGCCTGGATCTCGACCTCGTCTGCCACCGCGTCGGTGAGCTTCAAGGACATCGGCTACAGCACTCCGGACGCCACCCTCACCGAAATCGATTTCCAGGTCACCAAGGACCCGGCCACGGACGCTAAATGCGCCCTCAAGGCACTGGATGCCAAGTTCGCCGTGGTCGGCTGGAAGGTGGTCGACGTCGGACCCAACGCTGCCGACGCCGGCACCGACGGCGGCCGTACCACCGTGCACCGTGCGATCGTCCGCACCGAATCCCAGGCCGTTTCCGGCGTCATCGACAGTTGCTGGATTCCCGGCGCCGCCAAATAGCCCGGCAGCGGGCCGGCCGGCCGTAACACGGTGTGATCCACACCGCAGTGTTCTTTGGTTTATCCACAGGATTGACTACAATGGATTAATACCTTTCCCCCGCTGAGCTGGTTACTGAGTTCCATAAGTGGCCACCGTGGCGGGGTCTTTGCTTGTTTGACCACAAAAAGGAGAAGTCCGTGTCTACCCCCAACAGCGCAACGGCAGCTTGGCTCACCCAGGAAGCTTTTGACCGCCTGAAGGCACAGCTGGACCACCTCTCCGGCCCCGGCCGGGCGGAAATCGTTCAGAAGATCGAAGCTGCCCGGCAGGAAGGCGACCTCAAGGAGAACGGTGGCTACCACGCGGCCAAGGAGGAGCAGGGCAAGATCGAGGCCCGCATCCGCCAGCTCACCGCCCTGCTCCGGGACGCCCACGTCGGCGAGTCGCCGGCTGACGACGGCATCGTGGAGCCCGGAATGATTGTTGTCGCCAGGATCGCGGGCGATGAGGAAAGCTTCCTGCTCGGCTCCCGCGAGATCGCCGGCGATTCCGACCTCAACGTCTTCAGCGAGAAGTCCCCGCTGGGCGCCGCGATCGTCGGCCACAAGGAGGGCGACAAGCTCAGCTACACCGCCCCGAACGGCAAGGACATCACGGTGGAGATCATGTCCGCCAAGCCGTACGTCGGCTAAGCACTCGGGCATGCCGCCCAGCGGCGGAATACCTTAACGCAGAACGACGCCGGCCCTCCCCTTTCGCGGGAGGGCCGGCGTCGTTCTTCTGTGCCTGCCGGCCCTACCGTCCGGCGCGCAGCGCACCGGCACGCCGGGTGCTCAGCAGCAGCGCGGCTGCGACGCCGCCGATCGCCCCGCCGAGGTGCGCCTGCCAGGAGACGAAGCTCGCCACGGTGGGCAGGATGCCGAAGAGGATGCCGCCGTAGCTCATGAACAGCACGACCGACAGCACGATCTGCCACCAGTTGCGGTTGAAGAATCCACGCACCAGCAGGAAGGCGAAGAGGCCGAAGACCAGGCCGGATGCACCCACGGTCACCTTGAACCCGCCGATCAGCCACACCACGGCCCCGGACCCCAGCCAACTTGCAGCCAGGGCGGTGATGAAGACCCGCCGTCCGGACAGGAACACCAGGAATCCGAAGATGATCAGCGGGAGGGTGTTGGAGATCAGATGGGCCAAATTGGCGTGCAGCAGCGGGAACGTCAGGATGTCCACGATCCCGTCCGGGCCGCGCGGCCGCAGCCCGAAGGTGCTGTTCAGGGAATGGAACAGCACGGTGTTGATGATCTCGATCACGTACAGCAGCAGCACGAAGGAGCCCACCACAAGCAGTCCCATGCGGGCCCGCACCGCGGTGTTGCCTGCACCTGGCCGTTCGTCCCGGGAAGAGTCGAGGGTCATGGGGCCTAGTGCACCACGATCGGCTGGAAGCCCTCGGCCCGGAGTGCCGCGAGGACCTGTTCGCAGTGTTCGTGGCCCTTGGTTTCCAGGTTCACCGTGATGGAGACGTCGCCCATGCTGATCGACCCGCCCACCCGGGTGTGGTCCAGGCCGGTCACGTTGGCGTCATTCTCGGCGATGATCCGGGCGATCGTGGCCAGCGAGCCGGGACGGTCGTCCAGCATCATGCGCACCGTCATGTAACGGCCCGCGGCGGAGAGTCCGCGCTGGATGACTTTGAGCATCAGCATCGGATCGATGTTGCCGCCGGAGAGGACCACCGCAACGGTTCCGGGGTTCTCGATCTTGCCTTCCATCAGCGCGGCGACGCCGACGGCCCCTGCAGGTTCGACCACCATCTTGGCGCGTTCCAGCAGGAAGATCAGTGCCCGGGCCAGGGCGTCCTCGCTGACGGTGACGACGTCGTCCACGAGTTCGCGGATGATGCTGAAGGGCAACTGCCCGGGCCGGCCCACGGCGATGCCGTCGGCCATCGTGGAGACGCGCTTGAGCGGCACCAGGGCGTCCGCGGCGAGCGACGGCGGGTAGGCTGCGGCGTTTTCGGCCTGCACCCCGATGATGCGGATTTCCCGGCCGAGTTCCCTTGCCCGGGCCTTGACGGCCACGGCGACGCCGGCGAGCAGCCCCCCGCCGCCGACGCCCATCAGGATGGTGTCGACGTTGGGGACCTGCTCGAGGATTTCGAGGCCGACGGTGCCCTGGCCGGCAACGACGTCGACGTCGTCGAACGGGTGGACAAAGACGGCGCCGGTTTCGTCGGCGTAGCGCTTCGCTTCGGCGAGGGCCTCATCGACGTTGTGGCCGTGGAGCACCACTTCGGCGCCGTGGCTGCGGGTGGCGGCGAGTTTGGGCAGGGCGACGCCGAGGGGCATGTAGATGCGTGCCTTGATGCCGAGGCTCTTGGCCGCGACCGCCACGCCCTGGGCATGGTTGCCGGCCGAGGCGGCCACGACGCCGCGCTTCTTCTCTTCCGGGGAGAGTTTTGCCATCCGCACGTAGGCGCCGCGGACCTTGAAGGAGCCGGCACGCTGCAGGTTCTCGCATTTGAGGATCACCTCGCCGCCCACCATGCTGCCGAGGGCACGGGATGACTCGACCGGCGTCCGCGTAATAATCCCGTCGAGCAGCTTCTGCGCCTCCAGGACATTGTCCAGCGTGACGGGCAGGCTCTTAAGGGTAATCACGAACGAGTCTCCTTCTTCGGATCAGGCTCCGGCGCCCCGGCCGGCATCGCTGCCCGGGTCACCATGGTGGTGTGCGGCGTCCCCCCGGTTGCCGGGCGTTCGGCCCGGCAGGTGGACGTCTCTGAAAGTGTTGTCGGCGCCGGGCTCGGCAGGGGCAAGGACGCCCTGATGACCCGCGGCTGCAAGCACCTCATCATGTTCCCACGTTCTGCCGGCAATGTAGCGAACCGACGAGTTTGCTACGGCGAGGATCGGCACGGAGAACAGCGCCCCCGGTATCCCGGCGAGGTAGGATCCGGCCGCCACGGACAGGATCACGGCCACCGGATGCAGGGCGACGGCCTTGCCCATCACGAGGGGCTGCAGGATGTGGCTCTCCAGCTGCTGCACCAGCAGCACGATGCCCAGCATGATCAGCGCGTTGACGGGCCCGTTGGCCACCAGCGCCAGCAGGACGGCGACGGCCCCGGTGACGAGCGCACCGACAATGGGGATGAAGGAGCCGAGAAAAACCAGGACGCCCAGCGGCAGGGCGAGCGGCACTCCGATGATGGCGGCGCCGGCTCCGATGCCGACGGCGTCCACGAAGGCCACGAACATCTGGATCCGCGCGTAGCTGACCATCGATGTCCAGCCCTTCCGGCCGGCTCCGTCTGTGGCGGCTCGGGCCTTCCGGGGCAGCAGCCGGACGAGGAAGCCCCAGATCCGGCTGCCTTCGAGAAGGAAGAAAATCAGTACGAAAAGGGACAGGACCAGTCCGGCGGCGAAGTGGCCCGCGGTGCTGCCGAAGGAGAGGGCGCCGCTGAGGATGCTGCTGCTGTTGTTCTGCAGCGCGGCGGTGCCATCTTTGAGGTACTGGTCGATCTGGGCGGCGGACAGGTGCAGCGGCCCCTCGGAAAGCCAGCCCTGGATCTGCTGCACTCCGGCGAGCGCCTGGCTCCACAGCTCGGCAAAACCGGATACTAGCTGCCGTCCCACCAGGGCGAGCGCGCCGGCGATGATCCCGATGAAGCCCAGGACCGTGATCGCCACCGAGCCGCCCGTGGGCACCCGGTGCCGCGTCAGCCACCGTGTGACGGGGCTGAGCAGTCCGGCCAGCAGCGCCGCCACCATGACCGGAATGATGAGGAAGCTGATGCGCCCCAGCAACCAGATGAGGGCTCCGCTGAACAGCAGGATCAGCCCCAGCCGCCAGGACCACGCTGCCGCGATACGGATGCCGTAGGGAATGTCCTGGTCCAGTTCCCGGTCCGTCATCACCCGGAGGGGCGCGGCCCGTGGGGCGGAATCGGATGCGTTGCGCGGTTCGGCGGCGTCAGCTGGCGTCATAGCCCCATGATTCACCAGCGGCGCCCGGATGGGAAACCCCGCAGTAGCTTGCCTAGCCCAGGGACGCGCTGATGCCCCAGCTCATCGCGAACTCCTCCCCCGGCGCGAGCCAGCGCAGTCCGTCTCCGCTGTTGAAGGCGTTGGCCGGCCCGGTCATGGGTTCGATCGCCACCGCCTTGGCCCGGCCCGGGAACTCCGTGGTGATAAAGACGTGGACGTAGCCGCAGGCAGCGTCCTGCCAGAGGCTCACGCTGCGCCCGTCCGCCGCGTGCAGCGTGTGGCGGGCGACGCCGCCGTCGAACTCCAGGTCCGTGTAGGCGGAGTCGATCTCCAGCCCGGCGACAAGCCGGCCGCCGCGCAGGTCAAAGTCGCCGCTGACCGGTTCGGTGCCGCGCGGAATGTGCCGGGCGTCCGTCACGAGCCTCGTGCCGGCGCCGACGGTCACGGTGAGCTCCCCGCTGGGCACGTCCCCCAGCCGCAGGTACGGGTGGGCGCCGAGGACAACCGGCGCGGGCTCCTGCGAGTCGTTGATGAGGGTCTGCCGGACCACCAGCCCCAGGTCCCCGGCCAGTTCGTAGCGGACCCGGTGACGCAGCAGGAAGGGGTAGCCGTGCTGGGGGAAGACCACGCCTTCGAGCGTGACCGAGAACTCCGATTCGTCCACGAGGCCGTAGGAGGTGTTGCGCAGCAGCCCGTGGCTGGCGTTGTTGCGCGACACCTCGGTGATGTCGAGCTGCTGCTTCCTGCCGTTCAGGTACCAGAGCCCGTCTTCCACCCGGTTGGCCCATGGAGCCAGCGTGATCCCGGTGGCGCCGGGCGGGATCTCGCCGTCGCCGTAGCTTTCGGTCAGCTGGGTGCCGCCGCGGCTGTACAGCCGGAGCCCGGCGGCCAGCTCGGTCACGACGGCGAGGGCGTCGCCGCGCCGCAGCTCGTACTGCCGGCCCGAGGCGTGGCGGGGAACGGGCGTCGTCTGATCCATGCGCACCACCGTACAGACCGGCCCGGCAAGCCGTATACCTTGGACCCATGAGCCGCACTTCGAAAGCTGCACAGCCATGACCGCCCCCCTCGGCACCGGCGAACTCGCCGCGCTGTTCCGGGGCACTTTCGGCGCGGCCCCCGACGGCGTCTGGCAGGCCCCCGGCCGCGTCAACCTGATCGGCGAGCACACGGACTACAACGAGGGGTTCGTACTGCCCTTCGCGATCGACAGGACGGCCCGGGTGGCGGTCCGGGTACGGCCGGATTCGACCCTCCGGCTGCTGTCCACTTTCGGCAACCAGGGCCTGACGACGGCGGATGCCGGTGCCCTGAACCGCGCCACGGCGCGCGGATGGACGAAGTATCCGCTGGGGGTGCTGTGGGCGCTGCAGCAGCGTGGGCTCCCCGTTCCCGGCCTGGACCTGCTCCTGGACTCGGACGTGCCCCGGGGCGCGGGGCTGGCCTCCTCCCATGCCATCGAGTGCGCCGTCATTACAGCGCTGAACGAGCTCACGGCCGCCGGGCTGGGTTTCGAGGACATGGTGCTGGCCACCCGGCGCGCCGAGAACGAGTTCGTCGGCGCGCCCACGGGCATCATGGACCAGTCGGCCTCGCTGCGCGGCTCACCCGGACACGCCGTCTTCCTCGACTGCCGGGACCAAAGCATCCGCCTCGTGCCGTTCGACGCCTCCCGTGCCGGGCTCCAGATGCTGGTGATCGACACGAAGGTGTCGCATTCCCATGCCGGCGGTGGCTACGCTGCCCGGCGCGCCTCCTGCGAGCTCGGGGCGGAGGTGCTCGGGGTGGCGTCCCTGCGCGATGTGGGACTCGAGGATCTTGATGAAGCGGGCGGGCTCCTGGACGAGGAGACATTCCGCCGGGTCCGCCACGTCGTCACCGAGAATGACCGCGTGCTGCAGACGATCGAGCTGCTCCGCAGCGCCGGACCCCAGTCGATCGGTCCCCTGCTCGATGCCTCCCATGCCTCGATGCGGGACGACTTCGAGATCTCCTGTCCCGAACTGGACCTCGCGGTGGAAGCTGCACGCTCGGCGGGCGCCCTCGGCGCCCGCATGACCGGAGGCGGCTTTGGCGGCTCCGCGATTGCGCTCACGCCGGTGGGGGCGGTACGGCAGGTGCGGACCGCCGTCGAACGGTCTTTTGCGCAGGCCGGCTACGCCGCGCCGGACGTCTTCAGCGTCCGCCCCGCGGCCGGGGCCATGCGCCTGGCATGACCGGAGCGTAGGCTGGGCGCATGTCAGAAGCCGTCATCGTTTCCACTGCCAGAAGCCCCATCGGACGCGCCTTCAAGGGCTCGCTGAAAGACGAGCGGCCCGACGACCTGGCTGCCGCCATGGTGACGGCCGCGCTGGCCAAAATACCAGCCTTCGACGCCGCGGACACGAACGGCCAGGGCCTCGACGACCTGTATCTGGGCTGCGCGGAACCGAGCGGTGAAGCAGGCTCCAACATGGCCCGGGTGGTCGCCATCCTGGCCGGCCTAGACAACGTCCCGGCCGCCACCGTCAACCGTTTCTGCGCCTCCAGCCTGCAGACGCTCCGGATGGCCTTCCACGCCATCAAAGCCGGCG
Source organism: Arthrobacter sp. UYCu723 (assembly GCF_054059215.1). NCBI lineage: Bacteria > Bacillati > Actinomycetota > Actinomycetes > Micrococcales > Micrococcaceae > Arthrobacter > Arthrobacter sp. UYCu723. The sequence continues at coordinate 468,980 of NZ_JBSSBW010000001.1, forward strand.
AAGGCCAGGCCTTTGTATCGGCGGGAGTGGAGGCGGTGTCCCGGTACCGCGACTGGGCGGGGGCCGGGGAAGCCGACGCCAGCACCCACAATCCGCTTTTCGACGCCGCCCGGAAGCGCACGGCGGCCCGCGCCGCCTCCAACACGCCGTGGACGGACCCCCGGCTGGGCGGCCGGATGCCGGACATCTACATTTCCATGGGCCAGACCGCCGAGAACGTCGCCACCAGCTATGGGATCAGCCGGGCGGACCAGGACGCTTGGGCCGTGCTCAGCCAGAACCGCGCCGAAGCGGCCATCGCCTCGGGCTTCTACACCCGGGAGATCACGCCGTACACCCGGAAGGACGGCGTCGTGGTCGACCGGGACGATTCGCCCCGGGCGGGTGTCACCTACGAGTCCGTCAGCGCCCTGCAGCCCGTCTTCCGCAGCGAAGGCACCGTCACCGCCGGCAATGCCTGCCCGCTGAACGACGGCGCCGCCGCCGTCGTGGTCATGAGCGACGTGCGGGCGCGCGAACTCGGGCTGGCGCCGCTCGCACGGATCGTGTCCACCGGCGTCAGCGCCCTCTCCCCCGAGCTGATGGGCATGGGCCCGGTGGAGGCCACCCGGCGGGCGCTGAAGCTCGCCGGGCTGGGCATCGGGGACATCGACCTCGTGGAACTCAACGAGGCGTTCGCGGTCCAGGTCGTGGCGAGTGCCAAGGAGCTCGGGATCGACCACGACAAGCTCAACGTCCACGGCGGCGCCATTGCGCTGGGGCACCCGTTCGGCATGACGGGCGCCCGCCTCGCCGTGACCCTGCTGAACGGACTCCGGGAGCGGGATGCGCAGCTCGGGCTGGCCACGCTGTGCGTCGGCGGCGGGCAGGGCATGGCAGTGGTCCTCGAACGGCTGGGCTGAGCCGCAACGCGCCCGGGCCGCAGTCCACCCGGGCCGCAGGAGCGGCATGCAGAAGGGAGCCCCGCCCTGCGGCGGGGCTCCCCTGTCAGCTGGTTCCCGGGACCGATCGTTAGTCGTCGCCGATCGTTAGTCGTCGCCGCGGAGGATCGCCAGCAGGCGGATGATCTCGACATACAGCCACACGAGGGTGACCGTGAGGCCGAAGGCAGCGGTCCAGGAGAAGCGCTGCGGGGCGCCGCTGTGGACACCGGCTTCGATGCTGGTGAAGTCCATGATCAGGGAGAACGCGGCCAGGCCGATCGCCAGCAGGCCAATGAAGACGCCCAGCGGAATGCCGAAGATCTCCACGCTGGTCCGCAGGCCGAATGGGGAATCGACGGCGCCGGTCCACATCATGACCATGTTGATGAGCGCGAAAACGGCGTAGCCGATCATCGCGATCATGAAGAAGCGCATGGCCTTCGGGGTGGCGCGGACCTTGCCGCTCTTGAAGAGCACCAGGGTCACGGCGAAGACCGAGAGTGTGCCGATGACGGCCTGCAGGCCCACGCCCGGGAACATTCCGTCGAGGATCCGCGTCAGACCGCCGAGGAAGAGACCTTCCAGTCCGGCATAGGCCAGGATCAGCGCCGGTGAAGGCTGCTTCTTGAAGCTGTTGACGAGCGCGAGGACGAAGCCGCCCAGCGCGCCGACGATCATCAGCATGGAAGCCAGGCCCTGAGCCACGACGAGGGTCACGGCTGCGCCGGCGATGAGTACACCGAGGCAGGCGGCGGTCTTGACGATGACATCGTCAAAGGTCATGCGGCCGGTATCGGCGGGCCCGGCGGCGGGCCGGTTGTACATGTCCTGGAGCTGGTCCTGGGTCATGCCCTGCTGGGCTGCGCCAAAGCCGCCCTGGCCGTGCTGTCCCGAGGCGTAGCCGTTCTGACCGTAGGCTCCTTGCCCGTAGGCCTGCGGGGCAGGCGGTGCCTGGGTGGCTCCACGGAAGTTCTTTCCGTTGAAGATCGGGTTTCCGCCAAGTGCCATTGCGGGTGTCCTCCAAATAAAGGGGGTGAATGATGATCCGGTGGTGAGCCGTTAGTCCATGGTTACAGCTCACGCTACCAATTTCCACGACTGGCGGGCAGGGATAGTTCCCCCGGGGCCCCGGCCGCAACCCAACCGTGATCTCCCCGGCGCGGTTTTCCGCCCTGCGGCCGCCGCAGACTCCGAATGTTTAGGAATACTCGGAATCAACAAAAGTTTTCTTTAGCGCAGGTAAACCACAGCACGGGCGGGCTTCACGGTTGTTACCCGATCGCGACGTTCTCGCTGCTCGCAGCGGCATTCATTGCCCTGAACGGGCTGTAACATGGGCCACACAGGGTGACGAACATCACAAGCTATACCGTTTTCTATCCATCCGCATCGCACCACGCACCACCCCTCGTCCCCTGACCGATCGCAGCGGTTGCAAAGGCGCAACCCAGACCACCCCCATGTGGAGGTTTTCAATTTGAGAAGCACACCGAGAGGCCTGTCGCAGAGACGGCGCGGCAGACTGCTGAAAGCTGTGGGGGCCGTTTTCGCCGCCGCGGCCGCGCTACTGCTCATCGTCGCACCGGCATCCCAGGCCACGACTCCCTCGCCGGCACCATCCCCGTCGGCAACCACGTTCCAGAACAGCATCAGCGGCTTCCTCCGCGGCGACGACCGCGCCCCGATCGCCGACGTGACCATCACCGCCAAGAGCGGTGACTTCACAGGAACCACGAAGTCGGGAGCCAACGGCTCATGGACCATCGGCGTCCCCACCCAGGGAACGTACGAGGTCCAGCTGGACGAATCCACACTGCCGGAGGGCATCAAGCTCGCCGACGGCCAGGAGAATCCCCGCAAGGTCACCTTCAGCCAGACTTCCAACCTCTCGGTGATCTTCGCCTTCGGCAAAGGCATCGTCATCCAGCAGCAGGACTTCGGCCAGAACCTGCTGAACCGCCTGGTGGCGGGCCTCAGCTTCGGACTGCTGCTCGCCCTCGCCTCCGTGGGCTTGTCGCTGATCTTCGGCACCACCGGCCTGACCAACTTCGCGCACGGCGAAATGGTCACCCTCGGCGCCGTCCTGGTCTTTGCCTTCAACGCGATGCACCTCCCGTTCTGGCTGGCCATCCTGCTCGCCCTCCTCGGCGGCGGACTCTTCGGCTACGTCCAGGACGCCGGCCTGTGGAAGCCGCTGCGGCGCCGCGGCACCGGCCTGGTCCCGATGATGATCGTCAGCATCGGCCTCGCACTGGCCGTCCGCTACGTGATCCAGTTCTACTTCGGCGGTGCCACACAGCAGCTGCCGTTCGCCCAGAGCCCGGAGATCCAGATCGGCCCGGTCTCCATCTCCCCCAATAACCTCTGGTCGCTTGTCATCAGCGCCGTCGTCATCGCGCTGCTCGGCATCGTCCTGCTGAAGACCCGGCTGGGCAAGGCCACCCGCGCGGTGGCCGACAACCCGGCGCTGGCTGCGGCCTCCGGCATCGACGTCGACTCGGTCATCCGGATCGTCTGGGTCACCGGCGGCATGCTGGCCTCCCTCGGCGGCATCCTGTGGGCGTACTACCGTCCCGGCGTCACCTTCGACATGGGCTCGCAGATCCTGCTACTCATCTTCGCCGGCGTCACCCTGGGCGGCCTCGGCACGGTCTTCGGCGCCCTGATCGGATCCGTCATCGTCGGCATCTTCGTGGAGCTGACTACCGTGTTCGGCCTCGCCGCCGACCTCAAATATGTGGGAGCACTGTTCATCATGATTGTTGTCCTCTTGTTCCGGCCTCAGGGCATCTTGGGCCGTCGCGAGCGCGTGGGTTAGGAGACAGCCATGGACTTCGGATTCATTTTCTCAAGCGCTGCCAGTGAAATTTTCAGCCCGACGACGGCGGCGTACGCCCTTGCCGCCCTGGGCCTTGCGGTTCACTTCGGCTTCTCGGGCCTGCTCAACTTCGGCCAGGCCGGCTTCATGGCGGTGGGCGCCTACGGCTTCGCCATCTCCACTCTGACGTTCCACGTACCCTTCTTCGTGGGCCTGCTGATCGCCGTGGTCGCCTCGTCCATCTTCGCCCTGCTCCTGGGCATACCCACCCTGCGCCTGCGGGCGGACTATCTGGCGATCGTGACCATCGCATCCGCCGAAATCGTGCGCTACATCGTCACGACCAACCAGCTCACCTCCGTGACCGGTTCGGCCAACGGCCTGGCCGCCTTCGAAGGCGGGTTCTACTCCATGAACCCGTTCCCTGCCGGTTCCTACCTCGGCATGAACAACCGGGACTTCTTCATCCGCGTCGTCGGCTGGGGACTCGTGATCGTCTGCTGCGCGCTGGTGTGGCTGCTGATGCGCAGCCCGTGGGGCCGCGTCCTGAAGGGCATCCGCGAAGACGAAAACGCGGTCCGCTCGCTCGGCAAGAACGTGTACGCGTACAAGATGCAGGCACTGATCATCGGTGGTGTGCTCGGCGCCCTGGCGGGCATGATCTTCACTCTCCCCCGCGGCGCGATCCAGCCGGCGAACTACGGCACCGAGCTGACATTCTTCCTGTACACCTGTCTGCTGCTCGGCGGCCTCGGCACGGTGCTGGGACCGGTTGTCGGCGGCCATGATCTTCTGGGTTGTGCTGTCACTCACACAAGGCATCCTGTTCGGCCTGATCGAATCCGGCGCCGTGACCTGGCTGAACACTGTCCAGGCCGGGCAGCTCCGCTTCATCCTGGTCGGTGTCGCGCTGATGCTGCTGATGATCTTCAGGCCCCAGGGCGTCTTTGGCAACAAGAAGGAGCTGGCGTTCGCATGAGCGAAAAAGCAACAGACGAAAACCACAACACTGACAACATTGATTACATGACGGACGCCCGCCCGATCGCGGCCGGGGAGGCAGTACCCGGCTGCAAGAAGCGCGATCCCATCGTGGTGGCGGAGAACGTCACCCGCAGCTTCGGCGGCATCAACGCCGTCGACGTCGAATACCTTGAGATCCCGCGGCACAAGATCACGGCGTTGATCGGCCCGAACGGTGCCGGCAAGACCACCCTGTTCAACCTGCTCACGGGTTTCGATATCCCGAACTCGGGCACGTGGCAGTTCGAGGGCAACAGCATTGCCGGCGTTTCCTCGTACAAGGTTGCCCGCATGGGCATGGTCCGGACCTTCCAGCTGACGAAGGTCATGGGCAAGCTCACCGTCATGGAAAACATGCGTCTGGGCGCGTCCCACCAGTCCGGCGAGCGGCTCTCCAAGGCCCTCTTCAAGGGCATCTGGGGCGGCCGCGAAAAGGAGATCACGGCCGAGGCCGAAGTTCTGCTGGAGAAGTTCAAGCTGGACGCCAAGAAGGACGACTACGCGGCGTCGCTGTCCGGCGGCCAGCGCAAGCTGCTGGAAATGGCCCGCTCCCTCATGGTCCGGCCCAAACTGGTCATGCTCGATGAGCCGATGGCCGGGGTCAACCCGGCACTGACCCAGTCCCTGCTGGACCACATCAAGAACCTCAAGGCCGAGGGCATGACCGTGCTGTTCGTCGAGCACGACATGAACATGGTCCGCCACATCGCCGACTGGGTCGTGGTGATGGCCGAGGGCAAGATCGTGGCCGAGGGCCCGCCCGCCGACGTCATGAAGAACCCGGCCGTGATTGACGCCTACCTGGGCGCCCACCACGACGTGGATCTTGGTGACTCGGAAGGCATCAAGGAGCTCGCCGCGGAACTGGTGGCCGATGAGGAATCGATTGTCGGCACCGAGAATGCCGGCATCATCTCGCTCGACGTCGTCGCCGCCGAAGCCACGGAGCAGAAGGCCAACGGGACGGCCCACGGCCGGCGCAGCCTCGACGAGCCGAACCGCACAGAGAAGGATACAGAATGAGCGCCACCAGCGCGGCGCCCGCCGCACAGACCGTGCACGATGAGGACTCGGTCGTCAAGGTCACCGATCTGGTGGCCGGTTACCTCCCCGGCGTCAACATCCTCAACGGCTGCAGCATCGAGGCCCGCAAGGGTGAGCTGATCGGCATCATCGGCCCCAACGGCGCCGGTAAGTCGACCCTGCTGAAGGCGATGTTCGGCCTGGTCAAGGTCCACTCGGGTTCCGTCGTGGTCCGCGGCCAGGACATCACCGGGCTCAAGGCCAACAAGCTGGTCAGCCGGGGCATCGGCTTTGTACCGCAGAACAACAACGTGTTCGCGGCGCTGACCATCGAGGAAAACCTGCAGATGGGCATGTTCCAGCGGCCCAAGGACTTCTCCGAGCGCTTCGACTTCGTCACGGGCCTGTTCCCGGAACTTGGCAAGCGGCGCGCCCAGCGGGCCGGCTCCCTCTCCGGCGGCGAACGCCAGATGGTGGCCATGGGGCGGGCCCTGATGATGGACCCGGCCGTGTTGCTGCTCGATGAGCCCTCGGCTGGTCTCTCCCCGGTCAGACAGGACGAGACGTTCCTCCGGGTCCATGAGATCAACCGGGCCGGCGTCTCCGTCATCATGGTGGAGCAGAATGCCCGCCGCTGCCTGCAGATCTGTGACCGCGGCTATGTCCTGGACCAGGGCAAGGATGCCTACACGGGCACCGGACGGGAGCTCATGAAGGACCCCAAGGTCATCCAGCTGTACCTGGGCACCCTGGCCGACGAAGTCGACTAGCTCCCCGGGCAGTATCCCCGCAGAAGGGCCGTCACCAGCCGGTGGCGGCCCTTCTGCGTGCCCGGCGTGGTTCCAAGTGCGCTGGTACCGTCCGGGCGCCTCCGCAGCCACTTGCTCGGCGCCTGCGCTCGTTCCTCACGCAACAACGGCGCTTTCACAAGCGCCTGCCTCCGTCGCCCTCAGCGCTTGTCTCACCTGCCCGCTCCCCCGGCAGAATGACGACGGCGGCACGCAGTGCCGAGAGTTATGGGCGGGCACCCTGCGGGCGTAGCCGGAATTCCATGGTCGGACGCGCCGGTGCTCTCCCTGACGCCCCTCGGCAGCTCCCGCGCACCCAAAAGACCCCCGTCCGGAGTGGACGGGGGCCTTTTGGGTGTCGGGAGGAAGCGGCTTAGAGCTTGCCGAATTCTTCCTTGGACGCCTTGTAGGTGTTGTCATCCTGGTACTCGTAGATCCCGACGTAGGCTTCCGTCGGGTCGCCGGCGTCGGAGAACGTTACGGGGCCGGACTGGCCGTCGTAGTCGATGTCCTTGCCGTTACGGAGCAGGGTGACGCAGGAGGGGAAGTCGGTGCACTTCTCGCCAACTTCGGAGACTGCCTTGAGCTGCTTGGCGATGTCGACGCCCTTGGTGCTCTTGGCGGCCTCGGCGGCCAGGGCGATCAGGTTCACAGCGTCGTAGGACTCGCCTGCGTAGCTGTAGTCCTTCAGCGCCGGGTCGATCGCCAGCAGCTTCTTCTTGAAGTCCTCCTTGGCGAAGGTGCCTGGGATGGTGCCCTGGGCGCCCTTCATCGTGCCCGGCTGGAAGTCCTTGCTGTAGTCGGACGTGTTGCCGTCCACAAGGAACATCTGGGTGGGCTTGATGCCCTTGCCCGTCATCAGCGGGACAATGCTCTTGGCCTGGTCGAAGGTGATCAGGGCAATGGCATCCGGCTTGGCCGCGATGACCTTGTCCACCTGGCTGCTGAACTGGGAATCGCCTTCGTTGAAGAGTTCCTCGGCGACAACTTTGCCGCCGGCCGCCTCGAACGCAGCCTTCACATTCTTCGCGAGGCCGGTGCCGTACGCATCGTTGAGTACGATCATGCCGACGGTCTGGGCTCCACAGGTGGCCATGTAGTTGCCCAGGACCTTGCCCTGGAGCACATCCGAGGGGGCGGTGCGCCAGTAGAGGCCCTTGTCGTCCCAGGTGGTGAAGTCCGGCGAGGTGTTGGCCGGCGAGAACTGGACCACACCGGCGCCGGTGATCTGGTTGATCACGGTCTTCGTCACACCGGACGATGCGGCACCTACGATTGCGCTGACGCCTGACCCAAGCAACGCGTTGGTGGACTGGGTGGCGATGTCGGTCTTCGTGTCGCCGGAGTCGCGGTGGATAACCTCGACCGGTTTGCCCAGCACGCCGCCGGCATCGTTGATTTCCTTAATGCCGAGGTTGACACCCGCGATTTCGGGCGGGCCGAGGAAGGCCAGCGACCCGGTGGTCGGCAGGAGCGAGCCGATCTTCAGGGGGGTGTCGGTGGTGGTAGGGGAAGCTGGCACTGCGCCGCCGGCGCCGGCCGCAGTGGTGGCGCTGCCGGTTGCACTGGGGGCCGGGCAGGCGATGCCTGCGGCCTTGGCGGTGGCGGATCCTGTCGACGTCGGGGTGGACGAGCCACCACAAGCCGTAGCCAGAAGGGCGACGCCGATGCTAAGCGCTGTGAGCTTAGCGATGCGGGGCGCCACCTGGGGGAGTGAAGTCATGTAGAAATCTCCTCGATCTAAAGGTGCGAACGGCCTTTGATGCGAAAGATCAGGTGTTCCTGATTTAACTTCAAGCTAATGCAAATTTGGCGCGAACATAAGTGACTACGGTCACATCCTTATAACACTCGTTGCATAGAGGAAATCAGCGGTGTGATCCGGCTGGCCCTGGACAGGGGCGGCCGGGAGCGGAAAGGCGGGCTCTGCTCTCAAATGACCGTCGAGACGCGCATCGGCTACGCACCCGGAACCGCTGTCGCGAGCAACGGAATCCTGCTGTGCCCCAGGTGGGATTCGAACCCACAACACGCGGATTTTAAGTCCGCTGCCTCTGCCAGTTGGGCTACTGGGGCGCCCGGTCCATGCTATCCCCTCGGGCAGCCCTCCGCTCCTGCCGGAGTTCAGCCAAACGGCCCGGCGTAGCGGAAGGTCCCGCTGACTCCGCCCGGCCAGACGGCCAGCGGAAGCAGCTGGAAGTGCACGCCCCAGGCAGGGTCCGGGGCCTCGACGCCGAGGGACGTGGACGGCACGAAGCCGAACCGCGAGTAATACTCGGAACTTCCCAGCAGCGCGATCCCCCGCTCCCGCGCGGCGTTCGCGCGGGAGATAGTTTCCTTCATGAGCGCGGACCCGATGCCGTGGCGCTGCAGCCGCGGCACCACGCCGATGGGACCCAGGCCAAGGAGTTCCAACTCCCCCACCCGGCCCCGGGTGCTGATCACATGGCCCACGACCTCGCCGTCGAGCTCCGCCACGATGCTGAAGTCCGGCAGGTATTCCTCGCACTCAAAGAGCCGGGCCAGCAGCTGCACCTCCTCCGGTTCGCCTTCGACCGGCAGCCCGGTGACGGGCGAGACGGAGAAGGCCGCGGCCGTGAGGGCGAGGATGGCGGGGCGGTCTGCGGGCTGTTCGCTGCGCAGCACGAGTTCCGGCGCCGGCTTCTGCTCTCCGCTGGCGGCGACCATCTCGTGCAGAACCTCCAGCGCACGGTCGGCGTCCGCCACGGGGACCAGCAGATGGTCGTGGTGGAAGCCTGCCAGGACATTGCAGCTGATTTTCGCCTCGGTCAACGCTGCGCTGACGGCTGCCGTCAGGCCCACTGCCTCGAGCGAAGAGTGCACCTGGAGCGTGATCCAGGCCCCGACAAAGTCATAGGACAGCCCTTGGCCGTCCGCGTCGGCCCGCGGCAACACCACGGTGAGGCCTTCCGCCTCGCGGACGGCTGCCGCGATCGCGCCGGCCAGGGGTCTACCATGTGGCCACAGGACGTAGACGAACTCGCCCGCGCGGAGTTCGGGGCGCATGGTAGCCAGAAGAGTGTTCAGGTCCTTGTCAGCGCTCATGCAGCCAGTCTAGGTGCGCGGCGTGCCCGGCCGTCCTCCAACGGCTGCCGGCGGCTGGCCAAACGAAAACAGCGGCCGCTCCCCGGGAGGGGAACGGCCGCCGTCGAAAGGCTGGCGCTGGCTACTTGGAGTCGGCCGGGACAGCTTCCTTGCTTTCGGCCGTCGCAGCGTCTGCTGCCGGCTTGCCGGCAAGCGGGGCAACGGGGGCCGCGGCCGGCTTGGGTGCCGGGGTTGCCGCTGCCACGAAGGCGCCGCGCGGGTTGTCCAGGTCCATCAGCTGGGTGGTGTCGCGCCCCAGGAAGAGGGCCCAGAACCAGCCGGAGATGACGCGGATCTTGCGTTCGAACGTCGGGATGGCCAGGCCGTGGTAGCCGCGGTGCGCGAGCCAGGCCAGCGGGCCCTTGAGCCCGATGCGGCCCAGGAGGTTGATGTTGGCAACACCCTTCCACTCGCCGAAACCGGCAACCGCGCCCAGGTTCTTGTGCCTGTAGTCCTTCAGCGGCTTGTCCCAGCGGGAAGCCCACAGGTTCTTGGCCAGGCGCTTGGCCTGACGCAGCGCGTGCTGGGCGTTCGGGACGCAGGTACCGTCCGGCAGGCCGCTGCCCGTGAGGTCCGGCACGGCCGCAACGTCGCCGGCAGCCCAGGCGTTCTCGATGATCCCTTCGTCGCCGGCGATGCGCAGGTCCGGGAGGACACGGACGCGTCCGCGCGGCTCAAGCGGGAAGTCGGTGGAGCGGACCATCGGGTTGGCCTGCACACCGGCAGTCCAGACGAGGGTGTCGGACTCGAATTCCTGGGCGGGGGTCTTGTCCGGGAGGTTGATGAGCTTCACGGAACCCTCGGCGTTGTCGAGGGAGGTGTTGAGCAGGACCTCGATGCCGCGGCTGCGCAGGTGCTCGACCACCCAGTCGGCCTGCGAGGCGGTGACCTCGGGCATGATGCGTCCCATGGCCTCGACGAGGACGAAGCGGACTTCCTCCTGCTTGACGCGCGGGTTGTTCTTGACGGCAGCGCGGGCGAGATCTTCCATTTCGGTGATGCACTCGATGCCGGCGAAGCCGCCGCCGACGACGACGAAGGTCAGCGCGCGGGCGCGTTCGGCCGGGTCCGTCATGAGGGAGCCGGTTTCAATGCGCTCCAGGACACCGTTGCGCAGGGCGACGGCCTCCTCGATGGTCTTGAGGCCGATGCCCTTGTCCGCGAGGCCCTTGATCGGGAACGTGCGGGTGATCGCGCCGGCAGCAACGACGACGTCGAAGTAGGGAACCTCGAAGTTTTCGCCGCCGTCGGCCGGGGCAACCACAGCGGTGCGGTTGGCGTGGTCGATGGAGAGAACCCGGCCCTGGATGAGCTCGGTCTGCTTGAGGTGCTGACGGTGCGAGACCACCGCGTGGCGTGCCTCGATGTTGCCGCCGGCAACTTCGGGGAGGAAGGGCTGGTAGGTCATGTAGGGCAGGGGATCAACGACGGTGACGATGCCACCGGCATTCGCGATCTTCTTCTGCAGTTTGAGGGCTACGTACAGGCCGACGTACCCGCCGCCGACGACGAGTACCCTGGGACGGTCCTGGAGCTGAGGGGAGGATGCCATTGGTCAAGGATACCGTAGTTTGTGAAAAACTTCACTAACTCCTGATTTCCCCCAACCGACTCGCAGTAGTTGCCGCTTTGAGCGCTCATAACGACAACTACTGCGGGCTAGTTGGGCTTGCCGGAATCCACCGAATCCAGCACCCCGGTTTCCGGCCCGCCGGAGCCGTCCGGAACCCCCGGAGGGTTCCGCACGGCCCGGCGGAGCTGGAAGACCGCAGCCCCGACGATGCACAGGAACAATCCGCCGAAGCCCAGGATCACGACAGCCGGAACGGCACTGTCCAGCTGCGAGGGCTGCTCCGCCACCGGCACCGTTGCCTCGGGCAGGGTCGGCGCGGCGCTCGTCGGGGTGGGGGCTGCCGCGGCCGGCGTCGTCGCCAGGTTCCCGCGCCGGTGGACGCGGATCCACTCCGAAATGGAACCCAGCGGGTTGGCCTTGGTTTCGGTCACATCGGCCTTGAGTGCCGCCTCGGCGTCAAGCACACCGAAGCCGTAGAGCGGGTCCTTCCCAGGCGCGCCGGCGTCCTTCGCGGTGCTGACGATTCTGTTGATGACCTGGCTGGCGGTCATGTCCGGCCACTTGGACCGGATCAGGGCGGCGACGCCGGCGACGATGGGGGTGGCGCCCGAGGTGCCGGCCCATTCGGCGTAGCCGACGCCGGGCACGCCCCCGACCAGGTTCTCCGCCGGGGCTGCGACGCCGATGCTGATGCCCTGCGAGGAGGAATCGATGCTGGCCGTCCCCTTGCGGTCCAGCCCGGCCACGGTCAGCACGCCGGGGATGGTGGCCGGGGCACCGACCTGCACGTTGCCGCCTACCCGGTTGCCCGCGGCGGCCACGATCACGACGTCCTTCTGCTCGGCGTAGAGGAATGCCGCGTCCCAGCTCTGCGGCCACTCCGGGGAGGTGCTGCCAAGCGAAATGTTGATGACGCGCGCGCCGTTGTCCACGGCCCAGCGGACCGCCTCGGGGATCTGGTCCTGGTCACTCTTGCCGCCGGGGTTGGCGGATCCGAGCCAGGTGGAGACGGAAAGCAGCTGGGCCTCGGGGGCAACGCCGACGATCCCGTCCGGCCCGACGGTGGGGCGGGGCCGTGCGCTGGCGCTGGCGCTGGCGCTGGGGCTGGGGCTCGGCGTGGATCCTGCGGGCTGGTGGCCACGGCCGGCGAGCATGGTGGCCACGAGGGTGCCGTGCTCCGGTTTGGCACCGATGCTCGTCTGCCCGTCCGGGCTGCCGGCACCGGAGATGTCAACTCCCCCGGCCAGGACTCCCGCCAGGTCCGGGTGCCTGCCGTCCACGCCGCTGTCAATCACGGCGACCTTGACGTTGGCACCCTTGGAGACTTCCCAGGCCTTGGTGATTCCCGATTCTGCGAGCCAGTATTCCTTGTCGCGCCAGGAATCGGCGTGGGCCGCGGGGACCCCGGCCAGCGCTGTCGTGAGGGTGCCGCCCACAAGGGCCAAGGCCATCAACGCGGAGGCGGTCCGGCGGGGCCGGGCTGTTGCTCTGGTCATTCGGGTCCTATCGGCGGTACAGCGGTTGCACCGCGGCCGGGAGGCGCTGCGGCAAGTTGGAGCGGTCGGCCGGTCCGGCCGGTACGTAGATCCGGTTGACGGCGGATCCGGCTGATGCCCGGGCTAGCTGATACTGAGGGCAATGCCGTCAAGGATATCGTGTTCGCTGGAGACGGCCGTGGTGATCCTTCCCCCTGTGACTTCCGCCAGGCGTTCCAGGACGCGGCGCCAAACCAGTCCGCCTGCGCCGATCACGTCCGCACGGCCGGGGTGCATGTACGGCAGGGCGGCACGCTCCGCCCGCGTCATTTCAAACAGTTCGGTACACGCCCGACGGACGGCAGCCAGGGGGAGCTCGGTGCCGTGGATTGCCTCCGGGGAGTACTCGGGAAGGTGCAGGGCATGGGCTGTGATGGTGGTGACGGATCCCGCCACCCCGACGACGGCGGTGGCGCGGTCCAGCGGCACGGTCCGTGCAGCCTCGCTGATGGCGGCGTCGACGTCGGCTTCCGCCGCGGCGATCTGCTCCGCCGTCGGCGGGTCGCTGCGGAGGTGGCGCTCCGTCATCCGGACGCAGCCTACGTCGACGCTCCTGGCGGCGATGACGCCGTCGGCGTTTCCCAGCACGAACTCCGTGCTGCCGCCGCCGAGATCGACAACAAGCACCGGGTCCTGTCCCCGGGAGGGCAGCACGCTGCTGGCACCGGCGAAGGACAGGGCTGCTTCCTCGTCGCCCGTGATCACTTCGGGTTCGACGCCAAGGAGCTCGCGGATCCCGTCGATGAAGGCCTGCCGGTTCCCGGCGTCCCGGGTGGCCGAGGTCGCGACGAAACGTATTCTCCCGGCACCGTGGCGGCGGATCAGTTCGGCGTACTCCCGGGTGGCGGCGAAGGTGCGGTCCAGGGCTTCCGGGGCGAATTCGCCGGTGGCGTCCACTCCCTGGCCCAGCCGGACGACACGCATTTCACGCACGACGTCCGTGAGCCGCGGCACGGCACTGCCGGCCCCAGTGTGGACGTCTGCGATGAGCAGTCGGATGGAGTTCGTGCCGCAGTCGACGGCGGCGACGCGGGTCACTGGCCGGCCTCCGGCGACGCGGCGCTGCCGGCGTTCTCCGCGCGGGCGCTGCGGACGGGGGCCGGCCGGCCCACGATCTCGGGAAGGCCCTGCGGTCCGTGCCGGCTGAGGTCCTGCGAGGGGACCTCGCCGCCGGTGTCCCAGGCGCCGCCGCAGTAGCAGCGGTCCTTGGTCCACCATTCGGCGATGGCGGCAATGGCTTCGTCGCCGAGCGGATTCACGCCGGGTCCGGCGGCAAGGGAATGGCCCACCAGGACGTGCAGGCATTTGACGCGGGTGGGCATACCGCCGGCGGAGATGCCGTCGATCTCGGGCACCGCTCCGATGCCGGACCGGGCGCCGATCTCCGCCCGGGAGGCCAGGTAGGCCTCGTGGGCTGCACGGTAGCCGGCGGCCAGCGTCTCATCGCCGCCCAGCCGCTCGTTCATCTCGTTCATCAGCCCGGCCGCCTCAAGCCGGGAGACTGCGGAAGTGATGACCGGGTGCGTCAGATAAAAAGTGGTGGGGAACGGCGTGCCGTTGCTCAGCCGGGGTGAGGTGGCCGCGACGAGCGGGTTGCCGCAGACGCACCGGGCCGGGATTTCGACGACGTCACGGACGGGGCGTCCCAACTGCCGGCTCAGTACGTCAAGGTCGTGCGGTGAGGGCTGGCGGGATTCCTGTGGCGCGGCTGACGTGCTGGCTGCATCGGGGTTTCCTGCCGCCGCGGCCCCTGCCATGAGGCTCTCGTCCACTCGGTTCTCGTCCACTGGCGCGGCACCTTTCCTGCCCTGTCTGGCTTATCGGTCGGATAAGCCGGCGGCGGGCGCCGCTTTAGTCTGTTGCCGAACGCCGGATGGACTCCCAGAGAGTGTCCACCCACGGCAGCTTGGCCGGGTCTTGTGTTGATGCTGCTCCGGCTGTGCCACCGGGCTCTCCGGCAGGAAGATCACTGCCGAATACCCAGTAGCCCGTCTCTCCGGGCATAACCATGTTAATCCGGTCGCGGGCCTGCTGCTTAACGTAGTTCGGATCCTGCCACCGGGAGACCTGGCGTTTGAGGTCGTTCTGCTGCGACTGCTTCGCGGAGATATCGCCCTGAAGTGCGGCGATTTCGGCGCGTTTCTCGAAGAAGATCTTGACGGTGGGCGCCAGCATGATGGTGATGGCAATCATGACCACGAACAGGGCCAGCATGCGTCCGGAGAAGGCTCTGGCGGGGACGGGCGTCTCCTCCGGCCCCGCTGCGGGCTGCTTGGTGCCGCCGCCGTCCTTGGTCCCGCGGTCCTTGGTGCCGCCGTCCTTGGTCCCGCGGTCCTTGGTGCCGCCGTCCTTGGTCCCGCGGTCCTTGGTGCCGCCGTCCTTGGTCCCGCGGTCCTTGGTGCCGCCGTCCTTGGTCCCGCGGGTCCTGGCAGTGCTCGTCCTGGCGTCGCCGGTCTCGGCGTCGCCGGACTGCGCATCGCTGGACTTCGCATCGCTGGACTTGGTGGTGCTCTTCTTGGCCGGGGTGGTCCGCGCGTGCGGTGTGGCTGTGCCGGATGTAGCTCTGCCGGCGTCGTGCCGGGGCGCGTCGTGCCGGGAACCGGGAGCCGTGCCGGCAGCGTCGCCCGGGGCCGCACGGCCGCCGAAATCAGCGAGGATGACGTCGCCGCCGTCGCCCGTGTCCGTAGACTTCGGGGCCGACGGCGTGGCCCGGGGTACCTTAGGGCGGCGGGTAGCCATGTCACTCCTGTAATGCCCGGTCCTTGCTGGGCTGGCATGCTGGACTCATACTGACAACCGTGACCGGGACCGGCGGCACCAACCCGGCACCAACTCAGGCGCCAACCCGGTGCCAAAAGAACCGGCGGCCATGGTTTTTCAACCATAGCCACCGGTTACCGGATTTTGTCGCTACTAGCCTTTGAAACGCGGGAAGGCGCTGCGGCCGGCGTAGCGTGCGGCGTCGTCGAGTTCTTCTTCGATGCGCAGCAGCTGGTTGTACTTGGCGACGCGCTCGGAGCGGGCCGGGGCACCGGTCTTGATCTGGCCCGCGTTGGTGGCAACGGCGATGTCAGCAATGGTGGTGTCCTCGGTCTCGCCGGAGCGGTGCGAGGTGATGGTCGTGTAGCCCGCGCGCTGGGCGAGGGACACGGCGTCGAGGGTTTCGGTCAGCGAACCGATCTGGTTGACCTTGACCAGCAGCGAGTTGGCGGTGCGTGAGTCGATGCCGGTCTGCAGACGTTCGGGGTTGGTCACGAAGAGGTCGTCGCCGACGATCTGGACCTTGTCGCCGATGGCGTCGGTGAGGGCCTTCCAGCCGTCCCAGTCGTTCTCGTCCAGCGGGTCCTCGATGGAAACCAGCGGGTAGTCGGCAACGAGTTCGGCGTAGTACGCGCTCATCTCGGCGGAGCTGAGGGCCTTGCCTTCGAACTGGTAGGCGCCGTCGGTGAAGAACTCCGAGGAGGCGACGTCCAGGGCCAGGGCGATGTCCTTGCCCGGCGTGTAGCCGGCGTTCTTGATGGCTTCCTGGATGAGGTCCAGGGCGGCACGGTTGGACGGCAGGTTCGGCGCGAAGCCGCCCTCGTCGCCGAGGCCCGTGGAGAGGCCCTTTTCCTGCAGCACGGCCTTGAGTGCGTGGTAGACCTCGACGCCCCAGCGCAGGCCTTCGGAGAAGGTTTCGGCGCCGAGCGGAACAACCATGAATTCCTGGATGTCGACGTCGGAATCGGCGTGCGAGCCGCCGTTGAGGATGTTCATCAGCGGGACCGGCAGGACATGGGCGTTCGGGCCGCCCAGGTACTTGTACAGCGGCAGGTCGGCGGAGGCGGCTGCCGCGTTGGCGACGGCCAGGGACACGCCCAGGATGGCGTTCGCGCCGAGCTTGCTCTTGTTGGCGGTGCCGTCCAGATCGATCATGGCCTGGTCGATGCTGCGCTGGTCGGTGGCGTCGAAGCCGATCAGGGCCGGGGCGATCTGGTCGATGACGGCGTCGACGGCCTTCTGGACGCCCTTGCCGAGGTAACGGCCCTTGTCGCCGTCGCGGAGCTCGACGGCCTCGTGCTCGCCGGTGGAGGCTCCGGAGGGAACTGCTGCGCGGCCGATCTGGCCGTCGGACAGCAGAACTTCAACTTCTACGGTCGGGTTGCCGCGGGAATCGAGGATCTCGCGGGCGTGGATGGCATCGATAAGCGCCATGGATAGGCTCCTTTGGGTGAAGCGGTCTGCTGGGAATCTGACTGCTGGGACTCTAGCTGGGAATCAAGCTGAAACCGACGTCCTCGTCCGCCTAAGCCTAGTCGAGAGTGGTACAGGTTACGGAAACCTATCCGGCCCCCGGACGTCATCATGGCGATGCCGCGGACGCCTGGCCGTCCTGGAAGCGGCGCGCGGCCCCGCGGAGGGCACGTTCGGCGTCGAGCCCGTTGCGGCGGGCGGCCGCGACGATGCCTAACAGGAGCTCACCGAGCTCCGCCTCCGTGGCCGGGGCGTCGACGGCGGTTTCGCTCACGCCCGCCGGGATTCCGGCCCGTTCGGCGCGGTCCAGCAGCTTCTGCGCCCGCGCTAACGCCGGAAGGGCGGCGGGGACGCCGTCGAAGGGTCCGGAGTGTGGGACCCCGGAGTGCAGGACCTGTTCCGAGCGTTTGACGGCATCCCACGTCGCAACGATTTCCTCCACCGTCGCCGGGAACGAGTCCTGCAGGGAGCCGTCCGGGCGGAAGACGTGCGGGTTGCGGCGGATCATCTTGGCGCTGAGGCCGCGGGCGACGTCGTCAAGGTCGAAGGCATTGTGCTCCTCGGCCAGGCGGGCGTGCAGGACCACTTGGAGCAGGACGTCGCCCAGTT
Organism: Arthrobacter sp. UYCu723; assembly: GCF_054059215.1. Taxonomy (NCBI): domain Bacteria; kingdom Bacillati; phylum Actinomycetota; class Actinomycetes; order Micrococcales; family Micrococcaceae; genus Arthrobacter; species Arthrobacter sp. UYCu723. The sequence goes on from NZ_JBSSBW010000001.1 coordinate 486,610, forward strand.
CGGCCTTCAGCTCGGCGTCGCCGCCGCCCGTCTCGATGGTCTCCGCCACCTCGTAAGCCTCCTCGAGGAGGTACTCCACGAGGGATTCGTGGGTGAGGGCGCCCATCCAGGGGCAGTGGGCGCGCAGCTCGGCAATGACACCGACCAGCGCGTCCATCGCGTTGGAGTCGTTAGCCAAGGTCGGAGTAGGCCTCGTTGATGTATTCGACGAGGGCTTCCTTCTCCTCAAGCGGGAGGAAGGCCGCCTCGGCTGCGTTGAGCGTCAGCTCCAGCAGGTCATCGAGGTCGTAGTCGAAGGTCTCCACCAGCAGTTCGAACTCGTCCGTCAGCGTGACGCCGCTCATCAGCCGGTTGTCCGTGTTGATGGTGACGTTGAAGCCGAGCTGGTACAGCATGTCCAGCGGGTGGCTTTCGATTCCCTCACCGAAGCCGGCGATGGCGCCGGTCTGCAGGTTGGAGGAGGGGCAGATCTCCAGGGCGATGCCGCGGTCGCGGACCCAGCTGGCCAGCTCGCCGAGGGTCACGAGGCCGATGTTGTCGTTGACCTCATCACTGCTGTCGTTGAATTCGGCACCGTCTTCGTCCTCCTCGAACTCAACGGTGACATCTTCGGCGATCCGGACGCCGTGGCCCAGGCGCAGGGCGCGGCCGTCGACGAGGGCCGACTGGATGCTTTCCAGGCCGGCAGCCTCGCCGGCGTGGACGGTGGCCGGGAAGTTGTGCTGGGCCAGGTAGGTGAAGGCGTCCTTGAAGCGGGAGGGCAGGAAGCCGTCCTCGGCACCGGCGATGTCGAAGCCGACGGCGCCGTTGTTGCGGTGGCGGACGGCCAGTTCGGCGATCTCCTGGCCGCGGTCGGCGTGGCGCATGGCCGTGATCAGCTGGCCGACCTGGATATCGCGGCCGGTCTCGGCCACGGCGTCCACGCCGGCTTCGAGGCCTGCCTGCACGGCCTCGACCACTTCATCCAGGCTCAGGCCCTTCTGCAGGTGCTGTTCGGGTGCCCAGCGCACTTCGCCGTACACGACGCCGTCGTCGGCCAGGTCCTCGACGAACTCCTTGGCGACGCGGAACAGACCTTCCTTGGTCTGCATGACGGCGATGGTGTGGTCGAAGGTCTCGAGGTAGCGGACCAGCGAGCCGGAGTCGGCTGATTCGCGGAACCACTCCCCCAGCGCGACAGGGTCGGTCGAAGGCAGCGTATGGCCCACGGCCTCTGCAAGCTCAATGATGGTGGCCGGACGCAGCCCGCCATCCAGGTGGTCGTGAAGGGAAACCTTGGGAAGGCCCTTCAGGTCGAAGTCGAGGTCAGGGGCAGCGTCAGGAATAGTCTCAGTCACGTTCCAACCTTAGGGTCGGAGGGCGCCGGACGCTACTTTCTGCCGGCCTCGGCATCCCCGGAGGCGATCATCGGTGAAGGGACGGAGGCGGCGGCCGGTTCGTGCGTGGGCCCGCCGTCGAGCCACTCGTCCACGACCTCGGCGTCGTGGCGCCCGAGCCGCTTGTGCCACCAGCGCAGGACGTGATCGATCAGCACACCCAGCACGATCGCAAACACCACTGCGATGCCGGCGCTCAGCAACGGGTTGTCATGCAGCCAGGGGAAGGAGCTCGCCAGGACGCCGATGCCGATGGAATAGACCACCCAGGTGGCGCAGGCAGAGGCGTCCAGGAAGAAGAATCTCCGGTGCGGGAAGCCCGTGGTGCCCGCAACATAGTTGACGGCGACGCGTCCCCACGGGATGTAACGGGCGGTGAAGATCAGGACTGCGCCGCGCTTCTCCAGTTCGTAGCGCGCCCAGCCGAAGGCTTTCTGGACTTTCGGCTTGCGCATCCAGCGGAACCGCTCGAGGCCGATCTTCCGGCCCAGCAGGTACGCCATGTTGTCACCCGCGATGGCGCCGACCAGGGCTGTCAGGCCCAGGATCCAGAGATTGGGCTGACCGCCGCGCACGGAGAACGCCGCGAGGGCAACAATCAGGGTCTCACTCGGGACCACCATCGCGAAGCCGTCCACAAAGAAGAAGACCAGGAGGAGGGGGTATATCCACCACTGGCCAGCTGCGTGGAGCACGACCTCATTAATGAACTCCACGCGGGCATGGCTCCTAGACGAAAATGTGGCACAACATCTGCCAGCGGAAAGTGACGTAAATCGCTCCTAAGTGTCCCATGGCGATGGCACGCTTCGCTACGGTTTCGCGGAGGTTCACTGCCGGCCTAGCCCTCCGCCGGCGGCGTCGTCCGGTCCGCGTCTGCCGGGACCTTTCCGCGCAGCCGGCTGATGCCAAGGTCCACAACGATTCCGAGGCCGATCGCGCAGATGACGGCGACGATGACGCCGAGCAGGTGGTTGTGTTCGAACCACTGCCCGAAGAACAGTCCGATCGCGACGGAATACCCGGCCCAGAGCAGCGCCGAGAGGACTGTCAGCCCCACAAACCGGGGCCGCGGGTAGTGCGTGACGCCGGCGGCCAAGTTCACGGCTACCCGGCCGATGGGAACAAACCGCGCCACGAGGATCAGCGACGCCGGGCGCTTGTGCAGTTCCGTGCCGGCCCAGGAGAAGGCCTTCTGCATACGCGGGCCCCGCATCCACGCCCAGCGGCGGGTGCCTGTGCGCCGGCCGATCAGGTAGGCGGTATTGTCGCCGAGGAAGGCGCCCGCCGCTGCGGTGGCTATCAGGAAGAGCGGATTGGGTACGTCTGCCGTGGCCGCGACGGCGGCCAGCCCGACCACCACGGATTCGCTCGGGATGGGCGGGAAAAAGCCGTCAATCACGCAGCAGGCGAACACGACGAAGAGGACCCAGGGTTGGCCTGCGGCTGCCAGGATGAAATCGTTGATTGCCTGCACGGTTTCCTATCACACGGCCGGGCCTGGGAGTACTGCTGTGGTGCCAGTGTACTGGTTGCCCTATCAGATGCGGCGGCTAAACGGCGGGTTTGGCGACCATAGGTGATAGGGCAACCGGGGGGCCGGCGGCAGGGTCCTCAGGCGATGCGGTCGATGATCAGCCGCTGTGCCGGGCGGGAACCCTCCGGGGCAATCATCACGGCGTGCTCGAGTGCCTCCCTGGCCCGCTCGAACTTCTCCGGGGTGTCGGTCAGCAGGGTCATGAGCGGCTCGCCGGCCTTGACCGTGGCGCCGGGCTTGGCGTGCATCCGCACCCCGGCGCCGGCCTGGACCTGGTCCTCCTTGCGGGCGCGGCCGGCCCCAAGGCGCCAGGCCGCGACACCGACGGCCATGGCGTCGAGTTCCACCAGCACGCCGTCGGCCGGGGCGTAGATGACTTCTGATTCCTTCGCGACCGGCAGCTTGGCCCGGGGGTCCCCGCCCTGCGCCTCGATCATCCGGTTCCAGACGTCCATGGCCCGGCCGTCCCGCAGCGCCGCCCGGGGGTCGGCGTCGCGGACCCCGGCGCAGGCCAGCATCTCCTCGGCGAGCCGGACGGTGAGTTCGACGACGTCTTCCGGGCCCCCGCCGGCGAGCACTTCGACGGACTCCTCGACCTCGATCGCGTTGCCCGCGGTGAGGCCCAGGGGCGTGTGCATGTTGGTCAGCAGTGCCACCGTGTTCACACCGGCGTCCTTGCCCAGGGCCACCATGGTCTCGGCCAGTTCGCGGGCCCGGGCCTCGTCCTTCATGAAGGCACCGCTGCCCACTTTGACGTCGAGCACCAGCGAGCCGGTGCCTTCGGCGATCTTTTTGCTCATGATCGAGGAGGCGATCAGCGGAATGGCCTCGACCGTTCCGGTGACGTCCCGCAGCGCATAGAGCTTCTTGTCGGCCGGGGCCAGCCCGGCGCCCGCGGCACAGATGACGGCGCCCACGTCCTGGAGCTGGGCCAGCATTTCCTTGTTGCTTAGCGCCGCGCGCCAGCCCGGGATCGATTCGAGCTTGTCCAGCGTGCCGCCGGTGTGGCCCAGGCCGCGGCCGGAGAGCTGCGGCACAGCCACGCCGAAGACCGCCACGAGGGGGGCCAGCGGGAGGGTGATCTTGTCCCCCACGCCGCCGGTGGAGTGTTTGTCACTCGTGGGCAACACGGAGCCGTCGGACCGGCGCAGGCTGGAGAAGTCCATCCGCTCACCGGAGGCGATCATCGCGGCAGTCCAGCGGGAGATCTCGGCCCGGTCCATGCCGTTGAGCAGGATGGCCATGTTCAGGGCGGCCATCTGCTCGTCGGCGATCGCGCCGCGGGTGTAGGCGTCGATCGTCCAGTCGATCTGGGCGGGGCTGAGTACGCCCTTGTCCCGCTTGATGCGGATGATGTCGACGGCGTCGAACGCTTCGGTCTTGTTGGGGGTTTGTGTCACCGGGGTTCCTCCAGGTGTTGGGGGCCAAAGGCATCGGGAAGGACCTGGTCCATGTTCTTGATTCCCTGCGTGGTCATGAGCTCCATGCCGGGAGCCCGGAATTCGTAGAGCAGCTGCCGGCAGCGTCCGCACGGCATCAGGACGTTGCCGCCGGCGTCGACACAGTAGAAGGCGCGCAGCAGCCCGCCGCCGGTCATGTGCAGATTGCCCACGAGGGCGCACTCGGCGCACAGGGTGAGTCCGTAGCTCGCGTTCTCGACGTTGCAGCCGCTGACGATCCGGCCGTCCGCGGTGAGGGCTGCCGCCCCCACCGCGAACTTCGAATACGGCGCGTACGCGTTCTTCATGGCGGCGACCGCCGCGGCCTCGAGGACCGCCCAGTCGACGTCGTTGCTCCCCACGCCCGTCAGCCCTTGACGTACGGTATGCCGCTCGCGGCCGGCGGGCGGGAGCGGCCCACGAGTCCGGCCACGGCCAGCACCGTCACAAGGTACGGCAGCATCGCCATGAACTGGCTCGGCACGGGCGTTCCGATGATCGTCACGATGCTCTGCAGGTTGTCGGCGAAGCCGAACAGCAGCGCGGCGAAGAAGGCGCCGATCGGGTTCCAGCGCCCGAAGATGAGTGCGGCCAGGGCAATGAACCCGCGGCCGCCGGAGATCTCCTTGGTGAAACTGTCGATTGCCACCAGCGTGAAGAAGGACCCGCCGATGCCTGCGATGGCGCCGCCGAGCGTGACGTTCCAGAACCGGGTCGCATTGACCTTGATCCCCATGGTGTCCGCCGCCTGCGGGTGCTCGCCGACAGCACGGACCCGCAGGCCCCACTTGGTCTTGAACAACCCGACCCACACCACGATGACCGCGATGTACATCAGGTAGCCGATCAGGGACTGCTTGAAAAGGATCGGACCGATCAGCGGGATGTCCGCAAGCAGCGGAATCGGGATGGGGTCCAGGTGGGCCGGCGAGTTGAACTTCGTCTTGTCCGCCTGCATGACGGTGCTGAACAGGAAGCCGGTCAGGCCGGAGACCAGGACGTTGAGTACGACGCCGACGATGATCTGGTTGACGAGGTACTTGATGCTGAACAGGGCCAGGACCATGGAAACCAGGGCTCCGGCCATCGCGGCCGCCAGCAGCCCGATAAGCGCATTGTGCGTCAGGGTCGCAACGATCGCTGCGGTGAACGCACCGCCCAGGAGCTGGCCTTCGATCGCGATGTTCACGACGCCGACGCGCTCGCAAAGCACACCCGAAAGGGACCCGAAAACGAGGGGCACGGCCAGTGTTACCGATCCCGCGATGAGCCCGGCGAGGGAAATGCTGGTCGAGCGCGCGCCGCCGACGACCCAGATCAGGAAGGCCGCGACAAACAGCACGATGAACACAACCGTCAACCAGCCGGGCGTGATCCGGTTCTTGGTCTTGAGGAAGACGGCATAGCCGGCGAGGGCCAGCATCAACACGGAGAGGACGATCCCGCCGAAGAAGGCCGGAACTTCGATCGCCGGCAGCTGAAAGAAGTCGCTGCCGGTGGAAATCCCGAACTTCGCGCTCTGGTGGGGACCGAGCAGGCCAAAGAAGACGAACGCCACGACTGCCAGGACCAGCAGGGTCACCGGCAGCTTCCAGGTCACGGGCTTGGCGGTGACCGCGGGTGTTTGTTCCTTGACCGGCGGGGTTCCCGGCCGCGGTTTTCCCGATTGCGGTTTTCCCGATTGCGGCTTTGCCGATTGGGGCTTTCCCGGAACGGGCGATGTTGCTGTTGTGCTCATGCTGCACCTCCGGTGGTTGCTGCCTTCTGGGATTTGCCGGCGGACGCGGCCTTCCTCTGACGCGGGTTCAGCCCGAAGACCGCACGCACCAGCGGCGGGGCGGCGATGAACAGCACGATCAGCGACTGGACCACCAGGACAATGTCGATCGGGGTGCCGGTCTGGATCTGCATCTGGACCGCACCAGCGCGGAAGGCGCCGAAGAGCAGGCCGGCGGCGAAGGTGCCCCACGGCGTCGAGCGTCCCAGCAGCGCCACCGTGATGGCGTCAAAGCCGTAGGTGGCGGCGACGCCGTCGGTGAGCACTTTTTCGGTACCCGCGACCTGCGCGACGCCGGACATGCCGGCGAGGGCGCCGGCGATCGCCATCACGAGGATGGTGGCTCGCGGCACGTTGATGCCTGCCGTCAGGGCTGCCTTCGGGTTGGCGCCCACAGCACGGAACTCAAAGCCGATCGTGGAGCGGTTCAGGATCCACCAGACCAGGAACGTGGCAGCGATGGCGAGGACGAAACCCAGGTGCAGCCGGTACTGGCTGCCGAAGATCTGCGGGTACACCGCGCTGGGATCCAGGATGGGCGAGATCGGGTTGCTCTCCCCCGGGCGCTGGAAGGCCGGAGTGTTGAGCAGGTACCGCAGGAAGTACAGCGCGATGTAGTTGAACATGATCGTCAGGATCACTTCATGGGCGCCGGTGCGTGCCTTGAGGAAACCGACGAGGCCGCCCCAGACGGCGCCGCCGACGATGCCGGCCAGCAGGACCAGCAGCAGGTGCAGTCCCAGCGGGAGGTGCAGGGCGAAGCCCACCCAAGACGCGAGGATGCCGGCCATGATGATCTGGCCCTGCGCACCGATGTTGAACAGGCCTGCACGGAAGGCCAGAGCCACGCCCAGACCGGCGGTGATCAGCGGGGTGGAAATGGTGAGGGTTTCCATCAGCGGGGCGAACTGGCCGGCCACGCCGGTGCCCCGGGGGTTGAACACCGAGCCCTGGAAGAGGGCGATGTAGGAGCGCGTGGCGGCGTTCCAGACGGCGGACAGGAAGTCAGCGGGCCGGGCAAACAGGTAACCGGCCGTCGTGGTGACAGCCTTGTCGGTGCTCGCGATCAGCAGCCCGCCGAGGATCAGTGCCAGCAGCACCGCCAGGACGGACACCAGGCCGCCGCCGGTGAAGATCCTTCGCAGCACGGAGTCGGGACCGCCGGGGATCGTGCCGCTCTGCGCGGAGACCGGCACGGCCGACGGCGCCAGCGCGCCGCCCGCGGTGTCGAGCGAGATGGCCGCCGCGGCAGCCGCCGCCGGCGTTTCGCGCGCTGTGGCGGGCGCCTCCGGAGCTTCGTCCGGAGCCTGGGTCTCCGGAGCTTCGTCCGGGCCCTTGTCCGGGCCCTGCTCGGCCGGGTGTCGTGGCGGGTTCTGTTCAGTCATGGTGCTCTCCTACGGCGCCGGAGCCGGGCTCCTGCGCGGGGTGGGCGGCGGGCGCCGGGATCGATGCCGGGGTTGTTGCGTGCTGCTTACTGACGGTGTCGGCGTGGGCGTCGGCCGGGGACAGCCCGGCCATCATCAGTCCGAGGACGTCGCGTCCGGTGCCGGCCGGGACAATGCCCACCAGCTTGCCCTTGTAGAGCACTGCGATCCTGTCGGCGAGCTCAATCACCTCGTCCAGTTCGGTGGAGACGATCATCACGGGGGTGCCGTGGTCCCGCTCGGCCACGATGCGCTTGTGCAGGAACTCGATGGATCCCACGTCCACGCCGCGGGTGGGCTGGGAGGCGATGAAGAGGCGCAGCGGCCGGGAAAGCTCCCGCGCCATGACGACTTTCTGCTGGTTGCCGCCGGACAAGGTGCCGGCGGCGAGAGAGCCGGACGGGGTGCGCACATCGAATTCTTCGATCCGGGTCCTGGCGTTCTCCAGGACTTTGGCCGGGCTCATGCTGATGCCCTTGGCGAACGGTTCCTGGTCGTACCGGTCAAGGATCAGGTTCTCGGCGATGGAGAAGGTCCCGATCAGGCCGTCGACCGAGCGGTCTTCCGGTACGAAGCCGACGCCGGCCCCGAGGACTTCCTTGACGCTGCGTCCCACGAGCTCTTCGCCGTCGAGCAGGATGGAGCCGTGCACGCGGTCCTGCAGGCCCAGGATGGCCTCCGTCAGTTCCGTCTGGCCGTTCCCCTGGACGCCGGCGACGGCGACGATCTCGCCCCGGGCGATGTCGAAGCTGATGCCGTCCACCACGTGCTGGCCGCTGGCCGCAATGACGGTGAGGTCCGTGATCTGAAAGGTCTTTTCCTTTGGCTGGGCCGGAGCCTTGTCGAGGGTCAGGTTGACGGCCCGGCCCACCATCATGGAGGCGAGTTCCGTCGTCGAGGCGTCGGGATTGGCGGTGCCGACCACCTTGCCCCGCCGGATCACCGTGATGGTGTCCGAGACTTCCTTGACCTCGCGGAGCTTGTGCGAGATGAAGACGATGGACGTTCCATGGCTCTTGAGCTGCCGCATGATGTCCAGCAGCTCATCGGTGTCCTGCGGCGTCAGCACGGCGGTGGGCTCGTCCAGGATGAGGACTTTGGCGTCGCGGACCAGTGCCTTGATGATTTCCACCCGCTGCTGCACGCCGACCGGGAGGTCTTCGATCAGGGCGTCCGGGTCGACGTCGAAGCCGTACCGGTCGGAAATCTCCTGGATCTTGCGCCGGGTGTCATCCAGATTCAGGAAACCGCCGGCCTTGGTGGTTTCAGCACCGAGGGCGACGTTCTCGGCCACTGTGAAGACCGGGACCAGCATGAAGTGCTGGTGCACCATGCCGATGCCCGCAGCCATGGCGTCCCCCGGGCCGCGGAAGGTGACGGGTTTGCCATCAACGAGGATCTGACCCTCGGTGGGCTCGTACAGCCCGTATAGGACGTTCATCAGCGTGGACTTGCCAGCGCCGTTCTCGCCGAGCAGACAGTGAATCTGCCCGGGTTCAACAACCACATCGATGTGATCGTTGGCTACCAGGGAGCCGAAGCGTTTGGTGATCCCCTTGAGTTCAAGTTTCAAAACTCTGACCAATCTCGAGGTGCCCGGAAGACGTGGCCCGGACGCGTAATGGGGCTGCAGCACCAGCCTAGTGCTTGCGGCCGGAGGCGGAGCGGGGTCCGCTCAACGAAAAGCGCCACGGCCCGTGCGGTGAATGACCGGACGGGCCGTGGCGCTCGGAGGAGGAGGCTAGGCCTTCGGGCTTGCTGCGGATTCAACCTTCAGCTTGCCGTCGGCGATGTCCTTCTTGATTTGGTCCAGCTCGGTCTTCAGCTCGGCCGGAACCGCGGAATCCAGGTCGTGGAACGGAGCCAGCCGCACGCCGTCGTTTGCGAGGGTGCCAATGTACGGCGTGCCGGTGAACTTGCCGTCCTTGTCTTCCTTCACAACGGTCTCGACGGCTTCGCCCATCTGCTTCATGACGGAGGAGAGCATGATGTCCTTGTAATCCGGTGCCGTGAGGAAGCCGTCGGAGTCAACCCAGATGAGCTTGACGTCCTTGCCTGCCGCCTTGGCTTCCTTCAGGGCCGCGCCCGCACCCTTGCCGACCGGTCCGGCGACGGGCATGACGATGTCCGCGCCCTGGTCCAGGAAGTTCTGGGTGAACTGCTTGCCCTTGTCCTGCTTTTCGAAGTCGCCGGTGAAGGAGCCGTCCTGCTTCGCCTTGTCCCAGCCAAGAACCTTGACGTCCTTGCCCTTCTGCTCGTTGTAGTACTTCACGCCGTCGGCGTAGCCGTCCATGAAGATGGTGACGGTGGGGATCTTGATGCCGCCGAAGGTGGCGACCGTTCCCGTCTTGGTGGTGCCTGCCGCGAGGTAGCCGGCCAGGAAGGCGGCCTGGGCCGTGTCGTAGATGATCGGCTTGACGTTGGAGATCGGGGTGTCGTAGCCGAAGTCGATGATCGCGAAGTGCTTGTCCGGGTTCGCCGTGGCCTGGGCCTTCGTGGCGTCGCCCAGAAGGAAGCCGACAGTGATGGTCAGGTTGCAGCCGGCCGTGACCATGGCGCGCAGGTTCGGCTCGAAGTCGTTGTTGGTCTTGGACTCGACCTGGTTGACCTTGATGCCGAGGTCCTTCTCGGTCTTCTTCAGGCCTTCCCAGGAGGACTGGTTGAACGACTGGTCGTCGAATCCACCCGAGTCGGACACGATGCAACCCGTGTAGTTGCCGGCGGTGTTGGTGGCGCTGCTGCCTGCCTCCGGGGCAGCCCCGCAACCCGTGAGCAGGAGAGCAGCCGCACCCGCGGTGGCGACTCCGGCCATTGAACCGCGCTTGAAGGTTGCACGTAGTGAGTTCTTCAATTTTCCTCCAGGAAGAAAGAGTAGGCGCTACGACAGGAGTTCAATGAGTGTCTGTTGGCGGTATTGCCGCTGCAACGCTGTTTTCAATGAGAAGTTCGCAGCACTGCGCCGAGGCGCACTGATGCAAGCTACTTTAGTGTCCTGCAACACGTCCGGATAACACAGTTCACGGCATTTCCCTAGATTGTTGAGAACTTGTTACCAAGCGGTAGTCGAGGATGCGCGAGCGGACACTTGAGGCCCCGAAATCGTGGATTCCGGGGCCTCAAGTGTCCGCTCGCGAAGGCTGACTAACTTTACTTTCGTGTTAGATCCGGACGAGCATCTTGCCGGTGTTGGCGCCGTCGAGCAGGTCCATGAAGGCCTGCGGCGCGTTCTCCAGCCCGTCCACGACTGTCTCGTCGTAGCGGACCGTGCCGTCCGCGAGCCAGTCCGCCATCTGCTGGGCGAATTCCGCCGAGTGCTGCCGCTGCCCGCCGACGAGGAAGCCGCGCAGGGTCAGCTGCTTGCCGATGGCGACGGCCAGGTTGCGCGGGGCGGCCGGGGCCTCGGTTGCGTTGTACTGCGAGATGGCGCCGCACAGGGCCACCCGTCCGCCCACGTTGAGGACCGAGAGCGCCGCCTCGAGGTGGTCTCCGCCGACGTTGTCGAAGTAGACGTCGATTCCTTTTTCTCCGGCGGCTTCCTGCAGCAGGTCCCGGACCGGGCCGTCGTGGTAGTTGAAGGCGGCGTCGAAGCCGAGCTCCAGCAGCCGTGCCACCTTCTCGGGGCTGCCGGCACTGCCGATCACGCGGGAGGCGCCCTTGGCTTTGGCGATCTGGCCCACCAGCGAGCCCACGGCGCCGGCGGCACCGGAGACGAACACCGCGTCGCCGGGCTTGAAGTCGGCTACCTTCAGCAGGCCTGCATAGGCGGTGAGTCCCGTCATGCCGAGGGCTCCGAGGAAGGCGGAGGCCGGGGCAAGGTCCGTGCGCGCCAGGGTGGTGGCCTTGGCGTCCACGACGGCGTACTCGCGCCAGCCGAGCTGGTGCACGACGGCGTCCCCCACCGTTCGCCCCTCGGCCCGGGACGCGATCACCTCACCGACGGCACCGCCGTCGAGCGCCGCGTCCAGGGCGAACGGAGCGGAATAGGACTTGACGTCGTTCATCCGGCCGCGCATGTACGGGTCCACCGAGATGTAGAGATTGCGGACCAGCACCTGGCCGTCCTGCAGTTCCGGCAGCGGCGCTTCCGCGAGGCGGAAGTTTTCCGGCACCGGGCGGCCGTGCGGCCGGGACGCCAGCTGGACTTCCCGAGTGGTGGTGGGGAGCGGGCCGGTGGGGACGGCGGTGGTTTCTGCCGTGTTGGCGCTCATGCGGCGACCTCCAGAATCTTGATGTCGACGTTGATATTGCCGCGGGTGGCGTTGGAGTACGGGCAGATCTTGTGCGCCTTTGCCACGAGGGCCTCGGCGGTCCGCCAGTCCACTGCGGGCAAAGCGATCTCCAGTTCTGCGGCGAGCCCGTAGCCGGCGCCGTCGGCGAGGGCACCGAAGTGGATCTTGGCGGCGACGGCGGAGTCCGTTAGGTCCGCCCGTTCCTTGCGCCCCACGAGCCGCAGTGCCGAGTGGAAGCACGCCGCGTAGCCGGCGGCGAACAGCTGCTCGGGGTTGGTACCTTCGCCGGTGCCGCCGAGTTCCACCGGGCTGGCCAGGGTCACATCGAGTCTGCCGTCCTGGCTCCGGGCGTTGCCGTCCCGGCCAACACCTGTGGCGAGTGCTTCTGCCGTGTAGAGAGTCTTCAAGTGGTTCCGTTCTGTTGGGGGTATGTGCTCAGCGGGAGGAATGCAGCGCGGCGGTCAGCCGGCCGAGGGTGTCCCGAAGCTGGTCAAGTTCTGCGGGCGACAGCCCGGCGGCGACCGCGAGCCGTTGCGGAATGCCGGTGGCTTCAGCACTCAGGGCGGCACCGGCGTCGGTCAGGAATACTTCCACCCGGCGCTCATCTTCCGCGGATCGGCGCCGTTCCACGAGGCCCAGGGCTTCGAGCCGCTTGAGCAGCGGTGAGAGCGTGCCCGAGTCGAGCCCGAGCTCCTCCCCCAGCTCCCGGACGCTGCGGGGCTGCTCCTCCCAGAGCACCAGCATCACGAGGTACTGGGGGTAGGTCAGGCCCAGCCCCTCGAGCATCGGCCGGTAGACCGCGGTGGCGGCACGCGACGCCGAGTACATCGCGAAGCAAACCTGCCTGTTGAGGCGGGGGGCGTTGACGCTCGGCTCGTTGGTCATGCCACCACCGTAGTCCACAATTGCATTGTGCACAACCTAATCAGCGCATCGCCGGACGCCCACCCCATGCGCGAACGTACACTTCAGGCCCCGAAATCGCAGAAATCGGGGCCTGAAGTGTACGTTCGCGCCTGGGTTTGGGTGTGGCCGGGCCTTGGAGGTCGCGGAGGGCTAGAGGTCGCGGATGGTGCGCAGCGCCGCGGCCGTGAGGACCTGGATGCCGAGGCCGAGCGCGCGTTCGTCCAGGATGTAGTCGCCGCGGTGGAGGTCGTATTCTTCGCCGCCGGGGGTCTTGGTGCCCAGGCGCATCATGGCGCCGGGGGTTTCCGCGAGGAACCAGGCGAAGTCCTCGCCACCCATCGACTGCGGCGTCAGGACCACGGCACCCTCGCCGATTTCGGCGCGGGCTGCGGCCTCGATCAGGGCTGTCTCGTGTTCGGAGTTCACCACGGGAGGCACACCGCGGGTGTGTTCCAGGTGCACGTCGACGCCGTACGGTGCCGCAATCTGCTGCACGACCTCGTCGAGGATTACACCGGCGCTGTGCCAGGCGTCGCGGTCCAGGCAGCGCATGGTGCCCGCCATGTAGCCGCTCGCCGGGATTGCGTTGGGGGCGGAGCCGGCGGAGATGTGGCCCCAGACCACGGAGACGCCGCTGCGGACGTCAACGCGGCGGGAGAGCACGGCCGGAACGTTGACCGCGATCTGAGCCAGGGCGAAGATGAGCTCTTCGGTCAGGTGCGGGCGTGAGGTGTGTCCCCCGCGGCCGGTCAGTTCGATCTTGATGGTGTCCGAGGCGGAGGTGATGGCGCCGATCCGGGTGCCGATCTTGCCCACTTCGATCCGGGGGTCACAGTGCAGGGCCAGGATCCGGGGAACACCCGCCAGGACGCCCTGTTCGATGCAGCTCTGGGCGCCGCCGGGCATCGTTTCCTCGGCCGGCTGGAAGATGATCCGCACGGAACCGCGCAGCGGCGACTCCTCGTGCATCCGCTGCAGGACCAGGGCCGCGCCGAGCATGGTGGTGGTGTGGACGTCATGTCCGCACGCGTGGGTGACGCCGTGGTTCTTCGAGGCGAACTCGAGCCCGGTTTCCTCGATGATCGGCAGGGCGTCGATGTCGCCGCGGAGGGCGGTGGCGATGGGGCCCTCACCGATGTCCACCGTCAGGCCGGTGCCCTCGAGGCGGCGGGGCGTGAGGCCTGCGTCCTGGAGTCGCTTGACGAGTTTGTCTGTGGTGCGGAACTCCTTGAAGGACAGCTCCGGGTGCGCATGCAGGTCACGGCGGAAAGCGATCAGCTCCGGCAGGAGGGGCTCCAGCCACGGCCCCACCAGTGTGGTGGGCTCAGCTTCAGTAGTGTAATTGCGCACGGAATAACTCTAGCGAGCGCACAAAGAATAGCGGCATCGGGTACGGCGCGTTACAGATGAATGAACGTTCGCCGCCGGCAGGCAAGGCCCGGCTGGCGGCTACAGGACGTCCGTGTCGCCGCTGGCCTTGAGGGCGTCGACGGCCTGCTTCACGCGCTGGGAGTGTTCCTTGTGCATCACGAGCAAGGCGTCAGGGGTATCCACCACGACGACGTCCTTGATCCCGATCAGCGCGATCACGCGCTTGGTATCAGAGACCACCACGCCGCTCGCGTCCTCCGTGAAGACGCGGGCACCCTCACCGATCACGGTGACGTCCTTGACTTCCTTTGCGCTGTTGAGCCGGCCCACCGAGGCAAAGTCCCCGACGTCGTCCCAGCGGAAGGTTCCGGGCACGACGGCGACGTCGCCGGCGGCAGCGGCCGGTTCGGCCACGGCGTAGTCAATGGCGATCTTGGGCAGGGTGGGCCAGACGCGGGCCTTGACCTCCTCGCGCTGCGGGGTGTCCCAGGCCTTGGCGATTTCCTGAACCCCGGCGAAAAGCTCGGGCTGGTTGGCCTCGAGGTGCTTGAGCATCAGCGAGACGGGAGCCACGAACATACCGGCGTTCCAGACATACTCGCCACTGTCGAGATACTCCTGGGCGACCTCTTCGCTGGGCTTCTCCACGAACTCGACGACGGCCTGGGCACTGGGGGCGCCGTCCACGCCGAGGTTCTTCCCGGCCCGGATGTAGCCGAAGCCGGTGGAGGGGTGCGTGGGCTTGATGCCGATCGTGACGATCTTGCCGGCCGCGGCTGCGTGGATGGCCTCCCTGACGGCCTCATGAAACAGCTCGTCGGGGCTGATCACCTGGTCCGCCGCAAAAGACCCCATGATGGTGTCCGGATCACGCTCGTGCAGGATCGCCGCGGCCAAACCGATGGCGGCGCCGGAGTCTTTGGGTTCGCTCTCCAGCACGAGGTCCGCGTCGTCAATCTCGGGGAGCTGGCGACAGACAGCGTCACGATGGGCCATCCCGGTCACCACGAGCATGTGCTTGCCGGCGAGCGGCTCCAGCCGGTCGTAGGTGGATCTCAGCAGTGTGCTGCCCGAGCCCGTGAGGTCGTGAAGGAATTTGGGGGCTGCTGCCCGCGACAGAGGCCAGAGGCGGGTCCCCACACCGCCTGCCGGAATCACCGCAATAAATCGGCTCAGGGCCGAACCCTGTGGTGAGTCCTGGCTTGTCACTTTGTCTGTAGTCATCACGGCTACTTTAGCCGAATCCGGCCCGGCCGCCCCTGATCAGGGGCCAGGACACGGCACCTGCCGCTCCTGCGGGGCACTCCCGCGACCGCTCCGCCCAGCGCGGGCAATGTGGCGTTAGTCTCAAAACGGTTCGAAAACCGCGCCGGGGCCCGTCACCAACGGGTGGCTGAATTGAATAAGCTGTGGGCGAAGCCTAGATTTAGGCTTGAGTTTATGAGTGCTCTCGCAGCAGGCGTTCCCCCCGCGTGGATCCCATGCCAGCGCCGCTGTGTTGCAGGGAGGTTTATTCAGTGCCGACAAAACCAGCTGGCACCTTGTACCGCGGCCGTGAAGGCATGTGGTCCTGGGTTGGACACCGCATTACCGGTGTAGTGATCTTTTTCTTCTTGTTGGTCCATGTGCTGGACACCTCACTGGTGCGTGTGTCCCCGGAGGCCTACACCGCCGTGATCGGAACCTACAAGAACCCCCTGATGGCCCTGGGTGAAACGGGCCTTGTCGCTGCGATTGTGTTCCACGCCTTCAACGGCCTGCGGATCATCGCCGTCGACTTCTGGAAGAAGGGCGCAAAGTACCAGCGCCAGATGCTGTGGACGGTACTGGCCCTCTGGGTCGTCGTCATGGTGGGCTTCTCCATCCGCCACCTTTCCCTTGCCTTTGGAGGTCACTAAGCCATGAGTGCAACTGAGATTCAGACCCCACGAAGTGGACAAAACAGCAGTGGACAAAACAGGAGTGCAAAGGTCGGCAGCGGCCGCATTGCCCCGCAGTACCGCCGCAGCGGCTCTTCCAGGGGCAATTTCGAAATGCTCGCCTGGCTCTTCATGCGGCTTTCCGGCGTGGTCCTGGTGGTCCTGATCTTCGGCCACCTGACCGTCAACCTGCTGGTGGGCGAGGGCATCCACGCCATCGACTTCGGCTTCGTGGCCGGCAAGTGGGCCGACCCGTTCTGGCAGGTCTGGGACCTGGCCATGCTGTGGCTGGCCATGCTGCACGGCACCAACGGCGTCCGCACCATCATCAACGACTACGCGGAGAAGGACGCCACGCGTCTCTGGCTGAAGATCGTTCTCTACGCGGCCACCACCGTCATCATCGTCCTGGGCACCATGGTCATCTTCACCTTCGACCCGTGCCCCGTGGTCAACGGTGCCCAGCTGCCCGGCGGCTTCTGCCCCGCGCCGTAACGGCGCAGCCCAAGCGGCAACCGATCCTTGCCTGCCCGGTGCCGGCAAGGATTTCCACGAGACTTCACCGGGCAGGCTCCGCCGGCCGGTGTTTGATAGCGAATTTTGAGAGAAAGAGCGTCTGGTATGCAGGTCCATAAGTACGACGTCGTCATCGTCGGTGCCGGTGGCGCCGGGATGCGCGCGGCGATCGAATCAGGTCAGCGCGCGAAAACAGCAGTACTGACCAAGCTGTACCCCACCCGTTCCCACACCGGCGCGGCCCAGGGCGGCATGTGTGCGGCCCTGGCCAACGTCGAGGAAGACAACTGGGAGTGGCACACCTTCGACACCATCAAGGGCGGCGACTACCTGGTTGACCAGGACGCCGCCGAGGTCATGGCGAAGGAAGCGATCGACGCCGTCCTGGACCTGGAAAAGATGGGCCTGCCGTTCAACCGCACGCCCGAGGGCCGGATTGACCAGCGCCGTTTCGGCGGCCACACCCGCGACCACGGCAAGGCTCCGGTCCGCCGTGCCTGCTACGCCGCCGACCGCACCGGCCACATGATCCTGCAGACCCTGTACCAGAACTGCGTCAAGCACAACGTCGAGTTCTACAACGAGTACTACGTCCTTGACCTGCTGACCGTCGAGGAAGACGCTGTCCGCGAGGACGGCACGCCGTACAAGCAGAAGCGCGTCGCCGGCGTCGTCTCCTACGACCTCGCCTCCGGTGAGCTGCACGTCTTCCAGGCCAAGTCCGTGGTGTTCGCCTCCGGCGGCGCCGGCAAGGTCTTCAAGACCACCTCCAACGCCCACACTCTCACCGGTGACGGCATGGGCATCGCGTTCCGCCGCGGCATCCCCCTGGAGGACATGGAGTTCTTCCAGTTCCACCCGACAGGCCTCGCGGGCCTGGGCATCCTCCTCTCCGAGGCCGCCCGCGGCGAAGGAGCGATCCTGCGCAACTCCGAGGGTGAGCGCTTCATGGAGCGCTACGCCCCCACCATCAAGGACCTCGCCCCCCGCGACATCGTGGCCCGCTCCATGGCCAACGAAGTCCGTGAGGGACGCGGCTGCGGCCCGAACAAGGACTACGTCCTCCTGGACCTGACCCACCTTGAGCCGGCGCACATCGACGCCAAACTGCCGGACATCACCGAGTTCGCCCGCACCTACCTGGGCGTCGAGCCGTACACGGAGCCGGTTCCGGTCTTCCCGACGGCGCACTACGCCATGGGCGGCATCCCCACCAACATCACCGCCGAAGTGCTCCAGGACAACGACACGATCGTCCCGGGCCTCTACGCCGCCGGCGAGGTCGCCTGTGTCTCCGTGCACGGTTCCAACCGACTGGGCACGAACT
This sequence comes from Arthrobacter sp. UYCu723, assembly GCF_054059215.1. Taxonomy (NCBI): domain Bacteria; kingdom Bacillati; phylum Actinomycetota; class Actinomycetes; order Micrococcales; family Micrococcaceae; genus Arthrobacter; species Arthrobacter sp. UYCu723. The sequence goes on from NZ_JBSSBW010000001.1 coordinate 504,431, forward strand.
CGCTGCTGGACATCAACGTCTTCGGCAAGCGCGCCGGCATCGCCGCCGCGGAGTACGCCAAGACCGCTGACTTCGTGGAGCTCCCCGCTGACCCGGAGGCCTACACGCTGAACCTGCTGGACCACGTCCGCACCTCGGACGGCACCGAGAAGGTCGCTGCAATCCGCAAGGAACTGCAGGACACGATGGATGCCAACATGCAGGTGTTCCGCACCGCCGACACGCTGAACCAGGTCCTGAGGGACATCGCCTCCTTCGAGGAGCGGTACCAGCGCATCAGCGTCCAGGACAAGGGCAAGCGCTTCAACCTGGACCTCCTCGAGGCCGTGGAGCTGGGCTTCCTGCTGGAGCTCGCCAAGGTCATGACCGTGGCGGCCCTGCACCGCGAGGAATCCCGCGGCGGACACTTCCGCGAGGACTTCCCCGAGCGCGACGACGAAAAATTCATGAAGCACTCGATGGCGTACAAGGATGAGCATGCTCCGGCGGATGGGGCTGCGGGAACCGCAGAAACAACAGCTGGGATCCGGCTCGCCACCAAACCGGTGGTCTTTACGCGTTACGAGCCGATGGTGAGGAAGTACTAAGATGACCGCTGAACTTGCTGAGCCGGCCTCCAAGATCGAACTGCCCGCCCATATCGGAGGCGGCGGGGAGATCCCTTCCTTCGACGTGACGCTGCGCGTGCGCCGCTACAACCCCGAGGTCTCCGACGAATCCACCTGGGATGACTTCAAGGTCACCATGTACGGCACCGACCGTGTCCTCGACGCCCTGCACAAGATCAAGTGGGAAATCGACGGCAGCGTCTCCTTCCGCCGTTCCTGTGCCCACGGCGTCTGCGGTTCCGATGCCATGCGCATCAACGGCCGCAACCGCCTCGCCTGCAAGACCCTGCTGAAGGACCTGGACACGTCCAAGCCCATCACGGTCGAGCCGATCAAGGGCCTGCCGGTGGAGAAGGACCTGATCGTGGACATGGAACCGTTCTTCCAGTCCTTCCGCGAGGTCATGCCCTTCCTGATCAACCGGGGCCACGAACCCACCAAGGAGCGCCTGCAGTCCGCCGAGGAACGCGAGCGGTTCGACGACACCACCAAGTGCATCCTCTGCGCCGCGTGCACCTCGTCCTGCCCGGTGTTCTGGACCGACGGACAGTACTTCGGCCCCGCGGCAATCGTGAACGCGCACCGCTTCATCTTCGATTCCCGTGATGATGCCGGCGACATGCGCCTCGAGATCCTCAACGACAAGGAAGGCGTGTGGCGCTGCCGCACCACCTTCAACTGCACCGAGGCATGCCCGCGCGGCATCCAGGTCACGCAGGCGATCGCCGAGGTCAAGCAGGCCATTCTGTCCCGCAAGATCTAGCAACCGGTCTCCGCAAGAACCAAAAGAACCACGACGACGGCGCCTCTCACCTTACGGGTGGGGGCGCCGTCGTCGTCTTCCCGTTCAACGAAAAGGCTCCCCATGTCCCGATCTGAAAAAGTCTCCTTCCAGGGTTCCACCGGCGAGCTGCTCTCCGGCATCATCGACGTCCCGGCGGGGCCGGTGAAAGGCTGGGGCGTGTTCTCGCACGGCTTCACGCTGGGCAAGGACAGCCCCTCGGCCTCGCGGATATGCAAGGCGCTGGCGGACAACGGAGTGGGCATGCTCCGCTTCGACAACCTGGGGCTGGGCGGATCAGCCGGGCTGTGGTCGGAGGGCTCCTTCAGCCACAAGGTGGCCGACACTGTCCGGGCCGCCGAGTTCATGCGGGAGTCAGGCAGGCCGGCCTCGCTGCTGGTGGGCCATTCCTTCGGCGGCGCAGCCGTCCTGGCAGCGGCCCGGGAGATTCCGGAGCTCGACGCCGTGGCAACGGTGGGCGCTCCGTTCTCGCCCAAGCATGTGGCGCACGTCTTTGACGCGGCCCTGGACCGGATCCTCAGCGAAGGCAGCGCCGAGGTGGACCTGGGCGGCAAACGGGTGGAGATCCGCCGGCATTTCGTGGAGGACCTGGAAAATGCGGACCTGACGGACTGCATCCGGCAGTTGCACAAGCCGCTGATGGTGCTGCACTCCCCCACGGACAACACCGTCGGCATTGAGAACGCCAGCACCATCTTCCAGACGGCGCGCCACCCACGCAGCTTCGTCTCGCTGGAGGGAAGCGATCACCTGCTGACCGGCAAGGGCCAGGCGGCGCGTGCCGCGAAGATTATTTCGGCGTGGGCCGATCAGTACCTCGACGCGGGCTTGTAGGCGCGGCGGGGCGGCGGCGCTGGCCGGACTCCACCGGTGTTTTGCCCGGCTGCACCTGGCGGGCGCCCCAACCGGTCGTCTTGTTGGCGGGCTCGGCCTTAAGGTCCTCATCCCGGATCGCCGCCCAGGCCGCGGACAGCAGGTAGACCTGGCTGACCAGGTTGAACCAGATCAGCAGGCCGATGATGATGGCGAACGGTGCCAGGATGGGGTTCCGTCCCGCGCTGGCGAGCAGCTCGGCGCTGAAGATCTGCAGCCCACCGGTGCCCACCGCGGCGAGGATGGTCCCTTCCAGCAGGGAACGCCGGGCCAGCTTCAGCCCCGCGGCCAGCCGGAACATGATCAGCGCGGTGGCCCAGCCCAGCAGCAGCGGCACGGCGATCTTGACGGAGGTAGTCAGGGGCCCGGCAAGCAGCGGATCGAGGCTCAGCTGCTCGGTCGCCCAGCCCGCGGCCGTACCGAACACCAGTGAGGCTCCGGCGCTGATCACGAGGGCGACGCCCATCAACAGCAGGGTGCCGACGTCGTGCAGTCTCAGCAGGATCGGGTTCATCTTCAGCGGGCCGAGCTGCATCACGCCGCGCACGCCGTCGCGCAGGCCGTCGATCCAGCCCAGCGAGGTCACCACTGTCACCACGGCGGCGATCACGGCGGTCCAGCCGAGGCCGTTGGGGTTCAGCAGCTCCTGGGGATCAACCAGCCCCTCGCCGCCGTCGACCTTCAAGAGGCCGGGCGCGCCCGTGGCAACACTGCTGACCACGCGTTCCAGCAGGGCCGGCTGTCGGCGGAGAACGAGTCCGGCCAGGGAGAATCCGGTGGCCAGCAGACCCGTGATGGAGAAGAACATCCTGAAGCCGATGCCGGCACTCATCAGCGGGCCGTGCTGGCGCCCGTAATGCTGGAGGGCGCGCACGGGTAAGAACACGTTGAGCCGGGCCAGCAGCCACTGCACCATCGGCACCAGCGACGCCAGTCCCCCGCCGCCGGAGCGGCGGGCCTTGCCCCAGTCAACCTTTTTCCGGATGACTTCCAGTTTCAGCCGGGCCAGCTCGGTGGGAGGGGGCGGCTCGGCGGGCGGCTGCCGCCCCGGCCGCGCCTGCGTCGAGCGCGGCTCAGTGGTCAGGTTCGGTCCCAAAGTCAAGCTCTTCCCGTAGCTGCCAAATGCCGTTGTCGTCGTGCTCGTAAAGTCCCATGCTAGCCACCGGGAATGTGGCCCTGTAATCCCTGAGCGCAGTTTCGGCCTCATCGAGACTTTCCGGCGCGACGTCGTGGGCGACGGTGACGTGCGGGTGGTACGCAAACGGCAGTTCCCGCTCCAGCGGGCCGGTCTGGAGCTGCTGGTGCAGGCTGACGCAGTGACCGAAGCCGTCTTCAACGTTGAGGAAGACCACGGGAGACACGGGCCGGAAGGTTCCGGTGCCGGCGATCGTCACGTCGAAGGGCTCCTGCTTGCTCGCGATCTCACGCACATGGTGGCGCGTCGCTTCCCAGTCCTGGGTCATGGTGGTGGTCACCAGCGTGATGTGGGCAGGGATGACGCCGGCCATGGGGTCACCGAAGGAGGCACGCCAGCGCTGGAGCTCCTCGGCGATCTCCGGCGGAAACCCCAGGATCACACCGATGCTGATGCCTTCGCTGCGGGACTGCCCGTTGCCGGAGGGGGCAGTGCCGGCTCGCGGGGTGTCTTTCGCGGTGACTTTGCTGACGGAGGACATCGGCCTAGCGGACTCCGTGGGCTCCGGCGTAGGGCAGGAAACCCACCTTGGCGTAGACGTCACGGAGGGTGACGGAGGCGATCTCGCGGGCCTTGTCCGCGCCGAGGGCCAGCAGGCGGTCCAGCTCTGCGGGGTCGTCCAGCAGCTCGTTGGCCCGGTTCCGGATGGGTGTCAGGCGATCGGCCACGACCTCGGCCAGGTCGACCTTGAGGTGGCCGTACATTTTGCCCTGGTAGGCGGCGACGAGTGCCTCGACGCTCTGCCCCGTGATGGCCGAATAGATGGCGAGGAGGTTAGAGACGCCGGGCTTGGCCTCGCGGTCGAAGCGGATCTCGGTCTCGGCATCCGTCACGGCTGACTTGATCCGCTTGGCCGTGACCTTGGGATCGTCCAGGAGGTTGATCAGGCCGGCCGGTGACTCCGCCGACTTCGACATCTTGGCAGTGGGGTGCTGCAGGTCATAGATCTTCGCCGATTCCTTCTGGATGAAGGGCTGGGGAACTGTAAAGGTCTCTCCGAAGCGCGTGTTGAAGCGCTGGGCGAGGTCGCGGCTGAGTTCCACATGCTGACGCTGGTCCTCACCCACCGGGACGCCGTGCGGCTGGTACAGGAGGATGTCCGCGGCCTGCAGGACCGGGTAGGTGAACAGGCCGACGCTGGCGTGGTCGGAGCCCTGCCTGCCGGCCTTGTCCTTGAACTGGATCATCCGGGAGGCCTCGCCGAACCCCGTGATGCAGTTCAGGACCCAGGCCAGCTGGGCGTGCTCGGGCACCTGGGACTGGACGAAGAGGGTGCACTTGTCCACGTCCACGCCGCCGGCGATGTACTGCGCGGCCGTGACCCGGGTGCGGTGGGCCAGCTCCGCCGGATCCTGCGGGACCGTGATCGCGTGCAGGTCCGGGATGAAGAAGATCGCGTCGTACTCGTCCTGCATCCGGACCCAGTTCACTAGGGCGCCGAGGTAGTTGCCCAGGTGCAGGGAGTCGGCGGAGGGCTGCATTCCGGACAGGATGCGGTGCCTGGCGGCGGTGGCGGTGGCGGCCGGGGCAGGAGCGGACGTGCCGGGTGAGGTGGCGACGGGCACTGCCGCCGTGGCGGCGGGCGCGGGTTCGGTGCCGGTGGTCGCAGTTGAAGGAGAGGTCATTCGTTGAAGCCTTAAGACTAGAGCCGGTAGTCCACTACCAGCGGGGCGTGGTCAGAGAAGCGGGTATCCCAGGACGGTGCCCGGTCAACAACGGCTGACACTGCAGCAGCAGCGAGAGCGGGCGTGGCCATGTGGTAATCAATGCGCCAGCCGGTGTCGGTGTCGAAGGCCTGTCCCCGTTGCGACCACCAGGTGTAGGGGCCGTCGACGTTACCCGCCAGGCCCCTGTGAACATCCTTCCAGCCGATCTCCTCGCCGAAGAAGCGGTCGAAGTACGCGCGCTCCTCCGGCAGGAAGCCGGCACGTTTGACGTTGCCCTTCCAGTTCCTGATATCCAGCTCGGTGTGGCCCACGTTCAGGTCGCCGACCACGAGGGCATGGTCGCTGTGCTTGGACAGCTCGGGCAGCCGGTTGATCATGACGTCCAGGAAGCGGAACTTGTCGTCCTGCTTCGGAGTGCCGGCCTCACCGGAGTGCACGTAGGCGCTGACCGCCGTCAGCCGGGAGGCCTGCCCTTGGGCGTCCCGGACGATGTAGTCGGCCTCGACCCAGCGGCCGGCGGTGGCGAAGTAGTCCTCGCCGATGCCCACCCGGGTGGCGACGGGTTCGGCGCGGGAGGCGATGGCGACGCCGGCGCGGCCCTTGGCCTCGGCTTCGGCGTGCAGGATGTACCAGCCCTCGCCGAGCAGTTCGTGGACGATCGCGTCAGGGGCACGGACTTCCTGCAGGCACAGGATGTCCACTCCGCGGGGCTCCAGCCATTCCGCCATGCCCTTCTTGTAGGCGGCGCGAAGGCCATTGACGTTGACAGATGCGATGCGAAGGTTTTCCTTCTCCAATGCCGAGCTCACCCGATCCACTCTAGTCGATGATGGTTCCGGAGACGGGCTCGTCGCTTCCGCCGGAGGACTTGATCATGTCCCGCGCGTTGGTGGCGGTGATTTCGATGGTGTCGAGCGCCCGGCGGATGGTGTCCTGGTCCGAGGCGGCGCCCTTGGCCTGTTCCTGCTCCACGACGCGGACCTGCACCTGGACGATCTTGAAGGAGTGGTCCAGTTTGAGGTCGCGGACCTCGTCGGCTTCGCGGCGTTGGGCCACGAGGCGGGTGTTGCCGTGGTCAACGCTGCCCGACGACGGCGCCCGGCCGGTCGCCGCGTTGAACGCGTTCTGCGCTTCGTTGAGCTTCGCGGCGGCCTTCCTGGCGGCCTTCTGGATGCTGAAGACCACGAAGGATGCCAGGGCCAGCCAGAAGGCGGCGATGATCGCCACGACCCATCCCACGACGTCGTTCTGGTTGGCCGCGAAGATGACCGCGACCAGGAACGCGATGATGAAGACGGTCATGCCAAGACCGCCGATCCGGAACATCGAGAACTTGCCCGTGGCGGCGTTGTACGCGGACGGCTTGGAAGACGCGGAGTTGCCCAGAGATCGCATTCCCCCATTATCGCAAACCCGCGCCGCCCGCCGCCCCGCTTCCACCCCGGGCGAACGTTTCCGCGGGGGGACCGGGACCGCCCTACTTGAGGAACAGCCTGCGCAGCCGTCCGGTGGTGAGCAGCAGCCCGAGGGCGATCATCACGAGGTAGTAGCCGATGTGCAGGGCCGTCGCCGGGGTGAACACCCCGACGCTGATCTGCCGGAGCAGCTCCACGCCGTGCCACAGCGGCATGGCCTGGATGAACCACTGGATGTACTGCGGGTACACGCTGAGCGGGTAGAAGGTGGCGCTGAAGAGGAACATCGGCAGCATCACGAAGTTGATCCAGTCCATCTGCTGGAAGGTCTTCATGAAGCTGGTGATGCCCATGCCGAAGCTCGCGAAGCCGAAGGCAATCAGCACCGAGGCCGGGATCATCAGGATGGCCCAGGGCGTGATGATGAGCCCCATCACGCCCATCACGGCGGTGAAGCCGGTGGCGTACATGAGCCCGCGCAGCAGCGCCAGGAAGATCTCCCCCATGGCGACGTCCAGCGGCCCCAGCGAGGTGTAGAGCATGCCCTGGTACAGCTTGGCGAAGTTCATCTTGAAGAAGACGTTCCAGGTGGAGTCGTAGACGGCTCCGTTCATGGCGGACACGGCCAAAAGCGCCGGAGCGATGTAGGCGGCGTAGGAGATTTCCTGGCCGCCGGGCCCCCTCACGGCACCGACGATCGCGCCCAGGCCCACGCCCATGGCGATCAGGTACAGCACCGGTTCGAAGAAGCCAGAGACAATCACCATCCAGTTGCTGCTCTTGGTGGCCATCAGCCCGCGGGCGACGACGGCGCGCACGTTGCGCGAGTAGAGCGGCCCGAAGCGCCGGTTGCGGGCGGCCTCCGTGACGCTGGAGTTCCCGGAATTGGGGCTTTCGACGACGGCGCTCATGAGCCCAGCCTTTTGGCGAACTGCCGCTTGGTCAGGATCCAGCCGACGACGGCGAGGACCAGCAGGAACACGAGGTGCGCGACGGTCAGCAGCGGGGCCTCCAGGTAGCCGTAGCTGACCACCCGGCCGAGCTCAGTGCCATGCCAGATCGGTGAGATCCAGCCGATCCAGCGGACGCCCAGCGGCAGGGTGTCCAGCGGGAAGAAGGTACCGGAGAACAGGAACAGCGGCATTACGATGAACCGCATGACCATGGCGAACTGGCCCTTGTCGTCCTTGATGGCTGCCGCGTAGGCCATCAGCGGCAGCCCGAAGGACAGCCCGGCGAGGGTGGCGACCAGGATCGAGACCCAGCCCCAGCCGCTCGGGGACGCCCCGAACAGCGCGACGACGGCGAAGTAAATGGCAGACTGCAGAAGGAAACGCACGGTGACGGCAATGACCTGCCCACCAGCGATCTGCTCCGGCGTCAGCGGCGAGGCGTGCGGGCCGTAGTAGACCCGGCGCCATTTGAAGCCGTCCATCACGGGGAACGTGAACTCGCTGGCCGCCGTCATGACCGTGGCCGAGACCAGCAGGGCCGGGGCGATGAAGGTGAGGTAGCTGACGCCGCCGAACGCCGAGGTGCTGTTCCTTTCCACGAGGGTGGCGAGGCCCACGCCCATCGCAAACAGGTACGCCACCGGCTGCCCGACGCCGTACATGATGATGGTCCAGCCGTAGCCCTTCATCACCCGGAGGACCTGCTCGGCGTAGTAGAACGCGCCCCACTTCCTGGCGCGGGCCGCCGAAACGGCCGGCGGGTGGGCGTGGAGCGTTGCCGCCTGCGCGGTTCCGTCTTTTCCAGTGACGGCCCGCTCAGTCAACTCTGCTTTTTTAGTCAACTCTGCTTTTTAGTCAACCAGGCTCCTGCCGGTCAGGCGCAGAAAGACGTCCTCCAGCGAGGACCGGCGCACCAGCGAGGTGACCGGCCGGAGTCCCCGGGCGGAGACCTGCTCGAGGGCGGCCTCGCCGTCGTGGGCATAAATCAGGACGCGGTCCGGGAGGGTTTCGACCCGCTCGCCGATGCCTTCGAGCTCGGCGCCAACGGTGGCGTTGCGCTCCGAACCGAAGCGCAGTTCGAGGACCTCACGCGTGGAGTATTCGCGGATCAGGCTCGCGGGCGAGCCCTCGGCCATGATCTTGCCCTTGTCCACCACGATCAGGCGGTCGCAGAGCTGCTCGGCCTCGTCCATGTAGTGGGTGGTCAGGATCAGGGTGACGCCCTGCTCCTTGAGCCGGAACAGCCGGTCCCACAGGATGTGGCGCGCCTGCGGGTCAAGGCCCGTGGTCGGTTCGTCCAGCAGCAGGATCCGGGGCTCGTTGATGAGGGAACGGGCGATCGTGAGCCGGCGCTTCATGCCGCCGGAGAGGGCGTCCACCCTGGACTTGGCCTTGTCCGTGAGCTGGGCGAACTCCAGCAGCTCATCCGCCTTGGGCCTGAGGTAGCTCATCGGCAGGCCGAAGTATCGGCCGTAGACCAGCAGGTTGTCCCGGACCTTGAGTTCCTCGTCGAGGTTGTCCTGCTGCGGCACCACGCCCAGGTGCGCGCGGACTTCCGGTCCGTTCAGGTCGGGGTCCAGGCCCATGATGCTGAGGGTTCCGGAGGTCCGCTGGGACACCCCGCCGATCATCTTCATGGTGGTGGACTTGCCGGCGCCATTGGGTCCAAGCAGCCCGAAGGCTTCCCCGGCGGGCACGCGGAAGGAGATACCGTCGACGGCGGTGACCTCGCCGTAGCGCTTGGTCAGGTTCTCGGCGGTGATGACATACTGCGGCGGGCCGGTTTCGGAGGGGCTGCTCAACGGCGCATCCTTGGGAGATGATTCCTTGGGAGAGGATTCTTTCGACACAAGTTCACGCACCCGCCCCACGTTAGTAGGTGCGTTCGAACAAGGAAAGAGCCCGACCGCTAAAAATCCAGACGTTTTCCGATGGTCAGGTTGGGGCTCGTGGTGGCGGAGCGGGGCCAGCGAAATCCCCGAAGGAACTCCGCTGGCCCAACCCCAGGCCGGCCTATTTCTCTGCGCCTATTTCTCTGCGCTTTTCTCTCCGCCGCGCAGTACCTGCAGGCGCTTCCGGTATTCGTTTTCGTCGATTTCCCCGCGGGCATAACGTTCCCGCAGCACGCCTTCGCCGCCCTGCGCCGCGGCCCAGCGACGGTTGGCGCGCCAGGTGCGCCTGCCGATGAAGATCAGCAGGCCGATGACCAGGATCCAGAACAGCGGGAACAGCAGGAACCATGGTGAGAACCCGCCGTCGGACCAGGGCCCGTGGGTTGCGATGGCGGCGGCAGGGGCGGCAATCGCGGCAGTCATTGAGGTAAGCATGTCAGTCGTCCAAACTCTCGGTTCGAGCCGTTTCCCGGCTCTGCATCGAGTCTTCTCCGCAGCCGCGCCCTCCGCATCCGCCGCGGGGAGTCACTTCCGCCGCGCGGCGTACTCCACCGGGAGACCGCAGGCCGCGCCGGCCGGCTGCACCCCAACGGGACCGTCAGCCGGTCCAGCCGGGGCGGACGAGGCCCGATTCGTACGCGAGGACCACCAGCTGCACCCTGTCGCGGACCTGCAGCTTGGCCATGATCCGCGACACGTGGGTCTTCGCCGTGAGCGGGGTGATGAAGAGCCGCTCCGCGATTTCCGCGTTGTTGAGTCCCTCGCCCACCAGCTGCAGGACTTCGCGTTCACGGTCCGTGATCTGGTCCGTGATCTGGTCCGTGACTTTGGGCCGGCTGGCGGCGCGGGACTGCACCGCCAGCTGCGCCATGATGCGGCGGGTCACCGACGGCGACAGGAGGGCGTCGCCGTCGTGCACCACGCGCACGGCGCGGAGCAGCTCCTCCGGCTCGGTGTCCTTGACGAGGAACCCCGCCGCACCGGCGCGCACGGCCTCCGCGATGTAGTCGTCCAGTTCAAAAGTGGTGAGGATGATGACCCGGGTTCCCGCGAGCCCCGGATCAGCCAGGATCCGGCGGGTCGCCTCCAGCCCGTCTCCGTGCGGCATGCGGATGTCCATCAGCACGACGTCGGGTTTGTCGCGTGCCGCCAGCCGCACGGCCTCGTCCCCGGTGCCGCATTCGGCCACGACTTCCATGTCCGGCTCGGCGCCCAGGAGTGCCCGGAATCCGGCGCGGATGAGCGTCTGGTCGTCGGCGATCAGGATGCGGATCATCGCGGTTCCTCCCCCGGGGCCCCGGCCAGCGGAAGGACCGCCCGCACGCGCCAGCCCGGCTCCAGGGACAGGAACTCCACGGCTCCGCCCAGCGCGGCGGCCCGTTCCCGCATGCCGGTCACACCGTTTCCTTCGGGGGCGCCGGCAGAGCCGCGGCCGTCGTCGTCGACCGTTAAGGTGAGACGTCCGGCATCGGGGCCGGCAGGGGCCTCAAGAACGACGGCGGCCCGGCTGGCTCCGGAGTGCCTCACCACGTTGGTCAGCGCCTCCTGCACGATCCGGTAGGCAGCCTCCTGCACGGCTGCGCTGAGCGGCCTGTCGATCCGCTGGTCCAGCCGCACCTCCAGCCCGGCCCGGCGGGCGTTGTCGGCGAGTTCGGGTAGTCTCTGGAGCCCCGGACCCGCGGCGGGGCGGAGCGGAGCGTCGTCACGCAGCACGCCCAGCAACTGGCGGACCTCGTCCAGGGATTCCTTGCTGGCCGTCTTGATGGCCTCCAGGGCAGGGCGGAACTGGTCCGGATCCCGGTCCCCCAGATGCAGGGCAACCGAGGCGCGGACGTTGATCATGGACAGCGAATGGGCCACCACATCATGGATGTCACGGGCCAGCGCCAGCCGGTATTCGTCCCGGGCGGCCTGCTCCCGGGTTTCCTGCTGGCGGCGCCTTTCGGCCACGCGTTCGCCGCGCAGCCGGGCTCCTTCCCCCAGCAGCACCAGGATAGCCAGCCAGGACGTTCCGGCCACCGCGCGGATCAGTGCACCTTCATCGCCCCTGGCCAGAAAAAAGGCAACCAGTGCGGCGGCGCAGGTGCCCGCCACCGTCCAGGTCTGCCACCGCCTGCCCGCGGCTGCCGAGAACACGATGGCCAGTGCCAGTGAGAGCAGCACCGGCCCCCAGGGATAGCCGGAGGCCAGGTAGATGATGGTTGCCGCGGCGGCCACCGGAAGCGTGGCTGCCGGTGCTCGCCGCCGGAGCGAGAGCGCGGCCGGCCCGGCCAGCAGCAGCGCGAAGGCCAGCACGTCCAGCGGCCGGTGATCAGGCTGCCGTGCCGCGGCGAAAACCGTGCCCACCACCTGGACCACGGCCACCGCAATCACCATGAAGCTGGTGGGCGGACCCTGGAATCGGCGCGGCATACTCCGAGCCTAGCGGCGGAGCCGGCCGGCGTCGTCTGCTGAACGGGGTAGGGCGCCTACTCCCGCGGGAGTAGGCGCCCTACCTTCGGTTCCGGGCCAAGCTCGACCGCCGGGATACCCGTCAGGCGATGCCTGAGCTGCTTTTCTCTGCCAATTGGCGTTCCGCGGTCTCCACCACGTTGGCGAGCAGCATGGCCCGGGTCATCGGCCCCACTCCGCCGGGGTTCGGGGACAGCCAGGCGGCGACGCCGGCCGCGGCGGGGTCCACGTCTCCGGTGACCACGGCTTTGCCGTTGCCGTCATCGACCCGGCTGACGCCGACGTCGAGCACTATGGCCCCGGGCTTGAGGTCCTCCGCCTTGATCATGTGCGGCTGGCCGGCCGCGGCGATCACGACGTCGGCCTGGCGGAGCTCGGCGGGCAGGTCCACCGTTCCGGTGTGGGCCAGGATGACCGTGGCATTGACGTCCTTGCGGGTCAGCAGGAGCCCCACCGGGCGTCCGATGGTCACCCCGCGGCCCACCACGAGCACGCGCTTGCCGCGGAGGCTGATTCCGTGCCGGGTCAGCAGTTCAACGCAGCCCTTGGGCGTGCAGGGCAGCGGCGACTTCATGGGTCCGCTGACGTTGGCCACAAGCCGGCCCAAGTTCATCGGGTGCAGGCCGTCGGCGTCCTTCTCCGGGTCCATGGCCTCCAGGACGACGTCCTGGTCGATGTGCTTGGGCAGCGGCAGCTGGACGATGTAGCCGGTGCATTCCGGGTTCTCGTTGAGCTCCCGGACCACGGCGAGCAGTTGGTCCTGGCTGGTCTCCTCCGGCAGGTCGCGGCGGATGGAGGTGATACCCACCTCGGCACAGTCCTTGTGCTTGCCGCCCACGTACCAGGTGCTGCCCGGGTCGGAGCCCACCAGGATGGTGCCGAGGCCGGGGACGATGCCCTTGGCCCTGAGGGCGGCCACGCGTTCGGTCAGTTCGGCCTTGATCGCGGCGGCGGTGGCCCTGCCGTCGAGGACCTGTGCTGTCTTAGCAGCGGTGCTTGCAGCGTTGGTAGTGGTCATACGGTCACCACTGCTCGTGCTGCGGGTACAGCGGGAAGTCGGCGGCGAGCTTGTCCACGCGGGCCTGCAGGGCTTCCACATCCGTGGCCGAACCGGATTTCAGCGCGGTGGCGATGATGTCCGCCACCTCGGTGAATTCCTCGGCGCCGAAGCCGCGGGTGGCCAGGGCCGGGGTGCCGATCCGCAGGCCGGAGGTGACCATCGGCGGGCGGGGATCGAACGGCACGGCGTTGCGGTTGACGGTGATGCCCACGGAGTGGAGCAGGTCTTCGGCCTGCTGGCCGTCCAGCTGGGAGTTGCGCAGGTCCACCAGGACCAGGTGCACATCGGTGCCGCCGGTGAGGACGGAGACGCCGGCGTCGGACACGTCCGCCTGGCTGAGGCGGTCGGCGATGATCCGGGCGCCTTCCAGGACGCGCTCCTGGCGTTCCTTGAATTCCTCGGTGCCGGCGATCTTGAAGGCGACCGCCTTGGCTGCGATCACGTGCATGAGCGGGCCGCCCTGCTGGCCCGGGAAGACGTTGGAGTTGATCTTCTTGGCCCACTCCTTCTTGGCCAGGATCACGCCGGAGCGGGGGCCGGCGAGGGTCTTGTGCACCGTGGAGGTGACGACGTCGGAGTGCGGCACCGGGCTCGGGTGCAGGCCTGCCGCGACGAGGCCGGCGAAGTGTGCCATGTCCGTCCAGAGCAGGGCGCCGACCTCATCGGCGATCGAGCGGAAGGCGGCGAAGTCGAGGTGGCGGGGGTAGGCGGACCAGCCGGCGATGATGACCTGCGGCTTTTCGGCAATGGCCTGCTCGCGCAGCTTGTCCATGTCGATCCGGAAGTTGTCTTCCTCGACCTGGTAGGCGGCGACGTTGTAGAGCTTGCCGGAGAAGTTGAGCTTCATGCCGTGGGTCAGGTGGCCGCCGTGTGCCAGCGAGAGGCCCAGGATCTTGTCGCCCGGGGTGATCATGGCGGAGAGGGCGGCGGCGTTGGCCTGGGCGCCGGAGTGCGGCTGGACGTTGGCGTATTCGGCGCCGAAGAGGTCCTTGACCCGGTCGATCGCGAGCTGCTCGGCGATGTCGACGTATTCGCAGCCGCCGTAGTAGCGGCGTCCCGGGTAGCCCTCGGCGTACTTGTTGGTCAGGACCGAGCCCTGGGCTTCCATCACGGCACGCGGCGCGAAGTTTTCGGAGGCGATCATTTCCAGGGTGCCGCGCTGGCGGCCAAGCTCCTGGGCGAGGACGGCGGCAATCTCGGGATCAAGTTCGGCCAGCGGCTGGTTGCTCACGGCGGTCGAGGAAAGGTTTACGGAAGTAGTCACGAAGAACTCCTGGCTAGGCAACGGTCACTGCTTAAGGTCAGGTTACCGGCTGGCCCGCTGCCGCGCCCCTAGATTACGGTCCCGGAGATCCGGGGCACGCGCCAAGGGCTGGCACCCGTTCAGGGGTGCCGACGGCGGGGCGGCAGCAGGCGCTGCCGACCGGCAAAACATGACCCTCGGCCCAGGCGTACGATCCGTGGTCTTCGTGAGTGCCGCTCCCTGGTGGTTAACCACCCAACGCCAGTTGCGACCGTTTAAGCCTACCCCAGGGCCCGAGGCTGTTGCCCCAGGCCCGTCGCACCCGCGGGTAGGCTGTCCTTCGTGACTGACGACCAGCTGACTGCTTCCTACATCCTGACTCTTTCCTGCCCTGACCGGCCGGGAATCGTGCATGCCGTCGCCGGGGCCCTCCTGGTGGCGGGCAGCAATATTACGGATTCCCAGCAGTACGGCAGCCAGAGCACCGGCACGTTCTTCATGCGGGTCGAGTCCACGACGGCGGCCTCCCACGCCGAGCTGCATGCCGCCCTTGAGCCCGTGGCCCAGGCCTTCGGCATGCAGTGGAGCCTCAACCCGGCAGGCCGGAAGGTCCGCACCCTGCTGATGGCCAGCACCTCGGCGCACTGCCTCAACGATCTGCTGTTCCTGCAGCGCTCCGGAACCCTGCCGATCGAGATCCCGGCCATTGTGTCCAACCACCAGGATCTGGAGGGACTGGCGAAGTTCTACGGCATCCCCTTCCACCACATCCCGGTCACGCCGGACACCAAGGTCCAGGCAGAGGACGCGCTGCGGGCGCTGATGGCGGAGCACGACATCGAGCTCACCGTCCTGGCCAGGTACATGCAGATCCTCTCCAACGAGCTGTGCACCGATCTGACCGGCAAGGCGATCAACATCCACCACTCCTTCCTGCCGTCCTTCAAGGGCGCCAGGCCGTACCACCAGGCGCACGCCCGCGGCGTGAAGCTCATCGGCGCCACGGCGCACTACGTCACGGCCGCCCTGGATGAGGGGCCGATCATCGAGCAGGAGGTCATCCGGGTGGACCACCGGCGCAGCGCCGAGCAGTTCGTCCAGATGGGCCGGGACGTCGAGGGCCGCACCCTCGCCCAGGCCGTGCAGTGGCACGCCGAACACCGCGTCCTGCTCGACGGGAACCGGACCGTTGTCTTTAGCTGACCCTGGTATTTAATGAGAGGTATGGCACGTTTGCGGGAGGACCGGCTGGCCGCGTTCGTATCCCTGCTCAAGTCCGAGGGCAGGCACTCGGTGCTGGGCCTCGACTGCGGCCCCGGCGCGGATGGGCTCCTCTTCGTCCAGTCCGGCATCCACTTCACCGGCGTGGATGCCTCGGAGGAACACATCCATTCGGCGCGTGCCCGCGGTCTGGAGGCCTCGGTGGCCGCAGCCGCCGCCCTTCCGTTCGCCGACTCGGCGTTCCGTTCCGTGTGGGCGGTGGATGCCCTGGCGGGACTGCCGCCGGAGAAGTGGGACGACGTCGTCCGCGAACTCGGGCGCGTGGCGGAACCCGGCGCCCCGATCGCCGTCGTACTCCCCGATCCCGGCCTCCCGGAACACAGCGAGGGCTTCACGGTCCTCCGCTCCCCCGCCTGACCCTCCCCGGCAACACCCGTTGAGCTATCAGTTGTGGTGGTTCCCAGCCGGGCTGAAGGACCACAACTGATAGCTCAACGGCCGGGGGCGTGTCCTAGGCTGGAGGCATGGCTCCTCTCTACGCATTCGCCGGCGACAGCCCGGCCGTCCATGACTCCGCTTTCATCGCGCCCACGGCCTCCGTGATCGGCAAGGCCACGCTGGCCGAGAACTCCAGCGCCTTCTACGGCGTCTCCGTGCGGGCAGACACCGCCGCCATCACCGTGGGCGCCGGGACCAACCTGCAGGACAACGTGGTGCTGCACGCCGATCCCGGCTTCCCCTGCACCGTCGGCTCGCGCGTCAGCGTCGGCCACAGCGCCGTCGTTCACGGCTGCACGGTCGAGGACGACTGCCTGATCGGCATGAGCGCCACGATCCTCAACGGCGCCGTGATCGGGGCGGGCTCCCTGGTCGCCGCCGGCGCAGTGGTGCTGGAAGGAACGGTCGTGCCGCCCCGCTCGCTGGTCGCCGGGGTGCCGGCCAAGGTCCGGCGCTCGCTGAGCGACGAGGAATTCGCCGGCGTCCAGCACAACGCGGCGCATTACCAGGAGCTGGCCCGGGCCCACCGGGAGCTGCACGGCTCCTGAAGAGCCGGCCAGCGGGAAGGGCTAATCCAGCGGGATCGGACCCATTTCGTCCAGCAACTCCCCCGGCCCCGGATTCCCGGCCGACGTCCGGCCGCCCAGGTGGTTGACGACACCCCAGACCGCGTTCAACCCGGTGGTGACGGCGCCTTCCGCCCACCCGGCCGTGAAGGAGACGTCGTCGCCGGCCAGGAAGATCCCGCGTTGCTCCGCCGGCAGCTTGTCCTGCTTGAAATGGGTGAAGAGCCGCTGCTGGTAGCGGTAGTGGCCCGGCAGGTTTGCCTTGAACGCCCCCATGAAGTTGGGGTCCGCTTCCCACGAGACGGTGATCGGCTGGCCGACGATGTGGCTGGCGATGTCGACGTCGGGGTAGATCTGGGCGAGCGAGTGCAGCATCAGCTCCACGCGCTCGTCGGCGTCCAGGGCCAGCCATTTCAGGGCGTCGTCGTTCCAGGTGTAGGACAGCAGGATCACTGCCGGCTGGTCCGGGCCGTTGTCAAGGAGGTACGTGGCACGGTTCAGCCGGTCCGTCAGCGTCATGGACATGACCTCGCAGCCCGTCCTGGGATCGATGTCCTTCCAGAAGGGCCGGTCCACCATCACAAAGGTCTTGGACGACTGCATGTAGTGCGAGCGCTCGATCGCCGTCCAGAGTTCGGCAGGGAACAGCGTTTCCTCGGTGTGGATCCGGGTGGACAGCAGCCATGACTGGCAGGTGGTCACGACGGCGGGATAGGCGGCCTCGCGGCCCCACCGCTCCCGGATCCGGAAGTCACCGCTGCCGTCCCGGGCGATCCGGTCCACGGCGCCGCGCGGGGCCCCGGCGTGCAGGCTCGCCAGGGAGGTCCCTTCCGGCCAGTGGGCCATGCCCGACGGCGCGTGCCGCCAGAGCGCCTCGGGGAGCCGTTGCGCTCCGCCGGCAATGAGCCGGTGCTGGTCGTCGGCGTCGGTGTAGACAACGCGCAGGATTTCCAGGATGGAGTTGGGGAAGTCCGTGTCCCAGCCTCCGGTTCCAAATCCCACCTGGCCGAACGCCTCGCGGTGGGCGAATCCGGCCTGCTTGAACGAGTCGCTGCCGGCGATGAAGCCGTAGAACGTCTGTTCGTCCAGGAGCGGAAGCAGCTCATTCCAAAGCTCCTTGATCCTGGCGGTGTCCCGGGCCCGGATGGCTTCCTGCATCTCGGTGAACCTGGCGCCGTCGTTGACGGCGGCTTTCCAGGCGTCCGC
Organism: Arthrobacter sp. UYCu723; assembly: GCF_054059215.1. Taxonomy (NCBI): domain Bacteria; kingdom Bacillati; phylum Actinomycetota; class Actinomycetes; order Micrococcales; family Micrococcaceae; genus Arthrobacter; species Arthrobacter sp. UYCu723. The sequence continues at coordinate 522,081 of NZ_JBSSBW010000001.1, forward strand.
CACCTCCCGGAAGAACGGCGGGAGGTCCGCGGGGGTCCTGGCGTAGTACTTCTGCCCGGCGAGCTCGATCACGGTGCTGGAGGTCGCCGCCGCCAGCGGGTTGGGGAACTCGTCGGTTTCCAGCCCGAGCAGCTCCACATAGTGGTAGAAGGCCTTGCCGGAGACCGGGAACCGCATCCCGCCGAGGTCGGCGACAACGCCGGCGGCGGAGGGGAAGCTCGCGGTCCGCAGCCGGCCGCCGATCCGGTCCGCCTCGTACACGACCGGGCGGAGGCCAAGTTTCATCAGCTCGTAGGCCGTGACGAGCCCGGAGAGTCCTGCGCCGACCACGGCAACTTCGGTCCCGTACAGCCCGGCGGGGATGCTGCCCAGGCCCGCGGGATGGGCCAGGTAGTGGTCGTAGCTGAAGGGGAAGTCCGGATTCAGCATGGTGATGGGTGCTTCGGCGGCGCTGCCCGGCGCGTTCGGTCCGGGGGCCGGAAGTTCGGTGGCGGTGGTCATGAGTGGCTTGCTTTCATCGGTTCGGTTTCGGACGTGGTGGGCTCGGAGGGGGTGGCGCCGGATAGTTCACGGTATTCCTCGTGGCTCAGGGCCGCTACCCTCGAATTCCTGCGGCCGTAGCCGAAGTAGGCTGCCAGGCCCACCAGCATCCAGATGCCGAAGACCGCCCAGGTCTCGGCGCCCAGGTTGGCCATCAGGTAGGCGCACATCAGGGCGCCCAGGATCGGCGTCAGCGGAAACAACGGGACGCGGAAGCTGCGTTTGAGCTCCGGCCGGGTGCGCCGCAGGTAGATGACGGCGACGTTGACCAGGGCGAAGGCGAAGAGCGTGCCGATGCTGGTGGCGTCCGCCAGCGCGCCAAGCGGCACCAGGCCCGCGGTGAGTGCGACGGCGGCCCCCACGATCAGGGTCCCGGCAACCGGGGTGCCGGTGCGGGCCGAAACGCGGCCGAAGATCGTGGGAATCAGGCCGTCCCGTGCCATCGCCAGCAGGATCCGGGTCTGTCCGTAGAGAACCGTCAGCACGATGCTGGCGATGGCCAGCACGGCTCCGACCGCGAACACCAGCGCAATCCACGGCTGCCCGGTGGTTTCCTCGAGGATTTTCACGAGCGCGGCCTCGGTGCCGTCGAACCAGCCCCACGGCCGCGCACCGATGGCTGCAACGGCAACGAGAACGTAGATGGTGGTGACGATCAGCATCGAGAGCAGGATGGCCCGCGGCAGGTCGCGCTTCGGGTTCCGGGCTTCCTCGCCGGCCGTGGACGCCGCGTCGAAACCGATGTAGGAGAAGAACACCCGGGAGGCGGCGGCGGAGACGCCGGCGGCGCCCATCGGCAGCAGGGGCTCGAAGTGTGCGCCGTTGAAGGCGGTGAACGCCACCGCGCAGAAGAAAAGCAGGATGCCGACCTTGATCAGCACGATGGCCGTGTTGATCCAGGCGCTTTCCTTGGCACCGCGGACCAGCAGCACCATCGCGAGGACCACAATCACGATCGCCGGTGCGTTCAGCACCCCGCCGCCGCCGGGCGGCTGCGAGATGGCGTCCGGAAGCGTCAGGCCGAAGACGGCCAGGGCCTCGTTGACGTACTGGCCCGCGCCGACGGCGACGGCCGCCACGGAGACGGCGTATTCCAGCACCAGGCACCAGCCGCAGATCCAGGCCATGCCTTCGCCCATGGTCGCGTACGTGTAGGAGTAGCTCGAACCCGCTGCGGGCACCAGTCCGGCCATCTCGGCATACGAGACGGCGGAGAGCAGCGCAGCGAGTCCGGCGATCGCGAAGGAGATCCAGATGGCCGGGCCGGCCAGCGGGACGGATTCGCCCAGGATCACCAGGATGCCGGTGCCGAGGGTGGCGCCGACGCTGATCATGGTCAGCTGCAGCACACCGAAGCTGCGGACCAGCCGCGTGCCGCCGTGACCGGATTCGGCTTCGCTGACGAGCTGTCCGATCGGCTTCCGGCGAAGCAGCTGCGTCGTCAGGCCGGGACGGCTGGCGGCGGCCGCGGGCCGTTCCCGGTTGAGGGTAGGCACAGTCATCGTTGACGTCCATTCGTGAGTAGTGGTTGAGTTCCCCGTTTCAGCCTAGGGCTGTGAGCCAGCTCTCAAGTTGTGCAAAATGACCTATAGACTTCAGGCATGAGACGTATTGCACCACAACGGGCGGTTCGGTCCCGCTCGGCCGGCCGCGGCCTGCCGGACGGGGACAGCCATGCCTGCTGACGCCGGGGAGCGGCTCGGATTCGTCACCCTGGAGCAGTTCCTCCGGCAACTGCCGCCGGAACTCACTGTCCTTCACGACGGCGGCAACGGAGCGGAGCGGCTGCGCTGGGTGGAGCCCAGCGAACTCGAGGACCCCACCCCCTACCTGCTCGACGGCGAATTCCTGCTGACCGCTGGGCTGCCGTTCCTGGACCAAGGCGGCGACCCTGAACGCGTTGACGCCTATGTGGAGCGGCTGGTCCGGGCGCGCGTCGGCGCGCTCGGATTCGGCCTCGAACCCTACTTCGACGCCGTACCCGCCGCCGTCATACAGGCCTGCAGCCGGCGCAACCTCACGCTGGTCGCCATCCCCCAGACCGTCCCGTTCGCCGCCATCGGACTCGAATTCTCGCAGCTGCTGGAATCGGACAACGCCAAGACCTTCCGGCAGCTGGCCGACACCAACCGGCAGCTCATGCGCGCGGTACTGTCGGCCAGGCCCGAACACGAGCTCCTGGCGGCACTCGTGCAGCGCGTCCCGGTCTGGGCCGTCCTCGTCGGTGCGGACGGACGGGTCCGTGCCCGCGGCTCCGGCGGTGCGCACGGAACCGGCCCGGTACCGGGCGTGGAAGCAGCCGCGCTGCAGCCACTGCTGGCCAAGCTGCTGAGCGGCAGCGGTCCCCGGGTGGAGCTGGATTCCTTCGACGACGCCGGTTCGGCGCTCGTCTTCGGCCATCCGCTGCGCAGCTCCCGCGATGCCAACCTGGGCGCCCTGGTCCTCGGCACGGAGGCGCCGCTGACACCGGCGCAGAACAGCGTGGTCTCGGCCGCCGTCGGCCTCCTGGAGCTGCTGGTACGCCAGCGCACCAGCGGCTCGCTGGCCCCCAGCCAGCTCGCCACGGCCCTGCTCCTGCACCCGGAAAGTCACAGCACCGGCGGGACCCGGCACGTCAACGGCCTGAAGGACCTGCTGGCACAGAGCGTTTCTTCCACCCGCTCCGGGCAGCTGCGCGTTGTCCAGGGAATCAACCTGGCCGCTGCGGTGCGCGGCACCGGCGACAGCCCGGTCAGGGAACTGCTGGAATGGCGCAGGATGTTCGACACCAAGCTGGTGGAGATCACCGACTTCGGCTTCGCAGCCATCACCAGGCTGAAGGTCGACGACGCCCTGCTGGCCGACGTCGAGCGGCTGGGCTGGCGCCTGGTGGTCGGGAGTGCCACTGAATTCGCCGGCCTGGCGGAGGCCTACCAGCGGACGTCGTCCCTACGCGGCCGGGTGCGGACCAGCGGGCACAGCGTCCGCGTTGACGACGTCACCTGGTCCCTGACGGGGCTGCTGGGCAGCGAGGCGGGTGCCATGCTCGCCGCGCGGCTGCTGGCTCCCGTCCTCGCGCTGGAACCCGAGCGCCGGGACACCCTGCTGGGGATTCTCCGCGCCTGGCTGGGCGCGAACGGCAGCTGGGATTCCACGGCGAAGGTCACGGGACTTCACCGCAACAGCGTGCGCCGCCACATCCGGACGCTCGCGGAGCTGCTCGAGCTGGACCTCAACCAGGCGCAGGCCCGGGCGGAGCTCTGGATTGCCCTGCAGTACGTTCAGCTGCCCCAGGAGCGGTAGGTCTCCGGCCGGAGGTCATCCAGGTACGCCACGGGCTCTTCGCCGCCGGCCGGCTCCGGCAGCTCGGCGAACAGCAGCTCCGGACCTGTCCCGGCGCCGGCCAGCAGCGAGCCATCCGGAGCTGCGATCACGCTGCCGCCCAGGAAATCACAGCCGTCCTCCGTGCCGGAGTGGTTGGCATAGGCCACCGTGACATGGTTCTCCAGCGCCCTCGCCCGGACCAGCAGCTGGGGTACGGCCTCAAACCCCTCGGAAAGGGCTGTCGGCACCAGCACCAGCCGGGCACCCCGGACGGCGGCGGCACGGACGGTCTCGGGGAATTCGACGTCGTAACAGATCACCAGGGAGGTCCTGACCCCCTGGAAGTCCACCACCCCCGGGGCGTCGCCGGCCGGGGTGAAGGCCTGCTGTTCCTCCGCTCCGAACAACTGGACTTTCGCATAGCTCAGGAGTTCGGTGCCCTGCGCGTCCACGAGAGTGGCCGTGATCTGCCAGTCCCCCTCCCCGGTGACGGCCGGCAGGCTGTAGACCAGGGCGATGCCATGGCGGGTGGCGATACCGGCCATTGTCCGGCGGATGGCCGGGAGCGCCGCCGGGTCCAGCTCCGCGCGGATCCTCAACGGCGCGTAACCCACCGGGAACAGTTCCGGGGTGAGGAGCAGCTGCGCGCCCGCGGCGGCGGCCTTCCGGGCGGCCTCATCCACCGCGGCACAGTTTGCCTCTACGTCCAGCACGGCGGCATTCGCCTGCATCAGGGCCAGCAGCACCATTACCACCTCGGCATCTCGGGAGGTCCGCACCGGGGCGGCGGACGCGCGTTTCCTCCAGCCTAGCCACGCGACGCCACCGTGGCTCCGGTGCATTTCCGCCCATCCCGGGCGTCCGCGGGGCGGAATGCCCTGCCGTTGCCGAAGACACACCGCGCGGCTATGCGTTAACTTCTTGACTGCAAGCCTTGAATGGTGCACGCTTCTTTCCATGCCCTCACCAACGCGCTCAACGAGGAGCCGAACCAAAAACCCCGGATCGCAATCCGCCCTGCGGCACCTGAACCAGCAGCGGATCATCGAATGCCTGCTGAACGGCCCGTCGACCCAGGCCGAACTGGCACGGCAGACCGGCCTCTCCACCGCCACGGTGTCCAACATCGTCAGGATCATGCAGGACGCCGGACTGGCGTCCACCGAGCCGATCACCAGCTCCGGGCGGCGCGCCCTGAACGTCCGGCTCAACAGCAAGGGCGCAGTCGCCGTCGGCATCGACTTCGGGCGCCGGCACCTGCGGGTGGTCCTCGCATCCCTCAGCTACCACGTGATCGCGGAGGAAACGGTGCTGCTGCCGCTGGGCCACCATGCCGAGGAGGGCATCGCCGCCGCCGTCGGACTGCTGGACCGGCTGCTGGCGGACAGCGGCGTGGAACGCAGCGCGGTGGTGGGGGCCGGCGTCGGCATCCCGGGACCCATCGACCGCCGCACGGGGACCGTGGCGCAAGGCGCCATCCTGCCCGAATGGGTGGGCATCAACATCCTGCAGCGGCTCGAGAAAGCGCTGGATCTCCCGGTTTTCGTGGACAATGACGCCAACCTGGGCGCCCTGTCCGAGGTCACCTGGGGACCCCACAGCGGCATCAGCAACCTGATGTTCCTCAAGATCGGTTCGGGCATCGGCGCAGGGCTGATCCTCAACGGGCTGCCCTACTACGGCAACGTCGGCATCACCGGTGAAATCGGACATGCCACCATCCACGAGCACGGCCTCGTCTGCCGCTGCGGAAACCGGGGCTGCCTGGAAACCATCGCGTCCACCACCACCATGATCGAGCTCCTGGGCCGCGGCGAGGACAAGCCGCTGACCCCGGAGGACATCGTCCGGAAGGCCCTCGCCCGGGACTCCGCGACCCTGCGGGTGGTGGACGACGCCGGCCTTGCCGCCGGCCGTGCGCTGGGCAATGTGGCGAACCTGATCAACCCCGAAGTGATCGTGGTGGGTGGTCCGCTGGCCGGGCTGGGAGAGCTGCTGCTGGACCCGATCCGGAGGGGGCTGGTCCGCCACGCGGTGCCCGTGATCGGCGAGACCACCACCCTCACCATGTCCTCGCTGGGCGACCGGGCCGAAGCCCTCGGGGCCACGGCCCTGGTCTTCCAACACGCCGGAATCCGGCGGAATTAGTGTTTCGTTACCGGCCCGTTGCGTTAAAGACTTGACGACAAGGCCTGTGATCCAGTTTACTTTTTCATCAGATGGCCCAGCGGTTTGCAGGGCCGGACAACGAAGTCACACATTGGAGGCGTAAGGGCAGATGACGTCCCTCAACACGCACAGCGATCCGATAATCCTCGAGATGCGCTCCATCACCAAAGAGTTCCCCGGCGTTAAAGCATTGGCCGAGGTGAACCTGCGGGTGAAGGCCGGTGAAATCCACGCCATCTGCGGTGAGAACGGCGCCGGGAAATCCACCCTGATGAAGGTGCTCTCGGGCGTCTACCCCTTCGGCAGCTACACCGGCGACATCGTCTACCAGAGCGAAGTCCAGGAATTCAAGGACATCCGGGCCAGCGAGCACGCCGGAATCGTGATCATCCACCAGGAACTCGCGCTCATTCCGGAACTGTCCATCATGGAGAACATCTTCCTCGGCAACGAACCCGCCAAGCGCGGAGTGATCGACTGGGCGGAAGCCCGGATCCGCTCCACCGAACTGCTGGCCCGGGTGGGACTCCGGGACCACCCGGAAACCCCGGTCAAGGAAATCGGCGTCGGCAAGCAGCAGCTCGTCGAAATCGCCAAGGCCCTGAACAAGTCCGTGAAGCTCCTCATCCTGGACGAGCCCACGGCCGCGCTGAACGAATCCGATTCGCAGCACCTGCTGGACCTCATGCTCGGCCTCAAGGGCCGCGGCATCACGTCCATCATCATTTCCCACAAGCTCAACGAGATCGAGCAGATCGCGGACTCCATCACCATCATCCGCGACGGCAAGTCGATCGAGACGCTCGACGTCAAGGCCGACGGCGTCGACGAGGACCGCATCATCAAGGGCATGGTGGGCCGGACCCTCGAATCCCGGTTCCCGGACCACGAGCCGAAGATCGGTGACGTGTTCTTCGAGGTGAAGAACTGGAACGTGGGCCACCCGCAGATCCAGGACCGGATGGTCTGCAAGAACTCCAGCTTCTTCGTCCGCCGCGGCGAAATCGTCGGCGTCGCCGGCCTCATGGGCGCCGGACGCACCGAACTCGCACGGTCCGTCTTCGGCCGCTCCTACGGCCGCTTCATCTCCGGCCACATCTACAAGGACGGCAAGGAGGTCAACCTCAAGAGCGTCCGCCAGGCCATCGACGCCGGGCTGGGCTACGTCACCGAGGACCGCAAGTCCCTGGGGCTGAACCTGCTGGACGACATCAAGGCCACCACGGTCTCGGCCAACCTGAGGAAGATCAGCAAGCACAACGTGGTGGATGTCAACCAGGAATTCACCGTCGCCGAGCAGTACCGCAAATCGCTGCGGACCAAGGCACCGTCCGTGGAGGAGGGTGTCGCCAAGCTCTCCGGCGGCAACCAGCAGAAGGTGGTGCTGGCGAAGTGGATGTTCACCGATCCGGACCTGCTGATCCTGGACGAGCCCACCCGGGGGATCGACGTCGGCGCCAAGTACGAGATCTACGGCATCATCCAGCAGCTGGCCAACCAGGGGAAGGGTGTCATCGTCATTTCCTCGGAACTGCCCGAGCTGCTCGGGCTCTCGGACCGTATCTACACGATCTTCGAGGGCGCCATCACCGGCGTACTGGACAAGGACGAAGCAAGCCAGGAAAGCCTCATGAAACTCATGACTTCCGCCCGCAGGACCGCCTGACCCTCTGGGACCATCCAGAACACTCCGATCACTCCGGAAAACAAGGACTGAAACAATGAACGCGCTCAAGAAGCTCTTTGGCGGCAACACCCGCCAATTCGGCATGATCTTCGCCCTGGTTGCACTGATCGTCTTCTTCCAGATTTTCACCGAGGGCCGCACACTCACCCCGGGCAACGTCATCAACCTCTTCAACGGCAACTCCTACATCCTGATCCTCGCCATCGGCATGGTCCTGGTGATCATCGCCGGCCATATCGATCTCTCCGTCGGCTCGGTCGCGGCCTTCGTGGGCGTCAGCGTGGCGCTCTTCATCCGCGACTGGGGTATCCCCTGGTACTTGGGCATCCTGCTGGGGCTGCTGCTCGGGACCCTGATCGGGGCCTGGCAGGGATTCTGGACCGCCTACGTCGGCATCCCGGCGTTCATCGTGACCCTGGCCGGAATGCTCCTCTTCCGCGGCGCCAACCAGTTCGTCGGCAAATCGAACACCATCCCCGTCCCCAACGACTTCCAGTACATCGGCTCCGGCTACCTGCCCGAATTCGGGCCGAACACCGGCTACAACAACCTGACCCTGCTGCTTGGCCTGCTCGCCGTAGCCTGGGTGGTCTACAGCGAGATCCGATCCCGCCGCACCGCCAAGGCCCTGGGCGCCGAGGTCCCCGAAGCCTGGGTCACTATTACCAAGCTGGTCCTGGTCTGCGGCGCGATCCTCTACGCAACGTACCTGTTCGCCACCGGCCGGCCCGGAACGTCCTTCCCGATTCCGGGTCTGATCCTCGCCGTCCTGGTCATCATTTACGGCTTCATCTCCTCCAAGACCATCATCGGCCGCCACATCTACGCTGTCGGTGGCAACCGGCACGCTGCCGAGCTCTCCGGTGTCCAGTCCAAGAAGGTCAACTTCCTGGTCATGATGAACATGTCGATCCTGGCCGGCCTCGCCGGCATGATCTTCGTCGGCCGCTCCACCGCCTCGGGACCGTTCGACGGCGTCGGCTGGGAACTGGACGCCATCGCGGCCGTGTTCATCGGCGGCGCCGCGGTGACCGGCGGCGTCGGCACCGTGATCGGCTCGATCGTCGGTGGCCTCGTGATGGCCGTGCTGAACAACGGCCTTCAGCTCCTCGGCGTGGGCGCCGACCTGACCCAGATCATCAAGGGCCTGGTGCTCCTGATCGCCGTCGCGTTCGACGTCTACAACAAGACCCAGGGCAAGAAGTCGATCATCGGACTGATGATGAAGAACTTCGGCCGCAGCAGCACCGAGCTCCAGCCCGACGAGACCACATCCACCAAAGAGGTCATCTCCAAGGAAGCCTGAGCGGCGCCCTGTACTCATTCCGTACTCATTCTGTACTCATTCCACCGAGTTTCCGCACATCATCTAAAGAAAGTGAACCAAGCAATGCAACTGATTGGTAAAGCAGGAAAGGCAGCAGCAATTGCTGCTATTGCGGCACTGGCGCTGACAGCCTGCGGCCGTACCGACAGCGGAACCTCCGGCGGTTCCACCGCCGGCGGCGAGGCATTCCCGAAGAACTCCTCGATCGGCGTCGCGCTCCCGCAGAAGACTTCGGAAAACTGGGTCCTGGCGGAGAAGCTGTTCAACGACGGCCTCAACGGTGCCGGCTTCAAGGCGGATGTCCAGTTCGCCAACGGCGGCGTTTCGGAGCAGCAGAACCAGATCAGCGCCATGGTCACCAAGGGCGCCAAGGTCATCATCGTGGGCGCCATCGACGGTGCGCAGCTGGGCACCCAGCTCAAGCAGGCCAAGGACTCCGGCGCCACGATCATCGCGTATGACCGTCTGCTCCTGAACACCGAGAACGTGGACTACTACGTGGCCTACGACAACTTCAAGGTCGGCGTCCTCCAGGGACAGGCGCTGCTGGACGGGATGAAGGCCAAGAAGGCGACGGGTCCGTACAACATCGAGCTGTTCGCCGGCTCCCCGGATGATGCCAATGCGAAGGTCTTCTTCGACGGCGCCATGAGCGTCCTGAAGCCGAAGATCGACGACGGCACCCTCAAGGTCCTCTCCGGCCAGATGTCCTTCGAGCAGGCTGTCACGCAGGGCTGGAAGGCTGAGAACGCGCAGCGTCGGGCCGACACCCTGCTGAGCGGCAGCTACGGCAGCGCCACGCTTGACGGCGTCCTGTCCCCGAACGACCTCTTGGCCCGCGCAGTCCTGACCTCCGTCAAGGCCGCCGGGAAGCCGCTTCCGATCATCACCGGCCAGGACTCCGAGGTTGAGTCCGTCAAGTCCATCCTCGCCGGGGAGCAGTACTCCACCATCAACAAGGACACCCGCAAGCTCGTTGAGCACGCGATCACCATGGTCAAGGACCTCCAGGCCGGCAAGAAGCCCGAGATCAACGATGACAAGTCCTACAACAACAAGGTCAAGACCGTTCCGGCGTACCTGCTGGAGCCGGTCATCGTGACCAAGGAAAACGTCAAGACGGCCTACGCCGACGATCCGGTCCTCGGACCGCTGACGAAGTAGTGCCCGTTAGTCGCCACAGCGTGAGGCGCTGAGCCGCAGGCAACACCAGAGCCCCGGCTCCCCCGCAAGGGAGGGCCGGGGCTTTTGTGTGCCCTGCCAGACCCCTGCCAGACGCCTTCACAGCCCATCCATAGCTTGGCTGTGATCTCCGCACAGCAGCCCGTACCAGTGTGGGAGCAGCCGCCGGCCATTCGAGCCGGCCTGATCCTAGGAGTCCCGTGAGCGTCCTTGCCCGGAGTGTAGGCAACGCCTTTAGAAACAAGGTCAGGACCGCGGCGGTGGTGGCCGTGCTGGCCGTAGCCATCGGCCTCGCCCTTGCCATGCTCGTCGCCAACCAGGCCGTCGCCGCCAAGGTCGCGGAGCTGAATGCCTCGGTCGGCACCGTGCTCACCGTCAACCCGGCCGGCGGCCAAGGCTTCGAGGGCGGCGGCGAACCGCTCACCGCAGTACAGGCCGCGACGGCGGCCGCGGTACCGAACGTCAGCGCCGTCATTGGCACCAAGGCGCTGCGACTGCGGAACGCCGACGCCGCCGCCCAGACGGGCCAGGGCGGCCCCGGGGGAGGCGGTCCCGGCGGGCAAGCGGCCACCACCGTGACCACAAGCCTCACGGCCGCCGTCGACGCCGGCACGCTCGGCTCCCGCAATCAGGCAGCCACCGGGACCACAGGCACCGGAACGACGCCGGCAGCGCCGGCGTTCTCGCTGCCCGTCACGGCAACCGGCATCGGGGCCGAAGTCGACGCGACCGGCAAAGCCCTGCAGCTGACCGGCGGCGCGGGCCTCGGCGACTACAACGCCGCCTCCACCGGCGCCCTGCTGGGCACCACCCTGGCCGAGAAAAACGGTCTGGCGGTGGGCTCCACCTTCACCATCAAGGACCAGGCCTTCACCGTGGCCGGCCTGTTCGACGCCGGCACCGCCTTCGGCAACAACGCCCTGTACCTCACGCTGCCGACGGCCCAGAGCCTGGCGGAACTGCCCGGGGAACTGTCCACGATGATCGTCACCGTGAACAGCCTGGACAACGTCGACGCCGCGAAGACCGCCCTGCAGGACGCGCTGGGCACCGACGCCGCCGACGTCAGCCAGGGCCAGCGCAACCTTGAGACCGCCGTCAGCTCGCTCGGCAGCGTCAAGAACATCTCGTTCACCGCCTTTGTCGCCGCCCTGGCGACCGCCGGGCTGATCATCCTGCTGATCATGGTCATGCTGGTCCGCGAGCGCCGCCGGGAAATCGGCGTGCTCAAGGCAATTGGCGCCCCCAACCGCATCATCGGGCTGCAATTCGTGCTGGAGGCGCTGGTCCTTGTGGCGCTGGGCAGCGTGGTGGGTGCCGCCGTCGCCTCGTTCGCCAGCGGCGGCATCGCCTCGGCGCTGATCAGTACCAACAGCACCACCGCGGCCAGCGGCGCAGCCGGCCAGCGAGGCCTCCCAGGCGTAGCGGCCGGCGGATTCCCCGGCGGCGGCGCAGGCCTTCCCGGCGGCGGCGCGGGCCTCCCCGGCGGCGGGCCCTTCGGCGGTGCCTCACAGCTGCTGACGTCCGTGACGGCGAGCGCCTCCCCCGGCGTGATTGGCGCCGGCATCGCCGCGGTGTTCGGCGTCGCCATCATCGGCGCCCTGGTTCCAGCCCTGCTGACCGCCCGCATCCGTCCCATCGAAGTCCTCCGAGGAGAGTAGCCATGATCGAAGTCAAGAACCTGGTCCGCACGTTCAAGTCCGGCGACCGGACCATCAAGCCGGTCAACGATGTCAGCTTCCAGCTCGAGCAGGGAACGCTCGCCTCGATCGCGGGCAAGAGCGGCAGCGGAAAAAGCACGCTGCTGTCCCTGCTGGGCGCGCTCGACAAGCCCACCAGCGGCGACGTGCTGGTCAACGGCGTGAGCCTGGCCGGCATGCCGGACGGCAAACTGACCGAGTACCGCCGGCGGGACATCGGCTTCGTATTCCAGCCCAACCTCTCCGCCGTGGACAACGTCATGCTGCCGATGGAGTTCGCCGGGATCCGCAGGGCCGCCCGCCTGCAGCGCGCCCGGGAGCTGCTCGAGCAGGTGCAGCTTGATCCGGGGAAGCACGCCCGCCGCATCAACCGACTCTCCGGCGGCGAGCAGCAGCGGGTGGCGATCGCCCGCGCCCTCGCCAACGAACCGAAACTGATCCTGGCCGACGAACCCACCGGCAACCTGGACGAACAGACGGGCGGGCACATCATCGAGCTGCTCAGCTCGCTGAGCCGGGACCACAACACCACGATCCTCGTGGTGACCCATGACCGCTCGCTGGCCGACAAGACCGAGCGGCGGTTCCGGCTGCAGCAGGGCCTGCTCACCGAGGAAGCCGCGCGCAGCCGGGCCGGGGCAGGTGTAGCCGGGTAGCCGGACAGGCGCGGGCGCCCGACAGGCGCGGGGACCCGCCGGGGGCGGGAAGCCGGGCGCGGGGGCCGGAAGTCGGGGGCGGGAAGCCGGGGGCGGGCCTCCCCCCGACCCCGCTCCTTCCGCCGCTCCGCCGGCCCTCCCGACTTCCCGCCGTCGAATCCGAAACCATGCCTCTCCAGAGTGAGAGGATGGCACCATGACTGCCCTCATCGCGACGCCCTGGCTCTCCGGCCAGCCGGACCAGGACCCCCGAACGGCCACCGGCGCCAGGTTGCGCTGGGGCGTCATCGCCACCGGCGGCATCGCCGCCTCGGTCACCCGGGACCTGGAGCTCCTGCCCGATGCCGAGCTCTACGCCGTGAGCTCCCGGACCCAGGCGGCAGCCGACGCGTTCGCCGCCGACTACGGCTTTGCCCGGGCGTACGGGGACGACGGCGGGCAGACCGGCTACCAGCGGCTGCTCGCCAACGACGCTGTGGACGTCGTGTATGTGGCGACTCCGCACGCCCATCACCATGAGATTGCCCTGGCGGCCCTGAACGCCGGCAAGCATGTGCTGTGCGAGAAGGCGCTCACCGTGAACGCCCGGGAGGCCGGTGAACTGGTGGAACTGGCCCGCGCCAGGGGGTTGTTCCTGATGGAGGCCATGTGGAGCCGCTTCCTGCCGAGCATGCAGCGGGCCTTCGAGATCGCCGCCTCCGGCGAAATCGGCGAGGTCAAGTGGGTGGGGGCCGATCTCGGCTTCCCGGCGCCCTATTCGCCCACGTCCAGGCTGTGGGCTCGCAAGGACGGCGGCGGCGCCCTCCTGGACATCACCGTCTATCCGCTGCTGTGGGCGCTCGGCACGCTGGGATTCCCGCAGACCGTGAGTGCCACCGGCTGGGTCAACGACGACGGCGTGGACGCCCAGAATGCCCTCACCCTGGGCTACCACCACGGAGGCCAGGCCCAGCTGACCTCGTCGCTGCTGGCGCACGGTCCCCGCACCGCCACCGTGGCCGGCAGCGCAGGTTTCCTGCAGGCCATCGGCTCGATCAACAACCCCAAGGAACTTCAGGTCCGGGTCGGATTCGACGACGTGCGCAGCGAACGGTTCGACGTCGTCGGAAGGGGCTACTGCTACGAACTGCGCGAAGTGACACGCTGCATCCAGCAGGGGCTGACCGAGAGCCCGGTCATGCCGCTGGAGGACTCGCTGAACACCATGCGGCTCTTCGACGGGGTCCGCGCCCAACTAGGTGTGAGCTACGCGAACGACGCTCGCTGACGGTGCCCCGAGCGGCGTGAATCCGCCTATTATTCCGTGTGGATCCGCCGTTTGTTCGGCGCACTCTGGACTCACCGGGGCGCGCGGACTTACCCTGTAGGCAATCGTCGAGCTTCGGGGAATGGGGTGTGCGCATGGACTCAGTGTCAGTCCTGATGCGCGCGCGCCACCCAATCCGGCGGGTGATTCTGGCTGGCGTCGCCGGATTCGCCTGGCTGGCGCTTTCCGCGACGGCCGCAAACGCCGACGACGCCGCCACTTCGGTTGCCATGACGGGCCTCTCCGGTGTCACTGTCACGACGGCGGTTGCCGTCCCGTCCGACATTGCCGGAACGCCCGAGATTCCATCCGGCTCCGCGACGCAGACACCCTGGCCAACCGCTCCGTATCCGGCGCCCACCCTGCAGCCCGGGCCGGCGCCTGCCGTACCCACGGCTCCCGCGCATGCCGCCGTCCCGAGCCCCAGCGCCCCTGTTCCGGGCACGGGGCGGGCAGGCACGGCACCCAGCCATCCCGCGCCCAGCGGAGCACCGTCCCCTCCCGCCACGACACCGGCACCGTCAAAGCCCGCACCGTCCCCGAGGGTGTCCGAACGAGCCGCCGCACCGTCGCCGACGCCCCCGAGTCCGAGCGTGCCGGCTCCCGTTCCGACCGCTACGGCTGCTACGCCTACTGTCCCGGCACCGAAGCCCACGCTTCCGGCGACTGTCCCCACTACTCCTGCCACGGGCCCCGCGGTCCCCGGCGTCCCGGTCTCAGATCCAACGAAGCCCGCTCCGGACCTCACGAAGCCTGCGCCGGAGCCCACAACGCCGGCCACAGACCACGACACACCGCCCCCCGGCGGTAAACCGCCCGTCGCGGACCCCACGAAGCCGCTTCCTGACCCGGCCGGTCCCCTCCCCGGCGGCCCCGTTAAGGACCCCAACCTTCCGGGTTCCGTTACCCCGGCGCCGTCCGGCGTCCCCGTACCCGCGACGAACTCTGTGGTTGTGTCGCAGCCGGTTGCCGCGTCGCCGGCCGCCTACGGGTCGCGGCCAAAGTGCAGCGTCAAGCCACAAACCGGCTCATCCCCGCGGGAAGTGATGACAGCCCGGGCTGAACCCGCCCGCGCCATCCGTACCGTTTACGTCCCGCCGCGAGCCTCGAGTGAAGTCCCTGTCGCAGCCCCACCGCCTCCTTCCGGCGCGCCGGCGGCGCCCGCCACCGGCGCGGCGGATCCACCGGCCGCCCCCGGCGACCCGGGCCCTCCTGGCGATGATGGGCCCGGCCCGTGGCACGGTGCGCCCGGACTACCCGCACCTGACGCCCTTCCGGCGGCCCCCGGCTCGGGCTCGGGCAACGCCCACCCGTCCAACGGACCCGCCGGTGCGGCAGCCTGGCTTCCAAGCCTGTACTTGTTCATCCCCATTGCCGACGCAGATCCAATCCGGGGCCCGCTTCAGAACGAACACTCAGCGTTCGCTGCTGACCCCGGTTCATCTCCTGACTAGCTAGCCGTCTCTGCCCTCCACAGAGCACGGCCAATCGGGTTGCCTTGAGGCGCCCGCCAACAGTCATTCAGGAGATTTCCAATGGACGCCCTCGTCCCCGCCCGGATTTCCGGCACCCCTTTTTCCGTCCCTCCCTTTTCCGGCACCCCTCTTCCGGTGCGGCTCACGGTTTCGCCGCACCCGGCGTCCGCCCCGTACGCGCGCCGCTCGGCCACGCTCCGAAAGCCCCGCCGGGCCTGGACGGCCCCGCTGCTGCGGCAACGAAAACCATCTCCGCAGCAGGACGAACATCCGCCCTAGCGCAACTAACCGCTCGCGTGGAGGTTCCGTGACCGCCGGAGCGAAGTCGTTGGGTCCGCTGGGGGACTCAACGGCATTCACTCGCTGCGGCGGAGTTCCGCCCCCACCGCGGCCGCTTGACGCGGCCGCGGCGGGGCGGCGCACACCCGTCCCCGTACTAGTCTTGAGTAGCGCCGCCGAGGCGCCCGGGGAAGGACGGGGATAGTGTGGGCATTTCACCCGACAGCGTCGCGGTTGACCTAGTGAGCGGCCGCTACCGGCTGGGGGAAGTGATCGGCCGGGGCGGCATGGCATCCGTCTATACCGCCAAGGACGAGAACCTGGGCCGCGATGTGGCACTCAAGCTCTTCGCTCCACAGTCGGCCGATCCTGACGAACTCAGACGCCACGAGGCCGAGATTGAACTCCTCGCGACGCTGAACCACCCAAGCCTCGTCACGCTCTTCGACGCCGGGACAGACAGCCGTATCCCCGACGAGCCGCGGACGTTCCTGACCATGGAGCTGGTGGACGGCCAGGACCTCCGGACCAGGATCCGGCACCGCACGCTGTCCCTCACCGAACTGGCCGTCGTCGGTGCCGGTGTGGCTGACGCTCTGGCCTATGTGCACGCGCTCGGCATCATCCACCGCGACATCAAGCCGGCCAACATCCTGCTGGTTCCGGTCCGCCCAGGCGAGCCGCTGCGGCCAAAACTCACCGACTTCGGAATCGCCCGGATCATGAATGGGACCAGGCTCACGGCGACCGGCACCATGGTGGGTACCGCCGCCTATCTGAGTCCGGAACAGGCCCGGGGCGCCGATCTGGGACGGGCGAGCGATATCTACTCGCTGGGCCTGGTGATGCTCGAATGCCTGAAGGGCGAGGTCGAGTACCCCGGCAGCGCCGTGGAATCGGCCGTCGCCCGGTTGCACCGGGCCCCCGCCATCCCGGACACCGTTCCGGCCGAGTGGGCGCAATTGATCCGGGTCATGACGGCCTTAGACCCGATGGACCGTCCGGCAGCCGCGGATCTGGAAGCGGCACTGCGGCAGGCCCTGATCTCGCCGCAGTCGCTGCCCGGGCCGCTGGCCGAGGAGCGCACCCGGGTGCTGCCGGCGCCGCCCGGCAGGCTTCCGCGGTTGCCGCAGAACGACGCCGGAACGCGCGCCCTGCGCGTGCTGGACCCGGATGCTGCGGCACCGCGGCGGACGGGAGCGGATTCCTTCGCGTCCCGCACCGTCTCCCGCTTCCGGCAGGCCCGCCGTCGCACCCGGAGCGTCGTACTCCTCGCCATGCTGGCCGTGCTGGCGGTGGCCGCTGCCGCGGCCGTCGCCTTCACGACGCCGGAAGCGCCCGCCGTCGTGCCTTATCCGGCCGTCACGGGCAGCCTGGGCGAACATCTGGAGCAGCTGCAGAAGGGCGTGCAGCCATGAAGCCGCGCACACCCGGGACAGGCCCGGGCCGACGCACGCCGGGCATGGTGCTCGCGGGATGCCTGCTCAGCACGGCTTTACTGACTGGTGCGCTGGCCGGCTGCGGCGTTCCGGCGCCTGAGCTGGACCGCGATGCGGCCTCCCAGCTTCAGTCCAAGGTGCTCGCCGTGACGCAGGCCGCCGCCGCCAATGATCCGTCAACCTCCCTCAAGCTGCTGGATGACTTGGTGACACAGCTGGATGAGGCCGCCGACCGCGGCGCTGTGTCCTTCAAACGCCGCCAGAGTGTCAGGACGTCCATCGACGCTGTCCGGACGGACCTCACGGCCCAGCAGGCCGCCGCCGAAGCGGCCAGGGTCGCGGCCGAACGGGAGGCGGCAGCGCAGGCAGCCGCGGCCGCAGCCCAGGCGCCTGTGGTGGCGCCGGCGCCGGGTAACTCGGACAAGGGCGACAAGCCGAAGAACAAGGGCAAGGGAAACGGCTGACGCCCTCCCCCGGACGGGCGCCAGGGAGGAACCCCTGAGGTTCTTCCCTGCCGGTTTTCCGGCTACACGGAGTTCGCGGGATCAGGCCCCGGTGGCAGGGAACCGTTAAACGCCTGAACGGCGCACCGGGAACTCCCGGTGCGCCGTTCAGGCGGTGCGCTCATCAGGCGCTGCGTGCTGGCGTGGTGCTTAGCCCAGCATGGACAACACTTCGCCGAACTTGGCCGAGGGGCGCATCACTGCGGAGACCTTGGCCTCGTCGGGGCGGTAGTAGCCCCCGATGTCGACCGGGGAGCCCTGTACGGCGAGAAGCTCGCCGACGATGGTGTCCTCGTTGGAGTCCAGCGCGCCGGAGACCGCAGCGAAAGCGGCGGCCAGCTCGGCGTCGTCGCTCTGGCGGGAGAGCTCCTGGGCCCAGAACTTGGCCAGGTAGAAGTGGCTGCCGCGGTTGTCCAGCTCGCCGGCCTTGCGCTTGGGGGACTTGTCCTCGAGCAGGAAGGTGCCGGTGGCACGGTCCAGCGTGTCGGCCAGGATCTGGGCGCGGGCGTTTCCGGTGGTGGTGGCGAGGTGTTCAAAGCTCACGGCCAGGGCCAGGAACTCACCCAGGCTGTCCCACCGAAGGTGGTTTTCCTTGAGCAGCTGCTGGACGTGCTTCGGGGCGGAACCGCCGGCACCGGTCTCGAAGAGCCCGCCGCCGTTGATCAGCGGAACGACCGAGAGCATCTTGGCGCTGGTGCCGAGTTCCAGGATCGGGAACAGGTCCGTGAGGTAGTCGCGCAGCACGTTGCCGGTCACCGAGATGGTGTCCTCGCCCTTGCGGACGCGCTCCAGGGTGAAGGCCGTGGCTTCGTCCGGGGACATGATCTCGAGTTGCAGGCCCTCGGTGTCGTGGTCCTTGAGGTATTCCTCGACCTTGGCGATCATCTGGGCGTCGTGGGCGCGGCCCTTGTCCAGCCAGAAGACGGCCGGCACGGCGGAGGCGCGGGCGCGGGTGACGGCCAGCTTGACCCAGTCGCGGATCGGCACGTCCCTGGTCTGGCAGGCGCGCCAGACGTCGCCGGGGGCGACCTGGTGTTCGATCAGCACGGTGCCGGCGTCGTCGATGATCTGGACGGTGCCGGCGGACTGGATCTCGAAGGTCTTGTCGTGGCTGCCGTATTCCTCGGCTGCCTGGGCCATCAGGCCGACGTTCGGGACGGTGCCCATGGTGGTCGGATCGAAGGCGCCGTGGGCGCGGCAGTCATCGATGACCACCTGGTAGATGCCGGCGTAGCTGCTGTCCGGCAGGACGGCGAGGGTGTCGGCTTCCTGTCCGTCCCGGCCCCACATGTGGCCGGAGCTGCGGATCATGGCCGGCATGGAGGCGTCCACGATCACGTCGGACGGCACGTGCAGGTTGGTGATGCCCTTGTCCGAATCCACCATGGCCAACTCCGGGCCCTCATTCAGGCCCTGCTTGATGGCCGCCTCGACCTCGCCGCGGATCTCCTCGGGGAGGTCCGCAAGGCCGTTGAGGATGGAGGCCAGGCCGTTGTTGGGGCTCAGGCCGGCGGCGGCAATCTGGGCGCCGTAGGTGTCGAAAAGTTCGGAGAAGTAGGCCTTGACGACGTGGCCGAAGATGATCGGGTCGGAGACCTTCATCATGGTGGCCTTGAGGTGGGCGGAGAAGAGGACGCCTTCTTCCTTGGCGCGGGCAACCTGTGCGGCGAGGAACGTATCCAGCGCGGCGGCGCGCATGACGGTGCCGTCGATGATCTCGCCGGCGAGGACGGGGAAGGCGCGCTTGAGGACCTTGACCGTGCCGTCTTCCTTGACCAGCTGGATCTTGATGTTCGTGGCCGACTCGATGACGACGGACTTTTCGTTGGAGCGGAAGTCATCGGCGCCCATCGTGGCGACGTTGGTCTTGGACTCGGGGGTCCAGGCGCCCATGCTGTGCGGGTTCTGGCGGGCGTACGCCTTGACCGAGAGCGGCGCCCGCCGGTCGGAGTTGCCTTCGCGCAGCACCGGGTTCACGGCGGAACCCTTGATCTTGTCGTAGCGGGACCGGATGTCCGTCTCTTCGTCCGAGGAGGGGTTGTCCGGGTAATCCGGGAGGGCGTAGCCCTGGCCCTGGAGTTCCGCGACGGCGGCCTTCAGCTGCGGTGTCGAAGCGCTGATGTTCGGCAGCTTGATGATGTTGGCTTCGGGCTTCTTGACGAGCTGGC
The DNA here is from genome assembly GCF_054059215.1 of Arthrobacter sp. UYCu723. Taxonomy (NCBI): domain Bacteria; kingdom Bacillati; phylum Actinomycetota; class Actinomycetes; order Micrococcales; family Micrococcaceae; genus Arthrobacter; species Arthrobacter sp. UYCu723. The sequence continues at coordinate 541,815 of NZ_JBSSBW010000001.1, forward strand.
CCAGTTCAGCCAAAGCATCGCTGACGCGCTGCTCTTCGGTGAGGTAGTCGCCGAACGCGGCGATGATGCGGCCGGCCAGCGAAATGTCGCGGGTCTCCACTTCCACACCGGCCGTCGAGGCGAACGCCCCGACAATCGGCAAGAACGAATAGGTGGCCAGCATCGGCGCTTCGTCGGTGTGGGTATAGATAATCTTGGCCATTGCTCGGGCGTCTCCCTGAAGGTCTGGGTATTTCCGGAATCTTGTGTATTTCGACAGCTCTAACTTACCCGAGGTCGCCGGATTGCCGCCTACCGGCGTCGTGGGCCTGTCCCTCCATGACCATCGCAACGCGCTGTGACAAGAATTGACAGTTCCTCATGTCCCCCGCCCGGGTTCGCATCCGCAGCCGCGCCACCACTGGACATGCCCTCCCCCCGGGACGGGGCGGGGACACAGACCCGATGTGCCCAGCCGCTGGCGCAAACAAATGAGCATGTCCCCCGCCCGGGCTCCCATCCGCACCCGCGCCACCACTGGACATGCCCTCCCCCCGGGACGGGGCGGGGACACAGACCCGATGTGCCCAGCCGCTGGCGCAAACAAATGAGCATGTCCCCCGCCCGGGCTCCCATCCGCACCCGCGCCACCACTGGACATGCCCTCCCCCCGGGACGGGGCGTGGACACAGACCCGATGTGCCCAGCCGCTAGCGCAAACAATGAGCATGTCCCCCGCCCGGGCTCCCATCCGCAGCCGCGCCACCACTGGACATGCCCTCCCCTCGGGACGGGGCGTGGACACAATCCCAATATGCGCAGCCCTGGTCACGAAAAATGGACATGTCCTCCGGGAAGGGAGGGCATGTCCATTCTTGGCGGCGCGGGGAACCGGGAACCGGGGAACCATGAAGCTGGGGGACCACGGAACCGCGAAGGTCCTAGTGGAAGAAGTGGCGGGCTCCGGTGAAGTACAACGTGATGCCGGCGGCGTTGGCCGCGGCGATGACTTCCTCGTCCCGGACGGATCCGCCGGGCTGGACGACGGCGCGGACGCCGGCGTCGATCAGGATCTGCAGCCCGTCCGCGAACGGAAAGAACGCGTCCGACGCCGCCACGGCACCGCGGGCGCGCTCGGGGGCCCCGCTCGCATCTGCATTTGAGGCACCAGCCGCGCCGCCGGCGGCATCGACGTCGGACGTGACGGTGACGCCCAGGGAGTTGGCCCGCTCGACAGCAAGCTTGCAGGAATCCAGCCGGTTGACCTGGCCCATGCCGATGCCCACGGCGGCGCCATCAGCAGCGAGCAGGATGGCGTTGGACTTGGCGGCGCGGCAGGCGGTCCACGCGAACGCGAGGTCGGCCAGGGTGGCAGCGTCCGCTGCCTCGCCGGCGGCGAGGGTCCAGTTGGCGGGGTTGTCGCCCTCGGCGTCGACCCGGTCTGACATCTGCACCAGCACGCCTCCGGAGACCTGGCGGATCTCGGACGGGTAGCGGCCATAGCCCTCGGGCAACGCCAGGAGCCGGATGTTCTTCTTCTTGGACAGGATCTCCACGGCCTCGTCCTCGAAGCCCGGCGCAATGACAACCTCGGTGAAGATGTCCGCCACGGTCCTGGCCATGCCGGCGGTCACGGTGCGGTTGGCCGCGATCACGCCGCCGAACGCGGAGACCGGGTCGCAGGCGTGGGCCTTGGCGTGGGCGTCGGCGATCGGATCCGCGGCTGAGGCGGAGCCAACGGCCACGCCGCAGGGGTTGGCGTGCTTGATGATCGCCACGGCGGGTCCGGCGAAGTCGAAGGCGGCGCGGAGGGCGGCGTCGGCGTCGACGAAGTTGTTGTAGCTCATCGCCTTGCCGTGCAGCTGGTCGGCCTGGGCGATGCCGGCCGGGGCTGCCCTGTCGACGTAGAGCGCGGCCTGCTGGTGCGGGTTTTCGCCGTAGCGGAGCACCTCGGAGCGCTCCAGCGCGAGGCCGGCGTAGGCGGGCCAGTCGATCACGCCGTCGCCGTCCTCATCGAGGAACTGGCTCGCGGTCCAGGTCGCCACGGCGTTGTCATAGCTGGCGGTGTGCGCGAAGGCCTTGGCGGCGAGCCGGCGCCGGGTCTTCAGGTCAAAACCGCCAGCGGCGGCTGCCGCCACCACGGCACCGTAGGAGGACGGGTCCACCACGATCGCGACGGCGGCGTGGTTCTTCGCGGCCGAGCGGACCATCGCGGGGCCGCCGATGTCGATCTGCTCGACGACGTCGTCCTGCGCGGCGCCGGATTTCACGGTCTCGACGAAGGGGTAGAGGTTCACGACGACGAGGTCGAACGGCTCGATGCCCATGGACTGGAGGGTTTCCATGTGCGCCGGGACGCGGCGGTCCGCGAGGATGCCGCCGTGGACGCGCGGGTGCAGGGTCTTGACGCGGCCGTCGAGCATTTCCGGTGAGCCGGTGACTTCCTCGACTTCCTGCACCGGGATCCCCGCGGCGGCGATCTTCTTGGCGGTGGAGCCGGTGGAGACGATCTTGACGCCGGCGGCGTGCAGGCCCCTGGCGAGCTCCTCCAGACCGGTCTTGTCGTAGACCGAGATGAGCGCCCGGCGGATGGGAACACGGTCGATGGATACACGGTCAAGCGGCGTAAAGCTCACAAAAAGTCTCCGTCTTATATCGCGGCGCGGCCGCGGGTGGTGGGGATGGGCCCAGTTTATCGCGTCACGACCTGGGTGCTTCCCGCGCGCCGGAGTGTGAAGCACATGCCCGGACGAGCGCCGCAACGTAGAGTTTTCACAGGAGGCTGAGATGAATACATACACCACTGTGCCGAGCGGCGAACAGGTGGTCCAGGAACTGCCGTGGCGCTGGAAAGTGCAGGGACGGATTTTCCTGATCGGCGGACTGGGCTTCATGTTCGACGCCTGGGACGTCACGCTCAACGGCATCCTGATCCCGCTGCTTTCGAAGCACTGGCAGCTCAGCCCGGGCGAGGCCGCCTGGATCGGGGCCTCGAACCTGATCGGCATGGCACTCGGCGCCTTCATCTGGGGCACCATCGCCGACACCATCGGACGCAAGAAGGCCTTCACCGCCACCTTGCTGATCTTCTCGCTCTTCACCGTGCTGGGCGCCTTCTCCCCCGACTTCCTCTGGTTCTGCATGTTCCGGTTCATGGCCGGGTTCGGCCTGGGCGGCTGCATCCCTGTGGACTACGCCCTGGTGGGCGAATTCACGCCCCGCAAGCAGCGCGGCCGGGTCCTCACGGCGATGGACGGCTGGTGGCCGATCGGCGCAGCACTCTGTGGTTTCGTCTCCGCCGGCCTCATCGCGGCCTTCGCCGACTGGCGCCTGACCATGCTCGTGATGGTGCTTCCCGCGCTGCTGGTGTTCTGGGTCCGGCGCAGCGTCCCCGAGTCCCCCTTGTTCCTGATCCGCAAGGGCCGCCGCGAGGAGGCCGCCAAGGTCATCGACGACCTCGTCGACGCCACCGGCGCCGAGCCCCGCGCCTACAGCCTGCCCGAGGCCCTGGACGCCCCGCGGCTTTCCGCGGGCAGCGCGTGGACCCAGCTGAGCCTGCTGTGGAAGTTCAGCTGGAAGATCACGACGGCGGCCTGGTTGCTGTTCTTCAGCATCCTGCTGGTCTACTACCTGTCCCTGACCTGGATGCCGCGGATCCTGATCGGTGCCGGCTTCGAGGAGTACAAGGCCTTCCTCACGACGGCGTCCATGGCCGCCGTCGGGCTCCTGGGCGTGGTGGTGGCCGCACTGCTGGTGGAGCGGGTGGGCCGGAAGTGGATCCTGGCCGTCACCGGCCCGCTGTCCGCGCTGACCCTGGTGATCGTGGCGATCGTGGTGGACATCCCGACGGCGGCCGTGTTCTGGCTGCTGGTGTTCGGCTTCGTGGTCCAGGTGGCCATCCCCGTGCTCTACGCCTACGTCTCCGAGCTGTACCCGACCGAGCTCCGCGGCTCCGGCTTCGGCTGGGCCTCGACGTTCTCCCGGCTTGGCGCCGGCTTCGGCCCGCTGGTCTTCGCGGCGTTCCTGTGGCCCGAACTGGGACTGGCGACGTCGTTCGCCCTGGCCGGCGGGCTGGTGCTGCTGTCAGTGCTGTGGATGGCCTTCTTCTCCCCCGAGACCAAGCAGCGCCGGCTCGAGTAACGGTGTCCCCTCCCCAACTGGCCCGCAGTTGTTGTCGTATTGGGCGCCCTGAACGACGACAACTGCTAGCTACCTGGGGACTGGAGCGTAGCTGAGCAGAACGTACGACGGCGCCCCTCAGCTTCGCTGCTGGGGGCGCCGCCGCGCTTGTGTCGGTGGTGAACTACTGGATGCAGGTCACGTAGACCGTGAAGGCCGACGCGTTCGCTGCCTTGGACTGGGTCACTGTCCAGCCTGTGGGCACCCCTGTGGTTGGTACCGGCTTGCTTGAACTCACCGCGTTTTGGCTACTCTCGGTGATGGTGAAGCCTCCGGCCACCGCGACACGGCCGGCCGGGCACGCGGCCGTGGCCGACGTGTTGCTTCCGGTACCGCTGACAGTCACCACGGTCACGCTAGTCGAAGCTGCCGCTCCGGTGGCCCCTGTCGCGCCGATTGCACCTGTGGCACCAACAGCGCCCGTTGCACCAGCCGGACCAACTGCTCCGGCTGCTCCCTGCGCACCGGTGTCGCCCTTGAGGCCCACGGGGCCCATCGGACCCATGGCACCGGTCTCACCGGTTGCACCCGTGAGACCCAGGAGCCCCATCAAACCCTGGGAACCCGTTGCGCCGGTCTCGCCGACGTCACCCTTGTCGCCCTTGTCGCCCTGGAGGCCCATCGGACCCATGGCACCGGTCTCACCGGTTGCACCCGTGAGACCCAGGAGCCCCATCAAACCCTGGGAACCCGTTGCGCCGGTCTCGCCGACGTCACCCTTGTCGCCCTTGTCGCCCTTGTCGCCCTTGTCGCCTTGGAGGCCCATCGGGCCCATGGCACCGGTCTCACCGGTTGCACCCGTGAGGCCCAGGAGCCCCATCAAACCCTGGGAACCCGTTGCGCCGGTCTCGCCGACGTCACCCTTGTCGCCCTTGTCGCCCTGGAGGCCCATCGGACCCATAGCACCGGTCTCACCGGTTGCACCCGTGAGACCCAGGAGCCCCATCAAACCCTGGGAACCCGTTGCGCCGGTCTCGCCGACGTTGCCCTTCTCACCCTGCGCACCTGTGGCACCAATCGCGCCATCAGCACCAGCCGCACCTGTCGCACCAATCGCGCCATCAGCACCAGCCGCACCTGTCGCACCAATCGCGCCATCAGCACCAGCCGCGCCATCAGCACCAGCCGCACCAGTCTCACCCTGCGCACCTGTCGCGCCATCAGCACCAGCCGCACCAGCCGCACCAGTCTCGCCCTGCGCACCCACGTCGCCCTTCTCGCCCTGCGCACCTACGTCGCCCTTCTCGCCCTGCGCACCAGCCGCACCAGCGTCGCCCGGAACGCCCTGGGAACCGATGGCACCAATCGCGCCATCAGCGCCGGCCGGGCCCATGGCACCAATCGCCCCAGCCGGCCCAGCAGCGCCAGTTACGCCGGTGAGGCCCTGCAAGCCCGGCACGCCCTGGCTGTTCCAGGTGATCGGAGTCTCCTTTTTGAGGTCGCAGCCCGCGCCGGCGGAAAGCACCCGGAGTCCGCCGCCGTTGTTGTTGTTGTAACACCCCTTAATCTCACCGCTGACGGCGGTCGTTGTCCCCGCTGCATAGACCACGGCACCCGTGCCGAGCACGAGTGCCGCTGTAAGACAAAGAATTTTCGGACTGGTTTTGACAAAGCTGATTGAAGACATGGAATCCCCCCTGGTCAGGAAAAAATGGTTTCGAGGGCGCCTGACTATGGCCTAAATCGCACTGCAACCAGCGGCTTGCGGCTGTTCCGCTACCCGTCTTCCGTGGGGGGGCACCCGTCTTTTAGAAGCGGCCTACTTGTACCTCAGGAACTGCTCCGCGGCGAGCGCGGCCAGCGTGGACACGAGCAGCCGGCGCTCCACGACCTTGATGCGCTCGTGCAGGGACTCCTCGCCCTCGCCCTCCCCGACCGCCACGGCCTCCTGCGCGATGATGGGGCCCGTGTCCACGCCCGTGTCGGCCCAGTGCACCGTGCAGCCGGTGACCTTCACGCCGTAGGCGAGGGCGTCGCGCACCCCATGGGCACCTGGGAAGGACGGCAGCAGCGCCGGGTGGGTGTTCAGGTACTTGCCGCCGAAGGCATCGATGAAGTCGGCGCTGACGATCCGCATGAACCCCGAGGAGACCACGACGTCCGGCTGGTAGGCGGCCACAGCTTCGGTGAGCGCCCCGTTCCAGGCCGCCCGGTCCGGGTAGGCCTTGAAGTCCACCACGAAGGTCGGGATTCCGGCCGCGGCGGAGCGCTCGACGCCGTAGGTCCCAGGCCGGTCGGCGCCGACGGCGGCGATCTCGACGTCGAGCCTGCCCTCTGTCACGGCGTCGATGAGAGCCTGGAGGTTGGAGCCGGTGCCGGAAACGAGGACAACTATGCGCATGGTCCTAGCTTATGGGGCCGCTCGCGTAGGCTGGAAAACATGAATCCCCCGAACGACCCCGCCGACAGGCAGGACAGCCGGCGGAGCCAGCAGCCGCTCAGCGACGCGGCCAAGGCCTCCCTGCTGAAGACGCACATTCTGTTCCGCACCTTCGTCGTGGTGGTCCTGGGATCGTTCTTCGTGTACCAGCTGGACATCAACTACCTGTGGCTGAGCGCGATCCTCACCGCAGCCGCCATCGTGCTTGGCATCATGGTCCTCGTCCGGGCCGCGAAGCTCAAGGAGTCCAAGCTCGTGCTTTTCGGGGCGATTTCCGGGCTGGTGGTCGCGGCGGTGCAGGTGCTGCTGGTGCTGACCTCGGCGCTGTTCTTCACCCAGGTCCGGGACTACCAGCAGTGCGTCCGCCACGCCCTCACCGAGCAGGCCGCCTCCGGGTGCAGGACGCAGCTGGAGAAGTCGATGCCGGTGCAGCTACGCTAGCGCAGCGCCCCACATCCGGCGCCGAGCACCGAAAAGGGCGCCGCCGCGTCAGTTGGCGGCGGTTTCCAGGTCCGCTTCGCGCAGCTTCTGCTGGCGTTCCAGCCAGGGTCCCGCCGCGTAGCCGATCACGACGCCGATCCCCACCTCCGCGGCCACGAACAGCGCCGTCCGGAACGGGTCCGGGCCGATGTCCGTGAGCCGCCCCACGCCGGCGGAGCCGCGGGCCAGCCAGGCCAGCCCCGCGGCGAACAGCCCGGCAACGCTGCCGATCATGACGCCCAGGACCAGGGTGGAGGCCGCGGCGGTGAACCAGCGGGCGCGGATCTTGATTGACAGCCATTCGTCGAAGTGGTTTTCGCCTTCGCGCAGGAACCACCAGCCGGCCAAGGTCCCCGCGAGCACCGGCACCACCAGGGCGGCGAAGCCGTAGTCCAGCGAACCGGCGGGCAGGGCCGCGAACACCGGGATGGAGGGCAGCGGCCCGACGGCGGTGCCGAGCGACCCGGCCTGCGATCCGACGCCCAGCGCGAACCCGGAGCCGGAAATCCAGGCGAGCGCGAACACCGCAAGGTTGGGCAGGAAGCCGAGCTGCGCGATGGTGAGCACCGCTCCTCCCATGGCTCCGGCGTCGAGCGCTTCATAGACGGCGACGACCAGGTTCCAGTGGATGAACAGGTCGACGGCAAGCAGCACGCCGGACATCGCCAGGCTCGCCATCAGCGCCACGGAGCCGGCCTTGATCGCGGAGCCGAGGTAGGAGCCGGCCCAGCGCGAGTGCTGGCTGGTTTTGGACAGCCAGGCCACCGCGTCGACGCCGATCAGCCGACTCCAGGAACCGGCCTCCCGGCGGGCGCCGATCACCATGCCCAGCGCAAACGGCACCAGCGGGGCCAGCGCGGCGGCCCAGAGGCTGATGCCGACGTCGGAAGTGCGGCAGATGAAGCCCGTGGCCAGCCCGAAGCCGGCGTAGACGAGCCAGGATCCCAGCAGCGCCTGCCAGAGCTGGTCCGTGTAGGAGGCCCGGGCCAGCCGGCGGCCGGCACGCCAGGCGAACAGGAACGGGATGAGGGTCAATCCCAGCGGGATCAGCGAGAGGGCCCCCGGTTCCGGCCGGGCCGCGGCGCCGGCTCCCACGGTGTCCAGCATCAGCGGAACGCCGTGGATCAGCAGCCAGGCCTGGCCGGCGAGCCGCGCGAGGACATCGGCACCGCCGTGCTGGAAACCGGCCGTGGCCCACACCGCGATGATCGGGGCTGCCACCACCAGGGCGGAGATAACCGCGGCCTGTGCGGATTCGAGGGCTCCCTGCAGCCACAAGGGCATCGGAAGTCCACGTTCTCCGGTCTGATCAGCGCGCAGTTTCATCGTGTTCCATGGTGCCATGCACGGGCCTCCGGAACGGTCGCGACAGGCTCAAGAAACCCGAATTCGGCGCCGGGACTGAGCGAGCTTTTTCCAGAGGCCCGCCGTAAAATTGGAGTGTCCGCAATCAGTGGTTGGAGGCAGAAAATGACTACCGCATCTCCACATGCACATGGCATTCACTTCGGACGGACAGATGTTCAGAATGTCGGCATGGGTGTAGGTATCGTCCTCATTGTCGTAGGTGTCCTCGGGTTCATCCCGGGCATCACGACGCAGTACAGCGAACTAAGGTTCTTCGGGCCCGATTCCAGGGCCATGTTCCTGAACCTGTTCCAGGTGTCGATGTTGCTGAATATCGTTCAGCTCGCGATCGGCGCCACAGGCTGGGTCATGTCCCGGAACGCCATGGGCGCCCGGAATTTCCTCATGGGCTTCGGTCTGCTGTACATCGTCCTTAGCGTTTATGGGCTTATCGTCGGCGTGGGGTCGGCGGCCAACTTCCTGTCGCTGAACACCATGGACAACTGGACCCACATGGTGCTGGGCGTAGCAATGGTTGGCGCCGGTTGGCTGATGTCGAGGCATCTGGCTGACGACGCACAAACCCGGTAAGTGAACAACCGGGAAAAAGGGAGCCGCGAATGAGTAACGTTTCATAGCAATCTGAAAATTCGTACTACCTGCTGGTGCAGGCGCCTCGCGGTGGCTGCACCAGCTTCCCTATGTCCAGCGGACGACGGCGGACGGTTCCGTGGGTGGGCCGGGTGGGCGGGCGGCGGTCAAGGGCGGACGGTTCCGCGGGTGGGCGGTCAAGGTCTCCCGTCGATGAGCCTGAGCGATGATCGACCCTGTGAGTTCCGAGGCCTCCCCGCCCCCAGACCCCGCCATTCGCCGCAAACGGCCGCTAAGTACCCTCGCTTAGCGGCCATCTCCGGCGACTCGAGGACTCGCCGCTGCCCCGCCCTGCCCGGCCCTGCCCGCCTGGGCGCGCAACGGCGGTATCAGGCTCTGGGATCGGAGCACGGCAGCCCAGGCCGACGGTCCGCAGCCGGCGCTGGACCTCTTCGACCGGCTCATCCGTTGCCTCACGCTGTTCCACGCCCACCGCGGCGAGCCCGCCATTGTCGCCCTCAGCGAGATCCGAGGCCTCGACGGATCGGCACGAGCGGAGCACATTGCTGTCCGACACGCCCCACCCATGGGAGGGCAATCGGGCGGTCACAACCATGTGTACCGGCGTGGTGCCGGCTCGACGGCGGGCCGACGCCGGAAGAACTGGCCGACCGCTACGGACGCCTTTGCCGCCTCGGGCCGGGGCTTGGGCGAAGTGGCCTGCCCGGGCCGAGCAGACCGGGGTTTTACCGGGTGAAGCCGGGTGCGGCCTTGGTCTGCCGAGTGAACTGCGGTTTGCCGCAATCGGCCGCTAAGCGGCACTGCTTAGCGGCCGATTGTGGCAAATCGCCCACGCCCGAGGATCGCCCACGCCGGAGGGCACACCGTGCCCGCACGGATCGCCGCAACTAAAAGCGGATGAGGGAGTACGGCAGGCTCGGCAGGTTTCCCGCGGTCCACGGGCGCTCCGATTTTTCCGCCGGAACCTGGCCACGGCCGTCGCGGATGACAACCACCACCGTGCCAACGACCGCGAGCAGGACGACCGCTGCCAGGATGATCAGAAAGACTGCAATGGATCCAGTCATGTCCAACACCTCTAGGTTAATTTTACCGCCGTTGACTACTGCGAGAATGGCCAGATGACAGCCATCATTCTGGGGTGGAACCCTGAAAACTGGGACCGCTGGAACTACCCGGCAGCGGTAGCCCAGATCGGGTTGACCGGCCTGCGCGTGGAGCGTTGGGGCGTGGGCCAGCACCGGAACATCCCCGCCGGCGCCGATGCCTGGCTGGTCCTCCAGGGTGGCCACGCCGGCGGAATGATCGGCCACGGCGTGGTCGTCTCGGAGCATCCCGAACCCGCACCCGAGCTGCCGGAGCAGGCGGAGACCGGGACCGGGGAGCTGTCCGTGCTGGTGACTTTCGATGCCCTCCTCCCCCTCGGCGAACAGGTTCCCGCAGCAGTCCTCAAAGAGGCCGTGCCCAAAGTGCCGTGGGATGCGGTCCCCGGTTCCGGCGAATCCCTCGGGCCCAGCGACGAGGCGGCGATCCGGGCGGTCTGGAGCGACTTCGGGCCGCCGCATGGCCCCGATCCCACGCAGCCCGTCCCCGGCACCTACCCGGAAGCCGCGGTCACCCGGGTCCTCGTGAACCGCTACGAGAGAAGCCCGGAGGCCCGGCGCGCCTGCATGGCGCATCATGGCACCAGCTGCGCGGCCTGCGGGTTCTCCTTCGAAGTCGCATACGGAGAGATCGGCAAAGACTTCAGCCACGTCCACCACCTCGTGCCGGCATCCCAGCTGGGCAGCGGCTATCAACTGGATCCGGTCACGGACCTGGTGCCGCTCTGCGCCAACTGCCACGCCATGGCACACCTCGGCGTCGGCACCCCGCGCACGGTGGCCGAGCTGCGCCGGATCATCGGCGGCGCCGGGTTCCTGAGCGGAGGCACCGTCTCGCCCGGGGAACTCGAGGCCCAGCAGGCAGCACGGAAGATGCTGGGAGACTAGCGGCTTGTCCCTTGCAGCCCGTGCCGACAGCAAAAAACCGGCACCGCACTATGGACTTCCCGACGAAGAGCCACACAGACTGTCTACAACAGCTGACTTGGCGGCCCCGCCTTGCGCATTCAAGTCCGGCCGGGTTCTGTCAGCGGCGTCGTTGGGGGGGCTTGGCCGGATACCTTTTCCAGCATCGTGAAAGGACCGGATATGCCGGATGTGTCAGCATTCCTTCCGCTTGTCTCCACGCTCATTGGAGCGATCGTCGTCGTCGGCGTTATTTGGATTGCAACAAAACTGATGTGGAAGGTGGCCGAGCCGAATGAGGCCCTCATCATTTCGGGGCTGACCCGGGGAACCCTGGACACCAGGGAGGGCATGGACTTCAAGATCGTCACCGGCAAGGGGGCACTCGTATTGCCGGGGCTGCAGACCGTTCGGACCTTGTCCCTGACGCTGAACGAAACCGAACTCAAAGTCTCCTGCGTGACGTCCCAGGGCATCCAGGTGATCGTCGAAGGCGTGGTCATCTACAAGATCGGCGACGCCCCGCCTTTCATTGCCAACGCCGCACGCCGGTTCCTCGGCCAGCAGCCCAAAATGGAAAGTCAGGTGTACAACGTCTTTGAAGGGCACCTGCGCTCCATCATCGGCAGTATGACGATGGAAGAAATCATCCGCGAGCGAGACAAACTGGCATCGCAAGTCCGCGGCGCCAGCGGTGTTGAAATGGAAAAGCTCGGGCTGGTGGTCGATTCGCTGCAGATCAAGGACCTCCAGGATCCAACGGGCTACATCCAGAACATCGCCAAACCGCATATTGCCCAGGTCAAGATGGAGGCTCGCATCGCCGAGGCCACCAGGAACCGTGAGGCAGCGGAAAAGGAAGCCGAAGCGGAGGCCCTGATCGCCGACGCACAGAGTATCTCGGCGATCCGGCAGTCCGTGGCACAGGCCAACGCCGAACGGGCCAAGGCAAATGCCGCCCAGGCCGGGCCGCTCGCCGATGCGACAGCCCGCCAGCAGGTGGTGGTCCAGGAGACTGAAGTGGCCAAGCTCGAGGCGGACCGTGAGGAGCAAAAGCTGCAGACCACCGTCCGCAAGCCCGCCGATGCCAAGGCCTATGCCAAGCGCACCGATGCCGAAGGCCAGAAGTCGGCCGACATCAGCGCGGCCGAAGCGCTGGCCCGGCGCACGGAACTCGAAGCACAGGTCAACGCCAGGCGTACGGAACTGCAGGCCCAGGCCAACGCCACGGCGGCGGCAGCCGCGGCCGGAGCCACCCGGGTCACCGGCGAAGCGGAGGCGGCGGCCACGAAAGCACGCGGTGATGCCGCTGCCTCCGCCATCAAAGCCAAGGCCTTGGCCGAGGCGGACGGCATCAAGGCACGCGCCGAAGCCCTTGGAACCAACCAGGAGGCCGTCATCTCCCAGCAGCTCGCCGAGAACATGCCCGCCATCGTCGCGGCCGCAGCCGAACCGTTTGCCCATGTCGGGCAGCTCACCGTCCTCAACGGCGGCGAAGGCATCAACCGCATGATCGGCGGGATCCTGGCCCAGGTGGGGGATTACCTTCCGGCCCTCCGATCCGCGCTCCGGAACGGCAAGGAAGCAACCAAACAGCCCCCGAAAAGCCCCGATGCATAAAGACGTTGACCGCAGCCTCACCGGCAGAATCGGACGGGTTACGGGACGCATCGGGCCGGGCACCATCGGAGAAGTCATGCTGCCGTTCCGGGGCGGCACCAGCGCGTTCCACGCCCACCCCTTCGACAAGACCAGTGTCTTCGCAGTCGGCGAGGAGGTCCTGGTCATCTACTACGAGCCGCCGCAAACCCTCTACGTTGATGAACTGCCGGACGTCCTCAAGAAGGGCCCGGGCGGTTGAGAAAAATGTCACCGGTAGGTGAGGAGGCGTAGTCCGGGGCCTGGATCAATGCCCTCGTCCTCCGCCACAAGAAGCAGCAGGGACCGGGCTTCCTCACCACAGGCAGCACACCCGATCAGGTGGGCGCGCATGGCCGGCATGCTCGCGGCTGTGCCAGCCAGCACCTGCTCGACATACTCGTCAATCTGCTCGAAGCAGTCATCGCAGGACAGCCAGGGCTCTGCGGCCACGGTGAGCCGGGCGGCTGCCTCCCTCGACAACGTCCGGTGCGATCTGGTCATAGGATCCCCTCCTTCGCTGTGGTGGGCACCAGGTAACCGTCAACCGTCAACCGCGTGCGGAGCCGGCCCCGGGCGTCGTGGAGCGTCTTGTACAGGGCATTGCGCGTGGTGCCCAGCCTGTCGGCGAGAACATCGACCGGTACGTCGTCAACGAGCAGCGCCAGCACCACCCTTCGCTGATGCGCAGTCAGCACCTGGTCGATGGCGCTGCTGACAGCGTTGGAAAAGTCGGCTGCTTCGGCAAGCTGTTCGGGGGAGGTCCCGACGGCGGCCGGCTCCGGCATGTTCTCCAGCGGGACCTCGCGGTTGCGCCACAGGTTGCGTCGGACCTCCACGGCGGCGTGCAGGATGCCGAATTTGTAGGCCCAGGTGGTGAACTGGCTCCGGCCTTGGAAGCTGGGTAGCTTTGCCAGCACCGCAACCATGGCTTCGTCCGCCGCCTGGTTGACCAAATCGTCCCAGCGCGCCTGGCCGATGGCCGGCAGCCGGGACAGCATCTGCGACACCTGATGGCGGGCGGCCTTCAGCAGGAGTCCGTGCAGCCTGGCCAACGCCTCGTCGCGGCCCGGTCCCGGCGAGCTGAGCAGCTCCACCCAAGTGTCCCGGACTCGTTCCGTCCGCACAGGATCCGCATCCGCCAGCTCGGGGCCATCCAACGAAGCCATCGGCTCACTCCCGCCATCCGGGGTCAGGGCGCGGCCCGAGAATTCGGGCAGCCAGTTCCGGCGGGCAGCCGCGGTCCACCAGATTGAGCAGGGCATGAATGTCCGTCCCGGGCGTTGCTGCCAGCAGGTGCGCCAGACTATCAGGAAATCCTGCCGACCGCAGTAGCCTTCGGCGCCAGGCGACGGTACTGTCCTGGTCCCTGCCACCGGCTTCCGGTGAGTGGATATTCCCATCGGCCGCACCGGCGGCCGGGGGGACAGAGTGATGGTTTCTCATATCCAGTTAGTGTCTGAGGCGTCGGCCGTCTTACCCGGAAAACTGAAGGCATTCCGTGCAGCCCGTACCCGGATCCCCCCGCCCCCAAGATCCGGCGGCCCCTCTCCGGTAAGATCCGCCGTCGAGCCGCTACTAACTTGCCATGGACGTCTTCGCCCAACCGGCACACTTCAGCAGCGTCAGCCATTCCCTGGCCCTCCGGAGGCGCCGGTGTTTCCCCAACGCAAAGACAGGAAGACATGTCATGAGTTACTTCACTTCGCGTCCGCGGCGCCTCTGGAGTGCCGCGCCGCTGGCCGTGCTGGCCTTGCTGACCGGTCTGCTGATCGCCTACTCCCCGGCGCAGGGCCTCCAACCCGCCGCTGGCGCCCAGGAGGTGCCTGTTCTTGCCCTCGCCCACGATCACTCCGCCAGCACTGACGCCAATTCCGGCCACATTCCCGCTTCGCAGACCGCCCTCCGCCAGAGCATGCGCACGCTGTGGGCGCAGCATATGGAGTGGACGCGGCTCGCCGTCGTCGACTTCGCCTCCGGCTCCGCGGGCTTCCCCACTACCGCCTCGCGGCTGCTGCAGAACCAGGTGGACATCGGCAACGCGATCAAGCCGTTCTACGGCAGCGCTGCCGGCGGGCAACTGACCACCCTGCTGAAGGGCCACATCACGGACTTCGTGGCCCTGTTCCAAGCGGCGAAGGCCAATGACCCAGCAGCCCTCAAATCGGCAACCACCGCCGTCTATGCGAACGCCCAGGAGATCGCCGACTTCCTCGCCAAGGCCAACCCGAAGTTCTGGCCGCAGAAGGCGATGCGGGACATGATGAAGGGGCATATTGACCAGACCATCGTGTATGGCGGCAACGAATTGACCGGGAGGTACGCCCACGGCATTGCCGTTTACGACCAGGCCGAGGCACACATGATGATGATGGCGGACGCTCTCAGCGCCGGACTCATCGGCGCCTTCCCCAGCAAGTTCCACTGACGGAACGATTCCGCTGACGGGCCACTGACCCCGTCGCCGCGGTGCCTTCCCCAGCAAGTTCCACTGACGGAAGCCGGGCCACCCGCACCACCGGAAGGGTGGTGCGGGGCTGCCGCGCCCTCCTGTTAACCCACTCTTCCCCCACGCGTCACGCCCACTCCCCCGGCCGGACAGCACGCGCCCCCACCGTGGAGGGGTGAGGATCGCAATCGTGGCCGAATCATTCCTGCCGCTCATGAACGGCGTTACGCATTCCATTCTGCGGGTCCTGGAGCATCTGCAGGAGCGCGGGGACGAGGTGCTGGTGATCGCACCGTCCACGCAGGACGCTGACGTTCCTGCGGAGGTCTGCGGTGCGCATGTCCATCGGCTGCCCTCGGTGCCGCTGGCTGGCTACGCGAATGTGCGGGTGGCGTTGGGCGGTGTCTATCGGGTCAAGCGAATCCTTGCCGACTACGCGCCGGACGTGGTCCACCTGGCGTCCCCGTTCGTGCTCGGCTGGCGTGCGGCGCAGGCCGCGCACCAGCTCGGCATCCCCAGCGTGGCCATCTACCAGACCGAGGTCCCCAGCTACGCGGCACGTTACGGCGTTCCCTTCCTGGAGAACTGGGCCTGGAACCGGGTGGAGGACATCCACCTGCTGGCCACCCGCACACTGGTCCCCTCGACCTTCGCATTCAACCAGCTCCGCGGCCGTGGCATTCCGCGCGTGGACATGTGGCGCCGCGGCGTCGACACCCGGCGGTTCAGCCCGGACAAGCGCGACGGCGGCTGGCGCGCTTCCGTGGCCCCGGACGGCGAGCGCATCATCGGCTACGTGGGCCGGCTCGCCGTCGAGAAGCAGGTGGAAGACCTCGCGGTGCTGGCCGATATTCCCGGAACGCGGCTGGTGGTTGTGGGCGACGGACCGCAACGGCAGGCCCTGCAGGCGGTTTTGCCGCAGGCGGTGTTCACCGGCTTCCTCGGCGGCGAGGACCTGGCACGCGTCGTGGCCTCCTTCGACCTCTTTGTGCATCCGGGCGAGTTGGAGACCTTCTGCCAGACCATCCAGGAGGCCATGGCCTCGGGCGTGCCGGTGGTCGCCACGGGACGCGGGGGACCGCTGGACCTCGTGGAGAACTCCCGGACCGGCTGGCTCTACGAGCCGGGCGATCTCAAGGCACTGCGGGCGAGGGTGGCGGACCTGATGGGCGACGACGCCAAGCGCCGAGCGTTCGCCGCGGCGGCCCACGCTTCGGTCCAGGGCCGGACCTGGTCCGCCCTGGGCGCCGAGCTTGTCCAGCACTACAAGGCCGTCATTTCCGAAACCGCCGGTGATCGAGCTCATCGAGGTTCCGAACCCACAGCCACTCATTCCACACCCACTTCAGGAGCAACCCTGTGAAAATTTCCGTGATCGGTTGCGGCTACCTTGGTGCCGTGCACGCCGCCACTCTGGCTTCGATGGGACACACTGTGGTGGGGATCGACGTCGACCCTTCCAAGGTGGAGCAGCTCGGCAGGGGTGTTGCCCCCTTCTTCGAGCCCGGGCTGGACGAGCTCCTGCAGCACGGCCGCGCCACCGGGCGGCTCAGCTTCTCCGCGGACATCGCCGACGCGGCCGGCGCGACGCTGCATTTCCTCTGCGTCGGCACGCCGCAGTCCAAGACGTCCGACGGCGCCGACCTCAGCTACCTGGTCACCGGCACCCGGGCGCTGCTCCCGCACCTGCTGCCGGGTGCCGCCGTCGTGGGCAAGTCCACGGTTCCCGTGGGCACAGTAGACATGCTCCGCGGGGTGCTGTCCACGCGGCCGGACGTGCTGCTCGGCTGGAACCCGGAATTCCTGCGCCAGGGCACGGCGGTCAAGGATTCCCTCGTGCCGGACCGGCTCGTCTACGGCGTCCCCGAGGACAACGCCGTCGCCGTCACCGCCGCCCTTGACGCCGCCTACGAGCCCCTGCTGGCAGCCGGAATTCCGCGGCTGGTGTGCAATTTTGCCACGGCGGAACTGATCAAGTCGGCGTCGAACGCGTACCTGGCCACCAAAGTCAGCTTCATCAACGCCATGGCCGAACTCTGCGATGCCTCGGGCGCCGACGTGTCGCAGCTGGCCGCGGCCATGGGCCTGGATCCGCGCATCGGCGGCCGCTACCTGCACGCCGGCCTGGGCTTCGGCGGCGGATGCCTGCCCAAGGACATCCGCTCCCTCCGGGTCCAGGCGTCCGCCCTCGGCGTCGACTCGGTGGACCGCTGGATGGAAACGGTGGACGCCATCAACCGCGACCAGCGCGCCCGTACGGTGGAACTGGCCCGGGAACTCTGCGGCGGCCAGCTCTTCGGCCGGCGGATCACGGTGCTCGGCGCGGCGTTCAAACCGGACACCAACGACATTCGCGATTCCCCGGCCCTCGACGTCGCCCAACAGCTCGCGGACGCCGGAGCGCATGTCACGGTCACGGATCCGGCCGCGAACAACAACGCCTCGCTCCTCTACCCGCAGTTGCGCTTCGAATCCTCCACAAGCCAGGCGCTGGACGGCGCCGAACTGGTGTTGCTGTTGACCGAATGGGCCGAGTACGTCGCGCTCTCGCCGGCAGCCGCCGGCGGCCTGGTACGACGCCGGGTCCTGCTGGACGCCCGCAACGCGCTCGATGCGTCGGTGTGGGAGGCGGAAGGCTGGACCGTCCGCAGCCTCGGGCGGGTACCCGGGCGCGGGGCGGGCAGCAGCGTGGCTGCCGATGCCACCGCCGCAGCCGGGCGCCGGATGGTTGCGGCAAGCTCAGCCACCGCCTGAACCAGAGGCCACCCCACCGCGTGATCACGCCTTGCGGGAACCACTGACAGTGTCCCGACGTGCCGTTGCCCTGAGTCGTTGCGGCGCCGTTGCACTGAGTCGTAGCACTGGGCAGCCGCACGGCACCCCTATGATTTCCTGTGGGGAGGACAGTCAATGGCATATCGGTCTCAAATGCACGCTCGGGCGGCCGCGTGATGGCGTCACGGCGCCCGGACGCGCACGACGCCGCCGAGTTCCTGGGCGCACCCGCGTCTCCCGCGGGGTCCAGCGCCGCCCCTTCTTCCAGGGCCGTCCTCGAATCCAGCCCGGACGCCCTCCTGGTGGTTGCCGCGGACGGCGCCATCCGCATGGTCAACGCGGCCACGGAACGCATGTTCGGCTATTCCCGCGCCGAGTTGGTGGGCCAGGACCACCGCATGCTGCTGGCCGAGGGCTTCCGCAGCGGTTTCCAGCGGCTGTTCTTCGCCCTCCGCCGGGATGCCGACGCCGCCGCCCTCCCGCCGGTCGAGGCCTACGGCCTGCGGCGGGACGGCTCGGAATTCCAGGGCGAAATCGCCTGCTCGCTCGTCGCCCCGGAGGACCACCCGGAGGACCACCCGGAGGGACACCCGGACGCCCCCGCAGACGCAGCCGCGGATGCGGCCGCCGGTGCAGACGCCGTCTGCATGGCCGTCATGGTCCGGGATATCTCGCACCGGCAGGCAGCGGACGCGGGTCTGCGCGCCGCGATGTCGCTGTTGACGGCCACGCTCGAATCCACCGCGGACGGCATCCTCGTGGTCAGCGGCGAGGGGCAGATAGCGGGCGTCAATAACCAGTTCCTGTCCATGTGGGGTATATCCCGGGAGCTGCTGGCAACCCGGGATGATGATGCCGTGCTGGGCTTCGTCATGGACCAGCTCGTGGACCCGGCCCAGTTCATCGAGAAAGTCACCGCGCTCTACGCCGATCCCGCCGCGGAAAGCCATGACGTCCTGGACTTCCGCGACGGCCGGACCTTTGAACGCTACTCCCGGCCGCAGCTCGTGGCGGAGGAGGTGGTGGGGCGGGTCTGGAGTTTTCGTGACGTCACCCCGGCCAGAATCGCGCAGGACCAGATCACCCAGGCCATGGCCGATCTCGCCGAGCAGGCCGCGCTGCTTAAGTCCCTCGCGTTCCAGGACCCGCTGACCGGGCTGTCCAACCGGCAGCTCTTCAATGACCGCCTCGTCAGCGCGCTGCTGGGGCCGCGCGGAACCGCCGTCGACGTCCTGCTGCTTGACCTGGACGACTTCAAGGAAGTCAATGACATCCTGGGCCACCACGCCGGTGACCAGATGCTGATCGAGGTGGGCCGGCGGCTGCGCGCCTGCGTCCGGCCGCACGACGTCGTAGCACGGCTGGGCGGCGACGAATTTGTCGTACTGCTCGTCGGCTCACTCGATCCCGAGGCCGCCGCCGCGCGGATCGTCGAATCCTTGAAGGTGCCGCTGTGGATCGACGGAACCATGCTGCGGCCCAGCCTCAGCCTGGGACTGGCCTCGATCAGCGAGGACGCCGTGGACGCCGTGGACGCCTCCGAGCTGCTGCGTCGCGCGGACGTCGCCATGTACGCGGCGAAGGCCGCAGGCAAGAACCGGTACCTGCGCTTCCGGCCGGAGATGATGACGGCCCTCGTGCGGCGCACCGAGATGGAAGCCGGGCTGCGGCTGGCCGTGGACAGCGGCCAGATCGCCGTGTATTACCAACCAATCCTCTCGGCGGAGCGCGGCGTCGTCGTCAAGGTCGAGGCCTTGGCCCGCTGGGAACGGGACGGCGAAATCGTGCCGCCGCAGCAGTTCATTCCCGCGGCCGAGCGCAGCGGCCTGATCGTCGAGATCGGCACGGAGGTACTGCTGCGCGGCTGCACGGAAATGAAGTCCTGGCTCGCGGAGGATTCCTCGCGGTTCCTGGCCGTCAATGTTTCCGGGGTGCAATTGCAGCACGGCGACTTCGCCGAGCTGGTCCTGGCCGTCACTGAGTCCTGCGGCGTGGATCCGCGGCAGCTGGTCCTGGAGGTCACCGAAAGCGTCTTCTTCGGCGACGACTGCCACGTGATCCGGCAGCTTGTGGCCCTCCGGAAGGCCGGCGTGCGGGTGGCACTGGACGACTTCGGCACCGGCTACTCCTCGCTTGGCCGGCTCCAGGAGCTTCCGGTGGACACCCTGAAGATCGACCAGTCCTTTGTCGCGATGATCCACACCGGCGCAGAGAAGCTTCCCATCCTCACGTCCATGATCAGCATGGCCCACGGACTGGGCCTGACGGTCACGGCGGAGGGCGTGGAGACCGCGGCCCAGGCCGAATACCTGATCAGGCTGGAGTGCGATTCTCTGCAGGGGTTCTTCTTTTCCGGCGCCGAACCGGCGTCCGGGCTGAAGCCTGCCATCAGCCGATCGGCAGAGGCTTTCGCCTCGCTCCGCGGGGACCGGGTGCCCGGAAACCGGTAGACCGCCAGGCGTCCGTCCGGACGCCGCAAGAAAAACCAGGTGCCCCGGTGCTGGACTCGGGGCCCGGAAACCCTATGATCAGTGAAACGCATTGTCCACGGCATCCCTGCGGGCACCCGTCATCATGAGTCCGTCGACATTAGTTCGTCACCAACCATCGCTATGGGAGCCGGTATCGCCGTGGGAACTGGGTTCCAAGAGACCCTGCTTGAGCAGGGTCCAGACGCCTTCTTGCTGCTGACCGCGGACGGAACCATCACGTACGTGAATGCCGCCGCGGAGTGCCTGTTTGGCTA
The DNA here is from genome assembly GCF_054059215.1 of Arthrobacter sp. UYCu723. NCBI lineage: Bacteria > Bacillati > Actinomycetota > Actinomycetes > Micrococcales > Micrococcaceae > Arthrobacter > Arthrobacter sp. UYCu723. Next base: position 562,409 of record NZ_JBSSBW010000001.1, read on the forward strand.
CAGCCGCGAACAGCTGCGGGGAGTCCCGCACCATATCCTGCTCTCCGGGGACGGGCGCGGAGGATTCCTGCGGGTCTTTGGCCGGCTCGGCCGTGGAAGCCTGGCCGGAAAGCGGCCGTTCGCGGCGGCAGGCCGCCGTCGGGATGGCACCGAAATCGCCCTGGAGATCACCTGCTCGCTCGTGACGTTCGACGCCGGCACGGCCATGGCGGTCGCGGTCCGGGATGCGCGCCACCGGCTGGACACCGATTCCGGCCGGCGTCTTGCCGTCTCGCTGCTGGACGCCACGCTGGAAACCACCGCCGACGGGATTGTGGTGGTGTCCTGTGAAGGGCAGATCACCGGGATCAATGACCAGTGCCTCAAGCTGTGGGGCATGCCGGCGGAGCTGGTGGCGGCCGAGGACCCGCTGGCCCTGGTCTCGTTCATCGCCGATCAGCTGGTCCACCCGGAGTACTTCCTGCAGAAAGTCTCGGCGCTCCATGCGGACCCGCTCATGCAGAGCCAGGACGTGCTGGAGTTCAAGGACGGCCGTACCGTGGAGCTCTACTCGCGTCCGCAGAGGGTCGCGGACGCGGTCGTCGGCCGGATCTGGAACTTCCGGGACATCAGCTCGCGGCAGCGCGCCCAGGACCAAGCCCGGCGCGCGATGGAGGAACTCGCCGAGCAGGCGGACAAGCTCAAGGAGCTGGCCTTCCAGGATCCGCTGACCGGCCTGGCCAACCGGATACTGTTCAACGAACGGGCCGCGGCGGCACTGCTGACGCCGGAACCGGTGCACGTGCTGCTGCTGGACCTGGACGATTTCAAGGAAATCAATGATGTGCTGGGCCACCACGCCGGCGACGAGATGCTGGTGGAGATCGCCCGGCGGCTGCAGAACTGTGTGGGTCCGCACGGAACCGTCGCACGGCTGGGCGGCGACGAGTTCGTGGTCCTGCTGGTCGGCTGCCGGGACGCCGACGCCGTCGCGCAGCGCGTCGTGAGTCAGCTGAACGCCCCGGTGTCCATCGAGGGCACACTGATGCGGCCGGCCCTGAGCCTGGGCGTGGCCTCGAGGAACGACGACGCAATGACATCCTCGGAGCTGCTCCGGCAGGCGGACCTGGCGATGTACGCGGCCAAGGAAGCCGGCAAGAACTGCTACGTGCACTTCCGGCCGGAGATGCTCGAGGCGCTCCTGGAGCGCACCCAGCTGACCGCCGGCCTGCGCCGGGCAGTGGAACTCGGGCAGATCACCGTGCACTACCAGCCCGTCATCTCCACCGACCGGCTCGAGGTGGTGCAGTTCGAGGCGCTGGCCCGCTGGGAGCGGGGCGGGCAGCTGATGGCCCCGGACGAGTTCATCCAGACGGCGGAACGCAGCGGCCTGATCAGGGACATCGGCGCCGAGGTGCTGCGGCGCAGCTGCAGCGAACTGCAGCCGTGGCTGGCGGAGGACTCCTTCCGGACCCTCGCCGTGAACGTCTCCGGCGTGCAGCTGCAGCACCGAGATTTCGCGGAACGGGCGTTGGACATTGCGGCCTGGAGCGGCGTGGATCCGCACCAGCTGGTGCTGGAAGTGACGGAGAGCGTATTTTTCGACGCCGACACCCACGTCATCGCCCAGCTCTCCAGCCTGCGCGCGGCCGGCATCCGGGTGGCGCTGGACGACTTCGGCACCGGCTACTCCTCCCTGGGCCGGCTGCAGGAGCTCCCGGTGGACGTCGTCAAGATCGACAAGTCTTTTGTGTCCATGCTGCAGACCGGGGTGGAGAAGCTTCCCATCCTGACCTCGATGATCCACATGGCCCGGAGCCTGGGGCTCAAGGTCACGGCGGAGGACATCGAGACGCCGGCGCAGGCGCGGTACCTGATGGACCACGGATGCGACGCCCTGCAGGGCTTCCTGTTCTCCCGCCCGGTGCCTGAATCCCAGCGGCAACTCGCGGTACGGAACTCCGTTGCGGCCATCGCGGCACTCGAGGGCGTCCCGCTCCCCCTGGTAGCGAACCCCAGGTAGCGAACCCCGGATAGCGTGGCAGCGGGCTCCACCACATATGATTCAGGAAGCGCAGCCCCACCGTGTTCCCGCCCGGTGCCTGCAACCGCATCCGTCACTTGGGGGCAGGCAACATCTTGGAATCTGGATTCGCACATATACTGCTGGAGCACACTCCGGATGCGCTGCTGCTCCTTGCTCCGGACGGATCCATTTCGTTCCTGAATGCTGCCGCGGAGGAGCTCTTCGGCTACCCCCGCGCCCAGCTGCTGGGAGCCGATTCCAGCCTGCTGCTGGCCGAGGCCTCGCGGGAGGATTTCCACGGCGTGCTCGCCGGCCTGGGCGTCACCGGGCGCCGCTCCCGAGAGCCGTTCGCCGGCTCCGGCCGCCGCGCGGACGGGACCGAGCTCCCGGTCGAAATCACCTGTTCCCTGCTCCCCCTCGAGACCACTGCAGGGACCACTGCCGAGACCACCGGCGGGGCAATCGCCCAAAACACCGGCTCTGATTCCAATGGCGCCGGGGCGCAGCCCGCGCGGTCTGTTGCGCTGTCGGTCCGCGGCGCCGGCCACCGCACGGTTGCTGCGTCATCCGACAAGCGCCAGGGCTACGCCGCCGCTGCGGCAGATGCCGCGACGCAACGCCGTCGTACTGCTGCTGCTTCACCGGCGGTTCCCGCGGCGGTTGCCGAGCACGATGACCAGCTCAAGGCCGGAGTGTTGCGGGATCCATTGACCGCGCTGCCCAACGGGACCCTGTTCAACGAGCGCCTGGCCGCCGCGATGCGCCGCCCGGACCCCGTGGACGTGCTGCTGCTGAACCTCGATGACTTGAAGAGCCTCAACGGCATGCTGGGCCGTTCGTCCGCGGATGAGCTCCTCGTGGAGGTGGCAAGCCGGCTGCGCAACTGCGTCCGGCCGCACGACACCGTGGCCCGGCTCGGCGGCGAGGAGTTCGTGGTGCTGCTGACCGAATGCCTCAACGCTGACGCGGTGGCCGCGCGGATTGCCGAGTCCCTGCTTGAGCCGCTGCGCGTGGGCGGTTCCAGGGTGCGGCCAGGCTTGAGCATGGGCCTTGCGTCCAAGACGCCACACACGCAAGACGGCGCGGAGCTGCTGCGGCAGGCCGAAACGGCAATGACGGCGGCAAAGACAGGCGGCCAGCACAGCTGGCTCAGGTTCCGGCCGGAGATGCTGACCACGGCGGCACACCGGGCCGACGGCGGAAAGGGGCTCCGGCGGGCCGTCGAGCTGGGCCAGATCTCGGTCCACTACCAGCCGGTGGTCTCCCCCGGGCTTGGTGCCGTGGTGCAGTTCGAGGCGTTTGCGCGCTGGGAACGGCGCGGCGTCGTGATTCCGCCCAACCAGTTCCTGCCGGTGGCGGAGCAGAGCGGCCTGATCCGGGAGATCGGCGACGAGGTCCTGCGCCGTGCCTGCGCCGAGATCCGCCCCTGGCTGGCCGGCGATGCCGCGTACAGCGTCGCCGTGAACGTCTCCGGCCTGCAGTTCCGGAACCGGGATTTCGGCACGGATGTGCTCGCCATTGTGCGGTCCACCGGCGTGGATCCGCGCCAGCTGATGCTGGAACTGACGGAGAGCGTGTTCTTCGACGCCGATTCGGATGTGCTGCGGCAGCTTCGGCAGCTCCGGGAGGCCGGCGTGCAGATCGCGATGGACGACTTCGGCACCGGCTATTCGTCGCTGGGCCGGCTCAAGGAACTGCCGCTGGACAAGGTCAAGATCGACCGTTCCTTCGTGGCGATGATCAAGACCGGCCAGGAGCAGCTGCCCTTCTTCAACACCATGGTCAACGCCGCCCATGCCCTGGGCCTGCACGTCACGGCCGAGGGCATCGAAACCCCGGCGCAGGCCAAGTACCTGATGGACCGCGGCTGCGACTTCCTGCAGGGCTATCTCTTCGCCAAGCCGGCCCCGGCCAGCGAACTGGCCGGGACCATGGAAAGCGCGCTGACCGCGATCGACAAGGTCGACGCCGCGCGCTGAGTCCGGTGGTTAGGCCGTTTAGGCCCGGTGATCGAGCTTGTCGAGATCCTGGGCCAGCCCCGGGATCCCGAATTTGCAAAGATCCCGGCCAAGACTCAGCGCTTTTCGCAGGCAATGCCGTCGTTGTCGCGGTCCAGATCGTACTCGCCGGCGTGACGGTTCGCACCGCCGTCGTTGTAGCTGTACACAGTGTTATTCACGCGGAAGGTTGTGACGGGCTTTCCGGACGTCTTATCCCGTGCACCGCTCTTGCCGACACCATGCGGATAAACCTTGTTGAGCTCGGTGCAATTCTTGTACGACCTCGGCGAGGGCGCAGCGTTTGCCGGCACCGCCGAAACAGTCAAAAGAAGGGCTGCCGCGGCCAGAGAAACAACGAACAATTTCTTCACGCGCATATAAAAAAGACTCCCCCATTAGAATGCCAAGGCCGCTTGTCGGCGAGGGCTAAGGGAATGCTATCTCACTGTTTACCGAATCCGGCTCCGCCGACGGAAACTACGCCCGGTGATCGAGCTTGTCGAGATCCTGTGCCAGCATCGCCTCGCTGCGCTCCCAGAGCTGGCGCGCCAGCTCGGCGTCGTACGCATGCCTGTTGGCCTTCGCCAGCGCCCGTTTGGCGTAGTAGGCACCCGAGATCCAGTCGTGCCGCGGCATCGCGGTGGCGAGCCATACCAGCGTGTCTGCGCCCTGCTCCGGGCTCAGCAGGAACCGGTTCAGGAAGGTCTTGTACGCGTGCCGCATGGGACTCGTGGACTCGGCCGCAAAGTTGGTGGCGACGACGCCGGGGTGGAAGGCTGCCGTCGTGATGCCCTCGGCGCCGAAGCGGTGATTCAGCTCGGTGGTGAAGAGGATGTTCGCGAGCTTGCCGGTGCCGTAGGCGCGGTTGGTGGAGTAGTTCTGCGCGGAGTCAAGGTCCTCGAGATCCAGCCTGCCGAAGCCGTTGGCGGCGCTGGAGGTGTTGATGACAGTGGCGTTGCTGGCGGTGAGCACGTCCATCAGCTCGGTGGTCAGCAGGAACGGTGCCAAGTGGTTGATCTGGAACGTCTTCTCGTGCCCGTCCACGGTGAGCTCGCGCCGGCCCATTATCCCGCCGGCGTTGTTGGCGAGGACGTCGATCCGCGGGTACTTGTCCTTCAGCTGCTCGGCGAGCCGTCGCACCTGTGCCAACTCCGCGAAGTCGGCGACGTAATGGTCCGCCCCGATCTCCTTCGCGACCTTCGCGGTCTTCTCCGCGGAACGCCCGACGACGACCACCTGCTCGCCCTGTTTGCTGAGGGTCCGCGCCGCGGACGCGCCGATGCCGTCGCTGGCTCCGGTGATGACAATGGTCCGTGCGGTCATGAAATGTCCTTCGAATGGCGGAGGGTGGCGCTCATACAACGGCCCCCGGCCGGGTAATGTTCCCCGGCCGGGGGCGTGACCCCGGTATTGACCTGAATTCCTGGGCGGCTAATGATGCAGCGGGCTAAATACGCAGCCGTTAAATACGAACCCGCTAGATACGCAGCGGCGACCGGAAACTCAGCGCCGTGCCGGCATTGAGCAATCTAAAACCGATGCCCAGCATCTCTTCGGTTGTCCGCAGTAGCGAGTAGTGGCTATAGGAACCCTGGATAACCGTGCCCGGCACCACGGACGGAGCCACCACGAAATTGGGCACCGGGGTATCTTCGTCGAAAAGCACGAATATCGCGGTTTTCCCCGCTTGATAACTTTGGCTGGCCAGGATGACCGGCAACCACTGGGAAAGCCAGGCGTCACCCGTCGCAATGCTGCAGTCGTGCATGTCATTGCAGACATTCGGCACGATGAAGGAGAAATTCGGCAGCGTGTTGTTGGCCAGGTCCCGTGCAAAGTTTCCCGAGGCCGGAGTTCCCATCGGCACGTTGTTGGTGGCGCAGGCTGCTCTGTCTCCTGGCCCCTGGTAATAAACTTCCGGGTTGTGCCGCTCCGCATACAGGCCCGACGCGCTCAGCCGGCAATTCGAGGGCATGTCTTCCAGATAGCTCTTCTGCGACTGGCCCGATGCTCTCACCTGGCGGAATATGTTGTCGGCCGTAATCGGCGGCAGACCGCTCGGGCTCGAATCGGACGTGACGCCCTGTGTGCTCCCGGACGTCATGGCCAGATAGCTCGGCAGCGATGGCAAGCCAGCCCCGGCATCGCTCCACGTGGACACTGAGCCGCACTGCCTGGCAGTTTGCGTCATGTACGGCGCGTTGGCGCTCCCGATGACCTGCGAGTAGGTCTTGTTCTCGAAGAGAATCCAGATGACATGGTCGTATTTAGCCGGCGGCGTCGAGGTCTTGCCGCAGGGGTTCGGTGGCGGTGGCGGTGGCGGAGGCGGGGGCGGAGGCGGAGGTGGTGGCGGCGTGGCGTTCGTGGTGATCGTCAATCGAGGCCGCTGGGTGGCGACCGAAGCCTCCTTGGAGCTGTAGATGACACCGTCGGAGGAGGTGCTGCTGATGCGGAATGAGTACGTCCCGTCACGCTTGATCACGCTGAAGAGATCAAACTCCACAAACGTGTTGTCGCCAACGGCGCCGCGCGAGGCCACTACTGGCGATTCCGCGACGGGCGCGTTGTTGAATGTGATCGTGTTTTCACTCCAGGAGTTGTTAAGGACCCGTCGGAATTGGCCGCCCGAGTTGGATGGATCCGTAGCGAATAGCCTGAGCTTTGCGCCGGTCACGGTGCTGCCCGCGGTGCCAGTTACCGTGAACTTGAGATAGATCATCTCGACCGGCGAATTATCAGCTTTAAGGCCTGTTGCCGTCCGGAAGTTGGTGGTGGGACTGTCACGCTTCACTACGGCATCCGCCGAAGCGGAAAAGGTCAACGTGGCGGCCTCCGCGGGGCCCGCAATGAGGGAAACTGTGGAGGCCACGAGGAAAAAGACTGATGCCACGGATATCCAGCGGCGCCGCCATGAGGTGCGGTTCAGCCGGTGTCTCTTGATGCTGATCTTCCCTGGGGCGACGTCAGATTCAAGGCTCATCGTGGGGCTCCTAGGTAGGTCCACGCACCCTAAGCCCTGATGGGCGGGTAGGAGTTCCAAACCCTAGCCTGCGAAAAAGAGCCTCACAATGCTCATGCCCAAAATAGATGGCCAATTAAAGGTATTCTCAAGGTGCCTATCCACCTTTCGCGTGTGCCAGAACTGCTCACCTGATTCATCAGCGGTTTTGGGGGTTAAATGCGGGAGAGCCTCCAGAGACGTGTCTGGAGGCTCTCGACCGTGTTTAATGGTTGTCCGGCGGTGACCTACTCTCCCACACCCTCCCGGGTGCAGTACCATCGGCGCTGTGGGTCTTAGCTTCCGGGTTCGGAATGGGACCGGGCGTTTCCCCCACGCTATGACCGCCGTAACCCTTGCTCCGCACCGTCCATGCCTGGGCGTGGGGGTGGGAAATCTGTGGTTACAACATGCTGACTGCGATGGATCGCAGTTGTGGTGTTGTTATTCAGTTGTCGGTTCCTGGGACAACATGCCGTGTGAACGGGTTTGTTGTCTGGGAACCACATAGTGGACGCAAGCAGTCTTGTTTCTTTGTACCCTCCCCATGGTGTGAACGTCTTTTGAATCCGTTCACGAAGAGAGTGTGTGGTGTAAGTTATCGGCCTATTAGTACCGGTCAGCTTCACGAGTCGTTAGTCCTCGCTTCCACATCCGGCCTATCAACCCAGTGGTCTGGCTGGGGGCCTCTCACACACAAGGTGTATGGAAATCTCATCTCGAAGCGAGCTTCCCGCTTAGATGCTTTCAGCGGTTATCCCATCCGAACGTAGCTAATCAGCGGTGCACTTGGCAGTACAACTGACACACCAGAGGTTCGTCCGTCCCGGTCCTCTCGTACTAAGGACAGCCCTTCTCAAATTTCCTGCGCGCGCAGCGGATAGGGACCGAACTGTCTCACGACGTTCTAAACCCAGCTCGCGTACCGCTTTAATGGGCGAACAGCCCAACCCTTGGGACCTACTCCAGCCCCAGGATGCGACGAGCCGACATCGAGGTGCCAAACCATGCCGTCGATATGGACTCTTGGGCAAGATCAGCCTGTTATCCCCGAGGTACCTTTTATCCGTTGAGCGACGGCCATTCCACAATGTACCGCCGGATCACTAGTCCCGACTTTCGTCCCTGCTCGAGATGTCTCTCTCACAGTCAAGCTCCCTTGTGCACTTACACTCGACACCTGATTGCCAACCAGGCTGAGGGAACCTTTGGGCGCCTCCGTTACTTTTTAGGAGGCAACCGCCCCAGTTAAACTACCCATCAGGCACTGTCCCTGACCCGGATTACGGGCCGAAGTTAGATGTCCAAAGTGACCAGAGTGGTATTTCAACGATGACTCCACCCGGACTGGCGTCCGGGCTTCAACGTCTCCCACCTATCCTACACAAGCCACTCCGAACACCAATACCAAACTATAGTAAAGGTCTCGGGGTCTTTCCGTCCTGCTGCGCGTAACGAGCATCTTTACTCGTACTGCAATTTCGCCGAGTTTATGGTTGAGACAGCGGGGAAGTCGTTACTCCATTCGTGCAGGTCGGAACTTACCCGACAAGGAATTTCGCTACCTTAGGATGGTTATAGTTACCACCGCCGTTTACTGGGGCTTGAATTCTCAGCTTCGCCTTGCGGCTAACCGGTCCTCTTAACCTTCCAGCACCGGGCAGGAGTCAGTCCGTATACATCGTCTTGCGACTTCGCACGGACCTGTGTTTTTAGTAAACAGTCGCTTCCCCCTGGTCTCTGCGGCCCCTGCACGCTCCGGACAGCTAGTGTCCATCACGATGGGGGCCCCCCTTCTCCCGAAGTTACGGGGGCATTTTGCCGAGTTCCTTAACCATAATTCTCTCGATCGCCTTAGTATTCTCTACCTGATCACCTGTGTCGGTTTGGGGTACGGGCGGCTGGAACCTCGCGTCGATGCTTTTCTCGGCAGCATAGGATCACCGAATCCCCCCGTGAGGGGGTCCCATCAGATCTCAGGCATCATGAACGGCGGATTTGCCTACCGTTCGCCCTACCTCCTTAGACCGGGACAACCATCGCCCGGCTCGGCTACCTTCCTGCGTCACACCTGTTAATACGCTTGCCTCCCGGGATCAGGTCCCGCGCTCCACCAAAACCCTCCCGCCCCGAAGGGCGGTCAGGCAGGTTTCGGGCGGTTAGTGTCCCCCGTTCAGCATGGGCGGTTCTTCGCCGGTACGGGAATATCAACCCGTTGTCCATCGACTACGCCTGTCGGCCTCGCCTTAGGTCCCGACTTACCCAGGGCAGATTAGCTTGACCCTGGAACCCTTGATCATTCGGCGGACGGGTTTCTCACCCGTCTTTCGCTACTCATGCCTGCATTCTCACTCGTGTAGGCTCCACCGCTGGTTTACACCGCGACTTCACTGCCCACACGACGCTCCCCTACCACTCCAGACGCCTGAACCAACCCCACGAGGGGGCGGCTTGGCTATCATCTGAAATCCACAACTTCGGCGGTGTACTTGAGCCCCGCTACATTGTCGGCGCGGAATCACTTGACCAGTGAGCTATTACGCACTCTTTTAAGGATGGCTGCTTCTAAGCCAACCTCCTGGTTGTCTTCGCAACTCCACATCCTTTCCCACTTAGCACACGCTTAGGGGCCTTAGTTGGTGGTCTGGGCTGTTTCCCTCTCGACTATGAAGCTTATCCCCCACAGTCTCACTGCTGCGCTCTCACTTACCGGCATTCGGAGTTTGGCTGACGTCAGTAACCTTGTAGGGCCCATTAGCCATCCAGTAGCTCTACCTCCGGTAAGAAACACGCAACGCTGCACCTAAATGCATTTCGGGGAGAACCAGCTATCACGAAGTTTGATTGGCCTTTCACCCCTACCCACAGCTCATCCCCTCCATTTTCAACTGAAGTGGGTTCGGTCCTCCACGACGTCTTACCGTCGCTTCAACCTGGCCATGGGTAGATCACTTCGCTTCGGGTCTAGATCACGCCACTGCAACGCCCTGTTCAGACTCGCTTTCGCTACGGCTTCCCCACACGGGTTAACCTCGCGACGTAACACTAACTCGCAGGCTCATTCTTCAAAAGGCACGCCGTCACCAGAATCAGACTGGCTCCGACGGATTGTAAGCACACGGTTTCAGGTACTGTTTCACTCCCCTCCCGGGGTACTTTTCACCTTTCCCTCACGGTACTGGTCCGCTATCGGTCATTAGGGAGTATTTAGGCTTATCAGGTGGTCCTGACAGATTCACACGGGATTTCTCGGGCCCCGTGCTACTTGGGATACTTCACCAGGCGGTACACAACATTTCGGTTACGGGGCTCACACCCTCTCTGGCCGGCCTTTCAAGACCGTTCACCTATGCCTGTACTACTCACCCCACTGTCCCGGCAGAGACAGAACGGGAAGTCCCACAACCCCGACCATGCAACGCCCGCCGGCTATCACACATGGAACGGTTTAGCCTGATCCGCGTTCGCTCGCCACTACTGACGGAATCACTATTGTTTTCTCTTCCTGCGGGTACTGAGATGTTTCACTTCCCCGCGTTCCCCCCACACACCCTATGTGTTCAGATGCGGGTCACCGGGCAGCTCGCGCCCCCGGCGGGGTTTCCCCATTCGGACACCCTGGGATCACAGTCCGGTTATCGACTCCCCCAGGCTTATCGCAGATTCCTACGTCCTTCTTCGGCTCCTAATGCCAAGGCATCCACCGTGTGCTCTTAAAAACTTGACCACAAAAGATCAAAAAACTAATTCACGAGAGAACCATGAAAACCATCACTCCACCTAAGAAAGGCAGAACAACAGATCCAGGTTCATATTCTTGGAAATTGCTTCTTATAAAAGATGCTCGCGTCCACTATGTAGTTCTCAAACAACAACCCCGTACCACACACCCCACACGAACCCCCGCAAAAGGGGCACAACCGTATGATCGGTGCAGCCAGGAAACCAGAAACAAACAAGTCCCACACCCCGCACCCACCCCCGTAAGGGCAGCCGCAGGCCATGGTCCTGTTGCCTCAGGACCCAACAGTGTGCCAAACACTAAACCGCATGCAACCCGCCCCCGCACCGTTCCAGGAACCCCTCAAGAGAGGATCCGTACTGGGTAAGGAGAAGAACACGCGGCCGCTATCTGCTGATATTCCACCCGTGAGCACCCGCCGCAGAACTAGCGTCTGCGCAACGGGCGTACTCCTGACAAACCCCACACCCCGCATACACGGAGGCGGAACGTTTGTAGGTGCTCCTTAGAAAGGAGGTGATCCAGCCGCACCTTCCGGTACGGCTACCTTGTTACGACTTAGTCCCAATCGCCAGTCCCACCTTCGACAGCTCCCTCCCACAAGGGGTTAGGCCACCGGCTTCGGGTGTTACCAACTTTCGTGACTTGACGGGCGGTGTGTACAAGGCCCGGGAACGTATTCACCGCAGCGTTGCTGATCTGCGATTACTAGCGACTCCGACTTCATGGGGTCGAGTTGCAGACCCCAATCCGAACTGAGACCGGCTTTTTGGGATTAGCTCCACCTCACAGTATCGCAACCCTTTGTACCGGCCATTGTAGCATGCGTGAAGCCCAAGACATAAGGGGCATGATGATTTGACGTCGTCCCCACCTTCCTCCGAGTTGACCCCGGCAGTCTCCTATGAGTCCCCGCCATCACGCGCTGGCAACATAGAACGAGGGTTGCGCTCGTTGCGGGACTTAACCCAACATCTCACGACACGAGCTGACGACAACCATGCACCACCTGTAAACCGACCGCAAGCGGGGCACCTGTTTCCAGGCGTTTCCGGTTCATGTCAAGCCTTGGTAAGGTTCTTCGCGTTGCATCGAATTAATCCGCATGCTCCGCCGCTTGTGCGGGCCCCCGTCAATTCCTTTGAGTTTTAGCCTTGCGGCCGTACTCCCCAGGCGGGGCACTTAATGCGTTAGCTACGGCGCGGAAAACGTGGAATGTCCCCCACACCTAGTGCCCAACGTTTACGGCATGGACTACCAGGGTATCTAATCCTGTTCGCTCCCCATGCTTTCGCTCCTCAGCGTCAGTTAATGCCCAGAGACCTGCCTTCGCCATCGGTGTTCCTCCTGATATCTGCGCATTTCACCGCTACACCAGGAATTCCAGTCTCCCCTACATCACTCTAGTCTGCCCGTACCCACCGCAGATCCGGAGTTGAGCCCCGGACTTTCACGGCAGACGCGACAAACCGCCTACGAGCTCTTTACGCCCAATAATTCCGGATAACGCTTGCGCCCTACGTATTACCGCGGCTGCTGGCACGTAGTTAGCCGGCGCTTCTTCTGCAGGTACCGTCACTTTCGCTTCTTCCCTACTGAAAGAGGTTTACAACCCGAAGGCCGTCATCCCTCACGCGGCGTCGCTGCATCAGGCTTGCGCCCATTGTGCAATATTCCCCACTGCTGCCTCCCGTAGGAGTCTGGGCCGTGTCTCAGTCCCAGTGTGGCCGGTCACCCTCTCAGGCCGGCTACCCGTCGTCGCCTTGGTGAGCCATTACCTCACCAACAAGCTGATAGGCCGCGAGTCCATCCAAAACCACAATAAAGCTTTCCACCCCCCACCATGCGATGAGGAGTCATATCCGGTATTAGACCCAGTTTCCCAGGCTTATCCCAGAGTTAAGGGCAGGTTACTCACGTGTTACTCACCCGTTCGCCACTAATCACCGGTGCAAGCACCGGGTCATCGTTCGACTTGCATGTGTTAAGCACGCCGCCAGCGTTCATCCTGAGCCAGGATCAAACTCTCCGTTGAAGTAAAACAAAAACAGACACAACCAACACCCCCGGGAAAACGGGACGCGAAGGCTGCACAAAATTTGAAACCAGCCAAAAACACCAGACCACACCACGGGGTGGCGGGATCCGGCAAATTCAACCAATCCATATAAACAAATTGGTATCAACAAACTTGGCACACTATTGAGTTCTCAAACAACAGACACACCCGGCACCACCACGACTTATCCAGTCGAGGATCGCTCCGGAGCAACTTTTCAAACTTACCCGGTTCCGTGGAGCTTTGCAAATCAGCGTTTCCGCGATTTCCAGTTCCACGAGTGGGTCCCCGCCCGTAATTAGCGCGCAAATTTGCGTACCATTTTCAGGCTGTTTATCAGGGGGTCGGTCGCTATCTTTCCGCATCAGCGGCGGCGACTCGAATTACTTTACACGCCGCCGGGACCCCGCACAAATCCACCCCGAAAGCGGTCCTGCGGCCCGGAGAACCCAATAACGGCGGGGAATCCGTCCCCATTCGGATTACCCACTTTGGATTTTCCGGCAAAGCCGCATTCTATGAGCTGGGTCACTGCCGCGGGGTCGCTAGAGCTGGGTCACTGCCTTTTGGTCACTGCCGTTGGGTCACTACTCCGGGAGTAGCTCCTTGCTCCAGAGCACCGCGCCGTTGGCGTTACGCAGGCTGACCGTGAAGACGTCGTCATCGCCAAGGTCCACGTGGCCGAAGTACTGGCTCTCGCCGCTGCGCGGGGACTCGTTGGCGTAGCTGCCGGCCTTGAAGAACTCCCGTTCCGGTCCGAAGGTGCCGTCCAGCGTGCCGGGTCCGAAGCTGCCGGCGTTGATGGGCCCGGCCACGAACTCCCAGAAAGGGTCAAAATCGCGGAAGGCCGCGCGCTCAGGAGAGTAGCGGTGGGCCGCGCAGTAGTGGACATCGGCAGTCAGCCAGACCACGTTCTTCACCCGGTGCCGTTTGAATGCGGAAAGCACCCCGGCGATCTCGAGCTCCTTGCCCAAGGGTGCGCCGTCGTCGCGGTTCGAGAGGGATTCCTGGTCCACGGGCCCGTCCGGCACAATCAGTCCGAGCGGGAGGTCGGCGGCGATCACCTTCCAGGTGGCTTTGGACCGGCTGACTTCCTTGATCAGCCAGTCCGCCTGCTCCTGACCGAGGATGTGAGTCAGCCGGGTTTCCTTGCCGTCTGTGTTGGCGTCCTTGAACGTGCGCATATCCAGGCAGAAAATGTCCAGCTGGGGGCCGCGGGAGATCTTGCGATAGATCCGGGCTGGTTCAAAACCGGTGCTCCCGTCGCGGAACCGGCCGCCCGGCTCCGCGATGGGCTGGTACTCCTGCCACGCCTGGCGGCCACGGGCAGCGAGCACGTCCACGCGGCGCTCGTTGTAGCGGTCATCGCTGAGGAGCTGCCCCGGGTACCAGTTGTTGTGGGTCTCGTGGTCGTCCCACTGGGCAATTACCGGGGCCTCCGCGTACAGGGCGCGGACGTTCCGGTCCATCAGGTTGTAGCGGTGCCTGCCGCGGAACTCGTTGAGCGTCTCGGCCACCTTGGACACCTCCTCGGTGACGAGGTTGCGCCAGATTTTGCCGTCGGGTTCCGTGACCTGCGCGGTGATGGGCCCGTCGGCGTAAATGGTGTCGCCGGAGTGGATAAAGAAGTCCGGGCGGGTCGCGTGCATGGCCGCGTAGCCCCGCATCCCGCCGATCTCCTCGTTGATGCCCCAGCCTTGGCCGGCAGTGTCGCCGCTCCAGACGAAGCTCTGCCGGCGCGGTGAGTCACCCTTGCTGACGCCGCCGCGGCCGGGAGCGGTGCGGAAGGAGCCTTCCGCAGTTTCGCCGGCGTTGCCTTCGGCATCCTCGAAATGCATCGTGAGGGCAAAGCGAGTGCCAGCGGGGAGGTACCGTGCGTTGATCTTGGCGGTGAAGTCCGTCGCCTCGCTGGCGGCACTCCCCCGCAGCACCCGCTGGAAGGCGCGGCCGCCGCGGAGCGGGGATCCGTCGTCGGCGACGGCCAGCAGGCTCGCCACCAGCCGTCCGGGCCCCGACGCGCGGGACCACAGGACGCCGGAATCGGCGGTGACATCACCTGTGGCGATCCCGGAGGGAAGAAGCAGACGGTTCCGGACCAGGGCGACGCCGGCCGGCCTGGCCGCCTGCGCAGTTCCGGGAACGACGGCGGCGGCACCGGCAGCGGCCAGGGCACCTTTGAGAATGGTTCGGCGTGTGAAAGCAGTCATGGATTCATCCTTGACCGCCCGTATGAACCAGCGGCGACGGCGACGTGAACGGCTCAGTGGCCTTGCCGAAACCCGGCTGAATCGATACCCGTCGGAGTCGAAGCGCACGCGGGTTAACGTCGAAGCTCACCCGGGTTAAAGGTTCCCCGAGTCAGCGAGTCCAGCATCAGCGGGAAGGCACTTCGTCCACGAACGCCACCTGGGCCACATATTGCTGGTAGAGCTTCAGCGCGTCGTCTACGGCGATGTGGCCAAAACTCAGCGTATCCTGCAGCCCTTCCAGCTGCGCATTCACCGTCTCTGCTGCGCTGACCCTGTCCGACAACGAATGTGAATTGGCGAAATTCGTGGCCAGCGCCGCGGCGACGGACAGCAGTACGGCAAGGAGGCAAAGAACACGCCACACCACCGAGTCGTCCCCCAGCGAGAAGATCCCCTGCAGTGCCTCGGTGAAGCCCGTGCCTCCGAACGCCGGACCGGCGGTGAGCATGGCGGCCAGGGCACTGCCCACGACGCTGATGTTGGAGAGCTTGTTCCGCCGTGGCCGTTCCCGCCCCAGGTAGGAGCGGACGGCTTGTTGCTTCTGTTCGATGCGGGTGGAAAGCAATTGACGTGTATCCGGTGCTTCATCCATGACCTGCTACCAGCCTCCCTCGCCCATGGCGCCTGCGACCAGAATCCCACCGCCCCTCTTCGGTGTCCAGACTCGACGACGGCTGCTGGCCGGCCTAACGCAGCCACAACGCCATAGGGATCCGATTCGGGGCCGCCGTGTAGGGTTCGCTCGGCAGAGAGCCGGCCGTCCACGGTGCATTCGAGCGCACCTCGGGGGTGTGGCCGTGGCCGTCCTTGAGCACTGCACGGAACGTGGCACCGCCGGAGACAAGCACGATTCCGGCGAGCAGGACAATGAGGAGTGCCATTTTTGATTCACCTCAGGTGTTGTGCGGATTGGATGAATCCAGTCTGTTCAGCAGCCGTGTGAGCAAGCGTGTGAATCTTCCGCTGCCTGCACTGCGACGCCGCCAATCCCCCGGCGTAGCATGAGTCTTATGGCCGAGACGTGGATCCGGCTCCTCGGTCCGCCCGCGATCGAGTCCCCTGACGCCACTCCCCCGCAGCCCAGAGGCCGCAAGGCCTGGGCGGTGCTGGCCTACCTCGCCCTGCAACCGGATGGCACCGGCCGCTCCCGCACGGCCACGCTGCTGTTTCCGGATGCCGCGGATCCGCTGGGCGCCCTGCGCTGGAACCTGTCCGAGCTGCGCCGGTCCCTCGGCGGCGCGTCGATAACCGGGGACCCCTTGCGGCTGGCGTTACTGCCGCCCTGGCGCTGCGATGCCCTGGAGCTCGTCGACTCCGCCACCGGCCCGGACATCGACCTGCGGAAGTTCGACGGCCAGTTGTTGGAGGGCCTCTCCTTCGGGGACAGCCCCGTCTTTGACTCCTGGCTGGCGGACCAGCGGTACCGGCTGGAAAATTGTGTCCAGTCGTTGCTTTATGAGGCGTCGCTGGCTGCCCTGGCCTCGGGCGTTCCCGCTGAGGCCGTCGAGCTGAGCTCGCAGGCACTGCGCCGGGATCCCTTCAACACGGACTGCACCGCCGTCCTGGTGAAGGCCCTGGTGGCGCAGGGCGAGCATCGGCGGGCGCGCGAGCAGGTCAGCAAATTCGAGAACTTGTACCACCGGGAGCTTGGCCTGCCGCTGCCCGCGGAAGTCCGGCGCGCCCTTGCGGATGCCGGTCCAGCTTCGCCCCCCGAGATCCCCGCGAACCTGGCCACCGTACGGTCCTATCTCGACGCCGGCGGCGCGTCACTCTCGGCAGGCGCCGTCGACCGCGGACTCGATCAGCTGCGGCTCGCCGTCGTACTGGCCCAGCGCACCGCTGACCGGCACCTGCTGGCCGAGTCGCTCGTGACGCTGGCCGGGGCTCTGATCCATCAGGCGGGCGGCCGCGGCGCCGAGGTGGCCGACTTCCTGCACCGCGCGCTGTCGGCCGAAGCGCCCGACGGCGTCTCCCGGACTGCCGCTGCCGCCTTCCGCGAGCTTGGCTATTTGTCCGTACAGCGCGGCGTGCCGGACCGCGCGGCCGGCTGGCTGGACCGGGCGATGCAGGCTGCGGAGGGCATCCCGGACGAACAGGCAAGAATCCTGGCCATCCAGGGCATGCTGGCGTCGGACACCGCACACTATGAGGACGCCGTGACCGCCTTCACGGAATCCGGAAGGCTCGCCAGGGCGGTCCGGAACCGCCGGCAACAGGCGTTCAGCGAGGCGCTGCTGGGCCGCGTCCACCTGCTCCGCGGCGAGCTGGAACCGGCGGCCGCCTCCTTGGACCGGGTCCTGGACTGGATCGCGGCGGAACACTGGACCGCGTTCGAACCGTTTGTCGCCGGCATCCGCGGCGAAACCTACCTTGCCGCCGGCAGGCTGGATGCGGCCGCGGCCCTGATTGACCGGTCCTGGGTGATGGCCGAACTGGCCGGCGACCACTGCTATATGGCACTGGCGGCCGGCGCCGAAGCCCGGCTGTTCCTGGCCCACGGCGACCTCGCGGCCGCCGAACACTGGATTGACAGAGGCCTGGAACCCACGCCGTGGTATCTCTGGTACTCGGCCCGGCTGCTGGACACCGCGGCGGAAGTCGCCCTCGCCACGGGCTCGCCCCGTGCTTCCGAGTTCGTGGAGCGTCTGGCTGCGCTGGCCAGCCGCAGCGGCATGCGCGAGTTCGTGGTCCGGGCGCAGTCGCACCGGGCGGTCCTCGGGGATCAGGCCGCCGCCCAGGCCGTACCGTGGCTGGCCAAGGAGATCGACAACCCCGCGTTGACGGCGTTCCTGGCGCAGCGCCACGGTGGTTGAGCAGGTCCGGAGGCGTTTCCGGAAGCCCTGTCCCGCCGTCGTGCACGGGACTAACATGCTCCTGTACCGATGGGGTTACCAGTGTGCTCACTATTGCGTGGAAGGAAATCTGTCATGGAATGCATCACGTGGTTCGCGCCGATCCTGCCCGGGAAACTGGACGAGTGGAAGGCGATGGTCGAGGAGATCAAGGGCCCGCGTTGGGAGGAGCAGGTACGGTCGTGGAAGCGCATGGGCGTCACCCGGGAAGTGGCCAGTCTGATGCAGACGCCGGAAGGGGATTCGGTCTGCCTGTTCCATGAGGCCGAAGATCTCGCGAAAGCGTACCAGACGCTCGCGACGTCGGAGGACCCTTTCGATGTCTGGTTCCGGGAGCAGCTGGTGAGCCTGCACGGGCTGACGGCAGAGATGCTGCAGGGCCCTCCCCCTGCCGAGGTCTTCTTCGACTACCGCGACGTCGGCTGAATGTGACGGCGTCGTACTCGTTCCGCGGCGAGCTGTGGCAGTATCCCGGGGAATCCGCGTGGCATTTCATCACGCTGCCTCCGGACCTGGCCGAGGAGCTCCGGGACGACGCCGCTCCGTTCCGCAAGGCATTCGGTTCGGTCAAGGTAAGCGCCTCCATCGCCGGGCGGCGTTGGTCCACGTCCCTTTTCCCGGACAGCAAGAGCCGCTCGTTCGTCCTTCCCGTCAAGAAGGACATCAGGGCCGCGGCCGGCATCCTCGCCGGAGACGAGGTCGACGTCGAGCTCGAGCTTGGTGGTTGAGCCTGGCGGTGCCGCCGGGACCCGGGCCTCACCCCCCAACTAGCTCGCACTAGTTGTCGTTTTCAGGGCTCAAAACGGCAACAATTGCGAGCTACTTGGGACCCCGAAACAGTACTTCCGGGTTAACAAAAGCAGGGCCCGTCAAAGACGGGCCCTGCTCGAAACCTTGCGGCCCCGGACTCAGAAGAGTTAGTTAGAAACTAAGTCTTAGAGAGCCTGGATGTTTACGGCCTGCGGGCCCTTGGGGCCCTGCTCGGTCTCGAAGGAGACCTTCTGGTTCTCTTCGAGGGAGCGGAAGCCGGAAGAGGCGATCGCGGAGTAGTGTGCGAAGACGTCCTGTGAGGAGTCATCGGGGGAAATGAAGCCGAAGCCCTTTTCAGCGTTAAACCATTTGACGGTACCAGTAGCCATTATTTTTTGTCCTTCGTGAAGGTGGAGGAAAAGTCCCGACTTTCGGGTCCTCCGGTGTGGGGTGTTCAACCGCTACTTCAGAAGAACATGGTCTTTCAACCATGCGTACTGCCTGAACTACGAAACTGCATAAACACAACAACAGGATCAACACTACAGGAGATTCTCGGGGCCCTTTACCAAACCGCCGGAACGGCGGGGCCTTCCGGCCCTGCCCACGGGTTGCTACGATTGCTACGGAGGCAGCCATGACAACCATTCCGCACCGCGAGCTGCGCAACCAGAGCAGCAGGATTCTGGAGCGCGTGAAAAACGGCGAAACGATTGATGTGACGAACAACGGCGAAATCGCTGCCACGCTGATTCCTCCTTTCGCCTCCCCGTTCGAGCGGCTGCTGCTGGCAGGGCAGGTCCGGCCGGCCGTGGACGTCGCCGTTGACTTTCAGAGCCTGCAGCGCGTCCGTCAGGCCTCCGGCACGGCGGAAATCCTAGCCGACCTCCGCGGGGACCGTTGATCATCTACGTGGACACCTCGGCTGTCCTCAAACTGGTGGTGGAGGAGAACGAATCATCCGCCGCCGCCACGTACCTCTCAACGACGGCGGCCCAGGGCGACAAGCTGGTCGCTTCCATGCTGCTCTACACGGAACTTCACTGCGCAGCGCACCGCCGCGATTTTCCCGGCGGGCTGGTCAATTCGGTACTGGGCGGAATCAACCTGGTGGATCTCGCGCGCTCGGACCTCATGTACGCGGCCGCCCTGCCCGGCGGTTTGCGCACCGCAGATGCCATCCACCTCGCGGCGGCCATCCGGCTGCAGACCGACGTCCTCGTCGCCTACGACGCCGGCCTGCTGGCCGCCGCCGTGGACGCCGGCCTCACCGTCCTGTCCCCTGGGGCCGGGTAGCGGGGTCTGAACGTGAAGTAATCCGACCGCCCACTGCTCCTCCACAGAAAATGTCGGCGGTTGAAGGTAGCTTAGGTAGAGGGAAACCGGCCAGACCGGAACCACCGCAACCAAGGACACCATGGACTACTACGCAATCAATTCGCTGCGTGAAAACCACGCCGGATGGTCATTGCTCCGCGCGCAGAACGCTCCGCTGGCGGTGTCGTTTTTCATGACCGCGTTCACCGGGCCGAATCAGCGGAACATCGGCCGCCAGCAGCTCATTGACACCCTGGATGATGTGCTGTTCGGCTTGCGGGATGCTTACGGCGAGGACAAGTTCCCGCGTCCTGCGGCGGAATACCTCGACGACTGGGCCGCACCCGAACGCGCCTGGCTGCGGAAATACTACATAACCGGACAGGACGAGCCCCGCTACGATCTCACGGCCGCCGCCGAGGATGTGGTCCGCTGGGTGGAGAGCCTGCGTGGCAGGGACTTCGTCGCCACCCAGTCACGGCTGACCAGCATCTTCGCCGTCCTCAAGGCCCTCGTCCAGCAGTCCGAGACGGACCCGGAGGTGCGCCTTGCCGAGCTTCAGCGCCAGCGGGACGGGATCGACGCCGAGATGCAGCGCATCCGCGACGGAAACGTCCGGGTCATGAGCGCTCCCGAAGCACTGGACCATTTCCAGCAGCTGACGGCCCTGGCCAAGGACCTGCTCTCCGATTTCCGCGAGGTCGAACAGAACTTCCGCCGGCTGGACCGGCAGGTCCGCGAACAGATCGCCACCTGGGACGGCAGCCAGGGCGAGCTGCTCGCCTCGATCTTCGCCAACCAGCAGGACATCAGCAGCTCCCTGCAGGGCCGGACGTTCCAGGGCTTCTGGGACTACCTCATGTCCCCGCAGCTGCGCACCGAGCTCCGGGACCTGCTGCAGCGGGCCACCCAAATCGAAGCGCTGTCCCGGCTGGACAACCTCCACGCCGTGACCAACCTCCACCAGGACTGGCTGCCCGCCGTCGAGCAGACGCAGGCGACGGTCCGCCAGCTGTCCCAACAGATGCGCCGGCTCCTCGACGACAAGGTGTTCCTGGAGAACAAACGCATCATGCAGCTGATCCGGAGCATAGAGTCCGGCGCGCTGGGCACCCGGGAGGCGCCGCCGTCGGGCGTCTTCATGGACGTCGCCGCGCCGTCCGTGGACGTGGCGCTGCCCTTCGAACGTCCCCTGTATGAGCCCAGCCGGAAGGTGATGGTGGACGACGACGTCGTTGCCGCCGATGACACGGACGTGGACGCGGGCGCCCTGTTCAGTCAGTTCCACGTGGATACGGAGCGGCTCAAATCCAACATCGACGCCGTCCTGGCGCACGCGGAGCAGGCCACGCTCGCGGAAATTACGGATGCGTATCCGCTGTCGCAGGGACTGGCCGAGATCGTTGCCTACTACCAGCTCGCCACCGAGACCGAGTGGGCCGACATCAACCCCGAGGCCACCCAGCAATTGTCCTGGTCACTGCCGGACGGAAGCATCCGCGAGGCGACCATCGACCAGATCATCTTTGGAAGGCCTGCATGAACCCCGCCGACGCATTGGAGACCATGACACCTGAAACCAGGACGCCGGAGGAACTTCCCGGCGTCGTCACCAGGCTGTTCAAAGGCGTGGTCTACGCCGAGGCGGATGAGAAAATCTGGCAGTCGCTGATTGGCTTGGCCTCCCATGTCCGCGACTATGTTGCCGTGCTGGGGCTGGACCTGATTCTCGACGAATCCGAGGGCTACGCGTTCCTGAAGTCGCGTGAGGACCCGGACGGCACCCTCCCCCGGCTGATCCCGCGGCGCCAGCTGACCTTCAACGTCAGCCTGCTGCTGGCCCTACTGCGCGGCCGGATGCTGGAGTTTGACACCAACAGCAGCGAGCTCCGCCTCATCATGACGGAGCAGGACATCGCGGACATGGTCTCGGTTTTCCTGCCCGAGTCCAGCAACGAGGCCCGCATTCTGGACCAGCTCGGTGCCAACATCAAGAAAGTCGTGGAGCTGGGTTTCCTGCGGAAACTGCGCGGACAGGCGGGAACTTACGAGGTGGCCCGCATCCTCAAGGCGTACGTGGACGCGCAGTGGCTGGAGGAGTTCGACGCGCGGCTGGCGGACTACCGCTCCTCGCTCACCGGCACAGGCACCGGCACCGGCACAGAGGCAACGGAGGTGGAAAGCAAATGACCGCTGACACGGAACTGCAGGACAGCCTTTTCAGTCTGGATGAACAAGCGGACGACGCCGGTACTCCCCCGGGCTTCCGGCTGCAGCGTCTGGAGCTGCTCAACTGGGGCACCTTCCACCAGGGGGTCCGGACGTTCCGGCTCGACGGTGCCAACAGCCTCCTGACCGGTGACATCGGCTCGGGAAAATCCACGGTGGTGGATGCCATCACCACCCTGCTGCTTCCGGCGCACCGGATCGAGTACAACAAGGCCGCGGGCGCGCAGAAAAAGGAACGCACCCTGATGTCCTACGTCCGGGGCTTCCACAAGAGCGCCCGCAGCGCCGGGGGTGAATACTCCAAGCCGGTGGCACTGCGCGGGACCGGAACGCTCACCGTGGTGCTCGGCGTCTTCCACAACGCGGTGCTGGGCAAGTCGGTCACCCTGGCCGTCACGCTCTGGGCCATGCAGGAGGCCGGCCAGCCCAACCGCTTCTACTCGCTGGCCGAGTCGGACCAGTCCATCGCGGCGGACTTTGCGAACTTCGGCCAGGATCCGGCGAAGCTGAAAAAGAAGCTCCGCGCCGCGAGTGTGACCGTCCATGACTCCTTCGACCCCTACGCCGCGGCGTTCAAGCGGCAGTTCGGCATCGGCGGGAACCAGGCCATGGAGCTGTTCCACCGCACCGTGTCCATGAAGCAGGTGGAGAACATCACCCACTTCGTGCGCACCAACATGCTCGAGGAAGACGACGTGGCGGCACGGATCGGCAACCTCATCCACCACTTCGACGACCTGAAAAAGGCCCACGACGCCGTGCTGCGGGCCAAGGATCAGATCGGCCTGCTGACGCCCATCAAGGAGGGCTCCGTCCAGCACGCCCGGCTGGCCGGCGAGGATGAGCTCGCCAGGACACAGCGGGACCAGCTGCACCCCTGGTTCACGGACCAGCGGCTGAAGCTGAGCCTGGCACACCAGGCGGAGCTGGCGGGCACCGGCGTCCGGCTGCGGGAGGACGGCAGCAAGCTGTCCACGGCGGTCACCCAGCTGCGCCACGATCTCTCCGCCGTCAAGGAGGACATCCGCAGCAACGGCGGCGGCAGGCTGGCCGCCATCGACGCCGAGGCCACCCGCCTTGCCGAGGAATCACGGACCCAGCGGGCGCGCTTCGAGAACTACACTTCGGCGGCCGCCGGCCTGGGCCTGCAGGTCCCGGAGGACCGGGTCCTCTTCGACGCCAACCGCGCCCGGCTGGCCGAGGTGGAAGCGGAGCTCGGCGAGAACTCCCGCGGGCTGCAGGAAAGCCGGACCGCGCTGACCATCGAGCGGACAACGCTCACCGAGCGCGCCGCCGAGATCGGCGCCGAACTGACCAGCCTGCAGTCCCGCCCCAACCTGCTGCCGCGCCCCCAGCTGGAGCTCCGCCGTCGGCTGTGTGAGGGAACCGGAATTCCGGAGAACGCGCTGCCGTACGCCGGCGAACTGTTGCGGGTCCGCGACGGCGAAGCCGAGTGGGAGGGAGCTGCGGAACGCACCCTCCACGGTTTTGCGCTCTCGCTGCTGGTGCCCTCCGAGCACTATCAGGCGGTGAGCAAGTGGGTGGATACCAACAATCTCCGGGGCCGGCTGGTGTACCTGAAGATCGGGGAATCGCATTCGCCCAAGGCAGCCGAGCCGGGAACGCTGGCGGCCAAAATCGCCATCAAGCAGGGTACGCCGTTCCGCGACTTCCTCCTCTACGAACTCAGCAGCCGGTTCGACTACTTCTGCTGCGAGAACCTGGAGGACTTCCGCCGCTACCCGAAGGCCCTGACCCTCAACGGCCAGCTCAAGGGTGGCCGGGGGCGGCATGAGAAGGACGACCGCCGGGACCTGGCTGACCGGCGCAATTATGTGCTCGGCTGGGACAACCAGGACAAGGTCACCCGCTTCCTCGCCGAACAGGATGAGGTCCGCGGCCAGCTCCAGGGCAACACCGCCCGGCTCGGCAAGGTGGACCACTACCTCGGCGCGCTCGGGAGGCAGAACCAGCAGCTCGGCACGGTCCGTTCCGTGACGGATTTCGCCGAGATCAGCTGGCAGCTCACCGCCCGCCGCATCGAGGACCTCAAAAAGGAGAAAACCGAGCTCGAGTCCGCCAGCGATGTCCTGCAGCAGCTGGCAGCCAGGGAAACGGAGATGTCCTCCCGGCTGGGGCGTCTGGAGGACCAGGCGAACAAACTCCAGCAGCGGATCGGCGCCAATGAGGAAGCGGCCAAGGAGATCGCCGCCGCGATCGAGGAATGCGCTGTCGTGTTGGGTGAGCAGCCGTTGACGGACGACGCCGGCGTGCTGGCCGCCGTCGCAAAGCTCACCGCCGGCGCCCTCGGGGACAAGCCGCTGACGTACAAGAACACCGCGGCGGTGGAAAGCACCGTCCGTGCCGGGCTGACGGACATCATCGACGCGCTGGTCAAACGGATCGCCCGCACGGCGGAAACCACGGTGCGGCTGATGGCTGACTTCCGCAACAAATACCCGAACGAGACCACCGAAATCGACGCCGCCCTCGAGGCCGCCGGGGACTACAACCGCCTCCTGGAGCAGCTGGTCAGCAACGACCTGCCCCGGTTCGAAGCCCACTTCAAGGACTCGCTCAACCAGAACACCATCCACGAGGTGGTGGCGTTCAACGCCTTCCTGGACAGCCGCCGGCAGGACATCGTGAACCGGATCGGCGAAATCAACCTCTCCCTGGCCGGGATTGAGTACAACGCCGGCCGCCACATCCAGCTGGAGCACCAGAACACCACTGACCTGGACGTCCGCCAGTTCGGCATGGACCTGCGGGCCTGTTCGGAGGGCACCATCGGAGACGAGGACCAGTACTCGGAGCAGAAGTACCTGCAGGTGGCGAGGCTGATCGAGCGTTTCCGCGGCCGGGACGGCTACACCACCCTCGACGAACGGTGGACAGCCAAGGTGACCGATGTGCGGAACTGGTTCACCTTCTCCGCCTCCGAGAAGTGGACCGAGACCGGTGAGGAGTTCGAACACTTCACCGATTCGGGCGGGAAATCCGGCGGCCAGAAGGAAAAGCTGGCCTACACCATCCTCGCCGCCGCGCTGGCCTTCCAGTTCGGCCTGGGCTCCGGGCAGGGCGCCGGCAGGAATGCCGGCAATGGCCGCAGCTTCCGGTTCGTCGTCATTGATGAGGCCTTCGGCCGCGGCTCCGATGAGTCCGCGCGGTACGGCCTGGAGCTGTTCCAGCGGATGAAGCTCCAGCTGCTGATTGTCACGCCCCTGCAGAAAATCCATGTGATCGAACCCTTTGTGGCCCACGTCGGCTTCGTGGCCAACATCAACGGCGACGACTCCCAGCTGCGCAACATGACCATCCAGGAATACCGGGACGAACGGGACCGGCGTGCCGGCTGACGCTGCAGCCGGGGAGCGCGGGAAGTGGACTACGCTGGCCGGGCTGCGTTCACTGGCCCGTGCAGCCTGGGACCGGGGCCAGTTGCTGCGCGAACTGGTGGAACCCACCGGGTTGTACCCTCGCCGTCGTTCTTTGAAACGCCCGACGGCGGCCGAATTGCGCAACGACTACGCAGCAGCGCGGGCGTGGGCAGCCGAGCTGTCCGCCGCGACGGGGCATTACAGTCTGGAAACGGTCGACGTCGGCCGCACCACCATTGGGTCCAACCAGCTCCCCGCCGCGGCTATGTTTGCGACGGTGGAGGATGAGATTGCCTTTGCCGGAAAGACGCGGGAATCGGTCCGTTTTCTCGATCTTGTGGCCGGACTATCCGAACTGGATCCCGCCCTGCGCGGCTGGGCACTGAAACGGCCGCTGCAGCTGCTGGGCCTTGGCGGTGCGGCGTTGACGGCAGCTCAGGTGGCGCTCTGGCTTCGGGACAACCCTGCGCCGGGCATCTACGTGCGTCAGTTGAGCCTGCCCGGAGTGCACACGAAGTTCATCGAAAATCACCGGCGGGTCATTGACGAAATGGAGGCCGTGCTGCTTGAGGGTGCGTCGGCGGAGGCTGAGCCGGAGGCGCTCACCGAGGCGTCGGACGTAGCAGAGGATGCGTCCGTCGTAGCAGATGCACCGGACACGGTGCTGGGCGCTGGGGCGGCTCGCACGCCGGCTGCACGGTTTGACCGGCGGCATGGCTTCCTGCACCCGCCCGAGCGCGTCCGTTTTCGCTTGCTGGATCCCGAGACCCCATTGCTTGGCGGCCCTGATGATGTCATGGTGACGGCGGAGGCGTTCGGCGCGCTCCGGCTGCCGGTCCGCACGGTGATCGTTACCGAAAACCTCGTGAATTTCCTGTCCCTGCCGCAACGTCCGCGCACTCTGGCCATTTTCGGTGGCGGTTACGGCTTTCTGGCGCTTCGGGATGCGGGCTGGCTGCGGGACTGCCGAGTCCTCTACTGGGGCGATTTGGATACGCATGGCTTCCGGATCCTCGATCAGCTCCGCGCGGTACATCGGCATGTCGCCAGCGTGCTGATGGACGAAGCGACACTGCTCGCGCACTGCGACGCCTGGGGCAGCGAACCGTCCCCGTCGCGGGCCGCACTGACCAGGCTGACGGACGAGGAATCGATCGTCTACAAGTCGCTGGGCAATGATGACTACGGTTCAGCTGTGCGCCTCGAGCAGGAGCTGATCCGCTGGGACTGGGCGCTGGAGCGGCTCCTGCCCTAACGCTGACAGCGGCCGGTCTGAACATGTACGTCGGCCCCGGCACCAACGGGGAGGACGCCGCCTACAATGGCTACACAGTGGGTAACAGTACCCGTCAAAATTGGTTGAATGCGTTTGATTCATGAAAAGTATTTCTCGCAGATCCCTGATTGCCGCCGGCCTCGGTGCCGGCATCCTCGTCTCATTGCCGGGGGCCTCCGTGACCAGCACCTCAACCGCAGAGGATGCCGGGCTCCGGACAGACCCGTTCATACTCGGCATCGCGTCAGGCGAGCCGTGGCCGGACGGCTTCGTGCTCTGGACCCGGTTGGCGCTCGACCCCCTCGCCGAAGACGGCCTCGGCGGGATGCCCTCCCGCAGTGTCCCGGTGGCCTGGCAGGTCGCCGAAGACGCCGCTATGCAGAATGTGGTGGCCCGGGGCGTTGAATACGCCCACATAGCGAACGCCCACTCGGTCCATGTGGAATTGCGGGCGCTGAAGCCGGGCCGTGAGTACTTCTACCGTTTCCGCAGCGGACGTCACATCAGCCCCACCGGCCGGACGCTCACGAGCCCCGCACCGCATGAGACGCCGGCAGCGCTCGCGATGGCCTTTGCCAGCTGCGCAAAGTATGAGGATGGCTATTTCACGGCCTACTCGCGCCTGGCCCAGGACCAACCGGATCTGGTGCTGCACCTTGGTGACTATATGTATGAGCGCCGCAACGGCAACCGCCTCGTCGCCGGCAGAAACCGCCGCAATCTCGACGGACCGGAGACCGTCACGCTTGAGAGCTACCGTCAGCGCCATGCGCAGTACAAGTCCGACGCCGACCTGCAGGCTGCACATGCGATCGCACCGTGGCTTGTGGTCTGGGACGACCACGAGGTCGACAACAACTATGCGGGCGAAATTCCGGAGGACAGGGACCCGGCCGAGATGGACGACACCGCTGAGCGCTTCCGGCTGCGCCGCGCCGCGGCGTTCCAGGCCTACTACGAGAACATGCCCCTGCGCTCGTCCTCCGTGCCGGCCGGGGCGGACATGAAGATCTACCGCACCATCCAGTGGGGACAGCTGGCCAACTTCCATATGATGGACACCCGCCAGTACCGGGACAATCAGCTTGCCGGCGACGGCTGGAGGAAGAACGTGACCCGGCGGCTGGGCGAGCACCGCACCATCACCGGCGCCCAGCAGGAGAAGTGGCTCCTGGACGGCTTCAAGAATTCCACCCAGCGCTGGGATTTTCTGGGCCAGCAGGTCTTCTTCGCGGAGCGCGACCGCAACCAGGCCGTCAATATCGACGACGTGTCCATGGACGGCTGGGACGGCTACGCGGCATCGCGCCGTCGGATTACCCGGGGCTGGATGGACGCGAACGTGCGCAACGCCGTCGTACTGACCGGGGACGTGCACCGGCACTGCGCCAACGACCTCAAGGTCGATTACAAGGATCCGGCGTCGCCAGTGGTGGGCTCGGAGCTGGTGAGCACGTCCATTACGTCCTCGGGCAACGGTTCGGGTTCCACGGTCGATCCGCCCATGGCGTGGAACCCGCATCTGAAGTTCTACAACAATCAGCGCGGCTATGTGAATACCCGGATCACCAGGGACTCCCTGCAAGCGGACTTTCGGGTGCTGGACTACGTCACGAGGCCGGGATCCCCGGTCAGCACCAAGGCATCATTTCAGATCAACGACGGCGTCCCGGGGCTGCAGCCCCGCGCGTAGCGTCAGCACTGGAGCGGCTCCGGTGGTTGAGCCTGTCGACACCAAGCCTGTCGACGCCCCCGACAGCGGTGCTACGATTGCTACGGAGGCAATCATGACAACGATTCCGCACCGCGAACTCCGAAACCAGAGCAGCAAGATTCTGGAACGCGTAAAGAATGGCGAGACCATCGACGTCACGAACAACGGCGAAATCGCCGCCACGCTGATACCGCCGTCGGTGTCTCCGTTCGAACGCCTGCTGCTGTCCGGAAACGTTCGGCTGGCAGCCAAGAAGGCCGTCGACTTCCAATCGTTGCCGCGCGTTAATGGCAGCGCCAGGACCTTGGAGATAATCGCCGATCTGCGTGGCGACCGTTGATCGTTTACGTCGACACGTCCGCGGCTCTCAAACTGGTGGTCGAGGAGACTGAATCGGCCGACGTTGCTGAGTACCTTACAAGGAGCGCAGCAGAGGGCAACCACCTGGTTGCCTCCATGCTTCTGTACACGGAACTTCACTGCGCCGGCCGGCGTCGCGGCCTTCCGGCCGACGTGATCAATGCAGTGCTGGGTGGAATCAACCTAGTGGATCTGGCTCGCTCGGACCTCATGTATGCGGCCGCACTGCCCGGCGGGCTCCGGAGCGCCGACGCCATCCACTTGGCCACCGCAATCCGGCTGCAAGCGGACGTGCTGGTGGCGTATGACCAGGTGTTGAGTACCGCGGCGGTCGAGGCGGGGATCACCGCGCTGGCACCGGGCGTGTAGGGCTGAAACGACGACGGCGGGCGTACGTCACGTCCGAAGAGGCCGTCGGAGCTCGGCGCGGACATGAAGGTCAGCCGCACCGTGGTCCGCGAAGCGCTGATGCTGCTCGAAGAGCGACGGTCTCATCCGGGCCCGCCGGGGCGTCGGCCGGTTTGTCGCCGACACCCTCCCCCGCATCGGCATCGAGCGGATCCGCCCCTTCGAGGAAGTCCTCGGCGGCCCCGGGCAGCACCTCGAGATCAAGCGCGTCCTCAGGGAGCGGCAGCCCGCCTCAGAGTTCGTCGCCCCCGGCGTGGGCGTGGAGCCCGGCGCCGATTGCTGGCTGTGGGAGTCGGTCCTGATCCCCGGACCCGGTCCTCGTGCTGACGCAGTACGTCAGGCACGCGAACCGGCCCTTCTACCTGGCCAAGTGCCTCATCGCGGCACGCGCCGGGCACCTGTCCGTGATGCAGTCCCTGCAGTCCTGACTGCAACCGCGTTTAAACTTAGGGCTGTACACAACCGACTGCTTTGCATGCGTTCACGCGGCCATGTGCCCAATAGGTGCCCGTGCCAATAATGTTCTCGGCGGTTGATTCGACATTTGCCCGGACCGATGTGTTCGTGGCGCCGGCATGTGAACTCCAGGCAAGCGCGGCAGTGCCTGCGACGATAGGTGAAGCCATTGACGTACCGCTGGCGACGTCATAACCCTGGGAGCGGCCGTTCTGAGTTCCCAGGTAGAACGGGTGGTTCGGGAAGGTCGAGTAAACATTGACCCCGGGCGCTGCGACATCCACCCACTTGGCGCCGTAGGTTGAGAAGGATGCTTTGGCGTCGGTGTTGTCGGTTGCGGCGACGGCAATAACGTTGGGATATGCGCCGGGGTAGATCTGGGCCTGAGTACCGGCGTTGCCTGCTGCGGCGACGATCACTGCACCTGCATTCCATGCGTTGTTGACGGCAGTTTCGAGGGTGCGGGATGAGACGCGCTGTCCAAGGCTCATGTTGATCACCTTGGCACCGTTGCTGACGGCCCAGTTGATGCCGTTTGCAATGCGTGATGAAGAGCCGGAGCCGCTGTCGTTGAGCACTTTGGCATCCAGGATGGTGCAATCCGGGCACACACCGGCAACACCAATCCCGTTGTTGGCGGTGGCGGCAACAATGCCGGCGACGTGGGTGCCGTGGCCGTAATTGTCTTCACCGGTTGCCGCATCACTGAAGTTGGCGCGTGCAACAACCTTTGGTGCGATGTCGGTGTTGTCGCTTGCGACACCTGAATCGATAATGGCGACTCTCGTGCTGCTACCGGTCGTGACGGTCCACGCTTCGACGGCGTCGACATCAGCGTCCGCTTTGCCCGCGGCTACAGTTAGCGTGCTGGCGGTGTTAGTAAATGATTGGCCATCGTTTTGCAGAGCATACTGGTGAGGGAAATACGGGTCAGCTGTAGCGGCAGTAACGAGCTCGTCCGGCTCGGCGTACTCAACTGCCGGGTTGCGGCTTAAGGCGTCGATGAGCTGAAGTTCCTTACCGGCCGGTACTTTGATGAGGTGCGCGCCGGTGCTGCCGATACTCGCGCCGTCGCTGAGGCCGTGCTGGCGTAGTACGCCGGCAGCTGCGCGATCGTCGTGGAATTTAACCATGATTTGCCCCGCGATGGGTGATGACTGGGCCGCCGCGTTGCTCGTGGTCACTGCGTTGCTTGGGGCTGCCAACGTGATTGTGCCGCAGCTTATGACTACCGCCGCGAAGCTAGCTATAACGATTCTTTTCATGAGGAGCATCTTGCTTCAATCTGCACTGTCTAGATAGTGGCAGCCGGCAAATTACGTGTCGACTGTCCCCCATGAAGTGTTGCGTGACCGGGCACTCCGACGAGCTCCCGTTGGGCCTGCGGGACCGGATGGTCCGCGGCGAGCAGTTCCTGCCGGTGGCTTTCCTCGAGCACGCTGGACATGGTGACGTCCAGCGGCACCAGGGTCACGCGCTGGGCAGCGACGCCCATGGACCGGCCGTCAGGCTGGAACAGGAGTTGATCCACTGGGATTGGGCGCTTGAGCGGCTCAGGCCTCAGCTCCCCACGCCGTCAGCCAAGACGCCCGCCGCGCCGCCCGGCGCGGGTCCCCTTAAGCCGCCCGCCGGGCTTTCAGCCGCACCCGCCGGCGAGAACCGGCTGAGGTAGCCCAACCTCGAGCTGCGCACATGGGCGCCCATGCCCCGCTCCGCCTCTTTGGAGTTCCCGGCGTCAATGGCGGCCATGATGGTCCGGTGTTCGCTCCAGGAACTATTTCCCCGGGAGTCGACGTCGGAAGCATAAAGCCATTCGATCTTCCCCGAGATCTGGCGCAGCAGCGCCGTCAGGGACGAGCTCCGGCTGAGCTCCGCGATGCCAAGGTGGAAGCGGATGTTGAGTTCCGGCAGCAGATCAATCCGCCCGTCTGCAATGGCTTGGTCCCCCGCTTCCAACAGCGCGGCCAAATCCTTGCGGGTTTTCCACCAGGCCGGGTCCGGGCCGCCCGCGGCAAACTGCGCCGCCGCATTTTGCGCGGCACGCCGTGCGGTGGCGGATTCCAGGGCTTCGCGGACGGCGAAGAGGTCGTCGGCGTCGTCCACGGGGATGGCAGAGACAGTTGACCCGGCAAAAGGCTTCGATTCAACGAATCCCTCCACTTCCAGCGCCCGCAGGGCCTCCCGGACCG
Organism: Arthrobacter sp. UYCu723; assembly: GCF_054059215.1. Lineage (NCBI taxonomy): Bacteria > Bacillati > Actinomycetota > Actinomycetes > Micrococcales > Micrococcaceae > Arthrobacter > Arthrobacter sp. UYCu723. The sequence continues at coordinate 594,393 of NZ_JBSSBW010000001.1, forward strand.
GCACCCGGGAGATGCCGTACTTCAAGGCCAGGGCCGTTTCGGTGATGCGGCTACCGGCCGGCAGCACGCCGAAAATGATGTCGCGCCGGATCTCGTCTTGGACGCGCTGTCGCGGGGCAGGATCCCCGCTATCTAGCGAATGCTGCACCGGGTATCGCTCCAAGTAGTTCTCGTGTGTAGTCGGCCTCGGTGGCCAGGAAGACCTGGTCCACGCTGCCTGCTTCCACCACTTTGCCGGATTTCATGACCACCACATTGTGCGCAATCTGGCGAACCACCGCCAGGTCGTGGGTAATGAACAGGTAGCTGAGGCCCAGCCTATCCTGCAGATCCCCCAGCAGATCCAGGATCTGTTCCTGGACCAGCACATCAAGCGCCGAGACGGCCTCATCACAGATGAGCACTTCGGGTTCCAGCGCCAGGGCGCGGGCTATTGCGACGCGCTGGCGTTGCCCGCCGGAGAGTTCATTGGGACGGCGCTGGGCGAGCGTGCGCGGCAGCGCCACCTGGTCCAGGAGCTCACCCACACGCTGCCGCCGGCTTTCCGGATTCCCGACGCCGAAAATCCGCAGCGGTTCGTCGATCAGCCGTTCAATGGAGTACGTGGGATCGAGGGATCCGTACGGGTCCTGGAAGACCGGCTGGACGATCCGGCGCAACGCCCGCCGGGCCCGCACATCCTTGGTGGCGAGGCTGCCGCCGTTAATCAGCGACTCTCCCCCCGAAGCCGTCTCCAGGCCCAGGATGATCCGCGCCACCGTGGTCTTGCCGGATCCCGATTCGCCGACGATCGCGGTGGTGGTGCCGCGGTCAACGGTGAAGGAGACATCGTCCACGGCACGGACCACCCCGCCGCGCTGGCCGCGCAGCCTGAATTCCTTGGCGAGGTTGCGGACCGTCAGGACCGGCTCCGGTGCGGCGCCGGGGAACAGCTCCGCCGACACTCCGGCGCCGGGCAGGAGGCTTGCCGACGGCGCCGCGGCGACGAGGCGGGCCGTGTAGTCCTCCTGCGGGTCCAGCAGGATCTCCCGGGGCGAGCCGGTTTCCACGATCCGGCCGTCCGCCATCACGATGATCCGGTCCGTGCGGTCGGCCGCCAGGCCCAGATCGTGGGTGACGAACAGCAGGGACGTGCCGCGGGCATCCACCAGGGTCTGCAGGTGGTTCAGGATCTGCCGCTGCACCGTGACGTCGAGCGCGGACGTCGGTTCGTCCGCGATCAGCAGGTCCGGCTCACCGGCGAGGGCGATCGCGATCAGCACCCGCTGGCGCATGCCGCCGGAGAACTCGTGCGGAAACTGCCCGTAGCGGCGTCCGGCGTCGGGGATGCCGGCTTCCGCCATGAGTTCGACGGCGCGTTTCTTGACCGCCGCCCGGCCGCGCAGCCCGTTGCTGGCCAGCGCGTCGGCAATCTGGGCGCCCACTTTCATGGAGGGGTTGAGATTGGACATCGGGTCCTGCGGCACCAGGCCGATGCGCCTGCCGCGGATGGCGCGCATCTCCTTCCCGGTGATGTCCGCCAGGTCCGTGCCGTCGAGCAGGATGGACCCCTGGGAGATCCGGCCGCTGCCGGGGAGCAGGCCCAGGATGGCGCCGATCACGGTGGACTTGCCCGAGCCGGACTGGCCCACGATCGCCACCCGCTCGCCCTTTTTCAGGTCGAAGCTGACGCTGTCCAGCACCGGGGTGCCGCCGTAGCTGACCTCCAGGTTCCGGACCGCGAGCAGCGTGTTCTCGTCATTCCTAGCGCCCTGCTGCATAGCCCTGCGCTCCTCTCGGGTTGGCGGCGGCCTTCAGGAGGCCTGTTTCGGGATCGGACACCACACAGGAGAGCCGGCCGAGGGCCCAGTCCCCCGCGCGGCTGACCACGTGGCCACGCCGTTCCAGTTCGTCGATGACCTCGTCCCCGAGGCGGTCCTCCACCACGGCGCCGCCGGGAGTCCACGTCCGGGGCCAGAAGGATCCAGGAATGGACGTGGTGTGCAGCGCGGGAGCATCCACCGCCTCCTGCGGCGAGTACCCGCCCACCAGGGTCCGCAGCAGATAGAGCAGCTGCCACTGGTCCTGCTGGTCACCGCCCGGGGAACCCAGCGCCGTCACCGGTTTGCCGTCCTTGAGGACCAGCGTGGGCGTTAGCGTGGTGCGCGGCCGCTTTCCCGGGGCGAGGGTGGACGGTGCGCCGTCTTCCAGCCAGGTCATCTGCAGCCGGGAGCCCAGGCAGAAGCCCAGCTCCGGAATGGCGGGCGAGGACTGCAGCCAGCCGCCGGACGGGGTGGCGGAGATCATGTTGCCCCACTGGTCCACCACATCGATATGGCAGGTGTCCCCGCGGGTTTCCCCGGTGGGCATCACCGTCGGTTCACCGACGCCGGCCAACATCGGCTCGCCCCGGCCGGAGCGCGACGGCGGCCGGTACTCCGTCCGGAGCGGCGGCACGAACGGCTCGTGGCCGGGCACGGTCCCAGGGCGGAACTCGTGCGAGGCCCGTTCCGTGATCAGTCCGCGGCGCTGCGCCGCGTACTCCGGGCTCAGCAGGTAGTCCATCGGCACGGAGGCGTCCCCGTAGTACGCCTCACGGTCGGCGATGGCGAGTTTCTGCGCCTCCAGGATGGTGTGGGCGCCGAGGGCCGTGGAGGGGTCCAGGTACTCGTCCGGGAAACCGTCCAGGATGGCGAGCGTCTGCAGCAGCGCCGGGCCCTGCCCCCACGGGCCGGTCTTGGCGATGGTGTGCCCGCGGAATTCAAAGGTGGTGGCGGAGTCGTAGCCGGCGCGGCAGGCCGCAAAGTCCGCTTCCGTGATCACCGCGGCGTGGTCCATCCCGGAGGAATGACGGTGCGGCGTGGCCAGGAACGCGACGGCGGCCTTCGCCACGAAGCCTTCGCTCCATTCGCGGCGGGCGGCGTCGATCCGGGTTTCGCGCGAGTCTGCCCCGCCGGCAGACGCGGAAGCCCCGGCGGCGATCAGCCGGTCCAGGACGTCGGCGTAGGCGCCGTTTTTGACCAGATCACCCCCGGCGGGGATCTTGCCGTCCGGCATCCACAGCGCGGCCGACGTCGGCCAGTGCTCGGTGAAGAGCTCCGCGACGGAGGCGATGGTGCTGCCCACCCGGTCCACGATCGGGTGGCCGTCCCGGGCATAGCCGATCGCGAAGGAGAGCACCTCGGACAGTTCCCAGGTGCCGTGGTCCCGGAGCAGGAGGAGCCAGGCGTCGACGGCGGCGGGAACGGCGGCGGCCAGTCCCCCGGCGCCGGGCACCAGTTCCAGGCCCTCGGCCAGGTAATGCTCCCGGGTCGCGGCGGCGGGCGCCGGGCCCTGTCCCATCAGGACCACGGGGTCGGACGGTTCGGCGGCGGTGACGAAGACGCCGGTCATGTCCCCGCCGGGGCCGTTCAGGTGCGGTTCCACGACGTGCAGCACGAAGGCGCCGGCGACGGCGGCGTCGAAGGCGTTGCCGCCGCGTTCCAGCACGGCCTGGGCGGACGCCGTCGCCAGCCAATGCGTGGAGGCGGTCATGCCGAAGGTGCCCTGCAGGGATGGGGCGGGTGGTGAAGGAGTCTGCGGGTGTGTAGGTCATGGGGCTACTTTCGGTTCGAGGCGGCGGGGTCCAGGGCATCGCGCAGGGCGTCCCCGAAGAGGTTGAACGCCAGGCAGATGACGGCGATGCCGATGCCCGGGATGATGGCCGCGGTGGGGGAACGGAAAATGTACTGCTGGGCGTCGGAGAGCATGATGCCCAGGCTCGGCGAGGGCGGCTGGATGCCCAGGCCCAGGAAGGACAGCAGGGCTTCGCCGATCACGGCCACCGGCATGATCACCGTGGCCTGCACGATCAGGGCCGAGGCGGTGTTCGGCAGGACGTGCTGGAAGATGATCCGCCCGCCGGAGGCGTCCATGGTTTTGGCCGCGAGGACAAAGCGCCGGGCGTTGAGCCTAGGCGACGGTCAGTTCGCCCATCCGGCCCCAGCCGTCCGCGCCGATTTTTTCGCTGATGATCTGCGGGGTTTCCACCAGGGCCTGCGGCATGTCCTTCATGGCCTGGGTGAAGTGTTCGCTGTTGACGTGGTCGCCGGCGGCGTCGTCCTGGAACGCCTCGACCAGCACGAATTCATTCGGGTAGTCCACGCTGCGGGACCAGTCGAACCACAGGTTGCCGGGTTCCTTGCGGGTCGCTTCGGTGAAGTCGCGGGTCAGGTCCAGCCAGCGGTCGGTCCAATCCGGCTTGACATTGAATTTGACGACGATGAAGATCATCGGGTTCCTGCCTTCCAGCGGTGGTGTGGGTACCAGAGAAGTCTGCCCCGGATGAGCCGTCCGCCCAAGCGGGCCATCGCGGGGTGGGAACGCGGGCTACTGGGAGCGAGTTGCAACTGCGGCCCGGGTTGCACCGCCTTGAACCGCCTGATGTGCCCGGGGGTTGCCCTGGCTCCATCGGTTCACACCAATTCAGGTGCCTGCTGAGCTCTCTACCAGATGCCTCGAAGTCGCCTCTGCCGCGGGTGGGACCGGTGGGCCGTCCGGGCAGGCTTCCCGGCGGATCCGGGACCCCACAGCACGGCCTGCGGCCATCGAGAGCCGGTGGGCGGGCTGTTCCACGTAGCGGTAGAACAGCTCGGCGACCACGAACGAGGCTGCCACGGAGACCGCGAGCGCCAGCGGAAGCGAGACTGACCTCAGCAGTGTGACGCCGGCCAGGATGATCGGAAGGTGCACCAGGTAGAGACTGAAGGACACGCGTCCCAGCCATTGCGCCGCGGCTGTGTCGCCGAGCTTCTTGGCCGACTTGCAGGACACGAACAGCAATACGATCAGCGTCGCACCGACTGTGACAACGGCCTCGACGCCGGGGATCGGCTGCTCGGGGCTGATCCATTCTGCGTTGGCCAGGAAGAGACCCGCGGCGGCCACGAAGAACCAGGCGAAGCGCGGCCAGGATTGGGTCAGTTCACGGATCCGCTCACGTTCGGCGCCAAGGATCGCCCCGATGGCGAAAATCGGGAGATAGGACAGCCAATCCAGGTCTTGCACCGCTCCCACCACGGCCAGCAGCAGGGCAATGCCGATTTTCACGTGCCAGAAGCGTCTCCACCGGAGGGCGATGAAGACGTACGCCGGGAGCAGGAGGGAGAACGCGACTTCCCATTTGAGGGACCACAGCGGAGTGTTGATGGTGCTCGCGTTCAGCAGGAGCAGCGCGTCCTTGAAGACCTGACCCACGCTTGGGTCGATCACGTACATGTCCGCCCAGGGGCTCTGCGACGGCGACGCCGACCGGGGAATGATCGTAATCAACGCAACAGCCACCGCCAGGGACGCCCAGGCCGGTAAGTAAAGGCGGAAAAAACGCTTGGCGTAGTACGGCGCCCAACTGGCGACCGCGCCCGGCCTGGTGAACGGCAGGACCAGGACGAAACCGGAGAGCACAAAAAAGACGTGGACCGCCGGAGTGCCATTCCAGAGGACGTGCAACGGAGAGAAAACAGCCCACATCTCCGCAGTGTTGAGCCCCACGGAACGGTTGCCAGAGACAACACTCCCGAGTCCCGGGAGGGTTGACAGTACATGGCAGGCGACAACCACCAGGGCGGCAATCCCTCTGAGGCCATCCAGCTGAGTGACTCGTGTTTGACCAGACTGATACCGCATCAGCCCTATGTTACCAGTCCGTTACATTACCCGGCGGCTGCCCGACGGAGCCGCTCGGCCTCGGTGCCCCGCCGCTAAGCTCCAAGGATGCGGCACCTCACGATCGCTGTCTACGCTATGGCGCGGACGACGAACTCGACGTCTGCGAAGTCGGTGGCGGTCGTGGGTGTCTCGGTCGTGGTCAAAGGGGCAGTCGAACGCGTGGCGGGACCGGCTGCGCGAGTACTGCCCGGAGCGTTGCCAGCGAGACGACACCGGGACGTTGAAGTCGGTGAAGGTCTGGTTGAAGGCGAGCAGTAAAGAATAGAACAACGACGGCGGGACTACGTCCAGCCCGACGGCGCCGTCCAGCGTCGGCGAACGGCAGCCGCTCCCCTGAACCGGACCCCCGGAAATCGGCGCTACTTGTCCAACAAACGTGTCGGACCGTGGAGTAGGCTGGATTTTCCGAAGACCACTAAGCGAGGCATAACGTGCACGAGGACGCCGTCCGGTTCCTGTCCCAACCGGTGGAGGCCCAGCCCGGCTCGCCGCTCCGGGTTGCGGTGTACTCCCGGATCGCCGAGGCCATCCGCAACAGCCTGCTGACGCCCGGCTCGATGCTTCCCACTGAAACGGAGCTCGGCGCGGACATGAAGGTCAGCCGCACCGTGGTCCGCGAAGCGCTGATGCTGCTCGAAGAGGACGGGCTCATCCGGGCCCGCCGGGGCGTCGGCCGCTTTGTCGCCGACACCCTTCCCCGCATCGGAATCGAGCGCATCCGCCCCTTCGAGGAAGTCCTCGGCGGCCCCGGGCAACACCTTGAGATCAAACGTGTCCAAAGGGAGCGGCAGCCCGCCTCAGAGTTCGTCGCCCCCGGCGTGGGCGTGGAGCCCGGCGCCGATTGCTGGCTGTGGGAGTCGGTCCTGATCCGCGACGGTGAGGCCATCGCCCACCTGCAGGAAAACATCTCGGCCCTGCCCGTGAGCCTTGGCAGCAGTTCCGCTGCCGCCGCGCCGTTGGAAATCGACGACGACGGCGGCAGCACCCTGCTTGCCAGTCTGAACAGCCGCTTCGGCCGGGTCCTCGGCCCCGGCGAATGCCAGATCAGCCTGAGCCAGGTGGGGCCCAGCCGGGCCAAGCTGCTGGACTTGCGGGCCCCGGATCCGGTCCTCGTGCTGACGCAGTACGTCAGGCACGCGAACCGGCCCTTCTACCTGGCCAAGTGCCTCATCGCGGCACGCGCCGGACACCTGTCCGTGATGCAGTCCATCCAGTCCTAGGCAAATCCCTGCAGCACCTCCACCAAGTGCGGCGCGAAGTCGCCGTCGAGCTCCAGCACAACCCGGCAGCGGGCGCCGGGCTGCTCCGGGTAATCCATGTACCGTCCGCGGAGGTCGCAGATGGTCTGGCCACGGCCGGGACCGTCGGTGGTGTCGACGTCGACCGTCACCACCGGGGCGACCGCCGCACTGACGCCGCCCACCGCGAGGGCCGCCGCGAGGGGGTCGTGCATCGCCGAGCAGGCCCGGCCGAACTGGCTCTCGTAGAAGCGGAAGTAATAGCCCAGCATGTCGCCGAGTGCCTGCGGGACCGGATGACCCGCGGCAAGTAGTTCCTGCCGGTGGCTTTCCTCGAGCACGCTGGACATGGTCACGTCCAGCGGCACCAGGGTCACGTTCCAGTCGGCGGCGAGCACGTCCGCCGCGGCTTCGGGGTCGTTGGCGATATTGGCCTCGGCCACGGGAGTGATGTTTCCGGGAGCATAGGCCGCGCCGCCCATGATGGTGATGTCCTGCACCAGCCGTGGCAACTCCGGGTCCAAACGCAGCGCTTCGGCGATGTTGGTGAGCGGCCCGATGGCCAGGATCCGCAGCTGGCCGGGGTGTTGGTGGGCGAGCCGGACCAGCATCTCGGCGGCGGTTCCGGGCACCAGCTCGGCGTCGGCGGTCTCGAGGTCCACTCCCCCGATCCCGTTAGAGCCGTGGACGTGCGGGGCGCCGCCGCGGAAGGCGCCGGCCTGCGGGTCGTGGGCTCCGAGCGCGACGGGGATCTGGGCGTGCCCGGCTAGCTGGAGCAGGTCCAGGGTGTTCCGGGCGCCGACGGCGGCACTGACGTTGCCGCTGACGGTACCGATCCCCCGCACGTCCGCCTGCGGCGAGGCGAGCAGGTAGGCCAGGGCGAGGGCGTCGTCGATTCCGGTGTCGCAGTCGAGGTAGAACGGGTGGCTGGTGGGCATGGTCATTGCTGGGTCTCTCGTTTCGTTGGTGCTGGAGGTGGTGCTGGACGTGGTGCTGGACGGCGTCGGATCAGAGCTTTTCGCCCTTGGGTGCCGCGACGAAGAGGCTGACCAGGAAGGCGGCCGCGGTGATGGCGACCGAAATCCAGAGGGCGGTGGTGTAGCCGGCGGACGTGGCCTGGGCGGCGAACGGTGCCACAAGCACCACGCCGAGGCTCGCGCCGATGCCGAAGGAGGCGCCGTTGATGCCGGGCAGGGCCGCGGGCGCTTCCTTGGGTGAGAGCAGGACGGAGAGTCCGTTGATGGCGGTGAGGAACAAGCCGTTGTAGAAGATGCCGAGGGCGGCGACGGCGATCAGGACGGCCACCTGGTTGTCGGCGAACGCGGCCGCGGCGATGGCGCAGGCCAAGCTCAGCCCGGTTCCGGCCCGGAGGGTTTTGATCCAGCCGCGCCGGTCGGCGAGCCAGCCGGCGAGCGGTGCGGCGAAGACGCCGATCAGCGCGGCGGGGGTCAGGAACAGCAATGCCGACAGGGAGGCACTGAGCCCGAAGCCGTGGTGGGTGTCCTGGCTGAGCAACACCACGGTGAAGTTGATGACGGCGAAGATACCGGCCAGGGTCAGGACGGTAGTGGCGATGACGGGCCAAACCTGGCGGGAGCGCAGGTGGTGGACGGCGATGAGCGGGTGGCTGCGCTTCTTTTCGATCATCCAGAAGGCGGCGAAGGACGCGACCGCGCCGGCCAGCAGGGCCAGGGTGCTGGGCGCGGTCCAGCCGGCGGCCGAGCCGCCGGAGACGAAGTAGGTGATGAAGACCAGGAACACGGACAGGGATCCTGCTCCCCACCAGTCCATGGCGCCGCGCACTCCCTGCGGACGTCCGCTCGGGACGGTTTTGATGATGCAGGCGGCGGCGATGGCCGTCAGGACGAGGACGACGACGAAGATGGACCGGAAGCCGATGGTTTCGGCCATGAGGCCGCCGACGTAGCCGTCCGCGCCGCCGACGCCTCCGTTGATGGCGGCGATGATGCCCACGGAGGTGCCGAAGACGCGGGCCTGCAGGTTTTCGCTGAGGACGATGTAGGCGAGCGCGAAGACCGCGCTGGAGACGCCCTGGAGGAACCTGCCGGCGATGAGGAGCGGCAGGGTGGGGGCGGCGATGCAGAGGATGGTGCCTGCGCCCATGATGCCGAGGACCAGGAGCAAGGCGGCGCGGCGTCCGATGAAGTCGCTCCAGCGTCCGATGACGGGCCCGGCGATGGCGCCGGCGAGGAAGAACATGGACTGGACGGGGGCCGCGCTCTCGGGGCCTTGGCCGAAGGATGCCGCGATCTGCGGCAGCGCCGGCGTGACCATGCTGGCGTTGAGCTGGAAGGACAGCACTCCGAGCAGCAGAGTGGAGATCAGCAGGGCGGCGCGGCGGCCGGCAATTTTTGGCTCCTCCCCCGCGATGGCTGGCGGCGAAGTGGCGACTGAGGCTGGGGTGTTCACATCAAACTCCTTTGTTCTGCAGGGGCGTGCCTGCCCTTGGGATGTGAGTTGTTATACAACCATGTATGACGAACAAGTACAACCATGACGTACACTATTTCCTAATCCAGCCCCTTGGCCCCGATAGGACTTCCCATGAGCAATCGACTTCCTGCCGTCACCGTCGTCGGCAGCATCAACCTCGACATCATCGCCACCGCGGACAGGCTCCCGGCTGCCGGGGAGACCATCGGCGGCGGCAGTCTGCAGCAGCAGCCCGGCGGCAAGGGAGCCAACCAGGCCGTGGCCGCTGCCCGCCTGGGCGCCAGCGCGAGGATCGTCGGGGCGGTGGGCGATGACGCCTCCGGCCGGCTGATGCTGGACGCCCTGGCAGGCGCCGGTGTGGACTCTTCCGCGGTCGCCGTGCTCGACGGCGACGCGACGGGCACGGCGCTGATCGTGGTGGACCGGGATGGTGAAAACCAGATCGTGGTCTGCCCGGGGGCCAACTCCAGGTTCTCGGTGGAGGGCCTGCAGTTCGGGCCGGACGAGACGGTGCTGTGCCAGCTCGAAGTGGGCCTGCCCGTGGTGCTGGAAGCCGCCCGTCGTTCCGCCGGTTTCTTCGTCCTGAACGCGGCCCCGGCCATGGACCTGCCGGCGGAGCTGCTGGAGCGCTGCGACCTGGTGATCGTCAATGAGACCGAGTACCAGCTGATTCCGGCGCTGGCGGAAGCGAAGCTTGTCGCCGTGACATACGGCAAGGACGGGGCGGCGATGTTCGAGCACGGGCGGCGGGTGGCCGAGGCTCCGGCCTCGACTGTGACGGTGGCAAACACCATCGGTGCCGGTGATGCCTTCTGCGCGGCTCTGGTTCTGGCACTCCGGGCGGGGCTCGACTACTCCACAGCGCTGGCCGTGGCTAACGCCGTGGGAGCGGATGCGGTGGGCGATCCCTCTTCCCAGCCGGCGCTGGCTCGGTTGGAGGAGTACGTTGCCCGGGTAGCTGGAGCCGAGGTTGCTGGGCAGTGAATTTGGTTTTCAGGCCAGCAAGGCCGGCCGATTATGCAGAGGTCCGGACAATTACCCGGGAGGCGTACCTCCGCGCTGGGCATTTCACTGCCGACCACCCGTATATGAGTGTGTTGGACAACGTGGAACACCGGGCGGAGCATGCTGAGGTGTGGGTGGCCGAAGCCTCCGGCGCGGTGGTCGCGGCAGTGACGCTAACCTTCGCGGGGCAGCCGTACAGCGAGATCGCGATTGAGAATGAGCTCGAGTTTCGGATGCTCGCGGTTGATCCTGCTATTCAAGGCGGCGGGGTTGGGCGCGCCGTTGTTCGTCAGGTCATCGAACACGCCCAGTCGCTGTCGGTTATCAGGGCGATCAGCATCACGAGTGCAACGTTTATGGAACGGGCACATGGTCTCTACGAATCCCTGGGCTTCCGGAGGGTTCCGGCCCGCGACTGGTACGTGCCCGGCGAGGACGTACTTCTCTGGGTGTTCCGGCTGGAGGTGTAGGGAAGGCTCTGCGGGAAACTGCTGTACGCGGCGACGCTGCGGGCATATCCTGCCGACAAATCCAGCCCTGCCCCTTAGCTACGGGAGAGGAACCATGGAGACCGAGGCATTTGACAACGTCGCAAGCCTGCCGCCGAAGGCGCCAAAGGCCCAGGCCGCCAGGAGGTAGCCATGCCGTCCCCGGAAGCAACCGCCCGACATCAGCCTGCACAAATGGTCAACACCCTGGTGATCGGGGCCGGGCAGGCTGGCCTGGCCACGAGCTACTGGCTAGGCCGGGCCGGCGTCGAACATCAGTTGCTGGAACGGCGCGAAACGCTTGGTGGGGCGTGGCAGGACCGGTGGGACTCGTTCTACCTGAACACGCCCAACTTCTCGTTCATGCTGCCGGGGCTGACGTACGACGGTCCCGAGCCGGATGCGTTCCTCCCCCGCGACGCCGTCATTGACCTGTTCCGCGACTATGCGCAGCGGATCGCGGCACCGGTGCAGCTGGGCACGGAGGTTACCCGGATCGCCAGGGAGGGCGGCCGCTTCAGCGTGGAGACTACCGACGGGCGCTTCACGGCAGAGAACGTGGTCCTGGCGAACGGCGCCTTCCAGCGCCCGCGCATCCCTGTCGCATCCGCCGGCCTCCCCGGGCATGTGCACCAGTTCCACAGCCACGACTACCACAACCCGCAGCAGCTGCCCGACGGTGCCGTGCTGGTGGTGGGCACCGGGCAGTCCGGCGGCCAGATCACTGAGGACCTGCTGGCCGCCGGCCGCGAGGTTCATTTGTCCGTTTCCGCATGCTCGGAGGCGCCGCGCAGGTACCGCGGCCAGGACACCTTCTACTGGATCCTGCAGATCAACCTGGACGGGCCCGCGTACGGCATCAACGGACTCCAAGTGGAGCAGCTCCCCTCCCCCGCCGCCCGCTTCATGTGCAACCCGCTGGTCTCCGGCAACGACGGCGGCCACAGCATCCACCTGCGGGAACTGGGCCGCCGCGGCGTGCGGCTTCACGGCCGCTTTGAGGGAACAGACGACGGCGTCCTCGTCTTCAGCGACGACGTCCCCGGACGCCTGGCGATGGTGGAGGCCGGGTTCGGCCAGCGCCTGAAGCCGATGGCGGACGCCTACATCGAGGCGGCGGGCATCGACGCACCGGCCGCCGAACCGCCCCGGGACGATCGCTGGCTTCCCGGGGAGTCCGGCGCGCGGCTGAACCTGGAGGCGGAGAATGTCACGTCCGTCATCTGGGCGACCGGTTACGGCCTGGACTTCAGCTTCCTGGACATCCCGGTGCTGGACGAGTGGGACTACCCCCGGCACTCCCGCGGCGTCACCGAGGTTGCCGGGCTGTACGCCGTGGGGCTGCCGTGGCTAACCAGACACGCCTCGGCCACGCTGGCGCTGGTGGGCGAGGACTCCCGGTACGTGGCCGAGCACATCGCCGCCCGGTGAAGGCGACGTTCAAGAGGGGTGGCTACCCCGCGCAAGGACCGTCGAAGTCCACCGGCGCGACGAGGCCGGCCGAGCTGAACCATTCCCTGGCCCATGCCTGGACCGAGAGCATCGCGAGTTGCCCGGCAACAAGCTCCGGCGGACCGTCGAACACGGCCTTCCCCTCCTCCAGGAGGTCCCCGGTGCCGCTGCCGCCGAGGAGCCCGAAGAGGGCAGGCTGGTCGAGGAAGGGAAGCTTCCCGCCGTCGCCGTCGGTCAGCACGCCCCAGCGCGAGGTGAACAGCGAAAACTCCTCCGGATGTTCCCCGTGGTCCACCATGAGCGGGAAGGTTTCGCCGTCGAGCTGGATCCTCCGGTAGTTGGGCTCCGTTTCGTCGAGGGCCATCAGCTGGACATCGTCCAGCCACGAAAGCCAGACCGCTGTGCACTCCCCCATCCGCGGATACGGGGCGGCGGCAATGTAGCCGGCCTTGCTCACGTGGGCGGAGTGGCCAACGGCGATGTTGTGAAGCTGCCCCCGGACCAGCGGCAGGACCGTGCTGACAGGCTGGTGGTAGCTGGCGAATTTCCGCCGCATCACGTCGGCGCTGGAATTCGAGCCGATGGACACCACCAGGGAACGGGCGTCCAGCGGTGCCGCGCCGGCTTGCGCGAGGGCTTCATCCAGTCCGGCTGAAAGCTCAAGGGGCCGGAATTCGTTGCCGTCCATGACACCCGAGGCCACGGGCGGGTCCCACGGATAGAGCAGCGGATCGAGAGGCCCGGCGCCGCCGGCGCCGCTCAGTCCCATGGAGTCAGCCGGGATGGAGCTGTCGGCATTGTGCTGCAGACAAATCAAGGTGGCCCGCTTCCGTGGTCGGGACTTCCATTGTCCCGCACTTGTGGGTAACCGGACCTTCGGCGTTAGCGTCGACCTGTTCCGCACCGCCTTGGTGCGAGGCCTTATCTGCAATACCCGAAGCAGGCCCCCGACACCGCGGCGGATCGCCGCGCCCGTACTGCTGGGCACCGAGGCCACCCGAATCGCCAGGGCGGGCGGCCGCTTCAGCTTGGATACCGCCGGCGGGCGCTTCACGGCCGAGAACGTGGTCCTGGCGAACGGTGCCTTCCAGCGCCCGCGCATCCCTGCCGCGTCCGCCGGTCTCCCGGGGCATGTGCAGCAGCTCCACAGCCACGACTACCGCAACCCGCAACAGCTGCCCGACGCCGCCGTGCTGGTGGTGGGCGCCGGCCAGTCAGGCGGCCAGATCACCGAGGACCTCCTGGACGCGGCCGCGAGGTCCATTTGTCCGTTTCCTCGTGCCCGGAGGCGCCCCGCCGGTACCGCGGCCACGACACCTCAAGACGAACGACGTGGCTATCGAGTGATTGCCGCATCTCCGGTCTCAGATTCAATTTCCGTATCTGTGGTTTCTGCAGGTACCCGCCGACGCTCCTCGATCCCTTGAGCTACATGCAGGATGGTGTCTTCGACAGTTCCGCCGATCGCTTTTGGAACTGAGGCCACTCCTTCGGCAACAGCAGCTGCGGCGCCAGCCACCGCCCCGCCAGCTTTTTGACCGAGGCGTATCACCGATTCGTGCCACTGGGTGCGCTTAATAGACGAGGTATCGGACATGCCAAAGACCGAACTGAAGATTCGCAGCAACCGCTGCAGTTCTTCGGCGGCGGTGTAAAGCCTGGCCATCTCCATGGGATTCGTAACGCGGGTGAACGTATCGACCTCTACTGCCTCCGATATGGCGTTGGACAGATTCTGAAGTGAGGCCGTGGTGCTTGCCATTCGCCGCTCCCGCGACTTAGCGATGTGTCGGGAATGAGCCACGGAATCCGGTCCGTCATGTGCGCTGCGGACAGCCTCCAACGAGTCCATTCGAACCATGTTCGTGAGAGCCACTGCCGCGATGACCAGCCAGTGCTTCAGTTCGCCTTTGGCGGCCGCCTCGGCGCTGCTCACCCGCCTGCTTAGATTCTTGACGGCGAGCCCGTCGGCGATGGTGTTGAGGTGGTTTAGGGCGACGGCGTGTGCCTGAGCAAGCGACGCCGCCTGTCCCGACACTTGGTCCCAAAGGGCGTCGTTAAGCTGGCCGGTCTCTTCGAAATACCCAAACGCCTTATCCAGGACGTGGGTTGTGCCCTGTACGTTGCCGAGTGCCTCATCACGGTTATCCCGGACGATTGTGTCCAGCTTTGCGTCGACAGCCTGAACGAGTGCATCGAGGTCTTTGAGCGCCACCCGAATCGCCAAAGTTGCGGCCATGAGTTGCACGTTCGCGGCCGCTGCAGGATTGCCTGGCGAAGATTTCACCAGCTCGATCACGGTATCGATCGTGCCATCGGACTGTCGTAGCACACCGCTGACAATGCCGAGTTTTTCCTTGGTAGATCCAGCGAGTTGCACATATCTTGCGTAGGACTCTGGCGTCATGTGGAAGGAATTTCCACTGATACCCGAGGAAGCCCAAGCTGCCGCAATCCCACATAGACCGGCGAGAAGATCCGCCACGCCCGCCCCGATTTTCGATGTGGCCTCCGGCTTAACCTCAAGCTTTTGAAAAAGCTCGGCGATGGCCAAGGGGTCTCCAGCTACCAGGGCATCTGTGCCGTCGATGTAGACAGCAAGTTCGCGGTCGTTGTCAGTCATACGCACATCTTTACATAACGGGCACAGCTCCAAGTGCGACCACGCGGCCGAACATGACCAGCCAACGTCCCACCTCCCCCATACAATGCATAGGCAGGTACGTGCGTGATCGATAGAACGCTGCACGGCAATGGGGGCGCCGCGATCGGCCAAGCGCGATCGGCCAAACACAGCGAACCCCACTGCCCGCAGCAAGGGAAGTAGGAGCAGTGGCCGGCAACAACAACGCCAACCTGGTGTGGAGCATCGCGAACATTCTGCGGGGCACCTACAAACCAGCGCAGTACGGCTCGGTGGTTCTGCCCTTCACCATCCTGCGCCGTCTGGACTGCGTCCTGGAAAAGACCAAGGACGCCGTCCTCGCCGAGGCAGAGGCCAAGAAGGACCTGAACATCCCGCTGGACACCTTCCTGCAGAAGGCCTCCGGCCACAGCTTCTTCAACACCTCAAAGTTCAGCTTCGCCAAGCTCCTGGATGACCCCACCAACATCAAGGCCAACATCCTCAGCTACGTCCAGGGCTTCTCGGAAAACACCCGGGACATTTTTGAGCGCTTTGAGTTCTACAAAACCCTCGAAAAGCTGGACGGCGCCGACCTGCTCTATCACGTCACCAAAGACTTCGCCGCGATCGACCTCCACCCGGAAATCATCAGCAACATCGAGATGGGCCTCATGTTCGAGGAACTCATCCGCCGCTTCGCCGAAGCCTCCAACGAGACCGCCGGTGAACACTTCACCCCCCGCGAGGTTATCCAGCTGATGGTCCAGCTCCTGCTGAACTACGACGACGACGTCCTCACCAAGGAGGGCATCGTCCGCAGCATCTACGACCCCACCGCCGGAACCGGCGGTATGCTCACCGTCGCCCAGGAACACCTCCATTCCCTGAACCCCAGCGCGTCTCTCGTCGCCTACGGCCAGGAAATCAACGACGAGTCCTACGCCATCTGCAAGTCGGACCTGCTGATCAAGGGCCAGGACATCTCCAAAATCTCGGTCGGCGACACCCTCGCCAACGACCAGAACATCGGCCAGCAGTTCGACTTCATGCTCTCCAACCCGCCCTTCGGCGTCGAATGGAAGAAGATCCAGCCGCAGATCCAGAAAGAGCACGAGCAATACGGCTTCGAGGGCCGCTTCGGCCCCGGCCTCCCCCGCGTCAGCGACGGCTCCCTGCTGTTCCTGCTGCACCTGATCCGCAAGATGCGCCCCGCGCACGACGGCGGGTCCCGCATCGGCATCGTCCTCAACGGCTCGCCGCTGTTCACCGGCGGCGCCGGCTCCGGCGAGTCCGAGATCCGCAAATACGTCATTGAGAACGACCTCGTGGAAGCCATCATTGCGCTGCCCACCGACATGTTCTACAACACCGGCATCGCCACTTACATCTGGATCCTCGCCAACAGCAAGAAGCAAAAACATCCGGAGCGCGCCGGCAAGATCCAGCTCATCAACGGCGTCGACTTCTTCCAAAAGATGCGCAAGAGCCTCGGCTCCAAACGCAAGGAGCTCGGCCCCAAGGACATCGCCCAAATCGTCCAGCTCTACGGCACGTTCGAGGACGACGGCGAGACCTCCAAGATCTTCAACAACCAGGACTTCGGCTACTCCACCATCACCGTTGAACGGCCGCTCAAGCTCAACTTCGCCTGCACGCCGGAGCGGATCGACGCTGTCCTTGCGCAGAAGCCGATTGAGAAGCTGTCCGACGACGACCGGCAGCTTCTCGAGAAGACGCTTACTCGGCTCGGCGAAGGCGAAACGAAACTCTGGAAGAACCGCGAGGCCTTCCTCAAGCTCCTCAAGCCTGCCCTCGCCAGCGCAGGCCTAAAACTCGGCGCCCCGGTGCTGAAAGCTGTTCTGGTCGGGCTCTCCGAACGCGACGAGACCGCCGACGTCTGCAAGGGTCCCAAGGGAACACCCGAGGCAGACACTGACCTCCGCGACACAGAAAACGTCCCGCTGGGCGAGGACATCACGGCGTACTTCGAACGCGAAGTCCTCCCCCACGTCCCCGACGCCTGGATCGACGAAACCAAGACCAAGGTCGGCTACGAAATCCCCTTCACCCGGCACTTCTACAAATACTTTGCGCCCAGGTCGCTGGACGAGATCGACGCCGACCTGAACAAGCTCATCTCCGAGATCACGACGTTGCTGGCTGAGGTGGAACGTTGAGAACCCAACTTCGCCACCTATGGCGCGAAGTAGACAACCGGCTCAGTGACACGCCTGTGCCACCTCTGCTGTCAGTTTCTCAGACACTCGGCGTGGTACGTCGTGAGCTCATCAGCGACAAGCCGCCGCGGGCGGACAGCTTTGACAAGTACAAGATCTGTGAAGCTGGCGACGTAGTACTCAACCGTTTCAATGCCTACAGGGGATCTCTCGGGATCAGCAACGAACGCGGCATTGTTAGTCCGGACTACCTCGTACTCCGCGCAAACCGAAATTCGCATCCCAAATTCCTCGACTTCTTGCTGCGCTCAGAGGAACTGTCCAACTTTATGAAATCCACGATGGGAGGGCTCGGCGCATCGGATCCGGACGTCTCGGGCTTTTCTCGTATTGATGTGGGATCTCTGGGGCAGTACACCGTGCCGACTCTCGATTTCCAAAAGCAGCGCGCGATTGCCGATTTCCTCGACCACGAAACCTCCCAGATCGATGAGCTGATCAGCAGGCAGGAGCGGCTTATCGAGCTACTAGCCGAGAAGCGCCAGGCCATCATCACCCACGCCGTCACCAAAGGCCTCGACCCCACCGCCCCCACCAAACCCTCCGGTGTTCCTTGGCAGGGCCCCATTCCGGAGCACTGGACAGTTCAGCCGCTGAAGAATCTGATTCGGATGCAGACCGGCGTCACACTCGGCAGAGATTTCTCGGAGGTTGAGACTGAGACGTACCCGTATCTGCGGGTGGCAAACGTTCAAATCGGATACGTCGACCTCAGTGAAGTCAAGGAAATCGACTTGCCCAAAGAAGTGGCCGCGACGTCCATGCTGCGGGCTGGTGACGTGCTCATGACAGAAGGTGGGGACCGAGACAAGTTAGCCCGCGGCTGCATTTGGGATGCGCCGATAACTCCATGCGTGCACCAAAACCACATCTTTGCCGTTCGAACGTGCGATCAACTGCTAAACGAGTTCCTAGTTCTAGCCCTGGACGCTGATCCCGCGCGCACTTATTTCCATATAACTGGGAAACAGTCAACCAATCTGGCGTCAACAAACTCGACGACGGTCAAGAACTACAGATTTGGGGTCCCGCCGATGGGCGAGCAACGCCGCATTGTGGATCATCTCGGGCTGAAGACTCGCCAGCTCGATGACCTCACGGACAAAGCTCATGCGGTTGTTTCAACGCTGAAGGAACGTCGCTCAGCCCTCATCTCCGCTGCCGTGACAGGAAAGATTGATGTTCGAGAAGGAGCTTCAAAGCCATGACGTTGCCTCAGTGGCATGGATTCGTTGACCCCGTTCTTCGAGAAATGACGGACGGTCAGATCCGACGGAATGCTGAGATCCGGACCGCTGTTGCGGACCGGACTCAGCTGTCGGAAGAGGACATGGGCGAGATTATGTCTTCGGGTGAGGCCCGCTGGGCCAACAGGATCAATTGGGCCGTATTTGACTCCATGAAGGCTGGATTGCTCGTCCGCGAGGCCCGGGGCCAATACCGGATCAGCGATGAGGGACTTCGTCGCGCTGCAGACGGTGCCGCCATCACCTATCGGACGCTGATGGAGTATGAGTCCTACCGCGAATATCAGGCGAGATCGAGCCAGCCCAAAGCTTCGCAGACGGCAAATCTGCCGCTGATGCCGCCCGCGGCGGCCACTGTCGCAGATTCAGATCCGTCGGAGGCTCTCGAACAGTCAGCAAATCAGCTCAATCAAGTCGTGATCGACGAAATCTACCGGAACCTTCTTGAACTCAAGCCCGACGCCTTCGAACATCTGATTCCCTTTGTAGTGAGGGCCTTGGGATACGGAACGGACCGCGAAGACAACCTCAAGCCAACGCAGCGTTCCGGCGACAAGGGCATTGACGGGATTGTCTGGCAGGACGCCCTAGGGTTCGACCGTGTTTACCTCCAGGCCAAACGCTATTCGGAAGGCAATAACGTAGGCGCACCCGAGGTGCAGGCGTTCAGCGGCGCGTTGGGCCAGTTTCGCGCCACGAAGGGCATTTTCATCACAACTTCGACGTTCACCACTGGAGCGCGAGCCGTCGCCAGAGATACCGCGCATTACACGCTGATTCTCATTGACGGCCAGCGGTTGGCGTCGCTCATGTTCGAGTACGGCGTCGGCGTCCAGGTCGACCGCACGGTGGTCGTGAAGAAGCTGGACCAGGACTTCTTCGACAGTTTCTAGGGGGAACAATATGGCGCAACACAATGAAGTGACCTTCGAGGATGAGATCTGCCAGGGCCTCGCGGCGCAGGGCTGGATCTATGAACCTCACCGCAAAGCCGGTGAGCTCTACGACGCCACCCGCGCACTCGTCCCGGAGGACGTCTTCGCGTGGCTGGCGGATACCCAGCCGGAGGAACTGGCGAAGGTCGTGAAGCCAACGGATTCCCCTGCCGAGCATGAGGTCGCTAGGCGGCTCCTGCTGGACCGGCTGTGCAAGGTCCTGGACAAGCCGGTGGCCAAGGAAGCGGGCACGCTCTCGGTCCTGCGCACCGGGTTCAAGGACGTCGCGGCCAAGTTCGAGATGTGTCAGTTCAGGCCGGCCATGGGCCTGAACCCAGAGACGCTGGAGCGTTACGGCAAAGTCCGCCTGCGGGTGATCCGGCAGGTCCACTACTCCACGGTCGACACGTTGAAGAGCATCGACCTGGTCCTCTTCGTGAACGGCCTTCCGGTCGCGACCATCGAGCTCAAGACGGACTTCACGCAGAACATCAATGACGCCGTCGAGCAGTACCGCAAGGACCGGCTGCCCAAGAATGGCAAGAACAAGGACGAGCCGCTGCTGTCCTTCGGCCGCCGCGCCTTGGTGCACTTCGCCGTCAGCAACGACGAAATCCAGATGACCACCGAGCTCAAGGGCATGAACACCTACTTCCTGCCCTTCAACCTCGGCAACGACGGGCACGCCGGCAACCCGGTCAACCCCAAGGGATCGGCCACCAGCTACCTCTGGGAACAGGTCCTGCAGCGCGACTCCTGGCTGAACATCATTGGCAAGTTCCTGCACCTGCAGGTAAGCGACAAGACCAACCCTGTTACCGGCGAGCGGGAGGTCCGTAAGTCCCTGCTGTTCCCGCGCTACCACCAGTGGGACGTGGTCAACCAGCTCATCGAGACCGCCCGCACCGAAGGCCCCGGCCACCGCTACCTGGTCCAGCACTCCGCCGGGTCCGGCAAGACGAACTCCATCGCCTGGACCGCGCACCAGCTCAGCTCCCTGCACGGCGCCGGCAACGAGAAGATCTTCGACTCCGTCATCGTCGTGACCGACCGGACCGTGCTGGATGCGCAGTTGCAGGACGCGATCTACCAGATTGAACACAAGTCCGGCGTCGTCGTTCCCATCCGCGGCAATGCGGGCTCCAAGTCCGCCGAACTCAGCGCAGCACTGGTGGCCCGGACGCCGATCATCATCGTCACGATCCAGACCTTCCCGTTCGCTTTGAAGGCCATCGCCGAGTCCCAGGCGCTGAAGGGCCGGAACTTCGCCATCATCGCGGACGAGGCGCACTCCTCACAGACCGGGTCCACCGCGAACAAGCTGAAGAAGGTGCTCTCCGCGGAGGAGCTGGCGGACGTCAACGACGGCGGTGAGTTCGACGTCGAGAGCTATCTGGCCGCCGAGATGGCCGAGCGGGCCGATGCCAGGAACATCAGCTACTTCGCCTTCACCGCCACGCCCAAGGCCAAGACCCTGGAGCTGTTCGGCCGGAAGGGTCCGGACGGGCTGCCGCAGCCGTTCCACCTGTACTCCATGCAGCAGGCCATCGAGGAACGCTTCATCCTGGACGTGCTGCAGAACTACACCAGCTACAAGGTGGCCTACCGACTGACCCACGAGGGCCGGGACTACGACTCGGACGACACTCAGGTGGAGAAGTCCGAGGCGCTGAAGTCCCTGATGAACTGGGTGAAGCTGCACCCGTACAACATCAGCCAGAAGGTCCAAGTGATCGTGGAGCACTTCCGTGCCAACGTCGCCTGGCGCCTCGACGGCAAGGCCAAGGCCATGGTGGTCACCGGCTCCCGCAAGGAAGCCGTGCGGTACAAGCTGGCCATCGACAAGTACATTCACGACGCCGGCTACTCCGGCCTGGGCACCATGGTCGCGTTCTCAGGCGAAGTGAACGACGGCGAATCCGGTCCCGGCGCCTTCACCGAGATCAACATGAACCCCGGGTTGAAAGGCCGGACGCTGCCCGAGGCGTTCTCCACCGACGAGTACAAGATCATGCTGGTGGCCAACAAGTTCCAGACCGGCTTCGATCAGCCGCTGCTCGTCGCGATGTACGTCGACAAGAAACTCTCCGGCGTTTCCGCCGTGCAGACGCTCTCCCGATTGAACCGCACAGCCGTGGGCAAAGACCAGACGTTCGTGTTGGATTTCGTCAACGATCCGGATGAGATTCTGGCTTCCTTCCAGCCGTATTTCCGCGAGGCCGCACTGGAAGGCGTCTCCGAGCCGAACGTGGTCCACGATCTTCAGGCAAAGCTCGATGCCTCTCAGATATACCTTGAGTCCGAGGTGGACGGCCTGGTGAAGTCCTACGTTCTGGAGGCCGGCAACAACGCTCTCTCCGGCTGGGTGGCACCGGCGAAGTCCCGCTTCAACACCCGGTATAACAGGGCTGTGGCTGAGGGCGACAAGGCCGCCCAGGACGAGCTGGACCTGTTCCGGAAGGACCTCGGCTCGTTTGTACGCGCCTACGACTTCCTCTCGCAGATCGTGGACTTCGCTGACACGGATCTGGAGAAGCGCTCGATCTACTTCAAGCACCTCCTGCCGGTTCTTCGCGTGAACGACGCCAAGGTGGCGCTGGACCTCTCCGGAGTGGTGCTGGCGAAGTACGCGCTCAAGGACAAGGGCCAGGCCCAGCTTCAGCTCTCGGACGAGGACGCGCTTCTGAAACCCGCCACCGAAGTCGGAACCGGGCAGGCGAAGGACCCGGTTCTGGCGACGTGGGAAGAGATCATCCAGCAGGCCAACCTGCCGTTCGAGGGCGAGGAACTCGACGCGGTGGCGCACTTTGTCGAGGGCGTGCGGCGGGAACTGGTGAAGAACGAGACGCTGCAGAAGCAGGCAAAGAACAACACACGTAGCCACTTCAATGCGAGTCCAGAACTCCATGGTGCGGTGAGCACAGCCGTCATCAACTCGATGGAAAGCCACCGCAACCTCAGCATCCAAGCATTGGGCGACAAGACGAAGATGCAGGCCTTGCTCAAGATGCTGAGCGAGCTGGTTTATGAGGACATGCAGTCATGACCACAGGATGGGAGTGGGCAGACGTCGTCGGCCAAGTTGCAACGGTCATTGCAGTGGGCGCGGCCTTCTTGCAGCTCATCGGTGCCAGAGCCGCAAAGCACAGAGACTTCGAAAACCTCTATGTTCAGCGCTATTGGAACCTGATGGATCGTTTCGAGGGTAATCCCTGGACGGCTTCTTCCATCGACGACCTCGTGGACAGCGATAGGCCTCGTGTTTCGGCCTATCTTCAACTCTGCGAGGATGAACTAGATCTTCGACGAAACGGCTTCATCTCCACGAAAACTTGGGGTATATGGGTAGACGGCATGAAGAGTCAGTGCGCCCGGCCCGCCTACAAAGAAGCCCTAAACGCCATGGAACAGGGCGAACTGCCTGCGCTGCATGAGTTTATCGACAACGGAAACGAGGATCCGTTGAAAATGAACTGGTTCCGGAAATGGTGGACTGGCGTTGGAAATGAAGGTCGAAAGCAAGCAACAAGGCGGCCGGTGGCTGCCGCGCAAGAATACGACGCTGCCCGCTCGTAGGTTCGTCGGCGTAGCACTGACCGAAGAATCAACCGTAATCCGTCCCGTCGGCCGCCCGATAGAAGCGAGCGCATCACACACATGACTTCCCTCATCTCCTGGCTCGACGCATCAACGGAGGAAAACTCGAAGATGCGCGAGCTCGTGAAGCTCTTCGGCACGCCGGAAACCACCGATGACCTCGGCATGGGACAGCTGCGCGACGCGATCAGCAACAGCTTATTCCCGGGCACTTCCGTGCTGCACCTGGGCGCACGCTACATGTTGCTTGTCCCGTGGGCCTACCAAACTGCCCACCGCAGCACCAGGAACCCGGAAGAGCTCCGGAAACGGTCCGAGGAATCCGAACGACAGCTAATCGGCAGGCTCAAAGCGATCGGCGAGGAAAGCTACATCGGGCGCGACGCCGGCCGGAACGTGATGCAGCTTCCCTCCGCGGCCTA
The DNA here is from genome assembly GCF_054059215.1 of Arthrobacter sp. UYCu723. Lineage (NCBI taxonomy): Bacteria > Bacillati > Actinomycetota > Actinomycetes > Micrococcales > Micrococcaceae > Arthrobacter > Arthrobacter sp. UYCu723. Next base: position 617,779 of record NZ_JBSSBW010000001.1, read on the forward strand.
CTGGACGGCCCTGCGCACCTACGGCATCGTCGCCCCGGACACCGACCGCTCCGCCGTCGCCCAGCTCATGTGCGCAGACGCCTCCGCGCCTGAGGACGGCGAAAGCACCTATTCGGTCTGGAACCAGACCCTCCCCCACCCGCCGGCCGGCTTCCCGCAAACGGAGAACCGCGGGTTGAAGCTGTCCCATGATGAGGCCCGCTGGCTCCAGGAACGCATCCTGACCACCTGTCCCGGCACCATGCTGGCCCACGTCGTCGGATCCGAGGTCAGCCCCACCCCGGGACTCTGGGCACCCTGGCTGGACCCGGCGTGCCGCAGCGCGGAGGGCGACCCCGCACAGTGGCTCAAGGACGCAGAGGCGTTCTCCTTCATCCACAACGGAGCCACCATCCTCTACCAGCACCTGCTCGCCGAACTCTCTGCAAAGGTCTTCTCCGCGAGCCAGGACACGCTGGAGCCCACGCAGGAACTCCTCGCAGCGTGGGAGGACCAGCGGGACAGCAGGCGCGACCTCCTCGCCGGATGGGACGTCGACGGATTCATCAACCGCGCCGCGGCACTGAACCGGGGCATCAACGGCAACACCGCCGGATTCGCCCGGGCCATGGCCCAGGCGGCCACGAGCCCGGGCAGACTGATCGACAATCGAGACTTCCGTGCCGCCGTCGAAACCCGAGAGAAGCTGATGAAGAAGTCCAACTCGCGGTTCCGCAACGAACGCCGGCTCCGTGCCTGGCAGCCGCCGGCACGGGTGGGAGCCCTGACGTTCCGCTGGACGCAGGTGCGCCGGAACGTCCTGGACATCCATGCAGGACTCGCACTGGAAGGACAGTCGAATGCTTGAGGCAGCAAACAGGCAGGCCCTCACCCAGCAACTGCGCCCGCCGGCAGGATTCCGGCTTTCCCACGCCGTGGGCACCACTTTCACCCTGGACATGACCAGCGCGCTGTCCGTACCGCTGAGCTTCGTCGCGGGCTCCGGAGAAGAATTCACCAACCCGGTGGCGGTGCTCAGCGCCCTGCGCAAAGTCTCCGACCGCGTCGACATCTTCTGCCAGGCCGGCCACATCAAGGCGCCCTCGGACGCTTCGGACCTGCTCGCGCTGCTGGAGCCGATGGTCCACCAGGTCAGCGTCCGGCGCGGGCTCTTCCACCCGAAAATCTGGCTGCTCGAATTCGAGAACGACACCGAGCGCCGCTACCGCTTCCTGTGCAGCAGCCGCAACCTCACCGCCGACGCCAGCTGGGACCTCCTCGTTAGGCTGGACGGCGAACCCGTGCAGGACGCCGGGGATGCCGGCCCGGACAGCGGGCCGCTGGCACGCTTCATCGCAGGGCTCCCCGACCTCTGCACGGTGAAGCCCGACGCCGGGCGGCTTGCACGGGTGCGCGGGCTCGCGTCCCGCCTGGCGGACGTCCGCTGGGAGCTGCCCGAGGACATCCACCGTCTGGCTTTCCGGCCGATGGGTATGGGCGAAGACTTCGAACAGGGCTCAATCGTGGCCCACCTCCGCGACCCGGAGAACTTCATCGCACTCAATAACAAGACCGGGAAGGACGCCTTCCTGGGCTACGAGAAACTGGTCATCTCGCCCTTCCTCGATGACAAGCTGATCGGTCGGCTGCAGGACACGTGGACGCGGAACCTCTACGTCTATTCACGCGACGATCAACTGAACCTTCTTCAGGAACGGACGGTCGCAGACACCCATACCTCGTTCAAAGCCTTTGACGAGCTCGGCATCCCTGAATCGTCGGAGTCAGGGCAGAGCGATATGGACGAGTCCGGGATCCAGCGCGTTGCCGACGATCTCACCGGCCTGCACGCGAAGGCCTACTTCTGCGACTACGACCATTTCACTTACGCGCTCCTCGGCTCGGCCAACGCCACCGAGGCAGGTTTCACCACGAACGTGGAGTTCCTCTTGGAAATGCGGGGAGCCAAAAAGCGGTTGGGTGTGCAGCGGATCCGGGAGAGCCTCAAGGACGTGCCCTTCGCCGACTATCTGGGCACCGGCGGCGCAGCCCGCTCCGAAGAAGACGTGGCGGCCTTCCGGTTGGAGAACGCCCTGCGCGACGCTGCCGCGCAACGGTTCCTCCTCGACGCCGTCGCCGAGGGCGATGCCAAAAACACGTTCGCCGTGACCGTCTCGCATGACTGGTCACCGAAGCCAGAGTTCACCGCGACGCTGCGGCTCCTCTCGCTCCCCCAGCCAAGCGCCGTCGTCGAGCCCTCCGGGGGCCAGCACGCACACGTCTTCCACGCCATACCGCTGGCTGACGTGACACCGTATCTGGTGCTGACGCTGGAAGACACGGCTGCCGGGCTATCCAAGAGCACGGTGATCCAGGGCGTCCTGCGCACCGATCCCGCCGGACGGCTGGATGAGATCATCGCCCGCCAGCTCGACGACCCGCAAAAGCTCCGGCAGTTCCTGCTGTTGTTCCTCACCCCGGAAGACGCCCTGCCGGGCTCGGGGACTGGCACGGGATGGTTCGCCGGTTCCGGGTTCGGCGACGGATCCACCGCCGGACTCTTCGAAGCGATGGTGGGCGCCATGGCGGGTCCGGACGCCGGCTCGGTCTTCCCGGATCTGAAGGTCGTCATGGACCGGCTGCTCGCCCTTCGAAGCGATGACCCGGAGATTCAGCAGCTGCACGCGCTCTGGACGGCAGCCACCGAAGCATTGGAAATTGGGGAACTTCATGGGGTTTGACGCAACGCCCGCGCTGGACGGACTGCGGGGCTTTCAGCGCCGCACCGTGGAACACGTCTTCAAGCGCCTCTACCTGGACGACCAGCCGGCGGACCGCTTCCTCGTCGCGGACGAGACCGGGCTGGGCAAGAGCATGGTGGCCCGAGGCGTCATTGCCAAAGCCATCGAGCTGCTCGACCGGCCCGACTCCGGGGTGAACCGCATCGACGTCGTCTACGTCTGCTCCAACGCTGACCTGGCCAAGCAGAACCTCGGCCGTCTGAACGTCACCGGGCAGAAGGACATCATCGAGTCCGGCCGGCTCACACTGCTGCCCACCGAACTGGCCAAGCTCAACGCTCCGGCCGCGCCTGGAACACGGAAGCGGGTCAACTTCATTTCGCTGACTCCGGGCACGTCGTTCAACGTCGGCGGGGCAACGGGCCAGGCCAAGGAACGCGCGGTGCTCTTCCGCATCATCACGCAGCTGGGCGTGATCGGCGAGTTACAGCACGACGACGCCGTCGAGCTCCTGCGCGCGGGCTCGGCCCCGCAGAACTTCGCGCGCCGCGTCCAGTACATGCACGAGCAGTTCCCCGACGGTTTTGCCGTGCCTGTGCGGAACCGCTTCCGCACGCTGGCGCACCAAAGCGGCAACCTGCCCGCCTTCCGCAAGGCCCTGCGCGAGGCGGCGCGTGATGGGTCAGAGACAGTCCGGCCGCGCATGAGCGCCATCATCGGCGGGCTCCGGGGAGACCTGGCCCAGGCCGGGCTTGATTGCCTGGAACCCGACCTGATCATCCTGGACGAGTTCCAGCGCTTCCGCGACCTGCTGTATTCCCCCGGCACCGCGCCCGACGACGAGGATTCCGCGGCGGAGCTGGCGAGGCAGTTCCTGAACTACAAGGGCGCCAAACTGATTCTGCTCTCGGCCACGCCGTACAAGGCGCACACGGGAGCGAACGAGGACGACGGCGACGATCACGCCGCAGACTTCCGGCAGCTGCTGCGTTTCCTGAGCAGCGAACGGCCGGGATACATGGAAGGACTTGAGGCAGACCTCGACGGCCGCCGGACCCAGCTGCTGAAGCAGGTCACGGACGATGCTCTGACGCACCGCATCGAGGACGGCCTGAAGCTGTTCATGAGCCGCACGGAGCGGCCGCAGCTCGGCAAAGACGACATGCTGTCCGTGATCGAGATGGCACCGACGGACGTCCGTGCCGGTGACCTCGCCAGCTACAGGTCCCTCTCCGCATTGTTCCGGGCCGCGCGCACCGGCAATCCCATGGAGTACTGGAAATCCGTGCCGATGTTCGCGCACTTCCTCACCGACTACAAGATTGGCAGGATGCTGGACGGCAGGATCCACTGCGATCGCGAAGCCGTGGACCCGGTGCTGCCGGCCCTGGCAACCATCGACCCCGAGGCCTATCGCCGATATGGGGCCGTCGAGACTGACAACGCCAAGTTCCGGGCCGTGCGCGAATACACCACCGGCCAGGGATGGTGGAAGCTGCTGTGGATGCCGCCGTCGCTCCCGTATGTGGAGCCCTCCGGCGCGTTCGCTGAGGTGGGTCCGGACGTCACCAAGCAGCTGGTCTTCTCGGCGTGGAACGCGGCCCCGACGGCGATCACCACGATGCTCTCCTACGAGGCCGAGCGGCAGATCCTCGAGGGGTCGCCGCTGCACGGTGAAAACACGGCCGAGGCTCGCAAGCGTTTCCGTGGCAGGCTCAGGTTCCGTGTCCGCGACGGTGAGCCGCAGGCCATGTCCACGCTGGCGCTGTTCATTCCCCACGCGGCCCTGGCCTTGGCGGGTGACCCGCTGGAAAGCGCCTCATTGCGCGGTTCCTTGGTGCCCGGACACGCGGCGCGGGGTGCTGCGGCAGCGGCTGGAAAGGCCATGGTTGGCGGCGCCGTCGTTGATCCGGCCAGCCGCCTCGGCGCATGGGCTTCTTACTTCTCGGTGCCCGGCGCTCTGCCGGCGGCGTGGAACGACGACGCGAAGCTGGCCGCGCGGGAGCTGCGGGAGCTGGACGAATTCACCCAGCGGCAAGGCAAAGCCTCGGACGGCGGGGACACCGAGCAGGAAGGTGGCTCGGAGGCTGGCCTCTACCTGGCACACGTTGACCGGCTGCTGGACGCCGTGCGCGGTGAGCGGGCGGGCTGGGATGACGGCATTGAAGATCTGGCCGTCAACTCCCCTGCCAACTGCCTCTACCGTGCCCTGAAGCGTGTGGTGCCGGCCGATCTTGACGGCGCCGAGCTGTGGAAGGCCGCAGTGTTCGCGGCAACCGGCCTGCGCACGCTGTTCAACCGGCTGGACGCCACCGAGCTGCTGGACAAGCTCTACCCCGAGGGTGACTACTGGCAGAAGGTCCTGCGCTACTGCGAAGCCGGGAACCTCCAGGCGGTGCTGGACGAGTACGTGTTCCAGCTCCGCAGCCAGCAGGCTCCCGGGGAGGTCACCGCCGAACAGCTATGGGGGCTGGCCGATGACATCCGGCGCTCGTTGTCCCTCAAACCGGCGCAGATGCTCGCAAAGTATCCGGACGGTTCGCATGAAGATCTCCGCATGGGCAGCCGTTTCGCGGTGCGCTACAGCAACGCCAAAACGGACGACGGCGACAGCAACCGCATGCCCGACGTCCGCCGGGCCTTCAACAGCCCGTTCTGGCCCTTCGTGCTTGCGTCTACGTCGGTGGGCCAGGAGGGCATCGACTTCCACTGGTGGGCCCACTCGGTCATCCACTGGAACGTGCCCGGCAACCCCGTTGATTTCGAACAGCGCGAGGGCCGGGTACACCGCTATCTGGGACACGCGGTGCGGAAGAATGTGGCGGAGGCCCATTGCGCCGAGGTGCTGAAGCCCGGGGTGACCGATCCGTGGGAAACGTTGTTTTCCGTTGCTGCAGCGGACGTTGCCGCGCGCGCGGAAGATTCCAGCACCGAGTTCGCTCCTCATTGGATTCATCCGGGGGCGCACAAGATCGAGCGGCGGCTTCTGGACCACCCGTTGAGCCGCGACGTGCCTAAGACGAAACACATGCTTGCGGGGCTGGCAAAGTACCGGCTGACGCTGGGCCAGGCCCGGCAGGATGATCTGCTGGGACTAATCAAGGACGGGACTGAGATCAAGCCGCTAAATTTGCGGCCGTGAGGTGCCGTAGGTTGAGTCCCGGTCATCGTTCCAGCTGCCGCCGTCGTGCTTTTCGGTGGGTCAGGTCTGGTCAAAGTTCCGGGATGCACGCCCCGCTACCCAGTACAGCCAAGCCAGCGCGGTCGCCGTCTGCAAAAGCGGTGATCCCGGTGTTGTCCGCATTCATTAGCTGCTTCGAATCATCGACGTGGTCAAGTCCAACGACATGGCCCAGTTCGTGCATGATCACCGCGCGAACTAGTAGCGGCCCGTCCGGGCGCTGCATGATCTCTTCAAGAGCCGGGGCATCCAGTGCCACCTGTCCAGTAACCAGAGCCAAGGGACGCCCAGAGGCCCCGGCGTGCCCGCTTCCCCCGAACCCGGCAACTTTGCCTTCCAGCTGCGGACTTTCAATAGGAGTGGACCACGAAATCAGGACCGGCGCCCACCGATTGCCGTAGCGGTCAGCCTGGTACGCCTTGCGCTGCTCACTGGGGCCCTCAGAGGTCGGTCCGTCGTTCACGAACCGCAACCCTGTTGCAGCTGAAACTTCTGCCACTGCCTGATGAATCAGCTGTTCCCCGCCGATTGGCGCGTTGTCAGGTCTGACGACGTAGTGGACGGGACGGCAGGGGTCGTAGGCCACGAAGGGTTGGGCGGGATCCGGAGAGGGTTGCAGGACGTATGCGCTGGACGGGGACGTTACGGGTGGATGACCGAGAGGGGAATCCGCCGCCTCGACCCCCGGCGGAGGCATGGCAGCCCCGGGGAGGTACGGCCGGAAAGGCTGCAGAACGAATCGCTCAAACAGGGTAGGGCTGAAATACAGGCCCACGAGGAGAGCAATGCCCAAGACGGCCGGAGTGGACTTCCTTTTCAGGCGACGGGTTCCTGAGCCGCCTTTCAGGCGCCGGCTACCTACCGTTTCCCCGCCCGTTCTCTCGGAGGAGTCTGTGCGCCAGGCAGCAGGCTCCTGCAACTTTCCGAGCGCTTCGTCGATAGCCCACTGCGGGATACGCCCACTCGGCGAACGGCGAACACCGGCCGGCCAGTCGCCACCGGTCTTGCTAATGTGGTTTGAATTCAAACCGTCCCGGCGTCCATTACTCGAATGCAACTTCGTCCCCCTCGATGCCCAAGACCATCCCCTTATGGTGACCCCAGCATAAGGGGATTGAGGCCCCCGTCTTGTCGTTAAGTCACTGGGCCACCGTGGCGGCCGTCGCAAATACATCCGCCGGCATCGGCCGGTGCAGCTTCCAGGTGATCGCAATCGGCTTCTCCCCCGTGTGCTGCACATAGTCCACCTGGCCGAGGCACGTATACGGAACGGTCGGCCCCGTCTCATCCTCTGACGTGTCGCGGGTGAAGATCAGGACCCTCGAACCATGCGCGTCCCGGTCGAGGTACCGCCTGCCCGTAGGCTAAGCCCCATGACGACATTAAAGGTTGGCGGGGCAACGATCGGACTTGACGAAGCAAAGGCCTGGGCAAAGAAATATCTGGTCGAAAGGCCAGGAACTTCGGCTTACCCGGCCTACGACGAATATCCAGGTACTCCAGGCGACGCGGTTGGCCGTCAGGACCTCCTGGCTATTGCTCTACTTAACGTATCCAATAACCCGATCCCCGTGTACTACGGGCTTGAAGGGCTTCTGGAGCTCATGAACGAGCGACTAAACAATCCGGCGATCAGCGGCGAACTGGCCCTAGCAAGCTCCGAAACGCTTGACGCGATTGTGCACCTGTTCGGAATCCTCGAAGAGAAACCGACAAAACACGTCCAGCTAACCACGCTGTCGAAGGTCCTGCACCGTAAGCGACCAGAACTCCTCCCGTTGTTCGACGGAAACATTCGTTACTGCTACAGCGAGTGTGACGGCGCCCCAGTCCCTTACGAAAAGACTAGGAGTTACGCGGGCTACCGGCGCGCATGGCTCACCGCCCTCCAAAATGACTTAACGACGCAGTTTCCTCATTGGGAGGAAATCGCTGCGATCGCTCCGGGGCCGAAAATCACCCCTTTACGTGCGCTGGACATTATCGGCTGGGAACTGGGAGACCGAAGAAGGTAACTCTGTCGGCGAAGTATGGGACACTCCTGAGGCTCTACGGTCGGCGCCGGATGGAGGATGTGCCACGCTCCATTCAGCTGTCTCTGCACATGACTCGGCGGCCAGTGCAACTTCCAGAATGAGGAGAAGATTGTGGCAACATTCTTTGGACGATACTCGGAGTCGGAACTCCGAACGGCCAAGTCGAAAGCCCTCGACGAAGCGGTTGACTTGGGTCGGACCGGTTTGAGACGAAAGTACGGCTTTGGCCCCTCAAGTAAGTTCGTCGCAGTCGCTGCCGGGCACCACTTCGACAGCAAAGCTTTGTCGGCTGCCGTGGCGGCGCATCTGATGCCGCCGCTTGAACTCACGTCTGATAACTCGTCAGGCGGGGTAGCGACGACGCGCGTACTTGATGGTTGTGGCGTCCCTTGGATCGATACCGACCACCTGAAAAACAGTGGACATGGCCACGTTGAACCCGACGCCGAGGGCGCGCCCTCTTCGGCTCACGACTCACGGGGCTATTGGTGGGTCAGCCAGGGAGAAAACTACTCCACCGCCATCCAACAAGGCTCGCTTTGGGCGCCACACCTGCGCATAGACGGGAAACCTGGACACGAGGATTGGCAGTCGATACACCGTATGCTGCCGGGGGATGTGGTCTTTCATTACGCCGCTCAGCAGTTCAAGGCCATTTCACTGGTTGTTGCAGCGGGAGTCGAAGCCGATCGTCCGCCGGGGTACACCGGACATTTGCATGGCACGCTGGTACTCGTTGAGCCCTGCATTGTTGATATGGAAGTGCGTCTCGACGTCCTCAAGACGGTCTTTCCTCCGGGTGTGGGCCCCATGAACAGGACCGGGAATCCGGGCAGGGTCTATATAGCCGCAATCCCGCCCGCGGTAGGTGAGCCTTTGGCGCGCTATCTCAGTGCCGGGTCTCTGCCGATGCAGCAGTCTCGAGTACAAGTGGCTGAGTCCAAGGGTGAGCGAGATACCAGCCAGCAATTAGACTTGGCGACCACTGACATAGCCGGGTCAATGTTCCGACGTGCGGAACAACGCTACCTCAGAGAGGCACTGCTCGCCCGCTACGGCAATCAATGCGCTCTCTGTGGGCGGTTTCTCCCCATGAACCTGCTAATCGCCGCCCACATCAAGCTTCGTTCCGAATCGAGCGAAGCAGATCGGCTCAATTTTGATGCGGCGGCCATGCTCGCCTGTTCCTTGGGGTGCGATGCACTGTTCGAACAGGGGTATCTCACTGTGGATGACGGCGGCCTCGTTCGGACTACGCCCACGGATGACCCCGAGTTGCTGCGGGTGCTGGACAAGCTTGGAGGTTTCCACTGTCTGGAATTTTCAGAGGCAACCACGGAGAATTTCGAGTTTCATCGTCAAAGCCATAACGACGGCACCAGATTGTGACGGTTAGCGGCCTACGTCGCACAGCGCGTGCACATCGGTGGTCAAACCAACTTTCCGAACCCTTCTAGGGGCGGACCATCGCCTACTGGGCCACCGCGGCCGCAGTCGCGAACACATCAGCCGGCATCGGACGGTGAAGCTTCCAGGTGATCGCGATCGGCTTCTCCCCCGCGTGCTGCACATAGTCCACCTGGCCGAGGCATGTGTACGGAACAGTCAGCCCGGTCTCGTCCTCTGATGTGTCGCGCGTGAAGATCAGGACCTTCGAGCCGTGCGCTGCCCGGTTCAGGTACCGCCTGCCCGTCGGACTTCCGGGCGACGTCGCATTCTGAGACTCCCAGTGGAACAGCTCAGGGCTGATGGCATAGTCCTTGTACATCGTCGTCGCCGAGTGCTTCTTGTCGTCCTTGTTGAGCGTGACGAAGAAGGCATCCGTGGACGTCGCCGGGCACCAGGCAACGCCCTCGCGGTGCTGTACGTTCTTGCCAAGCTCCAGCGACCCGTATTGGAGCGCCGCCAGAATCTCCTCGCGCCGGTAGGTCGCGTGCGACAGCAGCGGAACGTGCTGCAGTCCCGCACCGAGGCCCTTGGCGGCATGCTTGGACGCGACCACTCCGAGCTTCACGATCTGCCGGATCTCGCCGCAGACAAACTGGTAGCCGCGCAGATAGTCCAGGCCGGCGTCGTACGACGGGAACCCGCCGCCGTCGTCCCATATCGTGTAGAAGAGCATGCGGGCGAACGTCTGCTCCCGCATGCCGAGTTCTGCGAAGCGGGGCGCGTCGGCGCCGACGAGCATCGAATACGCCTCGGCGCGTTCCGGATCGTCCACGTGGATCAGCGCTGCCATCCGGCCGAGGAGCCTCTTCTCATCGGCGTGGGAGAGCTCCTGGATCCTGCCGCTGAGCACCTTCTCCAACGGCGAGAACCCCTCGATCAGCCCGGCCTGGCGCAGGTAGCCGGTCCACGAATCCCTGGTGGAACGGTAAATCGACTTCACGTCGTTCCCGGACCGCTCCAGATAGGCCTCCAGCTCCGTCTCCGCGTGCGAGGCGATGTCCCGGACCAGCTGGGCCCGGTTAAACCGCAGCTGGGCCCTGATGTTGTCCAGCACAACTTTTTGCGCCACCCGGTCCAGCACGATCTGCGAGCCCGACGGCAGGTACGGGAACTCGTCCTCGACAGCTTTTTCCAGCTCCTTGCGCCCGTAGCCGGTGAGCGCCCGGTAGCGCAGGTCGAAGCGGAACTCCCGGTGCTGCTGGCCGATGAAGTCCATGACGGTCAGCACCGCCTTGCCCTCGGCGCGGCGCAGCCCTCGCCCCAGTTGCTGGAGGAAGATCGTGGCGCTCTGCGTGGGCCGGAGCATCAGGATGGTGTCCACCTGCGGCAGGTCCAGGCCCTCGTTGAAGAGGTCGACGGCGAAGATGCAGTTGATCTTGCGTGCGGCGAGACGCTTCAGCGCCGCCGCGCGGTCGGCGTCGTCGGTGCTGCCGTCGACCGCGACGGAGGCGATGCCGGCGCGGTTGAAGACCTCCGCCATGTAGTGGGCGTGCTGGACCGAGACGCAGAAGCCGATGGCCCGCATCTGTTCGGTGCTGGTGACCTTGTCCCGGAGTTCGCGGATCACCTTAGCGGCGCGGGCGTCGTTGCCGGTGTAGAGGGTGTTCAGCTGCGCGGTGTCGTAGTTGCCGCGCTTCCATTCCAGCTGGCTGAGGTCGACGTCGTCCGAGACGCCGAAGTAGTGGAACGGCACCAGCAGATCCGCGTCCAGGGCGTCCCACAGGCGCAGTTCGCTGGCGGTGCGGCCGTCGAAGAACTGCTGGGCGACGTCGACACCGTCACCGCGTTCCGGCGTCGCGGTCAGCCCGAGGAGCTGCTGCGGCTGCAGGTGGTCCAGCAGCCGGCGGTAGGTGGGCGCCATGGCGTGGTGGAATTCGTCGATGACGACGACGTCGAAGAAGTCGGGTTCCAGCTTGTCGATGCCGAGAGCGGACAGCGACTGGACGGAGGCGAAGATGTGCTTCCACTGCCGGGGTTTGTGCTCGCCGACGTAGAGTTCGCCGAAGGCGCCGTCCTGCATGACGTCGCGGTAGGTGCGCATGGCCTGCTTAAGGATTTCCTGGCGGTGCGCGACGAACAGCAGCTTCAGGTCTTTGCCCGCTGCTTCGCAGAGAGACTTGTAGTCCAGCGCCGCAATGACGGTCTTGCCGGTACCGGTGGCCGCGACCAGGAGGTTGTGGTTGAAGCCTTTGAGCCGCTCGGCTTCGAGATCTTCGAGCATCTCCTCCTGGTGGAGGAAGGGTTGGAGCTCGAGGCCGGTGGCTGCCCCGGGGACGGCTGTTCGCCGGCCGCCGTTGCGTTCCAGAGCGGCGTCGAGCTTTTCGCCGTCGCGTTCGGGATCGTAGCTCTGGAAGGCGCGCTGCGCCCAGTAGCTGTCGAACGTGACCTCGAACTTCTGCAGCAGGGTGGGCGTGCCGACGGAGCTGAGCCGGACGTTCCATTCGAGGCCGTCCAGGAGGGCTGCCTGGCTGAGGTTGGAGCTGCCGACGTAGGCGGTGTCGAAGCCGGAGTTGCGGCGGAACAGCCAGGCCTTGGCGTGCAGGCGGGTGGCCTGGGTTTCGTAGTTGATCTTCACCTCGGCGCCGTAGCGGTTGACGAGTTCGTCGATGGCGCGGCGTTCCGTGGCGCCCATGTAGGTGGTGGTGATGACCCGGAGTTTGGCGCCGCGCTCCTTGAGCTGCTGCAGCGCTGGTTCGAGGAGTCTTAGCCCGGTCCAGCGGACAAACGCGCAGAGCAGGTCTACAGTGTTAGCCGATTCGATCTCGGTCCTGAGTTCCGCGGCGAGGTTGGGATCGTCTTTGCTGTTGGTGAGCAGCGCCGAATCGCTGAGTTTGGTGCTGGGGCGGCGCAGGCTGCGGCGCTTGAGCGTGTCCGGGCGGTGGAGGGACTGGAGTTGGGTGGGACCGGGGGTGATGCGGTCTTCCGTGTCCAATTGCTGGAGCAGCTTGTTCGCCAGGGCGACGCGTTCGGTGGGCTTGGCTGAGGCCAGGGCTTTCCGGACGGCGTCCCCGACGTGGCGGGAGAGGATGTCCGGGGAGTCTTCGTCGTCGATGTCCGCGAAGACCGGCTGAAGTTCTGCCTGATGATTCAGCTCTTCGCCCAGCGCGTCCGTGTTGAGAAGTTCGTACAAGCCCTCGGGCAGCCGCTCCGCCGCCCCTCCCCCAATGAAATTAGTCACTGCGCCAGGGTACTAGTCGTCACCGACAACCACGCGCATTCTGTCGGCTTACCCAGGGCACAGCAGAGGGCAAGCCGACGGAACGCCCACTCAGATAACAGCTGCTTCGCCCTCCAACGCCGATACGAGCACAGGAAGTGCCCGCCTGTCGAACTCGAAATGATCGCTGATTGAGAGTCGGTATCCGGGCAGCTCCAGTTTTGCCTCAGCGATGGCGGTTTCTCGTCGTACATCTGAGTTGGCAGTGCCTCCCCGGAACCACAGAGGATGCCCCACAACCACCCCAACTTTCTCATCCGGCAATAGCACGACCGGGACATCCATGGATCCAGCCACCACGACCTCGCAGCCAGCATCGATGGACTGCGCCGCCGACTGGAGCTCCAGCTTGCGGTCGAACCATCTGGAGAGTCTCAGCTCGTCGCCCGCGCACAAATCGAGCATGTCGAGCGCCAGTCTCCAGTCGAGAACGCCATGGAGACGTTGGTTGTCCCAGGACCTCAGACAGTCGGGACAAGAGGTGGAACACGCGGCGTGGCTGTTGGCTTCGAACATGTTCCTCAAAGTCTCACGGGTGGAGTGCAACAAGGCTTTGAAGTTGGCCGGCTTGGCAATCTCCACGGCATATCCCGCCCCGTTGTCCAGGCTGTCGGCCAGGAAGACCCTGGCCGTCGGCTCGCCGGCTGTCGTGAGGTGCTGAAGGCCCGCCTGTATCTCCTGTGGATCGATGTCCAGCTGCGCTTTCACGCCAGCACGCATCACTTCCGCCAGCGACCACAGTGCAGACATTCCTGCCGGCAGTACTCCGGAAGATGTGGGAAGGCCGCCGGTTGGCGTCTTCAGCCGGGTGAACGCGACAGTCACGGCATCGGTTGTGCGAATTTCTCCGATGGCACTCTTTCCGATGTCGATCCCTGTCGTCGGCATGTCCTTCCAACCCCGCGGATAGATGGCCTTATCGGCGGCCACAACGGACCCGTCGCCCTGACGCTTTAGGTCGAATAGCCTCCCTCTGTTGTCGTTGTATTGCAGCAACTTGCCCTGCTCATACAGGCGGACGTCCACGCCGAGTACTTCTTCCCGGGCCGTTTCCTTCTGGGCAGAAACGAACGTTGGCAGGCTCTTGGACTGTGCTCGCGAGCCGTCGATACGGTAGGGACGCGGTTTGTAGGTCGTTCTGAATCCTCGCGGCTCAAACATTGAGAACCGAACCACTTCACGGCCGCAATTCTCACAGACGTCACCGACTTTCCGGTCGATAAAGGTCGTGGCGCATTCCGGACACGAGACGACTTCGTGGGCCGCTCCCATGGGGTCGGCTGGGGACCATGATCTGCCGGTCTTCTCGTAGTGGGCAAAGCCTGCCGCCGTGTGAACGAGACCGTCCCTGACAATTTCCGCGCCCGGCGCGTAGTTTGTAACAGCCATTGCCAGGGGACGGTCAGCTACAACATTGTTGTCCAGTACCCTGCCCATCACCTGGCCGTCGTAGAGATTGCGGACTCTCGTGGGGAATCCGAAGAGGGGAAGCAGCCCACCCAGGGCCAAGACCAGACTAAGTTCCTCCTCGCTTCGTTCCGGCGACCCAATTATGCGATCAACCTCTGCGACGAGTTCGACGCGGGCCCAACGCTCGATCTCCAGGACCTGTGCGTCGCTAAGCCTCGTGTATCGGCTCAGCTGCCGCACGACGTCGCGCACGGTCGGGTGCGAGTCAAGCCAGTTAGCGACCCCGGGCCTGTAGCTAGGCCAGGAATCTACCTTTCCGAATGATCCATGCAGGCTCTCAGGAGTCCATTCTGGCTTCTCTGCCAACGATGAGAAGGCCCGCTTGAGCAGCTCGGATGCGGCGACGCGCTGCACGATTCGAGGTCGTCCCAGGTCAAGGAACGGCTGTGGCGGAAGATCGCCCGTCATACGATAAGCATTGTTGAAGTAATACTCATCGTGGGCAGAGTCGCGGCACGATGTGATGGCGAATGAGAACGCCTGCCCCGCGCGGCCAGCGCGGCCGACTCGCTGCTGATAGTTGAACCGCTGGGGCGGCATGTTAGCCATAAGAGTTGCGTTGAGCGCTCCGATGTCCACGCCGACCTCCATGGTCGTAGTCACACTTAGAACATCGAGCTGGCAGGTGCGTGGGTTCTCCTTGGGCGCTGGCAGCTGGATGCCCTTGAACCAGCGCTGGCGCTTACGCTGTTCGCTGGCAGGCTTAGTCTGTGCTGTCAGCTCGGCGACTGCTATTCGCCTCAGGTCCTGGCTCGCAAGCCACCCATAGTAATCGCCACCGCCCGCGAGCCGTTCGCGTTGTGACAAAGCGGTGGAGTCGCAGCCCTTGTTGGCGCAGACTCCCGCAGAGCCTTGTAGATGGACAAAACCACAACGGTCGCAAGTCCACACTCGGCCCGATGGAGGGGCAAAGCGGATGTGGTTCGTCGAACCGTGAATTTTTAGAATCCAACCGTCGTGTGTCAGGCCCTGGCTCTTAAGCACGCCAAATGCCCATGCCTCGAGTGTCCCGACGTCGACGCCATGCAGGAGCGAAACTCGTTTGAGGTAGTCTTTCACCGCGGTCGGCGTTTTGATCCCGTCCGACCCGGCAGCGAAGGACCCTTCATAGTTGAGGTCGAGACCCAACAAGCGCACGCAGCTTGCCGCAACTTCGCTTGCGAGTTCGTCGCTCAGACCGGACCCGGACCCTGAGACTTCTGCACGGACCCAGGCAAGTCCGGTCGATTCAACGTCGCGCCGGCCGGAGTCGAAGACTTGCCGTGCCAACTCCATGTCCAGCATGTTTCCAAGCTTCTCTTGCGCGACGGCAGAGGAGGCTGCATCGGCCTTGGTCCAGAGTCCCGGCTCCGGCGGCGCGTAAAACGTGTACCAAGGCTCCTTGTTGAAGTTCTGTGCAAAGGGCGACGGGCCGCCCGGGCTGATCCCCAAGTCAATCATCTGGGTTTCGATCCGAACCCGGAGGTCCGTCCATGCAATGGATTCGGAACCCGTTGAGTTGAGCGCTGACAACAATTCATTGTCCATGGGTGTGGCGACGCCCGCCGTTTCGCGCATGACAGCCATAAGGGCGCCGGGGTTGGTCTGCAGTAAGTGTTGTGCTTGGGCGAGTTCAGCAGGCTTCAGAACTGATTGGTCGGAGGTGAAGCGTCGAAGGATGTCAACGATATCTGTGGCCGCCGCATCGGAGAGGCCCCTTCGGAGCATCTGCACCAAGATGTCGCTATATTGCCGGGTGGCCAATGAAGCGGCAGTCCGCGCCGCGGAATCTCGGTTGTCTGTAAACACTATGGTTCGGTAGTCCTCCGGACGCTCACCGAGTGTCCGAGGCAGCTGACGGAGATATACCGAAGTCGTCTGAGCAGGCGACGTAGCGTGGCCTTGAAGGGGGGAGGCGACTTGGCCCTGAACAAATTCAGCCGTCTGGCGACCCTGTTGTCCGCATTGGGGACACCTACCGGGGATGGCAGGCGTCGCAGTGGCGTCGCCTTTGCCGCTGATCTGCAGCACCCAGCCGTTTGCGCCCTCAGGAGCCCCTACTTCGACGCGTCCGCTGGTATCCAAACTTGCCCGGACCCAGGCAACGTCGAAACTCTGACTTGACCATTTGCCACCCGCACCAACCGGCGGCTGGTTGCCGACAGCCGGCCAAAACCACCGATATATGCCCCGGTTTCGACGGGTAACCAATCCGGGGGCGTCCGACAAGATACCGGCCGGCGTTGCGCTCAGGCTCTCCGTTCCGTCGCTAAACGGCAAGACATAGCCACCCAAGCTGGTGTCACCGCACTCGCCACACAGGATCAGTTCCAGGACTCGGCTGCCGCAGTCGTCGCAGACTGATACGGGTTGCCCGAAGAGCTTGCCGACGTTTCGGTCTTGGTCGCGTCGGTCCGGAGACACACCCGCACACTGGGCGCTACTGCAGGCCCATAATCCGGAAAGGACGCGGGCAAATATGTGGCCACGCAGCGGGATGCCAACGTGTTCGCCGAGTGCAACAGCTTGGAATGCTGATTGCAGTGCAGTCAATTCAAGATCGTCGCTGCCGAACAACCGTTGAGAAATGGTTTGTAGGAACTGCGCGCGGTACCTGCCGTCCGCTTTCTCAAAGCAGGCCGCCGCGATTGCCTCCGACAATTCCGCAGATCGATTCACTAGTGTCCCCGCCTCGTGCTCTGCCAGCACTTGATCCCGACTGATCGGTAGTGGGCTCACAATTTCGCGGGATAGGCCTGCGGTGACTACGAAGCTGTTCTTCGAAGCTCCGAAGAACTCCTCCAGAAAGTTCAAGCCTTCATCATCCTGATTCAGCGATGCGCTGGCCGCGATGATGCGCAGCTGTGGGCTGTCCGGTTCGAGGCCAAGCCGGCTCATAAGCCTTCTCAAAAGTAGTGCAACTTCGCTGCCGGCGGAACCTCGGTAAGAGTGGAGTTCGTCCACTGCCAACGTGAACACGTGCTCCGGGGATTGAGCAAGCCATTCGCGCGTCTGCCGAAAGAGCGGCGCTTCGAAGTCCCGCATAAGGATGGCGTTGATCATTGCAAAGTTTGAAACCATAACGTCGGGTGGGTCTTGAACCATGTCCCAACGCGTGACCATCTCGTGAACCCTTGGGTCGGTAAATAGCGACAGATCGCTCTCGCCGACTGTCCCCGCAGTGACAAGGCTTTGGTACTCGTCGGCCATTTCGCGAAGTTCTTGAATGACCCGTGAAACGGACCCCGATTTTGCGGACGGTTTTGGTAGTACATTGTTTCCGGGCGTTGCACCCGTGTACCTGCCGAACCAGAGCCGCGCCTCGGGTCGCGTCTCGGAAATCCTCCGGAAGGCCAGTCGGAGACGGGTTAGCTGGTCTTCCACTAGGGCGTTCGTGGGGTACAAGATCATGGCGCGGACCGCTGCCTTGCGAGTTTCGTTCTTCCGCATCGGACTGAACGAGTCCCCAGTCCACCACGTGTTGACCGGCCCGGGTCTACTCCACTCCTCCGACTCCTCCACCAGCCGAAGCAGGATTGGCAGCAGGATCGCTTCAGTCTTCCCGGATCCAGTACCCGAGGTAAGGACGACGTTTCTTTTGCCGGCCTCACCAGCACCCCTATTCGTCAGGATGCTAGTTGCTTGATGGCGGCGAACTCCCATTCGCTCGCCGGGCTTTACGAATTGGCGGAAGAAGGCGTCGCCGACTACTCGTCCAACCGATTCCGAGTATCCAGCAGCTGTGGCTGTGTCGACGAGGTCGTCCGTTGTGGGATAGGGAATGACGGGCTCGACTAACGGTTCCTGAAATACCTGTCCTGCCGCAGCAAGAAGTTCATCACGGTCTGCTGCAAGCCCGGGGGATCGGAGGCGATAATTTGTCGAGAAGTATCGCGAAAAGGCTTCTTTGAGGTCGTCGCTTACGCTGATCGGGTTGGGATACTGAGTCATGACGTGAGCTTTCCAATAATCGCTTCTGCAGCGGCGGGAGGGACATTAAAGTAGGTGGTTGAACGGTCCGCCCGCTGTATTTGGGGCAATCCACCGTCGCCCATGACAGCTGCACGTCCGTATATGCCTGGAAGTTCGGCACCCACTGGCACTGACAAGGTGGCTTCCGCCGCGTCATAGGCAATCAGCGGGCGATTCGCCGAGAGCCCGGCCAGGTGCTTTCCCAATTCCACGGTTACCATCGCAGCGACACCGTCGGCGACGTCTTGAGCGCTACGGAAGAAGTACCGCGAACTGAAACTCCGAGACACCCGATAGAGCCCCGGCAGTCCAGCGGTTTCCGCCGTCATCCATGATGCAGACGGTGGGTTGAAGTACTCATATGATTCTGAGAAAGGCATGCCGCAGCGGACTAGCCCTTCACCAACGGAGGACAATGCAGGCAGCGCGCTGGATAGGGCCGTCGAAGCATTCGGCACTAAGTCGACCCCTAGCTCCTCAGCGATGGAGGCGATCTTGCCGTGCGGGATATTGTTGACGACGAGCAAGGACTGGCGGGTAGGGGCGTTGACTGAAATCGTGGCCCCAGCCGCCTCCAGGGCCTCAATCGCTTCGCCTTTGAGTTGTCTGTTCCAGAATCCTGTGAGAATCCAAGATCCATCCGCTAATTCACCAAAACAGGTCGCTGCGGATTCCCACCGAGTGACGTCGAGTTCGTCGTTGCGCTCCAACTCGATAATGCTCAGGGCCTCTAAATCGCGTAGAAGCTGATTCTCGAAAATAGCAGTGTCTTCGATCTGCCTCGCAAGAGTCGAGAATTCTCGACGTGACCCCGCGCCCAGGAAGAACAGGGAGTCGATGAGAGCGCTCCAGCTCGGTCCCGCGGCAGATAGCTCGGGCAGGGCATGCCGGGTCCGTCGGGTCGGGATCTTGTTGACGGGTGCCGACTTGCGCACTGAAGTCGGTTGTCGTTTACTCATACCGCATTGGGTGCAGACACCATACATCCAACTCGATTTTGGACGTTTTCCATCAAAAGCTGGGAAGTCGAAACGGTGATGCCCCGTCACGATGCAGGAGTTCTCCGGCGGTCCAGCCACAACAAGCAGCTGTCCGCTGAGACCCATCCGCCCGTTGCCGGCCCAATTCGGGCGGGAGGCTACAGGGCGGCTTCGGTATGGCACCGACGGGGCTGAGAGTGCCAACCCGTCGAGACCGGGAACGACTGCGTCTTCGCTGGCGACACACTTCATGGGCCAAACTGGATCTTCCAGGTCGTGGCAGAGAGACCTGAACCGCTCCGTTACGTCCGGGCTTGGCACCAACGAACTCCTCAGCTTCACAGCCAGGTTCTGGAGCGTTGTCTTTCCCCGGCGCAGTGACAAAGTGAAGTCCTTGCAGTCCCCCGGCAGCTCTTCCAGGTCAACCACTGCAGGAACAGCCAAGCCACGGTGAATGACACGCTCTTCTGTTTGGAGTGTTTCCGCGTTTCGCGTCAACAAGACGACGTCAACGGGCTCTTCGCTTTCGGAGGCGATCATGACCCGGATCGGGCTGAGCGCACTCCAGCGCGGCACGTGACCAGGGAGCTTGAGTCCCCCTGTGACGGTCATTTGTGTCGAAAGCCGCGGTTGGAATGCTGAGAGGTCGTTCGCCGTCACCAGTGCGGGCGCTGGTGCCCGCAACAGAATGACGTCCGTGAACACCGTCCAGCCTTGCGGAACGCCGCCAGTTCCCCCATGAGTTCGCGAGTATCCCGGCTGGGCCGCATCGTTGAGGATTTTCTCCACCGACGACACGAGCTGCGCTTCGTCCTTGACCAGAATTCGTGACAAAGCCGCAGCGTTTATTCGATCAGATTCGATATAGCCAGCGGAGAATGCGTCACGGGTCAGGATGACCACCTTCTTTGGAAAGCGCCGTAGAGCCTTGCCCGCCCCGACAACAATTCGCAAGTCACCGTTGATGGCCGAACCGGCATCGATCCCGACCGCCCGAAAATCAAATCCTGTCGAGCCGATTCCGAGGGCCTCCAGCGTGAACTCTCGGGCCGCACCGTTAAGTCCTTCAACATGGCAAGTCTCCCCGACGACTGACGAGCCACCGACCGTCAACCCGAATCGTAGTTCGGATCGAAGCATGACACGCCCATCCCTCAGGGTGAGGAGACAGCGTCCGGATGTCTGTCCAGGCGTCTTCGTACCTGCGCCGGTCAGGGCAGCACCTTCCCAAGTCGCAAACTCGGCCAAGGCGATTTCTACTATTCGACTCTTGAGTTCGGGTGAAACCCACATCTGGATGAGTGCAGCATTTGCCGAGGTCCTGGCAGAATTGATCCAGACGTCAATAGCCCCATACATGTCGGTGTGGGACACCGTCATTCCAGCGACGAAGCCCTGCTCTTCAAACATCTTTTTCAGGTTTCTTCGTTCACGGGCGCGCACCAGGGCTTGCGAAATGGGCAAGCCAACATAGCGGTGCATTAGCGCGTACGCGCTCGGCAGACCACGGTGGCCGTCCAGGTCCTCAAGCCAGAGGCTCAACGACTCCCAGTAAGCTTCACTGGATTTCGTGAAAGAAGTTCGAAATCTCCCCGATTCGTTGGCAGGTATACAGAGAAGTCCCTCCAGTGTGGAGTAATAGCTGGATTCGACAGCGCCTGTGTTCGTGTTGGCGCCGCCGATCCTTTCGGCGGCCAGTGAGAAGAGTGTAAGAAGCGCGATATGAGGCGGTGGGGGCACCTGCTCCGCATTCGCAAGTGCATCGCGCCTCCTGGCCAGCCACAGAGAGGTTACTCGATCAAACTCGGCGAAGGCGGCCCGGCCCGAATCTTTCCAGAAGAGCTTGGCCCTGATGGCGTTCGCCAACGAATCGTCAGCCTCATCGGCGTCCACTCCAACGTCGGAGCAAACACGCGCAAACGCCTCGTCGTCTTTGTCCAAGTAGACGAGCTCGCCCGCCCGATCCGCAGCGAAGAATCTGTGCGCCAACGCGGCATTCCACTCTTCGTAGCCCACACGGACTTCTAACTCGACATCGTTTGCCGCCAGTTCAACCATTTACACGTACCCCCAGTACAAAGGAACTCTTTCAGGTCAGGTTACTGGGCGGTACTGACAGTTACTGATTGGACGCGCAGAAGCCAGGCACGCAGCCATTCCAACTCGTGCAGCCGCTGAGATCAATACGTCTATGGCGTTAGTGCCCAGCGTGCATCAAGAATTGAACGGTGACCTTTGTGAGACGACACGTTATCTGCAGAAACGCAGCTGTTGATGTAGTGGATGACTGCTGATATACCGTCCCAATGACCAAAGGCCACGTTTTCGTCACCATGGGCGACTTGCTCAACTTCAAATCGGATGCTTGGCTTCTGCCAGTCGACCGGCGGGCTTCGCCCGGAGAACGCTGGAAAGAGAGGTTGCCGGGGCTGGCGGAGGCCTTAGAAATCAGCAGTCTCCAGGCGATAAAGAACGAATCGGTGTTCGCTTTGCCTCTTAATATCCGGGACAAAGAATCATCCATTCCGGTTCTCACGGCGGTTCCGATGGCAGGAATATCCCAGGCCGAACAGCTCCTACCGCGTTTCCGCGCGTTCCTCGAGGCCGCCACAGCTGCCACGACCGAGCGCCGTCGATCAACAGGAGAATCGGCGACCCGCCCAGTGTTGGCCGTGCCATTCTTCGGCACCGGGGGAGGTGGCGGAAACATCTATCGGGGCGAAATTCTCCGCGTTCTCCTTGGAGAGGCATACCGTCACACGGACGAGGCTGGGGTTGACGTCGTCTTTGTCTTCCAGGATCCTGCGGCGTTCGCTCTCGCGCAACAGCAACGGAGGGAGCGCCGGGGTGCGTGGTCATCCCTGGGTCCTTCTCTCCTCAACCAGGCGAAAGAATTGGCCGAGATCGCACGTGATGGCCGGTTAGTTCCATTCATGGGCGCTGGCGTCAGCATTAGCGCGGGAGCCCCAAGCTGGCGCCAGCTGCTGCAGAGTCTGGCCGGTGCCGCAGGCCTCGAATTATCCGAACAGGAGGCACTCGAGAAACTGAGTAATTTGGATCAGGCCGACGTCCTCCGATCCTTCTTCTCGGATAAGTTTCCCCGCGACAGCGATGCCAGGTTTGGCCAAGCAGTGGCCGCCGCCGTCGATGTTAAGAATTACGGCCTCGCACCGAGCCTCCTCGCCTGTCTCCCATCTGACGGAGCGATCACGCTCAACTACGACACCCTCTTCGAGACAGCATCGAAGGACGCAGGAAGTCCCCGGACTGTTATTCCCGGCGATCAGCCGGACGACCAGACGGCCGCAAGCAAGAGATGGCTCTTGAAGCTCCACGGGTCAGTCGATAAGCCAGAAACTATTGTCCTTACCAGAGACGATTACCTCGGCTACAGCGCCACACGGGAAGCGCTCTCCGCCCTGGTAAAGGCCCATCTCATAACTCATCACTTACTCTTCGTGGGCTTCGGACTAACCGACGACCACTTCCATGAGATTGTTCACGATGTTCGACGGGCGCTGCCAGCCAAAAAAGGAGGCGATCGATTCGGATCAGCCCTAATGCTGGAGCAGGATGGGATGCAGGAAAAGCTTTGGGGAAAGCACCTCAATTTGATCAATATGAAGAATCCGGATGCATCGGAGTTCGTTACCGACGAACCAGCCAGACGGCTTGAGATTTTCTTGGACGCACTCGTCGCGCACTCTTCAGACAGCCACTCATTCCTTTTGGCTCCGCACTATGGAGAGGGCCTCACGGAGGAAGAGTCGGGACTCAGGGATGCTTTGCTCAAAGTCGCCAGGGTCTCCGCTGCCGGCGAGGCCAGCAGTGTCACGCCGGTCGTCCATCGGATGCTTCGGGAGCTCGGATGGGAAGGTCCGACTTAAACGGTACAAACAGACGAGTAGCGGGTCCGGATGCTCGTTATTGTCACTCAGAACCTGCGCCCCGCCCGTACGCAGCGGCATCCTGCCTACGCACTCAGTCCAGCACTGGACGGTTACAGTCCCCGCACCCACAACCGCGACGGCCTCCCCCGCGTCCCGTCGGACATCTGCCCGGTCCCCTGCAGCCTCGGCTCCATAAACCGCCGGAACGTATCGCGCATCAACGTCGAAGCCGCCACCGCCTCGTGCAGGTCCCGCAGCTCCTTCAGCGTGAACGGCTCGGTCAGCAGCTCCCCCGGGTCCGGGGCCTCCGTGTAGGCAGCCCTCAGCCACTCCACGGCCTTCGCCACAATCTCCGAATGGCCGTACGGCAGCCCGGCGATCAGCTGAGGCTCCCCGGTCACGGAAGTCAGCCGGACGCCGTCGGACTTCAATGCCTCCTCCAACGCCGTCAGCGGCACCACATCCACGTGCGCCACTGACAACACCCAGCCGCGGTCGTCGCGCCCCGGCTCGTCAAAGACGTGCAGCTGGCGGGGCACCCGGCCGGAGATTCCGGCCTTCTCCCGCAGGCACCGCAACACCGCAACCGCGAGGGTCTCGCATTCGCGCAGGAAGGTGCCTGGCAGCGCCCAATTTCCATGCTGATCCGATTCCTGCCGCTTCACGAGCAGCACGCACACATCCCCGCCGGCAACGGTCAGCACCGCCGTGTCCACCGCCACCGAGGGACGCGGGTAGTCGAGCAGGGCTGCGGCAGGGCTGTTCTTGGAATCCTTCACATCACTATTTATCGCAGTCTTGCGCTAAAGATGCAAGCCGTGCATACTGAAGTCAATTAGCGCAGAAGTGCACTAAATCAAATGGAGGTCATCATGAAAATCCCACAGCTTCACGTCGGTGCCGGCAGCAGGCTCGGCCCGCTGAGCATCTTCCCCGTCTGGACCTCCGGGTCCGGCAACCTGGGCATCAGCACCGGCACCCACGCCGACGTCGCCGTTACCGAGCTCGCCAGCGGCCCCCAGGTGGCCCGGCTCACCGTGACCAACAACGGCCCGCATCCGGCCCTGCTGCTGGAGGGCGAGCTGCTCGAGGGCGGACAGCAGCACCGGACCTGCGCCCGCGACGTCGTCCTGGGCCCCGGCGAAACCCGCGACATCGACACCTTCTGCGTCGAGGCCGGCCGCTGGGAAGCCGGAAAGTCCAGCCACCGCCGGCAGGCGCGGCGCGCACCGCTGAACGTCTGGTCCGAGCTGGCCAACGGCCTCGACGGCCGGCGCGGCGGGGACCGGCAGGGGCGGATCTGGGAGCGGGTCAGCCGCTTCGATGCGGCCCGCGGCGCGTCGGTGACCGGCTCCCTGCTGGACCACCTGGACCTGTTCAGGAACAACGCGCACAACCGCTTCGACGCCGCCAATGCCCCCGCACCGCTGGAGGGCCAGCGCGGCGTCGTGCTCGGGCTGGGCACGCAGCCGCTCCTCCTGGAGGTCTTCGGCACCGGCACGCTGTTCCGCCGGCACTACCGACAGCTGATCGACTCCGCACTGCTGGACCTGGAGCTCCTCTCACCCCAGGCGCTGGCCTCCGGTCCCATGCCGGGCCAGCGGGCCCGTGACTTCGCCGCCCTGGTCCAGGCGCTGGACTTCGGAGCGTTCGACGGCGGCGTGGCTGCTGTCGAGGTCCGGAGCCACGGTGCGCTCCGGAGCCGCAATATCTCCCGCGCCGCCGGCCCGGTGTCCGCCGCGGGCATCGCCGTCGAACTTCCCACCCGCAGCCCCCAGCTGGCCCACCTGACCGGCTGGAACACCCACCACCCCCTGATGGAGCTGGCATGAAACTGACCCCCTTGCAGAACGACCGCGCGGCCGGCGTCCTCGTTGCCCTGGCCGCCGGCGACGCCCTCGGCGCCGGCTACGAGTTCGGCGCTCCGCTGCCGGACGGCGCCGAGGTCACTATGAAAGGCGGCGGGCCGTTCGGGTTCGCGCCGGCCGAGTGGACCGACGACACCTCCATGGCCGTCCCGATCGCGCAGGCATTGCTCGAGGCGGCGCCCGACGCCGGATCTTCCTCACCCGCCGCGCTCACCATGGTGGTCCGGGCCTGGACGGCGTGGGCGGCCGAGGCCAAGGACGTGGGCGCCCAGACCAGCGCCGTCATCGCGGCCGCCCGCCGGCTGGCCTCTGCGGCGGGCCGGAGCGAGGTGACTGCCGCCGACTTCAGCGCCGCGGCCGCGGACTTCCACGCCCGCACCGGCCGAAGCGCCGGGAACGGCTCGCTGATGCGCACCGCTCCGCTGGCGCTGGCCTATCTGGACCGGGATCCGGCTGAACTGATGGCCGAGGCCGGGGTGCTCAGCGCGCTGACCCACGCCGACCCGGACGCGCAGGAAGCTTGCGGCCTCTGGTGCGTCGCCATCCGGGAGGCGGTGCTGACCGGGCTGCTCGATGTGCGGGCCGGGCTGCCGCTGCTTCCTGCCGCGCGGGCAGGGCTGTGGCTGGAGCGGATCGAGGCGGCCGAGCGGTCCCGGCCGCGTGACTTCACCCATAACGGCTGGGGGGTCGAGGCATTCCAGGGCGCCTGGAGCGCCATCCACTTCGGTTTGTCGGCCTCCGGCCCGGCCCACCTGCGGGCAGCGCTGGAGGAGGCCGTCCGCGGCGGCCGGGACACCGACACCGTCGCCGCCATCGCCGGCGGGCTGCTCGGCGCCGCCTACGGCTACACCGCGGTGCCGTTCGAGTGGCGGCGGCGTCTGCACGGCTGGCCCGGACTCTTGGCGCGCGACCTCATGATGCTCGGCATGGAACTGGGCCGCGGCGTGGGCCGCCGGCCCGCAGCCTGGCCGCGCGCCGAACGCCAGGACTACAGCATGTGGGGCCGCACCGACGTCCTGGTCCAACACCCGTGCGACGACGGCGTCTGGCTGGGCGGCGTCGGATCCCTCTCGCAGGTTTCCGAGCTGGGGATCGACGCCGTGGTGTCGTTGTGCCGGCTGGGGACTTCCGACGTGCCCGGCGTGGCGCCGGAAGACCACGCCACGTTCTGGATCATCGACTCCCCTGCCTCTGAGGACAACGCCGACGCCGCGTACGTCCTGCGGGACGCGGCGGCCGCCGTCGAACGCTTCCGCGCGGAGGGCAAGACGGTGCTGCTGCACTGCGTCCGCGCCGAGTCCCGGACGCCCACTGTGGCGGCGCTGTACGGTGCACGTGTTGCTGGGGTTACCGCCTTGGTGGCACTGGAGGATGTGCGACGGGTACTGCCGGGAGCAAACCCGAATGCGTTGTTCCTTGGACTCCTGAAGGAAGCCGAAACAGCCGCAGCACTCCATGTTGATGGAGCCACGACCGGGGTTGCCCAAAATGTCCGATCCTACTGATAGGAATGTGACCATGACTACAACTCCTGAACTCAGCCGGGAGCAGCGCGATGCCGCAATGGTGGAACGCTACTCGGATGGCGAGACCCTTGATGCCATCGGCCAGACCTTCGGCATCACCCGCGAGCGTGTCCGGCAGATCATTGCCAAGGTCGGTGGGACGAACGCCGAGGAATCCCGAAAGAACCGCATCTCTGCGCGCGAAGCGGCCCGAAAAGCTGCCCACGACGCGTTTCTGACGGAATACGGTGACTTGGCGCGCCAGATGGCCAAGCGCGGCGTCACCCGGCCGGACGCGGTGCTGAAGCTGCAGGCGCTTTACCCGGCGATCGATGTTGATCTCGCCGAGGACGTTCTCCGGGAGTCAAGCATCGTCTTCGACAAAAGTCAGATTGACGACATCTTCTCCAAAGAAGCTGTCGCCGCAGGCGTCTGGTATCTGCTCGGTTCCGAACTTCGGCTGGCCCCGGCCCGTGGATGGGCAGCAGTCAATCTGGACCTTTCGCTGATGGGCGAGCTGAGGGCCGCACTCGGGTCCGCGGAAGCAGACCTCGATGACATCGCCACAATCCTCGGAGTCATCGGTGCGGCGCAGAAGCACCTCGCCAGCAACCCCACATCCAGCATCACCGGCAAGCGCTACCAGGAACTCCGTGAGGAACTCGTGGTTGCCCTTGGCCTCGTATCGCGGCAGGGTGCGTTCCCTTGGCCGCCGACTCGCCAAACCGTCACGAAACGCTTCGGCGGCTGGAACGAGGCCTTGGAAGCAATGGGCGTAGGCACCACTACTCAGGGCAGGCCGAAGGGTCTTTTGAAGTTCACCGCGAAGACTACGACGACGCGGTGCACGATTTCTGCTTCTACGCCTCGGCTGCCGATATAAATGCCACGTATGCAGGATATGACGTGTGGGTGAAACAGGAGATCGCCGAGGGGCGTGAACGGCCGTCCGGTGCATCCGTACGGAACATCTACGGCACCTGGATGGACGCCGTCCGGTCAGTGCAGGAGTAGACGGCGAAATTGGTGGACATTGTGCGGGCCGAGCTGACAACTGCGGGCAGCCGAAGCGCGCCGGGCTATTGGACTCGACCCGAAGCCTTAGTCGAGGCATATCGCAGGGGCGATCCCCTGCGAGCGATTGCGCATGATTACGACGGCAGCGTCCTCGACATTTGTGAGGCGCTCATCGACAAAACGCTGCCGGACAACGAGCTTGAGCGTCTCCGCTCCGTCAGGCAGCGAGGCCAAACCACCATGGGGTCCATCTGGGACAACGTGGAAATGATCACCAGACTGGACGATTCCGGAATCAAGCGTTCGGAAATTCCGGTGGTCCTGCGTGCAATTGGGACGGAGATTGACGTCGAGGTCGCCGTCGAACTATTGCACGTCCCCGGGATTCCCGGCGACGATCCCACAATTCTGCAGGACCCAATACTCCTCTGCGACAAACTGAGCCTGCTGTATGTCACTGGCAAGCACCACGGGATCGAACCCGATTATCAGCTGACGCTGGGGCAGATGCCCACGGCTGAGATCGCCGAGCTGCGGCTTTTGACTAGGGCTGATTTTCCTCCGAGACGTTTCGCTGAGATCCTGGCAGTCGCTGAGACCACCAAGCTGGCCATCCGAGCGCGGGTTGCCAGATCATTGTCCGTTGAGGAATACGTGGCAACGGCGGAACCTCTGGCAAGGCGGTTCAGGGGCCATATCCTTGATGAAGCCGCCGCATGGCCTACCCCTGTCTCAGCCTTGACCCGCCGCCTCGGCGGCGGGTGTTGGGATCAGGCGTTGAGCAAAGTGGGATTGCAACTGCGCAAAGCCGCTGACCGTTTTGGCGAAACCGATTTCATCCAGGCCATTCAGGATTACGGGGTGGAATGCGCCGATTGTGACTTCCCAGTGAGTCTCGAGACTTACGACCGCTGGGTTACGGCAGAGGTATCGCTGGGAGGCGACCGTCCTTCAGCCATCGAGTTGATGGTCCACTACGGCGGCTGGCAGGAGGCACTCAGCACCATCCCGGGGTACGAGGCGAAGCAACAGCTTCCCGCTCCCAACTCTGACTCCATCGACGCCGCGCTATTGGACCGGACTGATTCAGCCCTTGAGGCCGCCTGGGTGCGCGTGGGCGAGTACGTTTGCGAACTGCTTGCGAGCATGCCCCGGAACCGCTCCCTCCTGATTCATTACGGCGACTGCGTCGATGGTTCTATCCCGCCCTTCGCGGAGGGTATCCGCGGTGTTGACGGCGTATGGTGCGAAGTCGTCTCCGAGCGCCTCTTGCCGGGCGAACAGTGGCCTATCGACACAGACTATTTGGAAGACGAGGACTGGCTAGCCCCCGACGACGAAGTTCCGCAGTGGTGCAAGGAAAAGGTGGCCCTCCATGAAGCCGGGCATCAGCTTCTCAAAGGACTGAGGTTCGGCCGGCTATGCCCAGACCCTTGGCAACTGCGCTGGGGTACCAAGCAGCCGATAGGCGGACCGGGTCGGGATCACGGCGTGACGATGGAGCAAGCTCTAGCCGGCGAAGTCCAAACTCTGCGAAATGCGGGGTGAGAGCGCTTGGAGAAGGCGCGCAAACTTTTCACTCGACACACACCACACTCGACGGGGATCACATTATGACCACACCAACCGAAGATTTCCTGCCCGAGGCCGACCCGCGAGACGCGATTGGGCCAGCAATGGCATCGTTTCGCGCGGGTGATCCCCTGAGTTCAATCGCGGCTGCGGCGAACATGCATAGCTACCAGATGCTGCGTCTTCTCTGTTCCCGCGTCGCCGATCGGGCCGAGGAACAGCGGTCCAAGGCTATCCGGGATCGATGCTACGCAACGGGAGCTGCCCTTTGGCACGAGCGCGAGCGCTTTGAGCAGCTTCATGCTGCCGGGATTGACTTTAGGGACATACCGAAGGTTCTGGCAGCGCTCGGGGCACCGGTCGACGTCGACATCGCAGTGGAGATGCTCCGGAGCACACACATGTTCAAGGACATTCTTTATCGCGTGCGACAACAACAAGGGGGCATCGGTGCGGGGATTGCAGCACCCACCGACGCGCTCAGTTTGCTGTATGTGACGGGTCTGCACCGCGGCGTGAAACCAGATTGTGAAATGGCTCTGGGGATGATGCCTGTTTCATCCATCGCCGACATCCGGGACCTCCTGGGGACCCGCCATCCCCACCGGGATACAGCCAGAATCCTAGGGATTATTGAAGCAACGGCACAGGCCATCCGCTCCGGCAATGTGGCTGGAATATCGTCCTCCGAGTACGGCGAGTTGGCCGAGGTAATCGCGCTGCATCTTGACGACGCCGGGACACCATCCGGAGCCAGCTGGCCGGCTCCGGCAGACGAGCTCCGGCGCCGCCTGGGCCTAGGATTCTGGGACACCGCGTTGGGTTCCGTGGGGCTGCAACTCCCATCCACCAGAGATCGGTTCAATGCCGCCGAATTCGCCGACGCGGCTGCAGGATTCATGTGCGCCTATGACCAGTTTGGGTCTCCGAAAGAGGTGGCGAGCTATGACAGTTGGATGATTGCCGAGACAGCCGCCGGACGCGATCGGCCGTCCGCAGTCGCTATCATGAGGCATTTCGCTGCTTGGGAGTCGGTGATCGGCGCCGTGATGCCTTCGGAAATCGAGGATGAGTACGACGGCATGGTCAACCACATCAGGGCCGGGAACAACGTCCAGGAAGGCTGGGCTAAAGCCGGCGAACTGGTCAGCGAAGTCCTCGCCAACATGCCGTGGAACTCGTTCCTCAGCATTCAGTACGCTGACGACGACACCGAAGGATTGGCACCATATGCCCAGGCGGTTCCCAGCGCTGATGGGGTCTGGTTCGAAATCGTGTCAGAGAAGTATTTACCCGCGGACCAATGGCCAATCGAGAAGGGCTACCTAACCAGGAATCGATGGTCGGCTCCCGATAGCAATTTTCCGAACTGGTACAAGGACGGTATTCCACACATCGAAGCGGGGCACCAGATACTCGAAGGTTTGAGATATGGCCGGGGCTGCGACGATGCAAGCAAGCTTCAATGGCATACCGGCGAATTTCCGACCGGGCCCGGTCCGGACGGCGGCGTCACACTTGATGACGCGCTGAACGGTATTGTGCAGACACTTAGCAACGCTGCCTAGCCAAAGTCCGAGTTGATGGAGCACCGATGAAATGCATTCCGGAAGAACCCGTATTCGGCGATGGCATGGTGGCCGAGAAAGCGGTCTGGGACGCGCTGAAAAGCAGTCTCCCGGACGACGTCGTACTTGCCTACTCAGTCCAGCTGCGGGACGGGCGGGCAGAACACGAGATCGACATCCTCGTCCTGTGGCCCGGCGTCGGTATGGCCGCAATTGAGGTCAAAGGCGGAAAGGTCGGCGTCGAGAACGGGCAGTGGTATCAGTCTGACAAGGCGGGCCGGCACAACATCCAGAGCCCGGTGGTCCAGTCGCAGGCGTCGATGCATGCGTTGAAGAACTGGCTGGAGGATCAGCTCGGATCTCGGCTCAGCAGCCGCTTCGCGTATCTTGTCAGTCTCCCCTACTCGGAAGTGCCGCGGGGCTGGGCCATGGCGGGGTGTCCTCGCTCGCTGATACTGGACCGGGCGGACACTGAGTCGCTGGTGGCCAGGGTGCGCGACGCCATCGAGCGTGAAGGCAGCGGGGCCACCACGCTGACCCCGGCTTTCCTTGAACGGATCGTCCGGAAGCTTGGCGGCGACCTCGACGTCGATGCCAGCCAGCTCCCCGACCCCCACGAAGCCGAAGACGCGCAGGATCACCTCACCGTGCGGCAGTTAGTGCTGTTGCGGGCGACCCGTTCCCTACCCCGCGTCCGATTCACCGGCGGGGCCGGCAGCGGCAAGACCTGGCTCGCGGTCGAAAAGACGCGTCTGCTGTGCCGTGAAGGCAAGCGTGTGGGCCTCTTCTGCTACAACAAGGGGCTGAGTCAGTACCTGCAGCAGCAGGTCTCCGGCTGGCGGCAGGCCAAGCCGGTCTTCACAGGGGAGTTTCACGAGTACGTCCGCGCGCTTGGTGTCCCGGACGGCTCCGGGCAGGATTATTTCGAGGAGGAGATGCCCCGCCTCCTTCGGGAGTTGGCGGGCCGCATGGAACCGCACGAGCGGCTTGACGCCGTCGTCATCGATGAAGCGCAGGACTTTGCCCCGCTGTGGTGGGAGGCGCTGCTCGCCTGCACCACTGATCCGGAGGCTGGCGAGGTTTATGCGTTCATGGACGACCGGCAGGACGTCTACCAAAGGTGGAGCGGGACCGGCGCCGACGGCAAGCACCCGACGGCGGACCTAGTGCCGATCCATATCGATGAAAACCTCCGCAACACCCGGAAGATCGCCGAGACATTCCGGTCCTTCGCAGGCGAGCACTTCACTCCCCGTGGCGGCACGGGGCTGCCCGTCCGCCGCGTCGAATGCCCCACGGATGATGCCCTCAACGCCGCCGACGAATGCGTTGAGGCCCTGATGGACGAGGGCTGGAGCAACAACCAGATTGCTCTCCTGACCACCAAGTCGCGGCACCCGGCGCACTTGGAGCACGTCGACGCCGGGACCATCGCTGAGTACTGGCTGGACTTCCACGCGAACAACGACGTCTTCTACGGCCACGTTCTCGGCTTCAAGGGCCTGGAGCGCTCGGCCGTGGTGCTCTGTGTCAACGGGTTTAAGGACATGGACCGTGCCGCGGAGCAACTTTACGTGGGGTTGTCCCGCGCCCGGAGCCTGCTGGTGGTGGTCGGGGACTCTGAGTTGCTGGAGAGCGCTGGCGGACGGGACCTGAAAACGGCCCTGTCCCGGGCCGAGGCCTGGGTCCCGGCCTCTGTCGGCATGTGAGTCCCCATGCCGGAGCTCATCGGGGGCTTAAAATGTCGGAGCGGTGAGGCACACTTCAGTCAGAAACCGTCGCATCGGACACGATTCTTGGGGGATCCATGAAAGAGGGAACACAGCTCAACGACAACTACGCCCAGTTCATCGCGCGGCTAGACGCAGCGACGCAGAGTCTGAGCAGCCGGCGCGACTCCCTCAGCACGTCTCTCGAGATCCTTGTCCTGTTGGCGGACCAGAACCGCGCCGGCCTTCTGGCGTGGGAGCAACGGCGGGCGAATACCAGCAAGTTGCTGGAGAAAAACCCCCAAAGGCCGGAAGCGGAATCCCTCAGGGAACTCCTGGAGGTCGCACTCAGGATGGAGCCGATGTTTCGCAACCGAACCGAACGGATCGGGCAACGGCTTGCTCTGCTCGGAAACCGCTCCGACGAACTCACAAAATCTCTTGTGGAGCTTGAGAAAAGCAAGACCAAACTGGATTCCTCCAGAATGCTTGCGCAAGAGCGGGACAATCTCAGCAGGGCCGTTGCACAATTGGCGGGCACGGCGCAAGGCCCTTTTGGGGGCCTTTCTGACGCCGGCCTTCTCGACGATCTCAAGAAAGCCCGGGAGGCAATCGTCCTCGCCGAGGCGCTCCTGGAAGTGAAGGGAAAATGAGCAAGTCACTACCTAAACCCGAGCAAAGGTTGCTCGTGACCTTCACGTCCCAGCAATGGAGCGGGCGGCCGGGACAGGATTCCGTCTATTCATGTCTGGGGCTCGGAATCATCGGGTTCTTCGTTTGCCTGATCCTGATGATCTTCATCGCCGGCCTTCGAAACCCCGGAACCGCAACACTTTTTATCGTTGTTTTTGCAGTCGCGTTGACAATATTCCTCGTCATGGCGAAAGCGTCAAGCGAGAAAAAGTTCCTCACTGGAGTTAACCAAAGTGTCAATGAAACCATCCTCGAGCTGACCGGAAATCCGGGCGACCAACTATCACTACACGACTTCAGGAGATTCATCGAGAACGAGCAGCGCATTCCGTTGCTTGTCCACGGCGTGCCGGGCCTCGAGGTGACGGCGGTCAAGGACGGCCAATCCACAGCGACCGGAAGAAAGCAGCCAGCTCGGGTCCAGAAGAACCCCTCCCCCCGGGACACGCCAGAGGTGACCACAACCCGGCTGCTCATCACCATCACGCCGCCCGAGTACGGAACGGCCAGCTTTGACCGACTGCTCCAGGCCACCCTCGACGCAGACTGACAAGACCGGCCCCACTCCGGGGCTCTGACGCGTCGCACCGTTCATTGTCCGACCCTGCCCATATGATCTAGGAACTGTCGCTCCAACACGTCCCGGGGGATGATGTGAACGTTTTGTTTGGCCTGTATCTGGACCGCGCACCGTGGACCTACCGTGATTCCGCGCTCGGCGTGGTCAGGCTCGGGCCCTTGGGGCTGACCCAGCTGCTTCAGACCCGGCTCGGGCTCTCCGGACCCGATGCCCGCCATTCGACGCGGATCCGGCAGTACATGGCCCGACTCGCGGAGCAGGACACCCCGGAGACCTGGTTCCACCGTTCGTTCTCCGTCGATCCGTGGTCCACGGCCATCGACCTGTTGAGCATGCGCGACGAACTGGTGGTCAACGGATGGACAGGCCTCGCTCCGGACAGGTCCACCGCCAAGCTGAAAGCCCTCGCTTCCGTGGAACAGAGCACACTCCCCCTTGACCGGGCGTTCGCCGATTACCCGCTGGAACTCATCCATGAGCTCGAGAGCGAAGCCACCGCCAACTGGCCGCTCGGAATCTCTGAGATGAAACTGCAGCACCCACGCGGCTCGTTCCCGGCCATCTGGAACCGCCTCATCGGCGCGCTCGAACGCCGCGGAGTGAGCGTCGTGGAGCCCGCCGCGCAGACCGAGCCGGTGGCCGAGGTCACCGCCCTCGTCGCCAAAACCGAATGGGAAGCGGCGGAGCACACGGCACGCTGGCTCGCGTCAGGAGTTACCACCGAAGGTAAACCCGACTCGGCCCGCTCCGCCGTCGTCGCTTCCACGAGCACCTCGCTGCTCGACCAAGAACTGCAGCTGCGCGGCCTGCCGCGGATCGGTGTCGGCAGCCGTTCACGCTGGCGGGCCATCGACCAGATCATTCCCCTCTTCTTCAACGTGATCTGGGCGCCGGTGGACGTCCAGCTGCTGGGCGAGTTCCTGAACCTCCCCGTGGGCCCCGTCCGGCGTGCAGCCGCCCGGCATCTCCTGCGCGCCCTCGCCGCCCAACCGGGCACCGGCGGCGAGGAATGGCTCGCCGCCCTCCAGAAGATCAGCGCCGACGAGAACCTCGGTTCCGCCGTCGCGGCAGAACTGGACCAGCTGCTCAGCACCGGTCTGCTGACCGACGACGGCACCGTCAGCGGCAGCGCCGTCGTCGAACGCGCGCAGTGGCTGCGCGCCCAGCTCAAGCGTCGCGTGCATCTCTACCCCCAGCTCGAATCCGTCCTCAGCCAGCTCAATGAATTCATGGCCCTGATCGACGGGCCGGAGCCAGTAACCCGCAAGACCATCGCACGGATCCTGGAATCCGTCATTCCCGCCAGTTCCAGTCCCCTGGCCGGCGGCGAGGCAGCGCCGTGGCTCACGCTGCGCGGCCTCGCCGAACTGTGCGACGACGTCGACACGCTCGTCTGGTGGGGGTGCCAGGATGACGGCCAGGCCCGGTCCCGGCACTGGGACGACGCCGAACGCCAGGCCCTGCTGGGCGTCGGCGTCGTACTGCCGGATCCTGCTGCCCTCGCCGAACTGGAACTCTCCGTCGCAGTGAACGCCGCGAGGCACTGCCATCGGCTGCTGCTGGTCCGCGCCGCCGAGATCAGCGGGGAGCCGACGAAGGCGCACCCCGTGCTGTCCTCCCTGGCCTTCAGCACCCTTCCGACTCCCCTGCCCGGGACCCCGGAGGAAAACAAGAAGGCGGTGGAACACGCCATTTCAGCCTTCAGCACTACTCCCACGGAGTTGGTGCGCGACGGCGTCTGGCACCTCGCCGGCCGAACCGCAGTGCTGACGCCGGTGCAGCCCTCAGAATCCCAGCCGATCCCGGCATCGCACGAATTGGGCCCGCGCCCGGCCTTCATGCCCGACAGGCTCTCCTACTCGCAGCTGAGCACGTTGATCGGCTGCTCCATGAAGTGGGTCCTGGAGAAGAAGGGGCGGCTGAGGGTGGGCGACGCGCAGTCAGTCCCCACCGGAAACACCATGATCGGCACCCTGGTCCACAGGGTCGTCGAAGAACTCTTTGGCGAGCTCTACGCCGAGAACCGGGCCGTGCCCGAGCCGGCGGAAGTCCACGCGAAACTGGACCAGCTCGTTCCCCACTACGCTTCGGAGCTGCTCCTGCCTGGCAGAGGCAGCAAACTCGCTGGACTCCGGCCTGTCATAGAGAACTCGGTCATCAAGCTCTTCCAGACCCTGCAAACGCAAGGGGTCTACATCCGCGCCACGGAGCACGAGTTCAGCAAGCCGGCCCTGTTCAACGTCAACGGAACTCAGCTCGAAGTAATGGTCTCCGGCTACATCGATGTCCTTGCCGCGGACCAGCACGCCGAGCCCGTAGTGATCGACCTCAAGTGGACCAACCGCGCGAAGTACCGCCGCGAAGAGATCACCCAGGGT
The DNA here is from genome assembly GCF_054059215.1 of Arthrobacter sp. UYCu723. Classification (NCBI taxonomy): domain Bacteria; kingdom Bacillati; phylum Actinomycetota; class Actinomycetes; order Micrococcales; family Micrococcaceae; genus Arthrobacter; species Arthrobacter sp. UYCu723. Next base: position 653,563 of record NZ_JBSSBW010000001.1, read on the forward strand.
GACGCGATGCAGCTTGCCCTGTACCACTGGGCCTTGGACGACGGGCCGGACTCCATGTCCACCGTCGCCGAGGACGCCGCAATGTCTTACTACATGCTCAAACAAGGCGAGTTCGCCTCCACCAGCAAGCTCTTCGGCCCGGCTCTGGCCAGCCCCGCGTCCAGCCGGAGCACCTGGCAACGCTCTGTCCGCGCCGCCGAATTCTCCATCTCTGAGGTAGTAGGCGGACGGGTCCTCGCCGCCGGACGCCAGGAACTGGGATCGTCAGATGAACAGCGGGAGACTGCGGCTACGGACGGCAGGCTCTACCAGAAGCCGCCCTGCAACTTCTGCGACTTTTCCGCGCTCTGCGGCCTCAAGGGGGACCTGTCATGAACCATGCACTGAACAACGTCACGATGATCACCGCCAGCGCCGGCACCGGCAAGACCTACAGCCTCATGGGCGAAATCGCCACAGCTATTAACAGCGGCACCAAGCCCAGCCAGATCCTTGCCACCACCTTCACCAAGAAGGCCGCCGCCGAACTCATCGACCGGGTCCAGGCCGAACTCTTCGGCAACGAACGCCCGGACGCCGCCCGGCAGATGTCCGTCAGTATGGTGGGCACGGTCAACAGCGTCTGCAGCCGGCTGCTCCAGGAATACGCGGTCGACGCCGGGCTTTCGCCGGCCCTGCAGGTCATCGCCGAAGACGAACAACTCCGGATCTTCCAGCTGGCTACAGACAATGTGTTCGCGGAGTTCACGCCCATGATCCAACCACTGGCCCGGCGCTTGGGGCACGACGGCGAATCCGACATCCGGGGCAGCGACACCGACTGGCGCACAATCGTCCGGAACATCACGGACGCCGCCCGCAGCAACCGGATCGACCCCGCGGCACTAGCCCACTCCGCCGCACTGTCCTGGCAGGGGCTGCAACAGGTACTGGGTCCGGCGGGCCTCGACCACCGCGCATCCTGGTCCAACCAGCTCCTCCAGGGAATCATGAGCCTACGCGGGCGGGCAGCTGACATCGCCGAAGGCGGCAAGGCTCCCCCGAAGAACCTCTACGCCTCGATCGCCCTGCTTGAGCCCGTCCTGACCCACGCGTCGCCGGAGGACGCCCCCTGGCGTTTCTGGATCGACGCGGCCGGCGTCCCGAACGCGGACGCCAAACGGCAGCTGGAGAGCTTTATTTCAGCGGTCGACGTCGACCTGGTCTCCAACCCTGCTTTCCAAAACGAGCTGAGGGAATTCACCGAACTGGTGTTTGCCTGCGCCGCTTCCTGCCTGGACCGGTTCGCCGAATTCAAGCGGCAATACGGGCTCATCGACTTTGCCGACCAGGAAACTCTCGTCCTGGATCTGCTGGAGCACAATCCCACGTTCCGCGCCTCCATCGCCGGACGCATCAAGTTCATGGTGGTGGACGAATTCCAGGACACCAGCCCGCTGCAGCTCCAGCTGTTCACCAAGTTCGCCGAGCTGGTGGACAAAGTGGTCTGGGTGGGCGATTCAAAGCAGGCCATCTACGAATTCCGCGGCACCGACCCCGAGCTGATGAAAGCCGTCGCCGCCCACGTGGAGAACAAGACCCAGCTGCATGATTCCTGGCGGTCCAAAGAAGCCGTCATCGAGCTCTCCAACGAGATCAGCCTCGCCATGTTCCCTGAGCTCGGCGAGAAAGAAGTCAGGCTGACCATTCCGGAAGCCCGTCGTGATGAGTCCCATCCCAAGAACGCACTGGGCGGCGACCGGGAGGCCTGGACTCTGGCAGCGAAAACCGTGCCGGCGCAGCGCCGGGCCGTCGCCGCCGGCGTCGCCGACCTCATCCAGCGGCGTGGACTCAAAGGGTCCGACGTCGCAGTCCTCGCCCGGTCAAACGACGCCGTCGCAGCCGTCGCCGCCGAACTGGCGTCCCTCGGGATCAAGGCAACCACCAACACCTCCTCCTTGTTCGCCGCCCGGGAGATCCAGCTGGTGCGCGCCGGGATGGCCTTCGTCGCGTCCGACGACGACACGGTAGCCCTGGCCGAGCTAGCCCACCTGCATCCGGACCACCCCCAATTCGGCCAGTGGGTCCCTGCGCTGTTCGACGCCGAGGAGCCCGGGGAAGAGCTCCAGCGCTGGGCCAACGACCCTTTGGTGTCCGGGTTGGTCGAGCTCCGCGGTCTGGCCAAGGTGTGCACGCCCACCGAGATCATGGAAGAGGTGACGTCGCGGCTCGGGGTTGCCCGGCTCATCAAGTCGTGGAGCAACCCGGGAACCCGGCTGAAGAATCTGGATGCCCTGCGTTCCCTGCTAGAGCAGTACTACGAATCGTGTGCCGCGCTCAGCAAGCCAGTGACGCTGAGCGGCTCGCTCAAGTTCCTGGCCGACGCCGACAGTGCCGGCAGTGAGAACTTTGGTGACGACGTCGTCAATGTGCTGACCTACCACAAGGCCAAGGGACTGGAATGGCCGGCCGTCGTGCTGGCGAGTCTCGACAGCGACGTCGCCGCAAAACCGTGGGGTGTGGCTGTCGAAGGAGTCGACGAGATCGACGTCCGCGACCCCCTCGCCGGTCGTTGGATCCGCTTCTGGCCGTGGGCATTCGGCGGAAAGGGATTCAAGCCTCTGTCCGCAGTCGCCGACTCATCAGCCGTCGCGCAGCGGGTCCTGGCGCGGCGCCAGGCCGACTCCGCGCGCGTGCTCTATGTGGGCCTGACCCGCTCAGTCAGCGTGACCTGCCTGGCGGCCGCCAACCCGGCCCCGGCGTCGTTGAACTCGCTGGGGACCGGACCGATCGTGGAGTGGACCGCGGGAGCCGGCAACGACGGAACCCTGACTGTCCAAGGGCGCGACGGCGAACACGCTCTCGCCGTGGATGCGTTTACCTACGAGCCAGCGGATGGACCCGCCGATACCGATGACAATGCCAATGTCGAGCACGAGGACGGCCTGACCGTCGACGCGCCGGTTTCGCATAAACCAGCCCGGGTAACCGCCAGCTCCCTGGCGAGCTTCGGCTTCGCTGCGGACGTCACCGAGGCGGCGGCCCTCGGCCCGCAGTTGATTCCCCACGGCGCTGCCAACTGGGACCAGGTGGGCTCCGCCATCCACGGTTACTTCGCCCTGCCTCTGGCGGAGATGGACGCCTCCGTCCGGCTTCGCGCTGCGCAGCGGCTCCTTGACCGGTGGGGTGCGGCCTCCGCCGTCGAGCCAAGCGTCGTGGTGGAGGCGGGCGAACGGATGCTCGCCTTCTTCGCCCAGCATTATCCTGGCGCGACGGTCACCACTGAACAATCGGTTGCCTGGCGGAACGCCGACAACCAACTCATGGAAGGGTGGATCGATCTCCTGCTGGAGACCCCTGCCGGATATGTCCTGGTGGATCATAAGTCCTATCCGGGCAAAGATCCTGTCGGCCACATCAAGGACAAGTACATCGGCCAGATGCGGGGGTATGCCGAAGCGATTGAGTCCATCACCGGGCGGCCCGTCGTCGAGACGCTGATCCACATGCCGGCGCTGGGGAAGATGTACCGGATCAGCTGAGCCTCACCACCAGCGGTGCCGGCACTCCGGGTTCTGGCACGCCCACTCGGGTGTGCCGATCTCAGTTTTGCCGGTGGCCAGGTCTTCCCGGACCACCGTGTCGATGCAGCAGCCTGCGAACTCGGTTTTCGGCATCCTCTCCCAAGCCGACGGCATGATCATCCCGTACGCGATTCGCCAAGCCTCGCTGCCACAAATCGGGCACCTGCGCGTGGCAGCGCATTTCGTCGACTGCTCGGGGGTTGTTTCATCGGAAGTCATGGAAGCACCGTAAGTGGACGGTCTGACAGAAAGAAGCGCCTTACGCGGTGGCGATGCCGATGGTTTCCCCCTCCATCCGGCTCACCGGCACACTCCGGCGTAAAAGTCACCGCTCCGGACATAACAGCCACCCCACTGCGGGTTCACGCGCGAGGACTGGGCGTTGCAGGTATTTACTCTGCGAACTCAAAGTCGACGGTGATTTCGGGATCGACGCTTGCGATGATTCCGGAGTAGAACACCTTGGCCTGCTCTTTCAGCGCTGTTGCGTTTTGGGTGACGTACTTCTGCTTGTTCTCGTCGCTGAGAACGTTGTTCATCATGCGAGTTTGAACGGCTGGGGCCGCCAGCAGGCCAAGCGGGTTGGAGCTCTCGAGGGCGTCCTCGAACTTGGGATCGTCAAAGCCGATGCCAATAAATTGAGGGATGGTCACCCGAAACGACTTTGGGCCGGTGGGTTCGATCTTCACCTGTGACCCGTCGACGCCTAATTTTGCGTCGAACTTGTACTGAATGAGCGTGGTTTTCTCGCTCGCGGGTATAGCCACGCCGAGAATCTCTCCATTACTTTCATGCCTCGTGACACCCTCGATGTGAAGGCTAAGCAGGGCGACCTCTTGCACGCGCGTGACGGCCTGAACCACTTGGGAATCACGTTCGCTGGAGCTGCTGCTGAACAGGGACTTGAGGGCGAGGGCGTTGAGTCCACCGGATGCGAATGCGGCGGCCGCTCCCCCAACCAGCAGCACGATGAGCAGCAAGACCGGCCAAAGGAGAACCCGTGCTTTGAAAAAGTTCATGATTGTTTTGAAGAAGTTCACGGTGTTTCGATCTCCAGCTTAAGTTCGACGTCAAAATTGCCTCGGAACTCAGCGCTGTTTATCGGCTACAACACATCGAATTGTCGAGTACCCTCGAACGATATACGAAAGCAGGGAGCGGCAGATTATGACGCGCCCCGTCACCCAGCCGATTTCATGCTCACCATGGCGAGCTCGGCACAACAGGGCGGAAGGGCGCGCCCGGTCAGACCGGACGCGCCCTCCGCGTGCGCCGAACCCGCGGGGCGGGTCGGCATCCCCTGATTCAGTCGATGAGCACCGGCTCCTTGGCACCATCCGGGGATTCCTCAACCGGCGCAGCCTTCCGGGAACGGTGGTGCCACCAGTTAGCCACCGCCAGAAGCGCCACGAGCGCGAACGTACTGAGGAGCTGGGGACGGGAATCCTCGCCGATGAATCCCACCGTGAAGATCGCGGCGAGGATGACCAGACCAAACACCGTGAGCCAGGGGAAGCCGGGCATCCGCAGGGGCAGCTCCGTGCCCTCGCGGTCGGCGCGTAGGCGCAGCGCGAGCTGGGCCAATAGTGCGGACGTCCACACCAGCAGGCAGGTCGAGCCCACGATGTTGAGCAGGACGGGAAGGACCATTTCGGGGAAGGCCAGCTCCAGCACCACCGTGACGACGCCGAAGGCGACGCTGGCCAGGACGGCAACCACCGGAACCCGGGCCTTGGACACCGAGGCCAGCACCCGTGGTGCCTCACCCCGCTCCGCGAGGGAGTACGCCATCCGTGACGCACCGTAGAGGTTGGCGTTGAGGGCCGAGAGCAGCGCTGCGACGGCCACCAGGGTGATGGCGGTGGCTGCGCCGGGCATGCCGGCGGCCTCCAACACGGCAGCGAACGGGCTCTTCAGCCCCGCCGAACCCACGGGAACCACGGCCGCAATAATGAAAATGGAACCGATATAGAAAACCAGGATGCGCCACAGAACTGTGCGGACCGCTTTCTTCACGCTGCGGGCCGGCTCGGCGGTCTCAGCTGCCGCCACGGAGACAATCTCGGTGCCGCCGAACGCGAACGCCACCACGAAAAGCGCCGTCGCAATCCCGGCAAAGCCGCTGGGCGCGAACCCGGCACCCGTGAAGTTCGACAGGCCCGGCGACTGCACGCCCGGCAGCCAGCCGAACAGCAGGGCCGCGCCCACCAGCAGGAACCCGACGATTGCTGCCACCTTCAGCAGCGCGAACCAGAACTCGAACTCGCCGAAGTTCTTCACGCTGGTGAGGTTCACTGCGGTGAGCAGCACGATGAACACGAAGGCCATCAGCCACACCGGCAGAGCCGGGAAGATGGTGGCCAGCAGGCCGGCCGCGCCGAGCGCTTCGGCGGCGATGACCACCACGAGCTGCAGCCACCAGAGCCAGCCCACCGTGGCACCGGCCACCGGTCCGTAGGCCTTGGCGGTGTAGACGGAGAAGGCTCCGCTGTCCGGGTTGGCGGCGGCCATCTCGCCGAGGGCCCACATCACCAGGATGATGAGGGTGCCAGCCACGAGGTAGGAGATCAGCACGGCCGGTCCGGCGGCCTGGATGCCGGCGCCGGCGCCGATGAACAAGCCCGCGCCGATGGCGCTTCCGAGGCCCATCATGGTGAGCTGGCGGGGTTTGAGTGCGGCGCCGAGTGGGCGGCCAGACGTCTTTGTCTGTTGTTCCATGGGGAGTCCTCTGGTTGTGGAACGGATAGATAAGGGTCAGAAAGTTTCTAGGCAGCGTGGGCTTCGAGGAGCCGGAGCACGCGATCGTTGGAGGCGGAATCGGCAACGGTGATCCGCACGCCGTCGCCCTGGTACGCCCGGACCAGGATGTCGGCGCGGTCGAACGCGTCCACCAGCCTTGCCCGGAGGCTGTCATCCGTGCGGATCCACAGGAAATTGCCCTGGCTTGGCTGCAGTTTCCAGCCCTGCGCTTCCAGCTGCGCGGCCATCCGGGCGCGCTCCTGCTTGACGGCTGTCACCCGCGATTCCATCTCTTCCCCGGCGTCCAGCGACGCGATGGCAGCCTTCTGGGCCAGCGCACTCACCGAAAAGGGAAGGGCGGTGCGGCGCAGTCCCTCGGCGATAGCCGGCGCCGCCACGGCGTAGCCCACGCGCAGGCCGGCGAGTCCGTAGGCCTTCGAGAAGGTGCGCAGGATGCAGACGTTCGGGTGCTGGCGGTAGAGCGACAGGGAATCGGGGCCGCTGCCCGCTTCGGCGTACTCCACGTAGGCCTCGTCGACCACCACCAGGATGTCGGAACGGACGGACTGCAGGAAGGCCTCGATGCGCTCGTGGCTGATCGGCACGCCGGTGGGGTTGTTGGGAGTGCAGAGCAGGATCACCTTGGTGCGGTCAGTGACGGCCGCGGCCATGGCCTCGAGGTTGTGGCCCTCGGCGTCGTCCAACGGGATGCGGACCGGCCGGGCGCCGGCCAGCTCAACCAGGATGGGGTACGCCTCGAAGGAGCGCCAGGCGAAAATCACTTCATCGCCGGCGTCGCACAGTCCGGTGATGATCTGTTGGAGGACCCCCACACTGCCGGGCCCCACCGCGACCTCCCCGACGGTGACGCCCAGGTGCCGGGCGAGCCGTTCGCGGAGTTCGACGGCGGCACTGTCCGGGTAGCGGTTCATGGTGCCGGCCGCTTCGGTCACCGCAGCGGCGGCCGCGGGCAGCGGCTCGTAGTGACTTTCGTTGCTGGCGAGGGTTGCAATGTCCAGGCCGGCGCTCCGCCGTCCCGGGACGTAGGACGGAAGTCCGGCCACAGCGCCACGAAGGGTGGGAAACGCTGTGTCCGGTGCGGTGAGGAGCTGATCATGGGTCATGAGGACCGATCATGATTGTGAGCCGCCCCACAATGCAAGATACCCTCATCTCATTGGGACTTCTGCTCAACTTCTACTGTCTGCGGTGAAAATATGACCATCCCGAACCCCCGCACCCTGGATTCCCTCGACGGCAGGATCATCCTGGCCCTGGACACGGATCCCGAAGCCAGCGCCCTGGCACTCTCGCGGACGCTCGGCGTCGCACGGAACACTGTCCACGCCCGGCTGGCGCGGCTCGAGCGCAACGGCGCCCTCCGGTCCTTCAGCCGCAGGCTGGACCCCGCCGCGCTGGGCTATGAGCTCATGGCCTTCCTTTCGTTGTCCATCAGCCAGACGCGGACCGGAGCGGTGGAAGACGGGCTCGCCGCGATCCCGGAGGTCATCGAGGTGCACGCCACCACCGGGGATGCGGACCTCATGGCCAAGGTGGTGGCCCGCGGCACAGCCGACCTCTACCGCATTACCAACGAGATCCTGGGAATCGACGGCATCCAGCGGACCAGCACCGCCATTTCAGTGCTGGAACTCATGCCCCCGCGGTACGACGGCCTTCTGGCCCGGCTCTCGGAACAGGAATCCCGCCCCGCCGACTAATGCGCATGACCCCCACCACAAGCGTGCAGATTTTCACTTCGAACGACTTCCGACTGCCAAAAATCCCAGTCAAAAACAACGCTCTTGCCGATTCGTGACCCAGCACACAAAATTGCTGCATGAATTCACTCACCGTCTCCGGCCGCGTGGCACAGGTTCTCAGCAGCTATCTCACCGATCTCTTCGGTGTCATGGGCAACGGAAACGTCTACTTCCTGGACGCCGCTGAGAAGCTGGGCCTCCGCTTCTCCGCCGTCCGCCATGAAGGCGCCGCCATCGCCGCAGCCGACGCCTACTACCGGACGTCAGGACGTCTCGCAGCGGGCACCACCACCTACGGCCCCGGCTACACCAACGCGCTCACCGCCCTGGCCGAGGCGGTCCAGGCACAAATTCCCGTCGTGCTGGTCACCGGGGACGCTCCGAGCAGCGGCGCCCGCCCTCAGGACGTGGACCAGGCGGCCATCGCCGCAGGCCTCGGCGCGGCCACCTTCACCGTCACCCGCGACGCCGCGGGTTCCATCACGCAGCAGGCGGTGGAGTACGCACTCACCAAGCGCACCGCCGTCGTGATTGCCATCCCCTACGACCTCGCGGCACTCGAGGCGACAGATAAAGAGCTTCCGGCGCCGTTGGCACCGACCGTGAATGACGACGTCGACGGCGGCCTGGGGCAGGTAGCCCGCCTGCTCGCCGGCGCGAAGCGGCCGCTGATCCTCGCCGGCCGCGGCGCACATCTCGCCGGCGCCGGCCCGGAGCTCCGGGAGCTCGCCGACCGCCTGGGCGCGCTGACCGCCGGAACCGCCCTGGCGCTCAACCTCCTCCAGGGCGAGGGGTATCTCGGCGTCGCGGGCGGCTTCAGCACGGACACCGCGGCAGGGCTCATGGGCGAGGCCGACGTGGTCCTGGTGGCCGGGGCGAGCCTGAGCCCCTTCACCATGCGGTTCGGGCATTTGCTCGGCCCGGACAGCACCGTCATCCAGATCGACGCCGCACTGCAGCCGACGCACCCCTGGGTGGACACCTTCGTCAGCGCGGACGTGAAGTCTGCTGCGGGACGGATCCTCCGGGTGCTGGACGGCCCGGCCTCGCCGAACGCCAGCCGCGCTGAAGCGTGGCGCGCGGAAGCCCGCAAGCGCCTGGCCGAAGGACCGGCCCACCATCCAGGCTCAGCGGAGACGCCGGACGGCCGGCTGGACCCGCGTTCCCTTGCCACGGCACTGGATGCCATCCTGCCGGAGCGCCGCACGGTGGTCCAGGACGGAGGGCACTTCGTCGGCTGGGCACCCATGTACTGGCGCATCCCGAGGCCCCAGGACCTGGTCATGGTGGGGACCGCCTACCAGGCCATCGGTCTTGGCCTTGCCAGCGCCGTCGGGGCGGCCCGCGCTGTGGAGGACGGCCGCACCCTGGTGCTGGCCTCTGGCGACGGCGGTTTCCTGATGGGCCTGTCCGACCTCGAATCGCTGATTGGGGCGGCGAGCAGCGCCGTCGTCGTGATCTATAACGATGCCGCCTATGGAGCCGAAATCCACCAGTACGGCTCCCGGGGCCTGACCGATAAGCCCATGCTGATCCCCGAGGTGGACTTCAGCGGCGTCGCTCGAGCCCTTGGTGCCGAATCGGCGATCATCCGCTCCCTGGCGGACCTTTCCGCGCTCACGGACTGGATCGACGCCGGCGCCAGGGGAACCTTCGTGGCCGACTGCCGGATCACCTCCAGCGTCCGGGCCCCGTGGCTGAGCGAGTGGATGGCGGCCTCGCAGGCCGCGAAGGCGGCGGTGGCCGGCTAACGGAATTCACAGGTCCGCGGCCTACCATGACCCACATGAAGGCTGCCCGGGACGCACGCTCTGCCGCCGTTGTGATCAACGCCGGTTCCCGTCGGGGGGCGTCACACGAACTTGCCGTGGACGCGATGCGTAAGGCCGGCGTGCCAATCTTCGCCGTGCACCGCGTGCGGTCGGGGGCAGAGCTGTCCGGGACGCTCGACCGGGCGCTTGCGGACGGGCACGACCTAATGGTTGTCGGCGGCGGCGACGGGACGATCTCCTACGCCGCCGGCCGGGTTGCCGGCACCAACGTTATGCTCGGCGTTCTTCCACTGGGCACCGCCAACGACTTCGCCCGCACGCTGGAGATACCGAACAATCTTGCCGAGGCGTGCGCCACCGTCGCCGAAGGCAAGGTGGTGGACATCGACCTCGGCCGGGCCAACGGTGAGCCGTTCCTCAACGTGGCATCCGTGGGCCTCTCGGTGGCGGTTACCGAAGCGCTCAGCCCCCGCCTGAAGCGGTACATCGGGCCGTTGGCCTACAGCATCGCCACGCTTCGGGCTTATGCCCGGCACAAGCCATTTAGGGCCCGCCTCGAGTTCCCGGAGGGCGACCACGAGCCGCTGGAGCTCGAGGATCTGCTTCAGGTGGCGGTCGGCAACGGCCGGCATTACGGCGGCGGCAACACGGTCTCCCCCACCGCAGGGATCGATGACCACATCCTTGATATCTACGCAATTCTGGCGGGAGCACGTGAGCATGGCACGGCTGCTCAAGGACGGAAGCTTCATCAAACACGACCGGGTGTACCACCTGACCACCAGGAGTGTGCGGCTGGTCACCGACCAGCCGCTGCCGGTGAACCTCGACGGCGAGATCGCGACCACCACGCCCACCGACTTCACCGTCCAGCGCAACGCCGTCCACGTCGTCGTGCCACAAAGCAGCACCAGCGCGTTGCTCGACGGACCGGGAGCTGTGAACGGGCCGCCGTCGTGATTCCCGACGGCGGAAGGTTGTGACTATCGGGGAACAAGCCGCCATAGGGACGTGACCTCGGCCGTGCGCGCCTCGAACAGAGGATCGTCCCGGTCCGATGCCTTCGGATGCGTCGGCTTGGTGTCGAGCCGTTCCATCACCTTCAGCCCGGCGGCCTTGATGGCCGTCAGCAGATCGTCACGCGACCGCAGGCCAAGGTGCTCGGCCAGGTCGGAGAGGACAAGCCAGCCCTCACCGCCCGGCTCCAGATGGTCGGAGAGTTCGTTCAGGAAGCGGAACAGCATCCTGCTTCCGGGGTCATAGACTGCACTGTCCAGGCTGGAATGCGGAGTGGCCGGAATCCAGGGCGGGTTGCACACAATCAGCGGTGCCCGTCCGGGCGGAAACATGTCGGTCAGGACGGCCTCCGCACGGTCCTGGACACCGAGGTTCCGGAAATTCTCACCGGCGCAGGCGATGGCACGCGGTTCATTGTCCGTGGCCACCACGCGGCGGACTCCGCGGCGCGCGAGGACGGCAGCGAGCACCCCGGTGCCGGTTCCGACGTCGAACGCCAGCGTGTCAGCGGGCAGCGCAGGGGCGGCCACGAGGTCCACATACTCACTCCGTGTGGGGAAGAACGTGCCGTAGTGCGGGTGGATGCGGCCCTGCAGGGCATCGACGTAGACGCCATTACGTCGCCACTCGTGGGCGCCAATGGCCCCGACAAGCTCATGCAGGGACACAATGGAAGATTCGCCGATATCACCGTACGCTTCAGCGGCGGCCTGCCGGATGTCCGGTGCGCGGCGCAGCGGCACCACCGGGCCCGGATCAAGAGGTATCAGCAGCAGGCCGAGAACGCGTGCACGGTGCGAGCGGGACTGGCGGTGCCGATAGAACTTATCGGCCGGAGTTGCTGCGATCTCTTTCTTTCCGGCACCTATCCGCCGGTCCAAGGCGTTGAGGATCTGCCGTGCGTTGTGGAAGTCGCCGTGCCAGAGCATCGCGATCCCCTGTGACGCCATCCGGTTCGCATCATCGGCCGTGAGAGAGTCGGACACCACTTCGACGCGCGTCGGCGCCGGTCTGCCGTTCGCCGAACGCCATCGCGCGGTCATGCTCTCACCAGCCTCGGCCCAGGTCACGAGGGCACCCTCAACCACCGTAGCTCTGCTCGAAGGCTTGAGGACAGACGTCGGGGTTTCGACAGGAGCTGGCGTGTCAGAGATAAAGATCCGTTCCAAGAGTCCGGGGGGATCGTCGACAACGTGGCTGGCTACGTCCAAGATTCCGGACCCGTCATCCCGCCGCGACCCGAGCTTGGTTGATGGCCCCTGGAACCAGTCAACCTGCATTGTCAGGATACAGGTGTGCACCAACGGCTCCACCGACGGCGTCAGCGTGCACGGCACGTCTGCCGCTTCCCGATCCGCCTGTCCCTCGGCTAGTGCGTGCCTCCTGCCCCATCGGCCGGGTGCCGACCAGCCCCTACTGTCCCGGAGCCCGGTAGGACGGCGTCTTCTTGGCGGCTTCGTCGAGGTCTTCGACCGTCAGGAGGGGCTTCAGGCGAACGTTGACGTTCCCCGTCGAATTGATCATCAGCGACAGTGCGGCAGCACTTGCATCGTCCGGCGCCTCAAAAACGCCGAGGACGTCGTAGTAACCAAATGCGTAGTAGAAGCTCTCGAGCGATCCGCCTACAGACTTGAGGGCCTCCGTAAGAGCCTCACGCCGCTTTGTGCCGCCTTCCTGCATAAGCCCCTTGATGCCTTGGCCCACGTACGTCGCCTCAAACAGATACTTCGGCATGACCCGTCCCTTTCCTACAGTCCCATTTCAGTTGTCGCCGCGGGGGCACGTGCCACACCGAGCGCAATCGCAGCCACCGCAACGGAGCGCGCCCGTAGACCCCGCCTATATTCGGTGCGGGATGAAGTCCATGGGTGAATCCGCGAAAACGGGGATGACCCCGTTGAAGCAGACGCTATTCCTCCGGTCGGAGGCAGTCAATATGCCGGGATATCTAGTCCCGGGCGCCTCTTAAGACCGCCAGGTCCGTGGACGCACCTCCCCCCAGCCGCAGCCGCCAAAGTAGGACGGCTCTGGCTCCTGTTGTGCTGTCTGGCATTGGGCGTCCTCGGCGGCGTCACACCTCCTTCACCTGGCGCTCCCGCTGCGCCGGCCACCGGACCCCTGAATCCGGAGAAGGCCTACGCGGAGTTGGACTCCTTCCTGCAGGAGCAAGTCGAGGCCCTTGGCATTCCGGGCGCCGCTATCGCCGTCGTTCAGGATGGGGTGCGGGTGCACGTCGCCGCCTTTGGCCGCGCCGATGACTCTGGACGGCTGATGACGGCACAAACGCCGGTGCTGCTGGCTTCCACCAGCAAGAGCCTCACGGCTATCGCCGTCATGCAGCAGGTCGAGGCTGGCCGACTGCGGCTGGATGAGCCAGTGCAGACCTACCTGCCCTGGTTCACGCTGGACGACGGCCGCTCGTCAGCCATCACCGTCCGCCACCTGCTCCATCAGACCAGCGGCATGGCCTCGAAAGACACGGCCTTCGAAGCCTCCGACGCGCAGTGCCCCGAAGCCCTCGAAGAAGGGGTTCGGGCCCTGGCAGAATCCCCGCTGGCCGGCGAACCCGGCGCGGCTTTCCGGTATGCCAGCACCAACTTCAACATCCTGGGCCTCCTGGTGCAGACGGTTTCCGGCCAGCCGTTCGGCGACTACCTGAAACAGCACGTATTCGGGCCCCTGGAGATGGCCTACAGCCATCCGACGCGGGCCGAGGCCCGCGCAGGCAAAGCAGCTGCCGGCTACTCGCGGTGGTTCGGCGCCTGGTGGCACCAGACCCACGTCCCCGCGCCCACCACCGGAATGCCGTCCGCCACGATGTACTCGTCGGCCGAGGACCTGAGCCACGAACTGATGGCTCTGCTCGACGGCGGCCGCTACGGCGACGCCCGGATCCTCCAGCCCGGGAGCGTTGAGGCGATGTTCGAGCCACGGGTGCAGCTGACGATTAGCAGGTGCCCGCGTTTCGAACGCCGGTAGCACCGAACCGGCTCCCGCCCTGAGGCGGGGACCGGTTCGCTCCGGCTTCGTTGCCGGCGGCAGCGAAGCTTTGCGTTGCTGACCGGTGCCAGCTCCGGGTTTATGTGCGCTGGGAGAGGCTGAGGATGTTGCCCTCGCTGTCCAGGAACCAGGCAGACAGTCCCCAGTCATTGGTGGCAACCCCGTTCTCCGTCTTCAGGCCGGGAAAATCATAGTCTTCGAAGACGACGCCGCGGCCCCGCAGATCCTCCATCTCGCGTTGGAGGTTATCCGTTTCCCAGCCCATCTGGGTGTTTTTGGCTGACCCTGCGTTCTCTGTCTGGTAAACGAGGAAGCCCGTTCCGTTGCCGCAGCGGTACATCACGCTGCCCTCCTCCATGGAATCCGAGGGTTCCATTCCCAGTTTGTCCCGGTAGAAATCCTTCGCCCTGTTGATGTCCTTCGCGGGGAGGACAGCCAGAATGTTTGCATCGGTGAGCATGACGATTTCCTTCTCTGCAGTGATGTGTCGCAGCGACGGCGCGGCTCCCCCAGTTTTCGGTCCCCGCTGCGTCCTTGTCCGGGGGCCGTGACCACCCGTCGCGCCGAATGCCGGGCAGCCACCCGGGACTCTTCACCGCCGTGCCAGCCATCACCGGCGCGAGGGTCCCCGAAGCCTATGTGGCCATTATGGACCGACCTGAGGCCAGGGAAAAAGGGAGCCTTGCTACGCGGCGCGGAGGGGTCCCGGCACCACAGCAAGCCGTGGTGCTCCCTAAGGGTGGCGGCTACGATTGCTGATCGCCCTGGCGGAACCCGACGTCGGACATTCCAGCCAGCAGTTCCTCGCTGACTGGGCCGGAAGTCCGGAGCTGCCTGCCCTGGAGTCCCCGGGCCTTCGGACCGCCAAGCTGCCCGGCTGGCTCGCAGCGTTCCAGACCGTGCATGGCTTCGAGGCCTGGCAGCAGCACGGCGCCTGGATCAGCCGGCACTGGGCATTCCTCGGCGCCGATGTAGCCGCCCGGTTCCGGACGGCCTCGATCATCGAGCCGGGACAGGCCGAAGGCGCGCGGGACGTGCTCCGGGCCGCCCGGCAGCACATTTGCTCCGCGGTTTTCGGCGGGGTGCTGATACTGCCGTCGGCCTCATCCGTGGCGCCGCTCCTCCCCGAGTCAGCCCTCGGCGGGGATGCCATCGAACGAATTCGGCGCGCCACCGTGCAACTGACGTGTGTGGCCGGGATCGCAGGGCTGCCGGCGGTCAACGTGCCCCTCTCCATTGACGCGGTGGGCTACCTAGGGCTGGACCGCGTGTTCACCGGCAACATGACCGGCAACGTCGTCATCCTCGGGATGGCCCTCTTCAGTGCCGAGGAACTGCCGGTCCTGGGACCGTCCATTGCCCTGGCAGGGTTCATCATCGGTGCCGTTATCGCCCGGAGCCTCCTTAAGCCGGAAACGGCGGGCTGGAACAAGAGGACCACGGCCCTGCTCACCGTCGACGAGGTGGCGATGGCCGCGGCGGCGTCAGTGCTGTTCGGGCACGCCCCACAGGCCGGAGGCCCCGTCACGTTGGGCATCACCGGTGCCATGGCGACGGACATGGGCGTCCAGGCCGCCACTGCCCGCCACCTCAGCGTCAATGATGCCACCACGGTGGTGGTGACATCGACCCTCACGGGCCTGGCCGCCGATTCACGGCTCGGCGGCGGCACCGGCGCGCACCGGGGAAGGCGGCTCGGGTCCGTCGTCCTGATCCTGGCCGGCGCTGCCGCCGGCGCCCCACTGCTCCACGTTCACGTCGGCCTCGGAGTGCTGCTGACGGCGGTGCTCACCATCGCGATGGCGTTGACCGGCGGGATTGCCCGGGCCCATAGTCAGGGCGGGACCCTAGCTGCCGGTGAGCCTGCGGCACCCGCGGAGTTCCCGGCATCGTTGGCCCGGCGCTAGCTGGGACCGGTCTGCTGCGGGCGGCCGGGCCGTCGGCCGCCCGCTCTCATCAAGCAGGTTAGGAAATCTGCAATTCCCGCTTAACGAACTTCACCAATAGCTCACGGGCCATGTCTACGGGAATGACCGACCCGCGGGAGTAACACTGCACCGCCAGCCCGTCCACCAAGGCGGCGGTTTCAATGGCAAAACCGCGGGGATCAGCGCAGGAAAACGACCCTTCGCTGACTCCGCGCTCGGTCACGTCCTGAAGGGCGTCGCGCCAGGCCGTGTAGTGGGCGTTCATCCATTCGCCGTACTGTTCATCCCGGGCTGCCGCTGACCAGAAGTCGAGCCAGATCAGCCAGTGCCGGCGGGAGTTGGCGTCAGACCCGAACATTCCTTCCAGGAAGTACAGGAGCTCCTTCCCTGGGTCCCCGGATCCCTTCGCACTTTGCTGCAATGGAACGTAGAAATCGGCTGTTTCCGCCTTCACCACTTCCATGAGCACTTCGTCGAGGCCCTTGAAGTGATAGGAAATTGTGCCGGGTGAAACACCGCAGGCCTTGGAGATATCCCGGATCAAAACATTGAACAATCCCTTGTCCGCAATGAGGTCCCGGGCGGCGTCGACCACCAGTTGCCGGCGGACCTCAGTGGGATGACGCTGGCGCTCCCCCGCTGTCTTGGCACGCGGACGATCGAAGTGATCCTGTGCGGCGGCGGCCATTTCGTTGTGCTCGCTCTCCCCTAATTTACGCGGACGTCCGGTCAATGTTTTTCTCAAAGGTTCTTTCAAAGAATAGGTCCTCGCCTTTAAAGGTACGCACCGTATTGCGCAGCACATAGTGCTCAGCCGAGGCCGTGACGGTCGCATGGGTTTCTATCCGGACGGCCCAGTCATCCTTGCTCAAGCTGATTTTCCATTGCGATTCAGCTTTGGCACTCAGTGGGTCGTTGCCCGAAATGAAATACGATTCCAGGGCGTCTTCACCGAAATGCAGTCCGTCCGGATAGATCCGATTCCCACCGTAATTGGGATCCACGGTGAGGGTCCAGCTTTCCGACTGCGGCTCGTACCGGACTTCGCGTTCGGGCCGGGCCAGAAGGGGTGGCCCGGCTTGGATGTTAAGCGCGGGCGCCTGTTCGGCCTCCTCAAAGCGGATGTCCGCCGCTCCGATTGCCGACGCATCCAGTTCGTCCAGGGTCAGCTCGCTGGCAGCAGCATCTATGGTCACAGCGCCCTGCTCCCCGTGTGGCCAGATCCAGGGCCAGTAAGTGGTGGACAGCGCGAGCCGCAGCTTGTGCCCGGCCGGAACCTGCCACGACATGGCGACAAACTGGATCGACGCATCCACGAACTCGCCGGGCACCAGCTCGTCCGCCCGGTCCATCCCGTGCCGCCGGGCGAGGTTGATGGCTCCGCGGGTAATCAGGGTTGACGAGCCGTCCGGAGCGACATCGCAGAGCCGCGCGATGACGTTCCCCCGGGCCGTGGTGCTGGCAACCCGCAATCCCAGGCGCGCGAAGCCGAGCAGGTTGATGTCCTTGTCCAGGACGCCGGTCTCGAAGACCACCGACCGCCCGTCCTCGGAGCGCTGGTCCGGCGGGAGATCCGAGGCATTGCCGAACGGGAACCAACGGGCGGCGTCCACGCCGTTGTGCTGCGGGGTGTCCACCGCCGCGTGCTGCTGGTGGTTCCGTTGCAAGGCTGCGCAGGTCGGTGGCCAGATTAAAGGTGGAGCGTCCGACGGCGGCCGAGGGCCAGCCTTCGAGGCCCACCCAGGAGCCGGCGCGTTCCGGGTAGTTGGTCGCCGGCCGGACCGACTCCTGGTGATAGGCGCGCAGGGCGGGTTCATCCATGATCTTGGTGTCGATGCCCTTGAGCCAGTAGTCCCACCAGCGCAACGTTTCCTGCAGGAAGCCGATGGTGGGCCCGGGAGTGCGGGCGATGTCGGGATACTGGTGCGACCAAGGCCCTATCAGACCCTGCACGGGCGACTCGAGGTTTTCCAGCAGCCGGAACACCGTGTTCCGGTAGGGATCCGCCCAGCCACCCACGGCCATCACCGCCGCGGTGATCTTGGAGTAGTCCTCGTTGACAGAGCCGTGACGCCAGTAATCGTCCCGTTCCTGATGGTCCATCCAGATTTCGGAGAACGGCTGGAGGGCTTCCAGCCTCTCCTTCCACATGACCTCCCAGTTCTCCCCGACCCGCCACGGCGCCGGCGGCCGGCACTGGAAGGCCAGCATGGTGCCCGCCCACGAGGTCATATCGATGCCCAGCATGGCGCCGCCGAAGTAGTGGACGTCGTCCGCGTACCGGTCGTCGGTGGAACAAACAGTGACAATCGCCTTCAGCGCTTCAGGCTGCTCGGCAGCCAGCTGTAGGGAATTGAAACCGCCCCAGGAGATGCCGAACATTCCGACCTTCCCGGTGCACCACGGCTGGGCAGCCAGCCACTCGATGACCTCGACGCCGTCGGCCTGTTCCTGTTCATGGTATTCATCGAGCATCACTCCTTCCGAATCACCGCAGCCGCGCATGTCGACGCGCACCGACGCGTAGCCGTGGCCGGCGTACCACGGGTGCCGCTGGGCGTCGCGGGGCGCCGTCCAGTCGCATCGGCGGTACGGGAGGTATTCCAGCAGCGCCGGCACCGGCTCCGCCGCGGCGTTTTCCGGCAGCCAGATGGTCGCGGCCAGTCTGGTGCCGTCTTTCATGGGGATGACAACGTTCTCCATCACGGTGACGGTGTGGGGAAAGTCGCTGCGAATCAGCATGTCCGGTTTCCTTCCAGTGCTGGTGCTGCTGCGCCAGCGAGTTCGGCCACGTCGGCGTGGCATTGGATGTTGTGGCTGGCACTCACGGCGATGGTGGGCGGGGCGACGGTGTGGCAAACGTCCCGGACCAGGGGGCAGCGGCTGGCGAAGGGACAGCCGTGCTCGGGCGGGGCGGCGGGAATCTCGTCCTTCACGGCCTTCATCTTGGCCTCGTGGTCATCCCCGAGCTCAATGACGGAGTCCAGCAACAGCCTGGTGTAGGGATGGGAAACGGACGCGAAGATCTCCTCCACCGTCCCTTCCTCCACAATGCGGCCCAGGTACAGCACCACCACCCGATCGGCGATTGCGCGCACGACCGCCAGGTCGTGGGTGATGAACAGAAAGCCGAGGGACTTTTCCCGGCTCAAGTCATCCATCAGCCGCAGGATCGAGGACTGCACCGAGACGTCAAGGGCGGAGACCACTTCATCCGCCAGCACCAGCGCAGGTGCTGCCGCCACGGCCCGGGCGATGCCCACCCGCTGGCGCTGGCCGCCGGAGAGCTGGCCGGGAAGGCGCTGCGCGAAGCCGTCCGGCAGGTCCACGTCGGCCAGGGATTGCTGCACGCTGGCGTCCTTCACGCCGAACAGGTTGATGGGCCGTTGGATAGCAGTCCGCACGGTCTGGCGCGGGTTCAAGGACGTGTCGGCGTTCTGGAAAATCAGCTGGATGGCCTGCCTGAGGTTCTTGGGCCGGCCGGACACCGTCTTGGCCAGTTCGCCGCCGTCAGCCAGGGAAATCCGGCCTCCGGCGGTTTTCTGCAGCCCGGCGATCGCGTTGGCGATGGATGATTTGCCCGAGCCGGATTCGCCTACCAAGGCCACCACTTCGCCGGCATTGACTGTGAAGCTGACGTCCTTCACGGTGGCCCCGGTGCCGGGCACGTGCTTGCGGCGGTAGTCGATGCTCAAGGACTCCACGGTCAAGACGGGCTGTGCCGTCTGGGGCGCGGTCCGCCGGTACACTCCTTGGTCCTGTACCGAGTCGATGCCCGCGTCGATCGCATCCTGGTCCATGCTGGGCGGGATACCAGGGACGTCTATGCGCGGCACGCTCGCCAGGAGTCCGCGGGTGTAGGGGTGCCGGGGATTTGCCAGCACCTCCCGGGTGGCACCGGCTTCCACGATCTCGCCGCGCCGCAGGACGGCAACATCGGTGCACATCTTGTCGATGACACCCAGATCGTGGCTGACCAGCACCATGGACATGCCCAGCGAAACCTGCAACTCCGCGAGCAGGTCCAGGATGGCCGCCTGCGTCACCACGTCCAAACCGGTGGTGGGCTCGTCCAGCACCAGCAGGGTGGGGTTGGCTGCCAGCGCGACGGCGATCCCGATGCGCTGCTGCTGTCCGCCGGAAAACTGGTGAGGGTAGCGGTCAAGGGCCTGGGCGGGATCGGGCAGGCGTACCAGCCGCAGCAATTCTTCGGCCCGGCGGCGCTGGGCGGCCTTGTTCCCTTTGAGCGAGTGCAGCGCCTCTGTGATCTGCTCCTGGATTTTCATGGTCGGCGTCAGCGCGCTGCCCGCGTTTTGCGGGACCATCGCCACTTCGCTGATCCGGAACTGGCGCAGTTCCTTCGTCCGGAGGGCGAAAACGTCCTGGCCGGAAACGCCGGCGGTTCCGGCGGCAACGAAAGAGCCGACGCGCAGGGATCCCAGCAGGGCGCCGGCGAGCGTGGACTTTCCGGAACCGGATTCACCCACCAGGCCCAGGACACGGCCCCGGCCGAGGACGAGGTTAATGTCCTTCAGGACGGAGACCTCGCGTTTGCCGGTCCGGTAGGAGATGCCGAGGTTTTGGATCTGCACCACTCGGTTGTCATCGACGTTTTGGGCCGATCCGCGCCGCGTGTTGGAGGTTATGGTCTCTGGTGTCATCAGCCCAGCACTTCTTTCATACGGTCAACACCGAGGCTCTTGGCGAGCCCGTCGGCTGCGAGGTTGAGGCCGACGATCAAGGTGGCCAGCGCCGCGATCGGGGACAGGGTGGCGAGCGGCACGACGGACATCAGGTTTCGGTTTTCCGCCACCATCAGGCCCCAGTCAGGCGTGGGAGGACTGGCTCCGAAGCCCAGGAAGGACAGCGAGCTGATCAGCAGCACCACCCAGGAAGCGCGCATGGCGAACTCCACCAGGATGACGTCCAGGACATTCGGGAACACCTCGCGGGCCAGGACGGAGAACATCCCCTCACCGCGGGCTTTGGCAGCAGTGATGTAATCCTTCGGGAGCACATCCATCACCGTTGCCCGGACTATTCGGGTCACGCCGCCGGTATAGACGACCACCACCGCCAGGATGATCACCCACGGACCGGTCCCGAAGATGGTCACCACCACAAGCATCGACAAGATGGCCGGGACGGCCAGCACGGAGTCCAGCACCCGGGTGATGACATCGTCCACGATGCCGCCGCGGTAGGCGGCGATGCCGGCGATGACGGATCCCAGCAGTACCGTCAGGGCGGTGGCCGTGAAACTGATGGCCAGCGCATACTGGCCACCGAACAGCGTCCGTGTGAGGGTGTCCCTGCCGAGCGCATCGGTGCCAAGCAGGTGCGCGCCCGAACTCTCCTGCAGCGCGACCATCGCGTCCGTGGCGATGGGATCGTATGCAGTCAGCAGCGGCGCGAACAGCGCAAGCAGGATGTTCAGGATCACCAGCCCGAAGCCGAAAGTCGCAGAGCGTGACTTCAGGATGGACCGGACCACCCGGGTAAGGCTGCCGGGCGCCGCTAAAGCCGGGGCCGCCGTCGTCGTCGTGGCACTCATTTGGCGCTCCTCGGGTAACGCAGTCGGGGGTTGAGCAGGAACGCCGCAAGGTCCGCCAACAGATTGCACACCACGTAGGTCAGGGCGCTCATCACCGTGATCAGCAGGATGGCGGGAAGATCACGCGTCTGGACGGAGCGGATCATCAAGGTGCCGATGCCCGGGTAATTGAAGATGCTCTCCACCACCACCACGCCACCCACCAGCCAGGCGACGTTCATGGCGATGACGTTCAGCGTAGGGAGCATCGCACTGGGAAGGATGTGCCGGAACACAATCCGCGGCGTGGAGTTGCCCTTCAGGATGGCGGTGCGGACAAACTCGCTGTCCATCACATCGATCACGGAGGTCCGCATCATGCGGATGATGTAGGCCGCCAGGACGCAGATCAGCGCGGCTGCGGGCAGCCACACGGACGGCAGGATCTCGGCCAACGAGGCATTCTGGCCGGCAATCACGACAGCCGGGAAGATCGGGATGTAGATGGAGAACAGCAAAACGAGCACCGTTGCCACCACAAACTCCGGGACGCTCATCCCTACGAGCGCCAACGTGGAAATCGAGATGTCGGGCCAGCGGTCGCGGGTCAGTCCGGCTACCAGTCCCAAGACCAGGGACAGCAGGATGCCGATCACGATGGTGATGCCGGCCAGGACCGACGTGTTCACCAGCGCCGAGCCTACTTCTGCCCCCACACTGCCGCCACTGACAAGGGACCTCCCGAAGTTGCCCTGCAGCGCGTTGCCCAGCCAGCTGAGGAACCGTGAGACGGGAGGCTCGTCGAGCCCCAGCTGCTGGCGCATCGTGGCAACTGCCGAGGGGGTGGCGTTCTGCCCCAGCAGCTGGCTGGCCGCGTCTCCCGGCAAAGACTGGATGGCGCTGAAGACCAGCACCGTCGCCAGTAGCACCGTGAAGACGGACCAGCCTATCCGCTTAGCGAAAAACGTCAGCATTAGGCCTGCAGCCCGATGTTGATGTAGTCGAACTCGAACCCGTGCTCACTGTAGTTGACTACCTTCTTGCTCAGCCCGGTCATCCGGTCGGAGAAGAACGGAGTCAGCGAGCCGCCGTCGTCGATCAGGATCTTCTGCGCATCCTGGTAGAGCGTCTTGCGCTTGCCGGCGTCGACCGTGCCGCGGGCTGCGTCCAGGGTCTGGTCGAACAGCGCATTGGAGTACGCCGTCTCGTTGTAGGAGGAGCCGGTGCGGAAGATCTGGTTCAGCAGCTGGTCGATCGGCCGGCCCGTGTACCAGTAGGTGGTCATCAGCGGCTTCTTCATCCAGACATCCGTGAAGTACGAATCCGCGGGCGAGTTGGTCACCGTCAAATTGATGTTGGCGGACTTCATGGAACTCTGCAGGGCCAGTGCGAGCGGGGACAGGACGGGGTCGTAGCTGGACGTGTAGACGGGCACCTCAAAGGTGTCGAACCCTTTGGCCTTGAGCAGGGACTTCGACTTGTCCGGGTCATAACCCAGGCCGTAGTCGAGGTAGTACGCCTCGGTGGGCGGCACCGGGTTGTTGTGCGCGATGGTTCCGTTGCCCTGCACGGCCAGCTTGAAGACCTCTTCCGGGTTGTAGGCATGGGCGAAGGCACGGCGGATGTCCGCGTCCTTGAACTGCTCACTGGTGTTCAGCATGGGAACCGGGTACCACTGGGCGTTTTTGACGCTGGACACCGTGGCCACGGACGAGGCCAAAACCGTCTTGGCGGTGGCGAAATCAAGGTTCGTCTGAGCGATGAGGTCAACCTGGCCGGCCAGCAGTGCGTTTACCCGCGCCTGCGTATCGGCAATGCTGGAGAACTCGATGGCGTCCAGCTTGGGCTTGTCGCCGAAGTAATTCTCGTTTCGCACGACGGCGCCGGGTCCTGCGGCGGTGAAGCTCTTCAGCTTGAACGGACCGGTGCCGATGCCGCTGGCGGCGATGGTCGCTGCGGAGCCTGCGGGGATGATGTAGCAGTTGTAGCCGGTCAGGAGGCTGGCGAATTCCGCATTCGGGGACTTGAGTGCGAAGACCACTGTGTTGGCGTCCGGGGCGGTGATGGAATTGCCGTCAACGAAGGGCGACAGCACTCCTGCCTGGGGCGACTTTGTGGCCGGATCCAGAATGTGCTGGATGGAGAAGATGACGTCCTGCGCAGTGAACGGCTTACCGTCATGCCAGGTCACGCCCTTGCGCAACACGAACGTCCAGCTCAGCGCGTCCGGGGAAAGGCTCCACGAATCTGCCAGGTCCGCGACGATCTCACCGGTGGGCGACAGTTTAACCAGGCGGCTGTAGAGGGCGCCCAGGTATTCATAGGCGGACAGGGAGCTGGCCGGGTCCAGCGTTTCGGCCTTCGACGCCGGCGGCCGGGCAATACGCAACGTTCCGCCCTGACGGGCCGTGCCGGTGGCTGTACCTCCTGCCGACGGCGACGGGCTGACCCCGCATGCGGCGAGCACTGTGGGGGCCAACAGAAGGGCCGAACCGACGAGAAGGGAACGCCGGGAAAGCTGCCCCGAGGGTGCTTTGATCCTTGAATCCATCGTATGGAATCCTTTACATTTTTGCTTTCGTGAACGAGCTAATTCATGTACTGTACGAATAAATCGTCCGGGAGAGCAATAGTTCCACGATAAATTAATCGCCCAGAAACAACGGGCCATTTTCCGACGAAAGGCCCTGCAGTGACGGGTTGGTACCGAAGACCAGATGTGCTGATGGTCATTACGTCCGCGCCCACCTATGTGGCGACGCGGGAAGCTCTCAAGGTACTTTCACCCCAGGACCTGACTCCAGTCCGATTCCTGCTGTCCGCCGGCATCGTGGGTGCGTTCCTGCTGATTCGGGGGCAGCGGTTGGCCCTGACACGCGCCGACGTGCCGCGCATGCTGCTCACCGGGATTCTCGGCTACGCCGGCTACGGCTTCCTGCTCAACCTGGGCCAGGCCACCGTGCCTGCCGGCACCACGAGTTTGCTGTTGAACATATCCCCGGTGTTCGCATTTCTGCTGAGTTACCTGGTTCTCAGGGAACGGACCACGAGGCTTGGCTACGTTGGCATCGTTATTGCTGTGCTGGGCGTGGCAGTGATTACCCTCGGGGACAGCAGCGCTGTGGGATTCAACCGCGACGCGATCTACATCGTGGCCGCCGCCTTGGTGCTATCAGTCTTCCTCATCGTCCAGCAACCGCTGTTCAAGCGCGTACCCCCGGTGGAGGTGGTGTTCTGGGGCAGCGTCATCGGCGGTGCGGCAACGTTGCCGACCGCGACGTTCACGGCTGATCCGGCAGCGTTCACCCCGATGTTCTGGACCGCACTCCTGGTCCTGGCCGGAGTAAGCACGGCCGTGGCCTACGCCTTCTGGAACGTCTCGTTGGCCCGCACCAGCGTCGCGGAAGGCGGTGCACTGCTCTACGTAGTCCCCGCGCTTTCCCTGCTCCTGGGCTGGGGCCTGCTCGCCGAAGTGCCCACGGCGGCGTCGCTGGTGGGCGGAGCCGCGGCCCTCACGGGCGTGGTGCTGCTCTCCCGGGCAACTCCACCGGCATCCCAAATGAAAGAACTGAGGCCGGTCCCGTGATGCCCGAATCGAAGAGGCAAGCCTCCAGGCAGCGCGCCGAAGACACCGGCTTGGGACCCGTTCCCGAGAGCATTATCGAATTCACCGTTCCCCGGCAGGCGGCCCAGGCTTTGGAGTCCGTGGCCAACACGGCACTGCGCCTGGTTGGCGGGCGGCTCGTCACCGTTTCGTTGTGGCGCCCAGCGAGCCACGATCTCGTCCGCGTCTACTCCAACATGCCACGGATTTACCGGCTGGGCGGGGTTTCAAGTGAGTTGGGGGCAGAGTGGACCCGACGGTGCGTAGGACAACTGGAATCCTTCCTCGCGGAAGATGAGCATGCCATCAATTCCGACGCCTTCGAACACCAGGACACGTTGGGCGCGCTCCAGTTGGAGGCCGCGATGAATGCCGTCATAGCCAAAGAGGGCGCTTTTCTCGGGTGCCTGAACCTGCTGGGGAGCCGAGGCTCGTACACGGAGCAGAGTGTCCGGGCCGCCGATACCCTGGCCGGCGAGTTGGCTGACCTTCTGGCGGAACTCCGAAGTTCCACGACTGGCTGAGGTTTCGGCCGTGCGGGGGGCCTCCGCAGAGGCAACTGCGCCCCGAAGCCGGCGGCGCGCCGTCGCGACCGCTGCCGGAGCGGCTGCCGCACCGAAGCCCACGAGCTCGGCGTGCCCGTCATCCCCTTGACTGTCAACACCACGGCGGACATGGAGCGGCCGATGGACCTCGGCGTCGACGCCATCATCAGCGACTACCGCACCCGCTTCGCACGGTTTCCGAGAGCGCCCGCCGCGCGCCATTGTTTTCCCCTTGGTCCGGTCATACCGTGAAGCAACGGTCAGCCGAAGTGCAGGTGCGGGAATGCGGACTTTACCCTGGTCATCGCTCTGTCTCCTGTTGTGTCTTCTGGCCGCGGGCATCCTCGGCGGCACCACACCGCCGGCACCTGCCCGTTCCGCGGCGCCGACCACCGAACCTCCGAATCCCGAGCAGGCCTATGCGGAGTTGGACTCCTTCCTTCAGGAGCAGATCAAGTCCCTCGGAATTCCGGGCGCCGCCGTCGCCGTCGTCCGGGACGGCGTCCGGGTGCACGCCGCCGCCTTTGGCCGCGCCGATGACTTCGGACGGCCGATGACCGCGCAGACGCCGGTACTGCTGGCCTCCACCAGCAAGACCCTCACCGCCATCGCCGTGCTGCAGCAGGTTGAGGCTGGCCGTCTGCGGCTGGATGAGCCGGTCCAGACCTACCTGCCCTGGTTCACGCTGGACGACACCCGCTCGTCAGCCATCACCGTCCGCCACCTGCTCCATCAGGCCAGCGGCATGGCCACGAAGGACACAGCCTTCGAAGCCTCCGACGCGCAGGGCCCGGAAGCGCTCGAGGAAGGGGTGCGGGCCCTGGCGGCATCCCCGCTGGCCGGCGAACCGGGCGCGGCCTTCCGGTACGCCAACGTCAACTTCAACATACTGGGCCTCCTGGTGCAGACGGTCACCGGCCAGCCGTTCGGCGACTACCTTGAGCAGCACGTCTTCGGGCCCCTGGAGATGGCCCGCAGCCATCCGACGCGAGCTGATGCCCGCGCCGACAACGCGGCTGCAGGCTATTCGCGGTGGTTCGGCTCGTTCTGGCAGCAGACTGACGTGCCCGCTCCCACCACCGGAATGCCGTCCGCCACGATGTACTCGTCGGCAGAGGACCTGAGCCACGAGCTGATAGCTCTGCTCGACGGCGGCCGATACGGCGAGACCCGGATCCTCCAGCCCGGGAGCGTTAAGGCGATGTTCGAGCCACGGGCGCAGGTGGACGGATCCAAACGCTACGCCATGGGCTGGTACGCCAGGCCGCTTGTGGAGTCCGCCGAACCCGCAACACCGGCCGTCCCGGAGGAAACGCTGCCTCTTCTCCTGGAGCATCAGGGCGAATGGGGCAACAGCCACACTTACCTGGCCATGGTTCCGTCCGCCCGTCTTGGCGTGGCCCTGGTCATCAACGGCAATGACGCGGCTGCCCCGTCACGGCTGCGAGCGATCGACAGCAACGTCCTGCGGATTCTCCACGGCCAGGTGCCGGTGCCGGCGGTGGTGCAGGAGGACTGGCTGCAGCGCTACAGCTGGGCGATCTCGCTCGCACTGCTGCTGGCGGAGCTGCTGAGCCTGTGGCTGGCGCTCCGGTTCCTGCTGCCGCGGCGACACGCCCCTGCCGGGAAGCGGTGGGCTCCCCCGGCCTTGGCTGCCGCAACCCTCGCCCTCGACGGGTTTGCGCTGTGGCTGTGCCTCATCTACGCCCCTGCCCGGTTCGACACCCACCTGTTCGTCATCGTCCGCCAGTTTCCCGACGTCGGCGTCTCCCTGGTGCCGGTTCTTGCGCTGGCTATCCTGTGGCCGGTCCCGCGGACACTATGGCTAGGTTACGGGACGAGCTTGATGTCCTCGCCCCGGAGGTTGGTGCGGAAGCCGTCGCCCTGAACGGCGACATTCTGAAGCACGAGGCCCTCGGGCAAGCCCTCGATGCTGTGCTCGATGGAAACGAACCTGCGGACGACGGCGGCGGTAGCGTCGGAGAGGAAGTCCGGCCCACCTACGTCGATCGAGCGCGGTTCGACAATGAGCTTGCCGGCCTTGACCCGGACCGTGCCGGTAGCGGTGACGCGCAGTTCGCGGCCCAGGGCCGTGACGGTGCGAATTACCGAGGCCTGGCCTCCGTCCGCGGCGCGGACCACGGTTCTGCTACCGAGATTGTTGGCGACCACCTCGAACGGCACTGTCGCGTCCACGGCGAGCCGGCCAGCGACCAGCCCGTCCGGGCCCGTGACCACGTCCTGCCCGACGGCCCGGACGTCGCGGAGTAGCGAGCCCGCGGCCACCACTGTCCCAGCGTCCAGTGCAAGGTCGGCGAGCCACACTACGTCCTCGCGCAGGTCGGCGGGAGGCTGTGCGGCCGGCGGGCGGTCGGCGCCCACCGGCGGCGTCGGCACAGGCCCTGCCTCGCCCCGGCCTGCCGGGTCGCTCACCGCCCACCAGAGGATCGCGGCCATCACCCGCAGGACGAGGACCATCCCCGCAACACCGATCAGCCAGTCCTTCACACGCGTCCGCTTGATGAGGACAGTCTGGTGGCCACCCTAGACATGTGACCAATCAGTCACCTATTCTGGATCTGTGGACGCCGTATTCAAGGCCCTGGCCGACGCCACCCGCCGCGATCTCCTGGATGAGCTCTTCAGGAACGACGGGCAGACCCTCCACGCCCTTGAGGCCCGCTTCGAGATGACCCGCTACGGCGTCATGAAGCACCTCAGGGTCCTGGAGGAAGCCGGCCTGGTGCTGACCCGCCGTCGGGGTCGGGAGAAACTCCACTTCCTGAATCCGGTGCCCATCCGGCTGGTCCACGACCGCTGGGTGAGCAAATATGCCGAACCATGGGCCGCTGGGCTCAGCGACCTCAAAACCAGATTGGAAAGCCCCATGGAAAAGATCTTCGAAATCTACATCAAGACCACCCCGGAGCGGCTCTGGGAGGCCATCACGGACGGCGAGATCCGCAGCAAGTACCAGTTCGGGTCCGTCATCACCTCGGACTGGACGCCGGGATCCCGGTTCGAGATGGCAACCAAGGGCGGGGAACCACTGGGCGAGGGCGAGAACCTGGAGGTGGACCCGCCCCGCCGGCTCGTCCAGAGCATGCGCGCACTGTGGGGTGAGGACGTCAAGGCCGAAGGCACGTCCCGGGTTACCTGGGAGATCGAACCGGTGGGCGATTCCTGCCGCCTGACCGTCACCCACGACCAGCTCCGCGACGGCGCTAACGAACAGCTCTACGGCGGCTGGCCGATGATCCTTTCCGGCCTGAAGACCTGGCTGGAAACCGGCGAGCTCCTCACCACTCCCGGCTCCCTCATGTACACCTGAGGCGGCCGTTGGCGCCTAACTCGGGCGCCGCCGTCGTGGTGGAATGCTCGGGCCTGTTGGCGCTTCAGCCCGCACCTTGCCGCCCCTTAACCCCGGCGGTAGCCTGAAAAGCAGATGACGGGCCGCGCCGACCACCGGTTCCGGGAGTGCCGGGCCGGGCAGCGCCCACAGGCTTAGACCCGCCACCGGGAACGGGGAAGACGGGATGTCTGCGCTCGCACACGGCCGGGAAGCCTACGCCGAACGGCGCTGGCCGGACGCCGTAGGGCAGTACACCGCTGCCGACCAGGACGCCGAACTTCCGGCCAGCGATCTGGAACAGCTGGCCACCTCCGTCATCCTCACCGGCCGCGGCTCCGAGGGAGTGGACATCCTGGCCCGGGCGCACCTGAAGTACCTCGCCGACGGCGACTACCCCGCCGCCGCCCGCTGCGCCGTCTGGACCGGGCTGAACCTCATCCTGGTGGGCGAACCGGCCCGCAGCGCCGGCTGGCTCGCCCGCGCCCACCGGATCGTCGAGGACCTGCCCGAGCCCTGCCCCTTCGAAGGCCTGCTGTCCGTCCCTGCCGGGCTGGGCGCCCTTTACCAAGGCGACGGCGTCACCGCCGCGGAAGCCTTCACCCGGGCCGCCGACCTCGGACGGGCACGTGGCGACGCTGACACGGCGGCCCTCGGTACGCTGGGCCTCGGGCAGGCAAAGATCATGCTGGGCGAGCTCAACGACGGCCTTGCCCTGCTCGACGAAGCCATGGTCGCCGTCACCGTCGGGGAAATCTCCCCGATCCCCGCCGGGATCATCTACTGCGCAGTGATCGAAACCTGCCATCTGGCCTTTGACCTGCATCGCGCCCACGAGTGGACACGGGCGCTGGACCGGTGGTGCGACGCGCAAGGGAACCTAGTGTAGCGTGTCGTTGATTCCTTTTGGTTTGAGTGTTTGTCAGACTTGATCCATGGTTTATCTGGCAAGGGCATTGGAGTTGCGTGACGGGGACCGGGGAGCTCTGGAGGCGCTGACTCGTGGGAAAGCATCCACCGCGACAGTGGCCCTGCGGGCGCGCACGGTCTTGTTGGCTGCCGACGGGCTGCCGAATATCCAGATCGAGAAGATCACGGGGTTTTCGGCACCCACTGTTTTGAAGTGGCGCAACCGCTATGCCGAGGGCGGGATCGAGGCCCTGTCCGATGTCCAGCGTCCGGGTCGGGAGCGGGAAATCGACGAGCTCGCACTGATCGCGGACACCCTGACCAACGACGGGAAGCCGCCGGCCGAGCTGGGGATCTCGCACTGGTCCGCCCGCATCATGGCCGAACGCCACGGAGTCTCCTTTTCCTCTGTGGCCCGCATCTGGCGCCGTTGGAAAATCCAGCCGCACCGGATCGAGACGTTCAAGTTCTCCACCGACCCCGCCCTGGAGTTCAAGCTCCGGGACGTGGTGGGCCTGTACATGTCCCCGCCGGAAAACGCGGTGGTGGTGAGCATCGATGAGAAAACCCAAATCCAGGCCCTGTCCCGCACCGGCCCGGACCAGCCGTTGTCCCCGACGCACCCGCTGCAGCAGACCCACGACTACAAGCGCAACGGCACCACCACCTTGTTCGCCGCACTGGAGGTCCTCACCGGCAAACTCACCGCGAACGCCTTCTACCCAAAGCACACCAACATCGAGTTCGTCGATTTCCTGGGCCGGGTAACCGACGCCCACCCCGGGGTTGAGCTGCATGTCATCTGCGACAACTACGCGACCCATAAGCACCAGAACGTCAAGGACTGGCTGGCCAACAACCCGCGGGTCACCCTGCATTTCACCCCGACCAGCTGTTCCTGGCTGAACATGGTGGAGATCTTCTTCGGGATCATCACCCGCCAGTGCCTCAAACGCGGGGCATTCAGCTCCGTGAAAGAGCTGGAAGAAACCCTGGAACGCTACATCGAGAACTACAACCAGGACGCCAAACCATTCACCTGGACCAAATCAGCGGAGTATCTCCTGGGCAAGATGAAACGCAAACAAACCATTAACACGGAACACTAGTGGCCTTCAGCGGCCAGTGCCAGATGCACCGGGCCGAGCTGTACCGGCTGCACGGCGCCTGGACCGAGGCGATCGACGCGGCCAAAACGGCGCAGGACCTCGCCTACCGCGGCGACCGTATGGCCACCTACGGCGGCTTCTACGAACAGGGCGAAATCCACCGGCTCCGGGGCGACTTCGACGCCGCCGAGGCCTCCTACCTGCACGCTCAGGAGACGGGTTTCCCGCCGCAACCCGGGCTGGCGCTCCTACGCCTGGCCCAAGGCAAGCTGGACCAGGCCCAGTCCCTGCTCCGGCAGGCCATGGACGGCGCCGACCCCGCCTACCGGCGCCGGATGCTCGCCGCCCGGGTGGAGATCGAATTGGCAGCAGGCGACGCACTGGCAGCACGGGCCGCCGTGGAGGAGCTGACCTCGCTGTGCGCCTCGATCGACATGCCCATGCTGCACGCGCTCGCCGAGCAGTCCCAAGCCGCTATCCTGTTCCACACAGGCGACCCCGGGGCTGCCCTGGTCCCGCTTCGCCGCGCGTGGTCCCGCTGGCTCAGCCTCGACGCACCGTTCGAAGCGGCCCGCTGCCGTGCCCTCCTGGCCAGGCTGTGGACCGCGCTCGGCGATGAGGAATCCGCCAGGCTGGAGCGTGAGGCGGCCCGGGCGGTATTTGCCGAACTGGGCGCCGCGCCGGCGCTGGCGCGGCTTGAGCAACCGGGGCTTGAGCGATCGGTGCCCGTAGCGCCGGACGCCCGGACAGCCCCGGCGCCAACCACCGAGAACGGCGCTCATCACGCCGCCGACGCCGGGCCGCTCACCGCCCGCGAAACCGAGGTGGTCCAGCTCGTCTCCGCCGGACTAACCAACCGAAACATCGCTGCCGAGCTGTTCATCAGCGAAAAAACGGTGGCCCGGCACCTGAGCAATATCTTCACCAAGTTGGGCCTGACCTCCCGAACCGCGGTCACGGCCTACGCCTACCAGCACGGACTCGCCTGACCTCCCTCCCTGCATAAAATCACCCACTCCCCGCCCGCCGGATTCCTCCCCGTCACATGGGAAATGGGTGATTCGCCCGATTCGCCGCGACGCGACGGAAAATAGCGTTAATGGCATGAACGTTTCATTGCTCGCAGGAATGGTGTCCACCGGCCTCTTCGCGGTGAGCTACTTGCCCATGCTGCTCAAGGCCCTACGCACGAGGGATCTTGACTCCTACAGCCTCGGCTACCTCGCGCTGAGCAACGTCGCCAACGCAGTGCACTCCGTTTACGTGTTCAGCCTCCCGCCGGGGCCGATCTGGCTGTTGCACTCCTTCTACGTCGTCGCATCCGCGCTGCTGCTCGTCTGGTACGTACGCTTCCGGTCCGGACCCGCGGGCCACCCGGCGCCACAGCAGGCACAGCGTTCATAACCACCCCATTGCACATGCAACACCAAGGAGGCACCACCATGAACACCACCCCAGCAACTGACACCGGCGTCGTCGTCGGTATTGCCGCCGTCGACACGGTCATCATCGGAGCCGGACAGTCCGGCCTGGCGCTGGGCTACTACCTGGCGCAGCAGCACCGGAACTTTGTCATTCTTGACGCCGGCACACGGGTTGGCGACGCGTGGCGGAGCCGCTGGGACTCGCTGCGCCTGTTCACCCCCGCCAAGTACAACGGCCTTCCCGGCCGGCCCTTCCCAGGCGACCCCCTCGCCTTCCCCGCCAAGGACGAGCAGGCGGACTATCTGGAGGACTACGCCTCCCGGTTTCACCTGCCGGTTCGGCCCAACACGGCCGTCACCCGGCTGAGCCACGACGGGCAGCGGTTCCATGTTACGGCCGGGACGCAGCGCTGGACGGCGGCCAACGTCGTCCTCGCCACCGGTGCCTGCCAGCTGCCCAAGACGCCGGGCTTTGCGGCGGAACTGCCGTCCGACGTCGTGCAGCTCCACTCCCACAACTACAAGAACCCTGCCCAGCTCAAGCCCGGTCCCGTCCTGGTGGTGGGGGTGGGCAACTCCGGGGCGGAGATCGCCCTGGAGACCAGCCGCACGCATGAAACCTGGCTGGCCGGCAAGCCGAGTGCCGAGATCCCGTTCCGGCACGGCCGGACCGCGGCCCGCTTCTTCCTCCCGGTGGTCCGCTTCGCCGGGATGCACGTGCTGAACACCAACACGCCGGTCGGGCGCAAGGTGCTGCCCAAGATTGCTGCCATGGCTACGCCATTGATCCGCACCAAGCTCTCGGACCTCGGCGCCGCCGGCGTCCACCTGGTGCCGCGGGTCACCGGAGTCCAGGACGGCGAAGTAAAACTCGACGACGGTCAGAGCCTTCCGGTGGCAAACGTCATCTGGTGCACCGGCTTCACCGAGGCCTACCCATGGCTGGACATCTCGGCGCTGCCCGCGAACTGGCGGGAGCAGCAGCACCGCGGGATCGTGGATGCACTGCCGGGCCTGTACCTGCTGGGGAAGGATTTCATCTTCTCGGCAGCATCCGAAACCCTCCCCGGCGTGTGCCGGGACGCCAAGTACTTGGCGAAGCGGCTGGCTGCCACTCGGGCTCCGCAGGACGAAGCGGAGGTCCAGAGCGGGCTGGCGGCATAACGCACGCGGACACCTCCTTGGCCGGGCCATACCGTGAAGGGACGATCAGCGGCCGGCGCCGGCAGTAACTCAGGAGGACTGGCTTCAGCGCTACAGCTGGACCGTCTCGCTGGCACTGCTTCTGGCGGGCCATTGCCTAGCCGGCCCCCTGGACAGATTGGCTGCTCTCCAGGGTGCGCCTGACAGAGGCCGGAACCATCTCTCAGTAGCAACGCCAAGCGTTATGCTGGGACCCTCGGCTGAAGCCACCCGGCCATTGGATCGCACCCTACGGAGCTGCCATCATGACCGAGGCATTTTCCCCCGCAGTCGCCACCGACACCGCTGAATCCGGCATCACTCCTGATCCCGACGCCGGCCTCCGCCAGCTAGCGGCCGGCATCTTCGGACTCCCCCATCTCCGCGCCGGTCAGCTCGCCGGGATGGAGGACCTCGTCACCGGCCGGGGACGTCCTCGCCGTGATGCCCACCGGCTACGGCACGTCGGCCATTTGCCAGGTGGCGGCGCTGCAGCTGCACGGGAAGCATAGCCAGCAGAAAGCGGGCGGAAACCCCAGCCAGCCGGGCAGCGCACGGCGCGGTCCCGCCGTCGTGGTTTCCCCGCTGATCGCCCTGCAGGAGGACCAGCTGGACAGACTGCTGGAGACGCTGGGCGGGCAGGCCGCCGTCGCCATCAACTCCGGCCACAGCGATTCCGAGGTGGACGAGTCCTGGGCCGCCGCCGAACACGGCGACGCCGTCTTTATCTTCCTCGCCCCCGAACAGCTCGCCAAGGCCGAAACCGTCGAACGACTCGCGGCCCTGGACGTCGTAGGCCTCACCGCCACCGCTTCTCCACCGGTGCGCGACGAAATTCAACAGCGCCTGCGCATGAAGGACCCCCTGGTGAGGCATGAGGCATGAGGGGACGTGATCACGGTGCTGTTCGAGCAGGAGGGCTACAAAAACGCTGTCCCGCCAGGCCGTGACGGAAGGCAAGCTGCTAAGGCTTGCGAACTGACAGACGGCTGCCAGCCCGATCCCCTTCCGTCAGCGTCCGCGCGATGCCAGAGTTAAGTCATGAACGAGGCAACCGGGAATGAGGAAACAGGCGGGCTGGTCCTGAGCCTGGAATGCACGCTCGATGCTCCCCCGGAAGAAGTTTTCAGGATGCTGACGGAATCGACCGAACTGGTGAAGTGGTGGGGTCCGCACGGCTTCACCATCCCTGCAGCTGAATTGAACCTCACGGAAGGCGGCCGCTACCGCTTCCGCATGACGCCACCGGACGGCGAGCCGTTCCACCTATCAGGCGAGTTCCTGGAGATCGATCCTCCATGGCGCCTGGTGTACACCTTCCGTTGGGAGGAACCGACACCAGACGACCGGGAAACCGTCGTGGACCTGTCACTCGGGAGTACCGGCGAAGCCGCGCGCCTGGTTCTCTCGCAGGGACCGTTCCTGACGGACGAGCGGCTGACCCTGCACCGCAATGGATGGACCGAGTCGTTCGAGAAATTGCAGGCGGTATTGGGCAGTCGCACTTGAAACCGCGCGGCCGCGCGCCGATGAAGTGTTTCACCCGAGGTCCAGCTCCCCGAACTCCCCAGTCCTCTCGCCTCCCTACGGTGGTCGAGTCGCCGGCGCAGCGCCGGTAACCGTCATCCAGGAGGAACCATTCCCATGCGCACACCCCTGACTGCCGCGGCTGCCGCCGCGCTCATCGCTTCGCTGGCGAGCCCCGCCGTCGCCGCGTCCACCCCCGAAGCCGGCACCGCGCCGTCGTCGAACGCTTCCGCAACGGCTGCCGCAACCGCAACGGCCCGCATCAAAACCAACGAGAGCAACGGCTCCTTTGACCTGCAGGCCCACCGCGGGGGCCGCGGCGAGTGGACCGAGGAATCCCTGGCCGCATTCGCCAACTCGCTGACACTCGGCGTGACCACCCTGGAGCTGGACACCCACCTGACTACCGATGGCAAGGTCATCGTCTGGCATGACGACACCATCCAGGCGGACAAATGCCAGGACACCGCAGCGGCGACTCCCGGCGACCCGCAATTCCCATATGTTGGGGACCGGGTCGCCGAGCTGTCGCTCGCGCAGATCAAAACCCTGGACTGCGGATTCACCCAGCCGAACGGGTACCCGGAACAGGACGTGATCGAGGGCAACCGGATCGCCGAGCTCAAGGACGTCTTCGGGCTGGTGCGCGACGCCGACGCCAAGAAGTCCGCTTCAACATCGAGACCAAGGTGGAGGACGGGAAGTCCGGCGGCGAGGGCATGGTGGCGCTGACCAAGGCCGTGGTCGAGGAGATCCACACCGCCGGCACGGCCGAGCGCAGCACCGTGCAGTCCTTCGACTGGTCCTCACTGAACCTCACCAAGAAGATCGCCCCGGAGCTCCCGCTCGTCGCCCTGTCCAGCGGCGACGCCTGGCTCGAGGTCGGCAAGCCCGGCGCCAGCCCCAACCTCGGCGGCATCGACATCGACACCTACGGCGGATCCCTTGCCAAGGCAGCCGCCGCCCAGGGCTACGACATCATCTCGCCCGCCTTCTCCTCCGTCACCCCGGCAATGATCACCGAAGCCCACGAACTCGGCCTGCCGGTCATCCCCTGGACCGTCAACACCACAGCGGACATGAAGCGGCTGATGGACCTCGGCGTTGACGGCATCATCAGCGACTACCCCACCCGCCTGCGCACCGTTCTGGAAGAGCGCGGGATGAAGCTGCCCAAGGCCTACTCACCGAAGGCCTAGAAGCACGACAACGGCGGGGGCGGCCACTCAATGGCCGCCACCGGCGTTTGCCACGGCTAAGGCAGCCGCCGCTGCCGGAACATCGGGAAGGCCTCCCGTACCCGGGCCACCGTTTCGAGCGAGATGTCCACGGCCCGGACGCCGGGTTCGAGGCCAAGGTCAGCTTCAATGAACCCCATGGGATCGACCAGAATGCTGCGTCCCACGGAGACCGGGGGCGCCTGGCACACCCCTGCCACATACACACTGTTCTCGATGGCGCGCGCAGTATTCAACGCCAGCCATTGCTCGGTCTTGTGGGTGCCCGGCACCCACGACGAGCAAACCAGAAGCACCTGGGCGCCGGCGTCGGCCAGCGACCTGGCCAGTTCCGGGAACCGCAGGTCATAGCAGGTCATGAGGCCGAACCGCGCTCCTCCCGACTCGAACACCACCGGGCTGGTGGAAGGGCCTGGCTTGATGAACCGCGATTCCCCGAACCCCTGGGCGTCGAAGAGGTGGATCTTCCGGTACGCGGCGAGTTGGTTTCCGTCCGGACCGAAGGCCACCAGGGTGTTGTAGGCCTGATCCGGCTTGCCGGATGCTTCCACGACGCCCGCCACCAGCGCTATGCCGTGGCGGGCGGCGGTGGACGCGAGCTCCCGGCAGATGGGGCCGTCCAGCGGCTCGGCGACTTCGGGAAAGGAGGCGTCCACGACTTTCTTTTCGTACGTGGCGTACTCCGGGAAGGCAACCAGCGTGGCGCCGTCGCGCGCAGCCGCCGCAGTGAAGCGGTCGATCGCGGCAAGATTGGCCTTGATGTCTGTGCCGGACTCCAGCTGCCCGAGCGCTATCCTCACATCTGTTCCTTCCGGCTTGTTGGCTTCAGTTCCAGGAGAACGGGCCGCCTTAGACGGCCGCCTCGACTGTCGCCTTCTCCGTGGCTGCCATTTCCGGCGGCGCCGCTTTGAAACCGCGGGTGATCAGCGCTAGAACTATGACGCCCAGTGCAAGCCACGACACTCCCAGCGTAATGGCGTTGCTGTCCAGCTGGGAGAGCAGGTATGCGCAGACGATGGCTCCGACGGCCGGGACCGCCACGTAGGAGACGGTGTTCAGGCGGTTTCCGGCCCGGCGCTGGCGCACGTAGTGGAAGACCACGGAAACGTTGACCAGCGTAAAGGCGGTGAAGGCACCGAAGTTGATGAACGACGTCGACGTGGCCACGTCCAGGAAGATCGCGATCAGCCCAACGGTGCCGGTGATGACGAGGTTCACGACCGGAGTGTGGAACTTCGCACTCAGCCGGCCGAAGACCGCCTTGGGCAGGACGGAGTCGCGGCCCATGGCGTACATCAGTCGGGAGGCGCTGGCCTGCGCTGCGAGGCCGGAGGCGAACTGCGCCACCACCAGCCCGGCGAGGAAGACCGCCCCGAACAGCTGTCCACCGATCTGCAGCGCAATGGAGCTGGCCGCGGAGGCCGAGTCCTCGAAGACCCCGCCGGGGTGGACCAGCTGGGTCACGTAGGACACGGCCACGAAGATGCCGCCGCCGATCAGCGCGATGAGCATGATGGCGCGGGGCATGTTCTTGCGCGGTTCGATGGTCTCTTCGGTGAGCGTGGTGACGGCGTCGAAACCGAGGAACGAGTAGGCGGCGATGGCGGCACCGGCCGAGATGGTGGCGAAGCTGGACGTGTCGTTGAAGAACGGCTGCGTGCTGGCCAGGCCGGCTGCGCCGGAGGTGGACACCACGTTGCCGATGGCCAGGGCCACGAAGAACACGATCACCAGCAGCTGGAACGCCATCAGGACGTAGTTGGCCTTGTCCGCCACCTTGATGCCGAGGATGTTAAGGACGGTGGTGATGAGGATGAAGCCCACTATCCAGAGCCCGATGGGGACGCCGGGAAACTGCGCGCTCAGGTAGGAGCCGCCGATAAGCCAGATCACCATGGGCAGGAAGAGGTAGTCCAGCAGGATGGCCCAGCCCACCAGGAACCCCACCCGGGGATCGATGGACCGGCGCACATAGGTGTAGGCGGAGCCGGCCACGGGATAGGCGATGGCCATCCGGCCGTAGCTGTGGGCCGTGAACAGCATGGCCGCCATCGCCACCAGGTAGGCCGACGGCGTCGCCCCGCCCGTGGTTTCGGCGATGAGGCCGAAGATGGCCAGGACGATCAGCGGGGTCAGGTACGCCAGGCCGAACAGCACCAGCGAGGGCAGCTTCAGCGTGCGGGTCAGGGTGGGTTGTGTTGTCACGAAAGCTTCCTTAGGAATTGAAGGACTGGGGCGTCCAGGTCACCGGATTGATCCGGCCCTGATAAACGGGCAGTTCGACGGCGGCCTCGCCGTCGCGGAACTGGGACCAGGGGCGGTTGAGGTTCTCGGTCCCGTGGGTACGGACGTGTTCGACGGCGGCAAGGTCCAGGTCCGCCGTGAGCAGCACCGGAGCGTCGTCGGCGGCCTCGGCCAGGGTGTTTCCCTCCGGGTCGACGATGAGGCTCATGCCCTTGCCTGTTGGGCCGGCGCAGTTGACGCTGACCACGAAGACCTGGTTCACAATGGCGTTCGCCTTTGCCAGCACCAGTTCCTGCCGGCGGTCCGGCGTCGTGGTTTTCACGACGTTGAGGATGACCTCGGCGCCCATCCAAGCGAGCTGGCGTGACACCTCCGGGAACCAGGCGTCGTAACAGATGTTCAGGCCCACCCTTCCGACGCCAGCCAGGTCCACGGTGGTGAACCGGTCGCCGGGGTCGTAGGGCTCGAACGGGCGCCAGGGGAAAACCTTCCGGTAATAGCCGGCAAGCTCTCCCTCCGGGGACAGGACCAGCTGGGTGTTGAACAGCTGCCCTTCCGGGCCGCGCTCGCACACGCTGCCCGGCACCAGCCAGATGCCCAGGTCCCGGGCGAGCTGCCGGAGCTCCTTGACCCGGGGGCCGTCCAGCGGTTCGGCGGAGGCTTGGAGCACTTCCGTGCGCTGCTGGTCGGGGTGGGAATCCCCGAACAGGTGCAGCTCCGGAAAGACCACCAGCCTGCTGTGGGGCTGGACGGCGAGGGCGGCCGTGACCTCGTCCGCGAACGCCGAGACGGGTTCACCGATGAGCCGGGGCCGGGCCTGGGCAGCGATGAGGGGAAGCGTGCGTTGCATGGTGTTCTCCACGTTGAGGATGTGATCTGCACTATATTAGATCAGAATGATCCAATTATGGGAAGAGGTGGGATTGGGCCGTAAAGTAGCGGATATGACCCGTCAGTTGGAGGACACCGCCGACACTTCGCCCATCGGCGCCGGCAGGCTGGCCGGAATCGACCGCCGAAGCGCCATCGACGCCGTCCGGCTGCGGATCGGCATGGCAATTTCACTGGGGCTGCTGAAACCCGGCGAGCGCCTGCCCGACCAGGAGGACGTGGCCCTGGGCCTGTCGGTCAGCCCGATCACCGCCCGCCGCGCGCTGGCGAGCCTGGCGGAACAGGGCGTGGTGGTCCGCCGCCGCGGCAGGGGCGGCGGAACGTTCGTGGCCGACGAGCCCCCGCGGAGCGTGCTGGCCGAACTCTCGGCATCACCAGCCGAATCCCGGGCCGTGAACCGGCTGGTGGACCGGAGGCTGCTCTTCGAATGCGCCGTGACGCACTACGCGGCGCTCAACGCCACGACTGAACAGCTGGACGAGCTCGACCGGCTGACCCACGCCATGGCCGAATCCACGGACTGGTCCGACTACCACCAGGCAGACGAGCAGTTCCATCAGCTGGTGGGCACCGCGTCCGG
Organism: Arthrobacter sp. UYCu723; assembly: GCF_054059215.1. NCBI lineage: Bacteria > Bacillati > Actinomycetota > Actinomycetes > Micrococcales > Micrococcaceae > Arthrobacter > Arthrobacter sp. UYCu723. Next base: position 693,480 of record NZ_JBSSBW010000001.1, read on the forward strand.
GCTGGGTACCGCCGTCGAGGCCTACCACGAGACCCTGGCAGAGCTCTATGCCTACTTCATCCCCTACCCGATCGAGCTGCTGCACAAATCAAACTGCGACCACGTCGCATTGGTGGCTGCCCTGCGTGCCGGCGATGGCCAGGAAGCCGTGGAGGTCTCGCGCAAGCACGTGGACATCCTGCACCGGACGATGTTCATGGGCCTGACGGACGGCGCCACGTCGGCGCCTGCCTGATGCACGACGGCGGATCTCACGTGCAAGTATTCACTTATGACTATCGATGGCGACACCGCCAAACTCCTAGCCTTCATGGACTCCCACGGCATCGACGCCTCGACTGAGGTTAGCCGTGGTTGGGCTTCCATCGGAGCGATTATCGTCGATGCCTCCTTGCAGCGACGGCAAAATTACCAGGCGACCGTGAAGCCGCGCGTTGACGCTCTTCTTGTCGCATGGCCAGACGCCAGAACCACAAGTGGGTTCCGGAAACGTCTTGCTACGGGAACCCTCTCGGAAGTCATCGATTGGCCGTCGCCGGGCCGCCTTGCTCAGATAGACGACTTAACCTGTGTGTTCGAGGATCAGGGCATCGAAACTGTAGAGGAACTCCGAGCCAGACTCACCGACCCAGCAAGAAGGCCGGTTCTTCGTGATGCCCTCGCAGCTGTACGCCATGTGAGCCCTAAGCCTGAATCCACCGGTTGGGTTTGGGCCGGTCCGGCGTTTTAAACCGGAAATGCCCTTCTGATCAGGGAAAATAGGACTTGTCTAGAGTTCCGTTTTCGCCTTGCAGAGGAGCATTCCGTAGATGCAACTTTTCCATACCCCGTCGGCTATTTCCAGCGCTTTTGATGATCCGAATCTCGTGTCGGCCGCGGGGCTGGTCCCGGTCATGGGTCTGGCCGGGAAAACCGGGCTCGGGGAACTGGTCGATGAGCATCTGAAACTGCCGGACTATTTCGGTGCCAACGCGGGGTTGAAGGTCACGGCCCTGGTCGCCGGGATGGTTGCCGGCGCCGATTCCATCGATGATATGGGACTGCTGCGCCACGGTGGGATGGGGAAACTGTTCAAGGGCGCCTACGCGCCTTCGACGCTGGGCTCGTTTCTGCGGACGTTCACTTTCGGCCATGTCCGCCAGCTCGACGCGGTCGCCTCCCGCTGGCTGCCCGCATTGGCCAGGGCCGCCCCGGTCACGGCCGGGATCGACGCTCTGGCACTGGTCGATATCGACGACACGGTCAAGGCGACCTACGGCTATCAGAAGCAGGGCGCCGGTTACGGGTACAACGGCGTCAAGGGCCTGAACGCGCTGATCGGGACCGTCACCACCAACGAGGCCGCACCGGTCATCACCGGGGCGCGGCTGCGCAAAGGCGCCACCAGTTCGGCGCGCGGGGCCGGCAAATTCGTGGCCGACACCCTCGCCACCGTGAATCGGCTGCGTTCGGCGGACGCGGACGGCATGGTGCTGCTGCGCGCGGACAGCGCGTTCTACAACCACGCGGTTGTCACCGCCGCGGCACGGGCCGGCGCGAAAGTCTCGATCACGGCCCGGATGGACCCGCACGTGAAGAAAGCCATCGCGAAGATCCCGGACTCCGCGTGGGAGAAGATCAAATACACCAATGCGATCTTCGACGAGGAATCCAACACCTGGATCTCCGATGCCGAGGTCGCCGAAATCGGGTTCACCGCGTTCATTTCCAAGAAAAAGGAAGACCGCGTTGCCGGCAGGCTGGTGGTCCGCAGGGTTCCGGAACTGAACCCCAAGGCCGTCACGGGTCAGGAAACCCTGTTCGACACCCACCGGTTTCACGCGTTCTTCACCACCGTCGCCGCAGACGTCCTGGACACCGTCAAGGCGGATAAGACCCACCGCGCCCACGCGGTGATCGAGCAGGTCCATTCCGATCTGCGCGCCGGTCCGCTGGCCCACCTACCCTCAGGAAAGTTCAACGCCAACGCCGCCTGGCTCGCCGCCGCGGCCATGGCGTTCAACCTCACCCGCGCCGCGGGCACCCTCGCCGGAGGGCATTTCGCCAAAGCCACCACCGTGACGATCCGGACCAAAATCATCAACGTCGCCGCCCGGACCGCATCTTCGGCCCGGCGTATCAGACTGCATCTGCCCGAAAACTGGCCGTGGCAGGACGGTTGGGAAAAGCTCTTCGACACGATCTTCCCGCCGCCCAAACCGGCCTGAACCCTGTCAATCCAGCCGATACGGCGCAACCGAAAGAAACAGTGGAACACCACCGGACAGCGAGGTCCTGCCATCCACCCTGCCCCCGGCCCGAAAACAAGACTGAATCAGAATCCGGCCATCAGCGACAGCCGACCGGTGGATTCAGGCTAAGACGCTGGACTACATCGACATTCTCAGTGGACTCTCAACGGGGGTGACTACTGATGTGCGGATACGGAGAGTGGCAGAGGCCGCCGGTATCGAGGACATCTCTTACGCCAACATGTCGGCCGTGATCCGCGCTGCTGCCGACTCACGAGGATGGCGCGCTGAGGACCTAGACGCTGCGCTGTGGCACTTCGGTATTGAGAGCCCCCCGGCATCATCCACTTAAGGACTGTACAACGGTGAGGGGGCTGCGGGCGGCGAGCACCGGCGTCGTGCTTTGTCTTTCTGAACGCCGCATCCCAGCTTTAGTGGTGCTCGCCGCACTGCTCCGCGTCTGTTCCGGGTTACGCCCGCTGGAGGATGTTGAGAATGTTGCCCTCGCTGTCCAGGAACCAGGCGGACTTCCCCCATTCCGCGGTGGCAATGCCGTTCTCCGTCTTCAACCCGGGCTGGTCGTAATCCTCAAAGACGACGCCGCGGCCCCGCAGCTCCTCCATTTCGCGTTCGAGGTTATCCGTGGTCCAGCCCATCTGGGTGTTCTTCGCCGTCCCTGCATTCTCTGTCTGATAAACGAGGAAGCCCGTTCCGTGGCCGCCGCGGTACATCAGGCTGTCCTCCTCCGCGGACTCGGAAGGTTCCAGCCCCAGCTTGTCCCGGTAGAAATCCTTCGCCCTCTTGATGTCCTTCGCGGGAAGGACAGCCATGATGTCTGAATCCGTGAGCATGATGAATTCCTTTGTGCATTGTTCTCTCGTTGATGGCGATGCTCTCCCCCGGTAGCGGTTCCGGAACGTCTTTTGTCCCGTGGCCGCGTGGCCGCCCGTTCCGCCAAGTACCGGGGCGGCCACCTGGGACTCTGCTACGCCCCGCCAGCCATCATCGGCGCGAGGGTCCCCGAAGCTTATGGGGCCATCATGGAACCGATTCATGGCTACGGAAATAGTGCTGACGCCAAGGGTGACGGACGCCGCTTCGTGCCGCATCTTGTGCGCGCTCAACTACCGGGCGTCGACCCTGCACGCCCCACATGCGCCGCCCTCGCGGCCTCATAGCTGCTGTCGAACGGCAGCGTGTCCATGTCCAGCAGGGGGTTCTCGTCCTGCGTCGCCACCAGTTCGCGGGCCGCTTCGTCCGAGTCCACGCTGGGCATTGACCCGGGCAGGTGCCGCTGGGCGGATTCCGGCAGGAAGTAGATGGTGACTGCGGCGATCGCCGAGGTGGCCATCAGGTAATAGGCGGGCATCATGTCGTTCCCTGTCGCCTGAATGAGGGAGGCAATGATGAAGGGGGTTGTGCCGCCGAAGATTGCCACGGCGAAGTTGTAGGCAATGCCCATGGCTCCGTAGCGGTGGGCCGTTGGGAACAGCGCCGGCAGCGCCGACGCGAGATTGGCCACGTAGAACGTCACCGGGAAGGCGATCAGGGCAAGGCCAGTGAGCGTGGCCGGGACGGTTCCGATGGAGATCAAAAGGAAGGCGGGGAACGACAGCACCACCGTGCTGACGGCACCTATCCACAGCACGGGACGCCGCCCGATCCGGTCCGAGAGATGACCGGTCAGCGGGATGCACAAGGACATGATCACCAGGACCGGGATGGTCAGGAGAGTCCCGTGGATCTCGTCGTATCCCTTGTTGCTGGTCAGGTACGTGGGCATGTAAGACGTGAGGGCGTAGCCCACCGTGTTGGCAGCCGCCACGAGAATCATCGCGAGCACGATCCTGCGCCAATGGGCCCTGAAGATCCCCACCGGGCCCATGGCACCGAGCACCTCGCCTGTCTCTGGGTGCCGGGCCGATTCCTCTTCCGCTTCCAGGGTTGCCTGGAACACCGGTGATTCCTCGATCTTCATCCGGAAGTAAATGGCGATGATGCCGAGCGGACCGGCGATCAGGAACGGGATGCGCCAGCCCCATGCCTCCATCTGCTCCTGGCCCATGGTCAGCTGAAGCACGGAGACAAGACCCGCGCCAATCGCGAATCCCAGGTAGCTGCCCATGTCGAGGAAGCTGGCGAAGAAGCCACGGCGCCTATCCGGCGAATGCTCGCAAACGAACGTGGTAGCGCCGGCGTACTCGCCGCCGGTGGAAAAGCCCTGGACCAGCTTCGTTACCACCAGCAGCACCGCGGCCCAGATGCCCAGCACGGCGTAGCCCGGGAGCAGTCCGACGGCGAAGGTCGCCGCCGCCATGAGCATCAGGGTCATGGCCAGCACCTTCTGGCGGCCAATCTTGTCCCCCAGCCAGCCGAAGAAGATGCCGCCCAAGGGGCGGGCGATAAACGTGGCGCCGAAGGTTCCCAGCAGGAACAGGTTCTGCACCGCTTTGTCGGCCTCGGGCAGGAACACCGGACCCATGGTGGTGATCAAATAGCCGAACACACCGACGTCGTACCACTCCATGGTGTTGCCGACGATGGTGCCACCCAGCGCCTTCCTCAGCGTGGGATGGTGGACAACATTGACGTCCGAGAAACGGAGGCGGCGCTTTTTCGGGGGCTGAACGGTCATGGCCGCGGCCCTCCCGCTTCGACGTTCATCTGGCCCCGGCACTGGCTCTGAAGCATTTTCATTCCTCCACGGGAGGTCACGCGTCATCCCCAAATGGCGCCATCTTGGGCGTTGGACTCACGGTGCTCCGACCATTTTCGCACCGCTGCCCCGGCACATCAATGAAATGCGACGCTTCTCCGGTTCTGCTGGGCGGAGGCGCCAGTTACTGCCCGAAAAAGCCCTAGACATGTGACCAATTGGTCACCTATTCTGGAGCTGTGGACGCCGTATTCAAGGCCCTCGCCGACCCCACCCGCCGTGATCTCCTTGACGAACTCTTCAGGGAAGACGGGCAGACTCTCCACGCGCTCGAGGCACGCTTCGATATGACCCGCTACGGCGTCATGAAGCACCTCAAGCTGCTGGAGGAAGCCGGTTTGGTGGTGACCCGCCGTCGGGGCCGCGAGAAACTCCACTTCCTGAATCCGGTGCCCATCCGGCTGGTCCACGACCGCTGGGTCAGCAAATATGCAGAACCATGGGCCGCTGACCTCAGCGACCTCAAAACCAGATTGGAAAGTCCCATGGAAAAGATCTTCGAAATCTATATCAAGACCACCCCGGAACGGCTCTGGGAAGCCATTACGGACAGCGAGATCCGCAGCAAGTACCAGTTCGGGATGAACATCAGCTCGGACTGGACGCCGGGCGGCCGGTTCGAGATGGCGCCCAACGGCGGGGATCTCCTGGGCGAGGGCGAGAACATCGAGGTGGACCCGCCCCGGAAGCTCGTCCAGTCCATGCGGGCGCTGTGGGGCGAGGACGTCAAGGCCGAAGGCACCTCACGGATCATGTGGGAGATCGAGCCGGTGGGCGACGATTCCTGCCACCTCACCGTCACGCACGACCAGCTCCGCGAAGGCGCCAACGAACAGCTTTACGGCGGTTGGCCGATGATCCTCTCCGGCCTGAAGACGTGGCTGGAAACCGGCGAGCTCCTCACCACGCCCGGCTCCCTCATGTACACCTAAGGCGGCCGGGCGCCGCAAAGCCGGGCGCCGCCGTCGTACTCCCCTGCCCAGTCTGCTGCCCTCCGGTCCACTTCCTCTGGCGTCCACCGGGTGCCAGAGTTGGAGAATGAACGAGCAGCCCGGCGGGCTGGTCCTGAACCTGGAATGCACGCTCAATGCGCCCCGTGAACGCATTTTCAGGATGTTGACCGAGCCAAGCGAATTGGTGAAATGGTGGGGCCCGCACGGCTTCACCATCCCCGAGGCGGAACTCAACCTCGTGGTGGGCGGCAGCTACCGCTTCGCCATGAAGCCGCCCGATGGCGAGCCATTCCACCTCTCCGGCGAGTTCCTGGAGATCGACCCGCCGTGGCGCCTTGTCTACACATTCGCCTGGGAGGAACCCACTGCCGATGACCGTGAAAAGTGTCGTCGATCTCTCCCTCGGGAGGGCAGGCAATGCCGCTGCCCGCCGGCGTCGGACTACTCCCGGGATCGTGGAGGCCCCAACCAGCACCAACCCTCGCGTTGTTTAGATTTCATGGTTGAAATCTAAACAGAGATCCCGCCGAGATCGCCCGCGCGCACAGGGAACACGCCGCGCTGGCCGGAGCGCCGGTGACCGTCCGAGCTGCGGCTTAGGCTGGTCGCATGCCACCGACTCCGCCTCCGACACCGATCGAGGTCTTCGTGCACTCCGGCCCCGCCGAGTGGTGGCAGGTTCTTGCCGCTCTGGGGCCGCTGGCGGTGCTCCTCGGTGCCGTCGTCGCTGGGGTCATCGGCTGGCGGACCCTGAAGCAGAAAGCTGAAGCGGACAACCGCGCCGAATGGTGGAAGCGGACCCAGTGGGCCCTGGACGCCGTCTACTCCGGGGACAAGAAGCGCGGCACCATAGGGCTGAAAGTCCTCAAAGTCCTGGGTGAAAGCGAATTGGCCGGCCGCGGAGAGCTCGCCGTCCTGGAAGCCGCCTCGGAGAGGCCTCTCGACCAGGCGGCCCAAGCCCGTACGGCCCGCGCAACGGCCGAAGCGCAACCGCCACAGGTCTCCACGGGAGCGCACCCCACGCAGTCGGGCGCCGGGGTGGACGACGAACCCGCACCGCGCGACAATGGAGACGACCACAAACCCGGCGAACCTGAAGGAGGAGCACGATGAGCACGGCAACCCACCCGGTCAAGCACGGCGCACACGCCGCGCCCTCACACGTCGAACCGGAAGAAGTCTTCGACGAAGATGACCGCGCCATGCAGATCGCGGCGGCCCAACTCCGGGAAGTCACGGACCGCCGGCTGGGCAAGGTGACCCCTGAATGGGTCAAGGCCCTCGCCCAGGAACAGCCCCCCGGCCACACCGCCTGAGCGCTACAGGGCTGGCGACTCTACGCAGTCGAAGTACGGCTCGCCTGCCAACCGGTACCGTTAAGCCGTGACTTTACCGCCGCCTCCCCAGCTCGCCGACACCGTGATCGCTTCGCTAGTGGGAAGAACCTCCCTCAGTCGCGGCCGCACCTACGCGCGCAAGGGCGCGGTCTCAAGCGTCGAGTGGTATCCCAAATCCCTGGAGTTGAAGGCCAAGGTCCAAGGCAACCGCGGCGCCCCCTACCGGACCAAGGTCTCCTTCAAAGGGGGAAAGAGCGGTTTGGCTCTTGAATGGGGCGATTGCTCCTGCCCTATGCGCTCCAACTGCAAGCATGTCGCCGCTTTACTCCTGGACATCAGTAGCGGGCCCATCGTGGAGCAGCCGGCGCTCCTGGACATTCCGCCGGCCCCGGCGAGCGCTCACGCTCCGATGCAGCCGGCAGCGCCGAAGCAAGCCGCGCCAAGAAAGCAGCCCGCGCCCGCCGTTCAGAAGCCTGTTCAGAAACCCGCTGTTCAGAAAACTGTCCAGAAACAGGCACCTCCTGCTCCCTGGCAGGAGCAGATCCATTCCCTTCTTCACCCGGAGTCGGCTTCACGGTACCCGGGTTTCGCTGGCGGACGGGCCATTCGAAGCCCCAGCCGGCCAACACTGAGGCTCGGTGTGCAGCTGGAACTGCACGAATCCAGTTCCAGCCAGCCCGCCTGGTACCAGCGTGGCCGCAGTGACCCGTGGCAAAATCAGTCCGCCCCGCCGATCAGCCTGACCGCCAGGCCGGTGAGGCAGAATGCCAAGGGCAAGTGGGTGGTGGGCCAACTGCGCTGGGATACCTTCGGGCGTTCGCACTACGGATACCAACTCGAGGAATTCAGTCCGGAACAGATTCGTTGGATGCGCACCTTTGCCACGCTCTACGCTGCCGAGGGCACGCCGGTGCCGTACACGCACCTGCCCCTGGAACGCTTCGATAGCCCACTGCTCTGGCAGCTCCTCGCCCAAGCAAGCGAAATCGGCGTGGCGCTGGTGGCCGCAAAGTCCGGCGACGCCGTCGTGATTCACGAGCCGGTCACCCTTTCACTGGACATCCGCGCTCACGACGGCGGGCTGCGGCTGGCGCCGCACGTCGGAGTCGGCGGTAGTTCCGCGGATCACACCGCGATGGGCGTGATCGGCCAGTCTGGCCACGGGCTGTTTTGGTGGGACCCCGCCACAGGCCCGGGCACCACCACGGCGCCCCGTGATTTCCATCTGGCCCCGAGCCAAGCGCCCGTTCCGGACGCCATCCGTCCGCTGATCCGCCACCGCACGGCACTGGCGGTTCCGGCCGCTGCCCGCGATTCCTTCCTGGGCGCCATCTTCCCGCAACTGGCGCAGGCCGCCGACGTCATCTGCAGCGACGCCTCCGTGGAGTTGCCACAGATCCTGCCGCCAGAGCTGGTGCTGACAGCCGCCCACGTCCCGCATGAAGCCACAGCAGACCGGGCGCCGTCCGACCGGACCCAGCGCCGCCCCGCCGCAGGAGCGCAGCAGGATCCCGGCGCGCTGCAGCTTCAATGGCACTGGGAGTACGCTTCCGCGGGCACCGTCACCCGCCAGCCGCTGCCCGACGCCGGCACCGGCTACCGCGACCGCGCGTTCGAAGCGCAGCTCCTGGCCCGGGTGGCCGGGGCCCTGGACCCGTTTCCGGCTGCCTGGCAGGAGCAGTTCCCGGACCAACCCTCCGGCCACCCGGGCAGCACCGTGCCGGCGGTGCTCAGAAACGTCGCCGCCGCCCGGTACACTGCCGAGGCACTCCCCGTGCTGGAACAGCTCGAGCACCTGCGGGTAATCACCACGGGCCCGGTGCCGGACTACAGCGAGCTGACGGACAGCCCGCTCATCGCCGTCAGCACCAAGGGAACGGACGACGGCGACTGGTTTGATCTGGGCGTCACCGTCACCCTCAGCGGGGAAGATGTCCCCTTCGACCAGCTCTTTCGCGCCCTGGCGGCAGGCGAAGAACACCTGATGCTCTCCAACGGCAACTACTTCCGGCTCGACCCAGCCCGAGTTCCTCCAGCTGCGCCTGCTGATCGAGGAAGCCAGGGCCCTGCAGGACCACGAAGGGCCCCTGCGGATCAGCCGGTACCAGGCCGGGCTCTGGGACGAGCTCGAGGAACTGGCTGCAACGGCCAAACAAGCCGATTCCTGGCGACGGAGCGTCGGTGGACTCCTGCGGTTCACGGAGCTTCTTGACGTGCCGCTGCCGGCCGGACTCAACGCAGCACTGCGCCCCTACCAGCAGGACGGCTTCAACTGGCTGGCCTTCCTGTGGGAGCAGGGCCTGGGCGGCGTGCTCGCGGACGACATGGGCCTGGGCAAAACCCTGCAAGCCATCGCCCTGATCTGCCACGCCAAGAACGGCATCGGTGCTCCGGACCGGGACGAAACTGCGCGCCACCCCTTCCTGGTGGTCGCCCCAACGTCCGTGGTGCCCAACTGGGCCGCGGAAATCGCACGTTTCGCCCCCGGGTTGCGCGTCTCCGCCGTCACGGACACGCTGCAGCGCAGCGGGACGGATCTGGCGGCACTCACCGCCGGGTCCGACGTCGTGGTTGTTTCGTATACGCTCTTCCGGCTCGACTATGAGTCCTACGCCGCGCAGCAGTGGGCCGGGCTGGTGCTGGACGAGGCACAGTTTGTGAAGAATCCGGCCACCAAGGCCAGCCAGAATGCCCGCCGCTTCCCGGCCCCGTTCAAGCTCGCCATCACGGGCACGCCCATGGAGAACAACCTGATGGAGCTGTGGTCCATGTTCGCGATCACCGCTCCCGGGTTGTTCCCGTCGTCGAAGAATTTCGCCGACTATTACCAGAAGCCGGTGGAGAAAGAGGGGGACGCGGAGAAACTGGCGCAATTACGACGGCGGATCCGGCCTCTGATGATGCGGCGCACCAAGGAAGTTGTCGCCAAGGATCTGCCCGCCAAACAGGAACAGGTGCTTGAGCTGGATCTGGCGCCCCGGCACCGCACCATCTACCAGCGGCATTTACAGCGCGAACGGCAGAAGGTCTTGGGACTGCTGGAGGACATGGACAAGAACCGCTTCGCGATCTTCAAGTCCCTCACGACGTTGCGGAGGCTCAGCCTGGACGCGTCCCTCGTGGACGAGAAATACGCGTCCGTCCCGTCCAGCAAGCTCGACGCCCTGTTGGAGCAGCTCGGCGACATCGTGGCCGAGGGACACCGCGCCCTGATCTTCAGCCAGTTCACCGGGTTCCTGGGCAAGGCCGCGGCACGGCTTGACGCGGAAGGCATCCAGTACGCCTATCTGGACGGCAAGACCCGCCGGCGCGGCGAGGTGATCGAGCAGTTCAAGTCCGGAAGCGCACCGGTGTTCCTCATCAGCCTCAAAGCCGGCGGATTTGGACTGAACCTGACCGAGGCGGACTACGTATTCCTCTTGGACCCGTGGTGGAATCCCGCTTCAGAGGCGCAGGCCGTCGACCGCACCCACAGGATCGGCCAGACCCGAAACGTCATGGTCTATCGGCTGGTGGCCAGGGACACCATCGAGGAGAAAGTCATGGCGCTCAAGGAAAAGAAGGCCAAGCTGTTTACCGCCGTACTGGACGACGACGCGATGTTTTCCTCGGCGCTGTCAGCGGAGGACGTGCGGGGTTTGTTCGACGGCTGACGCACGCCCACCGCCGCTTTCAAGGCGGGAGGGAACCGGTTGACCTCAACCAGGACACGGGCGGCGGCGTCAGTGGAAACGCTCGCTGATATGCCCGGCGGGGTCGTTTCGGAGTCCCTGCGGGCGACTCTATCTGGGCGGGGACCTATCCGGACTTGAGCCATGCCTGGAGTGCTTGGCGGACTACGTCGCTGAGCGTTGAATGCTCTTGCTCCGCCCGCCTGGAGAGCGCGGCATTAAGGTCCGGGTCCAACCGGATTGCGGATATTGTCACACCGGCCACGTAGTCTGCCTTCACGAGCTTGAACCGTCCAACGGAGGATGAAATGGCTGACCTGAGCCACGAGGCAATCAATTGGCCGGTCTCCGGGCCTGCAGCAGCTGCCTCGGTCCCTGGATCATTCGAGCTGGAGGACGCCGGCTGGCCGGAATTACTGGCAGCTAGCGAGCGGGTCACCGACGACCCCGTCGCGGACTACCTGCGCCGGCTGCGCCAATACGACGTGCTCACTGCGGAGCAGGAAGTGGAACTGGCCCAGCAGATCGAGGCAGGACTTTTCGCGGAACAGCTCCTGGCGGACGGAACATCGCGGCCCGGACGGGACATAAGTGAGCTTCGGACCATCGTCCTTCTGGGCGAGCGTGCCGCCGACGCGCTGCTCAACGCCAATCTTCGGCTCGTAGTGTCGATTGCCAAGCACTACACCTACAGGGGCCTCGACTTCCTGGACTTGATCCAGGAAGGGAACCTGGGACTGCACAGGGCCGTCTACAAATTCGACTTCACCAAGGGTTTCAAATTCTCCACCTGCGCCACGTGGAGCATTCGGAATGGCATCACCCGGGCGCTGGCTGATCAAGGCCGTCTGATCCGGCTGCCGGTAAACGTCGTCGAGCAGGTGCAGAGTCTCCGGTCAGCACAACGGACGGCCGCAATGGCGGGGACCGTCTGCAGCACGGAAGATCTTGGCCGGCTGACGGACAATTCGATCGGAAAGGTTGAATATCTGCTGACCCTGGACAAGCCGATCTATTCGCTGGACAGTCAAGTGCCCGACGGCAAAGGCGGAACCGAAGCGCTGGCCGAACAGCTGTTGGATCCCTCGGATCTCGACGCGGCTGATCGGCTCTTCCATCAACAGCTGAAGAAGCAGGTGCATGCCGTACTCGGCACGCTCGAGGAGCGGGAGGCACGAGTCATTACGCTGCGCTTCGGCATGACGGGCGGTGACGGGAAATCCTTGGACGCGGTTGGGAAACTGTACGGCATGACCCGCGAACGCATACGCCAGATCGAGGTCACGGCCATGAAGAAGCTCAAACACCCGTCCCGGTCCAACGTCCTGCGGCAGTATCACTTTGACCGCGAGAGCTCATTCGTCGAGGAGCCCTCAATCGGCAAGGAGATGGCGCCGGAATCCGCGCCGGAGGAGCAAGTATGATCGAGGATCTGTCGTCCAAGACGTCCAGGGGGACGATGTGAACGTTTTGTTTGGCTTGTATCTGGACCGCGCTCCGTGGACCTACTGCAATTCCGCACTCGGGCAGGTCGTATCCGGCCGGTGCCTCCAACAGGAGATCGATCCAACCTAAAGTTTTGTAAAACTGGCCAGGGAGCAAGTAACGAGCGTTACAAAAATTCACAGCGGCTAATGAATTTTTGTAAGTCGGACACTTCGTACGGCCTCTTTGTTCACCCCAGGTCCAACTCCCCGAACACGACAGTCCATCTCGCCTCCCTACGGTGGTCGAGTTGCCGGCGCAGCGCCGGCAACCGTCATCCAGGAGGAACCATCACCATGCGCACACCCCTGACTGCCGCGGCCGCCGCCGCCACGCTCATCGCCTCTATGGCGAGCCCCGCCGTCGCCGCTTCCAACCCGGAAGTAGGCTCCGCGCCGTCGTCGAACGCTACCGGAACCGCAAGTTCCGAAATCAAAACCAACGAGAGCAACGGTTCCTTTGACCTGCAGTCCCACCGCGGAGGCCGCGGCGAGTGGACCGAGGAATCCCTGGCCGCGTTCGCCAACTCGCTGAAGCTCGGGGTGGCCACCCTGGAGCTGGACACCCACCTGACCGACGACGGCAAGATCATCGTCTGGCATGACGACACCATCCAGTCGGACAAGTGCCGCGACACCGCGCCGGCCGTTCCTGGCGACGCCGAATTCCCGTATGTCGGTGACCGGGTCGCCGAACTGTCGCTCGGCCAGATCAAGACGCTGGACTGCGGGTTTACGCCTCTGTTAGGGTTTCCGGAGCAGGAAGTGATCGGGGGCAACCGGATCGCCGAGCTCAAGGACGTGTTCGCGCTTGTGCGTGACGCCGACGCCAAGAAGGTCCGCTTCAACATCGAGACCAAGGTAGAGGACGGGAAGTCCGGTGGCGAGGGCATGGTGGCCCTGACCAAGGCTGTGGTCGCGGAGATCCACACGGCCGGCATGGCGGAGCGCAGCACTGTGCAGTCGTTCGACTGGTCCTCGCTGAACCTGACCAAGAAGATCGCCCCGGAGCTTCCGCTCGTGGCCCTGTCCAGTGGCGACGCCTGGCTCGAGATCGGCCAGCCCGGCGCCAGCCCCAACCTCGGCGGCATCGATATTGATACCTACGGCGGGTCCCTCGCCAAGGCAGCGGCAGCCCAGGGCTACAACATGATCTCCCCCACCTTCCGCTCCGTCACACCGCAGATGATCACCGAAGCGCACGAGCTCGGTCTGCCGGTGCTCCCCTGGACGGTGAACACCACGGCGGACATGGAACGCCAGCTAGACCTCGGCGTGGACGGCATCATCACCGACTACCCCACCCGCCTGCGCACGGTCATGGACGAGCGCGGGATGAAGCTTCCCAAGGCGTACTCACCTCAGGCCTGAGCCGAGGAGGGCTGGCTGCAGCCGGACTACGCCGCCTGGGTGCTGCGCCGCTGAGTCCTTCGCATCGGGGCCGTCCACGTCTTCTCCGGGGGAACGTGGACGGCTCTTCACCATCAATCCAGTTGGTCACGATCCACGCCGGCTGGTGACGTCAAGCGCTCCGGTAGATCCGCAGCGCAGCTCCGTATCCCAAGGGCAGCCCCTGCCCGTGCCGCCAGGACACCAGTCCTTCCATTGCGGCAAGGCTGAGAATCTGGCTGGCTTTGAGACTTTTGTGTGGTTTGTTTCCAGCGTCATCGGCCGCCGCGCCCCGGCCGATGCGCCAGTTGTGCGTGGTTTGGCCGTTGATCTGGGCAACCTCCACCAGATAGCCGTGGCCGGTATTGGCCGCATGCGCGTACCGTCCTAATGGTTGGCCATGCAGATCTTTCGTCTGCACCGTGAACCAGTCGTTCTCGTGGGTAATCGATTGAACGATTGCGACGAGCTGTTCTGTGGACTCCACGTCATGCCAGCCTGTATAGTGCCGATTCCGCTGGGCCTGCCACTCCAGCGATTCCTCCGGCTGGACGCCGAGCATCAGTTCAAGCTGTGGATCTGGCAACGCAAAAGTTTCCAGCATCCCTCGCCCCTTTCGTAGGTCATTTACAGGACCATATTCAGTCAAGGCACTGACATTTTCAGGTCCACGCGAAGAATGTCGCAGCCGCTAGATAGCCTGCGAATACCGGCGAAGATCTACCTTGGGCAGACCCCTTCGCCGGTCAACAGGGAGGGTCTCCATGGGAACCCAAGACATGACTATCGAGGTAGCCGCGGCAAAGGCGATCGCGACCATCGCGCACCGGGGGCAGGTGGACAAAATCGGTGTCGACTACATCGAACATCCGCGCCGGGTGGCCCTTCCCAAGAGGAAGAACCCCCGTTTGCTCCGCGTAGTTTCCGCGTCATTGAGGTACCGCGCCGATCTGTTGCATGAGGGTCATCGTGTCCGTGGCTCCCCAATGCTCAACGACTTTGCCGTTATCGATTCGGATGATGTCAACGCCGCTGAATTCGACGCTGCGCCCGGTGGGGGCAACGCCCATCAGTTCTCCCTGATGCGTTCCGGTCAACACCACGTATTGCGCCTCCAGATTTCCATCTACCAACGCCGGCTCGTTGGTCTTGGCCTTGAGATCCGGGAATGCCGCCCGCATCGTGTTGACGAAGAACCCAACGCCGTCCTTAGCGGGCGATTGTCCGGGTAGGGGATCGTGATCGACAAAGTCATCACTCACCAGTTCCTCGATGAGATCGAGGTTTCCGCCCTCGATCACCTCCGTGTAGAAACGCTTGATCAATCCAGTCCCGTCAGCCATTTTCGACTCCTTAAAGTGGATGAGACCGCACCACAATTTTCCCACTCGCGTCATGGCGCATCAACAACTCGCGCTGCGCCGCCGCAGGTGCGACGCGCAGACCTGCGTTGTCAGGCCACCATTCCAGGCATCGCCCAGGGCGCCAGGGCGATACTGAGTGCAATTGCAGCCAGGGCTGCCGCTACTGCGCGGTTAGCCAACTGCTTCCACGGCAGCATCTTCTCGACGGCGATGAACGCCCCGACGACTGCCATCCACCCGATACTCATCACTCCCAGAGCGAACAGTGCCACCATCAGGGCCCAGCAACAGCCCACGCACCAGGCGCCGTGCTCCATCCCCATGCGTAGCGCACCACCGTACCCGTAGCGCATGCGGCGGAGGACAAAGTCCATGGGCGTACGACATTTCATCAAGCAGATGTTCTTGGCGGGGGTGAGTTGGTAGGCGGCCGCCACCAGGATCACTCCGGCTGCCAGGTAGCGGCCGCCTTGATCCGAGGCGAAAAGACCCGGAACCAGCGTTGCCACGGCGGCGTACAGCGAATAGGCCAGGATTCCGAAGACGGTCCACGTGAGCAGGTAGCCCGCCACGAACACTGCGGTGCAGGCCGGCGGAGCCTGACGCCCCAGCTCGCGTCGGCGGCGGTGGATCCGGGCGTAGGCGACAACCATCGGCGCCACGGACGGAAACATCATGGCCGCCAGCATGACGACCCACGTCGTGGCGAAGAATCCCAGCGGTCCCGGGTCCGTCCAGCGGCCCATGTCCATCCCGTTCATCTGGGCGGACATGAAGATCCAGCTCGTTGCGGCGAGCCCGAGGAGGACCGCGAGGAGTCCGGCCTCCCGCGGATCGAGGCGGTACGCCGCTGCCACTGAACCTGCGGCAGGTGTAACGGTGACGCGCGGGATACGGCGGTCGCCCTCTCGTGTCAACTGCTTCCGGCGAAGCATCAGGTGCCGGCGCTCAGGCCCGCGCCTTTGGGGCGTTCTCAGCCATCTCGCTCGAGAAGGTGAAGTCCGCGGTCTCGCCATATACGCCGTCGAAGTCCAGGCCGAAGAGGTCGGAGTGGCCCGGTGCCTTGCCGATCTGGAATTCGGGGGCGAAGCCGAACATCGCGTTCCTGACGGTGGTGACGCCGCCGTCGGGTCCCGGCAGGGGCTCAAAGGTGAAGTTCACGCGCCCGGCCACAGCACCGGATGGTGTGTCGCCGTCCGAGAACGTGACACTCGCACGTTCTACGCCGAGCCATTCCCCGTACAACGCCGCAAATTCGGCGAACGGGCCGCCGGCCTCGCCATGGAGGATGCTTTCCAAGGCTGTCGCCTGCGCTTCCGACGCTCCTTCATCGACGACGACCCCCACCTTCCAGCCACCCGCGGTGAGATGCGACGGGAACCAGTTGCAGAACGCGAAGTCGACCCCGGACAGATCGGTGTCATCGAGGTTTCCGCTGGCAACATGGAACACATTCACACCGCGGCACTCGCCATTCGGGCCGGTGGGGACCCCGTCGACGGGGCACGGACAAATCAGCTGACAATTGCAGTTGCCCACATACTTTCCGGACATTTCCCAAGTGGACATCAGGACTCTCCTTGCTGGCGCCATGGCCAAGCACAAGCAACCCTGACTGAGCGCCGAAAATACTGTGAAAAAATATTAAGAAACGGGCGAAATGCCTCGTTAAGGCCGACGCTAATCCGGCCCGTTGGGCGTGTCAAGCTGCTGGTGTTATGGCCGTTCCCGCCACATCAGCGAAACCACAATCACCACCGCGCCGAGTCCCAGCATGACGACCACCATGAGGCCCCAGTTGGCCTGGTTGACGCCGGTTCCGTAGAAGATGCCGATCAGCACCGTCGCGATGATCGCGCCGAGGTAGCGGCAGGTCTGGTAGATCCCGGCGGCCACCCCGCGCTCCTCCGGCCGGGTGGAGAGGTACATGCCCTGGCTGGAGGCGATGCTTACCACCCCGTACGGCACCCCCATCAGGGCGGTCAGGGCAATGACCAGCGGGATCGCGAACGACGCCGTCAGCAGCCACATCATCCAGGACGCCGCCACGAGCAGTACGACGCCGACGATCAGCACCCGCTTGACGCCGAAACGGTCGATCGCGCGGACCGCGAACGGCGTCACCACCACCGACATGGCGGCCAGCGGCAACATCAGCAGCCCCACAACGCCCGGATCGTATCCCGCGGCCTCCTGCAGCAGCTGCGGGAGCCCGAAGAACGCGAAGTAGTAGACGCCGTTGAACAGGGCAAAACCCAGGTAGACCAGCAGCAGCGGCCGGTTCCCGCCCAGCAGCCGAAGGTCCAGGAACGGCGGGGCGAAGCGCAGCTCGCGCCACACGAACAGCCCGGCCAGCAGCGTCCCGCCGCCCAGCAGCCACCATCGGTATTCCGGCAGCACGTTCAGCAGCGACATCATCACCAGGACCATGGCAGCCAGGAACGCGAGGATGCCGGGAATGTCCGAGTCCCGCAGCAGCTCGGAGGCCCGACCGCGTTCACGCCCCTCGTCGGCCGGAGCGAACCTCCGGACCAGAAGGATGGCCGCGAGCGAAAGCGGGACGTTGATCAGGAACAGCGCCTGCCACCCGACCAGGCTCACCAGCAGCCCGCCCATCACCGGGCCGACGGCGGCAGCGGAGGTGTTGGCCATCTGGATGCTGCCCAGCGGCCGCGTGGATTTCGTCCTGGCCAGCGTGGCCAGCGCCCCCACCATGACGACGGCGCTCGGGTAGGCGGCCGCCGTGCCCAGCGCCATGAAGGCGCGGGCAACGCACAGCACCGCAAAGTTCGGCGCGAAGGGTGCCACGGCACAGGTCACGGCAACCACGGCCATGCCGAACATGAACAAGCGGCGCGGCCCGAAGCGGTCCGCCAGCCGGCCCATCAGCGGCTGGCCCGCCGCGGAGGTGAGGTAGAACGCGGTGATCACCCAGGTGACCGTGGCGACGTCGAGCCCGAAATCCGCGCGCAGCACCACCAGGGCGACGGCGATCATCGAGGAGTTCAGCGGGTTCAGCGCCGTGCCGAGGCTGAGTCCAGCGACGGCAAGGCCGCTCCGGGGAGAGTGGCTCACGGCCGGCGGGCGATCACGTCAAAGATGTGCCAGTGCTTAGGGCCCCGGAAGGACTGCCCCGCGTCCTCAAACACCTCGAACTTGAGGATTTCGAGCCCGTCGAACAGCCTCCTGACGTCCGCCTCCGTATGGAAGTTCCATTCGGCGATGCCGGCCCAGGAATCCCGCTCGCCGAAGAGGTTCACGGCGATGACACCCGAGGGCCTGAGCGACCCGAGCAGCATCTGCCAGACGCGGCCGAAGTCCCCTGGATGGATGAAGGGCAGCGAATAGCTGGCCAGGATGAGATCGGCGTCGGGAAGATTCATCAGCTCCTCGAACGGACGCATTTCGACACTGAGTTTTTCCGCCAGTTCCGCCGGCACGGTCGCCCACAGCCGCTCGCCGGTGTCGGCAAGCGAATCGACGGCATGCACCCGCCAGCCGCCGTCCAGGAGGGCCAGCGTTTCCTTCCCGGCCCCGCAGCCCAGATCGATGGCGCGGCGGCCGTTGCCGGGACCGGCCAAGAGCATGGCGTCGAGGCAAAGCGGGCGCACGGAACGTGCGGCCTGGGCGGCGTTGTAGTCCGTCCAGGTCCTGCTCCCGGCAAGGCCTTCCACAGGATCAGTGTTCCACCCGTGCGGCGGCGGGGCCACAGCTCTGGGCTGAGCCGGACCCCGCCGTCAGAGCACCTTGGAAAGGAACGCCTTGGTCCGGGCATGCTGCGGGTCGCTGAGGATCTGCCGTGGTGGTCCGGCTTCCACCACCACGCCTTCATCCATAAAGACCAGGGTGTCCGCCACCTCGCGGGCGAACCCCATCTCGTGCGTCACCACAATCATGGTCATGCCGGTAAGGGCCAGTTCCTTCATCACGTCCAGGACCTCGCCCACCAGCTCGGGGTCCAGGGCGCTTGTGGGCTCATCGAAGAGCATCAGCTTGGGGTCCATGGCCAGCGCGCGGGCGATGGCCACCCGCTGTTGCTGCCCGCCCGAGAGGTGCGCCGGGTAGTGGTCACCTTTGTCCCCCAGGCCCACACGCTCCAGCAGTTCCTTGGCCCGGGCGGTGGCTTTGGCCTTGGAAAGCCGTTTCACCCGCATGGGAGCCAGGATGATGTTTTCCACCGCCGTCAGGTGCGGAAACAGGTTGAACCGCTGGAAGACCATGCCGATTTCCTGGCGTTGCAGGGCCGCTTCCGTGAGCCTCAGTTCGTGGAGCCTGTCTCCTTTTTGACGGTATCCAACCAGCTGTCCGTCGACCGAGAGCCTGCCCGCGTCCACCCGTTCGAGGTGATTGATGCAGCGCAGGAACGTGGATTTGCCTGAACCGCTGGGACCCACGATGCAGAGCACCTCGCCCGGCTTCACCTCCAGGCTGATCCCGCGCAGCACCCTGTTGGTGCCGAAGTTCTTAGAAACCCGGTCTGCAAGGACCATTGGCATGCCCGTCATCCCTTTCCTCCAAAGTCTGTGCCGAGCGGTACGCCCGGTGCGCCTGGCGCCGCCGTCGGTCCCGGCTCCGGCGACGCCGGTTCCTTGCCCGTCTTGAGGCGGCCGGTTCCGCGCGAGAATCGCTTCTCGATGAAGTGCTGGCCCACCATCAGGGCGGAAGTGAAAAGCAGGTACCAGAGCGACGCCACAATCAGCAGCGGCACCGGAGTAAACGTCACCGCTGAAATACCCCGGGACACCCCGTAGAGGTCAATGCTCAACGGAATCGCGGCCACCAGCGAGGTGGTCTTGAGCATCGAGATCACCTCATTGCCGGTGGGCGGAATGATGATTTTCATGGCCTGCGGAACCACCACATAGCGCATGGTCTGCCCCCAGGACATGGCCAGGGCTGTCGAGGCTTCCTCCTGGCCCTGATCCACGGACAGCAGCCCGGCGCGCACGATCTCGGACATGTAGGCGGCCTCATTCAGGGCCAGCCCGATCACGGCGGTGATGAACAGGTTGGTGAAGATCTCGTTCGGGATGGTGGCCCAGGGCGTCATGAACGGAATGCCCAGCGTGAACACCGGATAGATCAGGGACACGATGCCCCAGAAGACCAGCTGCACGTAGACAGGCGTTCCCCGGAAGATCCAGATGTAGAGCCACGCCACACTCTTCAACACGGGGTTCGGTGAGAGCCGCATGATGGCCAGCAGAAGGCCCAGAACTATCGCGCCCACCATGGCGTAGATGGTCAGCGACAACGTGACCCACGCGGCCTGGCTGATCCGGCGGTCGAAGATGTACTTGCCGACGTCGGCCCAGCCGTAGTCCGGTCGTTGGGCGGCGTCCAGCACGAAGACCGCCAGCATGAGGACGAGGACCACAGCCACGAGGATCCGCCACGGGTGGCGCAGCGGGACGGCGACGATCGTCGTCGGCTCGCCATCGCGGTCCGAGACGCCGACGCCGGCACCCTTGCCACCGCCCGTTCCCGGGCCCGTGCCGCCCGGGCCGGGGGCGGTGCCGCCGGCCCGGGGCCGCTGGCCGGGCAGCGGCTCAGTCATCCTGCCGGACTCCGGCTCGCTCATTCGTGATCACCCCTTGGCTGCCACGTTGAGCGCCGCCGTCTTGACCCCGCCGGATTCCACTCCCCACTTGGCCAGAATCTTGTTGTACGTGCCGTCGTCGATCAGAGTCTGGAGCGCCTTCTGCAGGACCGGCGTGAAGGCGCTGTCCTTGGCCACGGGCATCCCGTAGGGTGCCACCTCAAAGGCGTCGCCAGCGGTCTGCAGCTTGTCCTTGGTCTTGGAGATCGCGTACAGGGTAACGGGCGAATCGGCGCTCATGGCGTCGACCTGCCCCACCACGAGGGCGTTGGTCGCCTGGTCCTGCGCGTCGTATTTGAAGATGGTGATGGCCGCCTTGCCGGCGTCCGTGCAGGCCTTGGACTTCGCGGGCACCTCGTGTGTGTCTTGGTAGGTGGTTGCCTGGACGGCGACCTTGAGTCCGCAGGCGTTGGCCGGGTCCACGGTCTTGCCCTTAGGGGCGGCCCACTGGATGCCGGCGGAGTAGTAGTTCACGAAATCCACCTGCTTTTCGCGTTCCAGTGTGTCGGTGAAGGAGGACACGCCCATGTCGTCCTTTCCGGCCTTCACGGCCGGAAGAATATTGTCAAAGGTGCCGATGTCGAAGTTGACCTTCAGGCCCAGGACGTCACCCAGCGCCTTCGTCAGGTCCACGGCCCAGCCGGCCGGCGCACCATTGCCGTCCTTGAACTCGTTGGGCGGGTAGTTGTTCGCCATGCCGACGTTGAGGACACCGGCGGACTTGATCTTCTCCGGGAGCGACGCCGCAAGGGAGTCGTTCTTCTTCACCGCGACGGCGTCAGCCGGTCCGGGTGCGCCGGACGTGGCAGCCGTGGCTGCTGGTTCGCTGTTGTTGACGCAGCCTGTCAGCGACATTGCCGTGATGACGGTGAGAACGGGAAGTAGGTATCGAGTGCGCATGGTTTCCTTAGCTGTTCAGGGATTCTTGGGCCTCCCGCAACGCTGCGGGAAGGCACGGCGTGCCGAATTGTTCGGAGCTGAGCCGAATTGTTCGGAGCTTATTAATGCGTGGAGCTTGAGGCTGTTGGTTCGAGGACTTCGGGGGAATGACGGATGTCGCGAAGAATTTCCCCGCCCCGTGCCTTCAATTCGGGAATGCTGGAAACGCCCACCAGCGTCATCGTACGCCGGAGTTCGTCCGCGAAGATGTCAATGATGCGTCCGACACCCGGCGAGCCGGCCGCCACCAGCCCGTACAGGTAGGCCCGGCCGATCGAACAGGCGTCGGCTCCCAGCGCCAAGGCCTTGAGGATGTCGCTCCCCCGGCGGATGCCGGAGTCCACGTAGATCTCGATCGAATCGCCTACCCGCTGCCGGGATTCCTGCAGGACGTCCATCGGGCTCAGCATGTGGTCCAGTTGGCGGCCGCCGTGATTGCTCAACTGGACGGCGTCCAGGCCAATGCCCGCGGCCTTTGCGACGTCGGCCGGGTTGACGCAGCCCTTGAGCACGATCTTGCCGTGCCAGGCCTGCCGCAAGGCAACGAGTTCGTTCCATCCGCTGGTCGCATCCGAGTGGCCCAGGATGTGCTGCCACATGGAGGGCGTGACCACTGCGGTGGCCGCCGGACTGCGCGGATCCAGGTTCGGGAAACTGATGCCGTCCGACTTCAGGAAATTCA
Organism: Arthrobacter sp. UYCu723; assembly: GCF_054059215.1. Taxonomy (NCBI): domain Bacteria; kingdom Bacillati; phylum Actinomycetota; class Actinomycetes; order Micrococcales; family Micrococcaceae; genus Arthrobacter; species Arthrobacter sp. UYCu723. The sequence continues at coordinate 715,845 of NZ_JBSSBW010000001.1, forward strand.
CCCACCAGGAGGGGTGCCGGGCGATGTCCGCGATGGTTGAAAGAGTCAGCGCGGGAGGGGCGGTGAAGCCGTTGTGGAGATCCCTTTCTCTCGAGCCCAGCGCCCGCGTGTCCACTCCTACAATCAGGGTGCTGAATCCGGCGGCCTCGCAGCGCGACAGTTTGGCCTGCAGCGCCTGGGCGTCGGAGGTGAGCCCGAAGTTGAACCAGCGGTCCAGGGCCGGGTGGCGCTCCGCGATCGTTTCCATCGGCACGGTGCTCAGTCCGGCCAGCCCGTAGGGGATGCGGGCCCGGTCCGCGGCAGCCGCGACGGCCAGCTCGCCCTCGGGATGGAACAGCCGGGTGGCCCCGGTGGGGGTCAAGGTGAGCGGCAGGGCGCTGTCTTTTCCGAGCAAACTGGTACTGGTGTCCGGTCCGGACACCGGGCCCCAGTTGGGCATGAGCGCCCAGGAGTCGAAGACGGCCCGATTGCGGCGGAGCGTCACCTCGTCTTCAGATCCGCCGTCCAGGTAGTCGAAAATCCCTGCCGGCAAGACTTTCCGTGCCGATTGCCGGTATTCCTCCACATTGAAAGCGTTGGCCAGCACCCGGCGCTGCCGGGAGAACACGGGGGCCTTGACCTGGATGAGCTGCCTGGCTTCGCTGATTTTCAATGAGGGCCTTCCTTTTTGCGGTGCTGCGTTATGGTTCAGCGTAGGAAGTGGAACTCCGCGCCACTATGGAGATAGCGACAAATTGAAGGGCACGTCATTAGCAGCGACTACCAAACAGTTCCTTCGGTGAAACAATGACGGCGCTCCCGGCGGCGGAGAGGCATGCGCTGCCCACCCTGGCGGACGTCGCCCGCTCGGCCGGTTCGGAAATTGTCAGCCTCGTCGAAATGCCGGCCGACGACCAGCAGATTGTCGCAGGCTCTGTTCTCTATGACTCGATGGCCCGTCCTGCGAAGTTTCCCGGCGCCGTCGCCCTTGCCATCGGTTTGTCGCTGTCCGGCAAGCGGCTGGGCGTGAAAATCCGGGAGCTCAGCGACGCCGGCTACGTGGCAGTAGTCTACAAAGCCAACGGCACCTCGGACGAGGCACTGCGGGCGGCCGTGCGGGACACTGGGATGGCTCTTTTCCGGGCCTCTGATTCGGTACCGTGGAACCAGCTCGCGGAGATCATGGACGCCGCCGTCATCCCGCACCGGCAATCGGGGCGCACGCTGGTGGACATCCGTCCCGGAGATTTGTTCGACCTGGCGAACACCGTGGCGGCCCAAGCCGGCGGTGCCATCGCGATCGCCGATCCGGAGCAGACGATTCTGGCGTATTCGACCCTTCCGGACCAGCCCATCGACGAGACGCGCCGGAGTTCCATCCTGCGGCTGCACGTGCCGCACTCCGTTCAAACGGACAGGGACTACCGCCGCGTCCATGCAGCCAGCAATGCGTTGAACGTGGCGACGGAGGACCCGCTGCTCCGGCGCACGGCCATCGCCATCCGGGCTGGCGACTCCGTCCTTGGCTCGCTCTGGCTCCTCGAACTGGCGGAACACCACAACGAGGACGCGAACCGGATCCTGCGTGAAGCTGCCAACGTTGCGGCGCTCCACATCCTGCACAAGCGCACCACCTACGTCTCGAACCTGACCCGCCAAATAGATCTGGTCCAGCCGCTGCTCTTCGAGCCCAAACGCGCCGAGCTGGCCGCGATCCGGCTGGGGATCCCGGCGGCGTCCGTTCGGGTTGCGGCCCTGGGCATCTGGCCGTCCGATGCCATCGCAGCCGAAACGCTGCAGTCCCGCCTCCGGCTCTTCGATACGATCCGGACCGCCTGCGCCATCCGGCTGCCCTCGGCGGTCTGTGGGCTCTCGGACAACATCGTCTACATCGTCCTGCCGCAGACCACCGAATCTTCACGGCAATTTCAACGCAGCGCGATCCTGAAAATTGTGCAGAACGCGCGGCGGCTTCTCTCCCGCCCGGTCCTGGCCGCACTGGGGGTGGCGGCCACGATCGACCGCCTAGCGGAGTCCCGGGTCAACGCGGAACTCGTCCTGTCCGAGCTGGTGCGTAACGTCGCCGAAGGGCGGATAGCGGCAGATTCCGATGAGATCGTCGCCGACGACGACTCCCTCGGCTCACGCCTTCAGCTGCGCCAGATCGTCTCGTCGCTGACGACGTCGGGCCAGCTCCCCGGGGCCCACGCCCTGAGGATCGCCGAATACGACGAACAGCATAAGAAGTCGTTCGAGGAGACCCTCCACGCCTACCTGAGCTGCGGCGGAAACGCGATTGATGCCGCAAAGGCTCTGGACGTGCACGTCAACACGGTCCGGTACCGCTTGTCCCGCGTTGAACCCCTTTTCGGAATAGACCTAGAGGACCCCGAAACGCGACTGCTCGTATGGTTGCAGCTGTGGGCACGGCACAACTAGAAGTCCCCGCGGTTCAGGTGTTGCTTCTCTCAGGCGTGGATTTTTGCCACGGTCATCAGGATCGCGGAGTCTTCTTCCGCTTCCAGGCTGTGCAGCCCCTCGGGCACGATCAGGAGATCGCCGGCTTTCCCCTGCCAGGATTCCTTGCCAGCCTGCAGCCGGACGCAGCCCCGGAGCACAAAGACGGTGGCTTCGCCGGGGTTCTGGTGCTCGCTCAACTTCGTGCCGGCCCTAAACGCCATGACGGTCTGGCGGAGGACCTTCTCGTGCCCGCCGAACACCGTGTCAGCGGCCCGGCCGCTGGCTGCCACGAGGGCTGCCGCGATTTGCTGACGGGCCAGGGCGTCGATCGATATTTTCTGCATGGGGCCACCGTACCCACAATCGGGTCCCGTGCCGAGTGCCCTTTGCCCCAAGAATGGGCACGCTCGAACACGGCCTCAGTACACCACCCCGAAGTTGTTGAACTCCCCGGTGTCCCGGGAGATCTGTTCCTCCACGTTTTCCACGCGTCCGGGCGCTTGCGGCGAGCGCAGCCAGCGCCGGAACTCAAGTACCGCCATCTGTGGTCCCTCCGCCACGATGCCGACCGAACCGTCGTCGTTGTTCCGGACACTGCCCGTCAGCCCGAGCTCCTCGGCCTTCCGCACCGTCCAGTACCGGAAGCCGACGGCCTGCACTGTGCCGCCCACCCTCGCCGTCAGCCGGACACGCTCCCCGGATTCGCCCTCCTGAAACTCAGCCATTCTTCCAATGTAGTGCCCCGCCTCACCGGGACATTGGGACTTTCGCCCCTTACCCGCTTAGTCCCCACGGGTCAGTCTTGTCAGAGCACCGCGGCGCCCTGTCGAACAAACGGCATCAGCACAGGGACGTGTACGGCCCGGGGTGCCTAGGTGGCCCGAAAGGACATGACCATGGCAGGACATTTCGAGATCTTCACGGACGCGGAGGCGAACGTCCGGTTCCGCCTGCTTGGGGCGGACGGAACGGTATTGGCCATTTCCAGGGCCTATGCGGACAAACGCTCGGCTGCGGACGGCATCATGGATGTCCGCGAGTGCGCCGGCACCGGCCTGATCAAGGAGGCCCGCTCGAACGCCTGGGGCGGGACCGGCCGGACCCGGGCTGGCCTGCCGACCCCCTCGAACCGCCGCCACCGGCACTCCCCCGCCGTCTAGCGGGGTTCAGGCACGGGGTCCGGGAAAGGGGCCTGGGCAAGCAGTTTGGACAGGGGTCTCGACAGGCCGATCGAGTAGAGGCACGGGCTGCAAAAGGGGGCGGCCCGGCACAGGAGCAGCCATGGGCGAAGCACGGGTCCACATCAGCGGCTTCCGCATGGACTTCGGTGACACCACCGTCATCCGGGACCTGTCCTTCGATGTGCACGCCGGCGAGACCTTCGGCTTCCTGGGCAGCAACGGCTCCGGGAAGACGACGACGATCCGTGCCTTGCTGGGGATCTACGAGCCCACCGCCGGAATCCTGCATATCAACGGGCGGGAGTTCAAGCCCGAGCACGGGGACAGGCTGGGCTACCTCCCGGAGGAACGCGGCTTGTATAAGAAGGAAAAGGTCATCGACATCATGACCTACTTCGGCCGGCTCAAAGGGATGGAGAAGCGCGCCGCCAGGGGGTGGTCCCTCGAGTACCTCGAACGGGTGGCCCTGGCGGACAAGGCCGGTTCGCTGCTGGACAAGCTCTCCAGCGGCCAGCAGCAGAAGGTCCAACTCGGCGTCACCATCATGAACCGCCCGGAACTGCTCATCCTGGACGAACCGACCAAGGGCTTCGACCCGGTCAACCGGCGCTTGCTGATTGACGTCATCGCCGAGCAGAAACAATCCGGCGCCACGGTGGTCATGGTGACCCACCAGATGGAAGAGGTGGAACGCCTGTGCGACCGCGTCATCCTGCTGAAGAACGGCACCGCCGAGGCCTACGGGACCATCGACGAGGTGCAGAACAAATACGGCGGCAGAATCATCCGGATCAAGTACGGCGGCACCATCCCGCGCTCGCCCCACTACGACGTGATGCTCGAGGAAACCAATTACGCCGAGCTGAGCATCACCGACGCCACCGATGAAGCCGCCATCCTCAAGGACCTGATCGAGGTCGGCGTGACCGTCCGCAGTTTCACCACCACCAAAGTCTCGCTCGAGGACATCTTCATCCGCGTCTACGGCGACCAGAACCGGCCCGGCGCCTCCGGAGCCGCACCGGCGCCCGCCGCCACCGCCCTCGTGAGGGAAGAGGTGTAAGGCCGTGGCCCAGCACAATCTCGGAACCGTCATCGGCTTCGAATTCGTCCGCACCGTGACCAAGCGGCGGTTCTGGATCGGCACCCTGGCCGTCCCCGTCATCATGGCCGTGGTGTTCGGGCTGATCTTCCTGAGCAACAGCACCACGGACACTGCGTCGGAGGCCCAGAAGAGCGCGCAGCTCAGCATCGCCTACACGGATGCCTCGGGGCTGATCACCGCCGAGAACGCGGCCCTCTTCGGCGCCCGCCCTGCGGGGTCCCCGGACGCCGGGCTCCGGGCCGTGCAGTCCAGGACCGTGGACGCCTACTTCGACTTCCCGGCGAACCCCGAGACCACCGCCGTGCGCGTCTACGGTGCCGACAGGGGGATCTTCGAGAACGGCAAGTACGCCGCCGTCGCGCAGGCCATGCTGGGCCGCGCCGTCGATCAGAGGATCGGCTCCCCGCAACTGTCCACGCTCGCGGCCGGCAAGGCGAAGATCGAGACCGTCACCTACGACGGCGCGCAGGAAGCCGGCGGGCCGGGATCCGTCATTCCGCCGCTGATCTTCCTGGTCATCTTCTACGGACTGATCGTGCTCCTCGCCGGGCAGATGCTCAACTCCACCCTGGAGGAGAAGGAAAACCGCGTGACGGAGATGATCCTGACCACGCTCAAACCCACCACCCTCATCGCGGGCAAGGTGATTGCGCTGTTCGCGATCGGCCTGGTGCAGATGATCGTGTTCCTCTCCCCCATCCTCATCGCCCGGCTGCTCCTCCCCGAACAGCTGAACCCGGCGGCGCTGGACGTGCCCCGGCTGATTTTCGACCCGGTCCGGATGACCGTCGGCTTCCTGATCCTGGTCGGCGGCTTCGCGCTGTTCACCACCACCCTCGTGGCCATTGGCGCGGTGATGCCGACCGCGAAGGAAGCCGGAAATTTCATGGGCGTCATGATGGCGCTGATCTTCGTGCCGTTCTACGCCGTGGCCCTGGTGGTCTCGGACCCGCACTCCGTGATCGTGCAGATCTTCACCTACTTCCCGTTCTCCGCCCCGGTCACCGCGCTGCTGCGCAACGGCTTCGGCTCACTGAACCTGCTCGAAGCCGCAATCGTGATCGTGATCCTCTATGTGGGGGCCGCCATCATGCTCCGCCTCGCCGTGCGGCTCTTCCAGTACGGCTCGATCTCTTACACCTCGAAGGTCAACATCCGCACCGCGCTCCGGGCAGGATCGAGGCACGCCGCCTCTGACGCGGCACCGACGACGCCGGGCCCCTGACGCGGGTCCGGTGAGTTGCGGTCCCGTACAGCCGGTTCGACGACGGCGGTCCGTCTACCGGTCCGCCTGCCCGCTCCCGAGGAACTTCCTGATCGCCTCGGCCATCAGCTTGGCCTGGGTCCAATGCAGGTAGTGGCCGCCAGCGAGCGGGACGATTTCATGGCGTTTGACGTTCTTCAGGAGGTTCTCAGCCGCCTCAGCCTTGGCCGGTTCCCCGGGGGATCCGGCGCCGGAGACAAATGCCAGCACCGGCAGCGCGTCGGGATACGTGACTCCCCTAAGTTCGGCTGCGTTGTTGCTAATCCGTGCGGTCTCGTCGGCGACGGCCTGGTTGCCCAGGTTCCAGCTGAGCATCAAGCGCATGCGTTCACGCTCATCGGCCGTAAACGCGTCGCCGTCGGGCTCCACGAGCGCGGGGGCCACGGCCAGTACTGCGCGGACCACTCCCGTGACCGACAGCATCCGCACCAACCCCGCCCCTTCCAGCGGCAGCTCCACGGGCCCCTCCTTCGCCGTCGGCACCGTGGGGTCGATCCCAATCACGGCCGAAACTTCCGCGGGGTACCGGTTGGCGTAGTCGAGCATGTAGAAGCCGGCGATCGAGTGCCCGGCCAGGACATACGGCCGAGTGATGTTGAGCTTAGCGAGTACCTCGTGGAGTTCAGTGCTGATGTTCTTGTTGGTCCGCTCGCTGGCGCTGAGGTCGCTGTAGCCATAGCCGAATCCCTCCACGACGATGACGTTGAATTCGCCCAACTCCCGGATCAACGGGGCAAAGTCCAGGGCTGGTGCGGCCGTGCCCAGGCCGCCGAGGAGCACGATCGGCGGACCGGACCGGCCGCTCCGGTAGACATTGAGCGCTCCGCCGGCGATCTCCACCCGCTCGCCATAAGGGGCAATGCTGCCCCGTTCCTGCCGCTCGAGGAGCAGATTGACCGCCGTCGAGACCAGCCCCAGCCCCACCGCGACGAGAGCCACGATGGCGAGGATGCGGAGCACTCGTCGGCGCCGCCGCCGGGGCGGACGGTTAGTCGGATCCGCAGTGGGATCCGCAGTGAGATCCGTCGAGGAAGCGTTTCTGCGACGAGGAATGAACCCCATGGTGTGCCTTTCAGCGGCTCGCGTTTCAGTGACGTGCGTTTCAGTGACCTGCGTTTCAGTGACTTGCCTTGCAGGGGCTCGCGTTTCAGTGACTTTGGCGGTGCCGGAACGAAGAGTTTGGCGGGATCGGTGCCTGCTACTTCCCCGCGTCCTTCCCCGCCGGCCGCAGCGAGGTAATCATCTTCCGGATGTCCTGGTACTCCGGGGTCGTCGCGTAGAGCTTCGCCTTCGCCAGGTACGGCATGGACGGGTCGCCCGGCGTCGTGTTGTTCTCCGGGTTGTACGCTGCCCCGAACAAGGCGCCGCTGGGCGGCCAGAGGAACAGAAGGAACATCGGGCAGGCCGTGCTGCCGGTTTCTTCCGGGACCATGGTGATTCCGTAGCCGGCAATGGTGGGCGGTGCCGCCTTTGGAGCTGTGGCGTCGCCCCGGGCCTCGAAGACGTAGCGGGGCACCGGCGCGTCGGCCGCCCCATCCTCTGCGAGCGCCTGCATCGGCTCGGAGTCGAACACCTCGAACGGGTACCTCTGCGTGCAGTCCGCACCGGTGACGATGTTGGTCCGCAGGCTGGCCATCGGCCTTCCCGCCTGATTGAGCACGTCCACGAACTCACCGCCGAGAGGCATCTCCCCGGCGGGATCCCGGACGCTCCAGCGGCTGGGAAAGTCGAAGGACAGCCCGCCGTCGGACGTCGTGAAGGTCTTCCAGTCCGACGCCGGCGGCGTGGTTGGCGTCGCACTGCCCGACGGCGGCGTGCTGCCCGAGGTCGAGGTCGTTGCGGGCGGCAGTGCCGTCGAAACGGGTGGCGGCCCGGGCGGCGAGCAGCAGGACAGCAGCAAGGCGCCGCAGAACGTGGCCGCGATGGTGACCCCGGGCCTCCTGGCCTCCATCCGTGCGCCTCGTTTCAGCCCGGCGTTTCGCCGCGCCGCTACTTCCCCGCCGGCCGGAGGGACGTGATCATCTGGCGGATGTCCTGGTACTCGTTCGTGTCTACATAGGCCTCCGGGGTGTCCACGTTGGGCGGGTTCCCGGGAGTCGTATCGAGGGGATTGTAGACGCCGCCGAACATCGCCCCGCTTGGCGGCCACGTGAAGAAATGGAAGATGGGGCAGGCGGTGGGGCCGGACGGTTCGGGCGCGGAGGTGATCCCATAGGCCAGGACATTCGCCTTCGCCGGATCCGCATCGTTGGGGTTGGCCCGGCCCTCAAAAACGAACCGCGGAATCGCGTCACCCTGAGCCAGTGCCGGCAGTTCCTCGGAATCGATGAGGGAATACGGATGCTTCTCAGTGCATTCCGACCCGGTGACCATATTGGTCCGCAAAGTAGCCATCGATTTTCCCGCCTTATTCAGGACCTCCACAAAGACGCCGCCTGGCGCCGCCTCAGCTGCCCGGTCCTTGAGCGTCCACGCTGACGGGTAGTCGAACATCAGCTGGCCGTCCGACGTCGTGAAGCTCGTCCAGGCCGACGACGACGCCGAGGGTGATGCCGGGGCTGCCGTCCCGGACGTGTCCGGCGTCGCCGCCTCAGAGCTCGCAGGCGCGGAGCTCGCAGACGGCGAGCTGGTACTTGGGGCTGTGGCGGGAGGAGAACAGGCCGCCAGCAGAACGGCTACACAGAATGCCGCCGAAGCAGCCCTGCAAGATGATCCAACTCGGCGCATGTCGCCCTCCCCCTGGGATGCAAGTAGTTCGACAATTCTCGTTTTTCCGGGCGCGAAAAACAGGGCCTTTGGACCCCTTGCGCCGGCCCGGCAGATCGAGGCGCCGCGGAGACGCCACGGCGTGACCCTTAGCCTCGCAGAACTAGAAGGGTCTTCCCAGCCTGCGCTAACGGGTCGATAATCAGACGTTGGCGGCACCGCGGCAACGCTGCCCGCCACAACGTGCCGGACCAGCCGAGGAGTCCCAAATGACGGTCGAACAAGCACCTGCGGAATCGCTGGAGGCACCTGCCAGCGACTGGTTCCAGGGCGCCGTCGTCTATCAGATCTATCCGCGCAGCTTCGCCGATTCCGACGGCGACGGCATCGGCGACCTGCGCGGCATCATCAGCAAGCTGGACTACCTGCAGCGGCTTGGCGTCGACGTCGTCTGGCTGTCCCCGATCTACACCTCGCCGCAGGACGACAACGGCTACGACATCAGCGACTACCGCAACGTGGACCCGCTCTTCGGCACGCTCGAGGACCTGCAGGAACTGACCAACGGCCTGCACGCGCGCGGCATGAAGCTGGTCATGGACCTCGTGGTCAACCACACCTCGGACGAGCACCCGTGGTTCGTGGAATCCCGCTCCGCGAAGGACAACCCGAAGCGCGACTGGTACTGGTGGCGGCCACCGCGGGATGGTGCGGAGCCCAATAACTGGGGCTCGGCGTTCTCCGGGCCTGCGTGGGATTTCGACCAGGCCACCGGCGAGTACTACCTCCACATCTTCTCGAAGAAGCAGCCGGACCTGAACTGGGAGAACCCGGAAGTCCGCGCCGCCGTCTACGACATGATGAACTGGTGGCTGGACCGGGGCGTGGACGGCTTCCGGATGGATGTCATCAACTTCATCTCCAAGGACACTTCCCTGCCGGACGGGCCGATCGCCGAGGGCATGCTCCACGGCGACGGCACACCGTCCTACATCAACGGCCCCCGCATCCACGAGTTTCTGCAGGAGATGCACCGCGAAGTCTTCGCCGGCCGCACCGGTCAACTGCTCACCGTCGGCGAAATGCCGGGCGTGACGGTCGAGGAGGCCATCCTCTTCACCGATCCCGCACGGGCCGAGGTGGACATGGTGTTCCAGTTCGAGCACGTGGCCCTGGACCAGGAGAGCGGCAACAAGTGGCGGCCCAAGAAGCTCAAGCTCACGGAGCTGAAGCAGACCCTGGGGCGCTGGCAGGAAGGCCTGGCCGAGAAGGGCTGGAACAGCCTGTACTGGGGCAACCACGACCAGGCCCGCGCCGTGTCGCGCTTCGGCGACGACCGCCACTACCGCGAACTCTCGGCCAAGATGCTCGCCGGCATCCTGCACCTGCACCGCGGCACGCCCTACGTCTACCAGGGCGAGGAACTCGGCATGACCAACATGACGTTCGGGGCGATCAGCGATTACCGCGACATCGAGGTCCTCAACCACCACCGCGAAGCCACCACCCACCTCGGCCACACCGACGCCGAGGTGCTCGCCGCGCTCGCGCCGCTGAACCGGGACAACGCGCGGACCCCGGTCCAGTGGGACGCCTCCCGGCATGCCGGCTTCACAACCGGAGCGCCTTGGATCGCGGTCAACCCGAATACCAACCACATCAACGCCGCCGCCCAGGTGGACGATCCGGATTCGGTCTACAGCTTCTACCGCAAGGTGATCGAGCTGCGGCATGCGGAGCCGGTGGTCTCGCACGGGAACTTCAGCATGCTGCTGCCCGACGACGAGCACGTCTACGCCTTCACGCGGTCGCTGAGCGGTCCCTCAGAAAGCGCCCCAGACTTCACGGAGCTGCTGGTGCTGGGCAACTTCTCCGGCGAGGAACACGGCATGGAACTCGGCGATGAGAGTTGGGGGGACGCGGAACTGGTGTTGGCGAACTACCCGTCCGACGGCGATGCGTCCGACGCTGCTTCTGCGGCCGGGGCTTCTGCGTCCGGCCCGTTACGTCTCAGGCCGTGGGAGCTGCGGGTCCAGCGCCGACGCCGCCGCGCCTAACCAACCGACCCGCCCGATCAACAAACCGTCTGACAAACAGACCCGGATCGTCAACAGAGTGAGGGAGCCCCGCATGACTATTCCACCGCCACACGAACCTGATCCGTTTCCGGATCCCGGTCCCACGACTCCGCCGCCCGAGCCCGGGGATCCGTTCCCGCCGGAACCCGGCCCGGTCACGCCCCCGCCGCCGATCCCGGAGCCTGGGCCTGCACCGACTCCGGGCCCGTTCCCGACGCCGAGTCCCCTCCCGATTCCGGACCCCGGACCGGTGCCGCCACGGCCGGACCCGACCCGGTTCTAATCGCGCTCAACCGCCGGCAATCCCATGCAGGAAATGGCGCACCTCCGCGTTGAAGGCTTCCGGCGCCTCGACCGCAGCCAGGTGCCCGACGTCGGGAATGACCACGAGCGTGGAACCAGGGATGTGCTGGTGCATGTCCCGGGCGACGCTCAGTGGTGACCTGACATCCTCGGCGCCGTACAGCAAGAGCGTGGGCACCGTGATGGTAGGCAAGACCTCTCGGTAGTCGGCGCGGCCGCTCGCATTTAGCAGGGCGCGCATGCCCTTCGGGTGGAAGTCGGCCATGATGGCGGCGATTTCCCCGACCGACGACGGATCGGCGCGGCTGGTCAACAGGGTGGGCAGCCAGACCGGGATGAACTGTTCCGGTGGCCGCTCGAGTTCGGCCAGCACCTGAGCGTAGCGGCGTTCGACTTCCTCCGGCGGCAACGAGCCGGCCCAGCCGGCGTAGGCCGAGGCCAGCAGCAGCGAAGCGGGGACTTCCGGGTGAGCCCGGTACATCTCCAACGCAATCCCGGAGCCCATGGAAAGTCCCAGGACGTGCGGTTTGCCCGGCACGGCTGCCCGGAGGAAACCGGTCAGGGCGTCGCCCAGGTCCTTACCGGAGAAGTCCGGCGGCGGGTCGTCAGAGCGCCCGCACCCCGGGGCGTCCCAGGCGATGACGGTGAATTCATCGGACAACGACTCGAGCTGGCGGCGCCAGACGCGGCTGTCCTCGTAGGCACCATGCAGCAGGACCAGCGGCGGACCGTGGCCCGCGCGCTGGTACCCGATTCGTAGCCCCGCAACCTCGACGGCGTCCATCAGCCCAGTTTAGGGCGGCCTCCAGCCCTACGGCAGGATGATGTCGCGGGTCCGGTGATCGTAGTGGATGACCAGGACGCCGCCGCCGTGGTGCACCTCGTGGTTGGGTCCGTCGAAGGTCCCGAACGCACCGTAGTTTTCGTCCCAGGAACGGTTCAGGGCGATCTTGAAGGTGTAGGATCCGGCCGGGATGTCGGCGGCGATCTTCCACAGCTGGTCCACCTGGTCCAGTTCCATCTGGGACTCGTCGTACTGCGGCGCCCAATTGGCGGGCGCACCCAGCAGGATGTTGAAGTCACCGGCAACCGCGACGGCTTCCGGCTGCTCGATGGTTTCGGTGCTGACAGCCGGCGTTGCGGGAGCTGCCGGGGCCGCGACCTTGGCAACTGCGGCCGCGGGGGCCTTGTCCGCGGCCTTGCGCTTCCGCACCGCCTTGGCGACAGGGGCGACCGCCTCTTCGACCAGCTTGGCAGCCTTGCCGGCCACCTTAGCGGCTTTCGACGGCGCTTTCTCGGCTGGCGCGGCGGCCTTTCCTGCGGGAGCAGACGGCTTCCCGGCGGGAGCGGACGGCAGCGGCGTGTCGGCCGGAACCGGAGTGCCGGCGTCGAGCGCTGCGGCGAAAGAGGCAGGCTCGGCGAAAGCGACCGTGGCGCGCTGGCCGTCGTCGGTGATGGACCAGCCGGAACGGCCCTTGACCAGCCAGCCGGCCTTGACCAGCTTCGCGGTGGCGGTGGTCAGCGTCTTGTGGCCACGTGGAATGCCGCCGCTCAGGAGTTCGCGTTCATGATCGTTGAGCGGCTCCCGCGCGATTGCCTCGCCCAGCACGCCTCCGGCGTTCAGCTTCTCGCCCGTCCACACCCCCTCTGTCAGGACATCCAGCACGGCTTTCAGCCGAAGGTTGGTGTTTTCCGCGGTGTTCGCGCCCATGGGTCTCCTTTAGAAGCAATTGATCCACCTGCATTTTGCCAAGGATGTGGGAGTTTTCGCGAGTGGATGCGGTTAACTCTGCGTGTCGTGACCCACTATGACAGCCCAAACCGGAGTGCGCGGGGGATCAACGCACCGGTACCCGTGAGTAGCTTCGATCGTGAGAAGGCGACGGGCCCTTCGCCCCGGGGTGCTTCCGGTTACAGACCTACGACGGCGTGCTTGGGTAGTCCTTCATAGACAGTGGGTTCGAGGCGGCACGTGGCGTCAAGTTGACCCGCCAGGGAGTAAAGGCCTGGCCGGTTCTGGCCAAACTGGAAGACCCGGTACAGGTGGAACTGCCCGGCAGCTTCCTGGCTGAAGTCGAGTTCATTCCGGGTCACAAGGAACGGCCACTCTTTTCGTCTACGGGTGGTCTTGACTTCGATGAAGCGTTCTCGGCCATTTTCATCGAAGGAGAGCACGTCGTACCCCATGCCGTCGCCCTGGCTCTGGGAGACATGGTCGATTTTGGCAGCCAGTTTTGGTTTACCTGCCAATTCCAATCTGCGCGTTTCATAGCCGACGACGGCAAGCTCACCCGCCAGTCCCAGCTCCCTCTTATCCGCCTCCAGACGGACAAAATTCACCCTTCCGGCCCTGCGATGGAAGACCTTTTCCTCGAATTCCACGTCGGGGGCCGGCTCGAGATGCAGCAGTAGGTCAATCGCCGCCGGCAACGGCTCGTCCAACTTCTGGAGCATTAGCGCATCAAGGTCCGTCTCTTCCAAGCGGCGGCGGATTACTTCCCGGCGAAGGGATTCCTGGACGTTACGCCGCGGCTTGTAGCCGTCGATATAAAACGAATTCATGGATTCCAAGACCGCGCTGATGTTTGCATGCTTGAATTCAATGGAACCCTTACTCCGACCGATCGAGGCCTGGAGCTTCTTATTCTCTGCGCTCTTGTTGAATCCGCGGCCGAGCAACTCTTCCCTCAACATGCTGAAGTAGCTCTCGACAGTCAGTGCAATCTCAGCGTCCGTCCATGGTTTCCCGATTTCCCCCATCTGCATGAGGCCAGGCTATCCGGAATTCCTGGCGATCAGCGGTTCTTCGAGTTCGTGGTGCCCGTACAATTCATCAGCGGCTCTGAACATCAAGGAAGTCGAGCAGGCCTTGAACAATATCGTCCGTCAGTTCAGGGTCTGTTCCTTCAATGGAGCCGGTCCGCACCAGGTAGTGCTGCCCGTCCGGCGCCTGTGCATGCCTATCCTCAGCCCAGATTTAGTGCCCGGACGCCGCCAGCTCGGCCAGCAGTTCCGTCTTCCGTTCCTCGCTCGCGAAGGAGGAACGGATCGAGTTCGCCGCCATTCGCACGAAGTCGAACTCGGACAGCCCGATCACCGACTTCAGCTGCGCGAAGTTGTCGTCCACGTACCCGCCGAAATACGCCGGATCGTCCGAGTTCACGCTCACGTTCAGCCCGGCCGCGAGCATCGCCGGCAGCGGGTGCGCAGCCAGGGTGTCCACCGCCCTGAGCCGGACGTTGGACAGCGGGCACACGGTCAGCGGCATGAGCTCGTTCACCAGCCGCTCCACCAGCTCGGGGTCCTCCATGCACCGGATGCCGTGGTCGATCCGTTCCACACCCAGGATGTCCAGCGCGTCGATGATGTACGACGGCGGGCCCTCCTCGCCGGCGTGCGCAATCCGGTGCAGGCCGGCCTCCCTGGCACGGGCAAAAAGCCGCTCGAACTTCGCCGGCGGGTTGCCCACCTCGGCGGAATCCAGGCCGATTCCGGCGATCGGGGCTCCCATGGCGAGCAGCTGCTCCAGCACCTCCAGGGCGGATTCCTCGGCGAGGTCGCGCAGGAAGGCCGCGATCAGCAAGGTGGAGACGCCGAACTCCTCGCGGGAGGTCGACAGCACCGATGCCACTCCGTTGACGCAGGTCTCCAGCGAAATCCCGCGGGACAGGTGCGCCTGCGGGTCCAGCATGATCTCGGCATGCCTCACCCCGGCGAGCCCCGCCCGGGCCAGGTACGCCCGGGTCATGTCGGCGAAGTCCTGCTCGGTCTGCAGCACCGCCATGTTGGCGTAGTAGAGGTCCAGGAAGGACTGCAGGTCCGTGAACTCATAGCGCGAGCGCAGCTCGTCCAGGTCCGCATACGGCAGCTGGATCCCGTTGCGCTCGGCCAGCGCGAAAATCAGCTCGGGCTCCAGCGTTCCCTCAATGTGCACGTGCAGCTCCGCGACCGGAAGCACGCCGTTGACCCCCTCGGGGACTTCGACCGGCTCAGGCGCCGCTCCGCTGTCGGGGTCTGTCGCGGCCGCATCAGTGCCGGCGTCCGCGCCGCCGTCGTAAGGTTCCATCCGGCAAGGATATGCCCAGCGCAACCCTGTGGGGCGGACAGAGTCGGACCAATGCAAAGTGAACAGCATGCTGCCGATTTGCCCAGCAAAGGCGGGCGGCATCAGGCGGGCGGCTGACAACCCGCAGAAACGACGACGCCGGAGCGCGCCCTTGCGGGCGGGCCCCCGCGTCGGTTCGCCTTCTTGGTTGGACCGGCTCAGGCGGCGCGCGGAATTTCGCGGACGATCCGGACCTTCCAGGCGGCGTCGTCGCTGGTATCCAGCAGGGCCACGGTGCCCATGGCGAGGTGGAGAGCCACCCGCTTGGCACCAAGGAGTTCGAGGTAGAGGTTTTCGTTCATCCGGGCCGGCGCGTCAATGACGTACTTCACGGCGTCGCGGACCTTGCGGTAGTTGGCGCTCTGTTCCCGGTGCAGGTGCAATTCCAGCATCCGGCGCTGCCGGATCCGTGGTTCGTGGCGGTTGAGCCAGGACACCGCGGCGTGGACCGCCACCACGAGCGTCAGCGAGATGACGTAGATCTCCCAACCGCTGGAGAGCAGGAACAGCGGCAGGTTGGCGATCGCTACAACGGCGATGAAGAGGCGGAGCGCCAGCAGGCGACGCATGGTGAGTGCCACGGAAGCGATAGCCGCCCGGAAACCGTGCTGCTCTTTGCGGGCAGCCTCCGGGTCGATCGTGAACTCTTCCAGCACCAGAATCCCGTTGGCGTCCGGGCTGAGCAGTTGTCCGTACTTGGGCGCTATCAGCGCCGCAGATGTAGTTATTGATTTGTTCGACATGGGGCGTGCCTCCCGGGCGGCAGGGGTGTTTCGTGCTAGTTTACGCGCCGAAGCTGAGAGCCGCCTGTCCGGTTCCGAAATGTGAACACGCTCACCAGGAAGCCTCTGCAATTGGTGCATTTGGTCCGGGGCCTCAAACTGGAGAGATGCAGACCTTTCTCCCCTTCCCGGATTTCCAGCAGAGCGCCGCGGTACTGGACCGCGAGCGGCTCGGCAAGCAGCGCATCGAAGCGTTGCAGATCCTGCGTGCGCTGGTGATCCCGGAGTATGGCTGGCAGTCGCACCCGGCCATCCGGATGTGGATGGGGTACGTTCCGGCGCTGACGCTCTACGGCCTGTCAGTGGTGGACGAATGGACGGCCCGCGGCGGCGAGGACACCACCCGGGACAAGATCATGGAGTTCGCGCCCCAGGCAGCCCACCCCGACTACGCCGCCAAGATCCCCATGCCGCAGTGGCTCGGCGATCCCGAGCTGCACCTGAGCCACCGCTCCAAGCTGATCGCCAAGGATCCGCGCTTCTACACGCCCTTGTTCCCCGGTACGGAAGCGGACCTGGAGTACGTCTGGCCCGAGCCGAAGCTCGAGCTGCTGCCGGAGGATCCTTCCGGCGAGCGTATCTGGGTACTCCGACTGCCGCTCGGCGACACCGCGCCCGAGCAGCTGAAGACCGTCAGCCTGCCGCCGGTGGGACGTGCGAAGACTACCTCCGAGGAGGAGGACTACCAGTTCGTGTACGCGGACTCGGGCGCCCGCCGCCCGGCCAAGGTACGCAAGCTGCCGCCGAAGCAGCTCGTCAAGAAGCCCACGCGCAAGCGGCAGCAACAGGAAGAGGCGTTCAAGACCCTCCCGGGCAACTCCGTGGTCGCCATCCCGGTCCATGGCGGCAGTTCCTTCGCGATAGGCAAGGTCCTGGGCCGTCCGATCACCGTGGACGGCCAGTTCGCACGCAACTTCCAGGTCGACGAGATCCTGGACCGCTCGGCCTTTGACTACCCGGCTCTGCTGCAGGATCCGCGGGCCTTCTTCCCGATTCCCGCAAGGTAACCAGCACAAGAACGCCCGACGCCGGTCCGGCGTCGGGCGTCAGGCCCCAGATCCAACGTCGGGCGGCCGGCTGCGGCGAGGAGTGCGGCGGAGGCAAGGCAGCACCCCGGTGGAAGACAAGATCACTTCAAGATTCGCTCAAGCCCGCCAGTGGTGCTTCTCAAACACTGGCAGACTGGGCCTATGACTGTTCTGCTGGCCGGTTGCGGCGATCTGGGGACCGAGGCCGGGTTGCTTTTTGCAGCGGCCGGCCACCGCGTGGTGGGCTGGCGGCGCTCGCCGGAGAAACTGCCGGCGGAGATCGAAGGCGCCGCGGCTGACTTGAGCTCCGGCGTACTGCCGCCCATCCCGGCGGATACCACCGCCGTCGTCGTCGCGATTGCGGCGGACTCCCCCACGGAGGATGCCTACCGGGCCGCCTATGTGGGCGGGCTGTCGAACGTGCTCGACGCGGTGCTGGCCTCCGGGGCCGGCATCCGCCGGGTCCTGTTTGTCTCCTCCACCGCGGTCTACGGCGACGCTGGCGGCGGCTGGATTGATGAACGCACGACGCCGGAACCCGGCGGGTTCTCGGGTCGAACCCTCCGCGAGGCGGAGGAACTGCTCTACCGCCGCCTGCGCGGCACCGGCGTCACCCCCGTGGTGCTGCGGCTTGGCGGGATCTACGGGCCGGGCCGGACCCGGCTGATCGACCAGGTGCGCGGCGGAGCGGCCGTGATTCCGGCCGAACCGCGCTTCACCAACCGCATCCACCGCGACGACGCCGCCGCCGCAATCGTCCAGCTGTGCACCATGGACGCAGTTCCCGGGCCTGTGTATCTGGGCGTCGACAACGAACCAGCCGAGCTGGGAGAGGTGCTGAGCTTCCTGGCGGCCGAGCTGGGACTCCTCCGGCCGGCGTCGTCCTCTGCTGACCCCGGCGGAGAGCCATCGCGCGGCGGCAACAAACGCTGCAGCAATGCGCTGCTCCGGGCCACCGGTTTCGAATTCCGGTACCCGAGTTTCCGCGAAGGCTACCGGGACGTTCTCGCCGGCGTCGGTGTGCGGCACCCCTAAGACCTGCGTTGGACATCACTGCCTACTTCTCCGGGGGACCCATGGATTTTCAGCACATTATTGAGACGGTCGGACGCTTCATGGACTTCGCCGGCGTGGCCGTTATGGTGGTCGGCGCTGTCGTGTCCATCCCGATGGCGTTGCGCGGGTTCCAGCCACGGCGCCTGCCTGCTGGATCCGAACCGCTCTCCATCTACCGCTCCTACCGACAGCTGCTGGGCCGCTCGATCCTGCTGGGGCTGGAGCTGCTGGTCGCGGCCGACATCATCCGGACCGTCGCCGTCACGCCAACGTTCGAGAGCGTGGGGGTGCTCGCCATTATCGTGCTCATCCGGACGTTCCTGAGCTTCTCGCTCGAGCTGGAAATCACGGGGCGTTGGCCGTGGCAGAAGCAGCCCGCGGGTTCCTCCGCCGCGTCAGCTGCGGGCTGAGAACCCTTTCGGGTGTCGCAGGCTCCGGCTAGGCTCGGGAAATGACTGAAAACGCCAATTCCCTTGCCGCCAAAGCCACTGAATTGCTCCGCCTCCACCAAGCACCCGAAATCCTGCAGGTCATCAACGTCTGGGACGCCATTTCCACGAAGGTGGTCGCCGACGTGCCAGGCATCGCTGCCCTGGCCACGGCCAGCCATTCGATCGCCGCTTCGCGCGGCTATCCGGACGGCGAGAAAATTCCGGTCACAGAAATGATCGACGCCGTCCGGCGGATCGCGGCCTCGACGTCGCTGCCGGTCAGTGCCGACCTCGAATCGGGCTACGGGAACCCTGGCGAGACGGTGCGCAAAGCGATTGGAGTTGGCATTGTCGGCGCCAACATCGAGGACCAGATGCGTCCGCCCGGCGATGCCGTGGAGCAGATGCGGGCCGCGGCCCGCGCAGCCGAAGCCGAGGGCATCGACTTCGTGCTCAACGCCCGCACCGACGCCTTCTTGAAGGGCAAGGACCGGGACCCCTCCGCGGTGCTTGCCGATGCCATTGAGCGGGGCCGTGCCTTCCTCGACGTAGGGGCGACGACCGTGTTTGTGCCGGGTCTGTTGGACGAGGCCACCGTCACCGCACTGGTGGAGGGTATCGGCTGGAACAAGATTTCGGTCATCAACGGGCCCGGTTCCCTGGCCCCGGCAAAACTTCAGGAACTTGGTGTGGCCCGCATTTCATACGGCCCATGGACCCAGCGCGTGGCGCTGACCGCCTTGGCCGATGCCACGGCGGAGCTGCTGGCCGGCGGGGCCCTGCCGGAAGGAACCCGGCCGCTGAACTGACGGGCGAGGGCTCCGAAACCAATGGACTCCGCGTCTATTGGGCTCCCGGAGCCTTCTCACCATGCCGACCGAAGCGGGATGATCCGAATTGGCGTAGATCCTTGGCCGGATGCACCCGAACTTCCGACGCCCATCATCATGTACCAGCGGTGGATGGACGCCGTCTTCCTGCATTGGCGCATCCCTGAGGCCGTGGCGGCGTCGTTCATGCCGCAGGGCGTCGTGCCGGACGTCTTCGACGGATCCGCCTGGGTGGGGCTGATCGGCTTCCGCATGCAGGGTGCTGGACTTGGTCGCGGTCCTGGTATCCCGTATTTCGGGAGCTTCAACGAGATCAACGTGCGCCTCTACTCCCGGGAGCCGGACGGCACCCGTGGTGTAGTTTTCCTGAGCCTGGATGCTTCGCGCTTGGCTGTGGTGCTGGCCGCGCGGGCGGCCGGGATTCCCTATGTGTGGTCGCGTGCGAGCTTCCTTGGTGCGGATTCATTGGATCCCAATGGCCGCACCGCCGTCGCCGGGACCGCCGGAGCCGAAGGGTCCGCCGGGTCCGCCGGGTCTGCCGAGCCCAAAACGACCGCTGGGTCGGCCGGTACCGCTCGGTCGGCTGGGTATTCGGTGCGCCGGTTCCGGGGCGGCGCCCGGAGCGATTTCGCGGTAGCCGCAGAGCTCGACGTCGAAGCCGCCGATCCGCTGTCGATCCATCTCACGGCCCGGTTCGGACTGCATACCCGGTTCAGGGGCCGGACCCTATATGTCCCCAACGCGCACAGTCCGTGGACGCTGTACCGGGCGCAAGTGACTCTGCTTGGGGACGAGCTGGTGGGCGCTGCTGGCCTCAATGTCGCAGGACCACCGGAGTCGGTGTTGTATTCGCCGGGGGTCCGCACACAGTTTGGCCCGCCGCGGGTCTTGGATCGCGCGTCCTGAATACTGCCTCCTGACTTCTGCCTCCTGAATTCTGCTTCCTGAATTCTGCCGGACGGCAAGGAATGGGCGGCCGCACCGGCCGCCACCCATGAGCGGGGCTAATAATGTCGTACCCCCTTGGTTGAGTTGGGTTATGGAAGCCGTCAGGGATTTCATTCCTTTCCAGGACGCGGACCGGGGCGCAGCCCCGGTCCCGCGGCCCGGCGTGGACGGCGCCCTGGCGATGCTGCAGGACGTGGGTTCGACGGCGGTGCAGGACGCGGCGGCCTGGGGATTCCAGGCCGCGTCGGATTTCGCCGGCCGGGTGGAGGAACTCTCGCGGACGGTGGAGTATCTGCAGCTCGTGGCCGCCGCCGCCGTGGACCGGACCCGGAAACAGGCCGCCGCCGCGGCCTCGGCCGTCACTGTCGGCGGCTCGTGGACCACCGGCTGGCGGGACAGCCCCGGCGGCTGGGAGACCACGGAGACCTCCGTGGCCGCGGATCCTGCCGGGACCACGGAAGTGCCCGCGTCGGCTGCGGCGGCCGCGGATGACGCGTCAGCCGTGGCGGCGGTGGATGACGTTTACAAGAATACCGAGGAGTTCCTGCGGGCCAGGCTGCGGATCGGGGCGTCCGAGGCCCGGCGCCGGCTCTGCCTCGCCCGGGGACTGCTGCCCCGCCAGGGACTCACCGGCCTGCCCCAGCCCCCGGTCCACGCGGAGCTCGGCGCCGCCGTCGCCGCCGGAGAGATCGCGTCCCGGTCCGCGAGCATCATCACCGCGGCCCAGGACCGGGTCCGGCACCTCTGCGACGCCGAGGCCGCCGGCCGGATGGAACACGCCCTGACCCGCACCGCGGCAGAGCACGATCCGGACTTCCTGGTCCGCGTCGCCCGGGGCTGGACCGAGGCCCTGGACCAGGACGGCGCCGAGCCCTCCGAGGAACTCCTCCGCCAGCTCCAGGGCGCCTTCATCCGCCCGCCCCGTCACGGCCTCCAGCACCTCGAGATCTTCGCGACCACCGAACAGTTCGAACACCTCCTCACCGTCATGAACACCGCCACCAACCCCCGCACCACCGCCACCGCCCCGGCTTCCGCCGGAACGGATGTCGCGTCCGCGGCAGACGGTGAGGAGTCCGGGCTCAGCCCTGCCGCAGGTGAGACCGACCGTGGTTCGAGTGCTGCCGGCGCTGGAGCTGCCGGGGGTGTTTCGGCGGCCGGTGCTGGGACTGCTGGTGTTTCGGCGGCTGCCGGTGTCCCTGGGGATGCCCCCGCAGCCGCCGGTCCGGTAGAGGACCCCGCGCTGCCGGGCCTGGACCTCCGCTCGCGGCCGCAGAAGCTGCTCGACGGCCTGGTCGGTGCCTGCAAGGTCGCACTCGCCGCCGGATCGCTGCCCGCCGCCGGTGGGCTCCGCCCCCAGGTCATGGTCACCATCGACTACCGGGACCTGCTCACCCGGCTTCAGGACTCCACATGCGCCTCGGCAGACACCGGACAGCCGGGGGCGGGCACCGGGTCGCTGCTGTTCACCGGGCCCGTCACCGCCTCCACCGTCCGCAAGATCGCCTGCGACGCGGACATCATCCCGGTCCTGCTCGGCGGCGACGGCCGGATCCTGGACATCGGCCGGGCTTCCAGGATCTTCCCGCCGCACATCCGCAAAGCCCTCACCGCCCGCGACCAGGGTTGCGCCTTCCCCGGCTGCACCATCCCCGCACCCTGGTGCGAGGCCCACCACATCAGCTACTGGTCCCGTGGCGGGACCACGGGAACAGAAAACGGGGTCCTGCTCTGTTCCCACCACCACCATCTGATCCACAAGGAACAATGGACCATTCGGCTCACGACCGGGATTCCCTGGTTCATCCCGCCACCACACCTGGACCCCCGTTAACGCCCCCGCCGCAACCACTATTTCCGTCCCGCAGAGCCAGGCACGGCCGCATGACAGCGGTGCCTCCTGACCCGGTGCGGCGGGCCCCGGCAGCGCCCCAGCGAGCCTCCAAACCTGCAGCGGAATCTGCCACGATCTAACTACCCGCAAACACGCTGCGAACGAGGAGGCCGAACATGCTCAACCGCTATTACGTCAATCCGATCCTCCCGGCAAAGGACGGAGACCGCGCCCGGAGCTTCTACCGTGACGTCCTCGGCGTGGATCTTCTCACTGGCCCCACGGACGACCCCATGGTGTTCGGCGCCGCGGGAGGCTCGAGCATCGCCCTCAGCGAGATGCCGGACCGCGTTCCGCCGCCATACCCTGTGGGCAGCTTTATGGTCACCGGCATCGAGGAGCTCGTTGAGTCGCTGAAGGCCCGGGGCGCGACGTTTCAGCCGCTCTCAGCCGCCAGCTTCGCCGGCGTGGAGGGGAAGGCGGTCGGAGACGTCATGGACTTCGGCCAGGCCAAGTCGGCCTTCCTGAAAGATCCGGAAGGCAACCTGATTGCGCTCAACGAGTTCATTGGCTGAGCGTCCTGGTACGGTCGGGCGCTTCCAGCCGGCTACCGCCCCGCGGCGTACCCCTGCGCGCCCCTCGGATTGGCGGCTGCCTGCAGGACCCCGGTTTCGGGATCCCGCAAGACGGCGGAGAGCCGCCCGAGCGCCCAGTCGCCAGCCCGGGTCACAACGTGCCCGCGGCGCTCCAGCCCCGCGATGACGTCCTCACCGAGCCGGTCCTCGACGACGGCGCCGCCTGGTTCCCAGGCGGGCGGCCAGAACGAGCCGGGCATCGACGTCGTATGGAACGTCGGTGCGTCGATCGCCTGCTGTGGCGAGTACCCGCCCACGATGGTGCGCAGCAGGTGCGGCAATTGCCTTTGGTCCTGCTGGTCGCCGCCGGGCGAACCCATCGCGTGGACGCGCTCATCCCGAACGTGCCTTGCAGCGTGGGACGGGTGGTGAACGGCTCCGGGCGCGTGAACGGCACAGGAGCCGGGCGGCGCGAGCGGCCAAGGACACCTGTCACCACGGTGTCAGCCAACCAAGGCTGCCACCCGGGTGAGCGTCTCGTACACGCCGTAGGCGAGCGGCACCCCTACCAGGGCCCACGCGGTGGTCAACTTTCCGGTGGACGGTTTTCCGGGTGATTCGTTTGCTGCACTCATCTCAAGCCTCCAGGGCGGGTTCTTCGGACCGGACGCGGTCGGGACGGGGTTCGTGGAAGCCCGCATCCACCGGCTTGACCAGGAGGTTGGCCACGAAGCCGATCACCAGCAGCCCCACCATGGTCAACAGTGCGGGCTGGTAGGACGCGGCGTTCAACTGCCCCGGCTTGCCCTGGGCGTCCAGGAAAGCGTTTACGATCAGTGGTCCGGCGATACCGGCCGCGGACCAGGCCGTCAGGAGCCGGCCGTGGATGGCCCCCACCTGGAAGGTGCCGAAGAGGTCGCGCAGGTAGGCCGGGACGGTCGAGAAGCCGCCGCCGTAGAAGGAGATGATCACAAACGCCAGGAGCACGTAGAGGGCCGTGGTTGTGGACCCGGCCAGCGCCAGCACGGTGTAGAGCACGGCACCGACGCCGAGGTACACCATGTAGATGCGCTTGCGGCCGGTCGCGTCCGAGGTCGCGGACCAGGCGAAGCGGCCGGCCATGTTGCCGATGGAGAGCAGCCCGACGAAGCCGGCGGCGACGCCGGCGCTGACCAGGGACACGCCGTCGGACTGGCGGAAGAAGTCCTGGATCATCGGCGCGGCCTGTTCCAGGATGCCGATTCCCGCCGTGACGTTGCAGAACAAGGCGATCCAGACGAGCCAGAACTGCTTGGTCTTGACCGCGTTCTTGGCCGAGACGTTGTCCGTGGTGACGAGTTTGGAGGCCTTGACCCTGGACTGGTCGAAGCCGGCCGGTTTCCAGCCCTCGGCGGGGACCTTGATGGTGAAGGCGCCGAAGAGCATGTAGGCCAAATAGACGGCGGCGAGGGTCAGGAAGAGCTTGCCCACCGAGTCGCCGCTGGCCACCCAGCCCTTGGCGCCGGAGTTGGGATCGTACATCTTGAGCAGTGCCGTAGAGACCGGGCTGGCGATCAGCGCGCCGCCACCGAAGCCCATGATGGCCATGCCCGTGGCCAGTCCTGGACGGTCGGGGAACCATTTGATCAGGGTCGAAACCGGGGAAATGTAGCCGATGCCCAGGCCGATCCCGCCGACGAAGCCGTAACCGAGGTAGACGAGCCAGAGCTGGCCGCTGAAGATGCCGAAGGAGCCGATCAGGAAGCCGCTCGCCCAGAACACGGCCGAGGTGAACATCGCCTGGCGCGGGCCTTTCCTATCCACCCAGGTGCCCATGATGGCAGCCGAAAGGCCCAACATCACGATCGCGATGGAAAAGATCACGCCGATCTCCGTCAGGCTGGCGCCGAAGTGCTTCACCAGCGCCGTCTTGTACACACTCGTCGCGTACGCCTGGCCGATGCACAGATGCACAGCGAGCGCTGCGGGAGGCACCAGCCACCGGTTGAATCCCGGTGGGGCGATAGTTCGTTCGCGATCCAGCCAGCCCATAATTGTTCCCCTTGCTCGTCAACGACATCGATGTCCAGCGACACAGAGGCGAACGGCCTGTATTTGGGCCGTTCGCCTCCGGCAAGCATGGTGCAGATCGTCAGCAAACGTACTAGTTATGCGCCAAGCGGTAGCTTTTCGGCGATATGCGGTTCTACTTGCCGAGTCCCGCCTTCCGGAGAGCCTCTGCCATCGCCGTGTTGGCCGAAGCCGGTGCGGGCCGAGTCTGCCTGGCTGCCGCCTGCTGCTTGGCGGGCGCCTGCTGCTTGGCGGGCGTCTGCTGTTTGGCGGGCGCCTGCGGCCGCCCGCTCGCGCGGCCCCCCGAAGAAGGTGCGCTGCCTCCGGTAGAAGGTGCGGTGCCGCCGGAAGCTGCCGGTTCGTCGTCGAGCCTCAAGGTCAGCGAGATGCGCTTCCGTTCCGGATCCGCCTCCAGCACCTTGACCCGTACCACCTGCCCGGACTTGACCACCTCGCGGGGGTCGGAGACGAAGCGGTTGGCCAGCGCGGACACATGCACCAGCCCGTCCTGGTGCACGCCGACGTCGACAAACGCGCCGAATGCCGCCACGTTGGTCACCGTGCCCTCCAGCACCATGCCGGGCCTGAGGTCGGAGATCTTCTCGATCCCTTCCGAGAACGTTGCGGCCGCGAAAGCCGGACGCGGGTCCCGGCCCGGCTTCTCGAGCTCGGCGATGATGTCCTGCACGGTGGGCAGCCCGAAGGTGCCGTCCACGAAGTCCTGCGGGTTCAGCGCCGCGTATTTCTCCCCCAGGGGGCGGTTCTTTGCCGCGGCTTTGATCTTCCGGGCCACCGGGTAGGCCTCCGGGTGCACGCTGGAGGCGTCCAGCGGCTCCGCTCCCCCGCTGATCCGCAGGAAGCCGGCGCACTGCTCGAACGCCTTGGCGCCGAGCCGAGGCACCTTCTTCAGCTCGCTGCGCTTGTTGAAGGGGCCGTGCTCGTTCCGGTACGCCACGATGTTCTCGCTCAGCAAGGGTCCGACGCCGGCCACGCGGCTCAGCAGCGCGGGCGACGCGGTGTTGACGTCCACACCCACGGCGTTCACGCAGTCCTCGACCACGGCGTCGAGGCTGCGGTCCAGCTTCGCGGCCGTGACGTCGTGCTGGTACTGCCCGACGCCGATCGATTTCGGCTCGATCTTCACGAGCTCCGCGAGCGGGTCCTGCAGGCGCCGGGCGATCGAGACGGCACCGCGCAGGGACACGTCCATGCCGGGCAGTTCCGCGGCGGCGAGCGCCGACGCCGAATACACCGAGGCGCCGGCCTCGGACACCACGATTTTCTGCGGTTTGGCGCCCAGGTTGGCGGAGTCCGATCCCGTGCCGAGCTGTTTCAGCAGCTCGGCGGCGAGCTTGTCCGTCTCCCGGGAGGCCGTGCCGTTGCCGATCGCCACGAGTTCGACGCCGTGCTTCTTGGCCAGGCCGACGAGGGTCCGCAGCGCCTCGTCCCATTTCCGGGCCGGGGCGTGCGGGTAGACGGTGTCCGTCGCGACCACTTTGCCGGTGCCGTCCACCACGGCGACCTTCACTCCGGTCCGCAGTCCCGGGTCGAGGCCCAGGGTGGCACGGTTCCCGGCGGGGGCCGCCAGCAGAACGTCGCGCAGGTTGGCGGCGAACACGCGCACGGCCTCGTCCTCTGCGGCGGCAAACATCCGGCTGCGCAGATCAGCAGTCAGCCGGGCCAGCACCCGTGAGCGCCAGGCCAGCTGCGCGGTCTGCAACAGCCAAGCGTCGGCGGGCCGGCCGCGGTCGGCAACCCCGAGGCACCTGGCCACGGCGGCCTCGTACCGGCCGCGCGCGGCGGTGAGGGCGGCGTCGTCGTTCGGTTCGGCTTCGGCGAGGTCCAGCTCCAGCACGCCATCCTTCTCGCCGCGCAACAGCGCTAGAACCCGGTGCGAGGGCATCCCGGAGGGCGACTGGGAGAACTCGAAGTAGTCCTTGAACTTCTGGCCCTCGGCGTCCTTGCCCTTCTTGACCCGGGACACCATCCGGCCCTGTGTCCAGAGCCGCTCCCGCAGGGTCGCGGCCAGGTCGGCATCCTGCGCGACCCGTTCCACCAGGATGGAACGGGCACCCGCGAGCGCCGCAGCCGGGTCCCCGATCGAATGTTCGGCGTTGAGGTACTTGGCCGCTTCGCGCTCCGGATCCAGTTCGGGCCGCTTCAGCAGGGCGTCGGCGAGCGGCTCCAACCCGGCCTCGCGGGCGATCTGGGCCTTGGTACGCCGCTTGGTCTTGAACGGGAGGTAGATGTCCTCGAGTCGGGATTTGGTGTCGGCGCCGACGACGGCGGCCTGCAGCTCCGGGGTCAGCTGGCCCTGCGCGGCGATCGCTTCGAGAATGGTCCCGCGGCGGTCCTCGAGTTCGCGCAGGTAGCGCAGCCGCTCCTCGAGCTCGCGGAGTTGCGTGTCATCCAGCGTGCCGGTGGCTTCCTTGCGGTACCGGGCGATGAAGGGCACGGTGGACCCGGCGTCGAGCAGGTCAACGGCCGCCTTCACCTGCCAGGCCTTGACGCCGAGCTCGGCTGCGATCTGTGTGTGGATCGCTGAATCCGGGGTTGCTGGGGAAGTGTGAGGGCGCTGCGGGTTTTGAGTCACCCACAACATTTTGCCTCACCGGGCCGCCGACGGCTGCATGGCCGGCCACCAATTGGGTCTACCAAGCCCGCGACATAAGTGATGCAGTGGCAGCCCAGTAGGCCGTCGTTCGTCTTGGGTCAGCTGTCCGTAGACTCCCTGGGGATCATTCCCGAGCGGCTGAGGAGAGCCTTGGTCTTGGCATGTTGCGGGTGGGTGAAGATGGCTTCCGGCGGCCCCTGCTCGACGATAACGCCCTGGTCCATCACCACGATACGGTCCGCAATTTCCCTGGCGAACTGCATTTCATGGGTGACGATGACCATGGTTGTTCCCTGCTGTGCGATTTTCTTGATCACCGCAAGGACCTCCCCCACCAGCTCGGGGTCCAGCGCGGACGTCGGTTCGTCGAAGAGCATGACGCTGGGCTCCATGGCCAGGGCACGCGCAATGGCGACGCGCTGCTTTTGACCGCCGGAAAGCTTGCTCGGATAGTTTTCCATCTTGTCTCCGAGCCCCACCAATTCCAACGTGGGTATGGCGATTTCCCGGGCTTCCGCCGCCGACATTTTCTTGACGTCGCGGAGCGGAGCCATGACGTTGCCGAGTGCGGTCTTGTTCAGGAACAGGTTGAACTGCTGGAAGACCATTCCGATATCGGTGCGCTTTTTCGCGGTGATGGACGCTTTCTCGCTGATCAGTTCCCCGTCCTTCTCCTCGTAGCCGATGAGGTGTCCGTTGACATAGATTCTCCCGGCCTCGATGGTTTCGAGCTTGTTGATGCAGCGTAAAAGCGTGCTCTTGCCTGATCCGCTGGAGCCAAGAATGGCGACGGTTTCGCCGCGGTGGACTGTTAGATCGACGCCCTTGAGTACCTCGACTCGTTTCTGCACGTGGGCCCGGCCGGTAAGTCGGCTCCACAGTGAAGGCTTCGTTTCGGAAACGAAGGTTTTGTGTACGTCGCGAACGTTGATGATGGTGTCGTCAACCACTGGAGCGCGCCTTTCGTTCAAGCACTACCACGACGCGCGAGAGTGGGAGGCTAATTATCAGATACAGAATGGCCGCGGCGGTGTAAATGGCCGTGGTTTGAAACGTCTGGCTGTTGAGGATATTGGCCGTCTTCAGGATTTCCGTAACTGCGATTACCGAGGTGAGGGCAGTGTCCTTGATCATGGCGATGAAGTAATTTCCGATCGGTCCCATGGAGACGACGAACGACTGGGGAATCACGACCTTCCACAGTGTCTTGGTTGGCGTGTATCCGAGCGACAGCGCGGCCTCGGTCTGGCCGTGCTCCACCGACAGGATGGCAGACCGGAACACCTCCGACAGATAGGCCGCATAGTTGAGCCCGAGGCCCAGGATGCCGGCCGGGACCGGCTCGATTTCGATTCCGACACTCGGCAGCACGAAGAAGATGTAAACCAACTGCACCAGCAGAGGGGTTCCCCTGATGACCTCGAGGTAGAAGGTGGCGATGCCGCGAAGGATTTTAATGCTTGAGATTCGCGCCAGGGCGATCAGCAGTCCCAAGACAAGGGCCAGCAACATGGCTCCAAGCGCCAATTGCACAACAACGGGTACAGCGACAAGTAGTGCCGGGAATACGGCGAGGGTGTTATTTATGAAGTCCATGACGGGATCCCTAGCTTCGGGGCGGGCATGGCCGGCGGCGGCTGTCGGCGTCGTTATTCCGTCAGACTGGCCGCCGGCTGTGCGTGGATCTACTTGGCCGCGTTGGCTTCGGTCAGGCCGTACTTCTTGAGGATCTCAAGGTACTTCGGTGATTTCTTCAGGTCTGCCAGTCCGGAATTGAGGTCTTTCAGCAACTGGGTATCGTCCTTGCGGACTCCGGCACCGATGATGCCTGGGTAGAACGGCGTGTACGGCGTCACAAGCTTCAGCTTCGGATTCGGTTTCTGCACGAGACTGTACCCAATAACTGCACTGTCCGTGAATACAGCGTCAACCTGCTTGTTCTCAACCGCTGCAAGCAAAGCCGCCTGGGAATCGAAGAGCTTCACCTGGCTTCCGCCGAGGCTGTCGACGAGGTCCTTGAACACGGTACCGGTCTGGGCGCCGAGCACCTTCCCCTTGACGTCATCCCGGGAGGCGAGAGTGGAATCCGCCGGAACCACCATTGCCTCGCCCTCGGTGTACCAGGGGTCAGTGAAATCAATCTGTTTCTTTCGGTCATCCGTGATGTACATGGCATCGACGATGGCGTCGGCTTTCTTCGCTGAAAGTGCGGCGATCAGCGTGGCGAACTCGGACGTGAAGACTTTGACCTTCCATCCCTTGCTGGCGGCAATTTCGTTCATCATCTCGCCGTCAATTCCCTTGAGTTCCCCGGTTGCCTGATCGGTAAACGAGAAGGGGGCGTCATTGGACGTGGCGATGGTGACCGTCTTCTGTTCCCCGCCGCCGCCCCCGCCGGTGGATGAACCGGAGCCACACGCCGACAGCGCCAGGACAGCCACGACGCCCATGGGTAGCAGAGCCCTGAGGCGCTTGCTCAGTTTGATCGAACTTTTCATCTTGGTGCCTTTGATAGAGGGGGACGGTACTAGCGGTTGAAACGATTGAGTCAGAGCGTCGCCGTGGCTTTGTGGGCTTCCATGCCCTCGAAAGCGGAAATCTCTGAAACGTACTGGGCCAGTTGCGGAGTAGCCTCCCTCTCGACCCGCTGGAACGTCAGCGGCTTGAGAAACCTGGCTACGGATAGACCGGCCGAGGACCGTGCGCCGCCACCGGTGGGCAGCACGTGGTTGGTGCCGGAGATGCCCTTGTCCGAGTACGCGACGGTGGACCATGGCCCTAGGAAAATGGAGCCATAGTTCTTGAGGTTCTCGTGGTAATAGTTGTCATCGACGGTCTGGATTTCCAGATGCTCCGGAGCCAGCAGATCCATGATTTCCACGGCCGTTTCCCGATCGTCGGCAACGTATACCGTTCCAAAATCGCGCCAAGCCGGACCGGCGATGTCCCGGGTGGCCAGCGTTTCCAGTTGCTTTTCGATGTGGCTGATGACTTCCCGACCCAGGGACGCCGATGTGGTGACCAGGGATGCCGGTGACTGCGGACCATGTTCGGCCTGGCCCAGCAGGTCTGCTGCAACGAGTTCCGGATCCGCGGATTCGTCAGCGATTACGGCGACCTCGGACGGCCCTGCGAGAAGATCGATGCCCACCCTGCCGAAGAGCTGGCGCTTGGCCTCCGTAACGTAGGCGTTACCGGCTCCGACGAGGATGTCCACGGGTTGCCCGCCGAGCAGTCCAAATGCCATGGCGGCCAGTGCCTGCACGCCGCCGATGGCGAATGCCCTGTCAACCCGTGCAAGGTAGGCGGCGTGCAGAACAGCGGGGTGCCCGCCGGTTGGACTGGTGGGCGGAGTGCACGCGATGACGCTGGGAACGCCCGCCGCTTTGGCGACACCCACGGTCATGAAGGCGCTTGCGAGGATGGGGAAGCGCCCGGCAGGAAGGTAGGCGCCAACCCGGGGAACAGGGATGTACTTCTGACCTGCCACGACGCCCGGCAGGACTTCCGTCTCGAAGTCCGTCAGGTGTTTTCGTTGCTCGAGCGCAAACAGTCGGGTGCGCTCCGCGCTGGCGCCGAGTGCTTCACGGAGTGCAGGGGGGAGCTGGTCACCGGTTTGAGCCAATTCAGCCTGGCTGATCTCGACGTCGGTGCCCGCCCAGCCGTCCAGCATCCGCGAGTATTTAAGAACGGCGTCCATGCCGTTCTTCTCGATGTCCGCGAGCATTTCGGAAACGGATTGAATGACTTCCGGAATACGTTGAGCAGCGACGCCCCCGATTTCGGGTTCCTTAAGCGCAGTGAAATTGCCCCGGATAAATGCCCTGTCGGCCTCGCCGATCCACATCACGAAAACCTGTTCTTGGGTTGTGCACAGGACAACCTTGAGTATTACGATGCACCTATACATGGCCATGCGCAATACACCGAGATGTCAGGATTGCGGGCTTCCCTGACGGGCCCGGCACGGCTCCCGTGCGAGCCATCCCGCCGCCCCTACCTCCGCGTCTGTCCGCATCCCTGCTTGAGCCCCTGCCCATGCCTGCGCGTCTGTGCGCCCTGCGCACGCCTGGAGTCGGAGCACGGCCGGCGGTCAAATTGTCGGCGGGCTTTGATAGCTTGGCAATAGGACTTCAACGGCGCCGCGGGCCAAAACAACGCGGGCCAAAACAACGGGGGCCAAAACAACGCGGGCCAAAACAACGGGGGCACAGTGTTTCTTCTTGAACCGGAAGTTCCGGACCTGGCACAGGATCTGGTCTTTTCCGCGAGCGATCTCGTCATTGCGGCCACGTGTGAGTACCAGCTGCTGCGGAAGCTCGACGAAAAACTGGGCCGGTCCCCCAAGGCCGAATTCGATACCGACGAGATGCTGGTACGCACAGCCAAGCTCGGCGATATCCACGAGCACAAGGTCCTGGACAAGTTCCTGGGCCAGTTCGGTGCCTGGAATCCAGCTACGGGCCGTGGCGTGTACGACGTCCCTGCGGCTGCTGACATGGACCGGGCCACGCTGTTGGCGAAACATGCGGAATCCATCGAGGCGCTGCGCGCCGGAGCCGACGTCGTGTTCCAGGCGGCCTTCTTTGACGGCCGTTTCCACGGGCGTTCCGATTTCCTCGTCAAGCAGGATGACGGCAGCTACGCCGTGTACGACGCCAAACTGGCCCGGCATGCAAAGGTGACCGCGCTGCTCCAGCTGGCTGCGTATGGCGACCAGCTGCTGCAGGCCGGCATCACCCCGGACCCGGAGGTGACGCTCATCCTCGGTGCCACGTTGGCTGTGGCTGGCGGCGGCTTCGATTACGTCAGGAGCAGCCATAAACTCGCGGACATCCTGCCGGTGTTCCGGGAGCGGCGGGACCGGTTCCTCGCGCTGACGGCAGCCGACCGCGATCAGGCCGACACGGTGAGCTGGGGCGCGTCCGGCGTCATGGCCTGCGGTCGGTGTGACTACTGCAAGGAGCAGGTGAAGGCGACCGACGACCTCCTGCTCGTGGCACGGATGAACTCCGCTCAGCGCAAGAAACTCCACGCGCAAGGCATCTTCACGGTCAAGCAGTTGGCTGACGCCAGCCTGCCCTGGGCCAACGCATCACTTCTGCGGATGCAGGACCAGGCCCGGATGCAAAGCGGCGCAGGCGCCGCCGAGTGGTCCGTCAGCTACGTCAAGGACGGCGAACAGCACAGCATCAGCTACCGGGTCATTGCGGAAAATACCTTGGCAGAACTCCCCACGCCCAGCGAAGGCGACATCTTCTTCGACTTCGAAGGTGATCCGCTGTGGCAGGAAAGTTCCACCGGAACCTGGGGAATCGAGTACCTGTTCGGAGTCATTGAGCCCCCGCTTCAACGTGGCGGGCACACCGTGTTCAGGCCCTTCTGGGCACACAGCCGGGACGCGGAGAAACAGGCCTTCCTCGATTTCCTGGACTACGTGCAGGACCGAAGGCGCCGGTACCCGGACATGCACGTGTACCACTACGCCGCCTACGAGAAAACTGCCCTCCGGAAACTGTCTGTCATGCATGTGGCGGGCGAGGACACCGTGGACCAGTGGTTGCGCGAAGGCGTTCTGGTGGACCTCTACCAGACCGTGCGGAACAGCATCCGAATCTCCGAGAACTCCTACAGCATCAAGAAGCTCGAACCTCTGTACATGGGCAGCAATCTCCGTTCCGGTGATGTGAAAGACGCCGGTGCCTCTGTGGTTGCCTACGCCGATTACTGCGAGGCCCGCGACGCCGGGCTGGCCGAGGACGCAGCGGCCATCCTCGCCGGAATCTCCGATTACAACGAGTACGACTGCCTTTCCACGCTCGAGCTCCGGGACTGGCTGCTCCGGCTGGCGGACGAGCGCGGCATCGGGACCGGGCCCGGTCAAGGACGGCACGGCGAGGGGACGGGCGGGGCGCCACAAAATCTGCGGGGTGTGCCAGCCGAACGGGAGGAAAGTGCCCCGGTCCGACCGTCCGAACGCGTCATCAGGGCTTTTCTGCACCGTGCGGCAGAGTCCCGTACTGCAGCCCAAGCGGCCCGGGATCCGGGCGACGCCGTCGGCCCGGATCCCGACATACAGGCCGTCGCGATGGTGGACGCGGCCGTGAACTACCACCGTCGCGAGCGCAAGGCCTTTTGGTGGGCCCACTTTGACCGCTGTGAAAACGGACCCGACACTCACCAGCAGGACCGCAACGTCTTTCTGGTGGAGGAGGCCAGGATCCTGGAGGACTGGTGGAAGGACGGCGCCAAGCTTTCGGAGCGGAAGGTACGGCTGACCGGGGCTGTGAGCGCCGGCTCGGACCTCCGCGAGGGCAGTACGTGGTTCCGGATGTATGACCGCCCGCTTCCGGAAGGGCTGGAGGGCACGGGCAAGGACGGCACCGGACGCAACGGATGGTTCGGCACGGAAATCCTGGAACTCGACCACGAGGATGGCAAGGACACCGTGGTCATCCGGGACAAGCTCCGCCGAAACATCGAGCCGTATGACCACCTTCCCATTGCCCTCACCGAGGACCAGCCCATCCCGACCAAGAGCCTCGAGCAGGCGCTGGCGGTGCTGGCTGACGAGGTTGCTGCGGGGCTGCCCGGCGGAACGTCAGGCTCGCCAGGAAAACCGACCTTCAGTAAGCATCCGGCGCTGGATCTTGTCCGCCGGATTCCGCCTCGGCTGCTGACGGGCGCTTCCCTCCCCGTCCCGGACGACCGCCCGGACCGCTTCATTGACGCCATCACAGCAGCCGTCGAAGCCCTGGATCACTCATACCTGGCGGTCCAGGGACCGCCAGGTACCGGCAAGACGCACGTTGGTTCGCATGTCATTGCGAGGCTCGTGGACCGGGGCTGGAAGGTCGGCGTCGTGGCCCAGTCCCACGCGGTAGTGGAGAACCTGCTTCGGACTGCGGTGGCCAAGGCGGGCGTGGATCCGCGCCGGGTCGCCAAGGATGTGAAGCACAACGAATCCCTGCCGTGGGATCACCGCGCTGCCGCCGACGTCGACCGGCTGCTCAGCACTCCGGGCGGCGCCCTGGTGGGCGGCACAGCCTGGACCATGACCGGTGCCACTGTGCCTCCCGGCGCGCTGGATCTGCTCGTGATTGACGAGGCCGGCCAGTTCTCTTTGGCCAACACGCTGGCTGTGGCCCAAGCCAGCCCGCGGCTGCTGCTGCTCGGCGATCCGCAGCAACTTCCTCAGGTCAGCCAGGGCACGCATCCCGAACCCGTCAATGAGTCCGCCCTGGGCTGGATCTCCGCCGGCCACGCCACGCTTCCGCCCGAGCTCGGGTATTTCCTGGCTGACTCGTGGCGCATGACCTCCGAACTGTGCCGGGCCGTTTCCGAGCTCTCCTATGAGGGCAGGCTGCGGTCAGCCCCCGCCGCGGACCTGCGCCGCCTGGACGGAGTTCCTGCCGGCATAGAAACCGTCCTGGTGGAGCACCGCGGCAACATCAGGTCCTCCCCCGAGGAGGCAGCCGAAGTGGTGCACCAGGTCAACAGGCACCTGGGGCTTGCATGGCACGACGAATCCGGGAACCGTCCGCTGGGGGCACAGGACATCCTGGTGGTGGCCGCCTACAACGCGCAAGTGAACCTGATCCGTGATGCCCTGGACGGCGCGGGCCATGCGGCGGTTCGTGTCGGGACCGTGGACAAGTTCCAGGGACAGGAGGCGGTGGTGGTGATTGTGTCCATGGCCTGTTCAGCGGTGGCCGAGGCCCCGCGCGGCATGGAGTTCCTGCTCTCGCGCAACCGGATCAACGTGGCGGTGTCCCGCGGGCAGTGGCGCGCCGTAATAATCCGTGCCCGGGAACTGACCAACTACCTCCCCACGCACCCGGAAGGCCTGGAACAGCTGGGCGGCTTCATCGGGCTGTGCCAGCGGTCTGTGGCCATCCGGCCCGTGGGACATGCCCATTCTTAAACGCGGACGGTGGGCAAAATGGCGTTCTGCCCACTGTTCCCGGCCGCGGCTGGACATGTCCAGTGGTGACGGCGCCAGCCATGAAGGCCTGGCGGCTGGCCCTAGTTCTGGTTGGCGGCTGCAATCAGGAGTGCCTCGTCCAGCACTGTGCCGAAGTTCGCGGGGTCGTGCGCAAAACGGCCCAGGAACAGGCCGGAGACACCCTCGAGGGTCGGCAGCAGTCCAGGCTTGGCCGAACCGCCGTAGATGACCGGCAGCTCCCGCAGCCCGGCGGCGGCGAGCTGTCCGCGGAGCCGTTGGACGACGTCGGACACGTACGCCGCGCCGGCGGGTTCCGCCGCACCGATGGCCCAGACGGGTTCGTAGGCGATGGTGAGCCGGCCGGCGAGGTCCCAGTCGCCGTCGACGGCCAACTCGATCTGGCGGTACACAAAGTCCGCGGCGGCCGCCGGCTGCCCGCCGTCGCGCTCCCCCACGCACAGCAGCGGCGTGAGCCCGGCGTCATCCGCCGCCCGGACCTTGAGGGCAACCATGGCATCGTCTTCGCCGAAGTGCCGCCGGCGTTCGGCGTGGCCGATTTCCACGAGCCGGACCCCGAGTTCCGCGAGCATCGACGGGGCCACCTCCCCGGTCCACGGGCCGTCCGCCCAGCCGCAGTTCTGGGCGCCGAGCAGCAGCGGCGAATCTCCCAGGAGCCGGGCCGCCGCGGGCAGGACGGGGAAGGACGGGATGACAAACGGGACAACCCGCCCGGCCGCGAGGGCCGGACGGGTGTCCACTTCGTGCCGCAGCCGCTCCAGCCAGTCCAGACTGTCCCGGTAGCCCAGGTACATCTTGGTGCTGACCCCCACAAGGATGCGGGTGCTGGGGGTATGGCTGGCTGGAGTCTGCTGCATTGTTGGTGCTTTCTGCTGGACTGCTGGGCTGAGCTATCGGGCAGCCCGTGGGCCTGACGGGTTGGGTTACTGCTCCAGGAGTTCGTCGGCCTTGTTCTTGAACCGGCGGGTGGCGAACATCATGGCCGCGGCCAGGAACGGGAGCACGCCCAGCGCGTAGACGCCCATGGTACCGGTATCGGATGCGGTCATCTGATTCACGGACGTCCGCAGGATCGGGGCCACAAAACCGCCCAGGTTGCCGAGCGAGTTGATCAGGCCGATGCCCGCAGCCGCGGCCGTACCGGTGAGGAACGCCGTCGGGTAGGACCAGGCGATGGGGCCGATGGAGAGGAAGCTACACACGGCGAGGGTGATGAAAATGATGCCGAGTGCCGGGATGTGGTTCGCGCCGGCCCAGGCGGAGCCGAAGATGCAGAGCCCGGTGGAGATGAACAGCCCGGTGCCCCAGACCCGGCGGCGGACCACGGTGTTGGCGGCCTTGCCGATGAAGTAGCAGGCGAAGATGCCGAAGAACCACGGGATGGCTGCCATCAGGCCGACGGCGAAGCCCACCTTCTGGCCGGTCAGCTGGGCCACCTGCTGCGGCAGGTAGAACGTGACGCCGTAGACGGCGATCTGGAGGCAGAAGTAGATGACGGTGAAGTACCAGACCTTGCCGTTCTTCATGGCGGCGAGCACGCCGCGCGGGCCGGACTCTTCCTTGACGGTGTCCTCCAGTGCCATGACCTCCAGGAGTGCGTTCTTCTCGTCCTTGCTCAGGAACTTGGCGTCCTGCGGGCTGTTGATCAGGAAGAAGTACGCGGCAACACCGGCGACGACCGCCAGCATGCCTTCAACGAAGAACATGACCTGCCAGCCCTGGACTCCGGGCACCTGGTCGCCGATGTTGATCAGCCAGCCGGACAGCGGGGCGCCCATCATCTGGGAGAACGGCTGGGCCAGGTAGAAGATGGCGAACATCTTGACGCGGACCTTGTTGGGGAACCAGGCGGCAAGGAACATGATGACGCCCGGGAACAGCCCGGCCTCGGTGACACCCAGCAGGAACCGCAGGATGATGAACGACGTCTCGCCCTGGACGAAGGCGAAGCACGCGGACACGATGCCCCAGGTGATGGCGATGCGGGCCAGCCACACCTTTGCGCCGAACTTGGTCAGCAGCAGGTTGCTGGGGATCTCGAACAGGGCGTAGCCGATGAAGAAGATCCCGGCGCCCAGGGCGTAGGCGCCGGCGGTGATGCCCTTGTCCACTCCCAGGGCCGCTTCGGCGAAGCCCACATTGGTGCGGTCCAGGAAGGCCACCACATAGAGGATCACCAGCATGGGCATAAGCCGGCGGGATGCCTTGGATATGGCCGATTTCAGTACCGGCGTATCCAGGAGGTCCCTGGTGGACGTTGTTGCTACGGACATCAAAACTCCTCATTGAGTGAATCAGGTGAGTAGATCAGGTGGGGCAGAACGGGTGGGTAGGACAGGTGCGTTGAACAGGCAGTGATTTTCTCTAGCGTGAAAAAGCGATGATCATTATCCCGGCCAGGCAGGCCAGGATCCCGACGGCGAGGTAGATCTTCCGTCCCTTGCTCCACGACGCGAAGCCGGAGGCAGCGGGCGGTTGGGTGTGTTGGGCCACGATTCTTCTTCCTTAGTGCATGTAGAGTCCGCCATCCACATTCAGCGTCTGGCCGGAGATGTACCCGGCGTCCTCGCTGATGAGGAAGGCGATGGCTGCTGCGATGTCCCGGGTGGAGCCAACGCGGTTGACCACGAGGTCTTTGGTGAGTTCGTCCTTGCGTTCCTCGCTGAGGGTGCCGCCCATGATGTCGGTGTCGATGGGGCCCGGCGAGATGGCGTTGACGGTGATGTCGTACTCGCCCAGTTCGCGGGCCGTTGCACGGGTCAGGCCGATCACGCCCGCTTTCGCCACCGAGTACGGCGTCTTGGAGAACGTGCCGCCGCCGCGCTGGGCGGAGACGGAGGAGATGTTCACGATGCGCCCGATCCTGTTCTTCACCATGGATTCTGCGACACGGCGGGTGGCGTAGTGGACCCCGTTGAGGTTGATGTTCAGCACGCGGTCCCATTCGGCGGCGTCGAGCTCAAGGTAGGGAACCGGGGAGCTGACGCCGGCCACGTTGGCGAGCGCCACGATCTGCGGCAGTTCGGCCTCGATCGCATCGATCGCTGCACGGACCGAGCCTTCGTCGGAAACGTTGGCGCCGGCGCCGAAGGCCTTGACGCCGTGTTCGGCGGCGAGTTCCTTGGCTGCGGACTTGCACAGGGCGTCATCGAGATCGATGATGCCGATGTTCCAGCCCTGCGCCGCCAGGTAGTTGGCGGTGGCGCGGCCGATGCCTCGCTCGGACACGGCGCCGGTGATGATCGCCGTGCGTCCTGC
Organism: Arthrobacter sp. UYCu723; assembly: GCF_054059215.1. NCBI lineage: Bacteria > Bacillati > Actinomycetota > Actinomycetes > Micrococcales > Micrococcaceae > Arthrobacter > Arthrobacter sp. UYCu723. The sequence continues at coordinate 754,394 of NZ_JBSSBW010000001.1, forward strand.
GGGGAAAGTGCTCATGGGAATGCTCCTGAAAGGTGGAAGGTGCGGACTCAGTTGATGGGGGCGGGGCCGAGCTCGTCGATGAGCTTCTGCATGGCCACGTACGCCTTGTTCCGGTACGCGATCAGCTCCGGCGTGCGCTCCGCCGGGACGTTGAGGAAGCCGGCTCCGGTCTTGGTACCCAGCTTGCCCGCCTCCACCAGGTCGGTGAGGATTTTCGGGGTGGCGAAGCGCTCCGGGAAGTCCGTCTGGAGGGACTTGTAGCAGAAGTTGTAAACATCGAGCCCGGCCATGTCCGCGATGGCGAACGGTCCGAAGAACGGCAGCCGGAAGCCGAACGTGGTGCGGACCAGCGTGTCCACGTCCTCCGCCGTCGCGATCTCCTGCTCCACGAGCTGGGCGGCCTCGTGGAACAGCGCGTACTGGAGGCGGTTGAGCACGAATCCGGTGACGTCCTTGACGACGGCGGTCTGCTTGCCGGCGGCGTGGACTAGCTCGCGGACGGCGCCGACCGTGGCCGCCGAGGTGCCGGCGTGAGGAATGATTTCGACGCCGGGAATGAACGGTGACGGGTTGGAGAAGTGCACGCCCAGGAACCGCCCCGGGTTGGTGACGGGCTCGGACAGGTCCGCGATGGAGATCGTGGACGTGTTGGAGCCGATGATGGCGTCTGGCCGGGCTGCGGCGCTGATCCGGGCCAGCGTCTGGTGCTTGATCGCGATGACTTCGGGGACGGCTTCTTCGATGAAGTCGGCGTCGGCCACGGCTTCCTCGATGTTCTGGGCGGCCCAGAGGTTTTCCTTCAGGATGGCGGTGGAGCCTTCGGGGAAGAGACCCGCGGCCACGAATTCGTCGGATTCCGTGAGGAGCCGCTCGTAGTTCTTCTGCGCCACTTCGGCGGACACATCGGCCAGCGCAACCCGGGCTCCGCCGAGCGCCAGGACCTGGGCGATGCCGCCGCCCATGTAGCCGGAGCCGACGACGGCGATCTTGCGGGCGGCGTTGATGGCGGCTGCGGTATCTGTTGATTCGGTCATGTTCAGACTGCCTTCGTGTATTCGGGTTCGTACGAGCAGATGGCCTCCACCTTGGCGGCGGAGGAGGAGTTTTCATCGAAGCGGTGGCTGAGCCATTCGCCGACGAGCTTCTTGGCGAGTTCCAGTCCGATGACGCGCTGCCCCATGGTGAGCACTTGGGCGTTGTTGCTCAGGACCGAGCGTTCCACCGAGTAGCTGTCGTGCGCGGTGACCGCACGGATGCCGGGGACCTTGTTCGCCGCGATGGCCACGCCCAGGCCCGTGCCGCAGATCAGCAGCGCCCGGTCGGCTTTGCCCTCGGCCACTTTCCGCGCGGCGTCAACGGCCACGTGGGGGTAGGCGGTGGAGTCGTTGGCGCCGACCCCCACGTCCTGCACCGAGGCCACGCGGGGATCCGCTTCGAGGAGTGCCTTCAGGGCGTTTTTGTATTCGACGCCCGCCTCATCGTTGCCGACGACGACGCGCCAGCCTGTTGTTGTGCTCATGCCTGTACTCCTTGCTTTGCCAGTTCGGGGTTCGCCAGTTCGGGGTTCGCGAGCCTGGCGTCGGTGTGTGCAGTTTCGAGGTGGGTTGAGATCCGTGCTGCGATCAGTGCAAACGAAACCGCGCCGGGGTCCGGGTGTCCGAGGCTCTTTTCGGCCAGCGGACGGGCGCGGCCCTTGAGGGGACGCAGTCCCGCGGTCTTGTCTGCGGCGGCCTGGGCGGCGGCCGCAGCCGCGGCGAGCGAAGTACCTACCGGGGCGCCGCCGTCGGACGCTGTGAGGAAGGCGTCCCGGAAGGGCAGCAGCGCGTCCACCATGGTCTTGTCCCCCAGCTCCGCCTTGCCGAGCTCGGTGATGGCGTCGACAAAGGCCGTGACCGCGGCGGCTGCGTCCTCACCGCTGTAGCTGTCCTGGTTTCCCAGGGCGAGTCCGGCGGCGATGAGCGCTGAACCCCAGAGTGCCCCCGAGGTGCCGCCCGCGCGTTCGCTCCAGGCCTCCCCCGCTGCGGTCAGGACCCGCGACGCCGAGGCGCCGCCGTCGTTCGCCGCCGCCTGCTGAGCGGCGGCGACTGCCGCGTCCACGCCGCGCCGCATGCCGATCCCGTGGTCGCCGTCGCCGGCGATGGCGTCCAGGCGGCCCAGTTCCTCTTCGTGCTCGACGACGACGTCCCGCACCTGGGCGAGCACTCCGACTGCCTGCCGCCCGAGGTCCGCCGCTGCCGGAGTGGGTCGTTCGACCTCGGCTGATTCGGCGGCTTCCGGACCGGCCAGTTCGCGGCGGGCGCGGGGTGCCAGGTTGCCCTTGCGGAAGGCCGGGGTGTCCACCGGAGCTGCCCAGTACTGTTCGAGTTCCTCGTCCAGCCACAGCAGGGTGAGGGAGAGCCCAGACATGTCCAGGCTGGTGACCAGCTCGCCGCATTCCGGCTCCACCACGGTGAGTCCCGCGGCGACGAGGCGCTTTTCGATCTTGCCGAAGAGCAGGAACAGCTCGTCGTACTTGACCGTGCCGAGCCCGTTGACGATGGCGACCACGCGGTCTCCGGCCTGGTCAGGCTTGTCGGCGAGCAGCTTGGAAACCAGCAGTTCGGCGAGTTCGGAGGCGGTGGGCATCGGGTGTTCGGATATCCCCGGTTCCCCGTGGATGCCCAGGCCCAGGGACATCTGGCCCGCCGGGACGTGGAAGAGGGGTTCGCTGGCGCCCGGCAGCGTGCAGCCGCCGAACGCCACGCCGAGCGAACGGGTGCGGTGGTTGGTCCTGATGGCCAGCCGTTCGACGTCGTCGAGGTTCAACCCGGCCTCTGCGGCGGCGCCGGCGATCTTGAAGACCGTCAGGTCTCCTGCGATCCCGCGGCGCTTCCCGATCTGCTCCAGCGGGGCGCTGGCGATGTCGTCGGTGACCAAAACGGTGCGGGTTTCAATGCCTTCCGCGTTGAGGCGCAGCTGGGCCTGGCCGAAGTGCAGGACGTCGCCCGCGTAGTTGCCGTAGCTGAGCAGCACCCCGCCGCCCGCGTTGGCGGCCTTGGCCACCCGGTAAACCTGCCCCGCCGCGGGGGAAGCGAACATGTTGCCGCAGGCCGATCCCGCGGCCAGGCCCGGGCCCACCAAGCCTGCGAAGGCGGGGTAGTGCCCCGATCCGCCGCCCACCACCAGGGCCACCTGCCCGGCAGGGACCTCGGTGGAGCGGACCACGCCGCCGTCCACCCGGGCGACGTAGCCGCGGTTGGCCGCGACGAAGCCGTCCAGTGCCTCATCCGCAAAGTCAGCGGGGTTGTCGAAGATCTGGGTCATGGTTCCTCATTGAGTCCGTGTTGGAGAAGTCGTGCTGGGCTGAGTCAGACGTCGGCGAGGTCAGACGCCGGCGAGTTCCGAGGTTGCCGGCTGCTGCCGGCCCTGGGCCACCTGGCTCCGGCCGAGGGCATAACCGTCGGTCTTCGGCAGGACGTGGCGGCGCAGGTAGTCCTGGTTGCTGGCCGTGACGCTGAGTCCGTCGCCGCCGTAGTGCTCGGTGCACAGGATTCCCTCGAAGCCGACGGACAGGGCAATCTTGAATGCCTCGCGGTAGTTGATGAGGCCGCTTTCCATCGGCGCGGGCATGGCGACGTAGCTGTCACGGGCCACGTCTTCATCGCGGATGTAGTTCTTCATGTGCCAGTAGTTCGAGTACGGCAGGGTCTTGGCGACCATCTCGCGCCAGTCCTCGATCGGGCGGTGCACCCGGATCAGGTTGCCGAGGTCCGGGTTCAGGCCGACGTTGTCCAGGCCGATGTCCTGAACCAGCTGCACGGAAGAATCCGCGGTGCCCAGGTAGGTGTCCTCGTACATTTCCAGCGAAAGCAGGATGCCGGCATCCGCTGCGTGGCGGCCGAGCTCGCGGAGCCTGGTAACGGCCTTGCCCCAGGTCTCCTTGTCCCCCACCGGGTCCTTGTGCCCTTCGACGGTCCAGAACCACAGCTGCTTCTGCTGCTCGGCGGTGAGCGCCTGGTGCAGCCCGAAGGAGACCACCTCGCAGCCAAGCTCGGCCGCCGCGTCGATGGTGCGGTGGCTGTAGGCCAGGTTGGCTTCCCAGTTCTCGGCCTCGATGACGCTGCGCCGGATGGCCGAGATGACGGGGATGCCGATGCCGACGTTCTCCGCGGTTTCCTTGAACTCGGCGAGCCGGGCAGAGCTCAGGTCGCCGGGACGGACCCAGCTGTCCGTGAGGTCGGCGTCGGCAAAGCCGGCTTCCCTGACCTCGGTGAAGACCTCGGCCCAGGCGGAAGCGGACGCGTCGTTGATGTGCTTGCCCTGCGCGTCGACGCCGGGGAACTGCAGCAGCGCCGCGGTGATGGGCCAGTTTTCAGCTGTGTAAGCCATGGGTATTCACTCCTTCGTGGAATCCTGTTTCCTATAGGATCTACTATCTGAGGTGGTGTTGTCAAGATCACATGGACGGGTTACGCCTGCTTCGCGGCGAAGGCCGCTGTTGCGAAGACCTCCGGATTCAGGACATGGGCAGGGCGCTCCCCCGCCGCCACCGCCAGGATCGAGGCGATGGCGCTGGCCGCCACATCCAGGGTGAAATCTTCGGTCCAGCACAGCGAATGCGGGGAAAGCAGCACGTTGTCGAAGGTCAGCAGCTCGTCGTCGGGAAGCAACGGTTCCGGCGCAAAGACGTCCAGCCCGGCGCCGGCGATGCGGCCATCCCGCAGCGCATCCCGAAGGGCATCCGTGTCCACGAGCTTTCCGCGGCCGATGTTGATCAGATAGGCGCTTGCCTTCATCCGGGCCAACGCCACGGCGTCGATCAGCTTTTCCGTCGCCGGCGTCAGAGCGGCGCAGAGCACAACGTAGTCCGAGCGTTCCAACAGCTCGTTGAGGCCCAGCAACTCGACGCCGAGTTCGGCGGCCTCCGTATGGCGGCCGCTGCGGTTGTTGCCCACCACCTTCATCCCAAGGGGAGCCAGCAGCCGCGCGCGCTCCGCGCCGACGCTGCCGAAGCCCACGATGCCGACCGTCTGCCCCACCAGCGGCGCGCCCCGGTAGTGTTCGCGCTTCGCCCAGTCGGACGTGCGCGTCAGCCTGTCCTTGGCCAGGAGCTTGTGCGAGAGGGCCAGGAGGAGGGTCAGCCCGGCTACCGCCAACGGCCGCCGGATGGCATCCGGAGTGTTGGTGACAACGACGCCGGCGCGGGTGCAGGCGTCCAAGTCAATGGTTTCGTACCCTGCCCCGAACCGGGCGATCAGCCGCAGCTCCGGGGCGTGGTCCACGGTGCGCGAATCGAAGGCTATGTGCCCCAGTGACAGAACGGCCTGGACCCCGGCGAGATCCGCTACCGGGACCGGGTCCGTGTAGCTGGGCAGAACGCTCCAGCTGATGCCCTTCTCACTGAGCCGCTGCAGCCCCAGATCCCCGTGGATGGAGCTTCCGTCAGGCCTTGCAGCGTCGGCCGTGACCGCCACGGTGAACGGCGGGCGGGTGGCGGCCGCCGTCGTCGTCAATTCATTGGTGGCTGTGCTCATGCGTCGACTCCGTTCTCCGGCCGGTCTGCGGTCGTCTTGTCCCTGATGGGCTCGCGGACCAGGACGGTGTAGGCCACGGCGGCGAGAGCCGCGATGACGCCGCCGATGACGAACGACGGCGCGTAGGAGCCGGTTGCGTCGGCGATCACGCCGGTCAGCAGCGGGGCAAAGGCGCCGCCGAAGTAGCCGCCGAAGTTCTGGATGGCTCCGACGGATGCGACCTGGGAGTTGTCCACGATGTCACCGGGCATGGCCCAGGCCGCTGCCTGCATGGTGGCGACGAAGCCCAGTGCCACGGTCATCACAGCGATGGCGAGCGGGAGGGAATCCACGAACGGGATGAGGCAGATCAGGATACCGGCGGCAACGGCGGCGACCGACATGACGTGGCGCTTGGCCAGGAGCGGATCGCGGCCTGCCTTCTTTGAGTAGCGCGTCATGACCCAGCCGCCGGTGATGCCGAGGATGGCTGCGCCGAGGTACGGGACGGCCGCCAGCCACCCGGAGGTTGCGATGCTCGCGCCGCGCTCTTCCTGCAGGTAGAGCGGCAGGAAGACGATGAAGATGTTCCAGATCCAGATGACGCAGAAGAACCCGGCCATCATTCCCCAGATCTGGCGGTGCTTGAAGAGGCCCAGCCAGGAGACTTTCTTGGCAGCCAGGAGCTGGGTGGCGCGCTGGCTTTCGATGTATTCCAGTTCTTTCGCGCTGATGCGTTTGTGTTCTTCCGGAGCGCGGTAGTAGAGGAATAAGGCAACGGCGAGCACCAGGCCGGCGACGCCGAGGAAGAGGAAGATGGCCTGCCAGCCGAAGGCGAGCATGATGGCAGTCAGGACGGGCGGCGCGATGGCGGGTCCCCACTTGGATCCGCTGTCCCAGATCGCGGTGGCCTGTCCGCGCTCCGCACGGGGGAACCAGTCAGCGGTGAGCCTGGCCGATGCCGGTCCGTTGGGTGCTTCGGTGACGCCGAGCAGGAATCGGAAGGTGACAAACTGCCACATCTTGCCGCCCATGGCCATCAGCGCGGTAGCAATGCTCCAGCCGGCGATGGCGAGGAAGTACATCCGGCGGGCGCCGAGTTTGTCCACGAGCCAGCCGGCGGGCAACTGGCAAAAGGCGTAGGTCCAGGAAAACACGGTGCCCAGGAGCCCAATGTCTGTCCGGGTCATGCCGAATTCTTTGATCAGCTGCGGAGCGGCGATGGAGATCGCACTGCGGTCCATGTAGTTGATGATGCCGGCGGCCAGCGCCCAGCCGAGGATCCACCACCGCAGATTCTTGATGGTGCGGCGTGTCGCTGATTCCTTGGGCCCAGCGGCCAAAGTATCTGTCTGCACACTTCACTCCCTTGTGATTCCCGATGCCGGCACACAACCGCCACAATCGAAGATCCTATAGGGTGTTTGATGTGCTTGTGAAGGGGGTCACAAGAAAGTTATTACGGGTCTGTATTAAGGCTGCGAGCCGGGGTGAATCTACTCTGCCGGTGCGTCCGCGATGGCTCGGCCGCGGACATTCTGCACGTGCTCGGCCATGGCCTCGGCCGCTTTCTCCGGATCGCCGGACGAGAATGCGTCCAGCACGGACTGATGCTCGGCGATGGCATGCTCCGCGTCGGTGATGCCCACTCCCCCAAACAAGCGGAAGCGCTGGACCTGTCCGCCGAGGGCGGCGTAGGCGGCAACCATGAACTGGTTGCCGGTCTGTTCCGCGATCAGCCGGTGGAACCTCTCGTCTGCCTCCAGATAGTCACGGTATTCGGCGAACGACGGGCCCCTTGGCGCCTTCCTGAGATCGACGACTGCCTGCCCCAGCTCGGCAAGGTGCTCCGGCGTCAGCCGCGCGCACGCGAGCCGGGCATTCACGGGCTCGATCGCGAGGCGCGCTTCCATGAGTTCGGCAAAATCCTCCCGGGTGAAGACCGGCGCAACCCGGTAACCCTTGAGCGCCACGCGGCGCACCATTCCGGTGTGCTCCAGACGCGCGAGCGCTTCCCGTACCGGCGTCGGGGACACATCCAGTTCCCTGGCGGTCCCGTCAATACTTACCGCGGTTCCAGGTGCCAGCCGACCGTCCATCAGCGACGCCAGCAGCTCTTCGTAGACGTGGTCAGCGAGGACCTGGCGGCTGACGGGACGGCCCGCGTAGTGGCCCTCAGGGCGACTCCCGGGGGAAGCTAGTTGCATGTTCAGATCCTATAGGACGGGCTGCCGTGGAGCTCTCGGGCAAGACCCGCGGGACATGCCCGTTTCTCTAATTCCCAGCCCGCGGGACATGCCCATTCTTAAGTTCCCGGCCCGCGGGACATGCCCATTCTTAAACGCGAACAGTGGGCAGAATCGTGTTCTGCCCACTGTTCGCGGCTGCGGCTGGACATGTCCAGCGGCGGTTGGTGAGTTCCGGGAGTCCTAGTTCTGGTAGGCCGGGTAGTCGGTGTAGCCCTGTGCGCCGTCGCTGTAGAAGGTGGACTGGTCCGGCTCGTTGACCGGGAGTCCTTCACGCCAGCGGCGGACCAGGTCCGGGTTGGCAATGGCGGGGCGTCCGACGACGACGGCGTCAGCGTGGCCGTCCGCGATCAGCGCTTTGGCTTCCTCACTGGTGGTGATGACGCCGAAGCCCGTGTTCAGTAGGAAGGTTCCGCCGAAGCGGGCGCGCAGACCCTGCACCAGCTCGCTGGTGGGCTCCTTGTGCAGGACACTCAGGTAGGCGAGCTTCAGGGGTGCCAAGGCATCCACGAGGTGGGCGTAGGTTTCCTGGACATCTGCTGCGTCAACTTCGGTTGTGCCCTGGACGTTGTGCTCGGGCGAAATACGGATGCCGACGCGGTCTGCGCCAAGGTCATCCACGACGGCTCGGGTCACTTCAATGACGAAACGCGCCCGGTTCTCCGGGGAGCCGCCGTAGATGTCGTCGCGCTGGTTGGCGGACGGAGCAAGGAATTCGTGCAGCAGGTAACCGTTGGCGGAGTGCAGCTCAACGCCGTCGAAGCCTGCCTCTACCGCGTTGCGGGAGGCCGTCACGAATTCCTGGACGATGCCCGGCAGTTCCCCTGTGGTCAGGGCGTGCGGTACGGGGAACGCCTTCTTGCCCTCGTACGTGCGGGTCTCGCCGTCGATGGCAATGGCACTGGGTGCGACTACCTCGTAGCCACCGGTGGTGTCCTGGTGGGTAACCCGGCCGGCGTGCATGACCTGGGCGAAGATCCGGCCGCCCTCAGCATGAACCGCGGCTGTGACGTTGGCCCAGCCCGCGAGCTGCTCGTCGGTCACGAGCCCGGGCTGGCCCGGGAAGCCTCGGCCTGCGTGGCTGGGGTACGTGCCCTCGCTGACGATCAGGCCGAGCGAGGCGCGCTGGCGGTAGTGCTCGACCACCAGCGGGCCGGGGACTCCTTCGTTGCCGGAGCGGACGCGGGTGAGCGGCGCCATCACGAGTCGGTTGGGCAGTTCCAGCTCGCCGAGGGTCATCGGGGAAAACAGCATGCGCAGTTCCTTTCACAATGGATTGGTTCATTGGCGGTAACTGCGCAGCGTTTGCAACTATTCCATGTGAGACTCGGATCACTGCGAGTGGAACTCCACACTAGGGATTGGGCGGAGAGCCGCCTGGGCACCCTTGGCCTTGGGGGTTCCGGAGACAATCGTCCGCGTAATTCTTGGTAATGGACCGCCACACGCTGACAAGCTGCGGCGGCGAGCTGAAGGAGCCTTGACCCGGGATGGGCAGGGGCGGGCCGCCATTCACGGAGTAGGTGCCGCGGAAATGCGTGGTCAGCACCACTGAGAAGTCCCCGGTCTGGGTGTACGCGTGGCTGGTGAGGGTCTTTTCTCCCCATCGCTCCTGCGGCAACGGGCCGCCCGCCGCCGCTTGGGGACCGAGCGAACCACCATCGCCGTAGGTCCAGGTGTATTCCACGGGCTTTGCCACGACGTGCACCCTCTGAGCCAGAATGGTGACATCGAACTGCTGTTCCGCCGCATCCCCGAAGAAGTTGGTCTCCGCTCCCCGTAGGGTGTGCGGGCTTGGCTGGGCCGTCACGGTTCCTGCCGCGATGGGAAGTCGCTGGAACTCGGTTTGGATCATGGCCGCGATTCGAGGCAGCAAGTCTTCTGGCCTGGCATCAAAGAGGCAGGTAGGGCCGGAATGGAAGGTCCACGAGGGGTTCGCCATTCCGACTGGTGCCTTTAGCCAAACGACAGGAATCCCCTCTTTGCCGTCTGGCCCGTTCTTGCAATCGACAAGGACTGCCAGACAGTCGGTGTCGAAGTCACCTCCGCCCAAGTGACATTGGAGCTCGTACTTATATTGGAAGGGGTCGTGATTTGGAACTCCAGGCTGAGCCCGAACGAAGTCATTTAATGCCGGGTCCCAATCCCACCCTCCGACGTGCACGTCTTTGGGTCCCCATCCGCCGGAAATAGGTGGGTCCACAGCTCCGTCCGCTAGGGCCGGGGACACGGATACACATATCAGCACGCCAACCGTGAGGAGTATTCGCCTAAACACGCTATCTCGAAGGATTCTCATTATCTAGCCGACTATGTTTCCGACATCATCGACGTGCCAAGCATGATTGCGGTAAGCGATGAGGAGAAGATTGCCAGTATCGTCTTCTTGATTACCCTTCTGGGCGACGCTCCCGTCGGCCCTCAAATAGGTCAATGGAACTTGGTGGGCCTGAACCGCCACTTTGTAGGTTCCGTCGGCGCCAATTGAAAATGTAGTTTCTACTGCAGGCGTGGTGATCTGACCGCCGATGAGCCACCGCCCTTCTTGGTGCCACGCGGCTATGACCTTTTTGGCCGTAATGCAAGGGGCACATGCGGGTGAGGTGACACTATCCAATGGCGCCAGATCTCCAGTCTCGTACCCGTAGCTGAGCAAGCTAAACCAATAAGAGGCGAAAGCTACAGCCCCTTCCTTCGTCTCCAGCTTCGCGGCCTCGGGTAGCACCGGAACCGGGACGTTCTGGGCTCTCCCTGAGGCGTCGGCCGGTTTGTAACTGGCGATGGGGCTCGGGGTGGCACTGGGCGTGGTCGACACCGACTGGCTCTGGTTTCCAGCGGACGGCGATGCGTTCGGCTCGGCCCCTCCCCCATTACAGGCAGTGACGGACATCAGGAGCGCGGCAACGAGGGCGGCCGCGCGAATTCGCCTGCTGGTGGAGATCGAAGTGCGGGATGTCATGGTCAGCTACTCCCCCGATAGAAAATCAAGACGCATTAAGCCAAACAATGGCTTAAGGGTAACTGACGTCACATTTTGCTCGTCAGGGTTGTCCACAGGCGGAAGCTCCCACTCCCTGCGTGCAGACAGACCCCTTGGCCTCTAGCGTTTGCCTGCCGGCGACAGAACAATGAAGCCATGATGTTCGAACATGCCGACGGTAACCCCATCCTCAATCTGGACGATGACCAGAGCTGGAAACTGATTGACGGTACTCAGCACGGCAGGCTGGTTGTCACCGTGGCCGGGGAGCCAGACATCTTCCCGGTGAACTACGTGGTCAGTGGCAGGATGCTGTACCTCCGCACCGCGCCTGGCAACAAACTGGCCGAATTGACCATCAACCCCAAGGTGCTGTTCGAAACCGACGGCATCCTGTCAGCGGAGGCCTGGTCCGTGGTCCTGCGCGGCACCGCGCGCGTGCTGGAGCAGTCCGCGGACATCGCCGCGGCGGAATCGTTGGGGCTCAACCCCTGGGTTCCCACGCTGAAGGACTTCTACGTTGAGATCGAGCCGACGTCGGTCACCGGCCGCCACTTCCAGTTCGCCGAACACCCGGAGCGGGAACTCTAATCAGAGCAACCTCAGCCGCCGCCTAGACTTAAACCATGGCGGACAAGCTGACACCGGAGCGGCGCAGCTGGAACATGTCCCGCATCCGGGGGAAGAACACCAAACCTGAATTGCTGGTTCGAAAGTTGCTGCATTCCAAGGGCTACCGCTACCGGCTGCACGGCACGGCCCGCGGAGGCAGACTCCCCGGCAGCCCGGACCTGGTCTTCGCCAGCCGCCACAAAGTCATCTTTGTCAACGGCTGTTTCTGGCATTTCCACGACTGCCGGGTGGGGCAACACGCACCCAAAGCCAACGCCGAGTTCTGGGAAACCAAGCGTACGCGCACCCGGAACCGCGACGCCGAGCAGCTTCGACAGCTTGAAAGCCTAGGCTGGAAGGTGCTTACCGTCTGGGAGTGCGAGCTCAAGAATCCGTCCACGCTGGAGCGGCAGTTGGATGCATTCCTGCTGGCCCAAGCAACAGAAAGCCGGCCAGGAAACTAGCCGCGGTACTGGGCAGTCAGCCAACCGGCCATTTCGCGGGCGCGGCCTGCGGCGGCACGGTCCCCCTCCGCTGCCGAAACGATTGATCCCTTCATGAGGATGTGCCAGGAACGGGAGAAGTTCTCCGGGTCTCGCAGTCCAGCCTCCTCGGCCAGTTGCTCCACATGGCCACGGATCTTGGCGAGGTAGTCGATGCTGGCCTGGCCGAGAGGATGGCCTGGCCCCATTTCGAGCAGGATGTTGACGAAGGAGCAAGCCTCGAAGTCATCGCGCGCAAACCAGTCGGCAAAGACGTCGAAGATGGAGAGCAGCCGCTCTTCCGGGGTCTCACCCCGGCGCCGGGCCTCGGAGACGACCTGGTCAACGGTCCATTGCTGGTCCCGGCGTTCCAGGAAGGCCAGCACCAGCTGGTCCTTGGACGCGAAATGACGGTAAAAGCTTGCCTTGGCCACTCCGGAACGGCTGATCAGTTCGTTAACGCCGACATCGCGGACTCCCCGCCGGGAGAATAAGTCATAGGCAGCGTCGAGAATCCGTTCGCGCACTCCGGATACGGGCAGCGCGTCGCCGTTCGCCACAACAGGCGGAGGCGATATCGCAGCGGGATTCGTTGAAAGAGACATCAAAAAATATTCTAGCGGGTTGCGAGACAGAATGGTCTGTCTCGGGTAAAATTCGAGTCCGGGGGGATTTTGGGGGATTCAGACCGTACTTGTTCCTACTACTACACCCACGGGAGAGCGCCAGATGCCGCACTTGCTGACGTCGAATGAATTGCCCGGTACCGACGCGCCACGCTCCGTGCCGTCCTCCCCCACCCGGCTGGAGGACTACCGGCGGGCCCACGAGGTCGACCCTGATCTTGAACCCCTGCGCAGGCAGGTGTCGACGATCATTGATGCGATTCTCGCTGATAACACGCCGGAAGAGGCGGAGGTACGAGAAAAACTTCGCTGGCATGTCGCCCGCAATCCCGGTAGGCCGGAGAAGGCGCTCATGGGCCACTTGCTTTCAATGTCAGCCCGGCGGGAGGCAGCGGGGTAACTTCCGCCCGCAACTAGCACCTGGCGTGCAGTGGCGTTCGGACACAGTCAATTGCCGCGCGCACAAGAGTCAGGTGCGGCACACGCCACCGTCACCGTCAGCGGCTGATGGTTGCCTGTCGCACGACTTCGCCCCAGGACTGTTGCGCGAGGTCCGCCACCGATGCCAGGATCTCCGACGGCGGCTTGGACAGATCCACCGGAAACTCCACAATGTCGATGTCAGTGTTCAGGATCCGACGCAACTTGATTTCGCCGGCGCCGGGGTAAATGAGCCACGCCGTCGGAACCCGCAGTGAGGTGCAGTAGGCCAGCATCCGGTAATGGTCGCCGGAGAGTGAGGCGCCGACGTCGGCCGCCGCCTGATACCTGGCGTCATAGACCATCACCGGCCGCCCGCCCAACAGGTGCACGGCACCCGGCTGCACCACGATCCGGTCCGAGTCCCGGACAGCCTCGTTGAGCAAAGCGTTGTACCGCAGGCGCATCTCACCGGGGAAGGCCGCCATGGCCTCCCGCAGCGCCGTGCCGACGAAGTCCTCGAACACCTTGGACATGTCCACCACAAACGACGCCGACTGTTGCTTTCCGTCGCCGGCTTCCGCGGAGGCGTTGCGCAGGATCAGCTCGGCGAGGCGCAGGGCTGCGTGGTAGCGGGTGTTCATCCGGCTGGCCCGCCATGCCGGCAGCGGCGCACCGGACTGCAACCGGGTCACGGCCGCCAGCTTTCCCTTCAGCTGGCGCAGCCGGCTGAGTACTGCCGGCCGGACACCCGGCACCTGGGACATCCGCTCCAAAGCGGCCCGCAGGATGCGGTTTTCCGCGATGTCTTCGGTGAACTCGTCATAGGAAACCTCGAGCGGAACCAGCATGCCGGGCCGGCGGGAGATCTGGTCCGAGATGCGGATCCTGCCCTTGACCGTCCGGAGTGATTCGTCCACGTTCAGGTAGCCCTGCAGCACCCCTCGGCTGAGAGCGCGGTTCGCGAGTTGCGCCAGCGATTCTGCCAGTGCACTCCACAGATCCGTGTCCTCGACGGCGGCGACGGAATCTTCGCGGAAACCTTGGTCCCCCGCGTAGCCGAGCATGAACAGCAGCCGTCCCAGACCGAGCCGCTCCTTGGGCCGTACCTCCAATTGCACCGTCGGGGTGCGCACGGAACCCACCCTTCCGACGGGTTCGATCCGGTACAGGCCCATGCCCATCGGCGAGGCTTTCGCCAGGCCGCTTCCGTTGATGTAGGCGGCGCTTGGCGGGTCGAGCCGCTCCGCCACGCCGACGGAGAGCTCATCCAGCACGATGCGGCGCAGCGGCACGGCGCCCGGCACGGCGCCCGGACCCGGGCCCGGAGTCCGCTTCCTGGCCGCACCCGGGCTAGGCGTGCGCAAGGCGGGAGAGCAGTTGGTCCAGTCCGAACCGTTCCTCCAGCTGGGCCCGGTTGAGCTGACCGTGATAGTGCTCCTCGAGCAGCGGCATCAGCTCGTACTTCCAGATCCGGCGCAGGCCCTTGGGCGTCTGGGCAGACTTCTTCATGAAGTAGGACGGCCCGATCATGAGGTCGCGGTCCCACTCGTCAATCGCGTCGTTGAGTGCGTCCATCAGCAGGGCCGGCGTCGTGTCCAGCTCGCGGGCCTGCAGGAACCGCAGCAGCGAGCCCTTTACCGGTTCGGTCTTCGGGTGCAGCTCAATGAAGGAAAAGCGCCGGCGGATGGCCGCGTCCATCATCGCGATGGACCGGTCCGCGGTGTTCATGGTGCCGATGATGTACAGATTGTCCGGCAGCGTGAACGGCTCGTTGGGACTGTACTGAAGGTAGATCCTGTCGTCACGGTATTCGAGCAGGAAGTACAGCTCACCGAAGACCTTCGCGAGGTTCGCCCGGTTCATCTCATCGATGATCAGGAAATACGGCTTGCTCTCGTTGCCGGGCTTGGCGGCCTCCTCGGCGATCCGGCGCAACGGACCGGCCACGAGCTTGAAGGACACCTGGCCCTCATCCGTCTTGTCCGGGCGGAACCCCTCGAAGAAGTCCTCATAGGCGTACGAGGGGTGGAACTGCACAAGCTTGACGCGCTCGTCCGTGGTGTCCCCAGCCAGCTGGGCCGCCAGGTGCTTGGCGAGGTAGGTCTTGCCCGTACCGGGCGGGCCGTAAAGCACCACCTGCCGGTTCTCCTCCAGCAGTTCGGCGATCTCCTGGAGCGGATCCAGGTCCATGTGCAGGGAGGCGGCGAAGTCCGGCGTCAGGGGGCGGAAACCCTCACAGGCGGGTTCGACGACGGCGTCCGGTTCGGTGCCGTCGCCGGCGTCGGCTTCCGCTTCGGTCGGCAGGAGCGCCTCGAGCGCCTGGATGACGCGGGTGATGTCCACAATGATGCCGGAGGTGGCCAGCTGGCGCTGCACGTGCCGGGGCAGCTCCGTCATGTTGTGGGTTTCATCGAACCAGCGGACCTTGCGGGCCAGCCGGCGGTTGTTCTCGTGGTGCTCCGGTTCCCCCAGGACCACTCCCACCCGGACGGTGCCGGAGTGCTGGTACAGGGTCAGGTCGCCGGGCTTCATCACGGTCAGGAACGCGAAGACGGCGGTCTTGGTGTCCTCACGTTCCACATAGCCGAGGTGCTTGTAGTCCTCGTCCACTGCGTGCTGGACCAGCCCGGCAGTGACGCCCGGATCAAGCAGGCGGAGGTGTTCGACGTCGAGCGTCACTGTTTCCTTGGTCTGCCAGGTGCCAAGCAGGTCGGCGTTGTCCTGGTGGGTACGCAGCAGCCACGCGCGGCGGCCGGGGTCCCCCACCTTTCGCCACTGGCTGACGAGCTGCCTGGAGTACCAGTCGATCCGCTGGCCCGCCTGCTCGTCAAGGTGCAGGCGGATGCGGTGGATGTCCGCCGAGATTTCCTCGTCGCTGTCCCCTTTGGCCCCGCCCACGAGGGAGGCAAAGGCGTCACGGATTTCCTGGCGTTCGACGTCGGCTACGACGGGCTCGAAGTAGCTAGGCCAGACGAGGAATTCGATGCTGCGGCGGATTGCCGGCTGGTCGTCGGGGGTGCCCGCAACCAACTGGTGGAATGCCAGCGGATCCCTGACGGCAGCCGAGACCACGCCTGCAGGCCGCCGGGCAACGTGCTGGACAAAGCGGCAGAGCCATTTCAGGTGATCCCAGATGGTCCAGTTGAATTCCGCTGTGCGGTCCCGGATCACGCCGTGGTCCGTCATGCCCGCGTACAGCTCGCCCGGGAGCTCCAGGGGCGGTTCGAGCCAGGATGCCGCCTCGGCCACCCGGGCGCGTTTGACCTTGAGGGATTTCACCTCGTGCGCCAGCGGCAGGGACTGGAGAAACAGCAGTTCAACTGCCAGTTGCTTGGCTCCCCGCGAGGCATCCGCCAGGTTCTCCCGGAGGTTTGTCATCATGGGCGCTTTGGGGTCCGCAACGCCGCGCTCAAGGCGTTCCAGCAACTCCGCGGCAGCCTGCACCGACCAGGTTTTGGTGCGGCCGTCCAGCGCCGACGCTTTGCCTAGCAGCCCCGGCCCCAAGACAAACCACGCAGCGTCCTCAATCTCCTTGGAGATGCCGAGGGCGCGGTGCATGGCAGGCTTTGGGGATGGGGTCATGCCTTCAATTTACAGGGTTAAGCTGAACGCCCGCATCATGGGGCGCCCCGAAGCTACTGCCAAGTAAGTGCTAGGGGGTGGCCCGATTGGCTAGCTGGCCGCGGTTACTTGACCGCGGGACGGCGCTTGACGCCAAAGGTGAAATAGCTGCCCGGGCCGACGAAGTTGACCAGGGTGGCCACCCGCCACAGTGCCTTGCTGCCGCGGATCTGCTCGGCTGGGCGCCGCGAAATATCCCGCTGGGCCGCGATCAGGAGCGAGAGCTGGACGACTGCCGCCGTGATGGTTCCGAACTTCGCCATCGGCGAGAGTTCCTTCCAGGCCTTCTTTCGGGCGTTCTTCTTCTTGCTCTTGTTCACCATGATCTGAGCTCCTTGCTTCCGGGGCTGACTGCCTTCGGGGTGGTTCATTCTAGGGGCGATCCGTGGGCCGAGATAGAGGCTATGGGGCCGGGTGGCCTGAGCCCGTGTGGGCAGGAGTGAATTGCGCGAGCTTCACTTTCTGCTCCGGGGTCAGCCGCAGCACCCGCCCGGTGGCCTCTTCCACGAAGGCCAGGTGGCTCGTGGCGCGGACACAGTCCTCCCGGGTCACGGGATCCCGCAGCAGATAATGGATGTCGAAGCTCGCGCCCTTCACGGCGCCGATCCAGAGCTGGACCGGCGCCGGCACGTTGCGGTATTCGAGCGTCCTGACGTAGCGGATCTTGTGCTCCACCACCAAGGCCAGGGTGCCCTCCGGGATCTCGCTGAACAGCGGCACCGGCGGCTCGATCCCGGGCAGGCCGGCCCCGCGGGGCGGGCCGAACGCCGCGATGCGGGCTTCCTCCAAGATGCGGACGATCTGCACGTTGTTGATGTGGCCGTAGGCGTCCATGTCGCCCCAGCGCATCGGCACCTGCACTTCGATGCGCCGCGGCTCCTCTGCAGCTGCTCCAGGCGCGGACGCGGACGGCCCGGCGGCGGATGACGGCTCGGCGGCCGCGGCGCGCGCGGCCGGCCCGGCGGCGCTCAGCTGTGCACCGCCGTGGCATCGTCTGCCGTGTTCTCCGAAAAGGCCGCCTCGGCGTCCTCACCGGCGAACTGGGACATGTACAGGTGGTAGTAGGCGCCCTTCAGTTCCAGCAGTTCCGCGTGCCTGCCCTGCTCCACGATGCGGCCGGCCTCCATCACCAGGATGGTGTCGGCGTCGCGGACGGTGGAGAGGCGGTGGGCGATCACGAAGCTGGTGCGGTCGGTCCGCAGCGCCGCCATGGCTTTCTGCACGAGCACCTCGGTGCGGGTATCCACCGAGCTCGTGGCCTCGTCCAGGATTAGCAGCGAGGGGTTCGCCACGAAGGCCCGGGCGATGGTGATCAGCTGCTTCTCGCCGGCGCTGACGTTGTTGCCTTCCTCGTCGATGATCGTGTTGTAGCCGTCGGGGAGGGCACGGACGAAGCGGTCCACGAAGGTGGCCTTCGCAGCCTGCATCACCTGATCCTCGGTGGCGTCCAGCTTGCCGTAGCGGATGTTCTCGTAGATGGTGCCGCCGAACAGCCAGGCGTCCTGCAGGACCATGCCCACCTTGGCGCGCAGTTCCGCGCGGCTCAGCTGGGTGATGTCCACGCCGTCCAGGGTGATGCTGCCGCCCTGGAGTTCGTAGAAACGCATCACGAGGTTCACCAGGGTGGTCTTGCCCGCGCCGGTGGGCCCGACGATGGCCACGGTGTGCCCGGGCTCGGCGGTGAAGGAGAGGTCCTCGATCAGCGGCTTGTCCGGGGTGTAGCTGAACGTGACGTGCCGGAAGTCGACATGGCCGTCCGTCTTGGCCGGGAGGTGCTCGGTGGCGGTCTCGGCATCCTGTTCCTCGGCGTCGAGGAATTCGAAGACCCGCTCCGCGGAGGCGACGCCGGACTGCAGCATGTTGGCCATGCCTGCCATCTGGCCCAGCGGCTGGGTGAACTCGCGGGAGTACTGGATGAACGCGGTGGCGTCGCCTAGGCTCATGCCGCCGGAGGCGACTCGCAGGCCGCCGACGACGGCGATGCCCACGTAGCTGAGGTAGGACACAAACTGCATGACCGGCATGATCATGCCGGAGACGAACTGCGCACCGAAGCTTGCCTTGTAGAGGGCTTCGTTGCGTTCGTCGAAGCGGGCCAGCATGTCCGCGTCGCGGCCGAAGACCCGGACGAGGTCGTGCCCGGAGAAGGACTCCTCGATCTGGCCGTTGAGCTCGCCGGTGTTCTTCCACTGGGAGGCGAAGAGCTTCTGGCTGCGGGAGCCGATGATGCCGGCGGCGACGCCGGAGAGCGGCAGCGCGATCAGGGCGATCAGGGCCAGCTGCCAGGACACGATGAACATCATGATCACGATGCCGATCACGGTCAGTGCCGAGTTCACCAGCTGCGCGAAGGCCTGCTGGAGCGCCTGCTGGATGTTGTCCACATCGTTCGTGACCCGGGAGAGGATGTCGCCGCGCTGCCTCGTATCGAAGTAGTTCAGCGGCAGCTTGTTCAGCTTCTTCTCGGTGTCATCGCGCAGCTGGCGGACCACGCGCATGACGAGGACGTTCAGGACGTAGCCCTGCAGCCAGAGGAAGATATTGGCCACGAAGTACATCACCAGCACCACGCTGATGAGGTAGGCGAGTTTCTGGAAGTCGATGCCGACGCCGGGGATGAGTTCCATCTTGGAGAGCATGTCGGCAAAGTTGTTCTCGCCCTGGGCCCGCAGGCCCTCGACGAACTCATCCTTGGTGATCCCGGCGGGCAGTTGTTTGCCCACCACTCCGCCGAAGATCACGTCCATGGCCTGCCCTAGGATCCGGGGCGCGATGACGTTGAGGACGACGGCGACCGTCACCATCCCGAGCACCAGGACGATTCCTGCCCGCTCGGGTTTCAGCAGGCCCATGAGGCGCTTCGCCGAGGGCCAGAAATGCTGGGCCTTCTTGGCCGGCATGGCGCCGAACATGCCGCCGTCGGCCTCGCCGGGAGTGAATTCCTCCTCATGGAAATCGTCGTCGGGAGCGGCGTCGGTGGTTTGGGTGGCGATCTTTTCGTTGGTGCTCATGCCACTGCCTCCGCGCTCAGCTGGGATTCGACGATTTCCTGGTAGGTGCTGGAGCTCTCCAGGAGTTCTTCATGGGTGCCGCGGTCAACGATCCGTCCCTTGTCCAGCACCAGGATCTGGTCCGCGTCGGCGATGGTGGAAACGCGCTGGCCGACGATGATGACTGTGGCGTCCACGGTTTTTGCCTTCAGTGCGCGTCGGAGCCTGGCATCGGTGGCGACGTCGAGGGCCGAGAACGAGTCGTCGAACAGGAACACCTTGGGTTCGGTGACGAGCGCCCGCGCGATGCAGAGCCGTTGCCGCTGGCCACCGGAGACATTGGTGCCGCCCTGGGCGATGCGTGAACCGAGTCCGTTCTGCTTGTCCCGCACGAAGTCCGCGGCCTGTGCCACGGTCAGGGCGTCCCACAGTTCCTCGTCCGTGGCCTCGGGGCTGCCGAAGCGGAGGTTGTGCGCGATGGTCCCGGAAAACAGGTAGGCACGCTGTGGCACCATGGCGACGCGCTGGGTGATCTCCGAGCGGTCAAGCTTGGTGACGGGAACGCCGTCGAGCAGCACCTCACCCGAGGCGGCGTCGTAAAGCCTCGGAAGCAGGGCCAGCAGGCTCGTCTTGCCGGCACCGGTGGAGCCGATGATCGCCACGGTCTGGCCGGGTTCGGCTGTGAAGCTGATGTCGCTCAGCACCGGCGCCTCGGCGCCCGGGTAGGCGAAGGACACGTTCCGGAACTCCACCCGGCCGGCATTCCGGGCCGGGGCCACGGGCGTGAGCGGCTCGTGGATGGAGGGTTCGACGTCGAGCACCTCACCGATGCGGTCCGCACAGACGGAGGCGCGCGGAATCATCATCGCCATGAACGTGCCCATCATGACGGCCATCAGGATCTGCAGCAGGTACTGCAGGAACGCCGTCAGCGAGCCCACCTGCATGTCCCCGGCGTCGACCCGCTGGCCGCCGAACCACAGCACGGCCGCGGTGGAGACGTGCAGGATCATGCCGATGGCGGGGAACATCAGCACGAACAGGGCGCCGATCTTCAGCGAGACGTCCGTCAGTTCCTTGTTCGCGGCGCCGAACCGTTCCGTTTCGTGGGGTTCGCGCACGAAGGCACGGACCACGCGGATGCCGATGATCTGCTCGCGGAGGACGGCGTTGATCCTGTCAATCTTCGTCTGCATGGAGCGGAAGAGCGGCATGAGCCGGACCACGAGGTAGCCCACCACAACCACCAGCACGGGCACTGAAACCCAGACCAGCCAGGAAAGGCTGAGGTCCTCGCGCAGGGCCATGAAGATGCCGCCGATGCACATGATGGGGGTGGCCACCATGAAGTTCAGCCCCATCAGCATGAGCATCTGGACCTGCTGGACATCGTTGGTGCCGCGGGTGATCAGCGTGGGCGCGCCGAAGACGTTGACGTCCTTGGCGGAGAAGCTGCTGACCTTGCGGAACACGCCCCGGCGCAGGTCCCGGCCGAACGCCATCGCAGCCTTGGAGCCGAAGTACACCCCGGCGATCGCGGTGGCGACCTGGACCAGGGCGACGACGAGCATGAGCCCGCCGGTACGCCAGATGTAGTCGGTGTCGCCGCGGGAGACGCCCTCGTCGATGATCTGCGCATTGAGGCTGGGGAGGTACAGGGCCGCGATGGTCGAGGCCAGCTGGAAGATGATGACTGCCGCGATATACGGCAGATACGGTTTGGAATAGCGCCGTATGAGGGTGACGAGCATGCCCACGAGTCCTTAGGAATACCGAATAAATGAGGCTGGAGAGAAGACTGAAGAGGGAACTTCGAAGTGATGCTCCCAGTATTAGCAGATGGGTCTGACAGCCTTAGCCATCCAACTCTACGAAATCCCTTGCAGGCCGGGAACACCGACACCAAAAATCATCCAAACGGTGTACAGACTTCAGGCTTGACGCCAGCCAGGCCCGCGGCCTCTACGCGCCGCGGCCCCTATGCGCCGCGGTGCCGGCCGTGCGTTGCAATGTAATCGGCCGCAGCACGCTGCAGCTTCCGTTCTTTCCCCAGCTGCCGGCGCAGGGTGGTCAGCTCGGCACTGACCCTGGCCTGCTCGGCGGCGATTTCCCGCTGCACTTCTGCCTGCTGGTGGACCGCCCGCAGTGCAACAGATAGCTGGAGCTGTTGTTCGGCGAGCAGCTTCTGGGTCTCAAGCAGCACGGGAACGACGTCGGCCGTTTCGGTTCGAGCTTCCGCCAGCATGGTGCGCGCCCGAAGCCGGACACCGTCGCGGTCGGGTGTCCGGGTCTCGGGTGCCCGGGTCTCGGCGGCGCGCTGGCGGCTGAGGACCTCGATGAACTCCCGGTCCAGATCGACGATGCCGGTTCCCGGCACCGGGACATCGCCGGAATTCCCGGCGCCACCCGCCGTCGAACCACCCGCCGGCGAACCACCCGCCGTCGAACCACCAGCCGGCGCCGCGGCGTCGACCCTGTTGCCGCGGGTGTCGACCGTCCCGCTGGCGGCCAGTGCGGCAGCGCCGGCGTCGTTGTCCGCACCGGAACCGGTCACGGCGGCGGTAGCCTCGGGCTGGATGTCCACGGTGCGCCGCAGCGGCTGTTCCTTGATGAAGAGGATCGCAACCAGCGCCACGATGCCGATGATTGCCGAGATCAGGAAGATCTCCGCCGTCGCGTCACCGTACGCTGCCCGCATGATGTCGCGGACCGGAGCCGGCATGTCCGTGAGGTCCATGCTTGCCCCGGCGGATCCGCCGGACGCGGGGATCCCGGCCGCGGCGAGCCCCTCAGTGGCAAGTTCCTTGACCCGGTTGCCGAGGATGGCGCCGAGGACCGAAACCCCGATGGCGCCGCCGACCGAGCGGAAGAACGCCACCGAGGCACTGGCTGTGCCGATGTCGGTTGCCCGGACCGTGTTCTGTACGGCCAGGACCAGGTTCTGCATGAGCAGGCCCAGGCCGAGGCCCAGGATGCCGGTGTAGAGGCCGGTGAGCCACAGTTCGGTGGTGTGGTCGATGGTTCCGGCCAGGCCGAGGCCGCCGATCAGCAGGACCGCGCCGGCAACGAGGTAGCGCTTCCACTTTCCGGTGCGGCTGATGAGCTGACCGGACAGGACCGAGCCGATGAGGTTGCCGGCGATCATGGGCAGGGTCAGCAACCCGGCTTCGGTGGGGGAAGCACCGCGGGCCACCTGGAAGTACTGGCCCAGGAACGCGGAAGAACCGAACATGCCCACGCCGACGGCAACCGAGGCCAGGACGGCCAGGGCGGTGGTCCGCTGCGAGATGATCTTCAGCGAAATGATGGGCTGCGCCACCCGGGATTCCACCACGACGAGCAGGGCCAGGAGCACGACGCCGCCGCCCACCATGGCGGCGGTCTGCCACGACCACCAGTCGTAATAGTCGGGGTTGCCGGCGAAGGAAACCCAGATCAGGAGCAGGCTCACGCCGGAGGTCAGCAGGATGGAACCAAGCCAGTCGATCCGGGCCGGTCGCTTGATGTGCGGAATCTTCAGCGTGATCTGCAGCAGGATGAGCGCGACGACGGCGAGAGGGACGCAGACGAAGAAGGTCCAGCGCCAGCCCAGCGGGCTGTCCACGATGAAGCCGCCAAGCAGCGGGCCGCCCGCAGTACCGACAGCCATGACGCCGCCCATGTAGCCGGAGTACTTTCCGCGGTCACGTGGCGGGATGATGGATCCGATGATGGCCTGGGCCAGGGCGGTCAGTCCGCCCATGGCGATACCCTGGATGACGCGCGCGGTGAGCAGCAGCGGGATGGTCTCGGACAGGCCGGCCATGACGGAGCCGGCCACAAAGATCACGATGCTCAGCTGGACGAGGACCTTCTTGTCGAAAAGGTCCGCCAGCTTGCCCCAGATCGGCGTGGTCGCGGCGTTGGCGAGCAGCGCCGCGGTGATGACCCAGGCGAAGTCCGTCTGCGTGCCCTTGAGCTCGGCCATGATGGTCGGCAGCGCGTTGGCCACAATGGTGCTGCTCAGGATCGCGGTGAAGAACGCGGCGAGCAGTCCGGTGAGGGCCTCCATGATCTGGCGGTGGGTCATTGCTGCCGCGGGAGCGGGTTGCGAATGTGGTGTGGGGGCCGGCAACGGGGCCGGCGACGGCCCGGTGGCGGCAGCGTGGCTTGCCATGTGTTTACTCCTCAGCAACGGTGGTCGTAGTGGTGGATCCGGCCGTCTTCGCCCGGGCTGTGGTCCGGAGGGACTCAGCAAGTTTGTTCAGGGTCCGCGCGGCGTCTTCGGCGTCGTCCTCGGTCCAGTCCTGCAGGAGCCCCTGCAGGGTGGCGGTGCGGTGGTGCTCGATGGAGCGCAATTTCTCGACGCCCGACGGGGACAGCGCCACCAGCTGGGCCCGCCCGTCCCCGGGGTCCGGGCGGCGGACCACATAGCCCTGCTCCTCCAGCTCGGCGATGTGCCGACTGAGGACGGGGGCGCTGACGCCGAGGCGCTCGGCCAGGTGCGTGGCCCGCGACTCGCCCTCCCCCACGAAGCGCAGGACTCCCTGCAACGCCGCTCCGGTGTCCTGGCCTCGGGTATTGATCGCGGCGACGCAACGGACGGCGCGCTGGAGATCGAAGATCTGGTAGACGAGTTTGGCTGCGGTGTTCGGTGCAACTGACATGGTGACCCCTTTTTGCTTGCCTTAGGCAACAATACGCTAAATTGATTGCTTTGGGAAACTAAGCAGGCGGGGAAGGAACATCGGAGAGGCTCCCCTCCCCCGCACTCCCCTCCCCCACAAAGGAAGCGCGAACGTACACGTCAGGCCCCGAATCCGAGGGATTCAGGGCCTTAAGTGTACGTTCGCGCTAAGGGTTGCGGGAGCGCGTTAAGGGTTGCGAGAGCGCGCTAAGGGTTGCGGGAGGGGTGGGCGGGACGGGGCCGGGTGTGCTTAGACGTCCAGATGGGTCGGGGCGAACATCTGGAGCAGGGTTTCGACGACGACGACGTTCGGGCCGTCCGCGGCGAAGCCCGCCTTCAGCGCGTCCCCCACATCCTCCGGCGCCACCCGGACGGCGGGGACGCCGAAGGCCTCGGCCAGTTTGACGAAGTCGGGGCGGGCGAGTTCGGTGGCGGTCGCCTTGCCGAAGGCTCCCACCATGTATTCGCGCAGGATGCCGTAGCCGCCGTCGTCCACGATCAGCCAGGTGACCGGTACGTTGTGCTGCTTGGCCGTGGCCAGTTCGGAAATCGAGTACATCGCGGAGCCGTCGCCGGAGACGGCCAGCACGCGGGCCGAACCGCCGGGCGTGCCGGCGGTTTCGAGGCCGACGGCACCGCCGATGGCCGCGGGGAAGCCGAAGCCCAGCCCGCCGGCGCCCTGGGCGGAGTGGAACTGGCCCTCGCGGGCATCCCAGCAGCTCCAGGCCCAGTAGGAGGAGATTGTCATGTCCCAGAACGTCTGCATGGCCGCGGGAACGGCCTCGCGGATATCCGCCATGAACGTCTGTTCCTTGGCCAGATCCTGGGATTCGAGGCGGGCCTTGACCTTGGCCAGGGTTTCCTTGACCAGGGCCTCGGGTGAGGTGCCGTGCCAGTCCGCGCGCTGGCCTGGCGTCCCGGTCAGGGCAGCATCCAGGGCGGAGTCGAGGGCGGCGAGCGCCTGCCCGGCGTCCGCTCGGATGCCAAGGCCCGGACGGTTGGACTCAAGGACGCGGGGTTCGGCGTCGATCTGGATGATCCGGCCGCGGGGCTCGAAGGTGAAGTAGTTCGAGGTGACTTCGCCGAGCGAGGAGCCGATGACGATCAGCACATCGGCGTCCTCGAGCAGCTCCGTCATGTACTGGTCCTCGATCCAGGACTGGAGCGAGAGCTCGTGGTTCCACGGGAACGCCCCGTTGCCGCCGGGGGTGCTGATGACCGGGGCGCGCAGCTTCTCCGCGATGGAGAGCAGCGCTTTCTCGGCCCGGCCGCGGCGCGTGCCGCCGCCGGCGATGATCGCCGGACGTTCCGCCGTCGAGAGCCATTTCACGGCTTCGCGGACCAGTTCCACGCGGGGCGGGTTGTCCGCCGCTTCGGCGAGGGCATCCTCCACGGGTGGCACCATGATGGGGTCCAGCAGGACGTTTTGCGGGATTTCCAGCCACACGGGGCCCTGCGGTGAGGAAATGGCCTCGGTCCAGGCGTCCTGGATGGCCGAGGGGATGCCCGAGGCGTGCTGGATCAGCCGCTGGCTCTTGGTGACGTTCGCGGCCGAGGCCTTCTGGTCATCGAGCTGGTGCAGCATGCCCTTCCGGCGCGCGCCGAGTCCCTCGAGCGGGATCTGGCTCGCGATGACCACCATCGGCACACCCGTGGCGTAGGCCTCCTGCAGCCCGGCCAGGGAGGTCAGGGCGCC
Source organism: Arthrobacter sp. UYCu723 (assembly GCF_054059215.1). Taxonomy (NCBI): domain Bacteria; kingdom Bacillati; phylum Actinomycetota; class Actinomycetes; order Micrococcales; family Micrococcaceae; genus Arthrobacter; species Arthrobacter sp. UYCu723. The sequence continues at coordinate 780,228 of NZ_JBSSBW010000001.1, forward strand.
CGGACCGGTGGACAGGAAGAGGACGCCGACCTCGCCGGTGGCGCGGGAGTAGCCGTCCGCGGCGAAAGCCGAATTGTTTTCCACCCGGGAGGAGACGAAGTGCAGGTTCCCGCGGCCCATCGCGTCGAAAAGTCCCAGCGCGTGCTGGCCCGGGATGCCGAAGACGGTTTTTGCACCAAGGGCCTCAAGGGTTTCGACGACGAGGTCCCCGCCGTTGCGCACGCCGCTCACTGGGTGGCCACCGGGGCGGCAAAGCCGGCCGGCCGGCGGGATTCCTGGCCCAGGGCCTGGGCCGCGTAGCCGCTGACCGCGCCGTGCCTGTCCCCCGGCACGGCGCGGTCCGCCATCAGCGTGACGAGTTCATAGGCAACGTGGCTGGCGGCGACGCCGGTGATGTCCGCGTGGTCGTACGCGGGGGCTACCTCGACGACGTCGGCGCCCACGAGGTTCATGCCGCGGAAGCCGCGGATGATTTCCAGCAGCTCGCGGCTCGTGATGCCGCCGGCCTCGGGCGTTCCGGTGCCCGGTGCATGCGCCGGGTCCAGGACGTCGATGTCCACCGAGATGTAGAGGGGGCGGTTGCCGATCCGGTCGCGGACCTTGGCGACGGTTTCCAGCACGCCCTGGTAGTAGACGTCGGCGGAGGTGACGATGCCGAAGCCGAAGCGGTGGTCGTCGTCGAGGTCCTTCTTGCCGTAGAGCGGGCCGCGCGTGCCGATGTGGCTGATCGCCTCGGTGTCCAGGATGCCTTCCTCGACGGCGCGGCGGAAGGGCGTGCCGTGGGTGTATTCGGCGCCGAAGTAGGTGTCCCACGTGTCCAGGTGCGCGTCGAAGTGGAGCATGGCGACAGGCGCGCCGGCGCGTTCCGCGGCGGCACGCAGCAGGGGCAGCGCGATCGTGTGGTCCCCGCCGAGGGTCAGCAGCTTGCTGCCGGAGGCCGTCAGGTCCAGCGCGTTCTGCTGGATGGTCTCGATGGCGTCATTGATGTTGAAGGGGTTGACGGCCATGTCCCCGGCGTCGGCCACCTGGATGTTCTCGAAGGGGCTGACGTCCCACGCCGGGTTGTACGGGCGCAGCAGGCGGCTGGCTTCGCGGATGTGGTTGGACCCGAAGCGGGCACCGGGGCGGTAGGAGACGCCGGAGTCGAAGGGCACGCCGACCACCGTGACGTCGGCCCTGGCCACCTGGTCCAGCCGCGGCAGGCGCGCATAGGTGGCGGCTCCCGCGTAACGGGGGATGCGGGATGAATCGATGGGGCCAAGGTTGCCATTGGCCTCGATGCGCAGCTCTTCCAAAAGAAGCCTCTCCTTCGAGGATTGACCGACGGGTGTGACAGCCATCATACACTTGAAGTTTCGCAATGCGCATCATTTGTTTACAAGAAATGGCCAGTGCGGGTGGTTCCCGGCGTTCCAGCCCATTTGCTTTCCCAAGCAGCGGGCCAACGCCCTGCAGAACCGCGAAAATCCGGCGTGCAGAGGCAGGCCAGGTGCGGTGCCGCCGCGGGCAACTGGGAAGGAGCGCGGCCAGAGTCCAGCGAGAATTCCCAGGATGCTTTCCCACATGGGCGGCCGGCCCCGTTTCCCCGGCACGGCTTCGGATATCAACTGGCAACATGGAGCCCATCAACTATCTGGTCCAGCTGGGCGGCGTTGCGCGGACCGCGCAATTATTGGCCGCCGGCTTTTCCCGGACGGATATCGCGCATCTGGCCAACAATGCAGTGAAGCAGCCCCGGCGCGGCATCTTCATGCTTCCGGACTGCCGCCCCGATCTCGCGGCTGCGATCCGACACAACGCCCGCATTACGTGCGCCAGCGCGGCCGGGCACTACGGCCTGTGGCTCCGGGAACCGCCAGGGCAACACCATCTCGCCTGCAACCACGGCCACGGAACCGGCTTCATCCGTCACCGGACGGTCAGATTCGAAGGCCATCCTTCGCTGCCGCTGGCCGCGATCGAGGACGTGGTGCTGCATGCTATGTCCTGCCTGGCACCGCCCACGTCGACGGCGCTCGCAACGTCGGCGATACGCCTGTACGGCGTGCCCCTGGAGTTACTGAAGGACCAGCTGGCCGGCGACCGGTCCGGCCCGGCCCTGAAGGCGCTGAATCAGCTCGATCTGCGGGCTGAGTCGATCGTGGAGGTCGACGCCCAATACGTCTTCAACGCCAACGGCATCGGCTTCGAGACCCAGGTCCAGCTTCCAGGAATTGGCCGGGTGGACTTCCTGATCGAGGGTTACCTGATCGTTGAGGTGGATGGCTTCGCGTTCCACTCCAGCCGTGAGGCCCTGCGCCGGGACCTGGGCAGGAACAATGCCTCGACACTGAGTGGTTTTGCCGTCCTCCGGTACATGCCCGAGCACATCTGGTTTGAGCCGGAGCGTGTCGTCGCCGAGATACGAGCCGCGCTGAGCCGGCGGCCAGGGGTTGCGGGCTAGCCCCGCGCGACGCTCCCGCCCAGTTGCTTCGTCACCCACGGCTCGCAGCCCGCGGATTTCCGGGGTTCGCCGAGCCTCAGCGGCCGCCCGGGGCCCAGTAACCGGGCAGGAACGCAGCCCGAGGAGCGGAACTTAGGAGTACTTGAGGCTGAGCAACAGCCGCTTCAGCTGGCGGTACTGCTCGGTGGCCATCCAGGCCCTCGCGGAGTCAATCGAGGCGAAGGCAGGAGTGCCGAAGACGACGCGGGTCTCCATGATCCCGTGCGGCAGGTTGACCTGGGATGATCCGGAATCCTCCGGGGAGGGCTCAAAGTCGCGGCTCCGCCGGATGCCCATGTGGAACTCCGGGTGGCCGGCAAAGGAGTCAAAGGCGAAACCGAAGTCGAGCTGCTCGCCGGCAGTGTCCATGAGCCCCGGCACCGGGGCGGCATCCAGCACGGTGCGGAGCACGGGCCCGGACGCGCCGCCGCCGTAGGCGCCGCTGGTGATCACGAGCAGTTCGTTGCCGGTCTGGTCCGCCAGGACGGCCTGGACCGGGTCCACGCCGTCGGGCGCATCGGCCTCGGGGTCTGATTTCACCACCCGGACCGTCCAATCCTTGGGGTAGGCAAAGGACAGGTGCCCGTCCGGGAAGGTAAACGACGCCAGTCCGGCCGCAGCATCCGGACTGCCAGTCTCCGTCGGCTTGGCTGCCGAGGGGGCGGCCGACGCCGGGGCAGACGCCGTCGGGGCGGCCGGCTGTTTCGGGGAGGAGGTTGCAGCCGCGGCGCTGGACGCATCGGCCGGTGCGGTGGTCTGCCCGGCGGTTGTCTGCCCCGAATTCTGGCCTGAATTCTGCCCGGCGGCCTGCCCTGAGTTCTGCCCGGTGGCGGCGCCGCACGAGCTGAGGCCGATTGCCCCGGCAAGTGCCACCGACACGAAGACGATCTTGCGCTTGTTCATTTGGATCCCCCAGTGGTCTGAAAAGGTGGGCTGAAGACAGTCGGGCCGGGGCCGGACAGCTGGCTGGGCTGGCTCGCGGCGGGGCACTAGCGGCTCGCGGCGGGGACCAGCACCCAGAGCACTTCGACGGCGTCGTCCGTGGAGTTCACCCAGGTGTGCGGCTCCCTGCCGGGGAACGTCACGGTGTCTCCGGCATGGAGCTCAAACTCCTCGTTGGTGAGGATCAGCCGGATCCGGCCCTTGATCACATGCAGCACGTCAACGTCGCAGTCCACGGCGTACAGTTCGGATTCGCCGCGGCCGCGCGGCTCGATCACGGCCTGGATGATCTGGACGCGGCGCTCGGAGCGGGCAGTGAGCAGCCGCTCCACGATCCCCTCGCCGCCGAGGGAGATCCTTGGTCCCTCATTCTGCTTGGTGAGGTGCGTTTCCGGGGCGGCAAAGAGATCGCCGATCGAGATGGAGAGCACCTGGCACAGCGTGACGAGGGAGGCGACGGAGGGCGAGGTCAGGTCCCGCTCCACCCGGCTGAGGAACCCCTTGGTCAGGCCGGTGGCATCCGCAACCTGCTCGATGGTGAGCCGCTGCGACTGCCTCGCGGCACGGATCCGGGAACCGATAGCAACAGGAACATTGCTCGGTTCTACTGGTAGAGCCTTCATTATGGAACCTTTCACGGCCGGCCGCTCGGCCCCATCATTGGAGCCATACTAGCGGGCGAGAGGTCCTGTGACGCGGGAAGCGGCACCGGCACGCACTGCGTCTTGACTGTTACCGGGCTCACAACCTACTCTTGTGGCAACAAGTGTTGTCTATTGGGCAATCACCCCAGGGAATCACCTGGCAATCACCGAAACAATTCAATGCGAGTCAAGGTAGTGCGACTCCATGCACCGTGACCCCAGAGGGATCTCCCACATCATCCGTTAAGAAGCAGCGGAATCACCGTTCGTGCTCGTGCGCTGCGGCGGGTTCGGCCCTGCTCCGCACAGCTCCAAGGAGCCCCTTTATGGACGCAACTTTTCTCAACATCGCCATTGGTGGTGTACCTGGTCGCCATGCTGGCGTTCGGGTGGTGGGGTAAATCCCGCACCAAGAACAATAGCGACTTCCTGGTCGCCGGCCGCCGTCTCGGGCCGTTCCTCTACACCGGAACCATGGCCGCCGTCGTGCTCGGCGGCGCGTCCACCGTCGGCGGCGTCGGCCTCGGTTACAAGTTCGGCATCTCCGGCATGTGGCTCGTGGTCGCGATCGGATCCGGCGTCCTGCTGCTGAGCCTGCTCTTCGCCGGCACCATCCAGAAGCTGAAGATCTACACGGTCTCCCAGATGCTGACCCTTCGCTATGGCAGCCGGGCCACCCAGACCTCGGGCATCGTGATGCTGGCGTACACGCTGATGCTGTGCGCCACGTCCACCGGTGCGTACGCCACCATCTTCGTGGTGCTCTTCGGCTGGGACCGCGCGCTCGCGATCGCCGTCGGCGGCGCCATCGTGCTGGTCTACTCGACCATCGGCGGCATGTGGTCCATCACCCTGGCGGACCAGGTCCAGTTCGTCATCAAAACCATCGGCATCTTCCTGCTGATGCTGCCCTTCACACTCAACGCCGCCGGCGGCTTCGAGGGGATCCGGGCCCGCGTCGACGCCAGCTTCTTCCAGATCGACGGCATCGGGATCCAGACCATCATCACCTACTTCGTGGTCTACACCCTGGGCCTGCTGATCGGCCAGGACATCTGGCAGCGCGTCTTCACCGCCAAGACCCCCACCGTCGCCCGCTGGGGTGGCGCCACCGCCGGCGTCTACTGCATCCTCTACGGTGCTGCCGGTGCCTTGATCGGCCTCGGCGCCCGGGTTGCCCTGCCGGACATCGACGTCGCCAAGCTCGGCAAGGATGTTGTCTACGCCGAGGTCGCCACCAACCTCCTGCCGGTCGGCATCGGCGGGCTCGTGCTCGCCGCAGCCGTCGCGGCAATGATGTCCACGGCCTCCGGCGCCCTGATCGCCGCAGCCACGGTGGCCCGCGCCGACGTCCTGCCGTTCGTCGCCAGCTGGTTCGGCAAGGACATCAACACCGACGACACCGACAACCCGGAGCACGACATCAAGGCCAACCGCATGTGGGTCCTGGGCCTGGGGATCGTGGCGATCGTCATCGCCATCATCACCAAAGACGTCGTCGCTGCCCTCACCATCGCCTACGACATCCTCGTCGGTGGCCTCCTCGTCGCCATCCTGGGCGGCCTGATCTGGAAGCGCGGCACCGGTGTGGCCGCCGCGGCCTCCATGGCGGTGGGCTCGGTGATCACGCTCGGCACCATGATCGTCCTGGAGATCAACGCCGAGGTTCCGCTGGACGGCATCTACGCCAACGAGCCGATCTACTACGGCCTCGTGGCCTCCGCAGCCGTGTACATCGCGGTGTCGTTGCTCACCAAGCCGACGGATCCCGCGGTCATGGCGAACTGGCGCCGGCGGGTCGCCGGCGGTGCCGTCGAGGAAGAACAGCGCCCGGCCCTGACCCATTAGGGTCCTGACGGCGAGTTAAAGGTCGACGGCGGCGCTCCCCTTCTGGGGGCGCCGCCGTCGACCTTTATGGAACTTAGAAGCGGGTGGGAGAATCACTCATTTTCCTCAGGCTCAAGGAATTCTTCCCCTTCCAGGGGCACTACCGGCTTCTCGTCGCCCAGGAAGTCCTCCGCGTCCAAGGGAACGAGCCGATCGGCCTCTTCGAGCAGCTCCTCTTCCTCGGTCTCCACAGCATCACTCACGGGCGCATCCTCGGCGTAGTCATAAGCGGGATCGGACTCGAGGGACTCCCGGGCTGGCTGGATGGGATGTGATCCGGTGTTGGACATGGTGCAACCTCCGTGTGCCTGGGGTGGCGGCAGTGGCTCCGGGGAACCCGCCCTGAGTTTCATTCGAACACCGGGAACCCGGCCGGTCAAGGGTCCGCGCGCAGCCGGAAAGACCCGGGACTGATACGCACTCCGGCGGCAGGGGATTTACGGTTTGCCTAAACTTTCCACTGAGGATTGCCAGCCGGAAATGCGCGGAAAGACGGGGTAGGCTGGGTACGCAAATGGGGCCGGACCATGCCCCGTCAAGCCCAGGAGATTCCGTGTCTCAGCACGCCACATCTGACCCGCTCAACCCTGACCCCCACCATCCTGAATCCGCCGCTGGCGGGACCAGCCGAGCCGCCCAGGCGCCGGCATCCTCGCCTGGCGCTGCAGACATCAAGAGGTGGCGGCAGTACCTCGCCGACGAGCGGGCCGAAGCCGCCGTCTACCGTGACCTGGCGCAGAACCGCAGCGGCGAGGAACGCGAGATCCTGCTCGCCCTGGCCGAGGCCGAGGGACGCCATGAAGCACACTGGCTCCAACTGCTGGGCGAGAAGGCCGGCCGGTCCCGGCCGGCGTCCGTCCGCAGCCAGATCCTGGGATTCCTGGCGCGCCACTTCGGTTCGGTGTTTGTCCTGGCCCTGGCCCAGCGCGCCGAAAGCCGCTCACCGTATGCCGCCGACCCGTCCGCCACGCCGGCCATGGTCGCCGACGAACAGATCCACGAGGAGGTGGTCCGCGGACTCGCCACCCGGGGCCGCAACCGCCTCGCCGGCACCTTCCGGGCGGCCGTCTTCGGGGCCAACGACGGACTGGTCAGCAACCTCTCCCTCGTCATGGGCATGGCCGCCTCCGGGGTGGGAAGCTCGGTGGTTCTCCTCAGCGGCGTCGCCGGGCTGCTGGCCGGTGCACTGTCGATGGGCGCCGGCGAGTTCATCTCTGTGCGGTCCCAGCGGGAGCTGCTGGCCGCGACCCGCCCCACCCAGATCACCCTGGCCGCGGCACCCGCCCTGGACATCGAGCACAATGAACTCCTGCTCGTGTACCTGGCCCGCGGCATGTCCCGGGACGCCGCCGAGCACCGCGTGGCCGAGCGGATGGGCCTGCTGGACTGCGACTGCGATCCCAGCCTCTCGCTGCGGCCCGAACTGCCCGAGAGCCAGGACCAGCACGAGGCTGTCGGCACCGCCTGGGGCGCGGCGGCGTCGAGCTTCTGCTTCTTCGCTTCCGGCGCGATCGTGCCGATCATCCCCTTCCTCCTGGGCATGACCGGGATCGCCGCCCTCGTGGTCTCCGCCGTCCTGGTGGGCCTGGCGCTCCTGCTCACCGGCGGCATCGTCGGGCTGCTGTCCGGCACGTCCCCGACATCCCGCGGGTTCAGGCAGCTCGCCATCGGCATGGGCGCCGCCGGCGTGACCTACCTGCTGGGGCTGGCGTTCGGCGCCGTGGTCGCTTAGTGGACGGTCCGGAGTTCCGGGACCGGACACCGCGGCACAGCCGCTCCCGAACCGCCGGGCGGGTTTTCCGCAACCTCGCCGCTGCCGCAGTCATTGCCGGCGCCGCCTTCCTGGCCGCCGGCTTTGTGTATGGCGATCCCCGCTTCGTGGGGCTGTTCGAGGTCAGCCGCGGCGCGGGGCTGAACGGACGGACTGCGGCCCCGGACACAGGACAATCAGGGCAACCCGGCCAGCCGGGCACCGGACAACCAGGACAACCCGGGCAGCAGCCGGGCGTTCCCGCCGAGGGCACGCGGAACGACGCTCCCCCACCGGGGTTGGAGGAACAGGACGAGCCGCTCGGGCGGCCAAGGACACCGGCCGTCGCGAGCGATTCCTATGAATTCCTGGCCACGAATGAGGATGGCACGCCGGTGGGCTATTCGCCGTGCCGCCCGCTGCACTACGTGGTCAACGCCGGACTCGAACCGGAAGGGGCGGAGCGCCTCGTCGAGGACGCGATCGGGACGGTGTCCCGGGCGACCGGCATCAAATTCATCAACGACGGCCCCACGGCCGAGGCCCCCTCCCAGTCGCGGGCGCCGTATCAGAAGGACGTCTACGGCGCGCGGTGGGCCCCGCTGCTGATCGCCTGGACCACCCCGGAACAGGCGCCGCAACTCAAGGGTCCCGTCATCGGCACGGGAGGCAGTACCCATTTCAGCTTCGGCGACGGCCCCAAGAGCTTCGTCACCGGCAGCCTCGAACTCGACGCCCCGCAGATCACCGAGGACCTGCGCCGGCCGGCCGGTGCTGCCTATGCCACCGCCGTGATCCTGCATGAACTGGGCCATGTCATGGGGCTGGAACATGTGGATGACCCGGCGCAGCTCATGTACCCGGAGATCGGCACCCCTGATGGCCTGGCCGACGGCGACCTGAACGGCTTGCACGAGCTGGGCCGTGCCCAGTGCCGCAAGGATTTGTAGCCCGTTCCCCGTCCCCTGCGGTTAAGGCGCAGGCGTCAGTGACCGGCGGCGCCGTCATTCATCCAGAGCGGCGCTACGGCGCCGTCATTCGTCCGGCGCGGCGGCCGGCGCCGTCATTCGTCCAGAGCGGCGCTACGCGTCGAGGACCGCGAGCGCTTCCTGCACGGTGTCCACCAGGAAGATCCTGCTTTCCATCCGCCGGCCAGCGGCCAGGCTCTGCAACAGTGGCCATGCCGGGTAGCGGCGCAGCCAGTGCTCCTGGCCCACGAGCACCATCGGGGTGATGGTCTCGGGGGCGCCGTAGTAATTCTCACAGGCGTCCTGGAAGATCTCCTGCACCGTACCGCCGGAGCCTGGCAGGAAGATGATGCCGCCATGGCACAGCTCCAACAGGATGGCCTCGCGGATGGAGTTGGCGAAATATTTTGCGATGTGGGTGGCGAAGAAGTTGGGTGGCTCGTGCCCGTGGAACCAGGTGGGGATGCCCAGGGACGGCGTGCCGTCCGGATGGCGTTCGACGACGGCGGCCGCCGCGCGCGCCCACGCCGATACCGACGGGCGGAAGCCGGGGACGGCGGCAAGCCCCTGCAGAACCTGCCGGAAGTGCTGGTCCGGCATCTCGTTGAGGTACGCGCCCAGATTCGCGCCCTCCATGGTCCCGGGGCCGCCGCCGGTGGCAACCACCCTTCCGTTCCGCGCCAACAGCCGCCCCAGCAGCGCGGCCTCCTCGAAGACCGCAGACCCGCGACGCGCGGCATGGCCACCCATAACGCCCACCACGGTGCGTCCGAGGAACGGTTCCGAGCGGGTCAGCTCGTCGAGGGCGTCGCCGATTGAGTGGTCATGCAGGGAGGCGGCCAGGGTGGCGTCCAGCCGATGGCGCTGGCCGGGCCGGATGCTCCACTGGTACACCTTCGCGTCCAGGGTGTCCTCGTAGCGTGAATCAGAGATGCCTGCATACAGCTCCTGCGGGGTGTACAACTGGCCGCGGTAGGGGTTGAACGGCACGGCCTGGAGCCGGGGGAAAATGAGGGCGCCGCGGCCGCGCAGCGAATCCTCCACGCCGGCGTCGAAGGTGCAGCCGAGGAAGACCGCGCCTTGGACCTCCAGTGCCTCTAGCTGTGCCCGGCGGCCCCGCAGGTCCAGGGACTGGACATGCCAACCGTGCATGCTGCGCGCCCCCGCGGCGACCAGCCGGTCGAAACCCGCAAGGCTCTCGACCTCCAACGTGCGGGGGCTGGGGTGAAGGCTGCGGGCGGCGCTCATGGAGCCAGCCTAGACGGCGGCGGCTTAGGCTCCGCCCCGGCATGCGCAGACGCCCGGCAGGCGCTGGGCCGCCGGTAAATCGAAGGTGCCCCCGCCGGAAAACCGGCGGAGGCACCCCCTGTCTGGTCCAGACCTCGGTCAGGAGACTTGGAGGCCACCGTTGATGTCATAGGTGGCGGCGGTGATGTAACCGGAGTCCTCGCCGAGCAGGAAGGAGATCAAGGCCGCTACTTCCTCGCGGGTGCCGACCCGGCCCATCATGATGCCCTCGGACATCTGGGCCTTGCGCTCATCGGTGAGGGTTCCACCCATGATGTCGGTGTCGATCGGGCCGGGGGCAATCGCATTGACCGTGATCCCGAACTCGCCGACTTCGCGGGCCAAGGCGCGGGTGAATCCGAGGATTCCGGCCTTGGTCGCGCTGTAGGCAACCTTCGAGAACGTGCCGCCGCCGCGCTGGGCGGAAATGGACGAGATGCTCACAATCCGTCCGAGCTTGCGCTCGATCATGCCCTTGAGGACCCGCTGGGAAACGATGAAGGTTCCGCGCATGTTGATGGCGAACACCTTGTCCCACTCCGCCACGGTAGTTTCCATGAACGTCGTCGGCGAGCTGATCCCGGCGAGGTTGGCGAGGGCAACGATCGGCGGGAGTGAGGCTTCGATCTCGGTGATCGCGCGATCAACGGACGCCTCGTCGGACACGTCGGCTCCGACGCCGATGGCCTTGACGGCACGGTTGGAGCCGATCTCCGCGGCGGCAGCCTTGGCGTCCTCCGCGTTGATGTCAAGGATGGCGATGGACCATCCCTCGCTGGCCATACGGTCAGCGGCGGCGCGGCCGATGCCGCGAACCGACGCGGCGCCGGTCAGGACAACTGTGCGTTCGGAGGGGAAGGTGCTGGAAGTCATGAGTTTTTCCTTCAGGGAATTCGCGATTAGGAGATTTTGGCGGGGGCAGTGGAGTCAGGGGTCTCTGCGGCAGTCGCGGCAACGGCGGGATCCAGCGCGGCGTCGCCTTCGGGGCGTTTGCGGGCGTAGAGGTAGGTTGCCACCGCGGTGATGCACAGGCAGAGGGACAGGAACAGCAGGCCGCTCTGGTTGCTGCCCGTGGCGTCGTTCAGGAGTCCGACTGCGTACGGGGCAACGAACCCGCCCAGGTTGCCCAGTGAGTTGATCAGGGCCAAACCGGCGGCAGCAGCCGCCCCCGTCAGTGCAGCAGAGGGCATGGAAAGGAACGGTGCGATGGCGCCGTAGATACCCATGGCCGAGGCCGTCAGCCCGATCATGGCCAGAATCGGGTTGACGGGCAGCAGGTATCCTGCGGCCAGCAGGCCCATACCGGCCAGCACCATGCTGACGGCGGTGTGCCAGGCACGCTTGCCGGTCCGGTCTGCGCGCTTGCTCCAGAAGTACACAAACACGGCGGCCACGGTGTACGGGACGCAGACGATGAAGCCGATCTGGGCCGTGGAGAACTTGCCAAGGGCGGCGACGATGGTGGGCATCCACAGGCCCAGTCCATAGATGCCGCAGACCAGTCCGAAGTAGAGGGCAGAGTAGATCAGGGTGCGCTTGTCCTTCAGGCCGGCCAGGAAGTTGTGGTTGCCGGAGCTGGACTTGACGGCCAGTTCTTTGTCCATGGTGCTGGCAAGCCATTCGCGCTCGTCCGGGTTGAGCCATTTGGCGTCCCGCGGGCGGTCGGTCATAAGGATGGGAGTGAGCAAGCCCAGGAGGATGGCCGGAATGCCTTCGATGATGTACAGCCACTGCCAGCCCTGAAGACCCATGACGCCGTCCATCTGCAGGAGCAACCCGGAGACCGGAGCGCCAAGGGCATTGGACACCGGCTGGGCCAGAATGAAGATGCCGAGCACCGACACACGCTGTGCGGCGGGGAACCAGAGCGTCAGGTAGAAAAGGATGGCCGGGAAGAATCCAGCCTCTGCCGCACCCAGCAGGAAACGGATGATGTAGTAGGTGGTTTCACCGTTCACCAGGCACATGGCCGTGGCGAAGATGCCCCACGTAATGAGGATCCGGGCCAGCCACTTGCGTGCGCCGAACCGGTACATGCCGGCGTTGCTCGGGACCTCGAGGAGCGCGTAGCCGAGGAAAAAGATGCCGGCACCCAGTCCGTAGGCGGCGGCGTTCAGGCCGATGTCCTCGCTCATGGTGAGTTTGGCGAAGCCGACGTTGTTGCGGTCAAGGTAGGCAACGAAGTAGAGCAGGACGATCAGCGGCATAACGCGGCGGCGGACCTTGCGGAGCGTACGCTCGCCAAGCTCGCCGAGTCCTGCGGACTTTAAGGAGAGTGAAGTCATCTTCGACCTTCTGTCTAACGGAAGCCGGCCACCTGCGATGGTGGCGGGAATCCGTGGGGATATTTGGGAGGCCCAGTCCAACTGCAACTGGGTCCGATACGGTTTGAGTCAGATGTCAGACATCTGACTGAAGAACACGAGGAAAAGCATAGAAGAGTGATGCGGATTACGTCAAGCCCTGGCTGGTGCGCGCTGTGACGTCAGGATGATGCGTTGTGCACGTAGCGTTCGTAGTCCCGGTACGTCTGGTCCATGTGTTCGTCCATGGCGCGGCGGGCCAGCTCCGCGTCGCCGCTGAGGATGCCGTCCATGACTTTCTGGTGGTACTCGATGGCGTGCAGCTGGATCTCTTCGACGGCGGACGTTTCGCGCCGCTTCACGTAAAGCAGCTGACCCAGCTGGGCGAACAGTGCCCGGATAAAAGGATTGCCGGAGGCCTTCAGCACTGCGTCGTGGAAGCCGATGTCCGCTGCCACGAAGCCATCCAGGTCGCCCGAATCATGGAAGCGCTTCATGTCCGCGATGCACTCACGCATCTGTTCGGCATGCCCGGGAGTATGGCGTTTGGCGGCAAGCGCGGCCGCCCCGGTTTCCACCATGCGACGCATCTCGATCAGCCCCACTGCGACCTGCTCCGCCCCGTTGCCGTGCGAAGCGGCCTTGAAGATCGCATCCAGCCCGGTCCAGTTGTCAGTTGGGTTGACGAAGGTTCCGCGGCCGGCCTTCACGTAGAGGATGTTCTGCGCCCGCAGGGCCTTCAGCGCCTCGCGCACCGTGAGCCGGCTGACGTCATAGGCCTTGGCGATGTCGGCTTCCGGCGGAATGGCTTCGTGGGGCTGCAGCTTGCCGTCAAGGATGTCGTCGAGCAGGCCGTCGACGAGGTCGTCAACGAGTGTCCTGCGGCCCATCGCGCTTCCCACCTTCAGTCTTGCCTTTTGCTCCCGGTGCCATCCACATTACAGAATTCCCGCTAGTGGGCGGGAGCCGCCCCGGGCCGGAAGGGTTGCAAGGACCGCATTGCCGGGCACCTACCCACGTTGGCCATCGAGTATCAGGAAATCCCCGCGTCGCCGGCTTCGCGCCGCCCGGAGGCCGCTAGGTGGGCCTCAAGCTTGGCCAGGGTCTTGTCCAGGTTGGCAGGGTGCCGGCGCAGGTAGCCCGCGAGGCGCAGGAAGAACTTGCCGCGGACCTGGCGGGCGTCCCATTGTTCGGTGACCATGGTGCCGGTCCTGCCGGCGTCGTCCGTGGCGGGCTCCAGGAGGTAGCGCCAGACATGGCCGTAGAAGTGCCGCCAAGCGATCCGGCGGCCTTCCTCGAACTCGCAGACCGTGTTGAGGATCTTGTAGTCCACCCGCACGTTCATCTCCATGCCGAACTTCGCACCGAGGGCCAGCCGTTCGGGACCGCGGGGCTGGGCGCCCTTGACCGTGCCCGAGCCATCGATCACGCTGTGCAGCGCCGGGGTGGCGAGCAGCTCGAAAATGGCTTCCGGAGCGGCCGCGATGAAGCGGCTGCGGGACACGAGATATCTGTTCGTCATCCGGCAATCCTAGCCCTGCGTTGTGATACGGAAGTTGTGTTGCAGAATAAAGCATGCAGACTCCGCCCCTCCCCCGCAGCAGCCGGCCCCGTATCGGCATTCCCATACGGCTCAGCAGCTCCACGGACGCGGATCCGCGGGTGGCGGAGGCCAACGAGCTGTTCGACTACATCGTGGATCTGGTGCGCGACGGCGGCGGCGAACCGGTACTGCTCACCGCACCGGATGAGCCGCTCGAGGAGCTCGACGGCGTCGTCCTTCCGGGCGGCGGCGACCTGGACCCGCGACTCTACGGCGAGGAGCCCGGCGGCGCGTGTTACGACGTCAACCACGCCCAGGATGAGCTGGATCTGGCCGTTGCGCGGCAGTCGATCGACGCGGGGATTCCGGTGCTCGGAATCTGCCGGGGCCACCAGCTGCTCAACGTCCTCTACGGCGGAACGCTGATCCAGGACATGGCGCCCGGCACGGTGGTGCACCACGAACCCGCGCCGGTGCACGGGGCCGGCCCCTGGGCCTGGCACGAGGTCGACGTGCAGGGCGGAACCCAGGTTGCCGGGCTGTACGGCGGCGGGAACAGCAGGGGAGGGAACGGCGGCCCAGGGAACAGCTCCGACGGCGTCACGGTCAAGATTGCCTCCGGCCACCACCAGGCCGTGGCAAGGGTAGCCAAGGGGCTCGTGGTGACAGCCGTGGCCGGGGACGGAACCATCGAGGCGCTGGAGGATCCGGAGCGCTGGGTGGCATCCGTCCAGTGGCATCCCGAGGCCGTGGAGCTGTCCGCCGAGGAGCGGGCGGCGCCCTTCAGGGCCTTTGTCGAAGTGTGCCGGGTCCGGAAGCAGGGCTAGCTGCGGCTCCCGTGGTCCCGGGCTGCCAGGGCAACACTGACCGGCAGCCCTGTTTCGAGTGATTCCTGGGCGGCGTCGGCAACCCGGGAGGCCGCCACCGCGTCCTCCGGTGTGCACGGGTTGTCCCGCTCGCCCAGGATCAGCTCCACGAAGGCCGCCAGTTCGGAGCGGTAGGCCTGGTCGAAGCGCTCTGCGAAGGTCCGGTGGGACTCCCCGGACGGGAACATAACGCCCGTCTCGGCCGATGCAAGGGCGGACTTCTCATCGAGCCCCACGAGGAGCGAGCCGGCCGAGCCCTGGATTTCGAGCCGGACATCATGACCGGCCCCGTTGTAGCGCGAGGCGCTGACGGTGCCCAGCGTGCCGTCGTCGAACGTCACCAGCGCCAGGGCCGTGTCCACGTCGCCCACTTCCCCGATGGCGGGATCGCCGTTGTTGGAGCCCTTGGCGTAGACCTCCACGATTTCGCGGCCGGTCAGCCAGCGCAGGATGTCAAAGTCGTGGACGGAGCAGTCTCGGAACAGCCCGCCGGAGCCCGCCAGGAACTCCACGGGAGGGGGTGTCATGTCGCAGGTGACGGCGCGCAGTGAATGGATCCAGCCCAGTTCACCGGCTTCAAAAGAGCGTTTAGCCTCCAGGTACCCGGCGTCGAAGCGGCGCTGGTGGCCGATCTGCACGGTTCCGCCGTTGTCCCGGATGTAGTCCAGCACCGGCGCGGAGTCCGCAACATTCATGGCCACAGGCTTCTCGCAGAAGACCGGAATGCCGGCGTCCACGCCCGTCCTGATCAGATCCGGATGCGTGCCCGTGCCGGTGGCTATGACCAGCCCGTCCACGCCGGACGCAATCAGCTCCTGCACCGATGGCAGGAACTCGGCGCCGATCCCAGCCGCCACGCTGCGTGCATGGTCCGCAGCAACGTCAGTCAGCTTGAGCCGGACATTGATCCCCTGCGGGTTCAGCACATCGTTCAGAGCGGAAATGTTGTTGGCGTGCATAACGCCAATGCGCCCCACCCCGACCAGACCGAGAGTTACATCCTTCATAGTGTCCTTTACAAAAATACCGAGCCCGGACCCCGGGCAATGAACAGGAAAGCTGGCAATGTTGGAACGCTCCAACATCTGGTTGCTAGAGTATGGGAGATCACCGTTCCGGGTCAAGACTTTGTATTAACAAACTGCCCCAACAGCTGGAGGATGCCGTGTCCGATCCCATGCGAAAGCGCGCCGCCACAATACTCGACGTAGCCGCCGCAGCCGGAGTGTCCAAGTCGGTCGTTTCGCTGGTGCTGCGCGGCACCGGGTATGTCAGTGAAGCCAAAAGAGCAGCGGTGGAGCGGGCCGTGATTGAGCTCGGCTATCGGCCAAACGCCGCCGCCCGGGCACTCAGCGAGTCCCGGAGCCGGACCGTGGGAGTAGTCCTCAATGACATGCGGAATCCCTGGTTTGTCAGCGCGGTGGAAGGACTCAACGGCCGGTTCAACGAACACGGCCTGCAGATGGTCATGGGAGACTTCCGGCTGGACAGCCGCAGCGGTGAGTCCCTGCTGAAGAAACTGCTCGAAATGAACATCGAGGGACTGGTTCTGGTGGGGACCATGCCGGACAGTCCGGGGCTGACCGCTGCCGCCGCACAGGTACCAACCGTGGCCCTGGGCGCGCCGTCAGGCCCCGGCCCGAACGTGACAGTCGTGACCAACGACGACGACGCCGGCGCCCGCCTCGCGGTGGCACACCTGGTGTCTCTGGGCCACAGGAATATTGCATATGTTGGGGCACCGGCCACCGCAGTCGGGGCCGCCCGGCAGCGCGGCTACGCAGCGGAGATGGCGGCCGCCGGCCTTGCGGATTTCATCCGGACAATGCCCGGGGATCTCACGGAAGAAGCCGGCTACAGCGCCGGCCTGGAATTGCTGAGCGGTGCGGACAGGCCAACGGCGGTCTTCGCGGTCAACGACATGGCGGCCCTGGGAGTCATGTCAGCGGCGGAGGAACGCGGGCTCTCCGTGCCCGCTGATCTCTCCGTTGCCGGTTACGACAACACTCCGCTGGCCAGGCTTCGCAGGATCAGCCTGACGTCCGTGGACACGGCAAGCTTCGCTGCCGGCCAGCGCGCAGCGGAGCTGCTGATTGTGAGGCTGGAATCGGGCGCCGCACTTCCTCGCGACGAACTACTGCCGCCCGTGCTGGAGGTCCGGGGCAGCACAGCCGCCCCGGACAGGTGATCCGGCAGCTTCAGCCCCCAGACAGGAATTCAGCGCTGAAGAGTGAACGCATCGCGAAATGCGGCCAGGGCGTCGTCGCTGTCGTTACTCGCCCAGGCTTCCATGCCCACGGTCCCGTCATAGCCCGCATCGGCCAGTGCGCCGGCGATGGCTCTGTAGTTGATCTCCCCTGTGCCGGGTTCGCAGCGGCCCGGCACATCTGCCACCTGGATTTCACCGATGTGTGGCAGGGCCGATTGGACCAGCCCGATCAGATTCCCCTCGCCCAGCTGCGCATGGTAGAGATCCAGCATCAGCTTGACGTTCGGGTGCCCGGCGGCCTCCACGAGCGCCAGGGTGTCCTTGGCCCGCGCCAGCGGAATCCCGGGATGATCAAGAATGGTGTTGAGATTCTCGAGGCAGAATGTCACCCCATACTTCTCGCCGAGGTCCCCCAGCCGTTGCAGAGTGCGAAGTCCAGTGGTCCACATCCTGCCCGTTGAGCGGAAGACAGGGCGGGCGGCTGCGCCATCCACCAGTTCCGCCGAATGCACCACCATCCGGCTGATGCCCAGTTCCAGAGCCGTAGGGATGAGCTCCGCGGCTGTCCGGACCACGTCATCGGCCGTCGCCGGGTCAACTACGCTGCCGGCGGTGTAGCCGGTCATCGAGGAGAACACCGCCCCGGTTGCCTTAAGCGCCGCGAGGTCCTTGCTGCGCGAGTCCCAGAGTTCGACGTCGAATCCGGCGTTGTGGATGCGCCGGACCCGTTCGATGAACGGCAGCTCCGTGAACACCATTTCGGCGCAGACCGCGAGCCGCATCAGTTGCCGGCCTTCGTCGCTGCCTTCAGAAGAGCTCCGGGCAGAGCCACAGGCGCACCGAGTTTGACCGACTCGATGCAGGCCAGCGCCATCGCCAGAGCCCGGCGGGCGTCGGCGGCACCCGGGGTCAGCGTGAACCCGGCCTGCGGCGCCGTCCCGCCGTCGCGCCATGCCCGGACATTGTCAGCAAAGTCGGCCAGTTCATCAGTGTAGGCCTGGCGAAAAAGTTCGACATTCAGCCGCGGTGTGTCGGCGGAAACACCGTCCGCGGTGTACCGGCGGGCCGAGGACGCGGTGCTCTGCCCCGCCTGGACCATGCCCTTGGACCCGAACACCTCGCCTCGGACGTCGTAGCCGTAGAGCGCACTGAAGTTCGCCTCCGCGACTGCCAGCGCACCGTTGCTGTAGCGGATGGTCACAACGGCGGTGTCCAGTAATCCGTGTTCCTTGAAATCTGGCTCCACCAGGGCATCGGCCACGGCGTAGACTTCCACCGGCTCGGCGCCCTCGTTGAACCAGTTCAGGGTGTCGAAGTCATGGATCAGCGTTTCCAGGAAGATGGTCCACGCGGGGATCCGGGCAGCGTTGCCGATGCTGCCCGTGCCGGGATCCCGGGTCAGGGAGCGCAGGAGCTGTGGCTGCCCGGCCACACCGGCGGCAAGGTCGCGCTTCGCGGCAGCAAAATCAGGGGCGTAACGGCGGTTGAAGCCGATCTGGAAGTGCACCCCGGCCTTGTCCACCTCTGCCAGGGCCGCATCAAGTTCGGCAAGCGTCAGCCCGGCCGGCTTTTCACAGAAGATATGCTTACCGGCGCGGGCCGCCTGGGTGATCAGTGCGGAATGGAAACGGGCCGGGCTGGCGATGATGACGCCGTCGATCTCCGGATCGGCCAGCAAGTCTGCAGCATCGGCTGTCACCTTGGCGACGCCCAGCCGGCCGGCCAGCTCGGCGGCGGCGTCCAGCGCTGGGTCAGCGATGGCCTCAAGGACGGCTCCGGGAATGCGCCGGACAATGCTTTCCCCGTGGAATGCCCCCATCCAGCCGGCGCCGATAAGTCCCAGCCGGATGCCTCGTGCGGGTGTCCCTGCCTGGTTTTCAATGTAGGCCATGGGCCCGTCCTTTCCTCGTGCTGAAATCTTCTAGATCGATCTAGAAGATGTGCTGCTAATGAGTTTTGCACAGCATCGGCAGAAAATCTAGATCGATCTAGTAGACTGGGGCCAGTACTTTCCGGACGACTCAGGAGACCCCATGACAGCGAGCCCCCGCCCCACCATGGCGGACGTCGCGGCGGCCGCTGGGGTCTCAAGGGCGCTGGTTTCGATCGTGATCCGTGGGGCGGCCGGCGCCAGCCTGGCCACGCGAGAGAGGGTCCTCAATACCGCCCGGGAACTCGGCTACCGTCCGGATACGCGGGCCAGGCTTCTGCGCAGCACCCGTTCCCGCCTGCTTGGCGTGGTTTTCAACGTGACCGAGCCCTACCATGCCGAGCTCGTTGAGTTACTTTACGAGGCCGGTGAGGCTGCCGGCTACGGCGTGACCCTGAGCGCGGCAGGTCCGCGGCGCAGCGAGCAGCGGGCCGTTGAATCCCTGCTGGACCTTGGCACCGAGGCCCTGGTCCTGATCGCCCCCTCGACGCCGGCGGCAGGGCTTGCGCAGCTGCCACTTCCGGTGATTTCCATGCTCCGCCCGGTTCGCGGCGACGCGGCCGGCAGTGTCTCCAGCGACGAGGATGCGGGAATCAGGCTCGCGATGGAGCACCTTCGCGGGCTGGGGCACTCCCGGATATCCCATATCGATGGCGGCACCGCGATCGGTTCTGCGGCCCGCCGCCGGTCCTACCTCGGCTATATGGCCGATGCCGGGCTCGCGGGGCATGCCTCGGTCTTCACGGGCGGCCCCAGTGAGGCGGATGGGTCCCGGGCCGCCCGCGAGCTGCTCGACGCGGCCGGACGGCCCGGCGGCGCCGCACGGCCCAGCGCCGTCGTCGTCTTCAACGACCGCTGCGCCCTGGGCGTGTTGGATGTTTTCGGCAAGGCCGGGCTAAGCGTCCCGCGGGACATCTCCGTGGTGGGTTACGACAACTCCCGGCTGGCGCGGCTTGAGCACATCAACCTGACCTCGATCGGCCAAAATGGTCCGGAGCTGGCCGCGGCGGCCGTCCGTGCGGCCGTCGCCCGGCTGGGCGGCGGCACGGCCGAACACGTGCTGGTGCCTCCGTTCCTGGAAATCGGCGGCACCACCGCGGCCCCTGCCGGCTCGTCGTAGCGAAGCTCCCTGCCGTGCGGAAGGCGGACGCTGAATCCGCCCGGCATGTTGAACAGCCCAGCGGTACCCACCAAGGCCGCCGTCGTCGGCGTGAAGTTGTGCAGGTTCGTGTTCCGGCCGGATTCGGTCGGCACCCATGATTCCGGCGCCAATGACACCTACCCTGATTGACAAGTGCCCGTCCGATCTTCGGTCAAAGGAAAACCCCCGGCTGGTGGTGGGCCATCAGCCGGGGATTCTGCGGGATTCTTAGCCGGGCTGTTGGCCGGTGGTTCCGGCCAACTCGGCCTCTACCTCCTTGACGACCTCGCCGTGGCCGCCGAGCTCTTCGAGCTCGTGGGCGAGTTCTGCCAGTTCGGCGCCGCCGGCCATCTGCGCCGTCAGTTCTTCGATGGTGATGTCCTTTTTCTCGTAGTAGCCGATCGATTTGCCGCGCTTGAGCAGCAGGAACCGGTCACCGACAGGGAAGGCATGGTGCGGGTTGTGCGTGATGAAGACGACGCCGAGCCCGCGGTCGCGGGCCTGCAGGATGTAACGGAGCACCACGCCGGACTGCTTCACGCCAAGAGCGGCCGTCGGTTCGTCCAGAATCAGGACCTTCGCCCCGAAGTGCACGGCACGGGCGATTGCCACACACTGGCGCTCACCGCCGGACAGCTGGCCAATCGGCTGTTCGACATCGCGCAGGTCTATGCCCATGTCGGCCAGTTCCTTTTTGGTGATGTCCTTCATCGTCTGGACATCCATGCGCTTGAACGGCCCCCAGCCAACAGTGATTTCCGAGCCAAGGAAGAAATTGCGCCAGATCGGCATCAGGGGGACCACTGCAAGGTCCTGGTAAACCGTGGCAATGCCGGAATCCAGCGCCTCGCGGGGGCTGCTGAGTTTCCGCTCCTCGCCCAGGATCTTGAAGACGCCTTCATCATGCTGGTGCAGGCCGGCAATGATCTTGATCAGTGTGGACTTGCCGGCACCGTTGTCGCCCAGGACGCAGGTCACCCGGCCGTTGTCCACCGCCAGGGTCACATCGCTCAGCGCGATGATGTTGCCGTAATGCTTGCCCACCTGATCCAGGGAGAGCAGGTGAACGGGTGTGTGGGTCAGCGGGTCTTTTTCATCCTTGAGCAGCGTTTGCTGGTCTATCTGTTTGGAGTTCATGGGTTCAGCCCCTTACTTGAGTTCTGCGCGGCGCTTGACGATCAGGTTCACTATGGTGGCCAGCAGCAGCATCAGGCCCAGGAAGAACTTGAACCAGTCCGGGTTCCACTGGGCGTACACAATGCCCTTATTGGCCATACCGAAGATGAAGGCGCCGATCGCCCCGCCCACCGCCGAGCCGTAGCCGCCGGTGAGCAGGCAGCCACCGATAACGGCAGCGATGATGTAGAGGAATTCGTTGCCTACGCCTTCACCGGACTGCACGGCATCGAAGGCGAACAGGTTGTGCATGCCCAGGATCCAGCCGCAGAAACCAACGGCCATAAACAGGCCGATCTTGGTCTTGGTGACCGGAACCCCCACAGCGCGGGCAGCATTGGCATCGCCGCCCGAGGCGAAGATCCAGTTCCCCACTTTGGTCCGGAGCAGTACCCACGAGGCCACGGCCACCAGGACGATCCAGATGAAGACGGTGTTCTTGACCTCGACGCCGCCGATGTTGACCGCGGACGAGAAAATGGCCTGCGCCGATTTGAAGCCGTCCATGGTGGAAATCGAAGGGGAGGAGACCGAGCCGCCGATGAGCCGTGTCAGGCCCAGGTTCAGGCCCGTCAGCATCAGGAAACTTGCCAGCGTCACAATGAAGCTGGGCAGTTTGGTCTTGATCAGGATCCAGCCGTTGATGAAGCCGATCGACAGCGAGACCGCCAGGGCCAGCAGCACCCCCACCCAGACGTTGGTGGTGAAGTACCAGCTGAACAGGGACGCTGTCAGCGCCGAGCTGATGACGGCAACACCGGTGGAGAGGTCGAACTCGCCGCCGATCATCAGCAGTGAAACACCTACCGCCATGATGCCGATGGTGGAACTGCCGTAGAGCACGGTGGCGAAGGCGTTCGGCTGGATGAAGGTCTGCGAAACAATGGCGAAAAAGACGAACAGAACGATCGCGCCAACGAGCGCGCCGACTTCGGGGCGGCCCAGGAGTTTCTGGAGCGGGTTGCGCGTTCCCACGCGTTCATCGCCGGCCAGGGGCTTAGTGAGAGTTTGGGTCATGGTCATTCTCCTTAGCGCCTGGCCCGGGACACGCCCGGGCCAGGCTGAAAAAACTGCTTAGCGAACGCCCTGCTGGGCGAACTTGAGAGCGTCTGTTGCCGCTGCCTTGTCAACAATGGTGGGTCCGGTCAGAACGGGCTGCCCGCCGCCGATTTTGAACCCACCGCGCTTGGTCTGCCAGATGGCATCAACGGCACTGTAGCCCTGGAGCCACGGCTGCTGGTCCACGGTGAAGATGACCTCGCCGCCCACGATCTTCTGCGCCAGTTCGGCGTTCATATCGAAGGAGGCAACCTTCGCCTTGCTGTTGGCGGAGGTGACGGCCTTGAGGATGGTCAGCGTGAAGGGGGCGCCCAGGCCGATGATGGCATCGGCGTCGGCTGTCGCCTGCAGTTTGGCCGTCACGGTGGAGGAAACCTGGGTCATATCGGTTCCGGTCACATACAGGATTTCCGTGGCGGGCACCTTTTCCTTGACGCCGGCGCACCGGGCTTCCAGACCCACGTGGCCCTGTTCCTGGATCACGCAGATGGGATGTTTGAGGCCCAGTGAGGCGAGCTTCTCGCCC
Organism: Arthrobacter sp. UYCu723; assembly: GCF_054059215.1. NCBI lineage: Bacteria > Bacillati > Actinomycetota > Actinomycetes > Micrococcales > Micrococcaceae > Arthrobacter > Arthrobacter sp. UYCu723. The sequence goes on from NZ_JBSSBW010000001.1 coordinate 802,941, forward strand.
ACAGCGGCACCTGCCAGTTTTTCATTGGATCCGAAGTGCGTGAATGCGCCCAGCTGTGCGGACACGGACTCGCCGGCGTTGAGGCTGACGACAGGAATTCCTGCGTCCGTTGCCTTCTTCAGTGCGTCCTTGAGCGCGTCCGGCTTTGCCAGTGTGACGGCAATGCCGTCAACCTTCTGGTCCACCGCCTGCTGGATCAGCTGGGCCTGGCGCCCGCCTTCCGGGTCCGAGGTGTACAGGAGTTCAACATTGTCCTTGGCCGCTGCCTCTTCGGCCCCCTTGCGGACGATGTCCCAGAAGGTATCCCCGGCGGCCGCGTGGGTAATCAGGGCCACTTTGATACGTGGGGTAGTGACTGCCTGGCCACCGCCTCCGCCATTTCCGGTGTCAGCCGGCTTGCCGCCGGTGCTGGAACAGGCGCTCAGCGCCATCATGGGCACAACCGCAGCTATCAGTGCGGCCTTTCGCCAAGCGAACTTCGTCACGATAATCTCCTTTGATTTCGGCCTACGCCTGGTGCCACATTGCATCAGTTCGTATTCCGTCTACACCGATCTTCGTGACTCTGCTCACAGATGTCAATAGTTTGTCCTGACATGAGGATGTTTTTACCTAATCAGGCCGGAGAGAATCTCAAGACCGAGACCAGAGGCACGGAGGCAGGGCCTTTGATGCACTGTCTGGCCCTGCTATTATCTGTAAAAGGCAGTATGTCCTATCAAGCGAACATGCACCTGACATACGGGCACCCTGGACGCAGGAACCCACTGCACCAAGGGAGAGCTCAATGGCGAATCAACTTAATCTCAGTATTGATCGCTCTTCCCCCGTGCCCCTCTATCACCAGGTGGTGCAGGGCATTGAAGCTGCCATCCACACCGGGATCCTGGCACCCGGCAGCCGGCTGGAGAATGAAATCGACCTTGCCGCCCAGCTCAACCTTTCCCGGCCCACCATGCGCAAAGCCATGGATGAACTGGTCCGCTCGGGACTGCTGGTCCGCAAACGCGGGGTGGGCACCCAGGTGGTTTCCAGCCAGGTCCGCCGCCCGCTGGAGCTTTCCAGCCTTTTTGACGATCTCAGCAACAATGGCAGCAACCCCACCACCGAGGTGCTGAGCTTTTCCCATATTGAGGCTGATGCCCCCACCCGGGAAGCCCTGCATCTGCCGGCGGGGGCCAGGGTCTACCACTTCACCCGACTCCGGAAGGTGGGAGGCAAACCGTTGGCCCTGATGGAGAACTGGGTCCGTGATGACATCACCACCATTGACGAAGCCCTGCTGGGATCCCAGGGCCTCTACGGCATCCTGCGCAACGGCGGAGTCAACTTCCGGCTGGCCTCCCAGCGCATTGGAGCCATGGTGGCCGACGACTATCAGGCCCCCCTGCTCGAAACAGAGCCGGGCTCAGCGCTGGTGACCATGGAGCGCACCGCAGTGGATGACACAGGGCGCATGGTGGAGACCGGGCATCACGTCTACCGCGCGGATTCCTACAGTTTTGAGATGACGCTGGTCCAACGATGAGCGCCAGCGCTAGTCGCCACGGCAAAGCGCTGAACACACCGACCGAAAGAGTAAATCCATGGCCGACTGGGTATATCCGCTGGGAACTGCAGCCGAAGGCTGCTGGGACGTTTCGCTGGGGACGGCAGACTCCACGCTCGAGGTGGAAGGGTGGGCACACACGGGGCTGAAGGTGGCCACACTGGCCCCCGGGGCCGCCGTCGAACTCCCCGCAACCGGCGAGGAACGGATAGTGATCCCGCTCAGCGGAGCCTTCGAGGCGACAGTTGATGGCCAGGAGTTCCCGCTCGCGGGCCGGGCCAGTGTGTTCAGCGGCCCCACCGATGTGCTCTACTCCGGCACGGGCAAGGCCGTCACCGTCAGCTCGTCCGACGGCGGGAGGGTGGCAATTGCCACCGCTCCGGCAAAGGTTTCGTACCCCACGCGGCTGGTCACCGCCGCGGAGACCCCCGTTGAATTGCGCGGCGCCGGGAACTGCTCCCGCCAGGTCCACAACTTCGGAACACCAGCTGCTCTCGAGGCCGACCGGTTCATCGTGTGCGAGGTGCTCACTCCGGCCGGAAACTGGTCCTCCTATCCGCCGCATAAGCACGACGAGGAAAAAGACGGCGAGACCCGCCTGGAGGAGATCTACTACTTCGAAACCCGGGTGACCAGCTTGGCAGGCCCCGCTGCGGGCCCCGCGCCGGACGCGGATGCCATCGGATACCAGCGGGTCTATGCCTCCGACGAACGCCCCATCGACGTCTCGGTCGAGGTGCGCACCGGTGACGTTGTCCTGGTCCCCTACGGCTGGCACGGACCGGCAATGGCCGCACCCGGCTACGACATGTACTACCTCAACGTCATGGCCGGGCCCGGCCGTGTCCGCGACTGGCTTATCAGCGACGACCCGCACCACGGCTGGGTCCGGCAGACCTGGGCGGGACAGGACGTGGACCCCCGGCTGCCGTTCGCCGGGTAGGGTCCTAGTCCCGAGGCAGTCCGAACGCAGAAGTCAGGCCGGCTGCAGTTCGGTGCTGTCCTGCTGGCTGTCAGCCGTGGCGGCGTCGGTGGGTCGGGGACCTTCGGTGCGTCCGGCGTCGTTCCGCTTGGCATGAGCGGCTGCGAACGCCATCACGCCAATGCCCAGCAGGGTGATGCCTGCACCTGCCCAGATCGGCGAGGTGTAGCCGAGGCCGGCGGTGATGGTCACGCCGCCCAGCCAGGCGCCGAGTGCGTTGCCCACGTTGAAGGCGCCGATGTTGGCGCCGGAGGCGAGGGTGGGCGCGCTGTTGGCGTACTTCATGACGCGCATCTGTAGCCCCGGAACGGTGGCGAAGCCGAAGCCGCCCAGCAGCACCATGGACGCGATGGTCATCGGCTGGCTGCTGGAGGTCAGCGCGAAGACCACGGGCACCGCCACGAGGGCGGCGAGAGCCACCAGCAGGGTGCGGTCCACATTCTTGTCCGCGGCCTTGCCGCCGACAGTGTTGCCGATGAAGAGTCCGACGCCGAACAGGATCAGCAGCCACGGCACGGTGGACGCGGCGAATCCGGTGACCTCGGTGAGCGTAAAGGCGATGTAGGTGAAGGCGCCGAACATGCCGCCGTAGCCGAGGATGGTGACGAGGATGGAGAGCCAGACCTGGCCGGACCGGAAGGCGCGGAGTTCCCCGCGGAGGCCTCTTGAGGCAGAACCCGCGGCAGAACCGCCGGCGTCCGCGGACCCCGTTTTGGGGACCATTGCCAGGATGCCCACCAGCGCAAGGACGCCGATGCCCGTGATCGCCCAGAAGGTGGACCGCCAGCCTGCGGCCTGGCCCAGCATGGTGCCGAACGGAACGCCCAGGACGTTGGCCGCCGTCAGCCGGTGAACATGATGGCGATGGCGCCGGCCTTTTTGGTGGGGGCCACCATACTGGCGGCAACCACGGCGCCGATGCCGAAGAAGGCGCCGTGCGCGAGCGCCGCGATGATGCGGCCGAGCATCATCAGCCCATAGTCGGGCGCGATGGCGGAGACCAGGTTGCCGACAATGAACAGCACCATCAGTAGGGCCAGCACGGGCTTGCGCTCGAAGCGCGTCACGGCGGCAGTCAGGAGCAGTGCACCCACGACGACGGCGAGCGCGTAGCCGGAGATGAGCCAGCCCGCCGTAGCCTCGCTGACCTGGAAGTCTGCGGCCACCTCGGGCAGCAGGCCCATGATGACGAACTCGGTGAGTCCGATCCCGAACCCGCCGAGGGCGAGTGCTATCAGGCCAATAGGCATGGAAGAGCTCCTTCAAAACTGTACGGAAAGTAATACGAGGCGTAAGCTATTAGTTGCAGACGCGTTATTTATTGTTGCACAAGCAGATACAGCGCGCAAGCAACTATTATGTGGAGTGTCCGCCTTTCGCGGCGGAGCAGGCTGATTGAAGGGAACAACAGATGGGCATCAAGGACGACGCCGTCGAAGTCCGGGCGCAAGGCTGGCGGACGCTGGCGGCCTTGCACGGGCTGATCGAGTCGGAGCTGGAGCGCTCGCTGCAGGCGGAGGCTCAGTTGTCAGTGGTGGAATACACCGTGCTGGATGCGCTGAGCCGCCAGGACGGCTGGCACATGCGGATGCAGCAGCTGGCCCGCGCCACGGCGCTGAGCGCCAGCGCCACCACGCGGCTGGTCAACCGGCTCGAGGACCGCGGCCTGCTGACCCGGATCCTGTGCGCTGACGACCGCCGCGGGATCTACACCGAGCTCACGCCCAGCGGAATCAAGCTGCTGGAAGAGGTCCGCCCCATCCACGACGCCACGCTGGAGCGCGCCCTGGCCGAGGCCCAGGAGGTGCCGGAACTGGCGCCGCTGGTGGACGCGCTCCCCCGGCTGCACGCCGGCGTCTAGACGATATGAAATGAGGGGTGGCAGGTCCTGGCCCCTCCGGGATCAGCCATTATCGCCGGGGCGGTCCCGCTGCGCCGGCTGGGGTGTAATCCGTGCCTCTGTGTGGTGGGCGGCGCTGCGGGGCCTGATCCCGGCGGTGATGTCCTTTATCCCGGACGGGCCAGGTAACGGCAAGAGGCCGGGGCCTTCTGTTTCACAGGGTCCGTGGGTTGCCATTGGCGGCTCCCTTGGCCTGACGGCTCGTCGGGGGTGCAATGGTAGTGCCACATGTGAGGTTTGGGAGGTCCCGGCTATGTTTGAGCATACTTTCATTGGTCTGGATGTTCACGCGGTCAACGTCGTGGGCCATGCGCTGAATCCGGCCACCGGGGAAATCACCGCCCACACCATGGTCGCTGACCCGGCCATGGTGCTGGAGTGGGTCCGGCGGTTCGAGCCGTCCGTCAAGGCCGTCTACGAATCGGGCCCGACCGGGTTCGTCCTGGCCCGCTACCTGCGGGCCGCGGGCATCAACTGCGTGATCACGGCGTCCTCGAAGCTGCTCCGCGCCCCTGGGGACCGGATTAAAACCGACCGGCGCGACGCCCGGGTGTTGGCCGAGATGCTCGCGGTCGGCTCGGTCACCGAGGTGCGGATCCCGGACCCGGAGGAAGAAGCCCTGCGGGACCTGTCCCGGCTGCGCTCCGGCACGGCCAAGGACCTCGCGCACGCCCGCCAGCACGTGAACGCCATCCTGCTGCGCCACGGCATCCGCTACCCCAAAGACGCAAGATGGACGAAAGAACACGGGCTGTGGCTGCACCGCCAACGCTTTGACGAACCGCCGCTGCAGTTCACCTACGAAGCCGATGTCGAGCAGGCCGAACTCCTCGCCGGGCAACTGGCACGGATCGACAAGCACGTCGCCGCCACGGCCGCTGCCTGCCGCTACGGCCCGGTGATTGACGCGTTGATGTGTCTGCGCGGCATCCAGATCACGACCGGGTTCGGGCTGGCCGTGGAGATCGGGGATTGGACCCGCTTCACCGGCTCGTCCATCGGCTCCTATCTCGGGCTGGTCCCCAGCGAGGAATCCTCCGGCCAATCCCGGCACCAGGGACCGATCACCAAGGCCGGAAACACCTATGCCCGCAAACTCCTCATCGAAGCCGCCTGGCAGCACCGGCGCCCCTACGCCCGGCCCGGGGAACGGCTGCTGCGCCAACTCGATCTCGTCGCCCCGGCCACCCGCATCCGCGCCCTGGAAGGAAACCACAGGCTCCACCACAAGTGGGAACACTTCGATGAACGGCACAAAATGTCAGTCAAGGCCAACACCGCGATCGCCCGCGAACTCGCGGGCTGGTGCTGGTCACTGGCCGCCCCGCTCCAGCAAGGAGAACGCATGAACGCGGCCTGACCCGAACGTGCCCCCGGGACGTGGTGCAAGTGCGATGGCAGCACACGGAGCTAACTCGAGACCGCGCTATGAGCAGACGGGTCAAACCGTCGACGCCGGATACTAGACACCGATACGCTCCAGCCGAACAAATCGTCATGCGGTAACCAACCCCGCGAATATCAGCCTGACACTGCAGTCGAGAAAAGACTCGCCAACACCTGTCACCACAATCGGCCGGCACACGATGAGCGGCCCCCGGAACCACAAAGCCAGGAGCCGCTCACCTCTGCCTCTTGACAACCGGGCCTACATATCAGCGCAGCAGCGCATTCCGGAAGGACATCAAAAAGGCTCCCGGCCGACTGACCGGGAGCCCTTCCCCGCACTTACCGTGCCGGCGGACTCCGCCTAAGCTGCGGTCCTGACTCCGGCCGCTTCCTTGAAATGGTGTTCCAACTCTTCAAGGCTCTTGCCCTTGGTTTCGGGAACCACCCGCTTGACCCAGACGATGGCACCGGCCTGGAGAACAACAAAGATCATGAACGTTGCGGAGATGCCGATCCACGAAACCATCTGAGGGAAGAAGAACCCGATCAGGAAGTTGATCATCCAGAGCACAAACACGCAGATCCCCATGGCCACGCCACGCACGTGGAGCGGGAAGATTTCGGACATGGTCAGCCACGTCACCGTGCCGATGCAGGCCTGCATGGAAGCCAGGAACGTCACCATAAAGAGCAGCACCAGGTAAGCGCGAAGGAGCCCTTCCGGGACGGCAAGGGAAATGATGGCAATGGCGAGCAGTGAGGTCGCGGTGCCGCTCAGGCCGAAGATGAGCATGGACTTGCGGGCAATTCTGGTCATCAGGTACATGCCCACAATGACGGCCACTACGGAGGTGATGCCATTGAGTACATTCGCCAGCAGCGCCCCCTGATCGCCGAATCCGGACGAGGACAGAATCGTGGTGCCGTAGTACATGATGGCGTTGACGCCGCTGATCTGATTGATCACGGCCATGCCCAGCCCCACCACAAAGATCCGGCGGATCCATGGGACTGTCAGATCCTTGACTGTTCCCAGTTTCGACTTGTAGTCCTCGCGGGCAGCCTGCCGTACTTCGTCGAACTCGTTCGAGATGTCACCCGCTGCGCGAGTGCTGCGCAGAACAGCCATGACCTCGCCGAACCGGCCTGCCGCGGCCAGCCAGCGGGGGCTCTCCGGCAGCACCAGCATTCCGAACCACAGGATAACGGCAGGCAACGTGGCGATGACGAGCATCCAGCGCCACACGTGCATCGACTCCGGGAAGGCATTTCCCAGCACTGCGTTGAAGGTAAAGGCCAGGAACTGGCCCGTGACAATCATGAGCTCGTTCTGCGTGACGATCCGCCCGCGTTGGGCAGCCGGTGACATTTCGGCCAGATAGACCGGGACAATGACGGACGCCCCGCCGACCGCCAGACCCAGCAAGGTACGGGCTGCAATGAGCCACTCCGTACTTGGCGCGAATGAACAGGCAATGGTGGCCACGGCAAAGATCAGAGCGAGGCCCATGATGGTCTTGCGGCGGCCGAACCGGTCAGACAGCCGGCCGGAACCGATGGCGCCGAAAGCCGCCCCGAACAGGAGAGTCGATGTGACCAGCCCTTCAGTGAGCGGCGTCAGGCCCAGATCGCGCTGCATGAACGGCAAGGCACCGTTGATGACGCCGGTGTCGTAGCCGAACAGCAGCCCACCAAAGGTGGAGAAGAGCGCCACGCGGCGCATGAATTTCTTGGGGTTCGCCGCGGTTTTTTGGGCCGGAGCCGCGGTCTCCAGGAGGGGTAAATTCGTCATGGTTCCTTTAGGGGGTTGAAGAGCTCAGCCGCTATTGGACGCTTGAGACGTATTCCTTGATGGTGTTCAGCTGGAACCGGGATACCTCCCGGGCGTTGTCGTCCTCGGCAAAAACGCTGGAGACCATGACCGAGTCGTCCCGGTCAAGGAACCCGTTTTCCGACAGGCACCCGAAGAACTCGTCCCAGTCCACGTCGCCGTCCCCGAGCCTCAAGTGCTGGTGTACGCGCACGGCGTTGCCTGGCGGATTGGTGATGTAGCGGAGGCCATGGGAGGCATGGTGGTTCAGGGTGTCGGATACGTGGACCACACGAAGCCGGTCCCCGGCCGCCTGCATGATCGCCTCCGGGTCATCCTGCATGTGGAACGTGTGCGAGGCCACGTAGACCATGCCGATGTTCGGCGAGTTGACGCCTCGTATCACGCGCAGGGCGGCCACGCCCTGCTCTACAAAGTCGTCCGGGTGCGGGTCGATGGCCACGTGCAGGTCCTCGCGCTCGATGATCGGCAGCAGCTCCTCCATGGACCGGTAAAAGGCCCGCTCGGATTCCTCCGCCCTCTCAGGGCGGCCGTTGAACTCGGTGTTAATCTGCCGGACACCCAGGTCCACGGTGATCTGGATGGCTCGCTTCCAGTAGCGGACCGCGGCTTCGCGGGCGTCCTCGTCCGGGCCGGACCAGCGCAGCACCGGCAGCACGGAGGCGATCTCAATGCCTGCATCAGTGCACGCATTTTTGAGCTGGCGGACGAGGACGTCGTCCGCCTTGGGGTGGTTGAAGAACGGGATGAAGTCCGGATGCGGCGTCAGCTGCATGTACTTGAACCCGAGGTCGGCCACCAACTGTGGGAACTCCAGCAGGCTGTGGCTGTGGTGGAACGGCGTGGGGTCGAGCGCAATTTTCACGGTGGTCACTCCATTGTGGTCAGGCGGGCAATCGCGGGAGGGGCGGAATCGCTTCCGCCCCTCCCGATATTCCTTAGCGGTACAGGGCCGGCTTGGCGTTCAGGACTACTGCAACCTTCTGGCCGTTCTTCTGCGCCTCGACACCGGCTTCGCAGCAGGCGGCGGTGGCGTAGCCGTCCCAGGCGGTGGGGCCGCCGATTTCGCCGCGGCGTGCAGCGTCCACCCACGACTGGATTTCGACGTCGTACGCCGCGCCGAAGCGCTCCTCGAAGCCGGGGGTGACGGTGCCGCCCCAGCGGCCGGCGCTGCGGGTGTAGGGTCCCTTGTCCCCGCCGATGCTGACGATGCCGTCTTCGAACGAGGCCTGGGTGCCGACTTCGTAGCCGAACTTGGCGTTGACGTAGATCTCGACGTCGGCAAGGACGCCGGACTCGGTCTCGATCAGGACGTGCTGCGGGTCGTGCTGGCCGGCCGGGGCGTTCCTGGTGGCCTTGCCCAGGCGGACCTGGACGCTGGTGATTTCCTCGCCCGTGAAGAAGCGGATCGCGTCGAATTCGTGGACCACTGAATCGTTGATCAGCATCTCGTTGGTGAAGCCGGCCGGCGTGCTGGGGTTGCGGTGCTGGTGGTGCAACATGAGCAGCTCGCCGAGTTCGGAGTCGCGGATGATTTTGCCCAGGGCGGCGTATTCGGCGTCGAAGCGGCGCATGAAGCCCACCTGGATGCGCTGGTGGCCCAGCTGTTCCTCTGCCTGGACGATCTTCCAGGCCGTTTCTGCATCCGGAGTCAGCGGCTTTTCGCACAGGATAGGGATGTCTTTGGCGATTGCCTTGAGCAGGATGTCTTCGTGCAGGAAGCCCGGGGTGGCGATCAGCACAGCATTGACGTCGCCGTTGTTGAGCGCTTCCTCAGCGTCGGCCAGGGCGACGGCGCCCGGAATGCCTTCGATGGCTGCCTGGGCGCGGGCAAGGTCGACGTCGACGACGGCGGCGACTTCAGCGCCGTGGATGCGCTTGTTGAGGCGCTGGATGTGGTCGGCGCCCATGCGGCCTGCACCGATGACGGCGACGCGGAGTGATTCAGTCATTGTTCTGTCCTTCGATGTTTGGAGGTTCTCGGGGTGCTTGGTCAGCGGACCGCGGTGCGGGAGCCGCAGGAGAGCAGGTAATTGCGGGTGCGCTTGGCGATCGGCATGGGGACGTCGAACGCTACGGGGTACATGTCCTGTTCCACGATGCCAAAGATCGGCCGGTCCAGCGCCTCGACGGCTTCGATGACGGCGCGCAGGTCCGGCAGTCCGTTCGGCGGTTCGGTCATGACGCCGGCCAGGTTTGCAGCGGCCCAGGTCATGTTCTCCTCGTTGACCTTTTTGAGGATGTCCGGGTTGATCTGCTTGAGGTGCAGGTACCCGATCCGGTCGGGGTAGTTCTTGATCAGCTCCAGGCTGGAGGCGCCGCAGTATTCGGCGTGGCCGGTGTCCAGGCAGAGGTTGAGGTACTTCGAGTCTGTGGCGGCGAGTAGGGTCTCGATGTCCTCTTGCGCTCCGACGTGCGAATCCGCGTGGGAGTGGAACTGCTGCTTCAGGCCGAAGTCCTCCAGCAGGGTCTTGCCGAGGCGGTTGTGGCCGGCGAAAAGGTCGTTCCACGCCTGACCGGTGAGCTCGCCGCTTTCCACGGCCTCGCCGGTGACGTCATCGCGCCACATGGCAGGGATGACCACGATGTGCTCGCCGCCCATTGCCGCCGTGAGCTCCGCAACCTTGCGGGCCGGCTCCCAGGCGGTCTCCCACTGGTCCAGACCGCGGTGGAACGCCGTGAAAACCGTTCCCGCGGTGACCTTCAGGTCGCGGGCCTTGAGCTCCTCGGCCAGCCGGGTGGGATCGTTCGGCAGGTAGCCGTACGGGCCGAGTTCGATCCATTTGTAGCCGGATTCGGCCACTTCGTCGAGGAACCGCTCCCACGGGGTCTGCTTCGGGTCATCAGCGAACCAGACGCCCCAGGAGTCCGGCGCGGTGCCGATGATCAGCTTGTTCTCTACTTCAGTCATGACAGCGTTGTCTTTCTCTTGCGAGCTTGGGTGGTCGGTGGTCGGTGGTTAGTCGCGCCGCCCGCGGCCTTCGGTGTCGTCATCGGCGCGTCCCGGAACCGCGTCCTCTCCGTGACGCAACTCGTAAGGGAGGCCCTCGGCGATGCCGTCGTGGCGCACCGCGTGGCTGTCGTCGGCGTGGGACGGGAAGTTGTAGGAGGCGCCGGAGGCGTGGGTGGGGTCGGGCCAGCGTGAGGTGACCACCTTGCCGCGGGTGTAGAAGGAGACGCCTTCGGGTCCGTAGATGTGCTTGTCGCCGAAGAGGGAGGCCTTCCAGCCGCCGAAGGAGTGGTACGCCACCGGGACGGGCAGCGGCACGTTGATGCCGATCATGCCCACGGTGACGGAGCGCTGGAACTTGCGGGCGTGGGCGCCGGAGGAGGTGAAGATGGCGGTGCCGTTGCCGTACGGGTTGGCGTTGATCAGGGCGATCCCGGCATCCAGGTCCTCGACGCGGACCACCACGAGGACGGGTCCGAAGATTTCCTCGGTGTAGGCGGTCATCCCGGTCGTGACGTGGTCCACGACGGTGGGGCCGACCCAGAAGCCGTCCTCGTGGCCGGGGACGACGAGGTCGCGGCCGTCCACGACCATGGCGGCGCCGGCGGCTTCGGCTTCGGAGACGATCTTCACGATGCGGTCCCTGGAGGCCGGGGTGATGACCGGGCCCATTTCGGCGCCGGGGGCGGTGCCGTTGTCGACCTCGACGGCCAGGGCGCGCTCCTCGACCTTCTTGACCAGCAGGTCGGCGGCGTCGCCGACGGCGACGGCCACCGAGATGGCCATGCAGCGTTCGCCGGCAGAACCGAAGGCGGCGGCGGCCAGGTGGTCCGCGGCGCTGTCGAGATCGGCGTCGGGCATGATGATCGCGTGGTTCTTCGCCCCGCCGAGGGCCTGGACGCGCTTGCCGTGCGCCGTGGCGGTCTCGTGCACGTACTTGGCGATCGGGGTGGAGCCGACGAAGGAGATGCCGTCCACGTCCGGGTGGGTCAGCAGACCCTCCACCGTTTCCTTGTCGCCATGCAGGACCTGGAAGACGCCGTCGGGCAGGCCTGCCTGCTTCCACAGCTTTGCCAGCAGCATGGAGGCGGACGGATCGCGCTCGGAGGGCTTGAGGATGAAGGCGTTGCCCGTGGCGATGGCCATCGGCGCCATCCACAGCGGCACCATGACCGGGAAGTTGAACGGGGTGATGCCCGCAACGACGCCCAGCGGTTCGCGGAACGAGAAGACATCAATCCCGGTGGAGACCTGGTCCGAGTAGTCACCCTTGAGCAGCTGCGGAATGCCGCAGGCGAACTCGATGACCTCGAGGCCGCGGCCGATCTCGCCCTTGGCATCGGAGAGCACCTTGCCGTGCTCGGCCGTGATCAGCTCGGCCAGCTCGTCAATATGCGCTGCAACGAGCTCACGGAACTTGAAGAGCACGCCGGTGCGCTTGGCCAGGGAGACATCGCCCCAGCTGGCCGCAGCTGCCTTGGCGGCCGCAACGGTGGCGTCCAGGTCCGCCCGGTTGGCCAGCCGCAGCTCTGCGGAGACGGCGCCGGTGGCGGGGTTGTAGACGGGCTGGGTGCGGTCGCCCTCGCCTGCAGTCTCAGCGCCGTTGATGAAGTGGTGGATGGTTTTAGTGGTGGTCGTCGTCGACATAATAATGGACTTCCTTAGTCTGTTACTGAAGGGGTCAGCCCAGCAGCTTGCGCTGGCGGTTCTTGTGGTCGGTGTAGGTCTTGAAGGCTTGCTGGGTGGATTGGAGCTCGGAGACCTGGGAGACCGGAACGTCCCACCAGGACTCGGAGCCGGGGGCATCCAGCAGCGGATCGGATTCGACGTGGATGACGATCGGGCCGCCCTTTTCCGGCGCAGCCTTGGCGTCGCGGATGGCCTGTTCGAGCTCGGCGATGACCTTCTCCCCCGGTTCGATCCGGATCACCTTCACGCCGAGGCTTTCGGCATTCAGGGCGAGGTCCACGGGGAGCCTCTCGCCTTCGTCGAAGCTGTGATGCTCCTCATCCAGGGCGCGGTACTGGGTCCCGAAGCGCTGGGAGCCCAGGGACTCGGAGAGCGAGCCGATGGACGCGTAGCCGTGGTTCTGGATCAGGACCACGATCAGCTTGATCCGTTCGGCGACGGCAGTGACGAGCTCGGTGTGCATCATCAGGTAGGAGCCATCCCCCACCATGACGACGACGTCGCGCTGCTTGCCGCCCGCCGCGGCTTCGGCCAGCGCCGCGCGCTTCACGCCCAGACCGCCGGGGATTTCGTAACCCATGCAGGAGTAGGCATATTCGACGTGGTAGCCGAAGGGGTCCCGGACGCGCCACATCTTGTGCAGGTCACCGGGGAGGGATCCGGCGGCGCAGATGACGACGTCCTGGGAGTCCATGGCCCGGTGGGTGGCACCGATGATCTCGTTCTGGGCCGGCAGCGGGGTGAAGCGGGTGTCGAAGGCTTCGTCCACGGTGGCGATCCAGCGGGTCTTTTCGGTTGCGATTTGCTGTTCCAGGTCCGCGCTGATGCGGTAGCCGCCGAGGGCCTGGTTCAGCTTGACCAGGGCCTTGCGGGCGTCGGCGACGATCGGCAGGGACGTGCCGTGCTTGTAGGCATCGATCGGCGCGACGTTGATGTTGATGAACTTCACGTCCGGGTTCTGGAACGCGGTCCGGGATGCGGTGGTGAAGTCCTCGTAGCGCGTGCCGATGCCGATGATCAGGTCCGCCTCGGCAGCGATGGCGTTGGCCGCCGTCGTGCCGGTGGAGCCGATGGCGCCGAGGGAGAACGGGTGGTCCCAGGGCAGGACGCCGACGCCGGCCTGGGTGTTGCCCACCGGGATGCCGGTCAGCTCCACGAACCTGGCGAGTTCTTCGTTGGCGTAGGCATAGAGCACGCCGCCGCCGGCGATGATGAGCGGGCGCTTGGCGGCACGGATGGCCTCGGCGGCACGGTGGATGTCCTCGTCGTCGGCGTCCGGGCGGCGGATCCGCCATTCGCGTTCGGCGAGGAATTCCTCGGGCACGTCGAAGGCCTCGGCCTGGACGTCCTGGGGCAGCGAGATGGTGACGGCGCCGGTCTCGGCCGGGTCCGTCAGCACGCGCAGCCCGTGGTGGAACGCGGAGAACAGCTGCTCCGGGCGGGAGACCCGGTCGAAGAACTTGGACAGCGGCCGGAAGGCGTCGTTGACGGTGATGTCGTAGGCATCCGGGCGTTCCAGCTGCTGCAGCACGGGGTCGGCGGCGCGGGTGGCGAACGTGTCGCTGGGGAGCAGCAGCACCGGCAGCCGGTTGGTGGTGGCCAGCGCCGCACCGGTGAGCAGGTTGGTCGAACCCGGGCCGATCGAGGTGCTGATCGCGAAGGTCTGCCGGCGCCGGGTGTGGCGGGCGTAGCCGACGGCCTGGTGGACCTGGGCCTGCTCGTTCCGGCCCTGGTAGTACGGCATGATCGTCGGATCGAGGTGCTGGTACTGCTTGAGGGCCTGGCCGACGCCGGCGACGTTGCCGTGGCCGAAGATCCCGAAGGCGCCCGGGATAAGCCGCTCGCGGTAGTCCTGGCCGCCGATCGTGTCAACGGTGTACTGCTTGGACAGGTATTCGACGACGGCCTGGGCGACCGTCATTCTGCGTGTTCCTGATGCAGTTCTCATTCCCATGGGTAGTTACTCCGATGCTTCTGCGGTGCGGTTAAGGAGGGAGGCTGCGGTTGCCACGGCGCCGGCGACGTCGCCGTCCTGCGGATACAGGAGGGTCCGGCCCACGGTGAGGCCCTGGACACCGGGGAGGGCCAAAGCGGCTTCCCAGCTGGCGAAGACCTCGTCCTGGGTGCTGTCCGGGTCCCCGCCCAGCAGCACGGTCGGCATGGTGGTGGCCGCCATGACGCGCTCCATGTCGGCCACCACCGGCAGCTTCATCCAGGTGTAGGCGCTCGTGGAGCCAAGGCCTTCGGCGATGGCGATGGACTTGATCACGGCGTTGGTGGAGAGGTCGTTGCGGACCTTGCCGTGTTCACGGACGGAGAGGAAGGGCTCCACCATGGCGATCAGCTTTCGCTCGGCAAGCGAATCGATGGCCTTCGCTGTGGCTTCGAGCGTGGACACCGTGTCCGGGTCCCCGAGGCAGATACGGGTGAGCATCTTGCCGCCGTCGGCGCCCAGCGCTTCCAACGCGGCGGCCGTGTGGCCGGTGAAGCGGTCATCGAACTCGTTGACCAGGCCGGAGAGCCCGCCGCGGTTCATCGAACCGAAGACCAGCTTCCCGTCGAGCGCACCCAGCAGGAGGAGATCGTCCATGATGTCCGGAGAGGCCAGGATGCCGTCAACGAGCGGATTGGCCAGCGCAATCTGGAGACGGTCCAACAGTTGACGGCGGTCCGCCATGGCCACGGGATCGTTTCCCACGGCGAGGGCGCCGCGGGCCGGGTGGTCGGCGGCAACAATGAAGTTCTGCCGGCCGTACTTGGGGCCGGGATGGCGGCGGCGGGCCTTCGCCGCCCGCGCGATTGCGTCCGGATCCTCCAGGCGGATGGTGCTCAGGTGCGCGTAGCGGCGGGGATCGTCGTCCACCGTGGTGGTTGACGGTGTCGTTGTTGAGGAGGCGGGGTCGCGAGTCACAGTGCTGCTCCTTCGGGGGCATAGTGGCCGGGAAGAAACTGGCCCGGAGCCATACGGCCGCGCTCGGCCAGCAGCGAGGTGACCTCTTCCGGCGTCGGCATGGCATCGGCGCAGGACAGACGGGACGCCACAATGGCGCCTGCCGCGTTGGCGAAATCCAGGACCTCGGCCAGCGGCCAGCCGGACAGCAGGCCGTGGCAGAAGGCTCCGCCGAAGGAATCGCCGGCGCCCAGGCCGTTGACGGTCTCCACCGGGACGGGGGCGGATACAACACGCTCGGTGCGGGTCTTGGCCATCACGCCTTCGGGGCCGAGTTTGACGACGGCGATTTCCACGCCGGCGGCCAGGAGTCGGTCTGCCTGCTCGTCGGGGGTGCCTTCGCCGACAGCGACCGCGCACTCTTTGTCATTCCCGATAGCGACGGTGACATGCGGGAGGATCTTGGCAACCTGGGCGCGGGCTTCCTCTTCGGAGGCCCAGAACATGGGGCGGTAGTCGAGGTCCAGGATGGTGTACTGCCCCTGCTTCAGGCCGGTGCGGGGCCGCGCTTCATGGGCCTTGAGGTGCGCCTCGCGGCTCGGCTCCTGGCACAGGCCGGTCACGGTGGACCAGAAGATTCCGGCGACCCGGATAGCCTCGAGGTCCAGTTCTTCGGCCTTGATCTGCAGATCCGGCGCGGTGGGGAAACGGTAGAAGTAGAGCGGGAAGTCTTCCGGCGGCTTGATCGCGCAGAAGGTGACCGGAGTGGGCCATTCCTGCACCGCGGTGACGAAGGAATCGTCCACGCTGAACTTACGCAGTTCGCGGTGCAGATAGTTGCCGAAAGGGTCATCGCCGGTGCGGGTGATCACTCCGGTCCGGCGGCCATGCCGGGCAGCGGCAACAGCCACATTGGACGGGGATCCCCCCAGGTACTTTCCGAAGGACGTGACATCCTCCAGATCCACCCCGATGTCATTCGGGTAGATATCAACGCTGATGCGCCCGATCGTGAGCAGTTCGTGGGTCACGGTGATCGTGGACCTTTCTCGTTTGAACTCTGTACCTCTACACAGCTGGGGCTTCGGTGCTTTGCGGGCCGGCGTGAGCCGGGACACATCCACTACTTTGCCCTAGAATTCATGTCCTGTCAAAGGTTTGTACTGACATATTTACAACTTGCCATGGGGTCCCCACATGGTGCCGAAGACAGGCGTTCCGGGAGGCGAACCCGGGTTCTATTTCTTGGGGACGGCCAGCTCGCCGGTGACATACTGGGCGCGGCCAAAACCAAAGGACCAGTCCTCCGCACTGTTCTCGACATAGCCGATGAACACATCCTCGCCGCCGACACCCATGGCCGCCAGCTTCCCGGCAATGGCAGCAAACAGGGACTGCTTGGACTCCCGGCCGCGTCCGCCCTGCGTGAAGATCTGGATCATCACCACATCCGGCGTGCGCTCGAATCCGAGACCGGCGTCCTGGGCGAAGATCTGCCCCTGGGGGTGCTCGGTCAGCACATGGAAGTAGTCCCGCTCCGGAATGCCATATTCGGCCAAGATGGCGTCGTGGATGCCCTGACTGAGCGCGCGGAGCTGCTCGGGACTGCGGCCTTGGTTGACGTCGATTCGTACGAGGGGCATTCGCTTCTCCTTCATGGTTTGTCCTGACATACTAACAAAGTACGAAGACGTAGGGCAAGAGTTTTCTGCCGCGGGCCATTGCAGATAGCGAAGGCCAGGCGTAGCGTTAACAACCAAGAGGTTGATAAATGAAACGATTGATTACAAGGAGGCGCGGAAACACATGGATTCTGGCGACGACGAACAGCTCGACTCGGCCTTCCTGGCCCTCGCCGACCCCGTCCGTCGCCGCATCATCGCCCGGCTCAGCCGGGGTCCGGCCACCGTGAACGAATTGGCGGAACCTTTCGCGATCTCCAAGCAGGCGGTCTCGAAACACATCCAGGTCCTCGAGCAGGCGCAGCTGGTCACTCGTACCCGTGACGCCCAGCGCCGGCCCGTCCACCTGAACCCTGCACGGCTGGAGGCGCTCACCTCATGGATCGACCAGTACCGGCTGGTCCGCGAGGGGCAGTTCCGCAGCCTTGACGCCGTGCTCCAATCAAACGCCGCGGCACGCGGCACGCAGGCAAAGGACGAATCATCATGACCAACGCCCTGAAAGTCACTGTCCCGGAGGGACTGCCCTACATCGATTTCGAGCGGGAGTTCGACTTTCCCGTCGCCGATGTCTTCCGGGCCCACATGGAACCTGAACTCGTGGCCCAGTGGCTCGGCCCGCGGCGGCTCCGGATGGAGATCGACCACTATGATTTCCGCACCGGCGGCAGCTACCTCTACCACCACATTGGCCCGGACGGAGTCCCCTACGGATTCAGCGGCGTCTTCCACACGGTCCGTGAGAACGACTTCGCCATCCAGACCTTCGAGTTCGACGGCTACCCGGACGTGGTCAGCATCGAGTTTCTGACCTTCCAGGATCTTGGCGGCGGACGCACCCGGCTGACCGCCCACGCGGTCTACCCCAGCATGGACGCCCGGGACGGCATGGTCCAGTCCGGCATGGAAGGCGGACTGTCCGAAGGCTACGAACGGCTCGAGGAAGTCCTGGCCAAATAGCACTTAAAGCACGACGGCGGCCGGTCACCTTCATTGAGAAGGTAGCCGGCCGCCGTCGCGTCCGAAGCTCCGCTCCCATTTAGTGATGTTTGACACAATCCGACGCAGTGTCCTACACTCATGGAATCCATTCCATGGAATCGGTTCCACGGATTGTCTGGCAAAAATTAGCACCTGAAACGGCCCACACGAAGGAGTGTCTGAGATGACCACAGTCACCATCAAGGACGTCGCAGCACTGGCCGGAGTCTCCCCTGCCACGGCATCACGGGTGCTGTCCGGACACCCCGCGACGTCCAGTGGTTCCAGGGCAAGGGTTACCGCCGCCGTCGAGCAGTTGGACTTCCGCCCCAATGCCCAGGCCCGTAGCCTCCGATCCACTAGAACCAATGTTGTTGGTCTCCTCGTCTCGGACGTGCGCAACCCGTTTTTCGCCGATCTGGCGCACGCAGTGGAGCAGGCGGCTCTTGAAGCGGGGTACGTCATCTTGCTCGGCAACGCCAATGAACTCGAAGACCAGCAGAATCGCTTCCTCGATACGCTCATTGATCAGCGTGTGGACGGTGTGATTGTGGCGCCTCAAGGTGACGGCAGCGGTTCCATCCGTTCGCTTCTCAACCGCGGGATTCCCATGGTTTTTGTTGACCGAAGGGTGGACGGTGTTGATGTCCCCAGCGTTACGACGGACAGCCGCGAGGGAATAAAGCAGGCTGTGGCGCACCTTGCGGACCAGGGGCACCGCCGGATCGGATACATCGCCGGACCGCAATCGATTTCCACGGGCCGGGAGCGCCATAGCGCTTTCACCGATGCGCTGCGTACGGCTGGACTCGACCACGACCCGGCGCTGACAGCATTCGGAGACTTCCAGATTGCCAGCGGCGCAGCCGCCACTGAACAGCTGCTTCAGCTCAACTACCCGCCCACGGCCATCCTCGCAGCCGACAGCCCCATGGCTGCCGGTTCCGTCTCCAAATTGCATGAGATGGGCCTGCGGATCGGCCGTGATATTGCTCTCGTTGCGTTCGACAATATCGATTGGTTTGCTCTGCTCAATCCCCCGTTAAGCGTCATTTCGCACAGCGTTGAAGACATGGGCCGGATTGCCGTCGAGCTATTGGTGAACGTCATCGGCGGCGGCCAACCTGCTTCCGTCTCGCTGCCAAGTGAGCTCATCATCCGCGAGTCCTCCTCCCACCGCCTTCCGGCTCCGCTGAACCACCCAGAGGAATAACTGATATGACTGATCAATCCGCCAACCGCGACGCCGCGCAGAACCCAGGCCAGCCGCTGGTCACACTTAAAAACATCAGCAAGTCCTTCGGCCCCGTCGCTGTCATCAAAGGCGTCACCGTCAATGTCTATCCAGGCAAAGTACAGGTGCTCCTCGGTGAAAACGGCGCAGGAAAATCCACGCTGATCAAAATCATGGCCGGCGTTTACCAGCCGGATAACGGTCAGATTCTTATTGGCGGCAAGGCTGTCACGCTCCCCAATATCCGTGCGGCAGAAGCTCATGGCATTGCCACCATCCACCAGGAACTGAATCTGGTGCCCAGCATGAGTATTGCTGAGAACATCATGCTGGGGCGCACACCGAAGAAGTACGGCATGGTGGATCGGCGTGAATTGCGCCTCCAAGCCAAGGCTGCCCTGGACCGGATTGGTCTCAACGTTGACAGCGACACTTTGGTCGGTGAATTGGGAATCGCCCAGCAGCAGCTGGTGGAAATTGCCAAGGCGTTGAGTATTGACGCCCAAGTGCTGATTTTGGATGAGCCGACGGCGGCCCTTACCAAGCATGAAACAGAGAACCTGTTTCGGGTCGTCGAGGAGCTCCGGACGCACCAGGTGGGCATGCTGTTCATCAGCCATCACCTTGAGGAGGTTGCCGAGATCGGCGATTCCGTCTGCGTACTGCGCGACGGCGAGTTCATCGCCGAGGTGCCCGGCTCGACCCCCGAAGACGAACTGGTCCGGCTGATGGTTGGCCGCAGCATCGACGAGCAGTTTCCGCGACGCGCTGAGGAGGACGCCTCGGACCAGAACGTCCTCAGCGTCGAAGGACTGAGCTCGAAGGGCCGGTTCAGCGATATCTCCTTCAGCGTCAAGGCCGGCGAAATCGTAGGAATCGCAGGCCTGGTCGGAGCAGGGCGAACGGAGGTCATCCGCGCTATCGCCGGCGTCGACCGCCACGACGCCGGGACCGTGAGCGTACGCGGCACGAGGCTCCCCAAAGGCGACGTCGGAGCGGCGATTGCTGCCGGCGTCGGGCATGTTCCCGAAGACCGTAAGGTCCAGGGGCTGGTATTGGACGCCTCCGTGAACGAAAACCTTGGCTACGCCACGTTGAAATCCAGCTCGAAGCTGGGCTTGGCGGACTTTGCCGGCCAGCGACGCAAGGCCGAGGAGATTGCCAAGACCCTGCGGATCCGGATGCACAACATCGACCAACCCATCAGGTCCCTCTCCGGCGGCAACCAACAGAAAGCTGTCTTCGGCCGCTGGATCATGGCCGGCTCCACGGTTCTGCTGCTGGATGAGCCCACCCGCGGCGTCGATGTGGGCGCCAAAGTGGAAATTTACGAACTGATGAACCAGATCACGGCTGCCGGCGGCGCCGTCGTGATGGTGTCCAGCGAGCTTCCCGAAGTACTCGGAATGAGCGACCGCATTCTTGTGATGCGCGACGGCGAAATTGCCGGCGAACTCTCAGCCGCCGATGCCACGCAGGACGCCGTCATGACACTCGCCGCGCGGGATATCGACCCCCAAACGGATGCAAAGCCATGAACCAGTCCTCAACAACCCCACTGAACTCACAAGACGCGCCAAACCAGACAAGGAAAACCAAAATGTCCACAGCCACCCAGGCCCAGCCTAAGCCGGGCTTCGATATCAAGAAGTTCCTGGCCAACAATGGCGCCCTGGTGGGCCTGTTGGTCTTGGCCCTCGCACTGTTCATCATTACCCCGGATTTCCTCACCGGCCCTAACCTCCTGAATATTGGCATTCAGGTTTCCACCATTGCCATCCTCGCGTTCGGCATGACCTTCGTCATTGTGGCCGGCGGGATTGACCTTTCAGTGGGCTCAGTGGCAGCCCTCAGCGCCATGGTCTCCGGATACATGTTCGTTTCCGCGGGACTCCCTGGTGGGCTCGCACTCCTGATCGGCCTGCTGACCGGCTTGGTGGTTGGCGTGGTCAGTGGCCTTGCCAGTTCCTACGGAAAACTGCCATCGTTCATCGCCACTTTGGCCATGCTCAGCATCGCCCGCGGCCTGACGCTCGTCATCTCGGACGGAAAGCCGATCAAAACCGCTCCGGAAGTTTCCTTTCTCGGCGGAAGCATTGGCCCTGTCCCCACACCCATCATTGTGATGATCATCGCTGCCGGAATCGCCTCCTTCATCCTGAACCGAATGGTCATTGGCCGCTCCATGTATGCCGTTGGCGGCAATGCCGAGGCTGCCCGGCTTTCCGGCCTACCAGTCAAGCAAATCACCGTGACCGTGTTCGCCTTGGCCGGGCTGTTCGCTGCCCTGGCCGGCCTGCTGCTCGCCGGCCGCTTGGACTCAGCCCAGCCGCAGGCTGCTGCGGGCTATGAACTTGACGCCATTGCCGCCGTCGTCATCGGTGGAGCATCGCTGGCAGGTGGTCTCGGGAGAATCTCCGGAACCATCGTCGGAGCACTCGTGCTCGTGGTCATCCGCAATGGCCTGAACCTGCTGAACGTCACATCGTTCTGGCAGCAAGTAGTGATCGGCTTGGTCATTGCCCTGGCCGTCGGCATCGACGTTCTTCGCCGCAAAACCCGCTCCAGCTAGCAACCTCCCACGACTTTCATCTCCCCACAACAAACAACCTCCCCACGAAAAAAGGAAAGAACAATGAAGCTCTCACTCCCCCGCACCGTGGCCATTGCAGCCACTGCCGCCTTGCTCCTCACAGGAGCCACCGCCTGCAACCGAGGCGGCGATTCTGCCACCGGCAGCAATCCCAAAGCAGTTCTGGCCCTTTCCACCTTGAACAACCCGTTCTTTGTTGAGGTCCGCGATGGCGCCTTGGCCGCAGCCAAGACGGCCAACATCCAGCTGGATGTTGTTGATGCCCAGAACGATTCAGCCACCCAGGCCAATCAGCTGGCCAACGCCCAGACGGCCGGTGCGAAAGCCGTGATCGTCAACCCGGTCGATTCAGACGCCGCCTCGGCATCCGTATCGGCCCTGACCAAAGCAAACATTCCCGTCGTGGCCGTGGACCGCACGGTTAACGGCGTGACCCTGAGCTCGCTCGTGGCCAGCGACAACGTGGCCGGCGGCAAGCAGGCTGCCATTGAACTCGCCACTGCACTGGGCAAGAAGGGCAGCATCATCGTGCTCCAGGGTGTTGCCGGAACCTCCGCCAGCCGCGACCGCGGCGCCGGTTTCACTGAGGGCATGAAGGCATTCCCGGATATCAAGATCGTGGCTCAGCAGACAGCCAACTTTGACCGGACTGCGGCCCTGGATGTCACCACCAACCTGTTGCAGGCCAACCCCGGCGTCACCGGTGTCTTCGCCGAGAATGACGAAATGGCTTTGGGCGCTGTCCAGGCTCTGGGCGCCAAAGCAGGTGCCGAAGTCAAGGTCGTAGGCTTTGACGGCACCACGGATGGGCTTGCCGCCATCAAGAAGGGCACCCTGGTAGCCAGCGTTGCCCAGCAGCCGGCGAAATTGGGGCAGCTGGCAGTCGAGCAGATCGCCAAGATCCTCAAGGGTGAAAAGGTTGAAGAAACCGTACCGGTAAGCGTTGTCACCGTGAACAAAGCCAACGTTGGCGAATTCAGCAAGTGACAGAACAGCAGGCCGGGAAAGTCACCGTAGTCGGTTCCATCAACATTGATCAGGTGGTCCGGGTAGAGCGTCATCCGCTCCCGGGCGAGACCCTGCTGGGCAGCTCTATTATGCTGCTGCCCGGCGGCAAGGGCGCCAACCAGGCCGTGGCCGCCGCTCAGTTAGGGGCCACTGTGAGCCTCGTTGGGGCGGTGGGAGGCGATTCAAGCGCCGCCCTGGCCACAAGCCTGCTGAGCAAGGCGGGCGTGGATCTCGGTGCTGTCAGGACGGTGGACGGCCCAACCGGGCTGGCGCTCATCTGTGTAGCGGACGGCGGCGAAAACACCATCGTGGTCATCCCCGGTGCCAACGCCTCGATGGACGCTCAAGCCGTTCAGGCTGCAGCGGCGCAGATAGCGGAAGCCGCCGTCGTGGTTTTGCAAGGTGAAATTCCTGCCGACGGAATCGCGGCAGCGGCCGCGTTGGCGTCCGGCCGGGTGCTCTTGAATCTGGCTCCGGTTGTGTCCATTGACGCTGCCGTCATCCGCTCGGCAAATCCCCTGGTGGTCAATGAACACGAGGGCGAGCTGGTGCTTTCACAGCTGGATCCGGAGGCGGTAAATCCCGCCGATGACGAAGCATTGGTCAGTGCGCTCCGGGCGCAGGGCATAGCTTCAGTTGTGCTGACCAGAGGCGCCCGCGGCGCCATTTGTTCGGACGACGCCGGCACGTTCCTCGTGCCTGCCCCGCGGGTCAGCGCTGTGGACAGCTCCGGCGCAGGCGATGCTTTTGTCGGCGCGCTCAGCGTCCGCCTAGCTGCCGGAGAGTCGCTGCTGGACGCTTCGGCCTTTGCGGCCAAAGTCGGCGCCTTCGCGGTGCAGGGCCACGGAACCCAGCCTTCGTACCCGAAGCTGTCCGATCTCCTTCCGGAGCCGGCGCAGTGAAGCGCGGCGGAATTCTGCATGCCGAGCTCAACGCGGCCGTGAGCCGCCTGGGGCACGGAGATCTGGTGCTGTTGGCGGACTGCGGCATGCCGGCGCCCGCCGGTGTTCCGGTGGTGGATCTGGCACTAATCCATGGTGTGCCCCGTTTCGAACAGGTACTGACTGCTCTCCTGGACGATCTCGTCTTTGAAGGCAGCGTCATGGCCCAGGAGGTCCGCGGCACCGAGGCGGAAGGGTGGGTCAGCAGCCGCTTTGAGCAGGTGAGCTACGTCAGCCACAAGGAGCTCAAGGAGCTGTCCGGCTCTGCCAATCTGTTCATCCGCACGGGCGAGGCAACCCCGTACGCCAACGTTCTGCTCGAATGCGGCGTCCCCTTCTAGATTGATTTCCGCTTAACGTTCGACGGCGGCTGCTCACCTTCCCGGGGAAGGTGAGCAGCCGCCGTCGAACGTTAAGCAGCAACGCGGGGCCACTTTCGGCGTGCTCCACCCGATGGGATGGGATGGGCCGTAAGGGACCCCGCGTTGCTTCGGACCTAGAGGGTCGCGAAGACCTCGCGCAGGAGCGTGGCGGTCTCGGACGGCGTCTTGCCGACCTTGACGCCGGCAGCCTCAAGGGCTTCCTTCTTGGCCTGTGCGGTGCCCGCGGAACCCGAGACGATGGCGCCTGCGTGGCCCATGGTCTTGCCTTCCGGAGCGGTGAAGCCAGCCACGTAACCGACAACCGGCTTCGTGACGTGTGCCTTGATGTACTCGGCGGCACGTTCTTCGGCGTCGCCTCCGATTTCGCCGATCATGACAATCGCCTTGGTCTCCGGATCGGCTTCGAATGCCTCGAGGGCGTCGATGTGGGTGGTGCCGATGACCGGGTCGCCGCCGATGCCGATGGCGGTGGAGAAGCCGAGGTCGCGCAGTTCGTACATCATCTGGTAGGTCAGGGTGCCCGACTTGGAGACGAGGCCGATGGGGCCCTTGCCCGTGATGTTGGCCGGGGTGATGCCGACGAGGGCCTCGCCCGGGGTGATGATGCCGGGGCAGTTCGGCCCGATGATGCGGGTGACCTGCTTGCCGTCGGAATCGACCTTGGACTGGGCCAGTGCCCAGAACTCGGCGGAGTCCTGGACCGGGACGCCTTCGGTGATGACGACGACCAGGCCGATGCCGGCCTCGATCGCCTCGACGACGGCGTCCTTGGTGAAGGCCGGCGGCACGAAGACGATGGAAACGTCAGCGCCGGTCTCCGCGATGGCTTCCTTGACGGTGCCGAAGACCGTGATCTCCTTGTCGCCGTGCACGACCGTGCTGCCGGCCTTGCGGGCGTTGACGCCACCGACGATGTTGGTGCCGGCCTTCAGCATCAGGGCGGTGTGCTTGGTGCCTTCGCCGCCGGTGATGCCCTGGACGATGACCTTGGAGTCCTTGTTCAGATAAATAGACATAGTCGGGTCCCTTTACTTCGCTGCGTTGGCGAGCTCGGCAGCCTTGTCGGCGCCCTCGTCCATGGTGGCGGCCAGGGTAACCAGCGGGTGGTTGGCCTCGGCCAGGATGCGGCGGCCTTCCTCGACGTTGTTGCCGTCGAGGCGGACGACCAGCGGCTTGTTCGCGGAGTGGCCCAGTTCGGCCAGTGCACCGACGATGCCCTTGGCCACGGCGTCACAGGCGGTGATGCCACCGAAGACATTGACGAAGACGGACTTGACCTGCGGGTCACCCAGGATGACATCGAGGCCGGCGGCCATGACCTCGGCGGACGCTCCACCGCCGATGTCCAGGAAGTTGGCGGGCTTGACGTTGCCGTGGTTCTCGCCGGCGTAGGCGACGACGTCGAGGGTGGACATGACCAGCCCGGCACCGTTGCCGATGATCCCGACTTCGCCGTCCAGCTTGACGTAGTTCAGGTCCTGCTCCTTGGCCTTGGCCTCGAGCGGGTCGGCGGCGTCCTTGTCTTCAAGGGCCGCGTGCTTGGGGTGGCGGAAGCCGGCGTTCTCGTCGAGGGAGACCTTGCCGTCGAGGGCGACGATGTCGCCTGCACCGGTGAGGACCAGCGGGTTGACCTCCACGAGGGTGGCGTCTTCCTTCTTGAAAACGTCCCAGAGCTTCAGGATGACACCGGCGACCTTGCCGCGCAGTTCCTCGGCGAAGCCTGCCGCGGCAACGATTTCGTCTGCCTTGGCCTGGTCGATGCCGACGGCCGGGTCGATGGCGATCTTGGCCAGGGCTTCGGGACGCTCGACGGCGAGCTGCTCGATTTCCATGCCGCCTTCAACCGAGCACATGGCCAGGTAGTTGCGGTTGGCCCGGTCCAGCAGGACGGAGAAGTAGTATTCCTCGGCGATGTCCGCACCCTGGGCAATCATCACTCGGTGAACGGTGTGGCCCTTGATGTCCATGCCGAGGACGTTGGTGGCGTGTTCGAACGCTTCGTCAGCGGTCTTGGCGACCTTGACGCCGCCGGCCTTGCCGCGGCCTCCGGCCTTGACCTGCGCCTTTACGACAGTTACGCCGCCGATTTTCTCGGCAGCTGCCTTTGCTTCTTCAGGGGTGTGCGCCACGATGCCAGCAAGCACGGGTACACCGTGCGCCTCGAACATATCGCGCGCCTGATATTCAAACAGGTCCACGGGTTAGTGTCCTTCTACGTCGAAGTAGTTTCTGTACAGCCGGACCCCACGTTCTCGCGGTTACCGGGCTGCGGGATAAACGCACCCTGCGACTGGCTCGGAAACGAGCCACACGGCGCAATGCTCCTCTTTCGAACTCTAGTCGTTCCTTGGGAGAAGCCCGTCCCAGAGTACCCGTTATGTGAGTAAGGACACTATTCTATGGAGCGTAGAAAAACCGCTAGATTACGGGCTTTTTGGGGCCTCTGACGGCGTCCCGGTGGTTTTTTTGCCGTGGGCCCGGACCGCATTTTCGATGATTTCCAGGGCGGCGCCCGCGCTGTCCTCGGCTTCGAACTGCCGGCGCATAGCCTGTGCACGCGCCCTCCAGGCGGGATCTGAGAAGACCTTCTGCACCGCGGCGGCGAGGGCTTCGGTACTGGGCGACTCGGTCCGCAGGTTGATGCCAACTCCGGCGTACTCAACCCGCGCATTGACGTCGCTCTTGCCCTCATTGATTCCTGCCGCAATCACCGGCACCCCGTGGGACAGGCTCAGGAGCACACCGCCGAAGCCGCCGTTGGTGATGAACACGTCCGTTGAGGCAAATGTCCGGTCGAAGTCGACGAAGTCTTCCACCAGAATATTGGGCAGCGGGTAGCGCTGCCTCAGTTCCTGCGTCCCGGCCCCTCCCGTGGCCACAACAACCAGGGCGTCCGTGTCCTTGAGCGCCTCGATGGCCGGAACAATGAGCTTGCCGTGGTCCTTGTTGTCCACGGTCCCCTGCGTCACCACCACGGTGCGGGCGTAGTGCCGGGGAAGTTCAGCCGAAGGGGCCTCGGCCTCGGTGTCCGCACGGTAGGGAAGCACGGCGCCGACGTACCGGACCTTGGGATTGACGTTCCGGCGGGGGAAATCGATTGCCGCGGTGCCCGTCTGGATCACGGCGTCGGACCAGCGGTAGGGTTCGTCGGTTATGGGCCCGCGCTTCGGGGTGCGGAGGCCGTAGTGCTCCAGCTGCCTGACGTAACTGACCCGGGCGGGTTTGAGGACGAGCTGTTCCGATACAAGCCGGGCACCCGCATGGAGCAGCTTCTGGGGAAGGGTCCGCGCCGGTGAGAAGCCGAAGAACAGCGGAGGAACCAACGGGTCGCTTTCCATGTTGCCAACAGCCACGAAGCTGACAACCGATTTGCCCAGGATGGTCGAAACAAGCCGCTGGACAAACATTGCACTGTCCATCACAACAGCGTCGAACGGAAACGTGCTGTGGATGTCCCGGATGTCCTCGAAGAAATTGGACACGTTGCTGGCAAAAATCCGCTCGCCGTCAAACCGTATGGCCGCGGGCCCTTTCAGCCTGGCTCTCTCCGGATACAGCTCGTTGAGGTTGTCCGCGGTGTGTTCAATAGCCCGGTCGAACGGAAAATGCCGGATGCCCAGCTCCCTGAGCTTCTTGTTGAACACGGGACCTGTGTACCACGCGACCTCATGCCCGGCCTCGGCCAGGCGCACGCCGATGCCGGTCATCGGGTTGAAGTGGCCGGCGATCGCCTGGCTGGCAAGCAGAATCTTCACGTGGGCTCCTTGGCGGGACCTGCGGCGGGAGGGTGCCGGCCGCGGCACTTCTGCCACGACTGTATGCCCCCGCATTCCCAGCCACAATGCCCCTGCCGCGTGTAATGCGGCTGCCCGCCAAGCTGCGCCCGTGCCGGCGGGGCGCTCCTAGCCCGCGGCGCAGACGCTCCTAGGCGTCCAGCTTTGTCAGCGGCGCGTACCGGAGCAACAGGCGCTTGTCTCCGATTTCGAAGCTGACCTTGGCCACGGTCTTGTCCCCCGCGCCCTCGACGGCCAGGACGGTGCCGTTGCCGAAGCTCGTGTGGTTGACCTTGTCCCCGACTCTGACCGCGACGATCTCCTTCTGCGGCTGCACGCGGTTCTTGGCGATGGCGGCCGGGACGTCGGCGTTGAAGCCTGCGGACGGGCTGGCCTCGGCGCCGCGGGCGGCACCGGCGCCCCAGGACGATCCGCCGTAGCGGCTGGAGCCGATCGAGGCACCGCTCCCCCAGCTGCCGGTCTCGCGGTTGGAGCCTTCGCGCTTCCATTGCACGAGCTCGGCGGGGATTTCCTCGATGAACTGGCTCGCGGGGTTGTACTGGCTCTGGCCCCACATGCTGCGCACCTCGGAGCGGGTCAGGTACAGGCGCTTCCGGGCACGGGTCAGGCCCACGTAGGCCAGCCGGCGTTCCTCGGCCAGTTCCTTGGGGTCCGTCGCGGAGCGCTGGTGCGGGAACAGCCCGTGTTCCATGCCGGTGAGGAACACCACCGGGAACTCCAGCCCCTTGGCGGTGTGCAGCGTCATCAGCGTGACGACGCCCAGGCGCTTGGCCTCGGCCACGGCCACGGCTGCAACTATGTCTTCGGCGGTCCCCGCCGGCGCGTCCGGGATCTGGTCGGCGTCGGCCACGAGGGACACCTGCTCCAGGAAGGCGCCAAGGGAGCCTTCGGGGTTGTCGCGTTCGTATTCACGGACGACGGCGACGAGTTCCGCGAGGTTCTCCACACGGGACTCGTCCTGTGGATCGGTACTGGACCGCAGCCCGGCGAGGTAGCCGGTCTGTTCCAGGACGGCCTCCAGGGCCGCCGCCGCACCGGAGCCGGAGGCCACTTCGGCGAGGTCGTCGAGCAGTTTCACGAAACCCTGCACCGCGTTGACGGACCGGGTGGCCATGCCGGGCGCCTCGTCGGCGCGGCGGGCGGCGGCCATGAAGGAGATCCGGTCGCGCTGGGCGAGCGAGGCCACGGCGCCCTCGGCACGGTCGCCGATGCCGCGCTTGGGTTCGTTGAGGATCCGGCGCAGGTTGACGTCGTCGTCGGGGTTGACCAGCACCCGCAGGTAGGCGAGCGCGTCCTTGATCTCCTTGCGCTCGTAGAAGCGGGTTCCCCCGACCACCTTGTACGGCAGCCCGACCCGCACCAGGACGTCCTCGATGGAGCGGGACTGGGCGTTGGTGCGGTAGAAGATCGCGACGTCGCCGGGGCGGAGGTTGTCCTCGTCCTGGAGGCGGTCGATTTCCTTGGCGATGAACTGGGCTTCGTCGTGCTCGTTCTCGCCCACGTAGCCGATGATCTTGTGGCCGTCGCCCTCCGCCGTCCAGAGCCGCTTCTCCGGCCGGTTGGGGTTGCGGGAGATGACCGAGTTGGCCGCGCTGAGGATTGTCTGGGTGGAGCGGTAGTTCTGCTCGAGTTTGATGGTGCGGGCGTCCGGGTAGTCCTCCTCGAACTCCACGATGTTGCGGATATCGGCACCGCGGAACGCGTAGATGGACTGGTCCGAATCGCCGACGACGGTGAGCTCGGCCGCACCGGGGCCTTCGCCGACGATCTCGCGCACCAGGGCGTACTGGGCGTGGTTGGTGTCCTGGTACTCGTCCACCAGGACGTGCCGGAAGCGGCGCCGGTAGGAGTCTGCCAGGGCCGGGAAGGCCCGGAACATGTAGACGGTCTCGGCGATCAGGTCATCGAAGTCCATGGCGTTCGCCTGGCGCAGGCGCTGGGTGTAGCCCGTGAAGACCTCGGCGACGGCCTGCTGGAAGGGATCGTTGTGCTTGGCGCTGGAGGCATAGCCGTCCGCGTCGATCAGCTCGTTCTTGAGCGCTGAGATCTTGTGCTGGATGGCCTTGGGCGCGAACTTTTTGGGATCGAGGTCCAGGTTCTTGGCCACGAGCGTGATCAGCCGCAGCGAATCCGCGGCATCGTAGATGGAGAAGTTGGAGCTCAGGCCGACGTTCTTGGCCTCGCGGCGCAGGATCCGGACGCAGGAGGAGTGGAAGGTGGAGATCCACATGGTCTTGGCGCGGCCGCCGAGCAGGGCTTCGATCCGCTCCCGCATTTCGGCCGCGGCCTTGTTGGTGAACGTGATGGCCAGGATCTCGCCGTGGTGCGCGCGCTTCGTGGCGATCAGGTAGGCGATCCGGTTGCTGAGCACCCGCGTCTTGCCGGAGCCGGCGCCGGCCACTATCAGCAGGGCGCTGCCGGCGTGCTTGACCGCTTCCTCCTGCTCCGGGTTCAGCCCCTCCAGGAGCTCCTCCGCGCTGGGAAGCCGGGGGCGGTCCCAGTCCCCCGCGGTGCCGCTCTCGGCGCGGTTGGGGTCCCACCCGGCAGGGGATCCCACGGCCGCTGTGCCCGTTCCGGCGGACGATTTGGTGGCCGCCGCCATCTTGGAGGCAGCTTGGAAGGGTCCGTCGGCGAAAGGGTCAAACAACATGTCCATGGTGTTAACAAGTCTAGGCGGTGCCAGTGACCGCGGAGTCCGCCCCCGCGGGGACATGCCCTCCCCTGCCCGTCTCCGCTGGACATATGCCCCTCATGTCCATTCCTCGCAGCCAAGAATGAGCATGTCCCACGGAATTCGAGGCGAGGATTGATCATGTCCAGTTCACGCATCAGGGACCGGGCGTGTCCGGTCCAGGTGCAGGACGTGACATGTCCAGTCCTCGCGCCCTGGATTGAGCATGTCCCCCGCACTCGCAGACCCCGGAGCAGCATGTCCACCCTTGTCCGCGACCATTGGCCACTGAGCCGATATGTCCACGCACCGTGGCCAAGAATGAGCATGTCCCACGGGGGACCCCGAGGGTGACTCAAGCATGTCCACGCACCGTGGCCAAGAATGAGCATGTCCCACGGGGGACCCGGAGCGTGACTCAAGCATGTCCACGCACCGTGGCCAAGAATGAGCATGTCCCACGGGCGCGGCGCGGAGTCCTGAAGCTAGCCCACGGAGCCTGACTCAAGCGCGGCGCGGAGCTGCCGGACCGCCGTCGTGCCTCCGGCAAGGAACCACTCCAGTCCGTTGACCCGGACGACGTCGGCCGCGCCGCCGGCCGCGAGGACGATCGCCTTTCCCGGCAGCCAGTCCCATTCCGGGCAGCTGTGCTGGAACCAGCAGCCCAGCTCGCCGTCGGCCACGCGGCCGAGGTCGCACGAGCCCGAGCCGAACATCCGCAGCGTGGCAGCGGACGTTGCAGCGGCGTGCCAGGGCATGGCGCACATCGGATCGGCGAGCCAGCTGGGGTGGATGTAGCTGGCGACACCGAGTTCGGACAACGGAGTGTCCGAACGGCCCCCGCTGTCGGCGCCCCGCGGCTGGAAGGCGGTCAGCCGTTCCCCGTTGAGCGTTGCGGTCCGGGCCGTCCCGCCGAGCCAGAGCTTCTCCTCCTGCGGCTGGAAGACCGCACCCAGCAGTACCCCGGAGGCGTCCTTCAGTGCAATCGCCGAGCACCAGTACGTCGACCCGTGCAGGAAGTTGTACGTTCCGTCCACCGGATCGATGACCCAGGTGCGGCCGCTGGCGCCGGCCACGGAAGCGCCCTCTTCACCGAGAACGCCGTCGTCGGGGCGGCAGCGCTGGAGCTGTTCCAGGACGTAGGCCTCGGCAGAATGGTCGGCGGCGGTGACAACATCCGAGATGGACGTCTTCTGCCGTCCTTCCAGCCCGGCCTGCCGCATCAGCAGCGCCAACTGGCCGGCCTCCCGGACAAGGGCTTCCGCCAACTGGTAGTCATCCAGGCCGGGGTCGAGATCTGCGGTGCTGTGCCGGCCAAGCCGGTGTTTTCCTAGTTCGGTCACGCGTTCCAGCCTATCGGCGGCGGATGGCGGTGAACAGACAGCGCCGGCCCCGCGGCCCGGGCGGGCGATAATGGAGCCATGGCCAAGACACCCGCACAGCGGATCAAGAAGCACGGCGCCAATGCAGCCGTCCCTCAGCACCACCTGCCGTCCGTGATCAATCCCAGCACCAGCCGGACCCCGCAAAAGGCGCAGAACAACAGCAACCTGATCGTGATCGCCGGCGTCGTGGCCAGCCTCTTCCTATTCTGGTACCTCCACCTGCTCACCCTGAACCAGCTCACCCAGCTCTCCGGCGGCCTGCCGATGCCGGACTCGCTGATCGGGGGCTTCGACCAGGGCTTCGTGGAGCGGCTGCGAGACGCCACGGATCCGGACGCCCGCGGGCAGCTCAACTACATCCACAAGACGGCAGGCACGCTCTTCCCGCTGATCTTCGGCTTCAGCTGGCTCCTGCTGATCGGAACGAACGTGGCCCGAAAACCCCTGCGCTGGGCGCTGTGGGCCATTCCGCTGCTCTTCGCCGCCGTGCGGCTGTGGGGCAACACCGCCATTGACGCCATGATGTCCGCAGACGCGGTCGACGCCGGCCAGGTTGCCCTCGCGTCGGGGCTCACCGTGGCCGGCTGGGTGCTGCTGGTGCTGAGCCTCGTGGCAGGTGGCGCCGCGGTGTTCCTGGGCCGGAAATCCGCCTCCCCCGCGGTCCGGTCCGCGGGACATGCCCAGCCCTAGTCGCGGCCCGTGGACATAGTCCCGCTATGTCCATCCCTCGCGGCGTCCAGGGGGCATGCTCCACCGGGATTGGTGAAGGATCCGCGGGCGGAGGCTCAGGCCTCGGCTGCGAGGAAGCCCCGGGCCTGATCCGCACGTTGCTGGGCGCCGGACCCTTCGAAGTGGTCTGCTGCCCGAAGCAGGTTCTCCCCGGCCGCATCCGCGTTTCCAATCGCAAAATGTGCCCGGCCCAGCAGCAGGCACGCCTCGCCGAGGATCTGGGGTGAAGGCTCGTCCGGCTCCGCACAGATCTGGTCCAACAATTCGATTGCTGCGGTGGCCTCACCGGCCAGAAATTTCCAGTGGGCCCGGTTCAGCTTCATCAGCAGGTAGTCATTGGCGCTTCCGCCGATGACATCCGTGGCTAGCTCCGCTCGTTCGATGCAGCGCAGGGTGTCGGCGTCGGCCACGTCGGCCGCGAGCCGCATGGCTGCGGAGGCCCTGTTGAACTTCGCCCAGATGTCCAGGTTCCTGGCGGGCGAAAGAGTGGCCGCCGCGAGCTCGTGGTAGTGGAGACCTTCCTGGACTTTGTTGCAGAGAAAGGCGACGTTTCCGATGACCCAGTAACCCTTGCCCACCAGTTGATCGTCGACTTCGGCTTCGATGGCCTCGGCGAGCGCGAGGCTTTCGGCCCAGGCTTCCTCGAGCCTCCCGCTGTCGGCCAGGGCGGCAATCAGCGCTTGGCGGGCTTTGACATTCGTTTCGATGTCATCCTCATCTGCCACCAGTGCCACGGCTTCCCGCGCAGCGTCAGCAGCCCGTTCCAGCAGCCCGGCCCCCTGCCTGGCCTTCGCCAGGAGAATGTAGGCCTGTGCTTCGGGCTGCGATTCGGTCGCGGAACGAGGACCGGCAACCAGCGAGCACGCCAGAGCAGCGCAGGCCTCGAAGTCCTCGGCGTCCAGGAGGTTCTCGGCCCGGAGGAACGTCATGTTCCACCACGAATCCATATCACCTTCATTGCGGGCTATTTCCGCGGCATCCTGGGCACTGCTGGCTGCTTGAAAGAAGGCATGGTTAGTCCGGTGCTCGTATGCCTGCAATTCAGCGGCGGCGTACAACGGCGAAACGGAGTTCAATGGCATGCCTCCATTATCCGTTGCCACGCAAGCGGAAATGAACAAACCCCGCAAGCAGGAACGGCGAAAGATTTGGGCAGGAGTCGCGCCGATAGCACAGTATCGAATATTGCGGCCGTAATTGTTATACAACGGCGTGTCTACTCCCCTATACTGACCAAGTACCACATTAGTCACATCAGCCACTTACGTATCAGGAGTCCTTTATGAAGAAATCCCTCGCAACACTCCTTATCGCCGGCGCGCTGGCAGTCGCAGGTCTTTCCGCGACCTCAGCAATCTCGGCTACCGGCGAAAACTCCGGACAGGGCTCCGTGCAGGCAGTCAACTGGTGGCCGAATTCCACCCCGAAGAACTAACCAGCAACAACGACGGCGGGTACCGGATATTGATTCCGGTATCCGCCGTCTTGCTTAATCCTCAAAACGGAGCCTGCGCCTGATGGGCCCGGTCCACCCCTGCTCCGTGGCTGAACAACGCGGCGTGGCTGTTCAGCGGCTGATCAACGCGGCGATCTCGGCCGCAGGGACGGGCCGGCTGAAATAGTAGCCTTGGCCGCTGGCGCAGCCCAGCCTCACGAGCTCGGCCGCCTGCTCGGCCGTCTCGATTCCCTCGGCAATTGCCTTGAGCCCGCAGGCGTGGATGAGGTGCAGTACCGCCGCGACGAAGTTGCTCTGCTCTTCGTCTGAGCCCAGCCCGTCGATCAGGCTCTTGTCGATCTTGACCACGTTGACCGGCAGCTTCCGCAGGTAGCTGATGGACGAATAGCCGGTGCCGAAGTCGTCGATTTCGAGCTGCACGCCGAGTCGGCGCAGCCCGCTCAGGGAGTATTTGTCCACGTCCCCGCCATTGATGGCCATTGATTCGGTCAGCTCCACGATGAGGTTTGCGGCATCCACCCCGGTTTCACGGAGGATGTCGCGCACGTGTTCGATCAGGTCCAGGTTCTGCAGCTCGGTTGTCGAGATGTTGACCCGGACATTGAAGCTCGGGTCAACGTCCAGTTCCCGCTGCCAGTCGCGCAGCTGGCGCACGGCGTTCCGCAGGACCCAATGGCCCAGATCCACGATCATGCCGGTCTCTTCGGCCAGCGGAATGAACTGGTCCGGCATGAGCAGTCCCCGCTCCGGATGGTTCCACCGCACCAGCGCTTCGACGCCTTCGAACTTGCCGGTCGCGAGTGCCACCACCGGCTGGTAGTGCAAGACAAGTTGGTCCTGGCGGATCGCTTCACGCATTTCCGTGACCATCACGCTCTGGAGCCGGCGGGCATACAACAAGGCGGGTTCGAACACCTTGATGCTGCTGTGCGGCTGGGCCTTGGCCGCGTACATGGCGGTATCGGCTTCCATGACCAGATCGTCGACCGACTGCCCCGGCTCGGCAATCCGCAGTCCGATGCTCGTGCCGCAGGTGATCCGCAGGTCCCCGATTTCCAGGCTCTCGCTGAGCGCCTTCAGGATCCTGTTGGCCACGCGTCGGGCCCGGACGAGGTTGGACTTGGGCAGCATGACGGCGAACTCGTCGCCGCCGAGGCGTGCCACAGTGTCAGTCTCGCGGACTGCTTCCTGGAGCCGCCGGGCGATCACGCGGAGGACGTCGTCCCCGGCGCTGTGTCCCAGCGTGTCGTTGATGCCCTTGAACGAATCCAGGTCGAGGATCAGCAGCGCCGGCGGCATTTCACCCCGCGACGTCTCGGCGAGGGCATGGCTCAGCACCGAGTTAAGCGCCGTCCTGTTGGCAAGCTGGGTCAGCGGGTCCGTCAACGCCATGCGCTCAAGCTCAACCTGCGCATCGCGCAGCATTGCCGTGCGGCTTTCCACCCGCTCCTCAAGCTCCTGGTAGATCGTCTGCAGGTCATCAGCCATCAGGTTGATCCCCGCGATGACGGCCGCGACGTCGTCCCGGGCACCCGAGTGGGGGATCCTGGTGGTCAGGTCACCACCGGCAATCCGGACGATACCCTCCACAAGGGCGTGCAGCCTGGGGTCCGGAGGATCAGTCTTCACTCGCGTATAGCCCTAACCACTCGACGGCCTCGGCCTCTGAGGTGAAGAACTGCGCCGGAATCGTCTCTGTCTTTGAGCGGAGCAGATAGTGGGCAATGACGCGGTCGACGGGGCTTTCGCCGACCAGGGCGAAGGCCGATGCCGCGATGGAGGATGCGTACACATGCCGCGCCTCGACGCTGACCCCGACCACACCGGTGATGACAAGCAGGACCGGCATGCGACGGCCGATGGCCAGTGCACGGACCGCCGCTCCGGCAACACGCGCTTCGGCCCCCGCGATCTCCTCGTTGGGCGGCAGCGTGACTTGGATGATCCCGCCGTCGAGCAGACGAACACCGATCGGGGCCGCCGCGCCGGCGGCCACATCCGCAGCAAGCCCGGCGGCCACATCCGGAGCAAGCCCCCCGACCGCAGCAGAGGCAAGGCCCGCGACCACCGCAGAGGCAAGTCCGGCGACCACGCCAGTGGCGAGTTCCGGTACCTCAGCAGGGGCAGGAGCCGGGGCCCCCGTGGTCTCCTCGGGGAGCTGGTCATCGGGCGCGGCGAGCGCTTCAACCGTCATCGGACTGCAGCCCCCTGCGTCGGTTCCGGAAGGCAGTCGCAGCATCAAGGCGCGGCGAGACTAGCTGATCAAACATTCGTCCCCAAAGACTACAAAGTCGGCATTTCGGCGTGCGCTAGAGACAGCTCGCGCACGAGGCACCGGAATTCCGGTGAGTGCCCTTATGATAATGCAAGCTCGGGCCGTTGTGAGACATACGACACCCCGTGGTCGCCTGATCTTCATCCGGCCCGGCCAGCAGGGCTCCTTCTTGCCCTGAGCCCGTTCCGGATGCGCTGGGCAACGACCAACCCCACGGCGGCCATGCCGATGGTGATGGGGTAGCCCATCAGCCGCTCCAGGGTTCCCGGTTCCGGGACCGCCATCCCGGTCACACCAGCGGTGACGAGCGCGCCGAGGGATACCGCACCACAGGCGAGGATGAACCAGCCCAGCGCCGTCTGCCGGATCCACAGCCAGCCCAGGATGAGCAGGGCCAACGCTCCGGCCGCGAAGTACATCACCGCCCCGGCCCCGTGCCAGCCGGACCCTGCGTCCTCGGGCACCAGACCCACAATGACAGTTCCGGTGCCCGCCGTGAAACTGAGCAGCCGTGCGGCAAGTGCGGCAAGTGCGGCGAGAGCGGCGCGCGACAGCGGCCGCTGGCCCGGGCGCCGCGGGATCCGGGCCCCGGGCCGCGCCGCGGTGCACAGAAGGGCGGAGCTCAGCAGCAGGGCGCCGACCACCATGCCGAGGCCCTGGACCACGAACGAGGCGTTCATCAGCAGGTGCGCCGGGGAGCACACGTCCCGGCCGTCAAACACCCCGCAGCCCAGGGCACCGAGATCGCTGATGTAGCCGGTCCGGCGGCTGTACGGATCCCGCCCCGCCCACACTCCGATAACGGCCGCCTCGGCCACGAAATACTGCAGCACGCTGAGCTTGGCGAGGGCGCCGACGTAAAACCTGGTGGACGCCACGTCCGGGATGTAGAGGACGTCCTCGGGGACCGCGGGGGCTGGGGCTGTCATGCCAAGAGCGTAGTACGCCGCTCACTAAGGAACGCTAGTATGCTTATATCCGTGTCCGCACGGGCCGGCCTTGCAGCCGTCCGCCGCGGATGCCCGCCCTCGTAGCTCAGTGGATAGAGCACGGCTCTCCTAAAGCCGGTGTCGTTGGTTCGATTCCAATCGAGGGCACTTGAACCTGCCAGCACCGGGCACCGCTCCGGAATTCGATCTCCGCGGCTACCTGCTGGGCAGCTGGAACGTGGCCCGGACCCTGCTGGACCGGGCCACCGGCACCCGTGGGACCTTCACCGGCGTCGTCCGCTTCACTCCCCTGACCCGCGCCGACGGCACAACAAACAATCAGGACGAGGACGGCGGCCTCCGCTTCCGCGAAGAAGGCACCATTGCCTGGCCGTCCTTCAGCGGGGAACCTTTCACCGGACCGGCGAGCCGGGAGTATCTGCTCCGGCCCACCGAGGCCCGCGCCACGATGGACATGTTCTTTCCCGACGGCCGCCCGTTCCACCGGATGGGGTTCGGCACGGCCAGCAGCCACGCCCAGCACTGGTGCGACCCGGACACTTACCAGGTGGGCTACACCCTGATCGGGCGGGACGATTTCCGCTACCGCTGGGATGTCACCGGACCGGCCAAGGACCAGCTGATCGAATCCGTACTGCACCGGATCACAGGAACCCCGGCGTGAATCCCCTCATTGTTGTTTCCGCCGTCTGCGTCTTCGACGGCGCCGGACGACTCCTGACGGTCCGGAAGCGGGGCACGGACAAGTTCATGCATCCCGGCGGCAAGCCCGAGGCCGGCGAAAACGCCGCCCAGACGGCAGCCCGGGAGCTGGCGGAAGAGGTGGGGATCGTGCTTGCGCCGGAAAAGCTGAAGCTCCTGGGAATCTGGCTCGCGGACGCCGCCAACGAGGCCGCCACACAGATCGAAGCCACCGTCTTCACCGCGCCCGGGGTGTGGAGCGCTCATCCCTCCGCCGAGATCGCCGAAATCCGTTGGCTGGATCTGGCCGTCGAGCTGCCGGACGATCTCGCGCCCCTGATCACCGACCACGTGCTGCCCGCCCTCGAGGCCAGCCGGCCCTAGACGCCTTGTGGCTTACCAGCGCGACGGGAGGTCCTGGGTTGGTTGAAATCGCGGAACGGCACGCACACATCTCGCAGGTCACCGTCCATCCTGAATACGCCCGGCCCCTCTCAACAACCCGTCGTTAGGCTCCGCCAAGCACAGCCTGACTCTTTCACCGTCAGGAACCGGTGCTCAGCCGGATCCCTTTACCTGTCTCAAGGAATCTGAGCCCGGTCAGGCCGGGAAGCACAAGATCCGCTTCCAGGTCGTGGGCTGGAAAAGTTCCTGTCACAGCAAGGGTCGCGCATCCGGCCGCTCGGGCTGCCATCAGCCCAACGGGGGCGTCTTCGACGACGAGGCAGCGGGCGGGGTCAGCACCAAGCCGGCGCGCGGCCAGGAGATACCCTTCCGGATGAGGCTTGCCTTCGGTGATGTCATCGAAGGTGACCAGGACGGGCGGGGGCTGCAGTCGCGCCGCCCGGAGGCGGGCATCAGCCAGGCCACGTGTGCAGGAAGTGACGATAGCGATTCGGTTCGCGGGAAGGGTGTTCAGAAGTTCGGCGGCGCCATCCAGCGCACGGATGCCGCCGGTGTCATCGGTCTCGATCTCTATGATTCTGGCAAGGGATTCTTCGACTCGATCTGCGCCCATGAGAGAGGCCACGATGGATCTGGCCGGCTTGCCATGATCAGCGTGCCGGTAATCCATCAGGCCCTGTTCCTTCGCCCAGCGGACCCATGACCGTTCCACCGCCGCGGCGGAGTCGATGAGCGTGCCGTCCATGTCGAACAACACGCCGTCGAATGTGCGCCCCGCGAGTCCGGCTGCCCCGGGGAAGGTTGGCCCTGGCATAGTGACATCCATGTTTTTTCCTTGATAATTAGCAGTTGGCGGGCCGGCGATGCTGTTGCACCAGGTTCGCCGACGTGATTGTTTTTCCTGTTCAGAGTCCGTAGAGCCGCTGACGTGCGTCGCTGAACCTCCCACGCACCGCAGTTGCCCATTCTGTTGAGTCCGAGGGGCTGACGGTGCGTTCGGTCAGGCGCTGCCAGGTGGGCGGTGCGTCCGTTTTTGCCAGGGCCCAGGCCGCTTGGCGTGCTGCCCCGAGCGCTACGTATTCGCCGGGTTTCGGGATGACTATTTCTGCATTGAAGATGTCCGCCGCCGCTGCCTGAAGCGAGGCTGAACGGGATCCGCCACCGATCAGCACCACCCGCTTCGCCTCGATCTCCTGGGCACGGAGGCTATCGAGGGCATCGGCCAGGAGACAGAGGAGTCCTAGCACCGACGCCCTGGCCATATTTTCGGGGTTCATTGCTGCGCGGGTAAGACCCACGAGGCTGCCGGTGGCTGAAGGAAGGTTCGGGGTTCGTTCACCGTCGAGGTAGGGCACCAGCGTCAGGCCGGCCGCATCCACCGGGCCCGACGACGCCATGGCGTCGAACCTGGCCAGGTCCACGCCCAGCATCGCAGCTGTGGATGCGAGTACCCGGGCGCCGTTGATGGTGGCCAGAAGGGGAAGCTGCTTGCCTTCGGCGTCAGCAAAGCCGGCAATGGTGCCGGTATGATCGCTGATCCGTCGTTCCGTGGATGTGAAGACGGTCCCGCTGGTTCCAATCGATACCGCCACTTCACCCGGTTTCAGGGACAAACCCAGTGCTGCTCCCGCGTTGTCTCCGCACCCTGCAGCCACCAGTGTTCCTGTCGCTGTTGTACCGGCAGTAGCAGAGGGGCCGATCACGGTGGGCAGGTCGGGGGATCTGCCGAACGCCCACTCCACGAGGTCGTGCCGATAGACGTCGTCGCGAACGGAGTAATAGCCCGTTCCCGACGCGTCACTGCGGTCAGTGGTCGGGTAGTTCCTGCGCCCCAGGATCTGCCAGGTTAGCCAGTCGTGCGGAAGCAGGACTTTGCGGACGCGGTCGGCCAGCTCGGGATGGTTGTCGGCGAGCCACGCAAGCTTGGTGATGGTGAAGGAGGACACCGGGACGATGCCGATCTCCTCCGCCCATACCTGTGCCCCGAGCTCCCGGCGCAGCCGGTCGGCCTGGGGTGCGCTGCGGACATCGTTCCACAGCAGCGCGTCATGCACGGGCCTGTCCTGTGCATCCAGGGCAACCATGCCGTGCTGCTGGGCGCTCACTGAGAGTGCTTCAACGTCCTGCAGCTCCGTTCCGCCGGCTGCCTCGAAAGCCTCCCACCACCGGTCCGGATGAACCGCGGTGCCGTCCGGATGCGGCGCGGATGTGGTGCTGAGAACCTCTCCGGTCTCCGCATCCACCCGCACGATCTTGCAGCTCTGGGTCGACGAATCTATACCGGCAATGACGGTGCGAGAGGTCATGCTGTGTCTCCGATCAGTTTCTGCGCCAACACGGCGTCTGTTACAAGAGAGTCGATGAGACCCGAGGCGAGTGCGGCACGGACCGCTTCTGTCTTGAGCTCGCCCCCCGCGACGGCGATCACTTCAGGAATCTTGTGCAACTGGGAGGCGCTGATGGCCACGGTCCTTTCGTCGACGTCGGCGATGAAGGATCCGCGGTCGTCAACGAGAGTTGCACAGATTTCCGCCCTGACGCCTTTGGCCAGCAGACGGTCTCTCAGTTCCGGAGTGATGGCCGCATTGTCGTACATCTGTGAATCCGGAGGGGACCAGCTGCCGACGGCGACAACGGCAACCGTGACGCGGTCGAACT
This sequence comes from Arthrobacter sp. UYCu723, assembly GCF_054059215.1. Classification (NCBI taxonomy): domain Bacteria; kingdom Bacillati; phylum Actinomycetota; class Actinomycetes; order Micrococcales; family Micrococcaceae; genus Arthrobacter; species Arthrobacter sp. UYCu723. The sequence continues at coordinate 843,947 of NZ_JBSSBW010000001.1, forward strand.
GTTCGAACGTTCGGCGCATATCCGGCTGGCGCAGAATGGCGTCAGCTGTGGAAGGATCCGATACGACCAGGGGAGCGTAGATCGTCCAGGCGCGCCCTCCGGCGATACGGCTGACCATGCGGATCACCTCGACCCCCGTCTCCTGAATCGGACCGGCGATGCCGGCAAGCTGGACCACTTCACAGCGGGGAAGGCTCTGCAGGGACCGTGCCATCGCGCTCAGTGTCCGGCCTGCGGTGAGGCCGAGGACGTCGGTTTCCTTGAGGATTTCGCCTAGGAGCTGCCCGGTAACCGTTCCGAGGTTTTCCTGGATGGTCTCGGGCGCCTGACTGGGCATGATCACCGCAAGCGCGTGTTTGAGGCGGAATTTCTTCTGCAGCTTCAGCGACAGGTCCAGGTCCAGGAGGCCTGGGGTGGCCAGCTCGAACCTGACGATTCCATGGGCGATCGCCTCATCGAGCATCCTGCCGACCTTGAAGCGGCTCAAACCCATATCCTCCGCGATCTCGATCCGGGTCTTCCCCTCCAGAAAGTGCTGGCGCGCCACAAACGCGAGACGTACGAGTTCGTCCGGCCCCATATTTCCTTCCTCCACGCTGCTTTACTTCTTCGGCTTCTTGGAACATCGTACGGCACTCAAATGTAAATTGCTCATATGAGCATACCTGTTGCACATGTGAGGTGATTGGGGTCATACTAATCGCAGAAGTTCGCAGCGGACATGAACGGCCCCGAATCGAGGGGAACCCCGCATGGCGACGATGCCTGAGAGGAACTCAACATGAGCACGACCACATCAATCCCGGTGACAATGCGCGCCAGCGTCCTGCTGGAGAAGCAGAAAGTCGTCGTAGAGGTACGCCCTGTCCCTGTTTTGGAGGAGGACGAAGTACTTGTCCGCATTTCATCTGTCGGTGTTTGCGGATCTGACGTGCACTACTTCAAGGAAGGACGCATCGGCAGCTTCGTGGTGGAAAGCCCGCTCATCCTCGGACACGAATCGGCCGGCACGATTGTTGCCGTCGGACGGAAAGTCGACGCGTCCCGTGTCGGGGAGCGGATCTCGATCGAACCGCAGCATCCCAGTGCGACCTCGCGCGAGACGCTGTCGGGACGCTACAACCTGGATCCCCACATGGAGTTTTACGCGACCCCGCCGGTCGACGGGGCCTTCGCTGAATATGCCAAAATCCAGTCCCATTTCGCCCACGCGGTACCCGACTCTGTCAGTGACGACGCTGCAGCGCTCATGGAACCTCTCTCCGTGGGAATCGCCGCCGCGCGTAAAGCCGGCATCACCGCCGGATCAAGCGTCCTCGTCGCCGGCGCCGGGCCCATCGGTGTGATCACTGCCCAGGTCGCGAAAGCTTTCGGCGCAACGGACATCGTTGTTTCCGATCTGGACCCCACACGCCGGGAACAGGCATTGCGGTTCGGTGCAACCCGCGTCATCGATCCCCGTGAGTCCGACGTCTCCGGCCTGGGCGTGGACGCCTTCATCGACGCATCCGGCGCTACCCCGGCTGTCCTTTCGGGCATGCGAGCGGTACGCCCCGGAGGCACCGTCGTTCTGGTGGGCATGGGCGCGGATGAAATCCCCATGCCCGTTTCCCTAATACAGAACAATGAACTCATTGTCACGGGCATCTTCCGTTATGCCAACACGTGGCCGACCGCCATCTCCCTTGTGAGTTCAGGCAGGGTCGACCTCGACAGTCTGGTCACCGGCCGCTACGGACTCGATGCCGTGGAAGAAGCCATGATCGCTTCGACCGCTTCAACAAGCATGAAAACCATGATCAACCCGGGACTCTGAGCGATGACTCCATCCGAAAGGCTCACTAGCACGGAGCTGGCCACCCTGGAATGCACCGACATCACCAAGGGCTTTGGTGGAGTTCCCGTCCTGAAGGGTATTTCCCTGTCATTGGAGGCCGGGACCGTGACGGCCCTGGCCGGCGAAAACGGGGCAGGGAAGTCCACCCTGATGAAGATCGCATCGGGCCAGTACAAGCCCGATGCAGGCGAGGTGCGCGTCCGGGGCGAGCACCTCCCTGCCGGCAACACACAGGTCGCACACCATCTGGGCGTCGCCATCGTCCCGCAGGAACTGGCTTCAATTCCGGAAATGACCGTCTATGAGAACCTCTTCATCGGCCGCGAACTCCTCACCCGGTTCGGCATGCTTGACCGCAGAGCGATGATCGCCAAGTCAAAAGAGTACCTGAACGAATTCGGGGTCCATATCGACCCGACGGCTCAGATGGATTCCCTGCCTCTTGGCATCCGTCAGATCATCGAAATCGTCAAAGCGACAAGCCGCGGAGCACGCGTTCTGCTTCTCGATGAGCCCACCAGTGCCATCGCCGAAAAAGAAGTCGAACATCTCGTCGGTGTCGTCCGTGCACTGCGTGACCAGGGAGTCGCGATGCTCTACACAACGCACAAAATGGAGGAAATCCGCGCCATGGCGGACCGGGTGATCGTCCTGCGGGACGGAAACCTCGTCGCTGACAAGCCCCTTCGGGACATCACCGATGATGAAATCGTCCACGCAATGATCGGACGGGAGCTGGAAGACCTATTTCCCGAGCTTCGGGCACCTAGCGATGAGGTCATGCTCGAGGTCGAAGACCTGGCCGTTGGTGACAGCGATCCGATCAGCCTCACCGTGCGCCGCGGAGAAATCCTGGGCCTCGCCGGTCTCGTCGGCGCCGGGCGCACCGAACTGATCGAAGCAATCTTCGGGACCAGGACCAGCCGCGAGGGTGTCATCCGCGTAGCCGGGCGGCCAGTCCGCCGGGGCAACCCCCTATCGGCCATAGAAGCGCATATCGCTCTGGTTCCCGAAGACCGCAAAGGTGCCGGGGCAGTACTCTCCATGAGCGTGCTCGACAACGCCACCCTTCCTCGCATTGGAGCATTTTCCACAGCAGGCTGGGTCCGGGGCAGACGACGCTCCGACGCCATCGGAGCCGTTATGACCTCAATGCGCCTGCGCAGCCGGGGCCTTGGCCAGACCATGGAGACACTCTCAGGAGGCAATCAGCAGAAGGTCGTTCTGGGCCGCTGGCTGACCGGCCCGGTCGACGTCCTGCTGCTCGACGAACCAACCCGCGGCGTTGACGTCGGGGCGCGAAGCGAAATCTACAAAATCATCACTGACCTCGCCGCAAAAGGAATGGCAGTCGTCATGGCCTCGAGCGACATGCCCGAAATCCTCAGCCTGTCCCACCGGGCCATCGTCATGCGCGAGGGCGCCGTCGCAGGGATGCTCGACCAGTCCGACCTCCAACACCCGGCGGTCCAGGACCGCATCTTCCGCCTTGCTTCCGGACAGGAAACCATATACACGAAGGACACCACTGATGGTTCTAAGTAACCAGCCCACGGCGGCCCAAACCCCCGAAGACGCACCAGTCCGCGCGACGACAAGAGCAGGTACAAGATTCAGCTGGCCCTGGATGCAGTCACTTCTGATCCGCCACGCCATGGTCTTCGTCATGCTCATGGTCATCGCCTTCTTCCTCTACCGCAGCGCACGCTTCGGCACCCCTGAGAACCTCGTAACGATTCTCATCGCGGCCGCGCCCTTTGCTCTCATCGCGCTGGGACAGACCCTGGTCATCCTCACCGGCGGGATCGACCTGTCCGTCGGAAGCGTCATCGCCGTCAGTGCGATGTCAGGCGCCCTCACGGCGAAAACCTTCCCCGATCAGATCTGGCTCGCCATTCCGGTGGCCGCAGGCGTGGGACTGCTCGCGGGATCGATCAACGGTCTCGTCGTCAGCAAGATCAATGTCCCACCGTTCATCGCGACCCTGGGCATGCTGACGCTGGCTTCAGGCGCAGCCTATGTAGTCGGCAGCGGCGCCCCCATTAACGGACTCCCGGCCGCCTTCGGGGCTATCGCCAACACCGACGTTCTGGGCCTTAAGGTCCCCGTTGTCCTCATGCTGGTTTGCATCGTCGCCTTCGCCGTGATCATGAGACGAACCACCTACGGCATGCGCGTCTACGCAGTCGGTGGGAACCGGCTCGCTGCGGAGATCGCCGGAGTCAAATCGACCCGCATACTCTTCAGCGTCTACGCCATCAGTGGTCTGCTCGCCGGCATCTCAGGCGTCATGCTTGCTTCCCGCGTCATTTCCGGAGCGCCCAACCTGGGCCAGGGCTATGAACTGGACGCCATAGCCGCCGTCGTCATCGGTGGAGCCAGCCTCCTGGGCGGCCGGGGCACGGTATGGGGCACAGCCCTCGGACTGCTGCTGATCCAGACGCTGAACAACGGCCTGGATCTGCTAACCGTTCCCTCGTACTGGCAGAACATCATCAAGGGAATTCTCATCGTCACAGCCGTCGCCGTCGACGTATGGGCCAACAAACGGCGCGTTCGCTAGAGCCGACCGAACAACAACACCAATAAGGAATATCGATGAAGAACACTTCCAGAATGCGTCTGCTCTCCAGCACCGCCATTATCGGCATCACTGTCCTCGCCATGACCGCCTGCGGAGCCGGCGATCCGAACGCAGCCAGCAACAAGGGCAACACAAAGACAGTCGGCGTGAGCGTCTACGACATGTCCTCATTCGTCACGGCAGGCAAAGAAGGCATCGACGCCTACGCCAAAGCCAACGACATCAACGTCGTCTGGAACTCGGCAAACCTCGACGTCAACACCCAGGCGAACCAGATCGACCAATTCATCAACCAGGGCGTCGACGCCATTCTGGTCAACCCTGTCCAGGCCGGATCCCTCGTCCCCCAGGTAGCCAAGGCGAAGGAAGCAAAAATCCCCTTCGGAGATGTCAACGCCTCCCTCAAGAACGACCAGCTTGACGGCAGCGTCCAGCCGGACGATGTTGCAGCAGGCGCCCAGGAAGCACAGATGATGGTGGATCACCTCGGAGGGAAAGGCAACATCGTCATCCTCCAGGGTCCGCTCGGCGGATCTGGCGAAATTGACCGTGGTGCAGGCATCGATAAGGTCCTCGCAGCCAACCCCGGGATCAAGGTGCTGGCCAAGGATACTGCCAATTGGAAGCGGGATCAGGCCGTCAACAAGGTCAAGAACTGGATCTCAGCATTCGGCAAGATCGACGGCGTCATTGCCCAGAACGACGACATGGGCCTCGGCGCACAGCAGGCATTCAAGGAAGCAGGCATGACCGGTGTGCCAATCGTTGGTATCGACGGAATCGAAGACGGACTGAATGCAGTCAAGAACGGTGACTTCATCGGTACTTCGCTGCAGAACGGCACCGTTGAAATGGCCACGGGGCTCGCTGTCGCTGCCAAGCTTGCCCGTGGGGAGAAGGTCAACGCAACGCCGAAATACATCATGCCGCCCATAACCAAGGACAACGTTGACGCCGCCATCAAGCACGTCGTCACCGACCGTGCGGAGTTCCTCAAAGCACTCCCTCAGCTGGTGGAAGACAACCTGAAGTCCGGAAACATCGCCTACGAAGGTCTTCCGGGACAGACAAAGTAAATACGCCCGCCCGCCGGGAGCAGCCAGCTCCCGGCGGGCGCCAGGGTGAGCTGTGGCCAGCGGCCCCGCCTTCCATATGAGGACAACCAAATGACAGACGCCGAGAGCGGATTCCGCCTTTGGACACCAGAACCGCCAACTCGTCCTGCGAACTAACCGCCATCGTCGGCTAACAGTCACACAGCGTTCCGGCCCCGCAGCACGCCTAGTGCTCCGGCACGGCCTCTCCGGCAACAGCCGTCGCCTCGGCAAACTGGGTCCGGTACAGCTCCGCATAGCGGCCCTCGGCGGCAAGCAGTTCGGGGTGGGTTCCCCGCTCCACAATGGAGCCGTCCTCCACCACCAGGATGACGTCGGCCGCGCGGATGGTGGAGAGCCGGTGGGCGATCACGACGGCGGTGCGTCCCTCCAACGCGGCGCCGAGCGCTTCCTGCACCGCGGCTTCGTTGGTGGAGTCCAGGGCGGCCGTGGCCTCGTCCAGGATCACCACCCGCGGCTGCGCGATCAGCAGGCGCGCAATGGTCAGGCGCTGCCGTTCGCCGCCGGAGAGCCGGTAGCCGCGCTCCCCCACCACGGTGTCCAGGCCATCGGGCAGGGACCGGATCATGTATTCGAGGCGGGCGCGGCGCAGCACATCCCACATCTGCGCCTCGGTGGCCTCCGGGCGCGCCAGGCGCAGGTTGGAGGCGATGCTTTCGTGGAACAGGTGCCCGTCCTGCGTCACCATGCCGAGCGTTTCCCGCATCGAATCGAACGTGAGATCGCGGACGTCCACGCCCGAGCCGGGTTCCGTGCCGCCGAAACGCACGGCGCCGGAATCGACGTCGTACAGCCGCGAGAGCAGCTGCGCGATGGTGGACTTGCCGGCCCCCGAGGAGCCCACGAGGGCCACGGTCTGGCCGGGCTCCACCCGGAAGCTGATGCCGTGCAGGACCTCTTCGCCGCCGCGGGTGTCCAGCGTGGACACGTCCTCCAGCGAGGCCAGCGAGACCTTGTCAGCGGAAGGGTAGGCGAAGCGGACGTCGTCGAACTCGACCGAGAGCGGGCCGGGCGGCGAGGACACCGCGTCCGGCTTCTGCTGGATGAGCGGCTTGAGGTCCAGGATCTCAAACACCCGCTCGAAGCTGACCAGGGCGCTCATGATCTCCACCCGGGCGTTGGAGAGCGCCGTGAGCGGCGCGTAGAGGCGGGTGAGCAGCAGTGCCAGCACGACGACGTCGCCGGCCGCCAGCTGCCCGGCGAGCGCCAGCCAGCCGCCCAGGCCATACACGAGCGCGAGGGCCAGTGCGGAGACGAGCGTCAGCGCGGTGACAAAGGTGAACTGCAGCATGGCGGTTCGCACGCCGATGTCCCGGACACGGCCGGCCCGGAGGGCGAACTCGCGGGACTCCTCATCGGGGCGGCCAAAGAGCTTCACCAGGGTTGCACCGGGGGCGGAGAACCGCTCCGTCATCTGGGTCCCCATGGCTGCGTTGTTGTCCGCGGCTTCGCGGCGCAGGTCGGCCAGCTTGGAACCCATCCGGCGGGCCGGGATCAGGAAGATCGGCAGCAGGATCATGGCCAGCACGGTCACCAGCCAGGACTTGCCCAGCATCACCACGAGGGTCAGCGCGAGGGCCACGACGTTGCTGACGACGCCGGACAGGGTGCCGGCGAAGGCCGACTGCGCGCCGATCACGTCGTTGTTCAGCCGGCTGACCAGCGCCCCGGTGCGGGTGCGGGTGAAGAAGGCGATCGGCATCTTCTGCACGTGGTCGAACACCCTGGTGCGCAGGTCCACGATCACGCCCTCACCGATGATCGAGGACAACCAGCGCGTGATCAGGCCGATCCCGGCTTCCGCGACGGCAACGATGGCGATCAGCACGGCAAGACGGACCACGACGTCGGTGCCCGCTCCGGCGATGATCGCATCCACCACCTGGCCGGCGAGGACCGGGGTGGCGACGGCCAGCACAGCCATCACGATCGACAGCAGCACGAAGGCGATCAGCTTTCCCCGGTGCGGGCGGGCAAAGCTGAACACCCGCTTGAGGGTTTCCTTGGAGAACGGCTTGGAGCCGCTCGAGGCGCGTGTGATGTTGTAGAGGGAGCTCCAGGCCACCCGGTCCATACTCATGTGTTGTTGCCTTTCGGGGCGGTATCTCGTCGGCCGTGTGCTGCCGGGGAGGTATGGCCCAGCAGCTCGGTGACGACGCCGTTGTCCACGTTCCAGCGCGCGTCAAGGCGCACGTTTTCCAGCAGCCGGCGGTCGTGGCTGACCAGGAGCAGCGCGCCGTCGTAGCTTTCGAGGGCTTCCTCGAGCTGTTCGATGGCGGCCAGGTCCAGATGGTTGGTGGGTTCGTCGAGGACCAGCAGGTTCACACCGCGCGCCTGCAGCAGCGCGAGGGCGGCCCGGGTGCGTTCCCCCGGCGAGAGCGAGTCGACCGGGCGGGTGGTGTGGTCGGCCTTGAGCCCGAATTTTGCCAGCAGGGTGCGGACTTCGGCCGGGGTGTGGCCCGTCAGCACGGCTTCGACAGCGTCTCCGAGCAACAGCCCGCCGGCGAGCAGCCCGCGGGCCTGGTCGATCTCGCCGACGGCAACGGAGGCGCCCATGGAGGCCTCCCCGGAATCAGGCCGCTGAACGCCCAGCAGGAGGCGTAGCAGCGTGGACTTGCCGGCACCGTTGGGCCCCGTGATGCCGATCCGTTCACCGGCGTTCAGCTGCAGGTTCACCGGTCCCAGGGTGAAGTCCCCCTGCTGGACGACGGCGTCACGGAGCGTCGACACGACGGCGCTGGACCGCGGGGCCTGGCCGATGCTGAATTGCAGCTGCCATTCCTTGCGGGGTTCTTCCACCTCGTCGAGCCGTGCGATGCGGGATTCCATCTGCCTGACCTTCTGGCCCTGCTTCTCGGAGGATTCGGTGCCGGCGGCTCGCCGGATCTTGTCATTGTCCGGGTTCTTCTTCATGGCGTTCCGGACGCCCTGGGAGCTCCACTCGCGTTGGGTCCGGGCCCGTGAGACGAGGTCCGCCTTGGTGTTGGCGTACTCCTCGAAGCGTTCCCGGGCGTGCCGGCGGGCGACGGCGCGCTCTTCCAGGAAAGCCTCATAGCCGCCGTCGTAGACGGCCACGGAGTTCTGCGCCAGATCCAGCTCAACGATGGTGGTCACGCACCGTGCAAGGAACTCGCGGTCGTGGGACACCAGCACCACTCCGCCGCGCAGGCCCTGCACGAAGGCCTCGAGCTTGGCCAGGCCGTTGAGGTCCAGGTCATTGGTGGGTTCGTCCAGCAGCACGATGTCGAAGCGGCTCAGCAGCAGGGCCGCCAGGGCCACCCGGGCAGCCTGGCCGCCGGAGAGGCCGGTCATCCCGGCGTCGGGCCGCACGTCGAGGCCAAGGTCCGCCAGGACGGCCGGGATGCGATCCTCCAGGTCGGCGGCGCCGGACGCCATCCAGCGGTCGAAGGCCAGGGAGTAGGCGTCGTCGGAACCGGGGGCGCCGGAACCCAGGGCCTCGGCGGTGGACTCCATCTCGAGCGTGGCCTGGGCGCAGCCGGTGCGGCGCGCGATGTACCCGCCGACCGTTTCGCCGGCCAGGCGTTCGTGTTCCTGCGGCAGCCAGCCCACAAAGGCGTCCGCCGGGGCCAGGCTGACAGTGCCCTCCTGCGGCTCGTCGACGCCGGCAAGCAGCCGGAGCAGGGTCGATTTGCCCGCGCCGTTGGCGCCCACGACGCCCACGACGTCGCCCGGCGCGACAGTAAGGGAGAGTTTGGCGAAGAGGGTGCGGTGGTCGTGACCACCGGAAAGGTCCTTGGCAACAAGGGTTGCAGTCATTAGTCCATCCTCTCACCGCGGCCCAAAACGGGCGCCCGAACCCGCAGTAGCAACGGCAACCCAACACAGCTCCGGGCGGTGCGGATATCCGCCGGGCATGAAAGAACCCGCCGGTCCGGACTTGGGGGGTGTACGGACCAGCGGGTTCGACCATTTAGCATAGTTGGATCAGCTCCTCCCGTAAAATCCGCACCCGAAGTTCCACAGCGCAGCCGCACGCCCATTGCCGCCCGTCCGCCCGAGCCTGCAGGAAGCCGTAGATGCCACTACCAGCCAAGGCGTTTCAACACTGGCTTCATGGTGTCGCCCCGACGGCAAGCACGGCCGATATCTGCAGGATCTCCGGCATCAAGCGCACCACCCTGGCCCAGCAGCTGGTGCGCGGGAAAGTGGCGGAAAACACCCTCGTGAGCATCAGCCGCGCGTTGCGGCTGAGCCCCTTGACGGCCTTGGCGTCCTTCGACCACTACGCCGAACTTGCCGGCAACCCGCAGCCGCCGACCCCCGCCGAACTCGTCAGCCAGATTGCCACGATGGACCTGCTGCGCGCAGTCATAGACCGCTCTTCCCCCGCGGACGGCGGCGCCGGGGCCGGGCTGAGGGCGGGCCGGCCCGCCCTCAGCCCGGCCCCGCACGCGACGTCGGTCCGGAACTGGGTGGACGCGATCGACGACGGCGAGCTGCGGCACCGGGTGTCGGCCGCCACCGGCGTCGCGCCCCAAAACTACTCCGCACAGTTGACCGCCAACAGGTTGTCTCCGGAGCTCGCGGTCGCCACTGCGCGCGCGGCAGGCGTAGGATTCACGGGCGGACTCGTGGCCACCGGCTTGATCACCGAGGAAGAGGCCGGCTGGCCGCCGGACGCGAAGCAGTCGGCCCTGGATGCGCTCCCGGACGGTGAGCTCACCGCCCTGGCCGGCGAACGGCTGCAAACGCTCGGAAAGACCCTCCGTCGCCAGGAGCAGGAACAGGCACAAACAGAAAAGATTTGGGAGAACCTCGGATGATCGCGATCCTGCAATGGACCACCCTGGCGGTCTGCGGCACCGTAGCGCTCGCCCGCATCCCCAGCGCGCTCCGGGGTGAGAACCGTTCGCTTTTCTTCATCTACGCGTTTATGACGGTGGCTATCCTGCTGAGTATGGATGCCCCGTATCTCGCCGTGGATCAGGTTCTGGGCGGTACGAACCTGGCAAATCTGATGCTCCGCTTCATCATTTTCGGCGCTATCTTTGCTCTCGGGCTCAGGGTCGCCCGGGGGTTCGGCGCCGACGATGCCCTGCGGCTCATCACCGGCCCCGTCGGGATCGTGGTGCTAGGAGCAGCCTCCGTGGTGGTGGTGGCGGTTTTCCTGATGATGGATACGGCCGGCTCGTCCGCCGGACTGGTCGATGTTTTCGCCAAGGATGCGCGCCATGCCGCCCTCGTGGAGTACTACGGCGCCGCCGGCCGCCTGTACCCCGCGTATGTGACACTGGCCCTGCTGCCGGCCATGGTGCGTACCGCGGCCAGCAGACTTCCCGTCCTCGTACGGCTGAGCGCGGCTTTGCTCGCCGTGGGATCGGTTGCCATCACCTTGAGCCTGCTGTCCCCGGCGATTCCCACTTCGCTGGGGTTCTTGCGTTTCGTTTTCAGCTACACCGCTATTCTTTGCCTGGTTCTGGGCCTTGCCCTGATCTGGCTGGGGAAGACAGTGGCGAAGCGGCCGCCGAAGACGCAAACTGGCTTCAACTGACGGTTACCGTGAGCTGGGCGGGCGAGCGAATTGGAAGAGTCGGGGATGATGGCAGTCCTTGAATGGGGCACGCTGGTGGTGTGCTGCACCGTGCTTCTCCTCCGCGTTCCTGATGCCGTGAAGGGACGGAACAGAACCGTATTCGGAATCCTGCTCCTGGCGACGCTGTGCAGCGTACTCGCCGTCTCCGGTCCCTACGAGGCGATCGACGGCGTGCTCGGGGGCTGGAACCTCACCCATCTCATCCTGCGGTACCTCGTTTTCGCCACCGTCCTGCTGGCCGGCCTGCGGATTACGCGGGGGCTCGCCGCGACCAGGGGCTACCGGCTGATTGCCGGGAGAACGGGACGCTGGGCCCTGGGCATCAGCTGCGTGGCCGTAGCGGCGCTCTTCCTCCTCATGGACACGCGAGGGTCCTCTGCTGGCCTGGAGGCCCTCTCGGGCAGCGGCGGGCGGAACGCGGTCCTTGCTCCCTTCTATGCCGCCGCCGGCCGCAGCTACCCGGCTTTCGTCTCACTAGTCCTCATGGCACCCCTGCTGTCTGCAGTCAGGAGCCAGCTGCCGCGACTCGTGCGGGCAGCCGCGCTCGTGACGCTGCTCGGGGCCCTCGCCGTGGTGGTGAGCATTCCAGCGTCCTTCGCCCCTCCGGACTGGGCCCTCGGGCAGCATGTGATCAATTACTCAGCGGTCTTGGGCTACGTACTGGGCCTCGCCCTGTTCTGGTTCTCCGGGCTGATCGCCAGCAAATCTGGTAACGCTAATGCAACATTAGGAAAGAACAGCGATTAGACATTCACAAAATCATTAGACCGTGAGAGAATCATGAATGTGTGAAAGCGGCATTCGCTTCGTGTACGGGAATCAGCCGTGCGAAGCCGAGGCAGTCGTCCAAGCACCATTGGGGGGATGAGTGGTAGCGGTCCATCGGACCGCTACCACTCAGCCTGTTTAGCGCGACTTTCCGCCCCTAAAAACCCAGCTACCCCGGGCGTCAGCGCACAAACCTCAAGGTCACCAGCTGGAAGGGCCGGAGCACCAGTTCCGCCGAATCGCGCCCCGGCGTCACTCCAGGCGCCGCCACCGGACGTTCCAGCAGATCCACAGTGTGGACGCTGGCGACGTCGAAGTTGGCCGTCACCATCCCGGTGGATCGTTCCCCCAGGGACTCGTACAGCCGCACAATCACGTCGCCCGAACCGTCCTCGGCGAGCTTCACGGCCTCGATGACGAGGCCCTGGTTGAACACGGTGAACAGGGGTTCCACCCCGTGGGCACCCTTGACGATCCGGGGTGCGAGGTTGGTGCGGTAGCCCTCCTCGACCGCGTCGGCAATGCTGGCGCCCGGCCGGATCGTCACGTTGAGTTCGTGCTGGCCGCGGTCTGCGCCCGGGTCGGGGAACCTCGGTGCCCGCAGCAGCGAGAGACGCACTGTGGTGGTGGTCCCGCCGTCGTCCCGGATAGTCCGGGTGACGTCGTGGCCGTAGCTGGAGGCGTTGGAGACCGCGACGCCGTAGCCGGGCTCGGCGACGTGGATCCAGCGGTGCGCACAGATCTCGAACTTGGCTGCTTCCCAGGAGGTATTGACGTGGGTGGGGCGGAAGACGTGCCCGAACTGGGTCTCCGAGGCGGAGCGGTCCGCCCGGACGTCGAGGGCAAACCCGAGCTTGAGCAGCTTCTCGCTCTCCTGCCAGTCCACGGCCGTGGCAATAGATAGCGAGTCGGAGCCCGCCTCGAGCGAGATCCGCTGGGTCACAGCTGAGGAGCGGGCGAGCCGTTCCACCACGACGACGGCGTCCGGGCTTTCCCCTCGGGGGTCGCGCTCCAGCGTCACCGAGCGCGCCTCGGTCAGGGCCACGACGTTTCGGCGATAGAACGCATCGATGTCCCAGGCGTCCCATTCGTTGGGGGTGTCCCGGTGCAATTCCAGGAGGTTTCCAAACTGACCGGGCGCAATGGCCTCGCGCCCGCTGGCGTAGTCCATCAGGGATGCCAGCAGACCGTCGGCATTGACGACCGCCCGGATGATCCCGTTGTCCAGGATGTAGCCGCCCTTGGCCTCGGTGACAGATACGGGCTGCTCGGCGCGGACCGGCTCGGCGACGGCCAGGGCGGGAACACCCTGGCGCTCATGGGGTGCCGCGTTGAGCAGGAAGTCCCGATCGCCCGTGCCGAGCAGCACCCGGGCGGCGTCCGTGATGATCGCTTCGAGTGCCTTTCCGACGGCGGCATAGTTCCGTTCAGCGTCCTGATGGACCCAGGCAATCGAGCTGCCCGGAAGGATGTCGTGGAACTGTTGCAGCAGGACCAGGCGCCACAGGCGTTTCAGTTCCGCCGCCGGGTAGCTGTAGCCGGCGCGCACCGCCGCGGTGGCGCACCAGAGCTCCGCTTCCCGCAGCAGGTGCTCGCTGCGACGGTTGCCCAGTTTGGTGTTGGCCTGGCTCGTGTAGGTCCCGCGATGGAGTTCCAGATACATTTCCCCCACCCAGACCGGAAGAGGCTCGTACTCGGCCTGCGCCCGGGTGAAGAAGCTGGCCGCCGAGCCGATCAGCACCTTGGGGGATCCCTCCAGGTCCGCCGTGCGGCGCGCCGCCGCCAGCATTTCGCGTGTGGGTCCGCCGCCGCCGTCGCCATAGCCGAACGGGACCAGGGACACGGTGCCGCGGCCATGGTCGCGGTAGTTCCGCTCCGCGTGGGCGAGCTCGCGTCCGCTCAGCTCGGAGCTGTAGCTGTCCACCGGCGGGAAGTGGGTGAACAGCCTGGTGCCGTCGATTCCCTCCCAGCTGAAGGTGTGGTGGGGCATCCGGTTGACCTGGTTCCAGGAGATCTTCTGGGTCAGGAACCACTTGCTGCCGGCGGCCTTGACGATCTGCGGCATGGCCGCGGAGTAGCCGAAGGTGTCCGGCAGCCACGCTTCCCGGCACTCCACGCCGAACTCGTCCAGGAAGAAGCTCTTGCCTTCCAGGAACTGGCGGGCCATGGCCTCGCCGCCGGGCATGTTCGTGTCCGACTCGACCCACATGCCGCCTACCGGCACGAACTGGCCGGACTTGACCTTTTCCCGGATGCGCCCGAACAGCTCCGGATAGTATTCCTTGATCCAGTCAAGCTGCTGGGCCGACGAGCAGCAAAATACAAACTCTGGATTCTCATCCATGAGCGCGACCACATTGGAGAACGTCCGGGCGCACTTGCGGATAGTTTCCCGGATGGGCCACAGCCAGGCGGAGTCGATGTGTGCGTGGCCGGTGGCCAGCAACTGGTGGGCGGAGGCGTAGGCCGGACGGGCCAGGACCCCGGCGAGGGCGGCCCGGCCGGCAACTGCGGTTCCCGGGACATCGTCGGGATCCATCACATCCAGCATGCGTTCGAGTGCCCGCAGGATTTCGTGGCGGCGGGGAAGTTCCAGGGGCAACTCGTGCATCAGCCCGCTAAGCGTCCAGATGTCCTGTTGCAGCTCCCAGACAGCCTGGTTGAGCTCGGCGATGACGATTCGCCCCAGCCGGTATCCCGGCTCATTGCCCGAGGTCGCCTTGTCGCCGTAGGGGGTGGGGGCGAAGGTCCATCCCTGCGAAAGGTCGGGGTTCGCCGCGGCCTCGACATAGAAATCGACGGACATTCCGCTGCCGAGCAGCTTGAGCGGGATGTACTGGTTCCGCGGGGAAATGGCCTTGATGATGGTGCCGTCGGGCCGCCAGGCGATGCCTTCGCACTGGAAGCCCGGAAGGCCGCCGCTGAAACCCAGATCCACCACGATTTCCACGGCCGTGTCCGCCCGGGTGCCCCAGGAGGTCGGCACGTCGCCCTGTAGCCGCAGCCAGGTGGTGCTCCAGGGCCGGCCCCAGGGCGCCCCATGTTCCTGCGGGGCGAAGTCCTGCCGGAGGGCCTCCATGACCGGCACCGGCTCGCCGGGAACCTCCCAGCTGCTCAGCGCCAGCGGGATACTGCGCGAGTAGATCGCGGGGATGATGCGTTCGCGCAGAAAGCGGTCCAGCCGGACTTCCGTGAGACGGCGGTCGTCGTGCAATGTGATCCTCTTAGCGCTGGTGTGGCTGAAGCCCGATCGTATCCAATCGATAGATAAAACTTACGTTGCGCGGCGGCAATCAGCCAAGGGCGCCGCTCAGGGCGCGGGCGCCGCTCAGGCCAAGGGCGCCGCTCAGGCCGAGGGCGCGGGGGTGGAGACCCGTCCGTGGCCCGCGTACACGTTGATGGTGGTGCCGCGGCTGAACCCGGCGAGGGTCATTCCGCTGGCTTCCGCGAGCTCGACAGCCAGGCTCGATGGTGCGCTGACGGCCGTGAGCACGGGGATGCCGGCCAGCGAGGCCTTCTGGACCAGCTCGAACGAAGCCCGTCCGGAGACCTGCAGCACGGTACCGCTCAAGGGCAGCAGGCCCTCCCGGAGCGCCCAGCCGACAACCTTGTCCACCGCGTTGTGGCGTCCCACATCCTCCCGGAGGCACAGCAGCTCGGCGGAGCCGTCGTCGGCAATCCGGAACAGCCCCGCCGCATGCACGCCACCGGTGACATCGAAGACGGCCTGGGCTTCCCGCAGCAGATCGGGCAGGGACGCCAGGACGCCCACCGGAACGGTGAGCGGGTCCGCGGCGGGGCTGAAATGCGAGGACTTGTGGACGGCCTCGATGGAATCCGTACCGCAGATTCCGCAGGAACTGGAGGTGTAGAAATTCCGTCCGGTGTCGGGACGCACGACGTCGGGCCTCAGTTGCGCCTCCACGACGTTGAAGGTCTGGACCCCGTTTTCATCTTCTCCGGCGCAGAACCGCAGGGACACCAGTTGTTCAGGGCTCCAGATGACGCCCTCGGAGACGAGGAAGCCCGCCACAAGGTCGAAGTCGTTTCCGGGCGTCCGCATGGTGACGGAGTAGGAGAGCTCCCCGATCCGGATCTCCAGCGGTTCCTCCACGGCGAGAATGTCCTCGCGGTGCCGGACCGGGAACTCGAGAGCCTGCGGCGAGCCGTCCAGGACAAATTTGTGTACTTTGCGGCGCTGCGTCACGCGACCCATCAAAAACTCCTTAGAAACATGCATCCATCATCGCAAGCACCGGGCCGGGCGGCCAGCGCGGGCCTCAAGGGTCCGCCCGAAGCACGGGCCACACAACATAAGGGGCCGCAGGCGCGGACCCCCGAACACGCCTCCCTCAGGGCGGGACCTCGCCGGTCTCAGCCAAGCAGGGCGCTCCAGTCAACCGGACCGTCCGTGCCGGCGGGCTTCCGGGCGGGACGCTTGGGTGAGGACTTGGCTTTCGCCCCGGCGGCTTCCGGTTCCGGGATGGGGGCGCCCCAGGGGAGGGCGAAGGCGGAGACCAGCTCCCCCAACTGGACGCCGTGTGGCGGCACCACCAGCACGCCATCGGCGGCAGCCAGCCCGCGCATCATTCCTGGTCCCGCGTGTTGTGCCGGCGACGCCATGCCGTACAGCAACCGGAAAGGCATCAGCCGCGTCCGGCCAGGATCGGGTTCGATCGTCGAGCCGCACGGCACCTCGACGACGGGTGGCATCGTTCCGTGCCCCAGGGCCGCCAGGAGCGGTGCGGCCAGGGTGGAAAGTGCCATCATGGCCGCGAGCGGGTTCCCCGGCAGGCCAATGATGAAGCGGCCGTCGGGCAGTTCGGCCAGCACGGCGGGATGGCCGGGCCGCATCGCGACGCCGTCGATCAGCAGCCGGCCGCCGAGCTCGGCGACGGAACGCCGGAGATGGTCGGTGCCTGAGCGGCCGGTACCCCCGGTGGTGATGACGACGTCGGCGGGCTGGATCTCAAACCCGGCGTCCCCTGCGGGCCCGGAGTCCGGAACGGCAGGGTCATTGTCTTCCAGGGCGGCCAGCCATTCGGCGTAGCTGTCCCCGATCTTCACCTGGCCGCTGCAGATCCCGCCGAGCAGCTCCACCACACCTGCCAATTGCGGGCCGAAGGTGTCGCGGACCTCCCCCGGTTGAGGGATACCCGACGAGACGACCTCGGAGCCGGTGAGCACGAGCCTGACCACCGGCTTGCCCAGAACAGGAACGGTGTCGTGCCCGGCCAGGGCGGCCAGGGCCAGGTGGGCCGGGTTAATTACGGTGCCGGCCTTGATCAACAGCTCTCCGGCGGCGGCTTCCTCCGCGGCCTTGCGGACGTGTTCACCGTTTCTCGGCTCGCCGGGCCTGGCAGCGCCGCTGGTGGTCAGGGCCGGCAGCCCGTCCTCGTCCGGGGAAATGATGCCGCTCTCGCTGCGGAGCACCGCTTTGGCTCCAGCCGGGATCAGGCCGCCGGTAACGATCGGGCTCGCCTGGTGCGGGGCCAGCCGCTGGCCGGGTTCCGCCAGAATCCACGGCCCGCTGCCGTTGACAGCCCAGCCGTCCATGGCGGAAGAGGCGTAGTGCGGAATATCCTGCAGCGCTTTGATGTCCTCCGCGAGGATACGCCGCAAGGCATTCCTGAGAGTCACCCGCGCGGCAGGTATGGGTGTGGCGCAGTCAAACGCGAGTTGCCTGGCCTCCTGCCAGGTGTGTGCCGCGTGCCGGTGCGGTTCCGGCGAGGCGCTCCCGGCGCGCTCTTCACCGCCCGCTGGGGCCTGGATACCGCCGGGCGCGGAGTCGTCCCCGGCAGCAGCACTGCCATGAGGAGGCGCAGGCGTCATGCCCCGGAGGCTTCGGTGGCCGCGTGGTCGGTGGCGAGCTTCCGGGCCACGCCGATGGCCGCCTGCATCGAGACTGCGTCCGTCGCCTGGCCGGAACCGGAGGCCAGCCCGGCGGCAAAGCCCGCGATGAAAGTAGTCAGCGGGGCGGCAGGACGCACCACCGAATGTGCGGCCACCCCGGCGAGGGCAAGGACTTCGTTGACGTCAATCTCAACATCCTCCAGCTCGAGGGCCTGGAGCAGGGCACGGCACCAATCTTCCAGAGTTTCATCCTGGCTCTTCACCGTTTGCCTCCAAAGTCGGGTTCAGTCGCGGAGCTCCGGACTCGTCCGGTCCATGGTCCGGACTCCGGCCGGATACCCCAAGTGCGGCGGCATCGTCCCAGGTGTCCACGTCATCCGTGGAACCGGAGGGCACGAGAATTCCCCGCACATCAAGACTAGCAAGAAGGGAGAACACCGAGGCGTCCGCCAGCCCGCCCCGCTGTGCGGCTTCCGCGACGGAGTGTTGTAGCGCGGCCGTGCCATAAAAGCCGGCGAGCGGTTGCTGGCGCCCGTCCGCGGAGACTGCCATGACGGCGTCGGCCTCCGGCCCGGCATCCAGGGCCTCGCGCAGCGCCGTGACAGCGGCATCCACCCGGGGCATGTCGCAGGCCAGCACGAGGGTCAGCGGAGGCGCACGGACGGTCCGGCCATCCCCCGAATGGTGGGCCGCCAGGGCGGCGAGTCCGGCGGCGATGGCGGCGGCCGGCCCAGCAAAAGGCGGCTCTTCCCGGCAGTTCAGCACCCCCGCAGGAAGCGATCCCGGGTCCGGTCCGACGACGACGATCACCCCGGCCCCCTGCGCGGCCTGCAGCGCGCGTTCGAGGAGGGTCCGGCCGCCGAGCACCAGGGCGGACTTGGGCGAGCCGCCCAACCGTGAGGACCGCCCTCCGGCGAGTATGACAGCATCGAATTCCACAGGGTCGAATTCCACAGCATCGAATTCCATTGGCCCAGCCTAGCGCGGTGCCACGCGGCCCCGGCCCGGGCCCGGGCCGCAACAGGGCCCGGCAGAAAGGTCAAGCAAACGAATCAGGCCGCGGATTCCGGCAGCAGGAACGGATCCCAGGCCGGCGCCGGCTTTTCCAGTTCCTTAATCTGCCAGGTGGTGCCCTTCGGCGGCCCCGGGACAAAGCCGAGCCTCCAGCCCATCTCGGCGGGGGTGTGGTCACCCTTGGCGTTGTTGCACCGCAGGCAGGCAGCCACGAGGTTTTCCCAGGAATCGGCACCGCCCCTGGACTTGGGCTGGATGTGATCAATGGTGTGGGCCGCTTTGCCGCAGTAAGCGCAGCGCTGTCCGTCCCGGCGAAGCACACCCCGGCGGCTGACCGCCGTCACGGTGTTGTACCGGGGCCGGATGTAGCGGTGGAGCAGGATCACCGACGGCCGGCCCAGGATGTCCTGGGGACCAACGACGGGATCGTCGCCTTCGGCCACCACACTGGCCTTTCCGGTAAGCACGAGAACGAGCGCCCGGCGGAAGGTGACTACCGCGAGCGGTTCATATCCAGCATTCAGAACGAGAGTGCGCATCCGCATACCTCTTCACGGCCGCACCCGCCAGGGGCACGAGGGCCGGCTGCCCTCTGCATGGTCGGGCTATGGATCGACACCACAAGAGTAAACACCCCAAGGCCGGATCACCGAATTTTTCTCCCGCAAAGGTGTGCGTGTCTGCCGGAGATGGCCGGGCAGACAGGTGAGGACCCCCGCCACAGGGGCGGGGGTCCTCTTCCTGTTGAAGACTTTCAGGCTGTTTTCAGCCAGAGGCGATTAAGCGCCGACGCGGATGAAGACCGGTCCGGAGCCGACGTTGACGCTGTTCAGTGCGGTGGTTCCGCCGTTCCAGCCGCCGTGGACAGCCATGCCGTTGCCGACGTAGACAGCGATGTGGGCCATGCCCACGCCACCGTTCTGGTAGTACGCCAGGTCGCCCGGACGAGCTTCGGCGGCGCCCACTGTGCGGCCCAGGGACAGGTAACCTGCCGGCCAGCCGTGGTAGTTGACGCCCGCCGCAGCCAGGGCGTTCGTGACCAGTGCGGTGCAGTCCTGCGCAACTCCGAGCTGGGCGTAGGCGGCGGCAGCGATGGAAGCACCGGCGCCGCTGGCAACGGAGAGTCCCTGCGTCGAGGCCGAGGCGCCGGCGGTCCCGGCCTGGGAGTCCTGGACGTTGACGACGGGCTTTGCGGCCTCGACGACGGGAGCAGGTGAGGTGGAAACGGCCGGCTTCTCGTAGGAGATTGCAATGGTGGATGCCGCCGAGATCGTTGCCGGGGTGCCCGACTGGACTTCGAGGGCCGAAGCGGAGGTGGATTCGCGCTGAACGTTGGTCTCGGCAGCGTTGGCTGCGATTCCGCTGGTCAGGACAAGCCCGGAAGCGGCAGCGACGACTGCGGCCTGGCGGCCCATGGTGCCGGCGTTGTCGCCGACGGCCTTGGCAATGACAGCAAGCGAGCTGGTCTTGGTGACCTCGGCGCGGTGCCGTGCAGTATTTGCACGAGTAGTCATTAAGTTCTCTCTTTCGTGATCCTTGGACCGCACTTTTCAGGCGCGGACAGAGGACGCTCCGGCATCTTGGGGGTACGCCGGATCGCCCCGAATGGGTTACTTAGCGAAGGGTGTACTGCGAAGACGCGCCAAAAGCGGGAACTGCTTGCAGGTGCTTGGCCTGCGGGCCGGACTCAGCAGAGATTGAGTCGGCGGGGTGAGATCCATTCCGGGCGCCGGCAAGGGCAGCACGGGACGTGGATTTCAGCGGGCTCGAATGAGCCGCGCAAGCGCGGTGACGCGCAGCATTGTGGCGTGAAGACACGAAAGTAGCCTCTCCCAATGCCTGCGAGGTGAGCTGTCGGATTCGGATGGGAGTCACCCGGCCGCGCTGCTTCCTGGGAAGCTTTGCGACTTAACCCCAAGGTCTTCTTGCGAAGACCAAAATTGGTTCCCCCGCCCCTGCCAGACGATGTAATGCGAACGGACCTTGAGCGGTGGCAGAGCTAGGCAATCCACTCAAGAGCGCCAACTTCGGAGAAGTTGGCGTACTTCATACGGTACAGCAGTTGGGATTCAATGTCACATTCAGATCACGGCGTGTCATAAGAATGCGAGAGTCATCCATCGGCTTTTAGAGCCAGCCAGTGGGGTCCACGACGTCGCCGTTGACCATCACTTCGAAGTGCAGGTGGCACCCGGTGGAGGCGCCGGTTGTCCCGCTCATGGCCACAAGATCGCCGCGTGAGACCGTCTGGCCAACACGGACGCTGGCTGAGGACAGATGGTTGTAGGTGGTCTCCAGACCGTTGCCGTGATCGATCACCACGCGGTTGCCGCCGCCGAAGGGATGCCAGCCGGTGAACGTGACGGTGCCGCTGGCGGCCGCGTGGACCGCCGTTCCGCACTGCGCGGCGTAGTCCTGGCCGCGGTGGAACTCGCCGGAACCGCCGGTGATGGGACTGACGCGGTAGCCGAAGGGCGAGGCGGAAACCATCTGGTCCAGCGGTGCGCCCAGGCTGCCGGAAGAAGCGGCGCGCGTGATGCTGCCCGCGGACTGTGCGCTCAGCAACTGCTTCAGCTTGCCGTCGGGATCGCCCTTGGTGGTCACGGCAGTCCGGCTGAAGTCGATCTTGGCGGCGGAGGCGGCCGTCACATTCGGCTGCGCCGCCGCGGAGACCGAGCCCGACGAGGCGTCGGTAGCCATGACCGGGCCGGTGGCGGGGACGGCGACCGTCAGGACCAGACCCGTAGCAGCCAGGGCAATGCCGGCCTTCTGCCCCACACCACTGGCGGCGGCAAATTCCGTTACCTGGCGGAACGGGCTCCGGCGGCCGCGGCGTTCGTCGCGGTGCGCGTCACGCGGGCGGTCTGCCATAACGGCGACGGCCGGTCGCGGCTCCGGAGCGGGGCCGGTCGCACGACGGCGGCCCCGCGAGGTCTGGGTGGTCAAGAACGGTTCCTCTCTGGATAGCCTGCGAAGTTAGCTGTCGGATTCGGGTCAGAGAGATCAAAGACCCGGTCCGCCGTGAACAAGCATCCAGGCACAGGGGAATCCAAAAAGTCCCTCGGTGGAGTGTGCTTGCCGCTGGCGGACTTCACCCCAAGGCTGCTTGAAAACAGCCGGAAGTGGTTCCCCCGCCTCTGCCATAAGGTGACTCTGCGACTGATCCGCTGGCAGAGTTCGGCTTCGGATCAGGTAACGCTTTGGTATCGGTACTGGTGACTAACTATAGGCGATTAAGCCGCCCAGTAATAATCCCGTTATCTCTGCTGTGCACAACTCATGGGTCATCCCACGAGTTGTGGTTCCGGACGGTTAGCCGACGGTAACAAAGACGTGGGCGGCAACCTCGGGAGGCAGCTCGAGGGCGCCTTCGATGTCCGGAACGCGGACCGAGATGTACTCGCCGACGCGTTCCAGGGACACAAGGGCGCCGGGACGGATGCCTCCCTCGTCGAGCTGGACGAGCAGTTCCGGTTCCACCTGGATGGGCTCGGCAAGCCGGTTCACCGTGATCCGGGAATCGGCCCCGTAGCCGGCCATCGCTTCCAGCAGACTCACGACTCCGTCGGAGTAGGGCTGGGAGGGCACGCCGCCGAGCTCCGCGAGCCCGGGGATCGGATTTCCATAAGGAGAGACAGTGGGATGGTTGAGCATCTCGAAGATCCGCCGTTCCACCCGCTCGCTCATGACATGCTCCCAGCGGCAGGCTTCCTCGTGGACGTAGGCCCAGTCGAGGCCGATCACGTCGGCCAGCAGCCGCTCGGCCAGGCGGTGCTTGCGCATGACCCCGATGGCGCGTTTCCGGCCGGTTTCAGTCAACTCAAGGTGCCGGTCACCCGAAACAACCACCAGGCCGTCGCGTTCCATGCGGCCGATGGTCTGCGAGACGGTGGGGCCGGAGTGGCGCAGCCGTTCGGCGATGCGGGCGCGGAGGGCGACGATGTTCTCTTCTTCAAGTTCCAGAATGGTCCGCAGATACATCTCGGTTGTATCGATCAGATCCGTCATTCAGCTCAGCTCCTCGAGCGCCGTCCTTGCGTCATTCCCACCGTACCGCGTGCCGGTTGTAGGCAGCGTGCCCTGGCGGGAACGGCCGTACGTTCGCAGGACAGCTTAGCCTATTTTGAATTACTCCGGATAATCCCCCGGCCGCTTCAGCAGGAGCCGGGGGCTCGCGGCTTTGTCTCAATGACCGGACTATGACGGACTCTTTTCCCGCCCGCCCGGGGCAGTCAGGCAGAATGACAAGGAGGCTTCGTTGCAGCCACCCTGCCGGGCCACCTCCCAAGCAAGGGTTGTACCAGCCGCCAAGCGTTTACCAGCCGAAAATGGAGCCACTGTGAGCGACACCAGCATCACGATTCCCGCAAACCTCCTGCCCAAGGACGGCCGGTTCGGCGCCGGCCCCTCCAAGGTCCGCCCGGAACAGATGGAAGCCCTTGCCGCCTCGGCAACCCTGCTGGGAACGTCCCACCGCCAGGCGCCGGTCAAGAACCTCGTGGGCTCGGTCCGGAAGGGACTGAGCGAGTTCTTCCGCGCTCCCGATGGCTACGAGGTCATTCTGGGCGTCGGCGGTTCCACGGCGTTCTGGGACATTGCGAGCTTCGGCCTGGTGGAGACCAAGGCTCAGCACCTCTCGTTCGGCGAGTTTGGCTCGAAGTTTGCCTCGGCCACCAACAAGGCGCCGTTCCTGGCCGAATCATCCATCATCAAGTCCGAGCCTGGCACCCGTCCGGCCGCCCGCGCTGAGGCCGGCGTCGACGTCTATGCGTGGCCCCAGAACGAGACCTCAACCGGCGTGGCCGCGCCGGTCCAGCGCGTGGCCGGCGCCGATCAGGGTTCGCTCGTGCTGGTTGACGCCACGTCCGCGGCCGGCGGCCTCGACGTCGACGTGTCCGAGGCGGACGTTTACTATTTCGCCCCGCAGAAGAACTTCGCGTCCGACGGCGGTCTGTGGCTCGGCCTGTTCTCCCCCGCCGCACTGGAGCGGGCGGCACGGATCAAGGCCAGCGACCGCTGGATCCCGGATTTCCTGGACCTCCAGACGGCGATCGACAACTCCCGGTTGAACCAGACCTACAACACCCCGGCGCTGGCCACCCTGGTCACCCTGGACGCCCAGGTGCAGTGGCTCAACGCCAACGGCGGGCTGGACTTCGCCGCAGGCCGGACCGCGGACTCCGCCGGGCGGATCTACCGCTGGGCCGAAGCCTCCGACTACGCCACCCCCTTTGTCGCCAAGGCCGAGGACCGCTCCAACGTCATCGCGACGATCGACTTCGACGACGCGATCGACGCCGCGGCGATCGCCAAGGTGCTCCGCGCCAACGGCATCGTGGACACCGAGCCCTACCGCAAGCTGGGCCGCAACCAGCTCCGCATCGCGACCTTCGTGGCGATCGAGCCGGACGATGTGTCGGCGCTGCTGGAATGCATCGACTTCGTCGTGGGCGAGCTGAAGAAATAGCTCCCCCGCGAAACAGGTAACGCTGAAGCGTCAGTGATCGACGGCGTCGTCGGCGTCGTCTGGGATTCGTCCCCGGGCGGCGCCGGAAGTGCCTCCGGCGGTGCCGCCGGCGCCGCCATTTGGCCGGCCTCCGGCGGTGCCGGATTCGAGGCGGAAATGGTGCAGTCCCCGCGCCCTGCGATCGAAACGGATCCGCAACTCGCGCGCCCGGATGATCCACAGCAGGCCGGTCACGGCGGCGATGAGGCCGGAGGCTGCCGCGACGCCCATCGACCAGCGGGGCCCGGCGACATTCGCCACCCAGCCCACCAGCGGAGCGCCGATCGGGGTTCCACCCATGAAGATCGCCATGTAGAGGGCCATCACGCGGCCGCGCATCACGGGGTCGGTGGTCGTCTGGACGTAGCCGTTGGCGCTCGTCATCATCGTGATCGCGAAGAGGCCCACCGGCACCAGCGCCACGCCGAACCAGAAATAGTCGGGGGCGAGGGCGGCGACTCCTGAGGTCACTCCGAACGCGCCGGCGGCCCCGAAAATGATCCGCAGCCTGGGCTTTCCCCGGCCGGCGGAGAGCAGGGCGCCGGCGACGGAGCCGATGGCCATGATCGAATTCATCAGCCCGAAGGCGCTGGCGTCCAGGCCGAACTCGGTGCCGACCATGGCGGCGATGAACAGGACGAAGTTCAGTCCCAGGGTACCCACGATGAAAACCGCCACCAGCACCACCACGATGTCCGGCCGGAACCGCACGTAGCGCAGGCCCTCGCGGATGCGGCCCTTGCCGGCCACCGCCCGGGGAAGCTGGCGAAGCGAGGCAGTGGGGATCTTCCACAGGCTCAGCAGCATCGCCAGGAATGTGACGGTGTTGATCAGGAAGACCCAGCCCGGGCCGACCGCAACCGTGAGGATGCCGGCCACGGCGGGTCCGATCATCCTGGCCACGTTGAAGGAGGCGCTGTTGAGCGCCACAGCATTGGGCAGGTAGTCGTCCCGGACCAGCTCGGAGACGAAGGTCTGCCGCACCGGGTCATCAAGGGCGGACACCACGCCGAGCAGCAGGGCGAAGCCGTACACGTGCCAGAGCTGGGCGGCCCCGGAGACCACGAGGATGCCGAGTCCCGCGCTCAGAAGTGCCATGGCGGACTGGGTCAGTACCAGCAGCTGTTTGCGGTTGAAGCGGTCGGCCACCAGCCCTGCCACGGGCGCGAGGAAAAGTTGGGGGCCCAGTTGAAGGGCCATCGTGATGCCCATGGCTCCGGCGTCGTGCTCGGTGAGGTGGGCGAAGACCAGCCAGTCCTGGGCGGTGCGCTGCATCCAGGTCCCGATGTTGGAGATGAGCGCACCGATGAACCAGATCCGGTAGTTCGGGATGCGCAGGGACTTGAAGGTGGACGTCATGCCCGGCCCTCACCCCGCATCATCCCGAAGCGTTTCAACCCCTAGTCAGCCTCTCCGGCCGGCTGTCCGCCGGCGTCGCCGTCTGCCTCGTCTGCCTCGTCGGCGTCGTCCTCGTCGTACTCTTCGTCGGCGCCGTCGCCGTCCGCGTCGTCGGAGTCACCTTCGGGGGCGTCGGCAGCCTGCTCCGCGGCCGGGGACCCGGGGGCCTGTTCAGCGGCCTCCTCATCCTGGGCGTCCTCGGGCCGGACCCGTTCCGCCCACGGCACCCATTCAGGGGCCAGGATCGAGTCCTCAGAGGGCAGCAGGCCGAGCTCGTCGACCGTGACCACCCTGGAGCGGGAGTTGCGGGTGAGTACGGCGTACCACTGCCAGCCGCCGTAGCCGGCCAGCTTGGACTCGAAGAGGTGCGTGACGAGCCGGTCGCCCTCGCTGCGGGCGCTCAGGTGCCGGCCGATCTGCTCGGCCGGGGCGATGCTCTCCACCGCGGCGCGCGCGGCGTCGACGGCGTCGGCCAGGACGGCGTCGGGTTTGCCGGTGCGCCAGACCGGGACACCGGCGCGCGGCTTGGACCCCGCTGCTTTGGATCCGGCTGTATTTGATCCGGCTGTATCTAATCCGGCTTCGCCGGCCGCCTTAGGCGCGTTCTGCTCAGGTTCCGGTGACATCAGGTGCCTTACGCATCCAGCTCGTCGGCGACCTTACGGAGGGCGACGGCGATCGCCTTGGCCTTGCTGCCTTCCGGGTACTTGCCCGCGGAGAGTGTGCCGGAGAGGTTGTCCAGCACCGTGACCAGGTCCTGCACCAGCGGGGCAAGGTCCTTGGCGCTGGGTCGCTTGGCCTTGGCGATGGAGGGCGTCTTGTCCAGCACGCGCAGGCCCAGTGCCTGGGCGCCCTTTCGTCCGTCGGCCACGCCAAACTCCACCCGGGTCCCGGCCTTGAGTTCCATGACACCCTCCGGCAGCGCCGACTTGGGCAGGAAGACTTCCTGGCCGTCTTCCGCTGCGAGGAATCCGAAGCCCTTGTCCTTGTCATACCACTTGACCTTGCCGGTAGGCACGTAATCAACCTTCTTCGTTCTGCTGGGGACACAGCCGGCGGTCACCGCATCCGCATGGATATGCGGGTTCAAAGTATGACTGCCGGACCGTGTTCGTCTGTTCCCCCAAGGTTATCCTGCCTTCCCAACTTTGACGGCGTGAGACGCGGACGAAGCCGGACTGTTAGCGTTGCCCCCATGACACCATTGCGCTTCCGGCGGCCCTTGCTGATCATTGCGGCAGCAGCCGCCGTGCTGTCTCTGCTTACAGTGGACATCGTGATGGCCATGGCGTTCAGCAATCTGGTGGCCCCGGCCTGGATCACCTCCTTGGCTCTCTACGGACTGCCCCTTGCTTTCCTGCTGATGCTGTTGCTCGTGGTGGACGGTGTCGCGGCCCGGCGCCGGACGCGCGAGCCGGGTGAAAGGTAACGTTGGACTGATGTCCCTTATTCGCGCGCTCAGCAAGGAACTGGAGGCACGCAGCGACGACTCGTTGCGGGCCTTGTTCTCCGCGCGGCCGGACCTCATCTCCCCCGGTGTTCCGGACTTCGCCGCCCTCGCCGCCCGGGCGAGCGGCCGGGTGAGCGTGCAGCGCGCCCTGGAGCGGCTTAACCGCCCGGAGATGCAGGCGCTGGAAACGCTGCACCTGTGCACCAACACCGACACCGGCCACAGCGCTTCGTCCGCGATGCTGAAGAAGCTGATCAACGGCTCCTCCCTGACATCGATCGACAGGTTGCTGCATTCGCTGCAGGAGCTGGCGCTCGTGCACCGGGCCGAGCCCCCGCACGGCGTCGCTCCGGCCGCCGCCGCGCGGCAGCGTTACTACCTTCCGGTCGGCTGCCTCAAAGACGTCATCGGCATCTACCCGGCCGGGCTGGGGCGCAGCTACACCGAGCTCGTGCGGCTCCAGCCCGCGTTTGCCCAACGCGTGGTCCAGCTCGTCGGGGAGCTGCACCGCAGCGGCGCCGCCATCTCCCCCGCCACCACGCCGATGGAGGCGGCCCTGTCGCTGCAGCACTGGACAGCCTCGCCCGAATCCCTCCAGCAGATCCTTGCCACCGCCCCGGAACGCACGACGGCGCTGCTCGCCCGGTTCGGGAACTGGGCCATGGGTGCCGTACCCCAGGCGCAGCGCCGCGCTTCCGTGGCCACCGAAGGCTCCGACGTCGGACCCGTGGACTGGCTGCTGGGCCGGGGTCTGCTGGTGCCGCTGGACGCCGCCCACGTGGAACTTCCGCACAGCGTCGGCGTCTCGCTGCGCGGCGGCTTCGTCATTGAGAACTTCGCGCTGGCCCCCCCGGTGCCCCGGCTGGGTTCAACGAGCGCTGCGCTGCGCCGCAACGCCGCCCTGGGAGCGATCGCCGAAACCCTTCGCCTCGTCGGCGAGTTGCTCTACATCGCCCGTGAACAACCGCTGGTCACCCTGCGCAGCGGCGGTGTGGGGGTGCGGGAGTTGAAGCGCCTGGCCGATTCACTGCGGATCGAGCTGCACGAGGCCGGCGTTCTGGCCGAGCTGTGCGCCCTCGCCGGCCTGCTGCGCCTCGACGTCGACAGCTCCGCCTGGGTCCAGCCGCCCCAGCTGGAGTGGCTGACGCTGCCGCGCCAGGAGCAATGGCTCTGGCTGGTCAACGCCTGGCTCGCCAGCGAGCGTGCTCCCTCGCTCGTCGGTCAGCCCGTGAACGGCGGCGCGCCGGGACCGGCCGCACACCGTGGCCCGGCAGGCACCACCATCAATGCGCTCTCAGCCGAGGCCCAGCGGCCGGACGCCCCCGTAGTCCGGAAACGGATACTGGAAATCCTGAATGAACTCACCCAGGAAGCCTCGGCGCCGGACGGGCAGGCTCCGGTGCTGGACGCCGCGGCCGTCCTGGAACGCGCCGACTGGGCACAGCCCCGGATGGCCCGGCGCTTCAGCTCGCTGATCCGCGGTGTCCTGGCCGAGGCCGAAATGCTCGGTCTCATCGGCTCCGGCGCCCTGAGCCAGATCGGGGCGGCAATCGCGGCCGAGCAGCCCGACGATGCCCTCGGCATCCTGGGCGAGCACCTGCCCGCCGCACTGAACCACGTGTTGCTGCAGGCCGACCTGACCGCAGTGGCACCCGGCTACCTCGCCCCGGAACTGAGCGAGAGACTCCTGACCATGGCCGACGCCGAGGGCCAGGGGCCGGCCACGATCTACCGCTTCTCCGTCTCCTCAGTCCGCCGGGCGCTCGACGCCGGCCAGGACGCCGGGGCCCTGCTGGACTTCCTGCGCCAGCATTCGGCCACGGACATCCCGCAGCCGCTCAGCTACCTGATCGAAGACACCGCCGCCCGCCACGCCAGCCTCCGCGTCGGCGCCGCCGCCAGCTTCATCCAGAGCGACGATGAAACGGCGCTGCTGGAGCTGCTCAATACCTCCGCTGCGGCCGGCCTGGGCCTGACGCGCATCGCACCCACCGTGCTGATCTCCCAGGCCGCGCCCCGGGAAACCGCGCAGCTGCTCCGGAGCCTGGGGCTGTCCCCGGCGCTGGAGGAGCCCGAGTCCGCTGTCCTCCGGTTGCGCCGCGGCACCGCCGTTCCCGGCTCCGCGCGCCCGGTGTACACCGCCCCGCGCACAGCCCCGCCGGCAGCCGACGTCGACGCCCAACTCTCTGTGCTGCGCAGCGGGCGCCCGGCAGCCGGCGGGTCCGGGGGCCATCCCGCCGCGTCTCCCGGCAGCGAGGAGGCCACCCAGCTGGGGCTGGAAACCCTGCTGAAGGCGATCAGGCTCAAACAGCGGGTGGTCATGAACGTGGTGGACAGCCTGGGGAATGCCAACCGCGAAACGGTTGTTCCGGTAGCTGTAAACGGCGGACGCGTGCGGGTCTTTGACCCGGAGAAGGAAACCGAACGCGTCCTGTCCATCCACCGGATTATTGACGTAGAAGCCGCTGAGGAATTGCTCCAGTGAATGACGGACCGCTGATCGTCCAGAGTGACAAAACCATCCTGCTTGAGGTCGACCACGAACTGGCCACCGAAGCACGCCACGCCATCGCCCCCTTCGCCGAACTGGAGCGCGCCCCGGAACACATGCACAGCTACCGGCTGACGCCGCTGGGCCTCTGGAACGCCCGGGCCGCAGGGCTCGACGCCGAAAAGGTCCTGGACACGCTGTTGAAGTACTCCCGGTTCCCGGTGCCGCATTCCCTGCTGATCGACGTCGAAGAGACCATGTCCCGCTACGGCCGGCTGCGGCTCGAGAAGGATCCCCAGCACGGCCTCGTGATGCGCACCTCCGACTACCCGGTGCTCGAGGAGGTCAGCCGCGCCAAGAAGATCGCTCCCCTGCTGGGCGCGCGGATCGACGGCGAGACCGTGGTGGTGCATTCCTCCCAGCGCGGTCAGCTCAAGCAGCTGCTGCTCAAGATCGGCTGGCCTGCCGAGGACCTGGCCGGCTACGTCGATGGCACGCCCCATCCGATCATGCTGGACGAGTCCGGCTGGAAGCTCCGCCCGTACCAGCAGCTGGCGATGGAGAACTTCTGGGCCGGCGGCAGCGGCGTCGTCGTGCTTCCCTGCGGAGCCGGCAAAACGCTGGTAGGCGCGGCGGCGATGGCCACGAGTTCCACCACCACCCTCATCCTGGTGACGAACACGGTGTCCGCCCGGCAATGGAAGGACGAGCTGCTCAAGCGGACGTCCCTCACCGAGGAGGAGATCGGCGAATACTCCGGCTCCCTCAAGGAAGTCCGTCCCGTCACGATCGCGACCTACCAGGTGCTGACCACCAAGCGCGGCGGCCTGTATTCCCATCTGGAGCTTCTGGACGGCAATGACTGGGGGCTCATCATCTACGACGAGGTCCACCTGCTGCCTGCCCCGATCTTCCGGATGACGGCGGACCTGCAGGCACGACGCCGGCTCGGCCTCACCGCCACCCTGGTCCGCGAGGACGGGCGCGAGGGCGAGGTCTTCAGCCTGATCGGCCCCAAGCGTTACGACGCGCCGTGGAAGGACATCGAGGCCCAGGGCTACATCGCTCCGGCGGACTGCGTGGAGGTCCGGATCGATCTCCCGCGCGATGAACGCGTGGCCTATGCGATGGCCGAGGACGCGGACAAGTACCGCCTGTGCGCCACTTCGGAGTCCAAGACGCTCGTGGTGGAACAGCTCGTGGCCGAGCATGCCGGCGAGCAGCTGCTCGTGATCGGGCAGTACATCGACCAGCTGGACGAGATCGGCGAACGCCTCCGGGCCCCGGTAATCAAGGGCGACACCTCCGTGAAGGATCGCCAGAAGCTCTTCGACGCCTTCCGCGCCGGCGAGGTCCAGACCCTCGTGGTGTCCAAGGTCGCCAACTTCTCGATCGACCTGCCCGAGGCCTCC
The DNA here is from genome assembly GCF_054059215.1 of Arthrobacter sp. UYCu723. Lineage (NCBI taxonomy): Bacteria > Bacillati > Actinomycetota > Actinomycetes > Micrococcales > Micrococcaceae > Arthrobacter > Arthrobacter sp. UYCu723. The sequence continues at coordinate 874,929 of NZ_JBSSBW010000001.1, forward strand.
GTCGCAATCCAGGTCTCCGGCTCCTTCGGCTCCCGCCAGGAGGAAGCCCAGCGCCTGGGCCGGCTGCTGCGGCCCAAGAAGGACGGCCGCGCGGCCCGGTTCTATTCCCTCGTTGCCCGGGACACCCTGGACCAGGACTTCGCGGCCAAGCGCCAGCGCTTCCTGGCCGAGCAGGGCTACGCGTACCGGATCATGGATGCCAAGGACGTGGGCACGGCGAGCTAGCAGCGTTCCTTGTCCGTAGCAGCGAGCAGCTCCAGGATGAAGCGGGCCATCTCCACCCGCCCGGACACCAGGGAGCGCAGCTCGGCGGAGTCCGGTTCCGCCAGCCGCTGCGTTGCGACCGCGGCCAGGCCGGTGAAAAGCGCCATGGAGGCGGCGTGGCCGCGACTGACGTGCGCTTCGGCCACCGGGGTCCCGGACTCGGCGAGCCCCTCGCAGTAGGCGGCCAGGCACAGCGGTTCGAGCCGGTACAGCTCGCTGCCGTGCAGCTGGCCCTGGTTAACCCACCCGGCGAGCAGTTGGCTGAGATCGAACCCCACGCAGGCGAAGCCGTACATGCCCCAGTCGATCACAGTGAACCCTGCATCTCCGGCGCTGCCGGCCGGCCCGGCGTCAGGGTTGATCAGCAGGTTCTGGGGGCTGGCGTCACCGTGGGCCGGAAGGGTGGGAAGCGCCGCAATAATGTCGAGCAGACCGCGCGCGCGTTCCGCCAGGCCGCGCAGGCCGGTGATCAGCTGCGCGTCTGCGGCGGCGGCCACCGCCGGGTGCGCCCAGAGTTCGGCTCCCTGGATGCCCGGAATGAACACCGCTGACGCCACGCCGTCCAGATAGAACTTCAGCCCCTGCACATCGCGGATGGCACTCCCGGCGGGACCGCGCTCCCGCACCTGCCGGCTGCCGGCCAGCCGGCCCAGGAATCGGGCGGCGCCGGCGAAGCGGTGGTCCGTCCACGCCGCGGCGGGGGCCTCGGCCACGTCCTCCATCCAGATGGCGATGCGCTGCGGATCGACCTCGGCCACGCGGTAGATGCGCGGCATCCGTCCGCCGCGGGGCAGGAGGGCCGGCAGATCGGAGCCGTAGACCAGGGCTTCCGTTTGCCAGGGGAACCGCTCCAGCAGCCCGCTTCTCAGTGGTTCGGGAACCTGACCGATCCCGGACCAGAGCAGCGGCGACTGGATAAGCTTCACCACTACGCTGAAGGGGACGACGCCGATACTCCCGCGCGGGCCCCCGCAGCTGGTGCGTGCGGTCCCCCGTACCCGCCACAGCCCGCCCGTGGTCATGTTGTACACCGGCGCCAGCGGCGCTGCATCGGCGGAGAGCAGCTCCACCCGGGATTCACCGAGGCACGCGGCTGCGATTGCGGCGAGTTCCCGCGGCTCCGGGACCGCTACGCCCAGGATGTCCATGTTGTCCAGAACTGCAGCCGTCATGACGATCCTCGCAGCGCTCCGTTGGTAAACTACATTTACTACGCTGATGGTAAAGTAAGTTTATGATCGACGTCAATGGGCCCGGGCAGCAACCCGCCGCGGAACCCCACATCGCCGGCCTGCTCGCCGGGGCGTTCAACAGCTTCCGTGCCGAAATTTCAGCGCATTCACTGCCGGGACTGCGGCCCTCGCACTACCGCGTGATGGCACTCATCCCGCCGGAAGGGCTGCGGCTTTCGCTGCTTGCCCAGCGGGCCGCCATCACGAAGGCGGGCATCGGCCAGTTCATGAAGCACCTGGAGCGGGAGGGGTACGTCCGGATCACCCCGGACCCTTCCGACTCACGGGCCAAAATCGCCACGCTCACCCCGGCCGGCGAGGCCGCCGTCGAGCTTTCCCTGCGGATCATTGCGGAGACGGAGCAGAAATGGGCCGCCGCCCTGGGGGCGAAGCGGTACCAGGAGCTGCGCCGCGCCCTCAATGAGGTCAGCCTGCTGACGCCACGCAACGATCCATAAAACATACATCTGCCATTCAGAAAACTCCCAGAGTCTGGGAGCATCATGGGAGTTATGAAAAAGAACGGTCCAGAAGCCAAGCTCCTCGTCGTCGATGATGAACCGAACATCCGCGAGCTGCTCTCCACGTCGCTCCGCTTCGCCGGCTTTGAGGTGGTCTCCGCGGGCAACGGGCGCGAGGCGCTGGCCGCGGCGGAGCTCCACTCCCCCGACCTCGCCGTGCTGGATGTCATGCTGCCGGACATGGACGGCTTCACCGTCACCCGCCGGCTGCGCGCCGCGGGCAAGCACTTTCCTGTGCTCTTCCTGACCGCGAAGGACGACACCGAGGACAAGGTCATGGGGCTGACGGTGGGCGGCGACGACTACGTCACCAAGCCGTTCAGCCTCGACGAAGTGGTGGCGCGCATCCGTGCCGTGCTGCGCCGCACCCAGCCGCTGCAGGACGACGACGCCGTCATCCGCGTGGATGACCTGGCGCTCGACGACGACGCCCACGAGGTACGCCGCGGCGGCACCGTGATCGAGCTCTCCCCCACCGAATTCAAACTCCTGCGCTACCTCATGCTCAACCCCAACCGTGTCCTGTCCAAGGCCCAGATCCTGGACCACGTCTGGGAATACGATTTCAACGGTGACGCGTCGATCGTGGAGTCCTATATTTCCTACCTGCGCCGCAAGGTGGACATCGATCCGGACGCCCCGGCCCTGATCCAGACCAAGCGCGGCGTGGGCTACGTGCTGCGGACGGCAGAGAAGCGCTGACCTTGCTGCACCGTTGGAAATCGGCCTCGCTGAGGTCGCAGCTCGTCGCCATCATGACAGCCCTGATGCTGGTGGCGCTCACCGCCACCGGCGCCGGCACCCTGACGCTGCTGCACAGCTACCTGCAGGGCCAGGTGGACGACAAGCTCAAGGCCGCCGTCGATTCCGTGCGCCAGCAAAAGTCCTTCAGCCAACTGCAGGAGCAGAACCCGAACATTCCCACCGACTATTCCCTGATGCTCTTCAGCCCCGGACTGCCGCCCTATCCGTTCGGTGGCGACAAGGAATCACACCCGGACATCAAGAATATTTCCGCCGCCGAGGCCAGGGTGCGCCAGCAGGCGCCCTATCAGGTCCGCGGAACCGACGATCGCAACTGGCGGGTCGTGGCCCTCAGCGTGGTCGACAGCAACGAGCGCACCTCCGTGGTGGTGATCGGGCTCCCGCTCGCGCCGGTGGATTCGGTGATGGAACACGCCGTCCTGGTGATGGTCGGCGTCGGGCTGCTGACCCTGGTGCTGGCCTTCTTCATCGCCACTTGGAGTATCTCCCGGTCCTTCCGGCCGTTGGCGCGGGTGGAAAAGACCGCGGCGGCCATCGCCGCCGGTGACCTCTCGAGGCGGGTGGAAATCGAAAACCCCAACACCGAGGTGGGCAGGCTCGGCAGCTCACTCAACGCCATGCTGGCGCATATCGAAACGGCCTTCGCCGCCCGCATGGCGTCCGAGTCGCGGATGCGTCGTTTCGCCGCCGATGCCTCCCACGAGCTGCGGACCCCGCTCGTCACCATCCGCGGGTTCTCGGAGCTGTACCGGCACGGCGCACTATCCACTCCGGAGGACGTAGCCACCGCCATGGGGCGGATCGAAAGTGAAGCAAAGCGGATGGGCACCATGGTGGAGGACCTGCTGCTGCTGGCCCGCATCGATGAGCAGCGGCCGCTGCAGCAGAAGCCCGCTGACCTGTTGCTGCTCGCCCACGACGCCATGGTGGACACCCAGGCCAGCGAGCGCAGCCGCACCATCTCGCTCACGGGGCTCGACGGCGGTCCCGCCGGCCCGGCGCCCGTGCTGGGCGACGAGGCGAAACTGCGGCAGGTGGTCGGCAACCTCGTCGGCAACGCCTTGCGCTACACGCCGGAGGGCACCCCCATTGAACTCGCCGTCGGCGTCCGGACGTCCGAGGACGGATCGCGGCAGTCCGTTTTCGAGGTCCGGGACCACGGCCCCGGAGTGCCCGACGAGGAAGCTTCCCGGGTCTTCGAGCGGTTCTACCGCGCGGACACGTCACGGACCAGGGAAACAGGCGGCAGCGGGCTCGGGCTCGCGATCGTGGCGGCCATCGTCGGCTCGCACTCCGGCACGGTCCGGGTCGAGAAGACCGACGGCGGGGGCGCCACCCTCGTGGTCAGCCTTCCGTTCCTGGACGAAGCCGCGGCCGACGACACCGTGTCGGATGAGGCCAGGGCAGCCCACGCACCGTCAGAGGAAACTGTGTCAGCCGACGCACCGACGAGCGCCGGCCCCGGAGCCTCAGCCGACGCCTGATTCCTGATCGGGGCCCCCGGCTCCTGTCTTCGGCCGGCCTCATTGGCTGGGGCTCTTCGGCCGGCCTCATGGGCTGGGGCTCTTCGTCTGGGCTCTTCCGCACGCCGGTTGTCCACATAGCCGAATCGGCCGCGGGCCGCGTTGGTCTCCCCGGCCTACGCTCGTTGTGTCCGGAAAGTCCGGACGGGGCAGCCCCCTTCCGGCGTCGCCTTCGTGACGTTGGAGCGGGGCTGCTTCCAGGCACCGTCGAGAGGCTACCCCCATGAGCATCATCTCCGTCGACACGGAACTACTCCAGCTCAAGTCAGCGAATGTGAAGGCCACAGTCGAGCGGATCAGCGCGGACGTCCAAGCCATGAAGCGCGGCCTGGACGAGCTGCAGGCCAGCTGGCGAGGCTCCGCGGCCAGCAACTTCCAAGCCCTCGTCGCAGAGTGGACCCTGACCCAAGGCAGGGTTGAGTCGTCCCTGGCGTCCATCAATCTGGCGCTCAATTCGGCGGCGGCCAGCTATGACCAGACCGAGCTGAACAACACCCAGCGCTTCAGCTGAGTGGCGCCGCACCGGCCCCGTTCCCGGCCCTAAGCCTCGGGAGTGCCCTGGTGGAAGCGGAGCCGCCATTGCGCCCCGTCATGGACCCAAAGGGAGCTGCGCAGGGTCGTTCCCGAGCGGGTATAGCTGCGGTAGGTCAGCAGGATGGCGCTCTCGCCCAGACGGTCTGCACCCAGAAGCTCCAGTTCGGTGGGTCCTTTCGGGTTCTCTTCCAGCGCCATCATCATGGCGTCCCGTGTCCAGATACGGCCCGAGCTCCCGATTTCGGTGAAGTCAGGGTGCAGCAGCACGCCGATGCGTCCGATGTCGGCCCGGGTTTCCGGAAGGAGGAGCTCGCGTTCCAGCGCTTCGACGATGGCTTCCGGGCTGGAGTCCGTGCCGGGGGCCGGCGTGGACTCCTCTTCGAGCTCGCTGAAAAGATCGGGTTCGTCGAAGGACCCGGCCTGGCCGAACAGCTCCTGCTGGCCTTCCGGCGCCGACGCCTGCCACAGGGCGGCGGGCGCGGCGGTTGGTGCGGCCTGCGGCGCGGGCGCAGGTGCGGCCTGCGGCGCGGGCGCAGTGCCCCCCGCCGTCGGGCCGAACCCTGGGCCCTGGCGGGCCGCCACGCCCTGCTGGAAGGCCGTGGCCGCCGCCCTTGCGCGGTCGTCCGCTGCCTCATTGAGGTCGTGCCCGGCGTGTCCGCGCACCCATTCAAACTTGTACTTGCGGCCAACCAGCGCCTGATCGATCTCTTTGAGCAGGTCCACGTTCATGACGGGCTTGCCGTCAGACTTGCGCCAGCCCTTGCGCTTCCAGCCCGGCATCCACTTGGTCACGGAGTTGATGACGTACTGGCTGTCGCAGAGGATGTGCAGATCCTCGCCGGGCAGGTGTGCCGTGGACCGGAACAGGTCGAGGACCGCCATCAACTCACCCTGGTTGTTGGTGCCGTGCGGCCACCCGCCGGCCCGCCAGCAGTCGTCATTCACATACCAGGCCCATCCGGCCGGACCGGGATTTCCTAAAGCCGAACCGTCGGCTGCTGCTGTAATCGTCACTGGTCTATCCTGCCAGACCTCCCGCCCGCATCTTCGCTCCCCCCATAACCGGTGAGGCGCGCCGACGTCTGTGGGAGCGTCGGGGTTGGGGCGGGCGGGTTAACGCCGACGGCGGCCCCACCCTGAGGTGAGACCGCCGTCGTCGAACTACATGTGTCGAACTATATGTGTCGAACCATACGTGTCGAACTATATGTTCAGTGGCGTAGGAGCCGGGTGGTTAGAAACCGCCCATGCCGCCCATGCCGCCCATGTCGTCCCCGCCGCCCATGGCCGGGGAGTTCCTCTCCGGCTTGTCGGCCACAACGGCCTCGGTGGTGAGGAACAGGCCGGCGATGGAAGCCGCGTTCTGCAGGGCAGAGCGGGTGACCTTGACCGGGTCGTTGATGCCGGCAGCCAGCAGGTCGACGTACTGGCCGGTTGCAGCGTTCAGGCCGTGGCCTGCGGGCAAGCCGCGGACCTTGTCCAAAACAACGCCGGGCTCGAGGCCGGCGTTGAAGGCGATCTGCTTCAGCGGGGCGTCGATGGCAACGCGGACGATGTTCGCACCGGTTGCTTCGTCGCCTTCGAGCTGCAGGTTGGCGAATGCCTTGGCGCCAGCCTGGATCAGGGCAACGCCACCGCCGGCGACGATGCCCTCTTCAACAGCAGCCTTGGCGTTGCGGACAGCGTCCTCAATGCGGTGCTTACGTTCCTTGAGCTCGACCTCGGTTGCGGCACCGGCCTTGATGACCGCAACGCCGCCGGCCAGCTTGGCCAGGCGCTCCTGCAGCTTCTCACGGTCGTAGTCCGAATCGGAGTTCTCGATCTCGGCGCGGATCTGGGAAACGCGGCCGGCAATCTGGTCGGCGTCACCTGCACCCTCAACGATGGTGGTCTCATCCTTCGTGACAACGACCTTGCGGGCGCGGCCCAGGAGTTCGAGGCCGGCAGTCTCAAGCTTGAGGCCGACTTCCTCGGAGATGACCTGGCCACCGGTGAGGATGGCGATGTCCGCGAGCTGCGCCTTGCGGCGGTCGCCGAAGCCCGGAGCCTTGACGGCGACGGACTTGAACGTGCCACGGATCTTGTTGACAATCAGGGTGGCCAGTGCCTCGCCCTCGATGTCTTCGGCGATGATCAGCAGCGGCTTGGAAGACTGCATGACCTTTTCAAGGACAGCAACCAGATCCTTGACGCTGGAGATCTTGGAGCTGACGATCAGGATGTACGGATCCTCAAGGACCGTTTCCTGGCGCTCGGCGTCGGTGACGAAGTACGCGGAGATGTAACCCTTGTCGAAGCGCATGCCTTCGGTGAGCTCCAGCTCGAGGCCGAAGGTGTTCGACTCCTCGACGGTGATGACGCCTTCCTTGCCGACCTTGTCCAGGGCTTCGGCAATCAGGGCGCCAATCTCGTCGTCACCGGCAGAGATGGACGCCGTGGCAGCGATCTCTTCCTTGGTTTCGATTTCCTTGGCCGAAGCCAGGAGTTCGCGGGTGACGGCTTCGACAGCCTTCTCGATGCCGCGCTTAAGGGACAGGGGATCCGCTCCGGCTGCGACGTTGCGCAGGCCTTCCTTGACCAGGGCCTGTGCCAGCACCGTAGCGGTGGTGGTTCCGTCGCCGGCGACGTCGTCCGTCTTCTTGGCAACTTCCTTGACCAGCTCGGCGCCGATCTTCTCGTAAGGGTCGTCCAGCTCGATCTCCTTGGCGATGGAAACACCATCGTTGGTGATCGTGGGGGCGCCCCACTTCTTTTCGAGGACAACGTTGCGTCCACGCGGGCCGAGGGTGACCTTGACGGCGTCGGCGAGGATGTTCAGGCCCCGCTCAAGACCGCGGCGTGCCTCTTCATCAAATGCAATGATCTTGGCCATAACGGCAGTAGTCCTTTCGGGACAGTCGTTAAGAATGAACCTTGCTGCGGTGCCCGCGACGGACGATCCTTCCCCGGCGGCCTCTGTACGCCGCTGGGTCCGGGATCTCACCCAGCCTGGTATCTCTTTCGCTCCTGGTCCGGCTGCCTCACTTCGCGGCCGGTCGAACCGGGCGTCGTTTTAGCAGTCAATACGCGGGAGTGCTAAGTCAATAGTTAGCACTCCCCCGGGGAGAGTGCAAGCAGTGCGCGTCCCGCACTGGCCCGCATCGGCGCTGTGCCTGCGTTCCGCCGCCGCACAATACGCTACGAGCGATCAGCTGCCGCTGCTGCGGGCTGTTTCGCTTCCGCTCATGGTGGCCTTGTTGTCCGCGCCGTAGCCGAACACCATGTAGGCCGCCGACGTGACATCACCGTGGGAATCGAAGTTGATCAGCCCGGATTCGCCGTCGTAGTCAGGGCGCTTGCCCGCGCGCAGGACGTCGACGCACTTCTGATAGGACGTGCACACCGCAGCCTCGCCGGAGGGCTGGGCCCCGTCGGCGGTCTGGGTCCCGTTGGAGGGCTGGGCCCTGCCGCCGGAAACGGCAATCAGCCGGGACGCAATGGAGGTGCCGGCGTCGTCCTCTGCCGCGGCCGCCGCGATCGCGGCCAGGTTGACGGCGTCGTACGTTTCCGCGGCAAAGGTCATGTCTTTCAGGCCCGGATCAACGGCCACCAGTTCGCCCTGGAAGTGTGCCGACGGAAACGCCCCCGGAAGGATACCGCGGGCCCCGTCGAGGGCGCGGGAGCCGAGACCGGAGCCGTACTGGCTGACGGCGCCGTCGCTGAGGATGAGCTTGCGTCCCGCGAGGCCGGCGTTGTTCAGCTCGGCGATGGCGCCCTGCGCTCCGTCACGGGAGACGAGGACGACGGCGTCGGGAGCCGCTGCCTTGGCGGCCGCGGCCGCCTGTTGCGCCTGGCCCGGTTTGAAGGAAGCGACGGCCACGGGCCCGAGGCCGGCCTGCTTGGTGGCAGCGCCAACGGCGGTGGAGACGTCTGTGCCGTAGCTGCCTTCCTCGTACACGATGGCGAGCGTTTTGGCGCCGCCATCCTTGGCGAGTTTGACCAGGACCGGGGCCTGCGCGACATCGGCAGCGGAGGTGCGGAAATAATAGCCGCCGCCATTGTAGGTGCTCAGACCGCGCGCCGCGTTGGCAGGGGAAATCAGCGCGATCTTCGCGTTGGACAGCACATCAATGGCGCCGGGGGCACGGCTGGAGTCGGTCGGCCCGATCACGACGTCGGCTTTGGCGGCCGCTAGCGCCTTGGCCTGGGCGGCCGCGTCGGCGCTGATGGTCTCCGGCAGCAGCTCGACCGGCTTGCCCTTATGACCGCCGGCGGCATTGATTTCCTTAACGGCAAGTTTCGCGGCCGTGAGCTGGGATGCGTTGAGAAAATCCTGCTTGCCCGTGTTGTCCAGGATGAGGCCAATCCTCAGCGTGCCGTCCCCGCTGGCTTCAGCGCGCTCCACCCGGGCGCCGCCTGCGGGCGCCAGGCAACCGGCCAGGGCCAGCACCGCAGCCGCCCCCACCGCCGCGCAGCGGACCAGCCGCAGGGCAGCCGTCCGGCGCCGAACGGGGTTCAGTCCGGCAGGAACCTGCCGGACGTGCGCTGCCGCGGGGGGTTGCACTAGGCCGGCCGGACGCTTTCGGCCTGTGGGCCCTTCTCGCCCTCGCCCACTTCCAGTTCCACGCGCTGTCCTTCGTCGAGGGCGCGGTAGCCCTCCCCCACGATGGCCGACCAGTGCACGAAGACGTCGTCTCCGGAATTGTCCACGGTGATGAAGCCGTAGCCCTTTTCGGCGTTGAACCACTTGACGGTTCCCAATGCCATGGTGTCCACACTTTCAGCTAGCTTGCGGGCGGCCCACCACGATGTGCGCCGCGGAATGCGAAACGAAGTCCGCAAATACTGTACCCGCGGCAGCGCGCCGGAGTGCAGGCTGCGGACCGCGTTGGCGGCTAATAGTTATTCAGGCGTAACCGAAACCGGCTACTGGAAGCCGGGTCCCAGGACGACGACAAGCGGCATCTTGAACTCGGCCGAGTCGACAAGGGCCTGGATGCCGAGCAGCGAGGCCAAGGCTTCGGCGTTGGCCTTCTGCTCCGGCCCGGCGTAAAAAATCACGGAACCCGTCTGCGGCGCGCCGGTCCAGTTGCGCAGCGGCCCCGGGACCCAGCCGTCGGCAGCGACCCGTGCGCTCACCCGGCCCGCCAGTCCCGGGGTGCCACTGGCGTTGTAGACCGTGACGGGCTGCGTCTTGTCCACGGCGGCTCCCTCTGCCGGCGTGGCGGTGGGCGATGCGGCCCCGGACGGTGTTGCGGAGCCGGAGGCTGTCTGGCTGGTTTGAGCCGGGCTGGTGGCGCTGGGCGCCGGTGAGGCGGTGGGACTGCCGGCAGGCTGTTCCGCAGTCACGGCTGATGAGTTTCCGGCGGGGTTGAAGCCGAGCTTCGGCAGGAACAGGAAGGCCACAAGGCCGATGACCAGGGCGGCGGCGCCGACCGCCAGGATGGGACCCAGGCTGCGGCGTCGGGATTCGGCGGCTGCACGGTGCACACCCTGCCGTGTGGGGGTCTCCGGGACCCGGTCAAATTCATCCCGCGCGTATTTGGTCATGGTAAAAGCGACGTCCTTGCTGATTTCTTACGAGTTGCCAGGGCCTTTTCCGCGCAGATCGTCTGCGCATCCGGCCGTGCTTTACGCGTCTGAACCCAAGCGGCGAGCAGTGCGGGCACGTTGGCGTGACGTACGTAGTCTACGCAATCTCTTCACCAGCATGGGATCGTGGGCCAGCGCATCCTCGGTATCGATGAGCGCATTCAGGATCTGGTAATAGTGCGTCGCGGACAGATCGAAGAGCTCACGGATGGCCTGTTCTTTGGCCCCGGCGTACTTCCACCACTGCCGCTCCAAAGCCAGCATCTGCTGATCGCGGCTGCGTAGCGGCGACTCGCTGCGGAAATCCGCGGCAACTGATTCCGCCGTCGAAAGGTGCTCCGGTGCTGCTTCGGCCACGACACACTCCCTGGCTGGATCCGACAAAGGTCAGTCCCCATGCTACGGGCGAATAACAAGGTTGTCATTTGGCACCCTGCAAGAATGGAGCCGTGCCTGCTTCCGTTTCCCCCCACTCCGACCCCGGTGATTCCGATGCACTGTTCGAGCTGGAGCGGCTGGCCGGTGACACCGTGGGCTTCGCCGAGCTGGCACGCCAGCCGCTGAGCGAACTCGTCGCGCCCGACTGGGCTGAGGCGCTGACTCCCGTGGAACGGCAGCTGCGGCAGGTGCTGGGTTTCCTCGCGGCGGAGGCCGCCGAGGGACACGAGGTGCTCCCGCCGCCGTCGAACGTGCTGCGGGCCTTCCGGCAGCCCCTGGCCGGCGTCCGGGTCCTGATTGTGGGCCAGGACCCCTACCCGACGCCGGGCCACGCCGTGGGCCTGTCCTTCGCGGTGGACGGCGGCACCCGTCCCATCCCGCGCAGCCTCGCCAATATCTACAAGGAGCTCGACGCCGACCTGGGCCTTCCACCCCGGATCCACGGGGATCTCGGCGGCTGGGCGGAGCAGGGTGTCCTGCTGCTGAACCGGGTCCTGAGTGTCCGGGCCGGGGCGGCAGGATCGCACCGCAACAAGGGCTGGGAAGCGATCACGGCAGCTGCCATCAGCGCTGTCACGACCCGCCGGACCACGGCCGGCGGCCCGGCCCCCCTCGTCGTCATCCTGTGGGGCAAGGACGCCGAATCCGTCCGCCCGCTGCTGGGGCCGGCGCCGGTGATCGCGAGCGCGCACCCCAGCCCGCTGTCGGCCTCACGGGGCTTCTTCGGCTCGCGGCCGTTCAGCCGGGCCAACGCCCTGCTCCAGGCCCAGGGCAACGGCACGGTGGACTGGGAACTGCCCCCGCTTCCGTAACCGGGCTTCCCGGCCCGGCGTCACGGGCACGCTTCATACACAGGCTCATTGGCTAGGCTTGGCCTCATGACTTCAGTTCCCGCCACCACCTCGGCCAGCCGGAAATCGCGACCGCAGATCAACCTCTCCGTGCTGCGCCGCGAGCAACTCTCCCCGCAAATGGTCCGCGTCGTCGCGGGCGGCCCGGGCTTTGACGGCTACGTCAACAACGGCTTCGTGGACCGCTACATCAAGATTGCGTTCCCGCAGCCCGGGATCGACTACCCGGAGCCGCTGGACCTCTGGGCCATCAGGGAAACCATGCCGCGCGAAGAGTGGCCGCACACCCGGACCTACACCGTCCGCTGGGTGGACGTGCAGGCCCGAGAGCTCGCCATCGACTTCGTGATCCATGGCGATGAGGGCCTTGCCGGACCCTGGGCGGCTTCCGCACGGCCCGGCGACAGCCTCGTCTTCACCGGGCCAGGCGGCGGCTACAACCCGGACCCCGCGGCGGACTGGTACCTGTTTGCCGGCGACGAGTCCGCCCTGCCGGCGATCAGCGCCGCGATCGAATCCCTGCCGGAGCACGCCCGCGGCCTCGCCTTCCTGGAGGTGGACGGCGACGCCGAGATTCAGTCGCTGGCCGCACCGGCCGGCGTCGAACTTCGGTGGCTCCTGCGCGGCGGCGTGCCTGCAGGTGCCAGCGAGTTGCTGGTCAACGCCGTGCGGGACACAGAATGGCCCGAAGGCCGGGTCCAGGTCTTCGCGCACGGTGAGCGCGGGTACATGAAGAGCCTGCGGGACGTCTTCTACGGGCAGCGCGGACTGGAGCGCGGACAGGTTTCGCTCTCCGGCTACTGGGCGATGGGCCGCGTGGAGGACGACTTCCAGGCAGAGAAGAAGCTACCCGTAGGGATGATCTAACCGGCAAGATCTGACCAGGAAGATCTGACCGGCAGCGTCAGCCCGCCGCGGCGGCCCGGTGCTAGCGGCGCCGCGCCCGCCGTCGCTCGTTGCTGGCCAGGCTCCTCGTCAGCGGCCGGGCGAGGGTGTCTCCGAGCACGATGCCGGCCGCAACGCCCAGCACGATGGCGCCGGCGTTGAGCATCCCGCCGGCACCCATCAGGATCTCGGATTCCTCAATCGTCAATACATACATTGACCGGAATATAGTGAGTCCGGGCAGCAGGATCAGGGCAGCCGGAACGGCCACCACAAGCTGTGGTGCGCCCATCCGCAGGGCGACCACACGGGCAAGCAGGCCGATCACGACGGCGGCGAGAGCCGGGGCGAACCGCGGCCCGATCCCCAGGGCGTCTCCCCCGATGAGGACCAGATAGCCCACGACACCCACGGCCGCCGTAGGCAGCAGCAGCGTCCAGCTGGTCTGTTCGGTGATCCCGATCGCGACGACGGCAACGGCAATCATGATGCCCACGGCCCACCAGGGATACGCGGGCGGGAATGTTTCGGTGACGTCGATCGGCTCCATGCCGGTCATGTCCCCCACCACGAAGCCGACGGCGATTCCTGTGACGAGCGCGCCGAAGGTCAGCATCGTGGAGAGGAAGCGGCCCGCCGCGGTGACCGGGAAGCCGTTGATCGCGTCCTGCACCGAGGAGACGAGCCGTCCGGTTGGCAGCAGCAGCAGGATTCCGCCGACCACCACGATGGCGGGGGGGATCTGGATGCCTATCGGGGTGCCGAACCGCCACAGGAGCAGGGCGATGAAGGTGACCAGGAAGGAACACGACGCGGTGATGAAGAAGTCCGGTGTGCGCCAGCGCCCCAGCCGACGGGCCAGCAGGCTGACCAGCAGGTTGGAGACGAAGGCGACGGCCGAGGCGCCGGGCCCGCCGCCGAGGACACCGACGAAGACAGCGGAGAAAACCCCGAACGCCGCCGTGACCATCCAGCGCGGGAACGGCTTTGAACTGTGCGTGATTTCCTCGAGCCGGCGTACGGCCTCCTCGCGTCCCACCCCGCCGGCGACGATGTCCGTGACCAGCTGGTGCACCTTTGCCAGACCCGCGTAATTGTTGGTCCAGGACCGCACGACGCGGAGCAGGGTGATGGGGGTCTGGTCCTTGGGTGCATAGTTGATGGCCACCGACTGGTTGGTGATGTCCACCTCGATGTTCTTCAGTCCCAGGGCGGCGGTGATGGCGATAATGCTGGTTTCGACTTCGAGGGCTCCGGCGCCGTACCGGAACATGGACTCGGCCAGATGCAGCGCAAAGTCAATGGTCTTGCGGGCCGAGGTGTCAACACCGCCGACCTGGATCATCGGGTTGGCGTAGGGGCTGCCGGCAAGCCGGTCCACGATGCTCATGGGGGCTGTCGGCGGATTCTCGCCCTGTACCAGCCTCCGCAACATGCGCTTCGCGGCTGCGTTCTGGCGCACCTGCATGGGCGACATCGGCTCGGTCGGGGGCAGTCCGTCCGAGTGCGGCCTGCGGCGGCCGTCGGGTTCCTTGGTCATTCCGGCCTCCTCAATATCCTGTGCAGCCGGTTTAGTAGAACTGCTGGCCTGTGCGGCGGGTGTAGACCTGGCGGGCCAGGCGCTCCCCTGCGGCCAACCAGGCCTTGTACTTCAGCGGACTCAGCACCTGGTCGTAGCAGCCGACGAAGTCGGTGACGGTCTTGCTGAAGCTGGTCTTGAACAGGCCCAGGCCGTGGAACGGGTTGGATGTGTCCTTGAGCTGGTCGCTCGGAGGCGTGCCGCAGAAGTCGTACTCGGTGCAGCCCAGCTCCTTGAGCTGGTTCATGGCGGTCCACTGGACGAGGTGCGAATCGCCGTACTGGCTGCGTTTCTGCAGCGAGCCGCCATCCTTGTAGGTGCCTTTGCGGCCGTAGTTGATGACGAAGGCGCCCACGGACGGCACGCCGTTCTCCTGGACGAACAGCAGCCGGCCCTGGTCCCGGTTGATGAAGTTGGTCCAGAACTGGCGGTAATACTCGAATTCGCGGACCCGGACCTGCGACTTGGCCTCCACCGTGGTGGTCATCAGGGCATACATGGCCCGGAAGTTCTCTTCGGTGGGCTCCGCTGTGCGGACCTCCACGCCCTCGCGGATGGCCCGGCGGACGGCGTTGCGGCCGCGGGAGTGGAGGTTGCGCAACAGTTGGTTCTCCTCCGGGGAGATATCCAGCAATGCAGTCGAGTCATTGGGCTGCAGGTTGTGGGTCTTGACCAGCCCTGCCCCTTCGATGACACGCCTTGCTTCGTCGGTCAGCACGATGTCCGGCTCGATCTTGATGGCAAAAACGCCCAGCTTCGCCCGCTTCACGAACTCAGCGTTGGCTGCCGCGATGCCCGGGATGTCGTCGACGGAGGCCACGTCGGGGCCCTTGATCAGGTACCAGAGTTTGCCCAGGAGGGGGAAGGACTTCTCCAGGACGAGGTTGTAGCTCGTATAGTCGGCCGTCTCGTAAACGAGGTGAAGGGGTTTCCAGCCGAAGTGCTGTTTGACGTCTGCGAAGGCCTCCGACTGAAGGAGATTGCCGCCATTGGGGTTCGCGGTGACGTGCGCATCCCACGTGGCGATCTCTTCGGCAGAGGCAAAGCGGGCAGTGAATTCTCGCAAGTGTTCGGTATCCAATCATTGCGGTACGAGCTTCGGCGGCATGCGGACATGCACGCTCAAGTCTATCCGCCCGCCCCCGTGCTGCGGCCCGGAACCGGCCCCGGAACAGACCCGGGACGGAGCGGCTAGGCTGGAAGCATGCAGGCTCGTCAACATCCGATGACGCCGGGTTTCCCTGCCCCGCTGACTGGGCCCGGAGGGCGCGGGGCCGGTTCCGAGGTGCTCGGGCTGCTGGTGTTCCTTGGCGCCTCCGCCCTCGTGGCCGGCCTGGGCGGGCTGGCAACGGCCGGCAACGTCAACGGCTGGTATGTCACCGCGGACAAGGCGCCGTGGTCGCCGCTCAACTGGGTCTTCGGGCCTGTCTGGACGGTGTTCTACCTCGCGATGGCCTTCGCGGCCTGGCTCGTCTGGCGCCGCCGCGCCGAAGGGTCCCGGGTTGCCCTCACCGCCTACGCCGTGCAGCTCGCGCTGAACCTGCTCTGGACGCCGGTTTTCTTCGGCCTGTACCCGGCGCTGGGCACCCTGGCGCTGTGGATCGCCTTTGCCATCATCGTTGCCCTTGCCGTGGCGGTGTCTGTGACGGTGATGTACTTCGGTCCGATCAGCCGCGGGGCCGGGCTGCTGATGCTGCCTTACTTGTCCTGGATCGTTTTCGCCGCGTCTCTGAACGTGTGGGCGGCGCTGCACAACTGAGGTCTCAGCACTCCGGAACGTTGACAGCGAGGCCGCCCATGGCGGTTTCCTTGTACTTGGAGCTCATGTCCTTGCCGGTCTCCCGCATGGTCACGATGACCTCATCGAGGGACACCCGGTGCGTGCCGTCGCCCCAGAGCGCCATCTTGGCGGCGTTGATGGCCTTGGCTGCGGCGATCGCGTTGCGTTCGATGCAGGGGATCTGCACGAGCCCGCCGATGGGGTCGCACGTCAGGCCGAGGTTGTGTTCCATCGCGATTTCCGCGGCGTTCTCCACCTGCGCCGGCGTCCCGCCCATGACCTCGGCCAGGCCGGCGGCCGCCATCGACGACGCCGAGCCCACCTCGCCCTGGCAGCCCACCTCGGCGCCGGAGATCGAGGCCTGTTCCTTGTAGAGCACCCCGACGGCGGCGGCGGTCAGCAGGAACTTGACGATCGTCTCGTCGCGGTCCTGCTGGGTGGCCTTGTCCATGCCGGGGGCAAAGTGCAGGGCGTAGTACAGCACGGCCGGGATGATGCCGGCGGCGCCGTTGGTGGGGGCGGTGACCACGCGTCCGCCGGAGGCGTTTTCCTCGTTGACGGCCAGCGCGATCAGGTTGACCCATTCCTGCCAGTACTTCGGGTCACGGTCCGTGTCCTCCTTCAGGAGGCGCTCATGCCAGTCGGGGGCGCGGCGGCGGACCTTGAGCCCGCCGGGCAGCAGGCCCTTGCGCTTGAGGCTGACTGCGACGCAGCCTTCCATCACGGAGTAGATGTGCAGCAGGCCTTCCCGGATCTCCTGCTCCGACCTGGAGGCGCGCTCGTTGACCATCATGATCTCGCCGATGGACAGCCCCTTGGCGGAGCAGTGGCCCAGCAGTTCCGCGGCGGTGCGGAACGGCAGCGGCAGTTCCTTCTTGGACTCGTCCAATTCCTTCTGGGCTGCCTCTTCCTCGCCCTCGCGGACGATGAAGCCGCCGCCCACGGAGAAGAAGGTAGCGCCATGGAGGACCCCGCCGCCGGCGTCGGAGACGGTGAACGTCATCCCGTTGGTGTGCCGGGGCAGGATGGTCAGGGGGCGCAGGACCATGTCGGATTCCCCGTAGGGCAGGGGAACCTCACCGGCCAGGTTCAGGGTGCCGGTTGCGGCGATGGCGGCCAGCCGTTCCTCCACCTCGTCCGGGAGGATGCGCTCGGGGTGGTAGCCTTCCAGCCCGAGCAGGATGGCGGTCATGGTGCCGTGGCCGCGGCCGGTGGCGGCGAGGGACCCGTAGAGGTCCACGCGCAGCGAGGCCACCCGGTCCAGGTCTCCGGACGCCTTGAGTTCACCCGCGAAGACCGCGGCGGCCCGCATGGGGCCCACGGTGTGCGAACTGGACGGTCCTATCCCGATGGAAAAAAGGTCAAAGACTCCAACAGCCATTGTCGGTTCCTAACTAGGTCAAACTGTGGTCCGGCAGATGGTCCTGCCGGAGGGCTGTGCGGCCGCCGGTGGGCGGCATCGCTGCCGGATGCACGACGCCGGGCGGCAGCTGGTGGCGGCGGCCCGGCGTCGTGATCTGTAGTGCCACTACTTCTGTAATACGTCCCTTAGGCGAGGTTGGCAACCGAGGGGTAGAGCGGGTGCGCGGCGGCGAGGGCCTCCACGCGGTGACGCAGACCGGACAGGTCGGCGCCGGCGTCGGCGGTCAGGGCCTCGGCGATGATGTCCGCGACCTCCGCGAAGGCTGCTTCGCCGAAGCCGCGGGTGGCCAGCGCCGGGGTGCCGATCCGCAGGCCTGAGGTGACCATCGGCGGGCGGGGGTCGAACGGCACGGCGTTGCGGTTGACCGTGATGTCGATTTCCGCGAGGCGGTCCTCGGCCTGCTGCCCGTTGAGCTCGCAGTTGCGCAGGTCCACCAGGACCAGGTGCACATCGGTGCCGCCGGAGATCACGTTGATCCCCTTGGCCGTGACGTCCGGCTGGACCAGGCGCTCGGCCAGGATCCGGGCGCCGGCGAGGACCCGTTCCTGGCGTTCCCTGAACTCCGGGGACGCGGCGATCTTGAAGGCCACGGCCTTGCCGGCGATGACGTGTTCCAGCGGGCCGCCCTGCTGGCCGGGGAACACCGCCGAGTTGATCTTCTTGGCGATGCCGGCGTCGTTGGACAGGATGATGCCGCCGCGCGGACCGGCGAGGGTCTTGTGCGTCGTGGACGTGGTGACGTGCGCGTGCGGCACCGGGGAGGGGTGCAGCCCGGCGGCGACCAGCCCGGCGAAGTGCGCCATGTCCACCATCAGGTAGGCGCCCACGGAGTCGGCGATCCGGCGGAACTCGGCGAAGTCCAGCTGCCGGGCGTAGGCGGACCAGCCGGCCACGATCAGCGCCGGCCTGTGCTCCAGCGCCAGCCGCTCCACCTCGGCCATGTCGATCCGGTGGTCCTCCTCGCGGACCTGGTACGGGACCACGTTGTACAGCTTGCCGGAGAAGTTGATCCGCATGCCGTGCGTCAGGTGCCCGCCGTGCGCGAGGTTCAGGCCCATGATGGTGTCGCCCGGCTTGATCAGCGCGTGCATCACCGAGGCGTTGGCCTGCGCGCCGGAGTGCGGCTGCACGTTGGCGTATTCCGCACCGAAGAGGGCCTTGACCCGGTCGATCGCGAGCTGCTCGATCACGTCCACGTGCTCGCAGCCGCCGTAGTAGCGCTTGCCCGGGTAGCCCTCGGCGTATTTGTTGGTCAGCACCGAGCCCTGCGCCTGCATCACGGCCACGGCGGTGTGGTTCTCCGAGGCGATCATTTCCAGGCCGTTCCGCTGGCGGGTGAGTTCGTCGTCGATCTTCGCCGCGATTTCCGGGTCCAGCTCGGACAGCTGGGCATCCAGGCTCGGGGAAATGACCTGCTCGAACGTTACTGTGCCTGCATGTGCGCCGCTCACAGTTCGCCGCCGTTCTTGGACGCGTACTCCTGCGCGGAGAGCAGCGGTCCGTCGGACTCGGCAGCGACCTTGAAGAGCCAGCCGGCACCATAGGGGTCCGTGTTGATCAGCGCGGGGTCGTCGGCGACGGCGGCGTTCACTTCGGTGACCTCGCCGGTGACCGGGGAGTACAGGTCCGAGACGGACTTGGTTGACTCGACCTCGCCGCAGGTCTCCCCCGCGGTCACCGCTGCGCCGACCTCGGGGAGATCCACGTAGACGATGTCGCCGAGGGCATCCGTGGCCACGGCGGAGATGCCGATGGACACAACGTTCCCGGCCTCCCGCGCAACCCACTCGTGCTCGGCGGAGTACTGCAGTTCGGGAGCTACTTTTGCCATGTGTTTTTCCTAAGTCTTGGTTTGGTCGTGGTGCTAAATCAATTGTGGCTGGGTGTTGATATCAGCCGTGGCCGGGTTACGCGTCAGGAAACCGAATTCCTCCGCGTGCTCGCTCGTTCCTCGCTTAGACGCACGCTTCCGGAATCCGCTCCCCTGCCGCTATCGGCCAGTTCAGTTTTCGGGGCCAACAGTTTCGGACAGACCACCAGTTCCCGGAAAGGAACCGTGGCCCTTCGTATTCTTCTAGTGCCGACCCTCAGTAGGCGGTCAATTTTCGGCACCCTTGGCTTTCAAAGGCGCTGGTTCGCGTTGGTCCGGATCTCTTCAGTTCCCTGAAGGTGAGCTGCCCTTGAGGGGCTGGCTGGTCGCGGTTTTCGAAAGCGTGCGTCTAAGCGTGGGGCCCCCGCCGTCCGGGTTCCCTGGCCGTGGGGCCACGCCGGCGAGGGACCCGGCCTGAGCTTGCGAAGGCTGGGAGCCGGTGGGGACTTGCGAGGTTAGGGAGACGGTGGGGAGAACGAGCGAGCACGCGTGAAAACTGGGGCCTGCCGGTCCCGGAGTCGGGGACCGCTGAGGCACCCGGGAACCGCTGAGGTACTGGGTGGACTACTTGACGCGCTTGTAGAAAGGCAGTGCCACTACTTCGAACGGCTCCGTCTTGCCGCGGAGGTCGATGTCCAGGGCCGTGCCGGGCTCGGTGAACGCGACGTCGACGTAGGCCATCGCGACCGGGAAGCCGAGGCTCGGGCTGGGCTGGCCGGAGGTGACTTCGCCGACCACGTTTCCGTCCTTGAGGACCGGGTAGTGGCCGCGGCCGGCCCGGCGTCCGAGGCCCTTGAGGCCGACGAGCTTGCGGCCCGTGGTGGTTCCGGCGCCGGCTTCCTTCTTGGCGGCCAAGGCGGCCTTGCCGACGAAGTCGCCTTCCTTGGACAGCGCGACGACGGGTCCGAGTCCGGCGGCAAACGGGTCGCCGTCCAGCGAGAGTTCGTTGCCGTACAGCGGCATACCGGCCTCGAGGCGGAGCGAATCGCGGGAAGCGAGACCGGCGGGTGTCAGCTCCCCGTCCTCGGCGATGGCGACGATGGCCTGCCAGAGGGCGGCGGCGGAGTCGTTCGCCACGAAGATCTCGAAGCCGTCCTCACCGGTGTACCCGGTGCGGGCCAGCAGCAGCTCCTGGCTGGCCCCGCCGACCATGAAGGGGACGTCCACGGCGGCGTAGTACTTGAGCCCGGTGACGAGCTCGTGCTGCGCGGCGGGAACCAGGCGGAGCAGGATTTCCTGGGCCTTGGGGCCCTGGACGGCGATCAACGAGGTCGAGGCGGAGGCGTCCTCGACGACGACGTCGAAGCCCCCCTCTTTGCCGGAACCGGCCCTTTCAGCCAGGGCCGCGGCCACGACCTTGGCGTTGCCCGCGTTGGGGACCACAAGGAATTTCTCATCGCCACGGCGGTACGTGATGAGGTCGTCGATGATGCCGCCGCCCTCGTTGCAGATCAGCGAGTACTTTGCCTTGCCGATGGACATGGTGGAGATCTTGCCCACGAGGGCGTAGTCCAGGAAGGCGGCGGCGCCCGGGCCGGTGACCCAGACTTCGCCCATGTGGGAGAGGTCGAAGAGGCCGGCGGACGCACGGACGGCGTGGTGCTCGGCCAGCTCGGAGCTGTACTTGAGCGGCATCTGCCAGCCGCCGAAGTCCGTGAAGGAGGCGCCGAGCTTCTTGTGCTCTTCGTACAGGGCCGTGTAGTTCTCAGTCATCGGTGGCTGTCCTTAGTTCGCGGAGTCGTCGGAGTGGTCCTCGACGGCTTCTGTGTGGTCCTCGAACGCTTCAAGGGGAGGGCACGAGCAGATCAGGTTCCGGTCGCCGGCGGCGCCGTCGATCCGGCCGACCGGCGGGAAGTACTTGTCCTGCTTGAGCGTGTGGACCGGGAAGACGGCCTGCTCGCGCGGGTATTCGCGGGTCCAGTCGGTGCTGATGACGGCCGCGGCTGTGTGCGGGGAGTTGCGCAGCGGGCTGTGCTCGACGGTGAAATCGCCGTGCGCCACCTGGTCGATTTCGGCGCGGATGGAGACCATGGCGGTAATGAAGCGGTCGATCTCGCCAAGGTCCTCAGATTCGGTGGGTTCGACCATGAGGGTGCCGGCCACCGGGAACGCGAGGGTGGGGGCGTGGAAGCCGTAGTCGATCAGGCGCTTGGCCACGTCCTCGGCGGTCACGCCGGTCTTGGCCGTGAGTTCGCGCAGGTCAAGGATGCATTCGTGGGCCACGAGTCCGCCTTCGCCGGTGTAGAGCACCGGGAAGAAGTCGTTGAGTCGCGCCGCGATGTAGTTGGCCGCGAGCAGCGCCGACTTCGTGGCCTCGGTCAGGCCCGTACCGCCCATGAGCTTCACGTAGGCCCAGGAAATCGGCAGCACGCCGGCGGAGCCGTAGCGGGACGCGGAGATCGGGGTGCCGTCGGCGCCGTTGGCCGGATCCGCGGCGTTGCCCGGCATGAACGGGGCCAGGTGGGCCTTGGCCGCGACCGGGCCGACGCCGGGTCCGCCGCCGCCGTGCGGGATGCAGAAGGTCTTGTGCAGGTTCAGGTGCGAGACGTCGCCGCCGAACAGGCCGGGCTGGGCCAGTCCGACGAGGGCGTTGAGGTTGGCGCCGTCGATGTAGACCTGGCCGCCGGCGGCGTGGACCGCGTCGCAGACCTCGCGGACGTCGGCGTCGTACACACCGTGCGTGGACGGGTAGGTGATCATGATCGCGGACAGGGCGTCCTTGTGCAGCTCGATCTTGGACTGCAGGTCGGCGTGGTCGATGGTGCCGTCGGAGGCGGTGGCGACGACGACGACCTTCATGCCGGCGAGCACGGCCGAGGCCGCGTTGGTGCCGTGCGCGGAGGCCGGGATCAGGCAGATGTTGCGCTGCTCGTCGCCGCGGGACAAGTGGTAGCCGCGGATCGCCAGCAGGCCGGCGAGCTCGCCCTGGGAACCGGCGTTCGGCTGGATGGAGACCTGGTCGTAGCCGGTGATCTCGGTCAGCTGGGCTTCCAGGTCCTCGATCAGTTCGCGCCAGCCGGCGGTCTGGGAGTCCGGGGCGAAGGGGTGGATGGAGGCGAACTCCGGCCAGGAGATGGCTTCCATCTCGGCCGTGGCGTTCAGCTTCATGGTGCAGGAGCCCAGCGGGATCATGGTGCGGTCCAGCGCGAGGTCACGGTCCGAGAGCCGGCGGATGTAGCGCAGCAGCTGCGTCTCGGAGCGGTGGGTGTTGAACACCGGGTGCTGGAGGTAGTCGGAGGTGCGCTCGACGGCGGTGTCCAGGCCGAAAGCGGAATCGTCACCTGAGTCAGTGTCTGAGTCATCGCCGGATTCTGCGTCTGAGTTAGTGTCTGTGACAGTCGCGCCGAAGGCGGCGACGACGTCGGCGACAATGGCCGCCGTCGTGGCCTCATCGGCGGAGATCCCGACCGTGTCCGCGTCGATGACGCGCAGGTTGATCCCCTTAGCCTCGGCGGCGGCAATGATGTTCGCGGCCTTGCCGGGGACGGAGACGGTGACGGTGTCGAAGAAGGACGTGTGCAGCACGTCCAGGCCGGCGGCCTTCAGCGAGGCGGCGATGGTCCTGGCGTGGCCGTGGGTGGTCTCGGCGATCGCCTTCAGCCCGTCCGGGCCGTGGTAGACGGCATAGAAGGAGGACACGATCGCCAGCAGCGCCTGGGCGGTGCAGATATTGGACGTCGCCTTCTCGCGGCGGATGTGCTGCTCGCGGGTCTGCAGCGCCAGGCGGTAGGCCGGGACGCCGGCGTTGTCCTTGGACACTCCCACGAGGCGGCCGGGCATGGACCGCTCCAGGCCCTTCTGGACGGCCATGTAGGCGGCGTGCGGACCACCGAAGAACAGCGGGACGCCGAAGCGCTGGGCGGAGCCGACGGCGATATCGGCGCCCTGCTCACCCGGAGGGGTAATGAGGGTCAGGGACAGCAGGTCGGCTGCGACGGTGACGAGCGCGCCGCGTGCCTTGGCGTCCGCGATCACGGCGGTGTGGTCGAACACACGGCCGGAGACGCCGGGCTGCTGGAGGACGACGCCGTTGATGACGCCGTCGGGCAGGCCCTTGGAAAGATCGGCGATCTCGACCTCGAAGCCGAGCGCTTCGGCGCGGCCCCTCACGATCGCGATGGTCTGCGGCAGGCAGTCGGCGTCGAGGACGGTTTTGCCGTCGTGGGCGGTCTTGTTCTTGTTTGCCCTGCGCATCATCAGCACGGCTTCGGCGACGGCGGTGGCTTCGTCGAGCAGGGAGGCGTTGGCGATCGGCAGGCCGACGAGGTCCTGGACCATGGTCTGGAAGTTCAGCAGCGCCTCAAGCCGGCCCTGCGAGATTTCGGGCTGGTAGGGCGTGTACGCCGTGTACCAGGCGGGCGCCTCGAGGATGTTCCGGCGGATGACGGCCGGGGTCAGGGTGTCGTAGTAGCCCTGGCCGATCATCTGGACCGCGGTCTTGTTTTTGCCGGCCAACTTGCGCAGTTCGGCGAGGACCTCGACTTCGCTGAGGGCTTCGCCGAGCGCCAGCGGCGAATCCTGCCGGATGTCTTTCGGAACGGCGGTGTCCACCAGCGCATCGACGGTGTCGTAGCCGACAGCCTTCAGCATGGCGTCGACGTCGGACTGGCGGCGGGCGCCGATGTGCCGGTCAACGAAGGACGTGGAGGCTGGGGTAACAGTCACAAGGAACTCCATAACTAAGGCGGCGCAGGGTACGCCACATTGATTCGGGTTCCTCCCCGCTCTGTATTGGACCTGAGAGTTTCCGCGCAGCCGCGCGTTCGCAGGGCTCCGCTTGCACCGTCGGTGAGCACAGCATGTCAGAGGACAGCCTGCTACTTTCCAGAGTCGCCTTGCCGCGGCGGTACATGGGCCTGAGAGATTCCTGGGGAGGGTTTGCTCCTACGGCGCCCGCTTGTACCTACAAGCAGAACTCTCCCGCCGCAGATCAAAGGCATATTCAATTGCTCGTGACAACAGTCACAGCTCCCATTGTCCTATGGCGGGCGCGCGTCCGCAAACCAATGACCGGACCCAGGCGAGAGTTACGCCCCAGGACCGCCGTCGGACGCGACATCGCGGGAAGACTGCGGATTCGCCGGAAAATCCCGAAATTACGGCGACCCCGCGCGCTTCCGGCGACCTCGGCGGACGGGAGTTGCCCGGCCGTCCGGCTCAGCCACGCAGCCGTTCGACGGCGGCCAGCAGGCTCGCGACATCCCCGCTGACCTGCGGGAGCGGTCCGCCCGGTCCTCGGGCCAGCATCGCGTTGAAGTAGAGCCCGTCGCCCATGTAGAGCACCGCCTTGGCCATGCCCGGCCCGACGTCGGCAGCGAGCAGTTCCAGCCAGCCCGCCTGGGCGGCGGCAATGCGCTGCAGTGTTTCTTCGTGGGCCACTTCGGCCAGCCGGGTGGCGGCGACGAACACGCGGTCCATCGGGGTGTCCGCCCAGACCGAGGATTTGATGAAGTATGCGGCAGCCCCTTCCGGCGCGGCGGCCATCCTCCCGAGGTCCTCGCCG
Source organism: Arthrobacter sp. UYCu723 (assembly GCF_054059215.1). Taxonomy (NCBI): domain Bacteria; kingdom Bacillati; phylum Actinomycetota; class Actinomycetes; order Micrococcales; family Micrococcaceae; genus Arthrobacter; species Arthrobacter sp. UYCu723. The sequence continues at coordinate 899,668 of NZ_JBSSBW010000001.1, forward strand.
AGGAGCCGGTCGAGCCGCTCCAGCAGCACGGAAACCATGGCTTCCTTGCTCGGGAAGTGGTACAGCAGTCCCCCCTTGGAGACCCCGGCCCGCCTGGCGACGGCGTCCAGCGTGGCGGCACGTTCGCCCTCTTCGATGAGCAGGGATTCGAAGGCGTCAAGGACGGCTTCGCGGGCGACGGGTTTTCTGGGCATGGGTCCCATCATGCCTGTCCGGTCCGGAATTTCTTAACTGTACCGTCTGGACGGTATAGTTATTAATTATGAGGACTACATCGATTCCTGCAGCCACCGCCACAACGCCGGCATCCGCCCCGCGGGCGCCGTGGCGCGACTGGCTGGCGCTGTCGCTGCTGATGTTCCCGGTGCTGCTGGTCGCGGTGGACAACACGGCGCTCACCTTTGCGCTGCCCGCCATCGCCCGCGGCCTGGACGCCTCCGGGGTGCAGCTGCTGTGGATTGTGGATGCTTATCCCCTGGTCCTGGCCGGGCTGCTCGTGGCCATGGGCAGCCTGGGCGACCGGATCGGACGCCGCAGGCTCCTTTTCATCGGCAGCACGGGCTTCGCGGCGGTCTCGGCTGTCACCGCCTTCGCGCCCAGCGCCGAATGGCTGATCGCCGGACGGGCGGGGCTGGGCTTCTTCGGCGCGATGCTGATGCCGTCCACCCTGTCCCTGATCCGCAACATCTTCCCGGAGCCGAACCGGCGCCGGCTGGCCGTGGCCATCTGGGCTGCGGGTTTCTCCGGCGGCGCCGCCCTGGGCCCGATCTTCGGCGGCTGGCTCGTGGAGCACTTCTGGTGGGGCGCCGTCCTGCTCGTCGCTGTGCCGATCATCCTGCCGCTGCTGGCGCTCGGGCCCATCCTGATCCCGGAATCGCGCGATCCGAATCCCGGCCGGGTGGACGTGCCCAGCATCGTCCTGTCCCTCCTGGTAATGGTGCCGGTGGTCTATGGCATCAAGGATCTGGCCACCCATGGCCCCGCCCCGGCGCCGCTGGCCCTGATCGGCTTCGGCCTGCTCATGGGATACGTCTTCATCCGGCGGCAGCGGGCCCTGCTGCGAGGCGGTCAGGAACGCGGGGCCGCGGGCTGCACGGCGGCCCCGCTGCTGGACGTCAGCCTCTTCGGCAACCGGGTCTTCAGCACGGCCATCACGGCAAACGTCCTCGCACTGTTTTCCTACAATGGCTTCATCCTCTTCCTGGCCCAGCACCTGCAGCTGCTGGAAGGCCAGTCCCCCTCGGAATCCGGCGTCGCGATGGTTCCGGCCCTGATCGCCACCGTCGCGGCCGGCCTGCTGGTGGTGCCGCTGGTGCGGAAAATCCGGCCGGGCTTCGTGGTGGCCGGCGGCCTGCTGCTGAGCGCCGCGGGCTACTTCCTGGTGGCCTTCGGCGACCACAGCACCGGCCCGGGGATCCTGTTGGCGGCCCTGCTGGTCCTCTGCCTGGGCGTCGGGGCCGCGGAAACCATCTCCAACGACCTGATCCTCGGTGCGGCGCCGGCGGAGAAATCGGGCGCGGCTGCTGCCATTTCCGAGACCGGCTACGAGGTCGGTTCGCTGCTGGGCACGGCCATCCTCGGCTCCATCCTGACCGCCTCGTACCAAGGCAATCTCCGGCTCCCGGGCGGCGTCACCGGGGCGGCAACGGCGGACGAGGTTGCCCAGGCCGGGGAAACGCTCGCCGGAGCGGTGGAACTCTCGCAAGCACTTCCCGGCCCGCTGGCGGAAGCAGTGATGGCGGCCGCTCGTGCCGCCTTTGATTCCGGCGTACATGTCACGGCCGCCATCGCACTGATACTGATGGCGGGAGCGTCAGTCCTTGCCGCCGTCGTCCTGCGGAAGGTGCCGACCGCCAAATAGCGGGCTGGATTCAGTTGCCCTCGACGTACGCCTTGAGGGCGTCGAGCAGCTCGCCGGTGCCTTCCTTGCGGCCTGCCACCTGCGCCTGGTCGCTGTCCCGGGTACCGGTGAAGAAGGCGCCCTGTTCGGTCAGTGTCAGCAGGGTGCCGCCGCCGTCGGGCTCCAGCTCGAGGGTGCTGAGCGAAACGGACATGCGCTCCCCGTCCAGCAGCATTTCGTAGCTGTAGACGATCCGCTCGTTCTCCACGATGTCGTGGTAAACCGCGTGCATCGTGGAGACGAAGCCGCCGACGGGGCCGCCGACGTCGGTTTCGCGGCCGCCCACCCGGAAGTCCAGGCTGGACTCGCCCTGGTTCCATTCGGGCGGGCCCGCGAACCACTTCTTCTTGCTCGGATGGTCGGAAAACGCGTGGAAGACGCGCGACGGCGGGGCGTTCAGCCTGCGTTCCAGGCTGAAGCTGGCGTGCGTTACCGGGGTGTTCATGGTGGGCTCCTGGAATTGGTTCAGTCGGGAGGCTGGGGCGGGCGGTCCGGGCTGTCCTCACCCAGAAAGCCCTCGAGGCGGTCGAGGCGTCGCTCGGCCGGCGTCCGGCGCTGGCCCAGCCAGTTTTCTGCACGCCGGACCGTGGCAGGATCGACGCTGCAGCTGCGGACCCTGCCGATCTTTTCGCTGCGGATCAGGCCGCTGGCTTGCAGGACCTGAAGGTGCTGGACAATCCCGGGCAGGCTGATCGGAAACGGCTCCGCGAGCTGCGAAACCGTCGCCGGGCCCTCGCAGAGCCGGGCGACGATGGCGCGCCGGGTGGGGTCGGCGAGCGCATGGAATACGCCGTCGAGCTCCCGCTCCCCCTTCTGGCCCGCCTGATTGTTAAGCACATACTTAAGTATTCACCGACCCGTCCGGATGTCAAGGCTTAAAAGCCAAGCGTCCGACGCCGGGAAGAACCCTGCGCCGGACGCTTGGACTGCGGTTTGGCTGAGTGTGGGATGCTACTTCTTGCTGTCCGCGGTGGTGACGCTGGCGGTGGCGCGCATGGTCTCCGCGTTCACCATCCAGGCGAATTGCTCGAACTTGGCGATCAACGCGTGCAGCAGGTCCGCCGTCGTGGGGTCCTCTTCATCCACTTCGTCGTGGACCTTGCGCATGGTACCGACCGCCGCCTCGAGTGCCGCGACAATCTTGTCAATGGCGTCCTTGGTGCTGATCAGGCCGGCCGGGAATTCCGCGAGGGAAGTGGACTTGGAAACCGTGGAACTGCGGCCATCCGGCAGGGCGTGAAGGGCACGCATACGCTCGGCCATGTCATCCGCGAAGGTGCGGGCGGCGTCGACGATCTCATCCAGCTGAAGGTGCAGGTCCCGGAAGTTCGCCCCCACGATGTTCCAGTGCGCCTGCTTGCCCTGGACGTGAAGTTCGATCAGGTCCACGAGCACTGCCTGACAGTTCGCGGTAAGCGTAGGTGTTGCTTTCATGCGTCCTCCTGAGTAGGTCCGATACCGTTGCGTCCGATACCGCAAGGCCGATGCTTCCGACGCTACCCCAGGGCCCAGCAGGACGGCGACCGTCCCGCCGAAATTTCCCCGGCCAGCTTGCTAAGGGGCTTACTATCTGCCGTGCAGGAAGCTCAGACCGCCTCGTTGAGCATCGGCCCCTGCGGGAAAATGGCCCGGGTGATGCCACCCGCTGTGGTCTCGGCCAGCTGGGAAAGGTAGTCGTTCCGGCGCCGCGGCGTGATCCGGGACTGCGGTTCAAAGGTCTGCTCGGGATCGTCCGCGTAGTGCGCGGTCAGGCCGTCGCGCATGAGCCGGATGGCTTCGGAGCGCTGCTGGGACACAGCCGCGTGGGTGGAGCCGAGTTCCGCGGCCAGTTCCTTCACGGTGCGGTCGCCGAAATAGATCTCCTCGACGACGTAGCGCATGCGCTCCGGGAGCGACTTCACGGCTGCGCGCAGGTACTGCAGCCGTTCATCGGCGAGCACGGAGTGCTCGGGGGACAGCGTCTCCGCTGCCAGCGTGTCTACGACGGCGTCGTCGAGCGGGGTCAGCGTTCGGGACGCATCGGCCAGGGCTGCCTCGACGACGCTCTGCTGCACGCCCAGGGCGGAGGCGATCTCGTCGACGCTGGGCGTACGTCCGAGGGCGGCGGCCAAGGTCTCCTGGACGGACATGGTTTCCTTGATCCGTCGCCGCGCCGAGCGGGTGGCCCAGTCGCTCGCACGCATCTCGTCCGCGAACGCGCCGAGGATGCGCCGGCGGGCAAAGGCTCCGAAGGGTACGCCGAGGTCCGGGTCGAAGGAGTCGGCCGAGGTAATCAGTGCGACGGCACCCGCTGACGCCAGGTCATCGCGGGAAAGGTGTGACGCTTTCGAGCACAAATCTGAAACGAGGTAGCCCACCAGCGGAAGGTGCTGCGTGACCAGCTCGTTGCGTTCTACGCGATTCAATAGTGTGTCCCCCCATGAGACCGGATCCGAAGCGTCAAACCACTTAAAACACCGAGAGCCGCACCCGCAAACGGTCCCTCACTCCCCCATGGGAGGCGGTGTTCGATACCCGGGCGCAGCACCCATGGAGGGAACTTATCACCCTATCAACAATCTGCGTGTACCCTCAGGAAAAAGCTTGGCTGAAACTGCGGCAGCACTGTTTCTGCCGGCGTGGCGACTAAAGGGGGCGCATGGGTGCAGGTGATCTTTCGGCAGCTCTCTGGCAGGAGCGCCGTGAGCTGGAACTGCTCTTGTTCAGGCTCGAGACACAGCGCCTGCATGTCCTGGCGGGGAACTTCCGGTGGCTGAGTGTCACCGCCACCGAAGTGGAGAGTGTCCTGGGCCGCCTGCGCTTTGAAGCGCTGGCCCGGAGCGTCGAATCGGCGGCCGTGGCGGCGGAATGGGGGCTGCCGGCCCAGGCCACCCTCGTCGAACTGATCGCCGGTGCGCCGGCCGGTTCCTGGCAGGAGGTCCTGGGCGAGCATTTGGATGCTCTCCGGGACTTGCTCCGCCAGCTCAACGACACTGCGCGGTCCACCGAAGAGACCCTGCGTCAGCGGAGCCTGCCGGCATCTTCCGGTGCTTCCCCCGGTGGGGCGTCCGGGACAGGGTCCGCGTCCGGGACGGATACCGCGGAGATCCTTGAAGAGCTGACGACTGCCGCGAACGTACAGCGCGCCCTGATCATAAACCGGCGGACAACGCAGCCTATGCTGGCGCAGTACCTCGGCGGCGAGCGGGGCTAATACAGTTATCGCCATTTCTGAAGCACAGGTAAGCAGAATTCCAAAATTCTTTTCCGGACGGCTTTTCCTTGCCGTTCCGCCTGTAATCCGCCTTGTTCCCGCTAACGGATCCCACTCCCCTGCCGATAGTTTCTACGAACCCTGCTGATGGCTGCAGCCGCCTCCTTATGTGCTGCATGCCCGGCACCACCGCTTTAGTCACCTTTGAGGGAGCCGTCCGGACCATGGCCATCCACGAACTTTCAGCCCTGCTGTGGCGGGAGCGTGAACTCCTGGACGTTCTCACTTTCAAACTTGAGGAGGAGCAGCTGCTGCTCACCTCGGGCAAGTCCCGCTGGCTTCCCCACGGCACCCGGGAGGTCGAACAGGTTCTGGGGCACCTCTCCCAAGCGAGCCTCGCGCGCACCATCGAGGCCGCCGTCGTCGCCGAGGTCTGGGGCCTTCCCACCGACGCGTCCTTGGCGGAACTGGCCGCCGCGGCGCCGGAAGGCGCCTGGGCCGAGATCCTTACCGCGCACCTGACCGCACTGACCCGCCAGACCGCCCTGATCAAAGAGGTCCGCGACTCCAACGACCAGTTCCTGCGCACGGCCGTCCGCTCCACCCAGGAGTCGCTGGCCGATCTGCGGCCGGTAGCCGGCACCTACGACGCGCAGGGCAAGACCGGGGAATCCGCCGGCTCCCGCATCTTCGACAAGCAATTGTAAGGAAGCGACCATGAGCACCTTCGGCGCCCTGAATAACGCCTACCGTGGACTGACCGCCGCACAGCAGGGCATGAACGTTGCCGGTCAGAACATCGCCAACGCCGCCACCGAGGGCTATACCCGGCAGCGGGTGGAACAGTCTTCCTTGGCCGCGCCCGCCCGCGGACTCTTCAGCGGCGGCACACTGCAGCCCGGCCAGGGTGTGTCCGTGGACGCCATCGCACGGCTCGGCAACAGCTTCCTCGACGCCGGAGTCCGCTCGGCGGGCGCCCAGGCCGGCTACGCGAGCGTCCGTTCCTCCGCGCTGCAGGGCATCGAAGGGATCCTCCAGGAACCCGGCGATAACGGCATCTCCACCGCATTGCAGGGCTTCTGGTCAGCGTGGCAGGGTGCAGCCATCCAGCCGGACCAGCCTGGCCCCAAGGGGACTGTTGCTGAACGCTGCCAATTCCGTGACGGACAAGATCTCCTCCGCATATCGGGCCCTCGACTCCCAGTGGAGCAGTGTTCGCGGCCAGGCCGCCGACTCGGTTGACGCCGTCAACGCGGCCGCCGCCCAGGTTGCCGCCTACAACACGGCCATCCGCTCCACCCTTGCCGCTGGTGGGTCCGCAAATGAGCTAATCGACGCGCGCGCCAAACTCACGGACAGCATCGCCAGTCTCGCCGGCGGCACCGTCCGCGAACAGGCCGACGGCACGGTGGACGTCCTCGTCGGCGGCAACGCCCTCGTCACGGGCGGCTCCGTGCGGACACTTGCCCTCTCAGGCACGCCCTCGGATCGGATGGGATCCCCGGTGCAGCTTCTCTGGAAGAACCCACCCGGCGTGGCAGCCCCCGACGGCGGCGAACTCGCCGGCGCCCTCTCCGTGCTGGCTCCCGCCTCGGGAGGATCCGGAGGCCCCATCGCCGAGGCAGCCCAGTCCTACAACACCTTCGCGACCGCCCTCGCTACGGCAGTGAACACCGTCCACCAGTCCGGAGTCACGGGCACCGGCGCCACAAACGTCGACTTCTTCACCACCGCCGGCACAGGCCCCGCTGCGCTGAGCATCTCCGGCCCCGCCAACATCGACAACATCGCCCTCAAGGCTTCGACGGGCGGCGCGCTGGGCACCAGCATTGCTGACAAGATCTCGCAGCTCGGCACCGGCGCAGGTTTCCCGGACAAGCTCTGGGCAGGCATCGTGACCAACATCGGGGTGCAGTCCCGCGGAGCCCAGCAGCACGAGTCACTCACCAACGCCGCCCAGGCGTCCGCCCTGACGGGCCGCGCCTCGCAGGCCTCCGTGAGCCTGGACGAAGAAAACGTCAGCCTGCTCACCAACCAGCACGCCTACCAGGCCGCGGCCCGCGTGATGACCGCCGTCGACGAAGCCCTTGACGTCCTGATCAACCGCACCGGATTGGTAGGAAGGTAGACATGCTGGACCGGGTAACAAACCTGACCATGAGCGCGAACGCCCAGCGGACCCTGCAGACCCAGCAGTCCAGGCTGGCGGAGCTGCAGGAAAAGGCCACCACACTCAACAAGATCTCCCGCCCCTCGGACGACCCGGCCGCTACTGCCAAGGCGCTCGAAACCCGTGCGTTGCTCGCCGCCACGGCGCAGTACGGCCGTAACATCGACGACGGCGGCACCTGGCTCACCGCGGCGGATTCCGCGCTAGAGCAGGCCACCAATGTGATGCACCGGGTCAAGGACCTCACCGTGCTGGCGGGAAACGGCTCGCTGAACCAGTCCGGCAAGGACGCCATCGCCTTCGAGTTGGAGGCCCTGAGCAAGGACCTTGTTTCGATCGCCAACAGCAAGCACCTGGGCCGGAACATCTTTGCCGGCAGCTCGGATGCTGCCGCGGCCTTCAGCTCGGCGGCTCCGCCGGTGTTCAACGGCGTCTCCGGCAGCGCCGTGGAGCGCCGAGTCAGCGCCACGCAGACGGTGCGCGTCGACGCCGATGGCGAGGCGATCTTCGGCAGCGGCACCGGCTCCCTTTTCGACGTCGTCAGCAAGATCGCCGCCGATCTGCGGAGCGGCACGGATATTACGCCGCGGCTCGCTGCGGTGGAAACTGGTTTCAAGAACGTCGTCAACGGACGTGCTGAAATAGGAACACGCCAATCGCAGCTGGAACGTGCCGGCAACGTCAATACAGAATTGGAGGCCACCTTGGATGCCCAGCGGACCGGCATTGAGAAGGCAGATCTCGGCAGCGTCATCATGGACCTGAAACTTCAGGAAACCAACTACCAGGTGGCCCTGGCCGCCACGGCACGGGTCCTGCAGCCCACGCTGATGGACTTCCTCCGGTGAGCACAGCCGTGATGAACACCCCCGTCACCTTCACCGCCCCCATGCCGGGACTGGAGCACGTGCACGACTTCACGCTTCGAAGCGTCGACGGCGCGGCGGGGCTCTACGCCCTGGAGTCAAGCTCCACCCCGGTGCGGCTGTTCCTCGCCGACGCGGCCGTGTTTGTGCCGGGATACGCCCCGCCGATTCCGTCCGCATCGCTGGAGGCCCTCGAACTGGAACAGGGCGCGGGGCACCAGGTGCTGGTGGTCCTCAACCACACCGCCAATGCCACCACGGTCAACCTGATGGCCCCGCTCGTCCTCAACCCGGCAACACGCCGCTGCAGCCAGCTGGTCCTGGACGGCCGCGAGTACCCGCTCCGGGCGGAGCTCAACTCCCTCTAACGGGAAACGTCCCGCCCTGAACCAGGCCTCACCAGAAATGCGCGACGTCGATCACGAGCCGTGAGCCGGCGTCGGGCCCGGCGAGGGTGAACACCCGGAACGGCAACCGCGCGCGGACCCCGAGCCCAAGCGTCGTGTAGCCCTCAAAACTGCCGGCAAAAGCCACTTGGCGGAACGTCTGGTATCCCGTGACAGTGGTGAGTTCATTCTTGTCCGCCGGGTTGTAGGTGGAGTTGCCGGTGTCATCGTAGGCCGGAGCGTTGACCGTGAGCTGGATGAACGCCTGGCCCCTCAGCGGCACGCCGGCCCCCGAGCCGTCCTGGGTCACCTGCGGAACGTAGCGGACGTTGTACCCCGCCACCGGGCCGTTGAGATCGACCACCAGCCGGTCGAAGCAGTAGTGCTGGCCGGTGCGTACGTTGGTCACCTTGGCCTGGCTCAGCGCCGGATCAGCCTTGGCCAGCGATCCCCACACCAGGCCGCAATAGGGTTCCGCCGAGGCCGGCCCGGATGCCACCAGCACCATGCCGACGGCCAGCAACACGGCTGCGAGCCATACGTGGATCTTCTTCAATCCAGCCACCCCCTGAAGCGATGAGATAGTTCAAGCGTAGAAGCGTACGGGTCCGGAATCGAGGGCCGGACGGACTTCGGCGCCGAACCGTTAACGCGGGCCGTTCCGGGTCACCGGAACGTGATCTGGCGCCGCGCACGGCGCCGCGCGGGGCGCCGGATGCAACGAAGCGCCGGACCCCGCTGGGGTGCCGACGCTTTGCTGGGTAATACTGTTTGTGCTCTGAAGTGGGTGCCGCGCGCTGGAAAGTCCCCTAGCCTTCGCAGTCGCGGCAGTACTTCAGGCCGTTCTTTTCCTTGGCCACCTGGGACCGGTGACGGACCAGGAAGCAGGAGGAGCAGGTGAATTCATCGGACTGCTCGGGAACAACAATGACGGTCAGCTCTTCGCCGGAGAGATCGGCACCGGGAAGGTCGATGCCTTCAGCCGTGTCGTTCTCATCGACGTCAATAATGGCGGTCTGGGCGCCGCCGCCGCGGGATGCCTGAAGGGCCTCCACCGATTCAGCGGGGGACTCTTCTTCTGTCTTGCGTGGGGCGTCGTAATCGGTAGCCATGTCGGGGTTCACTTTCGTTGCTGCGCAGCGCCATTTCAGGCACCTCAGTGAAGCAGTTTAGGTCATTATGCATGGAGTTGGAGCATAGTGTGTTCAAACAGACACTTTGCGTCGCCCGGCCCATTGCCCACCGACTGGCGGACGCCGGCTGTGGCGGTCCAGCCGAGCGGGATTTAGGCTTGGAACACCGGCGCAGCCGCATTCCGGACACGAGTCGAAGAGGTTGTTTCAAATGGCTACGAAACTTAATAAGGAGGCCTTGGAACACGCCAAAAAGCTGATCAAGGAAGGACATGTCCAGCGGGACGAACGAGACGATTGGAGCGAACACGCGCCGTCGGCCGCGCAGGAAAACACGTACATCGAAAAGCACGGGTTTCCGGGGTTCTCAAGCTGGCACCTGGGCCTTGACCGTGAGGCGTCCGCGGGGACCAAAGGCAGCGTGACCTTCCCCTTCGGAGATTTCAGGAAGGTCCACCGGTGCGCCGTCATTTCCCTGGAGAGCCGCGCGGTGCAACACGGTCACGACGACATCGCCAAAGCCGCCAAGGAGCTGCTTGAGAAGATCGACGCCGGCTAGTACGGCAGCGCCGTTCATCCAGCGCCTGAACCGCCTCTCAGGCCACCGGCCACACGACAAGGGTCTTCCATTTTGAGGGGTCCGGCTCGGTCGCCGGATCGCTGAGGTAGTACTCCCACATCTTCTCCGCGGGTGTCACCGCCTCGGCTTCCATCCGCGCCATGAGCGCGTGATACGTGTTCTCCAGGGTCTCGTACGATCCGATGTGCATCGCCTCGAACGCCTGGCCGGCAGGGAGCGACGCGGCCGTCACACCACCTTCGGCGGTGCCCGGGTAGGGCGCGGCCAGCGGGAAACCCGCCTCGACGTCGACGACGTCAGTGGGCATCCCCCGGTAGAGCGCAAACGGTGGCCCGGCCAGCTGGACGTGCTGCTGCTGCACGGCGCCCATCACAGCAGCATAGGCCCTGCTGAAGAACTCGCGCAGGGCAGTCATCGGGACGGTTTCGCGCACGACGGCGGTCGGCTGTTCGTGGAGTTGGGTGGACTTGATGTCCGGCGTCTTTTCCGGATTCGTTTCAGTCATACGCCCAGACTCCGCCCACCGTTTTGTGGGGTCTAGGGCCTAACGTCCCGGCGGACCGGGCGCCCCGCCCAGCCACCGCCGGGAACGCGTGCCGCCGTAACAAAATGAACTTTATTCATTTAGTCCTTGCCTTCCGATGCCATCCACGTCAGTATGAAATGAACGTCATTCATTTAGTGACGCCCATCTCACTGGAGTAGCCAAATGATCGAAATCACCTGCCTGAATTCACCGCCTTCGCTGGCCCGGACCGAGCCGTCAACACGCCCGGCCCTCCGCGTCGGGGTGGTCCAGCACCGCTGGCACCCGGACATGGCCGCCCTCCGCGCCGAACTCGACGAGGGAATTGAGCGCGCAGCCCGGCTGGGAGCCACCGTCGTCTTCCTCCCGGAGCTCACGCTCTCCCGCTATCCAGCCGCTACGCTTCCCGAAAACGACATCTCGCGGTCCGGAGCGGTGCGTCCGCGCCCCTCGGACACAGCAGAAGATCTGTTGACCGGGCCCACGTTCCGTTTCGCTGCCGAGGCTGCCCGCCGCCACGGGATCTGCATCCATGCCTCGCTGTACCAGCGTGCTGACAACCCGGACGGCTCGGACGACGGCCTTGGACTGAATACGGCGATTCTGGTGTCCCCGGCAGGCGATCTGCTGGCCCGCACCCACAAGCTGCACATCCCGGTTACGGCCGGGTACTTCGAGGACAAGTTCTTCCGCCAGGGTCCCTCCTCCGACGACGCTTACGAGGTCCATGCCCCGGCCGAACTCGGCGGGGCACGGTTGGGCATGCCCACCTGCTGGGACGAGTGGTTCCCGGAACTCGCCCGCCTGTACTCCCTCGGCGGCGCCGAAATCCTGGTCTACCCCACGGCCATCGGTTCGGAGCCGGACCATCCGGACTTTGACACCCAGCCGCTCTGGCAGCAAGTCATTGTCGGCAACGGCATCGCCAACGGCCTCTTTATGGTCGCCCCCAACCGCTGGGGCAACGAGGGGACACTGAACTTCTACGGCTCGTCCTTCATCTCGGACCCTTATGGCCGGGTCCTCGTCCAGGCCCCGCGGGATGAGTCCGCCGTCCTCGTCGCCGACCTGGACCTGGACCAGCGGCGGGACTGGCTGACGCTTTTTCCGTTCCTGGCCACCCGCCGCCCGGACACCTACGCCCGGCTCACGCATCCCGTGCGCCGGGAAGCGCCGCTCGGCGGCGAGGCACCCGTGTACCTCGAGGTGACAGCATGAGCGCCTGGCACATGCCCGCCGAGACCGCGCCGCAGGAGCGGATCTGGATGGCTTTCCCCACCGGCGGCTACACCCTCGGTGAGTCAGCCGAAGAAGCCCACGCCGCCCGGTCCGCCTGGGCCGCCGTCGCCAACGCCGTCGTCGACTTCGAGCCGGTCACGGTCGTCGTCAACCCGTGCGACGTCGATATCGCCGGACGTTACCTCCGGCCCGGCGTCGAGGTGCTCACCGCGGAACTCAACGACGCCTGGATGCGCGACATCGGCCCCAGCTTCGTGCTGGACGGCAACGGAAACCTCGGCGCTGTGGACTGGGTCTTCAACGGCTGGGGAGCCCAGGAGTGGGCATCGTGGGATAAGGACTCCAAGATCGCCGCGGAGGTGGCCGGCCGCTCCCAGGCGACCCATATTCCTTCCGCCCTCGTCAACGAGGGCGGCGGCATCCAGGTCGACGGAGAAGGCACCGTGCTGATCACCGAAACCGTCCAGCTGGACCCCGGGCGCAACCCCGGGCTGCGCAAAGCGGACGTCGAAGCCGAACTGGCCCGGACCATCGGCGCCACCCACGCCATCTGGCTCCCCCGCGGCCTGACCAGGGACTCGGAAAAATTCGGCACCCGCGGACACGTGGACATCGTGGCCGCCATTCCGTCCCCGGGCACGCTGCTGGTCCATTCGCAGCAGAACCCGGAGCACCCGGATTTCGAGGTCAGCCGGGACATCATCAGCTTCCTGTCCACCACGCGGGACGCCGCCGGCCGGGAGTGGAACATCATCGAAGTCCCCGCGCCCCTGGCCCTCTCCGATGAGGAGGGGTTCGTTGACTACAGCTACATCAATCACCTGGTGGTCAACGGGGGCGTCATAGCCTGCACCTTCTCGGATCCCAACGACGAGAAGGCGCTCCGCATCCTGGCAGACGCCTACCCCGGCCGGCGGGTTGTGGGCATCGACGCCCGCGAGCTCTTCGCCCGGGGGGGCGGTATCCACTGCATCACCCAACAGCAACCTGCTGCCTCCTAGAAAGGGCCGGACATGACTCAAACCAGCCGCCAGACCCCCACGCCTGACCGCGCAGCCGTCACCGACGCCGCCGGTTCAGCCCACGGCATCACCGGAAAAGGCCTGAAAGGCGGACAGCTTGGCCTGCTCGCCGTCGTGGTCCTGGGGATCTCGACGATCGCCCCCGCTTACACCCTCACGAGCGCCCTCGGCCCGACCGTCAGCGAAGCCGGGCTGCAGCTGCCGGTGATCTTCCTGATCGGCTTCATCCCGATGATCCTCGTTTCCCTCGCCTACCGGGAACTCAACGCCGACTCCCCGGACAGCGGCACCACGTTCACCTGGGTCACAAAGGCATTCGGCCCCTGGGTGGGCTGGATGGGCGGCTGGGGGCTGCTCGCGGCAAACATCATCGTGCTATCCAACCTGGCCGGTGTGGCGGTGGATTTCTTCTACCTTTTCCTGGCGCAGCTGACCGGTGCTCCGGAGCTGGCCGATCTCGCAGCCAACAAACCCCTGAACGTCCTCACCTGCTTCGTGTTCGTCGCCTTGGCCGTCTGGATCAGTTACCGCGGCCTGCACACCACTAAGTTGGTCCAGTACGGGCTGGTCGGCTTTCAGCTGCTGGTCCTGGGGTTGTTTGTCGTCATGGCCTTCGCCAACTGGTCCACCTCGGAAACGGCCATCCCGTTCAGCTGGGAATGGTTCGACGTCACCAAGATTCAGACCTTCGGCCAGATCGCGGCCGGTATCTCCCTGTCCATCTTCGTGTACTGGGGCTGGGATGTCTGCCTGACGGTCAATGAAGAAACCTCCAACGGCAAAAAGACCGCAGGCATCGCCGGAACCCTGACCGCCGTCGTGGTCCTGGGGATCTATCTCGTCGTCACCATCGCCACCATGATGTTCGCCGGGATCGGAGACGCCGGGATCGGCCTGACCAACGCCGACAACCAGGCGAACATCTTCACGGCCCTGGCGTCCCCCATCATGGGGCCGTTCGCCATCCTGATGTCACTCGCGGTGCTCTCGAGCTCGGCGGCCTCGCTGCAGTCAACCTTCACGTCGCCCTCGCGCAGCCTCCTGGCGATGGCCCACTACGGCGCGCTGCCCAAGCCGTTCAACCACGTCAGCAAGCGCTTTTCCACCCCCGGATTCGCCACCGTGGCAGCCGGAGTGGTCTCTGCAGGCTTCTACGCCGTGATGCACGTGATCAGCGAAAACGTCCTCAATGACACCATTCTGGCGCTCGGCCTGATGATTTGTTTCTACTACGGGCTGACGGCCTTCGCGTGCGTCTGGTATTTCCGCGAAAGTGTCTTCAGCAGCGCCCGCCACTTCTTTCTGCGGCTGCTGTGCCCGTTGCTGGGCGGGGCCGGCTTGTTCGTGGTGTTCCTGCAGACCGCTGTGGACAGCTGGGCGCCAGAGTTTGGCAGCGGATCGGAGTTCCTCGGTGTGGGACTGGTCTTTGTGCTGGGCATCGGCGTCCTAGCGCTTGGAGGGGTGTTCATGATCCTCATGGCGCGGCTCCGGCCGGCCTTCTTCCGCGGCGAGACCATCCGGCAGGACACACCGGCACTGGTGGTCCCGGAATAGCCTGCCGCCTCCGAGAGCCCATGTTCGGCCTTGCCCCGGGAATCCGGGGCAAGGCCGTTCGGCGTTAAACGCCGTGCGGCGTGCCCTGGCTTCAGGCGTGTGCGTGCGCCGCCGCCTCAGGTGCTTGCAGATGGTGCTCCAGTTCCTCCAGCGTCGGGGGGTTCGCTCCGGGCCGGCGTACCGTGATCGCTGCTGCCATAGAGGCTGTCCGGCCCAGCCGATCCAGGACCTCGGGGCCGAGTCCCTCGCCGGCGCGTGTAAGCAGCCCCAGAATCAGCGCCGCCATGTAGGAGTCGCCGGCTCCGATGGTGTCCGCGACCTGGGATTTCACCGACGGGACGCTCAGCTCTGCTGCGGCGGTGGCCAGGAGCGACCCTTCCGGGCCCTGGGTGATGACGGCCAGATCGGCGCCCAGGCGAAGGATATGCCTGGCGGTGTCTTCAAGGGTCTTCCCGGGGTAGAGCCACAGGGCGTCCTCGTCACTGAGTTTGACGACGTCCGTGAGTGGGACGAGGTCCTCGAAGATGCCTTGGGCTTGCGCATGGCTGCCGAGCAGGGCGGGCCTGATGTTGGGGTCGTAGGTGACCAGGCAGGAGCGGTGGGATTGTTCCAGAAGTGATTTGACGGTGCCGGCTCCCGGCGCGAGGAAGGTGGCGATTGACCCGGTGTGGAGCACCCGAGGGAGGTGGGCGGGGGCGACGGGAGGCAGTTTCCAGTCAATGTCGAATTCGTAGCTGGCGGAGCCGTCCGCAGCGAGGGTCGCCGTGGCTGACGCAGTGCGGGCCAGGGAATGGGAACCCGGCAAAAGCACCACTCCCCCGGCGCGCAGGTGTGCCTCGATCTCGCCGCCGCGTTCGTCGTCGCCAATGGCTGTCAGCAGTCCGGTGCTCACGCCGAGCCGTCCGAGGCCGTAGGCGACGTTGGCCGGTGATCCGCCGGGGTGTTCACTGGTGCCGTCGGCCGAGGTGACGATGTCGATGAGGGCTTCGCCTACGACGATGGCGTCGAAGATGTTCCGTGCGGAACTCGCGGGCTCGGTGTTTTTCATTTTCTGTCTTTCTTGGGGTTCTGGGGTTTCGCCGTTCCAAGCCGCAGATGGGTCCGCCCGCGGACCGGTTGACAGGTCCGCGGACGAAGAGGGTGGGGGCGATGCAATCAAACAGGTGCAGCCGGCCTCTAGGCCGTGGCGGCGCCTGTCATGATGGCGACGGCGTCGGTCATAGTGTGGGACTGCGGAGTGATGGTGGCCGCGCACTTGCCCAGACGCTGGATGTGGATCCTGTCCGCCACGTCGAAGACGTGGGGCATGTTGTGGCTGATCAGGATCACGGGCAGGCCGCGGTCCCTGAGGTCGCGGACCAGCTGCAGAACCTGGTTGGATTCGCGGACCCCCAGGGCCGCGGTGGGTTCGTCGAGCACCACCACTTTTGATCCGAAGGCTGCGGCGCGTGCAACGGCGACGGCCTGGCGCTGGCCCCCGGACAGGTTCTCCACCGGCACGGTGACGTCCTGCAGGGTGGAAATGCCCAGACGTGCCAGTTCTTCCTTGGCCTTTTTCCGCATGCCCTTGGTGTCGAGGATGCGGAAGAGCTTGCCGAGCGGACCCGGCAGCCGTTCTTCCCGGCCCAGGAACAGGTTGGATGCGACATCGAGGGCCGGTGATACGGCCAGGTTCTGGTAAACGGTTTCGATCCCGTGGATGCGGGCATCCTGGGGTCGCTTGAAGTGGACGGGTTGCCCGGAGACGGTCAGCTCTCCGGAGTCCGGGATTTCCGCGCCCGTGAGGCATTTGATCAGGGTGGACTTTCCTGCCCCGTTGTCACCGATGATGGCAAGCACTTCGCCCGGGTAGAGGTCCAGGCTGACGCCGTCCAGGCCGACGACGCGCCCGAAGGTCTTGACGAGGTTCCGTGCCTGCAGGATCGGCTGCCGTGTTCCGGGCGTGGCGGAGGAGATGTCTGTGGCGGTCATGACTTGACCTTTCGGATCCACTGGTCGATGGACACAGCGAGAATGATGAGAACGCCCACTGCGAGGGTCTGGTACAAGATGTCCAGGCCGGCGAGGGAGAGACCGTTGCGGAACACGCCGACGATCAGCGCGCCGAGCAGGGTGCCCCAGACGGAGCCGCGGCCGCCAAAGAGGCTGGTGCCGCCAATCACGACGGCGGTGATGGAGTCCAGGTTCAGGTCCATCCCGGCGTTGGGGCTGGCGGCGTTGGTGCGCCCGATCTGGATCCAGGCGCCGACGGCCAGGACGGCTCCGGCGGCCAGATACACGCTCATCAGGACCTTGTTGACCGCGATTCCGGCGAGGCGGGCTGCTTCCTTGTCGTCGCCGACGGCGTAGACGTGGCGTCCCCAGGCGGTCTTGCCCAGGATGAACGCGACCGCGATGTAGACGAGCAGCATCAGTACGACGCCGATGGAGATCCGGACCGGGCCGACGGGGAACGTGCTTCCGGTCCAGGTGAGCAGCCCCGGCATGCTCGAGCCGCGGACAGTGGCGCCGTTGGAGTACAGGAGCGTCAGGGCGATGAAGATGTTCAGTGTGCCGAGCGTGACGATGAACGGGGGAAGCCTGAGCCGGGTGACGAGGAATCCGTTCAGTGCCCCTGCAGCGAGGCCGACAACAAGCCCTGCCAGCAGTGCGAGCGGGGCGGGGACGCCGTTGCTCACGGCGAGCTGTGCGACCACCATGGAGGACAGAATCATCACGGCGCCAACGGAAAGGTCGATCCCGGCGGTGAGGATGATGAGGGTCTGGGCGATGGCCAGGGTTCCGACGACGGCGACCTGCTGGGTGATCAGTGAGAGGTTTTCGACGCGCAGGAATCTGTCGTTGAGCAGTCCGAACACGATCACGGCGACCAGCAGGACGATGGCCGGGCTGACCGCCGGGTAGCGGTGGAGGACGTTGCGGATGCGGCTGAGGGGCGTCTGGCGGTCGAGGAATTCCTCGGCCAGATCCGGATGCCGGGTACCGGGCGGACCGGCCATTTGTTGCTGGGTCACGATTGCTCCTGAACTTCCATGTTCGGTTGCTTTTTGCGTTTGCTAAGGGGAGGGTGCCGGGGCGGGCGTGCCACGCGCCGCCCCGGCGCCAGTAGGCGGTGCGGGTTACTTGCCCCAGCAGATCTTCGATGCATCCGCGGTGCCGATGCTCTTGACGCCGCTGGCGGCCTTGTCCGTGACGAGCTCGACGCCGGTGTTGTAGAAGTCCAGGCCTTCGGAGTTGGCCGGCTTCTTGCCTGTCTTCGCGAGTTCGACGATAGCCTTCACTCCCAGCTCGGCCATCTTGACCGGGTACTGCTGCGCGGTTGCGCCGATGATGCCGGACTTGACGCTGTTGACGCCGGCGCAGCCGCCGTCAACAGAGACGACCAGGACATCTTTTTCCTTGCCGGCGGACTTCAGGGCCTCGAAGGCCCCTGCCGCTGCGGGTTCGTTGATCGTGTAAACGACGTTCACGGCCGGGTTCTTGGAGAGCAGCGTCTCCATGGCCGTGCGGCCGCCGTCTTCGGCACCCTGCGTGGCCTGGCTGCCGACGATCTCGTAGTCGCCGCCCTTGCCGCCGGTGTACTTTCCGGTCTTGGCCTCGTCGCCGTTCTTCTTCTTGTCTGCCGTGTCGATGCCCAGGCCTGTCAGGAATCCCTGGTCACGGTTGTAGTCGACGGATACGACCTTGTCATCGAAGAGGTCAAGCAGGGCGATGGTGGCTTTCTTCCCGTCCAGCTGTGCCGCGGTCCACTTCCCGATCAGTTCGCCGGCGGCGAAGTTATCCGTGGCGAAGGTGATGTCCGCGGCGTCGGCCGGGTCCGGAGGGGTGTCCAGCGCGATGACAAACAGCCCGGCATCCTTGGCCTTCTTCAACGCGTCAACAACGGAGGGGCCATTGGGGGTGATCAGGATGCCCTTGTCGCCCTTGGAGATGGCGTTCTCGATCGCCTGGATCTGGGTGTCCTCGTCGCCATCGGCCTTGCCGGCGGCCAGCTTCAGATCCACTCCGTCCGCTTCCGCGGCCTTCTTGGCACCGTCCTGCATCGACACGAAGAACGGATTCGTGGTGGTCTTGACGATCAGCGAAATACCGACCTTCTCCGCGGCGACAGCGGTTCCGGTCGCGGCCGGGGCGGAAGTTCCGCCGCAGGCAGTCAGGCCCAGCCCGGCAAGGGTCAGGACCGCGCCGGCGGCGAGGAGACGAGTAGCCTTGGACCGGGGGGTTTTGGAACTCAACATTGAATCTCCTGTTTTCGGGTGGCACACTCTGTGCCTGACAACGATGTCAGGTAGCATGTAATCAGGATCACACAGCCGAGTCAAGCAGTGGATCAGGCTAAGGAGAAGTTCTTTGACAACGATGTCGAATCGTTACCGGGCCGAACCCGCTAACAACCGCCCCACCATGCGCGACGTGGCCGCACTGGCCGGGGTAGGGACCAAGACCGTTTCCCGGGTAATGAACGACGAGGCGGGCGTCACAGAGGCCACCCGGCTCCGCGTCCTGAAGGCGACCGAGCAGTTGAACTACCAACTGGACATAGCGGCAGGCAGCCTGAGGCGCACCGGACGCAGGACGCTGTCCATCGGCCTGCTGCTGCCCAGCGTGGCCAACCCCTTCAGCGGGGAAATCCACCGGGCCATTGAAGACGCACTGGCCGCCCGCGGGATAGCGGTGTTCGCGGCCAGCCTCGATGACGATCCCGAGCGGGAGAAGACCCTCGTTGCTGCGTTTCTTCGACGCCGCGTCGACGGCCTGGTCCTGACGCCCATCGCCAAGAGCCAGGCCTACGTCATTCCGGAGCATTCGAGGGATCTGCCCATGGTTTTCATCGACCGTGAACCTGTGGGCATCGAAGCGGACGCCGTCGTCACTGACAACGCCGCCGGCGCGGCCAGGGCGGCCGCGCATCTGATCAGCCACGGCCACCGGAAACTCGCCTACCTTGGCGACCGTACCGATATCCAGACAGCCCGGGAACGCCGGAGGGGATTCACGGAAGAACTCGGCCGGGCAGGCATCGCCATCTCCACCATTCCCGTCCTCGAGGGCCTGCACGATGAGGAATCGGCCTGCCGCGCGGCGCACGCGCTGCTCGGCTCCGATGATCCCCCCACGGCGATCTTTTCCAGCCAGAACCTCGTCACCTTCGGTGCCATGCGCGCGCTGAAAGATCTAGGGCTGAGCAAGCGCACGGCGCTGGTCGGCTTCGACGACTTCTCCCTGGCCGACATGATGGATCCAGGCATCACCGTGATCGCCCAGCACCCGGAGCGCATCGGCAAACTTGCTGCCGAGCGGCTGCTGGCCAGGATCGACGGCGACCACGTCCCGCCCCGGACCTACGTTGTCCCCACCGAACTGATACCCCGGGGCTCCGGCGAGCTCCGGCCGCCAAACTGAAGCCACCACCCGGCTGCGGACAAACCCTACAGATCAAGGACACACCATGACCAGAACGTTGTACGCGGAATTCACCGTCAAATCAGGCAGCGAAGCCAGAGTCGCCGACATGATGCGCGAGCTTACCGAAAACGTCCGCAGCGAACCCGGCAATGTCCTGTTCCTGCCGTGCACGCGCGAGACGGATCCGCGGAAGTATTTTGTCTTCGAGGTCTACCGGGACGAGGCGGCGTTCCAGGAGCACATCGGCGCGGAGTACGGCCGTACGTTCAACGCAGAACTTGCCCGCCACATCGAAGGCGACGGCTCGGACCTGACCTGGCTCCTGCCGGTGGACTGAGACCGGCCGCGCGCAGGCCGCCGCGGCCTCTTACGCCTGCTACGGCGGCCACTTCACCCAGACAACCCGAGGCTGCTACTTGGAGGCGCTACCCACGTTTCTTCGACGGCAGCTCCGGGGACGGCGCAGGCGCTATCCGCTGACCGCGCCTGTCCGCGCGTCAAAGACCAGCCGACCGCCGCGGAAATCCGATGCCCGGCCAATGGGAACCGAGTGAAACCACCAAGATATGTTTTGGAACAACTCCACGTGCTAGATTCACGCTGTCTGCATTTCTGCGGGCTCTAGCGCAGCCCGTTCCGGGCGCGGCAATTTGGGGGAAGTTTTTATGCTGCTATTCGATCGCGTCCGGCCTCTATCGATTCGATTGTTCCTCGTTGTGGTCCTGACGCTTTCCCTGGCGCCGCTTGCCCCCGCATCCGCGGCGGCGGACACAACGACGGCGGTACGTGAAGCGTCCGCGCCGCCGTTGAAGCCGGCCCCGGCGCCGACGATCACCGGAACCGCCAAAGTCGGCTACACCCTGACCGCCGTCCCGGGCACCTGGGGTCCGGTGCCCGTCCCCCTGAAGTATCAGTGGAAGGCGAACGGGGTCGTCATCATCGGCGCGACCGCCGCCACCTTCAAACCGGCCGCGGCCCAGACGGGCAAGGCCCTCACCGTCACCGTCACCGGAACCAAGACCGGCTACACCACCACCGAGAAGACCTCGACCGCCACCGCCGCCACCGCCGCCGGCTCGCTCGGGCCGGTTCCCGTGCCGACGATCGCCGGCAAAACGACGGTCGGCTACACCCTGACCGCAGTCCCGGGCTCCTGGGGACCGGCACCCGTCACCCTGAAGTATCAGTGGAAGGCCAACGGCGTCGTCATCGCCGGCGCGACCGCCGCCACCTACAAACTAGCCACTGCCCAGGCTGGCAAGACCCTCACCGTCACCGTCACGGGAACCAAGACCGGCTACACCAGCACCGCGAAGACTTCGGCCGGGACAGCAGCAGTCAAGCCCGCGGGACCCGGCGTCGACGTGTCCTGGCCGCAATGCGGCAAACCCCTGCCCAAGGGCCAGAGCTTCGCGATCATCGGCGTGAACAACGGCCTGGCGAACAACACCAACCCGTGCCTTGCCACGCAGCTGTCCTGGGCCGCCACGTCCACCGGCGGGACCGGCCAGCCCCTCGTGGCCCTGTACGTCAATACCGGAAACCCTGGCACCGCCGGCTCCTGGTGGCCCACCAGCAACACCTATGCCGGGAAGACCGTGGCCAACCCGTACGGCAACTGCACCAAGGGCTCGGTCGGCACGGCCTGCTCCTATATGTACGGCTACGCCAAGGCCTATGACGACGCCAACATCCGCGGGATCAAGAACCCGGCCTCCTACATCTGGTGGCTGGACGTCGAGACCGAAAACTCCTGGTCAACGAACAAGGCCGCCAACAGGGCAGACCTGGAGGGCATGGCCGCCTACTTTGCCAGCATCGGCGCCAAAACAGGGCTCTACTCGACCGGCTACCAGTGGGCACAGATCGTCGGCGCGGTGCCCTCGACCAGCAACCTTTACGCCCAGCGAAGCTGGCTCGCCGGCGCGAGCTCGCTGTCAAACGCCAGCAGCATGTGTTCGGCAGCGCCGCTGACAGGCGGCGGGAAAGTCACCATGACCCAGTACATCTCGGGCGGGTTCGACTACAACAAGTCCTGCATCTGAGTTCCAGGCTCCCGGCCCGCGGCGGACCATTTCCGGGCACGAAAAAACCCTCCTTCCGGCAAGATTGCCGGGAGGAGGGGTTCGTAGGGCCCCCTGTCGGATTCGAACCGACGACCCCCGCTTTACAAGAGCGGTGCTCTGGCCAACTGAGCTAAGGAGGCATTCCTTCGTGCCGAGCGGAACCGTGCCGCTTTGAGGGGCCGGCGCCTTGGCGCTAGATAAGGTTAGCCCACGGACCCCCGGTGGTAAAAACCAGGGCAATGCCGCTGCCTGAAACCAAACAGTCGGCCCGTACCCGGACGAATCCGGGAACGGGCCGACTGTTGTTGCCGTCAGGTGCTGCTGTTACTTCTTGGCGTCGATTGCTGCCGTCAGGAACTCCTCGAACGGGGTCTGGGCGCTGTCGCCCTTGCCCCACTGCTTGCCTTCGACGAAGACGCTGGGCGTGCCCGTGACACCGATGGCCGAGGCTTCCTGGGTGGAGTACTTGACGTACGGGCGGTAGGTCTTGTCGTCCACGCACTTGTCGATGCTCTTCGCTCCCACGTCGGCAGCCATCTTCTTCAGCTCCGAATCGGACAGGCCCGGGCCGCCTTCGGCGGGCTGCTTTTCGAAGAGCGCGTTGACGAAGTCCGCGTATTTCTCCGGGGACTCGTTCACGACGCAGGCGGCAGCGTTGGCCGCACGCGAGGAGTAGTTGGTGGTGGACCGGGTGTCCAGGAAGCCCAGCGGGCGGTATTCCACCGTGATTTTTCCTTCATTGCGCAGCTTGGTCAGGGACTCGTTGTACTGCGTTTCGAAGCTCTTGCACACGGGGCAGATGAAGTCGACGTAGAGGACCACCTTGACCGGTTTGCCCGCCTCAGGCTCGGCGCCGGGCGCGGTGACCGCTGCCGGCGGAGTGGCCGGCGCGGAGGGAACATCGGCGAGCTTGACTGTGGCCGGGTCCGATTTGGCAACCTCGGTATTCGCCAGCAGGGTGACGCCACCGTGGATGTTGCCGTTGGCCGGGGTGGGGCCCTCATCCGCGACCGGGGCGTTGTTCTTGATGCTGGAGGTGACCACCAGCGCCACGATGGCGAGAATGACAACGACGGCGGCAACAATGCCCCAGCCGATCAGCAGCTTGTTCCGCTTTTCCTTCTTCAGCTGCGCCTCGCGGATTTCACGGGCTTTCTCGCGGGCCGCGGCAGTTCGCTCTGCTTTGGACTGACGGGGTTCGTTTGCGGGGCTCATTGGTTCCTCGGGTCGATCGGCCTGGAATGGTCCACTGGGTGGCAACTTCATCATTTTAGGGGAGAAACCCGAGAGCTTGCCCTTTCAGGTTTTCTTCACGCCTCTCAACGGACGAATAGCCCGGAAGATTCCGTACGGATAGGGTGGGTGAGAGCCACGAGCGACCCCAGGGGGCAGCAATGCAAGCAACGGACCGCGCCGACGGCAAGAAAATGACAGCCGCGGCGGACGGGACATCCGAAGGCAACGCAAGCAGGGGTGCCGCCGAGTCTGATGTCCAGTACAGCTTCATGGTGGTCTCCAACCGCCTGCCCGTTGACCGCTGTTCCGAGGACGAGCCCGGCTGCCAGGACGGCTGGCGCCGCTCCCCAGGCGGCCTCGTGACCGCGCTGGCACCGATGATGGCCAGGACCGACGGCGCCTGGGTGGGCTGGCACGGTGCGCCGGACGAGACAGTGAAGCCGTTCAGCCACGGAGGCATCGACCTGGTACCCGTCCAGTTGAGCACCGGGGACATCGAGCACTTCTATGAGGGCTTCTCGAACGCCACGCTCTGGCCGCTGTATCACGATGTGATCGCCCCGCCGGCGTTCCACCGGACCTGGTGGGACTCGTACCGGAGGGTGAACAAGAGGTTCGCCGACGCCGTCGTCCAGCACGCGGAGCACGGCGCCACCGTCTGGGTGCAGGACTACCAGCTCCAGCTCGTCCCCAAGATGCTCCGGGAGGCGAGGCCGGACCTGAAGATCGGTTTCTTCAACCACATCCCCTTCCCGCCGCCGGAGATTTTCGCGCAGCTGCCGTGGCGTCGGGCGATTATCGATGGCCTGCTGGGCGCGGACCTTGTGGGCTTCCAGCGCAGCAGCGACGCCGCAAACTTCATGCGCTCCGCCCGCCGCTTCCTCGGCGCCAGCGTCAAGCAGCAGCAGGTCCACGTCAGGGGCGCGGACGGAAAGACCACCCATATTGCCCGTGCCCAGGCGTTCCCCATCTCCATCGACGTCCAGCAGATCATCGAGCTGGCACGCAAGCCCGAGATCATCGAGCGCGCACGCCAGATCCGCCGGGATCTCGGCAACCCCAAGACCATCCTGCTCGGCGTCGACCGCCTCGACTACACCAAGGGCATCCAGCACCGGCTCAAGGCCTACGAGGAACTCCTGGCGGACGGCAAAGTCACGGTGGAGGACGCCAGCCTGATCCAGGTGGCCAGCCCCAGCCGGGAACGCGTGGAGCAGTACCGCCTGCTCCGCGAGGAGATCGAGGGCACCGTGGGCCACATCAACGGCACCTACGACACCCTGCAGAACACGGCAGTGCGCTACCTGCACCACAGCTACCCCATCGAGGAAATGGTCTCCCTGTACCTCGCGGCGGACGTCATGCTGGTCACCGCCCTGCGCGACGGCATGAACCTCGTGGCCAAGGAATACGTCACGGCACGCACCAACAACGACGGCGCACTGGTGCTCAGTGAGTTTGCCGGCGCCGCGGACCAGCTCAAGCAGGCGCTGCTGATGAACCCGCACGACATCGACGGCCTCAAGGACACCATCATGAAGGCCGTGAACATGCAGCCGGCCGAGGCCGGGCGCCGGATGAGGGCGATGCGCAAGCAGATCCTGGACCACGACGTCGACCTATGGTCTTCCGACTTCCTCAGCGCTCTCAGAGAGAAGGTAATCCGCGATGACTCCTGAGACCACGGGCAAAACGCCGCTCTCGCTCTCCCCCGGACTGCTCGAGGCCGTGCGCCGCGTCGCGGCCACGGACCACCTCCTGGTCGCCATGGACTTCGACGGCACCATGGCCCCCCTCGTGGACCATGCCGCGGACTCCCGGGCGCTCCCCCGCTCCGCGGCGGCCTTCGCCGCACTGACCGAACTCCCGCGGACGTCGACGGCGCTCATCTCGGGACGGGCGCTGGACAGCCTGCGGGCAGTCGCCTCCCCTCCGGAGAAGACCCTGCTGATCGGCAGCCACGGGGCGGAAGTCTGGATGGGTCCGGGTTCCTCCCAGCTCGTGCTCGACGACGCCCAACGCGAGTTGCTCGCCGAGGTCCGCCGGGTTCTCGCGGAAATCGTGGAGGAGGCTCCGGGCACTCTGTTGGAGGACAAGCCGGCCGGCGTCGTGCTGCACACGAGGCTTGCCGCCGACGACGTCGCGGAGGACGCCGTGGCGGCAGCCCGCGCCGTCCTCCAGGACCGGCCCGGCGTCTTCCTGAAAGCCGGCAACCGCGTGCTGGAAACCTCCGTGGTCCATGCCTCCAAGGGCGAGGGGATCGCGTTCCTGCGGCAGGCGACCGGCGCTTCGGCGGTCGTCTTCGCCGGCGACGACACCACTGACGAGGACGCCCTGGGCCGTCTGGTCCAGGGGGACCTTGGCGTGAAGGTCGGCCTGGATTTCACCCAGGCGCAGTTCCGCGTCGGGGCCCCGGTTCATATCGCCGAACTGCTGGAGGCGCTCCTGCGGGAACGCAAGCCGGTGGCCGGCCCCGACGTCACGTAAGCGGGATCACGTGTGACATTCGTAACTTTTTAGCCCTATTGCTAAAAGTCTGACATACTCTGTTTATGATGTGGCGCACAAATACCGTGCGGCGTCATTGGATACTCCTCGGCTTCGGCCGGGGAGTATGCGCACGTTCGATGCTTACAACTGAATTAACAACTGCATAAAAAGACCATTCACTACGGATCGTCCGGCACGTACCTGCCGGTGAAGGGATTGATAACTGTGGCTACAGTTACTTTTGACAACGCAACACGTCTGTACCCGGGCACGGATAAGCCCGCTGTTGACAAGCTCAACATTGAAATCGCCGATGGCGAATTCCTGGTCCTGGTTGGACCCTCCGGCTGTGGAAAGTCGACCTCCCTGCGCATGCTTGCAGGTCTTGAGGACGTCAACGCCGGCCGAATCCTCATTGGCGACCGCGACGTCACGGATGTGCCGCCGAAGGACCGCGACATCGCCATGGTCTTCCAGAACTACGCCCTGTACCCGCACATGACGGTGGCAGACAACATGGGCTTCGCCCTGAAGATCGCTGGCGTCAGCAAAGAAGAGCGCGCCGAGCGTGTCCGTGAAGCTGCCAAGCTTCTGGACCTCGAGCCGTACCTCGATCGCAAGCCGAAGGCGCTCTCCGGCGGCCAGCGCCAGCGTGTTGCCATGGGCCGCGCCATCGTGCGTAACCCGCAGGTCTTCCTCATGGATGAGCCGCTGTCCAACCTTGATGCCAAGCTCCGCGTGCAGACCCGTACGCAGATCGCGTCGCTGACCCGCCGTCTGGGCGTCACCACGGTCTATGTGACCCATGACCAGGTCGAGGCCATGACAATGGGTGACCGCGTCGCCGTGCTGAAAGACGGTCTGCTGATGCAGGTCGACACCCCGCGCAACCTGTACGACAAGCCGAAGAACGTGTTTGTCGCCGGCTTCATCGGCTCGCCTGCCATGAACCTGCTGGAGCTCCCTGTCGTCGACGGCGGCGTGCAGTTTGGCGGCACCGTCTACCCGGTTCCCCAGGACGTGCTGCAGGCGACCAAGGGCAACACCGTCACCCTCGGCTCCCGCCCCGAGGACCTCGAGACCGCGCCGCAGGGTGAAGGCCTCCAGGTCGAGGTCGACGTCGTCGAAGAGCTCGGCGCCGACGCCTACGTCTACGGCCACACCACCCTGGACGGCCAGAGCCACGACATCGTGGCCCGCGTCGACGGCCGCCGCCCCCCGCTGAAGGGTGAGTCCATCTGGGTCCGCCCGCAGTCAGGCCACGTGCACCTGTTCGACACCCAGACGGGTCTGCGCCTGGGCGACTAGTCCCCACCGGCTCCCTAACCTCGCTCCGCTTCGGCCAGGGAACCCTAGCGGTGTGGGCCCACCCACCGGCTCCTCGCTCCGCTTCGGCCAGGGAACCCTACCGGTGTGGGCCCAGGTAGCACTGCACGTCCGGCGGCGGTCCTCCCCAACTGGAGGGCCGCCGTCGCCCTTTAACGGCACGGCTTGACCGTGGAGCATTAACCGCATCCCCGGCCCGATCGTTAGGGCGGTTGCCCTTAGTACGGAAGAATTGGATTCATGACCGAGGAAAACCCCATCAGCGAGGAAAACAGTGCCCAGTGGCACGACGAGCCCACCGACTACGGTCAGATCGGCAAACTGCCCCGGTTCCAGGCCGCCAGCGCCAACGATGCCAAGGCCTCCGTGGCCTCCAGCTCGCTGAGCATCACGGCCGCTGCCACCGATCCCGAACTGCTGGACCTGCCATGGCACATCGCCCTTGAGGACTGGCCGGCCGAGAACCTCGCCGCCCTCCCCCGCGGCATCTCCCGCCACGTCGTGCGCTTCGCCCACCTCGGCGGTTCGGTCATAGCCATCAAGGAGACCTCGGAGCACATCGCGCGCCACGAGTACCACATGCTCCGGAAACTGGCCCGGCTGGACGTCCCGTGCGTGGAGCCGGTCGCCGTCATCACCGGACGCACCACGCCAGAGGGCCGGCCGCTGAACCCCGTGCTGGTGACGCGGCACCTGAAGTTCTCCATGCCGTACCGTGCGCTCTTTTCCCAGATGCTGCGCAAGGACACCCTGACGCGCCTGATCGACGCCCAGGCCCTCCTGCTGGTCCGGCTGCACCTGATCGGCTTCTACTGGGGCGACGTCTCGCTCTCCAACACGCTGTTCCGCCGCGACGCCGGAGCGTTCGCCGCCTATCTCGTGGACGCCGAGACGGGCGAACTCTACCCGGACCTCTCCACCGGACAGCGCGAGTACGATCTGGAAATCGCCCGGGTGAACATCGCCGGCGAGCTCATGGACCTCCTCGAGGGCGGCCTGATCGAGGAGAAGGTGGACCCGGTGGCCACCAGCGAACTGATCATGGACAGCTACCGCCGCCTGTGGACGGAGCTGACCGAGAAGGAATCCTTCGAAATCGGCGAACGCTGGCGCGTGGCCGCCCGCATCCGGAAGCTCAACGAGCTGGGGTTCGACGTCGAGGAATACGCGATCAAGACCACCCAGAACGGCTCCACGATCCAACTCCAGCCGAAGGTGGTGGACGCCGGGCACCACCAGCGCCGGCTGCTGCGCCTGACCGGCCTGGACGCCCAGGAGAACCAGGCCCGCCGGCTCCTGAACGACATGGACTCCTTCCGGGCGGACAACAACCCGGGCATGGACGAGGAATACAGCGCGCACCTCTGGGTCAGTCAGATCTTCGAGCCGATCGTCCGTTCCATTCCCCGCGATCTGTCCGGGAAGCTCGAGCCGGCGGAGGCCGTGCACGAAATCCTGGAACACCGCTGGTACATGTCCGAAAAGGAGAACCGGCACATCCCGCTGGCCGAAGCCGTGCAGTCCTACATCGACTCCGAGCTGCGCCACCGCCGCGACGAGGCTGCCATCATGCTCAACCCGGACACTGAACTGCTGAAAATCCTCGAGGTCGAAACCGAGGAATCGCGCTACGGCGCCGACGAATCCGTCGAGGAGTACCCGGACTCCGACGACTGATCCCCGCCTGACGCCGGCCGTCCTGGCCCGGTCGGGTTAAATCGCCTTGCCGGGGTTCAGGATGCCGGCCGGGTCGAACAGTTCCTTGATCCGGCGCTGCAGTTCACGAACGGGCTCCTTCTGCTCGAGTCCGAGCCAGCGCAGCTTGTACTGGCCGATCCCGTGCTCCCCCGTGATGGTGCCGCCCATTGCCAGCGCCACGGCGACGGACTTGTCCAGCGCCGCGCCCAGGCGCGCCATGGCGTCGGCGTCGACGGCGTTGTCCACGCGGTCCACCCAGAAGGTGGGGTGCAGGTTCCCGTCGCCGGCGTGCGCCACGACCTTGAGCTGGACCCCGTGCGCCACGGCCATGGCCTCCAGCTCGGCGACGTAGTCCACCAGCCGGGACCGGGGCACGGCGACGTCCTCGCCCACCCGGTATTCGTCGTCGACCTCCACGCCCCGGCTGTTGCGGCGCATCTCCACGAGCTGCTCGGCCTCGGCATTGGCCTCCAGGGTGACCACGGCCCCGCCCGCTACCAGCAGCGGCCGGATGGCTGCCGCCTCGGCCGCGGCGCCGAAACCGTCGGTCTGGATCAGCAGCAGGGACGCACCCCGCGCGGACAGGTCCGAGCCATGGGCGTCGTCGAGCTGGGCGAGCGAGCCGCCGTCGAGCAGTTCCATGATGGCCGGCTGCACCCTGGCCTTGCCGACCGCGAGGACGCCCGCCGCAGCGCTGCGGAAGTCCGGGTAGAACGCAGCGATGGTGTGCACTTCACGCGGAAGGTACTTGAGCCGGACCGTGATGCCGACGACGATCCCCAGCGTCCCCTCGGAGCCTACGAAGAGCCCGGTGAGGTCGTAGCCGGCGACGCCTTTGAAGGTCTGGTGGCCCGTGTGGATCAGGGAGCCGTCCGCCATCACGACGTCGAGCGCCAGGACCGAGTCCCGCGTCACCCCGTACTTCGCGCAGCGCAGCCCGCCGGCGTTGGTGGCCACGTTGCCGCCGATGGTGGACATCTTGTAACTGGCCGGGTCCGGGGCAAACATCAGGCCGTGCGCGGCGGCGGCGGCGTTGAGGTCCGCGTTGATGACGCCGGGTTCAACGGCGGCGGTCTCGTCGTCCGGGTTGAGGTCCAGGATGCGGTTCATCCGCTCGAGGCTCAGCACCACGCAGCCCTGGCTGGCGTGGGCGCCGCCGGAGACGCCCGTGCCCGCTCCGCGCGCGACCACCGGGACCCCGCGTGCGGCACAGGCCCGGACGGTGGCCTGGACGTCTGCCACGGATTCGGCGAGGACCACCGCCTGTGGCAGCTGGTAGTCCAGCACCGGGGCCTGGTCCACGGCGTATGCGGCCAGGGTGGCAGCATCCACCAGGATCTTCATCGGGCCCAGGGCAGAGGTGAGCTCGTCGATGATGCTCATGTGGTCTCCAGTTCTTCGAATCCAGCTTTCAGTCTAAGGCGCGAAGCCGGGCGCCCCGGGTTGTGGCTCGGTGCCGGGCGTAGGGCCCGTGCTTAAAGCTGGCTACGTGGGCGATGGTCTGCAGCTGCTGCGCCATCAGGCGGGCCGTCTTGCTGGCGAGATGCGCTTCCCCCGGTATCGGCTCGCTCATGCGCGCGGACGAAGCAAGGGTGCGTGCGCTGCGGGCCCAAGGCGCCAGCTCCGGCCTATCATGGGGATCACGGAACGGAAGGTAAGCGGGGCCGCTTAGCATGACCAACGAACGCGAACGCAATGAAGCGCCGACGGGAAAACGTTGCGCTCGTGACCGGTGCGAGCCGAGGGGTCGGCCGGGGCATCGCAATTGCCCTTCTGGCAGCGGGGTTTCGAGTGTACGGCTCGGGCCGCTCGATCGACCAGGCGGACCTGCCGCGGGCGATACGGCGCCTGCGCTGCGACCATCTCAAAGACGAAGAGACGGCGCGCGTGTTTGAAGCGATCCGCTCCGAGTGCGGCGGCCTCGATCTCCTCGTCAATTGCGCCTGGGGCGGCTACGAGAAGATGGTCGAAGACGGCGCGTTCACGTGGCCTGCGCCGTTTTGGGATCAACCGCCGCATCGCCGGACCGGCATGATGGACGCCGGCGTGCGCGCGGCATTTGTGTGTTCGGCGCACGCGGCGCGCATGATGACGCCGCGGCACCGCGGCTTGATCATCAACATCAGCTTCTGGTCGGCGCAGCGTCACCTCGGCAACACGATCTACGGCATCGCAAAAGCGGCGACGGACAAGATGACGTCCGACATGGCCGTAGAGCTGAAACCGTTCGCTATTCCGGTAATCTCGCTCTACCCCGGTCTGGTTCGAACCGAGTCGGTCCTGGCAGCGGCGAAAAGTGGCACGTTCGATCTCTCGACCAGCGAAAGCCCTGAGTTCATCGGCCGCGTGATCAGCGCGCTGTTCCACGATCCGAACCTAATGGCGCGGACCGGCCAGGTGCTTATCGCCGCCGCAGTTGCGAAGGAGTTCGGCGTACTGGACATCGACGGAAGTTCGCCGCCGGCGCTGACACTTGCGGACATCTAGGGCGTGTCTCCTAACCTTCGCCTAGTGTTCGGGGCGGGCTGATGTCGTGGCTCGGCTGAGGTGTTGTCGGATGCGCAGTGGGCTCGCGTCGAGCCGTTGATACTGGTTGCTTCGCAGGGGGATCGTGTGGCAGCCTCGAAGTGATCCCGTCGCCGGGGCGACGACGGGCGACAGAGAAGGAGCACGGCATGGGACTCATCCATATCGACCTGTTCACCACGCTCGACGGCGTCGCGCAGGCGCCCGGCGGGCCGGACGAGGACGCTGACGGCGGTTTCGCGTTTGGCGGCTGGCAGGCGCCTCTCCTCGACGAGGTCGTCGGCGAGCAGGTCGACGCCGGGATGGCGGGGATGGACGCGCTGCTGCTTGGGCGCCGGACCTACGACATTTTCGCCGCGTACTGGCCGCACGCGGACGGGGGCATCGCGCGGCTGTTCAACCGCCTCCCGAAATACGTAGCCTCGCGCCAGACGCCGACCCTCGAGTGGGCCGGCTCCACACTGCTCGGTCCTGATGTCGTCGCCGCCGTGCGCGAACTGCGCGACCGGCACGCGAACATCCACGTCATCGGCAGTCTCAACTTCGTGCAGAGCCTGTTCGCCGAACGGCTCTTCGATCGGCTCACGCTCTGGGTGTATCCGATCCTCCTCGGCGGTGGAAAGAAGGTCTTCGCCGACGGGGTGGTTCCGACGAACCTCAGACTCATCGAGCCGGTCGTCGCCTCACCGAAGGGTGCGGTGCTGCAGCGCTACGCGCTCGCCGATGGCACGCCTGGCGTCGGCGATATGTCGGCCGGCGACCAGGAGGGCTAGGGCGTTGAGGCACACTATCGTCCCCTAGAATTCAAGCAGCCGACTCAAACCGGCCCTTCGCATTTAGGCATGGTTGGTCTGTTTCGTCCGGTAGGGGCGGTGTCCGCCGGCGGCGAGGAGGCATCTGAGCCGGTAGTTGGTGAAGTTGCGGAAGCCTCTGGCGATTCGGCGGGTGGTTTCGATGACGCCGTTGATCGCTTCGGTGGGTCCGTTGGAGGCGCCGTTGGTATCGAAGTAGGCCAGGATCGCGGCTTTCCAGGCCCGCAGGGTCCGGCCAAGCCTGGCCACTTCCGGGATCGGGCAGGTCGGGAACGACGCGATCACGTCTGTCACCAGCGCCCTGCCGTGTTCCGGGCGGGCGTGGTAGATGTTGCGGAGCTTCTGGTAGCACTGCCAGGCCAGGGTGACTTCGCGGTCTGGGTCCCCGGCGGTGAGCTTCGCGTCCAGCCGGGAAGCCTGTTTCTCGGTGAGGTGTTCTGCGCCGATCTGCAGGGTCCGGCGGATCCCGTAGAGCGGATCTCCCTTGCGTCCGCGGTGTCCCCGGGTGTCCTGCTGGACCCGGCGGCGGACTTCGTCGACCATGGCTGAACCCAGTTTCACGACATGGAATGCATCCAGAACGGTGATGGCTTCGGGCAGCTCGTCGCGGATCGCGTTCGCGTAGCCGCGGAACGGATCCAGCGCGGCTGTCTTGATCCCGGCGGTGAACCCGGTGCCGCGGTCCTTGAGCCAGTCGGCGTAGGCCTTTCCGGAGCGTCCCGGAACGAGGTCCAGCAGCCGGGCGTGAACGGTGCCGTCCGCGTCGCGGGTGTGGTCCACGATCCCGGTGACCATGCCCGTTCCGGGTGGCCCGGTGTGGGACCAGACATGCTCGTCGACGCCGAGCGCATCCACCCCCTTCAGCCTGTCTGTGTCAGCGATCCGTCGTGCGGCCTCTGCCCTGATCCCGTGCCAGACAGTGTGCCAGGAGACGCCGAGCTGGTGGGCCAGTGCCGAGACCGAGGTGTCGAAATGCTGGAGCGCATCGGTTGCCCAGTTCACGGCACGGGCGGTCAGTTTCGCCCGGGATCCTGCCAGCGGGTGCTCCTCGGTGAACGTCGTTCTCGGGCAGCCCGGGTCCGGGCAGCGCCAGACACGTTTGGCCCACAGCAGCCGCACCGGCCGCCCGAAGCAGGGGATGTCATGGAGCCGGACCTGCCGGCGTCCGTGCCCGACCGCGACGACGCCGCACTCCGGGCAGCCGGTGACGTCCTCCCCGGTTTCGACGTCCAGAACCAGTCCAGCCGCGGTTGCCGTGACGGAGCCGACGTGGATGCCCTCGACACCGAGCAGCGCGTCCGCGCGCGTGCACCAGCGGCCATCGGAACAAGACATAGAGTTATTCATGTCAGGGTCTCTTTTGGGTATTGGTTGCTTGGTCGCTACCAATTCAAAGAGGCCCTGACCTCTTTCCTGCTGCAACACGCCGCACCGGAAACGGCCTACGCCGCGGCGCCAGTCTCAGACCGCCCTAACCACGCTCATCTGCGAAGGGCCCTCAAACCATTGCCGTCTTCGACTGACCAGCGCCACTCGTTTTGATCCTGCTGCCTGCCCGACGGGCATTATGGTCCAGGCCGCTAACCCTGATAACTCCGATACGCTGCCCGGCCACGTTGCCTTCGAAGGCGAGAGTGTCAGCTCGTCAGTCATCGGCACCGCCCATGAACCGCACGAACTGCCGCAGGACGCCGGGCCAGCCGGCCAGGTAGTCCGCCCGGGTGGCAGCTGGGTCCTCCGCACCTTCCCAGCCGGTGTGCACCAGGCGGAGCTCGGTACCGCCTTCGACAGCCCGGAATGCCACGCGCAGCTCCGTAGACCACACGGCGGAACTTCCCGGATGCCAGCTCGCGTGGAAGGACAGCGGCGGCTGCCAGTCGTCAATCGATCCCCAGATCGCCGTCCTGCCGTCCTCCGCAGTCTCCAGAATCAGGTTCTCTCCGAACTCCACATACGACCCCGCGCCGTAGACACCGTGGTCTTCGAGTGGCCACCAGAGGTGCGTATGCTCGGTGAAACCCACGAAGGCGCGGGCGACGGCACCAGGCACCACCACCGTGAAAACGACGGGCTCCAGACTCTCGGTTGCCTCCGGCTCCGGAGTATTAGACGGGTCGGCAGGAGCGTGGCTGAAGAGGTTATCCATGGGCATTTACTCTACCCGTGCCCGAACACGCGCTCCTCCACATTCCGGCCCCTCCCACGCGACGCTCCCGAAGGAGCGGCGGGGGCGCCGGCGGCAGGCGAGGTAGGGTCCGGATGAAAGCTGCTGGAGCGTGGTGTGGTTGGGGGTTAAATGCGGGAGAGCCTCCAGAGACGTGTCTGGAGGCTCTCGACCGTGTTTAATGGTTGTCCGGCGGTGACCTACTCTCCCACACCCTCCCGGGTGCAGTACCATCGGCGCTGTGGGTCTTAGCTTCCGGGTTCGGAATGGGACCGGGCGTTTCCCCCACGCTATGACCGCCGTAACCCTTGCTCCCGACCCTCCTGGCCGTGGCCTGTGGGGGTGGGAAATCTGGTGTTACAACTGTGGTGTTGTTATTCAGTTGAAGGTTCCTGGGACAACATGCCGTGTGAACGGGTTTGTTGTCTGGGAACCACATAGTGGACGCAAGCAGTCTTGTTTCTTTGTACCCTCCCCATGGTGTGAACGTCTTTTGAATCCGTTCACGAAGAGAGTGTGTGGTGTAAGTTATCGGCCTATTAGTACCGGTCAGCTTCACGAGTCGTTAGTCCTCGCTTCCACATCCGGCCTATCAACCCAGTGGTCTGGCTGGGGGCCTCTCACACACAAGGTGTATGGAAATCTCATCTCGAAGCGAGCTTCCCGCTTAGATGCTTTCAGCGGTTATCCCATCCGAACGTAGCTAATCAGCGGTGCACTTGGCAGTACAACTGACACACCAGAGGTTCGTCCGTCCCGGTCCTCTCGTACTAAGGACAGCCCTTCTCAAATTTCCTGCGCGCGCAGCGGATAGGGACCGAACTGTCTCACGACGTTCTAAACCCAGCTCGCGTACCGCTTTAATGGGCGAACAGCCCAACCCTTGGGACCTACTCCAGCCCCAGGATGCGACGAGCCGACATCGAGGTGCCAAACCATGCCGTCGATATGGACTCTTGGGCAAGATCAGCCTGTTATCCCCGAGGTACCTTTTATCCGTTGAGCGACGGCCATTCCACAATGTACCGCCGGATCACTAGTCCCGACTTTCGTCCCTGCTCGAGATGTCTCTCTCACAGTCAAGCTCCCTTGTGCACTTACACTCGACACCTGATTGCCAACCAGGCTGAGGGAACCTTTGGGCGCCTCCGTTACTTTTTAGGAGGCAACCGCCCCAGTTAAACTACCCATCAGGCACTGTCCCTGACCCGGATTACGGGCCGAAGTTAGATGTCCAAAGTGACCAGAGTGGTATTTCAACGATGACTCCACCCGGACTGGCGTCCGGGCTTCAACGTCTCCCACCTATCCTACACAAGCCACTCCGAACACCAATACCAAACTATAGTAAAGGTCTCGGGGTCTTTCCGTCCTGCTGCGCGTAACGAGCATCTTTACTCGTACTGCAATTTCGCCGAGTTTATGGTTGAGACAGCGGGGAAGTCGTTACTCCATTCGTGCAGGTCGGAACTTACCCGACAAGGAATTTCGCTACCTTAGGATGGTTATAGTTACCACCGCCGTTTACTGGGGCTTGAATTCTCAGCTTCGCCTTGCGGCTAACCGGTCCTCTTAACCTTCCAGCACCGGGCAGGAGTCAGTCCGTATACATCGTCTTGCGACTTCGCACGGACCTGTGTTTTTAGTAAACAGTCGCTTCCCCCTGGTCTCTGCGGCCCCTGCACGCTCCGGACAGCTAGTGTCCATCACGATGGGGGCCCCCCTTCTCCCGAAGTTACGGGGGCATTTTGCCGAGTTCCTTAACCATAATTCTCTCGATCGCCTTAGTATTCTCTACCTGATCACCTGTGTCGGTTTGGGGTACGGGCGGCTGGAACCTCGCGTCGATGCTTTTCTCGGCAGCATAGGATCACCGAATCCCCCCGTGAGGGGGTCCCATCAGATCTCAGGCATCATGAACGGCGGATTTGCCTACCGTTCGCCCTACCTCCTTAGACCGGGACAACCATCGCCCGGCTCGGCTACCTTCCTGCGTCACACCTGTTAATACGCTTGCCTCCCGGGATCAGGTCCCGCGCTCCACCAAAACCCTCCCGCCCCGAAGGGCGGTCAGGCAGGTTTCGGGCGGTTAGTGTCCCCCGTTCAGCATGGGCGGTTCTTCGCCGGTACGGGAATATCAACCCGTTGTCCATCGACTACGCCTGTCGGCCTCGCCTTAGGTCCCGACTTACCCAGGGCAGATTAGCTTGACCCTGGAACCCTTGATCATTCGGCGGACGGGTTTCTCACCCGTCTTTCGCTACTCATGCCTGCATTCTCACTCGTGTAGGCTCCACCGCTGGTTTACACCGCGACTTCACTGCCCACACGACGCTCCCCTACCACTCCAGACGCCTGAACCAACCCCACGAGGGGGCGGCTTGGCTATCATCTGAAATCCACAACTTCGGCGGTGTACTTGAGCCCCGCTACATTGTCGGCGCGGAATCACTTGACCAGTGAGCTATTACGCACTCTTTTAAGGATGGCTGCTTCTAAGCCAACCTCCTGGTTGTCTTCGCAACTCCACATCCTTTCCCACTTAGCACACGCTTAGGGGCCTTAGTTGGTGGTCTGGGCTGTTTCCCTCTCGACTATGAAGCTTATCCCCCACAGTCTCACTGCTGCGCTCTCACTTACCGGCATTCGGAGTTTGGCTGACGTCAGTAACCTTGTAGGGCCCATTAGCCATCCAGTAGCTCTACCTCCGGTAAGAAACACGCAACGCTGCACCTAAATGCATTTCGGGGAGAACCAGCTATCACGAAGTTTGATTGGCCTTTCACCCCTACCCACAGCTCATCCCCTCCATTTTCAACTGAAGTGGGTTCGGTCCTCCACGACGTCTTACCGTCGCTTCAACCTGGCCATGGGTAGATCACTTCGCTTCGGGTCTAGATCACGCCACTGCAACGCCCTGTTCAGACTCGCTTTCGCTACGGCTTCCCCACACGGGTTAACCTCGCGACGTAACACTAACTCGCAGGCTCATTCTTCAAAAGGCACGCCGTCACCAGAATCAGACTGGCTCCGACGGATTGTAAGCACACGGTTTCAGGTACTGTTTCACTCCCCTCCCGGGGTACTTTTCACCTTTCCCTCACGGTACTGGTCCGCTATCGGTCATTAGGGAGTATTTAGGCTTATCAGGTGGTCCTGACAGATTCACACGGGATTTCTCGGGCCCCGTGCTACTTGGGATACTTCACCAGGCGGTACACAACATTTCGGTTACGGGGCTCACACCCTCTCTGGCCGGCCTTTCAAGACCGTTCACCTATGCCTGTACTACTCACCCCACTGTCCCGGCAGAGACAGAACGGGAAGTCCCACAACCCCGACCATGCAACGCCCGCCGGCTATCACACATGGAACGGTTTAGCCTGATCCGCGTTCGCTCGCCACTACTGACGGAATCACTATTGTTTTCTCTTCCTGCGGGTACTGAGATGTTTCACTTCCCCGCGTTCCCCCCACACACCCTATGTGTTCAGATGCGGGTCACCGGGCAGCTCGCGCCCCCGGCGGGGTTTCCCCATTCGGACACCCTGGGATCACAGTCCGGTTATCGACTCCCCCAGGCTTATCGCAGATTCCTACGTCCTTCTTCGGCTCCTAATGCCAAGGCATCCACCGTGTGCTCTTAAAAACTTGACCACAAAAGATCAAAAACTAATTCACGAGAGAACCACAGAAACCACACCGCACACCGGCCACACCCCAAAGGGCACCACCAGACCACGGCACAGATCCAGGTTCATATTCTTGGAAATTGCTTCTTATAAAAGATGCTCGCGTCCACTATGTAGTTCTCAAACAACAACCCCGTACCACACACCCCACACGAACCCCCGCAACAGGGGCACAACCGTATGATCGGTGCAGCCAGGAAACCAGAAACAAACAAAACCCACACCACAACCCAGCCTCCCCGTAAGGAAACCCGGCCGTGCCATGGTCCTGTTGCCTCAGGACCCAACAGTGTGCCAAACACTAAACCGCATGCAACCCGCCCCCGCACCGTTCCAGGAACCCCTCAAGAGAGGATCCGTACTGGGTAAGGAGAAGAACACGCGGCCGCTATCTGCTGATATTCCACCCGTGAGCACCCGCCGCAGAACTAGCGTCTGCGCAACGGGCGTACTCCTGACAAACTCATCCGTCCCGCATACACGGGCGCTGGGTTTGTAGGTGCTCCTTAGAAAGGAGGTGATCCAGCCGCACCTTCCGGTACGGCTACCTTGTTACGACTTAGTCCCAATCGCCAGTCCCACCTTCGACAGCTCCCTCCCACAAGGGGTTAGGCCACCGGCTTCGGGTGTTACCAACTTTCGTGACTTGACGGGCGGTGTGTACAAGGCCCGGGAACGTATTCACCGCAGCGTTGCTGATCTGCGATTACTAGCGACTCCGACTTCATGGGGTCGAGTTGCAGACCCCAATCCGAACTGAGACCGGCTTTTTGGGATTAGCTCCACCTCACAGTATCGCAACCCTTTGTACCGGCCATTGTAGCATGCGTGAAGCCCAAGACATAAGGGGCATGATGATTTGACGTCGTCCCCACCTTCCTCCGAGTTGACCCCGGCAGTCTCCTATGAGTCCCCGCCATCACGCGCTGGCAACATAGAACGAGGGTTGCGCTCGTTGCGGGACTTAACCCAACATCTCACGACACGAGCTGACGACAACCATGCACCACCTGTAAACCGACCGCAAGCGGGGCACCTGTTTCCAGGCGTTTCCGGTTCATGTCAAGCCTTGGTAAGGTTCTTCGCGTTGCATCGAATTAATCCGCATGCTCCGCCGCTTGTGCGGGCCCCCGTCAATTCCTTTGAGTTTTAGCCTTGCGGCCGTACTCCCCAGGCGGGGCACTTAATGCGTTAGCTACGGCGCGGAAAACGTGGAATGTCCCCCACACCTAGTGCCCAACGTTTACGGCATGGACTACCAGGGTATCTAATCCTGTTCGCTCCCCATGCTTTCGCTCCTCAGCGTCAGTTAATGCCCAGAGACCTGCCTTCGCCATCGGTGTTCCTCCTGATATCTGCGCATTTCACCGCTACACCAGGAATTCCAGTCTCCCCTACATCACTCTAGTCTGCCCGTACCCACCGCAGATCCGGAGTTGAGCCCCGGACTTTCACGGCAGACGCGACAAACCGCCTACGAGCTCTTTACGCCCAATAATTCCGGATAACGCTTGCGCCCTACGTATTACCGCGGCTGCTGGCACGTAGTTAGCCGGCGCTTCTTCTGCAGGTACCGTCACTTTCGCTTCTTCCCTACTGAAAGAGGTTTACAACCCGAAGGCCGTCATCCCTCACGCGGCGTCGCTGCATCAGGCTTGCGCCCATTGTGCAATATTCCCCACTGCTGCCTCCCGTAGGAGTCTGGGCCGTGTCTCAGTCCCAGTGTGGCCGGTCACCCTCTCAGGCCGGCTACCCGTCGTCGCCTTGGTGAGCCATTACCTCACCAACAAGCTGATAGGCCGCGAGTCCATCCAAAACCACAATAAAGCTTTCCACCCCCCACCATGCGATGAGGAGTCATATCCGGTATTAGACCCAGTTTCCCAGGCTTATCCCAGAGTTAAGGGCAGGTTACTCACGTGTTACTCACCCGTTCGCCACTAATCACCGGTGCAAGCACCGGGTCATCGTTCGACTTGCATGTGTTAAGCACGCCGCCAGCGTTCATCCTGAGCCAGGATCAAACTCTCCGTTGAAGTAAAACAAAAACAGACACAACCAACACCCCCGGGAAAACGGGACGCGAAGGCTGCACAAAATTTGAAACCAGCCAAAAACACCAGACCACACCACGGGGTGGCGGGATCCGGCAAATTCAACCAATCCATATAAACAAATTGGTATCAACAAACTTGGCACACTATTGAGTTCTCAAACAACAGACACACCCGGCACCACCACGACTCATCCAGTCGAGGATCGCTCCGGAGCAACTTTTCAAACTTACCCGGCCGCGTCACCCTGGTCAAATCGGCGCTTCCGACTCAGTGTTGCCGTGGGCATCTGGGTCTTCTTGGCCGATCAACTCCGGGGAGCAGCGCGGAAATAAACTCTACCACCATTTTGACCGGGTGACAAAGCAGCCCGCAAACGTCCCGCTGCCGCGGTGCCAAAAAGCCCGGAATCACAGGGATTCCGGGCTTTTTGGGCGTTGGCTGCAACTAGACCAGCGGTTGGAAGTACGCGGCTCCCAGCGGAGGCAGCGTGACGGTGAGCGTCGCCGGCTGGCCGTCAACACCGGCATCGGACGCTGTCAGCGTTCCCTCGTTCTGCACGCCCGAGCCGCCGTAGCTCTCGGCGTCGGTGTTCAGCACTTCCTGCCACTTCCCTGCCGTCGGCACGCCGAGGAGGAAATCCGTGTGCGGGCCGCCCGAGAAGTTGAACGCACAGACCAGCGGGTTGCCTGCCTTGTCACGGCGGATGAAGGTCAGCACATTGCGGTCCGAGTCACCGCCATGGATCCACTGGAAACCGGCGGGATCGTTGTCCAGCTCGTACAGGGCCGGGGTGGAGCCGTAGAGCTCGTTCAGGTCCTTGGTCAGGAGCTGCATGCCGTGGTGCGCGGGAGTCTCCGCGAGCCACCAGTCCAGGCCGTGCTGTTCAGACCATTCCGTTTCCTGGCCGAACTCGGTGCCCATGAAGATCAGCTGCTTGCCGGGATGCGCCCACTGGTAGCCTAGGAACGCGCGCAGGTTGGCCAGCTGCTGCCATCGGTCGCCGGGCATCTTGCGCAACATGGATCCCTTGCCGTGCACCACTTCGTCGTGGCTGATCGGCAGCAGGAAGTTCTCCGTGTAGGCGTAGACCATCGAGAAGGTGATGGTGCCGTGGTGCCACCGGCGGTTGTAGGGGTCCTCGGCCATGTACTTCAGGGAGTCGTGCATCCAGCCCATGTTCCACTTGATGCCGAAGCCCAGGCCGCCCTGGCTCGTGGGTGCCGTCACCCCCGGGAACGCCGTGGACTCCTCGGCAATCATGACGGCACCGGGGTGCGTTTTGTAGACCGTGGCGTTGACTTCCTGCAGGAAGGAGATCGCTTCGAGGTTTTCCCGGCCACCGAAACGGTTCGGCTGCCACTGGCCCTCCTCGCGGGAGTAGTCCAGGTAGAGCATGGAGGCGACGGCGTCCACGCGCAGGCCGTCGATGTGGAATTCCTCCAGCCAGTACAACGCGTTGGATACAAGGAAGTTGCGGACCTCCCGGCGGCCGAAGTCGAAGATCAGGGTTCCCCAGTCCGGGTGCTCGCCCAGATTCGGGTCTGCGTGCTCGTAGAGGGCTTCGCCGTCGAAACGGGCCAGCGCCCATTCGTCCTTGGGGAAGTGCGCCGGAACCCAGTCCAGCAGGACGCCGATGCCGGCCTGGTGCAGTTCGTCCACGAGGTGCCGGAACTCGTCCGGGTGCCCGAAACGGGACGTCGGGGCGAAGTAGGACGTGACCTGGTAGCCCCAGGATCCGCCGAAGGGGTGCTCGGCCACGGGCATGAACTCCACATGCGTGAAACCGAGCCACTTGACGTACTCGACGAGCTCCTTGGCGAGCTCGCGGTAGCCGAGGCCCACCCGCCAGGAACCGAGGTGGACTTCGTACACGCTCATGGGGGCGTTGTGCGGATCACGGGCGGCCCGGGCCTCCATCCACTCGGCGTCCTTGAAGGCGTAGGACGGCTCGACGACGCGGGACGCGGTCAGCGGCGGAACCTCTGTGCCGAACGCCAGCGGGTCGGCTTTCTCCACCCAGTAGCCGTGCCGCGTCCTGATTTCGAACTTGTAGCACGCCCCTGCCAGAACGCCGGGGATGAAGAGCTCCCACACTCCGGAAGAGCCAAGGGAGCGCATGGAGTGCTGCCGGCCGTCCCAGCCGTTGAAGTCACCCTTGACGCGCACTGCCTGGGCGTTGGGGGCCCACACGGCGAAAGTGACGCCGTCGACGTCGCCGAGGGAGGATTTGTAGTGCTGGACGTGCGCGCCGAGGACGTCCCAGAGCCGCTCGTGGCGGCCTTCACCGATCAGGTGCAGGTCCACCTCCCCGACGGTGGGCAGGTAGCGGTAGGGGTCGTCGACGGTCTGCGCGGCTTCGCCCTCGTACGTCACTTCCAAGCGGTAGTCCGGCACGTGGCCGGGCTCCAGCGGTTCCAGCACGGCCACCCAGACACCGCCGGACTCATGCTCCATCGGAACCGTGCCGGCCGCCGTGACGACGGCGACGGCCTCGGCCAGGTGCTTCACCGCACGGATGGTGACGTGGCCGTGGTCGTCGAAGTGCGCGCCGAGGACTGAGTGCGGCGCGTGGTGCTCGCCGGCCGCGACCCTCGCGAGGGTGTCCGGGTCCACGGGGAGGGGAGCCCCGGGCCGATCGATCCGTGCTGATCCTGTCATTGTGATACCTTCCGCTTCGGCTTCGGCCGGAACGCCGGAGCCTGTACTGCCGAGGAGACGTCGTGATGCGTTTACCGGGATGGAGAGCCAATCCGGCCTGTTGCGTAATTCGTAGATGACTTCGTAGAGCGCCTTGTCGAGCCACAGGGCCACAAACAGGGGCGAATCGCGGTCGATGCTGCCGGGGATGACGTCCGCATAGCCGGCCAGGAAGGCTTCGGCGCAGTCGTCCACCCAGCCCGCCGGGACGGCGGCGCCGGGAGCCTCCCGGGCAGCCGCGCCGGCGGCGTAGTCGAAGGAGCGCAGCATCCCGACGACGTCGCGCAGCGGGACGTCGGGGAAACTGCGTTCCGAGATCGGCCGCAGCGGCTCGCCTTCGAAGTCAAGGATGGCCCACCGCGGGGCCATACCGGTCCCGCCCGGAACCCGGAGGATCTGTCCGAGGTGGAGGTCGCCATGGATTCGCTGCAGTGGGCCCGCGTTGTAGCCCCGGAGGCGCAGCAGGAGCTCCTCGAGGGCATCGTCGTAGCGCCCGACGACGCTCCCGGCCTGCGCCCAGGACTGGCGCACGCGCTGGGCAACACCGGGCGCGATGTCGCTGCCCGGGACGGCTTCCGAGGCGGCGCCGAGGGCCTCGGCCAGACGGCGGTGCACCGTGGCGGTGGCGGCGCCCAGGGCACGTGCCGCGGCAGTGAAGTCCCTGCCCTGGACCGCCGCGTTAACGGCCAGCCGCCAGGCATCCAGTCCGCCGGCAAGGAATTCGTGGGCCACGGCCAGTTCGCCGTGGGCCGGGCGGGTGCCACCCTCCGCGGCATCCGTGGGAACGTCCCATTGGCCGGTGACCCAGCCTAGCGTGGCCGGCACTTCAACCGTGCGCCCGGCGGTCAGGGCGGCGCCGACCTCCACTTCCGGGTTCTGGCCCTCGGAGAGGACGCGGAAGAACTTCAGGATCGCGGCCGATTCGCCGTCGTGCACAATCACCGAACTGTTCGACTGCTCGCCGGACAGCACTTTCACCGTACCGGTGGCGAAGGGCAGGCGGTAGCCGGACTGTACGAGGTGGCCGGCGGCGTTTCCACTGGGGGAGGTACTGCCGTTGCGCATCAGTTCCAGCCACGCAGCGACAAACGCGGGGTCGTGGACGCCGTCGTAGATCCAGCGCTGCCCGCTGCCTGGACCGGCACTGTCGCCGTCCGTCTCCCCTATCAGGGCCGACTCCGACCCGGCCAGCGGGGAGCGCCGGATGCTGAGTGGCACCTGCACGACGTCCGTGCGGCTTCCATCCGCCGTCGGGTAAGTCACGGCGAGCAGCCACACCTCGAGATCGGCATCACCCCGCCCTGGCGCCAGGCTCAGTCCGCCTACCGGCTCGAAACTGAACTCCGCGCTCTTGACGGGGAACCAGCGCTGCGCCGGAAGCCAGCTGCCCAGCAGGCCACTCAGGGCGGGGGAAAGGGTCGGTCGGGTCATGTCAGCCTTCGATGGACAGGATAGGCATCGCCTGGGTGAAAGGCGACGCCGGATTGGAGGCAGCCGAGCGGATCCGCAGCCAGAAGAAATCATGGCTGCCCAGGGTCAGCGTCAGCATTCCGTCGTCGCCGATCGCGGGGAAGGCCTGGCCGCCGAACACGTCCCGCAGTCCGCGCCCGGCGTACTTCGGCACCCGCAGGGTAGTCGCCACCGGGTGCTGGGAGAGGTTGAACGCGCACAGGATCGTTTCGCCGTCCACACCGGCCGA
The DNA here is from genome assembly GCF_054059215.1 of Arthrobacter sp. UYCu723. Classification (NCBI taxonomy): domain Bacteria; kingdom Bacillati; phylum Actinomycetota; class Actinomycetes; order Micrococcales; family Micrococcaceae; genus Arthrobacter; species Arthrobacter sp. UYCu723. The sequence continues at coordinate 944,106 of NZ_JBSSBW010000001.1, forward strand.
ATTGCCTTCCGGAAGCTCACGCAGGTAGGCGAGGACGACGTCGTGATCCGCTTCGACGTGCTCGAACGCGCCCAGCCCGAAGGCGGGGTGGTTCTTGCGGACGCTGAGGATCTGGCGGGTCCAGCGCAGCAGCGAGCCCGAATGGGCAGCCTCGGCCTCGACGTTGGCCATGCTGTAGTTGTAGACGAGCGACTGGATCACCGGAAGGTACAACTTGCCCGGGTCGGCGTTGGAAAAGCCGGCGTTGCGGTCCGGGTTCCACTGCATCGGTGTGCGGACGGCATCGCGGTCCTCGAGCCAGATGTTGTCCCCCATGCCGATCTCGTCCCCGTAGTACAGGAACGGGCTGCCGGGCAGGGAAAGCAGCAGGGCATGGATCAGCTCAATCTCGGCGCGGGAATTGTCCAGCAGCGGGGCCAGCCGGCGCCGGATGCCGATGTTGGCGCGCATACGCGGATCCGGTGCGTACCAGCCGAGCATGGCGGCACGCTCGTCGGCGGTGACCATTTCCAGGGTCAGCTCGTCGTGATTGCGCAGGAAGGTGCCCCACTGGGCGCCTTCCGGAATGTTCGGAGTGTCCTTCATCGTCTCGATGATGGGCGCGGCCTTCTGGTCCCGCAGCGCGTAGTACAGGCGCGGCATGATCGGGAAGTGGAAGGCCATGTGGCATTCCGGTTCCTCTTCGGTGCCGAAGTACTCAACGACCTCGGCGGGCGGCTGGTTGGCCTCGGCGATGATGACGCGGCCGGGGTAGCTTTCGTCTACCATCTTGCGCAGCTTGCGGAGGAACTCGTGGGTCTGCGGCAGGTTCTCGCAGTTCGTGCCCTCTTCTTCGAACAGGTACGGGATGGCGTCTGCCCGGAAACCGTCGATCCCCTGGTCCAGCCAGAACCGGACGACGTCGAAGAGCGCGTCGATGACTTTGGGGTTCTCGAAGTTGAGGTCCGGCTGGTGGCTGAAGAAGCGGTGCCAGAAGAACTGGCGCCGGATCGGATCGAAGGTCCAGTTGGATTCCTCGGTGTCCACGAAGATGATGCGGGCGTCTTCGTACTTCTCGTCCGTGTCACTCCACACGTAGAAGTCGCCGAAAGGGCCGTCCGGGTCCTTGCGCGACTCCTGGAACCACGGGTGCTGGTCCGAGGTGTGGTTCAGCGGCAGGTCGATGATCACGCGGACGCCGCGGGCATGGGACTCGGCCACGAGGCGCTTGAAGTCGCTGATGGTGCCGAACTCGTCGAGCACGGAGTTGTAGTCCGAGATGTCGTAGCCGCCGTCGCGCAGCGGGGACTGGAAGAACGGCGGCAGCCATAGGCAGTCCACGCCCAGCCACTGCAAATAGTCCAGTTTCTCGATCAGGCCGTGGAAGTCACCGGAGCCGTCGCCGTTTCCGTCCGCAAAACCGCGGACCAGCACCTCGTAGAACACCGCCTTGCGGTACCACAGGGGATCATGCTGGAGGCCGGGAGCGTTCAGTTCAAAGGTCCCCTTCGGGCTGAAGTGCTGGCTGGGGTTTTGCATGCTGAAACTCACTCGTGCTACCTCCGGATGCTAAGAACATGGGCGGGTTCGACATGGGAGTCCAGCCGGACGTAGTTGTACTCCCCCCACTCCCAGCTTTCGCCGGTCAAGAGATCATCCACCATGAACCCGCCGTTGTGCGTCAGGGTCTCCGGGTCCAACTCCAGCGCGGCCAGGTCCAGCGACACGGTGCTCTCCCGGGTGCCGTGCGGGTCCACGTTGACCACGATGATCAGCGTGTCCTTCGAGCCGTCCGGCAGGGTCTTGTGCTTGGAGTACACCACCGTGGCGTTGTCGGTGCTCTTGTGGACGGTCAGGTTCTGCAGGTCCCCCAGCGCGGGGTGGGTGTGCCGGATTTCGTTAAGCCTGGTCAGGTACGGGGCAAGCGTACGGCCCGATCCGGCCGCGGCGTCCCAGTCCCGGGCCTTGTACTGGAACTTCTCGTTGTCGATGTACTCTTCAGCGCCCGGACGGGCCACGTGCTCGTAAAGCTCGTACCCGGCGTAGACGCCCCAGATGGGGCTTGCAGTCGCGGCGAGGACGGCACGGATCTTGAAGGCGGCCGGGCCGCCGTATTGCAGATACTCGGTGAGGATGTCCGGGGTGTTGACGAAGAAGTTCGGCCGGAAGTAGGCCGGCGATTCGTGGCTGATCTCCTGGAAATACTCCTCCAGTTCCTCCTTGGTGTTGCGCCAGGTGAAGTAGGAGTAGGACTGCTGGAAGCCGGCCCGGCCCAGCGCGTGCATCATGGCCGGGCGGGTGAACGCCTCGGCGAGGAAGACGACGTCGGGGTGTTTCTTGTTGACCTTGCCGATCAGCCATTCCCAGAACCACACGGGCTTGGTGTGCGGATTGTCGACGCGGAAGATCTTGACGCCGTGGCTCACCCAGAGGAACACGATGCGGAGGATCTCGTTGGACAGGCCCGCGGGGTCGTTGTCGAAGTTGAGCGGGAAGATGTCCTGGTACTTCTTGGGCGGGTTTTCGGCGTAGGCAATACTGCCGTCCACGCGGGTGGTGAACCACGCCGGGTGGTTCTCCACCCAGGGGTGGTCCGGGGCGGCCTGCAGGGCCAGGTCCAGGGCCACTTCCAGTCCCAGCTCACCGGCCCGCGCCACGAAGGCGTCGAAGTCTTCAAAGGTGCCCAGGTCCGGATGGATGGCGTCGTGCCCACCCTCCTTGGAGCCGATGGCCCAGGGCGAGCCCGGATCGTGCGGTCCGGCCAGCAGGGTGTTGTTCGGTCCCTTGCGGTACTGGACGCCGATCGGGTGGATCGGCGGCAGATAGATGATGTCGAAGCCCATGGCCGCGACGGCGTCGAGCCGCTGGGCGGCCGTGCGGAAGTTGCCGGAGGTCCACTCCCCGGTTTCGTGGTTGCGGACGGCGCCTTCGGAGCGGGGGAAGAATTCGTACCAGGCACCCCGGCCGGCGAGTTCGCGCTCCACGAGCAGGGGGTACGGCTTCGAGACGGTCACCAGTTCGCGGATCGGCTGGCGTTCGACGACGGCGGCCACCTCGGCGCTGAAACCGGCGGCGAGGCGCTCCTCGGGGGTCCGGGAAGCGTCCGAGAGCACGACGACGGCCATCCGCAGCATCCGCCGGTCGGCTGACGGGCGGGACGGGTCCTCCGACGCTTCGGAAAGCAGGGCGGCGCCCTCGGCAAGCATCAGCTCGACGTCGATCCCGGCTTCCACCTTCACCCCGGCGTTGTGGTGCCAGGTGCCGTAGCGGTCATGCCAGGCCTCTATAACGAAGGACCAGTTACCGGTTGAGGGGGGCGTCAGGAGACCTTCCCAGCGGTCGGTGCCCTTGCCGCGGTCGCCCCCGGGCGGGGCCAGCCGGACGCGCTGCCGTTCTTTCCCGCGGGGGTCCAGGAGCACGGCGCTGACGCCGAGCTGGTCATGGCCTTCGCGGAAGGCGGTGGCGCCGACCACCAGGCTTTCTCCCGCAACGGCTTTGGCAGGGAACTTCCCGCCTTCGACGGCGGGCTGTACGGCGGTGATCGGAAAACGGCCAAATCGAAGGCCCTCCGCAATCAGGGCCTTGGGCTTTTGCTTGGATACGGCACTGGTTCGCGAGTTATTCGTCACAGGCTCGACGTTATCTACAAATCGGCCAGATTGCTAAGGCAACGAAGTTCCTCCGGTGGTTTCCGGATTTTTCCGGCGGTGGACCGTCATTTATGCGTAAGAAACTCAAACCGGTTCCGGGGCTCTGACTTGTCCGTTAGTGTTTCGCTGGTGAAGGCTATCCGCAGATTTACCGTCCGTACCGTCCTCCCGGAGTCAATCCGGCCGCTGGCCCGGCTCGCCACCAACCTTCGGTGGTCCTGGCACCGGCCCACCCGGGAGCTTTTCGAAGGGCTGAACCCCCGGATCTGGGCTGAGAGCGACCACGACCCCGTCTCGTTCCTGGGCCTGGTCAGCAGGGAGGAACTGCAGCGCCTCGCGGCGGACCAGGACGTGGTGCGGCGTGTCCACGAGGCGGCCGACGCCCTGGACCGGTACCTGGAGCAGCCCCGCTGGTACCAGAGCCTGGGCGGCGACGCGCCGTCCTGCATCGCCTATTTTTCACCGGAGTTCGGGATCACCGAGGTGCTGCCCCAGTACTCGGGCGGCCTGGGCATCCTTGCCGGCGACCACCTGAAGGCAGCCTCGGACCTGGGCGTGCCGCTGATCGGCGTCGGCCTCCTCTACCAGGCCGGCTACTTCAAGCAGTCGCTGTCCCGCGATGCCTGGCAGCAGGAAACCTACCCGGTCCTGGACCCCGACGGCCTGCCGCTGACCCTGCTGCGCGAGGCCTCCGCGGACGGCAACGGCAGGCCGATCCAGATCTCGCTGCCGCTCCCCCAGGGACGCCGCCTGCTGGCGCACGTGTGGCGGGCCGACGTCGGGCGCGTTCCCCTCCTGCTGCTGGACTCCAACGTCCCGGGCAACGACGACGCTGCCCGCGGCATCACCGACCGCCTCTACGGCGGCGGCGGCGACCACCGACTCCAGCAGGAGCTCCTGCTGGGCATGGGCGGGGTCAAGGCACTGCGGGCCTACCAGAAGCTCACGGGCAGCCCGGCGCCGGAAGTCTTCCACACCAACGAAGGCCACGCCGGCTTCCTGGGCGTCGAACGGATCCAGGAGATGATGTCCGCTGCGGAGCCGCTGAGCTGGGAAGAAGCCCTGGCTGCCGGGCGCGCCTCCACGGTGTTCACCACGCACACCCCGGTCCCGGCCGGCATCGACCGCTTTGAGACCTCGCAGATCCAGCACTTTTTCGAGGCCGGGTTGGCGCCGGCCGTGCCGGTGGCCAAGATACTGGACCTGGGCCGGGAAGATTTCACGGACGGCAACCCGTTCGTGTTCAACATGGCGGTCATGGGCCTCCGGCTGGCACAGCGGGCCAACGGCGTCGCCAAGCTGCACGGCGAGGTCTCCCGCGGGATGTTCTCCGCGCTGTGGCCCGGCTTCGACCACTCCGAGGTGCCCATCACCTCCGTCACCAACGGCGTGCACGTCCCCACCTGGGTGGACCCGCGCGTCTCCAAGCTGGCCCGCGACCAGTTCGGTTCCGAGGCGGAAGCCCAAGGCCGCTGGGACCTTGCCTACAACGTCAGCGACGAGGACGTCTGGGCCCTCCGGCGCGAGATGCGCGTCTCCCTGGTCGAGGATGTCCGCCGCCGCCTCCGGGCCGCCTGGAAGAAACGTGGCGCGGCCGACGCTGAGCTCGCGTGGACGGACTCCGTGCTGGACCCGGACATCATGACCATCGGTTTTGCCCGGCGGGTGCCGACCTACAAGCGCCTCACCCTGATGCTGCGCGAACCGGACCGGCTCAAGGCCCTGCTGCTGCACAAGACGCACCCCATCCAGCTGGTGATCGCGGGCAAGTCGCACCCGGCCGACGATGCGGGAAAGAAGATGATCCAGGACTTGGTCCGCTTCACCGACGACCCCGAGGTACGCCACCGGATCGCGTTCCTGCCCAACTACGACATCGCCATGGCCCGGACGCTGTTCCCCGGCTGCGATGTGTGGCTCAACAACCCCCTGCGCCCGCTGGAGGCCTGCGGGACCTCGGGTATGAAGGCCGCCCTCAACGGTTCGCTGAACCTCTCGGTCCTGGACGGCTGGTGGGACGAGATGTACGACGGCGAGAACGGCTGGGCGATTCCGACCGCCAACAACGACGCTTCCTCCGAAGAGCGCGACGACATCGAGGCGGCAGCGCTCTACGAGCTGCTGGAAACGCAGGTGGCCCCCCGCTTCTACGGACTGACGGTGTCCGACAGCGCCGGCGCCGCCGGGCCGTCGCAGCCCGGGCCGCAGAAGGTCCCGACGCACTGGGTGTCAATGATCAAGCACACCATGTCGCACCTGGGTCCGCAGGTGTCCGCGGACCGGATGCTCAAGGACTACGTCAACATCCTGTACCGCCCGGCCGCGATCGCGGGCCGGCGTGCCGTCGCGGACAACTTCAAAGAGGCGAAGACTCTCGCTGCCTGGACCGCCCGGATCCGCGCCGCCTGGCCCCAGATCCAGGTGGAACACGTCGACTCGGTGGGGGTCTCCGAGGATCCGCAGATCGGCGACCTGCTCCAGGTCAACGCCTACGTGGCCCTGCACGGGCTCACCCCGGACGATGTGTCCGTGGAAGTGGCCTACGGCAAGGCGGGAGACAGCGATGAGCTGGCCGATGTCACGGTGGCTGAGCTGACGTCCGTCGAGGACCTCGGCAAGAGCCGGTATCTCTTCTCCGACACCATCCTGATCGACCGCTCCGGGTCCTTCGGCTACACCGTCCGCGTGCTGCCCAAGCACGAGGCGCTGGCGTCCAAGGCGGAACTGGGCCTGATCGTCAACGCCTAGGACCGAACCGTCAGAAACGCCGCAGACCGGTCACCCGGCCTGCGGCGTTTTTGTCTGCTTGCTGCTTGCGGGCACGGCGACGACGTGGAGGTTTAGGGGTCCGCCGTGTACCGCCGTCGGGCCTAGGTGCGGTAGATGCTGATGGAATTTGCCTGGACCACGTCACGCTCCCCGGAGGACACGCGGACGCCCTGACGGCGGTCGTGCAGCTCTGAGGTGGTCAGGCGCAGTTCGAAGAGCCGGTTGCCCGTGCCGTCATCGTTGCTGAGCAGGGGCAGCGTGACCTTGACGTCCTGGGTGCTGCCGTTGACCACCACCAGTCCGTCCACCTGCCCGTCGTCGGAGCCGAGCAGGAGCTGGACCACACGGTGGGCAGGGTCATGCCAGCTGTCCCCGGCCATCGGCTCCCCGTGCGCATCAAACCAGTGGAAGTAGGACTGTTTCTCGCGGGTCGGATCGTCGTGCGCCTGGCCGGCCAGGAATTCCTTCCGCAGCCGGATCATGCGCTTGGTGCTGCGCAGCATCGCATGCGATTCGGGAGTGCTGGTCCAGTCGATCCAGGCGATGGGGTTGTCCTGGCAGTAGGCGTTGTTGTTGCCCTGCTGGGTCCGGCCGACCTCATCCCCGCCCGTGAACATGGGCACGCCCTGGGAGATCATGAGGGAGGCCATCAGGTTGCGGCTGGTCTGCGCCCGCCGGGCCAGAATGTCCTCGTCCTCCGTGGGGCCTTCGAAACCGTGGTTGTAGCTGCGGTTGTCCCCATGGCCGTCCCGGTTCTGCTCGCCGTTGGCCTCGTTGTGCTTACGGTCGTAGGACACCAGGTCGGCCAGGGTGAAGCCGTCGTGGGCCGAGACGAGGTTGACCGAGGCAAGCCGGGACCGGCCAGAGGCCTCAAAAAGGCTCGCGGAGCCGGACAGGGCGTCCGCGAGGGGGCCCACCGAGCCTCCCTGGCCGCCGGCGTCGATCGCGGCACGGTCAGCGAGCCAGAAGGTGCGGACGGCGTCACGGAAGTGATCGTTCCAGTCGACCCAGCCTGCCGGGAACCGGCCCGTCTGCCAGCCGCCGTAGCCCATGTCCCAGGGCTCGGCGATCAGCTTGGCGGTGGACAGGACGGGGTCGGCGGCGATCGCGACCAGGAACGGGTGGCGGGGATCGAACTCGTTGGCGGCGTTCCGGGCCAGCGTCACGGCGAGGTCGAAGCGGAAGCCGTCGATGTGGAATTCGTCTACCCAGTAGCGCAACGAGTCCAGGACCAGCTGGACCACGCGCGGTTCGCCGAAGTTCAGGCTGTTGCCGCACCCGGTGGTGTCCACGTACCTGCCGTGGCCGTCGTTGCGGTAGTACTGCATTTCGCCCAGGCCGCGGAAGCTCAACGTGCGGCCGTCGCTGCCGCCCTCGGCCGAGTGGTTGTAGACGACGTCGAGGATGACCTCCAGCCCGGCGGCATGAAGGAGCTTGACCATGCCTTTGAACTCGTCCTGGACCGCCTGCGCGCCCGCGGCCTGTGCGGCTTCGGTGGCGTACGCGGGGTGCGGGGCGAAAAACGCCGCCGTGTTGTAGCCCCAGTAGTTTGTCAGTCCGAGGCTCTGCAGATGCGGTTCGTCGACATGGAAATGGACCGGCAGCAGCTGCACGGATGTGATGCCGAGGGCGACGAGGTGCTCGATCATGGCGGGGTGCGCCAAGCCGGCGTAGGTTCCTTGGAGGTCTTCCGGCACGTCCGGATGGAGCATGGTCTGGCCACGGACATGGGCCTCGTAAATGATGGTGCTGCGCCACGGGATCCGGCGGCTGCTGTCGATTTCCCAATCGAAGTCGCTGGCCATCCGGACGTTCGTCATGAAATCGTCGTGCACGTCCACGGCCCGGCCGTAGGGGTCCAGCAGCAGCGGCTGCCCGCCGTCGGCGTCGAAATCCGTGGCGGTCATGGACAGCGGCAGCGGCAGCGGCAGCGGCTCATGGTCCGGCGAGGCACGGAGTCCGTAGCGGGAGCCGACCGGGAGACCCTCCACGATGCCGTGGTGGACGCCGTTCGTCACATTGGGCAGCGTCTCGAGTTGCCACATTCCGCCGGGGGCCTGGTAGGCGATCTCGAGGGTGGTCACCCCGGGCGCGTAGACCGCCACATTCGCGAAGGCACCCCGAGGGTCGTCCATTGCCGGCGAACCCGTGCTTGGAACACTGATGCCCAGCGGAAACGCCCGGGAGGCGTCTACGGTGGAGGCTGTATCTACATAAGGCATGACCATCGCTTATAGCTTAGCGGGGCCGGACAAACCGCCCCTACCTGTTTTTCCTGACGTTGTGCAGTGTACGGAAAAGAGCGTTGCATACTGGATTGAAGCGCCGAAATATGGAGGTAATTGTGCGGGTTGCACTGGCTCAAATCATCACCGGCCGCGATCTTGCCGGCAATCTGGCCATCGTGGAGGACTACGCGGGGCGTGCCAAGGCCGGCGGCGCGGAGCTTGTGGTGTTCCCCGAGGCGACCATGCGTGCCTTCGGCAACTCGCTGCTGGACATCGCCGAGCCCCTGGACGGGCCGTGGGCCACCCGGGTGCGCGCCATCGCCGCGGAGCACGACATTGTGATCGTCGCCGGGATGTTCACACCGGGAGCCGTAGCCGACGGCGGCGCGCGCGCCAAGGTCCGCAACACCCTCCTGGTTACCGGCCGCGGCGTCGAAACGAGCTACGACAAGATCCATCTCTTCGACGCCTTCGGCTTCGCGGAATCAGACACGGTGGAAGCCGGCAGCGATGCTGTCACGTTCGAACTTGGCGGCGTGACGTTTGGCCTGGCCACCTGCTACGACGTGCGCTTCCCGGACCTCTTTACCGAGAACGCCGACCGCGGCGCCGACGTGAACATCGTCTGCGCGTCCTGGGGATCCGGCCCCGGCAAGGCGGAGCAGTGGAAGCTGCTGGCCCGCGCCCGCGCCCTGGACTCCACCACGGTGGTCCTCGCCTGCGGCCAGGGCGATCCCGCCAGCTTGGGTCTGGAGCCCAGGGGTGCCGCCCCCACCGGCGTCGGGCACTCCGTGGTGGTGTCCCCGTTCGGGGACGTCCTGGACGAGCTCGACGGCGCCCCGGGCCTGCTGTTCGCGGACCTGGACACCGCCGTCGTCAAGGAAGCCCGCACCAAGCTCCCGGTCCTCGCCAACCGCCACAAGTTCTAAGTCGATTCCGGCCGGGTTCGCCGTCGTCACTCCCGCGGACACTGCGCCTTTCCCGTGGTCACCCCCGCTGTCACCGGCGCCTTGCCGTCGCTTAGCGGTCTGCCCCTTCCTCCCGCCGCCTACTTCGGCCGCGGGCGGCCTCATCCGGCTCTGGTCGGCGATGAGCTCCTTTGCAAGCCCCCGGCGCCCGCTCGAATATCCGGCAACCTGCGTCGAGGTGCTTCAGGAGGAACGGCCCTCCCGCGCCTGACGAACAGTTGGACCAAGGATCTCCCCCACTCTGAATGTTAAAGGCAAACGCTCCCTCACGAGACGTGAGGGAGCGTTTGCTGTTTTGCACGACAGGTGAGGGAGCGTATTCCTGTTTTTCGTAAAAGGTGAGCGAGCGTCAGAGCGGTTACCGGAGTTTTGCAAAGGAGCGCATCGCCGACCAGAGCGCAGCAAGGCCGCCAGCGGCCGCGCGGAGCGTCGGGAGGTGTCTAAGCGACGGCAAAACTCCGGTGACGGCGGACCCAGCCAAAACTCCGGTTCCGGCGGACCCAGCCCAAACCCGGCGAGGACTACTTAGCCGCGCGCTGGCGGGAGATTTCGTAGAGGGAGATGCCGACCGCCATGGAGGCGTTGAGCGATTCCATGGCCGAGTCGATCGGGATTGAGACGATCTGGTCGCAGTTTTCGCGGACCAGGCGGCTGAGGCCCTTGCCCTCGGAGCCCACGACGAGGCAGACCGGCTCGGTGGCCAGGGACAGGTCCGGCAGTGTGACGTCGCCGTCGCCGTCGAGCCCCAGAACATAGATTCCCATGTTCTTGAAGGCCTTGAGCGTGTTGTTCAGGTTGGCGGCACGTGCCACGGGGACGCGGACGGCGGCTCCCGCGCTGGTCTTCCACGCCGAGGCGGTGACGCCAACGGAGCGGCGCTCCGGCACGATCACGCCGTGGCCGCTGAAGGCCGAGACGGAGCGGATGATGGCGCCGAGGTTGCGCGGATCGGTGATGCCGTCGAGGGCGACGAAGAGCGGCGCGTTGGCGACGTGGCCCTTCTTCCAGCTCTCCAAGGTTTCCTCGGCGAGCTCGTAGGCGTCCTGGTATTCGTACGGTGGGATCTGCAGCACGAGGCCCTGGTGGATGGCCTCGTCCGTCATCCGGTCCAGCTCGGGCTTGCCGGTTTCCAGCAGCGGGATGCCGCGCTCGGCTGCAAGCTTGAGGGATTCCTTGACGCGGTCGTCCATCTCGATGCGGATGGCGACGTGGAGCGCCTTGGCCGGGATGCCGGCGCGCAGCGCCTCGACCACGGAGTTGCGTCCGGTGACGACTTCCTCGGTGGCGCGGCCCTTGGGGCCGGAGCGGGCGCCGGCGCTGCGGGCGCCCGTTCCGCGCTTGGCCTCGGAACGTTCCGCGAGCTGCTTGTTCTTGTGGGCCTTGTGGTACGGGCGGTCCTCCGCCTTGGGAGTGGGGCCCTTGCCCTCGAGAGCCTTGCGGCCGTGACCGCCGGTTCCGACGGTGGGGCCCTTCTTCATTTTGACCGACCGGCGACCGTTGTTGGCCATGAGTTCCACCCCTGCTTTGGTAATACGCGATTTGTTGATAAGTCTGAACTCCAGTCTACTGACTCGAGTTAAATCCACGACCGCGGGCTGGGGCGGGGCCGGTCCAGGGGAACAGTTCCGGGCCGGTGAACTCGACGTATCAGTTGCGCTTGAGGCTCCAGCTTGCGCCGTCCGCGCTGTCCTCGACGACGACGCCGGCAGCGGCGAGGGTGTCGCGGATGGCGTCCGAGGCGGCCCAGTCCTTGCTGGCCCGGGCCTGCGCCCGGGCGGCGAGCTGCGCCTCGACGAGGACGCCGAGGGCGGTGGTGCTCTCCTCGTCGACGGCCGGGGCCGCGGTGTCGTTGAGACCAAGGACACGCAGCATGTCGGAGACGGAAGCGAGTGACTGCCGGGCGCCGTCGAGCTCGCCGGCAGTGAGGGCGGTGTTGCCGGCGCGGACGGTGTCGTGCAGGACCGCGAGGGCCTGCGGCACGTTGAGGTCATCGTCCATCGCGGCCGCGAAGGCATCCGGAACTGTGCCGTAGCTGAAGAAGCTGACATCGCCGTCATGCGTCATGGTGCTCCGAAGGGCGCGGCTGATGAAGCCGTCGATGCGCTCCATCGCGGCCGCAGCCTCCTGCAGCGAGCCGGGCTGGTAGTCCAGGTTCGAGCGGTACTGGGCCTGGCCGAGGTAGTACCGGACCACCCGCGGCGGGGCCAGCTCGAGCATTTCGGCCGGGCTAACCGTGTTTCCGATCGACTTGGACATTTTCTCGCCGGCGTAGGTGACCATCCCGTTATGCATCCAGAAGTTGGCGAAGCCGTGCCCCGCAGCCTGCGACTGCGCCATTTCGTTCTCGTGGTGCGGGAAGCGCAGGTCCAGTCCGCCGCCGTGGATATCGAACTCGGTGCCGAGGTACTTGGTGACCATGGCGGAGCATTCGAGGTGCCAGCCCGGACGGCCGGCGCCCCAGGGCGAGGCCCAGCTCGCCGTCGTCGGCTCGCCGTCCTTGTGGCCCTTCCAGAGCGCGAAGTCGCGGGGATCCTTCTTCCTGTTGCTGAACTGAGCCTCCACGTCCGGGGCGCTCTGCATGTCGTCGATCTTCTGCCGGGTGAGCGAGCCGTACTGGTCCCAGGAGCGGACGTCGAAGTAGACATCGCCGGAGCCGTCCGGCGACGGGTAGGCGTGGCCGCGCTCGATCAGCTGCTGGATGAGGGCGTGCATTTCCGGGATGTGGCCGGTGGCGCGGGGTTCATAAGTTGGCCGGGAAACGCCGAGGGTGTCGTAGGCGTTGAGGAATTCCTGCTCATACCGGTAGGCCAGCGCCCACCATTCCTCGTCGCGGACGGCGCCGGGCTCGTCCTCGAAGTCCGGCCCGAAGGACGCCTCGGACTTGGCCAGGATTTTGTCGTCGATGTCGGTGACATTGCGGACCGCCGTGACGCGGAAGCCGCGGTACTGCAGCCAGCGGGTGAGCTGGTCGAAGGCGATGGCGGAGCGGATGTGCCCGACGTGCGGCATGCCCTGCACCGTGGCGCCGCAGTAGTAGAGGCTCACTTTGCCGGGAACCAGGGGGACGAAGTCACGGACTTCGGCGGATGCAGTGTCGTAAAAGCGCAGGGTCACCGCTCCAGATTAGCCGATGGGCCCAGTCCGGTCCGCTGGCCCTCTCCCGCTGGCAGCCCTGAGGCCGGACGCCTACTTGCAGTACTGGCCGATCTTGTTGATCTGCTCGGTGAGTTGCGCGGTCTGCTCGGCAGTCTTGGTTCCGTCGGAAGTTGCCGCCACCTCTTTCATGACGTCCGCCATCTTCTGGATCGGGGCCGCAATTTCCGGGGCCACCTTGTCCGCCACCTCCTGGTAGTGCTGGGCGATCTGGCCCGACTGCTCCTTCTGGCTTCCGGTGGGTGCGAAGTTGTCGCCGTTGAGGAAGGCGCAGCTTTCCTGGACGCTCAACCTCGCTGGCGTCGACGCCGGCGCAGTCCCGGCCCCGCCGCAGCCGGTCAGCAGCGTTCCTGCGAGGAGTACGACGGCGGTTAGCGGCTTCTTCACGGTGGTCTCCTGTTGTCGCGGGAACGGGGTGTCTTAAACGAGGTGTCTTAAGCGTAGGTGACTTGACCACATCCGGCACGGCCGGTGCGCGCCGCGCCCGGGCTAACGCGCGGCCTGGCCGGTCCGGTAGACAAGGGCCGTGGCGATGGCCGAAATTCCTTCGCCGCGGCCGGTGAAGCCCAGCCCGTCGCTGGTGGTGGCCGTGACGCTGACCGGAGCCGCGGCGGCCGCGCTGAGGACCCGCTGTGACTCCTCCCGGCGGGGACCGAATTTCGGCCGGTTGGCGACGAACTGTACGGCGACGTTGCCGATCTCGAAGCCTTCCGCACGGACGATCCGGGCCGCCTCGGCCAGCAGGGTCACGCCGGACGCGCCCGCGTATTCGGGCCGGTCGGTGCCGAAATGTGTGCCGAGGTCCCCGAGTCCGCAGGCGGAAAAGAGGGCGTCTGCCGCGGCGTGAGCCACGGGGTCGCCGTCGGAATGCCCGGACAGTCCGCGCTCGCCTTCCCAGAACAGGCCGCCGAGCCAGAGCGGCTGGGGGGCGTCCTCGGGGGCGTAAGCGTGCACATCGACGCCGATTCCGGTCCGCGGGATGACCGGGCGGGGCGTGTCCGGGGATACATCGTTCGGGGTCGCGGTCATGGTCAGCCTTCCACCCAGCGTGTGCCCAGTGGTCCTTCGAGGAGCCCCTCGGCAATGATCAGATCCAGCGGCGTGGTGATTTTCAACGACTGGCTGGCGCCGCGCACGGCGTGGACGGGCACACCCAGGAATTCGACGAGCATGGCGTCGTCCGTGACGGCGGCCGCCTGGCCTCCGTCGAATCCGCCCGCGGCCTCGTGGGCCCGCCGCAGCGTGGCCAGCTCGAAGCCCTGCGGGGTCTGCACGGCGCGGAGCGACTCCCGGGCTGCCGTTCCGGTGACCAGTTCCGGGGCGATCGCAGCGCCGTCGCCGGTGGTCCGCTCCACCGTCTTGACGGTGTCGACCACCGGGATGACGGGGATGACTGCTTTTGCGCCGGCGGCAAGGGACTGGGCAACCCTGTGGAAAACGGCTTCCGGGGTCAGGGCGCGGGCAGCGTCGTGGACCAGCACGGCTTCGGTGCCCGGCAGGAGCGCCGCCAACGCGGCCCGGACCGACTCGGCGCGGCTGGCACCGCCTTCGACGACGGTCACCACCGGGAGCTGCACGGCTTGCCCGGAGGTGGCGTTCAGCCGATGTGCTGCCTGGATCTCCGCAACGAAGGACTCACAGAGAGCCTGCAGTTCCTGATCCCCCGGCGGGATGGCCACGCAGATCTGCTGCGCGACGCCTGCCGCGGCGACGCCCCGCAACGCGTGGGTGAGGATGGTGTCTCCGCCCAGCGGCACTTTGGCCTTGGGCATTCCGTAGCCGAGACGCTGGCCGGAGCCGGCCGCGACGACGATGACCGCGGTGGCGGGAGTAGCCGATGCAGAGTTCATGCGCACAAGACTACGTCCCCGCCCCCACCCCACCGCCCAGGTAGCTCGCAGTTGTTGTCGTTTTGGGCGCTGAAAACGACAACTATTGCGAGTCAGTTGGGGACGCGGGTGCTGATATCGGGCAAAAAAGAAGCCCCGGCGGCTTACGCCACCGGGGTTCGATTCTTGTCTGTTTCTTTTGCCTTAGGAAGCCAGGACTTCGTCGAGAACGCTTGCGGCCTTCTCTTCATCCGTCTTTTCAGCCAATGCCAGTTCTGAAATCAGAATCTGGCGGGCCTTGGCCAGCATGCGCTTCTCCCCTGCGGAGAGACCCCGATCGTGATCGCGGCGCCACAGGTCGCGGACGACCTCTGCCACTTTGATGACGTCACCGGAAGCAAGCTTCTCCAGGTTTGCCTTGTATCGACGTGACCAGTTGGTGGGTTCTTCAGTGAACTCAGCCCGCAGCACATCAAATACGTGCTCCAGACCTTCCTTGCCCACTACATCCCGGACCCCAACTAGGTCAACGTTCTCTGCTGGAACTTCAATGGTCAGATCACCCTGAGCCACCTTGAGCTTGAGATACATCTTCTCTTCGCCCTTGACAGTGCGCATCTTGATTTCTTCAATTTTGGCTGCACCGTGGTGAGGGTAAACTACTGTCTCGCCGACCTCAAAAACCATGTGGACATTCCCCTTTCCCGCAGACCAGTTTATCACGGTTAAGGCATATGACTGCCATGGATCGCGCCCTGGAACCGCGTGAATCCGGGGAAAATGGCCTTAAACGGCCCCTTCGGACCCCTTGACGAAAGCGGATATTAGTGCATGGCCCCGTCTTTGCCAAGGGTCCGCGGGTAGCGCGCGTGAAAGCTCCCCGGCCGCTGGGCCGGTGCCGGGGTCGACGCCGAGAGGCCGCTGGGCGGACGCTGGGCCAGCGCCCATGTGTACGGGCGGAATCCTTGTTTGCCACCGATTGCGGATAGGCTATGGCTGAATAATGTTTCAAGACTCTCAAGGAGTGCGTGACGTGCGTTTCACTGCGATGAACCGGGGCCAGCGCGGCAAGCTGGCAATGGCAACGGCTGCACTTGGCATCGGCCTGCTGTCGGTAACCGGCTGCGGCTACATCAACCCCCAGCAGACCTCTGAGCAGTACTCGGCGTCGGACGGAACCCGTACGGACCTCGGCCCGCTGCAGCTCCGCAACATGATGATCATCTCCGCCGGCGAAGACAAGCCGGGCCGTGTGATCGGCGCCGTCTACAACTCCTCTTCCAGCGATGTGAAGCTGACCATCACCGGTGCCGGCGGCTCGCAGACCGATATCCCGGTCAAGAAGAAGTCCTCCACCATGCTCAACGACTCCACAGACGAGGCGATCCTCAGCAGCACCGGCGCCAAGCCGGGCTCCGTCGTCGAGGTCTGCATCAGCGAAGACGGCACCAACCAGAACGCCAAGTTCAAGGTTCCGGTCCTGGACGCCACCATCACCGACTACAAGCAGTACCTGCCGAGCAGCGCGCCGACGGGCACCGATACGGCCACGCCGACGTCGACCGCAACCTCGACTCCGTCGCCGAGTAGCAGCGCCAACCACTAGCTTCCAGGCAGAGGGAGGGGCACCCTGTCCGGGTGCCCCTCTTTTTCTTGCCTGCATCCTTAGGGCCCAGCGGGCCTCTGGGGAGCCGAGGCTGAGGGGGCGCGTTCGGCGTGCGTGGTGGCGGCTGGCCTGAGACGGATCGTTGCTTGATGCGGCTACCTCATCAACCGACAGGCGGTGTGGGGCCAACCCTTGAAAACCACGACGGCGCAAGCATGTTCCAAAGTACGTTGTCCGTGTATGGGTTATCCGTGGGTTGAGTTCCTGTGACCTCCGTGGTCACGTACACGTATCCGGCATGGTGTTTTCGGCTGAGTTCAGTTATCGCTCGCTCCTGCGAGAAGGGGAACTCCCGCACATCGTGCACCAAGTGCGCGAACCGGTATGCGTGGGCCCGGTCGGTTCCCGGATACACCCATTTAGGTTGAGGCCACGTCTTGTAATCTTTCGCGAAGCCCTCAAAGACCACGAGGATGTCGACCACCGGGGGAGCGCCGGCCTGTCGTACAAAAGCCCAGTCCCCCTGGAGCTCGCTGACATTGCCAGGATTTCCAATGATCATCTTGGCCGAACCGTCGGGATTGGCCGGTCCTTGCCGGATGATTCCGCTGATCCACGTGTAATAGTCCTGGACCGTGCCGCCGGGGGCCGCCTCTCCCCTGTTGTAGTTCATCTCGTCCAGGAAAATGCCGTTCGGCTTGTACCAGGACATCTGATTGCGGACCTGCGTTTCGAGCTTGTCGCGCGCCTTCGTTCCATAAGTCGTGGCCACGTAGCTTACGACTTTGTAGCCCTTCTTCTGGCAGTGCGCAACGGCCTTTTGGTAGGCGGGGTCCGCAACTGCGCCGGGTTCGTCGCGGTCTCCGTTATGTTCATTCACGATGATGATGGATCCCCGCTTGGCGACATCGCACATTTTCTGCCACTCACCTGGTATGGGATTACCCGGACTCTGAGGGATTCCCAGGTCCGGGTAGAAGTAGGCGGCGACGAGTTCCCGCTGTTCGGATGAGGCAAGTGGCGGCGCCGGATCCGGCGCTGCCGCCACTGGAGACTCGGGCAGCATGCTTGTGGTGGCCACCGCAGCAGTCACGTGTGCGGCGCGAAAAATAGGGACACGGAACATGGCGGCTTCCCGCTTTTGTGTGGAGGGTATGTCTCGGTGTTCTGCCGCTGGCTCTCACGGCTCACGGGGCGTAACGCTTCGGGTCTTTCAGCGAACGAAGCCTCTCAGGGAGAGCCGTTGTGCGGATCGATGGATCGTGGCCCTCGGTACTCCATGATGCTCCATACGGCCGCGGGGTGGAATAGTGGCGAACCTGGTATTCCGGGACGCACGCGCCGCTTCCCAGCAGGGCCAGCCCCGCCCGGTCGCGGCACTGAAGTCCACAATGGACCCGTCGTTTGACTTGTACATCTGCACGCCTTCGTGCCAGTCGAACGGCCCCTCGTTGATCAGCTCGTCGGTTGCCTCCCGGACTTCCGGTTTTTCGATGTCCATGCCCAGCTTGCTTAGGGCGTGCCCGGACCGCCGAGGCTTAGGGCTCGAACTTGTAGCCCAGGCCGCGGACGGTGATGAGGAACCGCGGCGCCGAGGGGTCCGGCTCGATCTTGCTGCGCAGCCGCTTGACGTGGACGTCCAGGGTCTTGGTGTCCCCGACATAGTCCGATCCCCAGACCCGGTCGATCAGCTGGCCCCGGGTCAGCACCCTGCCGGAGTTCCGCAGCAGCATCTCCAGAAGCTCGAATTCCTTCAGCGGGAGCGAGACCTGCTCGCCTCCGACGCTGACCACGTGCCGCTCGACGTCCATCCGGACCGGACCGGCCTGCACGGTGCTGGCGACCAGCTCCTCCGGTTCGCCCTGCCGGCGCAGCACGGCCCTGACCCTGGCGACGAGCTCGCGGGAGGAGTAGGGCTTGGTGACATAGTCGTCGGCTCCCAGCTCCAGCCCCACCACCTTGTCGATCTCCGAGTCCTTGGCCGTCAGCATGATGACGGGAACGGACGAGCGCTGCCGCAGTTGGCGGCAGACCTCGGTGCCGGACTGGCCGGGCAGCTGCAGGTCCAGGAGCACCAGGTCGGCGCCGTTGCGGTCGAATTCGGTGATGGCGTCAAGCCCGTTGTCCACCACCTCCACCTCGAATCCTTCCTTGCCCAACAAATAGGACAGCGGGTCGCTGAACGACTCTTCGTCCTCGACAATCAAAATCCGGCTCAAGCGCTGGCTCCTTGCTCATGGACGCCTGCGGCGTCGCGTCTGTGGGGTTGTCCTTTGGGTGGTCCCGCGGGCGGGGTGGTGGCCTTGGCGGCCGGCTTGCGCGGCTCGGGGGCATCGGCGTCGTCCTGGCCTTCCATTTCCGGAAGCCGGATGGTGAACGTGGATCCCTGCCCGGGCTGTGACCAGAGGGTCACTTCACCGCCGTGGTTGGAGATGACGTGTTTCACGATGCTCAGGCCCAGCCCGGTGCCGCCGGTGTGGCGGGACCGGGCGGAGTCGACCCGGTAGAAGCGTTCGAAGACACGTTCCTGGTCCTCGGGGCTGAGCCCTTCGCCCTGGTCCGTCACGGACACCGCAACCAGGCCGTCCTTCGCGCGGACGCCCACGCCAACCCTGGTGTTCTCCGGGGAGTAGCGGATCGCGTTGTCGATCAGGTTGCGCAGCGCGGTCACGAGCAGATCCTGGTCGCCGTAGACCATCGCGTCGGCGCGGCCGCCGACGACCAGCTGGATGTTCTTGGTCTCCGCCGGCAACTGGGACCGGTCCACGGCCTCGGACACGACGGTGTTGATGTCCACCGGCCGTCCCTGCTGGGCAACGTTGGCGCCCTGCAGCCGGGACAGTTCGATGATGTCCTGCACGAGGGCGGCCAGCCGCGCGGATTCCTTGTGCATGCGTTTGGCGAAGCGCCGGACAGCTTCGGGATCGTCCGCGGAGGACTCGAGTGCTTCGGCCAGGAGCGAGACGGCCCCGACGGGTGTCTTCAGCTCATGCGAGACGTTGGCGACGAAGTCATTCCGGACTTCTTCGGTGCGCGTGAATTCGGTGCGGTCATCGGCCAGCAGGAGGATGTATTCCTCGGCGATCATGGCCGCCCGGACCTGGACCACGATGGTCCCCTGGCCCAGCGGGCCGCGGGGCAGCTCGAGCTGCTTTTCCAGGATGACGCCGTCGCGCCGCACTCTGGCGGTCATTTCCAGCAGCTGCTCGTGCACGACGGTGTGTCCGCGCACCAGCCCGTAGGCGTAGGCCGCCGGACTGGCCCGCACGACGCCGTCGATCGCGTCCACCACCACGAAAGCGCGTCCGACGGCTGCCAGCACCTCTACGGCGCCGTCCGGCAGCGCGGGGTCCTCGAACTCCATATCCACGAGCTGGCGTTGCTGCTCGCTGACCCGGAACGCAAGCACGCCGAAGATGCCAAGCGAGAGGCCGATCAGGCCGGCGATCACGCCGATGAGCATTGGATCCACGGCTCCAGCTTATGCTCTGCCACGCGGCGAAAACTGAAATCTCCTGCTATTCGGGCCCCGGTTCAGCTAACGTTCACCTAGTGGGGCGTAACAGTTCACCGGACACTGCAAGAGTTGACAGTTGAAGCGCCGAGAGGTGAACCGAAATAGGCCAGCCGCTGCGGCGGCCGGCAATATTTCCGAGGAAAGGACGCACACGTGCGTAAGGTTTTTCAGGAAGAGCTCACCCAAGTGGGGGAACAGCTCGTCGAAATCTCCAAGCTGGTCAGCGAGGCCATCGACAAGGCCACAAGAGCCTTCGACGGCGCCGACATCGACCTGGCCGAGGACGTCATAGCGGCCGATGCCCGGATCGACTTCCTGCAGAACAGCCTCGACGAGCGCGCCATCGACATCCTGGCGCTGCAGGGGCCGGTGGCCAGCGATCTGCGCATGATCGTGGGCTCGCTCCGGATGAGCGCCTCGCTGGAGCGCATGGGTGACCTCGCCCGCCACCTCGCGCAGCTTGCCCGGCTCCGCTACCCGGCGACGGTGGTTCCCGCCCAGCTGCGCGGGACGTTCAAGAGCTTCGCCGAGCAGGACCTGCTGATCGCCCACAAGCTCACCGTGCTGCTGGAAACCCGCGACCTCGAAGTGGCCCGCGACATCATGAAGGCCAACAGTGCGGTCAACGATCTCCACCTGAGCGTCTTCAAGGCAATCGCCCGGAGCGACTGGCAGGAATCCCCGGCCACCACGGTCGACGTCGCGCTGGCCAGCCGCTACTTCGAGCGCTTCGCCGACCACGGCGTCTCGGTGGCCCAGAAGGTGACCTACCTGGTCACCGGGGCCTGGCAGCCGAACAGCATCGAACACAGCTAGCACTGCCCTGTCGGGACGGCAGTGGCACAGCAGCGCAGAACAGACGACGGCGGCCGGTCACCTCACGGGGTGGCCGGCCGCTGGTTGTTTCAGCGAAGTGAGCGCTACTTCTTGCCCTGGTTGGCGACGGCCAGGATGGCTTCGGCAGCGGCCTCGGGATCGAGGTAGGTGCCGCCCGGGTTCAGCGGCTTGAAGTCCTCGTCCAGTTCGTACACGAGCGGGATGCCGGTGGGGATGTTCAGGCCGGCGATGTCCTCGTCGCTGATCCCGTCGAGGTGCTTGACCAGGGCGCGCAGCGAGTTGCCGTGGGCCGTGACCAGGACGGTCTTGCCGGTCTTGAGGTCTTCCTTGATGTCCGATTCCCAGTACGGCATGAGTCGGATCAGGACGTCCTTGAGGCACTCGGTGCGGGGGATGGCATCGCCCAGTCCGGCATACCGGGGGTCGCCCACCTGGGAGAACTCGGAGTCGTCGGCGAGGGGCGGCGGCGGGGTGTCGTAGGACCGGCGCCACAGCATGAACTGCTCCTGGCCGAATTCGGCGAGGGTCTGGGCCTTGTCCTTGCCCTGCAGGGCACCGTAGTGGCGTTCGTTGAGGCGCCAGTCACGCTTGACGTCGATCCAGCCGCGGTCTGCCTTGTCGAGGGTCAGGTTCGCCGTGTTGATGGCCCGCTTCAACACCGAGGTGTACAGGATGTCCGGGAAGATGTTGTTCTCAACGAGAAGCTCGCCGCCGCGGACCGCCTCAGCGCGGCCCTGGTCGTTCAGGTCAACGTCCACCCAGCCGGTGAACAGGTTCTTGGCGTTCCAGTCGCTGTGGCCGTGGCGCAGCAGAATCAGCTTGTAAGTCATGGTTTTCATCCTAGCGGAGCAGTCAGGGACGGTGCCGAGCGTTACGTACGCGTCCGCACGCGGACCCGGGATAGGCTGGGCGTGTGGTGCAGAAGGCTGAGCGCGTGGACTCCTCCGGAATCAGGAGCGGCACCAAGAACGCGGTCCGGAGCGGGCGGCCGGTGGGCAACGTGACCCGGGGAACCACCAATCCCAACCGGATGCGCCGGCTGGACCGCTGGCTGACCGGACCGCAGGCGTGGCGGCTCCGCGCGGCCGCCGATCCGCTCGTCGTCGATCTGGGCTACGGCTCCTCCCCTGCCACTGCCGTCGAACTCTTTGAGCGCCTGTCCGTGATCCGTCCGGACGTCCGCGTGGTCGGCGTCGAGATCGAGCCCGAGCGCGTGCGGCTGGCTAAGGAACTGGAACGGCCGGGGCTCAGCTTCCAGCTGGGAGGCTTCGAGCTCCCCGTTCAGGGCCGGCCGGTGCTGGTGCGCGCGTTCAATGTGCTGCGGCAGTACGAGGAAGCCGACGTCGGGAACATCTGGCAGCTGGTGCAGGCCCGGCTGGCGCCGGGCGGCCTGTTCATCGACGGCACCTGCGACGAGATCGGCCGGCGCGTCACCTGGGTGGCGCTCGACGCCGAACGGCCGCTGAGCCTGTCCGTGTCCCTGCGGTTCGGCGGTTTCGAGCTGCCGTCCGAGGTGGCGGAACGGCTGCCGAAGGCCCTCATCCACCGGAACGTGCCGGGCGAGAGGATCCATTCCTACCTGCAGGCGATGGACAAGGCCTGGCTGGACGCGGCGCCGCTGGCCTCGTTCGGAAACCGGCAACGCTGGTCGGCCATGTGCCGGACCCTGTTCGACGGCGGCTGGCCGGTCCACGACGGGCCGTCGCGTTGGCGTCTCGGTGAACTGACGGTGGGTTGGGACGCCGTCGCGCCCGGGAGTTAGGTCACCAGGGGCCGTAGGGTCCCATGTTGCGGCTTCCCCCGCGGCCGGCGTCCTTGACGGCCGGGCGGACGTCCGCGAGGTAAACGGAAGCTGCCGTCACGGCCGCGAGGCCGAACAGCCCCAGCGGGCCGAGGAGACCTCCGCCGCCGCCTCCCAGCACCGAGAGCAGGCCCACGGCCAGCGCGCCGCCGGTCAGGGCCAGCCAGAACGTCTTGGTGCGTTTCGAGACGGCCTCAAAGACCGGTGCCTTGTGGCGGAGGCAGTCGAAGAACGCCCACACCTCAATTACCAGGGCTACGAGGGCCAGGAGAAAATAGACCCCGGTCTCGATATAGAAAATAAGCGCTCTTCCGTCCATAGCCCCAGCCTAGCCGTCCAGAGTCGCCAGTGCCTGCTCCAAATCGGCCCAGAGGTCCTCGACGTTTTCGATTCCGACGCTCAGCCGGATCAGGTTCTCCGGCACACTGGCAGGTTCGGCGGTGTGCCGGCGGCGGCGTTCGATCAGGGATTCCACTCCGCCCAGCGAGGTGGCCGGCAGCCACAAGTGCAACGCACGGACCACGCGGTCGGCGGCGTCCGCCCCGCTGAGGCCGCCGTTTTGTCCGCCAACGGGGGCGACTTCGATGCAGAGCACTGAGCCGAATCCCTTCATCTGCGCCTTGGCCCGCTCATGGCCCGGGTCCGAGGCGAGGCCGGGGAAGCGGATGCTGGCGACCTTCGGGTGCTTGCTCAGCCGCTCCGCGAGAACGGCCGCCGACGCCTGCGAGCGTTCAATGCGCAGTGCCAGCGTGCGCAGTCCGCGGAGCGCCAGCCACGCCTCAAAGGGACCGGCGATGCCGCCGTGGATGGTGCGGTGGTGCAGCAGCGTGGCGCGCAGCCCGGCGTCGGACGTCACCAGGGCGCCGAGCACGACGTCGGAGTGGCCGGACAGGTACTTTGTCACGGAATGCAGCACGACGTCGGAACCCAGGGAGAGGGGCTGCTGCACCAAAGGTGTCGAGAAGGTGTTGTCCGTAACGACGACGGCGCCCGCCGCGTGCGCCGCCGCTGTCAGCGCACGGATGTCAGCGACGCCGAGCATCGGGTTGGTGGGACTTTCCAGCCAGAGCATGCTGGCGGGCGACCCGCCGGACGGCGCAAGCTGTTCCAGCACGGCGTCGGTATCCGCGATGTCCACGGTGCGCAGTTCCAGGAAGCCCTTTTGGGCCAGTTCCGTGGCCATCACGAGCGACCCGGCGTAGCTGTGGGACGGCATCACCAGCACTCCCTGCGCCGGGACCAGGGACAGCGCGGAGCTGACCGCGGCGAGCCCGGAGGCGTAAAGAAGTCCCGGCAGTTCGGCGCCTTCGAGCTGGCCCAGAGCTTCCTCGAACGGGTCCCACGTGGGGTTGGAATACCGGCCGTAGCCGCGGTCGCCGTCGCCCAGGGGCCCGGTGCCGAAATAGGTTGAGGACAGCACGAGCGGCGGGTTGACCGGTTGGTCACGGGTGCGGGGCGGACGGCCTGCCGCGACAACCACTGTTTCGGCCGAGAGCGTCGCTGCCTGTTCTTCGGAAAGACTCATGGTCACAGCGTACTTCGGAGCCCCGCAGGGCAGCCAAGGCGTTACGCCAGGGCATTATGCTGTCGGTGATTATCGGTAGGCTAGAGCAGTGACTACCCAGAACCCCGGACTGTTTATCGCCTTCGAAGGCGGCGACGGCGCCGGCAAGTCCACGCAGGCGGCAGAACTGGCCGGGGCCCTTGAGTCGCGCGGCCTGAAAGTGCTGCGGACCCGTGAGCCGGGTGGCACCCCGATCGGCGAGAAGCTGCGCTCCCTGGTGCTGGATCACGGCCACGGCCACATCGACGCCCACACCGAGGCGCTGATCTTCGCGGCCTCCCGGGCCGCCCACGCGGTCCAGGTCATCCGACCCGCTCTGGACCGCGGCGAGATCGTCCTCACCGACCGCTACATCGATTCCTCGGTCGCCTACCAGGGCGCGGGACGCGAGCTCGGCACGGACGCGGTCCGGGAGATCAACGAATGGGCCACCTCCGGACTCCGGCCGGATCTCACCGTGCTGCTCGACGTCGACCCCGAGGTCGGCCGCCGCCGTCGAACCGCGGGTGACGCCGCCGAGGACCGCCTCGAATCCGAGGCGGATGAATTCCACGCCAGGATCCGGACCACCTTTCTCGAGCTCGCCGCCGCCAGGCCGGAGAAGTATCTGGTGCTCGCCGCGCACCTGCCGGTCGAGAAACTTGCCGCCCGGATCCTCGAGCGGGTCGAGTCCCTGCTGACCCTGTCCGGCAGCGTGACCGCATGACCGTCTGGGACGACCTCCAGGGCCAGCCCGCCGTCGTCGCCCAGTTGCGACAGGCGGCCCAGGGCGAAGGCCTCACCCATGCCTGGCTTTTCACCGGGCCGCCGGGTTCCGGCCGCTCCAACGCGGCGAAGGCCTTCGCCGCGGCCCTGAACTGCGACCAGGAGGACGTCACCCGGCGCGGCTGCGGCGAATGCGCCGCCTGCCTGACCATCCTCGGCGAAACACACTCGGACGTCGCCTTCGTGCGCACCGAGAAGGTCACCATCACCATCGACGAGGCCCGCGAACTGGTCTCCACCGCGGGCAACCGGCCGTCGTCGGCCCGCTGGCGGATCATCGTTGTGGAGGACGCGGACCGGATGGCCGAGCGCACCACCAACGTGCTGCTCAAGGCCATCGAGGAACCCACCCCCCGCACCGTGTGGATGCTGTGCGCGCCGTCGCCGGCCGATGTCCTGGTCACGATCCGCTCACGCTGCAGGGCCGTCGCGCTCCGGCTTCCGCCGCCTGCCGACGTCGCAGCCCTACTGGTCAAGCGCGACGGCGTGGAGCAGGCTGTCGCGGAACGCGCAGCCCGCGCGGCGCAGAGCCATGTCGGCATCGCACGCCGCCTGGCCCGGGACCCGGAAGCCAGGGAGCGCCGGCTTGAAACCGTGCGGTTCCCGCTGGGCCTGCGGGGCGTCACGGCGGCAGTCCTGATGGCGGAAAAGCTCGTCAAGATCGCCACCGAGGAAGCCAACAGCTCCAATGACGAGCGTGATGCGGCAGAGAAGATTGCGCTGCTTGCCACCCTCGGGGCACCGGAGAGCGGCACCCTGCCCCCGGCCATGCGGGCCCAGGTGAAACAACTCGAGGATGACCAGAAACGCCGCGCCAAGCGTTCCGTGACCGATTCCCTTGACCGCACGCTGACCGACCTGTTGTCCTTTTACCGGGATGTGCTCATCATCCAGATGGGGAACGCTGTTGAACTCGTCAACGTTGAACTCAGAGGCGAACTCGAAGAATTCGCCAGACATTCCGGTGCCGAAACCACGCTTGCCCGCATGGACGCCATCAACAAGGCCCGGACGAGGATCACCACCACCAACGTTGCTCCGCTGCTGGCCATCGAGTCCATGGCCAGCAGCCTCATCTGACCGTGCCCGTCTCTCTGCCCGGCCCGAAGTGGCCGGTCTGATGTGGCCGGCCCCGCCGTTCCGTACCTATCCACCGAGGAGAACCGCATGAAGTCTGCCCGAGAAGTGCCCGCCAGATTCCGATCCGTAGCGATCGGTGTGCGGGCTGTCGGCGCCATGGCCCTGGCCGTGGTGCTTGCCTCGTGCAGCCTCTTCGGTGGTGGTGGTGCGTCTCAGGACGCCAGGCCGGGTCAGCCCGATCCTGCCATTGCTGCCTCGGCGCCGGCTGAGCTCCGCAGCTTCTACTCGCAGCAGGTCAACTGGACGCCCTGCGAGAGCAGCTTCCAGTGCGCCAAGATCAAGGTCCCGGCGGACTACAGCAAGCCGGACGGGGACAGCATCGAACTTGCTGCCATCAAGCTGACCACCAAGAGCACCAAGAAGGGCAGCCTGCTGGTCAACCCCGGCGGGCCCGGCGGCTCGGGGTATGACTTCGTCAAGGACGCCGGGGCCACCAACATCTCGGACAAGGTCCGCGCAAATTACGACATCATCGGTTTCGACCCGCGGGGCGTGAAACGCTCCGCTCCGGTCACCTGCCTCACCGACCAGGAGCGCGACGCCTCCCGCGCCAAGATCTACGCGCTGAACACCGACGCCGGCCTGGATGCGGCCCTCGCCGACAACAAGGTGATCGCGGCCAAGTGCGCCGAGAAGACAGGTCCCCTCCTGGGCCACATCGATACCGTGAGCGCCGCGAAGGACCTTGATGTGCTCCGCGCCGTGGCCAACGACACGAAACTGAACTACCTCGGCTATTCGTACGGAACGCTCCTCGGCTCCACCTACGCCTCGCTGTTCCCGGACAACGTGGGCCGGATGGTCCTGGACGGCGCCCTCGATCCCTCGATCAGCTACGAGGAGCTCACCAGCGGACAGGCCAAGGCCTTCGAGAAGGCCCTCCGCGCCTACGTGCAGCGGTGCCAGCAGGCGAGCGGTTGCCCGCTGACCGGCGGCGTGGACGACGGCATGCAGCAGATCCGCGACGTGATCCAGGCCGTGGAGGCCAACCCGATGCGGGCCCGGGACGGCCGGCTCGTCTCTGCGTCGACGATTGTCACCGGCATCATCGTGCCGCTCTATGACGACACCAACTGGCCCATCCTGACCCAGGCCCTCGAGCAGATCAGGAAGGGCGATCCGACGCAGTTCCTGCGGCTGGCCGACTTCAACGCCAACCGGCAGCCCGACGGCAGCTACTCATCGAACAGCACTTTCGCGTTCAACGCCATCAACTGCCTGGACTACCCCATGGTGACGGACACCGCCGGGATGCGCGCCGACGAGCAGCAGCTGCGCCAGGAATCCCCGACGCTTGGTTACTACTTTGCCTACGGCGGTACCAACTGCAAGGACTGGCCCTACAAGAACGTCCGGACCCCGGCCCCGGTGGAGTACAGGGGCTCCACCGAGATCGTCGTGGTGGGGACCACCGGCGATCCGGCCACGCCGGTGGAATGGGCCAGCTCGCTGCGCAAGCAGCTCGGCAACGCCTCGCTGCTGACGTGGAAGGGCGAGGGCCACACCGCCTACGGCCGCTCCAACGACTGCATCGGCAACGCCGTGGACCGCTATCTGGTCGACGGCAAGGCGCCCGCGGACAATACCGTCTGCTAAGCCTGGTTTCGTCTCCGGCGGCCTCCCGCGGGGACCTGAGCGGGGGGCTGCGACCGCTCATTTTGACCCGGGCGCCGGAACTCCATTACAGTTATCTCTTGCATGATCCGCCCGGTTTCCCGGGATTTCATGCGGTTGCTTCCTTAGCTCAGTTGGTAGAGCGTCTCACTCGTAATGAGAAGGTCGCCAGTTCGATTCTGGCAGGAAGCTCGAGAAAAACCCCCGGAAATCAAAGATTTCCGGGGGTTTTGTCAATTCCCAGAGTCTCCGTCAGCGACGCCAAGAGCGCGGCAATCACGATGCGGGACCCCGCTCGACCTGGGGCCGGAAACGTACCGGCCGTCCTTCCTCTGGAAACCTCCGTACCCCGGCCCTACCATGGAGCCATGCTGGACACCCGCACGGTGAAGGCCTTTGCGGACGGCTTCGGCGGCGACGTGGTCAGGCCGGGGGATCCGAAATACGACGCTGCGCGTGCTGTCTGGAACGGGCTGGTCGACCGCCGGCCGGGGGCTCGTCGTGCTGCCGAGGGGAACGGCCGACGTCGTGGCGGCCCTGCGGTTCGCCCGGGAGCAGGACCTCGTAGTCGCCGTGCGCGGCGGCGGCCACAGCATCCCTGGCCTCTCCACGTGTGACGACGGAATCGTCATCGACCTCTCGCGGATGCGCGGCGCCAAGATCGATCCCGCACGCCGCACGGCTGTCTGCGCCGGCGGCGCGCTGCTTTCAGAGCTGGACAACGCCGCTCAGGCAGTTGGCCTCGTTTGCCCGGTCGGCGTGGTCTCCCACACCGGCGTCGCCGGGCTCACGCTCGGCGGGGGGATGGGCCGTCTTCAGCGGAAGTTCGGGCTAACGATCGACAACCTGCGCGCAGTCGACCTCGTGACAGCCGACGGCAGGGTTGTCCGGGCCTCGGCGGACGAGAACCCCGACCTCTTCTGGGGTGTCCGCGGGGCCGGCGCAAACTTCGGCGTCGCGACGTCATTCGAATACGGGCTCCATCCGCTCGAGCATCCGATTACGCACGGGACCGTCGTCCACCCGATCCAGCGGGCCGGAGAGCTCGCGCAGCTCTTCAGTGAGACCGCCGAGGCTGGCCCTGACGAGCTGTGGCTCGGCTTCTACGTCCGTCTGGCGCTCCCGGCGGAGAACTTCCCGCCCGGGATCGGTGGGCGGCCGATCGCCGCTGTCTCCGTCTTGCACTGCGGGCCACCCCGGGAGGCCGAGCGGGATCTCGCGATCTTGCGTGCGTTCGGACCGCCGGTCGCCGACTCGATCGAGCCGAAACCCCACTTGGTCGCGCAGCGCCTCGCAGACGAGGCCTCGGCCTGGGGCCACCGCTTCTATATGAAGAGCGCCTTCCTCCGCGGACTGCCCGACGAGCTCGTCGACCTGACCGTCCAACACGCGCACGGGATGCCTGCGGGAGCCGGGGGCGAGTTCGGTATCTGGTCGTGGGGCCGGGCGATCGCCGAGGTGCCGGAGGATGCGACCGCGTTCACGGGCCGCACGGCGGCGTACTGGATGGGCGCCGAGATCCAGTGGGACGATCCGGCGCTCGACGGGCCCTCCCGCGGGTGGGCCCGGGCGGGAATGGCCGACGTCGCGCGGTTCGCAACCAGGGGCCGCTACGTCAACGATGTCGCCGAATCGCGAGAAGACGCGCGTGCGATCTACGGCGACGAGAAGTACGAGCGGCTCGTCGGGCTCAAGCGCGCGTGGGACCCGGACAACGTCTTCCGGATGAATCAGAACATCCGCCCTTAGCGGGGGCAGCCGGGAACGCCGGCCAGGAGATTCTGGCTGGCGTTCTGCTCTGAGCCGCGGTTTTCACCCGGCGAAATCCCAGCTCAGCCGGCTGTTGCCCCCTACGATGGTCCGGATGAGGATTAACAAGAGGACAGGGTATGCCACCGCAGCTGCCCTGACTCTTGCGCTGACGCCGCTCGTCCTCGCGGCGCCCGCGGTGGCCGAGCCGTGCGGGACGATCGGTGGCCTCCTCCCGGTACTGATCTGCCCGCCGTCCCCGACGGGGCCTCCGGCGGCGCCCACACCTGCCCCGACAGCGAGCAGCACGCCCGCACCGCCGACGACGCCGACCCGGGCGGTGCCGGCCGGGCCGGCTCCGCCGGCTCCCGGAAGTTCAACCACGCCGTCCGCCAGTCAGCCAGCAGCCGGGGCACCAGTAGTGGACCGGGGCACGACTTCGCCCGCCGCCGGACCGACTCCCACCGCAACCGCGTCCCTTCCCGCTGCCACCGCGACGGAGGCTCCCGGGGTCGCCGCGGCGCCGATGACGTCCGAAGAGCAGGAAGGCCGTGGCTCTCCCGGCCCAATGCTGCTCGCTCTCGGTGGTCTCCTGCTGATGGTGTGGGCCGCCATCGGCCTTCGACGGCGCGCCTGAGCGCAACCTGGCGGTCAACACCGGGTTGATCGGTGCTTTCACGGCGTCAACCTGCAGGCCAACGGTGCGCTTCTGGCCGGTGCTGATGGTTGTGGCCCAAGCGGAGCCTGTGCACGTGACCGAGACCTTGGCGATGAACGTGCACTTCACACCCCAGGAGTTGACGACCCTCGTGACGTTCGGATCCGGCCAGGTCACGGACCAGGTGAGGGCGCTCCGCAGTCCGGTGACGTCGATGTTGGCGACGTAGCAGCCGTTTCAGGACAGGCGTCGCTGACCGCTGGCCCGGGCGCCGGAGTCGGAGGTGAAGGAACCGCGCACTTGTTCACGGGGCAGGGCAAACAAAAACTACCAAGCGAACACGGAAAATATGCAGTTTGCTGAATATTTCCTGCCCGCGCCGCAACCCGGCCGGGGTTCTGTGGCCTTGTCATTGCGCAGGACATCGGCAAACCTAGGGAAATGGGACAGCCGGAGCGGACGCGTGGGCAGCACGCTGCCACGCCTGGCGTGAAGCGCCGTCCCTCCTGGGGTCCGGTGGTCGGGTTCGGCCTGGTCAGCCTGGCGGCCGACGTTGTTTCCGACGGAGCCCGTCCGCTGGCAGGCCCGTTACTGGCCCAGCTCGGCGCCTCGGCCCTGATTGTGGGCCTCGTGACCGGCGGCGCCGAGGCCGCAGCCCAGGGGCTCCGGCTGATCTTCGGCCCGTGGGCGGACCGCACCCGCAGGTACTGGACCTTCACGCTGGCCGGTTACGCACTCACGGCTGTCTGTGTTCCGCTGCTCGCGCTGGCGCCACTGATCGGAGCCGCCGGCCTGGTCCTGGCCTGCGTGCTCATCATCGGCGACCGGGTAGGCAAGGCCGTCCGGAGCCCGGCCAAGACCGTGCTGCTGGCCGCCGTAGCCAAGCCGGTGGGCCGCGGCCGCGGCTTCGCGGTCCACAAGTCCCTCGACCTCGCCGGGGCCCTGCTCGGGCCGCTCCTGGTCTCCGCAGTGCTCGCTGCCACGGGACTCATCTCCGTGGCCCTGGCGGTGCTGGCCATTCCCGCTGCCGCGGCACTGTTCCTGCTGGTCTGGCTGCGACGCCGGGTCCGGGTTCCGGGTGCGGGCCAGCAACCGGAGGTTCCGACGGCGGCGGACACGGCGGCGGAGTCGTCCCCGACCGCGGCGTCCCCGACGGCGGCCCCGGCGGCGGACACTGCCGGCCAGCCGCCGTCGTTGTTCACCGGAACTTTCATTCTGTTCGCCGTCGCCGCCTTCTTTTGGAGCGCGGGTCTGGTGGCGTTCGGCGTCATCTCCTTCCACCTGACGACGGCGCTGGCCGTTCCGGTAGCGGTGGTTCCGCTGCTGTACGCGGGCGCGATGGGCGCGGCGGCACTCGGCGCCCTCGCCAGCGGCGTCGTGTACGACAGTGCCGGCGCGGGGGTGCTGCTCGCCCTGCCCGTGCTGATCGCCGCCGTGCCGGTCCTGGCCCTGGCGCCGGGAGCTGGCCCTGTCCTGCTCGGGGTCCTGGTCTGGGGAACCGCCACGGGCATCCAGGATTCCACGGTCAAGGCGCTGATTGCCGATTTGGTGCCGGAACTCCGGCAGGGCACGGCCTACGGCGTCTTCGCAGCCTTCGAAGGAGGCGGGGCGTTGGCGGGAGGTGCCCTGTACGGGGCGCTCTACGACGCCCGGCCGCTGCTCATCGGGGCGGTGGGTGCGCTGCAGCTGGCCGCGCTGGGTGTGCTGCTCGTGACCCTGCGGAAGTCGCGCCGGTCCTGGCGACCCGGGTCGCTTAGCGCGACGACCAGACGGAGGTGGCCCCGGAGTGGCCGGTGATGATGCTCTGGTAGATGAAGAAGGCTCCGGCCGCCGCGCCGGCGGCCAGCAGGACGATTCCGACCACGCGGTTCGTCCGAAGGCCGCCGAGGAACGCGAAACGCCGGCCGATCGGCTCGTGGCTGGCAACGATCATTGCCGCAACGATGACGAAGAAGATCACCGAGGTGACCTTGAGCACGTCTCCCTGCTGGGCATGCTCCTGGATGAACGCCTAGGAGGGGCGGGATTTTTCCAGTTGTTCGCCAGTCTGGGCAGTGAGGAGGGACAACGGGACAAGGCCCAGGGACAGGAGTCCCAGGGGCCAGGCCAGGTAGCTGCGCCAGCGCGCGGCGGCGGCGTACACGATGGCGGCCAGTCCGGCGATGGGCGCCAGCACCACGACGGCATGGATGAGCAGGATATGGGCCGGGAGGCCGCCGATTTCGATCAAGTGTGCCCTCCTCCGTTGTGCGCGCCCCTTGTGCCGCCATGGCCGGGGTCACGGCTTCTATGATTCTTGCATGGGAGAGCTGGAGCTGGCGGGCATTACGGCACGGCTCTATGCCTTGCCGTTCGACGATTTTGTCGCCGCCCGGACGGCCGCCGCAAAGGAAGTGGCCGCCGCGTCGGGGAAAGGTATCACCGCGAAGGACCAGCGGTCCCTGGCCGCAGACGTGCGGTCCCTGCCCAAGCCGTCCGTGGCGGCGTGGACCGTGAACATGCTCGCGGCTCGCCAGCCCGAGACGCTCCGGGAACTCGCCGCGTTGGGGCAATCCATGCGCGCCGCGCAGTCGGCCCTGGACGCGGCGGAACTCCGTAAGTTGGCGCAACACCGGCGGCAACTCCTGGCCGCTGCCGTCCGGGATGCCCAGGCTGTGGCAGCGCAGCAGGGCCGGAAGATCAGCGGTGCGATCGCAACGGAAGTGGAGGAGACGCTGCGCGCCGCCACGGCTGACGAAGGCGCGGCGGAGGCGGTGCGGAGCGGGCGACTGCTCCGGGGGCTGTCTGCCGACGGGGTCGACGTCGTGGACCTCGCCGGTGCCGTGGCGCTGCCGTCCCTTGCCATCCCGGAAGCTTCTGTTGCGGCTCCCTCGAAGGTCCCGTCCAGCTCTTCCGCTCCGGCCGGGGCCCGGGCGACGAAGCACGCGGCCCCGAAGCAGGCGGCCCAGCCCCGGCTGCGGGCGGTGCGGGAGGAACCCCGGGCGCCCGCGCCGTCGGCGCTCGAACGCGCCCGGGCCGCGTTGGACCAGGCCGAACAGTCCGCCCGCGAGGCCACGGAGGAAGCCCTGCGGTACGGGCAGGAACTGGACGAGGCCAGCGCCCTGGCGGCCGGCCTGGCCGAGGCGGCACTGACGCTGAGGAAACAGCTGGAACAGACAGAGCTGGACCTCAAATCAGCCCGCAAACAGCACGAGCTGGTGGCCGCCCAGGCGCAGCAGGCGGTCCGGGCCTCGGACAGGGCCCGGCGAAAAGAGGACCTCGCCCGCGAGCGGGTGTTGCGGCTTGGCAACACGCCGGGCTAACGGCCTCATACTGTCGGAGGCCCGTTGCACACTTAATTCATGGAAACGAACCAGTACTTTGAAGTGACGTATCTGGACACCGACTGCGGCCGCATCCGCACCGAGGCTTTCGACGACGCCGCCGCCGCGGAGCGCTTCGCGAGCCGGAGTGTTGCAGACGAGGACGGCTGGGCCATCATCGACGCCGTGCCCCTTCTGCAACGCCGGAAGGCCGCCTGAGCCGTCCATCCGGCGGGCGAACTGTCCAGCAGAAAGGGCCCCCACCAAGAACGGGTGAAGGCCCTGCTGCGGTTCCCGCGTCAGCCGCCGGGTTGGTCCTGGCGGCGGAGCCGAGGCGTTCGCTTAGGCGAAGTCGGAGACTGCCGGGTCGGGGCCGATGCGTCCGGCGCCCTCTGCCGAGTTGTCCATGCCGTCGATGGCCTGCACGTCGGTCTCGTCCAGGGTGACGTCCAGCGCCGCGTAGTTCTCGCGGATGCGGGACTCGGTCACGGACTTGGGGATGACGACATTGCCGATGGCGAGGTGCCAGGCGATGACGACCTGTGCCGGGGTGGCGTTGTGCTTGGCCGCAATCCGGGCGATCACCGGGCTGTCCAGCAGCTCGCCGCCCTGGCCCAGCGGCGACCAGGCCTGGGTGAGGATCCCCTTGGAGGCATTGAACTCACGCAGCTCAGCCTGGTTGAAGAACGGGTGCAGTTCGACCTGGTTGATGGCCGGAACAACGCCCGTCTCGTCAATCAGGCGCTGCAGGCCTTCCTTGGTGAAGTTGGAGACGCCGATGGTCTTCACGCGGCCCTGCTTCTGCAGTTCGATGAGCGCTTTCCAGGTATCCACGTACTTGTCCTGCTTCGGCTGCTGCCAGTGGATCAGGTACATATCCAGGGCCTCAAGGCCGAGCCGCTCCAGGGAAGCCTCGAAGGCCTGCAGCGTGGATTCGTAGCCCTGGTCCGAGTTCCACAGCTTGGTGGTGATGAAGATTTCCTCGGGCTGGAGGCCGGAGCGCTCAATCGCCCGGCCAACTCCTGCCTCGTTGCCATAGATCTTCGCGGTGTCGATGTGGCGGAAGCCGGCTTCGAACGCCTGGACAACCACCTTTTCGGCTACATCGTCCTCAACCTGCCACACCCCGTAGCCGAGCTGGGGAATGGTGTTGCCGTCATTGAAAGTCAGTTCCGGAGAAGAAGTCATCTGACTACTCTGCCAATTTCCGTGCGGCCCGGCCAGCGTAGGGGCCAAGCTAAGCTACCCGCGAAACCGGGAATACCGGCCGGTGGACTGCGGAGCCGGGTTCTCAGTCCCCGGCGGTGGCTTCGGCAAGACGCCTTTCCGCATCCCTGATGTGTTCCAGCACGGATTCGGCCCGACGCCTGACCGATACCGCGCCAGCCGGCACCGGCCCGATGGCGAGCCGGAGCATCGCAGCCGCCTCGGCCGTGGTGGCCAGGGAGTTGCCTGCGGTGGACAGCGAGCGGTGGACGCCGGCCAGGTCGCCGGGGATATCGAGGCCGTCACTGGGCGAGCGCCTCTGGGCCTCGACGCAGATCATCCGGACCCGAACAGCGAGTTCGGACAGCTCGTTGGCGATGCCCACGAGTTCGGCATAGAGCACTTCATCCTCGACGCCTTCCAAGACCTGGTGATAACGGTCCAGTCCGCGTATGAAGCGGTCGTGGGCCCGCCGCCAGAGGCCCGTACCGAGTTCGGCGTCGTCTATCTTTCCCTGCCGGGCGGTCCTGAAGAATCCCAAGGGTGCCCTAGAGGTACTGGCCGGGACCGTGGTCCGGATCGGCGGGCCCGGGAGGCGCGGAGGGTGCCGCCCCGGGCCTGGACGCGGCGGCCCGCTGGGGTTCACCGTTCTCCCCGATGATGACACCGGGCGCGATCACCGTTCCGGGCGGCAATTGACGAAGCTGGAGCTGGGCGGTCGCGTGTTCCCTGGCGGCGTGCTGCGCGGCGAGGGCTGTCTGGATGCCGTGGAAGAGCCCTTCGAGCCAGCCGACCAGCTGGGCCTGGGCAATCCGCAGCTCGGCATCGGAGGGCGTGACGTCTTCGGAGAAGGGAAGGTTGATCCGCTCGAGCTCCTTGACGAGCTCCGGCGCGAGGCCGTCCTCGAGCTCCTTGATGGAGCGTTCATGGATGCTGGCAAGGCGGGCGCGCGCCGCGTCATCAAGCGGCGCGGACTTCACCTCGTCCAGCAGCTGCTTCATCATGGTGCCGATCCGCATGACCTTCGCGGGTTCATCCACGAGGTCCTGCAGCTGGCTGCCCTTGGGACGCGCGGCGGGCCGGCCGCCGTCGGCGGGCCCGGGTTGTGCTGGCTCCGCGCGGTGTCCTGATTCGGCAGCTGGGGCTGCGCGGCCGTCGACCGGGGTCCGGGCGTCGTCGTCCAGGGTGGTGCCTTCGACGGGAACGTCTTCGGCAGGTTGAGTGGCGTTCGGATCGCTCATGGCTTCATACTCTCACGAGCCCGGGACCGGGAACCTGCCCGCTGCGCGTCCGCGAAACCACCGGGCTGCACGCGATGGCGCAGAGTCGTACGAAACCGCGGAGGACGCCGTCGGGCACTAATGTGCACGACGGCGTCCTCCGGAACGCGGCAGCCGAATCAGCGAACCCCGATCAGCGAACCCCGATCAGCAATCCGGGGTCAGCAGCACCGGCCCTGCGGGTTGCTGTCCTGGCGGTCCGTATGGTCCCGCCAGAACTCCCGCTCCGTCAGCGGCGCGTCGCCGTGCCCGGAGACGGCGTGGTGTTCCAGGTATTTCGCGTAAGCATCCGCGCCCATCACACCGCCCAGGTACCGGGCGAATCCCCGGAATCCCTCAACTACCGCGTTCATGACCAGTTCCGCATCAGTGGTGCGCGGCCTTTTCGAGCCGCTTATCGGCCGGCAGCTTTTCCCATTCGGCCATGAGCGCGCGCTCGGCCGGAGTGGGGACCAGGCCCGCCGGGGCGAAGACGCGTGACGGCAGGACCGGGTCCTCATGGTCCCGGATCGCCACGCCGGCCTCGGCGTTCCGGAATGCCTTGTAGGTGGCCACCAGGGCCGTCACGATGACGATGATGCTGAGCACCACGAAGATGACCGAGAGCCAGCCCTGGATCGCGGTGTTGCGCACCACGGCCTCCATGGCCGGGACCGTCTTGGCGGTGCCGAAGGAGGTCTTGCCGTCGGCGAGGGCCTTGGAGAAGGCCGCGTTGTTGGCGAAGTAGCCGACAGCCGGGGTGGAGGAGAAGATCTTCTGGTAGCTGGCCGTGATAGTGACGACGGCCGCGAACGCCAGCGGGAGCGCCACGATCCACAGGTACTTGAAGGAGCCGCGCTTGGCCACGATGGCCAGGCAGACCGCCAGCGCAATGGCGGCAAGCAGCTGGTTGGCGATGCCGAACAGCGGGAACAGCGTGTTGATGCCGCCGAGGGGATCGGTGACGCCCATCAGCAGCACAGCACCCCAGGCGCCCACCATAACGGCGGTGGCGAACCAGGCCCCGGGCCGCCAGGAGTGCTCCTTGAACTTCGGCACGAAGTTGCCGATCGAGTCCTGCAGCATGAAGCGTGCAACGCGGGTGCCCGCGTCGACGGCGGTCAGGATGAACAGTGCCTCGAACATGATGGCGAAGTGGTACCAGAACCCCATCAGGGCGGTGCCGCCGATGAACTGCTGCATGATGTGGGCAAGCCCCACAGCCAGGGTGGGCGCGCCGCCGGTGCGGGAGACGATGCTCTCTTCACCGACGTTGGCGGCCGTTTCCGAGAGCAGGCTCGGGCTGATGTTCACTCCGGACAGTCCCAGGCTGTTGACCCAGGTGGCGGCGGTTTCCACGGTGCCGCCGGTCAAGGCAGCGGGAGCGTTCATGGCGAAGTACAGCCCGCGGTCGATCGAAATCGCGGCAACCAGTGCCATGATCGCCACGAAGGACTCCATCAGCATGCCGCCGTAACCGATAAAGCGGGTCTGGCGTTCCTTCTCGATCAGCTTCGGCGTTGTGCCGGAGGAGATCAGGGCGTGGAATCCGGAGAGGGCACCGCACGCAATGGTGACGAAGAGGAAGGGGAACAGCGCGCCGGACAGGACGGGGCCGTTGTCGCGGCTGGCGAACTCACTGAAGGCCGGGACGGTGATTTCCGGGCGGACCACGATGACCGCGAGGGCCAGCATCACAATCACGCCGATCTTCATGAAGGTGGAGAGGTAGTCACGCGGGGCCAGCAGCAGCCAGACCGGCAGGATGGCGGCGATGAAGCCGTAGATGATGAGGGCCCAGGCAATGGTGACCTTGTCCAGGTGGAAGAATGCGGCACCCCATTCGGTCCCGGCGATGGCGCCGCCGCCAATGATGGCCGCCATCAGCAGCACGAAGCCGATGAGGGACACTTCCATGATCTTGCCGGGCCGGAGGAACCTCAGGTACACACCCATGAAGAGCGCGATCGGGATGGTCATGCCGACGGAGAAGACACCCCAGGGGCTTTCGGCCAGCGCGTTCACGACGACGAGGGCCAGGATGGCGACAATGATCACCATGATGAGGAGCGTGGCGACCAACGCGGCGGTGCCGCCGATCACGCCAAGCTCCTCGCGCGCCATCTGGCCCAGGGAGCGTCCGCCGCGGCGCATCGAGAAGAACATCACCAGGTAGTCCTGGACGGCGCCTGCCAGTACGACGCCGATGATGATCCAGATGGTGCCCGGGAGGTACCCCATCTGGGCTGCGATGATCGGCCCCACCAGCGGGCCGGCGCCGGCGATGGCGGCGAAGTGATGGCCGAACAGGACGTTGCGGTCGGTTCGGACGTAGTCCTTGCCATCGGCCTTGTACTCGGCCGGGGTGGCGCGGCGGTCGTTCGGCTTGAGCAGGTAGCGCTCAATGAACTTGGAGTAGAAGCGGTAGCCGATCAGGTAGGTGCAGACGGCTGCGAAGACGAACCAGATCGCGTTGACGGTTTCGCCGCGGACAATCGCGAGCATGAACCAGGCAACAGCGCCCAGCAGGGAGATTCCTACCCAGATTGCGATCTTGGCAGGCGTCCATTTGCGCTCTTCGGCTTCGCGGACGGAGTCGTCCACGGACGTCGGCGGCAGCGCCGGATCCGGCGCGATGCCGTCATCGACTTGTAAGTTTTTTGGCGTGCCATCTGGCATTGTGCCCATGTCTTCTCCTCGAGGAACCCCAGCCGGACAAACCTAATAGACCAGACCCAATCGACGGATCCGCCCCAAGGGACCCTACCAAGCTGGCAACTGCGTGGGTGTGGCTTTGCGGCGGGTGTGCGCCAGGCGGCCCGGAAACGGCGATGAACGGTAGGAAGGGCGCGAGGAACGGCACCGGGGCTATCGCGGCGGGTTGGCCAACTGCATCAGCCGGGCCTCGCAGAGATCGAGCCAGCGGACTTCGGCTTCGGTCTGGAAGATGAGCGAATCCAGGACCAGGAGCCGTGCGGTGTCGGCAGGGCGTTGCTGGGCCGCGGTGTCCCGCCGGGCCTTGGTGTAGTCCTGCAGCGCCCTGATCGAGACACCGCGCTGTGCCTGGATGATGGCGCCGACGTCCACCCCGGGAAGCGTCAACCCCAGTGCCAGCTTGATGGCCAGCTCATTCCGTGGCGGCGAGGCTCGGGAAACCGGAGCGGTGAACCAGCCGCGGACTTCGGCCAGACCGTCGGGGGTGATGTGGTAGATCACGTGGCCTTCGCCGTCGGCCCCCTCGTTGCGGACCAGGCCGTCACGTTCCAGCCGATCCAGGGTGGTGTACACCTGACCGATGTTCAGGGGCCAGGATGCGCCCGTCCGGTCCTCGAACTCAATCCTCAGCTGGTACCCGTAGCGTGGGCGGTCCTTCAGAAGTGCGAGGAGGCTGTGGCGGATCGACATGATGCTCCCGGAGGTAGCGGGGACGACAGCATACACGCGCCCCAAGACGCGTGTATACCGCGTATGGGATCACAGTACCGTCATTGAGGGCCCGGAAGCAAAAACGTATGCCACTCGAAGCATAAGTCGGCATTGGCCGGCCGGTGCCGCCTACATCACCAGGAGGATCTTGCCGACATGGTCGCCTGAGTCGAAGTAGCGGTGCGCGGCCTGGACCTGGTCCAGCGGGAATGTCTTCGCCACGAGCGGCCGGATCTGCCCGTCGGCCAGCAGCGGCCAGACGGCGTCGCGCACCGCGTTCATGATCACGGACTTTTCCTCGACCGGCCTCGGACGAAGCGCCGTCGCGATGATGGCGGCGCGCTTGCGGAGCAACAGGCCGAGGTCCAGCTCCCCTTTGGCCCCGCCCTGCAGCCCGATCACCACGAGCCGTCCGTAGTCGGCCAGGGCGTCGATGTTCTGGCTGAGGTACTTGGCCCCGACGACATCGAGGATGACGTCCGCGCCCTTGCCGGCGTTTTGGGCGCGCAGGCTCTCCGGGAAGTCCTCCTCGACATAGTTGATCGCGATGTCCGCACCGAGGAAAGCCTTCGCGGTGCCGACCTTCTCGGCGGTGCCCGCCGTCGTGGCCACAACGGCCCCGAAGGCCTTCGCGAGCTGGATGGCCATGGTGCCAATGCCGCCCGTGGCCCCGTGGATGAGCACGGTCTCGCCCGGCTGCAGCTGGGCGGTCATGATCAGGTTGGAATAGACCGTGGCCGTGACCTCCGGGAGGGAGGCGGCGGTGACCAGGTCGACGCCGTCGGGGACCCTCAGGACCTGACCCGCGGGGACGGCGACCTTCTGGGCGTAGCCCCCGCCGGCCAGCAGTGCCACGACCTTGTCACCCACCGAGAAGGGCTTGGTCACGCCCGGTCCGAAGCCGGCGATCCGGCCGGAAACTTCCAGCCCGGGGATCTCCGAGGCACCGGGCGGCGGCGGGTAGTGTCCCTTGCGCTGCTGGACGTCCGCGCGGTTAAGTCCGGCGGCGACGACGTCGATCAGCACCTCTCCCGGGCCGGGCTCCGGCGCCTGGACCTCGCGGACTTCCAGGGCCTCGGGTCCCCCGGGCTCCGAGATATAGACAGCCTTCATTGAGAACTCCCGATTCCATCCGTACATCGTGCCGGAATGCGCCTGCGGCAGACGGCACCTTCAACCAGAGTATGTGGGGGAAGCGCCGCTGTCCGCGAGCGCGGCCACGTTTTTTGTGGCAGCCGACTGCCTATGAAACACTACTCGTTAGGGAAGGTTGTCCGAGCGGCCGATGGAGCTGGTCTTGAAAACCAGTGTGCGGTGACCCCGTACCAAGAGTTCGAATCTCTTACCTTCCGCGAACAGTGCCCCTGGCTCCTGCGACTGCCGCAGAGCCGGGGGCATTTTTGCGCCCCGGGCAGGATGGCGGCCCGGAACCGGCGAACCATTGAAACCGTCGGTCCCCCGGCATAGTCTCTCTGATGTCTCCACCACCCATCCGAATCCGGCGGCCGCCGCAGCGCGCATGCGCCGCCAGACAGAGCAGGAGCCTGTAATGCCAACACCTGACTACACCAACGGCGCACCGTGCTGGGTCGACCTGATGACCTCGGACACCGAAAAAGCCAAGGCGTTCTACGGGACGCTCTTCGGCTGGACCTTCCAAACCGGCGACGAGGAAAAATACGGCGGGTACATCACGGCGGCGAAGGACGGGAAAACCGTTGCCGGCATGATGCAGAAGGACGACTCGATAGCGGGCATGCCGGACATGTGGAGCACGTACCTGCGGTCGGAGGATGCGGCGGCGACCGTGCAGGCTGCGGCCCAAAACGGCGGACAGGTTTATATGCAGCCCATGGACGTGCCGGATCAGGGCCGCATGGCCATGATCGCCGATGCCACCGGGGCATCCATCGGCGTGTGGGAGCCGGCTGAGATGAAGGGCTATGAGCTGGCGGCGGAGGCCGGCGCCCCGGCGTGGCATGAGCTCCACACCAAGGACTATGCCACCGCCGTCAAGTTCTACCAGGACGTGTTCGGCTGGGACACCGACGTCATGAGTGACACTCCAGAATTCCGCTACACAACACTGGGTGCCGGGGACGCCGCCAAGGCAGGGATCATGGACGCCTCGGCCTACCTCCCCGCCGAGGTCCCGTCCAACTGGCAGGTCTACTTCGCCGTTGAGGACGCGGATACCTCCATCGAGAAGGCCGTTTCCATGGGCGCCCGGGTGATCGACGGGCCGGACGACACCCCGTTCGGACGGCTTGCCACCCTTGCCGACCCCACCGGCGCCATGTTCAAGATCGTGGCTGACACCGGACAGGGGGCTCAGGCCGCCGCGGGCGCCTAGACGAAGAAGGGCCGGAAAGATCCTCCGACCACAATTACGAAAATTGCTATAAGAGATACCGGCCAGACCCTCTCCAAAGGGCTACTGGCCGGTATTCTGCTGTGGAGCGTCCGGTGGAGGCACCCGGACACCGCTCACCTAAGTGGTACGACGTATTCGGCTGGATCAAGTACACGATCGCCTGGATCCAGTACCAGAAGCGCCTCAAGGCCTAGTTTCTTAGCCTTCCAGCCATGAGCATGCCCTCCCCTGGGGCTGCAGCACGGGACATATTGCCCATATGTCCCGTGTTCAGCCCGGGGGCGGGGCATGCTCATTCTTTGGGGCGGAGATGCCGGGGACCAAGTTCGTTCCCGCGGCCGGGCCTTGGTGCTCGTGACACCGCTGGGACCAATGTGACAGGCGGTGCACAGGAGACACTGGTATCGTCTGGCCAATGGGCAGGGGAAGGTTTCATCGGGCGGTTGGCATTGTCATAGCACTGGCCGCCGCCGGCGCAGCGGCGCTGTTGTGGTTTGCGGTCGCGGCCGGGAGTCCGCGGGCTGACGAGTCGCCGAGTCATGGACTGGTCCTGGGTGTCTGGAACGTCCTCTACAACACCGATGCGCCGGCTCTGCGCAATATTGTCGCCGCAATTGCCCTCGCCCTCCTGCTGGCGGCCGGAATCGCGCTGCTGGAACGCCGCATCACCAATAAATCGCGCCGTTCGGCGAATCCCCAGGCCGCCCCGCTTGCGCCGCGGATCGTCATGGCGGACACGCGAGAGGTCTATGCCGGTCCCGTGACCGTGACGGTGCTGATCCCGGCGCACAACGAACAAGCTTCGCTGCCCACCACGATCGCGTCCCTCCTGGCCCAGTCGCACCGCCCGGGGCGCATCATCGTGGTCGCGGACAACTGCACCGACAGCACGGCCGCGCTCGCCCGGCAGGCCGGCGTCGAGGTCATTGAGTCCGTCGGAAACACCAAGAAGAAGGCAGGCGCACTGAACCAGGCCCTTAAACAGCTGCTGCCCGGCCAGGGCGACAACGACGTCGTGATGGTGATGGACGCGGACACCAGCCTCGACGACGGCTTCCTGGCCGCCGCAGTGGCACGATTCACCGACGACCGGGCCCTCATGGCCGTGGGCGGCCTCTTCTACGGGGAGGAGGGCCACGGCGTGCTGGGGCAGTTCCAAAGCAATGAATACATCCGCTACGGACGCGAGATCCGCCGACGCCGGGGCCGCGTCTTCGTGCTCACCGGCACCGCGTCCATGTTCCGGCCCCGGGCCCTACGCACGATCGCCGCACAGCGCGGGGACTCCCTCCCGGGGAACCCCGGCGACGTGTACGACACCGTTGCCCTGACTGAGGACAACGAGCTGACAATCGCCCTGAAGTCCCTCGGCGCCCTGATGATCTCGCCGGCCAAGTGCACGGTGGTCACCGAACTCATGCCCAGCTGGCGCACCCTCTGGTCCCAGCGTCTGCGCTGGCAACGCGGCGCCCTGGAAAACATCGGCGCCTACGGCGTGACCCCGCAGACCTTCCGGTACTGGGCACAGCAACTCGGCATCGGCTACGGCGTCATTGCCCTGAGCGCCTACCTCCTGCTCATCCTGCTCATGATGTTCTCGCTCGATGTCTGGATCTGGTTCCCGTTCTGGCTGGGCCTCGGCGCAGTGTTCATCACGGAGCGCGTCGTCACGGTGTGGAAGGGCGGCTGGCGGGCACGCCTGCTGGCCCTGACGTTGTTCCCTGAGCTGCTCTTCGACATGTTCCTCAACATCGTCTACGTCAAAGGCATCATCGACATCGCACTGGGACGCACCGCCAACTGGAAACACCTCACCCACGAGGCCGCCCCCGAGATCGTGAAAGCACAGGCATGATCCCCGCCGTCCGCCCCCTCGTCCCCACCGGTATCCTGTTTCCGGAGTCGATCCTGCACACCGAATGGTTCGCCATCCTGGCGACCTTCGTGGCCATCAATACCGTCATGTATGGCGCCTTGGCGGTGGCAAAGATCCTGCCGAAGCTGCACCCCGGCTCCTGGCTCCCGGTGCGTCACGAACGCGCCGAGACCCGAAGCATCTACCCGGACGCGCCGCGGTAAGAGAGCCTTCCAGCCATGAGCATGCCCTCCCCTGGGCTGCAGCACGGGACATATTGCCCATATGTCCAGTGTTCAGCCCGGGTGCGGGGCATGCTCATTCTTTGTTGCGGGTCAGGATCCCAAGGATGCCGCGGGCTATCTCGTCGGCGTCGTGCAGGGTGCGCTGGCCGCTGCGATAGGCGGGGCCGTTCTTTTGCCGGGCCTCGGCCGCGATGGCGGTCCCCCACTGCGCCGCGGAGAGCTGCAGCCCGAGGACATAGAGGCCCTCGGTCACTGAGCCGTTTGAGCCCAGCGGCCGGTACGGGTGCGGAGAAACGTCCAGGCCGGAGGTCTGCACCGGAACCCCTTCCACCGTCATCATGAGGCGCGGCCGCACCAGCCCCTCCGCGAGCAGCTGTTCCAGCAGCGCCGACACGTTGACGGCAACCCTGTTCGCCGGCGCAAGCGCTTCAATCAGGGCACCGGCCGCCACTGCCTCGCCCTGTGCCCCGCCGGCGCCTGTCCCCCTGGTGCCCGTTCCGCCGGCACCCCGGCCGCCAGAGCCGGCGCCCCGGCCGCCTACCCACGGTGACGCCGCCGTGAAGGTCCCGGCCTTGCGGTCCACGCCGAACTTGGGATCCGGCCCGACGAACCGGACGACGCCGGCACGCGCCAGCGCTGCCAGCTGTTCGGCGCGCAGCGCCGGCGGCCCGCTGGCAAGGCCTTCAACGAACGACTCGAACCAGCCGCGCAGCCCGGCCACCCACGACTCGTCCGTGATGCCGCCGTCGGCCACCGCCGTCTTCAGCACCGCCCGCCCGTGGTGCAGGGCTCCGATCGTCATCTTTACCGGATCGTCCTCCCCCAGCGCGGAGCGGCGGGCATCGTCGAGGAGATACTCGACGACGGCGGCGTCCAGCTCCGCCCGGGAGTCAAAGGAACGGCCGGCCAGCGGTGCCGCCAGGCCCAGCAGGTCCAGCCGGTGGGCCGGTCGGACATGCACCGCGATCGCGGAATCCACCGCGTCCTCCCATTTGGCCGCGCTGTGCGCGTGCGGGCGCAGCGACTCCTCCAGCGCCCGCAGGAACTCGGTGGGATCGGTCAGGATGGCGCCGGGCTGCGAGCGCGCGAGCGTCGAGTAGTACGCCCAGACAGCGTCGCGGTGCAGGAGCGGCCAGAGGTCGTGGTCGAAGGCGGGCTGGATCCCCGCCTCGCCGAACC
Organism: Arthrobacter sp. UYCu723; assembly: GCF_054059215.1. Classification (NCBI taxonomy): domain Bacteria; kingdom Bacillati; phylum Actinomycetota; class Actinomycetes; order Micrococcales; family Micrococcaceae; genus Arthrobacter; species Arthrobacter sp. UYCu723. The sequence goes on from NZ_JBSSBW010000001.1 coordinate 988,779, forward strand.
TCGCCAGCGCGCTTTCCGTGCAGTACCGCAACGTCACGGCGGAGGGGTAATACCCGGCCAGGGCGGCCTTGGCCCGGTACGGAGTGCCGCGGCGCGAGGCCGCGATGATAAGCGGTTCTCGGCCGGACGGCCGGTAGCTCAGCCCGCCGTCCTCCCCGGCCAGGAAGGTGCCTCCCCGTCCCTCGGTCAGCTGGCCCATGACGTCGAAGAAATTCAGGCCCATGCCGCGCACCAGCACCGGCCTGACGGCCGGCACCCGGGACCAGTCGACGTCGGCCGGCGCGGCCGGCGGCAGGTACAGCAGCCCGAGCTCCTCCGCCGCGGCCTTCAGCTCCCGCTGCTCCGGGTTCAGCCGCGATTCGAGGTGGCCCAGCGCGAGGACCACGGAGTCGACGGTAAGCACTGCGCCGCCCGCCAGTCCGACGTCGAACCTCACTCGCCCGTTCAGGTCACCGTCATGCCCGGTCCCGGCGTGGGATCCGGTCCCGGCGTCGGGCGAAGCCACGGCGTCGGGTCCGGCCGCGGGGGCCGCCGCGTGCCGGACGGAGACCGCCGTCGTCTCGTGGAATTCCACCGTGACTCCCGCGGGCAGCACGGAGAGCAGTTCCTCAAGCGTGGAACGGAGGTAACGGCCGTACAGGGCACGGCTGGGGAAGTCCGCGGAGCCGAGGGCGGCGAGTTCGGCACGTTCCTCCGCGGTCAGCGAAGGGTGGGGACGCCGCTGCTGCAGTTCGCGCCAGCGGTCAAAGGTGTCTCCGGCCAGCGGAGGCGCCAACGCGGGGTCCTCGGGAACGATCGTGGGGTAGAACGACTGCGTGTTCATCAGGTAAAGCCGGGACTGTCCCGGCTGCCACACATGGCCCGGGCCGGCGGGGTAGGGATCAACCACATCGATGTGGAGCCTTGCGTCCGGGCCGGCCGGCACCCAGTTGGCGAGCAGCCGCTCCAGCACGCTCGTGCCCCGGGGACCGGCGCCTATCAGTGCCGTCCGGATGCTTTGCGATATGCCCACGGCATCCAGCGTATCGGCAACCGGCTTCCTGCTTGGCCGGCGGACGCCGACGGGCGCTTGACTTGCTAGCCGCGCGCTGATGTTGCTTGGATGGAAAGATGACCACCACTGAAGCTGCTCACCCGTCCGCGTCCGGCCGCCCTTCCGGACCCGCCGCCGGGGCAGGAACCGCCCCCGAACCCGTCGATGAGAACATCTGGCTGGAGGAGATCTACGGCGAGGAGCAACTGGCCTGGGTCCGTGAACAGAACGCCAGGACGGAGGACCTGCTGGAGGATGCCGAATATGCCCGGCTCGAGGGCAGCATCCTGGAAGTGCTGGACTCCACAGACCGGATTGCCATGGTGGGCAAGCACGGCGAGTGGTACTACAACTTCTGGAAGGACCGGGACAACCCCAAGGGGCTGTGGCGGCGGACCAGCTGGGCGAGCTACCGCGGCGGATCACCGGAGTGGGACATCCTTTTGGACGTGGACGCCCTAGCCGCAGCCGAGGGCCAGGAGTGGGTCTTCCACGGCGCCAACTTCCTCCGCCCGTCCGAGGGCGAACCGCACCGGCGTGCCCTGCTGGCCCTCTCCCCCGACGGCGGTGACGCGAACCGCCACCGCGAGTTCGACGTCGAGAGCCGCAGCTTCGTGGACGCCGCAGCCGGGGGCTTCGATCTGCCCACGGCGAAGGGAAACGCCTCCTGGCTCGACGCGGACACGCTCCTGGTGGCCACCACGGCCGAGGGGCTGCCCAGCACCTCGTCCTCCTACGCCCGGACCGGCGTGAAGCTGCAGCGCGGAGGTTCCCTGGCCGCCGCAGAGCGGCTGTTCGAGATCCCCGAGGACCACATGATGGCCCTGGTGGCCCACGACTCCACGCCCGGCTTCGAACGGACCTTTGCCGTGGACTGGATCAGCTTCTTCGAGAAGAACACCTCGGTGCTTCGTGACGGCGAGTGGGTGCAGATAGACGTCCCGGCCGACGTGAACCTGAGCTCGCACCGCGAATGGCTGCTGTTCCGGCCACAGAAGGACTGGACAGTCAACGGCAGGACGTATCCGGCAGGAGCGCTGCTCGCGGCCCGTTTCGAGGACTTCCTGGCCGGCGGCCGGGATCTGTCCGTGCTCTTCACCCCGGACGAGCACACCTCGCTGCAGTCCTGGAGCTGGACGCGGGACTTCCTGCTGCTGAACCTGCTCCGCGACGTCTCCTCGGAGATCCGGGTGCTGGATCCGCAGCGGCCCGGCACGGACGCGGCCTGGGCCTCCACCGTGCTGGACGCCTGCCCGCCGCTGCACGACGTCAACGCCTTCGCGGTGGACGACGAGGACGCCCCCGAGGGCTCTGACGACGACGGTACCGGCGGCGGCGCCCCGGCGTCGGAGGGGGAAGCCCCCGGCGCCGGGAACGATTTCTGGCTCGTGGCCACGGGATTCACGACGCCGAGCACGCTCACCCGCGGAACGCTCAGGCGTGCCGGTGGCACCGGGGCTGACGCCCGCGTGGCCAGCGCGCACGAGGTGATCCGCTCCTCGCCGTCGTTCTTCAATGACGAGGCCTACGAGGTCCAGCAGCACTTCGCCGTGTCCAAGGACGGCACGCGGGTGCCGTACTTCCAGGTGGCGTCCAAGGATCTGGTGCTCGACGGGCAGAACCCGACCCAGCTCTCCGGCTACGGCGGCTTCGAGATTTCCCGGACGCCGGCCTACAGCGGCGCGGTCGGCCGCGCCTGGCTGGAACGCCGCACCGAGGAGTCCGCCGGCCATGACGGGGACGCCCCGCACACCCGCGGCGGCGTTTACGTCGTGGCGAACATCCGCGGCGGCGGCGAATACGGACCGTCCTGGCACCGCGCCGCGCTGCAGGAGAACCGGCACCGGGCGTACGAGGATTTCGCGGCCGTCGCACAGGACCTGATCTCCCGCGGCGTCACCTCGACCCAGCGTCTGGGCTGCGTGGGCGGCTCCAACGGCGGCCTGCTGGTGGGCAATATGCTCACCCAGTACCCGGAGCTGTTCGGGGCCGTGTCCTGCGGGGTCCCGCTCCTGGACATGCGCCGCTACACCAAGCTCTCCGCCGGTTACTCCTGGATTGCCGAATACGGCGACCCTGATGTGCCGGAGCAGTGGGAGTCCATCAAGACGTTCTCGCCGTACCACCTGCTCCGGGACGGGATTGACTACCCGGAGACGTTCATCTGGACGGCGACCTCGGATGACCGGGTGGGCCCGGTCCAGGCCCGGAAGATGGCCGCCCGCATGCAGGCGATGGGGATCCCCAACGTCTGGTTCCATGAGGCCCTCGAGGGCGGCCACGCCGGCGCCTCGGACAACCGCCAGGCCGCGGCCCTGCAGAGCCGCAGCCAGCATTTCCTGTGGCGTGCGCTGGCCGGCAGCTGAGCCTGAGCGGGAACGTCCCGAGCCAAGAGCAACGCGGGGTCACTTCCAGCCCATCCGGGCCTGAACGGGCCAGAAGTGACCCCGCGCCGGTCGTTTTGCACTGCATGGCACCTTCTGCGTATCCTTGGTTGGCTAGTTAGTAGCAATTGGAGACGTGCCAGAGCGGCCGAATGGGCTTCACTGCTAATGAAGTGTGGGGCACAACTCCACCGGGGGTTCAAATCCCCCCGTCTCCGCGTTTGGCCCCGGTCCCTGGACCGGGGCCTTTTGCGCACCCGGAGCGTTTCGGCGCCGCGAGGGCCGGCGGATTCGAGGGCACTGTCCGGTTGCCGGACACCTGGCGCGTCCTGCCGGGCCGGATGGCAGGATAGGCCCATGTCCAGCAACCCCATGTCGAGCACCAGCGCGTTTGACGCGATCATCGTAGGCGGCGGCCACAACGGACTGGCCGCGGCAGCATACCTGTCCCAGGCCGGCCGCAAGGTCCTGCTGCTGGAAAAGCTCGAGCACGCCGGCGGTGCCGCGGTGTCTGCCCAGGCGTTCGACGGCGTCGACGCCCGCCTCTCGCGCTACTCCTACCTCGTCAGCCTCCTGCCGCAGCAGATCATCGACGATCTCGGCCTGCGCATCCAGCTGGCCCGGCGGCGGTATTCCTCGTACACGCCCGACCCGGAGAACGGCAGCCGGGCCCTGCTGATCGACAACGGGGACGACGGCGCCACTGCCGCGTCCTTTGCCGCCATCGGTGCTCCCCCTGGCGAGTTCCGCGCCTTCACCGACTTCTACGCCCGTTGCCGCCAGCTCACCGAAGCCCTCTGGCCCACCATGACTTCACCGCTGCGGACCCGGTCCGAGGCCCGCGCACTGGCAGTCCAGGCCGGGGCGGAGGAAGCGTGGGAGGCCATGATCGAACGGCCGATCGGGACCGTGATCGCTAGGGAACTCCAGCACGACCTGGTCCGCGGGGTCGTGCTGACCAACGCCCTGATCGGCACCTTCGCCCGGGCGCACGACGAGGACCTGCAGCAGAACATCTGCTTCCTGTACCACCTGATCGGCGGAGGGACCGGCGACTGGGACGTGCCCGTCGGAGGCATGGGTGCGGTCTCCGGAGAACTGGAACGCGCCGCCCGCGCCGCCGGAGCAACCATCCTTGCCTCGGCCGAAGTCACCGCCGTCCGTCCCGGCGGCTTGGTCAGCTACCGCCACGACGGCTCCGAGCACGCCGCCACGGCTCCGTGGGTCCTGGCCAACGTGGCCCCGGTGGTTCTCGACCGGCTCCGGGGATCCGGATCCGCCCCGGCCGCTTCCGTGCCGCCCGCGACGCACAACCCCAACCACCTGCGCGAAGGGGCCCAGGTCAAGGTCAACCTGCTGCTCAAGCGGCTCCCCCGGCTGCTGGATGGCAACGTGAGCCCGGAAGCGGCCTTCGGCGGCACGTTCCACATCAACGAGACCTGGTCCCAGTTCGACGCAGCGTACCTCGCCGCCGCGGCGGGGACCATCCCGGATCCGCTGCCCTGCGAGATCTACTGCCATTCCCTCACCGACCCCAGCATCCTGTCCCCCGAACTGCAGGCGGCCGGTGCGCATACCCTCACGGTGTTCGGCCTGCACGTCCCGGACCGGCTGATCACCGAGGACAACAACGAGGAGCGGCGCGCGGAGCTCCAGGCCGCAGTGCTGAAGTCGCTGAACTCGGTGCTGGCCGAACCGGTCGAGGAGCTGCTGCTCACCGGACCGGACGGCCGCCCGTGCATCGAGACGAAAACCACCCTCGATATCGAACGGGCCGTCGGGATGCCGCGGGGCAATATCTTCCACGGTGGCCTCGACTGGCCCTTTGTGGAGGACGGTGCACCCCTGGACACCCCGGCCCGGCGCTGGGGCGTGGCGACGGATGATCCGCAGATCCTGCTCTGCGGATCCGGCGCGCGGCGCGGCGGGGCGGTCAGCGCCATCGGCGGGCACAACGCGGCCAAGGCGGTGCTGGAATCCGGTCCCGTGGCTGAATCAAGTCCGGTACCTGAATCCGGTCCCGCCGCTATATCAGTTCCTGCCGCTGGATGAACGGACCCGCAGATCCCGCCCAGGCGGGCTCCTCCGGGTCCGCCGCCGCGCCGGGGAAGTGGAGTCCGCGGCTGGCGCTGCTGGTCGCCGCGACATTCTTTATGGAGTTCCTCGACGGAACCGTCCTGACTACCGCGATTCCCAGCATTGCCGCGGATTTCTCTGTACCCGCGGCCGACGTCAACATCACCATGACCGCCTACCTGATGACGGTGGCGATGGGAATTCCGCTCAGCGGCTGGATGGCGGAGCGGCTGGGGGCACGGCGCGTCTTCTGCCTGGCCATCGCCACGTTCGCGGCCGCGTCCCTGCTCTGCGCACTGAGCCAGGATCTCACCATGTTGACCCTGAGCCGGGTGCTGCAGGGCGCCGGGGGCGCGATGATGGTTCCCGTGGGCACTCTGGTGGTGCTCCGCGGAACGCCGAAAAAGGAGCTGCTGCGGGCCACGGCTTATCTGGTGTGGCCCGGCCTGCTGGCGCCCGTCCTCGCTCCGCTGGTTGGCGGAGCACTCACCACCTACCTCTCCTGGCACTGGATCTTCCTGATCAACCTGCCCCTGGGGCTTGCTGCGTTCCTGGCCGCGCTGCGCCTCGTCCCCGCCGCCGGCGGGGACCGCCGGCGCCGCCTCGACTGGCCGGGGCTGGCGCTGACCACCCTCGGCGTCGGGGCGCTGGTGGTGGGACTTGAGCTCGCGGGCGGCCAGCCCTCGGCCCTGCCGGCGGCCGTCAGCGTCACGGCAGGGCTGCTGTTCCTCGCCGGCGCCGTGGCGAGGATGCGTCGGGCCCCGCAGCCCTTGTTCGACCTCGCCGTCTTCGCAACCCGGACGTTCCGTGCCACCGCCACCGGCGGCTTCGTCTACCGCCTGACCATCAGCGCCGTGCCGTTCCTGCTGCCCCTGATGTTCCAGAACGGCTTCGGCTGGGACCCCCTGCACGCGGGCATCCTGGTGGCGGCGGTGTTTGTGGGAAACATCGGGATCAAGCCGGCCACGACGCCGATCATCCGGCAGTTCGGGTTCAAGCCGGTGCTGGTGTTCGCATCGCTGGCCTCGGCGGCCACCTTTGGCCTGTGCGCCCTGCTCGACGCCGGAACTCCGGAGCCGCTGATCTTCGCACTGCTCGTGGCCAGCGGAGCGTTCCGTTCCCTCGGCTTCTCGGCCTATGCCTCGGTCCAGTACGCGGATGTGGCTCCGTCGCAGCTGCCGTCAGCCAACGCCGTCTCCGCAACCCTCGTGCAGCTGGCAATGGCCGCCGGGATCGCCGTCGGGGCGCTGCTGCTGCGGATCTTCGAGGCATCGGGTCCGCTGGCAGGCCCGGCAGCCACCGTTGGGGACTATCCGACGGCGCCGTACCGCGCAGCGTTCCTGGCGATTGCCGCCGTCATGCTCCTGAGCACCGTGGACAGCCTGACGCTGCCCCGCCATGCGGGGGCTGAGGTCAGCCGGCCTGGCCAAGCACCAGCGGCAGGACCGCTCCGGCGCCGGCGAGCCTGAGGGCCCGTCCGGCCACAGTCACGGTCCAGCGGCTGTCGATGAGGTCGTCAATGAGCATCACGCTCTGGCCCTGCAGCCCGGTGAGCGCCGCTTCCAGTTCCGGCCCCACCACGAGGCGGTCCCAGACCCCGGCGAGCCGGTAGGCGCTGTTGCCGCCGCGGCCGCCCGTGGGGCCGCCGTGTTCGAGCTCCAGCTGGCCGAGGTACGGGATGCGGCCTATCTCCGAAATACCGCGGGCCAGCGAGTCCACGAGTGCCGGCTTGCTGCGGGACGGGACGCTGATGATCGCGGCGGGCCGGCCGGCACCGCTCCACCCCGGGGTGCGCGCGTCTCCGGTTCCCCACTCCCGCAGCACCTGGACGCAGGCCTGCAGCATGCCGGAGTCCACCGTGCGGTCGGGCGCTCCCGCGGCGAAGGTCTCGCGCAGGGCGCCGCCCCAGCCCAGGTCCGTGAGCCGGGCCAGCGCCCGGCCGCCGGCCACGCTTTCCTCCGGTTTGATTTTGCCCTTCACGCTCACGCCGAGGCGGTCCATGCCGCTGGGCCACTGCAGCCTCGGTTCCAGCGGCACGCCGGCGCGGCTCAGCGTCTGGCCCGCGGCTTCCGTGGCGGCGGCGGCAATGTCTGCCGGGAACCACTGGCCTGCGCAGTTGTCGCACCGGCCGCAGGCGTGGGCGGTCTCGTCGTCCAGGACCGAGGTGATGTATTCCATCCGGCAGCCGGCGGTGTCCTGGTAGATGACCATGGAATCCTGCTCGTCCACGCGGGCCTCGGCGATCCGGCTGTACCGCTCGGCGTCGTACGCCCAGGGATGTCCGGTCGAGCGCCAGCCGCCGCCCACACGTTCCACGGCGCCGTCCACGGCCAGCACCTTCAGCAGGAGTTCCAACGGCGTCCGGCGGAGGTCCACCCGGGCCTCCAGCGCCACGGTGGACACGGCCGTCCCCGCTTCGGCCAGGGCGGTGAGGACGGCGGCGGCCTTTTCCTCGGAGGGCATCGACGCCGTGGCGAAGTACTGCCAGATGTCGCGGTCCTCGGAGCCGGGCAGCAGCAGGACATCGGCGTTCGCGGCGCCACGGCCGGCGCGGCCCACCTGCTGGTAGTACGCCACCGGGGAGGACGGCGCGCCCAGGTGCACCACAAATCCCAGGTCCGGTTTGTCGAAGCCCATGCCGAGGGCGGAGGTGGCCACGAGGGCCTTGACCTGGTTGTCCTTGAGGAGCTGTTCCGCGCGTTCCCGGTCCGCGGGGTCGGTGCGGCCGGTGTAGGCGAGCACCTCGTGCCCGGCTTCGGCCAGCAGGCGTGCGGTGTCCTCGGCCGCGGACACCGTGAGCGTGTAGATGATGCCGCTGCCGGGCAGGTCCGAGAGGTGCGTCAGCAGCCAGCCCAGCCGGTCGCGGGAGTCCGGCAGGCTCAGCACGCCCAGCCGGAGCGACTTGCGGCCCAGTGCGCCGCGGATGGTCAGCACACCGGCGCCGAGCTGCTCCTCGATGTCGTGGACCACCCGGGAGTTGGCGGTGGCGGTGGTGGCCAGCACGGGAACGGAATCCGGCAGCTGTGTGATCAGGTCCGCGATGCGCCGGTAGTCGGGCCGGAAGTCGTGGCCCCAGTCCGAGATGCAGTGCGCCTCATCGATGACCAGGAGCCCCGTGCGGCGGATCAGTTCGGGCAGCTGGTTCTCGCGGAAGGACGGGTTGGTGAGCCGTTCCGGGGACACCAGCAGCACGTCGACCTCGTCGGCCGCCAGCTGCTCGCGGACGGTGTCCCACTCGAGCTGGTTGGCGGAGTTGATGGCAACGGCGCGGACCCCGGCACGGGCTGCGGCCGCAACCTGGTCGCGCATCAGCGCCAGCAGCGGGGAAACGATCAGGGTGGGTCCGGCGCCGCGTCGGCGCAGCAGCAGGGAGGACACGAAGTACACGGCCGATTTTCCCCAGCCGGTGCGCTGCACGACGAGGGCCCGCCGGCCGCCGTCGACCAGCGCCTCGATGGCCTCAAACTGGCCGTCATGGAATTCCGCGGCCGGGTGCCCCACCAGCTCGCGCAGCACTTCCTGGGCCTGTTCCCGCGTCCCGGCAACTCCATTGGAACCGGAGGCATGAGCGGGGTTGGAGGCGGAAAGGACTGCAGCGTTCTGGTTATTGGCCATTGCTCCAGTATCCCAGCCCCCTCCGACGGCCGCGAAGCCCGGGGGCCCCGACATGTGGACAATCACATCGGCGCGGCACCCGGACTGCTCCTCCACAGCGCCATACGGCTTCCACGTAAGATAAGACGCGTGACTATGGACAAGACAAAGACTTTTGACCTCTCGGCCTCCTTCAAGGCCTACGACGTGCGCGGAATTGTGGGCGAATCCATCACCGCGGAAATCGTCGAGGCCGTGGGTGCGGCGTTTGTCGACGTCCTGAACCTGGACGGGCAGACGGTGCTCGTGGGCGGAGACATGCGGCCGTCCTCGCCCGAGTTCAGCAAGGCCTTTGCCAACGGCGCCACCAGGCGCGGAGCCAACGTCCAGTTGCTTGACCTCATCTCCACCGATGAGCTCTACTACGCCTGTGGCGCCCTCAACGCAGCCGGCGCCACGTTCACCGCGAGCCACAACCCGGCCGAATACAACGGCATCAAGATGGCCAAGGCCGGCGCCGTGCCGATCTCCTCCGAAACCGGGCTCAAGGAAATCCAGGCCCTCGCCGAGCAGTACCTCAACGCCGGCGCGATCCCCGAGGCCGCCCGCCGTGGCCTGATCGGCGTGCAGGACGTCCTCAAGGACTACGCCGCATACCTGCGCAGCCTCGTGGACCTCCGCGGCTCGCGGGCCCTGAAAGTCGTGGTGGATGCCGGCAACGGCATGGCCGGCCTGACCACCCCCGCGGTGCTTGGCGATGCCCTGCTGCCCAAGCTCCCGCTGGAGATCGTCCCCCTGTATTTCGAGCTCGACGGCTCGTTCCCGAACCACCCGGCCAACCCGCTGGAGCCGGAAAACCTGCGGGACCTGCAGGCCGCCGTCGTCGAACACGGCGCGGACATCGGCCTGGCCTTCGACGGCGACGCCGACCGCTGCTTCGTCATCGACGAGCTCGGTGAGCCCGTCTCGCCCTCGGCCATCACCGGAATGGTCGCACGCCGGGAGATCGCCCGCGCGCAGGGCCTGGGCGAGGCCAACCCCACCGTCATCCACAATCTCCTGACCTCCCGGGCCGTTCCCGAACTGGTGGAGAGGCACGGCGGCCGGGCCGTCCGCACCCGGGTGGGCCACTCCTTCATCAAGGCCGATATGGCCGCGGAAGGCGCCATCTTCGGCGGCGAGCACTCGGCCCACTTCTACTTCCGGGACTTCTGGAATGCGGACACCGGCATGCTGGCCGCCATGCACGTCCTGGCCGCCATGGGCGAACAGGACGGTCCGCTGTCCGAGCTGGCCCGCGAATACGAGCCCTACGTATCGTCCGGCGAGATCAACTCCGAGATCGACGACAAGGCCGGCGCCGTGGAACGGGTCCGCCGTGACTTCCAGTCCGAGGACGTAGAGGTGGACCACCTTGACGGCAGCACGTTCATCGCCACGGACGGCAGCTACTGGTTCAATCTGCGCCCCTCCAACACCGAGCCGTTCCTCCGGCTGAACGTCGAGGCCACGGACAAGGACACCATGGAGCGCGTCCGCGACCGTGTCCTGGCCCAGGTCCGGGGCTAGGCCCGTGCTGGAAATGCCGTCAGAACTGCCGTCAGCAATTCCCGCCGGCTCCTGGCGTGACTCGGTGCCCGAGGCCAGTGCCACGGACCTGGAAAACCTGCTGGGCACCGGCGTCGGTGCGGCGCAGGAGCAACTGCAGCGCAATGGCGGCTTCCTTCCCTTCGCCCTCGTCGTCGAGAACGACGGCGAGGTCCGCCTGGTAGCCGTGACGCCCGCCGACGCCGCCGACGGCACGGATGCGGATTTCGATGCGGATTCGATGATCAGCGACCTCAAGGAGTTGCTGCGGCAGCACCGGGATGAGTTCCGCGCCGCCGCCGTGGTCTGTGACATCACCCTGCTGGACGAGGACTCGGACGCCATCCACGTTGCCGCCGAGCACCAGGACGGCTCGCTGTTCGCCGCGGTCCTCCCGTACACCGCGAACCCCGACACGCATGACCTCGAATTCGGCCAGCTCGCCGCCGACACCAACGAACCCGTCGTCTGGGTGGACTAGACCAACCGTAAGCTGGTGCCATGAAGATCAACGCCTTCGCGGACGTGAGCCTGCGCGCCATGATGGTGCTCGCGGCCGCTCCCGACGGCGGCCTGATGACCACCCAGAGCGTCGCCGACGCCGTCGGCACGCCGTACAACCATGTCAGCAAGGCGATGGCGAAGCTGCGCGAACTGGGCCTGATCGACGTCGAACGCGGCCGCCATGGCGGGTCGCGGCTGAGCAGCTCAGGCCGGGCCGCCACTGTCGGCCAGCTCCTGCGCCAGCTCGACACCCGGACCGACCCGGCCGACTGCGTCGTGGCCACGGGCACCTGCCCCCTCATCAATGAGTGCCGGCTCCGCGGCGCCCTGGCCCGGGCCCGCGAGGCGTTCTACCGGGAACTCGACGGCGTCGTGGTCACCTCGCTGCCGACCACGCGGCAGATGAACCCCGTGTTCCAGGCAATCGGCCTGCGCCCCGGGCTCTGACCGGCCGCACGGACCCGGGCACCGCCCGGCCATTTCACCGTCCCGCGCCGTCCTGGCAACCTGCTCGGATTGCACCAGCCGGCGCCATCCGCCACGCCCGGGAATCCTGCCGATTTGTCGTTGTTTTCTACGCCGTGTAGAACTGAACTATAAATACTCGTATTTGAAATACAGGTATTCATCACGGTCCGGCTGAAGACCCGGGCCACTATCTCAGGAGTCAACATGCTCTCGGACAAGTCCTTCCCCGTCATCGAGGCCACCCTCCCGCTGGTCGGTTCCCGGATCGGGGAGATCACGCCCAAGTTCTATGCACGCCTCTTCGCCGCCCACCCCGAACTGTTGGACGGGCTCTTCAGCCGCTCCAACCAGCGCAACGGCAATCAGCAGCAGGCCCTGGCCGGAAGCATCGCCGCTTTCGCCACCCACCTGGTGAACAACCCCGGCACCCTGCCGGAGACCGTCCTCGCCCGCATCGCCCACCGCCACGCCTCCCTTGGCATCACCGAACCGCAGTACCAGGTGGTCTACGAGCACCTGTTCGCCGCCATCGCCGAGGACCTCGCCGAGGTCATCACTCCGGAAATCACCGAGGCCTGGACCGAGGTCTACTGGCTCATGGCGGACGCGCTGATCAAGCTCGAGAAGGGCCTCTACGCGGCCCAGGCCAACGGCAAGATGTGGAGCCCGTGGCGGGTCGCCGCCAAGACCCCCGCCGGCACCGGTTCCGTGACCTTCACCCTGGAACCGGCCGACGACACCCCCATCACTCCCGCCCTCCCGGGCCAGTACATCAGCGTCAAGGTCCAGCTGCCGGACGGCCTGCGCCAGGTCCGCCAGTACTCGTTGTCCGGCGAGGCCGGCGCGAGCCGCACCTTCACCACCAAGAAGGACGACGGCGGCGAAGTCTCCCCGGTGCTGCACAACAATGTGGAGCTCGGCGACATCCTCGAGATCTCCAACCCCTACGGCGAGATAACCCTGAAGGAAGGCGACGGCCCCGTGGTCCTGGCCTCCGCCGGCATCGGCTGCACCCCCACCGCATCCATCCTGCGCTCCCTCGCCGAGTCCGGCTCGGACCGCCAGGTCCTGGTCCTGCACGCGGAAAGCGATCTGGACAGCTGGGCCCTTCGCGGCCAGATGACGGACGACGTCGAACGCCTCGACGGCGCCGACCTCCAGCTCTGGCTCGAGCAGCCGTCAGCCGGGGCCAAGCAGGGCAACATGACCTTGCGCGAAGTGGACCTCCCGGCAAACGCCTCGCTGTACCTCTGCGGTCCGCTGCCGTTCATGAAGAGCATCCGCAACGAGGCCATCAACGCCGGCATCCCGGCCACGAAGATACACTACGAGGTCTTCGGCCCGGACATCTGGCTGGCCAGCTAGCTGCACGGGCCGACCGGTCCGAGCGAGCAGACGACGGCGGCGCCGCACCTTTCGAAAAGGTGCGGCGCCGCCGTCGTACTAACGGGTGAAACTAGCTGAGGCGCGCCTTCAGCCCCTCGAGCTCGGAGCGCAGGGCCTCGGGCAGGGAGTCACCGAACCGGGCGTACCACTCTTCGATGGAGGCCAGCTCAGTTGCCCATTCCTCGGGGTCGACGCGGACTGCGTCTTCCACCTCGGCCGGGGTCAGGGCCAGGCCGGTGACGTCCAGCGAGTCGCCGGTCGGCACGTAGCCGATGGGGGTCTCGACGGCGGCAGCCTTGCCTTCGATGCGCTCGATGGCCCACTTCAGGACGCGGGCGTTGTCGCCGAAGCCGGGCCAGGCGAAGCCGCCGTCGGCGGTGCGCCGGAACCAGTTGACCAGGAAGATCTTGGGCAGGCGTTCCTGGTTGGCCTTGGCGGACAGGTTGACCCAGTGGTTCAGGTAGTCACCCGCGTCGTAGCCGATGAACGGCAGCATGGCCATCGGATCGCGCCGCAGCACGCCCACCTGGCCGGCAGCAGCCGCCGTGGTCTCCGAGGACAGCGTGGACCCCATGAAGACGCCGTTGGACCAGGTGCGGGATTCGGTTACCAGCGGGATGGTGGTCTTCCGGCGGCCGCCGAACAGGATCGCGGAAAGCTCGACGCCTTCGGGGCTGTAGTACTCCTCGGCCAGCATGTCGATCTGGGAGATCGGCGTGCAGAAGCGGGAGTTCGGGTGGGCTGCCGGCTTATCTGAATCAGGCGTCCACGAGTTGCCCTGCCAGTCGGTCAGGTGCGCCGGAGTCTCCTCCGTCATCCCTTCCCACCACACGCCGCCGTCGTCCGTCAGGGCAACGTTGGTGAAGATGCTGTGGCCCTTGGCAATGGCGCGCATGGCGTTGGGGTTGGTGCCCCAGCCGGTGCCCGGAGCGACACCGAACAGGCCGGCTTCCGGGTTGGTGGCGCGCAGTTCGCCTTCCTTGCCGATCCGCATCCAGGAGATGTCGTCACCGAGAGTCTCGACCTCCCAGCCCTCGATCGTCGGATCCAGCAAGGCGAGGTTGGTCTTGCCGCAGGCGGACGGGAACGCAGCGGAGACGTAGTATTTCTTCTGCTCCGGCGAGGTCAGCTTGAGGATAAGCATGTGCTCCGCCAGCCAGCCCTCGTCGCGGGCCATCACGGAGGCGATGCGCAGGGCATAGCACTTCTTGCCCAGCAGGGCGTTGCCGCCGTAGCCGGAACCGAAGGACCAGATGGAGCGCTCTTCCGGGAAGTGGACAATCCACTTGTCCGGGTTGCACGGCCAGGCGACGTCGGCCTGGCCGGGGGTCAGCGGCGCGCCCAGGGAGTGCAGTGCGGGGACGAAGAAGGCGTTCGTGGCGGTGATGCGGTCCAGGACCTTAGTGCCGATGGTGGCCATGATGCGCATGGAGGCGACAACATAGGCACTGTCCGTGATCTCGACACCGAACTTGGGGTCCTCGGCATCAAGGTGTCCCATGACGAAGGGGATGACGTACATGGTGCGGCCGCGCATGGAGCCGCTGAACAGCCCGCGCAGCTTTTCCTTCATCTCCGCCGGAGCCATCCAGTTGTTGGTGAAGCCTGCATCGCGTTTGTTCTCGGAGCAGATGAAGGTCTGCTCTTCGACACGGGCCACATCGGCGGGGTCGGAGAATGCCGCGAAAGATTTGGGGAACAGCTTCTCGTTCAGCCGGGTCAGTGTGCCTGCGGCTACGAGCTCGTCCGTGAGCCGGGTGTTCTCCGCTTCGGAGCCGTCAACCCAGTGGATCCGGTCCGGCTGGGTCAGTTCAGCTACCTCTTCGACCCATGCCAGCAGACCAGCATGTGTGGTGGGTGCTTTTTCAAGCAACGGCAGTCGCGCCAGATCGCCCATTACGGTTCCCTTCCTCGGGTTCAGTGGTGTGTTCCTAAATGTAGGGCTAGATCACCCCCTCAAAAGTGGTCCAGTTACGGGACATCCGGGAGGCCGGAAATCAAAAACCCCGGAAATTCAACGAACTTTTGCCTCCGCAAGCTGATATTTTGTGACTAAGGTCACGTAGACCGGTCTAGTCAGCCAGATTACACCCCTTTCGATTTGTCAGCACGGCCCACCTCGCGTAAAGTAATTCGAGGTTCGGGGAGCGAGAAGTTCTCCAAGAGCCGAGAATGCGCCCATAGCTCAGCTGGATAGAGCGTCTGTCTACGGAACAGAAGGTCAGGGGTTCGAATCCCTTTGGGCGCACAGAACAAGAAAATCCGCACCGGTCCGCCGGTTGCGGATTTTCTCGTTTAAGCCCTACTCCGCAATCGCCTTGTGCTAAGACTCTCCGGGGTGGGGACCCGCGCCCGGCCGGTAAGGTCCGGGCGTAGGCTTCTGCCATGACGGCACAGCTTGAGCGGGAATTCGATGTCATTGTGATCGGCGCGGGGGCTGTGGGCGAGAACGTGGCGGAGCGGGTGGTCCGGGGAGGGCTGTCCGCGGTGCTGGTCGAGGCGGAACTGGTCGGCGGCGAGTGCTCCTACTGGGCCTGCATGCCCTCCAAGGCGCTGCTGCGGCCCGGAACCGCCCTCCACGCAGCCCAGACCGTCCCCGGCGCCCGGCAGGCGGTCGCCCGGACCCTGGATGCCGCCGCAGTGCTGAAACGCCGCGATTACTTCACCTCCAACTGGCAGGACGACAGCCAGGTCAAATGGGTCGAGGAAACCGGAATCGAACTGATCCGCGGCCACGGCTGGCTCACGGGGCCGCGGAAAGTGGAGGTCGCGGGGCTGGACGGCAACAGCTACGCGCTCGCGGCGCGGCACGCCGTCGTGGTCGCGACAGGGTCCACCCCCAATCTGCCGCCGGTCGAAGGACTGGACGACGTCGAGTACTGGACCACGCGGGAGGCGACCTCAGCCCACCAGATTCCCGAGCGGCTGGCCGTGCTCGGCGGCGGCGTGGCCGGCACCGAACTCGCCCAGGCCTACGCGCGCCTGGGATCGGCAGTGACCCTCGTGGCCCGCGGCGGGCTGCTGGGCATGTTCCCGGAGGAGGCGTCGCGGCTGGTTGCGGCGGGCCTGCGGGCCGACGGCGTCGAACTCCACCTGCACACCGGAACGCAAGGCGTCAGTGAGAACGACGACGGCTCCCTCAGCCTGGCGCTCGACGGCGGCAGCACAGTCACGGCGGACAAGCTGCTCGTCACCACGGGGCGGCACCCGGCCCTCGAAGGACTGGGCCTGGAGAGCGTGGGGCTCGCCGCAGCGGAGGGCAAGGCGCTGAGGCTCGGCACCGACTCCACCGGTTTGGTCTCCGGCGCAACAGGCGACGACGGCGGACCGTGGCTCTACGCCGTCGGCGACGCGGCCGGGAAGGTCATGCTGACCCACCAGGGAAAATACGAGGCCCGGGCCACCGGCGACGCCATCGCAGCGCGCGCGAGGGGCGAACTCACCGGAGAGCCGGAGCCGTGGAGCCGCTATGCCCAGACCGCCGACGGCCATGCCGTACCCAATGTGGTGTTCACCGACCCGGAACTCGCGAACGTGGGGCGGTCCGTGCAGCAGGCGGAAAAGGATGGCTTCAGAGCCGCCTCCGTGGAGCTGCCCATCCAGGTGGCGGGATCCTCGCTGCATTCCGAGCAGTATGAGGGCTGGGCCCAGCTGGTGATCGACGAGGACCGCAAGGTGCTGCTGGGCGCGACGTTCGCCGGCCCGGACGTCGCCGAGCTGCTGCACGCCGCCACGATCGCCGTTGTGGGTGAGGTGCCGCTGGACCGTCTCTGGCACGCCGTGCCGTCCTACCCGACAATCAGCGAAGTCTGGCTCCGGCTGCTCGAGGAATACGGTCTCTAAGCATGCCCACTCCGCACGCCCCCAGGACGCGCGAACGTACACTTGAGGCCCCGAAAAGCGCGTTTTCGGGGCCTCAAGTGTACGTTCGCGCTTCCGGGGACGGGCTTTATTTGAACTGACCAGTCAGTTTAGTTAGACTTGGAGCAGACATTCCTCTGCGAAAGGCCCCCTTTGCTCTCCGTGCAACAGCTCTCCGTGAACGGCCGGCGGGACTTCCTGCTTCCGGCGACGTCGCTCCAGGCCATGCGCGGCGGGCTCCTGCTGGTGACTGGAACGCGGCAGGACCAGCGCACGGCCCTCGCGCTGACACTGAGCGGACGCATGAAGCCCTCCGGCGGCCACTTTTCCTGGGACGGCAGGGAATGGGATGGCAGCGCCAGGATCAAACAGCTGCGTGCGGCGAGCGCCGTGGTGGACTCCCCCGGCGTCAACGAGCCCGAGCAGCACCTGAGCGTCCAGGATCTCGTCACGGAGGACCTCGCTTTGGTCCCCCGCCGCTACCGCGGCGCCCTGCTCAGCAAACCCTGGCTCAAGGTCAACCGCTTCGAGGACATCGCCGGGCTGTGGGCCGAGCAGCTCGACGCCGGCCGGCGGATCGAGCTGCTGACGGCCCTGGCCCTCGCCAACCCGAACACGGATCTCCTCGTGGTCGACTCCCCCGACCGCCACAGCGGCGATCCCGCGGACTGGCTGCCGCGGCTTGAGGAGCTGGCGCACGACGCCGGGCGGCCGCTTGCCGTCGTCGCCACCGTCACCAGCCTCCCGGCCGGGTGGGCCGGTCCCGCCGCCTCGATCGGCAACGCCCGCCCCGGGCCCGAACAACGGGCGGAACCGCCGTCCGGGGACGAACACCCTGCTCAGACGCTGCAAAATCAAACGCAGCAAAGTCAAACACTGCAGGAAGAGGGCGCAAAGTGACTGTGCTGCGGCTGGCCCGCTCCGAACTCAAGCGCATGACCGCGGGCCTGCTGCCCAAGCTGACCATCCTGGCGCTGGTCATGGTCCCGCTGCTCTACGGGGCCGTGTACCTCTATGCCAACTGGGATCCGTACGGAAAGCTGAACCAGATCGACGCTGCGCTCGTGGTCGAGGACTCCGGCGCCACGTCCACGGACGGCACCCGGCTGGAGGCCGGCAAGAAGGTGGCGGAAAGCCTGACCGACGGCCATGTCTTCAACTGGCAGACCGTTTCCGGATCGGAGCAAGCGGACCAGGGCGTGAGCACGGGCAAGTACGCCTTCGCGCTGAAGATCCCCAAGGACTTCTCGGCCAACCTGGTCTCCCCCGGCAGTTTCGACGCCGCCAACCAGGCCATGCTCAACGTCACCACCAACGACGCGAACAACTATCTGCTGAGCACCATCGTGGATAAGCTCACCACCGCCGTGCACACCACGGTTGCCACCGAGGTGGGCGAGGAAACCGCCAACCGGCTCCTCACCGGCTTCGGCACCATCCATTCCCAGATGCTCAAGGCCTCCGACGGCGCCGGGAAGCTGGCCGACGGCGTCGCCACCGTGCACGACGGGACGGTGACCCTGCACCAGGGAACCGGCGAACTCAAGGACGGCGCCGCGGACCTCTACAACGGCCAGCTCAAGTTGCGGGACGGGGCAAACTCACTCAGCACGGGCGCGTCCCAGCTCAGCGCCGGGCTCACCCAGCTGCAGGACAAGACCGCCACGCTGCCTGCCGATTCGCAGCGGCTCGCGGACGGTGCCGCGCAGGTGGCCGCCGGCAACGCCGCGCTCAACACCCAGGTGCAGGGCCTGGCGGGCCAGTTGGCCGCCTCCGACCAAGCCGCCGCCCAGGCGCAACGGAGCCGGATCGTGGCATCCAACTCCCGGCTGGTCTCGGCGGGGGCCATCACCCCCGCCCAGGCGGACGCCATCCTGGCCGACTTCGATGCCAACCCGGCCCCCCGCGCCGCAGCTGGCCCCAGCGCCGCAGCGGGCCCCGCGGTCAGCCTCAAGACCGCCGCGGCACAGATCCAGCAGCTTGCCGACGGATCTGCCGCCGTGAGCGCGGGCGCGGCAAAGCTGGCGGCCGCTGGCCCGGCCCTCAGCGGCGCCGTCGCCCAGGCCGCTTCCGGGGCGGACCGGCTCGACGGCGGCGCAGCTGCCCTCGCCGCCGGGCAGCAGAGCGCGCTGGACGGCGCCGGGAAACTCTCCCAGGGTGCGGGGAAACTTGATGAGGGCGCGGCTCAGCTGGAGGGCGGGGCCGCCACGGCGTCCGACGGCGCCCGGACCCTTGCGGGCGAGCTCGCCAGCGGTGCCGGGAAAGTCCCCAACCCCGACGACGCCCAGAAGGACAGCCTCGCCCGGGTGATGGCCGATCCCGTCGCCGTCAGCAACGTCTCGCAGGCCAAGGCCGGGTCTTATGGAGCAGGACTCGCGCCGTTCTTCCTCACCCTCGCCCTGTGGATTGGCGTCTTCATGCTGATCCAGGCGATGCGGCCCGTCACCCAGCGGGCACTGGCCTCCAACGCCCCGGCGTGGAAGATCGCCGTCGGGGGCTGGCTTCCGTTCCTGGCGGTCGCCGCCGTCCAGGCGAGCCTGCTGACCCTGGTGGTGGACGTGGGGCTGGGGCTCAACCCAGCACATCCGGTGCTGATGTGGGTCCTCATGCTGGCCGCGGCGATGGCGTTCAGCGCGATAATCCAGGGCGTGGTGGCGCTGCTCGGATCTCCCGGCAAGCTCGTGGTCCTCATCCTGCTGGTGCTCCAGCTGGTCTCTTCCGGCGGCACCTTCCCGTGGCAGACCACGCCCGAGCCGCTGCATGTGGTGCACCAGCTCCTGCCGATGGGCTACGTTGTCAGCGGCATGCGGCACCTGATCTACGGCGCCGACCTCACCAGCATCCCTCCCACCATGCTGGGGCTGCTTGGCTACACTTTGCTGGGTACGGCAATGTCCACCATGGCCGTTCGCAAGCACAAGTACTGGACCCTCAAGACCTTGAAACCGGAGATCGCCGTATGAGCAGCAGCCCTTCGGACAGCAGCTCGCCCTCTTCCGGCGCCGCTGGGACGCCAGGTCAATCGGCTCAATCGGCGAAGAGGCTCCGTCCGGCGCGCACCAACGCCACCAAGCAGAAGCTGTTCGAGGCCTCCATGGAGCTGATCGGCGAGCGCGGCGCGGCGGGGGTCACCGTCGATGAAATCGCGGCGGCCGCCGGGGTCTCCAAGGGCACGGTGTATTACAACTTCGGCAGCAAGTCGGACCTGATCGCCCAGTTGCTGCGCCATGGGGTGGACATCCTGCTGGCACGGCTGCTGAGCGTCAAGGACACCGCCGCCGATCCCCTCGCCGCCATGGACGAGATGATCGGCCAGGCGATGGACTTCATGGCGGAGTACCCCTCCTTCGCCCGGCTATGGGTCAGTGAGAACTGGCGGACGCCGAGCGAGTGGCAGGACACCTTCACCGAACTGCGCGGACGCCTGCTCGCCGTGATCGGAGCCGCGATCGACGGGGTGGCCGCCGTCCACCCGGTTGATCCCACCGTCTCCCGCCGCAGCCTGGAGACCGCTATTTTCGGTGCCTGCTTTGTCGTTGGGCTCGACCGGCAGACCTACAACCCGGAACGGACCCGCGAGCAAAGCGTCGCCGCAATCATGGCATCCATGCGCGGCTACGTGGTGAAGTAGCCCCCGCTCAGGGATGATGGGTCACATGCGCCACATGGGTAACAGCGGCAAGACAGCCATCGGAGCGTTTCTGGCTGCCCTCGCGTTGCTGGTGCTGACCGGGGTCACCCTGCACGAGACGGTACTCGTGTGGTTCCTGGCCGCTTCCGCCGCCGCGTATGTGGCCTGCGTTGCCGAGGTGGTCGTCCGCCGACGGCACAAGACCCTGGTGGCAAGCGGCATCGGCAGCATCCTCTTCATGGCGTTCGGCATCGCATTCCTGCGGCAATGGGGGCTGGCCTTCAACTCGGACCCGGACGCCATATCCACTCCGGTGGATTCCGAGCATCCGGACCTGTACTTCTACCTCGCGGCGGCATCCGGCGCCGCCACCTTGCTGCTGCTGTTCGCCGGGACCGTCCTGCCCGGCAGGGGCGGCACCCGGCGTGGCGCCAGCTACGCCCCGCGCCGCCGTCCGACGTCGGCCTCCCGCGGCACAGCCAGGGGTCCGGCTTCCGGGGGTCCGGCCGGGGGTCCGTCCCGCCGGGTTCCGTCGACGAGGGGCGCCTCCTCCGGGACGTCCGCGCCGCGTCCCGGACCGCGGGACTCTGCTTCCAGAACGTCAGCCGCCAGGACGGCAGCACCCCGGGCCACGCCACGGCCGGCGGCCAAGACGTCTGCTGCCAAGGCACCTGCTGCCAAAGAAGCGTCCGTCAAGTCTCCGGCCAAGTCCCCGGCCCTGCCTGCCGCAGGGTCGTCCACGCGCCGCTGAGCGTGCGGCGCCACACCCCGCGGCGTCGAACTCGTGCGCGACAAACGCCACGGTCGCAGCACCGCCGTCGCCACCCCGCCCAGCAGCAGCAGGCCCCCGGCCACTTCGGCGGGAGAGGGGACCTCGCCCAGGACCAGCCACGCCGTGGTCATGCCGACCACGGGGACCAGCAGCGTGAACGGGACCACCGCGGAGGACGGGTAAAGACTGAGAAGCCGGTTCCAGATTCCGTAGCCCACGAGGGAACCGAAGACCGCGGTGTACAGGGCGCTCAGCAGGGTGACGGGCTGCACGTCCATGAGAGCCCCCGACACCGCGGCCGGGCCGTCCAGGAGCAGTGAAAGCCCCAACAGCGGCAGCGGCACCACGGCACCGGACCAGACCACAAGACCCAGCCCTGAGGCTGCCTTTGCCTTCCGGGCGACGATGTTTCCGGCCGCCCAGGACAGGGCCGCCGCCAGCACGATCATGAGCGGCAACGCGGGGGCCACCAGGCTGCGCCCGACGGCCACCACGGCCAGGCCCGCCACGCCCAGGACGACGCCGGCGAACTGCCGCCGGCTGGGGCGTTCGCCGAGCAAGCCGGCAGCCAGCAGCACCGTCAGGAGGACCTGCGCCTGCAGGACCAGGGAGGCGAGGCCGGCCGGCATGCCCAGGGCCATGGCCAGGTAGAGGAGACCGAACTGGCCCGCGCCCATAAAGAGCCCGACGCCGACGATCGCCTTCCAGCTCACGTCCGGCTTCCGGATGAAGAAGATACAGGGGATCACCACGAGCGTGAAGCGCATGGCGACGAACAGCAGCGGCGGCATCTCCGTCCCATTCGGGTGCAGGCCAAGATCGATCGCGACGAAGTTGACGCCCCACAGCACGGCAACGAGCAGGGCCAGGGCGGAATGGCGAGGGTTCACAGTGCCACTATGCCGGTTTCAGGCGTGCTCCGCCCCTATGACGGGGACGACGCACCGAAAGTCCGGCCCAGGCAGCCGGGATTCGGGGAGACTTGCTGTCAGAGATTCCGTGGCCGGTCGCCGCGGGGCTGGTCATCCTCCGGCCGGTGGGTGCCGGTATCGCCCTGGACGTGGTTCGTCGCACCGCGGTCCCGGCGCAATTCCTCACCGCTCATCCCGTCCCGGGACTCGGCGTCGCCGCGTTCGCTGGTCACTACGTCAGGGTCCAGTTCGTCAGCCTTCCGCAGCTGTTCCTGGGCGCCGGCGCGGACGTTCTCGGCCTCTGACTGGCGGCCGTGGGCTTCCTCGCGCAGGCGCTCGGCCTCAACTTCGGCCTGCTTCGCATCCGCCTCGGCGCGCGCCCCCTTCGCCTCGCGCTCCCTTGCACCGATCTCGTCGGTCTTGGCCTGTTCACGCATCTCGACCGCCCGGCTGCGGTTTGCCTCCACCTTGCGCTTGCGGTTGAGCATGACTGCCACTGCAATGATCGCCAGCACGACGATGACGCCAACAATGATCCCTATGAGCTGTCCTGAATCCACGATGATCCACCTTTTCTCTCGAACACGAAAGTCGACGAGTAACAGCATCAGTAAACCGCAGAATTGGTCCCGTGACTATGGATTCAGGGCGGCCGGGAGCCCGCAGCCGGGGACTATTTGGCCCGGGGCACTTTGAAGTGCGTGAGCCGTGCGTCCTGGCCATCCAGCTCGGACCAGGACTTCTCCGTTTCCATCACGGTCAGGCCGCTCGTGGGGTACCGGGTGGCCGCGTCCATGTAGGCGTCATGGTTGGAATCACGGGAAGCGAGGTGCATGGCAAGGTCCTGCACCCCCGGCATGTGCGAGATCACCATCAGCGTGGTGACGGTGTCCGGGACGTCGTTAATGACGGTCAGCATCCGCAGGGCTGAGGCGGCGTAGAGCCCGTCCTCAAGTTTCGGCGTCGGTGCCTTGTCGCCGAGTTCGTTGCACACCCACGTGCACGTCTGCCGTGTCCGGAGCGCACTGGAGCAAAGGATGAAATCGGGGACCACGCCGTGCTTGAGCAGCCATTTGCCGGCCATAGGCGCGTCCCTGTGGCCACGCTCCTCCAGCGGCCGGTCGTGATCCGCAACCCCTCCGGGCCAGTCGGCCTTGGCATGCCGCATGATCACCAGCCGTTTGATGTGATGCGCGCTCATGCACCAATCCTAGTGCGGACAGAATTCCACGGGCGCGCATCACTCGGGCTGCTACTCAGGCGGCGGTTCAGTCTTCCAGGACAAAGGTCACTTCCAGCACAACATGCCAGGCAACAACTGCGCCGTCGCTGATCTCCACCTTCTGTTCCTTGACCCACGCACCCGTGACATTGCGCAGCGTCTTGTTGGCCCGCTCGATCCCCTCCTTGATGGCAGCATCAAACGAGGTCTTGGAGTTCGAGCTCAGGGTAGTAATACGTGCAACAGACATGCTTCCTCCCAATAGTCGGATCAACGCTCAGAGCCTACGCCGCACCCACGAATCACAACAGGTCCCTCAGCCGCGGAGGCACATACCCGCCAGCCAGGCACCCAAAGCGCCCGCCACACGGCGGGGAACGTAACTGCCCGGCGGAAGCGAAGCGGCTTTCCGCGTAGTGCCGCATCGCCGACTGAGGAACGAAGGAGGTGTCTAAGCCTTGATCCACCGATCGGCAGCCGGTCCCGGGCGTAATTCCGGGCTGGCTGCGGTGAGGTGTTTGGGCATGGTGGATCATCCGGCCTCGCTGTCGGGGTGTTCCACTGGTGGTCCTGGTTGCGCCGTGTGGCTGGTTGGTGTGGGTTCAGGCCGGTTGTGGCGGCGGGTAGAGGTGCTCGAAGAGGCCCTGCCATGCTGTTTGCCAGGGCCAGGCTTCGGGGAGATGAAGCCGGATTTTCCGGGCGCTGGTGGCGATGCGGGCCGGGACGTGGATGAGTTTGCGGCGGATCGTGCCGGTCCGGGCCTTGCCGAAGGGGCCTGCGGCGAGGAGCCCGGCGGCGCGGGTGAGGTTATAGGCCATGACCGCGGCAACCAGCCAGGCGGAGTTCGCCGCGAAAACACCTGAGGGCATATGAGCCAGCGCACTGTCCTTCAGATCGGCGTTCACCTGCTCGATCTGAGCGTGTTTGCGGTGGGTTTGGTCCGCGGCGACAGTGTCCAGAACCTTGGCGTCCACGGTGGTGAAGAACGCGTGGTGCCGATGGGTTTCAAACAAGGTGGGTTGTCCGTCGCTGGCTTTCTTGTTCAGTTCCGGGATGCGGCGCACCACCAGCCGGCCGGTGACCTGCTCGGCCTTTTTCCGGGAGGAGAACGCGGTGAACACGGTTTCGGCGACCTCAGCCTTCGAGACCCAGGTGTTGGTGGTCTCGTCGAAGACCGCGTCGGTGTATTCGATCATTTCCCATGCCGTCTCCGGGATCCCGGCGATAGCCCGTTTGACGGCCGGGTCCATGCGCACGGTCACCGAGACCTCGGCCCCGCCGGCCAGCGCGGCGGAAACCGCTGCATGGCCATAGAAGGCCGAATCGAACCGGCAGAGCACCCGCCCGCGACTCTGCCCTCCGGTCTGGAGGCCTTTGAGCGTGGACAGGGCATCGGTGATCAGGCGTTTGGCTCCGCGGGCCGAGTTCGCCGCGCCCTTGCGCAGCCGCTGGGCCGCGATTACCGGGGCGGTGTCTTTGGTGGAGACCGTGGCCAGCAGGGCGTTCAGGCCGCGGACCCCGGAGTACCCGTAGCCGGAACCCTGCTTGGCGTAGCCGTGGACCTCGATGATCGTGTCGTCAACATCGACGAACACGAAGTCCTCCGCCCCGGGGCTCCCGAGCAGCGGGGCCCGGGTCCCCAGGCCGGCCAGGAAACGGGAGGCGACAGCGTCCAGTTGGCGCACGTGCCCGAACGTGAAGGACCGCAGGAACGAGCCCAGGGTCGAGGGCGCGTAGCAGGCGGTGAAGAGCCGCTTCATCCCGCCGTGGCGCAACAGGGTCATGTCATCAATCGAGTCTGCCCCGGCGACCATCCCGGCGACCAGGGAAGCGACTTTCAGCCCGGCGTTCGCGCCCTTATCCGTCGGCACCGTCAGCCAGTCCTGGGCGAGCTCGTGCAGCCCGGCGTCCCGGGCCAGCGTCATGACCGGCAGCAGCCCGGCAGCCGACACGAGATTGGGCTCGTCAAAGGAAACCGACACCGCGGATGGTTTGTGGGAAACTTGCATCTACGAGATGGCCTCTTTTCGGTGAAAAATGAGTTCTAGACAAACTTCATTTTCCTTGAAAAGGCGGCCATTCTCGGTTTAAAACGCCGACGTAGCCCCAATCAACATCGGTGGATCAAGGCTAAGGCACGGCGGAAAGTCGCTGAAGCGTCCCGCCAACGCAAAAGCGCCCGCCCCTGCAACAGGAACGGACGCTTTGCGTGAGCTAGAGACTAGATCGAGTATTCCGGAGCAGCCCAGACAACAACCTCGGGGTGCTCGTAGAAGCGGTACCCCTGGCCGCGCACCGTGCGCACGGTGTTGGCGAGCCGGCCGAGCTTGGAGCGCAGGCGGCGGATGTGGACGTCGATGGTGCGCTCATTCGGCACTTCTTCGGCGTTCCGCCACAGTCCTTCGAGCAGCTCGTCGCGGCCCACGGTGCGGGTGCCGTTCTCCACGAGGTAGTTCAGGAGCTCGAATTCCTTGAACGTGAGGTTCAGGGAATCGCCGTCGAGGTGGACCTCGCGGCGGGCAAGGTCGATGAGAACACCGGAAGGGCGCGGGTCCTGCGGCTGCTGGAGGCGTGCGGTCTCGGCACGCTGCCGGGCGCCGACGGTGGGGTCGCCGAAGGTGGAGCGGACGACGTCGAGCGCGGAACCCGGGGCGCTGGCCGGCGCAACGGCGACGGCGGCGTAGCTCTCCGCACCCGCGACCAGTGACTGGGCGTAGGCCCGGATCTCCTGGGCGAGCTTGGCGATGGACGTGCCGGCAGCCGCGGCGGTCTCCTCGTCGATGCCCATGTAGAGCACGAAGCCGCGGGCGACGTTGTCGGCCGGGACGGGGCGGACCGCGTTGCCGTTAGCCGGACCAATGACAGGAGTGGGCGCCGTGGCCGGGGCGGCCGGAACGGCGCGGAGCTGGCCGTAGGAATCGGGGTTGTAGCCCTGTGCTGCATAACCAGGGGCCGGGAAGCTGTTGCTGGGACCGGCGGGGGCGAAGGACGGGCGGCCGCCGCCACCAAAACCCTGGCGGATACCCGAGGCCTGGCCGGCCTTGCCGGCGTTACGGACGGAGATGTGGACGTATCCGGATGCAACTGACATGAATGCTTACCTCAATGTGAATGGCCGTCATCGCGGCTCGAATGCTACTTTTCCCCGCAATGAAACTGGGGAGGGGCGCCCGACGCTGGGCTGGGGCGAATGCCTAGAAACTCTTGGGGTGTAAAAGTTAGGCGTACATTCGACAACAGCGCATCGCGGTATCAGCGGGTGGGCTGATCCAGGAAGCTGCGGCTGCAGGTGCTGTTGAGTTCTTGTTCACAATTGAAGTGTGCAACGTAACAATGCCAACTTGCAAGTAACAAAGGGATTCGGGTTCCACATAGTGAGACGAAACGCGGGATTGTAGTGCAGATCACAATTCTGCCGCGCCGATAAAATAACAGATGTTTTCCTGACTGACTGGTCGGTCGTGGCGTTTAGCCGAATATTGTTCGCCTCGGATGGCTGTTTGCCAAGAATCCTTCATGGGAGGGCAGTCTGGCGGAAGCTTCGCCTACTTATCATTCAATGTCCACCGTCCCACAGAGTGGTCACACCGTCAGGCCCGAATTGTCCGGCGGCGGAACGCCTTCAAAGTTCCGCCGCCCATGCCGGCCGTTCCGTCAGAGACGGTTCCAAAAGCCCGCGACGGACCACCGCGGCGGCTGCCAGCTCGCTAGGCTGGGATTCACAGGTGCAGCACAGGATCCCCAAAGCCACGCCTAACCGGCAGAACGGAGAGTTGTCCCATGGCCTCCTCGCACTCTATGACCAACAACCTTCCGCAGCTCACCCACCCGGACGGCTCCCCCATCCGAGCTCTCGTCGTGGATGACGAACCCAGCCTCTCCGAGCTCATGAGCATGGGCCTGCGGATGGCAGGCTGGTCCGTCGCTGTCGCGGCAGACGGCCCCGAAGCGGTCAAACTCGCCAAGGAGTTCCGCCCAGATGTGTTGGTGCTCGATGTCATGATCCCCGGGTTCGACGGCGTCGAACTGCTCGGCAGGATCCGCGCCTTCGCTCCGGTTGTGCCTGCCCTGTTTCTCACCGCGAAGGACGACGTCCAGGACCGGATCACCGGCCTCGCCGCCGGCGGGGACGACTATGTCACCAAGCCCTTCAGCATGGAGGAAGTCCTGCTGCGCCTGCACCGGCTCGTGCAGCGCTCCGGCGTGGCCGCCATGGACTCAGCGGAGCTCGTGGTCGGTGACCTCGTACTCAATGTCGATACCCGTGAAGTCACCCGGGCCGGCGAGGAACTGCACCTCACCGCGACGCAGTTCGAGTTGCTGCGCTACCTCATGGAGAACCCCAAACGGGTCATCAGCAAGGCGCAGATCCTGGACCGGGTGTGGGACTACGACTTCGGCGGACAAGCCAACATCGTCGAACTGTACATCTCCTACCTCCGCAAAAAGATCGATGCCAGCCGCGCTCCCATGATCCACACCGTGCGCGGCGCCGGCTACGTCCTGAAGCCGGCGGATTGATCCGTGCGCGCTCTCCCCGGTGAGACCCCTGCCCCCCGGCGAAAGTGGCGCGACCCCTCCACCTGGCATCTGCGCACCCGGCTGGTCCTCGTCACCATGGCGCTGCTTGTGGCCATCTGCGGCGCCGTAGGACTTTTCAGCTACGCCTCCATGGACGTCTTCCTCACCAAGCAACTCGACACGCAGCTGGATGAGGCGTCCCACCGCGCCAGCGTGTTCGGACGGCCCTCGCCCGGCGACTCCGGCGGACGCACCGATCCGCTGGAGGCCCGAGGCCAGGGCATCGGTACGCTCAACGCGCGGATCCTGGGTGGCGCCGTCAGCAGGGCCGGCTTCCTCGCCGGGGACGCCACCCGGAAGAGCCTCTCCCCCGATGACGACCACGTCCTCCTCGGACTCACGCCCAACGGCGTCCCGGTTGACCGTACGCTCTCGGCCGGCGGCTACCGGCTCACTGCCGGGCGGACCCCCTATGGAGACGTGATCGTCACCGGGCTGCCGCTGGCGGAAAAGCAGAACACCCTGGCTTCGCTCGTGTGGACCATGGTGGTGGTGTCTGCCGGCGGCCTCATCGTCATCGGTCTCGCCGGCACGGCACTGATCCGCCGGACCATGAAGCCGCTCGAACAGCTGTCCGAGGTGGCTACCAAGGTCTCCCGACTCCCCCTCGACGCCGGCGAGGTGGCACTCGCAGTCCGGGTGCCGGCGTCGGCCGCCCATCGTGGCACGGAAGTGGGCGGCGTGGGATACGCGCTGAACCAGATGCTGGACAATGTCTCCAACGCGCTCGAGGCGCGGCAGCTCAGCGAAATGAGGGTGCGCCAGTTCGTGGCCGATGCCTCGCATGAGCTGCGGACCCCGCTAACCGCTATCCGCGGCTACACCGAGCTGATGCGGATGACCGAGCAATTCACGCCGGACGGTGAGAAGTCCCTCGCACGGGTGCAGAGCCAGTCCGAACGGATGACCACCTTGGTTGAGGATCTGCTGCTGCTGGCCCGCCTGGACGAGGGCCAGCCCCTCAAGCTCAGCGAGGTGGACCTCACCCAGCTGGCGATCTAGATCGTCAGTGACGAGAAGGTCATGGCCCCGGATCACGTCTGGCAACTGGAACTCCCCGAAGAGCCGGTGGTGGTCCGCGGCGACTCCGCCCAGCTGCATCAGGTGCTGGCCAACCTGCTGTCCAATGCGCGCAAGCACACCGGGGCCGGGACGACGGTGGTGACCGGAGTGATGCGTTCAGCCGATGGAAGCGCCGTGGTCACGGTGACCGACAACGGGGACGGGATCCCCCCTCAGTTCATGAATAAGGTCTTTTCACGCTTTGCCCGCGCGGACGCCGCGCGGAAGAATCCGGCAGCTACGACGGCGCCAACCTCCCGTTCGGCGATTTCCCGCAGCCCCTGGGCCCCCGCCCCGGCAACGACGGCAACCACTGCCGAGGGGACCAGCGGGCTTGGCTTGTCGATCGTGCAGGCGATTGTCGCGGCCCACGGCGGCACCGTCGAGGTCACCTCCCGGCCAGGCCGGACGGAGTTCGCCGTTCGCCTGCCCACGAGCCCGCCCGTGACCTAGCCGCGGTCGCGTCCGTCCACCGCCGTTCGACGGTTACGTGCCGGCTAGACGTTACTGCGCGTCGAGTGGGCACGCAGGCGGCGCAACGGCACCGACGGCCAGGCGGAAGAGCACAAGGCGACACTCCGCTGTCGTGATGTCCGTTACCAAAATGTGACTCTCGGATGGAACTCCTGTACGGTTTTTAGAGTGCGGCCACCACTGGCGCCGTATATCCGGATGGACGCCAAACTCTGCCGCTTCCCGGATTCGCTGGACCAGGCAGAGGCGGGGGACCCAGAGTTCCCGGGCATTCTGCATCTATGCACCCTTGGGGTGAAGCCGACACGTGAAGCACCGTGCGGCCGGATTTCTCATCCGAACCCGACAGCTAACTCCGCAGGCGTTTGAGAGGCATCATGACTGAATTCAAAGTACAAACGCGCCCCGACAGCGCTGCAGGCAAGTCCCGCTCCACGCATTCACGCCACCGCGCCGAGTCAGCCAAGCCGGCCTCGGCCCTGTCCCGGTTTGCCGCGGGCATCGGTTCCACTGGCCGCCGCGCCGCCGTCGTTGCCACCGCCTGCGCGGTCCTCGTCGGAGTTGGCGCTGCCGGTCAGGCCGCCGAGACGGCCAACGGTCCCTCCGCCGCCGGCAGCTCCAAGGCGTCGGCCACCGTTGCCGACCCGCTGACGCCCCTGAACTTCGAACGGGTCCGCGTCGACGCCCAGACCTCTGTGCCCCCCGGCGCCAGCGTCGAGGCCCAGTCCGCGGAGGTGAAGCCCGCTGAAGCACCTGCACCTGCCGCGGCTCCGGCACCTGTACCTGTCGCGGCTCCGGCACCTGCCCCCGCACCTGTCGCGGCACCCGCACCGGCCCCCGAAGCGGCGACTCCCGTCGCCGTTGACGATCCCGCCGCGGCGCAGGCCTACGCCGCATCGCAACTGGAATCCTACGGCTGGGGGCCCGGCGAAATGCAGAGCCTGATGAAGCTCTGGACCAAGGAGTCCGAGTGGAAGACCACGGCCACGAATCCGAGCAGCGGCGCCTACGGTGTGGTCCAGTCCCTGCCGGCCGAAAAAATGGCGAGCTCCGGCGCTGACTACCTGACCAACTACCGGACCCAGATCAACTGGGGTCTCAATTACGTCAAGGAACGCTACGGCTCCCCCAGCGGCGCCCTGAACTTCCATTACGCGCACAACTGGTACTAAGCCAGCCGGCAGTTTCCCGGACGAACCTGCTTCAGCAAGAATGCCCCGAATCCCTGCGGTTCGGGGCATTCTTTCGTGCTGAGTGCTGTCAGTGGACGGAGGCGGGACGGACGTGCGCTGGTGCGTCTAGCCGTTGGGCCGGTTGGGGATGTACTGCACCGCCCATTTGTTGCCGTCGGGATCGGCAAAATGGACGAAGTGGCCCCAGTCCTGGACATCGACATCGCTGACGTCCACGCCGTTATCCTTGAGCTGCTTGTGCGCGGCCTGGATGTCGCTGACCACGAGCTGCAGGCTGGGAGCGGTGCCTGGCGGCGCCTCGTTGAGGCCCTCGCCGATGGCGATCGAGCAGCCGGAGCCCGGCGGGGTCAGCTGGACGAAGCGGATGCCGTCCGTGGGCCGCTCGTCGTAGTCGGCGTTGAAGCCGACTTTGTTGACGTAGAAATCCTTGGCGCGGTCCACATCGGACACGGGGACAAACACGAGTTCAAGTTTCCAGTCCATGGCCCACACGCTAGCGCGGGTTGCGGGATTCCGGAAGGGAACGCGTGCCGGTCCCGGCAATAGCCGGGTCCTCGGCGCCGGGTCCTCGACGCGGCTGCCTGGCTGTACTAGCCCGCGATGCCGTAGAGGCGGTCGCCGGCGTCGCCCAGGCCGGGCACTATGTAGGACTTCTCGTTGAGCTTCTCGTCGATCGAGGCGAGGACGATCGTCACGTTGGCGTCCGCGAGCTCCTCCTCCAGCCTGGCCAAGCCTTCGGGGGCGGCGAGCAGGCAGATACAGGTGACGTCGGAGGCGCCGCGCTTGAAGAGGAACTTGATGGCCTCGCGCAGGGTGCCGCCCGTGGCCAGCATGGGGTCCAGGACAAAGATCTGGCGGTCCGTGAGGTCCTCGGGGAGGCGCTCGGCGTAGGTGATGATGTCCAGGGTCTCCTCGTCCCGGGCCATGCCCAGGAAGCCGACCTCGGCGGTGGGGACCAGCTTGGTCATGCCCTCGAGCATGCCGAGCCCGGCACGGAGGATCGGGACCACCAGCGGAGTGGGCTTGGTGAAGGCGGTGCCGATGGTGGTGCTGACCGGGGTCTCGATGGTCACGGGCTCGGTGCGGACCTCACGGGTGGCCTCATACGCCAGGAGCGTGACGAGCTCCTCGGTGAGCTGGCGGAAGACCGGGGACGGGGTGTTCTTGTCCCGCAGAACGGTGAGCTTATGGGCGACCAGCGGGTGGTCCACAACGAGAGTGCGCATGGGTCAAAACTATCACCCGGTCGCCGAGGACCTTCCCGAGGGGCCGGGGGTATCGGCGTCGTTGGTCTCGGCAGGACGGCCGCTGCCGGAGCCCCCGCCACCGGCCTCCGCACCGCCCTCCGCGCCGCCCTCGTGGAGGCGGGCGGGATGGTCAAAAGTCGGTGCTGGGCCGGCCTGTTCCCGGTGGCGCAGCACATGGAAGAGCCGGTGGGCCAGGATGACGATCCCCACCCAGCCCAGCCCCAGCACCCACCCGATGATCACATCGGTCATCCAGTGGTGCCCCAGATAGGCCCTGCTCATTCCCATCGCGACGATGAAGATCACACCCGCCGTGATCAGGCCGGCCCGGGCGATGGCCCGATGGACCTCCAGACAGGCGAGGTACACCACGAGCCCGATCACCACCGTGGTGTTGAGCGTGTGGCCGCTCGGGAAGGACGGCGAGTTTTCGTAGGGCGGGACGGCGTCGGCGTGGTCCGGCCGGTTCCGGCCGATCAGCTTCTTGCCCAGGGTGGTGGCGGTCACGGAGACGGCGGCTGCGCCTCCGATCAGGATCAGCGGCCGCCAGGTACGGCTGGCCCAGATGAGCCAGGCCGTCAGGATGCTGGCCAGGATCGGCATGCCAATCCCGCCGCCGATGTTGGTGAACCCCGTGACGAACGAGTCCAGGCCTGGACTCCGTAGCTGTTCCATAAACGCCAGGGTGGGCTTGTCCAGGTTCGCCAGGCCGACGTCGTCCACGACGTTGTCATAGACCTCGGCGCTCAACAGCGCCAAGACCACCACGACCACGCCGCCGATGAGCATCGTGACCCACAGCGCCGCGTAGGGCACCACCCATTTGCCCCAGCGGTGCGTCAACCAGCTCTCAGTCCTGGTATTCACGGCTGTCTCCTGACGTTCCGGTGGTGCACAGCGTGCTTAGTGTCGAAACTATCATTGAGCCATGACTTCCCCGGAGCCACGCCATACCGAATGGATGGGCCTTGCCATCGCCGAAGCACGCCGGGCGCTTGCCACCGACGACGTGCCGATCGGAGCCGTCGTGATCGGACCCGACGGCGCTGTGCTCGGTTCCGGGCGCAATGAACGGGAAGCGCTCGGGGACCCGACGGCGCACGCCGAGATGGTGGCCATCCGCGAGGCCGCGGCCCGGCTGCGGGAGCGCAGCGCACGGAACGGGCAACGCGATGACGGCTGGCGCCTGGAGGACTGCACCCTGGTGGTGACGCTGGAGCCCTGCGCCATGTGCGCCGGGGCGGTGGTGCTGGCCCGGATTCCCCGGGTGGTGTTCGGCGCCTGGGACGAGAAGGCCGGGGCCGCGGGTTCCGTGTTCGACATCCTCCGCGAGCGCCGGCTCAACCACTGGGTGGAAGTGTACGCGGGAGTCCGGGCGCCGGAGTGCGCGGCGCTGCTGCGGGGCTTCTTCGCCGGACACCGCGGCAGCTGAACCTCGGACATCACGGCCCCGTTCCGGTGGCATCCGGTCCTGCTGGCTTACGTGCCGACGGCGGAAGCTGCTGCGGCGGAGCCTGTTGCGGCTGCCGCCAGGACGTCGATCCGCTTCTGCCGGGTGGCCGGTGAATCGAGGCTGAATGCACGGAAGTCACCCAGGTCCTCCCGGATCCAGGCCTCCACCTCCGCGATCCGCCGGGTCACCGCTGGCGTCGGGCCGTGGAACAGCCAGGGCACGATCCGCTCCTGGCCCGGCTCGTACTGCCAGAGCCCGATGATCCGTCCGCGGTCCAGGATCGGGTGGTCCGGCAGGTCCGCCTGCAGCGCCAGCGAAGTAATGACGTCCCTGCCGATGTTGTCCCCGTCAGGTCCGTCCTCGGCGAGCAGCTCCGCCGCGTTGCGCCGCAGCAGCACCAGCGAATCCGTGCCGGCGAGCAGCTGGATCTGTTCCTCGGCCGGTTCCTCGAACGCGGCCAGGCGTTCGACGTCGTCGGGCAGCAACCACAGCCCCCCGCCCCCGGCGGCGGTCACCTGGGTGGCCACCTCGACGGCGCCGACGGCGGCCAGCGCAGCCTTGCTCTGCGCCACGGTGAAAGCCGGGAACCACTGCGACTGCTTGAGCGTGGCCCCGCCGGTCCAGCCGAGGTAGCGGCGGATCAGTTCGGTGCGGGCTTCGTCCTCGTCCAGGGGGCTGGCGGGGAGGTTCCAGAGCTCGTAGGCGTAGCGCTGCTGGTCGAGACGTCCGTTGGCGGGGACGCGGCGGATCCTTCCCTGCGCCTGCAGGATACCGAGGACGGTGGGCAGTGTGGTGGTGGCGCCCTTCTTCTTGCCTTCCTCCCCGAGGTTCCGCACCGAGTCGCCGAGCTCGTCCTTGAGCTGCCGCGGGTCCATCGGCGCGGCGGCTTCGGCGAGGGTGTGCAGGACCTGTTCCTCCAGGAGCGTGATTTCCCCGCGGTCGACGCCGAGCCTGCCAAGCACCCGGAAAGCCTCGGCGGCGTCCTTGCCCAGTTTGAGGGCCCAGGCGAAGTCGTCGCGTCCCAGCACGTAGGTGCAGCCGCGGGCGGTGGGCAGTTCGAGGATCCGGTGGGAGAGGACGTCGGCGTCGACCTGTTCCCGGCGGATGCCGGCGCGGGCAAAGAGCGTGAGGTACGGGTTCGCGCCGCCTACGGACCTTGCCCAGCCCGCGCGGGCGAAGACCTGCTCCGCCGTGCAACCCGCGAGCGAGCCGTCCAGGCCCTGCCTGTGCCAGGCCCAGGCGCGGAGCCGCTCGGGCGTGAGCGTCCTGGCCGGAGGGATGTTCACGGTCGGGGGCACGGTGGTGAGGGGCTCGGGCGTCATGGGGTCATTGTCCAACAGCCTGCGCGGCAGGGGAATCATCTGCCGCAGGCAATTCCGGCGGGTCCCGCGGGTGCGGCGCGCGCGGAGCTGTGTCCAAGGCTTCGAACACCGTCCTGGCCGTGGTCTCCCACCCGGGCAAGCGGTCCCTGGCAGCGGCGGCGCCCGCCCGCCACCGGGCGCGGAGCGCCGGCTCAGTGAGCCAGCGCCGGAGGACCTCGGCCAGCGCCGACGGGTCAGAGCCGAGTGCGACGGCGGTGCCCGGCAGTGCGGTCACCTCGGCTGCCGCGGTGTCCGGCGGGACAGCCAGATTCTGGCTTGGCGCACTGCCGGCCGCGAGCGCCTCCACGGCTCCGGTGCCGGCACGCACCACCACGGGGATGCCGCGGGCGATCGACTCGGTGACCACCAGCCCGTAGGTCTCGGCCCGGGAGATGAGCAGGCTGAGGTCCGCGGCGGCCCATTCTGCCTCCAGCGCTTCGCCCCGGAGTTCCCCCGGGATGCGGACGCGGTCCTGCAGCCCCAGCCGGACGACGGTATCCCTGAGCTGCGCGGCGTACGCGGCGTCCGCGGAGTCGGAGCCGATCAGCGACGCCGTCCACGGCAGCCCGGTGAGCGGGGCCAGCGCGGCGAGCAGCAGCGATTGGTCTTTGTTCGGCAGCAGGGCGGCCACCGCAAGGAGGTGCGGGGGTTCCGAGCCGTGGGCGAGCGGGGCGGGCTCCGTGCCCGGCAGGGCCACCGTGACGCCGCCCAGCCCGTACCTGGCCCGGATCCCGGCCGCGGCCGAGCTGCTGGTGCAGATCACCCCGGCCGCTTCCCGAAGCGCCCGGCGTTCCAGCCCTGCCCCTTCTAGACCGGAGTCGTCGAGCGGCATGTGCAGCAGGATCCAGGCGGGCCGCCCGGCGGCCGCCGCGGCCGCGAGTTCCTCCGGCGCCCCGCAGGCGAGCAGTCCGTCAACGAGGGTTATCCTGCTGTCCGCGCCGGAGTTCCCCGCCCCGGTGTCGCCGGAGCCGGAGCCGTCGGGGTCGCCGGGGCCGTGCAGGAGGGCGGCCAGCCGCCGTCGGTCCGCCGGGCTGCCGCCGGGCCAGTCGCCGTCGAGCGGGCAGGTCTCCACCGCGGCCCCCAGCGCGGACAGCTCCCGGGCGAGGGCGGCGTTGTAG
Organism: Arthrobacter sp. UYCu723; assembly: GCF_054059215.1. Taxonomy (NCBI): domain Bacteria; kingdom Bacillati; phylum Actinomycetota; class Actinomycetes; order Micrococcales; family Micrococcaceae; genus Arthrobacter; species Arthrobacter sp. UYCu723. Next base: position 1,024,697 of record NZ_JBSSBW010000001.1, read on the forward strand.
ACGTTGCCGCCGGAGTTATGCCGGACGTTGCCGGGCACCACCAGGCGCAGGCGGAGGTCTGGCGGCTGCACGGCGGGTGCCTAGCGGGCGTCGAAGTCGAGCGTGTAGCTGGCCCAGGCGTCGGGGGTCTCGCGGAGGGTGACGTCCAGCCCGGCAAGCTCCGGCCCGTCCTGTCCCCGGCGGATCTTCGCAGCCACGGCGTCGGCGACGTACCGGGCCAGGGCCTCGGTGGTGCTGAGCTTTCCGGCGAAGTCAGGGTGCTCGTCCAGGTTCTTGAAGTTGAGGCCCTCGAGGACGGAATCCAGCACGTCGCCGGCCTCGCCGATGTCCAGAACAATCGCGTCGTCGTTCAGCGCACGACGGCGGAAGGTCACCTCCGTGACGAAGGTGGCCCCATGCATGCCCTGGGCAGGGCCGAAGGCGGGGCGCGGGAGGCTGTGGGCGATCATGAAGTTGCGGCGGACGGTCAGGCTGAACACGGTCTTACCTCGTGGCTTCTGTGGTCTTGGGATCGGGGACTGGGTATTCAATGACGTGGCAGAGCGCGTCCAGGGTGCCCTCGGAAAGCTGCCGGACGACGTCGGGCAGCTCTTCGAAGCTGGACGATCCGGTGAGGAACACATCGAAGACGGGGTCATTCAGCATAGAGACGGCGAGCTCGAGCCGGTCCGCGTGGGTGCGGCGGTGGCGGCGGGCGCGGGCCACCACGCCCACCTGGCTGGCGCGGATGGAAAGCCGGCGGGCGTGGAAGTCCTCCCCCAGCGGCAGCGTGATCTTCCGGTCGGCATACCAGGACATCTCGATGATGTCGCCCTCGTCGCCCGCGAGCTGCAGGCTCCGTTCAAGCCCTTCCTGCGAGGCCGAGCAGTGGATCACGATGTCGCAGTCCGGCAGGGCGTCGTCGGGGTGGCTGAACTCGACGCCGAGGGTTTCCGCGAACGCGCGCTTGGCGGGGTCGACGTCGATCAGCTGCAGCCGTCCGAGCGGGAACGCGCTGAGGAGCTTGGCCACCATGCCGCCCACGAGTCCGGCGCCGATCACGGCGACGCGGTCGCCGAGCCGGGGGCCGGCCTCCCAGAGCCCGTTGACGGCGGTCTCGACGGTTCCGGTGAGGACGGCGCGGCGGGCCGGAACGCCGTCGGGGACGACGGTGAGCGACTCGACCGGGACGACATAGCGGTCCTGGTGCGGGTACAGGCAGAAAACTGTCCTGCCCGGCCAGTCCGCCGGGCCTTCTTCGACGACGCCGACGGAGAGGTAGCCGAACTTCACCGGCCCGGGAAAGGAACCCTCCTGGTTGGGGGCGGCCATTTCCGCGGCGACGCATGGCGGCACGCGGGCGTTGTGAACGACGAGTTCGGTGCCCTTGCTGATGCCGGAGTACAGGGTGCGCACGATGGCTTCGCCTGGCCCGGGGGCGGGCAGCTCTTCGCGCCGGAGCTCACCTTTTTCGGGTCCGACGGTCCAGTACGCGGTTGCTGTGGCCTGCTGCTGAGAAGTACCCATCTTGCTGATGAATCTAGTGCCCCGGCAGGGTGCAGGGAAGCCTGTCCCGTGCCGGCGGGTCGTCCCGGGACACGGCCGAACCGCTTGGAGCCGGCCGTTTTGGGGTTGGGCGCCTTGCTCCGGTACCCTATACAGGTTGGTGACGTGTCCGAGCGGCCGAAGGTGCAACACTCGAAATGTTGTTTGGTGTCAAAGCCAACGTGGGTTCAAATCCCACCGTCACCGCCAAAGGGGGTATTACGAATTAACGTGGTCCCCGACGACGAATTCCTTTGGGTAGATTCCTACCCAAAGGAATTCGTCGTTAAGACGCAGGTGGAAGCCTCAGGCGCGATCCTCGGGGACAATCGGCGCGCGTAGCGTTACCCGGATGAGCCCCGAAGAGGCCGCCGAACTTACTTCGTGCGCAGTCGACTGACGGGGCTGGCTCGCTGTCTCAGCTCCTGCGCGAACACGAACCCGACCCAGGCGGCGCATCCAGGTCCCTTCACGGCCGTTAGACCATCTTCGTCGTGGTGAGGCTGGACGGGGCCTGATGATGCTTCGCCCGATCAGCGAGAACGGCGATGGCTAGGGACAAGCGGCCTGGTAGCGGAGAAGTTGCCAGACGGAGCCAGATGGCGTCCGAGTAGGCATGGAACCGGCCCGGGCTGACGTGCAGTTCCTCGGCGGCGGCCAGCACCTGCGTGTGAGCCGTTAGGTACCGTTCAGGCGTCATGTGGTTTTGTCGTAGATGAAGCTCCAGGTGGACGTCCAGGTCTGCCAGATCGAGGGCGGCCTCGGCCCGGGCCGTACTATCGAAATCCAGCAATCCGGGCGGGAATACGCCTTCAGTGGCGATGACTTGCTTGTCGTGAAGGTCTCCGTGGGCCCATACCAGTGGGTCCGGTGCCGTCCGGAGCAGGTTCAGGCTCACTTGCTCTGCGGCGGCGCGCAAGGCCTCGCCCGGAGACGACGATCCCGGGACGTTTTCATTGTGACGCAACCAACCGTTCACCCGCCGCCACACGTCCGCTGCTTCCACCTCTGGTGAATGGAGCGGAAGGCTGTTGAGAACGCTTTGTGCGGCGGGCCGAGAGGGGCCGTTCAGTTGCGCGACCCAGGCGCGCGACCATTTCTCCCACGCGCTGGCGAACGTTTCGTCGGAGACCGCGGCCTCCTTCGTACCCAGCTCACACAGAGTCTTTCCTGGGATGGCGCTGAAAACGATGACGTCCTGGGAGCTCCGAAGGAGGATTCTGGGGGTGGTGAAGGTGCCGGCGTCCAGCAGGATGTCCATTTGTGCGCAACGTTCGGCGGGCACGACGGCGCGGCCGGGCCGGAAGATCTTAATGTAGCGGCCCTCCGCCCGGACGACCGCCTGGCGGTAGGGCCGATACGAAATGACTTCCCCCTGCTGCGCTTCCGCCTGCAAGGCGGGCAGCCTCGGATCATCCGGCGGGATGAGTTTGAAGCGCCCGTGACGCAGACGCGCTCCCCTGACGCCGGGCCGTCCCGGCGTCAGGACCTCCGGAACGTAGTCTCCCGGTGTCATAACGGGCCAGGCCCGGCGGACCTGCCAGGCTGTGCCAGTATCGTCGGCGGCGGACAGGGGGACGGGGGGGAGGGCCAGCCCATGCGATCAGCTCCAGGACCCTGCGGATGTGCCAACTAGTGGCACCACGCAACGGGGTACCGGGATCCTGGCGTCCCGTGCCGCCAGTGCCCGGCCCGCAGCCAAGCTCTGTCCGTACATGTTCACCGCGGTCCTCAACACCCACAAGCTCTTCCGGCGCAAGCCGGTTCGTATGTCCAGCATGAACTACAACAATGAGGCGCCGGTTAAAGGATCATGAAGGAACTCTCATGAACGCCTTCTTCCCGTTCCCGATCGAGCGGCACTGCATGCAGCTAACACGAGACAGCAGACTTGTTCACGGCCGTGCTAAATCAAGTGCTTAGCCTGTGGCTACGACTCAAACTCCTCAGAAAATTCCCTTGTCCCACAACGGATCCAGCGAATTCGTAAAACGCCCGCGAATGGAGAAAGCGTCTACATCGTTGATAACTCAGCGAAGTAGGCGCCTTCTACTGAGTCGTTCAGTCCCGGGAGCGCGCTTTGCGGCTACTGGAACGTGGCGGTGGTGTAGATCAGGTTGTGGTCGGACGGCGGGCGTCCACCGACGATCTGATTGCCAGATGGCGTCCAGTTCTCCCAGTACTGGACCATGATGCCGTTGGCAGCACCGACGTACACCTGATCAATGCGGTAGTCACCGACGCCCGGACGCCTGTAGTCGTTGTAGGTGTTGAATTCAGGGTGCATCCTTGCGGCCGTGAGCCCGTAACTGTCCGCGTAACCGATGGCGTTGAGCTGGATTGCGTGCGGGGCCGAGATGCTTGAAGGGTCGTTGAAGTCTCCAGTCACGAAGGCCGGCAACCCGCCGGGGTTGACCCGCTTGATCTCGGCGGCGAGCTTTGCTGCTTCGGAGTTGCGGGCAGCCTGCCCGCCAGCGCCGACTTCAAAGTGGGTGTTGAAGACGAAGAACTCTCTGCCTGTCGCCCGGGACTTCAGCTTGACCCAGGTCATGGCGCGACCGTAGTCCGGATACGGCTTGAACTCGAAAATTTTGTAGCTGGAAGCAGTCAGTTTGAACAACCCCGCACGCCACATGATAGGGATCGGTTCGGCCGTGCCGTTGGCAGGCTGGTACATGGCGTAGCCCGTCATCCGCCGAATGTCTGATGCCTGCGTGTATTGGCGCAGCCCAACCGTGATGTTCGGCGCTTCCTGGATGCCGATCACATCAGGCTTTACCGTGTTGATGACATTCTTGACGCCGACAACGCGTGAATCCCATCGAGGGATTTCGGGCTGTGACACCTCGCGCCAGGCCGAGTCGACGTTGTACGAAGCGACTGTGACGGTTGTGGTGCCCGCCGCGTTTGACGGTGCGGCACCAAGCACGGAGGTTCCGACGGCAAACATGAGGACCGATGCGGTGGTGGCAGTCCTCGTCTTCCTGGATATGCTGCGGTCAGGATTTTTCTGCTGGAAAGATAGCAACGTGTTCCCCGTTCGCTGATCCTCAACCGTCCTGATGGGTTTCTCGATAACGCCGAGGCCTCAATTGTAGGGCGCGGACGGAGCCAGATACAGGGCATCAGCTAAGCATGGAGAAGCCGTCAACGCGAAACGGAAAGACCCCTGGTTCCCATTGCTTACCAGGGCACCAAGGACCTTTGCCTTGCCGGGGCTGGGGCTTGGCGCGGGCCTTACACGTTTTCAGGCCGGTGATCGCCCTTATGGCCGCGCAGGTTGTCCTGCACCTTGCCGAACAAATCCTTGATGGTTGACTCTGTGTTGGTGAGCATGTCCGGCTGAACGTAGACCTGCTGGGTCGGAGGAAAGCTGTAGTGGGCTGGAAGACCGCCCGTGCCGTCCACCCCTTCCAGCGCGATGGTGACTCCGCCCTCCTTGCGCGCAATGGCGCCGATCCGGCCGAATACCACGGTGAATTCGTCCGGCTGGAAGCTCACGGTCAGCCCGACGTGTGTACGGTTAAGATCGCTTGCTGCGATGGCCTTCTCGTTACCGGTCCCTGAATAGCTCATGTCCTTCTCCCGACGTCGTTGCCGTTGTACGCCAGCAGTCTACGTCTGTGCCGGAACGCCGCATAGGGACGGCGTTGACTCGTCTCATACCTCCGCGTAGCCGGATACGTTGCCTCAGCTGAAAACCCCCGCCTGGATAGTGCTGGCGGGTGATCCCGTGCACCGGTGTGCCACTACGGCGATGGCAACAACGAACGCCGAAATGATGAGTTCCGTGGTGGTCATGGCGTCCACTCCTAGATAAGTTGCACTCCCACATAGGCGAGTACTCCGATGAGGCCCCACGAGAGCATAGCGGCGACAATGGCCCTGCCGCTGGTGTGCAGCAGGGACCGCATCTGCACCGATGCCCCCAGTCCGAAGAGGGCTGCGGCCAGCAGAAGATCCTGGGCGATGGCGGCGCCTTCCAGGGCCGCATGCGGCAGGATTCCCAGCGTCCGCAGCACGATCATCGCCATGAATCCGGCCACGAAGAGCGGGATCAGCGGCGGGAACTTCAGGTTGCTTTTTTCGGTGCCGTTGGCCGCCGCCCGGCTGCGGTAACGCTGCACCAGCGCGGCTCCGGTGACCATCGGGGCAAGCATCAGGACTCGGGTGAGCTTGATGATCAGCGCTCCGGCCAGGGCGGTGGCACCGGCCGTCTGCGCGGTCGCCACAACCTGCCCCACATCATGGACCCCGGCCCCCACCCAGTGCCCGAACTGGACATCGTCCAGGCCGAGAGGACCCTTGAGGGCGGGCAGCACGGCAATGGCAAGCGTTCCGCACAATGTCACGAGCGCGATGGGGACGACGGTGCCGCGGTGGTCCGTCTTGGTCACCCCGCTCATGGCGCCGATGGCGGAGGCGCCGCAGATGGAAAAGCCTGCGGCCAGGAGCAAGGGCTGGTCGCCAGGAAGTTTCAGGGCCTTGCCCAGCAGCAGTGTCCCCACAAAGGTCAGCAGGACGATGCCCACCACGATCCCCAGCGTCGCCCAGCCGAGCTCGGCCACGTCAATGAGGCTGAGCTTCAGGCCGAGCAGCACGATGCCGAGCCGCATGAACCTCTTCGCGGCCAGCACCAGCCCGGGCTGCATGACTCCTTCAACTGCCGTGCTGATCCCGGGCAGGTTCGCGGAGAGGATGCCCAGGATGACGGCCACCGTGAGGAAGGGCAGCACCGGCACGGCCGCGTGGATGAGCCACGCGGCGGCGACGGCGGCGGCTGCCAGCGCGAGCCCGGGCAGCCGCTTGTACCGCAGGCCCCGGGAAAGAAGTCCACCCTGCTTGTCGCTTCCTACGGGTGTGGCAACGTCTTGTGTCATGGTGGTCTGCGATCCATCCGGAGCCGGCACGCGCCAGGCCCAGGCCGGATCTCCTTTCTTTCGAGGCAGCAATTGAAACGGTGGCCGGATGCTCAGGCCGCTGAGGGCGGAAGCCCGGGCCGGCCGGTGGCAGCGGCGGAGGAGAGCGACTGCATGGCGCTCAGCAGGCCCACGGAGGCGATGTCCTCCGCGCTGCAGCCCCGGGACAGATCGTTCAAGGGTGCGGCCAGGCCCTGCAGGATGGGGCCCACGGCGACGGCTCCGCCGAGGCGTTCGGTGATCTTGTAGCCGATGTTCCCGGCATCCAGGCTGGGGAACACCAGGACATTCGCCTGGCCTGCGACCTCCGAGCCGGGCGCCTTCGACGCACCGATCGTGGGGACAAGGGCAGCGTCGAACTGCAGCTCGCCGTCCACTTGCAGCAGCGGGTGACGGGTCCGCAGGATCCCCATCGCGGCCCTGACCTTGTCCACGTGCGGATGGACGGCGCTGCCGCGGGTGCTGAAGGACAGCATGGCCACCTTCGGAGTCTGCCCGGTCAGCGCCTTGTGCGAGGCCGCCGCCGAAGCGGCGATGTCCGCCAGCTGTTCCGCGGACGGATCCGGCACGACGGCGCAATCGCCGAACGTCAGTTCCCTGCCGTCGGGAAGGAGCATCAGGAATGAGCTGCTCAGGGTGGTGCAGCCGGCAGCCAAGCCCACCACACGCAGCGCGGCACGGAGCACCAGGGCTGTGGGAGCGGCCGCCCCTGCCACGCAGGCATCAAGGTACCCGGCCCGCAACGCGGCCGCGGCAACATGGACAGGCTCCTGTTGGGCCTGGGGCAGCTGCAGGGGCTTGCGGGCATAGGCCTCGCCGATCAGCGCGGCGACCGCGCTGTCGCGGGCCAGCGCACCGACGTCGAGGATGGCATCCCCGGGCAGGGCACAGCCCAGCCCGGCGGCCAGCCGCCGGATTTCGTCGTTCCTGCCGATCAGCCGGGGCTGGAGAATCCCTTCGGCCGCCAGCATACTGGCGGCGCGGACGGCACGTGCGTCCTCGCCGTCGGCGAATCCCACCACCCGGCCGCGGCCGGACAGTTCCTGTCGCCAGCGCTCAAACACTGCGCTCCCCGCGGGCCGCGCTGCCTGCGATCCCCGCTTGTTAGTAACCGCCGTCGCCATCGTCTTGCCTCTCATATCGAGCCCTGCGGAGACCCCCGCCAGGGAGGTCTCCGCAGGGGGAAACCGGAAGCCGCGGCTTTAAGGCTGAATGGCCTTTTCGACGTCGTTCAGCATGCCGTCCACGCCGTGCAGCAACGCGGACAGGACCTCGGCGTCGGCCACGAGCGGCGGGGAGATCATGATCATGGTGGCGCCGCGGTCGTCTCCGCGCAGGATCACCTTGGTCCGCTTGAAGGACTCGGGCAGGACTTCGCGCAGGACCTTCAGCGACTCGGCCTCGGTCAGTTCGCGGCCGCTGAAGCTGTCCGCCATGAGTTCGATCGCGTAGAAGAAGCCGGTGCCCCGGACCGCCTTGACGCAGCGGTGCGAGGATTTCAGGGATTCCAGCGCCTCCCTGATCTTGGGGCCCTGTTCCTGGACGTTGCCCAGGACGTTTTCGTCCCGCATGGCGGTGATGTTGGCGACCGCGACGGCGGTGGACACCGGGTGCCCGCCCCAAGTGGCGCCGTGGGTGAAGACTCCGCCCGTGGAGGAGTTGAACAGCTCCTGGACCAGCTGTTCACGGACGATCAGGCCGCCCAGGGGTGCGTAGCCGGAGGTGGAGCCCTTGGCGAAGGTGACCATGTCCGGGACGACGCCGGTGACGCCGTAGCCGAAGAAGTGGCCGAGCCGGCCGAAGGAGCAGATGACTTCGTCGGAGACCAGGAGGATCCCGTACTTGTCGCACAGGGCGCGCAGTGCCGGCCAATATCCGTCCGGTGCCACGAGGGCTCCGCGGCCGTTCTGGACCGGTTCGGCAAAGATCGCCGCAACGGTTTCGGGGCCCTCTTCGAGGACCACACGCTCAATGGCTCGGAAGCAGTCGAGTTCGGTGACCGGGCCGCAGTCGCCGGTGAAGCCGAGGGTGTTCGGGACGCTGCGGATGCCCGGCAGGAGTTCGCCGAACGGGTCCTTGATCTTGGGCAGCTGCGTGATCGACAGGGCGCCCATGGTGGTGCCGTGGTAGGCCATGTCGCGGCTGATGACCTTGGTGCGCTGCGGCTGGCCCTGGCTGCGGAAGTACTGGCGGGCAAACTTCAGGGCCGTCTCCACGGCTTCGGAGCCGGAGTTGACGAAGAACGTGGTACCCAGGTCGCCGGGGGCCAGGTCCGCGATGAGGGCGGCGGCCTCGATGGCCGGCGGGTGCGCCGAGCCCCAGTTGGAGGCGTAGGCCAGGGTGCTGATCTGTTCGCTGGCTGCCTTGGCGATGTCCTTGCGGCCGTGGCCCATGTTCACGCAGAAGAGGCCGGCGAGGCCGTCCAGATAGCGGCCCCCCTCTGTGTCGATGAGGTAGCTGCCTTCGCCACGAACAAAAATGGGGAACTCGCTGTCCCAGGTGTCCTTGCGGGTGAAATGGGGTCCGAGGTGTCGTCGGGCCTGGGCCCTGAGTGTGGTGGCGTCCACGATCATCTCCTTTTTGTCGAGGTGAGTAGCGATGATCGAAAGCCTAGGCCGGGGTTCCGGCGGGCGTCAGTGCCACATGGGTGCCGTCTGATGGGACCAGTTTGGTCCCTTCAGGTCGAACTCTTCTGGCCCTTCTGGTCCCATCCGGGCCCGGCCCATACTTCGATAATGCTGCGCAGCCCGCACAGCGGACTTATCTGACAGCACCCATCGACAACACGGAGGTCCCAATGAAGATCGGCATCCCGAAGGAAATCAAGTCCCACGAATACCGAGTGGCCGTCACGCCTGCGGGCGTCCATGAGCTGGTTGCTCACGGGCATGAGGTGTTCATTGAGGCCGGCGCAGGGATAGGCTCGTCCATCGCCGACGATGCGTACACGGTGGCGGGAGCCAGCATCCTCCAGACGGCCGACGAGGTCTGGGCCACGGCTGATCTGCTGCTTAAGGTCAAGGAGCCGATCGCCGAGGAATACCGCCGCATGCGTCCGGATCTGACGATCTTCACGTACCTGCACCTGGCAGCCGACGAAGCCTGCACCCGGGCGCTGCTGGACGCCGGTAGCACGTCCATCGCCTACGAAACGGTACAGCTTGAGGACGGCTCCCTGCCGCTGCTGTTCCCCATGAGCGAAGTGGCCGGCCGGCTGGCTCCCCTGGTGGGCGCCCAGTGCCTGACCCGCCCCGAGGGCGGCCGCGGCGTGCTGATCGGCGGCGTCTCCGGCGTGGCACCGGCCCGCGTGGTCATCATCGGCGCCGGCGTCTCAGGCATGAACGCCGTCGCCGTGGCCGCCGGCATGTGGGCCGACGTGGTCCTGTTCGACAAGAACGTGGACAAGCTGCGCGCCGCAGACCGCATGTACCAGGGCCGCGTCCGCACGCTCGCCGCCAACCAGCTCGCCATCGAGCAGGAAGTCATCCAGGCGGACCTGGTCATCGGCGCCGTCCTGGTTCCCGGCGCCAAGGCCCCGAAGATCATCTCCAACGAACTGGTCTCCCGCATGAAGCCCGGCAGCGTCCTTGTGGACATCGCCATCGACCAGGGCGGCTGCTTCGAGGACTCGCACCCGACCACGCACCAGGAACCCACCTTCCGCGTGCACGGCTCGGTCTTCTACTGCGTGGCTAACATGCCGGGCGCCGTCCCCCACACCTCCACTTACGCCCTGACCAACGTCACGCTGCCGTACGTGCTGCAGATCGCCGACAAGGGCGTCGAGCGGGCCGTGGCCGAAAACGCAGCGCTGCGCGCCGGCCTCAGCACCCTCGGCGGTCAGCTGACCAACGCCGCCGTCGGCGCAGCCCTCGGCATCGATGTCATGGATTCAGTGGATGCTGTGGCATTTAGCTAAAGTCAAAGAGAAATTCTTGGCGAGGGAGTTCATACTGAACTCCCTCGCTTCTTTCGGTCCTGATACTTCATCGCGCTACTTGGGAGGCGACACGTGCCACGGACACTCATAGAGATTGACCGCAGTTCCAGCGAGCCGCTGTACCGGCAGGTCCGCCGCGTCATCGAGCATGGCATCGCCGTGGGCATCTTCGATGCGCGCCGGCGGCTCCCCAGCTCCCGGGAGCTGGCCGCCGAGCTCAAGGTCTCACGCAACACCATCAACCTGGCCTACCAGGAATTGCTCACGGAGGGGCTGGTGCTCAGCCACGAGCGCCGCGGTATCTTCGTGAACCCTGAAATGCTGGCCGCGGCGGCAGTCGAGGCGCCGGCAACGGAATCAATGATCGACTGGTCCTCCCGGATGCGCCGCTACGCCGACGAAGGCGTCCCCGAGGTGGAGAAAACGGCCGACTGGTACAAGTACCCGTACCCGTTCGTGGCCGGCCAGGTGGATGTCCACAGCTTCCCCGCCACCGCCTGGGTCCGGAGCCTGCGGGAAGCCCTGTACCAGCCCCACCGTTTCGCCAGCCTCCAGGACAGCGTGGGCGCCGACGACCCCATGCTGGTCGAGATGATCCGGCGCCAGATCCTTCCGGCACGCGGCATTGAGGCCGGGCCGGACGAAATCCTGATCACCGTCGGATCCCAGCAGGGACTGGACCTGCTGGCCAGGACCCTGCTGGGCCCCCACCATCGCGTGGGCATCGAGAACCCCGGCTATCTGGACGCGCGCCACATCTTCCTGCGCACCGGCGCCCAGGTCTACGGGATCGACGTCGACCGGGACGGGCTCTGCCTCCCGGAGACACTCAGCGGCACCGCACTGCTCTACGTCACCCCCAGCCACCACCACCCCACCAACGTCACGCTGAGCATGGAACGCCGCCGTCGTCTGCTCAACCTTGCCGCCGCCTCCGGGACGGTGGTCATCGAGGACGACTACGACAGCGAGTTCCGCTACGAAGGCAGCCCCAGTCCCGCGCTGAAGGCGCTGGACTCCACCGGCGACGTCCTGTACCTGGGTACGTTCTCCAAGTTCCTGTCACCCGGTTTGCGGCTGGGGTTTTTGGTCGGCCCGGCTGAGTTGATCCGCGAACTAAGAAAGGTGCGCCGTTACCAGGTCCGCCATCCGCCAGGCCATTTACAGCGGGCGCTCGCTCTGATGATTGACAGCGGGGACTATCACCGTGCGTTGCGGCGCCACCGCCGGCAGATGAAGTCCCGCTGGGAGATGGTCAGCAGCCTCTCGGCACAATATCTGCCCTGGGATCAGGGCAGCTACCCGCCCGGCGGCGTCAGTCTTTGGGTGGAGGGGCCGCCCGGGCTGGATGCCCTGGAGTTGGTCCGCCGCGTAGAAAAGCGCGGAGTGCTCATTGAACGGGGCGATATTTATTTCATCCAGCCGGACGCACCGCGGAATTGCTTCAGGATTGGTTTTGGCGCCATTCCCTTGCGCTCAATTGCGGAGGGTCTGGCAGTGGTCGGCGAGGAAGCAAAGATCCTGCTCGGGCAGGGAGCCATCGAGGATTACGACGGCGGCCCAGGGGGCACTGCCGGCGGAACGGTCGCGCGGGCGTAGCGCCGGTACACTGGCGCAATGACTGATCATGCGCCCGCCGGGACACAAGCAGTGGGCCGGGCGCTCAGCGTACTCAAACTTCTCGGTTCGGCCACCGGCGAGCTCAGCGGCGCGGAAATTGCCAAGGCAGTTGGCCTCTCCTCCGGCACCGCGAACCGGATCATCAGGGCGCTCGTGGCCGAGGATTTCATCGCCCGCAACCCACGGACCGACTGCTACTACCTCGGCAGCGGGACCGTCCTGCTGGGCCAGGCGGCACAGCGCGGTTTCGGGATCGATAAGATGCTGCCGCTGCTTGAGCAGCTCAACGCCGAAACCGGCGAATCGGTCAACCTGTCCATCCGTGACGGCGATGAATCGGTGGTCATGCTCCGGGTTCAGTCCACCTTGCCGCTTCGGTTCGAGCAAAGGACCGGTGCGCGGTTCCCGCTCCACACCACCGCCTCAGGAAAAGCCATTTTGGCGTTCACGCCACGCTGGGAAGACTACGTGGCAGCCTTGCCGCCGCGGCTGCAGAAATTGACCCCGCACACACTGGAAACACCGCAGGAGCTGGAACAGGCGATTGCCGCGGTCCGGAAGCGCGGCTACAGCATTGACGAACAGGAAAACGTCGACGGCGTCCGCAGCGTCGGCGCTCCGATCCTTGACAGCGCGGGGAATGCCCAGGCCGCACTAGTAGTACAGGTACCGGCAGTCCGAATGCCTAAGGGACGCGTCCGCGAACTCGGCGAACGCGCTGTCCAGATTGCTGCAGAAGCGGCCTGGTTCGTCCCTGTCAACCGGACCACTTCCCGCTAAGCGGGGAACACTTCGCCGCCGGGCTCCTGCCCGCCCCACCTGACGCGCACGGCGTTCTTCACCTGCTCCCTGCCTGCAATCGCGGGCGCATCACAACACTTAATGCTGCCCCTTTGCGGTATGAGGTACTTCACATCTGCAATGGACGGCACTACAGTGAATCCATTATGTGGGGAGCCTCCACACATAGCGACGACAAAGAGGTCAGTCATGAACGCTCTTAACTCCACCGAAACAGTTTTCACATGGGCTGCGCCCCCGCTGAAGTTCGGGAATGGCGCACTGGAAGAGATCGGATCCGAGGTGGCCGCGCTTGGAGCCTCCTCATGCCTGATCATCACCGATCCGGGTGTGCGTAATACGGGCATTCCCGAGCGGGTCCAGCAGATCCTGCTGGCTTCCCGCATCAAATGCGAGGTGTTTGACCGGGTATGTATCGAACCCACGGACGACAGCATCAACGAGGCCGTAGCCCACGCCCGCCAGCGGGAATGGGACTGCTACATTGCCATCGGCGGCGGATCCGCGATCGACACCGCCAAGGCAGTCAACCTGCTGACCACCCACCCGGGCGAACTGCTGGATTTCGTCACCCCGCCGATCGGCGGCGGCAAGGCGCCGTGGCTTCCGCTGAAGCCGCTCATTGCAGTTCCGACGACGGCCGGAACCGGCTCCGAGTCCACCACCATCTGCGTCATCGACTTTCTGGGCCTCCACCTCAAGGCCGGCATCAGCCACGCGAAGCTGCGGCCGGTACTGGCCGTCGTCGATCCTTTGACCACTCTCACGCTGCCCAGCCAGGTCACCGCCGCGAGCGGCATGGACGTGCTTTCACACGCGCTGGAGAGCTACACCTGCGTCCCCTTCGACTCCAAGCCGGCCCCGGTGGACCCCAGCAAGCGGCCGGCGTTCTGCGGTTCAAACCCCATCAGTGACGTCTGGTGCGAGCAGGCACTCCGGCTGGTTGGTAAGTTCCTTCGCCGGGCCGTCCAAGACGGAACCGACCTCGAAGCCCGCTACCAGATGGCGCTGGCCTCGACCTCCGCTGGCACCGGGTTTGGCAACGCCGGCACCCACCTGCCGCACGCCAACGCTTATCCCGTCGCAGGCGCTGTGAAGAACTACCGCGCCGAGGGATACCCGGAGATGCCCATGGTCCCGCACGGCCAGGCGGTTTCCTCAACGGCGGCAGCCGTCTTCCGCTGGACCTACGACGGCGATCCGGCCCGCCATCTTCGCGCTGCTGAGCTGTTGAGCGGTCAGACGTTCACCGCCACCGACGGCGCTGACGCCCTGGCCCAGGTGCTGTCCGAACTCATGACTGACATCGGGATGCCCGCGGGCCTTCGCAGCTTCGGCTACACCGAGGCTGATCTGGATGAACTCGTGGACGGCACCATGAAGCAGACTCGGCAGCTGGCGGTGGTACCGCGTCCGGTCACCAGAGACGCCCTTCTCGGCATCTTCCGGGAGTCCCTGTGAGTGCCGGAACGGAGCTCCGCAGCGGCGCCGACATTGAGATCTCCAAGAAGGATCTCCGTACGGTCATCATCTCCTGTGTGGTGGGAACGACGGTCGAATGGTACGACTTCTTCCTCTACGGGATGGCGGCCGGACTGGTCTTCAACAAGCTGTACTTCCCGAGCGAGGATCCGCTGGTTGGCACCCTTCTGGCCTTCGCGTCCTTTGCCGTGGGGTTCGTGGCCCGCCCAGTGGGCGGTCTCATCTTCGGCCACATCGGCGACCGGGTGGGGCGCAAGAAGACGCTCGTGGCCACCATGATGATCATGGGCGTGGCCACGTTCCTGATCGGCGTCATACCGCCCTATGCGATGATCGGCGCTGCGGCCCCGATCCTGCTGATTGTGTTCCGCCTGGCTCAGGGCGTGGCAGTAGGCGGAGAATGGGGCGGGGCCGTACTAATGGCCGTCGAGTACGCGCCCAAAGGGAAGCGCGGGCTGTACGGCAGCTTGCCGCAAGTGGGGCTCGCCCTCGGCCTGATGCTGGGAACCGGCATCTTTGCCCTCCTGGGGGCAGTGATGAGCGGCGAATCGTTCCTCGCGTGGGGGTGGCGGATAGCCTTCCTGCTCAGTGCGGTCCTGGTGATCGTTGGGCTGTTCATCCGGCTGAAAGTCATGGAAACTCCGGCGTTTCAAAAACTCCAGCAGGCCGAGTCCCGCGCCACCATCCCTGCGTTAGAGCTCGTGAAGAACCGGGGATCCCGGCGCAACATCATGCTTGGCATGGGAGCCCGCTGGGCCGAGGGCGTGGCCTTCAACACCTGGGCCGTCTTCGCCATCACCTACGGCACCGGAACCTTGAAACTTGACCAAGGCACACTTCTGCTCTCGGTCATGGCCGCAGCCGCCGCCATGGTGGTCTTCATCCCGATCATGGGCCGGCTGTCAGACCGGGTGGACCGACGGCACATGTATACGGTGGGCGTGATCATTCTGGGACTGGCGGCTTGGCCGGCCTTCCTGCTGCTTGGCACCGGCAATGCCTTGGTGGTCGGCGGAACTATCGTTCTGGTCCTAGGCATCATCTATCCGGTGATCTACGCGCCGGAGGCCTCGCTGTTTTCCGAACTCTTCCCCACGCGGGTGCGGTACAGCGGAATTTCAGTGGTGTACCAGCTGTCCGGGCTGTTCGCCTCAGGCCTCACGCCGCTGGTACTGGTCTACTTGCTGGGCGAAGCCGATGGCGGCTTGTACTGGATCATGGCCTACATTGCCGCGGTCACTGTCATCAGCGCCGTGTGCACCATGGCCATACGTCGTCGTGACATGTACACGGAAGCGGACGACGCCGCCGTAGCGGTCGCATCGGACGAACCATTGGTTGCCGCTCCAGTCAGATAGCGGCTTGGGCGCGGGCGCCTGTCAGCCGGCGCCCCGCACTCCGTCTTTTCCGGCGGAACGTAGCCGGTCAGTCGATGAGGGCAGCCCACAGTGCGTCGGCGTCCCGACCTTCCCCCTCCTGACGCGCAGCCTCCCGCGTCAGCAAGCGGCCGGTTTCCCGCAGATGCACGGCCATCGCGACTGCCGCACCGGGCCCGTCGCCGGCCAGGATGGCCTGGACAATCGGCGTGTGCTCCGCGTGGATGCCCTGCAGCGTGCGGGACTTCTCCGCGGTGGAGGCGCCCACGAGGCGGATCGCGTCCCGGAGGTTCTCGATGGTCTGGCGCACCAGATTATTACCGGCCAGTGCCAAAATCAATCCGTGCAATCGCTGGTCGCGCAACATGAACAGCGCTTCGTCATCGGCGTCGACGGCGTCTTGCAGTTCCGCGCTCGCGGCACGCAGCGCTTCGCGGTCACTGACCGCCGCCCGCGCCGCCCGCCCAGCCGCCGGGACTTCCAGCGCCAGGCGGACGGCAAAGATCTCCACCAGTTCCTCCGGTCCGGGCATGATCACGCGGAACCCGCGGTTACGTTCGAACCGCACCACGCCGGTCTCGGCCAGCCGCAACAGGGCGTCCCGTACCGGGCTTCGGGAAACCCCTAGGTTTTCGGCCAAGGTGTAGACCGAGTACAGCTCCCCCGGAACCAGGGTTCCTTCCCTGATGGCATCCCGCACGGCTTCGATGGCGCGCTCGGTCAAGGAGGGCGCGTTGGTGACGATCGGGGTCATCTGCATGTGGGTACGTGGCATGTTTTTAGCCTAACTCTCTGGACATTCTCCACTATGTGGCCTGTAACATGTTAGTCATGGTTACTTCGCTGCAGGCACCCCGTTCGCTGGCCTCCTTGCTGCGCTCGCGCGGCATCGCAGACGTCCGGGACGACGCCCTCTCCAGGGCCGCCTACTCTTCCGATGCCTCGCTGTACCGGGTGGAACCCTCCGTCGTGGTGTTCCCCAGGAGCACGGACGAGGTCCTGGGCGCGATGGAAGCGTGCCGGGACCGCGGAATCCCCCTTACCGCAAGAGGCGCAGGAACCTCAGTTGCCGGCAACGCCGTGGGCACCGGCGTCATCCTTGACTTCAGCCGGAATATGAACAAGGTGCTGTCGCTCGACCATGAGGCCCGCACCGCCGTCGTCGAACCCGGAACCGTCCACGCGACGCTGCAGAAGGCGGCACTGGCCCAGGGGCTACGGTTCGGGCCCGATCCGTCGACGCACACGCGGTGCACGATCGGCGGAATGATTGGCAACAACGCCTGTGGCTCCCGCACCCTGGCCTACGGGCGCACCAGCGACAACGTCACCCAACTCGACGTCGTCACAGGGTCCGGGCAGCGACTGTTTCTGGGTCCGGACGGAACCCCGTCCACGCCGCAGACCGACGCCCTGCGCGCCCTTGTCGGAGGTGGCCTGGAGACCATCCGCACGGAGCTGGGACGCTTCGGCCGTCAGGTCTCGGGCTATTCACTCGAGCACCTGCTGCCGGAGCGTCGCTTCGACCTGCGCCGCGCCCTGGTGGGAAGCGAGGGCACCCTGGCCGTGGTGCTGGAGGCCGGCGTGCGGCTCGTGGCCGACGCCCGATATAAGGCGATGGTGGTGCTGGGGTTCGAAACATCGGTGCCGCAGGGGACGCCGTGATGCAGGTGCTTCCGTTCTCCCCGACAGCCTGCGAGGGCATGGACCGCAGGATCGTCGACGTCGTTGCGAACCGGCGCGGGGCGGCCGCGGTTCCGGATCTTCCGGCAGGGGCTGCCTGGCTTTTCGTGGAAATCTCCGGCGATGATCCGGCCGATGTGAGGGACCGCGCAGCGAAACTTGCGCTGCTGGACGCGGCCAAGGAGAGCCGGGTGGTGACTGACCAGACCCAGGCGGCCAGGCTCTGGAAGATCCGCGAGGACGGCGCGGGCCTGGCCGGGCGCTCGCCGGCGGGCGTCCCGGCCCACTCCGGCTGGGAGGATGCGGCCGTTCCCCCGGCGGAGCTCGGTAACTACCTGCGGGACTTCGACAAGCTGCTGATGCGGCACCGGCTGACCGGTTTCCCTTACGGCCACTTCGGCGACGGCTGTGTCCACGTCCGCCTGGACCTGCCGCTGGACCACCCGGGCGGCACGGTTGTTTTCCGTGAATTCATGACCGAGGCCGCCGAGCTCGTGGCCAGTTATGGCGGATCACTCTCCGGCGAACACGGCGACGGCCGCGCCCGGAGTGAATTGCTGCCGCACATGTACTCCCCTGACGCCATCCGGATGTTCGCCAACATCAAACACATTCTGGATCCGGACAATCTCCTCAACCCCGGCGTGATCGTTGACCCCCGCCCGTTGGACGCGGATGTGCGGGTCGCTCTCGCGCACCCCCTCACCAAGGGCCTGGCATGGGCCTACCACGATGACAAGGGCGATTTCAGCCAGGCCGTGCACCGGTGCACCGGCGTCGGCAAGTGCCGGGCGGATAACACCGGCGACGACGTCATGTGTCCTTCCTTTCTGGCCACCAGGGAAGAGAAAGATTCGACCCGCGGGCGCGCCCGGGTCCTGCAGGAGATGATCAGCAAAGGCGGCGCAAACTGGCGGGCACCGGAAGTCCATGATGCTCTGGATCTTTGCCTCTCGTGCAAAGGCTGCGCCTCGGATTGTCCCACCGGGGTGGACATGGCCGCCTACAAGGCCGAGGTCCTGCACCAGAGCTACAAGGGCCGTCTGCGCCCTATGGCGCACTACACCCTCGGCTGGCTGCCGCGATGGGCAGCGCTGGCCTCCAAGGCACCGCGGCTGGTCAACGCCATGATGCGGCTTCCCGGCCTGGGTCCACTGAGCCTGCGATTTGCCGGCGTGGACAGCCGGCGCAGCATCCCGGAATTCGCGCCGCAGACGTTCCACGCCTGGTTTAACTCGCGTCCGGAACCGGCCGGAGAAAGGCAGCGCACCGTACTGCTGTGGGTCGATTCCTTCACCAATTACTTCTCGCCGGAAATCGGGCAGGCCGCCGTCAGGGTGCTGGAGGCGGCCGGGGTGAAGGTCGATATCCCCGCGGAGCCGCTGTGTTGCGGTCTGACCTGGATCTCAACCGGGCAGCTGGACGGCGCCCGCAAAATACTTGGCCGGACTGTGGAGACGCTCACCGCCGCGGCGGAGGCAGGCACGCCGATCGTGGGCGTGGAACCTTCCTGCACGGCCGTCCTCCGCTCAGACGCACTCGAACTGCTGGGGGCGGACGCCGCGCAGCCGGTCGCCAACGCGACCCGCACCCTGGCCGAGTACCTCGGCACCCTCCCGAACTACACCCCGCCGTCGCTGGCCGGACAGTCCGTGGTGGCGCAGCCGCACTGCCATCACCATGCGGTGATGGGCTGGAGTCCGGATGCGGAGTTACTCAAGGAGGCTGGTGCCGAGCTCGAACAACTGGGCGGTTGCTGCGGGCTTGCCGGCAACTTCGGCGTGGAGCGCGGCCACTACGATATTTCCGTCGCCGTAGCGGAACAGCAGTTGCTGCCCGCCGTCCGGGCCGCGGCGCCTGATGCCCTGGTTCTGGCCGACGGCTTTTCGTGCCGGACCCAGCTGGAAGACCTCACGGACCGGCGCGGGCTGCACCTGGCCCAGCTTCTGGACCAAGCTGCCGAGCCGCCGTCATAGCAAGGTCGCACCGACGCCCGTCTTCAACCGGCCGGTGCTACCGCTAAAGATACTTGCCGATCGCGGCGTGAACGTCGCCTGCGGAAACGACGGGATTCGAGACCTACGGTCTCCATATGGCAACGGTGACATGCTCGAACGTGCCATGTTTGTTGCTTATCGAAGCGACCTTCGCCGCGATAAGGACATTGAGCTGGCATTGGACTCGGCGACCTACAACGGTGCTCAGATACTGGCAACAGTGCTCAGATTCTGGGCCTTGAGAACTATGGGCTGGACGTCGGATGCAATGCCGACCTGGTCGTAGTCCGGCACGAAATGTTGCTGAATCGGTGGTCAACCGGCCTCAGCGAACGCTGGTTGTAAAGACGGTAGCCGACGCGCCGACAGCGCCCTCGGAGGACGGACCACCCATCAGCAGAAGTATCCGACCAGCTGGCCTTGTGTGCTCCTAGATGAATTGCACGCCGGCATATGCCAGTGCCGCGATGAGGGCCCAGGAGAGCATCGCTGCGATGATTGCCTTGCCGCTGGTTTGGAGCAGTGACCGTACCCGCACCGAGGCTCCCAGCCCGTAGAGGGCTGCGGCCAGCAGGAAGTCCTGGACCGTGCCGGCAATCTCAAGGGCCACGGGCGGCAGGATTCCCAGTGTGCGCAGAACGATCATCGCCATGAACCCGGCCACGAAGAGCGGGATCAGCGGCGGGAGCTTGATGCCGGATTCCCGTGCGCCGTTTGCCCCTGCGCCGTTCTTCTTTGCTCCCTTTGCCGTCCGGCGGCGGCGGTAACGGTCCACGAGGGCGGCTCCGGTAACCATCGGCGCGAGCATCAGCACGCGGGTGAGCTTGATGATCAGCGCTCCGGCGAGGGCGGCCGCCCCGGCCGTCTGCGCCGTTGCCACGACCTGCCCCACATCGTGGACGCTGGCCCCCACCCAGTACCCGAACTGAACAGGGTCCAGGCCAAGGGGCCCCTGCAGCACTGGCAGCGCCGCAATTGCCAGCGTTCCGCACAGCGTCACGAGCGCGATGGGAACCACGGTATCGCGGTGATCCGTTTTGGTGACCCCGCTCATCGCCCCGATCGCGGAGGCCCCGCAGATGGAAAAACCTGCGGCCAGCAGCAAAGACTGATCGCCCGGAAGTTTCAGTGCCTTACCCAGCATCAGTGTCCCCGCAAAGGTCAGCAGCACGATACCAACCACTATCCCCAGCGTCTTCCAGCCCAGCGCGGCCACATCGATGAGGCTGAGTTTGAGACCCAGCAAAACGATGCCCAGCCGCATGAAGCGCCTGGCCGAAAGCACCAGACCGGGCTGAAGGACCCCTTCCACGGCCGTACTGATCCCGGGAAGGTTCGCCGAAAGAATCCCCAGAATTACGGACACCGTGAGGAACGGCAGCACCGGGACGGCCGAGTGGATGAGCCAGGCGACGGCGACGGCAGCCGCGGCCACCGCCAGCCCCGGAAGCCGCGGGCTTCGAAATCCGGGGGGAAGACTCCCCCGGCCGCCTGTTTCAGCGGATGTGGCAATGTCTTGTGTCATAGTCGTCTGCGATCCTCCCTGAGCCGGCATGCGCCAGATACGGGCCGGATCTCCTTTCTTTCGGGACAGGCCTCATGGAACGCCCCTCGGGGCAGGAAGCTCAGGCCGCCGCCGGCGAGAGCGATTGCATGGCGCTCAGCAGACCCACGGAGATGATGTCCTCCGCGCTGCATCCCGGGACAGATCGTTCAACGGCGATCCAGGTGCCTTCGACGCCCCGATCTGCGGGACCAGGGCGGCATCAAACTGCAGTTCGCCATCCACCTGAAGCAGCGGATGGCGGGTCCGCAGGATCCCCATCGCTGACCTGACCTTGTCCATGTGCGGATGGACGGCGCTGCCCCGCGTGCTGAAGGACAGCCTGGCCACTCTGGGTGCCTGCCCCGTCAGAGCCCGGTGCATCGCAGCCGCCGATACGGCTATGTCCGCTCGGTATGCCTGGGGCACCAGCTTCTACCAAGGCTTAGCCAAGGCTTAGACGCGGGGAATAGCCATGTACTTGGTCTCGAGGAATTCCTCGATCCCGACCCGGCCACCCTCGCGGCCCAGGCCGGAGGCCTTGATGCCGCCGAAGGGCGCCGCAGGGTTGGAGACAATTCCAGTGTTGAGCCCGACCATGCCAACTTCAAGGGCGTCGCCCATGCGGAAGCCCCGGTCCACGTCCTGGGTGAAGAGATAGCCCACCAGCCCCCACTGGGTGTCGTTGGCCAGCCGGGTGACTTCCTCTTCGGTGTCGAAGGGAACTACAGGAGCCACGGGCCCGAAGATCTCCTGGCTCATGAGGTCGGATTCCGGGCTGACGCCGGACAAAACAGTGGGAGTGTAGAAGTAGCCGGGGCGGTCCGGGCGGGAGCCACCGCACACCACCGTGGCGCCCTTGGACACGGCGTCGTCCACCAGTTCCTGCATTTTAGTGAGTGCCTTCTCTTCGACGAGGGGCCCGACGTCGGTGCCGGAGTCGGCTCCGTCGCCCACCGAAAGGGCACTGAGGCGGGCGGCCAGCCGTCGGGCGAATTCGTCCGCGATGGGGCGCTGCACAAAGAGCCGGTTGGCTGCCGTGCAGGCCTCGCCCATGTTGCGCATCTTCGCGGCGACAGCGCCGTCCACGGCACGGTCCAGGTCAGCGTCCTCGAACACGATGAACGGGGCGTTCCCGCCCAGTTCCATCGAGGAGCGCATGACGTGCTGCGATGCCTGCTGGAGCAGGCGCACGCCGACTTCGGTGGAGCCGGTGAAGCTGACCTTGCGGGCGATGCCGCTGGCCATCCAGGGCGACACCACCTCCGAGGCCTTAGTGGTGCAGACAACGTTGAGCACACCCCTGGGCAGGCCGGCCTCGATCAGGATGTCCACGAGCGCCAGGGAGGACAGCGGGGCGAGGTTGGCGGGCTTGAACACCATGGTGCAGCCGGCCGCGATGGCCGGGCCGATCTTGCGGGTGCCCATGGCCAGGGGGAAGTTCCACGGCGTGACCAGCACGCAGGGGCCCACGGGCTCCTTGGAGACGAGGATGCGGTTCTTGCCGTCGCCGGTGGTGGTCAGGTCGCCGCCGATCCGCACGGCCTCCTCGGAGAACCAACGGAAGAACTCCGCGGCGTAGGCCACTTCGCCCTTGGCCTCCGGGAACGGCTTGCCCATCTCGCTGGTCATAATGAGAGCGAGCTCATCCTGTCGGGCCGTGATCAGGTCGTAGGCACGGCGGAGGATCTCGCTCCGCTCGCGCGGCGACGTCTTGGCCCATTGCTTCTGTACGCGGCCGGCGGTTTCGATGGCCCGGCGGGCGTCTTCGGGACCGCCGTCGGCTACCGTGGCGATGACCTCTTCAGTGGGGAGGATTTACGACGTCGAAACGGGCCCCGGACGCCGCTTCGGCCCATTCGCCGTCGATGAACAGGCCGGTGCTGACCGTGGCGATTGCGTCAAGCGCCTGCTGCGAGGTCCGGGAGTTGGTCGTTGACTGGATACTCATGAGCGTCCTTTGCTATGGGTCGGGCCGAGAAGTCTGGCCCGGTGGCGGCCGGGTCTGGAAGAGAAGAAGGCCTGCGGAGGCCTCCACAAGGAAGACCTCCGCAAGGGTAAAACCGGAAACGAAATCAGGATTTAGACGTAGTCCTTGTACTTCTCGAGCATGCGGATCGGCTTGGCGAGGGCATCGCGGCGGAAGGGATCGCCCAGTTCACGGGTGCACATGATCTCGATGACTGTGGTCTTGCCTTCTTCCATCTGGGCGGCGAGCGCGCGCTTGAGGGCGGGACCGACCTCGTCGAGCCGGTCGACCACGATGCCTTCGGCACCCATGGTCTGGGCCATGGCGGCGAAGCTCTCGTTCTCGTTGTCGAGTTCGCCGGCCACGAAGCGGCGGTTGTAGAACTCCACCTGGTTCTTCTTCTCCGCACCCCACTGGCGGTTGCGGAAGACGATGGCCGTGACCGGGATGTCGTGCCGGACCGCGGTCAGGACTTCGCCCATGCTCATGGCCCATGCGCCGTCGCCGGCGTATGCCACTGCGGGACGGTCCATGGCCGCGGCCTTGGCGCCGATCATGGTCGGCAACGCATAGCCGCAGTTGCCGAAGCTCATCGGGGCGAAGAAGCTGCGCGGCTTCTCGAACCTGAGGTAGCTGTGGGCCACGGAGTTGATGTTTCCGATGTCGGTGGAGATCATGACGTTCTCCGGCATCGCCTTTTCCAGCTCGCGCAGCACCTGGCGCGGGGACAGCCAGTTGCCTTCCTCGTTCTTGTGCTCCTCAAGCATGTCCAGGCTGTACTCATCCGTCTCATGAGTCCACGCGGTCAGCTCCTCTTCCCAGCTTTCCTTCTCAGCCTTGATCGTGGCGGCACGCTCGGCCTTGGTGGCGTCGCAAGCAAGCGTCAGCTGGTCCAGGCGCTTGCTCAGTTCGAGGGCGACGGCCTTGGCGTCGCCGCAAATGCCGACGCTGATCTTCTTGACCAGGCCGAGCATGGTGTGGTCGGCGTCGATCTGGATGATCTTGGCTTCGGTGGGCCAGTAGGCCTGGCCGTACTGCGGCAGGGTGCCGAACGGGCCCAGGCGAGTGCCAAGGGCGATGACGACGTCGGCCTGGGAGATGAGCTTCATGCCCGCCTTGGATCCCTGGTAGCCGAGCGGTCCGGCCCAGAGCGGGTGGCTGGCCGGGAAGGAGTCGTTGTGCTGGTAGCTGTTGACCACCGGGGCGCCCAGACGCTCGGCGAGCGCCTTGCATTCCTCGACGCCGTCGGCCATGACCACACCGCCGCCGGAGACGATCACCGGGAACTTGGCGGTGGCGAGCAGCGCTGCGGCCTCGTCCAGGCTCTTGGTGCCGCCGGCACCGCGGTCCACGCGGCGCGGCTGCGGGATTTCGGCGGTGATCTCGCCGTAGAAGTAGTCACGCGGGATGTTCAGCTGGGTGGGCCCGTTTTCGGACATGGCGCGGTCGAAGCAGCGGCTGGTGAATTCTGCCATGCGGGCCGGGTGCGTCACGTGGCCCTGGTACTTGGTGAATTCCTGGAACATGGGCAGCTGCTTGGCTTCCTGGAAGCCGCCCAGGCCGATGCCCGTCGTACCGGCTTCCGGCGTCACGATGACCACCGGGCTGTGGGCCCAGAAGGCGGCGGCGATGCCGGTGACGCAGTTGCTGATGCCGGGGCCGTTCTGGCCGATGACCACGCCGTGGCGGCCGCTGGCACGGGCATAGCCGTCGGCCATGTGGGCTGCGCCCTGTTCGTGGACCACCGGGACCAGACGGATGCCGGCGGGAGCGAAGATGTCCATCGCGTCCATGAATGCCGAGCCCATGATGCCGAAAATATCGGTGACGTCATTGGCGACCAGGGTCTCCACGAAGGCCTCCGACGGCGTCATCTTCTGCAGGCCCTTGACTACTTCACGTGCGGCCTTGGCCGGGGCGCCATCGCCCTGTGCCTCAGATGCCTCCGTGACGAGCGCTTCTTCCGCGCCGTCGTCGGCAACGAATGAGGTTTCGACGGTGTCTTGGCTCATGATGACTCCTCCTCCAGGACTTCGCCTAGATACGCTAGATATATAAAAAATGGAACAAAACGTTCCTGTTTTGGTGCTGATGCCGAGATTATGACAAAAGCGCCGCAAGGTCAACAGGTATTTCAAATATTTGGAACTAGACGTACGATATTCTTGAAATAGATGCCAAAAACAGTGCGGCTTGAGCAGTGGAGGACAACAAATGGCTGAGATTCACAGGCTTGGTGACCCAGGCGTGCAGGCACCGACGGAGTTGCTCGGGGAGACGCCCACCATGCGGCTGTTCTCGCTGCTGGAACTGATCGCCACGAAGGACCAGCTCTTCACGCTCCAGGGGCTGGTGGAGGAAACGGGCACCCCCAAGCCCACCCTGCACCGCATGCTGCAGCAGCTGGAAAGCGCCGGCCTGCTGATCCGCGAAAACAACGGCCGGCACTACGGCACCGGGGTCCGCCTGCGGCGCATGGCCGAGGACCTGCTGATTAACGACATGCACCACGGCGCGCGCCGCGCGGTGCTGCGCAATCTGGTCGCGGAACTGGGCGAGAGCTGCAACGTGACGGCTGTGTCCGGCAGCGAGGTGGTCTACCTGGACCGCATCGAAACCTCCGAACCGCTCCGGATCACGCTGCAGCCTGGGTCCAGGGTTCCGGTCCACTGCTCGGCCAGCGGGAAGATGATCCTCTCCCAGCTCAGCCCGGCCCAGCGCAAGCGGCTCATTGCCGCCGCACCGCTGGAGCGCTACACGAACAAGACCGTGACGGACCCCGAGCTGATCGAGGAGGAACTCCAGCGCGTCCGCAGGGACGGCTATGCCATCGACGACGAGGAATTCCTGCCGGGCATGGTCTGCGTCGCAGTGCTGGTGCCCACCACCAACGCCGTGTCCAATCTCTGTGTCGCCGTCCAGGCGCCCGTCATGCGGCTCACTCCGGAGAAAGGGCTGAAGCTACTCCCCGCCCTGCAGCGTGCCGCGGCGGAGCTCGGCAGGATTGAGGCCGAGTCCGGTGCCGGCACCGGGGAAGCAGCCGTCGACGGCGGCAGCCCGGCCGGCACGGGCGGCACCGGCTCGGGCAGGGCTGACGCGGCGGAGGACCAGCTGTGGAGCAGTTGACACGCCTGATGCCCGATGAGATGGTCTCTGTCCGCGAGGTGTTCAACCTCGACTCGGACCTCAAGGTGGCCGCGTTCCGGGATGCCGAGGAGCACGTCCCCGAGGTTGACCCGGCATACCGGTTCAACCACGACGTCACGCTGGCCATCCTGGCCGCCTTCACCCGGAACCGGCGGATGCTGCTCCAAGGGCTCCATGGGACGGGGAAGTCAACGCACATCGAGCAGGTGGCCGCACGGCTGAACTGGCCGTGCGTGCGCGTCAACCTGGACGGCCATATCAGCCGGCTGGACCTCGTGGGGCGCGACACCGTGGTCCTCAAGGACGGCAAGCAGATCACCGAGTTCCAGGAGGGCATCGTCCCCTGGGCCATCCAGCGGCCTGTGGCCCTGATCCTGGACGAGTACGACGCCGGGCGGCCGGACGTGATGTTCGTGATTCAGCGGCTCCTGGAGCGTGACGGCAAGCTGACACTGCTCGACCAGAACAGGGTCCTGGACGTGCACCCCGGCTTCCGGCTCTTTGCCACGGCCAACACCGTGGGACTGGGGAACCTCAACGGCATGTACCACGGCGTCCAGCGGCTCAACCACGCCCAGATCGACCGCTGGAACATTGTTGCGGCCCTGAACCATCCCCCGGCGGAGGACGAGATCGGGATCGTGCTGGCGCGGGTTCCGGAGATGGACCACCCGGCCGGCCGTAAGCTGGTGGCCTCCATGGTGGCCGTGGCCAAGCTGACCCGGGACGGCTTCCGGGTGGGGGACCTGTCCACCCTGATGTCCCCGCGCACCGTGATCACCTGGGCCGAGAACATCGAGATCTTCGGCGACCCGGGCAAGGCGTTCCAGCTGTCCTTCGTCAACAAGTGCGACGAAGCCGAACAGCCGGTCATCGCCGAGTACTTCCAGCGCTGCTTCGACCGCGAGCTGGAAGCACCGCGGACGCCGGGGTATGGGCCGGCCGAACCGCAGCCGGCCGGCGCCTTCGCCGCCGCCGCGGGGTAGGGCCTCGCATGGCCTCCCTGACGGAACAGACGGCGCAGGCGGATAAGGAACGGGCGGAGACCGCCTCCCGGCACCGCGCAGCCGCATCGCTGCGCCGCCGCAAGCAGACCGTTGAACTGTGCGCCGCGGCCCTGCGCGCGCTCAGCGGGCAGGGTGGCCTGCATTTCCGCGGCCCGGTCCTCTATCGGGAAGGCACCCCGGTGGCGATGCCCGCCCCGCATCTGCACCCGGACACGGACGACGCCGCCCTGGCGTCCTTCCGCGGCGCGGCCGACGGCATGGCGCTGCGGTTGCGGCACAGCGACGCCGCCCTGCACGGCCGGCTCTGCCCGGTGACTCCCACGCGCATGCTGGTGTTCGAAATGCTGGAACAGTTCCGCACCGAATCGTTGACCGATCCTGCCATGCCGGGGGTCCGGGCCAACCTGAACGGCCGTTTCCAGCAGTGGTCCCGGGAGTTCGAGGCATCCACCCAGATCGACACTGCGCTGGGAATCATCCTCTTCACCGTGGCTCTCGTCTGCCGGGCGCGGATCACCGCCGAGCCGATGACCCCGGACTTCGAGGACCGGATCGAATCGACCCGGGCCGACCTTGCCCCGTACATCGGCACCCATCTGGCCGCCCTGCGCCGGGAACGGTTCTCGCAGTCCGGCTTCGCCCGCCATGCCCTTGCCATCGCGGAGACCGTTGCGGCAATCAGCGAGCACCTGGAATCCCGGGATGCGCGGCCGGCCCGCTCCGGCAGCCGGGTGCCGCAGTTCCAGCTGCTCTTCGACCAGGACAGTAACGACGACGCCGTCCCCACCGCCGGATACGGGCACAGCGACGCCCTGCAGGCCGGCGATGGCGGCTACCGGCGGTTCACCACCGCCCATGACCGTCAGTTCCAGGCCGAAGACCTGGTCCGCGCCGAGCTGCTGCGCGGCTACCGGCAACAGCTCGACGACGACATCGCCCGGCAGGGCATCAACGTGCCCAGGCTGGGCCGGGCCCTGGGCGCGGTGCTGTCCACGGCCATCAACGACGGCTGGGACGGGGACGCCTTGGAGGGTCGGCTCGACGGCAGCAGGCTGGCCCGGCTGGTCACATCCTCCGGGGACCGCAGGGTCTTCAGGACTGAACGGATCGAACCCCGGACCGACGCCGCGGTGACGTTCCTGGTGGACTGCTCCGGATCCATGAAGGAATACAGCGCCGCCGTGGCCGCACTGGTGGACGTCTATGCGCGCGCCCTGGAGCTGGCCGGTGCGCGGTGCGAGATCCTCGGCTTCACCACCGCCGCTTGGAACGGCGGCCGGGCCGGGAAAGACTGGATCCGCGCCGGGAGGCCCGCGCATCCAGGGCGGCTCAACGAGGTGCGGCATCTGGTCTTCAAGGATGCCGACACCCCGTGGCGGCGGGCCCGCCCGGGGATTGCCGGGCTGATGAAGAAGGACCTGTTCCGCGAGGGGGTCGACGGCGAAGCCGTGGACTGGGCCTGCGCGCGCCTTCTCAACGGCGGCACCGGGAGCAACGACGCCGCCCGCCGGATCCTGCTGGTGATTTCCGATGGCAGCCCGATGGACGGCGCCACAGCGCTGGCCAACGACGGCCACTACCTGGAGCAGCACCTGCAGGATGTGGTGGCGGCGCACGAGGCGTCCGGCAGCGCGGACATCTTCGGACTGGGCGTCGGGCTGGACCTCTCGCCGTACTACCGGCGGAACATCTCACTGGACCTGTCCCGCGGAACCACCAGCGCCGTCGTCGGGCAGGTCCTGGCCATGCTGGCCGGACGCCGCTGACAACACCGATGCTTTGGGAAGCCGGGCCCTTGGGCGCCGGGCGCCGCTGACAACACCGATCCTGCGCCCAAACCTGCACCCGCTTAAACACAAGAGCCCGCTGCAGGACAGTGCCGCCATTGGCACTCTCCTGCAGCGGGCTCCGTGGGCCGGATGGTTGATCCGGCCTGAAGATCATGTGCGGGCTGCTGCTGGCTCGTTGTCCAGGTCTGTCGGCAGTTCTGCTGGCAGTTCGGCGGCGTCGTTGCCTGCCTCTTCTCCCGGCTTCCTGCCGTGCCGCCGGCGCAGCTCGTAGCCGAGCAGGATGACAACGAGCGTCACGCCGCTCATCAGGAACTGGGATTGGGTGCTGGGAAGAATGGCCATGGCTGCGATCACGGCCAGCATCAGCGCGATGGTTGCGTAGCTCAGCCACGGGAAGAGCCACATCTTGAGCTTCAATGCCCCGGGGTCTTCGCGGTCAAGCCTCTTGCGCAGGACCACCTGTGAAATGGCGATCACCAGGTAGACGAAGAGCGCCACCGCTCCATAGGAGTTCACCAGGAAGGCGAACACCACGTCACCCCACACGTAGACGCAAACCACGGAGATGTACCCCACAGTGGTGCCCAGCAGGATGGCACGGCGAGGAACGCCACCCTTGGAAAGCTTGGTGAAAAACTTGGGTGCGTCACCATTGCGGGTGAGGGCAAAGAGCATGCGCGAGGTGGTGTACAGCGCAGAGTTCAGGCAGGAGAGCACTGCTGTCAGGACGATGAAGTTCATGATGGTGGACACCGCCGGAATACCCATCACGTCCAGCACCGCCGCGTAGGGGCTAACACCAACGCTTTCGGCGTCCCACCTCTGAATGCACACCACAACGGAGATCGAACCGACGTAGAAGGTCACCACCCGGGCGACAATCGAGCGCATGGCGCGCTTGACGGCCCTCTCGGGATCCTCCGATTCAGCAGCCGCTATGGTGATGATTTCCGCGCCGGTATAGAAAGCCACGCACGGTACGACGGCGGCCAGCACCGCCCCCCAGCCCAGTGGCGTGAACCCTCCATGGTCGAACAGGTTCCCCAGACCTGGGGTGGATTCGGGCCAAAGCCCCGTGATCCACAGGATGCCCAATCCCAGGAACACTACGATGGCCACCACCTTGATTGAGGAGAACCAGTACTCGAACTCGCCGAAGGAGCGGGCCGAAACCATGTTCGTGGCACTCAACACCACCATGAGGCCCAGGCTGAGCATCCATAGTGGGACCATGGGGAACCACAGTTGGATGATCTTCCCGCCCGCAATCGCCTCGACGGCCACCACAATCACGAAGAAGTACCAGTACATCCAGCCTGTGGTAAAGCCCGCCCGCTGGCCCAGCGCCTGCCGCGCATAGACGTAAAAGGCGCCCAACACGGGGCGCGCAACGGCCATTTCGGCCAGCATCCGCATCAGGAGCAAGGTGATGAGGCCCGCGATCGAGAAAGAAATAATCGCGGCCGGACCGGTGCTGCTGATCACCACGCCACTGCCGACGAACAATCCGGCGCCGATGACACCCCCAATGGCGATCAGATTCATATGTCGGTTTTTGAGGCCCTTACTAAGACCTGCATTCTCGGCCTGCCGAGGTTCGGCAATGTTCACGTTTCCTCCAAAATTTCTGACGGAACCCGTAGAAGTGCACTTTTGCGCCTGCGCCAAGAGGCGAGACTAGGGTCCACCGGAGGTATCGGTCCGCACAGTCTAACTTTGAGTGATCCCGATCACTCCTCCTGGTGTAGCCCCAAACCTACGGATGTGGCGTGGGGGTGCACAGGGCCAGATCAAGCCGAAAAAAGGGAGCCAGCGTCGGCTGGAGACGGCAAGAGAGCCGCCTTGTGCGGTTCCAGGGAAGTCTTAACGCCTTCCTAACGCCGGCCGGCGCCGTTCGACGGGGAGGGGAAGGCGAAGGGCCTGGTTGCGTCCGGGACGGGCCATTCGTACTTCTCCTTGAAGACCTCAAGGTGCATCCAGGACTCGATCTTGACCACGTCGTCAACCTGCCTGAGCCGGTCGATGAGATGGCGGAGGGTCGCCGCGGAGTCAGCGGCCAGTGTGGCGACCAGATCGAAGCGGCCTATTGTGCGGGCCAGGAACTCGATGCCCGGCAGCGTGGCCATGACATCAAGCACGGAGGCCCCGTCCCCCCGCAGGTTCACGCCGAGCCCCGTCGCGACGTTGCGGGTCCTGCCCCGCCGGTTGTGGGCGGCCCCAATACGGATCACGTGGTTCTCCAGCAGGTAGTTGACGCGGTTCCGCACCGCACTGGGAGAAAGCCCCAGGAGTGGGGCCAGATCCTTGTAGCTCATGCGGCCGTCCTGCTCGAGCTGGCGCATCAGTTGGAGATCGACGTCGTCGACCTTCACGTTCTCCGGCAGCGCATGCCGCGGCATGAAGATGCCCCTGACCACGTCCACATAGACCAGGGTGTTCACGGTCAAGACCCCCGGAAGGGAGCGGATCCGCCCGATCGTGGCATAGAGGTCCACCTGGTTGGGGAGCCGGATTTCGACCACGAGGTTGTGGATGCCGCCCACCCCCAACACCAGCACAACGGCCGGCCAGGAGGAAAGCGCCTCAACGACAGGGTCCGAGGGTCCGTCTGTCTGGATCGACACGTGCGAGATGGAGTGAAGGCCCAGGAAGTCGGGGTGGGTTGCGGAGACGACGCGAAGTGATCCATCCGCCATGAGCGCATCGACCCGGGCCGTGATCGCGGCCCGCGATACTCCGATCTTTTGCGCCATGGCGGAGTAACTGGCACGCCCGTCGTCCTGCAGCAGGGAGAAGATCTGTTCGTCGATGTCGACCATGGCGTACCCTTCGGAACCGCGAGCGGAACTAACTTGAAGAATCTTATCTCGATCGAACTGACAAAAAACGAGGAGCAAACGATAGATTCAGGCTTAAGAGTCACGTTATTGTCGGGCGTCCCAACAAAAGAATCACCAAATCAGCAATGTAACAATTCGATTGCTTGCCACGGCTAGAGCTTGGGACTACGGTCATCTCATCCCCAGTCAGTGTGATCTGCACCACGAACTCGAAAGTGAGATGGCCTTGAAGAAAACTGCCAGCCTCCTCGGCACAGCGATCCTCGCGCTGTCCCTCTCCGCCTGCGGAGGCGGATCCAGTCCCGCCAGCACCGCCTCCACGGCGGCCGCGGTAGAAGCCGCGCCGAGCGGGCTCATCACCGCCGGCCAGCTGAAGATCTGCATCGACCCCGAATACGCCCCGCTAGAGTACTTCAGCAACGGAACCAGCGGAGACATCATCGGCTTCGACGCCGACGGCGCCCGCGCCCTCGCGTCCTACTGGGGCCTCACCCCGACGTTCCAGCAGGCCGCCTTCGACGGTCTGATGCCTGCGCTGCAGGCCAAACGCTGCGACGTCATGTGGTCCGGCCTCTACACGAGCGAGCCCCGCCTGCAGGTTGCCGACGGCGCCAAGTACCTCAACACGGGCCCGGGCATCATCGTCGCCGCCAAGAACAAGGACAGCGTCAAGGTTGCAGACGACCTCTGCGGCAAGACCGTCGCGGCCCAGAACGGCGGGGCCAACGCCGCAACCGTCCGGGCGCTGGGCGAGAAGTGCGTGCAGGGCGGCAAGGGCAACATCAACGTCGCCGAATACCCCAAGGTCACCGAGACGGTCCTGGCCGTCACCAATGGCAAGGCCGACGCCTTGGTGGAAACCGACGTCGCGATTGCGGACATCGTGGCCAAGAGCAATGGCGCGCTGGTCCCCGTGGAGGGGATCTTCCCGACCGACACGACGTTCGGTGTATTCACGATCAAGGGCGGCCCGCTCAGCGAGCCGGTGGCCAAGGCCGTCAAGGCGCTCATCAGCAAGGGGACGCTTGCCGAGCTCGCCAAGAAGTACGGCCTCAACCCCGACAAACTGGTCAAGGGATAGGCCGAATGCCAACGTTGAAGGTGGGACGCCATGCAATTTGATCCGGCCATCTTCTGGGAGCAACTCTTCTCCCTGGAGTACGTGCAGGGCGCCGGCATCGCCCTGGGCCTGGCCGCGCTCTCCCAGATCCTGGCCATCCTGATCGGCTTCGCCCTCGCGGTGGGCCGCATCAGCAGGAACAAGACGGCCCGGGGCATCTCCGGCTCCTATGTCTGGTTCTTCCGGGCAATTCCCACCCTGCTGGTGCTGCTGATCGTCTGGAATGCTGGCCCGCAGCTCATTCCGGCCCTGACGGAAAGCTGGTACACACCCTTCCTGGCGGCCCTCATCGCACTGTCCGTTGTGGAGGGCGCCTACATGGCTGAAATCCTGCGCTCGGCGCTGCTGAGCGTCGATGAGGGACAGCCCCTGGCCGCCCGGGCACTGGGCATGACGCCGGCCCAGGTCATGCTCAAGGTCATCATTCCCCAGGCCACCCGCATCGCGATCCCGCCGACGGGCAACGAGTTCATCGGTCTGGTCAAGTACACCTCCCTGGCCAGTGTCATCTCGCTGCGGGAACTGCTCACTACTGCGCAAGTGGGCGTCTCGGTGACGTTCCGCTACGCCGAGTACTACGCGGCCGCCATCATCTACTACCTCGTCATCGTGTCGATCCTGATGATCCTGCAGAGCTACTTCGAGCGGAAATTCCGCTGGACCACCAAGGCGGCCAAGGTTATCCGGACTCGCCCGGAGAAGGAAGAAGTCATACTGTGAGTGAAGCCTCAGGTCAGCCGATCCTGCGGGTCAAGAACCTGCAGAAAAGCTACGGCCACAATCCCGTCCTCAGGGGTGTCGATTTCGAGATCCAGCGCGGCCAGGTCAAGGCGGTCCTCGGCCCCTCCGGTTCCGGCAAGTCCACCATGCTCCGCCTGATGGCACTGCTCGAGACCGCAGACGACGGCGAGATCTACCTGGAGTCCCAGCGCATCGGGGTGGTGGAACGCAGGGGACATTTCGTGCCGCTCTCCGAACGCGCCATGGCGCACCAACGCGTCGACATCGGCATGGTGTTCCAGAAGTTCAACCTGTTCCCGCACCTGAACGCGCTGCACAATGTCATGGTCGGCATGACCACCGTCCGCAAGACGCACAAGAAGGAAGCCGAAACGGTCGCGCACGAGATGCTGGCCCGAGTGGGCCTGGCCGATCGGGCGCACGCCTTCCCCTCGGAGCTCTCCGGCGGACAGCAGCAGCGCGTGGCGATCGCCCGGGCCCTGGTCATGAACCCGAAGGTCCTGCTCTTCGACGAGCCGACCTCGGCCCTGGACCCCGAACTCGTGGGCGAGGTCCTGGAGGTCATGGAGACCCTAGCCCGCGAGGGCATGACGATGGTCGTGGTGACGCACGAGGTCAAGTTCGCCCAGCGCGTGGCCTCCGAGGTGGTCATGTTCGACGGCGGCTACATCATCGAGCAGTCCGCCCCGGAACAGTTCTTCGGCAACCCGCAACACGAGCGGACCAAAAAGTTCCTCAGCCACGTCCACTAGCCCTCCCGGACCGCGTCCCGCCGGCACCCAGAGGTGCGAACGGTTCACGCCGCCATGCCCCACAGGGCTCCCAGGCAGCTTCAGCGCACCCAAACACGCCCCGGAACCACCACTGAACTGAACGCGGAGAAAGCGACATGAAATTCGGCCAGGCAGCAGTCAAACTCCTCGAGCACTACGACGTCGACACCGTCTTCGGGATCCCCGGGGTCCATACGATCGAGCTGTACCGCGGACTGGGCGAGACCGGAATCCGCTCCATCCCGGCCCGGCACGAGCAGGGATCCGGTTTCATGGCGGACGGCTACGCCCGCGTCAGCGGCAAGCCCGGCGTCTGCCTGCTCATCTCCGGCCCCGGCGTGCTTAACGCGCTGACCCCCATGGCCCAGGCCTGGCACGATTCCGTGCCCATGCTGGTCCTCGCCTCCACGACCGAGACGGCGCTGCTGGGCCGGAACCGCGGCCCGCTGCATGACATCCCGGACCAGGCCGGGCTCGTGGGCAAGCTGACGTCCCCCTCCGTGACCGTGACGGATCCGGAGCAGTA
This sequence comes from Arthrobacter sp. UYCu723, assembly GCF_054059215.1. Classification (NCBI taxonomy): domain Bacteria; kingdom Bacillati; phylum Actinomycetota; class Actinomycetes; order Micrococcales; family Micrococcaceae; genus Arthrobacter; species Arthrobacter sp. UYCu723. The sequence goes on from NZ_JBSSBW010000001.1 coordinate 1,059,495, forward strand.
CGCCCAGGTACTGGCCGAAATCTGGCATGGCTTCCGGACCGGGCGGCCGCGCCCGGCGCACATCGCGATCCCCATCGACATCCTGGCCAAGGAGGTGGGGACGATCGAGCCGGTGTCCCCGCCCGCTCCGGCGCAGGTCTGGACCACGGCGCAGCTTCGCGAGGCCGCCGAGCTGCTGCGCACGGCCTCGCGGCCCGTCATCCTCGCCGGCGGTGGCGCCCTGCTCGCCTCGAAGCAACTGATCCGGCTGGCCGAACGCTTCGACGCCCCTGTCATCGCCACCACCAACGCCAAAGGCATCATCCCCGCGGACCACCCGCTCTCCGCTTCCAACCAGCTGCCCTTCTCCGGGACGCAGGCTGAACTGCACGCGGCCGACGTCGTCGTCGCCATCGGCACCGAATTCTCCGAGACCGAGACCATCTACACGGGCAGCCCCGTCCGCATCGGGGGCCGCATCATCCGCATCGACGTGGACCCCGCCCAGCTCAACGTCCCCTTCGCCGCCGCGGTGGGACTGGCCGGCCGCGCCGAGACCGTGCTGGCCGCGCTGCTCGACGCGACGGCGGAACTGCCGCCCGCCGCCCACGACGGCGCCGCGCGGGCCGCCGCCATGCGCTCGGCGATCGAATGGGTCGACGCCTCCCGGGTGCACATGCCCTGGCTGGACGCCCTGGCCGAGGCGACGCCGCCGGACACCATCACCGTGCTGGACTCGACCCAGCTGGCCTACACGGCCCAGCAGTACCTTCCGCATTCCACCCCCGGCACCTGGATCGCCAGCTACGGGCTGGGCACCCTGGGTGCGGCCATCCCGATGGCCGTCGGCGCCCGGATCGCGGCACCTGACAAGCACGTGCTCGCCATCGCCGGCGACGGCGGCTCCCTCTTCACGCTGACCGAACTGGCCAGCGCCGTGGACCGCGGGTCCCAGCTCACCGTGGTCCTGTGGGACAACGCCGGCTACGGCGAAATCCGGGACTCCTTCGACCGCGCCAACGTGACCCGGATCGACACGGAGGTCACCGCCGTCGACCACGTCAAGATCGCCGAGGGTTTCGGCGCCCGCTCCTCGCGGGTCGAGGACCCCGAGGCCTTCGGCCGGGCCCTGAAGGAAAGTTACGGGCACGACGGCGTCAGCGTCATCGTCGCAACCGCCCCCGACATGCCGGCCGGCATCCGCCGCTAGCCTCAGCCACCCCTGCAAAGCGAGGTCAACAACATGCGCAAGCTTCACCACCTGGAAGCATCCCCGCTGGATGCCGTCAGCACCATTTTCACGGGCGCCACGGTCCACACGCTGGACCCGCAACTGGGCCGCGCCGAGGCGTTCCTGGTCCACGGCTCGCATGTGGCCGCGGTCGGCACCGAGGCCGAGTGCCGCGCAGAGGCCCGCCGACGGTGCCCGACCGAACCCGCAGTAGTGGGCCTGGCGGACAAGGTGGTGGTTCCGGGCTTCATCGACCCGCACGCCCACCCGCTCATGTACGGGCAGATGATGAGCTGGGTGGACTGCGGCCCCGCGAAGGCGGCCAGCATCCCCGAGATCGTGGCTCTGCTTCGCGAGGCCGCTGAGCGTCCCGGCACCACCCCCGTGCGCGGCTACGGCTACGAGCACAGGAACCTGGCGGAGGGCCGGCATCCGCGCAAGGAGGAACTGGACCAGGTCGCCACGGACCGCGAAGTCTATCTCATGAACGCCAGCGGGCACGGCGGCGTCGTGAACAACTACACGCTCGCCCTGCATGGCGTGGACCGGGACACCCCCAACCCCGAAGGCGGCGAGTTCTTCCGGGACGCCGACGGCGAGCTCACGGGTGAGCTCTCGGACGCGGCATGCAACATTTTGACGGGCGTCGACGGCGTCAAGGTGGGCCACCACGGCCCGAACTTCCACCTCGAGGACGAGCCCGAGGAGCACCTGCGCCAGCTGCGCGCGGCCCAGGAGAAGTTCCTGCGGGGCGGCGTCACGAGCATCGGCGACTGCCAAGTGAGCCGGCGCGAGCTGGACATGTACCTTCGCCTGTCCGCCCGGAACGAGCTCAAGACCCGGGTCAGCATGTACCTGCTGTCCCACCTGCTCGAGCAGGCCATCGAGATCGGCATCCACGGCGCCTTCGGCAACTCCCACCTGGCCGTGGGCGGCATCAAATTCTACGCCGACGGAACGCTCGGCGGCTGGACGGCGTACTTCCCCGACGGCTATGTGGGCGACCCGTGCCGCACGGGCCAGCTCTACCATGAGCCGGGCGAGTACACCGAACTCATCACCCGGGCGCATTCCGTGGGCCTCCAGACCGCCACGCACGCGCAGTCCCCCACCGCGATCGGCATGGTTCTGGATGCGATCGAAGCCGCGCAGGCGGCCTTCCCCGCGTCGGACGCCCGGCACCGGATCGAGCACTGCGGCCTGCCCAGCCCGGAGCAGATTGTGCGGATGAAGGAGCTGGGTGTCTACCCCGTCAACCAGCCGCAGCACTACTTCAACTGGGGCGAAGGCGTAACCGAGGCGATCGGCACCCCCGGCGAAAGGTTCAACCCGCTTGGCGAGTTTATGGCGGCCGGCGTGCCGGTCACGCTCAGCTCCGACGCGCCCGTGGCCGAGCCCAAACCCCTCGAGGCCATCCAGGCGGCGGTGACCCGGGTGACCCGGCAGGGTCACCGGCTGGGAGCGGACGATCTGCGGATCACGGCGGAACAGGCCTTGGCCGCCCACACGATCAACGGCGCCCGGGCCCTGGGCCGCGAGGACGAGCTGGGCAGCATCTCCCCCGGCAAGCGCGCGGACTTTGTAGTGCTCAGCGCCGACCCACTGGCCGTGGCGGCGGGGGACATCTCCAGGATCGCCGTCCTGGAGACCTGGGTCGACGGCGCCCGAGCCTACGCCATGTAGTCCCCGGGATTCCCCCACCCGGTGCGCCCTGGTGGAGAATGCGTTCATGACCAATGACGATCTTCGGCCTGTCTACTTCCTTTCGGACAGTACCGGCATCACCGCGGAGACCCTCGGCAACACCTTGCTGACGCAGTTCCCCGCGAACAATTTTGACCGCATTACGATCCCCTTCATCACCACTGTTGAGCAGGCGAAGTCCGTCGTCCGCACCATCGACGAACTGGCCGCAAGCGGCCTGCAGCCGATCGTCTTTTCCACCGCTGTCGGCAGCGACATCCGCCAGACCCTGGCGGCGTGCAAGGGCATCATCGTGGACCTGATCGGGACGCATGTCGGTCAACTGGAGCGTGCCGTCGGCACCGCGGCCAGCGGGGAACCTGGCCGGGCCCATGGCTTGGGCAATGCAGAGCGCTACCAATCCCGGATGGCCGCCGTCGAATACGCCATGGAACACGACGACGGCCAGAGCCTGCGCGCGCTGGAAAAGGCACAGGTCATCCTGGTGGCCCCGTCCCGCTGTGGCAAGACACCCACCACCATGTACCTGGCGCTGCAGCACGGGATCTTCGCCGCGAACTTCCCGCTGGTGGATGAGGATTTTGAGCGGGAGGGGCTCCCCAGACCGCTGCGGCCTTTCGTTGAGAAGTGTTTCGGCCTCTCTTCCAACCCCCTGCGGCTGAGCCAGATCCGCACGGAGCGCCGCCGCGGCTCACCGTATGCGTCGCTGCGCCAGTGCGGCTTTGAGCTGCGCAGCGCCGAGCAGTTGTACGTCTCCCACGGGATTCCATACCTGAATTCAGCCACTGTGTCGGTGGAGGAAATGGCAGCCACCATCCTGCAGCGCATGAAGCTAAAGCATTAGGGAAAATTTTCACAATCATTGTGTGTCGGAGCTCATGTGGAAAGACGGCTCCAGACCTGTCACTGTGGAGAGGAAATTGCGCCCATCAACCGGTAAACCCGCACGAGGGGCGGCGCACATGCATGCCACCATCTGCAAAGGAGCAGCAACCATGACGACAGACATCCTGTGGTTCTCAGAACTCGGACTCAAGGATCTGGATCGAGTAGGCGGTAAGAACTCCTCGCTCGGCGAGATGGTGCAGAATCTGACCTCTGCCGGTGTCCAGGTGCCTGACGGCTTCGCCACGACAGCGGACGCCTACCGCAGCTTCCTGGCCGACTCCGGCCTGGACCAGAAGATCGCCGACCGGCTGGTGGGCCTGGATACCGATGACGTGACGGCACTGGCCTCGGCGGGCCAGGAGATCCGGTCCCTGATGCGTCAGACGCCCTTTCTGCCGGACTTCGAAGATCAGATCCGGAACTCCTACCGGACGCTGGTGGACAAGCACGGCGGCTCCGAGGACCTCTCCTGGGCCGTCCGCTCCAGCGCGACGGCGGAAGATCTCCCCGATGCCTCCTTCGCCGGGCAGCAGGAAACCTTCCTGAACGTCCGCGGCATCGAGAACATCCTGCTGGCCATCAAGGATGTGTTCGCGTCGCTCTACAACGACCGGGCCATCGCCTACCGCGTGCACCACAAGTTCGAACACGCCGAGGTGGCACTTTCAGCGGGCATCCAGCGCATGGTGCGCTCCGATGTCGGGGCTTCCGGCGTGATGTTCACCATGGACACCGAATCCGGATTCAACGACGCCGTCTTCGTCACCTCCTCCTACGGCCTCGGCGAGGCCGTCGTCCAGGGTGCCGTCAACCCGGATGAGTTCTACGTCTACAAGCCCGCGCTGCAGGCGGGCCGCCCGGCCATCCTCAAGCGCGGGCTGGGCGAGAAGGCGCTCCAGATGACCTACACAAGCAACCGCGAGGTCGGCCACACCATTGACTTTGTACCGGTCGAGGCTTCGTTGCGGAACCGCTTCAGCCTCACGGACGACGACGTCGAGCAGCTGGCCCGCCACGCCGTCGCCATCGAGAACCACTACGGCCGCCCCATGGACATCGAATGGGGCAAGGACGGGATCGACGGCGGCCTGTACATCCTGCAGGCACGACCGGAAACCGTGCAGTCCCGCCGGGCGACCGGCAGCCTGAGCCGCTTCCGCCTCAACGGGACCGGCCGGGCGCTGGTCGAGGGCCGCGCCATCGGCCAGCGCATCGGCGCCGGCAGCGTCCGCATCCTCACCGCGATCGACCAGATGGCCGCTTTCAAGACCGGCGACGTCCTCGTCGCCGACATGACCGACCCGGACTGGGAACCGATCATGAAGCGCGCCTCCGCCATCGTGACCAACCGCGGCGGACGCACCTGCCACGCGGCCATCATCGCCCGGGAACTGGGGATTCCGGCCGTCGTCGGCACTGGGGACGCCACAGATGCCCTCTCCGACGGACTCGAGGTGACCGTCTCCTGCGCCGACGGTGAGACCGGCGTCATCTACGAAGGACTCCTGGACTTCAGCGTCGAGGAAACCGAGATCACCCAGCTGCCCGAGGCCCCGGTCAAGGTCATGATGAACGTCGGCACCCCGGAGCAGGCGTTCACCTTCGCCCAGCTGCCCAACCACGGGGTGGGCCTGGCCCGGCTCGAGTTCATCATCAACCGCCAGATCGGCATCCACCCCAAGGCGCTGCTGAACCTGGACGATCAGCCGGCGGAGGTGGCCGCGGAAATCCGGGAACGGATTGCCGCCTACGACGGCCCGCGTGATTACTACATCAAGCGCCTGGCCGAAGGTGTGTCGACCATCGCCGCGGCGTTCGCCCCGGAGCCGGTGATTGTGCGCATGTCCGACTTCAAGTCCAACGAGTACGCCAACTTGATTGGTGGACCCGCCTACGAGCCGCATGAAGAGAACCCGATGATCGGCTTCCGCGGCGCCTCACGGTACCTGGAACCGTCGTTCCGGGACTGCTTCGACCTCGAGTGCGAGGCACTGTCCTTCGTCCGCAACGAGATGGGCCTGACCAACGTCAAGCTGATGATCCCCTTCGTGCGGACCCTGGACGAGGCCAGCGGCGTCATTGAACTGCTGGCGGAAAACGGACTGCGCCGCGGCGAAAACGGCCTTGAGGTCATCATGATGTGCGAACTGCCGTCCAACGCGCTGCTGGCCGGCGAGTTCCTGGACCACTTCGACGGGTTCTCCATCGGCTCGAACGACATGACCCAGCTGACCCTGGGCCTGGACCGGGATTCCGCGATCGTCGCCGGCAGCTTCGACGAGCGCGATCCGGCCGTCAAGAAGCTCCTCAGCATGGCCATCAAGGCCTGCAAGGAGCGCGGCAAATATGTGGGCATCTGCGGCCAGGGACCCAGCGACCACGCGGACTTCGCCCAGTGGCTGGTCGAGGAAGGCATCGATTCCGTCTCCCTGAACCCGGACACCGTGGTGGACACCTGGCTCCGGCTCGCCGGCGCGGCAGCCGGCGGTGCAACCGGCGGCGCAGCGGACTGACGGCACGCCGCTAAGGCCGCGGAACAAGGCGCAGGCCTGTCCCGCGCCCCGGCAACACCCCGGTCTTCGGACCGGGGTGTTCCTTTTGCCTGGCAGCCCTGTGACATTCATGGCTCGCCAAAGCCACCCACGTCAGCCTGAACTAGTACTACGGACCAGATCGCCGCCGGACCCGAGGCAATCCAGGCGCAGGCAACCCAGGCGGCAGGCAATCCAGACGCAGTCAATCCGCACGGAAGAACAGGCAGGAGTCCCCGATGGGCAGCGCCGACTACGAATTCCAGACCGTGTGGCGGGTGGCCGGCACTGCGGAGGAGGTCGCGGACGTCCTCGGCGATGCCACCACCCTTCCCCGCTGGTGGCCTTCCGTGTATCTGGGCGTCCAGGCTGCACCCGGCGCGGGGAACAGCACCGCACCGGGCATCCCGAGGCCCGTGGCTCTCCACACCAAGGGGTGGCTGCCGTACACGCTTCGCTGGACGTTGACCGTCACCGAACCGGTCACCGCCCGCGGATTCGCACTCACCACCCGCGGAGACCTGAACGGAACAGGCCGCTGGACCTTCGAGCAGGACGGCCCCGAAACCGTCATCACCTACGACTGGCGCGTCAGCGCGGCCAAGCCCCTGCTGCGGCGCCTGAGCTGGCTGCTGAAACCGGCGTTCGCAGCCAACCACCGCTGGGCGATGGCCCGCGGACAGGAGAGCCTCGCCCTGGAATTGCGGCGCCGTCGGCACGCCGCTCAGCCGTGGGCCGTCCCGCCGCCTCCGCCCCCCACGTTCCGGCGGGCGGCCCGCCGCGATCCTTAGCGGCTGGACGCCTGCACAACAACAGACCCTCTCCGCCGTGAGTTGGTCCATTGAACCGCCGGCATCTCACCGGGTTAGCTAAGTCACAACAGCGTTCTCCACCACTGACCTCCAGGAAGCATCGTGACTTTGCAGCAGAACCGGGCCACCCGCAGCCCAGACCGTTGGGACGACGTCCAGATCGGTGACCGCGTCCAGCTCCGGCGGGAAGGCCACCTCGAGCTCATCGGCCGGGTGGACAACCGGACCGCCGACGGCGCCGTCGTGTGGGTGATGCCGGATGGTGGCACCCGGCAGCTGTTCCACGCAGCCGATGGTTACCAGTTGACCGTCGCTGCGGAGGGAACGCACCATGAGGACAACTAGCACCACCGGACAGCCTGGCGCCGGGGCCCTGGACATTGCCCGCGGTCTGCCGGCCCGTGCGGCGGCGTGGCCCGCTGTCACCGACTCGTGCCCCGAGGATTGCCACTACTGCTCAGGACCCGAGACGGACTAGCAGCAGCTGCACGGCTGGTTTGACCTCGGTTGATGCCCGGAAATCACAATCGGGGCATCAATCCGGCTCCGCCGCCGTGGCGTCGTTGACTAAGCCAGCATGGAACGTAAAGGTGGTGCCATGACGGCTCAGCGAACCAAGAACGGACTGGCACTCACGACGGCGGTTGCCGCAGCAGCGCTCCTGCTCAGCGGCTGCGGGGCCAGCAAGCCGCCAGCGCAGGCTGCCAGCGAAACAGTGGCCCCCACGGCCAGCTCGTCGGACAAGGCCGGCAGCGCCGCCGCTGCCGGCACTGACACGGCCCAGCCGACGTCGGCATCCCCCGCGCCCACTCGGTCCGGCGCCGCACTGTGCAAGGCCGCCAGCCTGACGGCCACCACCGATTCCACCGGCGGCGGCGCGGCCGGCAGCGTCTACATGCAGCTGATCCTGACGAACTCCGGAGCCGAACCCTGCCTGCTGACGGGCTTCGCCGGTGTCTCCCTGGCCGCTGACGCCAACGGCGAGCCCATTGGTGCTGCCGCGACCCGTGACGATTCCACCACCGTCATCGAAGTACTGCTCGCGCCGGGCCAGGCGGGAACCGCGACGCTGCGCTATACCCAGGCCGGCAACTACCCGGACTGCACCCGCACCCCGGCGGCCGGCTTCCGGATCTACCCGCCGGAGGACACGGCGTCCCTGTTCCTCGCCCAGCCCATGGACGCCTGCAGCAACCCAGGCATCAATCTGCTGACTATTGGGGCTTTCCAGGCAAAGTAGTATCCGGGCAACCCGGCGGCCGTCCCGCCGCGGTGCCCGGAATCCAGCCCGGAACGTTACCGCCAAATACTGTCGGTGCCGTAGGGCATGATGGAGGAATGAAGGGGCAGGAGCTCGCCGGCGGCACACTCGCGGCCGACGCCATGGACCAGTTCAGCCGGCCGACCCGGGACTGGTTCCTGGGCGCTTTTTCCGCGCCCACACCGGCCCAGAACGGTGCCTGGGGCGCCATCTCCTCCGGCTCGCACGCCCTCGTGGTGGCACCCACGGGCTCCGGCAAGACGCTTGCGGCCTTCCTCTGGGCACTGGACCGGCTGCTCGTCTCCGCCCCCGCCGAGCCCCAACTGTTGCCCGGTCTTGGCGCCGTGAAGGGCACCCGGGCGAAGGCACCGAAGCCGACTACCCGTGTGCTGTACATTTCGCCGCTCAAGGCGCTGGGCGTCGACGTCGAACGGAACCTGCGCGCCCCGCTGATCGGCATCACCCAGACCGCGAAACGGCTGGGACTCCCTGCACCGCTGATCAGCGTGGGAGTCCGTTCCGGGGACACACCGGCGTCGGAGCGCCGCACGCTGCTCAGCCACCCGCCGGACATCCTCATCACCACGCCCGAATCGCTGTTCCTCATGCTCACCTCCAAGGCGCGGGAGACGCTCAGCGAGGTGGACACCATCATCGTGGACGAGGTCCACGCCGTCGCGGGCACCAAACGCGGGGCGCATCTGGCGGTATCACTGGAACGCCTCGACGCCTTGTTGTCCAAACCCGCCCAGCGGATCGGGCTCTCGGCCACCGTGGAGCCCAAGGAGCTCGTCGCACAGTTCCTGGCCGGCGCTGCGCCGGTGCAAATCGTGGCCCCGCCGTCGAAGAAGAACTGGGACCTGACCGTCTCCGTCCCGGTGGAGGACATGTCCGATCTGCAGGGGGCGGCGGGGGCATTCGACTCCGGTCCGGCATCCGGGCTCCAGCCGCAGGCGTCGATCTGGCCGCATGTGGAGGAGAAGATCGTGGACCTGGTGCTGGCCAACCAGTCCACCATCGTGTTCGCCAACTCCCGCCGGCTCGCCGAACGGCTCACCGCCCGGCTCAACGAGATCTACGCCGAACGGCAGCTGATGACCGCCGGCGGCTGGGCCGGGATTGGCGCGGGGGCGCCGGACGTGGAGGCGGCGGACGCCGGGGTTCGGTCCGGCGGACCGTCCGGTAGCGCTGCTGCGCCGCCAACTTCCACTGCGACGCCAGCGCCCACTTCGACTGCGACGCCGGCGCACATGATGGCCCAGGCCGGCAGCACCGCCGGCGCCGATCCGGTGCTGGCCCGCGCCCACCACGGCTCCGTTTCCAAGGACCAGCGCGCCCTGATCGAGGATGATTTGAAGTCCGGGCGGCTGCGCTGCGTCGTGGCCACGTCCTCTCTGGAACTCGGCATCGACATGGGCGCAGTGGACCTCGTGGTCCAGGTGGAGTCCCCGCCCTCGGTGGCCAGCGGGCTGCAGCGGGTGGGCCGGGCCGGCCACCAGGTCGGCGAAATCTCCCAGGGCGTGCTGTTCCCGAAGCACCGTGCGGACCTCGTCCACACCGCCATCACGGTGGAGCGGATGCTCGGCGGCAAGATCGAACGGCTCAGTGTCCCGGCCAACCCGCTGGACATCCTGGCCCAGCAGACCGTCGCCGCGACAGCACTGGGCGCCATTGACGTGGAGGAATGGTTCTCCGCGGTCCGGCGCTCCGCACCCTTCGCCTCGCTCCCCCGCTCCGCCTTCGAGGCCACCCTGGACCTCCTGGCCGGACGCTATCCCTCCGACGAATTCGCGGAGCTGCGGCCCCGGATCATCTGGGACCGCAACGCCGGCACCATCGAGGGCCGGCCCGGCGCCCAGCGGCTGGCCGTCACCTCCGGCGGCACCATCCCGGACCGTGGGCTGTTCGGGGTCTACATCATCGGCACCGAAGTGGAAGGTTCGGGTTCCTCCGGCGGTGCCAGCGCGGACGGCAGGGCCGCGAGCCCGGCCGCGGCCGCTGCCAAGGGCGGGCGCCGGGTCGGTGAACTCGACGAGGAGATGGTCTACGAGTCCCGGGTCGGCGACGTCTTCGCCCTGGGCGCCACCAGCTGGAAGATCGAGGACATCACCCACGACCGGGTCCTGGTGTCCCCCGCGTTCGGCCAGCCCGGAAAACTCCCGTTCTGGAAGGGCGACTCCCTCGGCCGGCCGGTGGACCTGGGCCGCGCGCTCGGCGCGTTCGTGCGCGAACTGTCCGCGTCCGACGTCGGACCGGCCATGGAACGCTGCAAGGCCAGCGGTCTGGACGACTTCGCGGCGAACAACCTGATCCAGTACCTTGCCGAACAGAAACTGGCCACCGAAGTGGTGCCCAGCGACACGACCCTCGTGGTGGAGCGTTTCCTTGACGAGCTCGGCGACTGGCGCGTGGTGCTGCACAGTCCCTTCGGCATGCCGGTCCACGCCCCGTGGGCGCTGGCCGTCGGGCAGCGCCTGCACCAGCGCTACGGGGTGGACGGCTCCGCCATGGCCGCCGACGACGGCATCGTGCTGCGCGTGCCGATGATGGAAGACGAGCCGCCCGGAGCTGAACTGTTTCTCTTCGACTCCGAGGAACTCGAGCAGATTGTGACGGCGGAAGTTGGCGGCAGCGCCCTCTTTGCCTCCCGATTCCGCGAGTGCGCCGCCCGCGCGCTGCTGCTGCCCCGGCAGACACCGGGCAAACGGCAGCCGCTGTGGCAGCAGCGGCAGCGCTCGGCCCAGCTCCTGGATGTCGCCCGGAAGTACCCCACCTTCCCGATCGTGCTCGAAACGGTCCGCGAGTGCCTGCAGGACGTCTACGATCTCCCCGCACTGAAGGACATCGCGGCCTCGGTTGAGCGCCGGGAACTGCGGATCGTGCAGACCACCACCCAGCAGCCTTCGCCGTTCGCCAAGTCCCTGCTGTTCGGCTACGTGGCACAGTTCCTCTACGAGGGGGATTCTCCGCTCGCCGAGCGCCGGGCCGCCGCGCTTGCGCTCGATTCCACCTTGCTCAACGAGCTCCTGGGCCGGGTGGAGCTGCGCGAACTGCTAGACGCCAAGGTCATCGACGCCACCGAACGCGAGCTGCAGCGCCTCGCACCGGACCGGAAGGTGCGCGGCGTGGAAGGGGTCGCGGACCTGCTCCGCCTGCTGGGCCCGCTCACCCCGGAGGAAGTCGCAGCGCGGCTGGAACCGCCGGCGGAGTCCGTCGAACCTGCGCCCGTCGCCCGGCCTGCGGATGCGGCTGAAACTTTCCCGGTGGTTGAGCCTGCCGGGGTGGTTGAGCCTGCCGAGGTGGTTGAGCCTGCCGGGACCAGGGAGGATGCCCCGGAACTGCCGGTCGCCGACGCCGCCGCGCACTTGACCGCGCTCCAGCGCGCCAACCGCGCCATCAAGGTCAACATTGGCGGCGGCGAACGCTTCGCCGCGGTGGAGGACGCCGCCCGGCTGCGCGATGCCCTCGGCGTCCCCCTGCCGATGGGCGTCCCGTTGGCCTTCATCGAACCCGTCGCGGATCCGCTGGGCGACCTCGTCTCCCGCTACGCCCGCACCCACGGGCCGTTCACATCCGCCGAGGCGGCCGCCCGGCTGGGACTCGGCGTCGCCGTCGTCGGCACCGCGCTGAAACGGCTCGCCGCAGACGGCCGCGTGGTGGAGGGCGAGTTCCGCCCCCACGCCACAGCGCCGGAACCGCCCACAGCGACGGAAACGGATGGCGTGGAGTCGGCCCGCGGCGGCGGTGCTGCCGAGGCCCAACAAACCATTCCCCCCATCGCCTCCTCGTTGGCCGGCGTCAGCGAGTGGTGCGACGCCGAGGTCCTGCGCAAGCTCCGCCGCCGGTCCCTCGCCGCGCTCCGGGCCGAGGTCGAGCCGGTGGACGCCGCCGCCTATGGGCGGTTCCTGCCCGCCTGGCAGAACGTCCGCGCGCCCGGCCGGCGCGGCCAGTCTGCACTGCGCGGGCTGGACGGCATCGTCACTGCGGTCGACCAGCTTTCCGGCGTGCCCGTTCCGGCCTCGGCCTGGGAACCGCTGGTTCTGGCGAGCAGGGTGGCCGACTACCAGCCGGCCATGCTGGACGAGCTCATGGCCGCCGGGGAAGTCCTCTGGTCCGGTGCGGGCTCGCTCCCGGGCAATGACGGCTGGGTGAGCCTGCACCTTGCCGATTCAGCCGAACTGACCCTGAATCCGGCCGTGGAGTTCGAGCCGGGCGACGCGCAGCTGCGGTTGCTCGACCATCTACGGAACAACGGCGGCGGGTATTTCTTCCGGCAACTGGCCGAGATAGCCGGCGGCATGGACTCGGTGCTGAGCGACCAGGACGTGGTCTCCGCCCTCTGGGACCTTGCCTGGGCAGGCCGGATCACCGGCGACACCTTTGCCCCCGTCCGCGCCCTGATCGCCGGCGGTCACACCGCCCATCGGCAGGTGTCCCGGGCGCCGCGGGCCCGCGCACCCCGGCTGAGCCGGCTGGGACGTTCCCACGGCACCGGGCTGCTGGGGTCACCCGGGCTGACCGGCGGCCGCTATGGTTCCGTCACCGGCTCCGCACCCACTCCCCCGCTGGCCGCGGGCCGCTGGTCCGCCCTGCCGGCCCCCGAACTGGATCCCACCATCCATGCCCGGGCCACCGCGGAACTGCTGCTGGACCGGTACGGGGTGGTCACCCGCGGCTCGGTCATGGCGGAGAACATCCTGGGCGGCTTCGGACTGATGTACAAGGTGCTCGCCAGGTTGGAGGAAGCCGGCCGGTGCCGTCGGGGCTACTTCATCGAGCATCTTGGCGCGGCGCAGTTCGCCGTACCGGCCACTGTGGACCGGCTGCGTTCCTACGCCGAGGACACCCAGCTGCAAAAACCCGAACCCAGTGCCCTGGCCCTCGCGGCAACGGACCCGGCCAATCCCTACGGCGCAGCCCTGCCCTGGCCCGCCCTCAATGTCGAGGCAGGCACGGGCCACCGGCCGGGGCGGAAGGCGGGAGCCCTCGTGGTGCTGGTCGACGGCGACCTGGTGCTCTACGTGGAACGCGGGGGCAAGACCCTGCTGGTATTCAGCGACGACACCGAGATCCTGGCCGCGGCAGGCGCCGCCCTCGTGCGCTTGGTGACCCGCGGCGCGGTCGACAAGCTCATCATGGAAAAAGTGAACGGCCACGGCATCCTCGACACCCCCGTGGCCGCCGCCCTCGCCCAGGCCGGCGCCTATTCCACCCCGAAGGGACTGAGAATCCGTGCCTGAAGGCGACTCGGTCTTCCGCACTGCCGCGCAGCTCCACGCCGCCCTGGCAGGTCAGCAGCTGATCTCCTCCGACTTCAGGGTGCCCCGCTTCGCCACGCTCAGGCTTGGCGGCTGGACCGTGACCGAGGTGGTGCCCCGCGGCAAGCACCTGCTGATGCGGCTGCAGCGTCCGGCGGATCCGGGTCCGGGTCCGGCGGATCAGTCGGAAGAATCCGGGCCGAAACACGGCAGCCGGGCGGGACTAGCCAGCCGGGCGGAACCGGACCGGCTGACCATCCACTCCCACCTCAAAATGGAGGGGAACTGGCAGGTCTACCCGCCGGGAGGACGCTGGAAGAAACCGGGATTCACCGCCCGCTGCGTGCTGCGCACCGCCGCGGCAGACGCCGTCGGCTTCTCCCTCGGCATCCTCGAAGTGATCCGCACGTCCGAGGAGGAGTCGATCGTCGGGCACCTGGGCCCGGACCTTCTGGGCCCCGACTGGGACCTGGCCGAGGCCGAACGGCGGATCCGCGCCGCCCCCGACGTCCCGATCGGCGTCGCCGTGCTGGACCAGCGGAACCTCGCCGGGATCGGGAACATCTACCGTTGCGAGACCTGCTTCCTCGCCGGCATCAATCCCGCGTCGCCCGTCTCCGCGGTAGCTGATCTGCCTGCCCTGATGACCGGTGCCAAGGTCCTCCTGGAGGCGAATCTGGGCCCCGGCCGCCGGACCACCGTGCTGAACCCCCGCGGTGTTGCCGTGGGCCGGTCTTCGGGGTTGCCTGGCCATTGGGTCTACCGTCGCGAGCACCAGCCGTGCCTGAAATGCGGGACGTCGGTGCGCCGCGGGGTGCTTGGCAAAGCGGCGGGCACCGAAGAGCGGGACATCTACTACTGCCCGAATTGCCAGCCGGTGCCGGAAGAGGGCCGAAGGTCATGACGCGTAATCGTCCCGCTGACCCTCAAAATTCCTGACGACACTCAAATTCCCTCGAGCGTCGGCAGGGAAAATGCACGCCGCCTGCCCTCGCCGCGGCCTCAGGGTGCGGTGACTGCCGTGCCGGCCGCAACCGGGACCTCGGGTACTTCCCGTTCGGGCACCGTGAACCGCGGCAGCAGGAGCTGCACGAGCGGTCCGATCGCCAGGGCATAGAGCACGGTCCCGACGCCGACGGAGCCGCCCAGCAGCCACCCTGCGCCCAGCACCACGACCTCGATGCCGGTCCGCGAGGCCCGCACCGACCAGCCGGTCCGCCGGGCGAGTCCCGTCATGAGACCATCACGGGCACCGGGTCCGAGGCGGGCGCCGATGTAGCAGGCCGAGGCGATGCCGTTGAGCAGGACGGCGCCCGCGAGCATCCCGATCTGCCCGCCGAGGTGCGAGAACGCGGGAATCAGCGCAAGGCCGATGTCGGCGAACACCCCCACCAGCACGGCGTTGCACAGCGTGCCCACGCCCGGCCACTGCCGGAGCGGAATCCAGAGGAGCAACACGAGGAAGCTGACGATCACCACCACGGTGCCGATGCTCAGCCCGGTCTTGAGCGCGATGCCCTGGTGGAAGACGTCCCAGGGGTCCAGTCCAAGTCCGGCCCGGATGAACATTGCGAGCGATACGCCATACATGGCGAGGCCAATAAGGAGCTGGAGGAGCCTTCGGGTCATCATGTCATTCATCCTCCCCGAGAACTGGCCTTGCATTCCATAGCCAGTTTGAAATACTGGCTCTATGTCCGGCGCCCTGAATCCCACCACGCTGGCCCGCCTCCTGGGCGAGTGGAACCCTGGGGCGTCCCCCGCCTACCGCGAACTGGCCGACGTCGTCCGTCTGCTGGTGCTGGACGGCCGCGTCCCGCTCGACGTCGCCCTGCCCAGCGAGCGGTCACTTGCCGCCACGCTCGGCATCAGCCGCACCACGGTGACCGCCTCGTACGCCCTGCTGCGCGACCAGGGCTTCCTGAGCAGCGGCCAGGGCAGCCGGGGCCGGACCTGCATCCCGCACCGCGGCCCGCGCGGAACCGCGCCGGATGGCCGATCCGAACTCAGCGGGGCGCCCGGACTGGCCATTCCGGACGGACTGCTGGACCTTGCCTACGCCTCCCTGCCGGCCAGCGGCGAGGTGGTGCACCGAGCCTTCGCGGCCGCCCTGACGGAATTGCCGGCGTTGTTGCCGGGGTTCGGTTACGACGCACTCGGGATCGGCCCGCTCCGCGAAGCCATCGCCGCCCGGTACACCGCCGCCGGCGTGCCCACCACCGCGCACCAGATCCTCGTGACCTCGGGCGCCCAGCACGCGCTGAACATCATCCTGCGAACCCTCGCCGGCCGTTCCGCCAAGGTGCTCGTGGAACATCCCAGCTACCCGAACGCCCTCGACGCCATCCGCTCGGCCGGCTGCCGCCCGGTTCCGGTGGCCATGCCCCCGGCACGCCAGGCTGGCGGGGCCGGCTGGGACATCGAGGCCATGGAGACCGCCCTGAGGCAGCAGCGGCCCGCGATGGCCTACGTGGTCCCCGACTTCCACAACCCCACCGGCCGGCTGATGCCGGACGCCCAACGCCGGCAACTGGTCCGGGCGGCTGCCGCCTCGGGCACCGTGCTGGTGGTGGACGAGACCATGCGGGAGCTCAACCTCGACTGCGCACCCTCCACGCCGCTGGCCGCGTTCAGCCCGGCCGTGGTCTCCATCGGTTCGCTCAGCAAGTCGCACTGGGCCGGACTGCGGACCGGGTGGATCCGGGCCGGCGAGCCCCTCATCCAGCGCTTCGCCGCCGCCCGAACCACCATGGACCTGGGCGGCCCCATCGTGGAGCAGCTCGCGGGAGCCCATCTGGTCAAGGACCTCACTGAACCGCTGCCCGAACGGCTCGCCTCGCTCCGCACCAACCGGGACACCCTGCTGGCGCTGATCGCCGGGAACCTGCCGACATGGCAAACGGAGCGGCCCGGCGGCGGGCTGTCCGTCTGGTGCCGGCTGCCGGCTCCGCTGAGTACGGCAATGACGGTGATCGCCCCGGACTTCGGCATCCGGCTCGCGGCCGGACCCAGGTTCGGCGTTGGCGGAGCCTTCGAGCACTACCTCCGCGTGCCGTTCACCCTGCCGCCCGCGCAGCTCGAGACCGCGGTACAAGCGCTGCGCTCGGCCCAGGACCGGCTGAAGGCCTCGCCCCGGCTGCGGCGGGACCTGACCAGCCCGCCCGCCGTCGCCATCGCCTGAGCGCGACGACGCCTGGCCGAGATGCCCTGGCGACGCCGGGATCCGGGTATCGCAAGGGCATCCGTGCAGAGCCCAGCGGCCCGCGCGTCGCTGGGCGCCGGCTCAGTCCCGGCCGTAGACCTTGTCCAGGAAGCCGCCCCATACCTTGGCCGTGGCCTCGGAGTCCCCGCTGCCGCTGAAATCGTGCACCGTCATGCCCACCGGGGCCCCGAAGGCGTTCCGGCCGAAGAAGCGGTACAGGGTGTCCGCCGTCCGAAGGCCCAGGAAGTGCTCGTTGGCGAAGTCCACTTCGCCGGTGAGCCGCCCAACGCCGTCGAGCTCCAGCTCCACGGCGTCACCCGGCGCCACGCCAGCCACGCCCATGGCCTTCTTCAGCCGGACGAAACCGTCCGGGGACTGTGACGCCGCCGGCGCCTGGACGTCGGTGAAGACCACGGGCTTGGCGTCGAAGTACTTCAGGTACTGGCCGAGGGTGTGCAGGTAGAACTCGGTGTGCTTGCTGGCGCCGTCGTACTGCTCGTCCCAGTTGTCCGCGAAAATGCCGCTGTGGACGTAATGCAGCCGGGCGCGGCCGCCGTCGAGCGGTTCCAGCACGTGCTCCAGCTGGTTGAACCAGCCGTCGGGGCCGTCCATCCGGGAGACGAGATGCCTGGGGTACTCGTCGACTGTCCTG
Source organism: Arthrobacter sp. UYCu723 (assembly GCF_054059215.1). Taxonomy (NCBI): domain Bacteria; kingdom Bacillati; phylum Actinomycetota; class Actinomycetes; order Micrococcales; family Micrococcaceae; genus Arthrobacter; species Arthrobacter sp. UYCu723. Next base: position 1,077,013 of record NZ_JBSSBW010000001.1, read on the forward strand.
ACGGCCGGCCACTCATCCGTGGGGAACATCCAGGCCGGAGTGTCCTTGGTGACCGCGTTCCACACGCGCTCCGGGGTGCCCGGGAGATCGGTGTCGTAGACGATCTCGAAGTTCCGCTTGTCAGTCATTGTCCTGCTCCTTTGCCTGAGTGATCTTGGGTGATGCTTTGGATGCCGATGCCTTCAATGCCGGGTGAAGCGCGACGACGAGACGGTGCTTTCGCCCGCTGCCCGTCGGCGTGCCGGTGCCGGGAGGGCCGGAGCCGGGCCGGGCGCCGGTGCCGCCGTCGTGGTACTTGTCCACGAGCCGGGTCACGGCCACGCCTAGCTCCTCGGCGAAGGCTGCCCGGTCCGCCGCGGTGCGGAAGGTGATCTCGCCGTCGATGGCGAAGGTGGCGAGTTTCTGCCTCGCCGCCGCAGCGCCGGCGATCAGCTGGCCCATTTCCTGGACCATGCGGCCGGCGAGCGCGAGCAGCCAGAAGGCGGAGAAGCGGTCCGAGAACCGGTGCGGATCCGGCGCCACCGAGGCCAGGGCCGCCGGGGAAATCAGGTAGGAAGCCGCCGCCGCCCGCAGGATGCGCTCCGTGACGTTGCCCTTGCGGCGTTCTTCCACAAGCTCCACGAGCCCGTGCCGTTCCAGCGCCTTGAGGTGATAGTTCACCTTCTGCCGCGGCAGCCCCATTTTCGCGGCGAGCTGGGTGGCGGAGCCGGGCTCGGCGAGCTCCAGCAGGATCCGCGTGCGGATCGGGTCCAGCGAGGCCTCCGCCGCCGCCGGGTCCTCGATCACTTCGATGTCCAACATGCATCCAGTGTGCCCGCCGACAGTTTTATTTGTCAAGAACTTTTTTATTGTCGGGCGGTGGCCGTTGTGCCGAGATCGCCGAACGCTTGCGGGTTCGCCGGAGGCTCGCGGCGAACCCGCACACCTCCGGCGAATTGGCGGCCAGGTCCGCTCCTCGCGGCCGACTGCGCGGCAACCGCGGCCGACTGCGCGGCAACCGCGGCAACCCCGGCAAAGTAGAATGGAGCGGTGATGCAATCCCCCCTTCCCGTGCGCGACGGCGTCAATGCGACCCGTCTCCGCCTCCCGGATGAGGGGCCCTGGGACACCGCGATGGACTACATGATGCACCGCTGGGGCCATATCGACCCCCAGGGCATCGAGGACCGGTTCGACGCCGGGGAGATCGTGGGTGAGGCGGGCATCGCACTGGACCGCGCCGCCCCGCTGCGGAACCACACCTTCATCTGGTACTACCGCACCCTGCCGCCCGAGACCCGGATCCCGGTGGAACTGGACATCCTGCATCAGGACGAGCACCTCCTGGTGGTGGACAAGCCGCACTTCCTGCCCACCACACCCGGCGGCACCTACATCCAGGAGTCCGCCCTCGTCCGGCTCCGCAACCAGCTCGAGCTGCCGGATCTCATCCCCATGCACCGGCTGGACCGCATGACGGCCGGCATCCTGCTGCTCTCCACCAACCCGGAGACGCGGGGCAAATACCAGGTGCTCTTCGAAAAACGCCAGGTCCAGAAGGAATACGAGTGCGTGGCTGCGGCCGAGCCCGCCGCCGGCCACCCCGCCGTCGACTTCCCCGTGGTGGTCCGCAACCGGATGACCAAGTCGCGCAGCTACCTGCTCGCCGAGGTGATCGACGGCGAACCCAACGCGGAGACCCGCATCGAACGGCTCCGGACGTTTGACGCCGGACCCGCACATGCGGCTGACGGCGGGACCGGCGGGACCGACGGCGGGAGCCGCCGCCGCGCGCTGTACCGGCTGGCGCCTCACTCGGGAAAGACCCACCAACTCCGCGTGCATATGGCATCCCTCGGACTGGGCATCGTGAACGACGCGTTCTATCCCGAGCTGCTGGACAAGGCCCCGGACGATTACGCGAAGCCGCTGCAGCTGCTGGCCCGCGGGATCCGCTTCGATGACCCCATCTCCGGCAGGGCAGTGGAATACCGCAGCGGGCTGCAGCTCAGCGAAGCCCGCTGAGCCCGCCGGCCACGGACCATCCCGCAACAGCGATGGCTCGCGGCCCCGTCAGGAGCGAACGTACGGCCGGAAGTGCGGTACCTTGTGCCCATGGACTTCGGCAACGCGGACAGCTGGGGGGACGCGATCTATTTCTGGATCATCCCGGTCGTCATGGGCGATGCGATATTCCCGCCCGTCCCGTCCGAAATGGTCGTCATCACCGGCGGCGCGCTTTCCGCGGACGGGCGCGCCAACGCCTTCCTTGTGGTTCTCCTCGCCGCCCTGGCATCCTGGCTCGGCGACATCATCGTGTTCCAGCTCTTCAAGCGGCGGCTCAGCCATGTGCTCGACCGCTGGAAATGGGGCCGCTCGTTCCATCTGGCCGTGCACCGCGCCATTGCCCAGGCGGGCCGGTCCTCCACCTACGGGGCCATCATCGGCATCCGCTTCATCCCCGGCGGACGCTTGGCGACAACCGCCGCCGCCGGCATCGCCAACGTTTCCAGCCGCGGCTTCAGCCTTTGCGCGGCCCTCGGCGGCCTGCTCTGGGCCATCTGGTCGGTCGGCCTCGGATACTTCACCGGCGCTGCCACCAAGCTGCCGTTCTGGGCAAGCTCCCTGATCGGCGTCGGCGTTGGACTGGTGATCGGCGCCGTCGTGGGCGTGATTGTCACGCGGCGCCGCGGAGACCGTTCCCCGGTGGTGGGCGGACCCGAGGAGGAACTGGACTTTTGAGGCTGTCGGTGTACGCCTAAACGGGCGCCCAGCGGCCTCGGTTGCGGCGGAGGACCGTCAGGGATCCGGTCACGGCAACCCGTTCGACGGCGTCGCGCATCATGGCTGCCGACGCGAGCGCCTGGCTGTTCTCGCCACTGTACGACGTGGCCTCGACCAGGAAACGCAGATTCAGCTGCGGGACCCCGCCGGCCAGCTCCAGCTGGTTGGACTCCACGTGGTGGCGCGTTTCCAGCGCTTCCACGGCCGCGGCCATCACGGCCTCCGGCGGGTTGCCCGGCTTGAGCCCGGTGATCTTGAGTCTGCTCTGGAACGACGGCATAGGCTCAAGCCTAGCGGGACCCCACAACCGGCGCGGGCCGGGGCGTTACGGTTAGCCGGTGTTGCGCAGGCCTGCCGCGACTCCGTTGACGGTGATCAGCATGGCGCGCTGGAGGCGTTCGTCGATCTCCGCGCCGGACATGCTCTCCCCCGCGGCTGACCCGGCGCGGATCCGGCGCAGGAGCTCCACCTGCAGGTAGCTGATCGGGTCCAGGTACTGGTCACGGATCTCGAGCGAGCGCTTGAGGGTGGGCTGGGCATCGAGGATGACGTGCTCGCCGGTCAGGTTCTGGACCTCGGCGACGGTGAGCTCGTATTCGGCCCGGATGGCGCGGAACAGGTGGTGCAGCTCCTCCGGCACCAGGGTGGAGACGTAGTAGCCGGCGATGTCCAGGTCCGTCTTGGCCAGCGTCATTTCGACATTGGAAAGCACCGAGCGGAAGAAGTGCCAGCCCTCCATCATCTCCACCAGCTGGGCGGAGTGACCGGCCTCGCGGGCCGCCTTCAGGCCGGAGCCGACGCCGAACCAGCCCGGCACGATCTGCCGCGACTGGGTCCAGCCGAAGACCCACGGTATCGCGCGGAGGCCTTCCAGCCCGGCGCCGGAATCGGGCCGCTTGGACGGCCGAGAGCCGATGTTCAGCGAACCCAGCTGCTCCACCGGAGTGGAGGCCATGAAGTAGGCGGGCAGATCGGGATCGTCGATCAGCGTCCGGTACCGCGTAAAGGCGGCGTCCGAGATGGTCTCCATGACATGCCCGTAGCGTTCCCGCTGGTCTTCGGAGGTGCGCGGGGTGCGGTGCAGCGCGGAGCCCTGCATGACCGCCGCCAGCGAGAGTTCCAGGTTTTCCCGGGCCAGCTCGGGCAGCGAGTATTTGTCCGAGATGACCTCGCCCTGCTCGGTGAACTTGATTTCGCCTTCCAGCACGCCGTTGGGCTGGGCCATGATGGCGTCGTAGGTCGGGCCGCCGCCGCGGCCCACGGATCCGCCGCGGCCGTGGAAGAGGCGCACCCGGACGCCGTGCTTGGCCGCGACATCCCGGAGTTTCCGCTGGGTCTTGTGGATTTCCCACTGGCTGGTCATCACGCCGGATTCCTTGTTGGAGTCCGAGTAGCCGAGCATGACTTCCTGCACGTCGCCGCGCAGCCGGACCAGCTCCCGGTAGGACGAATCCGAGAGCAGCCGGTCCACGATCTCGGCCGAGGCGCGCAGCTCCTCCACCGTCTCCAGCAGCGGTGCGAAGCCGATCCTGGCATACGGCGCCTCGCCGAAGAGATTCACCAGCCCGGCCTCGCGGGCCAGCACGGCCGCGGCGAGGACGTCGTCCGCACCGCGGGTCATGGAGACGATGTACGTCTCGATCACGTCAGGGCCGTACGTGCGCAGGGCGCGGCGGATCTCACGGAAGACGTCGTAGGTGCCGTCCGCGACGCCGTCGAGCTTGATCGGATGGCCGGACAACGGTCGGCGGGAGGCCAGCTCCGACCCCAGCACCTCCAGCCGCTCGGAGCGGCTGAGCTCGGCGTACCGGACGCCGGGGCCCCCGAGGCGGTCCATCAGCTGCCCGACGGCGTCGTGGTGGTGGTCGGCGTGTTCGCGGATGTCGAGGGTGGCCAGATGCAGGCCGAAGGAGGCGATGGCCCGGCGGACCCGGGCCAGGGCGCCGTCGGCTGCGAGCGCGGCGTGGTGGTTCCGCAGGGACCGATCCAGCAGGCCCAGCTCGGCGAGGAGCTCCGCGGTGGCGGTGTAGTCGCGGCCCGGCTCGTGCGAAGAGCCCGCCGTCACCCGCCGGGCGGTGTTGAGCAGTTTGGCCTTGATGCAGGTGAGTTTAAGGCGGTAGGGTTCCTGGGCGTTGAGCTCGAGGACCCTGCGGTCCAGGCCCGGGAGGTTCTCGAGGTCGACGTCGATCGAGTCCAGCAGCTCCTGGTCCGCCCCGGCGAGCGCCGTCGAGTTGGACAGGATGGAGATGAGCCCGTCGATCAGGCCGATGCTGATCCGCACTGCGTGCTGGTTCTGGATCTGCAGGATCTCGCGGGTGACAGCCGCGGTGACGTTGGGGTTGCCGTCCCGGTCCCCGCCGATCCAGGAGCCGAAGCGGATGGGCGCCTTCTCCGCGGGCAGTGTGACACCGTGCTCGCCGAGGAGCTCAGAGAGGTCCGAAAGCATTTCCGGCATGGCGTCGGTGAGGATGCCGGTGAGGTAGTAGATGGCGTTCCGGGCCTCGTCCACCGGGGTGGGCCGGACCTGGCGGAGCTCGTCGGTCTGCCACATCTGGTCGATCACTTCGGAGAGCTGGCGGTCCTGGCGGCGGCGCCCGGACGTGCCCTCCTCGGTGGCTTCGGCGAGGATGTCGGAGAGCCTGCGGACCTTGTCCAGGACGGAGCGGCGGGAGGCTTCGGTGGGGTGCGCGGTGAAGATCGGGCGGACGTCGAGTTCGTTCACCACCTCCTGCAGCACCGAGGCACCGGCCTGGCCGGCGATGTCCGCGACGGCCTTGGCGAGCCAGCCGTCCTTTTCCTGGCGGGTGCGCAGCCCGCGGACCCGGTGCACCTGCTCGGCGGCGTTGGCCAGATGGAAATAGAACGCGAAGGCGCGGACCAGGTCGGTGGCCTGCTCCAGGGGCAGCGAGCCGAGCAGTTCGCGGACCTGGGCGACGACGTCGTACGAGCTCCACGGCCCGGTGGCATCGGCACCGCCGCGGGCGGCTTCCTTGGATTCCTTGGTCAGCAGGCGGACCTGCTCCACCAGGGCCAGGAGTTCGGGGCCGTGCTGGCGGACGAGGGATTCGCCGAGCAGGGTGGAGACCCGGCGTACGTCGGCGCGGAGTTCAGAGGCGAGATCGGTGCCGGAATTCATTGCAGTGTCAGCCATGGAAACTATCTTTCGAGGGTTCGACTTGGCTCGTACACTGCGCTGGATACTGTGAGCCCGGTTACTTCTTCCTAAGGGATGTTACCCGCAGCCCGCGCTTGCCGGGAATCCGTCTCAGATAGTGTCCGTCCGCGACTGCCTGCCGTCGGGCCCCCAAGTGGCTCGCAGTAGTTGACGTTTAGGGACGTGGGAACGTGGGAACGACAACAACTGCGAGCTAGTTGGGCCCGGCGGATGCCCTTAGCGGGCGACCTTGAAGTTGAAGTGCCCCGTGCCGAGAGAGCCCCAGACGCGCAGCCAGAGCGGCAGGATCATTTCAGCGCCGCGGGCCGTGGTGATGTCGCCCAGGTCGATGATGTCCCGGTGTCCCAGGCCCGTGAGGAGTCCCCTCACAGTCTCCTTGGCCTCCGCGTCATTTCCCGAGACGAACACGGAGTGGTCCCCGCCGGCCACGCGCACCGGATCCACCATCACGCTGGCGGTCATCGTATTTAGTGTCTTGACCACCCGCGCTTCCGGGAATGCCCGTTGGAGCTGCTCACCGAGGCTGTCGGTATTCACCGGATTCAAGAAGGGCGGAAACCCCTGGGAGAAATCCAGCGGGTTCGCAATGTCGGCGAGCACCTTGCCGGCCAGGTTTGGGGCACCGGCCGCGGTTAGTGCCTCGAGGGAGCCGCCGCCATTGGTGGCGTTGACGATGATCTCGCTGCCCGCCGCGGCATCGGCAAAGGTCGCGACTCCGATCTGGCGGTGCGTCTCGTGCCACGGGGCAAATGCCGGGCCGCCGGTCGCACCGGGTTCGGTCCGGGCCAGCGTCGCCTGCGGATCGCGCGTACCGATCACGACGTTGTGGCCGAGGGTTGACAGGGCGGCCGCGACGGTGGGTCCGACGGTTCCGGTTCCGAATACTGCGATCTTCATGATGTCCCCGTTCGGGATGGATGCAGGTTGGTGGAGGGGTAGACAAGCCCGTCTACGATTTGAGCGAGACGTTATCAGACAGCTTTTTCTGCGGCAAGGATGGACAGACTTGTCTGTGTACCATGGAGCCATGACCCCGCCCGCAGCCAAAACCGCGCAGGCTGTCCGCACTCCCGCCGGACACGCCCGGGACAAGATCCTGTCCACGGCTTTCCGGCTTTTCTACGCCCAGGGTCTTCGCGCGGCCGGCATCGATACGATCATTGCCGAATCCGGCGTCGCCAAGGCCACCTTCTACAAGTACTTTCCCGCGAAGGATGAGCTGATCCTTGCCTACCTGGAGAAGGCGGACGGCATCTGGACCGGACAGCTCCACGCCGCCGCCGACGCCGCCGGGCCGGACCCCGCAGCCCGGCTCGTGGGATTGTTCGATGCGCTGGAAAGCGCCTGCCGTCGCGATGGCTACCGCGGCTGCGCCTTCATCAACGCCGCCGCCGAGTCCGCCTCCGGCACCCGGGTTCATGAGCGGACGGTGGCGCACAAACAGCACATCCAGGCCTGGATCCACGGCATGGCTGAGGAGGCCGGCGCCCGTAACCCGGGCCAGCTCGCGCGCAGCCTCACCCTGTTGCTCGACGGCGGCCTGGCCATCGGCGTCCTCGACGCCGACCCGGCAGCCGCGGCTGCTGCCCGCGCCACCGCGGCCCAGCTTGTGGCCGCGGGCCTGAACCGCTCCCCGGAAACGCCCGACGCCGACCGCCCCCACTCCCCCAACTGAGTCGCATTTGTTGCCGTTTTGAACCGTGAAAACGACACAACTGCGATCTAGTTGGGATCACACTGACCGCATTGGAGGACCTTCTTGAGCACCGACCTAACCACCCCTGACCCGCGGCTTGCCCGCTGGCAGCGTTTTCGGAGCAGCCGCAACACCGCCCTCGCGAGCGATCACGGCTGGCTCACGCTGACTTCTTTCCAGTGGCTGGACAGCGAGCCCTCCGCCGTCGAACTCGTCCCGGGGCTGTGGTCCACGGACGGCACGACGGCGTCCCTCACCGCTGCTGCGTCCGACGGACTGACGCTGGTGGCGGCCGGCGAACCCGTGGACGGAACCGTCAGTGCGACGCTTTCCGATGAGGAGTCGCTGATGTGGGCCCAGTACGGCGGCAACGACGGCCGCCAGGTGGTGGTGGAGCTGGCGATGCGGGCTGGCAGGTACGCCGTCCGCACCCGGGATGCGAAGTCGCCCGTGTTCACCGAATTCGACGGCGTGCCCACCTTCGACTTCCGGCCGGACCTCGTGGTCGAGGCGAAGTTCCTGCCGTACCCGGAGCCTGTGGACGTCCCGATCGGCACCGCCAACCCGCTGGTCGACGGGGTGCACCGCTCGGTCGGCGACCTGGTATTCCGGCTGCCCGGCAAGGCCCACGAGTTCCACCTGCAGGCCGAAGAGGAGAAACTCGGGGCCCTCACGGTCACCTTCCACGACGAAACCAACGGTGAATCGACCGACGAGTGGCGCAAGGTGTCCACCGCCCGGCCCCGCCCGGACAACACCGTGATCCTGGACTTCAACCGGGCCATCAACTACCCCAGCGCCTTCACCCCGTACGGCACCTGCCCCATGCCGGTGAAGAATAACAGCCTGGACTACCGGATCGAAGCCGGGGAGAAGGAGCCGTTCACCTAGGCCGACTCCTGAGCCACGCGCCCGCCCCTCGCGCGAACGCCACGCGCGAGCGGACACTTGAGGCCCCGAAATTGCGCATTTCGGGGCCTCAAGTGTCCGCTCGGCCGGAGATTCCAGGAGATTACACGATCGCGGAAACCCCGGTCACGGCGCGGCCCACAATCAGGGTGTTGATCTCGAACGAGCCCTCGTAGGTGTAGATCGCCTCGGCGTCGGAGAAGATCTTGGCCATCCGGTAGTCGGTGACGATCCCGTTGCCGCCCAGCAGCGACCGGCCCATCGCCACGGTTTCGCGCATCCTGGCGCTCACATAGGACTTCGCCAGCGCCACCTGCGGCATGTCCGCGGCGCCCTGCTCCTGCAGCTGGGCGATCCGGACCATCATGCCCATGCTGGCCACGGCGTTGCCGAGCATCGTCACGAGCTGCTGCTGCACGAGCTGGAACTTCGCTAGCGGCCGGCCGAACTGCTGGCGTTCGACGGCGTACTGCCGCGCGACGTCGAACGCGGCCAGCTGCTGCCCGACACCCTGCCAGGCGACCATGATCCTGGAGCCACGGAGCAGCTCGTTCGTGTCCTCGAAGCTGTTGATTCCAGCGAACCGGTCCGTCTCGGCCACCCGGACGTCCTCGAACACGATGTCCGCGTTCTGCACGGTCCGCAGCGCGATCTTGTTCTCGATCCTGCTCCGGCCCACCCCGGGCAGGGCCGCGTCCACGATGAAGCCGCGGATGCCGCCGTCGGCCTCATCGCGGGCCCACACCAGCATGTAGTCGCAGAACGTCCCGTTGCCGATCCAGCGCTTGGCGCCGTTGAGCACCCAGCAGTCACCGCCGTCGGCCGCTCCCCCGGCCACCCTGCGGGCGCTGGTCTCCATCCCGCCGGCGACGTCCGAGCCGTGCTCCGGTTCGGTGAGCGCGAAGGCGCCTGTGGTCCGGAGGCTGGCGGCGTCGTCGAGCAGGCGGGCCTTTTGTTCCTCGGAGCCGAAGCCGTAGAGGGACTCCACGAAGAGGTCGTGATGGACCAGGAAGAACGTCGCGAGGGAGGTGTCCACCCGGGTCATCTCGGCGATGACCAGTCCCGCGAAGAGGTTGCTGTAGCCGCGCTGCGCCGGGGCACTGAGCTGAAGGGCGGCGAGCTTCGGCAGGATGTGGGCGGGGAATTCGGCGTTGTTCCACCAGTCCGTGGCGAACGGCGCGACCTCGCGGGCCAGGAACTCCCGCAGCTCCGCCAGCTTCGCCTGCTCCGCCGCGCTGAGCAGCGACTCGAAGTCGAAGAAGTCGGCGGCCGGCAGCCCGGCCGTGGACGGGGAGGAGCCGGGGCCGAACCCGGCCTGCATCACTTGGGCCCCATCCGGATGGCGCCGTCGAGGCGGATGGTCTCGGCGTTGAGCATGGCGTTGTCCACAATGTGCGCGGCAAGGTTCGCGAACTCGGCGGGGCGGCCCAGCCGGGACGGGTGCGGCACCTGGTGCCCCAGGGAGTCCTGGGCCTCCTGCGGCAGGCCGGCCATCATGGGGGTCTCGAAGATGCCCGGGGCTATCGTGACGACGCGGACCAGCGAGCGTGCCAGCTCACGGGCGATCGGCAGCGTCATGGCGGCCACGGCACCCTTGGAGGCGGCATACGCGGGCTGGCCGATCTGGCCGTCAAAGGCGGCCACTGAGGCGGTGTTGATGATGACGCCCCGTTCCGGCCCCCCGAGCTGGGTCACGGCCGGCTCGGTGGCAACCATCGCCGCCGCGGACAGCCGGATGACGTTGAAGGTGCCCACGAGGTTGATCTGGATGACGCGGTTGAAGGCCTCCAGCGGGAGCACGCCGTCGCGGCCCAGCACCTTGCCGGGGGTGGCGATCCCGGCACAGTTGACCACAATCCGCAGCGGGCCCAGCGCAACGGCGGCGTCGACGGCGGCCTGCACCTGCTCCTCGTTGGTGACATCCGCGGGGACGAAGACTGCCTTGTTGGCGGGTTCCATGGGATCGCCGGCTTCCGGGGAGCCTGCGCCCACCGGGCCCCCGGCATTCAGCCCGGCGGCGAACGCAGCCCCGGCCGAGCCCGGCAGGTCCACGAGCACCACGGAGGCGCCGGCGTTGAACAGCCGCCTCGCGGTCGCCGCGCCCAGGCCCGACGCCCCGCCGGTGACCAGCGCAACAGTACCTTTGATGTCCATGCATCCTCCTTGATGTGGAACCTGGCCCCGGCCGCGGACTGCACGCAGCGTGCTGCGGCCGCCGCGCGACAATCACTGCGGCGATCACCCGAGGCGATCACGCGCGGCAATCACCCGCGGCAGGGAACATTAGTTAGTTCAGGTTAACTGAAATCCGGGCGGCCCGCACCTCCCGCGAAGATCCCGCTCCGGCAGCACCGCCGCCGCTAGGCTTGGCCCATGAGCCCAGCAGATGCCCCCGCCGCCCCCAACTGGTCCTTTCGCGCCGACGAAGCGGCCCGCTCGGTGACCAGGCTTTTCGGGCAGCGGCTCTTCTTCCTGCCGGGGACCCACATCGCGGCGATTGTGCGGCCGTCGGGCCGGCTGAAGAACCTCGCCCGGCCGTGGCACTACTGGTGGCAGGCGCACTACGTGGACGCTCTGGTGGACACCGGCCGCCGCGAACTGGGCAGCGCCGGCCACCCCGGAACACGGTTCGACGGCGAGAACCGGCCAAGCGCAGGCCAGCTCGCCTCCGAGCTGGTCACCGGCATCCGGCTGCGCAATTTCCTCACCTTCGTCAACAACTACTACGACGACATGGCCTGGCTGGCCCTTGCCACGCTGCGGCTGGCAGGCCTGGCGGAGGACACCCGCAAACCCGCCGGCCGCCGGCGGAACGCCAAGGTCCTGAAGAGCCTCACGCTGCAGTTCGACTCCGCTTCCACCGACGACCTGGGCGGCGGCACGTTCTGGAGCAAGAAACGGGATTTTAAGAACACACCGGCCACCGCTCCGGTGGCCCTCTACTACGCCCGCACCGGCAAGGCAGCCAAGGCGCAGGCCCTGCTGGACTGGCTGGACGCGCGGCTGTACGACCCGGAACAAGGCATGTACCAGGACGGCCTGCGCATTTCCGGCACCGGCGAGGTGGTGCTGGAATCCGCGATCTACACCTACAACCAGGGCCCCGTCCTCGGCGCCCTGCTGGAGCTCGGCGGCACGGCCAACCTGGAGCGCGCGTCCGCCCTTGTGGCCTCGGCGGCACGCAGCCTCACCATCCCCGCCCCGCTGTTGGCCCGCACTGCCACCGTGCTGCGCTGCGAGGGAGGCGGCGACGGAGGGCTCTTCACCGGCATCCTGGCCCGCTATCTGGCCCTGGCTGCCCTCGATGAGCGGCTTCCGGACGAGACCCGCGCCGCGGCCGCCGTGCTGGTGAATGACACCGCCGAGGCGTTCTGGGAAGGCCGGCGCGTCGTCTCGGCCCAGGAACCCCTGGCGCGCAAGGGCAGCCGGCTGGTGTTCTCGGCCCGGCCCGAACTGGCGGCGCGCCGCAGCTACCCGGCCGGCGCCGTCGTCGAACTCTCCACCCAGCTCCAGGCCTGGATGGTGCTGGAAGCCGCCGCTGCAATCGCCGGCAGGACCGGGGGCCCGGCCGCGGAAGAAGCGCCGGCCGGGGCCGGAACCGATCCGGCGCCCACGGAAGAAGCGGCAGCAGACGCGCCAAGTCAGGAAGGCGAGGAAGGGAATTAAGTCACGCAATAGTTTCGTAATTCATGTGATCCTGATCACTTAGGCCGGTCTCGGCTTGGTTGCTTAGGTTTGGCTAACCTACAGTTTTCGTTAGTGAGCATGCCCTAACTCCCCGCTCACGGGGGCTAGGGTTCCCTGACCTTTTTCCTTGCAGAAAGTAGCCCCATGAAGATCCGCAACAACGCGCTGGCGGGCATCGCCCTCGCCGCGACCGCCGCGCTCGGCCTGGCAGCCTGTGGCTCCGGGACCTCCCCCTCCGGAAGCAGCAGCGCCGGAGCGGACGGCAAAGGTGAGATCACGGTCTACAACGCCCAGCACGAAAGCCTGACCCAGGAATGGGTGGACGCCTTCACCAAGGAGACCGGCATCAAGGTCACCCTGCGCAACGGCGAAGACCCGGAGATGGCCAACCAGATCATCCAGGAAGGCCAGGCCTCTCCGGCCGACGTCTTCCTCACGGAGAACTCCCCGGCGATGGCCCAGGTGGAGAACGCGGGTCTCTTCGCTGACGTGGACAAAGCCACCACGGAGCAGGTGCCGGCCGGCTTCCGCCCGAGCACCAACAAGTGGACCGGCATCGCCGCCCGCTCCACCGTGCTGGTCTACGACAAGACCAAGCTGACCGAAGACAAGCTGCCCAAGTCGATGCTGGACCTGGCAAAGCCGGAGTGGAAGGGCAAGTGGGCTGCTTCACCGTCCGGCGCCGACTTCCAGGCGGTCGTTGCCGCACTGCTGGAACTCAAGGGCGAGGCCGCGACGGAAGAATGGCTCAAGGCGATGAAGGAAAACGCCAAGGACTACAAGGGCAACAGCACCGCCATGAAGGCCGTCAATGCCGGTGAAGTCGAGGCCGCCCTGATCTACCACTACTACTACTTCGGCGACCAGGCCAAGACCGGTGAAAACTCCAAGAACGTGGCCCAGTACTACTTCAAGAACCAGGACCCGGGCGCTTTCCTCTCGCTTTCCGGCGGCGGCGTGCTGAAGTCCTCCAAGAACGCGGCCGCGGCCCAGTCCTTCCTGAAGTTCATCACCGGCAAGAAGGGCCAGGAAGTGCTGCAGAAGGGCACATCCTTCGAGTACGCCATCGCCTCCGAGGTCCCCGCCAACGAGAAGCTGGTCCCGATCAAGGACCTTCAGGCTCCCACCGTGGACCCGGCCAAGCTGAACTCCGAGAAGGTCACCGAACTGATGACCAAGGCAGGACTGCTGTAATTCTGTGACCACTGATCTATCGGCCCCGGAAACGTCCGGGAGCACGACGACGGCGGGCAGGGGCAAGCGCCCCCGCCCGCCTTTCGGCGTATCTGCGGTAGCGGTCCTCGCGGTGCTGATCGCCCTGTTTTCCCTTGTCCCGCTGGGCTACGTCGCCTTTATGACGGCCGTCACGGGCTGGGACACGGCGGCGGCGCTGATCTTCCGGCCGCGCGTGGGCGAGCTGCTGCTGAACACAGTCCTGCTGATTGCGATCACCGTACCGCTGTGCCTCGTCCTTGGCGTCGGCGGCGCGTGGCTGGTGGAACGGACCACGCTGCGTGGACACAAGATCTGGGCCGTTCTGCTCGCGGCCCCCCTTGCCATTCCGGCCTTCGTGAACAGCTATGCGTGGGTTTCGGCCGTGCCGTCTCTGCAGGGCCTGTCCTCCGGCGTGCTGATCGCCACGCTTTCCTACTTCCCGCTGGTCTATATCCCGGCCGCGGCGACCCTCAGCCGGCTGGATCCGGCGATTGAACAATCCGCCGCGTCCCTGGGCCTCGGTGCCTGGCGTGCCTTCTTCCGCGTGGTGCTGCCCCAGCTGCGCATCGCCATGACCGGCGGAGCCCTCCTGGTGTCCCTGCACCTGCTGGCCGAATACGGGGCCTTCGCCATGATCCGTTTCGACACCTTCACGACGGCGATCATGGTGCAGTACCGGTCCACGTTCAACGGCACGGCGGGGAACATGCTGGCCAGCGTGCTGGTGTTCCTCTGCCTGATCCTTCTGCTCGCGGAGGTCCGCAGCCGCGGCACCGCACGGTACGCCCGCGTGGGCTCCGGAGCGCAGGCGAAAGCGCTGCAGCTTCCCCTTCACTCCTACCAGCTTCCCGCCCAGCTGTCCCTGCTCGCCCTCACCGCGCTGGCCTTCGGCCTTCCACTGTGGTTCGTCGTGCGCTGGATCTTCGCAGGCGGACCGGGAATCTGGGCCGCGGAGGAGTTCCTGCCGGCGCTGCTGCAGACGCTCGCCTACGGTTTGGCCGGGGCCGTGGTCACCACCGTGGTCGCGTTCCCCATGGCGTACCTGGCCGTGCGGCACCCCAGCTGGTTCAGCAAAGCCCTGGAACTGTCCAACTACGTCACGAGCTCCATGCCCGGGATCGTGGTGGGCCTGGCCTTCGTAACCGTGGGCATCCGGCTGGTACCCGGCATGTACCAGACCACGGGGCTCCTGATCGCCGCCTATGTGCTGCTGTTCCTGCCGCGGGCGCTGGTCAATATCCGGTCCGGCCTGTCCCAGGCGCCCAAGGAACTCGATGAGGCCGCCCAGGCGCTGGGCAAGCCTCCCCTGCTGTCCTTCCTCCGGGTGACGCTGCGCCTCACGGCCCCTGCAGCCGCGGGCGGGGCCGCACTGGTGTTCCTCGGAATCGTCAACGAGCTGACGGCCACCCTGCTGCTCTCCCCCAGCGGGACCCGGACCCTTGCCACCGAGTTCTGGAACAAGAGCAGCGAAATCGACTACGCCGGCGCCGCCCCCTACGCACTGCTGATGATCCTGATCTCGGCACCGATGACCTATCTCCTTTTCCAGCAGTCCAAGAAAGTAGCGGGACAGTGACCGATTCTTACTCTTCGCGCGACGCCCCCTCCCGGCTTCCGGAACCGCGAATCGCAGCGTCCGTGGCGCCCAGCACCAACAGCCACCTGGAGATCGACGCGGTCACGAAGAACTTCGGTTCCCAGGCCGTGCTCAAGGGCGTCAACCTCTCGGTAGCCAAGGGCGGAACGACGGCGATCGTTGGCCCGTCCGGCTCCGGCAAGACCACGCTGCTGCGCCTCATCGCCGGCTTCGAGCACCCCGAAACCGGCACCATCTCGCTCAACGGCAGCAAGGTGGCCGGAGACGGCGTCTGGGTCCCCGCCCACAAGCGCCACGTTGGCTACGTGGCTCAGGACGGCGCCCTGTTCCCGCACCTGACGGTCGGACAAAACATCTCCTTCGGCCTCGACGCCTCCAAGCTCCCCGGCGGCCACCGCGGCGTCAAGACCCGGGTCGCAGAGCTGCTGGAAATGGTCTCCCTCGACGCGGCCATGGCCAAGCGCCGGCCGCACCAGCTCTCCGGAGGGCAGCAGCAGCGCGTCGCCCTGGCCCGGGCCCTGGCCCGCGAGCCCGAGCTCATGCTGCTGGACGAACCCTTCTCCGCCCTCGACGCCGGCCTGCGGGTCGCGACCCGCCGTGCCGTAGGCAAGGTTCTGCACGACGCCGGCGTGACCACCATCCTCGTCACGCATGACCAGGCCGAGGCGCTGTCCTTCGCGGACCAGGTCGCAGTGATGCGCGGCGGGAGACTGGCACAGATCGGCAACCCCTTCGTCGTCTACACGCGTCCGGCGGACCGCGCCACCGCGGAATTCCTGGGCGACGCCGTCATCCTTGACGCCTGGATGGAGGGCTCCCTAGCCACCTGCTCGCTCGGCGGCATCCCGGTCCGCCGGCCCCCGGCGCAGGGCCGGGTCCAGCTCATGCTCCGCCCCGAACAGATCCGGATCGCCGAGGACGGGCCGATCCGCGGCGTCGTGGTGGACACCGACTACTTCGGCCCGGAAACCACCGTCCGGCTCAAGCTCGCCGTCCCGCCGGTCCTCGCCGAGGGCGCCGTGGCCGACCACCGGTACCCCGGCGGCGGCGAGATCATCACCATCCGGCACTGGAACGCCTCCATCGCCCGCCCCGGCACCGAGCTGTGCCTGCGCGTGGTGGGCGAAGGCGTTGCCTTCCCGATGGACGACGCGGCGCACGAGTAAGTTCTGTGGCGGTGCGCGGTGGTAAGCGCCTGCGCGTCAAGCCGGACTCTGGCCCTTCAGCTACCACTGCGGCTCGGTCTGGAGCCACGACACGGCCATCGCCATCCGCAGGCGTGGTCCTCAGCCTCGGCTGTGGTGATCGCCCAGGCCGTGGGGGTGGGGTTCTAATCCGGATGGGATGTTGGTTTCCTCCACGGCGCTTCCCGCTGAGAGCCGGGCGGTCCTGGCCGAGCGCAGTCCGTCTGCAAGGATGACCATCCCGGTGACGGCCACCGCCAGTCCCAGCGAGGCGAGCACGTCCGTCAGCCAGTGGTAGCCGAGGTAGAGCCGGCTGACGGCGACCAGCACCGTGCCGGCGGCGGCCGCGGCGAAGGCGAGGAACGACGTCGGACGCCTCCCCCGGCCCGCCGCGAACAGGTAGGCGAGAACCAGGAGGAAGACCCCGGCGCCGAAGGTATGGCCCGAGGGGAAGGACATGGCGTCGTCCGGGCCCAGCAGGAAGTCAACGGCAGCGGGCCGGGCGCGGTCCACCTCGTGCTTGATGAGGGTGGACAGGGCAAAGGTCGCCGCCATGGCACCGATCAGCAGGGCGGGCCGCCAGAGCTCCCGTTTCCAGGCGGCCCAGCCCAAGGCAAGTGCAAACCCGATCACCGTCATCCAGAGCGGCGACGTCACCGTGGTCACAGCCGTCAGGACGGCGGTGGCCGCCGGGTTCCGGGACGCCACGAGCCCGTCATGCACCGGCGCGTCCCAGGCGGCGATCCCGCTGTCCGATTGAACCGCCGCAAGCATCGCCCAGAAGATGGCGTCGCCGGCCACCAGCAGACCGGCGGCGCCGAAGAACAGCCGGCGCTGCGAGGGCACCGTGGAGACGTCGGAGGCGCGGGAGATGTCCGAGGCGCGCGGCAGTCGGTGGGCAGTAGGCATCAGCCGAGTCTGCCACCCCGACCTGCCCGTACCCCGGGCATCCGCTGGGAGTTCGCATGACCCCGGCTGCCCGTTGGATGGGCCCGGCGGCCGGGTCAGGAGTCCGACGGGCGTTTGACCTGCGGATACGGCGTCTCGTGGCGGGATAGCATCTCGACAAAGCCGGTGATCTTTTTCTCCCGCGTCGATGCCTGCTTGACCGCGTTGGTCCGGTAGATCAGCGCGTAGCGGTTCACCGAGGTCAGGACGTCGAACATGGCCTGCGCCCGGGGATCGGCCGCAATGGCCGCCGCGAGATCCTCGGGCAGCTCCGCGGTCGAAGCCCCGGAATAGGCGGCTTCCCACCGCCCGTCGGCCTTGGCGGCGTCGACGGCGGAACGGCCCGCCGGCGCCATTTTGCCCGCGGCTTCGAGGCGTCCGATCCGGTCCACGTTCCGCGCGGACCATACGCTCCTGGCGCCCCTCCGGGTCATCCGCTGGCAGGAACTCTCCGCGTCGCGGCGCCGGCCCTGGCCGTCGATCCAGCCGAAGCAGAGCGCCTCCTGCAGCGCGGCCTCATAGTCCAGCTCGGTCACCGAGCCGCCCTTCTTGTGCAGCACCAGCCACACCCCGGGGCTGTCCGCGTGATGCGCCTGAAGCCATGCCCGCCACTCGGCGGCGTCTCTAACCAGCAGTTCCTCAAGTTCAGCCATGGCACCATTGTGCTCTAGGAGCCGCCTTGATCAAGGCGTGGCATCATGGCCATGTCACCATCGACTGCATGTCACCGTCGATTCCGCGTCCAGGGAGAAGCCAATGCTGCGTGTCCGTCCCATCCACTTCACTTCCCGCATGGATCAGTGGGAAAGCCTCCTCACCGATCTGGGCCTGGTGAAGACCGTTGACGGGACTGAATGGCGGGAGTTCGACGCCGGCGCAGGCCGCCTGGCACTCCACCGCAGCGCGGCTGGCTCCGCCGATGACGGCACCACTTCCTTCGGCGTCGAAGTGGGCGACCTCGCGGAGTTCGCCCGCCGTGCGAATCAAGCCGGCGCAGAAACGGGAAACGCCCCGGCTGAACTCATCCAGGCGGACCACGGGGACTCCTGCCGCATCACCGGCGAGGACGGCTTCAGCTTCCTGGCCGACAAGGCTGCCCACGGCGCCAACCGTGCGGACGCTGACCCGGCGCTCGCCGTCGTCGAAGTCTGGTTCACCGGGGATGCTGCCGCTGCCGCCGAAACGCTGCGGAGCATCGGCGCCCGGTTCCGTCCCGTCCCTGACGACGACGAGACTGCCGACTTCACCGCCAAGAATGGCGGGGTGCTAATGGTGCGCACCGGTTCCGGCCCGGCACGGTCCGGCCTGGGCTTTGAATACACCGGTGACCTCTCCGCCCTGCGGGACCGGCTGGCGGCCGCGGGCCACCGGGTCAGCATGACGGAAGAGGCGTACGGACGGAGCCTGCACGTTGCCAACCCCGACGCGGCCGATCTGTCGGACAACCCCAACGGGGCGACGCTCTGGATTTCGGCGAAACCGGCAGGGGCCTGACCCGGGGTCAGTCCTCCAGCACGCCGTTGCAGAGCCGGTTGACGACCTCGGTGAGCATCGTCAGTCCGGCCACGATGTCCTCGTCCGTGGTGTATTCGTGCTCGTTGTGGGAGATCCCGTCCACACTGGGCACGAACAGCATGACCGTCGGGGCGAGGTCCTTCATGTTGGTCGAATCGTGCCCGGCCAGGGTCATGACCTGCTTGTTGGCCAGGCCCAGGTCCGCCGCCACCTTGGCCGCGAGTTCAACGCCCTCGGGCTGGTACGGGGTCACGGGCCAGGAGTGGGCGTGGTTGCGTTCCACCGTGACGTTCGCCAGCTCCCAGGCGGTCGTCGCCAACGGCTTCGTGTTCACCGCCGGCCAAATTCCCGCGATCAGCGGGCTGGACCACCAGCCCGACACGTTCGAGGACCAGGTACGCCAGACCATCCTCAACCTCCGGTCCGTGCTCGAGGCCGCCGGGTCCGGCCTGGAACACGTGGTCAAGGTCAACGCCTACCTCACCGTGCCCTGCTGGAGCTGTACCCCGGCGCGGTACTGGTCGTGGACATGTCCGGTGACCACCGGCACGCGCCGGTGGGCGCCGTCACCGCGGCGGCGGCCACTGCGCAAGGCGCCGCAGGCACTGGTCTCCGACGCCGCCGAACCGGCGCTGCTGGCACGGATCGCATCCGGCGAGCCGCTGGAATCGGTGCTGGCGATCTGACGGACGGCGGGGAACGGGTCAGGGATGCGGTAGAACTTAACCATGAACGTTCGCACTCCCGACCCGAATCCCGGCTGGCTCTCCGACGACGATTTGTTCGAGGCGCGCGGCCGGCTGCCCATGGTCTATGTCGAGGCCGTGCCGGTCAGGCTGGATCCGCTGGGGTTCGTAAACGAGGTCGGCACCCTGTTGCAGGCCGACGAGGACGGCACCATGGTCCGCTCCCTGGTCTCCGGGCGGGTGCTGTACCGCGAGACCATCCGGGCCGCACTGCTGCGCCATATGGAGAAAGACCTCGGCCCCCTGGCGTTCCCGCAGCTGCCCATCAGCCCGGTGCCGTTCACGGTGGCCGAATACTTTCCCGCCCCGTCCCAGACGGGGTTTACCGACGACCGCCAGCACGCCGTTTCGCTGGCGTACATCATCCCCGTCACCGGAGAATGCACCCCGCGGCAGGACGCCCTCGAGCTGACCTGGATGACCCCCCAAGAAGTCATGAGCTCGGACGTGCAGCTGGAATTCAGCGGAGGCCGTGGCGCGCTCATCCGCCAGGCGCTGGCCTTCGCGGGCGTCGGCAACTGACCGCTGCCTGGCCGCACCGTAAAAGTCCCGGGACTCCCGGAGGTTCCCGTGCGTCCCCGACTTCACAGGTGCCTTTTGTAGACTGTTGGGCGGACCGTAAGAGAATTTAAGGACTCCAGATGACCCACCCCCCAGCCTCCCGGAACTACAGCGAACAGCAGGCTGGAACTCTGCAGACCGGCCACCACCTGCTCCTTCCTGACGGCAAACGCTCCGCCGAAATCCAGCGCGTCGACGTCGAAACCGACGATTTCGGCACCCCCGCAATGGTCCTGGCGACGCTCACCGGCGGCGGCATGCTGCGGATCGCTGCCGGCTCCGCCGTCAAGATCGTGGATGAGGCCCCTGATGAGGTGGTGGAGGCTGCCGGCCGCGAAGACGTCCAGGCGACCACGGCCGCGGACGCCACCCCTGACGCCGCCGGCAACCCCGCGACGGCGCCCGCCGTCGTCGTCCCTCCCCTGCCTTCCGCACCGCCGGGAACGAGCGGGCCCAGCGAGGAGGACCTGGCACTGATCCCGTCCGCTGAAGGCACACCGGAGTCCGTAGTGGAAGCCGTGGCCGAGGCGTACCCGGACGCTGTGGGCGTGCTGCTGCTGACCGAGCGGCTGGCCAAGGGCATCAACACCAAGTCCGGCAGCTGCCTCAAGGACCTCAGCGATCTGGCGCAGGAGCTGTTCATCATCCGCAAGGACGCCGAGAACGCCCTCGCCGTCGCCGACGTGCTCAACGTCCTGCCCTTCGATGGGAACCCCGGACGATGGGCATCGGTCGAGGCGGCACTGGCACTCTCCAGCTACATCTGCCGCCAGCTCGGGCAGGAGGAACGCGCGGCAGTCTACGAGAAGTTCCTCCGGACGCCGGACGGTATGGAAACGGACCCGTTCAAGGCCCGGATCAACGCCAAGGTGCGCCAGCGCTCACTCAATGAACCGAACCTGTATGACAAAGAGATCTTCCGCGCCATCGACAACTCGAACCCGGATGCGGAACGGGAATGGCGGCTGCTGCGGCTGGAGTCGCTGCTCGTCCTGCGCGCCCACGGAGGCTCGGAAACCATCGGCGCCCCGGAGCTGGAGCGCCGGATCGGCAACGAACTCGAATCTGTCCGCGCCTGACTTCCGTTTGGCCCTACCCCGTGGCGGCCCGGCGTTGTAGATTCGCCCCATGACGAACAACCTGAGCGTTGTGATCAACTCCGACGTGCAGCAGGTTTGGACAATGCTGCGCGAACCGTCCAAAGTGGCAGAGTGGCACGGTTGGCAAGCTGATGATCAGGCCGCCGAGATCACTGAAATCTACTTCAGTCCCAAGGTGGTCGAGGGCGCGGACCACACCTCCCTCGTGGTCGACGGCGGGGACGTCTTCACGCTGAAACCGGTCCCCACCGGTACGGAAGTCAGCGTCACAAGGGCCGCGATCGACCACAACTCGGAGTGGGCCGCCTGGGATGAGGACATCACCCAGGGCTGGCTGACCTTCCTTCAGCAACTCCGCTTTGCCCTGGAGCGGCATCCCCACGGCAGACGCCGGACCTTTTTCTTCTCGGTGCCCGGAACGGAGGGATCCGTCATCGACAAGCTCGGCCTCAGCGATGTGCCCGCCCCGGGCGAACCGTATTCGCTCACCCTGGCCACCGGCGAGGACATTTCCGGCAGGGTTTGGTTCCGGAGCAACCACCAGGCGGGGCTGACAGTCCACAACTACGCGGAGCACGGCGAGGGCCTCGTGATCGTGGCGGACCAGCCGGCCATCCCGGACGTCCGGCCCGACGGCGGCTCGCTGGTGATCGTCTCGAGCTACGATCTGGGGGCGCACCAGCTTGAGGCCGTCCGCAACTACTGGGACAAATGGCGGGCCGAAAACTACCCCACCTCCGATCCGCTGCACTAAAGGTTGAAGGCATTCAGCTGGCACACTTGAACGGTGCCAGCCAAACCTGAATCAGACGCGTCGCCGCTCCAGCCAGCCCAGCAATCCGAATTTTCTTTCCGCGTGGGCAAACGCCTGAGCGAAAGCTGCTCGCCGTCGGGCGCGCAGCTGGCGGCGAACGGCGGCGATTTCCTGGGCCGCACCGGCACCATCACCACCCCGCACGGTGAAATACAGACGCCCGCGTTCATCGCCGTCGGCACCAAGGCCACGGTGAAGTCAGTGTTGCCCGAATCAGTCGCCGAGCTGGGGGCGCAGGCCGTGCTGGCCAACGCCTACCACCTGTACCTGCAGCCGGGCGCGGACATCCTGGACGAGGCCGGCGGGCTGGGCGCCTTCATGAACTGGGCCGGCCCCACCTTCACGGATTCCGGCGGGTTCCAGGTGATGAGCCTGGGCTCGGGGTTCAAGAAAGTCATCGACATGAAAACTGCGCCAGTTGCGGATACCGCCGTCCCGGACGACGCCGTCGCACCAGGCAAGGAACGCCTGGCCCACGTGGACGAGGAAGGCGTGTGGTTCAAGAGCCACCTCAACGGCGACCGGCACCGTTTCAGCCCCGAGATCTCCATGAACGTCCAGCACCAGATCGGCGCGGACATCATGTTCGCTTTCGACGAGCTGACCACCCTGCAGAACTCCCGCGGCTACCAGGAGGAATCCCTGGAACGGACCCGCCGCTGGGCCGAGCGCTGCATCACCGAGCACTTCCGGCTGACGTCCGAGCGTGCGGGCAAGCAGTACCAGGCCCTGTTCGGGGTCATCCAGGGCGCCCAGTACGAGGACCTGCGCCGCAAGGCCTGCCGCGATCTCGGTGCCATGAACTTCGACGGCTTCGGGATCGGCGGGGCACTGGAGAAGGAGAACCTCGGCACGATCGTGCGCTGGTGCAACGAGGAACTGCCGGAGAACAAGCCGCGGCACCTCCTCGGCATCTCCGAACCGGACGACATTTTCACCGCCATCGAGAACGGCGCGGACACCTTCGACTGCGTCTCCCCCACCCGGGTGGCCCGCAACTCGGCGTTCTACCACCCCAGCGGCCGGTACAACCTCTCCGGTGCCAAGTACAAGCGCGACTTCGGCCCGCTGCAGGAAGGCTGCGACTGCTACGCCTGCCTGAACTACTCGCGGGCCTACATCCATCACCTCTTCAAGGCCAAGGAGATGGTCTCGGCCACGCTGATCTCGATCCACAACGAGCGCTTCGTGGTGAAGATGGTCGATGACGCCCGGCTGGCCATCGAGTCCGGCAGCTTCTTCGAGTTCAAGGCCGAAACCTTGGCGAAGTACTACTCGTAGGGCATCCCGCCGGGGGCGTCCAGGCGCCGAAGTCGCCGGAACCGTGCCAGGTCGCCGGAAGGTCCCTATGTGCCAGCCCGCAGGTGATCGGCGAATTGGGGGGCGGCGGGGCGGGTGGACGGCGTCGGGGCGTGTGGGGGGCGGCGGCGGGGCGGCGGCGGGGCGGCGGCGGGGCGGCGGGGCGGGTGGGCGGCGTCGGCGGGGTCGGCGGGGTCCTACGCCACGTAGGAGGGTTCGCGCTTCTTGATCCAGCCGATCACGGCCGCGGTGACCGGGACGAAGAGGAACTCCACGAGGGTCTTGTACAGGAAGCCCACGACGACGTAGTTCACGAAGGTGCCGGCGTCGGTAATCCCAATGACGGACGCGGCGATGCTGCAGAAGATCAGGGTGTCCACGAATTCGCCGGCCACGGAGGATCCCATGAGCCGGGCCCACAGGGTCTTCTCGCCCGTGCGCGCCTTCAACTTCACCAGGATCCAGGCGTTGATGGTCTGGCCGGCCAGGAACGCCAGCAGCGAGGCGAGCACGATCTGCGGGACCGGGCCCAGCGCCCCTTCCAGGGCGGCCTGCTTGGAGGCACCGAAATCGTCGTCGAACCCGGGCAGCGCAATGATGATCCAGTAGCAGAGCGATGCGAAGACTGACAGCGCGAACGCCGTGACGATGGCCTTGCGCGCCACCTTGAAGCCGTAGACCTCGCTGATGACGTCGCCCAGGATGTAGGCGAGCGGGAAGAGGAAGAAGCCGCCGTCGGTGATGATCGGGCCGATGGCTACGCCCTTGGACGCCCCGATGTTGGACAGGATCAGCACCACGGCCATGAAGGCCAGCATGATGCCGAAGTATGGGGAGCCGATCGAGGCGAACTTTGGCGGCGCTGAGGCCGGGAATGTCTGGGCGGAGGTCATGGGGTTCCATTCATAGTGGTTCGCTCGGCGACCAAGGCCCGGGGAAGGACCACGCTCGGCAGCCGGCTGTATTAGCACTGGTCGGCCCCCGCGAACAGACCGCCGGGAACCGCCCTCCATTCTCTCACCCGGAGGAACACCGACGCCCCGGCCCTAACGACGACGGCGGGCCGCTGGCTCCCGGAACTGACGTTCCGTAGCCGGCGACCCGCCGTCGTACCATCCGCCGAAACGGACTGCGGTTTAGCGGTGCGAGGCGTCGACGAGATCCCTGTCGTCGTCCTTGGGGCCGTCGCCCGGCACAGCGGGGCCGGCAGTGGTCTCCCAGGCGTGGCCCTGTTCGTGGTCCAGGTGCGTGGACTTCTTGTTCTTCAGCGCGAAGATGTAGACCACCAGCGAGATCGCGATGGCCACGGTGACGTACGTGAAGAACAGGTCCACGCGCTCGGCCTTCTGGAACGCGGCACCCAGCAGCGGAACCGTCCCGCCGAAGAGCGAGTTGGCAATGGCGTAGCCCAGGCCCACGCCGAGGGCGCGGATCGATGCCGGGAACAGTTCGGCCTTGACGAGCGCGTTGATGGAGGTGTAGCCGCCCACGATCAGCAGGCCTCCCATCATGAGCAGGAACGCAGTGAACGGGTCCTTGGTCCCGGACAGTGCGTTCAGCAGGGGCCAGGTGAACAGCACACCGGTGATGCCGAACCAGAGCAGGAGGGGTTTGCGCCCGACCTTGTCGGAGATGATGCCGTAGACCGGCTGGAGCAGCATGAAGATGAACAGCGCCCAGAAGTTGATCACCGAGGTGTCGGTCTTGGCGATGCCGGACGTATCGTTCATGAACTTCAGGATGAAGTTGGTGTAGGTGTAGAACGCGACGGTGCCGCCAAGGGTGACGCCGATGCAGATCAGCAGCGGCTTCCAGTACTGGGTGAACAGCAGCTTCATGGTGCCGGGCTGAGCAACGCCGGCCGTGACCGGCGCCTTGGCGGCCTCGACCTGCTCGGCCGAAACGGTCTCTTCCATTGAGCGCCGCAGCCACAGGACCACGAGCGCGGCCACGCCGCCGATCGCGAACGGGATGCGCCAGCCCCATTCGGTCAGGGTCGATTTGTCCATGGTGTTCTGCAGAATGACGAGGACCAGCAGGGCCATCATCTGGCCGCCGATCAGGGTGACGTACTGGAAGCTGGAGAAGAAGCCGCGGCGTTTGGAGGTGGCCGCCTCGGACATGTAGGTGGCGCTGGTGCCGTACTCGCCGCCCACGGAGAAGCCCTGGATCAGACGCACCAGGATCATCAGGAGCAGAGCCCAGACGCCGATCTGCTGCGTCGTCGGCAGCAAGGCGATGGCGAACGAACCGGCGGACATCGTCGTCACGCTGAGCGTCAGCGCGGCCTTGCGTCCCTTGCGGTCGGCGTAGCGGCCGAAGAACCAGGCGCCGACCGGCCGCATCAGGAACGACGTCGAGAAGACGGCCATAGCCTCGAGACCGGCCTGGAGCTCGTCCTTGGAGTTGAAGAAGTGCGACTGGAAATATGCCGCGAAGACTGTGTAAACGTAGAGGTCGTACCACTCCACAAGGTTGCCGGCAGATCCCTTGAGGATGTTGCTTACGGCCTTGCGGGTCTGTGCTGCCTCAGTCTGGGGCATGGCTTGCTGGGTGCTCATCGCTGAACCTTCCTAGGCTGCGGCAGCACGGGTTCCTGGCTTACTTTCTTGCTGTCCATGGCCACATTGCCCATGGTTCCTCCTCGACGTTGACGGTCCCCCTCACACGCCGAGGGCCACATCCAAACTATGCGTGATCCACGGCACATCCAACGTGGGAGGGCATTTCCTAACACTTCCTTAGGTTTCGCCGGGAGAATGGGTAATCTCCAAAGCGGGCAGATGCAGGTGCCCACTCAGCGAAAAGGGACCAAGCCATGGAGTTGCTCATCGTCGAGGACGACGACGCCATGGCGTCTGCCCTCGCCGCCGCCGTCGTGACCGCGGGACACAACCCCACCAGGGTTGCCCGCGGGGCTGACGCCCTGCTGGTCCACCGGAAGTTCGAGGTGATCCTGCTGGACCTGGGGCTGCCGGACATTGACGGCCTCGACGTACTGCGGAAGCTCCGCCAAGTCACACCCGTTCCGATCCTCATCCTCACCGCCCGCGACGACGAGCGCAGCGTGGTGCTTGGCCTGCGGTCCGGAGCGGACGACTACCTCGTCAAGCCTGTGAAACTCGTTGAGCTGCTCGCCCGCATCGAAGCCGTCACCAGGCGTGCAGGCCGTCACAGCGGCACGCGGCAGCGGAGCGTCGTGCTGGGGGATCTTGAGATCGACCTTGAGAGGCGCGTGGCGGCCCTCCGATCTCAGGTGCTGCCCTTGACGGCCACCGAGTTCGACCTGCTCTCGCTTTTAGCCAGTCATGCTGGTTCGGTCGTGACCCGCGAACAGATCCTGGACGCGCTGTGGGGGGATGCTTTCGTCGCCTCCTCCCGGGCCCTTGACGTGCACCTGACGGGGCTGCGGGCAAAGCTCCAATTGCCAGGCTTCATCATCAACGTCCGCGGTGTCGGCTACCGGATCGAGGCGGACCCGGCGTGAAACTCCGTGTCCTCGGCATCCTGAGTGTGCTGGCCGTTCTCATGGTGATCATCGCCTCCAACGCCATCTTGACGTCCGCCGGCCGGGAACTGACCCAGGAACTCCAGATCAACCGCGTTGCTTCGCTCAACCGGCTCGCGCAGGTGGCGTTCGACGCTGCGACGGCCGGAGAATCCACACAACTGCAGACGGAGATGGACAGATACTCGGAGTTGTACGGGGAGGGAGTCCTGATCCGCCTCCAGCAGAACACCCTGCGTTCCGGCGGCCTGAGCGAGGACAGGGCAGACGTCCGCGATGCAGTGGCCAGGGCGAACCTGAACCTCAGCGACACCACGCTCACCCCGCTGCAGCCCTTCGGATCAGGTTCCGAGGTGATCTCCCGCTCCTTCGGCAGCGCCAGCCAGGTTCTAGGCGAGGCAGTCCTCGAGGTCAACCTGGATGCGGCCCGGCAGAAACTGCGGGAACGGTGGCTCGTGGTCGGGTTGGCGGCCGCGGCCCTGGCTGCGGTGCTCCTCCTGGGCGCTGCCCGGGTAACCCGGTGGGTGCTGCGCCCGGTGCATCGCCTGAATTCGGCGGTCACGGAGCTTGAGGCAACAGGCCGGACTGGTCAGCTTCCGGAGGACGGGCCGCCGGAACTGCGGGAACTGAGCCGTTCGTTCACCACGATGGCGCGGACCGTCAGCGACAGCATCGATTCCCAGCGGCAACTGATAGCGGACACATCGCACGAGCTGCGCAATCCCGTGGGCGCACTGCGGCTGAGGTTCGATTTGCTGCAGCTGGAACTGCAGACCGCCCGGGAACACGACGCGGCAGCCGCGGTGCTGGCCGAACTCGAACGTGTGGAAGAGATCCTGGACGGAGTATTGAGGTTGGCGGCAGCTGAGCACCGGGCGTTTGAAGACTCTGCCAGGGGTCCGCTGGGCACCCCTTCGCGCGGCGTGCAGGCTCCCCTTGACCCCTACCCGATCCTGCAGGAAGAAGCCGAACGGGCAGGACCTGCCGCCCGGCGCAGCGGAGCATCGATCCTGCTGGAAAATCCGCCCGAACCGGCCGTGCACATCGCCTGCAACGCCGCGGAACTGGCCCAGATGGTGGGAGAACTCATCAACAATGCCATCAAATACGCAGCTGGTGCCCACATCTCGGTTGCTGCCCGTGTGCGCCAAGGCGCGGTGGCCATCGAAGTGTCCGACGATGGTCCCGGGCTTTCCGCGGAGGAACGGACAGCGGCCACAAGCCGGTTCTGGCGGTCCCCCCGGCACCGGGAGATCCGCGGCAACGGCCTGGGCATGACCATTGTGGACAAGCTGGCGGGGGCCAACGGTGGCCGCCTGCTGCTCGCGGACGCCTCGCCGCATGGCCTGATCGCGCGCATCGAGTTTCCACATGCCGCGGCTGTGCACGGGCAGGCGGCTCCGCATGCCTGACGTGATGGGAGCGCGAGCCCTTCCCCCGCGGCGGACCGTCCTCCAAGCCGGCCTGGCCGCCGGGTTGTCCGGCATCCTTCTGCCGGTCCTTAGCGCGTGCACGCCCGCGGACCGTCCGGGCGCTGTCACCGTCGCCGGCGGTGAGCCCGGAGGCTTCTATCTAGAGTTCGCCACCCTGCTGGCGGAGTCCCTCCAGCGACATGGTGTGGCCGGCCAGGCCACGGCGCTGACCACTGGCGGCAGCCTGGATAACCTCGAATATCTACTGACCGGCAAAGCGACCTTCGCCGTCGCGCTGGCAGACTCGGCGTCCCAGCGCGCAGGGGCGGGCGACCCGCCCGCCGTCGAAATTTCCGCCGTCGGAAAGGTGTACGAAAACTACGTCCACTGCGTCATCCGGAAGAACAGCGGCATCCGGGACATTGCCGGGCTTGCCGGCAGGACCGTGGCTGTCGGCGAGCCTGGCTCGGGGACGTCGCTGACCACTCCCCGCCTGATCGAGGCTGCCGAGCTCAGCTCCACTGCTTCTGGTGCGGACCCGGTTGCGACCGAAAAGGCCGTTACAGTGCTGAACCTCGGGCTCAACGAGGGCCTCGCGGCTCTGCAGGATGAATCAGTGGAAGCGCTGTTCTGGTCCGGCGGCGTGCCTACCGCTGCAATTGCCGCCGCGCACCATGACGTCGGGCTGGGATTCCTCGATCTCTCCCCGCTGCTTCCGGCGTTGCGCGCCAAGTACGGCGTTTTCTACGACCGGGTGCTGATCCCGGAAGGTGCCTACGAGGGCATTCCGGCCGTCTGGACGGTGGGCGTGGCGAATCTGCTCCTGTGCCGGAACGATCTGGATGGCCGAACGGTGAAGCGGACTGTCGAACTGCTGGTGGGACACGCCGAGGAACTCATCCCGCGCTCCAGCCTGGGGGTCCAGTTCCTGAGCCCGGAATCACTTATCAACACCGCGGGCTTACCCCTGCACCCCGCCGCGGCCGCCGCCTATCGTGACCTGCATGGCTAGGACAATGGCAGGGGGTGACATGACTTCAGTTGCCTCAAACAACCCTTCTGCCGTCACAACCGGTAACTTTCCCGGCGCTCACCTGGGGTCGGCCACCTTCCCCATGAACAGCGGCAGGCCTGTTTCGCTGTGCACGACCTGGTAGTGGAACGGCCGGTCGAATTCGATGGTGCGCTCCGGCAGGGGCTGGGCACTGGAAACCGCGCCGTTGATCTGGGTGACGGCCGCAGCCACCGTGCCCTTTTCGGCGACGGTGATGTTGGCCCCCTGGGCGGCCTGCGTGAGCATCATTTTCGGTTGGATGGCGTCGAAGTCCTCGGTGGTGGTGAGCGTCTTAGGCAATCCCAACGAACCGAGCACCCTGCGCAGGTCGAAGCTGCATTTGTGGTCCCACCGGGGCAGCTGGATCTGCACCGTCTCCAGCGGTGCGGCGTCGAAGGCATCAGCGATTTGCGCCAGCTTTTCCGACTCCAGTGTCGGGTCCCCGGCGCCGGCCGCACCGGCGTCGGGCAGTACCAGCCGCATCACAAAGCCCTCCGCGTACGGCAGATCCACCCCGCGCCAGTCCGGACCCTCCGCGTATTTCATTTTCAGCTCGTTGTGCATGGTGGGAGCGATGATTTCCTCACCGTCGGCTTTGGTGAACGGCAAGTCCGAGGTGTTGTCCGGATCAAAAGGGGCACGCCAGGCGGCCGCGAAGTACAGCGCATTGAGCAGGCTGAAGGTGTTGCTGGGATCGTACTTTGCCGGCGATTCCTTAATCCGCCCTCCCGTATTCCTGTCAACCCACGCATCAATCGCCGGCTTGGTGGTGCGCTCATCCCGGAAGTCCACCGGGTACACACCGGTTCCGAAATGCCTGGCCAAGGTACGCAGGTACTCCGGACCGGTCGTCACTTGCTTGTCCACAAACAGTCCGTTCGCCGCGTGCATCACCGGCTTCCGCGGCGGGTTCTTCTCATCCACGGAGCCGGGATCGCCGTCGAACGATTCGAGGGACGCGAGCAGCGCGTTCATGGCTTCGTCGCGGCGTTCCAACGGGAGCTTCAGCACGCCGTCCAACTCTGCGGCCGTTCCCCCCGAGGCGCCGGCCCGCAGCATCGCCAAGGCAATCAGCAGGCTTCCCGGCGAGGAGACGACGTTTCCGGTGGAACCGTCACCGCCGTCGGACAGGAGCGCCGCTCCGAGCTTCAGCGCGGACAACCGGAGTGCCTTCAGTTCAGCTCGGTAAGCGGCGCCGTCGACCGAGATCCGCTCGACGCCGTCGGCCTTCAAGAGCCCGGGCACCGGGGGCGAACACGCAGTGAGCGCCACAATGGTCCCTGCCACCACAATTCCGGCCATGCGATGATGCTTCATTGCCACCCCTCGGACAGGTCTGCCAATTGGAATGGCGGGGATCCGCCTCTGCCCAGTCAACCAGCCGTGGCTGAACCTAACCATGCCTGTCGCGTCACGGTTTGCCGTCATTTTGGCGACGACACGGACCCCCGAGCCCATGGCAACGCCCAGCGGCCCTGACGTCCGGCTCGCCGGATCCTGGCTCGCTGGATCCTGGCTCAACGCCGCGGGATGTTGCGCAGGTTGCTCCGCGCCATGCTGACCGCCTCGCCGGCTCCCCTGTTGAGCACTACCTTGGACATCGCGGTCGCGAAACCCAGGATCTGGGAGCCCTTGATTTTCGGCGGGATGGAAAGCGCCTTGGGATCCGTGATCAGTTCCACCAGCGACGGGCCGGGGTGGGCGAAGGCTTCCCGGTAAGCGTCCTCGATCTTGGCCGGGTCGGTGACGCGGACGGCGTGGAACCCCAGTGCCCGGGCCACGGCGGCATAGTTGGCGTCCGGGACGTCCACACCGAAATCAGGGAGCCCGTCCACCAGCATTTCCAGTTTGACCATTCCCAGCGTTGAGTTGTTGAATACCACAACGTTCACGGGCAGCCGGTGGGCAGCGACGGTGATCAGCTCCCCCAGCAGCATCGACAGGTCCCCGTCGCCCGATACGGAAACGACCTGCCGCCCAGGGTAAGCAAGCTGGGCGCCGATCGCATGGGGCAGTGCGTTGGCCATGGACCCGTGCAGGTACGACCCGATCAATCTGCGGGTGCCGAGCGGGTTGATGTATCGTGCGGTCCAGACGTTGCAAATGCCGGTGTCGGCGGTGAAGATTGCGTCCGTCGCCGCAACCTGGTCAAGCAGTGAGGCGGCGTACTCGGGGTGGATGGGCTCGGTTTTTTCCACTTTTCGGGTGTAAGCGCCCACGGCCTTGTTCATCAGCCTGTCGTGCTTCTTGAGCATCTGATCGAGGAAGCGGCTGCTTTTTTTCGCCTGGAGCAAGGGCATCAGCGTTGCGAGCGTGGGGAGGACATCGCCATGAACGGCGATGTCGACATCCGTCCGCCGGCCCAGTTTCTGCGCGGCACAGTCCACTTGGACGGTCCGGGATGCGGGGAGGAACTGGTCGTAGGGAAAATCGGTTCCCAGCAGAATCAGCAGATCCGCATCCTCAATCCCTTCAGCCGCGGCACCGTAACCCAACAGGCCCGTCATGCCGATGTCATAGGGATTCTCGTACTGCATGAAATCCTTGCCGCGCAGCGAGTGCCCGATCGGCGCCTTGATCAGCTCGGCCAGGGCAATGACTTCGTCGTGGGCACCCTGCACTCCGGCCCCGGCGAAGATGGCGACCTTGCCGGCCGCATTGATTGCATCGGCCAACTGCCGGACGCTGCCCGGCGCCGGCACCAGGCTGGCAGGCGCAAACGCGGCGGGAAGAGGGGTCTCGGCCGCTGCTTCCAGCCCGGCGATGTCCCCCGGCAAGGTGACGACGGCGACTCCGCGGAGCGCGACGGCGTGCTGGATGGCGCTGTGCATCACCCGCGGAGCTTGTTCGGCCGTGCTGATCAGTTCGGAGCAGACCGAGCATTCGTTGAAGAGCCTGTCCGGGTGCGTTTCCTGGAAGTAGCTGCTGCCGATCTGTTTGCTGGGAATATGTGAGGCAATCGCCACCACGGGCGCCCCGGAGCGGTTGGCGTCGTAGAGCCCGTTGATCAGATGCAGATTCCCGGGTCCGCACGAGCCGGCGCACACCGCGAGGCGGCCGGTCAGCTGTGCTTCCGCCGCGGCCGCGAACGCCGCAGCCTCTTCGTGCCGCACATGGATCCAGTCAATGCCGCCCTTGGCAGAGCCGCCAATCTTCCGGACGGCGTCGACAATCGGGTTCAGGCTGTCCCCGACGATGCCGTAGATCCGCTGCACTCCGGCGGCCTGAAGCTGTTCGATGAGCTGGGTTGCAAGTTCCTTGGCCATGGCTGGGCGCTCCCGCAGTCGAATCCATTAGCTGACACGGCCAATATAGTCCGCCCAGCTTCCGGCCGCCGCCCGGGAATCCTCCGTCGGAAGAGCTGAGGGAGGAACAGCCCGGTCAGTTCCCGGAGTGGGCCTGCAGGAAGGAGTACACCTCGGTCTCGTCCACGCCGGGGAACGCGCCTGGCGGCATCGCGGCGAGCAGGTGCGAACGCGCCCGCGCCGAGGGCCAGGCGTTGCCGGCCCACTCCGAAGCCAGGGCCGCCGGCGGCCGCTTGCAGCAGTTCTCGTCCGGGCAGGTCGACTTGGACCGCTCCGTGGTGTCACGCCCCCTGAACCACTTCACCTGGGCGTACGGCACGCCAACGGACAGTGAGAACTCACCGCTTGCGGAGCGTTCTGTCCGTGCCGTGCACCAGTACGTCCCGGCCGGGGTATCCGTGTACTGGTTGTACGCGCTGAACTTGTCCGCGACATCGAACACCACCCGGCTGGTCCAGTTCCGGCACGAAAACTGGCCCTCGATGGCGCCCGTATGGTCCTGCGGGAACGTCACGCCGTCGTTCTCGTAGGCCTTGTAGATGATGCCGCTCTTGTGCGTCTTCTGGAAGTGCGTGCGGATGTCCAGATGCTGGGTGGCTAGGTTGGTGAAACGGTGCGCGGCGGTCTCGTAGGACACGGCGAAGGCGTCCCGGATGTCCTCGACGGCGATTTCCTTGGCCTGCTTGGCCTTCTGCAGGAATTCCACGGTGGCCTGCTCCGGCAGCATAAGCGCCGCGGCGAAGTAGTTCGTGGCCACCCGCTGCATCAGGAAATCGCCGTAGTTGTGGGGGGTCTGGTGGCCCAGGACGTAGTGCCCCAGAGCCTGCAGCAGCACCGAACGGGGGTCGTGTTCGCTGCGGACATTCTGGGTCAGATAAATTCGGTGGTTCTTAAGATCGGTCACCGAACGGGTGGAATGCGGGAGGTCGCCCACGTGGTGGAGGCTGAAACCGAGGTGCCCGGCGATGTCCGCGATGACGTGATGGGACAGCGGGCCGCTGGTGTGCCCCACGGAGGCGAGGACCTTCTGCGCCTCCGCCTCATACTCCGGGAAGTAGTTGTTCCGCTCGCGCATCATGGCACGCAGTTCCCCGTTCGCGCGGCGGGCCTCTTCCGGCGTCGCGACCTGCTCGTTCAAGCGCCGCTCCAGCTCATGCTGCAACCCCACCATCGACTCCAGCACATCCATCGGCAGCCGCGAGCTAATGCGGATTTTGGGCAGCTTCAGGGACTCGTAGATCGGGCTGCGCTGGTAGCGTTCCAGCTCGATCTCCAGGGCCGCGCGGCGGTTGGGCGGCTCCGCGCCAAGCAGCTCATCGATGCTGACCCCGAGGGCGGCCGCAAGCTGCTGCAGCAGGCCGAGCTTGGGCTCCCGCTTGCCGTTTTCGATCAGGCTCAGCTGGCTCGGGGCGGTGCCGACGGCGGCACTCAGGTCATCGAGGGTGAGGCCCGCCGCCTTGCGCAGGTGGCGGACGCGGCGGCCCATGCTGATGACATCCACCTCCGGCGCTGCGGGGGCGGAGGGTGAAGTGGCTTGTCGGTTCCAGCTGCTTGAGTGCATTTCTTGAGGATACGCGAAGAAGTGCATTTCTTTCCACCCTTTTAGTCTAGAAACCCCCTTGAAAGTGCAGAAAAGTAGATCTCACGGAAAGATTCACTATCCGGGAACAAGCAGCCAGGATCTGCAGAGACGCAGACTGGCCGGCCCCGGGCACAACCAAGGAGACAACGATGACTGCAGCATTTGAGCCCACCCAGCAGACGCCCGAAGAGCAGGCCGCCGCCCTGGAGCTCGAGTGGGCTGCCAACCCGCGCTGGGAAGGTGTCACCCGGGATTACAAGGCTTCCGACGTCGTCCGCCTCCGCGGCCGCGTCTCCGAAGAACACACGCTGGCCCGCCGCGGCTCCGAGAAGCTGTGGAAGCAGCTCACCGAGGAGCACAAGGAAGGCACGTACACCAACGCCCTCGGCGCCCTGACCGGCAACCAGGCCGTGCAGCAGGTCAAGGCCGGGCTCCGCGCCATCTACCTCTCCGGCTGGCAGGTCGCCGCGGATGCCAACAACTCCGGCCACACGTACCCGGACCAGTCGCTCTACCCGGCCAACTCCGTGCCGACGGTGGTCCGCCGGATCAACAACGCCCTGCTCCGCGCCGACCAGATCGAGTTCTCCGAAGGCATCCAGACCGTCGAGGACTGGATGGTGCCGATCGTCGCCGACGCAGAGGCCGGCTTCGGCGGCCCGCTGAACGCCTACGAGCTGATGAAGTCCATGATCCAGGCCGGCGCCTCGGGCGTGCACTGGGAAGACCAGCTCGCCTCGGAGAAGAAGTGCGGCCACCTCGGCGGCAAGGTCCTGATCCCCAGCCAGCAGCACGTCCGCACCCTGAACGCCGCCCGCCTGGCCGCCGACGTCGCCGGCACCCCGTCCGTCATCATCGCCCGCACCGACGCCGAGGCAGCCACCCTGATCACCTCCGACGTCGACCCGCGGGACCAGGAGTTCATCCTCCGCGAAGGGGGACAGCCGGTCCGCACCGCGGAGGGCTTCTACAAGGTCCGCAACGGGATCGAACCGTGCATCGCCCGCGCCAAGGCCTACGCCCCGTACTCGGACCTCATCTGGATGGAGACGGGCACCCCGGACCTGGAGCTGGCCCGCAAGTTCGCCGAGGCCGTCAAGGCCGAGTTCCCGGACCAGATGCTCTCCTACAACTGCTCGCCGTCGTTCAACTGGAAGAAGCACCTCGACGACGCCACGATCGCGAAGTTCCAGCGCGAACTCGGCGCCATGGGTTTCACCTTCCAGTTCATCACCCTGGCCGGTTTCCACGCCCTCAACTACTCGATGTTCGACCTCGCCCACGGGTACGCCCGGGAAGGCATGAGCGCCTACGTCGAGCTGCAGGAGAAGGAATTCGCCTCCGAGTCCCGCGGCTACACCGCGACCAAGCACCAGCGCGAAGTCGGCACCGGTTACTTCGACGACATCGCTACCGCGCTCAACCCGAACGCATCCACCTTGGCTCTCGTGGGATCCACAGAAGAGGGCCAGTTCCACTAACACTTACGACGGCGGCGGTTGCGTACGGCCTTCGGTCCGGCATTGCTCTGCCTGCTATTCCCCATTGCCGCCTCTGCTTCGTTCGACTCCGCGAGGCGGCAATGGGGCCCCTTTTACGCAGGCTCCCGCAATACCGGCACCTTCGGCCTCGTGGGCACCGCACCTGACGCACGGCCCGCCGTCGAACATTTGCTTCTCCAAGGAGAGATTGAAATGAACAGCTTCACTGACAACTTCACCATCAACGGGGTTACGTTGACCGCGCAGCCGATTTGCCGGCAGAGCGAGGTGCTTACTCCGGACGCCCTGGCCTTTGTTGCCGCGTTGCACCGGGCCACGGCGGGCCGGCGGCTGGAACTGCTGCAGGCACGGCAGGAGCGCCGACAGCAGATCAGCAAGGGCCAGGACCCGCGCTTCCTGCGCGAGACCGAGTCCGTGCGCAACGATCCGGACTGGCGCGTCGCTCCCCCGGCTCCGGGCCTGGAGGACCGCCGCGTGGAAATCACCGGCCCGGTGGATAAGAAGATGACCATCAACGCGCTGAATTCCGGCGCCAAGGTGTGGCTTGCGGACATGGAAGACTCCTCCACGCCGTCCTGGCGCAATGTCATCCAAGGCCAGCTGAACCTCACGGATGCGCTGGAACGCCGGATCGACTTCACTTCCCCGGAGGGCAAGGAGTACAGGCTGCGCCCCGCCGAGGACCTGCCCACGATCGTGGTCCGTCCCCGCGGCTGGCACCTGCCGGAAAAGCACATGCTCATCGATGGCACCCCGATCGCCGGCGGAATCGTGGACTTCGGACTGCACTTCTTCCACAACGCACGCCGCCTGATCGCCCAGGGCAAGGGCCCGTACTTCTACCTGCCGAAGATCGAAAACCACCTCGAGGCCCGGCTCTGGAACGACATCTTCGTCCTGGCGCAGGACCTGCTGGGCATCCCGCAAGGCACCATCCGCGCCACGGTGCTGATCGAGACCATCACCGCCGCGTTCGAAATGGAGGAGATCCTCTACGAGCTGCGCGATCACGCCGCGGGCCTGAACGCCGGCCGCTGGGACTACATCTTCTCCGTGATCAAGAACTTCCGCACCCGCGGGCCCCGGTTCGTCCTGCCGGACCGCGGCCAGGTCACCATGACGCAGCCGTTCATGCGCGCCTACACCGAACAGCTGGTCCGGGCCTGCCACAAGCGCGGCGCCATGGCGATCGGCGGGATGGCCGCGGCCGTCCCCAACCGCAAGGACCCGGAAGCCAACGCGAGCGCCTTCGAGAAGGTCCGTGCGGACAAGACCCGCGAGGCCGGCGACGGCTTTGACGGATCCTGGGTGGCGCACCCGGACCTCGTTCCGGTGTGCCGCGAGGTGTTCGACGGCGTCCTCGGCGAGCGCCCGAACCAGCTGGACCGCTTCCGCGAGGACGTCACCCCCGACGACCGCGCCCTGCTCGACATCGCCGCCACCAGCGGCACCATCACCGAACAGGGCATCCGGAACAACATCGAGGTCGGCATCCGCTACATCGAGTCCTGGCTGCGCGGCAACGGCGCCGTCGCCATCCACAACCTGATGGAGGACGCCGCCACCGCGGAGATCTCCCGCTCGCAGCTGTGGCAGTGGATCTTCGCCCGCGCCATCACGGACACGGGCGAGGTCATCACCCGTGAGTGGGTGGAGGACATGCTGGACGAGGAGTTCGTCAGGCTGGAACGCTTCGAAGGGGACCGCTTCGCCGACGCGCGGGACATCTTCGAGGAAGTCACGCTCAGCACCGAGTTCCCGGCGTTCCTGACGCTGCCGGCCTACGACCGCTTCCTGCATGAAGCGCGCGACGGCGGTGACGTCACCGCCGGGGCCCCCGCGCTCGTCGCGGCTTAGGGCCGGATACGGGCAACAGGTCCGTAGCGCACAGATTTCCGTCCGCCGGGCCGCCACGCCCTTCGCAACAGGCACCCCGAGATCCGGGGCGGCAGCCCGGCGACGGAACACCCCCTCGCTCGACAACGGCGTCGAACGGACACTTGAGGCCCGCGTTTTACACAAACGTGGGCCTCAAGTGTCCGTTCGGGCGTCGGAGCGGCCAGTCAGTGGACCTTGGGGACGTGGCGCAGGGACAGTGCGGTGCCGAGGATGAAGACGCCCACCGAGCCGAGGACCATCAGCAGCGGGCCGGCCCAGGAGTCCGAGACGCCGTGCACGTAGCCCAGCAGGGTCGGCGCCAGGGCTCCGAGGCAGTAGCCGGCGCCCTGCACGACGGCGGACATCCGCCCCGCCGAGGCCTGGTCCCGGGCCAACCGGATGATGGCGATGAAGATCAGGGTGATGCCGCCACCCTGGGCCACCCCGCCGAACGAGGACCACAGCCACCACAGCTCCGGGGCCAGCAGCAAGCCCACGGGCACCGTAAGCCACAACAGCCCCAAGGTGAGGCCGACCGTCGTCGTACTGGCAAAGCGGGCTGCGAACGGAACACCCAGGCTGCCGGCGATGGCGAGGATCTGGAACAGTGATGACCCCGCACCAGCGGCGGCCGGCGTCATGCCGAGTTCGTCGGCGAGGAGGCTCGGCAGCCAGGCGGTCACGCCGTAGTAGGAAAAGGCCTGCCCGGCGAACCCGGCGGTCAGGCCGACGGTGATCCAGCGCGACGCCGGTTTGGTGGCCGTGCGATCAGGCTTTGATCCGGGAACGGCTTCGGGGCGGAGGGCCCGGCTGCCGAAGGCGAGCACCCAGACCAAGGACGCCGCGAGCGCGAAGAGTCCGCAGGCCGCCAGCGCCGGCCGCCAACCCAGCAGTTCGGCCAGTGGCGCGGTCACCACGGAGGTCACGAAGGAGCCGACGTTCAGCGCGGCGGTGTAGATGCCCATGGCCGTGCCTTGCCGGGCGGGGGCGAAGTCGCGCCGGATGATCAGGGGGACGGCGATGTTGCCCACCGTGATGGCGATGCCGAGGATCACCGTGCCGACCATGACGAGGCCGCCGCCGCCCGCGGACCGCACAATCACGCCCAGCAGCACGCCCAGCAGGGTAAGGGTGATGGCGACTTCGGCGCCCATCTTGCGGCCGGCGAGGGAAGCCAGCGGCGCGGCGAGGGCGAAGCAGAGCACCGGGATGCCGGTCAGGAAACCCAGTTCCACGGGCGAGAAGCCCAGCTCCGCCTGCATCAGCCCGACCACCGGCGCCACCGCCACCAGCGGACCGCGCATGTTCAGCGCGATGAGCCCGATGGCGGCAAGCAGGAGCCAGCCGCGCGGCACCCTGGAGAGAATATTCGCCGTCATAGGAAGTGTCCGTCTCTTGGGCGTGCTTGGCCACAAATCAGGTTTATGGATTGAGATCCTTACCCGTCATTGCTATCACGGCGTAGCTGGGTTACCCGAAAGCGCTCGGCGCCGGCTACCAGGACCTCGCCGACGGCTGGAACCCGATCCTGGACGTTTTCGATGAATGCGGGGTCCGCTTCGCCCACGAAGTCCACCCCTCCGAAATCGCCTACGACTCCTGGTCCACCGTCCGCACCCTCGAGGCGATCGGCCAGCGGCCGGCGTTCGGGCTGAACTGGGAAATCCGGCTTCCGCACGGTCGGGACCAAGTCCTTCAACCTGGGCAACACGGTGGAAAACGACTTCGTCATGGAGCGCGCGGTCACGCCCTGAGCAGTGCCGGCGCCAGGGTACGGGCACGTCCGTGACCGAAGTGACAACCCCTCCGGGGAATGCGGTTGCCACCCGCGCGGTTGTGGCCAGCATGAAGATTGAGATCTGGTCCGATGTGGCCTGCCCCTGGTGCTACATCGGCAAGCGCCGCTTTGAAACCGCCCTGGCCGCTTTCCCGCACCGCGATTCGGTGGAGGTGAAATGGCGCAGCTACCAGCTGGACCCCACTCTCCCCGAACACTACGACGGCACTGAACTGGAGTACCTGAGCACGCGCAAGGGCATGGCACCGGACCAGATCTCGCAGATGTTCGAGCACGTGGCGGCCCAGGCCAAAGGCGAGGGCCTCAACTACCGCTTCGACGACGTCGTCGTGGCCAACAGCTTCACCGCCCACCGCCTGATCCACCTCGCGGCCGCCCGCGGCAAGCAGGACGCCGCGAAGGAACGGCTGCTCAGCGACCATTTCGAGCACGGCAAGGACATCGGCAACGAGGAGTACCTCACGTCCCTGGGACTGGACCTCGGGATCGACGCCGGCGAACTGACCGAGCTGTTCAGCACCGACAAGTACGCCGACGACGTCCGGCTGGACTTTGAGGAGGGCCGCGCACTGGGCATCAACGGCGTCCCGTTCTTCGTGATCGACCGGACGTTCGGGCTCTCCGGCGCCCAGCCTGCGGAGACCTTCACCGCGGCACTCGAACAGGCGTGGCAGGAAAGCAACCCTCTCGTGATGGTCAACGCCACCGGCGACGGCACGGTCGACGGTGCCGGAGATGCCTGCGGACCGGACGGGTGCGCTGTCTAGCCCAACGTCCGTACCCTGGACCTCCGCCACCCCCTCCCCCACCCCGCCCCCGCGCGAGCGGACACTTGGCGCCCCGAAATCGCGGTTTTGTGGGCGCGAAGTGTCCGTTCGCGCCGGGAAACCGGAGCTTTGGTGACAGATCGCGCTAAAGTGTCCGTATGCCCAGGATTTCGGCCGCGAGCAACGCCGCCCAACGTGCCGAGACCCAACGCCGCATCCTAACCGCGTTCGGCGAACTGCTGTTCACCCACGGGCTGCCCGGCCTGACCATGACGGATGTGGCCCGGCACGCGCGGATCGGCCGTACCGCCGTCTACAACTACTACGCGGACATCGAAGAGCTCCTGATCGCATACGCCCTGGACGAGACCGAACGGTTCCTCCTGGACCTCCGGGACTCGCTGGACTCGCTGGAAAACCCGGTGGAGCGGCTGGCACTCTATGTGCGCGCCCAGGTCGAGGACCTCAGCCGCCGGCATCTCCCGCCCGGTCCGGCCATGGGCGCGGTGCTTTCGCCTGCGTCCTTCGCGAAGCTGGCGGACCATGTGGGCGAGCTCAGCGTGCTGCTGCAGGGCATCCTGCGCGACGGTATGGCCCAGGGCTACCTGCCCCGGGCGGACATCGCCCAGCTCGCGCAGCTCATCCACGGCA
Organism: Arthrobacter sp. UYCu723; assembly: GCF_054059215.1. Lineage (NCBI taxonomy): Bacteria > Bacillati > Actinomycetota > Actinomycetes > Micrococcales > Micrococcaceae > Arthrobacter > Arthrobacter sp. UYCu723. The sequence goes on from NZ_JBSSBW010000001.1 coordinate 1,117,679, forward strand.
CGCTCTCTTCAAGTGCGGCCCGGGGCGACGGCGCAGGCCAGGACCCCGACGCCGAGGCGCGGATTGCGCGGACGGTCCGGTTTATCCAGTTGGGCGCCGGCGCCCGGTTCGACGACGCCGGCAGGGCCGTGCGCGTCAGTCGCTAGCCGGTGGACGGCGGCGCAGTCGGCATGATCGGGACGGCGGAGTCGTCGACGATCCGCCGCTCCTCCCGCGGGCAGCTGAGCTTTCCCGGCGTCTGGTCCACCAGCTCCGGACCGGTCAGCTCCTTGTAGTCCCCGGTAAGGATGACGTCGACGCTCGGGTCCGTGCGGTCGTCCTGGACGTAGTCCGAGCCCGGGACGTTGCGCTGGACACTGAAGGCAGCCGACTGGCCCGCCGCGCCGGAGACGATCAGTGCCACGCCGCGGTAGCTTGACGCAGTGTTGCCCACCGCCCCCACGATAAAGTGACGGGCGGCAAACGCGTCCGCCACGCTCTGTGCCAGACCGGGACGGTTGGTGGAGTTGAAAACGTTAAGAGTGATCTTGTCCGGCGGCGTGTAGTCATACGTTGCTTCCGGGCACAGCCGAGTGGCAGCGCGGCTGCGCTCCGCCGTCGGAACCTTGATCTGGCCGTTCATGATCGCCAGGGCGACAACGATCGCCGCAGCAATGAGGCCGACCAGCAGCACCAGGACGACGCCATGCAGAATGCGGCGGCGCAGCCGGACGGGGTTGTCCGGCGCGTCGTCCTCTTCGACGAAGGTGGCCCGGAGTTCGGAACCACTGACGACTCGGTGCCCGTGCAGGGCGGTGACGTCCTTCGGCTTTCTAGCCATTAATCACCAGGACGCGCGCGTGGATGGCGGTGCGCTGGTGAAGGGCGGTGCGCACGGCCCGGTGCAGGCCGTCCTCCAGGTACAGGACGCCCTGGAACTCAACAACGTGCGGAAACAGATCGCCGAAGAAGGTTGAATCCTCCGCCAGCAGGGCTTCAAGGTCCAGTGTCTGCTTGGTGGTCACCAGCTCGTCCAGCCGGACCGGCCGCGGCGGCAGAGCCGCCCATTCCTTGGGCGTGTTGTAACCATGGTCGGGGTACGGGCGTCCCTCGCCCACAGCTTTGAATATCACCCTGCCAGCCTAGGGAACTTGGGCGGACAAAGGAATCCAAGACCACCGCAGGCGTGAGGTTGTAGCCAAACGGTAACCATTTGTCACACCGGCGGCGCCTGGTTGTCACGGGCCACACCATCCAGTCGCCCGGGTCAACCGCGAATGCCAAGGGGCCCAACGGCTGACAGAATGGGTGCATGACTGCACTTCAGACGCCGGCCGCCCCCTCGCCGTCGACTCCCCCGCTGGCCCTGCTGCTCGACGTCGACGGGCCCGTGGCGAGCCCTGTGACGCGCGACGTGCAGCCGGGGATTATTGCGGACATGCTCGCGCTGGCGGCAGCGGGCATCCCGGTCATCTTCAACACGGGGCGCTCGGATGCCTTCATCCGTGAGCAGGTGATGGAGCCGATGATCGCCGCCGGGATGGCGGCAGGGACCGTCATCCACGCGATCTGCGAGAAGGGCGCAGTGTGGTTCAGCTACACCGCGGAAGGCCCCGGACCCGTACACGTGGACCGGGAACTCGCCATGCCGCAGGCCTTAGGCGACGATGTGCGCCGTCTCGTGGCCGAGGATTATTCCGCCCACATGTTCTTCGATGAAACCAAGCGGGCCATGGTGTCCGTGGAGCAGCACGTCGCCGTCGCCAATTCCGATTACCGCGCCGAGCAGGAGCTTTTCGACGCCGATGCCATGGCGTTGATGGGGCGGCACGGTCTCGGGGTTGTGCGGCTTGACCACCACGCACCCAACTCGGACGACCAGATCGACTACCGCGTGGATCCCACCATCATTTCCACGGACATTGAGTCTGTTCGGTTGGGCAAGGACCTGGGCGCGAGCCGTGCCGTGGAACTGCTCGCAGCCCAAGGCATCACACCGCAGGCCTGGCGCACGGTGGGCGACTCCCGCACCGACTACGCCATGGCCGATTGGCTGCACCACAACGACCATCCGGTGAAGCACGTGGATGTGCGCCCGGCCGACGGTGTTCCGGTGAAGCCCTATGAGGTGCTCACCGCGGCGGATCTGGGGCTGGGCGGGGACGTCATCCACGACGACGCCGGGGCGGCCTTCCTGCGCAGCTGGCGGTCCGCCCTCATCGGCTGAGTCTGCGCTTGCCGGCGTAAGACCGGTGCCATTCCGGAGCCCTGCCGGAGCCATACCGGCGGATTTCCGTTGCGATTTTGGGCCTCGCGTTATCATGCAAGTAGGTACACGTTCACGCACAGAAGCCCGGAGAAACGACATTACAGAAGCATTGGTCCAGGATGAGATCTACTACGGCAGCCAGGCCTCCGAGGACGCCCACGAAGAGGTCACCTCCGCCGCGGCCGTCGCCAGGTTCCGGCCCCGCCCTGACGTAGTACGCCGGCGGGGCCGGTATGCGCTGATCAACGAAAACCGCACGCCGTACCAGGCCATGGTCGAAGACCTGCTGTTTATCCGCTCTGTGCTTGCCGACGCCGGTCTGGACTACCTGCTGGTCCGCGGCAACAACCACCGGCCGGTCATCGCCGTGGACTGGAAGAACCGTAAGGAGCTCCGCGATGCGCTCGTGGAGGCCTGCCACGACGAGCCGTTCTACTCGATGAGCGTCGACGCGAAGAAGAAGTCGTCGGTGCTGGTGGCCGACGGCGAGCTGTCTCCCAACCGCCAGTCCCGGATCTTCCGGCTGTACCGCCCCCGCGTCGAGCCGGAGGGCGGCTTCGAGTTCGGCGCCTCGGCCGGCGTCCAGCTTGAGCTGTGGAGCTTCGAAGGGGACCAACTGATCCTCCCGATCGAAAACTCGCTGACCCGCCGCACCATGCTGGCCCAGGACGCCGTCCGTGGCACGGTGGAGCGTTACGGGCACACCTGGCCCACCATCGAGAACATGTTCGCGGACCACGCAAGCGACATCAGCTTCGACATTGATCTGGTGTTCTCGTGGGTCGATGGAAGCTCCCCGGAGTACATCGCAGCCCGCCGGGCACGGATGGCGGGCGTCGTCGTGGGGGAAGGCGATGACCATGAGGCCCGCTTCCGCCAGATCGACGAGCTCAAGTACGCCCTGCGCTCGGTCTACATGTTCGCGCCGTGGATCCGCCGGATCTTCATCGCCACAGACTCCCCCACCCCGTCCTGGCTGGCCAACCACCCGAGTGTGACAATTGTCCGCAGCGAGGAGTTCTTTGCGGACCCGTCCGTGCTGCCCACCCACAATTCGCAGGCGGTGGAGTGCCAGCTCCACCACATCGACGGACTCTCCGAGCACTTCCTGTACTCCAATGACGACATGTTCTTCGGGCGGGCCGTCGGACCGGACATGTTCTTCACCCCGGGCGGCATCACCAAGTTCATCGAGGCGGAAACCCGAATCGGGCTCGGCGACAACGACGCCGAGCGCAGCGGGTTCGAGAACGCCGCCCGGGTGAACCGCAAACTGCTCTGGGACCGGTTCGGCCGGATCACCACGAGGCACCTCGAGCACTCAGCCGCCCCGCTGCGGCGCAGCCTGGTTGCCCAGATGGAACAGGAATTCCCGGCGGAGTTCGCCAAGACCGCCGCCAGCACCTTCCGCGCGGCGGACAACATCTCCGTGACCAACTCGTTCTACCACTACTACGCGCTGCTCACCGGCCGCGCCGTCACCCAGACGGCGGCCAAGGTGCGGTACGTGGACACCACGGCGCGGGCCGGCCTCAACTACCTGCCCAAGCTGCTGTCCAAGCGGAACATGGACTTCTTCTGCCTGAACGACGGCAGCTTCCCCGAGGTGCCGGCCGAGGAGCGGGCCGCCCTCGTGACGGATTTCCTGGAGAAGTACTACCCGATCAAGGCTCCCTGGGAGAAGTAAAGGGGCACTAGTTCCGGGTGGTCAGCGTGCGGTGGCCCGGCGTCCTGGCCGGATCTTCCAGCTTGGCCTGACGAGGAACGCGGATCCCGGCGGCCGAAATCCGCCGCTGGGCCTCTTCCGCGGAGACCAGCTCACCCACCGCAGGAGTCTCGCCCAACAGGACCACGGAGTGCACGATCGTGTGCTCGTAGACATGGACCAGGTTGAACGCCTGCCCGCCGTCGCGCCCGCGGGTTCCGCCCACACCCACGTTCAGGTCCTGGGTGTAGCACGTCGCCGATGCCACGGACACGGGGATGCCAGCGAAGGTCGCCGTCGTCGAGTAGTGCAGGTGGCCGCCGAGGATGGTACGCACATCAGAGTTGCGCAGCACTCCCGCGAGGGCCGCCTGCCCCCGAAGTTCGACCAGGACGGCGAGGTCCAGCACCGAGGGCACCGGAGGGTGGTGCAGGGCCAGGATAGTCCCGTCGGGGGCCGGTGTGGCCAGTTCCGCAGCTAGCCATTCCAGCTGCGCGGGACTGAGTTCGCCATGATGGAATCCCGGGACGGACGTGTCCAGGGTGATGATCCTCAGCCCGTTGATGAAGTAGCTGCGGTCCACCGGCGAGTCATCGGCCGCCTGGTCCAGAAGTCCGGTGCGGAAGTTGGCACGGTTGTCGTGGTTTCCCATGGCCCAGATGACTTTGGCGCCCATGGCCTTGCAGGCGGGATCGACGATCGCGCGCAGCTTGGCATAGGCCTCCGGCTCGCCGCGGTCCGCGAGGTCGCCGGTGAAGACCACGGCTTCGGGTCGCGCGCCGGAAGCCCGGACTTCGTCGAAGAGCTGTTGGAGCAATGAGTCGCTGTCGACTACGCCGTGCAGGCGCTCCGTACCTCCCAGCAGGTGGGGGTCGCTCAAGTGGAGTAGGAAATGACGTGGCCGGGGGTGTTCGGCCTCGATGAGCTCCATTGCTACCTTCTTGGTTGGGTGGAAGCGGTGCCTCCAGTGTCCCTCTCAGTAAGGTCTATCCAACCAGACATTAGGCAAACAATGTGCAAACGTCGGCAGGCATGTTCGAAAAATGGGCGTTAAGGCTGACGCCGTCACCCATTTCTCTTCCGGAATATTCCCTGGACGGCCGGGGCAGCACGGCCCGGTGCGGGAGCGCACTGCCCGGTCCCCGCGGAGAGCGGAGACCAGGCAGTGCCAACCCGGATGCCAGGAGTGTTCTAGCCCAGGTAGCCGTTCGGATTCAGGACATACTTCGTGGCCGCGCCGGCGTCGAATTCGGCGTAGCCCTTCGGCGCATCCTCCAGAGTAATGGCCTTCGCGTTGACGTTCTTAGCGATGTGGACCCTGTCATGCAGGATCGCCATCATCAGCTGGCGGTTGTACTTCATCACGGGACACTGTCCGGTGGTGAAGCTCAGCGACTTAGCCCAGCCCGTGCCGAGGCTAAGGGAGAGCGAGCCCTTCTTGGCGGCCTCGTCCACGCCGCCCGGATCACCGGTGACGTAGAGCCCGGGGATGCCGAGCGCACCGCCGGCGGCCGTGATCTCCATGAGTGAGTTCAACACCGTGGCCGGTGCCTCCTGGGCTCCGGCACCGTGGCCTTTGGCTTCGAAACCGACCGCATCCACACCGCAATCGACTTCCGGAACGCCCAGCAGCTGTTCGATCTGCTCTGCCGGTCCGCCCTTGGTCAGGTCCACCGTTTCGCAGCCGAAACTGCGCGCCTGAGCCAGGCGGTCGGCGTTGAGATCCCCCACGATGACGACGGCGGCGCCCAGCAGCTGGGCGCTGGTGGCTGCAGCGAGCCCGACCGGACCGGCGCCAGCGATGTAGACGGTGGAACCGACACCGACTCCCGCCGAGACCGCGCCATGGTAGCCGGTCGGAAAGATGTCCGACAGCATGGTCAGATCCAACATTTTTTCGAGGGCCTGGTCCTTGTCCGGGAACTTCAGCAGGTTCCAGTCCGCGTAGGGCACCAGGACGTAGTTGGCCTGCCCGCCGACCCAACCGCCCATGTCCACGTAGCCGTAGGCGCTGCCGGGGCGGTCGGGATTGACGTTGAGGCAGATGCCTGTCTTACGTTCCTTGCAGTTCCGGCAGCGGCCGCAGGCGATATTGAAGGGGACGGAGCAGATATCCCCCACCTTGATGAATTCGACGTCGGGGCCCACTTCGACGACCTCACCGGTTATCTCGTGGCCGAGCACGAGGTCCGGCGGGGCGGTAGTACGGCCCCGGACCATGTGCTGGTCGGAGCCGCAAATGTTGGTGGCAACGGTTTTAAGGATTACGCCGTGGCGCACCGAACGGCCCACGTTGGCGGGGTTGACCCCCGGGCCGTCCTTAAGTTCAAAAGTGGGGTAGTCAATGTCGATGAGTTCGACCTTGCCCGGTCCCTTGTAGGCAACGGCTTTGTTCCCTGTCATCACTTTCCTCCTGGTTTCACGGACCCCCAATAAGAGTGTCCAGTTGTGATTCACGAAGCGTGCTGATTCGCCATCCACCGGCAGATTTCGGCCACATTGCCGGCGGGCAGGCGTGGCCGCACCGCGGGTTTGCCCGGATATATATTGGATGGTTCGGCCAGTCTAGGCGGTAAGCAAATTTAGGAACAGGGGCCGTTGTGCCCTGTCCTAACCGGGCGCCGAGCGGGCCCTCAAGCCTGACGCCCGGCCCGGCTTTCCCTCAGGAATGGGCGGCCTGGATCGCCTCAATGACCTCGGGCGAGTCCGGTTCCACGGTGGGCGCAAAGCGGGCCACCACCTCGCCGTCGCGGTTCACCAGAAGCCTCTCGAAATTCCACTTCACCAGCCCAGGAAGGACACTGTTCTTGAATTTGGTCAGTTCGGCGTTGCTGGCCCCGCATTGACCGGCACGGCCCCGTTTTGGCTCCGTCGCGGGCCTAACGCTTCGGCGTACTGGTGGGAGCAGGCGCCGGGGGCGTGGTCGTCACTGCAGCGGATTTCTTCGGCTGCGTCACGCTGGTGGTGGGCGCGACGGGTGTCACCGGGGTGGGGGCGACGGGGGTACTGGGCGGCGCGGCAGCAGCTGCGCTGGACGCCGGGGCTGTTCTCCGAATCGGCGTGGTGGCCGGCGAGGGGGTGGGTGTCGGCGTCGGCGCGGTCGGCGGCGGCGTGGTCGTCGGCGCGGTCGGCGGCTGCGTCTTGAGCGGTGTGGTCGGCGTCGGTGTGGTCGGTGGCGCGGTCGGCGGCTGCGTCTTGAGCGGCGCGGTCGGCGTCGGTGTGGTCGGTGGCGCGGTCGTCGTGGGTGGCGCGGTCGTCGTGGGTGGCGCGGTCGTCGTGGGTGGCGCGGTCGTCGTGGGTGGCGCGGTCGTCGTGGGTGGCGCGGTCGTCGTGGGTGGCGCGGTCGTCGTGGGTGGCGCGGTCGTCGTGGGTGGCGCGGTCGTCGTGGGTGGCGCGGTCGTCGTGGGTGGCGCGGTCGTCGTGGGTGGCGCGGTCGTCGTGGGTGGCGCGGTCGTCGTGGGTGGCGGCGGTGGCGCGGTCGTCGTGGGTGGCGCGGTCGTCGTGGGTGGCGCGGTCGTCGTGGGTGGCGGCGGTGGCGCGCTGGGCGTCGGCGTGGCGACAACAGCTGGAACCGGTTTTTCCTGAACGCCGCCCGTCACTTCGTGTGTCAGGTCCTCCCGGACCGGGATGGCCCAGCCAATGCTGGCGTTTGACGACCTGTTGGCTTCCGGCTGGTAGCTTGTCATCTCGATGGTGCCAAGGGGGTCCACTTGCGTGGTGGGGAGCAGTTTCCAGCCGTGCGGGTCCGTGTGGGAGCCGTTCAGAATGGTTTCAAAATGGAGATGACATCCCGTGGAGGATCCAGTGGTGCCGACCCGGGCAATGACCTCGCCGACACGCACCGAATCGCCCTTCTTAACGGCTATGGCCTCAAGGTGGTTGTAGGTGGTGATGAGCCCGTTGCCATGGTCGATCTCCACCCGGTTCCCGCCGCCCCAGGGGTGCCAGCCGACGGCCCGCACCACGCCGGCGTCGGCCGAATAGACCCGGGTGCCGCAGGCAGCGGCGTAGTCCTGGCCCCAGTGGAATTCGCCGGAGTGACCAGTCAGCGGGCTCGTGCGCAGACCGTAGGGGGAAGACTCACGAAGCGATTCCAGCGGCGCCATGAGCCAGCCCAGCGCCGGACGTTTCAGGCTGGCGGAGGCGACATTCAGCTCCCCGCCTCCGCCCTGCTCGGAGCTCGTCTCAACCGTGGAGCGGCTAAAGCCAACCAGCGCCGAGGGGTCCGCGGTGAAAGCGACGGGGGCCTCTGCTGCGTTGCTGGCGACGGCCGGGCCGGCCGGAATCGCGGCGCCCAGTGGCACGGGCGCAACGGCACCGGAAACGGCTGCCGTATTTGGCGCAAATTGCGTCACGCCGCCTGCCAACCCGTGAACCCCGAAGGTCAGGACCGCGAGGGACAAGCAGAAGCCGCCGGATAAACAGCGCACGGCAATGGTCCGTGCCCTGATCGGCTGCTCACTCGATGAGTTTCCCCGGTGTTTTCCCACGCTGCGACTCCTGCATCATGTCCGCCAGACCCCAATCTTCACGGACTCACCTCCCTATGTGACCACAGACGGGTAGGTCTGTGAACCGTAAAAACCACTCTCTAGGGGTGCTAATTCGGGTTCTTCGCGCGCCCCCAGTAGCGCCTCAGGGGCGACCCAGTAGCGTCTCAGGGGCGGCCCAGTAGCGCCCGCTGCAAAAGCAGGTGTTGGCCACCGCGGAGCCGGGTAGGAATGGGAGTAACCGCGAGGACCCATGCGTCCGGCCGCGACGATCAAGTTCCCTTCGTCGGATGGTTCACCGGCAGCCGCCAGCGCAGCGTCCGACTAGGTCCTCCAGCTGCATCTTGGCGAGGGCCTAGGGAGCTGGTTCCGGGGCTCGCGTCGGCGCGAAGTTCTGTGGCTGTTCCGCCGGGGGCTGCGGCACCACCGGCGGGGGTGGCGGCACCACCGGCGGCTGCTGCACCGGCGGGGGCGGCGGCACCACTACTACCGGCGGCGGCTGCGGCACCACCGGGGGCGGCGGCGAAATTACCGGAGGCTCCACCACCGGCGGGGGCGGCGGCTCCACCGGAGGGGGCGGCGAAATTACCGGAGGCTCCACCACCGGCGGGGGCGGCGGCTCCACCACCGGCGGGGGCGGCGAAGTTACCGGAGGCTCCACCACCGGCGGGGGCGGCGGCTCCACCACCACCGGCGGCGGCTGCGGCACCACCGGTGGTTCCACCACGGGCGGGGGCGGCGCCTTCCGAGGCGGTTCAGTAACGGGTGGCTCCGGCGGAGGCGGAACGACCTTTTCGGCGTTCCCGCCGGTGACGGCATGCGAGTTGTCTTGCCGCACGGGGATAGCCCAGGTCGGCGCCCCCTTGGGGGCGTTCGTGCCGGGGACGTAGCTGATCATCTCGATGTTCCCGAGTTCATCGCGCTGCTTGATGGGCTGGAGCGTCCACTGTAGCGGGTTGGTGTGGGCACCATTCCGGATGGTCTCGAAATGGAGGTGACAACCTGTGGATGAGCCGGTGGTGCCCACCTTTGCAATGACCTCGCCGACCTCGACGGACTCGCCCTTCTTTACTGCTATCGCCTGCAGGTGGTTGTACGTAGTAATCAGCCCGTTTTCGTGGTCGACTTCCACGCGGTTACCCCCGCCCCACGGATGCCACCCAACTGCCCGGACCACGCCGGCGTCGGCCGCGTACACCCGGGTGCCGCACGGTGCTGCGAAGTCCTGGCCCCAGTGGAACTCTCCCGCGGAACCGGAGAGGGGACTGATACGGAGCCCGAACGGCGACGTTGGGGTCAGCGTCTCGAGAGGCGCCGTGAGAGACCCCAAGGGCGGACGCCGCATTCCAAGGGACGCAACATTCATTTCGTGCTTGCCGTCTTTGGACGTCGTCCTGATGCCAGAGCGGCTGAAGGAAACCAGGGCATTCACGTCCCCGGTAAACATTCCAGGGGAGGACCGCGCGGGGCTGTCGGCATGAGGCATGGCAGACGCCGTGGCAGGATTTGCCGCCGCCCCTTGCGTCGGCAACCCGCCATTGAGCGGTGTGAGTTGCGGGCCGTGGAACCCAAACGCCAACACGGTCAGCACCGAAACCGCACACACCGCGAGTATCCATGCAAACTTTGACCACGGTCCGCCTGACCGCTTTTCGCGTCCGTTTCCCCCTGGTATTCCCACGATGCGACTCCCGCGATATGCCCGCCAGACCCCAATCTCGGCGGGCTCACGTTCCACGGGAACACAGCTGGCAAGCTCTGGGAATCCCTAAACCGCGCTCGTTGGGGGACTCCCGCGTGGCCGTCAAGGTGCCCGTTCGGGCATCTGTGGTGAGTGGTGGAAATCCGTGCACGGCCGGCGGCGGCGGCGGTCGGCTGTGCGACTTTATGTGCGCGAGAATTGACCATGCGCAATGTCCTCAGGGAGTGGCAGTCCGAGCTCAAGCAGACCTTCACCGGGACCCGGGAGGAGGTGCCGGACTGGGTGCCCCGGCTCGCGAACGGTGACGACGCCGGCTACCACCTGCCCGGCTCGGCTGTCTGGGCCGTGCACGGCGGCATGCCCACCATCGTGGCCGGCATACGGGCACTGCTGATGCAGGCACTCCACCCCGGCGCCCTGGCCGGGGTGCACGACCACTCCCGCTTCCGCGACGATCCCCTCGGACGGCTGGCCGGGACGATCCGCTGGATCTTCACGGTGTCCTACGGCTCGACGGACGCCGCACGCGGGGCATCGGACAGAGTGTTGCGGCTGCACGAATCTGTGCGAGGAAGCTACGTCGACGGCCACAGCGTCGCCCGGAGCTACGCCGCGAACGATCCCGAGCTGCTCCGCTGGGTCCACATTGCCTTTACCGACGCGTTCCTCGCCGCCCACCAGCTGTGGGGCAGTCCCATCCCGGGCGGACCGGACGCCTATGTCCGTGAGTGGGCCCAGGCCGGGCGGCTGATGGGCGTGGACGCGCCGCCGCTCAGCGAGGCGGAAATGCGCCGGCAGTTGGACCGCTGGTACGACGACGGCGAGCTCCGCTCCGATGAAAGGGTCGCCGAGGCGGTGGCGTTCATCCGCGATCCGCCCCTCCACCCTGCTCTCAGGCCGGGCTACCGGGTGCTGTTCGCTGCCGCCGTGACCAGCCTCGAACCTAAGTACCGGGAGCTGCTGGGCCTCCGGACCGCGCGGCTGGGTCCCATCCCGCTGCCGGTGGTGCTGGCCACACGAGTGACGCTCGCCGTCGTCCGTCTTGCGCTGGGCCGGGTGGGGCCGAGCGAGCAGGCTGCCCGGGACCGGCTGCGGAGGCTGGGCTACCGGATCTGAGCCGCGAAGCGGGGGATGGCCCCGGGACGGAACTCGCGCCAGGGCGGGTGCCGGCACGAAGAGTGCGCAAAAAGGCCCCGGTCCAAGGGACCGGGGCCAGCCGCGGAGAATGGGGGATTTGAACCCCCGAGGGCGTTAACCCAACACGCGTTCCAGGCGTGCGCCATAGGCCGCTAGGCGAATTCTCCAGTAGCTTCTGAATCAAAAGCAGATACTAGAATACCTGAACTTTCCGGCTTCGCCCAATTGACCCTGCCGGCCCTCCCGCCGCGGGACATGCCCCACCCTGCCCGCATGGGATGGACATGGCCCCAACATGCCCACCACAGCCCACGAATAATGGGCATGTCCCCACCGGGATTGGCGGGGGAAACGGGGCCGATTCGAGGCACACTCAAACGTCGGGTAAACTTGCTGACGGCCCCTCATGTGGCGTCATCCTGTTGAACTCCCCCAGGACCGGAAGGTAGCAAGGGTAAATGGGCTCTGGCGGGTGCATGGGGGGTCTTTTATGTCTGTGCCGATTGGTAGGGTTAAATCTGTGACTGTTACTACCGCGCTTTACCGTAGATACCGCCCCGATTCGTTCGCAGACGTTATCGGGCAGGAACACGTCACCGAGCCGCTGATGACGGCGCTGCGTAAGAACCGCGTCAACCACGCCTACCTCTTTTCGGGCCCGCGCGGCTGTGGAAAAACCACCTCCGCCCGGATCCTGGCCCGCTGCCTGAACTGCGCCGAGGGCCCCACCGACACCCCCTGCGGCAAGTGCCCCAGCTGTGTCGAACTCGCCCGCGGCGGCTCCGGATCCCTGGACGTCATCGAGATCGACGCCGCCAGCCACGGAGGCGTAGACGACGCCCGGGACCTGCGCGAACGGGCCACCTACGCCCCGGTCCGCGACCGCTACAAGATCTTCATCATCGACGAAGCCCACATGGTCACATCCGCCGGCTTCAACGCCCTGCTCAAGATCGTCGAAGAGCCGCCGGAACACATCAAGTTCATCTTTGCCACCACGGAGCCGGACAAGGTCATCGGCACCATCCGCTCCCGCACGCACCACTACCCCTTCCGGCTCGTGCCGCCGGAGCCCCTCATGGCGTACCTGGAGCTGCTCTGCAGCCAGGAAAACGTCCCGGTGGCCCCCGGCGTGCTGTCCCTCGTCATCCGCGCCGGCGGCGGTTCGGTCCGCGACTCGCTCTCCGTGCTGGACCAGCTCATGGCAGGCGCCGGACCGACCGGACTCGACTACGAACTCGCCGTCGCACTCCTCGGCTACACCCACGCATCGCTGCTCGACGATGTGGTCGAGGCCGTGGCCGCTTCCGACGCCGCCACCGTCTTCCGCGCCGTGGACCGGGTGATCCAGACGGGCCATGATCCCCGCCGCTTCGTGGAGGATCTGCTCGAGCGCTTCCGCGACCTCATCATCGTCCAGGCCATGCCGGAAAGCGCCCAGTCCATCCTCCGCGGCATGCCGGCGGACCAGATCGCGCGCATGCAGAACCAGGCCCGCAACCTGGGCGCGGCCGAGCTCTCCCGCGCGGCCGACGTCACCAACACCGCGCTGACCGAGATGACCGGGGCCACCTCGCCGCGGCTGCACCTTGAACTTCTGTGTGCCCGGATCCTGCTGCCCTCCTCCGAGCAGAGCGAACGCGGCATCGCCGCCCGGATAGACCGGGTCGAGCGCCGCCTGAACTACGCCGGGAACGACGTCGGAGCTCCCGCCGCCGACGCCCCGGCACAGGCACCTACCGCTTCCGCGCCCGCCGCGGCTGCGCCTGCCCCCGTCCGGGAGGCCCCCGCTCCCGTGGCCGCTGTCACCGAGCCTGCCCCGGCCACGGCGCCGGTCCCGCAACCCGCAACAGCGGCTGCTCCGGCGCCCGTCGAGGCGTCCCGGGAACCGCTCACGGCGCCCCGAGTCAGCACCAGCGACTGGCCCGTCGACCAACCCGCCGCAGCCAACCGGGGCACCTCCGGCCAGGCTCCCGCAGCCCTGACTTCTGCACCGGCGCAGCCAGCGCCGTCCGGTCCTCCGCAATCCGCACCAGCCCAGCAGAGCCCGGCCCCGGCCCCGCCTGCCCCGGTGTCCGGCCCCGCAGCGGTGCCGCCGGCTGCCGGAACCGGGGCCGACGTCGAGGTACTCCGCCGTGCCTGGCCGGAGATCCTGCAGACGCTGACCAAGATCAAACGCAGCACCTGGGCGCTGGTTGAACCCAATGCCCAGGTCGGCCACTTCGAAGGCCAGGTCCTGACGCTGGCGTTCACCACCTCCGGCCTGGCGGGCGCCTTCGGCCGGGCTGATCACGCCGACAACCTGCGCCAGGCGATCCACAAGACGATCGGGATTGACTGCCAGATCAACGCCGTCGCCGGTGGCAGCAACAGCTCAGCGAGCTCTGAGCCAAACCCAAAAGCACCCGCTGACCGGGAGATCCCGCCAACGTCCGCCGATGCGGCCTGGGGACTGACACCGGATACCGAGAAGTCCGCGCCGCAGTCGGACCCCGCGGAAGAGCCCACAACACCGCCCGCCGCGTCTCCCGCGGTTCAGGCGCCGGTTGCCCGCCGACCGGAGTCTGCGGCCGGCCCCGGACCGCAAGCATCGCCCGGAGCCACCGCCGCCCCGGCCTCTGCCCCGGCGCCCGCGGCGGCGGGTGAGCCCTCGGGCTCCCATGCCTACGCCGATGATGACTGGGGCCCGCCCCGGGACGAGGACGCTCCCCCGCTGGACGAGGAACCGCCCATGGATTGGGACCCCTCTGCCTCCACGGCATCCGGGACGGTGCGGTCATCGGTCGGCTCAGGACCGGCGCCAACGCGCAAGAAGGCCGCGGTTCAGGCAGGTGCCCGCACCGCCGCTCCCGCAGTTTCCGCCGGCACTCCGGTACACCCCGCACCGGAACCGGTTGATGACCCGTGGGCACGGGCCCTCGAGCAGTCACCGGGCATCTGGACTGTAGGCACGGATTCGAACGTGGGCCAGCACGGCCCGGCGACGGATGCGCTGCCGGCGGCGGAGGCGGCGGATCCGCTGCCGGCGGATGCGCCGGCTCCGCCCCACTACGCGCCCGCGGCAGCCCAGCTCCCACAGTATGTGGGGGCCATGTCCGCGACCGCCGCTGACAACTCTTCGGGCGGTTGGGGGGCGCCGGAGTTCGTGCCGGCCGCTGTCACCGCTCCCGCCGACAGCGCCGCCATCAGTGCCGCCGGCATTGCCCCGGTTGCTGCCCCGTCCTCCCCCCTGACCGCGCCGCCCTCGGCACCGATCACCAATCCCGCTCCCGCACCCGCGCCCGCCGCGCCTGCAGCTCAAGGCGCCGCCGGCAGGCAGAGCCTGTACCAGCGGCTGTCCAACAGCCCGGAGGCGGAGGCGGGGCGCGCCAAAGCTCCGACCCGTGCCGCAGCAGCCACCACCACCTATGTCCAGGACATCCCCAGCGCCGATGACGAGACCATCGAGGAATCGGGCGTCTTCGGCCGCGCCGCCGTCGAGCGTATTCTGGGCGGGAAGCTGGTGGAAGAGCGGTCCCAAGACGGCAGCCCGCTGCCGCCGCGCTTCTAGCAACCCCGCTTCTAGCCGCCGGCCCAGCCATCCGTCCGCCTGCCGCCACCCCAAACGAACGAGGACATTGTGTACGAAGGTGCAGTTCAAGAGCTGATCGACGAGCTCGGACGCCTTCCCGGAGTCGGGCCCAAGTCCGCCCAGCGGCTGGCCTTCCACATCCTCGAGGCCGACCCGCAGGACATGAAACGGCTCGTTGACGCCATCACGACGGTCAAGGAACGGGTCAAGTTCTGCACGGTCTGCGGCAATGTGACCGAGCAGGATCTGTGCAATATCTGCCGCGACCCGCGCCGGGACCCCTCGGTCATTTGCGTCGTCGAAGAATCCAAAGACGTCCTCGCGGTGGAGCGCACCCGCTCGTTCCGGGGCAGATACCACGTGCTGGGCGGCGCGATCAACCCGATCGCCGGCGTCGGCCCCGAACAGCTCCGGATCCGCGAGCTCCTCACCCGGCTCAACGACGGCGCCATCCAGGAAATCATCATCGCCACGGACCCCAACCTCGAGGGCGAGGCCACGGCGACTTACCTGGTGCGGATGCTCAAATCGATCGGCATCGCCGTCACCCGGCTGGCCTCCGGGCTGCCCGTCGGCGGGGACCTCGAATACGCGGACGAAGTCACCCTGGGCAGGGCCTTTGAAGGCCGCCGCAACGCGCTGAGCTGAACGGGGTCCGGCCCATGAGCAGACCGGTCCCGATCCGCACCGAACGACTGCTGCTGCGTCCGCTGACAATCGAGGATGCGGAGGCTGTCCTCCGGTTCCGCGGCCACCACGAGGCCACGCGGTATTTGTCCCACGAACCGCTGGGTCCCGAAGAGAACCGCGCCCGCCTCGAGAAGTTGGTGGCCGCCGCAGAGGCCTCCACCTCCCAATGGTTCCACCTCGGCTGGGCAGTCGAGCTCGAGGCCACCGGCCAGCTGATCGGCGACGGCCGGACCTGGAACACCGCCGAGCCGCCGGCACCGGGCAGAATCCCGGCCCGCTGCGCGAGCCTCGGGTACGTTCTCCACCCCGACCACCACGGACATGGCCTGGGTCGGGAGGCTGCGGAAGCCCTGGTCGGCTGGTTGTTCCAGGAACGCGGAACACAAACGGTGTTCGCCGGCGTGTATGAACCCAACGTCCCCTCCAGACGACTCCTGGAGAGCCTCGGATTCCGGCAGGACCACTACTTCGCTGCCGCGCAGGACACCACGGGCAAGATGCTGCCGTCCTGGCGGTACAGGCTGGACCGGTCCTAGTCCCTCCGAGAAGCTCGTCCGCCCCGGCACCCGGCGCGCTCCGCCGTCGTGCAGCAAACCGCTCCGTGGACATGCCCAGCCCCGGCGCCCTGGGATGGACATAATGCCAACATGCCCATTCCTGACCCGCAGCGGAGGGCATGTCCGGACGGGCGGGTGTGGAATGCGGTCACAATTCAACGCCGGAGGCCTGCCGGCGATAAACTTGGCGTAGAAGTTATCCGGTCGCGCCATTTGGTTGCCTGGCCCAGAACCCCGATGATCCAGTGAGGGTGCGCGCATGAGTTTGCCCACTACCGAAGTCCAGCCCGGACCCCAGCCCCAGGAGCTGCCCGTCTCGGCCGCCGTCACCAAGCACCTTGTGGTGAAGAAATTCGGCGGTTCCTCGGTGGCGGACGCGGCGGGCATTCAGCGCGTGGCCAGACGGGTCGTGGATGCCCACCACGCCGGCGACGAAGTGGTTGTGGTCGTCTCCGCCATGGGTGACACCACCGATGAGCTCCTCGACCTCGCCGCCCAGGTCACCGACTCCGCCCCCGCCCGGGAAATGGACATGCTCCTCTCCGCCGGCGAACGCATCTCGATGGCCCTCCTGGCGATGGCGATCAACAAGTTCGGCGCCTCCGCCCAGTCCTTCACCGGCTCGCAGGCCGGCATGATCACCGACGGCATCCACGGCAAGGCCCGGATCATCGACGTCGACCCGCACCGCATCCGCACTGCCCTGGACAAGGGACACATCGCGATCGTGGCCGGTTTCCAGGGCATGAGCCGCACCACCAACGAGATCACGACGCTGGGCCGCGGCGGTTCGGACACGACGGCGGTGGCGCTCGCCGCCGCGCTCGACGCCGACGTCTGCGAGATCTTCACGGATGTGGACGGCATCTACACCGCCGACCCGCGCGTGGTTCCGTCAGCCCGCAAGATCGACAGGATCTCCAGCGAGGAAATGCTGGAACTGGCCGCCTCCGGAGCCAAGATCCTGCACCTGCGCTGCGTCGAATACGCCCGCCGCTTCGGTGTGCCGCTGCACGTCCGTTCCTCATTCAGCCAGAACGAAGGCACCTGGGTCCTGCCCGGCGCCGACGACAAGATCACGACCCAAAAGGGAGTTGCCTTGGAGCAGCCAATCATCTCCGGTGTTGCACACGACCGTTCCGAAGCGAAGGTCACGGTCGTCGGAGTTCCGGATATTCCCGGCAAGGCCGCGGCGATCTTCCAGGTCATCGCCGATGCGCATTCGAACATCGACATGATCGTCCAGAACGTCTCAACCCACGGCACCGGCCGGACGGACATCTCCTTCACCTTGCCGATCGTCGAGGGCGCCGACGCCCTGGCCGCCCTCCGCGCCGCCCAGGCCGAGATCGGCTTCGAGAGCATCGAGTACAACGAGAAGATCGGCAAGCTGTCCCTGATCGGCGCCGGCATGCGCTCACACCCGGGCGTTTCGGCGCGCTTCTTCGCGGCGCTCTCGGCAGCAGGGATCAACATCAACATGATCTCCACCTCGGAGATCCGTATCTCCGTTGTCACGCACGCGGACCTGCTGGACGACGCGGTGCGCGCCATCCACAAGGCTTTCGACCTGGACAGCGAGGACGAGGCGACAGTGTACGGCGGCACCGGCCGCTAGGCCGCGCCCGCATACGATCGAACGGACAGACAAAAGGGGAGCGGCACCTGCCGCTCCCCTTTTACGCCGCATGGCCGGGGCGCTTCTCAGACTTGTTCTTTCGGGAGGTCTTCCCGACGGACCGCATATCGATGCCCGTGCGCATCGGTCTCCACTTCAAACCCGGCCAGGTCCACTTCCGAGGCCTGCTCGAAGTCGTCGTGCGTGTGCACGATCGGTGCGGAGTAATCACCCCGCGAGGCAGGGCCGAAAAGGAAGCGAGCCCACGACGACGGATGCAGGTGCTGTCTTATTACAGCCAGTGCAATTGCCACAATTCCACCCCCTCTCCAGCGTTGGGTCACGCGGAACAGCTGTGGCTCACAGCTGGTGCCGGTGCCAGTGCCCTTATTTTACGCCCGGCGGCGGGGAAAGGCATGGCGAGCGGCGGCCCCAAACTGGCACGGAAGCGCGCGGTCTGGAACTGCCTACCGCAGTGACTGGTCGTCAGGGTTCCGCGGGACGACGTAGGTGCTGCCGTCCGGCCGGTGGACGGTCTCCCATTGCTGGGTCTCGGCCTCGCGCTGTGCCAGCAGCTGCCGGTTCTGCTCCGTCATCTCGTGCGCGAGGGAACTCCGGTTGGCGGGGCCGAAGACCGCCCGGAGCTTGCCGGTTGCACGCATGAACCTCTGGGCCGGGTTTTCCTTGGCCATTATTATCCACTCCTCAGAACGAAATACTCCCACAAGTGTACGCTAATCATTAGGCCACTAACTATTACAGGAGGCGCCCCCATGACAGATGTGACCGAGGAGTCCCGGGAGAACCCGGGCGCGGACGCCGCTGATGCAGCACACGATGACCTCCTGCTCGAACAGCAACTCTGCTTCGCCCTGACCGTTGCCTCGCGCAGCGTGGTGGGCGCGTACAAGCCCGTGCTGGACAAGCTCGGGCTGACGCACCCGCAGTACCTCGTCATGCTGAGCCTGTGGGAGTCCAACCCCCGCTCCGTCCGGGACATCAGCGATGCGCTGGCCCAGGAGCCTGCTACCATTTCGCCTCTGCTCCGCCGCCTCGAAACTGCGGGTTTCATCACGCGGCAGCGCATGGCAGGGAATGAACGCACCCTCGCGGTGGGGCTGACCGCGCGCGGCGCGGCCCTGCGCCAGCAGGCCACCGAGGTCCCGGTCGCGATGATGGCCCGGCTTGGCCTGACCCGGGAGCAGGTGGGGCAACTCCACGCCTCCATGATGGACCTGATTGCCGCCACCCGGGCCGCTGCCGAGGACACGCCCCGGCGGTAGACTGTGCGTAACAGAGGAGGACTGCTGATGTACAAGCAAGTGAGCCGCGCGGCGCTCGTCCTGATGGCGGTGGCAGGATTGGCCGCCTGCAATCCCGGTGGCGGGACCACCCCATCTCCCTCAGCCAGCACCGCGGCCCCCACAAGCACAGGCGCCAGCCCCTCCTCCGGCACCCCCTCACCTGACACCGAGACGACTTCGCCGGCTCCCTCGCCGTCCGCCGCACCGGTGACTTCCGGCCCGGGGGAGGGCAACGCCGAACTCGCCATCATGGTCAAACCTTCCGAAACCGGAACACCTGCCAACTTCACGCTCGTGTGCCGGGACGGGGTCCCTACGGCCGAAAGTCAGCACCCCAGTGCCGCCCCGGCCTGCGTGGCGCTGAAGAACAACGCTGCGATTCTCAGCCTGGCACCTAAGGCCACGGACCAGGCCTGCACGCAGCAGTACGGCGGCCCGCAGAAGGCCACTGTCACCGGCGTCGTAGACGGCAGGCCCGTTGAAGCGAGCTTCAGCCTGGTCGACGGCTGCGAGATTAACGCCTGGAATGCCGCCAAGGACGTCCTTGGCTCGGCCGCAGGGGCTGTCTAAGCTGCTGCACCTCCCGCGGGAAGACTGGCTGCCGCGCCAGGCCGCTTACCAACAACGTGTCCGGCGCTACTCCGACCCATATCTGGCCCGGCGGTCGGCCGGCCGGAAGCACCCGGTGGAAGACTTCCTCTTCACCTACTACACCCAGAAACCCGGCCAGCTGCTGCGCTGGCACCCCGGCACCGGCGTCGTGCTCTCCGGCCCTGAGGCGTCGGAACGGACCGGCTGGAAGTACTACCGCGCTGCCGACGACGGCGAACTCGCCGCCGCCGGGCTGCCGGCCGGCATCCCCGCGGTCACGGCCGACGTCGGATCCTTCCTCCGGGACCGCCGCGACGCGCTGGAGTTCGCGCGCATCATCCTGGCCGGGACGGCGGCGAGGCCCGCGCAGTTCGGCTGTTTCGGGCTGCACGAATGGGCCATGGTCTACCGGCAGGACAAGTTCGAGCTGCGCCATGAGTACCTCCGGCTGCGGCTCGGCCCGGAGCGCACGGACCAGGTGGTGGAGGAGAACCGGATCCGCTGCAGCCACTTCGACGCCTTCCGCTTCTACACCCCGGACGCCGTGCCGTTGAACAATCTCGAGCCGAGCCGCGAGAATCAGCGGACCATGGAGCAACCGGGCTGTCTCCACGCCAACATGGATCTTTATAAGTGGGCCTACAAGCTCGCGCCCCTGCTGACCAGCGAACTGGTGATGGACTGCTTCGAACTGTCCTGGCGGATCCGGGCGATGGACATGCAGGCGTCCCCGTACGATCTGGACGAGTGGGGCTATCCGCCCATCAGGATCGAAACCCCCGAGGGCAAGGCCGAGTACGTGGAACTCCAGCGGTCCTTCGCCGCCGAGTCGCAGGAGCTGCGGCAGCGGCTGCTGCAGGAGCTCACACAGCCGCTTCAGGCGCTTCTCGCCCTTCCCGCGCCGCACGCGCTGGCCGCTATCAGCCTGGAAGGACCGCAATGACCGACGCCCAGGACGTGCCCGGCCAGCAGGACGTCGACCTCACCATCCGTCTGACGGAGTCGCCGGGAGCCCCGGCGTACACCTTCCGGCTGGAGGCCCGCGACGGCGCCATCGGCGCCGGGTCCACCCTGCCGGATCCGGCCGCCGCCCTCGAGGCCGTGCAGCGGTTCGGGGAGGACATCTTCTTCCCCAAGCCCGGCCCGCCGAAGCTGTGCACGCAGCAGTACGGTGGCCCGCAGGTGGCCGTGGTGACGGGCCGGTTCCTGGGCCGCGAGGTGCTCAGTGAGTTCCGCCGCACCGACGGCTGCGAGATCGCCCGCTGGCGCGCCATGGCACCGCTGCTTGGCGGAGTCGCCGGCGGCACCGGCGCAATCTAGGCGCAACCTAGGCCAGCCGCCCGTTCCGGGAGGAAACTGAAACGGCAATGGCCGGCGGTGGAACCGCCGGCCATTGCCGTGACTAGGGTGCTGTCTTCAGCCTAGTTCCTGAGGGGCGCTTCGCTCCGCCGTGGGGACTGAAAATCACCTTATTTTCGCGTCAGATGGCGTTGTTCGGAGCGTGGTCGAGATCCTCGTTCTGGATCTTCCCCTTCTCCTTCTTCACCTTCTTGCCCTTGTCCTTCTTGTCGTGGCTTCCGCCGTCCCCGCTGTCACCCGGACCGTCATTGCTGTCCTGGTCCTCGGAGGTCGGCGGGACCACCACCGTGCCGGCCGGGGTCACCAGCACGCTGACGAACGTAGGATCACTTGCTCCGGCGAACGTCACGCGGCCGATGTAGGAACCGGGTTCCAGACCCTTCCAGTTGAGCGTGACTGCGCCGGTCTTGCCGTTGGCCAGCCGCAGCGGGGCCGGCGTCAAGGTCGCGTTGCCCACATTCGGAACGAGCACGGACGCATCGACGCTTCCCTTAGTGGTCTTGCCGTCCTGGCTGGCGTACAGGTTCGCGTAGATCCTGTAGGTGCCCTCTGCCGGATACGGGATGGAGACAGACTCGCTGGCAGACGACGTTGCGACGGTCAGCGGGCCGTCCGGGGTCAACACGTACATGTCGAAGTCGGCGTTCGGGTCCGCGGAGTAGACCGAGAACTTGGCCAGCGGACTGCCGGCCGGAACCTCCACGTCCTTGACGACGTTCGAGGCGTCCGTGCCACCAGTGAACGGTCCCGGTACCAGCTCCACCGGGGTGGAATCCGCCTTGGACAGGCCGTCGAGGGTCATGTCGATGGGACCGTTGGTGCCGGAGACGACGTTGATGGCGGCGGAACCGGTGCCGCCCCCGGAGGTGAAGGCTACATCCGGGGCCGCCACGACCGACTGCGGGCGGACCGCGATCGGGGACGCCACGTTCTTGTCGGCACCCTGCCAAGTCAGCGAACCCATGGCGAACTTGCCGAGAGGCGCTCCCTGGTTCTCGAAGGAGACCTTGAAGGTCCTCTTCTCGCCGGCTGCACTGAAGTTCAGCACGCTCGGGCTCACGTTGACCTTCACGCCCGGAACATCGGCCTTGACGCGGTAGAGACCCGGCGTCAGGGCGGTCACCGTGCGGGTGACCTCGATCTTGCCCGTCAGGTTGCCCAGCGAGAAGGACGGAACGTTCATGTCGCGCGCCTTGGTGGTACCCAGTCCCGGGATGCCCAGGTCGATTCCGGTGCCCTGGATGAAGGCAAGGTAATCATCGGTGGCGGCGTCGTAGACCAGGCCCGGATCCAGCACGCGTGCCGGGTCCACCTGACCCGCACCGGTGGCGTGGACATCCGTATCCTTGGCACCGTTGGCGAGTTTGACGTCGCTGGCGGTTGTCATCATGGCGGACTTGACGACGGCGGGCGACCACATCGGGTTCTTGCCCAGGATCAGGGCGCCGAAACCGGCGACGTGGGGCGAGGCCATGGAGGTTCCGGACATGAAGCCGTAGTTGTCCCCGCCCGTGCCGATCGGCGACACGCCGGCCAGTACCGCGACGCCCGGGGCTGCGACGTCGGGCTTGAGCAGGTCGGATCCGGTGGCGAGGAGCGGTCCGCGGGAGGAGAAGCCGGCGATCTGCGGCTGCGCCTCGAGCGCCAGGCCCGTGGTGTCCTTGTTGACGAGGGACACAGTGAGGGCGGAGTTGGCGGTCACCTTGGCCTTGATGATCCCGGTGGCCGGCGGGTTCACGTGGACGGTCGGGACGGCGTGCTTGTCCGTGTCCAGCGAGGAGTTGCTCAGGTTCACCAGGATCATGCCGATGCCGCCACCGCGGGCCACCTCGGCGCTCTTGGCCACCCGGTCAAAGACACCGCGGTCACAGACCACTACCTTGCCGGCCACCTTGGCGGGATCCAGGCTGTCCGGGCCGCACAGCGCAGCGTCCTTGTTCCCGGCGGCGGCCGCGTTGGCGGACAACACGACGCCAGCATTGGCCACCTGGCGGTTCATGATGCTCGCACCCCGAAACTTGCTGCCGTCGGAGAACTCGACTGTCCCCTGCAGCTCCTGGGAGAAGCTGCTGGCGGCTACCGTCGTGAGCCAGGGGGCGCCGTGGTTGACGGTGCTGGCGGTCGGACCCGAGTTGCCGGCCGAAGCTGCGATGAAGATGCCGGCCGAGGCGGCCGACAGGAAAGCCATGGAAACCGGATCCGTGGTGGTCGTGGTGGAGCCCGAGATCGAGTAGTTCAGGACGTCGACACCGTCAAGAATTGCCTGCTCCACTGCCGCGACAGACGAGGAGCTGTAGCAGCCACCGGAGTCAGGGTTGGTGTCTTCCCAACAGACCTTGTAGATGGCGAGCTTCGCGGCCGGCGCAACGCCGCTCGTCATGCCGAAGCTGCGGCCGTCAACAAACGTCTCAACGTTGGCGTTGCCGGCCGCGGTGCTGGCCGTGTGCGTGCCGTGGCTGGCGACGTCGACCGGGGACAACCGTTCTTCGGGTGCACGGCCTTGCGCGGGGACATACTTCACGAAGTCATCGGCGAAGTAGTGGGCGCTGAGGACCTTGGAGTTGCAGGCAGAACCGTCGAAGTCCGCACCCGTTTCCACGCCTTTCTGGCACTCCCCGGTGAAGGTGTCGCCGTCGGACTTGAGCATGGCGATCTTGCCGTCGTCGGTCCGGTAGGGCACGCCGACGACGGGGTCGCCGACGAGAGGCTTGACCTGCTCGCCGGCGAAGAACGGGCTGGACGGGGTGTAGCCGGTGTCGATGACTCCGACGACGACGCCCTTGCCGGCGGCATCCTGGCCGCCGAACGTGGCGTTCCAGGTGCCATTGGCTCCGCTGAGCTTCAGGAAGTCGGTGCTGGAGTAGTCCGGCGCGTTTTCAGTGTCAGGGGCAACCACCAGGACGCCAGGGTCCTTCGCCAGCTTGACGGCCTGGCCCGCGGTCAGCGTGGCGCTGAAACCGTTGACTGCAGCGGTGAACTGGCGCTGGATCTGGACATTCTGCTGCCCGGCGACCTCGGCCTGCTTCTTTTCGAGGTGCGCCTTGTACTTCTTGACCTCAGAATTGTTGGCGTCGAGCTTCTTGCCGGATTTCGGCTTTGTGGCCGGCAGTCCCGCCGTTCCGCCGTCGTACGTGGCTGCCGGCTTCTCGGCCAGGACGACGATGTAACGCCCGTCCAGGTAGTTGCTTGGATCCAGATTCTTCTGTGCGACCCCGGCAACGGATGCCCCTTGTGAGGGAGCCGCGATGGCGGGTGCGATGGCGACCGTTGACAGAAGAACCGGCAAGCCCAGGGTCAGTGCCGCGGCCCTCCGGAGTCCCCCGCTTCGAAGGAAGCTCTTTCCTGGTGCTTTCACGAGTGATTGGAACCTTTCGTAAGGAACGGTCCCGGCGTCCGTGCCGGGGGTGCAGACTGGCGGGGCTGCAGGAGCAGACGTTTCCGCAGCCCCGGCGGATACCAGCCGAGTCATACAGTACAGACTGAGAGCGAGATATGACATAGCCCACAAGGGGAATCAAAATTTGTCACGCGACTCGACAAGTGGCCGGCGCGGCGGGCACGGCAAAGCCAGGGCCGGCACGGCCGGCCCTGGCTTTGAAGCGGTTACCGGTGGCGGTTGCCGGGGGCCGCTGTCAGCTCCCCCGCCCTATTGCCGCGGCGTCCTGACGACTTCGCTGATCCAGGCGCGTGTCTTTTCGTCGAGGGGTCCGGCCACCTTGCTTGCCCTGGCCGCGCGGTCCGCCTTGATCTTCTGCAGGACCATCCGGCCCAGCCCCGCGAACACAGCGGCAGCGACTACGGGCAAGAGCACGGATTTTGATTTCTCAGACATGGGCACATCCTACTGACGGGCCTCGAAGTAGACCATAGCTGCCGCTCCGGGACCGGCCCGTTCGCCGGTCCCGGTCACAGTCAGGGCCTGAATGCGTCTGCACGCACCGCGGCCGGTAGAATGGGCATGCAAGCTCGCGGAGCGCCCTTTCACGTTGCCCTCACCACACAGCGGATCGGCGTGAGACGGCACCACTCCGCTGCGCCCTTACCCAATGCTCACGCACAGGAGTTGCCGGATGCCCCGGATCGTTGTCGACGTCATGCCCAAACCCGAGATTCTGGACCCGCAGGGGAAGGCCATCGTGGGTGCACTCCCCCGGCTGGGCTTCACCGCCTTCAGCTCTGTCCGCCAGGGCAAGCGCTTTGAACTCACGGTCGACGGCGAGGTGACCGAGGAAATCCTGGCCCAGGCCCGGAACGCCGCGGAGACGCTGCTGTCCAACCCCGTCATCGAGGATGTCGTCAACGTCGAGGTCGTCGAGGCCTGAGATGACTGAACTCCCCCTGATCGGCGAGGCAATCGCCGTTGCGGCAGAACCCAGGCTCGCCGGTGCGAAAATCGGCGTCGTCACCTTCCCCGGAACCCTCGATGACCGCGACGCCGCCCGCGCGGTCCGTCTGGCTGGCGCCACCCCGATTGCCCTCTGGCACGCCGACACCGCTCTGGGCGACGTCGACGCCGTCGTGATTCCCGGCGGTTTCTCTTACGGCGATTACCTCCGCGCCGGCGCAATCGCCCGCTTCGCGCCGCTGATGTCCAAGATCATCGACGCCGCCAACTCCGATGCCAAGCTGCCGGTGCTGGGCATCTGCAACGGCTTCCAGATCCTGACCGAGTCGCACCTGCTGCCCGGCTCAATGATCAAGAACGACCACCTGAAGTTCATGTGCCGCGACCAGGTACTGCGGGTGGAGAACAACACCACGGCGTGGACGGGCGACTACGCCGCCGGCCAGGAAATCACCGTGCCGCTGAAGAACCAGGACGGCCAGTACATCGCCGACGAAAAGACCCTGGACGCCCTCGAGGCGGAAGGCCGCGTCGTCTTCCGCTACGTCGGCTTCAACCCGAACGGCTCGCGCCGCGACATCGCCGGCATCTCCAACGCCGCCGGCAACGTCGTGGGCCTCATGCCGCACCCGGAGCACGCGGTGGAAACCGGGTACGGACCGGAGATCGGGTCAAGCACCGAGGGCCTCGGCTTCTTCACCTCAGTCCTGAACAAGATCGTGGGAGATAACAAATGACGGAGACGTCGACGGGCCGGACGGCCGGAAACGCCACCGAGACCAAGAAGTTCAACATCGACACCGTCGAGAACGCGGCCAAGACGCCGGACACTGAACTTCCCTGGGCCGAGCTGGGCCTGAAGCAGAACGAGTTCGACGAGGTCGTGAAGGTCCTGGGCCGCCGCCCGACCGGCGCCGAGCTCGCCATGTACTCCGTGATGTGGAGCGAGCACTGCTCCTACAAGTCCTCGAAGAACCACCTGCGCCAGTTTGGCGAAAAGGTGACCGACGAGATGAAGAAAGACATGCTGGTGGGGATCGGCGAAAATGCCGGTGTCACCAATCTGGGCGACGGCTGGGCCGTGACGTTCAAGATCGAGTCGCACAATTCGCCGTCGTTCGTGGAGCCCTACCAGGGCGCCGCAACCGGCATCGGCGGGATTGTCCGCGACATCATCTCCATGGGCGCCCGCCCGGTAGCGGTGATGGATCCGCTGCGCTTCGGCGCCATTGACCACCCCGACACGGCCCGCGTCATGCACGGCGCCGTGGCCGGGATCGGCGGCTACGGCAACTCGCTGGGCCTGCCCAACATCGGCGGCGAAATGGTCTTCGACTCCGTGTACCAGGGCAACCCGCTGGTCAACGCTCTCGCCGTCGGCGTGATGCGCCACGAGGACATCCGCCTCGCCAACGCCTCGGGCAAGGGCAACAAGGTGGTGCTGTTCGGTGCCCGCACCGGCGGCGACGGCATCGGCGGCGCCTCCGTGCTGGCCTCGGAGTCGTTCGATGACACCAAGCCGTCCAAGCGCCCCGCCGTCCAGGTGGGCGACCCCTTCGCCGAGAAGGTCCTGATCGAGTGCTGCCTGGAGCTGTTCAAGGGTTCCCTGGTTGAGGGTATCCAGGACCTGGGCGCCGCCGGCATTTCCTGCGCCACGTCCGAGCTCGCCTCCAACGGCGACGGCGGCATGGAGGTCGAACTGACCTCCGTCCTGCTGCGCGACCCCACCCTGACCCCGGGCGAAATCCTGATGTCCGAGTCGCAGGAACGCATGATGGCCGTGGTCACCCCCGGGAACATCGCCGCGTTTGAAGCGGTCATGGACAAGTGGGCGGTGGAGTACTCCTGGCTGGGCGAGGTGACCGATACCGGCCGCCTCATCATCACGTGGGAAGGCGAAGTGATCGTCGACGTCGACCCGCGCACCGTGGCCCACGACGGTCCGGTCTACGACCGCCCGTATGCCCGCCCCGAGTGGCAGGACGCCGTCCAGGCCGACTCGTTCACCGGGTCCGTGCAGGACACCGGCCGCCCCTCCGCCCCCGCGGAACTGGCCGCCGCCATGACCGAACTCGTTGCTTCGCCGAACATGTGCAGCAAGTCCTGGATCACCAAGCAGTACGACCGCTACGTCGGCGGCAACACCGCCATGGCGTTCCCTGATGACGCAGGCGTGGTCCGGGTGGACGAGGAGACCGGCTTGGGCGTGGCCCTGGCCACCGACGCCAACGGCCGCTACACCTACCTCGATCCATACCACGGCGCACAGCTGGCCCTGGCCGAGGCGTACCGGAACGTCGCCACCTCCGGCGCGGTTCCGATGGCCGTCAGCGACTGCCTGAACTTCGGCTCCCCCGAGGACCCCGACGTCATGTGGCAGCTGGCCGAGGCGATTCGAGGCCTCTCCGACGCCTGCATGGTGCTGGGCATCCCGGTCACCGGCGGCAACGTCTCGCTGTACAACCAGACCGGCACCACGCCCATTCACCCGTCCCCCGTGGTGGCCGTGCTGGGCAAGTTCGACGACGTCGCCCGCCGCACGCGGTCAGGCTGGCGCGAGGACGGCCAGGCCATCTACCTGCTGGGCACGACGGCGGCAGAGCTGGACGGTTCGGAATGGTCCAACATGCGCGGCCACCTCGGTGGGCTGCCGCCCAAGGTGGACCTCGCCGCCGAACGCGCACTGGGTGAAATCCTGATCAATGCCTCCCGCGACGGCATGGTGGACTCCGCGCACGACCTCTCCGAAGGCGGCCTCGCGGCAGCCCTGGTGGAGTCCTCACTGCGCTACGGCGTGGGTGCCCGGATCGCGCTGCAGGATGTCCTGGACCGCGACGGCGTGGACCTGTTCACGGCACTGTTCTCCGAAACCCAGGGCCGCG
The DNA here is from genome assembly GCF_054059215.1 of Arthrobacter sp. UYCu723. Lineage (NCBI taxonomy): Bacteria > Bacillati > Actinomycetota > Actinomycetes > Micrococcales > Micrococcaceae > Arthrobacter > Arthrobacter sp. UYCu723. The sequence continues at coordinate 1,145,878 of NZ_JBSSBW010000001.1, forward strand.
CCATCGTGGCGGTCCCGCGCTCGGAGGAGATCCGGTTCAAGGACATGTGCACCGCCCGCGGCTTCGCGCACGTCCGGGTCGGCGTCGTCGACGCTGAAAGCGGCAAGCTGGAGATCAACGGCGTCGAGACAATGTCCCTCGAGGCGCTCCGCGAAGCCCACGAGGCGACCCTGCCGAAGTACTTCGGTTAACCCCTCCCGCTGACAGCAACGCGGGGTCACTTGCCGCCCATAAATCCCCCTCGGGATGGGCGCTAAGTGACCCCGCGTTGCTGTTCAGTCGTCGCTGCGGAGTTCCCGCTGGCGGGCGCTGAGCAGTTCGAGTTCGGGCCGTGCGGCCATGAAGCGTTCGACGGCGGCCAGCACCTCAACGAGGTGTGCACGGTCTGGCGCGACCAGCCCGACGCCGATGACAGTGCGCCGGTACTGGTCCTGCAAAGCCGCTTCGGTGACAGAAACATCGAAGCGGCGCTTGAGCTCCGCCAGCACGGGCCGCACCACTGAGCGTTTCTCCTTCAGGCTGTGGACATCGCCGAGAAGGAGGTCGAATTCAATCCAGCCGATCCACATGCCGCGCCCTTCTTCGCTACGCGATGGTGAGTTCCCGTCCGGTCGAAGTCCCGCAGCCGGTCAAGGGTACGTTGATCCAGCATCTGCCAACTCCTGCTCAGTTCACTCCGGCGGCCAGTTCCTGGGCGCTCCTAATGTAGCGGGACGTGATGCGGCCCCGTACCCGCTTCGCCAGGGCGCCGCCGGCGGCGTAGAACCAGTTAGACGGAACACCGAAAGCCGTAATTTCGATCGTCACGATGCCCTTGTCATTGATTTCTATCTCGAACGCCTCCTCGCCGCGGACTGGATGCCCCGGCAGGGTGCCGTAGCCGAAACCAGCGGATTGCGGCTCGCCCCCGGGCACCGGGCGGCGGACCCAGACGACCTCGCAGGGCGCGTTGATCCGGAACGGCCCGATTCCGAAGCCGCTCACAACCCGCGCGCCGGGCCTCACGACGTCGGAGTCGGTGCGGACCCGCAAACCCGCCCGCTTCTGGAGCTGCCACGAGAACACGCCCCGGACCACGCGCCGGTACGTCGCGAGGCCTTCGCCGACGTACGCCAAGGTCACGAGGCACTCGACGTCCAACGGCGGCGGGCCGTGCTCCGTGGAGCCGATCCCGTCGTAGTTCAGCTCGCCGTCGGCGATGCGCCCGCTCACGGCCGCGCCTCCCGGGCGAGCCGCGCCCAGCCGAGCTGTTCCTGCTGGCGCCGGGTCAGGGTTGCGACGACGAGGTCGTAGGAGTCCTCCACCATGTCGCAAACCATCGAATCGGGCAGGGACCCGTCCAGCCGGACGCCGTTCCAGTGGGTCTTGTTCAGGTGCCAGGCTCCGGTGATCTCAGGGTGGGCGGCGCGCAACTGCTCGGCCAGTGCCGGCTCGCACTTCAGGCTCACCGCGAAATCATCCTCGTCCATCGATGACAGGGCGAACATCTTGGCTTCGTGGCGGGCGCCTCCGGATACCGCGGCCCGTACCTTGAAGACTGACGTCTCCGGCCCGAACGGAAAATCCTCGAAGGCGCCGGGAAAGCCCAGGCAGAGCCCCCGGAGTTCAGCTACTTCCATGTGTCGAGCCTACTTCCCTCCCCCGACATTTGGGGCGGCCTGGGTCGGGCTCAGGCGACGCCGAGGAAGCTCTCCAGCAGCACTACTTCAAGTCCGGCAGCCAGCTGGGCCGCGCGGAACGCTGCCAGATCGGCGGCGAATTCCTGCCGGAAGTGCATCAGCACAATATCGCCTGGCCGCAGCGAGTTCCCGTGCTGGTAATCCATCCGACCGGCGTTCGCCTTGGCTTCCCACGTGACGATGGCCTTCAGGCCCGCGGCCGCCACGGCCTGCCGCATGGCGTCGGAGTACGCGCCTCCGGGGGGCCGGAAGAGGGTGGGCCGGCGCCCGAACTGCTGCTCGGCGTAGTCCTGCATTCCCGCGATGTCTGCCAGTTGCTGCGGGTAGCCGGATTGCCGGACCATGTTGATGTTGTGGCTCAGCGTGTGGTTTTCCACCAGGCTGCCCTGCGCGGCGAATTGCTGGAAAAAGCCAGGATCCTCCTGGACGAAGGTCCGGGCGAGGAAGAGGGACGCCGGGTAGTCGTAGGCGGCCATGAGCCGCACCATTTCGGGAGTCCGGACCGCCCCGTCGTCGATGGTCAGGAAGACCACGGGGTGCTTGGTCGGGATTCTCGTCAGGACCGGAACCAGCCCGCCGTGCACGGGCGGCAGGGTGAAATCCGGAATGAAGGAGCGGCGGAGGCGTTTGATGCCGGCCGGCCCGGGCGCCGGGGTGCCGGCGTCGGACGCGGTCGATGTGTCGGGCTGTCCGGAGCGTTCCGGCGCCGCACACGCCCCGACGGCCGCGACGAGCGAGGCTCCCAGCAGACCAAGCGCCGCCCTGCGTCCGGGGGCGTCCGGGCGGAAAACCGGCAGCCCTGACGGTCGGTTCCTGCGCATGCTGATCCTGGCTTCCGGGGAATGATTCAGCAGAAGACTAGCAGAGGAACAAGGCGGTTCCAGGCGCGAGCTTCACGGACCGGTTTGCAGACGGGTTTGCGAACGGCCTTACAGACCGAAGCGCCGGGCGTCCTGCGCCGGGCAGGCGTTCATGATGACGTCGAGTCCGGCGGCTCTCGCCCGGGCAGCCGCCGCTTCATCGATGACGCCGAGCTGCAGCCACACGGCCCGGGCGCCGACGGCGATCGCCTGGTCCACGATATTCCCCACCTTGTGCGAGTTCACGAAACAGTCGACGACGTCGATGGGGCGCTTCTCCGCCGGGATGTCGGCAAGGCTGGCGTAGCCCGTTTCGCCGTGGACCGGATCCGCCGGAAGATTCACCGGGATGATCTCCATGCCCAGCCGGTCCCGGATGAATAGCGAGGTGTCATAGGCAGCGCGCCACTGGTTGGTGGTGAGGCCGACGACGGCCCACCGCCCCTTGGCGCGCAGGAGCCTTTCCAGGACGGCAGGATCGTTGACGTGAGGCATGAGCACAGCCTAGCGGCCGCGGCAGCAGGCCCCCGGCAGTGACGGCGCGACGCGGTGCATTGCCGAACAAGTGACTGAGCCAGGACCAGGTCGAAAGGCGTGGACGAATATTACGCGATAAAGCGCCGATTTGGGAAAACCATCCGGTTCCATTTCGGTTGAGAGTGACCATCCCGAGCGGCCGAGAGACCTGGATCGATGAAGCCGCAGCAACCCTGGTCGCCGGAATCCGCCCTCTGACTCCGGCGATAGCAAGGAATTGAGCCACGGGAACCACCGGACTGACCACCCGGCGCAAAGGCTTTTTCCGTGGAACGCCATCGAGCACGTCCTGGTGGTCAACCGCACCACCGCCCCCGAGCTGCCGGACACCGTCCCGATGACTGCCGGCCGCGACGTGTGGTGGCACGACGCCGTCGGGCAAGCCTCCGAGGTCCACACCCCGGAGGCGTTCGACGCCGAGACGCCGCTGTTGACTATGTACACCTCAGGCACCACGGGGAAGCCCAAGGGCCTGGTGCATACCTCCGGCGGCTACCTCACCCAGGCGTCCTGGAGCTACCAGCACCTTTTCAGCAACCCGGACCGCGAGCTCCGGGACCAGGACGTCCACTGGTGCACCGCCGACCTCGCCTGGGTCACCGCCCACACCTACGAGCTGTACGCCCGCTCTCCAACGGACATTGTGGATGTCTTCCGGAAGCACGATGATTTACCGGGCGTCCTGGACGAGGCCATCGCGGCGGGCGCCAAGACGCTGTGGCTGCAGCTCGGATCCTGACATGAGGACGTTGCCAGGGAGGCGGAAGCCGCCGGGCTCGACGTCGTCATGGACCGCTGCGTGAAAATTGAGCATGCCCGCTTCCACGGCGGCCTGCACCTGGCCGGTTTCGACACCGGGGTCATCTCTTCCAAGCGGCAGGTGCTGGTCTAAGGGACGATGGCCTAGCCGGCTTCCTCGTCCTCTGCTGTACTTGGGGCGGGCAAGCTGTCCGGCGTCGTGTCCTCGAAATCTGCGCCCTCGGCGGGCTCTTGGGAATGGACTCGGATCTCCGACACGTCAGCGTCCGGATCTCCCTCAGCCGGCGCCTCGCTATGGCGGCGTTCGGATGCCTCAGGCGTTTCGCTCATGTCGCGTCCTTTCGTGTCCCTGCCCCAACGCCGCTCCACTGCCCGCTACCTGGAAGCCTGTAGCCGGAGCTGTCGATTTTTCCGGAGCGACTGCTTTTCTCATGGTGGCTTGGACACGTTTCAGGGTCAAGGCCTTCCTGAAGCCGGCGCATCCTGGCCTCCGTAAGCGGGACCCAGATCCGGCAACGGACAGGGTTTCCTCGCCCACGGGGAATCGCCTAAGGCCTGCCCGGGAGCTTCGTGGGAATTGCACTCGGGAGCGTGGGCGGCGCCGGAAGCGCGCTGACAGAGGTGCCCTGCCCGTCCGGTGGTCCAGGCACCGCCGGCATACCGGGCACGCCCGGCGAAGCCGGGCTTACCGGACCGCGGGGTGGGTTCGGCAGGACTCCGCCACGTCCGCCGGCGGGCGGCGTGGCAGCGGGCGGCGTGGCAGCAGGGGCCGGGGAGGCAGGCGGCGCCGCGGCGGACCCTGGGCCCGCCGGCACGGCTTCGGCCGTCGGCGTCGTGCCTGCGCTGGCGGCAGCCGTTGGTACCGGAGCGGCCGGAACGTTGGAAGGTGAGGGACTGGCTGGCTTCGGAGCCACGTCGGGTGCCGTGTCTGCGCGCTGGAGGATAACTCCCACGGTGTGGCTGACGCTCTGGCGGAAGTCCTCGCTGGAGGCAGCTACCGCGCCCGCGCCGAGGCTCATCGCGCCGATGACGGCTCCGCCGACTACCGCCAGCCGGCGCTTCCGGCCACGGCGGTCCGCCAGGCTCGCGACGCCGGCAGGCAGCGCTTCGTCCCCGGAAGCACCGGCCGCCAACAGGGCCGCCAGGTCGGCCCGGGGAGCCGGGGCCTGGTCCGGGACCAGGTCGCGGAGCTGTTCGAGCGAGCCACGGAGCTCGGTGGCAGCTTCGAGGCCGGACTCGCGGAGCATCGCCTGGATGCTGCCATCCTGCTGGGGTTCGCGTGTGCCGGTCATGATGCTGCGTGGTCCTTATCCGTGACGAGTTCGCGCAGGGCACTGAGCCCGCGCCGCTGAAGCTGTTTGATGGCTCCCGGTGTCTTGTCCATGATGCCGGCGACCTGGTCGATCGAGAGGTCCGCGACGATCCGCAGGACCAAGACCTCCCGCTGCTCTTCGTTGAGCTGTGAGAGGGTGCCGGAGATGCCGCCCAGGGAGCCCAGGGCTTCGTCCTCGGCGGAGGCGGAAGACCGTGTGTCATCCCGGGGATCGTATTCGGCCAAATACGGCGTACGCTCTGAGCGCCGCCGCTGGTCGACCAGCCTCGCGTGCGCGACAGAGAAGACAAAGGTTCGCAGACCGGCGTGGCCGCCGCTGACATTGGCCAGTTTCGGCAGGACGTCCACGAAGACGTCCTGCGTGAGTGCCTCCGCGTCTTCCACGCCGCGGGCCCGGAAGTAGCCGAGGACCGCGGGCGAAATCGCGGTGTAGACAGCGCTGAAGCCTGACGGGTCGCCAGCTAAGGCTGCTGACAATTCGTCATCGCTTAGCTGTTCTGCCAAGAGGCTGTCCTTCCGTGACTGCCGGGGGTGCGGCCCCAGCTAGTCTAGTGGCCGCACCCCGATGCCTCCGGTGGGAGGCGTGCACTACCTACTTGTCGAGCTCAGGCAGCTCAACGGACGGCTGGGCAGGAACGGCCGGAACGGCTGGCACACCCTTGGCGCCCGGGACAGCGGGAACAGCCGGAACCGCGGGCTTCACTTCGGCATTGGCGTGGGCGGCAGCCGCTGCGGCAGCACCGTGGGCGACGGCGTTGCCCTTGACGCTGGCACCGTCCTTGCCGGCCGTGACGGAGCCCTCGGCTGCAGCCTCATGGCCCTCGACGCCGGCCTCGCCGTCAACCGAAGCGCCGGCCTTGCCGTCAGCCGAACCGTCAACCGAAGGGATGGCCGGGACAGCGGGGGTTGCCGGAACGGCAGGAACTGCCGGCAGCTTCGGAGTTGCGGGGGCAGCGGGGGTAGCCGGGACGGCGGGCGTAGCGTGGGTCACGTCAGCCTGCTGGGTGCTGGACACCTGGGCCGCGTTGGCCAGTCCGATGCCGGAGAAGCCTCCGACTGCGAGGATGGCGGCGCCGACAGCAATCTTGGTGGTCTTGCTAACAGTCTTCATAAGAACGTACATCCTTTGGTTTGTTGGAAGGCCGGCCGGCGCCTGATGGGGGCAGGCGCCGGCCCGCGCTTACATTGAAAGGCCGGCCGGATCCCTGATGGGGGCCAGGCTCCGGCGGCGCTTACAAAGGAGTAATCGCTGGGGCACCCCGAAAGGTTACGCAGCTACCCGATTTTCTTTTTTCTTTTCCGCAATGATTCAAGACCGGCTTAACGACGACGACGGCGGGCCACCGTGTCAGGTGACCCGCCGCCGTCGAACGTGGGCTGTCAGTGAGTCAGTCGTTGATGAGGTCGTTGACCACGATGGTCTGGTCACGGTCCGGGCCGACGCCGATCGCCGAGAAGCGGGTGCCGGAGAGCTTCTCCAGGGCCAGCACATAGTTCTTGGCGTTCTCCGGCAGGTCGTCCAGGGTGCGGGCGCCGGTGATGTCCTCGGTCCAGCCTTCGAAGAACTCGAAAATCGGCTTGGCGTGGTGGAATTCGGTCTGCGTCATCGGCATTTCGTCGTGCCGGACACCGTCGACGTCGTAGGCCACACAGACCGGGATCTGCTCGATGCCCGTGAGGACGTCGAGCTTGGTGACGAAGTAGTCCGTGAAGCCGTTGACCCGGGAGGCGTGGCGCGCCAGCACGGCGTCGTACCAGCCGCAACGGCGGGGACGGCCGGTGTTGACGCCGAACTCGCCGCCGGTCTTCTGCAGGTACATGCCCATCTCATCGAACAGTTCCGTGGGGAACGGACCGGCGCCCACACGGGTGGTGTACGCCTTGATGATGCCGATGGAACGCGAGATCCGGGTGGGGCCGATGCCCGAGCCCACGGAGGCGCCGCCCGCCGTCGGGTTCGAGGACGTCACGAAGGGGTACGTGCCGTGGTCAACGTCCAGGAACGTGGCCTGGCCGCCTTCCATCAGGACCACCTTGCCCTCGTCCAGGGCGGTGTTCAGCACAAAGGTGCTGTCGATGACCAGCGGGCGGAGACGCTCGGCGAAGGAGAGGAAGTACTCCACGATCTCGTCCACCTCGATGTCGCGGCGGTTGTAGACCTTGACCAGCAGTTCGTTCTTCTGGCGCAGCGAGCCCTCGACCTTCTGGCGCAGGATCGAGGCGTCGAAGACGTCCTGGACGCGGATGCCCAGGCGGGCCACCTTGTCCATGTAGGCCGGGCCGATGCCGCGGCCGGTGGTGCCGATGGCACGGCTGCCAAGGAAACGCTCGGTGACCTTGTCCAGGACCTGGTGGTACGGCGCAACCAGGTGGGCGTTGGCGGAGATGCGCAGCTTGGAGGTGTCCGCACCGCGGGCTTCCAGGCCGTCGATCTCCTGGAACAGCGCCTCAAGGTTCACCACGCAGCCGTTGCCGATGATCGGGACCGCGTTCGGGCTCAGGATGCCGGCCGGAAGGAGCTTGAGCTCATACTTCTCACCGCCCACGACGACGGTGTGCCCGGCGTTGTTGCCGCCGTTGGGCTTGACGACGTAGTCGACGCGGTGGCCGAGCAGGTCAGTGGCCTTACCTTTGCCTTCGTCGCCCCATTGGGCTCCGACGATCACGATTGCTGGCATGGGATCCTCCCCCATTCGTTCGGGCCGAACCGCAGTCGAATTCCCGCAGCTCAGCGCCGTTCATGAGAATGCCCCGAATTCTGCCGCTGCTCTTTACCAACGCCAGAGTTCCGGGGCTCTTACCACCCAAGTTTAGCCGATCACAGTGCCGGGCACTCATTCGACCATCCAAGGGGCGGGCGCGGTGGCTAGGCCGCTGTGAACGCGAGGGCCGCCTCGGCCAGCACCGTCCACTCCTCCGCAGAGCCGGCCGGCACTTCGACCCAGTCCTTGAACGGCCGCCCCATCCCCGAGGGATCGAAGAGCCGTGCACCCGGAAGCCCGAGCGCCCGGGAGTGCTCCGGTGAGTCCCGGCCCAGTTTGAACGCCATGCTGTCGCCGTTGAGGCAGGCGATGGCCTTGCGGTTGACCATCAGCGCGCGGGCACCGAAGGTCTGGCCGAGGGTGACGCCGGCACCGGCCAGGTCCGCGGCCACCGCTTCGAAGGCCCCGACTGCGGCGGCCGAGGATTCTTGCTTCTTCATAGCTGCATCATCCCCCACGGCACTGTCTGCGGCACAGAGCGGTCACGACTTGAGCATCCGGACCTCGTGGCGGACCGGATCGTGCGTTTCGCGGACCTGGCGGGCCGGGAAAATGTGATTGCGTCCACAGATTGCGGCCTCGGCGGCAGGGTTCATCCGCAGATTGCTTTCGCGAAGCTGGAGGCCCCCGGTGAGGGCCCACGCCGCGCCAGCTCGCGGCTTTGCTCGCTTTCCGAGGGGTGCCGGCGGCAGCCTGATGCGGGGTCTGTTCCGTGGGCTGGGGCGGCGCCCCAGCCGGTTCCCGCCGCCCCGGGCCGGCCCGTCATTTCGCAGGGCTTGATAGACTAAATAAGGAACGACCAGGAATCGGTCCACACCACATTTTCAAACCACACCGTATTTGGCGTGCCCGCGTACGGCCTGGCAGCGTTACCAATCCCGCAGGAGACTCAGCAATATATGACAGCCTTGGCCACTGAAAATTCCCGCGAACAGCTTCTGAGCCGTCGTTACGAAGCTAGCGTCGCGGCCGTCAACGAGCTGTGCGACACGCTGCAGGCCGCCAAAGCTGGCACCACTGTGCCCTACGTGGACCCGATCCACGACGTCGACGAGTGCCGCATCATCAGCCTCTTCTCGAACATCGGGACCGAGGACGAGTCCGGCTTCATCACCGCCGGCGACGAAGAAGCGGGCACCCGGATGCTCGGCGTCCAGTGGAAGCTGGGCCTTCGCCCGGAGTACGTCATGCCGTGGAACGTTCACCCCTGGCACGTCGCCGGCGAGCCCAACGGCAAGTTCACGCCGGACCAGATCTCCGCCGGACTCAAGCCACTGCTGAAGTTCCTGGCCCTCGTTCCCCGCGCCTCCGTCATCGTTGCCCACGGCACCGAGGCGAACCGCCTGGCCAACCTGCTGCTCAAGACGGAGGTCCCGCTGCTGTGGCGCCGCGGTCTCAAGACCTACAAGGTGCGCTCGCTGAGCGGCCGCGCGTTCGCCGGCACCCCGGCCCGCCAGGAGCAGTACCTTGAGGAAATGCACACCGTCTACCAGGACGCCATGGCCCGGACCGGTCTGGCCAAGACCAGCTAGTCCCCACCCGCGCCCTAACCTCGCACGCTCGGCCAGGGAACCCGGCGGGCGTGGGCCCACCTGCAACGACGACGGCGGGCGCTCACCGAAAGGTGGGCGCCCGCCGTCGTCGTCGTTTCGACCGTGTTGTTGTTAGCTCGCTTCGATCGCTGCCTTGGCGGTGGGATCGGAGTCCTTAAGGAACTTCTCGATCCGCTCCGGTTCCTCGGCTTCGCCGATCGCCGCGGAGGCGCGGCCCAGCGAGTACAGGGCGCGCAGGAAACCGCGGTTGGGCTCGTGCTCCCACGGGATGGGCCCGACGCCGCGCCAGCCGTTACGCCGCAGCGAATCGAGGCCGCGGTGGTAGCCGACGCGGGAGTAGGCGTAAGAATCGATAGTCCGGCCCTCGCTCCAGGCCTCCTCGGCAAGCACGGCCCAAAGCAGCGAGGACGTCGGGTGCTTCTCCACCAGATCCAGCGCTTCCGCGCCCGCGTCCAACGCCGCGTAGACCTCGGTCTCGGCAGGCAGGAGCGTGGGCTCGGGACCCATCAGGTTCTTGCGGAACTCGTCGGACATTACTTGAGCGTCTTGCCGGTGGAGCCGAGCTGCTGGGTTGCCTCGACGACGCGGGCGGCGAGGCCGGCTTCGGCGGACGCGCCCCAGACGCGGGGATCGTAAAGCTTCTTGTTGCCAACCTCGCCGTCAACCTTCAGCACGCCGTCGTAGTTGCGGAGCATGTGGTCCACCACGGGGCGGGTGTAGGCGTACTGCGTGTCGGTGTCGATGTTCATCTTGATGGTTCCGTAGGAGACGGCGTCGGCGATCTCCTTCTCGGAGGAACCGGAGCCGCCGTGGAAGACGAGGTCGAAGGGGTTGGCCTTGCCGATCTTGGCGCCCACCTGCTCCTGAATGTCCTTCAGGATCTCCGGGCGGAGCTTGACGCCGCCGGGCTTGTAGACGCCGTGCACGTTGCCGAAGGTCAGCGCCGTGATGTAGCGGCCGTTTTCGCCGGAACCGAGGGCCTCGATCGTGGCGAGGGCGTCCTCGACGGTGGTGTAGAGCTTGTCGTTGATGGCGTTCTCGACGCCGTCTTCCTCGCCGCCGACCGTGCCGATCTCGACCTCGAGGATCATCTTGGCGGCCGCGGTGCGCTCGAGGAGTTCACGGGCGATCCGCAGGTTTTCCTGCAGGGTCTCGGCTGAACCGTCCCACATGTGCGAGCTGAACAGCGGGTTGCGGCCGGCCTTCACCTCGGCCTCGGACGCGGCGAGCAGCGGCAGCACGAAGCCGTCGAGCTTGTCCTTGGGGCAGTGGTCCGTGTGCAGGGCGATGTTGACGCCGTAGTTCTTGGCGACTTCGCGGGCGAACGCGGCGAAGCCCAGCGAACCGGCCACCATGTCCTTGGTGGAGGCACCGGACCAGTACGCAGCGCCGCCGGTGGAGACCTGGACGATGCCGTCGGACTCCGCCTCGGCGAATCCGCGGAGGGCGGCGTTCAGGGTCTGGGAGGAGGTGACGTTGACAGCCGGGAACGCGAAGCCGCCCGCCTTTGCGCGGTCGATCATCTCGGAGTAGATCTCTGGGGTTGCAATGGGCATGCTGACTCCTAAAGTGAATTTCGTCTGCTGGTTGGGTTGACCCTGGAGTGAACCTGTCGGCTACGATCCATCCTAGCCATTCCTGCGCCCTGGCCGTGTTTCTCCTCACTCGGCCCTGTAATACTGGCTGGCCGGCGCGCGAGTCAGCCCGGCAGCTGGTGGAAGACGTGCCGGCGGATCCAGGCGTGCATCGCGATGGCTGCCGCGGAGGCGGCGTTGATGGACCGGGTGGAGCCGAACTGCTCGATCGAGAGGGTGGCGAGGGCGGCCTCATGGACCTCGGGCGTCAGCCCGGGGCCCTCCTGGCCGAACACCAGCACGCAGTCCTTGGGCAACTCGTAGGTCTCCAGCGGGACGGAGTCCGGGAAGATGTCGATCCCGATGATCGCCAGCCCCTCCCCCTGCGCCCAGGCCACAAAGTCGTCCACCGTGGGGTGGTGGCGGACGTGCTGGTAGCGGTCGGTGACCATGGCCCCGCGGCGGTTCCACCGGCGTCGTCCGATAATGTGGACCTCTTTGGCGAGGAAGGCGTTGGCGGTGCGGACCACGGTGCCGATGTTGAGGTCGTGCTGCCAGTTCTCGATCGCGATGTGGAAGTTGTGCCGCCGGGAGTCGAGGTCCGCCACGATCGCCTCGTGCTTCCAGTAGCGGTATTTGTCGACGACATTGCGGCGGTCGCCATCCGCCAGGAGGTCCGGATCCCAGTGCCCGCCCTGGGGAAGTTCGCCTTCCCAGGGGCCGACGCCGACCTCCGCCTTGGTCTCTGCACCCGCCTCTGGCTCGACCGCATTCTCGACCCCTTTTCCGGCCGGCGGGATGGCGGGGGCTTCGCTGGGCGTCTCGGGTTCAGTCACGACTCAACCTTAGACTTAGGACACAGGAAGCGGCACACTTACAGCGGAGGACACCATGGCGGACCAGCGCAAAGCCCAGCGGACAGATGCAGACGAAGTACGATCCTCGTCGTCGGTGTACCGCAGCGGCCAGGACATCGAATGCTGGCTGACCGACATGGACGGCGTACTGGTGCACGAAAACCAGCCCATCCCCGGCGCCGCGGACCTCATCCAGCGCTGGGTGGACACCTCCCGGCGCTTCCTCGTCCTGACCAACAATTCCATCTATACGCCCCGGGACCTCGCCGCCCGGCTCAAGAGCTCCGGCCTGGAAATCCCCGAGGAGAACATCTGGACGTCGGCGCTGGCCACGGCGCAGTTCCTCAAGGACCAGGTGCATGGCTCGGAATCCGGCAACCGGGCTTACACGATCGGTGAAGCAGGACTCACGACGGCGCTGCACGAGGCCGGCTTCATCCTCACCGACCAGGACCCGGACTTTGTGGTGCTCGGCGAAACCCGCACCTACTCCTTCGAAGCGATCACGATGGCCATCCGCCTGATCCTGGGCGGCGCGCGGTTCATCGCCACCAACCCGGACGCCACCGGGCCGTCGAAGGACGGGCCGATGCCGGCAACGGGCGCGATCGCCGCGCTCATCACCAAGGCGACCGGCCGCGAGCCCTACATTGTCGGCAAGCCGAATCCAATGATGTTCCGCTCGGCGATGAACCAGATCGACGCGCACTCCGAGACCACGGCGATGATCGGTGACCGCATGGACACGGACATCATCGCCGGCATGGAAGCAGGGCTGCATACGGTGCTGGTGCTCAGCGGCATCACGCACCGGGACGACATCGCCGCCTACCCGTTCCGGCCCAACCAGATCTTGAACTCCGTGGCGGATCTGAAGAACCAGATCTAGCCCATTGGAACACCACTAGAACGCGGTTTTCCTGCCTCCACCGGAGGGCAGCGGGAACAGTTGGTCCTGCAGCTCCTCGATCAGCGGGCGGTAGACGAACGGGTTCCAGCCCGGGCTGGCGTGCGCCGGGCGGGCGCCGTCTGTGCGCAGCTCGTCGGACACCATGTTGTCCTTAAAGGTCAGCATCCAGGCCTCCCGCGCAGTCTCATAGTCCACGGTGCGGTCCCGCGGGTTGCCGATGAACGCCATCCGCGTGCCGCCGAGCTTCCCGGCGAAGCGGCTGGCATCAAAATGATAAATGTAGGCGGACTCCGACTGGACCAGCACGCTGGAGGGGGCGATCGGCGAGAGCTGCTCCAGCGTCTGGTCCAGGACCTGTCCCCAGCTGCGCTCGTCCTTGTGGAGCATCCGTTCACCGAGTTCATAGCCGCCGCGCAGCACCGAGGGAAAGCGGAATCCGCTTTCATAGAGGAACACCACCCCCTCGAACCAGCTCTGGTCCAGCACGTCGTATCTGCTGTTGGGGCTGGAATCGAGAAGGATGAACGCCACTTCGAGGCCGTGCAGCTCACGGAGCCGGGCCGCGACCTGGGTCGCCACCATGCCGCCGAAGCTGTGGCCGTAGAAATACAGGGTAGTGAGCTTCCGGGCGCGCACGTGCTCGATCACGGCGATCACGATCTGGTCGATGTCCAGGCCCACATTGGAATACCCGACGGCGGCCAGCTGACCCCGCTCGGTCAGGGCACCGCGCAGGGAGTTAAGAATCCACTGGGCTTCCTCCCAGCTGGTCTTGTAGCCGGGAAACAGGATCCAGCTGGCCGAGGGGAAATACATTTCGGCGGTGTCGTCCGGCACAGTGAGGATCTTGTTCACCCGGCGGGCGGCCTGGACCTGCCGGGTGAGCAGCATGTCCGCGGCCAGGAGCGAGGCGGAGCCCATGCCAAGGAGGAAATTCCGGCGCGAAAACCGCTTCAGTTCTGCGGCGTGCCCGAGTATGCGGGCCTCGGCGGAACCGGGACCGCGCCCACTGTTTTCTTCCGTCTCACGCGGCACACCCCTACCGTATCCACTGCTGAACACGGATCAGAAACCCGGCCGGATAACAGCTCAGCCACAGTCTCCGGGCGGAATCCGGCCCAGTAGTACAGTCGCTAGACCGGTTCCGGCTCGCGGCCGACCCCGCGCCTGCCGATTTCGCGGCTGATTTCCTCGTAGGAGGCCAGGAGTTCCGAGCTGGCCATGTCGGGCCCCTCATCGCCGATTTTCTTGTCCTTCGGCGGTGCCACCCTGTGATGCGTGGGAAGGGTGGCACCATGCTGGTGCACGCCGGTGATCGCCGCCGCGCCCGCCAGCGTTAAGGCACATCAGCGGGGCACGCGAGGCGGCTGCGCGGCGAGCGGTAGGTGGCCCTCAAAGCTGGGGACCGGTCCGAGACAGTACTGGCCCAGAGCCGTGATCCTCAGGGCCTGCAGCGCCCGTCATAGCGGCTGAGGCGTGGCAGCCAATCGGCGCCCCAGTGGTCGCGGAAATCGGTGCGTGCGCCGTCCGGCTCGATGTAGCGCACATCGATCAGTCCCAGCGTGGCGGCATACTCAAAAAGCACTGCAAGAACATACCGGCCCTCGAGCAGTTCCCACTTGTGCGCGCCGTCATAGCCGAAGCTGCCGTACTGCGGGTCCTCCAGGTAGAGCTTCCAGAGCCCGCGTTCACTCCGCTGGACGGTGGGCTCCATGCCCGCTTTCTGCATCCGGGCAAAGAGGTCATCGACCTCAACCCACTCACCGGCAGGCAGCAGGCGCAGGCTGTCGCCTGTGGTTGCACGCCGCCGTCCGGCCGCGCTGAGCACATTGGTGGACCGCTGTCCCTTCACCGCCTCGATGCGGCTGAACTCGTCGATGACACCGTTTTTGATCCACCGCCGCCACAGCAGCCTCAGCACGTCTGCCGGCTCTTTCGACAGCGCCGAGCGCCCTCGCGGGGTCAGCTGAAGCCGGCTGCCGTCCGCAAGACCACCGGCCTGGATCAGCAGAGGCCAGGCGAAGCTCGCAATGGCCTCGTCGTCATAGAAGTCACCGTTCGGAAGCGCTTCCGCCAGCAGCTTGACGGTCGCCGCAGATGGCCGCCGCGTCTTCGCGCTGCACCGGAGCGCGCCGCCTTCACAGTACGTGCCAGCAGTGCGTCCTTCAATCGAGACGCCGTAGGAGTCTCGTGCCTTTGTCCCGCGGAACTGAGCGGACGATCAGAGGAGCTTCCATCATTTCGCCAGAACGGAAGATCCTGGCCGAGGGCATCGACGTCCGCATCGCCGTCGACCCTTCCGCCCCGACGGGGCTCATGGTCACGGACCGCAAAACACTTGCGGCGCCAGGGCGACTGCAAAGTCTTTTAGCCGATATTGATGCCGACGAGCTGCAGGGCCCGGTTCGGACGGTTTCGGGCGGATCAGCCGGCGCCCTCCCACCCTTGCCGCCCGGGACGGCCGGCATAAGGGCCAGCTCGTGTTGGCCGCGCCCATGCCACCCGGCGCTGAAAAACCATGCGCCCGCCGCGGCCACCCCGCAGCCTGCCACGCCATGGTGACGATCCCGAACCGGGCCGCGAGCACCCGGGCATATGCCATCACCGCAGAAGGCGCCCGCCCGGCGGCCGCCGGCGCCGCGGCCGGCCAGATCCCGGCAGCGTCGGTGCCGTCACGGTGGACCAGCGCGGTGAACGCCTCCGTGATCCGGGGTGCAGACGCGGGAGATATTGTCTTGCAATACTCCCAATATAGTACGACAATATTGGTGTGGGAATCAGGTGGGCAGAGAGCGCAGACAAGCACGGCGTAGACCGTGAGGACGCGCTGAACGCGATCCTGAATCAGATCTAACATGTCCGGCAATTCGATGAACCGCGTGTGGATTCGAGCATCCGCCCGGACCTGTTTATCGGCCCCAGCCGGGACCGGCGCTTAATCCTTGAAGTCATGGCCGTCATCACACCTCCGAACGACATCCTGGTCTTCCACGTCATGGAAGCCCGCCGGAAAATCCTGGACATCGCAGAAAGGGAAACAGACAAGTGAATGAAACGAAGAAGGCCAAGGGCGGCCACGGGCTCGACGCCGAGGAGCAGGCCCGCTACGCGGAACTCGCCACCTGGGCAGAAACCGCCGATATCGGGCCGGAAGCCCGCATCACCAAAGCCCAAGGACCCGAGGCCGGACGGGCGCTGCTGGAAGCTGCTCTGGGTTCTGCGGAAGCAGTCAGGCGCGCTGTCGGCAAACCCTCACTTAGCGCCAAGGGAACATCGCCGTCACGTTCCCTGAGACTGCCCGAGGACATGGACGCCCAGCTGGTCGCACGGGCGAAAATGGAACACCGGAAACCCTCCGCCATCCTTCGGGATGCCCTGGCCGAATATCTCGCCAAAGCCTCCTGACCCGACCAAGGAGAAGCGGTTCCGCTTCAAGGGAAGCGGAACCGCTCCTCAAGTCGATCCCCCGCGGCGGAGTGGCTGAAAGCGGGCGGGGACGTGACCGATCTCCCGCTCAACGCGCGCATACTCCTCGTGGGCGTTGATACCTAGGTCTTCGGTATTGGTTGCGCCCGGGTGAAGACAGAAACGCCCGCCCGGGCTACGGTCAGGCGTTTCTGAGTTCTCTTGCAGCAGGTGACGAGCCGCTACAGGAGGCTTGTCCCGATGTCTTTGCCGATCCGGTGGAGCAGGGCGGCGGACAGTTCGGGGTCTTTGGACGAGTCCTGGTCGGTGTATTCGGCCAAGGTGTAGACCCGGGTCAGTGCCATTTCCGGCCACCGCTCCGTGGGGAGGAGGGAACGGCCGGCGACGGCGATGATCGGCCGGGTCCCTGACCGCCGTGCGACGGCGGCGGGCAGTTTCCCGGCCAGGGTCTGTTCATCGATGCTGCCTTCGCCCGTGATGACGATGTCGCAGTTGTCCTTGCGGGTGTTGAAGTCCAGCAGGTCCAGGAAGTAGTCGGCCCCTGAGACCTGCTGCGCCCCGAGCAGCAGGCAGGCGTAGCCGATGCCTCCGGCGCTTCCGGCACCGTCGTGCTCTGCCAGGGCGGCCGCGTCGGCGAACCCGGCTTCGGCCATTTTGGTGACGAGGTGTTCCAGGCCCTTGTCTAGTGCGGCGATGTCCTCGGGGCCGGCGCCCTTTTGGGGTCCGAAGACCGCCGGGGCGCCCTGGTCGCCGAGCAGCGGGTTGTGGACGTCGCTGGCGACGATGAGTTCGGTGTCGGCGAGTGCGGGGAGGGTGGTCCGGTGGATGGTGTCGATCTGGGCCAGGGCACGGCCGCTGCCGTAGAGCTGGCGGCCGTCGGCGTCGCGGAAGCTGTAGCCCAGTGCGGTGAGCATTCCCATGCCTCCGTCGGTGCTGGCGCTGCCGCCCAGGGCCATGACGATTCGGGCCGGGTTCAGGCTGAGTGCGAACAGGATGGCTTCGCCGAAGCCGCGGCTGGAGGCGTTCAGCGCCTCCAGCTGTCCCTCGGGCAGGAGTCCAAGCCCGCAGGTGTTGGCGACTTCGACGACGGCGGTGATGCCGTCGAAGGCGATGCTGGCCTGGACGTGCTGGCCGGTGGGTCCGGCGACGGTGTAGCTGCGCCGGGTGAACCCGGAGGCGACGGCGGCGTCAACGCTGCCGTCGCCTCCGTCCGCCAGTGGAAGCAGTTCGCAATGGACCGTCCCGGTCCCGGCTCCGGTTGCGGAGCGGAGCCCCGCTGCCAGGGCATCCGCTACTTCGCCAGCGGTGAGGCTGCCTTTGAACTTATCGGGTGCGATGAGGGTCCGCACGGTTTTCGGGGCGGTTGCGTTGTACATCTCAGATGGTTTCCGAGTAGGCGGGACGGCGGTCGTCCGTGGAGGGCGGGGCATCATCGGCGTGTCCTGCGTGCTTGGCGCTGATTTCCTTGGGCGCGTGGTGCCCATATTCGGTCAGGTCATCGTCGATGTCGGTCACTTCGTCGAGGTGGATAGGGTCCTCGTTGGGCATGGGCTCAACGGTTTCTCCGGCGAAGACCCGGCGGGCGCGGTCTGCGTCCAGGGTGCGGTCCCACCAGGCGATGAAGAGCGTGGCGACGGCGTTGCCGGTGAAGTTCACCAGGGCCCGGCATTCAGACATGAACTTGTCGATGCCGAAGATGAGCATGATGCCGGCGGCCGGGATGGTGCCGATGGTGGTCAGCGTGGCGGTCAGGGCGATGAAGCCGCCGCCGGCGACGCCGGCTGCGCCCTTGGAGGTGAGCAGCATGACGGCGAGCAGGCCCAGCTGCTGGCCGATGGTCAGGTCGGTGTTGGTGGCCTGGGCGATGTAGAGGGCTGCCAGGGAGAGGTAGATGGCGGCGCCGTCGAGGTTGAAGCTGTATCCGGTGGGCACGACGAGTCCGACCGTTTCCTTCTTCACGCCGGCGTGCTCCAGTTTGCGCATCAGGCCCGGCAGGGCCGGTTCGGCGGTTGAGGTGCCCAGGATGAGCATGTATTCCTCTTTGAGGTGGCGGATCATCGTGAAGATGTTGAGCTTCAGGAAGGCCATGACGGATCCGAGGACCACCACAACGAAGAGGATCGAGGTGATGTAGAAGAGTGCGATCAGCCCGCCCATGCTGGTAAGGGAGGAGACGCCGTATTTGCCGACGGCGAACGCCATCGCACCGAAGGCGCCGATCGGGGCGGCTTTCATGATGAAGCCCAGGATCTTGAACATGACGCCGGTCAGGCGCTGCACCCCGTCCAGGACGGGGGCGCCGACCTTGCCCATGGCGTTCAGGGCAATGCCGAAGACCACGGCGATGAAGATGATCTGGAGGATGTCGCCGTCAACGAAGGGCCCGACGATGCTGTTGGGGATGATGTGGGTGAGGAACTGCCACCATTCCTGGTGCGTGCCGGCGTCGATGAGCTTGGCTGCGGAGTCGGAGGTCTTGATCGAGCCGGCGTCGGCGTTGACGCCGTCGCCGAGGCGGAAGATGTTGATGGCGACCAGGCCGAAGATCATGGCGAAGATGGTGCCGACCTGGAAGTAGGTCAGGGCCTTCAGGCCGGTCATGCCGACCTTTTTGAGGTCCGCGACGCTGGCGATGCCGCCGACGATGGTCAGGAACACGATCGGCCCGATGAGCATTTTCATCGAGTTGACGAAGGTGGTGCCGATGGGTTCCATGGCGATGCCGACGGTCGGGGCGAGCCAGCCGACGAGGATGCCGATGAGAATGGCGGTCAGTACCCAGAAGTACAGCTGCTTGTACCAGCGTGTCTTGGGGGCCGCTTTCTTAGCTGACTGCGTCTTGGCTGGGGCAGCCGATCCGGCGGTGGTGATTTGGTCCATGATTCCTACCTCGTTGTGGAATGTCGCTGGAGGGGTGCTTGAAGAATGAAGTGGCGGGATGGACGGCGGCGGGATGGTGCACCGCCGTCCACTCCGGGCTTTGTACTGACCGCCGGGGTTTGACCCGGCTGGTCACGCGTTCTGGCTAGACGGCGGCCAGGGTGTGGCTGAGGGCCTTGATGATTGCTTCGGTGACGTCTTCGGTGTTGGCTTCGCCGCCGACGTCGCGGGTCAGGTACCCGGCGGCGGTGGTCTGCTCGATGGCGGCCTCGATCAGGCGGGCTTCGGCGTGCAGGCCGAAGTGGTCCAGCATCAGGGCGGCGCTGGCGATCGCGCCGATCGGGTTGCTGATGCCCTTGCCGGCGATGTTCGGTGCGGAGCCGTGGACCGGTTCGAACATGGACGGGAAGCGGCGCTCCGGGTTCAGGTTGGCGCTGGCTGCCAGGCCGAGGCTTCCGGCCAGGGCCGAGCCCAGGTCCGAGAGGATGTCTGCGTTCAGGTTCGAGGCGACGACGACGGAGAGGTCTTCGGGGTGCAGGATGAACTTGGCGCTCATCGCGTCGACGAGGACGCTTTCGGTGGTCACGTCCGGGTAGTCCAGGGCCACGCGCTGGAAGGTTTCGTCCCAGAGGACCATGCCGTACTGCTGGGCGTTGGACTTGGTCACGGAGGAGACCTTCTTGACCGTGCGGGTCCGGGCCAGGTCGAAGGCGAAGCGCATGATCCGCTCACAGCCCTTTTCGGTGAAGAGCGCGGTCTGCAGGGCAACCTCGTTGCCCGGGCCACGGCCGCTGAGGTTCCGGCCGCCCAGGCCGGCGTACTCGCCTTCGCTGTTTTCGCGGACAACGATCCAGTCGAGCTCGGTGTTGTCGGCCTTGCGCAGGGGGGACTGGATGCCCGGGAGGAACTTCACCGGGCGGATGTTGGCCCACTGGTCAAAGTTCTGCGTGATGTTCAGACGCAGGCCCCAGAGGCTGATGTGGTCCGGGACGTTTTCCCAGCCGACGGCGCCGAAGTAGATCGCGTCGAAGTCCTTCAGGGTATCAAGGCCATTGGGGTCCATCATCTGGCCGGTCTTTTCGTAGTAGCCGCAGCCCCAGGGGAACTCGGTCCACTCGAAGGCGAACTTTCCGCCGGAGTTCACTGCCAGGGCGTCCAGGACGCGGCGGCCAGCCGAGACGACTTCCTTGCCGACACCGTCTGCGGGGATTGAAGCGATGCTGAATTTCTGGGTGGCGCTCATGTGCCTACCTCCTCGTTGAGTGTGTTAGCAGCGTCACACTGCCCTTCCTCTTCAAGTAGAGGCCATGACACCAGACCGCGTCCAAGACCAAGATTCGATAGGGCAAATAGGCTCAGCCTATTGATCGAACCGGCGGGGGCGCATTTTCCGGCCCGGCTTCCACGTGCAGTTCCGCCACTTTCAGGAACGCCCGGGCCGCCGGTGTCAGGTCTTCCTTCCGGCTCAGGATCGCCACATCCAAGTGGGACACCGGTTCGATCAGCAAAGTCCGCAGCCCTGACCTGTGCGCCAACGGCGCCCAGGAGGACGGCATCACCGCGTGCCCGACGCCGGCCAGCACCAAGGGCAGGATCGAGGTGCGGTGCGCAACCTCGACGACGATTTCCGTATCGACGCCGTGCGCCAGTGCATCGTCAACCAGCCAGCGCATCAGTGATCCCCGCTGGCTGGCTATCAGCCGGTGGCCGCCCAGGTCTTCGCGCTGGATGGCCTCCTCCCCGGGGCTGAAAGTGTCGGCCTGGGGGTTGACGATGAGGATCAGCGGCTGGCGCTCCAGCTCCAAAACCTGGACACCCGGCACGCGGATCGGAGTGGAGGCTCCGGCAAGGCCGATCTCGGTGCTGCCGGTCCGGACTGACTCGATGACTTCCTCCGGCGTGAATGCGGCGCTGACGTTTAGACGGACGGAAGGGTGCTGCCGGGTGAAGCCGGCGATCATTGAGGTCAGCGGCTCGATCCCGGGCGAGGGCATAGTGATGATGTCCAGCCGGCCGCTGCGCACACCCCTGAGTGCCTGCACCGCGGACTGTGCGGCATCAAGATCGCGCATCACCAGCCGGGCCGGTCCGACGAGTTCCTTGCCCGCTTCGCTGAGGACCGCCCGGCGGCCGATGCGGTGGAAGAGCGGCACGCCAAGCTCCTTTTCCAGTCCGGCGATGGTCTGGGAGAGGGAGGGCTGGGCGATGAGGAGATGCTCGGCCGCGCGATTGAACCCGGCGTGGTCAACGACGGCCAGAAAATACTTCAGCTTTCGCGTGTCCACGCCAGCTCCTTCGCCGGTTCGGTCCTTGGGCTTCCGGCGCAGTGATGGTGCCCGGCCGACGGGAACAATGAGTGCTGCGCTGAAGCATAGATAGCCTACGCGAGGCCGAGTTCGTCCTTGCCGAAGGCGAACAGGTAGGGAACGCCGGCCTCGGCTTCGATCTTTTCCTTGGCACCGGTAGCGCGGTCCACGATCACTGCCACGGCCACCACGTTGCCGCCGGCCTTGCGGACGCCCTCGACGGCGGTCAGTGCGGAGCCGCCCGTTGTGGAAGTGTCCTCCAGGACCAGCACCTTGCGGCCTTCGACGGAGGGGCCCTCCACCTGGCGGCCCATGCCGTAGGACTTCTGCGCTTTGCGGACGACGAAGGCATCGACGGGACGGCCGGCGTCGGTGGCGGCGTGCATCACGGCGGTACCGACGGGGTCCGCCCCCATGGTGAGGCCGCCGGCGCACTCAAAGTCGATCCCGGCGTCGGCCAGCAGCGAGAGCATGACCTGACCTACCAGCTTCGACGCCTCGTGGTGCAGGGTGATGCGGCGCAGGTCGATGTAGTAATCGGCCTCGGCGCCGCTGGAGAGGATGACCTTGCCGCGGACCACGGCCAGTTCCTTGATGAGTTCCAGCAGGCGGGCGCGGGCAGCGGCAGTGTCAGGGGTGGCAGTCATGGGTCCCAGTTTAGTGCTCAGCCGGGTCCGTTTTCCCAGCCGGCTGCCGGTGCTACGTCGACGTCCGTTGGGCGCGGCGGGCAAACGCGGGAGCATGTTCGGGCCGCGGTCCGAACGCGATGAACCGGGGGATGATGCGCCGGGCCGCCGGGACGCGCCGGCCCACATACAGCACGGCGGAGGGCAGCCGTGACTTCTTCCCGGTCATGATGGGCGCGAAGAGCGCGCGGTGCATCAGCCGCTGGACGGTCTGCACGACGACGGTGGGCATGCGCCGCCGTCGTTCGACTTTCACCAGATCCTCAACGGTCACCCGGCCGCGGAGGAGCGCGGGGGCGAGGCACTCCGCGGCGGCCACGGCGTCCTGGATGGCGAGGTTGATCCCGACCCCGCCCGCCGGGGACATGGCGTGGGCGGCGTCGCCGATGCAGAGCAGGCCGTTGATGTGCCATGAACGGAGCCGGTCCAGGCGGACGTCCAGCCAGTGCAGATCCTCGAGCGAGGAGATGGCGTCCACCCGGCTGGCGAGGTCTGGACGGAGTGCCGCGATCCGCCGTCGGAAGCCCTCGAGGCCTTCGGCACGGATCCGGGCGTCCGTGCCCTTCGGCGCGAGATAGCCCATCTGGTAGTAGTCGTTGCGGAGAAGGGCCACCAGTGCCTCGCCCCGGCCGAACGCCGGGACGATCCCTGCAACCGCACCGTGCTCGGAGGGATAGCGGGGCAGCCGGAACCACCAGGCGTCGAACGGCACGGGGAACTCCTTCGGGGCGAGCCCGGCCGCGCTGCGGAGCGTGGAGTGCCGCCCGTCCGTGGCGATGACCAGGTCCGCCAGGAGTTCGTCCTCGGCGCCATCGGGTGTCCGGACGCGGATGCCCCGGACCCGCCCGCCGTTGCGCACCAACCCCGTGGCGGCGTGGCTCATGAGCAGGGTGAACCCCGGTTCCCTGGCGGCGGCATCGGCAAGGAAGTTCAGGAAGTCCCACTGCGGCATCATGGCGACGTAATTGTAGGGCGCAGGCAGGGTGTCAAAGTCGCCCATGGTCACGGGCGGTCCGCCCGGCACCGGAAAGGCCACATTCCTCAAGCGGCTCTGCGGCAGCCGGCGGAATTCCTCCCCCAGCCCGAGTTCGTCGATCAGGCGGATGGTGGAGGGGTGCACGGTGTCGCCGCGGAAGTCCCGCAGGAAGTCGGCGTGCTTCTCCAGCACGGTCACCTTCACCCCGGCCCGTGCCAGCAGCAGGCCGAGCATCATGCCGGCGGGACCGCCGCCCACCACAGCGCATCCGGTAGTTTCCATGGCCCCACGGTACGCCTGCGCGACGCCGGGTGGCAGCGGTTTTGGGGAATGGTTTTCGGCAGCTGTTTTCGCTGCGGATTCGCACCGGCGCTGCGGAAATGCACGGGTGCTGCCGGGATCCGGATCCGGGCCGCGCCCGGTATTTTGCGCAGCGCCGGCACGCGCCGCGCCGGTGCCATTCCGCCCGCAACAATTGAGCCCGGTTGACACCGCTGGCTAGGCTTTGAGTCATGCGTGAACTCCAGGCGAAGATCATTGAAGAAATGGGCGTGCAGCCCCGGATCGACCCCGCCGGGGAGGTGCGCAAACGCGTCACGTTCCTGAAGGAATACCTCAAGGCAACCCGGACTAACGGATTCGTCCTGGGCATCTCGGGCGGCCTCGATTCATCCCTGGCCGGACGCCTGGCCCAACTGGCGGTCGAGGAACTGCAAACCGAGGGCGTGGAGGCGAAGTTCCTGGCCGTCCGGCTCCCCCACGGCTTCCAGCACGACGAAGAAGACGCCCAGGCGGCACTGGACTTCATTGGCGCCGAAACCGAGTTGACATTCAACATCGCCCCGGCCGTGGAGGCGTTCGAGTCCGAGTTCGAAAAGACCGCTGGTGCCGCTATCTCCGATTTCCACAAGGGAAACACAAAGGCCAGGGCCCGCATGACCGCGCAGTATGCCCTGGCCGGTGAGTACAACTATCTGGTGATCGGCACGGACCACGGCGCCGAGTCCGTGACCGGGTTCTTCACCAAGTATGGAGACGGCGGTGCCGACATCCTCCCGCTTTTCGGGCTCAACAAGCGGCAGAACCGCGCCCTGCTGGCCCACCTGGGCGCCCAGGCCCGCGTCTGGGAAAAGGTGCCGACGGCGGACCTGCTGGACGGCGCGCCTGGCCGGACGGATGAGGACGAGCTAGGCCTCAGCTATGACCAGATCGATGACTATCTGGAGGGCCGGGACGTCACCGAGGGCGCCGCCGAGCTCATCGAGCAGAAATACCTCAGCACCCGGCACAAGCGCACCGTCCCGGTCACCATCAACGACACCTGGTGGAAGTAGTAGGGCCCCAACGGGGCGTCGTCGCGGGGCACTTTGAGCCGTGATGCTGTGGTCCACCCGCAATTGGGCGGCGTGTCCGTGTCAAAGTGCCCCGCGACGGCAAAACGAGAAGTGATCAGTCGCGGACTTCCACTGTGCCCACCATGCCCATGAAGTCGTGCAGGGCGCAGATGTAGTCGAAGTCCCCGGCCTTCTTGAAGGTCACTTTGAACCAGCTGCCCGGAGGCATCAGTCCTGAGCTGAGATCCCCGCCCGTGAAGCCGGCCGGGTCGCCAACTTCCGCAAAGGGATCGGCCGGCTCCGTGCCGAACGTGACGGTGTGCGGGGCACCCATGCCGTTATTCACGAACGTCACGCTGTCACCGACGTGGATCTTGATCTCCCGGTGCACAAACCGCATCACCATGGCGGTTCCGTTGTCCGTGCCGGCGATCACCGTGGGCTGGTCCGCCTGGTCCACATGCTCGCGGGCAGCCTCCCATTGCTTTTCTCCGTCGCGCAGGATCTTCCGCTCCTGCTTGTGGGCCTGGTGGTCATATTCGGACTGGCTGTAGGGGTACTCGGTTCCGGCCTCCCGGACGTGGACCGTCCCCTTCATGGCCATCCCGTGCACCAGGCAGTAGTAGGTGAATTCACCCGTGTCCGGGAATTTCAGCGAGTATTCCTTGGTCTGGTCAAAACCGCTGTTTGACACATTGGTCATGACGCCTGAGTTGTAATAGGACTGCCCGTCATAGCTCTTTCCGCCCTGCTGATGGATATTCGCGTCAAGCGCCGGGTTGAAAGGCTGGGTGGACTCCAATGACTGGCCGGCCGCCAGGAACGTCACCGTGTGGATTTCCGCCGCGTTCGCCTTCCAGGTGACTTTGTCACCCGCGTTGACGTAGATGTTCTCGGGCAGGAACGCCATGCCCTGGATCGCTTGGTCGGAGGATTCGGAACCGACCTGGACAGTCCAAGTGCGGGCTGGCTTACCGCCGTCGGCGACGGCGGCGCCACTGAGGGCCACCGGCAACAACACGGCTGCGAGGGAGGCGACAAGAACGCGCAACAGACGCGGCATAGACAAGATTTCTGCATGAGGAGCCACGAGACTCACTCCTTTGACGCTGGGTGAACGGCCGGCTACCGGCCTGGTATATTTCACGGACGCCGTAGACCACGACGGCGGCCGGGGCCGGAAGGGTGCGCTTCCGCCAGGCTTCATCCGCTCCCTCAACCACCCAGGACCGGGTGGGCAGGAAGCCGCCGGAAACGGGCCCGCTGCCGGGCATAAACGGTTATGCGGTTTCACATGCAGTTCTCATGGTGCTCCGCGGCCCATGTTTTGTCGAGACTGCGGGCAATGGCCGGCCTACCCGGTGCCCTGCAGCAGGGTCGAGATCCGGTGGGCTTCGTCCATCAGCAGGCGGCCCAGCTGCGCCTGCCGCTCCGCCCGGAAGCGCGGCTCGATGCCGGTCAGGGACAGGGCCCAGGCGGGGTGTCCGCGCTGGTCGAAAACCGCGGCGCCCATCCCCCAGCTGCCTTCCAGCACCAGCCCCGGATTGACCGAATAGCCTGCCTGGCGCGTCGCTTCCAGGTTCGTCCGGACCAGCGCCTCGGTATGGGCCGCCGCGAAGCTGCCGGCGTGCGCGGCCCAGTGGGCCAGCAGCTCCTCCTGTTCCTCCGGGGGCAGGAACGCCATGATGGCGGTGCCGGCGGAGGCGACTCCGAGCGGGAAGCGCACGCCTTCGTGCAGTACGAAGGAACGTACCGGGAAGCTTCCCTCCTCCCGCAGCAGGCACACCGTTTCGGCGCCGCGGCGGATGGAGAAGAACGCGCTTTCCCCGGTCTCCCCGGCCAGCCGCCGGAGGCTGGGCCTGGCGATATCTTCCAGGGGAAACCGCGCCGAGGCCACGGAGCCCATCAACAGAATCTCCGGCCCCAACACCCAGTTGCCGCTGCCCGGTTCCTGGTCCAGCAGCCCTTCGGCTGCCAGGGAGCTGAGCAGCCGGTGCACGGTGGGACGGGTGAGGCCCGATTCCCGGACCAGTGCCGTCAGCGGGGAGCCCTCGGGCTTGCGTCCCACAATCCTCAACAACGCCGCGACGCGGCTGACCACCTGGGCGCCCTGGACAGGTACGGAGTTCATCTTTCACCTCAGGATTCCTCAAATTATCCATATTATGGACACTGCCCATCCTAGCGTCCACACTGTAGAAATGGGCCAAATGTAGCGGAATAACGGCGTTGACAGTGGCCCACGACACGCCATAGGCTCCTTCCTCAGACGAACAGTCCACAACGTGGATCGAGCCGGCGGGAACGTGTCCGGCCGCTCCTGACCGCTCAACGAGGAGATGCAATGTCAAAGGTGAAATCCGGGGCGGCTGCCGCACTGCAGGGCGTACTGCGGGACGGCATGACGCTCGCCGTAGGCGGCTTCGGCCTCAGCGGGATCCCGGCGGATCTGATCGAGGCCGTTCGCAATTCCGGCGTCAAGGACCTCACGGTCGTGTCCAACAACATGGGCGTGGACGGCAAGGGCCTCGGCGTTCTGATCGAGGCCGGCCAGGTCCGCAAGGTCATCGCCTCCTATGTCGGGGAGAACAAGCTCTTCGCCGAGCAGTACCTTGCCGGCCAGCTGGAAGTGGAGTTCACCCCGCAGGGCACCCTCGCCGAGCGCCTGCGCGCCGGCGGCGCCGGCATCCCCGCCTTCTACACCAAGACCGGCGTCGGCACCCTCGTCGCCGAGGGCAAGCCGCTCGCCGAGTTCGACGGCGAGACTTTCGTCCAGGAACGCGCCATCAGGGCCGACGTCGCCCTGGTCCACGCGCACACCGCGGACACCGACGGCAACCTGATCTACCGCTACACCGCCCAGAACTTCAACCCCGTGGTGGCCACCGCGGGCGCCGTGACCGTCGCGGAGGCCGAGGTGATCGTCGAACCCGGCACGCTCGATCCGAACCACATCATCACCCCCGGCGTCTTTGTCCAGCGCCTCGTGCAGGCCGGCGGCCGGGTCAAGGACATCGAACAGCGGACGGTCCGCGAGCGCCCGGTCGCCGCAGAAGCAGCGCCCGCCGTCGTACCGGCCTGAACAGTACCGGCCTGAACCGCCGCCCCCACACCACCTGAGGAGAATCATCATGTCCTGGACCCGGAATGAAATGGCTGCGATCGCGGCCGAAGAACTGAACGACGGCGATTACGTCAACCTTGGCATCGGCATCCCCACGCTGGTCGCCAACAACCTGCCCGAGGGCGTCCGCGTCGTCCTGCAGAGCGAGAACGGTTTGCTCGGCATGGGCCCGTTCCCTTACGAAGGCGAGGAGGACGCGGACCTCATCAACGCCGGCAAGCAGACCGTCACGGTGCTGCCCGGCGGCAGCATCTTCGACTCCGCCACGTCGTTCGGCATGATCCGCGGCGGGCACGTGAAGGTCGCGATCCTGGGCGCCATGCAGGTCTCCGGCGACGGCGACCTCGCCAACTGGACCATCCCCGGCAAGATGGTCAAAGGCATGGGCGGTGCCATGGACCTCGTCGCCGGCACGCCCCGCGTGGTGGTCCTCACCGAGCACAACGCCAAGGACGGCACCGCCAAGATCGTAAAGGAATGCACCCTGCCCCTCACCGGCCTGAGCTGCGTTGACCGGATCATCAGCGACCTCGCCGTCTTTGACCTCGTGAAGCATGAACACGAAACAGCCGGCGGCCGGCAGCTCACGCTCACGCGCCTCGCCCCGGGCGTCACCGTGGCGGAGATCCGGGAGAAGACCGAGACGGAGTTCGACGTCGCACTGGAAGTACTTGAAGTACCCGAAGAGACAACAGAATTCGAAGGAGCCTCAGCATGAGCCTGCGCGAACAGTTCGGCAAGGATGTCCTGCTCACCGGCTGGGGACACAGCCGCTTCGGCAAGCTGACGGACGAGACCCTGGAGTCCCTGACCGTCCAGGTCGCCACCGAGGCAATCGGCAACGCCGGCATCGAGCCCGGCCAGATCGACGAGATCTACCTCGGCCAGTTCAACTCCGGCATGATGCCACTGGCCTTCCCCTCCTCGCTGGCGCTGCAGGTCTCCGACCAGCTGGCCAACGTACCGTCCACCCGGGTCGAGAACGCCTGCGCCTCGGGCTCGGCCGCGTTCCAGCAGGGCACCAAGTCGCTGCTGGCCGGCACGGCCAAGACGGTCCTCGTGATCGGTGCCGAGAAAATGACCCAGGCCGGCGCCGACGTCGTGGGCGCTGCCCTCCTGGGCGCGGACTACGACATGGCCGGCAAGGCCTCCACCACCGGGTTCACCGGGCTGTTCGCGGAGGTGGCCAAGCACTACGAGAAGCGCTACGGGCCTGTCAGCGATGTGCTGGGCACCATCGCCGCGAAGAACCACCGCAACGGCGTCGACAACCCCTACGCGCAGCTCCGCAAAGACCTCGGCGAGGAGTTCTGCCGCACGGTCTCGGACAAGAACCCGATGGTGGCCGATCCGCTGCGCCGCACCGACTGCTCCCCCGTGTCCGACGGCGCCGCCGCCGTCGTGATCAGCACCTCCCCCACCAACGGGGCCACCGACCCGGTCCGGCTCGCCGGCTTCGGCCAGGCGAACGACTTCTTCCCCGCCGAACGCCGGGACCCGACCGCCTTCGCCGCCACGCGGGTGTCCTGGCAGCGCGCGCTGGCGATGGCCGGCGTCGGGCTGGAGGAGCTGGACTTCGCGGAGGTGCACGACTGCTTCACCATCGCCGAACTGCTGATGTACGAGGCCATGGGGCTGACCGAACCCGGCCAGGGTTCCCGCGCCGTCGAGGAAGGCTGGGTCTTCAAGGACGGCCGGCTGCCCATCAACATCTCCGGCGGCCTCAAGGCCAAGGGCCACCCGGTGGGCGCCACCGGCGTGTCCCAGCACGTCGTCGCGGCGATGCAGCTCACCGGCACCGCCGGAGCCATGCAGCTCGCCAACCCCCGCCGCGCCGCGGTGCAGAACATGGGCGGCGTGGGCATCGCCAACTACGTCAGCGTGCTCGAAGCGGTCTAGAGATATGAGGTGGGTTTCGCAGGTCTAGCGTCCACAGAACCACAAGCGTAGGGTCATAGAACCAACGTGCTCCTGGTGGAGGTCCGCCATGACAGATTCGTTCATGACAGATTTGTTGCCCATCAGGCTCCGTTGGAGACCGATGAGGACGAAGATCCCACGACTGATCGATCCGCGGCGGCAGCCCTTCTGATCCACCTTGGGGTCCCCAGGAACGGGCCCCGCAGCGTTGCCTACCGGATTAGCGTCAAAGGAGCCAGGGATGGCTGGATGGAATGCTGACAACGCGGCTGGCCCCCTGGGGGCCACGGTGACACTTGTGGATGGCTCGAACTTCTGCATTTCCGGCCTGGCCGGCGACATGTACTCAGACCGCCCCCATGGTGTGTTCCATGAGGACACCCGGATCGTCTCCCGCTGGAGACTGACGATCAATGATGTGACTTTGGAGCCGCTGGCCGCCCGCGCCCTCGAACCGTACCGGGCCGTCTTCATCGGCCGTCCGGCCCGGGCAGCCGGCCAAGCGGACAGCCCTTTGATCGTGGAACGAAACCGCGAGGTGGGCGCGGGCATCCTGGAGGAGATCACCGTCCGGAACCATTCCCGCGAGCCTGCCGTGTGCGTGGTGGAACTGGCGATGGACGCGGACTTCGCGGACCTCTTTGAGGTGAAGGACGCCCGGATCATCCGGTACTGGGACCAGTCCCGGCACCCGGAAGGCGGCTCCCTCACCATCCAGGGCGTCTGGCGGGGAATTCACAAGGGGGTTGTCCTGCGGGCTCCCCACGCGACTTTTAGCCACGAAGGCCTGGGCTACCGCACCGTGGTGCCGCCGCACGGCCAGTGGCAAACAAGGGTGACGGTATCGCCGCTACTGGATGCAGCCGAAACGCCCGCGCCCTTCCAGCGCCAGGCAACCGGCACCTCGCCTGCGGAAATACGGCGCCAGGAGTGGATCCGGAAGATCCCCGCGATGCACGTCAGCAACGTGTCGATTGCCCGCACCCTGCAGCGCAGCCATGATGACATCGGCGCCCTCCAGATCGAGGACCCGCTGCATCCGGACCGGACCGTCGTCGCGGCGGGTGCTCCATGGTTCATGGCCCTCTTCGGCCGCGATTCGCTTCTCTCGTCCTATATGGCGCTGCCTGTGGACCCGTCGCTGGCCCTGGACACCTTGCAGACGCTGGCCGAAAGGCAGGGCAACGTGGTGGACGCGCTGACCGAAGAGCAGCCCGGCCGGATCCTCCATGAGGTCCGGCTGGGCGTCAGCACGGGCCTGGCACTGGGCGGCAAGTCCGCCTACTACGGCACGGCCGATGCCACGCCGTTGTTCGTCACGCTGCTCGGCGAAGTCAGCCGCTGGGGCCTCGCCGCGGACCAGGTGGCCGCACTGCTGCCCAACGCTGACAGGGCGCTGGAATGGATCCGGGACTACGGGGACCGCGACGGCGACGGCTTTGTGGAATATCAGCGGCTCAACAACCAGGGGCTGATCAATCAGGGATGGAAGGATTCCTGGGACGGCATAAATTTCGCGGACGGCCGCATGGCAGAGCCGCCGATCGCCCTCTGCGAAGTGCAGGGTTACGTGTACGGCGCCTACATCGCCCGGGCGTGGATGGCGTACGACGCCGGGGACCTGGCTTTGGCGCGGGAGTTGCGGGAACGCGCGGCGCGGCTAAAAAAGCAATTCAACGAACAGTTCTGGCTGCCGGGCCGCGGCTACTACGCCATCGCCCTGGACCGGGACAAGAGACCTGTGGATGCCTGTGCCTCCAACATGGGGCACTGCTTGTGGAACGGGATTATCGACGCCGACAAGGCGCCCCAGGTGGCTGCCCGGCTGATGTCGCCGGAAATGTTCAGCGGCTGGGGGATCCGCACCCTGGCCACGGATATGGGCGCCTACAACCCGGCGAGCTACCACAACGGATCCGTGTGGCCGCATGACAACGCGATGATTGCTACGGGCCTGATGAGGTACGGATTTGTGGACGAGGCCCGGCGGGTTGCCCTCGGGCTTACTGAGGCCGCGGATTTCACGGACCACCGCTTGCCTGAATTGTTCTGCGGATTTGACCGCGCTGATTTCCCGGAACCGGTGCCTTACCCGACGGCTTGCTCGCCCCAGGCCTGGGCTGCCACCACCCCGGTGCATCTGCTGCGCACACTGCTGCGCTATGACCCCCACGTCTCCATGAACGGTATGTGGATGGACCCTGTGCTGCCGGAGTCCTGGGGCCGGGTCCACATCACCAACTGCCCCATAGGCGATGGCCGGATCACCATCGACGTGACCGGCAGCCAGGCCACGATCGAGGGGCTCCCGCCGGGCATGACGTTCCACCGCGGGACACGTCCCCCCCTTGCCGATCTGGTCGAGCTCGCCGAGAAGCTGGACAAGACAGGCTAAACCTCGAGCAGGAGCGCATCTTGCGGATAGGACTGATAGCTCCACCATGGATCCCCGTCCCG
This sequence comes from Arthrobacter sp. UYCu723, assembly GCF_054059215.1. NCBI lineage: Bacteria > Bacillati > Actinomycetota > Actinomycetes > Micrococcales > Micrococcaceae > Arthrobacter > Arthrobacter sp. UYCu723. Next base: position 1,177,811 of record NZ_JBSSBW010000001.1, read on the forward strand.
CCCCCGGGCTACGGCGGAACAGAGGCGATGATCCATGCGCTGGCCACCTCGCTGGCGGCGGCCGGGCACAGCGTGGTGCTTGCCGCGGCGGCCGACAGCACCTGCCCGGTCGAACGGATCGGCGGTTTCGCCCGGGCGGAGCGTGCCGCCATGGGCAGAACAAGCTCAGAGCTGCCGCACGTGATCAGGGCCTACGCCGGACTGGACGACGTCGATATCATCCATGACCACACCCTGGCGGGACCGTTGTACCGGCACCGCCCACCCGGGATTCCAGTGGTCAGCACCATTCATTCGGACATGACGCCGGCGCTGTGCCGGGTATATGAAGCCTTCAGCCGGGACGTGTCACTGGTGGCCATCTCGCAGCACCAGGCAAACAGCGCCCCGGACGTGAAAATTCGACGGGTCATCCACCACGGCATCGATCCCGCAACTGTTCCACCCGGTACCGGAGCCGGCGGCTACGCGTGTTTTCTGGGCCGAATGGCGCCGTGCAAAGGCATCGCTGAGGCCATAGCGGTGGCCCGCAGAGCGGGAATCCGGCTCAAGATCGCCGCAAAAATGAGCGCCCCGGCGGAAGTGGATTATTTCCGCTCCGTGGTCGCCCCCTTGCTCGGGCCTGATGAAGAGTTCCTCGGAGAACTGGACGCCGTCGGAAAGTTCGCCCTGCTGGGCAATGCCGTCGCGCTGCTCAACCCTGTGAAGTGGGACGAACCCTTTGGAATGGTCATGATCGAGGCGCTGGCCGCCGGCACCCCCGTTGTGGCCACTCCGCGGGGCTCCGCACCGGAAATCATCGAGCACGGAGTCACCGGTTTCCTCGCCGCGGGTACCGATGAACTGGCCATCTGCCTGCAGCGTGCGTCAGGCCTGGACCGGCATGGCTGCCGGTCCGCCGTCGAAACCCGTTTCAGCGCGGAGGCGATGACGCGGAAATACGTGGAGTTGTTCGAGGACGTGCTCGCCGGAACGTAGCCCAAGCGGCGCGCCCGGTCAGCGGGCCCGGATCAGGGCAGCGATCTCGCCGAAGCCCAGCCGTTCGGCGTTCTCCAGCGCCGTGCGGCCTTGAGGATCCCGGATGCCCGGGTCCGCACCGGCGTCGAGCAGCTGCCGGACCACGTCCTGTTGCCTGAGGCCGCCACTGTTCAGCAGGATGGCTTCCTGCATGGCGGTCCAGCCCAGGTTGTTGACGTGGTTCACCGGCACCCCGGCAGCAATGAGAATCCGTACCGTTTCCACGTGGCCGTGTTCGCTCGCCGGGATGAGCCCGGTGCCGCCGTAACGGTTGGTGCTGACAACATCGGCGCCGCTGGCGAGCGTCAGCTGCAGGATCTCATTGAAGCCCTCCGCCCCCGCATAGAGGAACGCCGAGTCCTGGATTCCGTCCTTGGCATTGACGTCTCCTCCGGCCCGGATCAGTTGCGTCACGAGCGGCAGATCGTTGGCTTTGGCCGCGAGAATCAGCCGCTGATCCAGCTCCATTTGGGCCTCCGGGGAAAGCGCCGGGCGGGTACTCCCTGTGGTTGCCGTCGCCGGTGAGGCGGCTGCCGCCGTCGGGCTCGTTGAGGGGACTGCGGACGACGGTTGCGGGGCCGCCGCCGTCCCGCCTTCGGAGGTGCAGCCCGTGAGCAGCACGGCGAATGCCGCTGCCCCGGCCAGTGCCGGCAGACCATGGCGCCGGCCGGGAGCATTGAACCACGTCATGAATCAGAGCCTACTTGGCGGTTCCGGCGATGGCACCGGCGCCTGCTGTTGCGCAGGCTTCGTCCAGCATGCCGTCGGGAGCGCCGCCCACACCGATGCCTGCCACCGACACTCCATTGACCTTAAGGGGGACTCCGCCGGCCAGGAAAAGCGTGCCGGGGAGGTCAGCGATGCTGGGTCCGTTTCCGTTGATCCGCTTGGCCAGCTCACTCGTGGGCGTCCCGAAGGCGGCGGCCGTGTAAGCCTTCTGCTGGGCGGCTTCGATGGTGTGCTCCGCCGCGTTGTCGCCGCGGAGCAGGGCCTGGACAGTACCGAAGCGGTCCACCAAGGCGACCGTGACGAACGGCAACTTGTCGGCCTGGCACTTGGCCAGGGCAGCGTTGACGGCGGCCGCAGAGGCGCCCACGCTGATGCGGTTCTGGGCCACCACGGTTTCAGGACCCGGCTGGAGATCGACGGCGGGAACCGCCGCCGGAACCGCCGCCGGAACCGCCGCCGGGGCAGCTACGGGTGCTGACGCAACCGGAACGGTACCGGCGTTGGCCGCTGCGGTGACGCCCCCTATCAGGAGCAACGCTCCGGCAGCGGCGATGGCAGCAGTCTTGTTGGATTTCTTCATGGGTTTCTCCTCGGAATGCGGTTGCGGGGCCGTGCCCCTGGGCATACGTCCATCCTTTCGGCTGGCCCCGGTCCTGGCATCGGGCGTTCGTCTGCACCCGCCTCCGCCATCGGGCTTGCCGTGTCAGCCAAAAGGCTGAGAGACCAGCAACGACGCGGGCCCTAGCATGGGGGTAGCACTCCATCCACCGGAACCGGACACCCCATGCCTTCTTCAGCACCAGCCAGACCCCCGGAACCTGCCCAGGACAACGCATCGGCCACCCTGCAGAACCACCGCGCGGCGGACGGCTGGCCTGGCGGCCGGATTGACGCCGTCGTCCATCTCGGTTTCGCCGTGCTGATGGTGGCGTCGGCGGTCCGCTACGTGATGCGGCACAGCCCGGCAGACAACGTATGGATCCTGGCGCTGGCCGCAGCGGTGTGTGGGCTCTATGCGGTGATCGCGGTCCTTGCGCAGCGCAGGCGGCCGTGGGCGCTGTGGATGTTTGTGCTCGCGGCACTGTGGGCGGTCCTGGTCATCGCCGCGCCCAGCTTCGCGTGGTGCTCGTTCGCCGTGTTCTTCCTGTGCCGGACGGCGTTCGCCGGCTGGGTGGCGTACCTGGCGGGAGGCGCGACGGCGGCGGCCACCGCCGTCGGACTGTTCCGGCTCGGCGGCGGCAGCGATGTCGCCATGCTGCTGGGGCCGCTGGCCGTGGGCGTCATGCTGACCCTGATCTACGACCGCATCGAGCACGACGCCGGGGAGCAGCGCCGCCTGCACGCCGAGGTTTCCCTGGCCCAGGGCAGGCTGGCGGCCAGCGAGCGCAGGGCCGGCACCATCGAGGAGCGCGAGCGCGTGTCCCGTGAAATCCACGACACCGTGACGCAGGGCCTCGCCAGCAGCCTGCTCCTCCTCGAAGCCGCCAATAGATCCTGGCCCAGCCCCGCTGCGCAGGAGGACGTGCGCCGCGCCAGCGGGATGCTGCGCCAGAACCTGTCCGATACCCGCAGCCTGGTCCACGAACTGGCCTCGCCCGGCCTGGAGGCTTCAGCCCTGCCGGACGCAGTGTTTCAGGCGGCGACGCTCTATGTCCCGGGCGCCAGACTGCTGGTCACCGGTGAGCCACGCCCGGTTCCGCCCGATGTCCGGCATGCCCTGCTGCGGGTGGTCCAGAGCGCCGCTGCAAACATCAAACTGCACGCTTCGGCCACCCACGTCACGGTGACGCTCGGTTACCTGCCTTGCGCCGTCACGCTGGACATGTACGACGACGGCATCGGCTTTGACCTGTCGTCGCTGGCCCCGCCGTCGAAAGCGGGAGGCTACGGCCTGCGGGCCATGCGACAGCGGGTGGAGCAGCTGGGTGGCGTCTTCTCGGTGGAAAGCACCCCGGGCGAAGGGACGATTGTGGCCGCACAACTGCCCGCGGAGGAGGATCGGTGAGTCCCATTACTGTGCTGCTGGTGGACGACCACCTGGTGGTCCGCAGCGGGCTCAAGGCCCTGCTGGGAACGCAGCCGGATATCGCCGTCGTGGCCGAGGCCGCCTCCGGCGAGGAAGCCCTGATGGCGGTGGAGGAGCACTCCCCCGCAGTGGTGATGATGGACCTCGCCATGGGTGCCGGCATGGACGGCATCGAGGCCATCAAGCAACTCCGCCGGCGCAACGGCAAACAGGCGGTACTGGTGTTCACCACCTACGATTCCGACGCCGACATTGTCCGGGCGGTGGATGCCGGGGCCATGGGCTACCTGCTCAAGGACGCAGCACCGGAGGAGATCTTCGCTGCCGTCCGCGGCGCGGTCCAGGGCAAGAGCGTCATGAGCGCACCGGTGGCCTCCCGGCTGTTCCAGCAGCTGCGGAATCCGGACGAGGTCCTGACGCCGCGTGAGGCGGAGCTGCTGGGCCTCCTGACGGAGGGGCTCAGCAACCGGGAGCTCGGCCAGCGGCTTTTCATCTCCGAGGCCACGGTCAAGACCCATCTGGCACACATCTACGCCAAGCTGGGCGTGGAGACCCGGGCCGCGGCCATCGCCACCGCGATTCGCCGGGAGGGGATGCGCTAGCCAACCCTGGCCAAGTTGCGGCGCCTGCCGGGGCGGCAGGCGCCGCGCGGATAGACTCGTAGGTAACCCACCCCCCACTCCAGGAGCCGTCATGCGCGCCACCATCATCCACGGCCCCGGGGACATCCGGGTCGAAGACCGGGACTACCCCACCGTGCAGCTGCCCACCGACGTCGTCGTGAAGGTCACGGCATCCTGCGTCTGCGGCTCGGACCTGTGGCCGTACCGCGGCGTCAGGCCCACCCATAAGCCCTCCGCGATCGGGCACGAATTCGTCGGCACGGTGGAAAGCGTCGGCGCGGAGGTCAGCGGCCTGGCCGTGGGCGACTTCGTGATCGCGCCCTTCGTGGTCAGCTGCGGCAAATGCCCGCAGTGCCTCAACGGCGTCACCGTGGCCTGCGACCACCTGGCCGGCTGGGGCGGCAAGGATGACACGGGCTTGGCGATCGACGGCGGCCAGGGCCAGGCGGTCCGCGTGCCGCTGGCAGAGTCCACCCTCGTTAAGGTCCCGGGTGTCACCGAACCGGACGACGCCCTGCTCGCGAGCCTGCTGACGCTCTCCGATGTGATGGCCACCGGCCACCACGCGGCCCTCGCCGCGAAGGCCGGCCCCGGCAGGACCGTCGTCGTGGTGGGCGACGGCGCCGTGGGGCTCTGCGGCGTGCTGGCGGCAAAGCGGCTCGGGGCGGGGCGGATCATCGCCATGTCCCGGCATGCGGACCGCCAGGCCATTGCCCGCGAGTTCGGGGCGACGGACATCGTCGCGCAACGCGGCGAAGAAGGCGTCGCGAAGGTCCGCGAACTGCTCGGCGGTGTGCTGGCCGACTCCGTGCTCGAGTGCGTCGGGACCAAGGAATCGATGGAGCAGGCCCTGCACAGCGTCCGCCCGGGCGGCGCCCTGGGCTTTGTCGGCGTCCCGACCGGCGGCGCCGAAGCCCCGCTGCGCTACCTCTTCGACACCAACATCTCGATCGCCGGCGGCATGGCGCCGGCCCGGACCTACATCCCCGAACTGCTCGCGGACGTGCTCGCCGGAACCATCAATCCGGGCCGGGTGTTCGACGTCGTCATGCCGTTGGAGGAGGCGCCCGAGGCGTACCGCGCCATGGACGAACGGCGCGCGATCAAGGTCCTGCTGACGCCCTAGCCGGGCTCCGTTCGGGACTTCCGACGACGGCGGCGCGGGGCTCCCGCAGCGCTCTGGCCGCACCTCTTGCACTGCTAACACAGCAGGTCTAGCGTGAGCCGCATCAGCAGCGCCGCCGTCGAGGAGCCGTCATGGCAAGGTTTGTGCAGATCATCGAATTTCAGTCCTCCCGGATCGAGGAAATTGAAGAACTCGGCCGGCCGTCCAGGACGGAGGGAAGCACCGCACCGACGTTCGGCCGGATCCTGGCCACCGCGGACCGCGACCACCCCGGAACCTATTTCACGATCGTCGAGTTCGAGTCCTATGAGTCGGCCATGGAAAATTCCAGCCGGCCGGAAACCTCCGACTTCGCCGCGAAGATGGCCGCCCTGTGCGACAGTCCTCCTGTCTTCCGCAATCTGGACGTCTTGTGGGAGGACACCGGCGAGGCCGCGGACACTGCCTAGGAGCGGGAATAGGAGCGGGAAATGGTTGCTGCAGACCGGACTCCCCCGGTCAGAGATGCGGCGGACGGGCTCCTGGTTGCCCCCTTCGTGGTGGACCTCCAAGAGGCCGGCTCAGTCGCCTTGCGCCTCGTGGGCGGTAAGGCCCTAAACCTCGGCAAGCTCCTGGCAGCCGGCTTTCCGGTCCCGTCCGGGTTCTGCTTGACAACAGAGGCCTACGAGCTGGCGGCGCCGGGAGAACTGGCAGCGCTGGCGGAGCAACTCGATACGGCGGCTGCCCGGGCTGTGGCGCATGGGACTGTCCAGGACGGAACGGTGGAGCCCAGGACGGCGCAGGCCGGGACGGCGGAGCGCGCCAGGGACCTGGTCGGGTCATCGCCGGTCCCGCCCGAGGTGGACGCCGCACTCCGCGCGGCCTACGCCGGGCTTGGAGCCGCCCCGGGCGACGAGCCCGCCGTCGCTGTTCGGTCCTCAGCCACGGCGGAGGACCTGCCGTTCGCCAGTTTCGCCGGCCAGCAGGACTCCTATCTGGACATTGTCGGCGCCGACGCCGTGATCGACGCCGTCCGCCGCTGCTGGGCCTCCCTCTGGAGCGAGCGGGCGGTCGCCTACCGCTCGGCCACCGGGATCAGCCACCGTGACGTCGGCCTCGCCGTCGTCGTCCAACGGGTCGCGGATGCCGTCACCGCTGGCGTCCTGTTCACCGCCAATCCCGTCACCGGAACGAGGACTGAGACGGTCATCGACGCCAGCCCCGGCCCCGGGCAGGCCGTCGTCTCCGGGGCGGTCAATCCTGACCACTTCGTGCTGGACACCGCCACGGCCTGGGTCCTGCACCGCACGGCGGGCGGCCCGGAACACGGCCGGCAACCAAGCCTCAGCGACGCGCAGCTGAGCGAGCTCACCTCGCTGGGCGACGCGGTCCAGCGCCTTTTCGACGCCCCGCAGGATGTGGAGTGGGTCATCGATGCTTCGGGCACGATCTGGCTGACCCAGTCCCGGCCGATCACCACGCTGTATCCGCTGCCGGACCCGTCAGCCAGGGAATCGGCGGGCGCGGCTGCCGACGGCGGAACCCGGGTGTATTTGTGCGGCACCCTGCTCCAGGGGCTGACCCGGCCGATCACGCCGCTGGGGCTCTCGGTCCTCGGCGGGATGCGGCAGGGGCCCTGGAAGTACGTCAACCCCGGGCTGCGCATGTATGTGGACCTGACGTCCGTAGTGCGCAGCAGGCTCGGCCGTCGCTACCTGCTGAGGTTTCTGCCGCTGGCGGACGGGAGATCCGCGGCCGTTTTTCCGGCGCTGTTGGAGGACCCGAGATTCCGGGTTATCAAGAACTCCCGAAAGTTCCCGGCCCAGGCGAAGCGGTCCGGCCGTGCCTGGCAAGTCCGGAGTACAGCGGTGACCGCGAGTCTTGGCCTGATACTGAAGTTAGTACCGGCGCTCATCGGGGCTGCACTCCGTCCGGAGGCGGAACTGCGCCGGGCGAAGGCGTATGGAAAGCTGCTCGAAGCGGAGCTGGCGCTGCCCGAGCCTGCCACGCCTTTCCAGCGGCTCGACTACGCCCAGAACATCCTGGACGGGACGGTCGACGGACTGATCCAGGCCACCCTGCCGGGCCCATCGATCGGCTACATCATGCTGGCCGCGGCGCGAAGGCTGCTGCGCGGAATTGCCCAGCCGCGCGAACTCGAAGCGGTGCTGCGTGGGCTGCCGAACAACGTGACCACCGAGATGGATCTTGAACTCTGGGAGCTGGCGGTCTCCATCGGCGCCGATCCGGCTGCACGCGAGGCCTTTCTGGCGAAACGCCCCGACGAGCTCGCCGGGATCTTCCGGGCCGGCGGCCTGCCCGCGCCGGCGCAGGCCGGCGTCCGGAGCTTCCTTGCGCGTTACGGTCACCGCGCCGTAGCAGAAATCGATCTCGGCATGCCGCGGTGGTCGGAGCAGTCGGACCATATCCTCGGCATGATCTCCAACTATCTGCGGGTAGAGGATCCCGAACAGGCTCCGGACCGGCAGTTCGCCCGGGCGGCAGAACACGCCGAGGACCGGATCCACAGCCTCGTGGAGCGTGCGCGGGCCCGCGGCCGCTGGCGGGCGCGCCTCCTGGAACTGTGCCTGCGCCGGGCCCGGGAGCTGTCAGGGCTGCGGGAACTGCCCAAGTTCTACATCGTGATGGCGCTGGCAGAAATGCACCGGCAGCTCGCCACGGTCGGCGCCGAGCTGGCCGCGACCGGCAGCGTGGCGAGCCAGGACGACGTCTTCTTCCTGGACTTCGATGAGATCCGCGTCGGACTGCGCGGCGCCGATTTATGGGGCCTGGTCGCGGACCGCCGCCGGCTCTACGACGTGGAACTGCGACGGCGGCATATCCCCCGGGTCCTGCTGTCCGACGGCACAGACGTGGAGGCGGCAATGATGGCGAAGTCCCCGGCCCCCGATGGCTTGTCCGGCACACCGGCCTCGGCCGGCACGGCCACCGGAAGGGTGAGGGTGATTCTGGACCCGGTGGGCGCCCACCTCGAACCCGGCGAAATCCTGGTAGCCCCCTCCACCGACCCGGGGTGGACCCCCTTGTTCCTGACCGCCGGTGCCCTTGTCATGGAAATGGGCGGGGTCATCTCGCACGGGGCCGTTGTGGCCCGCGAATACGGCATCCCCGCCGTCGTGGGCGTGCCTGAGGCCACCACGCGGCTGCGCACCGGCCAGACTGTCACCGTGGACGGATCCGCCGGCACTGTCCGCCAGTGACGGCGCGGGGAGTTTCCGCCGCACAGACCTCGGCCGTAACGTCCGTTGTCCACCACGATGACTTCATCGGCGCGCCGGGCCTGCCGGACCCGCGCCTCCAGGCGGGCGGCGAGCATTTCAGCTTCCTCCGGGAGGGGACAATGACCGGGATTGTGGCCATCGTGCCCTGACCATGGTCTCCATCCGGAACAAAATGGCCCCGGTGGCCTCTTGCACCGCGGCCCGCCGACCCGTACGTTGGGGGACAGCGGACGAATGTCTCCGCAGCCGTTGGCCCCAGGGCCGCCGGAGATCAGCAGCATTTCAGAAGGATAATGGCATGGCTACAGGCACAGTTAAATGGTTCAACGCCGAAAAGGGTTTTGGCTTCATTGCCCCGGATGACGGGTCAGCCGACGTTTTCGCCCACTACTCGGCAATCTCCAGCAGCGGCTACCGCTCACTGGACGAGAACCAGAAGGTCGAGTTCGACGTCACCCAGGGCCCGAAGGGCCCGCAGGCTGAGAACATCCGCCCGCTCTAAGCACTCAGGAAAGCACCCCCGGCCAGGCCGGGACGTTTTCCGCGAAGACCACAAACGCCCCGCCGGAGGATTCCTCCGGCGGGGCGTTTGTGGTCCGCAGCGGTCAGCACCGTTGCGCCGTGGCGGGTGGAGTTGGATGCTCTTTGGCGGCGTTCTGTGATCGCTGGCTGTCGCCTTCCGGGAGGACGCGCAGAGCGGCTAGTCGGTGAGTGCTCGCGACCGTCTATAAAACGTTGCGCGTGACATTCCCGAGATCGCGGGCAACCTGCGCAGCGGGCTCGCCGCCTTCGACCAGGCGGACAGCGCTTCGAATCTGACTGTCGGTGATCCGACGGGGTCGGCCGCCGAGGTCCTTTCCGGCTTCTCTGCGTTTACTGATGGAGTCGGTGACGCGTTCGCGTTTGATCTCGTGTTCCATCTGCGCGAGGGCGGCCATGAGCGTGAAAAGCATCGACCCCATGGGTGTTGCGGTGTCGACGTCGCCACCGCCAAGGTTCAAGACGCGCAGGCCCGCGCCTCGACCGCGGAGTTCGTCAGCGAAGGCGAGCATGTTCTGGGTGGATCGCCCGAGCCGATCCAGCGTCGTGATCACGAGGGTGTCTCCGTCGATCAGCGCGTCGAGTACTCGATCGAACTGGGGTCGTGAGGCTCGCGCCCCAGATACACCGTGATCCACGTAGAGGTCATCGCGTCGGACGCCGGCGGCCAGAAGGTCCGCCTGCTGCCGGTCGGTGGACTTGCTGCCGCGTCGAAACGCGTGCGTAGCCGATCAGTTTCGTCATGGGCTGCTCCGATCGACTACCCGGAACGTGATGACAGCCAGATCGCCGTCATCACGGACGCCATTCTCGAAGACGAGTACATCGACCTCGAGTTCGACTTCCTCCACCCTGCTGAACGTCCCTTCCAGCTGGTCAGGTTCGGGCTTCTTCCGGCGGGATCTCAGCCCACATGCCCCGGTAGCCAGTCCGCGTAGGGCAGCGGCGTTATGAAGCTTTGATAATGACATCGTCGATATAGCTGTCGCCCACCTGCCGGGGGTGCTCCGCTCCCAGCTGCACCCGGGTCAGCGTCGTGAACCCTGTGCTGACCTGGTTGCTGTAGAGGAGCCTGGCGTCGAACCAGACCTCAACGGTGGAGGCGGCACCGTTGGCCACCACGTGCATCACCACCTTGTGCCAGGAGCCGAGCTGTACCGCCAGTCCAAGGTTGGTGTACCCGTAAGTGCCCGAAGGGGACGCTACGCGCAGCCACAGCTGGCCGTTGCCGTTGTCCCGGAAAACATCGGCCACACGGATGCCACCATTGAAGAACCGGAAATACGGGACGTTGTTTCCTACGTTGCCCGCCGTGGTGATGTTGAACCAGCCGTCGGCGTAGGCGCCCGAGGAGCCTCCCGGCAGGGTTGCTGACATGTTTGCCACCGAGCCTGACTCATCCGTGACGTGCAGGAAGGCCGCGCAGCCCCTTGAATGGTGCTGGTCGGAGGTGACAGAGGCTGTCCCGGTCCCCGACGTGCTGGCAATAAATCCCTTCAGCGTTCCGGATTCGAAACTGGTTGCCACTACGAGTACACCCGGGTACTGGTTGGAAGGTGGCGGCGTGCCGCTCTGGCAGACCGGGGCCGGGGCCTTCTTGTTGTTGTTGTTGTTGTTCTTGTTCTTGTTGTTGTTGTTCTTGTTCTTGTTGTTCTTGTTGTTGTTCTTGTTGTTGTTGCTGTTGTTCTTGTTGCTGTTGCTGTTGCTGCTGCTGTTGCTGCTGCTGTTGTTGCTGTTGTTGTTGATCGATGTGGTGGCTGTTGCGACCATCGGGGCGGCGAACATCAGTGCGATGGCTGTGGCGAACGCGAGCAGGGTTTTTTTCATGGGTCTCTCCCCGGAAATTGTGTCCCCGGTGTTTATTGGGGCGGTGAAGCCCGGCGCGGCGAGACCGGCCGCTTCAGGCGCCGGATCTTTCCGGCGCCTGCATCATAGGACACGGTTGTCTCTCTGTCACGAGTAGCGGGTACTCGCTCCCTCGGCACTCCCGGCCAGCGCGGGGAGCGGAGCGTGCAGCACGGAACGGTTGGCAACACTCTCCTCGCTCTGCAGACCAAGGCTTCCGGGCCGCTGGGGATCCGGGCCCGGTATTGCCGGGGCGCGGTCGGGGCAGACCGCGCCCCGTGCGAGCCAGGAGGCCTGCAGTGTTCCGCCACTGGCCCGTTGTCTCACAACCGGTCGTTTCCGCCGCGTCTTCTTCCCCGGTGGCTCCTCGATGGATACCTATTTCGGTCCTGGAGAGACAAGTCTTTGTCCCAGGGACGCTTGGAATCGAATCGAGTACCCGTCCGGATCTGCAACCAGAAACTGCGTGACGCCAGCTTCGTGCTCGCCAGTTCTGTACCACTTGGGGTGGCTTGTGAATTCGTGAAATATCCGACGCTAAGACTGTTGGCGGTGTCGGGTAACGTTCGTTCGCCATACACTTCTGCACTTGAAACGTTTCCGCAGGTCAGAGCTGTAAAGCGTGCCGTGTCCGGGCCAATGCAACGCCTACGGACGTTTGGGTGACTGCTCATGCTGAACAAGGCTTCCCATCGCGGTCAGGAAAAGCCGCTCCAACTTTGGTCATTTTGATGCTTAGCGGTACTTTTCCGCGCGGTGGTCCTCCCCACCATCGAGGACCGGTCCACCCTGGGTGTCAGCACCAGGCCCGGATCAAATTCCTCTGCCGGCAACGGTGCCAGGAACGGCTGTTCGGCGGCGAAGTCCTGGCCGATGGTCCGGATCCTGTCATTGATCCGCCGACTGTCATCCTGCGCTTCCCAGGCCCGGGACCGTACCCGGCTGAGGCTGAACATCATCCGCGACGAACTAATCCGCATCGTTGCGCAGAGAGCGGTCGACGACCCGAATCTGCACTACATCGATGGGCGCTCTCTCTTCGGTGAAGCAGATGTTGTCGAGCTTCCGCTGCCAGACCAGCTCCACCCGGATCCCCCCGGCCACCGTCGCATCGGTGAGCGCTTCGCCGACGCGGCCGTCGGTGCCGACGGCCCGTTCGCGGTCTAGAGGTAGCCTCCGGAAGCGGGCATGACATCGATGGCGGCATAGTGGATCGGCCCTCTTCCCAGTTTGTCCGTCACAGCTCGGGGCTTGAGACTGGTAATGACCGTTGATTGAGTAGTCGGTATTTACCAGTCTCAAGCCCCAGCTCCATTCAACACCTCATGCATCCGCCCGAAATTGTTCCGGTGACCGTTCCGCTTGCGGGCGGCCGACACCTTCTCCTAATCCGGCTCGGGTGTCTCGAAACCTCTGTGTCTCGAAACGCATGCCATGCAAGACGGCACCTGCCGCCGACAACTGCGACATCGAGCGATCACAGAACGCCGCCACGAAGCGCCGAACTCCACAGCCGTGGCGGGTGCCTATCTTGACGAATCCTTGACGCCGTTGTGGCCGGTCGCGCAGTGCGGAAACTGGAAGAATGACAGCATGGCACGTGGAACGCTGCGCATCTTCCTGGGGTCAGCACCCGGCGTCGGCAAGACCTACGCCATGCTCCGTGAGGGGCACCGGCTGCGCGCCAACGGCCAGGACGTCGTCGCCGTCGCGGCCCGGGACCGCGGCCGCAAGGAGACCCGCGAACTGCTGGAAGGGCTCGAGCTCATCCCGGCCGCCCGGGTGCCGTATGGCGGCCTGTTGGTCGAAGAGTTGGATCTGGACGCGGCGCTCCGCCGCTCGCCCGCCACTGCAATCGTGGACGAATACGCGCACTCCAACGTCCCAGGCAGCCGGAACCCCTATCGCTGGCAGGACATCGATGAACTGCTGGATGCCGGGATCAATGTCCTCTCCACTGTGGACGTCCAGCATCTCGCATCGCTCAGCGACGTTGTCAGCGCGATCACCGGGGTCCGCCCTGCCCAGACCGTCCCGGATGCGATCGCCCGACGGGCTGAGCAGATACAGCTGGTGGATGTCTCCCCCGACGTACTGCGACAGCGGCTCGCGGACGGCAAGATCGTCGCGAAGGACCGGATCGACGCCGCCCTGTCCAACTACTTCCGTCCGGGCAACATGGCGGCACTGCGCGAACTAGCTCTGTTGTGGCTCGCGGACCGGGTGGACGAGAGCCTGGCCAGCTACCGGCAGGGAAACGGGATCGAAGACAGCTGGCCCGCGCGCGAGCGCATCGTCGTCGGGCTGAAGGGTGGCCCGGACGGCGAAGCCTTGATCCGCCGTGGGGCCAGGATCCTCAACCGGGTCAACGGTGGCGACCTGCTGGCGGTGCACGTGCGGGCTGCGGAGGGGGTCGCCGCCGAATCCCCGCAGGCCCTCGAGGCCCAGCGCCGTCTGGTCCTGGATCTCGGCGGCAGCTACCACATCGTGGCCGGGGAGGACCCGGCGGCCGCCCTGCTGGATTTCGCCCGCAGCGTCAACGCCAGCCAGATCGTCCTGGGTGTCTCGCGCCAGGGCAAGCTCGCCGGACTGCTGAAGGGCCTTCGTGGCGGCGCCACGGGCACCCGGGTGGTGCGCGACTCCGGTGACATCGACGTCCATATGGTGTCCCAGCCGCTCCACGACGGACGCTCCGGCCTGCCACGGCGACAGGACCTGGGCCGGGTCCGGGCCACCGTCGGTTTTCTCCTGGCCGTTTTCCTGCCCGCCCTCCTGCAGCTGGTGCTTGCGGTTAGCCCTGATAAAAACCTTGCCACGACAGTCCTGGTCCAGCTCACGGGGTCCGTCGCGGTGGCCCTCGTTGGCGGCTTGTGGCCGGCGATCCTCGCGGCCCTCTGGAGCAGCCTGCTGGTGAACTATTTCTCCACGCCGCCGCTGGGCACCCTCACCATCAGCGATTCGGAAAACGTGCTCGCCCTTCTCGTCTTTGTTGGGGTGTCAGCCGCTGTGGCAATCGTAGTTGACGTCTCAGCCCGGCGGTCCAAGGAGGCTGCCCTGGCCCGCGCCGAAGCCACCACCCTGGCCGACCTCTCGCGCGGGGCAGCAGACTCGGAGGACACAGTCATGGGGTTGCTGGCACAGGCTATGGACGTTTTTCAGGTCCGGGGCGCGGCACTGTTCAGCTTGCCCGACGACGACGACGACCGCGACGGCAGCCGCGGCGGCGGCAGCACCAGGTCCCAGGGTGACGGTTCCCGGCCTGGCTGGCGCCTGATCGCGAGCGTCGGCGAGGTTCCGCCGGCCCCACCCGGTTCCGGCGATGCCCCCGGCACGTCAGGTATCCAGGGCGACAACGTTGAACAGATCAATGCCACCACCTGTCTGGTCCTCTCCGGGCGGGTGCTGCCGGCGAGCGACAGAAGGCTGCTTGGGGCCTTCGGCGTGCATCTGGTGGCGCAGTTGGAGCGCCAGCGTCTGCTCGCCAGCCGCAATGAGGTCCTGCGGCTGGCAGAGAGCAACACCATGCGCACCTCAATCCTCCGCGCCGTCTCGCACGATCTCCGCACCCCGTTGGCCGGAATCAAACTTGCTGTTGGGGGCCTCCGGCAGCAGGGGGTCAGCTACACCCCCGAGGAAGAGCAGGAACTCCTGGCGACGATCGAGGAGTGCTCCGACCGGTTGGACGTGCTGGTGGGAAACCTGCTGGACATGTCCCGGATCACGTCCGACTCCATCCGGCCGCTGTTGCGGCCCGTGCGCTGGCAGGAGGTCATTCCCGGTGGCCTGCACGGGATCGCACCGGGCCGGGTTCGCGCCGAGCTCCCCGCCAATATGCCCGAGGTCGACGCGGACCCAGGCATGCTCGAACGTGTCATTGCCAACATCGTTGAAAACGCCGTCAAGTACGCCCCCGATTCGGACATAGTCCTGGCCGGTTCCGCCGGTGGCCTGAGCCGGGCCAGTGTGACTGGCCGTCCGGCCGGGGAGCTGCGCATCATCGACCATGGCACGGGCGTCCCGGCAGAAAGAGTCGTGGAAATGTTCCGGCCTTTCCAGCGTCTGGACGACGCATCGCCGGCTACCGGCGTCGGGCTGGGCCTGGCCGTGGCGAAGGGGTTTACCGAGGCGATGGGCGGCCGCCTGACCGCTGAAGCCACACCGGGCGGCGGCCTGACCATGGCCATCAGCCTCCCGTTGTCCGAGGGCGTTCCTTTCGATGCGCCTGTTGAGCAGGCACCGCTGGAACCGCAATCGGCCATTGCCCGGCGCCACCACGCCCCGCCGATCCTTTCGTCCGGGCCGGACGCCTGATGACAGCTGTCCTGGTGATTGATGATGATCCGTACTTGCTGCGCGCCCTGCGGATCACCTTGAAGGCCCACGGCTACGCCGTCAGCACGGCCGCGGACGGACGATCCTCGCTGCTCGCGGCCCGGCAGAATGCACCGGCAGTAGTGATCCTGGATCTTGGCCTTCCCGACCTGGATGGCACCAGTGTAATCCGGGAGCTCCGCAGCTGGAGCCGGGTTCCCATCCTGGTGCTCTCCGCACGCCACGGCTCCGAGGACAAGGTTCAGGCCCTGGATGCCGGCGCCGATGACTACATCACCAAACCGTTCGGCCTTGATGAGCTCCTGGCCCGCCTCCGTGCCCTCCTGCGCCGCAGCATCGATCCGGACCAGACTCCGGTTATCACCACAGATGCTTTTACCGTGGATCTGGCTAAACGCCTGGTGCTCCGCGACGGCCAGGACGTCCGCCTCACCCCGACCGAATGGCACATGCTCGAGATACTCGTCCGTAACCCCGAAAAACTCGTCACCCAGCAACAGCTGCTCTCTGAGGTGTGGGGACCGTCCTACGCCAAGGAAACCAATTACCTGCGCGTGTACATGGCCCAGCTGCGGCGCAAGCTGGAGCCAGACACTTCCAACCCCCGTCACCTGATCACCGAGGCAGGGGTTGGATACCGCTTCCGGCCCTGAGTCGGTGCGCTCCGCCCGGCACCTCTCCGTTGAGTCCGCAGACCGCTCCGGCCGCGGCCCGTTGCCCTGACGCCGGCCGACAACGGCAGAAAAGTTGCGCGCCAGGGCAGATACGGCATTGTGGGTCCAAGTGTGTCAGGACAGGAACCCCCGGAGCAGGGCGGCGGTCCCTTCAAGATGTTGCCGGGTGGCCTGTTCCGCGGCAGCGGGATCGCCACTCAGAATAGCGTCCGCGATCTCTGCATGCTGTTCGTTGGAGTGTTCTAGGTTGGTCCCCAGGAACGGAATCCGGTCCAGCAGTTCGTTGAGTCTGCCCCGGGTTTCCGCGACGGACGCCACGAGGCTTGGCGCGCCTGTCAACTCGGCAATGGCAATGTGGAAGCGGGCATCCCTGGGCCGGTAGCTGGCATCGGTGGCAGCACTGACCTCCGCGAGACAATGGCGCAAGTGGCTGCGCGCTGCCGCAGATAAATCGGAACCTGCTGCCAGCGCGCTTGCCGCGGGCTCGATGACCCCCCGGAAGACGAGCACATCGTGAACATCGGCAGGCTCCAGTGGCCGGATGTCGTGCTGCGCCCGCACGGTAGTGCCGGAAACGTAGGTCCCGCCGTATCGTCCGCGCCGGACATCCAGGTAACCTGCACTCTGAAGTTCGCCCAGCGCGTCCCGAAGAGTCGCCCGCGAGACGCCCAGGTGCTCGGCAAGTTCCCGTTCCGGCGGGAGCTTCTCTGTGGGGGCGAAGATCCCGAGTTTGATTGTCCGGAGAATGTGCTCGATGGTTTCCTCGAAGGCATTTCCGCCGCGGACAGGCCGGAGCATGGCGTAGGACTGGCTGAAGGGGGACACGGTCAAATGATCAGCTCCAGATCGTCCGAAGTGCTGCAACTACTTTCCCTCACAGTACCGCGACGGGGCCCAAAGGTCACCTAAGACACCAATGACTCAACCCCGCTCCAGATTTTGCTCAATTTAGCCGCGCCCCTTGACGTGTGTGATGCACACCACCAGACTAAGTCTCATGCTCTTGGACTAAAAACAGTCCTTTAAGGCCCTGGGTAGGTCCTGGGCAACATCCTCTCATCAAAGGGAAACGCATGAAATCAGCAGACGAAGGCACCGGCATTCGGGACACCGCGAGCGGCAACGAAGCGGACTACCTCCAGCATCGACGGCTCAAACGCGGGGCTGCCGGATGGGTCCTGCTCGCCGGGCTGGGCGTCGCCTACGTTATCTCCGGCGACTTCGCCGGCTGGAACCTGGGGCTGGCCCAGGGCGGCTGGGGCGGCCTGCTCGTAGCCTTCGTCCTGATGGGCATCATGTACACCTGCATGGTGTTCGGGCTCGCCGAGCTCTCCTCGACGCTTCCCACTGCCGGCGCCGGGTACGCTTTCGCACGGCGCGCCCTCGGACCCCTGGGCGGCTTCGCTACCGGGATAGCCGTGCTGATCGAATATGCCGTCGCGCCAGCCGCGATCGCCACCTTCATCGGAGGCTACATAGAAGCGCTCGGGCTGTTTGGACTGACCAACTCGTGGCCGGTCTACCTGGTCACGTACGCCATCTTCATCTGGATCCACCTCCGGGGGGTCGGCGAGGCCCTGAAGATCATGTTCGCCATCACCGCTGTGGCTGTCGTTGCCCTGGTGGCTGCCGCCATCGGGCTGCTGCCGAAATTCGACCCGACCAAGCTGTTCGACATCGTGCCTGACGGATCCGCTGGCTCCAGCGCTTTCCTCCCGATGGGCATCAGCGGCATACTAGCGGCCCTCGTTTACGGGATCTGGTTCTTCCTGGCCGTTGAAGGCGTTCCACTCGCGGCCGAGGAATCGGCCGACCCGAAAAGAGACATGCCCCGGGGCATAATCGTCGCCGTCCTCATCCTGGTCGGCTTCGGTGCCCTGATGCTGGTACTCGTTCCGGGCGCTGCCGGAGCGCAGGCCATGAGCACCTCGGACAACCCGTTGCCGGAGGCGCTCCGTCTGGCCTACGGAGGAAATACCTTCCTGGCCGACTTCATCAACTACGCCGGACTTGCCGGGCTCGTGGCCAGCTTCTTCTCGATCATCTACGCATACTCTCGGCAGCTGTTCGCGCTCTCACGCGCCGGCTACCTGCCAAAATGGCTTTCCCTCACAGGGGCACGCCGCACACCCTACTGGGCCCTGATCGTCCCGGGAACCATAGGCTTCCTGCTCGCCGCGGTCACCCGCGACGGCGCACTGCTCATCAACATCGCAGTTTTCGGGGCCACGGTCTCCTATGTGCTGCTGAACCTGTCCCACATCGTCCTTCGGATCAAGGAGCCTGAGCTGGAACGCGGCTACCGGACTCCGGGCGGCATCGTCACAACATCGATCGCCCTCGTCCTGTCCGCCGTCGCCGTCGTAGCTACGTTCGTTGTGGACGTCTACGCAGCCTCAATAACGGCGGCCATCTTCGCCGCAGCCATTGCGTACTACTGGTTCTACAGCCGCCACCGCATCGTCACGGGATCCCCGGATGAGGAATTTGCGCGGCTGGCCCTGGCTGAGGCCGAACTGAAGCAGTAGCTGTCCTTCGAACATAATCCCACCCATTGAAGACCAACGTTGCGGAGCAACCATGACTGAACAACCAAAACAATCCGGCCTGAACGTCCAGCTCACCCTCGATACGCTGAGAGAGGAGGTGGCCTCCGGAGCCATCGACACCGTGGTCGTGGCCATCACGGACTCCCTGGGGCGGCTTCAGGGCAAGCGCTGCGGCGCGCGCTCATTCCTCGAAGACGTCCTTGACCACGGCGCCGAAGGCTGCAACTACCTGCTGGCCGTCGACGTCGAGATGAATACCGTTGACGGCTACGCGATGTCCTCCTGGGAATCCGGGTACGGGGACATGATGATGCTCCCGGATATCTCCACTTTGCGCCGAGTTCCGTGGCAGGAAGGCACGGCCTTGGTGCTGTGCGACGTGATGTGGACGGACAAGTCCCCCGTGGTTGCTTCACCGCGGCAGATCCTGCGCGCCCAGGTGGAACGTCTCGAAAGACTCGGCTACCGCGCCTTCATGGGCACGGAGCTTGAGTTCCTGATGTTCGACGATTCCTACCGTGCGGCCTGGCAGAAGAACTATCACGGCCTTGATGCTTCCACCCAGTACAACGTCGACTACTCGCTTCTCGCGACCGCGCGCCTGGAACCGGTCATCCGCTCTATCCGCACCAACATGGAAGCAGCCGGCCTGGTGGTCGAATCGTCCAAGGGCGAGTGCAACTTGGGACAGCAGGAGATCACGTTCCGCTTCGACGAAGCCCTGAAGGCCTGCGATAAGCACACCTTCTACAAGAGCGGCGCCAAGGAAATCGCCGACCAGCACGGCAAGAGCATCAGCTTCATGGCGAAGTTCGATGAGCGGGAAGGAAACTCCTGCCACATCCACTTCAGCCTGACAGATCTGGACGGCAACCCCGTCCTACCCGGCGACGGCGAGCCACGGGTTCAGCCCCGTCATGGAGCACTTCATGGCAGGCCAGCTGGCCGCACTGAAGGAACTCACATATTTCCTTGCCCCGAACGTCAACTCCTATAAGCGGTTTGTCGAAGGCAGCTTTGCCCCTACTGCCATCGCCTGGGGTATGGACAACCGTAGCTGCGCGCTCCGCGTCGTAGGTCATGGGCGGGGTCTGCGCACCGAGATACGGGTGGGCGGCGGAGACCTCAACCCTTACCTTGCAGCGGCCGCCTTGATCGCCGCCGTCATCCACGGGCTGGAAAACAGGCTGCCTTTGGGCCCCGCCATGAAGGGCAGTGCCTACGAGTCGGACGCCGAACGGCTCCCCACAAACCTCCGCGACTCACGGGACATGCTGGCTGACAGCAGCATCGCCCGCAAAGCGTTCGGAGACGCCGTGGTGGACCACTACGTCCACGCCGCCGGCGTCGAACTGAAAGCCTTCGACAGCGCTATCACTGACTGGGAGCGCGTGCGTGGCTTCGAACGACTCTGACACTTACCGGCCCAGGATTGCCCTGACCAGCTACTATCAGGACGCCGCGTGGGGAGTCTGGAAAGCCAAAGCGGCCATCGTCCCCGGAACCTATGTGGAGGCTGTGGTGGCAGCCGGCGGCACTCCAATCCTGCTGCCTCCGCTGGGCACGGATGAATCGGTGCTGGATCTGGTGGACGGGCTGATCGTGGTGGGCGGGCCCGATGTGGACCCCGCCCGCTACGGGGCCGCCGCGCACCCGAAAACCGCTCCCCAGCCGCTGCGTGACGAGCACGACACCATACTGACGCGGGCCGCCATGGACCGAGGCCTGCCGCTGTTCGCCATCTGCCGCGGGGCGCAAATCCTCAACGTTGCCCTGAACGGCAGCCTCAACCAGCACATCCCGGACACCAACCCCACAGCGAACTTCCAGCCGGCCCCGGGAGTGTACGGCGAGGCTGCCTTCACTACCGAGTCCGGCAGCCTGATACACGGGCTGCTGGGCGATGCGGCGAAAGCACCGTGTTATCACCACCAGGGCATGGACGCCGTACCGCCGAGCCTGCGCGTCACAGCTTCCTCCGCCGACGGGACCGTCCAGGCTCTGGAAGCGACAGACGGCGCCGGCTGGGTGCTCGGCGTTCAATTCCACCCGGAGCAAAACCCTGAAGACCTGCGGCTTTTCCGCGGATTTGTGCAGGCCGCCGGCAGCTACCGAGCCAACATGAAAGAGATGTCCACGACATGACAGCAACAACCTTTGACGTCATCAACCCGTCCAACGAGGAAGTCATCGAGACGGTCGCACTGGCCGGCCTGGCCGAAGTGGATGCCGCCATTGCCCGGGCGGCCGGCGCCTACGAATCCTGGCGAGCCGTTGCGCCGGCGGACCGCTCGCTGCTGCTGCGGCGCTTCGCCGCGGCTGTCGACGCGGATCTTGAAAACCTTGCCCGGCTTGAAGTCATCAATGCAGGGCACACCATCGGCAATGCACGCTGGGAGGCGGGCAACGTCCGCGATGTGCTCAACTACTATTCCGCCGCGCCGGAGCGTCACTTCGGGAAGCAGATCCCGGTGGCCGGGGGTGTCAACATCACCTTCCACGAACCCCTCGGCGTGGTGGGGATCATCGTGCCGTGGAACTTCCCCATGCCGATAGCCGCCTGGGGCTTTGCCCCTGCACTGGCGGCGGGCAACACCGTAGTGCTGAAACCGGCCGAGATGACTCCGCTGACTGCCATCCGCCTGGCGGAACTGGCGCTTCAGGCCGGCATCCCGGAGGGTGTCTTCCAGGTGGTTCCGGGAAAGGGTTCGGTGGTGGGCGAACGTTTCGTCACCCATCCTGCCGTCCGGAAGGTGGTCTTTACAGGGTCCACCGGTGTCGGCAAGAAGATCATGGCGGGCTGCGCCGGCCAGGTGAAGAGGGTGACGCTGGAACTCGGGGGGAAGAGCGCCAACATTGTCTTCAACGACGCCGATCTGGAAATGGCAGCGGCGGCGGCGCCCGGCGGCGCCTTTGACAATGCAGGTCAAGACTGTTGCTCACGATCCCGCATCCTGGTCCAACGCGACGTCTACGACCGTTTCATGGAGTTGCTTGAGCCCGCCGTCATGGCCCTCACCGTCGGCGATCCTGCCGACGAAGGAACCTCAATGGGCCCCCTCATCTCGGCCCAGCAGCGCCAGACGGTCGCCGGCTTCGTGCCGGACGACGCCCCCATCGCCTTTCAGGGCCAGGCCCCGGCCGGACCGGGGTTCTGGTTCCCGCCTACTGTGCTCACCCCGGACCTGGGCTCACCGTCCTTCACGGAAGAGATATTCGGCCCCGTGGTGGCCGTGGTTCCTTTCACGGATGAGGCCGACGCGATCCGGATCGCCAACAACACCGATTACGGGCTGTCCGGCTCCATCTGGACCTCTAGCGTGGACCGCGCGCTGCGTGTGGCCCGGGGCGTTGAATCCGGAAATCTGTCCGTGAATTCCCACTCCTCCGTCCGGTATTCCACGCCCTTCGGCGGCTTTAAGCAGTCAGGGCTGGGCCGTGAACTCGGACCCGATGCCCTGGATTCTTTCACCGAAACCAAGAACGTCTTCATCTCAACCCAGGCCCTGGCCTAAACAATCCCGGCACTTTCCACCATTACTAAAGGAGTTCCCATGAAAGCAGTAGTCTCCAACCGCCTCGAAGGACGCAGCGCCGTCATCACCGGTGGCGCCAGCGGCATCGGCCTGGCCACGGCCCGCCGCATGGCCGCCGAAGGAGCCAACGTGGTGATCGCCGACATCGAGCCCACTACGGGGCTGGCAGCGGCAACCGAAGTGGGCGGCCTCTTTGTCAAGGTCGATGTCACCAGCGAGCAGGAAGTCCGGAACCTCTATGCCCAGACCAAGGAAACTTATGGCAGCGTTGACATCGCCTTCAACAATGCCGGCATCTCCCCGGCCAACGACGGCTCGATCCTGGACACCGGCATCGATGCCTGGCGCAAGGTACAGGAAGTAAACCTGACGTCTGTGTACTACTGCTGCAAGTACGCCATTCCGTACATGCAGGAGCAGGGCAAGGGCTCCATCATCAACACCGCCTCCTTCGTCGCCGTCATGGGTGCGGCGACGTCGCAGATTTCCTACAGCGCGTCCAAGGGCGGTGTGCTGTCCATGAGCCGGGAACTCGGCGTCGAATTCGCCCGTCAGGGCATCCGCATCAACGCCCTGTGCCCAGGACCGGTGAACACCCCGCTGCTGAAGGAACTCTTCGCCAAGGATCCGGAGAAGGCCGCGCGCCGGCTGATCCACGTCCCGTTGGGCCGGTTCGCGGAGCCTGAGGAACTCGCTGCAGCCGTGGCGTTCCTGGCCAGCGATGATGCTTCGTTCATCACCGCCTCGACTTTCCTGGTTGACGGCGGGATCTCCGGGGCCTACGTGACACCGATCGACTGACCGCACGGCGGACGATCATCTCGGACAGGTGCCGGCCAGGATTAGATCCTGGCCGGCACCGTCTCGTTGGTTCCTAGACGAAGGCCGATTTCCCCGTCACGGCCCGGGCCACGATCAACGAGTTGATCTCGTAGCTGCCCTCGTAGGTGTACAGGATTTCGGCGTCGCCGAAGAGCTTGCCCATCTCGTAGTCGCTGCTGATGCCGTTGCCGCCCATCAGGGACCGTCCCATCGCCACGGAAGCCCGGGCCAGCCGCGTGGTGGTGGACTTGGCCATCGCGGCCTGGACCATTTCCAGCTTGCCCTCCTCCTGGATCCTCGCCAGTTGCGCCATGAGCGCCAAGGAGGCGGAAGCATTCCCCAGGATCTCGGCCAGCTGTTGCTGGATGAGCTGGAAGCTGGCCAGTTCCTTGCCGAACTGCTTGCGTTCCAGCGAGTAGGCACGCGCGACGTCGAACGCGGCCAGCTGGATGCCGGCACCTTGCCAGCCCACCCAGGCGCGCGAATCGCGCAGGAGTTCGTTGGCCCTGGAGAAGTCGGTGGCGCCGGGCAGCATGTTCGATTCCGGGATGCGGACCTCGTCCAGCACGATGTCCGCGTTCTGCATGATCCGCAGCCCGATCTTGTTGGCGATCTTGGTGGCGGTGTAGCCGGGGCGGTCCGTCTCCACGATGAAGCCCTTGATCTGCTGGTCGGCAACGTCGCGGGCCCAGACCAGGGCGAAGTCGGCTATAGTCCCGGCGCCGATCCAGCGCTTGGCGCCGCTGATCACCCACTCGCCGTCCTGGCGCCGTGCAGTGGTGGCCAGCCCGCCGGCGATGTCCGAGCCGTGGTCCGGCTCGGTGAGGGCGAAGGCGCCGAGCTGGGTGAAGGCGGTGAGTCCCGGCAGCCAGCGTTGCTTCTGTTCCTCCGAGCCGAGCTGGTCGATCATGCCGACAATCAGCTCATTATGGATCCCCACGAGGGCCGAGAGCGAAACATCGGCGCGGGCCACCTCGACATACATGAGGCCCTTGAAGAGCTTGGAGGTGCCGTCCGTCTGCAGCCCGCCGAGGCCGTACTTCCCCAGCTCGGCCAGCAGCCCGAAGGGGAACTCCTCACGGTTCCAGTAGTCGATCGAGGCCGCCCGGATCCGGGACTGGAGGAAGTCCCGCACCTCCTGGTAGCGGGCCTGTTCGTCCGGGGGCAGCAGGTCCACGATGTACATCAGGTCGGCGTCCGGAAAGGGCGGCGACGCCACGTCCTTCGGCACCATACCCGGCGCCGTCCCCTCCGGGGGTGCCGCCTGTCCGCTGGCACGTCCTTGTGGCTGCACAGGCATGTATCCCTTCGTCATGCAGCGCCCGCAGAGCAGCGCCGCTCTTCCAAACCCTTGGATGTCCTAGTATATTGCACAGTGACGGGGATCACTAGGATTGCGGTCCCCCGGGCAACGGCGCCGGGCCCGGAACGGCGGCGCCACCAGACGTCGAAAGGTGCACCATGACCGTCACCGAGGAATTCCGCGCCGCACGCGACAGACTGCTTGCCCTCCGCGAGGACTACAGCGGGGCGCGCAACGAATTCCAGTGGCCGCGGTTTGAAGAATTCAACTTCGCGCTGGACTGGTTTGACCAGATCGCCGCGGATCCCGCCAAGGCAGGCAGTCCGGCCCTCGTGATCGTCGAGCAGGACGGCTCCGCGACCCGCCGCAGCTTCGCGGAGCTCTCACGCCGCTCCTCCCAGGTGGCCAACTGGCTGCGCGGCCAGGGCGTCCGGCGCGGGGACCGGATGATCATCATGCTCGGCAACCAGGTTGAGCTCTGGGAGCTGATGCTGGCCGGCATCAAACTGGGCATCGTGATGATCCCCACCACCACCCTGATGGGCCCTGCCGATCTGCGGGACCGGGTGGAGCGCGGCGAGGCACTTTGGGCCGCCGTCGGCAGCGCCAACATCGCCAAGTTCGCCGACGTTCCGGGACGCTACACCCTGATCGAGGTCGGCGCCGGCGAGCGCAGCAGCACCGGCGCGCTGCAGTACGCCGAATCCCACGACGCCGACGCGGCTTTCGCCCCGGACGCCCCCACCATGGCTGACGAAACCCTGCTGCTCTACTTCACGTCGGGCACCACCTCCAAGGCCAAGCTGGTGGAACACACGCACACGTCCTACCCCGTGGGGCACCTGTCCACGATGTTCTGGATCGGGCTGGAGCCGGGCGACGTGCACCTCAATGTCGCCTCGCCGGGCTGGGCGAAGCATGCCTGGTCCAATGTGTTCACGCCGTGGATCGCCGAGGCCTGCGTGTTCATCTACAACTACGAGCGCTTCGACGCCAAGGCCCTGATGGAACAGATGGACCGCGAGTCCGTGACGAGCTTCTGCGCCCCGCCCACCGTGTGGCGCATGCTGATCCAGGCCGACCTGACGCAGCTGAAGAACCCGCCCACCAAGGTGGTGTCCGCCGGCGAGCCGCTCAATGCGGAGGTGATCGACCAGGTCCACCGCGCCTGGGGTCAGACCATCCGGGACGGCTTCGGCCAGACCGAATCCACCGTGCAGATCGCCAACACTCCCGGCCAGCCGATCAAGATCGGCGCCATGGGCAAGCCGCTGCCGGGCTACGACGTCGTGCTCATTGATCCCGCCACGGGCGAGGAAGCCGACGACGGCGAGCTCTGCCTGCGCCTGGATCCCCGCCCCGTCGGGCTGATGAAGGCGTACTACGGCGACCCCCAAAAGACGGCGGACGCCTTCCGCAACGGCTACTACCACACCGGCGATATGGCGAGCCGGGACGAGCGCGGCATCATCACCTACGTGGGCCGCGGCGACGACGTCTTCAAGTCCTCCGACTACCGGCTGTCCCCGTTCGAGCTGGAAAGCGTGCTGATCGAGCACCCGGCCGTGGCTGAGGCCGCCGTCGTCCCCTCCCCCGACGCGCTTAAGCTCTCGGTGCCCAAGGCGTTTGTGGTCCTCGCTGCCGGGCACGAGGCCGGGCCGGAACTGGCCGAGGAGATCCTGCGGTACTGCCGCGACCATCTGCCCCCGTTCAAGCGGATCCGCCGGCTGGAATTCGCCGAGCTGCCCAAGACGATCTCGGGCAAGATCCGGCGCGTGGAGCTGCGCCACAGTGAGGAAGTCCGCCACGGCGGAGGGACGCTGCCGGCGGGCCTCGGCACGGAGTACTCCGAGGCCGATTTCCCGGGCCTGAAAAGCCAGCCTGAAAAGCTAGGCTGAACCGATGACGCTTGAGACGAGCAGCAGGGAGTGCCGTGGGAACTCCGCTGCCGCGTGATCCGATCGCCGATGCCCGGCTGAACTGGGAGCGGGACGGCTGGGCCGACGTCGCCGCGCCAATGGCCGCCATCACCGCCATCATGCGGACCCAACAGATCCTGCTGGCCCGGATCGAAGGCGCCCTCAAGCCGTTCGGGCTGACCTTCGCCCGGTACGAACTGCTGGCGCTGCTGAGTTTTGCCCGCAGCGGCGCGCTGCCCATGAACAAGGCCAGCGCCCTGCTCCAGGTCCACCCCACCTCGGTGACCAACGCCGTCGACCGCCTCCAGGACGCCGGGCTGGTGGTCCGCACCAAGCATCCCACCGACGGGCGCACCACCCTGATTGAACTCACCGCCGAGGGGCGCACCCTTGCCAAGCGGGCGACGGCGGTGCTCAACTCCGAGGTCTTCGGCCAGTCCGGTTTCGACGGGCAGGACGTCGACCAGCTGATCCGGATCCTGGGCGCCTTCCGCCGCAATGCCGGGGACTTCAGCGGCTGAAAAGCCGGCTCAGCCTCCGATGCCGGCGAGGACGGGCCTGCGATCGAGGTGGATTCCGGCGATCATGCACCGCACGGAGCCGCCGGCCAGTTCAATCGTGGGAACATCGACGGGCAGCAGGGTACAGCTGCTTTCGATGATGGCCTTCTGTTCCGCCGTCAGGCTCCCCAGGGCCCGCCGGGACAGCGCCAGCACGCGGCCCTCCGCGCCCTGGAGCTCGATCGCGTTGCCTGCGAAATTGAGGATCTGGTTGTGGCTCAACTCGATCACCGTCCGTCCCCCGCCGGAAAGCCGTTCCGCCACCTCGCGCCGGCGCTCCGCCGACGGGATCAGGCCCAGCCCGACCATCGCGAAGTCCGTCGCCACGGACATCATCACATTCGTGTGATAGACGGCGGTGCCGTCCGCGTCGGCCGCGTCGAACAGCATGGGCTCATAGCCGAAGTTCGTGCAGAACCGCTCCAGCGCGACGGGATCGGCCCGGCGGGAGCGTGCGGCGTACGCCACACGGCCGGCGTGGTCCAGGACCATGGCGCCCGTTCCCTCCAGGAACACGCGATCCAGTTCCAGCCCGGAGTAGTCGATAACGTCCTGCACACGGTAATGGGTCTTGAGGAAGTCGAGAATGTCGCTGCGGCGTTCGTGGCGGCGGTTGGGGGCGTACATCGGGAATATCCCAATGTGGCCGCCCGCATGGGTGGAGAGCCAGTTATTGGGAAACACGCTGTCCGGGCGGGTTTCGTCATAGTCCTCGAACACATGCACCGTGACACCGGCAGATTCCAGCGCCTCGGCCAGCCCTGTCACCTCATCACGGGCTGCAGCGGCCAGCGTTTGCCGGTCTGCGGAGTGGGCCGGCATCTGGAAGGCATTGTCCGCTGCCGTCGCCGGGTTGGGCATGAAGTTGTGCGGCCGTACGAGGACGACGGCGGACGGGGCTTGAACGGACATCGGAGACTCAGGAGCCAACCGGGGAGAGAGCACCCACGAGACCGAACAGGTTCTTCGGGTCCTCCGGGCTTGCCACGAGGTCGATCTCCACGAAGAAGTCGGTGCCGTCGACGGCGTCGCGCACGAACCGCAGGGCCGAGAAATCCTCAATGGCAAAGCCGACTGAGTCGAAGATGGTGATCTGCGCAGCGGACGTGCGCCCGGGCGCCCTGTCCGCCAGGACCTGCCAGAACTCCGTCACGCCAAAGTCGGCCGGCATGTGCTGGATCTCCCCTTCGATGCGGGTCTGGGGGGCGTACTCCACGAACACGTCGCCGCGTCCGAGGATCGCAGGTTCAAGCTCGGTCTTACCCGGGCAGTCCCCGCCGATGGCGTTGATGTGGACGCCCGGTTCAATCAGGTCCGCTGTGAGGACGGTGGCGTTCGCCTTGTCCGCGGTGCACGTGGTGATGACATCGGCACCGCGCACTGCATCGGCTGCGGACGTGGCGATCGTGATGTCGAAGCCCAGGGGCGCCATGTTGGCCACGAACTTCTCCAGTGCGGCGGGATCGGTGTCCCATACCCGGAGCGTGGAGATACCCAGGGCGCTGCGGAACGCGAGGGCCTGGAACTCGGACTGGCTTCCGCTGCCGATCATCGCCATGACGCGCGCGTCGGTACGGGCCAGCTTTTTCGCCACCATGCCGGACGTCGCCGCGGTGCGCAGCGCCGTCAGCACCGTCATCTCGGTAAGGAACGTGGGGTAGCCGTTGTGGACGTCGGCCAGGACGCCAAACGCCGTCACGGTCTGGAACCCACGCGCGGGGTTGGACGGGTGCCCGTTGACGTACTTGAAACCATAGGTCTCGTGGTCGCTCGTGGGCATGAGCTCGATGACGCCGAACGGCGTGTGGCTGGCCACACGGGGCGTCTTATCGAACGATTCCCAGCGCCGGAAATCATCCTCAAGGTACTGGATCATTCCGGAAATGATGTTCTCCGGCCCGCGTCCTGCAGCCCAGCGCACCATGTTGTGGACATCGACAAAGCGCGTCATCTGCGCCCCCTAATTCTCTAGCTATCCATTGATGCCACAACTCTAAGCTTCGGCGATATGCAGGCTCAATTGCCGAATAGTAAGCTATTTGTTGAGTTACGGAGCATAATGACGAGCGGCTTTGCGCATTGTGTACACCTGGTCCTCTGGATCCCCCGCCGGATCCCCGGATGCCCGTTCCCTAGCGCAGCACCGAGCTGAGCAGGAGGCTCGTCTCGCTGTTGACAATGCCGTCGACCCCCCGGATCCGCCCCAGGACCTGGTCGAAGCCGGTGAGGCTCTCGGTCCGGAGCTCTGCCACCAGGTCCCAGCCTCCGTTGGTGGTGTGCAGCGCCGTGATTTCCGGAAAGCCCCTGAGCTGGCGGATGACCCTGTCCGTAGTCCTGCCCTCCACAGCGATCAGGGCAATGGCGTGGATCGCCAGGGGATCGAGCTCGTCGCGCACCCGGACCGTGAAGCCGACGATGGTCCCCGATGCCACCAGCCGCTCCAGCCGGCTGTTGACGGTTGCCCGGGCGACATCGAGCCTGCGGGCCAGGCTGGCCACCGAGGCCCTGCCGTCCTCACGGAGGGCGGAGAGGAGCCGGCGATCAAGGTCAGTGAGGGGGGTCATCGTCATAATGTATACCCGGCTTCATCGTTTTGTGAGTTTTTTCAATGAAAAGTTGGTTTTTTGGCCATTGAGGATGCACATCACTCAACCGTAGTGTTGTCGCAGCGGTGATGCAGGACACAAGAAACGCTGCCGCCACTCCGCTCCCACCAAGTTCAAAGGGTTAAAAGATGCCGTCTTCCTTCATGCCGTCGCTGAGGCTCGCTGCCGTTGTCGCAGCCGCCGCGCTGGCCCTCACCGCTTGCACCAACGCCTCGCAGACCGCCGCAGGCTCCTCGTCGGTGCCTGACGGCTTCGACCCCTCGGCAATCCGGAAGGACGAAGTACTGGCCGCGTTGGTTTCCCCGGAGCTGAAGGCAAAAGCCGTCCTGACCGTCGGCTCCGACACGTCCTACGCCCCCGCCGAATTCCTGGGTGCCGATGGCCAGACGCCGCAGGGCTACGACGTCGACATCGCCAAAGCGGTCGGTGCCACCCTCGGCCTGAGCACCAAGGTTGAGACGGCGGAGTTCACCGGCATCCTGCCGGCACTGGGCCCCAAGTATGATCTCGGCATCTCCTCGTTCACCATCAACCCCGAGCGCGCCCAGACCGTGAATTTTGTCAGCTATTTCAATGCAGGCGTGCTGTGGGCCGTGGCCAAGGGCAACCCGAAGAACTTCGCGGTGGAGGATATCTGCGGCAAGAAGGTGGGAGTCCAGACCGGCACCGTAGAGGAGGACCCCGATGTGTCCGGCCGCTCCCGCAAGTGCGTCGCCGAGGGCAAGCCCGCCATCGACATCGTCACGCTGAAGAACCAGACAGATGTCACCACGCGCCTGGTCAACGGCAGCATCGACGCCATGGCCGCAGACTCGCCGGTCATCGGTTACGCCCTGTCGCAGACCGGGGACAAACTCCAGACGCTGGGCGAAGTCTACGACGCCGCACCGCAGGGAATTGCCATTGCGAAGTCGGACACTGCGTTGTCCGAACTCATCGGCAAGGTCATGAACAAGCTCATCAGCGATGGCACCTACGGGAAAATCCTGGACAAATGGAACAACTCCAAGGGCGCCGTGACCACGTCTGAAGTGAACCCGGTGGTGGGCAGTTGAGCATCCTGACGCAGGGCGAGACCACAACCGTCCAGCCCGGGCAACGACGCCGGGGACCGGAACTCATCAACGCCGTTCCGGTCCGGCACCCCGGCCGATGGGCCGCGGGCGCTGTCATCCTGCTGTTCGCCGCCATCATGGCCCAGAGCGTGTTCACCAACGCCAACTTCCGCTGGGAGACGGTGGGGAAGTACCTCCTGGACGTTCTGGTGGTCCAAGGCATCGGCTGGACGCTGCTCCTGACGGTGCTCTCGATGGTAATCGCCATTGTGCTGGCCGTGCTGCTCGCCTTCATGCGCCAGTCCGACAACCCGCTGTTCCGGGGCGTGAGCTGGGCCTGGGTCTGGTTCTTCCGCGGAACGCCGGTCTACACCCAGCTCGTCTTCTGGGGCCTCATTTCGGTGCTCTATCCCAAGATCGCCGTGGGCGTTCCGTTCGGGCCCGAGCTGTTCAGCTTCAGCACACAGGACGTGATCACCGCCTTCGTGGCGGCGGTCCTGGGGCTGGGGCTGAACGAGTCCGCGTACCTTGCCGAGATCTTCAGGGCGGGCCTGAAATCGGTCGACCCCGGCCAGATGGAGGCCGCCGAGGCTTTGGGCATGCGCAAGTCCAAGATCATGTGGCGCATCATCCTGCCCCAGGCCATGCGCGTGATCGTGCCCCCGACCGGCAATGAAACCATCGGAATGCTCAAGACCACCTCGCTGGTCCTTGCAGTGCCTTTCACCCTGGATCTGACGTTCGCCACCAATGGAATCGCCAACAGGAGCTACCTGCCCATTCCCCTGCTGATCGTCGCCGCGGTCTGGTACCTCGTCATCACCAGCGTTCTCATGGTGGGTCAGTTCTACATCGAACGCCACTTCGGCAAGGGTGTGGACAACCTCGTTCCCGCGCCGGTCAAACCCTTACAAGCCCCCGCCAGCGCCGTCGCCGCCCCGGCAGCCCACGCACCCCACGCACCCCGGAAAGAGGATGAGGTTCTGTGACCATCACCAGTGACGTCGTGACGAAGGAAGCCCTCGTCCGGATTGACGGGGTCCACAAGTACTTTGGCAGCCACCATGTGCTCCGCGGCATTGACATGACAGTCCGGCAGGGTGAGGTTTCAGTGCTGATCGGGCCGTCCGGGTCCGGGAAGTCCACGCTTCTGCGCTGCATCAACATGCTCGAGACCATCAGCGCCGGCCGGATCCGCGTCAGCGATGACCTCATCGGTTTCCGCGAAAGCCGCGGGCGCCTCCATGACCTCACCACCAAGGAGATAGCAGCGCAGCGGCGGGACATCGGCATGGTGTTCCAGAAGTTCAACCTCTTCGCCCACCGTACCGCGCTGCAGAACATCATCGAGGCACCCACCCAGGTCAAAGGACAATCCAAGGTGAAGGCCCGGGCGAGGGCCATGGAGCTGCTGGACAGGGTGGGCCTGGCCAACCACGCCAATCACTATCCCGCCCAGCTCTCGGGCGGCCAGCAGCAGCGCGTGGCCATTGCCCGTGCACTGGCTATGGACCCGGAACTGATGCTTTTCGACGAGCCCACGTCCGCCCTCGACCCCGAACTGGTGGGTGATGTCCTCAACGTGATGAAGGACCTGGCCAAGTCCGGCATGACCATGATCGTGGTGACCCACGAGATCGGCTTCGCCCGGGAGGTCGGTGACACGCTGACCTTCATGGACGGCGGCGTCGTCGTCGAAAGCGGCGACCCGCGCCAGCTGATCGCTGACCCCCAGCACGCCCGGACCCGGGAGTTCCTTTCAAAGGTCCTGTGAGATCCGGGCCTGCTTCCGCGGCAACGGCGGGAGGCATCGGCGGCTGAGGTTAAACACCAAGCGCCGTCTGGCCGTGAACGCGGCCCGGCCGTCCCCTAGACTTCGGTGGAGCGGAGCGTTCGGATGGAACGTGCCTGGGACCTGAGGAGAACACAATGATTCCGGAAATCAACTTCTGGGCGGTACTGGCGGCCACGCTGTCCAGCATGGTGGTGGGCTCCGTCTGGTACACGCCCAAGGTGTTCGGCAACTACTGGATGCGCGTCGCCAAGGTCACGCCGAGCGGCAATTCACGGGACGCCGTCAAGCCCATTCTGGTCACCCTCGTGGTCAGCTTCGTCAGTGCCTGGGTCCTTGCCGGTTCCGCCGCCATCTCCCAGCACTTCTACGGCGGAAATTTCCTGGCCAACACCCTGATCACTGCCACCATCCTCTGGGCCGGGTTCACCGCGGCCCGCTTCATCACCCACGATGCCTTCGAGGGCCGCCCCGCCCGCCTGACGATCCTGAACTGCGCCCACGAACTGGCCACCTTTGAGGTCATGGCCCTCATCATCGGCCTGTTCGGGATCAGCGCGGCGTAGTCTGCCCGCTCCCCGACAGCTACCGGCGGAGCCGCTCCCGCGGCCCTGCTCAACTTCGGCCCTGCTCAGCCGCGGGCCGGCTTCGCGCGGACGTGCATTCTCTCGCCCTGGCGCCCAAAGAGGCTGATGAACTCCACCGGCCGGGTATCCGCCCGGCCGAACCAATGCGGGATCCGCGTGTCGAACTCTGCCGCTTCGCCGGGAGGCAGCACGATGTCCTGGTCCCCGAGCACCAGCCGCAGCTTGCCGTTGAGCACGTAAATCCATTCGTAGCCCTCATGGACCTGAGGTGTCGGCTCCTCTGGACTACCTGCGTTCAGGACGAGCTTGTAGGCCTGCACGCCACCGGGCCGGCGGGTCAGCGGCACAATGGTCATCCTCTTATTGATGATGGGCCGCAGGTGAACCCGCGGATCCCCGGTGGTGGGCGCACCCACCAGTTCGTCCAGCGGAACCTGGTGCGCTTTGGCCAGGGGCAAGAGCAGTTCCAGATTGGGCCGCCGCTGCCCCGATTCCAGGCGCGAGAGCGTGCTGACCGAGATACCCGTGACCGCCGAAAGCGCAGACAGGGTGGTGTCGCGGCTGATCCGCAGGGCGCGGAGCCGCGGACCGACGGCCGCGAGGACATCATCAAGTTCATCCATGCTTTCAGTTTGCCACTTCGGCAAAGAAGGTTGCCACCGTCCGGGCCGCCACCGACGATGGATGTGGAGGTAAGAAAAATGACAGAAATGAACAACACATTGGTGGACGTCGTCATTGTTGGCGGTGGTGCAGCCGGCCTGAACGCGGCCCAGATGCTGGGCCGGTCACGCCGGTCGGTACTGGTGGTGGACGGCGGTGAACCCCGGAATGCACCGGCCGACGCGGTGCACGGCTTCCTGTCCCGCGACGGGATCAGCCCCGCCGAGCTGTACCGGATTGGCCGCGTCGAGGCGGAGTCCTACGGCGGCCGGTTCCTGAACGGGCAGGTGGTTGGCGTCACCGGCTCCAAGGGCCGCTTTTCGGTAGCGCTGGCGGACGGAAGCATGGTCCGCGGCCGCAGGCTCTTCATCGCCACTGGGCTGGTGGACGAACTGCCGGACATACCGGGTTTGCGCGAACGCTGGGGCAAGGATGTCCTGCACTGCCCCTACTGCCACGGCTGGGAAGTCCGGGACCAGGCCATTGGCATCCTTGCCACCGGACCGCTCGCGGCCCACCAGGCACTACTTTTCCGGCAGTGGAGCGCCAACGTCACGCTGTTCCTCAATGACGCCCTGCAGCCCACGGACGTGGAACTGCTGCAGCTGGCAGCGCGCGGCATCGCGGTGATTGACGGCCGCGTGGACTCCCTTCGCGTGGAGCGGGACAGGCTGACCGGAGTCGCGTTGATCGGCGGCAGCGTCGTAGCAGTGGACGCTGTGGTGACGGCACCCCGGTTCATCGCACGGACAGCTGCCTTTGCGAAGCTGGGACTCAAGGCCGTCCAGCACCCGACCGGAATGGGCGAACACCTCGAAACCGACGACGACGGAGCCACCGGCGTGCCCGGGGTGTGGGCGGCAGGCAACGTCACCGATCTCCGCGCGCAGGTGCTGTCCTCGGCAGCCGCCGGAGCGTGGGCCGGCGTCGGCATCAATGCGGACCTGATGGCGGAGGAACTGGCGGAAGCCGTCGCGGCGTGGACGGGCCGGACCGCCGCCGTTACCGGCTGAGCCGCTCCCGGAGCCCCGCCGCGAAAGCTGCCTAGCGGTGGTTGAATTCCGGCTGGCGCTTCTCGCTGAAGGCCGCCATGCCTTCCTTCTGGTCCTCGGTGGCGAACAACGAATGGAACACGCGCCGTTCAAACAGGACGCCCTGGGCCAGCCCGGTCTCGAAAGCCGCGTTGACCGCTTCCTTCGCCACCATAGCCACTGGCTTGGACTTGGAGGCGATCACCCCGGCGGCCTTCAGCGCCTCCTCGACCACATCCGCGGCCGCCACCACGCGGGACACCAAGCCGGAGCGTTCCGCTTCCTCGGCATCCATGAAGCGCCCGGTCAGGATCATGTCCATCGCCTTGGCCTTGCCCACCGCCCGCGTCAGTCGCTGCGAGCCGCCCATGCCGGGCAGCACGCCCAGGTTTATTTCCGGCTGGCCGAACTTGGCGTTGTCCCCGGCGATGATGAAATCGCACATCATCGCGAGCTCGCAGCCGCCGCCCAGGGCGAACCCGGAGACCGCCGCCACGACGGGGATCCGGAGCCTGGTGAAGTCCTCCCACCCACGGAACCAGTCTGCGGCATACATGTCCATGTAGCCCTTGGACTGCATTTCCTTGATGTCTGCCCCGGCGGCGAAGGCCTTCGCCGAGCCGGTCACCACCACAGCGCCCACCTGGGGGTCCGCGTCCAGAGCGGTGACGGCAGCCACCAGTTCGTCCATGGTGGCCTTGTTGAGGGCATTGAGCGCCTCGGGCCGGTTGAGCGTCACGAGACCCACGCGGCCGCGGCGCTCCACCAGGATGTTTGCGTACTGCTCCGTCATTCGTGTCCCCTTTCGGGTTGTCTTTCGGATGGTCTTGATTCAGAGCTGGTGGGCCGGGCCGCTAGTGCGCGGACTTGTCCCGGATGTCCGTGATGATGCCGGAGAAGTCCCGGCCGGCACCGCCCTCTGCGGCAAAAGTATCGTAGATTTCGGAGGCAAGCGGTCCCAGCCGGGCGGCGACGCCGGTGCTTTCGAGGGCGTTGAGCGCCAGCTTGAGGTCCTTCGCCATCAGTGCACCCGCGAATCCGGGCTGGTAGTCCCGGTTGGCAGGGCTCGTGGGGACCGGTCCCGGCACGGGGCAGTTGGTGGTCAGCGCCCAGCACTGTCCCGAGGCCGCGGAGGCGACGTCGAACAGCGCCTGGTGCGTCAGCCCGAGCTTCTCACCGAGCACGAAGGCCTCGCTGACCGCGATCATGGAGACCCCGAGGATCAGGTTGTTGCAGATTTTTGCCGCCTGTCCCGCGCCGTGCTCCCCGCAGTGGACCACGCGCTTGCCCATGACTTCAAGCATCGGCCTCACCGCCTCGAAGTCCTCCGGCAGCGCGCCGACCATGAACGTCAGGGTGCCGGCTTCGGCCCCCACAACACCGCCGGAGACGGGGGCGTCCACGGAGCGGTGGCCGGCGGCGACGGCCAGCCCGGCGGCCTCGCGGGCCTCGTCCACGTTGATCGTGGAGCAGTCCAGGAATAGCGTGCCGGCCGGCGCGGTCGCCAGCAGCCCGGGTTGCCCGCCCGTGCCGCGGTAGGCATCCAGGACGTGCTTGCCGCTGGGCAGCATGGTCAGTACGACGGCGGCACCCGCCACCGCTTCGGCCGCGGTGGCCGCGGTCGCGACGCCATGCGCCCGGGCGGTGTCGATCGCCGCCGGTACGACGTCGAACCCGGTCACGGCGTAGCCTGCCTTGACCAGGTTGATGGCCATCGGTCCGCCCATGTGGCCGAGGCCCAGGAACGCGATGGAGCCCGCGTCCGGCGTGGTCCCGGACGGCGCTGGGTCAGGCTGCACTGTTTCAGCCTGTAGTTTTTCAGACATGGTCTGTCTCCTTTGAAGCCAGTTTGAGTTCGCGGTCGCCCAGCGGCGCAAAGTAGGACTCGACGTCGTCGCGGCTGACCTCCGCGAGTGTGGCGGGCTGCCAGTGCGGATTGCGGTCCTTGTCCACCACCTGGGCCCGGATGCCCTCGCGGAAGTCGGGGCCGGCCAGGAAGCGCAGGCCCACCCGGTACTCCTGCTCGAGGGCTTCCTCCAGGCTCAGCCCACGGACGCGCCGCAGGGATTCCAGCGCCACCTTCACGGCAGTCGGCGACTTGGCCGCGATCGTGTCGGCCGCCTCGGCGGCCTCCCCGGCCCCTTCTCCGTCCGCTCCTCCCTCAAAGGCGCGCAGCCGGCGCAGGATCTCCTCGGCGTCGTCGCCGGAGTAGCAGGCGTCAATCCACTCCTGCTGTTGCGCCAGTGTCGAGGGTGGAGCCTGTTCCGTGAAGCGTACGACGGCGGCGTCCGCCGTCTCACTCTCCAGCGCCACCGCCAGTTCAGCCAGGCGTCCGGATGCCACGAAGTGGTCCGCCAGCCCCAGGAACAGCGCGTCGGCACCGCTCAGGTGAGCGCCGGTCAGCCCGGCGTGGGTGCCGGACTCCCCCGGCGAACGGGAGAGCAGCAGGGTCCCGCCGACGTCGGGCACGAAGCCGATCGTGGTTTCGGGCATGCCCATCCGGGTGCGTTCCGTGACGATCCGGACCGAGCCGTGCGCGGAAATGCCCACGCCGCCGCCGAGGACCAGGCCGTCCATGAAGGCCACATAAGGTTTGGGGTAGCCGGAGATGATGGAATTCAACCGGTACTCCTCCGCCCAGAAGTCCGCGGTGGCATGGCCGCCGTCGAGCATGTCCCGGTAGATGGCCACAATGTCCCCGCCCGCGCACAGGCCCCGCCCGCCGGCGCCGCGGACCAGCACGGTGGCCACGGCGTCGTCGTCGGCCCACTGCGTGAGCTGCTTCAGCATGGCCGAGGCCATGCCCGCGGTGAGCGCATTGACCGCCGTGGGCCGGTTCAGGGTGACGATGCCGAGGCGGCCGCGCTTTTCAAAAAGAACTTCGTCGAACAGGACCTCAGCGGCCGGCTCGGAGACTTCCTCGGCGTGCTTCCCCGCCATCAGCTGCCTTCCGGCATCACGAAGCTCGCGCCCTGGCGGATGCCCGAGGGCCAGCGGGTGGTGACCGTCTTGGTCTTGGTGTAGAAGCGGAAGGCGTCGGCGCCGTGCTGGTTGAGGTCCCCGAAGCCCGAGGCCTTCCAGCCGCCGAAGCTGAAGTAGGCGATCGGCACCGGGATGGGGACGTTGATGCCCACCATGCCCACCTGGACCCGGCTGGCGAAGTCCCGGGCGGCGTCGCCGTCGCGCGTGAAGATCGCGACGCCGTTGCCGAATTCGTGCTCGCTGCAGAGCCGGAGGGCTTCGTCGTAGTCAGCGGCGCGGAGTACGCTCAGCACGGGGCCGAAGATCTCTTCCTTGTAGATCTTCATGTCCTTGGTGACGTTGTCGAAGAGCGTGGGTCCCACCCAGAAACCGCCGTCGTAGCCCTCGACCTTGAGGCCGCGGCCGTCCGTGAGGAGCGTGGCGCCTTCGTCGACGCCGGACTGGATGTAGCCTTCGATCCGTTCCTTGGCGGAGCCGGCCACTACCGGGCCGAAGTCCGAGTCCTTGGCCAGGCTGTGGCCCACCTTGAGGGTCTTCATCCGTTCCTGCAGCTTGGCGACGAGCTCGTTGGCGGTTTCCTCGCCCACCGGGACGGCTACGGAGATGGCCATGCAGCGTTCGCCGGCGGACGCGAAGCCGGCGCCGATCAGGGCGTCCGCGGCCATGTCCAGGTCGGCGTCCGGCATGATCACCATGTGGTTCTTCGCCCCACCGAAGCACTGGGCGCGTTTCCCGTTCGCCGCGGCGGTGGCGTAGATGTACTGGGCGATGGGCGTTGAACCGACGAAGCCGATCGCCTGGACCCGGGGGTCCTCCAGCAGCGCATCCACGGCTTCCTTGTCCCCGTTGACCACGTTGAAGACGCCGTCGGGCAGGCCCGCCTCGGTGAAGAGCTCCGCCAGGCGGAGCGGCACGGAGGGATCCCGTTCGGAGGGCTTGAGGATGAAGGAGTTGCCGGCGGCGAGGGCCGGGCCGGACTTCCACAGCGGGATCATCGCCGGGAAGTTGAACGGCGTGATGCCGGCAACGACGCCGAGCGGCTGGCGCATCGAGTGCACGTCGATGCCTGTCCCGGCACTGTCCGAGAACTCGCCCTTGAGCAGGTGCGGGGCGCCGGCGGCGAACTCCACGACTTCGATGCCGCGCTGGATGTCACCCTTGGCGTCCGGGAAGGTCTTGCCGTGCTCGGAGGACAGCAGGGTGGCGAGCTCGTCCATGTTCTCGTTGACGAGGTCGACGAACTTGAGCAGGATCCGGCCGCGCCGCTGCGGGTTCATGGCGGCCCATTCGAGCTGGCCCTTTTCCGCACTGGCAATCGCGTTGCGCACTTCCTCGGCGCTGGCCAGCGGCAACCTGGCCTGGACTTCGCCGGTGCAGGGATCGTAGACGTCACTGAAGCGCCCCGAGGTGCCCTCCACCCGCTGACCGTCAATGTAATGGGATAGTTCGCGAACCATGGTCGAATGCTCCTTTGCATGTGATCCAGATCATCTCTGGTGCTGAATATACTCGGACTTCCTACTAATTTCCAGAGAGCCGCCTGTCCCCGGCAGCAACGCCTGGCAGCCAAGTTCGGTAAGTTAGGGAGTGTGAAGATTGCTACTTGGAATGTGAACTCCCTCCGCGCCCGAGCCGACCGCGTGGAAGCCTGGCTTCAGCGCACCGACTGCGACGTCCTGGCCATCCAGGAAACCAAGTGCAAGGACGACAACTTCCCGTGGGAGCTGTTCGAGAACCTGGGCTACGAGGTGGCACACTTCGGCCTGAGCCAGTGGAACGGCGTCGCGATTGCCTCCCGGGTGGGTCTTGCCGACGTAGAACGAACCTTCATCGACCAGCCGGTCTTCGGCAAGAGCGGCAAAGACGCCGTGCAGGAGGCCCGGGCAATCGGCGCCACCTGCGGCGGCATCCGCGTCTGGAGCCTCTACGTGCCCAACGGCCGGGCCCTCGACGACGAGCACATGCCCTACAAACTGAGCTGGCTGGACACGCTGAAGACGCATGCCCAGGGCTGGGTCAAGGATGATCCCGAAGCACTGATCGCGCTGATGGGCGACTGGAACATCGCCCCGCAGGACGATGATGTCTGGGACATCGACTATTTCCGTGCCGAGGGCCTCACCCACGTCAGTGCGCCGGAACGGGCGGCCTTCCACGCCTTCGAAGACGCCGGATTCCAGGACGTCGTGCGCCCGTACACCCCCGGCCCCGGCGTCTACACCTACTGGGACTACACCCAGCTGCGCTTCCCGAAGAAGGAAGGCATGCGGATCGACTTCGTCCTGGCCTCCGCGCCCCTGGCCGCACGCGTCACCGGCGCGGCGATCGACCGCGAGGAGCGCAAAGGCAAGGGCGCCTCGGACCACGCCCCGGTCATCGTGGAGCTGAGCGACTGATGACCCCGGACCACCGAAGCGGCGTGCTCCGATGACGGGCAACCTCTACCGGGGACAGGCCGGCCTGCCGTTCTTTTCCGCGCTGCGGATCTATGAGCCGCTGGAAGCCTACCCGGCGGACCAGCAGGACACCCTGCGGACGGCCGGGGCCCGGGGCGCGTCCCGTGCGGCGGTGGAAAACGCCGAACTGCTCGCTTCCCTCGGCCGGATCACCCGCGCCGGCGGGGATCCGTTCCCCACCGGACGGACCGACCTGGTCCGGGTTGTCGCCGCACCGCCCCGGGACGGCACGGCCCACGCCGCCCCGTCCGCCGCGGGTGCCGGCACCGAAGCCGGTACCGGCGCTGCGCCGTCGGACGGCGGCACCCCGGACAGGCTGCTGTATTGCCCGAGCCAGCTGGTGCTCCGCGCCGGGCTCGCCGCAAACGCCCTGATGGAGGGGATCCACGGACCCCTGGCCCAGCTGCTGATCCCGGAAGAGCAGCGCGACAAGCATCAGGAACGCATCGATGAGGTGCGGGCACACGCCGGGCTGGGCCGGGTCCACACCCGGGCATCGACCTGGGGCATCCCGTTCAGCTGGTTCTGCCTGTTCCAGGAATCGGACCCCACAGACGTGGTGGAATCCGAGGGGCATATCGTCACCGTGCGGATCCGTGCCGGCATCCGCGAATCGCTGGAGAGGGTCCGCTATGCAGTGGGACATCTGGCACTGGCCGCCCCGGACCTGGACATGCTCGAGGACCTGACCCAGCTCACCGAATGGCTCGAGCTCTTCCACCCGGGCTCCGTGGTGGAACTCGACTACGGTGCGGTGGCGGACAAGGTCTACCCGGACGACTCACCCCTTGATGTGAGGCTGGGCATCGAGTGCCTGGCCGAGGGCGATATGACCGGCGCGGCCGCAGCGTACCGCCGGCTGGCGTCCCGCTGGATTCCCATCCGGCAGCTCGCACGCGCCTCCTGATCAGCCGTCCCGGACGCGCTGCCGCCTCCTAGGTGGCCGGGTCCCCGGACCGCGGCGGCGCCGTCGTACGCCTGACGATCAGCCGGTGCGGCGCAATGGTCGAGCGGACGGCGCCGGCCATGCCGTCGAGCTCGTCCAGCAGCATTTTCGTCCCCAGCTCGGCCTGCTCGTCGGGGCTCTGCCCGACCGTGGTGAGACCCATGGCATCGGCGAAGTCATGGTCGTCGATTCCGATCACGGAGAGGTCCTGCGGAACCCGGACCCCCCACCGGTTCGCCTCGAAAATCACTCCCATGGCCATCTCGTCCGAAGCGCAGAAGATGGCGGTGGGCTTCGGACCGGGGCGGTCCCAGAGCCGGTTGAACGCGTCCTGGCCGCTTCGTACGGTGAAATCCCCCCACTCGTCCCACTCGGGACGGACCGCCAGCCCGGCATCGGCCATCACTTCCTGGAAGGCCCTGATCCGGACCCTCGGGACGTCGAAATTCAGGTCGGTCTCGTCATCGCCGTGCAGCAAGGCGATGTCCCGGTGCCCTAGACCAATGAGGTGGCGCACGGCCGTGGCGGCTGCGGCGTAGTCGTCAATGCCGACGTAGGGGCAGTCCTCCACATGTCCGCCCACGATGACGAGGGGGATGTCGATCTTCTGGAGGTGCTCGATTTCTTCGTGCGTCAGGGCCATACAGAGGACCAGGAGCGCGTCGATCTGCTTGTAGACCATGGTCTTGCTGAAGAGCCGCTCACGGTTGCTTCCGTGGCCGCCCAGATTAAAAAGGGAGAGGTTGTACTGGCGGGCGTGCAGTTCCCGATCCGCGCCCTCAATCGCTTTGGAGAAGAACCAGCGGCTGACGAAAGGTGCCAGCACGCCGATGGTCTTGGTGCGCCCCGTGGCCAGGCCGGAAGCCGAGGAGGAGGCCACGTAGCCCAGTGCTTCAGCGATGCCCAGGATCTTCTCCCGGGTGGCCGGTGAAACCCTGGGCAGGCCGCGGACAGCCCGGGACACGGTGGCGGTGGAGACTCCTGCCGCGGCTGCCACGTCCTCAATGCTGACTCCGGAGTGGCCGCCGCGCTGGGCCCTCGCATTTGTCCGTACCACCGTGTCCCCTTGCCTGCTATCCGCGGGATCGACTGAGCTTGCCGCCCGGGCGGTTGCCAGACCTTTCAAAGCACTCCCGCCCTCAGCGGCGTCGGGCAGCCGTACGGCCGGGCAGCCGCCGTCGCAATCTGATCATTCCGTACAGGGCGGCCAGACTCGCCAGCAGACCCAGGGCCCAACCAAGGGCAGGCTGAGCGGTCACCTCCATCCAGACAGTGACCGCCAGCAGCACCATGGCCCAGAAGCCGAGGAATCCGATGATGATGTCGAAGTCCTCGCCGGAACGTACCTTGCGGTGCACCCCGGCCACGTGGCCCTGGTTCTGCTTGCCGGTCATAACGCAGCCGTCACTTGACCGCGCCGGCCGTCAGGCCGGCCACGATCTTGCGCTGGAACACCAGCACCATGATGACCAGCGGAATGGTCACAATGGTGCCCGCAGCCATGATCGCCGTGTACGGGACCTGGTTGGGCTGTGCGCCCGCGAAGCTGGCAATGGCCACGGTGACCGGCTGCGTCGCGTCGCTGGAGAGCTGGCTGGCGATCAGGAATTCATTCCAGGAGGAGATGAACGCCAGGATGGCCGTGGTGAAGATGGCTGGCGCCGCCAACGGCATGATGACCTTCCTGAACGCCTGTCCCTGCGTGCAGCCGTCCACCCGCGCCGATTCCTCCAGCTCCCAGGGCATCTCCCGGAAGAAGGACGTCATGGTGTAGACGGTCAGCGGCAGCACGAACGAGATGTTCGGGATGATCAGCGCCTGGTACGTGCCGATCCAGCCGATATTGGTGAACAGCTGGAACAACGGCGTGATGAGGGCGACGCCCGGGAACATCGAGGCGCCCAGGATGAAACCCAGCACGAGGTACTTGAACCGGAAGTTCAAGCGGGCAAGCGCGTAGGCGGCAAACACGCCGATCAGCAGCGAAATCAGGGTGACGACGACGCCGATGAACACACTGTTGAGCAGCGCCTGTCCGAAGCGGTTGCCGAACGACGTGTCGAACGCCGTCTTGAAGTTGTCCAGCGTCACGTGGGTCGGCAGCAGCGAGGTGTCGTAGGTGAAGCCGACGTCGCGAAACGCCGTCACAACCATCCAGTAGGCCGGAGCCAGGCACCAGATCAGGATCACTGCGGCGCTGATGTACGTGCGTCCCTGGGCCCGCTTTTCGCGGTTCTGGGCGGTCTTCCGTCCCCGGTCCTGCTCTGCGCGTAGCTCGGTCGCAGCGGTCATTTCTTCCCCTTACCGGTGGCGCCGCTCTGTTCCACGACGTTCGCTCCGAGGAAGCGCACGAAGATGAAAGCGACAAGAAAGATGATGATGAAGGTGATGGTGGACAATGCCGCGGCCGCGTTGAAGCCCTGCCTGATCTGGTTGATCACCAGGATCGAGAGCGTGGTGGTGTTGTTGGCTCCGCCCGTCAGGATGTACGGGAGGTCGAACATACGGAGTGCATCCAAGGTGCGGAAGAGGATGGCCACCATCAGCGCCGGCTTCACCAGCGGCAGGGTAATCAGCCGGAACCGCTGCCAGGCCGAGGCGCCGTCGACCCTGGCCGCCTCGTAAACCTCGGCGGGAATCATCTGCAGGCCGGCAAGGATCAGCAGCGCCATGAACGGAGTGGTCTTCCAGGTATCCGCGATGATCACTGCCCATTTGGCCGGCCATTCGCTGCCGGTCCACAGGATGCTGGTGTTGAAGAGCTTGTTGGCGATGCCTTCGAAGGCGAAGATGAACAGCCACAGCTTGGCCGTAACGGCGGTGGGGATGGCCCACGGCACCAGGACGGCGGCGCGGACCAGGCTGCGGCCCTTGAAGGTCCGGGCCATGATGATCGCCATCCAGAACCCCAGCACGGTCTCCAGCGCCACGGTGACGACGGTGAAGAAGAAGGTCGTCGCTGTGGCGGACCAGAACTGCGCACCGAGCGTTCCCGGCGGGCAGGCAAGGGTCCCGCCGTCGGGAGCGGCACATTGCTGGGCAATCCAGTTGACGTAGTTCGAGATGCCGGCCGGCCCGCCCTCGGTGAAGAGGCCGGTGGCGGGGTCCAGTCCGGCGTCCTTCTGGAAGGACATGATGATGGCGCTGACAATCGGGTAAACAATGACGATCGCGAGCGCGAGAACGGTGGGGGCCAGCAGCCAGGCCGCCCACCGGCCCTGGCTCGCAATAGCGTTGTCTTCCCCCACACCCTTGGGTGCGTGATGGATCTCAGTCCCGCCCGACGCCGGCTTTTTTACCGGCGCCGGGCCCAATTCGGTTGCCATGGCTGACTACTTGGACTGGGTTTCGATGGACTTCTGCATGTCAGACAGTGCGGCGTCGACTGCCTTCTCACCCTTGATCGCGGCGTAGGCGTTCTCCTGGATGGCCTTGGTGACCGCCGGGTAGAACGGGGTGACGGGGCGCGGCACGGCGTTCTCGATCGAGGTCTTCAGGACCGGCAGGTACGGCAGCTTGGCGACGAGCTCCTGGTCGTCATAGAGGCTGCCGAGCACCGGTGCGAG
The DNA here is from genome assembly GCF_054059215.1 of Arthrobacter sp. UYCu723. Classification (NCBI taxonomy): domain Bacteria; kingdom Bacillati; phylum Actinomycetota; class Actinomycetes; order Micrococcales; family Micrococcaceae; genus Arthrobacter; species Arthrobacter sp. UYCu723. Next base: position 1,222,317 of record NZ_JBSSBW010000001.1, read on the forward strand.
CGAACCCTGCGTGGCGTAGAACTTCTGGGTCTCTTCCGTGGTGAGGAACTTGATCCAGTCCAGTGCCGTGGCCTTGTTCTTCGAGTACACGCTGATTGCGTTGCTGTGGCCGCCAAGCGAGGAAGCGCCCGGTCCGTCCTTGCCCGGGAGGGCTGCCATGCCCAGAACGTCCTTGACCTTGGACGAGCCTTCAGTCGTGGCCAGGTTGTAGACATAGGGCCAATTGCGGAGGAACAGCAGCTTGCCGTCCTGGAACGCCTGGCGGCTCTCCTCCTCCTGGAACGTGATGGCCTCCTTCGGGATGTTGCCGTCCGCGTAGGCCTTGGCCAGGTTTCCGAGGCCTGCCTTTGCCTCGGGGGTGTTCAGGCTCGGCTTGCCGTCCTTGTCCAGCACGGACCCGCCGGCGGAGTTGATCGCCTCGGAGGCGTTGACCGTGAGGCCCTCATACTTCTTGAACTGACCGGCGTAGCAGCCGATGTTGTTGGCCGTAGCGATGGAGCACATGCTCATCATCTCGTCCCAGGTTTTCGGGGGCGTGGGGACCAGGTCCTTGCGGTAGTAGAGGATCCCCCCATCCGAGGTCTCCGGTGCGGCGTACAGCGTGCCCTTGTAGGAGGCGGCCTCAACGGTCGGCTTCAACATCTTCGAGGTGTCCAGCGTCGTCTTGTCCTTGAGCGGCTGCAGCCAGCCCTTCGCCGCGAACTCGGCGGTCCAGACGACGTCCACTCGCGCCACGTCGTAGCCGGCGTCCTTGGCCTGGAAGTGCTGGACCAGGTCGTCATGCTGCTGGTCGGCGTTGTCCGTCTGCTCCTTGAACGTGACCTTCTCGTTCGGGTGGGCCGCGTTCCACTTTTCGATCAGCGGACGGACCACGTTGCTGTTGTCCTTGCCCTGGACGAACGTGATGGGGCCGCGCCCGTCCAGGCCCTGAGCGGCGTCGCCGCCGCCGCCACCGGCACTGGTGCCGCCGCCCCCTCCGCCACCACAGGCTGAAAGGGTCAGGGCCAGAACGCCTGCCGTGGCTACGGGAAGTAGGAATTTAGGGGTTTTCATACTGGGGGGCTCCTCGCTGAGTACCGGTAAAAAAGCGGTGCAGTTGGTGTGGTGACCATCACACTAATCAACAGGAGGTGAGGAATGCAAGCGTTTACATCACTCTTTACCAAAAGGAGATGCATGTCACGCAGGCCGTTTCCCGCTCCAGTCCGGCGTTATCGGCAGGACTGGGCCGGTGCGGCACCGGACGCGAAGGTTTGCACAGACTTCACCAGCGTCTCAGCGGACGCGTTCTGCCCGGCCGAACCTGGACCGCGCTCCCGAACCGATGTGGATGAGCACGGGGGTGCGTTTGCCGAGCACGGAGTCGAGCGCCTCAACGAGGGCGGACACTTCGGCGGCCAGCGTATGCGGGGCCACGCCCTGGCGCGGTTGCACGCGGATCTTCAGGGCCGGTTCGCCGCGGACCTCATAGGTGGCGACGGTGGATCCGGCGAGGTCCGGACGGTCGGCCAGCGCTGCCCGGAGCGCTTGCTCGGCGACCCCGCTGCCGATCCGGACGTTTCCGGGCACCTCGCCCGGATCCTCTTCGGCCACCAGCAGGTTGGCCCGGCCCTTGCCCTGTTGGGCGGCCCAGGCCACCATGGCCCCGATCACCACCACCAGCAGCAGCACCAGCACAATCCACAGCCAACTCTCCTGGCGCCCGGGGAAGCGCGTGCGCCCGAAGAGGTCACGCCAGTTGCTCCAGGCCCCGGCGGACCAGCCCCGCCACCAGGAGGCGACGGCCGGCACGGTGGCCAGCAGCATCAGCAGCGTGCCGATGGCAAGGAGTTTGATTCCCAGAATGCCGATCAGGATCCGGTTGAGGAGTCTGGGGGTGCCGTTCATGCGCCGATCACTCCCGCCGAGGCCACATTAATCCGGACCTCCGGCATCGGGGACGGCCCCATCTCCCGGAGTTCGTTCTGGACCGCCGCCAGCACGGCATCCGCGCTCAGCGGGACCCCGGAGGTAGGGCGGACATTGACGAGTACGCGGCTTCGCGACACGATCACCATCACCTGTTCTGGCGTCACGTTGGCGGCCAGCCGCGCCCGGCGCGCCAGCGCGGAGGCGATCACTTCGTCGTCCACGACGACGGCGGCGCGGCGGTCCCGCAGCAGGTGGCGGGCCCGGCGGCCTGGCAGCACGGCATTGAGGAAGAAAAACAAGCCGACCATGACCAGCACCGCGCCGAGGGCGCCGAGCAGCAGCGGCGGGACCCCGCTGGGGAGCGCCACGAGCTGCTCCGCGGCGGTTTCCGGATCCACGAGCCATGGCGGCTGCCCGACGGCGCGGACTGCTGTTTCCAGGAGGGCGTAGCCGCACAGCGCAATCACGAGGACGGCGGCGATGACGGCTGCCACGGCCCGTGAGGAACGGGTTTCGCGCTTGAGGATCCAGTCCATGCCCGCGGCTCCAGTCCCCGCCGGGGTCCGTGTCCCGGCCCCGGGGCCGCCCGGGCCTGCGTCGTGCCCGGGGTTCCTGCGGTCCGTATCGTGGCTCACCGGACCCGCCTTCCTTCCCTCACGCTGGCACCGCTGATCCGGATGTCCACCCGGCTCAGCTGGGCGCCGCTCAGCTCCGTCACGCGCCGCAGGATCGTGGCTTTGGCGGCCACGGTCCGGTCCCAGATGGAGCCGCCGAAGCCTGCCACCCGGCCCGGGTCCCGGAGAACTGCCGACAGCGAGGGCACGGTGATCGGGGCGACGAGGGACAACGCCAGCAGGCCGTCGTCGTCGGACCACTCGGCGCGCACCTCCTGCGGCGCCACGCCGAGGGCCTCTGCCGCGGCTGCCCGTGCCACGCTGGTCAGGGCCTGGGTGCTGATCCGGTTGTGGCCGACAAGCGCCCTGCCGTGGACCGCCGCCCCAGCCGCGCTGCTCATGAGGAGGAGCGCCGGCCCGTGAGGGCGTCGAGCACGCTGCGCAGGTCCAGTTTCCCTTCCGCTGCACGGCCCAGCAGGGCTCCGATGCCCATGAACAGCAAGGAGCCGAGGAACCCCCACGCGCCAAACTGGAAGGACATGAACGCCAGGAAGGCGCCGGCTGCGATCCCAACAACGGTCAGATTCACTGGATTGCCTCCCTCATGGACCGGGCTTCACCGGGAGCAGGCGGCTTCGCCGGGCCGGGCACGTACACGTCATGGATCTCGATGTTGACCTCAATGACCTGCAGCCCGACAAGCTCCTCAACGGCTGCGTAGACGGCGGCACGGACCTGGTCCGCCAGGGCATGGAGGGGTGTGCCGTAGATCGCTACGAGGTCAATGTCCACGGCCACCTGGGTTTCGCCGACTTCTGCACGGACGCCGGCGGCGTGGTCCGAACCGCCGACAGCATCGCGGATGGCCCCGAGGGCGCGGGACGGTCCGGAGCCAAGGGAATAGACGCCAGGAACCGAGCGGGCGGCGATCCCGGCAACCTTCGCGACGGCGGCCTCGGAAATGATGGTGCGTCCGCCGCCTCCCGGCGCGGCTGCGGGCAGCTCCGGAACGGAACCCGCCATGGGCTCGGAATTCGGGTATTCCATGAGGCACTCCCCCTTCTCGTTGACACCACCCTAGCCCCTGCCTGCGACAAGGTGACCGCATGCCGCGGGATGGCCGAAAAGTCGGGACCTGTACCGGTTATCAGGACGCGGGGCACTAGGGGCCGGGTTCCAGTGCCCGGGTTCCAGTGCCCGGGTTCCAGTGCCCGGGTTCCAGTGCCCGGGTTCCAGTGGCCGGGTTCCAGTGGCCGGGCCGTCAGCAGTGGGCCTGGAGCCAGGCATCAATGGGTGCGATGGCCTTGTCGAACTCCTCGGTGTTGAACTTCGAGTAGTCCTGGCCGGCGTCGTCCGCGATGGACGTCAGCTTGTCGAAGGAATCCTTGAGCTCGGCAGGCACCTGGCCCTGCATCTTCGCCAGCGCCTCCTTGGCTTTCTCGACATCGGCCGTGTCCTTGCCGGTTGCCGCGGCCATCGGCAGGACCAGCACGGACAGCACCGTAGCGCTGACGGCACCACAGGCCTCCGCAATGCTGCCGAAGCCCCCCAGCCCGCCGTCGCCCGGGGCTGCGCTGGCCTCCGCACTCCTGTCAGCGCCCGGCGTGGCAGTGTCCAATGTCGCCGCAGGCGAGGGGGAGACGCTGGTGGCGGGGGAAGCCGGCGTCGGGGTGGACGTTACCGGGCTGGACGTTCCAGGGCTGGACGCCGGGCCCGACTGCGCCGGGCCCGACTGCGCCGGGCCCGACGGCGCCGGGCCCGACTGCGCCGGGCCCGACGGCGCCGGGCCGGAGCACGCTGCGAGGGCCAGTGCGAGGATTGCGGCCCCTGCGTTAAAGCCCCGACGACGATTCTGCGACGTGATCTGTCCCATGCCAGCCCCTTCACGGAATTCCGGTGACACTCAGCAGGGCAAGGCTACTGCCGGAGGAACGCCGCTGAACAGGGCCGGACAGCCGGTGAGGACACCCCAGTGAGGGCAAGCCCGGTGCTGCGGGGTTCCGGGCAACCTAGGTGCAGTTGGCAGCGAGCCAGCCCTGCACCGGGGCCATGGCCTCCTGGAGCTTGCCGCTGGAGAAGACGGTCTGGTCCTTCACCCCGGCGACCGCCACCTGGGTGAGCTTGGCGAAGTCGGCCTTGACGCTGTCCGGGACCCGCTCCGCGGTCCGGCTCAGTTCCGTCTTGGACTGCTCCAGCTCGGCTGTCTTTCCCTGCGCCGCCGAGAGCGGCAGCAGGGTGGCGCCGGTGGCCTGTTCTGAAATCTTGGCGCAGGCTTCCGCCGCGGTCGGGAAGTCGCCATAGGGTCCGGATGACTTGCTGGGGCTCGGTGTCGCAGAGGAGGGAGCGGCGCTGGCGGCCGCGGCCGACGGTGAGCTGCCGGCTTCCGGCGCGGAGCACGAGGTGAGCGCCAGGGCGGCGAAGAGGGCGGTTACGGTCAGAGGGCGTGCAATGTTCTTAGAAATCACGGTTCAGGAATCACTTTTCCGGTTGAGATGTCACCGCCGGCCCGGTCGGGCGGCCGGCGGCATTGGCGTTCTTTCCCCAGCGTGCGAGTCTAGCCCGGCCGGCAGTGAAGTCTCCAAGCAGCGTCCAGCGGCAGAAGCCGCATTCAGCAGGATCCGGAGCCGGAGAATCTCCTGAGCGGCTCTGGCTTTCGGCGCGGAGGACCCATCGAGGCGGCTTAAAGAAGAAAAGCACCAGTTCTAATAGAACTGATGCTTCCCAGTGGTGGCTCCGACCGGCGTCGATCCGGTGACCTTTCGAGTAAGAGTACGGCTCTGCCAGTGGTTTCTGCGGGGTATCAGCATCTTCGATCGTCGCTGGTCAAGGCTTTTTTCTGCTGTCATCCGCTTTCGACGGTTGTCATCGAATCTGCGGAATAGATGCGGGGTTCGGCGACAGTCTCAGGTGCGCGCATGGTCAAAGACCGCGTGACTTGTCCGCATCCATCTGAAGGGAAAAGCGGACAGTGAGCGCATGGAGGACGACTTCCACGTACGTGAGTTCATTCAAAACCCACGTGGATGACGGTCGTCTCTCGCTCAGCCTTCTTCGTCGTTCCCTCCTCGTGAAACTTCTTCCCGGCAAGGCAGATCAAACCTAGCAATGTCACTCCTGCTGCAACGATGGGTTCAAATCCCACCGTCACCGCGGAATGGAAAGGCCCTGCTCCCCTTGTAAACAAAGGGAAGCAGGGGTTTTTCTTTGCCCAGGAATTCGCCCCACAGTAACGCAGCGGTAACAAAAATATCGAGGGGTCTGTGCTTTAGCATCGCCAGGGCAACGGGCAGTTTGCGATCGACTCGCTCACTAAGGCGGCCGAGTCTCTGGTCAAATCACGCCCAAGCCGACATCGAGACGGCCCGCCTCGGCTTTAGTTGTCCTGTTCCTGCCGGCGCCAGTTTCGACATCTTCGAAGCTGCCCCGTCTGCAGGAACGAACACTCCATACCTATTTGGTACAACTCGTGACGGACCGAGCAGTGACGAGCCAGGGTGCGTGCGGGCCGGATCAACATCGACGCCCCTTCCCCGGAGCTGGTGCCCAGCCAGGGGGAACTTACTCTACGCCGTCGGTTCGTCGGCCCGCTCATCCCTGCCCGTGGCTTGCGGCACGATGCGCTGCAGGAGCGAATCGTGTGCCTTTTGCAGGGTCTCTGCCCGCGCCTCGGCCGCGGCCAGCCTGACCCCGGCCTCCGCTGCGTCCGTGCGGGCGTGGAGTTCGGCCGTGCTTGCCTGCTGCAACTGCGCCACCAGCTCCGCGCCCTGGTTCTCCAGTGCGGCGATCCTGGCCACTGGGACGCTCTCCGGTTTCGCCGCGAGCATCACCAACAGCGCTAACACCGCAGGCTCCGGCACCCTGGTGATGCAGGAACAGTCCGTCGGCGGGACCCCGGTGACCTGCACTTCCAACTCCGGCACCGGCGGCGTCGGAACCAACACCGCGACGTGCGCGACGATCAACAAGTTCGGCGGGAGCACCGTTCTGGTGCCGGGCAACACGGTCAGCACCGACATCACGATCAAAAACATCGGCACGGCCAACGCCGGCACGTTTGCCCTGACTCCCGGCGCGGCCTGTACGCAGTCCAACAACGGTGCCGTCAACGGCACCGCGACGGACCTCTGCGCGAAGCTTAAGGTCGTCATCACCGCCGGCGGCACCTCCATCTTCAACGGCACCGCCGCGACCCTCGCCGGGGCCCCCGCGATCAGCATCACCCCGGCCCCGGCCGCCGGTGTGAGCGTCCCGGTCAACATCAAGGTCACCCTCGACGCGACGGCGGACAACACCTACCAGGGCCTGGCCGCATCACTGCCGCTCACCTGGGCCTTCGCCAGCTAAGAATAATACCCTGCGGTGCCCGTGCCGGAAGACCTGATGCCGGCACGGGCACCGCACCCTCGTCATCGCGCGGAAAGGAAACCCATGGCGGCTCCCGCAGGGCTGCGGTCCCGCAGCATGGCCCTGGCCGTCTGTGCCCTGCTGGCCGCGGGCCTCGTCGTCGTAGCCGTCCTGTTCTTTCTGGCGGGGTGGCGCTGGTTCGTTGTCTCCACCCCCTCGATGGGCCAGAGCGCACCCGTCGGTTCCCTGGTCCTGTCTGCACCCGTCGCCGCCTCCGCGCTGCACACCGGGGACGTCATCACCTTCACCCCGCCCGGGCGGCCCGGAACGGTCTACACCCACCGTATCGCCGGAATCGACGGGGCCGGGGGAATCACCACCCGCGGGGACATCAACGGAACCAATGACCCCTGGGTCCTGACACCGCAGAACATTCTCGGCGTGGCCACGCTCCTGCCGGGCTGGGGATGGCTGGTCAAGGCCGTGCCCCTGCTGCTGGCCGGAGGCCTGATCCTGTGGGTGGTGACCAGATACTGGATCACCGGGCCGTGGCAGGGACCCGCCCGGCTCTTCGGCGCCTGCGCCGTCGTTTCCCTCACAGTCATCCTGCTCCGTCCCTTCATCGGAATCGCCCTGCTGGAAGTCATCACGGACGAAACGGGGACCCGGGCAAGCGTCGCCTCCACCGGCCTGCTGCCGATCACGGTCCGGGCCGAGCACGGCACCACGGCCGAGCTGGCCAGCGGCCAGGTCACCGAACTCACCGCCAACGACGGCGAGGCTACTACTATCTGTCCTCGTCCGCCGACCTGCCCTGGTGGGGATGGATCATCACCGCCCTGCTCTGCCTGCTGCCCGTCTTCTGGGTCCTTATCCGGGGCCTGCGGGCCGGCGACCTGCGGGAATCACCGGACCGGGTGCCCGGATGAGCACGGAACCGGGCGGACCCCGGCACCGCCGTCCCCTTCCTGCCGCTGCCCTCGCCCTGGCCCTGGTGATCGCTCTGGCCGCGCTGGCCACCCCTGCCACCTCCGGCGGGTATCTGGCCCGGGTCACGAACAGCACCAACACCTCCGGCACCGCCCCCTACTTCACTTGCGAGGGCGCCATGGCAGCGGACAAATCCTCGGCAATATTTGCGTACCGGCTCAACGAAACCTCCGGGTCGGCCATGGCGGCGGACTTCTCCGGCAAAAACAACCCCGGCACCTACCGCGGCACCATGACCTCCGACACCACCTCAGCGAACCGGCCCTGCACGCCGCGGGACTCCGGCGGATCCTACGCCCTGACCGGCACTTCAACGTATGTTTCAGCCGGTGGTTCCCTCATCGCCCGGGCCTCCACGAACACCTTCACCCTGGAGGTCTGGTTCAGGACAAGCACTCCGGGCGGTCGGCTGATCGGCTGGGGCAACACCGCCACCGGAACCTCCACGACCTATGACCGGCACATCTTCATGAACAACGCCGGCCAGCTCGTCTTCGGGGTCTACCCCGGCACCGTGAAAGTCATCACCACCGCCGCCAGCTACAACGACGGGGCACCCCACCACATCGCCGCAACCCTGTCCCCGGCGGGGATGAGGCTCTATGTCGACGGTCAGCTCGTCGCGCAGGACCCTGCCACTACGACCGGTGAGACGTTCAGCGGGTTCTGGCGCATCGGCTACAACAACCTCGCCGGTTGGGGCCCCAACGAACCCTCCAGCTATGCCTTCACCGGGACCATGAGGTTCGCCGCCGTCTACTCCACCGCGCTCACCCCCGCCCAGATAGCGGCCCACTACAACGCCGGACGCCCCTGACAACCGTGCCGATCCGAAGATCGTACATGGCCGGCAAGGCCACGAGCGTGCAGGTCAGGAGTGCGGACGTCCTCAACCGTGTTCTGTTCCTGCAAGGAGCCATCGGCCAGGCACGCAACCGACACTCCTACTGACCGCCTCCCAAAAAAACGCCGGCTGCGACACCCCACCAGCCGATCCGCCGGGCGTACCCTGTGCTCACAACCAAGTACCGGGGCCAAGGATTGGCTCCGGGTCCCCTCAGGAAGGCAGCATCAATGGCGATGAACATTCGGGATCACTGGGACCGGCTCAGCCCCGCCACACGGCAATGGCTCACAGACAACCCCGGATGCCTGATCCTGCCGCGCACCACGACGGAAACGATCTGCCAGGAAACCGGCGTAAGCGCCGACAGTGACCAGCACGGGCAGGCAACGCTTTCCCGGGAGGACCTGGACTTCCTCCGGGCCAAGGCAGAAGGAACCTGAACACCCCCGCCGGAGCACCGGTTCTTTGACGCGACACAGCCCGGACCAGGTACCTAAAGCCGGGGTGGTTGGTGATCACCGTGGCAGGGTTCAATGGAACCTAATTAATGGGAGAACAACAGTAAGGACCTGATTGCATGGCCACGAAGGCAACCGTCATCCTGATCGACGACCTTGACGGCGGCGCCGCCGATGAGACAGTGACATTCACTCTCGACGGAGCCGGTCACGAAATCGACCTTTCCGCCTCCAACGCCGCCGCGCTCCGGTCCCTTCTGGCCCTATACATCTCCGCCGGACGGAAGACCAAAGGGACCGCCGGAACCGCGGCAAGGCGGCCCCGCGGCTCCGCGGCCAGGAGCTCAGACGCCGGCAGGATCCGCCGGTGGGCCATCGACAGCGGGTATCAGATGGCCTCCCGCGGGCAGATCCCGGACACGATCGTGGAGGCTTTCCAGGCGGCAAACACCTGAGGGACGGGACTGGCGCCGGTTCCCGGCACGGGTCCTTGGCAGAGCTACAGTTACCGCATGGGCGCAGACCGGGCGGAAGCGGAACATATACTCACCCTGCTTGAGCATGCCGTGGAAACCCTGGCCACCGGGACCGAGCGCATCCAGCAGCGCCTGGCCGACGCCTACCGGTACAGCCTCATCGCCGACGACGCGAACATCAGCCACAGGCTGCCTCCGACGGTCTATGCCCTCCAGCTGGATCTGCGCGAGGCCATGACGACGGTCCACGACGGGGAGCGCGGATGGGCAACTGCCAGCGCAGCGATACTCAGCGATGACCAGTGCCTCATTTTCGCCCGCAGGATCCTTGACGCCGCCCGCCTGATGCGCGGGCATGCGGCAGCGCCCAGCCCTCCCACGGGCCGTTTGTGGGAGAGAATGAGGAGCCGCAGGCGCGGCTAGATGACATGGTCCAGGGAGAAGGGGGGGTGTGGAGGACCCTCCCTGCACCTCGTCTTTCTGGGAACCCTCGTCCTGGGATTCACCATGTTCCTCGCCGAGCTCGTGCTGTTCACCGCCCTGCTGTTCCTGGCCGGGGCTCCCCGGTTACTGGCACTGATTGCCCGCGGGCTCCTTCCACCGGGCGGCCGGCCCCCAGGGCAAGCCGAAGCCGCAGCGCCACAGCCCGGTATGAACAGCGTGCTGTGCCCGCCTCCCCCTCAGAACCTGGGCCCGACGGTGAGCATGTCAGCCAGCGCGCAGGGTGAAGACCGGTGACGGTTGCCGGATCGTGTCAAATTGGTTTTGGCCCCGTGGGGCGGGCGTCATGGCACGCACGGCAGCAGCAACAGCAGACCGGGAGTCAGCCGGCAGCCCCGGGCGTACTCTGGTGCTGGCAGCCATCGCTTCGTAAAGGAGAAGACCATGATCGGATGGTACAAGACTGCGCACGACGTTCAGCACCGCGCGGCGGGCTGGATCAAGCACGCCCCGGACCCCTCGCCCCAGGTGGACGCCGCCGTGCGCTGGGCGTTGTCCCGGATTGAGGACGCCAATATGCCCGAGGTGGTTCACGCAGTTGTCCTCACACTGACGGGGAACAGGAAGGCCGCGAAACAGGCACGGGAGGCTGCCGAACAGGCAGTACACCGCGCGGAGCGGAAACTCAGGCGCACGTACCACGGTCACGGCCACGCATGGCTGGCCGCAGGTCTTCTCGCCGCGGCCGCGGCCGCCGGAGTACTTATCTGGCGGGACCGGAAGCGAGAGCCCGAAGCAGCCCAGCCCGGGGACCTCCCCACGGACGCCGTCTGACATCAATCCCGGAAAATGCCAGGAACGGACTCCGGCCTGGCTGCCGGCGCGCCGAGGAGTTCCGGAATGACAGTTTGGGCCTGGGCGCCCTGCTGCTGGGGGTTCAGCCTGGCTGAACTGGTGGTGATGCTGCCGCGGCGGGAACGTGCGTTCTTCCCGGATGCGCGGTTACAAAGGGGCGTCATGCTGGGTCGCGCTGAACGGCGGTCCGTCGCTGGTGACCAGAAGCGTTTGCTGCCAGGGCGGCGGACCGCCGGAACATTTCCTTAGGAAATGAACTCTAGACAAGCTCAATTTTCCCAGATCCGAGGGCATTCTCGGTTTAACCCTCGCGCTCAGGTCAATCCTGATCGGTGGATTAAGGGGTTGAGTCGTTGTTGGCGACGTCGGGAACACTCATCCAACCTAGTCGAATAGCTGCCGCTCGTAGGCGACCGCCGCAGCCTCGGTGCGTGTGGCCACTCCGAGTTTCCCCAGGATTCGCGACACGTGCACCCCGACGGTGTTGGCGCTGATGAACAATTCGGTGGCGATGCGCCGGTTACTATATCCCTTCGCGACCAGTCCCAACACGTCGAGCTCGCGGACGGTCAGCCCGAGAGTCGACGTCGCAGGCGCCGGTGCGGACGCCTGTGGATCAAGAGTGATTCGGGCGCGACGGGCCACCTTGTGCACCGTGGACGCCAATGGGACAGCGCCGAGTTTCGTGGCGAGAGCGGCGGCGGTACGCAGGGCGGTCTCGGCGGCCACCCGATCGCCCGCCAATGCGTGTACCTGCGCGACGGCGACAAGGCTGTGTGCCTGATCGTAAGGCCGCTTCAATGCTCGCCAGGACGAAGCGGCATCCTCCCATCGACTAGCTGTTCCTTCGGTTGTGGCGCGGTAGGTGGCGTGATAGGCGGCAGTCGGCGAGGTGACGGCTGGCAGCTTTTCGGCCAGGGTCAACAGCTCTGTCGGTGCGCCAGTCACCTGAACTGCCAGCAACACCAACGGCCATGTCTCATGGGGGTGGCGCACCCATACATCTGGTTCACTCTGGGCCAGAGCACGGGCCGCCGCTGGGTGGTCGCCGAGGTCGAGCGCCAACTGGCACTCCAGGGCCTGCTGCTTGATGCGGTATGGCTCGGCCCACCGTCCCTCGCCTAGCAGCCCTTCGGCATCCGACAGGTGGCCACGTGCGGTCGTCGCGTCGCCTTGCGACAAGGCGATCTCCGCGTAGCACTGCAGCAGCGCAGCTCGGCTCAGCGGTGTCAACTGCAGAAACTGAGCGTCGTCCACCAGGGAAAGGGCTTGCGACCATTCACCCAGGGCAACTAAGGCGCGTGCCCATCTGACCAGCATGATTGGGGCCAGTTCACCGAACCGGTATGTAGCGTGGGCGCCCCGCAATGCTCGCTGAATCACAGAGATGGCCTCATGTAGCTGCCCCGCGTTGAGCAGCATTGCCGATTCCCAAGTGGCGACCTCCGGACTCTGGTCGCCAGCGAAGGCATGCGCTTTGGCGAAATAGGTGCCCGCCAAATCGGGATGATCCCCGGTGGCTAGCGCGAGGTACGAATATGCGCGAGCAGCCAAATCTGTTGCGCCCAGCTGTTCGGCGATGTCCACAGCCGCGCGGGCATCTGCTTCGGCAGCGACACTCTCCCCGCCAAACACCCGGGTTATTGCTCGCTGGGCTAGGGCCTCGCCGCGTTCAATGGTGGACTGTTTGGCGGAGGTGAGAGCCAAAGCCGCCTCCAGATCGGCACCCGGCCCCTGCCCGGTACGGCCCTTCAACCCCGCCCGCCGTTGATACAGTGCGGCCGCGCGCAACGGCTCGGCTTGCGGATCTACGAGAGCAATGGCCGCAGTGGCCGCCTCGATACCGTGACCAATCGCACCGCTATGCGACGCCGCATCGACGATCTGCTCGAGGACCGACGCTGGTGTGGTGTCGAGCAGCTCGGCGAGCCGGGGCACCCGGTCCCACAAGTCCATCACTCGCTCTAGCTGGCGCAATCGCTCCGCGTGGGCGCCAATGTCCCCGGCGATCACCGCCGCCCGCCAGGAAGCGGTGGCGGCCAACTGATAGTCGCCTGCAGCCGCCGCGTGATGGGCCATTTCCGCAGGATAGTCCTTGTCGGACAGCGCGCGTGCTAGCCGCTGGTGCACATCAACGCGCTGCGCTGGCAGCAGATCGTCGTAGATCGCTTGCCGGATCAGGACGTGCCGGAACTCGTACCCGGTCGCCTCAGCCCGCAGCAGCTGCAGGTCGATCAACATTCGAAGCGCGGTGACCAAATCTTCGAATGACAGCAGTGCCGCGTCACTGAGCAACTCATGCCGAACCCCGGAACCGCATGCTGAAGCGAGGGTGAGAATCGTTTGCGCATCTGCTGGCAGCCCCACCCGGAAGCCCAGAAGTAGTTCGGTCAGGCCAGCCGGAGTATCCTCGGGCGACCGGCTGAGCGCCTCGACGAACAACGGATTCCCGCCACTGCGATCGAACACTCGACTGATCACGGCTTTGTTGGGTTCGCTACCCAGCAAAGCAGCCAGCAGCCGGCCCACTTCGTGCCGGTTCAACGGCGCAGGACTGACCAATCGAGTCCCCGGGTGGCGGTGCAGCTCCGCGACTAGAGATCGCAACGGCCCAGCTTCGGCGGGCCGATAGGTGCCAAGGATGTTGACCTCGCCCTCAGCGAGGTTGGCCACCAGGAATGTCAACAGGTCACGGGTGTGTTCGTCTGCCCAGTGCAGATCCTCGAACACCAGCAGCAACCGCTGCTTCAGCGCCACCTGCTCCAGAACAGTGAGGATCTCACCGAATAGGGCGATCCGGTCGGTGGAGGGTGCGGCGTAGCCGGTTTTGCCGGCTAGTTGGGAAGCCACTGGGCCAGCGCGGGCTGAGGCGGCAGCATCGCGGCGAGCCGATCGGACCCGACTGCCCGCACCAAGGCCCGCATCACGCCCAGGAATGGCGCATACGCAACGCCTTCGGCTCCGAATTCGGAACATCGGCCGACCAGGATCCAGGCTTCATCACCTAACCGCCGTGAAAGCTCAGTCACCAGGCGAGACTTGCCAATCCCGGCCTCACCGGCGAGCAATATTGTGCGCACCTGGGGATCGCGGATAGCGTCGTTGAGCGCCGAGACTTCAACGGCTCGCCCAATGAGGACATCACTGACGGTAGAGGTAGTCACTAGCTAACGGTAGAAGATAACGAAGATGCATGATGCGCGAAGGGGGTCTTTACCGGAACCATTACTGGTATGACCAACAACGAAATCCACCCATACGCCATCAAGTTCTCTCAGGCAGAGCTGGATGAGCTGCACCGCAGGCTCACTCGCACCCGCTGGATCGACGAGCTACCCGACACAGGCTGGGAGCGAGGTGTGCCTACCGGGTACCTGCGTGACCTGACAACATACTGGGCCGAGAAGTTCGACTGGTCCGCAGTTGCGGCGCGCCTCAACCAGTACCCACAGTTCACCACGACGATCGACGACCAGAACATCCACTTCCTGCACATCCGCTCGCAGCGCCCGGACGCCACCGCGCTGCTACTGATTCACGGCTGGCCCGGCACCGTAGCCGACTTCCTGGAGCTGATCGAGCCACTCACCAACCCAGACGACGCCGACATCCCGGCATTCCACCTGGTCATCCCATCGTTGCCCGGTCATGGCTTTTCCGGCCCAATCACCACCAGGGGGTGGAACGATGGCGTTATCGCCGGTGCATTCGCCCAGCTGATGGCCCGCCTTGGGTACGACCGCTATGGGGTCCAGGGCGGAGACCACGGCGCTTTCATAGCCTCCCGGCTGGGTCGTGAGGACGCCGAGCACGTGATCGGCGTACACACCAATGCATTGGTGACATTCCCCACCGGCGATCCGGCCGACATGGCGGCATTGACTGATGGGGAGAAAGCACGGCTCGGTGCAATGAAGGAGTTCCAAGAGAACGGTTCGGCCTACATGCAAGTCGCCGGGACTCGCCCGAACACGATCGCCCAACTACTCGCTGACTCGCCCACGGGTCAGCTCGCCTGGATAGTCGAGAAATACCACGAGTGGGCCGAGCAAGCCCTCACCCCAGACCAGATTCTGACGACGGCAACAATCTACTGGCTCACCGACACTGCCCGCAGCGTGGCCAACTTCTACTACGAGCGGTTCAACGACCCCTCCATGTGGGCGCCCAAGCCCAAAGGCACCGTACCGACCGGGGTCGCGGTGTTCGCCAAGGCCGACTTCGCTATCCGTCGTTTCGCGGAGAAGACACACAACATCACCCACTGGTCGGAGTTCTTCTCGGGTGGTCACTTCCCCGCCCTCGAAGTCCCCGAACTACTCACCGGTGACATCCGTGAGTTCTACGGCGCACTGAGTCACTGACGAATTGCAGTTGGTGCGGTCTGCATCACAACAGATCGCACCAACCCAATGGCCAATGAAAATGCGCGTGATGGACTCAGTCGCGAAATACCCAAACTGCTGATCCAATCGCCGTGACCCCGTTGGGTGGATCCCTTCTAATGGAGGATGTTCAGTATGAGAAGTCAACGTAAGGCGTACACGCCTGAGTTCAAGGACGAGGCCGTGAAGCTGGTGATCAACACCGGTAGGCCGGTCGCGACCGTGGCCCGCGAGCTTGGCATCGTCGAGCAGACGCTCGGCAACTGGGTGAACGCTTACAAGGCTCGGCACGAGGCTGGCGATGGCGCCCTGTCAGAAACGGAGCGGGCCGAGCTGGTCCGGCTCCGGAAGGAGAACGCGGACCTGAAGCTGGACCGGGCGTTCCAGAAAAAAGCGTCGCTCTTCTTCGCCCAGGAAGCGTCGGATACGAACGGCAAGCGTTCGAGTTGATGCACGCGGAATGAGCCACTTCACCATCACGAGAATGATCAGACTCCTCGGCGTGTCCCGCTCGGGCTACTACGCCTGGGGCGGGCTGGATCAAGCACGCCGACCCGGACCCCTCGCCCCAGGTGGACGCCGTCGTGCGCTGGGCGTTGTCCCGGCTTGACGACGCCAATATGCCCGAGGTGGTTCACGCAGTTGTCCTCACACTGACGCCGCCGGAGTACTTATCTGGCGGGGCCTTCCCGGAAGCGGAGAGCCCGAAGCAGCCCAGCCCGGGGACGCCGTCTGACATCAATCCCGGAAAATGCCAGGAACAGACTCCGACCTGGCTGCCGGGTTTGTTCCGGTGCCCGCAGGATGTCCCCGTCCACGCGCGGCACTCGCATCCACCCCGGGGCTGTGACAGGTGCCGGTTCCGGCCTCCCTGTTTTTCCTCGGCTCAGGAAGTCTCTGTCCTGCGTCCGGTTCTTTCGCGGCGATGGGATCCAGGAATTACGGTGTACCCGTCTCGGTGGGTTGGTGGTTGACCTGGCCGGTCTTGTCGAGCTCGATCAGGCCGTCTAACTGTCTGAGGATCCATTCCCTCACGGCCTGTTCTTCCTCCCAGGATTCAACGTACTTCCAGCGGGCCGCCATTTCGTCGCGGATCTCTTCCAGGGTGTGCCGCTGGATGCCGCGGCGGAACTGATCGATGATGGATGCGCGCGCCTCGCGGCGCTGCTCGTCGTTCCAGCGTTCCGGAGGAACGATGGAACCTGATTCGTCGCGGATTACGGCGCGGGGACGTTGGTTCATCGGGAGCACTGGATCAGCATCCTTCCGGTAAATTTTGGCGCGGGACGTGGGGATCGAACAGGCAGCGGATAGGTCCCGGCCGGGCGGTTCCCATCCTGCGGATTCGACGGGCCCGCAGCACTCTTGAAAGATAGCCAGGGTGTATGGCTGACCGGCTTCGCAGCATCCGCAGGGCTCCCGAGGGCTGTCCTAAAGCGTTTCCCAGCCAACGGTTTCCGAATATCGGGCAACCAAGACACCCTGGCCGAAGGAGGTACTCGCTGTGGCCTCGAAGCGCAGCAGGGCGGCCCGGCACCCGGCCTCCCTCACCGCATCGGTGGCCCTGCTCAGAGCTTCCTCCCGGTCAGCGGCGTCCAGCGCCGAACGGATGTCGGCATTCTGATTAACGGTGTATTCGACGTAGAACGGCATGGCTGAAGCATTCCACATACCCCGGAGGTAAACAGGCAGACGGCACCCGATGCTTAAAGCTGAGACCTGCTCCAACAGGGAAAGTTGGCCTGCCGGCCGGAAGGCCGTTCCGGCGTCTATTTTGGGCTGCGGCCGCGCCGGCGTCTGGCTGCGAAGTAGGCCAGAGAGGCCATGGCGGCAAAGAAGAACACGGCGGCGGGAAGGTAGCTGGCAATCAGCAGCAGCCAGACGCCGCACGCCAGCAGCGCCGGCGGGAGGAGGATGGCTGCTGCCCAGAATGTCCTGCCTTGGTGGCGGCCGGTTCCGTTCGTGTTTCCTTCGGTCGGATTTTCGTGGTTGTTGGGTTCAGAGTTCATGCCGGTCCCATGCCGAGGGGGTAGCGCTCGGGAGTCCGGGTGCGGTGGTTCGGAATCGTCAGGCTGATCCGTAACGATGATGGTGGGGTGGCCGTCATGCCGGTGTCCTGGATCAGAGGGGCCTGGGAGGACGGGCCGCTGCGGCGGTGGGTGGGTGCTCTATGGCCAGGACCGAGATGTCGATGCGCCCGGGGGTGAGGCCGGTGTGGCTGATGGTCCGGGTGATCTGCTCCCGCACGGCCTGGGCGACGTTCAGGGCTGCGAAGGCGATATCGGTGGCGATGTCGAGCTGGACGTCGGCGATGCCGTCGTGGACGGTGACGAAGACGCCGTCGTGCCGGGCGGGAGTGGTGCGGGTGTCTGTCCTGCGGAGATTTTGGATTGTTCCTTTTCCCAGGCGGGTGAGGAGGTTTTTCAGGGTCGGTTCGAGACGGAGGACACCTGGTGTATCGAGGGCGGTGCGGGCAGCAAGGTCGGCAATAAGGTGGCTGCTGATCAGCCGGGCTTCGAGGGGATGCTCAGACATCGTAGAAATCCTCCACGGTGATGTTGATGGCTCCGGCGTTGAGTCCGACGTGTGCTGTGATCATGCTGATGATCCGCTGACGCAGCAGCTCGGCGGTTCCGGGGATGTCGGTGTCGGAGGCCACGGCGATTCGAAGGTCCACCGAGATGTCGGAGGTCCCGGCCGGGCGGGGGGCGTCCGCGGTATCCGGGTCAGGATGGACGCGGCAGCGGCGGGCCCGTACTCCCGGAAGGGCATCGGCGCCGAACCAGATGACTGAAGTGATGGCTTGTTCGCTGATCGTGATGCCCCCCTGCTCAGCCCGGTAGACGGGGAGCCGGTTGCCCCTTCGGACTTCGGCGCGGGCCAGGTTCATGATGGCGTCCTTGACGGCGTGATGCGGCTGCAGGGAGGGGTCTTCTGCATCGTCGTCCCGAAGCGTGCGGGTGGCCTCCGCGAGCCTTGCCAGGCTGGCCCGTGCCGTCCGGCACTGGACGCAGCCGCTTTCATGGGCGGTGGGGGGCTGGTTAATGGATGCCCAGACCTCGTCGATGCCGCGGCCACAGCCCAGGCGGGGGGGTTCGTCTATTGCCATTGACTCATCTTTCCCGCGAGTTGTGCGCGTGCTCTGGCGAGGCGGCCTCTGACCGTCTGTTCACTGACCTTCAGCGTTGCGGCTATTTCAGCGTAGCTGCGTTCGTGGATTTCCCGCAGGAGCCAGCAGGCGCGCTGCCCGGGCGGGAGGGTCAGCAGCGCTGCGGCCAGGCCGTCGATCTCGCAGGAGATTTCCGCCTCGCGGGCGGGATCGCCTCCGGCTCCCGGTCCGGCGAAGGAATCCGCGGTTGTTTGCAGAGTTGCCGGTTCCTGGACGACCTCCGCCTGACTGGACCGTCGACGCAGACTGTCCAGGCAGCGGTTGGTGGCCATCTGGTAAAGCCACCCGCTGAAAGCCTGCCCGTTGATCAGCAGCGGCAGCTTTCTCCAGCAGGCCACCAAGGTGTCCTGCACGACGTCTTCGGCGTCGCCCCGGTCATGCAGCATCCGGAAAGCGAGACGGAAAAGCCTGCCCTGATACGCCTCGACGAGGTATTCGAAGGCGTCCAGGTTGCCGTCCTGGGCCCGGGCGACGACGGTTGCCTCGTCCAGATCATCGGGCCGTGTCAGGACAACGGGTTCACGTTCATCCATCGTCACCGCCGTCCCCTTTTGCCCCCGAACCGCGCCACCCGGGTTCCGGTCTTATGACCAATATTTCAGACGGGGCTGGTAATGGGAATGCCCGGTGCGGGAAGCAGGGGACAAAACAATTTCCCTTTTCGCGTGACGTTTGGCGGTGACGTGCGTCTTTAACCATGTAGGCAACATCGCACGGTTGATTGAGGAGATGGTTCCCGTGACAGAAGCCCCGCAGATCCCAGCACAGTCCGGTGGCATGGTGGCTACCGAGGAGGGGCAGAAACGGAACGCCCCCGTTGAGACGCGCCGCACGACCGACCTGCTGCACACGGCCCGGGGGGATACCACCATTGAGGAAACCGTGGTCCAGAAGCTGGCCGGCATGGCTACGCGTGAGGTTCCCGGTGTGTATGCGATGGGCAGCGCTGTCCGGCGCGCGTTCGGCGCGATGGCCGAGCGCATTCCCGGTTCCCAGACGAATGTCAGCGGTGGGGTGAGCGTGGAGAAGGGTGAACGCCAGACCGCCATCGACTTGAGCATCGTCGTCGAGTACGGAACGTCCATTGTCGAGGTGAGCCAGGATATCCGGCGCAATGTCATCCAGTCGGTGGAGCGCGCGACCGGTCTGGAGGTGCTGGAAGTGAATGTCCACGTCACCGATGTTCATCTGCCCGATGATGAGGGGCCCGAAGAGGACGCCAAGAAGCCTCTGGAGTAACCAGCTCACCCGCTCCGTCCCGTTTGCGGGCGGTAACCGATTTTGGAAGGAGTGCCGCATGTCCACTACACGATGGTGTCTGGCAGTCGGTCTGGTACTAGGAATCGTTTTGGCCTTCGGAGGTTTTACAGCCCTGGTGACAGTGCTCCTCTTTGGCCTGATTGGGCTGGTAGTGGGCCGTATTGCGGAAGGAAAACTGGATCTGCAGGCATTGTTCGGCAAAGCATCCAGCCGATGAATGCCACCGCAGCACATGCCGGCTCCCGGGACCTGGATTCGCGGGGGCGCACCGTCCTTGACCGGAAGGTGCTGGAGAAGATCGCCAGTCAGGTCGCCAGCGAAGAGTCCTTGGCCGGCGGGTCCTCGGGAGGGTTTCTGGGCATCGGAGCACATTCGGACTTTTCCGCCCGGCCCAAAGCCACGGTGGAGCTGGCAGGCAATATCGCCGTGCTAAGCGTGGAAATAGGGCTGCTCTACCCGGTACCGCTGCGCCAGGTCACCGAACAACTGCGCCGCCGGATCAACGAACGCGTCACCGCCCTGACCGGGGTGGAGGTGCGCCAGATCGACATCACAGTGTCCTGGCTGAAACCTGCCGATGAATCCACCGGCCGCCGGAGGCTGTTATGAGCCGGCACGATGGGAAAGCCACACCCCTGCGGCACCGTCCCAGCCGGGCTGTTCCTGCCCTGATCCTGGGAACGCTGCTTCTGGCCGCCGGCGTGGCACTGGTATGGGCGGCAGTGGCGCGGCTGGCCACGGGTTCGTGGCCGGTGTTTCTGGCAGGACCCCGGGACTGGCTGACCGGTTTGACCTGGAACGATCCGGGAGTCTGGGCCGTCGGGGCTGCGGCGGCGGTCGTAGGACTGGTCCTGCTCGCGGCAGCACTGGTTCCTGGCCGCTTTAACGCCTTGCGGCTGCAGGCACCCGCGGACGAGGGGCAAGTCCCGGTGGCAGGCACGCAGGAAATTGTCATGACGCGGCGGGCCGTTGCGCGGTACGCGGCCGCGCACTGTGAATACATCGACGGCGTCGGTTCAGCATCGGCCACGGCCACGGCCCGCGCGGTCCATCTGAACGTGACCACGGCCCTGCATGAAACAGGGGAGCTGCGCGGCCGTGTCATTGCCGAGGTCAGGGAACGCCTGGCCGGTGCCGGGCTCAACCCGGTCCCAAAAATCACCGCGTCCGTCCGGTCCAAGGAATGAACGCGGCCGCATTCCGGAAAGAAGGCACCCCATGCGACAACACGCCGGAGCGCTGAACCGCTCCTGGCTGGTCATCCTTGGCATTCTCGCCCTGGCCGGCGGCGTCCTGATACTCCTGATGGCCAGCGGAACGCTGCACGCCATGAGCCCCGCAACGGTGGCTGCAGAGAGTCCCGTCGTGACAGGGGACCTGCACACGGTCTTCGGCCCTGCCTCTGCTACAGCCATTGTCCTGGTGGCCGGGGTTGTCCTGGGCGCCCTGGGGTTGTCGTGGATCCTGGCACAGATTCCACGAAGGAATCCCGCCGACAGGTACCGGCTGCATCAGGACCCCGCCTCCGGAACCACGCTATGTGAAGCCTCGGTGCTGGCCTCCGCCGTGGAAAACCAGATCAATGCCCTGCCCGGGGTTGTGGGTTCCTCGGCACTGCTGCGCGGCACAGCCGTGGACCCGGATCTGACGATGAAAGTCACGGTCAACAACCGCGCCGACATCCAGGACGTCCTCCACAGCATCAACACCCGGGTCATTCCGGACCTCGCCACGGCCTTGGAGACACCGCTGCGGCGGACAGGAATCCAGCTCGAGGTCAGTGGCCGCAACGCCATTTCCGGTACCACCGTGGAGACCACCGGCACTGTCATCTACTAAGAACAAGTCACGCCGAAGAACACGACCTTAGCGTCGGATATTTCACTTTTCCACAAGCCACCCCAACCTGCACATACAGAAGAACCAAGGAGACACGATGCTCACCCCGGAAGACATCGACGATCTGCTGCGGGGATTTCGCTCTGAGCCTGCCCCGCCGGAGCGGCACTCCTCACCTTCGCTCCAGTATTTGGCCATGTCGTTGCCGGATTGCCAGATGTCTGCGCGTCGCCTATATGAGGTATCGGTAGACCATGGCGCGGGAGACTCCGAGCATCTTGCCGACATCGGAGGCGCTGACTCCTTTGCCTTGAGTTCGTTGGCCCTGGCAGCGGCAGCGGCGTCCACTTTGCGGGGCCTTCCGCCGTGGCGGTTGTTGGCCGCGGCCACGGCGAGACCTGCTCTGGTGCGTTCGATCATCGTGTCGCGCTCCAGCTGCGCGAATGCCGCCATGATCGTGAGCATTGCGGTGCCCATGGGCCCGGTTGTGAGGCAAAGATCCTCGCAGGGTTGAGAGTTCGGACGCGTTTGGTCTGGGTCAGGAGCCTGTCGATTAGGCGGATGTTTCCGCCAGTGATTCGGATGATGTCACGACGGCGGTTGCGCGGGCGAGGCCTTTGTCGGCGGCCATAACCCTCGCCAGGGTCTTGGGTGCGAACACTGCCCGGACTGGCCTCATGCCTGCTGGCCCGGAGCCCGGATGATGCGGCGCTGGGTTGCGGCTGCGATGGCTGCGGTGCGGTTGTCCACGCCGAGTTTGCCGTAGATGTGCACCAGGTGGGTTTTCACGGTTGCCTCGGAGATGAAGATCTGTTTTGCGATGGCGCGGTTGGACAGCCCGGTCGCCAGCAATTCGAGCAACTGGACTTCCCGCGGGGTGAGCGCGGCGGCGGGATTGCTGATCCGGTTCATGAGCAGGGCCGCTATTTTGGGAGCCAGGGCAGTCTGGCCCGCGGCGGCTGCCAGCACGGCCTGCCGGATCTGTTCGGGCGGTGCGTCCTTAAGCATGTAGCCGCTGGCGCCTGCCTCCACGGCGGCCAGGATGTCCGCGTCCGTGTCGTAGGTGGTCAGGATCAGGACCGGTGGAGGATCCTCCAGCAGCCTGATCCGGGAGGTGGCGGTGACTCCGTCCATGCCGGCGCCCATTTGCAGGTCCATGAGCACGACATCGACCGGGTCGCCCAGGATGTGTAGCCGTTTGAGTTCCTTGAGTGCTGCGTCGCCGTCGGCGGCTTCGGCTGCTACTGAGATGCCTTCGAATTCGGTGAGCATGGCCCGCAGCCCGGCCCTGACCACGGGATGGTCATCGACCAGCAGGATACAGATGTCGTTCATTGTTCTTCCCTCTCAGGCGCGTCGTCCAGGGGCAGACGGATGGCCACCACCGTACCCTCCCCGGGGGCCGATTCGAGTTCGAGAGAGCCTTTGAGCGCCGTCACCCGTTCCTGCAGTGACCGGATCCCGAAACCGCTCCCGTCCGTCCGGGCATCCATCCGCGCGGTCAACCCGGCGGGGTCGAAGCCGACACCGTCATCATAAATGTCCATGGTGACTTCACTGCCCAGAAAGGCGACCGTAACGACGGCGTTGCTGGCTTTGGCGTGGTCTCTGACGTTGGCGAGGCTGGCCTGGGCTGCCCGGAGCAGGGTCACCCGGTACGGCTGCGGCAGCTCGGCGGGGTCGCTGTCGAGTTCAAACCGGCAGCGCAGCCCCGACCCACGGGCAGCGGCGCTGGTTTCGGTGCTCTCGCAGAGCCGGCGCAGGCTCTCGATCAGCGAGGTTCCCTGCAGATGCGGGGAAGAGAGTCCGCGGACGAAATTCCGGGCCTCGGCCAGGTTCTCCGAGGCGGTCTGCTGCACCAGCGCGAAGCGTGCGGCAGCGGTGGCGGTGTCTCCGTCCGCCAGCGATTTTTCGGCCGCACGGGCCACCAGCACGATGCTGGAGAATCCCTGGGCGAGTGTGTCGTGGATTTCCCGGGCCAGCCGTTCGCGCTCGGCCAGGATGCCGGCATCGTGCTGGGACGCTGCCAGCTCCGCACGGGTGCGGCGGAGTTCATCGGCTGCACGGCGCTGGTTCTCCGCCTCACGGTAGAGCGCCCGGTAGGCCAGCCCGGTCACGACAGCGAACCCCGCACCAAACGCCGGACCCAGGACGACCGCGATGTGGGGGACGGGGAGTCCACTCGCTGTCCATTGGGCGGCAATCACCGCTGACGTCATGAAGGCGATGGTCAGCAGTGCAATCCGTCGCCGAAGCAAGTGCAGGTGCAGGAAGAAGAGGGGAATGCCAGCCAGGCGAAGTCGGAACTTCCGGCCAGCAGGACGGCCCACAGGGCGGTGACGAGTCCCAGCCACAGGAAACCGTAGCGGCGCGGATCGAAACCCGTGCTGCCGGCGGCGAAGCGCTTTTCCAAGATGGTGCCGGTCAGGTAAACCCCGGCCAGAACAAGCGCGGTCCCGGCCAAGGCATACCGCAGTGGGTCCCCGCCACCGGATACCAGCAGTCTCAGGACAGCGACACCGAGCAGGGCGGCGAAGCCGACGTGCAGCGTCACTCTCAGGACGCGCAGGATCGCAACGGAGGGCGCAGCGTCCAGGCCGCTAAGCAGGGCATCGCCCGGACCTAAGCCTTGATCCACCGATGTTGATTGGGGCTACGTCGGCGTTTTAAACCGAGAATGGCCGCCTTTTCAAGGAAAATGAAGTTTGTCTAGAACTCATTTTTCACCGAAAAGAGGCCATCTCGTAGATGCAAGTTTCCCACAAACCATCCGCGGTGTCGGTTTCCTTTGACGAGCCCAATCTCGTGTCGGCTGCCGGGCTGCTGCCGGTCATGACGCTGGCCCGGGACGCCGGGCTGCACGAGCTCGCCCAGGACTGGCTGACGGTGCCGACGGATAAGGGCGCGAACGCCGGGCTGAAAGTCGCTTCCCTGGTCGCCGGGATGGTCGCCGGGGCAGACTCGATTGATGACATGACCCTGTTGCGCCACGGCGGGATGAAGCGGCTCTTCACCGCCTGCTACGCGCCCTCGACCCTGGGCTCGTTCCTGCGGTCCTTCACGTTCGGGCACGTGCGCCAACTGGACGCTGTCGCCTCCCGTTTCCTGGCCGGCCTGGGGACCCGGGCCCCGCTGCTCGGGAGCCCCGGGGCGGAGGACTTCGTGTTCGTCGATGTTGACGACACGATCATCGAGGTCCACGGCTACGCCAAGCAGGGTTCCGGCTACGGGTACTCCGGGGTCCGCGGCCTGAACGCCCTGCTGGCCACGGTCTCCACCAAAGACACCGCCCCGGTAATCGCGGCCCAGCGGCTGCGCAAGGGCGCGGCGAACTCGGCCCGCGGAGCCAAACGCCTGATCACCGATGCCCTGTCCACGCTCAAAGGCCTCCAGACCGGAGGGCAGAGTCGCGGGCGGGTGCTCTGCCGGTTCGATTCGGCCTTCTATGGCCATGCAGCGGTTTCCGCCGCGCTGGCCGGCGGGGCCGAGGTCTCGGTGACCGTGCGCATGGACCCGGCCGTCAAACGGGCTATCGCCGGGATCCCGGAGACGGCATGGGAAATGATCGAATACACCGACGCGGTCTTCGACGAGACCACCAACACCTGGGTCTCGAAGGCTGAGGTCGCCGAAACCGTGTTCACCGCGTTCTCCTCCCGGAAAAAGGCCGAGCAGGTCACCGGCCGGCTGGTGGTGCGCCGCATCCCGGAACTGAACAAGAAAGCCAGCGACGGACAACCCACCTTGTTTGAAACCCATCGGCACCACGCGTTCTTCACCACCGTGGACGCCAAGGTTCTGGACACTGTCGCCGCGGACCAAACCCACCGCAAACACGCTCAGATCGAGCAGGTGAACGCCGATCTGAAGGACAGTGCGCTGGCTCATATGCCCTCAGGTGTTTTCGCGGCGAACTCCGCCTGGCTGGTTGCCGCGGTCATGGCCTATAACCTCACCCGCGCCGCCGGGCTCCTCGCCGCAGGCCCCTTCGGCAAGGCCCGGACCGGCACGATCCGCCGCAAACTCATCCACGTCCCGGCCCGCATCGCCACCAGCGCCCGGAAAATCCGGCTTCATCTCCCCGAAGCCTGGCCCTGGCAAACAGCATGGCAGGGCCTCTTCGAGCACCTCTACCCGCCGCCACAACCGGCCTGAACCCACACCAACCAGCCACACGGCGCAACCAGGACCACCAGTGGAACACCCCGACAGCGAGGCCGGATGATCCACCATGCCCAAACACCTCACCGCAGCCAGCCCGGAATTACGCCCGGGACCGGCTGCCGATCGGTGGATCAAGGCTAAGGGACCGTCGCTGTCCGGGGCAGGGAGTGAGTCTGTGGCGGGCATTGGATCAGCTTATGCGGACCCGGTCCGGGACGGATCAACCAATTGGTTGACCCGGGGATCAACCATTCTTCGCGTATCAACCTTCTGCACGATGGCGCAGGCGGTTGACCGCGGGAGGGTGGTTATAGGAGCTTTTCGGCCCCGGCGTCATCCACTGAAAGAAGAGAAAACGTGTTTCTTGCTATCCGCGATATCCGCTTTGCCAAGGGCAGGTTCGCCCTGATGGGCGGCGTCGTTGCCCTGATCACCCTGCTGCTCGTCATGCTCTCGGGGCTGACGGCCGGCCTGGGCGACCAGTCGACCTCGGCCATTGACAAACTCGGGACCGTCCACGCCAGCGGAGTTAAGTCCAGGGCGGTGGACAGCATCGTTTTCGGCGCCCCAGGCACCAACGAGCCCAAGGCCTCCTTCACCGAAAGCGAAGTCACCGCCGCACAGGTTGAGGGCTGGAAGAACCGGGCGGGCGTGCAGAACGCCGAAGCCCTGGGCATCAGCCAGACCCGCTTCCCGCACCGTCCCGTGTCAGTGCCGACACCGTCGTGATCGGCAAGACCGTCGCCAAGGCCCTTTCCCTGAACACCGGAGACAAAGCCAGCGTCGGAGGCACCGAACTGACCGTCAGCGCCGTGGTCGAGGACCAGTGGTACTCCCACACCAGCGTCGTCTGGACCGCGCTTCCCACCTGGTCCAAACTCGCCCACCTGAGCGACCCCGGACAGGTCGGAACCGTCGCCGCCATCACCTACAAGGACGGCGCCACCGTTGACGAAGCCGCCGCCAACACCGCAGCACACACCGTCAGCGCTTCACGCACCGGATCCTTCCAGGCCCTGGGTTCCTACAAGAGCGAGAACGGCTCCCTGACCCTGATGCAGGCCTTCCTCTACGGCATCTCCGCCCTGGTCATCGTGGCCTCAGCACGCCCATCTTCCAGCCACCCTCGCTCATCAGCGCCGGAGTATCAGCCACGACGGCGACGTTCAGACCGCCGACATCAATGCCGTTAATATCGCCCCTCTCGACGTGGAAGGCCAGCATGACGTTGCAGCGGTCTCTGTCACCGGGCGCGGTGCGGCCGGAGGTAGAACACGGGCAGACCATATCGCAGTTGCAGTTTTCGAAGTATGTGCCTTCAATTTGCCATGCCATCTGAGTTCCTTCCTAGGGTGGGCCCCCGGAACCCCACAGCCGCAAAGTACTCCCGACCTTGACAGTCGTCAATACCCCGCGCTGACGCGTAGAAACGGCTTATAAGCTCGGGGTGGACCGACGTTCCCGCCACGCCGCGGACCTAGTCGACCGACCTGCCCCGGGCCGGCCACCGCAGGGCAGGACGGTGCGGGGATCCCCCCGGAAACCCCCGCACGAGAGGGTCGCGTATCGTCTTTTGAGAGTGCCAGCCCAACCGGCACGCTCTTCTGGACTCCCACGACGAGGCGTACCATCCTGCCATGGGATCAACTCGGGTCATTCTCCTTCCGGGAAGCGTACTCCCCGCACAGCCCGCCTACGGCGCGCTCATCGAGGTGCTGGGAACTGGCGTGCAGGCCGTGGCCAAGGACCTCGAACTCTACGCCGACAACGGAAGCCGCCGGGCTGGAGCTTGGACACCGAGTCCGATGCCGTCCTGCGGGAGGCCGATGCCCGTGGCTGGGAGACCTTCCACCTGGTTGGCTATTCGGGCGGCGGCGCTGCTGCCTTGCCCTTGACCGCCAAGCACCCGGACCGCATTCTGAGCCTTACCCTGCTCGAAGCAGCCTGGGCCGGAAATTGGGATTGGAGCCCTGCCCACGCCGAACTCTGGAAGCAGTACGAGCTGCTTGAAGTACTGCCGCCCACGGAATTCATGAGCTCCTTCATGAGGCTCGGAGTCAAGCCCGACGTCGTCCCACCGCCACCCCCGCCAGGTCCCCCGCCGCCATGGATGTCAAAGCGGCCCGCCGGAATCAAGGCATTCCTGCAGAACTTCAAAACATATGATCTGGACCGCACACGGCTGGCTGGCTTCACTGCCCCGGTTCTCTTCGTCCTCGGCGGTCTCAGCAATCCTGACGACTACGGCGAAATTGCTGAACGCCTGGCCACGGTCTTCCCGGACTTCCGCCTCGAAGTGTTTGCGGAGCGACATCACTTCGATCCCCCGCACCGGATCGAGCCGGACCGCCTGGCGCGGCTGCTCCGTGAGCATTGGAACCAAGCCGAGCGGTGACGGATCCTTCACCGGACAGTCTCTCGACCTCAGTCTTTCTTCAGTTCCTCGGCGAGCATCACGAGGATTCCGCTGGGGCCGCGGAGGTACGTGAGTTTATAGACGTCGGCGTAGGTCGCCACACCGCGTAGCGGATGGCATCCGTGCTTTGCAGCTACCTCGAGGGCCTTATCGATGTCGTCTACCGAGAAGGCCACGCGGTGCATGCCAATGTCGTTGGGACGAGTTGGGTTCGACTCGATCGCTTCGGGATGGATGTATTCGAAGAGCTCGAGTCGACCATGACCATCTGGGGTCTGGAGCATCGCGATGTTGGCGTGGTTTCCATCAAGTCCAACGGCAGTATCGGTCCACTCGCCGCTGACCGTGTCACGGCCGATGAGTGTAAGACCGAGATCGGTGAAAAAGGTGATTGCTGCTTCGATGTCGCGAACAGTGATACCCACATTCTCAAATTTGATGGCCATGCGTTGAAAGCTACCAAGGCGGAGCGATTAGCTCCAGTGGCGAGGCGCCACTGTCTGTCCGTTGGCCGATTGAACTCGCCGTCGGTTCAGAGGACAGCCGAAGAGTGCATACGGCACCCTTCGCCGCACAGCCGAAATCGCGTCAAATACCCCGCCCGGCAGAACGCCCGTTGAAGCGGTGTCAGCGGCAGAAATGGCCGGCCTGACGAGGCAAGTGTGGCGTCTCAGTTCCTAGGTTCTATGGGGGTCCGATCGACCGTAGTGGACTGTGGCACAGGTTTGATCGCTTGCTTGGTGGGCGACGGGTTCTCTCCGTGTGTCGGTCAGGTGTTCGTCGAGCAAGCTGTCCATCTGGGCACCGAAATCAGCATCTCCGCGATCGCCCGCCGCGCCGGGGTGGACCGCAGCTTCCTCTGTCGCCACCGCGACCTGCACGCCGCGGTGCTCGTCAAAGCTGCCGAACCGACCACCACCAGGACCGGAGGACCGAGCGTCAGTCGGCCATCCCTCATTGCCGACCTGGCCAACGCTCATGACCTCATCACCCGTCTGTCTGGCGAAAACGCCCAACTCCGCTGGCGTCTGTCCGAGCATCTCGGTGAACAGGCATGGCGAGAGTCCGGCTCGGGGCCCCGACGATGTCGACCGTCTGCACCGCCGCGTCACCGAGCTGGGGACAACACACAGCAGAACAACGCCGCGCGACGACGAGCCGATACGCCACCCAGATGGGTTGGGGGACCGACAACGTCGAGGCCGAGGTCGAGGATCTGCGGGGCCGCGGCGTCGTCTTCGATGAGTACGACTTTCCGGGCCTGAAGACTGAGAACGGCATCGCGACGACCCCCGTGGGGAAGGCTGCCTGGTTCACAGATAGCGAGGGCAACATTCTCAACATCTTCCAGCGCCAGTAGCCGAACCACCCCGTGTCCATCGCATAGTTAAGGCAATCCACGCCGCGGCCCTGCCGTCCTCCGGTAAGGGGCCCGTGAGATTCACCGATATCACTGCCGGCGGTTGGTGAGAAGCCCGGGCCTTGGCGGACGTGGCGGAAGCGGACTTCGGATCACTGGCGTGCCGGGTTCCTGGGGTCAGGGTTTGGCGTAGTCGGCGAATCCCTGCCAGTCGATCACGACACAGGGTTCGTCGCCCAGTACCCAGGCGTCGTGCCCGGGCGCCATGGTGGCGAAGTCGCCCGGCCCATACTCCATTTCTTCGCCGTCGTTCATAACGACCTTCATTCGTCCGGAAACGAAATACCCCATGTGGGCGGCCTGGCAGCTCTCCGTTTGGGCGATCGGTTTTACGTGCTCGGACCAGCGCCATCCGGGCAGGAATGTGGCGCGGCCCACGGCGCCCTGCTCCAGATTGACGAGTTGAAGTTGGCCCGTACCGCCCTCGAAGGGACGCGTCTCCTCGGGCGAATCGAGGCTCTTACGAACTAAACCTGGCATCATGACCTCCTATGGTCGGTACTGGTTGTTGTTGTGGGTTAGGCTCCGGCAACTGCTCTCTGGTGGTGTTTACCTCCTCGGATGCGGGTGAATTTCAGCTAACGGTGCCGCTGCGAAGGGCCGCCAACGCACTGGGCTACAGTCATAAGATATTGAACCGATCGTCCCTTTTTGCCTAGAGCACACCGTCCCCGCATCAGCTGAGCCTGCGATTGACCGCGATACTTTTCCCGCACCTGTTTCACCTGAACAAGTCGCAGCGCCAGACCGCCCGACCTATACGCAGGTAATGCCCGATATCGGAGGCACGCCCTGGGTTCCAGCACTGCGTGGAACCTAGGGCGGGGGCGGTGCCGGCTTCAGGTGCCTTCCCCGGGCTGTATCGCGTCAAAGAACCGGTGTTCCGGCGGGGCCGGGGGTCCTTCCGCCTCGGCGTGGAGGAAGGCGAGGTCTTCCGAGGAGAGCGTTGCCTGGCCGTGCTGGTCACAGTCCGCGCTGGTGCCGGATTCCTGGCAGATCGTTTCGGCCATGGTGCGCGGCAGGATCAGGCATCCGGGGTTGTCGGTGAGCCATTGCCGGGTGGCGGGGCTGAGCCGGTCCCAGCGGTCCCTGATATTCATCTCCATTGATGATGCCTTCCTGAGCGAGCCCGGAGGAATGAGGCAATTCCCGGGCGGGTACGGGTGTGCGAGTGTGCTTAGGGTACGCCGTCTGGCCGGTGAAGGACAGGGCCGGCTTGGCGGGCTCCCTCCGGGTGTGAACACAGGCTTTCCGAAAGATCGGCACGGCTCACGTCCGCACCGCGCAGATCGGCTCCGGTGAGGTCTGCTGACCTTCCCGCCGCCCTGCCCCTTCGCCTGGCGGCGCGCTCTTGGCTGCCGCCGTCGCGGTAGAGCACACCGCTCCATTAGGCCAGTGGAGCAGGAGCTGGCCGCGTCGGCGGGGAGCTTACATCCGCGCGAATTTGGCCTTCACCATCAGGTAGAGCCCGTAACAGATCAGACCGGCGCCGACGGCGGTCAGCATGTAAACCCCGTACGGCTGCTCTCGCAGCGCCTTCAATCCGCCATCCAGGCCGGTGGACTCCTGAGGGCGGGCGTTGGCGGTGGCGATGATGAACAGCAAGCCCACCAGAAACAGTGCGACGCCCTCGGCCACGTAGCCAACCACTCCCAGCCCGGTCACGACGGACCGACCTGTGCCCGAGGGCGGCAGCCGCAGATCCTTCTTGAACGATCCTTTGACTCCGAGGACCACAAAGACAAGGCCGGCGGCGGCGATCCCGGCCCCGATGGCGATCAGCAGGACCGAACCCCCGGGCGCCTTCATGATCGAAAGCGTGAAATCGCTCGTGGACTGTCCGCTGTTCTTGCTGTTTCCGCTTGCGGAGGCAGCGAACGTCAGCGCCATGACGGCGAACACCACAGCCTTGCCGGCTGCGGAAAGCTTCTTCCCGACCTTCTTCCTGGCCTCCAGCTGACCGTAATCGAACACGGCGTTACTGGTTTGCCAGAGCGCCAGAGCCACGCAGGCGGCGAATCCGGCCCACAGCAGCAGCAGACCCTGCGGCTGGGCGGCGAGTTGGGCGACTGCACCGGCCTGATCCGCCTGTCCGGCCTTGCCTGTTGCCAACTGGATGGCGACGAACCCGATCAGCAGGTGCAACAGGCCGCTGACGGCAAAACCTGCCCTGGCGGCAATCACAAGAGCCCTAGAGTTCGATGCGTCCTCGACCGCGTTCGCGGCGTCCTTCAGCTCTCTCTTCATTTCCTATCCTTCGCGCAAGCGCAAACGCAGATATGGTGGTGCGTAACGCCTATTTTGTCACGGGAGTACACCCACAGGGAGGCCTGGTCGGAGCCAGCGAAGACAACATCCGCGGGAGCCTGTATAGACACTCCAATTCGTTCCGTTAGAGGGTCGATCACCGTGCTGAATCCCGCCGGATAACTCTGCGATTCACACCATAAGGAGTTCCAATATGATTCTCCCGAAGATCCGCGACCCTCACTTTATTACGATCCGCCGGGGTGGGACCCTCACTGATTCCGATCACCATCTCCTCGCTCTTTGGGCAGCCTTGTGCGCAGAGCACGTTCTCAATTTTTTCGAGTCAGCTCGGCCGGTGGACCTACGCCCGCGTCAGGCAATCGAGAGTGCCCGCGCGTGGGTGCGTGGCGAGGTCAAGATGATGGAGGCGCGCGCCGTAGGCGGGCATGCGATGGGTGCGGCCAGGGACCTGCGTGGGGCAGCGCGCTATGCCGCGTATGCGGCCGGCCAGGCCGGGGTCGTCGCGCATGTCGCCGCTCACGAGCTTGGGGCGGCCGCGTATGCGATCAAGGCCGCACGGGCGGCAGCTCCGGAAGGCGGGGACGTCGCCGCAGGGCAACTCGAGTGTCAATGGCAGCGCGACCAGCTCCCGGTGGCCATTCGAGAGCTGGTACTTGATGACCAGCGTTTGCGCAACGACATCTGCTGGTCGGTTTTCGACTCAAGTAAGCCCGCTGGCGAGACCTTCGAACATTCCGTTTGAGGTTCCGTATACGGAAGGCCAAAACCGCCATTTGAAGCTGCGATTTAGCCGCCTTTCCGGGTTATCAGTCACACGCGGAAACGAGGCGATCGTGATCCGGAAATTTTGGGTGGCGCTTGCGCCGGTGAAGGATTGGCCACGGGACTGCTTATCCAGTCCGCGCTGTGGTTGCGACATCCAGGGTCTGCTCTGGCCGGCGGTTGGCTTCGGCGAGCATTGCACGTTAGCGTCCCTGACATGAATGTTACTCATCCTCCGAAACTCAGGCCCGGCGATATGATCCGAATTGTCGCGCCCGCCCGCAGCCGGGCAATGGTGGCCGAACATGACCACAGCGCCCTGATCGAGCAACGGTTCGCTCAGATGGAACTGCGCATCTCGTACGGGTCCCACGTCGACGAACGCGACACCCTGGACTCCTCCCCAGTTGAGTCCAGGGTCTCTGACATCCACGCTGCTTTCGCAGACCCGGAGGTGGCAGGCATCCTCACCGTCATCGGTGGGTTCAACAGCAACGAACTCCTTCCCTACCTTGACTGGGACCTGATCGCGGCCAATCCGAAGATCCTCTGCGGCTACTCGGATATCACGGCCTTGCAGAACGCCATCCTCGCCCACACCGGACTGGTGACGTACTCCGGACCACACTGGTCCAGCTTTGGCATGAGGGACCATTTCGAACAAACTCGACAGTGGTTCATGGAAGCGCTACTGGACGGCCGGCCCATGGACTTGAAACCTTCCGAATCGTGGACCGACGACGACTGGTTCCTTGACCAGGACAACCGGCACCCTCTCGCCGGAGACGGATGGTGGGCGCTTCAGCCGGGCACTGCGTCCGGCCACGTCGTCGGCGGTAATCTATGCACGCTTAATCTGCTCCAGGGCACGCCCCACATGCCGATCCTCGACGGTGCGCTGCTCTTCCTTGAGGACGACTACGAAAGCCATCCGGCAACATTCGCCCGTGACCTGACATCCCTCCTGCAGGTGCCGGACGCCGCCGGTATCACGGGACTGGTCATTGGCCGCTTCCAGCAGGCAAGCCGGATGACCCGTGTCCTTCTGCGGCAAATCGTCAGGACCCAGCCGGCCCTCACCGGGCTTCCCGTCCTGGCCAATGCAGACTTTGGACACACACAGCCGCAGATTACGCTGCCCATTGGCGGCCGATCCGAGCTGACCGTCGGGGCAACCAACACACTCCGCATCACTACGGACTAACCAACACCAGGCGCAACAGAACGTCCGCCGAAGGTTCCCCTACGGGACCGGAGAACCGCCAACCCAAGCTGAGATTTATGACCAAACGAAGCCAGCAGGCATAACTACTGACAACCAGGATCACGGGACGGACCATTTCGGGCGGCTGCATGGGCTTGTTGGTCCACACTCCCCGGGCTAGTAGTACTTAGTTAGGTTGGAGCTCGCGGTTGGCAGTAGGGGCAGTAGCCGGTCCGGACGGCGACGAGGTGTTGGAGCTCGCGGAGGATGCCGTAGAGACTCAGGCTGCCCCAGGCGCTTTTGGGCGTGTCAGGCGCAGCGTGGTGATGAAGAGGTGGGCGGCGGTGACGAGGGTGGCGTGGTGGTGCCAGCCCAGCCAGGTGCGGCCTTCGAAGTGGTCGAGGCCGAGACCGGTCTTCAGTTCGCGGTAGTCGTGCTCGATGCGCCACCGGATTTTGGCGATCCGGACGAGTTCCTTCAGCGGTGTCGTCTCCGGCAAGGTGGAGAGCCAGTAGTCGGTGGGCGCGGGTGCGCCTTTGGGCCATTCGGCGAGCAGCCACTCGGCGGGGAGGGAACCGTCCTCGGCGCGGGGGATATCGCGGTTGGCTGCCCGGACCCGCAGTGCGATGAACCTGGAGGTCATCGACGCGGGTTTGTTGCTGGTGGTGGACTTGGTGCCGTGCCGCCAGGTGACCTGATGTAGCTTCCGGCGGCCGGCGTCCATGACGAGGTCTTTGAGTGACTTTGGGGCGTCCAGGTATCGGCGCTGGTTTGAGCGGGGGCCTTTGCCGGCGTACTCGGCCACGCCGATGGCTGCGTCTTGGAGGTGCGCGGTCGTCGAGTGCTTGACGGCGACCATGTAGGGGATCGTTCGTTCGCTGAGCCCGGACCGGAACGCGGTGATCTCGCCATAGCCGGCGTCCCCGACCATGATCGGGGGCCGGTACCCCCAGGCGCCGAGTTCGTCGATCATTTCCAGCGCCATCGCCCACTTCGTACGATGGCGTTGCATCTCGGGGATCTGCGCCTTGGCCCGGCGGGCGGCGATCATTTCGGCGTGGGCGTTCGTGTCTGCGGACGTGTCATCCCAGGCTTCCGGCACATAGAGCCGCCAGTCCAGCGGGCAGGACGCCTGGTCGGTGGCCGCGTGGATGCTGACGGCGATCTGGCAGTTGCCGATCTTGCCCAGGGTGCCCGAATACTGCCGGGCAACGCACGGCGAGGAGCCGCCGTCCTTCTTGAAACCGGTATCGTCAACCACCCACGCGTCGGGGCCGATCACCTCGACGGCCTTGCGCACCAGGACCCGGCGGACCGGCTCGAGCTTCCACGGCGAGGACGAGACGAACTGCTGCAGCTGCTGGTAATCGACCCCGAGCCGGCCGCCCATCGGCTGCATCGATTTCCGCCGCCCGTCCAGCATCAGACCGTGCAGATACAGGTTCCCCTTGTTCCGCTGATCCTTACGCGGAAGCGACGCGAACACATCCTGAACGAACGCTTCCAGTTCCGCTTTGGTCTCGGCAAGCTCATCCGGTTTCATGCCTCGAAAATTAACAGGATCGGTCAGGGATTAAAAGCCGCCACGCCGACCTAACTAAGTACTACTAGGTGCGTGCATGGGGAGCTTGCAGTGGGGTGGCAATCGTGTTGACAGCTGGTTCGCCGCAATTGCAGCCGTCGTCCTGTTGTCGTCGTGCACGGCGCCAGCACCGGTGCCGACAGACGCCCTGTCGCCGGCCACAGCGGACATCAATCCTGTCTTCTCGGGTTCCCGGATGCCATTAGACTGCGTCAACCCAATCCAGTCCGCCACCGCGATCGGCGACCTCACCGTTGGACCAGGGGCCTTGGACTAATCGAAGGCGGGAGGGCGGCTCCGACGCTTCCAACCCTCCTGACTCTCGCGCTTGTTCTGGGGCGACTGTCCGGGGAGCCGCTCAGGCTCGCAGATCTCCTCAGCTCCGCAGAAGTGCTTGACCGACCGTACGTAGACAGACCTGACCAGCCGGTCCTGCGATCCTGGGTGGAGCGAGCCCTCTCCGGATCCAGGGTTGAATTGACGGACGCGGACTATCAGCACGCGTACAAGCGCCCCGCCGCCCCCTGGGATGAGGACCTGGACCGCGCTGTCGCACAGCGCGGTAGCCGGCCTTTGACTGACGAAGATCGTCACGCCCACGTCGGCGCCCTCTGGGAAGCCACGATCGAGCCGCCCGCGCCCGCTGAATACCGCAGTCCTCGACGGCCGGGAGTCAGCCTCGCGGAGTCCCGCGCCGCGAAGAAGCTGAGCATCCGACCTCTCGAACTTCAGCAGCGATCAATCCAACTCTGGGGGCGTTCGCTCGAGGCGGAGGCGCGCAGCAGGGCGGGCGCTGACAGCACGCCGCAGGCCCGCGGCCGTGTCACTCGCGTGCTCGTTGACGAGCTCCGAGAGTCCGTGAAGGAGGAACGCTGATGGCTCGACCGAGAATGGGAATTGGAACCTACGGCATTATTAACGCGACCGAAGTTCAGCCTGGAAAGTGGCGGGCGCGCACGCGTTACCGTTTCGCCGACGGGAAGGCTCGTCAGGTAGAAAAATACGCACCGAGCAGGGCAAAGGCGCTCTCTGCACTCAAGCAGGCGCTCACGACTGTCGAAGCGGATCGGGGCGGTGAGCTGAAGCCGACCACGTCCTTGCGTGTCCTCGCGCAGATGTTCTTGGATGCCAAGCGCGATGTAGGGCGGTCCGAGGGCACGTTGGAGACCTACGGCTACGCTGTCACCGCTCACATCACACCAAAGATGGGCGACCTCACCGCGGCCGAGGCCAAGCCGGAACGCCTGCAGCCCTTCCTCAACCGCGTCGAGAAGGACAGCGGGGCCGGTGCCGCCAAGAACTGCCGCTCAACACTGAGCGGCATGATGGCGTTGGCCGTGGTCAATGGCGCGATCGAAAAGAAACCCGTGCGTGAGCTGGACCGAATTTCTCGTCCCAAGGGGAAGAGACGTGGCAGCGCAGCAATCCCGATCGACGAGCTGCCCACATTTCTCGCCAAGGCCCGCGCCGACGCGGATCTGAACAAGTGGGATACCGTCGAACTGATCGAATTCATGCTTTCGTCGGGCTGGCGTATGGCGGAGGCCTGTGCCCTCGACATCGCCTCGGTTGATTTTACGATCGGCACTGCAACTGTCGAGGCCATTAACGTCCGGGTAAGGGGCAAGGGCGTTGTGCGGCAGGCGTTCCCCAAGACCGAGAAGTCCGCAGGCATCAGTCCGCTGCCAGTGAAGACGGTGGACCTGCTCCGCCGCCGTCACGAGCGACTGAAGGAGTTCACCACGCTGCTGTTCCCGACGCCGCTGATGCGCCTGCGTGACCCGTCGAACACACAGCGCGAGATCCGGGATCGGCGCTGCGTACTCGGCTATCCCGAGCTGTCCACGCACTCGTTTCGCAAGACAGTGGCGACGATCCTCGACAGGGAGGGGCTGCCGGCTACTGAGATCGCTGACTACCTTGGTCACGAGAATCCGTCGATGACCCAGGATGTCTACATGAATACCCTCAAGGGATCGACGCGGGCTGCCGAGGTCATGGGCAGCGGCTCGACGGCCTGATCTGAATGTGCGGGGTTTGTGCGGGGTGGCTGACGGTTAGAAACTAAAAACCCCCGGCTGACCGGGGGTTTGGTGGCTCCGACCGGCGTCGATCCGGTGACCTTTCGATTTTCAGTCGAACGCTCTACCAACTGAGCTACAGAGCCTAGGTGACATGTCACCATGACAGCCGGAATCTCTTCCGGCAATCAGAGCGACCCTGACGGGACTTGAACCCGCGACCTCCGCCGTGACAGGGCGGCGCGCTAACCAACTGCGCTACAGGGCCTTGCTATTTTCTTGCTTCTCTGCAGTATCGCTACCGCAATTTTTCAAGGCCTTTAGCCTACCAGACTTTCACCCCCGGTTTGACCAGTTCCTTGCGTACCCCCAACGGGATTCGAACCCGTGCCGCCGCCGTGAAAGGGCGGTGTCCTAGGCCGCTAGACGATGGGGGCCAGAACGCCATCCGGCTAAACACGCGAAAAACAAGGGCAAAAATTAAGGGCCGAAGCCTTTCGTTTTTGTCCTTTCGGGTTCCTCCGAACTGGACTATAAAACTATAAGGGCAGACCCCCGGATTATCCAAAATCGGCCGGGCACCCACAAAAGCCGCCGCAGCACGCCCGGCACCCGGCGGGGCTCAGGCGACGAGCATCACCGCGAGGGTGATCATGACCACGGCAATGCCGGCGTCGAGCACGCGCCACGCGTTCCGGCGCTCGAACAGCGGCGCGAGGAACCGCGCGCCGGCCCCGAGCGCAGCGAACCAGGCGATGCTGCCCAGGCCGGCCCCGGCGGCAAACCACCAGCGTCCTTCCGTGCCGTGAGTGCCGGCCAGGGATCCCAGCAGCAAAACCGTGTCCAGGTAGACGTGCGGGTTCAGCCAGGTCAGGGACAGGCAGGTGCCCAGGGCCGCCAGCCGCGTGCCGCCGTGGCGGGCTCCGGGCTGGGCCGGCTCTGCGCCGCGGATGGCACGCGAGGCAGCGAGTGCGCCGTAGACCAGGAGAAAGGCGGCACCTGCCCAGCGCACGACGACGAGGACCGCGGGCGCCCGCTCAATGACGACGCCGATGCCGGCCACACCCAGCACGATCAGCACGAGGTCCGACACTGCACACACGGCGACAACCAGGACGACATGGGAACGCAGGATGCCCTGGCGGAGCACGAAGGCATTCTGGGCACCGATGGCGACAATAAGGGACAGCCCACTTGCCAGGCCGGAAAACGCGGAGAGGATCACCAGCCCAACGCTAGGCGCGGGACTGCCATGAAACCAGTTAATCTTTCTGCTTCAACATAAGATCAGCTAATGATAGACATTCACCCCGAGCAGGCCCGGACGCTGGCGGCCATCGTCGCCCATGGAAGCTTCGACGCGGCGGCCAGCCACTTGTCGGTCACCGCCTCGGCCGTCAGCCAACGCGTCCGTGCCCTCGAGGTAGCCGTCGGCCGCCCGGTACTGCGAAGAACGCGTCCCGTCGAACTCACCCCCTCGGGGCAAGCCGTGGTGCGCTTCGCCCGGCAGCTGGACATGCTCTCCGCCGATCTGGCCGAGGAACTCCAGCCCGGCGTCCCTCACTCCGGAATCCGGCTCACCCTGGTGATCAACAGCGATTCGCTGCACACCTGGGCGCTGGCCGGCCTCGCCGCGGTGGCCGGCGCGGTCCAGCTCGAAATCCTGCGTGAGGACCAGGACTATTCGCTGGAGCTCCTCCGCAGCGGTGCCGCCGCCGCAGCCATCACCACCACGGCCAAAGCCGCCCCCGGCTGCTCGTCCCGCCGGCTGGGCGTGATGCGCTACCTGCCGGTCTGCAGCCCGGACTTCGCCCGGCTATGGTTCGACGCCGACGTGACGGCGGAAACGCTCGCCAAGGCCCCGGTCATCCACTTCGACCGCAAGGACGATCTGCAGGACCGCTACCTGCGCAGATTCAGCCGGAAACTCCTCCAGCCGCCGCGGCACTACGTCCCCGCCGCCCACGAATTCGGCGAAGCCATCCGGCTGGGAATGGGCTGGGGTCTGCTCCCCGAGATCGAAGCAACGGAAGACCTGGAACACGGGCGGCTGACTGCCCTGGCCCCCTCGAGCTACCTCGATGTGCCGCTTCACTGGCAGCAGTGGCGGTATGGATCGGCGGCACTCGATGAGGTGGCCTCGGCGATCCAGGACGCGGCGCGGGTGCTCCGGTGACGCCGATGGCCCGTTGACTGGCAGGAACTCGACTAGAAGTGACCGATTTCCGCCAGCCGCCCGGGCGCCGCACGGACTAGATTGGCAGCATGGCAACAACCGCCGAGACAGGCTCCCCCACCCCGGACAGCACCCACCGGGAAAAGACGCAGCCGGACAGCACCCACGAAGTGCCGCCGCATGCTCCCACCCCCGCATCCCCGAAACCGCCGCTCCCGCCCGGCCGGATCAGCAGGCTCGGCATCGCCGCCGTCGTGGTCACCGTGGTGCTCTGGGCGTCCGCCTTCGTAGGCATCCGCGCCGTGGGCCCCAGCTTCTCCCCCGGCCCCCTGACGCTCGGACGGCTGGCGGTTGCCGCCGTCGTGCTGGGGCTCGTGGTACTGCCAAAGCTCCGAAAAAAGAGCATGCTGCCCCAGGGCCGCGAGTGGTGGCCGATCCTGGCCTACGGCGTCATGTGGTTCGGCGGCTACAACGTCGCCCTGAACGCCGCGGAACACCTGCTCGACGCCGGGACCGCCGCCCTGCTGATCAACGTCAATCCGATCCTCGTCGCGGTCATGGCCGGGCTGATCCTGAAGGAGGGGTTCCCGCGCTGGCTGATCGTCGGCAGCCTGGTGGCGTTCGGCGGGGTCGCCGTGATCGCGCTCGGTTCGGGGCAGCGCTCGACGGCGGACGTCGCCGGGGTGCTGCTGTGCCTGCTCGCCGCCGCCCTCGCTGCCGTCAGCGTGATCGTGCAGAAGCCGGTGCTGCGGAAATTCCCCGCAGCCCAGGCAACCTGGTTCGGCATCATGGTGGGCGCCGTCTGCTGCCTGCCCTTCAGCGGCCAGCTTCTCACCGAACTTCAGGCCGCACCGCTGCCGGCCACGCTCGGACTCGTGTACCTGGGCGTCTTCCCCACCGCCATCGCCTTCACCACCTGGGCGTATGCCCTCTCGCTGATCGACGCCGGACGGCTTGCGGCCACCACGTATCTGGTGCCGGGCACCACCATCCTGATCTCCTGGCTCGTGCTGGGCGAAATTCCCACCATCTGGGGCCTGGTCGGCGGCGTCATCTGCCTCGTCGGCGTCGGACTGACCCGGCGCGGGTCCCGCTAGGTTCAGCGCTACAGTTCAGCTATGCCCCCTTCGCTGCCGCCCGGCCTGCCCATCGTCCCGGATGACCCGGACGGCGACAACGACGGCGGTTCAATGCCGTTCCCGATGTCGGAATCCGAGTTCGAAGCCGCGGTGAGCGACGCCCTGGACGGGATCCCGCCGGAGCTGGCGAAGACCATGAACAATGTGGTGATCTTCATCGAGGACGACTACACGCCGCAGCCGGGTGAGGACCCGGACACGGTGCTGCTGGGCCTCTACGAGGGCGTGCCGCTGACCGAACGGGACTCCTGGTGGGACGCCGGCTCGCTGCCGGACCGCATCACGATCTACCGCCAGCCCATCCTGGACATCTGCGCCTCCCGCGAGGACGTGATCGAGGAGGTCACCGTCACGGTGGTGCACGAGATTGCGCACCACTTCGGCATCAGCGACGACCGCCTGCACGAGCTCGGCTGGGGATAGCCTAGTAGGCATGGGACACGACCACAGCCACTCACACGGCATCACAGCGACCGGGAAGCACCGGCAGCGCCTGGTCGCCGTCC
The DNA here is from genome assembly GCF_054059215.1 of Arthrobacter sp. UYCu723. NCBI lineage: Bacteria > Bacillati > Actinomycetota > Actinomycetes > Micrococcales > Micrococcaceae > Arthrobacter > Arthrobacter sp. UYCu723. Next base: position 1,263,567 of record NZ_JBSSBW010000001.1, read on the forward strand.
TCGGCATCACCCTCGCCGTCGTGCTGGTCCAGATCGTCGGGGCCGTGGTGTCGGGTTCGCTCGCGCTGCTGGCCGACGCCGGGCACATGCTGTCCGACGCCGCCGGCGTCTTCATCGCCCTGCTGGCCGCCTGGATCGCCACCCGTCCGGCGAGCGACCAGCGCACCTACGGCTACCAGCGCGCCGAAGTCCTCGCGGCGCTGGCCAACGCGCTGGTCCTGATCGTCATCGCGGTGGTCATCTTCACCGAGGCCATCCGGCGGCTCGGCTCGGCTCCCGAAGTGCAGACCGACGTCATGCTGGCCGCCGCCGTCCTTGGCGCCGTCGCCAACCTGGTCTCGCTGCTGATCCTCCGCGGCGCCCAGAAGGAAAGCCTCAACGTCCGCGGCGCCTACCTCGAGGTGCTGGGCGACCTGCTCGGGTCCTTTGCCGTGATCGCCGCCGCAATTGTCATCATGGTCACCGGGTACGAGGCGGCGGACACCATCGCCTCGATTGTCATTGCCTTCATGATCCTTCCCCGGGCCTGGCACCTGCTGCGCGACGTCGTGGACGTGCTCCTCGAAGCCACCCCCAAGGGCGTGGACGTGCAGCTCATCCGGGAACACATCCTGGCCGTGGAAGGGGTAATGTCCGTCCACGACATCCACATCTGGACCATCACCTCCGGAGTGCCGGTGTTTTCCGCCCATGTGGTGGTGGCGGACGCAGCCCTGGGCGCCCGCGGCGCCGACCGCGTGCTGGACAAACTCGTCACCTGTCTGGGCTCACACTTCGACACCGAACACTGCACGTTCCAGCTGGAACCCGCGACCCACGCGGAGCACGAGGCCCGCCAGCACGCCTGAGCCCGGCGGCGGCAGCCCCGCACCTCCGGCGGCCGGTCGCCGCCCTCAGGACAGCACGTCCCTGGTGACGAACCTGCCATAGGCGAGGGCGCCGAAGACGGCGACGTACCCGCCCTGCAGCAGGGCGTTCGTGGCGAACGAGTCCCAGGACACGGGCTGGCGGAGCAGGTCCGCGAAATCCAGCCAGTAGTGGCTGAACAGCCAGGGGTGCAGCCACTCCAGTTGCGGCAGTGCGTCGAGCACCTGCGAGACCACCGAGAGCACCACCGTGGCCGCCATGGCCCCCACCGGAACATCCGTGAGGGTGGACGTGAACAGACCGATCGCCGAGAGCCCCATCAACGAGACGGCGAGGTAGGCGGCGATGAGCAGGAGCCGCACGAACGCCTCGCCGGCCCCGACAGTGTCCCCCGACAGCAGCGTCACCGGGCCCACCGGGAAGAGCGCGGCCCCGATTCCCGCCCCGACCAGCGCCACAACCAGCGGGGCCACGACCGCGAACGCCACCGCACCGGCGTATTTAACCAGCAGCAGCCGGACCCGGCCGGCGGGGGCCACCAGCAGGTAGCGCAGCGTCCCGAGCCCGGCCTCGCCCGCCACGGTATCCCCTGCCACCACCCCCACGGTCAGCGGGAGGAACAGCGGAACGGACACCAGCATGGCGGTGAGGCCGACGAACAACCCGTTCTGGGAGATTCGGTCCAGGAAGGCCGGGCCGCGGCCCGGCGGCACGTTGGAGGAGACCCGCACCGCCACGGCAACGAGGATCGGGATGGCGGCCAGGGCGCAGAGCATCGCCCAGGTCCGGCGGCGCCGGAACAGCACACCCAGTTCGGACCCGAGCAGGCCGCCGCCCCACGGCCGGCGCCGGACCCGGGCTGCCCCGGAAGATTCACTGGACAACGTCGAAGCCCTCCCCGGTCAGTGCCACGAAACGTTCCTCGAGGCTGACCTGTTCGGTCGCAAAGCCCCGGACCCGGACACCGGCTGCCACCAGGGCGGCCACCACCGTCTCGGGTTCCACCCCGCCGTCGGCCCCGGCCGGCAGGGGCGCGAAGAGCACTTCGCCCTCCCTCGTGGAACCGTTGGCGGAGTTTCCCGCGCCGGAACGGCCACCGGCGAACCTGCCGCCGCCGTCGGCGTCGACCGTCAATCCCAGGCCGGCCAGGACCAGGACCGCGTCCCCGGCGTCGGGGGTCAGCACCCGGAGCCGTGCCTGCCCGGCCTGGCGGAGCTCCGCAAGGGTCCCCTGCGCCACCAGCCGGCCCGCACTCATGATGGCAGCGTGCGTGCAGATCTGTTCCACCTCGGCCAGCAGGTGGCTTGAGACGAACACCGTGGCGCCGTCGGCCGCAAGCGAACGCACCAGGCTGCGGACCTCGCGGGTCCCCTGCGGATCGAGGCCGTTGGTGGGCTCGTCCAGGACCAGGAGCTCGCGGGGAGCCAGCAGCGCGTTGGCGATGCCGAGCCGCTGCTTCATCCCCAGCGAGTAGGCCCGGACCTTCTTGTCCGCGGCGTGTGTCAGGCCGACCTTTTCCAGGGCTGACTGGACCCGGGCCTTCCGGGTGGCGGCCGAACCGTGCGGGTCCGCGGCGTCGAAACGGTGCAGGTTGGCCGTGCCGGACAGGAAAGGGTAGAAGGCCGGCCCTTCGACGAGGGCGCCCACGCGGGGCAGCACCTCATGCAGCTGCCGGGGCATCTCCTGGCCCAGCAGGCGCACGGAACCTCCGGTGGCCGCGGCGAGGCCGAGCATGAGCCGGATGGTGGTGGTCTTGCCCGAGCCGTTGGGGCCGAGGAAACCAAAGACCGAGCCTTTCGGCACGGCCAGGTCGACGCTGTCGACGGCCAGCTGATGGCCGAACCGTTTGCTGAGACCCCGGGTCTCGATGCTCAGGTCAGCATCAAGAACGACGGCGGTCACCGGAGGCCCACCGGACAGTCACCGCGCGCCGTCACCGCGCGATCAACCCTTGGCGGCGGACTGGAGCCGTTCCAGGGGCACGGCGCCGGCGAAGACGCGCCCGTCGTCGAGGATCAGGACGTTCACCAGCGCGGTGGATACGAGCCTGCCGCCGGGGACGGGGGTTGCCGCCTGCTCAAGCAACGCGGCAGCGCCGGAGGAGGACCCGCCGGAAAGCCCGCGGTCAGGCGACGGTGGGCCGGCCGGCGTCGGCGGTGCCGCCAGCGCCCCGGCCGGGAGCTCGATTACGGATTCCCAGCCGGTTCCGGTAACGGCAGGCCGCGTGGCGCCCTTCGATTCGTGGGCCTTGTCCGGCCGCGCCATCGGGCCTTCCGAGGTGTGCTCCGGAACCGGAATTTCCTTGACGGTGGCCCCGGGCGGCGGGCTGAACTCGAAGACGGAAGCGTCAGGGGTTTCCAGCGAGAGGTTGGTGAACGCGACCCGGAAGGCCGGTTCGGACTGTCCGCGCGCCTTCAGTTCGACGCCGAGCGGCAGTCCGCTCTCACCGTCAACCGAGATGGCGATGGAACCCATCAGGGTCACCGTGGATTTGGGCGTGAGCACGAGGTTGTACGCGGGCCGGCCGGCCACCCGGACGTCCGGGCCTACTTTCACGTCCGTGGTCTCGTCAAGTTTGGCCAGCAGCGTGTCGGCCAGCTCCGCCGGGGTCCGCATGGTGCCTGGCCCGGTCCGGTGGTGCTCAGCGGTGCCGGCCGGAAGCTGGGCGTGGGCGGCAGTGTTGTCTTTGGAGTTGTAGAACCAGAGCTCGTTGCCGTGCTTGATGGCATTCCGTTCCGCCATGCGGTCCATGACCTGGACACGGGCGTTCTCGGGTCCGTCGAGGTAGACGCGCGCAGTGTGCGGACCGGTCAGCAGCTCCAGCCAGGCGGTGTCCGGGGATCCGGCGCCCGGTCCGGCCTTCGGCAGCTGGGGCAGGCCGATCTCGGAACTCTGCTCCAGGGTTCCCGAAAGGGACTTCTCCTGGTGCTGGGCGATCATCAGCAACACTTGCTGGGGGGTCTTGGCCGGCAGGGGATCCCCGGCGCTCGCGGGTAGGGAACCCACCAGCACGCCCCCGGCGATCACGGCGGGGACGGCCACGGCAGGAATCCAGCGCAGCCATTTACCGGTCACAGGGACCGCACTCCAACGTTGCAGCTCATGGTTCAACAGTACGCCTGGAACATCACGGCTTCACCCTTGCGGGACACTGACGATGCGGCAACGCTGCGGCGGCTACCGCTACTGCAGCACGGACAGCGTCAGCTCGACTGCTCCCAGCAGGAGCGCGAGGACGGAGGTGCCCAGCCCGGCGACGAGCAGCAGCCCCGGATGGGCGAGCCCGAGCACCACCCGTCTGAGCCGTGGCCTGCTCCGCAGGAACTTCTTCGGCACGCGGGCCCCGGCCGGATCCTGCTTCCAGCCGCGTAGCCGGCGGAGGAACCAGGCACAACGGATGATGAAAGCCAGCCACAGCACCGAGACCACGAGGGGAATCGCTGCCAGCAGCAGGTTGAATCCCAAGGAGGTGACCTCCCGTTCCGAGGCGCCGACCAGCGACTGGATGGTCGTAGAGACCGAGGCGCTCATGACCACCGAGAGCCCCCAGACGAGGAACGCCGCAATCAGGGCCAGGAAGCGGACGAAGAAATGTCCCAGCACCGACTCCCTCCGCGGCTTGAGGAATCTGCGCGGTGTGGCCTGCAGCAGCATCAGCGTCGCCAGCAGGGTGGGAAGCGCAGCCATCCCGACCAGGACGTACCAGGCCCAGCCCGCCAGGTCGAGGAATTCATCGGCGACGATCAGCGCCGCCCAGATTCCCGTCCAGACCCAGCCGGCCGTCAGCGGGCGACGCACCAGCCACCCGGGCAGCCAGGGATCGTCCGTGCCCGGCAACGGCGGCCGCCGAGCCGGTCCGCCGTCGGCCGGCGTCCGGATGCCCGGGCTGCTCTCTTCACTCATGGCCCCACTCACTCATGGCCTCACTGTAGCGAGACGCCGGCTCCGGGGAAGGGCCTAACGCCGCCGGCGCCACGGGAGTCAGCCCGCCGCCACCACGGTGCCGGCGGCGCCGTCGACCGTGATGCTGCGGCCGGTGAGAATCCGGGTGGTGGCGTCCGGTACACCTACCACGGCGGGAATTCCGTATTCACGGGCGACGACGGCGCCGTGGGAGTTGGGACCGCCCATCTCCATGACGAGTCCGCCGGCGGTCAGGAACAGTGGCGTCCAGCCCGGATCCGTGGACGGCGCGACGAGGATCTCGCCGGGTTCAAGGTGGGCCCCCTGCGGGTCCAGGATGACGCGGGCCCTGGCGGTGACGGTGCCGGCCGAGGCCGGCGATCCCCGCAGCGTGCCCGCCGCGGCGGCGGCGGCGGGCTGCAGGGCCTCGGGCTCGGTGCCGTCCGAAAGCAGCACCCGGGGAATGTGCCGGCGGCCGAGTTCCGCTTCGTAGGCGGCGCGGCGCTGCCCCACGATGCCGTGCAGCAGTTTTCCGCCCAGGCCAGCGCGGGCCTCGGCAAGCTCCAGGAAGAAAACGTCATCGGCTTCGCGGATGCGTCCGGCCGCTGCCAGTTCCGTCCCGACCAGGGCGAGCTGCTGCCGCACTGAGGCCAGGGCCTCCACGAGGTGGTACTTCGGCAGCTCGCGCAGCCCGGCAAACAGGCGGGTCCGTTTCAGGGCCGCGCGGACCAGCGCGCCCCGCAGCCGGTTCCGCTCCCCCGCCGCGGCGACGAGCCTGCCCACCTGCTCCTCCGCCTGGCGCGCCGCGTTGCCGAACTGGCGGTCCGGGGCCAGAGCGGGATCGTCCAGCCGCAGATAGTTGGCCAGGACACCGAGGATATGTGCCGGGTCATCGGACCAGCGGGGCATCCCGAGGTCGATTTCGGCCACCGCCCGGTGGCCGTAGCGGCTCAGGAAACCGGCGAGCCCGGACTGCACGACGGCGGGAAGCTCACGGGCCCGGTAGCGGCGGACCAGCTCCGGGAGCGCAGTGCCGGCGAACACCGAGGCGGAGGCGGCGTCGGCCCGGATGGCGGCGGCCAGCTGCCAGAGGGCCAGGTCCATCTCGGTGGTCACGTTGTTGGGCAGCCCCCGCAGGACGGCCTGCAGTTCCCCCGGTTCGGGGCGGCGTCCGAGCAGCTTGCCGGCGGCGGCCAGCAGGGCGAAGCCGAGGGCGGGAAGGGGAATGACGTTGGGGACCACCGGGAAGAGCTCCTGGCCCAGGATGCGCTCGGCGTGGTCCAGCCGCTGGACCGGCGTCGAGTCCGCCGGCACCACGAGAGCGGCCCTGAACCGCTCGCCGAACCGTTCCACGTGGCGCAGTGCCGCCTCCGGGCGGAACAAGGCGCGGAGCAGGGACTCCGGGACCCGGGCGCGGGCGGCCACGGGAACGACGTGCTTCAGGACCGGCCAGGGGGATCTGACCGTGACGGAGAACCGCGGGTCCCCGAAGAGCCGGCGCAGCACCGTCGCGGAGCGGGACTCCATCACGTCGAACACGCGCGGGACAATCGCACGGCCCGTGGAGCTGCGGACCACGGGGGTCAGGTCGAAGAAGATGCGCTGTCCCGCCTGGACACAGGGGGAAGGGCCCTTGGACGGTTCCGGGACGTCAAAATGTGCGGCAACGGCCACGGAGGAGGCTATCAGCCGGAAGCCGGCCAGCCCCATCGGGGTCAGCGGGCGAGTGAGGCCCTGGGCCAGGCTGAAGCACAGATAGACGCGCAGCCCGTCCCCGGAAGGAGGCTTGTCCGGCAGCGGGTAGAGCGTGGTGATGGGGCGGGACTGGGTCAGCCATGCGGTGCCGTCCCCGTCGATGGCCCATTCGAGGTCCTGCGGCGAGCCGAAGTGCACCTCCGCGCGGCGGCCGAGCAGTTCCAGCGCCGCGAGCTGGGGGTCGGTCAGGCAGGGTGCGGAAGCGCCGTCGGACTGTTCAATCCGCTCGGTTCCGCCGCCCGGCAGGGACCGGATGGCCAGGGCCTTGCTGCCGATCCGGCGCTCCAGGATTCTCCGGCTTGCTCCGTCCACGACGAAGTGGTCCGGGTTGACCGCCCCGGAGACCACCGCCTCTCCGAGGCCGGGGCTGGCATCGATGACCGCCTCGTGCCGCCTCCCGGTAACCGGATTCGCGGTGAAAAGCACCCCGGCGACGGCGGCGTCTACCATCCCCTGCACCACCACTGCCAGGGCCACGGTCGAGGGGCTGATTCCGTGGGTGGCGCGGTAGCTCACGGCCCGGTCCGTCCACAGCGAGGCCCAGCATTGGCGGACGGCGGCAATAACGGCCTCGGCGCCGACCACGTTCAGGAACGTGTCCTGCTGGCCAGCGAAACTGGCGAACGGCAGGTCCTCGGCCGTGGCGGAGGACCGCACGGCAACCGGAATGTCCGCCCCGAGCGCCGCATACGAGGCCCGGAGGGCATCGGCGATTCCGGCAGGGACGGCGGCGTCCAGGGCCAGGCCCCGGGCGGTTGCGGCCAGCCCGGCCAGTGCCGGGAGGTCATCGGCGTCGGTCGCGGTGAGTCGGCGGTGGACCTGTTCCAGCCCGGCGGGCGCCATGGCCTGCCGGTAGGCCTCCGTGGTCACGCAGAACCCGGCCGGCACCGGCAGCCCGGCGCGCAGCAGTTCGCCCAGGTTGGCTGCCTTCCCGCCGACCTCGGGGAGCATGTCCTTGCTGACCAGCGCCAGCCCGAGCACCAGGTGGTGCCGCGGCTCATCCCGCGGCGCACGCCCCGGCGTGCCCGGGCTGCGGAGCTGCTCCATCGGCCGGCCCTCCCTTCGGCGCGGAAGATTCCGGGTCTGTCAGTCGCCGAGGATGGGCCCGAAGTTTGCCCGGTCTGCCAGCCGCGGATCATCCCGGTCCGGGATCACCATGACGGGGCCCTTGGCGTGGTGCAGGATGCCGTCCGAGGTCGAGCCGAGCAGCATTCCCGCGAACCCGCCGCGGCCGCGTGGTGCCGACCACCACCAGTTCCACGTGCCGGCTGGCCTCGACAAGCATGTCGACCGGGGAACCGTCCACGAGCTGCGTCTCCACCGCCAGCCGGGGGAAGTGGCTCTTGAGCCAGGCCACGCCGGCGTCGAGCTGGACCTTGATGTCGGCGAAGAGGGCTTCGCGGTCCATCGGGGTGGGAACCCAGGCCAGCGATCCGCTGTACTGGGGCACGGCGCAGACGAGCCGGAGGGGCGCCGAGAACCGCTCGGCCTGGGCCGCCGCCTCCAGCACGGCCACACGGGCCTGCTCAGAGCCGTCCACACCCACGACGACGACGTTCTCGATCGGCTGGCGGCCGGACTTCGCCCGTTCGGCTAGGACGTGCTTGTCATCGGTGGTTTCGCCGAGGCGGTCGGCACAGATCAGAGGCACTGTGACCGTGGGGCACTTCGCATGGGCCGGCAGGGCGCTGCTGACGGAACCGAGCAGCCGGCCGACAAAGCCGCCGCGGCCGCGGGTGCCGAAGACGAGGAGTTCGGCGGTCTCGGTCATTTCCAGCAGCACACCGGACGCGTCACCGTTCTCGACGGAGGCGTCGACGTCGATGTTGTAGCCGGCGACCTTGTCCAGGGCCTGCTTCAGGATGGCTTCCGCACCTTCGCGGATCACCGAGTCGTCGACCGTGGCGTAGCCGCCGTCGAGCCCTGAGGCGGCGAAGATCGGGACGGAGTAGGCGGTCACAATATGCAGGGGACGCTGGCGGCGCTCGGCCTCGCGGGCAGCCCAGACGAGGGCGCACTGGCTGTGGTCTGAACCGTCCACACCGACCACGATCCCCCGCGGAGCCGACGGCCCGCCGTCGGCTTCCCCTGCCGGGTCCGGATGCACCTGTTCTCGGCCCATGGGGTCCGCCTCCTCGCGATTCTTGCCTGATGTTGCGGCTATTCTGCCAGAGGCGTCGGCGTGCAGGGCCCGGGTGCACCGTCCACCGGCGTCGCGCCCCGGAATCTGCGCGCTACAACCCCTGATTTTCCTCACTATTCTCGGTTAATCGGCAACTGGCAAGCTGGCCGCCGGGCACCCTGCGGCGGCAGCCCGGCGAAGGTTTTACACAGTGTTAACGGAAGGTTTTACACAGTGTTAACAGGCTGTCCGGCGGGGCAGGATCCCGCGGTTTTCGGCCGTCCGTCCGGGGCGTACTGGCCGGAAATGCCCGCACTTCGGGAATGTGTGGCTGGCTCTATCCACGGCAGGGATTCTTAGGTAGTCTTCGAGGCATCGCTGAACCGAGACTAGTGTTTCAGAACTCGTGTTTCAGGACGCGGCTCCGCACCGGAGCCGGCGTCCGGACCAGGTCAGCGATCGCGTCCGGGGTACGGCCCCGTGACTGGCACCATTCGAGAAGGGACCCTAGCAGTGTCGAACATGCCTGCGCCTGGGGGTATCGAGCGGACCACCGCGGTAATCATCGGCACGGGCCTTTCCGGACTCGCGGTCGCCAGCGAACTGCAGCGCCGCGGAGTGGACTCCATCATTGTGGACGGGCTTGATCTGCTGGGCGCGGGCCATCCTGCCAACACGTCGTCCCTGCAGCGCTGCGATGCGGCAGACGCCGCCACGCTCCGGGAACGCAACGAAATCCTGCGGCATCTGCGCAACTACGCCGCGAGCCACAAGCTGGACGTCCGCAACAACATCCGGGCCCTGCAGCTGGACCACCTCGACGCCGGCGGTCCCGGGTCCCCCGCAAAGCAGTGGGCCGTCCGCACCCCGGGCGGCGTCCTCCTGGCGGATCATCTTGTCCTGACCCGCTGCGCCCACAGCCAGCTGCGCCGGATGCTCTCCGAACTCGGCGTGGCCGCCGGGCAGAACCTGATGGCAGCAATGCACGCACTGGGGATGTACCTGGTGGGGGTCGGCGAGCTCATCACTCCCACACCGAAGGAAGTACTGCGCCAGGCCAAGGTGGTAGGCCACGCGATCTCCGCCAAGGTCCACCCGGGCGGCTTTCCGTCCACGTTGTCCGGCGGCTTTGCCCTGGCGGCACCTGCCTAGGGGGCCTATTCTTTGGTTTTGCGGTCGCCTTCGCTGGCCTGGCCCGCGGGGCCCGGTTCCCCGCCGTCGTCGTCGGCAGCGCCGTTGTCGTCACTGCTGCTGTACTCAGTGCCGTCGTCCTCGCTGCCCGGGCCGAGGCGCCGCTTTGCCATCAGGCCCAGGACGACCAGGATGCCTACGGCCGTTCCGACGAAGATCACGATGCTGAAGGGGAACGGCTCGGAAGCGCCCGACGCCGGCGTCGGTGTCGCCGTGAGGCCGGGTTGGGGCGTCCCCAGCGTGGGGACCGCGGCGGCCGGCGCCGAACCCGCGGCCCCTGCCCCTGACGTCGCGGTAAAGGTGAAGCTGCCCTCGATGGGGTGGCCGTCCGAGCTGGCCACACGCCACGCGACGGTGAACACCCCGGCAGGGGCACCGGGCCTGAGCTTCTCCGAGGCGACGTTGTCCACGATCTCCACGGCGCCGTCGGCCCAGTTTGTCCCCGCGGCGTCGGTCACCGCGATCTGCGAACCTATCGCCAGCGGGTTCTTGCTGAACGTGACCGAGACCTTTTCCGGCGGCGTCGGCACGGTGGCTCCCGATGCCGGACTGCTCGATTCCTCGGTGTCGTGCGCCGACGCCGGCGCGGCGGCTCCGAGCAGGGCGGCGGCAAGAATCATGGCACCGAGCAGGGCGCTCAGCAGCTGTCGGATCAGGCGCATGGGCTGACTACTCCTCGTGTTGGCTTGCTAACAGACTAGGCGAAATCGCTGGGTCGGCGGGTCCGCGCCCAAGTAGGATTCAGGTAACCACCCATATCTCCCGGAGGACTAATGCTCAAGCAGGGCTCTGCGCTCGACCGGTATTTCAGGATTTCCGAGCGGGGCTCGAACTTCTCGCGCGAGATTCGTGGAGGCTTCGCCACGTTCTTCGCCATGAGCTACATCGTGGTCCTGAACCCGCTGATCCTCTCCGGTCCCGATTCCTCCGGCGCCACCCTCGGCTTCCCTGCCGTCGCCGCGGTCACCGCGTTCGTGGCCGGCATCCTGACCATCCTCATGGGAGCCTGGGCCAAGCACCCCTTCGCGCTGGCAACCGGACTCGGCGTCAACGCGTTCGTGGCGGTCACGGTGTCCACCAACCCGGGCCTGACATGGCCGGACATGATGGGCGTAGTGGTCATTTCCGGCGTCACCATGCTGATCCTGGTCCTAACCGGGTTCCGGACCGCGGTGTTCAAGGCCGTCCCGGACGGGCTGAAGACCGCGATCGTGGTCGGCATCGGCCTGTTCATCGCCCTGATCGGCCTGGTCAACGCCGGCTTCGTGCGCCGCATCCCGGACGCCGCCGGCACCACCGTCCCGGTCGGGCTGGGCTTCGACGGGAAGCTCCTGGGCTGGCCCACCCTCGTCTTCGTCTTCGGACTCATCCTGACCATCGCCCTCGTGGTCCGCAAGGTCAAGGGCGCGATCCTGATCGGCATCGTCACCTCCACGATCCTGTCCGTGGTCCTGGAATTCACCCTGCACATCGGTCCCAGCATTCAGAAGGATAAGCCTTTCAACCCGCAGGGCTGGTCCCTCGTGGCCCCGAAGTTCACGGACTGGGCGGCCCCGGACCTGTCCCTGATCGGCAAGGCCAATCCCTTCGGCGCGTTTGAACACCTGGGCGTCGTGGCCGCGGCCCTGCTGGCCTTCGTGATCCTGCTGAGCTTCTTCTTCGACGCCATGGGCACCATGGTGGGCCTGGCCACGGAGGCCGGCACGATCGACAAGGAGGGCAACATCCCCAACGTTGACCGCGTGCTGATGGTCGACGCCGTGGGCGCCATTGTCGGCGGCGGCGCGTCGGTCTCCTCCAACCAGATCTACGTGGAATCCGGTGCCGGCATCGGTGAAGGCGCCCGCACCGGCCTGGCCTCGATCGTCACCGGCCTGCTGTTCCTCGTCGCCATGTTCTTCACCCCGCTGATCAACCTGGTTCCGTTCGAGGCCGTCGCCTCGGCCCTCGTCGTCGTCGGCTTCATGATGGTCTCCCAGGTCGGCAAGATCGACTGGCAGGACTGGGGCATCGCGATCCCGGCCTTCCTGACCTTCACCCTGATGCCGTTCACCTACTCAATCGCCAACGGCCTCGGCGCGGGCTTCATCGCCTTCGTCCTGATCCGCACCTTCCAGGGCCGCGCGCGCGAGGTACACCCGCTGATGTGGGCCGTGGCGGCCGCGTTCCTGCTGTTCTTCGCAATCGGCCCGATCGAAGCCGCCCTCGGGATGCACTAAGGGCCTCTCCCTCCGATCCCCTCCGCCGAGGTGAGACTTCGCGCCCATGTTTGTCCGACTAGTTGACTTTGCCTCCACGACATCGGCGTGAAGTCTCACCTCGGCGGCGTTTCGGCGGCGTTTCGGCCAGTTTTCCGGGATTCCGGACAGCCCGACGGCGGCGCGGCTGGCTTTCGGGTCGCGGCTGCGGTGAGCTGGGACCATGGATTCTCCCGCGCTCTCCGTCGATATCCCGCCGCAGCCCTGGACCGGGCGGTTCGACGGCGACGGCGCCGAGGACCGCCGCTGGTGGCAGGCCGTCACCCCGTACTCCGGGCGCACTCTTCCGGCCGGATCCGGCACGCGGGCCGCCGTCGTCCTTGGCTTCGGCAGCGACGCCGGGGTACGCCGCAACAAGGGCCGCACGGGCGCCGCCGCGGCCCCCGCCGCCATCCGCGCCGCACTGGGCCCGCTCGCCTTCCACCTGACCCGGGACGTGCACGACGCCGGTGACGTCACCGTGGCCGGGGACGCCCTGGAGGCCGGCCAGGCCCGTGCCGGACTCGCCATCAGCAGACTGCTCGACGCCGGCAGGCTTCCGGTGGTGCTGGGCGGCGGGCACGAGACCGCGTTCGCCAGCTACCTCGGCGTGGCCGGCTCGGCCGCGGTCCGGGAGGGCCTGCGGGTGGGCGTGCTGAACCTGGATGCACACTTCGACCTCCGCGACGAGCCCGTGCCGAGCTCCGGCACCCCGTTCCTGCAGATGGCCCGCGCGGAAGCTGCCGCCGGCCGCGAACTGAGGTACGCCGTCGTCGGGATCTCCGAACCGAACAACACCAAGGCACTGTTCCGCACTGCCGGGGAGCTCGGCGTGGACTACCTGCTGGACGAGGACTGCTCGGCGGAGACCGCGCATACCTTTGTGGCGGCGTTCCTGGCGCAGGTGGACGCGCTCTACCTGACCATCGACCTGGACGTGCTGCCGGCATCGGTGGCCCCGGGCGTGAGCGCTCCGGCCGCGTACGGTGTGCCGCTGCCCGTGATCAGCGCCGTGTGCCGGCAGGTCGCGGCGAGCGGGAAACTCCTGCACCTGGATGTCGCCGAGCTGAACCCGGAGTTCGACATTGACGGCCGCACGGCCAGGGTGGCCGCCCGGCTGATCACTACGCTGCTGGGGTAGGCGGAGGCGGAGCCAAAGGACACGGGCTGCCGGAACGCAAAAAGTCCCCGCCTCCCGGACCGTTCCCGCTGGATGCGGGGACCGGTCCGGGAGACGGGGACTTCTTGTGGTGACGCCGGGTGCGGCTAGCTGCGCCGCACCTGGACGCCGTCGGACTTCAGGAAAAGCTGCGTCTCGGACGGGCCCGCCGGGACCAGCCAGAGCACGTTGCCGCTCACCGAGACTTCTTCGACTTCACCGGCCGCCAAAACCTGTGCGTGCTTGAGGATTTCGACCCGATCTCCGGCCTTGAGGCTTCTCCAGTCGGAAACCGTGGCGGCTGATGCCAGGCGCCTGGACAGAACCGTCCCGCGTGCTTTCATGAACTTCTACCCCTTTGTATATGTTCTTCGCCACAACTTCATTGGTGTGACTCTCCATTAGTACTACACTTCCCGGGCCCCCGCTGGCCGTGTTGCCGAGTATTTCGGGGGCGCCGGAAAATGTTCACGGAAACTGCATTTTGTTTTCCCTCAGGCGAGATTTCCGACGGCGGATTCGGCCGCCGCGCGGACCTTGCCCGAGGCGAGCAGCAGATCCGCCGCCTCCAGTTCCGGCGAGAGGAACCTGTCCGTCCCCGGACCGTCGACGACGTCGCGCAGTGCCGCGATCACGGCGGCGCCCGCCGGCCCCGGCGTGAGCTCCCCGCCGGAGACCTGGGTGCGGATATCGAGCGCCCGGGCCGAGGTCACCAGTTCGATCGCCAGGACGCGGCGCAGGTTCTCCACCGACCGGCGGAGCTTGCGGGCCGCATGCCAGCCCATCGAGACGTGGTCCTCCTGCATCGCGGAGCTCGGGATCGAGTCCACCGACGCCGGAACGGCCAGCCGCTTGTTGTCCGAGACCAGCCCGGCCTGGGTGTACTGGGCGATCATGAGGCCGGAATCGACGCCCGGGTCCGCGGCGAGGAAGGCCGGCAGCCCGTGCGAGCGGGCCGGGTCCAGCATCCGGTCCGTGCGGCGCTCGGCAATGGAGCTGAGATCCGCGACGGCGATGGCGAGGAAGTCCAGCACGTAGGCCACCGGTGCGCCATGGAAGTTGCCGTTGGAGCTGACCCGGCCGTCCGGCAGGACCACCGGGTTGTCGATCGCGGCGGCGAGTTCGCGGGAGGCGACCAGGGCGGCGTGGTCCACGGTGTCGCGGACGGCGCCGGCCACCTGGGGGGCGCAGCGCAGCGAGTAGGCGTCCTGCACCTTGGTGTCGTTGATCCGGTGCGAGGCCACGATCGGGGAGTTGGACAGCACGCGCAGCATGTTGTCCGCTGAGGCAGCCTGGCCCGGGTGCGGACGCAGCGCCGCGTGCAGCTCGGGCAGGAACACCTGGTCCGTGCCGAGCAGCGCCTCGACGCTGAGCGCGGCGGTGATGTCCGCCGTCGTGAGCAGCTGGCGGATGTCCGCGATGGCCATCAGCAGCATGCCAAGCATGCCCTCGGTGCCGTTGACGAGCGCCAGGCCCTCCTTCTCGGCGAGGGTGACGGGTTCGATCCCGTGTTCGGCGAGGAGTTCGGCGACAGTGCTTTCTCCGCGTGCGCCGTAGGGCGTTCCGTCCGGTCCTGTCGCTTCGCCCTCGCCCATCAGGACCAGGGCGCAGTGGGACAGGGGGGCGAGGTCGCCGGAGCAGCCGAGGGAGCCGAACTCGCGGACCACCGGGGTGATGCCGGCGTTGAGCACATCCACCATGGTCTGCAGCACCACCGGGCGGACACCGGTGCGGCCGGAGGCGAGGGTCTTGGCGCGCAGGAACATTATGCCGCGGACCACTTCGCGTTCCACGGCCGGGCCCATGCCGGCGGCGTGGCTGCGGATCAGCGACTTCTGCAGCTGGGTCCGCAGCTCGTTCGGGATGTGCCGGTTGGCGAGGGCGCCGAAGCCCGTGGAGATGCCGTAGGCCGGGACCTCGCTGTGGGCGAGGTCGTCGATGTGGGCGCGGACCTTGGCGACGGCGTCCAGGGCGTCCTGCGAAATGGTCACCTTGGCGTCGTGGCGTGCGACGGCGACGACGTCCTCGGGGGTGACGCCGCTGGAGCCGAGGGTGACGGTGAGCGGTTCGTGAGTCAGTACAGACATGATGTTCCTAATTGCTTTCGTTCATCGGGATGCGGACGCCGCGTTCCTGGGCGACCTCGACGGCGCGGTCGTAGCCGGCGTCGGCGTGGCGGATGACGCCCATGCCGGGGTCGTTGGTGAGCAGGCGTTCGAGCTTCTGGGCGGCGAGGTCGGTGCCGTCGGCGACGGAGACCTGGCCGGCGTGGATGGAGCGGCCGATGCCCACGCCGCCGCCGTGGTGGATGGAGACCCAGGTGGCGCCGGAGGCGGTGTTGAGCAGCGCGTTGAGCAGCGGCCAGTCGGCGATTGCGTCGGAGCCGTCGGCCATGGCCTCGGTCTCGCGGTACGGGGAGGCCACGGAGCCGGAGTCGAGGTGGTCGCGGCCGATCACGATGGGCGCCTTGACCTTGCCTTCTTTGACGAGCTGGTTGAACAGCAGTCCGGCCTTGGCACGGTCGCCGTAGCCCAGCCAGCAGATGCGGGCCGGCAGGCCCTCGAACTCGACGCGCTCCTGCGCGGCGTCGATCCAGCGGTGCAGGTGCTTGTTCTCGGGGAACAGCTCCTTGATGGCCTTGTCCGTGACAGCGATGTCCTCCGGGTCGCCGGAGAGCGCCACCCAGCGGAACGGGCCCAGGCCCTCGCAGAACAGCGGCCGGATGTAGGCCGGGACGAAGCCGGGGAATTCGAAGGCGCGGTTGTAGCCGCCCTTGCGTGCCTCGTCGCGGATCGAGTTGCCGTAGTCGAACACCTCGGCGCCGGCGTCCTGGAACTCCACCATGGCCTGGACGTGCTTGGCCATGGAGGCCTGGGCCTTCTTGGTGAAGCCCTCCGGATCGGCCGCGGCCTCGCGGTGCCATTCCTCCACGGTGATGCCCTCGGGGAGGTAGCTCAGGGGATCGTGCGCGGAGGTCTGGTCCGTGACGATGTCCACGGTGAGCCCGCCGGCGTTGTGGCGGCGCAGGATTTCCGGGAACACCTCGGCGGCGTTGCCGACGTAGCCCACGGACCAGCCGCGGCGCTCCTCCTTGGCCTTGAGGACCTTGGCGATGGCGGCGTCGAGGTCGGTCTCCACCTCGTCGAGGTAGCGCTTGCCGGCGCGGCGCCGCAGGTGGCTCTCGTCGACGTCGACGATCAGGCAGGCGCCGTCGTTGAGGGTGACGGCGAGCGGCTGGGCGCCGCCCATGCCGCCGCAGCCGCCGGTGAGGGTCAGCGTGCCGGCGAGGGTGCCGTCCTCGTCTCCGGTGAGCTTGCGGGCGATCGCGGCGAAAGTCTCGAAGGTGCCCTGCAGGATGCCCTGGGTGCCGATGTAGATCCAGGACCCGGCGGTCATCTGGCCGTACATCATCAGGCCCTCCGCCTCGAGCCGGCGGAACTCGGGCCAGTTTGCCCAGTCGCCGACAAGGTTGGAGTTGGCCAGGAGCACCCGCGGCGCCCATTCGTTGGTGCGGAAGACGCCGACCGGTTTGCCGGACTGGACCAGCAGGGTCTCGTCCTTTTCCATGGTTTCCAGGGTGCGGGTGATCGCGTCGAAGGCGGCCCAGGAGCGGACGGCGCGGCCGGTGCCGCCGTAGACCACGAGGTCATCGGGGCGTTCGGCGACCTCGGGGTCCAGGTTGTTCATGAGCATGCGCAGCGGGGCTTCCGTCTGCCAGCTCTTGGCGGTGAGCGTGGTGCCGCGGGCTGCTTTGACCGGGCGGGCACCGGTGGTGAAATCGGCGGGTGCCATGAGGGGCTCCTTTAGTTTCGTGGTGGTTCGGGGGATGAAGTTCTATATCCACTAAAGCCTGTGCGCGGCCGCGGAAACAGGGCTTGTTGGTGGGTGCTGTCCGGGATTCCAGACCCACCCCTCTCGCCCGTTGCGCCATCACTTCCGGTCGCTAAAACGGGCAAATGGGAGCCCTAAGTGATAGCGCAACTCGGAGGGCGGGGCGTGCGGGGCAAAAGGCGTGCGGGGCGTGCGGACAGGGATCAGGCGGAGCGGCGGCCGTGGATCCGGACCGAGAGCTCGTCCGCGACCTTCTGCACCCGCGCGGCCAGGGCGGGCCACTGATCCGCTGGCAGCTTGTCCTCCAGGAAGGTCACGGCGACTGCCGCCGTCGGCCAGCCCACGTGGTCCGTGACGGCCGCGGCGATCGACCCGAATCCGGGCGTCACCTCGCCGTGCTCGGTGGCGTACCCGCGCTGCCGGACCTGGTCCAGGTGCGAGGACAGCGCCGAGTACTTCATGATGGCACCTTCCATGTCGTGCCGGGCCGTGAACGCGGCGGCGTTCGGGTACAGCGCGCGGACCTGGGATTTCGGCAGAGCGGCGAGGATGGCGCGCCCGCTGGCGGTGAGGTGACTGGGGAGCCGGACGCCGACGTCGGTCACCAGCGAGGGGCGGTTCTTGGCCCGCTCCTCCACGATGTAGAGCACATCCCGGCCGTGGAGCACGGCGAGATGGGCGCTTTCGCCGATCACGTCCACGAGCGAGGCGAGCATCGGCCGGCCCAGCCTGGACAGCGGTTCCTGCCTCGAATAGGCGGAACTGAGCTCGAAGGCGCTGATGCCCAGGCCGTACCGCTGCTCCTCGTGCAGGTGCAGCACGAACCCGTTTGCCTCCATCACGCCGAGCAGGTGGTAGACGCTGGAGCGCGGCAGGCCCAGTGCCGTGGCAATGTTCGACGCCGCCATCGGCCCGCGCTTTGAGGCCAGCAGTTTGAGGATGCGCAGGGTGTTCTCCGCCGCCGGCACCTTGGACGTCGCCTTGGACATGGTCCTGGCGGCGGCCGGCTGGGGCGAGGGTTCGACGACGGCGGCATCCGCGGCAGTACCGCTCATGGAAGTGCCGCTCAAGGCTGTGCTGGTGGTTGGCATCGGTCCTCTTCGAAATGGGTTGTGTCCGGTATCCCGTACTTAAGCATGCGCCCTTCCGCGGTTCCCGGACAGGGCGGGTGACCGTAAGGTGTCTGGAATTCCAGACACTTCCCAGGGCGCCGGCGGGCCTTCCGCCCCTAGCCCGCCCGGACCCAGGGGTGTTTCGATTGCCGTTGAACAAGTCGCGGCTGACGGTCTGACGAACGACGGGGGAAGGCATGAAACCGGACCTCTCGGGCAAAGTGGCCCTGGTGGCCGGGGCCACCCGCGGCGCAGGCCGCGGGACCGCCGTCGCCCTCGGGGAGGCCGGGGCAACGGTGTACTGCACCGGCCGCTCGGCGCTGGGCCGGCGCTCCGACTACGACCGGCCGGAAACCATCGAAGAGACGGCCGAGCTGGTGACCGCTGCCGGTGGCGCGGGGATCGCCGTCGCCGTCGACCACCGCGAGCCGGGCCAGGTGGGGGCACTGGTCCAGCGGATCGACGCCGAACAGGGCCGGCTGGACATTCTGGTCAACGACATCTGGGGCGGCGAAAACCTCATCCGGTGGAACACCCCGCTGTGGGCCCAGGATCTGGAGGCCGGGCTCCGGATGCTGCACACGGGCGTCGACACGCACCTGGTCACGAGCCATTTCGCGCTGCCGCTGCTCATCCGGCGACCCGGCGGGCTTGTGGTGGAGATACCGACGGGACCCGCGAGTACAACGCCGGGCACTACCGCGTGTCCGTGTTCTACGACCTGGTCAAGACTGCCGTGCTCCGCCTCGCCTTCAGCCAGGCCGAGGATCTGAAACCCTACGGCTGCGCCGCGGTGGCCCTCACCCCCGGCTGGATGCGCTCCGAGATGATGCTTGAAGCCTTCGGCGTCAGCGAGGGGAACTGGCGGGACGCCGCCGCCATCCAGCCGCATTTTGCCGCGATCTCGGAAAGCCCGCGGTTCGTCGGTCGTGCGGTCGCGGCCCTCGCCGCGGACCCCGAAGTAGTTCACCGCCGCGGCGGCTCCTACTCCTCCGGCGGCCTGTCACGCGAGTACGGCTTCACCGACGTCGACGGCTCCCAGCCCGACTGCTGGCGGTACCTGGTGGAAGTGCAGGATGCCGGGCTTCCGGCGGACGCCTCCGGGTACCGGTGAGTATTCCGGTGTTTCCGGCAGACATTCAGAGCCTTGGGCCGGCCGCTCAGACCGTGACAACCACCTTGCCACGGGCCTTGCCATCGTGCATGTACTGGATCGCGGCCGGGGCGTCAGCCAGGGCGAAGCTCCGGTCGATGACCGGCTTCACGGTGCCTGCTTCGATGAGTTCCGCCAGGGCGCGGAGGTCCTGGGCGCGTTCGACCGCCAGGAGCCCCTTGAGCTTCTGGCCCAGGAAGAGGGACAGCGCTGCGGCACGAAGCGAGCGCCCGAAGCCGCCGGTCCATTTTCCGCCGCCTTCCCCGCCGACGATGACCAGGGTTCCGTGCGGCTTGAGTGCCCGCCGGAGGACGGAGAGCGGGCGGTTGCCCGCCGTGTCGAGAATGAGGTCGTACTGTTTCCGGCCGTCGGCGAAGTCGTCGTGCTTGTAGTCGATGACGTGGTCCGCGCCGACTGAGCGGACCAGCTCCAGCTTCCCGGTGCTGCACACGCCCGTGACCTGCGCCCCGAACGCCTTGCCCAGCTGCACGGCGTAGGCGCCGACGCCTCCACCCGCACCGATGATCAGGACTTCCTGTCCTGGCCGGACCTGCCCGCTGTCGCGGAGCCCCTGGAGCGCCGTGACTGCGGAGACGGGCACGGCGGCCGCCTGCTCAAAGCTGAGGTTCGCCGGCTTCAGCGCCAGTTTTCCCTCCTTGGCGCACGCATATTCGGCAAAGGAGCCCTCACACGTGCCAAAGACTTCGTCACCGGGACGGAATCCCACGACGTTCCTGCCGATCGCTTCCACTTCGCCGGCAACCTCCCGACCGCGGATGCCGGTCTTGGGTGCCCGCAGCCCGAAGCCGACGGCGCGGGTCAGGTACGGCAGTCCGGTCATGAGGTGCCAGACCCCCTGGTCGACGCCGGCCGCATGGACCCGGATGAGCACCTCGTCGTCGCCGGGCACCGGCTTGTCGACGTCGCGCAGCTCCAGGACCTCCGTGGAACCGTATACGTCTTGGATGATCGCTTTCATGGTGCTTCTCCTTCAGGGTCGGGGTACTGGAACACATCGTCGAGGGGAACCCTGAGGACGTGGGCGATCTGGAATGCCAGCTCGAGCGAGGGCGAGTAGCGGCCCTGTTCGATGGCGATGACGGTCTGTCGGGTGACGCCGATGCGCTCCGCAAGCTCCGCCTGGGTCAGCTCGCCACGCTCAAACCGCAGGCGGCGGATCGAGTTCGTGACCCTGGTCGGCTTCACCATGGCTGGAAGCCCCGGCGATAGGCCACAATCTTCGCCACGGAGCCCAGGATCGCCGAGAGGAAGAAGGCCAGGTAAATGGCATTCGCGATCCAGAAGTGGTCCGCCTCAGCCATCGCCATGATCAGGGCCGCCACTCCCCCGACGACGAGGAAGGACTGGCCGACTGACTCACCGAAGCGGTAGATCTCCTTGTCGCGCTGATCCTTGATGCCGGCTTCTTTGGCCGAGAACGCCCGGATCGCGGTGTGCAGCACGATGGAGGCCACGATCGATCCTCCGACCGTCCACAGCAGCGGCGCCACGTACGGCACCTCGGTCAACGGCGTGGACCCGGACAGTCCGAACACGATAGCGAGGTATACGGCATAGGCCGCTACCGCCAGCACCCCCATGACCCAGGCGCTCTTCTCTTCAAAGGACATTTCCGCTCCCATGTAAAACAAAGCTGACATCCCTAAAGGTAAAGAAACTTTGACATGGTGTCAAGGGTTTTCGACGTCGAAGAAAATTGCCCCTCCGGCCGCGCAGTCTGAGATCAAAGACACCGGTTGCCCGTGAGGCTCATCACAGCTCCGCCGGACATGGTCTGCTGGATAGCGATCCCCCTCCCAATGACGAGAAGGTATTCGCATGCAACAAGCCCAAACCGCCGCCGAGGCAGCACCCCGTTCAGCCCAGGCCGGGAGCGCCGGCAGAACCGTCGGCGCCGCCGTCGAGACCGTCTTGAGCCGGGGACTCAACGTCCGGCACATCCGCTTCATGGCCCTCGGCTCGGCCATCGGCACCGGGCTGTTCTACGGCTCCGCCTCGGCCATCCAGAAGGCGGGCCCGGCCGTGCTTTTCGCCTACATGATCGGCGGCGCCGCCGTCTTCATGGTGATGCGGGCCCTGGGCGAGATGGCGGTGCGGCACCCGGTGTCCGGCTCCTTCGGCCAGTATGCGAGCCGGTACCTCGGCCCGTTGGCCGGCTTCGTGACCGGCTGGACCTACGTGTTCGAGATGGCGATCGTGGCCATCGCGGACGTCACCGCCTTCAGCATCTACATGGGCTTCTGGTTCCCCGAGGTGGAACGCTGGATCTGGGTCCTGGCCATCATCTTCTTCCTCGCGGCGTTGAACCTGCTCAGCGTGAAAGTCTTCGGCGAACTCGAATTCTGGTTCTCGCTGATCAAGGTGGTGGCGATCATCGCCATGATCGCCGGCGGGGCCGCCATCATCGTGTTCGGCTTCCAGGCAGGTGGCGCCACCGTGGCCCCGGGCCTGGGCAACCTCGTGGAACACGGCGGGCTCTTCCCCAACGGTTTCGAAGGACTTCTGGCCTCGTTCGCCGTCGTGATGTTCGCCTTCGGCGGGATCGAGACGATCGGCGTCACGGCCGGCGAGGCAGCCGATCCGAAGTCGGTCATCCCGAAGGCCGTCAACACGGTTCCGGTGCGGGTGCTGCTGTTCTATGTGCTCACCCTCGGCGTGCTCATGAGCCTGTTCCCGTGGAATGAGATCGGCACCAGCGGCAGCCCGTTCGTGCAGATCTTCAGCGGCCTGGGCATTCCGGCCGCGCCCCACATCCTCAACGCCGTGGTGATCACTGCCGCGCTCTCCGCGATCAACAGCGACATCTTCGGCGCCGGCCGGATCCTCTTCGGGCTGGCCCGGCAGGGGCACGCCCCCGCCAGCTTCGGCAAGGTCTCCCGGCACGGCGTGCCCTGGCTGACCGTGGTGATGATGGCCGGCATCCTGCTGGTGGGCGTGGTCCTGAATGCCGTCATCCCGGAGGACGTGTTCCTGCTGATCGCCTCGATCGCCACCTTCGCCACCGTCTGGGTCTGGGTGATGATCCTGGCCTCCCACGTCGCGATGAAGCGCGAGATCTCCCGCAAGGGACTGCCGGAGTCGGAATTCCCCTCCCCGTGGTGGCCTGCGGCTTCCGTGCTGACCATCGTCTTCATGGCCCTCGTCATCGGAATCCTCGGCGCCTTTGAGGACACCCGGGTGGCGCTCTACGTGGGCGCCGTCTGGCTCGGACTGCTCGTGGTTGCGTACCGCCTCTGGGTCCGCGGCCACGGCCGGGTCCGGGCCGAACTCGCGGACGAGACCGCGGACACGACCGCGCAGGTTCCGCAGGTTCCGGCGGCACGTTAGGGGCCTCCCGCTGGGGGCCGCCCGGAGTTACGATCGGGCATGGTCCCCGCCGCCAACCTGCTGACTTTCGCGATTGCCGCCTTCGTTATCATTGCCGTTCCCGGGCCCAGCGTGCTGTTCGTGATCGGACGGACGCTGGCCCTGGGACGCAAGGGCGGCCTGCTGAGCGTGCTGGGTAACGCACTCGGCGAACTGCTGCAGATCGCCGCGGTGGCGGTGGGCGTCGGGGTGGTGCTGGCCCAGTCCGTGCTGCTGTTCAGCGTGGTTAAAATCGCCGGCGCCGCCTACCTCATTTTCCTCGGCATCCAGGCGATCCGGCACCGCGGAGGTGGTCCGGCGGCGGCAGACCCATCCCGCTCGGCATCCACGTTCCGCGTGCTCCGGGAAGGGTTCATCGTCGGCGCCACCAACCCTAAGTCCATTATCTTCTTCGTGGCGGTGCTCCCGCAGTTCGTGGACTATCAGGCCGGTGCGATTCCGCTGCAGCTAGGTACACTCGGGGCGCTGTTCCTGCTGATCGCCCTGATCTCGGACAGCGCATGGGCCCTCGCGGCCGGGACCGCCCGCCACTGGTTCGCCAGTTCGCCCCGGAGGATCGCCGCCCTGGGCACCACCGGTGGTGTGATGATGATCGGGCTGGGCGGCACCCTGGCGCTTTTCGGCAACAAGAACTAGCGCCGAGGTGACAGTTGGCGCCCATATTCCCGAGGAACACGGGCGCCAACTGTCACCTCGGCGTCGTCGAAGGGTGCAGCAAGCTACCTTGCCGACCAGCCGCCGTCCATGGTGTAGCTGGCGCCGGTGACCATACCGGCGTCGTCCGAGGCGAGCCACGCCACGAGGGACGCCACCTCCTCCGGCTCCACAAGCCGCTTCACCGCGGATTCGGTCAGCATGATCTTCGCCAGCACCTCGGATTCCGGAATGCCGTGCACCTTGGCTTGGTCGGCAATCTGCGACTCGACCAGCGGCGTCCGGACGTAGCCCGGGTTGATGCAGTTGGACGTGACGCCGTGGGCGCCGCCCTCCAGCGCCGTCACCTTGCTTAGCCCTTCCAGTCCATGCTTGGCGGAGACGTAGGCGCTCTTGAACGGCGAGCCCCGCAGGCCGTGCACGGAGGACAGGTTGATGATCCTGCCGAAGCCGTTGGCATACATGTGCGGCAGGGCGGCCCGGATCAGCAGGAACGGCGCCTCCAGCATGAGCTTGATGATGCGGCGGAAGTCGGCCGGATCGAAGTTTTCGATGGGACTGATCCGCTGGATTCCGGCGTTGTTGACGAGGATGTCGCAGTCCAGGCTGAGGGCCTCGAGCGCCTCGACGTCGAGCAGGTCGACAGCCCAGGCCGTTCCGCCCACTTCATCCGCGAGGGCGGAGGCCGCGGCGTCGTCGACATCCGCGATCACCACTTTGGCGCCCCGCGCCGCCAGGGCGCGGACGCTTGCAGCCCCGATCCCGCCGGCTCCGCCGGTGACGAGGGCCTTGCGGCCGTTCAAGCTGCTCTCCATGTCTGCACTCCTCAGTTCGCATTTTTAACGGCCCAGGCGAGGCAGGATGCACGGCACTGAGCAGCTTCACTGAGTATTGCCGCAGAAAGTCGGCGATTCAATGGTCAAAGCAGCACCCCTTATGTGCAGAATTGCAGATATGACCGCAAACCCCGACGACCTGCTGGTGCTGCTGGCCGTCTCCCGTTCCGCGAAGTTCACGACGGCGGCCCAGGCCCTCGGGTTGAACCACACCACTGTTTCCCGGCGGATAGCGGCCCTTGAGAAGGCTTTGGGCGGCCGGGTCCTGTCCCGCGCCGCCGGCGGCTGGGAGCTCACGGACCTCGGCGCCGAAGCCGTGCGGGTAGCCGAACAGGTGGAAGCTGCCATCCAGCCCCTCGAACAGCCCGGGAGCACCCCGGACCCGATCACCGGCGTCGTCCGGATGACCGCCACGGACGGCTTCAGCGCCTACATCGCCGCCCCCGCAGTGGCCCGGCTGCGCCGCGAGCATCCCGGTCTCAGCGTCGAGATCATTACCGTGACCCGGCGGGCGCTCCAGCAGCGCTCCGGCCTGGACATCGAGGTGGTGGTCGGAGAGCCGCAGGTGCACCGGGCCGCGGCTGCACGGCTCGGCGAATACATGCTCGGAATGTATGCCTCGCGCGACTATCTGGCCGAATATGGCACCCCCGCCACGGTGGCGGAACTGACCGCCCACCCCCTCGTCTACTTTGTCGATTCCATGCAACAGGTGGACGATCTGGACGCCCCGCGCCGGCTGGTGCCGACTATGCGGGAGGGGCTGAGTTCCACCAACGTGTTTGTCCACGTGGAGGCGACCCGCGCCGGCGCCGGGATCGGCTTCCTGCCCTGCTTCGCGGCGGATCTGCACCCGGACCTCGTCCGGCTCCTGCCCGGGTCCTTCGCCGAACTGCTGCCGTACTGGATGGTGCTGCGTCCCGATTCCATGCGTCGACCGGCCGTGGCGGCGGTGGCGCAGGCACTGCGCCTACAGACCGCGGACCACCGCGAGGCGCTCATGGGCCGGGGCTCAGCCCGCGGGTGATTCCGGCATTGCGGCCATCGGAACTTTCGGGTCGTGCCGGACCGGGGCGCCGGCGGCGAAGGCGCGGACTTTCGCGTCGTCCCAGATGTGGGCGGGCACCGCACCGCCGAGCAGCCGCCTCGCCAACTGGGGGTCGTCGTCGAACGGAACGTCGCTTCCGGCCATGATCATGTTTCCGTAGCGCCGGCCCTTGAGCATTGCCGGGTCGGCAATGATCACGGTGTGCTTGAAGGCATCCGCGATGGTGGCGGCATCCTCGCGGGAGTTCTTCAAATCCGGGGCGTCACCCGAGTTCACTATGTAGATCCCGCCGGGAGCCAGGACAGCCCTGGCGTGCTCGTTGAACTCCCGGGTGGTGAGCGTCCTGGGCGTCACGGAGCCGGCGAAGACATCGCGGATGATCACATCCCGAGTCTGCGGGGTGAGGCTCTCGGTGACCTCGCGGGCTTCCCCCACGCGCAGGCGCAGCAACGGGGCTTTGGGCAGGTCGAACCAGCCGCGGACGTATTCGGCGAGTCTGCCGTCCAGTTCGACGACGACCTGGCGGGCCTCAGGGTAGGCGGCGTGGAAGTAACGGGCCAGGGAGCAAGCTCCCCCGCCGAGGTGCAGGGCGCGCAGCTTCGGCTTCGTCTCCCGGGGCCAGCGCGATTCCACCAGCGCGGAGATCCAGCGCATGTACTCGAAGTCGAGGAACAGCGGATCGGCGAGGTCAATGTGGGAGCTCATCACGCCGTTGATGCGCAGCAACCAGCCGGTGGAGTTGTCCTGGTCCGCGATCAGCTCGCAGTCACCGGTGTCGATGTAGTAGATGCCTTCAACCGGACCGTCCGGGCGGCTGCCCTTGGGCACTTCCACAACTCCCGGCGTCGTGTTTCCGGTGTTCCGGCCGGCCGCCCTGCCCCGCTTCGCCATCAGTCGTCCACCGTTTTGCTCATGTTTCAAGCCTAGTTCACCGGGCCGCAGCGGCTGGGGCCTGAGGCGGCGGCGCCGATGGCGATCACCGCAGGAAAATCGCCGCCGTTCAGGGCCTCCTCGCGGGACCAAAGCCCCTAGCCCGGCCGGGCGTCCTGCGCTCTACTGGGGGCAAGTAACGCTGGGGGCAGGGTAGGGACGACGACCCGGGAGGCAGCATTTGGCACCCGCAGCAGGGCAGGGACGCAGTACCGTGGCTGTGGGCTACGACGGGTCCGAGGCCGCGCAGCAGGCCGTGAGATGGGCCGCCGACTACGCGGTCACCGTACGGTCGCCGCTCCGCGTCATCCACGCCTGGGTCTGGCCGGTGTTCACCAAAAACCTCGGCCCGGTCAAGGGCGTGGAAGGCAGCGGGCTGCGGCACTCGGCCGAAACCATCCTGGCCGAAGGCATCGAGCTGGGGCGCCAGGCCTACCGCCCGCTCGCCACGACCGACGCCGGGGCCGGGACCCCAGCCAGCGCCGGGACCCCAGCCAGCGCCGGGACCCTAGCCGGCGGCGGGGCCGACGTCGACGGCGTCATCGAAGCCGGGCTCCCGGCGCAGGTCCTGCGCAGCGCTGCCCGGGACGCGCGCCTCCTTGTGGTCGGCAGCCTCGGCATCGGCGGCGTGCTGGGCCAGCTGGCCGGTTCGGTCTGCCTGGATCTGGCCGGTTCCTCCCCCTGCCCGCTGATGGTCATCCGGCGTCCGCGCAGCCCCGGGAGCCCCGTGGTGGTGGGGATCGACGCGACGTCCCGGGCTTCGGCGGCACTGGCCGGTGCCGTCCGGCTCGCGACCGCGCTCGGCACCTCCCTGCAGCTGATCCACATCGACCAGTCACGCGAAGCGGACCGCGAAGAGCATGGCCGCCATGCCCCGCTCCATGGTCAGGAGCTGCTGGACCACGCCCTGGCTGACGCTGTGAAGCTGGCCCCGGAGCTGGCGGTCTCCGGCAAGCTGGTTCAAGGCCATTCCGCGTCCAAGGAGCTGCTCGCAGCGGCAAGCGACGCGGACGTACTGGTGATTGGAACCCACAATCGCGAGGGCGGTCCCGGCAACACCGTCTCCGCAGTGCTGCACAAAGCACGCTGCAACGTGCTGATCACCCGCTGATCCCGTTACGCCGGAATGCCGCCTCAGCGGCCACGGCTGTACGGGACCGGAAGCGCGAGGAGAGGAGAGCGCCGTGCGAGCCTGGCGGGTTGCTCAGCCGGGACCGATCAGAAGCGGCCCCCTGGTTGCAGGCGAGTGCCCGGACCCCCGGCCCCGCCCCGGCGAGGTGCTGTTGAGGGTGCGGGTCTGCGGGGTGTGCCGGACGGACCTCCACCTGGCGGAGGGTGAGCTGGAGCCGAAGCACGCCGGAACCATTCCCGGCCACGAAGTCGTCGGCGAAGTACTCCGCTGCGGCACGCGGGCCAGGCGGTTCAGGCCCGGGGAGCGCGTCGGTGTGGCGTGGCTGGGCGGGACCTGCGGTTCCTGCCGGTTCTGCCTGCGCGGTGAAGAAAACCTCTGCCTGTCCCCCACCTTCACCGGGTGGGACCGCGACGGCGGCTATGCCGAGCTGATCACCGTGGCCGAGCAGTTCGCCTACCGGATTCCGGACGTCTTTACGGACGAGGAGGCAGCGCCCCTGCTCTGCGCCGGGATCATCGGCTACCGCGCCCTGGCCCGGGCGGAGCTGCCCATCGGCGGCCGGCTGGGGATCTATGGTTTCGGCGGGTCCGCGCATCTGGCCACCCAAATCGCCCTGTACCGGGGTGCACGCGTGTACGTCATGACCCGGTCAGAGGACGCCCGGCGTCTTGCCCTCGAGCTGGGCGCCACATTCGCCGGCGGCGCGGAGGAGGATCCGCCGGACCCGCTGGACTCCGCGATCCTCTTCGCGCCGGCGGGCGGCCTGGTGCCGGTGGCGCTTCGCGCCCTGGACCGCGGCGGGACCCTCGCCGTCGCGGGCATCTACTTAAGCGATATTCCGCCGCTGAACTACGCCAGGGAACTATTCCAGGAACGCCAGCTCCGAAGCGTCACGGCCAACACCCGTGCCGACGGCGAGGAGTTCTTCCGCATCGCCGCCGAGATCCCACTCCACCCCACCACGGTGGCGTATCCCTTCGCCTCCGCGGACAAAGCGCTGCTGGACCTGGCGGAGGGCCGGATCACCGGGGCCGCCGTGCTGCTCATGACCTGAGCCGGTACCTGACCCAGTCCTCGCCGGAGTGGGCCGCGGCAGTCCACGGATCGCTAATCCAGCAGCGCAGCGAGGGTGGTGAAACCGTAGCCGGCCTGCCGGATCCGGTTGATGATCTGTAACAGGGCGTCGGCGTCCAGCGTGGTCCCGTCGTCGGGATTGGAGCCGACGTGCATCAGGACGATCTCCCCCGGCCGCAGCTGCCCGAGGACCCGGTCCGCCACCACCTGCGCCGTGATCCCTCCGCTGGTGCCTTTCCAGCCAAGCGAGTCCACGGTCCAGCGAACCGGCAGGTAGCCGAGGGTGTTCACTGTGGCGATGGTCCGGGCATCGCGTTCACCGAAGGGGAACCGGAACAAAGGCCGGGGATCCCCGCCGGCGGCTTGGATTGCCTGCTGCGCCCGGACCAGCTGGTCCCCGATCGCAGCGTCCGAGAGTCCGGTGAAGCCCGGATGCGTCATCGAATGGTTGCCCACGCGGTGGCCCCCGGCCACGATCGCCGCGACTCCCGCCGGGTTGGCGCCGGCCCAGCTGCCGGTCAGGAAGAACGTGCCGCGCACGCCGGTGGCACCAAGCGTCTGCAGGATGCTGGGTAGCCCTGCCGAGTTGGCTCCGGCGTCGAACGTCAGGACCACCACCCGGCCGGCACCGGGGATGAGCTCGAGGTCGCGGCCGGCGAGCGCGGCGGGGAACCGCGCCGCGGGGGCGGAGGTACAAGCGGGCCCTGTGCCGGTGGCTCCGGGGCCGGTGGTGCTGGGGCCGGCTCAGCGGGGACCGACCCGCTTGGGGCGGGAACCAAAGTTTCCGACGGCGGCGGGCTGGCCGACGTACCCGGCGTCCGGGTGGCCGATTTTCCGGTCGGCGTCCCCGTAACCGGGGCCGTCGGCGTGGCAGTCGGCTCGGCAGCCGGGGGGCGCATGGAGAAGGCGAGAGCCACGAACACCGCGGCTACCACGAGCGCCACAGCAGCCCCAGCAGCCAGCACGCGCCGCCGGTCGGAAAAAATCGACCACATGGTTCACTGTGGCACCACGGGCCCGGGCCCGCCTAGGGCTGAAAGGCCCGCGCGCTCATGGCCGGGCCGCGGGCCTGTCTATGACATTGCCGGAATCAGGAGGCCCGGTACCGGTCGAACAGGAGGATGAAGGAGTCGTCCGTTCGGCGGTAGCCGGTGAAGTCGCAAGACGGGTCTTGCTCATATCGGTGACCACCTCAAGGTTGGGGCCCAGATCACCGTCCGGCCCGTGGGCGGTCAGTCCGATGGCATCAACGTTCTGGCCCGGACCATCGTCGGCCTCGCAAACCAGGACTGAGCGCTAATACAGGATGGTGTCCGTGTCGCCGCGAATGCCGCCGCGGGGACCCACGGATCGGGGTCGTCAGGTTGCAGTGAACGGGTGGGGCTTACAGCCCGCTTGCCCCGTGCCGGTCGCCGGGCAGCCGCACAGAACCCCGGATGCCGGCGCACGATCTAGCGGACGAGCGCCAGGGCGAAGCCGTCCCAGCCCTTCGAGCCCACGGTCTGGATCACGGTGGCGTCCAGCCGCGGGTCCTCGCCCATCATCTGCAGCGCACTGATGATGCCGGGCGCGTTGACGGTATCGAGGGCCGGGTCCAGCACGGCGCCTTCCCAGACCACGTTGTCCATGACCACCGTGGTGCCGGGCCGGCCGAGCCTGATGGACCAGTCAAGGTAGTGTGCGTCGTTTTCTTTGTCCGCGTCGATGAAGACGAAATCGAACGGCTCGGCGCCCTCGTCCTGGAGGGCCTGCAGAGTGTCCAGCGCCGCGCCGACCCGGACCTCCACCTTGTGGCCGAGTCCGGCGTCGTCGACATTTGCGCGGGCCACTTCGGCATGCTTGGGAAGGAATTCGCAGGTGACCAGCTTGCCGCCGTCGGGCAGCCCCTGGGCCATCCAGATGGTGCTGAAGCCGGCCAGCGTACCGATCTCCAGCACGCGGCGGGCACCGGAGAGCTGGACCAGCAGCTTGAGCAGCTTGCCGGCATTGGCCGTCACCTCGATGGGTGGCAGGCCCGCTTCAAGGGCACTTGTCACGGCGCGTTTCAGGGAGCTGTCCGGACGGACCACGACGTCGGACAGGAAGTCCTCGACGGCGATCCAGCGGGCGGTGGACTGATGCTCGATCATGCCCCCAGTCTTCCAGCTGGGCGGGCCCGGCGGTAGCGTCCGGCCGGAACCTCCCAACCTCCGGTGTTTTAGCCCTGGCCGGGGGCCTTGGCCTCGCCGATCGCAGCTTCGAGACGTTCCAGTTTGCCGGTAAGTTCCCCCGAGTAGCCCGGGCGGATGTCCGCTTTGATGACGAGCGAGACACGGCTGCCGTAGCGTCCGACGGCCTCCGTGGCGCGCTTCACCACCGCGAAGACCTCGTCCCATTCGCCTTCGATAGTGGTGAACATCGAATCGGTGTGGTTGGGCAGCCCGGACTCCCGGACGATCCGCACCGCCTCGGCGACTGCGTCGTGGACCGAGGCCTCGTCCGCCGCGGCGGAGGAATCTGTTGGGCCGGACGAGGCGCCGGGTGCGGGCCGGCCGGAGGGGGCGACAGAAAATGCAAGCAACATGGTCCCAGTCTTTCATGCCGCCAGGAGACCGTCGGCACCCGTCGGGGCCCGTTCCGGCACCCGTTCCGGCACCGGTGCCGGGACCGGTTCCGGCCCGGCAATCGTCATCTTGGGCACTACGCGTCGGTAACAGGTTTACTCAACCTTTGCGTTGCTACCCTGAGCAAATGAACCGGGTTATAGAAGGCAGGCCGCTCCGCGCGGACGCCGCGCGCAATGTGGACAAGATCATCACGGCGGCCCGGCAATGCTTCCGCGAGCACGGCCCGGAAGTCCCGCTGCAGACCATCGCCGTGACCGCCGGGGTGGGACCCGCCACCCTGTTCCGGAACTTTGCGGACAAAGAAGAACTGGTCCTCGCAGCATTGCACCGGCAGCTCGGACTGCTGGTGGGTCCAGTCATCGAGGAGGCCCTTGCCAACCCGGATGCCGCCGACGGGCTCTTCCGCGTGATCGACGCGCTGATGGGCGTCGCCAGCGAGGAGGCCAACCTGCTCGGCGCCGTCGCCGGCCGGCGTGGCCTGTTGACCGGCATCACCGGTGACCTGATCGAATCCGTAGCCGTGCTGCTCGGCCGCGGACAGGGCCAGGGAACCCTGCGCAGCGACATTTCGATGACGGACCTGATCCGGCTCCTGGCCATGCTGATCGGCGTCGTGGACACCATGGAGGCCGGCTCGGACGCCTGGCGCCGCCCCGTGGCCCTGGTCGAGGACGCCATCCGCACGGAACGGCCGCACCGGCCGCTGCCGCCGCAGGGGCCGCTGCCGAGCACGGCGTTCGACGCCGTACTCGGCTAGCGCCGGTGGCGTGGGAGACCATCGGCGGAATTGTCGGCGGTCTGCTACGTTCCTGCCGTCACCGATCGACCCGGTGCCGGACTTCCTGCCCGTGATCGGCTACGCCGACGATGTCATCATGGCGGCCCTGGTCCTGCGCTCCGAAAGCTCCTGCGCTACGAAAGCCGGATTCTCCGCTTCAGTCCTCCGCCGGCTTCTCTTTGGCTTCCTGGAGATGGTGCTGCAGCTTCTCCTCGGCCTCGCGGCGGCGGCGTGCCATCTCGCGCAGTTCCCGGGTGGACTCAGGTCCCGGGGGGACATGAGGCTCGTGCGGTTTGGGGTGCTGCCCCTTACCGGCTGCACCCCGCTCCGGAACGTCGTTGTCGCTCATATTCGAATGCTCCCATGGGGCATCCGGGGTAAGTAGGGACTAAAGACCGTTACGGCCCGGTACGACGGCGGTATGCGGCGGCCCTGCTAGCTCCAGCCCAGCAGCCGAAGCCCGGCGGCGGCGCCGGCACCGGCGAGGACCACCACAAGGAACGGCGCCCGGAAACACAAGGCGACGCCGGCCGCCGCCAGCGCCCCCAGCCGGGCGTCCAGCGCCAACGACTGGCCCGAAGCCACCGCGTTCACGATGGTCAGGGATGCCAGCAGCCCGATGGTCATGGTGCCGGCGATCCTGGACATCCGGGGATCGCGGAGCAGGCTGGCGGGAACCAGATAGCCGAGCAGTTTCCAGGCATAGCCCAGCAGGCAGGCGAGGAGCAGCCACAGCCACAGGCTCATGGGGTATCCCCTGAGGGACGGGAAGAGGGACGGGAAGAGGGGTGGGCGGGGTGATGCGCCGCATAGGGATCCACATCCGGTTCCAGGCCTTCGTCACTGCGGCCGTGGCTCAGCCAGCCGATTCCCGCTGCCACCACGGCGGCCACCAGGATCGGCACCCCGGCGGGCACGAACGGGACGGCAAGCACCGTGGCCAGCGCGCACACGACGGCGATCGCCACCGGTTCGCGGCCCTTCAGCCGCGGCCAGAGCAGGCCCAGGAACGCCGCCACCGCGGCGCCGTCGAGACCCCACTGCTTGGGGTCGCCCAGGGCGGCTCCCGCGAGCGCGCCGACCGCGGTGAACACGTTCCACAACACGAAGATGCCGAGGCCTGCCGTCCAGAAGCCGCGCCTCTGTTCGATCGGATCCGTCTGCCCGGTGCTGGTGGCGGTGGACTCGTCGATCGTCACGTGGGCGGCGGCGAACCTGAGCCAGCCGCGTGGCCGGAGCAGGGCGTTGATCTGCATGCCGTAAATCCCGTTGCGCATGCCCAGCAGCGTGGCCGCCCCCATCGCGGCGACGCCGGAGCCGCCTCCGGCCACCACGCCGATGAAGGCGAACTGCGAACCGCCGCTGAAGAGCAGCAGGCTCAGGGCCATGGTCTGCCAGAAGTCCAGCCCCGAGGTGACCGACAAGGCACCAAAAGACACGCCATAGAGGCCCGTGGCGATGCTGATCGAGAGCCCCACCCGCACGGCCGGGGACTGCAGGAACTTCATGGCCGCCGCCCCGGGACGGTTTTCGGCAGGGCCGGTTGGCCGGCCCCCGGCTTCGTGGGGCTCCAGGCCCAGGCCATCAGCGGTGCCTGCAGCGGGAGGCGCAGGGCGTGGACCCGGCGCTGGCGGGGCGTGCCGTCCGGTCCATAGGCCCGGCGCAGGGCGTCGACGTGCCCGGCCAGAAAGAGCGTGAACAGGGCGGTGACGCAGCCGGCCGCCGCCGGGCGCGTGGCCGGGATCAGGAGTCCGACGGCGGCGCCGGCTTCCAGCAGCCCGCACACGGCAACCCATTCCTGCCGGGACAGCACCGCGAGCGGACCGTTGGGCCCGGCACCGGAGTCGTCGCGGCAAAGGAAGTCCGGAACCACCTGGTCAAAGAACTCCGGCTCCCGGAAGTGCTTTCCGGCGCTGGCCAGCAGCAACGCGCTCAGGGCAGCCGCGGCAAGCGTCTGGGTGGCCCGGCCGGACCAGCGAAATGGCATGCAACAACTCAATCACAGCCACGGACCCCGCTGAAACCGCGAGTGCTCCGCGGACGGGTCTTAGGGCCGGGGTCCCGCGCCCCGATGCGGCGTACCTTGTTGACTATGAGCAGTGTCGTGGAGATGACCGGCGTCGTAAAGCGTTTCGGAACTGTGACTGCCCTCGACGGCCTGGATTTCGAGGTCGTCGCGGGCGAGGTGCACGGATTCCTCGGCCCCAACGGAGCCGGGAAGTCGACCACCCTGCGGCTGCTTCTGGGGCTGCTGCATGCCAATGCAGGCTCCATCCGGGTGCTGGGTATGGACCCCTGGCGCGAGGTGGCGTCGCTGCACCGCCGGCTCGCCTACGTCCCCGGTGACGTCGCCCTCTGGCCGAACCTGACCGGCGGCGAGGTGATCGATTTGCTCGGCCGGCTGCAGGGCGGCCAGGACCGGGTCCGGCGGGACCGGCTGCTGGAGCTCTTCGAGTTGGATCCGGGCAAGAAATCGCGCACCTACTCCAAGGGCAACCGGCAAAAGGTGGCCCTCGTCGCCGCGCTCGCCACCGACGCCGAACTCTTCCTCCTCGATGAGCCCACCAGCGGACTGGATCCGCTGATGGAGGACGCCTTCCGCGGCTTCGTCCGCGAACTGCGCGCCCGGGGGCGCACCGTGCTGCTGAGCAGCCACATCCTGAGTGAAGCTGAGGCGCTCTCGGACCGGGTCAGCATCATCCGCGCCGGCCGCGTGGTGGAGACCGGCCCGCTGCAGCAGCTGCGGCACCTGACCCGGACGTCCGTCACCGCCGACGTCGCAACCGTGCCTCAAGGCCTCGACCTCCTGCCGGGAGTCCACGACGTCGTGGTCACCAGCCACCGGATCAACGCCCAGGTGGAGCCCTCCGGGCTGAACCAGCTCATGCAGGCGTTGACCGCGGCGGGCCTGCAGTCACTCACGAGCCAGCCGCCGACGCTGGAGGACGTGTTCCTGCGGCACTACGGTGCCGCCGCCGGGGCGGGAGTTTCCGGTTCGGGAACCGCAGGCCCGGGAACCGTAGGTTCAGGGACCGCTGGCCCGGGAACCGCAGGCCCGGGAACCGTAGGTTCAGGGACCGCTGGCCCGGGAACCGTAGGTTCAGGAACCGCTGGCTCGGGAACGGGCCGGTCCGGCGATGCGTGAGACGCTGGCCGGGACCGGTGAGCTCATCCGGCTTGCACTGCGGCGGGACCGCTGGCTGCTGCCGGTCTGGATCCTCGGTTTTGCCCTGATCGCCTATTCGACGGCGGCGGCCGGCGCCGAGCTTTATCCGGAAGTCGCCAGCCGCGTCGAGGCCGCTACTGCCCTGAACGCCACGGCCTCGATGGTGGCGATGTTCGGACGGATCTATGATCCGTCCTCGCTCGGGGCGCTCTCGCTGATCAAATACACCGCCTTCATGACGGCCATCCTGGCCGTCCTCATGGTGATTCTGACGGTCCGGCATACCCGCGCCGACGAGGAGAGCGGGCGCCTGGAGCTGCTCGGCGGCGGCAGGCTCGGCCGCGATGCCCCGCTCGTGTCCGCCCTGGCGATCAGCTTCGGTGCCAGCCTGGCCCTCGGGCTGCTCTCCGCCGCCGCGCTGATTGCCGGCGGCCTCCCGGCAACCGGGTCAATGGTGTTCGGGCTGGGCTGGGCCGCCACCGGGATGGCCTTCAGCGCCGTCGCCGGGGTGACGGCCCAGCTGACCGCGAGCGCCCGGGCCGCCACCGGCCTTGGCATCGGCGTCGTCTCCGTCACCTACGCCCTTCGCGCCGTCGGCGACCTCGCCGAACCGGGACCTTCGGTATTGGCCTGGCTCTCCCCCATCGGTTGGAACCAGCAGGTCCGGGCCTTCGCCGGGGATCACTGGTGGGTGCTGGCCCTCCCGCTGGCCCTGACCGTAGTGCTGGTGCCGGCAGCCCGCGCCCTCCGGGCCCGGCGCGACCTTGGCTCCGGCCTCCGCGAGGCGGGCCCGGGGCCGGTCCGTGGCTCCTTGTCCGGTGTCTGGGACCTGGCGGTCCGCTTGCAGCTGCGGATCTGGGTTGCCTGGGCCGTGGCGTTCGTGCTCTTCGGCGTGGTGATCGGCTCGCTGGTCGGGAACGTGGCGGAGCTTCTGAGTTCCCCCACTGCCCAGGACCTGATCACGCAGCTGGGCGGGCGGCAGGCCCTTAACGATGCTTTCCTCGCCGCCGAGATCAGCATCATGGGGCTCCTCGCAGCCGTCTATGGCGTGTCCGCAGCGAACCACCTGCGCAGCGAGGAGGCCGCAGGCCATACCGAAGCTCTCCTCGTCACCGCCACCACCCGCGTCCGCTGGGCGAGCAGCCACTATGCGGCTGCCCTGGCGGGAGTCAGCGCCCTGATGCTGCTCGCCGGGCTGTCCATCGGCGCCGGAGCCGCCTCCGTCCTCCTGGACGTCGACCAGCTGGGCCGGTCCACGGCGGCTGCCCTGGCCCAGATCCCGGCGGCCTGGGTCATGACGAGCGCCGCCCTGACCGTGTTCGGTTGGGCGCCGAGATTCGCCGGCGCTGTCTGGGGGCTGCTGTTCGCCTTCGTCGCACTAGGCGAGTTCGGCGTGCTCTGGAACGCACCCCAATGGCTGATGGATCTTTCCCCGTTCCGGCATTCCCCGCTGCTCCCCGTGGGGTCCGGCTCGATGGGTGAGCTGGCCGGCCTCACGGCAGCCGCTGCGGTGCTTGCCGCCCTCGGCTACCTCGGCTGGCGGCGCCGGGACCTCGCCGCCTGAGCCCGGGCGCCGGCACTCAGCGAAGCCGCTGGCTGCCCGCCGAGAGCTGGGCGAGGACCTGCGCCGGCCTGTTCGTGGTGATCTCCTGGATGCCCAGACCCTGGCAGAGGGCGACGTCGTTGTCCGAGTCCACGGTCCAGACCCGGAACCGGCGTCCGGAGTCGAGCCAGCGCCGGACGGTCCGCGAGTGCTTGCGGACGTAGTCGATGCCGGGTCCGGCCATGCCGACCTCGCAGTCGTCCAGGATCCGCCCTCCCTCGGTCTGGGCCGCCTTCATGACATTTGCCAGCGCACCGCCGGTGAGCGCCCCGAGGCCGAGTTCTTCGCGGATTTCCTCCACGTCGATGTCGTCGATGAGCTGGCAGACGGCCTCAGCCGGTACGGACTTGAGCAGGTGCTTCACCGCATCCGGGCTGAAGCTCATGAAGGACACCTTGATGTTGCCCAGCATCGACGTATCGGGATTCCACCCCTCGGCCCTCAGGACCTCGAGGACGCGGTCTTCGAGCTTGAGCTGGTAGGGGCTCGGGTGCTTGAGCTCGATCGCGAGGCCGATCTCCCGGTCCACCTCCCGGAGGATGTCCAGCAGCTCGGGAAGGGTCAGGAACTGGGTCGATACACCACCGTATTCGGCGGGAATCCTGGCGCCCCGCCAGGAGGAGAAATCCAGCCGGCGGAGCTCTTGGAGGGTCCGGTCCGCGACGGGCCCGGTGCCATCCGAGGTGCGGTCCAGGTTGGCGTCGTGCAGCAGCACGGCGTGCTGGTCCCGGGTCAGGTGGACGTCGCACTCGACACCGTCCGCGCCCTCGGCGATGGCCTGCAGGTAGGCGGCGCGGGTGTGCTCGGCGAAGGCTTCGCTGGAGCCCCGGTGCGCGTAGACCAGCGGACGGGCGGCGCGGCACTCGTCAGTCGTCATGGTGCCACGTTAGCGGACCGGGCCTGCCTCAAGCACGGCTAGGCTGGGCACATGCAGGTGAACACTGATCGATCCGCCCGGCCCGGGTCCGGCGCCGCCGTCGAACACCGGCTCAACGCGGCCGACGCCGAGAAGGCCGTGGCGCTGCGGAAGATGAAGCTGCTGGCGGTGTCGCTGCTGATCGTCATGGCCGTCATCTTCGTGGCGGCCTTCGCCCTGCAGAAGCAGTATCCGTGGCTCGAATACGTCCGGGCGGCAGCCGAGGGCGGCATGGTGGGCGCCCTCGCCGACTGGTTCGCCGTCACGGCCCTGTTCAAGTACCCGATGGGTCTCAAGATCCCGCACACCGCCATCATTCCGCGCCGCAAGGACCAGATCGGCGCCTCGCTGGGCGAATTCGTGGAGACCAATTTCCTCTCCGAGAAGGTGGTCCAGGAGAAGCTGGCCTCCGTGGACATCGCCCGCAAGGCGGGCGCCTGGCTGTCCGGGCCCGGCGGCGCCGAGCGCGTCGCCAAGGAAGGTGCCGCCGTCATCCGCGGCGCGTTCACGGTGTTGAACGACGACGACGTCCAGGCCGTGATCGAGGGCATGGTCCGCAAACATCTGCTCACTCCGCCGTGGGGACCTCCGGTGGGCCGGCTCGCGCAACGGATCCTCGACGACGGGCACCACCACGCGCTCGTGGACCTGCTCGTTGACCGCACGGTGGACTGGGTGCGGGACAACCACGAGACCGTCAGCAGGCTCGTCACCGACCGTTCTCCGACGTGGGTGCCCACGTTCGTGGACGGGCTCGTGGGAGACAAGGTCTACGTGGAGATCCTGAAGTTCACCCGCGCGGTGCAGTCCGATCCACAGCACCAGGTCCGGAAGTCCATCGACAAATACCTCCAGGAACTCGCGCAGGACCTGCAGCATGACCCGGTCATGATCGCCCGTGCCGAGGGCATCAAGGCCCAAGTGCTCGGCGACCCGGAGGTCCGGGAACTCGCCTCCCGCACCTGGGGCACGGTCAAGGCGGCGCTGCTCACCGCCGTCGACGATCCGCACAGCGAGCTGACCGTCAGGTTCAAGGCGGCCGTGCACGATTTCGGCACCCGGCTGGTGGTCGATCCCGAGCTGGCCGGCAAGGTGAACAAGTGGATTGGCGACGCCGCGGGCTACCTCGTGAAGACCTACCGCTCTGACATCGCCGGCGTGATCACCGATACCGTGGGCCGCTGGGACGCCGAGGAAACCTCGCAGAAGATCGAGCTCCAGGTCGGCAGGGATCTGCAGTTCATCCGGATCAACGGCACCGTGGTGGGCGCCCTCGCCGGGCTGGCCATCTTCACCGTGGCCCACCTGGTGTTCGGCTGATATGTAGGTCCGGTTGTCAAGAGGCATGGATGAGCCGCTCCTGGCTTTTTGTGTTCCGGGGGCCGGTGCCGCTTCCCGGCACCTGAAGCGTCGGAGGCGTCGGCAGCCGTCATCGGCGGCGGTCCGGTGTCCTGAACCACCGCCGAAGCTGGTGGATATCTGTTTGAAGCTGGTGGATATCTGTTTGTGGTGCTGCCGTCGGTTAGCGGGCCGGGGCCGGGGCGTCCTGCCGCGCGGCCCAGACGGCGTAGCTGCCGTCGAGTTCGACGACGTCGTAGCCTTCGCGGCGCAAGGTACTGGCCACGACGGAGTTCCGGACCCCACTCTGGCAGTAGGACACGATGGTGCCGGCGCCGGGCAGCTGGTCCAAGTTCCACAGCACGCGGCCGCCGTTCAGATGGCGGGAGCCGGGGATGTGTCCGGCGGTGTGCTCGGTCCTGGCGCGGACGTCCAGCAGGAGGGCCATATCGAAGCCCTCGAGTTCTTCGGGCTGGATTAGCTGCGGTGTGCTGGCAGGCAGGCCCTGGAGGCTGGTCACGTAGCCGTTCACTTTGTCGATGCCGACCCGTACCAGGTGATCCCAGATTTCATGTGCCTGCTCCTGGTCTGCTGCCAGCAGCACGAGCGGGCGGCTGTCGCGCTCCGGATCGATGGCCCAGGCGCCGAAACTGGCGGTGCTCTTGCCTGCCGGGATGTTCAGGGCTCCGGCCACGGTCCCCTTGTGCACGTCGTTGTTGGGGCGGGTGTCAACGAAGGTCACGGCGTCGGCGGCAAGCCGGGCAGTGACGGTCGCGGGGTCGAGCTCTGCCAGCGGGGCGCGTTCGCCCATGATGGCCGGGCCCCGCCGGTTCTGGCGCTTCATTCGCCCGAAGTAGGCATGGGCCTCGGGCTGGCCGTTGAGGAGCTCGTCGATGAATCCCTGCTCGTCGTTAGCGGTCAGGTAGGGGCCCCACCAGGCGTAGAGCCGTTCGTAGCCGACGGTGGAGGAGGGGATAGCGCCGAGGGCCTTGCCGCAGGCGCTGCCGGCTCCGTGTCCGGGGTGGACCTGGACGTAGTCGGGCAGGGTCAGGAACTTGTTCCGGAGGCTGGCGAAGAGCTGCTTGGCGCCTTCGAAGCGGGTGTCGACGCCGCCGGCCGCTTCGTCCAGCAGGTCCGGGCGGCCCAGGTCTCCGGAGAAGACGAAGTCTCCGGAGAGCAGGTAGCCGGGCTTGTCGCTGAACGCGCCGTCGGTGACGAGGAAGGACAGGTGTTCGGGTGTGTGGCCGGGGGTGTGCAGGGCCTGGATGCTGATGTTGCCGATGGTGATCCTGTCGCCGTCGTGCAGGCGTTCGCCGTCGAATTCGTACTGCCAGTCCGGTCCACCCTCTCCCGAGACGTAGACCGTGGCCCCGGTCGCCGCCGCCAGTTCCCGCGTGCCGGAAAGGTAGTCCGCGTGGATGTGGGTCTCGGTGACGGCCACGATCTTCATGCCGTTGGCCGCGGCGAGGGCGCGGTAGACCGCTACGTCCCGGCGGGCGTCGACGACGACCGCCTCGCCTTTGCTTTGGCAGCCGATGAGGAAGCTGGCCTGGGCGAGATCTTCGTCGTAAATGCGCTCGATGAGCATGGTGCTCTCCTTCGTGAGGGCGGTGGAAGGCGGGGTGGAACCTTTCCTCCGTCTGCTGACTACAATTCAAATGCCCCGGGGGTAGGCCGCAAAGAGTGCGGTTCCCGGGCCGCTGAGGGTTTGAGGGCGGGCCGGGGTATGCCGGGTCCAGTGCCTCTTCTTTTTTTAGCGGGGGTAGGCCTGCTGTTGGGTGGCCTGGGCGCTGCCGGACTGGCACATGGCGATCACGGGCCGGGTTTTTTGGATGCCTGTGGTGCTGGTCTGCAGCCGGTCCAGGGGCACATGCTTGGCCTGGGGCGCACGCCCGGTCCGCCATTCCTGGGCGGAGCGGACGTCGATCAGCGCCGCGCCGGAGGCCAGCAGCTCCTTGGCTTCGGCCACGGAAATGGTCCTAAGCGGTTTGGTGAATGCGTTCTTGAGGGAGCTGATGAGTCCCATGGGTGATCTCCTTGGCGGCGCTGTACCGGTTGGTGCTTGTCAGGGTGAGGACGGTGCTTGCGGTCACCCCGGCGGCGGCGACGAAGATGAGCACGGCGAACGATATGCGGATGTGGCTGTCCTTGAGGAGGCGGGCAAAGCGGGCCGCTACCAGGGAGCCGACGACGGCGGGGACGGCGAAGGCCAGCACGGTGGGCCAGTCGATCGTGAAGCCTGCGGCGTGGGCGCTGAAGCCGGAGGCGGAGTTGAGCACGATGATCGCCAGTGATGACCCGACGGCCTGTCTCATCCGTAGTCCCAGAAAGAGGGTCAGTGCCGGGGTGAGGAGGAATCCGCCGCCGACACCCAGGAGCCCGGTGAGGAACCCGACCAGCAGGCCCACGGCGATGGCCTTGGGGGCGCAGGAGCGGAAGGCGCGGTTCGGGCCTGTGCTGCAGGAGCCCTCGGTTTCGGCGGTGTGGGAGAGCATTCGGATTCCGGCGATCACCATGATGGCCGCGAAGGCGAGCATCAGGATGTTCGGATCCAGCAGCCGGCCCACCGCCGCGCCCGCCCAGGCGGACGGGATGCCGGCGGCGCCGACCAGCAGGATGACCGGCCAGTTCAGGCCCTGGCGGATCCGGGGGACCAGGGCCGCCAGCGAGGAGAAGCCCACGACCAGCAGCGAGGTGGGGATGGCCTCGGCGGGACTCAGGCCCACGCCATAGACCAGGGCGGGGACGGCAATGATCGATCCGCCGCCCCCGACCACGCCCAGCACGATTCCGACGACAAGCCCCAGAACCAGGGCCGGAATCATGCCGTCTGTGCCGGTCCGGTGCGCCCGCCTGCTCCGGGCAGGGACAGGATAGCGCTTTCGCGGGTGGGTTCCGTGGCGGCCCTGTTCCACGGCATCGCGGACAACGCCTTGCCCATGGCGCAGG
Source organism: Arthrobacter sp. UYCu723 (assembly GCF_054059215.1). Classification (NCBI taxonomy): domain Bacteria; kingdom Bacillati; phylum Actinomycetota; class Actinomycetes; order Micrococcales; family Micrococcaceae; genus Arthrobacter; species Arthrobacter sp. UYCu723. Next base: position 1,305,314 of record NZ_JBSSBW010000001.1, read on the forward strand.
TGTTGGTTGCGGCCGAGAAAGTCAGGCCGGCGCCGATCGCGCCCGCCAGCATCCTCACCTTCGGGGAGACGAACCGGCCGCCGGCCAGGCCCAGAACCACGAGCGAGCCCGCGGCGAGGCGGACCTGGCGCTCCATGTCCCAGCGCCCCTTGCCCCGGACGACGTCGCCGCCGGCGGCGGCGAATCCCGGAACCCCGCCGGTGAGGACGTAGGCGGTGTCGATGCCCGCGGCGCCCAGACGCTGGCGGGCCTGTTCGGCGCGGACTCCGGACTGGCAGACCAGCACGACGCGGCTGCCCAGCCGGGAAGCCAGTTCGCCGGTGTGCTCGGCGAGCAGCGGAAGGGGCACGTTGTAGGAGCCGCGGATATGCAGGGACTCGAACTCGGCGCCGGACCGCACGTCAATCACGAGCAGGTCCTCGTGGTCCCGGGACCAGCCGTGAAGCGTTTCCGGGTCCAGTGCGGTCACTGCCGGGAATGCCGAAGCTTGCGTGGAAGAGGAGGTCATGGATGTCCTTTCGAGACAACTACTGGCTACAGCCGGATACCCCACCGAGTATTACAGATACCCCCGGGGGTAGTCAACACACCCCCGGGGGTAGTCAACACACCCCCGGGGGTATAGAATTTTGGACAGACACCCCGTGATTTGGAGATCCCATGCAACTTGATTCATCAGAACTGACCCCCGTCGTGAACAGGCTCAAGCGTGCCCAGGGCCAGCTCGCCGCAGTCACCCGGATGCTGGAGGAAGGCCGGGACTGCAAGGACATCGTTACCCAGCTCGCCGCCGTTTCGAAGGCGCTGGACCGGGCAGGGTTCGCGATCATCGCCACCGGCCTGGAGCAGTGCCTCAGAAGCGAAGACCCCAGCATGGACAAGAAGGACCTCGAAAAGCTCTTCCTGTCCCTCGCCTGAGACACAGCCCGCGCGCTTCTGCCCTGCAACGCCGTCGTGCGCCGCGGCAAGCCCATCCAGGCCATCGACCCGCGGACCATGGTCCAGCTCAGCGACAGTCCGTCCATCCGGGACGTCGCCAACGACGCCGACGACGCCGACGCCAGACTCCGCGCAGCCTTGGCCGCCCTGAGCGGCGCCGGAACTTCCGAGAATTGAAACACACCCCCGGCCGCCGCCGGGGGCAGGGACAGATCAGACGAAACCTAACGAAAGAGGGGACACCATGGGCATCGGCAACGATTCCGAACACGTCCGCTCCGCCCATCGCCTGCTCGCCACGGCCGAAGACCTGCTCACCCCGGCATGGCAGCGAATCGCCGGAGGTTGCCACCCCAACCGGGATACCCTCAGTTCTATCGCTGCAGCCGGGTTCACCATCCGGGACAGCCGGCGCTTCGGCTTCGCGGTCCATCCCCTGGCCCCTGCGGTCGCCCACATCCTGGGTTACGCCACCAGCCCCGAGCACACCATACCGGGCTGACAGCACAGGATCCCGGGGCTCCGCACTCACTTTCAGTCCGAACCCCAAAGGGCCTTCTGCCGCCCGACGCGCCGCCGCGCCCGCGGATCCGGCCGCCACCTCGACACCAGGGCTAACGCGAGAACCAGCGCTGCGATGTCCCCGGCGTAATACGGCAATGGCCATGCCAAGTAACGCCAGCCGCGCCGGCACCGACTGACAGTACGGGGCCGGATCCGAGCCCGCGATGACCAGGCGAGGAGAGACCCGTCAGCAAGGCAGGTGCCGGCCGGCGACTGCCGACCCGGCGGGAATCCTGCAGCAGCTCAGGCGAAACTCTCCAGTTCGACGCCGGCGGACTCCAGCGCGGCACGGATCGCGGTGGCCGTGCCCGCGGAACCGGGCGCGTCCCCGGGGACGCGCAGCGAGTGCGGTTCGATCCGGAGCACGGTGCCGTCGACCGCCTCGACTTCGCCCTTGGTGGCAAGCCGCACGGCCCGCTCGGCGATCTGTCCTTCGTCGTGCAGCCGGGCGCCTTCCTGCGAGCGCGGCATGAGGGTGCCGTCCGGGAGGTAGGCGCGGTCGGCGAAGGCTTCGGAGAAGACGGGGTGGCCGGCTTCCGTTGCGATCGCTAGCAGGGCGGAGCCGGGGAAGCCGAGAACCGGCAGCCCCGGGTCGTAGGCCTGGATGGCAGCGATCACCGCGGACGCCTGCTCGGCGTCGAGCACCGTCCGGTCGTAGAGGGCGCCATGCATTTTGACGTAGTCAACCGAAGCCCCGACGGCGTGGGCCACCCCGTCCAGCGCGCCGAGCTGGTACAGCACCGTCCCGAAGAGATCGTCGAAGGACATGTCCAGGGACCGGAGGCCGAAGCCGACGAGGTCCGGGTAGCCGATGTGGGCACCCACCCGGACGTCGAGCTCGTAGGCCGCCCGGCAGGTGTCCAGCATCGTCACGGGGTCACCGGCGTGCAGGCCACAGGCCACGCTGGCGCTTGTGACGAGCGGGAACACGGCGGCGTCGTCGCCCATGGTCCAGGTCCCGAAGGACTCCCCCAGGTCAGCGTTCAGATCCAAAAGTTGCCGCCTTCGTTAGCAGAGTCTTTCCGGCTGCCGTCGCCAGTGGGGGCGCCCGGGCCGGAGTCCGGTGCGGTGTCCGGTGCGGTGTCGTCGAGAGGGTCTGGGCCGGTAGTGCGGAGCGCGTCCGGCCCGGTGGTTTTTGCGATGGCCCGCAGTTCGCCCGGGATGGTGTCCGGCATGGATCCGAACGCTTCCTTGGCGTTGGCGACGACGGCGCGTCCCATCAGGCGGTTGCCGACGCCGCCCACCACGGCCCCGACGCCGAACGGCAGCGCCCGGCCCAGCAGGGCCGTACCCTGGCGTTTCAGCAGGCTCCGGAGGAACATCGTCTGGATCCGCTCGCGCACCGGGCCGAGGCCGGCCAGCGGGACGCGGCGTGCAAAGAGGGAGCCCCAGGCCTGGGTGGGGCCCTTGCCCTGCCCGGCGGCCTGGCCGCTCAGCGAGCTGAGCAGTGCGGTGCCCTCTTCGCCGAGCATGATGGCCATGACCAAAGCGCTGGCCTTCTCCGGGTCCACCATCCGCACGCCGTGCAGTTCGGCGAGCGAGGTGGCGAAGAGTGCGGTGGCCTCAAGGAAACCCACGGTTGCGGCGGCCGAAAGGCCCAGGGCGGCGATTGTTCCGACGCCCGGGACCACGGCGGATCCGCCCACGAGCGCCCCTCCGCCGGTGACGGCGACGAGATAGTCGCGTTCCAGCTTCGCGGCGAGCTGGGCCGCCGTGGCGTGCGGGTGCCTCTTCTGCAGGCGCCGGAGGTTTGCCAGCACGAGGGGGCGCTGGATCTCGACGGCGCGCAGGAGCACGTTGTGGACCCCTGGCTTGGGCTTGCCCTCGGCGTCGAACATCGCGTTGTGGGCGGTCTTCTGGGCCATCTTCATTGCCGGGTTGCTGCGCTTGGCCATCATCGCCTCTCGTCGGAACCGGAACAGTCGGTGCGTGTCTTAACACTAGGCCACAGCCCGCCGTCGGCCGCCGTCGAGGTGACATTTCGCGCCGATGTCCCGTCCGATCTTGGGCGTGAAATCTCACCTCGGTCGCCCGCCCATGAAACTTTCCGGAAATGATGAACTATGCCGGTGTCCAGCCGGCCCGCCACGCCCTGGGCCTTCCCGGTATCGTCCGTCGCGGCCGAAGTCCGCCGCTCCCGGGCGCGGGCACGCGTTTAGACTAAATCCATGCGCTCACTGAGAGCCCTCCGGCCTTTCGCGCACCGGGAATACCGGGTGCTGATCACGGCACTGGCCATCTCCATCTTCGGCTCCGGGATGTGGGCCGTTGCGATGGTCTACGAGGTGATCCACCTCGGCGGCGGCCCGCTGGAACTTTCCCTGGTGGCCGCGGCGGGCAGCGTGGGCCTCGTGGCGTTTGTCCTGGCCGGCGGCGTCGCGGCGGACCGGCTGCCACAGCGGCTCCTGATCATCGCCGTGGAGGGCGCCAACCTGGCCGTGATTGCGACGGTCAGCGGGCTGGCCATGGCGGGCTGGCTCCAGCTCTGGCACCTGGCGCTCGGGGCCTTTGTGCTCGGCGTCGGCGCCGCCTTCTTCTTCCCCGCCTACTCCGCCATTTTGCCGCGGATCCTGCCCGCCGAGGACCTGCTGGCGGCCAACGGCATGGAGGGGACGATGCGACCGATCCTGCAGCAGGCCGCGGGACCGGCAGTGGGAGGCATCCTGGTGGCAGCCCTGTCACCCTCGCATGCCGTCACCGGTGTTGCCGTCTGCCATCTCCTGGCATTTTCAATCCTGAACTTCCTCCGCAGCCAGCCACGGCCAGAGGCGCCGGGCACAGGGAGCAGCAAGGCCGCAGACGCTGTCCAGACCCGGGCCAAGACCGCCCTGCTCCGCGATCTCCGCGAGGGCGTCAGCTATACCGTCCGGACGCCCTGGCTGCTGTGGACCCTGCTCTGGGCCTGCATTTCCGTGCTGTTCCTGATCGGCCCCATCGAGGTCCTGGTCCCGTTTGTGGTCCGGGACCAGCTCGGCGGCGACTCGCGCATGTTCGGTTTCCTGCTCGCCGTCATGGGCGTCGGAGGCGCCGCAGCGTCGCTGGCCACCGCCTCGTTTCCGCTCCCGCGCCGCTACCTCAGCGTGATGATGGTGTCCTGGGGCGCCGGCAGCCTGCCGATCGCCGCCGTCGGCATCATGGACAGCTTCTGGGCCCTGGCGGCCGCCCTGTTCATCTTCGGTGCCACCGGCGGCGTCGGCATGGTGATCTGGGGGACTCTGTTGCAGCGCCGGGTGCCGCCGCATCTGCTGGGCCGCGTCTCGAGCCTGGACTTCTTCGTCTCGCTGGCCCTCATGCCGGTCTCCATGGCCCTCGCCGGACCGGCCGCGGAGGTGCTGCCGGTGTGGCTCATCTTCCTCGTGGCCGGGACCGTGTGCCCCGTCATGGCCGTCGTCGCCATGGTGGTGGCCAGGATGCCCGCCGACGAACTGGCCCATCCCCTGGACCGGGGCGACGACGTCGCGGATGCCACGGCCCCTGCCGAAGCCTCCGGTCCAGGGCAGTCCGGTCCGAAACAACGCGGGGTCACTTAACGCCCATGTCCCCGGGGCGGGCGTTAAGTGACCCCGCGCTGCTTTGACGGCGACTCAGACCGCCGCGCGCACCACCGGGATCGACGCCGTCGGGAGACCGCTGGGGAAGATGGTCGGTTCGGGGGCCGCGACGGGCGCCAGCGGTACCCGGACGGGGTCTCCGCCCACTGTCAGCAACTCCCCGCGCACGTCGACGTCGAGCGGTGCGCCCTCCCGGACGGTCAGGCTGAGGGAGCCCTGCTCCAGGCCGATGCGCAGCAGCCGGCCCTGGATCAACAGGCAGAAGGACAGGCCGTCCCATTCGGCGGGCAGGCGCGGATCGAAGTACGGCACCGTGCCCTGGTCGCGCAGGCCGGCGAAGCCGCTGACCAGCGAGCTCCACACGCCGCCGGTGGAGGCGATGTGGACGCCGTCGATCGTGTTGCCGTGGGTGTCGTCCAGGTCGATGAAGAGCGCATGGGTGAAGTGGTCCAGCGCGGCCTTGCCGTAACCGACCTCGGCCGCCATGATGCCCTGGACGCAGGCGGACAGGGTGGAGTCGCCGGTGGTGATCGGGTCATAGAAGTCGAAGGCGCGGTGCTTTTCCTCGGCCGTGAAGTCCTGCCACTGCAGGAACATGGCCAGCACGGTGTCGGCCTGCTTGAGCACCTGGTGCCGGTAGATCACCAGTGGGTGGAAGTTCAGCAGCAGCGGGTACTTGGACCGCGGCGTGCTCCAGTCCCACGGCTCCAGGGTCATGAAGTCGTTGTCCTGCGAGTGGACCTGCAGGTCCTCGTCGTAGGGCAGCTGCATGCGGTTGGCGGCCTGCTCCCAGAGCTGGCGTTCGGCGTCGCCGATCTCCGGGTGGTCCAGCGCCGCGGCGGCACGCAGGTTGAAGCGCGCCATGACGTTTGTGTACAGGTTGTCATTGACGACGGCGGTGTACTCGTCGGGGCCGGTGACGCCGTGGATGTGGAACAGTCCGTCCTTGCCGAAGAAGCCGAGCGAGACCCACATCCTGGCGGTCTCGATCAGCAGCTCGGAGCCCAGGGTGTCCTGGAAGCCGGTGTCCCCGCTGGCCCAGATGTAGCGGTTGGTCGCGAAGGCGATCGCGGCGGCGATGTGGAACTGGGCCGTGCCGGCGGCGTAGTAGGCGCTGGCCTCGAGCCCGTTGATGGTGCGCCACGGGAAGAGGGCGCCGCCGACGCTGAGCTCCTCGGCGCGGATCTTGGCCTCGGGCAGCATCTTGTGCCGGAACTCGAGCACCTGGCGGGCGTTCCCGGGGCTGGTGTAGGTCAGGTACGGCATCAGGTACACCTCCTGGTCCCAGAAGTAGTGCCCGTCGTAGCCGGAGCCGCTGACGCCCTTGGCCGGGATGCCGGCGACGTCGGCGCAGGCCGTTGCCTGCGCCAGCTGGAAGAGGTTCCAGCGGACGGCCTGCTGGAGTTCGGTCTGGCCGGCGAGTTCGATGTCGCTCGTGGTCCAGTAATCGCGGTAGTACGCCGTGCTCTCGGCGAAGATCTCGCCGAGGGGCTTGAGGCCGGCTTCGGCTTCGTCGGCCAGGTCCGTCGAGGCCTGCCCGACGGCGTAGCTGACGCTCTTTTCCAGCACGAACGGCTCGTCCGCGCCGACGGCCAGGACGTAGCGGACGCTGCTGTCGTCCTGGTCCACGAGGGTGTCGAAGGGCTGGACCCCGGCGGACGTCCAGTGGTCCACGGCCATGCCGAGTCGCTGCTCGGATTCCGCAGCTTCCCACGCGAGGCGCAGTGAGCCGTCGCCGCCTTCGAGGCGCACCGGCAGCAGCACGCGGCCGGCGTGGCGACCGGCACGGCGCGGGTCATGCGCCGAGTGGTCGTCCACCGGCTGGTCCTGGCGGTTGATCACGGAGGATGTGACGTCGGCGGAGATGTCCCTGTCGGCTGCCACCTCGAGGGAGATGCCAAGTGTGCCGCGGGACTCGTAGCCGACGGCGCGGCGTTCCGTGGTGGTCACGGTGGCGCCCGAGCGGCACTGCCAGGTGATCCGGCATTCGTAGATGCCGGTGGCGAAGTCAACGCTGCGCCGGTAGTCCAGCACCGTGGACTCGTCGAGGCTGAGCGTCTCGCCGTCGATGATCACCGTGAAGTTATTGGCGTCCGGAATGTAGAGGATCCGCTGGCCGGTGCGGGCGAAGCCGTAGGCGTTTTCAGCGTGCTTGATGTCCCAGGTCTCGTGGAAGCCGTTGATGAAGCTGCCCGGCAGATCGGCGTCGGCGGCAGCCCAGTGGGCGCCGCGGATACCCAGGTGGCCGTTGCCGAGGCTGAACAAGGTCTCCAGCGTCCCGGCGCTGCCGGGGAGGTGGACGGTCTCCACGAGCTGCCAGGGGTCGTTGGGGAACCGTGCGCGGTCCGAGGTGATGAGAGCCATGGTGGGGGATCCTTTTGGCGGTGAAAGTATTGCGGTGAAAGTGCTGCGGGTAAGAGTCGTGCCGCTTGCAGTGGTGGGTGCGGCTGGCGTGGACGGCTAGAGCAGTTCGGCGAGGTCGTTGACCACCAGGCTGGCGCCGGCGTCCAGCAGGGTCTGCCGGCCCGCGCCCCGGTCCACGCCGATCACCGAGTGGAAGCTCCCCGCGCTTCCGGCCTGGACTCCGGACACGGCGTCCTCGACGACGACGCATTCCTCGCTGGGCAGGCCCAGCAGCCGGGCGGCGTACTCATAGGTGTCCGGGTTGGGCTTGCCGGGCAGCCCTTCCCTCACAGCGACGACGCCGTCCACCACCACCGGGAAGTGGCCGGAGAGCCCGGCGGCCTGGAGTACGGCCGGGGCGTTGCGGGACGAGGACACGACGGCGAGCTTGAGTCCGCGGGCCTGTGCGGCTTCGATGAACCGCACGGAGCCCTCGTACGGCTGGACGCCACCTGCGGCCACGATGTCGTTGAAGACCTTGTTCTTGCGGTTGCCCAGGCCGTGCACCGTGTCATGCGCCGGGTCGTCATCCAGCGGGCCTTCCGGCAGGACGATGTTGCGGGAGGCCAGGAAGTCGCGGACACCGTCGAAGCGAGGCTTGCCGTCGATGTGGTCGAAGTAGTCGCTCTCGCGGTAACGCGGCGCCTCGGGGACGGTCTTCAGGAAGCCATCGAAGAGTTCCTGCCACGCGTGTTCGTGCACCACCGCCGTCGGCGTCAGCACGCCGTCGAGGTCAAAGAGGATGGCGGAAGCACCGGAGATCGCGTCGGCACGGCCGGCAGCGGGGCCGTTGGGAAGCTCAGTCATGGATCGATGTCCTTTCAGACCTTGACGGGAAGTCAGTGGTGCCCGCACGTGAAGGCACGCCGTGGACGGGGACTCTGTGAGGGGTCGTGGCCACCGGGCGGCCTCCGCAGGCGTCAGCGCCGGCGGCGGGTGCTCTTGCGCTCACCAGTTTGGTCGCCAGCACGTGGCTGGACGGGGATTTGGAAGCCCCGAGCGTTGAAGTCTTTCAATCAGCAGACTGGCCGCAAACGCGCCCTGATCGGCTACTGGCTGGGCGATCGTGGCCGGTCCCAGGAACCGGCTCATCTGATGATCGTCTCTTCCTATGATGGACACGTTTTTCGGTGCTGACAAACCGAGATCCCGCAAAGCCATCAGCCAGCCGCTCATTGGCGGTGGTCAGGGAGGGTTCACTGGCTTCGCTGCCGGCCAGCCCCGAGGCGGGGAGGGCTGCCGTTTCGGCTTCGCTGAGGGCGATATTCAGCAGCTGCACACCGTCCGCCCGCCGGGACGGCCCGGCAATGCCGCCGCAGAGCTTGCGGTGCACACCGGGCCTGTTCCGGAGGCTGCGCCGGCGTCGTCAGTGCAGCACGTAGTGGCGCAGGAAGGCGCCGACGTCCACGAGCTCCTCTTTGGAGATGCTGTGTCCCATTCCGGGATAGCTGCGGGCCGTGAGCTGGGTGTGCTCATGGAGCCATTCCTCGGTGTGTTCCGTGGCAGCATCGTTGATCACCATGTCGTCCTTATCCCGGCCCCAGAAGAACGGCGGACGCGCCTCGAAGGACTCGCTCATGGCCAGGAGTTCGTTCTCCAGGACGAAACCGGACAGCCCGACGACGGCCCGGAACTGCGCCGGCCGCAAGCGCAGCAGGGTGCTCGCCATGGCCATCCCCTGCGAGTAGCCCAGCAGGCTGACGCTGCTGTGCCGGGCCTTGACCGACTCGATCCAGTTGAAGACGGCGTTGGTGGAGGAGATGACGTCCGCGAAGTCATGCGTCAGGAAGTAGTCCAGCAGGAACCAGCCGTGGTGGTCCCCGATCACCTTGGGGCCGCGCAGGGCGGCGCAGGTGAAGTCGGGCGGGAGGCTGTCGAACAGTTTCGCCATCCGGGATTCGTCCGTCCCGTACCCGTGCATCATCACCAGCAGCGGCGTTCCGGCACGTTGGTGTTCCGGTTTCGACCAGACGACTGTCTCCATCGGGCAAGCCTAGCTTCCGGTGATCACCAGGGCGGTGCTGTGCCCGCCGAATCCAAAGGCGTTTGCTATGCCCGCCGTCGCCGGGAGCCCCGAGACTGTTTCCGCGATGATGTTCAGGTCGATCCCCTCATCCGGGTCTTCAAGGTTTCGCGTGCCCGGGAACGTTCCGGCCCGCAATGCCTGCACCATGACGACGGCGCCGAGCGCGCCGGCACCACCGAGAAGGTGCCCGGTGAGGGACTTCGTCGACGTGACCGGCACCTGGTTGCCGAGGACGGCCTTGATGGCTTCCGCCTCCAGCCGGTCCCCCACCGGGGTGGACGTCGCGTGGGCATGGACCAGCCCGATGTCCTGGGGTCCAAGGCCCGCGGCCGCAATGGCCTTTTCCATCACGCGCCGCTGCATGGCGGGATCGGCAGCCACGATGTCGACGGCGTCGGACGTCACCGCGGTCCCGGCTACGACGCCGAGTATTTCCGCGCCGCGGGCCCGGGCATGGTCTTCGCGTTCCAGCACGAGGATCCCGGCGCCTTCTGCCAGCACGAAGCCGTCCCGCTCCCGGTCGAAAGGCCGGGAGGCGGACTGCGGGTCTCCGTTGCGCGTGGACAAGGCCCGGATTTGGGCAAAACCGCTGACGATCAGGCCGTTGATGCAGGAGTCCACACCGCCGGCAATCACCACGTCCACGGCACCGGCCCGGATCATGTCTGCTCCCTGCGAGATGGCTTCCGCTCCGGAGGCGCAGGCGCTCACCGGAGTCCGCGCGCCGCCCTTGGCGCCCACCTCCATGGACACCCAGGCGGAGGGGGCATTGGCCATGATCCGGGTAAGGGTGTGCGGGGATACCCTGCGGGGTCCGCTGGCATCCAGCGCCCGGGTTTGCTCCAGCGTGGTGTCCAGGCCGCCGTAGCCGGAGCCGATCACCACGGCCAGCCGTTCCGGGTCGGCGTCCGGACGGCCGGCCTGCGCCCAGGCCTCCCTGGCCGCAATGAGCGCCAGCTGCCCGCACCGGTCCATCCTTTTGTACTCGGGGGTGGACAGCTGCGAGGCGACGTCGACGGTGACCCGGCCTGCCATCCGGACGGGCAGCTCCTGCGCCCAGTCCTGGTCGAGGGCCGCGATTCCGGAGCGCCCGGCCAGGAGTGCGGACCAGGTTTCGGCGGCCGTGCCGCCGACGGGGGTCACCGCGCCCAGCCCGGTGACAACGATCCTGGGGGAAAATTCAGACATTGCTAACCGTGTTTCTGTGAGGCCCGCTGATAGGCCCTCCGGGAGTGCGAGGGCGGACGTGCTTCAAGGCCTGACGCCATGCACCCTTCAAGAGTACGTGCCCGAATCCCGCGCAGCGTCGAGGCCTTGTCCGGAAATGCGCCCGGGAATCGGACGGCCGCTGCGCGGATCCGCGTCGCAGCACGCCCAGCGCACATGTCCCGCGCTCGGGACCGCCGCTGGACATGGTCCCAACATGCTCACTCCAGCGCGCGAAGACTGGACATGTCCCACGGGAGGCACCAAGCAATATCTGCGTTCATGTTGTTTTCCATTGACAAAGCAACACGATCAAAGATAAAGTCAATCAATTCCACTTCATGTGATGGCTATCACGGAAGCGGTCGGAGGATCTGCAACGAGAATCCTCACTACTGACGCAAGGGAGGGCCAGTGTTCGCCGAAGAACGCCAACAGCTGATTGCGGGGCTCGTCTCCGCCAGCGGCCGGGCGAGCGTCACGGACCTCGCCGATCGCTTCAGCATCACCACCGAGACCATCCGCCGGGACCTTGCCGCCCTTGAAGCGGCCGGCAGCGTACGCCGGGTCCATGGCGGCGCTGTCTCCCCGGACCGCTTCAGCACCACCGAGGAAAGCATCCTGGAGCGGACCGTCCTGCGGCAGCCGGAAAAGACCCGCATCGCAGAGGCCGCCCTGGCGCTGATCCCCAAGGACCACTCCGGCAGCGTCCTGATCGACGCCGGTTCCAGCACGGAGGCCCTCGCGGACCTGCTGGCCGCACGCGCGGCAGCCGGCGCCGCCCAGGGTTCCCATACCGAACTTGTCGTCATCACCCACGCACTGCCCATCGCAGTGAAGCTGTCCGGGGAACCCGGGATCGCCCTCCACCTGCTCGGCGGGAGGGTCCGCGGACTCACCCAGGCCGCCGTCGGCCAGTCCACGGTGGAAGCGGCACGCCGGATCCGGCCGGACATCGCTTTCATCGGGACCAACGGCATCCACGCAGCCTTCGGGCTGAGCACACCGGATCCGGAAGAAGCCGCCGTCAAGGCTGCCTTCGTCCAATCAGCGCGCCGCATTGTGGTGCTGGCTGATTCCTCCAAGCTGGACGCGGAAACGCTCGTCCAGTTCGCCTCGTTGAAAGATCTGGACACCTTGATCACTGACACGAAACCAAGCCGGGCCCTGGCCGACGCGCTTGCCGATGCCGGCGTGGAGGTGGTGGTCGCGTGATCGTCACCCTGACCGCGAACCCGAGCCTGGACCGCACTGTAGCACTGCCGGGCCCCCTGCTCCGAGGGGAAGTCCAGCGGGCAATCTCCGTCCGGCAGGAATCCGGCGGCAAGGGAGTGAACGTCTCCCGCGCCCTGGTCGCGTCCGGGCTGAAGACCCTTGCCGTGCTGCCCGGGTCCGAGGCCGATCCAGTCCTCGCCGGTCTGCGGGACGGCGACGTGCCCTTCGCGGCCCTCCCGATCGGAGAGCCGCTGCGCAGCAACGTGGCGCTGACCGAGCCCGGCGGCGTCACGACGAAAATCAACGAACCCGGCCCGGTGCTGAGTGAGGACCAGCAGGAGGCCCTGATCGGGCTGCTCCTGGACCACTCCCGCGGCGCCAGCTGGGTGGTTTTGGCCGGCTCGCTCCCGCCAGGAGTGCCCGCCGACTTCTACGCCACCGTCACCCGGCGGCTGCGGTCCATCCATGACGGGACCGATGCGCCGCGCATCGCCGTCGACTCCTCCGGCGAACCGCTCGCCGCCGCAATTTCCGGCGACGCGGCGGGGAAACCGGACCTGTTGAAACCCAATGCCGAGGAACTGGCGGAACTGGCTGCCGCAGCCGGGTTCGCCACCCGCAAGACCGCCGAGGAACTCGAAGCGGACCCCGAGGCTGCCGCGGCGGCCGCCGCCGCCGTCGTGCGTTCCGGAGTGGGTGCCGTGCTGGCGACCCTCGGCTCCAAGGGTGCGGTGCTTGTAACGTCCGACGGCGCGTGGCTCGCCACGCATCCGCCGGTCAAGGCTGTCAGCACCGTCGGCGCCGGCGATTCCTCGCTGGCCGGCTACCTGCTCGCCTCCAGCCAGGGCGCCGCCCCGGCCGATTGCCTCCGACAGGCGGTGGCCCATGGTGCCGCCGCCGCTTCCCTGCCGGGCTCCACGGTGCCGGCAGTCCACCAAACCACCCCTGATGCCGTAACCATCACGGCCCTCCGGAAGGATTGACAGTGACTCAGCTCATTACCACCGACTTGGTCGAGCTCGACCAGAACCTGGGCAGCTCGCCCGAGGACGTGATCCGGCACCTGGCAGGCAAAGTTGCAGCCAACGGACGCGCCACCGAGGTGGAAGGCCTCTTCGCCGACGCCTTCGCCCGGGAACAGAAGACCGCCACCGGTGTCCCCGGCGGCATCGCGATCCCGCACTGCTGCTCGACGGCGGTCACCGAGCCCACCCTGGCCATGGCACGGCTCTCCCAGCCGGTCGACTTCGGCGCGAAGGACGGCCCTGCGGACCTGATCTTCTTCATCGCGGCACCCGAAGGCGCGGACCAGGAGCACCTCAAGCTGCTCTCCAAGCTGGCCCGCTCCCTGATCAAGAAGGACTTCACCGCGGCCTTGCGCGCAGCCAGCTCACCGGCGGAAGTCGTCGAGCTGGTCGAGGGCGCACTGGCGGACAAGCCGGCAGCCCACGCTGCCGCGGCTGCCGCCGAAGCGGCAGCACCCGCCGCCGCTGCCGGGGCGGCTGGCGCCCGGGGGCCGAGGCGCCTCGTTGCCGTCACGGCCTGCCCCACCGGCATCGCGCACACCTACATGGCGGCCGATTCGCTCGTGGCCGCGGCCAAGGAAGCCGGCGTGGACCTGCAGGTCGAGACCCAGGGTTCCTCCGGCGCCAAGCCGCTGGACCCGGCGGTGATTGCCGCCGCCGACGCCGTCATCTTCGCCGTCGACGTCGACGTCCGCGGCAAGGAGCGCTTCGCCGGCATGCCGGTCATCAACGCCCCGGTGAAGCGCGGTATTGACGAGCCCGGCAAAATGGTCCAAGAGGCCCTGGCCGCCGCGGACAACCCGAACGCCCGCCGGGTGCCGCACTTCGGCGCCGAGGAGCAGGCCGAGCACGAGGCCGAGGAAAAGGGCGAGCACATCGGCCAAAAGCTCAAGAAAGCCCTGCTCACGGGCGTCAGCTACATGATCCCCTTCGTGGCGGGCGGCGGTCTGCTGATCGCCCTCGGCTTCCTGATGGGCGGCTACCTGATCACCAAGTTCGCGGACACCATCGTGGTGGAAAACAGCATCTTCAACCTGCCCACCCAGTTCCCGGACAATGCCTGGGGCCCGCTCGGCGCCTACCTCGGCGCGGTGCTGTTCAAGATCGGTGCCCTCTCGCTCGGCTTCCTCGTGCCGGCATTGGCCGGTTACATCGCCTACGCGATCGCCGACCGCCCTGGCATCGCCCCCGGCTTCGTGGCCGGTGCGGTGGCCGGCTTCATGGGCGCCGGCTTCCTCGGCGGCATCGTCGGCGGCCTGCTCGCCGGTTACATCGCGCACGTCATCGGCCAGCTCCAGGTCGCCCGCTGGCTGCGCGGACTGATGCCGGTGGTGATCATCCCGCTGCTTGCGTCCCTCGTCGCGTCCGGCCTGATGTTCGTGATTCTGGGTGGACCCATCACGGCGATTACGGTTGGGCTCAACAGCTGGCTGTCCGGCCTCACCGGGGCCAGCGCCATCGCCCTCGGTGTGATCCTGGGCCTGATGATGTGCTTCGACCTCGGCGGACCCGTCAACAAGGTTGCCTACTCCTTCGCCGTCGCCGGCCTCGGCGCAGCGACCCTGACCAACCAGGCGCCGTGGCAGATCATGGCGGCCGTAATGGCCGCTGGCATGGTCCCGCCGCTGGCCATGGCACTCGCCTCGACAGTGCTGAACAGGAAGCTCTTCAGCCTGGCGGAACAGGAAAACGGCAAGGCAGCCTGGCTGCTGGGTGCCTCCTTCATCTCCGAAGGCGCCATCCCCTTCGCCGCTGCGGATCCGCTGCGCGTCATCCCGGCCAGCATGCTCGGCGGCGCCGTGACAGGGGCCATCTCGATGGCGGCCGGGGTGGGGTCGAAGGCCCCGCACGGCGGCATCTTCGTCTTCTTCGCCATCGACAACTTCCTGATGTTCGTCGTCGCAATTATTGCCGGCACCGTCGTCACTGCGCTGGCCGTGATCGGCCTCAAGCGCTGGGCAGTCAAGAAGACGATTGATACGGTGGAACCGGTTCCCGTAACCGTCTGACCCGGCCCAAGACGACTTTTCCCCAGCTGAATTTCCCGGCTGACATTCCTTTTTTGATATTCAAGGAGCAGAAATGACCGAACGTAACGCCACCATTGGCAGCCGCGTAGGGCTGCACGCCCGCCCGGCCGCCATCTTTGCCGAGGCTGCAGGCGAGTTCGATCTCGAAATCACCATCGCCCGGCTGGGCGAACCGGAAGACGAAGCCATGGACGCCGCCAGCATCCTGTCGCTGATGAGCCTGGGTGCATCACACGGCGAAGTTGTGGTGCTGCGTGCCGAGGGCGACGGCGCCGACGCCGCCCTCGAGCGGCTCGTGCAGATCCTCGAGACGGATCACGACGCCGAATAGCAGCCCTTCCTTCCGGCCGCCGTGCCGCCTTCCGCCCGCTTGCCGTGGGCTGTGGCGGGACGGCGGCCGGAGGTCGTTAAGGGGATATTTGACCCGGTCCAGCCGTGCTTGGCGACGGCGGACCTACGCCCGTTCCGCGATCTTCCTGACGCCGGCCACGAGCTGGTCCCACATGCCTTGGGAGTGCTGGGCAGCCGCAGCGGTGTCGTTGTCGACGTCGCCACATAGTTGCTTGCCATGGCTTCCCTTTCCTTACAGTTCGGGCGGGCGGCCCGCCCGGCACCGAGACTACCCCGAGAGCCGGGCTGCGGACAGTCGCGAGCAGACAACCGGCCCCCTCTCCCCTGCGGTAAGCAGCCTTGGTAAGTGCTTGTCACAGCACTCCCGCGCCGATAGTTTGGAATCCGCGGCACTACCACCCGGGGCCGCAGATTGAGTAGCCGTCCGGAGGAGGCAACCCCGTGGCAAGCGTGCACTACCTCGCCCGGATCACCGAGCAGACCCCCGACCGGAAGATCGCCTGGGTCAGCACGGACAAGCCCCGCAACACCGGACACCTGGTGCCGAGGTAGCCATGCCCACGAAGAAGAACCCCCCGACCGGCTCCGGGAACCCGAGCATCAAGGACCCGGAACTGTACGAGGAACTGCTGGAGGACGGGGCCTCCAAGCAGAAGGCCGCCCGCATCTCCAACGCCGCCGCAAAGCGGGGCCGCTCCGCCGTGGGCCGGAAGGGCGGCCAGGCGGGCGATTACGAGGACTGGACGGTCCCCCAGCTGAAGGAACGGGCCAGGGAAATCGGGCTCAAGGGCTACTCGGCGAAGAAGAAAAGCGAGCTCATTTCCGCGCTCAGGAACTCCTGATCGCGATGGCCGCGGGCCGCACTCCGGGCTCAGGCCTCCTTGCGAGTGCTCTTTGTGGCGGCCTTGGGAGCGGCTTTCGCAGCGGTCCTCTTAGCAGTGGCCGTGGCGGCAGTTTTGGCAGGTGTCTTGGCACCCGCCCCGGCCGCGGCCTTGGCCGGCGCCGACGTGGCGGCGGGTTTCGTCGCAGACTTCGCGGACTTGTTCGTGACCGGCTGGTCCGCCGCCTTGCCTGCGGCGCCAGCCGCGCCGCCACCGCGCTTCTTCTCGAGGCTCCGCCTGAGCGCCTCCATCAGGTCGATCACTTCGCCGCTGCCGGCCTCGGCCGCCGGGGCGCCGAAGGTTTCCTCGGTGTCCAGGGACTCCCCCTTTTCCAGCTTCGCCTCGATGAGCTGGCGCAGCTGGAGCTGGTAATCATCAGTGAACTGTTCCGGCTCGAAGTCGGCGGCCATCGAGTCCACCAGCGCGGCGGACATCTCCCGCTCCTGGGCGGAAATCCGGATGGAGGTCTCCAGCGCCGGGAAGCTGGCCTCGCGCACTTCGTCCGCCCACAGCAGCGCCTGCAGCATCAGCACCTCGCCGCGGATCCGCAGCGCCCCCAGCCTGGTCTTGTCGCGCAGCGCAAACTGGACGATCGCCACCCGGTCCGTGTCCTCAAGCGCCCTGCGCAACAACACGTAGGCCTTGGGCGACTTGGAGTCGGGCTCCAGGTAGTAGCTCTTCTCGAACATGATGGGATCGAGCTGCTCGGCTGGAACAAACTGCACGACGTCGATCTCATGGCTGCTCTCGGCGGGGATGGCTTTGAGCTCCTCGCGGCTGAGCACCACCGTTCGGCCGTCGTCCTCATAGGCCTTGTCGATGTCCTCGTAGTCCACGATGATGCTGCAGACCTCGCAGCGGCGCTGGTAGCGGATCCGGCCGCCGTCGGCGTTGTGGACCTGATGCAGGCTGATGTCGTGGTCCTCGGTCGCCGTGTAGGCCTTGACCGGCACGTTGACCAGCCCGAACGCTATCGCGCCTTTCCAGATGGCTCTCATGGATCAAGTGAACATCACAGCTGCACGGAGGTGAAGCCCCATGCCGGAAAGAACACCGGCCAGCAGCCGGGAACGTGTCCGCGTTGACGGCCGCGAGCTCCTGGTAACCAACCTGGACAAGGTCATGTATCCGGAGACCGGCACCACCAAGGCCGACGTCTTGGCCTACTACGCGGCCGTGGCGCCCGTACTGATCCCGGCGGCAGCCAACCGGCCCGCCACCCGGAAGCGCTGGGTCCACGGCGTGGGAACCGCCGAGGCGCCCGGCGAAATGTTCTTCCAGAAAAACCTGGACCATTCGACGCCGGGCTGGGTGCCGCGCGCCTCGATCAAACACAAGGAGGGGACCAACCAGTACCCGCTGGTGAACGATCCCGCCACCCTCTCCTGGCTGGCCCAAACCGCCGCGCTCGAGATCCACGTCCCGCAGTGGCGCGTGGACTCGCATGGAAACGCCATGGCGCCGGACCGGCTGGTATTGGACCTCGACCCGGGCGAGGACGCCGGACTGGCCGAGTGCGCGGAGGTGGCCAAGCTGGCCCGGACCATCCTGCAGGATGTCGGCCTGGACCCGGTGCCGGTAACCAGCGGCAGCAAGGGTATCCACCTCTACGCGTCCCTCGACGGGACGCAGAGTTCGGAGCAGATCTCGGAGTTCGCCCATGAGCTGGCGCGGTCGCTGGAGGCTGACCATCCGGGGCTGGCGGTGAGCGACATGAAGAAATCGCTCCGCACCGGCAAGGTCCTGGTGGACTGGAGCCAGAACAGTGCCGCAAAGACCACCATCGTCCCCTACTCCCTGCGCGGCCGGCTCCGGCCCATGGTGGCGGCGCCCCGGACCTGGCGCGAGCTCAGCGCCCCGTCCCTGCACCAGCTGGATTACCAGGAGGTCATGACGCGGGTGAAGGCCGGCAAGGATCCCTTCGCCGCCATTTCGGGAGGAAAGGGAGCCGGCGGCCACGCGGCGGCACGCTCCGGGGACCGTCCCTCCGACAGTACGGGCGGCACGGGCGGCACGGGCGGCGGCACGGGCGGCGGCGGAGACTCCGATCCCCGGCTGGGAAAGTACCGCACGAAGCGGGACCCGGCGGCCACCCCGGAGCCCTTCACCCCGGAGCCCTTCACCGCGGTGCGGCACCGCGCAGAGACCGACGGCGGCACCCTCCGGGAGACGTTCGTCATCCAGGAACACCACGCCAGCCGGCTGCACTTCGACTTCCGGCTGGAGCGCGACGGCGTCCTGGTGTCCTGGGCGCTGCCCAAAGGCGTCCCCACGTCCAAGACGAAGAACCACCTCGCCGTCCAGACCGAGGACCACCCGATGGACTACGCGGACTTCGAAGGCACCATCCCCAAAGGCCAGTACGGCGCCGGGACGGTCAGCATCTGGGACCGCGGGTATTACGAATGCGAGAAGTGGATCGCGGGCAAGGAGGTCATCGCCACCCTGACCGGACAGGACGACGGCGGTCTCGGCGGTACCCGAAGATTCGCCCTGATCCACACCGGCCAGGCCGACGACCAGTGGCTCATCCATCTGATGGACCCCCGGGGCCCGAAGACGGGGTACTCGGCGCCGGCGTCGAAGGACCGCCCCGGAAACGGCACGGCGGAGAAGCAGGCGCAAGAGGGACCGGAGTCAGGTGGCGCCCGAGCCGCCCGGCCCGCCGCGGACTTCACACCGATGCTGGCCAGCCCGGGAACCACGGCGGACCTGCCGGACAAGGACTGGCAGTTCGAACTCAAATGGGACGGCGTGCGGTCCCTGGTCGTGGCGGACGCGACGCAGGTCCGCCTCATCAGCCGCAACGGCATCGACATGTCCGCAACGTACCCCGAGCTGACCGACCGGTCCTGCTGGCCGGAACGGGACTTTATCGCCGACGGCGAGATCATCGCCGTCGGGCCGGCCGGGCGTCCCGACTTCGGGCTGCTCCAGGGGCGGATGAAGCTGACCAAGCCCTCCGACGTCGCGAGGGCCCAGCCGTCCACGCCGGTGCGGCTGATGCTGTTCGATCTGCTGTCCGACGGCGGCGAGGACCTCCGCCGTCTGCCGCTGGCGAAGCGCCGCGGCCGGTTGGAGAAGTTCTTCCAGCCCTCCGGCTGCCCGGTGGAGCTCTCCGCGGTGATCGACGGCGAGGTCACCCACATCCTGGAAAGCGCCCAGGAGCTGGGGCTCGAGGGTGTGATGGCCAAACGCACGGACGGCCGGTACGTCGGCCAGCGCAGCCGG
Source organism: Arthrobacter sp. UYCu723 (assembly GCF_054059215.1). Lineage (NCBI taxonomy): Bacteria > Bacillati > Actinomycetota > Actinomycetes > Micrococcales > Micrococcaceae > Arthrobacter > Arthrobacter sp. UYCu723. The sequence goes on from NZ_JBSSBW010000001.1 coordinate 1,324,736, forward strand.
TCCTGGCTCAAGCTCAAGTTTGAACGCACCCAGGAAGTAGTTGTCGGCGGCTGGCGTCCGGGTAAGGGCGGGCGCAGCCAATCCGTGGGCTCGCTGCTGCTGGGCATCCCGGACGGCTCGAAACTCCGGTACGTGGGGCGGGTGGGCAGCGGCTTCAGCATGCGGGAACTCAAGGAGCTGCGGCAGCAGCTTGATGCCCTGCCCCGGAAGACCTCGCCCTTTGAAGAGGTGCCGGCCGTTGACGCCTCGGACGCGCACTGGGTGAGTGCCACCCTCGTCGGAGAAGTCACCTACGGCGAATGGACCGGCAGCGGCAAACTCCGCCACCCCGTCTGGCGCGGCTGGCGGCTGGACAAGAAACCGGCGGACGTGGTGCTCGAGCAGGGTTGAGCAGCGCACAGGGTTGAGCAGCGCGCAGGGTGAGCGGCTGCAACAGGCAACGCAAGCGCGCACAATTCCTGGACACGGAGAAGCCCGGAGCAACCGAGTCCGGTTGTTCCGGGCCATCCGGGCGCCGTTCAAGAGCCGGAGCGGTGGCGGTTCAAGAGGAGTGCGGTGTGTCCGGCGGGGTGATCCGGTGGACCGCGTTCACCGCGGCCTCCTGGCCCGCCCTGCCCAGCTTCGGTTCGTGCTCCTTGGGATGGCGATGCTTGCCGCTGCCGTCCGGCCACTCGTGCCCCTCGGACGCTGGCGGTGGGACGCGGTGCACCGGTTCGGGGCCAGGAGCGTCATCGATGGACTCCGCCAAATGGCTCGCCACCTCCGGTTCGATCTCTTTTTCGTGGTGATGTTCCGCCATTGCTCTTCCTTTCCGCTGCGCAAATTAACCGCCGTGCAAGTAACCGCCGTGCACATTTACGTCGGTGCAAATTAACGTCGGTGCACATTGATCATGTGCACTACCGCTGTGAAATGAAGTGTTCATCCATGGTAGGTCGGCACGGATGAGTTGTCTGTAGCGGTTACCAGCGGACCTTCTTTTCCGCCGGGCCCTGCTTTCCGCTGACGTGGGTCGGCTTGTGGCTGTGGCCGACGCTTTGTGAACCGGCTCCGCCGCGCGACTTGCTGGCCAGCATTTCCTTTTGAGCATCGGTCAGGCGGGATTTGATGCCCTTCCCCTCCTCCGCCGGCTTGGCATCCGCACCGGTTTCGGGTGCGGTCTTGTTGCTTTTTTCGGTGTCTTTGCCAGTCATGGACTGCTCTCCTCAGTGTGGCTTCTCATCAGCACTCCGCTGGATTCAACCCTAAGTGCATTCCGGACACCGTGGGTACCCCCTTTTTTCGGGTGCCAAGGGGTCCTCGGCGGTGCGTCCCGGCCGGCCCGGAAGGCGCCGATTCCGGCCAGAACCCGGTTCCGGACGCCGTCGCTGCAGAAAGTTTGGATGCGGCCCCGCGCACGCCGCCGCTTCCTAGCAATGGCGCGGTGAAACCGGGGAAAAAAATTTCGCCGACCGGCCCTGCAGAGGGCGGAAACAGTGGATCATACTGCACTGGACTCGGAAAATCCATGGAAATCGAGTAAAATTGAAAGCCTGCCCAGAGCGGGGCAGCTACAAGTCGCAAGCAAATGACCTCCACAGGAGTTTCCCATATGCCCACAGACCGAAGCATGACCGACTCTTCAGCAGGCGTTTTGAACGCCAGCCGGACCAACCAAATTGCACCCAAGGGTGCGAGAAAACCAAAGCTACTTCGCCGTCGACTCAAAGAGTCCGACGTAAACGTCGTGGACCAGCCGATGCTCAAGAAAGCCCTCGGCGGCACCATCGTCGGTAACACCATGGAATGGTACGACGTCGGCGTGTTCGGCTACCTGATCACCACCATGGGACCGGTGTTTCTGCCCGAGGCTGACAAGTCCGTGCAGACGCTGTTCCTGCTGGGAACCTTTGCCGCCACCTTCATTGCCCGCCCCCTGGGCGGTGTCCTCTTCGGCTTGCTCGGCGACAAGATCGGCCGCCAGAAGGTTCTCGCGACCACGCTGATGATCATGGCGGCCAGCACCTTCGCCGTCGGGCTCCTGCCCGGCTACGCCCAGATCGGCATCTGGGCAGCAGCGCTCCTGGTTGTCCTCAAACTCGTCCAGGGCTTCTCCACCGGCGGCGAATACGCCGGCGCCACCACGTTCGTGAGCGAATACGCCCCGGACAAACGCCGGGGATTCTTCGCCAGCTTCCTGGACATGGGCAGCTACATCGGCTTCGCCCTCGGCGCCGCCCTCGTCTCCGCGCTCCAGCTGACCCTGGGGCAGGACACCATGGAGCAGTGGGGCTGGCGGATTCCGTTCCTCGTGGCCGGCCCGCTGGGCCTGATCGCAATCTACTTCCGGAACAAGATCGAGGAATCCCCGCAGTTCCAGTCGACCCTGGACGCCCAGGAGAAAACTTCCAAGGACGCCAGCGCCGGGGATGCCGCCGCGTCGAAGGGCCCGGTGGGCATCGTGAAGGCCTACTGGCGCTCGCTCATCGTTGCCATGATCCTGGTGGCAGCCGCCAACACGGCCGGCTACGCCCTGACTTCCTACATGCCGACGTATCTCACCGAGTCCAAGGGGTACGATCCCGTTCACGGCACACTGCTGACGATCCCCGTGCTCGTCATCATGAGCCTCTGCATTCCGCTGACCGGCAAGCTGTCCGACCGGATCGGCCGCCGGCCTGTCCTGTGGATCGGCGCCATCAGCACCGTGGTGCTGGCAACCCCTGCGTTCCTGTTGATCGGCATCGGCGATATCTGGTCCACGCTGGCCGGGCTGTCGCTCATCGCTTTTCCGGTGACGTTCTACGTGGCGAATCTTGCTTCAGCCCTTCCGGCGCAGTTCCCCACCGCCAGCCGCTACGGGGCCATGGGCATTGCCTACAACTTCGCCGTGGCCATCTTCGGCGGAACCACGCCGTTCATCGTCGCTGCACTGATCGGCGCCACGGGCGACGACATGATGCCCGCCTACTACCTGATGGGGACCTCGCTGATCGGCGCGGTGGCCATCTACTTCCTGAAGGAATCGGCCCAGCGTCCGCTGCCGGGCTCCATGCCCAGCGTCGACACGCAGGCCGAGGCCCGCGAGCTCGTTGCTACCCAGGACGAGAACCCGCTGATCGATCTGGAGCACATGGACATGCCATTCGCTGCTCCGGCGGCTGATTCGACGACGGCCCGCGAAACCGAAAAAGTTCCGGCCCCGGCCTGAGCTTGCCCCCTGGCAGCCCGGTCCGGATCATCCTGATCCGGACCGGCTAGTTCAGACTTTGTAGTTCAGCCCCGCCCGTTGAGGCCTGCCTTGCGTGCTTTACCCCTTGGGGGAAGCACTCAAGGCAGGCCTTAGGCGCGTCCGGAAGCAACCCGTGAAGCAGCCCCCAGCAGCCCGCCCAGCCCGAGATAGGAAAAGGAGGCACCCCGTGCAGTCCCTCAGAGGGCACCTCCGAAGCCTGCACCGCCTGGCACCGGCCAACAGGGACCATGTCTCAGCGGTGCGCATGGCCGTCAGCGTGGCCGTCCCGTCCCTCGCGCTCCTCGTCGCGGGCGGCCCGGACCTCATCATCTACGCGGTGTTCGGCGCCCTGACCGGCATGTACGGCCGGGCCGAGCCCCATCAGCTGCGGCTCAAGCACCAGGGCCAGGCCGCCTTCCTGCTGGTGGGCGGGCTGGCCGTCGGCGTCTTCCTCTCGATAAACCATGTCCAATCCTGGGTGCTCGTAGTCACCGAAGCATTGCTGGCGGTGGCAGGGTCCGTGTTCGCGGACAAGGTCGCACTGAAGCCCAACGGCCCGTTCTTCGGTATTCTGGCCCTGGGCGCCTGCGCCTCCATTCCCACAACCGTCCACTGGCACACCGCGGTCCTGATCGGCGCGCTGTCCGCTCTGTTTTCCATGGTGGTTGGCTTTGGCGGCTGGATGCGAGGCCGCGTCTGGGAACGCGGCGCCGAACGCGATGTCCCGCCGCTGCTCGGGGCCCGACGCCGGGCAGCCCGGATTCATGCGGCCCGCTATCTCGCCGCGGTCGGGGTGGCCGGATCCATCGGGGTCCTCAGCGGAAGCGGGCACCCGCACTGGGCTATGGCCGCCGCGGCAGTGCCCCTGGCAGGGGCGGACATGCCCAGCAGCGTCTACCGCGGCCTGCACCGGATCGTCGGGACCCTGGTGGGACTCGTCGTGGTTTCCCTGGTGCTGTTTCCCTGGGTGCTCTCTCCCCTGCGTGCCTTTCCCGGCCACGAGACCGCTGTCCTGGCACTGCTCGTGATTGTCCTGCAATTCACCACGGAGCTGTTCATGACCCGGCACTATGGGCTGGCCATGGTGTCCTTCACGCCAGTGATCCTGCTGATGACCCAGCTCGCAGCCCCCGCAGACCCCCGGACGCTGGTAACTGAACGCGCCGTCGAGACCCTGCTTGGCGCCGGCATCGGCATCCTCGTTGTTGTCCTGATCCGCCGGCGGCGGTGAGAGGCTACTTCGCCCGGCGCGGCGGCCCGGCCACAAACCGGGAGGGCAGGATCCTCGCGGCCGCGGTCAGCAGCTTGTAACGCCTGGTCGGGATCGAGACGGCCTTGCCTTTGCCGTTGTCGGCCAGGCCTTCGCGCACCACACGTTCCGCCTGCAGCCACATCCAGCGCGGAGCCACCGCCTTGTCCATGCCCATGCGGTCGTGGAACTCGGTGTGCGTGAAGCCGGGGCACACCGCCGTGACGTTCACGCCGCGCTTGGCATAGGCAAGGTTGGCGCCGCGGGAGAAGCTCAGCAGCCAGGCCTTCGCGGCGGAGTACGTTCCGCGGGGCAGGAATGCCGCCACACTGGCCACGTTGATGATCCTGCCGGACCCGCGCTCCAGCATTCCCTGCAGCGCGGCATGGCTGAGCTCCATGGCGGTTTCAACGTGCAGCTTGAGATGCCTTCTCTCTTCGGCAATATCGTTCTCCGCGAAGGAACGCAGCAAACCGATCCCCGCGTTGTTGACCAGGATCTCCACCGGCCGTGAAGGATCTGAGAGCCGTGCGACGACGGTGGCCACGCCGGCGTCGTCCGCCAGGTCGGCGGAGATCACTTCGGCGCGGACACTGTAGCGCCGCTCCAAGTCCTCCGCCTTGGCCTGGAGCCTGGCGGCGTCGCGGGCAACCAGCACCACATGGTGCCCCTGCTCGGCGAGCTGGCGGGCGAACTCCGCCCCGATTCCCGCGGTGGCGCCGGTGATCAGGGCAGTGGTGTCAGAGTGCTTCTCGGCGGTTGGCGTCATAGCGACAGCTTAGGCGAGCCAGGCGGCCCATCAGGCCAGGGGCAGTCCCGCGGCCAGGTGGTGCCCCGGGCCCTGTCCGGAGGTGCACGGAACCTCGATCAGGCTCCCGGCGGGGGCTGCTCCGGCCAGTCGACGCACTGGTTGTAGGCGTCATGTTTGCGGAGGTACCGGTACATGAACGGACAGTTCGGGATGATCCGTTTGCCTGACGCCACAACGTCATCCAAGGCGAAGTGGGCCAGCACTTTGCCGAGCCCCTGGCCCTGGAACTGTTCCACTGTGTCGGTGCGGATGAAGTCCACGTGGCCTGGTTCGTCGATGTAACGAATCTCGACTGCCAGCTTGCCGCCGACGTGCAACTCGTAGCGGTGCAGGGCATCATTGCGGGTGGTGGTGACGTCCGGGCGGAACGTGTCTTCAGTGGCTGCCGAGTTCTCCGTCATGGTTCGACATTGGCACTAAAAGGCGGGCGTGGCAATGGTCCGTCCGACCCGTCCGTCCGACCCGTCCTCGGATGCCTCCCGGCCGTCGCGGCCCGGCAGCAGAACCGCGAGCGCAAAACATGCCGCTCCCCCGCCAAGGAGTCCCAGCGTGGGCCCGTTGAGGCGGCATCGCCGAGGGAGACTGTTTCCGGAGTACAGGACCAGTGCGACGGGCGGCCCCAGCGCAAGGTTGCTGCCCTGCGGCCACGTCAAGCGCGGCACGGCGGAGATGTTCAAGGGCGGCGTCATCATGGACGTCATCAACGTAGAGCAGCTGCGCAATCACGCAAATGCTTGAGTATTCAACTTTTCAGGAGTATGTTGGTTGTAGCTTCAAGTATTGAAAAATCACTCGACAGAACAGAATCTGATGAAAATCCTCCTCGCCCGCATATTTGGAAAGAAGACCCCCATGACGAACATCACCATCATTGGCAACGGCAACATGGCCCGGGGCATCGCCACCCGCGCCCTCGCCGCAAACCAGACAGTCGAGATCCTCGGCCAGGAAACCGCTAAGGCCCAGGCCCTGGCCAACGAGCTGGGGGCAGGCGTCACCTTCGGCACCACCGCCGACACCCCGCAGGGCAACATCGTGGTCCTGGCCGTCCCCTTCGATGCCGCCAAGTCCGTGGTCAGCACGTACGGCGAAGCCCTGGCCGGAAAGACAATCGTGGACATCACCAACCCGGTGAACTTCGAAACCTTCGACTCACTGGTGGTGGAGGCAGGCACGTCCGCCGCCGAGGAAATCGCCAAGCTTGCCCCGGCTAGCGCAAACGTGGTCAAGGCCTTCAACACCACCTTCGCGGGCACCCTTGTCGCCGGCGAGTCCGGCGGCCAGCCGCTGGATGTCTTCATCGCCGGAGACGACGCCGACGCCACCAATGCAGTCAGCAGCTTCGTCAGCACCGCAGGCCTGCGCCCCCTGGTCGTCGGACCGCTCAAGCGCGCCGGGGAACTCGAAGGCTTCCAGTTTGTCCTGATGACACTCCAGGCCAACCCCGAGTTCTCCGACTTCAACTGGGACACCGGCCTTAAGGTCACCAACTAGATGCAACCCACCAACACCCCGCCTGTGGTGGCGACTGCCGGATCATCTGACCCGGCGCAGCCACTGGTGGTGCTGCTGCACGGCCGGGGCTCAAACGAACGTGAGATTATCGGTCTCGCCGACCAGTTGCCATCCGGTCCTGCCTATGCCGCGGTACGGGCGCCGATTGCCGAAGGCGGCGGCTATGCGTGGTTCGCCAACCGCGGCATCGGCCGCCCCGTCGCGGAGTCGCTAGCCGATACCATGGCGTGGTTCCGGACCTGGCTTGACGCCGTGGCCCCGGCCGGCCGGCCGGTTGTGCTGGTCGGTTTCAGCGGGGGCGCGGCCTTCGCGGGCGGCCTGTTACTTGCGGACCCGCAACGCTTTGCCGGCGCGGCGATTCTGTATGGCACCCTGCCGTTCGACGCAGGCGTGCCCGTCACGCCTGCCCGGTTGGCCGGTGTTCCGGTATTCGTCGCTCAGGGTGAGCAGGACAGAGTTATCCCGCCGGAGCTGCTGCAGCGCACCTGGCGGTACCTGGTCACGGAATCCGCTGCATCTGCATACGCACGCCGCGATCCCGGCGGGCACGGCGTTACCGGCCAGACCCTGGCCGAGCTCGGGGGCTGGATCCACGAACGGCTTGCGTTCCTCGCCCGTCCGGAGGCGAGTAGCCCCGCAAATGACCCTGACGAGGAGTTGGAAAGGCGCACCTGAGTATTCACGACTACTGCCTGAGCTCCGGGAGAGCACGCTTCGGAAGCTGATCTGGTGGCCGCGGGGCAACCAAGCTTGTGCTGGAAAGCGACGAATCTTTGGAACGGGCCGACCGCCGGATGATCGCAAAGCATCTGAAATCTCACGGTAGTGGGGAGGGCTCGCAGTACATACACTGCAAGCCCCACGAGGAACCACTGCTGTGGGTCAGCGACGCTGTGGCGTGGTGCCGCCAGAAAGGCGGTGCCTGGATCCGCAAGGCTGCTCCACTGGTTCAGGCCAAAAGGAGGGAGGCCAGGATCATGGTCTGATCCTGGCCTCCCCCTTCCGCCGGTTGCGTCTTGCGCCGGCGTCAGCGGGACAGTGTGCGCAGGGCGTTCGCGGCGAAGTTCCGTGCGGCGTGGTCCCACTCGGCCAGCAGGCCCTGGAGGTTTTCGCCGTCAGCCCGGTGCGCCACTGTGCGTTCCTCCAGCATCGTCAGTATTCCGGTGCGCAGCTCGGTATTGAAGTTGACCTTGCCGACGTTCATGGCGGCGGCCTTGACGAGTTCGGCGGCGGGGATACCCGAGGCGCCGTGCAGCACCAGCGGGATGCGGGTGCGCACCGCGATGTCCTGCAGCACGTCCCAGCGGAGCCGTGGCTCCCCCTGGTACTTCCCGTGGACGTTTCCGACCGCCACGGCCAGCAGCTGTGCGCCGGTCCGGGACACGAAGTCCTCCACCTGGCCGGAGTCGGTGAGACCGGCGGTGCCTGCTGCCGGTGCGCTGCCTGCAGCGTCGGCTTCAAAGGCGCGGTCCTCGTCGCCGGCGATGCCGCCGAGTTCGGCTTCGAGGACGACGTCGGCGCTCCCCTGCCCGTCCAGGGCCGTCCGGGCTGCCCGGACCAGCGCAATGTTTTCTTCGTACGGCAGCGACGATCCGTCCACCAGCACGGAGTCCGCCCCCGCGGCGACGGCGTCGGCAATCACGGTGAGGTCGGCGGCGTGGTCCAGCTGGACTGCGATAGGCACGCCGGCGCCGTCGGCCAGCCCGCGAAGAGCGGCGATCAGCCGCAGGCCGTTCGGCGTGGCCGCCGTCTTGGGCGCCACCAGGAGGATGGCGCCCCGGCCGGCCTCCTCGGCCGCGCCCACCACGGCGAGGGCCGTGGTGAAGTCGTAGCATGTGAAGGCCGGCACCGCCGAGCCCTGCTGGAGGGCAGAGGAAACAAGGTGATCGAGTCGGGCCCGCATCAGGCGCTCATGCCTCCCACCATGATCCAGGCCACGAACGTCAGCGCGAAGCCTGCGAGCCCGAGGATGGTGGTCAGCACGGTCCAGGTGCGTAGCCCGTCCGCCACGGTCAATCCGTAGTAGCGCACGACGACCCAGAAGCCGGCGTCGGTCACATGCGAGAGCCCAAGGGAACCGAACCCAATCGCGATGACGATCACGGCAATCTGCGCCGGGGTGTAACCGCCGGCTGCCACCGCAGCGGACAGGAGTCCCGTGGTGGTGACGATGGCGACGGTGGCCGAGCCCTGGGCGGCACGGAGCGCGAGGGAGATGATGAAGCCGAGCAGCAGCAAAGGCACACCCAGCGTGTCGAGCGTCTCGGAGAGCGCCTTGCCGATGCCGGACACCTGCAGCACGCCGCCGAAGACACCGCCTGCGGCCACGACCATGAGGATCGAGGCGATCGGCGGAAGCGCGCCCTCGAAGATCTCACCGGTTTCCTTCAGGGACCACTGGCGGCGGACGGCAAGGAGGAAGAAGGAGAGCCCCACCGCCACGAGGAGGGCAAAGAACGGGTTGCCGACGAAGGCGGCGACGCCGTACCAGTAGTCCTTCTTGTCGATCACGAGGGTGCCGACGGTGCCCAGCAGGATCTGCGTGATCGGCGCGGCGATGAGGAAGATGATCAGTCCCGGGCGGGGCGGGGCGATGGCGTGGTGGCCGGGGCCGACGTGGCCGGCTCGGACCAGCGAATCGGAGCCGAACTCGTCGACCTGGGCCTTAACACTCGGCAGCAGCTCGTAGTCCTTACGGTTCATGATGCTGGCCACCCAGTAGGACAGGAAGCCGAGCGGCACGCAGATGGCCAGGGAAATCAGGGCAATCAGGCCGATGTCTGCGCCGAGCACGCCCGCGCCGGCCACGATTCCCGGGTGCGGCGGGACCGCGACGTGGATGGAGAGCATGATGCCCGCCATCGGCAGGCCGAACTTCACCGGGTGCAGGTTGGCGATCTTGGAGAACGCGTAGACGATCGGGACGAGCACGATGATGCCCACCTCGAAGAAGACCGGGATGGCGACGAGGAAGCCGACGGCGGTGAGGGCCACGGCCACGCGCTTGGCGCCCAGTTTCCGGGTGAAGTGGTCCGCGAGTGACTGGACGCCGCCGGAGACCTCGATCATCCGGCCCAGCACGGCGCCCAGGGCGATCAGGATTGCGACCTTGCCCAGCGTGCTTCCCACGCCGTTGGCCACCACGGTGAACACGTCCTTGAGCGGGATCTGGGCGGCCACGGCCACCAGGATGCTGACGCTCAGCAGGGCCACGAAGGCCTGGATCTTGAAGCGGATGATCATCAGCAGAAGCAGGGCTACGCCGGCAACGGCGATGGTCAGCAGCAGCGGAGTTCCCAGCTCCACGGCAGGCTTGATGACGGGCGCGTCTGCGGCGCGCACCGCCAGGGAGTTGATCAGGGGGGTCATCGTGAGGGTGTCTCCTTTGACAGGAATGTGTCGTAAAAGTAGGGGTGGGAAGCAGAAGGGATTCTTGCTAGGCCGTGCGTTTGGTGGGGGCGATGACCTTGATGACGGCGGAGTCGTCGGCGGCGGCGAGGCCCTGGGCCTGGCCGAGGAGGTAGAGCTGCTCGGCGGCGGCGGCCACGGGGGCGGCGAGTCCGGCGGCGCGGGTGGCCTTGCCGACGATGCCCATGTCCTTGACGAAGATGTCCAGGCGGCTGAGGACCTCGGCGCCGTTTTCCGTGTAGGCCTCCAGGATCCGGGGGCCGCGGTTGGAGAGCATGAAGGAGCCTGCTGCGCCGGCTTCGAGGGCGGCGAGGGTCTTGGCCTGGTCCAGGCCCAGGGCGTCGGCCAGGGCCATGGCCTCGGCGGCGGCGGCGATGTGGATGCCGCACAGCAGCTGGTTGACGGTCTTGAGGGCCTGGCCGTCGCCGGGCTTGTCCCCGACCACGGTCAGGGTGGAGGCGAGCAGTTCCAGGACCGGGCGGGCGGCTTCCAGGGCGGCCGGCTCGGCGCCGACGACGATCAGCAGGTCGCCTTCGCCGGCGCGCTTGGGTCCGCCGGAGAGCGGCGCGTCGACCAGGGCCACGCCGGATTCCGCGAGGCGGGCGACGGTGGCCGGGATGGCTTCGGTGCCCACGGTGCTGCCGAGGATCACGACGGCGCCCGGCTTCAGCACGGAGGCGACGCCGTTCTCGCCGAAGAGGACGTCGTCGAGCTGTTCGCCGTTGCGCACGGCCAGCAGCAGGGCGTCGGCGCCCCCGGCGGCGTCCCGGGCGGAGACAAAGGTCCGGATGCCCGCCTCTTCGGCGAGCTTCAGCCGCGGCTCGGCGATGTCGAAGCCGTGGACGGTCAGCCGGGTGGCCAGGCGGGTGGCCATCGGCAGGCCCATGGCGCCAAGGCCGAGGACGGCGACTGTGTAGTCGTGTGCGGTCATGTGCTGTGCGGTCATGGTTTTCTCCGTTGAAGGCGTGAGTTTGGGTGGGCCCACACCTGCCAGGGGCAGGTGGGGACTAGAAGGTGTTGCTGAGTTTGCGGGTGACCTGGGCCAGGGACTCGTCGTCGCCGACGTTGCCGGCGAACACGATGTACGGGATGCCCTTCGCGGGCCCGTCCACCGGTTCCCAGAGGCTCACGATGCCCGGCAGCATGGGCCCGCGGACGATCGCGTGCCGGATCTCCAGCCCGTGGGCGGCGACGTCCGAGGACGTGATGCCGCCCTTGGCGATCACGAACCGCGGCGGGAAGGCCTTGAGCGTGCGGTTCACGACGGCGACGACGGCGGCCGAGACGGTGCGCGCGATCCGCAGGCTTGCGGCGGCGTCGTCGGTCTTGATCAGCAGGCGGCTGGTGTGGACGATCACGTCGCCGCCGTGCAGGGCTTCGATAACCGTGTCAACGGTCCGGTCCAGGTAGCTGTCCGCTTCCTCGCCGAGGAGCTGTTCGACGTCGATCTCGACGATGCGGGCGGCGCTGTGCTGTTCGGTGAGGACCTTGAGCTGGCGGGTGGTGACGCCGACATGCGAGCCGACGACGATCAGGCCGCCGGCCTCCGAGGGGGTGTTGCCGGCGTAGGCTTCCTCGCCGCTGAGCTCGGAACGGATCTCCTGGCCGATCCGGGCGCGGACGAACGGCGGGCCGACGCGGTAGAGGAGCTTCTTGCCGCGGCGTTCGGCTTCCTCCAGGCCGAGGGCCAGGGCGCGGAGGTCGTTTTCGGTGACGATGTCCGCGACGATCGGGGTGGACTGCTCGGCGGTCTCGATCGCGTCGGCGATGGCCTTGGCGGAGACGGCCGGGTCCGCTGGGACACCGTCCCGGGCGGCGCCGGCGCGGATGATGTTCAGATCCAGGACGATCACCGAGTCCGCGGCGAAACGCCCCTGGGACTTCTCCTCCACATACCTGGCCAGCTCGGAGTTGGCGAAGCCGAAGCTCGCGTCCTTGGCGAATTCCGTCTCGGCGACGGGCGTGAGCCGGCCGACCTCCGGACCGGGGCCGCGCATGTAGTGCACGCCGCCGATGGTGACGCGGCCGGCGTCGGGGAACGCGGGGACGATCACGACGCCGTCAGTCTGCTCGCCGCTGACCGCGGCGACGGTGGCGGCAATGACATCCGGTTCCAGCGGGTAGTGGCCCCGCAGGGTGGAATCACTGCGGCTGACGAAACTCAGGCGGATCGCGACTTCAGCAGCACTGGATCCGGCGGCACCGGCGGCCGCCAGGGCGTTCCGGACGACCTCCTCGTTGCGGCCTGCCGCTTCGGCCGGGTCCAGGCTGCGGGTGTTCGTGAGCACATAAACGGCGCGGGGGCGTTGGCCGTCGATTTGGTGGGCGAAGGCCCAGGCGAAGTCGGCCGGCTCCCAGCGGGTCAGGACCGGCAGATCCGCTACCGACTGGGTGCCGGTGGGGTCATCGTCAAGGACCACCAGGATCCGGGGAAAGTCCTGGGCCGAGGCGGCCACGCTGTTGGCGACCAGCCGGGCGGGGATCTGTACCTCGGCCGGGAAGGCGGCGAGTACGTCTGCTTCAAGGGGCACTTTGCACTCCATTGTGTATATAGATCTGCGGCAGGTCCGCAGTTGAGATATTTGTAAGATGTCTGACATCTTATGTCCGAGTGATAGTGTGTCATAAGGCACAGGGGCGCGCAAGTTGACTGTGTCTTCGAGCAGGACGTCATCGAGCAGGACGTCATCAAGCAGGACCAAGTCGTTGGACGGGGAATATTGGCTAGGAAATCGTTGGTCGGGGTCGTGGCGGACGAACTGCTGGACCGGATCATTGCCGGCGAGTTTCCGCCGGGAACAAGTGTCCCCGGCGAGCTCGAGCTAAGCGCGAGGCACGAAGTCAGCCGCATGACCGTACGCGAGGCAATGAAGACCCTGGAGGCCCAACGAATCCTCAGCGTGGAGCGGGGCCGGGGCACTTTCGTGAACCCGCTCAACCGCTGGGCATCCCTGGAGGCCGTGCTGCGGGCAGCCTCGGAAGGGAAAAACGATGCTTCCGCGGCCGTCCAGTTGATCGAACTCCGCCGGATGCTGGAAAGCGGCGCCTGCGAACTAGCCGCGGCCCGGATCGGGGACGCCGACCTCGAGAGCCTCTACGGGCATCTGGAGGCGATGCGGAGCGCCCACGGCAGCAACGACGTCGCGGCTTTTGTGGAGGCAGACCTGGCGTTCCACGACCTCATCCTCAAGGCCTCCGAGAACGTCTTTGCCGCAGTGCTGTTCGAACCCCTGCACCGGATTCTGGAGAAGGGCCGCACCGAAACCTCGAAGGTGCCGGACATCCAGGAGCATGCGGTCTGGCACCATCAGCAGATCGCGGATGCCTTGGCCTCACGCGATCCGCACCGCGCCCGCGACGCCATGGACGCACACATGCAGCAGACGCTCGACGACCTCAAGAGCTACGTCCTGAAGGTGCATTCCGCCTAGCTAGGGCGCACCACGAAGCTGCGGCGGCGTGCAGTGCGCCCGGGCGGCATCCGGGCTGCCCGGGCTCAGGCCAGGGAGAGGAACAGTTTTTCCAGCTCAGCCCGGTCCAGGCTGGGGTCTTCCTGCTGCATGCACTGTTGCAGGCCCGTGGCGATAATGGAGAATCCGGCCTTGTCCAAGGCGCTGGAGACGGCCGCCAACTGGGTCACCACGCTCTTGCAGTCGCGGCCCTCCTCGATCATCCGGGTGACGGCAGCAAGCTGGCCCTGGGCACGACGAAGGCGGTTGATGACGGACTTCATGTCGGCGGGATCGAGTTCCATGGGCACCTCCGGGAGCAGTCGACTTCTTATCCATCGTATACCCCGGGCAGTATTAGGTATACCCCTAGCGGTATAACTACATGGAACAATGCCGCGGAGCACCCTCCCGCCCTCGGCGCGCAAGGGACCTTAGTACCTACCGGCGCCCGGAATATCAGCGTATTGCTGGGAATGTGAACGCCGCCCGTTTCTTCGATTCAGGCGCCGGCCGCCCCGGCGCCACAGTCCACACCAGGGGCCACACCGCGGGTGCAGGGATCGCCGGGCCGTGGAACCGGTACGTGGCCATGGGGGATTCGTTCACCGCGGGGATCGGGGACCCTGAGCCGCGCAGTCCCGGCGGCATGAGGGGCTGGGCGGACCGTATTGCTGAAGAGCTGAGCGAGGGACGGAGGGACTTCGCGTACGCGAACCTCGCCATCAGCGGACTCGTGCTTCGCCAGATCCTGGACCAGCAGCTGGGCCCTGCGATCGAGCTGAAGCCTGATCTGGTCACCCTCTCGGCCGGCGGCAACGATCTCGTCTTCCACCGGAGCGATCCGGACCGGCTGGCCGCCACCCTCGACGCCGCGGTGGGCATGCTCAGCGCCACCGGGGCGACCATCGTTCTGTTCACCGGCCCGGACTGGGGGGACACTCCGTTGTTTGGCCATATCCGGGGAAAAGTGGCCGTGTTCAACGAGAACATCCGGACCATCGCGGCGCGCCATAACGGCGTTATCGCCGATTTGTGGACGCTGCGGCAACTGTCGGATCCGCGGATGTGGGATCCGGACCGCCTGCACTTCTCGCCGATGGGCCACCACACCATCGCGGCAATGGTCCTGGAGACCCTGAACGTGCCCCACAGCCTGCGGCCCCTGCAACCCAAGCCCCTGCCGTCCGGCGGCTGGCGGGAAAGCAAGGCAGGCGACGTCGCCTGGCTCACGAACTACCTGCTGCCCTGGATGGTGAGCCGGGTCCGGCCACGGGGCGACGGTGCGCCGCTGGCAGCCAAACGTCCCCGGCCGGGTCCGGTCGCTGGGTCCGAAAGCGCCGTGCCGCACCCCTAGTCCAGCCGCGATCTGTCGGCTAATCTGCAGGAACGGCCCGCAGCCGGGCATCGAAGGCGATCACGAGGAGCGAAGTTGTCTAATCACACTTACAGCATTTCTGAAATTGTCGGAACCTCGAATGAAGGCGTTGACGCGGCCGTCCGCAATGGGATCTCGGAGGCAGCAAAGACCCTGCGCAACCTCGACTGGTTTGAAGTGAAGGAAGTCCGCGGCCACCTCGAAAACGGCGAGGTTGCCGATTGGCAGGTGACGATCAAGCTCGGATTCCGCCTGGAGCGCTGATGTCCGCGGCCGGGGCGCCGTAGCTGGCCAGCAGCATCAGCGAATCGGCCGACGGCGTCCCCGGCCGGGCAGAGAAGATCCGCAGCATCTGGCCGGAATCGTCCGGCAGGACGAGGTTCCCGAAATTCAGTTCCGGCTCGCCGACGATCGGGCGGCGTAGCCGCAGGACGCCCGAGGACCAGGGCCGACACGTCCCCCCGGCCTCCAGCAACTGCCGCAGCGCCGGGCGCACACCCTGTGACTGGACGGCACCGCATGGGGATGCCGCGCCAACACCGCCGGGCAGGCCGGCATCCTCCGGCTTCAGCCGCGACCGCATGGCTTTGAGGAATTTTCCGAATCCCCTGCGGGACTGCATAGGCTCGGTTCGACAGGGACCCTCAAGCAGCACCGGAACATCACAAGGGTCCGGCCCCACCAGCGAAGAGAGCACGAGATGTCCGAGATCCAGCCCGGCGGCACCGAAGCGGCCGCCGCGCAGCGCCCCATCCTCCCCGAAGTGACGCTCAACAACGGGGTGACCGTCCCCCAGCTGGGCTTCGGCGTGTTCCAGGTGCCGCCGGAGGAAACCCAGCGGATCGTCGAGGACGCGCTGGCCGCCGGCTACCGCCATATCGACACGGCCGCCGCCTACCGCAACGAGGCGGGGGTGGGGGCGGCGATTGCCGCCTCCGGAATCCCGCGCGAGGAACTCTTCGTCACCACCAAGCTGCGGAACGGCGAGCAGGGCAACGCTCGCGAAGCCTTCCGGAACAGCCGGAAGGCGCTGGGACTCGAGGTCATCGACCTCTACCTCATCCACTGGCCGGTGCCCGCACAAGGGCTCTACACCCAAGCCTGGCAGGCAATGGAGCAGCTCTACGCCCAGCAGCAGGTCCGCGCGATCGGTGTCTCCAATTTCCTCAGCGGCCACCTGGACACACTCCTGGGAGCCGCGGAGGTGGTTCCGGCCGTCAACCAGATCGAAATCCACCCCAGCTTCCAGCAGCGCGAACTCGCCGCCAGGAGCCGCTCGCTGGAGATCGCCGTCGAGGCCTACAGCCCGCTGGGGCAGGGTTCAGACCTGGCTGAAGATACGGTCACGGCCCTGGCCGACAAGTATGGTGCCACGCCGGCTCAGATCGTTCTCGCCTGGCACCTCGGCTCCGGCACTATTGCCATCCCCAAGTCCTCGACGCCGGGCCGCATGCTGGAAAACCTCAAGTCAGCGGCCATCACCCTGACTCCCGCGGAGCTGGCCGCCATCACACAGCTGGAGACCGGTTCCCGGATCGGCTCAGACCCCGCCACGGCGTCGCACAGCCAGCTTTAGGACGTCCCAGCAAGAGAAAACGAGGAAGAATCCGTGCAGTACACCCATCTGGGCCGCTCCGGCCTGAAAGTTTCCCGCCTCTGCCTGGGCACCATGAACTTCGGCCCCCAGACCGAGGAAGCGGACGCCCACTCGATCATGGATTCGGCTTTGGATTCCGGCATCAACTTCTTCGACACCGCCAATGTTTACGGCGGAAGCGGCCACCGGGGCTGGACGGAAGAGATCCTGGGCCGCTGGTTCGCCAAAGGCGGCGAACGCCGCGAACGCACCGTGCTCGGCACCAAGCTCTACGGCACCATGACGGACCGGCCCAACGAGTCCAAGCTCTCCGCCCTGAACATCAGGCGGGCCCTGGACGCGAGCCTGAAACGGCTGCAGACCGACTACATCGATCTCTACCAGTTCCACCACGTGGACCGGAACACCCCGTGGGACGAGATCTGGCAGGCAATCGACGTCGCCGTCCAGCAGGGCAAGATCCTGTACTCGGGCAGCAGCAACTTCGCCGGCTGGCACATTGCCCAGGCGCAGGAGGCAGCCTCGCGACGGCACACGAACGGGCTGGTCAGCGAACAGTCCATCTACAACCTGTTGACCCGCAATGTGGAGCTGGAAGTCATTCCGGCCGCGCAGCAGTATGGCCTGGGCATCCTCCCCTGGTCGCCGCTGCACGGCGGCCTGCTCGGCGGCGTGCTGAAGAAGGAGCGCGACGGCGTCCGCCGCGCGGAGGGCCGCGCGCTCGATTCCCTCAAGACACACGAGGAACAGATCCGGCAGTACGAGGACTTCGCCGGTGAACTGGGGCACGAACCCGGGGACGTGGCCCTGGCCTGGCTGTTGCACCAGCCCGCCGTGACCGCACCGATCGTGGGCCCCCGCACCCAGGACCAGCTCGACGCCGCCGTCCGCGCGCTCGATGTGACGCTCGACGCCGATGCGCTCAAGCGTCTCGACGAAATCTTCCCTGGCCACCGGACCGCCCCGGAGGACTATGCCTGGTGAGGCGAGCCGGGGATTTTCCCCCAGCCCGGGTGGCTCTTTTTTACTAAGCATGATTAGTATTGATGCGGAAGGATGAAGCGCACCCGGCAACCCGGGTGTCTCCTCAATGAAAGAAGAAGGAACGATAAACATGGGTTTTTTCGCATTTCTGATTCTGGGTCTGATCGCCGGAGCAATCGCTAAGGCAATCCTGCCGGGCCGGCAGGGCGGCGGCATCTTCATGACGCTGCTGCTCGGCGTTGTCGGTGCCATTCTTGGCGGCTGGATTGGCGGACTGCTCTTCCACACGGGCATCAATGAGTTCTTCTCGCTGTCGACGTGGCTGCTGGCCATCGGCGGCGCGATCATCGTCCTGCTCGTTTATGGCATGATCACCAGGCGCTCGGCTCGCTAATAGCGGAGCCTGGCTGACAGCCGGCCCCGGGGTTTATCCCGGGGCCCGCTTTTTGCCACACTACAAACTTTAAAGAGCAGGAGTACAGCATGAAAGCCAAACTTCTCTTCGGAACCGGAATGGCCGCGGGCTACGTCCTCGGGTCTCGGTCCGGTCGGGCAGCCTACGAAAAGCTCAAGTCCCGGGCTGCAGCCCTCTGGGAGAGCAAACCTGTCCAGGACAAGCTGACCGCCGCTGGCGAGGTAGTCAAGGAAAAGGCCCCCGAGGTGTCGGAACAGTTCACCGAGGCCGCGCGCCGCGCCGGAACCGTCATCGGTTCCGCCCTCCGCCGCGAGGGCAGCGCTCAGGGGGCTGCCAAGGGGGTTCCGGAAGGCAACATCCCGGCCCACAGCACGCATCCGGTAACAGTCAATCTCGGGACCTCCGCGGCCTTCGCGGCGCCCGATGTCGAGTCGGATCCGGCCCTGAACGACCAGGCCGGCCAGGACTGGTCCGACGAGGGCGGAGCCACTGCTGCCGGGGCGGCCACTAACGTTGATCCGGACAAGGCGTCTTAGCTACACCAGCGCACCGATGACCACCGTGGCATCCAGTTCCTCGGATCTGGCCACCCGGGCGGTCAGCCCGTTGCGGAGGAACAAGTCCACCGTCTGCGGCGCCTGACGCCTGCTCGTCTCGATCAGCAGGTGCCCGCCCGGTCCCAGCCATTGCGTCGCCGCGTCTGCCACCCTCCGTTGTACATCAAGCCCGTCCGCACCTCCGTCGAGGGAGACCCGCGGCTCGTGCAGGCGGGCTTCCTGCGGCATGGTCCTGATCCCCGCAGTAGGCACGTAGGGCGCGTTGACCGCCAGCAGGTCGACCCGCCCGCGCAGCCCCGCCGGCAGCGGACCGTACAGATCGCCCTCGTGGACCTCCCCTCCGAGGGGGAGGATATTCCGACGCGCACAGCTGACCGCAGCCGGGTCGACGTCGGCAGCGTGCAGCTCCACCGGCCCCGCCAGTGCCGCGAGCGCGGTCCCGACGGCCCCCGAACCGCAGCACAGGTCGACGACGACCGGAAGACCGGCGCCGTCGGACAACGGAAACGGTTGCCCGGATGCCTGCAGGAGCAGCACCCCCTGCCGCACGAGGAACTCGGTGCGGCGGCGGGGAACGAAAACGCCGGCATCCACGTCGATCCGCAGCCCGCAGAACTCCGCCCAGCCGAGGATGTGCTCGAGCGGCAGCCCCGAAACCCTCTGGTCCACGAGGGTATCGAGTTGCTCCGTCGAGCCGGCGGCTGCGGCCAGCAGCCGGGCCTCTTCTTCGGCGAAAACGCAGCCGGCCGCCCGGAGCCTCCCGACGACCGCGGGGTCGACCGCAGTGACGAGCGCAGGACTCAGGCGGTGATTGGCGGGCTGGGACGCCGGGGATCCCGTCATGGCAAGGCCCCTTTCCGCTCCTGGTGCTCGGAATTCCCATGCTACCGAACTGGCAGGATGACACCAGCGTAAGGCGAACCCTGGCCGCCACCGCGGATCTGGCCGAGGGCGGCGCCTACGGGACGATCTTCGCCTACGGTCTGGTGTTGAGCCCGGATCACGTAGGAAGGCAGAGGTCAATAAGTCGAGACAGCAGTTGGTTCCACGGGTCCGGCCCGGGCAGTGGGACTGACGACCGCCTCGCTGCCCTCTCCCCCATAAGCACGTGGACAGGGTCGACGGTCCGGGTGCGGCTTGCCTCACTCCGTATCCGCTAAAGGGCATGCTGGCGATCCGGTAGTTCCTCGTTCGAGGCTGGACGGAACAACCGCCCGTTGACTCTTTCGGAGGCTCCTGTCCGCTCCACGTAGGGGGCGATGCCGCCCAGGTGCAGGGGCCCAGCCGGCCCCCGGTGATCATTCACAGGTCGAAGTCCTGGGCGGTGGCGACGACACCTTCGTCGAGCATGAGTCCGATCTCTTCGGCGAGGGCGTCCTGGACCCGGACCAGCAGTTGCTCGGAGATGCCGGCGGCGGCCGCTTTAATTGAAGGCGGAGATGCCGGTGATGGAGCGGCCGATGATCAGGGCTTGGACGGTTTCGGTGCCCTCGTGGGTGTGGATCGCTTCGATGTCCGCCATGTGCCGGGCGACCCGGTTGGCCAGCAGGATGCCGTTGCCGCCGAGCAGATCCCTCGCGTTCGAAGCGATGGACCGCGCAGTTCTGGTGCACGTGTACTTTGCCAGCGATGCCTGCACCGGGGTGAGTTTTCCAGCCTCATCCAGACGGGTCATCTGGATGACCATCAGCTGCATGGTTGCCAGTTCGGAGAGCATCCGGGCCAGCCGTTCCTGCACGATCTGCGAGGCGGCCAGGGGGCGGCCGAACTGTTGGCGCTGCGCCGTGTACTGCACCGCGGTCTCATAGCAGGCGGTGGCGTGGCCGACAGCGGACCAGGCGACCCCCAACCGGGTGGCCAGCAGCACCCGGGTGGTGTCCTTGAAGGAGTTGGCGCCCGGCAGGACATTTTCGGCCGGGACAAAGACGTTCTCCAGCCGGATGTGGGCCTGCCAGATGGCCCGAAGAGAAGACTTTCCTTCGATCGTGGTCGCCGTGTAGCCGGGGGAGTTCTGGGGCACCAGATAGCCGTGCACCTGGCCGTCCTCGGCCCGGGCCCAGACTACCGTCATGCCGCCGATGGAACCGTTGCCGATCCACTTCTTCTCCCCGTTCAGCAGGAAGCCGGCGTCAGCCGCGGAGTCAGTACCTCTTGGACGAGTACGAGCCTAGCGCCCGGCTGATATCCCGGGCGGCTCCAACGGCGGCTTGGCCGTATTCATCGAATTTTTCGCGGACAATCCGGCTCGACGGACCCGAGATCGAGATCGATCCGGCCGGCGCCTGGCCCGGGCCCAGGAACGCGACGCCGATGGAGGTGATTCCGGTACTCAGGCCCTGTTCGTTGATGGAGAATCCGCGGTCCCGGGTGTCCGCGATCATCTGCCGAAGCGACGGCGGATCCACCACTGTCTGAGGGGTAACGGCGTCCAGCGGAACGGACAGGTATTCGTCCACGTAGCTCTCCTCGGCTGCGGCCAGGTACGCGATCCCGGTGGCCGAAGCGTGCATGGGCACGCGCGAGCCCAAAGGCAGGAAGGCCCGCAGCACGTGCGGGGTGTCGAGCCGTTCGAGTACCAACATGAAGCGCCTGTCCGGCACGGCCAGGTGCACCGTCTCGGTGGTGTCCAGCTGCAGGCCGTTCAACGGCCCCATCGCGGCGTCCCGGATCGCGGATCCGCTGCTGCCCCGGCTGGCCACAGCAAAGGCATGGTTGGTCAGCACCCATTTGCCGGCCTGCGCCTCTGACTGCGCCACCCACCCAAGTTCGCCGAGCGTCCGGAGCATGCGCAGCACGGTGGCTTTGGGGACGTCGACCTCGCGGCTGAGTTCGGACAGGCCCGCCGGCTGGTTATCCGATACGGCTTCGAGAACCCTCATTGCCGTGACGACGCTTTGAGTGCTCATTCGACCTCCTGATCATCGCTGGCCCTTGACCGCCCCACTTTAGTGATCTACATTACAGCCGACTTCCAGAAATGAACCGGTGGTTCAACCAGTGGACCGATGATGTTTGATTGGAGAACGGACCCTATGGGTATTCAAATTGCGGCTTTAGTCATTTTTGTTGGCGTATTTGCGGTGGCCAGTCTGCGCAAGGTGCACATCGGCGTGCTCATGTTTGCCGCGGCCGCCGGCGTCGGCATCTGGATGGCAGGCATGACAATCGAGAAAGTGGTGGCGGGCTTCCCTGTCGGGATCCTGGTCCTCTTGGTCGGTGTGACCTATTTCTTTGCCATTGCCCAGGCCAATGGCACCATCGACCGCATTATCGGACTAGCCATTAGCAAGGTCGGGGACAGGGCATTCTTCCTTCCCCTCGCGTTCTTCGCGCTCACCGCCGGGATCTCGGCCATGGGATCGCCCCTGGCCGGTCTCGTCATGGCTCCCATCGGCATGCCGCTGGCGAAGAAATACAAAATCGACCGCATGCTCATGGGCATCGCGATGGGCTCCGGCCTAAGTGCCGGCGCCTTCGCCCCCACCAGCCTGTTCGGCATCGTTACGTATGGAACGGCCCGCGCCGCGGGAATCGGTCTTGACCCGCTGGTGCTGTTCACCGTCGCCCTTGGCGCAAACCTGCTCCTGGTCGCTGCCGCCTATGTGCTCTTTGGCGGCTTCAAGTTGCTGAACACCCGCACCGCCGACGGTTTCGGCAATCTGCCGCGGTTCAGTACAAGCCGCCCGAATCCCTCGCACCCCTTTGAGCGCGACGGCAATGCCGCGCGGAGCCGGCGGGTCGTGGCTCACGGGGTGCAGGTTCTGGACGAGCCGGGTGCGGTGGCGGCGGCGGCGGAAAAGATGAACCGGAACCAGATCATCACCGTGCTCTGCATGGCAGGCCTGGTCCTGACAGTCAGCGTGATGGCGCTCCTTGGCGGGAATCCGGACATCGGCATCCTCTGCTTCGCCTTCGCCTCAGTCCTGACGCTCTGCGATCCAAACTCGGGCAAGACGGCAGTCTCCAAGATCGACTGGTCCACCGTCCTTCTGGTCGGCGGCATCATCACGTTCGTCGGAGTGCTTCAGACCATGGGCGCCGTCGCATTGCTCGGCAAAGCAGCCGCCGGCGCCGGGACTCCGCTTCTTGCTGCGCTCGTGATTTGCGCCATCGGCGGCCTGGTTTCTGCCTTTGCCTCCACAACCGGAATGCTCGCGGCGCTGGTGCCGCTGGCCCTGCCGCTGGTCGCGTCCGGGGACATCGCCGGCTGGGCAGTCATCGCCGCCCTGGGCGTGTGTTCATCCATCGTGGACGTCTCGCCATTCTCCACGGTCGGCGCCACCTTTGTGGCCACCGTCGATGAGGACGAACGGCCGCGTATCACCAAGTTGCTCACGCGCTGGGGCCTCTCAATGGTGGTGGTCGGCCCGCTCATGCTGGTCGGCGCGCTCGTCATCCCTGCCAGCTTGTGAACATCGCTCAACCGTCTTCCGTGCCACACGAATTAGGGAATCCATCATGATCAAGCCACTCCACGGAGTCACCGTGGTTGACCTCAGCAGGGCGCTTGCCGGCCCGTACTGCACCGCGTTGCTTGCCGACATGGGCGCCAAGATCATCAAGGTCGAGAGCATCAACGGCGGCGACACAGCCCGCCAATGGCCGCCGTTCCAGGACAACCACAGCCTCTACTTCGACTCTGTGAACCGCAACAAGACATCGGTCTGCCTCGACTTCTACTCCCCGGAGGGACGGGAAATCCTGGGCAGGCTGATCGCCGGGGCGGACGTCCTGGTCGAGAACTTCAAGCCCTGCACCCTGGAGAAAATGGGGCTGACCGCGGAGCACCTCGAAGAGCTCAACCCCCGGCTCGTCGTCGGGTCCGTCACCGGCTTCGGCGCCGCCGGCCCGCTCAAGGACGACGCTGGCCTGGATCAGGTGATCCAAGGAATGTCCGGACTCATGTCCGTCACCGGCGCCGATCCCGGGCACACCTACCGTGTAGGCGTACCGATTGTGGACATCACCTCAGGAATGGTCTGCGCCTTCGGCATCGTCTCAGCACTGCTGGGACGGAGCAACGGCCACTCCATCAGCCGCGTATCAACGTCCCTGCTGGAAACGGCACTGAACCTTTCGGCGTTCCAGGGCCAGAGAGCCCTCAGCCTCGGCGAGACCCCCTTTCCTCAGGGAAACAACCACCCGGTGATCGCCCCGTACGGCATATTCAAGACCGCCACGGAACCCATCAACATCGCCGTCGGCAATGACAAGCAGTGGCGGGCGTTCTGCGATTTGCTCCAAGTTCAACTGGCGGTGGAGGATCCCCGGTTCATCACCGGCGCGGACCGCTCGGCAAACAGAGACCAGCTGACGGAGCTTATTGAATCGGCGCTGTCTTCCAAGGCCGCCGCGGAGTGGGTCCCGATGATCAACCAGTCAGGCATCCCGTGCGGTCCGATCTACGACTACACGCAAGCCCTGGCATCCCAGCAGGTGGCCGCTCTGGGTCTGGTCCAGCAGAGCCGGCGGCGCGACGGTTCCGCACTGCCGCTTCTGCGGGGGCCTCTGAGTCTCGACGGCGAGGCCAGCGAGATTCTGTCACCGCCTCCCCTTTTGGGCGAACACACCGCGGAGGTCCTGCGGGAGATTGGCTTCTCCGACGACGACATCGAGCGGCTTGAGGCCAATGGCCACTTGAAGACCAACAAGGAAACGGCAGAAGCGCGGCGATGAGCAATTCAGCACGCAACCCCAGAATCAACGTCAGCATCACCGGCGGGGTGGCATCAGTCGAGATCGACAATCCCACCCAGCGGAACGCCCTGACCAAGACCATGTGCCTGGAGCTCCAGGACTTGATGCCACGGCTTGATGCCGATCCTGACGTCACCGTCGTGGCACTTCGCGGCGTTGGCAATACGTTCTGCGCGGGCGCGGCCATCGGCGAACTGTCCTCGGTGCTTCTGGACCGGCAGGACGATGACACCAGCGTCGACCAACTGAGCCGGGCCGACCAAGCCATCGCATCGATCACGAAACCCACCATGGCAATGGTTGACGGTGCCTGCATGGGAGGGGGCTGGCAGATCGCCTCAGCCTGCGATTTCATCATCGCGAGCGAACGCTCCGTATTCGCCATCACCCCGGCCAAGATCGGCATCATCTACCCCCGGCCCGGCATCGAGCGGCTCGTGCGTCAGGTCGGGCACGCCAACGCGAAATTCATTCTCCTCACCGGCAAGGCGTTTACCGCAGCCCGAGCCCAGGCCCTCGGCCTGGTGGCCGAGGCCGTTCCCGACGATGCGTTTGAGGAGCGGTGCAGCTCCATTGTCAGCTCCCTCCTGAACCACTCCCGCTTTTCAATGCATTCCATGAAGCACCTGGTGAACCTGACGGACATGAATCACTCTGGCATTGACAAGGAATGGGAGGACGCCTGGGCAGCCATGCCAGACAGCCCGGACATGGGAATCGGCATCAACGCATTCCTGAACCGGGAGCAGCCGCGGTTTAGATGGCCCGGGTGATGCGGTCCCGGCGACCGTCCACATGGACATGGCCCGGCGCTGAGCATCGGGGGTAGATTGTGGGCATGGGACAGATTTCCTCAGGCCGTCGAGATTTGCTCGCTGATCGGCTCTTGGGTGTAGCGGAGTTCAGCCACGCGCACTGGTTCTTCGGCAATCTCTATGAGGCCCTCGTCAAAATCCCGCACCGGGTCGCGGCCTCGGAAGCAAGCCGTGAACTCCCGCGGTCCCCCTTTGGAGCGGGAAGCCCCGGCCGCTACTACGCCCCGATCGCCCCGATCAACGCCCCTGCCGCCATCGCTGCCCTCGCGGCGGGTTGGAATCATTCCAACAGCAGGGTCTGGCTCATAGTGGCTGCAGCCAGCTCCACGACGGGTGCGGCCGCTACCGCATACCTGCTCCGGTCCATCAACCCCGACCTGTTCTTCAGCCCACAACCGCTCAGCGAGATGCGCCGCAACCCCCTGCTGAAGCGGTGGTACAGGGTCCACGCCCTGAGACTCACCGCCAGCGCGGTTGCCCTGGCTGCCATCCACCAGGCACGGACAATCCGGCTCAGAAGCCGCGGATAAGACTCCCACCCTGGGTGGACTTCGGACATTCCGCGACACCCGTCTTCGGAAAATGACAGCAAGGCCGAGTCCTAAGCAGTCCCTTAAAGCGCGACGCCGGAACCCATCTCGGGTTCCGGCGCCGTGCTTAAGCGGTGGCTCCTAGACTGCGGCTGCTTCCGCGGCCAGGGTTTCCGACTCTGCCATGGCCTTCCACTCGGCCACGCGGGCCTGGTGCAGCGGAGACTTGCGGACCACGGCGTAGGCTCCGCCCAGGATGGCGAACCAGATCGGCGTGACCAGCAGCGCGGTGAGGGTGTCCGGCTGGGTGGTCAGGGCCCAGATCAGGAACGCGAAGAACGCGAAGACCACCCAGACCATGGGGATGCCGCCGGGCATCTTGAACGGTGAGGCCTGGTGCAGTTCGGGGCGGCGCTTCCGGAACACGAGGTAGCTGGCCAGGATGATGGACCAGACGAACATGAAGCAGACGGCGGACACGGTGGTGACCATGTCGAACGCGACGCCGACGTCCTTGCCCGCGTAGAGCAGGGCCACGCCGGCGAGCAGCAGCACGCAGGAGAGGAACAGGGCGTTCTGCGGGACCTTGCGGGTGGAGAGGCGGCCGAAGAGCTTGGGGGCGTCGCCGTCGTTGGCCAGCCCGAACACCATCCGCGAGGTGGAATAGATGCCCGAGTTGGCGGAGGACATCGCGGACGTCAGCACCACGAGGTTCACCACGGTCGCTGCGATGCCCAGCCCGGCCAGCGAGAACATGCCGATGAACGGGCTGTGGCCGGCCTGGAACTCGGTCCACGGGGTGACGGACATCAGGATGATCAGGGCGCCGACGTAGAAGAGCATGACGCGCAGCGGGATGGCGTTGATGGCGCGGGGCAGGTTGTGCTCCGGGTTCTTCGTTTCGGCCGCGGCGGTGCCCACGAGTTCAATGCCCACGAACGCGAACACGGCGATCTGGAAACCGGCCACGAAGCCCATGAATTCCTTGGGGAAGAAGCCGCCGTGGCTCCAGAGGTTGGTGAAGCTGGCGGTGCCGGCGTTGGACTGGAAGCCGGTGAAGATCATCACCAGGCCCACCACAATCAGCGCCACGATGGCCACGATCTTGATGAGCGCAAACCAGAATTCGGTCTCGCCGAAGGCCTTCACGGTGGGCAGGTTCAGCAGGAGCAGGATGATGATGGTGGCAACGCCCGGGACCCAGAGCTGGATGCCCGGCCACAGCTGCTCGGCGTAGCCGGCGATCGCGATCACGTCCGCCACACCGGTGACCACCCAGCAGAACCAGTAGGTCCAGCCGGTGAAGAAGCCGGCCCAGGGGCCCAGGAGGTCGCCGGCGAAGTCGCTGAAGGACTTGTAGTTCAGGTTGGACAGCAGCAGCTGGCCCATGGCCCGCATCACGAAGAACAGCATGAAGCCGATGATCATGTACACGAAGATCACGGAGGGCCCGGCCACCGAAATGGTCTTGCCGGAACCCATGAAAAGGCCGGTGCCGATGGCGCCGCCGATGGCCAGGAGCTGGATGTGCCGGTTGCTCAGCGAGCGTGCAAGGTGCGGGGGCGATGAAGGCCTTGGGGCTGTTCCGTCGGCAGTGAGGGTCGAACGAAGTTCCGTCATATGGATTCTTTCCTGTGTGCGGTGGAGTGCGCCAAAATGGGCGCAAAAAACGCCGGCGCCGACGCGTGCAGCAGCGCTGGCGGGCCTCGAGTGACGCATCACTCGGCCGGATCCGGGAGTTTCGTCAGGGATTGTTTAGTCCGCTTCCGTTGACTCAGGAGCGGAGAATCAGGGTGGCTGGCGTCGTTGCCGAAGTCACAGCGACAATTGTGAACACCGTCACTCGACAATGTCAAGAGGGACCACACTCGGATAAAAATGACTTATTTTTCTTGCACGCAGTCGGGAAAGCAGCTAGTGTGTGAAGCGCGTCACTTACGAGTGATGCGTGCTTATGAACTGCGGCGGGAGAGTCCTGCCGGTACATTCAGCAGGCGCCGTAGGAGCAAATCCTCCCCAGGAATCTCTCAGGCCCATGTACCGCCGCGGCAAGGCAACTCTGGAAAGCAGCAAGGCTCCGGCCTTACTCACCGACGGTGCAAGCGGCACCCTGTAACAGCAGGGTCTGCGGAATCTCTCAGGTCCAAGACAGAGCGGGGAGGAACCCGAATCATCGTGGCACCCTTAGTGCCACCTGAATTATGGAGTTCCTCATGACGATTCAGTCGTCCCTTTCCACGTTTGCAGACCGTCACATTGGTGCCCGCCGCCAGGCCGACATCGACACCATGCTCAAGGCTGTCGGCTACGACAGCGTTGATGGCCTGGTGGACACTGCCGTTCCCGACTCGATCCGCCAGGAAACCGCCCTCAGCCTGGACAACGCGCTGAGCGAGGTTGAGGTTCTTGCCGAGCTGCGCCGCCTGGCCTCAAAGAACAAGACGGCCGTGCAGATGATCGGCCAGGGCTACTACGACACCGTCACGCCCCCGGTGATCCGCCGCAACATCCTCGAGGCCCCGGCCTGGTACACCGCCTACACCCCGTACCAGCCGGAAATCTCCCAGGGCCGCCTCGAGGCCCTGCTGAACTTCCAGACCATGGTCCAGGACCTCACAGGCCTCCCGGTGGCCAACGCTTCCCTGCTGGATGAAGCCACCGCGGTGGCAGAAGCCGTGCTGCTGATGCGCCGCGCCAACAAGAACAAATCCGCTGCCGGCGGCAAGACCGTCCTGGACGCCGATGTGCTGCCGCAGACCATCGCGATCGTGAAGGGCCGCGCCGAGGCGCTTGGCTTCGAGGTGGAGGTCGCGGACCTCTCCCAGGGCCTGCCCGACGGCGAGATCAGCGGCATCGTGCTGCAGCAGCCGGGCGTTTCCGGCCGCGTGTGGGACCAGTCCGGCGTGATTGCCGCCGCCAAGGAACGCGGCGCGCTGGTCACGGTCGCAGCGGACCTGCTGGCCCTGACCCTGATCACCCCTCCGGGTGAGCAGGGCGCGGACATCGCCGTCGGAACCGCGCAGCGCCTGGGTGTTCCACTGTTCTTCGGCGGCCCGCACGCCGCCTACATGGCCGTCCGTGAAGGCATGGAGCGCACCCTCCCGGGCCGCATCGTCGGCGTCTCCAAGGACAACACCGGCATCCCCGCCTACCGTCTGGCCCTGCAGACCCGCGAGCAGCACATCCGCCGCGAGAAGGCCACCTCCAACATCTGCACCGCGCAGGCACTGCTGGCCATCGTCTCCTCGATGTACGCCGTCTACCATGGCCCCGAAGGCCTGTTGGCCATCGCCGAGACCGTCCACGGCAACGCCCGCACCCTCGCCACCACGCTGAAGACGGCCGGCCGCGAACTCGTTTCCGAGTCCTTCTTCGACACCATCACCGTCCGCGTCCCGGGCAAGGCCAAGAAGGTCATCGCCGCGGCGGAAGCCCGCGGCATCAACCTGCGCTCCATCGACGCGGACACGGTGGGTGTCTCCATTGACGAGACCACGACGCCGGAGATCCTCTCCGCGGTAGCCGTCGCCTTTGGCGCCGGTCCGGTTGGCTCTGCAACGGGCTTTGAGCTGCCCGGCTCGGTGGTGCGCTCCTCCGATTTCCTGCAGCACCCGGTGTTCAACACGCACCGCTCCGAAACCCAGCTGCTGCGCTACATCCGCAAGCTCAGCGACCGCGACCTCGCGCTGGACCGCACCATGATCCCGCTGGGTTCGTGCACCATGAAGCTGAACGCCACGGCCGAAATGGAAGCCATCTCCTGGCCGGAGTTCGCCTCCATCCACCCGTTTGCTCCGGACTCCCAGACTGAGGGCTGGCGTGAACTGATCGATGGCCTGGAAGCTGACCTGGCGGAGATCACCGGTTACGACCAGGTCTCCATCCAGCCGAACGCCGGTTCCCAGGGCGAGCTCGCCGGCCTGCTGGCCATCCGCGGCTACCACCTGTCCCGCGGCGATCAGCACCGCGACATCTGCCTGATCCCAGCCTCGGCCCACGGCACCAACGCCGCCTCGGCAGTGCTGGCCGGCATGAAGGTCGTCGTGGTCGCCACGGCATCTGACGGCACGATCGACCACGCGGACCTCGCCGCGAAGATCGACACCAACAAGGATGCGCTTTCCTGCATCATGATCACCTACCCGTCCACGCACGGCGTGTACGACGCCGACGTGCGCGAGGTCTGCGACTCCGTGCACGCGGCAGGCGGCCAGGTCTACGTGGACGGCGCCAACCTGAACGCGCTGGTGGGCCTTGCCCGGCCGGGCAAGTTCGGCGGCGACGTGTCCCACTTGAACCTGCACAAGACGTTCTGCATCCCGCATGGCGGCGGCGGCCCGGGCGTCGGCCCGGTCGCGGCCAAGGCCCACCTGGCACCCTTCATGCCGGGCGATGCCAACAAGGCCGCGCACGAAGCCGGCGCTTCCGTGCCAGGGACTGGCGTGGCCATCTCCGCGTCACGCTTCGGCTCCGCCGGTGTCCTGCCGATCTCCTGGGCCTACGTGAAGCTTATGGGCGGCCAGGGCCTGACGGAGGCCACCAAGTCCGCGCTGCTGGCTGCGAACTACATCGCGAGCCGTTTGAACGAGTCCTTCCCGGTCCTGTACACCGGTGAAGGCGGACTCGTGGCCCACGAATGCATCCTGGACCTTCGTGAACTGACCGCCCGCACCGGGGTCACCGCGGAAGACGTGGCCAAACGCCTCATCGACTACGGCTTCCACGCCCCCACCCTGTCCTTCCCCGTGGCGGGAACGCTGATGGTGGAGCCCACCGAGTCCGAGGACCTCGCCGAGATCGACCGCTTCATCACGGCCATGATCACGATCCGCCAGGAGATCGAGCAGGTCGCCAACGGCGACTTCACCCTGGAGAACTCCCCGCTGCGCAACGCACCGCACACCGCGGCCGCCGTCGTCTCCTCCGCCTGGAACCGCGACTACCCGCGCGAGCAGGCAGCCTTCCCGGTCCACCACCTCAAGCAGGACAAGTACTTCCCGCCCGTGGGCCGCATCGACGGCGCAGCCGGTGACCGCAACCTCGTCTGCTCCTGCCCACCCCTCGAAGCTTTCGAGGACAACACAGCAGACTTCGAAAACTAAGGATTTCCCCGATGACTGAGAACTACACCGCTCTCTACGAGCAGCACCAGAAGGCCGGCGCCTCCTTCACCGACTTCGGTGGCTGGCAGATGCCCCTGAAGTACGACTCCGAGCTGGCCGAACACCACGCGGTCCGCCAGTCCGCCGGCCTTTTCGACCTCTCCCACATGGGCGAAGTCTGGGTCACCGGCCCCGACGCCGCGGCGTTCCTGGACTACGCCCTGGCCGGCAAGCTCTCCGCGGTCGCCGTGGGCAAGGCCAAGTACTCGCTGATCTGCCAGGAAGACGGCGGCATCATCGATGACCTCATCTCGTACCGCCGTCCGGCGGGGGCCGACGGCACCGACAAGTACTTGGTGGTTCCCAACGCCGGCAACGCCAAGGTGGTCGCCGCCGCGCTGGCCGAAAGGGCCGGTTCCGGCAAAGAGGGAGGCTTCGACGTCGTGGTGGAGGACGTCTCCAACGCGACCTCGCTGATCGCCGTCCAGGGCCCCAACGCCGAGGCCATTCTGCTGACCCTGGTCCCGGCCGAACAGCACTCCCTCGTCACCGAGCTGAAGTACTACGCCGCCGTCGAGGTAGAGATTAATGGCCAGGAGCTGCTGCTCGCCCGCACCGGCTACACCGGCGAAGACGGCTTCGAGATCTACGTGCCCAACGGGGACGCCGCAGGCCTCTGGGATGCACTGCTGGAAACCGGTGCGAGCCGCGGGCTCATCCCGGCCGGCCTGGCCTGCCGCGACTCGCTGCGCCTGGAAGCCGGCATGCCGCTCTACGGCAACGAGCTCTCCCGCCACGGCAACCCCTACGCCGCAGGCCTGGGCCCGGTTGTCTCGCTCGCCAAGGAAAGCGACTTCATCGGCAAGGCAGCCCTGACCGCGATCAAGGCAGCCGGCGTCGGCACCTCAACCGGTCAGAAGCTCGTGGGCCTCAAGGGCCTGGGCCGCCGCGCGGCCCGCGGCCACTACCCGGTCCTGAAGAACGGCACCCTCGTCGGCGAGGTCACTTCCGGCCAGCCGTCCCCCACCCTGGGCTACCCGGTGGCCATGGCGTACGTCGACGTCGAGCACGCCGAACCCGGCACCGTCCTGGACATCGATCTGCGCGGCAAGACCGAGCCCTTCGAAGTCGTCGCCCTGCCGTTCTACAAGCGCCAGAAGTAATTCTTCTCCCTTTCGACCCTAAGGAATTTGATATGAGCAAGGTAGTTGCTGAACTGAAGTACTCTGCAGAGCACGAGTGGGTTGCCGTTGACGGCTCCGGACCGTCCGTGATCGGTGTCTCCGCCGTGGCCGCCGACGCCCTGGGCGACATCGTGTACGTTGACCTGCCCGAGGTCGGCTCCACCGTGACCGCCGGTGAGACGTGCGGTGAGATTGAGTCCACCAAATCCGTTTCGGACCTGTACTCTCCGGTCACCGGCGAGGTCACCGAGATCAACGACGCCGTCGCCGCTGACCCCGCGCTGATCAACACGGACCCCTATGGTGCCGGCTGGCTCTTCAAGGTCGCGGTGGAGTCCGAGGGCCCGCTGCTGTCGGCCGAGGAATACGCTGCTGCGAACGGTGGTGAACTGTGAGCAACACATCCGTCATTGAGCAGGTTGTCTCGCCGAGCCTGGACGCAGACCTGTCCGAGCTGGACCCGGAAATCGCGGCGAAGATCGACGACGAACTCACCCGCCAGCGGAACGGCCTGGAAATGATCGCCTCGGAGAACCACACCGCCGTGGCCGTGATGCAGGCGCAGGGCTCCGTGCTGACCAACAAATACGCCGAGGGCTACCCGGGCAAGCGCTACTACGGCGGCTGCGAGCACGTGGACGTGATCGAGCAGCTCGCGATCGACCGCGTCAAGGCCCTCTTCGGTGCGGAATACGCCAACGTGCAGCCGCACTCCGGCGCGCAGGCCAACGCCTCGGTCATGCACGCGCTGATCAAGCCGGGCGACACCATCATGGGCCTGAACCTCGCGCACGGCGGGCACCTCACGCACGGCATGCGGATCAACTTCTCCGGCAAGCTGTACAACGTGGTCCCGTACCAGGTCCGCGAGGAGGACCACCGGATCGACATGGCCGAGGTGGAGCGGCTGGCGCTGGAGCACAGGCCGGCGCTGATCGTGGCCGGCTGGTCCGCCTACGCCCGGCAGCTGGACTTCGCCGAGTTCCGCCGGATCGCCGACTCCGTGGGCGCCTACCTGATGGTGGACATGGCGCACTTCGCCGGGCTGGTCGCCGCCGGGCTGCACCCCTCCCCGGTGCCGCACGCGCACGTCACCACGTCCACGACGCACAAGACCCTCGCCGGTCCGCGCGGCGGCATCATCCTGTCCAACGACGCCGGCATCGCCAAGAAGATCAACTCGGCGGTGTTCCCCGGCCAGCAGGGCGGCCCGCTGGAACACGTCATCGCCGGCAAGGCCGTGGCCTTCAAGATCGCCGCGTCCCCGGAGTTCAGGGAACGCCAGGAACGGGTCCTCGCCGGCGCCCGGATCCTGGCCGAGCGCCTGGTCCAGCCGGACGTCACGGCCAAGGGGATCAACGTGATCTCCGGCGGCACCGATGTGCACCTGGTCCTGGTGGACCTGCGCAACTGCGAGCTCAACGGGCAGCAGGCCGAGGACCGCCTCGCGGAAATCGACATCACGGTCAACCGCAACGCCGTGCCGTTCGACCCCCGCCCGCCGATGGTCACCTCAGGCCTGCGGATCGGCACCCCGGCGCTGGCCACCCGCGGCTTCGGCGAAGCAGCCTTCGCGGAGGTCGCGGACATCATCGCCGAGGCCCTGACCGCCGACGCCGGCGCCGACCTTTCCGGTCTGCGTCACCGCGTGGAGGCCCTCGCCGCCGCGCACCCGCTCTACCCGGGCATGGCCAATCTCGCCTAACGGCGCCGGGACCGGCTCCGGGGCTCGCGGCCCATTGGGACCGGCATCCTCCGCGTGCTCGGTCGCGAAGACGCCCGCTGAGCGGACGTGTCGCTCCCTTAGACGCACGCTTCCGGATGTCGGTCCCAAAGGGGCCTGCTGATCGTCTCACCCACCGTCCCTGCCACGATTATCTAGTTAGGAACCGACCATGGCCGTTGGAGTCTTCGACCTTTTTTCGATTGGTATTGGACCATCCAGTTCGCACACCGTGGGCCCCATGCGGGCCGCCGCGGTCTTCGCGGGTGAACTCAAGGACTCCGGTGCGCTGGACCGCGTGGCCTCGCTGCGCGTTGACCTCTACGGATCGCTGGCCGCCACCGGCCGCGGCCACGGCACCATGACCGCCGTGTTGCTGGGCCTGGAGGGATACCACCCCGAAGTCATCCTCCCCGATGAGGTCGAGGAAAGGCTCGCATCGATCGCCGAAACCGGCACCCTGAACCTGGGCGGCGGCGCGGACCCGGCCTCCGGCATGCCGCTGCCGTACGGGGAATCGGACATGGTCCTGCACCCGCTCACCGTGCTCCCGCGCCACACCAACGGCATGAAGTTCAGCGTCTCCGACGCCGACGGCGCCCTGCTGCACGAGGTCACGTTCTTCTCCGTGGGCGGTGGTTTCATCGTCCGCGAGGGCGAGGAAGACGCGGCCCTGAAGGAACTGGACGAGTCCAAGAAGGAACTGCCGCTGCCGTTCCGCACCGCCGCGGAACTGCTGGAGCACTGCCGGGTTACCTCTCTCAGCATCAGCGACGTCATGCGGGTCAATGAAGAAGATAATCGCACCGAGGAGGAGATCCGCGAGGGACTGCTGCACATCTACTCCGTCATGGAGGGCTGCGTGCAGGTCAGCCTCAAGCGCGATGGCCTGCTGCCCGGTGGCCTCAAGGTCCGCCGCCGGGCGCCAGACTGGCACGAGCGGCTCCTGAAGGAGGACAAGGACCGGGACCCGAAGTACTGGCAGGAATGGGTCAACCTGATCGCGCTGGCCGTCAACGAGGAAAACGCCTCCGGCGGGCGGGTCGTGACGGCCCCCACGAACGGCGCGGCGGGCATCATCCCGGCCGTGCTGTACTACGCCCTGCACTTTGCCCCCGGCATGGACAAGGCCACCCAGCAGGACCGCGACGAGACGATCGTCAAGTTCCTGCTGACCGCCGCCGCCGTCGGGGTGCTCTACAAGGAGCAGGCCTCGATCTCCGGCGCCGAGGTGGGCTGCCAGGGCGAGGTGGGTTCGGCGTCGTCGATGGCGGCCGCCGGCCTGGCCGAAGTCATGGGCGGAACCCCCGGGCAGGTGGAGAACGCCGCGGAGATCGCGATGGAACACAACCTCGGCCTGACGTGCGATCCGATCGGCGGGCTCGTGCAGATCCCCTGCATCGAACGCAACGCGATCGCCGCGGCCAAGGCCATCAACGCCGCCAAGATGGCGCTCTGGGGCGACGGCACGCACCGCGTCTCCCTCGATGAGGTCATCGTGACCATGCGCGAAACCGGCAAGGACATGTCCTCCAAGTACAAGGAAACAGCCATGGGCGGCCTCGCCGTCAACGTGGTGGAGTGCTAGAGGAGCGACCCATGGGAACTGAGGGCAGACCCACCTACAAGCACGCTGACAACAAAAAGAAAGAAAACTATGACCCTGGCACCTGAAGGCCGCAAGCTGCTGCGCGTTGAACAGCGCAACTCGGCAGTACCGGTCGAACGCAAGCCCGAGTGGATCAAGGCCAAGGTCCAGATGGGCCCCGAGTACGTGCAGCTCAAAAACCTCGTCAAAAAGGAAGGCCTGCACACGGTCTGTGAGGAGGCCGGCTGCCCCAACATCTTCGAGTGCTGGGAAGACAAGGAAGCGACCTTCCTGATTGGCGGCTCCGAATGCACGCGCCGCTGCGACTTCTGCCAGATCGATACCGGCAAGCCCTCCCCCGTTGACGTTTTCGAGCCGA
This sequence comes from Arthrobacter sp. UYCu723, assembly GCF_054059215.1. Taxonomy (NCBI): domain Bacteria; kingdom Bacillati; phylum Actinomycetota; class Actinomycetes; order Micrococcales; family Micrococcaceae; genus Arthrobacter; species Arthrobacter sp. UYCu723. The sequence continues at coordinate 1,360,328 of NZ_JBSSBW010000001.1, forward strand.
CCAAGGTGGCCCGCTCCGTCCAGGCAATGCAGCTGCGCTACGCCACCGTCACCGGTGTGGCCCGCGACGACCTCGCCGACGAGGGCGTCTGGCTCTACGCCGAAACGGTCCGCAAGATCCACGAACTGAACCCGGGCACCGGCGTCGAACTGCTGATCCCCGATTTCTCCGGCAAGCCCGAGCACATCCAGGCCATCTGCGACTCCAAGCCCGAGGTGTTCGCGCACAACGTCGAAACCGTGCCCCGGATCTTCAAGCGGATCCGCCCCGCCTTCCGCTACGACCGCTCCCTGGACGTCATCACGCAGGGCCGCAACCTGGGCATGGTCACCAAGTCCAACCTCATCCTGGGCATGGGCGAAACCCGGGAAGAGATTTCCGAGGCCCTCAAGGACCTGCACGACGCCGGCTGCGACCTGATCACCATCACGCAGTACCTGCGTCCGAGCGAGCGGCACCTGCCGGTGGACCGCTGGGTCAAGCCGCAGGAATTCGTGGACCTGCAGCAGGAAGCCGATGAGATCGGTTTCCTCGGTGTCATGAGCGGGCCGCTGGTGCGTTCCTCGTACCGCGCCGGCCGCCTCTGGGCCACCGCGATGCGCAAGAAGGGCTGGGAAATCCCCGCCGAGCTCGCCCACATCGAAAGCTCCGGCAGCACCCGCCAGGAAGCCAGCTCAATCCTCGCCGCGCACGCCGGCGTCTAACACCCGTAAAGGACCAAAGATGTTCCCCACACGACTAGAGATCATCCCTTCCGAAGACATCGTCGAAAAAGTCACGGCGGCTGCGCCCATGGGCACCACACTCACCATCACCTGCCTGCCCCACCACGGCATCGGGCGCACCATGCGCGCGGCAGTCGAGCTGGCCCAGCTGGGCTACGCGGTGGTCCCGCACCTCGCGGCACGCGCCCTGCAGGAGCGCTCCCAGCTCGTCGGAATCCTGCGCGACTGCGACGCGGCCGGCATCAGGGAAGTCTTTGCCATCGGCGGGGACTCCCCGCGGGCCGCCGGACCCTACGGCACGGCGGCAGAGCTGATGGAAGACATCGCCCAGTACTCCGGCGGTGGAATCTCCATTGGTGTCGCCGGCTACCCCGAGGGGCACCCCTCCGTCGTCGGCCTCGACCTCCTGGACGCACTGCTGGCCAAGCAGCACCTGGCGAGCCACATTGTCACCCAGATGTGCTTTTCCGCCCAGAAGATCGTGGACTACGTGGGCCTGCTGCGCCGCGAGGGCGTGGAGCTGCCGGTCTGGGCGGGGGTCGCCGGTACCGTGCCCAGGACCAGGCTGGTCGCCCTTGGCACCCAGATCGGCGTCGGCGCCTCCCTGAAATTCCTCAGCCGCAAGGGCCCGCTGGCCCGCCGGCTCCTCAGCGGGGAAAGGTACGAGCCTGCGTCCCTGATTTCCGAGCTTGCCGAACACCCGGACAGGGTATCAGGCATCCATTTCTACACTTTCAATCACCTGAACGCGGTGACGGACCGGGCAACCCCGCCGTCGAGTCCTGTGGCTACCGAACTCGTTTCGATTCAAGGAGCAGCAAAATGAAGACCCAGACTGAAAACCTGGCGCAAGCCCCGCACCTGGAGAGGCAGCTCAGCAACCGGCATATCCAGCTGATTGCGATCGGCGGCGCCATCGGAACCGGCCTGTTCATGGGCTCCGGCAAGACGATTTCGGCGGCCGGGCCTTCCGTGATCTTCGTGTACATGATCATCGGCTTTATGTTGTTCTTCGTCATGAGGGCGATGGGCGAACTGCTGCTGAGCAACCTGCACTACAAGTCCTTCAGCGACTTTGCCGCGGACCTGCTCGGACCTTGGGCCGGCTTCTTCACGGGCTGGACGTACTGGTTCTGCTGGGTGATCACCGGAATCGCGGATGTTATTGCGATTGCCGGCTATTCGCAGGAACTCTGGCCGGGTCTACCGTTGTGGATCCCCGGGCTGGTCACCATCGCCATCCTGCTGCTGCTGAACCTGGCCACAGTGAGGGCGTTCGGTGAGACCGAGTTCTGGTTCGCGCTGATCAAGATCATCGCCATCGCGGCGCTGATCGTGGTGGGCCTGTTCATGATCTTTAGCGGTTTCCAGTCCGACGCCGGCCCGGCCACCTTCACCAACCTGTGGAGCCATGGCGGTTTCTTCCCGAACGAGTTCATGGGCTTCGTAGCCGGTTTCCAGATTGCCGTGTTTGCCTTTGTGGGCATTGAACTGGTGGGCACCACGGCTGCAGAGGCCAAAGATCCGGAGAAGAACCTGCCGCGCGCCATCAACTCCATCCCGATCCGCGTGCTGCTCTTCTACGTAGGCGCCCTCATCATCCTGATGTCCGTCACCCCCTGGACCCAGTTCCAGGCCGGCCACAGCCCCTTCATCGCCATGTTCTCCCTGGCCGGCCTGGGTGCCGCCGCCACCGTTGTGAACCTGGTGGTGCTCAGCTCGGCCATGTCCTCGGCCAACTCCGGCATCTACTCCACGTCGCGCATGGTCTATGGCCTGGCGCAGGAAGGCGACGCTCCGGCCGTGTTCGGAGCCCTGTCCCGTCGGAAAGTCCCGCAGAACGCGCTGTTCCTGTCCTGCGTACTGCTGCTCTCCGGCGTGGTGCTGATGTACGCGGGCCAGGACATCGGCAAGGCCTTCGACATGGTGACCACCGTGTCCGCTGTCTGCTTTGTTTTCGTCTGGTCCATCATCCTGGCCAGCTACATTGCCTTCCGCAAGCGCCGCCCGCACCTGCACGAGGCATCCAAGTTCAAGATGCCCGGCGGCATCCCCATGGTCTGGGTGGTCTTCGCCTTCTTCGCCTTCGTGCTCTGGACACTGACCACCCAGCCGGACACGCTGACGGCCCTGCTGGTCACACCGGTCTGGTTCATCATTCTTGGCATTGCTTGGTTCTTCCTGCGCCGGCGCCCCGTCCACCTGGCCCGCTACGCGACATTCCAGGCCGACCTCGCCACCGAACTCGCCCTGGAACAGGAAGCAGCCAGCGGGCGGCAGGGTCAATGAACACCGCGCAGACTTTGAACAATCCCACCCAGGAACCGGCGGAACATACCGCCCTGACCGAGCATGTGCTCACCCTTGACTGTGCGGAGTCCCCCGGCATCGTCCACGCGATCTCGGGGTTCCTGCTGGATCACGGCAGCGACATCATCGACATCAAACAGTACGGCGACCGCGGGCAAGGGCACTTCTTCATGCGCGTCCACTTCTCCTCCGCGAAGGAGTCCTTCGGCACCGAGCAGCTGCGCGGGGATTTCACGCCCCTGGCGGAAAAATGGAAGATGAACTGGCAGCTGGAGCCACAGGGCCGCAAGCGCCGGGTCCTGGTCATGGTCTCGAAATTCGGGCACTGCCTCAACGACCTGCTCTTCAGGGCACGCACCGGAGATCTTCCGATCGACATCGTGGCCGTGGTGTCCAACCACCGCGACCAGGAGGGACTGGTCCAGTGGCACGGCATCCCGTTCTTCCACCTGCCGGTCACGAAGGACTCCAAGCCGGAGGCCGAGGCCAGGTTGCTGGAACTCGTGGATGAACTTGACGTGGAACTGGTGGTCCTGGCCCGCTACATGCAGGTCCTCAGCGACGGCCTCTCCGCCCAGCTGGCAGGCCGGACCATCAACATCCACCACTCCTTCCTGCCCAGCTTCAAGGGTGCCAAGCCTTACCACCAGGCCTATGACCGGGGCGTGAAAACCGTGGGCGCCACGGCCCACTACGTCAATGCCGAACTGGACGAGGGGCCCATCATTTCGCAGCAGGTCATCGACGTGGACCACACCTACACCCCGGACGACCTGGTGGCGGTGGGCCGGGACGCCGAATGCGCCGCCCTGCGCAACGCGGTCCGCTGGCACTGCGAGGGCAGGATCCTGCTGCTCGGCAACCGGACCGTGATTTTGCGATAGGCTGCACCAAAAGTCGGCAGCTGATGGCCGGAGACTTGAGGCCGGAACGCGCCACGCGTTCCGGCCTCGGGTGTTTAGATCAGCCGGACAGATCACCCGGACAAAATGTAGGCGTTTCTTGTCAAGAGGGCAAGGGAAATTTCGTACCGCGGAGCACCGGCATTTGGGCGTGCATCACCGAAAGGCAGCAGTTAACAACATCGTTGAGTCACGCACACCGAAGGGTTGGCGACGGGGCGTTCATCCGCAGAGGGGGATGCGCTACTGTACGGAGATTCCCCGAGGTCAGAGAGGCAACGCGGAGACGCCCCATGCTTCGTAGCCTTGGGCTTTGTCGATCATTTTCCTCGGGTTGTTGCCGTCCTGGGCGAGCCAGAGGATGTTGGAGTCTTTTGTGGCGTGGTCAACGCGGCCTGTGCGGACAGTTTCTCCCCGGAGCCTGATGTCCACTGTTGTACCGATGAGGTGGGACCAGTCGTCATGGCGGATTATCAAGGCGGTTCCTTTCAGAATGGTTTTGCTACCAGCCGCGTTGGGCGAGGCGGTGCGGCTGCGGGATCTCGTCCACGTTGATGCCGACCATGGCCTCGCCCAGGCCGCGGGAGGCCTTGGCGATCTCTTCCGGGTCGTCGAAGAAGGTGGTCGCCTTCACGACGGCGGCGGCACGCTGGGCCGGGTTGCCGGACTTGAAGATCCCGGACCCGACGAAGACACCGTCCGCGCCGAGCTGCATCATCATGGCAGCGTCGGCCGGGGTGGCGATGCCGCCGGCGGTGAACAGCACCACGGGGAGCTTGCCGGTGGCGGCAACTTCCTTGACCAGTTCGTACGGGGCCTGCAGTTCCTTGGCGGCGACGTAGAGCTCGTCCTCGGCCATGCCGGCGAGCTTCTTGATCTCGGCGCGGATCTGGCGCATGTGGGTGGTGGCGTTGGAGACATCTCCGGTGCCCGCCTCACCCTTTGAACGGATCATGGCCGCGCCCTCGTTGATGCGGCGCAGGGCCTCACCGAGGTTCGTGGCACCGCAGACGAAGGGAACCGTGAAGTTCCACTTATCGATGTGGTTCGCGTAGTCGGCCGGGGTCAGGACCTCGGACTCATCGATGTAGTCCACACCGAGGGTCTGGAGGACCTGTGACTCGACGAAGTGGCCGATCCGGACCTTCGCCATGACGGGCACGGACACGGCCGCGATGATCGCCTCGATCATGTCGGGATCGGACATGCGGGACACACCGCCCTGGGCGCGGATGTCGGCGGGAACGCGCTCGAGCGCCATGACTGCCACGGCTCCGGCGTCCTCGGCGATGAGGGCCTGCTCGACGTTGACGACGTCCATGATGACGCCGCCCTTGAGCATCTCCGCCATGCCGCGCTTAACGCGGCTGCTGCCCGTGACCCGGGGAAGTGACTGATTCACTGGATGTGTCTTTCGTTGTTGTGGTGGTGACAGAAGCCAGCATGAGGCGGCTATCGCCCGACGTGCCGGTGGACAGCTATTTCAGCACGACTGTCCGGTTGCCTTGGAGGAAGACGCGTCCCTCGCAGTGCCAGCGGACGGCGTTGGAGAGTGCCTTGCGCTCGGTGTCCCGTCCGGCGGCCACGAGGTCGTCGGGCCCGTAGGTGTGGTCCACTTCCACCACCTGTTGGGAGATGATTGGCCCTTCGTCGAGTTCCGCGTTGACGTAGTGGGCGGTGGCGCCGACGGTCTTCACGCCACGGGCGTGCGCCTGGTGGTACGGCTTCGCGCCCTTGAAGCTTGGCAGGAAGGAGTGGTGGATGTTGATGGCGCGGCCATCCAGCCGGCGGGTGAGGTTGTCGCTGAGGACCTGCATGTAGCGGGCCAGGACCACCAGTTCCACGTCCAGCCGGTCGATCAGTTCCAGGAGCCGCTGTTCGGCCGCGGGCTTGGTGTCTGCCGTGACGGGCACGTGGAAGAAGGGGATGCCGTGCCATTCGACGATTCCCCGGTGGTCCGGATGGTTCGAGACGACCCCGACAATCTCGATCGGCAGTTCCCCGATCCGGGCGCGGAACAGCAGATCGTTGAGGCAGTGCTCGAATTTCGAGACCATGATCAGGACCCGGCGTTTCGTCCCGTGGGTTCGCAGTTGCCACTGCATGCCAAATTTTTCGGCGACCGGCGCGAAGGCGTCCCGGAGCGAATCCAGGGTGGTCTGGTCCCCGGCCGATGAGACGTGGACCCGCATGAAGAAGTGGCCGTCCAGCTGGGAATCGAACTGCTTGCTTTCGAGGATGTCGCAGCCTTGTTCCAGCAGGAATCCGGAGACGGCGTGGACGAGCCCCCGTGTTTCCGGGCAATCGAGGGTCAGGACGTATTCAGCGGCGCTGCCAGTTAGGGTTTCCACGGTTCAGCACTCGATCACGTTCACGGCGAGGCCCCCGCGGGAGGTTTCCTTGTACTTGGTTTTCATGTCCGCTCCTGTTTCGCGCATGGTCTTGATGGCTTTGTCCAGCGACACTTTGTGGCTGCCGTCGCCGTGGAGGCACAGGCGGGCGGCGTTGATGGCTTTGACGCTGGCAATGGCATTGCGTTCGATGCACGGAATCTGCACCAGCCCGCCGACAGGGTCGCAGGTCAGCCCGAGGTTGTGTTCAATCCCGACCTCGGCGGCGTTTTCCACCTGCGCCGGGGTGCCGCCGAGGACTTCGCACAGCCCGGCCGCCGCCATGGAGCAGGCCGATCCGACCTCGCCCTGGCAACCGACCTCGGCCCCGGAGATGGAGGCATTGATCTTGAACAGGATCCCGACGGCGGCGGCCGTCAGCAGGAAACGGACGACGCCGTCGTCGTTGGCTCCGGGGACGAACTTGACGTAATAGTGCAAGACGGCCGGCACTATGCCGGCCGCACCGTTGGTGGGTGCGGTGACGATCCGCCCGCCGGCGGCGTTCTCCTCGTTGACGGCGAGGGCGAACAGGTTCACCCACTCCATGGCGAGCAGCGGGTCGGCAGGCACCTGCACCGGGGACGGGTTCCGGGCTTCCGCGTCGGCGCTGACAGCGGTTGCTGCCAGCGTCCTGAACAGGGAAGGGGCCCGCCGCTTGACGTTCAACCCGCCGGGCAGGATTCCCTCGGCCGCGCAGCCGTTCTCCACGCACTGGCGCATGACCGCCCACAGGGCCAGGAGCTTGTCCCGGAGTTCGGCCTCGCTGTGCCAGACGAGTTCGTTGGCGAGCATGACCTCGGCGATGGACATGCCCTCCCGATCGCAGATGGCCAGGAGTTCGTCGGCTGTTGTGAAGGGGTAGGGCAGCACGGTGTCGTCTGCCACCACCTGGTCGCCGGCGTCGGCATCGCCGTCAACCACGAAGCCGCCCCCAATGGAATAGAAGCTCCGTTCGCTGAGGACGGCGCCGGTGTGGTCCAGCGCCCGGAAGGTCATGCCGTTGGGGTGGGCCGGCAGGGACTTGCGGCGGTGCAGCACCACGTCCTCGTCCCAGTTGAAGTCCACGCGGTGGTCTCCGCCGATCCGGAGTTCGGCATCCAGGGCAGCGGCCGCCACCTGGTCATCGGCGGTTCCGGTGTCCACACTCTCCGGGTCCTGGCCCTGAAGGCCCAGGACCACGGCCTTGTCTGAACCGTGGCCCCGGCCGGTGGCGCCGAGGGAGCCGAACAGTTCGGCCTGCACCCGTGTGGTTGAGCTCAGGAGCCCGCCGCTTTTGAGGCCGTCGGCAAAGAGCTTCGCCGCCCGCATCGGGCCGACCGTGTGGGAGGAGGACGGCCCGATGCCAACAGAAAACAGGTCCAGGACGCTGAGCGCCATCAGGGGACCTCGGGGGAGGCGTATTCGCGCATCGCGTCGAGGAGCCACCGGCCAAGGAAGTCCGCGAACGATGCCCGGGGGAAGAGCCGGAAGCTTTCCTCCCCGGTCTTCTGCAGCACAACCGGGATGTTGCCGACCTCGGTGGCGAGGGCTGTTCCGGGCTTGAAGACGCGGGGGTGCAGGTCCAGGGAGCAGCCCTTCTCCAGGACGGCCCGCGCCCGGGGACCGGACAGTTCGAACGTGGTGCGGTTGGCGGAGAGATCCACCACCTGGCCCGGGGCGTCGCCCAGTGCTTCCGTGAGAGAGCCGATGAGGTTGCCGCCAAGGGAATCGTGGGCAGCTTCCGGTGCCACGACCATGAACTCGGACGGACCGAGCCAGAGGACGCTGATGCGGTCCGAGCCGGTCACGTCGCCGCAGCGTGCCGGCAGGCCGCCGGTAAGGGACGCGATCCGTGATCCTTCCTCGGAGCGGGGGTCAACGCGGATTCCGGCCATGGTCTGGAAGGGGCCTTCGTTGAGGACTACTTTTCCCGGGATGGAGCCGGATTCAAGTGCGGGCGTCAGGTGGGAGGCGGGGCTGCGGCGGATGTCCCGCAGTCCATTGACGCCATGGAGTGCTGCTGTATTAGCCATCTTTGCGGGTCCCTTCAGAGTCAAAAAGTACGGTTTCTGCGACAACGACGTCCACCAGCTGGTCCCCGGCGGCGGCCACCAGGGTTTCGCCGATCCGGTTGCGGCCGTTCTTGATCAGGGCCAGGGCGAATGAGCGTCCCAGCGCCGCACTGTGGTAGCTGGAGGTCACGAATCCCTGCATGGGGACGGGGCCGTAGGCAGGGTTGACGGTGATGTCCTGCTCCACCAGCTGGGTGCCTTCGGGCAGCCGGATCGTGCCGTCCACGGGCAGGACGCTGACCAGGTGCTTCCGGTCGGTGCGGCCGGCATCCTTGCGTGCATAGGAGCGTTTGCCGATGAAGTCCTTGACCTTGGATACGACCCATTCCATGCCGGCGTCCTGCGGGGTCACGGTCCCGTCGGTGTCCTGCCCGACGATCGGGTAGCCCTTCTCGGCCCGCAGCACGTGCATCGTTTCGGTGCCGTAGGGGGTGATGTTGAATTCCGCCCCGGCCGCGGCCACGGCTTCCCAGGTGTTCAGCCCGTACCAGGCCGGGATGTTGATTTCGTAGGCCAGTTCGCCGGAGAACGAGATCCGGCAGATCCGTGCCCGGACGCCGGAGGCCAGGGTTGTTTCCTTGAACATCATGAACGGGAAAGCCTCGGCCTCGAGGCCGCCGTCGGCAGCCAGTTCCGGGGCCAGCTTCGCGACGACGGCGCGGGATTTCGGTCCGACGACGGCGATGGTGGACCACTGCTCCGTGACGGAGGTGCAGTGCACGTCCAGGTCCGGCCATTCGGTCTGCAGCCATTCCTCCAGCCAGTCCAGCACCTTCGCGGCGCCGCCGGTGGTGGTGGTCATGAAGAACCGGTCCGCGTCCAGGCGCAGCGTGACGCCGTCGTCGAAGACCATCCCGTCGGGGGTGCACATCACGCCGTAGCGGGCGGATCCCGGCGCGAGTTTCTTGAACGCGTTGGTGTAGATGCGGTTCAGGAACTCGCCGGCGTCCTTGCCCCGGATCTCGATCTTGCCCAGGGTGGTGGCGTCCATGAATCCGACGGACTCCCGGACGGCGGCGCATTCGCGCAGGACCGCGGCGTCCATGTCCTCACCGTTCTGCGGGTAGTACCAGGGCCGCTTCCACTGCCCGACGTCCTCGAAGAGGGCGCCCCGGGCGACGTGCCACGGGTGGATGGACGTCAGCCGGGCGGGATCGAACAGTTCGCCTCGCTGGCGTCCGGCCAGGGCGGCGAACGCCACCGGGGCGAACGGGGCGCGGTAGGTGGTGGTGCCGATGTCCCCGATGCCGCGGGACGCTTCGCCGGCGGTCCGCAGTGCGGCGGCGATCACGCCGATCGCGTTCACCCCGGAGGTCTTGCCCTGGTCGTTGGCGGTGCTGATGGAGGTGTAACGCTTGATGTGCTCCACGGACCGCATCCCGGCGCCGGTGGAGCGCAGGACGTCGGCCACCGACTGGTCACGCTGGAAGTCCACGAAGTGATGGTGCCAGTCATCCGGCGTGCCGCTCTCCCCCGGGACCAGCCACAGCTGGCGGGTCGGAGCGGATGCCGTTGGCTCGCCCAGTGCGGATGGCGCGAACGTAGAACTGAAGCCGGCGGCGATGGCCGCCGCGGCCCCGGCCGAGCTGCCCTCGGCGAGGCAGTCGCCCAATTCGAAGCTGCCGCGGCCGGAGCCGACAATCTGCTGGTTCGGAACGACGGTGCTCGGCACGAAAGCGGCAAGGTCCTCGTCCCAGCGGAGCTTGCCCTGCCGCTGGGAGTGCAGGTGCACCACGGGTGACCAGCCGCCGGAGACGGCCAGCAGGTCGCAGGCGAGCTCTTCGACGCCGGAGGTGAGTTCGCCGGCGTCGTTGATGCTGCGGACGGTTACACCGTCCAGCCGGCCATCGGCGTCCGAGGAGGTGTTGGCAACCGCGCTGCCGATCAGTACCCGCGTGCCGGCTTCGACGGCGGTCGCAGCCACCTTCGAGAGCCGGGGGCGGGCGTCGACGACGGCTTCGACGCCGATTCCGGCGGCCCGGAGGTCAGAGGCGAGTGCGTAGGCGCTGTCGTTGGTGGTGCTGATGACCACCCGGGAACCGGCGGGCACGGCGTAGCGGTTGAGGTAGCTGCGGACGGCGGAGGCGAGCATGATGCCGGGCCGGTCGTTGTTTTCGAAGACCAGCGGGCGTTCGTGGGCGCCGGGGGCCAGGATGACCTGCGCGGCACGGATGTGCCAGATCCGCTGGCGGGACACGCCGGATGCGGCCGGGCTGGACAGGTGGTCAGTGCGGTTCTGGACTGCGATGACGTAGTTGGAGTCGTAGGCGCCGAACGCGGTGGTGCGGTTCAGGACGGTGCATTCGGCCCCCGAAACCAGTTCGGCTTCCACGTCAGCCACCCATTCCAGGGCCGGCTTTCCTTCGATGGCCTCGGCCAGTCCGGGCGCCGTGGAGCCTGACAGGAGTGTCCCGCCCAGTTCGGGCTGGTCGTCAATGAGGATGACCCGGGCGCCGGTGCGGGCCGCCTGGCGGGCAGCGGCCAGGCCTGCGGGGCCGCCGCCGACCACCAGGACATCGGCGTGGACGTACTTCTTGTCGTACTCTGCACGGTCCTCGTCCGGGTCCAGGCGGCCCAGCCCGTTAAGCAGGTCCGCTTTGAGTCCGTCCACGAGGGTGACGGTGGTGGCGGGGAGCATGGACTCGGCCACGTGGCCCGGGAAGCGGGCCTCGATCCTGACGAGGGCGTTGGATTCCTCGACGCCGGCGGACATGATGCCGCGGGGACGGTCCTCGTAGAGCGAGTTGCCGGCGGCGATCCGGCCGTTGGCAAGCAGGGCCGAGGCGAGGGTGTCGCCGGGGTGTCCGGTGAATTCCTCGCCGTCCACGGTGAAGCGCCAGGAGATGGTGCGGTCGATGCGTCCGCCGGCGGCGAGGCGGGCGTTCTGGGAAGTCACTTGGTTGCTCCTTCCGGGGCGGTGGTGCTGGTTGCGGAGGCGCTGGGCGCGGCGTTTCCGGTGGTGGTGCTGTCGGCGGCGGTGCTGGCGGTGCCGGATTCGGCCGCCGGGGCGGCCGCGGCGGGCCGGGGCGTGCCCATCGGGTAGACGGCCTGGATGTCGTAGGTGACGGTGTCGCGGAGCATGTTGAACCATTGCCGGCAGCCGGTGCTGTGCAGCCAGCGTTCGGCGAAGGCGCCCTTGGTGTTGTCGCGGTAGAACAGGTACTCGGCCCATTCGCGGTCGGTGAGTTCTGCCGGGTTTTCGGGGTAGGCGATGTGGGCCTGGCCGCCGTAGTGGTATTCGGTTTCGTCCCGGGGGCCGCAGTTGGGGCAGGGGATCAGGAGCATGTCCGTACCTCTTTCTAGTGGGCCACGGCGGCGGCGCCGTGTTCATCGATCAGGGCGCCGGTTTCGAAGCGCTCGAGTGCAAAGGGTTGGTTGAGGGTGTGCGGTGTTCCGGTGGCGATGGTGTGCGCGAACGTCATTCCGGCCGCCGGGGTGCCCTTGAATCCGCCGGTTCCCCAGCCGCAGTTGACGAACATGTTCTCCACCGGGGTGGTGCCGACGATGGGGGAGGCGTCGAGGGTGGTGTCCACGATCCCGCCCCAGGTCCGGAGCACATGGGCGCGGGCGAAGATCGGGAAAAGTTCGACGGCGGCTGCCATCTGGTGCTCGATGACGTGGAAGGAGCCGCGCTGGCCGTAGCCGTTGTAGGAGTCGACGCCGGCGCCCATGACCAGTTCGCCCTTGTGTGCCTGGGAGACGTAGACGTGGACGTGGTTGGACATGACCACGGTGGGGTGGACGGGTTCGTGCAGTTCAGACACGAGTGCCTGGAGCGGGTGGGATTGGATCGGCAGCCGGAAGCCGGCCATTTCGGCGAGGACCGAGCTGTGGCCGGCCGCGCAGAGACCGACCTTTTCGGTGTGGATGGTGCCGCGGCTGGTCTTGACACCCACTACGCGGTTCCCGTCCTTGAGGAAGCCGGTCACTTCGCAGTTCTGGATGATATCCACGCCGAGCTCGTCGCATTTACGGGCGAAGGCCCACGCGACGTGGTCGTGCTTGGCGATGCCGGCGCGGGGCTGGTAGGTGGCACCCATGACCGGGTAGCGGATGTTGTCGTTGATGTTCAGGATCGGGCAGAGTTCCTTGACCTGCTTGGGGTCCAGCCACTCGGCGTCCACGCCATTGAGCTTGTTGGCGCCGACCCGGCGCATGCTTTCGCGGACGTCGCCGAGGGTGTGGGCCAGGTTCATCACGCCGCGCTGGCTGAACAGGAAGTCGTATTCGAGTTCCTCCGGCAGGATTTCCCAGAGCTTCAGGGCGTGCTCGTAGATCGCCGCGCTCTCGTCCCAGAGGTAGTTGGAACGGATGATGGTGGTGTTCCGGGCCATGTTGCCGCCGGCGAGCCAGCCTTTTTCGAGGATGGCGATGTTGGTCATCCCGTGGTTTTTGGCCAGGTAGTAGGCGGTGGCGAGCCCGTGGCCGCCGCCGCCGACAATCACGGCGTCGTAAGAGGACTTGGGCTCGGGGTTGCGCCAGAGGAAGTCCGGGTGTTCCGGAAGCTGTTCCGTGGTCATTGTGCTGCTCCAATCAGTTCTGCCTCAAGCCCGGATGCCGCTGCCTTGCCGCCAAGGTGCGGGTACAGAGGGAATCGTGCCGCCAGGGAGGCCACGCGCCTGCGGAGGCCGGCGGCGGTTTCGTCGCTGAGTTCGTTGTCTGTTGCCGGTGAAATGAGTGCGGAGGCGATGATGTCAGCCACCTCCGTGAATTCCGGGGCGCCGAAGCCGCGGGTGGCCAGGGCGGGGGTGCCGATCCGCAGTCCGGAGGAGACCATGGGCGGGCGGGGGTCAAACGGAACGGCGTTGCGGTTGACGGTGATGCCGATCCGGTGCAACCTGTCCTCTGCCTGCTGTCCGTCCAGCTCCGAGTGCCGCAGGTCCACCAGGACCAGGTGCACATCGGTGCCGCCGTTGACCACGGAGATCCCGGCTGCGGCGACGTCATCGCGCAGGAGCCTTGACGCGAGAATGCGGGCACCCTCGAGGGTGCGCTCCTGGCGTTCCTTGAACTCGGCCGAGGCGGCGATTTTGAAGGCAACGGCTTTGGCCGCGATCACGTGTTCCAGCGGACCGCCCTGCTGGCCGGGGAACACGGCGCTGTTGATCTTGCGCGCATACTCCTCTCTGCTTAGGATCACCCCGCCGCGCGGGCCGCCGAGGGTCTTGTGCGTGGTGGTGGTGACGACGTCGGCATACGGCACCGGGTTCGGGTGCAGCCCGGCGGCGACGAGTCCGGCGAAGTGCGCCATGTCCACCATCAGGTAGGCTCCCACCAGATCCGCGATCCGGCGGAACTCCGCGAAGTCCAGCTGCCGGGAGTACGCCGACCAGCCGGCCACGATCATCTTGGGGCGGTGCTCGAGGGCCAGGGCCTCCACTTCCGCCATGTCCACCACGTGGTTGTGCTCGCTCACATGGTACGGGACCACGTTGTAGAGCTTGCCGGAGAAGTTGAGGCGCATGCCGTGGGTCAGGTGTCCGCCGTGCGCCAGCGAGAGCCCCATGATCGTGTCGCCCGGTTCCAGGAGGGCAAACATGGCCGCGGCGTTGGCCTGGGCGCCGGAGTGCGGTTGCACGTTGGCGGCCTCCGCGCCGAACAGGGCCTTCACCCGGTCGATCGCGAGCTGTTCGATCACGTCAACGTGCTCACAGCCGCCGTAGTAGCGCTTGCCCGGGTAGCCTTCCGCGTACTTGTTGGTCAGGACCGAACCCTGCGCCTCCATCACCGAAGCCGGGGCGAAATTCTCGGACGCGATCATCTCCAGCGTGGACTGCTGGCGGTCCAGCTCATGGTCAATGGCCCGGGCGACGTCGGCGTCGACGCTGGCCAGGGGTTCATTCAGGGTGCCCGTCATGGCGGCCTCTTTCGGTTCAAGGAAACAGATAGACGAATGCAACAGTGTTGCGTTGAATGCAACTCTAGATCGTGAGTGGTGTTGCGTCAATCACATTTTCTCCGGCGCGGAGTGTAAGCAGATTTGTTTTCCTGCTAATAGACAACCCTTGACTGTGTTCCAGCTCACGCATAATCTGATGCAACAGCGTTGCGTTCAATGCAACCCAAATTTTCATTGGTGGACATATGAGTAACGAACCAAACAAGGCGGTAACCATCCCGGACCCCAGCTCCCGGCGGGCTCCGGACCCCGCAGCTTCACAGCCGGCGGCCGGCGGCTCCGGCCCGGGTGAGGGACACTCCGCGGTCAGCAAGGACACTCGACGGCGAGTGGTCGCTGCCAGCTTCATCGGCAACTTCGTCGAGTGGTTTGACTACGCCGTCTACGGCTACCTGGCTGTCACAATCGCCGCAGTCTTTTTTCCCGAGTCCAATCCGCAGACAGGGCTTCTGCTGACCTTTGCCCTGTTCGCGATCTCGTTCATGGTGCGGCCGCTCGGCGGTTTCGTCTGGGGCCATATCGGTGACAAGGTCGGGCGGCGGACCGCCCTGTCACTGTCGATCCTGATCATGTCCGGGGCAACGTTCTGCATCGCCCTGATCCCCGGGTACGACACGATCGGCATCTGGGCTCCGATCCTGCTCCTGATCATCCGCGTCGCCCAGGGCTTCTCCGCCTCGGGTGAATACGCCGGCGCATCCGCTTTCCTGGTGGAATACGCCCCTGCCAACAAACGCGGACTCTACGCCGCCGTCGTTCCGGCCAGCACCGCCGCGGGCCTGCTGCTCGGCTCCCTCCTCGCGGGCCTGCTGACAGTCCTGCTCAGCACCGAGGCAATGCACAGCTGGGGGTGGCGTCTGCCGTTCCTGCTGGCCGCCCCGATGGGCCTGATCGGACGCTACATCCGCACCAAGCTGGAAGACACCCCGGTGTTCCGCGAACTGGCCGCCGAGGGCGAGGCCGTCAAGGCACCCGTGTCCAGTCTGTTCCGGAAACACTGGCGGCAGCTGCTTCTGGCCGTCGGAGCTGTGCTGCTCAACGCCGTCGGCTTCTACGTGATCCTCAGCTACATGCCAACCTATCTGTCCTCGGAACTGGGTCTCGGTGCAACCGAATCCTTCCTGGCCACAACGATCGCGCTGATCACTTACATCGGCTTCATCTTCCTGACCGGAATGCTCTCAGACCGCTACGGCCGCAAGAGGGTGCTCATCGCCGCATCCATCACGTTCATCGTGCTGACGGTGCCCGCCTTCGCTCTGCTGGGAACCGGGAACTTCCTGGTGATCGTCCTGGTCCAGATCCTGCTGGGCGCCATGCTCACCCTCAATGACGGAACACTGCCCAGCTTCCTGGCAGAAATGTTCCCCACACGTGTCCGCTACAGCGGCTTCGCGGTCAGCTTCAACCTCTCCAACGCGCTCTTCGGCGGAACCGCACCCTTCATGGCCACCCTCCTGATCGCCGCCACAGGCAACGATCTGGCTCCAGCCTTCTACCTGGTCGCGGCCGCAGTCATCTCCCTGATCGCCGTCGCACTCTCCCGTGAAACCAGCAAAGAACCACTGACCCACGAATAAACCAGTCCGCGCCAACTTTCCTGATGAAAAAGAACAGCACCGAAGAAAGGCATCACCATAATGACCAGCACAGCATCTGCCAACGCCTCGTCGATTTCCGAACTGGAGCGACTGAAAGTCCTGCACAACGGGCAGAAGGAAAAGCTGACCTTTTCAGACGCCGAGTTTGAACGCCGGCTGTCCGGCCTGCGCCGCATCATGGCGGAAAAGAGCCTGGACGCTGTCGTCCTGACCAGCTACCACTCCATCAAGTACTACTCCGACTTCCTCTTCACCTACTTCGGCCGCTCCTACGCCATGGTGGTCACCAAGGACGACACCGTGACAGTCACGGCCAACATCGACGCCGGCATGCCGTGGCGCCGCAGCTACGGCGACAACGTGGTCTACACGGACTGGCGCCGGGACAACTACATCTTCGCCATCCAGGAGGTGCTCCGCACCCGCGGCATCAACCCGCGCCGGATCGGCGTCGAGGACGATTCGCTCCCGCTGGACAACCGCAACAAGATCCAGGCAGCCTTTGAATCGGCCACCCTGGTCGACGTCGCGCAGGCGGCCATGCGCCAGCGGATGATCAAGTCGGCTGAGGAGATCGAGGTCATCAAGCACGGAGCCCGCATCGGTGACCTGGGCGGCGAGGCCATCCGCAACGCGATCACCGCCGGGATCACGGAATACGAGGTCGCCCTGATCGGCACCGAAGCCATGGTCCACGAAATCGCCCGGACCTTCCCGGACTCCGAAATCCGCGACACCTGGGTCTGGTTCCAGTCCGGCATCAACACCGACGGCGCCCACAACTGGGCCACCACCCGCAAGATCCAGGAACACGACATCCTGTCCCTGAACTGCTTCCCCATGACCTCCGGCTACTACACCGCACTGGAGCGCACCCTGTTCTACGGCGAACCCGACGCGCGCTCCCTGGAGCTGTGGAACATCAACGTGGAGGTCCACAAGCGCGGCCTCGAACTCATCAAGCCGGGCGCGGTCTGCAAGGACATCGCTGCGGAACTGAACGAGATCTACGTGGGCCACGGACTGCTTGCCAACCGGACCTTCGGCTACGGCCACTCCTTCGGCGTCCTCAGCCACTACTACGGCCGGGAGGCCGGGCTCGAGCTCCGCGAGGACATCGACACCGTGCTGGAACCGGGCATGGTGGTCTCCATGGAACCGATGATCACCGTCCTGGACGGCCAGCCGGGCGCCGGCGGCTACCGCGAGCACGACATCCTGGTGGTCGGTAACGACGGAGCCGAGAACATCACGAAGTTCCCCTTCGGCCCTGAATACAACATCATCGGCGCCTGACCGGCCCAACCCCCTGAAAGGGACGGACAGAGAAGCGGCGCCACGGTCAACGTGGCGCCGCTTCTCGGCCCTCATACGGAATGATGGTAGACACCATGACCCCAGCAGAATCTCCCGAGACCACCGGAAACGGCGACACCAAAGGCACCTCCGTCATCGTCAACGCCATCGCCGTGCTACGGACCTTCACCGCCGACGAGCCGCTGCTCGGCGTCACCGAGATCGCCAACCGGGTCGGTCTGCACAAGAGCACGGTTTCCCGGATCCTGGCCACCTTCGAACAGGAACACCTGGTGGAACGCGACCCGGAAACCCGCCGCTTCCGCCTCGGCCTGGGACTGATCGCCGTCGCCGGACCGCTGCTCGCCGAACTGGAAGAACGGCGCGTAGCCTACCCGGTCCTGCGCGAACTCACCGAACAAACCGGCGAAACCAGCGCCCTCATGGTGTGGAACGGCACCGAATCAATGTGCGTGGAACAAATCGCCAGCCACCACCAGATCAAACACACCACCCCGCTGGGCGCCCGGTACCAGGACGCCATGAGCGCCTCCGTCCAGGTCTTCCTGTCCGCCGAACCCGCCGAGCGCGTCCGTGCCCTACTCCGCAGCGGAACCATCACCTATCCGGGGCTGGACGATGCCAGCCTGGACGGCTACCAGATCAAACTCGGCGACATATCCCGCCGCGGCTGGGCCATCAACTACGGTGAATCCTCCATCGACGAAGTCGGCGTGGCCGCGCCCGTTTACGACCACCGCGGCGACATCGTAGCCGCCGTCCTCATCCCGGCCCCACGGTTCCGCGTTTCCCGCGAACGACTGCAAAGCCTCGGCGAGGCTTGCGCCGCCGCTGCGCACCAGGTCACCACGCGGCTGGGCGGAAACCCGGAACTCGCCAACCAAAGCCAGGGCTGAGGGCAGCCCCGGGCGGCGGCGAGGCTCAATGGGGGGTTACTCCTCAGACGAGCCGTGCGAGCAGGGTGGCTAAATGCAAGGCGGCCAGCCGTCCCGTTTCCCTGGGATCACCGCCGCAGAGCTCGAAGATCCGCCGCAGCCGCTGGTGCATCGACTGACGTTCCAGATGCAGCTCCCTCGCCGCCTGGGCGGTGTTGCAGCCGCAATCCAGCCACGTTTCCAGAGTCTCGAGCAGCCGCGAGTTGCGGCGTGCATCATGATCCAGGAGCGACCCCAGCTGCTGGCGCACAAAATTCCGCCGTTGATAGGGGTCCAGCGATTGAACGGCGAGCCGCTCCACGGCGAACGCCTCCGCGTCAACGACGGGATGGTGCGCGCCGCCAGTTTCGGAACGGGACTGTTCCCGGGAAGCGGCCAATTCCAGGGTGAGCTTGGCCTCGGACAGCGACCAGGGAGCATCCGAAACTCCGGCCACCAAGGGGCCAACAGCCGCGAGCGTTCTGGCCAGGACCGGGAGCTCCAACAGACCGGCTATAAGCTTTTGCCGGCTCTCGTCCGGATTGTCGCCGCCAAGGTTCGCCACCGCGAGAAGCTCAGCGTTGTCGACGTAAGTGGCGTGGGAGTGCGCCGCCCGGGCCAGCAACTGCTCCACCGACGTCCGCAACTGCTGAGAGGTATCTGACCGGACCACCACGGCCACCAGCGGGACGGACGCCGGGATTCCGGCTGCCGAGGCCAACTGCTGCAGCCGCCACGACTGGCTGCCTGAATCAATCGCGCGGATCAGGACAGCTACCGCAACCTCCCGGAGGCCGGGCGACATCCGTTGCAGCATGGCCAGGGCCAGGATATCCACCGAGCGTTTTCCGGCAGTGCGGGCAAGGTTTTCGTCCTCGTGCGCCGGGACCCGGAGCACCAGCTGCGCCGCAAGGATGCCGCGCACCGGCACGTCAATGTGGATCAGACCGGCGTGAACCTGGCCGGCGGGAGCTGAGCCGGCAATTTCATCGTCTTCGTCTTCGTCGGCGACGCCCGGCGTCGCGCTGGCGAGCGTTGCGCCCGCGAGGGAAACTAACGTCACTTCGGCATTGATGATGCCGGCGAGCACCGCCAGAATCCGGTCCAGGCTGCCTCCGTGCGCCAGTTCCACGGCCATCGCGTGGCTCGCCTCGTCCGCCCGCCGCAACTGGGCCACCGACTCGCTGACCAGTTTTGAGTTGATGGCCTGCATCACACCAACAAACGGCACCACTTTGCGGAGTTCGATTAGCGGAAGGCCGGCTGCCTCGGCGGCCGACACCATCGCGGACGGGAGCGAGGGGAGGGTGACGCCGGTTTCGATCGCCAGCGCGGCCACGCCCCGCTCTGCCAGCTGGCGGACGTACATGATCTGCCGTTCCTCGGAGACGTAAGCCAAAGCCTCGCCTCCCGTCAGCAGCAGCTCCCCGCCGTCAAGAAGGGGAGCGATGTCCAGAATTTCGCTGGAGTGGATCCAGCGGAGCTGGGTGCCGGCCGCTCTGCCGGCCGCGGCCCGGATGACGGGGTCAGCGACGGACAGCGTCGGGTGGTTCAGGACATCCTGAAGGCGTATTGTCATGACGCTCCGTCGCATAGAACAAGCATTGAATAGACACATTATATGTAGGTAGATGTGGTGCGTGCCACATAACCTTGAAGGACCTAAAACTCTCACGGAGGCTCCAATGCGTGAACAATCCCCGGCGATGCCCGCCGGTCCAGTGGTCAACGAGGACCACATAGACCACGAGGCCTGGCTCCAGCCCATTCCCGAATCCCAGCGGACCCGGAAAGTCTCCGGTCAATTCTGGATCTGGGCCGGCGCCAACCTCGCCCCGATCAACTGGGTACTCGGCGCCCTCGGCATCCACCTCGGCCTCGGATTCTCCGATACAGTCATCGTTCTGGTTCTGGGGAACCTGATCGGCATGCTGCTCTTCGGCTGCTTTGTGCTCCTCGGCCAAAAGACCGGGGCCACCGGCATGGTACTGGCCCGGGCCGCCTTCGGTCGGCAGGGGAACTACCTGCCGGCAGCCATCCAGGCACTGCTGGTCATCGGCTGGTGCGCCGTCAACACCTGGATCATCCTGGACCTCGTCATGGCACTCTTCGGCACCCTCGGCTGGGTGGACCCGACAGCCCACAACTATGCCTGGAAGATCGGCGTGGCCACCGCCATCATGGCCGCGCAGGTCGCTATCGCCTGGTTCGGCTACAAGGCGATCGCGGCGTTCGAAAAGTGGACGGTCCCGCCGACCATCATCATCCTCGCCGTGATGTCCGTCGTCGCCTGGTTCGGCATGAAGATCAACTGGACCTACGCCGGCCCCGCCGGCAACATCCTCGAAGGCTCCGAACGGATCGCCGCGATGAGCGCAGTCATGACGGCCATCGGCATCGGCTGGGGCATCACCTGGTTCACCTACGCCGCCGACTACTCCCGCTTCGTCAGCACCGAAGTCCCCAAGCGCAAGCTCTACCTGGCCTCCGTGCTGGGCCAGTTCATCCCCGTCGTCTGGCTCGGAATTCTCGGCGCCAGCCTGGCCACCAACAGCGGTGAGATCGACCCCGGCAAGCTGATCGTACAGAACTTCGGCGTCATGGCACTCCCGGTGCTGCTGATGGTCCTGCACGGACCGATCGCCACCAACATCCTGAACATCTACACCTTCTCCGTAGCCACTCAGGCGCTGGACATCACCATCAGCCGCCGCAAGCTCAACCTGTTCGTCGGAGTCTTCTCCCTCGCAGCCGTCGTCTTCTTCATCTTCCAGGAAGACTTCGCCGCCGTCCTGGACGCCTGGCTGATCGGCCTCGTCGCCTGGGTAGCAGCCTGGGGCGGAGTCATGCTGGTCCACTACTTCTGGATCGAGAAGCGCTGGCCCGGCGACCCCACCCGGCTGTTCGACGCCGTCGGTACCAAGCGACTGCCCGGCGTGAACCCGGCCGGCATCGCATCCCTGCTGATCGGCATCTTCTCCACCTGGCTGTTCATGTACGGGCTGGTGCCGGCCATGCAGGGACCCATCGCCGTGGCCCTCGGCGGCTGGGACCTCTCCTGGCTCGCCGGCGGCCTGACCAGCGCCGCAGCCTACGCCATCATGGGACCCCGCTACCACCGCCATTACCTGCACCTGACCAGCGCCGACGCAACCACGGCACCGGCCCCGGCCCGCACCATCGCCGGCGCCTGATACTCGGCGGCAACCGGCGCTATTTCCACACTGTACTTAACGAGGAGCACCACCAGCATGGACAAGTCAGTATTTCTGGAAGACATGGATGCTTTCGCCTACCGCGAAGTCCTGGCGTCCGGGGACGCGATCGTCCTCATTCCCGTCGGGTCCCTGGAGCAGCACGGTCCACACCTTCCGCTGGGAACGGACACCATCCTGTCATCCCACTTCGCGGAGGGTGTTGCCCGGCGGCTGGGTGGACTTGTTGCCCAGCCGATCGCGTACGGGTACAAATCGCAGCAGAAGTCCGGCGGAGGCAACCACCTCTCCGGTACGACCAGCCTGGACGGCGCCACCCTTACCGGCGTGGCCCGCAACCTGGTCAAGTCCTTCCTCAATCAGGGCGTCCGGCACGTGGTATTCATCAACGGCCACTTCGAGAACTACCAGTTCCTGTTCGAGGGAATCGATCTTGCCCTTGAGGAATTGGGCATCAAGCCCGGGGCAGAGCAGAGCGTGCTGCTGCTGTCGTATTGGGACTTCGTCAGCGAGGACACGCTGGGGCAGGTCTATCCCGGTGGCTTCCCGGGCTGGGACATCGAGCACGGCGGGGTCCTGGAAACTTCGCTCATGCTCCACCTCGAACCGGCCCAGGTAGCCATTGACAGCCTGGTCGACGGCCCTGCCGCGGTCCTGCCGCGCTTCGACAGGCTCCCGGTGGTGCCGGAGCGGACACCCGCCACCGGTTGCCTCTCATCGGCTGCGGGCTCCAGCGCAGCCAAGGGCGGGCTGCTGTACGGACAGGTCGTCGAAGATCTGGCCGTCGACCTCGCAAGTGAACTGCTCAGTGAGCCCGCGACTGCAGTCGTTCCGGCGTAGGCGGGACCCGAACCAACAGAGAGCACGATTCACACAGTAAAACTCAGGCGCCGCGGGATACTTTCCCGCGGCGCCTTTCCTGTCACGGGACTACGCCCATCGGATACCCAAGGGTGCACCCAGGCCAGGATACGGCCGACAGGACGAGACTCTACCGGCCTACGGACACCGGTGGAAGACCTGCACCGGCTGCGGAGTCAGCGAGGTGCGGGCCAGCTACCTCATGCATTCAGCAATGCTTCCACCAAAACGCTCAAAACCCACCACCAACGACACGCCCAGCCACTAGCAGCCCGGGCATCGCCCTTGAAGGGACACCATGGAACTGCTGTGGGAAATGGCCGGCGGGGCAGGCGCGGCTGCGATACTCGGCGCGTACTTAGCCTTGATCCACCGATCGGCAGCCGGTCCCGGGCGTAATTCCGGGCTGGCTGCGGTGAGGTGTTTGGGCATGGTGGATCATCCGGCCTCGCTGTCGGGGTGTTCCACTGGTGGTCCTGGTTGCGCCGTGTGGCTGGTTGGTGTGGGTTCAGGCCGGTTGTGGCGGCGGGTAGAGGTGCTCGAAGAGGCCCTGCCATGCTGTTTGCCAGGGCCAGGCTTCGGGGAGATGAAGCCGGATTTTCCGGGCGCTGGTGGCGATGCGGGCCGGGACGTGGATGAGTTTGCGGCGGATCGTGCCGGTCCGGGCCTTGCCGAAGGGGCCTGCGGCGAGGAGCCCGGCGGCGCGGGTGAGGTTATAGGCCATGACCGCGGCAACCAGCCAGGCGGAGTTCGCCGCGAAAACACCTGAGGGCATATGAGCCAGCGCACTGTCCTTCAGATCGGCGTTCACCTGCTCGATCTGAGCGTGTTTGCGGTGGGTTTGGTCCGCGGCGACAGTGTCCAGAACCTTGGCGTCCACGGTGGTGAAGAACGCGTGGTGCCGATGGGTTTCAAACAAGGTGGGTTGTCCGTCGCTGGCTTTCTTGTTCAGTTCCGGGATGCGGCGCACCACCAGCCGGCCGGTGACCTGCTCGGCCTTTTTCCGGGAGGAGAACGCGGTGAACACGGTTTCGGCGACCTCAGCCTTCGAGACCCAGGTGTTGGTGGTCTCGTCGAAGACCGCGTCGGTGTATTCGATCATTTCCCATGCCGTCTCCGGGATCCCGGCGATAGCCCGTTTGACGGCCGGGTCCATGCGCACGGTCACCGAGACCTCGGCCCCGCCGGCCAGCGCGGCGGAAACCGCTGCATGGCCATAGAAGGCCGAATCGAACCGGCAGAGCACCCGCCCGCGACTCTGCCCTCCGGTCTGGAGGCCTTTGAGCGTGGACAGGGCATCGGTGATCAGGCGTTTGGCTCCGCGGGCCGAGTTCGCCGCGCCCTTGCGCAGCCGCTGGGCCGCGATTACCGGGGCGGTGTCTTTGGTGGAGACCGTGGCCAGCAGGGCGTTCAGGCCGCGGACCCCGGAGTACCCGTAGCCGGAACCCTGCTTGGCGTAGCCGTGGACCTCGATGATCGTGTCGTCAACATCGACGAACACGAAGTCCTCCGCCCCGGGGCTCCCGAGCAGCGGGGCCCGGGTCCCCAGGCCGGCCAGGAAACGGGAGGCGACAGCGTCCAGTTGGCGCACGTGCCCGAACGTGAAGGACCGCAGGAACGAGCCCAGGGTCGAGGGCGCGTAGCAGGCGGTGAAGAGCCGCTTCATCCCGCCGTGGCGCAACAGGGTCATGTCATCAATCGAGTCTGCCCCGGCGACCATCCCGGCGACCAGGGAAGCGACTTTCAGCCCGGCGTTCGCGCCCTTATCCGTCGGCACCGTCAGCCAGTCCTGGGCGAGCTCGTGCAGCCCGGCGTCCCGGGCCAGCGTCATGACCGGCAGCAGCCCGGCAGCCGACACGAGATTGGGCTCGTCAAAGGAAACCGACACCGCGGATGGTTTGTGGGAAACTTGCATCTACGAGATGGCCTCTTTTCGGTGAAAAATGAGTTCTAGACAAACTTCATTTTCCTTGAAAAGGCGGCCATTCTCGGTTTAAAACGCCGACGTAGCCCCAATCAACATCGGTGGATCAAGGCTTAGTCGACGCCGGTGTTACCGTGCGTCTTGATTCCCTGTGCGTCCGCGCCGCAATGCCTGCTGCAGACTACAAGGATTTGCGTGCCTCGATTCCGTCCCGCGGCGCATGGATAACCTGGTCTGAGATCTAACCATCGTCATGCGGCAGAAAAGCACTTGGTCCGGACTCCCCTCAGGCATCGCTACATCCCTTCACCGGATCGCTGACGGCGTGGCCCGGGCCATCGAGTGGCACTCCGGTGGCCTCGTAAACGAATCGTTCCAGTTCGTTGAGCAGCCTTAGCCCGGGGTTTTCATCAGGGTGGGGCTGACGGGTGTGTTTAAGAGACGAAAAGGTGCTCTGACAAGGGAAAATAGGGGTGTCTACGCCGTTATTTCCGTGTCTTGAAGGAGCACCTTTTCGATGCACCAGCCTACCAAGGTCTTCCCGTCCGTCCCGGTCACTTTCACCGGTCAGTCGCTGGTCTCCCATGCCGGTGCCAGGCTCCTGACGTCTTTCATCGACGCCCTCGGGTTCCGGGATCTGTGCGAGGACCGGCTCGGGCAGTTCGTCCCCGCGATGGCCTCGCACCGGCCCGGGAGGCTGCTCGGGTCGCTGGCGGTGATGCTCGCCGCCGGCGGCGAGCACGTCTCGGACCTGGACATCCTGCGCTCCGAGCCCGGCGTGTTCGGCAACGTGCCCTCGAACGCGACAGTCTCGCGGTTCTTCGAACGCACCGTGAAGAACCCGGACGTTTTCGATTACGGCTTTTCGACCCTGGCCAAGGAACTGCGGACCCGGGCCTGGGAAGGCGCAGGGGACCGCAGTCCCGCGGTGAAGGCGACGGCCGCGGACCCGCTGCTCATCGACCTCGACGCCACATTGGTGACCTCGCATTCGGAGAAGGAACAAGACACCGGAAACTACAAGGGCGGGTTCGGATTCGCCCCGTTCACCGCCAGCGTCGATTACGGTGCCGGCAGCGGCACCGGGGAGGAACTCGCGGTGCTGATGCGCCACGGCGGGGCCACGGCGAACAACGCCGAGGACCACATCCGCATCTTCGAGGCCGCCATCGCCGTCCTGCCCGACTCCCTCTACGGTGAAGACGGGGAACTGGACGGGGAGAAGATCCTGGTCCGCACCGACAGCGCCGGCGCGTCCCGGAAGTTCCTCTGGTACCTGCACGGGCGGGGCGTGCAGTTCTCCGCCTCGTACCCGGTGCCGGTCGGCAAGGCCCACATGATCGACTGGATCAACGACAAGAAATACTGGCAGCCGGCCCTGGACCAGGACGGCAACGAACGCGACGATGCCTGGGTCATCAACGCCACGCAGGTGATCCCGCTGGAGGACTACCCGCCCGGGACGAAGATCTTCCTGCGCGCCGAGCCGCTGCACCCCGGTGCGACACCGACCCTGCTCGACCTCGACGGTCACCGTGTGACAGCGTTCCTGACCAATGCCCCGCGCTGGCACGGGCCGTTCCTGGATGCCCGGCACCGGGCCCGCGGCCGGGCCGAGAACCGCATCAAGACGCTGAAGAACACCGGCCTGGGCAAGCTCCCGTTCTTCGATTTTCCCGCGAACCAGGCCTGGGCGAACCTCGCGGTGCTGGCCGCGAACCTGGTCTCCTGGCTCCAGCTCACCGCCCTGCCCGACGGCCACAAGGCACGGGGCTGGGACATCAAACGCTGGCGCTACCGGCTCTTCGCCACCGCTGGGAAGGTCATCACCCGCGCCCGCCGGAACCACCTGCTGCTGCCCGACGCCGCACCGGAAAAGCCCCTCATCGCCGCACTGCTCGAAGCGATCAGCCGGATCGCCGCAGCCGCGAACCGCCCCGCACTCCTGCTGCGGACCTGACACCGCAGCCCCCGCCAACCAACGAGCAGGAAAGAAGAACACCAACGGGACCAGTGGAAGCCCGCGCCCCGCCCGCCGACACCGGGCCCATCAGCCACGCCCGAAATCCGATTCAGCCCGCCCGGACGGCAAAAACCGGGCCCGGCGCCCCGACCACCGTCCGATGAAAAATCCGGGTTAGCCTGAATCCACCGGTTGGGTTTGGGCCGGTCCGGCGTTTTAAACCGGAAATGCCCTTCTGATCAGGGAAAATAGGACTTGTCTAGAGTTCCGTTTTCGCCTTGCAGAGGAGCATTCCGTAGATGCAACTTTTCCATACCCAGTCGGCTATTTCCAGCGCTTTTGATGATCCGAATCTCGTGTCGGCCGCGGGGCTGGTCCCGGTCATGGGTCTGGCCGGGAAAACCGGGCTCGGGGAACTGGTCGATGAGCATCTGAAACTGCCGGACTATTTCGGTGCCAACGCGGGGTTGAAGGTCACGGCCCTGGTCGCCGGGATGGTTGCCGGCGCCGATTCCATCGATGATATGGGACTGCTGCGCCACGGTGGGATGGGGAAACTGTTCAAGGGCGCCTACGCGCCTTCGACGCTGGGATCGTTTCTGCGGACGTTCACTTTCGGCCATGTCCGCCAGCTCGACGCGGTCGCCTCCCGCTGGCTGCCCGCATTGGCCAGGGCCGCCCCGGTCACGGCCGGGATCGACGCTCTGGCACTGGTCGATATCGACGACACGGTCAAGGCGACCTACGGCTATCAGAAGCAGGGCGCCGGTTACGGGGACAACGGCGTCAAGGGCCTGAACGCGCTGATCGGGACCGTCACCACCAACGAGGCCGCACCCGTCATCACCGGGGCGCGGCTGCGCAAAGGCGCCACCAGTTCGGCGCGGGGCCGGCAAATTCGTGGCCGACACCCTCGCCACCGTGAATCGGCTGCGTTCGGCGGACGCGGACGGCATGGTGCTGCTGCGCGCGGACAGCGCGTTCTACAACCACGCGGTTGTCACCGCCGCGGCACGGGCCGACGCGAAAGTCTCGATCACGGCCCGGATGGACCCGCACGTGAAGAAAGCCATCGCGAAGATCCCGGACTCCGCGTGGGAGAAGATCAAATACACCAATGCGATCTTCGACGAGGAATCCAACACCTGGATCTCCGATGCCGAGGTCGCCGAAATCGGGTTCACCGCGTTCATTTCCAAGAAATATGAAGACCGCGTTGCCGGCAGGCTGGTGGTCCGCAGGGTCCCGGAACTGAACCCCAAGGCCGTCACGGGTCAGGAAACCCTGTTTCACACCCACCGGTTTCACGCGTTCTTCACCACCGTCGCCGCAGACGTCCTGGACACCGTCAAGGCGGATAAGACCCACCGCGCCCACGCGGTGATCGCGCAGGTCCATTCCGATCTGCGCGCCGGTCCGCTGGCCCACCTGCCCTCCGGAAAGTTCAACGCCAACGCCGCCTGGCTCGCCGCCGCGGCCATGGCGTTCAACCTCACCCGCGCCGGAGGGCATTTCGCCAAAGCCACCACCGTGACGATCCGGACCAAAATCATCAACGTCGCCGCCCGGACCGCATCTTCGGCCCGGCGTATCAGACTGCATCTGCCCGAAAACTGGCCGTGGCAGGACGGTTGGGAAAAGCTCTTCGACACGATCTTCCCGCCGCCCAAACCGGCCTGAACCCTGTCAATCCAGCCGATACGGCGCAACCGAAAGAAACAGTGGAACACCACCGGACAGCGAGGTCCTGCCATCCGGCCATCAGCGACAGCCGGCCGGTGGATTCAGGCTTAGAGCTGACCGTTGCAGCATGAAACCGGATGTCTGTCACCGCCGGAGTCTTTGAGTCATTGAGCGCGGGCCAATATCAAGCCGTCAGCGGCCTTACCCATAATTCTTGGACGCCCGCGAATTAGACTGCACCCATGTCCGAAACTGAACGAACCATCACAGACCAGGTCTTCGACGCTGCCTACGAGGCCGCACAAAAGAGCCTTCGAGAGGGCGGCATTCCGATCGGTGCTGCCTTGGCCCGCGGCGGGGTCGTCATTGCCAGCGGCCACAACGCCCACGGCGAGATGTCGGCGCTGCGGGCGGCCGGACGCCAGAAGAGCTACCGGGACACAACCCTGTACACCACCCTGGCGCCGTGTGCGATGTGTACCGGGACCATCATCCAATTCAAGATTCCGCGCGTGGTGGTGGGCGAGGCCGAGACGTTCCTGGGCGAATTCGAACTTCTCCGCTCACGCGGCGTCGAAGTGGTGGTGTTGAATGATGCCCGATGCGTCGAGATGATGCGCACCTTCCAGGATGAACACCCCGAACTATGGGCGGAGGACATCGCCGAGTAATCCACGCACAGAAGGAGCCCGGTGAAATAGATCAGATACGGCCAAAGCTATCGCGTGCCGCGGAATCATACGCCTGTCGCCTGGTGGTCCTGCACCGCAGGCGTTCTTCTCCTTTTGCCATCTGCCGATGCAACAACCCTGCTCCCAGCCGTGACTGCGCCGGCGTCACTCAGAGCTACCAGTCCTGGCGCTGCATCAGGACGACGGCTCGACTCAAGCCAAGGAAAGGGCCCCTTCTCTGACCCACAAAGGAGCGATAGGGGCCGTTAAGACGGGCAGCCAGTATGTGCGGACAACGCGGGGAATTGGAATTTCCAGTTATGCCGTTCCTGACGCCAGATCTGCATCGGGGTAAGGTCAGTGCTGGACGAGCTCGCCCCACCACTCGCCCCGGAGGGCAACGACGACCTTGCCGCCGCCGTCATCGTGCGGCGTCCCGTGGTCTTCAGCAGCGGCGGAAAGCCCACGAGCTTCGACACGGCCTTCTACGACCGCGAGAAGATGGGCGCCGGCCTGGCGTTCGAGGGCCCTGCCACCTGTTGGTTGTTCCCCCGTTTTTGTATCGCCCTACAGGGCTGGGCCGCTTTTGCTCCTCTCGGAGCCCACTGCTACGCCTGTGCGGCTCTTCTTGGCCTTAGCTGCGTCTTTGCTCATGGTGACGGCTGCGCTGGGGTGGGTGCCCTCGCTGCGTTCGGCAGCGGCGCGCCCTCGGATTTGGGTTTCGTTCGCTCCGGTTGTAGCCAGGGATGCCGCGAAGGCTTCCTGGCGGTCCGCTGAGCCGTAGTCAACGGCCGACGTCGTCTCAGTTTTCAGTCCCTGGTCTTTGAGCCGGAGGCTGTCGTTGCCGGTGACGCGGTTCTCGATTTCGCGGCCGACGTTTTAGGGAGGGCGGTGTCAACTCGTCTAAGCAACGTTGTCGTTGAGTAGCTTGTTGAATACTTCCCGTGGCGTGTAGAAGCCTAGAACTTTTCGTGGGCGGTCGTTGAGTTCGTCGGCGATGGAGTCCAGGTAGGGCTGGTGACTGGTCAGCTCTGTGCCCTTGGGGAGGTACTCGCGGATGAGCCCGTTGGTGTTCTCATTCGTTGGCCGCTCCCATGGTGAATGCGGGTGGGCGAAGTAGACGGGCAGATCCGTTGCCACGGTCAAGGCGGCGTGGCGGGCCATCTCGGTACCCTGGTCCCACGTCAGGGAGCCACGCATCAGGGCCGGCAGATCGTGGACCCGGTCAATGAGAACGTCCGCCAGGCCGTGTGCCTTCTTACCTTCGGGCAGGCCGAGCATGATCACGAACCGGCTCGATCGTTCCACGAGCGTTGCCACAGCGGATTTACCGCCCTTACCCACGATGAGATCCCCCTCCCACGCGCCAGGAATACGCCGGTCGGTCGCTTCCTCGGGCCGGTCATCGATGCTGACCATCCCGATGATCCGGCCGCCGGTCCGCTCACCCAGGGGCTTACGGCTTTTCCGCTTCGTGCGCTTGGATTGCAGCAGTATCCCGGCCTTGGCCAGCTCGCCTTTAGGCAGGGCGTAGATCCACCTGTAGAGGGCCTCGTGGGAGACGGTAGCGCCGTCGGCATCAGGGGATTTGGTCATGATCTCAACGCTGGGCTCTGACGCTTCCAATTGCAAACGCCCAGCGATCTGCCGTGGCGTTCTCGACCTCTTCAAATCAGCGCGAATCCGGGCTTCCAGCACCGGATTCCCATCGATCTTCCGTGTCTGCGGACGCGACCTCCGCTTCTCCGCGTTCACGTCCGCCGTGACCGGCCGGTATGCCCGCGTCTTCGTGGAATTGCGGCGTCGCTCCCGCCACACGATCGTGTGATCACGGCCAATATCCGCACCGATCCGCCGGTCCGTCCAGCCCGCCTTGATGCCTACCGCAATATCCGCCCTGTCAGACATCGCCAACGCCCTGCGAACCACCAGCAACTCCCACCGCTCAAACCAATGTTGTTGCTACGACGGTATGACACCGCCGAGGGCAACTTCCCTCAGGGGTTCGAATCCCCTACTATCCGCGATGGGCCCGGCTAGTTCTCTAGCCGGCCCATT
This sequence comes from Arthrobacter sp. UYCu723, assembly GCF_054059215.1. Taxonomy (NCBI): domain Bacteria; kingdom Bacillati; phylum Actinomycetota; class Actinomycetes; order Micrococcales; family Micrococcaceae; genus Arthrobacter; species Arthrobacter sp. UYCu723. The sequence continues at coordinate 1,390,815 of NZ_JBSSBW010000001.1, forward strand.
CCACTTATCAGGTCGAAACGGCGGAACTCTCCATTGACAGAGTCGTTTTTGAATCCGGTTGAGCCTCACGGACCAATTCGTTCAAGCTCACGTGCCAAGTTGATTTATCCGGAAAAATGACGTTTCCGTCTTCAACGTTGAGTTCAAGGTCCGGCACACATGACCGCAATGCTTCGTAGAGTCTCCTGCTCGCTTCGAGAAGTTCCCAGGCAATATGAACATCTCGCTTCCATGGTTCCGGGTCGTCAGCCCCCAGTGGTTGTAGCTGGTGCATTCCTTTCGCGGCTGGAAAGAGAGATAGAGCTACCGCCACGTCGGGATCAAGAAAGTCAGCAGCCGCTTCCAGGCCATCCAAGGACACTTGAATGCCGTTAATAGCTACGCCGAGTAGTTGACGTCTCTCCTGAGCCACAACGGGGGTTTTCTCATATATCGAGCGCACACATTTCTCTATACTCGCCCGGTCCCATGCATCCAGGCTACGTTCTTCCACCCCCAATAGCTGAGCGGCACCGCGATACCAGGCGAGCATAAGAGGCCCGCTTTGGACTAGGAACTGGAGAGCCAGTTGGTGGCGTGGATAAGCGAGACGCCTACGACGCTGCGCTGGAATCTCGATAAGTATCCAGTTGAATAAAACCGCGCCGCTCAGAGCGTACGCCAGATTGCGTACGAACTCGCCGATGGCATGACCGGGGAAGAAAATTTCCGGCCACTGCCGACACACCTCGATCGTCAGGGCAATCACCCCTAACGTGAAAATAGATTTTCCCCTTCCCCGGAGGGTCGCGGCTGCGGCCCTGAAAAGCTAGTACGACAATGGTCCAGACTGGCCTCAGCAAAGCTCGATGAAGCCATGATGTCCTTTTTTCAGGCTCTCCTGACTCTTCCGTGGGCGTTTTCAGCGCGCCTTAACGAACGCACGCCGGGTTACGTCCCGTGGAGTGGTGTAGATCTCAGCAGTTACGCGTTGCTCCGGCAACGTCGTGAGCCATCGTGCGATGGTCAGTGAGAACCGATCAAAGAACTCACAAAGGACACAAACACACGATGGCTCTAGACCAGTCTGCCCTGCTTGACCTCCTTGGCCAACTGAAACTCACCGACGTCTCCGATCGAATACGTGCCGCGACCGAAACCCTGTACCAGCAGCTCATCGAGGCCGAGGCGACCGCGTTCATCGGCGCCGCCCCGTTCGAACGCTCCGAGGCACGGACCACCCAACGCAACGGGTCCCGGCCCAGGACGTTGACGACCACCGCCGGGGACCTGAACCTGAAGATCCCCAAGCTGCGGAACGGGTCGTTTTTCCCGGCCCTGCTGGAACGCCGCCGCCGCGTGGACCAGGCCCTCTACGCTGTGGTGATGGAGGCCTACCTGCACGGGGTTTCCACGCGGAAGGTCGATGACCTGGTCAAAGCGCTCGGGGCCGAGACCGGGATCTCCAAGTCCGAGGTGTCCCGGATCTGCGAGGACCTGGACCACGAAGTCGGTGCGTTCCGGGACCGCGATCTCTCGGCCATGGACTACCCGTACGTGTTCCTCGACGCCACCTACTGCAAGGCCCGCGTCGGGCACCGCGTCGTGTCCCAGGCTGTCGTGGTCGCCTTCGGCGTGGCCGCGGACGGGCGGCGGGAAGTCCTGGGGTTCGATGTCGGCGACAGCGAGAACGAGGGATTCTGGACCGCGTTCCTGCGGTCCCTGAAGGCCCGCGGACTGGACGGAGTGAAGCTGGTGATCTCCGACGCCCACAGCGGCCTGAAGAAAGCCATCGGCACGGTTTTCCAAGGCGCGGCGTGGCAGCGCTGCCGCGTGCATTTCATGCGCAATGTGCTCTCGACCGTGCCGAAGGGATCCCAGGACATGGTCGCCTCGATCATCCGCACCGCCTTCGCCCAGCCCGACGCCGGACACGTGAACACCCAGTTCGACGAAGTCACCCGGATGCTCCTCAAATCCCACCCGAAGGTTGCCGCCATGCTCGGCGACGCCCGGGATGACGTGCTCGCATTCACCGGGTTCCCCGCCAGGCACTGGCGTCAGATCTGGTCCACGAATCCCATGGAACGCGTCAACAAAGAGATCAAAAGACGGACCGATGTCGTCGGAGTCTTCCCCAACCCGGCGGCCCTCCTCCGGCTCGCCGGCGCGGTCCTGGTCGAGCAACACGACGAATGGGAAGCCGGCGACCGCCGCTACCTCTCCGAGGCCTCCATGGCCGAACTCAAAGCCATGAACACGACCCCCGCCACGCCGATAGAGGAGACGATTTTGCTCCCCGAACTCACGGCAGCATAATCAAATAACTGACCTGCACGGTGTCGAGAAAAACTCCACCACTCAGCGGGACGTAACCGCACGCCGCTTCCTGTCTAGGTTTCTGACTGTTCAAGGAACAGAAACTTTCAGACGGGAAAACGGCGTGCGAAATGCAAGACTATGGCGAACTCTCCTCGGTGTCGAGAAAACGGTCGTCGAGGCCATCGAATTTGACGATGAATCCGGGGTTCTGGTCGCCTCGGTCAGGCCGACAGGCTCGATGCGGAACCGGTGCGGGACAGGGCTGATGCAAAGTCGTCGAGCTCGTCCGGCGGATAGGCGCTGACACGCGCCGGGTGGGGTGCTTTTAAAGTAGGGGAACTCCTGTTAAACAGGTGATTGTTCAAGATCGCTGTTTAGCCAGGAGTTCCTTCGTGCCATCTTCCCCTATCAAGTCCCTTGCTCGCCAGTTGGAACACATCCCAGAGGATGTGAAGTCGGCCGTGACGCCGGGAACGATGCGGGAGGTCCTTGCTTCTGTCCCTGATCCGAGGAAGCGCCGGGGCGTCCGGTATGGGCTGACCGGGATCCTTGTGCTGGCGATCTGCGCGGTCCTTTCCGGGGCGAAGTCTTTCGCTGAAATCGCTGAATGGGCGGCCGACACGGGACGCAAGCCACTGGCCAAAGTGGGGATCAGCGTCCCGCACGTGACCACCATGCAACGCGTGCTTGCCCGAGTGGATGGGGACGCTTTCGATACCGCCATCGGCGCCTGGGTCACCGCTCAGGTGAAGCCGGCTGTCATTGCCATAGACGGGAAAGAAGTCCGTGGAGCGAAGAATGGTGGCGGCTCCCGGGTGCATCTGATGGCCGCCGTGGACCACGCCACCGGCACTGTTCTGGGGCAAGTTGACGTGGGCGTCAAGACGAATGAGATCACCATGTTTACCACCCTCCTGGAGACGTTCAACGACCTGGACGGTGTTGTGGTTACGGCAGATGCGATGCATACCCAACGCGCCCATGCGCAGTATCTCCATACCCGTGGCGCGCACTATGTCCTTTGCGTCAAGGGCAACCAGAGGAGTCTGCAGCGGCAATTGAAGTCGCTGCCGTGGGAGCAGGTGCCGGTAGGGAACCGGCACCAATATCGTAGCCATGGCCGCACTGGCAGCAGGGCCATCAAAGTCGTCACGATCGAGGCCGGGATACTGTTCCCGCATGCGGCCCAGGCCGCACGGATCACCCGCCGATCCCGCACACTCAGCGGCAGGAAGTGGCGTGTTGAGACCGTCTATGTGATCACATCCCTGCCGGCCGACAAAGCCAGCGCCGCCGACCTCAACACCTGGATCCGCGGGCACTGGACGATAGAGAACCAGCTCCACTGGACCCGAGACGTCACGTATCTGGAAGACAAATCCCAGATCCGTACAGGCAACGCCCCGAGACTCATGGCATCCCTGCGAAACCTCGCCACCGACGCCCTCGATGAAGTCCGTCGGGCCGCGTGGAACGATGCCCGCAAGGCGGCCCGCAGTAACGAGGCGCGACGGGGCCGAGGCCGGCCTGCTGCCGATGCGCCGGCCCGCCCGGACAGCGCCCAAGCGGCCGGCCTCAAGAACTCCCGCTACGCGCACTGGAAGAACCCGGAGAACCTCACCGAGAAGCAGCAGGTCGAGCTCGCCTGGGTCGTGCACACCGACCCCACCCTCGGCCGCGCCTACTACCTCAAAGAAGGCCTCCGCATGATCTTCAAACTCCCCCTCGACGAAGCCGCCGAAGCCCTCGACAAATGGGTCGGCTGGGCCCGCCGCTGCCGGATCCCCGCGTTCGTGAAACTCCAACGCAGCATCGTCAACCACCGCGCCGCGATCCTCGCCGCAATCGAGCACGGCCTCTCCAACGGACGCATCGAATCCATGAACACCAAAATCCGACTCATCACCCGCATCGCCTTCGGCTTCAAATCACCCGACGCCCTCATCGCCCTCGCCATGCTCAGCCTCGGCGGACACCGACCGGTGCTCCCCGGCCGAAATTGACCCACGGAAGAGTCAGGAGAGCCACAAAACAGCCGGATTCAGTTACCGGACGCGGCCCAGGCCAGCAGGCGTTCCAGCGGCCAGGTGGTGATGATCCGCTCCGCCGGGACGCCGTTGGCTGCCGCCCGCTCGGCCCCGTACTGGAGGAAATCGAGCTGGCCCGGGGCGTGCGCGTCGCTGTCAATGCTGAACAGGCATCCGGCGTCGAGGGCAAGCTGGATGAGCCGGTCCGGCGGGTCCTGGCGTTCCGGCCGCGAATTGATCTCGACCGCCACGTCGTGTTCCGCGCAGGCGGCGAAGACCAGTTCCGCGTCGAACTCCGATTCGGGGCGCGTCCCCCTCGGCCCTTGAATCAGCCGGCCCGTGCAGTGGCCGAGCACGTCCGTGTGCGGGTCTGCAATCGCGTTGAGCATCCGCCGGGTCATCGTGCGCTTGTCCGAGCGGAGCTTCGAGTGGGCGCTTGCCACCACCACATCAAGCCTCTCCAGTAGTTCCGGCGTCTGGTCCAGTGTGCCGTCCTCGAGGATGTCGACCTCAATACCGCGCAGCAGGCGGAAGTCCCCGTTGCTGCGGGCGTTGATGCGTGCCACGACGTCGAGCTGCTGCTCCAGACGCTCGGCGCTCAGCCCGTTGGCGATGGTGAGCCGCGGAGAATGATCGGTCAGCGCAAGGTATTCGCGGCCCAGCAGCTGCGCGGCGTCCACCATGAGCTCAATCGGAGACCCGCCGTCTGACCAGTCGCTGTGGCTGTGCAGATCTCCCCGAAGCAATCCCAGCAGCTCTCGGCCGCCTTCAGCCAGGGGGTGGGAGCCACGGCTGCGCAGTCCCGCCAGATAGCCGGGCACATCGCCGTCGAGGGCTTCCCGGATGACTTCCAAGGTGCGGTCCCCGATCCCTTTCGTCCGCTTGAGCCGGCCGTCCCGGGCCCGCGCCTCGAGCTCCCCCAGTTCCAGCCCGGCGATGATTCCGGCGGCTTTCCGAAACGCCTGCACCTTGAACGTGGGGGCAAGCTCGCGTTCGAGCCAGAATGCAATCTCATTGAGGGCAGCGGCGGCGTCCATGCCACCATCTTGCACCAGGCCGGGCCCACACGGGCCTCAACTAACCCTGACGTATGGGGCGCCAGCCGCAGACCGCGTCGCAACCCGGGTGCCGGTCCGGGTTCTGAGAGACTTGACCCGGCCGGGGCCTGATCCGGCAGGGAACTACGCTGAGGGTCTGCCGGGGGCCGCCTCCGGCAGCTTGGAAATCGTTCGGAAATGGTCCTACTCGACAGGTCAACGCTCATGGTGGTCTTCGCCGTGATGACGCTGACCATGCTGGTGCTGTTCTACTTCGACACTTACCGGAAGAGCCGGGCACCGTTTGCCGGCTGGTGGTGCGTCGCCGTCGGCTCCTTTTTTTGTGCCGCCGTCTTCTACTTCCTGGGCGAGGTCTCGGGCGTGGCCTGGGCGCCGAGCGTGGGGAACGGGGTCATGGTGCTGGGTTCCGGCTGCGTCTGGGCGGGCGTACGCTCCCTGGCGGGACGACGCGTCCGCCCCGTGCTGCTGGCCCTTCCCGCTGCTGCGGCCTGCACGGTTGGCTTCGCGGTCCACACGTCGGGCGACACCCGGATCGGCAGCATCGTCCTGCTGGCCATGATGGGGACGGCAATCGGGCTGGCCTCACTCGAGCTCTGGCGCGAACGGGCAAGCTCCTGGCACCTGGTGCGCTCGCTCGCCATCGCCACCGCTGTCTGTGCCGCCTACTACCTCAGCCGGATGGCCGGGCTGGCCGTCCTTGGACCCCAGAACGCGCTGTTCCAGCTCCTGTTCGGCACCGGCGTCACCCTGCTGATGGCGATGGTGCTGCTGGTGGTCGTCTCCTCCAGCATCACCGCACTGAACACGGCCCGCCGGACCGAGGACCTGAAGGAACTGGCCTCCCGGGATGCGCTCACCGGGCTGCTGAACCGCCGTGAATTCACGCAACAGGCGCAACAGCAGCTCCGGAACAACCTGGACGCCGGCCTTGAAACGGCGATTGTCATGGCGGACCTGGACAGCTTCAAGGCCATCAATGACGCATTCGGCCACGACGCGGGCGACGGCGTCATCCGGGCCTTCAGCGATGCCTGCCGCTCCGCGATGCGGACCGCCGATCTGGTGGGACGTTACGGCGGCGAGGAATTCGCCATGCTGCTCACCGGCGTCGATGCGGAAGAGGCAGTACGGATCGCGGACCGGATCAATGCGGTGCTGGCTGAGCACAGCTCCCTGCCCGACGGCGCGCCGCCGGCCACCGCGAGCTTCGGAATCGTCGACACGCGGAACCGCATCAGCGGGCTCCAGCGGCTGATCCGGGAAGCGGACGGCGCCCTGTACGAGGCGAAGGCTGCGGGCCGCAACCGCGCCGTCGTCGGCCTCGCCCTTGCCAGCAAGGCCGCCCACTAAAGCCGGAACCGGGGCCGCTGTGGGTCAGCAGAAGTGGCGGGACACGCACTGCTCCCTTGCTCCCTAACGGATCAGCGGGCAGGATGACAGATGACCACAGCGGCGGTCCGCGCGGACCGGCCCGATGACCACAACCGGAGGATTCATGACCAGGGACGCAAATATCCACGCTCAGGAGCGCTTCGGAGCCGCCGCGAACAGCCGCAGGCTCGATCACCTCGATGTGGTCGTCGCGGCCGCTTGCGTCGACCACGACCCCGCACCCGAACAGGGACCGGGCCCGCAGGGATTCAAAGACCTGTTCACGGGACGGCGCGCGTCATTCCCGGATCTGAACATCGCCGTCGAACACCTCACAGCCACCGACGACGACGTCGCCCTCGCCTACGTGGTCACCGGCCTGGCACCGCAGCCATGAGATTCATCCGCGCGCTCGCCGCAGGAGCCGCCGCCGGGGCCGCCGGGACCACAGCACTGAACACCCTCACCTACCTGGACATGGTCTGGCGGGCCCGTCCCGCCAGCAGCACCCCGGAGGCGACCGTGGAAAAACTCGCCGACGTCACCGGCCTCACCATCAAGGGCAACGAGGAAGAACGCACCAACCGCATCGCCGGACTCGGCCCGCTCACAGGGCTCGTCGTCGGCGCCGGCGTCGGCGCCGTCCTCGGCCTCGCCCGGGAGGCCGGCTACCGGCCCGGACTCCTCGGCTCCTCATTGTCCGCGACCGCCGGCGCACTCCTTGGCAGCAACGGACCCATGACCATGCTCGGAATCACCGACCCCCGCACCTGGTCACCCACGGACTGGGCCAGCGACATCATCCCCCACCTGGCCTACGGCATCGTAACCGCCACCACCCTGCACGCACTCCACCCCGGCCTCCCCCGCCGGCCCTGACCGGACGCAGGCGGACGCAGGCGGACAACGGTGCGGGCCTCCGTGAGGGTCCGCGGCACCCTTCCGTTCCTGAAGGGGCGGGCGTGATCTACAACGGGCCTGATCTACAAAGTGGCTGCCGGGCCGAACGGGCCCACCATTGTTAATCCCGGTGAGGCTCGGGCCGGACCTGCCAGGGAGGCTGGACGAGAAGGAACATGATGGCCGCGGTCACCACGCCGGCCGCAAAGATGGCAGCGAGATGGGTGGAGAGCGGCGCGCCGCTGTACATGGTCAGCCCGACCGCCAGCAGCGAGGCGGCCAAAACAGTCAGGACCACCGGTTTTTGCCGCCGAAGGCCCGCCAGGAGCAGAAGCGCCGGAACGACGTACCAGATCACACTGGCGGTGCCCATAGAATTGATCTGCTCGGTGATGGCGGCGCTGCCCGGGATAAAGGCAACGAGCGGCTGATAGAACATCGACGCACAGTGAAGCATGAGGCCCAGCAGCCCCGCCGCGGCAAGTGCGAAATCCACGGCGGCCAGTTTGGCTGCCAGCCCCACCAGGGGCAATCCGGGAACAAAAAGCCGCAAGAGCAGCAACAGCAAAACAACCACGGCGAGGCCCACAACAAATTCAGTCGGCATTTTTACAGCCTACAGAGCGACACTTCGAAACTGCCCGGTCCGTTTGGCACCCGTTAGGCTCCCTGGCCAGCGTCTGCGCAGGCCCTGACAATTCACACCATCTCTTGGACGCCCGAGTACCTCATGAGGTCACGGGTTGCCCTGGACTTCACGAATCTGCCGCCACAGGCAATTCGTTCGGCCCAATGGCTATGGAATACGGACGAGATCGTGTACGTTGCATAGCCGACACCCGCAACACGAGAAAAGAGAACCACCTCAGTGGCAACCGACTACGACGAACCCCGCTCCGACGTCAAGGAATCACAAAACAACTCCCTGGAGGCTCTGCAGTCCGCCAACGCCCCGGACGCACGAAGCGTCGTCCGGGACCTGGACGAAGCCGACGGCCTGGACGGGCTCGACGTCCCCGGCGGCGAATTCGTCGCCGAAGAACTCACTGTCCAGGTGATCCCGCAAAAGAAAGACGAGTTCACCTGCTACTCCTGCTTCTTGGTCAGGCACCGCTCCCAGCTCGCCCGTGAGAAAAACGGCCACGCCTATTGCAACGAGTGCGAACGCTAACGATCGCTGCCTGGATGGATCGAGGCTCGAGTCTTCTCGAACGGTAGGGGTTTGTGCATCGGACGGACATGACTGCTGTGATTTGTGTGACGCGAACCTGTCTGGTCGACTCGTTCCATGACCCATCGTGTTGTAGTCGGGGCGCTCGTCGGGCCTTTGGGAGTTCTCCTGTGCCACCGGCGCCCGTCCGTGCGCTGGTATGCCGGTAAGTGGGACTTTCCTGGTGGTCATGTCGAGAACGGCGAAACGGCCGGCGACGCTTTGACTCGTGAGCTTCGTGAGGAAATCGCGGTAATAGTTGCCTCGCCTTCGGGTGATCCCGACTTCATCATCCGCGAAAACGAGGACTCGCCGGACGGGTTGGCTCTTTCCGGATGGGTCCTCACGGAATGGTCAGGCAACCCCGCGAATATTGCCGCAGAAGAGCACGACGAGGTCAAATGGTTCGCGCCCAGCGATGCCCTCCAGCTCGAACTAGCCCATGACGCCTACGCGGAGGTGCTGCGTCGCATCGGGGCTTGAGCCGTGGAAATGAGCATGCCGGCGGCGTGAAGCACGGCTTGCGGCAGGCCAACAGCAGCAGTCCGAGGCCGCCCGTAGAGTTTGGTGAATGGATGCCCTGGATCAGCCCATAATTGATGCCCCACCGTACCTGCTCCGTCCGTTTGCAGCCAGTGATATTGCGCTTGTCCAGGAAGCGTCGAGGGATCCGCTGATCCCGTTAATCACGACGGTTCCCGCTAGCCGATCCAGACTGGCAGCCCTGTCCTTCATCGAAAGGCAGCACCAACGCCTGGCCAACAGATCCGGTTATTCCTTCGCAATAGCCGATGCAACATCTAACCGGGCGGTCGGGCAGATCGGGCTGTGGTTGAAAAACATAAACCAGGGGCGGGCGAGCATCGGGTATTGGATCGCGCCAAGCCACCGGGGCAAAGGCGCCGCGTCCACAGCACTGAACGCCCTCTCCAGTTAGGCCTTGCCAGGTCAGGCATTTACCGGTTGGAGCTATACGTGGAGCCGTGGAACGAGGGCTCGTGGCGCGCAGCCGAGCGCAGCGGCTATGCCCGCGAGGGGCTGCTGCGGAGCTGGCAAGAGATCGGCGGACGGCGCAAGGATCTGTACATGTACTCCCGGCTCCGTCCGGCCGACCCCCAATCCTGCACTGATACATATTCGGGGAAGGCAGCCCATGCATGAGATCTACGTCGTGACCCATCCGCACGCTGAGCACACGGAGCTTGACCTCGTCGGCGGCTGGTATGACTCGCAGTTGACCCCGCTCGGACGCCGCGACGCCGGCCTTGTTGCGGAGGAACTGGAGCGCCGCCGTCGCCCAGACGGCCGGTGCGCATCACCACGTCCGACCTCGCCCGCTGCACCGATACCGCTCAGATCATTGCCACCGTGCTCGGCGCCCCCGTCACACCGGATGCACGGCTGCGGGAGATCAGTTTCGGCGAAGCCGAGGGACGGCCGAACGGCTGGCTCGCCCACCGGCAGGTCCCGGCGCCCGACCACGATCGGCTTGATCACCGCGGCCCCATCCCCGGTGCGGAGACCCGCCGCGAGGTCGCGGCCAGGATCGGCGCGTGCGTGCGCGAGTTGATGGCCGACCGCGCCCACGACCACATCGTCGTCACACACGGCTATGCACAGACCTTCGTCATCACCACGTGGCTGCAGGTCCCCGTGGAAGCAGCAGGCTTCGTATCCTTCGCGACCAAACCCGGGGCGATCACTCACCTGCGGCAGGACAAATTCTGGCGCAACCGCACCGTGGTCGCTCTCACCGATGTCGATCATCTGGACCCAGACCAGGCCTAGTCCATGAGTCCATGAGTCCATGAGATTGTCGTCGCCGAGCTGCGAACATCTGGCCCGCGTGCCTTTGACCCCTCACGTCAAGGCGGCCTTAGGGTTGCCCCATGGATCTGAGCCAACTCGAGCAAGAATTAGAAGACGTATCTGAAAGGTATGCGCGAACAAATGGAATCGAGCGAGACTCGAACTGGTACACACTCAAGCTTCATGAAGAAGTCGGAGAGCTCACGCAGGCATACCTTATGAAGACCGGACAGGCACGATCCAAGGGGTTGAGCCAAGTCGAAATTGAGGACAATTTCAAAGCTGAAATAGCCGACGTTTTCGCTCATATCCTCCTCCTGGCAAGGCACCATGGCATCGACGTACTCGGCGCCGTGGACGACAAATGGCTTCGGTGGCATCCGTCCCGGGCGGAGCCGGCCAACTCGTAAGCGGGCATTTTTTCTCGGATCCGTGCGTCCCGCCCGTCCCTCGCCGGACCGGCGGGATGTCTATGATGCTGCGAGACAGTGAGCACCGTAGAAGCCCCGGACCAGAATTATTGTCGTCGGAGTTCCCGGGCGCATGCTGCAAGCAGCCGCGTATCAGAGGCTATACACGCATATCCAAAAAATCGGATATTGCAACGTGAGTTTTCCGGGCGCCGCGCATTGACCCAGAAAGTTTTGCCACGGTCCGCAGCCTGCTACGCCTCCGCCGAGCCCGCTGATCGCAAACGATTGGCGTGTCAGTCCCAAGGAAGTGCGACGGGCCAATGAGGCGGCAAGTGAGGCCCCGACCAGACTTCCTGGTCGGGGCCTCCTGGCACCGATGGGACAACCTTCGTGCGGGCCGTGGCGCTCCTATTCGAAGCGTGTAACCGTCATTGCTGTATTGCCCCGGATGAGGCTGAAGGTTGCGGCCACCGCGCCGAGGGCCAGGAGCAGGCTGAGGCCCAAAGCTGCGAAGTAGTCGGGCGCCGGCCAGGTCACCCGGTAGGCGTCGTTGATGCCGGTGACCATCAGCCAGGCCACGAGGAACCCGAGTCCGATCGAGAGCAGCAGCACGGTCAGGAGCGGGACGGCTGCCTCGCGGGTGATGATCCGGCGCAGGACGGAGACCGGCATTCCCATCAGCCGCATCAGGCCGAGGACGCGTTTCCGGTCCAGGACGGCGGAGGCGGTGGCGACGGCCAGGGACAGGCCGGCAATTGCGATTGCGACGAACATGCCGAGGTAGGCGAGCACCGCCAGGCCTTGAATCAGGCGGGTGGCGGACTGCAATTTGATGTCCAACGGGGAGGTGGCCGGGATGGCCGTGATGCCTGAACCGTTCAGCGCTGTCCGGGCGCGGTCCATGGCCTCGGGAGTCCCATCGGTGCCGAGCACAATCACGACCGGTACCAGTCCGTCCAGGGTTCCGGCGGGAGCCGGGGTCAGGGCAAGTGGCTGCGTTGTCCAGAAGTAGAGGAACGACGAATCAACGGCAACGGCCTCTGTTGCCGGAATGTCCTCGAATCCCAGGCCGGGAGCATCCGCGGCGCGAAGGTAGATTTCAGGGCCTGCATCCCTTCCGGAGAGGGCTGCCGGGCCGTAGCCGACGGTGGCGCTCCGGATTCCAGGCAGTTCCTTGGCCTTGCGCGCGGCTTCCGAGACCACGTCAGTGGTGTGTCCGGTGCCCACGGTCGCGTGGAGGCTGGTGGGCTGGAGCAGACCCGGGCGGGCCGGCGGCGTCTCTGCGGTCTCGATGATGCTGGATGCTCCGGCGAAGACGGAGACGACGAACACTGCGATGACGAGCCCCGATACGGAACGGAATGTCGCCACCGGGGTTCGTTGGATCCGGCTGGCGGCAATGACTGCCGCAGCGCTCCGCGCCTGGCGCAGCCCGATCCGGCTCACCAGCTGGGTCAGCCAGGGTCCGATGACCACGATGCCCACCAGGATCAGCACAAAACCGCCGATGAGCAGCGGTGATTCCAGCCACGGCAGGCGCACTTCCAGGATCCGGATGATGACGACAGCCGTGATCATGGCGGCCAGTCCGGCCAGCAAGGGCACGATCCGCCACATGGTGGGTGTCTTTTCGTGCACGGCACGCGTCACCCCCAGGGGGCCAATGCCTGCCCGGGCCGTGCGGTGCGCGGCCACCAGTGCCGAGGCCGCGACCACCACGGCGACGACGGCGGTGGCAGCCACCCACCCGGCGCCCAGATCAGCTTCGAACATCCTGCTTCCATTGACCGGTATCTGTGCGGCAGCCGGCCTCAGCACGGCGGCCAGCACGACGCCCAGCAGTGCACCGACCAGACTGGGGACAGCGGTTTCGACGGCGGCGATCCGCGAAATTACCTGTGGGGATGCGCCAATGAGGCGCAGGGTCGCGAAACGTTCCCGGCGCTGGACCGCGCCCAGGCCGGTGGCGATGCTGATCAGCAGCAGCACGGGGAAGAACACCGCAATGGCCCCGATGGACAGCACCGTGCTGTAGGCGGCCGCACTGCCACCATAAGGGTTGGTCGTGAAGTCTGACACCAGGAAAGCTCTCCCGCTCTGGCGGAGTTCGGTTTCCGTTGCTCCCGTGATGACGATCAGGGAATCCGGTCCGGGCAGGGCGGCATCGTCAATCGTGCCGGCAAACTGCCCGAAACGGTCTCCAAGCTCGTCCCGTGGCGTTGACTCGATCAGGCGCTGGAGGGCAGGGGAGGCATAGTATTGGCCGGGCGCCGGAAGATGATCGATCCCGGGAATTTTTACGGTGGCCGAGCTCAGTGCCGCGAAATCGCGGCGGTTGATCAGTTGGTCGCGGAAGACCTCCACCGGGTTTGTCCTCATGAGCACAGTGTCGGCTGTCAAAGGCGCTGGTGTTGCCGGTCCCGCGGCGGCGGGATCGCCGGCGGCCACCGGGGTACTGGCCGATAGGCTCCCGTCCACGCGCAGCCAGGCACCGCGGTCATCGCGGGCGCTCAGTCCGTTGGCGCCGCCCCAGAGCAACAACAGCAGGCATACTCCGACGGCGATCCCTCCAGCGATTCCGGCGAGTCGGCCGTAGGCGGACCGGCTGCCGACGACTGCCAGTTTGAGCAACCCGGGATTCACGCGGACACCCGGTAGCCGGCGCTGATTGCGCCGTCGCGCACGATGACTTCCCGGTCCGCATATGCGGCGGTGCGGGCATCGTGGGTGATCATCACTACGGTGGTGCCCGCTTCGCGGACAAGCTCGAGCATGAGCGTCAGCACGTTCTCTGAGGCGAGGGAATCCAGGGAGCCGGTGGGCTCATCGGCGAACAGCACGGCAGGGGAGGTCACCAGGGCACGGGCTACGGCGACTCGTTGGGCCTGGCCTCCGGACAGTTCACCGGGCAGCTTCGCGCCCAACCCGTCCAGGCCGAGGCGTTCCAGCAGGTCCGCCGACCGGCGCAGCGCCTCCGGGCGCCTGGTCCCGGCTAGGAGCAGCGGGATGCTGACGTTATCCACCGCTGTGAGCTCCGGCAGCAACTGGCCGAACTGGAAGACGAACCCGAAATCCGTCAGCCGCAGCCGGGCCCGTTTCGGCTCACCGAGGGCACTGATCTCCATCGGGGACCGGCCTGCTGGACTGTACGTCACCGAACCGCCGTCGGGGACAAGAACACCGGCCAGGCAGTGCAGCAGCGTGGACTTGCCGGATCCGGACGGGCCCACGACGGCGAGTACTTCGCCTGCGTGGACGTCGAGGTCGATGCCCCGCAAGGCCTCGGTCTGCCCGAAGGAGTGGTGCAGGCCGCGGGCACTGAGGATGGGTGCAGTGGTGTCATTGGTGTTCATGCGCTCTGGAGCTCCTTCTTGAGTCGGGTGAGGCGGGCGCTGGTGAGGTCGATCCAGCGCAGGTCGGCTTCGATGTGGAACAGGCCGTGGTCGCACATCAGGACCCGCAGCAGGTCCGCGTCCTGCTTCAGGCGGGTCAGTTCGCGCATGCGGGCCATGTGTTCGCTGCGCTGCACGTCGAGCAGCCGGTCGGCGTCATCGTCGATCAGCAAGGCGATCACGGTCTTGGCAAAGAGGTTGCTTTGAAGCGTCTCCGATGGAACATCCGGGGTGAACAACCACTCGCGCACCTTGTCCATGCCGGCAACGGTGATCTCGTACTTCTTGCGGTCCGGACCGCCGCCGGTCTCCTCACCCAGGGCGCGGATCAGCTCGTCACGGATCATCCGGGCCAGAGTGGAATACACCTGCCCGAAGGCCAGGGGCTTCCCGGCCCCGAAATAGCGATCATAGGAGTGCTTGAGGTCGTAGCCGTAGCTGGGCTGGCGGCTGAGAAGGCCCAGCAGGGTGAGGGAGTTGTTCACCCCTCCATCTATACACTGAGTGAATAGTGTGACGCCAGCTTCGCATCACTGGATCTGGCCGTGTCGTGCGGCGGAGGCGAGGCGAGCGGGCAATGACCGCCTGGAATTGAGCTTTCCAGGCGGCCATTCTTGTCCGATGGAGCTTAGGGGGCGGAGTTCACCACGGACGTCCGCACGGAGGTCCAGGACATGACTGTTCCTGCGGGGGAATCAGGGTAATCCTTCTGCAGGACGTCCCGTTCGCCGATCACCAGTCCCGAGGCGGGATCAATGATGATCTCCGTCCGGGATCCTCCATCCGGGGACGGGATGCCGATGGCGATGCCCGTCCTGCCGTCAACTGTTGCCTGCTTATCCACGACGGTGGCGCCGGTGATGAGCGCGGCGGCCTTGTATAGGGCGGCGCGCAGGTCGGCAGGGATGACGCCGGTGCGCAGGGCATCCGCGATCGCACCGAAGGCCTTTATTTCAGGGGACTTCCCGGAGCCTTTTGTCCGCTCGTAGATGACGTCCAGCAGGGCCCATGGATCCTTGGGCAGGCTGCCGGCTTCGTTGAGGGGCGTGCCGTTAAGGACTGTTTGCTCGTTCCCGTAGAAAGCGCCCCCCGGGGCACGCAGAATCCCGACCAGCAGGGGCCGCCCTTCCGTCGGCCGTGCTTTCCGTATCTCGGCTTCTACGGCCTTGGCGGCTTCACTGGAGAACTGCATAGGAACAGGGTCTTCACGGTTCCAGACCCATTCCCCCTTCCGGTCTGCCGGAACATAGACCTGGCCCCCGGTTTTTTCCCGCCAGGACACGCTTCCCCCCGTACCACCACTGCTTGCGCCGTAGAGGGCGGTCGTTTCGATTTTCAGGTACTGGCCCGGTCCCACCACCGGGTCGGAGGTCTTGATGGTTGCCGCCGCGGCGTTGTTCAGGACCTCGGCTGCTTCGGCAGTTGCTCCCGGACGGTCGGGCAGAACAACATCGGCCGCCACGATGACGCCCACGAGGAAAGCTGCCGCTGCCGAGGCCAGCGCAATGCGGCGCCGGATGCGGATCGGACTCACCTTGGCTGGAGCGTGCGTACTGGTCGTTGCCCCGGGACGGGAAGCGGAGTCGATCCTGGCCATGAGTTTGGTGCGGCCGCGGGCCAGGGTGGCCGGTGGGGCGGAGCCGATGTCGCTACGCATTTCGCGGAGCAGCTGCAAGTCGTCCATGGTCGTTCTCCGTTTCATCAAGTATTCCGAGGTTGAGCTGGGTCCGCAGTGTCCGGCGGGCGCGGTTCAGGCGGGACCGCACGGTGCCCACCGGAACGTCCATGGCCAGGGCGATGCCCTCATAGGTCAGGTCTGCCCAGGCGTAGAGCAGCAGCGTTTCGCGGTCGATGGCGGCCATGGACTTCAGCGTGCCGGCGATGCGCCCGGTGGCCACACCGGCGTCCACCTGGCCGGCGATCCGGTCCGAAGCATCAGCCACGGCTTCCCGTGAAGCCGCTTTCGCCGCGGTTTTCAGCACCTTGGCTTCGGCCCGGTGGTGCCGCCGGAGCAGATTGATGGCGATGCCGAACAGCCAGGGCCGGGCATCTTCCCGGTCAAGGTCGTAGGTTTCCAGCTGTTCCCAGGCGACCAGAAAGGTCTCCGACGTGACGTCGTCGGCGGCGAAGTCGCCGGCCCTTCTGGCGGCGTATCTGTAGATGACTGAGGCGTGTCTGTCGTACAACTCCCCGAAAATTGCTGGGCTGGCCCGGGACCGCCTGATGATGTCGTTGTCTGTGCTCACACTATGTATTGCCCGTTCCCCGCAAAAGAGTTCACGGAGGCTTCCGCGATATGCGCTAGGGGTCCCTGATCGGGAGAAAAATCAAGCATATCCGGGGTCGCAGGCACCCACGATTGAAGGTTCACTCACACCCTGGACTGCCGGTTGTGCCGGCTGGATCTGGCCGGAAGCGCCGGGCCGTCGATGAGACCGGAGGTCTGAACAGTGAGAAGACCTCCCGGGAGCTCGTGATGCCGGGAGGTCTTCCGATGGTTCAGTGGTTGCTAGGGCGCAGAATCGACCACTGAGGTTTGAACCGAGGTCCAGGATGTCGCCGTTCCGGCGGGGAAATCAGCGGTGGCTGTCAGCGCAACCTCCCGTTCTCCGATCAGCAGCCCGGTGGCCGGATCAATAATGATGTCCATCCGGGTTTCTATGCCCGGACGCTCGATCCCGATCGCTGTGCCTACCTTGCCGTCAAGGTTCGCTTGCCGGTCTACGACGGTGACTCCGGGAATGAGCGCGGCCGCTTTGTACAGTGCAGCGCGGAGGTCTGCCGGGACGACTCCGGTGCCCAGGGCTTCCGCGATGGCTTCTAGCGTTTCGGCTTCCGGCCTGCCTTGCTTTCCTCGCTGACGAATTGTGTCCAGGAGGGCCTGGGGGTCACGGGGCAGAGTCTTCACCCCCTCGAGCAGGGGCATGCCGGCGAACAGCATCCGCTGTTCTCCGTAGAAGTTCCCACCCGGTGCCCTCAGCAGTTCTCCCATCCTGATGGGGTCACCGGCCTGGGACTGCTGGTATTTGGCCGCCTCCGCCTTGGCATCCTCGCTGAAGAACGTCGTTGGGATGCGGGCTTCGCGGTTCCAGATCCATTCGGCTGTCTGGTCGGCGGGAACGTAGAGATGGTCGGAGGACTTGTCCAGCCACTCCACCGTACGGCGGTCTCCTCCAGGGTCCCCCAATAGGACGCCCATGGCGTAGACGGCTGTGGTATCTATCTTCAGGTATTGGCCAGGTCCGACGAGCGGGTCGGACGTGGTGATGGTTGCGGCTGCGGCGGCGTTCAACACTTCGGCTGCCTCGGCGGTTGCGCCGCCGTGGCTGCCGGGCACAATGACGTCGGCGGCCACGATCGCCCCGACGAGCATGGCGGCGGCTGCCGAGGCGAGCACAACCCGGCGCACGAACCGACGCGGGCGGCGCGAGGACAGCGAAGTAACGGCAGGCCGGGCTTCGACGGGCGTGTACGGCCCATCCAGGTGGCCCGCGCGAAGCTGGTCATGGGGCACCGAGCCGGCGTCGGGAGTCAGGAAGGACAGCGATCTGGCCCGGCTCCTGGCCAGTTCAGATTCGGTGACTGAGTTTCCCGGATCGACAGATGCAAGATGGCTTTCGAGGTCACCGGACATAGTGGTTTTGTTCATCTTGCTGCTCCCTCTGGCTGCGTCTGGGTCTGAAGTAGGTGGCTGAGTGCCTTGCGGGCCCGGTGCAGGCGCATCCTGACCGCGGTGGCGCTGGTGTTAAGCAGGTCGGAGACCTCGGTGGAGCTGAAGCCGTCCCAGTATGTCAAAAGCAGTACTTCGCGATCGTCGGGGCCAAGTTGACTCAGTGCCTCATGGATGGGGGATTCATCATTGTGGCGCTCGTGGTTCCGTTCGAACTGAAGAGCTCCGAGGAGGCCGGCGGACCGGACAGATGACCGGTCATGGTTGCGGAGCACGTTTTTCGCTATCCCGAAGAGGACCATGACTGAAAGGCTGTCGTCCGGCCCTGTCTTCTCCCAGGTGATCCTGAAGACCTCGGCACAAAGGTCTTCAGCGGTAGCGGCGTTTTCTGTTCGACGGCGGAAATAGCGATAGATGCGGTCGTGGCCGGCAGCATGCGCGGCCAAGAAGCGCTTCTCCTTCTCCAAGTCCCCTCGTTCCTTACGGACTGTTTGTAGGCTCATGCCCTGTTAATGTCCGGCAGCCCCCAAAGTGTAACCACGCGACCCAAAAAACTTTGGCAGATGGGGCGCGCTCAATCCGGGGGAGATTCAAAAGGACGTTGACCAGCTGACGTGACGGCACCTGGACCTGCACTTTGGTGTTCCAATTCCGAGAAAGTGAATCGCTGGCTGCAGCTTCTCTACCAGAAGGTTGGACGCTGAAACCGCCAACTCATCCTGCGAAGGAGCCGCCATTCCCCGCTGGCGGTCACCGCTTGTCACAAACTGATCGTTTCTAACAGGTCAACGAGCTTGAAAGCGAGCTTAAGCGGAGGTCCGAGCCCGCCCGTGTGGCAGGATCGGCTAATGCTTACCACTGCAGAGCTCCTCGCCGCTCACGACCAACAGGTTCGTGGGGGGATCGCGACACGGCTGCCGGGTAGCTGGGATTTTGATTGGGACGGACCATTGCTTCGGGTCACGACACCCGTGCGCGGGCTTGCCTTCGCCCAGGACCTTGATGCGCTCAGTGTCGATGAGTTGGATGCACTCATCCGCCGGTTGGGCACCTATTTGCAGAGCGCGGCGAGGCCGTCGAGTGGAAGACGTACGGCAATGACCGTGCGGACCTGACCCAGCGACTGGAACTGTTCGGTTTTGAGCCCGAGGACGAAGAGACGGTTCTGATCTGCACTGCCCAAGAAGTGGCAGGGCTGCCCCCGCTCCCCACCGGCCTGTCACTTCGCGCGACGACCGACGGGGAGGACCTTGTCCGAGTCGCCCGGATGGAATCCGAAGTCTGGGGCCAGGACCGGTCCTGGCTGTCCGATGACCTGGCTGACCGCCTGGCTTCGACCCCTGGCGACATCGTCATCATGGTCGCGGAGGCCGGGCGTGAGATTGTTTCGGCCGGCTGGCTGGTCACGGTTCCCGGAACCGATTTTGGCGGCCTATGGGGCGGATCGACGCTGCCTCAGTGGCGTCGCCAAAGCATCTACCGTGCCCTCGTTGCGCGCCGCGCCGAAATCGCGGTCCAGCGCGGCACCAAGTTATTTCTGGTCGATGCTTCTGACGCCAGCAGGCCCATCCTCCGGCGTCTCGGCTTCCAAGAAGTCACCACCACCACTCCCTGGGTCTGGACACCGCACGCCTGAGTCGCCGGGTCCCGCACAGCATTGGGGCCGCGGGCGCAGCATTCTCCTGTGGCTGTTCCTGGCGGTGTTCGCCGCGTTGAGTACTATTTTCCCGTCCCTGGATACGACGGCGGTTCAGCGTGTCGATGGTCTCCGCTGCTTCCAGGAACACGCGGGCTTCCTCGAGCCGCGCGTTAGCGTTCGTGCGGGCCGTCGTCAGGCAACCGCCAACGCGTGCAGCCGGCGCGAGAGCCAACGGCTGTCCCCGAAGATGTGGACGCCATCGCGGTCGATCGAGTCGAAGACCGGCGCGCGGTGGACTTCGGATACCTCGTAGACCACCGGACGGACGTCGTTGCCGGTGAGGCGGTACGCGTCGACGGCCAGGTCACCGATCCCTTCGTACAGCTGGTCGCTAGCCCCGTCCGGGACGACGAACAGCAGGTCAATGTCCGAATCGTTGCGCATCTCGCGGCGGGCCGCGGAACCGAACAGAGTCACCTGCAATGGCTGCTCTGTCCACCGGGAGGTCTCGGCGGCCAGGAACTGGGTGAATCGCTCCATCGCCCTCGATGCCTCGACGACCAGACCAGCAAGCATGTGCTGGTTGTTCAGTGAGTACTCGACTCGGTTGCCATGGCGGCCGGCGTCGACTCTTCGGCTGGGGCCGCCCTCGTCCAAAAACTTTGGCTTAGGGCCGAGCAGGGTTTATCAACTCGGCCTCGCCTCACCTTGACGACCAAAGATGTGGCCGGCGGGTCGACATCGCGGCGCCTGGCCGGGTGGGTGTAACGGAATGGTGACGGTTGCGGCGGGACCCATCCGGAGCGGGGTCCGCCGCCGAAGTACTCCTGACAGACCACTCCGGACCCGCCGGAAAACCCGGGCCAACACGACGGCTTCGGGAACGGGACACCCCCACCACACAAAAGGAGCACACCATGCATACCCCACTCAAGACATTCCTCGGCGTCGCCGCCGCCGGTTCCCTCATGTTCTCCCTGGCCGCCTGCAGCCCGGCCAACAACGCCCCCGCCCCGGCCGCCTCTTCGGCGTCGGCCGAAATGCCGAAGCCGCTGGCGTCCATCCCGGCCCTGACCGGGGTCAGCACCGCCGTGAAGCTGGACGCCTCCTTCGCCGCCGCCCTCGAGGCCCTGAAGCTGACCCCCGGCGTCGTCGGCACCGCCGCGCTCACCGACGGGTCGCTGGTCTTCCCCATCACCGCCGGCAAGGTTGACTACTACGACCCCGCCAAGGCCTACCGCCCCTACGTCCAGGGCCTGATCAGCCACGCCGGCTCCGGCTTCTCCCTCACCGCCGGCGACACCAAGGTGGACCTGACCAACTTCACCATCGACCCGGGCACCTCCAAGCTCTACGGCGACGTCGCCGTCAACGGCGAAACCGCCGCGAAGCAGGCCTACATCTTCAACCTCGACGGCTCCACCCTGAAGCCGCTGGCGAAGTCCGGAGACACCGCCGTCCTGGAAGGCACCCGCGTGCTGATCTCCGAGACCGCCGCCGGCCTGCTGAACAAAACCTTCAAGACCGACGCCGTGAAGGCCGACATGCTCGTCGGCATCGCCAAAATCACCGTCAACACCAAATAACCCACACGGGAAAACTTGCCGGATGCATGGTCTGCACCGGCGGGAAGGCCGCGGCCCCTCACTGAAGGTCCGCGGCACTTTCCGTGCGCATACCGTAAGGATTCCCGGGCCAAGCAACGCTGCCGGATCCGTAGCCTTGAAGGATGGTTGAAATGACCGACGCAAGGGTTGATGTCGTTCTGCCGTGCTTGAACGAACGAGGTGCCTTGCCGTGGGTTTTGTCCCGCCTGCCGCGCGGGTACCGGGCCATCGTCGTCGACAACGGCTCCACGGACGGTTCCGCCGCGCTGGCGGCCAGCCTGGGCGCCGTCGTGGTGACGGAGGTCCGCCGGGGCTTCGGGGCCGCCGCCCATGCCGGCCTGCTCGCCTCAACGGCAGAGTTCGTCGCTTTTTGCGACTGCGACGGCTCACTCGATCCGGCGCAGCTGCCGACGCTTCTCGCGCCCGTCATGGACGGAAGCGCGGACCTGGTGCTGGGCAGCCGGCAGCCCCAGCGCGGGTCATGGCCCCTCCATGCCCGCATCGCCAACGTTGTCCTGGCGTGGCGGCTCCGGCGCCTGACCGGGGAACGGGTCACGGATCTCGGCCCGATGCGGGCCGCACGCCGGGAGGGTCTGTTGTCTCTGGGACTGGAGGACCGCCGCAGCGGCTACCCCTTGGAGATGTTCCTCAAGGCAAGCCTGCGGCACTGGCGGATCCGGGAGGTCCCCGTGCCCTATGCCCCGCGCACCGGGAAGTCGAAGGTGACCGGCACCGTCCGCGGAACATTGACCGCGGTCAAGGATATGTCCGCCCAGCTCAAGGCTGCCGCCACCGCTTCGGCTTCCGGACCCATCCGGACCGCCGCCCGCGACGAAGAAACCATATGAGGGACAGCATGGATCTGACAGTTGCGGTCATCGCCAAGGAGTGCGTGCCGGGTAAGGTCAAGACCCGACTCAGCCCTCCGCTGACACCCGAAGCCGCGGCCGCGCTGGCGCAGCTGAGTCTCAGCCGCACATTGAACACGCTTCGGCTTCTCCGGGCACACCACAGGGTTCTGGTCATGGACGGAACCCCGAACGCGCTTGACGCGGCGCAATTCACGGTGCTGCCGCAGGCAGCCGGCGGCCTCGACGAGCGTCTGGCCGCCATCTGCGATGCAGCCACGGGGCCGCTGCTCATTGTCGGCATGGACACCCCGCAGCTCTCAACGGAGCACGTCGCTCCACTGCTGCGCGACTGGTCCTCGGACGCACCCCGGCACGAAGCCTGGCTGGGGCCGGCAACGGACGGCGGCTTTTGGGCCCTTGCGCTGCTCCGGCCCGACGGAGCGCTGCTCCGGGGAGTGCCGATGTCCACTGACACCACCGGAGCCGAGCAGCTCGCCCGGCTTGCCGCGGCCGGACTCTCCGTCGGAATGCTCCCCGAGCTTCGGGACATGGACCACTTCAGCGACGCCCTGCAGATCGCTGCTGAAATTCCGGGCACAGACTTCGCCTTCGCAGTGGATGAGGCCTCGGATCTGGCACAGGGCGAACCCCTACGCGCCGGAGTCCTGCGGTGACCGCCGCCGGGGTTGCACCCGTGGCGCTCTTTGGCCAGGGCCGGCGCGAGCCGTACGCCCGCGCCCTGCAGAATGGTGCCGGAACGCTGACGCTGCGCCCGGAGAGCCAGTACCATCACGCGGAACCTGTGGAATTCGATGTCAGCAGCTGGTGCGAGGATGCCAGCCTGATGGAAAGGTCACTCCTGCACAGTCTTCAAGGGCCGATCCTCGACGTCGGCTGCGGACCCGGCAGGCTGCTGGCGGCGGCCCGGTCACTTGGGCTGCAGGCGGTGGGCATAGACACGAGCGCCGAAGCGGTCCGCTGGGCACGCGGCCGCGGTGACCGCGCCCTGGAGCAGTCGGTATTCGCCGCGGTACCCCAATCCGGGCACTGGCAGACTGTTCTCCTGCTCGATGGCAACATCGGCATCGGGGGAAGTATCACCTCCCTGCTTCGCCGCTGCCGGCAGCTCATTGCACCCTCCGGGACGCTCCTGGTGGAAGTGGAGGCCGACGAGGACCTGGATACCGCCTACCCGGCGGTGCTGGAAGACGAACTGGGCAACCGGAGCGAGCCTTTCAGCTGGGCGCGGACCGGCGGGGCAGGTCTGGAATCCCGGGCGCAGTCCGCTGGATGGACGGTCTCCGCCATCCAGCACCGTCAAGGCCGCGTGTTCTACCGTCTCTCGCCGCGGCCGGAGCCGCCACGTTCAGACCTATAGGCACGTTCAAGCCCGTAGATGAGGGTTGCGGCCAGGGTAACCAGGATCGCCCAGAACCAGAGCAGATTGGCGGCGTAGTCGCCCTCCAGTGCGCTGGTGTTGCGGGCCACGGACTGCGCCTTGAGCAGCACCCCCGCGATCAGCGTTACCACGGCGCCCGTCATAAGCGCGCCGCGGAGAACCGCCGCCGACGCCGGACGCAGCCGGGACCCCACCCGGGTGAGACCCGCGCCGGCCAGGGTGGAGACCGGCACCATGACGCCGTCGTGGAGCAGGACAGCCACCGCCAGCCAGATCAGCAGCCCGATCAGTTGCGGAGGCCCGAGCTTGGTCGGCAACCCCAAAAGCCCGTACCCGATCAACCCTGCGCCCGCCACTCCGAGGACGTACCGCGTGATCTTCACGGAATTTCCCGCCCGGGCCGGGGTTGAAACCTTCGCGCTCTTCACGGTTTTCACAGGACCTCCACAGTCTGCAGCCATTTGGTTTGCAGGACGCCGGGGCGTCCGGGGGCGATGATGCGGGCCGGATACCCGTGGTCCAGATCGAGAGTCTGCCCGTTGACTTCCAGGGCCACCAAGGTCAGCTCATCCTGCACGTAGATGGCGGGCATGGACATGATCCGGTAGGCGCCCTCAGGTTCCAGGCTAGTGACACGGAGCGAGGACGACGGCGGGGCGCCGACAGCGCCGATCAGATCCCGGATCCGCACGCCCCTCCACCGGGCCGTCTGGCTCCAGCCTTCGACACAAGCGATGGGCAGCTCGTGCTCGTACTGCGGCAGGGCTTTGAGCTCCGCCCAGGTGAAGGAACGGCTGATCCCCTGGTGGCTGACGGTCAGCTTCCAGTCCTTAGCGCCGGCCAGGGCCGCGACCTTCGCATCGGCGGCAGTGCGGTTCACCGGAACGGACTGAGGGCCCGTTCCCATGTTCCGGGGCGCGAAAAAGTTGAGCGGGTCCAGCCACGAGAACGACTGCCCGGCCGTCGTGAGCACCACCACCCCCGTGGTGGTCCCGACGGCGGCCAGGAAAGCACGCCGCGACCAGCGGCCCGGCGCCGCCACGCCGTCGTCGGTCAGCGCCACGCCGTCGTCGGTCAGCGGCGCGTCATCGTTCGTCTCACGCACGGGGACCAACGCGCCGGAAGCCCCCGCGGACCCGCGGCCCGGACGGGCGCGCCAGTGCTCCATGATCGCCGGAAGCTTGACGGCAATGTGCAGCAGCAGCGACCCCCAGATGACCCAGGCCAGCCAGAAGTGCGTTTCACGGAACGGGAAGGGCCAGGGGTACCACTTGTAGGTGTTGATCAGGCCGATGGTCAGCTGCACCAGCGAAGAGGAGATGAACAAGGCGATGGAAGCCCGCTCCAGGCCGTGCGCCACGGACTTGATCGGAGGCCACTTCAGCAATTCGGGGTAGACGGACCACAGCTTTGCCAGAAGCAGCGGAATGGCAGCGATACCGGCGGTCACATGGAGCCCCTGGGTCAGCTGGTAGATCCAGACAGGCCGGGTGGGGAAGAACATCCACGACGGCGGTTCCTGCAACCCGTGGCTCAAAAGACCCGTCAGGAAACAGATGGTGAAGCTCAGGCCGAGCCACCGCCCCAGAACAACCGTCAGCCGCGTACTGCGCGTCGGCGACGCAAATCTGGCGGCCAAGGCGTTGGTGAGCTTCTCCATACGTAGATCACACCACCATTCCGGCCGCCGAACTGCCGCCAGACCTTACGATTCGCTGAAACCTTCGGCAGAGCGCAAAGGCAGCGCCCGAAATGAGGCAGGATCGGTAGGGTGGCTGCCAGTACATCAGAATCAATCCGCACAAACGGGATCAGGCTCTTTGTGGTCCTTCCCTTCGTGTTCCTTGCGGGTGCGGCCTTGTTGAGGTGGATGGTGCTCCCCGGCAACCCGTTCCAGCCGGCGCCCGTCGTCGGCACCTGCCTATCCTGGCTGGTCCTCATCGCTGCCGTCCTGCTCCTGCGGCACGTGCCGCGGCGCCGGGTGGGAGCCGTCATCGTCGCGGGCACTGTCCTGCTGGGCGTGGTTGCCGTGAGCGCCCCGCCCCGGACCAGCAACGATTCAGCCCGGTATGCGTGGGACGGCATCATTCAAAAAGCAGGCATCTCGCCCTATTCCTATGTGCCCATCGACGAGACCCTCAGCGGCCTCCGGCCCGGCTGGCTGTTCGCGCCGGGCGCCTCCGGCCCCGCTGGCAAACCTGTCTGTCCCCAGGACCTGTTCGGGACGGAATCCGTTGCCGCATCCGGTTTTCCCTCCGGGGATCCGTTGTGCACGGCGATCAACCGGCCGCATGTGCCCACCATCTATCCGCCCGCGGCCGAGCTCTACTTCCTCGGCGTGCGTGCCACCGTGCCGGACACCGTCGGCTACATCCCCTTCCAGCTCGGCGGGCTGCTCATCAGTGTGGCCGTCACCCTGATGCTGCTCCGTGTGCTGGCCAGACGCGGGCTGCCCCGCGAGCTGGCCGCTGTGTGGGGGTGGAGCCCGTTCGTGCTTCTTGAGGCGGTGAACAACGCCCATGTCGACGTGCTCAGCGGAGCGCTGATTCTGGCCGCCGGCATGCTGCTGGCCGGCGAGAGGCCGCTCCGTTCGGGAGCGGCGTTCGGGGCGGCGGTGGCGACCAAACTCATCCCGGTCATCGCCGCGCCCGCACTGCTTTTCCGGCGCCCGGTCAGGTTCATCGCCGCGGCGGCGGGCACGTTCGTGCTCCTCTACGTGCCGTACCTGGCGGTCGCCGGGGCCGGGGTTCTCGGGTTCCTGCCCGGATACCTCAGGGAAGAGGGGTACAGCCAGAGCGGCGGCATCCGGTTCGGCCTCGCGCAGATCGTTTCCACCGGCACGTGGCCGCCGCTTCTCAGCGCGGCCGCCCTAGCCGTCGTGGCGCTGGGAGTAATGCGGCGGACACGCGCCGACAACGTCTGGGACCAGCAGACCGTCATGATCGGGCTGACCCTGCTGATTGTCAGCCCCAACTATCCCTGGTACGCGCTGATGTTGTTGCCGTTCATCGTGCTCAGCCGGAGGTGGGAGTACACCGCGGTGATCCTTGCCCTGGACGTCATTTACATGGTGCCCAAGGTCGAGCCTTACAGCGAGCCGATCAACCAGGGCGTTCTCCTCGCCGCGGGCGCCGCACTTGGCGCCGGAGCCTGGCTGCGGCGCCGAGCTGGGCTGCGCCTGGCCGCCGCGTCGGCGCTCCGGACCGAGGCCTTGAGCCGCAGCCCGGATCAGCGGTGACCGGACCGGCCCCGTCATCGGAGCTCCCGCACGGCTGGCAGGATGGCCCTATGGAACAATCAGCAAGCCGCACGGCACAGGCGCGCGTCGGAATCATCGGAGGCTCCGGGACATACCGGCTCCCCGGCGCAAGAATCCGGGCGACCGTCGACGTCGGCACTCCCTACGGACCGCCGTCGGGCCCCGTGACGCTGGCCGACGTCGCCGGACGGACGGTGGCATTCCTACCCCGCCACGGCGGGGAACATTCGCTGCCGCCCCAGAAGATCAACTACCGGGCGAACCTCTGGGCGCTCAAGAGCCTGGGCGTCGAGGCGGTGATTTCCTCCTCGGCGGTGGGCGGACTGCACGAAGGCTTCGGGCCGGAGACGTTTGTTGTCACGGACCAACTGATCGACCGGACCTGGGGACGCACCGATACCTTCTTCGACGGCACCGTGGCCGACGGCGTCACCCCGGCCGGCGTCCAGCACCTGCCGGCCTCGGAGCCGTTTTGCCCGGCACTGCGTTCACTTCTCGGTGCCGCGCTGGCGGCGCAGGATGTCCGCTACGTTCCGCAGGGAACCGTGGTGGTTGTCAACGGGCCACGCTTTTCCACAAAGGCCGAGTCGGCCTGGTACGTCACCGGCGGCGCTGACATCATCAGCATGACCCAGTACCCGGAACCCGTCCTGGCCGCCGAGCTGAACATGGGCTTTGCCAACCTGGCGTTCATCACCGATTCCGATACCGGGCATGACGGTTCGGATCCGGTGACCGCCGAAGCCGTTTTTGCGCGCCTGAAGAATGCCCAGCGCAGCGTCCTGGCCGTGCTCGAAGCGACGATCGCCGCGATTGGCGATGACTATGCCCCCCGCACCCTGATGGATCAGACAGCCGTGGACCGGATCATGGCTCTTCCGGTTGCGGGCGAGGGAGTGTCCGCCCGGTGAGGCTCCTCGTCACCGGCGGTGCCGGGTTCATCGGTTCCCATATCGTCGACGCCGCGCTCGCCAAAGGATGGTCAGTCCGGGTGCTGGATTCGCTGGACCCTGCCCTCCACGCCGGCCCGCCGGAGTTTGATCCGAGGGTGGAGTTGCTGACCGGAGATGTCACAGACCCGGACGCGGTGGACCGCGCGCTGGAGGGAATGGACACTGTCTGCCACCAAAGCGCGAAGGTGGGGCTCGGCGTCAGCTTCGCGGACGCGCCCGACTACATCCGAAATAACGACTTCGCGACCGCTGTCCTGCTGGCTGCCATGGAACGCCGTGCCATCCCGCGGCTGGTCCTGGCTTCCTCGATGGTGGTATACGGCGAAGGTGCCTACACGGACTCCGAGACCGGGCTGCCTTGCAGGCCGGGTCCCCGTGACGAGGCTGACCTGCGCGCAGGGATCTTCGATCCCCGCAACCCGGAAACGGGCGCAGTCCTGATCCCGGCGATGGTCACCGAGGACGCCCCGCTGGATCCTCGGAACGTGTACGCCGCATCAAAACTCAGCCAGGAGCATCTTGCCGCTTCGTGGGCCAGGAGTACCGGCGGCTCAGCGGTCGCGCTGCGCTACCACAATGTCTACGGCCCCAGGATGCCCAGGGATACTCCCTACGCCGGCGTCGCTTCGCTGTTCCGTTCGGCTCTGGCCCGCGGCGAAGCGCCACGCGTGTTCGAAGACGGCGCGCAGCGGCGCAGCTTCATCCATGTCCGGGATGTCGCCGCGGCAAATACCGCCGCAGCGGAGGCGCTGTCCGGCGGCGGCCCGGGCTTCCGCGCCTATAACGTCGGGGCCGACGAAGTGCACACCATCGGCGACGTAGCCCGGGTGCTGAGTGAGTTCGGTTCCGGTCCGATGCCGGTTGTGACCGGCGAGTACCGCCTCGGAGACGTGCGGCACATCACCGCCTCCTCCGAGCGGATCAAAGCCGAACTGGGCTGGTCCCCGGCCGTCGGCTTTGCCGAAGGCATGCGCGAATTTGCCACCGCTCCCCAGCGAGGCGCGAGCCGCTGACCGGGACAGGCAGGGCCGAAGACCCGCCGCCGGGGATCCCGGACGCCGGCTGCGATGGGGCCCCCGCAACGACCGTCCCGCGGCGCTCCGCGACGCCGGGCCCTTAAGCCGTGCGGGCTCCGAACCGCGGGAGGGTGACATCGAACCGGCATCCGCCGGGAACATTGCGGACCGACACCCCACCGGCGTGGGCTTCAACGATGCCCGCCACGATGGCAAGCCCGAGGCCGGCCCCTGCAGACATCCCTGCGGCAGTCGAGGGTGTCCGGGAGGGCGTGCCGCGCCAGCCGGCGTCGAAGATCTTGCCGAGGTCTTCTTCCGGGATTCCACCGCCGGCGTCCACAACGCTCAGCGCCACGTGTTCGTCCCCGGTCTCGCGGGCCGAGATGAGGATCTCGCTGTTCGCCGGGGAGTGCTGGATGGCGTTCATCAGAAGGTTGTCGATGACCCGGGAGAGCTCCCGCGCGTCGCCGAAAAGGGTCAGGTTTCCGGTCCGCGACTCCTTGAGCGTGATCGATCGTGATGCGGCGACCGGGTGCAGGTCTGCCACAGCATCGCTGACCAGATCAAACAGCGACACAGGCCCCATATGCAGGGACAGCGTTCCCGTCTGGATCTTGGACAGTACAAACAGGTCCTCGACCATACTGCCCAAGGTTTCCGTCTGGAGACGGATCTGCCGGTAGTAGCGGGCAGGGTCTTCGGCGACGCCATCCTCAAGGGACTCGGCCATCGCCCGCAGCGCGGCCAGCGGGGTGCGCAGATCGTGCGAGATCCACGCAACCAGGCGGCGTCGTGATTCATCAAGGGTGGCCACCTCCTCCCGGGACCGGGCGAGCCGCTGCGAAGTATCGGCCAGTTCGCGGGCCAGGGCGGCGAACTCCAGCCCGTCGTGATCCTCGGGCACAACGATCTGGCCGTCCCCGACTGCCCTGGCCGTGGAACGCAGCCGGTCGCTCGTACGGGTGATGCCGACGCCGATCACCGCGGCGCCGGCCAGGCTAATAGCTGCCGTGACCCCCATCATCCAGAACAACACGAGGAGATCGTGATCCGAGATATACATCTCGGCAGCGATCGCGATGGTCGCCGCCGCCATCGATGCAACCGTGGCCCCTACGACAATCAGGAGCCGAAACAGCATCGATTTGTGCCGCGCGAGCCGCAGCGCAACCCCCGCGAGGACCGCGACGGCGGCCGCTGCCGCCACCGCGGTGAGGAGGATGATGCCGAAGTCGGCCAGCCCGATCATGACTCACCGGTCCCCGGGACGCTCAGCCGGTACCCGACGCCCCACTCGGTGGTCAGGAACCGCGGTTTCGTCGGGTCGACTTCGATCTTCTCGCGGACCCGGCGGACATGGACCGTGACAGTCGACAGGTCCCCGAAATCCCAACGCCACACCTCTTTCAGCAGCTGCGCCCGGCTGAAGACCTGATCAGGATGTTTCAGCAGGAAGGCAAGCAAATCGAATTCGCGGACCGCCAGGACCAGCAAGCGGCCGTCCTGGAAAATCCTGCGGTTGGACGCATCCACCCTGAAGCCATCCAGGACGAAGGGGGCTTCGGGGGTGATGTCAGTGACGCTGCGCCGCAGGATTGACTGCACACGAAGGACGAGTTCCCGCGGCGAAAAAGGCTTGGTCAGGTAGTCGTCGGCGCCCGCTTCGAGTCCCTCGATGCGCTCCTCGGTGGAGCCGAGAGCGGTGAGCATGAGGATCGGTGTCGAAGCACGGGCCCGGATCCTTCTGCAGACTTCCGCCCCGTTGATACCGGGAAGCATCCGGTCCAGCACAATCAGGTCCGGCCGCGTGCGCTCCGCAGCAGTCAAGGCGCTGATTCCGTCGATGGCCTGGTCAACTATCAGGCCGGCCGAGCGAAGGTAGTCGCACGCGACCTCCCTGACCGTCGGATCATCCTCGACCACGAGGACCCGACGGTCGCGCAGATCCCCGTCAAGGTGCCGCAGACTACCTCTGGTTTGCGCCATGTACCCACCTTATGTCGCCTCCGTCCAAGCTGCGAGAGCCCAACGGCCCCGGCAGGAACACGTCGGTAATTCGTAATGATTGCCGTCGCAAATCCGTCCCGGTTCCGCCTACGACACAGACGGCGAGAGCGCGGCGGTGCCGTAATGGCGGCGGGACTGGCCGGGACAGCATTTCACGTCCGCCGCCGCCTGTCCGGACACGACGCGGACGGCCCGGTGTCATGAACTCCCCTCGTGCGCACCGAGGCCGGCCGGCCCGTAGAATTCCAAATGAATCCCAGCCTGCCCCTGGAACCCGGAGGGGACCGCCCACGATGACGCGAGCCTCCTTCCGGCTGTTCCGCACCGGGCTGATCGGATCCATCATTCTGGGGCTGGCCGCCGGCGGACACCTGGCCGGCGCCGGTCGGCTGCCCGAGCCGGCGATCTTGACGGCATTGTGTGCCGTGGCGATGATCCCGGTCGCGGTCCTGACACGCTTCCGGCTGTCCTTTCTCGTCCTGACCGGGCTGCTCGGGGCGGGGCAGGCCTGGCTTCACTGGTCCTTCGGCGCCCTGTCCGCCGCTGCGCCCGCGACGTTTCCGGAGGCAGGGACACACAGCCATGCCGGGAATACGGCTGCGGGTCTGGCCCCCGAGCTGTTCAGCCAAGCCATGCCGGCTACTGCGGCGGGCATGGACGGGGCCATGTTCGCCGCCCACGCGGTGGCGACGCTGGGCACCGCCGTGCTGCTGGCCCGCGGGGAACTGGCCCTTTCCGCGCTCTCCGAGTGGCTGCGCCCCTTGGTGCAGCAGCCCGAACCTCTCACCACCGTGCCCGTGCGCGTCCCCGGACCCTGCGCAGCCACCCCAAGCCGCCCTATGGACCGGGCCGGCTGGCGGCTGCCGACCCGGCGGGGCCCGCCCGCTCTTGTGCCTGCCGCCTGAGACGAACCCTTTTCACACACGGACAGGGACCGCAGGCGGCCACCCGCCGCTTTCACCGGACGGATGCTGTTCCGGCCGGTTCCTGCTCCGATTTTTCTTTTGTGAAAGGCACGATTGCCATGAAGACCTCCCTTCGCCGTACCCTCAAGACCGCCGCAGCCGCCACGATGACCGCCGGCCTGCTCGCCGCCGGCGGCGCTGCAGCCTCGGCCCACGTCCACGTCGACCCGGATGACCCGGCCGCGGGCGGCTACACGCACCTGACCTTCAACGTCCCCAACGAATCCGCAACGGCCAAGACCAGCAAACTCGAAGTCACAGTGCCCACCGACACCCCATTCACGTCGGTGTCCGTAAAACCCGTCGAGGGTTGGAAGGCCGAGGTCACCACCAGCGACCTTCCCCAGCCGGTCACAGTCGCCGGGGCCACTATCACCAAAGCCGTAAGCTCCGTGGTGTGGACCGCCGACGCCGCTCACCAGATCGGACAGAACGAATACCAGGCGTTCTCGCTCTCCGTCGGCGTCCTCCCCGATGCCGGGACCACGGTGACACTTCCCACGGCTCAGACCTACACCGACGGCACTGTGGTGAAGTGGGACGAGAAGACCGTCGAAGGCCAGGCCGAACCCGAACATCCGGCCCCGTCGTTCGTGACCACAGCCAAGGACGCCCCCTCCTCAGCCGCTTCGGCCGCAGCCGCGGCCCCCGCCACCACTGCGACCTCCGCGTCCCCGGCTCCGTCTGCTGCCCCGGCCGCGGCAACGACAGCATCCGGTGATGCTGGCTCCACCGCCGGCTGGTTCGGACTGGCCGCGGGACTGATCGGCCTCGCCGCCGGCGTGACGGCCCTGGCCCGAACCCGCCCAGCCAAGGCCAACTGACCGCCACTGGCCACACCCGTAGCTACCCGCGCCGGGTCCTCCGCCGCGGGTAGCTTCGTGCAGCCCTGTCGACGGTGCCTGCCGCGGCCCGTCCGTAGATCCCGGATAGCTTCCCCGGTGGCCAGTTATGCTCAACTCATGTGGCCCGATTGCTACCTTGCTGAGCTGACCAGCAGCCTCGAGCGTCTGAGGGCGCTGGCACGCCAGCCGGACGAAGTGCTGGCCCGATCTGTTCCGGCCTGTCCGGGCTGGACACTCGTTGAGCTTTTCGGCCACCTCGGTTCGATCGAACGGTGGGCGGCCGCAGTGGTACGTGAGGGGACGTTCGTCGAGGAACCGGCCCCGCCGGCCGAGGGCGCCGCGGCATGGTTCCTTGAAGGCGCTGACGCGTTCCTCGGGACCATGTCGGCGCTTGACCCGGAGGCTCAGTGCTGGAACTTTGGCCCGCCCCCGCGCACGGCCGGGTTCTGGCTCCGGCGCCAGGCACACGAACACGCCATCCACCTCGTCGACGCCTGCCAAGCGTCAGATCTGGAAGGCCCAGCCCTCGGAGAGGACTTCATGCTCGACGGTATTGATGAGGTCCTGGCAATGTTCGCCCCACGTCAGCTGCGGCTCGAACGGATGCCGCACCCAGAAGAGGCCGTGACCTTCCACGTACCCGGGGGCACCAGCTGGGCTCTCGGCCAGGGTGCCGCCGCGGCATCGGTTACCGCCCACGTACACGGAATGTACCTCGGTCTCTGGGGCCGCTCCAATCTCGCAGATACCGCAATCATCGAAGGTGATGCTGCCCTTGCACTCCGCGTCCTTCAAGGCCCACTCACACCGTGAGCTGGCACGATCAGCACCATACTAACTTTGGCGCATGGCGTGGACTACGGCATGGCTGCCCGCGCCAGAACCACGGCAAGGTCGCCGATCGATTCCGCGGTGTGGTCCGGCCCAGCGAAGTAGCCCGGGTAGGCACTCCCGGACCGGTTGATCCACGCGGTGGCCAGCCCCGCACGGGCGGCGCCGTGAATGTCCCAGGGGTGGACGGCGACCAGCATCATCTGCTCCGGCGCCACCTCGCAGGCGGCGGCTGCGTACTCGTAGGCTGCCCGGGCCGGCTTCCAGCCCGAAGCGTCTTCGACGGAGAGCAGGAGGTCGAACTCGCCAAGGATCCCGGCCGGAGTGAACAGCGCTTCAGCAACCGAAGTGGACCCGTTCGTCAGGGTCACCAGCCGGTACCCGGCGCTTTTAAGTGCCCGGACGCCCTCGGGTACGTCAGGATGCAGCCCCAGTTCTGCCATGCCGGCCATGACGTGTTCTACCGCCTGATCCAGGCCCCCGTCCAGAGCCAGCCGGCCGAGGACTCCGCGCAGAACCTCGGCCCCGATCTCGGCGAACCGGCCGTTGTCCCCGGCCGCGGTAAGGGCGAACCCGTCCCTCAGCAGAGTGGCGAACCACAGCGTGGCCAGCGGTGCAGGGGCACCGACGTCGGAGAACCGTGCCCCGAGGGGGGACATGTCGGAGAGAGTTTCATTAACATCGAACACAATGACGGACGGCGGAGTGGTCACAGCTTCTCCTTGCGCAGGTAAGTGTTGCCCGGCTCTTTGGCCACCAACGAGGCCCGGTTGACCCAGACCTCAACGGTGCGGTTACTGGCGCTGGAAGAGGTTGAGAATGTTGCCTTCGGTATCGGTGAACCAGGCGGCCTTCCCCACCGGGGTCGTCGCGATGCCGTTCTCAGTCTTCAGGCCCGGAATGTCGTACTCCTCGAAGACGACGCCGCGGCCCCGCAGTTCCTCGATCTCCCCCTCGATGTTGTCGGTCCCCCAGCCCATCTGGGTATTTTTTGCGGTGCCCGCATTGTCGGTCTTGTAGAGCAGGAAGGCTGTTCCGTTCCCGCAGCGGTAGAGCAGATTCTCCTCGTCCATGGCGTCCGCGGGCTCGAGCCCAAGCACGTCCCGATAAAATCCTCTCGCCCTGGCCATGTCCTTCGCCGGCAGGACCGCGATGATGTCGAGTTCCTTCAGCATGCTGATATCTCCTTCTTGGCAGTGATGGCGGTGCTCTCCCCCGAACCTGGTCTTCGCGTTTCATCCGCGCTTTCCGGGGCCCATCCGGCTTGTCGGCGACGCCCGGGGCGGCCGCCGGGGAGCTCTTCAGTGCCGTGTCAGCGCGGGCTGGCCCGAGGAGTCTCCACAGCCTTCATTTCGCCATTATGAACGCAAATTGGCCTCCACGGATACAGCGAATGCGGAACCCGTTCATGGCGACTCCAAGAACGGTGCCAATCGCCTTCGCCGCTCTGCATGTGAGCACGTCATACCCAATATCCCTGTTGCGTTCGTCACAGTTCGTGCCTACGCTTGCGTGGGCGGCCGCAGCGTCGCGGCCGTCCACAAAGGGTAAGGAGTACCATGACAGACAAGCTCAGCGTCCTGGTCCGCGTGGACCTCGATTGCGCCCACGCCCAGATCGCGGCCCAGGGCCGCGTGACGGCGCAAAGCATTCAGGCCCTCTACGTCATCGTCAAACGTGCCAACGCGCTGATGGAAGGCCTCGCCGTGGAAATCGACATGACCCGCGCCAGCGTCGAGCCCGCCGCCATGGAACAACTGCGCGCCTGCTCGCAGTCCCATCACCTGCCCGCGCATATTGATCCGTTCCAGGCCGACTGCAGGCTCAGCGTCCTGGCGCCCGGGAATGCTTGCACCACCACGGGGATGGCTGGTCTGGCGGCCTGACCGTCCCGGCGCCCCTCAGTTGCTTCGTCTTCTACCGGCGCTTCCGCAGCGAACCGGCCTGGCGCCCGCTGGCGGGGTGGACACTGGCCACCGGTGCTTTCCTCAGCCTCGCTGTCGTCCTGCTCAAGATGAGCCAGCAGCCCGGGAGCGGACTGTCCGAGTGGAAAGGCCTGGTGCAGCGCGTCCTCCTGGTCGCCTTCATGGCCTGGACCCAGGCAGGAGACGGGATGGGATGGTTGGAGGGTCCATGATGTTCACTCTCTGGTCGGGGCGCTCAATGCACTCGCCGGATGAGTAGAGCCAGAAACCCCAGAGTCCCTTGCCCGGAAGTGTAGGTCATGCTCCGATCGGAGTGTATGGGACTTTCGACCCCACCAGGCCGGGGCTGAGCGTGCCGCGAATCCCACCAAGCGCTGCGCGAGGGACAGCTCGAAGTGCCGACGGCAATTGACGGGACGGCCGGCCCGCCGGGAACGGACATAACACCGCAGGCAGCAAGCGGACGGCCGCCGCAACGGGCCGGCCAATGCCGCCTAGCTCGAACTGATTGGCTGACAACACCGACTGCGTCCGCGGCGGCTTGCTGAATATCCACGCCCCGGCGGCGAGTGCCTATAGGCTGTGAGCACATCTCTCGCAGAGCGGTTCTGTGGGGAGTTACCGAATGGGGCAGAGATGAGGGTTTTCAGGCGCGTCGTCATGCCGGTGGCATGGCTGGCAGTGTTCGCCGTTATAGCCGTGGCACTGGTCAAGATCGCTTTCGTCGACGGGATGAAGCCAGGCCCCGCGGTGGTCGGGCCCCAGGCCGAAGTCACAATTCCGGTGGTCCAGGCCACCCGGGCTACCGTCACCAATACGGTTCAGATCAAGGCAACCATCCAAAGCGACGCACCGGTCGGTGTCCGCAACACAGCCGCCGGGGTGGTGGCCCACATTTTTCTATCCCCTGGGACCAAGGTGAACTCGGGGGAACGGCTATACCAGGTCCGTACTGAAGTTCCCGCTGAGCCGACGGCGGAGGCCGTCACTAGCACGTCTGCGTCGGCCCAACCGGGCGGGACTACTGCCCGGCCTGCCCGGACGATTGCCCGTCCCACTTATACGTACACGGATGTGTTCGCTCCCTCGTCCGGTGAACTGGAGACCCTTACGGTCCTCATTGACCAGCAGGTGGGCGTGGGCGAATCTACCGGGACCGTCAATCCAGGGACCTTCACCGTCGGCGGATCAGTCGACGCCGCACAACAGTACCGGCTGCTGGCCAAGCCCGGTTCCGCACGGATATCCGTCGTGGGAGGCCCCGCTCCTTTCGAGTGTTCCTCCGTGGTGTTGAAGAGCGCGGACAGCGGCAGCGCAGGGAGCGCCGGCGGGAACGGCTCGGGCGGAATTTCCGGAGGCGCGGCCCGGTCCGTCCCCTACGCCGCAGCCATCCCCGGCGGAGGCGGGGCCCCCGAACAGGGTGGCACACCCACCGGAACCATCAGCTGCGCCGTCCCTGCCGGGGTGGAGGTGTTCGCGGGACTGGGCGCGACGATGACAGTGACAGCCGGCCAGGCAAACGACGTCATCACCGTGCCGCTTACTTCTGTGGAGGGGAGCGTGAAGGAAGGATCGGTCTGGCTTGCTACCGCAGGCGCAGCCCCGGACGCAGCCCCGGGCGCCGCTCCAGGACAGCCCGCAGGAAACGGTGCCGGGCAGCCTCAACAGCGCAAGGTTCAGCTGGGCCTCAACGACGGCTCGGTGGTGGAGATCGTCTCCGGCCTGGCCGAAGGGGAATCTGTCCTCGAGTTCATTCCCGGCGCACCGGCGCAGGTGCAGCCGGGCCCGGGCTTCGCCGGGCCCGGCTCTTTCCCGGCCGGAGGTTGACTGTGGAGGAACTGGTGACCCTCAAGGGCGTGACACGGACCGTCCGGCTGCCCGATGATCAGGAGCTGCACATTCTCCGGGGCGTGGATCTCGCCGTCTTCAGCGGCGACCACACCGCAGTGATCGGGCGATCCGGGTGTGGCAAGTCAACTTTGCTGAACCTGCTCGGACTACTGGACCTGCCCACCAGCGGCGAACTCTGCTTCCTGGGAACTCCTGTGCAGCAGCTCGGGGGCAACGCAAGGGCCAAGCTGCGGGGCTCGTCGGTAGGCTTCGTGTTCCAGCAGTTCAATCTTCTGCCGGGCCGCAGCGCACTGGACAACGTGATCACGCCCCTCCTGTACGCCCGCGGGGCCACATTCTGGCGCCGCCGGGAAATCGCCATGGATATGTTGGACCGGGTGGGTCTCGCCGCGCGTGCGCAGACCCACCCCAATATGCTCTCCGGCGGTGAACAGCAGAGAGTGGCGATCGCCCGGGCCCT
Source organism: Arthrobacter sp. UYCu723 (assembly GCF_054059215.1). Classification (NCBI taxonomy): domain Bacteria; kingdom Bacillati; phylum Actinomycetota; class Actinomycetes; order Micrococcales; family Micrococcaceae; genus Arthrobacter; species Arthrobacter sp. UYCu723. Next base: position 1,428,574 of record NZ_JBSSBW010000001.1, read on the forward strand.
CGTCCGCCGGCCGCGGCTGATCCTGGCGGACGAACCCACAGGGGCGCTTGACGTGGACACGGGACAGGCGGTCATGGCCCTGCTCGACACCGTGGCGACGGAATCTGGAGCCGCCCTCATCACCATCACCCACGACGTCAATGTCGCGGCCCTGGCGCGAGCCTGCTACCGCCTGGAATCGGGCGTTCTGACCCCGGCCGAGGTCCCGGCGGTGATGCCAGCATGACCGGGGTGGCCTCGGCCCTGGTGGAGGCGTGGCAGGAACTGTGGATCAACAAGACACGCATACTTCTGGCACTGCTGGGAGTGGCTCTTTCGGTTGCAGCCCTGACCTCCGTGGTCGGTGTGGGAAATCTGGCGCGTGAGGGGTTCACAGCGAGCTCCGAACGCAACGGCGGCCGGTCGGCGACGCTTGGCATCGGCGTCTTCGGCCCCAGTCAGCCGGATCCGCAGAAACTCGAGCAAGCCTACCGGGGCATCATCCAGCGCTACGGGATAACGCATTACACACATTTGGCCCAGGCGCAGCAGCCGTTCCAGTTTCCTCGCGGCGTGCAGCAAGTTCAGCTCCAGGTCGTGGATCCCGGCTACGGCGTCATTCACCGGCTGGACGTCAGGCAAGGAAGCTGGTTCGCGGCTCAAGACGAGGAACGTCTTGCCCCAGCGCTGGTCGTTTCCGAGGCGTTCTACAATGCCGCTGGACGGCCAAACCTGACCACAAACCCGAAGGTGAAAGTGCTCGCCGCCCAGGAGACCACGGCGGTCATGATCGGCGTGGTTCCGGATCCGTACCCGGAGTCACCGCCGACTGCCTTTATGCTGACGGGCGCCGCGGACCGGGCCGGGGTCTCCGCCGGCTCCGGGGGAGGATTCGGGCAGTTCAAACTCTGGGTCCAGGACGGCCAGGCAAATGCGCTCAAGGCGGCCATCACGTCAGACCTTCAACGGCAGTTCCCGGGTATGCAGGCCCAGGTCGAGCGGATGGACTACGCCAGCCAGGGAGACCCATTCGCGACAGTGCAGTTGGCTGTGGGCGGCATCGCCGGGCTCGTTCTGCTCCTGGGAGCTGTCGGCATGCTGAACATCTCAATGGTCACCGTGCGGTACCGGGTGCGCGAGATCGGCATAAGACGAAGTTTTGGGGCCACCTCCCGACGGATCTTCCTTGGCGTCATGATGGAGTCTGTCGTGGCAACGGCGGTGGCCGGGATGGCCGGAGTGATGCTGGCCGTTGCCGTGGTCAAGAACCCATGGATCGAGTCCAAAATCGCTCCCGGCCTGAGTGAATACCCGGCGTTTCCGATCGAGGCTGCCATGCTGGGCCTGGGGGCAGCCGTCCTCGTCGGTGCGATAGCCGGAGCGATACCGGCGTTCGTGGCTGTCCGCGTCAAGGTGATCGACGCTATCCGCTTCTAGGAGACGCGGCGGCCGCCAGTTGGGCGGCATCACAGGGCACTCAGCCGCACCACTCAGGCTTACGCCGCTAACTTGCGCATCTGTGGGCCCGGGGTGGGTTCGGGCTGGAAACAGCCGCATCCCAGCGCCGCCTGGCCGGCCGCCTCAGGAAAAGGATGGACAAGAACAATCATGACGGCGCGCCGCCGGATACGGCGTCTTGATCTGGCTTCGGTAGGATGAAACAAGACGGTTGTCCGGTTTAGTAGCGACCGATAGGCCGGGGGCTTCGAGGACGTGCCGGATCGGCAGTCAAAATTGGGGGATACACGAATGGCACTGCTCGACGCCGAAGAAACGAACGCACCGTCTGCCGTGCCCTCTCTTGAGGCCGTGCCGGACTCCAGCCCGGACCGGCCCGGCCGGCCCGGCAGGACCTGGAGCTGGACGGGGCGCCGGTCGTGGGGCCTCCCGGCCCTGCCTCCGCTCGCCAACCGGCTGACTGCGCCCTTGGCCCTTGCCGGCTTGGTGGCCCTGGTGGTTATCTGGCTCGGCGTCTGGTCAAAGCAGGGGATCGACTTCAGCGTCTATTGGCACGGCGGCAAGATCCTCAATGAGGCTGGCCCGGCGGCGTCAGGCCTCTACGGACCCTCCGTTGCCTGGGCCGGCGGTCCAGGATTGCCTTTTACCTACCCGCCGTTCGCCGCATTGTTCTTCGGGCTGCTGGCCCAGCTTCCGGAAAAGCTCGCCCTGAACCTCTTCAACACCGCCGGCGTCCTGGTTGCGCTCTGGGTTGCGGTGCGCGGCGTCCGCTACTGGAGTGCCAAGGCGGACTGGCGTAGAACATTCCATTCCACCGGCAACCGTCTGGCTGCGGCCCTGATGGTCCTGGCCGTGTTGAACCTCGGCCCGTGGCGCGAGACCCTGGCGTTCGGCCAGATCAACATCCTGCTGATGGGCCTGATGGCCGCGGACCTGCTGGCCCGCAACCCGCGCTGGACCCGGGGCTTCCCCGGCGGCGGCTTCCTGGTCGGCGTCGCGGCGGGCATCAAGCTCACACCCCTGGTCTTCGGGCTCTACTTCCTGATGCGCAAGGACTGGCGCGGACTGCTGAACATGGCAGCGGGATTCACGTCCACCGTGCTGGCCGGGTTTCTGCTGCGCCCCGCCGAATCCCTGCAGTTCTGGCTGGAAATCCTGCCGGACACCTCAAGGATCGGCGGCGCGGGCTACGTGGACAACCTGTCCCTCAAGGGTGCCCTGCTGCACTTCGGCGTCCCCGCGGCAGCCGTCACCGTGCCGTGGCTGGCGCTGAGCCTGCTGGTGGTGGTGGTGCTGGCCGCCGTGATCATCAAGACCGCCAGCGACCAGGGTGCCCGGGTGGTTGCCATCTCGACGACGGCGCTCACCATGCTGCTGATCAGCCCGGTCTCGTGGTCCCACCACTGGGTGTGGGTCGCGGCCGTCCTGCCGGCCTTCGCCTGGACCCTGCGCGAGACGCCGGGGCGCTACCCGGTCACGCGCTGGCTGATGGGCGGGGTTCTGGGCATCTCCGTGCTCGTGTTCCTGTTCTCGCCGAAGACCATCGGCACCGCCTTGGGCGCGGAGAACCTGGACATCCAGACGCCCGGGCTCTGGATCATGGCCTCGAGCGCCGGAGTCTTCTGCGCCCTCGCCATCCTGGTGTGCTGGTTCGTCGCCCTCCGCCGGGGCTCGCTGGCGCCGGCCTTCGACCTCCACGGGGACAGCGCCCCGTCCAAGCTATGGCCAGCCAGAACTAGAGGTTCCGCGGCAGGGCGCCGCAAGGCTGCTGCGGGCAGTCGCAGGCATCACGCCGAGGAATCCATCCTCGCCCCTCGCGGCACGGGAATTTCGGTGGCAACCAGTCTGGACAGGGTCTGCGGGTCCTCGTGAAAATCTTCATGCATGATCCCGGGAAGCAGGATGGACCACATCTCTTCAATCCGCTGCATGACATCAGCGCGCCCGGTCAGGACGCCGGAGACCATCTGAACCCCGGTGAACGATGCAACAATGTATCTGGCAAGAGCCACGGAGTCGACGGAGGATCGTACCTGTTTCTCTCCCTTGGCCCGATCGGTCAGCTGCTTCATGACCGCTATCCAGTCCTCGTACGGGGCTTGCACCGGCTGGCCAAATGCTGTTGCTTCCAGCGTGAGACGGATGCCTGCCCTGACGACAGGTTCGTGCACCAGCTTGAGCCCGAACACGCGGCACAGGAGAATCATGGCGGGCAGGGCGGGCCGGTCCTCGGCGAGGAGAGTTTCGCTCTCAGCCACGACGATCCGGTGCTGCTCCTCGATGACCGCTCGGGCCAGATCTTCCTTGGACTGGAAGTGAAAGTAGAGCGCCCCCTTGGTCACCTGGGCCGCATCGGATACCTGGGTCAGACTGGCGCTGCCGTAGCCGTGCTCCTCAAAGACCGCTGCAGCTCCGGCAATTATCGCCTCACGGGTGGCCTTGGCGCGATCCTGAAGGACCATAAATGAACCCCAACTCTGCAATTCGGTCTGGCTCCCGGATTTCACTCATTCGCGGCCTGTAGCAAGCAGGCATCCTTGCCGACGGAGATCCTGCTGATCGGAGCCGTCGGTTTCATTGCTCGCCGGGACTTTCAGGCGCTCCGGGCACGGGACGGCGTCCTTGTTTGAATCCTAGCAAGACGGCGGGAAGGAAGCCCGCATGCACGGAATGATCAAATGAAAGCGTTGCGTCTCCGTGGGGTCGCCGGCTTTAAACGACAGCAGGTCAGAGGCAAATTGTCTCTGACCTGCGACGGGGTGGGCCCTGTGGGGATCGAACCCACGACCCACGGATTAAAAGTCCGATGCTCTACCAACTGAGCTAAAGGCCCCAGCCAACAGCCCTTGAATCGCGGATCAATCCGCGGCTCAGGAGCCGATCAGCCCAGTCCATTTCTGGACGTTAACACTGTACCCCAGACCGGAGCCGGATTTGCGCACGACGGCGGTGCGCCGCCGTCGTGCCGTCACTGTCCCAGCTGCCCCGTGCCGGTGGCCGGCCCCATGGTCGATTCCCGCACAGCACAGGAGTAGCGTGGTGGCATGAGCGAGCAAGCAGCATCCAGCAGCCCCGGACCGCACCGGCACCACAAGCCGAAGCCCTTCGCGCCGATCGACTTTGAGCCCTTCGCCGGCGGCGCCGATCCGGCCCGCATCTCCGAGGCAGCCCACCTCGCTGCGCAGGCGCTCGTCCGCCGCGGACGCGACAGCGATGACCCCACAATCACCAAGCGGCTGGTGAAACTCGCCGATGAGCAGGGACTGGACGCCATTGCCGAGATGTGGGCCGAAAGCCCGGCACGTTCGCTCCCGGGCGCCTTGTGGCGCCTGTACGCCCTTCGCGCCGCCACCATCCAGGACCCGGAGCGCATTTCGGTCTACTTCAAGGCGGGCAAGGACACGGCGCAGGTTTCCCATGTGGTGGCCGGCGCTGCCGAGCCGCCGGGGGCGGATGAAATGAAGTCGATGGCGGATGCCATCCTCTCCGGAGCGTTCGACGGCGAGTTCGACGTCGCGCTGGAACGTTCCGCAGCCTTCTGCCGCGTCGTGGCGCTGGGCCAGGCAACCCTCGCCGACGGTGCCGAGCACAGCAATGAGAACCACGCGAGCAAGCTCACACGCAATTCGCACCTCCTGGTCAAGACCGCCGAGGACCTGGAACACGCCGCCAATGCCTGGCGGCTGGGCGAACTGGACTGACGCGAACCGGACTGAGGCGAACCGGACTGACACCGGCCGCGGCCCCGTACACACGCCGACGCCGGACTGTCAACGTTGACTTGGTGCAACTGTCGTAGAACACTAAAAGCGGTGCCGAACCGCGAAACCCCCGGGCTTCAACATCTAGCCGCCTAGAGCGGCCTACCGCCGAGAGGCGTATCCGGTTCGGCACCATTTTTTCTGCCCTTTTGCTGGCCGGCGTCACATTCCCCGAGCCTCTTTTGACGGTTTCCCGGCCCCCGCAACGCTGCCGGTAAAGTAATCCTCATGCGCGGGTCATCGTCAAGTCACACGGCCGGCAGACAACACCCCAGCATCTCCCTCCCGAAGACCGGTGACCCCACGTGAAGCTGCGCCTTTTTCCCCAGGAGCCCGCCGGGCTGAACCTACTTTCCCTGTTGGCACGGCAGATTGTGCTCGCCACCGGCACTCTTTCGGAAATCCTCGGCGCCCCGGCAAGCGAACACGGCCGGCTCGTGGAGGACATGCACAACCACGAGGCCAAGTCCGCCGAGCTGCACTTTGCCCTGCTGACCCACATGCGGACCAGTTTCGTGAACCCGCTCCCCCGCGAAGACATGTACGCGCTCTCCCGCTACCTCAACGAGGCAATGGAGAAACTCGACGCCGCGGCCGAGCTCGTGTCCCTGTACAAGCTGGACCGCCTGCCCAAGCGGGCCGCGGACCAGCTGGAGATCATCAGCCGGCAGGCCGAGCTCACCGTCGACGCCATGCGCAGGCTCAACAACCTGGACGACCTCGAGGACTACTGGATCGAGATCCTTCGGCTGGCCAAGCGCGCGGAACGGACCCACCGAGTCTGGGTGGCGGACATGCTCAATGACATGAAGTCGGCCCAGTACGCGCGCAACCGCGACATCGCCAACCAGCTCGTGGAAGTCACCAAGGATATGCGGCGGATTGCCACCCAGGTAGGCAGCATCATCGTCAAGGAATCCTGAGGTGACGGGGTTCTTCTTTGCCCTGGTGGTGATTTTCGCCGGGGCGTTTGCCTTCCTGAACGGTTTCAGGGACGCCTCCACGTCCGTGGCCCTGGCGGTGCGGACACGGGCCCTGACCCCCACCGTCGCGGTGCTGCTGGCCGGTCTGTTCAACTTCGTCGGGGCGGGCCTGAGCGCCACCCTGGCGCTGGAAGTCAGCCGGAGCTGGATCCAGCTGCCGGCCGGGCGGAACGGCCTGACCATCCTGATGGCGGGCCTCGCCAGCGCCGTCGCCTGGGGTGTCTACACCTGGTGGCGCGGGATCCCGTCCTCTTCGACCCATGCGCTGGTGGGCGGCCTGGCCGGCGCCGGCGTCGCAAGCGTCGCGGTGGGCGGGCATTCGGTCGCCGGTGTGGATAATTCCCTGCTGTTCCAGGTGGTGCTGCCCCTGCTGCTGTCACCGGCCATTGCGTTCGCGGGCGCTTATCTGCTGGTGTGGCCCGCGACCTGGGCCGCGCGCTACACACCCACGAACGTCGTCAACAGCCGGTCCCGCCGGGCCCAGGCCATCGCCGCCGGCGTTGTCGCGTTCGCCCACGGGCTGCAGGACGGACAGCGGACCGGCGCCGTGCTGATCCTTGCCCTGCTGGCCGCCGGGCTGTCCGACGTCGGCTCCGTGCCGATCTGGGTGGCGCTGCTCACCGCGTCCATGCTGACGGCAGGGACGCTGGCCGGAGGCTGGCGGATTTCCTACACCGTGGGCTACCGGCTGATCCGGATGGATCCGCTGCGCGGGTTCGTCGCCCAGCTCTACAGCTCGGTGATCCTGCTCGTCGGCGCGATCGGGCTGCACTGGCCCATCTCCACGACACACACCGTGACCACTGCCGTGCTGGGGGCCGGCACGAACCAGGGATTCCCCGCCACAAACCGGCGGCTCGTGATGCGCATCCTGGCTTTCTGGGTGCTCACGCCGATCGTCACCGCAGCCGTCGCGTTCGTGCTGGAACTCTCGCTCTCGCCGCTCGCGGGACTTTAGGAGTGGACTGCTGACCGCCACCGACGCGGATCCGGCGAAGATCGCCCGCAACGAGGAACAGATCGCGGCCGAGGCGCCTCGCGGCACAGGCGGCCAACGCCGAGTGGTACGCTGGGCGAAGTTTCACCACGTTCACCAGTTTCACCTACTTTCACCCCGGAGGCCCCGGTGCAGAACCCCTTTAAACCGACCGCCGGAGCCACCCCGCCGGACCTGATCGGGCGGGCCGGGCTCCTGGACGAATTCGAGTACGGCCTGCAGCAGGGCTCGGGCGCTCCCGGACTCCTCACCATCATTACCGGGTCCAGGGGCATCGGCAAGACCGTCATGTTGAGCGCTGCAGAAGCGATCGCGAGAAACCACGGCTGGGCCGTGATCTCCCGGACAGCCAATCCCGGTTTCCTGGCTAAGATCGGCGACGACATGCTCCGCCTTGTCGACGAGCTCGGGGACGGCCCGCCCACACGGAAGATCACCGCCTTCTCGGCGGCAGGGTTCGGGTTGACCACCCAACTCGCCCAGGAACGCATTCCGGATTGGCGCCGGACCGGGGAGGAATTGCTGCGGCTGCTGGAAGCCAAAGGTACAGGCCTGGTCATCACGATTGATGAAATCCATGCCGTCGACCGGACTGAAATTTCACAGCTCGCCGCCGACGTGCAGCACTTCATCCGCGACGGGCTGCCCATCGGCCTGATCTTCGCTGGCCTCCCGTCGGCCGTGTCCGATCTGCTTAACGAAGGTGTGGCCACCTTCCTGCGGCGAGCCGACAGGATTAACCTTCACGAGGCAGCAATCGCCGAGGTCACCGCGTCCTACCGGGAACTTTTCAGCGAAGGGGGCATCGACGTCTCTCCGGAGCTGGTTAACGAGGCAGCGGAGGCCACTGAGGGCTACCCTTTCCTCATTCAGCTCGTTGGCTACTACCTTTGGATGGAAGCCGACAAGGCCGACTGGACCTTGGACCAGAACAGCGTTCGCACCGCCGTCGCCGCCGCGCAGCGACGGAACACCCTGGTTGTCGTGGAGTCCGCGCTATCGGACATCTCCGACAAGGACCGTGAATTCCTTCATGCCATGGCCGAGCAGGACGGCCCATCAGCAGCCAGCCAGATCGGGCTCATCATCAAATCCAAACCCAACGTGGTGTCCAAGTACCGAAACAGACTGATTGCAGCCGGCCTGATCGAATCAGCCGGCTATGGCAAGGTCGACTTCGCCATCCCCGGCCTTCGTCAACACCTTCGAGGATAGCTGCCAGCTGAAGCTTGCCGCGGCGATCCGTGCACCAGCGGCGGTGAAGCGAATCGGCCGACCGACCGACCGATGATCCATTATTGGCATATCGGGTGTTTATCCGAAACGGCCCGAGACGTAGTCCTCGGTCGCCTTCTGCGTCGGGTTGCTGAAGATGGTGTGGGTGTCACCGTATTCGATCAGCTTGCCCGGTTTTCCGGTGCCGGCAATGTTGAAGAACGCGGTCTTTTCCGAAACACGCGCGGCCTGCTGCATGTTGTGGGTCACGATCACCACGGTGTACTGGTCCTTTAGCTCATTGATGAGGTCCTCGATGGCGAGCGTGGAGATGGGGTCCAGCGCCGAGCAGGGCTCGTCCATCAGGATGACCTGGGGTTCCACGGCGATGGCGCGGGCGATGCAGAGGCGCTGCTGCTGGCCGCCGGACAGGCCGGAGCCGGGCTTGGCCAGCCGGTCCTTGACCTCGTTCCAGAGGTTGGCGCCCTGCAGGGAGCGCTCCACCAGGGCATCGGCCTCGCCCTTGGAGATCTTCTGGTTGTTCAGCTTCACGCCGGCGAGCACGTTGTCGCGTATGGACATCGTGGGGAACGGGTTGGGGCGCTGGAACACCATGCCGATCTGCGAGCGGACGGTCACCGGGTCCACGCCGGGGCCGTAGAGGTTGTCGCCGTCGAGCAGCACTTCGCCTTCAACCCGGGCGCCGGGAATCACCTCGTGCATGCGGTTCAGGGTGCGCAGGAAAGTGGACTTGCCGCAGCCGGAGGGGCCGATGAAGGCGGTGACGGACTTGGCGTCGATGTTGATGTTGACGTCTTCGACGGCGAGGAATTTGCTGTAGTAGACGTTCAAGTCTTTGACGTCGATGCGCTTAGACATGATGTTCCTTCACTTGCTGGAGGTACGGGCTGAAGAGTTGGCGCGCCGGGCTAGCGGCCGGTCTTGGGGGCGAACATGCGGGCAACCAGGCGGGCGCCGAGGTTGAGCAGCATCACCAGGACGATGAGCACCAGGGCGGCTCCCCAGGCGCGCTGGGAGGACGGATCCGGGTTGGACGGCGAGGTGGGGTTCAGGATCTGCGTGTAGATGAAGGTGGGCAGCGAGGCCATCCAGCCGCCGAACACGTTGTTGTTGATCGACGTGGCGAAGCCGGCGGTGACGAGGATCGGGGCGGTCTCGCCGATCACCCGGGCGATCGCGAGGGTGACGCCCGAGGCGATGCCGGAGATCGCCGTCGGGATGACCACTTTCAGGATGGTCCGCCATTTGCGGACGCCCAGGGCGTAGGCCGCCTCGCGGAGTTCGTTGGGGACTATCTTGAGCATTTCCTCGCTGGAGCGCACCACCACCGGGATCATCAGCACGGACAGTGCGACGGCGGCGACGGCACCGGTTTTGGTCCCCGGCCCAACGACGGCGAAGAAGAAGGCCGCCGCGAACAGTCCGGCCACAATCGAGGGGATGCCGGTCATGACGTCCACGAAGAACGTGATGGCGCGGGCCAGCGGACGGTCGTTGCCGTACTCCACGAGGTAGATGGCGGTCAGCAGGCCGACGGGCACCGAGATGACGGTCGCCAGCAGGGTGATCTGCAGGGTGCCGATCAGGGCGTGGAAGATGCCGCCGACCACCGGGGCGCCTTCCTCGACGCTCTTGTTGTCAAAGGCGCCGGTGACACCGTTCATGGACGTGGTGAGGAAGCCGGGGTCCGTGAGTCCGGGCAGGCCGTTCACCAGCACGGTCCAGATCACGGAAATAAGCGGCAGCAGGGCGACCAGGAAGGCGCCCACGACGAGGCACGTGGCCAGCTTGTCCTTGGCCCGGCGTGAGCCCTCCACGACGGCGCTCCAGCCGACGAGGCCGGCGGCGAAGAGGATGGCGGAGACGATTCCCCAGCCGAAGGCGTTGAAACCGATCAGGGCCAGGATGGCAGCACCGAGAATCAGGGCGATGCCGAGCACCAGATAGGAGGCCCACTTCGGCAACTGGCCCTTGGTGAGGGCCGAGCGCTTCTGGACGGGGGTCAGGGTGGAGGTCATTTAGTTGGCTCCCGAGAATTCTTTGTGCCGGGTGATGATCCAGCGGGCGATCATGTTCACGCCGAGGGTGATGACAAACAGCACCAGACCAGCGGCGATCAGCGTGCTGACCTTCAGCCCGCTGGCCTCGGGGAAGTTCAGGGCGATTTCGGCGGCGATGGTCTGGTTGCCGGAGCGGATCAGGCTCGCGGTGAGCGCGCCGGAGGACAGCACGAGCGCGACGGCCATGGTCTCGCCGAGCGCGCGTCCGAGGCCCAGCATCACCGCACTCACGATTCCGGGGCGGGCGAACGGCAGCACGGCGATCCGGATCATTTCCCAGCGGGTGGCGCCGAGCGCCAGCGCGGCCTCCTCGTGGAGTTTGGGGGTCTGCAGGAAAATCTCACGGGTCAGGGAGGTGATGATGGGCAGGACCATGACGGACAGCACGATCCCTGCGGTGAGGATGGTTTTGCCGGTGGCCGAGGCCGGGCCCTGGAAGATCGGCAGCCAGCCCATGTTGTTGGCCAGCCAGTTGTAGGCCGGGGTGATTTCCTTGGCCAGGAAGGCGGCGCCCCAGGCGCCGTAGACCACCGAGGGGATGGCGGCCAGCAGGTCGATCACGTAGCCCAGGCCGGACGCGAGCCGGCGCGGGGCGAAGTGCGAGATGAAGAGCGCGACGCCGATCGCGACCGGGGTGGCGATCACGAGGGCGATGACGGCTGCGATGAGGGTGCCGATGACGATCGGCCAGATGTAGGCGAAGAAGCCTTCGCCGCCCTGGATCTTGTCCGGGGGGGCCACGAGGGCGGGGATGGCCTGGATGACGAGGAAGAGCGCCACTCCGAAGAGCACGGCCAGGATCAGGCACCCTGCGGCCAAGGTGGCTGCGGAAAAGACTTTGTCTCCGGTGCGGCCTGCGCCCCGGGACGTGGTCAGGGAGGTGGTGGTCACTTCACGATCCTTCAGATCTTTGGGTACTTCGGACAAACACGTCGGTTCCCTGCCCCGGCCGGCCGTCGGTGACGGCCGTACCGGGACAGGGAACCTGGATCAGGCTGGTGTTTCCACTATGCCTGTCAGCGCAAGGTATCCCTAGGACTTGACCTTGATGGACTCGATGGACTTGAGGGCCTTGTCCTGCAGGGTCTTGGACAGCGGGGCGGACTTGGCGGCGTCGGCGGCTGCCTTCTGCCCGGCGTCGGAAACCACGTACTTATCGAAGCCCTTCACGAGGTCGACGGTTTCCTGCTTGTCGTAGGTGCTGCAGACAACGTGGAAGGAGACCAGCACGATCGGGTAGGCGCCCGTGATGGTGGTGGTGCGGTCCAGCTTGATGGACAGGTCGTTGGCGTTGCGGCCTTCAACCGGCTTGCCGGCGTCGACTGCCTTGGCAGCGGCGTCGGCGGAGATCTTCGTGAAGGAATCGCCGACCTTGATCTGCGCGATGCCCAGCTTGCCGCTGACGGCGGAGTCGTCGGCGTAGGTCACGGCGCCCGGGGTGTCGGTCACTGTCTTCACCACGCCGGAGGTGCCCTTGGCGTTCTCGCCCTTCAGGGCTGCGGGCCAGATGCCGGCGGACTTGTCGGTCCAGGCCTCGGGGGCAGCGGCGGCAAGGTAATCGGTGAAGTTGGAGGTGGTGCCGGAATCGTCCGAGCGGTTCACCGGGGTGACCTTGAGGTCCGGCAGCGTGGCGTCCGGGTTCAGGGCTGCGATGGCGGGGTCGTTCCACTTGGCGATCTCGCCGCGGAAGATCTTGGCGACGGTGGCGGCGTCGAGCTTCAGTTCCTTGATGTCGGGCAGGTTGAAGGCCACCGCGATCGGGGAAATGTAGACCGGGATGTTGAGGGCGCCCTCGGGGCCGCACTTCGCCATGGAGCTGGCGTACTCATCGTCCTTGAGGTAAGCGTCGGAGCCGGCGAACTGCGCGGAGCCGTCCAGGATGGCCTTGCGGCCGGCACCGGAGCCGTCCGGGGAGTACTGCACGTTGGCGCCCTGGTTTGCGGAGGCGAAGTTGGTCTTCCACACGTCCATGGCTGCACCTTGGGCGGAGGAGCCGATGCCGGTCAGGGTGCCGGTGACCTTGGTGCCTGCTGCAGCGGACTGCGTGCCTGCGGCAGTGCCCGTTGCGTTGTCGGAACCACAGGCGGTGAGCGCGAGTGCGCCGGCTGCGATGACAGCGATAGCCGCGTGGCGGCCGAAGCGGAGTGCCTTCACTGGATGTACCCCTTCCAGGGATTTTCTATTCGTGCCGGGCCGGAGAAGCCCCGGACACAAGGATGCGTACGGTTTGTACCTCTATCGAAGGTAGGTGCCCCAGATGAAGAGAATTGCCGTCCAAAGTGAACGGGGGGTTAACGACGCCGGTACCTTGGCTTACATCTGCCGGGTTGCCATTGCGCTCCCTGCGCCGCAGCCGTACTGGCAGTCGTACTCGCAGCCGGCGGCACGTGCCGCCGCTGCCAGCAAATAGACTGGACGGCATGGCCACCGCGACTGGACTTTCCGCAAGCGCACGATTCCTGCGCGGCCGCATCCGCACCGGCATCGTCCGGAGCCGGAACTCGCTCCTGCCGGCCATGCAGATGACCGCCTGCGCCGTGGGGGCCTACGCCTTCGCCGAATACGTCCTGGGCCATACCGGACCGCTCTTCGCGGCCACCTCCTCCCTCATTGCCCTCGGCTTCTCCCGCGATCCCAGGCTGCGCCGCGTCGTGGAAGTCGGCCTGGGCTGCACCATCGGGATCGTGGTCGGGGACCTGCTGCTGCACTGGCTGGGCGCCGGAATCTGGCAGGCCGCCGTCGTGCTGCTCTTCTCCATCCTGCTGGCGCGGTTCCTGGACAGCGGCACCATCTTCACCACCCAGCTGGGTCTGCAGTCCCTGCTGGTGGTGCTCCTGCCCGCGCCGGCCGGGGGGCCGTTCACCCGCAGCATCGACGCCGTCGTGGGCGGCGTGTTCGCACTGCTGGTGACCATCCTCATTCCCAAGGACCCGCGCCGGGAACCCCGCAATGACGTCAAGAAGCTCCTGCACGAGCTCGCCGAGGTGCTGCGGGAATGCGCCTCCGCCCTGAGCTACAGCGACTCCACCCAGGCCTGGCATGCGCTCATCCGCGGGCGGAACTGCCAGCCCCTGGTCGACGCCATGCGCCAGTCCCTGCGCGCCTCCGGCGAGGTGGCCACCCTGGCGCCCGCCTACCGGAGGTACCGGGACGAGCTGGACCGGATGGAGCAGTCGCTGGACTACATCGACCTCGCGCTGCGCAACAGCCGGGTCTTTGCCCGCCGCCTGACCAGCGCCATCAACCATGCGGCGCTCTCGGACGAGGCCACCCAGAACATCGCCGAGGTCCTGCGGGAGACCGCCGATGCCGTCGACGATCTGTCCCTGGGCCTGGCCGAAGTCCATGACGGCGTCCGGCGCGCCCACCTGCGGACGGCCAGGACGGACCTCAGCGAGATTGCCGGCAGGCTGCACCCCCGGCTGCTGGACGTCCAGAGGCTCGAGGGCGAGACGGTGGTCATGCTCTTCCGCCCGCTCATGGTGGACCTGCTCGAGGCCGCGGGCGTGGATCCCCAGGAGGCCCGGGAGATCCTGCCGCCGCTGTAGCTCCCGGCCCGTGGATGTCGCCGGCCGCGGATAGGGTGGAGCAATGGCTACCAAGACTTCCCGGGCTTCCAAGGCGCCGGGCTACAAATGCGCCGAATGCGGCTGGACCGCGGCCAAGTGGGTGGGCCGCTGCGGCGAGTGCCAGGCGTGGGGCAGCGTGGAGGAGACCGGTGGCGCTGTGGCCCGGACGACGGCGGCCACCACCGTCCTGGAGCCGGCCCGCCGGATCGCCGAGGTTGACGCGACCACGGCCGCCTTCCTGCCCACCGGTGTGGACGAGCTTGACCGCGTGCTGGGCGGTGGGCTGGTCCCCGGCGCCGTCATCCTGCTCGCCGGCGAACCCGGCGTGGGCAAGTCGACGCTGCTGCTGGACGTCGCAGCCAAGTTTGCCCGCACCGCACAGGACGTCCTCTACATCACCGGCGAGGAATCCGCGGCGCAGGTGAAGCTCCGCGCGGACCGGATAGACGCCGTCGCCGAATCCCTGTACCTCTCTGCCGAAACCGACCTCGGCCAGGCCCTGGGGCAGGTGGAGAAGCTCGAGCCGCGGCTGCTGGTGGTGGACTCGGTGCAGACGCTGAGCAGCGCCGATGTGGAGGGCAGCGCCGGCGGCGTGTCCCAGGTGCGCGAGGTTGCCGCCTCCCTGATTGCCTCGGCCAAGCGCCGCAACATGACCACGCTGCTGGTGGGGCACGTGACCAAGGACGGTTCCATCGCCGGGCCCCGCCTGCTGGAGCACCTCGTGGACGTGGTCTGCCAGTTCGAGGGTGAGCGCCATTCGCGCCTAAGGCTCCTCCGCGCCGTCAAGAACCGCTACGGGCCCACCGACGACGTCGGCTGCTTCGACCTGAACGAGGACGGGATCGTGGGCCTGGCCGACCCCAGCGGGCTGTTTGTCTCGCGGACCAAGGAACCGGTGTCCGGCACCTGCATCACAGTGACCCTGGAAGGGCGCCGGCCGCTGCTGGCCGAAGTGCAGTCCCTGCTGGCCGAAAGCTCCAGCTCCCAGCCCCGCCGGGCCACCAGCGGGCTGGACAGCTCCAGGGTTGCCATGCTGCTGGCCGTGCTGCAGCAGCGGGCGGGCTGTCTGCTGCATAAGGATGATTCGTACGTGGCGACCGTGGGCGGCGTGAGGCTCAGCGAGCCCGCCACGGACCTCGCCGTCGCGCTGGCCGTGGCCTCGGCGAAGGCCAAGAAACCATTGCCGCAGCGTCTCATTGCCTTCGGTGAGGTGGGCCTGGCTGGCGAAGTCCGCCCGGTGCCCGGCATCAACCAGCGCATCCAGGAGGCCCACCGGCTCGGATTCACCCATGCGGTGGTTCCGGCGAGCCCCAACGGACCGGGGCCGGTCCCCACCGGGTTCTCAGTCCGGGAGGTCGGGCACCTGACCGAGGCGCTGGGGCTGCTGATCAGCTGACGGACGGCCGGGCGCGGGCATGATGCGCTTCAGCACCAACGGACGGGAATACGGCGAGGCCAGGGCGGACACCACGGTGTCGGCCGGCACCGTGGAGGAAGGTCAGCTCGACAAGGGATATGCCGGCATTGCCGAGGACCTCCATCCCCCGTTGGAGCTGAGTAACGGTTCGGCCGAGGCGGACGTTGGTAAACGCCCGCCTCGGCCGAAGTCACGGCTGAGGCCGCTCAGTGGTCTGCCGCGACCGGTTCCGGCGACGGGACGGTGTCGCGGCAATGACCAGGGCCGCAATGGCCACGGCTGCGCTCAGGATCAGGCCGGGACGGTACTGCTCCAGCATTGCCGCCGCATTCACGCCGGCGCCGCCGTCGGACGCGCTGCCGTGACCGCTGACCATCGCCGTGGTGACCGCCAGAACCAGGGCGGCCCCCACCTGCGTGCTGGTCTGGATCAGGCCGGCCGCCAGGCCCTGTTCCGAATTTCGGATGCCCGCGGTGGCCTGGACGTTGATGGACGGGAAGGCGAGGGCGAAGCCGATGCCCAGTAGCAGGACCGACGGCAGGATGTCCGTCACGTAGTTGGGCGAGGTGCCCACCCGCAGGAACAGCACATAGCCGAGCGCCAACGACGCCAGGCCGGTCAGAATGAGCCGCGGGGCGCCAAACTTTTCAATGAGCCGGTCCGCGAAAGGTGCACTCGAGGCCACCAGCAGGCCAGTGGGAAGAAGTGCCAGAGCCATGCCCAGCGGGCTCCATCCCAGCACGGACTGCAGGTAGAGCGTGAGGATGAACTGGAAACTCAAATACGAGCCGAACAGCCCCACCGCGCTGAGGTTGGCCCGGGCAACCCAGCCTTCCCTGAGGATGCTGAACCGGATCAGCGGGTGCCTGACGCGGTTTTCGATTACGGCGAACGCTGCCAGCACCGCTGCAGAGGCCACGAATCCGGCGATAGTTGCCACAGATCCCCAGCCGTTCCCGGGTGCCGAAACCAGCGTGTACACCAGCCCCAGCATGCCGGCGGCGAGCGTGACCGCGCCCCAGACGTCATGCCCGCTGTCCTGATCCCTGCCTTCGGCCTGGCCGGCGGCGTTGTCCCGGGGGATGTACTTCAGGCCAAGAATCACGACGGCGACTGCCACCGGTACCGAGACCAGGAAGGTCCAGCGCCAGCTCATGGCAGTCATGAGACCCCCGACGACCAGGCCGAGTGAGAAGCCGCTTGCGCCGAAGGTGGTGAAGATGGACACGGCGCGGTTTCGTTCGCGCCCTTCCGGGAAGTTGGTGGTGATGATGGAGAAGCCGGCAGGAGCCGTGAACGCCGCGGCCAGTCCTTTGACGAAGCGGGTGGCGATCAACAGGGCGGGGTCGTCCACCAGTCCGCCGAGCAGGGACGCGGCAGCGAAGACGCTGAGGGCAATGAGGAAGATGCGGCGCCGGCCGAGGAGATCCGCCATCCGGCCGCCCAGCAGGAGAAGACTTCCGTAGCCGAGCACGTAGGCGGAGACGATCCATTGGAGGGATTCGGTTCCAAGGTGGAGTTCGGCGCCAATCGAGGGCAGTGCCACACCGACCATGGAGACGTCCAGCGCATCGAGCGCCAGAACGGTGCACAGGACCAGGAGCAGCATCCACTGCGCACGGGTCCATCGGACAGGTATAAGCCGTTCTCCGGCAGATCTTTCAAGCGTGGAAGATGAAGTCATGGCCTCAACTTACATGACGTGTCATTGAATGACAAGGAATATTATGACGTGGACTTTGAATCCGTCATGAACTAGAATCGCTGCATGGCAACACCGCAGGACCGCCAGCTGGTTGAGCAATGGCGCAGCATCCAGACCACCTACTTCCGTACCGCGGGCGCGATCGACCGTGCCCTGGAGTCGCGGTTCAGCATCGGCCTGACTGAGTTTGAAATCCTGGACCTCGTGGCCGACAGCGCGGACTCGGCGTGCAGGATGAAGCAGCTCGGGGAGCGGACGCCCATGACCCAGAGTGCCATGTCCAAGGTGGTGGACAGGCTTGAGAAAGCCGGACTCATCTGCCGCCATTCCTGCGAAGATGACCGGCGCTCACTGTTTCTGGAACTCACCGACGCGGGCCGTGCCCTGCACGGGAAAGCCGCCGTCGAACACCGCGCCCTGCTCAAGGAGAACCTGGCCTGAGACCGCCGTCAGGCTGACAAGACGACCGCGCATCGGCCTCTTGCGGCAGGACCAGACTCAGGCGGAGGGAATCGCTTCTGAGTAGGAGACGAGACAGTGGTTGGGTCCCAGGGTAGGAGCTCCAAGGACCAATTATTTGGGGTCAACCTTTCCATCGGCAGATTCCCGATAGCGGACGTTTATGAGCTGCCCGATGCCGGGCACGGCCCCGCCGGGCTGCATGACCTACATGGTCGGGACCAAAGCCCAGGCCGCCAGTTTGTGGACACCCAACAAAATCCTGGCGTCAACAGGAAACTAGCGTCAGCTGTGAGGCATATCCGCAGCCAGCCAGCGCAAAGGACGATCAATGACGATTCAGGCACATCCGGAGACTACCCGGTACGAAATTCTCGAAACCGCTCGCAAACATGTCCTTGAAGAGGGACGCGGGTTGACGCAGGACCAGCTGGTGGACGTGCTGCGACTGCCCGATGAGGCCCTTCCCGCTGCGCTGCAGCTGGCCCACGAGGTGCGGCTCAGGCACTGCGGCGAGGACGTGGAGGTGGAAGGCATCGTCTCCATCAAGACCGGAGGCTGCCCCGAGGACTGCCACTTCTGCAGCCAGTCCGGACTCTTCGACTCGCCCGTCCGCGGCGTGTGGCTGGACATTCCTGAACTGGTCAAGGCGGCGAAGGAAACCGCGGCCACAGGAGCCACGGAGTTCTGTATCGTGGCGGCCGTCCGAGGACCCGACATCAAGCTGATGAACCAGATCAAGTTCGCGATCGACCGGATCAACGAGGCAGTGGACATCAACATCGCCTGCTCGCTGGGCATGCTCACCCAGCGGCAGGTGGACCAGCTTGCAGAGTGGGGCGTGCACCGTTACAACCACAACCTCGAGACCGCCCGCAGCTACTTCCCCGAAGTCGTGACCACGCACAGCTACGAGGAGCGCCTCGAAACCTGCACCATGGTCAAGGCGGCCGGCATGGAGCTGTGCTGCGGGGCTTTGATCGGTATGGGCGAATCCCTGGAACAGCGGGCCGAGCTCGCAGCCGAGCTCGCAGCCCTCGAACCGCACGAGGTCCCCCTCAACTTCCTGAACCCGCGGCCCGGCACTCCACTCGAGAACCAGGGGATCATGGACGGCAAGGACGCCCTGCGCGCCATTGCCGCGTTCCGCCTGGCCATGCCCCGGACCGTGCTGCGCTATGCCGGCGGCCGCGAACTCACCCTCGGTGATCTGGGCACCCGGGAAGGCCTGCTGGGCGGCATTAACGCCGTGATCGTAGGGAACTACCTCACCACCCTGGGCCGGCCCGCCGATGCCGACCTGAATCTCCTGGTGGAACTGAACATGCCCATCAAGGAATTCCAGAAGACACTGTGAAATCTTCCATCCAGAAGCCGGATCCCTCCGGGCCCACCGACTATTGCGGTCACTGCGGCGGCACATCCGACGGCGGTGAGCTGCCGACGTTGGACACTCACCTTCGTTGCCGGGAGCAGCTGGCGCTGGAACCGCCACGGTACTGCGAGCATTGCCGCAGGCGGATGAAGGTCCAGGTCACGCCGCTGGGCTGGACCGCAGAGTGCTCCCGCCACGGGGTACTTGTCAGATGACACAGGTTCCGGTTTCGGCGCCGCTAAGCCTGATCCAGCGGGACCGCGCACGGTTGTGGCACCCGTACGCGCCGGCTTCCCCGGATCTTCCGCTGTGGGAGGTCGAGGCGGCCGAGGGCGTGCGGCTGCGGCTCCGCGGCGAAGACGGCACGCAGCATGAGGTTTTGGATGCCATGTCCTCGTGGTGGTCGGTGATCCACGGCTACCGGAACCCCGTGCTGGACGCCGCCGCGAAGCGGCAGCTGGACGGTTTCAGCCATGTGATGTTCGGCGGCCTGACGCATGCCCCGGCGGTTGAACTGGCTGAGCGGCTGGTGGACATGGCGCCGGCAGCTGCTGGCAGGTCGCGTTTGGAGCGGGTGTTCCTCGCTGACTCAGGCTCGGTTGCCGTGGAGGTTGCGCTGAAGCTGGCGGTGCAGTTCCAGACCGCGTCCGGGCATCCCCGGCGGCAGCGGTTCCTGAGTATCCGCGGCGGGTACCACGGCGACACCTTCGGGGCGATGGGGGTCTGTGATCCCGTGGACGGCATGCACGCGGCATTCCCGGGGTTGCTCGCGGGCAACGTGTTTGCTCCCCGTCCGCCGGCCGCGGCTTCTGCGACCCCGGAATCCGTTCAGGCGTGGGCATCGGAGGTCCAGGCCATCACGGCTGCACACTCCGAAGAGCTGGCCGCGATTATCGTCGAGCCGCTGCTCCAGGGCGCCGGCGGCATGTACGCGTATCCGGCCGCATGCCTGACGGCGCTGCGCCGGGTGGCGGACCGGCACGGGCTGCTGCTGATCTTCGATGAGATCGCCACCGGTTTTGGCCGCACCGGTGAGCTGTTCGCGGCCGGCCATACCGGCGTCGTTCCGGACATCATGTGCCTGGGCAAGGCCCTGACCGGCGGATACCTGACCCTCGCCGCCATGCTCTGCACCGGCGACGTGGCTGCGACGGTATCCGGCGGCCAGGCCGGGGCGCTGCTGCACGGCCCGACGTTCATGGCGAACCCGCTGGCGTGTGCGGTGGCTAATGCCAGTCTCGGCATCATCGACGGTGGCGGCTGGCGCTCCGACGTGGCCCGGATAGGCTCCGGGCTGGCCAATGGGCTCGCCCCCGCCCGGGAACTTGCGGCCGTGGCGGATGTCCGCACCATTGGTGCAGTCGGAGTCATTGAGCTGCATGATGCCGTCGACGTCCGCGCCGTCACCAGTGAGGCCATCCGGCGCGGCGTCTGGGTGCGGCCGTTCCGGAATCTCGTCTACACCATGCCCCCCTATGTCAGCACCGCGGCGGACATTGAACAGATCACCGCAGGCATGACCGCGGCCGTCGCCGAAGTCCATGAACACGCCGCCGTCCGGCGCGGAGACGCGGCATGAGCGCCTCGATGACGCAGTGGCTCGAGCGGCAGGCCGCGGTCCGGGATCGCCGAGGTCTGGTCCGACGACCCCTCCCCCGGGCCGCGGATGAACGCTTCATCGACCTGGCCAGCAACGACTATCTGGGCCTGTCCTCAGATCCCCGGCTTGCGGACGCTGCCGCGGCAGCCGCTTCGCTGTGGGGTACCGGCGCCACATCCTCGCGCCTGGTGGCCGGGACCACTCAGCTGCATCTGGACCTGGAGCAGGAACTGGCCCGGCTGGCCGGCATGGAAGCTGCGCTGGTGTTCTCCTCCGGCTATCTGGCGAATATGGGTGTGATCACGGCGATGGGCGGCCCGGGGACCCTGTTCGTGGCGGACGAGCACTGCCACGCCTCGATGATCGACGGATTCCGGCTGAGCCGCTCCCGCACGGAATCCTTCGCCCACAACAGCGTGGAGGAAGCCGGCCGGCTACTCGCCGGCCGGACGGAACCGCGCGCACTCATCGCCGTCGAATCCGTCTACAGCGTGCTGGGCGACGAGGCCCCGCTCGAGGAGCTGCTCACGCTGGCCGAGCAGCACGACGCGGTGCTGCTGGTTGACGAGGCGCACAGCCTCGGCGTCACAGGCACCGGCCACTACCGGGGACACGGTTCCGTGGCCGGGACAGCCCTTGCCGGCCACCCGAACGTCGTCGTCACCGCCACACTGTCCAAGGCCCTGGGCAGCCAGGGCGGCGCGGTCCTCGGCTCTCCCCTGCTGCGCGAACACCTCATCAACCGCTCCCGCAGCTTCATCTTCGACACCGGACTGGCCCCGGCATCCGTCGCTGCCGCCCTCGCCGCGGTGCGGATCATCCGCGACGAGCCCTGGCGCGCGGGATCCGTCCGGAACAACGCTGCGGCGCTTGCCGCGGGGCTGGCTTCGGTGCTAGCAGTCCGCGGGACCACCATCGAACCGTCGGCGGGGGCGGGGGCGGGGGCGGTTCAGTCCATTGCCATGCCCTCCGCAGAATCGGCCCTGAAGGCCACCCTGGCCGCGCGAACCGCCGGCGTGCGGATCGGTTGCTTCCGGCCGCCGTCCGTCCCTGACGGGATTTCGCGGCTTCGGCTCACCGCTCGCGCCAGCCTAACACCTGAGGACATTGAACACAGCTGCGCAGTGCTGCGCGGCATATTGGAGGACCTTCCATGAACCTGCCCGCCATCATCCTGGTCACGGGAACAGACACCGGAGTCGGCAAGACCATAACGACGGCGGCCCTCGCCGCCGTCCTCCAGGGGCTGGGGCGCAGCGTCGCCGTCTACAAACCCTGCCAGTCTGGAGCCTCCGCCGGCGACTCTGACACCGCCGAGATTGTCCGGCTTACCGGCGCAATGACAGCCGAAACCGGCGTGGTGCTGTGGGAGCCGTTGGCGCCCGTCGCGGCGGCCGCCGTCGACGGAACGGCACTCCCGCCGCTGGCGGTGCACGCGGGCAGGATCCGCGAGCTCGCCGGGTCTCACGATCATGTTCTGGTCGAGGGCGCGGGCGGTCTGCTGGTTGAGCTGGACTCCGACGGCGGGACGCTGGCCGAGCTCGCAGTGCTTCTGGCACCCGCCGCGGCCTTACTGCTCGTTGCGCGTGCGGCCCTCGGAACGTTGAACCACAGCGCGCTGACCCTCGAAGCGCTGGAAGCCCGCGAGCTTCAGGTGCTGGGCGTCGTGCTCGGAAGCTGGCCAGGCAACCCGGGCTTCGTGCACCTCAGCAACCGGCAGGTGCTCCAATCGTTGCGGGTTCCCTTCATCGGCGCCATTCCCGAGCAGGCCTCGGAACTGACCCCGGCCGTTTTCCGTGCTGAGGCAGCGGCCTGGCTGAACGGCCTGCCCGCATGAACCAGGCACCAGCGACCACAGGACCCTCGGAACCGCAGACGGAGAACCTTGGACCGGACCGGTGCCCATACATTGTGGTCCGTGACCCGGATGCCGTCCGGGAAGTTCTGCACCGGCCGGGCGACTTCAGCCCCGCCAATGCCCTGGTCGCGGTGACGCCCCTTGCGGGGCCTGCCCTGCGGGTGCTGCAGCGCGTGCGCTTCGCGTTGCCGCCTGTCCTGGCCAGCAATGACACTGACACGCATGCGGGGATCCGTAAGGTCGTGGCGGGCTATTTCACGCCGGCCAGGGTCACCGCCGTGGAGCCGCGTATCCGCGAACTCGCGCAGGAAGCGGCGGCGAACGCAGCGGAGCAGCTCGAACGTTTGGGCCACGTGGACCTCTTGCCGACGGTAGCGGCGTTCCCTCCCGCCGTCATCATGCTTGAACTCCTTGGGCTGCCCGTCCGGGATCTGGCGAGGCTCAAGTGCTGGGGCCTTGACTCCATGGAACTGTTCTGGGGTTGGCCCGACGAGGACCGGCAACTCGAACTCGCCCAGAGTGCCGCCGATTTCTACGTCTGGCTGCGCCAGCTTGTAGAGGAATCCGTGCCCGCGGCCGGTCGTAATCTGTTCAAGTCACTGGCCGAACACGGCTTGTCAACACCTGAGCTCTGTTCGCTTGGCTATTTCCTGCTCATCGCTGGACAGGAAACGACCACCCAGCTGATCAGCACGAGCCTGTTCCGGCTCCTCGAGGGATCCGCGCCCGTGGGCTGGGACGACGCGGCATCCGAGGCAGGCTCCCGATCCATGGTCAGGCACGTGCTTGCCACCGAATCATCAGTGCCAACCTGGCGCCGCGTGGCAGCGCAGGACACGCGGCTTGGTGGCGAGCTGATCCCGACCGGAGCCGAGATCCTCCTCGAGCTGACCGGCAATCACGGCACGCGATCAGCCGCGCCCGAGGGTTTGCCCCTACCAATGCAATCGGCCCGGCACAGACCGTCAACCTCACATGGTCTGGTTTTTGGCTCGGGCATCCACCGCTGCCTCGGGGCCAAGCTGGCAGAACTGGAGGCGGCCATCGTTGTCCAGGAGACGGCAGCCGCGCTGCCCGGAATACGGTTGCGGGACCGCGAGCCCCAATGGATCCGGCTCTTGTCTTTCCAGGCCCCTCGGACGGTCAGCGTATGGTGTCCCTACTGAACTTCTGAGTGCGCCGGCCTGTGAGGGGCGAGGGGGGCGATATGCACCTTACAGTTCGCTGCTATGGCGTCCCGGTCCTGGGCCGGTACGTCGTCGGTCAGGATGACGTCTGTGAAATCGCTGACGGGGACGAAATGGTGCAGGGACGTCCTGCCCACTTTGCTTCCGTCCATCATGAGGATTCGCCTGGTGCCTGCTTTGAGCATGGCGCGCTTCATGAAGACAATGTCCTGTTCCTGGTGGTAGGTCATCTCGGACCCCATGGTCGAGGTTGACTGGAACACTATGTCCACGGCGTAGGAGTTCACGGAGCTGTCGGTAGGAAGTCCGATGAACGAGTCGTGTGTCCGGGAGTACTGGCCGCCGATGACGATGAGACGGATGTCGTCATTCTCGCGCAGGACTTCGAGGGCCTGTCGGTAGTTCGTGAGGACGGTCAGGGGGCCGGTCTTGTTCAGCAGGCGTGCCAGCGCGAGAACGGTTGTGGAGTCGTCGAGCATGACGGACATGCCGGCCTCTACGAACTCCAGCGCCTTGTGGGCCAGGGCTGTTTTGGCCTGGGCCTGCATCTGCATGCGGATTTCGGAGCTGGCTTCGAACACGGTTGACGGCAGCGCGGAAACTCCTCCATGGACTTTGCGTAGAACTCCGCGCCCGGCAAGGTCGTCGATGTCGCGGTGAACGGTCATGAGGCTGACGCCGGCGAGGGCTGCCAGTTCGGCGGCAGTGGCGAACCCCGCTCCGACCACGTGCTCGACGAGTTTCTGCTGGCGGCGTGCCCGGGGTTTCTTCAACGCATTTGTATCGGTCATCGGCTCGCCTTCGCCTTGGATATCGTTCCCGGCACCTGTCGGGGTTCATTGCGGCTGGGCATCCGTTCAGGATATCCCGTCCGCCGTTGTGAAAAGTGTACCAACTTTTGTGGTCGAATTCACATTATTTCTGTTACTCTTATCACATCGGCAGCGGCCGGGATGATCGCACGCCGTACATCTCACCCCGAGAAAGGGAATTCAATGAAGAACTTCTATACCCGTGCAGCCGCCGTCACCGTGGCTGTCGTGGCGACTGTGGCGGCCCTGGCGGGCTGTTCCACACCCCAGGGCACCACCGGCGCCGGCGGTGACGCGTCGAACGCCAAGATCGCGTTCCTGATGCCGGACATCGCCTCGACCCGGTATGAACTGTTCGACAAGCCGCTGTTCGAGGCCAAGATCAAGTCCCTGTGTTCGGGTTGTTCGGTCATCTATTCCAATGCCAACGCCAGCGCCGCTAAGCAGCAGGAGCAGGCAAACTCAGCCCTGGCCCAGGGGGTAAAGGCGATCGTGATCGACCCTGTTGACTCGGCGGCGGCGGCCACCATCGTCAACACAGCCAAGGCACAGAACGTTCCGGTCATCGCCTATGACCGGCCAGTCCCTTCGGTTCCGGCCAGCTACTACGTGTCCTTTGACAATGAGAAGATCGGTTCCCTCATCGCCCAGTCCCTGGTGGACCACCTGAAGAAGACCAATGCCACGGGCGGGCTGCTTCAGGTCAACGGTTCCCCCACGGATGCGGCCGCAGGGTTGATCAAGAAGGGCATCCACACCGCGGTGGACGCCAGCGGTTTGAAGCTGCTGGCCGAATTCGACACCCCGGGCTGGGAACCGACCAAGGCCCAGGATTGGGTCAGCGGACAGATCACCCAGTTCCCGGGAAAGATCGCCGGCGTTGTGGCTGCCAATGACGGCACCGGCGGCGGCGCGATTGCCGCCTTCAAGGCCGCCGGAGTCAACCCGGTACCGCCCGTGACAGGCAACGACGCCGAGCTTGCAGCCGCCCAGCGGATCATCGCCGGGGACCAGTACAACACCATCTCCAAGCCGATCAAGATCGTTGCCGAAGCGGCCGCGGACATCGCCTACAAGTTTGCCAAGGGTGAAAAGCCCGAGGGCAAGGCCACCTTGTTTGATACCCCGTCGGAGCTGTTCGTCCCGACCGTGGTCACGATCGACAACCTCAACGAGGCCCTGGTGTCGAGCGGGATCCTGAAGGTCTCCGACCTCTGCACACCGACCTACGCTGCAGCCTGCGCCAAGGCCGGCATCAAATAACAGGGAAAGGTGCCCCGCCCGTCCGGCGGGGCACCGGTCCACCGTACGAACAACGATTACTGCTTAGAGGATCACATGTCTTCAACACCCAACTCACCCGGTGACGGGACCGGAGCCCCCCTTCTGGCTTTGCGCGGCATCAATAAATCCTTCGGCGCCGTCGCCGCTCTCATGGACATCGATCTGGACGTGGCTGCGGGAGAGGTCGTGGCCATCGTCGGGGACAACGGTGCCGGCAAATCAACACTGGTCAAAGTGCTCTCCGGAGTGCATGCCCCCGACTCGGGGACCATCGCCTTCGAGGGCAGCGACGTAACCATCCCGACACCGATGGCCGCCCTGCACCTGGGCATCGCCACCGTCTTCCAGGACCTTGCCCTCTGCGACAACCTCACCGTCGTCGACAATCTCTTCCTTGGCCGCGAGATCTCACCGCTGCGGCTGAACGAAGTCGAAATGGAAACCCGGTCCTGGGAGCTGCTGAAGCAGCTCTCCGCCAAGATTCCCTCGCTGCGCACACAGGTCGCCTCCCTTTCGGGCGGGCAACGCCAGACCGTGGCCATCGCGCGGTCACTTCTCGGGGAGCCCAAAATAGTCATCCTGGACGAACCCACCGCCGCCCTCGGCGTAGCCCAGACCGCTGAAGTGCTGAACCTGGTGGAGCGGCTGCGCGAAAGAGGGCACGGCGTCATCATGATCAGTCACAACATGGCCGATGTGCAGGCGGTCGCCGACCGCGTCGCCGTGCTCCGGCTTGGCCGCAACAACGGCGACTTCCGCGTCAGCGACGTCTCAACGGAAGACCTCATCGCCGCCATTACCGGTGCGACGGACAACGTCGTTTCCCGCCGGTCCGCCACACGCGGAACACCCGGACCTGCAACACCCAGCGAGGAGAACCTGGCACAATGAACAGCAAAACCGCACCCACGCCCCAGATCCGGCCGCTGGACCTGCAGGACGAACGGCTTCAGGACCGCACCGGACTCAAGGGACAACTCAAGGCCTTCGTGGACAGGACACGATCCGGAGACCTCGGCGTCCTGCCCGTCGTGGCGGGGCTCATCGTCATCTGGGCCATCCTTCAAAGCCTGAACCCGATCTTCCTCTCCAGCGCCAACCTGGTGAACCTGAGCATGGAAAGCTCCGCGGTCGGAATCATCGCGCTCGGCATCGTCGGGGTCCTCCTCGTCGCGCAGATCGACCTGTCCGTCGGTTCCGTCAGCGGACTGTCCGCGGCCGTCGTCGCCGTGACCGTCGTCAACCTGGGCTGGCCGGTCTGGCTCGCCGTTCTGGCCACGGTGGCCCTGGGCGCGGTCATCGGCTGGGTCTACGGACAGATCTTCAACCGCTTCGGTGTGCCCAGCTTCGTCATCACCCTCGCCGGTCTGCTGGGGTTCCTTGGCCTGCAGCTGTACGTTCTCGGAGCCAAGGGCTCCATCAACCTTCCCTTCGATTCGGCCCTCGTCTACTTCGCCCAGCTCGCCTTCGTGCCGCCGTGGCTTTCCTATGTCCTCGTCGCCGCAGCGGCCGGCGGCCTGTTCGCCACCGACTACCTCCACGCCCGTGCCCGGCGGACCGCTGGGCTGTCATCGATGCCGCTGCAGAGCATGATCCCCCGCAGCGTCCTGCTGCTGCTGGTCCTGGGATTGGTCGTCTGGTACCTGAACCAGACACGGGGTGTGGGCTGGATGTTCGTCTTCTTCATCGCCCTGATACTGGCGATGAACTACCTGCTGAAGCGGACCAAATGGGGCCGGTCAGTCTACGCAGTCGGAGGCAACGCCGAAGCGGCCCGCCGGGCGGGCATCAACGTCAAAGCCGTTTACACCTCGGTCTTCGTCACCTGCTCCACCCTGGCAGCCGTCGGCGGACTGCTGGCCGCGGCACGCCTGGCCGCAGCCAACCAGGGCAGCGGCGGCGGAGACGTCAACCTCAACGCCATCGCCGCCGCCGTCATCGGCGGCACCAGCCTCTTCGGCGGCCGGGGAAGCGCCTTCTCCGCACTTCTGGGCATCGTCGTCATCCAGTCAATATCCAGCGGACTGACCCTGCTGAACCTGGACTCCTCGTTCCGTTTCATGGTCACCGGCGTCGTCCTGCTGCTGGCCGTCATGCTCGACTCCGTCTCCCGCCGCTCCCGCACCTCGCACGGCAGGGCCTGACCCGCAACCTGCGGGCCACACATCCACAGCACGAAGGAAGGATCGGACATGGCGGTCATCTGCGTTGATGCCGGCACCACGATGATCAAAGCAGTCGGGTACGACGAGGACGGGATCGAGGTCGCGGTCGTCCGCCAGGCCACAGCCTTGGCCCGCCCGCAGCCGGGCTGGGCGGAGCAGGACATGCAATCGGTCTGGGACGCCGTGGTCTTCACCGTCCGCGGCGTCGCCGCCCGGCTCCAATCCGAGGTCGACTATCTGGCCATCACCGCCCAGGGCGACGGCGCGTGGCTCGTCGCCTCCGACGGGGCGCCCACGGGTCCGGCCATCCTGTGGAACGACGGCCGCGGCGTGGACATCCTCTCCGCCTGGACTCACGCCGGGGTCCTTGAACGGGCCTTCCCCATCAACGGTTCGCTGACATCCTCGGGAATGCCCAACGTCATCCTCAGCTGGCTGCGGCAAAACGATCCGGACCGGCTCGACCGCTCGCACGCGTCCCTGACCTGCGGAGGATGGATCTTCGCCCAAATGACCGGCGAATTCGCGATCGACGAGTCCGACGCGGCCGCCCCCTTCATGGACATCCACACACGCCAGTACTCCCCGGAGCTGCTGCGCCTCTACGACATGGAATGGGCACAGGCGTTGCTGCCGCCCATCCGCGACGACCACCACCGAGCGGCGGAGCTCACCGCTCACGCCGGGGCACTTCTCGGCCTTCCGGCCGGGCTGCCGGTCGTGATGTCCTCATACGACATAGCCTCCACCGCTATCGGCGTCGGCGCCGTCACTCCCGGCCAGGCCTGCTGCATCCTGGGCACAACACTGTGCACCGAGATCATCACCGACCAGGTCCGGATCAGCGACCCTGCCGCCGGCCTGAACATTGCCCCGGGACTGCCGGGACTGATCCTGCGCTCCTTCCCCACACTCGCCGGCGGCGAGGTCATCCAATGGGCCTGTGAATTGCTGGGAATCGCGGACCCGGACGCGCTCACGGAATTAGCCTCCACGTGCGGTCCCGGCGCGGGGGGGCTGATGTTCCTGCCGTATTTCTCCCCCGCGGGCGAGCGGGCGCCATTCCTGGATCCGCTGGCGCGGGGGACGTTCCTGGGGATGTCCTTCGAACACCGGCGCGAACACATCGCCAAGGCTGTCCTGGAAGGACTCACCCTGGTCATCCGGGACTGCCTCACCGCCTCCGGAGACTCCCCCACGGAACTGCGGGTATGCGGCGGAGGAGCAGCCAGCACGCTGTGGCTGCAGATGATCGCCGACGTCACCGGCATCCCGGTGCTGAGGTCCACGGACACCGAGGTGGGAGCCAAAGGTGCATTCCTGATCGGACTCGTCGCCACCGGCCGCGCCGGCAGCGTGCAGGAAGCAGCCCCCAAGTATATACGGATCCGGGACACTTTCACACCGGAACCGTCCCGGGCGGCCTTCTACAGCGAACTCTACGAAGACTTCCTGGCCCTGCGGCACGTGACCAGGCAGGCCTGGCCCCGGCTGGCCATGATGCGGCAGCGCTCCACGGAAAACAACAGGCCGGACACGGTACCGTCCCACAACCCCGCGCCCCCGGGCGACTCCCCCGGGGCCCCACCGCCCCCCGTCGCCGCGCCGCGAACCATCCAGCCGCGAACCAGTCACGGGCCAGAGAGAAGCATATGAAAGACCAACCAAACGCCATCGACGACGTGTGGGTCGGAATCGATCTGGGGACCCAAAGCGTCCGCGTCCTTGCCGTCACCGGATCCGGTACGGTGCTCGGTTCCGGCAGCCGCCCGCTCACCAGCCACCGGGACGGCGCCCGCCACGAGCAGAACCCGGAACAATGGTGGGAGGCGGTCGCCGGCGCCTCCTCTGAGGCGCTCCGGGACGCACCCGCATCGGCGGTACGGGGCGTTGCCGTCGACGCGACTTCCGGCACCATCCTGCTCATGGACCGGGACGGCCGGCCACTGACGCCGGGGCTCATGTACGACGACGGACGCGCCGCAGCGGAGGCCGCCCGCGTCAACAATGCCGGGGCCGACGTCTGGGGCGAACTGGGCTACCAGCGGATGCAGCCGGCGTGGGCCCTGCCGAAGCTACTCTGGCTGCTGCGCGAGCATCAGGACAAAGTCCCCGGCGCCCGGCTGGCCCATCAGAACGACTTCATCAACCGCCAGCTCACCGGCCATGACGTCCCCACCGACCTGAGCAATGCCCTCAAAACAGGGGCACACCTCATTCAGGAAAAGTGGCCCGAGGAACTTATGGAGAACCTCGGTGTCCCCCTGACGATCCTCCCGGACCTCGTCCGCATGGGCACCCGGATCGGGTCCGTCAGCAGCGCGGCTGCCGCGGCCACCGGCATCCCCGCAGGCACCCCGGTCATCGCCGGTGCCACCGACGGCTGCGCCGCGCAGCTCGGCGCCGGGGCACTGAAAGTCGGCAGCTGGAACTCCGTACTCGGCACAACACTGGTACTCAAAGGCGTCACCCGGGACCTGATCCAGGACCCCCTGGGCGTCGTCTATTCACATAAGGCCCCCAACGGCGACTGGCTCCCCGGGGGCGCCTCCAGCACCGGAGCCGGCGCCATCAGCCGTGACTTCTCCGGCCAGGACCTGGCCCAGCTTGAGCCTCAGGCCAGAACCTATGAACCCGCCGGCGTCCTCGCCTACCCGCTCGTGTCCCGCGGTGAACGCTTCCCTTTCCTCGCCCCCGGAGCGGAAGGATTCATCCTCGGGACCCCCGCCACCGACGGCGAACGGTACGCCGCAGTCCTGCAGGGCATCGCCTACATCGAACGGCTCTGCTTCGACTACCTCGACCTCCTGGGCGCGCCCCGGCACGGCGAGCTGATCCTCACGGGCGGAGCCACCAAAAGCGAGTACTGGTGCCAGCTGCGCGCCGACATCCTGGGCCGTCCCGTGACATTGCCGCAGAACGCGGAGCCGGCGCTGGGCATGGCCGTCCTCGCGGCCTCCCCGGGGCGGCAGACCGCCGACGTGGCCGCGGAGATGGTGCGGATGCGCCGGACCATCGATCCCCGTGACGGATCCACCGGCACGTACGACGCCTCCTACCTGAACCTGGTCGGGGAGCTCGAACAACGCGGCTGGCTCCCGGAAGCCGTAGCCGCACACGCACGTGAAAGGACAAACGCATGACCGATCTCATCCTCGTCCGGCACGGCGAGACCGTCTGGCACGCCGAAAACCGGTACGCCGGCCGCAGCGACGTCGACCTGACGCCCCGCGGTCTGGAACAGGCCTCCCGACTCGCCCGTTGGGCGGAAACCGCGGGACTGACAGGTATCTGGGCCTCGGACCTCAGCCGGGCCCGCCGGACCGCCGAAGGCTGTGCCGAGGCCACAGGCCACGAACTTAAGATCGACCCGCGGCTGCGCGAGCTCGACTTCGGCGACGGAGAGGGCATGACCGGTGCCGAGATGGAAGCCAAATTCCCCGAGGCCCGCAAAGCCTTTCAAACCGACCCCGCCGCGTCCCCGCTGCCCGGCGGCGAAGACCCTTTCAAGGCCGCTGAACGGTTCGTGCAGTGTCTGTACGACATAGCGGAGGAACAGCCGGACGGCCGCGTCCTGGTCGTCGCCCACACCACGGCCATCCGGCTCACTCTCTGCCGGCTCCTGGGTATCCCCCTCGGCGAATACCGGCGGGTTTTCCCCTCCCTCGGCAACTGCGCCCTGACCACGATCCGTCTTCAGGGCCAACAGGCCGGCCTCCTCGAATACAACGCAGCCGCCGGGCCGCTGACTGAACCATCCGCAGCCAGACCGCCTGCTGCGTCCCCGGCATCCTGACCAGAACCTAGGAGTTCCACATGACAACCCGCATCCTCGCCGCAGGAGACCACTTCGTCCTGAACCGCCTCCTCATCGACGCCGTAGAACGCGAAGTGCCGGACGGCGTCGAATTCACCGAAATGACGCTTCCGTGGCCGCTGACCCCGTTTGGCCCGGTCGCCGAAGTGGACGAAGCCTCCGGAACCGAAGAACAGCTGATCGAGTCGCTCCGCGGCGTCGAAATCTGCATCACGCAGATGGCGCCGCTGACCGAAAAGGTCCTCCAGGCCTGCCCGGATCTGAAACTGTTCTGCATAAGCCGCGGCGGACCGGTCAACGCAAATCTGAAAGCAGCCACCCGCCACGGGGTTGCCGTCACCTCCGCACCCGGACGCAACGCTGCCGCCACCGCCGAACACACC
The DNA here is from genome assembly GCF_054059215.1 of Arthrobacter sp. UYCu723. Taxonomy (NCBI): domain Bacteria; kingdom Bacillati; phylum Actinomycetota; class Actinomycetes; order Micrococcales; family Micrococcaceae; genus Arthrobacter; species Arthrobacter sp. UYCu723. The sequence continues at coordinate 1,460,679 of NZ_JBSSBW010000001.1, forward strand.
CTGGGCATGATGCTGGCAGCCATCCGCCGCATCCCCCAGACCAACGCCGATCTGTCCGCCGGAACCTGGCGGGGCGACTACTACACGTACGACAACGTCGGTCCCGAGCTGGAGGGCAGCACAATCGGCCTCGTGGGCTACGGCGCCATCGGCAGCCGCGTAGCGCGCATGCTCAAAGGTTTCGGCGCTGAGGTCCTGGTCCACGACCCCTACGTCACCGCCGACCTCCTGGCAGGTAACGCCGAAAAGGTGGGTCTGGACGAACTGCTCTCCCGCAGCCTGGTGGTAAGCCTGCACGCCCGCGTTACCCCGGAGACCACCAAAATGATCGGCGCCGCACAGATCGCCGCCATGCCGGCAGGATCCATCATCATCAACTGTGCCCGCGGGGCACTGCTGGACTACGACGCCCTGTGCGATGCCCTCGACTCGGGCCACCTGTTCGGGGCCGCATTCGACGTATTTCCCGAAGAGCCCATCCCCGCAGGCTCGCGCCTCCTCACCACCCGCAACATCGTCATGACCCCCCACCTGGCCGGCGCCAGTAAACAAACGGCTGCCAAAGCCGCAACGATCGTCGCCGGAGACGTCGGACGGTACCTCCGCGGGGAACCCCTGGCCCACTGCGCCAACCCCGACGCCCTCCGCCCAGCCAACAGATAACAGCGCCCCAAAAGTGTTCGTCGTCAGATGGGCCGTGTGGAAGCTCTGACGTTGAGCATTGTGGGGTGCTCCTCGTCCCAGGGGCCGGTACCTGGCTCCTGGATCAGGCGCATGAGCATGTCCGCACAGCGCCGTCCCATCTCGCGCGGGGAAAGCTCTATTGATGTAATTTGCGGGCTGGCCATTTGCATAACCGAGCTGTCGACGCAGGATGCGACCAGGAGATCTTCGCCGGGGGTCAGGCCGCATTCGGCCGCCGCTGTCAGGACCCCGATCGCCGAGCCGTCCGGTGCACAGACTATTGCGTCCGGGCGCGGATCGACACGCAGCAGCTTCAGGGATTTTTCCCGCGTGTCGGCAGCGGTCGCGTTGAAGGCCAGATCGGCCGCATTGGGCTGGACCCCGTGTCTTGTGCACCACTCCAGGTAGCCGCGGTGGAGGGAGCGGCCCCAGTCACTGGATTTTCCCGGCCCGAGGAAAGCCGGACGCCTGCTGCCCCTAAGGTAAAGGTGGTCCAGCAGCTCCAGCATGCTGGAACGGTGGTCCGACCAGACTGTTCCGCCATTTCTGCCGACCGCCTGGCGCCCGTGTTCGCCTGTCACAAGAGGGATATTCCGGGATTCAAGGTCCCCGATAATGGGGTCCCCGTCGATGAGATCCACGGCGACGATTCCGTCCGTAATCTTTGCCGTAAGCGCGGACGAATGAGCCGACGAGGACGTCAGGACGACGGCGACGTCATCCTCATTGGCTCTGTCCACCACTCCAAAGGTGAAGTCCATGTAATACGCGAGGCCGGTCACCTTTTCGGGGAGGTGCAGGCCGATCGCTCCGGTCCGGCTGCGGCGGAGATTCCGTGCCGCCTGGTTCGGGGCATATCCGAGTTGCGTGGCCACCGCCCGGACATGTTCCCCTCGTCGCTCCGGACACCCGGCCCGTGCTGCCAAGTGCGGCTGAAACGGTGGTGCGGGAAACCTTCGCCTCCCGGGCGATGTCGAGGATGGTCACGGCCGGACGCGATTGCATACTTGGGACTTTAGCAGTCAGAACCGGCCCGAACAGGCACCTTGGCCGCAGGGTAATTTTGGCCAAAACTATTGCGGAATCGTTCCCGCACCGCCATGATTGCGGAATCGTTCCCCGCAGATTTCTGAAGAGGTTCTTCCATGGCAATCAAAACTTCCCCGCAGTCAGTGGCGACTGCTCTAACTCAGCCGGGCTCCAAGATCGAGACCCGCTCCATAGACTTCGTGACGCATTCCGAGCGCTTCGGCAAGGTCCGCGACCTCGGACCCATCTGGTTTGTGAGCAGTGTCAACCTCGTAGGCATAGCCACCGGGGTGGCAACGTTGTCCATCGGAGCGTCGCTGTTCTGGACAATCATGGCTACCGTGCTGGGCTCGCTCTTCGGTACTTTCTTTATGGCCCTTCATTCCGCTCAGGGACCTCAGCTCGGGTTGCCGCAGCTGGTGCAGTCCCGCCCGCAGTTCGGATACCTGGGCTCGGCCGTAACGGTGCTGATCTTCGCGTTCATCAACTACGTCGCGTACAACACGTCGGACGCACTTCTTTCCGGCGGCGCCGCCCAGCAGATAACCGGCATCAACGCGACGGCGGGGTATCTCATAGCAACAGCGGTCGCCGCCGTGATGGCGATCTACGGCTACAAGGCGATCCACCGCATCAACAAGTGGCTGACCTGGCCCATGGTCGCCGTTCTAGTAGTATTCACCGGCATAGCTTTGGGTTCGAATGCACTCCCTGTGGAGGTCTTGGCGCCGGGCAACTTCGAGCTGGCCCCGTTCATGACCGTCTTCGTGATCGTGGCCGGATTCCAGCTGGGCTGGGCACCCTACGTTTCCGACTACTCGCGCTACTTGCCGGCGACCGTCGGCGTCAAAGCCACCTTCTGGTGGACCTACGCGCCAAGCGTGATCTCTTCAGTTTGGGTTTTCGTTCTTGGCGCCGTCGTGGCTGCCGTTTCTCCGGGTTCTGACCCTGTCAGCGCCTTCATCGCCCTGGGTGACAGGCTCTTCCCCGGGTTCGGCGTCATAGGCGTTTCGGTTCTGTTCCTTGGCGTCCTGTCGATCATGGTCATCAACCAGTACGGCGGAAGCCTCGCGTTGATCTCGATCGTTGACTCATTCACACGTATCCGGCCGACCCGGGCCATCCGTGTGCTCTCGATTCTGGTCATGGGCACCATCGTCTTCGTCATCAGCCAGTTCGTCGGGATCGACAATTTCAACGCGTTCTTCAGCAACGTCCTGATCTTCCTCGCATACCTGTTCACTCCCTGGACCGCCATCAATCTCATCGATTACTTTTTCGTCCGGAAGGGCCGCTACGTCGTCTCCGAAATCTTCAATCCCGACGGCATTTACGGCCGCTGGGGCTGGCGGGGCATAAGTTCCTACCTCATCGCTCTGCTGGCGATGGTCCCTTTCATGGTCACGGCACCGTTTACAGGATTCATCGCCGCCGCCGCCGGCGCCGTCGACTACTCCGTCTTTGTAGGCCTGCCGGTCGCGGCCGTCGCCTACCTCCTCCTGCACCGGACATCGGATCTGAGCAAGGAATTTGAGATGAGCGAGGCCGAGGGCCACATGCGTCACTGAGTCCAACCACCGTCAGCCGCGCCTCCGACCACGCCCCACAAAGGACACACGATGGAACTCTTCACCGCCCAGCCCCTCCTGTCCCCCGCAAGGGTTGACGCCCCCAGCCGGACCCCCTGCGCGTAGCCGCGGGTGCAGGCGCGCTGGCAGCCCGATCCTGCTGACCACGAAGCCACGTTCCTGGACGGCATCCGCACCGCAGCCAAAGCCGCAGCACGGATCGTCTTCCTTCAAGAGCTCACGCTCTCCCGCTACATAGCCGACGAACGTCCGGCGAACGAACCCAACGCCCCCGCGGAACAGCTTCCCGGCGGACCCACTCACGTCTTCGCCGCGAAGGCAGCCGCCGAACCGGTGTCACGGTCCACGCCTCGGTCTTCGAGAAAGCTGACGGAGCCGATGGCCCGGATGGGCTGGGCTACAACAAAGCGATCCTGGCGGCCCCGGACGGAACACTCCTGGCCAGAATCCGAAAGCTCCACATCCCCAAAAAAGCCGGATACTACGAGGACCGCTACTTCCGTCCGGGGCCGGCCGCAGCCAATCCCTACCCCGTCATCGACTACAACGACCCCCTCATCTCCGATCCGTACGGCCGTGTCCTCGTCTCGGCCCACGGGATCGTGATGCCGTCCTCATCGCCGACCTTGACCTTGACCAGCGCCGCGACTGGCTCGACCGCCTCCCCTCCTGGCAACCCGCCGCCCCCTCCTGGCAACCCGCCGCCCCGACAGCTACGCAGCACTCACCCAATCCGACTGAACAAAACGCCACCGCCGACGGCGGATTGCCCACTTCCACGCTTGTCCGTGACGGCGATGCTTGAAGAAGCCGCGGCGGGGCAACATCAACTTTGACTCTGGCCACGACATCAAAATGTCCGACGAGCTCACCGCTCTATGAGCTCGGGCAACTCAGCCGAAAGCCACCTTGCCGTCCTCATCGATACGCCAGCCAGGATTGTGCGCAATTTCCCAAACAATGCCGTTCGGATCGACAACGTGACCGTGGAAGATGCCGCCGAACGCACCAGCCTGTGCTGGCTTCAGTACGGTGGCGCCGGCTGACGCAAGTTTCTCGATGGTGACGGTCACTTCGGCCGCGCTAGCGACATTGTGCGAGAGGGTGACGCCGCTCACACCAGAAGTTCGGTGTTGGTTATTCAGGTCTTCGTCGAACTTCTTCGCCTCGAACAACCCAAGCACCAGTCCGGGCGCGACTTGGAAGAATATGATTTCGCCGGGAACATCTGCCAGCCGATCCCAGCCGAGCGCGTCCTTGTAGAACGCGCGGGCGCGGTCGAGATTTTCGGTCGCGAACGTGATGAAGTGCAATTGTTGTTCCAGGGTTGAATGCTAGTCGCGGTAGACACACTCAAATTCAGTGTGTCGGACGCGTCGTACGCCGGTCCCCCACCGCGACACCCGGCAGTGTCTTTGGCGGATCACTGGAGCAGGTGGGAGCTGGTCACCATCGCGCTGCGCTGGGCCAGTGAGCTTGCGACTGGCAGCCGCGCCGGGACGGGATGCCCGCAGACCCCGGCGCCGTGAGCTGGGAGACCATCCGTGAAGACGCGGGTGTCGAATCACTTTCATGAGCAAGGCGGAGAAACAGAACCTGCGGTACACCGACTACTACTGCTTCATGTCGCTGGCGGAATTCACCGCATGGCAACAGGAAGACGGCGAAAACGAACCGCACGTTACGTATCAGACCGGCACGAGTATATCCAGCTGACCGGCGGATGACCATCGAACGCTGCTTACGGAGACTCCAGAGCCGTTGGACGCGCATCGCCTTGGCGGCGACCAGCGTCTGCATGGTGCCCCTGGATTGGCGCGGCTTGGCAGCACGTACCGATGTTGCGGCACGTCCGCGCGCTCGAAGCTATGGGCTTGGTGGCCGCCGTGGCTGGTATGACGTGAGGCTACCCGGCCTCCAGGCTCCCCAGCCTGATGTGGACGGACACAATCGGTAATTTTCAGGTCTCTCGCGGCTTCGGCAACAAAACCCTTGACAGTGGCACACGTCACTTCTATTCTAAATTTTGGGATCCCAAAACGGGATCCCAAATGAATCGACTCCCCGGACCATAATCCCTCGCCCAGTTCCATGGGCTGGGTCACCTTCCGGATCAGGAACAGGGCGCCCCCACAACTCGGCCTCCCTTCCTGCGAACGACCAGATTCTCTCCCCCGCCCGCAATCTTCCTCCCCTTGAAGGAGAAGCTGTGTCTCTCCAAAATACCGAAACTGAAGTAACGCCCGCTGAAGGTAAGACAGGCAAGGGCGGCGTGCAACGGCGCACCAACGTCCGCTGGAAACTGTTCCTTCTCCTGCTGGTTCTCGTCTCCGTCAACTACATCGACCGGGGCTCCATCTCGGTTGCCCTCCCCATCATTCAGAAGGAATTCAACCTCCCACCAGAGATGGTGGGCCTGCTGCTCTCAGCGTTCTTCTGGACCTACGCCCTCATGCAGATCCCCGTCGGCTGGTTGATCGACAAATTCGGCCCCCGCAAAGTGGTCACCGCATCGTGCATCGGCTGGGGGGCTGCGACTGCCGCTTCCGGCCTGGCCGGCGGCTTCCTCAGCATGTTCATCGCCCGCCTGGGCATCGGCGTCACGGAGGCCGGAGTCATGCCGGCCGGCGGCAAGCTCAACGCCATCTGGATGCACAAGAAGGAACGTGGCCGCGGCGCCACCATCCTCGACGCCGGCGCCCCGCTGGGTGCAGGCCTTGGCGGTATCCTCATCACCTGGCTCATCGCATCCACCGGCAGCTGGCGCTACTCGTTCATCATCGCCGGCGCAGCCACGGTCCTCATGGGCCTGGCCGTCTGGTGGTACGTCCGGGACAACCCGCGTCAGCACCGGGCCGTCAATGACGCCGAAGCAGACTACATCGAGTCCTCGCATGCCGAAGAGGACGCCGAGGCCGAGCTGGGTGGCAGCAAGGGCAAGCGTGCGCTCCTCCCCTACCTGAAGTTCCGCTCCTTCTGGGCCATGTGCTTCGGCTGGCTGGGCTTCAACGGCGTGTTCTACGGCCTCCTCACCTGGGGCCCGCTCTATCTGGCGCAGGCCAAGGGCTTCGACCTGAAGACCATCGGCTGGTCCACATTTGTGATCTTCGGCGCCGGCTTCGTCGGTGAAATCCTGGGCGGCACCATCGCCGACAAATGGCGCAACAGCGGAGCCTCGGCCAACCGCGTTATGCGCACTCTCCTTGGCATTTCCAGTGTTGTGGTCATCGGAGGGCTCATCGGAGTCACCGTTGTGGCCGACTCCACCACCGCCGTCGTCCTGCTCTCCGTGGTGATGTTCTTCCTGCGCTGGGTGGGCCTGTTCTGGAGCATCCCGTCCATCCTGGGCGGCCGGACAAACGCCGGCGTGCTGGGTGGCGCCATGAATTTCAGCGGCAATATCTCCGGCTTCGTCACTCCGATTGTGGTAGGTCTGATTGTGGGCGCCACCGGCTCCTACACCTGGGCACTGCTGTACTTCGTGGGATCCGCCATCATCATGGGAGCCTCGGTACTTGTGCTGGACTACAACAAACGGCTGCCGGTCTAACCGCAGCCACGCAGTACCTGCTCCCGGCGCCGGGAGCGCAATGCCATCCAAGAAACCAGAATGGAGCACCATGCTTGCCGCAGAAGAAACCCAGGACAAAGAACGCCCCCTCCGTGAGGCTGTCCGGGATGCGCTCCGCACCAGGATTTTTGAAGGGCACTACGCTCCCGGCACCCGGCTGGTGGAACGCGACCTCGCTGCCGAGTTCAACGTTTCCCGCCTCCCCATCCGGGAAGCACTGCGGATGCTGCGCCAGGAAGGCCTCATCAGTGATCGGGCTTCCCGCGGCGCAGAGGTCAGCAGCCTCAGCCCGAAGGACGTCGAGGATCTGTTCGATGTCCGGCAGTCGCTCGAGGTTCTTGCCTGCCGGCTCGCCGCTGTGCGCGCCACACCCCGGGACCTGGAACAGCTTGACGGCCTGCTGGATGAGGCCACTCGCTGCCTCGCCAAAGGCGCCATCATGGAGGCTCACCGCGCCAACAGCGAATTCCACGACTCAATCACCCGGATCGCGGACAACGGCTTCCTCAAGTCCGCGCTGGAACCCCTGCAGGGCCGCATGCACTGGCTTTTCCGCCACGTCAGCGACCTGCCGGAGCTCATCCAGGAACACCGCGAACTCTACGCAGCGATCGCCAGCGGCGACCCCGAGCGCGCCGCCGGCCAATCGGCGTCGCACATCGGCAAATACCGTGAGCAGTTCCCGGAGGACTTCCAGAAAACCGAACCCACCCTCCATCGGAAGAAAAAATGAAACTGCTTGTCATCAATCCCAACATCAGCGAGGACGTCACCGCACTGATCGAATCGGAGGCCCTGAGGTCCGCTGCCCCTGGCACCGAACTGGTGGTCCGCACCGCAGGCCACGGCGTTGAGTACATTGAAACCCGCTTCGAATCCCTGATCGCCGCCGGTGCCGTTGCGGAAATCATCGCGGAATACAGCGGCAGCCCGGCCTCCGGGCGGGTGGACGGTGTGGTGGTCGCCGCGTTCGGTGATCCCGGCATGCCCGCGCTGAAGGAACTCTCCGACGTCCCTGTCATCGGCATCACGGAGGCTGCCCTGTGCGCAGCGGCTCTCCTGGGTCACCGCTTCTCCATCATCGCCATCTCGGACCGGATCCGGCCCTGGTATCAGGATTGCGTGGACCGCTTCGGCCTCGGCGGCCGGCTGGCTTCCATCCGTTCCATCAACGAAAGCCTCAACGGCATCGGTGCCGTGCAACAGGATTTCAAAGAAACGCTGCTGGCACTCAGCCGGCAGGCCGTCGCAGAGGATGGGGCCGACGTCGTGATCCTGGCAGGTGCGCCGCTCGCCGGCCTGGCCCGCGAGCTTCAGGGCCAGATCCCCGTGCCTGTGGTGGACGGCATCTCGGCCGGTATCCGCATGGCGGAGGCTGTCGTCGGGCTGCAGTCCGGCCAGCACCGGGCCGGCTCGTTTGCCGCGCCGCCCGCCAAGACCCGCAAGGGCCTATCCGAAAACCTCGACGCCGCCCTCACCGCCGCGCAGTCTGGCCAGTCAGCGCAGAAGGCACCTGCCCAGCAGCGCACCGCTGCTTCATCACTTTAGGAGGACAACGATGTCCAGCAAACCAGATCTCGTTATTGCCAACGGAATCATCGTCAACAGCTTCGGCCGCCAGCACGCCCATGTAGTGGTGCGGGACGGCCGGATCGAACAACTGATCGAGGCCACGGAACCGGCCCCTGATGCTGCACGTACCATCGACGCAAACGGCCGCCTGGTGATCCCCGGCGGCGTGGACGGGCACTGCCACGTGGCGCAGGTGACCGGGCGGTTCCGGACACTCGATGACTACCGGACCACGTCCACTGCCGCCCTCTGGGGTGGCACCACCACGATTATCGACTTCGGTATCCCCCGTGACGCCCAGGAAACTCCGCTGGCGGCAGTGCTCCATAAGAAGGAACTGGCCCGGGACTCCCGCTGCGATGTGGCATTGCACGGCTCGGTGGTCAGCTGGGATGAAACTGTGCCCTGGCAGCTGGAGCAGCTGGCAGCCGAGGGTGTCCGTTCGGTAAAGATGTACACCACCAACCGCGGCACCACCATGGCAGACGGGGACACAATCCTTAGAGTCATGCGTGAAATGGTGCGCCTGGACGGACTGACCTACATCCATGCCGAACACGACCCCATCATTTCGGACTGCACCCAGCAGCACGCCGACGACGGCCGGATCGGGATTGAGCACCTGCACCAGACCCGGCCGGAGCTGGCCGAGGAAATCTCCGTCAAGGAAACTCTGGCCATGGCCGAGTACACCAAGGCGCCGGTTTATTTTGTCCACCAGTCGACACCGGGTGCGGTTGATCTGGTCGCCGAAGCCCGCAGCCGCGGCCAGGAAGCCTACTCCGAGACGTGCCCGCACTACCTCACGCTGGACGACTCCGTCTACGGCAGCGCGTTTCCCGAGTGGTACGCGTGCTGCCCGCCGATGCGCAGCGCCGAAACCGTGGCCGCGCTCAAGGACCGGCTGGCCGCCGGTGCCATCCACACCATCGCCTCGGACCACTCGTGCTACGACCTCTCCCAAAAGCGCGAGCGCACGGACGACATCCGTGCCATGCCCCACGGCCTGCCCGGGGTGGAAACCCGGATGCCTGTCACGTTCACGGCCATGATGGATTCGGCCAGCGGCGGAGAGGGCCGGGTGGAGGACTTCGTGGAGGTTTTCGCCGCCGGACCCGCCAGGATCAACGCCGTCCCCGGCAAAGGAACCATCGCCGCCGGCTTCGACGCCGACCTCGTCATCTTCGATCCCGCCGAGGAACGCACGGTCGACGGCGGCGCTCTCCACATGGGTACTGACTTCTCGCCTTTCGAAGGGAAGACGCTGAGCGGTTGGCCCGCCGTCGTCGTCTCCGCAGGCCGTGTGGTGCTGGACGACGCCGGTTTCCATGACCCCGGGGCTGTTGGCCGCTTTGCGCCCCGAAACGGTTTCCGAGCGCATCAGGCCGCCACCGCAGACAGCACACCCGCCGTACCGGCGACCCTCTAGGAGCGACATGCCATCCGCCACACGCAAGACCCGCATCGGCATGATCGTGCCGTCCTCCAACACCTGCCTCGAACCTCAAAGCTACCGAATCCTTGGCGACCGCGACGACGTCACGATCCACTTCACCCGGATCCCGGTCACAAGGATTGCCCTTGACGATTCGTCCGACAAACAATTCGATTCGAGTGTGATGCGGTCTGCCGCAGAGCTGCTGGCAACCGCAGACGTGGACGTCATCGCTTGGAACGGCACTTCGGGCTCATGGCTCGGAGCGGATCACGACCGCTCACTCGTCAGCGAAATTCGTGACGCCACAGGTATCCCAGCCACCACATCCACGCTTGCGTACATGGAGGCGTTCAAGTCGTTCAGCACCGAACGGATCGGCCTGTTCACCCCCTACACCGAGGACGTGAACCAAGCCATCGTGGCGTCCTACGAACGCGACGGCATCAAGACGGTGGATCACCGGTTCCTGGGGCTGAGCGAAAACGAGTCGTTCGCCCGGGTCACGGATGACGAGATGCGGCCGGGATCGCTGGAGCTTGCGGTGTCGAAACCGGACGCCCTGGTCTACCTATGCACCAACCTCTACGGTGCCAACGTCGCGGCGGAAATCGAGGCCGGCACGGGAGTCCCCGTGCTGGACTCGGTAGCCGTCACCCTGTGGCATTGCCTCAAACTTGCCGGTTCCCCCTTGCTGGCACCAAGGTGGGGCAGGCTGCTGGCCGACGCCTTCTAATTCCGCGCCGTTGACTGCCGGGGTGCTCGCCTTCGCCGGCGTCGTCCTCTCTGTCGCTTGCGCCGTGCTGACGTCCGCCTCCACAATCGTGGTGGCCCTCAACGCCCGGCTGCTGCGACGGCTGAAGCCGCAACCCCGCCGAGGCCCGCTGACCGGAAGGGCGCCGCCATGCCAGACTCCAACCCCCGTTATCCATCATTCGGGCCACACTTCGCCCGTGTGGGCCCGCGCATGGACGCCCGCGGGGCAGCGGCGCACCGCCGGCGTCTCGTGGAAGTGGCGCACGGTGCCGTCGTCGAAATCGGGGCGGGTTACGGGGCTACGTTCCCGTTCTACACTTCCGCGGTGACGAGCGTGCTAGCGCTCGAGCCCGACCCAACGCTCCGGGAGCTGGCGCTGGCCGCCGCAACCAGGGCCCCGGTGCCCATCACCGTGCAAAACGGCGTGGCGGAATCGTTGCCGGCGGCGGATGCCTCGATCGACGTCGTCGTCTCCAGCCTGGTGCTCTGCAGCGTGGCGGACCAGTCCACCGTCCTGGCGGAGACGATCCGGGTACTCCGACCCGGCGGCCTGCTGCTGTTCTATGAACACGTCCGCTCGGCGCACCGTGTGCTTGCGGCGGCCGAAGACCTGGTCACGCCGCTGTGGAGCCGGATGGCAGGCGGATGCCACCCGAACCGCGACACCGCCGCCACGATCGCCGGGGCCGGCCTCACCATGCGGGATCTGGAGCGCTTCGGCTTTTCAGCCCTCCCCGGCAACCCGCGGGTGGCCCACATTCTCGGGGCGGCGGCCAAACCCTGGGCATAAGGCTGCCGAGGCATCGGAGGAGATCCGCGAGCACGTGCAGAGCCGTTACGGCATCGAAGCGGCATCCCCTAGGCCGTCCGCTGATCTCCCTTGCCGGTCCGGGGCGTGCGAACGAACACGAAGAGCCGCACCTTGTTCCCGGCGATTCCGCGCTCTTGGCGGGGCACGACGCCAACCAACTGAATTGCGGCGCAGGCCTCGATATTGCCAACCCCCTGGACCGGGCCAAGCAGTTTTCGACACGGAAGTAGACAGCGGCCACGTCTTCCACTGCTCCCTGAGCCTGGCCGAAGAAAAAGGCCAGCTCACCGAGAGCAATGGGGAGCAATCGCCAACGACTTCATGAAGGACATGGACTTCACCGAGGACGGCGGAAAGGCCCCGTCCCGGCGGGTTGCCGTGCGCCACGGACTGAGCAAGAACGGCAACATCCACATCCACATCGCGGCCAGCATGGTCCGCGATGACGGCACCAAATGGAACAGCTGGAAGATCAAATACAAGTCCCAGCAGGTCGCCCGGACACTGGAGAAAAAGTACGGCCTCAACCAGCTTGGAGATCTCCGTGCCGGGCGTGGATTCACCCCGGCAGAACAGTCCAAGGCCATCCGGCAGGGGCTTCCGGAGGTAGAGCGCCACAGCCTCGCGCGGAAGGTCCGCATGTGCGCGGCAGCAACCGTTGATGAAGCAGAGTTCGTCCTCCCGCGCACGCCAGGAGGGAGTGCTCATACGCCCCCGCTACGCGGCCGGCAGCGGCGGTGTGGAGCGTCGTGACGGGGCTCATCGGGCATCCTCCGATGCGGTGTTGTTGGACGGGGTGTTCAGGGCGGGGTTGCCGATCGCTGCCCAGGCGCCGGTTCCCTGGGTCAGCGAGGTGGCTTCGTTAGCTTTGACGTGTGGATTCAGGCCAAGGTCAGCCTTACTCTCGCCAGCCTACAACAGTCGATGGTCAGTGAGTTGGACCAGCCAAGTACGAGGCACAAACAGTGCTAGGCGTCAGATCTGGCCGCGCAGCCGTCGCATTGTGCGGCGGGGGCGGCCAAGATTAAGCGATCCTGCTGTAAGCGAGACATTCCCGTAGCCGGCCCTGCCACTGGTAATTCCTTAAGAATTCGCCAGCAGCAAGAGCTCTCGATCCATCGCTTCAGGCGTCTGCCCCTGACCGGGAAGCCTCATCGACATTTCTATCCCATTCCGCCTTATGCCTGCTTGCAGGGGCGACCTGCGTTATCGAATTCATCAAACCGTTCAAACGCAACGCGAGTTGAACGTCGAGGCTGAGGGATGGTTCCTTCCACCCGGGCCCGATGAGCGCGGTGATTCGTTCGAGCCGCTGGTAGAGCGTGTTCGCGTGGATATGCAGGGCCGCACACGTGCGGGCGTGGTGTTGCGACAGTTCCAGATAAGTAGACAGCGTCGTAGCCAGGTTTCGCCCATAATCATGGTCGTGGCTGATCAGCGGACCAACTGTCTGTCTGACGAAGACAGCGAGCTGGTTGCGACCTGCCTGGCTGAACACCGAGCGATAGATGCCGAGCTCTGATACCTCTGCGATGTCGTGCGAACGTCCAAGTGCGTTGAGCATTGTCGTGGTCTGCTGCGCTGCCTCGTGGGCTGACCGCACAGCACGAACGCCACTCATGCTCGGCGCAATGCCTATCGCCCCGGGATAGTTCCCGTCCGCGAGGCGTTGCACGCACTGCTTCACCGCCTCCACCGGTGCCCCGGGCAAGAGAATAACGATTTGCTCGGCGTGCTGTCCCGACCAGCCGTGGAATTCCTGCGCCAGAAGGAAGGCCAGGCGGCGCGCCTCCTCCGCGTCACCGGTTCCGGGGTCGGCAGACACCACCACAACCGCTGACACTTTGTCGATATCGATGCCCACGGATGCCCCGTGTCGGGCCACGCTTTCTTCATCCGCCTGGCTCCAGAGCAATGTGTTGATGAACTCGCTGCGAGTGCGAAGTTCGACTTCGGCAAGCGAACGCTCGGAGGCAACCATGATGGCGACGGCGGTCGAGCCGATTGAGAGCAGCCGAACGGACTCTTCGTCGAGCGGTACTTGGCTTTCCGCAACAAGGCAACCGCCATATCCGGCCGACAGCAGGACAGGGACTGCGACCCGGGAGGTTGCTTTTGAGCTGGCTCTGAGCGGAACGGCAGACGTTGAATTGGAGAAGAGAGATGAAAACTCGGGATTCTCGGCATTTTCGAACCTCACTGGCACCCCGGCGGCCTGTTCAACCTCGTGGAGTATGTCCGTGAGCCGGCCGCCGCTGATCACGATCCCGGTGAGTCTCTCCCGCAGCTCGAATGCGCGCTGGCGCGTGTCATCAGTTTTCTTCAGGGCCGCAATGGCGCCGCGCAGGGCTTCGGCGGAGCGTTGTTGCTGCTCGAACAGCGTGGCATTGCGGATTGCCACAGATGCATGCGCGGCGAGAGCAGCCAGGAGCTCGATCTCACGTTCCGTGAATTTACGGGGGCTGCGGTTAGCGGCTAGCAACACCCCTAGGGCCTCGTTGCCGACAATCAAGGGCACTCCGAGAATGCCACCGAGATGTTCACTGGATGCGGCATCGTCTACATGTCGAACGTGGTCGATCATGCTGTCCTTCAGGTAATCCTCCGTCCACAGCGGCTTCCCGGCGCGCAAGACTTCGCCGCCCAGTCCTTGGCCGGGACCGATTTCAATGCCCCCCAGCACAGAACCCATTGAGCCGTCCGAGACCTCGACGCGCAGGCTGTCCCTCTCATGACGAAGCATGAGGTAGGCAACGTCGGTGGCGAGGAGGCGCCGGGTTTGCATGGCGACCTCCTGGAGCACGTCACGTGGTTCGCGCAGGGAGGCAAGCCTGCGGGCAAGGGCATTGAGCACGGTGAGTTCATCGGCGTGCTGCCGGCGCTCCGAGAGCCGCTTCATGATTGCCAATACCTTCCCGGTTTGGCGCTCAATCTCCTCATGCATGGACTCCGGGGATTCGTCCAAGAGCCGCTTCCGGTAGCTCTCTGCCTCGGACATCTGTCCATCACCGGCAAGGAGGTCGAGCCAGCCCCCTAAGTTCGGAGGATGGCTCGACCTCTTCAGTCCAGCGGAAGCGTCGTTTGCATCGATTGGAGGCACGTTTCAGTATTGCACGATGCGTTTTACTCGCCCAGGCCCTGCTCCAACGCTTCGGCGGCGTCCTGCTTCAGCGTGGATTTCATTGCGATGACTACCACCCCAGCCAGGACCATGACGGCGCCGACCACCCACATGCCCGCCTGCTGGGACCCGGTTAGCTCCGCTAGCTGGCCGGTGATGTAGGGGCCGATGAAGCCGGACAGGTTGCCAACGGAGTTGATGAGCGCAATGCCGGCGGCTGCGGCCGCCCCGGAGAGATACAGGGATGGCAGCGGCCAGAAGGTGGGCAGGGCTGCGCAGATTCCCATGGTGCAAACGGTGATTGCGGCCATGGCCGCAAACGGTGAATCGAGGTAGAGCGCGATCGGGATCGCCATGCCGCCGATGATGGTCGGGACGGCAACATGCCAGATTCGTTCACCCGTCTTGTCTCCGTGTCTGGCCCAGAAATACATGGAGAAACAGCCAAACACGAACGGAATTGCGACAATAAAGCCCTGTTGCATCACCGAAAAATCGGTGTTGAACTCCTTTTTGAAACCCGCGACAATCGTTGGCAGGAAGAAGCTGATGGCATACAGGCCATAGACGATGCCGAAATAGACGAAGGCCAGCGCCCAGATACGTCCTTGAGTCAGGGCCTGCTTGATGGATACGTGGGGGCGAGCCGCGGTATGTGCGGAATCAGTGTCCATTTCATGTTGCAGCCAGGCCCGTTCGTCGTCGGCGAGCCACTTGGCGTCGGCCGGCCGCTCAGTCAGATAGAACCAGCAGACCACGCCCAGAATGACAGCCGGCAGGCCCTCGACCAGGAACATGAACCGCCAGCCGTCCAGACCAAGCATGATCTGGTCGCCGGCAGTAATCAGCCAGGACGACACTGGCGAGCCAATCGCGGCGGACAGCGGCACGGCAAGAATGAACAGGGCTATGGCTTTGGCCCGCTCACGCTTGGGGAACCAGAAGGTGAGGTAAAAGATGATGCCAGGGAAAAATCCGGCCTCGGCGACACCAAGCAGAAAACGCAATACATACAGGGTCTCTGCGTTCGGGACGAAAGCCATGACGGTGGCGATAATTCCCCAGCTGACCATAATCCGGGCTATCCAGCGGCGGGCCCCAAACCTGTGGAGAGCCAGGTTGCTGGGAACTTCAAGGATGAGATAGCCGATGAAGAACAGGCCGGAAGCCAAGCCAAAGGTAGTGGCCGTTAGACCCAGTGCCGCGTTCATCCCGTGGGGTGCAGCGAAGGCGAGATTGGTCCGGTCCAGATAGTTTATGAAGTACAGCAACCCGAGAAATGGGGACAGCCGAAAGGCCACCTTGCGCAGCACGCGTTTGCGCATCGCCGGATCCGCTGCCTGATGCCGGTTGATCGTCTTCATGGGGCTCCTCGTTGAGTTGATTGAGTACAAGGCGACGCGTTGGCACCATTGCCAGGGTCGCCGCGTTCGCCGGCAGCTCTGGGTTATCCAGCTTCGGCCCGTTGGCCTACGACATCGTTGTGTGGAAATGCCTTGCCGGGATTGAGCGTTCCATGGGGGTCGAGCGCGTCCTTGACCGACTGGTGCATGCTGATGACCCTTGGTTCCAGTTCGTCAGCGGCTCCGGACAGCTTGAGCAGGCCCACGCCGTGTTCCCCGGTGACCGTACCGCCCAGGGCGCGGCAATCATCGACTATCTCGTCGAAGGCGGCCTTCGCCCGAGCCTTCGCCGGCATGTCGCCCATGGGGGCAATAATGAGTGGGTGCAGGTTTCCATCGCCGGCGTGAGCAATATTGGCAATGACAACGTCGTGCCTCGCCGCCGACGCCTGAATCCGGGAGAGCATCTCAGGAACGGCTGAGCGCGGTACACAAACGTCCTCCGTCAGAACCGGACCGAGGCGTTCGAGCGCCGGGTAGGCCATGCGCCGGGCCAGAAACAGCCGGCCGACGTCTGCGGGATCGACAGATTGCTCAACGTTCGATCCGCCTGAATCCCTGAAGATCGCTGCGACGCGGTGGGCCAGCTCGCGGCCAGCCGTTCCTCGTTCATCGATCTTGGCAAGAAGGAGAGCGTCAACGTCCGCCGGAAGACCGAGATCCAGCCACTCGTCTACCGCTCGCAGGCAGGTACGGTCGATGAGTTCCAGGGCGGCAGGAACGATCCCTTCAGACGAGATCGCAGCTACAGCGACGCCCGCTGCCCTCAAGGACGGGAAGTATCCGACAATGCCCTGTTCCTCACGCCCTGCCAGCGGCAGGAGCTTGACGATCACCTCAGTGATGATGCCCAGAGTTCCCTCCGAGCCGACCATCAGACCGGTCAGGTCATAGCCCGTGACGCCCTTTGCGGTGCGGTGGCCGAGGTGGACAATCTCCCCGTCGGCGAGGACCACGGTCATGCCGAGCACGTAGTCGCGTGTAACGCCGTACTTGACGCAGCATATGCCGCCCGCGTTGGTGGCGGCATTGCCGCCGATCGTGGAGATGCCTGAGCTTGCCGGGTCCGGCGGGTACCAGAGTCCGACGGCGGCCGCAGCGTCCCGGAGGGCATCGTTGATGACGCCGGCCTGTGCGACGGCAAAGCGCTCATCGGCGTTGATCTCAACGACATCATTCATGAGCTCCAGCGAGAGGATGATGCAATCTCCGACACTATTCGCACCACCAGAGAGCCCGCTTCCCGCACCTCGGGGAACTACGTGGATTCCGCGTTCATCGGCATAGCGGACGACGTTGGCCACTTCTGATGTGGTGCCCGCCAGCACTACTGCGAGAGGTGTCTCGAACGGCGCCCATTCAGCGTCGTCATGGCTGTACGTCTGAAGGGAATCGTCGTCGGTGAGGACCATCCCCTTTTGCACCAACGCCGCCAAATCTTCCGCCAAATGGTTTGAAATTATTGTTGTCCTGATCATTTTGCAATTCCTTTACCGTCCGCCCTCTGACTAGTGAGAATTGGCCCAGAGTCAACGGTAACGGGAGACTCAGGTCACAACAATGCAGAATGTGTCCATAAAATAGCGTCAGTTACGGATATTTAGTCCATGCGCACCCAAGGGCGCATCATACTCTGCCAAACGTCCCCAAGCCGTTGCCTCCATCACCGAGTCGATCCGCCCCACACGCCCGAGTACGGCAACTACTAACGCCAGACACGGGACTACGGCGTCATGGCCTCGCACGGCTTTCCACTCCACGACGCAGGAGGAGGAAAGCCCGCGGGCGCTCGAGCACCTGGAGCAGCTGGAGCAGCTGGAGCAGCTGGAGCAGCTGGAGCAGCTGATCAGTTTCGAGTCCACGATCGCGGCACTGATCCTGGAATCCATTCCCGGGACCGCCGGCATTTACATGCCACCCCCGGATATCTGCAGGGTGTGCGTGAACTGTGCACGCGGCACGGCATCGTCCTCATCGCCGACGAGGTCATGGCCGGCTTCGGCAGGACCGGCAAGTGGTTCGCCGTCGAGCACTTCGACGTCGTCCCCCGACCTGCTGACCTTCGCCAAAGGCGTGAACTCCGGAAATGAACCGGCTGGAGGCGGCCTGCAAGTCCCGCGGCCTGCTGCCGTTCGCCAACTTCAACCGCATCCATGTGGTCCCGCCCTGCAACACCAGCGTGGAAAACACGAAGACCGGCCTCGCCATCCTCGACGAAGTCCTGGACATCGCCGACGCGTATACTCCGGGTCCTCGAATTGATGGCGGGACACTCACAACGATCATGAAACGCGTCCTTTGTAAGCGTCCATCGGTGGCAGGCCTTATGCACGTCCGGGGAGTGGCCCGATCCACTCCCCGGAAGTGCCTGCCTGCCACCAAGTCCTCGTGAGCGCGGCGGGCCTCAACGAGCAGGCCACGATTTTGGATGGGGCACGAGTGCCAGAGTCGTCACTCTGGCCTCAACCCCGCATCCCCGCCAGTTCCGCCAGTTCCGCCATGAGAGACCGTCCGGGCACAGTCGGCACGGACCCTTTAGCGCTCACCAGCGCCGCGATCTCCAGACCCAGTTCCAGCGTGGATCTCCCCATCCCCGCGCCGGAGGGCGCGGGGAGTTGGGCCAGCACGTGCACGGCGGAAGCCTCTACGGCGAGGGCCGCTGCCTTCTCGCCCAGATGTGCCAACATCATGGCGGTGGAGAGGATGGAGCCGACAGGATTGGCCCAGCCCCTGCCCGCAATATCCGGGGCGGAGCCGTGAATGGCCTCGAACATGCTGGGCGCAGAACCATCCAGATTAAGGTTGGCGCTCGAGGCAACGCCCAGGCCGCCCTGGATGACGGCGCCCAGGTCCGTGATGATGTCACCAAACAGATTGTCAGTGACCACCACGTCAAAGCGCTCGGGCGAGAGCGGAAGATGGAAGCACATCGCATCCACGTGCACGTAGTCCAACTCAACGTCGGGGTACCGCTTGCTGAGGTCGTTGACCGTGTCCTGCCAGAGCTTTCCAGCTTCGACCAGGATGTTGGTCTTGTGGCAGAGTGTCAGTTTGCCGCGCCGCTTCTGGGCCAGCCGGAAGGAAAAGTCCACCACCCGCTCCACTCCGACCCGGGTGTTGACCGATTCCTGCACGGCCACGGCGTATGGCGTGCCGGCATGCACCGTGGAGCCCCGACCCACGTAGGCGCCCTCGGTGTTTTCCCGCACAATAACCATGTCGCATCGTTCGGGCGTTAACCCGGAGATGGGCGTCTTGACCCCGGGATAGAGCTTCACTGGTCTGAGGTTCACTGCCTGCTGGAAAGTCCGGCGCATCTCCAGGATGAAGCCGCGCTCGAGAATTCCCGGGGGCACGGCTGGGTCTCCCATGGCGCCGAAGAGGACTGCGTCCTGACTACGCAGCCGCAGCTGCAGATCCGGCGTCCACAGCTCTGAGGTGCGCAGATAGTGCTGGGCGCCTGCGGCCACCTCCATCCGCTCAGTGCTGAAGCCGAAGGCGGATTCGGCAGCGTCGAGGACGGCCAGCGAGGCCTCGATGACTTCCGGGCCGATCCCGTCTCCGCGGATGACGGCAATCTTGTGGGTGCTCATGGGGCTCCTTGCTCTGATGATGCGGATGAGGTCATGTCGCGGCGGATCAGGGCGGCGGCAGCGCGCAGCCGTTCGCGGGCCAGCCGTTCGGCGTCGTCAGCATTTCCGGTTTCCAGCGCGACGACGAGAGCGGCATGTCCGGCCTGTGCGGCGGCGGCGGCCTCGGGCGTGGAGAGGACGGGCGGTCTGAAGAGTTGCTCGGTCAGCCGGACGACGGCGCTTTGCCGCTGCACGAAACTGTTGCCCGAGGCCCGCAACAGGCGCTCATGGAATCTGCCGCTGAGCAGCGCAAAGCGCCGCTCGCGGCCTGGCAGCAGTTCCCGGGCCTCCGCCGCGGCAAGCTCGCGAAGCTCCGCCAGGGCGGGCGGCTCGGTCGATGAGATTCGGCTGACAGCGGCAAACCGATCGCAGGCAAGCCGGGCGGCCATGCCCTCCACGGCCTCGCGAAATTCAAGTGCGGCGAGCACCTCCTCAGGGCCCATCGTGGACACCCGTGCCCCGCCGCGGTTGTCCGTGCGGACTAGACCCTGTTCCTCCAGCAATCGCAACGCCTCCCGCAGGGGTGTCCGGCTAACGCTCAGCTCAGCGGAGAGCTCGGCCTGGGGCAGCCGCTCCCCCGGCGTATAGCGCCCATCGAAGATGCGTTCCCGCAACAAGGCGGCCGTCTCTTCCACCAGCGACACTGCGCTGCGCCAGGCCGCCGGCTGGGCCATCTACACCGCCTCTTTCGATTCGTACTCAGTTAGCGCATGGGACGGGCCACGGGATGGCCGGCGGCCAGGACAGCGAACCGGTCCGACGCCGGCGGGTTGCCCCGCGTGGGATCCCATTCCGGTTCATCACTGCGACCTTGCCGCGTGAAGTCGGTGATTGTCAATAAGCGCCCACGAATTGAGGCTCTGTCTTCCCGAGCTTCGGCCGAATCGTTGACCGCGGGCTCTACCCACGTCTACCCTAAGACTGTTACTGGTCAGACCACTAAGGAAGCGGGCACCATGTCCACCTTCACGATTCCCTACCCGGACGGACTCCCCATAGGCGAGGGCTGGGCCGACTGTCCGGACCATCAGAAGGTCGTCTTCCCGTACGATGGTTCCCTTGTGGCGGACTCCCCCGTGGGCAGCGTCGATCACGCCCGCCGTGCCATGGACGCCGCGGCCGCTGTGCGCAGCGAAGTAGCGGCCCTGAGCACCGGCGCCAGGCGCGCCCTCCTGATGGCGATCCATGATGCTCTGGCCGCACACGGCCCCGAGCTCATCGAGCTGCTGATTCTGGAAACCGGCAAGCCACGCATCGACTGCAACACCGAGCTGGCCAGGTCTTTGACCACGTGGGCCGCCAGCGCCGAGGAGGTGTCGCACATGCACGGGGAGACCGTCCCGCTGGATCTGCAGCCGCTCGGCGAAGGCATGATTGGTTATTGGACCCGCCGACCGGCCGGCGTCGTCGTCGGCATTACGGGTTTCAACTATCCTCTGCTGCTCGCGAGCCACAAGCTGGCCCCTGCACTCGCCGCAGGCTGCCCCATGATCGTCAAACCTGCACCGAACACGCCGCTGGCCTCGCTCTGGGCAGTGCACTTGATCCGTCAGGTCCTGACCGCGCACGGGGTGTCCGCCGCCGCCGTGCAGCTGGTCACGGGCGGCGTCGAGGTAGGCGCCAGCCTCGTGGCCGATCCTCGCACCGCCGTCGTCTCATTTACCGGCTCCGCCGCCGTGGGCCACCAGATAGCTCGGGACGCCGCACCGCGCAAGTCCATCCTGGAACTCGGCTCCAACGCCGCTCTCATCGTCGCGGACGACGCGGTGATTGCCGACGCCGTCGACGCGGTGATCCGTGGCGGCTTCTACGCCAACGGCCAGGCCTGCATCTCGGTTCAGCGCGTGGTCCTAACCGAATCCATCGCCGAGGAGTTCGAGCTCGCCCTGCTGGCACGGATGGGCGAGGTGCGTGTCGGCGACCCCCGGGAGGAGAGCACTCGGGTGGCCCCGGTCATCAACGAGAGTTCCTCCCGCCGGATCACCGGCTGGATCGAGGCGGCCCTGAAGGACGGGGCCCGTCTGCTGACTGGGGGAAGCCTGATCGGGCGCAGCATCGCCCCCACCGTGATAGCAGAGGTGCCCGACTGCGCCGAGCTGTGGCGCGAGGAGATTTTCGGCCCCGTGGTCTGCCTGCGCCGCGTGCCGAATGTGGAGACCGCGATCGAGCTGGTCAACGAATCGCGCTACGGGCTACAGGCCGCCATCTACACTAAGTCCCTTGCGTCGGCGTTCGAGGCCATCAACAAGCTCGACGTCGGCGGCGTGGTGGTCAACGAGATTCCCGGCTTCCGCTCCGACATCATGCCCTACGGGGGCGTCAAGGACTCCGGGATCGGCCGCGAGGGTCCGCGCTTCGCCATTGAGGAATTCACCGTGACCCGCATGGCCATGATCCGCCCCTAGTCAGTACCTTTGGCGACACGCCAAGCTTCCGTCAGGCGAATGCGAGCCACCCAACCCAGCGAAGAGAGTCGTGCCTTGGACTACACCCAGCTTTTCCACTTTTCCGGCCGCCGCGTCATGGTGATCGGCAGCGGCAGCGGCATCGGCCGCGAGTCCGCCCTGGCCCTTGGCGCGCACGGCGCGGCCGTGGTCTGTGCGGACCGCGACGGCGCGGCAGCAGCCGACACCGCCGCGATGATCGGGGATAACGCCAGTTCCACCACCCTGGACGTGCTGAACCATGAGGCCGTGGGCGCCGCTGCGCTGCAGTTCGGTGACATTGCCGCGCTCGTCTTCACCGCGGCCACGAATGTGCGCAAACGCATCGCGGACTATACCCTGGACGAGTTTGACCGTGTCGTGAATCTTAACCTGCGCGCCTCCTTCAGCCTCATCCAGTCCTTTGCGCCCGCCATGGCCGCGAACGGCGGCGGCAGCATCATCGGATTCGCCTCGATCCGTGCGGTCACGGTGGAACCGGGGCAGGGCGTCTACGCGGCCACCAAGGCGGGCCTGGTGCAGCTGTTGCGCACCGCCGCGGCCGAATATGGTCCGTCCGGCGTGCGCGTCAACGCCATCTCCCCGGGGGTTGTGGAGACTCCGCTGACCGCCCAGATCAAGAACAACACAGAATGGTACGACGCCTACGCCAGCAAGAGCGCGTTGGGCCGCTGGTCCCGGCCGGAGGAGCTGGCGGGCGCCGTCGTCTACCTGGCCTCCGACGCCTCCAGCTTTGTCACAGGGTCTGTTCTCACGGTCGACGGCGGCTGGACTGCCGTGGACGGCCGCTTCGATCCGCCAAATGCCTAGACGGGCCCGTTCGGCCGCCCCCAGGCCGGGCCCGGATCGCCGCCGGGGCGGCATCTTCTAGAATGACAGCAGTAGACCATGCGCACCAGCTAAGGGAGTTAGACCGTGGCCGATGCTGTACCCGCTGCGCCCCGCGCCAAACGCGCCTTCGAGGCAGTCGTCGATCACGTTGAACAGGCCGTCCTCCACGGCGAGCTTAAGGCCGGAGACCGGCTTCCCGGCGAGCGGGAGTTGGTCACCCGCTTTGAGGTGGGGCGCTCCTCGGTGCGGGAGGCCATGCGCGTGCTGGAAAGCGGCGGCCTCATCGCGTCCCGGCCCGGGGACCCGCGCGGGGCGGTCATCCTGGCCCCTACTGCCGCCCCGCTCAGCAAGCTCATGACCCGGCTTACAGTCTCCTCGAGCAGCAGCCTCGCCGATTTACTCATCTACCGCATGACGCTGGAGTCGGCCGCCAATTCACTGGCGGCCTCGCGTCGCAGCGAAGCCGATCTGCTCAAGCTGGAAAAGGCCATGGCACGGATGCGCCAGTGCATGGCCCTAGGACGACACGAATTCAGCCGTGCGGACCTCGACTTCCATGACGTGGTTGCTTGGGCCAGCGGCAATGCCATGATCCAGGTCTCGGCCGAGGCGGTCCGGGACTCCATCGAAACGCTCATCGAGAGTTCGATCCGCGGTAGCGGTGATGACGAAGAACTGATGCTGCGCACGCTCTCCCACCACGCGGACGTCTTCGCCGCAATCCGGGACCGGGACGCGCACCGCGCCGAATATCTCGCCCGCAGCAGCCTCTTCGAGTACTACGGCCAACTGCTTGCTGAAGACGACCGCGCGGCCCTGGCCGCGCTGGCATCCTTCGGCGCACCGACTCCCGACGCCGCTGGCACCGACTAACCATTCGGCGTTGCCGGACGCGCGCCGGTGCGGCGGGGGCTGCCCGGATGGTCCCGACTGCCATCCGCCGCGAAACTAGTCGAGCGCCGCCCAGTTTGGCACCGCGGAAGCCGGGCGCACGGATTCGTACCAGGCTGCCGCGCGCAGGATCTTGGCGTCCGCGCCCACCGGGCCGGCCAGCTGCACCCCGATGGGACGGCCGTCGGGGGTGAAGCCGCAATTGACCGTGGCGGCGGGCTGTCCCGACATATTGAACGGCACAGTGAAAGCGATGTGCGCCATGGTGCTGTCGGGATCGTCGACAGGCATGGGCTGCTCGGCGGCAAAGGCGGGCATTGGCGCTACTGGTGAGAGAACGACGTCGAACCCTGCCGTGGCTGCGATGGTCGCCTTCTGCATCTGGTCGATGCAATTAAAGTGGCGTATGGTCGCGGCGCCGTCGAAGCTGGCTCCGCGGGAGCACCATCGGATGATGTAGGGCAGCACCAGATGCTGATGATCTGGCGGCAGGGCGCTGTAGTCCGCCCACGAACGGGTTCGCCAAAAGTTGTCGAGCCCGTCGAGCATGTTCTGGTCGATGAATGCGTCCAGGTGGGTCACCTCCGCGCCAGCCATGGCGAAGACCTCCGCGGCGGCTTCCACCGCGGCCAGAACTTCCGGGTCGACGTCCGCACCCGCCCCCGCACCGGTCTGGAGGGCCACCTTCATGCCTCTGATGTCCGGTCGGCCAATCCCGCCATCGGGGTCCAGCCAGTCCATCGCAGGGTATGGGCGGGCCGTGTAATCGCGAATATCGGGGCGGGCCAGCACAGTCATGAAGAGCGCCGCGTCCGCTGCCGTGCGGGCCATCGGGCCTGCGGTCCGGCCGAGATACGGCACGTCCAGCGGGATGAGGCCTGCGCTCGGTTTGATCGTGGCCAGACCCTGCCAGGTTCCGGGCAGACGAATGGACCCGCCGATGTCCGTTCCGACGTGCAGGGGGCCATAGCCCGCCGCAGCGGCGGCACCGGCTCCGGCGCTAGAGCCGCCTGTTGTCCAAGCGGGATTCCAGGCACTGCGCGTCACGCCGTGCAGGCTCGATACGCCGGAGGAGAGCATGCCCCAGTCCGGCATCGTGGTGGAGCCCATGATGATACCGCCGCTCTCGAGGATACGGTCCGTGATGGGCGCGTTGGCGGCTGGCACCCGAGGGCCGGGCAGGGCAGTGCCGCCGGGCATCGGCACGCCGGCGCGGGCCACATTTTCCTTGACCGTGGTGGGCACTCCGTCCAGCGCGCTCAGCGGGCTGCCGATGCTCCAGCGACGCTCGCTTGCCCGCGCACCTTGCAGCGCTTCCTCGGGGTTGAACACGAAGAGCGCGTTGAGCACCGGCTCTCGCTCCTCAATGCGGCGGATCACAGCAGCACAGACTTCCACGGGAGAAAGCTCTTCTGCGGCGTACGCCGCGCCGAGTTCCCGGGCGCTGAGAAGGTGGATTTCGGTGGAAAGCGTGGCGGCCATGGTTGGTTCCTTCACTTCGTTCACGGCCGGGCGTTCGTTGTGGAACGGCGCCGGCACTGACTGCTGGCTTGTCTAGTGCTGCAGGGCCGCCTCCCGGGCGGCCATTTCAGCTCGGAGGGACATGGAGGCACCCACCAGTGTGCGGGTGTATTCGTGCTGCGGCCGCTCGTAGATCTGCTCCGTGCTCCCGCTCTCCACAATCTCCCCGGACCGCATGACCACCACGTTGTCGCAGATGTGCCGGACCACGCCCAGATCGTGGGAGACGAAGACGAGGGTCAGCTGGTACTGATCCACCAAGTCGGAGAGCAGGTTCAGCACCTGGGCGCGGACGGAGACGTCCAGGGCGCTGACCGGTTCGTCCGCGACGAGGACCCGAGGTCTGCAGATCAGCGCGCGGGCGATCGAGATGCGCTGGCGCTGACCGCCGGAGAACTGATGCGGGAAACGCTCCGCAGAATCGGCCGGCAGATCCACAGCGGCGAGCATTTCCCGCACGAGCCTGCGCTGGAGCGCGGTGTCGACACGTTGGCCCGGGGCCAGCAGCGGTTCGGCGATGATGTCCTGGACCCGCATTCTGGGGTTGAGCGAACCCATGGGGTCCTGGAAGACGATTTGGAGCTCGCGGCGCAGCTCAATGAGCTGGCTCTCGCGCGCGCCTGCCACTTCGTTGCCGGCCACCCGCACGCTGCCCGCGCTCGGCCGGTCCAGCCCGGCCAGGATTCGCAGCAAGGTGGATTTGCCGGAACCGGACTCCCCCACCACCCCGAAACGCTGCCCGGCCTGCACGTCAAAGGAGATGCCTCGTAGTGCCCTGACCTCGCCGGGCTTCTTGAACAGGGACGTCCGGCCGCGTTCATAATTGCGCACCAGATCCTTCACGCTGATGACGGGCTCGCTGGCAGCCGCCGAGCCCATTGACACGGCAGGTCCCCGGTCGGTCGGTTGCTCGTCCAACGCGGAGCCGTCCAGCCGGCCAGCGGTGGGCGTGCATTCGTCGACGCCGGTCCCGCCGGGGTGGGACTCCTCGGCCGCAGACTCGCCCGCGACGGCGGGGGTCTTGAGCCGCAGTACGCTGTGCGGAACCATTGACAGTACTTCCTGGACGGTGGGCGGCACATAGGCCGCGGCGGAGGTCACCGTGAACAGCCGGCCATTCTCATCCGAGGCATCCAAGTCCGAGGCCGCGAGCAATCCGCGTGTGTAGGGGTGCTGTGGGCGTGTAAAGACGTCCTCCGCGGAGCCCTCCTCCACCACAATGCCACGGTTCATGACCAGGACCCGGTCGCAGACGTTGGCCACCACCGACAGGTCATGTGTGATGAACAGCAGCCCTGTGCCGCGCTGCTGAACCGATTCCAGAATCAGGTCCAGCACCTGGCGCTGGACCGTGACGTCCAGTGCCGTCGTCGGCTCGTCGCAGAGCAGCAGCTCGGGGTCGTTGGCCAGGGCCATTGCCAGCATGACGCGCTGGCGCTGACCTCCGGAGAGTTGGTGCGGGTATGCCTTGGCGGCCTCGGCGGGGTCCGGCAGCCGGACGCTGGCGAGCAACTGTACGGCCTTGTCCCTTGCCTCACGGCGGTCGGGCACGGTCTTGTGCTTGAGCATGACCTCGGCAACCTGAGGACCAACCTTCATGAGCGGATTCAGGGCGGTGAGCGGCTCCTGGAAGACCATGGTCATGTCGTTGCCGCGGATCCGGCACATCTGCCGGTCTGTGGCCGTGACCAGGTCCTCCTCCCGCCCGGCCAGCTGGATGGAGCCAGTGGCGTTGACTCCTGGTGGCAGCAGGCCCATCAGGGCCGTGGTGGTCATGGACTTGCCGGAGCCGGATTCACCGATGAGCCCTACCCGTTCGCCGCGGTCCATTGTCAGGTTGAAGTCCCGCACCAGGGAACGGTCCTTGGTGGCAATATTGAGTCCGGTCACCTGCAGCAGCGGTCCGGTACCTGGGTTTTTCGGGGTGCTCACGGCTTACCGTTCTCCATTCAGCTTCGGATCAAAGCGGTCCCGCAGGCCGTCGCCCAGCAGGTTGAACCCCAGCACCGCAACCGCGATCGCGACGCCCGGCCAGACGACAAGCATGGGGAAAGTTCCCAGGAACTGCTGCGATTCCTGCAGCATGCGCCCCCAGGATGGCACCGGCGGCGGGGTGCCGAGTCCCAGGAAGGACAGCGCGGCCTCGGCCAGGACGGCGAGGGCGAAGGTCACGGAGCATTGCACCACCACCATGCCCGCGATGTTTGGCAGCACATGGCGGCGGGCGATGCGGAAGGCGCTCTGGCTCGAGGCTCTCGCTGCGAGGACATACTCAGTGCTCATGACCTGGAGGGTGCCGCTGCGGGCCACCCGGGCGAAGCCCGGGATCGAACCGATGCCGATCGCGATCATCGCCGTCGTCGTGCTCGCGCCGAAGACGGCTCCGAACATGATTGCAAGCAACAGCGCCGGGAAGGCCAGCAGAATGTCGGCCCCGCGCATCGTGACCTCCTCGGTCGTGCCGCCCCGCATGCCGGCGAGGATGCCGAGCGGCGTGCCGATCACCACTGCGATTCCCACTGAGATGAGTCCCACCATGAGTGTGATTCGCGCGCCGTAGAGAATGCCCGAGAAGATGTCGCGGCCGAACTTGTCGGTGCCCATTAGGTGCAAAGCGCTGGAGCCCTGTAGCCGGTCCGTGGGGAAGGCTTTGACGGGGTCGTATGGGGTCCAGAACAGGGAGACCAGCGCGGCCAGGACGACGATGACCACGATGATGATTCCTACCGTCAAGGTCGCCGAAAGTCTGTGACGGAGGCGCCTGACGACGGCCGGCGACTCGCCGGGAAGTGATGCAGAGCCGATTGATTGGGACATTAGGCCTTCTTCCGGATTCGCGGGTCCAGGACCGTGTAGAGCAGGTCGACCACCAGATTGATGATGAGCGTGATCGCCACTAGCACCATGACGACCGATTGGACCGTGAGCATGTCGCGATTACCCACGGCGTCCAGCAGCATGGAGCCCAGACCGGGGATGACGAAGACTCGCTCCACGACCACGGCCCCGACGATGAGCGCGGCAAGCTGCACGCTGGTGACTGTCAAAACGGGGATCGAGGCGTTGCGCAGGCCGTGGCGCACCAAGGCCTCCAACCTCCCCAGGCCCTTGGCCCGGGCCGTACGCAGATAGTCCTCGCTCATGACCTCCAGCACCGCGGAGCGCACATACCGGGTCAGGATTGCTCCCTGGACGGAGGCCAGGGCCGCGACGGGAAGGACGATGCGACGAAGGAAGTCGCCAAAGTCCTCCCCGGGAGGGACCCACCCGTTGGAGGGGAACCAGCCCAGCCCGACGGCGAAGACGACCACCAGCAGGATGCCAGCGAGGAAGCCGGGAATGGCAACACCAAGCTGGCTCAGGCCGCTCATCAGGACACCGCTCGGCTGGCGGTGCCGTACGGCGGCCAGAGTGCCGAAGGGAATCGCGATGAGCAGGGCCACGATCATGGACAGCACCACCAGGATCAGGCTGACCTGGACCCGGTCCGCGATCATTGGGCTGATGTCCTGCCGCGTGACGTAAGAGACGCCGAAGCTGCCCTGCGGCAGGCCCATGACCCAGTCGACGTACTGCACCGGGAGGGGCCGGTCGGTGCCGAGCTGCCTTCGGGTCTCCGCGAGAAGCTCGGGTGAGGCATTGACGCCGAGCGCAATCTGGGCGGGGTCGCCCGGGATAGCGCGCATCAGCAGGAACACCGCCACCGTGGCCACAACAAAGGTCACCATGAACCTGCTCACGTTAACCATTAGCCGTACGACCATTCCGGCCCCCTTTCTAGTGCTCTACCGTGTGGTGCGGACGTCCGGCGGTTACTTCCAACCCGTCGCGGTCAGGTCTAGCGCCTCGGTGACGGAATTGGCGGGAATGCCGGTCACGCCGGCCTTGGCCACCACCAGGTTCGGGAAAAGAAAGAGTACGTTGGCGGGGGCATCGTCGGTGATCGTGCGGACCACCTGCTTCATGCCGGCCACATAACCCGCCTGATCCGCAGTGTCAGCCGCCGCGGCGACATCCTTGATCTTCGAATTGTCGTAACCGATGTAGTAGTCCGGGTTGTTAAAGACGGTCAGCAGATCGCGGCTTTCAACGGCCAGCACAACGGACATCTGGTACTCGTGCTTAGTGAAGACCTTGTCGAGCCATACGGCGGGAAATTCGGCCGTCTCGATCGTGGCATTGATACCGACCTCGGCGAGCTGGGACACAATAATCTGGGAGACTGCATTCGCGTAAGGCCGGGTGGGGACAGTGAAGGTGATCTTCAGGTTTTCCGCGCCGGCTTCTTTAAGCAACTGCTTGGCCTTGGCCGGATCGTAGGGGTAGGCGTCGTTGTGATCCTCATAGTATGGGTCGGTCGGCGGAACCGGCGCACCCAGCAGGGTGCCGTACCCGCTCCAGGCGGTGTCCAGAACAGCCTTGCGGTCGATCGCGTACATGACGGCCCGGCGGACCCTCACGTCGTTGAAGGGTGCCGCCTTGTTGTTCATGGTTAGCTCCACCTTGCCGTTGGAGGTGCCGTCCAGGATCTGGAAGCCCTTGTCCTGTTCGAAGGTGGGCAGAAGCTCGGGTGCCTGCATGTTATAGACGACGTCCACGTCGCCCGAGCGCAGGGCATTCGTGGTGGCCGTGGCATCTGCGAAGTAGCGCAGGGTGACGGTCTTAACCTTTGGGGCGGTCCCCCAGTAACCGTCCCGGGCGGCCATCTTGATGGCTTCTCCCCGCTTCCAAGAGTCGATGGCGAACGGTCCCGTGCCGATCGCAGTGTTGGCCAGGTCCGCCACACCTGAGGGATCGAACATGGCGCCTACTGGGGTGCCAAGATCGAAGAGCCAGGCGTTACTCGGCCTGCTCAAGACCACAGTCACCTCGGTGTCGCTCACGACGTTGACAGCGTCCACGACGTCCATCTTCTTCTTGAGGCTGGAGACCCACGCAGACTTGACCCGCTCCAGGCTGAACTTTACGTCCGCAGCTGTGAAGGCCTCACCGTTCGAGAACTTTACATCCTTGCGCAGCGCGAAGGTGTAGCTCTTTCGGTCATCGCTCAGAGTCCAGGACTCTGCCAGCGCGGGTTGGATCTTGCCCTCCTGATCGATCTTCACGAGACCCTCGTAGACGTTCGCCATCAGCGCCTGCGGGATTGCGGCGCCCGCCGTCTTCGTGAAATCCAAGTTGCTGGGTTCGCCCGTGAGCGCAACGGTCAGCGAGTTCTTGACCTCTGACTTGTTCGTTGACCCCGCGCTGGAGCCTGCGGAACACGCAGTGAGGGACATGGAGGCTGCCACAAGGACGGCGGCAGCCGTTTTGAAACGCTTCGAGCTGCGCATACGGGTTCTCCATCGGCTATAGCGGTATTCCGCGGTGGAAAAAATAGTGTGACCTACATAACATCAGCACTAACGACATTACTACCTCGTTTGCTGGTCTGACCAGTCATCTCTGTTAACAAATTAATCTGAGCCAACTTAGGTCTGGGTGAGCCGTATGCTTTTCTCAGGCCACACCCGAGGTGGCCTTGCCGAAGGATCCCAATGAACAATGTCACATTCAGACCTGCCGTTGCTGTCCTGACTTACGAACGGGTCGTGGAGCAGATCGAGCACGCCATAGTCTCCGGGGATATAAGACCCGGCCAGCGGCTCGCCAGTGAACGCGAGCTCATGGTGCAGTTCTCCGTCAGCCGTCCCACGATCCGGGAGGCCCTACGGGTCCTGCAGGCCCAGGGACTGATCGCCTCCAAACCGGGCGGGCGTGGCGGGCCAGAGGTCCTGGCACCCTCACCCGAAACCCTGGCCCGGTCCTTCACGACGATGGCCCGCGTTGCGTCGCTTTCCCTCTCCGAGTTGGTCCAGTTCCGCATCGTGCTGGAAAGTTCGGCCTGCCAACTCGCGGCCGCCCTGCACACACCTGAGCAACTCTCCGCCATGCGCGATGCGATCGGCAGGATGGAAGTAGAGGTGGCCAACGGCTCGGACAGCTTCAACCGCGCCGATCTGGACTTCCACGCCAGCATCTGGGCGGCGAGCCATAATGACCTGCTGCAGATCTGCGGCCAGGCGGTCTCCGGCTCCATCCTGAAGCTCATGGACGACCGGATGGACCGTGCCGCGGACAAGAGCCGGGCCATGCAGGAATCCTTAGAGCGCGACCTGGCCATCTTTGCCGCCATCGCGGACGGCAACAGCGCCGGTGCAGGCGACTCCGCGCGCAACGCAATCGCCTCCTATTTCGAGCAGTACCTGAACGAAGACGGCGCGAGGGGTCTTCAGGCCCTGGGCGCTGTGATCGACTAACCATTGAGCCCGGTCTCTGCATGGGAGGCCTCCCCGGACGGCTTGGTAATGATGATCACGGCGCCGCTGCGACCGAGGCCCACAGCGGCGCACAAAGAGGAGGCGCCTGCCGCACTGGCAGGCGCCTCCTCCTCGATCTGAAATTGTGGCGCCGGGACGCAGTCCCGGGCCGCTATGCCTTCTTGGGCGGCAGGGCCAGCTTGAAGACCTTGGCCCAGGTGGAGCCGACCTGCTTCAGCAGCGGCCCGGTGGTGTAGGGCAGCCCGTAGCGCTTGCAGATCTCCCGCACCTTCGGGGCCACCTCGCCGTAGCGGTTGGACGGCAGGTCCGGGAAGAGGTGGTGCTCGATCTGATGCGAGAGGTTACCGCTCATCAGGTGCATGAACTTGGACCCGGAAATGTTGGCGGATCCGATCATCTGGCGGACATACCAGTCGCCGCGGGTCTCGCCTTCGACCATCTCTTCGGTGAAGGTGTCGGTGCCGTCGGGGAAGTGCCCGCAGAAGATAATCGCATGCGCCCAGACGTTCCGGACCGCGTTGGCGGTCAGGGTGCCATAAAGCGCCTGCTTGCCGGAGCCGGTCAGCATGGCGACCGCGGGTGTGGCGGCGTAGTCCTTGGCGAACTGCTTCAGGGCCTTGAGCCCCAGCGCCTTGAGGTCCCTGGTCATGGCCTCCTTGCTCTTCTTGCCCTCTTTGTAGTCGGGCAACTCAAGATCGTAGAGCGCGATCCCCCATTCGAACACGGGTGCCAGGATTGCGTTGTACAGCGGGTTGCCAAGGTTGAAGGGCTTCCATTCCTGGGACGGATCCATGCGCAGCAGGTTGTACCCGATGTCATTGTCCTTGCCCACGACGTTCGTCCAGCGGTGGTGCAGATCGTTGTGGGTGTGCTGCCAGGAGCGGGTGGGGGTGACGAAGTCCCAGTCCCAGGTGGTGGAGTGGATGTCCGGGTCCCGCATCCAGTCCCACTGGCCGTGCAGGATGTTGTGGCCCAGTTCCATGTTTTCCAGGATCTTGGCAAAGCTGAGCATCGCCGTGCCGGCGACCCAGGCGGCTTTGTGCTTGCTCACCAGAAGCGTCGCGCGGCCGGTGATCTCGAGCCCGCGCTGGACCTTGATCACCCGGCGGATGTAGGCGGCGTCGCTGGACCCGCGCTTGGCGAGGACCTCGTCGCGGATGGCGTCGAGCTCGCGGCCCAGCTCGGCCACCTGCTCGTCAGAGAGGTGCGCCGCGGCGTCCGGACGGACCAACGGGTGGCCGGACTCGGCGAGGGCGCCGGGCCGCGTCCTCGCAGCAGCGGTCACCTTGGCCGTGGCGGCGTCACCCTTGGCAGCGTCCCCGGAAACGTCCGGCTTGTCGGAAACAATCGTCATGCGGTGGTACTCCTTAGAGGTCGAGGTTAACGGGTCCGGCGGCTGCCGAAACGCACGTCTGGATTAGTTGGCCAGGCTCGCCGTGGACTTCGTCCGTGCGCAGGTCACGGACCTGGCCGGCCCGGAGGGGGATCAGGCAGCTGTGGCAGATGCCCATCCGGCAGCCGCTGGGCATCAGCACGCCGGCATCCTCGCCGACGTCGAGCAGCGGCGTGTCGCCGTCCGCCTCAACCTCGCGGTCGGAGGCCTCGAAGGTGACGAGTCCGCCGTCGTGCCCCTCGCCGCCGGCCAGCTTGGTGCTGAAGCGTTCGATCGTCAGGGTGGCTGCCGCCTGGGCGTCGCCGACTGAGGACTCCTTGGTTTCGGCTTCCCAGAGCGCCTCGGCATCGTCAAGGAAGCCTTCGGGGCCGCAGGCGTAGGCTGCCCGCTGGCGCCAGTCGGGGCAGAGCTGTTCAAGTGCGTCGGCTGACGTGAAGTCCAGCCGTCCGCGTTCCCCGGTGAACCAGTGGGTGACGCGGAAGTTGAGGAACTGGTCCGCGAGTTCGGCAAGCTCCTCGCGGAAGATGGCGTCCGCCGGAGTCCGGGCGGTGTGGATGAGCACGACGTCGGAGTCGGGCCGGTGCGGCACGAGCGTGCGGATCATCGACATTACCGGGGTGATGCCGCTGCCGGCGGTGAGCATCAGCAGCGGCCGCGGGTGTTCCGGCAGGACGAAGTCGCCCTGCGGGGGTGCCAGGAAGAGCACGTCGCCGGGCTTGGTGCTGCGCACCAGCGTGCCGGAGACGGCGCCCATGTCCGTGACGGTGATGGCCGGGTCCTGGCCCGCGGGGGCGCTGAGCGAGTAGGACCGCCAGTGGCGGACGCCGTCGAGTTCGACGCCGATGCGGGCCCACTGGCCGGCAAGGTGTGCTTGCCAGCCGCGGCCGGGACGGAAGAAAATGGTGGCGGAATCGGCCGTTTCTGGAACCACCCTGGTGACCACGCCGCGCAACTGGCGGGCGGAGAACACGGGGTTGAACAGCGCCAGAATGTCTTCTGGAGCTAAGGGGGTGGTCAGTAGAGATGCGGCGCGCGCCAGCTTACGGAGCCGGATCATTCATCAAGCTTATGTCAGATTGCGCCATAGTTCTTCACCCAAGGCATACGATCGAGTCTAAGAAACTGTCTGTCCGCAACAACCTCATGGATGTGGCACATGAACGCTTCCTCAACGGAACAGCCCGCCACCCCCGCCTATGACCCGCCATGGCTGGCCCTGCCGCGGGAAGTCAGCGATATGCTCCGGCCCATGATGCCGGGCATTGTCGAGGCCATCATCGACGCCGTGCCGCAACTGGTGCCCGCCTATGCCCGGCCCATTGAGGGCCGCTTCGGCCGCGGCCTCCGGCGCGGCGTGGCAGCCGCGCTGGACCGCTTCCTGCAGTTGCCCGGGACCCGGCTGCCGGCGCTGTCGGAGGAGAGCCGCCAGCTCGTGGCGGGGCTGGGAAGCGGCGAGTTCCGGCAGGGCCGGAGCATGGACGCGCTGCTGAGCGCCTACCGCATGGGCGCCCGGGTGACGTTCCGGGAGATGTCCCGGGTATCCGTGGAGCATCACCTGGGCCAGAGCGTCGTGGTTGACTTGGGCGAGTCGATCCTCGCCTACATCGACGAACTGTCCGCGGTCAGCGCCGAGGCCTACGCCTTTGAGCAGTCCGAGCGAGCCGGTGCGGTGGACCGGCGCCGCACCGAGCTGCTGGATCTGCTGCTGCTGGGCCAGGCGGATGAGGCAGCCCTGCGCCAGAAGGCAGCCCTGGCGGACTGGTCGCTGCCCCAGCGGATGGTGGTGGTGACCTTGCCGTTGGACCGGGCGGCCGGGCTTCGTTTGCGGCTGGGGCCCGGAACACTGGTGATCGAACGCGAGACCGACGCCGTCGCCCTGGTTCCCGCACAGCAGTCCAGCACCACCCGGGCAAACCTGGAAAAGGCGCTGCAGGGGCGCGGCGCCTCTGTGGGGCCGGCCGGAGGCTGGGAGAAGGTCCCCGATTCACTGCGGCTCGCCGTGCTCGCGGCGTCGGTGGTGCCGCCGCGGGACGGCCCGGAGGACCCGCCCATCTGGGCTGACGACCATCTGGCGCAGGTGATTCTCGGCGCGGAACCCTCTGCCATCGCCGAGCTGGCCAGCCGCCGGCTGGCGCCCCTGGAGGGGCTGCGTCCGGCCCAGCGCGAGCGGCTCGCGGAAACGCTGCTCTCCTGGCTGCGCCACTGGGGCCAGCGCGCCCCGGTGGCGGCGGAGCTGGGCATCCATCCGCAGACCGTCGGCTACCGGGCGGCGCAGCTGCGCGAGCTGTTCGGTGACACCCTGGAGGACCCGAAGGCGCGGTTCGAGCTGGAGCTGGCGCTCCACGCCGGCAGGCGTTAAGCAAGCGCAGGGGCGTTAGTGGGCATTTTCGTTAGTTTCGTCGGGGGTCAGGTCCAGGCGGTGGGGTCGTTGGGGTAGAGGCCGCGGGCGGTGTCGCGCCAGGCCATCACCGGCGGCGGTTTCAAGGGCCTCGGCCAGCCGGCCGGGTCGACCGGAATGCACCAACGGCGTCAGCGACTAGCTGCTACGCCTGAGCAGCCACGAGCAGGCACCGGCAGCCTGACCCCGACGTCCTCAGCGAAAATGAGCACCGGACAGGACATGCCCCGCGCCGGGGCCGGCCGATGGACATATTCCGGTTATGCCCGGTCCCCGGGGCGAAGACTGGACATGTCCTCCCGGGGAAGTGGCCCGACGCCCCCAGCGGAGCACTGCACGTGCTCCCGGGTCAGGACATGCCCGGCGCCGGGGCCGGCCGACGGACATATTCCGGTCATGCCCGGTCCCGGGCGCGAAGACTGAGCATGTCCTCCCGGGCGCGAAGACTGGGCGTCAACCCCCGACGAATTAACGAAAATAACCACCAGGCAGGCGCGGCGTTAGCCCCATGATGGCAGCGACGCGTGACAGCGCCGCTATTTGGCGGGGTTGTGCGTGCCGATCGGCAGCAGCGTCAGGTCCGGGTGGTTCTTCTCGATCCGGCGCAGGGCCCAGACGTCGTTGAACAGCGCCAGGTACTCGCCGTCGGAGCGCAGCAGCACTTCCGCGCCGGGCACGTTGGCCAGCGCGGGCATGGCATCCGCCGTCGAGATCCGGGCAATGGAATACGGAAGCCGCTCCAGCCGCATCGGCGCACTGAAATCGTGCGCCATTCGGTCTTCAACCACTTCGAACTGCATCGGCCCGACGGCAGCCAGCACCGGAGCCTGGTCGCCGCGGATATCGGAGCGGAGGACCTGGATGACACCCTCGTGCTCCAGCTGTTCGATGCCGCGGCGGAACTGCTTGAAGCGGCTGGGGTCCTTGGACCGCGCCACCTGGAAGTGCTCCGGGGCGAACAGCGGGATGGCAGGGAACTCCACCGGCTGCTCAAGGAAGAGGCTGTCGCCGACCCGCAGCGAGGAGGCGTTGACCAGGCCCACGACGTCGCCGGGGAAGGCCTCGTCAATGACCTCGCGTTCGCGGCCGAACACCTGCTGGGCGTACTTGGTGGCGAAGGACTTCCCGGTCCGGCCCTGGGTCACCACCATGCCGCGTTCGAAGATGCCGGAGCAGACGCGGATGAAGGCGACGTGGTCGCGGTGCGCCTTGTTCATGCCGGCCTGGACTTTGAAGACGAAGCCGGCGAAGGGCGCGTCGACGGGACGGGCGGCGCCGTCGACGTCGGGCCGGGGCGCAGCGGGCGGGGCGAAGTCCACGAGGGCATCGAGGATTTCCTTCACGCCGAAGTTCAGGGCCGCCGAGCTGAAGAGGATCGGCGTTGCCTTGCCGGCGTGGAAGGACTCGACGTCGAATTCCAGGTTCGATTCGACCACGAGCCCAGCCTCGTCCACGGCGTTGGACCAGTCATCGCCCTGGCTGGCCGCGGCCTCTTCCGGCGTGAAGTACTCGGTGAGGGCGATGTTGGCGCCGGAATTGTTGCGCTGGAACTTGGCGAAGCGGTCGTTGCGGAGGTCCCACACGCCCCGGAAGTCACCCGAAATGCCCACGGCCCAGGTCAGCGGCATGGGCAGGAGGCCGGTGCGTTCTGTGATCTCGTCCATCAGCGCCAGGGCGTCCAGGCCGGGCCGGTCCCACTTGTTGATCACCGTGATGATGGGCAGGTTCCGCTGCTTGCAGACTTCGAACAGCTTCATGGTCTGTGTTTCCAGGCCCTTGGCCGCGTCCACCAGCATCACGGCGCAGTCGACGGCGGCCAGCACGCGGTACGTGTCCTCGGAGAAGTCGGCGTGGCCCGGGGTGTCCAACAGGTTGATCACGGTGTCGCGGTAGGAGAACTGCAGGGCGGCAGAGCTGATGGAGATGCCGCGGTCCTTTTCCATCTGCATCCAGTCGGAGATCGTTTCCTTGCGGTTCGCCTTGCCGCTGGAAGCACCGGCGGTGCCGATCACCTTGGCGTGCAGGGCAAGCGCCTCGGTCAGCGTGGACTTTCCGGCGTCAGGGTGTGAGATGACCGCGAAAGTCCGACGCCGGGCCGCCTGCTTGTGAATCTCCTGGACTCGTGCGGGGCTAAGGACTTCTTGGGACACGGTGCTACTTTCGCTGCGGCGTTGGGAGGGGAATTGCGCGGAGAGCCCGCGGTACACCCACGGCCTCCAGTTTATCGCAGGCCGCCGAGCTGACGCGAAGCGGGTCCGCGCCGGGGCCAAAGTGCGCTCCTGGACGGAGGGCGGCGGGGCCATTCCGCAGGGCTTGGATGACGGGTCCGAATGGGCCACTTTAAGGCTTGCCCGTGCGGTTCCGGGCCACGTTTACCTCTATCATGATGAGAGCGGGGAACCGAGTACTTTTGATCCTGCCGGCAAACAC
Source organism: Arthrobacter sp. UYCu723 (assembly GCF_054059215.1). Classification (NCBI taxonomy): domain Bacteria; kingdom Bacillati; phylum Actinomycetota; class Actinomycetes; order Micrococcales; family Micrococcaceae; genus Arthrobacter; species Arthrobacter sp. UYCu723. Next base: position 1,498,507 of record NZ_JBSSBW010000001.1, read on the forward strand.
TGGAAACCGGCGCACCTGCGGGCGGTAGCCTGCACCTTTGAAGGGAAAATCTATGGCCCGGAGCCCTGAAGATTCACTCAAGGCGACTCTGGGCAGGGTGGCACCGGGCACTGCCCTTCGCGACGGCCTGGAACGCATCCTCCGCGGACGGACCGGCGCCCTGATCGTGCTGGGGATCGACCGGACCATCGAATCCATCTGCTCCGGCGGCTTCGACATCGGCATCGACTTTTCCCCTACCCGGCTGCGGGAACTGGCCAAAATGGACGGCGCCATCATCTGCGACAAGGACGCGAGCAACATCCTGCGCGCCGCCGTCCAGCTGGTGCCGGACTCCAGCATCGAAACCCAGGAATCGGGCACTCGGCACCGCACTGCGGAACGCGTGGCCATCCAGACCGGCGTGCCCGTCATCTCGGTCAGCCAGTCGATGCAGATCATCGCGCTGTACGTGAACGGTCTGCGCCACGTGCTGGAGGGCTCCGAGAAGGTCCTGGCCCGCGCCAACCAGGCCCTGGCCACCCTGGAACGCTACCGCTCGCGCCTGGACCAGGTGACCAGCTCGCTCTCGGCGCTGGAAATCGAGGCCATGGTGACCGTCCGCGACGTCGCGGTGACCCTGCAGCGCCAGGAAATGGTGCGCCGGATTTCCGAGGAGATCTCGCAGTACGTGCTGGAACTTGGCGAAGACGGCCGCCTGCTGTCACTGCAGCTGGACGAGCTGACCGTCGGCCGCGGCCCCGGCAGCGATGTGATCATCCGCGACTACTCCGGCCCGGACACCTCCAGCGAGGTCATCGACAAGGCCGTCAAGGCTCTCGTGAACCTGGGTCCAACGGAGCTGATCGATTTGAGCAAGATCGCGGGCATCGTGGGTTTCGCCGGCGGAGAGGCCAACCTCGACGCCGTCGTCCAGCCGCGCGGCTACCGTCTGCTGTCAGGGCTCAAGGCCGTTCCAAAAGCCGTCGCCGACCGGCTCGTGGACCACTTCGGCGGCCTGCAGTTCCTTATGGCTGCCACCATCGATGACCTCATGACCGTGGACGGCATCGGCGACCAGCGTGCCCGCACGGTCCGCGAAGGGCTGAGCCGGATGGCGGAGGCCAGCCTGCTGGACAGGTTCCTCTAGAACTTCGTCTGCGGCCGCCGTCGGACTCAGTTGAGCTGGAACACAGCCTTCGGGCTCGTCTTGTTCGCCAGCCGCGCGGTGAAGACGTAGTAAGCCCCGCCCGCTCCGGGCTTTGCCGCAATGGGGTCACAGCCCTGGACGCTGCGGTTGCGCGGCCAGGGGAAATTCGCCGTCTCGCTCTGGCCCGGGGCGATGGTCTTCATCAGCTCCGTGCTGTCTGCCTGGCAGTCCTGGGACGAGAAGATCCGATCCGAGCCGCTGGTGATTTGGTACTCCATCTGCGAAGTCCCCATATTGACCTCACACGGCACCTTGTTGCCGTTCGTGACTTTGAGACTGAGCAGCGGCTCCTCGCCGTCCTCGTAGGCGGGTTTGTCAGTTGCTGCCGTGACAGTCACGAGGTTCTGCTGGCAGCCATTGCCCTGCGAAGGGGTTGCCGAGGGGCTGGCGGTGGGCGTCGCAGTGGCCCCCTCCGGGCCGCCACTCGGTCCGGTCCCGGGGCTCCCAGCAGCGGTTCCGCCCGCCTCCGCAGCAGGCTGCCGGGGGCCGTTGATGGCACTCGAGACAGCAATGAAGCCACCCACGGCGACGGCGACGACCAGGAGCAGGGAGGCACCGACGAACAGCCGACGGCGGCGGTAGACGGCGTTGCCCGGTTTACGTACCGGCTTACGGGCAGGTTTCTTTGCGGGCCTGCGCGCGGATTGTCCGCTGCCGGAAGCCTTCGGTCGTGAACCGTTCGTTCCTGAGTTGCCTTGCCTGCCCATCCTTCTAGGCTAGAGAACAGCGCAGACTATGGGGACCCACCACGCCGCGGGACGGGCCACGGCCCGCGTCTATTACGCTGATTGGATCAAAGCTCTAGCCGATTCCCCCGCCCTCCCGTTGGCAGCACCCCCGGAAAACCTGCCGGGCGGCGTTCCCGGCGTCCGCCCGCCGCTTGCCGGCGTTCCGCTGGCCAGCCTGCATGCGGCCCTGGACACCTGGTTCGAGTCCCATGCCCGTGACCTCCCCTGGAGGGCTGCCGGCTGCACTCCGTGGGGCGTGCTGGTCAGCGAGATCATGCTCCAGCAGACCCCGGTGGTTCGTGTCCTGCCGGTCTGGGAGGAATGGCTGCGGCGCTGGCCGGAGCCGGCCGATTTGGCCAGGGAGACCTCGGGCGAGGCCGTACGGTCCTGGGGCAGGCTCGGCTACCCGCGGCGGGCCCTGCGTCTGCACGCGGCTGCCGTCGCGATCGGGGACAGCCATGGCGGGATGGTTCCCGCCACGTATCCTGAACTGCTGGGGCTGCCCGGAGTGGGAAGCTACACGGCCGCGGCAGTCGCCGCCTTCGCCTTCCGACGCCGCGAAACAGTGGTGGACACCAACATCCGCCGGGTCCATGCGCGGCTGTTTTCCGGCGCCGCCCTGCCCTCGCAGTCGCTCACGGCCGCCGAGATGCGGCTGGCGGCGCAGGTGATGCCGGACGACGTCGGCACCTCCGTGCGGTGGAACGCCTCCGTGATGGAGCTCGGCGCGCTGGTGTGCACCGCTCGGGCGCCGAAGTGCGCAGAGTGCCCGGTGCGAAGCTCCTGCGCCTGGCTCGCTGCGGGCGGGCCGCCGCCGACTTACACGCCGAAAGGCCAGCCGTGGCACGGCACCGACCGCCAAGTACGCGGTGCCGTGCTGGCCGTGCTCCGCCTGGCCGACGCCCCTGTGGCGCCGGAGCTGTTCCAGCGGGCGCCGGCCGACCTCGGCTTCGAACCGGAGGGTATCGGCATTCCGCTGGCCGCCCTGCATCGGCTCAATTCCGCGCCCGAGCAGATTGAACGCGCACTGGCTGGCCTGCTGAGTGACGGACTGGCGGAACTGCACCTCGGCGGACTCCGGCTCCCTGGCTGAGCATGGGCTGACTCCGATGGGCTGAATCCCGAGGCCCTAGCTGGACACGCCTCCCGGAACTACCCTGAAGCATGCGCAAGTACGCGGCGACGCGGACGGCCTCCGGCAGGCGGATTAGTCCACGCCAAGAAAGGGGTACCCATGAACGCGCAGAACATCAGGCACTGGATCCTCGCGGGCTTGTGGACCCTGCCCCTTTCCGGACTGATCACCGCCTGGGCCACGCGCGAACCGCAGCCGGACCAGGAGCGGGACCCGGATGCCTGGGCCCGGTTTGTCAGCTCGGACTCGTACCAGCTCAGCCACCTGCTCGGCAGCACCGGAGGCACCGTCCTCGCGATCTTCGGCGTGTTCGCCCTCGGCTGCAGCCTGGCTAACAGCCGGGTGGGGCGCCTGGCACTGGCAGCGATGGTCGTCACCGTCGCCGGGACCGCCCTGCTGCTGGTTCCCGCGGCGGTCTCCACCTTCGCCACCCCCGCGATCGGGAAGGCATATCTCGGAGGAAATCAGGACGTCATGCAGCTCGAGTTCCCCGCCGCCATGTCGGGGTCGTTTCTGCTGGGACTCCTGCTGGCTTTCCTCGGAAATGTGCTGCTGGGGATTGCCGTGTGGCACTCCCGGACCCTGCCGCGCTGGGCAGGGGCGATCTGGGTGGCCGGCGCCGTGCTTTTCTACGTCCTGGGCGTGGTGTTGGGGCAGGCGACGACAGGAAGCAGCCTGCCCACCCAGACCGCCGGGGCGCTGCTCGCGGCGGGTGCCGGCGGCTGGATTGCGTGGAACGTGACGCGGGAGGGCCGAAGAGCTTTAGACCGGGCCGCCGCCGGAACCGGCGGAGGGTAGGGACCAATGATCATCGGCTGGGGACCAAGGGCCAGTGACTGGGCGCCTACGCTTCACCGAAGCCGGATTTGATCAGGCCGCCCAGATAATCCACGGCCTTGGAAGCATCCGGGCCGCTGGCCTCGATGTGCAGCACCGTGCCCCGTCCGGCCCCGAGCATCATCAGCTCTGTCATGGACGCGCCGTCGGCGCCGTTGACTGTCACTTCGGCGTCCATGCCGGACAGACCGCCCGCGATCTTTGCTGCCGGACGGGCGTGCATTCCGGCCTGGTTCACGAGCTCGAAATCCCCTGACGCTTCGGGCGGTTGCCGGTGCTCGTGCACGTGCTCCGGCGCGGCCGGGGGCCGGTAGACGGCTTCGGCGGCTTCCTTGACCGCCTCCTTGTCGGCACCGACCTGGGCGGCCACGGCAGCAGCGATAAGCCCCTCGATCAGCGGCGCATCAGCCAGCAGCACGGACGTGGGGTCGGCCGCGAATTCCACGGCCGATTCCGCGGTCATCACCGCCGAGCCGAGGTCGGTCAGGACCACAACGCCGTCGCCGCCGGCAGCCTGTTCCAGCGCCGCCAGGACCCGCTCCAGGCTGGTGCCGATCCGGCCGTCGTCGGTGCCTCCGGCGGGGATGATCAGAACGTCAGGCGCCATCTGGGCGGCAAGTTCGACGGCGCCGTCGGCGATCTTCTCGCTGTGGGAGACGACGACGAGCCCCACCGTCATTCGGACGCTCCGGCGGCGGCCCTCAGGATCAGGGCGCTGGAGACGGCGCCCGGGTCCCGGTGGCCGATGCTGCGCTCCCCCAGGTAGCTCGCGCGTCCCTTCCGGGCCAGCATCGGGTCGGTGGACACGGCCCCCGCCTCGGCCGCTTCCGCGGCGGCGAGCAGCACCTTTCGGACGTCGCCGTGGGCTGCTGCGGCGGCGGCCGCCTCGATGGCCGGCGTCCAGGCGTCCACCATGGTTTTGTCCCCGGGCTCGGCCTTTCCGCGGGCTACGATGCCGTCGCGGGCGGCCTGCAGGGCCGTGGCCAGGGTGGCTGCGTCCACGTCCGCCGTGTCCCCCAGTGCCGTGGCGGCGCGCAGGAAGGCGGTGCCGTAGAGCGGGCCGGCCGCCCCGCCCACCTTGGACATCAGGGTCATGGCCGTCAGCTTGAGGGCGGCCCCGGGTGTTTCCGGGGGCGTCTCGGCAAGTTTCACGATCACCGCTTTGAAGCCGCGGTCCATGTTCTCGCCGTGGTCCGAGTCGCCGATCGGCCGGTCCAGTTCAATGAGCTCTTCCCGGTGTTCCGCCATGGCCTGCGCTGACAGCGCCAGCCACCGCAGGGCCCAGCCGACGTCCAGCCCCACGGTCAGACGCCCCAGCGGAGGGCCGGCGTGTGGACGGGCGCGTCCCAGAGCGCCGTCATTTCATCGTCCAGGCGCAGGACCGTGATGGAGCAACCCTGCATCTCGAGGGATGTTATGTAGTTGCCTACCAGCGAGCGCGCCACGGTGATGCCCTTCTCGGCCAGCACTTGCGCGGCCCGGCGGTAGACAATGTACAGCTCGCTCTGAGGTGTGCCGCCCATGCCGTTCACGAACAGGAGCACCTTGTCCCCGGAGGCAAGGCCGAGGTCGCTGGCCACCGGCTCCAGGAGGCGGTCCGTGATGCCGTCGGCGTTTTCCATCGCGATGCGGTGCCGGCCGGGCTCGCCATGGATGCCGATGCCGATCTCGATTTCGTTTTCCTCAAGGACAAAGCTGGGCGCCCCGGCGTGCGGGACGGTGCAGGCCGTCAGCGCCACGCCCATGCTGCGGACGTTCTGGTTGACCCGGTCACCGATGGCTGCGACTGCGTCGAGGTTGTCCCCGCGCTCGGCGGCCGCACCGGCGATTTTCTCCACCAGCACCGTGCCGCCAACCCCGCGCCGTCCGGCGGTGTACAGCGAGTCCTCCACCGCGACGTCGTCGTTGACGAGCACCGTGCGGACCTCCACACCCTCGGCTTGCGCAAGTTCCGCTGCCGTTTCGAAGTTGAGTACGTCGCCCGTGTAGTTCTTCACAATATGAACGACGCCGGCGCCCGAGTTGACGGCGAGCGTGGCCGGAAGGATCTGGTCCGGGGTGGGCGAGGTGAACACCGCACCCGGCACCGCGGCGTCGAGCATTCCCATCCCGACGTAGCCGCCGTGCAGGGGCTCATGGCCGCTGCCTCCGCCGGACACCAGCCCCACTTTTCCGGCCACCGGCGCGTCCTTGCGCACGATGTACTTCGGGTCCGAAGAGACGGTCACGAGGTCGGCATGGGCAAGCCCGAACCCTTCCACTGACTCGTCGACCACGGCGCGGGGATCATTGATGAGCTTCTTCATGGCTGTGCTCCCTGGATGGTGTCCTGGCTGCTTGCTAAGACCCTACTACCGGGGCCCAGCCAGCGAAAGGCTCCGGTCTGGAACAGCCGGCACGGACTCTCCGCGCCGCGCCGCCGCCGCGCGGCCACCGGATCTGCGCGCGTTGGCAGTGACGCCGTGTCAGGGCCGTCTATCCGCCCAGGCCGGGAAATTCGGCCAGGCGTCGATTCCCAGCCACGAAAACGGCGGCGCCGTGACGCGGTGATGTTGGGTTCCGGCGTCCCCGCCCTGGTCAGCGCGTTGTCCTGGCGCGGGTCCGGGGGCTGCATCGCCCTCGGGTGCCTGGTCCGTTGTACGGGGCGCTGCGGGTGCGCCTGCGATGATCATCTGGAATGCGGAGAAATCTGGAAAAATCACGCGATTGTGCAATCTCTTGCCTCCGGAAGCTGGGGCGGCCCACCCCCTGGGCCGGGATCAGTTTATCCATCAAATTTATTGAAAGGAAGAGCTGGGCCCGGCGCGGATGCGCGGCGCGTTCCAGCAGGCGCTTCCGGCGGGCCGGTTCGATCGCGGCCCGGCGGTGGGCTACAGGCGGTGGGCTACAGAACCTTGATCATCCTTGTGTTGCCCAGGGTGTTGGGCTTCACCCGTGCGAGGTCCAGGAACTCGGCAACGCCCTCGTCATGCGAGCGCAGCAGTTCCGAATACACCACCGGGTCGACGGCGCTCTGGTCCGCCATGACTTCGAAGCCGTGCTTTTTGAAGAAGTCCACTTCGAAGGTAAGACAGAAGACCCGGGAAACCCCGAGCGCCCGCGCCTTTCCCAGGAGGCGTTCCACGAGCAGGTGTCCCACGCCCTTCCCGCGCCAGCCATCCGATGCGGCAAGCGTACGCACTTCCGCCAGGTCCTCCCACATAACGTGCAGCGCCCCGCAACCGATCACCTCGCCGTCGCCCGCTTCGGCAATCAGAAACTCTTGCAGGCTTTCGTAGTACGCCACAGTCTCTTTGGCCATGAGGATCCGCTGGTCCGCCAGCGGGGCCACGAGCGTCTTGATGGCCGCGACATCGCCAGTGCGGGCAGGGCGGATGCGGATCGTCTCAGTCACAGCCCAATCTTACGGCGCTGCCCTGTTGCGCTTCGGTTTAGACCCAACTGACTCGCAGTAGTTGTCGTTTTCAGCGGTCAAAACGACAACAAATGCGGGTCAGTTGGGTGTGCCCGGGCTGGACCTAGAGCCCCAATTCGGCAGGAACAGGCAAGTCCTTGTCCAGCAGGTTCTTGGCGAGGAAGTGCTCGACTACGCCGTACCAGACCTTAGCGTGCCGCGGCTGCAGGATCCAGTGGTTCTCGTCCGGGAAGTAGAGGAAGCGGTGGTCGGTCTCGCCGTTCTCGTCGGCCGCGAGCTGCGACTTCGAGAGCAGTTCGTACCAGAGCCGCAGGCTCTCGCCGATCGGAACGCGGTAGTCCTTGTCGCCGTGGATGACGAGCATCGGCGTGCTGATGTTCCCGACGTGCAGGTGCGGGGAGTTCTCCAGCGCCATCTCGGCCGTCATTTCCTTCAGCCAGTACTGCGCGGAGTCCGTGGTCGGGCCGAACTGGTCGAGGGCCCAGAGACTGGCATGGGTGACGATCGCCTTGAACCGGCCTGTCTGGCCGGCCACCCAGTTGGCCATGTAACCGCCGAAGGAGCCGCCCATGGCTGCGGTGCGCGTCTCATCGATGTCCGCCCGCTGCACCACGGCGTCGGTGATGGCCATCAGGTCGGTGAAGGGAGCCTTGCCCCATTCACCCCAGCCACGTTGGATATGCTGTTGGCCGTAGCCGATGGAGAGCGCCGGATCCGGCAGCAGCACGGCGTAACCGCGGGCCACGAGCAGCCAGGGATTCCAGCGCCAGGTCCAGGCGTTCCAGGACCCGAGCGGGCCGCCGTGGATCCAGAGCAGCAGCGGGGCCGGAGACCCGGCGGAGGAGCCGTCGGGAAGAGCCAGGTACGCCGGTACTCGGGAACCGTCTGCCGCCGTCGTCTCTACACGTTCCAGCGAGCCTTTGCGGTGCGGGCGCTCGGCGGGCGCGGGGAGCCGGACCACGTCGCCGCTGGCGGGGTCGATCCGCACAGCTTCGGCAGGGAACTCGTAGGAGCTGCGCAGCGCGTAGGCGCTGCGGCCGTCCGGGGAAACCACGACGTCGGTGTACGCCGCCGCGTCCGACGTCAGGCGGGTGACCAGGCCGTTATCGCTGCCGGAGACGCTGATCCGGAAGACCGGCGAGGCTCCGTCCTCATCCGCGGTGACGAGGATGGCGGATCCGTCCGGCAGCCAGGCCGCGGGACGGGGCCAGCGGTCCCAGTCCTGGGCGAGCGGCGTCAGCGCGGCCTCGTTTGCCTCCCCAGTTCCGGGGGCACCGCCGGAGACGTCGAGCAGGTGCAGCAAGACCCGCGGGGCGTCAACCGGCGTGGTGTCACTTTCACTGAGCACCACGAGGGTCCTGTTGTCCGGGCTGACCGGCCCCGGGAAGTAGCTCATGCCCTTGGTGTCCAGCAGGACCGTGCGTGTGCCGGTAGCGACGTGGATCGCGACCAGCATGGAACGCGAATCAGCGTTTGCGAGCGTTTTTTCAAAGCTGCTGTAGACGGTCTTCCCGTCCGGGCTGACGACGAAATCCGCGTCGCGGAGCCCGTTCCCGGCGTCGGGCGTCAGGTTGCGCAGCTTGAGTGGGGCGACGGCGTCAACCGTGGTGGGCCTGCCCGGTTCCAGCTCCTCTCCCGGTTCGACGGCGAAAAGCCGCGGCTGGGCCGGTCCCAGGTCGGCGTCCCAGTAGCGCACGGGGTACCCGCTGTGCAGGATGGCGGTGACCTTGTTGTCCTTGCGTGCCTTGCGGCGTTCCTCGTCGCTGTCCTCATCCGTGGAGCCGGCCAGCACGGAGGCCGCGATGAACACGGCGCCGGCCTCCTTCGCGGCCACGACTCCGCTGACGCCGCCGGCGCGTGCGAGCACCACCCGGGCCTCTCCACCGCCGGACGGGAGCATCCACAGGGCGTTGACGGGCTCAGCCTCGGGGCTCTCCGGATCGGGGCGGGCGGAGGTGAAATAGAGGTCGCCGTTGGCAGCGAACACGGCTCCGGCCTCGCCCTTGGCGCTGCGGGTGATCCGGCGCGCCTGCTCGTGCCCTTCCGGATCCAGCTCCCACAGGGCGGTGCCGTATTCGGTGCCCTTGGAGTTGAGGGTGGCCACGGTGGTGACGAGCCGGCCACCGTCAGGGCTCAACGCCAGGCCACTGACCCTGGGAATCGCCAGATAATAGTCCAGGTCGTGAAAGGGTGTCTCGGGTTTTTCGCTCAGAGTCTCTGAATCAGTGGAAGCCATGCCCCGATTCAACACCCCCCGTGCCCCTGATCACACCAAGTTCACTAAGAGTGAAACACTGCTTTCATACTCCTCAGCAAAGGCGAGGCCCGCCCGGTGACGCCCGGCAGCGCCGGCCCCGCCTCCGCAGGCGAGCCCGGACAAAACGAAGGCCCCGCCAACTGCTTGGATTCTAGGGATCGTTGCAACACCTGTTGGTTAGGTGGTTAGTAGTAAATCACGTAAACGCTCGGCTGGAGTATTCCAGCCGAGCGTTTTGCGTGGGCGTCCGTTGAGTTCCTGCGCGACGTGTTCGAGGTCTTCAGGCCCGTAGACGGACAGGTCGGTGCCCTTCGGGAAGTACTGGCGCAGCAGCCCGTTGGTGTTCTCGTTCGAGCCGCGTTGCCAGGGGCTGGCGGGATCGCAGAAATAGACGGGCATGTCGGTGGCAAGGGTGAAGGATTTGTGGGTGGCCATTTCCGCGCCCTGGTCCCAGGTCAGGGATCCTCGCAGGTGCGCGGGCAGGGTGGCCATGGTCTTGACGAGGCCGTCGCGGACGGTTTCGGCGGTGTGGTCATGTGGCAGGTGGACGAGCATCACGTAGCGGGTGGTCCGTTCGACCAAGGTCGCAATCGCTGACTGGTTATAGGCGCCGGTAATGAGGTCCCCTTCCCAATGGCCTGGCACGGCGCGGTCCTCGATCTCGGGCGGGCGCTCGGAAATCATGACCATCGGGTCCACGAACCTGGGGGTGCGTTGCTCGCCGGTGCGGTGCGGTTTGCGGCGGGTCCGGCCGGTGCGCAGCGCTGCCTGTATCTCGCGTTTGAGGCCGCCTCTCGCCTGGACGTAGAGGGCTTGATAAATCGTCTCTGGGCTCACACGCATCTCCGGGTTGTCGGGGAACTCTTCGACCAGCGTGTGGCTGATCTGCTCCGGAGACCAGCGTAGGAGCAGCTTGTCCTTCACATAGTCACGCAGCTCCGACTCCGCAGCGAGCTTGGCCGTCTTGGGCCGCGCCCGCCGGGCAGCGGCCTTCCGATGCGCCCCGTGCGGCAGGTAGCCCATCCGGGAATCGGTATTCCTGGCCAGCTCGCGGCTGATCGTTGAAGGCGATCGTCCCAGGGCGTGGGCGATCGCCCTGATCGAAGAGCCGGCGGCCTGCAGGTCCCGGATCAGCTCCCGTTCCTGCACGGTCAGGAACCGCGGATCGATAGATTTCTCCAACGCTGAAACCGGTACGGGGACCAGGGTCGTTCCGGTCGTGCCGGCGGGAGGGGTCATGGTGGTCACACCACGTTTGTAGTCGACGATTCGGCCATCCGGGTAAATGCGTCGGCCGCCGGACTTACGGATTCCCTGGTCCCACTCTTCGGCGGTCCGGAGATGTATCCCGACCGCTGCGGCAGCTTTGCGCCGACTCACGCCGGTCTTGCGCAGCCGGAAGTACTCATCCCGGCCTGGGTGAGGACCCGTCCCCGTTTTGCCATGGCTTTTCAGCCCGGCTTTACGGACCCAACCGGCGCAAGTTGCGGGATTCAGTCCCAACTCCCGTGCGGCCTGCGTCGTGCTCTTGACGCGGTCGAACACGACGAAGAACTCAGCCTTCTGCGCAGGCGTGTATTTCCTCTGCCCAGCTTCCCGATTCCGTGGGACCCGCTCAGGGAGCCGAGATTTATGGACCCATTGGTAGCACGTCATCTGATTGAAGCCGAGCTCCGCCGCGGCCGCGCTCACACTCCCACACCGGTCCAACACCGAAAAGAACTGAGCCTTCTGCTCCGGCGTGTATTTCCTCCGGCTGGCAGCTTCCTTCGTTAAAGACGACACGGTCGTTGCAACTCCCAAAAATTCTGGGTGTTGCAACGACCGCTAGAACCCGCCCTCCTTTCGGAGCAGACGGGGCCTTTGCTCTTGGTGCTTAGACGCTCGGAGCGATCTCCGGGATGCGCGGCTTGGCGTTGCCGGCGAACGTGAACTTCGCGTCGTCGCCTTCGCCTTCCACATCCACCACCACGATGTCGCCGCCGTGCAGTTCGCCGAACAGGATCTTCTCGGAGAGCTGGTCCTCGATCTCACGCTGGATGGTGCGGCGCAGCGGCCGGGCACCCATCGCCGGATCGTAGCCGCGGGTCGCCAGGAGCACCTTGGCCGCCGTCGTGAGCTCGATGCCCATGTCCTTGTCCTTGAGGCGCTTCTCCAGCCGGCCCACGAACATGTCCACGATCTCGATGATCTCGTCCTGGGTCAGCTGCGGGAAGACCACAACGTCGTCAACACGGTTCAGGAACTCGGGGCGGAAGTGCTGCTTGAGCTCCTCCGTGACGCGGGCCCGCATCCGGTTGTAGCCGGTCTGCGTGTCCGTGCCGGACTGGAAGCCGGTGGCAACGCTCTTGGAGATGTCCCGGGTGCCGAGGTTCGTGGTCATGATGATCACGGTGTTCTTGAAGTCCACCACGCGGCCCTGGGAGTCGGTCAGGCGGCCGTCTTCCAGGATCTGCAGCAGCGAGTTGAAGAGATCGGCGTGCGCCTTCTCCACTTCGTCGAAAAGCACCACGGAGAACGGACGACGGCGGACCTTCTCGGTCAGCTGACCGCCCTCCTCGTAGCCCACGTAGCCCGGAGGGGCACCGAAGAGACGCGACACCGTGTGCTTCTCCGAGTACTCGGACATGTCCAGGGTGATCAGTGCGTCTTCTTCGCCGAACAGGAACTCGGCGAGGGCCTTGGCCAGCTCGGTCTTGCCGACGCCGGTGGGGCCGGCGAAGATGAACGAGCCACCCGGGCGCTTCGGATCCTTGAGCCCTGCACGGGTGCGGCGGATCGCCTGGGACAGGGCCCTGATGGCCTCATCCTGGCCGACAACGCGCTTGTGCAGCTCATCTTCCATCTTCAGCAGTCGCGAGGATTCTTCCTCGGTGAGCTTGAAGACCGGGATGCCGGTGGAGTTCGCCAGCACCTCGGCGATGAGGTCCTCATCAACCTCGGAGATGTCATCCATGCCGCCGGTCTTCCACTGGCGTTCCTTCTCGGCACGCTCGGCAATGAGCTTCTGCTCCTTGTCGCGCAGCGAGGCGGCGCCTTCGAAGTCCTGCGCGTCAATCGCGGATTCCTTCTCCAGCTTCATGGCGGCAATCTTCTCGTCCATGACCTTGAGCTCCGGCGGGGCGGTCATCCGGCGGATGCGCAACCGTGCGCCGGCCTCATCAATCAGGTCGATCGCCTTGTCCGGCAGGAACCGGTCCGAGATGTAGCGTTCGGAAAGGCTTGCTGCGGAGGCGAGGGCGCCGTCGGTGATGGTGACGCGGTGGTGCGCCTCGTACCGGTCCCGCAGGCCCTTGAGGATCTCGATCGCGTGCGCGACAGATGGTTCCTTGACCTGGATGGGCTGGAAACGGCGTTCCAGGGCGGCATCCTTCTCGATGTGCTTCCGGTACTCATCCAGCGTGGTGGCGCCGATGGTCTGGAGCTCGCCGCGGGCCAGCATGGGCTTCAGGATCGAAGCCGCATCGATGGCACCTTCGGCAGCACCGGCACCCACCAGGGTGTGGATCTCATCGATGAACAGGATGATGTCGCCGCGGGTGCGGATCTCCTTGAGGACCTTCTTGAGGCGCTCTTCGAAGTCACCGCGGTAACGGGAGCCGGCCACCAGGGACCCGAGGTCCAGGGTGTACAGCTGCTTGTCCTTGATGGTCTCGGGCACATCACCGCGGACAATCGCCTGCGCAAGGCCTTCGACGACGGCTGTCTTGCCGACGCCGGGCTCGCCGATCAGGACCGGGTTGTTCTTGGTGCGGCGGGAAAGGACCTGCATGACGCGTTCCATTTCCGATTCGCGCCCGATGACGGGGTCCAGCTTGTTCTCGCGGGCCGCCTGCGTGAGGTTGCGGCCGAACTGGTCCAGGACGACGGAACCGGCCGGGGTGCCTTCGGCCTGGCCGGGGCCGACGCCGGCGCCGGTGGTCTCCTTGCCCTGGTAGCCCGAGAGCAGCTGGATGACCTGCTGGCGGACGCGGTTCAGGTCCGCGCCGAGCTTGACCAGCACCTGGGCGGCTACGCCTTCACCCTCACGGATGAGGCCGAGCAGGATGTGCTCGGTGCCGATGTAGTTGTGTCCCAGTTGCAGGGCCTCGCGCAGCGAGAGCTCCAGCACCTTCTTGGCTCGCGGCGTGAAGGGGATGTGGCCGGACGGGGCCTGCTGGCCCTGACCGATGATCTCCTGCACCTGCTCGCGGACTCCGTCGAGCGAAATGCTCAAGGACTCGAGGGCTTTGGCGGCAACACCTTCACCCTCATGGATCAGACCCAAGAGGATGTGTTCGGTACCGATGTAATTGTGGTTCAGCATGCGTGCCTCTTCTTGGGCAAGCACAACTACGCGACGGGCACGGTCCGTGAATCGCTCAAACATTTCGCCACACTCCTAGCTACGACGTACTTTGATGCTACGTGGCCCCGTTCGAGATTTGGGGCTTGTTCGCCACAGGGGAAACCGTGGGGGGCGATTGTCCGTAAGTTCTGCTATTTCCTGAAGTCAAACAGCTTTCCTGAAGTCAAACAGCGCGCGGTGGCTGCTGCCGTCCTTCAACACCAATATGAACTGCCGGCAGGTGCCCGCCCAGGACTTCTGGGTCTTCCATACGTAGGTGTACGCGGCAGAGCCTGCGTGATAGCTCAGCGAGGTTCCGCCAGCCGCAACCGCCTGTTCGATGTTGCCCAGCCCGGCACTGCCGCCGCAGCTGACCGCGGAAGACCACGGGGCGCCGTGTGCCAGAATGCCCAGACCCCTGTCGCCGCCCACGCTGAACTTGATCGGCACCGCTGCCCCGGCCTTCATCGTGTTCAGGGTGCTGCCGTTCTCAACCGGCTGCAGGAAGCCCTTGAACGGCCACCAAGGCTGGCCGACGGCGAACGGTGAGAACGAATCGGTGACACCGCACAGCAGCCCGCCCAGGTACGACGTCGTAATGTCCTTCCAGCTGCCGTTCTCATGGTGGTACATACGCTCGGCGCCTGTGGCTCCGGCGGCAGGAACGGAGAAACAGACCTCGACGGAACCTTCGAACGCGGCGGTGGTGGTTATTTCGTAGATGAGCGGCGGGTCTGTCTGCAAGGAGAATCCCGTGGGAGCCGGAGTCTGCGCGTCACCGATGTCCAGGAGGGTCAGGGAAGTAGTCCCGGAAGCGGTCACGGAATCAAAGGTCAGGGTGGCGCTGACATTGCCGGACTCGTCCGGCGGCGCCACCTTCACGCCGGGGCCCGCGATGGTGAGCCGCGGGTCAATCGGCCCTATGGGCTCACTCAGTAACGCCGTGTAGGCACAGCCCAGTCCCGCGATGTCCAGCCGTGCCGTAACCTGCTTGCCGGCCGCGGCGAGCGGCACCACGAAGCCGGGGCCGAACGCACCGGCCACCGGATTGCCGTCAACAAACCATGTGTACCGCTGTAGGCAGTCCGCAAGGAGCCCCCCTGTTTCCACGAAGTCGGGCACAGCGGTCAGCGTCGCTCCGGTTGCGGGGGCCCCGGTGAGTGTGAGGGTCCGCTGCGGGTCCACCGGCACGGCGGCGGAGGGGAATGTGGCGTAGGCGAGGTTGTAATACTTGGCCCCGTCGAGAGAGATCACCTCGGCCTCGGCGCGGTGGCTGGTTTCGGGCCACCACTTTTCCGCGGAGCCGTTGGAGAATCGCACCTTATAGTCCCCCGGCGGCGGGTTATCGAAGGAGTAGTACCCGTTCCGGTCGGTCGTCGTCCCGGCCACGGGAGCGCTCCCGGGGAGAGCCGCCGCCTCGTGGAGTTCCACGCCCACGCCCTCCAGCAGGGATCCTGACTGCCCGGAGGCGTCATTGGCCACTGCCCCTGAGACGGAACTGGCGGACCGGTGGAGAACCGTCCACCCGGTCGAGGTCCACGTTGAGGCGCCCCGTGCCGACGAATCCACCACAATCACGTCTGCGGACGCGAAGTCCCGCCTGGACTGGTAGCCGAACATCTCCAGGACCGAGTCGCCGGTCGCTCCGGACGTGGCGGAGAACCAGCCGTCCAGAAATCCGGGTGCGGTCGCGCGGATCTTGTACTCGCCATCAGCGAGGACAAACGAAACGGGAACAAAGGCGTCGCCGGATGTTGCCGATGCCACCACCGACGACGCATTGCCGGCGGCCAGGACGTCGAACGTCACAGGAGTCGCGGGTGCCCCGCCGCCGTTGATCATTTCCAGCAGCTCGGAGGAGTCCAGGATGACGCCCACGTCCACCCGTCCCTCGTCTGCCGAAGCGGGGGGCGCCAGGGGCACAGCCAGCAGCAACATGAGCGCCGCCAGTAGCCCGGCAAGCCTGAACCGGCGTCGCCGGTGGTAGGAATTGGCCCAAGAACCAGCCCGCTCCGCAAACGTCCCGTTCAAGAACTGAATATCAGACATAGAATCTCCCGCCAAGAATCGATTCGAGCGGGGAAATCGAGCGGGCGTTCCAGGCCGGAGCTCAAGCCCCAACTGCCGGCGCATCGTATTAACGACGCGCCGGCAATGTGCGCCCACGGTACTCCTGCGTCGGGTCAATCGGCAAGGCTCAAGCATGCGGAAGGGCGCAGGGAGTCGTTGCGGCAAACGGTCCGAAATGCCCGTGAAAAGGCCCGGCCTCCGCAGCTTGTTGCGGAGGCCGGGCCTGTACAGCGGAAGTCCTGAAGTTCTAGGAATTTGCCTTCTGGTACGCTTCCTGAATTTCGGCCTGGATACGTCCGCGTCTGTTTACCGTGTAGCCGTTGTCCCGGGCCCACTGACGGATCTGCGCAGAGTCCTGGTTGCGGCCGCTCATGACCTTGGTGCGCGTGGCGCGCCCGGTGGACGTCTTGCGTGCATGGGAGACAAAGCGCTCAACCGCAGAACGGAGTTCTGCCGCATTACTCGACGACAGGTCGATTTCATAACTGACCCCGTCAAGGCCAAACCGGACAGTCTCGTCCGCGGATCCCCCATCCAGATCATCTACCAGGATGATTTTTACTTTCTGTGCCACAAAGACTCTCTTTCCAAAAGAACGAGTATTTAGAAAAGCAGGATGTATCTGTAATAAGTATCCTCCGCTTTGCCGCGGCGAGTCAAAGCGGACGGAGTTTTTCTAAAGGAAATCCACAGGACCGAATAGGCCCTATTTGACCATTCCGGGAGAATGGCCGTCGTCGGGACCGGTATCGCCCGCCCGGGCCTTTTCCTCGGCTTCAGCCTGGGCTCGCGCCTCAGCCTGGCGCTCCGATTTGTCCGCATTGAAGATCGATTTCATCGCGAACCAGAAAATCAGGCCGACCACCACGGAGGGTAGCAATACGGCGATGTACTCCACGGTCAGTGTCCTTCGGGCTTCAGCAGCGGAAACAAGATGGTCTCTCGGATGCCAGCTCCGGTGAAGAGCATGACGAGCCGGTCAATTCCCAGTCCGATCCCGCCCATGGGCGGTGCACCGTATTCCAGGGCCCGCAGGAAGTCCTCGTCCAGCTGCATGGCCTCCACGTCGCCGGCCGCGGAGCGCCGGGACTGCTCGGTGAGCCGTTCGCGCTGGATGACGGGGTCGATCAGCTCGGAGAAGGCCGTTCCCCGCT
Organism: Arthrobacter sp. UYCu723; assembly: GCF_054059215.1. Lineage (NCBI taxonomy): Bacteria > Bacillati > Actinomycetota > Actinomycetes > Micrococcales > Micrococcaceae > Arthrobacter > Arthrobacter sp. UYCu723. Next base: position 1,515,619 of record NZ_JBSSBW010000001.1, read on the forward strand.
CCATGCCGCCGATGATGAGGTCCCAGGCCTCGATCAGGCGGTCATCCTCACGGTGCTGGCGGGCCAGTGGCTGCGCGGACGGCGGATAGTCGTAGACGAAGGTGGGGTTAATCAGGGTCGGCTCCACGAGTTCCCCGAAGAGCTCCACTACCAGCTTTTCGGCGTCCCAGCCGGCGTCGGCCTTGACCTCGTGCTGTGCGGCGAGCGCCAGCAGCTCGGAAACCGGGGTCTCCGGGGTGATTTCCCGGCCCACGGCTTCCGAAAGTCCGGGGTACACCGCCAGCCAGGCCCAGTCGCCGTCGAGGTTGATCTCCCCGGCCTCGGTCTGCAGTACGCGGCCCACACCGGCGGCATCCGCGGCGTCGAGGATGATTTCCTTGATCCGGTCCGCCATGACGAACTGGTCCGCCCAGGCCTCGTAGCTCTCGAGGGTGGTGAACTCGGGGCTGTGCGTGGAGTCCACACCCTCGTTGCGGAACACGCGGCCCATGTCGTAGACACGGTCGATCCCGCCGACGACGGTGCGCTTGAGGTACAGCTCGGTGGCGATGCGCAGCGTCATCTTCTGGTCGAAGGCGTTCATGTGCGTCTGGAACGGGCGGGCGGTGGCACCGCCGTGGACCAGCTGCAGCATCGGGGTTTCCACCTCGACGTAGCCCTGGCGGTGCAGGGTCTCGCGGATGGAACGGGTGATCGCGGCGCGGGTGTAGACCATTTCGCGGGCCTCGTCGCGGACGATGAGGTCCACGTAGCGCTGGCGGACGCGGGTTTCCTCGTTGAGCCCGGCGTGCAGCACCGGCAGCGGGCGCAGCGCCTTGGACGCCATGGACCAGGATTCCGCCATGACGGAAAGCTCGCCGCGGCGTGAGGAGATGACCTCACCCTTGACGAAGACGTGGTCGCCCAGGTCCACGAGGGACTTCCAGTCCGCCAGCGCCTCCTCGCCGATGTTGGCCAGGCTCAGCATCACCTGCAGCCGGACGGCCTTGCCGTCGGCGCCGCCCTCCTGGAGGGTGGCGAAGCAGAGCTTGCCGGTATTGCGGATGAACACGATGCGGCCGGTCACGCCGACGGTGTCGCCGGTGGTTTCGTCGGCCTGCACGTGCGCGTACTTCTCGCGGATATCATTCAGCGAATGTGTGCGCCCGACACCCACCGGATACGCCTCGATGCCGCGTTCGATCAGCCTGGCGCGCTTCTCCATCCGGATGCGCGTCTGCTCGCTGGCGTCGTGGGGCTCGGCTGCGGTGTGCGGGGCGGGGGTGTTTTGGGAAGTCACAATCCCCAAGTTTACCGGGAGTTCCTCCCGCCCGGGTTCCGGTCGACGCGGCCAGCTGAGAATGGGGCGCTGAAGGACAGGCCTCTACAATCGGGGGGCGACCCTTTCGAAAGGACCCCCTTGGCCAAGCTCTACTTCCGCTACGGCGCCATGAACTCCGGCAAGTCGACGGGACTGCTCCAGGCCGCGTTCAACTACGAGGAACGGGGCCAGCGGGTGCTGCTCGCCAAGCCCGACGTCGACACCAAGGGCGACTCCGACGTCGTGTCCCGCCTGGGCATGACCCGCCCGGTGGACTTCCTGATCCCGGCCGGGGCCTCCGCCCGCGGGCTGTTCACCGCCCGCGCGCACGGCGACGATCCCGATGCCCTGCTGGAGCATGTCGACACCCAGCCGGTGGCGTGCCTGCTGGTGGATGAGGCGCAGTTCCTTGAACCGGCCCAGGTGGACGATCTCTTCCGCATCGCCGTCCTGGACCAGGTCCCGGTGCTCGCCTACGGCATCCGCACCGACTTCCGGACCCGGGCGTTCCCGGGCTCGCTCCGGCTCCTGGAGGTCGCGCACACCCTCGAGGAACTCAAGACGATCTGCCGCTGCGGCCGCAAGGCCATCTTCAACACCCGCCGGGTCGGCAACCAGGTGGTGTTCGACGGCGACCAGGTCGCCATCGACGGCCAGGACATCTGGTACGAATCGCTGTGCGGTTCCTGCTACCTCGAGGCCTCCGGCGGGCGGCTGGGCGGCTGACCGCCCCCCGGCGCCCGGTACCTACTACGCCGTAGCTGCAGCCTCGGCTAGGCTCGGAGCATGACCCGCGAGAACATCAGAACCACCGACGGCGGAACCATCGAGCTTTTCAGCACGGGTGCCGAGCTGGCCTCGGCGGGTTCCGGCGTCGTCGTCGTGCCGGCCTCGATGGTGACTGCCGCCGATTACGGCCGCTTCGCACAGAAGCTCAGCGCTGCGCTGGGCCGTCCGGTCCACACCTTCAACCGGCGCGGGCGCGGTTCCTCCTCCCCGCAGCCGGAGGACTACACCCTGGACGTGGATATCCGCGACCTGGACGCGGTCATGAAGCACACCTCCAGCACGGACGTCTTCGGGCACAGCTTCGGCGGCGCCGTCGCCCTGCACGCCGCCCGCACCCTGCCGGTGGAGCGCCTCGCCGTCTATGACCCCGCAGTGTCCGTCAACCACAGCGTCACCGCGGACTGGACCGCCGAATATGAGCGGGCGACGGCGGCCGGCGACGACGACCGCGCCCTCGCCGTCCTGCTCAAGGGGCTCGAAACCGGCAGCGCCCTGTCCCGGATGCCGCTGTCCATGCTGACGCTGGCCAACAAGCTCGCCGCCGGCACCCCGGTGGGCAAGCAGCTGCGCGTGCTCATGCAGACCGGTGTCCGCGAGATCAAGGCCATCATCGCCGCCGACATGCCGGCCGAACCGTTCCTGGAACTCCCGCTGGAGACGCTGATCGTCGTGGGCGAGAAGAGCCCGGCGTATTTCGGCGTGGCCTGCGCCCAGATCCACGACGTGCTCTCCGGCTCCAGCTACACGATCCTGCCGGGCATGGGGCACGACGGCGTGAACAAGGCGCCGGACAAGCTGATCACCGAATTGAGTGAATTCTTCGCCGGCTGAGCCCAACCACGGCAACGCGGGGTCACCTGGCGCCCATTCCGGACGTATGGGCGCCAGGTGACCCCGCGTTGAGTTAGTGGGCCGCCGGCTGGTCCGTTCCGGCGGTCTTGCGCATCATCGCGGACAGCACGACGGCGGCGAGGGCTATGACTGCCGCCGTCAGGAACGCCGCGTGCATGCCCGCGACGAGTCCCGAGGCGGCGGACACGACGGCGTAGATCGAGACCAGGAGCGCCGTGCCGGCGGCGCCGGCCACCTGCTGCAGCGTGCTCATGATGGCCGAACCGTGCGAATAGAGATGCGGCGGCAACGGGTTCAGCCCGGTGGTGAAGGCCGGCGTGAACAGCAAGGCAAGGCCCAGGCTCAGACCCACGTGCAGTGCGATGATCCACCCGACCGGCGTGTCCGCGTCCAGCAGGGAGAACTGGAACAGGGACAGCACCAGCATGGCCGAGCCCGCGAGAGTGAGCGGAAGCGGGCCAACCTTGTCAAAGATCCGGCCGATGAAAGGACCCAGCAGGCCCATCGCGAGGCCGCCGGGCAGCAGGGCAAGGCCTGTCTCCAGCGACTTCAGCCCGCGGATTTCCTGCAGGTACAGCGGCAACAGAATCACGGCGCCGAACAGGGCGATCATCGCCACCACGAGCAGCAGCACGGACACCGTGAACATACGGAAGTTGAACGCGCGCAGGTCGAGCAGGGGCGCCGCGGACTTCTGCAACTTCAACTGCCGGAGCACGAACCCCAGCATGGCCGCCACCCCGACGGCCAGGGCAATCACGGCAGGTGAACCAGGACCGCCCTGGCCGCCGCCGATCTGGCTCAGCCCGTACACGAGGCCGCCAAAGGCGGGAACCGTCAGCAGGACGGACAGGGCATCAAGCCGCGTCTTCTCCGTTTCGCCGATGTTGGTCAGGTACTTGGCACCGATGGCGAACGCGACAAGGGCGATCGGCAGGACAAAAACAAACATGAAGCGCCAGGAAAAGTGTTCGAGGATCAGGCCGGAAACTGTGGGGCCCAAGGCCGGCGCCACCGAGATGGCGATGCTGACGTTGCCCATCACGGCGCCCCGGCGTGACACGGGGACCAGGGTAAGGATGGTGGTCATCAGGAGCGGAAGCATGATTGCCGTGCCGCCGGCCTGGACGATCCGGGCGAGCAGGAGGACTTCGAAGCCCGGAGCCAGCGCCGCGAGCAGGGTGCCGCCGGAGAAGAGTCCCATGGCCAGCATGAAGACGGCACGGGTGGACAGCCGCTGCAGGATGAAGCCCGTTGTGGGGATCACGACGGCCATGGTGAGCATGAAGCCGGTGGACAGCCACTGCACGGTCGGGGCGTCGATCCGGAGATCCACCATCAGCCGCTGCAGGGCGACGTTCATGATGGTTTCGTTGAGGATGACCACAAACGTGGCCACCAGCAAGGTGACGATGATGGTGACGGATTCCCGGGAGATCTTCGCCGGCGCCGAAACAGGCGCCCCCGCCGGGGCTTCAGTCGGTGCGGCTGGAGTCTGCAATGGGTCGCCGTGGGCGTTGGAAGAGACGTCTGTTGACATGGGGTTCCCTCAGGGAGTGCGAAATGGTGTCCGGCGAGCGTCGGCGCTGCTGCTGGTTCCAACAGTGTATTCCCGGAGCTAATTCCCGCGATGAGGGAGAACCCGGGTTGCCGTCCGTCAGGAGTCCAGCGGCACGTTGTCGATCAGGCGGACCGGGCCCACTTTGGCCGCGATGAGGGCCAGCCCTTCACCGCGGAAGGGTGTGTCCTTGCAGTTCTCGGCCAGCGGCTCCAGGGTGCGCGGATCCACCACCTCGAAATAGTCCAGTTCCACGAGCGGCTGCGATTCCACCAGCGCCTTGGCGGATTCCAGGTCCAGCGGCTCGTGGGCGTTGGCCCGGTCCTCGATCAGACGCAGCGCCCGGGACAGCACCAGGGCTGCTTCGCGTTCCCCGGCGGAGAGGAACCGGTTGCGGCTGGACAGTGCGAGCCCGTCCGGGGAGCGCACGATCGGTACCGGGACGATCTCCACCGGGAAGTTGAGGTCCGCCACCATGCGTCGGACGAGGGCCAGTTGCTGGGCGTCCTTCTGGCCGAAATACGCCCGGTACGCCGGCAGCGCCGCGCCCGTGGCCGCCCCGGGCATTCCGTAGTGCAGCAGCTTGGCGACGACGGTCAGGGCGCCGTCGAAGTGCCCGGGGCGGGAGGCCCCCTCCCATTTCCCTGCCATTGGCCCCGCGGTGATCCGCACCATCGGTTCCCCGTCGGGGTAGACCTCGTCGACGCCCGGCGCGAACACGAGGTCCACGCCCTCGGCGTCCAGGACGGCCAGGTCCGCTTCCAGCGTCCGGGGGTACCGTTCCAGGTCAACTGCCTGGCCGAACTGCAGCGGGTTCACGAAGATGCTGGCCACCACCACGTCGTTCTGCTCGACGGCGGTGCGCGCCAGCTGGGCATGTCCCTCGTGCAGGGCGCCCATGGTGGGCACCAGGCCCTGCGAGGTGCCGCCCTTTTGCGTCAGCAGGCGGGCGCTTTCGGTGCGGAGCTGCGCGGCCGTCGTCACGAGTTGGATCGCCAAGTTAGGGTCCTTCCTTAGGATTCCGGGCCACCCTGATCCGGGTCTTCAAGGGCACGGTTGACGCCCTCGAGCTGGTCCGGTTTCAGCAGGCCGCGGCTTCCCGCCCGGCGGGCCGTCGCCCGGGCCATGGCCAGGTACGCCTCCAGAATATCGCCGCCGGAGCCGGCGTCGTGCTCCCGGAGGGCTTCGGCGTGCGCGGCCACGGTGCCCGCATCGCCGCGGGCCACGGGACCGGTCAGCGCCGATTCGCCCGAGGCGAGGGCGTTCTCCAGGGTGGCGCGCAGCAGGGGGCCCAGCATGCGTTCGGGGGCTTCGACGCCGACTTCCCGCAGGAGCTGCGAGGCCTGCGCCACGAGGGTGACGAGGTGGTTCGAACCGTGCGCGAGGGCTGCATGATAGAGCGTGCGGTCGGCTTCGGCAATGGCGACCGGCTCGGCACCCATCTCGACAACGAGGGCCTGCGCGATGGGCAGCATCGCGGTGTCGGCAGTGACCCCGAAGGTGCAGTCCAGCAGCCTCGTGAGGTCCAGGCTCATGCCGGTGAAGGTCATCGCGGGATGCAACGCCAGCGGCACGGCGCCAGCGGCGCGGACCGGGTGCAGAATGCCGACGCCGAAGCGGCCCGAGGTGTGCGCCACGAGCTGTCCAGGGTGCCAGACGCGGAGTTTCGCCAGCCCTTCCACGAGGGGGCCGAGCGCATCATCTGGGACGGCCAGAAGCACGAGTTCGGCGCGCTCGACGATGTCCTGCACATCCAGCACCGGCACACCCGGAAGCAGGGTCTCCGCGCGTTCCCGGCTGGCGTCCGAGACCGCGGACACCCCGATGACGGCATGCTCGGCACCGCGCAGCGCGGCCCCCAGGACAGCGCCGACCTTGCCGGCACCGATGATTCCGACGCCGAGGCGTCCTGGCTTAGCCATGCTGCGGGCCTTCCTTTTCGCTTGCCTCGGGGTCAACGGCGCCGGTCGGGTGACCGGGCCCAACCAGGAGCGGCTTCACCTGGTCCAGCCAGTGCTCGCTGGTCTGGCGCTTCCGCGCGGCCCGGGCGCGTGCGGCCTGCGCGTCGAGCAGCGCCTTGCCTTCCGCGATGCCGGCCTGGATCAGTCTCGGGGAGACGGGGCCGGCGGTGGTGTGGAGGACAAGGTCCACCACACCGAAACGCCGGGCCAGCGGACCCCGCTGCAGCGCCATCGACTGCGTGCGCTGGTGCGGGACCACCACCAGCTGCCGCCACCAGCGCCCCGAACGGATCAGCAGGGCCGTGTCGGTGGCGGTAAAGCCGTTGCGCCGCCAGCCCAGCGGCGCCAGCAGCCGCGCGCGGCGCGGCGTGGTGACGAAGCCGCCGTCGCGCTCCGCCGCTGAGGCCCCGCCGGCACCGGACTCCCCCGCAAGGCCGGTGAGGCCTGCCGTGAAGATCCGCGCGGGTTCGGCGGTTCCGGGGTCCGGCAGGATCAGGGACAGCATGGTGAGCACCTCAGCAAGGGTGCCCACGGGCAGGAGTGTGGTCCGGGACGAGCCCTCGCCGTTGTTTCCGGCGGCGCCGTAGCCGGCCACGTTGACCTGCATCCGGTACCAGCCGAAGATCCGCCAGAGCGGAGGCTGGCTGACCCGCAGGGCCTGGATCCGCCCCGGTGGCAGGGTCTGCGCCTGCGTGTCCAGCAGCCCGTAGCGCAGCCGGATGCCGTCCGGGGAAATGGCGGCGGTGAAGTTGTAGCCCTTGTTGAAGGAGTTCCAGTAGGCGGCCACCAGTCCCAGCGCGGCCGGGATCAGGTAGAGGTAGAAGCTGCGGTTCTCGGTCACGGCGGAGAGCAGCACGGACGCGACGGCGCCGAGCGCGATGAAGGCGCTCTGTTCGCTCAGGAGCAGCGAACCGACAAGCCGCGGCGGCGGCACGGTCAGCACGGCGTATTCGGGCGCCTCCGTGGCGGCCGCCCCGGGGCGTGCGGGGTCCGGCACCACCCCGGCGGCGCGGGACAGGATGGTGGCCCGGAGTTGCCGGGCCTCGCCCATCCGGAGGTAGGCGAGCCGCACCGCGGACTCGCCGGCGTCGGCCACCTCGAACTTTAGCTCGGCCAGTCCGAAGATCCTGGCCAGCAGCGGCTGCACGATGTCGATCGCCTGGACCCGGTCCAGCCGGGCCTGCCGCTGCTGCCTGAAGAGGAATCCGGTATTGACCCGGACGTAGCCTTCCGCCACCTGGTAGCGGGTGAAGTACCAGCTCAGAATGTAGCCGGCCACCGTAAGGAGCAGGACCGTGCCGCCGCCGAGCAGCAGCCAGGGTGCCCGGCCGGCGACTTGCTCATCGATCAGGGGACCGCCCTGGAGCATCCGCTCGAAGGTATCCCGGCCGAAGAAGAATCCGATGGCGGCCAGCGCCACCCAGCCGCGGACAAACGGCGAGGCCGGATGCACGCGCAGCCAGCCGCCGTCGGGCCGTTCCGCCTCGGCTCCGGCGGTCGCTTCGGGGGCCGTCCCGGTACCGCCCGGTTTCACGGCGCTCCCTTTCCCGGTGCAATCCTCACAGCTGGCCCGTCACAGCCCGGCCAGCCGCGCTTCGCCGCGGGCGGAAAGCTGCTCGCGCAGCCGGGCTCCCTCCGCGGCGGGCAGGCCGGGGATCTCGGCATTGGTCCCGGCGGAAGCGGTGTGCAGTTTCAGCGTGCACAGGCCGAGGCCACGTTCCACCGGCCCGGCCCCGATATCCACGTACTGCATGCGCCCGTAGGGCACCACGAGAACGCGCTGGAAGAAGATGCCGCTGCGGATGAGCAGATCGTCCTCGCGCTCGGCATAGCCGATCGCGCGGACCTGCCGCGGGATGAGCAGCAGCCGCCACAGCGCCAGGAGCACCATCGCCGCAGGCAAGGCGGCGCCCAGCCAGAGCGGCAGCGCCTTCCACCAGCCGCTCAGGACAAGGACCAGCGGCAGTGACAGCACCGCCACCACGATCAGGTTCCCGAGCGCCCAGCCCGCGATCCGCACCGTGACGTACCTGGGGGAAACCCGCAGCCAGGTGACGCCGGGCGGGTCAATCGCCTCGGTAGGCATATTCGCCCTCCGCCTTCGGTTTGCCGCGCTTTTCCTGGACGCCAGCGGCGCCGTCGGTGTCGCCGTCCTCCGGCGGGATCCGGCAGAAACGTTCCACCACCAGGCCCACGACGATCATGATCAGGCCGCCGCCGGCCATGGCCAGTGCCTGCCACGTGATGCCCTGGTTGCTGCGCAGGTTCCAGAGCCGCAATTGGTCCATGAAGATCCCGGCATGCCAGCCCAGCAGGACAGTTCCCGTGTACGCGCAGGCCTGGGCGAGGACCAGGGTCCACGCGGCCAGGATCGGGTTGAGCATCTTCTTTTTCTTCTTGCCGTTGCGCCAGCGCAGCACGCGGATGCCCAGCACAAGGGTGAGGACCACGATCACGCCCATGGTCAGCAGCCCGGTCAGCGGCAGAACCGGCGTCGCCAGGCTGTAACGCGTGGTCAGCACCGTAGCGAACCAGCCCGCAACGGCCACGCCTACGCCGATGACGAGGAGGAGCAGGGGGTTGGTCAGCTTCACGGCCGCTCCACCGCACCGGCCGCGCCGTTGACGTCCTGGAAGCCGTCGAACGTCACCAGGTCGGAAAAGTCCGCGGCCCTGGCGGCGAGCTCGCCGATCCGTTCGCCGTTCAGCTCCGCGGCCGGGTCGATGAGCGACCACGGATAGAGCACGAACGCCCGTTCCGCCGCCCGGGGATGGGGCAGGGTCAGCTCCGGGTCGGAACTCACGATGTCCCCGTACCTGATGATGTCCACATCCAGGGTCCGCGGACCCCACCGGACCTCGCGCACCCTCAGGTGCTTCTGTTCCACGGCGTGGCAGTGCCGCAGCAGTTCCAGCGGCGGCAGGCTGGTTTCCACCGCGATCACCATGTTGAGGAAATCCGGCTGGCCCGGCGGCCCGCCCACGGCCTTCGTCTGGACGATCGGCGAGATGGCCAGGAGACGGACTTCCGGCGGGTCGACCAGGTCGGCGACGGCGGACGAGAGGGTGTCGCTCCGCTCCCCCAGGTTGCTTCCGAGTGCGATCACGGCGCGGGTGTACAACGGACTCATGGCCGCTCCCGGTGCACGCTGACGGCCACGTCGCCGAAGTCCACCTCGATGGGGGCTTTCGGCTTGTGCACGGTGATGTCCACGGCGGCGACGCCGAACTTCCGCAGCACGTCGTCGGCAATCCGCACGGCCAGGGCCTCGATCAGGTTCAGCGGTTCCCCGGTGATCCAGCCCCGGATGCATTCCGCGACTTCGCCGTAATGCGCCGTGTCCAGGACATCATCGGAGGCGGCGGCCTTGCCGAAGTCCAGGTGCAGCACGGCATCGACGACGAACGGCTGGCCGTTCCGGCGCTCAAAATCAAACACCCCGTGGTGGCCGACGGCGGTGACGCCGCTCAGCGTGATCTGGTCCATGTTCGCTTGCCGGATCAGTTGTTGCCGGCCCGGGCCATGCGCGCCGCGACCTTCACGGCGTCGAGGCTGGCACCGACGTCGTGCACGCGGACGGCCCACGCACCGCGGAAGGCGCTGATGGACGTCACGGCGGCCGTGGCGGCATCGCGTTCCGCCGGCGGTGCCGCCTTGCCGGCGACCGTCAGGAGGCTGCCGAGGAAACGCTTGCGGGAGGCTGCGACCAGAACCTTATGGCCCATGGCCTGCAGGACGTCCAGGTGCCGGAGCAGTTCCCAGTTCTGCCCCTCGTTCTTCGAGAAGCCCAGACCCGGATCCAGGATGATCTGTTCCGGGGCGACGCCGGCCGCGTAGAGCTTGTCGCGGATGCCGGCGAGTTCCGCGGCGACGTCTTCTGCCACGTTCCCGTAGTCGGTCAGCGAGTCCATCGTGCTGGCGTTGCCGCGGCGGTGGGTGAGGATGTAGGGCGCCTTGCTGCGGGCCACGAGTTCCGCCATCTCCGGCTCCATGGTTAGTCCGGAGACGTCATTGATGATCGTGGCGCCGGCCCCGAGCGCCGCGGCGGCGGTAGCGGTGTGCGTCGTGTCGATGCTGACGAGGGCACCGGCCTTGACCAGCGCCTGGATCACGGGCAGCACCCGCTTCAGTTCCTCGTCAACGCTGACTTCGACCGCGCCGGGGCGGGTTGATTCGCCGCCGACGTCGATGATGTCCGCGCCGGCGTAGAACATCCGCAAGCCCGCGGCAATGGCGGTGTCCGTGGTCGAGTGCTGGCCGCCGTCGCTGAACGAGTCCGGGGTAACGTTCAGGATCCCCATGACCAGCGTCCGGTCCGAGGGGAGGTCTTCGAAGCTCGCCGCCGGGCGCGGTTTGCGCAGCAGTGGCAGGGGCGAGGTTGCGGGGCCGGTTCCGGGGGCTGCGGCTAGGGAGTCCATAGTCTGTTCTTACCTTCCGAGTATGAGGCTCATGGCTTCGGCACGGGTGGCCGGGTCATGCAGTTGCCCGCGTACCGCACTGGTGACGGTCTTGGCGCCGGGCTTGCGGATGCCGCGCATGGACATGCAGAGGTGTTCGCATTCGACGACGACGATCGCGCCGCGCGGTTTGAGGTGGGTGACGAGGGCTTCGACGATCTGGGTGGTCAGCCGTTCCTGCACCTGCGGGCGCTTGGCGAACATATCCACCACCCGGCGCCAGCTTGCTCAGGCCGGTGACCTTGCCGTCGTGCGACGGGATGTAGCCCACATGCGCCACCCCGTGGAACGGCACCAGATGGTGCTCGCAGGTGGAGTAAAACGGGATGTCCTTGACCAGCACCAGTTCCTCGTGGTCCAGCTCAAAGGTGGTCGCCAGGATCTCCGCCGGATCATGGTGCAGGCCGGCAAACATCTCCGTGTAGGCCTTGGCGACCCGCTTCGGGGTGTCCACGAGGCCGCTCCGGTCCGGATCCTCCCCGATGGCCAGCAGGATCTCACGCACCGCTGCCTCGATCCGGGGACGGTCCACCTTGGTGCCGGTGTGCTTGGCGGGTTCTCCCGCCGCCGCGGGAGCGTCGGTGGCGGGAGCGTCGTCGTCGTTAATGAAAGAAGTCACAGCAGAAGCCTAGCCGGGACGGCCATCAGGCCCGCGATCCGTCACACCGCCCTGGAACGGCTCCTGTCCGGAGACGACACCCTGGGCGTGCGGGGGCAGAGCGTCGAGCGGCTCCTCGAGCCGGGCCTCCTTGGCCTCTTCCTGGGCTTCGCGTTCGGCCTTCTCCAGGCGGGACTCCACCGGGCCGGCGTCCCGGATCGGGCGGGTCTCCTTGGACAGCCAGATCTCGCGGAAGTCGCGCTTGCGGATGTGCGTGAAGACCTGGGCGATTTCGGCCTGGTTCAGGGTTTCGCGTTCCAGCAGCTCAAGGGCGAGCTCGTCCAGCACGTCCCGGTTCTCGGTGAGGATGGCGTAGGCCTCATCGTGGGCCCCGTCGATCAGGCGGCGGACTTCCTCGTCGACAATGTAGGCGATCTGGTCAGAGTAGTTGCGCTCGTGGCCGGCGTCGCGGCCCAGGAAGGGCTCGCCGCCGCCCTGGCCGAGGCGCACTGCGCCGACGCGTTCGCTCATGCCGAATTCGGTCACCATCTTGCGGGCGATCCCGGTGGCCTTTTCGATGTCGTTGGACGCGCCGGTGGACGGATCGTGGAAGACGAGCTCCTCGGCGACGCGGCCGCCCATGGCGTAGGCCATCTGGTCCAGCAGTTCGTTGCGGGTCACGGAGTACTTGTCGTTCTCCGGGACCACCATGGTGTAGCCCAGGGCGCGGCCGCGGGGCAGGATGGTGATCTTGGTGACCGGAGCCGAGTTGCGCAGGGCCGCTGCCACCAGGGCGTGGCCGCCCTCGTGGTAGGCGGTGACCTTGCGTTCGTGTTCCTTCATGACGCGGCTGCGCTTCTGCGGGCCGGCCATGACGCGGTCGATGGCCTCGTCGAGGGCGCGGTCGTCAATCAGGTTGGCGTTGGAGCGGGCGGTCAGCAGCGCGGCCTCGTTGAGCACATTGGCCAGGTCCGCGCCGGTATACCCGGGCGTCTTCTTAGCCACGGCCCTCAGGTCGACGCCGGGAGCCATCGGCTTGCCCTTCGCGTGGACCTTCAGGATCTGGTCGCGGCCGATCAGGTCGGGGGCCTCGACGCCAATCTGGCGGTCGAAGCGGCCCGGGCGCAGCAGAGCCGGGTCAAGGACGTCGGGGCGGTTGGTGGCGGCGATCAGGATGACGTTGGTCTTGACGTCGAAGCCGTCCATTTCAACCAGCAGCTGGTTGAGGGTCTGTTCGCGCTCGTCGTTGCCGCCGCCGATGCCGGCGCCGCGGTGACGGCCGACGGCGTCGATCTCGTCCACGAAGATGATGGCGGGCGCGTTGGCCTTGGCCTGCTCGAACAGGTCGCGGACACGGGAAGCGCCCACGCCGACGAACATTTCAACAAAGTCAGAGCCGGAGATTGAGAAGAAAGGCACGCCTGCCTCGCCGGCGACAGCGCGGGCGAGGAGGGTCTTACCGGTACCTGGCGGGCCGTAGAGAAGCACGCCCTTGGGGATCTTGGCGCCGACGGCCTGGAACTTGGCCGGCTCCGCGAGGAACTCCTTGATCTCTTCGAGTTCCTCGACGGCCTCGTCGGCACCGGCAACGTCACTGAAGGTGACCTGCGGCATGTCCTTGTTCACCAGCTTGGCCTTGGACTTGCCGAACTGCATGACCTTGGACCCGCCGCCCTGCATGCGGGAGAGCAGGAACCAGAACAGGACGCCGAGCAGCAGCACGGGGATCAGGAGGGAGAACAGCCCGGTGAACCAGTTGTTTTCGAGCGGCTGGTCGGTGAAGCCGCTCGGCGGCTTGGCATTCGTGACAGCCTTCACGACGTCGGCGGCTCGGGCGTTGACGTAGTAGAACTGGACGTTCTTGCCCTTGTCCTGCCCGTCCACCTGCAGGCTGTCCTTGAGGACCAGGTCCACCCGGTTTTCGGCGTCGAAGATCTTGGCCTGTTCGATCTTGCCGTTGTCCGCCAACAGCGCGAGGCCCTTGTCCGTGTCGATCCGGGCGGAGCCGCCAGGCGCAAGGGTGGCAAAGGCCAGCAGGAGCATGCCGACAACAACGACAATCCAGATGCCCGGGCCCTTGAAGAAACTCTTAGCTTTCATCTGTTCGGGGCTGGCCCCGTCCCTCCTGGTAGTGCTGCACGGCGAGCGATCTGCGCGCGTGTGGTGCTGCGTCAGCTTCTAGCTATACACCGTTGCAGTGACTCACGCACGGTGGAGATCAAAAGTTCCCTGTCGGCGTAGCGGGGGGCCGCAGGGAAGGCTCTGGTGAGGCCCAGGAAAGGCCCGGCATCGCGCCGGGGCGGGAGCTTCCTACTCGTAGACGTGCGGCGCGAGGGTGCCGACGAAGTCCAGGTTGCGGTACTTCTCGGCGTAGTCCAGGCCGTAGCCGACGACGAACTCGTTGGGGATGTCGTAGCCGACGTACTTGACGTCGATCTTGACCTTGGCCGCCGTGGGCTTGCGGAAGGCGGTGCAGATTTCCACCGATGCCGTGCCGCGTGATTCCAGGTTGGTCTTGAGCCAGGACAGGGTCAGGCCGGAGTCGATGATGTCCTCGACGATCAGGACGTCCTTGCCCATCAGATCGGTGTCGAGGTCCTTGAGGATGCGGACCACGCCGGAGGACTGGGTCCCGGAACCGTAGGACGAGACGGCCATCCAGTCCATCGAGACGTGGCTGTGCAGTGCGCGGGCGAGGTCGGCCATGACCATGACAGCGCCCTTGAGCACGCCGACGATCAGCAGATCGCGGCCTTCGTAGTCTTTGTCGATCTGGGCAGCGAGTTCGGTGATCCGGGACTGGATCTGCTCCTTGGAGTACAGAACGTGCTTGAGGTCTGCCTGGACGTCGGTTGAATCCACCAATGACTCCTGTGTAGATGCGGGGGCGACTATATTTGGGGCGGTTTTTGAGGCCGGAATACAAGCTTCCCACAGCGGGCGCCTTCCCGGTGAACACCGGAGGGTGCGGACTGGTCCTCGGCGAGCAGCTGGGCGAGGGACAGGCGGTAGACGCTGACCCCGCCGGGGAGCTCCACCGGACCCGCCGATCCGTGCCGGCGCAGCAAGGCTTCCGCCGCGAGGAGGCGCCGGTAGCTGGGCTGCTGACCGCCGACGGCGGCGGCCGCCTTGGCGATGACCCGGAACCTCACGGCCGGAGCCAGTTCGCGTAAGGCTGTCTCCGGCAGGCTGATGCCGGCTGCCGACCGCTCCTGCAGCCGGGCGAAGGTGTCGTTCGCCACGTCCTCGAGGTAGTCGGCGTCGAGCTGCAGGATGGCGGCGGTCCGGGCCAGCGACTCCGCGACGCCGGGGCCCAGCTTTTCCTCCAGCACGGGCAGCACTTCAACGCGGGTCCGGGATCTGGCGTAGGCGGGGTCGGCGTTGCTGGGATCGTGCCAGGGTTCCAGGCCTTCGACGGCGCAGATCTCCAGGGTGTCGGCGCGCCGGAGGCCCAGGAAGGGCCGCAGCAGGCGTCCGCGGGCTGGCCGCATCCCGGCCAGTGACCGGGTGCCCGAGCCCCGGGCCAGGCCCAGCAGGACCTGTTCGGCCTGGTCATCGAGGGTGTGCCCGAGCAGGATCGCGCCGGCACCGGTGTCATCGGCTACGGCTTCCAGGGCGGCGTGCCGGGCTTCCCGGGCGGCCGCTTCCGGGCCCATGCCGGCGGCGGCGACGTCGACGGTCCGGATTTCGACGGGGGCGAGTCCCAGTTCGCGCAGCACCTCGGCCGTGGTGGCGGCGACCCCGGCGGAGCCCGGCTGCAGCTGGTGGTCAACGACGACCGCGCCGACAGAGACGGGGTGGCCCTCAACGTGCCCCCGGCGGGCGAAATACGCGGCGACGGCGGCCAGGGCCAGCGAGTCCGGTCCCCCGCTGCAGGCGACGAGTACCCGTTCCGGGTAGCCCGCTTCGGCCAGGGCGTCCTGCAGCATTTTCCGCGCGGCGCCGACGACGGGGGCCAGCCGCCCGGGCCGGCGTCGTCCGCTGGCAGCGGAAGGAGAATCGGCGGGGCGGGGATTAACCCAGGCGGGATCGCCGCCCGGCACGGGAACTGCTGCCACGGAAATTAGAGTCCCATCCGTTCGAGCCAGAGCTTGGAATCGTGGATTTCCGGCTCGGTCGGCAGCTGGCCGGCGGACTCCCAGACCCCGTTGAAGCCGTCCATGCCGGCCACTGCCACCACTTCCCGGACGAACTTCGCGCCGTCGCTGTATTGGCGCATCTTGGCGTCGAGGCCCAGGAGGCTGCGGATGAACTTCTCAATCACGCCGCGGTCCTTGTCCCGGGAGTTGAAGCGCTGCCGGATGGTTTTCACGGACGGCACGATGCTGGCGTCGACGGCGTCCATCACCACATTGGCGTGGCCTTCGAGCAGGCTCATCAGTGCCGTCAGGCGGGAGAGCGCCGCCTTTTCCTCCGGGTTCTGCAGCAG
The DNA here is from genome assembly GCF_054059215.1 of Arthrobacter sp. UYCu723. Classification (NCBI taxonomy): domain Bacteria; kingdom Bacillati; phylum Actinomycetota; class Actinomycetes; order Micrococcales; family Micrococcaceae; genus Arthrobacter; species Arthrobacter sp. UYCu723. The sequence goes on from NZ_JBSSBW010000001.1 coordinate 1,531,563, forward strand.
GTCCAGGATGGCTCCGCGGCTGGCGCCGGCGCCGGCTGCCGTGCGGTCCTTGAGCGATTTCGCCGCCGCCGAGGCACGCTCCATCAGGGAATCGACGTTGCCGAGGAGCAGTCCGCTGAGGTTTTCGATCTCGTCCAGCATGTGGTGCCGGAGCCAGGGCGCCGCGGCGAACTGCACCCGGTGGGTCTGTTCGTGCAGGCAGACCCAGAGCCGGAAGTCCTCCGGTTCGACGTTGAGCTCGCGTTCCACCGAGATGATGTTGGGCGCCACGAGCAGCAGGCGCCCCCCGGCGGGGGCAGCGGAGTTCTCGGCGAGGGCGGAGAAAGGGTCGTACTGGCCGAGGACCTTGCTGGAGAGGAACGCCAGGATGGCGCCGAGCTGGCTGCCGGTGATGGCGCCGCTGACGCTGGCAGCACCGGGGTTCAGGGTGCCGCGGTGGCTCTCGAGCATTTTTTCCATCGCGGGTTTGAGCATGACGGCGAAGCTCTGCGTGTTGGCCCTGGCCCAGGAGGCCCGGTCCACGACGAGGACCGAGGAATCCCGCAGGTCCCTGGCAGCCTCGAGGCCGGTGATGTCATGGACGTGGGGCACTGATAGGTCCGCCAGGTGGCGCAGGTTCTCAACCGCGGCGCCGATTTCGGCCGCTCCCAGCGTGGGACCGGCGGGCGCCAGCCTCGCGGCGGTGGCGGCGGCCAGCTCCCAGTTGATCAGGGCTTGGGCTTGGGCAGACGTCTCGCGTGCAGAGGACTCCATAGGGTCCATCAGATCACAAGGCCCCGACTGTCCGCCTTAAATTCGTCGGGCGGCGAACGGCAGGGGACGCCCGGGCGGACGGAACCGGCGCTTCCTGTCAGCGCTTCCTGTCAGCGGCAGCCGCAGCCTGCCAGGACGGACGCCGTGCGGTCCAGTGCCGTCTTGTTGGCTGCGCCCGGGGCGAGGCCGTTGCCGATGAACGAAAACACCAGGAGCCGGCCGTCGGCGTCGACCACGTAGCCGCTGAGGGCGATCACGGTGTTCAACGTCCCGGTTTTGGCGCGGACAAGGCCCGCCCCCCGCGCGGTGGTCGCGTCGGTGTAGCGGTCCCCGAGCGTGCCGGTGAGTCCGGCGACGGGGAATCCGGCCAGGGCGGCCCGGAGCCGGGTGTCCGTTCCGGAAGTGATGGCGCGGACCACCCCCGCCAGCTGGCGGGCGGAGACCCGGTTGGCAAGCGCCAGGCCGGACACGTCGGCGGCGCGGAGCGTGGCCGTGTCGACGTCGAGCTCGCCGAGCTGTTGCAGCACGGCCGCGGTGGCGCCGTCGTTGCTGGCGGGCTTGCCGGCGGCGAGGGCTGTCATCCGGCCCATGACCTCGGTGAGGTAGTTGTCGGAGGTCCGCAACAGCAGATCCACCTGCTGGCCCACCGTGGCCGACCGGACCTCGGCCAGCACCTTGGCCTCCCCCGCTGATCCGGCCGTTATGGTGGGGGCCCGTACGACGCCGGGCGCCACCGTGAGCCCGGCCGGCGCTCCGGCCGCCGAAAGCTGCGCCCAAAACGCCTCGGCGGCAGTCATGGCGGCGTCCTGGGGGCGTGGCCCTGTGCTCTTGGCAGGGTCGAACCGGGCAGAGTTCAGCGCCAGCGGGAACAGCGGGGCCATCTCGCCGGCTGCAACATCCTCCGGGCTCCAGGCCGGGTTGAGGGACGGGCCGGTAAAGAGGGAATCATCCAGCAGCACGTTCACGGTGCCGGAGACGCCGTCCTCCTGGAGGGCCTTGACGGTGGACTGCGCGAGCGTGGCGAGTCCGGCATGGCCCAGGACGGCCTCCGGGGCGGAGTCGCCCGCACCCAGGAGCACGTCTCCCCCGCCGGCGAGTATGACCGTGCCTGGTGCGGAACCGGCCAGGACCCGGGTGCTGAACCGCCGTTCCGGGCCGAGGGTCCGCAGTGCTGCGCTGGCCGTCAGCAGCTTCATGTTGGAGGCCGGAACCCTGGCCTCGCCCGCGGAGCGGTCAAAGAGCAGCTTTCCGGTGGTGGCGTCCTGCACTAGCCCGGTGAAGGTTCCGGCGCCGTCGGTCTTCAGGGTTTCATTGAGCTGGGCGGCCAGGGTCCCCGGCTCCGGGACGGGCGCGGCAGCGCTGAGCGGTTCAATCCCGGCGCCGCCGCGGGCGGCCAGGGCAGTCGGCGGCTGCTGCCACGGCGGGGCGGACGCGACGGCTTCCGCGGCGCCATTGTGGCCAAGGAAAGCCGGGGCGATGGTGAGGCCAGCGGGAACGGCGAGCGCCAGGACCAGGAGGGTCAGGAGCAGCATCGGGAGGCTCCGCCGCAGCGGGCCGGGCATCTGGTCCGTGCCTGCGCGGCCGGTTCTGCGTTTCATGCTGCTGCTGGTCCTTTAGTCCTGAAATGTCCCCACTAGTTCCTGAAACCAGGGCCTCTCGCTATATCCTCAATAGTAGTCGGCGGCACCGGCAGTCCTTTTTGTGTGCCGCGCACCCCCTGAATCCGTCGAGGAGCATTCCATGAAGCATGACGTGACCATCGAGATCCCCAAGGGATCACGCGTCAAGTACGAAATCGACCACGAGACCGGCCGCGTCCGCCTGGACCGCGTCCTGTTCACCTCGATGCAGTACCCCACCCACTACGGGTTCTTCGAGAACACCCTGGGTGAAGACGGCGACCCGCTGGACGCGCTGGTGCTCCTGCAGGACTTCGATCTGCACCCCGGCGTGATCGTTGAGGCGCGCCCCATCGGCGTGTTCAACATGACCGACGACGGCGGCGGCGACGCCAAGGTCCTCTGCGTTCCGGCCGATGCCCGCTTCGACCACATCAACGAGATCGGCGATATCAGCGAGTTCCTGATCAAGGAGATCGAGCACTTCTTCACCCGCTACAAGGACCTGGAGCCGGGCAAGTGGGTCAAGGCCGAGGGCTGGGGCGACCGTGCCGCCGCCGAAGCCGAGCTCGAGGCTTCCATCAAGCGCTACGTACCGCACACGCACTAACCTTCGCCCGCCAAAGCGCGAACGGTCACTTGAGGCCCCGAATCCAAGGATTTAGGGGCCTCAAGTGTCCGTTCGGCGGTTTTCAGTGGCGCGCCCGGAATCTGTGAAATCGTTGGCCTATGAACACCGACCCGGCCTTTGATCCGCTCTGCGGTCCGATCACCGGATGGCGGGACGGTGACGTGGTGCGTGCCACGGGTATTCCCTACGCCACAGCTGGACGTTTCCAGGCTCCGGTGAGTGCCCCTGGGTGGACCGGGGTGCTCACCGCCACCTCACTCTCACCCGCCTGCCCGCAGGCCCCGGTACCCTTCCTGGACGATGTCCTGGGCACCCGTTACGGTGAACTCCCCGGGAGTGAGGACTGCCAGCGCCTCTCGATCACGCTGCCGGCGGACATCGATAAAGATGAGCGGGTGCCGGTCATGGTGTGGCTGCACGGCGGGTCCTATACGTCCGGCTCCGGGGACCTGGCAATCTTCGACGCCAAGGCCCTGGTTGCCGAAAACCGGGTCATCGTGGTTTCCGTGACGTACCGCCTGGGCTTATTCGGATACCTGGCAGCCGGCACGGGCCGGCCCGCCAACCTCGGCCTCCTGGACCAGCTTGAGGCGTTCCGCTGGGTGCAGCGCAATATCGGCGCCTTCGGCGGCGATCCTGGACGCGTCACCGCTTTCGGACAGTCCGCAGGAGGCGACGCCGTAGCCCACCTCATGGCGACGGCGGACGCACCATCACTGTTCCAGCGCGCCATCATTCAAAGTGCACCCCTGGGCATTTCAAGGGGAAGGCAAAAGATGAACACCGCCATGGGGATCGCAGCGGAAGCCGTCACCGATGACACGCCTGCCTTGGACGTCGTCGCCATTGAGGACAATGTTGCACAGGTGGCCCGAAGGTTCGGCCTGATGGCTGCCATGCCCTTCGGCACGCAATACGGGCACTCACCCCTGCCGGCCGAATCCGGGATCGACGCCGCCTGGAACACGGCGGCCCCGGAGATCGAGGTCCTGATCGGGCACACGTCCGACGAGGCCCGCCTGTTCCTGCCAGGCAGCCCCCTTGTTAGCCGCCTGGCCAAGGTACCGGTCCTTGGCGCCGCCATCCTCAAGGCCATCAGCTGGGCCGTGACGGAAGCGGTCTACGGCAGATCAGCCAGGAGGTTCGCCCGGCGGCACGCCCAGGCCGGAGGCAAGGCTTACAGCTACGTGCTGACCTGGGGCGCGCCGGGAAATATCTACGGGGCCGCGCACACCGTTGACCTGCCGCTGCTGTTCGGTGACCAACGGACCTGGGAAGGTGCAGGGCTGCTTACGGGCGCCACCTGGGAGGAAATCAACGCCCAGGGCCGGGCCCTCCGCGCTGTTTGGGCCCGGTTTGCCTCCGGGGACGGCCTGGGTAGCCGGGGCGGGATTCCCGGCGCACTCCGGTACCGCGCGGTCTGAACCCCGCGTCCAGTAGATTTCTCCTGTGTTCTCGTTCTGGCCCCCGACCACCATCCCGGGAGGATCCCGGTGAGGACCCTCGGCGTCGACCTTGCCGCCGGGACCAAGAAAACAGCAGTGGCGGTCCTGGACTGGGTTGGCGGCGGCGCCCGGTTGGTGGCACTGTCCCTGGACGTGAGCGACGCGGACATTGTCCGGCGCTTCGGCAGCTGCGACATGACGGGGATCGACTGCCCCGTGGGCTGGCCGGACGCCTTCCTTCCCTTCCTTGCCGGGCACCTGAGTTTCGACGCGCACCCCGTGCTGGACCATGACGGGATCGAAGGCCGCCGGCTGCTGGCCTACCGGGACACCGACAGGTTCGTCACCCGTCAAACCGGCCTGATCCCGCTCAGCGTCTCCGCGGACCGGCTGGCCCACCCGGCGATGCGCTGCGCCGTCATCCAGGCAAAGATCGCACGGGACCACGGGCCGCAGGCCAGGGACGGCAGCGGCCGGCTTGCCGAGGTCTACCCGGCGGCTTCGCTGAAATCCTGGGGCCTGCCCGCTCGCGGTTACAAGGGGCGGGGCGGAGCGGAAACTGAGCGGCTGGCCCTGATCCTTGACGGGCTGGCCGCGGCAGCCCCCTGGCTGGACCTGGCCGGATACGATGACCGGCTGGCCGGCTCCGATGACATGTTCGACGCGCTCATCGCCTCGCTGACCGCGCGCGCCGTTGCCCTGGGCAGGACGATGCGCCCCGATGACGGCCATGCCAAGGCTGCCCGGACCGAGGGCTGGATCCATCTGCCCACTGGCGGGCTCCACGAGCTCAACGGCGCTTAGACACGACGGCGTGGTTACTCAAGCCTCAGAGGTTCCGCGGCGGCAGTGGTGCGAGGCGTCGGCTGGTCCCGGACCTCTCTTGCCTCCGATTTACCAGCGGGTAGTGTTGATCCAGAATGTTCACGCTGACCATCAACCAAACCGACAGCCGGCGCGACGGCGACCGCGTGCCGCAGCTCCTCAAGGACCTGCGGCACATACCGGCGCGCCTCGATTTCGACCGCTCGGTGGAGGACGAGGTCCAGGGCATTGTGGACTGCCCGCACCAGGCCGTGGAAGCTGCGATGATCGCACTGCGCAGCGGCAGCTGGTACGTCGGAATCGGGGTGGGGCCGGTGAACGAACCGCTGCCCAACCAGATCAAGGATGCTTCCGGCCACGGGCTGATCTATGCACGGCGGGCCGTTGACCGGCTGCGCAACGGCAAGGACCGGGTCCCGGTGGCGGTTGAAGGCCCACTGGCGGACCTCGCGGCGGAATCAGAGGCCGTGCTGCGGCTGCTGGGCCATATTGTTCACGGCCGGAGCCAGGCTGAATGGCGGGTCCTGGACCTGTTGACTCCGGGCGTCCGTGGACAGCAGAAGGCCGTCGCGATGGAACTCGGCATCACGACGCAGGCGGTCAGCAAGGCCGTGGCCCGGGCACAGTGGAACGAGGAACACGCCGCACGGCCCGCCGCCGCACGGCTGTTGGGCCTCATCCTGGAGGTCCGCTGACCGGTTCGGGCGGCTGCAGGGCCGGGGGCGCGGGACACTCCTCGTATAGCACAGCCCCAGTCCAGGGCGGCAGTTTCCTAAAGGAGGCTGCGCAGCACGTGGGCGGCGCCGTCGTCGTACACGGAGTGGGTGATCTCGTTCGCGGCGGCGATGACCTCCTCCGGTGCCTGTCCCATGGCCACCCCGCGGGCGGCCCACGTGAGCATCTCGATGTCGTTCCGGCCGTCGCCGACGGCGATCGTGCGGTGTGCCTCGATGTCCAGCCGGCCGCGGAGCTGCTCCAAGGCGCTGGCCTTGGTGACTCCGGCGGCGGCAATGTCCAGCCAGGCTGTCCATCCGACCGAGTAGGTCACGCCGGCCAGTCCGATGTGGCGGATGGCCGTGTTGAACTCCTCGGGCGTGTTTTCCGAGCTGAACACCACCACACGCACCGCGGTGGCCTCCAGCATGGTCTGGAAGTCGACACCGATGGCCTCCACGCCGAAGCTGGCGTCCTGGAAGCGCTCGGTGGAGAGGAAGTTGCCGTCTTCGTCCTCCAGGGCGTACTTGGCCGAGGGCAGCCGCTTGCGCAATGCGCGGAGGGCCGGACCCGGGTCGAAGGTTGCCTTGTGGAGAACCTCGTAGCCTGCGGACAGGCTGGAATCGAGACGAAGGGTCACCCCGCCGTTCGAACACACGGCATAGCCGTTCTCGATGCCGATGTGCTCGATGATGGGCAGGGTGGCGTTGAGTGAGCGGCCCGTCGCGATCATGACGTGGTGGCCGGCGGCCACGACATCCTGGGCTGCCTCGCGGACCGGGACGGACATGTGGCCGTCGTGGTCGACCAGTGTGCCGTCGACGTCGAGAGCGATCATCAGCTTGTGGCCGTTGTTGTTCTGGTTGTTCTGGTTGCTATTTCGCCGGTCATCGTTGCCGGCGACTGAGGTTTCAGTCAATGTTGTCATCCAACTAGTAGAGCAGACGCCCCCGACAGCCGCTAGGATCCACGCCACAGCGCGCGGTGAACTCGGCGTGAACGCTGCGGGGCGTCGGGGGTCGGGTGCGGACCGCTAAAGGACAGGGAAGACCGTCATTCCGCCAAGGTACTTCTGCAGGGCCGCGGGGACGTTGACGGAGCCGTCCGGGTTCTGGTGGTGTTCCAGGATCGCCACGATCCAGCGGGTGGTGGCCAGCGTGCCGTTCAGCGTGGCGACGGCGCGGGTTCCCTTGGGTGCGCCGTCCTCGTTCAGCACGCGTTCGCGGATGTTGAGCCGGCGTGCCTGGAAGGTGGTGCAGTTGGACGTGGACGTCAGCTCGCGGTAGGCGCCCTGGGTGGGGACCCACGCCTCGCAGTCGAACTTCCGGGCGGCGGAACTGCCCAGATCTCCCGCCGCGGTGTCGATCACTCGGTACGGCAGCTCGCATTTGGCCAGCATTTCCTCTTCCCAGGCCAGCAGGCGGGCATGTTCAGCGGCCGCTTCCTCCACGGTGGTGTAAATGAACATCTCCACCTTGTTGAACTGGTGGACACGGATGATGCCGCGGGTGTCCTTGCCGTGCGACCCGGCCTCGCGGCGGTAGCAGGAGCTTTGCCCCGCATAGCGGATCGGGCCGGCGGAGAGGTCCAGGATCTCGTCCGAGTGGTAGCCGGCGAGGGCCACTTCCGAGGTGCCCACAAGGTAAAGGTCGTCTTCGGCGAGACGGTAGATCTCGGCGTCGTGCTTGACGTCGAAACCGGTTCCCTGCATGATTTCGGGGCGGACCAGCGTGGGAGTGATCATGGGCACGAAGCCGGCGTCGACTGCCTGCTCCATGGCCATCTGCAGGAGTGCCATTTCCAGCCGGGCGCCGACACCCCGCAGGAAGTAGAACCGCGAGCCGGAAACCTTGGCGCCGCGTTCCATGTCGATGGCGCCGATCAGCTCACCGATCTCCAGGTGGTCCTTGGGCTCGAAATCGGTGAATTCGCGGGGCGTGCCGACGGTCTTGACCACGATGTAGTCGTCCTCGCCGCCGGCGGGGACGCCATCCTCGATGAGGTTGGGGACCACGCGGAGCAGCTCTTCGTGGGCAGCCTGGGCGATGTCGGCTTCGGCGGAGGCGGCCTTGACCGAGCCCGCGAGAACCTTCACCTCTGCCAGCAGGGCCTGCTTTTCCTCGCCCTTGGCCTGCGCCACCTTCTTGCCGTAAACATTTTGCTCGGCGCGCAGGTTCTCGAAGCGGATCAGCGCCGCGCGACGGGCCGAGTCCGCGGCGATGATCGCGTCCACCACTGATTCGTCGGCGCCGCGGGCGCGCTGGCTGGCACGGAACTTGTCCGGATTTTCGCTGAGGTCTTTTACATCGATCACCGGATAAGACTATCCAATCCGGTAGGCGTTGCCTGGCTATCCGGCCGCATGGCAGCGGCGGGATAGTGTTGGAGCACAATGCGCGACTGGCTGCTGTACCTCATCATCGCTGGAGTTCTGGCGTTCGCCGTCTCCAGCTGGTGGGGAGTGCGCAGGCTGAAAGCCAAGCACACCCGCAGCGCCGTCTGGGAACAAACGCACAGCCCAGGCCTGGGACAGCAGAAGGTGGCCGTGGTGATGAACCCGATCAAGGCCAAATCTGCCGAAGCCCGGGAGCTGATCGAGAGTGCATGCGCCTCAGCCGGCTGGGAGCCGCCGCGCTTCTTTGACACCACTGCCGAGGACGCCGGCTTCTCCCAGGCGCGGGCTGCGGTGGAGTACGGTGCCGACGTCGTCCTGGCGGGCGGAGGTGACGGGACGGTGCGCGTCGTGGCCGAGATCCTGGCCGGCACGGACATCGCCATGGGCCTGATCCCGCTCGGCACCGGCAACCTCCTGGCGCGCAACATAGATCTTGACGTGAATGACGTGCACGGCAGCGTACAGGCTGCCCTCTTCGGACACCAGCGGTTCATCGATACGGCGCGCATGCGGGTTGAAAACTCCAGGACCGGTCAGTCGTCGGAGCACACCTTCCTCGTGATCGCCGGCATCGGCATGGACGCCGAAATCGTGGGCGACACCAATGACGGGCTGAAGAAGGCCGTGGGTTGGCTGGCGTATACGGAAGCCGGTGTCCGGCATCTTCCCGGGCGCCGCAAGAAGATCTCCGTCGCCCTCGATGACCAGCCCGAGCAGTCCAGGAAAATCCGCAGTGTGCTGTTCGCCAATTGCGGGCTGATCCCCGGCGGCATCGACTTCATCCCCCAGGCCATGATCGATGACGGCATGCTGGACGTGGTGGTCATGAGCCCGCGCAGCGCCATCGGCTGGCTGGCGATGTACACAAAGATAGTCCTGAAGCACAAGAGGAATCTGCCGGTGATGAGCTACTACCGCTCAGGGAAGGTGACCATCCGGTGCGCGGAACCCATGGCCACCCAGGTCGACGGCGATCCCTCCGGCGAGGCCACAACGGTGACCGTCCAGGTGGCACCCGGATCCTTGCTGGTACGGGTCAGGAACGGCACCGAGGAAGACTAGGCACTGGCTTCCTTCTTCGAAGCAGTATTTGCCGCATCCGCGGACTTCTTCGCCTCCGCAGCGGCCTTCGCGGCACGCGCCTCGGACTGCTCGCGGATCATGGCCTGCTCCTCTTCGAAGCGCAGCCGGTCAGCACGGTCGGCGTCGTCACCGTCCCAGTCTTGGTTGTCAGCGGTCGGTTTGGGATTCACAATCATTCCCTGGCCGTCATTTTCTGTGCTGGTACTCGACATGACCTGCTCCCTCCGTTAGAGGACTTCCCCAATATGGATCAGGCAAGCATACGCACAGTTTCCTAGGCGTGGAAGTGCCCGGTGCGGCTTTTGTCTACGCCCTGGGCGAAGCCCTCGGCGTATATTCCGGCACCAGAGATGCTCCTGCCAGAATATTTTTCACCCATGCATGTGCCGCGCGGAATGCCTGGTCCGAGGTATGCGGGGCCACGAGCGTCCGCTGACCGTCGGCACGGCTGTAGGAACCCAGGAAGCGGGTGGCCGGGCTGATCCGGTGCAGGCCGGCGAGGGCATCGGCGACCCTCGCATCGGCAACGTGGCCGTCCGCGTCGATACTGAAGAAGTAATGACCCAGGTACTGGCCGGTGGGCCGGGATTCGATCCGGCTCAGGTTCACCCCACGGGTGGCGAACTGGTCCAGGATCTCCATCAGGGCGCCCGGCCGGTCCTCCGGCAGGGGAACCACCACGGTGGTCTTGTCCGCGCCGGTCGGCTCGGGCAGGGCACCCGGCCGGCCCACGAGGACGAAGCGGGTGACGGCACCGGGGTTGTCCCCGATGTTCTCGGCCAGGACAGCCAGCCCTGGCTGCTCCGCGGCCACGATCGGGGCGCAGATCGCGGCGTCATAGTGGGCGCCGTCCTCGAGAAGACCCATCGCTGCCGCCGCTGTCGAGGAACCCGGGATGTATTCCGAATTGGGAATATTAGCGTCGACCCAGAGCCTGCACTGCGCCCAGGCATGGCCGTGGGTGGAGATCCGGCGGACGTCTTCAATGCGGACGCCGGGGCGGGCGACCAGGACAAAGCTGATTGGCACGAGGGCCTCCCGGAGGATGCGAAGCTCCTGCCCCGTGGCGATGGCGTCAAGGGTTGCCGTAACACCGCCCTCAACCGAGTTCTCGATCGGCACCATCGCCGCGTCCGCTGAGCCGTCCCGGACCTTGTCGAGCGCAGAATTCACATTGGACGCCGGGATGCGGATGGCCTGCGCCGCGCCCGGCACCTGCATCAGGGCAGCCTCGGTGAAGGTGCCCTCGGGCCCGAGGAAGGTGTAGGTGACGGGAGATGCGGGCATCGGCTCTTCTTTCTTCGCTTACAGGATGACTGGCTTGAGCCCGTTGTCGGACACCAGCGGCATGCCGGTTTCCAGCCACTGGTCCATGCCGCCGGCCACGTTCAGGGCGGAATACCCCTGGCCCACCAGCCACTGCGCGGCCCGGAATGAGCGTCCGCCGGTACGGCAGATGACGTAGAGGTCCTCATCCGGGTCCACTTCGTCGATCCGTGCCGGGAGCTGGTCCAGCGGAATGTGCAGGGCACCTTCCGCGTGGCCCGCAACCCACTCATAGTCCTCGCGGACGTCCAGGATTCTGGCCTCTTCAGGGATGTCAGACACGGTGACGGTGTCGAAGTCGCTCACGTTGGTCCTTTCGCAGCAATCAAGGTCTGCCACCAGCCTATCGCCAGCCGCTAAGAGCGCACCCCAACGGGCGGCACGTTACGCTTCTGGGATGGCGCAAAGGAGATCCCATGGCAGCTGACCGGCCCACCATCCTGGCAACCTCCGGCGGTTACAAAGCCGGGAACCGGACCCGGCTGGAGTTCGACCGCCTGGTGCATCACGCCGTTGAACTCTCCGGGGTGAGCGGGCGCGCACCGCGGATCACGCACATCGGGACCGCGTCGGGAGATCAGCGCTGGTTTAATGCCGAGCTGGACGAGGCCGCCCGGGTTGCGGGCTTTGACTTCAGCCATCTCAACCTCTTCACTATGCCCAACCATCCGGACCCCGAGGCGCACCTGATGGAACAGGACGTCGTCTGGGTCAACGGCGGCTCGGTGGTGAACCTGCTCGCCGTCTGGCGGGCGCACGGACTCGATGCCGTCCTGCGCCGGGTGTGGGAGCAGGGCGTGGTCCTCGCAGGCGTCTCCGCCGGGTCCCTGTGCTGGTTCCAGGGCGGCGCCACCGACTCCTTCGGCCCCGAACTGGCGGCCGTGACCAACTGCCTGGCGCTGCTGCCGTACGCCAACGGGGTGCACTACGACTCCGAGGCACGCCGGCGCCCCCTCGTGCACCGGCTCGTGGCCGACGGCACCCTTGGCGAGACGCATTGCTCTGACGACGGCGTGGGACTGGTCTACGTGGGGACCGAGCTGGTGGAGGCCGTGAGCGAGACCAGGGGCAAGGGTGCCTACATCGTGACCCGGCGGGACGGGGCGCGGGGGGACATGTCCAGCGCCCACCCGCGGACATGCCCTCCCCTCGACGCTAGGACTGGGCATGATGCCACGATGTCCACTCCTGCGTCCCATGAATGGGCATGTCCCCCGGGCGGGGAGCCCGTCGCAGCCGAGGAACGGCTGGAGCCGCGTTTCCTTGGCTGAAATCCACGAACTTTCCGCCGTGGGGCTGCGCGATGTTCTGCGCTCCGGCGAAGTCTCGGCCCGCGAAACGGCCGGGCATTTCCTCGACCGGATCGGGGCCGAGAACCCGCACCTCGGCGCGTTCATCACTGTCACGGCGGAGCAGGCCCTGAAGGACGCCGCCGCGGCGGACGCGCGCCATGCCCGCGCGGCGCGCGACCGGGCAGGGCTGCCGATGCTGCACGGGATGCCCGTGGCGTTCAAGGACCTGACGGACGTCGCCGGCGTGGTCACCACCCACGGCAGCGCCGCCCTGGACCACAAGCCCGCCCTGGCCGACGCCGCGCTCACATCCCTGCTGAAGGGTGCCGGCGCCATTTCCCTGGGCAAGACCCAGGTTCCGGAGTTCGGCCTGACGGCCTACAGCGAGAACCGGATCGCACCGCCGTCACGCAACCCGTACGCGCTCAGCCGCAGTTCGGGCGGCTCCTCGGGCGGCAGCGCTGCCGCCGTGGCCGCCGGGCTGCTGCCCTTTGCCCCCGGGTCCGACGGCGGCGGCTCGGTCCGCATCCCGGCGGCCGCCTGCGGGCTCGTTGGACTCAAGCCCGGCCGTGGCCTGGTGCCCGCAGGGGAAAGCTCCGGTGATCCCGCGGGACTGGTTGCTACCGGCCCGCTGGCCCGCTCCGCAGCGGATGCGGCGCTGATGCTCGATGCGCTCGTCCCGGCGGAACTGGGTCCGCACGGAAATGCCGCGCCCAGCTATCTCGAACTCGCCGCTCAGGAACCGGCCCGGCTCCGGATCGGGGTGAGCCTGGACAGTCCGTGGCAGACGATCTTCCCCTTCACCCCTGGCCAGGAGGCCCGCGACGCGCTGGCGGCAGGCATCAGGATGCTGGAGGCGTCGGGCCATGAAACAACGGAAGCCACGGTCCGCTACGACAACCGCTACCCGGACGCGTTCACCACCGCCTGGACCGCCGCCGTCGGAAGCGCCCGGATCGCGCCCCACCGCGAGGCGCTCCTGTCGCCGCTGACCCGCACGTTCCGGCGTCGGGCACAGCAGCGTAGCGCCGCCAAACTCAACGAGTCGTTAGGGTTCCTGCGGCTGTTCCAGCGGGACACGATCGTCCAGTACGCAGCCTGGGACCTCATGCTGATGCCTGCGCTGGCGCAGACTCCCCGGCCGGTGGGCTGGTTCACCGGCGCCGCCCACGGCGACGGCTACTGGCCCGCGTCCGAGTGGACGGGCGACGCCGACGGCGACTACCGCAAGCAGTGCGAGTTCGCGCCGTGGTCCTCGATGGTGAACGTATGCGGCTTGCCCGCCATCACCATCCCGGTGCACTGGACCGGCGGCGCCCCGGGCGCCGGCCTGCCGATGGGAATCCAGCTGATCGGGCCGATGGGGTCCGAGGCGCTGCTGCTGCAGGTGGCCGCGCAGCTGGGGTTCTAGCGCCGGTTCCGGTTGTACGGTGGACATGCCTCGTCCTGAAGCGACATGACCTGAAGCGAATGGCTTGAAGCGACATGACCTGAGGCGACACCGTCTTGAAACGACATGAGAGGGATCGATGAAGATCACCGGTGCAGTACTTGAGGAAATCGGCCGCCCGCGCCCGTTCGCGGACTCCAGGCCCATCACCATCTCGGAACTGGAGCTGGACGGTCCCGGGCACACTGAGATCCTGGTCCGGCTCGAGGCCGCCGGGATCTGCCATTCCGACCTGAGCGTTGTTGACGGCAACCGGGTGCGCCCGGTCCCGATGCTGCTCGGCCACGAGGCGGCGGGCCGCGTCGTCGAGGTCGGCTCCGAGGTCACAGACCTGGAACCGGGCCAGCGCGTGGTGATGTCCTTCCTGCCCCGCTGCGAATCGTGCGGGAACTGCGCCGCGGACGGCCGGCTGCCCTGCACCGCCGGTTCGAAGAGCAACGGGGAAGGGACGCTGCTGCACGGCTCCACGCACCTGAGCCGCGGGGGCGAAAAGGTCTATCACCATCTGGGCGTCTCGGGCTTCGCGAGCCACGCCGTGGTGGACCGGGCCTCGGCCGTGCCGGTCGGCGACGACATTCCCGCGGACATCGCCGCGGTCCTGGGCTGCGCCGTCTTGACCGGCGGCGGGGCCGTCCTCAACGCGGCCCGGCCGGAACCGAAGGACAGCATCATGATCGTGGGCCTCGGCGGCGTCGGCATGGCCGCCCTGATCACGGCCGTCTCCCAGGGCGTCTCCCGGATCGTGGCGGTGGACACCCTCGAGGAGAAACTCGAGCACGCCCGCCGGCTGGGCGCCCACGAGACGTACACCCCCCGGCAGGTCCTCGAGCAGGGCGTCAAGGCCAGGTATGTGATCGAATGCGCCGGAAATCCGCGTGCCTTCGAGACCGCCTTCGCGGCCACCGCCGTCGGCGGAACCACCATCACCGCGGGCCTGCCCTCGCCCGAGGCCCGGGCCGCGATCTCCCCGCTGACCATCACGGCCGAAGCCCGCACCATCGTGGGCAGCTACCTCGGCTCCGCCGTGCCTTCCCGCGACATCCCCAAGTACGCCCAGCTCTGGCGCGAAGGGAAGTTGCCAGTCGAGGAGCTGATCTCAGCCCGCATAGCACTGGCAGACATCAACCAGGCCATGGACCAGCTGGCCGACGGAAAAGCCGTCCGCCAGGTCATCATCTTCGACGCCGGGTAGCCCCTCATCCAGGTTGCGCTGTCACTTGTAGTTGCTATTCCGGGTCCATAGCGACATCTGCTGATAGGTCAAAGGGCGGGTGGGCCCGGGACAAAACGCCGGGCGAAGGACTTGCCCCGGGCCCCGCGAATGTGACAATCGCGCGTCACACTGTCAGCATTAAGTAAATGAGCACAACTCATTTATCCAATCCCCCCGCTACAACGCCGGGCGATACGTCCTTTTTTGGCCACCCAAAGATGCTGGCCAGCCTCTTCTCCGTAGAAATGTGGGAGCGCTTCTCCTTCTACGGAATGCAGGGAATCCTGCTTTACTACATGTACTTCACGGCTGCTCAGGGCGGCCTGGAAATTGAGCAGGGCCTGGCCGCCAGCCTGGTCGGCGCCTACGGCGGCGGCGTCTACCTCTCCACCATCCTCGGTGCCTGGCTCGCGGACCGGCTCTTCGGCTCCGAGCGCGTGCTGTTCGGCTCCGCCGTCATGATCATGGCCGGCCACATCGCGCTGGCCCTGGTTCCGGGCATTCCCGGATTGATCGCCGGCCTGGTGCTGGTGGGCGTCGGTTCCGGCGGCCTCAAGGCGAATGCCACCGCATTGGTGGGAAGCCTGTACCGCGAGAAGGATGAACGCCGCGACGCCGGCTTCTCCATCTTCTACATGGGCATCAACGCCGGCGCCCTGATCGGCCCGCTGGTCACCGGCTGGCTGCAGGAAAGCCACGGATTCCACTGGGGCTTCGGCGCCGCCGCCGTCGGCATGGCGCTGGGCTTGGGGATTTACGCTGCGGGCCGCAAGAGGCTCCCCGACGAGGCCCACCGGGTGCCCAACCCGCTGCCCGCCCCGGAGCGCACCAAGTACGGCGCGATCTTCGCCGGCATCGCGGCCGCTATCGCCGTGCTGCTCGCCACCGGCACCGTGAATGCCGGGAACCTGGCCATGTCCATGGCCTACGCCGCGATCGGCGCGTCCGTCCTCTACTTCGTCCTGATCTTCAGCAGCAAGAAGGTCTCCGGCACCGAGCGCCAGCGCGTTGCAGCGTTCATTCCGCTGTACATCGCCTCGGCCGCCTTCTGGGCCCTGTTCCAGCAGCAGTTCACCTTCATCGCCGTGTACTCGGAGGAGAAGCTGGACCGCAACCTGTTTGGCTGGGAAATGCCGGCGGCCTGGGTGCAGTCCATCAACCCGGTGTTCATCATCATCTTCGCCGGCGTCATGGCTGCACTGTGGACCCGGCTGGGCCGGAAGCAGCCCGGTTCGGCGCTGAAGTTCTCGATCGGCCTGTTCGTGATGGGGCTGGCGTTCCTAGCCTTCATCCCGCTGGCCGGCGGGGGCAAGACGCCGCTGCTCGCCCTGGTCGGGATCCTGTTCCTGTTCACCCTCGCGGAACTGTTCCTCTCCCCGATCGGGCTGTCGGTGACCACCAAGCTGGCACCCAAGGCCTTCCACACGCAGATGGTGGCGCTGTTCTTCCTCTCGGTGTCCCTCGGCACCACGCTGGCCGGCATCCTGTCCGGCCTGTACAACCCGAAGGACGAGCTGCCGTACTTCACCGGCATCGGCGGAACCGCCATGCTACTGGCCGTCGGCCTCGCCGCGGCCTCGCCGGCAATCAAGAAGCTCATGGGCGGCGTACGCTGACCCGATGAGCACCAAGCATCGCCCGCCGGTTGAGTCGTGCGTCTACGTCCCCGCCCCCGGCGAGGCGTCCGACGTCGAACTCATGCCGGCGGGCGATGTCACCGACGGTGTGACGCCGGGCGGCTGACGGCAGCCCTCACCGTCCAGGGGCTGACCGCCCGGACGGAGAAGGCCAGACGGAGACGGTCCCTCAGCGGCTCACGGGTCCCGCGGCGTCCAGCAGCTCCAGCTCCGCACGCCTCGGCGCGCTGCGGGGATATCCGACGATCGCCGTCGCCGACGACGCCCTGGTCCGGGAAGCCCGGAAACTCCAACGCGATGACGTGATCCCCACGCAGACAGCGCCGGCCGGACTCGATCTTTACGAATACGGCGAATCAATCCTCACGCGGTTCGCGAATCCGAACCTTGGCCCCACCACCATCCAGGTCGCCATGGACGGATCCCAGAAGTTGCCAGTCCGCGTCCTCGGCACCGTGGCGGACCGGCTCAGGGCCGGTGACGTGCCCTATTCCGCAGCCTTGCTGCTTGCCGCCTGGATGGTTTTCATCTACCGCGGACGCGACGTCAACGGGAAGGCCCTGGCCCTCGATGACCCGATGGCAGATGCCCTGCGCGAGGCAGCCGCCGGATCCGAGGCTGGACTTGCGGACAGACTCCTGTCACTCAACTCGATCTTCCCCGAGGAGGTGTCCGCCCACGCTGACTCCCGCGCGGCGGTGGCATCCAGCGTAAGGCGCCTCTGGTCAGAGGTCGCCTAGGAAAAGCCGGCCGGAGGCGCCTGTCAGTGCCTCTTTAGACCCCGTAACCGCTGTAGCGTGCGCTGCCGAACACGGCCGCAAGAATCACGATGACCAATATGGTGAGTGCGATGCCCACGTACCCCAGCACCAGACCCGCGACGGCCATGCCCCTGCCTGACGGCTCCCTCGTGAGGGCCAGGTGACCCAGGATGACCGCCGCGATCTGCGGAAGGATAAAAAACCCGAACCCCACGAACACGGCTATGCCGCAGCAAAGGCTCGCTACGCTCAGGCCCTTGGGCTCGGGCGGCATCCCGTAGTAGCCTGGCTGGCCGTAGGCGTTGTAGCTTGCGCCCGGCTGGCCGTACGCGTTGTAGGGGCCGCCCGGCTGGCCGTACGCGTTGTAGGGGCCGCCCGGCTGGCCCGGCGCACCGTACGGCTGGCCCGGCGCACCGTACGGTTGGCCCTGCGGCTGGCCGTAGCCCGGGTCGGATTGCGGTACTGGTTGCGTAGCGGAGATCTCGTCTCCCGGCTGCTGGGTGTACGACGGCGGCTGGTAGCCGTGCGGCGTCTCGTCCTTGCCCGATGTCGGCTGGTCAGTCATGGAAGTCCCCTTTTGAAAGTCCCTGGCTCCAGACTACCGCCGCCCGGTTCCGACGATCAGGAAATTCTGCGTCACAGGGGCCGGATTCCCTACAAATCGTGTTGTGGTCCGCCCCCCGTCTGGCATGCTGGTGCCATGGCTAGCCGCGCGGGCACTGTTGCCCAACCCCAAGACCTTGTTGACCTCACTGCGCTCCTGGATGCGTACTACGACGTATCGCCGGACCTTGGCGACCCCGGACAGCGGGTGGCGTTCGGCACCTCCGGTCACCGCGGCTCCAGCCTGAAGGCCTCCTTCAACGAGCCGCACATCCTGGCCATCACCCAGGCGATCGTGGAATACCGGGCTGGCCAAGGCATCACCGGCCCCCTGTACCTGGCCAAGGACACCCATGCGCTCAGCGAGCCGGCCCAAAACTCCGCCCTGGAAGTGCTCGCGGCGAACGGCGTGAACGTTCTGATCGACGCCCGCCACGGTTACACACCCACCCCGGCCCTGAGCCACGCCATCCTCACCCACAACAACAACTCCCCCGCCGGGGCGCCGCAGGCTGACGGCATCGTGGTCACCCCCAGCCACAACCCGCCCGGCGACGGCGGCTTCAAGTACAACCCCCCGCACGGCGGACCCGCGGACACCGACGCCACCGGCTGGATCGCCAACCGTGCCAACGAACTGCTGGAGAACGGACTGCGCGGGGTCAAGCGGATTCCCGTCGCCGATGCCCTCAGCGCCGGCACCACCGGCAAGTTCGACTTCCTCAGCAGCTACGTGGACGACCTCCCCTCGGTCCTGGACCTCAACGCGATCCGCGAGGCCGGCGTCCGGATCGGCGCCGACCCCATGGGCGGCGCGTCCGTGGACTACTGGGGAGAGATCGGCGAGCGCCACCACCTGAACCTCACCGTGGTCAACCCCACTGTCGACCCGCAGTGGGCGTTCATGACCCTCGACTGGGACGAGAAAATCCGGATGGACTGCTCCTCGCCGTCGGCGATGGCGTCCCTGATCAACCGCATGTCCGACGGCGCCAAGTTCGACGTCGCCACCGGCAACGACGCGGACGCCGACCGCCACGGGATCGTTACTCCGGACGGCGGGCTGATGAACCCGAACCACTACCTCGCCGTCGCAATCGACTACCTCTACCGCCACCGCACCGGCTGGAATCCGCAGTCCGTGATCGGCAAGACCCTGGTTTCCTCCTCGATCATCGACCGGGTGGCAGAAAGCCTGGGCCGCAAGCTGGTGGAAGTCCCTGTGGGCTTCAAGTGGTTCGTCCCGGGCCTGCTGTCCGGCGAAGGCGCCTTCGGCGGCGAGGAATCAGCCGGCGCGTCCTTCAACAAGATGGACGGCAGCGTGTGGACCACTGACAAGGACGGCATCCTGCTGGCCCTGCTGGCCTCGGAGATCACCGCGGTGACCGGCAAATCGCCGTCGCAGCTCTACAAGGGCCTCACGGAGCAGTTCGGCGACCCCGTCTATGCCCGGATCGACGCCGCTGCCACCCGCGAGCAGAAAGCCGCCCTCGGCAAGCTGTCGCCTTCGGACGTCACTGCCACGGAACTGGCCGGGGAGACCATCACCGCCAAGCTGACGAAAGCACCGGGCAACGGCGCGGCGATCGGCGGCCTCAAGGTGGTCACCGAAAACGCCTGGTTCGCTGCCCGGCCTTCCGGCACCGAGGACGTCTACAAGATCTATGCCGAGTCCTTCAAGGGCGCCGATCACCTCAAGCAGGTCCAGGCTGAGGCTAAAGCCCTCGTCGACGGCGTCATTTCCTAAGGGTCAGGCCGTAGCGGTCAGGCCGACTTTTCCTCAAGGTGGCTGGCCAGCACCGAGCGGTCTCTGCCCAGCGATTTCGCCTGGTAGAGGGCCGCATCGGCTGCGGCCACCATCTTCGGGAGTTCCGCCCTTCCGGGGCCGGTGGCCGCGATGCCGTAGCTCACCGTCGGGAGTCGCGGAATCGTGCTGGACCGCAACGCCTCCAGGCGGCGGCTGATGTCCGCCGCAATTCCGCTGGCCACCTCCGGCGTCACCCCGGGGAGCAGCAGGATGAACTCCTCGCCCCCGTACCGGCCCACGAGGTCGGTGGACCGGACAGTGGACGTGCACGCGTCCGCAAAGGCCTTGAGCGCAGCATCGCCTGCCGAATGGCCGAAGTCGTCGTTGATGGCCTTGAAATGGTCGAGATCGGCCAGGACCAAGGAGCCGATGGTCCTGGTCCGGCTGAGTTCGTGTTCGGCCAGGTCAAGGAATGCCGTCCGGTTCAGCAGACCGGTCAGGCCATCGACCGTCGCCCGCGCCCGTAAATCCTGGGTCAGCTGCTCATTGCTCAATTCGGCCATGGTGAAGGACGCCACGACCAGAATCACGGCCGAAAAGATGGTCGTCGTCGCTGATCCGAAGATCGAGAGGAACACCGGGCCCTCGCGCCCGTCCGCCAGAAAGGCAACAAGGCGGCCCAGGTAGAACACGGCCAAGATGCCGGAGCCGACGGCGAGCGTGCGGTGCACGCGCGAAAAATTGTGGTCGAGCAGGAAGAGCTCACGGCACGCGAGGCCGATCAGGACGCCCATGAACGCCAGATAGGCCGGGCCCCCCGCCCAGACGTTCGTGGCCGGCTGGTCCAGCACCGACGCGACGGCGGTGACGGCGGGACCGGCGGCAAGAAGCCATGCCTTGGGAACCGCGGTCCGGAGCGAACGGGCGCCGGCCCAGATACTGGCCGCTCCTGCGACGAGGAGTACGTTTCCTCCGGGGTTGGCCCACACCTGATGGGCGGTGCCGTCTAACAGATACGCTGCATTGCCGGTCAAGAACAGGAACAGGGCCATGCACCACCAGCCGCTGTAAGTGGATCGGGTGCGGCGGAAGGTGATGAAATAAAAAAGCAGCAGCAGGGTCAAATCAACCACCGCCAAAGCGACTCGCAAGGTCAGGGTGTCAAGCATCAT
This sequence comes from Arthrobacter sp. UYCu723, assembly GCF_054059215.1. NCBI lineage: Bacteria > Bacillati > Actinomycetota > Actinomycetes > Micrococcales > Micrococcaceae > Arthrobacter > Arthrobacter sp. UYCu723. Next base: position 1,552,229 of record NZ_JBSSBW010000001.1, read on the forward strand.
GTTGTGGCCCCCGGTCCGCACCTAATAGCCCCACATTTGTGGACGCAGCGTCGCGTGACCCAAGTATGGCACCCCCGGGCCGGATTTCATGGTGCGTGCTGAGGATGTGACTCGCCTCGAGCCACCCGCGGCATCGACCGCCGGGACCGCCGCGGAACCAGACACCGGCCGCGGGACGCTGCTCATGCCGCTGGAAGGGTCCAGAGCTTGAGGACCCGCCGGGTCGCATGCCCGCCGCCGGGCGCCATATCCACCAGCGCGATCCGGTCCAGGACCACCACCTGACCGTCCCGCACACGCCTGTCACCGCGGTGCGAGACGTGCGGCCGGTAGCCCGCCAGGGCGTAGGCGGGAGCCGCGATCCTGCCGGGCACAGCCGCCACCATCCGCACCAGCGATTCATGGAGCGCCTGCAGCGGTTCGCTGGGCTCGATCAGGCGGACCGGGATCAAGCCGGACCTGCCGAACCCTGCTTCCCCGCCGGCAGTCAGACGGATGCCGAGCGCCGCGGCGACGGGGGCCGCCATGAGTCCGGCAATCCTCTCGGCCAGCGCATCGGGGACCGACGCCGGCGCGCCTGCGTGACCCACTACCTCGAACTTGGCCAGTGTGACGTGCAGCGGCCAGTCATCGCGGGGAAATTCGAGCCCCTCGGTGACGGGCTCCAGGAAAGCCACCACAATCAGGTTCCGCATGGGGAAAGTCTGCCACGGCAGCCGGGCCAAGGGACGGCGGCACCCCACCTGCGAAACGCCCTGTGGTATCGGCCCCGATGCGGACTAGACTGGGAAGTGGGCACGGATGCGGCCTTGCGCTCACCCGCAGAATGCGTCCCGAGTGCCTCCGGCCTGTCCCCCATGGTGCCGGAGGCACCTCCGCGTCATGGCGAGCCGGAGGAACCCTGCGTCCCGGCGTGCCGGAGGCACCCTGCATCCACAAAATGCGCAGGGCCAGGGCGTCAGAGCGTCCGGACGACGTCCTCGTAGGCGAATTTCGGCTTCGCGGCACCCCACGCGTCGGCAGCGGGCCGGCCGATGTTGACCACCAGGAAGCTCTTCTGGCTGCCATCGGGGAAGAACGCCTCGTCAATCGCGGCGAAGTCCGCTCCCGTCATGGGACCCGCGGCGAAGCCAAGCGAGCGCACCGCCAGGATGAAGTAGCCGGCCTGCAGATGCGCATTGTTGTTGCCCGTGGCCGCGGCCAGGTCCGGGGCGGCGTCGTACATGGCCTTGGGGGCGTTGAAGCCGGGAAGGAAGTTGTCCCACTGCTCCTGCCAGGAGGTGTCGTAGCTGAGGATCGCGACCAGGGGTGCCGACGCCGTCTTGGCACGGTTGCCGTTCGAGAGGGCGTCGACGAGGGTGGCGCGGGCCTCGGCGGAGCGGACGTAGCTCACGCGCAGCGGCTGCGAGTTAAAGGCGGTCGGCCCGAACTTGGTGAGCTCGTAGATGGCCCGGGCCTGTTCATCGGTGACCTCGCCGGTGAAGGCGTTGGCCGTGCGGGCCTCGGCAAAGATGGCGTCCACCGCGGCGGCGTCGATTACTGCTTCATCATGGGCGATCGTCATTCGCGTCCCTTTCGCTTGCCTGCCCGGCCTGGGAGCAGGGCGTTTGTGCTGTCCATAGTTGCAACTTCAACTGATGCAGTCTGCTTCCCGTGGCGCCCCGTGACGTCCAGCACACAGGACGTCCAGCACACAGGACGTCCGGCACACAGGACGTCCGGCACAGCGGCACCGCCGGAGCGGGCGGGCAAGACCGGCGCGGTAAAGTTGCTCCGGAAGATTCCTTCCCGCCCCGCCACACATTCTCTGAAAGGCTCCGGCAATGAGCATGCTCGGTACCAAATGGAAGCTCCACGGCAACGGCAGGTCCATCCGCCCCGGCGGGGTCGTCAAGCCGGATGAGCGCCTCGCCTGGCCGCTGACCATCGGCGTCGGTATGCAGCACGTCGTCGCCATGTTCGGCGCCACCTTCCTGGTCCCGATCATCACCGGCATGCCGCCGGCCACCACCCTGTTCTTTTCCGGCATCGGGACCCTGCTGTTCCTCGTCATCACCAAGGGCCAGGTACCCAGCTACCTCGGTTCCAGCTTCGCCTTCATCGCCCCGATCATGGCCTCGCAGCAGCAGTACGGCGTTCCGGGAGCCCTCGGCGGCGTGGTGCTGGCCGGCGTCGGGCTGGCCATCATCGGCGCCGTCGTGCAGAAATTCGGGGCGGGCTGGATCAACCGCCTGATGCCCCCGATCGTCACCGGCGCCATCGTGGCGCTGATCGGCCTCAACCTCGCGCCCGCCGCGAAGAACAATTTCGACGCCGCCCCGGTCACGGCCCTGATCACGCTCGCCACGATCATCCTCGTCAGCGTCTTCTTCCGCGGCATCCTGGGCCGGCTGAGCATCCTTGTCGGCGTGGTGGTCGGCTACATCGTGGCGATGATCCGCGGCGAAGTGGACTACTCCAAGATGGACGGCGCGGCGTGGATCGGGCTGCCGCACTTCCAGACCCCCGAATTCCACCTCGGCGTCGTCGGCCTGTTCGTCCCGGTGGTGCTGGTGCTGGTCGCCGAGAACATCGGCCATGTGAAGTCCGTGTCCGCGATGACCGGCCAGAACCTCGACGGCGTCTCCGGACGCGCGCTGATGGCCGACGGCGCGGCGACCGTGCTCGCCGGCCTGGGCGGCGGCTCAGGCACCACCACCTACGCGGAGAACATCGGCGTCATGGCTGCGACGAAGGTCTATTCCACGGCGGCGTACTGGGTGGCTGGCAGCTTCGCCGTGGTGCTCAGCTTCTCGCCGAAGTTCGGCGAACTCATCGCCACTGTCCCGGCCGGTGTGCTCGGCGGCGCCGCCACGATGCTGTACGGCATGATCGGCGTCCTCGGCGTGAAGATCTGGGTCCAGAACAAGGTGAACTTTGCCAACCCGGTGAACCTGACGACGGCCGCCGTCGCGCTTATTGTCGGCATCGCGGACTACACCTGGACCATCGGCGACCTGAAGTTCACCGGCATCGCACTGGGTTCCGCCGCGGCGCTGGTGATCTACCACGGCATGAAGGCCATCGCGAAGGCCCGCGGCACGGTCGCGGAGCCGGAAGCCGAGGAGCCCGCGACGGTGGCTGCGGTCAGGGCCGCCACGAACGCCGCCGCGAAGCGCGCGCCGAAGAAGCGGCGCTAACGCCAGCAGCAACCAAGCGAAAGGCCGGCGTCGGGCCACCGGATGGTGGCAGGGCGCCGGCCTTTTTCGCCGATGGCAGCGACTTGTCGACGGCGGTTTAGCCGGCGTCGAACGGTTCCTCATCGTCGCCGCTGCCCTTCGGCGCCTTGCTCTCCGGCAGGTCCTCGCCGGAACCGTCGGGCAGCCCCGCGGCGTCCTGGCCGGGTTCCGAGGAGAACGGCCGCCAGGCGTCGGGTTGCTCGGTGTTGGCACCATCCATCTCGGCCTCCGAGGAAGGCACTTCGGCGTCGAATCCGGGCTCTGAACTGGCGTTTTCTGAACTCATTTGTTCCTCCGTTCCTCCGAAGCGTCCGGCTCCGGGTTCTCCTGCACTGTCCTGGTCTTCTGGGCCGAACTCGCTGAGGTCCAGCGCTCCGGCCGGGTAGGTCTCACCGTCCGGACTGTCCTGGCTCAGGCCTGCGGCGTCGAACGCCTCGTCCTCCCGGGGCTGTGCGAAACTTCTTCGCGTCATCGCCGGGCATTTCCTGCTCCGCCGTCGGGGTTCCATAGCCGCCGGCTTCTTCGATCGGGTCCTGCTGGTTGTCCTGAGTCATGTCATTCCTCCTGCTGTTGGAATCGTTGTGGAAACGGACTTGCTGGATGACCTTGCTTGAAATGTGCCCGGACCCACGGCCGCTCGGAGGCCCTTGCCGGGGGCGAGTTCCGCGGGCTGGCCCTCGGCCGCCGGCGCGAAACCGGCCCCTCGAAACCATCCCAGCGAAGTAAACAGTTCCAGCCTACCCGGAAAATAATCAGCAGACTTAGTACCAGCTTGAATTTAGCAGGCCTCAAGCCTAGGTTGAGTGTTAACTGCCCCCGCAGTCCGATCCGCATTCACCCGGAGGTGCGCCAGTGCCCGGTCCAGAAGAGTCCACCAGACACGGACGAAACGAGTCCGTCGAGGAAAAAATGGACCGCAACTGGATGGAGCTCCTGCAGGAACTCCGGGTGCTGCAGACGGGAGTGCAGATCCTCGCTGGCTTCCTGCTCACCCTGCCGTTCCAGTCGAGGTTCGAGACGCTGGACGACGTCCAGATCACCCTCTACCTTGCCAACGTGGCGCTGGCCGCCCTCACCACCGCGCTGATCCTGCTGCCGGTGAGCGTGCACCGCCGCCTGTTCCGCTTGCGCCTCAAGGCCACCCTGGTGTCCAGCGCCGACCGGATAGCCAAGGTGGCCCTGGCCGGCGTCGCGCTCCTCAGCGTCGGCACCTCCGCGCTGGTCTTCGATGTCACGGCGGGGCGGACGGCGGGCTTCACCGCCGGGGCGGTGCTGCTGGCGGCCCTGCTCATCCTGCTGGTCTTTGTGCCGGGCAGGCTCCGCCGGCAGGCAAACAAACGGGAAATCACATGACGAGCACCGCAAGCCACAACGCAGCACACCTTCAGGAGGAACTATGAGCAAGGAGGAACCATGAGCAAGTGGGTCAGGGAACGCGGCCTGCTGTTGGCCAACATCGGACTCTTCCTCGTCTTCTTCGGCGGGATGATCCTCAGCGGGGCCGCCGACTACAGCGAGGATCAGGTGACCCACGGCGAATCAGCCGTTTCGGTCCTTGAGTACCTCGGGACCGGGGCATTCCTCGAGGCGACCTTTGAGAACTGGGAGTCCGAGTTCCTGCAGATGGGCATGTACGTCATCCTGACGGTGTTCCTCTTCCAGAAAGGATCATCGGAGTCGAAGCCGATGGGCCGCACGGCGCCGCAGGACGCGGACCCCCGGGATGCGGCCCTCAAGTCAGCCACGCCGTGGCCGGTGCGGCGCGGCGGCTGGGTCCTCAGACTCTACGAACACTCCCTGTCGATCATGTTCCTGCTGCTGTTCCTCATGTCCATCGCCCTTCACGCGGTGGGCGGCAGTGAAGCGTACAGCGAAGAGCAGCAAAGCCACGGGCAACCGCCGGTCACCGTTCTGGGGTATCTCGCGACGAGCCGGTTCTGGTTCGAGTCCTTCCAGAACTGGCAGAGCGAATTCCTGGCCGTAGCCGTGCTGGTGGGCGCCTCGGTTTACCTCCGCGAGAAGGGTTCCCCGGAGTCCAAGCCGGTGGCCGAGCCGCACTATGAGACCGGCACCTGAGCCGGGCCGGTCCGCTCGGACGCTCGCTGTCCTACGGCGCGTCCCTAGTCCGGCGTGCCGGTCTTCCGGTCTCCTGCTCTGTTCTGCCGCTCGCCGGCCTGCCGCTCGTCGGCCTGGGCCGGTGACTCGTAGGTGTGATCGAAGGGCATCTTGCTAAGATCCAGGTTCTCGTTGGAGTCCTGGCTCGCGACCAGCTCGTGGGCCTCCTCCAGCGAATCCACGCTGGGCGTGGAACCGAGCAACGGGCGTCCGGCAGTCTCCCTGATGAAGAAAACGGCCACGGCGCCGATCGCGGAGGTGCCCACCAGATAGTAGGCAGGCATCATGTCATTTCCCGAGGAGGCGATGAGCGCCGCAATGATGAACGGGGCCGTACCGCCGAAAATGGCGACGGCGAAATTGTAGGCAATGCCCATGGCGCCGTAGCGGCTGGCCGTGGGGAACAGCGCCGGCAACGCCGAGGCCAGATTCGCCACATAAAACGTCAGCGGAAACGCGACGAGAGCCAGCCCCAGGAGGGTGGACCAGATCTCCCCCACGCCGATAAACATGAAGGCCGGGACCGCCAGGATCACGGTCCCGAGCGAACCGATCCACAGCACCGGGCGGCGGCCGATCCGGTCCGAGAGCCGGCCGGTGAGCGGAATGGCCGCAGCCATCGCGACGAGGATCGGAATCGTCAGCAGCGTCCCATGCAATTCGTCATAGCCCTTGGTCGCGGTCAGATAAGTCGGCATATAGGATGTCAGCGCGTAGCCCACCGTGTTGGCGGCCGCGACCAGGACTATCGCCAACAGGATGCTTTGCCAGTGGGACGCAATAATTGCCACCGGACCCTTGGCCTCGACCGCCCCTTCAGCCTCCGCTGATGTCCGTGCGTCAAGGGTGGCCTGGAACGTGGGAGACTCCTCAATCTTCAGGCGGAAGTAGATGGCCACGATCCCAAGCGGTCCGGCGATCAGGAAGGGGATCCGCCAGCCCCAGCCCTCCATGGCGGGCTGGCCGAGCGTGACCTGCAGCACGGAAACCAGAGCAGCGCCGAGGGCGAAGCCCATATAACTTCCGAGGTCAAGGAAGCTGGCAAAGAAGCCGCGGCGGCTGTCGGGGGCATGTTCACTGACAAACGTCGTGGCGCCCGCATATTCGCCGCCGGTGGAGAAGCCCTGAACGAGCTTGGTCGCCACCAGCAGCACGGCAGCCCATATTCCCAGGACCGAGTACCCCGGGAGCAGGCCGACGACGAACGTGGCCGCCGCCATGATCATGAGGGTCATGGACAGCACCTTCTGCCGGCCGATCTTGTCACCCAGCCAGCCGAAGAACACGCCGCCGAGCGGACGGGCGATGAAGGTCGCGGCAAAGGTCCCCAGCAGGAACAGGTTCTGCACGGTCTTGTCGGCCTCCGGCAGGAAGACCAGGCCCATGGTGGTGATGAGGTAGCCGAACACGCCGACGTCGTACCATTCCATGGTGTTGCCCACGATGGTGCCGCCCAGGCCTTACGCATCATCGGGCGATCGACGATGTTGATGTGGTGAACCTTCAACCGCCGCGGTATGAGTGTCCGCGTGGCTACGCGCCTTCCAGAGCTCGCGGCCGACGGCGAACGCCGGCCTCAGGCGCCTTCCAGGACCTGGCTGGTGGCCCAGGCGAGGTACTTCGCGGCGTTCGCGACGGCGTCGTCCGGGCTTCCCGCGAGGTCCAGCAGCTGCGCGGCGGCCACCACACCGTGCTGCGCCAGGTCCTCCGGGGTGACCAGGATGCGGCCGGCCACCACGATCACCGGGATGCCGAGGTCCCGGGCGGCGTCGGCGAGCGCAATCGGCGCCTTCCCGGTGAGCGACTGCGAATCCAGCGACCCCTCCCCGGTGATGACGAGGTCCGCCTGGGCGAGTTTTTCTCCGAGGCCGGTGAGTCCGGCCACCAGCTCGAAGCCGCCTTCGAGGGCGGCGTTGCTGAAGGCCAGGAACGACGCCGGGAATCCGCCCGCCGCCCCGGCCCCCGGAACGTTGACGTCCCGGCCGGTGGCCTGGCGCAGCACCGAGGCCCAGTTCCGCAGCCCCGCGTCGAGCATCTCCACGGCGTCCTCGTCGGCGCCCTTCTGCGGGCCGAAGACGTGCGCCGCTCCGTCGCTTCCGAACAATGGGTTCTGCACGTCGACGGCGATCCGGAACTTGACCGCGGCCAGCCGGGGATCGAGTCCGCTGACATCCACGGAGGCGACATCTGCCAGCGAGCCGCCGCCCAGGGGCACCACGTTGCCCGCGGCGTCCAGCGGCTTGAGGCCCAGGGCCCGGAGCGCCCCGCTGCCGCCGTCGCTCATCGCCGAGCCGCCCACGCCCAGCACGATCTCCGTGGCGCCGGCATCCAGGGCAGCGGCGATCAGCTGGCCGCAGCCGTAGCTGTGGGCGCGCAGGGCGTTGGCCGGGGTCGGCTCCATGTGCGCCAGGCCGGATGCCTGCGCGGTTTCGATCACGGCGGTGCCGCCGCCGAACGCATCCAGGCGGAGGGCCCAGGCGGCGCCAATGGGCGCCAGGATGGGGCCGACGACGGCGTTGAGCCGCTCCTCGTACCCGGCCGCGACGGCGGCCTCCAGGGTTCCCTCGCCGCCGTCGGCGATCGGAAACTGGACGGTCTCGGCGTCGGGGTAGACGCGCAAGGCACCTTCGGCGATGGCGGCGGCGGCTTCGATGGCGGTGAGCGAGCCCTTGAATTTGTCCGGGGCGATGAGGATGCGCATGGCTCTATCCTGCCAGCCCGGCTGCGGGACCGGTGCCGGCGGCCGGCTGGGAGGGCTGGGCTACTTCGTCCGCGACCTCGTCGAGGAGCTCGCGCCGCTGATGGCGGAGCTGTCCGCCGGAGCCCGGTGCCTGCATCGAGGCGCGGGCGTCAGCGCCGCCACTCGCCGCGTTCCTGCAGCACCGCTTTGAGCAGGTCGGCGCGGTCCGTGACGATCCCGTCCACGCCGAGGTCCAGCAACCGGTGCATTTCGGCCTGCTCGTTGATGGTCCAGACGTGCACCTGCAGGCCGTGGCGGTGGGCGCGCCGCACAAAGCCTGGCGTCACCACGGTCACGGCGCCGTAGCTGACCGGCACCTGCAGCGCGTGAACGCCGCGGAGCACACGCGCCGCGACCAGCCGCATCAGCGGGCCAGGCAACACCGGGCCCAGCAGGACGAACAGGCCGGTGGACACGATTCCCGCAGAGCTCGCGGCCGGACGGCTGAGCCGCTTCAGCACGGCGCGGCGCCTGCGGTCCGAAAAGCTGGCAATCAGCACCCGGTCATGCAGCCCGTACCGCTCGATCGCCGCGGCCAGGGAGTCGACGGAGTTCCAATCCTTGACATCAAGGTTCAGCCGGACGTCCGGAAAGGCCGTGATGAGTTCCGCAAACAGCGGGATCGGCTCCGCGCCGCCGATCCGGGCCCGGGCGACCGTCTCCGCCAGCAGTTCTGAGATCCGGCCGCTGCCGTCCGTGACCCGGTCCAATGTTGCATCGTGGAACAGCACCAGCACGCCGTCGGCGGTGGTGTGGACGTCCGTCTCCAGGTGCCGGAACCCGAGCTCGACGGCGGCGCCGAAGGCGACCATGGAGTTTTCCAGGCCGGCCTGGGAGAAGCCGCGGTGAGCCATGGCGAGGGGCGCGTCGGGGGCTCCGCCGGCGGAAAAATACGGGTGGGACGTCGTCACTCCTGAAGCGTACCGGAGCCCCGGCGCCCCTGGCGGTGACCGGGTCAGGAGGCTGGTCAGGAGGCGGGCGGGAGGATTTCGACGCCGTCGCTGCAGTGCAGCAGCGCGCGTCCCCGCCCGCCGTCGAGGTCTACCCAGACAGCCGAGTGATCCTCCGTGACGGCCTCGATCAGGCCGCCGGTCTCGTAGCCGGGAGCCATCCGGACGCTGACCCTGTCGCCCTGGCGCAGGCTCTTCCAACGGGTGTCCGGTTCGACCCTGCGCAGTGGCTGTTCGTAAGTGCTTTCAATGCGGTACCTGGCCATAATTTCCCCACCATCAGTTGAACGATCCGTCGCGAGCTCTCAGCCTAGGAGGCCAAGGTGAACGCGAGTTGACCGGAAGCTGGGAATCCGGTGACCGGACACCGGCGGGCAGTCCGGTCAGGGAAGCCGGACACCCAGGGCTGCGAGCTTGGCCTCGAGGATCTGGGCCACGCCGTCGTCGTCGAAGTGCGGCGCCTGCTGGCCGGCCGCGCGGATGGCTTCCGGGTGGCCGCTGGCCATCGCATACCCGTGGCCGGCCCAGCGCAACATCTCGATGTCGTTGGGCATGTCCCCGAAGGCCACCACGTCGCCGGACTCGACGCCGAGCGACGCAGCGTATTCGGCGAGCGTGACGGCCTTGTTGACGCCGGGCAGGGACAGTTCCAGGAGGGCGATGTTCGGCGCCGAGTGCGTGGCCGCGGCCAGGTGCGCGACAGCCGGCGACACTTCGGCGAGGAACTCGTCGGCGGTGCCCTCCCGGACAACGGCGAGGAACTTCACCACCGCGTCCGACGCGGTGAGGGTGCTGTGCAGCGGCGCCGGGGTGAACTCGGCGAGCAGCTCGCTGGAGCCGTTCTCGATGAACCCCGGCTCCAGGTGGAAGCCGGTCAGGGTCTCGGCGGCGAACAGTGCCGAGGGGCGGAGGCGCTGGATGATGCGGCGGGCCTCGAACACGGCGTCGAGCTCCAGGGCCCGGGCCGAGACCATGCGGTCCGCTTCGAGGTCCCAGACGACGGCGCCGTTGGAGCAGATGACGGTCCCCGTGTGCCCCAGCCGGTCCTGCAGCGGGCGCAGCCAGCGAGGCGGGCGTCCCGTAACGAACACGAGTACGACACCGGCTTCGCGGCAGGCATGGAACGCGCGCACGGTGCGGTCGCTGATCTTGCCGTCGTGGCCGAGAATCGTTCCGTCAATGTCACTTGCTACCAGCCGCATACTGCCAGTCTACGTGGGCGGCGCGGGCGGGGCGGGCGGCGTCGACTTCGCCGGAGGCTTGCGGATTCGCCGGAGGCTTACGGCGAATCCGCAGGCCTCCGGCGATTTCGGGGCGCGGGAGGGGTGAGTGCGTCGAAACGGGGCGGGCGGCGGGAGGCCACCACGGGCCCGGCGCCGCCCAGGTAGCTAGTGGCGTTCGAAGATTCCGGTGAGGGTGGCCCGGGCCAGGGTATGCCGCGCGAGCCTGGATTCGAGGCTGGCCGGGGAGGTGCCCGCCTCCAGTCCGGAGTGCTCCACGTCGAGGGCATGGATGGTGACGATGTAGCGGTGCGGGCCGTGGCCGGGCGGCGGCGCGGCCCCCAGATAGCCGTGGAAACCGGCGTCGTTCTTCAACTGCTTGACCCCCGGCGGGAGCAGCCGGCCGCCCTCCGCGCCCGCCCCCGCCGGCAGCGAGGTGACCTCGGCCGGAAGGTCCAGCACGGCCCAGTGCCAGAAGCCGCCGCGGCCCGGGGCATCCGGGTCGAACATGGTCACGGCGTAGCTCCGGGTTCCGGCCGGGGCGCCGCTCCAGCCCAGCTGCGGGGACTCGTCCTGCCCGCCGGCGCGCATCTTGCCGCTGCGCTGGGCCGGCGGAAGGGTCGCGCCGTCCTGGAACGACTCGCTGCTGACGTGGAAGGTCGGGGCGTCCTGGCGTGTCATGGCTGCCTTTCAATTGTTGGGGGATCGGCACTTTCCGGATCGGCGGACTCGGAATCCGCGGGAAGCGGAGCCTGCGCCCCCAGTTCCATCCGGTTCAGTTCCGCCCGGGTAGGCGGATTCGCGCCGGCGCGGGAGACCGTCACCGCGGCCGCCCACGCTGCGTGGGACAGGAGTTCGCGGAGGCTTCCGGCGGAGAGCTCCCGGAGGTCCTTGCGGTTCTGGGCCCCGTCCAGGCCCAGATCCACCACGCCGGACAGCAGCGCCGCCATGAAGGAATCCCCGGCGCCCACCGTGTCCGCCACGGTCACCGCGGGAGCGGGGCAGTGCGCTTCGCCGGAAGCGTTGACACCCCAGGGCCCTTCCGCGCCGCGTGTCACCACCACCATGGCCGGGCCTTCCGAGCCGCCCAGCGACAGCCAGCGGCGGGCTGAATCCAGCGGATCCTCACCAGGATAGAGCCATTCGAGGTCCTCATCCGAGGCCTTGACCACGTCCGCGAGGGTGACGAATTTTTCGGTTTGCCGGCGGGCGTAGTCCACGTCCGTGATGATGCTGGGCCGGCAGTTGGGATCGAAGCTGATGGTGGCCGAGGGATGGGCATGCTCGACGGCGGCCAGCACTTCCGCGGCACCGGGCGACAGCATCGTGGCGATCGAGCCGGTGTGCAGCAAGGTGGTGCCCTGCAGCATGAACGGCAGCCGGTCCGCGAGGCCGGGCAGCTCCCATGCGAGGTCGAAGGTGTAGCCGGCGGCGCCGTCGTCGTCGATCAGGGCGGTGGCCACGCTGGTAGGCAGCTTATCGGGCCCCCACGGGAGCAGCACGGAGCTGGTCTTGAGGTGCGCCGCCAGCGCTTCGCCGTAGGCGTCCCGGCCGTAGCGGCCGATGAACTGCACCGGATGGCCCAGCCGGGCCAAGCCCACCGCGACGTTGAGGGGACTTCCGCCCACGTGGGCCTGGCTACCGGAGGATTGCTGGACCACGTCAACAAGGCCCTCGCCGATTACTGTGAGCATGGTCATACTCTGCCAGAGAACGCGGCCCGGCGCCCCTGTGTTTCGCCGGCTCCGCAGTTCGCTCAGCCGCGGTGCGCGTGGGACATGTCCATCGGGACGCCGGCGGCCCCGGCGTCGCCGAACCGGGCGTCGATGTGGACCACGTCCCTGCCGGCGCGGTGAAGGAGGCTGGCGGCAATGCCGGCCCGGTACCCGGAGGCGCAGTGCACCCACAGCTTCCCCGCGGGCAGTGCGTCCAGGCGCGGCAGCAGTTCATGGAGCGGGGCGTTCACGGCGCCGGCAACCCGCGACGCGGCGTATTCGTCGGCCCGGCGTACATCCAGGACGGTGTCTGCTGGATTTCGGCCCGCGAGCACGCCGTCCCAGCCCACCCGCGGATAGGAGGCGACGGCGGTCCGGGGTGCCAGCGTGTGCGGGTCAGTGCCGACGGCGGCGTCCGGGGAGTCGATTCCGATCCGGGAGAGGTCGCGGATGGCGTGCTCCACGTCCTCGTGCGGTCCGACCAGAGTCAGGGGCTCCTGCCACGGCAGGATCCAGCCCAGGTAGGTACTGAAGCTGTTGCCGTACTCGAAGCTCACGCTGCCCTGCAGGTGGTTGCTGGCAAATGCCACGCGGCGCCGCAGGTCCACCACCCACTCGCCGTTCGCCAGGCGCCGGGTGAGCTCCGCGGGGTCGAGCGATTCCGGCACGGCCAACTCCGCCGGGCCGGGGCCGCCGGCATTGGTCACGGCCATGTGGGCGTAGTAGGACGGGTAGGCCGTGAGGTTGGCCAGGAGTTCGCGGACAAAGTGGTCCTCATCCGGGTCCGTGAGGGCGTGGTTCGTGGTCAACTGCTCGCCGATGGTCGAGGATCCCGCACCGCTGGCCGGACCGGAGGAGCAGAAGGAGCCGAAGCCGTGGGTCGGAAAGAGGGCAGCGTCCGCTGCGGCCTCCTGGACCAGGCGCCGCACCGAGGAGTACTGCTCGCGGGTGAGACCGATGGTGTCGGCGGCCGCAACGAGGTCCGTGCGGCCGACCGAGCCGTAGAGCAGGCTGCCGCCCGAGAAGACGGCCTGTTTCACGCCGTCGTCCACGATGAAGGAAAGGTGCGTGTGCGTGTGCCCCGGCGTGGCGACGGCCTTGACCGTGAGCGAACCCACCCGGACGGTCTGGCCGTCCGTGATCGGCTGGCGCTCGAACTTCACGGGGTCCGCGGCGTTCACGAGGTAGCTCGCGCCGTGCGCCTTCGCCAGCTCGAAGCCCCCGGTGAGGTAGTCGTTGTGCAGATGGGTCTCGGCCACGTGCGTGATGGTCACCCCGGCGTCCCGGGCGGCCGCTTCGACCCGGTCCGTGTCCCGTTGCGGATCTATGACCAGCGCCACCGAACCGTCATGGACGAGGTAGCTGCGGTTCCCCAGTTGCCGGGTCTCGATGACAATGACATCCATGGTCCACTCCTGCGGGTCTGCTCAGCGGGTCTGCTCAGCGGCGAACGACCGGGAGGCCGTCGAGCTGCCACTCGTTGATGCCGCCGGCGACGTTGACGGCGTCGTATCCCTGGTCCTCGAGGTAGGCGGCAGCCTGGGCGCTCCGGCCGCCGGCTGCACACATCACGTAGACGGTGCCGCTGGCAGGAACCTCGGCCAGGGACTGCGCGAAGCGGGAAAGCGGGATGCTCCTGGTGCCTGCCACCCGGACCTCCGCGTACTCGTCATCCTCGCGGACGTCGACGATTGCGGCGTCCTGTCCCATAGCTGCCAGTTCTTTGACGGAGATGCTCGTCATGGTTGTCCTTTCGCGGTGCCGGAAACCCGGCGACTCTCTACACCCATGATACCCCCGAGGGTATGAATACAAGCCCCGGAGTGGGGCGGCAGAAGACCTGGACGGCAGGATGCAAGCCTCCCGCGTCCGCACGGGGCGGAGCGGCCACCCGGGCTATCCCTGAGAGCTGTTCTGCTGGTAGACGTCCGGGATGCCGTCATGGTCGGAGTCGATTTTCTCGTCTTCCTCTGCCTTCCGGTACTGCCGGTTCCGGGTCCGCAACACCACGGCGGCCAGCAGTGCGGCCAGCAGGGACGCCGCGAGGATCCCCACCTTGGCGTGGTCGTCGTGGCTGCTGCCCTGGCCGAAGCTCAGCTCTGCAACCAACAGCGACACCGTGAAGCCGATGCCGGCCAGGAGCGCGACTCCGAAGACGTCGATCCATTTGAACGAATCATCCAGCCGCGCCCTTGTGACCTTGGTGAGCAGCCAGGTGATTCCGAGGATGCCGGCCGGCTTGCCCAGAACGAGGGCAAGAATGATGCCGATGGCCACGGGATCCGTCAGCGCCGAACCGAGCCCTTCCCAGCCGCCCACCGCGACGCCGGCCGAGAAGAAGGCGAAGATCGGAACGGCCACTCCGGCGGAGATCGGCCGGAACCTGTGCTCGAATACCTCCGCCAGGCCAGGTCCGGCTTCCGGTCCGCCGCTGGCCTTGGAACGGATCACCGGGATGGCGAAACCGAGCAGGACGCCGGCCACCGTGGCGTGGATGCCGGAGGCGTGAACCAACGCCCACGTGGCCGCGCCGAGGGGCAGCAGGATCAGCCAGGCCGCAGCGGGCTTGGTCCCGAAGAAGCGCCGGTACTTCTGCGCCAGGAAGGTGTAGAGGCCCAGCGGGATCAGCGCCAGCAGCAGCGGCATCGGGTGCAGTTCACTCGTGTAGAACACCGCGATGATGCTGATCGCGAGCAGATCATCGACGACGGCGAGGGTCAGCAGGAAAATGCGCAGGGCACTCGGCAGGTGCGAACCGATGATGGCCAGGACCGCGACGGCGAAGGCGATGTCGGTGGCCGTGGGAATGGCCCAGCCGCGGAGGGTCTCCGGGCTGGCGAGGTTGACCGCGGCGTAGATGAGCGCCGGGACAACCACTCCGCCGACTGCCGCGGCGATGGGAACGATTGACTTGTTCAGCTGCCGCAGGTCCCCTGCCACGAACTCCCGCTTCAGCTCGAGCCCGACCAGGAAGAAGAAGATGGCAAGCAGCCCATCGGCGGCCCAGGCCCCCAGGCTCAGTTCCAGGTGCCAGGGCTCGTAGCCGATCTTAAAGTCCCGGAGGGCAAAGTAGCCGCCGGACGCCGGCGAGTTGGCCCAGATCAGGGCGATCACGGCCGCCGCCACCAGCAGGGCGCCGCCCACTGTTTCCTTACGGAGGATCTCCCCGATCCGCAGGGATTCGGCGTAGCTGCCGCGGCCGAAGATGGTGGAACGCGGCGGGACGGGAGACGGTGTGGAACGCGGTGTGGTGCTCATGCGGGGTCCTAAAAGTTGGGTCGACAGAACTATGCCGACCAGACTTCCCGGCGCACCTGCATCCAGTCTAGGGGGTCAGGGCATGGTGCTGAACCGTTCGGCTTTCGCCTTGCTGCCCTGGACGATGATCTGGTCGTCGTCGTAGAGGACGGTCTGCGCCGTCGTGTGGCCCCACGTCCCGCCGGGGCGCTTGACTGCCACGATCGTGACACCGTACTTCTCCCGGAGTCCGAGCACGCCGAGCGGGCGATCGCGGACGCTGGCGGGCGGGCTGGTCCTGATCATCACGAAGTCGTCCTCGAACTCCACGTAGTCAAGGATCGAGCCGAGGACCAAGTGGGCGACGCGCTTTCCCATGTCATGTTCCGGGCGGATGACGTGTTCGACGCCGAGCTGGCCGAGGATTTCGGCATGGGGTTCGCTGATGGCCTTGGCCCAGATCTGCGGACGGCGGAACTTCAGAATCCTCGACGTCGTGAGGATACTGGCCTCAAGGTCCGAGCCGATGCCCACCACGGCCCGGTCAAACTCGTGGACCGAGAGCTGGCGGAGCACTTCCTCCTTGGTGGAATCGGCCTTGACCACATGGGTCAACCGGCCGTTGAAGGACTGCACAATCTCCTCGTTGGCGTCGATGCCCAGCACCTCGGTACCCTGGGCTTCCAGCTCCAGCGCCAGCGAACCGCCGAAGCGGCCCAGGCCGATGACCACCACGGATGACGCCTTGGCGATGGTGCCAGCGGGGCGCGTGGAGAAGATATTCCTAGCCAATGAGCGGCCTTTCCTTGGGGTACTCGTAAAGCATGGGGCGTTCACGGAGGGCCAGGGCGGCGCCCAGCGTGACCGGGCCCAGCCTTCCGACGAACATCAGCAGAATCAGCACCAGCTGACCGGCAGGAGGGATCCCGGCGGTGATGCCCGTGGACAGTCCGACGGTGGCGAAGGCGGAGACGACCTCGAACAGGATCCGCTCCTGCCCGAAGTCCGTGATCATCATCAGGAACATCGTCGACCCGGTGACGAGCGCGATCGCCAGCAGGACCACGGTGATGGCCTGGCGGTGCACCGCCCGGGACAGCCGCTTGCCGAAGACGTTCACGGCCGTGCCACCCTGCAGCTCGGTGGAGAGGATGAAGAACAGCACGGCGAACGTGGTGATCTTCAGGCCGCCGGCGGTACCGGCCGGGCCGCCGCCGATGAACATCAGGATGTCCATCCCCATCCAGGAGACGGGGCGCATCTGCGCTATGTCAATACTGTTGAAGCCTGCAGTCCGGGTAATGACGGACTGGAAAAAACCTGCCAGCACGCGCTCCGCAGGATGAAGGCCGCCGAGCGTCGCGGGGTTGGACCATTCGACGGCGGTGAGGAAGACGGTGCCGCCTCCCAGCAGGACGGCTGAACCCACCAGGACGAGTTTGGTGTTCATGCTCCAGTGGATCGGACGCCGGTACTGGCGGCCCAGTTCAAAGAGGACCGGGAACCCGAGCCCGCCGATGATCACGGCGGCGGCTATCGGCAGGCACAGCCACGCGTCGCCGACGAAACCCATCAGGTTGTCGGAGTACAGTGCGAACCCGGCGTTGTTGAAGGAGGAAACGGAGTGGAATACGCCGTGCCACAGGGCCTCACCGAGCGGGTAGCCGTAGCCGGCCATGAACCGGGCCGTCAGGATGAGGGCCAAGCCGGCCTCAACTGCCAGGCTGATCAGGAGCACGCCGAGCAGCACCCGGCGGACATCGCCCACTCCGTCACTTTTGGTTTCGGCGGCTGCTGAGAGCCTGGACTTCAGGCCGAGCCGGCGCGCGGTCAGCACCCCGAGCAGGGCGCCGAAGGACATCACGCCGAAGCCGCCGATCTGGATCAGCACCAGGATGACCACCTGGCCGAAGCCGCTCCAGAAGACCGGAGTATCAACGGTAATGAGGCCTGTCACGCACACCGAAGAGGTGACGGTGAACAATGCCTCCAGGAAAGTGGCGCCGCCTCCGCCGGCCTTGGCCACCGGAAGCAGGAGCAACCCGGTTCCCGCCGCGACCGCACCGGCGAAACCCAGCACGATCACCTGCGCCGGGTGGCGTGGCGCGAACGCTCTGATGAACTTTGTGAAGCCCGCCGCCAGGGCGCGCAGGACTGCGGGAACTTCAACGTGCATACGCGTCACGCTATCACTCGATATCACTCGTTGAAGGCCGGAACAGCGCCCGCCGGGCCGTTCAGGCCAGCAGCAACTGCACAAGCTCGCGGCATTTCCGGTAGGCGGCCGCCTTCGGGTCGATCAGCGCGAAGTGGTCACCCGGAACCTTGAGGAGCTGGACGGGCGCCCCCGCGGATTTCGCCGCTGCGGCATACGTCTCGGACTGGCTCATCGGGACCGTGTCGTCTTCGGTCCCGTGGACCGCGTAGACCGGGACGTTCAGGGGCACCGCACTCATCGGGTCCGCATATTTATGCCGCTTGGGGTATTTCTCAGAGGAGCCGCCCAGCAGGTTGCTGACCGCGCCGTTGCTGAGGTTCAGCCGCTCGGCCGAGGCCAGGTTCAGCACCCCCGACTGGCTGACGACGCCGGTGAGCCGCACCGCGCCGTCGTCCCTGCGGAGCAGCTGGCGGTCCGCATCCGGGGCGCCGATCTGGCCGAGTCGGTCACGGCCGGCCGCCCAGACAGCCAGGTGCCCGCCGGCGGAGTGCCCCAGGGCGACAACCCTGTCCAGCCCGAGGCTGTGCTCGCCGGCGACCTCACGCAGTTTGTCGATCCCGGCCAGCACGTCGGAAAACGTGTGAGGCCAGCCGCCGCCGTTGCCGGCACGGCGGTACTCGAGGTTCCAGGCGGCCATGCCGTGCGCCGCAAGGTCCCTGGCCAGCGGCTCACCGAGCTCGGCGCCGTACTGGGAACGCCAGTAACCGCCGTGGATGACCACCACCAGCCCCTTGGGCGCGGCCACCTCCGGCAGGAAAAGCTCGCCCCACTGGCTCGGGTCATCGCCGTAGCTGTACTTGTGCCGCTTCACAGTGTCCTCCTTAGGGCCCGGTGAACAGGCGGCGGAGATTGCCCCCAACGTCACCGTCGCTGCGGCCGCGATGAAAGCCCGACGCCGCACATCAGCCATGTGCAAGAGCCTACCTTGGGCACGGCGGGGCTGGCTTCGTGATCACGGCGCGGTGCGCGATGTTCGCGAGACGGGCGGCCGCGGGGTGTCACCTCCGCCGCCGTCGTACCTCCGCCGTAAGCTGGACCCATGGCGAGCAACTGGGATCGGCTGGACCCGAGCCTGCGCGAATCCGTGCAGGAAAACGTGGAACTCTACGAGCGGCTCCGCCCTGCCCTGAAGCTGGTGACGCGCGAGGTCCTGCTCACGCTGCGGACCATGCTCAAGGGCACCGAAGTGACGCCGCTGTTCGTCACCGGCCGCACCAAGACGGTGGAATCCTTCCGCGAGAAGATCTCCCGCACCGAGGAGCCCCTGGAACCTGGCGGCCCCCCGGTGCTGAAATTTCCGGACCCGTTCCGGACGCTCAATGACATGGTGGGCATCCGCGTGATCACCAAGCTGCCGGCGGAAAACGCCGTGGTGGCCAACCTGATCAAGCGCCAGCGCCAGCTCTTTGACTGCCGCGGCGACCGCGAGAAGGACATCGGCTCGATCGAATCCGGGACCTACGGCTACTCCAGCCGGCACCTGATCCTGCGCACCATCCAGAACGAGGCGGTCAAGGAGTACCAGCAGGCCTTCAATCCGGAGGTCCCGCCGAACGGCAGCTACTTCTTCGAATGCCAGATCCGCACCGTGTTCGCGCACGCCTGGAGCGAGATCGAGCACGACATCCGCTTCAAGGCCGAGGACCCGCGCGCCTGGACGCCGCACTTCGACCGCCAGTTCACCGCCACGGCCGCGATGCTGGAAACGGTGGAGGGCGCGTTCGCTGACCTGCACGAACGCTACGAGGAGGTCCGCAGCTACTGGGACCTGGACGGCGAGGGCGCCGCGCAGCTCACCCCGAACCGGATCCGGGACGTCTGGCGGACACTGCTGCCGCACGTGGACCGGAAGGTCGACGACGACTGGGGCTGGGCCGCCGAACTCATGGCCGCCCACGGCCTCAACCAGACCGTCCAGCTCGCGGGGCTGCTCAACGCCAACCGGATCACCGAGGTCCGCAAGGCCCTGGACCACCGCTACTCCCCCGGCCCGGACCGGCTGCTGGATGACCTGCTGCTCTGGCAGTACGGCACCGAACACATCGACCTCACCGCGGAACCGGCCGACGCCGTCCCGCACCCCCGCCGGGACAGCCTGCTGCGGCGGCTCAAGCAGATCGAGCGGTACCGGCTGACGCAGGGGTAGCTGGCCGGGAGCGCCTCGTCACGAACCTGAACCGAGAGGCAGACTGCGCGTCGAGAGCCTGTGCGTCCGTGTCAGGCGAAGCGGGCCAGCGGGTTCCGCAGCCGGCCGGCCATCTGCAGGCCGCCGGACGGGTCCGTGAGGTCCAGCATCTGCTGGTTGTTGCGCAGCTGCAGCCGGTTCAGGCAGGACAGCTCGAAATCCGGTGCGAACAGCTCATGCCGGGCGATCTGCTCCTGAAGTTCGGGGTGCTCCGCCTGGTATTCCCGGAGGACGGCCGCGGCAGTGCGCCAGAACTCCTCGCCGCTGAGCTGGCCGTCTTCCTCCAGCAGGGCGCTGAGGAACCTGAAGATGCAGTCGAAGACATCGGTGAAGATGGCCAGGACCTTCTCATGGTCGGCGATGTCGACCTTGATCCGTGAGATCTCCTCCGGCAGGTCCAGCCGGTCGCCCATGACCACGATTTCCTCGGCAATGTCTTTCATGACGGCACTGACGGGAACCCCGTTTTCCAGCACCAGGATCACGTTCTCTCCGTGCGGCATGAAGGCCAGTTCGTATCGGTAAAGACAGTGCGCCAGCGGGACGAGGTAGGCCTCAAAGTACCGGCGCAACCACTCCGCAGGTGCCAGCCCGGACTGTTCGATCAGCGCCGACACCATCGGCCTGCCTGCAGCATCAACGTGCAGGAGTGACGCCATGGTGGTCAGTTGCTGCCCTTGTTCCAGCAACGGCAGGGGGCTTTCCCGCCAGAGCGCGGACAGCATCTTCCGGTACGGCGAATCCTTGACTGCCGCCGCCTCGTAGTAGCCGTTGTGGTACCCGATGGCGGCGACTTCCCGGATGACCTTGAGCCCGCGCTTTTGCAGGGCTTCGTCGTTGAGGATCAGCTCGCCGAGCCAGTCGTTGATGGCTGGAGTGGCCTTCATGTACTGCGGCGACAGCCCCCGCATGAACCCCATATTCAGCACCGACATCGCCGTCTTGACGTAACACTTCTCCGGCGAGACGGTGTTGAAAAACGTCCGGATGGACTGCTGGGCCTGGTAGCTGTCCGCTCCGATCCCCAGATGGACGATGTGCTGCTGCGCTATTTCGGCGGCAAACGTCACGGTGAGCTTGTTGTCCCACTGCCACGGGTGGACCGGCATCAGGAAGTATTCCGCCGGATCCAGGCCCAGGACGCCGAGTTCGGCGTCAAAGTAGGAGAGGGCAGGCGCCCCCAGTTCGGCCTCCAGATGGCCGCGGAAGCCCAGCCCCTCGCTGGCTGTGAAGACGGCTCTGCTCCGGTGGACCGCAATCCACTCCAGCTGCACGGGCGCCGGCTTCGGGTGCGAAGGCGCGGTAGTCGGCGATCCCGAAGCCCAGCCGGCCGTTGTTGGCCACGAAGCAGGGGTGGCCCTCGGTCATGCTGCGCTCGATGGTCTGGAAGTCGACGGCGACGTCGGCCCCGCGGGTCACTCCGGCTGCCAGCTCCGCGGCCGACGGCTGCCCCATCCACTGCTTGTACGCGTGGCTGGCAAGCGTGCTGCTGATTTCCTCGAGATAGACCGGGAGCATCTCCTCGCGGATTCCCAGGGTGTCCCGGAATTCCGTGATGAAGCGCAGGGCATCCAGCTCAAGCCCCTCCCCCGGGGGACATGTCCCTTCTTCAGCCCGTGGCCTGGACATGTCGGAACATGCGCCGGCGTCGAGGCGGCAAATGGACATGTCCGCGATGGACCAGTGGTCGAGCTCCATTTTCCGGGCGGCGAAACGGTACTCCACGGAGCCGTCGTCGCTCACGACGCGGTAGTCCGCCGGCCCGCCGGGACCCGGCTCTCCCGCTGTGTGACCCTACCTGTGTGCGTAGGTCAGGCAATCGGCGTTGTCGACGCCGGGACCGACATGCACTTCGGGGGCCTTGCACATCAGATGGTCATTATGCGTGCATTCGGAGCGCTGGCAGGCTCCGACGTCGGCCAGCACCTTGGGCAGGCCGCCGTGGACGCCGATATCGATGAAGGTGGCGCAGGAGGCATGATCTTCGGCGCCGCCGACGGTGATGGCGGCGGCATTACAGGCGGAATGGTCGTTGAAGGAGCAGTTGGTTACGCTGCAGTCGGCTACGTGCGTCGTCATCGGAAGGTCCTCGCGGTTTCGGTCGCCCGGGCTGGGCGGCTCCTTGCGTCCCACGGTAGGCCGCGCCAAGGCAATCAAAAAGACCCAATCGCGTGACGTATTTCCAGGGTCTCGGTGACAGCCGGCGCCGGACGGCACCGTTGCCTCGCCCTTGACGCCCCGACCTGGTCTGGGCCGACGTCGCGTGGACCTACGACGGCCGTCCGCGTGAGCACCTTTGCTACCAGCTCATCGACGGACCCGTGGGGTACCAGATTGCCGTGCTCACGCCGATGGCCTGAGCGCGTATGCGGGTCGTGAGTCAATGTGCCGGTCATTCGCCCGGTGCACGGAAGCGCGCGACGTAGCTCCGCTGCCAGGGCGTCTCCACTGCGCCCCGGCGGTAATGCTGCCGCACGAAGGCGACGGCCCCGGAGGGCGGGACACCGTCAAGGACAGCGATGCAGGCGAGGGCGGTGCCGGTGCGGCCGCGGCCGCCCCAGCAGGCGACCTCAACACGCTCGGTTTCGGCGCGGCGCCAGGCCTCCTTGAAGGCGTCCATGGCGTCGAGGTCATCAGCGGGCAAGCGCAGGTCCCGCCAGCGGACCCAGCGCGACGCCCAGTCCACCGGCCGCGGACGTTTGCCCAGCAGGTAGAGTCCGAACTCGGGCCCTGGCCCTGCTGGAAACGGCGCCAGCAGGGCCCGGCCCCGGATGGTCCGCCCGGAGGGAAGACTGAGCACACCGGCCTGACCTGGCTCCCACGTCTGCGTCATGATTCCGAGCGTAGTCGTTCCGTCGGCGGCATCGAAGGGGTGGGACCCGGGGGCTGATTGCGCCTGAATTTCGGCCGGGAGACTCTGGCGGTAACGGAACGTGCTCCTTAGAGTGTCCAAGGGACGCCCTCCGCTGAAAGGAAGCCACGAATGTCATTCCAGGCGTACCTCGACACGATCGAGGACAAGACCGGCCTGACCCCCCGCCAGCTCCTTGAGATCGCCCAGCAGAAGGGCTTCGCTGACGCGTCAGTGAAGGCCGGCGCGATCCTCGACTGGCTGAAGAAGGACTACGGGCTGGGGCGCGGCCATGGCATGGCACTCGTCCATGTCATCAAGAAAGGACCCGACATCGGCCTGAAGCATGTGGGGGCCACCGGCGCGCACAGCGACGAGTCGGACGTGCTCTGGCTCGACGGCCAGGCGACGAAGCCCGCGAGCTAGAGGGAGCGGCCCGGACAAGGGCCTTTATTTGAGCCACGCCTCCACCGCCTGCGGGTGGGCCTCCACCCACTTCTGGGCAGCGGCTTCCGGCGTGCTGCCGGCCTGGATGTCCGTGGCCACCGAATTCTGGTCTTCGTTGGTCCAGGTGAAGGACTTCGCCAGCTTGGCCGCCGGTGAGCCACTGTCCGCGAACTTCTTCGAGATGATCTTGTTCAGCTTGTAATCAGGGTAGTCACACGCCACTTTCTCCGGATCCGCATCGCAGCCCTCGGTCCATTTCGGCAGGTTGACTTTTACCAGTGGAACCTCGGCGAGGAACCACTGCGGATCGTAGAAATACCCCAGCATCGGCGTCTTGTTCTTCTCTGCCGTGCGGAATGACTGGATCAGCGCCGCCTCCGAACCGGAGAAGACCACCTTGTAGTCAAGACCGAGGTTCTTGACCAGGGCCTCGTCATTGGTGACAAAGGCTGGATCGCCATCCAGGAGTTGGCCCTTGCCTCCTGATTCGGACGTTGTCAGGAGCGAGGCGTATTTGTTCAGGTTCTGGCTGTCCGTGATATCAGGGTACTTTTCTGCCATCCACGGCGGTACGTACCAGCCGATCTTTCCTGAGTTGCCTGTAGGCCCCGCGTCAACGGCGACAGCCTGCTCGGTGATGTACTGTTTCGCAAGATCGTCGTGGCCCCAGTTTTCCATGATCACGTCCACTTCGCCGGAACCGAAGCCTTGCCAGGAAATCTGTTCTGAAATGTCCTTTTGCACCACGGTGCAGCCGAGCTTGTTCTTCGCCACGTAGCTGTAAACGGCCGCGTTCGCCGTATATCCCACCCAGGCGTTGAGTGCCACGTTGACGGTTCCGCAGGGTGCCTCCGCTGCGCCTGGGGCGGCGGCTGCCTGGTTGACCGTGGCACCGCCGCAACCGGCAAGCAGCAAGCCGGCCGCTATGGTCCCGGCAACCGTGGGAATGGTTCGTTTCAATAGCTGTCCGGCTCTGTTCATGGGTACATCTCCTTGTTCTGGTGCGGGTTTGGAAAGCGTGCGTTTCCTTCGGCCTGTCGCGTTTGGGCTTGAGGCGTTTATGGTGCGGGTGATGTGGATGTGGGGATCCTGCGTACGGGAATGGCGGCGGCCGCCTGTGTCATGCGGTCCAGCAGGATGCCCAGGAAAACGATGGCCAGGCCGGCCGCGAGCCCCTTGCCGAAGAGCGAACTCTGGACGAATCCCGCGACGACGTCGTAACCCAGGCCGCCGGCCCCTACCAGGGCGCCCACCACCACCATGGCGAGGACGTAGATCAGGCCCTGGTTGGCGGCCAGTGCAAGCGACTGCCGGGCCATGGGCAGCTGCACCTTGGTGATGACCTGCCACGGCGTCGAGCCGCTGGCTACTGCGGCCTCCACCACGGTGGGGGAGATTCCGGCAATTCCGTCTGCCGTGATCTTGATGGCCACCGGTGCCGCGTAGATGATGCCGGCGACGATAGCCGTGAACCGGGTGGCTCCGAAAAGCCCCAGGAACGGGACGAGGTAGACAAAGGCCGGCATGGTCTGGGCGGCGTCAAGCATGGGCCGCATGAACTGGTCAATCCTGTTGGACCGGCCCATCGCCACGCCGAACACCACTCCCAGGACCATCACCACCATCGTGGCCACCAGGGTGCCGGCGAGCGTGACCATGGCGTCGCTCCACAGCCCGAGGAAGATGATCACGGCCAGGCAGAATGTGGTCAGGGTGGCAAGTTTCCAGCCTCCGATCGCATAGGCGGCCAGGGCGATGACGGCCACGAGGACAAAGAACGGGGTGTCGGTCAGCAGCGACTGGAACGGATTGAGAATGCCGGTGGTCACGGCTTCCCGGAATGAGACCGTAAACAGCGACAGATGGGTCTGCAGCCATTCGCTGGCGGCCGTCACTCCGCTGACAATAGCCGGTCCGATGTTCAAGTCCTTCGGGAAAGCTGCGGCCCAGAGCATGGTCCGGGACAGCTGCACCAGCACCACCGCGAGCACCAGCGTGACGGCAAGGAGCACAAGCCGGGTGCGGGGCGGCATCCTGCTGCGCTGCCATGCCCCCGGCTCTGCCCGCTGGCTGGCCGCCGTGGTCACCCGGTCCAGCACAATGGCGAGCAGGACGATGGACAGTCCCGCGTTGACCGCGGTGCCGACGTCGAGCGACTGCAGCGCCCGGACCACCACCTGGCCGAGCCCCGGAGCCGCAATGAGGGCCGCGATGGTGACCATTGACAGGGCGGCCATGGTGGTCTGGTTGATGCCCATCACGATGGTGCGCCGGGCCATCGGCAGCTGGAGCGTGACAAGCCGTTGCAGGCCGGTGGTGCCCAGCGAGTCCGACGCCTCCCGGGTATCGGCCGGAATGGACCGGATCCCGTGCGCCGTCAGCCGGATCACCGGCGGCGCCGCGTAGATCACGGTGGCGATCACGGCGGAAGCGGGGCCGATCAGGAAGATCAGGGCCAACGGAGCCAGGTACACGAACGTCGGGAGCGTCTGCATGAAGTCGAGCACGGGCGTGACGGCTTTCGCCGCGTGTCCGTTGACTCCCGCCATCACACCCACGGGGATGCCGATCAGGAGGGTCAGCAGCACCGCCGTGATGACCAGGGCGAAGGTGTACGAGGCTTCGACGAAGAGCCCCTGCAGGCCGAAGAAGATGAACACGGCCGCCGTCAGCAGCGCCACCCGGGCGTTTCCGACGGCATAGGCGATCCAGCTCAGCAATGCCACGGTTCCCAGCCAGCCGATTTCAGGGAGGCGCAGGCCGGTGGCGCTGGCAGCGAAAATCGTGATGAACACGTTCGCGACCGCGTCGACGGCGGCCCGGAGGGGGGAAAGTACGAATAGGAAGACGGGGTTGCCGCTCCGGTTTGCCGCAACCCAGGCGTTGAACTGGTTAAGGGAGCGGTGCAGGTCGGTCAGCTCCGACGCCGGCAGCGTCAAGGTGCCGGTGCCGTGCAGGATCAGGAAGCCCAGGAGCCAGAGGACCCCTGCGCCAGCCAGCAGCATGGTGCGCCGGCTGGGCCTGCGGCGGGGTTCACGGACGGGGACGCCGCCGGCCTGTACCGGGGCTCTGTCACGGACGAGGGTGGACATTAGGCCGCCGCTTCCGGGCTGCGGAGCACCGAGAGGATGCTGTCGCGGTCGATCTGGCCGGTAATCTTGCCGGCGTGCTCCACCAGGACAGGGCAGGAGGACTTCATCACGGTGGGAATGGCGTCCCGGATGATGGTGCCGCCGCTGAGGACAGGGGCATCGGCAGGAGTGCCGGGTTCCACCGGCCGGGTAATCCATTTCAGCGTCAGAACGTCGGCGCGGGGTACTTCGGAGACAAAATCCTCGATGTACTGGTCCGCCGGGGACCCCACGAGCTCGTCGCCGGTACCGCACTGGACGGTCTCGCCGTTGCGCATGATCAGGATGCGGTCGCCCAGTTTCAGGGCCTCGGAGAGGTCGTGGGTGACAAACACCATGGTCTTGCCCATGTCCTTGTGCAGGCGGATGATCTCGGCCTGCATGTCCCGGCGGATGAGCGGATCCAGGGCGGAGAACGGTTCGTCGAACAGGATTGTGTCCGGGTCGCCCGCAAGGGCGCGGCCCAGGCCGACCCGCTGCTGCATGCCGCCGGACAGCTGGTCCGGAAAGTGCTGCTCGTACCCTTTGAGCCCCACCAGTTCGATGATTTCCCGGGACCGGGCGTAGCGCTCATTCTTGGCGGCACCGCGGATCTGCAGGCCGTAGGAGACGTTGTCCAGGACGGTGCGGTGCGGGAGGAGGCCGAAGTGCTGGAACACCATGGACATCTTCCGCCGGCGTAGTTCGCGCAGCTCCGCGGTCCCGGCCTGCAGCACGTCTTTGCCGTCCACCAGAACCTGCCCGGAGGTCGGTTCGATCAGCCGGGTCAGGCAGCGGATCAGGGTGGACTTCCCGGAGCCGGAAAGTCCCATGACCACAAACACCTCGCCCTTGGCGACGTCGAAACTCAGGTTGCGGACGGCGGTCACGCAGCCGGTACGTTCCAGCAGTTCCGCGGAATTGAGGGCTGAGAGTTCTGGATTGCTGGGTATCTTGTCGCCACCGGGTCCAAAGACCTTCCAAAGGTTGCGCACTGATATGTCGGGACTGTTCATTGCTGCACTCCTGCCTCTGAAGGCTCGAACCAGTGGCTGGGCTTGGGGTCGATGTTCTGCCAGATGTGTTTGGTTTCGCGGTACTCCGCGAGGCCCTGCAGGCCCAGTTCGCGGCCGTTGCCGGACTGGCCGAAGCCGCCCCACTCGGCCTGCGGCACGTAGGGGTGGTAGTCGTTGATCCACACCGTCCCGTGCCGCATTCCTCCGGCGACCCGCTGGGCCTTGGAGGCATCGGAGGTCCACACCGCGCCGGCGAGGCCGTACACCGTATCGTTGGCGAGCCGGACGGCTTCGTGCTCCGTGGTGAAGGTTTCCACGGTGAGCACGGGCCCGAACGACTCCTCCTGCACCACCTGCATCCCGCTGCGGCACCCGTCCAGGATGGTGGGTGGGTAGTAGCTGCCCCCGGCCAGCGGCCCGGCGTCGGGGATGAAGCCGCCGCACAGCAGCGTGGCGCCTTCGGCGATGCCGGCCTGAACGTAGGCATGGACTTTGTCGCGGTGCGCGGCGGAGATCAGCGGCCCCGTTTCGGCCCGTTCGTCGAAAGGCCCGCCGAGCCTGATGGTCCGTGCCCGCCGGACCAGTTCCGCCACCACCTCGTCGTGCGCCGACTCCTCGACCAGGAGCCGGGTTCCCGCCGAGCACACCTGGCCGGAGTGCAGGAATACGGCCGTCAGGGCGTTGTCGATGGCCGCTTCCCGGCCGGCGTCGGCAAAAATGATGTTCGGGTTCTTTCCGCCGAGCTCCAACGCCACCCGCTTCACGGTGGAAGCGGCAGCTTTCATGATGGTCTTTCCGGTGGGCAGCCCCCCGGTGAAGGAGACGAGATCCACCCGGGGGTCATCGCTCAGGACCGACCCGACGGCGGGTCCGGCGCCTGTCACCAGGTTGGCCACGCCGTCGGGCAGTCCCGCCTCACGGAGCGTATCCATGAGCAGGATGGAGGTTGAGGGCGTCAGCTCGCTCGGTTTCAGGACGAAGGTGTTGCCGGCCAGAAGCGCGGGTGCCACCTTCCAGGAGGCCTGCAGGAGCGGGTAGTTCCACGGGGTGATGAGGCCGCAGACGCCCACCGGGGCGTGGACCACCCGGCTGATGGTGCCCGGAACGCCGGTATCGATGACCCGTCCGGCATCCGTTCCCGCGATGCCGCCGTAGTACCGGAAGCAGGCAGCGACATCGTCGATATCGTACTCGGCCTCCACGTAGCGTTTGCCGGTGTCCAGGGCTTCCGCCCTCGCATACGCGGCCTTGTCCCGTTCCAGCAGTTCTGCGGTGCGGAGCAGGACCCGGCCCCGCTCCTTTTCGCTGGTTCCCGGCCACACGCCGTCGTCAAATGCCGTGCGGGCGCTGGCGACAGCCGCCTCGGCATCCGCAGCGGTGCATTCGGCCACCTCGGCCACGGTCCTTCCGTCCGCGGGGCAGATGATGGTCCTGGTGTTGCCGTCAACCGGCGGGGTCCAGCGGCCGTTGACGTACGCGCCGCGGACCGTCCCGTTGACCGTTTCGGAGAGCTGCACGGCGTTCATGCGCGGCCCACGCTGGTAGCGGGCCCGGCCGCCGCTAACGGTTCACCTTCAGGGTCCGGGATCCCGACGCCGGCCCCCGGCTGCACGGCCCGGTGCCGGTAGAACCCGGCTTCTTCCGCCGGCAGGGGCTCACGGCCGAGGATCAGGTCGGCGGCCTTTTCGGCCAGCATCATGACCGGGGCGTAGATGTTGCCGTTGGTCACATACGGCATGGCCGAGGCATCGGCCACCCGCAGGCCGGAGGTGCCGTGGACTTTCATGGTGAGCGGGTCAACCACGGCCAGGGGGTCCGCGGCCGGTCCCATTTTCGCCGTGCAGGAGGGGTGCAGGGCGGTTTCGGCGTCCTTTGCCACCCACTCCAGGATCTCCGCATCCGTCTGCACGGACGCGCCCGGTGAGAGTTCGCCTCCGCTGTACGGAGCCAGGGCCGGCTGGCCCAGGATGTCCCGCGTGACGCGGATGGCTTCCACCCATTCGCGCTTGTCCTGCTCCGTGGACAGGTAGTTGAACTGCAGGGACGGGTGCACCGACGGATCGGTGGACGTGATCTTCAGGCTTCCCCGGGCGTCCGAATACATGGGGCCGACATGGACCTGGTAGCCGTGCTTGGCATCGGCCTTCTGGCCGTCATACCGCACGGCCACCGGAAGGAAGTGGAACATCAGGTTGGGGTAGGAGACGTCCTCGTTGGAGCGGACGAACCCTCCGCCCTCGAAGTGGTTCGTGGCGGCCGGGCCGGTCCTGCCAAGGAGCCACTGCAGGCCGGTCAGCGGATAGCGCCAGAGGCTGAGGTAGGGCTGCATGGAGACGGGCTGGGTGCAGGCATGCTGGACGTAGACCTCCAGGTGGTCCTGCAGGTTTTCGCCCACACCGGGAAGGTCAACCACGGGCTGGATTCCCAGCGACTTCAGGTGCCCGGCCTCGCCCACGCCGGAGAGCTGCAGGAGCTGGGGGGTGTTGATGGCGCCGCCGCACAGGACCACTTCCCTGGCGTCCACGTTGCGGAGCCGGCCGTTCCTGCGGTAGCTGACCCCGGTGGCCACGGTGCCGGTGAAGTTGATCCGGGTCACCTGCGCCCGGGTGCGGACGGTCAGGTTGGGCCGGCGCCGGTTCGGCCGGAGGTAGGCGCGTGATGCCGAGAGCCGCCGGCCCTTGTGGACGTTGCGGTCAAAGGGGCCGAACCCTTCCTGCCTGTACCCGTTGACGTCGTCGGTCCTGGCGTGCCCGGCTTCCTGGGCCGCCGCGAAGAAGGCCCGGAAGAGGGGGTTGCGGGCCGGGCCGCGTTCCAGCACCAGGGGCCCGGCGTGGCCGCGCAGCTCGTCGGACGGGTCCGCGGCGAGGGCGGTTTCCATGCGCTTGAAGTACGGCAGGCAGTGCGCGAAATCCCAGGCTTCCATCCCGGGATCGGCACCCCACCGTTCGTAGTCCAGGGGGTTGCCGCGCTGGAAGATCATGCCGTTGATGGAGCTGGAGCCACCCAGCACCTTCCCGCGGGCGTGGGCGATCCTGCGTCCGTGCATGTGCGGTTCGGGGTCGGAGCGGTACCGCCAGTCGTAAAACCTGTTGCCGCTGGGGAACGTCAGGGCCGCGGGCATCTGGATGAACAGGTCCCAGGGGTAGTCGCTCCGGCCCGCTTCCAGCACCAGCACGGTGTGCGTCCCGTCGGCGCTGAGCCTGTCGGCCAGCACGGATCCGGCGCTTCCCCCGCCGACAATCACGTAGTCGTAGCTCTCGTTGGTCATGGTGTACATCTCCTTGGGCGTGGTCTCGGGATTCGTTGAAGAGCCTGGATGGAATCGGTTCAGCCGCGCAGGCGCTCCATCCCCGGATCAACCAGGGGTTCTGCAGTCACGGTGGCCGCGATACGGGTCCCGAAGTATTCGATTTCGACGGTGTCGCCCTCGGCGGTGTGGGCCGGCAGCCAGGCATAGGCGATCGGCTTGCCCACGGTGTAGCCGTAGGCGGCGCTGGTGACGTAGCCGGCGGGTTCGCCGTTGAAGTACACGGGTTCCTTACCCAGCACCACCGAGGTGCCGTCGTCGACTGTCAGGCAGCGCAGCTGCTTGGTGGCCGGCTGCCCGCGGCGGGCGGCGAGGGCCGCGGAGCCCACGAAGTGCTCCTTGTTCTTGCCGATCGAGAAGCCAAGCCCGGCCTGGTACGGCTCGTGCTCGGGGGTCATGTCGGTGCCCCAGAGCCGGTAGCCCTTTTCCAGGCGCAGGCTGTTGAAGGCCCCGCGGCCGGCGGCAATGATGCCCTGCTCCTGGCCCGCGGCGAACAGGAGGTCCCAGAGCTTGAGCCCGTAGTCGGCGGACGTGTAGAGCTCCCAGCCGAGTTCGCCCACGTAGGACAGCCGCATGGCGGTGACGGGGATGCCGCCGATCCGGACCTGCTTGGTGCGGAAGTACTTCAGGCCGTCGTTGCTGAAATCGTCGGTGCTGACCTTCGCGATGACCTCCCGGGCCAGCGGGCCCCAGAGCCCGATGCAGCAGGTGGCGCCGGTGATATCGCGGACCTGGACCCACTGGCTGACATCCTGGGACGTCTGCGTCCGGGCCTCCCGGGTGAGGTAGCCGACATCGATGTTGCCGTTGGCGCCCACCTGGAAGGTGGTTTCATCCAGCCGCGCAATGGTGATGTCGCTGCGTACCCCGCCGTCGCCCGCGAGCAGCAGGCAGTAGGTGACTGCCCCGGGTTTCTTGTCGATCTGGCCCGCGCTCAGGCGCTGAAGCAGTGCCAGCGCGCCGGGGCCCGAAACCTCCAGCCGCTTCAGCGCCGTCATGTCATAGAGCGCGACGCCGGTGCGCGTCTTCCACGCTTCCGCTGCGGAAATGGGCGAGTGGAACATGTTGGCCCAGGGCTCGCGTTCCGGGGCCCGCCATTCGTCCGGCAGTTCGGCGAGGAGCGCGCGGTTGGCTTCGAACCAGTGCGGACGCTCCCAGCCGCCGGCCTCCAGAAAGTAAGCGCCAAGTTCCCGCTGCCGGCAGTTGAACGGGCTGACCCGCAGCTCCCTCGGGGATTGCCGCGGCTGCAGCGGGTGCAGGATGTCGTAGATTTCCACGAAGTTCTGCTGCGATGTTTCGCTGACGTAGCTCTCGGAGGTCTGCACCTTCTCGAAGCGGGAAACCTCGCATTCGTGCAGCGGCGTCCGGGACTGGCCCTCGATCAGCAGCTCCGCCACGGCCTTCGCCACGCCTGCCGAGTGGGTCACCCAGACGGCTTCGGCGACGTAGAAGCCCTCGACGTCGGGGGACTCGCCGATCAGCGGGCCGCCGTCGGGGGTGAAGGAGAAGATGCCGTTGAAGCCGTCGGCGATTTCCGCCCCGCGCAGGGCCGGGAGCAGCTGCTTGCTGTCCTCCCAGCAGGGCAGGAAGTCTGCTTCGGTGAACTCCAGCCGCGACGGCATGCGGTGCTCGGACATCTGCCCGGCGGTGACTTCCGGGAGCGTGTCCAGCGCCACGGGCATGGGCCGGTGGGCATAGGAGCCGATGCCCACCCTGTCGCCGTGCTCACGGAAGTACAGGTCCTTGTCCTGGTGCCGGAGGATGGGCATCCTGGCTCCATTGGCCGGGTCCAGGGGGTTGGTGCCCAGGTTGGTGCCCCTGAGTTCGGGCACCGCGGTGGTCTTCACGTATTGGTGGGCGAGGGGCAGGAGCGGCACGGCCATTCCTGCCATGGCACCGATCTTCGGCCCCCAGAACCCGGCACAGGACACCACGATGTCCGCCGGGATCACGCCGTCGGGCGTCTGGACCCCGGTGACCCGTCCGCCGGACTGCTCGACGCCGGTGACGGCCGTCGACCCGAGGAACGTTACGCCCGCGGCCGTGGCCTTGCGGATGAGCAGCTGGACTGCGCGGGCTGCCGAGGCCAGGCCGTCGGAGGGAACATACAGTCCGCCGAGCACCATGCCCTGGTCCAGCAGCGGATAGTGCTTGGAACACTCGTCGGGATCGATGAGGCGGCCTTCGATCCCCCAGGAGGTGGCGTAGCCCAGTTTGCGCTTGAGGTCTTGCAGCCGTGCCGGGGTGGTGGCGATCTCCAGCCCGCCCACCTGGTTGAAGCAGGAGACGCCTTCATCGCTGAGGGACAGGAGCTTGTTGACCGTGTAGGTGGCGAACTCGGCCATCGTCTTGGACGGGTTGGTCTGGAACACCAGGCCGGGCGCGTGCGACGTGGAGCCGCCGGCCAGGTTCAGCGGACCCTGTTCGACCACTGTCACATCGGTCCAACCACGGGTGGACAGTTCGTCCGCCAGGTTTGCACCGACAATGCCGGCACCGATGATCACGACGCGGGGTGTAGCCCTCATACGGAAGCTCCTGTTCTTGACATACGGCATGCTGCAGGTCGGCGCACCCGCTAAGGGCTCGCGGCTGTGGCGGGGATCTAGCGGAAGACGACGGTCCGGGAACCGTTCAGGAGCACCCGGTGCTGGCAGTGCCACTTCACTGCCCGCGAGAGCGCGATGGCCTCGGCGTCCCGGCCGGTGGTGACCAGGGAATCCGGATCCGCGCTGTGGTCCACGCGGAAGACTTCCTGCTCGATGATGGGGCCTTCGTCGAGCTCGACGGTGACGTAGTGCGCGGTGGCGCCCACCAGCTTGACCCCCCGGTCGTAGGCCTGGTGGTAGGGCTTGGCGCCCTTGAACCCCGGGAGGAAGGAGTGGTGGATGTTGATGGCCCGGCCGAGGAGTGACCCGGACAGTTCGTCGGTGAGGATCTGCATGTAGCGGGCCAGTACGACGAGGTCTGCCTGGTACTCGTCCACGAGGCTGAGCAACGTGGCTTCGGCCTCCGGCTTGGTGGCCGCCGTAACGGGGACATGGATGAACGGCAGGCCTGCTGCTTCCGCCATGGCGCGCAGGTCCTCATGATTGGATACGACGGCGACGAGGTCCGCGCCGAGGCTCCCGGCCTTCCAGCGGAAAATCAGGTCGTTGAGGCAGTGGCCGAATTTTGAGACCATGACCAGTACCCGCTGCGGCCGGTCGTCATGGAAGCGGAATGTCATCCCGAATTCGTCGGCGACCGCGGCGAAGTCAGCGGCGAGGGAAGCTGCGGTGCTGTTGGTTTCGTTCCCGATGCTGCCGGAAGAGGGATCGGGCGAGCCGGCGAAGCCCGACGGGCCGGGGGCGGGGATGGCTGAGAGAGTTCCCGTGAAGGCGGTGCGCAGGAACAGCGTGTTGCTCACATGGTCGTCAAATTGCTGGTGCTCCGCGATGTCGAAGCCCCGCACAGCCAGGAAGCTGGAGACGGCGTGGACAATTCCGCGGCGCTCGGGACAGGCCACTGTCAGGACGAACGGCGTCGCCTGCCGCCCGGGTGCTGCCGTGGTCTGCGCCGCCGGGATGTGTGCCGGCGGGGCTGCGAACTCCTGGAGCTCATTGCTCAGTTGTAGCGTCAAGGTCTTCCCCTCTTTGCCTGGATTGGAGTTTGGTTTAGTGCTGCGAAGGCCTTAGGCGTGTCCGTCAACCGTGAGGCCGGGAGGAAGGTTGGGAGCGTCTTCGGACTCCTGGACCATGATCTGGCCGTCCACCACCGTCACTGTGTGGACGCGGACGGGGAGTTTTGCCGGCGGGGCGTCCACGGCCCCGGTCCGCAGGTTGAATCTGGAGGCGTGCAGTGGGCATTCGACCTCGCACCCTTCCACCCAGCCGTCTGCCAGTGAGGCGTCCTGATGGGTGCACGTGTCGTCGAGTGCAAAGAGTTCGCCGTCTTCGGTGTGAAAAACGGCGATGGGCGGGGATGTGTCGAGCCGGAGTGCCTCTCCGGGAGCCAGTGCGCTGAGTGGGCATACGTTGTGCATTGAATGAACCTCTTTTTTCACTGGTGACGGGCCTGGCCCCCTGGAGGGTTGTGCCATCGTCAACGGCAATCACAATACGCAACAGAGTGATCTATGCCACTCGGCCTTGTCAAGGGTCCGGGCTTAACAGCCCGGGGCTATTGACACTGGCGAGTGGCGTAAGTCACGCTGTCTACCAGAAGACTGTTGTTGCGCTATACGCAATTGGTTGCAATTAATTTAACGGGAAGGCAGCCATGAGGACTTTGGCAATCGTGGGGGCATCGCTCGCCGGAATATCCGCCGCCCGGGCAGCCCGGGCGCAGGGCTTCAACGGGAGGCTCGTCATCATCGGTGAAGAGCCACATCGGCCCTATGACAGGCCGCCGCTGTCCAAGGATTTCCTGGCAGGCAAACTCCACGGCGATCACCTGTTCCTGGAAGCCCCCGGGATAGGGCCCGACGCCGAACCGTTGCAGGCCGAATGGATCCTCAGCGCCAAGGCCGTGCGGCTGGATGCGGAGTCCCGGACCGTCTTCCTCAGTGACGGCCGGGCCGTCCCGGCCGACGGCGTCGTGATCGCCACCGGGGCCCGCGCCCGGACCCTGCCCGAACTCGCCGGACTGGACAATGTCTTCACGCTCCGGACCCTGCAGGATGCGCAGGACCTGGCTCCCCAGCTGTTGCCCGGTGGCCATCTGGTGATCGTGGGGGCCGGGTTCATCGGCGCGGAGGTGGCCTCCACCGCGCGCGCTCTCGGAATGGAGGTCACAGTGATCTGCTCCTCCTCGGTCCCCTTGGCCGGCCCCCTCGGAGCCGAAATGGGTGCGGTCATGGCCAGGCTCCATGGCCTTAACGGGGTGGAGCTGGTGTGTGACGCGAGCATTGACTCCTACTACAGCGGTGAGGGAAACGTCACCGGAGTGCGGCTTGCCGACGGGCGCTACCTGCCCGCCGACGTCGTGCTGGTGGCAATCGGAGCCGCACCCAACACCGGCTGGCTGGCAGGCTCGGGCCTGCAGCTCGGCGACGGCGTCCTGTGCGACGGGATGGGCCGGACCGGCGTACCGGGAGTGGTCGCCGTGGGTGACTGCGCCGCATGGTGGGACGGGCGGTCTGCCCGGCATCACCGCGTGGAACATTGGAGTGCCGCCGCCGAGCGGCCCGCGCTGGCCGTGGCTGCCGTCCTCGACCCGGAGACCCCGCAACGCCCCGTGAGCCTGCCGTATTTCTGGTCCGACCAATACAACGTCAAGCTTCAGTTCGCCGGGCACGCCCGGGACGCGGACCGCGTGGCCATCGAGGCCGGCGATCCCGCGGAACACAGCTTCCTGGCTGTTTACTACCGCGGCGCTGATCCCGTGGCTGTGCTGGGCGCCAACCAGCCGCGGCTCTTCACCCGGTGGCGCCGCCGGCTCAACGCCGCAGCCTGCCTGGCACCCGCTTGAAAAACTGACACACCACTTGCGTGATTACCCGAATGACCACCCCGACGTCCGTCACCGCAGAGGAGCATTAATGACCACCGAAGTAGCCTCGCCGAGTCTCATCCCCACCCTGCCGGGCCACACCTACGTCAGCGAGGAAATCTTCCGCGCGGAACAGGAGCGCATCTTTGAACAGATGTGGTTCTGCGCCGTGCGTACCGCCGACCTCGAAAAGCCCGGATCCTTCAGGACCGTGCAGGTGGGCCGTGAGAGCGTGCTCATCAACCGCACCAGAAAGGGCGAGGTCCGGGCGTTCTACAACATCTGCCGGCACCGCGGCGTCAAGCTCTGCATGGAGGAATCCGGCGAGGCCAACCGCTCCTTCCAGTGCCCGTACCACGCCTGGACCTACGACCTCGAGGGAAAGCTGATCGCGGCTCCCAACCTGACGAAAATGCCCGACATCGACCGGAACGAATACGGGCTGGTGAAGGTTCATGTCCGTGAATACCTCGGGTATGTCTGGGTGTGCCTGGCTGATGAGCCGCCGTCCTTTGAAACGGACGTTATGGGCGCCATCGCGGAACGGCTCGGCGACCTGCGCGCGGTGGATGACTACGACATCGCCAACCTGAGCCTGGGCCGGCGCATCAAGTATGACGTCAAGGCCAACTGGAAACTCATCATCGAAAACTTCATGGAGTGCTACCACTGCGCCACCATCCACCCCGAGCTGACGGAGGTGCTGCCGGAGTTCGCGGACGGCCTGGCCGCGCAGTACTTCGTGGGCCACGGCGCCGAATTCGGAGACGACGTCAAGGGCTTCACCATTGACGGCTCCGAGGGACTGGACCGGATCCCGGGGGTGGGCGACGATCAGGACCGCCGCTACTACGCCGTCACCATCAAGCCCACGGTTTTCGTGAACCTCGTGCCGGACCACGTGATCATCCACCGGATGTTCCCGATGGCGGCGGACCGGACCATTGTTGAATGCGACTGGCTGTACCTGCCCAGCGTGGTGGACAGCGGCAAGGACATCAGTGCCTCGGTTGAACTGTTCCACCGTGTCAATGAGCAGGACTTTGATGCCTGCGAACGTTGCCAGCCGGCCATGGGATCGAAGATCTACGCCAAGGGCGGGGTGCTGGTGCCCAGCGAGCACCACATCCAAGCTTTCCACCGGTGGGTGACGGAAAAAATCGGCGGCGCCGGAACGGCCTAAGCGTCGATGTAGCCCATCTTCGCGCTGATGGAATGCCCGGCCTGCTTGAGCTCATCAATCAGGCCGGGTATCCGCTCCGGATCGAAACGGAACGCCGGCCCGGAAATGCTCACCGAACCAACCACTGCACCGCGGTGGTTCCGCACCGGGACGGCGACGGCGTTCAGGCCCGGTTCCAGTTCCTCATACACCGTGGCGTAACCCGCGTCCGCGATGCCGGCAAGCTGCCTTTCCAGTTCGTCCCGGGAGGTGATGGTCCGTTGGGTATAGGGTTCCAGTCCGGCTTCGGCCAGGACGCGGTTGCGCGCCTCGGCGGCCAGGGCGGCAAGCAGCACCTTCCCGCTGGAGGTGGCATGCAGCGGAGTCAGTCCGCCGATCCAGTCCTGGGTGGCAAGGGTGGACGGGCCCATGGCCTGGTCCACGTTCACCGCGTAGTGGGAGCGCAGCACCGCAAGGTTCACGGTTTCGCCGAACTTTTCCACGAGATCCTCCAGCTCCGGCCTGGCTTCCTTGACCACGCTCAGCCGGGCGGGGATGGCGCTGGCCAGCCGCAGGATGTTGAAACCCAGCTGGTATTTTCCGCGATCATTGTTCTGCTGCACCATGCCCCGGGCGTCCAGGGCGCTGAGCAGCCGGGACGCCGTGGACTTGTGGACCCCCATTTCCTCCGCGATCTCGCTGACGCCTGCATCGCCGGTGCGCGCCAGGATTTCCAGGACCGTGATAGCGCGGTCCACGGACTGCACGCCGCCATGCTGCGAGCCGGATTCGGGGTCAAGCGGGGAGAAGTCGTCGGCCATCATAGAAGCCATCGTCTCAAACGAGGTCAAGGGCCGCAGGGACCCCGCCGTCGGGGCAGCGTGCCGCACTTCGTGCCGACTGCTTCCGCCCGCCCGGCCTTCGGGCCTCCCCCCGCTGGACGTGGCAGCTCGTCCAAAAAATCTGACATATTCCTCCGCCGGCCGGTCATGAACTGGCTCCGGCGCGGCCGCGGTGTCACCATGCTTGGATGCTTGAGGCAACCAAATCCCCCCAGTCCGCCCCGGAGACCAGCGCTGGCGCGGTCCCGGTCAATCCCGCTCTCGCCGCCGAGGCCAAGATCGCCCGCATCGCGGTCACCGTCTTCCCGCTGCTGGTCGTCGCCGCCGGCGTCGCCGGATACCTGCTGCCGGGGGCCTTCAAGCCCCTCGGCCCCAGCGTGCCGTACCTGCTCGGCATCATCATGTTCTGCATGGGCCTGACCCTGACGCCGCCCGACTTCGCCTCGGTCGCCAAGCGCCCCTGGGCCGTGGTCCTGGGCATCGTGGCGCACTACGTCATCATGCCCGGCGCCGGCTGGCTGATCGCCGTCGCCCTGAACCTGCAGCCGGAACTGGCTGTGGGCCTGATCCTGGTCGGCTGCGCCCCCTCCGGCACGGCCTCCAATGTGATGGCGTTCCTGGCCAAGGGCGACGTCGCCCTCTCGGTCGCCGTCGCTTCCGTGTCCACCCTGATTGCCCCGATCGTGACGCCGCTCCTGGTGCTGTTCCTGGCCGGGTCCTACCTGCAGATCGACGCCGGCGCCATGGTGCTGGACATCGTCAAGACCGTCCTCCTGCCGGTGATCGCCGGTCTGCTGGCCCGCCTGTTCCTCAAGCAGCTCGTCGCCAGGCTGCTGCCGGCCCTTCCCTGGGCCTCCGCCGTCGTGATTTCACTGATCGTGGCGATCGTGGTCGCCGGGAGCGCCAGCAAGATCGTCGCCGCCGGCGGGATCGTGTTCCTCGCCGTAGTGCTGCACAACGGCTTCGGCCTGGGCCTGGGTTACCTCGCCGGCAAGCTGGGGCGCCTGGATGACAAGGCCCGCCGGGCGCTGGCCTTCGAGGTCGGCATGCAGAACTCGGGCCTGGCCGCGACCCTGGCCACCGCGCACTTCAGCCCGCTGACCGCGCTGCCGTCAGCAGTGTTCTCGTTGTGGCACAACATCTCCGGCGCGATCGTCGCGGCCTGGCTGGCGCGGCGCCCGCTGGAGGACGCTTAGGGTTCGGCGCTGGACCGATCTGACTACCGCGCGGAGACCAGCGCGTCCCAGGCGAAGCTGGCAAGCCAGTGGCTGGACATGAACTCCTCCGTGACGACCGAACTCAGGCCGGCCGAGAGCAGCGGCTCCAGCGCCTCGTCCAGGACATCCACGGCACTGGTGGCGCCGCCTGCCGCCAGGGCTTTCCGGATGCGGATGATCTGGCCGGCACGCGTGAGATTCAGTCCGTTGAGGTGGGCCAGGTAGCCGTCGGACTCATCCGTCACGGTGGCCTTGGCCAGGATGCGGGCATCCACGGACAGGCCGGGCAGGAATGCGTCAAACCAGCGGGAAAAGTCGTCGGCCTCCAGCACCCGCGCCATGAGGTCAGCCTCGCTGAGGCCTGCGGACAGGAAATCCTGGCCGCTCAGTTCCCACTCCCCCGGCCAGCCGGCGTCGTTCCTGAACCAGCGCAGGGAAGTCTGTTCGCATACTGCTGCGGCGTCGTCGCGGCCCAGCAGGCGGAAGGAATCCAACATCATGCCCAGTCCGAAGGCCGCGTTCGTGTGCAGTCCGTGCCGTACCGGGAACTCGGCTTTGGCTATCCAGCCGGCCACGAGGGATGCCACGATGTCCACCAGCGAGTCCAGGGCGGCTCCCCAGCGGAGGACCTGCTCATCCTCGGAGCTGGCGGCAGTGGCGGCCAGGCGCACCAGCCAGGCCCAGCCGTACGGGCGCTCCCAGCTGGGGTTGGCCAACAGGTAGGCGCCCTCCACCGCCAGGTTTTCCGCCGTGAGGTTGGCCTCCAGCGCGGTCCGCAGTGCCGCGTCCCGCCCGGCGTCGAGACCGTGCTCGAGCAGGCTCACGCCCAGCCAGGTCATGTGCACGCAGGAATGCCAATCGAAGGACGTGTGGAACGCCGGGTGCAATTCCTGCGGGCTGGGGCGGTCCGCCAAAGACTTTTCCACATGGTGCGAGGCGTAGGGGTATGGCCTGGACAGGTTCTCCAGGACAATATCCGCGTATTGCCTGGCGAGTGTGTCCATCTCGACGGAAGCGTGGACGGTGGTGGCATTCATGCGTTCTCCTTGCGTTTCGGTTGCAGGCTAGTTGAAGCCCAGGAAGTACATCAGCCCGATGTTGGCGCCCAGCAACGGGATGGCGGTCGGGATCTGTGCCTTGATCACGCCGTATTTGTTTTTCATTTCCAGCAGCGCCGACGGGACCAGGTTGAAGTTGGCCGCCATCGGCGTGCAGAGCGTGCCGCAGAAACCGGCGAGCATCCCGATCGCGAAGATGATCGCCGGGGTGCCATGGAAGGTCTGGACCAAAACCGGCCAGCCGATGGCCGCAGTCATGATGGGGAACGCGGCAAAGGCGTTGCCCATCAGCACCGTGAAGAGGAACATTCCCACGGAATAGACAAGGACCGCGGCGAGCAGCGAGCCTTCGGGCAGCATGCCCTTGGCCAGAGTGCCGACGGCCGTCCCCACGCCGGCCTTGGTGAACAGGATGCCGAGGGTGGAAAGCATCTGAGGCAGCAGCGCGGCCCAGCCAATCGATTCAAGAATGCGGCGCCCCTCGAATACCGGGGCCAGCTTCTGCTGGGGGCGCAGGAGCACCACCGCGACGACCGCGGCCACCACGGCGCCCAAGGCCAGCGCCACGAGCGTGGTGTTGCTTGGATCGAACAAGGGCTGGCCGCCGATGTTCAACACCGGAGCCAGCAGCACGATGATGACGGTGACCACGGGCAGGGTCAAGGCCGGAATGAACAGCTTGTTGCCGAACTTGGCAGCGGCCTCGGTGCGGCTGTCCACGCTGGTGGTCTTGGCTCTGCCGTCACCCAGCAGACCGGTGCTTGCCAGTGCGACCAGAACCAGCACGGCGATGCCGAGGACCCACGGCGGCGCCGTGCCGGCCTGGACCCAGGTGCCATAGAAGAAACACAGGCCCAGCAGGCCCCAGAAGGTGGAGCTGCCCCAGCGTTTGGGGTGGCTCGTGTCCCGGGCGATCAGGAATGCCCAGGCGACAAAAAGCAGGCCTATCAGCCAGTAGACGGCTTCAACCTTGATCATGCGTTTCCTCCGGCGGTGACGGTCTGCAGGGTCTTCTCTTCTTCTACTGGGCGGGCATCCTTGTCCAGCTGCCGGTCGAGGCGCAGCAGGCGGAAGCCGTGGATCAGAAAGGCGATGATTGCGGTGGGGATGGCCCACACGGCGAGCTCCAGCGGCTCCAGGTGAAGGCCATAGGTGGTGTCGACAAACGTGGTGATCAACAGGATGGAACCGACGGCGACAAAGATGTCCTCGCCGAAGAACACGCCCACGTTGTCCGCGGCGGCGGAGTGTCCCTTGATCTTTTCCTTGACCTTCTCTGAGACCTTGCCGTAGCGGCGGAGAGCGGCGCCTTCCGCCATCGGGAAGACGAGCGGACGCACTGTCTGGGCATGGCCGCCGATGCTGTTCAGACCCAGCGCCGCCGTACCTTGGCGGACGAGCAGGTATCCGAGCAGCACCCGGCCGGCCGTCAGCTTGGCTAGCTTGGAGATCAGCGCTTTGGCCTGCTCCTGCAGGCCGTAACGCTCGATGATGCCGATCACCGGCAGCACCACGACAAAGACTGTCACGGAACGGCTGCTGGCAAAGCCGGAGCCGAACGCATTGAGGATTTCGAGTGGCGACAGACCGCCGAGGAGGGCTGTGACGATGCCGGAGACTG
Organism: Arthrobacter sp. UYCu723; assembly: GCF_054059215.1. Classification (NCBI taxonomy): domain Bacteria; kingdom Bacillati; phylum Actinomycetota; class Actinomycetes; order Micrococcales; family Micrococcaceae; genus Arthrobacter; species Arthrobacter sp. UYCu723. The sequence continues at coordinate 1,593,930 of NZ_JBSSBW010000001.1, forward strand.
TGACAACGATCAGTGGGTTCAGGCGGATGGCGAAGCCAACGATCACCAGCAAGACCCCGATGAGTACGAGCATATTTATCCGTTCCCGCATGGGCCAGGGCCGGTCAGCGGTCGATTGTAGTTGGTGAGGCACGGCCAACGGCCTGTCGCGGATCAACTGTCCACGGACAGTGGTGCCCGTCACTGTGACCAACAGCATAAGCTTTTGTTCAACAATCTGACAAGGCGTACGGCGCGCGGGATTTAACCGCGCTCCCGCCGGTCCGCGCCGCGGGCATACAGCTACGGGGCCATTGCCGCCAGCAATTGGGCCTCCGCACGGTCCAGGTACTGGCGCATGAACTCCGCCGCGGCGGCGTTGTCCCCGGAGGCCACAAGCTCGATCAGGCGCAAATTGTCGGCCAGGTAGGGTTCATGGAAGGCGGGATCGGACCCCATCGCGTGGAACACCAGGCGCATCTCGGCCAGCACCTGCGCCATGAGTGCGTTCAGCCGCTCGCTGGCTGCCCGTGCCACCACGGCGCGGTGGAATTCCTGGTTGGCGGCTGCCATGCCGGGAATATCACCGCGGGATCTGGCCATTTGGCCCGCAGCCACAATGTCGCGCAGCTCGTCGACGGACGCCGGAGCCTGCCACATGATGGCGGCCGGCTCGAGGAAGCGCCGCACACGGTATATCTCGCGGACGTCCTCCGCGTTGGGCTGGGCGACGAACACGCCCCGGTTCGGAATGCGGGTGATGATGTGTTCGGCATGCAGGGCCGTGAAAGCCTCGCGCAGGGTATTGCGGCTGACGCCGAGCGCCTCGCCCAGGGCTTCCTCGGACAGTTTTGTGCCCGGGGGTAGCTGGCCGGCCGAAATCCGCTGGCGCAGCTGGGCCGAGACCCACAGGCCGGTGTGGGCATGGGTTGCACCCCTGGCCAGCTGGCGCAATTCTTCCAATACCGCCTCAAAAGTCATGACCACCAGCCTAGGCCCGTCTTCGAAGCCGGGGAGCACAGCACAACTGCAAAGCCCGTGCCCGCAACCATGGCAGGAACCATGCGGCCGGCCCGTCGTCGTGCGGCAGCACGGCTGCCGCCACCGTTCAATCCCCGACGTCGGCCCGCAGGCCGTCTGCGGGGATCTGGCCGTTCAGCCGGTCCTGCAACAGGGCCACGGCGTGTTCCGCCCAGACTTCCGCGCCCGACGCCGATCCCGCACCGGGTGCCAGGACATCGAAGCCCGCCGGCTGCAGGGTGTCCGAGAAGACCAGTTGGGCCACGCCGCGCGTGTCGAGTTCTGCCAGCGTCGCGAGGTCGCCGGGGTTGCGGTCCGCCGGCACGGAGCCGAGGATGACGCCGTCGGCCCCGCCGGAGAGCATGAACTGCCGCCAGCTTTCGCCGAGGAGGATGACCGGCTGGTAGCCGTGCCGCGGCAGGATCCGTGCCGCGGCGGTGGCCAGTGCCCGGTCCCAGGAATCGTCGAGATCCGTGATGGCCACGGCCACGACGTCCGTCCGTCCGCGCCGCATCCCGCGGGCCGCCCGGTTGGGAACGTAACCGAGTTCGCGGGCTGCGGAGTGCACGCGGTCCTGGGTGGGCTGGCTGATCCGGGTGGTCCCGCCGAGCCGGCCGGAGAGCACGTAGGAGACGGTGGTCAGGGACACCCCTGCAGCCTCCGCGACGTCGCGGATGGTGGGCGTGGATCCTTGCCGCACTGATTGCTCCCGGGTAGTTCGCCGCCGCGACAACGCGGCGGTTCTGAAAACGCTGTTCCGGATTGAACTCTAGCCCGAAGCCGCCGCAGATTCTTGGTGAAGGCCAGCGGGCCGACGGTTTCCGGATCGGCGGAAAGGTCGAACTGCGGCTCATAGCCGGTGTTGAGGTAGAGGTGCTTGGCCTCGGGTTGGCGGGGGCCGGTGGTCAGGTAGACCTTGCGGTAGCCGCGCCGGGCCGCGAGCGCCTCGAGTTCGCCAAGCACGAACCGTGCCAGCCCGCGGCGCCGGTGGGCGGAGTGCGTCCAGATCCGCTTGAATTCGGCCGTCTGCGGACCACGACGCCGGAACGCGCCGCCGGCCACGGACTCACCGCCTTCCTGGACGATCAGCAGCGCCCCGCCGGGAGCCGCGAATTCCCCGGCCGGGTAGCGGTTGAGCTCCTCCGCGGCGGCTCCCCGGCCGAAGAGGTTCCCGTACCGGGTGTCGTATTCCGTGGCCAGTTCGTCCAGGAGCGGCCGCACGCGGGGATCACTCATCGGCAGGTTCAGCACCGTCAGTTCCGGCGCTTTCAGTTCCGGCGCCGTCAACGCTGGGGTGCTCGGCGGCGATGCCGCCGGGATCGTTGGGTGGTGCATGGTCAGGCCTTTCTGCCGGCGGTGGCCCCCTGCTGGCGCACCTGGTCCCCCGCGAGGATAGTCAGGATACGCCGGGCGAGGGCATCGTTTTCACGGAAGGGTGCGGCGTTGGTGCCTGGGCGGGCAAATGCCCCGGCGCCCCAGCCGGAGGTTCCCGGGCCCACGCCGAACAGCCTCGGCTGCCGCTCCCCCACGGAGCTGAGCAGCTCGTTGTGTTCCGAGACGAGGAGCCGCCCGGTGGAGTGCAGTCCGTCCGCGCTGAGCAACTGCTGTCCGGCGCCGATCCCGGCGCGGTGCAGCTGGCGCAACAGCGGGTTCGCCGAGCGGTCCACGGACGGTGCCGGCAGCCGCGCCTCGATGAAGGCGGTGGCCGCCACGGTGACGCCGGAGCCGGTGTCGCCAGCCCCGGAGCGGGCCTGGCGCGCCACGAAGCGCCCGATTTCTCCTCCGCCGAGACCTGCAGCCTCGGGCCGAGGAACCGCAGGACGCCCGCCCGGTGCAGGGCCAGCATCTCGCGCAGCCGGCGCGGCGGCGGGCCGGAGTCCACAAAGCTGAAGAAGCCGTGCCACCAGCCATGGACGTCCTGCTGCGAGCGGGAGGTCAGCCGCTCCGGCGGCACCAGCCGGCCCAGGTCCATGTACACCTTGAGCAGGGCGGTGAAAAGCGCGAGGGTTTCGGAGTGGTCCGGCCCGGTGCGCAGCCGCAGGTCGTTTTCGATGTAGCCGGTCACGGCGTCCTGGACCTCGTCCAGTCCGGAGAAACTCCGGCCGGCGAAGGGGTGATCCAGCTGTTCGAGGTCCAGGTGCAGTTCCGGATCGGGTACGGACTCGGCCACCAGCCGGCGCCGTTCCTGGCTGTACCAGTCCACGGCTGCGAAGCGCCCGGCAAACTCGTCCCAGCCGATGCTGGCCCGCTCCGGGTAGCCGGTGAACAGCTCACGATAGTAGCCGTAGCCGGCGTCCTTGGCGATGAGCGGCCAGAGCTGGGTGCGGAAATCCAGTTCGCCGTGGTCCGCCAGGAGGGCATCGATTGCCCCGGCGGTGAAGAACCGCGGCGCCCCGGCGGGCTCGCCGCGCAGCGTGGAGGAGATCTTCGAGTGGTAGGGCACGCCCCGCCGGGACCCGGCCCAGATCCGCGGCTCTGCTCCGGACGTGAGGTACCTCAGGCCGCCGTCGGGGGTGTCCTCGAAGCGGCCGCCCCGGCCTTCCGTCAGCAGGACCAGCAGGTCAACGAACGCGAGCCCCATGCCCGCGACAATCACGTCCTGTCCCGCACGGATCGGCGAGTAGTCGACGTCGCTCGTGTAGCTGGGCGCCGCATGGAAGCCCCCGTGCCGGGCGGCGAAGTCCGCCCAGGCCGCGGATGCCGCATCGGGCAGCGAATCCGTGTGCCCCAGTGCGGTGACCACGACGTCGGCGCGCAGCGCCGTGCCGCCGGCCAGCCGCACAAGGTACCCGCCGGCGTCGTCCTCAGTGACAGCTTCGAGGCCGACGGCGGTGTCCCGATGGACGGTGACCGGAGCGCCGGGAGCAAGCTGGGCGACGGCGCGCCGGAAGAACCACTCGAGATAGGCGCTCTGGAGCTGCCGTGTGGGGAACGTGGTGCCGGAGAGTTCCTTCAGCTGCCACCGCAAGCCGGCCGGGAGCTCCGGGACGTCCGCAACTGAGCCGTCCAGCACTCCGGCGGCCCAATCGGCCAGCGCAGGTCCCTCCGCGGCTGGTCCTTCGCACTGCACCGAGGCGTCCGTGAACATGGTGACGTCCGCCGCGGCCGAGTTCAGCATCAGGCCCGGGTGCTGCCGGTAGCCCCAGATCCGCCCGGAGCCCGCGGTGTGCGGCTCCACGACGTGGATGTCCATGCTCCCGCTGAAGAGCTCCGGCCGGTTGGCGGCCAGACGTTCCAGGATGCCGGCGGTGCGCGGGCCGCCGCCGACAAAGACCACGGACGGCGGACTCGCTGGCATGGGGACTCCTATTCAGGGCGGCACATATTCCGGGTGGCTCAGGGCCCTCATGCTAGGCACCGGAACGGGCGGCGGGCGAGGCTCCGTTCACGGCGGTTCACCCCGCGTAACGGCGCGTCAAAAGGCGCAAGAAACCGTCTCATGACGCAGCGCGTAGCCCCGTGAACCAATGCAACTTGCCGCCTTGCCGGGCTTTCGAGGCACCCCTAGATTTGCAGCCAACCGAACCCCAACGAAGCAACTGGAAGCGAGGTGGCGCATGAGTTCAACAACAGCCACGGTGACGCAGTCTGCACCCGAGCCGGTGGTCACAGAGTCCCCTGCCGGTGCGGCGCCCGCCAACAGCGGCAAGGACCGCAACGGCGGATCCCACCCGGGACCCCGCCGCCCCGCCACCGACTACGCCGAATACCGGGTGGTCCCGGCCCGCCACCCCTGGCGCTGGGTGGGCACCGCCGTCGTGGCCCTGGGCGTCGCCGGCATCGCATGGTCCCTTGCCACCAACCCGCGCTGGGAGTGGGGCGTCGTGGCGCAGTGGTTCACCGCGAAGTCGATCGTGGACGGCCTGCTGGAGACGCTCAAACTGACCGCCATCTCCGGGATCCTCGGCTTTGTGCTGGGCTTCATCCTGGCCATCATGCGCCTGTCCGCATCCCCGCTGCTGGTGTCCGTGTCCTGGACTTTCTCCTGGATTTTTCGCTCCACCCCGCTGCTGGTGCAGATGCTGCTCTGGTACAACCTCGGGTACCTGTACGAGAAGATCGGCCTGGGCATCCCCTTCACGGACGTCCGGTTCTTCGAGGTGCAGACCACGACGCTGATCAGCCAGTTCGCGGCGGCGGTCCTCGGCCTGACCCTGAACCAGGCGGCCTACTCGGCCGAGATCATCCGCGGCGGCATCTTGTCTGTGGACCAGGGCCAGCTGGAGGCCGCCGCGGCGCTCGGCATCCCGGCCTGGCGGCGCTCCACCCGGATCGTCCTGCCACAGGCAATGCGCGCCATCCTGCCCACGGCCTTCAACGAGATCATCGGCCTGGTCAAGGGCACGTCCATTGTCTATGTGCTGGCATACTCCGAGCTCTTCTACACCGTCCAGGTCATCTACAACCGGACCCAGCAGGTCCTGCCGCTGCTGCTCGTGGCGACCCTCTGGTACGTCGTGATCACCTCGGTGCTGAGCGTCTTCCAGTACTACATCGAGCGGCACTACTCCCGCGGAGCGGTCCGCACCCTGCCGCTGACCCCGCTGCAGAAGGCCCGCAAATTCCTGTCCACCCACGCCCTGTCTGCCGACAACTCAGCGAAGGTAACCCGATGAGCACCGTTGCCGCCGAAACCCCCACCGTCCCGGCTACCAATGCCACCAAAGGCGCCGGGGCCACCCGCGGCCTCGTGGAAATCACCAAGGTCCGGAAGTCCTTCGGCGCCGTGGAGGTCCTCAAGGGCATCACGTTGACCGTGGAACCGGGCGGCGTGGCCGTGATCGTCGGACCCTCCGGTTCCGGCAAGTCCACCCTGCTGCGGACCATCAACCACCTGGAAAAGGTCGACGGCGGCTTCGTCGCCATCGACGGCACGCTGGTGGGCTACGAGGTCCGTGGCAGCAGGCTTCACGAGCTGCGGGAAAAGGACATCCTGAAGCAACGCACCGAAATCGGCATGGTGTTCCAGAACTTCAACCTCTTCCCGCACCTGACCGCGCTGGAAAACGTCACCGAGGCACCCGTCGTCGCCCAGCGTTCCGGAAAACAGCGCCGCTCCAAGGCGGAAGCCCGCGAGCGCGGCCTGGAACTCCTGGACCGCGTCGGCCTGAAGGACCGCGCCGGCGCCTACCCGCGCCAGCTCTCCGGCGGCCAGCAGCAGCGCGTGGCGATCGCCCGCGCGCTGGCACTGGACCCCAAGATCCTGCTCTTCGACGAACCCACGTCCGCCCTGGACCCGGAGCTGGTCAACGAGGTCCTCGATGTCATCCGAGAGCTCGCCACGTCCGGGACCACCCTGATCATCGTCACCCACGAAATGGGCTTCGCCCGCGACGTCGCGGACACCGTGATCTTCATGGACCAGGGCCAGATCGTCGAACAGGGCAGCCCCAAAGACATCTTCACCAACCCGCAGGAAGAACGCACCCGGAGCTTCTTCTCCAAGGTGATCGAACCCGCCTTCAACATCTAAGGAACACCCATGGCAACCCTCAGCACCCCCACGGTCCGTCTCCGCAGACTCCCGGCGCTTCCCGCCGTCGTCCTCCTCGGCACCCTGGCCGGCACGCTGGCACTCAGCGGCTGCTCCGATCCCGGCGCCGCGGCGGTCGGCGCACAGCCAGCAACGACGGCGGCCCGCAACGGCGTCGTCTACAACACCTCACCGGACCAGCAGCGCCTCCGGGCGGAGAAGGACCCGGCCCTGGCCGCGAAGGTCCCCGAGCTGATCAACAAGGACGGCAAACTGACCGTGGCCACCACCGCCGGATCCATCCCGCTGTCCTTCCACGCCAGCGACGACAAGACCCCGATCGGCGTCGAGCTGGACATCGCCCAGCTGGTCGCAGACAAACTGGGCCTGGAACTGGACGTCCAGGTGACCTCCTGGGAGAACTGGCCGCTGAAGACCCAGTCCGGCGACTTCGAGGCCGTGTTCTCCAACGTGGGCATCAACGCCGCCCGGGTGAAGCTCTTCGACTTCTCCAGCTACCGGGCCGCCTACATGGGCTTCGAGGCCAAGAAGAGCTCCACGTACGACATCAAGGGCTCGGACGACATCTCCGGCCGAAAAATCTCCGTGGGCTCCGGCACCAACCAGGAGAAGATCCTGATTGCCTGGAACCAGGAACTCGAAGCCAAGGGCAAGGCCCCCGCCGTGCTGCAGTATTACTCCTCCGACGCCGACACCATTCTGGCGCTGTCCTCCGGCCGCACCGACCTGAACATCGCCCCCTTCCCGTCCGTGACCTACCGGGAGAACACCCGTGATGACCTCAAGGTGGTAGGCAAGGTCAACGCCGGCTGGCCCTCTGAGACCCTCGTGGCCGCGACCACGCTCAAGGGCAACGGCCTGGCCCCGGCCATCACGGACGCGTTGAACTCCGCGATCAAGGACGGCTCCTACGGCAAGGTGCTGGAACGCTGGGGGCTCGCCGAGGAAGCTCTGCCCGAATCCACGACTGTCACCGAGACGAACTTCGGGACCCCCCTGGCAGGGGAAACACAGTGAAATTCCAAGTCCTGGACATCATTCCGCACCTGAAGAACCCGGTGACCGGGGAGATCGTTTCCACCGCTGACCGGCTCAACCGGGTGCTCGAAACGGCGCAACGCGCCGAGGAACTGGGCTACGACAGCTTCTCGGTCGGGGAACGGCATGCCGGCGAGTTCATCTCCTCCTCCCCCACCACCGTGCTGGCCGCCATTGCCGCGGTGACAAGTCGAATCCGGCTGCAGAGCGGGGTGACGGTGCTCTCCGTCCTGGACCCGGTGCGGGTGGCGGAGGATTACGCCACGATCGACCAGCTGAGCCGCGGCCGGCTGGAACTCGTGATCGGCAAGGGCAACGAGGTGCTGCAGTACCCGCTGTTCGGACTGGACCTTGAGGACCAGTGGGAGCTGCTGGCGGAAAAGTACGGGCTGCTGCGGCGGCTCTGGACCGAGGAGAACGTTACGTGGTCCGGGAAGTTCCGCCCGGCGCTGACCGAGCCCACCACCACGACGCCGCGGCCGTTCGCGGGCGCACCGCGGGTGTGGCACGGTTCGGCCACGAGCCTGACCTCCGCGGCGCTGGCGGCGCAGTGGGGCGATCCGCTGTTCACTGCCAATGCGATCCAGCCGCGCGAAAACTACAAGGTGCTGATCGACCATTACCGCGAGGAATACGAACGCCAGGGCCACGACCCGCGGCACCAGTACCTGGGCTCAGGCGCCGGCGCGGGAGGGGTGTTCATCGCGGACACCACGCAGGAAGCCAAGCGCCAGTTCGGCCCGGTCTATGAGGCACTCACCGCCGGCCGCAACGTCCCCGGCAACAACTCGCCGTACCGGGACATCGACCACGCCGTCGCCGAAGGTCCGGCCCTCGTGGGCAGCCCGGAACAGGTGATCGACAAGATCCTCAGCTACCACGAGCTCTACGGCCACGACCTGCAGTCCATTTCCCTGCCCACCACGCTGCCGTTCGGGCAGCAGCTGGACATCCTGGAGCGGTTCGCGCTCGAGGTCATCCCCGCCGGCATAGCAGACGCCACCGAACCCGACGCCGCAGCCCGAGTCGCCACCGACCACGCCAACCACAGGAGCTCGAATGCCTACGCCCACTGAAACTGCCGCCCCCGCCGAGAGTGCCGAAGCGTTCGCCGCGGACTGGGCCGCATGGCACGCCGCCCACGAACGCCAGCGCGCGGCCCCGCACGGGTTCCTCGCCGTCAACCACCTGCACTGGCTCGGGGCCGAGCCGGCCCGCCTGGACGGTGCGCCCGGCACCTGGAGCGTCGAGGACGACGCCGTCCGCCTGGTCTTGGGGGCAGGCGAACGCGTCCTCCGCGACGGGCAGGAACTGAACCCCGACGGTGCAGGCGCCACCGTGATCTTCGAACCGATCGAGGAACGCGGCGGCCTGGACCTGGTCTCGGGCGACACCGTGATCGAGCTCGCCAAGCGCGGCGGCGTGTACATCGTCCGTCCCCGGCACCCGGGCAACGGTCTGCTGGCCGGCTACCGGGGAACCTCCGCCTACGCACCCAATCCTGAATATTCCGTTTCTGGCATATTCGTCCCCTTTGAGCAGCCGCGCAGCACCACCGTGGGTGCCGCGGTCGAAGGAATCCAGCACGTCTACGAGGCGCCCGGCGAGCTGCGCTTCCGGCTGGGCGGCCAGGACCTGGTCCTCACGGCGTTCAACGGCCACGCGCCGGGCACGTTGTCCGTGCTGTTCACCGACGCGACCTCGGGCAGGACCACCTACGCGGCGAACCGAGCGCTCAGCGTTGCGGCCCCCGTCGCGGACGGCACGGTCACGCTCGACTTCAACCGGGCCGTCAACCTGCCTTGCGCCTACACGGACCTCGCCACATGCCCGCTGCCGCCCGCGGAAAACCGGCTGCCGGTTGCCATCGCGGCCGGAGAACAGATCCCTTTCGAACGTCAGGACGCCTCATGAGCACTGCACCCGAACCCCGGGAGCCCTTCAACTCCAGCCCGGAACTCGGCAGGCAGGGCCGCGGCCTCCTGCTGCTGGAACTCGACGCCGCCGGCAGCCACCCCGCCGCCTGGCGGGCCGTGCGGACAGCTCCCGCCGCGGTGCTGACCCCGGACCGGCTCCGCGCGGTGGTGCTGGCCGCCGAAACCGCCGGATTCCACGCCGCCACGTTCAGCGACATCCCGCTGGCGGACAGCGACGGCACGGACAACGACGGCACGGACAACGACGGCGCGGACGCCGCCGCACGGCTCAACGCCCTGCAGCGCGCGGCCTTCGCCGGACCCATCACGCGCTCCATCGCCCTGATCCCCGAACTCGACACGGTCTACACGGAGCCCTTCCACGTCTCCACCCAGCTCGCCAGCCTGGACTATGTCTCGGGCGGGCGGGCCGGGTGGCTCGTGGGCGCCTCGGCCAGCGCCGCCGACGCCGCAGCCGTCGGACGCACCGCCGTGCAGCAGGAGCGGCTGGCGCAGGAAGCCGGTGACTCGGTCGAGGTGAGCCGCCGGCTCTGGGACTCCTGGGAGGACGATGCGGTGATCCGGGACGTCCCCACCGGGCGCTACCTGGACGTGGACAAGCTTCACTATTTTGACTTCGAGGGCGGGAGCTACTCCGTCAAAGGCCCGTCGATCATTCCGCGGCCGCTGCAGGGCCAGCTTCCCGTGCTCGCGCCGGCCGGCCTGCTGAATCCCGAGGCACTGGCCGCCGGCGCCGTGGATGCACTCCTGGTCTCCGCCCCCACGCCGGATCTGCTCGCTGCCGAACTCGCAGAAACACGCGCAACCCTCGGCGCCATTTTCGGCGCGGCGGCGCACACCCCGGCGCTGATCGCGGAACTCGACGTCGCCCTGGACTCCCGCGGGCAGAGCGCCGCCGGGCGGCTCGCCGAACTGGACAGCTATGCCCCGTGGCAGAGCCCGCGTGCGCGGTTTGTGGGGACGGCCGCGGAGCTCACCGACCTTCTGGCCGAAGTCCTGACCGTGGCCGAGGGGGTCCGCCTCCATCCGGCCGTGCTGGACACCGAGCTGGAAGAACTGTCCCGGCGGGTCCTTCCCGAACTGCGCCGACGGAGAGTCCTGGCGCCAGCGGATCGGGACGCCACCTTCCGGGAGCAGCTGGGACTCGCCCGGCCCATCAGCCGCTACGCCGCCGCTTCCGCATCCGCCGCTTCCAGCGCACGATCCTAAGGAGAGAACCATGAGCCACACTGTAAATCCGGGCCCGGAGTTCAGGCCTTCCGGGCAGCTCAGCCTCGGGGTCTTCTTCCAGGGCGTCAACTCGGGAACTATCTGGAAGACGGCCGAGTCGGGCTCCCAGACGGACTTCGAGTCTTTCCGGCGCATCGCCCAGACGGCCGAGCGCGGCTTGTTCTCCGCGTTTTTCCTCGGCGAGGGGCTGCGGCTGCGCGAACACCTCGGCCGGCCGCACGCCCTTGACGTCGCCGGCCGGCCCGACGCGCAGACAGCGCTTGCGGCCCTCGCCGCCGTGACCTCGCACATCGGGCTGGTGGCCACGCAGAACACCACCTACAACGATCCCGCCGACCTCGCCCACCGGCTCTCCTCCCTGGACCTGATCTCCGGCGGCCGCGCCGCCTGGAACATCGTCACCACGGATAACGCCTGGACCGGGGCGAACTTCCGCCGCGGCGGCTACCTCGACCACGCGGACCGCTATGTCCACGCCGAAGCCTTCGTGGAGACCGCCAAGCGGATCTGGGATGCCTGGGACGACGGCGCCGTCGCGTCCTCCCCGGCCGCTGCCCGCTGGGCCGTTCCCGGTGCGGTCCGCCGGGTGCAGCACGCCGGCAAGCATTACACCGTGGACGTCACGCCGCGGCTGCCGCGCAGCGCCCAGTACCGGCCGGTCCTGTTCCAGGCCGGCGATTCGCCGGACGGCCGGGACTTCGCCGCGCGCCAGGCCGACGTGATCTTCTCCGCCCACCCCCAGCTCGATGACGCCCTGGCGTTCCGCCGCGACATTGTGGAACGCACGCTCAAGGCCGGCCGGGGCGCCAACGACGTCAAAATCATGCCCGCGAGCGAGTTCATCCTGGCCGCCACCCCGCAGGAGGCCCTGGCGAAGAAGGAGTGGGTGCGGAGCCTGCAGATCGGTCCGCAGCAGGCCGTCGCCTACCTGGAGCAGTTCTGGGGGCGGGAGCTGCAGGAGTTTGACCCGGACGGCCCGCTGCCGGTCATCGATCCCGTGGTGGAGGAAACCTCGGAAACCCGTGGCAGCGGTTTCCACGGTGCGAAGGCCCGGCAGCTGGCGGACCAGTGGCGTGCCGAGGCCAAGGAAAAGGGCCTCTCCATCCGCCAGTTCGTCTCCGCCAAGACCACCCGCGGGGACTCCACCTTCACGGGTTCCTACACGGAGGTGGCGGACCGGCTGGTGGAGTACGCCCGCACCGGCGCCGTCGACGGGTTCAATATCTCGCCGTGGCTCATCCCGAGCGGGCTGGATGACATCGTCAACCACCTGGTTCCTGCCCTGCAGGAGCGCGGCATCTACCCGACGGAATACGCCGGCACCACGCTGCGGGAAAACCTCGGACTGGCCACCCCGGTCCGTCCCGGCGGCGACGTTGTCGTGACCGGTCCCGGCGCCTCTGACGCCGCAGCGGCGCGGGCCTAGACGATGAGCGATTCGGAATCCGGCACGGCCGTGGGAAACACCGGAACGGACAGCAGCACCATCGGCAGCTCCGGCACCATCCGGCTGCAGCTGACGCTCTGGCAGCAGTATCTCTAGAGGATCCCGGCCCGCTCATCACCACACAGGCACAAGGAATCCCCGCCGGACACCTTCCGGCGGGGATTCTTTGTGCCTCGGTGCGGCTACTTCTTGGGCAGGCCCGCGGGGTTCAGCTCGGACTTCGTGACGGCCTCGGAGCTCAGCCCCCAGCGGTCCAGGATCTTGGCGTAGCTGCCGTCCTCGATCAGGTGGTTCAGACCGGCCGCAGCCGCGGCGGCAAAGCCGTTGCCCTTCTTGGTGGTGGCGGCGATGCTGGCCTTCAGCGGCCAGCCGCCGTCGACCAGGCCCACAAGCTTGGTCTTGGCGTCAGTGGCGGCCTTGAACGCTGCCGTGGCGTTGGGGCCGAAAGTGAGGTCGGCGCGGCCGGACTGCAGGGCCAGCTGGGAGGCCGAGTCGTCGTCGTAATACTGGAACTCGACCGGCTTCAGGCCCTTTTTCTTGTTCTCCTCGTCCCAGCGCAGCAGGATGGATTCCTGGTTGGTGCCCGAGCCCACGATGACGCGCTTGCCGGCCACGTCCTCGGCCGCCTCCACCTTGCCGATGGAGCTGTCGGCCTTGGCGTAGAAGCCCAGCTTGTCGTCGCGGTAGCTGGCGAAGTCGAACTTGAGCTTGCGCTCCTCCGTCACGGTCACGTTGGACAGCACGGCCTCGTACTTGCCGGAGTCGACGCCGAGGGGCCAGTCCGCCCAGGCGGTCGGGACGATCTCCGCTTCCAGCCCCAGCGACTGGGCCAGCGCGACGGCGATGTCCACCTCGTTGCCCACCGGCGTCTTGTTATCGGTCGCGTACACGGCCAGCGGGGCCGCGAAGGGGCTGGCCGCGACGGTCAGCTTGCCGTCCTGCTTGATTGCGTCCGGGACCAGGGCGGCGGCTTCCGGGCTGACGGTGACCTTCACCCGGTCCTGCTGGGGCGAGAGGTTGAACTGCTTGACCGCGGCGGACGACGAGGACGACGCCGCCGGGTTGGCGCCGGCGGCAGCGGACGCGCCGGGATCGGAGCAGGCCGTGAGGGCCAGCAGGGTGGTGGTGGCGGCGAGCGCCGCGCTGACGCCGGATGTGAGTGTGGTGCTGGACATTGTTCTCCCCTTGGAAGTCTCGGATTCGTGCTGGTGCCAGCAACTATCCGGCGCCGCCAGAAGCCGGTCAAAGTGCCGCGAAACCAAGGGATACCGGGGGTCACGGTGCTTCATGAGGGGGCCGCGGAGATGAACCGGGAGGCTCAGTGTTACCCAACATTGCCCAGCGTGACGCGGCGGGAAGATTTTCTGCGCGGCGGGGCGCTGCTGGCCTAGCCTGCTAAGTAAGCCCGCTGATTACAGGAGGTGTGGACTTGCCGCAGACAACGCGCCGGACAACTCACCGGCTCATCATCGATGCCCCAGGCGAGCTGATCTTCCGCATGCTGCGGGACTCCTCGCACTGGCCGTATCTGGAGGGACTCACGGTGTACTCCGAGCGGGTCAGCGGCGACGATTCGAACCATGAGCTGCGGACCTCGGTGGTGTCCAACGGTTCCCTGAACTCGAGCCACTGCCATCGGATTTTTGATGCCGCGGAACTCCGCGCCGAGTTCCGTCAGCTTGGGCTGGAATCTCCGCTGCTGCGTCTCGGCGGCGGCTGGGCGATCCGCCGTTCCGAGGGGTCCTCCGAGGTCACGCTGGATCATGAGTTCGAGGTGGACAATGATGCCGGGGTACTCGCCGAGCTGATCCACCGCAGCCTCGACGAGTACAGCCGGCGTGAACTTGAGGCGCTGCGCCTGAGCTGCGAGCGACTAACGCTGCTGCTTCAACAGCACATCGGGACCACCGTCGCACCGGCGGGCGTCGGTCCCGGTGGACCCTCAGCCGTGCCGTCTGCCGCAAGGGAAGCGTAAATCCGATGGCGGAAGACAGGTTCACCACGGAACGGGACACCTTCGGGCGGCTCCTCGCGGACCGCGAGATCTGGCGTCAGGCCGGGACCATTCCGGCCGCCGGCGAGCTGACCGCACGCTGGCTGGAAGGCCACAGCGAGTACCAGCCGGGAACCTTTGCGCCGCGAATCGACGACGAAACCCGGGCGATCGCCCTCGATCTCGCGGAGCTGAACCGCAACGGGCTGTTCACCAAGGAATCGCAGCCGGGAGTGCTGACCGAGGGGCATTCCCAACGCGCCTATGTGACGGGCTTTTGCAGTGTGGAGTCAGCGGCAGCACTCCTGGAGCTGTCCGGCCGTACTGATCTGGTGACCGTGGCTCACGCCCCCGGCGAAGCCAGCCAGGCGTCCATTCCCGTCACCCTGCGGGGCGGCGAGGTGGTGACGGTGCTAGGCAGCAGCGAGGTTCCTGTCGGCGACGATCAGCTCCGCGACTGGTCCGAGGAGGCCAATGAGAGCCTGGCGCTCGTGCTGGCAGACGCCTGGTACGTCGAGGTCTTCGACCCGGTCTGGGGACGGAACGGCGTGCTCCTGCCCGCGGTACTCGGGGCGCTGGCAGACGGGGAGCCCGCAAACCGATAGCCGGCTAGGGCGTATCCCAGCCGATGCTGGCGGCCTCGTCCAGGGTGTGCGGCTCGAAGTGTTCCAGGAGTTCACGCATGGCCTCCACGCCCTGCTTGTACACCGCTGAGGCCCGCCACTGCTCGATTTGTTCAATCGATTCCCACGGTCCGGTACTGATGAACCGATTGGGCACGTCATGGTCGTGCATCAGCACTGCCTTCGCGTGCGGGAAATCTTCCTTCGTCTTCCTGGCCAGATCCCGCCAGGCCTGCACGAAATCGTTCTCGCGGCCGGGGTGAACCAGCCAGATTCCAAGCGTATAGACCGACACGTCGACCGCCTCCATTTTCTGCACGGGTTGATACGCCCGATTATGGGCCTGTCCCCCGGGCGGCGGTAGGGTCCAACTGCCCGGCGGCGTCCCCAGGAAACGCGGGGTCACTTAGCGCCCATCCCTTCCGCGACGAGGTCTGGCTGCTCGGCTTGGACGAAGTGGGCGGAGTCGGCGTCAGTTGGATTCGTCGCTCTGCCCGGGCTCTCCACAGCGACGTGGGTCGGAGCATCCGTTCTTATCGACAGCCTCAAGGAAAGCCAGCCGCGGCGCCAGCTGAACCTCAAGTCTGCTTTTCACATCCGCGACCTCTACAGCGCATCGGTAGACTTTAGCGGCCAGGATTCCCGCAGGTTCCCCTTACGGACCTGTAGTGGCCGTTAGTGGCCGTGCAGACGACTTTGGACATTTCGTGCAGACGTCTTCGGAAAATGACACCAGAAGACTGTCAAAGCCCCGGGCCGGAACTCCTGGCCCAGTGTCTTATCAAACTGTTGTTTTCCGAGACTGGCGGCCTTTCGGGTGAACAGCAAGGCGCCGAGTTGAAGAGTGTGAGCGGCCGAACAGGTCCCCCACTCTGCCGGCCGAAGATCAGCCGCGCGCGAAGGCGGAACGGCACGGCAGAGCCGCGAATTAGGGCTGCGGTCGATGGCCGTAGGGGTGCCGGTTAGTGGGCGATCGTGTAGTACCTGGGTACCGGTTGTACCTGCTGCGGAATGTCCCGCTGGCTGATGGATGTGCGGGCGGCAATCCGTAGCGTGAAAGAGCAACCAGCCACACAGGTTGATGGCCCCACACCTTCCACGGAATCGAGACTCATCCATGGCTTCCCGTTCAAAACGCGTTATTTACGCCGCCCTCTCGGTCGGGTTATCCCTCCTCACGGTAGTCGCACTCGCCTTCGCCGGCGCAGAGGTGGCGGAGGCAGAAAGCCACGTCGCACCGCCCATCCAAGGCCGGAAAGAACTCCCTGCGAATTTGCCCTCCTCTTCCGGCGCGATTGTTGTCGCCGTGGTCCTGGGCTCGTCGGGCACCGTCGGGAGCGACGTTCTAGCTCCCTACGAAGTATTTGCCAGCTCCCCGAATTTCTCCGTCTACACAATCGCGGTGCAGTCAGGCCCGGCCGCCATTGACGGAGGCCCGGCGATAGTGCCCACCTACACGTTCGAGAACATCAGATCGGGCAGGGCACGGCAGCCGGACGTCGTCGTCGTCCCGGCCGTCGGCGCCCCGGAGGGCCCGGAGGAAGCCTCGATGCGGGACTGGATCATGGAACAATCAGGTCGCGGGGCCCGCATCCTGGCCGTCTGCAACGGATCGAGCGTATTAGCCGAGACCGGACTCTTGAGCGGGCGCACGGCGACAAGCCATTGGTCACGTCTGGGTGCTCTGAAGCAGAACCATCCCGAGGTCCAATGGACGGGAGGTCTGCGATACGTCCAGGACGGCATGATCACCACCACAGCCGGCGTGACGTCCGGTATCCCAGGCGCGTTGAAAGTCATGGAGGACTTGGCAGGGGCTGAGGAAGCCGAACGAGTCGGCCGGCTGATGAACTATCCGGGCTGGTCGGTCGCCGCGTCAGCATCGATACCCGTCCAGTCCTTCGCCGCCCCGGACATTCCCGTCGGCCTCAACGCCATCATCCCGTGGCTCCGGCCGACGATCGCCGTCGGGCTCTTCAGCGGAGTAGGAGAAATCGACGTCGCCAGCGCATTCGAGGTCTACAACATGTCCTTCGCGGCCCGGGCAGTCGCGGTCGGCGCCACGGACACCGT
Organism: Arthrobacter sp. UYCu723; assembly: GCF_054059215.1. Taxonomy (NCBI): domain Bacteria; kingdom Bacillati; phylum Actinomycetota; class Actinomycetes; order Micrococcales; family Micrococcaceae; genus Arthrobacter; species Arthrobacter sp. UYCu723. The sequence continues at coordinate 1,610,764 of NZ_JBSSBW010000001.1, forward strand.
CACCACCAAACACGGCCTGGTTCTCCTGACGGTCCCGGAGCGGCAGGCTCCTCCGGTGGACCGGTTCATCGCCCCCGGCGCGGCTGCGGACCAGGATATTGACCCGCAGTTGAGGGACTGGGCCGCGTCCCGCGACGTGTCGGTCGATGCCTTTGCTGGCGCCGATGGAGTGCTCGGATTCGACGGCGCCCTCGATTATCTGGCACGGCATACTGACCGTGCCACCGCCCTGTCGGCAGCCAAGATGATCGACTATCCCGCCGCGCATCTGAACCTTCCGGCCGGAGAGGCCTCGGTCCGGGTTCCTGTCCTGCTCGCGCTCGGTCTGTTGCTCGCCATTCTCGCCGGTCTCCTGCCGGCGATCATACGAATGCTTGTACGCCGCCGGGCAGAGGGGTAGACGACATGACGCCGTACATGCCGGAATTCCGCCCGCGCTCAGCCGATTCCCTGGGCGGGGGCGATCACGCCGTCCCGAAGTTCCGGCCCAGATACTTCTACTTTGCCAAGCATTTCGCTGTGATGGTCGGGTTGATGTACGCGGGAATGTTCGTTCTGGCGCCCCTCTACGAGGTTTTGGCGGCCCTTGCCGGAGTCGGCGATCCGTGGGGCCGGCTGCCCGTGCTCTCGAACATCGTCATGGCGCTCAACATGAGCATTCCGATGGTCCTATACATGCGGCGTCAGCGTCACACCCGGCGGGCCATCGGAGAAATGTCGGCAGCGATGCTTCTTCCTGCAGCCCTCACGATGGGTCCCTACCTTCTGGGGACTATGACAGCCGGGACGATGATGTTTCTCAGCCATGCAACAATGATCCCGCTGATGGCGGTTGCCATGATTCTCCGCTTTCGGGAATATGCCCGCTACAGCCACGACCGCAGGGCACGGTGCGGAGAGGGCAGCAACTGGAGGAAGCACAACATCCGCGAACTCAGGGGGAAATAATGATCATCGTCGCAGCACCCGCAAGGCACCTGTTGCCCACGCGCGTTCGACAACTTCAGCTGAGGCGTCGCATCACGGACGGCCCCCACAGGCCCGGGAAGAAGAACACCCTCACAAGCGGGGGTATTGATGGCCTGGCACTGGGCAAGAGGATGGTTTTGTAATGTCGTTGGATCAGCTTTCCGCAATACTCGCCTGCGCGCTTCTGGCCGCCCTGACGATCTTCCAAGGTGCGCTTATCGCCGGGGCTCCGCTCGGGAGGATGGCGTGGGGCGGACAACACCGTGTCCTCCCGGCCAACCTCAGAATCGGGAGCGCGGTATCCATCGGCGTGTATGCCCTCTTCGCCTATGCCGCGCTGGCCAAGGCCGGCCTTGTCCCGGCATTGGTCAGCGAATCCTTTACTTCGATCACCATGTGGGTGCTGACGGCATACTTCGTACTCGGCGTCCTCATGAACGGTATCTCCCGCAGCAAACCCGAGCGCCTCATCATGACCCCCGCCACAGCTGCCCTCGCATCCCTCTACCTGATCCTTGCACTCCACTGATCTTCAACAGGGGGCTGCGGTACGGGCCACCTGTGCTTCAGCGGTACCATCCACCTACATAACTGAAGACCGGAGGACCCTTATGCACTCCACGACGGGTAGAGTCCGGAGCATGACCGGGAAAGCGGGCACTGAGCGCCTGGCGGCGTTGCCGGAAGTGGACTTCACGGCGCCGGTCTCGCCCGGCGAACCGCTTCCGCGAGGCGGACTGCGCTCCCGTCCGCTCATTGCAGATCTTCTGGTCGCCGCCTCGTACACGGGGCCGGCACTGGCGGCAACGGCTATCGTTCACGAGACCGAGGGCCCGGGGGCCGTTCTCCAGTTGCTCGCGGTGGTGGTTTCCGGCACGGCGCTGCTTTTCCGCCGGCGGGCTCCGATGTCTTCGTTGGCTGCCACGGCCGGCATCATGCTCATCACGTTCTCGGCCCCGGGGAGCTTCGCAGCGGTGGCGACAGCCATGGCCCTGTACGCCGTCGCCGTTTACAGGTCAGCCCGGCACGCCGTCTTTGCCCTGCTGGGGACCAGCGGACTCCTCCTTCTCGCCGCGGTCCTCCTACCCGGGTCGATGGTGGACCTTGGCCAAGCCGGCCAGGCAATAGTCGTACTCGTGATCGCGGCGTTGGCCGGCCTGAACGTACGCACGCGCCGCGGCTACGTGGCCGCCCTCGTGGACCGTGCCGACCGGCTGATGCGTGAACGGGAGCACCTGGCCAGCATTGCCGCTGCCGCTGAGCGCAACGCGATCGCTCGGGAGATGCACGACATAGTCTCGCACGGGTTGGCAGTGATGATTTCCCTGGCCCATGGTTCGTCGGAGATCGCCCCCACTGATCCTGCCCGCGCCGTCCAGGCCATGCACCAGGTCGCCGAGACGGGCCGCACGGCGGTGGCGGACATGCGCCGGATGCTCGGAGTTCTGAACGAAGGCAACACCGGGGAGTCAGCCGGCGCGGTAGCGCCTGCGCCCGGAGTGGGGGACGTCCAGGCGCTGGTGGAGCTTTTTCGTGCTACGGGCCTTCCGGTGGTCCTGCAGTCGGCTGGTGTTCCTCCGGCCGATCCCGGGATCCAGCTCGCCATCTACCGGGTCATCCAAGAAGGGCTCACCAATGCGCTTAAGTACGCGAGGGAAGCAACAGCGGTGACTGTCCGAACGCAGTTCAGCGCGCAGGCGATCATGGTCTCGGTGACCGACGACGGGCAACACGAGGGCGTTCCGCCCGACCATACCGGGCGTGGCGTCGTGGGAATGCGTGAGCGCGTCGCACTGTATGGCGGCACGATGCAGGCAGGTCCTCTGGCCGGCCGGGGATGGTCCGTGACCGCACGGTTCCCGCGGCAGGAGGGAGCCTCATGGAAACGGTAACTATCCTGCCCACTCGCCCGATCCGGGTACTGCTCATTGATGACCAGACCCTTGTTCGAATGGGATTCCGCATGGTGCTGGATGCCCATGAGGGGGTGGAAGTCGTTGGCGAAGCCGCTGACGGCCGGATGGGAATCGACATGTGTCGTACCCTGGCACCGGACGTGGTGCTGATGGATGTGCGCATGCCCGGCATGGACGGCATCGCCGCGACGGAGCTAATCGCCGAGGAGTGCCCGGATTCACGGGTCGTTGTCCTCACGACGTTCGATCTCGACGAGTATGCATTCGCGGCGCTCCGGGCCGGTGCCAGTGGTTTTCTGCTCAAGGATGTCGGACCAGCTGAGCTGCTCGCGTCCATCAGAGCCGTCGCCGGAGGAGACGCCGCCATCTCCTCCAGGGTCAGCCGCCGGATGCTGGATCTCTTCAGCCAAAGGCTTCCCTCCGGTCCGCCCTCCGGGGGCGACGAAGCCGTCGCGGCCCTGACCCCGAGGGAACGGGAAATCCTCTCGGCCATCGCCGGCGGACTTACCAACACAGAGATCGGGGAGCGAATGTTCGTGGCCGAATCAACAGTGAAAACACACGTGGGCCGCATCCTGATGAAACTCGGGCTGCGCGACCGCGTGCACGCCGTTATCTTCGCCTACGAACACGGCTTGACCGGGCACCGCCGGCCGGGATGACTGTCGGACGACCGGGCGAAGCGTCACTCTGGTGTGCACCGGTAGCCTGGGGGACATGATTTCTCCGATCTTGCTGATCAGCGGAAGCGTGAGGATCGGCTCGGTCAACGCGGCGGTCATAGCGACTGTCGCCGATTTGGTAGGGGCACCTTTCGCAACCACCACTTGCGGTGGGCTCAGCGACCTTCCGCATTTCAATCCAGACTTGGATCACGACCCCCTTCCGATACAGGTCACAGAACTGCGGGCGCAAATAGGCTCCATGCAGATTCCGGTCCTGCGGTGTGTCTATATCTCGAAAACTGGCACGAACACGTACGCCAGCGGAAGGAATGCCGGCTGACGCAGCACCGCGGCCCGCGCGGTGCCAAAACCAGGCAGGCGGCGAACACGTACAGGTTAGGCGCCAGCCCCGCCAGAATCAGGGCGAGCCGCCGATCAGGGCAGTTCTGTGCGCCTCTTGGAATTAGACCTCAAGGACCTGTGGCACACCCGGGGTGAGCCATTTCAGGCGGTCAGTCAGACCGGCTCCGGCAAATGAAGCCGTTATCTCGTCTTCCGTTTCTGTGAAGTGTTCCCACGAGGAAAAATGGATCGGCACCACCGTGTGGGCCGCGAGAGAGGCAGTGAACTTGGCTGCGTTCGCGCTGTCCATACTGATCATCTGGTCCCCGAGTATGGCGAACTTTGCCGCGCCGAGGTGCAGCACTGCTACTCCGATCGAGAATAGTTCGCCGATTTGGTCAAGGTCGCTTTCATAGGTGGTGTCGCCGGAGATATAGAGGGCCTTCGCTTCCCCGGGGACCCGGAGGATGAATCCAACCACGTCACCGGCCGGACCATGATGCGCAGGCGTCGCTGTGATGATCACGGATTCCTCTCCCACAGCGAGCGTGTGACTGCTCCAGGGCGCCATGCCAACTGCTTGGCCGCCCAGCCGTACCGCACCGCTTTCGGTGGTCATGACGGGCTTCCCCTCCAGCAACCTCCTGCCGGCATTGTCGAGATTGTCCGGATGTTCGTCGTGACTGAGCAGCACGGCGTCAAATGACGGCAGATCGCTTGCGGGTATGGCTGGCTCAGTTGTGCTCCGCAGGACCACCGGCCCCGACACATACTCAGTAGGAGCTGGGTCGAACACCGGATCGGTGAGGAACGTGAGACCAGCAAATTCAATGAGCATCGTTGCTGTGCCGATATGCGTCAGGGTTGTCTGCATGGGTCTTCCTTAGAATCTCGAATTTTGACGTTCCGACATTTTGTCCGCCACGGACAGGTCCACCCATGGGGGCAAGCCTGGACGGGCGATGAGGCGAGTCGACGACTATACGGACGATCGTACAGTATTATTGTCAATAAGCGCACGGAGGAGAGGTCAATATGGATGGCAGAACGGCCAGAGGTCTGAAATCGAGAAAAATTGTCATGGAGGAAGCGGTGAACATGGCCTCGGTTGAAGGGCTCGGGGGACTTTCGATCGGAGGTCTGGCGTCTCGTGCAGCGCTTAGTAAGAGCGGAGTAGCTGTACTGTTCGGTTCGAAAGAGCAGCTTCAACTCGCGACGGTCGAGGCGGCGCGAGAAGTTTTCATCGCCGCAGTCATAGCGCCCGCCCTCGAAGCCGAACCCGGTGTGGAAAGACTTCGCGTCCTTCTTGACGCTTGGCTTTCCTACAGCCGCGGCCGGGTCTTTGTCGGCGGATGTTTCTTCGCGGCCGCCAGCACGGAGTTGGATTCCAAATCCGGCCCGGTGAGGGAAGCAGTCGCGAAGGTGGTTCTTGAATGGCACTTATTGCTGGCCTCGGAAATCCAGACGGCAGCCGACACCGGAGAACTTCTTGGCGTCGACGTGAATCAACTGGTGTTCGAGACGACGGCATTCCTGGAGGCTGCCAATGCGCGTTCGCTCCTCACCGGCTCGGCCGAGTCTTACACCGCGGCGAAACGCGCGCTGGTCCGGATCTATGGGGATTGGTAGTCAACACCGCGCACCAGCCGGCTTCCGCCTGAGGATGGCCGGCGGGGAATCTTCTAGGCAGTAAGACATTGAGAGTTTTCTACGCCCGTCAGGTGTCTCTCGGCGGGTTTGTCCCTTCACGGTGACGGATTCGCCCGACCAAGGCGATGTCTTTCCCTGTGGGCTCTTCCAACAATGGGCGCCGGCAGGCCGGCCCGTACTGAACTGCTACAGCTACAGCTACAGCTACAGCGAAAGAGGACAGCATGGATTCGACAAAGAGCCTTCCCGTTGCCGTGATCGGCGCCGGCCCCGTGGGCCTGGCCGCCGCGGCCCACCTGCTCGAGCGGGGCCTGGAGCCTCTGGTCTTCGAGGCAGGCCCGACGGCGGGCGCGGCCATCGAGCACTGGCGTCACATCCGGCTGTTCTCACCGTGGCGGTTCAACATCGACGCCGCCGCACTCCGCCTGCTCGAAGGCGCCGGCTGGGAATCGCCCCTGCCCACCGCGCTTCCGTACGGCGGGGAATTCATCGACAACTACCTCACGCCGTTGGCCGCCCTCCCGGTCGTTGCCTCCCGGCTGCATACCGGCGCCCGGGTAGTCGCCGTGACACGGCTGGGCCTGGACAAGACCCACGTCCGGAACCGCGACACCACGCCCTTCACCGTCAGGGTCGAACACCACGACGGCGAGACCCGCGACCACACCGTTGCGGCGGTCATCGACGCTTCCGGCACCTGGTCCCACCGCAACCCGCTCGGCACCTCGGGCCCTCATGAAAATCACACTCAACAACGGCGTCACCATGCCCGCCCTCGGGCTCGGCGTCTTCCAAAGCCCACCGGAAGAAACAACAGCTGCGGTCGAGGCCGCCCTGGCAGCCGGCTACCGACACATTGACACTGCCGCCGCGTACGGTAACGAGCGGGAGGTCGGCGAAGGCATCCGCAGCTCCGGCCTGGACCGGTCGGACGTGTTCATCGAGACCAAGGTATGGGTCAGTGACTACGGCTATGAGCAGACAATGCACGCCTGGGAGAAGGCGGTCGGAAAGCTCGGAGTGGACTACCTGGATCTGCTGATCCTGCACCAGCCGATGCCGGGCCGCTTCGAGAAGACCATCGCCGCGTACAAGGCGCTGGAGACCCTGCTCGCCGACGGGCGCGTGCGGGCCATCGGTGTCAGCAACTTCATGCCGCACCACCTCAAGCAACTGCTCGCGGAAAGCGACGTGATCCCGGCCGTGAACCAGGTGGAGCTGCACCCGTACTTCAGCCAACCGGACGTCCGGGCAGCCGACGCCGAACACCGCATTATCACCCAGGCCTGGTCACCGATCGGCGGCATCACCTTCTACCCCGGGTGGGGCGCCGAGGACCGGAAGAACGTCATGCAGGACCCGGCCATCGCCGCGATAGCTGAAGCGCACGGCAAGACGCCGGCGCAGGTCATGCTCCGCTGGCACCTGCAGCAGGGCCGCTCAGCCATCCCGAAATCGACCAACCCGGCACGCATCGATGAGAACTTCGACGTTTTCAACTTCGAACTGTCCTCAAACGAGATTGCAGCCATCGACGCGTTGGACACCGGCGTACGCAACGGCCCGGATCCCGACGTCTCCCACGACCAGTGGTTCGACCTGTCCATCCCCGAAGCCTAAGCACGACAGAACCAGACCAGAGACAAGAAAGCAGCATGAAATACCGCTCGCTTGGCCGCACCGGAGCCAAAGTCAGCCCCTCTGCCTCGGTGCGATGATGTTCGGCCCTTGGGGCAACGACGACCGCGCCGACAGCATCCGCATCATCCACCGTGCCCTTGATGCAGGGATCAATGTCGCGGACGCGTCAATCCAAAACCAGAACGAACAGCAACTCACCCAGCGCTCTGACCTCACCACCCAAACCCGAACCCAAAAGAAACGTCGTGCGAGTGAGGCTGTCTGCCCGGGTCCACACGTCATCGACGTGCCGTCATCAACGCCAAACGCATCGCGGCCAACTCTGACGTAGTCGTCCTCGAACTGACGACCGGTGAGCTGGAACGGATCGATGCCTTGGACACTGGTGACGCCCTCGACATCGACAACCTCGACGTCGAGGCCTCGGCTTCGGCTTCGTCATCGAAGAGGCCGGAGCATTACATTACATCACATCACATCACAGGCGGGCCGCCTCTGTTCGGCGGCCCGCCCCATTCGGTTTCATCGATTGGCGCCCGAGCGCGGCGCCGGAAAGAAGGGCATTATGGCTGGCAGGCTTGCAGGCAAGGTAGCGGTGGTCACTGGCGCCGGGAGCGGCATGGGGCGAAGCATTGCGGTCCGATTCGCCCGCGAGGGCGCGAGAGTGGCTGCGCTGGATGTGAACCCGAGCGCCGCGGCCGCCACGGTCGAAAGCATTCACGATGACGGCGGGGACGCAACGGCTGTTGCCGTGAACATCGCTGCTGCGGATACCGTCGACGCGGCCCGAGCCGCCGTCATCGAAGCCTATGGGCGTGTGGATGTGCTGGTGAACAACGCCGGTATTCACGATGGATTCCCGACGCTTGCTGAGACGACTGAGGAGCTTTGGGACCGGGTCATCAGGAGACCGGCGCCCCCCGAGGACCCGCCGACGTGGTCGGCCTTGCAGCTGCTGGCCCCGCACGCTGCCGTAGTGCTTGAACAGCCTCAGCGCTCTGCCGGACAGCTCAGACGAGACGATCGGGGCGGCAGCAGACGCTGCGTACGATCAAGCGAGCTTTGGATATGCGAACTCGCTGGGTCGCCTGTTTCGTAGACGATCCCTATCCGGACGGATCCTCTGCAGTGAAGAACAGGATCCGGCAGGAACGTCACGATCGCCTCGGAACACAGCGGCACGAGATCCTTGGGTGGCCCGAAGCCCGCGCTGATTCGACGTCGGGCATTCAGCTCCTGGTCTCGTACCTGGTAAGGACCACACCGGCGGGAAACGTCCGGGTCTCCACCAGGCTCAGGTTCACCCAGTTGTCCAGGGCTGTGAAGAACGGCGTGCCGCCGCCCACCAGGACCGGATGGGTGACGATCGCGTACTCGTCGATCAGCCCGGCCCGCATGGCCGCCGCGGCGAGTGTGGCACCGCCGATGTCCATGGGGCCGCCGTCGTCGGCCTTGAGCCGGGTGATCTCGGTGACCGCGTCGCCGGTGACCAGGCGGGTATTCCAGTCGACCGTGCTGGTCGTCGAGGAGAACACCACCTTCGGCATGTCCCGCCAGCGGCGGGCGAACTCGATCTGCGCCGGTGTGGCGCCAGGCTGCTGGTCGGCGGTCGGCCAGTGCGAGCTCATCGTCTCCCACAGTTTGCGGCCGTACAGCGCCAGGCCCGTCGCCCCCACCCGGTCGGACCACCATTGGAACAGCTCGTCGCTCGGTACGCTCCAGCCGAGGTCGTCGCCGGGCGCGGCGATGTAGCCGTCCAGGCTCAGGTTCATGCCGAAGGTCAGTTTGCGCATGGCGCCAGTCTCCCGTGAGTCGGTATTCGTTGTACAGACCAGCACGGCGCGGAAAAGTCATCGGTCAGGCCACACCGAGGGCCAGTTGACCACCACGCCAAGCAGATGCTCCGTACGGAAAGGATCCCCATGCGGACATGTAGTCGGCCGCGCAGACGACTTTGGACATTTCGTGCAGACGACTTCGGAAAATGACACTTTTCAGACATGCCCAGGAGTGTCTTGCGAACGATCGTTACCCGACACTCCCAAACGGCTTTAGCGCCCAGTTTGCCGCGCCTTGGTCCCCGACCCCTGGTCGACCCGGCCGCCGTACGCCCATACGCCCCGGCACCCTGACTGCCGTATGTAATGGAGGCCGTTCGGGATATGTAAGGCCTTCGATGTTGCGCGTCCCCGGCCGCGGGTCCTTAATGGAGCCATGGGAACGGAGCCGGTCTTGGCTGCTGCGACGGCCGCCCCCGCTGAGGCGGGCGGGGACTCCCGGCTGGCCCGCAGCGGGATCTTCGTCGTCCGGGTCGGGGTGGCGTTGCTGTGGATTCAGAACGTGGCGTGGAAGGTGCCGCCGGACTTCGGCGAACGCGAGAACACCGGACTCTATCTTTTCACCCGCTTCGCCATAGACCACCCGGTGTTTCCGCCTTTTACCTGGTTCATTGAACACACAGTTCTGCCAGCTTTCCCGTTGTTCGGGTGGATGACGATCTTAATCGAAGCGGGTCTGGGTGCGTTCCTGCTGATCGGCCTTGCCACCCGGTTCTGGGCGGTCGTTGGAGTGATCCAGTCGCTGGCGATCACCATGTCCGTCCTCAACGCCCCGAATGAATGGCACTGGTCCTACTATCTGATGATCCTGGTCCACATAGCCATTTTTGCGACTGCGGCCGGGCGCTGTTACGGGGTCGACGGAGTACTCCGGCCCCGCTGGGAGAAATCGACCCGACGCTTCGACAAGCTCCTGGCGAGGCTGTCGTGACCGGGCGCCGCTTCGATCTGCCCGTGCTCGCCCTGGGCGGCGCCGCCCTCCTGAGTTGTGTGTTTACCTTCTCCAGTGGCGGCCCGGCGCAGGTCGAGTTTGTCCACATCCGGGGGACTGGACTTGCCCTGCTGCTCATCTGCGGAGTTGCCGCCGTGATCGCCGGAATCCTGCGCCTGCGCTGGCTCGCGATCGCGTCCGGTGCCGCTCTGTTGGCGGGCGCGCTGCTTCAACTGCTGCAGGCCGGCCAGAGCATCAACTGGCTCGCCGGGGACGGTTCCACCGTCGCGCTTTCGGGCGGCCTGGGAATCGGTTTGCTGGCTGTGACGCTGACGCCGCGAACCTCATCTGCCGCACATCCGGAGTCTAGTGACCAGAAGAGGACCGCAAATGCTAAACCTGACTGAGCGGCTTGAACCGGTACTCGCCATTGCCGGCGCCAACGCCCACGACGTCGACGCCGCGGCCCGGTTCCCGGCCGAGGCAGTCGAGGCCTTGCGCCACTCCGGGTTACTCGGCCTGACCCTGCCGCCGGAATCCGGTGGCCTTGGGGGCGGACCGCACGAGCTGGTTGAGGTCCTGAGTGCCCTCGCCGGCGCCTGTGGTTCAACAGCAATGATCTACCTCATGCATATCAGCGCCGCGATGCCCGTGGCGGCCGCACCGCCGCCGGGTTCACCGGGCCTGGTGGCCGACATGGCGAGCGGCCGGGTCCTCGGATCGCTGGCATTTTCCGAAGCCGGGTCCCGGTCCCATTTCTGGGCCCCCGTCTCGCGGGCACGCCGGAACAGTGCCGGCATCGTCCTCGACGCGCGTAAGAGCTGGGTGACCTCGGCAGGATACGCCGATGTGTACATCGCCTCGACCCGGACGCCCGGCGCGGACACCGTGGACTTGTTCGCGGTCCCCGCCGATTGTCCCGGCGTCGAGGTGGCCGGCGCGTGGCGGGGCATGGGGCTGCGGGGCAATGCCTCGACGCCGATGCGTTTCGCGGCCGAAGTGCCCGAGGACACGCGGCTGGGCGGGGAAGGCGGCGGAATGGACCTGATGCTGCAGACTGTGCTGCCGTGGTTCAACCTTGGCAACGCATCCGTGTCGGTGGGGCTGGCACGCGCCGCCGTCGAAGCCGCAATCCGGCACACCAGCGCCGCCCGCCTCGAACACCTTGACGAAAGCTTGTCCGCGCTCCCGACCATCCGCGCCCGGCTGGCGAAAATGTCGATCGAACTGGCCGTCACAACGGCCTACCTGCATCAGACGGCGGGCCGGATTGCCGAGCCACAGGAGGACACGATGCTGCATGTGCTGGGCGTCAAGGCAGCGGCCAACGACGCGGCCCTCAGTATCACCGATGCCGCGATGCGCGTCTGCGGCGGTGCGGCGTTCTCCGAGCATCTTCAGATTGACCGTTACTTCCGCGATGCCAGGGCCGGCCACGTGATGGCCCCGACGGCCGATGTGCTGTACGACTTCTACGGGAGGGCGATTACCGGCCAGCCGCTGTTCGACAGTCCCTCCGCCGCGGTGAAGGAGCGGGCGTGAGCGCCCCAATGATGGTGGGCTCGGTGGCCTACACACCTACCGTGGTCACCGTCTGGGAGGGGATCCGGGACTATTTCGCCGGGACGCCGGCCGAGATGGATTTCGTGCTGTTCTCCAACTACGGACGCCAGGTGGACGCACTGCTGGAGGGCACCATCGACATCGCCTGGAACACCAACCTGGCGTGGGTGCGTACCGTCGCACAGACCCAGGGCGGGTGCCGCGCGTTGGCCATGCGGGACACTGACGCCGTCTTCCGGACCGTCTTCGTGACCCGTGCCGGTTCCGGCATGTCAGGGCTGGCGGACCTGCGAGGGCGGCGGCTGGCACTGGGCTCGCGGGACTCCGCCCAGGCTGCGATCCTGCCGGTCCATTTCCTAACCCAGGCCGGGCTCGGCGATGGAACGGTGGACCTGTTGCGCCTGGACAGCGATGTCGGAAAGCACGGAGACACGGGCCGCAGCGAACTGGATGCCCTGCGGGCGGTGTTGGATGACAGCGCCGACGCCGCCGCGATCGGCATCAACACCTGGGAGGCAATTGGACGCGACGAGTTGATGCCCGGCGCCTTCGAGGTGTTGTGGGCGTCGCCCGTTTACAGCCACTGCAACTTCACGGCGTTGCCCGCGCTCTCGGAGGAACGTGCCACGGCATGGGCCGGGCACCTGTTCGCGATGGACTGGGGCAACCCGTCACACCGTCCGATCCTGGAATTGGAAGGACTCCGCCGCTGGGTGGCCCCCCGGTTGGAAGGCTACGAGGTATTGTTCGACGCCGTCCAGGAGCAAAGGATCGGGTCCCGATGGTAAATCCCGTCGTCATACTGGAAATCCTGGAACGGATCGCCGCCGTGCCCGCCGGCTCCACCGTCACCGTACCCCTTGGCCCCGGCGGCCACGACGAGGCAACGCCCACTCTGTCTGCCTGGTGCGCACGGACCGGCAACGAACTCGTTGGCATCCGCGACGGTGCGGTCACCGTCCGGCGCGGTCGCGCCCCCGACCCGCTCGCGGGAGTGGAGGACGGGCGGCTGCCCGGGACCCGGCTGTGGATGTACACGAACTTCGATTGCAACCTGGCCTGCGACTATTGTTGCGCCAGATCCTCACCACAGACCGCCCGGCGCGCCCTCGGAATCGACCGCATCCGCCGGCTGGCGGCGGAGGCCGTTGAATCGGGCGTGAGCGAACTCATCCTGACCGGCGGTGAGCCATTCCTGCTGCCGGACCTTGACGAACTCGTCGCCGTCTGCGCCGCGGCGCTGCCGACCACCTTGCTGACGAACGGGATGCTCTTCCGCGGGCACCGGCTCGAACGGCTGCGCCGGATGGACCGCACCAGGCTGACGCTGCAAATCAGCCTTGACTCCGCTACTCCGGAGGTTCATGACAGCCACCGCGGCAAAGGATCGTGGGAGCGCGCCGTCGCCGGGATCCGGATCGCCCAGGACGAGGGCTTCCGAGTGAGGGTGGCAGCGACGCTGCCCGCCGCCCAAACCCACGAACTCGAGCCGTTCCACAAGTACCTGGACTCACTCGGTATCGACCCCGTCGACCAGGTCATCCGGGCACTGGCCCATCGCGGCAACGCCGACGCCGGCATCGAACTAACGGTTGAATCCCTGATCCCGGAAGTCACGGTCACCGCCGAGGGCGTCTATTGGCACCCGATCGGAGCCGACGATACAGACCAGTTGGTAACTGCCGAGATCTTCCCCCTGGCCACGGCCATCGCCGAGGTCCGCCGGCGGTTCGCAGACCAACGGGCCCGCGCCGACGCCGCCAGCCAATGGTTTCCCTGCGCCTGAACACACCAGCCGTGCGCCGGGCCACCCGGTGCGCGCTTCAGGGACAGGGGTCAAAACATGACCGAAATGGGGCCGGGCATCGACGTTGTCCTGCCCTGCTTGAATGAGGCCGCCGCGCTGCCGCGTGTTTTGGCCGGGTTACCAGCCAACTTCCGCCCCATCGTGGTGGACAACGGGTCCACCGACGGCTCCGCCGCCATTGCCCGCGCACTCGGGGCCACCGTGGTGTTCGAGCCGCGGACGGGCTTCGGGTGGGCAGCCCACGCCGGGTTGCTCGCCGCAACGTCAGATTATGTGGCATTCTGCGATTGCGACGGGTCGATGGGCGGGGAGGACCTGCGCCGCGTTGCCGCACCCGTGCTGGCGGGACGGACGGACCTGGTGCTGGGACGACGACGGCCCGCCGGGGGCTCCTGGCCCTTTCACGCCCGGCTGGCGAACGCCGTCCTGGCCCGCCGGCTCCGCCGGCGCCTGGATATCAGCATTCATGACCTCGGCCCCATGCGCGTGGCCTCGCGCCAACGCCTGCTGGCCTTGGATCTGCAGGACCGGCGCAGCGGGTACCCGCTGGAAATGGTCCTCAAGGCCGCGCGTGCCGGGTGGAGGATTGAGGAAATCCCGGTTGCTTACCGGCCACGCACCGGACGGTCCAAGGTCACCGGCACCGTGCGGGGCACCATCACGGCCGTGATCGACATGTCACGCCAGCTGCGGAGCAGGTAATGCACCCGGCCTCCGGGCTCACGCTCGTCGTCATGGCCAAGGAATGCATACCCGGGCAGGTCAAGACCCGGCTGACGCCGCCCCTGAGCCATGCCCTGGCCGCGGATGTTGCCGCCGCGAGCCTGGATGACACACTGGCCACCGTCGCGGCCCTGCCCGTGGCACGCCGGGTCCTTGCCTACACCACCGACCGACGCCCGGCCCTGGCTGCAGACTTTGAACTGCTTCGTCAGCCGGACGGCGACCTCGACCAGCGCCTCGCCGCGGTCTTCGATGCCGCCCGCGGATGCGGATGGGGCACGACGCTCCTGATCGGTATGGACACCCCCCAGCTTCGAGCCGATCACCTTGCGGCCTGCCTCAGACCGGCACCTGGCGTCGACAGCTGGATCGGCCTGGCCGGTGACGGCGGCTTCTGGGCGTTGGCTATGCGGAACCCCGACGGGGACCTGATCCGCGGCGTGCCCATGTCCGCGCCAACCACCGGAGCCCGGCAGCTCGAACGCCTACTCCAGGCCGGCCACCGGGTCCGTCTGCTCCCCCAACTGACCGACGTGGACACCATCGGCACCGCGGCTCAAGTCTCGGCACAAATCCCCCACAGCCGATTCACCCGGGCCCTGCAGGCAGCACTGGCACAACGCCCGGCCGGAAGACCATGAGACCCCATTGAAATCCGGCATTGCGGGCTGCTTCGAAGGAGAGACCATATGAACAACGCACCGTCAGTCATTGTGTTTGATGTGAACGAGACGCTTTCGGACATATCCCCGATGGGTGCCCCGCCTGAGGTCATACCGCGATCGTACAAGCAAACCCACCCTCGGCCTTAGCGTCGGATTTTCTCCTTTTTCACAAGCCGCCCCTCATGGTCTTGCTGGTGGCCTCCAGGGAGGCGCCGAGCAGGCCGGCGAGCTGTTCGTGGGTCAGGTGGATGGTCCGGGCCTGTCCGAAGCGGGGAGCGGCCGCGGCGTCACCGAGTTTCAGCAGGGTGGATGCCACCTGGGCTGCCAACGGGCGCAGGGCAAGATCCGTGAGACGTTCTTCGAGGCGGGCAACCTGTTCGCCGAGGAGCCGGGAGATGCGGATGGCGATGCGGGGATCCGAGAGCAGGAACCTTTCGACCTCCTGCACGCTGAGCTGGCAGATCATTGCGTCTTCGATGGCTTCAGCGTAATTGTCATACATCCGCTGGCCCACGAGCATCATCTCCCCGAACACGGCCCCTGGTCCCAGGATCGCCATGGTCAGGGCCTTGCCGTCCTCGGCGACGCGGAAGATCCGCACCCTGCCGGCTTTGAGGATGAACAGCGCCTTGACGGGCTGGCTTTGGCTGAACAGCAGCTCACCGCGCCGGAACAGCCGCGCCGGGGCCATCAGGTTCATCGCCTCGATTTCCTGCGCGCTCAGGTCAGCGAACAGATCCACTTCGTTTAAACAGCTGAACGGGTCAGCGGGTCCTGTCATCAGTGGGTCAGCCTCTCGTCGCTCCGGGGACCAGGGGCGCAGATCCCCGGAAACGGTGGCTGCCACATCGACCCGGCACGTATCGGTCATGCCCGGCTCTTGAGAACGCGGACCGCCACCAGTGCCAGAATAACGCCATAAATCAGGTGGCCCATGAGGCTCATCAACGCGGTGAGGTCAACGGCGAACAGGGGCATGCCCATCATGACCGGCATGATCATCAGGGGCCCCAGCACCCACCAGATCGCCCCATAACCGAGTCCGGTCAGAGCGCCGCGGCCGTACCCGGACAGGAACCGGTTGCCGAACAGCACCGTCAGGCCCAGCCCGATGAACACTGAAATCACCAGGTGCACCCCGAACCCGACCACTGCCGAGCTGGAACCGACCAGGGAGGCGATGACGGGCAGCATGCCCATCATCGCCATGAGCACTCCAAACACGAGACCACCGGCAATACCTCCCGCGACCCCGGCAGCAACGCGCAGGCCCAGGCCCGAGACGGAACCCTGATGGGAAACAGCTGATGCAGAGCTCATGGCAATCACCTTTGATCGAAGTTGTGCTGACCTCCCCAGGGTATTGCCGGGCTCCGAAGGCGTTCAGTAATCTGCACTACACAACGGAACGCTTCCGTCCCGGCCGGCAGGGGTCACCGTGCTTGATCGGGCGCGGACCTTGAGTCCAGCAGCAGCGGGATGAAGGTTCGTTGTTCTTGCTGTTTCTCCAGCGGTACAAGAACTACACCGACTCATTGGTGGATTTGATGCTGGTGCCCAGCAGCGACATCACACCGTCCCGCTTCGGGAGGCTCTGCGACAAGTCAGGCGGACCGCGCCGTATCCCTCCAAGGCCGAAGTGCAACCCAGAGGCCGCAGCGCCGGCAAATATAGGTGTGTCCGGCGCCGAGTGCATGCAGCTTTTTGCGCTGCATCGTCCTGCCGCAACAGGAGCACGTGTATTCGCTGTCAGAATCCATGGTTTTTGAGCGCTTCTTTGAGTTGATCGACCGTTGGCAGACCCGCGAAGCCGCTTGAAGTCCGGTAGATCCGACAGGCGAGGTCGCTGGCCGGGGCCCCACCGGGAAAAATGTCGGCCCCGTCAACTGTGATCGTCGGAGAACCGGCAAAGGCGGTGCCCACTGTGTCCGCTGCAGACTCCAGCAGCCGCATGTGTACTGCGGTGTCCCCATGGCCCAAAGCGGCCAGGGCAGTTTCCACGCGCTGGGCTGCTTCAGCCGAGTTGGGGCACTCATCGATGTGCAGCAGTTCTACCCTCATGCAGATATTCTCCATCGCCAACCCACTGACATGCGAGGACGGCAGCAGCTGAAAAACCTATCGGGCTGGAATGCCGTCAGGTCTGTGCCGGGGCGTGGCGGTGCCGATCCCAGGGTCAGTCATGATCTGCGTGTTCGGATCGGCAAGGATCGGCGCCATTGATTTGGGACCGTAGGACCGTGGCGCCCTTAGCCCGGGCCTGGTCGCAGATGGCTCAAACAGGACCCATACATACCCGGTCTGAGGGGCTGCCTGGTGGGGATCGCTCTCCGGACGCGAAACGGTATTCACTTCCTCCATCGTGCCGCCGGGCAGGCGTCGGTGCGCTCATGTGGCCGGTTATCGTCGGATCAGCCGGGTGTCCAGGTCGGCCCGCCACCGGCGCAGCAACAGCAGTGTTTTGATAACGGCGGCCGCGGCGGGTGCGCGCAGGCGGGCACGGACGTCGGCGATCGCGGCGTTCCATACCCCGTCCGAGTAGGTGGGGTACGGGTGCGTGGCTGCGGCGATGTCGGAGGTCCTGAGCCGGTGTTCCATGGCCAGGACGACCTCTGCCACAGATTCCCCTGCCCGCGGCCCGACGATGGTGGCGCCCAGGATGTGCCCGCGCTGGTCCGCGATCAGCCGGGTGAAGCCGTCAGTGCTGTTGTCGGTGACCGCCCGGTCCACGTGGGTGTGGTGGATGGTCCGGACCATGGCGTGTGTCCCGGGAGGGTGTGTGGCGCCGACGGCGGCGAGTTCGGGGGATGTGTATGTGACCCGTGGCACGACCGGGCTGATTTTGAGGTTCAGGCCAAGAACGGCGTTGCGGGCGGCGATGCTGGCGTGTACTCCGGCGACATGGGTGAAGCGGGGATGGGCGGTGACGTCACCGGCGGCCCAGACGGACGGGTTCGTGGTCCGCATCCTGGGATCAGTGACGATCTGGCCGTGGGCGTCGGTGGAGATGTCCAGATGTTCGAGTCCGAGCCCGGCTGTGCGCGCCGTGCGGCCGGCCGCCAGCAGCACGGTGTCGGCGGTGAGGACCGTGCCATCTCCCAGTTCCAGGCGGGAACCGGGTTTAGCGGGGCTGATCCGTTCCACACGGGTGTGTTCCAGGACCTGGATGCCGTCGGCTTCCAGGCTGGTCTTGACCAGCGCGGCTGCTTCGCGGTCTTCTCTGGGCAGGATCGTTGACCGGATGATCAGCGTGACCTCGGATCCGAGCCGGGCGAAGGCCTGGCCCAGTTCGCAGCCAAGGGGGCCGCCGCCGATGACGGCCAGGCGGGCCGGAATTTCAGGGAGGTCCCAGACGGTTTCGGACGTCACCACCGAAGGGCCCGCGAGCCCGGGAACCTCGGGGACATGCGGGGCCGCGCCCGTGGCGATGAGAGCCTGCCGGAATCTGATTGTCCGGCCGTCAACGGTGGCTACGCCGGGAGCCTCGAATCTGGCAGCGCCCCTGATGAACCGCACCCCGGCAGCCTCCAGGGCCTGCGGGGAATCCGCCGGCTCGATGGTGGCGATGGCATCCCGGATCATTGTGCGCACGATGGAGAAGTCCGGGTCCTGCCCGGTGAGCATTGCCCTGGTGCGGGCCGTGGCGGCGGCGGCCAGGAGTGTCTTGGACGGGACACAGCCGGTCCACAGGCAATCACCTCCGGTCCGGTCACGTTCGACCAGAACGGTCCGGGCGCCGACGCCGGCGGCCGTCATCGCGCCGACCAGCCCGGCGGTGCCGCCGCCGAGCACCAGCAAATCAACAATCCCGTCCCTGTCCGCCATGTCCGTGCCCTCCGTCGTCGGGTAAGTTTGGCACCCAGGCCCCGGTCACTACCATCGGCCGAGTGTGGCCAACTGGAACGGGAGGGCACCGTCAAAGACAAGTACAACATCTATGCACCGGTCTACGACGTGCTCTCCGGCGAGCGAGCCGTATACCGGGCAGGACGGATCCTGGGCATCGACGCCCTCGACCCCCGGCCCGGGGACCAGATCCTGGACATCGGCTGCGGGACCGGCCTGAACTTCCCGCTCCTGCAAGACAGGATCGGCCCCACGGGGACAATTATCGGTATCGACCGCAGCCCCGGAATGCTCCGCCAAGCACAGCGCCGTGCCCGGCTGCACCGCTGGGACAACATCATTCTGGTGCAGGCGGACGTCATCAGCCTCGATGCGTCGGCGGTCATGGAGCAGGTTAGCGGCCAAGGAGGCACCCCGGCCTCGGACGGCATCATTGCCACATATTCGCTGTCGCTGATGCCGGCCTGGCGGACCGCATGGGCGAACATCCAGAACCTGTTGGGCGCGGATGCACGGGTCAGTATTGTCGACATGCAAGAACCGTACGGGAGCGCACGCTGGCTTGCCCCGCTTGCCCGTTTCGCCTGCAGGATTGGCGGTGCAGACATCTTCGCCCACCCCTGGCTGGCCGTGGAGGAAGACTGCGTCGGAGTCGATAGCCGGTCCGCACGGGGAGGGCACCTCCAGATCCGGGCAGGGACCCTGCAACACCGCCACGAGTAAGCTGGTCGACTCAAGGTTTCAGGGAGCTCCGTCCAGGACGCCAGCCGTTCCCTTTTTCGGTATCTGCGGACACCCCCAGTGTCTCTGATCCGCGGAATGCCGGAACCAGTCTTCGTCCATCCAGCGCCGGAGGAGATCGAATGCACCCCGTGGTCGCCAGCCGTCGGTGACTTCGTCGCTGATTCTGTCCAGGAACGCGTCCGGTCGATGTGAGTGTGCGATTCCAGCCAGAACGGTGAAGCGATGGCATCGGCCAGCGAGACGACGGACGCGGAATTTTTCAAGCTGAGCGGTACCAACGGGAGTTAGGCGGCTGGCTGTTGGGACTGTTTGCTTGACTCCTTGACCTGCCCCAGGGACCGAGCAGAATCCGCGTCTGGTCCTCGCGGGTGTCCTGCACTCTTGACGAGCCTCCTGGAGGGTCCAAGAATGAGGCAACAGCTGCCGTCGGGGTGCTCGTCACTGCGCCGGCGGCTTCTCTGGGGCCGAGCCGATGGAGTGGGGTGGGACGTGAAGGCCATAGTCGCCGGGGCGGGAATTGCCGGGCTCGTCGCAGCCCGCCAGTTGGGCCTGGCGGGGTGGGAGGTCGAGGTCCTGGAGAAATCCCCTGCCCCCCGACCTGACGGGTACATGATGGATTTCTTCGGTCCCGGGGTCGAGGCATCGGAGAGGATCGGCCTCTACCCGCGTCTGGCGGCGGTCGCCTACCACGTCGAAGCGGTCGAGTACGTCGACGCCGAGCTACGCCCGACCGCGCGCCTGGACTACGACCAGTTCGCCCGGCTCGCTGGCGAGAAAGTCCTGAGCCTGCTGCGCCCGGACATGGAGCGCGCCGCCCTCACCGCGCTCGAGGACGTTCCCTCCGGGCGGGTCCGCGTCCGCTACGCGGCGCGGGTCTCCGGCGCCTGGGCTGACGACGACAGCGCGGGAGTGGCCGCCGACGCCTCAGCGGTGCCGCTGCCCGGCGCCGATCTCCTCATCGGCGCCGACGGCGTCCATTCCGAGGTGCGCGCCTACGTGCTCGGCCGCGAGGGGGACTACCTGCGCCCCTTGGGCATGCGCGCCGCCGCCTTCATCGTGGCCGATCCCGGGCTGAACGCCCGCTTCGCGAACCGCTTCCTGCTCACCGACACCCTCGACCGGATGGCCGGGCTCTACAGCCTGCGCACCGACGAGGTGGCCGCCTTCCTCGTCTACCGTGACGCCAACAGAGCACAGGGGGACGGGCAGCCTCAGAGTACCCGGGAGCGGCTCCGCCGGGAGTTCGCCGGCCTGGGCGACGCCATCGACAGGCTGCTCGAGCTGTGCCCTGAGCACCCATACGATGACGTCGTCGCCCAAATCGTCATGCCCGCCTGGCACAAAGGCAGAGCCATTCTGATCGGGGACGCCTGCGGGGCAGTCTCGCTCCTGGCCGGCCAAGGCGGCTCCCTCGCCATAGCCGGGGCAGCGCTTCTGGGGGACCTCCTCGGGCCCGTGGACTCTCCGTCCGGGATCGACCCGGCCCTGGCCGAGTTCGAACGGCGCTGGCGGCCGGTCGTGGAGGAAGCACAGGCCGCGGGGAGGCGCGCGTCGTCGTCGTTCCTTCCCGCGAACAGGACCCAGCGACTCCTGCGCCGCTGGATCATACGGGGGACGCACCTGCCCGGCATCGATCGGCTGGTGGCCCGCCAGATCGTGGGCAGGATCGCAAAGTAACCACCAACCTCCGCTCTCACCGACACGGGTAGCATCGGTA
Organism: Arthrobacter sp. UYCu723; assembly: GCF_054059215.1. Lineage (NCBI taxonomy): Bacteria > Bacillati > Actinomycetota > Actinomycetes > Micrococcales > Micrococcaceae > Arthrobacter > Arthrobacter sp. UYCu723. The sequence goes on from NZ_JBSSBW010000001.1 coordinate 1,631,781, forward strand.
CGGTCATAGTCACCTCTGGCCCGGCCCTATCGAGGCCGGTAAGATCGCATTTTCCCCTCAAGGAAGGGAACGCACGCGCCTGAGAGTAATTCTGGACAGGCAAGCGACAAAGCCACGTCCAGGGCTGTGCCTGCAGAATAACGGGTTCGGCAGGTGGCCTGATCGCTGAACACGAAGACAACCCCTGCCAAGCGCAGGGAATCGGTGGTTGGATGGGCCTACGTTCTGTCTTCGGAGGCATGAGGAGCCGCTGTGCGCGCAGCCGACCTGCAAGTTGCTTTACCCGTTGTGCGCCGCGAGACCAATGCGGTGGAAGCCGGGCGCCTGATCGCGGACAGCGGTTTGGTGGGGCTGGTTATTGCAAACAAGCTGGGAGTTCCCACTGCCATAGTCTCGGCCGTGGACGTGCTGCGGCTCATGGTGCCCGGTTACCTTCTCGATGATGTGTCGCTGGCGGCCGTGTTCGACGAGGCCGGGGCCGCTGAGTTGTGGGAACATCTTGCCGAGCGGACCGTCGGGGAGATGCTTGACGATGAGGGCGTCGCCGTCCGCAAGATCCTGACCATCGAGTCCGACGCGACCCTGGTCGAGATCGCGGCGCGCATGGTGGATGCCCGCACCCAGATTGCCCTGGTCCGCGACTCGCCTCGGGATGCCCCGATGTTTGTCACGCTTCCCGCCGTCATCAAGGCCGTCCTGGCCAGCGCCGGCGGCCCTGACTCACGGAGCGAGGAGCAGTGACGGTCCAGGTCATTCTTGCTCTCGGTGTCTTTCTCACAGCGTATGTTCTGATCGCTACCGAAAAACTGCCGCGGATGACCACCGCGCTGGGCGGCGCAGCTGCAATGGTGCTGATCGGTGCCACCAATGACACGGGAATGTTTTTTTCGCCGGAGAGCGGGATCGACTGGAATGTCATCTTCCTGCTGCTGGCCATGATGATTATTGTCGGCATCCTCCGGCAGACGGGACTCTTCGAGTTCCTCGCGATCTGGGCGGCGAAGAAGGCCCGGGGCTACCCGTTCCGGATCATGGTGATCCTGGTGGTCATCACCGCCGTGCTCTCGGCACTTCTGGACAACGTCACCACAGTGCTGCTCACCGCCCCCGTCACGCTCCTGGTGTGTGAACGGCTCGCGGCACCGCCCGTTCCCTTCCTGATCGCGGAGGTGATGGCCAGCAACATCGGAGGCACGGCGACGCTGATCGGCGACCCGCCAAACATCATCATCGCCAGCCGGGGGGGCCTGACCTTCAACGACTTCATCATCAACCTCGCGCCGATCGTCGCGGTGCTCCTCGTCGTCTTCATCGGACTGTGCCGCTGGATGTTCCGCTCCGCCTTCCGTTTCCATCCGGACCGTGCCGCGCGCGTCATGGCCCTGAACGAGAAGGAGGCGCTGGGGGAGAAGTCATTGTTGATCAAATCGCTCGTGGTGGTGGGCCTGGTGCTGATCGGTTTCGTTGCCCGGCCGGTGCTGGGGCTCGCACCGTCCCTGGTCGCGATGCTCGGCGCAGGCCTCCTCATCCTGCTCGCCCGGCTTGAACCGCGAAAAGTGTTCGGGGACGTCGAATGGGAGACGCTGCTGTTCTTTGCGGGCCTGTTCATCATGATCGGTTCCCTGGTCAACCTTGGAGTCATCGACGCGGTGGGAGCGGCCGCCGCTTCTCTCATCGGGGACAACTACGACGTCGCCGCCGTCGCAATGCTCACAGGCTCGGCTTTCGCGTCCGGCATCATTGACAACATCCCCTACGTGGCCACACTCGCTCCGATTACCCATGACCTTGTGCAGGCAGGAGGCGCCGCAGCCAAGCCCCTCTGGTGGGCACTGGCTCTCGGTGCGGACCTCGGCGGCAACGCCACCGCAGTGGGAGCCAGTGCAAACGTCGTCGTCATCGGGATAGCGAAGCGCTACGATCACCCCATCTCGTTCTGGACGTTCACCAAATACGGGCTGGTGGTCACCGCCGTCACCATCGGTTTGTGCGTGCCCTACCTGCTCCTGCGGTACTACCTGTTCTGAACCGGTCCGCTAAGAGCCTGTTCCTGAACCTGCTTGGCCAGTCGTTTGCTGGTGATTCTGACAATGGATTTGCGATTCCCGTGATCCGTTCCAAAAAGGCAGCGGCGGGCCGGACGCCGGGCCCGGTCTCTCGGAGATCATCGAACACCGCTTCCGGCCAATATCGGCCGGGATCGCCGTCCCCATCTTTGCGTTCTTCTCCGCCGGCGTCGCAGTCGGCGGGTGGGGCGGCCTGGGCTCCGCGCTTGCGGACCCGCCGGCGGTCGGCATCATTGCCGCGCTCGTGCTGGGCAAACCGGCAGGAATCCTCGGGACGACCTGGGTCATCACCAAGGCCACCAGGGCATCCCTGGACAAGTCCCTTCACCTGGATCGATGTGTTCGGCGTTTCCCTGCTGGCCGGAATCGGCTTCACCGTTTCTCTGTTGGTGGCAGAACTGAGCTTCGGACACGGCAGTTCCCACGATGACCACGTCAAGGTCGGCATCCTCACGGCCTCGCTGCTGGCCGCCGCACTGGCCTCCATCGTGCTGAGCACGAGAAACCGCCAGTACCGCATCGCGGAAGCCTAGGAATCCGTCGACTCCGACCAAGACGGCATCCCGGCCGTCTACGAGACCGACCAACGCACGTGACCCATTCCCGACAGGGACGAAACGAGGCCCATTCCGGGGACGGAAGGAGCCTCGTTTCCGGTGCCGGTTGGCGGGCTCAGCGGTTACGGGACGGATCAACCCCGTTGGGGTACCGCGGTAATGCGCTCCAGGGCAGCCACCGCTGCCGATACCCCTTCCTCGGCACGTACACGGCGGCCCAACTGTTCGGCGGCGCGGGCCATGCCGGCATCTGTGGTGGCCGCGGTGATGGCAGCAGAGAGACCGGCTGCGGTGAGGTGGCGTTGCGGCTGTGGTGCGGGAGCGACACCGCGGCGGTATGCCAGCCGGGCCCAGAACGGCTGGTCGGCGACGAACGGGCACACCACTTGCGGGCGCCCGGAGGCGAATGCGGCGCCGGTTGTGCCGGCGCCCCCGTGATGCACCACGGCAGCCAGGTGGGGGAACAACCGCCGGTAGTCCACCTCCTCCACGGACAGAACGCCGTCACCTCGGGTGCTGTTCAGTCCGCCCCATCCCGCGCCGATCACCAGGCGCTTGCCTGCCAGGCGTGCGGCTTCCAGGACCAGAGCGGTGCTGCGAGCGGGGTCACGGCCGGACATCGAGCCGAACCCGACGAACACCGGCGGGTCGCCGGCACCGAGGAAGTCCGCGACGTGCGGCGGCGGCGGCTCGTCCGAGGACGGCAGGACCCAGTAACCGGTGGTGTGCACCGCGTCCGGCCAGTCCGACGGCGGGGGCAGCACCGCGGGACTAAACGCATGCAGCACCGGGGCCCGGCCGTTGTCCGGCCGGCGCAAGGGGTCGTGCCGCCCGCGGCGGCACGGGAGACCGAGGGTGTCCTCGCGCCACCGGTCGACGATCCGGCCGAAGATCGCAGCGGGGGCCTTCATCCCCAGGAACGTGGTCCGGTTGGCCGCGGAAGGCAGCCACGTCGGCACGTCCACCCCTGGCCAGGCAAACTCCCGGGTCGGCACGTACATCGGTATCGGCAGAGCCAGCACCGCCGGGACACCGAGTGCCTCGGCCACATGCTGCCCGGCGATGATCTGGCCGTTGTGCACCACGACATCCGCTCCGGCGCCCGCGCCGTGCGAAGCGACGGTCCAGCAGTCGGCCAGCACTTGGGTGAACATCGCCGGCATGGTCCGTGCCTGCCGCAGCCGGACGCGGATCCCGCCTTCGATCAGCGCACCGGCGTTTGCCGGGTCGTCCATCAACCGCATCGGGCCGTCGTCCACGCCCGAGAACGGCACGCGATGCGCGGCGGCGAACCCGGCGAACCGGTGCGGCGCCGCGAGCACCACTTCGTGCCCCGCAACGAGCAGTCCGCGGGCCAGCGCGATGAACGGTTGGACGTCACCACGCGTCCCCAGTGTCATGATCAGGACTTTCATTGGTGAGTCTCCTCTCAGGTGCGACGGCGGGCGTGTGCCCGCCGGCAGTCCCGTCCTGCGCAGCTCATGTCTTAAGCGGTGAGGTCCCGCTGCCGGATCAGATAGGCAGCCAGTCCGGCCCCGGCGGCTGCGATGATGGTCATGCCCACAGCCCCCGCCGGAGCGAAGGATTCTATGGGCATGGCGGAGGAGTGGCGGAACGGACTCAGGTCCTGCAGCAACACCGGCAGGCCAAGAAGACCGCCGAACTCGCCCAGGATCAGGCCAGCGGCGAGGAATCCCCATCCCAGCGGAATGCACAGCCGTGGCGTGGCGGCGAACACGACCGCGGTCAAGGCCAGGAAGACTGCCGCGGCCGGGACGTGCGCCAGGGCCGCCGGCACCAACAATCCAGCCGGTCCGTTTCCTGCCCCGGACAGTCCGATGCCGATGGCGGCCGCAGCACCGGCTGTTGCCGTGACGGCCAGCACGGAGGTAACCGCCACGACCAGGGTCGCGTTCAGCCACCGCGCCCGGGACCTCGGGGCGGCAAGGAGCAGTTCGGCACGGCCCTCAACCTCCTCGGCGCGCAACCGAAGTACCGTCTGGATGCCCGCGGCCGCCGCGAGCACGCCCGCGATACCGAGCATGGCTGTGATAAACAGATCGAGCACCACCGCCGGCGTGCCGGGCACGAGCCGGCTGATCAGATCCTGCAGCGACGCGTTGCCGGCCACCGCCTCACTGGCCAGCGGGCCCAGACCGCCCGCTACGGCACCTATGGCCGCGGCCCCGGCGCACCAACCGGCCAGGGTTGAGCGCTGCAGACGGAAGGCCAGTCCCAGCAACGACATCCCGCCCGCCCCGGCCCGGGCCCTGCCCAGGCGCTGGGGCAGCAGGCTGGCGCCCAGATCCCTTCGGTTGCGGACCAGCACCACGCCAGCGCCCAGGAGTGCCGCCGCGGCAACCAGGGCCAGCAGGGGCATCGGGTCGGCTGTAACGAACGGCCGGGACTGCTGGCCCCAGCCGATGGGCGAGAGCAGTGAGGGCCAGGCCGGGGTGACGTGCAACAGGCCGGCATCCGGGATGCCGAAGGCATCCCCGACACCGCGCAGGAGGTAAGCGGCACCGACAAGGCCGGCTGCGGCGCCGTTGGCCGACCGCCCGGACGGGAGCACCTGGGCCGCAGCCGCAGCGACGGCGACAAAGAACACACCAACACCGCCCACCGCAGCGCCTGCCACAACAGCGCCCGCGACGGGCAGTCCCGCGGCGAGGAAGGCGGCGGCCACCGACAGGGCCAGGACCAGGTTCGCGGCCACGCCCAAGACCAGGGTCGCCAGCAGCGGCGCGGCACGGGGCTGCGGAGCGGCGCCGATGAGTTCCGCGCGTCCCAGCTCCTCGTCCATGCGGGTGTGGCGGATGACGAGGAAAGTGCTCATCAGCCCGGCCAGGACCGCCGTGAAGGCGTATCCGCCGAAGAACGCGACAGCACCGGTGCCGGTCCCGTCCGGCAGGCCCCGGAGGAAAAGGAATGCCGGGTTCACCGCCGAGACTGCGATGATGGCCGCCCGGTCGCCCTCGGCACCGAATTGCCCGGCCACCGCGGCGGCCGTGGCGAAGGCGAGGAGGGCGATTGCCAGGATCCAGACCGGCAGGAGCCAGCGGTCACTGCGCGCCTGGAACAAGGCCAGCCGGATGACGCCGCGCATCAGCGGACCTGGCCGTTCCGGTCGCTGTAATGGCGCAGGAACAGCTCCTCCAGTGACGGCGGGGCAGCGCTAATAGTGGTGACGCCGGCCGCGGCGAGGCCTTCGAAGACGGAGCCCAGATCCGAGGCGTCGGCATCAAACTCGGTGCCGGTGCCGTCGCTGCGCACATCATGCACCCCCGGCAGGGCCGCCAATGCCGCCGGTTGAGCCGCAGCGGTGATCCGGAAACGGGTCCGGGTCAGGTGTCTTAGCCCGGCCAGGGTTCCTGTTTCAACGGCCGTCCCGGAGCGGATGATGGTGATCCTGTCGCAGAGCTGTTCGACCTCGGTCAGGACGTGGCTGGAGAGCAGTACGGTCGCCCCGTCGCCGGTAACGCGCCGGATCTGGCGCCGGAAAACGGAGTCCATGACAGGGTCCAGGCCTGCGCTGGGTTCATCCAGGAGGTATAGCCGTGCCGGGCGGGCGAACGCGGCGATGAGGGCCGCCTTCTGCCGGTTGCCTTTGGAATAGGTTCGGCACTTCCGCCGCGGGTCGAACTCGAACTCCCCGATCAGTTCCCGGAGCAGCCGTTCCTGCGCGCCGCCGCGCAGACCGGTGAGCAGGTCGATGACTTCACCGCCTGACAGGTTCGGCCAGAGACTCACGTCCCCCGGCACATAAGCGACGTCCCGGTGTGCCCTGGCCGGGTCAGCCCACGGGTCAAGGCCGAACACGCGGGCGGTGCCTGACGTGGGGCGGATCAGGCCCAGAAGTATCCGCAGTGTCGTAGATTTGCCGGCACCGTTGGGGCCCAGAAAGCCGTGGACCTCCCCTTGCCTGACGGCCAGATCGAGGCCGGCCAGTGCGGTGGTCCGGCCGAATTTCTTCACCAGGCCGGTGGTTTCAATGACAGGAGATGACTCAGTGCGCATGGCCGGTCCGTTCCTTGGTTGCAACGAACACCCGAGGCGGGCTGCCACGGGTGATCCGGCCGGTTGGCGGCGGGCTGCAGTTTGGTCATCCTGTCAGCGTGCCCTTCGGGGAGCGCGCAAGGCAATGGGGCCGCTTCCGCCCAGCGGAAACGGCCCATTTGACCCACGAGAAAGCTACCCGATCAAGGCCAGCACCGCTCCCGCCGCGACCACGCCGCCGGCCTCGGCACGTACGTCCGTGACGGTCCCGCCGCGGTGCGCGGAGACCTGGGTTTCCATCTTCATCGCCTCGAGAACAACCACGGGATCGCCCGCCGACACCTCGGCGCCGGGCTCGACCAGCCATTTCACCACGGTGCCGGCCATGTCGGCGCGCAGCTCCGCCGGGTCAGCCGCGGCAGCACCGCCGTCGGACGCTGAATCCAGCGAAACCCCAGGAGGAACAGCCCCGCCGGAGCGGGCACAGCCGTCCAGCAGGTCCGCGGGCACGCCGACAGCTATCCGGCGGCCGTCCACCTCGACGGTGATGGTGCGGCGTTCGCCGTCGGGCGCGGCGGTGCTGTAGTCCGGGTCGGCCGGGATCCGGTCCGCGAAGTCGGTTTCTATCCAGCGGGTGTGGATGCCCAGGCTCTTCTCGGAGGTGAAGTCCGGCGACTCCAGCACCGCCCGGTGGAACGGCAGGACGGTGGCCACGCCGGTGATGCTCATCTCCGCGAGGGCGCGGCGGGCGCGGCGCAGCGCCTGCTGGCGGTCGGCGCCGGTGACAATCAGCTTCGCCAGCAGGGAGTCGAACTGCGGCGGGACGAAGGAGCCCGAACGGACCCCGGTGTCCAGCCGGATGCCGGGGCCGGTGGGGCCGGCGAACTCGCCGATGGTGCCGGGCGAGGGCAGGAAGCCGCGCCCCACGTCCTCGGCGTTGAGCCGGAATTCGAAGGCGTGGCCGCGCGGCGCGGGGTCTTCGGCGAAGCGCAGCGGCTCCCCCGCGGCAATCCGGAACTGCTCCTGCACGAGGTCGATCCCGGTGGTCTCCTCGGTGATCGGGTGCTCCACCTGCAGCCGGGTGTTGACCTCGAGGAACGCCACGGTGCCGTCGGCCGCGACGAGGAATTCCACCGTGCCGGCGCCGGAGTAGCCGGCTTCCCGGCAGACGGCCTTTGCGGCGTCGTAGATCAGTTTTGTCTGCTCCTCGCTGAGGAACGGCGCGGGAGCCTCCTCGAGGAGCTTCTGGTGCCGGCGCTGGAGAGAGCAGTCGCGGGTTCCGACGACGACTACGTTGCCGTGCGCGTCGGCCAGGACCTGCGCCTCGACGTGGCGCGGACGGTCCAGGTAGCGCTCCACGAAGCACTCGCCGCGGCCGAAGGCGGCGACGGCCTCGCGGACGGCGGAGTCGAAGGCTTCCTCCACCTCATCCAGGGCGCAGACCACCTTCATGCCGCGCCCGCCGCCGCCGAAGGCTGCCTTGATGGCGATGGGGAGGCCGTGCTGTTCGGCGAAAGCGCGGGCCTCCTCAGCGGAATCCACGGGGCCGTCGCTGCCGGCCACGAGCGGGGCTCCGGCGCGGACGGCGGCCTCGCGGGCGGTGATCTTGTTGCCGAGCAGCCGGATGGCGTCCGGGGTGGGGCCGATCCAGGTCAAGCCGGCGTCCAGGACGGCCTGGGCGAACTCGGCGTTTTCGGAGAGGAATCCGTAGCCGGGGTGCACGGCGTCGGCGCCGGATTCGGCCGCGACGCCGAGCAGCCTGCGGATGTTCAGGTAGGTGTCCGCGGGCGAATTGCCGCCCAGTGCGTAGGCCTCGTCCGCGGCGGAGACGTGCAGGGCGTCGGCGTCGATGTCCGCGTAGACGGCGACGGAGGCCAGCTGCGCGTCGTCGCAGGCCCGGGCGATCCGGACGGCGATTTCGCCGCGGTTGGCGATCAGGACCTTGCGCATCAGTTGCTCGCTTTTCGTTCGGGGGTGATGTGTTCGGTGGTGGCGGGTGCAGTGGTTTCGGCAGGGGCCCAGCGGAAGCGGATCTTGCCGCCGATCGGCACCTGGGCGGCGAGGTCCAGCTGGGTATCGACCACGACGGCGATCACCGGGTAGCCGCCGGTGATCGGGTGGTCGGCCAGGAAGAGCACAGGCAGCCCTTCGGGCGGGATCTGGAGGGCACCGGCGACGGTGCCCTCGCTGGGCAGTTCGCCCGTGCGGCTGCGCTGCAGCGGGGTACCGTCCAGGCGCATGCCCACCCGGTTGGACTGCGGCTTCACATCCCAGTCCTGGCCTGTGAAGGACGCCAGGGCCTCGGCGTCGAACCAGTCGGCGCGCGGGCCGGGGACGACGTCGAGCACGGTCACCCCGGTGCCCGGGAAGTCCGGCTGCAGTTCGGGGTCTCCGACGACGCCGGACTCGGCTTCCCCGCCGGAGGCGAAGAGCTGGCCGGCGGCCAGCGGTGCGGGGCCGAGTCCGGACATCGTGTCGGTGGAGCGGCTGCCCAGCACCGGCATGGCGTCCACGCCGCCGCGGACGGCCAAGTAGCTGCGGAAGCCGCTCTCCGGCGCACCGATGCTCAGGGTTTCGCCGTCGAGCAGGGCAAAGGGGGTGGCCATCGGCACTGTGCGGCGGACCGGCTCTGAGTCCACGTCCGGCGGCGACTCGATGCTCAGTTCCGACGGCGCCCCGGCGACCGCGAGAACCTGGTCCCGCACGGCCTGGACCCTGAGCCCGCCGGCGACGGTCTCGATGGCGGCGGCCGATGGCGCGTTCCCCACGAGGCGGTTGGCCCGGCGCAGCGACGCCCGGTCCAGCGCCCCGGCAGCCGAGACGCCCAGGGCCGAGTGGCCGTGCCGGCCAAGGTCCTGGATCAGGCTCTGCATGCCCGGCGACACGATCCGGAGACCGGACGCGACGTCGTGCGACTCCGAGGGCACCGCGGCGGGTTCGGCAGCCAGGGTCACAACATCACGGACGGCACGGAACTGCACGCGGTGCCCCGGGCTGGCCAGTGCGGGCTGCTCGCGGTCCAGGTCCCACATTTTCGCGCCGGTGTGGCCGATCAGCTGCCAGCCGCCGGGGGAACTGCGCGGATATACGGCCGAGTAGTTGCCGGCCAGCGCCACCGCACCCGCGGGGACGGCGGTGCGCGGCGAGGCCCGGCGGGGGACCTCTAGCGCCTGGTTCTCCCCCACCATGTAGCCGAAGCCGGGGGCGAAGCCGGCGAAGGCCACGGTCCAGATCTGGCCGGAGTGTGCGGCGATCACGCCCTCCGTTCCGAGGCCGGTCAGCTTCCCCACTTCGGCGAGGTCCTCGCCGTCGTACACGGTGTCGATGACCACCAGCTCGCCGTCCCGCTGCACCGGCGCGGTGAGGTCCAGCCGCAGCAGGAGTGTGGCGATGCGCCGTGCCGAGGCCGGCGAGTCTGCCTTGACCAGGACCGTCTCGGCCGCGGCCAGAACGTCCTCCTGGCCCGGCAGCGGGTGCTCGAGGAGCAGCGCCTGCAGGGCAAGCACGTCCTGGGTGCCGGAGAGCTCGGCGAGCATGGCACGGGTCCCCACGGCCCGCACCGAGCCCACTTTGTGAACTTCCGCCTGCTGTCCTGCCAAGGTGTCCCCCGCTGTCTCAATCATCAGCTGCTTCCATCATTGCCGGTGCCGGTCAAAGTATCCGCGCCGCTCAGGCGCGGGCATCCTGCAGGAGCCGCTCTTCTTCCTGGGTCTGCGGATCCCGGCCGAGGGCCAGTCCGATGATCGTCACGATCGAGGCGACCGCAAGGTAGCCCGCGATCAGGTACCAGTTGCCGGAGGCAGCATAAAGTGCCGTGAAGACCAGCGGTGCGATGGCGCCGCCGATCACCCCGGCGAGCGTGTAGGCCAGCGAGCTGCCGGCGTAGCGGAGCCGCGGCGGGAACTGCTCCGTGATGTAGGCGGCCTGCGGGCCGTACATGAAGGCATGCAGTGCCAGGCCGATCACTACGCCCACTGTGAGCATGAGCACGGACTTGCCTTCGACCATGAGGAAGAACAGCGGGATGTAGACGGCGGTGCCGACGGCGGCGATGCCGTAGACGAGACGGCGGTTGATGCGGTCCGTGAGGGCGCCGGCCGCGGGAATGAGCACCAGCTGGAAGGCGGACCCGATCAGGATGGCAGCGAGCACGTTACTGGTGGTCATACCAAGTTCCCTGGTGGCGTAGACGGCCACAAAGACCGTGAACAGGGAGTACAGGACGTCCGGGCCGACACGGGAAAGGGCGGCGGCCACGAGGGCGCGCGGTTCCTTGGTGAAGACCTCCTTAATGGGGGCCTTCGGCTGCTCGCCGTGGGCCAGGATGGCCTTGAAGACCGGGGTTTCGTCAAGCTTGAGGCGGATCAGCAGGCCGAAGACCACCAGCACGGCGGACGCCAGGAAGGCCACGCGCCAGCCCCAGGACAGGAAGGCTTCGGTGCTCAGTGTCGCGGCGAGCACCGCCAGGACACCGTTGGCCATCAGGTTGCCGGCCGGCGGGCCGATCTGCGCGGCGGAGGACCAGAAGCCGCGCTTGTGGGCGTCGCCGAATTCGCTGGAGAGCAGGACGGCACCGCCCCATTCCCCGCCGACGCCGATCCCCTGGGCCAGGCGCAGCAGCACGAGGATGATGGGGGCGGCTATGCCGATGACCGCGTAGTCCGGAAGCGCGCCGATGAGCACCGTGGCGATGCCGATCAGCAAGAGGGTGGTCACGAGGACGTGCTTGCGGCCGATCTTGTCGCCGAGGCGGCCGAAGAGGATGCCGCCGATGGGGCGGGCGAGGTAGCCCACGGCGAAGGTGGAGAAGGAGAGCAGGAGCCCGACGAACTCGTCGCCGACGGGGAAGAAGATTCTTGGGGAACACCAGGGCCGACGCCACGGAGTAGATCGCAAAGTCGTAGTACTCGAGCGAGGTGCCGGTGAGGCTCGCGATGTAGGCCTTGAGGGCGCCGGGCGGCAGCTTCTTTTTGGCGGCGGCCGGGGTGGCCTGGTGCGGTGTGGTCATGGTTTCCTCCAGGTGTGCGGGTGCTGCCTGTTGCTCGGATGTAGGTGCGTGTGAACCCGGTGAGCCCGGGTGGTGCCGGGCTTGCCTGGACTCGTGTTGAGACGAATCCGTGTCTACACGAACGCGGCGGTGGTGATGCCCGCGGCGGTGAGCGCTTCGCGGACGGCGGCGGCCATCGTGACGGCCCCCGGGGAGTCGCCGTGGACGCAGATGCTTTCGGCGCGGATTTTCAGGATGGAGCCGTCGATGGTGCGGACGGCGGAATCGGAGGCCATCCGGAGCACATGCTCAGTGACCTCCGCGAGGTCGTGCAGGACGGCTCCGGGGAGCGTACGCGATACGAGCGTGCCGTCCGGGTTGTAGGCCCGGTCGGCGAACGCTTCGGTGACCGGGCGGAGTCCGGCGGCCTCGGCCAGCCGGAGCACTTCCGAGCCTGGCAGGCCCAGGATCGGCAGGTTCGGGTCAACGGACTTCACGGCGTCGACGACGGCCTTCGCCTGGGCGGTGTGCGCGACGATGGCGTTGTACAGGCCGCCGTGCGGCTTGACGTACCTGACTTTGCCGCCCTCGACGGCGGCCAGCGCCTGCAGCGCACCGATCTGGTAGACGACGTCGTCCGCCAGTTCGATCGGATCGATGTCCAGGAAGCGGCGGCCGAAACCGGCCAGGTCGCGGTAGCCGACATGGGCACCGATCATGACGCCGGCGGCAACCGCCTCGCGGCAGGTCCGGCGGATGACGCTGGGGTCGCCGGCGTGGAATCCGCAGGCCACGTTTGCACTGGACACGGAGCGGAACATCGCTGTGTCGTCGCCCAAGGTCCAGCGTCCGTAGGACTCGCCGACGTCGCTGTTAAGGTCGATGGTTGCCATTTGTGATCCTCGTCTCATGATAGCCCCCTACATAAGGATGCATCACTTTGGCAGATTGTTCAACAATCCGTCGCTTCGACGTTGAAACAATTGGGTAGATTCGGCGCTGTGACGACTTCCGGGGCAGGAGCCCGGGGTCGGGCTGAAGCCGCCCGGCTGCGCTTGCCGGTCCCCTCGGTGGCCCACCGAGTGGCGGCCGAACTTCGCCTGCAGCTGGCGGAGGGCCCCTGCTGGCGTACCTGGACCGCTCGGAAGCGAAAGCAAAGCGCCGTCCACGGGGACTGAGCTCGCTGGATGGGCAAGCTCCGCGACGCACATTCAGCCCCACGACGCGCAGAAATGAGCGACGCGGGTTGGCCTCTTGGGGGCCAACCCGGGTCGCAGCCGCCTGCGGTATCGGGCGTTACTTTTTATGGGCGACGAACCCGGATCGAGCCTCGACGGATCAGCGTCGCCGTGAATTCGGACGCCGCCGCGGACGCCTTCCTTCCTTCGATCTGCCGGATCAGTGCCGTCGCGGCGGCTACGCCCATCTCGTAGACAGGCTGCGCGATCACCGTCAGCGGAGGGGTCGTCAGGCGCGTCCAGGCAAAGTCGTCGTACATGAGGAACGAGACATCCTCCGGGATGGACAGTCCAAGCTCCTGGATGGCTTCCACGACGCTGAGGCCGATGAGCCCGTCCGAGGCGATAATCGCAGTCGCAGGGTCCGGCCGCTGCAGGAGCCCGCGTGTGATCTTCTTGATCGACTCGGCATCTCCGGCATTGAGCCGGACCAGATCGTCCGGCTGGACCAGTCCGGCTTCCTCGAAAGCGCGTTTCATTCCGTCCCGCCGGTCCGAGATCTGGGACGAGTCCAGCTGCATCCCGTCGCGGTAGGCGTCCACCGCCTTGAGGGTCGAGATGAACGCGATCCGCCGGTGCCCGGACTGGATCAGGTAGCTGGTGGACTCGTGGGATATCCCCTCCATATCGACCGCCACGGTATCCACACCCAGCCCCGGCGCCTTGCGGTCCAGCAACACCAACGGCCGGCCTGATTCGTAAACCCGGCGTAAATGTTGTGTGTCCACGGAGGACGCCGGGGCCACGATCAAGCCGTCCACGCGCTTGTCCAGGAGGACCCGGACGGCATCCACTTCCGCGGCCGTATCCTCGTCCGTGTTGATCAGGATGACGTTGAAGCCGCTCTTCTTTGCGGTGTCGGTGATGCCCCTGGTGGCCAGGCCGAAATGGGGGTTTTCAATGTCGCCGACCACCACCCCGATGGTGTTCGATTTCCCCGTGTTCATGCTGCGGGCGAGCTCGTTGGGCCGGTACTCCAGCTCCTCGGCGGCGGCCAGGACACGTTCGCGCACATCCTCGCTGACCGCGCCATAGTTGCCCAGGGCGCGGGCCGCCTGGGCCTTCGAAACCTGGGCGGCTTTGGCGACGTCGGCGACTGTGACGTCACGGCGACGGGAAGCATCACTACTCATTACGACCTTTCCTGGCGGACTCTTGACGCCCCATGTGGCTTCGATTACATTTCTATCAATCGATGTGAGTCCGGTCTCAATCCTAGGGACTGAGACCGGACTCAGCAAGAGTCGCATCGACAATCCCCGTGAGGCGGTTCCACCGGCCGCCTGCCCCACTCCCCCACGATTGGAAAACGCTGTGATCACACGAACGAACCTGCGCCCAGGGGTGCTCATCGCCGCTGCCGTTGCCGCGGTCCTGGCCCTTTCCGGCTGCGGGGGGTCCACCTCCGCTTCCTCCTCGCCAGCGGAAAACCCGTACGGCCTGATAGAGCCCGGCTCCATCCGCGTCGCCAGCCTGGGCGATTCCAAGCCCTACGCGTTCGCAGACGCCCAGGGAAACTTCACCGGCTTCGACGTCGAACTCTTCAAAGACGTCGCCCACCGCGCTGGCGTCGACAAGGTGGTCTTCACGGGACAGGACTTCTCCGGGTTGCTTGCCGCCGTCGCCAACGGCCAGTTTGATGCCGGCGTCGCCGCCATCGGCATCACGGACAAGCGCAAACAGACGGTCGACTTCTCCGATGGGTACCTTGCCGGCTATTTGACGGTCATCACCACAAAGACCTCAGGCATCAGCAACGCCGAAGGGCTTGGCGGGAAGCGTCTCGGCGTCGTGCAGGGAACACTGCAGGAGGCCTACGCGGTCATGAACTTCACGTCCGCGAGCCTGGTGCGCTTCCCGGACAACAACACCGCGATCTCCGCGGTCAACAGCGGCTCCGTGGACGCGCACTTCCTGGACTACGAGGCCGCCAAGGCCTACCAGGAGCAGTTCGGCCTGGTCAGCGCCGCCGACATCCCCTCGTTCGACGCTCCCGCCGGATTCGCCGTAGCCAAGGGGAAGACCGCCTTAACGGACGCCCTCAACAAGGGCCTGGCCGCCGCCATGGAAGACGGTACATGGAAGAAGCTCTACCAGAAGTGGTTCCCCGGTTCCCCGATGCCCGAACAGTACCTGCCGAAGGCCGAACAGACGGCTACCCCGGCACCCAGCAAGTAAGCCTCCCGGCTTGCGGCCGGGCGGACCACAACCGGCGGTCCGCCCGGCGTTCCACCAGCTAACTACGTCTGAGAGCAACCATGGACTGGTTCACCACCATCATCCGCACCTTCTTCGACTTCGGCGCAATGGCCGAAGTCCTCCCCCAACTTCTGGGTGTCGGTCTTCTGAACACCCTGATCATCTCCATTGCCGCCACAGTGATCGGCGTGGTGCTTGGCATGATTGTCGCCGTCATGGGGATCTCCCCCTCCCGGTGGCTGCGCGTCCCGGCCCGGGTCTACACGGACTTGTTCCGCGGGCTCCCCGCCATCCTCACCATCCTGCTGATCGGCCAGGGGTTCGCCCGCCTGAGCCAGTCGATCTTTGGACCGTCCCCCTACCCCTTGGGGATCATCGCCCTCAGCCTGATCGCCAGCGCCTACATCGGCGAAATCTTCCGGGCCGGCATCCTCAGCGTGGACAAGGGTCAGGGCGAGGCCTGCCGCGCCCTGGGCATGAGCTATGCCAAGTCCATGGCCCTGGTGGTGGTTCCGCAGGGCATCCGGCGGGTCCTGCCCGCCCTGGTCAACCAGTTCATCGCCATCGTCAAGGATTCCTCGCTGGTCTACTTCCTGGGGCTGCTGGTCTCCGAACGCGAGCTGTTCCGCGTCGGCCAGGACGCCGCAGTACTCTCGGGCAACCTCTCCCCGCTGGTCATGGCCGGAATCTTCTATCTCGTCATCACCGTGCCGCTCACCCATCTGGTGAATTATTTCGACAACCGCTTCCGTACTGGGAAGCGGCGCCCGTCGGCCCCCAGCAGCGGCCTGAACGAAATCAAGGAACTCGACGCGGCCTCGCCGCTGACCACCGGGAGCAACACATGAGCGCCAGCGCCAGCATCAACAGCACCCTCGCAGACATCGAGACGTTTCAAGGCTCCAGCCTTGAGCTCAAGAACCTCACCATGGCCTTTGGGGAGATCGAAGTGCTGCGCAACGTCAGCCTCGCCGTCGCACCGGGCACCACCACCTGCGTGATCGGGCCGTCCGGTTCCGGCAAGTCCACCTTGCTGCGCGGCGTCAACCGTCTCCACGAACCCAAGAGCGGCGACGTGCTCCTGGCCGGGGAAAGCGCTTTGGACGTGAAGCCGGACACCCTGCGTCGGCGGATCGGCATGGTGTTCCAGCACTTCAACCTCTTTCCGGACCACACAGCGCTGGAGAACGTGGCGCTGGCCCTGTGGAGCGTCAAAGGCATGCCCAAGTCCGAGGCGATGGAACGCGCCCGGCGCCGGCTCGCCGAGGTGGGCCTCGCGGAACGGGCAGACCACCGGCCGCGTGATCTCTCCGGCGGGCAGCAGCAGCGCGTCGCCATCGCGCGGGCGCTGGCCATGGAACCGGAAGTGATGCTCTTCGACGAAGCCACCAGTGCCCTGGACCCGGAACTGGTCAAGGGTGTACTGAACCTGATGGCATCGCTCGCCAAGCGCGGCATGACCATGGTGGTGGTCACCCATGAGATGGGCTTCGCCCGCAGGGTGGCAGACCAGGTGGTCTTCATGGACGAAGGTGAAGTCGTCGAATCAGGATCGCCGGCCGATCTCTTTGACAACCCGCAGAGTGAACGGCTCCAGCGCTTCCTCTCCGAGGTGCTCTGATGCGGACCGTTGCGCCCGGACCCATCCGCACCGCTGTCGTCGGCTTCGGCATCTCCGGCCGCGTCTTCCACGCCCCCCTGCTCGCCGCGGACCCGGCCTATTCGCTCGATGTGATCGTGACGGCGGATCCGGAACGCGCCGCCGCGGCGGCATCACGGTACCCGCGGTCACGGATTGTCCCGACGCCGGAGGCCCTGTTCACGCTGGCCGGCGATCTCGACCTTGTGGTCCTGGGTACCCCGCCGTCTACGCACTTCGACCTCGCCTCGACGGCAATCGCCCACGGCCTGCATGTGGTGGTGGACAAGCCATTCGTCACCACGTCGGCCGACGGTGAGGAGCTTGTCTCGAGGGCCGCCGACGCCGGCGTCGGGCTGACGGTCTTCCAGAACCGCCGCTGGGACGCCGATTTCCTGACCCTGAGAAAGCTCCTCGAAACCGGCGTGCTGGGCGAGGTCCGGAGCTTTGAATCCCGGTTCGAATGGTGGCGCCCGGAAGGCTTCGGCAACTGGCGGGACTCCGCCACCCTCGCCGAGGGAGGGGGAATCCTTCACGACCTCGGCGCCCACCTGATCGATCAGGCCCTTCAGCTGTTCGGACCCGTGGCCCGAAGCTACGGGGAAACCACGCAGCGCGGTCCTGACGGTTCGGCGGCAGACCAGGAGGCGTTCGTTTCCCTGCTGCACGAGTCCGGGGTCCGGTCCCGGCTCTGGATGAACGGCGCAGCCGCCCAGGTGGGGCACCGGTTCCACGTCCTGGGCTCTGCAGCCGGCTACACCAAATGGGGACTGGACGGCCAGGAGCCGGCCCTCGACGCCGGCGTGCTGCCCGCCGATCCCCGTTACGGGGTCGAACCCGAAAGCGCCTGGGGCGCTTTGGGCATCGACGGCGGGACCACGCCGGTCCCGGCCGAGCGGGGCTGCTATCCGCTGTTTTATGGGCTCCTTTCTGCAGCCCTCCGCGGTGACGGGCCGCTGCCTGTGGACCCGGTCCAGTCCATTGAAGTCCTGAAAATCATTGAAGAAGTCCACGCCCTCGCCTGACCTAAGCCGTCCCCGCGGGCCGCACTCTATGAAAGAGAGTCCCCATGAACTCCGCAGTCTCCGCCAAGCGTGTTGCCGTTATTGGCGGCGGAATCCTTGGCGTTTCCACAGCCGTCCACCTGCTCCGCGGCGGCGCCTCGGTGCTGCTTCTGAGTGAAGCCGGCCTCGCCAGCGGGGCCACCGGCCGTTCCCTGTCCTGGTTGAATTCCGCCGGCGAACGGTCCACGCCCTACCACCAGCTCCGCGTTGCAGGAATGGACCGGTACCGGACGCTGTTCGCCTCGGATCCCGCGAGGGAGTGGCTGCGGTTCGACGGCGGCCTCATGTGGAACGCCGCAGGGCAAGCCGGCGCCACAGAAACCCGCCACGCCTACGAGCAGAACAAGGGCTATGACTCCAAGCTCCTCGCACCGGAAGAAATCGCAGCATTCACGCCGGGTGTCGATGCCACGGCCGTCCCGGAAAACGCGATCTTCAACCCGGGCGAGGGCTGGGTGAGCCTCCCGGATCTCGTGGACTTCCTGATGGCCGAGTTCCACGAGCTCGGCGGCGAACTGATCCTCAATGCAGGACGAGCCTCCGTGGTGGTCAGGGACGGACGGGCAGCCGGGGTCGAAGTAGCCTCCGGGACCGTGTACGACGCCGACGTGGTCCTGGTCGCCTGCGGCGCCGCGACACCGGCTGTGGTGGCACCCCTGGGGGTCGAGATCCCCAATGCCTCGCCGGTGTCCATGCTGGTCATCACGAAGCCCGTCGAGCCCGCGGTCACAGCCGTCATGAACACCCCCCGGGCGGCCGTCCGGCCCAACCCGGGAAGCACTCTGGCTCTGGATCACGACTGGTACGAGGAACGCATCACCGATCACGGGGACGGCACGTTCGGCATTCCCGATGAAACCGTCCAGGAACTGGCGGACGAGGCCGCCAAACTCATCGCGGGCAACCCGGAGCTCAAGCCGGCTTCCTGGAAGATCGGCTACAAGCCGATCCCGGGTGACGGCGAGCCCGTCTTCGGCGAATTGCCGAAGGTTCCCGGCTGCTTCGTCGCCTTCACGCACTCCGGCGCCACGCTCGGACTTATTGCGGGAGAGCTCCTGGCCGCCGAGATCCTGAGCGGGTCCCGGCACCCGATGCTGGCCACGTTCCGGCCGGAACGGTTCCTCTGACAGACGACTGCGGGAGCGGCGGCCGAAGCCGCCACTCCCGCAGCTTTGTTACTTCCCGGCCGCTACCGGGACCGCGCGCTCATCCGCCGGCTTCCCGGCGTCGGCACCGGCCGCGGGAGGGGTTCTCAGCTTGAGGCGCTTGCCGAACGTGGCCCCGCCGCCCTTGCCGCTGCGGTTCTTGTTGAAGATGTCGAAACCGACGGCGAGGAGCAGCACGAGGCCCTTGATGAGCTGCTGGTAGTCGGTGCCTAGGCCCAGGATGGACATGCCGTTGTTGAGCACACCCATGATCAGGCCGCCGATCATGGCCCCGGCCACGGTGCCGACGCCGCCCTGGACCGCCGCGCCGCCGATGAACGCCGCAGCGATGGAGTCCAGTTCGAACCCGGTGCCGCCGGCCGGCTGGGCGGAGTTGAGCCGGGCCGTGAACACGAGGCCGGCAAGTGCGGCGAGGACGCCCATGTTCACGAACAGCCGGAACGTGACGGCCTTGGTCTTGATGCCGGACAGCTCCGCCGCGTGCAGGTTGCCGCCGATCGCGTAGGTGTGCCGGCCGAAGACGCTGTTGTTCATCAGCGCCGTGTAGACGATCACCAGGACCGCGAGCACAATCAGGACGATCGGGGTGCCCCGGTAGCTGGCGAGGAGGAAGGTGATGGTCAGCATGAGCAGGGCAATGAACGCGGTCTTGGTGGCGAACCAGGCCATCGGCTCATTCTCGAGTTCGAACTTCTTCCGGATCCGGCGTTCCTTGACCGCCTGGATCACCAGCGCCAGGGTGGCGCCGACCCCCAGGATGACCGTCAGCCACTCCAGCACCGAGGTGCCGCCGGAAATGTCCGGCAGGAAGCCGCCGCCCAGCGCCCGGAGTTCGGCCGGGAACGGCGTAATCTGCTGATTCTTGAGGGTGATCAGCGTCAGGCCGCGGAAAATCAGCATCCCGGCGAGGGTGACGATGAAGGCGGGAATGCCGACGTATGCGATCCAGTAGCCCTGCCAGGCACCCACGAGCGCGCCGACCAGCAGGCAGGCGGGGATGGCGAGCCACCAGGCCCATCCCCAGTGCACGATCATGACACCGGCGACTGCGCCGATGAAGCCGGCGATCGATCCGACGGACAGGTCGATGTGGCCGGCGATGATCACCATGACCATGCCGATGGCCAGGATCAGGATGTAGCTGTTCTGGACCACCAGGTTGGTGACATTCTGCGGCTCCAGCAGGATCCCGTCCGTCAGGATCTGGAACAGCAGGACGATCAGGATCAGGGCGACAAAGATGCCAACCTGGCGGAGGCGGCTTGTCAGGAAGCCCAGGGATTCTCGGAGGGCGGACATGTTCGCTATTCCTTCTCTTTGGTCATGTAATGCATGAGGGTTTCCTGCGATGCTTCGGCGATCGGGACCTCGCCGGTGATGTGCCCGGCGGACAGGGTGTAGATCCTGTCGCAGATGCCCAGCAGCTCGGGCAGTTCGGAGGAGATCACAATGACCGCCTTTCCTTCCGCGGCCAGCTTCGCGATGATCGTGTAGATCTCAAACTTCGCGCCGACGTCGATCCCGCGGGTGGGTTCGTCGAGGATCAGCACGTCCGGGTCGGAGAACATCCACTTGCTCAGCACCACCTTCTGCTGGTTTCCGCCGGACAACTTGCCCGTGATGGCGGCGACCGACGGGGCCTTGATGTTCATGTTCTTCCGGTAGTCGTTGGCCACGACGGTTTCCTGGTTCTTGTCCACCCAGCCGCCCTTGACCAGCTTGCGGAGCGCGGCCATGGAGATGTTCCGCTTGATGTCCTCGATGAGGTTCAGGCCATAGAGCTTGCGGTCCTCGGTGGCGTAGGCGATGCCATGCTTGATGGCGGCGGAGACGGTGCCGGTGTTGATTTCCGTGCCGTACTTGAAGACCCTGCCGGAGGTTGCCGTGCCGTAGCTGCGCCCGAAGACGCTCATGGCCAGCTCCGTCCTGCCGGCGCCCATCAGTCCGGCCAGCCCCACCACTTCCCCCTTGCGGACGTTGAGGCTGGCGTTGTTGACCACCATCCTGCTGTGGTCCTGCGGGTGCCGGACGGACCAGTCCTCGATCCGCAGGACTTCCTCGCCGATCTGGGGGTCCCGGTCCGGGTACAGGCTTTCCAGGTCCCGGCCCACCATTCCGCGGATAATGCGTTCCTGGGTGATCTCGCCGTCGCCCAGGCGGAGGGTTTCGATGGTCTTGCCGTCGCGGATGATGGTGACGGCATCCGCGACCTTGCGGATTTCGTTGAGCTTGTGGCTGATGATGATGCAGGTGACGCCCTGGCCCTTGAGGTGCAGGATCAGGTCCAGCAGGTGGCCCGAGTCCTCGTCGTTGAGGGCCGCCGTCGGTTCGTCGAGGATGAGGAGCTTGACTTGCTTCGAGAGCGCCTTGGCGATTTCCACGAGCTGCTGCTTGCCCACGCTGATGTGCTGGACGGGGGTGACCGGGTTTTCGCTCAGGCCCACCCGGGCCAGGAGTTTCGCGGCCTCCAGGTTGGTCTTGCGCCAGTCCACCCAGCCGCGCTTGGCCTGTTCGTTGCCGAGGTAGATGTTCTCGGCGATGGAGAGATACGGGCTCAGTGCCAGCTCCTGGTGGATGATCACGATTCCGCGCCTCTCGCTGTCGCTGATGCTGGAGAAGTTGCAGGGTTCGTTTTCGAAGAGGATCTCGCCGTCGAAGGAGCTGTGCGGGTAGACGCCGGACAGCACCTTCATCAGGGTGGATTTCCCGGCGCCGTTTTCACCACAGATCGCGTGGACTTCGCCGCGGTTCACCTGCAGGGTGACGTCCTGGAGGGCCTTCACGCCCGGGAAGGTCTTGGTGATTCCTCGCATTTGAAGAATGGGTGTGTTCATCGCCAATTCTCACTGACTGGTAGTACCTGAGACGTCCTGCGGCTGCAGGGGTCTACGGGAAGGGTGGCGGCCCGGGCTAGACGGCGGACCGCCACCCTTCGACGTGACTACTTGACGTCGGCCTCGGTGTAGTAACCGGAGTCGATGAGTTCCTTCTTGTAGTTCTCATTCGTGATGATGACGGACTTGAGCAGGTACGCGGGGACCACCTTGACCTTGTTGTTGTAGGTCTTGGTGTCGTTGACCTCGGGCTCCTGGCCCTTCAGGAGGGCGTCGACCATCTTCACTGCCTGGGCTCCCAGCTGCCGGGTGTCCTTGAAGATCGTGGAGTACTGCTCGCCGGCGATGATGGACTTCACCGAACCCTTTTCGGCGTCCTGGCCGGTAACGATCGGCAGGCTTCCCTTGGCGTAGCCGCCGGTGCTGGTCAGGGCCGAGATGATGCCGATAGACAGGCCGTCATACGGGGAGAGAACGCCGTCGAGCTTGGTGCCGGAGCTGTAGGCGGCGGTGAGGATGTCCTCCATGCGCTTCTGGGCCACGGGGGCCTGCCAGCGCAGGATGGCGGCCTGCTCAAACTTGGTCTGGCCGCTGGGCACCTTCAGGGTTCCGGCGTCCAGGTACGGCTTGAGGGTGTCCATGGCGCCGGTCCAGAAGAAGTTGGCGTTGTTGTCATCCGGGCTGCCGGCGAAGAGCTCCACATTGAAGGGGCCCTTGCCTGCGACCTTGTTGCCGCTGGCGTCAACGAGGCCCAGGCCGGTCAGCAGCGAAGTGGCCTGCTGCACGCCCACCGTGTAGTTGTCGAAGGTGGTGTAGAAGTCGACATTCGGCGTGCCGTTGATGAGCCGGTCGTAGGCAATGACCTTGACGTTCTGTTCCTTCGCCTTGGCGAGGACGTCGGTCAGCGTGGTGCCGTCGATGGCCGCGACGATGAGGGCCTTGGCGCCCTTGGTGAGCATGTTCTCGATCTGCGCCACCTGCGTGGGGATGTCGTCATTGGCGTACTGCAGGTCGGTCTTGTAGCCGAGCTTCGTCACGGAGTCCGAGACGTTCTTGCCGTCGGCGATCCACCGTTCCGAGGTCTGCGTCGGCATCGAGATCCCGACGAGGGAGCCGGCAGCATCGGCGCTGGCGGACGGGGCGGCCGTACCGGGCCGGCTGCCGCAGCCGGTGGCCCCGACGGTCACAGCGAGGACAACCGCAACGGCGCCCAGGAGTTTCCTGATCTTCACAATTTTCTCCTTCCGCGGACCCGTGGGCCGCGAAGTTGCTCCTGATCGCAGCCCTGCACGTCATTGTGCCCCCTGCGGGGCGGTAACAGCGGGAGGATTGCGGAGGTCTGAATGGAACGGGGGTTCAGCCGGCAAGGGAACTGCGGCTGATTGTTATCGCTAACAATATGGTCAAAGATAGCTTCTAGAAACATGTGAGTCAACGCACATTCGGCGTTTATTCTCCTTCGGGCCGACGGCGGGAGGTCAGGAGGTCAGGCGGCGAAGATGCACCAGGACGCGCCGTGCGAGGCTCCGGGTTCGAGCCGCACGAGGTCCGTGCCGGTGTTGAAGGCGTCCGGCGGGCAGCTCATCGGTTCGACGGCGAGCCCCAGCCGGGTGGGCAGCGGCGGTTCCGTGTCCCCGGTGTAGAGCTGCAGCCAGGCGCAGCTGCGGTCCCAGGCCATGCCGACGCCGGTCCCGCCCGGGTCCCGGACCACGACGCGTGCCTGCCCGTCGCCGTCGCCGTCGCCGTCGCCGTCGCCGTCGTCGTCGTCGTCGTCGTCGTCGTCGAAAACAATGTCGGTGAAGGCATGGTCGATCTCCGTGGAACCGATGACGCGGGCGGCGCGGAAGTCGTATTCGTGTCCTTCAACGGGCCGGACGGCGACCGGCAGCAGCCGGTCCGGCGTGACCTCGAGGAAGGAGTCCGCCGGTATCTCCAGGCTCCATTCGTCCAGCGGCGCAGGTCCTGCCAGCAGGTAGGGGTGCGGGCAGACCCCGTAGGGCGCGGTCCGCTCCCCCACATTGGCTGCCGTGACGGTCGTGTGCAGTCCGTCGCCGTCCAGCCGGTAGCAGGCGGTGATCGACAACGCGAAGGGGTAGCCCGGCGTCGGCTCGATGGCGCAGGAGAGCGCCACGGCGGATTCCGTCCGGGACTCCAGCCTCCAGTCCAGCTCCGGGGTGAAGCCGTGCAGGGCGCACTGCCGGCCGGGCTCGTTGACCGGCACCTGGTAGTCCACCCCGCCAAAGGTGTACTTCCCGTCGGGAATCCGGTTCGGCCAGGGCGCGACGACGACGCCGCGGTAGTCCGGGTTGGGCCCGCCGGCGGGGAACGGGACGACGAGGTCCCGGCCCCGGTGCCGCAGTTCCCGCACCGCCGCTCCCCGGGCGGCGATGACCGCGGTGTACTCCCCGTGCCGGAGCCCGTATTCGGCCCCGGTCACAGCCCGCTTGCCAGCTTGTAGTAGGCGGCGTTCCAGGCCAGTTCCTTCTTGAACCCCCGGATCGTGGTGCCTACGTCAATGGTCAGCAGCTCCGTGCGGGCGATCTCGGCGAAGTCCTCGAAGACGTCCATGCCGACGGCGGTGGTCAGGACGGTGTGGTGGGCGGCCCCGGCCGTCAGCCAGGCGGCCGCGGAGGTGGTGAAGTCCGGCTTGGGCGACCAGAGCGCGCGGGCCACCGGCAGGTTGGGCAACGGCTCGTCAAGGTCCACGACGTCGACGGCGTTCGCCACGAGGCGGAAGCGGTCGCGCATGTCGGACAGCGCCACCACGACGCCGGGGCCGGCGTCGGTGTCGAAGACCATGCGGACCGGGTCTTCCTTGCCGCCGATGCCGAGCGGGTGGATTTCCACGCGGGGCTTTGTGGCGGTCAGGGACGGGCAGACCTCGAGCATATGGGCGCCCAGGATTTTCTCCTGGCCCGGGACGAGGTGGTACGTGTAGTCCTCCATGAGGGAGGCGCCGCCGGGGAGCCCGGCGCCCATGACCTTGGCGGCCCGGACCAGGATGGCGGTCTTCCAGTCGCCCTCGGCGCCGAAGCCGTAGCCGTCGGCCATGAGCCGCTGGACGGCCATGCCCGGCAGCTGGCGGAGTGCGCCGAGGTCCTCGAAGGAGGTGGTGAATGCCGCGGAGCCGTTGGCCTCCAGGAAGCTGCGCAGGCCCAGTTCGATCCGTGCGCTGTAGCGCAGCGACTCATGGCGCGCTCCGCCGGCCCGGAGTTCCGGGGCCACGTCGTAGAGCCGCTCATATTCGGCGACGAGGACGTCGACGTCGGTCTCCGGCGCGCCGTGCACGGCGTCGGCGAGTTCGTTGACGGACCAGGTGTTCACCGAGACGCCGAAGCGCAGTTCCGCTTCGGTCTTGTCCCCTTCGGTGACGGCGACGTTGCGCATGTTGTCGCCGAAACGGGTGAGCTTCAGGGTCCGGACGGCAGCCCAGCCGGCGGACGCGCGCTGCCAGGATCCGACCTGGCGGGACACCTCGGGGTTGGACACGTGCCCGACGACGGTCTTGCGCGGAATGCCGAGGCGCGACTGGATGTAGCCGAACTCGCGGTCGCCGTGCGCGGCCTGGTTCAGGTTCATGAAGTCGAAGTCGATGTCCGCCCACGGCAGTTCGACGTTGGCCTGGGTGTGCAGGTGCAGGAGCGGTTTGCGGAGCAGGTCCAGGCCCTGGATCCACATCTTGGCCGGGGAGAAGGTGTGCATCCAGGCGGTCACGCCGATCACGGCGTCGTCGGAATTCGCTTCCAGGGCGGTGCGGCGGATGGCGTCCGAGTCCGTGAGCACGGGTTTCCAGACGATTTTCACCGGGACGTCGGACGAGCCGTTGAGCTGCCGGGCAATCTCCTGTGACTGCGCGGCCACCTGCTTGAGGACGTCCTCGCCGTAGAGGTGCTGGCTGCCGGTGAGGAACCAGACCTCGTACTGCTCAAGGGACGTGTTGTTGGCGTTGGACATGTTTTCTCCTGCGGACGTGGTGGGGAGGGCTGGCGGTGGTGGGCCTAGCGGCCGTAGACGTTCTGGTAGCGGGCGTAGAGAGAGTCGATCTGGGCGGGGTCGATCGGCAGGGGCTCGCCGAGCTGGCGGGAAATATGGACTGTCCGGGCCACTTCCTCGCACATGACGGCGGCTTTCACCGCCGAGCGGGCATCCTTGCCCACGGTGAAGGGTCCGTGGTTCTGCATCAGCACGGCCGGCGAGGTGGAGTGGGCCAGGGTGTCCACGATGCCGCGGCCGATCGAGTCGTCCCCGATCAGCGCGAAGGGACCCACCGGGATGGGGCCGCCGAACTCGTCGCCCATCATGGTGAGCACGCACGGGATGGGCTCGCCCCGGGCGGCCCAGGCGGTGGCGTAGGTGGAATGGGTGTGGACCACTCCGCCGACCTCGGGCATGTTGCGGTAGACGTAGGCATGCGCCGCGGTGTCCGAGGACGGCGTGAGATCGGGGTTTCCCCATTCCGCGGCGCCGCCGTCGGCCTCGGCGGAAAGCCCGCTGACCGGCGTGCCGTAGAGGTCCGTGACCACCATGAGCTCGGGGCTCAGCCCGGCGTAGGAAACCCCGGACGGTTTGATGACCATCAGGTCGTAGCCGGGCACGCGCGCGGACACGTTTCCCGCGGTCCAGACCACCAGCTGGTAGTGCGTGAGCTCTGCATGCAGTGAACAGACCTCGCGGCGGAGCCGTGCGATGGATTCCAGCAGCGCGCTCATGCGGAGGCTCCTTCCGGGATGGGGGCGAGAAGGGGCCGGACCGCATTGCGCTGGATGGCCTTGAGCCGGTGCATGACCTCGTTCGCTCCCCTGCCGAAGTGGTCGTGGAGCGTGCGGTACTCCTGGAACAGTTCCTCGTAGGCGGCAACGTTCTCCGGGATGGGGGTGAACACGGCTCCGGGTTCGGAGCCCATGGCGGCGGCGGCGGCCCGGATGTCTTGGTACCGGCCGGCCGCCACGGCGGCGTGGATGGCCGAGCCGAGGGCCGGGCCTTGGCTGGAG
This sequence comes from Arthrobacter sp. UYCu723, assembly GCF_054059215.1. Taxonomy (NCBI): domain Bacteria; kingdom Bacillati; phylum Actinomycetota; class Actinomycetes; order Micrococcales; family Micrococcaceae; genus Arthrobacter; species Arthrobacter sp. UYCu723. The sequence goes on from NZ_JBSSBW010000001.1 coordinate 1,658,518, forward strand.
CCGATGGTGGAGAGCTGCAGTCCCGTGACGTCGGCGTAGATCTGCATCAGGAGCTCGTTTTTCAACAGCCCGCCGGCGACGATGAACTCCTTCACCGGCACTCCCGAGTCGCGGAAGGCGTCCACGATGGTCCGGGTGCCGAAGGCCGTGGCTTCCAGCAGGGCCCGGTAGGTGTCCTCGGGCCGGGTGGCGAGGGTCTGTCCGAGCACGAGGCCGGACAGTTCGTGGTCCACCAGCACCGAACGGTTCCCGGAGTGCCAGTCGAGGGCAATGAGGCCGTGCCCGCCGATGGCCTGGCCTGCGGCGAGTCCGGTCAGGTATTCGTGGATGCCGAGCCCGCGGGCGGCGGCGGCCTGATGGTATTCCGGCGGGACGCCGTACCTGGTGAACCAGCCGAAGATGTCGCCCACGCCGCTCTGCCCCGCCTCGTACCCCCACATCCCCTCCACAATCCCGCCGTCCACCACGCCGCACATGCCCGGCACTTCGCGCAGCTCGGTTCCGTTCAGAACGTGGCAGGTGGAGGTACCCATGATGGCCACGAGCTGTCCTGGCTCCACGGCCCTGGCCGCCGGGGCGGTGACGTGGGCGTCCACGTTTCCCACCGCGACGGCGATCCCCTCAGGCAGTCCGGTCCAGGCGGCGGCTTCGGCGGTCAGCCGGCCCGCGGCGTCGCCCAGCCGGCCGATGGTGTGCTCCAGCTTGGTGCTGACGAAGTCCTTGAACTGCGGGTTCAGGGCGGCAAGGAAGTCCTCCGAGGGGTAGCGGCCGTCCTGGTAGATCCCCTTGTAGCCGGCCGTGCAGGCGTTGCGGACGTAGTTGCCGCAGAGCTGCCAGACGATCCAGTCGGCGGCTTCCACCCAGCGGTCCATCGCGGCGTAGGTTTCCGGGTCTTCTTCAAGCAGCTGCAGTCCTTTGGCGAATTCCCATTCGGAGGAGATCAGCCCGCCATAGCGCGGGAGCCAGCTTTCGCCGCGTTCGGCCGCCAGGGCGTTGATCCGGTCCGCCTGCGGCTGCGCGGCGTGGTGCCGCCACAGCTTCACGTAGGCGTGCGGCCGGCTGGCGAGCCCGGCGAGTTCGTTCAGCGGGGTTCCGTCCGCCTTGACCGGAACCATGGTGCAGGCGGTGAAGTCGGTGGCGATTCCGACGACCGCGGCCGGGTCGATTCCGGCGTCGGCGATCGCGGCGGGGACGGCGTGGCGCAGGACCTCCCGGTAGTCGTTGGGAACCTGGAGGGCCCATTCGCCGGGAAGCCGGATGCCGGCAGCGCCCGCCGTGTCCTCCGGAAGCTCGCCGGTGACCACGGCATGCGGGTAGTCGAAGACGCCGCTGCCCAGTTCCTTGCCGTCCCGGACCCGGACGACGACGGCCCGCCCGGAGAGCGTGCCGTAGTCCACGCCGATGACAAAGTTTTCGGTTCCGTCCACTGAGACGTCCATCAAATCCTCCAATAGGTTCCGCAGCGTTGCGAACCCCTTTATTGTTAGCGCTAACAAACCTGCTGTCAAGAAGCTCCGGCATACGCGTTGCTCGAACTACGGCTCCGGCCCTTAGGGGAGCCGCGGCCCGGCCGCGGTGCTGGCGCGCACGACGAGCTCAGGTTTGACCACCAGGGCGCCGCCGGCCGCACCGTCCTCGATCTGGGCGCGCATCAGGTCCATGCAGCGTTTTCCGAGTTCCTCGAAGTCCTGGCGCACGGTGGTCAGCGGCGGCATGAAGTAGGCGGATTCGGGCTGGTCGTCGAAGCCGACCAGCGAGACATCTTCCGGCACGCGGATGCCCTTCTCGCCGAACGCCCGCAGCACGCCCAGCGCCATCTGGTCGTTGCTGACGAACACCGCCGTGGCGCTGCGCTGTTCTGCCAGCTGCTGCCCGATCCGGTACCCGCTGCCCGCGCTCCAGTCACCCTCCACCAGAAGGTCGTCGCTGAGGCCGGCTTCCGCCAGCTCCTCGCGCCACCCGTCAACACGGCCTTGGCCATCGATCCAGCCGAGCGGACCCGAGACATGGCCGATCCGCTGGTGGCCAAGCCTGATCAGATGGGCGACGGCCAGCCGCGCCCCCAGCTTCTGGTCGACCATCGCACCGCTCAACCGCCCTTCCCCGGCTCCGCCGACTACGATCACCGGGACATCCAGGTTCAGGCGTTCGAGCGCCTGAAGCGTCCCGTCGTGCGGCACTATGACAATCAACCCATCCGCGCCCTGGTCCGTGAGGTGGCGCACCGCATCGGAAATGACCTCAGGACCGGCCCCCTTGATCGCGGCAATGCTCACGAAATACCCTGCCTCCCGGGCGGCCTGCTGGACTCCCAGCAGCGTATTCGCCGGGCCATACTGCCCGAGTTCGGAGGCGAGGACGCCGATGGTCTGGGTGCGCCGGGTCACGAGGCTCCTGGCGGCCGTGTTGCGCCGGTAGCCGAGTTCGGCAATCGCCGCCTCGACCCGCGCCCTGGTTGCCGCGCTGACATTCGGGTGGTTGTTGATCACCCGCGACACCGTCTGGTGGGAAACCTTGGCCCGCGCTGCAACGTCCTCGAGGCGCGGCAGCCGCCGGTCACTGTTGTTCCCCATGCGAGGCACCTTCCTCCGTATGCGGCCGATCCGCGTGAAATCAAGCTACAGGAGGGCGCCGGACCGGCCATGGCCCCCCGCGGCCGGCTGCCGTTCTGTTAGCGCTAACGGTAGCGCATTTCCGGGGTCCGGAACGGGGGCATTCCTGCCGTCCTCCGGTCATCTTCGTCCGCCGTGACGTGGAATGCCGGCCCGGACCGTCGTGGGTCCGGGCCGGCGGTCTCTGGGGCCGGGTTCACAATGAACTCACCCGTGGCGACGACGTTCCGCAGAGAGTCCTTCCTGCCCACCGACGTGAACTGGATGATGGGCGGATTCACCGAGGCCACGGTGAAGAATGACTGCGGGGCAAGGTTGTCCACCCCCTCGTGAGAGTGTCAATCTGATTTGAGCCCACGATGGAGGTAAATCGCAGTCTCATCGGGACCCATGTCACGACGAGGCTGGAATCGCAACCAGGAGTGGCTGGGACGCCGCCAATAGTTGTGTCGGACAGTGATGCATCTCGACCCGGGACCCGGAATCTGACGAATCCGAAGGCTGTACGGGAACAACACGGTGACGCATACCAAGGGCGTGTGATGAGCGAACAGGCCGGACGGAAGGCGAGATCAGCCATTAGGCTGGCCCTCTAGCAAACACCGAACGGTCCGGATCGAATCCCAGCGAGGAATCGACCGGGCCGTTTGTTTGGGTGGGTGCAGTCACGAAAAAGAGAACGAGCGGCGCCAATTGGCGCTGAAGAGGTCTTCGTTTGTGCGGACTATGTGGTTTGTTGGAGGGTCTGGGCGAGGCGGTAGGAGACGGTGACTGCAGAACCGGACCCAACTCAAACTGCCATAATCATCGCGGGATGGCAGTTCATCGGGGTGAAGTCCGTTCACATGGTTTCACCCTAGGCCCGCCGGCACCGACCGAGCAGGCGGCTCCGCGACCGGCGCCCGCCTGCTCCGTGCAGGTCTACCGGAAACCGCTTGTTAGGCTGGATGAATGAAACTTCGCCTTGCCGCCCTGTCCGCCGCCTCGCTCGTGATCGCCCTGACCGGCTGCGGCCAGGCGCAGGACGCCGCCAACAAGGCAGTCAGCGACGGCGCTTCCCAGGTTGCCACCGCAGCCGGCGGCGAAGTTAAGAAGCAGGTCTGCACCCTTGTGGAGGACGGCCTCGTCAGCGTCAAGGACAAGGAACTCCTCGGCGGACTCGTCGCCGGGGCGGAGACCGCCGGCGCGCCCTCGGACATCACCACGCCGCTGCGGCAGATTGCCGAATCCGGCGACCAGGTGCCGGCCGAGTCCGTGAGTGCCCTCCGGGACGCCTGCGCAGCATAGGAGCGGCAGCAACGTCCAGGAATCCGCGGTCAGCGCTTGCCCTTCTTACGTGACCCCTTGCCGCGGCCCTTGTCCGGATTCGGCGCGTACCGCTGCGCCACCTTCGGTTTCTTGACCCCGGTCCCGCGCCGGTCCGGCTTCGGTTCGCGCTTGGGCTTTTCCTGCTGGGCCGAGGGCTGCCGGGAGCTCGCCGCGGTGCGGCCGCGGACAATCCCGATGAACTCCTCGATCACCTCGTCCGTGGAGTCGCTGGGCCACGCCACGGCAATCTCCGTGGTGGGCGCCCCCGTGAGCTTCCGGGCCACGGTGTCCTTGACGTTGAAGTGGCGCGCCACGGACATCGGCAGGATGGCCAGGCCGGCGCCGGATGCCACCACGTGCAGGGCCATCTCCGGTCCGCCGAGTTCCTGCACATCCAGCAGGGTCTCCGCGGCCAGGTCCGCCAGCGCAACTTCCTCAAACACCGAAATTTCGTGGCCCTTCGGCGCCACCACCACGGGCTGTTCCTCATACAGCGGGATGACGCTCAGGCCCTCGCGTTCCACGGGAAGGCGCACGAAGCTCAGGTCCGCGGAACCGTCGCGCAGCACCGCAAGCTGGGCGCCGTCGTCGGACATAAAGGAGTGCAGCGGAACATCCGGCATCCGCTCTTCCCAGCGCCGGATCCACTTGCCGGGAGTCACGCCCGGGACGTAGGCGAAGCGCAGCTCCCGTGGCGCTGCTTCGGCCGGGGCGGCGGTTTCGGCGGCGGATTCTTCAGGGGCTGGGGGGGATTCATCGTCTGCGGACACAAGTTCACAGTACCGCCAGAGCCGGCGTCGGGTTCCGCCGTCTGGTGCCGCGCCACCGCCGCGCCGGATACTCTTGAAGTATGACCTCTGCAAACTCCCAGTCCATGAAGCCGGCCACCGTTGCCAAGAAACTTGGCATCTACCTGCCCGCAACACCCCAGGAGTTCCAGGATTCGGTTATCACCCGCGCCGATTTCGCCGAGCTCCAGGCGAACCCGCCGGAGTGGCTGGCCGAACTGCGCCGCAATGGCCCGCACCCCCGCCCGGTGGTCGCGCAGAAGCTGAACGTGTCCATCGCCGGCCTGGCCCGCGGTGGCGTCGAGGAAGCGCTCACGACGGCGGAGATCACCGCGCTGCTGCAGGCTCCCCCCGCATGGCTGGTGGCCGAGCGCTCCACCCACGCTGCCGTCCGTGCCGAGGCCCAGCGGGTCAAGGACGAGGCCGCGAAGAAGGACGCCAAGAAGGCCCGCGCCGCGGCCGAGTAGCGGCGGGCTATCTGATCCGGCCCCTATTTTCATCCCGCGGACGCAGGACTATGCTCGCGGAATGAGTCGGGACCGCCGGCCCGATCCCCATCCCCATCTTCATTTCTCAATCCACCAGCGACCGGCGGAGCATCGGGAAGGAATCAGGCCATGGCCTTCAAGATCGGATATTTTGTCGGGAGCCTTTCGAGCAATTCCATCAACCGGACCCTGTCCAAGGCCCTGATCCGGCTTGCACCCGCGGACCTGGAGTTCACGGAAATTCCCATCAAGGACCTGCCGTTGTACAACCCGGATTATGACGCGGACTTTCCTGCCGAAGGGCAGGCCCTCAAGGATGCGGTCGCCGGTTCCGACGGCATCCTGTTCGTCTCTCCCGAGTACAACCGGTCCATCCCAGGAGCGCTCAAGAACGCCATCGACTGGGGATCCCGGCCCTGGGGCACCAACTCGTTCGCCCGCAAGCCCACCGGGATCATCGGCGCCTCCCCTGGCGGCATCGGCACGGCCGTGATGCAGTCCTCGTTCCGCAGCGTACTGAGCTTCCTCGATGCGCCGCAACTCAATGCGCCGGAGGCTTACATCCGCTTCGTCCCGGAGGTCTACGGCGAGGACGGCGACGTCAAGGACGAAACCACGGCTCAGTTGCTGCGCCACTACATGGAGGAGTACAGCTCCTTCATAGAGCGGGTCCTGGCCGCCAATGCGCCCGGCCATATCGGCGACGAGCACCCGGACAAGGACAAAGTGAACCGCTAGGGGCCCGGCCTAACCCACGCGTGCATGGCTTTCGATCGCCCGGAGGGTGCGGATGAGCGGGACTGGATGGGCCGCCACATTCCGCCTGCGAGCTCACGGTCATGGCGTTGCGTGACAAATACGTCCCATGCCCCGATCCGCAAGAGTTCGGAAGCCGCCACCTCCAGTCCCAGAAAAGCGGCAGCTCCCATGGTGAGCTGCTCGACGACGTCGAGCCGGCTGAAGTTCCCTGTCGATGGTTTCAGGATGTGGGTTGTCGGGGTGGCATCCGCCGGGACTCCCCAACCGCCGTCGGGAAACCGGTGAAGGGCAATTTTAGCCGGCGCGCCCGCCAGGCTGAACAGCCCTGCTGCGTCGTCGTAGGGCGTTCCGTCCGCGTATTCGGCGACTACATGATCCAACATGTCGGCAACCTCGGACGTGGTGACTGGACGGACCACATCCCGGGCAGGGACTCCATCGGAAGCCCCGGTATCCGGTGGCATGAACTGGAGGGCACCGGCAACATCTGCGCCAATGTGCTCAAGAATGGCAACCGGGTTCGACGCCGGCACTCCGAAGCGCCGTGCGATGGTGCGCATGGCTCCGTCGCTGTCCGGTAGTAAACCCTGCAGGAACGGCAGCACCGCCCGCTTCTTGTGCGAGGCAGCGGCCAGCGGCATGGACAGCGACAGCGGAGTGGCATCCTGCATGACCTGATACTCGGGACGGTACCGGAACGTCCGATTGCCTGCTTGCGTCTGCTCTACGCGACCACACACCGTCCCGTCCATGAAGACGTCGAGTGCGCGGGTACTACTTACCACCGGACGTTGCCGGTCTCACGGTTGCGTATGGCCAGCTCGAACCCCAGGGCATGGAAGACGTCCATGAATTTGGACGTCTCCACGGTGGCCTTACCGGACTCGAGATCGATGACGAAGGTCCGCGAAACGTTTGCACGGCGGCCCAGTTTTGCCTGTGACCAGCCTCGCTCCTCACGGAGTTCGCGGACCCAGGGTCCAGCCTCACGGACTGTATACATTTCGCCTCCTGTCGGCGTACGGCGACATTTCAAAATGTTGCCGTACGCCTACTTTGGCATTTGTTGGCGTACGGCGACAGGCTCAGCCGGAATCATTGACGTGGGTGCTTCAGAGCAGCAAACCCGGTCCTTCACGGCTGGGCGGTCATTACCTATTCGTAATGGCAATGGTACGATTACGAATAGGTAATAGCCGGAGGCTTATTACCTCTAGCTCATCAAGGAGGCACTGTGCACGGCGTTATGAAGTCAATGTCCGACCTGGGTCTGATGGTCTACGGCATCCGGACCCGCAACGGGCTCTCCCAGACGGATCTGGCCAAACGGCTCGACGTCAGCCAGCGATACCTGTCCGAGCTGGAGACCGGCAAGCCCAAAGTCCTCAACGACAAGTTCTTCGCTGTCATGGATAAGCTCGGCATCGAGCTGGCCTTCCGTGAGGGCACCGACCGTGGCTGAGGCCCTGGACGTCCACCTCTACGGCACCGTCATCGGGCAGATGGTCCGCTCCGGCCCGGACGCCGTCACCTTCGAGACCTCCGCCGCGGCCATGGACCGTTTCGGCGTCGGCTCCCGGATCCTGTCCAGGAACCTGCCGCTTGGGCCCCGCCCCTCCTCCCCGGCGGCGGCGACCGCCTTCTTCGGCGGGCTCCTGCCCGAAGGCACCGGGCTGACCAACCTGGCCAAACAGGCCGGCGCCGCCGCCAATGACGTCTTCGCCCTGGTCGGCTACGCCGGTCGCGACGTCGCAGGTGCCATCCGTATCGGCGGAGCCCCCGACGAACCCGTGGAACGCTATGAGCCGCTCACCGATGCCCAGGTCGCCGAGCGGCTGGACCGCATCAACGACTACAACCTCGGCGTCATCGGTGGCGGCGGCTCCCTGGCCGGCTACCAGCCCAAGACAACCCTCGCGCTCCTTGACGGGACCTGGCACGCCGGCATCGACGGCGCGGCGTCCACCCACATCATCAAGCCGGTCGGTGCCGGGGCCGAGCCGGCCCTGTACGCCGAGGCGTACTGCCTGGATCTTTCCCGGCGCTGCGGGCTGACCAGCTATGCCTCCACTACCCGGCGCTTCGGGGAGCGGCTCGTCCTCGTCATCGAACGCTTCGACCGAACGGTCCAGCCCGACGGCACGGTGGAACGGATCCACCAGGAAGACGCCGCTCAGGCCCTCGGCCTGCCCTGGCGCACCGACAGCAAGTTCGAAGGCGTCAACCCGGCCGCGAACCTGCGCAACGTCGCCGCCCTGCTGCCCCGCCGCCGCAGCATCCTCGGCACCGGGACCGATGACAGGGAGGCGCTGCTCGCATACACGGCCTTCAACACCGCCATCGGCAACACCGACGCGCACGCGAAGAATTTCTCCACCCTCCACCACCCCGGCGGCGGAATCACTTTGGCCCCGCTGTACGACGTCTCCGCCCACACCCTGGCCGTCGGCGGGAATCTGAACGTGTCCATGCGGATCGCGGGGAAGGCCTACCAGCCCGACATCACCCGGGATGATCTCCTTGCCGAGGGCACGTCCTGGGGCGTGGAGCCCGGCATCGCTCTCCGGGTCGTCAACGACACGCTCGAGCAGCTGCGCTACGCCGTCGAAGATGCCGACCAGGGGCAGGCCAGCAGCCGGCTGCCGCTCTACATAGCCAACCAGGCACGGAACCTGCTCGACGGGCGCCGGGCCGCGGTCAGTGCTGAACCGCCGTCGCTGGCCGTGCTGGCGCAGGTCCCACCCATGCCTCCGCGCTGACCGGAGACCGCCATCGGGCCCGCCTGAACAAGGCCGTCTGCTCGCAAAACGTGACCCTCTCAGCCACGCAGAAGGCGATCGCCCACAACTGGGTCACCGTTGAAAAAGACCTCGGGCTCTAAGAGCCTGTGATGATTTTACTCAGCGTGGCTCGGGCGGGTCGTTTTGGATGGTCTCGACGATGACTTCTTGGCCGGTCAAGGGGCGACCGCGCAAGTTCATGGAGATGTGGGAGAACAGACGGTGTTCAATCTTGTTCCACTTGCTGGTCCCCGGTGGGAGGGATTCCGTCCGGCTGGGTTTCCTCGGACATCAGAGTGGCTGGCCCAGCATGTTGGCCTTCTTCTCCTGCCGCGTGTGGCGCTCGTCAAGCCTCTTGAGGAAGAGCAGATACGTGATCTGCTCGATGATCTCCAGCGGGTTGGAGATGCCGCCGCTCCAGAACGCATTCCAGACCTTGTCGACTTGGGACTTTATTCACCGGTAATCACAGATCGAGCTTAGTGGGCAGGGCCGACGTCGCGCGCCGGGTCCCCAGCTGATGAACCAGTCAGTCCTGGTGCAGCTGGACGAAGTTGCCGCAGCCGTCGTCCATCACAGCGGACGTGCCACCGGGGCCATCGCTCGGTTCGCCCTGGAACATCACGCCCTTGGCCGTGAGCCGCTGGTATTCGGCCCGGACGTCCGGAACGCCCAGCACGATCGCGGGCATCCCGGCGTCGTGCAGCCCGTTCATGTATGCCGCTCCGATCGGATTGTCGCTGGGTTCCAGCAGCAGTCCGACCGTGCCGCCGTCGGTCCCGGGGTCCTTGACGATGTAGAGGTTCTGCTCCGGCATGGCCATGAGGCTCTCGAAACCCAGGATCCCGGTGTAGAACTCGTGCGCCGCGGCGGGATCCTTGACGTGAATACTGCACATTTTCAGTCGCATGGGCCCTAGGCTACGCCGGGACACCCCCGTGTGTGAACCTGCCGAGCACCGGACCGCCACGGACCATTGACGCCCCGCCCGCCAGGGACTCCAATTGAATCAGCGGAACTGCGCCCGCCCCGGGCAGCTTCCCTGGAGGTGTTTGGAATGCCGGCTCTCTTCGAAACCAACCTGCTCCCGGCCTGGCAACTGCTTGCGCTGGCCGCCGTCGTCGTCGCTGCGGTGGCAGGCTCTGTTTATCTGGCCCGAAAGCATCTGGCCTCCGACGCCGGGCTGCCGGATGCGGTGTTCTGGGACGGCTTCGCCGGGCTCGCCGTGGTGGCACCAGCCGTGATTGTTCCGTCCCTTGCCTCGCCGTGGGCCGGGCTGATGCTCGGACTTCTTGCCGCGGGCACCGCCGGGGCCGCCTACCGGTGGACGCCGCGGCTGTTCAGCTGGCAGGAAGCCCGGCGGTCCGTCCGGGAAACCCTTGAGGCCAACGAAGCAGCCGCCGCCCGGCACCGCAGCGCCCTCGCCCGCTGGCAGCGCTACGAACTGGACCCCGGTTACTGCATCGACTACCCCGGCATGAGCGACCCGGCCCGGCCGGAGACGGCAGCCCTCATCCGGGCGATGAAGGCGGCCGAGCAGCTGCGCGGCGGAAACGATGCCCGTTACGGCCCGGCCGTCGACCGGCTTGAGCGTGCCTTGGCCGAAGCGGAGCGCGCGGCCGGCGCACCCGCCTACTCCGCCCCCTCCTTCTCCAACCCCGGCTTCTTCCCCAACACCCGGCACTTTTCAGCGGAGGGAACACGATGACAGACATGACCATCATCGGCAGCGGCAACATGGCAAGCGCCATCGGAACACGCGCCGTGGCCGCCGGACGTGCGGTCCAGATCCTGGACCGCACGCCGGAGAACGCCGCCAAGCTCGCTGCTGAACTTGGCGGCGGCACTACCTCCGGCGGGTTGAACGAAATGCCGGACGGAGACCTTGTGGTGCTTGCCCTTTACTTCGGTCCGGCCAAGGAAGTCGCCACCCACTACGGCGACACCCTGAGCGGCAAGATTGTGATCGAAATCAGCAATCCCATTAACACGGACACCTTTGACTCGCTGGTCGTCGCCCCGGGCTCCTCCGCTGCCGAGGAAATCGCCGCCCTGCTGCCCGGTGCCACCGTGGTGAAGGCGTTCAACACCACGTTCGCCGGGCCCCTGGCGGCGGGCAGGACCAGTGGCCAGCAGCTGGACGTCTTCATCGCTTCCGACTCCGAGGAAGCCCGCAATGAGGTCGCGGCGTTCGCCGCTGCGGCGGGTTTGCGGCCGCTCCAGGTCGGCGGACTGCACCACGCCCGGGAGCTGGAAGGCTTCGAGCTGCTAGTAATGGGACTGCAACTCAACCCCGCCTATGAGAGCTTCAACTGGGGCACCGGATTGAAGATCATCGACTGAGCCGTCCGCGCGGGCGGACTTCCGGGTCAGTTTCCCTTGGCGAGGACCTGCCCCTTGAAGAACTCGGGCCGGATCTTGTACATGACCAGCATGAGCACTACGCCCAGCAGGATCACCCCCATACCGAGGATGAAGACGAGGCCCAGGCCGCCGACGGATGAACCGGAACCGTACTCCGGATCCATCGAGTCGTAGGCGGTCTTGAAGAACATCACCAGCAGGATGATGCCGCCCACGAGGGGCGAGAGGAACTTGAAGAAGAACGCCCGCGCGCCGCTGAACGCCTCGGCCCGGAAGAACCAGACGCAGGCCAGGGCGGTGATGCCGTAGTAGAAGCAGATCATCATGCCCAGGGCGGTGATGGTGTCCCAGAGTGCGTTCTCGGAGGTGGTCCGGGTGATGACGTAAAAGGCTGCGGCGGCAACGGCAGCCGCAACCGTGGCGTAGCTCGGGGACTTGTAGCGCGGGCTGACCTTGCCGAACTTGTGCGGCAGCGCCTTGTAGTGGCCCATGGCGAGCAGCGTCCGGGCCGGAGAAACAAAGGTGGACTGCAGGGACGCGGCCGAGCTGCTGAGGATGGCCAGGGACATCAGGATGGCGAACGGCCCCATGACCGGGCCGGCGAGGACGGCGAAGATGCTGCCCTGGTTCTCCGGGTTTCCGGCCCCGAGCCCTTCTTCACCGATGCCCGCGAAGGCCAGGGTGGAGAGCGCGACGGTCATGTAGGTGACCACGATGACCAGCACGGTGACGGTGGCGGCGCGGCCCGGCGTCTTCTCCGGGTTCCGGGTTTCCTCGTTCATGGTCAGGGTGACGTCCCAGCCCCAGTAAATGAAGATGGACAGCGAGACGCCGGCGGCGAAGGAGGAGAAGGATCCGACCGCGAACGGGTTGAACCAGTCCGGGGAGATGGCGGTGGCGTCGAAGGCCGTGCCGTTGGCGACGTGGCTGAAGGCGGCGACGGCGAACCAGCCCAGCACCAGGAGCTGGAAGGCGACCAGGACGTACTGAACGCCCTTGGTGGTTTCCATGCCGCGGTAGGAGATCCAGCAGGCCAGCGCTATGAACACCAGCGTCGTGGCGATGTTCAGCGGCAGGTTGATGGTGAGGTCAGCCAGTTCCGGGTTCCCGAACAGCTGCGCCAGCATGAGGTAGAAGAAGTCCACCGCCACGGCTGCCAGGTTGGACAGCACGATGATGGTTGCCGCGATCAGGCCCCAGCCGCCCATCCAGCCGATCCACGGACCGAAGGCCCGGGACGCCCAGGTGAAGGAGGTTCCGGCGTCGGGCATTGCATTGTTCAGCTCGCGGTAGCCGAAGGCCACAAGCAGCATGGGGACGAAACCCACGAGGAAGATCGCCGGGAGCTGGACCCCGACTTCGGACACGGTGGGGCCCAGCGCCGCCGTCAGGGTGTAGGCGGGAGCGATGCAGGATACGCCGATGACGACGGCGCCGATCAGCCCCACCGATCCGGCCTTGAGTCCCTTGGCGCTCAGCCCTTTGTGCTGTTCGTGCTGCGAGGTCTGGGACGCCGCGTGTTCGGTGGTCATTTCTGTGCCTCTCCGGAGGTGTCATTCGACGTTGAATGGGTCGGGTGCCGGAGCCGATGGTCGCTGGGGACAACGATCATCGGCTCCGGCAGGGCGCGCCGGATTCGGGCGGCCGGATTTCTAGGGCGTGACGGACGCACGGTCCGCGGCGGTGACGATCCGTGCCGCGGTCCGGCGTCCCATCCGCACCGCGCCGTCGACATGCTGGTAGCCCTCGGCGGCGAGATCGGAGGAGGACCAGTAGATCGGCCCCACGGGTGCGTGCTGGTCCTTGCCGTAGCGGTGCAGGCCGCCCAGGTCGTAGCTGGAGGCGTAGGCTCCGCGCGTCCACTCCTCGGATCCCCAGTCCGACTCGTAGTAGACCTCGGGCTCGAGGGCCTTCGGGCCGAGGAATCCGGCGATCGATTCAAGGACGGCGCGGCGGCGGTCCTCCGCGGTGAGCTCGAACACGGCGTCGGCTTTTTCATCCGAGATGAAGCCGACCAGGGTGCCGCGCGGGTCCTCATGGTTGGTGTTGTCGTAGACCTCCTGGACCAGCGCGTCCGCGCCGAAGCAGGTTCCGGAGAGGCCGTCCTCCCGCCAGAACGGCGTGCTGTAGACGGCGTGGACCTTGATGACCAGCCCGAGCGACTGGTGCTGGTGCATCTGGTGCTGGCGGCGCGGCAGCGGCGGGTTGAAGGAAACTCGGGAGTACAGGTTCGGCGGCACGGCCATGATCACGAAGCGCGCGTTCACCGTGGCCCGTTCGGAAACGGCGGTCACCCGGTAGCTGTTTCCGGCACCGTTCCCGCCGGTACCGTTTCCGCCGGCGCCGTCTCCTCCACCGTTTCCTCCTGTGGAGGATGGCTCCCAGGTGATCGTGCGCACCGGACTGCCGAGGACGACGTCGTCGCCCAGTTCGGCTGCCTGCAGCAGGGACACCTGCTGCATGCCGCCGATGACCCGCTTGTCGAGGATGAAGTCCTCGTCGGTGAGGTGCGTGAACGATCCGGCGGAAGCCGCCATCAGCACGGCCTGCAGCGCGGAGAAGGCGTGGGCGGGCTTGGTCAGCATGCCGCCGGCGATGAAGAGGCCGATGTTGTTGCAGGCTTCCTCGTCGGAGGAGTTTTGCCGCAGCCAGTGGTGGAAGGAGATGGTGTCCAGCTGACGGGCCTTGGGGTGGGCCCAGGGTTCGGTGGGGCCGATTTCCGCCGCGAGCGTGTCCAGCAGCCTGGTGAGCTTGTCCATTTCCGCGGCGGTGGTCCCGCTGACCGGGAAGGTGTCCCCCGTGTACTTGGTGCGCTTGCCGTCAGCGCCGATGTAGACGGACTGGCCTTCGCGGTAGCGGGAGTAGGTCTTCAGGCCGAGCTCCTCAAGCAGCGCGAGCAGCTCAGTCTGGTCCGGGGAAACCCACTGGCCGCCGATTTCGAGCATGGCGCCGTCAATGGTGTCAGTCCAGGTCCGGCCGCCGACACGGTCCCGCGCCTCCAGTACGGCCACACTCAGGCCGGCTTTCTTCAGTTCGCGGGCGGCCGTGAGCCCCGCGGGGCCGGCTCCGACGATGATGACGTCGCGGTCAAGTTCCAGCATGATGTCCTCTCTGCGGCCGCTACAGTGATGCGGCCCACTAAATGAATGCCGTTCATTTAGTGTCGACTATAGACCCTTCTTCCGTGCCGGGGAAGAGTTCAGGGAAATAATTACGCTGGCGGAAACGAGCCGCAGTGAGGGCACAATGGAGTCACGCCCTGAACATCACCCGCACACCGCCAGCAGAAAGGCCCGGAATGCCGGCAGCCACCAGCGCCCCCGCAGACCCCCACCGTCCCGACGCCAAACCGCGCCGCCGGGCGGGCCGGCCTGCCGCTGCCGTCCTTGACCAGGCCGGCATCACCTCGGCAGCCCTCCAGCTGATCGGAAAAAGCGGCTACGACGGCTTCACCATGGCCGCCCTCGCGCGGACGCTGAACGTGGCGCCGTCGGCGCTATATAACCACGTCTCCTCCAAACGGGACGTGCTGGTCCTCGTCCAGGACCACCTGACCTCGTTCGTGGATGTCTCGGCCTTCGAGGCTGAGCCCTGGGACCAGGCCGTGCGGGACTGGGCCTGGAGTTACCGCGAGGTGTTCTCCAAACACACGCCGCTGATCCCCGTCATTGCCGTGCTGCCCGTGACCGATGCGCCGAAAACGCTGGCCATGTACGAGGCCGTCAGCGCCGGTTTCAACCGTGCGGGTTTCCCGGAGGAGCGCATCGTCTCGGCGATTGTGGCACTGGAGTCCTTCATCTTCGGATCCGCCTATGACGTCACGGCGCCGGCGGACATCTTCGATTCCGGCAGCATGGCCGAGTCGACGCCATACTTCACTTCCGCCGTCGACCGGTTGGCGGAGCAGGGCGATGAAAGGCCGGCCGATGTCGCCTTCAGCCTGGGACTCGAGGCGCTGATCGCCGGATTCGGGGCGATGCGGGCGTAGCGGCCGTCGGGGCACGGGGGGCGTAGCGGGAGATCCATCTGTTCGGCGCCGGATTCACAGCGGTCAGGAAATCTGCAGTCCTCCGTTGATGTCATAGGTCGCGCCCGTGATGAAGCCGGCGTCCCCGTTCATCAGGAACACCATCAGCGCGGCGATGTCCCGCACGGTTCCCACCCGGCCCACAAGGATGTCGGCTGACATGGCGGCCTTGCGCTCATCCGTCAGCGTTCCACCCATGATGTCGGTGTCCACGGGGCCGGGAGCCACACAGTTGACGGTGATTCCGTGCTGGCCCATTTCCCGGGCCAGAGCCCGTGTGAAGCCGATGATGGCAGCCTTGGAGGCGCTGTAAGCCACCTTGGAGTAGGTGCCGCCGCCGCGCTGGGCGGAGATGGACGAGACGCTCACGATCCTGCCGAGCTTGCGCTCGATCATCCCCCTGAGCACCCGCTGGGTGACCAGGAACGTGCCGGTCATGTTGATCTTGAACACCCGCTCCCATGCCTCGAGCGTCTCGTCCATGAACTCCGTGGGTGAGCTGATGCCTGCCAGGTTGGCCAGGCCAACGATCGCCGGCAGTGTGGATTCGACATCGTCGATGGCGGCGTTGACGGCTGCCGGGTCGGAGACGTCCGCTCCCACCCCGATCGCCCGGACGCCGTAGATGGCGGTGATTTCCTCCGCCGCCTTCCGTGCCGCGTCGCCGTCGATATCCAGAATCGCAACCGCCCAGCCTCCGCTGGCGAGCATTTCGGCCGTCGCCCGGCCGATGCCGCGCGGAGAGGCGGCGCCGGTCAGCACCGCGGTTCGCTCAGCCGGGAAAGCTTCTTGCTGGGTCATGTCCCTTAGCCCCCGTCGCCTCGTGATCAGTTCTTGATGTCGAAGTCGTCGGCAGCTACAGCTTCCTCACCCACCGCGGCTCGCGTACCCGGCTTCACATGCCCCTCCGGGCGCTTGCGTGCGTAGAGATACGTGGCGACGGCCGTGATTCCGAGGCAGGCTGCCAGGAACACGAGGCCGGTACGATTGTCTCCCGTGGCGTCATTGAGCAGCCCCACGGCGTAGGGAGCCACGAAGCCGCCCAGGTTACCGAGCGAATTCACCATGGCCAGCCCGGCTGCCGCCGCAGCGCCCACCAGGGCCGTCGAGGGCATGGCCAGGAACGGGGCAATGGCGGAGTAGATACCCATGGCCGCCAGCGTCAGGGCCAACAGTGCCAGGATCGCGTTGACCTGTACCAGGAAGCCGGCGGCCAGGAGGCCGATGGCGGCCATGACCATGCTGATGCTCGCATGCTTGACCCGGTTACCGGTACGGTCCGAGCGCCGGCCCCAGAAGTACACGAAAACAGCCGCGATCGTGTAAGGGATGGCAACGATGAACCCGACTTGCGTGGTACTGAATTTGCCGAGTGCGGAAACGATGGTCGGCATCCACAGGCCGAGGCCATAGATACCGCAGACCAGCCCGAAGTACAGCGCTGAGTAGGCGATGGTCCGCGGGTCCTTGAGGCCGGCCAGGAAGTGGTGCGGCTGGCCCTTCTGCTTGTGGGCAAGCTCCGCGTCCATGGTCCTGGTCAGCCATTCGCGCTCATCGTCGGCCAGCCAACGCGCATGGCTGGGGCGGTCGGTCATCAGGATCGGGGTCAGTAGCCCGAGGAGAATGGCCGGGATGCCTTCAATGATGTAGAGCCACTGCCAGCCGTGCAGGCCCATGACGCCTTCCATCTGCAGCAGCAGGCCTGAAACCGGGGCGCCGAGGGCGTTGGAGACGGGCTGGGCGAGGATGAAGATGCCCAGCACCGTGACGCGCTGAGCGGCCGGGAACCACAACGTCAGGAAGAACAGGATGGCCGGGAAGAACCCAGCCTCGGCCGCGCCCAGCAGGAACCGGACGATGTAGAAGGTGGTCTCGCCGTTCACCAGCGCCATGGCCGTGGCGAAAATGCCCCATGAGATGAGAATGCGGGCGATCCATTTGCGGGCGCCGAACCTGTACATCCCGGCGTTGCTCGGGATTTCCAGCAGCGCGTAGCCGAGGAAGAAGGTGCCTGCGCCGAGGCCATATGCCGATGCACTCAGGCCGATGTCCTGACTCATGGTCAGCTTCGCGAAACCGACATTGTTCCGGTCCAGGTACGCAACAAAGTAGAGCAGAACGATCAGCGGCATGAGGCGGTTGCGCACCCTGCGCAGTGTCCGCTGGCCCAGCTCGTCGAGATGATTCGCAGGATTCATGGAGGTCATCGTGCACCTCGGGGTGAGAAACGAGCCCCGCCGGGGTTCCGCAGCGGAACACTTAAGGTTTACCACTCTGCAACGTGATAGTCACCACACTTGGGAAGCAGAGGTGCCCAGCCGCGGCTTCGTCCAGCACCTTGCCGACGGCCCGGTGCTCGGCTCAGTTAATGGGCGCCGGACCGAGCTCTTCGAGGAGCTTCTGTATGGCCACGTAGGCCTTATTGCGGTAGGCGACCAGCTCGGGGGTGCGCTCGGCCGGGACGTTGAGGAAGCCGCCGCCGGTCTTGGTGCCCAGCTTGCCGGCCTCCACCAGGTCGGTGAGGATCTTCGGGGTGGCGAAGCGCTCCGGGAAATCCGTCTGCAGGGACTTGTAGCAGAAGTTGTAGACATCCAGGCCGGCCATGTCGGCGATCGCGAACGGCCCGAAGAACGGCAGCCGGAAGCCGAAGGTGGTGCGGACCAGCGTGTCCACGTCTTCCGCCGTCGCGATGCCCTGCTCCACGAGCTGGGCGGCCTCGTGGAAGAGCGCGTACTGGAGCCGGTTCAGCACGAAGCCGGTGACGTCCTTGACCACGGCGCGTCGCCCGCGCCGCTGTACTGTTGCGTCGGCACATTCACGCGTTCATAAGGAATCTCAATGATGTTGTCAACGGATGTTGGCGCGCCTGTGGGGTGTCCCGGCCGGTGGTGGCCGGGACGCCGAAGGTGCTTCTAGTCCGCCCAGCCCAAGTAGGGCTTCCGGTCCAGGTCCGGCAGTCCGGCGGCGGTGGCGGGCAGGTTGTCCGGGCCGTCGGACTGGCCCGAGGCCCAGTGGAAGAACACCTCGGCGGTGACCGCTGCGAAGCAGGCGCCCTGGGACCGGAACCAGTAGGTGGAGGTGTCGCCCTCGACGTAGGTTCCGTAGCCGAACAGTTCCCCATGCCCGTCACGGGTGCGGGCGACGGCGAAGATGATGTAGGGCCAGGATCCGGCGTCCCAGCCCTCGCTGCCCCAGTTCGGCAGCACCGACCAGGCGGTGCCCTCGAGGGTGTCCATCCAGTCGTACCCGTCTCCTGCCCGGTCATCGGCGGGAAGGACCGGGACCGTCACCGGTTCAGCGGTGTCGGTCGTGACCGTGCGGGTCATGGCTTCTGTGATCATGAGGTGATGCTCCATTTCGCTCGGGCCGGGCGGGTGCCTGACGTACCGGCTCCCCTCTCCCCACCATCTTTTTGCCTGCTGGCGGAGCATCGCGTAGCTGTGCCCGACGGAGCCGGCGCAACCCGAAGGGCAAGCTGCTGATGGATTGTGTGAGGAAATAAGCGAAGCGCCGAGCACAGGCCCTCGGCTGCGCTGCCGTCCGCAGCACGGTTGAGCCGGTGGAGCGGGCACGTACGATCCGCAGGGCAGCAGCAAAAAAGAAATAGGGGAAACGCGTGTGCTGCCCGAGCGCAGCGAGGCCCTTCCGTTGGTGAGGCAGTACGCCGGCGAGGCTTGGGATGAGGCGTCGAGTCCGTACAGACCGGTCATGCGGCGGTCCAGGGCTTCGGTCCAGGGCTTCCCTGGCGGGACGCTTGCACCTGCCGGGCCGGCACCGTACGTTGGGGGCAGCGGAGAAGGGTCTCCGCGGCCAGTGAGGACCGAGATGACAGAGAATATGGGGAAGACAGATATGGCAACTGGAACAGTGAAATGGTTCAACTCTGAAAAAGGCTTCGGGTTCATCGCCAATGATGATGGCTCGGCCGATGTGTTCGCCCATTATTCGGCGATCGCCAGCAGCGGCTACCGTTCATTGGAAGAGAACCAGAAAGTCCAGTTTGATCTGGCCCAGGGCCCGAAGGGACCGCAGGCGGAGAACATTCGCCCGCTCTAAGACTTAACTTGTGGGTGCGGTCGGCCAGCCGGCCGCACGGCTGATGGCCCCGCGTCCACCGCTTCCCGGATCGTAGAGGGACCGGGCGCCGCCTTGTGGACGAAGACGTTGCCGGAGTCATCAGCCGGTCTGCCCGTGGCGGGCACCTCCGGATCCGGGCCGGACTCTGCAGCGTCGCCGCGACTAGTTCGGTGGACCCCCCGGTCGGGGTGTGGGTTCGGTTCGGCTGGTTGTGGCGGGTCCCGGCGGGGCCGACGGCTGGTCGGGCGGGTGGCGGCGTTGGCTTCTTAGCTGAAGGATCCGCGCTGCCCCGGCGATCGCGACCAGGATCCCGCCCGCTACTGCTGCGATGAACAGCGCCATGCCCAGGGAAAGCTCGCCGGCGACGCCAAGATAGTGCACTGTCACGCGATCCTGGTTCTGCAGGATGAATATGATGAGCAACACCAGAAGGATCAGCCCGGCGCTGACGGCAACCCAGATCATCCCGGCCCGCGTCACATCCGCGGACCCGGGTTGGCCCGGGGACGGTTTCCGGGGAGGGCGTTTCGGCTTCGAGGGCGCAGGCTTATTCACCGGACGTTGGGCGGGGTGCGGCCACGTTGATGGCCTCGGCGTTGGATCAGCAGCCACGTTTTTTCATCCCCTAATACGGGAGCAATCCGTCCGTGCCGAACGGATACATCACAGAGTACTCCTCCAGTAATCCTGTGTCCCCTGCCCGGTCCCGCCCAGCGGCACGCCCGGTGCGGGACTGTGACTGCCATGACTCGCTGCCCGGCCGGAACACCAGATCCGCAGGGTGAACGAGCCGGATGTTCGGCGCGACGGACGTGGCTGTGGCCGGTACCCAGGATGAATCCGGCGGACGGTGGTCTGCAGGCCGGATGCTACAAAGTCGCGCGGCCAGGTCCAAGCTGCTACCCGGACTCATGGCGGGAACGAAAGCCGTTGAGGAACCAGTGAGCGCCTGCAACCATCATGAGGAATCCGATGGCGCCCATGATCGTGAGCTGCGTGATGATCCCCGCGATGACCAGCGCGAAGCCGGCCAACGCGGCCAGAAGACCGTAGACAGTGTGGGCAGCCATGCCGCGGGGTAGTCCGGACTTCAATTCGAGGTCCAGGTCCGGGTCCGTCGCGGCCAGGTCCTGTTCGAGCTTTTCAAGGCGACGACGCTCTTCATCCGACAGCGGCATGGGAACCTCCTCCCCCGAAAAACGGGCCGGAGCCCAGAGGCAGAGGCCCGCCCGGCACACGACGTGCCTTGCGTTCATTATCTGCCCGATACCGGACACTATCCACAGGCGCTCCCACTGGGAGGCGGCTGGGCTCCCGAAAAGGCTCCAGGTGCGAAGAACACTGCACCGGAGTCCCCGGGTACTCGCCAGCATGATTGCTGTCCGCGTAGGCTAAAGCCTGTATGTATGGCACGTGTCACAGAAGCCAGGAGTGAATCCCTCCCCTGACCAGAGCCCGGAACGCAGCGTCCCCGGACTCGAAGAGAAAGACCGGCGCCCGGCTCATTCCGCGTCCAGGAGGATAACGATGACAGGTACATTCGAGCTCTTCACCGATGAGGACATGCGTTTCAGGTTCCGGCTGAGGGCCCCGACGGGACCGTGATGGCACTCGCCAGATCATTCCCCCGACAAGGCCACCGCGGTCGCCGGCCTCACCGCCGAAGGCGTGGCGGGTAGAGAGCACACACACAAGCCCGGCATCGACCGTGAGGACGTTCAATGCGATCCATAATCAGGTCCACGATGTCCGGCAATTCAATGAACCCCGTGTGGATTCGAGCATCCGCCGGACCTGTTTATCGGCCCCGGAGGGACCGGAGCACCATCGCTAAAGTCACCGCCGTCATCACGCCCCCGAACGACCTCATGGTTCTCCACGTCATCGGAGCCCGGCGAAAACTCGACCTCGCAGAAAGGGAACAGACGAGTGAATGATACGTCGACGGCCAAGGGCGGCCAGGAGTGCTGAAACCTATCCTGAGTTTTCCGGAAGCGGCGAGGCGCTCCGTCGGCAGGGCAGCGAACACCTTTTCAGGGTCCACGCCGTAAGGAAGAGAAAGTAGTCACGGACGGGGACGTGACCGGGTTCCCGCTCGACGCTTGCTCTTCCAGCGATGAAAGGCAGGCTACTGTGTCCTCTTCACACGTTCCCGCGCATCATCCCCATCCCTGGTCCACGCTGGGCCGCCGGATCCTGGCCGGAGTGATCGGCGGCCTCGCCGGCGGGATCGTGTTCGGCTTCCTGATGGCGCAGATGGGCATGTTCCCCATGATCGCGTCCATGGTTGGCTCCGACTCCGCCGGATCCGGGGTTATCATCCATTTGATGATCTCGGTCGCGGTCGGTCTGGGACTGACGGTCCTCTTCGCGGGCAAGTTCCTCACCAGTTACGGCAAAGGCGCCGTCACAGGGCTGGTTTACGGGGTCCTGTGGTGGGTCGTTTGGTGGGGCGTGGGCGGGTTGCTGATCACGCCCCTAATGCTGGGCGTGTCCGTGTTCACTCTGGAATTCATGGCTGCGATGACCCTGGTGGGTCACTTGATGTACGGGGCTGTCCTGGGTCTGACGGCAGTGCGAGTGCTCAAGGGGCGTG
Organism: Arthrobacter sp. UYCu723; assembly: GCF_054059215.1. NCBI lineage: Bacteria > Bacillati > Actinomycetota > Actinomycetes > Micrococcales > Micrococcaceae > Arthrobacter > Arthrobacter sp. UYCu723. The sequence goes on from NZ_JBSSBW010000001.1 coordinate 1,680,317, forward strand.
CATGAACTTTGAGGATCACGGGGCCGCGACCTTGCCTTGATAGCAGGGGGTAACAGACAGACCTGGTCGCCGCACGAGAGGGAGGCCGACCTGTTCCCGGACCCTTCAGCTGCCTGCACGGGGTGAACCTGTTCGCCGACCACGGCCTCTCCGCAGCCCGGGTGAAGATGGCAATCATAAAGAAAATTTGACCGCTGTTTCGAGCCTGGGAACCCGGTGTTTGGAGGACTCAATCGTGGGTTTCCGTGCGTAGCGGTCGGGGCATGCACACCGGATGAGCCGGGCCGCCGTGTTCAGCGGATACCCGCGCCACCGTGCGTGCAGTACCCAGTCGGATGCCCGGATCTGAGCCCAGCGGCAAAAGCACTGTCTGTACGGGGCTGGGACGGGCGGCTCCGGTCGACGGCGTCCCGTACCATGGCCGCCCTTGCTCCGACGGTTTAGGCTCTGTCCATGACCGAATTTGAGGTAGAGCAGTCGTGGTGGGAAAAGTTGTCCGGGCGAACCCGGGCAAGGCTCCTGGCAGATCCGACAGGACCGGTTCCGGCGGAGTTGGTATCTGAGGTTGTGGCGGCCGGAGGACTGGTAACCGGCACGGACTGGGCCGGAACCCAGGACCAAGCAAAGGGGTTCGTGCTACCGGAGAGCTTTCGGGCCTTTCTCCAAAAACTCGCTCCCGGATAACCCAGGATCTGACCCCGACTCTAGGTTATCCGTCCCGCGCCCGGAAGGCGGTGAAGCAGACGGTCAGGGGCGTTGGCCGCTGACGATCACCCCCTGTGCCGGGGGCGAAGGCCACGTGGCCTTTGATCATCCGGGCCAGGGGTGTGGGCCGCGGGTAGGACCAAGCCGCGTTCGATGCCCGCTGTGACGTGGGTGGTCGCGGGCGATGCCTTTCCAGAAACACAGCGTCCGGACCCAGCTGTCCTCCAGCGCGCCGGGCACTCTGGATTCCGGGGGGAAGTAGTGGTTGCCTTCCAAATACACGGTCTGCTCTGAGCCGGCGACCACCTGCCCGTGAAACCAACGTGGCGGTGATCATGAGGAGCTCCGGGCCAGTTTTTGCAGGATGTCGCGGTCCTGGATCACGATGCGCCCGCGGCCCTGCCGAATAGCCTTCCTGGCCGTGAGCTCACCCATGATCTTGCTGGTGGCCTCCCGGGAGGCACCCAGGAGACCGGCGAGCTGTTCGTGCGTCAGGCGGATGGTCCGGGCCTGCCCGAAACGCGGCGCCCCCGCGGCATCACCGAGTTTGAGCAGGGTGGACGCCACCTGCGCGGCCAGCGGCCGCAGCGCCAGGTCGGTCAGGCGCTCTTCGAGGCGGACGACCTGTTCTCCCAGAAGCCGGGAGATGCGGATCGCGATACGGGGATCGGAGAGCAGGAACCGTTCGACCTCATCCACGCTGAGCTGGCAGATGGCCGAGTCTTCGATGGCCTCGGCGTAGTTGTCATACATCCGCTGCCCCACGAGCATCATCTCCCCGAAAACCGCGCCCGGTTCCAGGATGGCCATCGTCAGGGCCTTGCCGTCCTCGGCGACCCGAAAAATACGCACCCGCCCCGACTTGAGGATGAACAGGGCCTTCACGGGCTGGCTCTGGCTGAACACTATTTCCCCGCGGCGGAACAACCGGGCCGGTGCATGCCCTCAGCAGCGACGGCGTTCAGTGCGTCGGCCTGGACACGTTCAGCGGCGTGAAAGGAGTCGTTACTGCCGCTGTCTTCTATCGTTGATGGCACAGGAGGATAGTGCCAGGCGGTAATGAGGCGGACCCTTCCGTGGCGCACGCGAGCTTCGTCCACGGCCCAGTGAAGGGCCGCCAGCGACTGTTCGGAACCGTCGACACCGACCACGATCAGGAATGTAGCGGTAGCGTCCATTCGTCTGTCCTCGCACATCTTCTGTCCCCTGGCCTTGGCCAGTGCCAGTCTGTGCCCGACGGGGGGAGCGGTCAAGGCACTATTCAGCGCTGCACCCCTATGGGCCGCATCGGAAGCGGGTTCATTCGATGCCGCCGGACCGGGGTCCCGACAGCTAGACGTTCAGGGGCGTCCTCACCGTGCAGCTTCACGGTGCCAGGCATCGCCGGGATCATGGCTGCCCCGGCAGGGATCCGGGCCGGGGGAGGGTGAAGTTCCGGGGATGGCGTCACGCACTCATGTGGTCCACCTATCCGGACTCGGAGTAAACCCTTGGCCGTATAGTCTTGATCCGGCTCTTCCACCGCTCTCCAGGACCGGCCCGACGGTGAGTGCGTGCCGCGAAGAGGAGTCGATCACGGCCCGGCACGCACGATTATTCAGGGCCGGCCGCTAAGCCTTTGAATGAACTTGTCAGCCTGGGCCAGGTTCCGGGCCATCTTGGCCCGTTGATGCACGGCCTTGTCCAGGAATTCCGCCAGCGGGCCGGATCCCTCGGAGACTGCGCTGTCCGGGGTTGCCAGGATGCCAAGGATGTCAGCCATTTCCTCCAGCGAGAAGCCCAGGGGCTTCATCTGTTTAATGACCATGAGGCGTTCGAAATCGTCCTCCGTGTACACCCTGAAGCCGCCGCCGGTCCGGGCCGTGGCGGGGAGCAGCCCGACTTCGTCGTAGTGCCGGATCGTCCGCAGGGACAGCCCGGTCCTCTCGGCCAGTTCACCGATGTGCATGGTGTTGGTGCTGCTGGTCTTCGCCGTCATCAGTGCCTCCGTCCTGTTCTGATTTAAACACTACCATCACGTTAGGGTAGGGTTTAGCTGGTGGGGTGAGGCCTTCAAGACTAATTCCCCCTCTTTCCGGCGCGGCGTTGCGCCCCTCATTCATTAGCAAAACGAAGCCGCTCCCGCGCGCTGACCATGAACGGAGCCAGCAATGGCCGTAAAACCAGCCATGAATACCCCGGCATTCACCCCTGAACAGCTTCAATCCGTGCGGGAAACCCTGATGTCCCCGCGGAGGCTCAAAACCGAGGTCCTCGCCGGACTCGTCGTCGCGCTGGCCCTCATCCCGGAAGCCATCGCCTTCTCCATCATCGCCGGCGTCGACCCGCGGATCGGTCTGTTTGCGTCCTTCACGATGGCCGTCACGATTTCCTTCGTCGGCGGCCGCCCGGCCATGATTTCCGCCGCGACCGGCGCGATTGCCCTGGTCATTGCCCCGCTGGTGAAATCCCACGGCGTGGACTATTTCGTCGCCGCCGTCATCCTCGCCGGCATCTTCCAGATCATCCTCGGCCTGTCCGGGGTCGCAAAGCTCATGCGGTTCATTCCCCGATCAGTCATGGTCGGCTTTGTCAACGCCCTGGCCATCCTGATCTTTATGTCCCAGGTCCCTGAGTTGATCAGTGTTCCCTGGCTCGTCTACCCGCTCCTGGCCCTTGGCCTGGTGATCGTCTTCGGCCTCCCGAAGCTGACCAAGGCCGTTCCGGCCCCGCTGGTCGCCATCGTGGTCCTGACGCTGATCACTGTCCTGGCCGCCGTCGCTGTCCCCACCGTGGGAGACAAGGGGGACCTGCCCGATTCCCTGCCGACGCTGTTCATCCCCAATGTGCCGTTCAGCCTCGAAACCCTGCAGGTCATCTTCCCCTTCGCCCTGGCGATGGCGTTCGTCGGGCTCCTGGAGTCCCTGATGACCGCGAAGCTTGTCGATGATGTCACCGACACCCGCTCCCACAAGACTCGCGAGGCCTGGGGCCAGGGTGTCGCGAACATCGTGACCGGGTTCTTCGGCGGCATGGGCGGCTGCGCGATGATCGGCCAGACCATGATCAACGTCAAAGCCTCCGGCGCCCGGACCCGGATCTCCACCTTCCTCGCCGGCATCTTCCTGCTGATCCTGGTGGTGGCCCTGGGCGGCATCGTCTCGCTGATCCCGATGGCCGCACTGGTCGCCGTGATGATCTTTGTCTCCGTGGCCACGTTCGACTGGCACAGCATCCGCCCGCGGACCCTGAAAGCAATGCCGAAGAGCGAAACCATGGTCATGGTCGCCACCGTGATCGTCACCGTGGCCACCCACAACCTGGCCATCGGTGTCGGCGTCGGCGTGCTCGCGGCCATGGTGATGTTCGCCCGCCGCGTCGCGCACTTCGTCACGGTGAAGCGCAGCGTCACGACCAGCGGCGGCCACGAAACAGCCACCTACGTCGTGGACGGGGAACTGTTCTTCGCCTCCTCCAACGACCTCTACACCCAGTTCGAATACGCCCTGGACCCGCAGCACGTGGTCATCGACATGCACGCCTCCCACCTCTGGGATGCCTCCACCATCGCTGCCCTGGACGCTATCACGGAGAAGTACCACCACCACGGCAAGGACGTGAAGATTGTCGGCCTCAACGACGCCAGCATCCTCATGCGCGAACGCCTCGGAGGCAAGCTCGGCGCCGGCCACTGATCCGTCCAACGCAAGGCGAAGGCACTCTCCGGGTACCCGGAAGGTCCCTTCGTCGTGAGCTTCCTTTGAGTTCACCGGCCTCAGCGGTGTCTGCCGTCACACCACCGGCCCGTCGTTGCCGGTCAGGTGCCGGTCTGGTTCCGCTCCTTCCGGTTCAGCTCTGCCATCAGGGAACGATTAACGGCGTGGGCAGCCTCCAAGTCCGTGGACAGGGCTGTGAGCTAGTGCTGCAACTGATGCATCTGTTGGAGTGCTTCGCTAGCCTGCCGGGACAGGGCGGCGGTTTGGTCTGTCAGTTCCTGGACGTGGAGTAGTTGGGATTGGGCGTCCGTCCCGTCGATCTGGTCCCCGAGCAGTTCGGAAATGAGTTGGCGATGCTTGCGTATCTCGTGGCGGAGCCGCTGGTCTTCGTGGCGCAGGAGCTCGCGTTCGACGCTGAGCGAGCCGCCGGTTGAGTCCGTCGCCATGGGATGTACTCCGCTGGTCAGTCGGGCTTTGGCGTTCCTGACTTCGCGCATGAGCGGTTCCTGCCGGACGAGCCAAGGGCTAACGCTGGCGCGGCGGGCAACCTCCGCGACCGTGATGGGCACGCGGCTGCGTTCCATGGCCTGAATAGTTGCAAGCACAGCTGGTCGTTTGCTCTTGCTCTCTCTTTTCCGCTGCCGGACCATGGAGGAGGGACGCAACCTCGCATCACCGCGACAGGCGGACCTGTCCTTATTGGGCTGGCGATAATCATTGGCTATGCGGCCGCGGCCATAGTCATCCGCTAGACCATAGGAAACCCTGCGCCGTCAGAACAGGTAGTACCGCAGGAGCAGGTAGGGCACGCACAAACCTATGGTGACGGCGGTGACCACCAGCCCGTATTTGGTGAACGTCCAGAACGAGATGGGGTGGTCGTAGCGCTTCGCTATCCCGATGACGACGACGTTTGCACTGGCTCCCACTGCGGTGGCGTTGCCGCCGAGGTCCGCACCGAGAGCCAGTGCCCACCAGAGGGGCTTGGCTGCGGCGCCTCCTGCCTGCACAAGGTCATGGGTAATCGGAGCGAGTGTGGCCACGTAGGGGATGTTGTCAATGATGCCGGACGCGAAAGCCGAGCCTGTGAGCATTGCGACGGCGGCGACGTCGTAGTTGTCCCCGATGAGAGAAGCGGCGGCCGCTCCCACCGCGTCGATGACTCCAAGGTTGACCAGGGAACCGATCATGATGAACAGGCCCGCAAAGAACAGCAGCGTCTCCCATTCGACGTCCCCGAACACTTTTCGCGGTTCAAGCCGGGCGAGCAGGATGAGGAGGCCTGCGCCGAGCATCGCGACCAGGGACGGTGCGAGCCCCAGCACCGGCCGGGCAACGAAACCGATCAGCACCAGGCCCACCACCACGAGCGATTTGATCAACAATGACTTCTCCCCCAGCGCCTCCTTCTCGTTCAGGGCCATGACGCGCGCGGCACGGTCCGGATGGAAACGGAAGGCGGAGCGGAACATCCAGCGGCACAGTCCGATGAAGACGACGAGGAGCACCGCGACGATCGGCGCGAGGTTGATGATGAAGTCGTTGAAGGTCAGGCCCCCCCGGCTGGCGATGATGATGTTTGGCGGGTCGCCGATCAGCGTCGCCGTGCCTCCGATGTTGCTGGCCATCACCTCCGCGATCAGGAAGGGAACGGGCGGTGCCGCGAGCCGTTCACACACCAGGAGCGTGACGGGGGCGGTGAGCAGCACTGTGGTGACGTTGTCCAGAAGTGCCGAGAGCACGGCGGTGATGACCACCAGGATCACCATGATCCGGAACGGGTAGCCCCGGGCCTTCTTCGCCGCCCAGATCGCGAGGAACTCGAAGAGTCCCGTCTGCCGGAGGATGCCGACAATAATCATCATGGCCAGCAGCAGGAAGATGACATTCCAGTCGATCCCGCTCTCCGGCGAAAAAAACATTCCCGTGTCATTGGTGGCACCGATCAGCACCATTGCAGCTGCGCCGCCCAGCGCGGTGGTCATCCGCGGCAGTTTTTCGGTAGCGATCAGAACATACGCTGTGAGAAAGACACCGAGAGCAAGAATGACCTGGACCGTCACTGCTCCTCGCTCCGTGAGTCAGGGCCGCCGGCGCTGGCCAGGACGGCCTTGATGACGGCGGGAAGCGTGACAAACATCGGGGTGTCCGGGGGTGAGTCGCGGACCAGGGCAATCTGGGTGCGGGCATCCACCATGCGCGCCGCGATCTCGACCAGGGTCGCGTCGGACTCGATGGTCAGGATCTTGCGGACGGCGACGCCCTCATCGTCAAGCATCTCCCCGACGGTCCGCTCGGCAAGATGTTCCCACAACTCAGCGGCCCCGGCCTCGTCGAACACGGCCGCCAGCGACACATCATCGAGAAGGTAACCGGGCACCATGAGCCGCAGCACGTCCACGGCCGAGACTATGGCAGTGGGAACTCCCAGCTTGTTTGCAATAACCAGCCCCACCAAACCGCTGTCCGCGATCAGGCGCCCGGCTTCCACCGCATTGGTCTCGCGGCGCACAACGGGTAAAGCAACTTGCAGGTCGGCTGCGCGCACAGCGGCTCCTCATGCCTCCGAAGACAGAACGTAGTCCCATCCAACCACCGATTCCCTGCGCTTGGCAGGGGTTGTCTTCGTGTTCAGCGATCCGGCCATCTGCCGCATTCCATTGTTCTGTAGGCACAGCCCCTGGATGTGGTGTTGTCGCTGCCCTTCCAGAACTGCTCGCAGGCCGAACAGGGACTGCGCCGCCTGCTCAAGATGGGTGGCGCATGGCCGGATAACGACCCGGGAGCGGACGCCACGGCGCGGTTTCGGATGGTGAGGATCTCGCTTGTTGTAGCGGTTTCGCACCGGGGATTCGAGAGAGATTTCTGTGAGTTTCCGCAGCTCAACTGCCGTTCAGAACAGGACAGGTTCCGGGTTGTGACGGTCGAGGCTGGGGTTTCGGTGGTCAGCGAGGGAGTAGGCGGGCGGTGAGGTTGCGGGCGGTGAGGCCGGTTCGGGTCGCGGGGACGAGCAGCGCGGCGGCCAGGACGTGGCCGCGCTGGCGGGAGTTGGCCAGCTTGCGGTGGTGGGATTCGTAGCCGCGCAGCGCGGTGGTGGGGTCGTCGGGGGTGGTGGCCAGGGCTTCGGCGAGGGTGGTGGCCCCGGTCATCGCGAGGTTGGACCCGTCGCCGAACAACGATACGCAGGACGCGGCGTCGCCGAGCAGGGTTACCCGTCCCCTGGACCAGCTTGGCAGTCGGACTTGGCTGACGGAGTCGAAGTACAGGTCGTCGGCGCTGCGCACCTGCTCGCGCAGGTCGGGCAGTTCAGGCACCTGCCAGGTGTGCGCGGTGTAGGCGTCGAGAACGATCCGTTGCTGGGCCTGGATCTCGCGGTAGTCCAGGCCGGGTGGGCCTCGGAAGATGAACCCGGCCCCGGCGGTTCCGCAGACGGGATGGATGGTCAGCGACCGGCCCGGCTGGTTGTACATGACCACCGTTCCGAGGTCGGCTGCGGGGCGGCCGAGCGATAGCGTGGCGACGTACAGGCCGAGATGCCGGACGAAACCGGTTTCGGGGCCGAACACCAGGGCCCTCACCGTGGAGTGCAGTCCGTCGGCGCCGACCACCAGGTCGAACCGGCGCGGGGCCGCGCGCTCAAAGGTGACGTCGACGCCGCCGTCATCCGCCCGCAGGGCGGTGATCGAGTCCCCGAACAGGAACTCGGCATCGTCTCCCGCGGCCTCGCAAAGTATCGCCGCGAGGTCGGCCCGGGGTATCTCGACGTCGTCGCCGCGGGGCCGGCCGAGCCGCAGCGGGCCGACCCGACGCCCGGATGGGGTCACGAAGGTCAGGCCCGGCGCCTGGGTGGCGGCATCGCGCAGGCGCGGCAGGATGCCCATCCGGCGGGCCACCTCGGTGGCCCCGCAATGCACGTCCACCGGGCTGCCGCTGGAGCGCAATCCCTGGGCGCGTTCGACCACCGTCGGCTGGAAGCCGTGGCGGGCAAGCCAGTACGCCAGGGTCGGGCCGGCGATCCCTGCCCCGCAGACCAGCACCCTGCCTTGTCCCATACCGCCAGCCTAGTGTCCGCGGCGCTACGGTGCCCGGAGCCCTCATCCTGATCCGCGACCCCCAGCCGCATGGACAAACCCTTCACTTGCAGCCTCTCAGCGTGAGTAAACTCCAGGACCACGGCATCTCGCCACAAAGCTCCGCTTCCGGTCAATTACCCACACGAAAGACCGCCCTATCTCCAGAATTTTCACATGCCCGGGCACCCACGGATGGAGGACCTTTGAACAGGCCGGGAAGTTTGTCTCAGCCCCCGGCCTGCCGCCGGGTTGCGGACGGCCGGTGTCAGTCCTGTCTCCGGTCGAAACTGAAACCGCAGGCGCACCGGTAGGTGAGGAGGCCGCCGTCGTTCTTCTCCTCCGGCAATCCAACGGAGGGCGTCTGCCCTGGGGCGACCAACTGCATCACCTCCCCGCAGTGAGTGTGTGTGGCCAGCATCCGCCGCAGCAGCGGATCTACTGGGAGCCGCCCGGGTGCTGCTCTCTTTAGCTGTGCCATGGCCTGGCTCCCGTATTCAGCCCAGCGATGCGAGGAGATCGGCGCAGGCCTGCTCACAGCGACGGCAGGCTCCAGCGCACACCTCGCAGTGGCGGTGCATCGAGGCGTGTTGCCCGCATTCATCGGCGCAGGCCCTGCATGCGGTGCGGCAGGCTTGGAGCACCGCACGGGTGATATCAGCGTTGTGACCCGGATGGCGGGACAGGATCTTTCCGGTGGCCACGCAGATGTCGACGCAGTCGAGGTTGGTGCGGATGCATTTGGTTAGCTCGGCGACCATCTCTTCACTAAGCCTTGATCCACCGATCGGCAGCCGGTCCCGGGCGTAATTCCGGGCTGGCTGCGGTGAGGTGTTTGGGCATGGTGGATCATCCGGCCTCGCTGTCGGGGTGTTCCACTGGTGGTCCTGGTTGCGCCGTGTGGCTGGTTGGTGTGGGTTCAGGCCGGTTGTGGCGGCGGGTAGAGGTGCTCGAAGAGGCCCTGCCATGCTGTTTGCCAGGGCCAGGCTTCGGGGAGATGAAGCCGGATTTTCCGGGCGCTGGTGGCGATGCGGGCCGGGACGTGGATGAGTTTGCGGCGGATCGTGCCGGTCCGGGCCTTGCCGAAGGGGCCTGCGGCGAGGAGCCCGGCGGCGCGGGTGAGGTTATAGGCCATGACCGCGGCAACCAGCCAGGCGGAGTTCGCCGCGAAAACACCTGAGGGCATATGAGCCAGCGCACTGTCCTTCAGATCGGCGTTCACCTGCTCGATCTGAGCGTGTTTGCGGTGGGTTTGGTCCGCGGCGACAGTGTCCAGAACCTTGGCGTCCACGGTGGTGAAGAACGCGTGGTGCCGATGGGTTTCAAACAAGGTGGGTTGTCCGTCGCTGGCTTTCTTGTTCAGTTCCGGGATGCGGCGCACCACCAGCCGGCCGGTGACCTGCTCGGCCTTTTTCCGGGAGGAGAACGCGGTGAACACGGTTTCGGCGACCTCAGCCTTCGAGACCCAGGTGTTGGTGGTCTCGTCGAAGACCGCGTCGGTGTATTCGATCATTTCCCATGCCGTCTCCGGGATCCCGGCGATAGCCCGTTTGACGGCCGGGTCCATGCGCACGGTCACCGAGACCTCGGCCCCGCCGGCCAGCGCGGCGGAAACCGCTGCATGGCCATAGAAGGCCGAATCGAACCGGCAGAGCACCCGCCCGCGACTCTGCCCTCCGGTCTGGAGGCCTTTGAGCGTGGACAGGGCATCGGTGATCAGGCGTTTGGCTCCGCGGGCCGAGTTCGCCGCGCCCTTGCGCAGCCGCTGGGCCGCGATTACCGGGGCGGTGTCTTTGGTGGAGACCGTGGCCAGCAGGGCGTTCAGGCCGCGGACCCCGGAGTACCCGTAGCCGGAACCCTGCTTGGCGTAGCCGTGGACCTCGATGATCGTGTCGTCAACATCGACGAACACGAAGTCCTCCGCCCCGGGGCTCCCGAGCAGCGGGGCCCGGGTCCCCAGGCCGGCCAGGAAACGGGAGGCGACAGCGTCCAGTTGGCGCACGTGCCCGAACGTGAAGGACCGCAGGAACGAGCCCAGGGTCGAGGGCGCGTAGCAGGCGGTGAAGAGCCGCTTCATCCCGCCGTGGCGCAACAGGGTCATGTCATCAATCGAGTCTGCCCCGGCGACCATCCCGGCGACCAGGGAAGCGACTTTCAGCCCGGCGTTCGCGCCCTTATCCGTCGGCACCGTCAGCCAGTCCTGGGCGAGCTCGTGCAGCCCGGCGTCCCGGGCCAGCGTCATGACCGGCAGCAGCCCGGCAGCCGACACGAGATTGGGCTCGTCAAAGGAAACCGACACCGCGGATGGTTTGTGGGAAACTTGCATCTACGAGATGGCCTCTTTTCGGTGAAAAATGAGTTCTAGACAAACTTCATTTTCCTTGAAAAGGCGGCCATTCTCGGTTTAAAACGCCGACGTAGCCCCAATCAACATCGGTGGATCAAGGCTAAGGCACGCGTCGGCGCACGCAGTGCACGTCTGGGCGCACTCAAAGCATGCCTGGATGCATTCGACTAGTCTGGCCTTATCGATGCTTCCCGTGCCCAGAGGGTGGGCGTCCAGCATGGACTGTACATGTGTCATTGGTTTCTCTTTTCCAGGTCTATTCAACAGGTCGTGGTGCATTGCAACGGCGAGCCGTGTTACGTCCTGCTGATGGAAAGCTGAACCACCGTGAGCGCCGGAAGATCCGGCTCCGGGGGGACAGCGCTGGAAAGAAGTCCTTCACCGGGCTGCCGCTGGAGCAAAGCGGGCGGGTCCACCGCCCCTGTCTTCAGCGGGGCCGGTTCGCCGCGCGGAGCCTGCCTCCGTTCGCAGCAGTCCCGCTCCATCGACTCGGGGTCACTACACGGGCCGGCCTGATGGACCACGCGGACAGCCTGAGGAGCCGACGACCGCATCTCACCCGGGCCGGGTGAAGTTGCCGCCGGAAGAGCCCCTGCCTCAACTCCTTCAGGGCCGGGTGATTGGGCCCCCAATGACTGAAAGGGGCTGTGTCCTACGATGGCGTACCGGCTGCCGTGGGTGTACGAGGCGGCCCCCGTGAGGAGAAGAGCCGCGAGGAAACACACGAAAGCGCTTCGCAGCGAAACGAGGCAGCGAAGCATCCCAAGCGAAGGCCAACTCAGCGCGGCCATCCCCACTTCCTGTTGGACACGTCTACGAGCCTATCTTCGAATCTCCATCCGGTTGGTCACACGTGTATTACTTTTGCCACAGAAGAACCCCGTTGGGTTGCCGGTTCTATGTCTGCTGGGTTCCTATGGAGTCGGCCGTGTCCAGCAGGTTTTTTCGTTCGGGGCCTGAGTAATCCCCGTCGCCGATGGCGTGGCGCATGCGGCCCAGGTGGTCCTGGATCTCCGTCCGGTACTGGCCCTTCCGGTCGCACCATGCAAGTTCGTGAAGGAGCCCCAGGAGGCGGCGCGCGACGGCCGCGTCCGCGGCGCCGTATTGCCGGGGCTGGTTCATCGCCATGTCGAGCAGGTCCCGGAGCGTGGGAAGTGACAGCACCACCCTGACGCGCCCGTCCTCGTCGGTCACGTGCTCCGGGCCGGGGTTCCTTCCCGCCAGCCGGCACAGCAGGGCCGAGAGGTGCCCGATGACGTGCACTGCCGTGGTGGGGTCGTTGATGCCCGGCGAGAGTGCCCGCGTCGCGACATCAACCAGTTGCCGGAACCCGAACCCGACGTCCTGGACGTTGGTGCGTTCATACCCTGTTGCCGCAGCGGCATTGACATCTTGGGCCAGCTTCTCGCGGGCCTCGTGTCCTATTGTTCTTCCCGGTTCGGCCGGCCAGGCGGTAGCGAAGGGAACGCCCTCCACCAGGGAGCTGCCCGGTTCCCGGTCTATCCGCACCACGGCACCGGAATCTTCCGCGGCCTGCAGGAGTGCGCCCTGATCCAGCGAAGTCAGGAAGCCTGAGGAGCTGGATTCGACGAGGAAGGCGCCGGACGCCGGGACGGGCTCGGGCCCGCGTGCGGGCCGGTCCTCGGGAAAGACCCGGTCAATGGATTCCCGGGTTTCCCTGTTGACGTTGCGCATCATGGTTTCCACCCGGATCTCCCGGGTGAGATGCGCCAGGAAAAGCACCAGCCCGACGACGCTGGCTATGGCAAGGGCGAACGCGAGGGTGACCGAAATTTCCGGTACGAAGGCGGTGTTTCCGTTGCTTTCGTCGCGGACGCTGCGCAGGACCGTCAGCGCGAAGGCGAAGGATGCCAGAAAGAGGGCCAGCGTTCCGTGCACGAACCGGTCGGAAGTGAAGGTCCGCAGCAGCCGCGGCGAGAATTGGCTGCTGGCCAGCTGCAGCGTGACCACGGTGAGCGAGAAGGTCAGGGACGTCACCGTAATCAGGGACCCCGAGATGGCTTGCAGGACCGACCTGGCCGCTTCAGGGCCTCCGCTGAAGAGAAATACACCGACATTCTCGGGCAACTGGCCGTCGACAACGGAATCCAGAGCAGGCAACGCCACACCCAGCACCACGGCGAGGGCAACCGCCAACGCCGGGAGAGGCCATAACTGGGTCCGCAGCGCGTCCAGCCAGTGCGCGGCCCGCTCGTTCTTCAGCAGCGGTCCGCCTGTAGTGAAGGCACTTCAGTCATAAGCTCCTGCTCTTCCTGCCCGAAGGCCAGCTTTCGACGGGCGATTCAGCTTCCCTGCCTACTGTCCTTTGGTTTGCAGCTAACCGAACCGGAAATACCCAGCGTACTGTCAGTGACGTTCCCCTGTCCCTGATATCGGCCGACTACCGTATCGAAGGAGCATGAAGCGTATGTGGTTCGATTCCTGGGCGGATATTCTCCGTGTCCTGATCATCGGTTCAGTTTCGTATGCTGCCCTGGTGGTGGTCCTGCGGGTTTCGGGCAAGAGGACGTTGGGGCAGCTCAACGCGTTCGATTTCATTGTGACGGTCGCCTTGGGATCCACGCTCGCGACGATCCTGCTCAGTTCTGACGTTGCCTTTTTTGAGGGTCTGACGGCGTTGGCGCTGCTCGCAGGCCTGCAGTTCGTCGTCGCGTGGGTGTCCTCGCATGTGCCCGGGGCCAGATCTGCAGTGACGTCCAAGCCCGTGGCACTCGTTGTTTTTGGAGAACTTCAGCATGCCCAACTGCGCAGAAACCGTCTCAGCGAATCTGAGGTGCTGCAAGCGGTGCGTGGCACCGGATCCGGCGACCTCGCCGACATTGCAGCGGTGGTGCTTGAAACCAACGGGACCATCAGCGTCATTCCCAAGAGCAAACTCGGCGATGGGCCTGCTCTCGATAGTGTCCACCATGCTCCGTGGTCCGGACGTTCATGACAGAACAAGGGCCCAGTGCCGAGGCCCCGGGCGCATCTGCGGGAAGCGGCCGGCTTCGCCGAGCTGACGCACTGGCCCGGCGGCTGGACGGGCCGAAGAAGGTCTTGAATGTCATCCTTTCTTCGTGGTGCTCGGCCATCTGGTAGCAACAGAACCGGCAATGGTCAGCGCCTTCACCATCGGCGGGCTCCGGCGTGGTGTCAGGTTTGGTGCTCGAACGCCGAACGGGGCGGTTAGCCTTCGCATTCCTGGCAATATTGGTGACCGTCGTGTTCCCGGGCCATTTGGGAGCGGTGCCGGACCAGGAAGCAGGAGTGGCACGTAAACTCGTCCGCGGCTTGGGGGACGACCTGAACGGTGAGTTCCTCAGCTACGATTTCGCCGCCCGGAACGCCGAGAGCGTCAGCATCATCGGGTGCGTCGAGTTCCCGGACCACGCTGAGCGCGTCAGGGGCGTTGGCGGACTTTAGTGCCTCAAGGGACTTATCCTGCGTTTCCTTAACGTCGGCGCGCAGTTCATCGTAATCAGCGGTCATGATCCGTTCCTCGTTCCCTGGTTGTCGTCCCGAGTGCAACGAATCCGCAGTGGCGCTTGTTCCCCAACTTGGTTCCGGAACAGTAACGGCAGGGCGGGTTGTGCTGAGGCACGATGCGGGCCACCACCGCGACGCGGAGCATTCCAGCTCCGCGGAAAACTAAGGCAGCTCTCGGCCGATTCCCGACGCTCTTCTGGACGACCGATGCCGGTCGCGCGGCCTATTTGGCGATTCTGCCCACGATCTGGCGGGCCACGAGCCGGTCGATTCCTGGCAGATGGGTGACCCGTATGATCCAGCGGCGCAGGAGGCGCTGGGTCCGATTGGAGGGGAGGAACGAGGACGCGGTGCGCCTCCCGGCGGCCTGCGCCTCCTCGACTACCGGTTTCCAGCGTCGCTCGAATTCGGCGAGGGCTGCGCTGATCCCGTCAGGTGAAGCCACGGGTCCCAGGACGTCCCCCAGCAACGCGGCACCGGCGATGGCGAGTGAGCCGCCCTGACCCGCGAGGAGCGACACGGCCCCGCAGGCGTCCCCCACGAGAACGGTCCGCCCCCTCTGCCAGCCCGGCATGACAACCTGTGCGACGACGTCGTCGTACGGATGCTCGGGGCACAGCTCCAGCAGCCGGTCGACGGCGTGGCCGAGGCCGGCGAACTCGCGGCGCAGCCGCTCCCGCGGACTCCCGGAGCGCTGGTGCCCTGGCGCGTCTGTGGCATCCCGGTAGACCATGAATGCCGCCACCTCGTCCGAGCGGAGGCTATAGAGCCCGGCCATCCGGTCGATGCTGTCGGTGAGGACGAACCGGTTCCGGAAGCGGGCATTCAGGACCGGCTCGGTCACAATGAACGCGGCGGCACGCATGCCCAGGGGGCGCAGGTATTCCTCTTCGGGGCCGAAGACCTGGGCTCGTACACCGGAATGGATGCCATCGGCGCCGACGAGGACGTCCGCGCCGAGCGTCACGTCCGGCGGGTCACCGACGGCGACCTCCACGCCGTCCTCACCGCTCCATACCTGGGAAACCGGCGCCCCGTAACGGATTCGCACCCGGCCGGAGGCCACGTCGTCGAGCGCAGCGAGGGCGGCGCGTTCCATGTCGGGGCGCAGCAGGCTCAGGACCTTCCCGCCGGCAAGCCGGGCGAACTGGTCGTAATCGAGGCTGGAGGTGGGGCGTCCTGTGGCATCGACATATTCGGCGGCCTCGACGTGGTAGGCCACCGCGGCGAGCCGCGGGTAGAGGCCGATCCACTCCGCCGCCTCCACTCCCGGACCAAAGAAGTCCATCATGTAGCCATCGGGGCGCGGAGCGGCCGATTTCTCGAGGACCTCGACGTCCCAGCCGGCCAAACCGAGCTGGCGGGCCGCGACGAGGCCCGCAATGCCCGCCCCGACAACCACAGCCTTCATGTCCCGCCTCCAACGATCGGATCCGCCGGGCTGAACGAGCCCGGCCGGGAGCACAGGGAGTTTCGCAGACACCCGCCAGCTCATTCTTGACTCATTCCTCGCGGGATGTCCAGCGCGCAGGATTCCGCAGGGGTGTCATCTATCGGTCCCATAGATAACGCTCCGCCACGGGTCCGACCCCGGTTTGTCGGACGGGCTAGCACCCCAGGCCGGCAATGCGGCCTCGAGGGGGCCATACCTCGGAAATCGTGGAGAAAAACGGTGTCGCTTGAGTCTGCGGCGTTGATTTCGGGGCGGGACCGACTCGGTCAGACGGCCAATGGTGGCGCCGGTACGGGGAGCCGGGTGTAGGTGGTGCCGTCGCGGAGCATGGCCCAGAGGACGTTGAGGCGGCGCCGGGCCAGTGAGAGCATGGCCTGGATGTGGGTTTTGCCTTCGCCTCGTTTGCGGTCGTAGTAGGTCCGTGATGCCGGGCAGGATTTAAGCGCCGAGAGGCCAGAGAGGTAGAAGACGCGCAGGAGCCTGCGGTCGTAGCGTCTGGGGCGGTGGTGGTTGCCGCTGATGCGGCCGGAATCCCTGGGTGCGGGGGCAAGTCCGGCGACGCCGGCGAACCGGTCCGCGGTTTCAAAGACCGTCAGGTCCCCGCCGGTAGCGCCAAGGAACTCCGCGGCCAGGACGGGGCCGAAGCCGGGCATGCTGAGCAAGGTCCGGGTGTGCCGGTGTTCGGTGACCTTCGCGCTGATCAGGGCGTCCAGCTCGGCCAGTTCTTTGTTCAGGGTGATGATTTCCTGGGCGAGGGCGGCGACGATCAGTTCCCCGATGTGCTGGGCCGGGACGGTGGTGTGTTGCGACTTCGCGGCATCGACCGCAGCGGCAGCGACAGCGGCGGATGAGCGGGCGCCGTGTTTCTTCAACCACGCCTGAAGCCTGGCTTGGCCGGTGCGGCGGATCCCGTCCGGGGTCCGGTGTTTGGTCAGCAGCAACAGTGCGGCTTTGGAGCGGCTGTAGTCAAAAGCACGCTCCAGGGCCGGGAAGTATTCGAGCAGCTGGGCCTGGAGCCGGTTGATCGCCGGGACCCGGTCCGCTGACTTATCGGCCCGCCGGGCGGTGAGGATCCGCAGCCCGGTGCTGATCTCATCCCCCGCCCGCAGCGGCTGCAGGTCGCGGCGCATCCTGGCCTGGTCAGCAATCACGAAGGCGTCTTTCGCGTCCGTTTTGCCTTCCCCGCGGTAGAGCTTGGAGGCGTGGTGGACGATCCGGCCCGGAATATACAGAAGGTTCTGGCCGTGGGCGACGAGGATGGCGATCAGCAGCGCCGGGCCGCCGTGGTTCAGGTCCGTCGCCCAGATGACCTCGTCCCCGCCGCCGAGTTTCAGGACGGCGGCGATGAGCTCGAGCAGGGCGGGTTCATCGTTGGGGATTTTCTGCGAGAGCAGACGGTTTCCGTCGGCGTCGATCACGACGCAGTGATGATGGGCTTTGCCGGCATCGATACCGGCCCATACGTGCACCAAAACAACCTCCAGTCTGTCGGATGGGTAAAATCCCAGCAGATAACCGCGCCGTCGTGTCCTTATCCGGCGATCATGTCGCGTCTCTCAATCAGCGGTCGGGTCATCGCGGAGAGTGCGGGCGGCCAATCCTTCGAAGCCGTCACGCACGAGTCGTCCGGCCACAGCAACCAAAGCCATACCCGCCTCCCCCGGGTAGCCACGACCCTACAACAGCCACGGAAAACTACCCGTCAACACCATAAGGACAGCACATGCCGTTTCAGCGGTCAGCCGGAATCTTTTTCGCCGGTACTTTCATGGCCATCGGCGGATCCGGCCTCGCCGGGTTTATGTTTATCGGCACAATGGGCAGGTCATCGGCCTCCAGTGAATCCATGCTCTTGGCACTCGCGGGCTTCGCAATAGCATTTGCCGGGTCCATCATGGTCAGCGTCAGCATCTACCGTGCTCTAGTCAAAATTGATGCCCTCCCGATCGCTGTCCCCGGCGGTTTTCTCCCCGGATACTGGCCAGGCCAAGCTAAGCCTTGATCCACCGATCGGCAGCCGGTCCCGGGCGTAATTCCGGGCTGGCTGCGGTGAGGTGTTTGGGCATGGTGGATCATCCGGCCTCGCTGTCGGGGTGTTCCACTGGTGGTCCTGGTTGCGCCGTGTGGCTGGTTGGTGTGGGTTCAGGCCGGTTGTGGCGGCGGGTAGAGGTGCTCGAAGAGGCCCTGCCATGCTGTTTGCCAGGGCCAGGCTTCGGGGAGATGAAGCCGGATTTTCCGGGCGCTGGTGGCGATGCGGGCCGGGACGTGGATGAGTTTGCGGCGGATCGTGCCGGTCCGGGCCTTGCCGAAGGGGCCTGCGGCGAGGAGCCCGGCGGCGCGGGTGAGGTTATAGGCCATGACCGCGGCAACCAGCCAGGCGGAGTTCGCCGCGAAAACACCTGAGGGCATATGAGCCAGCGCACTGTCCTTCAGATCGGCGTTCACCTGCTCGATCTGAGCGTGTTTGCGGTGGGTTTGGTCCGCGGCGACAGTGTCCAGAACCTTGGCGTCCACGGTGGTGAAGAACGCGTGGTGCCGATGGGTTTCAAACAAGGTGGGTTGTCCGTCGCTGGCTTTCTTGTTCAGTTCCGGGATGCGGCGCACCACCAGCCGGCCGGTGACCTGCTCGGCCTTTTTCCGGGAGGAGAACGCGGTGAACACGGTTTCGGCGACCTCAGCCTTCGAGACCCAGGTGTTGGTGGTCTCGTCGAAGACCGCGTCGGTGTATTCGATCATTTCCCATGCCGTCTCCGGGATCCCGGCGATAGCCCGTTTGACGGCCGGGTCCATGCGCACGGTCACCGAGACCTCGGCCCCGCCGGCCAGCGCGGCGGAAACCGCTGCATGGCCATAGAAGGCCGAATCGAACCGGCAGAGCACCCGCCCGCGACTCTGCCCTCCGGTCTGGAGGCCTTTGAGCGTGGACAGGGCATCGGTGATCAGGCGTTTGGCTCCGCGGGCCGAGTTCGCCGCGCCCTTGCGCAGCCGCTGGGCCGCGATTACCGGGGCGGTGTCTTTGGTGGAGACCGTGGCCAGCAGGGCGTTCAGGCCGCGGACCCCGGAGTACCCGTAGCCGGAACCCTGCTTGGCGTAGCCGTGGACCTCGATGATCGTGTCGTCAACATCGACGAACACGAAGTCCTCCGCCCCGGGGCTCCCGAGCAGCGGGGCCCGGGTCCCCAGGCCGGCCAGGAAACGGGAGGCGACAGCGTCCAGTTGGCGCACGTGCCCGAACGTGAAGGACCGCAGGAACGAGCCCAGGGTCGAGGGCGCGTAGCAGGCGGTGAAGAGCCGCTTCATCCCGCCGTGGCGCAACAGGGTCATGTCATCAATCGAGTCTGCCCCGGCGACCATCCCGGCGACCAGGGAAGCGACTTTCAGCCCGGCGTTCGCGCCCTTATCCGTCGGCACCGTCAGCCAGTCCTGGGCGAGCTCGTGCAGCCCGGCGTCCCGGGCCAGCGTCATGACCGGCAGCAGCCCGGCAGCCGACACGAGATTGGGCTCGTCAAAGGAAACCGACACCGCGGATGGTTTGTGGGAAACTTGCATCTACGAGATGGCCTCTTTTCGGTGAAAAATGAGTTCTAGACAAACTTCATTTTCCTTGAAAAGGCGGCCATTCTCGGTTTAAAACGCCGACGTAGCCCCAATCAACATCGGTGGATCAAGGCTAAGGCACCGCAGCAGCAGCCACAGTTCAGCCCGTCGACGCAGCAGCAGGCGGTAGACCCGCCGACCTACTCCTGACCCGCGGCGCCTGCAGCCGCACGGAATTTCGGTGCTTGTAGACGAAACACTCTGGGGGTATTTGGAGGTTGAGTTCACGCTACCGTCCCTGGAAGATGTGCAGGCGAGGATGGCAAGGCTCCACAATGACCCCGAGCCGGTGATGCGGCAGCTGGTCCGGGTCTTCATTCGGGACGGTATTCACTGCCCCGGTTTCCAGTTCCGCCCCGACGGAAGCCTGCACCTTGTCGTGTTGAAGCTCTTCGACTGTGCTCTGGAACTGCGAGTCCCCACAACTCCTTTGCCGCATGGATGGTCACTCCCCTGCCCGGCGCCGGCGGCCGGCGGCCCGTGGATCTCAGGGCGCGGCACGATCGGCTCCTTCAGATACTCGAGGCTTACGCCCGTAACAACCAGCCTCAGACGTGAAGCACTTCGGCACGGTTGATCAGGCCCATGGGTGCCTTGCGCCTTAGCCTTGATCCACCGATCGGCAGCCGGTCCCGGGCGTAATTCCGGGCTGGCTGCGGTGAGGTGTTTGGGCATGGTGGATCATCCGGCCTCGCTGTCGGGGTGTTCCACTGGTGGTCCTGGTTGCGCCGTGTGGCTGGTTGGTGTGGGTTCAGGCCGGTTGTGGCGGCGGGTAGAGGTGCTCGAAGAGGCCCTGCCATGCTGTTTGCCAGGGCCAGGCTTCGGGGAGATGAAGCCGGATTTTCCGGGCGCTGGTGGCGATGCGGGCCGGGACGTGGATGAGTTTGCGGCGGATCGTGCCGGTCCGGGCCTTGCCGAAGGGGCCTGCGGCGAGGAGCCCGGCGGCGCGGGTGAGGTTATAGGCCATGACCGCGGCAACCAGCCAGGCGGAGTTCGCCGCGAAAACACCTGAGGGCATATGAGCCAGCGCACTGTCCTTCAGATCGGCGTTCACCTGCTCGATCTGAGCGTGTTTGCGGTGGGTTTGGTCCGCGGCGACAGTGTCCAGAACCTTGGCGTCCACGGTGGTGAAGAACGCGTGGTGCCGATGGGTTTCAAACAAGGTGGGTTGTCCGTCGCTGGCTTTCTTGTTCAGTTCCGGGATGCGGCGCACCACCAGCCGGCCGGTGACCTGCTCGGCCTTTTTCCGGGAGGAGAACGCGGTGAACACGGTTTCGGCGACCTCAGCCTTCGAGACCCAGGTGTTGGTGGTCTCGTCGAAGACCGCGTCGGTGTATTCGATCATTTCCCATGCCGTCTCCGGGATCCCGGCGATAGCCCGTTTGACGGCCGGGTCCATGCGCACGGTCACCGAGACCTCGGCCCCGCCGGCCAGCGCGGCGGAAACCGCTGCATGGCCATAGAAGGCCGAATCGAACCGGCAGAGCACCCGCCCGCGACTCTGCCCTCCGGTCTGGAGGCCTTTGAGCGTGGACAGGGCATCGGTGATCAGGCGTTTGGCTCCGCGGGCCGAGTTCGCCGCGCCCTTGCGCAGCCGCTGGGCCGCGATTACCGGGGCGGTGTCTTTGGTGGAGACCGTGGCCAGCAGGGCGTTCAGGCCGCGGACCCCGGAGTACCCGTAGCCGGAACCCTGCTTGGCGTAGCCGTGGACCTCGATGATCGTGTCGTCAACATCGACGAACACGAAGTCCTCCGCCCCGGGGCTCCCGAGCAGCGGGGCCCGGGTCCCCAGGCCGGCCAGGAAACGGGAGGCGACAGCGTCCAGTTGGCGCACGTGCCCGAACGTGAAGGACCGCAGGAACGAGCCCAGGGTCGAGGGCGCGTAGCAGGCGGTGAAGAGCCGCTTCATCCCGCCGTGGCGCAACAGGGTCATGTCATCAATCGAGTCTGCCCCGGCGACCATCCCGGCGACCAGGGAAGCGACTTTCAGCCCGGCGTTCGCGCCCTTATCCGTCGGCACCGTCAGCCAGTCCTGGGCGAGCTCGTGCAGCCCGGCGTCCCGGGCCAGCGTCATGACCGGCAGCAGCCCGGCAGCCGACACGAGATTGGGCTCGTCAAAGGAAACCGACACCGCGGATGGTTTGTGGGAAACTTGCATCTACGAGATGGCCTCTTTTCGGTGAAAAATGAGTTCTAGACAAACTTCATTTTCCTTGAAAAGGCGGCCATTCTCGGTTTAAAACGCCGACGTAGCCCCAATCAACATCGGTGGATCAAGGCTTAGCGCTTTGATGCCGGCGGGTGACCCGATCACGAGCATTCCCACCAACAGGTTCCGCTGGACCAGATACTGGCTACATGGAAGAGCTGCGCCTCCCTGCCGGCTGGGAAGCCTGGCAGGGAGGGATGTTCGTTATCGGGCTGTGCCGGCCGTCGACGGACTCGTCGTCGCATCCGGGGTATAGACGATGTCCCGTTTGACGGGGAGGCTGACGCGGGCAACTGGGTCAATTACTGTGAACGTTTGGCCTGGGCACGTGACGGTTGGAATCGTCGAAACGACGTATGGTTTCTGAGATGATCCGTCTCCGGACGAGACGATGACGGCGATCCTTGCAGCGTCTTGAGCTGCCTGGCACCGGCTTAGGCCCAATTGCTCCCACAGTTCCCTGCCTGAGGCAGAGTCGGAACGTATGAGTTCACCGACTGTTGGAGCAGCGGGCGAAGAGTTGGCCGTCTTGGCCGGCTCATCAGGTGTGGCGAGGGCGAGCTGGTAGCCGATGCCGCCGAACGCCGCCACAAGAGCCGCTACGACCAAGACTTTCCCCTCGTTGTCGAAAGCTGTGCCTGCTTTCCAATACTCGGCCTTGTTCAGGAGCCTTGCGCGCACCGTCTTCAACGTGTTGAAGCTCCTGAGTACCTGGGCGAGAACCTCCTGCCACCATTCCAGTTCTTCCTTTGCCTTCTTCACTGCATCTGAATTGGGCGGGCTGCTTTCTTCTGCTTCCTTGAGCTGGCTGCGGGCTGTGTCGCGCTGTGCTCTAGCACTGATGACGCTATGTCTGGCTCTGGTGAACTCCTCCTTGAAATTTTCGAGATTCGTAATGCCCTCGGGAAGGTAGCCGTTTCCCGGAACGTCCACCAGTGCTGCGAACTGTGGGTCCAGGTCGTTGAGGTCGTACACCGTCGGGCGGAGCATGCGCACTGCCTTGTAAAGGAATACTCCGATGCCGACAAGCCCCAGCAGGCCTAGGAACCCGGCCGAGATCAGTTGCGGTCCGTTCTCGTTCCAGCTCAGCTTCGGGGTGGTGATAAAACCCTTCGCGAACATCAAGGCGCCGACCACTGCGAACGCGGCGACAAGCCATTTGACCGTCGTCCGAACGGCTTCAGCGGCGTCTCGCCATGCCGGGGATTCGACACTAAGGTTAATCACCGGCTCTGCCCGAGCTTCGTCTGCCTGCCCCGGCGCGAGCTTCAGTGTCAGTTGCCACTCATCCCCGGATCCGGTCGGAGAACCGGCACCGGTCCGGGCTTTCGCCTCGGCCCGAAACCATCCCGCCGCCTTCCTAATCCACTCAGATATGTCAGAAAAGCTGTCCGCCATGGCTCTCTTTCCCGCTTCCTCTTAGGCTCAGGGCGGCACGTCACGGAACGGGTGTATTTCGCGGTCCGATATTTTCCACGTATTCGTCCTAGCCCACCCAATGACCTAGCCCCCAGGCATGCGGACGGATCTCCGCCTGTCCCCTGCGTTCTCCATCCGTCTCCTTCCGAATGGCTCTTCGTGCCTAGTCGTATCCTGAGGCTCCGCCGCGCTCCCCGTCTTCTCGGCGGGGCGGGCGGCCCGCTTCTTCGATGGGTGGCACATCATAAGGGCTATAAGGCTCCCACACCCCGCTACGGTAGATCTCGGGCTTTCCCGAAGCGTGGTTTCTTCTTATGTCACCTTCGTCAGGCATAGCTTTCCTCCCCAAGGTGGTGGAATCCTGCAGTTTCGACTATGGGGGCCACTGATAAGTATTGACAGGGACCATGGACCTTATTTGCCGCTCTTGCCGCTATTTACGGCGTTTGGAGTTGGCGGCGAGGCGGACGCCCCCTGCGTGCAAGCCCTGGGAGCTTAGGTGGTGGGGACTCGGTGTCCGTGCCGCGGTCGGCCGGGAAGCTCTTGGGTTATACACGAGGGCGAGATCTGTTTCCGCGGTTTCAATTCCACCTCGATCGTGGCACCATACTGCGCGTTATCCCGGATCTGATCGCGCTGGCCCTAAGCCTGAATCCACCGGTTGGGTTTGGGCCGGTCCGGCGTTTTAAACCGGAAATGCCCTTCTGATCAGGGAAAATAGGACTTGTCTAGAGTTCCGTTTTCGCCTTGCAGAGGAGCATTCCGTAGATGCAACTTTTCCATACCCCGTCGGCTATTTCCAGCGCTTTTGATGATCCGAATCTCGTGTCGGCCGCGGGGCTGGTCCCGGTCATGGGTCTGGCCGGGAAAACCGGGCTCGGGGAACTGGTCGATGAGCATCTGAAACTGCCGGACTATTTCGGTGCCAACGCGGGGTTGAAGGTCACGGCCCTGGTCGCCGGGATGGTTGCCGGCGCCGATTCCATCGATGATATGGGACTGCTGCGCCACGGTGGGATGGGGAAACTGTTCAAGGGCGCCTACGCGCCTTCGACGCTGGGCTCGTTTCTGCGGACGTTCACTTTCGGCCATGTCCGCCAGCTCGACGCGGTCGCCTCCCGCTGGCTGCCCGCATTGGCCAGGGCCGCCCCGGTCACGGCCGGGATCGACGCTCTGGCACTGGTCGATATCGACGACACGGTCAAGGCGACCTACGGCTATCAGAAGCAGGGCGCCGGTTACGGGTACAACGGCGTCAAGGGCCTGAACGCGCTGATCGGGACCGTCACCACCAACGAGGCCGCACCGGTCATCACCGGGGCGCGGCTGCGCAAAGGCGCCACCAGTTCGGCGCGCGGGGCCGGCAAATTCGTGGCCGACACCCTCGCCACCGTGAATCGGCTGCGTTCGGCGGACGCGGACGGCATGGTGCTGCTGCGCGCGGACAGCGCGTTCTACAACCACGCGGTTGTCACCGCCGCGGCACGGGCCGGCGCGAAAGTCTCGATCACGGCCCGGATGGACCCGCACGTGAAGAAAGCCATCGCGAAGATCCCGGACTCCGCGTGGGAGAAGATCAAATACACCAATGCGATCTTCGACGAGGAATCCAACACCTGGATCTCCGATGCCGAGGTCGCCGAAATCGGGTTCACCGCGTTCATTTCCAAGAAAAAGGAAGACCGCGTTGCCGGCAGGCTGGTGGTCCGCAGGGTTCCGGAACTGAACCCCAAGGCCGTCACGGGTCAGGAAACCCTGTTCGACACCCACCGGTTTCACGCGTTCTTCACCACCGTCGCCGCAGACGTCCTGGACACCGTCAAGGCGGATAAGACCCACCGCGCCCACGCGGTGATCGAGCAGGTCCATTCCGATCTGCGCGCCGGTCCGCTGGCCCACCTACCCTCAGGAAAGTTCAACGCCAACGCCGCCTGGCTCGCCGCCGCGGCCATGGCGTTCAACCTCACCCGCGCCGCGGGCACCCTCGCCGGAGGGCATTTCGCCAAAGCCACCACCGTGACGATCCGGACCAAAATCATCAACGTCGCCGCCCGGACCGCATCTTCGGCCCGGCGTATCAGACTGCATCTGCCCGAAAACTGGCCGTGGCAGGACGGTTGGGAAAAGCTCTTCGACACGATCTTCCCGCCGCCCAAACCGGCCTGAACCCTGTCAATCCAGCCGATACGGCGCAACCGAAAGAAACAGTGGAACACCACCGGACAGCGAGGTCCTGCCATCCACCCTGCCCCCGGCCCGAAAACAAGACTGAATCAGAATCCGGCCATCAGCGACAGCCGACCGGTGGATTCAGGCTAAGGCCCACGGCGGTCGCATATCGAGAGTCGCGTGGGCGAAAACTGGTTACGCGTGGGTGAAACACAAAAAGAACCCCGGGAAATCATTGATTTCCCGGGGTTCTAGTGCGTGCGCGAGGGGGGATTTGAACCCCCACGCCCTTTCGGACACTGGCACCTGAAGCCAGCGCGTCTGCCGTTCCGCCACTCGCGCGCAACTTCTTCTATCCGGCAGTGGCCCAATTTCCGGACCGCCAACCTCGTAAAAGCAGCGAGATCAAGCATAACGGACAACCGCGGGAAAACACCAATCGGGCCGCACAAGTTCGGTCCGGCCCCGGATATTGGGCCCCCGCGGCCGGCCCGGAGGGCTCCGGCCCGGCTCCCGCAGGGCCATACCGAACGCGCCGCCGCCACCCCCGAACCGGCGGCATCACCCCATGTCAGCGCCGGTCAGCGGCGACTTTCCGGTACGGAGTGGCAATGGTCATTAAGGCCATTCCCAGCGTCGCCCAGTAGTATCTGATGTAGGAGTGCCCGTCTACGGCCCGCTCCCGCAAATGTTGGAAACCGAGTTCCGGAATGAAATGCTGCCCGGCAGCCGTCAGGAAAGGAGAAGGACCATGGGATTGCTGGACAAAGTCGAGCGCGGCATCGAAAAGGCCGTCCGCGGGGTCTTCTCCACCGGTTCTCGCGCCCAGGTGGAGCCCGTCGAGATCGCCAGCCACCTCCGCCGCGAAGTGGACAACAAGGCTCTCACAATCGCCGCGGGACGCACTTTAGCTCCCAACGTTTTCGACGTCCTGCTCAGCGACGACGATTTCCAGCGGGCCCAGGAATGGGGCACCCCGCTCGCGGAAGAGCTCTGTGATGTTGTCATCAACCACGTGCGCAGCCAGGGCTACACCCTGCAGGGACCGGTCCGGATCAGTTTCCGTCGCGACGAAGAGCGCCGGGCCGGGGATTTTGAAATCAAGTCCCGGACCGAGAAGGCCTCCGCCCCGTCCGCTCCGGCACAGCCCGGAACCCACGCCGCCATGCCTGCCGCGCCGACGCGCCAGCCGTCCCGGCTCCTGCCGGTACTTGACATTGACGGTCAGAGGTACTCGCTTAACGCTCCTTCCGTTGTACTCGGACGGTCGTCTGAGGCAGACATCCTGATTGACGACACCGGCGTTTCGCGCCGGCACCTTGAGATCCGCACCGGTCCGGGCACAGCCCAAGCCATCGATCTGGGTTCCACGAACGGCAGCTACGTCAACGGCCACAAGATCGTCGGGAGCTCGGAGCTCACTGACGGCTCCACCATCACGATGGGACGGACCAAGATTGTTTTCCGCCTTCTGCCCGCCAACCCAGGCGGCCGCCCGTGAGTGAACTGACCATCACCGCCCTGCGCTTCGGGTTCCTGCTGCTCCTGTGGGTCTTGATCTTCAGCATCGTCTCGGCCATGCGCCGCGACCTGATGATCGGACGCAAGGCAGCAGCCGGCGCGCCCAGCGCCCGGCAGGTCCGCAAGAACCCCGCACTGGCGGAGCCTGCCCCCGCCCCCGTGAAGCAGCAGGCCCACCAGCTCGTGGTGACGGAAGGCCCGCTCAAGGGCACCACCATCGCCCTGGCGGCGAGTCCCATCCTGCTCGGCCGCGCCCAGGAAGCCACGCTCGTCCTGGAGGATGACTACGCCTCCGGGCGGCACGCCCGCCTGTTCCCGCAAGGCAGCCGCTGGTTCATCGAAGACCTGGGCTCGACAAACGGCACATACCTGGCAGACCAGCAGCTGACCCGGGCCCTGCCGGTCGAGCTTGGTGTCCCCGTGAGAATCGGCAAGACGGTCATCGAATTGAGGCCGTAGCCGTGGCTGCCCCCGACATTCCCGCAGACCAGGCACCTGCCCCGAAGCGGTCGCTCATCATGCGTTACGCCGCGCGTTCCGACGTCGGCCGCGTGCGGGCCAAAAATGACGACTCCGCCTATGCGGGGCGGCACCTTGCCGTTGTCGCGGACGGCATGGGCGGCCATGCCGGCGGTGACGTCGCATCCGCGGCCACCGTGCTGGACATGATCCACCTCGATCACGACAGCTACGAAGGCGATGCCGGCACGGTCCTCGCCGACGAGATCCAGACCGCAAACTCGCTGCTGTCCGAACTCGTCCACATCAATCCGAAGCTTGCCGGCATGGGGACCACGGTTACGGCGCTGCTGCTGGCCGAGGGCAAGCTTCATTTCGCCCACATCGGCGATTCCCGTGCCTACCGTTTGCGCAAGGGCGAATTCGAACAGGTCAGCGTCGACCACACGTTTGTCCAGCGCCTCATCGACGAAGGCCGACTGCGGCCTGAAGAGGCGGAAACACATCCGCACAAAAACGTCCTGATGCGCGTCCTGGGCGACGTTGACGCGAGCCCGGAACTTGACCTCGCCACTCTCGACGTCCAGCCGGGTGAACGTTGGCTGCTGTGTTCCGACGGCCTGAACTACGTCGCCGGTCACGTCGTGGAACGCACGGTGCGGGAAACCAAGGATCTGCGCGAATGCGCCGAACGGCTCATTGACCTCACGCTCGAGGCCGGCTCGCCGGACAACGTCACGGTCGTGATGGTGGATATCGCCCAACAGACGCCGGACGACGTGCGGACCGCAGCCGTCGAAATTGTCCCGACGCCGATCGCTGCGGCCGCCGTCGCCGCGACAGTTGCCGCCGCTGCCGGGCCGCACAGCGGGAGCACCTACGGCGCCGCCGGTCTCGCGGGATCGCAGCAGAAGGACGACCCCGGCAAGTCCGGAGACAGTGCGACGTCCCCCGGCGATGAGAAGCCCGCCCTCCCTGCCAGGGATGGCGCAGCCGGGGTTCCCGCAGCCGGTGGCAGCGGCGCAGCCCCGGACAAGAAGGAGCCCGAGGCCACAACCGACCCACATCTCGGCGAGCACCTCTCGGCCGAAGTGCTCCGGGAGGAGCTCTCCACCCGTCCCCACGAGCTCGTCGGCGCTGCCGCGACAGCCGCGGAATCCGGGTCCATTCCCTCTATTGCCGGGCGCACCGTGGCCCGCCGGGCAGCGACAGTCCTCACCCACAAGTCAGAGCAGGCCCGCGAGGACGGCGAGGAGTACAAGCCGGTGGCCCGCCCCCGGCGCTGGTTGACCATCTCCATCGCAGCGGCCATCGTCGCGGTCCTGACTATCGGTCTCTGGCTCGGCTACGCGTGGACCCAGACCCGCTACTACATCGGCGAGCACGATCAGCACGTCGCCATCTTCAACGGGGTCTCCCAGCGTCTGGGGCCCATCCAGCTCTCCACCCTCGAAACGGTGACCGAAATCCGGATGTCAGACCTGCCCGAATTCTCCCAGCAGCGCGTGCGTCAGACGGTGCCCGCACGGGACCTCTACGATGCCCAGCGGATCGTGAAGAACCTGGAGCGCACCGGCACCACGGCCCCGGCGGACGAATGCCTCACGCCCTCCCCGCCGGCAGCGGCCAGCGCCGCGGCGCCCACACCAAGCCCCGCCCCCGCCACACCCAGCCCCGGGGCCAGCGACACAGCCCTGCCGTCTGCCACACCCACGCAGACAGCTCCTATATGTGAGGGGGGCAAATGACACAGATCGACTCGACGCCCAAGCCACGCCGAAACGTGGAACTGGTGCTGCTCATCCTCGCCCTTGCCGTGGGCATCGGAGCCAATGCCCTCGTCGGCGTGGACCGGGAAAAGGCATTCGACACGGACTTCTGGTTCCAGTCCGGCCTTCTGGCGGCGGCGGCGCTGGCTTTCCACCTCGTGGTGCGCATCCGCGCAAAATATGCCGATCCGGTAATACTTCCGCTGGTCGCGGCCCTCAACGGACTCGGCCTGGCCATGATCCACCGCCTGGACCGGGTGGGCGAAGATACCGGCAACAACCAGTTGCGCTGGACGCTCGTGGCCATGGCTGTGGCCATAGCGGTCATCTGGTTCCTTAAGGACCACCGGATCCTCCGCCGTTTCACCTACATCTCACTGGCCGTGAGCGCAGTATTGCTGATCCTGCCCCTGGTTCCCGGCGTCTCCGCCGGTGAAATCCTGGGCGCGAAGGTGTGGATCAAGCTCGGCCCCATGACGTTCCAGCCCGGTGAGATTGCCAAGATCACGCTGGCCATATTCTTCGCCGGGTATCTTTCCTCGAACCGGGACCTTATCCTCCTGGCCGGACGTAAGGTCCGGCCAGTGCAGTTCCCGCGGGTGAAGGATATGGGCCCCATGATCGCGGCCTGGCTCGTGTCCATCGGTGTGCTGATCTTCCAGCGGGATCTGGGTACCTCGATCCTGTTCTTCGGCCTGTTCCTCGTCATGATCTACGTGGCGACGAGCCGCATCAGCTGGGTGATAATCGGCGTAGTCCTCATCTCCGCCGGCGGCTTCGTCGCCTCGAAGGTCTTCTCCCACGTGGCACTCCGGATCGACGGCTGGCTTAATGCCTTCACCGATGAGGTCTACGGCAGGGAATTCGGCAGCAGCCTGCAGATCGTCGAGGGACTGTTTGGCATGGCCAACGGCGGGCTCGTCGGCACCGGCCTGGGCCAGGGCCGCCCCAACCTGGTCCCCTTCGCGAACAGCGACATGATCATTGCCTCCTTCGGGGAGGAACTCGGACTGATCGGGCTCTTCGCCATCGTCCTGATGTACCTGCTGTTGTTCACCCGGGGCTTCCGCGCCGCGCTCGGCACCCGGGATGCGTTCGGCAAGCTGCTCGCCTGCGGGCTTTCCTTCGCCATCGCGCTGCAGTGCTTTGTGGTGATCGGTGGCGTCACCCGGTTGATTCCACTGACCGGCCTGACCACCCCCTTCCTCGCCGCGGGCGGCTCCTCGCTGCTGGCCAACTGGATCATCGTCGGACTGCTGCTGATGATTTCGCACACGGCACGGAGCCCGGTGGACACCACACCGATGGCGCCCGGACAGATCCCCGACGCCCGGAAAGACGTCCCCGCAATGCCCTCGAAGCCGGCCTCCGCCCCCGGCGTCCGTACCAGTCCCGACGCACCCACCGAGGCGGTGAAACAGCTATGAACCAGGCCATTCGCAATTCATGGATAGCCGCCATCGCGATGTTCGCGCTGATCTTCGGCGCGCTCAGCTACGTGCAGGTGGTTGGCGCCGACGAGCTCAAAGCCAACGCCTGGAACAAGCGCACCCTCCTGCAGAACTACTGCAACGACCGCGGCGCCATCATCGTCGGCGGCAGCCCGGTGGCAGAATCTGAGCCCGCCGCGGAGAGCTGCAAGTTCCAGCGCACCTACACCCAGCCGGAGCCATACGCCGGGATCACCGGCTATTTCTCCAGGAGCTTCGGCGTGACCGGACTGGAGAAGGCGATGAACAAAGAGCTCGAGGGCAGCTCAGACCAGCAGTTCCTGGACCGGATCGGCCAGCTCTTCCTGGGCAACCAGCCCAAGGGCGCCTCGGTGGAACTGACGCTCGACCCCAAAATCCAGAAGCTCGCCTACGACCTCATCCCGGATGGACAGCGCGGCTCGATCGTGGTGACC
Organism: Arthrobacter sp. UYCu723; assembly: GCF_054059215.1. Classification (NCBI taxonomy): domain Bacteria; kingdom Bacillati; phylum Actinomycetota; class Actinomycetes; order Micrococcales; family Micrococcaceae; genus Arthrobacter; species Arthrobacter sp. UYCu723. The sequence continues at coordinate 1,711,125 of NZ_JBSSBW010000001.1, forward strand.
AACCCGAAGACCGGAGCCATCCTGGCCATGGTGTCCAAGCCTTCCTACGACCCCAATCTGATCGCCACCCAGGACCCGGCGGCCGAGGCCGCCACCTTCAGCGAGCTGAACAAGATCCCCGGGATCAACCTGAACCAGAACGTCAGCGGACCCACCGGCGCAGCGCTGGCGCCAGGCTCTGTCTTCAAGCTGATAGACACCGCCGCTGCCCTCAACTCGGGAAAGTACAACAAGGACAGCACTCTGCCCAACCCGGCGGAGATGACCTTCCCCGGCATCCAGTACAAACTGCCGAACTACGCGGGCGGAAACTGCTACACCCGCACGACGGCGTCGTTCGCGTTCGCCCTGCAGCAGTCCTGCAACACGCCGTTCGCCAGCATCGCCATCGATCTGGGGCAGAAGGCGATTGCGGACCAGGCGGAGAAGTTCGGCTTCGGGCAGGACTTTGGCGACCAGCTGAAGCTGGACTACGCCCCGAGTGTCTTCCCGAGAGGGCCGCTGGACGACTCCGGGCTGGCGCAGTCCGCGATCGGCCAGCGCGACGTCCGGGCCACCCCGCTCCAGATCAACACGATGACGGCCGCGATCGCCAACGGCGGAGTGCAGATGCAGCCGAACCTGATCAAGGCCGTACGCTCGCCGGACTTGCGGCCGATCAGCGAGCCGAAACCCCAGGCCCTGCGGACCTCCACCACGCCGGAGATCTCACGGCAGATCACCGAGTGGATGGCCAGCGTGGTCAGCGACGGCATCGCCCGGGGGGCGGCCGTGCCCGGGGTCCAGGTGGCCGGCAAGACCGGTACCGCCGAACTCGGCACCGGCCTGAACAACTCATGGTTTACCGGGTTTGCCCCGGCGAATGACCCGCAAGTGGCTGTCACCATCGTCATGCAAGACGTGGACATCACCACCGGCGCGAAGCTAACCAGTCCGAACGCGAAGAAGATTTTTGAGGCGGTGTTGAATAAGTGAGGCCTACATCAGGAATCACCCTCGGCGGCAGATTCCAGCTGACCACGCGTATTGCGATCGGTGGCATGGGAGAGGTCTGGAAAGCCAAAGACCTGATCCTTGGCCGCATCATCGCCATCAAGGTGCTCAAAGAGGAGTACACCGGCGATCCGGGCTTCCTCCAGCGGTTCCGCGCCGAGGCCCGCCACACCGCGCTCCTGAACCACGTAGGCATCGCCAATGTCTTCGACTACGGCGAGGAAGAGGGATCCGCCTACCTCGTGATGGAACTGGTGCCCGGCCAGCCCCTGAGCAGCATCATCGAACACGAGCAGGTGCTCTCCCCGGACCGCACCCTTTCCATGATCGCCCAGACGGCCCGGGCCCTCTCGGTCGCCCATGCCCAGGGTCTTGTGCACCGCGACATCAAGCCCGGCAACCTGCTGATCACTCCCGATGGACGGGTCAAGGTCACCGACTTCGGCATCGCCCGCCTGGCTGACCAGGTTCCGCTGACCCAGACCGGACAGGTGATGGGCACCGCCCAGTACCTGGCGCCCGAGCAGGCCACCGGCCAGACGGCGACCGGCGCCTCGGACATCTACTCGCTCGGCGTGATCGGCTATGAGTGCCTCACCGGGCATCGCCCTTTCTCCGGCGAATCCCAGATCGCCATCGCGCTGGCGCAGGTCAACGACGCGCCGCCGCCCCTGCCCGAGACGCTCCCCAAGCCGGTCCGGGCCCTGCTGATGTCGATGCTGGCCAAGGACCCGAAGAACCGGCCGGCCGACGCGATCAAGCTCTCCGCGGCCGCCGAGGCCATCCGCAACGGCGACATCACCGCGGCCCACGCCGCTGTCCCCGGCATGCTCCTGTTCGAGGCAACTACCGGACCCATCACAGCGCCGGTGGACGTCCCGACCGCGGCGACCGGCGTGATCGGCGCCAGCGCCGCTGAGGACCGGACGACGTCGGCGACCTCCGCGTTGCCGGTGATCGGCGCCGGAGCCGGAGCCGCTGCGGGCCTGGCAGCCGGCGCAGCCGCAGCCAGCGCCTACGGCGCGCGCAACACCCTCTCCCGTGCAGACGCCCTTGCGGCCGAGCGCCAATGGGTGCAGGAGGACGATGACTACGACGAACCCGTTGATGAACCGCAACGCCGCGGCCGGAGCCCATGGACGTGGCCGCTGATTGCCCTGATCCTGCTGGTGCTCTTCTCCCTCGTGGGCGTCATCCTTACCCAGGCCGGCATCCTGTTCCCGCCGCAGTCCCCGGCCAGCAGCAACGCCGGTACCACCAGCGCGGGCCCCATCAGCTCGAGCCCCACCACCTCGCCCACGTCCCAGAGCCCAAGCCCCACGAGCAGCTCCGCGACCCCCACCGTGTCCACGCCGGCCGCCATCAACCTCTTTCCGGACGCCTATCTGGGGCGGCCGTTCAACGAGGTCCGCAATGAACTGATCGGCAAGAACCTGGCCGTCACCGGCGTCGAGGTCTTCGACGACGCGACGCCGGGAACGGTCACCAACATCGACCCCTCCGGGCCGGTCCAGCCGGGCGATACCATCACCGTGAGCTACTCCAAGGGGCCCGAAATGGTCTCGGTTCCCGCGATCCCCTCCGGGGCCTCGGAAGCAGCAGTACAGAAGGCCATCGAGGGAGCCGGTCTCCGCTGGGCCAAGGGTGCCGACGTCGGACCGAGCAACAAGAAAGAGGATCCGGGAACGTTCGTCAGTTCGGAACCTGCCCAGGGCCAGAAGGTGGCAGCGGGCTCCCTCGTGACCTACCACCTGGCAGCAGCCAAGGCCACCCCGTCATCCAGCGCTACCAAGGGACCGTAGGACTCCGTGTCTAATTCACCCCGCACACCGTCGCACAGGGAGGACCGCCGCCCCGTGAACACGCAGCGCGTCCTCAGCGGGCGCTACGAGCTGGGTGAGCTGATCGGGCGCGGCGGCATGGCCGACGTGTTCCGCGGAACGGACACCAGGCTGGGGCGCACCGTTGCCGTCAAGTTGCTGCGACCCGACCTCGCCAGGGACCCCCAGTTCCAGGCCCGGTTCAAGCGCGAGGCACAGGCCGTGGCCGCGCTGAACCACCCTTCTATCGTTTCCGTCTACGACACCGGGGACCACGCCGTTCCCGGTGACCACGAGGACACCGTCAGGGTGCCCTACATCGTCATGGAGTTCGTTTCCGGAAAGACAATCCGGGACCTGGTCCGGGCCAAGGAAGTCAGCATCGACCAGGCGATCGACTACAGCCTGGGCGTCCTCTCGGCCCTCGATTACAGCCATAAGGCCGGCATCGTCCACCGGGACATCAAGCCGGCCAACGTGATGTTCTGCCCCGATTCCAACAGCATCAAGGTCATGGACTTCGGCATCGCCCGCGCCATGGCAGACTCTTCCGCGACCATGACGCAGACCCAGGCCGTGGTGGGCACAGCCCAGTACCTCTCGCCCGAGCAGGCCCGGGGCGAAACCGTGGACGCCCGCAGCGACCTCTATTCCGCCGGCTGCCTGCTGTACGAAATGCTGACCGGACGGCCGCCCTTCGTCGGCGACAGCCCAGTTTCCGTTGCCTACCAGCATGTCCGGGAAATTCCGGAGCTGGCCAGCAGCCTCAACCCGGAGATCTCCGACGCCCTGGACAGCGTGCTGATGAAGGCCCTGCAGAAGAACCGGGCAGACCGGTTCCAGGATGCCGCCGCTTTCCGCCGTGCCCTCCGCGCGGCCCGGAGCGGGGTGGGAGTGGCCCCGCTGGCGGCCAGTGAGGCCCCGACCGATCCGAACGACACCGTGCCCACGTCTGAGGGCACCCCGACGGCGGTCTTCCCGATGACCGGCGCCAAGTTCCTCGATGATGTGCCCGGCGGCAGACTGCGGCCCACACAGGACATCCCCGGCCCCGACGACGCCCTGACGGCCCAGTCCGCCGTCTCCTATGCAGCTTCGGACACGGGAAGTCTTCCGCTGGTGTTCCCTGCCGAACGCGAACACACCACCCGGCAGAAGTTCCGCCGTCGGACCTGGATCGCCACCCTGGTGGTCCTTACCGTGCTGGTGCTGGCCGGCGGTGGCCTGTGGCTCTACAACATGATGAACGAGGCACCGCCCGCAGTGGTCAAGGTCGATGTTCCCCCGGTGGCGTCGCTGACGGAATCCGAGGCGCTCCAGAGGCTCTACAACGCGGGCCTCAAGCCCCGGATCAGCCGGGTCCAGCACGAAACGGTCGCCAAGGGCACCGCCATCGGTACCATCCCGGCGCCGGGCAATTCCCTGGAGCCGAATTCGGAGATCACGCTCAATATCTCCGAGGGGCCCAGCGCCGTCGTCATCCCCGCGGACCTGCCCGGCCGGACCGAGGCAGCCGCCCGGGACGTCCTGCGGCAGAAGGGCCTGACCGGCGCGCCGGCCACCATCATGGACAACAGCCCCACCGTGCCGGCCGGCCTCGTCATCACCACCAAACCCGCTCCCGGCCAGCCGGTGGCGGTCGGCAGCGTGGTCGAACTCGTCGTCTCCACCGGCAAGGTCGCGGTGCCCCAGCTCATCGGGCGCCCGCGGGCCGAGGCTGAGGCGGCCCTGAAGGCCCTCGGGCTGGCGCTCAGCGTGACCGAAGTCGAGAACTCCCAGGTGGAACCGGGCAAGGTCACGGCGCAGAGCGATGCGGCGGAAGCCCTGGTGGAGCAGGGCAAAGTCATCTCCGTCACCGTGGCGAAGGCTCCGCCGCCCCCGCCGGAACCCACCCCCACCCCCACCCCGACGTCCACGAAGGGTTCCAAGGAAAGCGGGACCGGGGCTCTGGGCGGAATCTTCCCGTAGCCCGGCCGGGAGCCGCGTCCGCGGTGGTCAGTGCTTGATGAGCGGGCTCAGCGTGGCAGCCTTCAGGGCCGCGCCTGCCATGCCGAGTGACTCCAGCCAGTTTCCCAGCATCTGGTATCCGCCTTCCGTCAGCACGGACTCCGGGTGGAACTGGACGCCACACAGCGGGGCCTCGCGGTGCTGCAGCCCCATCACGACGCCGGTTCCGGTCTCCGCGGTAATCTCCAGCACCTCGGGGATGCTCTCACGGACCGCTGCCAGGGAATGGTAGCGGGTCGCGGTGAACGGGGACGGGATTCCGGCAAATACACCGGTCCCGTGATGCTCCACGAGGGAGGTCTTGCCGTGCATCAGTTCCGGCGCGTGCGTGACGGTCCCGCCGTAGGCCTCGGCCAAGGCCTGGTGTCCCAGGCACACCCCAAGCATCGGCTTGTTGTGGCTGCCGCACCACGTGATCAGCTCGATGCACACGCCCGCAGCCGCAGGGGTTCCCGGTCCCGGAGAGATGAGGACGCCGTCGCGCGCTTCAGCCATCTCGATCGCCTCTGCGAGGGTGACATCGTCATTGCGGACGACTGTCGTCTCCGCGCCGAGCTCCTGGAGGTACCCGACCAGGGTGTAGACAAAGCTGTCGTAGTTGTCGACGACGAGGATCTTGGTTGTGCTCATGGGTGCCTTGCCGAACCAATCGTTGAATCAGTGAACTGGGTGAATTGTGCCATCCAGGGAAAAAGGAACTGAACCATCAATACCAGCCCGCCGGCGACAAGCACCAGCGCGGCGGCAATCCGGAGCCACAGGGGGCCCGGAAGATGACGGAAAATCCATGCGTACAATGGTCAGCCCTCCTGGCTGGCGCGCTGGACCTGGGCCGCGATTTCGGCCGGCGGCCCCGCCGAGGCCGGCTGCCACCGTTCCAGCAGGGCGTAGGCCACGAAGCGTTCCTGCGAGCCGAAGCGGGGGTTGCAGCTGGTCATGGTGAGGTAGCTCTCCTTGGGTACTGCCGCCGGCTGCGTCGGGACGGGCAGCAGTACATCCGTGCGGGCGGGCAGGACGATCTCGCTGTTCCGGAACACGTAGACGTAATAGCCGTCCCGGGTCTGGACATAGATTCTGTCGCCGGGTACCAGCGCATCAATGTTGTCCAGTACCGCGCCATGGGTCTGCCGGTGGCCGGCAACCGCAAAATTCCCGGCCGCACCGGGCATCGATGTGCCCTCGTAATGCCCGATCCCCAGGGTATCCAGCACCGCCGGTCCGGTCCCCTGGATGATGGGCCGGGTGTACTCCGCGCTGAACCTGGGGACGTGCAAAAGACCGATCGTCGCCCCGACTGCCGGCTCTGCGGAGATTGCGGCCGGCCCGTAGTCCGCAGAAGGGGCGGACGACGGCGCCGCGCCGGTTCCCTGCGCCACCGTGCTGTTCGACTCCAGGGGACCGTTGAACTGCCGGGCAAAGTCCTTGACGACCTCCCGCTGGTTCGCGTCGGACTCCACGTTGGTCCACCACAGCTGCCATGCGACGAATAGCAGGAGGATGACGCCGGCGGTGACGAGCAGTTCACCGAGAACGCCCATGCTGCGGGAGACGAGGCCGGCGGCGCGGGCAGCCCCGGCGGCGGCTCTGTCCCGAAGCTGCAGCACCGTGGCTTCTCCTCCTGGATGTTCGCGGCGGACACCAGGGTTGCCTGAACTACAGCTAGAATTGGCTGCTAGTAAGAATTCAAACTTGACCAAGAGCGCGTTGACCGCTGGCGTTTTCCTTCTTGCAGGATATCAAGCCGGGGTGCCGCTCCTGTTCCAGCCCGCCAAGGAGGACCCGTGCCCGAGTCGAAGCCGCGAAAAAGGACCGCCAGCGCGCCGCAGCAGTCTTCTGCCGCGCAGGCCTACAAGCCCAACGCGATCTGGTTCAAACCGGTGATGTTCGGCCTGATGATCATCGGCCTGCTGTGGATCATCACCTTCTACATCAGCGAAGCGACCCTACCGGTCGGAGCGTGGGGCTCATGGAACATCGTTGCAGGCTTTGGGATCGCCATTGTGGGATTCCTCATGACCACCCGCTGGCGTTCCTGATACCGAACTGCCCCGCAGCTACCGCTGAAGGGCCGGTACACACTGTGTGTGCTGGCCCTTTGCCATCCCCGGGGCAGCACCCGTTGACGGATAATGCTGGAAAAGGCACACCCAACAAAGGACCCCTCATGACCCCGGCTGTCCCCGGCACCATCATTGGCGACGACGGATTGGCGCGCCCCCCGTGGGCGGCCGTTGACCCGGTGCTGCGCGACTACTACGACACGGAGTGGGGGCTCCCGGTGCGTGATGAGCAGGGGCTGTACGAACGGATCAGCCTTGAGGCATTCCAGGCGGGTCTGTCCTGGGCCACGATCCTGCGGAAACGGCCGGCCTTCCGGGCGGCGTTCCATGACTTCCACCCCGAGACTGTCGCCACGTTCGGACAGGCGGACATTGACCGCCTGATGCTGGACGCCGGCATTGTCCGGAACCGGCTGAAGATCCAGGCGGCAATCACTAATGCCCGGGCCACCCTCGCCCTCCGGGACGAGGGGGGACTCGTCGACTTCGTCTGGCAGTTCCAGCCGGAATCGACGCCGGTGCCCACCGCGCATGCGCAGATCCCCACCATCTCCGCGGAGTCCGTTGCGCTATCCAAGGCGCTGCGGAAGAAGGGCTTCGCCTTCGTCGGTCCCACCACCATGTACGCCCTGATGGAGGCCATTGGCATGGTGGACACCCATCTGCTCGACAGCCACCGGCGGGGCAGCTCGGGCGTCTGGCCGCATTGAGGCAGTGCGCACAGCTCACGCCTGAGAGGTAGTCTCCACGTTCCTGCGCCATGGAGGCGGAGCGCACTACGCTTCGCGGTAGATCTCACGGCGATGTCCCGCCGGAACCCCAACGATGACCAGGCGCCCGTCGTCGATGCGGTAAAGCACCCGGTAGTCCCCGGTGCGTACGCGCCATTCAACTCGGCCGGTAAGCTTTTTCGCCCCGGGTGGCCGGGGCGTCTCAGCCAAGAGTTCAATGGCTGCCAGGATCCGGCGGCCCTCGGGCGGAGTTTGCGTAGCTGCCGGCCGCTGCCGGCAAGACCTCAATGCCGTAGCTCACGCCAGGCCGAGATCGCGTTTGACGCCCTCCCACGGAATCGGAGTCTGCCCGGTTTGTTCAACTTCCTCCCAGGCCGCGTCAACGGCGCGGATGTCCTCTAATTCCTCGGCCGCCTCGCGGAGGCGCTCAAACTCCACCGCATCGACCAGGGGAGCGACGCGGATGCCGCGTCGGGGGGAAACGCTAGGGACAGCACCCTCTGAACAACAGTCGTGTGCGTTATTAACATTGTGGATTTGCTGTGGATAAGTCCGGGAAGCGCCGTCCGTCGCCGGGTGTTGGCTTGCCTACCGGGCTCGGGGTCCACGATCCAGCAAAACACAGCCCGCGGCAACGTTATCCACTTAACAACAGGCGAGTACCCACAAGTTATCCACAACTGGGGATAACATCAACGGTCAGTGCACCGTAGGGGCGATCTCACGGCCCGACACGTGCCTCCGAGATACGGACACTCAGAGCATCAAGTTATTAACAGTGTGCATAAAGCTGTTGAAATCAGACATGACGCTGTGGGTTGCCGGCAAGCCATTCAGGCCAGTCACTGGCCGCTTCCACGAGCGACGCGATCCGGGCCTGGCGCCCGGAGTCCAGGACACGGAGTTGTCCACTTAACCACAGGGCAACCAACGGGAGTTATCCACAATTGTGGAGATCGATGGACAGCCTAGCGGGTAATCGCCAGCTGGGGCGGACAGATCGAGCGGACCGCGTTGAACTACAACGATGTAAGTTACCAACAGTGTGGATAACCCCTGTGGACAACTTCCAGCCCGCACCAGGTGAAGGGCTGTTCCCGGCCAGGCGGACCCGAGCGCCCCGCAGAAAAGGGCGCGGACAAGCCCCGGAAGGGGTGTGGATAAGTCACCAGAGGCAGGCGTCCACGCAGGGAGCGCCTGGAGGCAGGGCAGGGAGCCGCACGCAGGGAGGGCGAGGAGGCCGGGCGGAAGAGACGGCCCTGAGACAGGCTAAGAAGCCGCGCCTAGGCGCTGGCCACCCTGAGGGCGGACACGGCGATCAGCAGGGCGAACACCAGCACGAGGCCGCTGGCCTGCAGGAGCCCCTGCCGCGGTCCCCGGGGCGTGTACGCGATGACGGCAGCGCACAGGGCGCCCGTGATGGCGCCGCCGAGGTGGGCCTGCCAGGCGATCTGGGGGACCAGGAATCCGATCACGCCGTTGATGGCGATCAATACCCAGAGTTGCCTGGTATCGCCGCCGCGGTGTCGCTGGACCACCAGCATGGCGCCGAAGAGGCCGAAAATGGCGCCGGAAGCACCCACTACGCCGCTCAGCGGCTGGCCTGGGACGTAACCGGGCGTCAGGAGGAGGTAGCCGACGGATCCGCCGAAGGCGGAGAGCAAATAGACCGCCAGAAAGCGGATGCGGCCCAGGAGTGGCTCCAGGGCTTGGCCAAACATCCACAACATGTACATGTTGAGCACGATGTGGAGGATGAACCCCTGGGAATGGAGGAAGGCGGAAGTCACCATGCGCCAGGGTTCGAAAACCCCGAACTCCGGGCTGGCATAAACGGTGGCAAACGCCAGGTTCTGATAGATCCCGTCGTTGGGGACCAGCCATTGCAGAACATAGACCAGGGCGCACAGCCCGATGATGGCAAACGTTACGAGCGGCCGGCCGCCGGCCACGGCGCCGCCGTAGACCGTCTTGACGTCCGGCGTCGTACGTCGTGTTTCATTGACACAGTCAACACACTGGAATCCGACGGCGGCCGCCCGCTGGCAGTCGGGGCACGCAGGGCGCCCGCACCGCTGGCAGCGCACATAGGCGGGCCGGTCCGGGTGCCGGGGGCACACCGGGATCTGCGCGGACGGCTCGGCCGCCGGAAGTCCGTAGCTCATGGCTTGGGCTTAGAGCTTTTCTACGTCAATGCTGTTGATGGTGACGTCCTCGACGGGGCGGTCGCCCATGCCGGTGCGCACACCCTCGATGGCGTCAACAACCTTCTTGGATTCGTCATCGGCGACCTCACCGAAGATGCTGTGCTTGCCCTGCAGCCAGCCGGTGGGGATGGTGGTGATGAAGAACTGCGAACCGTTGGTGCCGCGGCCCATCTGGATGCCGGCGTTGGCCATGGCCAGTTTGTACGGCTCGTTGAAGGTCAGTTCCGGGTGGATCTCGTCATCGAATTTGTAGCCCGGTCCGCCGACACCGCGGCCCAAGGGGTCGCCGGCCTGGATCATGAAGTCTTTGATGATGCGGTGGAAGATGGTGCCGTCGTACAGCGGCGTGCCCGTCTTGTCCTCGCCCGATTCGGGGTGGGTCCAGGCCTTCTCACCGGTGGACAGCCCGACGAAGTTTTCGACGGTCTTGGGGGCGTGGTTTCCGAAGAGGTGGACGACGATGTCGCCCAGGCTCGTGTGGATGGTTGCTTTTGCAGTTGCTATGGCAGTCATGGCCCTATTCTTCCATGACAGGCCAATCCGCATAGGGCCGGTCAGCCAGTTCCGCGCTGGGTGAAATCCTCCCGAAATCGGACTGAAGAATAGCCGGTGAGGTCTGGGACACGTAGGCTAACTGCAGATACGTCACATTAATCGGGAGGCAGTTGTGAAGAAATCGGATCGTATTGCCCGTGAGCTGGAGCAGTCAGTCAGCACCGGAGTAGGGAACGCCAAGGACTGGGCAGCACCGCGGGTTGAAGCAGCAGTCAACTGGGCCGTTCCGCGACTGCAGCACGGCCTGGATACCGCTTCTCCCAAAATCCAGGAGGGGCTCAAGTCGGCCGCCCACAATCTGGCCGACGGCGTTGCCACGGTAACTCCGCGCATCCAGGACGGATTGGCACACCTCGCACCGATGATCCACGACGCCGTTGAAGGCGCCACCCCGCGCCTCCACGAGGCGCTGGACAAGGCGACGCCGGTGATCGCGAACGCACGCGACCGGGTCGTCGTTGACTACCTGCCCAAACTCTCGGACCAGATCGGTTACGCTTCCGAGGCCGTGCACCGCACGCTGGAAGGCGCCCCGGCGCACGTCGATGCTGTGGCCCAGAAGCTTGGCGATGTGGGGATCATCCACGCCGTCCAGGAGCAGGCGAAGTCGGCCGGCAGTCACATCAAGGTGGCTGCGAACGAGGCCAGCAAGGCGGTCAGCGGAGAGCTTGCCAAGCCGCAGAAGCCCAAGCACCGCGGACTGCTCATCTTCGGCGTGATTGCCGCCGCCGTCGCCGCGGGGGTTGCCGTCTGGAAGGCCTCCCAGCCGGTCGAAGATCCGTGGAAGACCCCGGCGCCGGTTACCCCTGCGCCGGTTCCGGCCACCACAGTCAACGGCGTCTTGGACACCGCCGGCGCGGCCGGCGCGCCAACTGTCGCCGCGGCCGACAAGGCCGCGGAGGCCTCCGGCGAAGTCGCCGACTCGGCGGTGACTGCCGTTGAGGACGCCGCGGACACTGCCAAGCACGTGGCGGCAGGTGCGGCCGAGGATAGCCAGGATGCTGCCGCCAAGGTAGCCACCGATGCGAAGACTGCTGTGCGGAACATTGCCGCCAGCCGCAACAACGGCGCGGACAAGACCACGGGCAAGTAGTTGAAGCCGTAGCCCGCATGCAGGCCGGCTCAGGGAGGGATTCCGCCACGGGCGGGATCCCTCCTTTTGTTTCCTCGCCGGAGGGTGCCCGGCGCCGGACGGTATAAGCGGGCATGGGTGCTAAATTTGAGGGGATGTCACCCGATAGATCCTCCCAGGATGCCTTAGACGATGCTGTGCCGCCACCGGCCGTATCCATTGTCATCCCTGCCTACAACGAGGAAAGCGTCATCAGGCAGTGCCTGATCGCGGCGGTCTACCAGTCCGTCCCGGCCCACGAGATCATCGTGGTGGACAACATGTCCAAGGACCGCACCGCCGGGATCGTGCGGCAGATGCAGCTGGAATACCCGGAGAGCCCCATCATCCTGCTGAGCCAGGACCGGGACCAGGGCCTGATTCCCACGCGCAACTTCGGTCTGGACCATGCCACCGGCGATATCCTAGGCCGGATCGACGCTGATTCTGTCCTCGAACCGGACTGGGTGGAACAGGTCCAGAAGGCGTTCGCTGAGCAGTCGGTGCACGCCGCCACGGGTCCGGTGGTCTACTACGACATGCCGATGCGCCGCTTCGGCCTCAAGGCAGACGACAAGATGCGCCAGCTTATGCTCAAGCTCGCCAAACACCAGTACCACTTCCTGTTCGGCTCAAACATGGCCCTGCGCCGTTCCGCCTGGGAAGTCATCCGCGGCGAGACCTGCCGGGATGAGAAGGATGAGATGCATGAGGATATCGACCTCTCGCTGCATCTCGCCGACCACGAGCTCCGGATCCAGTACTGGCCCGCGATGGTTTCCGGGATGTCCGCCCGCAGGCTTGAAGATTCGCCCCGCGACTACCGGTACTACGTGACGCGCTTCGACCGCACGTACAAGGCGCACAACGTCAAGAAGATGGCCCTCAAGGCGCCCATGGTGGTGTTCTTCTCGGTATATTTCCCGGCGAAGCTGCTCCGTGCCATCCACACGGTCAACACCGCCCAGCCGGCCCGCCGCGGCGGCCAGTAGCCCCGTACAGCCGGCAGCCTCAGTCGGTCCCCAGCTCCGCGAGCAGGGCGGCATTGCGGCGCACGGCCCGCGAGCCCCGCTGCCCCAGGACAACGACGGCGAGCCCCACCAGGATCATGCCCAGGCCGGCATAGGTCCCTGCGGGCAGCGTCTCGGAAAGGAACGCCGCGGCGAGCAGGGCGGCGCCCGGGATCTCCAGCAGGATGATCATGGATACCAGCAGCGGACTCATGGTGGCCAGAAGGTGGTTGAACGCCGTGTGGCCGATCAGCTGGGCGCACACGGTGACGGCCAGGATGCCGAGCCAGCCGGCGGCGTCGAATCCGGCCAGCGGCTGCCGGGATACGAGCGCCAGCACCGCGACGACGGCGGCGCACATCCCGTAGCAGAACGTCGTGTAGACCCCGGTCCCCATGGTCTGGCGGGCCTTGCCGCCCGCCAGCGTGTAGATACCGGCCAGGGCGCCTCCCGCGACGGCGAGGAGGTCGCCCAGGAGCGCGTCCGGGGAAGTGCCCATGTCGAACCCGGTGATCGCCACGACGCCGCCGAAAGCGATGCCCAGGCCCGCCAGGACCTGCCAGCGGTGCCGCACGCCCCGGAACAGCTGGAAGATAGCGATCCAGCCCGATTGCAGGCAGACCAGGGCTGTTGCCGCGGCGACGGAAGTCAGCTGGAGGGAGGTGATGAAGCAGGCGAAGTGCAGCGCCAGGGCGACGGCCGCGGCGAGGGACCAGCGGAACTCTTTTCCGGTGATCCTGGCAAACTGGCGGGGTTGCCGGACCAGCACGGGCCCGGCCATCACGGCAGCACCGATCGCGTTGCGCCAGAACGCGATGGCAAGGGCGCTGACGGTGGTGGCGCCCAGGGTGGCAGCGATAAGGGGCCCGGAGGATGCCACACCCAGCACTCCCAAAACGGCAAGGAAGAGGTTCACGGTCCAACAGTAGTGGGGCCGGGAGGATGGCACCTGACACACGCATTCTTGACCGTGGCAGGCGGCAGTGACAGTCTTAAATCCGGTCTCACCCCCATCCACAAAGGAGACCATGATGGCTTCAATCATCCGCAAGAGCTTTGACAACCCGGAGGAGACCCGCCCCGTCAAGGACGGGATGGGACAGGTTGAACTCGTCAATCTCGACGCCGGCGCCGTAGGGCGTGCGACGTTCCTGCCGGGATGGAAATGGTCCCAGCACGTCAAGCCGATCGCCCAGACGGACAGCTGCATGGCTGCCCACGTCGGCTACACCGTCTCCGGGCGCCTCAAGGTGGTCATGGACGACGGCGAGGAGAGCGAATTCGGCCCGGGCGACTTCGGCGTCATTCCGCCGGGGCACGACGCCTGGGTAGTCGGGGACGAACCATACGTCTTCATAGACTGGCAGGGCATGGGCGACTACGCCAAGCCCAAGCAATGAGACAGCCCCTCTTTCAGCTGCCCGGATTCCCGGTCATGCAAAAGGCCCCGTACCGCGTTTCCGCGGTACGGGGCCTTCCCTATGGTGGAGGCACGGGGACTCGAACCCCGAACCCCCTGCTTGCAAAGCAGGTGCGCTACCAATTGCGCCATGCCCCCATAAGAAGCAACCCGACAATCATACCCCTAGTTCGGAAAGCTGCTTTCCAGCTCCCGTTCCGGGATTCCGGGCTAGTCAACCGTGTCGGTTGATTCGCTCCAGACTGTTTTCCGGGCTTCGGACTCCTGCACTTTTCTGTAGAGCAGGACGCCTGCGATCGTAGCTGCAACAACCAGCAACGTCTTCACCTGCACCCCGTTCCGGCCCCGGAAAAACCCGGACCATCACCAAACCCCTACCGAACCCTGTACAGGTTCCGTGGGCGTACCAGGACTTGAACCTGGGACCTCTTCGTTATCAGCGAAGCGCTCTAACCGCCTGAGCTATACGCCCCGATGCCTCATCGGGCCGAGATATGACTTTACAGCACATCCCGGCCCGATCTCAAATCGAGGCATTTCCCGGGAAAATATCCGGGAAAAGTGCGGGTTTTAGTCGTCTGTAAGCGTGACGCCGATGCCGCCCACCAGTGTGGCGGAGATGTTGTACAGCACGGCCGAGAGCATGGACAGGGCTGTCAGCAGCACCACATTGATCACGGCGATGATGGTGGCGAAGGACGCAACCTGGCCCAGCGAGGCCACCTTCTTCAGCTCGAAGCCGCCTCCCTCAGAGCCGGCCAGGGTGCCCAGCAGGCTGTCGACCTGATCGAAGATGCCGGTCAGGTCAAGAACCGTCCAGAGCACGATCGCAGCCACCACCGTCACGATGCCCAGGGCAACCGAGAGCAGGAAAGCCATCTTCAGCACGGACCAGGGGTCCACCTTGCTGACCAGCAGGCGGGCGCGGCGGACCTTTGCCTTGGGGGCCGGCTTGATCAGGCCGGCCTCGTTCTGGCCGGGACGCTGTCCGGGCGCCGTCGGGCGGCCCTGCGCGGGGCGCTGACCTGGCGCCGGGGGACGCTGCGTTAAACCTGCGGCTCCGCCGGGAACGCCGGGGCGCTGCTGCGGGCGTGACGGCGCGCTGACGCGCGGTGCGGACGCAGGCTGCCGCATTCCGCCTGTACCGCTGCTGTTCTGCGTGGGATATGAGTCGGGATCACTCACTCGTTACCTCCGGTGTTGTCTTCGTCCAGTTCGGCATTGCCCGATGACTCATCTGATTCCGGGGCCGGTACTGATTCTGCCTCTGCGGACCCGTCATGCGATCCGGTATCTTCAGCCAACGTTACGTCATCCGGCGCGGATGCCGGACTTTCCTCGTCCGTATCCAGGCCGCGTTCGCTGTTGCGCGCAACCTCGATGATGCGGTCATTCTTGTCCGGCTTGGCAAAGATCACGCCCATCGTGTCGCGGCCCTTGGCGGGAACACCCGCCACCGAAGATCGCACCACCTTGCCGCCTTCCATGACCACCAGGACTTCATCTTCTTCCTGCACGATCAACGCGCCGACGAGGTGTCCGCGTTCCTCCTGGTATTTGCCGACCTTGATGCCGAGGCCGCCGCGGCCCTGGAGCCGGTACTCCTCCACAGCGGTGCGCTTGGCGTAGCCGCCCTCGGTGACGACGAAGACGAAGGAGCCGTCCGTTACGACGTCGGCCGCCAGCAGCTCGTCATCCTCCCGGAATTTCATGCCGGTAACGCCGGACGTGGCCCGGCCCATCGGCCGCAGGGCTTCATCCGTCGCGGTGAAGCGGATGGACTGGCCCTTGCGGGACACCAGCATCAGGTCATCGGTTTCCGAGACCAGCTGGGCGGAGACGAGCTCGTCGCCCTCGCGGAGGTTGATCGCGATGACGCCGGCGGAACGGTTGGTGTCGTAGTCCTCCAGGCGGGTCTTCTTGACCAGGCCGCGCTTGGTGGCAAGCACCAGGTACGGCGAGTGCTGGTAGTCCCGCAGATCCAGCACCTGGGCGATGTGCTCATCGGGCTGGAAGGCGAGCAGGTTCGCCACGTGCTGGCCCTTGGCGTCACGTCCCGCTTCGACGAGTTCGTAGGCCTTGGCCCGGTAGACGCGTCCCAGGTTGGTGAAGAACAGCAGCCAGTGGTGCGTTGTGGTGACGAAGAAGTGCTCCACGACGTCGTCGCCGCGCAACTGGGCGCCCTTGATGCCCTTGCCGCCGCGCTGCTGGGAGCGGTAGTTGTCGCTGCGGGTGCGCTTGACGTAGCCACCCCGGGTGATCGTGACGACCATTTCCTCTTCGGGGATGAGGTCTTCCATGGACATGTCGCCGTCGAAGCCGAGCAGAACCTTGGTGCGGCGGTCGTCACCGTGCTTGGCCACGATTTCGGCCAGCTCGGTGCTGATGATCCCCCGTTGCCGTTCCTCGGAAGCCAGGATCGAGTTGTACTCGGTGATCATGGCCTCGAGTTCCGAGTGGCGGTCCTGGATCTTCTGGCGTTCCAGGGCAGCGAGCCGGCGCAGCTGCATGTCCAGGATGGCGCGGGCCTGGAGTTCATCGATAGCCAGGAGCTGCATCAGGCCGTCGCGGGCGGCCTCGGTGGTGTTGGACGCACGGATCAAGGCGATGACCTCATCCAGCGCGTCGAGCGCCTTGAGCAGGGCACGCAGGATGTGCGCTTCTTCCTCGGCCTTGCGGAGGCGGTAGCGGGTCCGGCGCGCAATGACGTCCATCTGGTGCGTGACCCAGTGGCGGATGAAGGCATCGAGGCTCAGTGTGCGGGGCACGCCGTCGACGATTGCCAGCATATTGGCCGCAAAGTTGTCCTGCAGCTGGGTGTGCTTGTAGAGGTTGTTCAGCACCACCTTGGCGACGGCGTCGCGCTTGAGCACGATCACGAGGCGCTGGCCGGTGCGTCCGGAGGTTTCATCGCGGAGGTCCGCGATGCCCGAGATCTTGCCATCCTTGACGAGCTCGGCAATCTTGATCGCCAGGTTGTCCGGGTTGGCCTGGTAGGGCAGTTCGGTGACCACGAGACAGGTGCGGCCCTGGAGTTCCTCGACGTTGACGACGGCGCGCATGGTGATGGAGCCGCGGCCCGTCCGGTAGGCATCTTCGATGCCCTTGTGCCCCAGAATCGTGGCGCCGGTCGGGAAGTCAGGACCCTTGATGCGCAGGATCAGCTCCTCGAGCAGTTCCTCCCGGCTGGCGGTCGGGTTGGCCAGGTACCACTGCACGCCGTCGGCCACTTCGCGGAGGTTGTGCGGCGGGATGTTCGTGGCCATGCCGACGGCAATACCCGAGGAGCCGTTGACCAGCAGGTTGGGGAACCGCGCCGGCAGGATCGTCGGTTCCTGGTTCTTGCCGTCATAGTTGTCCTGGAAATCGACGGTTTCCTCGTCAATGTCGCGGACCATTTCCATGGCCAGCGGGGCCATCTTGGTTTCCGTGTACCGCGGTGCCGCAGCCCCGTCGTTGCCGGGCGAGCCGAAGTTTCCCTGGCCGAGGGCCAGCGGGTAGCGCATGGTCCAGTCCTGGATGAGGCGGACCAGCGCATCGTAGATCGCCGTGTCGCCGTGCGGGTGGTACTGGCCCATGACCTCGCCGACCACGCGGGCGCACTTGTTGAAGGAACGGTCCGGGCGGTAGCCGCCGTCGAACATTGCGTACAGCACACGGCGGTGGACGGGCTTGAGGCCGTCGCGGACGTCGGGGAGGGCACGGCCCACGATCACGGCCATGGCGTAGTCGAGGTAGGAACGCTGCATTTCCGTCTGCAGGTCCACCTGTTCGACTCGGTCAGTCAGCACGTCGCTATCCACAACGGTGCCTTCAAGTGCGGGCTCGCCGGCGGCCGAGCCGGCTGGGACCTCGGGTGTTTCGTCACTCATAGTCTATATTTTCCGTTTCAGGTATATATCGGTCCGGGAATATTTAGGGTTGTGATCCGCCTAGATATCGAGGAACCGAACGTCCTTGGCGTTCTGCTGAATGAAGTTCCGGCGGGATTCGACGTCCTCGCCCATCAGGGTGGAGAAGGTCTGGTCCGCGGCCAGGGCATCGTCCATGGTGACCTGCAACAGGGTGCGGTGGTCCGGATCCATGGTGGTGTCCCAGAGCTCGGTGTAGTCCATTTCGCCGAGACCCTTGTAACGCTGGATGCCGTTGTCCTTGGGAATACGGCGGCCGGCGGCCTGGCCGGAGACCAGCCTGGCGTCCCGTTCCCGGTCGCTGTAAACGTAATCGTGCGGGGCGTTGGACCACTTGATCCGGTACAGCGGCGGCTGGGCAAGGTAGACGTAGCCGTTTTCGATCAGCGGGCGCATGTAGCGGAACAGCAGCGTCATCAGCAGCGTGGTGATGTGCTGGCCGTCGACGTCGGCATCGGCCATCAGGACGATCTTGTGATAGCGCAGCTTGCTGAGGTCGAAATCCTCGCCGATGCCCGTGCCGAACGCTGTGATCATTGACTGGACCTCGGCGTTGCCGAGGGCCTTGTCCAGCCGGGCGCGCTCCACGTTCAGGATCTTTCCGCGCAGCGGAAGGATGGCCTGGGTTTCCGGGTTCCGGCCCCGCTTGGCGGAACCGCCGGCGGAGTCGCCCTCCACGAGGTAGACCTCGCATTTGGCCGGATCCTTCGAGGAGCAATCGGACAGCTTTCCGGGCATACCGAAGGACTCCAGCGGGCTCTTGCGGCGGGCGTTGTCGCGGGCCTTGCGGGCGGCCATCCGGGCCTGGGCAGCGGAAATGGCCTTGCGAATCACGTCACGGGCCGGACCGGGGTTGCGTTCCAGCCAGTCGCCAAGACCGTCGGTAACAACGCGCTGGACAAAGCCCTTGACCTCCGAGTTGCCGAGCTTGGTTTTGGTCTGGCCCTCGAACTGCGGCTCGGCCAGCTTGACCGAAATGACTGCTGTGAGTCCCTCGCGGATGTCGTCACCGGTGAGGTTGTCGTCCTTTTCCTTGATGATGCTCTTCTCCCGCGCATAGCGGTTGATGAGCGAGGTCATCGCGGCACGGAAACCCTCTTCGTGGGTACCGCCCTCATGGGTGTTGATCGTGTTGGCGTAGGTGTGGACGCTCTCGGAGTACGCGTTGGTCCACTGCATCGCCATTTCCAGGGCGATGTGGCGTTCCGTGTCCTCGGTTTCGAAGGCGATGACGTCCTCGTGCACCACGTCCACCTTCTTGCCGGAGTTCAGGTGCTTCACGTAATCCAGCAGTCCGTCGTCGTACTGGTAGACGACGGTGTGGAATTCCGCGGGGATTTCGCCTTCGGTGGGGACGGAATCCAGATCGAGGTCGCCGTCCTCGGACGGATCCTCTTGAGCGCGACGCTCGTCGGTCAGCGTGATGCGCAGGCCCTTATTCAGGAAGGCCATCTGCTGGAAGCGGGCCCGCAGCGTCTCGAAGTCGAATTCCGTGCTCTCAAAGATGCTGGCATCCGGGTAGAACGTCTGGGTGGTACCGGTCTCGTCGGTATTCTCTCCCTTGACGAGTCCGCCCTGAGGTTTGCCACCGTCGGCGAAGGACATCATCCAGACGTGGCCCTGGCGGCGGACCTCGGTGTCGACGCGGCTGGACAGCGCGTTGACCACGGAAATGCCGACGCCGTGCAGGCCACCGGACACGGCGTAGCCGCCGCCGCCGAACTTGCCGCCCGCGTGCAGGATGGTCATGACGACTTCCACCGTGGGCTTGTGCTCGGTCGGGTGCATGTCGACCGGGATCCCGCGGCCGTTGTCGACCACCTTCACGCCGCCGTCGGCCTGGAGAACGATTTCAATGTGGGTGCAGTAGCCTGCCAACGCCTCGTCGACGGAGTTGTCCACCACTTCGTAGACCAGGTGGTGCAGTCCGCGCGGTCCGGTGGACCCGATGTACATGCCGGGACGTTTCCGGACGGCTTCCAGGCCCTCGAGGACCGTAATGTCGCTCGCGCCGTAGCCATGGGGTGTCACGGTCTCCGGCGCGTCTGCCATCACAACTTCCGCTTGGCGTTCCACGGCGGGGATATCTGCATTGTCGTTAGCCACAGGCGCTCTCGACTCCTCTGTATTCGTTGAAGGCCGGCCGTTGCCACTCTCCGGAGGAAAGGGCTTTTGCCAACAGGCACGTCACTGATTACACCGGCTGTTCTACTCGAGGAGCCGTCCGCCGCACGCTGGTATTGCGTCGGAAACGGACTCAGTCAACGTTTCACCGGCGCCCAGTTATCTGCCACAATTCTACCGTGCAGGAGAGTCTAAACCCGCATTCCAGAGCCCCAAACGGCAAGGAAAGGGCCGCTGGGAGGCCATTGACTCCACCTGCAAGGCTCCAGGGGTCCCGGTCTAGGGTTCCTATACGCCCCCGGGGCGTCCAAGCGCCCTACACGCCGTTTCCGCAATTTTCAAGACTTTTGCAAGGAGTGCTTCATATCCAGCGCGCTTGAGGTGCGCTGCAATTACCCGTAGGTGTCGCGGGGGCCGCGTCCGTTGACCGTCCGGGCGCCCCTCCGCCAGCTCGGAGCCGCCGGTCCCAGCACCTGGATCTGGGTCACGACGCCCTCACCGAGCTCGGTGCGGAACTTGTCCAGCAGGCTGATGCTGAGCAACCGGAGCTGCGTGGCCCAGGCGGTGGAATCGCACCGCACGTGCAGGGTGGTGTTCTCGAAACTCTCAGGAGTGCAGTGTGCGGAGATTTCGGGTCCCACTAGGGTTCCCCACTGTGCCATCACCGAACCGACCGCCACCGGTGAACTCCAGCCGCGTTCGGCGACGAGACGGCCCACCACCTTCCCCAAGCCGAGAGGGTCGCGGCCCGTGCTGTGGAATTGCCCGAATCCCCGGGTCCCTCCGGCCCTGCGGGCAGGTTTCTGCGGGGCGGTGCCGGGACGCGGCGGGGCTTTGCGCCGGATTTCGCCCCGCGCCGCGGCAGCGTCACGCATTCTGTTCAGCGCGGACTGGGGTGCGTCGATGTCGTGGGGATCTCTGCCTGGCTGCAGGCCGCCGTCGGTATCCTTATTCATCGATATTCCGGCGCATCGATTCCTCCCAGGACTACCTTCACCCGCCGTCCGGCCAGTTCCACAGGAATGTCATCCTCGACGGCGGCCGTCACCAGCACCTGCTCGGCGCCGGATACTATTGCCGCCAGTTTACGCCGCCTCTCAACATCCAGCTCGGCGAATACGTCATCCAGGATCAGGATGGGAGCCGAGCCACCGGTGCGGGCATCGTCCAGCATCACGTAGTACGAGGCCAACCTCAGGGACAGGCACATGGACCAGGTTTCACCGTGCGAGGCATAGCCCTTGGCCGGGGCCTGTCCCAGCACGAGTTCGAGCTCGTCGCGATGCGGCCCGACAAGGGAGATCCCCCGTTCCAGCTCCTTGCGGCGTGACGCTGCGAAGGCCTGGACGTAGCGGTCAGTGAGTTCATCGACGGACAACACGCGCAGATCCTCCACCGCTGCTTCCACCTCATCTGCCGTTGCCGGAACGGCAGCCGACGGCGCGGCGCCGTCGTCCTCCAGTACATCCTGCAGCGTCGAACGGTAGATGGCACCGGCTTCCTTGGACCCGTCCGTGAGCTGGGCATAGGCACTCTTGAGATGCGGCCGGAGCCGTTCCACGAGTTCAAGCCGCGCGTGCAGCAGCTCGGCCCCGGCCCGCGCCATGTGCTGGTCCCAGACATCCAGCGTTGCCTCATGGCCGGAGGTGAACTTGCCGGCCCGGGAGGATTTCAGCAGCGCATTGCGCTGCTTGAGGACCCGGTCGTAATCACTGCGAGTCGCGGCATGGCGGGGAATGAGGCTGACCAGCAGTTCGTCGAGGAACCGACGCCGGCTGGACGGATCGCCCTTCACCAGGGCCAGGTCTTCCGGTGCAAAGAGCACGGTCTGGCAGATACCGAGGATGTCCCGGGCGCGGACCGGATTGCTGCGGTTGATGCGGGCACGGTTGGCCCGGCTCGCGTTGATTTCGAGTTCGAGCACCGTCGACTGTTCGCCGCGGACCAGTCTGGCGCGGATCAGGGCCCGTTCGGTGCCGAAGCGCAGAAGGGGCGCATCCGAACTGACCCGGTGGGAACTGAGGCTGGCGAGGTAGCCAATGGCTTCCATCAGGTTGGTCTTGCCAATGCCGTTGGACCCGACGAGAACCGTGACGCCGGGCGCCAGGCTGAGGTCCACCTGGGCGTAACTGCGGAAATCGGTGAGCGAAAGTTGTTCTAGGTACACGCCGGATTCAGGATTTCAGGGCAGGACTATTTTGCCGGACGGGTGGCATGCCCGCCGAACTGGTGGCGCAGCGCGGACACCATCTTCATGGCCGGTGAATTGTCCTCGCGGGAGGAGAACCGGGCAAACAGCGCTGCCGTAATGGCCGGCGCGGGCACGGCGTTGGCGATCGCTTCCTCCACGGTCCAGCGTCCCTCGCCGGAATCCTCGACGTAGTCGTCGATCGATTCCAGTCCTGGATCTTCGTCCAGGGCCTTGACCATGAGATCCAGCAGCCAGGACCGGACAACCGTGCCCTTCTGCCAGGCCCGGAAGGTTCCGGGCAGATCTGTGATGATGTCCTTGGCGGCGAGGAGTTCGTAGCCTTCGGCATAGGCCTGCATCAGGCCGTACTCGATGCCGTTGTGGACCATCTTGGCGTAGTGCCCGGCGCCGACGCCGCCCACGTGGACGAAGCTGTCGGCGCGGCCGCCTTCGGGGCGGAGCGCGTCGAAGACCGGCAGTGCCCGTTCGATGTCGGCGGGGTCACCGCCGGCCATCAGCCCGTAGCCGTTCTGGAGACCCCAGACTCCGCCCGAGACACCACAATCGGCAAAGCGGATGCCCTGAGCGGCCAGGGCAGCTCCGTGCTTCTGGTCTTCGGTGTAGCGGGAGTTGCCGCCGTCGATCACGAGGTCGCCGGCGTCGAGCTTGGTTGCGAGTTCAGTGATCACGGTGTCGGTGATTTCTCCGGAGGGGACCATTACCCAGATCAGGCGGGGTCCCGGGACGGCGGCCAGGAGTTCGTCCACGCTCGCCACGTCCGAGACGTCCGGGTTCCGGTCAAAGCCTGTGACTTCGATTCCACCTGTGCGCAGCCGTTCGCGCATGTTGAAACCCATTTTTCCAAGGCCGATCAGTCCGATGTGCACGGTATGAACTCTTTTCTGCGTTGGGGTGTGGGCGATACGCACCCAACTGACTCGCATTAGTTGTCGTTTGGGCGGTCCAAAACGACAACAACTGCCAGCTAGTTGGGGAGACGGACGGGCATGACCAGGTAGCGGTAGTCGCCCTGGTCTTCGCCGTCGGCGTCGTGCTGGGCCGTGATCATGGCCGGCTTGGGTGCCGCCGTGAAGGAGAACCGCACGTATTTGGTTTCGATCACGCTCAGTCCCTCGACCAGATAGTGCGGGTTGAAGGCAACCGTGATGTCTTCCCCGGTGAGCTGGGCTTCGAGCTCTTCGGAAGCCTGGGCATCCTCGCCGGTGCCGGCATCAAGGTGCAGTTGGCCCTGGGTGAAGGCAAGGCGGACCGGAGTGTTCCGTTCGGCCACGAGCGAGACACGTCGTACGGCTTCGACGAGTTCCTGGGTCTGCACTGTCGCGTGGATCGGTGTGGAGTCCGGAAAGAGCGAGCGGATCTTGGGGTAGTCGCCGTCGACGAGAAGTGAGGTTGTGGTGCGGCCGCCGCTCTCAAACCCGATGAGCCGGCTATCATCCTCGGCGAGGGCAAGATGGATGTCGCCACTGCCGCCGAGGGTCTTCGCTACTTCATTGAGCGTCTTGGCCTTGACCAGGGCGCTCGTGGAAATCCCGGGCGTTACCGGCTTCCAGGGAACTTCACGCATCGCCAGCCGGTAGCGGTCCGTCGCCAGCAGGGTGATGAGATCGTCCTCGATCTCCATCCGCACGCCGGTGAGAATCGGCAGGGTGTCGTCCTTGCTGGCGGCGATGATCACCTGGGAAACCGCCTGGGCGAAGGAATCCCCTGGGACGGTGCCGCTGATCGGGGGCAATGCAGGCAGCGGCGGGTATTCGGCCTCCGGCATTGTGGCGAGGTGGAAGCTGCTTCGGCGGCACGTGAGCGTGACTTTGTTGCCCTCAGTCTCGACGTCGACGGGGGCTGAGGGGAGGCTGCGGCAGATGTCTGCCAGCAGGCGCCCCGACACCAGGATGGTGCCTTCCGTGGAGATGTCCGCGGGGATTTCGAGCCTTGCGGACGTTTCGTAATCGAAGCTCGACAGGCTCACGGTACCGGCTTCGGCCTTGAGGAGCAGCCCGGAAAGCACGGGTACTGGCGGCCGCGGAGACAACGACCGGGCGGTCCATGTCACGGCTTCTGCCAGGACGTCCCGTTCGACTCTGAACTTCACGGAAGGGTGCCGCCTTTCATTGCTGCTGTCATCGCTAAATCGCCGGATTGCCGCGGAATTCGGTCGGGCAACTGAACTCCGTCAGGAAGGGACGTGCCTGCTTCCCGGGTTCATGGCCCAGCTGGGAACCACAAATGAAGTCCGGGACGGACGCACTGCAGACAGCTTAGCCCCAACAAGTCGGTTCTCCCATCCATGGGTTACATCCGTGTGGTTCGACCCGGCGGCCTTTTGCCTGGTTTCCGGCCCCGGGCCGGAACGGGCCTTGGCGGTCTGAGGCGGCGAACAAGAGACTGTTATTTGAGGGAATTTCATTTTCTAGGGATTAGTAGTGTTAATAACTGCTGTGGATACTGTGGATAACCCCGTTTCGCGGTGCGATTCCGCGGTTAAGCCCTGTTCATGGACTGTGGGTGGAGCAGGTTTTAAACAGGGTGTGGATGGGGATAACATTTTTGGCCCTGGTGCCGATCCACAGGCGGCTTAAGGGTTTTAAGCCCATTAAGGGCGGTTGTCCCCTTAACTATCCACAGGGTTGTCCACAGGTGCCTGTTAATAAGGTAGGTGTCAGCGGCCGGACGGTTCAGGAATTGCGCTGCTGCTGCTTGATCCGGTTGGTCAGCTCGGTCACCTGGTTGTAGATCACTCGGCGCTCGGCCATGAGTTCGCGGATCTTGCGGTCAGCGTGGATCACCGTGGTGTGGTCGCGGCCTCCCAGTTCCTGCCCGATCTTGGGCAGCGACATGTCCGTGAGCTCGCGGCACAGGTACATGGCGATCTGCCGGGCGGTCACGAGCGTCCTGGTGCGCGACTTGCTGCAAAGCTCCTCCATGCTGAGCTTGAAGTAGTCGGCCGTCTGCGTGAGGATCTGCGCCGAGGTAATTTCCTGGGCTCCGTCGTCGGTGATGAGGTCCTTGAGGACCATCTCCGCCAAGGCCACATCCACCGGCTGGCGGTTCAGGCTGGCGAACGCGGTGACACGGATCAGCGCACCCTCGAGTTCACGGATGTTGCTGGAGATCTTGGACGCGATGTACTCCAGGGCATCGTCCGGGGCGGAGAGACCCTCGCTGAGGGCCTTCTTCCGGAGGATGGCGATACGGGTTTCGAGTTCCGGCGGCTGGATGTCGGTCAGCAGGCCCCATTCGAAACGTGACTTCATTCGGTCTTCGAAGCCCGCGAGCAGCTTGGGCGGCTGATCGGAGGTGATGACCACCTGTTTGTTGTTGTTGTGAAGCGCGTTGAACGTGTGGAAGAACTCCTCCAGCGTCCGGTCCTTGCCGGCCAGGAACTGGATGTCATCGATGAGCAGCACATCGACGTTGCGGTAGGTGGTCTTGAAGCTGGTGCCCTCATCGTCGCGGATGGAGTTGATGAAGTCGTTGGTGAATTCCTCGGAATTCACATACCGGACCCGGATGCCGCTGTAGAGCCTGCGGGCGTAGTGGCCGATCGCGTGCAGCAGGTGGGTCTTGCCCAGTCCGGAGTCGCCGTAGATGAACAGCGGGTTGTAGGCCTTGGCCGGGGCTTCAGCCACGGCGACGGCGGCGGCATGGGCGAAGCGGTTGGAAGAGCCGATGACGAAGGTATCGAAGACGTACTTCGGATTGAGGCGGCCAAATTCGTGGGAAGTGCTCGGCAGCATCGGCTGCGGCTTCAGCTCCACGGTCGCGTCGGCTGCCAGGGCAAGTTCGACGACGGGCTCCGGCTCGGTGTGCAGCGGGACCAGATCGGTGTCGACGTCGATGGCGCAGCGGATTTCGTCGGAGAAGACGTTGCGGAGGGCATCGTCGAGTGCTTCCTTGACCTGGGTCTGCAGGACCTCGCGGGTGAGCTCGTTGGGCACCGCCACCAGGAGGGTCGAACCGATCAGGCCCTGCGCCTGGGCGAGGATGACAAAGCCGCGCTGCCGGGGTGTTACACGGTGGTCGTTCTCGAGAAGGCTCACTACCCTCCGCCAGGAACTTCCGACAGTGTTGGCTTGGTTGGCTTCGTCTACTGTCATCAATCAGTTCCTCAAACTTGCTTGCCTGCATTAGCTGCAGCCACAAGTCCCGAACCAGTGCGCTGGTCCCGGCTTAATCCACAGGGTTATGCACAGTCCGTGGATAATTGGCTACTGGGACACTCTAGGGGATGAAAAACCTAGAAGATAGCTAGGGTCTGTCCTGTGGATAATCACATGGTTGTAGTTCGAAAACCGGGGCCGTGACCCACTTCATCCACAGGTGTGGATGTGAGTTAGCCACAGCTGGGGAAAGGTTGCGGGCCGTCCCTCGGTTTGACTCCGGGTGCCGTCAAGCCCTAACGTTGTGAAGTCCCATGTGCACGCTTTTTGCCCTCAGTTGAATCTCTCCCCGACGCTCCGCGTCTTGCGAGTCCGAGGAGAAGCGGCACATACAAAACTTAGCGTCGACCAGTTCTTCCCCTTGATCGGGTGGGCGCACCTTTGATCCACTGGAGTAACTAACGTGAGCAAGCGGACTTTTCAGCCGAATAACCGCCGTCGAGCCAAGAAGCACGGCTTCCGCCTTCGTATGCGTACCCGTGCCGGCCGTGCCATCCTGGCAGCCCGTCGTGGCAAGGGTCGCACCGAGCTGTCGGCCTAAATACCTGACTCGTCGGTCCACCTCCCTGTGCGAGTAGAACGGTGCTAGCCACCCGCAACCGTCTCAGGACATCGACCGATTTTTCAACAACTGTACGTTCCGGTGTCCGCAATGGACGCCGGAACGTAGTGTTATATGCGGCAGCCCTCGCTGCCGATGAACCAAGCCGGATCGGATTCATCGTTTCCAAGAGTGTCGGGAACGCTGTCGTCAGGAACCTCGTTAAGAGGAGACTGAGAGAAGCCGGCGCCTTGTCGTTGCAGAAATACGGCAGCGGGTTCGCGATCGTGGTCCGGGCCCTGCCCGCCGCGGCCGACGCCAGCTGGGAACAATTATGCACCGACTATGACGCCGCTTTGGAGACAACCATGAAACGGCTGGGCAGCCGCCTTCCACAGGCTGCTTCTTCAGTTTCTTACGAGACAACACAGGAAGGGACACCGCGTGCGTAACTCCGCTGCCGCCGTCGTCCCGCATCCTGAACCTGCCCTGAAATCAGCAGCAAGATGGTTGGGCCGGGCAGTCTGGAACTTGCCCCGCACTGTCCTCATCCTGATGCTTCTGGCCTACCGCAAGGTGATCTCACCGCTGTACGGCCAGGTCTGCCGCTTCTTTCCCAGCTGCTCGGCCTACGCCCTCGAGGCGATCACGGTGCACGGCGCGGTCAAAGGAAGCTGGCTTGCGGCCAAACGTCTGTTGCGCTGCCATCCCTGGAATGCCGGTGGTGTGGACCATGTCCCCGCCGGCAAATGCGAGTGGCCCGCAGACCGCACCCCCACAATTGTTGTGCTGAACAATCCGGACAAGTACCTGGGTGCTCAGTCTGATGGAGAAGGCCGCAGTGCGGCCTAACGAATAGGGATATCGTATGGACTTCTTTGAAACAATCATGTTTCCGTTCAAGTGGCTTGTGTCCGCCATCATGGTGGTCTTCCACGATGGCCTGAGCGCCATCGGCATGCCGGCGGCCAACGGCTGGACGTGGACGCTGTCCATCATCGGGCTGGTGCTGGTGATCCGCGCCGCCCTGATTCCCGTGTTCGTCAAGCAGATCAAGGCCCAGCGCGGCATGCAGCTGCTGCAGCCGGACCTGAAGAAGCTGCAGGACAAGTACAAGGGCAAGACCGACCAGCTGTCCCGCCAGGCCATGGCGCAGGAACAGATGGCCATGTACAAGAAGCACGGCACCAACCCGTTCTCGGCCTGCCTTCCCATGCTGATCCAGATGCCGTTCTTCTTCGCACTGTTCCAGGTCCTTTCCGGGATTACCACGGCGGCCGTCGGCGGGAAGAGCATCGGCGCGATGAGCCACGAGCAGGTGGTGCAGTTCGACGTGTCGAGCATCTTCGGCGCTCCGCTGTCCGCCACCCTGCTTCACGGCACGCCTCCCGGCGGCAATGTGGTGGCCGTATGGACCCTCTCGATCGTGATGATCCTGGCCATGACGGCCTCACAGTTCATCACGCAGAAGCAGATCATGGCCAAGAACATGTCCGAAGAGGCCATGGCCAGCCCGTTCATGAAGCAGCAGAAGATGATGCTCTACATCCTGCCGATCGTCTTCGGTGTGGGTGGCATCAACTTCCCCATCGGTGTCCTCATCTACTGGACCACCACCAACCTCTGGACCATGGCGCAGCAGTTCTTCGTGATCCGCCGCATGCCGACGCCGGGTTCCCCCGCAGCCAAGGCCCTGGCCGAGCGCCGTGCCGCCAAGGGCCTGCCGGCGCTGCCCCTGATGGGTGCGAAGAAGGCTGACGCGGCGGCAGCGGAGGCCGCTGCCGCCGCGGTCATCGAGGCCAAGGCCCAGCGTGTCCAGCCGCAACGTAAAAACAGGAAGAGGAAGTAATGTCCGCCGAGAGCACCGAACACGCTATTTCCGCCGAGGGTATCGAGGACCAGGACGAGTCCCAGCAGGAAATCCTGGACTCCGAGGGGAACCCGGAGAAAGGCGTTTCCGCCAGCCGTCTGGAAGAAGAAGGCGACGTTGCAGCGGACTACCTCGAGGAACTGCTGGACATCGCCGACATCGACGGCGACATTGACATTGAGGTCCGCAACGGCCGTACCTATATCTCGATCGTCGCCGAGGAAGAATCGGCGGGTCTGGAGAACCTGGTGGGTCGGGATGGTGAAGTCCTCGAAGCCCTTCAGGAACTGACCCGGCTGGCCGTCCTGTCGGCGACGGAGAACCGCTCGCGCCTGGTGCTGGACATCAACGGTTACCGCTCTGAGCGTGCCGGCGAACTGCAGAAGATCGCAGAGGACGCCGTCGCATCTGTCAAGGAGTCCGGAGAGGCCGTGGCCTTGGCACCGATGAGCGCCTACGAGCGCAAGATCGTGCACGACGCCGTCGCTGACCTTGGACTTGTCAGTGAGTCCGAAGGCGAAGGTGCCGACCGGCACATCGTCGTTTCCGCAGACTGAATCCGCCGGATAGCTTGATGGTTGAAATTACCGCGGACGAACTCAAGGCCGCACAGTCCATCTTCGGTGACCGTCTGGACCTGGCGAAGCGCTATGTGGAACACCTGGCCACTTCCGGCACTGAGCGCGGCTTGATCGGGCCGCGCGAAGTGCCGCGGCTGTGGAGCCGGCACGTGCTGAACTGTGCTGTTATCGAGAGCCAGATTGCCCAGGGCGCCCACGTGGCCGACGTAGGAAGTGGGGCAGGACTGCCCGGCCTGTGCCTGGCGATTGCCCGGCCGGACCTCGAACTGACCCTGATCGAGCCGCTTGAGCGGCGCGTCATCTGGCTTCAGGAAGTCGTCGATGACCTGGGCCTGGAAAATGTCACGATCATGCGCACCCGGGCGGAACTCGCCGTGGGCATGGTGGATGCCGACGTCGTCACGGCCCGCGCCGTTTCCGCGCTGAGCAATCTCGCAGGACTGACCATTCCGCTGCTGGCCGGCAAGGGCGAAGTCGTCGCCATCAAGGGACGCAGCGCCGGCGAGGAAATTGAGAAGGCCGCCAAGGTGATCCGTAAACTTGGCGGTACCCAGACTTCAGTGGTGGTGGTGGGTGAGGACGTCCTCGAGGAACCCACAACCGTCGTCCGAATCGTTGTGAATAAGCCTCAAAAGATTGCCTAGCATCAGCCCGGTGCCCTGAGAGTTCAAGGCGAAGAGGTTAGGCTAGTACCCGGCAGCAAAAGCCGAATGAGAGTGAGTGTGTCACAGTGACAAGTAGCGAAGCCTCCACGCAGCGGATCCCCCCGTTTGTGTCTCTGGGGTCCGCACGGTCCTTTGTTGCGCCCACGGCCGCTCGTGTTTTCTCCGGAAATCACATGGCTTCGGTTGCCATGAACGCTGGGATGGCGAGCGTTTCACGTGAAACCGCTGTTTCCTCCAGCGGCAACCTGCTGGACTCCATCGATGATTCCAGTCCGATCGCCCGCGAACTCGCGCACGAAAACAGGCGCCGCGAACGCCTGCTGGGCCGCGAACTGCCGAAACCGGAGAAGACCAGAATCTTCACCGTCTCGAACCAGAAGGGCGGCGTGGGCAAGACGACCACCACGGTCAACATTGCAGCCGCCCTGGCCGCTGCAGGCCTGAATGTGCTCGTGATCGACATCGATCCGCAGGGAAATGCCTCGACAGCCCTTGGCATAGAACACCACGCCGACGTCGACAGCATCTACGACGTGCTGATCAATGATCTCCCGCTGCAGGATGTTGTGGCTCCGTGCCCGGATATCGCCAATTTGATCTGTGCCCCGGCCACAATCCACCTGGCTGGCGCCGAAATCGAACTGGTCAGCCTCGTGGCCCGTGAGCAGCGGCTTCGCCGCGCCATCGACGTTTACGCCAAGGCACGCGCCAAGAACGGCGAGGAACGCCTCGACTACATCTTCATCGACTGCCCGCCGAGCCTGGGACTGCTGACGGTCAACGCGTTCTGTGCAGCCAACGAGGTGCTCATCCCGATTCAGTGTGAGTACTACGCGCTGGAAGGTCTCAGTCAGCTCCTGAAGAACATCGAAATGATCCAGAAGCACCTGAACGCGGACCTCGTTGTTTCCACTATCCTTCTGACCATGTACGACGGCCGCACAAATCTCGCCGCCCAGGTGGCCGCCGAAGTGCGCGAGCACTTTCCGGAACAGGTCCTCGGAGCCGTTGTCCCCCGCTCCGTGCGCATCTCTGAAGCACCCAGCTACCAGCAGACAGTGATGACGTATGATCCGTCGTCGAGTGGCGCGCTATCGTATCTGGAAGCCGCGGCGGAAATCGCTGAACGTTAGAATTTGTTCAAGAATTGCACTAACTAGAGCCCGGCGACGCCCGGCTCTTCCAATGGAGGGATGTAGCCATGAGCGATAAGCGACGCGGCCTTGGCCGTGGACTTGGGGCACTCATTCCAAGTTCCGCCTCGGTTAACGGTTCCGGAAACGGTTCAGCGCCGTCCCGTCCTGTGGATCTGTTCTTCCCTGAAGCCCGGAAGCGGAATGCTGCTCCGGAGGCAGTTGCAGCCGAAGAGAATGATGCCGACATCGCGGTGGAAGACGCCGCAGCGTCCCGAATCCTGCCCTCGGCGTCGGCAGCTGGGTCCGAAGGCGAAACATCCGCCTCGACTGGTGACGTCCCGGCCAAGAAGGCGCCGGCACGTGCCGCCGGGAAGACTGCGCCCAAGGTTGCCGCCGAGGGTTCTGCCGCTGAAGCTTCTGGCGCTCTCGATGGATACGACGCTGGCTCGGACTCCGGCGTTGAGCTGGTCGAAGTACCTGGCGTCCGCTTCGCTGAAATTCCGGTCACCGACATCCACCCCAACCGCAAACAGCCTCGTTCTGTCTTCGATGAGGACGACATGGCGGAGCTTGTTCACTCTGTGCGGGAAATTGGCGTCCTACAGCCAATTGTGGTCCGTACTTCAACCGAAAAGGGTGGTGAGCCCTACGAACTGGTCATGGGCGAACGCCGCTGGAGGGCAGTACAGGCCGCGGGACTTGAAACCATCCCCGCAATTGTCCGCGACACCACCGACGATGACCTGCTTCGTGACGCTCTGCTGGAGAACCTCCACCGCAGCCAGCTGAACCCCCTCGAAGAAGCGGCCGCCTACCAGCAGCTCCTGGAAGACTTTGGCACTACCCATGAGCAGTTGGCGGACCGCATCGGTCGTTCACGTCCGCAGGTGTCTAACACGCTCCGGTTGCTGAAGCTTCCGCCGCTTGTCCAGCGTCGCGTGGCGGCAAGTGTTATCTCTGCAGGCCACGCCCGGGCCCTGCTGGCACTCCCCGACGCGGCTGCGATGGAGCGCCTGGCGCAGAAGATCGTGTCCGAGGGTATGTCGGTCCGAGCCACTGAAGAGGCCGTGACGCTGTACCAGAGTCCCGCAGCCAACGCGAAGAACAACATCCCCCGTCCGGGGGCCCGGCACGAGCGCCTGGACTATCTGGCTTCGTCCTTATCGGACCGCCTCGACACCAATGTCAAGATCTCCTTGGGTGCACGAAAAGGCCGTGTCAGCATCGAATTCGCCAGTGTTGAGGACCTTAACCGGATCATGGACGTCCTGACTCCGGGGGCATCCAGCTAGTCTGGAATCTTCTTCACCGTTCCAAAGGGACCATGTTTCACGTGAAACATGGTCCCTTTGTCGTAGGCGGCGCATGCAGCCGTCGGGTTGGGTAGCAGCTGTTCCCACGCTCGGTTGAGGATGCGGGCTTTCCCTTCGTTGACCCGGCCAGGGCGGGTTAGCGGTAGCAGGGGGAAAACTTTCGAGGGCCGATACTCCCTGACGATAGTGGATCAGTTCTCTCTGACACCCCGAGTCGGAGGTATGCACTCAGACGGTGGCTGCGGAAGCAAGGATCCGATGAAGCGGCCAGCTGGCCCGCCGGAGGCTCAGGCGACATGCAGGACGGGGCACAGTTTCACGTGAAACAAGACCGCGCGCGGTGGTCTTTTGGCAGTAGTACCCCATGCCGGAGCAGGTTTCGAGCGCGCGGACGGCGACGGCGGTCCGATCGGAAATGTGCTGCCCGGTTCTGTAGCCCCGCGTCTGCCCTGACTCTTTGGGCGGTGAGAACGCGACGGTTGAAGTGGAGGGCCACGATCTGAATGCCCAAATGTAGGCTTTTGCAGGTTGGACATGAGTCGCCCCCAGGGCGGTGCGATGTTAACTGTGTCATAGACCCTGGGGAGGCGGGGAACAGAATCGTTGCCTTGGCCCATAGGTTGTTTCGCTCGCCAACGTGTGGCCGTTGAAACATGCTCCCATGTTTCACGTGAAACAGAGGTGGTGGCCGCCCGCTGCCCGTCGGCTTGCCCGCCCGCGGTTGAATCGCGTCGTCGGCCGTAGGTGGGGCTCCCCGAGGGCCCAGGACGCAAATGATCGACCCGGAGTGTTGTCGGCGCCGCCAGGCGAGCACCGCGACCACGGGGGTACCTGAGCCGTGCGTCGCCGAGCATCGCGGCGACCTTCGGATGGAATGTGGTCAGCATCCGGTCGACCTCGTCGAACTGGGTGTTCACGTGCCCGGCATCGGGCTGGACGAAGAGGGTGCGGGTGATCGAGGCGATCATGTGTTTGGATCCTTCGGCACGAACGAGAGCGCGTTGCGGATGAAATCAACCCGGCAGGGCTGCCAGGCCGCGCACTGGAATACCGTCCCGATGGACTTCTTCAGCCCGGTGGGGCATCGAAGATGACACGCTGCACGTCGGCTGGCCGGCGGTTCTTCAGCGACCGCAGGAACGCGGTCCAGAACGTTCCATTCTGGCTGTCGCCGACGTCGAAGCCCAGGACTTCCCGACGTCCGTCGGCGGCGACGCCGAACGTGACTACGATCGCCTGGGACACGACGTGGTGCCCGTCGAGGGCCCTGCAGCGGGCGGCGTTCAAGAACACATAGGGGTACTCCATGGCCGAGATGTCACGGTCCCGGAGCGCGCCGACTTCGTGGTCCAGATCCTGGCAAATCCCGAAAATTTCGGTTTTGGTGATCCCGGTTTCGGCTCCGGGCGCCTTCACCAGATCGTCGACTTTGCGAGTGGGAGACCCCGTGCAGGTAAGCCTCCAACACGACCGAGTGGAGAGGGCCTGGACCACGCGGCGGCGCCGTTCCAACAGGGCCATGAAGCACGATCCGTTTCTCAGCTTCGGGCTCTTCAGATGCAGATCGCCCGCGGCGGTATTCAGCTTCCTTGGCCGGCTGCCGTTGCGATGGGCGGTGCGATCCCCCGCTCCGCTCGAACGGGGCGGCGCCGATGAACGCGGTCGCCTCCCCTTCGATGAGCTGCTGGTTCGGCGTTTCGGTCGCGGCACGGATCCGGTCGGAGCCATCGGTGAGCTTTAGTTGGCCAAGCAGGCCAAGCAGGTCATGCAGGGCAGACTGGTCTAGAGCCATCGTGTGTTTGTGTCTTCCTGGGAGTGATTTTGACCGGCACTCACTGACCATCGCACGATGGCTCACTACGTTGCCCATGCAAACGCGCAACCGCGGAGTACTACACCACCCCACGGGACGAAACCCGTGGAGTCAGCGGTGCGTAGTTTTGGAGATCATTGTGGGGACAGGACATGAGCGCCGTGGTGCGATGCCAACAATGAAGGAAACGGATTGTCATGCAGTGACGGAGCGAGTAGCTATTGTGGGCGCGCTGCGGCCCAGATCTGTGGGCCGGTGCTAGCTGGTGCCAGAGCTGGTGGGCGTAACCGCTCCCCCGATGGAGGGCGTGCAGCCAGTGGGATGACTCGCCGAGACCGGCTATGGAAACAGACTTCTGGCCCCCATCGGATCGAGTCTGCTAGGCCGACCGTAGCTGTGAGATGAGTATCTGCTCAGGGGTTCGACCTCCTTTCGGACAGACCATCGGAATGGCATGTGGATACAATGACTTCCTAGCGCACTGCTCCGGCTTCCGAGACTGTCGCCGCCGCCCAGCTCCTAAGTCGACGTCGAGTCGGCGGTGTCTGGCGGCCGCCCCGAACGCTTGAGAAGCGGGCTCCCCCGGACCGCATTCTTGCCGCGTCACTGAGTGAGTGTTTCCCCGATCGGCTCGGCACCATGAAACGCGAAGGAATATGCAGGCGACTTTCGAAGCTGCGGACCTATTATCAACAGGCTCGTAGCGGTGGATATCGCGGTGGATATTCCTGTGGATAACCTTGTGGATTAGCCGGGACGAAAGCGAAAGGTCAGTGGTACCCGCTGACCACCAGTCGCAGCAGGCCCTTGCCATTCTCAGGTCTGCCGTTCTGGCCCTCCGCTGTTTCACGTGAAACATTCTCAGCGTTTGCCAGAGACGAGTCAGTGCACACCCGGGCGCGCCAACAAAATCCCTAGAAACCGGTTAATTTTGGAGCAATCTGACGCTCTCTGGTGGGTCAACTAGCAAGGGAATTCGTCAGTTTCTGACGCAGGTGCCAACCTGGCACGATCCGCCGAATGGCCGTCACCCACCCTGCTGCCAGCGACTCTCCCACGAAAAGTGTAGCCGGCCATGCTTTGAGCTGTGAGCAATCACTCATAGCCTGTGGATAACAGTGTGTATAACTTCTGTGGAAAACTCGCCGGCGGCCGAGATATCAGTCACGGTGAAGACGTAGTCTTCCGCTCCGGCTGTGCTGATGCCTGGCAATGGAAACCCTCCTTTCGGGCTTCCCCGGTGCAGGCGCTAAGGCCGTGTTGTCCCAGTAGTCGCTTTCTCCATCGTCCGCTACCAGACCACCGTCTGTCGTCTCGTGGTGAGTTGCAGTGGAAAAACCATCGTCCCACGTAGTGATCCCTGCTCTGCCCTCTCCGTGACCAGGTCTGGAAGCTTGCCTCCTGCTGGACTAACTACTCATCTGGAGCAAGAAAGTGGGACTGGTGGAGCAAGAAAGTGGGACTGTCATCCTCACCTCTGCAGAGCCCGATCAGGGCCTGCGGGAGAGCATGCCGCGGAGATATTTCTGCGGAGCCGGCCATGGTCCGGTTCTCAGATCCCACTTTTGGCTTAACTGTTCCTCCCGGCAAGGTGACGCGGACGGTTTCGACCCAACGCTACTGTGACGCCGCGAGTGGCAGGAGTCGCCGTGGGCGAACGGGGCCGTGGCCCCACGGTCTTTGTGCGTATTGTGCGTACTGGGCTTGCGGTGCGGACGGACATTCTGCCAACAGGTCTCTGGCCCCTGTTGGGAGCTTTGCACCGGCGACGTGTGTTCCGCGGGTTCCCAGGCGTGTTCGGAAACTGGGGTCAATGGAACCGTTCCGCCGTTCACGGATCCCGCCGGCCCAACCCTGTGCACGCTGCAACGGACTGCAGGTTTCAGTGTCTCCCGAATTGGGCGGGCGGTGGACCAACGGCGTTCCTGGTGATGCCTGTGGTCGCCTCCGGTAGGCGCAGGCAGCGTCTGGCGGTCCGTCAGTGTCCGCAATCAGACGGTGGGGCCAAATCACTAGCAGCAGGATGTTGGCTTCGAGCCCGGGCTGCGGCAGGAAGGATTCGCCGCGG
Organism: Arthrobacter sp. UYCu723; assembly: GCF_054059215.1. Classification (NCBI taxonomy): domain Bacteria; kingdom Bacillati; phylum Actinomycetota; class Actinomycetes; order Micrococcales; family Micrococcaceae; genus Arthrobacter; species Arthrobacter sp. UYCu723. The sequence goes on from NZ_JBSSBW010000001.1 coordinate 1,747,430, forward strand.
TATTGGGCCGGAATCAAATCCCTGCATTACCGTTGCGCTGCCGGTGCCAGACGCCGCGTCCGCTACATGTTTCACGTGAAACCGCCTGGGGCAGTTTCTGGTGTTCAGTGTGACTGCCGTGCGGATCCGCACCGCGGTGCCTCCCGGTTCCTTTCACTCGTCCGGCCGGTGCGTGTCCTGCAGGCCATGCGGAAGGTAGGTGCTTGGGGAATATTGGAGGGATGAAAAGAGGGAGATTGCTCGCCCCTGGTACTGGTGATGACCCTCGATGGTGAAGTCTGCTGCATTCCCCTGTGGAGTCCTGTTGGTCACCTGCGAAGTTGAGATCGGAATATCCGCACTGATGTCGATGGCACGTATGTCTCCATTGGCGTGGTCCCTCGGATAATCTGGGAGTGCCATATCAGTTATACCTCCTCGGGTTCCCAGGGTGCGTTGCTCGTCAACGTGGCTGCTGAAGTAGCCCTTCCGCGGCCCTGTTCTACAGACGTCCTGTCCCCCGGGTGTCGGCGTGATGTTTCACGTGAAACAGGACAGGACGTCGCGCATAGCTAAATAGCGGGAATAGATGAGTGATTCCAGGGGGACTGTCCGGCGTGCCTTGGCCTGAAAGCGGGCAACGGTGTTCAGAATCGGCGTTATCTACCCAACGTCGAACCTGGAGGCTCGCGTGGACGCCGATCTGCACAGCCTTGTTACTGCATTTGTATGTGCAAGCCGATGATCTGCTATAGGCATATCCGGAACGCGTCCCGGCCCGGCCCCGGGGTCGGCATCAGTCCGCGGATCACCGATGCCGAAGTGATCACGTTGGCGCTGATACAGGCGCTGCTCGGCTTTACCAGCGAGGCCCGCTGGCTGCGCCATGCCCGCAAGAGCCTGCACACCATGTTCCCGTATCTGCCCGGCCAGGCCGGATACAACAAGCGGCTGCGCCGGCGGCGCCGACCATGAACTGGCTCATCGGTATCCTCGTCCAACAAGGCGATATCGGCAGCGACGATGTGCGGGTCGTGGATTCGACCCCGGTCGAATGCGCCCGGTCCAAGGAAACGGTCCGCCGCTCAGACCTGGCCGGGTGGGCCGAATACGGGTACTGCGCCTCGCATTCACGGTATTTCTGAGCCTGCGCCTGCACCTGGTCTGCACCCTGCAGGGGCTGCCAATCGGGTATGCCCTGACCGGGGCCAAGGCCGACGAACGCCAGACGTTCCTGGACATCCTCGCCGGGACCCCGGCGATGGCCAGGGTCCGTGCCGACGGGCACCGCAGATCCTTATCGGTGACAAGAACTACTACGGTGCCGGGTTCGAGGAGACGGTGGACCAGCCCGGGATCGAGCTGCTGCGCCTGGCCGCAAGGGCGAAAAACCCCGGGCAGGATCACGGTTCTTCAAACCCCTGCGGCAGGTCATCGAATCGATCAACGATACCCTCAAAGTCCAGCTGGACCTCGAACATCACTTCGGACGCACCCTTGCGGGCGTCACGGTCCGGATCGTTCAACGCTTGCTGGCCATGACCGCCGCGATCTGGCACAACGACCACACAGGACAGTCCGTCCGCCGCTCACTGACCGCCTACGACCACTGACTGCCCTTGGAGTTATTCATCTGGTGGAAACCGAACCTGGGATTTTCCGGCTTTCATCATTGCTCCTGTGTCTTGTATTCAACGGTTCCTGTCCCAGTCCTGAGCTGCTTCAATGTTTCACGTGAAACGTTTCCCGGCAATGGTTGGGCGGAGCTCTTTGTGGCCGCTTTCGTTTGGAAACGGTGTTGCCACGGTGCAGCAACGGCAAGACTGATTCTTGTCAGTCCTCGGCGTTACGGCGACTAGGAAAGCGATCTGTCACCGTCCTACCTGGCGGAGGTGCCTTTCGAGGCATGTCCTTCGACTCTGCGTCCGGGTGGTCTCCCGGGAGAAATCGAGAGGTCCGCAGGATTTGTAACGCATGTTTCACGTGAAACCCGCGTATGTTCGAGCCGCAAGGCTGACATGAGAAGGGGCAAATCCGTCGCGGCCGGGTCCGGCCGACGGCTGCTGCCGATGAATCACGTCAAACCTACACATTGGGCCCAGCCGTGGGTTCGCCGCTGAACCAGGGCCCCGCACACCCGGTCTGGGGGCTGGCGCTAGCCTTCGATGTTTCACGTGAAACAGAGGTCTTTGCAAAGGGCAGGCGGCATGAGTGTGCACTCTCCCCTCCCCGGGGTCAAGGGAAACCCTGAGGCAAGCACGGAGCATCCGCGGAATTACCCGTCGTCTTTCAACCTAGATTAGCTGCAGAAATTCTCTCCCGCGGGACCCGCGGCACCCACGGGCCCCCCGAGACCCCATACGCCTACGCGCTGGCTCGTAACCGGGAATCCGGGTGCACAGAAAACGGAGGCCCCACTTCCAGGAAGTGGGGCCTCCGAGGCTTACCGTGATCGCTCACGGAGCCGACTGAACTAGGACAGAACGTCCGCGAATTCCTTTTCGAAAAACTGCTTGGGCCGGGCACCGATGACAGTGCTCTTGACCTCGCCGCCCTGGAACAGGTAGACCGCCGGGATGGACGTGATGCCGTACTCCGCAGCAATGCCCGGGTTGTCGTCCACATTGACCTTGACGACATTTACCTTTTCGCTGTACTCAACGGAGATCTCGTCGAGGATTGGTCCCAGCTTGCGGCAGGGTCCGCACCATTCGGCCCAGAAATCCACAATGACGGGCTTGTCAGCAGCCAGTACATCAGTGCTGAAGCTGGCGTCTGTGACGTCTTTTGCGTTGCTCATAACCTTGTCTCTCTCTTCGGTTGGCTTCTGCGCGCCGTTTAGGCGTGGAAATCGGCGAGATAATGTTCGACGTCGAGGGCGGCCACACAGCCCGAGCCCGACGCCGTGATGGCCTGGCGGTAGGTGGGATCAATGACGTCGCCGGCGGCAAAGACGCCTTTGAGGCTGGTCTTCGAGGTACGTCCCTCGACGGCAATGGTTCCCTCGGGGGTGAGGTCCAGCTTGCCCTTGACGAGGTCTGTACGGGGATCGTTGCCGATCGCCACGAAGGCGCCCGTAACGGCCAGTTCAGTTTCCGAGCCGTCCACGAGGTTCCTCAACCGCAGCCCGGTGACTTTGTCCTGGCCGAGGACGTCTTCCACTCCGGTGTTCCAGACGAAAGTGATTTTCTCGTGGGCCAGTGCACGGTCGGCCATGATCTTGGAAGCCCGGAGGGTATCCCGGCGGTGCACCACGGTGACGGACTTCGCGAACTTCGTGAGGAACAGTGCCTCTTCCATTGCGGAGTCGCCGCCACCGATCACGGCAATGTCCTGATTCTTGAAAAAGAAACCGTCGCAGGTTGCACACCAGCTGACGCCGTGGCCTGAAAGGCGCTTCTCATTCGGCAACCCCAGCTCGCGGTAGGCAGAACCAGTGGAAAGGATGATGGACCGGGACTGGAAGGTCTCCCCCGTTCCGATGGTCACGGTCTTGATGTCGCCGTCGAGGTCCAGTTTGGTGACGTCTTCGAACTGGATTTCCGTGCCGAATCGGGCAGCCTGTTTCTCGAAGTTTTCCATCAGGTCCGGGCCCATGATGCCGTCGGGGAATCCCGGGTAGTTCTCTACGTCGGTCGTGTTCATGAGTTCGCCGCCGGCGGTCACCGAACCTGCCAGCATCAGCGGCTTGAGGTTGGCGCGCGCCGTGTACACCGCGGCGGTGTAGCCCGCGGGTCCCGAGCCGACGATGATGACATCACGTACTTCGGACGCGGTGTTTTCTGCGTTGCTCACTGAACGGTGAACCTCTTCCTTTGTCGATGCGCCCGCCTGGGTGGCCGGCCACATGGCACAACTACTACTTGGTGCTGAATATTCCGATGGAACCGGGCATCACAGCAGGTCGCCACCATTCAGGGTACCGTCCCGGTAGTGAAGGCCAGGTGGCGTGCCGGCCGGATTACGGGCTGAGCTACTGGACCTTGATCTCGGCCAGGCGCAGACCAAAACCGTAGCGGGTCTTGGGTGCCGCCAGCTTGGGAAGCGTCTTGATGGACACGATCACATACTGTGCGGTGACTGGCTCCTGCAGGCGGATGGTGAGGTCCGGCGACGTGAAGCTGTTACTGCCGACCTGCTTGGCTCCGTCCAAGGAAGGGCGGTCGTTGGTGAACACGCTAATGTTTCCGCCGGAGGCTCCCAATTGGCTCAATGTTACCGAGGAAACCTCGGACGGCCCCTTGAGCTTGACTGCCAGCGGGACCTCACTGGCAAGACCGCCCCAGTCGTCCGTGGCGAACTCCATGTCGGACCAGAAGCTGGCGCCATTTCCGTCAAAGGTCTTGGACAGATCCGCATCGTACGTTCCTGCGAAGTCGAAGTTGCCGATCCGGGTGACGCCTTCGATTGCCGGCGTCCCGCCCGCGGGCGCAGAACTGGTGCTCGACGAAGGCTTTCCGGAACTTGCGGCCGGAGTGCTCGCCGAGGAGCTGCCACCCGCGGCGGGCGGCGGGCTGCTCTTAAAGAGGCTTCCAAGGTTTGTCACGGCAAAGATCAGTCCGACCACCAGGACGGCGGCCAGCAGGCCACCTACGAGCCAGCGCATGGAACGGGGTTCGCGACGCGGCCCTTCATCCTCTGCGTAGTAGTCCTCATCAGGCTCGGCGTCGGTGTTCCGCGCCGCGACGGGAAAAGTGCGCGGAGTGCGGTCCTTCTCCGGTGGAAGCTGGCCGGCCCCGGCAGCAGTCGCAGCGGCGGCGGGGTGAACCTGCTGGGAGGCGTGATCTTGTTCAGCCGGACCGGCGTAGCCGTAATCGTCCTCCGACCACAGGGACACCTTGGGATGCTCGGCAGGACACGCCGGCGTTGAGTCAGTTTGACCGGCCGGTACGCCCGGCTGCATTGTGGTCGGCGGAGCGGCGCCCGCCTCCTGAACGGGCTGGGGTGCCGTCGTGTGCGGGGTCGCCTCCTGCGGCGCGGTCTTCGGGGACGGCGGGGCACCGGCGGCAGCGCCCGCCGCCATCCCGGCAGCGGCGGCGGGGGCTGGACCGGCGGCCGGGCCCGACACCGGCAGCGACGGCCCGCGGGGGGCCCGAACCGGCGCGGACACCGGTTCAGCGGCAGCCGGCGGCTGCTTTTGTCCGTAGTCGATGTACCCGGCGTCTACTTCCTCGTCGTCGTAGAGTCCGTCGTACGTTTCGGGTTCCTGGGAGCGGGCCTGTCCAAAGATCTCACTGCCCAGCGTGTCCGTGAAGAACGGTTCGACGTAGGGAGGGTTGGAGGAGACCACAAGATCCAGCAAATCGGCCGCAGAGGTGTGACTGGTGATCAAGTACGTCGTGTGCGCGCTGACGCCCAAATCGAGGATCTGAACGTGGCCGGGCCGCTCACCTGTGGCCACTTCGCGGGCGCTCCGGGCCACCTGGTCGGCGTTGTCCGGGCCGGCTACAAGGATGCTCACGGCACGATTCAGCACCTGGTCGACACCGTCCAGCACCAGATCCTGGTCATGCGAGGCCAGCACGGTGGCGGTGACCTTGTAGCGGCCACCGAGTACTGATCCGACATCGATCGGGTGGGACACGGGCTCCTCCTAGACTGTCCGGGAACTGCCGGCCTGACCACTTCATCAGTGACCGCAAGTCCCCCGGTAAAGCCGGTTGACCCCTGGTCTGCAACTCCCCTTGTTAGTCTTCGATCCTAGCCGATCGCGTGTCCACGCCGCGGAGCACGGCGCTGTGACACCGTCCCGACCTTATTTTTTCTTCTTGCGCCCGAAGGGGAAATACGGATTGTGGCCGGGCGGGCCCTGGTACGTCCGGCGGCCGGGCAGCGGGACGTCGCCCCGGCCAAGGCCGCCCTCGGCCGAACTGGGCAGCTCTTCGGCGGGCAGGTAGCCGCCTTCCGGTCCGGCGGGCCAGCCGCGTCGTTCCTCGGGTTCCCGGATATCGGGTCCGGCACGGAAGGACGCGGCGTCGAATTCACCCGAAATCCTGGGAATCAGGCCCGTGTCCACCGACACGGTGGCGCGTTCCGGCCGGGGGCGCGCGGGTCCCGAACCCTCCGCAGCCCCGCCCCCCACGCCGGTGTCACGGCGCTCGGAGACGTCCGGCTCAGGGTTTGGCCCCCGGCGGAGCCGGCCGAGCAGCGGCTGCAGCAGATCCCGAAGCTCGGTCACGCGGAAGAGCTTCAGCAGGAAGAGGTAAACGGCCAGCATGATGGGACCGACGACGACGATCGTCACCAGCGCGGCGGGGCGGCTGCTCCATGCGAAACCGTCCGGGCTGTAGCTGCCCAGCAGCCACAGCGCCACGGCCGCGGTGAGGGCCGAACCCAAGGCCGCGTAGCCCATGCGGATGTAAGAGTTCGCGATCCGCGGACCGTCCAGATGGCCCAGGAGCCGGCGCAGGAAGACTGCACTGACAATGACGGACAGAATGTTGCCGCCGGTGTAGAGCATGGCGATGGCGAAGATGATCTGGTCGAACGGCAGGAACTGGATCAGGAAGGCGGCGACCACGTTGACGAGCGCGAGCACCAGCTGGATGAAGAACGGCGTCCGGGCGTCCTCGCTGGCGTAGAAGACCCGGGACATCATGAAGTTGGCACTCATGAACGGCGTGCTCAGCGCCAGGATCGTGAGCGTCTGGGCCAGCATGACGCCGTCTTGTTGTTCGCCGCCGGAGAAGAACATGCCCAGCGGGCCGGCGAGGGCGAACAGTGCCAGTGCCCCGAAAACCGTGGCCACGGCCATGGTCCTCAGACCGTGCGAAAGCGCATTCCGCAGTTCGCTGTGGTTCCTGTCCTGGGACGCCCGGGTCATCCGGTTGAACAGGACGGTGGCCAGGGAAAGCGCAATGATCGAGTGCGGCAGCAGGTACAGCTGGCTGGCCACCTCGAGCACGGCGTTACCCGGCAGCGTGTCCGCTGCGGGGTCACCGGCGTGTTCCAGGCGCAGGCGTTCGGCGCCAGGGATAGTGGCGATGCGCATGACGTACAGGAAGGCGAGCTGCCCGACGCCGGCAGTCGCCAGCGTCCAGACGCTGAGGCGTGCCGCCTGGCCCAGTCCCACTCCGCGCCAGCCGAAGCGCGGCCGCAGGCCGAGCCGGAGCCGGAACACCGGAATCATCAGGATGGCCGTCTGCGCGATCACGCCGATCGTGGAGAACCCGGCCACCAGGAAGGTTTGGAAAGAGCCCCAGTTGTCGAGGGTGTGTGGGTTTGTCACATTGGCGCCCATGATGCCGATGAACATGCCGAGTCCGGCGATCGCCACGATATTGTTCAGGATCGGAGCCCACATGGCGGGACCGAACGCGCCGTTGGCGTTGAGGATCTGGGTCAGCAGGGCGTACAGGCCGTAGAAGAAGATCTGCGGAAGGCACCAGAATGCGAACGTTACGGCCAGCGACTTCTGCTCCGGGGAGTAACCCTGCGTGGTCAGTTCAATGACCCAGGGCGCCAGGAGGGTCACCAGGAGGGTGAGTGTGAGCAGCACCAGGACGGCGAGGGTCAGAAGCCGGCTGATGTAGTCCGCTCCCCGGTCCGGCGCCCTGCTGGCCTTGATGATCTGGGGAACCAGGACCGCATTGAAGACGCCGCCTGCCACCAGCAGGAAGATCAGGTTCGGCAGGTTGTTGGCATTGATGAAGGTGTCGTTGACGGTGGAGCCAAGACCAAGCGCGGCGCCCAGCAGCCAGGTCTTGCCGAACCCCAGGAATCGCGAGACGAGGGTTCCCGCGGCCATGATGGCGCTGGAACGGGCCTCTCCGGGCTGGACAGCTTTAGAATCGGTGGGGCCGGAGGGCGAGGGAGTGGGTTCGGCTGATGACATCGTCTTCATCGTCTCACCCGGGCATGGCTTTGTGCGCTATCCGAGCCCGATCCCAGCCTCTTCCGCGCGCCCTCAGCGGTGTTCCGGGAGGACTTCCTTGGCGAGATCCGCGATGCGGCGCTCGTTCGGGAAGGAGAGCTTGCGTGCCAGCTCCTGGATGGGAACCCAGGCGACGTCCACGGCTTCCTTGTCCGGATCGTTTTCGATCGTGAGCTCCCCGCCCGTGGCCTGCAAGAGGTAGTGGTGGACGGTCTTGTGGACCCGGTGCCCGCTGACGGTAAACCAGTAGTCGATGCTTCCCAGCGGTGCGAGGATCTTGCCCTCGATCCCGGTCTCCTCCGCGATCTCCCGCACGGCGGCTTCCTCATTGCTTTCCTGGCCTTCCGGGTGGCCCTTCGGCAGGCACCATTCCAGCCGGCCGCCCCGGTTGAGGCGCGCGATGATCGCAACCCGCAGTTCGGCGTCGGACGTGTCCACGACGACGCCACCGGCGGAGATTTCCTCCACGGTAGGCAGGGAGGCGTGTCCCGAGTGCTGGACAGGCGCGACATTGGCACCGATTGCCGATGGCAACGGTGCGTTTGTCCTCCTGCCGGGAGCGCTAGGTACGGGATGGGCCATGAAGTCCACTCTAACGACTCTTGTCCGCTGTTGATGACCTCAACATGACGGGAAAGTGGACGGCCGGGAAAGTAGATTGCCGCCCCGCCCAGGGGATTACCGTTAAGCGCGGGACCTCGGGACAGTTTCGATGTGGTGCCGGCGCGGTTTTCCAGCGGGCTTGAGAAACTATGCTTAAGAAACTATGGCGCACGCACATCACAAGACTGACACGCACACTGTTGATTTCCAGGTGGACCCGGTGGTTCTGGAGCTTGGACAGCGGTTCGTCGACGCCGGCCACGAACTATCCCTCGTGGGCGGGCCGGTGCGTGATCTGTTCCTGGGCCGCGTCTCACCCGATCTGGACTTCACCACGGACGCCACCCCGGACCAGACCGTCGCATTGATCAAGAAGTGGGCAGATAACTTCTGGGAGATCGGGCGGGCGTTCGGCACCATCGGGATGCGCAAGGCCGGTTTCCAGATTGAGATCACCACCTACCGCGCCGAAGCCTACGATCCCGACTCACGCAAGCCGATGGTGGCCTTCGGGCATTCACTGACCGACGACTTGCTGCGCCGGGACTTCACGATCAACGCCATGGCCCTGCGCTTGCCGGCGCTGGAGCTGGTCGACCCGTTCGGGGGCGTCCGTGATCTTCATGCCTCAGTCCTCACCACTCCGGGAACCCCGGAAACCTCGTTCTCCGACGACCCGCTGCGCATGATGCGCGCCGCCCGGTTCGCAGCCCAGCTGGGCGTGACGGTCCACGAGGACGTCCGCGCGGCCATGACCCGGATGGCCGAACGGATCACCATGATCTCCGCCGAACGCGTGCGGGAGGAACTGGTCAAGCTCATTTGCGCCGCCCATCCCCGGGCCGGGATTGATCTGCTGGTCGACACCGGGCTGGCTGAGTTCGTATTACCGGAGGTCTCGGCCCTCCGCCTGGAGTCGGATGAGCACCACCGTCACAAGGACGTCTACCAGCATTCGCTCCAGGTCCTGGAGCAGGCTGCCGCGCTGGAGACAGGTGCCGACGGCCCCGTTCCCGGCCCCGATTTTGTGCTGCGGTTCGCTGCCCTGATGCACGACGTCGGAAAGCCGGCCACGCGCCGCTTCGAGCCTGGCGGCGCAGTGAGCTTCCGGCACCACGACATGGTGGGCTCCAAGCTGACGTCAAAACGCATGAAGGCGCTCCGCTTCGACAACGACACGATCAAGGCGGCGGCACGCCTCGTGGAGCTGCACATGCGGTTCTATGGCTACGGCGACGCCGGCTGGAGCGACTCCGCCGTCCGCCGCTACGTCACCGACGCGGGGCCGCTCCTGGAGCGGCTGCACCGGCTCACCCGCTCCGACGTGACAACCCGCAACCAGCGCAAGGCGGAGCGGCTATCCTTCGCTTATGACGACCTGGAAGCCAGGATTGCAGCCCTGCGGGAGCAGGAATCCCTTGAGGCGGTCCGCCCCGACTTGGACGGCGGACAGATCATGGCGCTGCTGGGGCTCAAGCCGGGCCCCGTCGTGGGCCGCGCCTACAAGTACCTGCTCGAAGAACGGATGGAATACGGCCCGCTGGATGCCGAAGTCGCCGAGGCCAAACTGCGCGTGTGGTGGGCTGCGCAGCCGGAGTCTGCTCCAGAAGAGGCCGGAACCGGATCCGCCGTCGAACTGTCCACTACTGAGGAGTCCTAAGTGATTGCACCTACCAACGGCCCCCGTCCGCAGCTGTGGATCCTGCGGCACGGCGAAACCGAGTGGTCAAAGAGCGGGCAGTACACGGGCCTCACGGACCTTCCCCTCACCGTGGAAGGCGAGCAGCAGGCGGTCGAGGCGCGCAAGGTGCTCGACGCCGTCGACTTTGACCTCGTGCTGACCTCGCCGCTCCGGCGGGCGCGCCGGACGGCGGAACTGGCGGGCTACCCGAACGCCCAGCTGGAGCCGCTCGCCGTCGAGTGGGACTACGGCGAGTACGAAGGCATCAGCTCTGACCTCATCCGCAAGGACAACCCGGAGTACTTGATCTGGACCCACGGCGTACCGAACGGTGAATCACTCGACGACGTGGCAGCCCGGGCGGACAAGATTGTGGCGCGGGTGCTGGAATCCGGCCTGGACAATGTGCTGATCGTGGCCCACGGCCACTTCTCCCGGATACTGACGGCCCGGTGGCTTGGACTCGATCCCCGCGAAGGGCGGCACTTCGTGCTGGGCACGGCGAAAGTCTGCACCCTGGGCTGGGATAAGAAGACACCCGCAGTGGTCCGTTGGGGCCTATAGATACGTTTTAGAAAAGAACTTCAGGAAAGTTTATGAATTCAGTGGTCAACTGCTGCATTCATGGTGTATTTTTATTTTGACCCCAGGGCGATTTGCCGGGGTCACGGCGCGCGTCGCCCGGCCATTCAGCCGGAGCCACGGCAGGACAGAAAAGGAGGTTGGGAAAATGATTACTTTGACTAGCGGATGGATGTATTCCGTCACCGCCACCCCGGCCTCCAGTGCTGATCTGCGCCCGAATTTCGGCCTGACTGTCTCCTGACCCCTCCGCTCGCGGCCTAGTGTCCCTGACCTAGCACCCAGCGGAGACAGAGGACTCCCGTTCCTCGGAAGCCCTCTGATAGCCGGCTGACCAGGCGGAACCACGCGGTTGCGCAGCATCCCCATAGTTCGGAACCGAGCTTCCTGTTGGGGGCTGTGGCGCTCTTGCGTTCAGGGGGCCATTCGTCGCTTTGCGAAATCAAACAATTGCCCCGGGCATTTCCATGCGTTATGAGGCCTTTTCATCCCCAATTTACCGGGGCCTTAATTGACGTGCCAAATTTCTTTCCATCTCCACGGCAAACACACGAAAGGTTCACCGTGACTATCGCCAGCACACCTGTCCGGCCCCGCAGCACTGACCGCCGCAACCCAGGCATGGAAGGGAGGTGACCACCATGATGCACAAACTCCGGGCCGTCCTGCTCTTCATCCGGAAGCCGGCACCGAGGCACACGACGCTGTTCAACGAAGCACTCCTCGACCAGAAGCGTGACGACGTATTCATCGCCCTGCACCAGATTGGCCTCCTCCGCTGACGCCAGAGACCTTCGGTCCCCCGCCCGTCCCCGGATTGGCAGAGACTGCTTGGGCACCAGCTGCCCCGGTAAGCTCAAGGGCATGCAGGAGACAAAGCCGCCGGAGCACCGCAAGCGGGTCCGACTGGTCATCCCGAGCCGCAGCGACCCGTTGCTGAGGAACTTCACGGAGCTCATTGGGGGCCCCATGGGCCACCGTGCGGCCCCTGGGGTCGTCTCCCCCGGATTCTTTACCGTGGAACGCGTTCTCATCATGCTCACCGTGCTGGCAGCCTTGGCGGGGATTCTCCTCAAGTCCTACTGCCGCGGCAACGGCTGGGAAACGCCGGGGCAGTTCTATGCCACGTGCTACTCGGACTTCCCCGAACTATTCAGGAACCGCGGCCTTGGCGAGGGTGCTTTCCCGTTCGTGACCAGGGAAACATTCTTCGAGTACCCCGTGCTGATGGGACTGATCGCCGGCGTCACCGCACTCCTGGTGCCTGGCGAGGGCGTCAGCAGCGACCGCATTCTGGCCTACTTCGACGTCAATGCCGCCCTGATCGCCGCCGTATGGATCGTGACGGTGCTGGCCACGGCCCGGATGACCCGACGGCGCCCCTGGGACGCCGCCATGGTGGCGGTCGCCCCCGGCATTGTCCTGGCCGGAACCATTAACTGGGACATGTGGGCGGTCGCTCTGCTGGCCCTGGGCATGTACTTCTTCTCGCGGAACAAGCTGGTGCTCGCGGGGATCTTCATTGGCCTCGGCACGGCCACCAAGCTCTACCCTCTACTGATCCTCGGTGCCATTCTGCTGCTTGCCCTCCGCACGGGCCGCTTCCGGCCGCTGCTGGTCACTGCCGGATCCGGCGCCGCGGCCTGGCTGGCCGTCAACCTGCCGGTGGCCGCCCTCAACCCGGACGGCTGGAAGTACTTCTACCAGTTCACCCAGGATCGGCCCGCCGGGTACAGCTCGCCATGGTTTGCCTATAACCTCGTGGCCGGACGCCTCGGCTGGATACCCCTGCAGGCCGACACCATCAACACCCTGGCCCTGAACCTCTTCGTCCTGGCCTGCGCCCTGATCGCGGCACTCGCCCTGGCCGCACCGCGGCGGCCCAGACTCGCGCAGCTCGCCTTCCTGATCGTGGCAGCCTTCATCCTGACCAACAAGGTCTACTCGCCCCAGTTCGTACTGTGGCTCATTCCGCTGCTGGCCCTCGCCCGGCCCCGCTGGCGGGACTTCCTGATCTGGCAGACCATCGAGGGCCTGCACTGGGCCGCCATCTGGATGTATCTTGGGCAGGTGACGAGCGGCGGAGTGGCCCAACACAACATCGACATGCCCTACTACGTCCTGGCCGTCGTGTTCCACATGCTGGCCACTGCGTACCTGATGGCACGGGTGGCCTGGGATATTTGGGACCCCGGCTATGACGTCATCCGGCGCCACGACATGGACGACCCGCACGGCGGACCCTTCGAACACGCCCCGGACTGGCTGCGGCTTGACCCGGCCCGGCCGTCGGCGTCCCTGCTGCCCTGGCGGAAAGCCGCGGCAGATGCCTGACGTCGCCGTCGTCGGCTCCGGCCCCAACGGACTCGCCGCCGCAGTGACGCTGGCCCGGGCCGGGCTCAAGGTCCATGTCTACGAGGCGGCCCCCACCCCAGGTGGCGGCCTGCGCACCGCCGAACTGATGGAACCGGGCCACTTCCATGACATCTGTTCGGCGGTGCACCCGATGGCCCTGGCTTCCCCCTTCTTCCGCGAGTTCGGGCTGTCCCGGCGGATCCGTCTTGAGATGCCGGAGGTTTCGTACGGTTCACCGCTCGACGGCGGCCGGGCGGCCTTGGCGTACCGCTCGCTCGAACGGACCGCCGCCGGGCTGGGGCGGGACGGCGCAGCATTCCGCCGCCTGATGTCCCCGCTCGTGGACCGGGTGGAGGGCATAGCGGATCTCACCCTGAACCAGCTGCTGCGGGTGCCGCGGGACCCCGTCGCTGCCGGACTGTTCGGCCTCCGCACGCTGGAACAAGGCTCCCGGCTGTGGGGCGCCAGGTTCCGGGAAGAGCTGGCGCCCGCCCTGTTGACCGGGGTCGCGGCCCACGCCGTCTCACCGCTGCCCGCCCTGGCCGCGGCGGGCGCGGGACTCCTGCTGGGGGCTTTGGCGCATGCCGACGGCTGGCCGGTTCCGCTCGGCGGATCAGCGGCGATCGCCCAGGCCATGATGGCGGACCTCGAGGCCCACGGCGGAGTTGTGGAAACGGAGGCGCGGATCGGCTCCCTGGCGGACCTTCCTCCGGTGCGGGCCACCCTGCTGGACGTGGCGCCTCCCGGGTTGATCCGGCTGGCGGATGGAAGGCTCCCCGACAGGTACCGGCGCGCCCTCGAGTCGTTCCGGTTCGGGAACGGGGCCTGCAAGGTCGACTTCATCCTCTCCGGCCCGGTGCCCTGGGCCGCCCCGGGGCTCGCCGACGCCGGTACGGTGCACGTGGGCGGCACTCGGGCCCAAATGGCCGAGGCAGAGAACCTCGTCGCAGCGGGACGGCATCCCGAGCAGCCCTACGTACTGGTCTCCCAGCCGTCACGCTTCGACGCGGGACGCGCACCGGAGGGCCGGCACGTCCTGTGGAGCTATTGCCATGTTCCCGCCGGCTCCCACGTGGACATGGGCGAGGCCGTGATTGCCCAACTGGAGCGCTTCGCCCCGGGATTCCGGGACGTGGTGGTCCAATACCGGGTGACCACTGCGGCCGGGCTGGCGGCGTACAACGAGAACTACGTCGGCGGCGACTTCGGCGCCGGCCTGATGGACCTCCGGGGCCTGGTGCGGCGTCCGGTGCTGGGTCCCGTGCCGTGGCGGACCCCGCTCCGTGGGGTGTACCTCTGTTCCTCCTCGACCCCTCCGGGCCCCGGAGTGACCGGCATGCCGGGGTTCCACGCCGCAAGATATGCCCTGAAGGAAATATTCGGCCTGCCCGTCCCCGGGCTCCGCCCCTAGCCGCCAATTGTCAGGCAGCATCAACCAAAAGGGTGATCCTGGCTGCGCGGCCCCGGTTCCAGCCGGAATCGGCCCGGCCCGGCACTACGCTGAATCTATGGACGGCAAACTTACGGGCGCGGATGCGGAGTCCACCGGGGCCGCCGTGATTCTGCGGATCCTGCGGGTGAGCCTCCACGTCGGCTTCGCCGTGTTGCTCTTCGTGGCGCTGGTCCGGCTGCTGGCCGCGGGTCTGCGGGGGCCGGGCTGGCTCGCACTGGGCCTCGCCCTGGTCCTCGCCGCCGTCTACCTGCTCGGGACGGTGCTGGAGAAACGCCGCTCCGCCGACCCGTCCCGCTTCGATCCGAAGCCGTATGCCGTGTGGTGGCTAGGCGCCGTGTCCCTCCTTTGGCTGCTCCTGATCTGGGCCAGCGCCGACTTCGTCTGGCTGGCGTTCCCGCTCTTCTTCCTGCAGCTGCACATTCTGCCGCGGCGGCTCGCGCTGCCGGCCATCGCCCTCAGCACGGGCCTGCTGGTCGCTGCGCTGTGGTTCCACAACCGGGGACCGGAAGGGAACGCACTCGAGCTGCCGATGGTGCTGGGGCCGGTGTTCGGAGCGGCGTTTGCCGTGGTCACGGGACTCGCCTACCGGGCGCTGTACCAGGAGGCCGAAAACCAGCGGCTGGCCGCCGAAGAGCTGCGCCGTACCCGCGCCGAACTCGCCCGGAGCCAGCACGACGCCGGAACCCTCGCCGAGCGCTCCCGGCTGGCCCGCGAAATCCACGACACGCTCGCCCAGGGTTTCTCCAGCATTCTGCTGATGGGCCGCGCGGCCGAGAAAGCCCTCGAGAACGGCGACACAGCCACCGTCCGGGACCGGCTCCGCACCGTCCAGGAGACCGCATCGGCCAACCTGGCCGAGGCCCGCAACTTCGTCCGGGGGCTGCAGTCCCCCGCCCTGGCGGAGAACTCGCTCGTGAACAGCCTGCGCCGGCTCTGCGAAAAAACCGAAACCGAGGCCGCCGCCCGCGGAACCGGGATCCGCTGCCGCTTCGACCTGGAAGGGACTCCCGTGCAACTCCCCAGCCCGTACCAGACCACCCTGCTCCGCGCTGCGCAGGCCAGTCTCGCGAACGTGTGGGTCCATGCGAAGGCGGGCACCGCCGTCGTGACCCTGTCCTTCCTGGGCAGCGAAGTCGCGATGGACGTCTACGACGACGGCGTCGGTTTCGATCCGGCCGCTCCGGGCGACCCGGCCGGGCGCCCTGACGGCTCCGGCTACGGGCTGAGATCCCTGCGCGAACGGGTGGCCGCGCTGTCCGGCAGCCTGGACATCGAGTCCACACCGGGCGAAGGGACCGTGGTGGCCATCAGGCTCCCCCTCGCAACCGGCGCGAACGCGGACAAGGAACAACCGGCCCAGGAACACGCGGACAAGGAACAGCCGTGAGCGACATCCGGGTGCTGCTCGTTGACGACCACCCGGTGGTCCGGGCCGGGCTGAGAGCCATGCTGGGCGATTTCGACGGCATCACGGTCGCCGCCGAAGCTTCCGACGGGGGTGCCGCGCTGGCGGCGCTGGCCCGGCTCAACACCCTGGGTGAGCCGGTGGACGTCGTGCTCATGGACCTGCAGATGGGCGCGGGGATCGATGGCGTCACGGCGACCGGCAGGATCAAGGCGGGCGAGGCGGGGCAGCCGGCGCCGCCGGTGCTCATCCTCACCACCTATGACTCCGACGCCGACATCCTGGCGGCAGTCGAGGCCGGCGCCAGCGGGTACATGCTCAAGGACGCGCCGCCGGAGCAGATCCGCCAGGCCGTGCTCTCGGCGGCAGCAGGGCAGACGGCGCTGGCCCCCGAGGTCGCAGCCCGGCTGATGGGCCGGATCCGGAACCCGGCACCGGCCCTGTCCGGCCGCGAAATCCAGCTCCTCGAACTGCTCGCCACCGGCCTGGGCAACAGGGGCATCGCCAAGCAGCTGTTCATTTCTGAAGCGACGGTCAAGACGCACCTGGTGCACATCTACGGCAAGCTCGGCGTGGACAACCGCACCGCCGCGATCGCGGTGGCCACCCAGCGCAGGATCATCAGGCGCTTCTAGCTAAGCGCGACACAACCGGAGCATTTCTCTGTTCCCCGGGCTCAGCCCTTGACGGAGCCGGCAGTCAGCCCCTGGACGATGAACTTGCTGGCAAAGGCAAAGATGGCCAGCGTCGGCACAACCGTCAAAACCGCGGCTGCAGACATCGATCCCCAATCAATGTTGAAACTTGAGATAAACCCTGCCAGCGCCGTCGGAATTGTCTTGTTGGAATCGCTGTTCATCAATGTCACCGACAGGAACAGCTCATTCCAGCAGTTCACAAAATTGAAGATGAAGCTTGCGGCCACGCCCGGCAGCATGACCGGAACCAGGACCCTGAAGAGCGCACCCAGCCGGGAACAGCCATCGATCATGGCGGCTTCCTCAAGTGCATCGGGGACGTTTTCGAAGAATCCGCGCAGCATGATGGTGCAAAACGGGATGCAGATCGCAATGTAGATCAGGATCAGCCCGGTCTTGGAATCCACCAGCCCAAAGTTGCTCATCATGAGGTACAGCGGCCCCAGGGCAATGAATCCCGGAATCATCTGGGTGATGAGGAAGGCCCCCAGCACCGCGCCGCGTCCGGCGAACTGGAACCGGGCCAGGACATAGGCCGAGAGCAGCGAGATCAGGGTGGCCACGGACGATGCCACCAGGGCCACGACCAGGCTGTTGACCATGTACTGGCCGAAGTCCGACTTCGTGAAAAGCCCGATGTAGTTTTCCAGGGACAGCTTCCGCGGCCAGTAGTCCAGGGGCAGTGCGTAGATGGCGCCCGGTTCCTTCAAGGAGGTGATGATGATCCAGTACAGCGGAAAGACCGTGGCGACGAGGCACAGCCCCAGAAAGACGATCTTCGCGACCCGCCCAGCGAGACTCTGTCGGTTGATCATTTGTCTCCCTTTCGAAGGCGGACCGCCATGAGGTAGAAGGCGGCGAAAAGCATGAGGGTGACGACGACGATCAGGCCCAGTGCCGAGGCCTTGCCGTAGTCGCCCTCCTGCGTAATTTTGATCATGTAGGTGGTGATGATGTGCGTCTGGTCGGCCGGACCGCCGCCGGTCATGGCGAAGATGATGTCCGGGAAGTTAAAGATCCAAATCACCCGCAGCAGGATGGTCAAGGCCAAGGTGGTGGCAATGCTGGGCAGCGTGATGTGGAAAAACGTCCGCACCTTGCCGGCACCATCCAGCGCCGCGGCCTCGTACATCTCCTCCGAGACGGACTGCAGGGCCGCGAGGATCATGATGGCGAAGAAGGTGACGCCGTACCAGATGTTGGCGATGATGATGGCGGTCATGGCGAAGCCGGGTTGAGCGAGCCACGGGATGGGCGAGCCGATCAGCCCGGCCTTCATGAGCAGATCGTTGACCACGCCAAACTCGGCGTTGAACATCCAGCGGAAGAGCATGCCGATCAGGAAGCCGGACACGGCCCAGGGGAAGAAGATCATGGCCTGGTAGGCCCCGCGCATCCTGAACCGCCGCTTCAGGAACAGCGCCACGGCAAAGCCGATGACCACCTGAGGGACGATGGAACCAACAACCCACACCACGGTGTTGCGGACGATGCCCCAGAATTCCGGTGCATCCAGCAGAGACTTGAAGTTGCCAAACCCGACCCACGAGGTGTCGGAGAGGTCGTTCAGATTCCAGTTGCGGAACGCCATCTGGCTGCCGGCGATCATCGGATAGTAGGTGAAGATGCCGACGAACACCGCCGCCGGTGCCAGGAAGGCCAGCAGGGTGAGGGCTGTCCTGGAATTGAAGCGCTTCTTGGACTCATTCCTGTTGCGCGACCCGGACGGTGCGTCCCTCCGTACGGAGGGACGCACCACCGCGCGCTCGGTGTCGAGAGCCACTGTTGGCTAGCCTGCCATCTTTTGGGACCAGTACGTGTCCCAGCTGGCGAGCAGCTCTCTGGTGGTCATCTGCCCGGTCAGGACGCGCTGGAGTTCGCCGTCGGACTTCTTGATCCACTCGGTCCACCAGGACACGCCGCGCGGCTGGACGGCGGAGATGTACGTCTGCGGGTTATCCGTCATGGTGACGTAGGCGGCCCAGGGGCCGGTGCTGTAGAAGCTGTCCTTCGCGGCGGACTTCAGGATCGGCACCAGGCTGTTCTCCTTGTCGAAGGTGGTGGCCGCGTCGCCCTGGGAGAGGTACTTGATGAGTTTCACTGCCTCGGGCTTGGCCTTGGAGCTGGCTGCAATACCCCAGCCGGCGGAGGCGACGGGCTGGATGGCCTTGCCCGTTGGGCCGACCAGCAACGGTGCCACGTTCCACTGGTCGGCGGTGATGGACTTGGACTCACGGACGGTGGCGATGACCTCGGGATCCTGCAGCAGGAACGACGTCGACCCGTTGGTGAAGCCCTGCACCATTTCGGGGTAGCCCCAGGCCACGGAGGAGGGCGGGGAGCCCTTCTTGAACACGTCGATGTAGAGATCCATGGCCTCCTGGGCCTTGGGCGAGGAGAAGATGGTCTTGCCGCTGGCCAGCTTGAAGGCGTTCTCTTTGTCGATCTCATCGGCCACATGGGCCTCGATGATGGCGACGGCGTTGGAGTTGGCGTTGGCGCCGCCGCGGAATGCGTAGCCAAACTTGTTCTCCGCGGGCTTGTTGAGCGCGGTGGCCTGCTTGAGCATGTCGGACCAGCTGGCCGGCGGACCGGAGAAGCCGGCGTCCTTGACCGTATCCGTGCGGTAGAACAGCGACAGGCCGTAGAAGCCGTAGGGAATGTAGTACGTCTTTCCGTCCTGCTTGGAATAGTTGACGGCGTTCTCCGTCAGGTTGTTCCAGCCGTCCCAGCCCTTGAGGTCCTCGGTCATGTCGTAGAGCCACTTGTTGGCGCCGAAGGACCCCACCGTGATGTCGCGGGCCTCGACGACGTCGATCCCCTTGCCCGACTGGAGCATCTGCTGGATCTTCTGGTCGGCCTGGTCCGTGGGCGGGGAGATCAGCTCCACCTTGATGTTCGGGTTTTCCTTCTCGAATCCGGCAACCAGCTTCTTGATGGTGTCCGTCCGCGTCGGGTTGGTGAGGCTTTCCACCATCTTCAGCGTGACGTGGCCATTGGCCGCCGGTTCGGCGCTGCCACAGCCGGCGAGTGCAAGAACGACTGCGAGGCCTACGGCGGCGGACGTGGTGAATCTGGATTTCACGGGGGTTCCTCCATTGACTGACTTGTTGGGGTGCGTGGTCATCGGGCCGGCAGGGCGGCGGCGACGGTGGTGCTTAGCTGGTGCGAGCGAGCCGGACCAGCTCCGGGACGGCCTTTTCGGCGAAGATTTCGTAGTCCCGCGGCGAGTTGTACAGATGGGCGGAGATTCTGAGGAAGCCGTGGCCGCCAAAGGTGGTGATGGCTGTTTCGATGTCGAGCCGGTCCGAAATGTAGCCGCGGATGGCATGGGAGGCCTCATGCGTGGTGGCAAGACCCTTCGGCAGTCGGACCAGGCGCAGCGGGCCAACTGGCATGCCGACGTCGGCCGTGGCGTCTTCGCCGGTGGCATCGGCAAAGGCCCCTTCAATCAGGGACTGGCCGTAGTCGCCGAGCTCCCTGGCGTAGCTGCGGAACCTCGCCCAGCCGTAACGATCCTCGATGGTATCGAATGCGGTCCGTGCCGCCATCCACGACGTCACGTCCTGGGTGCCGACGTGGTCGAAATTCTCGGGAAAGGCGTGCGGGAAGCCCCACGAATCGATCAGGGGTTCCAGGGTGTTAGCCAGAGCGCCGCGCGCCACGAGTGCCGCGGTTCCCCTCGGTGCGCATGCGAACTTGTGAAGGTTTCCCACCCAGAACCCGTCGAACTCCGGCACGGGGGACTCCAGGACGCCGGGTGCGTGGGCTCCGTCCACCAGGACGGGCACGCCGTGGGCGGCAGCCGCCTTGGCGATCGCCTCGACGGGGAAGGCTCGGGCCGTGGCGGAGGTGATCTGGTCAACCACTATCAGAGCCGTCCTGCTGGTGACCTCCGCCATGACAAGGGTGCAGACGGTCTCTGCATCGGCGTCGAGCGGGATGTCGGCGGTGCGGACTAGGCCCCCGCACTTTCGTGCAACGCGCTGGGCACCCTCCAGCACGGCACCGTAGGTGTGGTTGGTGGTCACGATTTCCGCGCCGGGAGCAAAAGCCAGCGAGTTGTAGACGGTACTGACGCCCGCGCTGGCGTTGTGCACGAGAGCAAGGTCAAGGGCCCGGACGCCGAGGAAGTCTGCGATCTCTGCCCTGGCCGTGGCCACCAAGGCGAACTGCCCCATGAACCAGGGGCAGGGGTTGTCGTCCATGCGCGCCTTGAGTCGGTGCTGCATGTCCTGGGCGGCGCGCGGAACGGAGCCGTAGGAACCGTGGTTGAGGTGGACCTTCGACGGAGTGAGGGTCCAGTCGGACATCGAGGGCAGGCCCTCAGGGGTCATCATCAGGTGCGGTGCCGTCAGGGGTGTTGAGAACACTGGTGACCTTCTCGTTCGGGGAGTGGACTGAATTGTCTGTAAGTTACATCACAGCCAACACCAAGACAACAGACAATCTTGATAAGTCATGAGATGACTTCAGGAAATGTACCCCAATAACCGGTGATACGCCCGAGATTCCAGCAAAGAGATATGATGACTTTTAATCAAAGTATGACAGCGTGATCCACTGGCATCGGCGCACTGAGAGTGCGGTAGCGTGTCACTGGGATTTGAAGGAGGCAACGAATTGGGTGCAGTCGAGACGGCGATGCAGGGCCTAAGGAGCAAGATTGCCTCGGGCGAGCTCGCGGCAGGGCAGAAGTGCCCACCCGAGGCGGAGCTTTCCGCCCAGCTTGGCGTGTCGCGCAGTTCACTGCGGGAAGCAGTACGGGCCATGTCGGCCCTTGGCGTGATGGAATCCCGGCACGGATCGGGAACCTATGTCTCCTCGCTTGAACCGACGGTCATCCTGCAAAATTTCGCCCTGCTGGTGGACTTGCTTCCGCTGGACGGCTTGCTGGAACTCCTTGAGATCCGCAGGCTGATGGAATCCCACGCATCCGCCGCTGCGGCCGCGAATGCCACGCCTGAGGTTTTGGCCAAGCTGGAGGGGCTGGTGGCCAGCATGGAGGCCACGGATAGTCCATCCGAGTATTCCGATCTTGACTCACGGTTCCATGAGGAAATCTGCCATGCGAGCGGCAATTCAACACTCGCGGCGTTGGTCAATCTCTTCCGGTCCCGCGGCGGCCACTTCCATATCTTCGACGGTGAGGAGGGCCCGGCTGTGAGGGCAGGCAGCACTGCTGGCCACCGCGCGATCGTGGAGGCGATAGCCAGCCGTGACCCGACGATGGCCGCCACCGCAGCAGCTGCGCATATTGCCCAGACGGAGTCCTGGCTCAAGAAGCTCAGGCCGGCCCCGCGGCTCTAGCTAGTCCCGGTTCCGTGGGTCGGCGGACCCTGGGCAGCGCAATAACCCCGGCAAACGCCGTGTGACAGGGGAATTGTCCGGGGCTCGGGGCATAATGGCGCGGTGGGGAACTTACGTAAACTTTCACTTGTCCTTATCGGTCTCATTCTTGGCGCCTCCCTGGTGGGCTGCGACGACGGCCGGGCCGGCGCGCAGGATGCCGCGAAACAGCTGGCGTCCGCCGTTGCCGCGCTCGACGTCGGCTCCGTCCCGTTCGACGGCAAGGAATCCGGCGCAGCCAATGAGCAACTAAACGCGGTGTTCAAGGCACTGGAGCCTGCCAAACCGGCTGTGCAGTCAGGCGAGCTGACCCTCGACTCCGGCACGGCCACCGTCCCGCTCAACTACAGCTGGAAAATCGGCTCCGAAGAGTGGAAGTACACCACCTTCGCCCAGTTCAAGAAGTCCGGCGACAAGTGGCCCACGGTGTGGAATCCGGCAACCCTGGTGCCTGAACTGGCTGACGGAGAAATCCTCAGCATGTCGGCCGAATCGCCGCAGCGTGCTGCGATCCTCGGCGCCGGGGACGTCCCCCTGGTGAGCTACCGGCCGGTGGTGAACGTCGGCATCGACAAGCCTCTGCTCGGCGCGGCCGACGCCGCGGATGCGGCCACCAGGATGGCCCAGCTCGTGGGGGTGGACCCCGCCGCTTATGCGCAGCAGGTGGAGGCATCCGGACCCCAGGCGTTCGTTGCCGCCATCACCCTGCGCGCGGACGGCCGCACCGTCACCGATGAGCAGATTGCCGCGATTCCCGGCGGCCGGGCCATCCCGGACTCGCTGCCGCTGGCACCCACCCGCACGTTTGCGCGTGCCCTGCTGGGCACGGCCGCCGCTGCCAGCGCGGAGCAGATCGAAAAATCCGATGGAGCGCTGAAACCCGGAGACACCATCGGTACGGGCGGCCTCCAACAGCAGTACGATGCCCAGTTGCGGGGCACGGATTCGACCGTGATCCGGGCCCAGAAAGCAGGGCTCACAGCCGAGGAACTCAAAGCGGCGTCCCCCGATCCGCGCCGGATCCTGTTCCAAGTCCAGGGGAAACCGGGAACGCCGTTGCAGACCACCCTGGATTTGAACCTTCAGCAGCTTGCCGAGGACGTCCTGGCCAAGGTGGGGCCGGCATCGGCGATCGTGGCACTGCGCCCGTCCACCGGAGCCGTCCTCGCGGCCGCCTCCGGTCCCGGCAGCAACGGCTACAACACCGCAATGCTGGGCCAGTACGCCCCCGGCTCGATCTTCAAGATCGTGGACTCCCTGGCCATGATCCGCAACGGAATGACCCCGGAATCCAAGGTTGATTGCCCCGCGACGCTCACCGTGGACGGCCGGACCTTCAAGAACGCCGAGGGCTATCCCGCTTCCTCGCTGGGCTCGGTAACACTCCGGGACGCCTTCGCCCACTCCTGCAACACCGCCTTCATCAACGCGCGGGACGGCGTGAGCCAGGCCCAGCTGGAAAGCGCCGCCACATCACTGGGTGTCGCCGTCGAAGCCCCTGCGCTGGGGGCCGCGGCGTTCCTGGGCTCCGTCCCCGGCGAGGCCGAAGGCACCGAGCATGCCGCCTCGATGATCGGCCAGGGCAAGGTGCTCCTGTCGCCGCTGTCCGCCGCCGTCATGGCCGGCTCGGTCGCCAAGGGCGCCCCCGTCTCCCCGCAGCTCGTCCTGAACCCGAATGCCGGCGGCGCCGACCCGGCTGCCACGTCCGCACCGTCCCCGGCGGCGGCAGGGGCCACGCCGACGGTGTCCGCCGAGCCCCCCGCGAAGACCTCCGGAACACCGGTGACAGCAGCGGAGGCGGCCTCGCTCGCGGACATGATGCGCGCCGTCGTGACGTCCGGCCATGCCGGCTTCCTGGCCTCCGTGCCCGGCGCACCGGTAGGCGCCAAGACCGGCACGGCCGAATTCGGCAAGGACGACCCGCCCAAGACCCACGCCTGGATCGTGGCCGTGCACGGCGACCTCGCTGTGGCCGTGTTCGTGGAGGACGGTGGCCTCGGCGCCACCACCTCGGGCCCGCTGCTGAAGGAGTTCCTCACCGCCGCGGGCTGATCCCGGGCACTGCCGGCCGAGGATGGTGGACGCTTCTTCCCCCGATCTGAAGGAGCGTCCGCCATCCTCACGCGGAAGGCGAGGGAGGGTCTCAGGCGGCGAAGCCGTCCGCGATGTCCAGGACTTCGTCGAGAATGGCGAGGCCGGACTTTGTGTCCTGCACGCTGGTGTTGCAGGGCGGGACCACATGGATGCGGTTGAAGTTGGCGAACGGCAGGAGGCCGCGCGACTTGCAGGCCGCCACGAGCTGGTTCATTTCCGGACTGGAGCTTCCATAGGGAGCCAACGGTTCGCGCGTTGCGCGGTCCTTGACCAGTTCGATGGCCCAGAAGACGCCCGTGCCGCGCACTTCGCCGACCGAGATGTGGTTTTCGGCGAAGCCGGCAAGGGCCGGGCCGATCACGTTCTCGCCGAGGAACGCAGCATGTTCCACGATCTGCTCATCCGCCATGGCGTTGATCGTGGCCACGGCCGCCGCCGTCGCGAGCGGATGGCCGGAGTAGGTCAGTCCGCCCGGGTAGACCCGTTGTCCGAAGGTTGCCGCGATCTCGGGGCTGATGGCCACGCCCCCCAGCGGGACGTATCCGGAGTTCACGCCTTTGGCAAAGGTCAGCAGGTCCGGGACGACGCCGAAGTGCTCGACGGCGAACCACTTGCCGGTCCGGCCGAAGCCCGCCATCACCTCGTCGGCGATGAGGACGATGCCGTGCCGGGTGCACAGTTCACGCACGCCCTGCAGATATCCCGGGGGTGGCATGTAGATGCCGGCCGTCCCGGGAATCGATTCCAGGATCAGTGCCGCGATGGTGGACGGACCCTCGAAACTGATCAGCTGCTCCAGGTGCTCGAGCGCCCGCTGGCTTTCCTCCTCCTGCGTCGCGGAGTGGAAGGCTGTGCGGTAAAGGTACGGGGGGAAGAAGCGGACGGCTCCGGCGCTGCCGTTGTCGCTGGCCCAGCGGCGGGGGTCGCCTGTGAGGTTGACGGCCAACTGCGTCCCGCCATGGTAGGAGCGGTAGGCCGAGAGGACCTTGTGCCGGGCGGTGTGCAGCCGCGCCATGCGGACGGCGTGCTCGTTGGCGTCGGCGCCCCCGTTGGTGAAGAAGATCTTGTCCAGTTCACCCGGTGTTCGTTCGGCAATCAGGCGCGCGGCCTCCGAGCGGGCGTCGTTGACGTAGCTCGGCGCGATGGTGCAGAGCTTGGTGGCCTGGGCTGCGATGGCGGAAACGACGGCGGGGTGCTGGTGGCCGATGTTCGTGTTGACCAGCTGGGAGGAGAAATCGAGGTACTTGTTGCCGTCTCCGTCCCAGACGTGCGATCCCTCGGCCGCCGTGATGACCATCGGATCCAGGAGGTCCTGGGCGGACCAGGAATGGAAGACGTGCTTGCGGTCGAGCTGGTACGCCCGCTTGGCGGCGGCCGTGTGGACGCCGGCCTGCGGCTGGGTGCCGCTTTCAATCGTGGAAGTCATGTCACTGTCTCCTGTTCGGATGGCGTGGATCAGGCGTTCTGCGGGAAGCCGAGGTTGATGCCGCCGTGGCTCGGGTCCAGCCAGCGCGTGGTGACGGCCTTGCCGCGGGTGAAGAAGCTGACGCCTTCGGATCCGTGCGCGTGGGTGTCGCCAAAGAGCGAGTTCTTCCAGCCACCGAAGGAGTAGTAGGCCATCGGAACCGGGACGGGAACGTTGATGCCCACCATGCCCACCTCGACCTCGTTCTCGAAGCGGCGGGCCGCACCGCCGTCGTTGGTGAAGATGGCGGTGCCGTTGCCGTACGGGTTGGTGTTGATGGTGGCGAGCGCCTGGTCATAGCTGTCCACCCGGACGACGGAGAGGACCGGGCCGAAGATCTCGTCCTGGTAGATGGACATGTCGGTGGTGACGTGGTCGAACAGGGTGGGGCCCACGAAGAAGCCGTCACCCTCGGCGTCGGGCGCGATGTTGCGGCCGTCGACGACGAGCGTGGCACCTGCCGCTTCACCGGCGTCGACGTAGCCGGCAACCTTGTCACGGTGCTGGGAGGTGACCAGCGGACCCATGTCGCAGCCGCGCAGGCCGTCGCCGGTCCGGAGCCCCCGGGCCCGCTCGGCGATCTTGGCCACGAGCTCGTCGGCGATGTCGCCCACGGCCAGCAGCGCGGAGATGGCCATGCAGCGCTCACCGGCGGAACCGAAGCCGGCGTTGATGGCGGCGTCGGCGGCAAGGTCCAGATCGGCGTCGGGCAGCACGATCATGTGGTTCTTGGCGCCGCCGAGGGCCTGGACGCGCTTGCCGTTGGCGGTGGCGGTCTCATAGACGTACTTGGCGATCGGCGTGGAGCCCACGAACGAGACGGCCTTGATGTCCGGGTGGGTCAGCAGGGTGTCAACGGCAACCTTGTCGCCCTGGAGGACGTTAAAGACGCCGTCGGGCAGGCCGGCTTCCTTCCACAGCTCGGCCATCCAGTTGGCGGCCGTGGGGACCTTCTCGCTCGGCTTGATGATCACGGTGTTGCCGGCGGCGATGGCCAGCGGGAAGAACCACATCGGCACCATGGCGGGGAAGTTGAACGGGCTGATGATGGCAACCGGACCGAGGGCCTGGCGGATGGAGTGGACGTCCACCTTGGTGGAGGCGTTTTCCGTGTAGCTGCCCTTGATGAGGTGCGGGATGCCGCAGGCGAATTCCACGACTTCCTGGCCGCGGGTGACTTCGCCCAGGGCGTCATCCAGAACCTTGCCGTGCTCCGAGGTGATGATGGCGGCGAGCTCGTCCTTGCGGGAGTTCAGCAGCTCGCGGAAGGAGAACAGGATCTGCGTGCGGCGGGCGAGGGAGGTGTCGCGCCAGGCCGGGAACGCGGCCTTGGCTGCGGCGACGGCGGCGTTGCTGTCCTCGACGCTGGCCAGGGCGACCTGTGCGGTGACCTTGCCCGTGGCGGGGTTGGTCACGGCGGCGGTGCGCTCCCCTGCCGGGACGTAGCTGCCGTTGATCCAGTGCTCGATGGTGTTCAAAGTTTCTCCTGAAGTGTGGTTGCTGATGCGTTGGATCCAGTCTGTCCGCCCGGTTCCCGCACCATAAGGTGCGGTATGTAAAAGAATCAGCTTCAGCATTTACACTGTGTAAATGCTGCCAACTCTTCGCGCCATCCTTGATCTCGCGCTGCTCCGCGACGCCGCGCCGCAGATCCTGGGCGGCGCCGACGCCCTGGACACGCCCGTGCGCTGGGTGCACGTGAGCGAAATCCTGGACCTGACAGGCCTGCTCTCGGGTGGCGAACTCGTGCTGACCACTGGCATGGAGCTGGAAAAGGAACCCGGCCTCACGGCGTCGTTCATCCGCTCGCTGGAGCAGGCAGGCGCGGCGGGCCTCATCGTGGAACTCGTCGGCCGGCGGGAACGCAGCCTCGACGCCTTGCGGGCAGCGGCCCGGACTTCCGCGCTGCCGGTCATCGTGCTGGAACACCGGGTCCGGTTCGTCCAAATCACGGAGATCGTGCACCGGATGATTGTGGCCGAACAGCTGGAACGGGTGGAGCGCGCCCGCGACGTCCACGAGGCCTTCACCGTGCTGAGCCTGGAAAGCGCCGGGACCCAGCAGGTGGTGGAGCAGGCGGCCACGATGATCGGCGCGCCCGTGGTCCTGGAGGACCTGCAGCACCTCGTGCTCGCCTACTCGGCGCGGCAGCTCCGGACCACCGAACTGCTGGACGACTGGGAGCGCCGATCGCGGACCACGCCTGCGCCGTCCGAGACGGGCCGCGCGGGGCCCGAGGCCTGGCTGCAGACGCCGGTCGGCGTGCGGCAGCCGCTGTGGGGCCGGCTGGTGGTTCCGGTGCCGCTTGACGACGACGATGCGGCGGCCATGGTGCTGGAACGCGCCGCGCAGACACTGGCTATCAACCGGCTGGCGGAACGGGACCGGCGCGAGCTGAGCCACCAGGCGCAAGCCGGGCTCCTCAATGCCCTGCGTCAGCCCCGGGGTCTGGGAGAGGACGAGGCGCAGGCCAGGGCCGCTGCCTTGGGGCTCAGGCGGGCGCCGTACTACCTGCCGATCGTGTTCCGGAGCCGCGCAACAGCATATGGCAACCCAGCAGAGGCAACGGGGGCGGGCGCTGATCCACTGGCCGGGCAACAGGAGGAACGGGCGCTGCTGGAGCAGCTCGCCCGGGTCCTCAAATCCGTGTCAGGCAGTGCCTTGACCGCGAGCATCCGGTCCGGGTCGGTCGGCATGATCCTGGCCATCCCCGCGAAGCAACTGGAGGATCCGACGCTGCAGCGTCTCGCCGATGCCCTCGCGGGCAGCGACATGCCACCCGGCCCACCCTTCGGCGGAGGTGTGTCCGGCGGAGGTCTGGCCGGCGGAGGTCTGGCCGGCGGAGGTGTGTCCGGCGGGTCGCCGGGGGCGTCATGGAGCATCGGCGTCGGTCACCTCCGGGGTTCCCTGCTGGAAGCGGCGGCGGGCATAGACGAAGCCTCCCACGTCGCCGAAACCGCGGCGACGCTGCGGGGTGATCGGAAGCCGTTCTACCGGGCGACGGACGTCCGGCTTCGGGGGCTGCTGGCCCTGCTCCGCAAGGATCCGCGCGTGCAACAGTTCGCGGAATCTGAACTGGAGGGTGTCCTGCAAACCGACGCCCGAGACGGCGGCGGGCACCTGGAGCTGCTGGGCCAGTACCTCGAGTCCGGTGGCAACAAAGCGGCGCTGGCCCGCACCGGCTATCTCAGCCGGCCGACGCTGTACGCACGGCTGGCCCGCCTTGAAGAGCTCCTCGGCGTGGACCTTGACGACGCGGAATCCCGGACCTCGCTGCACGTCGCCCTTCTCCTGCATCGGCTCCGGGGCCTGTGACCGCGCGGATCCGCGCAGAATGCGAGCATTGACGAATGGCGAAGCCCTTTACCTTGACCCAACTGCGGTATTTCGCGGTGGTGGCCGAGCTCGAAAACATGACAGCGGCAGCCGAAAGACTGCTCGTGACACAGTCCACCCTGTCCACCGCAATGGCCCAGCTTGAAGCAAGCTTGGCGACCCAGCTGTTTGTCCGGCTCAGGACACGCGGCCTGCGGCTGACACCGTCCGGCCGGCAGCTTGCCCAGGACATCAAGGTCCTCCTGGAACACGCAGATTCGCTGTACGAGTCGGCGCGGGGGCTGGCGACCAGCCTGGTCGGAGAGCTCAAGGTGGGCGTCTTTTCCCCTTTGGCGCCGTTCCGGCTGCCGGCAATCCTGCAGACCTTCGAAGTCCAGCATCCGGGGGTCGAGGTCTCCTTTCTTGAGTCCGATCTGGCGAGCCTGCAGGCGGCCCTTCTCGAGGGGCAGTGCGATGTCGCGTTGATGTACGGTCTCGGCCTGGGCCGGGGCTTCACCCACACGGTACTCGAGCGCGTGCCCCCTCATGTGCTGGTCCATGCTGAACACCCCGCGGCGTCCCGGCCCGAGCGGAGCATCGCCCTGAAGGATCTCGACGGCGAACCCTCGGTGGTGCTGGACCTTCCGCACAGCCGGGAATACTACGAGCAGCTCTATGCCATCGCCGGGTTGGTGCCCAATGTCCGGCACCGCTTCGCCGGCTATGAAACGGTGCGCTCGTTTGTGGCGAAGGGCCACGGCTACGCCATGCTCAACCAGAGACTCCACAGTGACCTGACGTATTCCGGCGGCAGGGTGGTGGCCCTGACCCTGACGGATGACTTCCCGCCGATCGAGGTGATGCTGGTCCGGCCCGAGGGAGTCCGGCCCACCCGCAGGGCACTCGCCTTTGAGGAGACCTGCATCCGTCTCTACGGTGCCGCCCGGCAGTAACCGCGGGGGACTCCCCTGGCCCATCGACGACTGCGACTCGCAATTTCGGAATATTTGGCATCGATAAAATCCATCGGTCCGCCCAAAACAATCAATTGGACAGATGTGAACCGGATCACACACAGTTGGTGCAGTGCGGTGGTGCCGGCGGGAGTCCAACGGCAAATCCCGCGCAATGACGGCCGCTGGTCGAGTCCCGAAGCGCGACAAACATGTTGATCAAAGGAGATTCAATGGTTCCGATTCACGTCCAAAGTGTCCGACTTATGTCCGGAGCGTGGCTTGCCGGCAACACCGCGGCAACATCAGCAGATTTCATTTCCCGGGCCCGTAACACGGCAGGGAACTTCGGAAACACCGCGAAACTAGCGTGGCTGTCATGACGATCAACGACCTCAAGGACCAGTCACCGGTCCCCGGCACCACCCCGACGACCACGGCCCTGGACAAGGACACTTCGCGGTCCGGAACCCCCCGCATCACCAAAATGCAGAAGCGGGTCCTGGCCGGCGGCAGCATCGGCCAGTTCATCGAGTTCTACGACTTCACCCTTTACGGCCTCACCGCCGTCATCTTCTCGCAGCTGTTCTTCCCGGGCAGCAACCCCGCCACGGCCATGCTTGCCACTTTCGCCACCTTCGGCGTCGCCTTCGTGGTCCGCCCCATCGGCGGCCTGTTCTTCGGAGCTCTCGGCGACCGGATCGGCCGACGCCGGGTGCTCACCATCACGCTCATCGCCATCGGCGGCGCCACCGCGCTGATGGGGCTGCTCCCGACCTACGGCCAGATCGGCGCCTGGGCACCCGTGTTACTGGTCCTCTGCCGGCTGATCCAGGGCTTCTCCGCCGGCGGCGAATCCGTGGGGGCGCCATCGTTCGTCTTCGAGCACGCCCCCGTCAAAAGCCGCGGGTTCTGGCTCAACATCACCATCGCCGCCACCGCGCTGCCCTCCGTCGTCGCCGGCTCGATGATCCTCATCCTGAGCCAGTCAATGCCCAACGAAACCTTCATGGCGTGGGGCTGGCGCCTGCCGTTCCTGCTGGCACTGCCGCTCGCACTGTTCGGCGTCTGGATCCGCAGCCGGACGGTGGAAAGCGACGCGTTCAACGAGGCCAAGGCGTCCCGGACCAAGGAATTCAGCCCGGTCCGCGAAGCCTTCCGCGAAAACAGGCTCCGCATGGTTCAGGTCATCTTCGTCATGGGCCTCACCGCAATGGGCTTCTACTTCCTCTCGGCCTATTTCGTCTCCTATGTCCAGACCACCGGCCACCTGAGCCGTGAGCAGTCCCTCCTGGTCAACGCCGCCGCCCTCGCCCTCTACGCCGTCCTGCTTCCCCTCGGTGGCCGGCTGGGCGACCGCTTCGGCCGCAAACCGATGCTTATTGCGGGTTCAGCCGCCCTGGCCCTGCTTTCGGTGCCGAGCTTCATGCTGGTGACCAGCGGAAGCCTCCCCCTCGCCCTCCTGGGCCAGTCCCTCTTCGTGGTGGCGCTCTGCATCTACGGCGGAGGCTGCTACACCTTCTTCGTTGAAATATTCACCACCCGCACCCGCTTCACCTCGGCGGCAATCAGCTACAACGGCGCCTACGCGCTCTTCGGCGGGACGGCACCGTTCATCGGCACCGCCCTCGTCGGCGGCACCGGGGTTCCCCACGCGCCCGGCTTCTACATGGCCGCGGCTGCCGCCGTCGTGCTCCTCCTGGTGCTGTTCACCAAGGTTCCCGAGACGCGCGGCCGCATGGGCTAAGCCCGCCGCCCCACCCTCACCACCGCAATATACAAAGGACTTCCCATGAACTCAGCAGCTTTCCTCGAAGACTTCCACCACGTGGCCACCATCGGCGCCACGCCCGACAACGGCGTCGACCGCCAGGCAGCCACCCCGGAGGATGCGCAGACACGCCACTGGTTCGCCGGGTGGGTGCGCGACGCCGGATGGGAACTCCGGGTTGACGGGATCGGCAACATGTTCGGGCTGCTGGAGTGGACGCCGGGGGCGCCATATGTGCTGATCGGATCCCACCTGGACAGCCAGCCGCTCGGCGGCCGGTTCGACGGCGCCTACGGTGTCATCGCCGCGCTGCACGCGGCGCGGCGGCTGGACGCCGAGGTTGCGGAGGGCGGGGCCGCGCCGCGGTTCAACCTGGCGGTGGTGAATTGGTTCAACGAGGAGGGCGGCCGGTTCGCTCCGAGCATCATGGGAAGTTCGGTGTTTGCGGGACTCCTGCAGCGGGAACAGATGCTGGATGTAGCGGACCTGCAGGGCATCACGGTCCGCGAGGCCTTGGAAGGCATCGGGTACCTCGGCACGTCCGCGGGTCCCGAGGCCGCCGGCTACGCCGAGATCCACATCGAGCAGGGCCGGATCCTGGAACGCGAGGGCATCTCCATCGGCCTGGTGGACAGCAGCTGGTACACCCAGAAGCTGGACATTGAGGTGCTGGGCGAACAGTCGCATACCGGAGCGACGGCCATGGCCGACCGGCACGATGCCCTGGTGGCAGCGTCCAAGATCATTCTTATGGTGCACGACGTCACGAGGGAATTCGCCGAGGAGGCCCTCGTCTCCTCCGTGGGGCAGCTGACACTCGAACCGAACTCGCCCATCGTGGTGGCCCGAAGGGTCCACCTCGTCGCTGACCTCCGCTCCGGCGATCCGGACATCGTCAAGGCGGCCCGCGCCAAACTCATCGAGGACATCGACGTGCTGGCGCGTGAGCACGACATCAAAGTCAACGTGAAGGACTTCGACATCCGGCCGATCCGCCGCTTCCCCGAAGCCGGCCTGGAACTCGCGGACAAGGTGGCAGCAGACCTGGGCCTCTCCGCGCGGCGGATCCAGACCATGGCCGGCCACGATTCCGTTGCCATGAACACCGTGGCGCCCTCCGTCATGCTGTTCATCCCCAGCGTGGACGGCGTCTCGCACTGCGAGCGGGAATTCAGCACCGACGAGGACATGGTCACCGGGGTGGACATGCTCACCGGTGTGGCCCGGGAGCTCGTAGCCGGGGCCCTGGCCGAAGCTCCTTCCCTGCCGGCAGCGGCCGTGGCATGACCGAGCTGCACTACCTCGACGCCGGCACGGCGCTGCGGCTCTTCCGCTCCCGCGAGCTCTCGCCTGTGGAGCTCATGGACGCGGTGATCACCCGGACCGAGGCCGTCAACGGGGGAATCAACGCCCTGACGGAAACCCTGTTCGAGGAAGCGATGCCGGCAGCCCGGCAGGCCGCCGCCAGGTATGCGCGGGGCAGGGACCTCACACCCTTGCTGGGGCTGCCGGTAGCCGCAAAGGAAAAACACGGGCTCAAAGGCCGCACGCTCTCGCAGGGGCTCGTGGCCCGCAAGGGGGAGCTGGCGCAGGCGGACCATCCCGTCGTCGACCGGATCCGCCGCGCCGGCGGCATCATCCATGCCCGCACCACCACGCCCGAATACAGCTGCGCCACCGTCACCCACAGCCCTCTGTGGGGAGTCACGCGCAACCCCTGGAACCGGCAGTATTCCCCGGGCGGCTCCTCCGGCGGTTCCGGGGCGGCACTGGCCGCCGGGCTGGCGCCGCTCGTCACCGCCTCCGACATCGCCGGCTCCACCAGGCTGCCGGCGTCGTTCACCGGAACCGTCGGCTATAAGGCACCCTACGGAAGGATTCCCGGCCTGGCCCCGCTCTCCGCGGACCACTACCGCGGCGACGGTCCGATGGCACGGACTGTGGCGGACGCGGCCCTGCTGGCGAACGTCATGGCGGGCCGTCATCCGGGCGACCACACCTCCCTGGCCGGGGGTCCGGCGCTGTCCGTCCCGCCGGGTGCCGACGCCGCCTCGGCAGTGGCTGGCATGCGCATCGCACTGTGCATCCGGCTGGGGAACTATCCCGTCGCCGCCGACATTGAGGCCAACACGCAAGCCGTGGCCTCCGCCCTGCGTGACGCCGGAGCGGTGGTGGAGGAGATCGAGCTGCCCTGGACCACCGAGGACATCAGCCGGACAATGTTCACCCACTTCGGGTACCTCCTCGGCCCGGCCATGGAGGACGAGACCGCAGAGTCTCCGGAGCTGCTGGCCCCGTACACGCGGCGGTTCATGGCGGACGCGCGGAAAGCCGCCGCGGAAAACCGGTTCATCGACGGCGTCCGGGCGGAAACCCGCATCCAGGCCGGGCTTGCCGCGGCGATGTCCGGCTTCGACGCCCTGGTCTGCCCGGCCTCGGCAGTCGCCGCCCTGGATGCGGACGGCATGTACCTCGACGGCATCGACGCCGGCGGCGTGCGGCTCGAGCACTACTGGCAGGGGCACATGACGGCACCCTTCAACATCAACAACCGCTGCCCCGTCCTTGCCGTGCCGAGCGGCATGGCCGACTGCGGCATCCCCACGGGCGTGCAGATCGTCGGCCATCCCTTCGATGACGCCACAGTCTTCACCGTGGGCGCCGCCGTGGAGGCGGTGCGGCCCTGGTCAGGGCGCCGCCCGGACCTCCTGGTGAACAGCTAGCCGCCCGTCCCACGGCCCGCGTGGCGGGCCGTGGGAGGATTGAAGTGTGGCTCATATTGACGTTTCCAACATCGATTACTTCCTTTCCGACGGCACGCAACTGCTCAACGGCGTGACCTTCAAGGTCCCGGACGGCACCAAGACGGCGCTGATCGGGCCCAATGGAACCGGCAAGACGACGCTGTTCCGGATCATCTCCGGCGACCTCGTCCCGGACGAAGGCGTGATCGGCCGCTCGGGAAACATGGGAATCATGCCCCAGTTCGTGGGCCAGGTCCGGGACGACTCCACGGTCCGCGAGCTGCTGGTCTCGGCCGCGCCGCCAGCGCTGGCAGCCGCTGCCCGCACGGTGGATGAGGCCGAGCTGGCGATGATGGAGCACGACGACGAGCCCACCCAGATGAAGTACGCCCAGGCGATCGTGGACTGGGGCGACGCCGGCGGCTACGACGTCGAGACTGTGTGGGACGAGGTCTGCATGGCCGCGCTGGGACTCCCGTTCGACCGCGCGCAGCACCGCCCGGCGTCGAGCCTCTCCGGCGGCGAGCAGAAGCGGCTGGTGCTCGAGGCGCTCTTCGCCGGCCCGGACGAACTGCTGCTCCTCGACGAACCGGACAACTACCTCGACGTCCCAGGCAAGCGCTGGCTCGAGGCCAAGCTCAACGAGTCGAAAAAGACCGTGTTTTTCATCAGCCACGACCGCGAGCTGCTCAACAACGCCGCGGGCCGGATCGTGACGCTTGAACCGGGCATCAACGGCGCCGGCGCCTGGGTCCACGGCGGCGGTTTCGGCTCCTACGTGGACGCCCGCGCGGACCGGAACGCCCGCTTCGAGGAGCTCCGCAAGCGCTGGGACGAGGAGCACGTGAAGCTCAAGGAACTCGTCAACATGTACAAGAACAAGGCCGCGTTCCGCTCCGACATGGCCAACCGCTACCACGCCGCGCAGACCCGGCTGGCGAAGTTCCTCGAGGCCGGCCCGCCCGAGGCCCTGCCGATCGAGCAGAACGTGCAGATGCGGCTTAAAGGCGGGCGGACCGCCAAGCGGGCCATCGTGGCCGAAAAACTGGAACTGACCGGGCTCATGCAGCCGTTCTCCACCGAGGTGTGGTTCGGCGACCGCGTCGGCGTCCTGGGCTCCAACGGATCCGGCAAGAGCCACTTCCTGCGCCTGCTTGCCACCGGCGGCACCGACCCGGAACGCGAGCACCTGCCGGTGTCTGACGTCGAGATCGCCGAAGTCCCGCACGAGGGCACCGTGAAACTCGGCGCCCGGATCCGGCCCGGCTTCTTCGCGCAGACCCACGTCCGCCCCGACCTGCTGGGCAAGACCCTGCTGGAAATCCTGCACAGGGGCGACGAACACCGCTCCGGGATGGGCCGCGAAGCCGCCGCCGGGGCGCTGGACGGCTATGGACTGGCGGCGCAGTCGGAGCAGAAGTACGAGTCCCTCTCCGGCGGCCAGCAGGCGCGGTTCCAGATTCTGCTGCTGCAGCTCTCCGGCGCCACCCTGCTGCTGCTCGATGAACCCACGGACAACCTCGACCTGCACTCCGCCGAGGCGCTGGAACGGGCGATCGACCACTTCGAGGGCACCGTCCTCGCCGTCACCCACGACCGGTGGTTCGCCCGGACCTTCGACCGCTTCCTGGTCTTCGGCTCCGACGGAAAGGTCTACGAGTCAGCCGAACCGGTCTGGGACGAAAAACGCGTCGAGCGCGCCCGCTAGATGATTAATTCCTATTGGATTCAGTGGTCGTAGGCGATCAGGGAGCGCTTGCGGGGCGCGTCGATCCGCCAGTTATGCCAGATCCCGGCAGCGAGGGCCAGGAGCCGTGCAGCGACCCGGGCTTTGACGCCTTCAAGGGTGCGCCCGCCGTGATCTTCGAGGGTGAGCTGGCCTTTGAGGGTGTCGAAGACGGACTCGATCCATTGCCGGATGCCGCCGAGTTTGCCGAAGCGTGGCTTCTCGTCCTTGCGATCGGGTCTGATGAGGTGGGCGCCGAGGTCTTCGGTGATGAACCGTTCGAAGTCTTTGCCGGCGAAGCCCTTGTCGCCGAGGATGACCTGGCCGGCGCGGACGAGATGATGGTCCTTTTCCAGCAGGGCCTGGGTGACTTCGCGTTCCCCGATTTTCGGGTTCGCCAGGCCCCAAATGACCGGCATTCCTTCAGGCGTGCTGATCAGGTACAGGCGGAAGCCCCAGAAGTAGCGGGAATGGGAAGCGCAGTAGCCATAGCCGGCATGTCCTGCGAGGTCGCTGCGTTTGACGGTTTCCCGCGACATCCCGCAGGGCAGCGGTGTGGAATCGACCAGCCGGAGCACGTCATGCCAGGACGGGGTGTCTTTGGCCAGGGCCGTAATCGTCGCCGAGATCAGTGTCCCGGCGGCCCGGAGTCGTTTGTTGTAGCCGGGCTGTGGCGGGATGCCAGGGAACATGCCGGTCAGATGCGTCCGGGCGTACCGGATCCACCTGGTTTCGGAGGAATATCCGAGCAGTTGCTGCGCCACCGCGAGGCAGAGCAGCTCCGCATCCGACAGACTGGGCTTGCGCCCGGGCCGCCGGTCCCGTGACACGCCAAGATCAGGCAGGACACGGTCGGTGAGAAGGACATAGAGTGTGGTCAGGAGAGTGTTTAGTTCGGGGTTCACATACCGGGTTTAACACTCTCCGCCTGACTTTAAAAGCCTCCACACCGTCCCAGGCAATTGGAATCACTCATCTAGTAGTACTTAGTTAGGTTGGAGCTCGCGGTTGGCAGTAGGGGCAGTAGCCGGTCCGGACGGCGACGAGGTGTTGGAGCTCGCGGAGGATGCCGTAGAGACTCAGGCTGCCCCAGGCGCTTTTGGGCGTGTCAGGCGCAGCGTGGTGATGAAGAGGTGGGCGGCGGTGACGAGGGTGGCGTGGTGGTGCCAGCCCAGCCAGGTGCGGCCTTCGAAGTGGTCGAGGCCGAGACCGGTCTTCAGTTCGCGGTAGTCGTGCTCGATGCGCCACCGGATTTTGG
Source organism: Arthrobacter sp. UYCu723 (assembly GCF_054059215.1). Classification (NCBI taxonomy): domain Bacteria; kingdom Bacillati; phylum Actinomycetota; class Actinomycetes; order Micrococcales; family Micrococcaceae; genus Arthrobacter; species Arthrobacter sp. UYCu723. The sequence continues at coordinate 1,784,734 of NZ_JBSSBW010000001.1, forward strand.
CGATCCGGACGAGTTCCTTCAGCGGTGTCGTCTCCGGCAAGGTGGAGAGCCAGTAGTCGGTGGGCGCGGGTGCGCCTTTGGGCCATTCGGCGAGCAGCCACTCGGCGGGGAGGGAACCGTCCTCGGCGCGGGGGATATCGCGGTTGGCTGCCCGGACCCGCAGTGCGATGAACCTGGAGGTCATCGACGCGGGTTTGTTGCTGGTGGTGGACTTGGTGCCGTGCCGCCAGGTGACCTGATGTAGCTTCCGGCGGCCGGCGTCCATGACGAGGTCTTTGAGTGACTTTGGGGCGTCCAGGTATCGGCGCTGGTTTGAGCGGGGGCCTTTGCCGGCGTACTCGGCCACGCCGATGGCTGCGTCTTGGAGGTGCGCGGTCGTCGAGTGCTTGACGGCGACCATGTAGGGGATCGTTCGTTCGCTGAGCCCGGACCGGAACGCGGTGATCTCGCCATAGCCGGCGTCCCCGACCATGATCGGGGGCCGGTACCCCCAGGCGCCGAGTTCGTCGATCATTTCCAGCGCCATCGCCCACTTCGTACGATGGCGTTGCATCTCGGGGATCTGCGCCTTGGCCCGGCGGGCGGCGATCATTTCGGCGTGGGCGTTCGTGTCTGCGGACGTGTCATCCCAGGCTTCCGGCACATAGAGCCGCCAGTCCAGCGGGCAGGACGCCTGGTCGGTGGCCGCGTGGATGCTGACGGCGATCTGGCAGTTGCCGATCTTGCCCAGGGTGCCCGAATACTGCCGGGCAACGCACGGCGAGGAGCCGCCGTCCTTCTTGAAACCGGTATCGTCAACCACCCACGCGTCGGGGCCGATCACCTCGACGGCCTTGCGCACCAGGACCCGGCGGACCGGCTCGAGCTTCCACGGCGAGGACGAGACGAACTGCTGCAGCTGCTGGTAATCGACCCCGAGCCGGCCGCCCATCGGCTGCATCGATTTCCGCCGCCCGTCCAGCATCAGACCGTGCAGATACAGGTTCCCCTTGTTCCGCTGATCCTTACGCGGAAGCGACGCGAACACATCCTGAACGAACGCTTCCAGTTCCGCTTTGGTCTCGGCAAGCTCATCCGGTTTCATGCCTCGAAAATTAACAGGATCGGTCAGGGATTAAAAGCCGCCACGCCGACCTAACTAAGTACTACTAGGTCACCTGAAGGTCCTGCGCTTCGTCTCGGTGCCGTCCGGGCGTAGCTGCTGACCCATTCGCCGTCGAAATGCCCGCACCGGCAGCCGGCCTGCCTTGACCTGCGCACAAGATGATTAAATGATCACAAAGCGTTAGCATTTGAGCATGAGTACTGATGAGCGGCACCGCCTGATCGGCGAACTGCTGCGCAGCCGGGAGCAAGTGACGGTGGACGAACTGATGGCCGCCTGCGGCGCCTCCGGCGCCACCATCCGGCGCGACCTCGACGTCCTGGCCCTGCACGGCGTGCTGCGGAGGGTCCACGGCGGAGCCAGGAGCCTGCTGTTCGGCGGCGAGAACCCGGAATACGGACAACGCGAGCTGGAAGATCACACCGTCAAGGTGCGGATTGCCGCGGGGGTTGCGGCACTGCTCAAGGACCGCGGCCACGTCTGGCTGGACAGCGGCACCACGGCCACGGAAATCGCCCGCCAGCTGCAGCAGCGCGAGATGACGATCATGCCGATGTCCTTGCGCGCGGTCAGCGCGCTGACCGCGGATTCCCCGGCCGGACGCCGCCCCGAGCTGTTGCTGCCGGGCGGAAGCCTGGTGCCCGGAGAGCAGTCCTTCCGCGGACCCATGGCGGAAGCCAATATCCGCTCGCTGCGCTTCGACACGGCCGTGGTCACCCCCTGCGCGGTGAACTTCCAGGACGGGCTGCTGGCCCACGATCTCGACGACGCCGCCGTGAAGCGCGCCGGACTTGAATCCGCGGCCCGGGTGATCGTCGCCTGTGCCGGCTCCAAATGGAACGCCAGTGCCGTGGCCCTCGTCGCGCCGCTCGATGCCGTGGACGCCATTGTCACGGACAAGGCGTTCAGCCCCGAAGAACTCGCCCGACTTGCCCAACACTCGGTGGAAGCAGTGATCGTATGACCCAAACCGCAACCCGCCCGCAGCTCAAGGCCGCGGCCGCCGCCACATTCCTGATTTTCGGCATCAACGGACTCGTGTTCGCCAGCTGGGCCGCCCGCATTCCCGCGGTCACGGAGATCCTGCACATCACCTCCGGGCAGATGGGGACACTGCTGCTGTGCGTGGCGGTCGGTTCGCTGATCGCCCTGCCCACCGCCGGCCACGTGGTCGGCAGGATCGGGACGGCGAACACCGTCCGCGCCGCAGGGCTCCTGGCCGCGGCCGCCGGAGTCGGCATCGCGCTGTCGCTGGCAGCCGAAGCCGTCCCGGGGACCGCGATCTCGCTGTTTTTCTTCGGCATCGGCATCGGGCTGTGGGATGTATCGCAGAACATTGAAGGGGCCGACGTCGAGCACAAGCTGGGCCGCACGATCATGCCGCAGTTCCACGCCGCCTTCAGTGGCGGCGCCTTCGTCGGCGCCCTGATCGGCGCGGGGCTGTCCAACATCGGCGTCGGGCTTCCGGCTCACCTGCTGGTGATCGTTGCCGTCGTGGCGGCGGCAACCCTGCTGGCGCCGAAGTACTTCCTCGAGCATGTTCCGGCGGCCGAACCGCTGGCCGGGGAAGCCAAGCCCCGGGCCGCGAGTGCCTGGCGGGATGGCCGCACCCTGCTGATCGGCGTCGTGGTCCTCGGCGCCACGCTCACCGAAGGCGCGGGCAACGACTGGATCGCCAAGGCCGCGGTGGACGGGCTCGGCGCCACCGAGTCCACCGGCGCCCTGCTGTTTGCCGCGTTTGTCCTGGCCATGACCGCCATGCGCTTCTTCGGCGGCCGGGCCATCGATGCATACGGCCGGGTGGCCGTGCTCCGGGCCAGCATGGCCGCGGCGGCCCTGGGGCTGGGACTCTTCGTGTTTGCCGGCGATATCTGGCTCGCCACGGCCGGCGCCGCGCTGTGGGGCACCGGGGCGGCCCTCGCGTTCCCGGTCGGAATGTCCGCGGCTGCGGATGATCCCAAGCACGCCGCCGCCCGGGTCTCGGTGGTGTCCACCCTGGGCTACATCGCCTTCCTCGCCGGACCTCCGTTGCTGGGCTACCTGGGCGACGTGACCGGCATCAGGATGGCCCTGCTGGCGATCGGGATCCCGATTCTGGGTGCGCTTCTGCTCGCCGGCGCCGCGAAGCCCCTGCGCGCCAGGTGAGCAGTAGGGTGGTCAGATGCGAAGCATGCTGAGGAAAGCGCCGGGGCGGCTGGCGAGGTTCGACCGTAAACTGGTGCGGGCTGTGTCAGCCCTCCCGGGAGGTGGCCATGACGAGTTCTTCCGGCAGTTGTCCGCCGCGGCGAACAAGGGAAAGCTGTGGTTCGGCATCGCCGCCGTGATGGCGCTGTTTCCCGGCACGACCCGGCGCGCCGCCCTCCACGGCCTGCTGGCGCAGGGCGTTGCGTCCGGCATCACCAACCTGGGTTTCAAGACACTGCTGCCGCGGGCCCGGCCGCTTCCCGAGCATCTTCCGGCGTTCCGGTTTGTCCACCCCCAGCCCACCAGTTCCTCCATGCCCTCGGGCCACTCCGCCTCGGCCGTGGCCTTCGCACTCGGTGTGGGACTGGTCCGCCCGGCGCTCGGCGCCGCACTGGCCCCCGTCGGGGCCGGAGTGGCTTACTCCCGGGTCCACACGGGAGCGCACTGGCCATCGGATGTCCTCTTCGGCTCGGCCATCGGCGCTGGAGCAGCCCTGGCCGCGAGGAAGTGGTGGCCGGTCCGGCCACCCTTCCCGGAGACCCGTCGCACACCGGTGAAAGCCGCGGAACTGCCCCAGGGGCGTGGCCTCGGGATCGCCGTGAACACGCTCGGGGGCTCCTATTCCACGGAGACCGCCGCCGCCCTCCAGAATGTATTCCCGGAGGCGTACATAAAGGAAATCGGCCAGAACGAGGACGTCGCCGCAGAAATCACAGCGGTGGCCAGCCGCCCCGGGATCGTGGCGCTGGGCATCTGGGGCGGCGACGGAACGATCGGCACGGCGGCCGCGGTCGCCGTCGAACGTTCCCTTCCGCTGCTGGTACTGCCTGGCGGAACTCTTAATCACTTTGCCCGGGACGCCGGTACGCCGGCACTGGAGGACGCCGTCAAAGCAGCCACCCGGGGCGAGGCCGCAGCGGCCGACGTCGGCCAGGTGGCCGTGGAGCGCGGGCTTTCGGACAGCCCAGAGCGGCTGCAGCTCAGCATGCTGAACACGGCCAGCATCGGGCTCTACCCCAACCTGGTCCGCCGCCGGGAACATCTGCAGCCGGCGCTGGGGAAGCCGCTCGCCGGTGTCGTCGCCATGTTCCGGACCTTCGCCGCGGGGACCCCGACCACGCTGATCGTGGACGGGGTGCGGCACAAGCTCTGGATCCTCTACATCGGCCGCGGCCGGTACTACCCCCGCGACCACGCCCCGATCGTGCGGCCAGTGCTGGACGACGGCGTCTTCGACCTGCGGATGATCACCGCCGACGAGTCGTTCGCGCGGCTGCGCCTGCTGTGGGCGGTGCTGACGGGAACCGTGGCCTCGTCCCGGATCACGCATCTGAGCGAAAGCAGCCGGATCCGGGTCGAAGCAGCGGACACGAACTTGGTAATGGCGGTCGACGGCGAAGTCATGCCGGCCGTTCGTGCCGTCGAATTCTCGGTGCAGCCGGCCGTGCTGACGTACTACTCGCCCGCGCCCTGAGCGGCATGCCCCCTGAGCCGCCGTCATCCTCCCGGACTACCCTGATTCGACCCTGAATCATCCCTGAGACCGGCGAAATCCCGTGTCCTCGTCGGTAGCGTGGTGTGTGCACCCGGACCTGGAATGAACGCCCGGTCCTGACAACACCCGCTACCAAAGGAACGCTTCCATGATCGAAGCACGAGGCCTGACCAAGGTTTACGGCGAAAAGACCGCCGTCGCCGGTGTCAATTTCACTGTCGAAGCCGGCCGGGTCACCGGCTTCCTTGGCCCCAACGGGGCCGGTAAATCCACCACCATGCGCATGATCATGGGACTGGACCGGCCGACGTCGGGCACCGTCACCGTCAACGGCGCCCCGTTCGCCCGTCACGCCGCGCCGCGGCGCGCCGCGGCGCGCCGTCGGCGCGCTGCTCGACGCCAAAGCCGTGCACACCAGCCGCTCGGCCTACAACCACCTCCTCGCGATGGCGGCCACGCACAGCATCGCCAGGAAGCGCGTGCACGAAGTCATCGAGATGACCGGACTGGCCGACGTCGCCAAAAAGAAGGTCGGCGGCTTCTCGCTCGGCATGGGCCAGCGGCTCGGCATCGCCGCGGCGCTGCTCGGCGACCCGCAGACCATCATCCTGGACGAGCCGGTCAACGGCCTGGACCCGGAGGGGGTGGTGTGGGTCCGCAACCTGGTCAAGTACCTGGCCTCGGAGGGCCGCACCGTGTTCCTCTCCAGCCACCTGATGAGTGAAATGGCCGTCACCGCCGACCATCTGATCGTGATCGGCCGCGGCCGGATCATCGCCGACGCCCCGATCCAGGAGATCATCACCGGCAAGGGCCAGAGCCGCACCCGGGTCCGCACCGACCAGCCGGAGCAGCTGATGCACCTGCTGGCCGGCGCCGGCGTGTCCGTGGAGCTGAAAGAAAACGAACTGCTGGAGGTCAAGGGCCTTGATCCGCGGCAGATCGCCCGCGCCGCGCTCGACAGCCACGTCATGATCTACGAACTCACCCCGCTTCAGGCCAGCCTCGAGGAGGCCTACATGGAACTGACCAAGGATGAGGTCGAATACCACTCGCTGATCACCACGGGCGCACCCGCCCCCGTCACGTCCGGAGGCAACTAAGCCATGAGCTCAACCACCCTCGAACCCACTCCCGCCCCCCGTGGCGCCCACGCCGGAACCGGCGCTGGCGACGCCCCTGCCGGCAAGCTGTCCGGCAACGGCACGAGCACCGGTCCCGGCCCGTCCTTCCTCCGGGTGCTGAACTCCGAATTCATCAAGTTCCGCACCCTGCTGTCCACCCTGATCCTGCTCGGCTCCACCGTCCTCGTGGTGGTGGGCTTCGGTGCCCTCTCCGCGTGGGGTACCGGACAGTTCGCCCAAGCCGCGGCGACGGACCCGCAGGCGGCCGGCGCGTTCGCCGCCCAGGGCGGGGATCTCGCCGTCGGAGTCCCCACCTCCGGCATCGCCTTCGCCCAGCTGATCCTTGGCTCGCTCGGCGTGCTGCTGATGAGCTCGGAGTTCACCACCGGCATGGCCCGCTCCACGTTCGCGGCCGTGCCCCGGCGGACGCCCGCATTTGTCGCCAAGCTGCTCGTGGTCATGGTGACCGCCTTCGTCCTGACCGCCGTCTCGGTGTTCCTCGCCGGCCTGGTGTCCCTGCCGATCCTGGGCAACTACGACCTCAAGCTGGACCTCGGCAGCTCCCAGTCGGTCAAGCTCCTGCTGGTCAACAGCCTCTATGTCGCAGCCGTGGCCGCGATCGGCATGTCCCTCGGCGCCCTGATCCGCAACTCCGCCGGCGGCATCATGAGTCTGGTGGGACTGTTCTTCGTGGCCCCGATCGCGTTCCAGCTGATTCCGGGTGACTTCTTCGTGGAGGCCCGGAAGTACCTCCCCGGCAACACCGTGGAGCCGCTGACGGCCGTGCAGCACGTCCCGGACACCCTCGAAGCCTGGCAGGCCGCCATGGTGTTGGGCGCCTGGGTGGTCATCCCGGTGGTGCTCGCCGGGGTCCTGCTCAAGAAACGGGACGTCTAGGCGGGCCATCAGACCCACCGTCTAGGCTCAGGGCATGACCGATGCAGTACCCGTGAAGGATGCGCCAGCCGGCCAGGCTGACGCGTCCTTCGCCGAAATTACCGCCCGCCGGCGCGGCCGGCTCCGGCGTTACCTGTTCCAGCACCCCCGCATCATGGACGCCGTCGTGGTGCTTTGCTACCTGGTCCTCGTCACGCCCACCGCGGTGGAATCCGTGACCGACGGCGTCTGGCCGGCCGCCGTGCTGCTCGCGGCGACGGCCGCGGCCCTGGTCTTCCGGCGGACCCACCCGGTGCCGGTCGTGGTGGCGGTGGCGGTGCTGGAGGTGGCTGTCACCCTGCTGCACCCCTGGGGCTCCAACGTCTCCGCCGGGCTGTGGTTCTCGCTGTACTCGGTGGCCGTCGTCCGCAGCCGGCGCTTCGCCTTCATCACTCTGGCCGCGGCCACGGCCCCGCTGGCACTCCTGTACTTCTTCATGGCGGTGGGCCCGCTGGACGGCCGCCTCCCGGACACGGCCGTCAGCTCGCCGAAGAACTTCCAGCTCGTCACGAGCATCGCGGCCGGGATCAGCATCACGCTGTCCAACGTCATTGCGACCGGAATCGGCATCTCGGTCCGGCAGCGGCGTGAGCACGAGCACGAGATCGCCGCCTGGGCCGCGCGGACCGCACAGCTCGGTTCCGTCAACGAGCGCAACCGCATCGCCCGTGAAAAGCACGACGTGGTGGCGCATTCGCTCACGGTCATGATCAGTCTCTCGGACGGGGCCGCCGTCGTGGTCCGGAAGGACCCGGACCGGGCCGCCGACGTCCTCGGCGAACTGTCCCGCACGGGGCGCACCGCACTGGCGGACATGCGCCGCGTCCTCGGGGTGTTGCGCGACGACTCGGCCGCGGGAAAGGCTCCGCGCGAGCCGCTCGTGGCTGGCGACAACCTGGCCAAGCTGCTGGAAGGATTCCGCACCGCGGGCCTGCCGCTGCACTACACCCACACCGGCCCGTCGCTGCCGGAGGACGCGGCGTTCCAGCTGACCGTGTACCGGATCGTGCAGGAATCCCTGACCAATGTGCTGCGCTACGGCCGCTCGCTGGGACGCGTGGATGTGGAGATTGTGCGCGACGGCGGCACCGTCAGCATTGACGTGCTCGACGACGGGAAGGGGACCGTGGAGTCCGGCGCGTTCGTGGGCACCGGCCAGGGTCTGGCCGGAATGCGGGAGCGGACCCGCATCTACGCAGGCAGCGTGGAGGCCGGGCGCACCCTCGACGGCGGCTGGCGCGTGCATGCCGTCCTGAACTGCAACGGCGGCAACGGGAATTGACACAAAGGAAAATGATGAGCGAAACTCCACCGATCCGCATCCTGCTGGTCGATGACCAGCCGCTCCTCCGGATGGGCTTCCGCCTGATCCTGGAGGGCGAGGATGCCTGCGCATCGTGGGAGAGGCATCCGACGGCGCCGAGGCGGTGCGCCAGGTCCGGGAACTCAGCCCCGACGTCGTGCTGATGGACGTGCGGATGCCGGTGCTGGACGGGATCGAGGCGACGCGGGCCGTCACGGCGTCCGGGTCCTGCGCGAAAATCATCATCCTGACCACCTTCGACCTGGACGAGTACGCCTTCGCGGGGCTGCAGGCCGGGGCTTCTGCGTTCCTGCTCAAGGACGTGGCCCCTGCCGAACTGATCAGCGCCGTCCGGGTGGTGGCGAGCGGCGACGCCGTGGTGGCACCGCGGATCACCCAGCGGCTCCTCGAGACCTACGTCCGGGGATTCGGATCCGGGGCGGGCGGAGCCGCCAGGGTTTCCGGCGGCCCGGACAGCCAGGCCGCGGCGGGAGCCGGTGCGCGCCCGGCGAAGGACCCGCTGCTGGATGACCTCACGCCGCGTGAGACGGAAATGCTCGGGGCGATGGCCGAGGGGCTCTCCAACGCGGAGATCGCGCACCGGTACTTCCTCTCCGAAGCCACTGTCAAGACCCATGTGCGCCGGATCCTGACCAAACTCCACCTCCGCGACAGGGTGCAGGCCGTGGTCTACGCCTATGAAACCGGCCTCGTGGTTCCGAGCAACCCGGACTACTGACGCCAGGAGCCTGAAACAGTGGTTTCAGGCACATTCCGGATTTGCCTGTGAGGAAACTTTAATTGCCTGATGCGCCTCCATGTTGGAGTCCCGCCCGGTTTGCCCAGCGTAAACTGTGGGATTGCACAGAACAGGCGGGGGACGGCCCGGTCTAGGGTGAAACGACACTGTGGTCCGCCGCACATCATGCCAGGCATGACGGACGGGCCGACACCCCCACGAAGGACGTCGCTTAATGCAGGCTGACCAGCAACTCTCGAAATCCCTTAAACCCAGGCATCTGTCCATGATCGCCATCGCCGGCGTGATCGGCGCCGGACTCTTTGTGGGTTCCGGCGCCGCCATCCAGCAGGCCGGTCCCGGCATCCTCCTTGCCTACACGGCGGCGGGTCTCGTCGTCATCCTGGTCATGCGCATGCTCGGCGAAATGGCCGCGGCCAACCCGGAAACCGGCTCCTTCTCGACGTACGCGGACAAGGCCCTGGGCCGCTGGGCGGGCTTCAGCATCGGCTGGCTCTATGCCTGGTTCTGGATCATCGTGCTCGGCATCGAGGCCACGGCAGGGGCGGCCATCATGCACCGCTGGGTGCCGGGCATCGACCAGTGGGTCTGGGCCCTCATCCTGATGGTGCTGCTCACGCTCACCAACCTGGGGTCCGTGAAGTCCTATGGCGAGTTCGAATTCTGGTTCGCCTCCATCAAGGTTGCCGCGATCGCGCTGTTCCTGCTCTTCGGCGCCGCGGCGATCCTCGGCCTGGTCCCCGGTGTCCCCGCCCCGGGACTGAGCAACCTGATCGACAACGGCGGGTTCCTGCCCAACGGTCCGGGAGCTGTCCTGGCGGGCATCCTCGTGGTGGTGTTCTCCTTCTTCGGCGCCGAAATCGCCACCATTGCCGCCGGTGAATCCGAGAACCCGGTCGATGCCGTGAAGAAGGCCGTGAAGTCCACCGTCTGGCGCATCCTGGTGTTCTACATCGGCTCCATCGCCATCGTGGTCACCCTGCTGCCCTGGAACTCCGCCTCCGTGGCCAAGAGCCCCTATGTCGCCGTGATTGAGCTCTTCGGCATCCCCGGCGCCGGCACCATCATGGACATCGTGGTGCTGACCTCCGTGCTGTCCTGCCTGAACTCCGGCCTGTACACGGCCAGCCGCATGCTCTTCTCGCTCTCCCGCCGCGGCGACGCCCCCAAGTCCTGGATGCGCATCTCGAACCGCGGTGTCCCGGCCGCTGCGGTCCTGGCCTCCACGGTGGTCGGCTTCATCACCGTCGGTCTGAACTACATAGCCCCGGACACTGTGTTCCTTTTCCTGGTCAACACCTCCGGCGCCATCGCACTGTTCGTGTGGCTCGTCATTGCCAGCTCACAGCTGATCCTGCGCCGCCGGATGGGCGCGGCTGCCAAGGACCTCCAGCTGAAAATGTGGCTCTTTCCGTACCTGACCTGGGTGGCCATCGTCAGCATCGTCGCCCTGCTGATCGGCATGGTGATCCTGGAATCGACCCGGGAGTCGCTGCTGCTCTCGCTCGCCCTCGCGGCCGTCGTCGTTGGGATTGGCCTCTGGCGGTACCGGACGGGCGGCGGGAAGTCCGCCGTCCACCCCGGGGAAGAAGTGGCCGCCGAGGAAGCCAGCGTCGGCGCCGGCACGGGGTCGTAGGCGCCCGGCCCCTCTGCACTGCACCCCCGGACATGCCCAGCCCTCGATACCAGGGATGGACATAATGCCAATATGTCCAGTCCCCGCGGCCAGGGGAGGGCATGTCCGGTGGGCGGACCAGGGACATGCCCAGTCCTGCGTTCCAGGGATGGACATAATGCCAATATGTCCAGTCCCCGCGGCCAGGGGAGGGCATGTCCCGGGCACAGCTCCCTCACAGGAAGGCCTTAGTCCAGGCATAGTCCGCTGGGGTTACATGGGTGCATGACCACGCCAACCCAGCCGCCGCACGAGCCGCACCCCAATCACGACCGCGGCCTGGAGTTCGACCTCTCCACCCTGATGAGCCGCCGCTCGCTGGGCATCTTCTTCGGGGCCGGCACGGCGGCCGCCGCCCTCGCGGCCTGCACCCCGGGCGGGTCTGCCGGATCCGGAAGCACGACGTCGGCGTCCCCGGCGCCGACTCCGGCCGCCGCCGGCACAGCCACTACGACGCCGTCGGCCTCCTCCACGCCCACCCTGACCCGGGCAATCGCCGAATGCGGCGTCGAAGTCCCTAAGGAAACAGCAGGACCGTTCCCAGGTGACGGTTCCAACGGCCCCAACGTGCTGGCGGCATCCGGCGTCGTCCGCCAGGACATCACCTCCAGCTTCGGCACCTCCAACAGCACGGCCGACGGCGTGCCCCTGACCGTCACGCTGACCCTCCTGGACAACTCCAATGGCTGCACGCCGCTGGCCGGTGCCGCGGTCTACGCCTGGCACTGCGACAAGGACGGCAAGTACTCCATGTACGATTCCGGCCTCAGGAACGAGAACTACCTCCGCGGCGTCCAGGAGCCGACGCCAACGGCAAGGTGACTTTCAAGACCGTCTACCCGGGCGCCTACAGCGGCCGCTGGCCGCACATCCACTTTGAAGTGTTCGAGTCCATGAGCAACGCGACGGCGGCGGGGCAGGTCCTCGCCGTCTCGCAGATCGCGCTGACCGAGGCGGCCTGCAGGGACGTCTATGCCTCCGCCGGCTACGAGTCCAGCGCGCAGAACTTCCCGCGCACCACACTGAAATCGGACAACGTCTTCGGCAATGACGGCGGCATCTACCAGCTGGCCACGATGGCCGGCTCGGTGTCCGCGGGCTACACGGCCGGACTCAATGTCACGGTATAGCTAACGGTGCAGTGGACCGTGTAGCCGGGGCCGGGCGGGGCCGGGGCCGCGGCGCTAGACTCGGTGCCATGCCTTCACACCCCAGTGCCGCAGCCCACATCCAGGACCTCGGCGCCTACGTCATCGCCTCGCCCTCCAGCTTCCATGCCGTCCACGAGGCCGCCCGCCGGCTGGACGAGGCGGGCTTCACCGGCCTGGACGAACTGCAGCCCTGGGACGGTGCCTCCGGCGCAGGCGGAAAGTTCTACATGATCCGGGACGGCGCCCTCATCGCCTGGGTGGTGCCTGAGACGGCCGGCCCCACCGCCGGCTTCAACATCCTGGGCGCCCACACCGATTCGCCGTCGTTCAAACTCAAGCCCAAACCCACCACCGGCAAGTTCGGCTGGCTGCAGGCCGGCGTCGAGGTCTACGGCGGACCCCTGCTCAACTCCTGGCTGGACCGCGAACTGCAGCTTGCCGGACGCCTCGTGATGCTCGACGGCACCCAGCACCTCACTGCGACCGGACCGCTGCTGCGCTTCCCCCAGCTGGCCATCCACCTGGACCGCTCCGTGAACGAGGGCCTGGCCCTGGACAAGCAGCAGCACATGAACCCCGTTTACGGCCTCGGCGAGCCCGCGGACGGTGACCTCCTGGCGCTGCTCGCCGGGCGCGTCAAGGGCAAGAACGTCGATCCGGCGCAGATCGGCGGCTACGACGTCGTCATTGCGGACACGCAGGCGCCCGCCGTCTTCGGCGCCAAGGGCGAGTTCTTCGCCTCGGGCCGGCTGGACAACCTCTCCGCGACGCACGCCGGCCTCGAGGCACTGATCGCGCACGCCAAGGGTCCGCTGCCGGAAGGCACACCGATCGCCGTCCTGGCCGCCTTCGACCACGAGGAAATCGGCTCCGCCTCCCGCTCCGGTGCGTCCGGGCCAGTCCTCGAGGACGTGCTGGTGCGCATCTCCGACGGGCTGGGGGCCTCGGTGAGCCAGCGGCGGCAGGCTCTTGCAAGGTCGTTCTGCGTCTCCGCCGACGCCGGGCACGCCGTGCACCCCAACTACCCCGAGCGGCACGATCCGGCGAACCGGCCGGCCCTCAACGGCGGCCCGCTGCTGAAGATCAACGCCAACCAGCGCTACGCCACGGACGGCCCCGGCGCCGCCGTCTGGGCGCGGCTCTGCACGGACGCCGGCATCCCGTACCAGGAGTTCGTCTCCAACAACGTGATGCCCTGCGGCTCCACGATCGGCCCGCTGACGGCCACCCGGCTCGGGATCAGGACGGTCGACGTCGGCGTGCCCCTGCTCTCGATGCACTCCGCCCGTGAGCTCTGCGGCGTGAGCTCTGCGGCGTCGAGGACCCCTACCGGCTGGCGAGGGTGACGGAGCTGTTCTTCCGCACGGCGGCGTAGGCCTTGCGGGCTCGTTCCGGGCACGCGCCCAATCGATACAGGCGGCTCAGGCTGTGGGTTGCGACCTGAGGTGCCGGCGCAACCCTGGGATAGCGAAATCGACTTTGCCGTGCCCGGCCGACTCAATGAGTCCGGCGGCTAGGAGCCTGGTCCGATAGTTCGCGACGAGGTTTGTCCTGGCTCCGAGCCGTTGCCCGATGTCACCCGAGGCCGACGGTCCGTCGTCTTCGGCCATTGCACGCAGGAATTCCATGTCCTTGGGTGAGGCAGTGGAGAGGGCCGCTTCGATCACGGTGCGTGCATTGCGCCGCTCGGCGGCAGCAATGGCCCTGTTGACCGCCTCTGGCTCGACCCTTCCGTCGTTGTTTTCTGCTTCCCTCCAGAGGAAGTATCCGACCAGTTGGATAAGAAACGGATATCCTTCGGTGGCTTCGGCCGCTTGGCGGACCAATCCTTGGGCAATATCGAAGTCCGCCGCGGCGAACGTCTCCGCGAACGAGGACTCCACGTCCCGGACTGCGGCCGCATGCAGATCGATCTTGTCGGCCCGACGGAGGAATGTCGCCACGCCCTCGTTGAGCAAGTCTGACACCGCAGCCGGCAGCCCGGCAAAGACCAGCCCAATGGGAAGCCGGTCCTGAATAAAATGTTGGACACTGGCTGCCAACTGCGCCAACTCAGTACGGTCAGCCGCATGGATTTCATCCACTGTGATGACAAGGCCGGCGCCGCGTGCCTGAAGGATTCCGAGGAGTTCCTCGGCGATACCCCGCCATGCGACCTGGCGTTCCGGTGGGAGTTGTGTCGTAAGGCTGAAGCCGGCCGCAGAGATCGCTGTGATACGGCGACCTTGCGGTCCAGTCCCTAGTTCTTCGGTGAACTGACGCATGGATTCGCCGATCCTGCCCATGAAGCCCGCCGTTGCGGTCTCGGAGATCACGGCCCAGCCGTGATCCCGGGCCATGTCGTGGGCGGCGCCGAGCATGACGGTCTTGCCGATGCCGCGCGCACCGGTGAAGATGGTCAGAAGTCCCGGCGCTCCAGACCCGAGGCGCAATCCGTAGTCGAACTCGTCGAGGAGGCCTGCACGGCCGATAATTTCCGGCGGCGTGGCGCCGGCAGAGGGGCGAAACGGGTTCTCCACGAATTTCCCTTGTGAGTGCTTGTGTATCTTGTGAGTTTAGTTCGCTCTGTGAGGTTTGTGAGTATCCCAGCATCCCAGTCGGGTTTGTATGTTGTTGGACTCTTGCGGCGAGGGCGGTGGACTGTCGATGACAGCTTAGAAATTCCATTCCTCTCTGCCGCGCAGAAAGCGTGCTCAACTAGCGCACGCCCAAGGTCTTTTCCGTCCGGACTACGCGGCGAGCCCGATCACGAGGTTGATGGTGGCAGCCAAGATGATTGTCCCGAAGAGGTAGGACAGCAGGCTGTGCTTGAGGGCCTCGGCGCGGATGGCGTGGTTCTGCAGGGCGGTGTCCGAAACCTGGTAGGTCATGCCGAGGCTTGTGGCCAGGTAGGCGAAGTCGGTGTACTGCGGCGGCTGGCTCTGGTTGAAGTCGATGCCGCCCACCTCCGGACCTGCTTTCCGGCCGGTGCTGTAGTACAGCTCGGCGTAGCGCAGCGTGAAGAGCGTCTGGACCAGCATCCAGGACAGTGCCACGGAGGCCAGCGCCAGCAGGCCGCCGCCGAGCCGTGAAGCGCCGTCGGTGTTGGTGTGGGAGTCGACGACGACGGCTGCCACCGCTGCCAGGCTGGCGACGTTCGCGGCCAGGATCAGCAGGTCGGTGGTGCTGCGGGACGGATCCTCCGCCGTGGCGTGGGCCCGGGTCTCCGCGGATCCCAGCCGCCCGATCACCAGCCAGATCCAGACCATGTAAGTCAGCGCCGCACTGCTCCAGCCGATTGCCGGAGCCTGCACCCAGTGCCCGGCCAGGCCGGCGGCCGTCGCGGCAAGGAGTCCGGCCAGCAGCATGACGGCGAAACGCAGACGGCTGCGCCGGATGGTGCGGACAGCGCGGGACGGGGATCCGGTGTTCATTCCCCGATCATGGCATGCCGCCGGCGCCCACCCCGTCCCGGCGGTTGTCCACATGGCCGCCGGTGCCCTTCCGCCGCCTGTTGCGGGGCCTTATGGTGGGGACACGGAATCGCGAAATCCGGCCCGGATGCACTAAGCTATTGAAGTCTGTGCTGCGCCCTGCCTCCGTTCCGGGGGTGTTGCGAGGCGCATGGCACCGCAAATGAACCTCCTGTTACGGAAATGCCGTAACCGCTTAGCCCAAAGGAGGTGGGTTCACATATGCGTCCTTATGAATTGATGGTAATCATCGACCCCGAGGTCGAAGAGCGTACCGTTGAGCCAACGCTTCAGAAGTTCCTGAGTGTCATCACCAACGATGGTGGAACCATCGAAAAGGTTGACATCTGGGGCCGTCGTCGCCTGGCTTACGAAATCCAGAAGAAGTCTGAAGGTATCTACGCCGTGGTGAACTTCACCGCCGAGCCGGCTACCGCCAAGGAACTTGACCGCCAGCTGAGTCTCAATGAGACCATCATGCGCACCAAGATCACCCGCCCCGAAGTACAGAAGGTTGTTGCTGAGTAATTTCAGCTCCCGATTTTCACTCTTCATCCCCGCAGGAACGAACAAGGAGGCAGTAGATGGCAGGCGAAACCACTATTACGGTCATCGGTAATCTCACCAATGACCCCGAACTGAGGTTCACACCGTCAGGTTCGGCAGTAGCGAATTTCACCATCGCTTCTACGCCCCGCACCTTCGACCGCCAGTCCAATGAGTGGAAGGACGGGGAAACCCTGTTCCTCCGCGCGTCGGTATGGCGTGAAGCAGCCGAAAACGTCGCCGAATCCCTGACAAAGGGCATGCGCGTGATCGTTTCCGGCCGCCTGAAGAGCCGTTCCTACGAAACAAAAGAAGGCGAGAAGCGCACCGTCATCGAGCTTGAGGTCGACGAAATCGGCCCGAGCCTGCGCTACGCCAACGCCAAGGTCAACCGCACCCAGCGCTCCGGCGGTGGGGGTGCCGGCAACGGTGCCCAGGGTGGCTTCGGCGGCGGCAACAGCGGCGGCGGCTTCGGTGGCGGCTCTGGTGGAAACCAGGGCGGCAACTCCGGCGGAACCTGGGGCGGCAACCAGCCCGCACAGCAGGATGACCCCTGGGCCACGCCCGGTGTCAGCAATGCAGGCGGCACCTGGGGCAACGGCCCGGATTCCGAACCTCCCTTCTAAACAACATTTAAGGTTCGACGACGGAACCCGCCGGAACGCCTCAAGGCGGAAGGGTGCAGACCGACGTCGGGTCACCACCATCCCGTGGATCAATATCCACGGGCTCCATCGAATAGGAGCTCCACGATGGCTAAGGCTGAACTCCGTAAGCCCAAACCAAAGTCCAACCCCTTGAAGGCCGCTGACATCACTGTCATCGACTACAAGGACGTAGCATTGCTGCGCAAGTTCATCTCCGACCGCGGAAAGATCCGCGCCCGTCGCGTCACTGGCGTCACGGTGCAGGAACAGCGCAAGATCGCCCAGGCAATCAAGAACGCCCGCGAAGTTGCTCTGCTGCCTTACTCCGGCGCTGGCCGCGGCTAAGGAAGGGATTAACTAACATGGCAAAGCTCATTCTGACCCACGAAGTAACCGGTCTCGGTGCTGCTGGCGATGTTGTCGAGGTCAAGGACGGTTACGCGCGTAACTACCTGCTGCCCCGCAACTTCGCTCTGACCTGGTCCAAGGGTGGCGAGAAGCAGGTTGAGTCCATCAAGACTGCCCGCGCTGCCCGCGAGCACGCTTCCCTGGAAGACGCTCAGAAGCAGGCTGCTGCACTCTCCGCCAAGCCGGTCAAGCTCGTCGTCAAGGCTGGCGAGACCGGACGTCTGTTCGGCACCGTCAAGCAGGGCGACGTAGCCGACGCTGTTGAGGCCGCTGGCCTTGGCAAGATCGACAAGCGCAAGGTCGAACTGCCGGCACACATCAAGTCGGTTGGTTCCTACCAGGCCAACGTCCGTCTGCACGCCGACGTTGCCGCTGTGATCGAACTCGACGTAGTCGCAGGCAAGTAGCCCTTACCGGCCATGCAGTCCTGAACTGCTGGAAGGCCCCCGCCTACGGTTTCCTCTGAGGAACCGGAAACGGGGGCCTTCTGCCGTTAACTCCAACGGGGGTCACTCCCCGCCCATTTCGGCCCCGGGACGGGCCAGAAGTGACCCCGCATTGCGGGACTGCGCCGGGGATCAGCCGTGGTGCAGGACCGTGGTCACGTGCCGGTAGCCCAGCCGGATCAGTTCGGCCAGGACGCTTTCGTCGACGTCGCCGAGTTTGTTGACGTAGAGGCAGCCCGCGCCGGTCTTGTGCTTGCCCAGCCTGACCAGCAGTTCGGCCGCTTCTGGACCGTATGTCAGGCCGTAGAGCGAGAGGCTTGCCTTCCGAGGCGAGAACCCGACGGCAGGGGAGTCGCCCTCGCGTCCGCTGCCGTACTTGTAGTGATACTGGCCGAATCCAACGATCGTCGGCCCCCACATTTCCGCCTCCTGGCCCGTAATGCCCGTCATCAGTTCCAGCAGGCGGTAACCATCCTGACGGCGGACCGGATGCTCCACGGCGGCAAGGAACTCCTCCACGGATGCCCGGATGGCCTGCATCTTGTTCTGGGTCTTGTTTTCCGTCATGACGGCAGTCTGGCAGACGCCGGACGCCATGTCAGCCTCGGCGCGCGCCGGTGATAGCCTGCTGCGGTGACTCCGAATCCAGCCCCCGAACCTCGCCCCCGCCCCTTCACGCAAGTGGACGTGTTCTCCGCCGAGCACTACCTCGGCAACCCGCTGGCCGTCGTGGTCGACGCCGAAGGCCTCGCGGCGGACCGGATGCAGCACTTCGCCAACTGGACCAACCTCTCGGAGACCACCTTCCTGCTGCCGCCCACGCACCCTGACGCTGACTACCGGGTCCGGATCTTCACCGGCAGCGAGGAGTTCCCCTTTGCCGGCCACCCGACCCTTGGCTCGGCGCATGCCTGGCTTGAGGCCGGCGGCATCCCCAAACGGGACGGACTGCTGGTCCAGGAGTGTGCGGCGGGTCTGGTCAGGGTGAAGCGCGACGGCGGCCGGCTGGCCTTTGCGGCCCCGCCGCTGACCCGCTCCGGCCCGGTGGCGGGGGAGGACCTCGGCCTCATCGCCGCAGGCCTGGGGATGCCGCGGGAAGCGCTGCTGGATGCTTCCTGGCTGGTCAACGGGCCGGACTGGATCGGGGTGCTGCTGGAGTCGGCCGCGCAGGTGCTCGCCATCAGGCCCGACTACGCGGCCATGGCCGGACTCAAGGTCGGGGTGATTGCTCCGCACGCCGCCGGATCCGCCGTCGACTACGAGGTCCGCACCTTCATCCCGGGCGACGCCGCGGCCGAGGACCCCGTGACCGGAAGCTTCAACGCCGGAGCCGCCCAGTGGCTGATCCGCAGCGGCCGGGCACCGGAATCCTACGTCGCGGCGCAGGGAACCGTGCTGGGCCGTGCCGGCCGGGTCCACATCGATGCCGAGGGGGACGACATCTGGGTCGGCGGAGACTCCGTGAGCTGCATCGAGGGCAGCGTCACGCTCTGAGGCAGGGGATCGGCTGGCTCCGTTGCCCTATCAGTTGTGGTTGCCATTCCGTCCCCTTGGGGCCCAAAAGTGATAGCGCAAACGGAGGGCGGGAATAAACGGTGCGGCCTGCTGCTTCTAAAGGTAGATGCAAACGCATGTAGTACGGTCTGACGGACCAATCTCACCCAAGGAGCACTCTGTGGAAACCCGCCGCATCACCGTCCTCTCCGCCGGACTCGGCGTCCCCTCGTCGAGCCGTCTGCTGGCGGACCAGCTGGCAGCCTCGGCTGAACGGCAGCTCGCGGCGTCCGGCCACGCCGTGACTGTGGACATCGTGGAACTGCGGGACCTCGCCGTGGACATCGCCAACAACTTCGTGACCGGCTACGCGGCCCCGCGGCTGGCCGAGGTGATCGCTGGCGTCGAGGGCTCCGATGGCATCATTGCCGTCAGCCCCGTCTTCAGTGCGTCCTACAGCGGTCTGTTCAAGTCGTTCATCGACGTGCTGGACCCGAAGTCGCTGGAGGGCAAGGCTGTCCTGCTGGGTGCCACCGCCGGCACGGACCGGCACCAGATGGTGCTGGACTTCGCCATGCGGCCGCTGTTCACCTACCTGCGCACCCGGGTTGCCGCCACCGCGGTCTTCGCGGGTCCCCAGGATTGGGGAACCAACGACGACGGCGGCTCGCCCCTCTCCGCGCGGATCGACCGCGCAGCGGCCGAGTTTGCCCGTCTGCTTCAGGGCACCCAGCCGCAGCAGAAGCCGGCGGCGCTGGAGTCGCTGCCTTTCGAACAGCTGCTCGCGGGGATTTCCCGCGGACAGTAGCCCGGGGCGCCGAGCGGGGCGCCCGAACGATTCCGGCCGCCCGCCGGGACCGTCGGGAAGTCAGTCGTCAAGCAGAGCGATGAACTCGCGGGCCTGCTTCATGGAGATGTCCGAGTGCCGGGTCAGGGCGGTCGCTGCCGCTTCGGCGTCGCCGCTCTTGGCGAGCGTGCGGATCCTGCCGTAGATCTCATCGTTGAGCATGTTGCTGCTGACCTCGCGGGTCACGTCGCCCTTGCTGGCGATCGCCCGGTAGCGGTACGGGAAACGCTGCGGTGTGTCGTCTTCCTCGTCCCGGGGGGCTTGCTGCGCGGGTGCCGGCCGGAACGGCTGGGGGTGGGCTGCAAGCGCCCCGACGGCGTCGCGGGAGGCCCGCAGGCCATCGCCGGTGCTGTCGAAGTAGAGCTTGATAGCAGCCATCGCCTGACCCTGCGCGATCAGCGCGTACAGGCGGCGGTGCTGTTCCTGGCTCAGCTTGGCCGCCGCCGTGCGGGCCAGCTCGACGGGATCGCGCTCGACGGGATCGCGACCGGGCTGCGGTGCGGCCGACCCGGGCCGGGCCTGGGCCCCGGCCCCGCGCCGGGCGAGCGCGCGGGCTATCAGCAACACGCTGGCCCCGACGATTGCCAGAATCAGAATGGGGATGATCAGGGATTCCATGTACTACAGCCGATCTACATAATTCTTGGCGGTCAAGGGATCTGAATGGGTTGCCTGGCGCAGCAGCCTGATGGCCTGGATCTTCTTGCCGTTCCGGGCCAGCGACTGCAGCTGGAGGGCGAACTGGGGATTCAGCTGTCCGCCCGGCAACACGGACCCTTGGTAGCCGGGCTGTCCCACGGCCGGCGCGGAGCCGGACTGGGCGCGCAGGGCTGCGCGGGCGTGGTCGGCCTGCTGGGACTGCTGCTGTTCGTTCTGGCTGGGCCGGGTGACGGCGTTAACCCGTGCCCGCGCCGCGGTGGCGGCCTGGACCTGCGCCGCGTAGTGCGCCTGGGAGCGGACGGACAGCTCGAGCTGATATCGCTCCGCGTCCGACATGCCGAAATCCCGTGGTTTGAGGGCCGTAACGAACGCCCAGAGGACTGCCGCCAGGATGAGGGCAGGCAGTATGACCAGCAATACATCGCCCATGCTTAGAGCTTATGCCAGATTGCGGTTATCCACAGCATATTCCGCACGACTCAGACGGTGGGCCGATTAAGGCGTCAATATCCTGTCGACGCCGTGATGCCCCTCACGAAATGCGACTATTTTGCCCCAAATGTGGCACCCGCCCCGCGGTGTATCCCCAGCCACAGAGTGCAAGCTGTGGATGAAGCTTGCGGAAATTAGTTTTGTGTCCACAAGGTGAACCCTGTGTTTCCGCAGGTCAGCGGCACATTACCGAGGCAACAAATTTTCTATCCACAGCTGTTCCCACAGGCTGTGCACAAGCAGGGGACGGTAGTGCACAGCTTATCCACAGGGGCGCCGTCCTGCCGGGTTGGTGCCTGCCCGATGGGGGGATAACGTAGCGGGATATGGAGCCGTGGATACGGAAATCGGATGATCGCCGAACGACGCCTTCCGCAAATTCAGAACGGCGCCCCGCCGGCATCGACGCTGTGGATAACGGCAGCGCAGGACGGCAGGCAAACTGTCGGAGCCGGCTGATAGGACTAAACCAATCGGCATACGCCGGGATGGACGCCACAAGCAGTTGACGTCACGAGCAGTTAACGTCACGGGCAGTTAAAGCATGTGGGCATCAAGGCACATGGCTTACGCGTCGCCGGCGAACGGATATCCGCCGCGGCACACAATGGAGGACGGCAGTTTTGTCAGTTACGCATCTGGACTCAGTCGAGGGCACGCGGGGATCCGAAGGAAGCCGCAAGCCGCCGCAGGACATACCCGCGGAGCAGTCCGTCCTGGGTGGCATGATGCTGTCCAAGGATGCCATTGCCGACGTCGTCGAAATCCTGCGTGGCCAGGATTTCTACCGCCCCGCGCACGAGACGATTTACGAGGCCGTCATCGACCTCTACGGCCGCGGCGAACCCGCCGACGCCGTCACCGTCTCTGATGAGCTGACGAAGCGCGGAGAGATCAACCGCATCGGCGGTCCCGCCTACCTGCACGAGCTGATCCAGACCGTCCCGACCGCGGCCAACGCAGGCTATTACGCCGAGATCGTCGCCGAACGCGCGGTCCTGCGCCGCCTGGTCAATGCGGGCACCAAGATCGTCCAGCTCGGCTACGGCGCGGACGGCGAGGTCGAGGACCTGGTGAACCAGGCGCAAGCCGAGATCTATGCCGTCGCCGAACGCCGCACCGCCGAGGACTACGTCGTCCTCAAGGACGTCATGGAATCCACGGTCGACGAGATCGAGGCCTCAGGCCACCGCGGAGAAGGACTGACCGGCGTGCCCACCGGCTTCTACGAGCTGGACGAACTGACCCACGGCCTGCACCCGGGCCAGATGATCGTCATCGCGGCCCGCCCGGCCGTGGGTAAGTCCACCTTCGCGCTGGACTTCGCCCGTTCCGCAGCCATCAAGAACAACCTCGCCACCGTTATGTTCTCCCTGGAAATGGGCCGGAACGAGATCGCCATGCGCCTGCTGTCGGCTGAGGCCACAATCGGCCTTCAAGACCTCCGCAAGGGGACCATCAAGGACGAGCAATGGTCCAAGATCGCCACGACCATGGGACGGATGAACGATGCCCCGCTGTTCATCGATGACAGCCCCAACATGTCGCTGACGGAAATCCGCGCCAAATGCCGCCGTCTGAAGCAGCAGCATGACCTCAAACTCGTGATCCTCGACTACCTGCAGCTCATGAGCTCGGGCAAGAAAGTGGAGTCACGCCAGCAGGAGGTCTCCGAGTTCTCGCGTGCGCTGAAGCTGCTCGCCAAGGAACTGCAGGTGCCCGTGATTGCGCTCTCGCAGCTGAACCGTGGCTCCGAGCAGCGCCAGGACAAGCGCCCCATGGTCTCTGACCTCCGTGAGTCCGGTTCCATCGAGCAGGACGCCGACATGGTCATCCTGCTGCACCGCGAGGACGTCTACGACAAGGAATCCCCACGCGCCGGTGAAGCGGACATCCTCATCGCCAAGCACCGTAACGGCCCGACCAAGGACATTGTGGTGGCGTTCCAGGGCCACTACTCGCGGTTTGCGAACATGGCGGCCGACGCCGGAGGCGCTGGAGGCGGATTCTAGCCGGCCTCCAGCGGCAAGCCGCCCGGGGGTAGAAGGCCAGTGTTGGGCCGCTACAGGCCGCCGGCCGGGAGCAGATGGTTGGGCAGCCGGTTTCCGGGTGCCATCCCCCGGATCTCCAGCAGCTCGCGGGCGTGGGCGTGCAGCCGCTTGTCTTCCTCGGACACCGGCACCCATTGCGGGATCGGGACCGAGGTGCCGTGCTCGTCGCGGGCCACCATCACGGTCAGGCAGTAGGTCGTGAGGTTCAGTTCGCGTCCCCTGGGATCCCCCGAGCGGACATGAACGGCGATGTGCATGCCCTTGGTGCCGGTGTAGACCAGCCGGGCCTCCACCTCCACCACGTGGCCGATCAGCAGCGGCCGGTAAAACCGCACGCCGCCGGAAAAGACGGCCACCGTGTCCTTCCCGCAGTAGCGGGAGGCGCAGACGTAGGCCGCCTCGTCGATCCACTTCATGACGATCCCGCCATGCACCTTGCCGCCCCAGTTCACATCCGTGGGGGCGGCCATGAACCGCAGGACCACGCGTTCGGCGGTGCCGGCGTCGGTATATTCCTGGGCGCTCATGGCCCGGACGATGTCCTCGCGGACCTTGATCCGCGCCAGCGCGTGGTCGCGCTGCTCGATCTGTTCCGCCGTCACCGGTTCAAACTGCGGCACCGGTATGGGTTTGCCGTCCACGCCCACTGCCACAAAGATCACCATGCACTGGCTGCGCATCGTCGCGGCCCCGCCCTTCGGGTCGCCCGAGGACACGACGGTGCGGATGTGCATGGAGGAGCGCCCCGTGTAGACGATGGTGGCCTCCACTTCCACCATGTCGCCGCTGTTGACCGGATCTGCGAAATGGATGTTACCCACATACGCCGTCACGCAATAGGACTTCGACCAGCCGACGGCGGCGGCATAGGCCGCCTTGTCCACCCACTCCAGCACGGTGCCGGCGTCGACCGAGCCGCTGTGGCCCACGTCGGTGGGGGCTGCAAGGAAGCGCAGGGTCACGGAATTGGCGGCAGTCTCACTCATGCTGTGAGTTTACTGACAGGCTGCGGAACCGTCGCGGGCGCCGACACAAACGCCGTCCGGGACGCCATAAGTCCGGGACGCCATAAAAGGGGCAGGAACGACGGCGGGCGGCCACCTGAGGTGACCGCCCGCCGTCGCATGCCTGATGGCGCAAAGATTCTTTGCGGAGATTCTCTAGGCGAGGACGCTGAGCTTTGAGCCGCGGCGGCCGAACAGCACCTTGTCCACGGAAACTTTGCCCGCACCGACGAGGGCCACGGCCAGTGCGGCGGCAGCCAGCAGCAGCACCAGCTCGTAGCCGCCGTTGGCGGCAAAGATTCCCGCCGGGGCGTGGACCAGGAACAGCGCACCCAGCACGTCCGCCGCCAGGAGGACGGCGAAGATGCGGGTCAGCACGCCCAGGATCAGCGCGACGCCGCCGGCCAGTTCAAGGGTGGCGACAACGGGCGCGGCCAGTTCCGCGGCCGGAACACCCATCTGGGTGAAGGCAGCCTGAGTGCCGGCGATTGTGAATTCATTGAATTTCTGCCAGCCGTGGGCGGCGAAAAGGAAGCCGGTGACGATGCGCAGGATCGTGCGGGCCGAGGTGGTGAGGGCGGGCTGATTCATGTGGGTGCCGTTTCGTGTCGGGGTGGGCGGGCGTTGCCGTCCACACATCAGTTGAAGGTTCAACTTCAAGTCTCGCGACATTTAGTTGAAAAGTCAACTAAATGTCGACCGGTGTGATGCAAGCGTCCCGTTAGGGTTGTTCCGTGTACGCCTCGTCCCCATCTCCCGCCACGCTGCCGTCTCCGGCCTTCCGGCGACGGGAAATCCTCCGCCTTGCCGTCCCGGCCTTCGGGGCCCTGATCGCCGAGCCGTTGTTCCTGCTCGCGGATTCGGCGATTGTCGGACACCTCGGCGTGGCCCAGCTCGCCGGCGTCGGGCTGGCCTCCGCGGTGCTGCATACGGCGGTGGGCCTGATGGTCTTCCTTGCCTACTCGACCACCCCGGCCGTGGCGCGGGCGATCGGTAACGGCCAGCTGCCCAAGGCCCTCGCGGCCGGGCGCGACGGCGTCTGGCTGGCCCTGCTGCTCGGGAGCATCCTCGCCCTGGCCGGATTCCTTGCCGCCGGCCCGCTCCTGGAGCTGATGGGGGCCCGCGGCGAGGTGCTGACCTTCGCCGTGGACTACCTGCGCTGGTCGATGCCCGGACTCGTCGCGATGCTGCTGATCTTCGCGGGCACCGGAGTCCTCCGGGGGCTGCAGGACACCCGGACCCCCCTCGCGGTCGCCGCCGCCGGGTTCACGCTGAACATCGGGCTGAATCTCTTCCTCGTCTACGGGCTGCAGCTCTCCGTCGCCGGCTCCGCGATCGGCACCAGTATTGCGCAGTGGGCCATGGCGCTGGTCTACGTGCTGATGGTCCGGCGCAACGCCCGTAGCCACGGCGTGCCGCTGCTGCCGGACTGGCGCGGCATCCGTGCCATGACCAAGGTGGGCTCGTGGCTGATGCTGCGGACGCTGAGCCTGCGCATCGCGATCCTGGCCACCGTCGTGGTGGCCACAGCCCAGGGGCCGGTCAATCTGGCTGCCCACCAGCTTTCGATGACGGTCTTCACCTTCCTGGCGTTCGCCCTGGACGCCCTGGCCATCGCGGCGCAGGCCCTGATCGGCAAGGAGCTTGGCGCGGCCCATCCTGCCGCGGCGCGCGAACTCACCCGCACCATGGTCCGCTGGGGACTCGGCTTCGGGGTGCTCACCGGCGTCCTGCTGGCCGCCGCCGCCCCCTGGGCGGGCCTGCTGTTCACCTCCGACCCGGGCGTCCAGGCCGCGCTCACGCTCGCCCTGTGGGTGCTGGCGGCCGGCCAGCCCGTCGCCGGCTACGTCTTCGTGCTGGACGGGGTGCTGATCGGGGCGGGGGACGCGAAATACCTGGCGATCGCCGGCGTCGTGAATCTGGCCCTCTACCTGCCGCTCTTGTTCGCGGTCCGGTTGTCCGGGGCCGACGGCGGAGCGGGGCTGCTCTGGCTGTGGGCGGCGTTCTCGCTGGGCTACATGCTGGCCCGGGCGCTCACGCTGGGCCTGCGCGCGCGGACGGACCGGTGGATGGTGCTCGGCGCTTCGCACTAAACTGGATGCGTGACTCTCCCCGCAAGCCCTGACGCGTCCACCGCCCTGCCCGCCGCCGCGGACCTCTGGAAGCCGGTGCTTGTCCGGGCCGCCGTCGCGCTCGGCTTCGGTGCGCTGACCGTCTTCTGGGCCTCCCCCTCCGACGCCGGAATGGGCTGGGCCGGCGGACTCTACCTGCTGGCCACCGGAGCGGTGCTGATCTGGAGCGTCAAGAAGACGGAATTCCGGGGCGGCGCCGGCTCCGGCAAGGTCCTTTCCGCCGCGGGGTCGGTGCTGGCCGGAACCGGCGCCGCCGTCGGGCTGATCTCCGGCAGCCTCGTGTTCGCAGTCATCGCGACGCTCGGGCTCGGTCTGGCCGGCGCCGCGGAACTCTACCTCGGCCTCACCGGGCGGGGCCACACAGCGCTGGCCCGGGACTGGATCGCCTCCGGCGTGATCGGGCTCGGCACGGCGGCGGCACTTCCCTTCTTCATCGAGCTGGGACCACACGCGCTCCTGGGCGTCGCCGGCGGCGGAGCCATCATCAGCGGCGTGCTGTGGATGCTGGCCGGCCTGACGCTGCGGCACGATGCGCGGGGCGATTCCACGGAGGCCGTAAACTAGTACGGACAGGTTCTACCCTGCGTAGAACAATTGCGGTATCAAAACTGCCACGCCGGCCCGCGTCGGCAGCAGGAGGAAAGCACCTTGGCACAGCAGAAATCCGGCGAACCGCGCAGCCTGCGGACCTCGGTCAAGGGACCCCTCATGTTCTCCACATTCTGGGCAGTGCTGGCCTTCTTCGCCGTCCTGATCTTCGCCTCCGGCGGCAGCGCCAAAACACCCCGGTTTGATCTGGCCTTCACGGGCGCAGGCATCGCCTTCATCGTCACCCTGGTCCTGGCCGCCATGCTTTCGATGAGCCACAAGGAGAATGCCGAGGACCTCGGCAAGGGATCCGGCGTGAACCTCAGCTCCAGGAAGTCCGCTTCCGGCCACGGCGGCTACCGTGCACAGCCGGGTTCCGACGACCCGGACGAAAGCTCCGGCGGCACGCCCCGGGACGACCCCCGCTAGCAAGCCCGTCACGCCTGGCGTCCTGAGCCGGTCGAGGTTCAGGATGCTGCTTTGCGCGCCCGGTAGGCGGCCACATGCGCCCTGTTGGCACAGTTTCCGGTGTCGCAGTACCGCTTTGAGCGGTTCCGGCTGAGATCCAGAACGACGGCGTCGCAGTCCTCGGCGGCGCAGACCAGCAGCCGGTCCATCTCCTTGCTGCGGATCACGTCGACCAGGGCCATCGCGGCCTCTGTGCTCATCCGGTCCGCCAGCGGAGCCTCCGGCGTGGTGGCGTGAAGGTGCCAGTCCCACTCATCGTGCCTGACCAGCTGGGGGAGCGCCCGGGCCTCCCGCAGGAGCCTGTTCAGCGTCTCCACGGCCGCGGACTCGCCGGCGAGCCAGAGCTCGGCGAGTTCCCCGCGGAGCCGGTGCACACTGGCCAGTTCGGCGGCGTCCCGGGTCCGGGAGCCCGTGAAGCCCTCGGCTGCCAGGAAGCGGTCCAGGTCCGCAGGCGTGGCCAGCTGCTCGTCGCCGTTGGCGCAGGTGTTGATGAGGTCGACCACGGAACGCAGCGCAACCTCCGTGTCAGGGGCAAAAACCATCTTGACTCCTTACGGCCGCTTGGCGTACTGTCATGACCATAACCCTACTTTACTCCTGACAGGAGGCAGCCCGTGTCTGCCGCACGCCGCTCCGCCGATGCACCGGTCCAGAATCCCGCGGATATCCACGGCGCCGGAACGCGCACTCCCGGAAAAAGCGGCCAGCTGGCGGCCGGCGCAGCTTCAGGGTTCATGGCCTCGGGACTGGGAGTTGCCCTGTTTTCCTCTGCCGTGTTCGGACTCTCCGGATCGTTCGCAAAGGCGCTCCTGGAAACGGGCTGGACCCCCGGCGCCGCGGTCACGGCCCGCCTCACGGGGGCGGCGCTGATCCTGGCAATCCCCGCCATTCCCGCCCTCCGCGGACGCTGGCACCAGCTCCGGGACAACTGGCTGACCATAGTGCTGTTCGGCCTCATCGGCGTCGCCGCCTGCCAGCTGTTCTACTTCAATGCGGTGGCACGGCTCTCGGTCGGCGTCGCCCTGCTGCTGGAATACCTGGCCCCCGTGCTCATTGTGCTCTGGCTCTGGGCTGCCAGCCGGAAACGGCCGAGCCCGCTGACCATCGCCGGTACGCTGCTGTCCCTGGGTGGCCTGGCCCTGGTCCTGGATCTCACCGGAGCCGTCAAAATCGACCTCATCGGCGTGCTGTGGGGGATGGCGGCCGCCGTCTGCCTGGCCATCTACTTCTTCATCACGGCCAAGGAGAACGACACCCTGCCGCCCATTGTCCTGGCCTCCGGCGGGCTCATGGTGGGTGCAGTTGTCATGTGGCTCGCCGCGGCAACCGGCCTGCTGCCGATGGCTTTCAGCACCGCCGACACCCGGCTGGGCCCCTGGGTCACCCCCTGGTGGGTGGCGCTGGGCGGCCTCGTGTTGATGGCCACCGTTCTGGCCTATGTCGCGGGCATAGTCGCCGCGCGGGCGCTCGGATCCAAGGTGGCGTCTTTTGTCTCGCTCACGGAGGTGCTGTTCGCCGTCATCTGGGCGTGGCTGTTGCTCGGCGAACTGCCCGGACCCATCCAGCTCCTGGGCGGGCTGCTGATTGTCGGCGGCGTGCTGCTGGTCAGGCTGGACGAGCTCAAGACCCCGCCCATCGCCGGTGCGGCTGCGCTGCCGGCGGCGCTGGTCCACGCGAACGACGTCGAACCGGTTCCCTAAGCGGCACTTAAACGAACGGCCCCGCCGAAACCTGTCGATGGGCACCCCTCCCATCCCCACCCCGATGCCCTATCAGTTGCGGTCCCTATCAGGGCCCGGAAGCAACCACAACTGATAGGGCAACGGGTTTGGTTCCGGTTCCTCTGGGGCAGTGCCATTCGCACTCAGGGCCCTCGATCCCGGGCGCGAAGGCACCTAGCATGGAGATATGTGCCGAAATATCCGGACCCTCCACAATTTTGAACCCCACGCCACCAGCGCCGAGGTGGAGGCTGCCGCACTGCAATACGTGCGCAAGATCAGCGGCAGCACCACGCCGTCCAAGGCCAACGAAGAGGCCTTCAATCGGGCTGTGCATGAGATTGCCCACGCCACGCAGCACCTGCTCGACTCCCTGGTGACCCACGCCCCGGCAAAGGACCGCGCGGAGGAAGCCGCCAAGGCGAAGGCCAGAGCTGCCGTCCGTTTCGGCGCGGCCTGAGGGAGGGCGCCTGCGCGAAGTCCGACCTACCTGCCGAAGCTGCGCAGCCGCAATGAGTTGGCCACCACCAGCACGGAGCTGGCGGCCATCGCGGCGCCTGCGATCATCGGGTTGAGCAGGCCCAGGGCAGCCACCGGGATGCCGACGGCGTTGTAGAAGAAGGCCCAGAAGAGGTTGGTCTTGATGGTGGCCAGGGTCCGCCGGGACAGCTCGATGGCCTGGGCCACCTGCCCGAGTTCGTTGCCCATGACGGTGAGGTCGGCGGCCTCGATGGCGACGTCGGTGCCCGAGCCCATCGCGATGCCCAGGTCCGCCTGTGCCAACGCCGCGGCGTCGTTCACGCCGTCTCCGGCCATGGCCACGGTGGCGCCTCCTGCCTGCAGCTTCCGCACCGCCTCGACCTTGCCTTCCGGAAGCACGCCCGCAAAGACGTCTTCCGGGCTGATCCCGACGGCGGCCGCCACCTGGGCAGCCACCGCGGCGTTGTCTCCGGTCAGCAGGATCGGCCGCAGCCCGAGTTCCCGGAGCCTGGCGATCGCCGCCGCGGAACCGCGCCGGAGCGTATCGCGCAGGCTGATGATGCCGGCCGCTTCGCCGTCCACGGCGAGCCAGATGGCGGTGGCGCCGGCTTCCTCGGCCTCGCGGAGGAGGTCCTGCTGCCCGGGCGTGATGGTGACCCCGTTTTCCTGCAGCCAGCCCGTCCGGCCGGCGGTGATCAGCCGACCGTTGACGGTGCCCTGGACACCGCCGCCCGGGGCGGATTGGAAGCCGACGACGGCGGGCAGCCGGCCGCCGTCGTCGTTCTGCCGCTCCGCCGAAAGCGCCGCTGCCGCAATGGCACGGGCGATGGGGTGTTCGGACGCGGCCTCGACGGCCCCGGCCAGGCGCAGGACGTCGGCCTGGCTGAAGGGGGAAAACGACCTGGTGCGGTCCACGGCGAGGCGGCCGGTGGTCACGGTGCCGGTCTTGTCCAGCACGATGGTGTCCACGGTCCGCGTGTCCTCCAGAACCTGCGGACCCTTGATGAGGATCCCCAGCTGGGCGCCCCGGCCGGTGCCCGTGAGGAGTCCGACGGGCGTGGCGAGGCCCAGGGCGCAGGGGCAGGCGATGACCAGTACGGCAACAGCTGCCGTGAAAGCGGCGCGGAGCTCGGCGTCGCTGATGGCCGGTCCGGCGCTGAGCAGCCATGCGGCGAAGGTGATGGCGGCGATGGCCAGGACGACAGGCACGAACACGGAGCTGATGCGGTCCGCGAGGCGCGCGATCGGAGCCTTCCCGGTCTGTGCCTGGGAGACCAGCCGGCCCATCTGGGCCAGGGTTGTCTCCGAGCCGACCCGGGTGGCGCGGACCAGGATCCGGCCGGAGGTGTTGATGGTGGCGCCGGTGACGAGGCTGTCCGGGCCGACCTCCACCGGTACCGATTCGCCGGTCACGAGGGAGGCGTCCACGGCGGAGGAGCCATCGACGACGACGCCGTCGGTGGCGATCTTCTCGCCGGGGCGGACCACGATCACGTCGCCCACCTCAAGTTGGTCCGCGGGGATCTTGTGTTCGCTGCCGTCGCGGAGGACCGTGGCATCCTTCGCGCCCAGGTTCAGCAGGGCCTTCAGGGCGTCGCCGGCCTTGCTCTTGGCGTTGGCCTCCAGATAGCGGCCCAGCAGCAGAAACGTGGTGACAACGGATGCGACCTCGAAGTACAGCCCGCCTGAACCCATCTCCATACTGGCGATACGTGGCAGGTGGTCGGTCATCCGCGGGTCCGCGAGCAGCTGCCAGGCCGAAAAGATGTACGCGGCGGTCACACCGATGGACACCAAGGTGTCCATTGTGGACGCAAAGTGCCGGGCGTTGACGGCGGCGGCCCGGTGGAACGGCCACGCAGCCCAGCTGACCACCGGCAGTGCGAGGGCACCGGCGGCCCAGCCCCAGTTCGCGAACTGGAACGCCGGGAACATCGACATCAGCAAGACCGGGATGGTGAGGACGGCGGCGACGATGAGCCGCGGGCGGAGCCTGGCTGCAGTTCCGCCGTGGGCCAGGTGGTCTGCGCCGGTGCTTGAGGCGCTCGACGCCCCGGCGCTGGTGCGTGTTTCGCCCGGCTCGGTTACAGGGGCGGGGTTGCGGCTGGGACGGACTGTGGCCTTGTAGCCGGCGGCGGCTACTGTGGCCGTGACTTGTTCGTCGGTGACGCCCGCGGGGACGGTGACGTGGGCGGACTCCAAGGGAAGGTTGACCGAGGCCTCGACGCCGTCGAGCTTTCCGAGTTTGCGTTCGACCCTGCTGACGCAGGACGCGCAGGTCATGCCCTCGATATCGAGTTCGATCACCCGGCCTCCGGGCTGGTCCAGCAGTTGCTCGTTACTCACGGTTTTTCCTTGTCCTGGTGGCGTGCCCGGTGGGGGTTCCGGCTGGTGGCGGGGTGCTGTTCAGGCCTCGTTGGCCACCACCATGTAGCCCGCCTCGGCAACGGCCTCGCCGATCTCGGAGGCGGAAAGCGCCGCGGTGGAGGTGATGGTGACGGTGGAGACGCCGCCGGCGTTGAGGTCGACGTCGACCTTCTCGACGCCGGTCAGCGCCTCGAGCTCTTCGCTGACGGAGGACACGCAGTGGCCGCAGGTCATGCCGGAAACGCTGACGGTGGTCGAAACGGTGCTCATGGCTGGCTCCTTTTGGTGGGCTGCTGGTGGTTGAAGCAGACCGATCGTGTGGTGAGTGGTGTTGCCGCTACCGCAGCAGGCGCCCGATGGCATCGGTGGCCTCCTTGACCTTGAAGTCGATGGCTTCCGCCCGAAGATCCGGATCCGGCTCGGACGCCGCACCGACGACGCAGTGGCCGATGTGTTCTTCGACCAGTCCCAGGCTGACGGCGTGCAGGGCCTTGGTGACGGCGGCAACCTGGGTGAGGATGTCGATGCAGTACTTGTCCTCGTCGACCATCCGGGCGATGCCGCGCACCTGGCCTTCGATCCGCTTGAGCCGCCGGAGGTACGCGTCCTTGTTGGAGGTGTAGCCGTGCTGCTGGTGTTCCGCATCGGCATCGGCAGTTGCCAGGACAGGGATCTCGGACTCGTTCATAAGGCAAAGATATACCCCCTAGGGGTATGACGCAAGTACCCGGTGGGGGTATCGGCGGTCCGGGCTGCGGAACCTGCCCGGGCGTTAAAGAGCTCCGGAGTGCGTTATTGGGGGATACGCACTCCGGAGCAGCTATGGGGTAGACCCTCCATCGGGCTACGACATCAAGCTTACTCGGCGGTAGTCAAAGAAAGCCAGCGCCCCGGATAACTACTTTCGCTTTACTTTCCCGGGGCAGTTTTCACCCGCGGACTGCGGTCCACGGGGAGTTCCGAGGGGCCCGTCAGGAGCCGCGCGGCGGGCGGCCACGTTTCGCGACGGGGGCCGGGACGATCAGGATCGGATGCTCCTGATGGTGGCTCAGCCACGCGGCGACCGAACCGTTGAGTGCGGCGGAAAGGCGGTGCCCCAGCCCGCGTTCGGGGGTGCCCACGATGATCATTGCCGCGCCCGCCTCCGCCGCCAGCCGGCCGAGCGCCCGGGCCGGGTCGCCGGCGAGGGTCCGCAGGGCCCAGTTGACCCCGAGCTTGTCGCAGGCTGCCCCGACGACGGACCGCAGCTCCTGGGTCACTGCCCGGATTTCGGCGTCGTCCACGTCCGGGTGCAGGGACAAGCGGTGCGCCGACCGTGCCGGATCCCACTCCACCAGATAGCTTGCCTCGTCCACGTAAGCGCAGGTCAGGGGCGCGGAAAGAGCGTCCGCCAGCGACGCGGCGGTCTGCAGCACTTCCGGGTACTGTCCCGGCAGGACGCCGAGCAGGAGGGGCGCAGGACCGGTGAAGGGCTCGTCGGACATACTCAATTGTTGCCCCGGCACGCCGGCCTGAACAGGGCCCTACTCACCGGACCTTCTCGCGACAAGCACCGCTCCGGGTTGAACCGCGAAGCTCCCACGACCATGCCGCGGGCAAGCTGACCCGATACCTCCATATAAGTCGGCGCCCCTCCTGCGCGCTGACCCGGCGCCGACACCGCCAACCTCACGGCCCCGACGTTCCTGGCCCCATAGGATCCCTATATGACACCCAATCGAGGGCTCGCGATCTTCAGGTTCTGGTTTGCCCTGCTCGGATTCCTGGCCATACTTTTCCAGCTGACCCACCTGCTCCAGAACGCTCCCGGCGCCTCCGTGGGGAACTTCTTCAGCTACTTCACCATCGAATCAAACGTCATCGCCGTCATCGCCCTGGCGATCGCCGGACGGTACGCGTGGAACGGCGAAAGCCCCCGCTGGCTTGAACTCCTGCGCGGAGCCGCGACCATCTACATGACCATCACCGGGATCGTTTACAACCTTCTGCTGAGCAACATCGACGTCAACACTCCGATCCCCTGGATCAACGTCGTGCTGCACTACACCATCCCGACGATCATGGTGATCGACTGGCTTGTTGACCTGCCCAAAGCCAGGGTTCCCGTCCGCACCTCGCTGATCTGGCTCGCGTTCCCCCTCCTCTACCTGATCTACAGCCTGATCCGCGGTCCCATCGTCGACTGGTACCCCTACCCGTTCCTGGACCCCCGGGTCAGCGGCTACGGAACCGTCGCCGCCATGGCGCTGGCCATCGCGGCAGGAGCCTTCCTCTTCGCCCTCATCGCGGCGTTCTCCACGCGACTTCACATCGCCCCGAGACCTGCGGGAGTCACCTCCGGCGCCACCGAGGCACCCCTTCAAGTCGACGCCAGCACCATCTAAGGACCGGTCATTCAGAAGAGACCCGGCTGCTTCCGCCGGGTCTCTTTTGTCTCTCAGGACCCGACCCGACACGGACCGGGTGTCGTTCCTGGCGAGCCGATGTCCCGCTGGAGGTGGGCCGGTCAGTGCCTCTCGTATTCGACGTCGAACGGCATGGCTGAAGCATTCCACATGCCACGGAAGTAAAGACAGGCGAACGAGTTTGCCCAATGCACGGCAGCTTTCCTGAGGTCAGGCACGGCAGGCGGGACGTAACCCGGCGGTGCATTTCGGGGATTCCCGTTGATGACCGTGCAAAGCCCGAAATCGAACGGCCAATCGGGCCGAATCCGCTCCCGGCGACCGTTGGTGGACTCGCCAGCAGACGGTCTTTCCGCGTATGTTGGTGAGGGCGCCGTGTGGCGCGCTTCACGTTTCAATTGGCGCGCTTCACATATCAGATGAAGAAATGCTCCTTTGCAAATCGGCAAAACCTTGATGCAATGCCGCATCCAGGACCCGACGAGAGAATGTCGAAGGCGGCCTGGTACCCGCGTTCAGGAGGATAACAATGACCGGTAAATTTGAACTCTTCACCGACGAGGACATGTATTTCAGATTCAGGCTGAAAGCCCCCGACGGAACCGTGGTGGCCATCTCCAGGCCGTTTTCGGACAAGTCGGCTGCTGTCTCCGGCATCAGCGCGGTGCGCGAGTATGCCGGGCTGGGCCTCATCACCGATCTCTGCCCCGAAGTCCCCGCCAGCGGCTCATCAACATGGCCTCCTGCCCTCGACACCGCCCCCGCGCCCGCAGTTAGCCATTTCTCCGACCTGCCGCAGCCCACGGCGGGAACCCACTCGCCCGCAACATGCCAGCCCGCCGTCGCTCGTCGGCGCGTTTCCGCCGCCCGACCAAACAAGGTTGCCTGAACACCGCACGCATGGGAGCCGTAGGAATAGATTGGGCGGGAGGATGTTCCCATGCTGCCCCATGATCGGGTCGACACGCTGATCGGGGCCGGAGCCGGCACTCCGTTCGACGCCGGAAAGGGCCGTGCGATGAAGGAGTGGCTCACCGTCACGGCCGACGATGAGGAGTCATGGCTGGCCCTGGCCCGTGAGGCCCTGGACTTCGTGGGGTCTGCGCACCATTGACCTGCGGCGTGCCCGGCGTGGTTGAGTGGCTCTTGAACACCTTCGCTACGGGGCCTACGGTTGAAGAAATAGGGAAAGGGTGACCGCGGTGGAAATCTTCATGTGGTGGCTGGATCTGGATCTGGCGAGCAAGGAGTGGCTGCGGGAAAACCTGCGCGCCGCCGAAGTGCCCTTACCGGTGCTGCAGGGCATCGCGGAGGCCGGCGGCCCCCACCCCGACAATGTGGCGGCCGTGCTCACCGCCGCCGACTGGGACTTCATCGAGACCCAGTCCGAATTCGTGGACTGATTTCCGGCGGCAACAGGCTGGGGGGCGGCTGGCGGCAACAAGCCGGCGTCGTCCGTTGAGTGGAAATAACCATTGCGGCCGCCCGGCCGGAGTGGTTGCATGGGGGGCATGGCTACCGAAGAGAGTTATGTCCTGGCGATCGGCACGAAAAAAGGGCTCTGGCTCGCGACCAGTCCCGACCGCAAGGACTGGTCCCTGTCCGGTCCGCATTTCCTGATGAGCGAGATCCCCAGCATCGGCATCGACACGCGCGACGGCCGGACCCGGATCCTGGTCGGCGTCAGGTCGGAACACTGGGGTCCTACCGTTTTTCACTCCGATGACCTGGGCGGGACGTGGAGCGAGCCGGAGCAGGGCGCCATCCGTTTCCCCGAAGACACCGATGCCGCCCTGGAACGCGTCTGGCAGATCCACCCGGATGCCGAGTCCCGCCCCGGCGTCGTCTGGGCCGGCTGCGAGCCGATCTCCGTCTGGAAGTCCACCGACGGCGGCGAACACTTCGAGCTGAACCGGGGACTCTGGGACCACCCGCACCGCACCGAATGGGGAGCCGGGTACGGCGGCGCCGCGGCGCATTCGATCGTCGTCGACCCCACGGGAGAGAAGGTCCATGTTGCCATGAGCACCGGCGGGGTCTACCGCTCGCTCGACGGCGGCACTTCCTGGGAGCCCCGGAACAAGGGGATTTCGGCGTACTTCATGCCCGATCCCAACCCGGAATTCGGCCAGTGCGTCCACAAGATTGCGGCCGACGCCGCCGTCGACGGCCGCCTCTACGCGCAGAACCACCACGGCGTCTACCGCAGCGACGACGACGCCGAGCACTGGCAGTCGATCGCTGAAGGGCTGCCGGCGGACTTCGGCTTCGTGATGCTCACCCATCCGCGCCGGGCAGGCACCGCCTGGGTGATCCCGCTGAAAGCTGACGGTGAAAGGATCCCGCCGGAAGGCAAACTTGCCGTCCACCGGACCGACGACGCCGGCGCGAGCTGGAAACGGCTCGACTCCGGCCTTCCGCGGGCTGAGTTCAACGCCGTGCTCCGGGACGCCGCGTGCGTCGATGCGGCGGAGCCGGCCGGCGTGTACTTCGGGACACGCGGCGGGAGCGTCTACGCCAGCGCCGACGAGGGCGAACACTTCACCGAAGTGGCCTCCCACCTGCCGGACGTGCTGTGCGTGCGGGCCGCGGCCGTGTCCTCCGCACCCGTACCCGTTGCCGCGCCCGGCGTCGCCGTGAACGCCTGAGCGTCCATGACTGAGATCAGCGTCCTGCTTCCCAGCGTGCTCCAGCCGCTCGCCGGCGGGCAGTCCGTCCTGACTGCGCCCGCCGGCGCGGCGGTGACTGTTGCGGCGGTGCTGGACTCGGTGACCGGGGGCTACCCGGCGCTTTCCAGGCGTTTGCGGGATGAAACCGGGGCGGTCCGGCGCTACGTGAATATCTACGTCAACGGGAATGAGATCCGCCGGCTGCAGGGCCTGGCCACCGAGGTCTCCCCGGGCCAGGAACTGCTGATCATCCAGTCGGTCGCGGGAGGCTAGCGGTCTCAGGCGACCCGCCAGAGGCTGCACTCGTCCGTGTTGATGGCCTTGCGTGTGCCGGACTGCCGGTCCATGATCCAGACGACGCCGATTCCTGGCGCGGTTTCCTGCACGCTGCCGCGGCGGATCACGACGTCGTCGTAGTTCGGGCCGATCCGCAGGCGGGCCTCGATCTCGTCGCCGCGGTGCAGCTGATCCACAGCGCGGACGCGGGTCACATGGGCTTTGGCTTCCTTCAACATGGCGGGGCCTC
This sequence comes from Arthrobacter sp. UYCu723, assembly GCF_054059215.1. NCBI lineage: Bacteria > Bacillati > Actinomycetota > Actinomycetes > Micrococcales > Micrococcaceae > Arthrobacter > Arthrobacter sp. UYCu723. Next base: position 1,821,870 of record NZ_JBSSBW010000001.1, read on the forward strand.
CTGGAATGGAGCTGGTGCCTGCTCTTGCCGGCACTTCCAGTGTGACGTGCCTATGTTGCGGCGGCGTTTCGGCCCGGTAAGCGGTGCGTAAGCTCTGGGTAAGGTTTGGGTGCCCGCCCGGCAAAACTGTCCTCAGGGGTGTGTCGAGGAATACCTGCCGGCGGGGGCTGGCGGCGAGCGGACCGCCGGGTAAGAATGGGGCCTATGCGACTGCCCCTGATGCCCCCGATCGCGCCGATGCTGGCGAAGGCCGCGAGTGCGCTCCCCGGGGGAACCGGGGACTCGGGCTCCGGGGACTCCGGGCCGGGGTGGAGTTTTGAGCCGAAGTGGGACGGTTTCCGGTCCATCATCTTCCGCGACGGTGAGGAGGTGGAGATCGGCAGCCGCAACGGTAAACCCCTGACCCGTTACTTCCCGGAGCTGGTTGAAGCGCTCAAGGCGAACCTGCCGCCGCGCTGTGTGGTCGACGGTGAAATCATCCTGGTGGGCGCTTCCGGGGACCGGCTCGACTTCGATGCGCTCCAGCAGCGCATCCATCCGGCCGCAAGCAGGGTGCGGCTGCTGGCCGAGGAGATTCCGGCGAGTTTTGTGGCGTTTGATCTGCTGGCGCTGGCTGAGGAGGACTTCACCGCGCGGCCCTTTTCCGAGCGGCGCGGCGCGCTGGAACGGGCGCTGGCCGGGAGTGCCGCGCCCATCCATCTGACGCCCGCGACCCGGGACCGGGAGACCGCCGGGCAGTGGTTCAGCCAGTTTGAAGGGGCCGGCCTGGACGGGATCGTGGCCAAAGCCCTGGACGGTACGTACCAGCCGGATAAACGCGCCATGGTCAAGATCAAGCATGAACGCACCGCGGACTGCGTCCTCGCCGGGTACCGGGTGCACACGTCCGGGCCGGACCGCATCGGGTCGTTGCTGCTGGGCCTTTACGACGACGACGGCGTCCTCGCCAATGTGGGTGTGGTGGGCGCCTTCCCGATGCAGCGCCGCAAGGACCTCTTCGAGGAGCTCCAGCCCCTCGTCACCGGCCTCGAGGACCACCCGTGGACCCCGGCCCGGCAGGAGGAGGGCGCCCGGACGCCGCGGAATGCGGAGGGCAGCCGGTGGAGCGGGGGCAAGGACCTGTCCTTCACACCGCTCCGCCCGGAACGCGTCGTGGAAGTGAAATACGACCACATGGAAGGCGTGAGGTTCCGCCACACGGCGCAGTTCGTGCGCTGGCGCCCGGACCGTGATCCGCGCTCCTGCACCTATGAACAGCTCGAGGAGCCGGTCTCCTATGACCTGGCCCAGGTGCTGGAAACCGGCGGCCGCTAGACACTCGCGCCAACGCAGACGGCGGCCCGTCCCGGGAAGGGCGGACCGCCGTCGTAGGTGTTGCCGTTGAGCCTTAACGCAGTCCGAGTTCCTGGGTGGGGACCTTGAACGTTTCCTTGGCGGTCAGTGCCGAGACGGCAGAGATGACGCAGATGACCGCGGTGAAGATGCTGATCTGCACCCAACCGCCGGGCTTTATGCCGCCCATGGCTGCCACGATCGCCGGGGCAAAGCCGGCCATCAGGAAGCCGAGCTGGGTGCCGATCGCCAGGCCGGAGAAGCGGACCCTGGTGCTGAACATTTCGGCGTAGAAGGACGGCCAGACGGCGTTGGAGGCCGCGTAACCGAAGGAGAAGAAGCCGATCGCGGCGAGGAACATCAGCGGGACGCTGCCGGACTCCAGGCTCAGCAGGAACAACGGCGTCAGGACCGCGCTGACCAGGGCACCGTAGATGAACACCGGCTTGCGGCCGATCCGGTCCGCAAGCTTGCCGAACAGCGGCTGCGTGCCCAGGGCGACCAGGTTGGCGCCGACAACGAGCCACAGCGTGGTGGTGCCGTCCACACCGGCGACGTTCTTGGCGTAGCTGATGGCGAGCGTGCCGAACACGGTGGAGACTGCGGCGATGAAGGCGCAGGCGACCACGCGGAGGACATCGCGCCAGTGGTCCTTGAGGAGGTCGGCGACGGGGAGCTTGGAGATCTGGGCGGACTTTTGGGCTGCCTCGAAGGCCGGCGGCTCGTGCAGCGTCCGGCGGATGAAGAACGCAACCACAACGACGACGGCGCTGAGCCAGAACGGGATGCGCCAGCCGATGCCGTATTTGATCTCGTCAGGCAGGGCCAGGACCGGAATGAAGACGAGGGCCGCGAGGATCTGGCCGCCCTGGGTGCCCGTGAGCGTCCAGGAGGTGAAGAAGGAGCGGCGGTTATCCGGGGCATGCTCCAGCGTCATGGAAGAGGCGCCGGCCTGCTCGCCGGCTGCGGACAGACCCTGGCAGAGACGCGCCAGCACCAGAAGGACGGGGGCCCACCAGCCGACGGTCTTGAAGTCCGGCAGGCAGCCGATCAGGAAGGTCGACGCGCCCATCAGCAGCAGCGTGAACATGAGGACCTTCCGCCGGCCCACCCGGTCACCGAAGTGGCCCAGGATGACGGCGCCGACCGGCCGGGCGACGTAGGCGAAGCCGAAGGTTGCGAAGGACATGATCGCCGCGTTGGCGTCGGCGTCCGGGAAGAAAACCTTGGGGAAGATCAGGGCGGCGGCGGAGCCGAAGATGAAGAAGTCGTAATACTCGACGGCGCTGCCCAGGAAGCTGGCGAGGGCCGCCTTTTTCGGTGTCCCGGCCGGTGCGGCAGTGCCCGGCGTCGTGGACGGGAGTGTCTGGCTCATGTGTTCCTTTGGTGTGACGACATTGTCGCGGATGGATCAGGAAGGTCTCAGCCGCCGCATGATTCAAGTGTGCGGTAGCCGGAGGTCCGTGGAAAGACCCGGACTAGTAGCCACATTGTGGGAGCTACTCGTGCGATGTAGCAATCATGGCTGTGAGCGGTGTCACCTGTCAAGCAAAATAATCACCATCTAGAAATAGCTCTCACTATGTGAGAGCATTGAGTCATGAGTGTGAACCAAGACACAGAATCGACCGAGACTGACGCCCCTCCGACGCCGGCAGCCAAGTCCCCCAAGTCTCCGAAGGAGGACTCCCGGACGGACATGGTGGGCAAAGCCCTGGGCCTGCTGGTCCTGCTGGGTGACGAGCCCCGCGGGGCTAGCGCTGCCGAGCTGTCCCGCCGGGCAGATCTGCCGTTCAGCACCACCTACCGCCTGCTGGGCTCCCTGACCAGGGACGGTTTTGTGGACTACGAACCGGACGGCCGCCGCTACCACCTGGGCCTGCGCGTCTTCCAGCTCGGACAGCGGGTTTCCAACCACCACGGCTTTGCCGGCACGGCCCTGCCCATCCTGCGCCGCGTCACGCAGGAGACGGGGGAGGCCACCATCCTGTCCGTGCGCGACGGGGTCCACCATCTCACCGTCAACAAAGTGGACGGGCCGCAGACCTTCCGGGTCACGAGCGATCCCGGCCACCTCGGCGCGCTGCACACCACCTCGGTGGGCAAGGCGCTGGTGGCCTTTGCTGATGAAGCCGCCCGCGCCGAGCTCGTGGAAGGCCTGGAGCTGGCGCCGCTGACCGAGTTTTCCATCACGGACCGTGAGGCCTTCCGGGCAGAGATCGAGCTGGTCCGGCGCCGCGGCTACGCCACCATGGACGAGGAGAACGAGCTGGGCATGCGGGCCATTGCGGTCCCGGTCTTCAGCTCCCAGGGCCAGGCCTTTGCATCCCTGGCCACCGCCGTACCGGTCTTCCGGATGAGCATGGAGGCCCTCGTGGCTCTTGTGCCGCTGCTGCAGTCAGCAGCGGCGGAGCTGTCCGCCAGGCTTCCGCAACGGTGAGGCCGGCCATGAGTCGTCATCACCTGTTCGCTACTAGAACAACCGTGCAAGATGTGAACATTTGCGCTACAGTAATCCCCATCACCCGGCCCGCCGGCGACGCCCTGGGCGTCCCCGCCGGCCGAGTGCCGTTGTCAAAGGAGCTATACGGATGAGCAATCGAGCAGAGTCCTTCCTCGTGGGACTGGTGGGTGATGGCGTGATGCCGTCACTTACTCCCTATATGCACGAACGCGAAGGCGACCTCCAGGGCCTCCGGTACCTCTACCGCCCCATCGACCTCCTGGAGCTGGGGCTCCCCGGCGCGGCCGTGGGCGAGCTCCTCACCGGCGCGCAGCGCCTCGGCTTCAACGGGCTGAACATCACCCACCCGTGCAAGCAGCTGGTCCTGGAATGCCTGGATGAGGTCACGCCCGACGCCCGGCGCCTCGGCGCGGTGAACACAGTGACCATCCGGGACGGCCGATTCGTCGGCCACAACACCGATTTCTCCGGCTTCGCCGCGGCCCTGGCCTCGGGCCTGCCCGGCGCCAAGCTGGACCGCGTGGTGCAGCTGGGCGCCGGCGGTGCCGGGTCCGCCGTCGCCTACGCCCTGCTCACCGCCGGGGTCCAAGAACTCGAGCTCGTGGACACCGACGCCGGGCGCTGCGCGGCGCGCGCCACCGAACTCGCCGGGTTCTTTCCGGACCAGAAAGTCACGGCCCGGACGACGGCGGAGCTGCCGCGGCTGATGCCGCAGGCCGACGGTCTGGTGCACTGCACCCCGGTGGGCATGGCCGCCCACCCGGGCGTTCCGCTGGACATGTCCCACGTGGAGTCCCGGCACTGGGTCGCGGACATCGTCTACCGCCCGATCGAGACCGAACTGGTCCGCGAGGCCCGGGCGAAGGGCTGCGAGGTGCTCGACGGCGGACGGATGGCCGTCGGCCAGGCTGCCGACGCCTTCCGGATCTTCACCGGTCTCGAGCCCGATGCGGAGCGTATGCGGGCCCACTTCCTGGAGCTCGTCGCCGCGGAAGAGGTGGCCGCCTGATGCGCACCGGAATCGCCACCGTGTGCCTCTCCGGCACGCTGCGGGAGAAGTTGCAGGCCTGCGCCGTCGCCGGCTTCGACGGGATCGAGATCTTCGAGCAGGACCTCGTCACGTCCCCGCTGAGCCCGGAGGACGTCCGGAAGATGGCCGCGGACCTGGGCCTGAGCCTGGATCTCTACCAGCCGTTCCGCGACTTCGACAGCGTCCCGGAGGAACTGCTCGCCGCCAACCTGCGCCGCGCGGAGGCCAAGTTCCGGCTGATGTCCCGCCTCGGCATGGACACCGTCCTGGTCTGCTCCAACGTGGGCACCGCCAGCATCGACGACGACGACCTCCGCGCCGCCCAGCTTTCCCGGCTGGCCGGGCTCGCCGCCGACCACGGCATCAAGGTGGCCTACGAGGCGCTCGCGTGGGGCAAATATGTCAACGACTACGAGCATGCCCACCGGCTGGTGCAGACGGTGGACCACCCCAATCTGGGCACCTGCCTGGACTCCTTCCACATCCTGTCCCGTGACTGGGACACCGCGCCGATCGAGTCCTTCAATCCGGACAAGATCTTCTTCGTGCAGGTCGCCGATGCGCCGAAGCTGTCCTTGGACGTGCTGTCCTGGAGCCGGCACTACCGCGTGTTCCCGGGCGAGGGGCAGTTCGAACTCGCCAAATTCCTGGGCCACGTGGTCCGGGCCGGCTACACCGGACCGGTCTCCCTCGAGGTCTTCAACGACGTCTTCCGCCAGTCCGACGTCGAACGCACCGCCGTGGATGCCATGCGCTCGCTCATCTGGCTGGAGGAACAAAGCGCCAAGTGGCTCGACGCGAACCCGGCTGCCGCCGGCCCGGACGGCCAGTCCGCCGGCCTCGTCCCGGGTACCCGCCGCCGGTACCCGATGGAACTGGCCACGCTCCCGCAGGTGGCCGAACCCGCCGGTTTCAACTTCGCCGAGGTCCGGGCTGCGGACACCGCCGCGCTGGAGACCCTGCTGGGCCAGCTCGGCTTCGCGTTCAACGGCCGGCACCGGACCAAGAACGTGCAATTGTGGACCATGGGTCACGCCCGCGTCATCATCAACGAAGAGTCGGCGGGTGCCGAAAGTTCCGGGACGGCCACCGCCCCTGCCATTTCCGCTGCCATTTCCGCGGTGGGGTTCGACGTCGATTCCCCGGTGATTGCCGCCGCCCGCGCCCAGCAGCTCAAGGCCCCGGCCGTGCCGCGCAAGAGCCAGGCCGACGAGGAGATCTTCCAGGGCTTCGCGGCCCCGGACTCCACCGAGATCTTCCTCTGCCAGGGCAGCCCCGACGGCACCGCCGCGTGGACCCGGGAATTCGGCGAAGGACTGGAACTCCCCGCCGCGGGCCGGGCCGGGGCTCCGGGCGCCGTGATCGACCACGTCAACCTCGCCCAGCCTTGGCAGCACTTCGACGAAGCCGTGCTCTTCTACACGAGCGCCCTCGCGCTGGAACCGCAGCCGTACGCCGAAGTCGCCAGCCCCACCGGGCTGATCCGCTCCCAGGTGATGCTGACCCGGGACCGCGGCGTCCGCCTGGTGCTGAACCTGGCCCCGCTGCTCCAGCAGGAAGGGACCACGCCGAGCGCGGCAGGGACCGGCGGCACCGGCCAGCGCCGGAGCTACCAGGAACACATCGCCTTCGCGGTGGACGACCTCGTGGCGACGGCCCGCGCCGCCCAGGCCCGCGGCCTGGACTTCCTGCGGATCCCGGAAAACTACTACGAGGATCTGGAGGCGCGGTTCGACCTGGAGCCGGCTTTCCTGGCCACCCTCCGGGAGCTCAACCTGCTCTACGACCGCGATGCCGACGGCGAATTCCTGCACTTCTACACCGCCACCGTCGGCAGCGTGTTCTTTGAAATGGTGGAACGCCGCGGCGCCTACGACGGCTACGGGGCACCGAACGCCCCGGTGCGGCACGCCGTCCAGTACGACCACCTGCACCAGCTGAAGCCCACCCCCTGAGCCGAACCCCCTGAGTCGAACCCCCTGGCCGAACCGACCAGTACCCACACCCAACGAAAAGGAGGCTGCCGTGCCTGAAGAGATCAACCTCGAGGTCTACAACGCGGATCCGCTCACCGAGGACGTGTCCGACAAAGCCACCGGGGCCGCACCGACGACGCACCCGCCGCTGGATGCCGCCGCGGAGTCGCAGGCGGACCTCAGCGCCGAGATGAAAGCCCTTGGCGACGCCTACGCACAGGCGCTCCAGAACGCCGCCCCGGCCGAGGTCCAGCCCCGGCTGGACTACGCGCCCTACCGCAGCAGCATCCTGCGCCATCCGACCAAGGACCTGCACCACGCGGACCCGGAAACCATCGAGCTGTTCTCCCCGGCGTTCGGGCACATGGACGTGCACGCGCTGGAATCGGACCTCACCATCCAGCACAACGGGGAACCGCTGGGCGAACGCATCGTCGTCTCGGGCCGCGTGCTCGACGGCGACGGCCGTCCCGTGGCCGGGCAGCTCGTGGAGATCTGGCAGGCCAACTCCGCCGGCCGCTACATCCACAAGAGGGACCAGCACCCGGCCCCCCTCGACCCGAACTTCACCGGCGTCGGCCGCTGCATCACGGGTGCCGACGGCTCCTACAGTTTCACCACCATCAAGCCCGGCGCCTACCCCTGGAAGAACCACCTCAACGCCTGGCGCCCGGCGCACATCCACTTCTCGCTGTTCGGCCAGGAATTCACCCAGCGGATCGTCACCCAGATGTACTTCCCCGGGGACCAGCTCTTCCCGCTGGACCCGATCTACCAGTCCATCGTGGACCAGGACGCCCGGGACCGGCTCGTGGCCACGTACAACCACGAGCAGACCAGGCCCGAATGGGCGCTGGCGTACAACTGGGACATTGTCCTGACCGGGTCGAAGCGGACCTGGACCGAGAACGAGGCCCTGGGAGCAGAAAGTGATGATCATGAGTAACCCCACCAAACTCACCCCCACTCCCGGACAGACCGTCGGACCGTTCTACGGCTACGCGCTGCCCTACCCGAAGGACCGCGAGCTTCTGGCTCCCGGCTCCCCGGGCTCCATCCGGCTGCAGGGCACGGTCTACGACGGCGCCGGACACCCGATCCCGGACGCGATCCTGGAAATCTGGCAGGCCGACGCCGACGGCAATGTCCCGCAGCACGCGGGTTCGCTCGTGCGGGACGGCTACACCTTCACCGGCTTCGGCCGCAGCGCGGTGGGCAACACCGGGGCCTACACCTTCACGACGGTGAACCCGGGTCCCACAGAAGAAGGCGCGGCGCCGTTCATCTCCGTCGCGGTCTTCGCCCGCGGCCTGATGAACCGGCTCTTCACGCGTATCTACCTGCCGGAAAACGAGAAGGCCCTGGCCGCAGACGCGCTGCTGTCCTCGCTCGAGCCGGAACGCCGCCAGACGCTGATCGCACGCCGGGACGCCGACGGCGGCCTGACCTGGGACCTCCGGCTCCAGGGCGAGGGCGAGACCGTGTTCCTCGACTTCCATGGAACAAAAACACAGGACGCCTCGAAGTGACATCCTTCGAATCCGACGGCGGCGCCGGCCTGCACGGTGACTTTGGCCTGCTGAGTCCCGTGTCGGCGTCGCCCTTTGTGGCGGCGCTGACCGGGGACCGGGCAGTCCTGGCCGCCATCCTGCAGGTCGAGGCCGCCTGGGCCCAGGTCTTGGAGGAGGCGTCCCTCGCCCCGGCCGGTTCCGCCGCCGTGGTGGCGGCAGCAGCCGACGTGAGCCGATACGACGTCGCGGACATCGCCGTACGCGCCCAGGGCGGCGGTAACCCGGTGATCCCGCTGCTGGCAGATCTCCGTGCCCAGATCCGGGCCCTCGACACCACCGGAATCGGCGCTGACCTCGCCGTACACGCCTCGCTGACCAGCCAGGACGTCCTCGATACGGCCCTCATGCTGCTGGCCCGGGACGCCCTCCGCGGGCTCTTCACCGAGCTCGTGGCAGCGACTTCGGCGCTGTCCGCCCTCGCGGAACAGCACGCGGAAACGCTGTGCGTGGGCCGCAGCCTGACCCAGCATTCGCTGCCGTTCACATTCGGGCTCAAGGCCGCGCAATGGTTCGCCGGACTGGCCGCCGCGGCGCGCCGGCTGGGGGCCATTGAACTGCCGGTACAGGCCGGGGGAGCGGCCGGAACCCTGGCCGCGGGCACCGTGCTGACCGCCGGCATCGCAGTCACGCCCTTTGACCTGGCCGACCGTCTGGCCGCCGGACTGGGCCTCGCGCCCGTCCCCGCGCCGTGGCACACCAACCGGCTCGCCGTCACCGCACTGGGCGATGCCCTGGCCGCCGTGACCGACGCCGCCGGCAAGATCGCCGCCGATGTGCTCTTCCTGAGCCGCCCGGAAGTCGCCGAGCTGGCCGAGCCGCGCGCCGCCGGCCGGGGAGGCTCCTCGGCCATGCCGCAGAAGCAGAACCCCGTGCTGTCCGTGCTGATCCGCAGCGCAGCCCTGCAGGCACCCGGGCAGGCCGCCCAGCTGCACCTCGCCGCCGCCAACTTCAACGACGAACGCCCCGACGGTGCCTGGCACAGCGAATGGCCGGCGCTCCGCCAGCTGCTCCGGCTCGCCCTCGGTGCCGCCGGGCAGCTCCGCGAACTCGCCGAAGGGCTGCAGGTCTTCCCCGGCGCCATGCGCCGCAACCTCGGCCTCTCCGGACCGCTGCTGCTCAGCGAGGGCGTATCCGCTGCGGTGGCACCGCTCCTGGGACCGGACGATTCAGGCCAGACCGGCAAGCAACAGCTCCAGGCGGTCGTGGACCAGGCGCTCCGGGCACCGGCTTCGGAACAGGCCTCCACCTACCGCCGCCTCCTCCGCGCGGCCGTCCCGGACGAAAAACTCTCCGACGCCCGGCTTGAGGAACTGCTGGATCCGGCGAACTACCTCGGCCTGGCCGCCGAAATTTCCCGCCGCATCCTCGCGGCCTACCCCGAGTACGCCGGAACCGCAGCCGGCGCCCCCGACGCCTCACCGACCCCCGACCTGAACGGAGCCTCCCGTGGCTAGACCAACAGTCAAGGCAGTACTGCTTTCCCCCCAGCGCCCGCTCGGGGACAAGCCCCTCCTGGTGCTGGGGCCGTCCCTGGGCACCTCCACGTTCCTGTGGACCCAGGCCGGAGCGCTGCTCGGGGAGCAGGACGTCGACGTCGTCGCCTGGGACCTTCCCGGCCATGGCATCTCGCCCGCCGCCACGGAAACCTTCAGCGTCGCGGAACTGGCCGACGCCGTCGTCGAGCTGGTCGATTCGATCGCGCCGGGTGCGCGCTTCCACTACGCCGGCGTCTCCCTCGGCGGCGCCACCGGGCTGCAGCTGGGGATCAAGCACGGCGAACGGCTCAAGAGCCTGTCCGTGCAATGTTCCGGGGCGAAGCTCGGCACCCCCGAAGGGTGGCTGGAACGCGCCGACACCGTGCGCACCCAGGGCACCCCGGTGATGATCCAGGGCTCGGCGCAGCGCTGGTTCGGCCCCGGCTTCATGGACCGCGAGCCCGAGCGCAGCAGCCGCCTCTTGCACGCCCTGCGCGATGCCGACCGCTTCAGCTACGCCTTCTGCTGCGAAGCCCTCGCCGCCTATGACGTCCGGAACAACCTCGGCAGCATCAGCGTCCCCACCCAGGCCGTCGCCGGCGCGCACGACACCGTCGCCCCGCCGTCGTTCGCCGAGGAGATCGCCGAAGGCATCACCGCGGGCGGAGGCACCGCGAGTGCCGTGACACTCGGGGGCGTGGCACACCTGGCTCCGTTTGAGGCACCCGCGCACGTTGCCGAACTGCTGCGGAGCCTCATCGCCTGGACCGAATCCCGCGGAGCCGGCAAGTGACGGCCGCCGAGCGCAGCGGACCGGAAAGAAATGGCGTTGTCCAGCCCGACGCCACCAGCCAGCAAATCTACGACGGCGGCATGGCCGTCCGCCGCGAGGTGCTCGGGGCCGCGCACGTGGACCGCGCCAACGCCACCAAGGATGCCTTCACCGAGGACTTCCAGGACATGATCACCCGCATCGCCTGGGGCGGCATCTGGACCCGGCCGGGCCTGACCCGGCAGATGCGCTCCGCTGTCACCATCACCGCGATGGTGGCCCACGGGCACTGGGAAGAACTGGCCATGCACATCCGCGCCGCCCTCACCAACGGCCTGAGCAGGGACGAGGTCAAGGAAATCCTGCTGCAGACCGCCATCTACTGCGGGGTTCCCTCCGCCAATACCGCCTTCAAGACCGCCCAGCAGGTGTTTGCCGAGCTCGACGCAACCGCTAGTCCACCCAACTAGGCAGCACTAAGTGTCGTTTTGGGCCCTCATAACGACAATTACTGCTACCTAGTTGGGCCACAAAGAATCAGAGGAACACATTGAACCAGGCTTTTATTTACGACGCCGTGCGGACACCCTTCGGCAAGTTCGGCGGCAGCCTCGCCGCCGTCCGCCCGGACGATCTCGCCGCGCACGTGATCGGCGAGATCGTCAAGCGCGCCCCGGCCCTGGACGTCGAGCAGATCAACGAAGTGGTGTTCGGCAACGCCAAACGGCGCCGGCGAGGAAAACCGCAACGTCGCCCGGATGGGCACCTTGCTGGCCGGGCTGCCTGTCTCGATCCCGGGCACCACCGTCAACCGGCTCTGCGGCTCCTCGCTGGACGCGGCCATCATCGCGTCCCGCCAGATCAACACCGGCGACGCGGAGCTGATGCTGATCGGCGGGGTCGAATCCATGAGCCGCGCCCCCTGGGTGTTGCCCAAGACCGAGAAGCCGTACCCGGCAGGGGACCTCACCCTGGCCTCCACCACGCTGGGCTGGCGTCTGGTCAACAAGGCGATGCCTGCCGAGTGGACCATCTCCCTGGGCGAGGCCACGGAACGGCTGCGTGAAAAGTACGGCGTGACCCGCGAACAGCAGGACGAATTCTCGGCCAACTCGCACAACCTCGCCGCCGCGGCGTGGGAGGAAGGTTTCTACGACAACCTCGTCACCGTGGTGCCGGGCACAGGCCTCACCCGCGACGAGGGCATCCGCGCCGGCTCCTCGGCCGAGAAGCTTGCCGGACTCAAGACCGTGTTCCGCCCCGAGAACGGCACCGTCACCGCCGGCAACGCCTCCCCGCTGTCCGACGGCGCCTCCGCGGCCTGGCTCGGCAGCGAGAACGCCGCCGGCATGCTCGGCCTGGAGCCGCTGGCCCGCATCGCCGGCCGCGGCGCGCACGCGAACGATCCCCAGTTCTTCGGCTACGCCCCGGTGGAGGCCGCCAACAAGGCCCTCGCCAAGGCCGGCATCGGCTGGGACCAGGTGGGCGCCGTCGAACTCAATGAGGCCTTCGCCGCGCAGTCCCTGGCCTGCATCAACGCCTGGGGCATCGACCCGGGAATCGTGAACCGGCACGGCGGCGCCATCGCCATGGGCCACCCGCTGGGCGCCTCGGGCGGCCGTATCCTCGGCACCCTGGCCCGCAGCCTGCAGGCCTCCGGTGAGCGCTGGGGCGTCGCCGCGATCTGCATCGGCGTCGGGCAGGGCCTGGCCGTGGTCCTCGAAAACGTCACCGCTTCCGCCGTACCGTCGGCAAAAACAGTCACAGTAAAGGGATAGGACATGCTGAACTTCGTAGACAGCGTCGGCGAGGCCGTCGCCGGCGTCAAGGACGGCTCCACGGTGATGATCGGCGGCTTCGGCAACGCCGGCCAGCCGTTCGAACTCATCGACGCCCTGATGGACTGCGGCGCCACGGACCTGACGGTGGTCAACAACAACGCCGGCCAGGGCGACCAGGGCCTCGCGCTGCTGATCAAGGAAGGCCGGGTGAAAAAGATGATCTGCTCCTTCCCGCGGCAGTCCGACTCCTGGCACTTCGACGCCAAGTTCCGCGCCGGCGAGATCGAGCTCGAACTCGTGCCGCAGGGCAACCTGGCCGAGCGGATCCGCGCCGCCGGCGCCGGGATCGGCGGCTTCTTCACCCCCACCGGCTACGGCACCACGCTGGCCGAGGGCAAGGAAACCCGCATCCTCGACGGCCGCGGCCAGGTCTTCGAGACCCCCATCCACGCCGACGTCGCCCTCATCAAGGCGCTCACGGCGGACGGGAAGGGCAACCTCGTCTACCGCAAGACCGCCCGGAACTTCGGCCCCATCATGGCCGCAGCCGCCAGGCACACCGTGGTCCAGGTGTCCGAGATCGTGCCCACCGGAGGCCTCGACCCGGAAATCATCGTGACGCCCGGAATCTACGTCAACAGCATTGTGAAGGTGGCCTGAGATGAGCGTACAGACGAGTATCCAGACCTCCGACAATCCGCTGGGGCGCGATGACCTGGCCCGACTGGTGGCCCGGGACATCAAGCCGGGCTCCTTCGTGAACCTCGGCATCGGCCAGCCCACCCTGGTCTCCAACTACCTTGAGCCGGAGCAGAACATCACGCTCCACACCGAGAACGGCATGCTCGGCATGGGCCCGGAAGCCACCGGGGACCAGATCGACGGCGACCTCATCAACGCCGGCAAGATCCCGGTGACGGAACAGCCCGGGGCGTCCTACTTCCACCACGCCGACTCCTTCGCGATCATGCGTGGCGGGCACCTGGACATCTGCGTCCTCGGTGCCTTCCAGGTCTCGGCCACCGGGGACCTCGCCAACTGGCACACCGGTGCGCCGGACGCGATCCCGGCCGTCGGCGGCGCGATGGACCTCGCCACCGGGGCCAAGGACGTCTTCGTGATGATGACGCTCCTGACCCGCGACGGGGTGTCCAAGCTCGTGGAAGCCTGCACCTATCCGCTGACCGGGATTGGCTGCGTGACGCGCGTGTACACGGACAAGGCGGTCTTCCTGACCGGACCCGAGGGAGTCGAGGTCCGGGAAACCTTCGGCTGCACCCTGGCGGAGCTGCAGGCGATGGTGCCCGTGCCGCTCCAGGCCGCGGCCGCCGTCTGACCCTGGGGCCGAACGGGCACTTCAGGCCCGCAAATCGGCGGTTTCGGGGCCTGAAGTGCCCGTTCGCGCGGGATCGCGCGGGATAAAGTGTTGCGAGACCGAGAGGCGTGGAAATGATTGAGGCAGCAAGCGGCGTCAGGAGCGATGGCGCGCCCGCGGCCAGCGACCAGTACGTGCAGTCGCTGGCGCGCGGGCTCGCGGTGATCCGGGCCTTCGACACGGACCACCCGAAGATGACGCTGACCGAGGTGGCCGCACGGACGGACCTGACCCGGGCCACCGCCCGGCGGTTCCTGCACACCCTGGTGGAGCTGGGGTACGTCCGCACCGACGGCAAGGTCTTCGCGCTGACCGCCAAAGTGCTGCAGCTGGGCTACGCCTACCTGTCCGGGCTGTCCCTGCCGCAACTCGCACAGCCGCATCTCGAGGAGCTGTCGCTCCAGCTGGGCGAATCGACCTCGGCCGCCGTGCTGGACGGGACGGACATCGCCTACATCGCCCGGGTGGCCACCCGCCGGATCATGACCGTCGGCATCACGGTGGGCACCCGGTTCCCGGCCTACGCGACGTCGATGGGCCGGGTCCTGCTCGCGGCGCTCCCGCCCGCCGAGCTCGCGCAATACCTCGCCGCCGCCGAGATCCGCCCCCTGACGCCACGGGCAATCTGCACCGGGGAGGCGCTGCAGGCTGAGCTGGCTGTGGTGCGCTCGCAGGGCTGGTGCCTGCTGAACCAGGAACTCGAACTGGGGCTGATGTCCGTCGCGGCGCCGGTCCATGACGGGCCCAAGGTGGTCGCCGCGATCAATGTCTCGCTGCAGGCCCAGTCCGTGGCCGCGCAGCCGGACCCGGAGGCCTACCTGGACTCGGTGCGGAAGGCTACCGTGGCCACCGCGGCACTGGTCTCCGCGGACCTGTCCGGCGGGCGTTAGCTGTCAGCTCTCGGGGTCTTTGACCGGTGCCGTGGACACGGTGATGGTGACCCCGGAGGCGTCGTCACGGATCTTGAGGTGCAGTTCCCTGCCCACGAGTGAGGAGTGGATGTCCTCGCTGTCCTCGGGTGCGAGCTGCTCAGCCAGCCGCGTGACCGCCAGTGCCATCGCCCGTCCCCAGTCATGGGGATCCGTGCTGGACGCCTCAGCCTCGGCTGAGTAGTTTTCCTGTGGTTCGGTCATGTGCCCCCGCCTCCATTGTCCGGAGCGCGGCCTGTCCGGCTGATCCGGGCAGGCATCCGGCCGGCTGTCAGAAAAGCCCGGCACGCTCCAGTACATAAGCATGGCCAGTTTAGTGACGGCGGTGCGGCAACGTCCATGATCGGCGGCCCCGCTGCCTAAGTTACGCGGGGAAATCCCGCTAGGATTTCACTTCGGGACACTTCCCGCCCACCCGCCCGTGAAGGACACCATGACAGAGAACAACCCCGCGCTTGATGGCAAAACGCCTGAAGGCACAACGCCTGATGGCACGACACAGCCCAGGCGCGCCGCCGTGATCATCAACCCCATGAAATCCTCGGGCGAAGATTTCAAGGCGGCCTTCCACCGGCTGTGCGCGACGCAGGGCTGGGCCGAGCCGCTCTGGCTGGAGACCACTGCGGAGGACACCGGCCTGGGCCAGGCCCGCGAGGCATTGGAGGCGGAGGTCGACGTCGTCATTGCCGCCGGCGGGGACGGCACCGTCCGCTGCGTGGCCGAGATCCTTGCCGGCAC
Source organism: Arthrobacter sp. UYCu723 (assembly GCF_054059215.1). Lineage (NCBI taxonomy): Bacteria > Bacillati > Actinomycetota > Actinomycetes > Micrococcales > Micrococcaceae > Arthrobacter > Arthrobacter sp. UYCu723. The sequence goes on from NZ_JBSSBW010000001.1 coordinate 1,837,313, forward strand.
CGGAACGCCGATGGGCCTCGTCCCGATGGGAACGGGCAACCTGCTGGCCCGCAACCTCGGGATCGACATCACTGATCCCGTTGCCGCCAGCCATGACATCCTGACCGGCACGGATGCCAAGGTGGACGTGGTCAAGGCGAGCCTGGACCACTCGGAGGACGAACAGCTTTTTCTCGTGATGGCCGGGCTCGGCTACGACGCCGCGATCATGGCGAACACGGTGGACGGACTCAAGGACCGCGTGGGCTGGCTCGCCTACGTCGAGGCCGGGATCCGCCACCTGCCCGGCAAGCCCGTCAAGGCGAAGATCAGCATCGACGGACAGCACCCGGTCCGCCGCCGGATCCGCAGTGTGATGGTGGGAAACTGCGGCAAGATCATGGGCGGCGTGGAGGTCTTCCCCGACGCCAAGCTGGATGATGGCATCCTCGACGTCGTGATCCTGGCGCCCGCAGGGAAGCTTGGCTGGCTCACCGTGCTCGCCGGAGTGTTCGGCCGGAAGAACAGCAAGAACACGTCCGTGGAGTACTTCAGGGGCAAGTCAGCGGAGATCGAGCTTGATCACGGGCAGGAATTCCAGCTCGACGGCGACCACACCGGCAAGGCCAAGCACCTCAAGGTGACGGTCGAACACGAGGCCCTGACAGTCCGGATGACGGTCTAGGCAGGATCTGCCGGCGCGGCCGGACGGCGGGAAAGGATCTCGGCGAGCTCGGCCAGGCGGTGGGCGCGTGCGGACTCCGCCGGCGTGAACGGTTCGCCGGGCCGGGAGAACGTGATCGGTCCGTGCCAGGCGGTTGGGATCCTCAGGACGGTGCCGTCGCCTTGTGTGCCGTCCCCTGCTGTGCCGTCCCCTGCTGTGCCGTCCCTTTCGGGGGCTGTTTCGGCGGGGTCCGTGTCTGCATCCGGTGCCGGCTCGATCCGGGCGCGCAGCAGTTCCGCCACCGCCAGCGGTAGTTCCTCGGGATTCACCGCGATCCGGGCGGCCAGGCTCAGCGCACCGGTCTGGCCGTCCGCCATCGCCAACGCCGTGGTGGGCCAGACCTGCGGTTCACTGCCGCCGCCGTCGCGCAGGGCACGGAGCAGTTCGCCTTCGCGCAGTTCACCGGGCGCCGAGAGCACGAACTCGTCGAGCACGCCGCCGGCCACGGGGTGGACGTGGATGCTCAGGATGTTGGCGTCCAGCCGGGCCAGCGAATGCGTCACCTTCTGCAGGGAACCGGGGTGGTCCGTCAGTACCGTGCGGGCCCGCCAAAGGGCCGGGGCCGCTCCCAGCTTCTTGCGGTGGCGCAGGGCCGGGGCGTGCAGCCAGCTCCGCAGGATCCGGGCCGCGGAGGGCTCCGCGACCCAGATCACGAGGACGGTGGCGGTCAGGGTGAGGACCAGGACTTTGGCCAGGTAGGGCAGATGGGTTTCCACCACCGCGGCGTGCACGAGCAGTTCGATCGGCAGCATCACGGCGATATTGGCCAGGGTCAGCCGGGCCTTGGTCGGTTCGGGCATCTGGCCGCACACTTCGCAGCTCAGCTCGGAGGTTGCATGGGCTGTGGGCTTCATGGCTCCATGATGTCCGGCTGCTGTTACGGCCCTGTTGCGGGCCGGTGACTTTTTCAGTCGGTCTAGCGGCTGCGTGCGCCCGCGTGTTGGGCCGTGTGCTCACCGGCGTGGACGGCCGTGTGCTCACTGGTGTAGTCGGCCGTGTGGCCGGCCGCGTGTTCGCCGGTCCGTTCCGGGGCCGCGAGCTGGGTCAGCAGGTCGCGTATTTCGGCGAGCAGGGCGGTGTCCGCGGGCACGGGCTCCTCTTCGGGTTCCATTGTGGCGAGGCGCCTCTTGACGATCGTGTTGATCCGGTTCATGGGCGCCACGAAGATGAAGTAAACCACCGCCGCGGTGATCAGGAAGGTGACAAAGGCCGTGATGACCGCGCCGAAATTGACAAACGTTTTCTGGTTGCCCGGCCAGATGTGGAAGCCCAGTCCGTCGGTCTCGACGCCGCCGGCAGCGGCGATGATGGGGTTGACGATGTTCGAGGTGAATGCGCTGACGAGGGCGGTGAAGGCGGTGCCGACCACCACCGCGATGGACAGTTCGATCACGTTGCCGCGCAGGATGAAATCCTTGAATCCTTTGAGCATGGGGGTCCTCCGGGGTGCCTTGGCGTACGTCGTCCAGTGGTGACTCCGTTGGCGGGAATCAACCGCTAGACGCTACCACTTCCCTGCCTGTTTCCGCGGACCGTGACGGGTTCCACTCAATGGAGCGCGATGCGGATCCCGCACCGTTCCGGCGTAGAATCCAGTCTGGATGCCAGTGCCGCCGTCGTAATCATCGGACCGCAACGAAGGGCGCAGACCACTCGTGAAGCTGTTCGCCGAGATGTTCACCATGGCACCCGGCCACAAGGACTATCAGGTCGCCATCCGCTGCGCCGTCGGCGTCTTTGTCCCGCTGATCACCCTGGTGCTGCTGGACCGCCTGAATCTGGCCATCTTCGCCTCCTTCGGCGCCTTCACCGGGATCTACGGCCGAAATGAGCCGCACGCCAAACGCTTCGTCCTCCAGTTCCGCGCCGGGACGCTGATGCTGCTGGTTATGCTGCTGGCCGCCTTGGCAGCACGCGCGGGCGGTGCCCTTGGTCTCTCCACGGCGGACACCATCTGGATGCAGGTCGTCGCGACCACCCTGGTGGCCGGGGGCTGTTCGCTGATCGTCGCCTGGTGGCGGCTCCGCCCGGCGGGCTCGCTCTTCCACATCTTCGCTTTCGCGGCCATCGCCTCCATCCCCAGCCAGCCGCCGCTCTGGCAGGCCATGCTCGTGGCCGTGCTGACGGTCGCCTTCTCCCTGCTGATCGGTATGTCCTCCCGCGTGGCCCGGAGCCGCCGGAGCCCGTGGGTGTGGCCCCACCCCGCCCGGCTGACACCGGCCGAGAAACGGGCCGCACGGCTCGAAAGCCTCGGCTACCTCGTGGCTGCCGGGCTGGCCGGAACGCTCGGGACCCTGGCCGGCGAATGGCTGGGCTTCGGCCACAACTACTGGGCCATGGTGGCAGCCGTTGTCCCGCTCGTGGGGCACACCACCCGTCATCGTGTGAGCCGCGGGGTGCAGCGTATCGTCGGCACGGCCGTGGGGCTGGTCCTGCTGGCCGGGATCCTGCTGCTGCAGCCGGCGCCGTGGCAGACCGTGCTGGTGATCGCCGCCTGCCAGTTCGGCGCCGAGATGTTCATCGCCCGCCAGTATGTGCTCGCCCAGATTTTCGTGACGCCGCTGGCCCTGATCTCGACCCTGCTGGTGGCGCCCTCGGCTCCCGGGCTGCTGCTGCGGGACCGGATCCTGGAGACCGTCATCGGTGCCGCCGTCGGCATCGGCGTCGTGCTGGCGCCCACAGTGTGGCGCCAGCTGCGTGCCCGGCACGCAGCACGCCGCCGCCTGACGCCCTAGGCGTCCTCGGAGGCCGGCGCCCCGGCAGCCTGCGTCCCCGCCGGAGCCTTTGCCTCGGCCCCTGCCCTTTCCTGCGGCGCGGGGTGCGAGATCCGCTGCGGCACAATGGCCAGCGCGGCCACGGCAATCACGGCAGCTGCGGCAAAGGTGTAGAAACCCCACGGGTAGGCGATGCCGGCTGCCACCAGGGTGCCCGTCACTGCGGGGCCGAGGATCGCACCCAGCCGGCCGATGCCGGCGGAGTAGCCCAGTGCAGTGGCCCGCAGACGGCTGGGGAAGAGCTGGCTGACCCAGGCGTAAACGAGGACCTGGGAGCTGAAAACGAAGACGCCGGTGACGAAGACCGCCGCGTTGAGGAGCAGCTCGTTCTGAAGCTTGATGCTCAGCACGGCCAGGAGAACAGCTGACAGGCCGAACCACAGCAGGACCACCTTTTTGGCGCCGTGCTTGTCCGCGAGGATGCCGGCGATGACCAGTCCGACGACGGCGCCCACGTTGAGCACCAGCAGCTGTCCAATGCCCGCGGCGATGGAGTAGCCCGCGGAGGCCATGAGCTGCGGAAGCCACGTGTTCAGGCCGTAGACGAGCAGGAGCCCCATGAACGACGCGATCCCGACGCCGATTGCCACCACGGGGTAGGGCTTCCTGGCGAGGTCGCGGAAGCTGGCTGCCTCCGCAGGTTCGTCCGCCTGCTTGACCGGCGGCAGGGACTCGGGCAGCTTGAACCACAGGAACGGCAGGAGGGCCAGCCCGGCCATGCCGCCGATGACGAACATCATCCGCCAGTTGGGGATCAGCAGGAGTGCCAGGAAAGCAGTGATGACGGCACCGACGTGGTAGCCGGTCATGGTCCTTGTGGTGGACCGGCCGGCCGAGCCCTCCTTGGTGGCGTAGTCGTTCATGTAGGCCAGCGCCGCGGGCAGGCAGGCGCCGAGACCCAGGCCGGCAAGCAACCGGAAGGTGCTGAACACCAGGACGTTGGGGGCGATCACGACCGCGAGGGTGAACAAGGAGAACCAGGCGACGCAGGCGATCAGCAGCCGGCGGCGGCCGAACCGGTCCGAGAGCGGGGCGATGAAGAGCGCGCCCAGGCCCACGCCCACCAGGGAAATCGTGGCGGCCAAGGTGGCGCCCACGGCGTCGAACCCGAGTTCCTGGGTCTTGATCAGCGTCGGGATGACGGTGCCCAGCACCACCAGATCGAAACCGTCAAGCGCCATGGCCAGCCAGCACAGCCAAACAGGCCAGCGGGAAGTGCGGTCAGCGGACGTCATTGGCATGGCAACCTCGAAGATAGGGCTCGGCGTCGAGCGGGCAGGAAGGCGAAGGCCGGAGCGGCGGGTTCCGGTGCGTGACAACGGGCACTTCGGCTGGTTCCGACACGAGAGTTGTATCACCGGCAGGTGTAATGTGGGACACCACAAACCGTTCAATGGAATGCCGGGCGCCGCTCCGGAAGCCCAGGAAGCAGGAATCGTGGCGAACTCGAGCACGGGCGACTCCGTCGTGGACCGCGTGGTGCGGGTCATTGCGGCGTTTCCCGAGGGCGTCACGGTGCTGCAGCTCTCGGAGCTCGCGGCCAAGGCCCAGCTGCCCGTGACCACCGCCCACCGGCTGGTCCGGCAGCTCGCCGGGCACGGGCTCCTGGAACTGGGCAGCGGCGGCTCGGTCCAGCTGGGACTGCGGCTGTGGGAACTCGTGAACCGGAATTCACCGACCCTGGCCCTCCGCCAGGCCGCCATGCCCTTCATGGAGGACATCCAGCAGGTGCTCAACCAGAACGTGAACCTGGCGGTGCTGGACGGCTGGGAAGCGCTCTTCGTCGAACGGCTGTCCCGCCGCGGGTCGGTACCGAACCGGGCGCAGATCGCCGGCCGGATGCCCGTCCACATCTCCTCGGCCGGCCTGGCGCTGATGGCCGGCCAGCCCCCGGCCGTCCAGGCGGACTATCTGCGGCAATTCCAGGACCCCGCCGGCAAGCTGGGCGCGGACGGGCTCCGGACCCTGCTCCAGGAGGCCGCGGGCCACGGCTTCGCCCAGCTGGCCGGTGTGGTGGATCCGGACACATGGGGAATTGCGGTGCCCGTGCGGGAGGCCAGGAACCGCACGGTGGCGGCGCTCGGCGTCGTCGTCCCGCTCCAGGAGATGCGCCTCCAGGCGCTGGTCCCGGCCCTGCAGACCGCCGCCCGGGGGATCGGGCGGCAGCTGAACGAGACGAATAGCATCGAGATATTCCATTCAGCGGAATCCATGTAACGTCCGTCACGCCACCGGACGCAGACTGTAGCCAGAGACTTCCCGAGCCGCAACGAAGCGAGGAACACATGGCCAACCGTCAAGTCATCACCACCCAGGTCGCCATCCTGGGCGCCGGCCCGGCAGGGCTCATGCTGTCCCACCTCCTGGCAGGGGCGGGGATCGACTCCACCGTCATCGAGGTCCGCAGCTACCAGGACATCTCGGAAACCGTACGCGCCGGCATCCTGGAACACGGCTCGGTGAACCTGCTCGTGGACAGCGGCGTCTCGGACCGCGTCCTGCGCGACGGGGACCGGCACGACGGAATCGAACTGCGCTTCAACGGGGAAAGCCACCGGATCGATTTTCAGGACCTCGTCGGCGAATCCGTCTGGCTCTACCCGCAGACCGACGTCTTCGCCGACCTCGCCGCACGGCGCAGGGCCGACGGCGGCGACGTCCGGTACAGCGTCACCGCCACCACGATCCATGACATCGAAGGCAAGCCACGGGTCTGGTTTACGGATGCGGACGGCGTCGAGTACGAACTCCAGGCCGACTTCATCGCCGGCGCGGACGGTTCGCGCAGCCACTGCCGCTTCCAGATTCCCGAGGCGCAGCGCAAGTGGTACTTCCACGAATACCCCTTCGCCTGGTTCGGCATCCTGGCCGAGGCGCCGCGCAGCTCCGATGAGCTGATCTACGCCAACTCGGGGAACGGCTTCGCCCTGATCAGCCAGCGCACCGAGACCGTGCAGCGGATGTACTTCCAGTGCGATCCCAACGAGGACGTCAACAACTGGGACGAGGACCGCATCTGGGACGCCTTCCGCAGCCGGGTGAACGGCAACGGGTTCGAACTCAAGGAAGGCCCGGTCATCGACAAGATGGTCCTGAAGTTCCGCAGCTTCGTGCACGCCCCGATGCGGCACGGAAAACTTTTCCTGGCCGGGGATGCGGCCCACACCGTCCCGCCGACCGGCGCGAAGGGCCTGAACCTGGCACTCCACGACGTCAAGGTGCTCTTCGAAGGGCTGGACAGCTTCTACCGGACCGGCAGCACCGCGCTCCTGGATGGCTACAGCGACCGCGCCCTGGACCGGGTCTGGAAGGCGCAGCAGTTCTCCTACTGGATGACGTCCATGCTGCACACCCCGGCCGGCGCAGACGACTTCGCCCGCGCCCGCCAGCTCGGCGAGCTCAACTCGGTGGTCTCGTCACGCCACGGCCGCGCCTACCTCGCCGAGGCCTACACCGGCTGGCCCGGCACCCGCTAGGCACCCCACGAGGCGCCCATAGGGCGTCCGCTAACCGGCCGGTCAGGGCACGCGGACGGGCTCGTCCCGCGCGGCTTCCACCGGGACCGGCGTCGTGCCTTCCTTGTCATCGGCGCCGGCCTTCGCCTTTTTGGAAGGCTTCCGGCCGGATCTGCCGTAGACCAGATACATCGTCACTCCGGTGATGACCATGAGCAGCACCGTGTAGACGAAGGTGTTGGACACGCCGTCCACGCCCTCAGTGTCCTCAGCCCTGTGATTCAGGTGGAATCGAACGCGCCATACGGGGCCGCAGCAGGAGCAGGCAAGCGGCTAGCGTGGCCTATAGGCGTCGGCGCGGTGGTCAATGCGGTGGATGTACATGATGTGGTCTTCGACATCGAGGGTGAACAGCACGCGGTAGTCGCCGCGGCGTGCCGTGCGCAGGCCCAGCAGTTCGTTGGTCAGCGGTTTGCTGAGCCTGTAGGGATCGTCAGCCAGGACACCGGTGATGAATTCGACGATCGCCGTGGCGGCTTTCTCCGGCAGCCGGCGGAATCCCTTGAGCGCGGGGCTGGTGACTTCAACCTTCCACGGTCCCTGTTCAGTCACCTCGGCGGCAATCCAAATTCACGGCGCAATTTGTCACCGCTGACCGTCTTGCCCTCGGCTATGTCATGCTTGGCCTGCTCCAGGTCTTCTCGGATGTTCGGCCGCGAAAGCCAGTGGATCGTTTCCTGAAGGGATTCAAGGTCATCCGCAGACATCAGCACGGCGGACGGGTGTCCGTGTCTGGTGATTTGAATGATTTCGTGGGTCTTGTCCGCCTCTTCCACGAGGGCGGAAAGCTTGTCTTTCGCTTCACTTAGCGGCACCGTTCTCATGCCCAAAGTTTAGCTAAATATCAGGCCACTTGGTAGCCTGATATTTAGCCGATAACGATGATTGCGTGAACCTGCCATCTGGCCGCGCGGAGTGCGGTGGTTCCCTGAAGTCGATACTTGTTGTGTCCTGTCTCATTCAAGGTGGCCCAATCTCACTACAGTTGGCCCATCCGGTCAACGCCGCGGGAACGGGCAGATCAGCCCGTCCGAAGGGTTGCGCCCTGCACCCGGGGACGAGGTCGTGGGGCTGCCCGACGGCCGACATTTCCTGGACCGTGGACCCGTTAGCTAGGAAACTCCTGCTAGGCCATGGCGGTGTGTGCGGCGCTGTGCGAGTCGATGGCCTTGGCGTAGCAGTACGAGTGCTCCACCCCGACGTAGGGCCCGAAGTTCGGCACCGGTTCAAAGCCCGAACTCTCGTAGAAATGCCGGCCGTCGGGCTGGGCCGAGCCCGCCTCTGCCGTGATGGAGGTGATGCCGAGCGCATGCGCGTGGGCTTCGAGCGCCGCCAGAATCGAACTGGCCACGCCTGAACCGCGCGTATACGGCAGCACGTAGAGCCGCTTGATCTCGGCAGTGTGGTCGCCCAGGATCCGCAGTCCGCCGCAGCCCACGGGCTGGCCGGAGGCCTTGTCGTGCGCCACGAGGAACACTGCGGTGTCGGCTTCCGACGGCGGCGGCCCGGGCTCGTGGTCGCTGGTGCCGAAGCGGGCGTCCAGTTCCGCCTGCTGGGCAGCGCGCAGATCGGCGCCCACGGGGTTGGCCCAGGTGACCTGCCTGATGTTCAGCCGCGGGTTGGTCTGCATGACTGCCTCGATTCTCCGAAGGGTTATGCAGATCAAGGCTAGGCAGCGCCGGTTTCGGCTGTGTTTCCTGCGCGTAAGGCTTCGGAGAACTCCGCTACACCGAGCGGCCGGTGGGGTCCTCCGCCGTCGGGTCCGCGAGGCTGAGTCCGCCCACCGGACTGTCGTCCCAGTGGATGAGCCGCCAGCCGCCGTCGCGGTCCCCTTCCAGGGCCACGATCCCGGTGTTGGCCAGCACGTGCCGGGCGGCGAAGTCCGGTTCCATGTTGGCGGCCCGCAGCCCGGCCCAGACGCGGATCGCGGCGCCGTGGCTGACCACGGCCACCGTCCCGGCGTTGCCCGCTCCTGCGGCCGTGGCGGCAATCCGCGCGATCGAGGCGTCGTATCGTTCAAAGAATTCGTGCCCGCTGGGGCCGGCCGGCATCCGGCGGTCCAGTTCGCCGGCAGCCCAGCCGAACACCGTCCGGAGGTAGCGCATATGCGATTCCCGGTCAGTCAGCTTTTCCAGCGCCCCGGCTTCAATCTCCCGCAGCCCCGGGAGCACCTCGACCCCGAGCCCCCGCGCCGTGGCCAGCGGCGCCGCGGTGATCTGGGTGCGGATCAGGGTGGACGCAAAGATCAGATCGATCTGCTCATTCGCCAGCGACCGTGCCAGGGCGGCGGCCTGCCGCTCACCGAGTTCGGTCAGCCCAGGCCCGGGATGGGCGGTGTCCAGCTGGCCCAGGACATTGCCGGGCGTCTGGCCGTGGCGGATGAGCAGAAGCCTCATTTAAGGTGGTCCACCAGCTTGTCCGCGATGCCGGTGTACCTACCAGGAGTGAGCGCCAGCAGCCGGGCTTCGGCGGCGGGGGAGAGGCCGAGGCTCTGGACGAACTCCTGCATCCGGGCGGCGTCGACGCGCTGGCCGCGGGTGAGATCCTTGAGCCGCTCGTAGGGGTTCTCCATGCCGTCGACGCCGGCGATGGCCTCGGCGCGCATGACCATCTGGATCGCCTCGCCCAAGACCTCCCAGTTGGTGTCCAGGTCCGCGGCCAGCACGTCTTCGGCGACGTCCAGGCGGTCGAGGCCTTTGGCCACGTTGGAGATGGCCAGGAGCGAGTGGCCGAAGGCCACACCGATGTTGCGCTGCGAGGAAGAGTCGGTGAGGTCGCGCTGCCAGCGGGAGGTGACCAGCGTGGAGCCCAGGACATCCAGGAGCCCGGAGGAGATCTCCAGGTTGGCCTCGGCGTTCTCGAAGCGGATCGGGTTGACCTTGTGCGGCATGGTGGAGGAGCCGGTGGCACCTGCGACCGGGATCTGCACGAAGTAGCCGATGGAAATGTAGCTCCAGACGTCTGTGCAGACGTTGTGCAGGATCCGGTTGAACCGCGCGACGTCGGCATACAGCTCCGCCTGCCAGTCGTGGCTTTCGATCTGCGTGGTCAGCGGGTTCCAGCTCAGGCCAAGGCCTTCAACGAAGCTCTTGGCGACGTGCTGCCAGTCGGCGCCGGGGACCGATGCCACGTGGGCGGCGTAGGTGCCGGTGGCGCCGTTGATTTTGCCGAGGTATTCGGTCCGGGCGATGCGGTCCAGCTGACGGGTCAGCCGGTGCGCGATGACGGCCAGTTCCTTGCCGAGCGTGGTGGGGGTGGCCGGCTGGCCGTGCGTGCGGGAGAGCATCGGCACGGCCCGGTTGGCCTCGGCCATGGCGCTGATCTGGGCGACCAGCTGACGGGCGGCCGGCAGCCACACGTCCTCCACGGCGCCCTTGATGCCGAGGGCGTAAGAGAGGTTGTTGATGTCCTCGGAGGTGCAGCCGAAGTGCACCATGGCGGTCAGGTGCTCGATCCCGATGCCGTTCAGGCGGCGGCCGATGTAGTACTCGACGGCCTTGACGTCGTGCACAGTGACGGCCTCAATATCGGCCAGTTCACTGACGGAGTCGGCGTCGAATTCGGTGACGATGGCGCGCAGCTTCTCCTGCTGCTCCGCGGTCAGCGGTCCGGCGCCGGGCAGCACGTTGTTGCCGGTCAGGTGGATGAGCCATTCAACCTCGACGGCGACCCGGTCGCGGTTGAGGGCGGCCTCGGAGAGGTAGTCGACCAGCGGCGCGACGGCGGACTGGTACCGGCCGTCCAGCGGGCCAAGCGCGATCTGTTGTGAGGACGCGGCGAGGGCCAGGCGTCCGGACGGCGTGCGGGTATCGGCTGTGGCGGCAGTTTCAGGCATGTCCCGATTCTTTCACGAAGTGGCACTGTGCCTTAAGTGCGCCGTTCCGTATGACTCAGGTGTTGTCCGTCCCGGGCTCCCGGAGCGGGCTTGGCCACCTGTGTTGTGCACATAGCCGGGAGGGGAGCTTCAGCACGGCTTCCGGCCGCTCTAGCGTCAGTGTCATGACCACGGGGATGACCGGCACAGTGAGCGGCAATCTGACGGCAGCTGATGCCCTGGCGTGCGCCTCGCGCAGCTACGAAGTCCAGCAGCTTGCGGCCCGGTTGGCTGCCTGTGCAGACCAAGCGGATGCTGTGCTCTCCCAGCTGGTGCGGCTGGAGCTGCAGGGCTGGCAGTCGCCGGCCGGACGCGCCTACCGGACTGCACTGTCCCTGCAGGCTGCATCCCTGCGCCGCAGCCGTAATGTCCTGCAGGACGCCGTCGCCGTTCTGCTCCGGCACGCCCAGAACGTGGTGCTGTCCTCCGGCCGGCGGGGGTCCTGATGGCCGAGGCGACGCCGGCAGATTCCGGGGGAGCGCCCCGGCCCTCTGCTCCCGCCGCCGACGGGTTCCTCCGGATCCGCGGCGGGGTCGGTGGGCTCAGCTTCCAGTTCGAGGAGCTGCTCGCCGGAGCCGGGGCGCTCGACGCGCTGGTGGGCCAGCTCGGGTCCCTTGAGGCGGAGACCGATGCGGTGCGGCGGGCCCTGTTCCCCTATCAGGACGATTCCTACACCAGCGGCAGCAACGCCATCATCACGGCCGGGGAGGGAGCCCGTGCCCTGGGGCGGGTCCGGGATGGCCTCGAGAGACTCTGCCGGGATGTCAGGGCGAGCCACCGGGAGTATGAATTCACCGAAGCACGGAACAGCCTGCTCCTGCGGATCGGCCGGTTCGGCCCGGGCTACGGGCCGTTGTGGGGCCTGTTCGGCCTGCCGGCGATGACCGTTCGTGACGTCGTGGAGGATGAGGCATCCCTGGCGTCCGGGAGGCTGGCGATCCTGCTGGGAGTGCCGGCCGGCCTTGCCCGTGGCATGGGGACGCCCGGCGGTTCTCCGGGTGTCCGTGATACCGTCCATGCACTGGGGTCGGCGCCGGGGCTGGGCTTCCTCCGGCCCCGTCCGGTCCGGATCGCCGGGGCGGAAACGAGGATTGAGGACGTCGATGCTTCGCCGGCAGGGCTGCTGTTCCGTGCCGGGACCGTGGGCGGCAGGAGCGGCGACATTGAAGTCCTGCGGTTCGATGCGGGCAGCCGGCCGGCCTGGGTGGTCATCCTCCCGGGGACGCAGCTGGACGGACTGCCCGCCGGCACGAACCCCTTCGATACCCTGGGCATCGCGGAGGGGCTGGGGTATGGATCGGCGGAGACGACGCCGGCCATCCGGCAGGCCCTGCGGGAGGCGGGCGCGGAGGCAGGGGAGCCGCTTGCTGCCGTGGGCTACAGCCAGGGCGGTATCCATGCCATGAACCTCAGCCAGGACAAGGCATTCCTGGCCGAATATGATCTGAAATTTGTCTTGACGGCGGGTTCACCGGTGGGCGGCATCAGCCCGGGGCCAGGGATCAGCAGCCTGCATCTGGAACACGAACAGGATTGGGTGCCGGGGGCCGACGGGCTGGCAAACCCTGACACCAGGGACCGGGTGACCGTGACACTGACCAACGCGCTGGACATCCCGCCGCTGGCGGATTTCGGCCTTGGCCCCGGGCACCGCCTCGGCAACTATACGGCCGGAGCGGAATCCATCGCCGCGAGCAAGGACCCCTCCCTGCAGTCCTCCACCGCAGCGCTCGCGGCCGTGGTGGGGGGTGGCGGTGCAGCCACGGTCACCCGGTTCGCGCTCCGGCGCGACCCGATGCCCGCGCAACAGGGCGACCGCAGGGTGGAGGCTGGGCGCGGCGGGCCGGACAGGAAGCCGGACGGAAAACCCGACAGGACACCGGATGGGAAGACGGGACGGAGACCGGCGGGGCACCGCGTGCGGAAAGCTGAGATCTGAGCGTAGCGGCCCTCAGCGCCTCCCGGCGCCCGCCAGCCGACCGGCCACGAGGGAGATCACCGTGATGATGATGGCCGCGAACACCGCGGTCCAGAAGAAGGTGTCGATGGTGAAGTGCACCGAGGTGTAGCCGCTCAGCCAGGACGTCAGGTAGAGCATCGCGGCGTTGATGACAATCGTGAAAAGGCCCAGGGTGAGGATGGTGATCGGGAGGGACAGCAGGCTGACGACGGGTTTGACGAGGGCATTGACCACGCCGAAGATCAAACCGATGAACAGGTACGCCAGGACGATCCCGATGGTGTCCGTGCCCTCCGTGACGCCGCTGTTCCCCACCGCAGCGGTGGTGGCCGTGGTGGAGGTGTCCAGGCCGGGGAGGATCCAGCTCGCGATTCCGAGGGCCAGCCCGTTGATGATGACCCGAACGATGAATGAGCGCATGGACCCATGCTGTCATATCCGGCACCGGCGGCAGCAGGGACGCGAAGTAGGCTAGTTGGCATGACTTCATCAGAGAACACGGCCGGGGGAATCCGGCCCCGCCCGGTGGTAGACCTCCTTCCCCGCTACGCGGCCGGCAAACCGCCCGTCCCCGTCGAGGGCGTGGTCAGCTACAAGCTTTCCTCCAACGAAAACCCGCTGCCCCCGATCCCTGCAGTGCGGCAGGCCATTGCGGCGCAGACCGACTTCAACCGCTATCCCGATCCGCTGAGCAGCAGGCTGCGCGGCGCGCTCGCGGAGTTCCTGGACGTTCCCGCCGAGGACATCGTCACCGGCGCCGGAAGCCTCGGAGCGTTGAACCAGCTGCTGGCCACCTTCGCCGGCCAGAATGACGACGGCAAGCCGGACGAGGTCATCTACGCCTGGCGCTCGTTCGAGGCGTACCCGATCTGCGTCGGCGTGGCCGGCGCCGAGAGTGTCCGGATCCCGCTGACCGCCGACGGCCGCCACGATCTGGACGCCATGGCGGCAGCGGTGACGGCCCGCACCAGGATGATCCTGCTGTGTACCCCCAACAACCCGACCGGGCCCATACTCACCACGGCGGAAACCGAGCGCTTCCTCAAGACGGTTCCCTCCGACGTCGTGGTCGTCATCGACGAGGCCTACCAGGAGTTCGTCCGTGCAGAAGGCGCCGTTGACGGCATCGAGATGTACCGCAAGTACCCGAACGTGGTGGTGCTCCGGACCTTTTCCAAGGCCCACGGACTGGCCGGCCTGCGCGTGGGCTACAGCGTGTCCAACCCGGACCTCACCCAGCACCTGCGCGTCACTGCCACCCCGTTCGCGGTGTCCCAGATCGCCGAAATCGCCGCTGTCACCTCGCTGCAGCATTTCGAGGAGGTTGTAGAAAGGGTACAAAGCCTGGTGGACGAACGGGACCGCGTCACGGCCGGGCTCCGCGAGCTTGGATGGTTTGTCCCGGAGGCGCAGGGCAACTTTGTCTGGCTCAGCCTGGGTTCCAACAGTGCGGAATTCGCCGCCCTTGCGGGGGAGCGTGCACTTTCGGTACGCGCCTTCGGGGACGAGGGGGTTCGGGTCAGCATCGGTGAGACCGAGGCCAACACCCGCTTCCTGGAACTCTGTGCGATCTATACAAAACCGCCACGGCGTTCCTAGCGCTTAACATGACGGCCGCGGGCGAGGGCCTGCGGATAAAGTAAGGACGAGTAAGCCAAAATATATGCCGGATCTGGAATGTATTACCGGTTCGGCATATATCCCAGCGATTGCGGCGCATCCGGATGCGGCAGGCAAGGAGACGGTATGGGCGACACACATCTGCCCTCTACCGAGTTCGACGGAACCGACATGGACGACCAGCGCGAGGCGGCGGCCGAAGCCCAACTCGGCGACCCGGCCGGGCCGATGGTGCAGCTGCTGGCCCCCGACGGGACGCTGGGCACCGACCCGGTCTTCTCGGAATACGCGGAGCGGCTGGATCCGGAAAAGCTGCGCGGCTTCTATGCCGACATGGCTACGATCCGACGCTTCGACGTCGAGGCCACGGCTCTTCAACGGCAGGGGCAGCTTGCGCTGTGGGTCCCGCTGACCGGCCAGGAAGCGGCGCAGATCGGTTCCGGCCGGGCCAGCCAGCCGCAGGACTACATATTCCCCACCTACCGTGAGCACGGTGTGGCGCTGACGCGCAACGTCGATCTGGCGGAGCTCCTGCGCCAGTTCCGCGGCGTGTCCAACGGCGGCTGGAACCCCAAGGACACCAATTTCCACCTCTACACGCTGGTCCTGGCGGCGCAGACCCCGCACGCCGTCGGCTACGCGATGGGCATCCAGCGGGACCAGAAACTCGCGGCTGCCGCTGCGGCCGCTGCCGCTACCCCGAATGACGCCGCGGGCCAGGCTCCGGAGCCCAAGGCCGCGGTCGTGGTCTACTTCGGTGACGGCGCCAGTTCCGAAGGCGACGTCCACGAATCCATGGTGTTTGCCTCCTCCTACAATGCGCCCGTCGTGTTCTTCTGCCAGAACAACCATTGGGCCATCTCCGTGCCCAGCTCGGTGCAGACCCGCATCCCGCTGGCCAACCGCGCCAAGGGCTATGGCTTCCCGGGTATCCGGGTGGACGGCAACGATGTGATCGCCGTGCACGCGGTGACGGAGTGGGCGCTGGAGCATGCCCGCGAGGGCAACGGCCCGGTGCTGATCGAGGCCTTCACCTACCGCGTCGGCGCCCACACCACGGCGGATGACCCCACCAAGTACCGGGAATCCGCCGAGGAGGCCCTGTGGCGGGCCAAGGATCCGCTGGAACGCCTGGAAAAGTACCTCTGCGCCGAAGGCCTGGCGGACGACGCCTTCTTTGAGCAGGTCAGGGCCGACGGCGATGAACTCGCCGCCTACGTCCGCAAGACCACCCACGACCTGGAAACCCCGGACATCCGGACCGCGTTCGCCAACGCCTATGTGGAGGCGCACCCGCTGGTGGCCGAGGAGCTGGCCTGGTTCGAGGAGTACAGCGCGGGGTTCGCCGACCAGGCGGAACCCGCCCAGGCAGAGACAGAGGCGGCCCACTGATGACCACCATGACCATAGCCAAGGCCATCAACGAGGGCCTCCGCGCGACCCTGGGGAATAACCCCCGGGCCCTGCTCATGGGCGAGGACATCGGAGCCCTGGGCGGCGTCTACCGGGTCACCGACGGTCTCATCGCCGAGTTTGGCGCGGACCGCGTGGTGGACACCCCGCTCGCGGAGTCCGGCATCATCGGCACCGCAATCGGCCTGGCCCTGCGCGGCTACCTGCCCGTCTGCGAGATCCAGTTCGACGGCTTCGTCTTCCCCGGGTTCAACCAGATCACCACGCAGCTGGCCAAGATGCACTCGCGCAGCAACGGCAACCTGACCGTGCCGGTGGTCATCCGGATCCCCTACGGCGGCGGCATCGGCTCGATCGAGCACCACTCGGAGTCGCCGGAGGCGCTGTTCGCCCACACGGCCGGCCTGCGCATCATCACCCCGTCCAACCCGCACGATGCCTACTGGATGATCCAGCAGGCCGTCGACTGCCAGGACCCCGTGATCGTCTTCGAGCCCAAGCGCCGCTACTGGCTCAAGGGCGAGGTGGACACCGAATCCCCCGGAGCGTCCGCGGACCCCTTCAAGGCGCACGTGCTGCGCGAGGGAACGGATGCCACCGTGGTGGTCTACGGTCCGCTGGTGCCGGTGGCCCTCGCCGCGGCCAACGCCGCCGCCGAGGACGGCCGCAGCGTCGAGGTGATCGACCTGCGCTCCATCTCGCCGATCGACTTCGACACCGTCACGGCCTCCGTCAAGAAGACCGGCCGGCTGATCGTGGCCCACGAGGCCCCCACCTTCGGCGGCATCGGCGGCGAAATCGCGGCCCGGGTCAGCGAGCGGGCCTTCCACTCGCTCGAGGCGCCGGTCATCCGCGTGGGCGGGTTCCACATGCCCTACCCCGTGGCCAAGGTGGAGGAAGACTACCTGCCGGACATCGACCGCATCCTTGAGGCACTCGACCGTGCCCTTTCCTACTGATTCCTTCTGACGCCTTTTGTACTGAGACGCCTTCCCAAACCAAGGACAACATGACTCTCCACAAGTTCAACCTCCCCGACGTGGGCGAAGGGCTGACCGAGGCCGAAATCGTCTCCTGGAAGGTCAAGGCCGGCGACACCGTGGCCGTCAATGACGTCATCTGCGAGATCGAGACCGCCAAGTCGCTGGTCGAGCTGCCTTCGCCGTTCGCCGGCACGGTCACCGAACTGCTGGTCCCGGAGGGTGTCACGGTCGACGTCGGGACCCCCATCATCAGCGTGTCCGACGCCGCGGCCGCGGACGCCGCGCCCGCCGCCGCAGCCCCGGCTGCTGCCGCTCCGGCGGCCCCCGCGGCTCCTGCCGGTAAGGCGCCGGCAGTTGACGCTCCCATGTACGGGAAACTTGAGGAGGATGCCTCCGACGACGGCGGGTCAGCCGGGCGCCCGGCCGGCGGTCCGCTGGTAGGTTCCGGCCCCAAGGCCGACGCCGTAAAGCGCCGCCGTCGGGTTGCCGGCCCGGCGATCAAGCCGGCGGTTTCGACAAGCTCAGTCACCCCCGTCCCGGTGGTCGAGCCTGGGACCGTCCCGGAACGCCCCGTCCCCACTGAAGGCATCGACCAGCGCCCCACGCTCGGCGGCGCCATCACAGGTCTCTTGGGCAGGGTGCTGGCCAAGCCGCCCGTGCGCAAGATTGCGCGCGACCTCGGCATCGACCTGTCCGACGTCGTCCCCACCGGCGCCGGCGGCGAAGTGACCCGCGAGGACCTGGTCAGCTACCAGGCCCAGCGCGACGCCGAAGTGGACAAGGCGGACACCTTCTGGGGCAAGTCCGGCGCTCCGCAGGAACAACGGATCGAACGGATCCCGGTCAAGGGCGTCCGCAAGGCCACCGCCAAGGCCATGGTCGAGTCGGCCTTCGCCGCCCCGCACGTCAGCATCTTCGTGGACGTCGACGCGAGCCGCACCATGGAATTCGTGAAGCGGCTCAAGGCCTCCCGGGACTTCGAAGGCATCAAGGTGTCGCCGCTGCTGATCCTGGCCAAGGCCGTCATCTGGGCCGCGGCCCGGAACCCCAGCGTGAACGCCACCTGGGTGGACAACCCGGACGGCAGCGATTCCGCGGAGATCCATGTCAAGCACTTCATGAACCTCGGCATCGCCGCTGCCACGCCCCGCGGCCTGATGGTGCCGAACATCAAGAACGCCCAGGACCTCTCGCTCAAGGAGCTGGCCCTGGCCCTGAATGAGCTGGCCACCACCGCACGCGCCGGCAAGACCCAGCCCGCCCAGATGCAGGGCGGAACCCTCACCGTCACCAACATCGGCGCGCTGGGGATCGACACCGGCACGCCGATCATCAACCCCGGCGAGGTGGCCATCGTGGCCTTCGGCACCATCAAGCAGAAGCCCTGGGTGCTCGACGGCGAAGTCATTCCGCGCTGGATCACCACCCTGGGCGGGTCCTTCGACCACCGCGTGGTGGACGGGGACCTCTCGGCCCGCTTCATGGCCGACGTCGCCGCGATCCTCGAAGAGCCCGCGCTGCTGCTGGACTGACGTTGGCAGGACTCGGGCGGACGGAGCGCGGCCGGCCGTGACGCGGGTCAAATCGGCACTTTCCTGTCCCAGCCCGCCGGACGGCATTAGAGTGGCACCAGCCGCCGCCGGCCCGGCGGACGCGGATCAAAGGAGATGCTGCGTGTTTTCGAGCCCGTTCCCCGACGTGGATGTTCCCGACGTCAGCCTGTACGACTACCTCTTCAGCGGCCTGCGGGAGGAGGACCTGGACCGGATCGCCGTCGTGGACGGCACGAGCGGCGCGGAAACCACGTACCGCACGCTGCTCGGGCAGATCGATGCCCTGGCCGGGGCCGTCGCGGGCCAGGGGCTCGGCGTCCATGGCGTGGCGGCAATCCTGTGCCCCAATGTCCCGGCTTTCGCCGTCGTGTTCCATGGCCTCTTGCGGGCCGGCGCCACGGTGACCACGGTCAACTCGCTCTACACGGCGGATGAGATCGCCCTGCAGCTCGCCGATGCCGGGGCGGAGTGGCTGTTCACCGTCTCGGCATTGCTGCCCGGCGCCCTTGAGGCAGCCGCCCGGGCCGGGATCCCGGCCGAGCGGCTCGTGGTGCTCGACGGCGCCGAGGGCCACCCCTCGCTGCGGGACCTGCTCAGCGCGGGCGCGCCGGCCCCCGAGGTCAGCTTTGATCCCGCCACGCACGTGGCCGTGCTGCCCTATTCCTCCGGAACCACCGGCCGGCCCAAAGGCGTGATGCTCAGCCACCGGAACCTCGTAGCGAACGCGGAGCAGTCGCGCGGCCTGCTGAAGGTCGCCCCCGAAGACCGACTGCTGGCACTGCTGCCCTTCTTCCACATCTACGGACTGACCGTGCTGCTGAACCTGGCGCTCCGGCAGCGCGCCTGCCTGGTCACGATGCCCAAGTTCGAGCTGTCCGAGTTCCTGCGGGTGATCCAGGACCACAAGTGCAGCTACCTCTTCATCGCCCCGCCGGTCGCCGTCGCGCTGTCCAAGCATCCGCTCGTCGCCGACTACGACCTCAGTTCGGTGCACACCGCCCTGTCCGGTGCCGCTCCGCTCGACGGCGAACTCGGCGGCAGCCTTGCCGCGCGTCTGGGCTGCCGGGTGCTGCAGGGCTACGGCATGACCGAGATGAGCCCCGTCTCGCACCTGATCCCGGTGGATGCCACGGGCGTGCCGGTCAGTTCGGTGGGCTACACCGTGCCCAACATGGACTGCCGCCTCGTGGACCCGGCCACGGGGGAGGAGATCGAGGTCCCCGCCGAAGGAACCAGCGCCCCGGGACACCTGCTGTGCCGCGGCCCGAACGTGATGCTCGGCTACCTCAACCGGCCCGGGGAAACGGCGGACACACTCGACGCCGACGGCTTCCTGCACACCGGGGACGTCGCAACGGTGCGGGCGGACGGCGTCGTGACGATCGTGGACCGGCTCAAGGAGCTCATCAAGTACAAGGGTTACCAGATCGCCCCCGCGGAGCTTGAGGCGCTGCTGCTCACGAACCCCGGCATCGCCGATGCCGCCGTGATCGGGACTCTCGACGCCGACGGCCAGGAAGTGCCGATGGCCTTTGTGGTGCGCCAGCCCGGAGACGACGGTGACCGGCTTGACGAGGCCGCCGTGATGGACTTCGTGGCAGCCCACGTGGCGCCGTTCAAGAAGGTCCGTCGGGTGGAATTCATCGACGCCGTGCCGAAGTCCGCCTCAGGCAAGATCCTGCGCCGGATGTTGAAGACGGCCGCCCCGGCGGGCACCGGGACGGCCTGACGCGTTCTTGTTCCGGCCCCTCCGGCTCAGTCGCCGGAGTCGGTCTTGGCGATGTAGACGTCGCAGGGGGCGTTGTGTGCCACGCTGTTCGCAACGCTCCCGAGCACCCTGCCGATTCCGCGCATGCGCTTGTTGCCGACCACGATCATCCGGGCCCCGGCACGCTCGGCCTCCTTGATCAGGGCTTCGGCGGGCTTTCCCCGGGCCGCGGCGTAGGTGACGTTGACCGCAGGCGTGCGGAGGCTGTCCGCGACGCTCCTCGCGACCTTTTCCGCCTCACCGGCATCGGAGACAATCCACTTGTCGCTGCCGCTGCCGAAGACCTCGGTCCTGTCGCTGTCGAAGGCGCTGACCACGTGGAGGGTAGCGCCGAGAGTGGCGGCCAGATCCTTGGCGGTCTGCGCCGCCTTCAGGGCTGTTTCGCTGCCATCGACGCCGACAACAATAATTCCGGTCATGAAAATGCTCCTTGAGGTCAACGATCGTCTTCGGCCATGCTTCCGTGATGCTTCAGGCTACAACGCTGCGACGGCTTCCCGCAGGACCGGCGCCAGCCGGCGGACACCCTCGCGGATGGAGTCCGGCGGAACGGCGCTGAACGCCAGACGGATCTTGTTGGACGGTTCATCCGAATGCGTGAATGCCGCACCGGGAATGAATACCACGCCGGCGTCGATCGCCTTCGTCAGGAGGGGATAGCTGTCCACACCCTCGGGCAGGGTCACCCAGACAAAGAATCCTCCCTCGGGACGGGTCCAGCTCAGGCCCTCGGGCATATATTCCTCGAGGGCCGCGAGCATCGCATCGCAGCGTTCCTTGTAAAGTCCGCGGTACGTTTCAATCTGGCCGCGCCAGTCGTAGTCCCGCAGGTAGGCGGAGACAAGCATCTGGTTCAGCGTCGGCGGGCAGAGAGTCACGGCCTCCGAGGCGAGGTAGTAGCGGCGCTGGAGATGGGCCGGCACCAGGGCCCAGCCGATCCGAAGCCCCGGGGCGAAGATCTTGGAGAAGGAGCCCATGTAGATGACATCGTCCGGGTTGGCGGCGCGGAGAGGAGTCAACGGCTTGCCGTCGAAGCGAAGCAGGCCGTAGGGGTTGTCCTCCAGGACCAAGATATTCGCACTGCGGCATATATCGACGACCTGCTGCCGCCGCTCCTGGGACAAGGTGATGCCGGAGGGGTTGTTGAAGCTCGGGATCGTGTAGAGGAACTTGATGTTTTTACCGGCGGTCTGCAGCGCGGCGATCTTGGCCGCCAGCAGGTCCGGGATGATGCCGTCCTCATCCATCGGGACCGTGGCCACCTCCACCTGGTAGGCCTCGAAGGTGTTCAGCGCGCCCACGTAGGTGGGGTCCTCGACGAGGACCACATCGCCCGGGTTGCAGAACACTTTGGTGGCGACGTCCTGGGCGGACTGCGACCCGGCGGTGATCACGACGTTTTCGGGCTTGGCGTCGAGGATTCCTTCGGCGGCCATGACCTCGCAGACCTGGGTCCGGAGTTCTTCCGTCCCCTGGCCGCCGCCGTACTGCAGGGCGGTCATTCCCTGTTCGGCGATGATCTTCGCCGCGGTCTGTCCAAGCCGCTCCAGCGGGAGTGATTGCAGGTACGGGCTCCCGCCGGCGAGCGAGACGAGTCCGGGCCGCATCGAGATGTCGAAGACATCACGGACGGCCGACTGCTTGATGTTTGCTGCGCGCTCCGAGAAAAGCTCCTCGTGGCGGTGGGCGGACGTAGCCGCACGTTCGATTGCGTCAATTGCCTCGGCCGGAAGTACTTCTGCGGCGGCATCAAGTGTTTCGTGGGTCACATTTTCCAGAATACAACCCTTGTTGCCACACAGGAAACGTTTGTTCACAAAAATAGCGGCCGGACGCAAGACGCCCCCGGCAACCTGAGGCTGCCGGGGGCGACTAAAGCTGAAGCGGGGCCGCGGACTAGGCTGCGGAAACGGTGCGGGAGACTTCCAGCGCTGCGAAGACGCCCTTGATCTGCTCGACAACCTCGGCGTCGTCCTTCGGGTGGACCTCGGCGAAGCGCACCATCGAACCCGGCACTGCGAGCTTGACGTCCGCCAGGACCTGGGCGCCGGCGATGCCGACAGCCTTGCGGGCCTCATCCTGCGCCCACACGCCGCCGAACTGGCCGAAAGCGGTGCCGACGACGGCGGTCGGCTTGCCGCTGAGGGCGCCGGCACCGAAGGGGCGGGACAGCCAGTCAATGGCGTTCTTGAGCGAGGCGGGCACGGTGCCGTTGTGCTCCGGGGTGACCAGGAGCAGGGTGTCGGCATCGTTGGCTGCGGCGCGCAGGGCGGCTGCCGCGGCGGGCACCTGGCCCTCGACGTCAAGGTCCTCGTTGTAGAACGGGATGTTGCCGAGGCTGTCGTGGATGAGGACCTCAACCTGCTCCGGCGCGTTCAGCTGGATGGCCTCGGCGAGCTTCTGGTTGGTGGAGCCGGCGCGGAGGCTGCCGACCAGGGTAAGGACAGTGTTCTTGGACATGTTAACTCCTGAGTATCGCGCCGCGGTGTTCCTGCGGCTGGCTGATCATGCGAGGCTTTGGGCCTTCACTGATGCTAAACGGACTGCGGTCCGGTTAATATTCCCGGGGCTACAATGAGCGGTGTGAGCTTAATCCCACTGCGGCCCGACGCCCGGCCCGGAGCCCGCCCCGGCACCGGGCCCGGCGCGGTTCCGGTCGGCGAATCCGAACGCAGCGACGCCGCGCGGAACCGCGAACTGTTGCTCCGTGCCGCCCGGGAGTTCATCGAGGAATGCGGAGTCGACGGCCTCACGATGGGCACGCTCGCGCAGCGTGCCGGCGTCGGCAAGGGCACCGTGTTCCGGCGCTTCGGCAGCCGCGCCGGGCTCATGATGACACTGCTCAGCGATGCTGAAGCCGGTTTCCAGGGCCGGTTCATTTTCGGCCCGCCGCCGCTGGGCCCCGGCGCCCCACCGCTGGAACGGCTCGTCGCGTTCGGCGTCGAACGCATTGCCTGGGTGCTGGAATTCGGCGAACTGGCACGGGCCGCGGATGTCTCCGCCTACAACCGCTTTGACGTGCCGGCCGCCGTGCTCTGGCACCGGCATCTCGAAATGTTGCTGCGCGAAGCTGGGGTGACTGCCGACCCCTGGCTCATGGCCACTTCCTTGAGTGCAACCCTGGAGCCGGAGCGCCTCCTGCACGCCGTGAGGGTGCATGGGATAGCACCTGAGCGCCTCGCCGAGTCCTGGCGCGAGCTTGTTTCGCGCGTAGTCGGCAAGGCGTAAACTAGCCCGGATTTCCCGGCACTGCCAGTCAATCCAGTGCCGGGAGTTATTCATAACGATCTGGTGGTAGACCTGCGGTTCTGCCGTCAAAGCGAGTCTGGTGGCTGTGTCCATGTGGTAGTTTCCTCTGGAATGTGACCCGCAACATAGTCCACCAGGACTATTGTCGAAAGGCGTGCGGGCGGCCAGACACCCGCTGGCCAAGATCCCTGATCGGCAGCGGAAACCCCCTGCTGAAGGGGGACTACGGAAGGACCAACGTCGTGAATCTTGTGAGGAATCCGGCGCGCAGGCAGGCCGTTGCAGGCCGCCCCGCAGCCTCCGGCCCTGCGCGGACAACGGCGATTCAGAACTAGAGGCGCCATGCTCCGATATCTCGCAAAACGCGCCGTCACGTACGTTTTCATGATCTTCCTGACCACCACGGCCGGTTACTTCCTGGCGGTCAGCACGCTGCAGCCGGCGCTGCTGGAACAGGAACGCATCCCGCGGCCCACTCCCGAGCAGGTGACCAATTCCTTCCGGCTCAAGGGCCTCGATCCGACGCTCAGCCCCTGGGAGCGCTACGTGGACTGGCTGACCGGGATCGTCACCCGCTGGGACTGGGGGCGCAGCCCCAACGGCGCCTTTATCAATGCCGAGTTCGGTGACCGGGTCTGGATCTCAACCCGGCTCTTCCTGGCCTCGATCATCCTGACCCTGATCATCGGCGTCGCCCTGGGGGTCTATACCGCGGCACGGCAGTACAAGTTCTCGGACCGCGTCATTACCTCGTACAGCTACCTTGTGTACATCGTGCCCGCGCCGATCGCCTACTTCCTGGTCCAGCTGGGCGCCATCAACGTCAACGAGACAGTGGGCGAACGGATATTTTTCGTCACCGGCATCTCCACCCCCGGGCTGGACGGGAACGGGTGGGTCCAGTTCCTGGACATGCTCGCCCACTACGCGGTGCCTACCTTCGCCATCACGATCGTCGGCTGGGGCACCTACCAGATAGCCCAGCGCCAGTACCTGCTGGACAACGTCAATGCGGACTTTGTCCGCACGGCCCGGGCCAAGGGCCTGACCCGCAACCAGGCCATCACCCGGCACGCCCTGCGTGTTTCCTTCATCCCCGTGGCCCAGAGCATCGCGTTCACCATCCCGGCCATCTTCGCCGGCGGCTTCTTCGCGGAAAAGATCTTTGCCTGGCACGGCGTCGGAGCCTGGTCCATCGACTCGATCGCCCTGCAGGACGTCAACGCCGCCACGGCGACCCTCGCGTATGGCTCCGTGATCTTCGCGATCGGCGCTATCCTGGCTGACTTTGCCACCACGCTTGTCGACCCGAGAGTGCGGGTGCAGTAACCATGACCAACCTGAACGCCATCGACCCGGTTGCCATCGCCGACGAGGCAAAAATCGAGAACAACGACGTTGTGATCGGCAAGACCACCATCATCCTGCGGCGCTTCCTGCGCAACAGGACCGCCGTAGCGGGCCTGGTCATCTTCCTGGCAGTGACGCTCTTCTCCTTTGTCGGCGGCTTCTTCTCCGGCTGGGACAAGGAGACCCTCGACCCCTTCAACATCGGCATGCCGCCGTCCGGGGAGCACCTGCTGGGCACTTCCCAGGCCGGGATCGACCTCTATGCCCTGACCGTGGAGGGCACCAGGGTCTCGATCCTGATCGGTCTCATCGTCGGCCTCGTCTCGGTGCTGATCGCCGCCGTCTATGGCTGCACCATGGCCTACTTCGGCGGCAAGGTGGACAAGGTCATGCTGTTCGTCCTCGAAGCCCTGATCATGATGCCGGCGCTGCTCGTCGTGGCCGTGGCCACAAGCGGCGGCGGAAACGGCCTGCGGGAAACGCTTCCCAGCTGGCTGCTGCTGATCGTCGTGCTGCTGGTCTTCAGCTGGATGGGCACCGCCCGCCTCATCCGCTCCCTCTCGATGTCCCTCATGCAGCGTGACTTCGTCAAGGCCGCCCAGTACATGGGCATCCCGCCGCGCCGCATCGTCTGGCGGCACCTCGTCCCCAACATCGGTTCTCTGCTGGTCCTGGACATCACCCGCGGCGTGACCGGCGCCATCCTGGCGGAAGTCGCGTTCTCCTTCATCGGCATCGGCATCAAGGTCCCGGACGTCAGCCTGGGCGTACTGATCGGCCAGGCCACGTCCCAGGTGTCCACGTTCCCGTGGATGTTCTGGGTTCCGCTGGCCGTCATGTTCCTGCTGACCGGTTCCCTGGCCATGATGAACGACGGCCTGCGCGACGCCTTCGATCCCAGCTCCAGCTCCGTTGGCCGCGCCAAGAGGAGCAGCGCCCGTACGGGCAAGACACAGGCGAACGGCGCACAGAAGACCGCAAAGAAGAAAAACCAATGAGCCGCGAAATCACCGCCAACACCGAATTGACCGCCATGAACCCCGCCGAACGGCTGCACGTGGCCGGACTGCATGCCCCTACGGATGCGGTGCTTTCCGTCCGCGACCTGAATGTCCGCTTCAACACGGAGAACGGTGTGGTGCACGCCGTCCGCGGCGTTGACTTTGACCTGCTGCCCGGCAAGACGCTCGGGATCGTGGGCGAATCCGGCTCCGGCAAGTCGGTCACCTCGATGGCCATCATGGGCCTGCTGCCCCCTACGGCGGAGATCACCGGCTCGGTCCGGCTCAAGGGCAAGGAACTGCTGGGACTCAGCGACAAGGCCATGTGCCAGTTCCGCGGCAAGGACATTGCCATGGTCTTCCAGGACCCGCTGTCCTCCCTGACCCCGGTCTACACGGTCGGGAACCAGATCATCGAGGCGCTCACGGTCCACAACCCCACCATGAGCAAGCAGGCCAAGGAGGCCCGCGCCGTCGAACTGCTCGCCATGGTGGGCATCCCCAGCCCGAGGGACCGGCTCAGGGCCTTCCCGCACGAGTTCTCCGGCGGCATGCGCCAGCGCGTCATGATCGCCATCGCGATCGCCAACAACCCGCGCGTCCTCATCGCCGATGAACCGACGACGGCGCTCGACGTCACCATCCAGGCCCAGGTCCTCGAGGTGCTGCACACCGCACAGGAGGAAACCGGCGCCGCCGTCGTGATGATCACGCACGACCTCGGCGTGGTCGCCGGCATGGCGGACGACATCATGGTGATGTACGCGGGCAAGCCGGTGGAGACCGGCACCGTGGACGACATCTACTACAACCCGCGGATGCCATACACCATGGGCTTGCTGGGCGCGGTGCCCCGCGTGGACACAGCGGAAAAGACCTCGCTGGTGCCGATCGAGGGCATTCCGCCGAACCTGATCCACACTCCCACCGGGTGCTCCTTTGCGCCGCGGTGCCCCCTCGCCAGCGACGCCTGCCTGCAGGGCGAGCCGGAACTTTGGCCGGTCGGCGGAAGCGGCGGAATTGGCGCGATGGAGCACAAGGCCGCCTGCATCAAGACCGATTCCCTCGGCGCGGAGGCGGACGTCCATGAGATCTTCCAGGCCCCGGCCGTTCCGGTCTCGCGCTTCGACGCCATCCCCCGCGAAGAGCGCAAGGCGGTCCTGGAGCTCAAAGACGTCAAGAAGCACTTCCCGCTGATGAAGGGCGCCCTCATCAAGCGGCGGATCGGCACGGTCAAGGCCGTGGACGGGCTGAGCTTCGACATCCGCGAGGGCGAGTGCTTCTCGATCGTGGGCGAGTCCGGCTGCGGCAAGACCACCACACTGCTGGAAATCATGGAATTCCACAAGGACCAGGACGGCGAGGTGATCATCGGCGGGCTCAGCAACAAGGCCGCCTCCGACGCCAGGACCAGGAGCGCCATGCGCAAGGAACTCCAGATGGTGTTCCAGGACCCCACCGGCGCCCTCGACCCGCGCTTCACCGTCTACGAAGTCCTGGCCGAGCCCCTGGAGAACGCCGGGATGACCAGGCAGGCCACCCGGAAGCGGATCCTGGAGCTGATGGAACTCGTGGGACTCCAGCCGGACCACGTCAACCGCTTCCCCAACCAGTTCTCCGGCGGCCAGCGCCAGCGCATCGGCATTGCCCGCGCCCTGGCCGTGAACCCCAGGCTGGTGGTGCTGGACGAACCGGTGTCCGCCCTGGACGTGTCGGTGCAGGCCGGCGTCATCAACCTCCTGGACCAGCTCCGTGCGGAACTCGGGCTGAGCTACCTCATGGTGGCCCACGACCTCTCCGTGGTGCGCCACATCTCCAACCGCGTGGCCGTGATGTACCTGGGCAAGATCGTGGAGATCGGGGATGTGGACAGCGTCTTCGACAACCCGCGCCACCCGTACACGCGGGCACTGCTCTCCGCGATCCCGGTCCCGGACCCGCAGCTGGAGCGCACCCGCGAACGCATCATCCTGCAAGGTGACCTGCCCTCGCCGCTGGATGCGCCCAAGGGCTGCAACTTCGCCTCCCGCTGCCCGGTATTTGCCGCGCTGCCTCCCGCGAAGCAGGAGAAGTGCCTGACCATCGAGCCGCACCTGGAAACGGCAGCGGCGCCCGGGGCCTCCACCGGCCGCAGGGCCGCGCCGCCAGCCCCCACAGACCAGCAATTCGCCTGCTTCTACCCGGACGGCGAACTGGACGCGGACATGCTTGTTGTCCACGAAACCACCTGAGCTACCGAACCACCTACGCATCACAACTCGCACCAAAAATGAAGGGAACACCATGAAGAAACTGACCAAGATCGGCGGAGTTACCGCCGTCGTGGCAGCTCTCGCACTGACCGCTTGCGGCGGCGGGGGCGGCGGCGGCGCCACGGGCCCGGAGTCCGGCAAGGGTCAGGACGCCGGAAGCGATCTGGCCAAGCTCATCAGCATCAACGCGAAGGATGCCAAGGAACTGCAACAGGGCGGCACCGTCACCCTGCCGCTGGGCAACATCGGGCCGGACTTCAACGGGTTCTCCAACAACGGCAACAGCGCGGACAACACCGCGCTGCACCGCCCGATCGACGAGGCCGGAACCTGGGGCTGCTGGAACTTCGACTTCGACGGCACCGCCACGCCGAACAAGGATTTCTGCGAAGACGTCAAGAGCGAGGTCAAGGACGGCAAGCAGACCATCACCATCAAGGTGAATGAGAAGGCCACCTACAACGACGGAACGCCGATCGATGTCAAGACCTTCGAGAACACCTGGAACATGCTCAAGGGCGAGAACAAGGACATCGACATCGTCACCTCCGGTGCGTACGAGTTCGTTGATTCCGTCAAGGCCGGTGCCAGCAACAAGGAAGTCATTGTCACCACCACCCAACCGGTCTACCCGCTGGATTCCCTCTTCACCGGCCTGGTCCACCCGGCCGTGAACACCCCGGAGATCTTCAACAACGGCTTCACCGGAGACCTGCACCCGGAGTGGATGGCAGGCCCGTTCAAGGTGGATCAGTACGACAGCGCCGCCAAGACCGTCACCCTCGCCCAGAACGACAAGTGGTGGGGCAACAAGCCGGTCCTGGACAAGGTCATCTTCCGCCAGCTCGAGACCAGCGCCGCCATCGCCGCTTTCAAGAACGGTGAAATCGACGGCGTCTCCGCCAACACCATCACTCCGTACAAGCAGCTCGACGGCACCAAGGACTCCGAGGTCCGCCGCGGCCAGCGACTGTTCGCCGGTGGCCTGAACCTCAACGCCCAGAAGGCTCCGCTGACCGACGTCGCGATCCGCAAGGCGATCTTCACCGCCGTCGACCGCGCAGCCCTGCGCAAGGTCCGGTTCAACGGCCTGAACTGGGAAGAAACCAGCTCCGGATCGATGATGCTGCTGCCCTTCTCCAAGTACTACCAGGACAACTACCCCGTCACGGAGACCGGCCCCGAGGCCGCCAAGAAGGTCCTGACCGACGCCGGCTACAAGGCCAACGCGGCAGGAATCATGGAGAAGGACGGCGTTCCCGCCACCTTCAAGATCAGCAACTTCGGTGACGACCCGACCACCCTGGCCTTCGCGCAGACCCTGCAGAACCAGCTCAAGGCCGGCGGCATGGATGTCGGCATCGACCAGCGCGCTTCCGCCGACTTCGGTAAGGTCCTGGGCAGCCGCGACTTCTTCCTGAGCGTCTCCGGCTACACCGTGGGCCCGGACGCCACTGACTCCGTCAAGCAGTTCTACGATTCCAAGACCAACGAGAACGAACTGGGCGACGCGGAGCTGGATGCCGACATCAAGAAGCTCTCCACCATTTCCGACAACGCCGAGCGGAACAAGGCGGCCATGGAAGTTGAAAAGAAGCACATGGCGAAGTACTTCTCCATGGGTGTTGTGATGAACGGTCCGCAGATCTCCTTCGTGCGCACCGGCCTGGCCAACTACGGCCCGTCCCTGTTCAAGAGCCTGTCCCAGGTTCCGGACTGGACCACCCTCGGCTGGGAAAAGAAGTAGTCCCCAGCAATAGAACCAGTCAGGTCAGCCAAGGCCGGCGTCCCTGAATCTTCGGGGGTGCCGGCCTTAGCCGTCCTACCCGCGGATTCACGGAGCGTCCGGGGGTAGCGTAGGAGCCATGACAACAGATTCTCCCCGGACCATCCGTGTGGCCCTTGCCGGCTTCGGTCTCTCCGGCAGCGTCTTCCACGCGCCGCTGATCGCGTCCAACCCCGCGTATTCCCTCGATGTCATCTCCACGTCCGACGCCGGCCGGAAGTCCGCGGCATCCGCCAGCTTCCCCGGGGCCAGGATCGTGGACACCCCGGCGGCGATCCTCGAGCTTGCCGGGGACCTGGACCTGCTGGTGCTGGGGACACCGCCGGCCACGCACTACCCGCTCGCGAAGGCCGCGCTGGAAGCCGGACTCGACGTCGTCGTGGATAAACCCTTCACGGTGCGCAGCGCCGAGGGCGAGGAACTGATCGCCCTGGCCGAGCGGCTGGGCCGGGTCCTCACGGTTTTCCAGAACCGGCGCTGGGACGGCGACTACCTGAGCGTCCGCGGCTTGTTGGCCAGCGGCGTGCTCGGCGCCGTCTCGCGGTTTGAATCGCGCTTTGAACGCTGGTCGCCCGCGGTCGCCAAGGCCTGGAAGGCGTCCGCCACGGCGGACGACGGCGGCGGGGTCCTGTTCGATCTCGGCACCCACCTGCTGGACCAAGCCCTTGAGCTTTTCGGACCCGCCACGGTGGTCCACGCGGAACTGGCCGCCCGGCGGCCGGGGGAGAGGGTCGACGATGACGTGTTCCTGGTTCTGCGGCATGATTCCGGCGTCACCAGCCACCTGTGGATGAACATGCTCTGCGCCCAGCAGGGGCCGCGCTACCGGCTGCTCGGCAGCGAGGGCGGCTACACCAAGCACGGCGTGGACCCGCAGGAGCCTTTCATCGTGGCCGGCGGCAGCCCGCTGGATCCGGACTACGGCGTCGAGGACCGCGACTGGGCCGGGATGCTGGGCCGGGACGGCCACCTGGACCGGCTGCCCACCGAGCGTGGCGCCTACCCGGAGTTCTACCGGCTCCTGGCGGAAAAGATCAACGACGGCGGCGCGGCCTCGGCGCTGCCCGTCCCCGTGGATCCTGCCGGCCCGGTTGAAGTCCTGCGGCTGATCGAACAGGCCCGGGCGCTGGTTTAGGCGGGGAATGGCCAAGCTCATCTACCGCAGGGCTTCACAACTGTAACTTGCGTCACTATGGTCTAAGCCGTGGGTCTTCACCAATCTTGGTCGGGTGAACCCCGGAAGCGGCCTTCGGCAAAGACGCCCTCGGTCGATTGGAGAGCGAATCCAGTGCGGCCGGCCGCTATCGTGTGCTGCCGCCCTGGCAGAAATGGAGCAGCACTATGCAAAAACTCAAAAGGCTCATTGCACCGCTGAGCACAGTAGGCCTTGCAGTGGGCTTGTTGGCCGGTACGGCATATCCTGCCGCGTCAGCCGAGGCCACAACCGGCTCAATGCAGAACTACGTTGTCCTGTACAAGGCCAACGGTGTTTCAGATTCCTCGCTGAAGTCGGTCGCGACAGCCGGCGGAACCGTAGTCCACAGCTATCCGGAAATCGGGGTGGCGATCGTGAAGTCGGACCGCGTCGGTTTCGGCTCGGCGCTGAAGGCCCAGGACGGTTCGGTGCAGGGCGCGGCCTCCACAGCTGCCCTCGGGGTCGCCATCGGCGACAGCGCCGCGGACAGTACCGACGCCCAGTCACCGGTTGCACCGGGCACACCCGCCCCCGGAAACGATAACCTGTCAGCCCTGCAATGGGACATGGACCAGATCCAGGCCCCCGCTGCCCGCGCCCTCAACGGCGGCAGTGCTTCCGTGGTGGTCGGCGACATCGACACTGGCCTCGACTACACCCACCCTGACTTGGCACCCAACGTCGACTTCGCCAAGAGCGTCTCCTGCGTCGGCGGCGTCACAAACCAGTCCCCGTCCGCCTGGATGGACGACAACGGCCACGGCACCCACACCGCGGGGACCATCGCGGCCGCCAAGAACGGCATCGGCATGGTCGGCGTGGCGCCCGGCGTGAAGATTGCCGGGATTAAGGCCGGCAACGCCGATGGCTTCTTCTATCCTGAGGCGATCGTTTGCTCCTTTATGTGGGCGGCCGCCAAGGGCATCCAGGTCACCAACAACAGCTACTTCGCGGACCCATATCTCTTCAACTGCAAGAACGATCCGGAGCAGCGCGCGATCTGGGAGGCCGAACGCCGCGCCATCCGCTTCGCCCAGCAGAGCGGCACCACCGTCGTTGCTGCCCAGGGTAATTTCTCGGACGACCTCGCCCACCCCACCCGCGATGTCATGAGTCCGGACGACTCCACGCCGGTATCGCGTGAGATCACCAACGCCTGTGCCGTGGTCCCGGTCGAACTGCCGGGCGTCATCGGTGTGACGGCCAACGGCAATAAGGGCTTCAAGTCCTACTTTTCAAGCTACGGAGTCGGCACTGCCGACGTCGTGGCTCCCGGCGGAGACCGCCGTCTGCAGCTCACTCCCGCCGCCGTGAACGGGCGCGTCCTGTCCACCTGGCCGTCGTCCGCGCCCTGCGCCGCATCGCTCAAGGTGGTCGACGCCGGTGCCGCGTACTGCTACCTCCAGGGCACCTCGATGGCCTCCCCGCACGTCGCCGGGGTCGCTGCCCTCGTGGTCAGCAGCGGTGTGAGCAACCCTGGCGCTGTTTCAGCCCGGATCAGCACCACCGCCGACGGCATGGCCTGCCCGGAGACCACGATGTATGCGCCGTTCCCGTCCGCGTCCAACGGTGCACCGCAGGTCTGCCAGGGCGGCACGGGTAACAACGGCTTCTACGGCAAGGGCCAGGTGAACGCCCTCCGCGCCATCGGGGGTTAAACAGCAATCGACTGCTCCGTAACCGCCGTTTTGGGTGTCCAAAGGGCGGTAGCGGAGCAGTCGATGCGGTGTCTAGCGGTCAGCTTACGCGGAGACCAGCTGGTGCCAGTCGGTCACGAGGGGCAGGTTGTGCGCCTCGGAGACCGAGCGGTGCGCCACCTTGCCGCCGGCGATGTTCAGGCCGGCGGCCAGGGCTGCGTCGCGCTCGAAGGCGGCCTTGACGCCCAGGTTGGCCAGCGACACGGCGTAGCGCAGGGTGACGTTGGTCAGGGCGTAGGTGGACGTGTTCGGGACGGCGCCGGGCATGTTGGCAACGCAGTAGAAGATCGTGTTGTGGACCTTGTACGTCGGCTCCTGGTGCGTGGTGGGGTGCGTGTCCTCGAAGCAGCCGCCCTGGTCCACCGCGATGTCCACCAGCACGGAGCCGGGCTTCATCCGGGAGACGAGTTCATTCGTGACGAGCTTGGGGGCCTTGGCGCCCGGGATCAGCACGGAGCCGATCACGAGGTCGGCGTCGACCACGGACTTCTCGATCTCGTAGGCGTTGGAGGCGACCGTCTTCAGGCGGCCCTGGTACTGGGCATCCAGTTCGCGCAGGCGGTTGATGTTGATGTCCAGGATGGTGACGTCGGCGCCGAGTCCCAGCGCCATCGCGGCGGCGTTGGTGCCGGCGACTCCGGCGCCCAGGACAACCACCTTGGCCGGGCGAACGCCCGGGACGCCGCCGAGCAGCACACCCTTGCCCCCGGCCGGAGCCATCAGCGAGGTCGCGCCGACCTGGACGGACAGGCGGCCGGCCACCTCGGAC
This sequence comes from Arthrobacter sp. UYCu723, assembly GCF_054059215.1. Classification (NCBI taxonomy): domain Bacteria; kingdom Bacillati; phylum Actinomycetota; class Actinomycetes; order Micrococcales; family Micrococcaceae; genus Arthrobacter; species Arthrobacter sp. UYCu723. Next base: position 1,870,775 of record NZ_JBSSBW010000001.1, read on the forward strand.
ATCGGGGCCAGCAGCGGCAGCGTACGGCCCTCCTGGACGGTCTCGTAGGCGATGGCGGTGACGCCGCTGTTGATGAGTTCCTGCGTCAGTTCCGGCTCGGCGGCCAGGTGCAGGTAGGTGAAGAGGATCAGGCCCTTGCGGAAGCGGTGGTATTCGGCCTTGACCGGCTCCTTTACCTTCATGACCATGTCGGCGCGGGCCCAGACGTCGTCGGCTTCGGCGACGATCTCGGCGCCGGCGATGGCGTATTCCTCGTCCGTGATGCCCGAGCCCAGGCCTGCGCCGCGCTCCACCAGGACCGAGTGGCCGTGGGTGCGGAACTCGTTGACGCCGGCAGCGGTGATGGCGACGCGGAATTCGTTGTTCTTGATCTCTTTGGGGACACCGATGATCATTTTTTTGGCTCCAGTGCTGACGGCCTTATTGGCCTGGGTGTGCGGGGAAGTCGTACTTCCAGAATAAATCCTGCTGTGAGGCAGGTGACACGCCCGGATACCCGCCGTCGTGGTCCACCCGCGGATTTCCGGGGTTCCGGAGTTCGTCGGATAGACATTTGTCGAACCACTAAGCGTCAGGTGTCGCCTGCTGTCCGCTCGCAGCGGAAGCGTCATGGCTTTCGCTCCGCGGCGGCGACCGGCAGTAGTCTGGCAGCATGCAGCAGCCGGACGTGGAACAGCTCGTGGAACAGGTGGCGCTCAGGCTGGGCCGCGGCCTCTCGCTCGAAGACCTCGACGGGCTCCTGCTCGCCTACAGCTCCAACCAATCGCACGCAGACCGGGTCCGGGTGAACTTCCTGCTCAGCAAGCGGGTGCCGGTGGACGTCAGCGCCTGGCAGCTCTCGCACGGGATCGCGACGGCGGTGCGGCCCGTCGTCGTGCCGGCGAACGAGGAGCTGGGCATGCTGGGCCGGGTCTGTGTGCCCCTGCTGGTGCGTGGATTCCGGGTGGGATACCTGTGGGTCCAGCTGGACGCCGAAGAGCCCAATGCGAGGTCGGTCCTCGCCCACTTGCCGGAGGTGGCCCGCGAAGTGGAGCAGCTGTCCGCCCTGTTGCTGGATTCCAACACCGCCGAATCAGAGTTCCGCCGCCGCCGCGAGCAGGAGTTCCTGGCCGCCTGCCGGGGCGAGGCCAACGCCGTAGCGGCCGTGGCTGGCTGGAAGGAGGTGCAGGGGCGCGGACCATGGCAGCTGGTGACCGTGCTCGACGCCGACGGCTGGGCCGAGGGTTCGGACCCGATCGCCGCCACCCTGATCCACCGCTCCGCCGCGCTGCAGGCCACGATCGGCGTGGATGCGGCCCTGTTCAGTGCAGGCACTGAAACGCACGCCGCGGTCCTCTTCAAGGAATCCACCGGCCGGGCCGACCACGCCCAGGTCCTGGTCCACTACCAGCTGGAACTGGCCAAACGTTCCGGCCGTCCCGTCCGCCGGATCATCCTGGGCACTTCCGAGGGCTTCGCGAAACCGCGGGAGCTGGCCGAGGCCTACCGGCAGTCCCGGCAGGCAGCGCAGGCCGCGGCGGTGGACCCCCAGCTGGGCGAACTGGTCGACTCTCGCGCCACCGGCCTCTACCAGCTGCTGGCCTCGGCCGGCGGGGGCGCCGGGGCCTGGGCGGATTCCGGCTCGGTCTATTTCCGCATCCTGGAGGACCACGACCGGAACGGCGAACTGCTGCCCGTGCTCGAGCTGTTCTACGACAATGACGGCTCGGTCCAGGAAGTGGCCAACAAGCTGCACCTGCACCGGAGCAGCATCTACAACCGGCTGGGCCGGATCCGCCAGCTCCTGGGTGTGGATCCGCTCAAGGGGATGGTGCGCCTGGAACTCCATGCGGCGCTCAAGGCGCGGCGCTGGGCCGGGCGGCCCAGGATCTAGCCGGCCCAGGATCTAGCCGCAGCGGGATCCAGACGGCCCAGGATCTAGCCGGCGTGGCCGTCCCGTTTGGGGGTGTCGGCGGCGTCCTGGCGCGCGGATTCCCGCGCTGCCTCCCGCGCTGTTTCCCGCGCTGTCTCTCGCGCTGTTTCCCGCCGGCGGCGCGAAATCCTGCTGTCCATCCACATGGAGACTGCCACGAACGCGACACAACTGGACATGAAGGTGGCCGTGTTGTTCAGCCCCATCGCGGTTCCGAGGATGCCGGTGAGCACCATGGCGGCTATGCCGGCCACGATGTGCCACCCTCTGAACTTACCCACGATTCAAGCGTAACCCCGGCCTTCTCCGCGTTTCCGCGCAGGGCCGTGATCGTTGCTTGATCCTTATCACGGCTTCACGAAGCATCCGCGGCGCCGTCATGCTCGGGGCCGGCGGCTCCGTCGGCAGTACTGTTCTTCTTCTGCGTTTCGAGCCAGGCCATGATGTCCGCCAGCCTGATCCGGCGGTGCGTGCCGCGGTATTCCACCGGGATCTCGCCCCGGTCCGTCATGTTCCGCAGGTACGTGTGCGAGATGCCGGCGAGCTCCGCCGCCTTCGAGGTGGTGAGCATTTCCTCGACGCTGCTGACCGTGACCGCCTCGCCCCGGCTGAACCTGCCCAGCAGATCGACGACGGCGTCCCGCGCCTCCGGCGGCAGCCGGTGCACGGTGCCGTCCACGAACACCGTGATGTCGTGGCTGCCGTTCAGGGCGTACTTGAGTTTCTGCGCGTCCTCGGCCGGAAGGCCGGCCGTTACCCGGGGAGCTATCAGTGCCATGGAGTGCATCCTAGCGCCCCGGGTGGAGGCTCACACCGCCTCCGCCTGACCGCGGTGCTACAGCCCCAGCTCCTCCAGCACCGGCAGCTTCTCCCGGACCCAGGCCCGCGCCTTGGTGGCGCTCGGCGCCGAGAGCGCCAGCTTGGCAAGCTCCTGCGCTTCGGCGAGGGTGACGGTCTTGAGCACGGCGGCCACAGCCGCGAGCGAACGCGCCGTCATGGACAGCGTGGAGACGCCGAGCCCGGTGAGGACGACGGCGAGGGCCGGGTCCGCTGCGGCCTCGCCGCAGACTCCCACCGGCTTGTTGTGGCCCTCCGCGGCAGAGCCTTCGACCGTCAGGCCGACCAGCCGGAGCACGGCGGGCTGCCAGGGGGTGTTCAGGGCCGCGAGCGGACCGAGCTGGCGGTCCGCGGCCATGGCGTACTGGGTGAGGTCGTTGGTGCCCAGGCTGGCGAAGCCAACTTCCCGGAGGATGGCCTCGGCCGTGAGGGCAGCGGAGGGGACCTCCACCATGACGCCGGGGGTCTTGATCCCGGCCTCGGTGCACAGGGCGGCGAAACGGGCGGCCTCCTCCGCCGTCGAAATCATCGGCGCCATCACCCAGACGTCCGCCCCGGATTCCTGCTCGGCGCGGGCGATGGCCTGCAGCTGGCGCTCCAGCACGCCCGGCGTGGTGAAGTCGGTCCGGTAGCCGCGGACACCCAGGGCCGGGTTGGGCTCGGTGGCGTCGGTCAGGAAGGGCAGGGGCTTGTCCGCTCCGGCGTCGAGCGTCCGGAGCACCACCTTCTTGCCGGGGAAGGCATCGAAGACGCCCTTGTAGGCGGCGGCCTGCTCGTCCACGGTGGGCTCTGTGTCGCGTTCCAGGAAGCAGAACTCGGTCCGGAACAGGCCCACGCCCTGGGCATTCAGCTTGGCGGCGGCCACGGCGTCCTTGGCCCCGCCGACGTTGGCGAGGAGCGGCACGAGGTGACCGTCCGCCGTCGCGCCCGTACCGTCAAAGTCCGCCAGCAGCGAGGCGGTGGCGGCCCAGTGTTCGGCGGCGGCGCGCTGGGATTCGTCCGGATCGACGGTGATGAGGCCGGCGGCGCCGTCGACATAGACCTCCGTGCCGTCCGGGAGCTGGTCGACACCGGCCGCCGCCACGACGGCGGGCAGGCCGAGGGAGCGGGCAATGATGGCGGTGTGGGACTGCGGACCGCCGCCGGCCGTAAGCAGCGCCAGGACCTTTTCCGGGTCCAGGGTGGCGGTGTCCGCGGGGGCCAGGTCCTCGGCGATGAGGATGAACGGGGAAGTTGAGGTGGGGATGCCCGGGGCGGGCACGCCGCGCAGTTCCGCCACGATCCGGGCGCGGACGTCCAGGACGTCAGTGGCGCGCTCGGCCATGTAGCCGCCCAGGTTGTGCAGCATTTCCGAGACCGAGGCGCCGGCCTCCCAGATGGCCCGCTGGCCGGAGGTGCCGCGGCCGATCAGCTTGGCGGCACTCTTCAACAGCATGGTGTCCGTGGCCATCAGTGCGGTGGCCTCCAAGACCGCCTTCCCGTCGCTGCTGACGGTCATGGACCGGGCCTTGAGGTCGTCGTGGACCGCCCTGGCCGCGGCCTTCAGCGCCGCCGTGGCCGCTTCCGCCGTGACGCCGGCCGGCAATTGCTCGCCGGCCGGGGGTTCACTGATCGGTTTGGGCATCTGGCGGATGGTGCCGATGATGCGGCCGGGGCTGACGCCTACGCCTGGGAAGTTCTGCACTGAAAGTCCTCATTCTCTGCCGTGGCCGGGGGCCGGTTCAGGTGCCGCCGCTGATCCGGCGAATCCTCCGCGCAAGCGGCTGACGGCTACGTCAACCCCGGGATCGCGGCACCTGAAAAAATTGTATGTGATGCACTTCATATAGCGTTGCTATAGGTGCTAGGGTAGCGGTTATGAGTTTCGATGGCCAGCTTCCCCCCAAAACACGGCTGCTTCGTGCAGCCGCCGAGCTGCTGGCCAACTCAGCCGGGGCGGCGGTCTCCACCCGCCAGATCACCAAGCTGGCGGGGGTGACGGCCCCCACCCTTTACCACCACTTCGGTGACAAGGAAGGGCTGTTCGATGCCGTCGTGGCGGCCGGTTTTGAAGAGTACGTGGCGGACGAACGCGACTTCGCCCCGTCCGGACAGCCGCTGGAGGATATCCGGCGGATGTGGGACAAGCACGTGCAGTTCGGCCTCAAGCAGCCGGAACTGTACCTGGTCATGTTCGGCAATATCCGCCCTGAGAGCCGCCCGGTTATCGTCGCCGATGCCGAGGCGCTCATGGAGGAGCTGCTGACCAAGGCCGCTGTCGCCGGCCAACTCAACGTTCCGCCCCGGGAAGCGGCCAGGAGCATCCTGGCGGCCAACGTGGGCGTGACGCTCATGCTGATCGCGGAAAAGGCGCCCGAGCGGAACCTCGAGCTGTCCGCCATGACCCGCGACGCCATGATCTTTGCGGTTTCCACGGAACAGGCCCGGGACAACGGCCCTGAAGATTCAGGGAAATCGTCAGTGGTCGTGGCGGCCATCGCATTGAACGCAGCTCTCCAGTCGTCGCACTCGGACCAGCTCTCCAGCTCGGAACTCAAGCTGTTCCTCGAATGGCTCCACCGAATCTCCACCAGCTCCACCAGCTAGCTCGTCGAAATCATCGGATCATCCTGCGGAGCAGCAGGAATCACGGTTAGGAAATCACATGGCAACAGAGACAGTTGCGAAACCCCGTACCAGCGTGCGGGTGGGCGTCCAGAAGTTCGGGACGTTCCTGTCCGGAATGATCATGCCCAACATCGGAGCGTTCATCGCCTGGGGCCTCATCACCGCTCTCTTCATCGAGAAGGGCTGGATACCCGTTCCCCAACTTGGCGGCTTCGGCACCAACGCCGCGGGGGCGCCGAATGTGGGCCTCGTCGGCCCCATGATCACGTACCTGCTGCCGCTCCTGATTGCCTTCACTGGCGGCAAGATGGTCTACGGCCACCGGGGCGGCGTCGTTGGCGCCATCGGCACCATGGGCGTCATCGTCGGCGCCGGCATCCCGATGTTCATCGGCGCCATGATCATGGGTCCCCTCGGCGGCTGGACCATGAAAAAGATCGATTCGATCTGGGAGGGGAAGATCCGGCCCGGCTTCGAGATGCTGGTGAACAACTTCTCCGCCGGCATCTGGGGCGCCCTGCTGGCCATGCTCGGCTTCTACGGCATCTCCCCGCTGGTCCAGGCCTTCAGCACGGCCGCGGGCAACGTGGTCCAGTTCCTGGTCAACAACGGCCTCCTGCCACTGACCAGCATCTTCATTGAACCTGCCAAGGTGCTGTTCCTGAACAACGCCATCAACCACGGCGTGCTGACCCCGCTGGGCATCCAGCAGTCGCTTGCGCAGGGCAAGTCCATCCTGTTCCTTCTCGAGGCTAATCCCGGCCCGGGTATCGGCATTCTGCTCGCCTACATGTTCTTCGGCAAGGGCCTGGCCAAGGCATCGGCGCCCGGAGCCGCCCTTATCCAGTTCTTCGGCGGCATCCACGAGATCTACTTCCCCTACGTGCTGATGAAGCCAATCCTCATCCTCGCCGCGATCGGTGGCGGCATGACGGGGGTCGCGACACTGTCCGTCACCAACGCCGGACTCGTGGCGCCGGCGGCTCCGGGCTCCATCTTCGCGGTGCTCGCCCAGACATCCCGTGACAGCTACATCGGCGTGATCCTGGCGGTCGTGCTCGCCGCAACAGTGTCCTTCCTGATCGCCTCGGTGATCCTGAAGTCCAGCAAGACCCCCGTGGGCGAGACCGAGGAGGACAGCCTCGGCGCCGCCACGTCCCGGATGGAAGCCATGAAGGGCAAGAAGAGCTCCGTTTCCTCGACCCTCGTGGGCGCCGGAGGCACCGCCGTCATGGCCGGACCCATCAAGAACATCGTCTTTGCGTGCGACGCCGGAATGGGCTCCAGCGCGATGGGCGCCTCGGTGCTGCGGAACAAGATCAGGGCGGCCGGTTTCCCGGACGTCTTGGTCACCAACTCCGCGATCGCCAACCTCAATGACACGTATGACGTCGTCATCACGCACCAGGACCTGACCGAGCGGGCCAAGCCCGTGACCGGCAGCGCCGTGCACGTGTCCGTGGACAACTTCATGAACAGCCCGCGGTACGACGAGATCGTGGAGCTGGTCAAGAGCAGCAACACGGAATCGGCGGAAGCAGGCCACGGCGCGCACGTCGCCGCAGCCTCTGCATCGGACGCCGCCGCAGAAACCGCGGCGGCCACCGGCACGGAAGACCGGCCGGAAGCCGAGGCCGGCCCCGCCGGGATCCTGGTGGCCGAAAGCGTGGTCCTCAACGGCACGGCAACCAACCGCGACGCCGCCATCGACGAGGCCGGCCGGCTCCTGCTGGACCGCGGCGCCGTCGATACCGGCTACCTGGACGCCATGCACGAACGCGAGGAATCCGTGTCCACCTACATGGGCAGCTACCTCGCCATCCCGCACGGCACCAACGCCGCCAAGGACCACATCATGAAGTCCGCGGTCTCCGTGGTCCGCTACCCGGACGGCATCGACTGGAACGGCAAGGAAGTGAAGTTCGTGGTCGGCGTCGCAGGCATCAACAATGAACACCTGCACATCCTGTCCTCGATCGCCAAGGTCTTCACCAACAAGGCGCAGGTGGCGCAGCTTGAGGCGGCCACCACGGTCGAGGAAGTCCTGGACCTGTTCGGAAAGGTCAATTCCTAGTGAAGGCTGTTCATTTCGGAGCCGGAAACATCGGGCGCGGATTCGTGGGCCTGCTGCTGCACGAGGCGGGGTATGACGTGGTGTTCGCGGATGTTGCGGACGCCCTGATCACCCAGCTGGCCGCCGCGGACAGCTACCAGGTCCACGAGGTGGGGGAGCACCCCACCGTCCGCACCGTGGAGAACTTCCGTGCGCTGAACTCCAGCAGCCAGGAGGCGGACGTCATCGCGGAGATCGCGACGGCGGATGTCGTCACCACCGCGGTGGGGCCGCACATCCTCAAGTTCGTGGCCCCCGTGATCGCCAAGGGGATCGCCGCCCGGCCGGCAGGACTGGCCCCGCTGCAGGTGATGGCGTGTGAAAACGCCATCAACGCCACGGACATCCTCAAGGACGAAGTGGCGGCCCAGTGGGATCCGGCATGTGGTTCCCTGGACGCCGCCGCCGTGTTCGCGAACACGGCGGTGGACCGGATCGTGCCCAACCAGGAGGCAGGGCAGGGCCTGGACGTCACCGTGGAGACGTTCTACGAATGGGTCATCGACCGGACCCCGTTCGCGGGGCAAGGAGCCGGTGATTCCGGGTGCGACCTTTGTGGACAACCTCGAGCCGTACATCGAGCGGAAGCTGTTCACGGTGAACACTGGACACGCCGCGGCAGCCTACTTCGGCTTCGAGGCCGGCCTCGAGAAGATATCCGAGGCCATGGCCGATCAGGATGTCGCCGCGGATGTGCGCGCGGTCCTGGACGAGACCAAAGAGCTGCTGGTGGCCAAGCACGGCTTCAACCGTGACGAGCAGGAGGCCTACGTCCAGAAGATCCTGGGCCGCTTCTCCAACCCGCACCTGCCGGACACCGTGAACCGGGTGGGCCGGGCGCCGTTGCGCAAGCTCGGCCGGCATGAACGCTTCATCGGCCCGGCGGCCGAGCTGGCCGAACGCGGGATCGTCCCGGAGGCCCTGCTCGGTGCGATCGCCGCGGCCCTGCGCTTCACCGATCCGGCCGACGCCGAGGCGGTGGAGCTGGCGAAGATCCTCGCCGTCTCCTCGCCGGAGGAGGCAACGGAAAAGATCACCGGGCTGGAGCCGAACCACCCGCTCTTCCCGGCAGTGTCTGCCTTGGTGGAGGAAGCCAAGGCAAACGTCTAAGCATTCCCCGAACGACGAACACGCCGCCGACGCCGGAACTCACCCGAGTTCCGGCGTCGGCGTCGTGCGTCGTCCAGCCAGTCGCTCGCTTCACGAGGACGCGGTCACGGTTTCCGCGTCGGACATTGCCTTCCATTCCGCGATGCGCGCCTGGTGCAGGGGGTCGAGGACCATCCCGCGGAAAAGTAGCGCTAAGGATCAATCCGACCGCAACGATTGCCAGCGTCGATCGTTGAGAGAGCATGGCTGGTGAATATTTAACGGCTGCCGAAGAGGCGGCGTACGGGCGGTATGCGCATGAAGCTCCGGAACAGTCGGTGTTGGAGCGGTTTTTCTTTCTCGATGACTTGGATCGCGAGCTGGTGGCGAAGCGGAGGGGCGACCACAACCGGCTTGGGTTCGGACTCCAGCTTGTGACCGTTCGTCATCTGGGTGCTTTCATGGATGATCCCGTGGATGTTCCAGCCGCTGTCGTCGATTTTGTTGCGGTGCAGGTCGGCGTGGCCGATCCGTCGTGTGTGAAGCGGTACGTGGAACGGAAGCAGACTCGGTTAGAGCACCAGTGGGAGATCGCCGAGGTATACGGTTTCGTCACTTACGCCTCGATGGAGACGGAGCTGTTGGAGTGGGTGGACCGGCAGGCGTGGACCAGTGACGCGGGGCCGAAGACGCTGTTTTTCGCGGCGGTGGCCTGGCTACGCGGGCGCCGCGTGCTGTTGCCGGGAGTAAGCACCCTCCGAGACCAGGTGGCCGGCGTCAGGAAGAAGGCCGAATCCCGGTTACATGATGCTCTCGCTGCGGTGGTGACAAGCGAGCAGGCAGCGGCACTGGATGGCGTGCTTCTGGCCCCTGGACAGGGGCGGCGGTCCCAATTGGATTTGTGGCGTCATCCGCCACGCAGAGATCCATCGGGCCGGTCGATGATGAAGGCGCTGGAGCGGGTGTCCGAAATCGCGGCCCTTCGTCTGGGAGAGATCGATATCGCGGGCACGGGCGTTTCCAGGCGGCGAATGCTGCAGTTGGCCCGGTCCGGAATGAACGAAAAAGCGCCGAAACTTGCCCGGCATCCGGACAGCATGCGAACCGCGACCTTGCTGGCCACGCTGACATGGCTTGAAACGAAGGCCACCGATGACGCCCTGGAACTCTTCGACGCGCTCATGGCCAATGAGCTTTTCGGGCGGGCGGCGAAGTCCGCGGACAAGGAGACCGTGAAGCGCTACCCCCGTGTGGCCAGAGACGCCGCGCTGGTCAAGTCCGTGGTGGAGGTGTTGTTCGAGGCCGAAGAGCTGGGCGAGGACATTCCACTGGGCATGGTCTGGGCAATGATCGAAAAGGCGGTGGGATCCAGGGCGAAGATCCGGGCGGCTGTAGCGGGACTGGAACTGATCGCCCCGCCACCGCAGGCCGGGCCGGACGGGGCATGGCGGGCAACGGTCCTGGAGAGATACAACTCGGTGAGAGGTTTCGTGAAAATGCTGTGCCAAAGCATCAGGTTCGGCGCCACCACCGACGCACAGCGGGTCCTGCGGGCCATGGAGGATCTCGCGCAGCTGCTCGAGGTGAAGGTGACGGTGCGGGTTCCCAAGGGATACCTCGATGCCCGCAAGGTTGATGTGCAGCTCGTCCCGTCAGGCTGGTGGCAGAAACTCGTCTTCGCCAAGGACCGGCCAGAGGGCACGGTTGACCGCAATGCCTATGTGTTCTGCGTGCTGGAGCTTTTCCACGCCCGTCTCAGACACCGTGACATCTTCGCACTGACCTCCGAACGGTTCTGCGACCCCCGGGCCAAGCTACTGTCGGGTCCTGCGTGGGAGGCCGCTAAGGGGCCGGCGCTGGGGGCGCTGCTGCTCCCGGAAAGTCCGGACGCTCTGCTGGCCGAACATGCGGAGGACTTGGACGCGGCGTGGCGCGCAACCGCAGGCGGCATGGTCACGAACACCGGTATCTCCGTTGACACGGGAGGCAGACTGCACCTCGGCGAGGATGAGGCCCTGGTCGAAGGCCCGAGCCTGCTCGACCTGCGCAGACGTCTGTCCGGCATGATCCCTCAGGTTGACCTTTCCGAGCAGATCCTGGAGGTGATGGCATGGCAACCGGCGTTCGCGGCCTCGTTCACGGCCGTGTCCGGGGCCAGGACAAGACTTGCTGATCTCCATGTTTCGGTCGCGGCCCTGCTGACGGCGCACGCACTGAACGTCGGGCTCTCCCCGGTGATCGGCGAGGTGGCTGCCCTGACCGCCGGCCGGCTGGCGCATGTTGATCAGCACTACCTGCGTCCGGAGACCTACGCCGCAGCGAACACCGTACTCATCGACGCCCAGGCCGGACTTACCCTGCCTCAGGCCTGGGGCGGGGGGATGGTCGCCGCCGTCGACGGGATGCGGTTCCTCGTGCCCGTGCGGACAATCGATGCCCGGCCCAACCCGAAATACTTCCACCGCAAGAAAGGTGTGACCTGGCTGAACATGATTTCTGACCAGTCCGTGGGGTTGTCCGGCAAGGTTGTCTCCGGAACACCCAAAGATACCCTCCATTTCGTGGATCTGGTTATCAGCCCCGACAGCGGTCAACGCCCGGAGGTGCTGGTCACCGACCAGGGGTCATATTCAGACATCGTGTTCGGCCTCGTTACTCTCCTGGGCTTTGACTACAGGCCCGTATTGGCCGATCTGCCGGATGCAAAGCTGTGGCGGATCAACGGCGGCGCCGACTATGGCGCTCTGGACAAGGCCGCCCGGGGCAGGATCGATGTGGGGAAGATCCGCCGCCACTGGCCCGATATCCTCCGCGTGGTTGCCTCCGTGCATACCCGGGAAGTCTCCGCCCACGACATCATCCGCATTCTCCAGCGCGACGGCCGTCCCACCGACCTTGGCGAAGCTCTCGCTCACTACGGACGGATCTTCAAAACGCTCCACGTCCTGACATTCGTCGATGACCCCCAATACCGGCGGGAGATGAAAGGCATGCGAAACCTTCAGGAGGGCCGCCACGCCCTGGCCCGGCACATCTTCCACGGGCGCAAAGGCGAACTGCACCGGGCCTACCGCGAGGGACAGGAAGACCAGCTCGGCGCTTTAGGCCTCGTGCTGAACTGCGTGACGCTCTGGAACACGGTCTATCTCGACCGGGCACTGGAGACGCTACGGGCACAGCGCCACCCGATTGCCGAGGAAGACGTGGCCCGGCTGTCGGCATACCAGCGCCGGCACATCAACGTCCACGGGCACTACTCGTTCCAGCTCCCCGACCTCGGCGGGTCGTGGCGGGCATTCCGGGACCCTGACAGCAGTGATGCCGGAAACGGACCCGACCAGGAGTAACCGGGATGGAGAACCCCGGCTACCCCTTCTGGGTCTCGAAATGACGGTAGATTGTGGGTCTCGTGACACCGAACTCGGCCGCGATTGCGCGCCACCGTGTGAACCCGTTTGCCGTCGGCGCCGGTTTCTTCGTACATTTCCCGGGCGATCTTCACCTGCCGGGGAGTCAGCTTCGGCTTCTGGCCGCCGGTCCGCCCCCGTGCCCTGGCGGCGGCCAGACCGTCCATCGTCCGTTCAGACATCAGAGCATGCTCAAACTCGGCGATTGAGCCAAGGATCTGGAAGAACATCCGCCCGGTGGCGGTGGATGTGTCGATGCCCTGGTCAAGGACGACGAGGTCAACACCGCGCTCCTGCAGCGTGTTGGACAAGTCGATGAGGTTTTCCAACGACCGGCCGAGCCGGTCGAGCTTGGTGACGACGAGCTGATCGCCTGCCCGGTTGGCCGAGAGCAGGGCCTTGTCGAGTTCGGGTCTGCGGGCGAGCTTTCCGGAGGCCGTGTCGAGGAAGACCTGCTGGCAGCCGGCCACGGACAGGGCGTCGTGTTGGGCCTCGGGGTGCTGATCGCGTGTTGAGACACGTCCGTATCCGATTCGCATACCGGAAACGTATCACCAACCGGGTAGAACGTTACATAGGCGAGTACACGGCAAGTATTACAAAACGAGCTCTGTGTTTCCGCGCCTTTTCAAACATGCCCTGAAGTGTCTTGCGAATGATCGTTACCGTACGCTGTACCGGGCCTAGCGTCCGGTATTTGACGAATTCACAAGCCACCCCAATAGAATGTGTGCCCACACGAGGAGCGAAAGAGATGATGCCAGCGACCATGTGCTGGGGCATGGGCGACGGCAGGGAACAGCAAAAGTGACTGGGCCCCGCAGTACGGCCTACGGCGAGCAGGAATCCGGCATCAACGAATATCGCGCTCACGTCCGTTCCGTTAGCCAGAGTAACGACCGTTGCTGCTGGCCCGGAGCTGATCCGGCTGATGTTGCGGCCGGAGAAAGTCCCCAGCATGCGTGGTGATGAGCGGTGAGGTGCTCGGCGACCGACTTGCCGGATGCCGCTCGTCCTGGGTGCTGATTGCGGCCACGACGCCGTTGGGGAGGTTTCCCAGTGATGTCGCACCACAGGAGGGTGTAGCGAAGTTCCATGCCCTGTTTCGCTGCCTCAGGACGAAATCGGTGTACGTCGTGCTTGATGTGTTTGTCCTGGCTGTCACGCTGTTTTCTGATGTCGCGATGTGACGAGGCGCAGTGTCGCCCAGGCGGTGACGACTACTACGAGGGCAGTCATCACTGTGGCAAGGCCCGAGTAACTGAGAGCTGCCAGGACAGGTCCGGCGAGGGCGCCGCAGGTAGCGCCGGTGAGATTCATGATCAGGTCTGAGACACCCTGGACGGCGGGCCGTTCGGTTGCTTGGACTGCGTCGGCGACGAGCGCTGAGCCCGCGACAAGGGAGGCAGACCAGCCAAGGCCGAGGAGAATAAGGCTCGGGGTCACCATGGTGTGCGGGGCGAACCAGGCCAGCAGCAGCGCTGCCAGGAGCATCCCCTGACCTGTGAGCAGAACAGGCAGTCGGCCGGCCTTCTCGGCGAGCCATCCGAAGACCGGTGAAAGACCGTACATGCCTGCAACGTGAAGGCTGATGACTATTCCGACGACGGCCAAGCTCGCACCGTGGCTGTGAAGGTGCACCGGCGTCATGGACATCAGGGCAACCATGACGCCGTGGCTGAGCGCCACGGCTGTGACAGCGAAGCGGGCCTTGGTGTTGGAACGGAGGACCGCGAACCCCGAGGCTTGGCGCCGGGCAGGTGCGGTGTCCGTGGGTTCTTTCACCGACTTTGCAGGTAGTCCCGTGACGTAAACGAGTGCGGCCAGCAGTTGCGCGACGACGGTGAAGGCGAATGCTCCGGTCAAAGGCGGCATGTGGAGGAGCTTGCCGAAGGCTTCGCCAGGTTCGAACAGGTTCGGCCCGGCAACGGCGCCGATAGTGGTTGACCAGATGACGATTGACAGGTCCCGTGCGCGGGTTTTGGCGGTGGCCAGGTCGGTTGCCGCGAAGCGCGCCTGGAAGCTTACTGCCGTTCCGGCGCCGAGGAGGGCGAGGCCGATGAGCAGACCGGGGAAGGTGGACAGGGCGGTCGCTGCGACTGCGATGCCGGCCCCGATTCCTGATATGAGGGCGCCTTGCGCGAGTGAGACGCGCCGTCCGCGGGCGGCAGCCGCGCGTGCCAGGGGGATGGCGAAGGCGGCAGCCCCCAACGTGTTCATTGTCGCGGCCATTCCCGACCACGCCGCTGACCCCGACACCTCGACACTGAGCAGCGATCCCAGGGAAAGGGAGGCGCCCATACCGATTCCGCCCAGGATCTGCCCTGCAATGAGAACGGCAATAATGCGCCTTTGCTCGGGCCGGGCGCTGGCGGGAGCCTCACGGTTCTGGGAAGTAGCGGTGTGTGAAGTGTTCAAAAGATGTCTAGTGGGTATCCGGTTAGCTCAGGTTGTGCTTTTCGATCCCGGACCGTGGGCGACGATTTGGCGATAGGTGGCTGGCGCCTGCTGTGCGCCGAGACCGAGCAGGGATTGGAAGGCCGCCATGGGTGTGCTGCGCCGGTTGTAGCGGAACGTTAACTCGTCGAGGTACACCTGCAGGTGTTCATTGCCCACGGAGCGGTGGGTTCCCCGCAGCCATGTCTTGAAGTTGCTGATGGCGCGGTGCACGCGGGGAAGGACAGGGTCGGGGTCGCCGGCTCTTTTGGCGGCCCGCTGGGATCGCGGGCGGTGGTCGTAGCCTTTGTTCCTCAACGGGACGTACCCCATCCAGCCGTCGGTGTGCACGATGGCGCCGGGAGCCACAGTGTCTGTCACGAAAGTGCCCAAGGTGTCGCCGGACGCGTTGGGGATCACCTTCATCCGGACGCGTCCGGAGCCCTGACCACGCACCTCCACCGCCACGACTATCTGCGCGGCCCGGGCCGTGAGATTTCTGCCGCCGCGCCGGCCCACCTCCGGGCCGCCGACTTCGCATTCGTCCACCTCTACCTCGCCGGTCAGCAGGGTGCGTTCGGGGTTGACCATGGCGCGGCGCAGTTTGTGGAGCATGGTCCAGGCCGTCTCGTAGCGGCTGAGTCCGAGCTGGCGCTGCAGCTGCCTGGCCGAGATCCCCGGAGTTCCCGTCGTCATCAGGTAGGCCGCCCAGAACCACAAATGCAGTGCAGTGTGGGTCTTGTGGAGCACGGTACCGGCTGTCAGCGAAACCTGGTAACGGCATGCGGCGCATTCCCACAGCCCCCGCGCCGCCACGGGCCAGGCGGACTCCCCCTTGCACCGGGGACACGAATAGCCATCCGGCCAGCGGCACTCAAACAGATAGCCCAGGCAAGCCTGCTCGTCGCCGAATCTCGCCTGGAACTCCAGAATCGTCTTCGGAAAGTCCGGTCTCGACATTTACGCAGTCTACCTGAGCTAACCGGATACCCACTAGATGTCTTTCTTGCAGGTTGGGGGCACACAGAGAAACTCCAGTTTCCTGTTGAACTGGCAAGGCACCTCGTCCGTCGGGCTCGGGTCAGCTCCAGGCTGTTTTCATGCCCTCGATGAAGGTCCTGAACTGTCCGACCATGGGAAAGTCCCCAGGAGTGCAGAGCCATTGTTGCTGCAGGCCTGTCGGTGCGGTCAGGGCTCTTGACGGCCGCATGTTTTGCCCGCCAGGGGCACGGTCCTGCCTCAAGGGCCGGTCACCCTTGTGCTCAGTGCAAGGCTCCGACCGTGGGTGCATGCCACCTCGGGTGACACGGAGGCGTGGCGCCAAGGGGAGCTCAGAAAATGAGAACTTCACCGTCTTCGGGCACGAAGACCTGCGCTGAGATGCGGTGGTCTTCAGCGATCTTCCTGGCCTGGGCGCGAGTGACGACGCAATGGTTCAGCGCTTCCATGTGCACGGCAACGATGTTCGCCTCAGGGGCGGCTTCATGCACCTCTAGAATCTCCCGCGCCCCCATTATCAGGGCGCTGTTGTCAGGAAAACGTGCTTCGCCCGTGTTCAGCACGATGACGTCGGGGCGATGCTCGAGGAGCGCTTGACGCACCTGCTCATTCCAGACGGTGTCACCGGCGATGTAGACAGTTGGCTCCCCTGGATGGCGAACGACAACGCCGCTGACTTCGCCAAGCCTTGGCCAGGCGGCCAGGGTGGCATCTGAGCCGTGCTGGCCTTTCGTTTTGGTGAATGAAGTTTTACCTATGACGATGGGCTCAGCCATGACCTGAACATCGCTGAAGCCGTGGGCGGCAATGGCTTTCGCATCGGCGTCGTTTTGGGCCAGCAGCGGCACTTGGCGTGGAAGCAGCGATGTTGCGGCATCGTCCCAGTGGTCGACATGGGTGTGGGTGACAACGACAACGTCAACGCCGGTCAGTTCCTCCAGCGGCACGACAAGGTCGACGGTAGGGTTTCGAACGGAGTTGCCCGCGGAGTTGGCGAAAGATTCAATAGATCCCTTGGCGCCCAGCATAGGGTCGATCAGGATCCGCGCGCCTCCTAGTTCGAGCATCATGGTGGCGTTGCGGATGTGCTTGAGCTTCATTGTCTCTCCTGAAACTTTATCGACGGCCCGAACCGCTGTACCTGGCGCCACAAAGTACTGGACGTGGCAGACGCTCACGTCGTGCGGGTCTCTAACGGACGGAACGCATTTTTGCCGTGAGGTACACACTACCAAGGTCTCACGTCACATGCAAAGTCTTCCCGTGAGTATTCCTTCGCCTCGGTTCCGAGCACCGGGGTGAAGCGGGTTTCGTGCCTGCTGATAGGAACATGATCGGTCTCACGTCAAAACCAAAGTGGTAACGTGAAGTATGTCCTCGATGCGTTTCACCCCTGACGTTCCGCCGCCAGCACCAGGAGAGGATGAGCATGCGTCCCTTCAGCTGGCTAACAGCTCGGTGCAGATGCCGAACGGCCGCATTGAAATGCTGAACTCGCCGGCTGTGGCAACCAGCTGGCTCATTGAGCACGGGCTCGCCCCGCAGGAGACGGAGCTGCAGGAGCATTGCTCGGGTTTGCTCATTTCCATGCGCCGGCACATCCGCGACTTGTTCGAAGCCGCCGCCTTCGGCCGCCCGCCCGAGACGTCGGCAGTGGAGGCGGTGAACGAAGCCCTAACGCGCACACCCAGCGCTCGTTTGCTGGGATGGGACCCTGTCTCCGGTTTCAGGGACCAGCCGACTCATCCGACCAGCCGGATCGTCGAGCACGCCCTGGCCGCGATTGCCGGTGACGCAGTCGTACTGCTCACCGGTCCCGAAGCCGAACTGCTGGCCGCTTGCGGTGCCGAACAATGCAACCGGTACATGATTCGCACCCACGCGCGGCGTCACTGGTGCTCAAAACGGTGCGGCGACCGCGTGCGTGCAGCACGCTCATATGCCCTTCGAAAAGAACGGCTGGCCAAGGTTGGGTAAGCAGCTGCCCGTCGGAAGTATCGGTGGAGGTAAGTTACCCTTCTCAGCACCGCTTTTGGGAGTCGCAGTTACGCTGGCGCAGTATTAGGCGAAGCCTCGCTCGTATTCGTCGACAAGGTTCATTGTAACCGGCGGGCAAATTTTGGTGACGGCGGGAGCGGCAGGTTGTCAGCGCAGGGTCCTGCCCGCCCGGCGGGCAGGAAACCGAGTATGTGCTTCTCAACTGACGACTTACTCGCCGATGGCGGTAAGGACGATGTTGTTCGATTCGATGCCGCACGCCGGGGGAACGCGGCCTCCCCGGGATGACCGCGCTCCCGCAGGCGCGTCGCACGAGCAGGAAGGCGGCGCCGTCAGATGTCGCCTTGGCCAGCACCGCCACAGAGGGGCGGAACGAGCGCCCGGCACGTTGGTGTCGCACCCGGCAACCGGTTCACTGCTTGGTGCCGTCGGACACCTTTTTATGGGGCCGGTCGGCAGTTGGTTCGGTACCGATCAGCTGCTCCGTCACCCTTTCCGCCTTCCGGCATGATCAGGCCGCGACTTCGCAGCCACCACGGTTTTCGGTGAGACCGCCGCCCAGTGCGTGCCGGTGTCACTGCGCGGGGAGCGCGTAATGGTCGGCGATGAGCTCGACTGTGCGGGCCTGGGCCCGGCGTGAGTGCCCCGTGACCACGAGCATTATTTCGTTGACCCCGGTTTGTGCATGGAGCTGTTCGAGGCCCTGGGCCACCTCGGGACCTGTACCGTGGAGGACACGCCGGGTGTAGCTGTCGAGGATCTGCTGCTCCTGGAGGGTGGCGGGGTAGGCCTCGACTTCCTCCGGCGGGAGCAGGCTGTAGGGCTTGCGCTGGAACATCCGCAGCATGGCCATCGCCGATGTGGCAGCCTGGCGCTTGGCTTCGTCGGGGTCGTCGTGCGCAACGGCGCTCACGCTGACGAGGGTGTACGGCTCGTCCAGGACAGCGGACGGCTGGAAACTCTCCCGGTATAAGCGCATGGCCGTCTCCACGTCAGCATCACCGAACTGCAACGCGAAGGCGTACGGCCGGCCGAGCTGTCCGGCCAGGCGGGCTGAGTACGGTGATGAGCCCAGGATCCAAACATCCGGTGCAGTCTCGGGACGCTCCACGCGGTTCTGTTCGGCTTGCCATGGGCCGGGCACCGCGTGCACGTTCCCGTACGCGTGGCCTACCGGGAAGTCATCGCCCAGGAAGCCGAGCAGCTCGAGTACCTGCTGCGGGAACCCGTCGTTGGCGTCATGATGTTGGCGTAGGGCGGCGGCGGTCGGCAGGTCTGTGCCGGGGGCGCGACCCAACCCCAGATCGATCCGCCCTGGGGCGAGGGCATCCAGCATGCCGAACTGTTCAGCGATCACCAGCGGCGCATGGTTTGGCAACATCACCCCGCCCGCACCAAGCCGGATCCGGTCCGTTGCAGCGGTCAACCGTGCCAGCATTATCTGCGGAGACGAGGTTGACGCCCCGGGCATGGCGTGATGTTCAGACATCCAGAACCGGTGATACCCCCGCCGCTCTGCCAGCTGAGCCAGGGTGATGATCTCACCAAACGCTTCATGGACAGTCTGCCCGACACCGGTGTGCGCGTTATCGAGCACCGAAAGGACGAACGGGGCGGTGCCCGAGGGCGATGTGCGCATCATGCGAAACTCCACTTCTCACGGAAACTGTATCTTTTTGCCATGATATCCACATTATCATGACCCTCACGGAATTAAGCAGTCACTACCGTGAGACTCTTCTCAGGGAGAAGCTGGCCAGCATGCCACGGCAAAGAACTTGACCGGACGCCCCGGTCACGAGGCGGGGTTGGTGAACCTCTGTGTGAGGTTGGGCTGGTGGCGTAGGCGCAACAAAGTTTGCCTAAAGCCACCACGCTCCCGAAACCGCAGGTCCGCGCGATGCGCCCGATGAGAAAGGTAAACGGCACTCCCCGTTGGGCGGGCCCTTGTCGGAGCACGACACCATGAGTGGGTGCCGCAACCCGTTGCCCGGATGGTGACGGGAGATGCCCTCTTTTACTTGCGCTTGGCGAAACTGCGCAGGCGTAGCGAGTTGGCCACCACGAGGACTGAGCTGGCGGCCATGGCGGCGCCGGCGATCATCGGGTTCAGGAAGCCCAGTGCGGCAATCGGGATGCCGGCGGTGTTGTAGGCGAAGGCCCAGAACAGGTTTGTCTTGATGGTGGCCAGGGTCTTGCGGGAGAGCTCGATGGACTGGGCCACGTGGGTGAGGTCGTTGCCCATGATGGTCACGTCCGCTGCCTCGATGGCCACGACCTTGCCTTCGGCCTGCAGCTTGCGCACGGCCTGCACCTTGCCCTCGGGGAAGACGTCGGCGAAGACGTCCCCTTCGGCGATGCCGACCGTTGCCGCAACTTGCGCGGCCACGGCTGCGTTGTCGCCGGTGAGCAGGACCGGGCGCAGGCCCAGTTCCCTCAGTTTGGCGATGGCGGCGGCGGAGGTGTCCTTGATGGTGTCGGTGAGGTTGACCAGTCCTGCGAAGGTCCCGTCGATGCCGACGATGATGGAGGTGGCACCGGCCTGCTGTGCGGCTGCAAGGGCGGCGCGGTGCGAGCCGGTCAGTTCGATGCCGTTCTCCTTCAGCCAGCTTTCCCGGCCGGCGACCACGGTGCGGGTGCCGATGGTGGCGCGGACCCCTCCGCCGGGGGCGGAGTTGAACGCGGTGGCGGCGGCCAGCGGGGCCTTGGCGCGTGCGGCCTCGACGATGGCATGGGCGATCGGGTGTTCGGAGCCTGACTCGGCGGCTCCGGTGAGGGCCAGCAGCTCGGTTTCATCGAATCCCTGGGCCGGGGTGAGCGAGGTGACCGCGAGGTTGCCCTCGGTGATGGTGCCGGTCTTGTCCAGCAATACCGTGTCGATCTTGCGGGTGTCCTCGAGGACCTGGGGGCCGCGGATCAGGATGCCCAGCTGGGCGCCGCGCCCGGTGCCCACCAGCAGCCCGATGGGTGTTGCCAGGCCCAACGCGCACGGGCAGGCGATGACCAGCACTGCGACGGCCGCGGTGAAGGCTGAGTTCAGGTCCCCGGTGAATATCAGCCAGAGCACGAAGGTGATGACGGAGATGGTCAGCACGATCGGCACGAAGACCGCCGAGATGCGGTCGGCCAGCCGGGCGATCTGTGCCTTGCCGGTCTGGGCTTGGGAAACCAGGCGGCCCATCTGGGCCAGCGTGGTGTCCTTGCCCACGCGGGTGGCGCGAACCACCAGGTGGCCGGAGGTGTTGATGGTGGCACCGATGACGGTGTCATCCGGGCCGACCTCGACGGGCACCGATTCGCCGGTGACCAGTGCGGTGTCGATGGCGGAGTGGCCGGTGACGACAAAGCCGTCGGTGGCGATCTTTTCGCCGGGGCGGACGACGAACTCATCGCCCGGTACCAGATCCGAGGCCGGAATCTTCACTTCGATGCCCCCGCGCAGCACCACTGCTTCCTTGGCGCCCAAATTCAGCAGCGTTTTCAGTGCGTCCCCGGCCCGTGACTTGGCGCGTGCTTCGAGCCAGCGCCCGAGCAGCAGGAAGGTCGCCACCACGCCGGCGGTCTCAAAGTACAGTGCGTGTTCGCTCATTGACATGCCCACATGGGCGGTGATGTTCGGGTCGGCAATGAGCTGCCACAGGGAGAAGAAGTAGGCGGCCAGCACGCCGATGGACACCAGGGTGTCCATCGTGGAGGCGAAGTGGCGGGCGTTGATGGCCGCCGCGCGGTGGAACGGCCAAGCCGACCAGAACGTCACCGGGGTTGCAAGTACCAGTGCCACCCAGCCCCAGTGGGGGAATTGGGCGGCGGGAACCATGGAAATGATGAACAACGGCACGGTGAAGATGGCGCCGACGACGAGGCGTTTTTTGGCTCTCCTGACGTACGTGTGGGTCAGGGTTTGTGTGCTATGAGGGCATGGGTAGCCCGGTAGATTTGGGAGTTCTCACACTGTCCAAATTTCGGAGCTACCCATGCGTGCTACTACTCTACTCAACCGCGTCTTGAACCTGACGGGGGTCCGGGTTGTTGATGTTGATCCCGGCTCCGGTGGTCCCATGCTGGTGCGGGTGGCGTTGAAGGCCCGCAAGCGCCTTGACTGCCCGCACTGCAGTTACTCAACGATGGCGGGATATGACACCCGCTGGGCGGAATCCACGTGGCGGCATCTGGATTTCTCCGGCAGGGTCCTGGTGCTCACAATGCTCCGCCGGCGCCTGGTCTGCCCCGGCCACGGCGTCGTGGTGCAGGGCGTGCCGTTCGCCCGGCCCGGCTCCCGGTTCAGCACGGACTTTGAGGACATGATCGCCTGGCTGGTCATCCGGGCGGACAAGACCACCGTCTCCCAGTTCGCCCGGATAGCGTGGCGGACCGTCGGGGCGATCTGTGAACGCGTCGTGGCCGAACAGCTCGACGAGAGCCGCTTCGAAGGCCTGCTCAATATCGGGGTGGATGAGATTTCCTGGCGCAAACACCACCGCTACCTCACCCTCGTCTCCGACCACTCCACCTCGAAGATCGTCTGGGGTGCACCGGGGAAAAACGCGGCGACACTGGATGGATTCTTCAAAGAAATCGGACCGGTGAACACGACGGCCATCGAGGCCGTCAGCATGGACATGGGGCCCGCTTTTGCCAAGTCCGTGAAGACCAACGCCCCGGACGCGGTCATCTGCTACGACCCGTTCCACGTCATCCAGCTAGCCACGAACGCGCTGGAATCCTTCCGCCGTTCCATCTGGCAACGCGCCCGTGAACTGCCCGATCAGCACATCGCGAAGAAGTTCAAGGGAACCCGCTGGGTGCTGCTGAAAAACCCGCAGAACCTGACCGAAAAGCAACAAGTCACCTTGGCCGGGCTCGAACGCACCGGAGGGCTGCTCTGGGACGCCTACCAGCTCAAGGAATCCCTCCGGGAAGTCTTCGCCGGCGACCTCAACCCCAATGACGTGATGGAGATGATCACCACCTGGTGCGACCTCGCCGCCAAATCCAACATCCGCGAGTTCGCCAGGGCCGCCGCCACGATCCGATCCCACACCGAAGGGATCTACGCCGCCGTCACCAGGAAACTCTCCAACGGCCGCCACGAAGGACTGAACAACAAGATCCGCACCATGACCCGCCGCTCCTACGGATTCCACACACCCGAAGCCGCCCTCGCCCTGATAATGCTCGCCTGCGGCCCCGTCGAGATCGAACTCCCATACCAGAAATAACCGAACCCACATTCACGTCAGGAGAGCCCGTTTTTTCACGTCGCTTCCGCCGTGCGCGGTGGTGTGGTCGGGGCCCTTGGCCTTGCCCGGTGCCTTGCGTGGTTCGACAGCTCCTGTGGAAGCCGGCTGGGTCTGGGCAACCGCCGGCGCGTACTGATCAGCCTTGACGCTGGCCTGGTACCCGGCCGATTGGACCGTGGCGATGAGCTGGTCGTCCGTGACTTTCTCGGGGACCGTGATGCGCGCCGATTCCAGCGGCAGGTTCACCAGGGCCTCGACCCCTTCGATCTTGCCCAGCTTGCGTTCGACCCGGCCCACACAGGAAGCGCAGGTCATGCCCTGGATGTCCAGTTCGACGATGCGTTGGTTAACGGGGAACGTGATGTCGTTGCTCATGATTCCATTTCTTGTCTCAAAACCGGAGGCAGAGGCCAAGCGCTGGGCTCGGCCCCTGTCTCCGGGTTAGTAGAGGGGTGCTTAGGCGCTCACGGAGACGGGCGTGTAGCCGGCCTCCGTGACGGCTGCCTCAAGAACCGAGTTCTCAACGGGAGCGCTGGTGGTGACGGTGGCGGTGGAGATTCCGCCGGCGGCGAGGTCAATTTCTACGTTGCTGACGCCCGGGACTTCGCTGAGCTCCTCGGTGACGGAGGCGACGCAATGCCCGCAGGTCATGCCGTCGATTTTCAGGGTGATGCTGTTCTGGTTCATGGCTTCCTCGGTGGACCGGGTGGTGATGGTGTGGCCTTCGTTTGAGTTGCTTCCGCAGCCACAACCGCAGCCTGTTTCGTTGCTCACGTGTTCTCCTGGGGGTGTTTTGGGTGTTGAACGATGTGTGCCGGCGCTTAGCGCAGCAGGCGGCCGATCGCGGTTGTCACTTCGCTGACCTTGTCCGCAACGATGCTCTGGTCTCCGGTTTCGATCGTCTGGGCTGCGGCGTTGACCACACAGTGGGAAACGTGGTCTTCGATCAGGCCGAGGCTGACCTTGTGCAGGGCGGCGTTGATCGCCGAGATCTGCGTGAGGATGTCGATGCAGTATTTTTCCTCGTCAACCATGCGACTGACCCCGCGCACCTGGCCCTCGACGCGGCTCAGCCGCTTCAGCAGGGCCTCCTTGTTGGTGGTGTAGGCGTGGTTTAGATGTTCATCAACGGGAGCAGCAACGGTTTCCATAACAGCATGCTATACCCCTAGGGGGTATAAAGTCGAATACCCTACGGGGGTATATGTTGAGTGAATGATTGGCAGCTTTGACTCATGCGGATTTCCCTCGGCGTTTTGGTGTTGCCCCGGGACGTGATGGCACGAGGGGCCAATACCGGCCTCTCCGGCCAGCGCGGGCGAAGCCGCGTGTCACAGCGTGTACCTGCCGGATCTCGGGTCGACGGCGATCGGCTTCGGCTCGAACGTTTGCGGGATTTGAGCCCCCGGGGCTCAGCGGCTGGTGAAGCGGGTGCGGTAGGAGGTCGGCGTGGTGGAATAGGCGGTGATGAAGTTCTGCCGGAAGGTCACCGGGCTGCCGAACCCGCAGGCCTCGGCAATGCGGGCGATGCTCCAGCTCGTGGTTTCCAGCAGCTGGCGGGCGTCGTCGAGCCGCCGGCCGAGCACCCAGCGCGCCGGGGACAGGCCGGTGACTTCCTTGAACCTGCGTGTGAAGTTGCGTTTGCTCATGGTGGCGTGCGCCGCCATGCTCTCCACTTCAAGGTCCTGGTCCAGGTTCGCCAGGGCCCATTCGATGGTCTTGCCCAGCGGTCCGTCAAGCTCGGGGTCCTGCAGCGGGCGGATAATGTATTGCGCCTGGTCGCCTTCGCGGTGCGGGGCGACCACGATGTGGCGGGCGAGGGTGGCCGCGGCCGCCGATCCCAGGCGTGTGCGCACAATGTGCAGGCAAGCATCCAGGGCAGAGGCCGTGCCGGCCGAGGTCAGCACGTCTCCGTGGTCGATATAGAGGGCCGAGTCGTTGAATTTGACGGCATGCTGCTTGGCGGCCATGGTCCTGGCGGCCTCCCAGTGCGTCACGGCCGTGCGGCCATCGAGCACGCCGCTGCGCGCCACCGGATAGGCGCCAAGGCACAGACCCGCGATCGCGGCTCCGCGGTCATGGGACTGACGCACCAACCGAAGCAGGTCCCCGGAGGGATCCGGAAGGTGGGACAGCCACGAGGGGAACACCACGATGTCGGCACCTTGTGCGACTTCCGGCCCGGACACCTCGCCAATCACGTATCCCTCGACGCTGCGCACCGGCAGGCCTGTCTCCGTGAACACCCGCGCCTCCCAGTCTTCGGCCAGGCCCAACCGGGACACCTCACCGAACACGAGCAGCGGGGTCGCCAGGTGGAACATGGTCATTCCGTCGAAGGCGTGAACGGCGATCTTCATGTTGGCCTATTTCCATCGAAAGTATGCGTATACGCCCCTCACTGTACCTGTTCGGGCGCTGCCAAGCTGAAATCACCAACCAAAACCATCAAGGAAACGGAGCCACCATGGCTGAATTGCGCCGCGCACTCGTGATTGTCGACGTGCAGAACGACTACTTTGCAGCAGGGGGACCGCTGGAGATCCAGTACCCGGACCGCAACGAATCCCTGGCCAACATCACCCGGGCCATCGATCTTGCCGAGCAGCAGGGGCTGCCCCTCGCGGTGGTCAAGCACGAGTACCCTGCCGGGGCGCCGGTGTTCGCGCAAGGGTCCGAGGGCTGGAAGCTGCACCCGGAAATCGAATCCCGGGTCAAGCCGTCCTGGAAGCACATTGTCAAGAACTATGCCAGCGTCTTCGCCGGCACCGACTTCGAAGCCTGGCTGCGGGAGAACGAGATCGATACCATCACGGTGATCGGTTACATGACGAACAACTGCGACCTCGCCACCGCCGCCGCGGCCGAACCACTGGGCATCGCTGTTGAGTTGCTGTCCGATGCCAGCGGTGCGATCCACCTGGCCAATGAAGCCGGAGCGGTCAGTGCCCAGCAACTGCATGAAACCCTGCTGGTGCTGCTGCATTCCAACTTCGCCGCGGTGGCCACCACGGACGCGTGGGTCAAGGCCGTCGAGGCCGGAACCGCCGTACCCAAGAACGACCTGGGCACCTCGGCCGTCCAGGGCCGGGCAGCGTTCGCGCCGGTCGCCTGATCGATGCAATGTCATTGCCCTGGGTCTCGGGGCAATGACATTGTTCGCATATTTGCACGGCGGAGAAACCGATCGTGTCCTTGGCCATGGTCGTAGGCCCAAATTTTTACTTGGAGGATCTTGGAATGTTCGATGTGGACGTAGTGGTTGTGGGCGCGGGCCTCGCCGGTCTCAGTGCTGCCCGAAAGTTGGTAGCGGCTGGTAAGACAGCGGTCGTGCTTGAGGCGCGTGACCGGGTGGCGGGCCGGAATATGGGAGGCTTTCTCAGCAACGGAGTTCCAGTGGAGATGGGTGGCCAATGGGTCGGTCCTACACAGGACGTGGTACTTGAGCTCATCGAGGAACTAGGCCTTGAGACGTTCCGCAGCTTCGATCAGGGCGATGCCCTGAGCGTTTTCGACGGCAACATCGTTCGCTTCTCGGACAGGACGTATGGTCTTCCGCCTGAGTCGGCGGTGGAGGTCGGCCAGCTCTGGGAACAGCTGGAGGTCTTGTCCTCAACGGTAGCGACTGGAGAACCCTGGGAAACGGCGGGAGCGGAGGATCTGGACCGACAGACTCTTGATTCTTGGCTTGTTTCCCACACGGAAGATAGCCTAGCTCGGCGGTTCTTCCGGATCCTCGTCCCGGCCCTGTTTTCGGCTGAGTCTCCCGAACTTTCACTCCTGCACTTTCTTTTCTACGTCAAATCCGGAACCAGCTTGGATTCACTGATGAACACCACTGGGGGCGCTCAGGAAAGGCGAGTCATTGGCGGAACCCACCTAATATCTGAACGGATGGCCACCGCACTGGGCGACGCGGTACGGCTCAATAGCGTGGTCCGGACGATCCGTCAGGATGGGACCGGCGTCGTCGTCGAGTATGAAGGCGGTAGCATCACGGCGCAGCACGTCATCGTCGCCGTTCCGCAAACCCTGGCTGGTCGGTTGCGCTACGTCCCGCCTCTTCCCGCGCTTCGTGACGGTCTCACCCAGCAGATGCCGGCCGGAGCCGTCATTAAGTTCCAAATCGGTTACGACAAACCGTTCTGGCGCGAGGATGGACTCAGCGGCAGTGTGTGGAGTTTTGACGACGCGTTCAATGTCGTTTTGGACAACAGCCCGCATGATGGCTCCTGTGGTGTGTTGGTCGGCTTTCTTGAAGGCTCCCACGCCCGCACCGCCAGTATGATGAGCGCAGAGGAACGCCGCGGGCTCGTCCTCCAGACGCTGGAGAAGTACTTCGGACCAAAGGCCGCAGAACCGTTCGACATCGTTGAGCAGGACTGGACAGCTGAGGAATTCACTCGCGGCTGCTACGGCGGACGGCTTGGTGCCGGCGCCTGGACACAGTACGGAAAAGCCCTCGCAGCCCCCGTGGACCGGATCCACTGGGCAGGCGCGGAGACTTCTTCGACTTGGAATGGCTATATGGACGGCGCGATCCGCTCCGGGCGCCGGGCAGCCGACGAAATCCTCCACTCCATCCTGACCTAAAAGACCACCAACGAGGAGCGCCGGCGCCTACGGTTTCGACAGACATGCGCCTGCTGGGTTCGCAGATGGGTTGGGAGCAACCTAGGGCCAACAGGTTTTCTGGCGACCACACCGGCGTCGAGGACGTGGGTTCCGTTGCTGAGCGGCATGATTGAAGTCGGTGAAGGTAGTTTCCAGCTTGCCGTCGCCGGTCCGGGCCCGGGCCTGCCTTCTAATGCCGCAGCCCAGATGATGAATACCCTGCCGGGGCGCCGGTATTCGCCGAGGGCCCCGAGGGATGGAAGCTGCACCCGGAGATTTCCTCCCGCCGCGAGGATTCCTGGAAGCACATTGTCAAGAACTATGCCAGCGTCTTCGCCGGCACCGACTTCGAAGCCTGGCTGCGGGAGAACGGGATCAATACCATCACGGTTTTCGGTTGCAGCCCTCGGTGCTGTCCGGGATGATGATTGGCCCTGCGCTCTTTCGGACTATACCGACGTGGTCATCTGGGTCTCGAGGTTGGCCAGGGTGCGCTCGATGCCGGCCGCATTGCGGGCCGGGAATCGCATGAGACGCATGAAGAACCGCCGGGGGCTCTTTCGGGCATCCCATTCCTCCGTCACCACGGTGCCGCCGTCGACAGCCTTCAGGAGATAGCGCCAGATGTTCTTATCGGCATTCTCCCAAGCGATCCGGCGACCCTCCTCGAATTCACAGACGACGTTGACCACCTTGTAGCCAACGACCATGTTCATGCCCATGCCGAAGCGTGCGCCCAGGCTCAGTCGCTCGGCCGCGCCGGCTTGTGGTCCTCGCACGGTGTCTGATCCGTCAATCACCGAGTGCATGTCGGGGCGGGCCAGCAGGTCGAAGATGTCATCGGCTGAGGCTGCGATGAACCGCTCTTTCGATATGTAATAGGGGTTGCTCATGACGCCAATCATATACCCACTGGGGTATGCTGATTTACCCTCGGGGGTATCGCCGTACCGGTTCCGCCAGCTCGTGCGATCGATGTCCGTTCGTAGGCGGCGATCACGGCAGCGAGGGCGGTCTTGCCCCCATCATGCCGCGGCGGACAGCGGCTTTGCACGCAAGCCGCGCACCGAGCTCAGGTTCGGCGGCGGAGACGCGGCTGGCCAGAGCGGGGTTGCCGGCGCCAAGGATCACGTAGTCGCCGACGGTCTCTGCAGCATCGGCTCCGAGCCTGGCCTCGAAAGTGGTACGGACGCTTCCGCGAGGATGCCGAAGCCCTGTTCACTGAGGGCCCCGGGGGTGCGATGAACTGCTTCGTCCCGTCCCAGAGGGACGGCGACGGTGTGCAGCCCCTGCGGAACTTCTGATGCTCGGTTGGCCGATCTGGTGCCGGCGCAGGGTCAGGCGAGGGAGAGAAAAAGCTTTTCCAAGTCCTTCTTGTCCAGGCTGGTGTCTTCGCGGCTGATGCACTGCTCCAGGCCGCTGGCGATGATCGCGAAGCCTGCCCGGTCCAGTGCCTTCGAGACGGCGGCGAGCTGGGTGACGATGTCCTTGCAGTCCCGCCCCTCCTCCAGCATGCGGGTGACGGCGGCGAGCTGGCCCTGGGCGCGCTTGAGCCGGTTCACGACCGGGGTCAGCTCAGTGGTGTCGAGTTGCATGGGGATCTCCAATTCCGGGGAAGTTTCTACACAAGCAGATACCCTGGGGGGTGTTTGACTACCCCCGGGGGTATCTGTGATACTCGGTAGGGTATCGCGCTGTTCACATTTTTTGAGAGGACCTTCATGACACCCCCTTCCACTTCCGCTTCGCCTTCCTCACTGGCCGTGACGTCCCTGGCACCGGCGACCCTGCGGGACTGGTTCCGGGAGTACCAGGACCTCATGGTGATTGATGTCCGGTCCGCTGCCGAGTTTGAGTCGATGCATATCCGCGGTTCCTACAACGTGCCGCTGCCGCTGCTCTCGGAGCACACCGAAGAGCTCGCCGCCCGCCTGGGCAACCGGGTGGTCCTGGTCTGCCAGTCCGGTGTGCGTGCCGAACAGGCCCGCCAGCGCCTGGCCACCGCGGGCATCGACACCGCATACGTGCTCACCGGCGGCGCCCCTGGTTTCGCCGCCGCCGGCGGCGACGTCATCCGGGGCCAGGGACGCTGGGACCTCGAACGCCAGGTCCGCCTGGCAGCCGGATCCCTCGTTGTCCTTGGTCTGGCCGGTGGCAGGTTCGTTTCCCCGAAGGTCCGGCTGCTCGCCGGGGCCATCGGCACCGGCCTGACGTTCTCCGCGGCGACCAATACCTGCGCGATGGGCAAGGCCCTCTCGGTGATGCCGTGGAACAAGGCAGCCAAGGAGCCCACCCGCGAAACGGCCATCCTGCAGCTTCCCGTCCGCGGCGGCGCGTCCGAAGAGACCCAAGCGGCATGATCCCGGCCCTGGCACTGGGGCTCCTCGTAGGGACCGTGCTGGGCGTGGTCGGGGGCGGCGGGTCGATCATCGCCGTCCCGGCCCTGGTCTACGGGGTGGGCATGAGCCCGGCCGAGGCCATCCCCACCTCGCTGATCGTGGTGGGCCTGTCCTCCCTCGCTGCGCTGCTGCCCCGGGTGCGGGAGGGCCTGAACTGGCCCGTGGTGCTCCTGGTCGGCGCGGCCGGCATCCCGGCCGCCTGGGCCGGCGCAGCGGTGGGCAGGCTGCTGGACCCGGGCATCCTCATGCTGGCGTTCGCCGCCATCATGGTGATCGCCGGAATCCGGATGCTCACCGGCACTACCGAAACCGAGGGCTTCTGCAGCACCGGACCCGCGCGGGCTTTCCGTTCCTGCGCCCCCAAGGCCGTGGGGGTGGGACTGCTCGTCGGGTTCCTGACCGGTCTGCTGGGCGTGGGCGGCGGCTTCCTGATCACCCCGGCCCTGACGATCTTCCTGGGCCTGCGCATGAAACAGGCCGTCGGAACGTCACTGGCGATCATCGTCATCAACTCGGCCGCGGGCTTCAGCGCCCACGCCGCCGGATTCAGCATCAACTGGGCCACCACGGCGGCCTTCGCGGTCCCTGCCATCCTCGGATCGGTCATCGCAGCCAGGTTTGCCCGCCACCTCAAGGACCAGCACGTCCGCGTCTCGTTCGCGGTCCTCATTTTCGCCGTCGCGGCCTGGGTCACCGCCGGCACGCTCACCGCCTAACACGCCCACTATTACCTCAGGAGAACCCCATGGGACTGATCAACTCCCTGAAAAAGGCATTCAGCAAACCCTACAAAACCGTTTCCGTGGCTGAAGCGAAGGAACTCATCTCCTCCGGTGCCACCCTGATCGATGTCCGCACCGCCGCCGAATGGCGGTCAGGACGGGCACCCCAGGCCAAGCACGTCCCCCTGGACCGGCTGCAGACCAGCACAACCGGAATCCGGACAACCCGGCCCGTCGTCGCAATGTGCGCCTCCGGCATCCGCTCGGCCTCCGCCGCACGGCTCCTCGCCGCCCAGGACTACCAGGCCTACTCACTGCGCGGCGGCATGGGCGCCTGGCGCCAGGCCGGCGAACCCGTCCGCTGAACAGTAACGAAACACCAACACCCCGCAGAAGGAGAAAACAATGGCAGAAATCACCGTCACCGAAACCAACCAGCGCCGCACCACAGCCCGGATCCTTGACGTCCGCGAAAACTTCGAAGTCGCCGACGGCATGATCCCCGGCGCCCTGCACATCCCCATGGGCCAGTTGCAGGCCCGCCTGTCCGAACTGGACCCGGCAGTTCCCGTCATCGCCGTCTGCCGCAGCGGCAACCGCAGCACCACCGTAGCCGACGCCCTCAACGCCGCCGGCTACACCGCCGACACCATGGCCGGCGGCATGACCGCCTGGACCCGCGCCGGCCTTCCCGCCACCTACCGCCCCTCCCTTGTGGAGGACCGCAACCTAACCAGCTTTACCGGATACCCTGGGGGGTATATAATTTAGTCATGGCAACCATCGACATCACCGAAAAGACCTTCGCTGAAACCCTGGAGAGCAACGAGATTGTGTTCGTTGATTTCTGGGCCGGCTGGGCCGGCTGGTGCGGCCCGTGCCGCTTGTTCGCCCCGACCTACAGTGCCGCCGCCGGGAAGCACCCGGAGATAACCTTCGCCAAGGTCGACACCGAAGCCGAACAGGCTCTGGCTGCCGGCGCGAACATCACCTCCATCCCGACCCTGATGGCCTTCAAGGACAAGACCCTGGTCTTCTCCCAGCCCGGGGCGCTCAACGCCGCAGGCCTGGAGCAGGTCATCGACGCCGTGAAAAACCTGGACGTGGACGCCCTGCGCGCCGAAGCCGCCCAACAGCAAAGCTGACCCCGGCCGCATCCGCGCCCCGGACAGCAGCCGAAGAACCGCACCACAAACCGTCCCCATACTTTTACCAGGAGGACCCATGCTTATTGAGCGCATTTACGATGAAGACCTCGCCCAGGCCAGCTACCTGATCGGTTGCCAGGCCAACGGTACCGCCGTCGTGGTTGATGGCCGACGGGACATCGCGGTTTACCAGGATCTGGCTGAGAAGAACGGCATGAAGATCGTGGCCGTCACCGAGACCCACATCCACGCCGACTACCTCTCCGGCACCCGGGAACTCGCGGCCGCGACCGGCGCGAAGATCTACGTCTCCGGTGAGGGCGGGCCGGACTGGCAGTACGAATTCGACGGTGAAAGGCTCTACGACGGTGACAAGATCACCATCGGCAACATCACCATCCAGGCCCTGCACACCCCCGGCCACACCCCCGAGCACCTGTCCTTCCTGGTCACCGACGGCGCATTCAGTGACCAGCCCGGCTACATGCTCTCCGGTGACTTCGTCTTCTCCGGCGACCTGGGCCGCCCGGACCTGCTCGATGAGGCAGCCGGCGGCACCGACACCCGCTTCAAGGGCGCCAAGCAGCTGTTCGCCAGCCTGCGGGAGAAGTTCCTGACCCTGCCGGACCACGTCCAGGTCCACCCGGCCCACGGCGCCGGCAGCGCCTGCGGCAAGGCCCTGGGTGCCATTCCCTCCTCCACCGTCGGCTACGAACGGCTCTACGCCTGGTGGGGCCCCTACCTGGCCGCCAACGACGAGGAAAGCTTCATCAACGAGCTCCTTGAGGGCCAGCCGGACGCGCACGCCTACTTCGGCCGGATGAAGCGCGAAAACCGTGAAGGTCCCGCCGTCATGGGCGAACGGACCCCGCTGCAGGAACTGGACACCGCCGCCGTCGCCCAGGACCTCGCCCAGGACAAAGTCACCTTCATCGACACCCGGCCCAATGTCGAAGTCCACGAAGGCACCGTCACCGGCTCCCTGAACATCCCGGCCGGCAAGTCCGTTGCCAGCTACGGCGCCTGGGTCGTGAACCCGGAAACCGACAAGAACCCCCTCGTCCTGCTGGCCCCTACCCAGGCCGCCGCGCAGGACACGTGGGACCACCTGGTCCGCGTCGGCATCGATAACGTCGCGGGCTACGTCACCAGTCTCGAAGGCCTGCCCTCGTTCACCCCGAGGCTGATCCAGCCCGCCGAACTGGCAGACTTCAACGCCGCCATGGTGCTCGATGTCCGCAACCGCACAGAGCACACAGCCGGCCACATCCCCGGCTCCACCCAGCTCAGCGGCGGCAACGTCATTTGGAACCTGGACCAGCTCCCGGCCGAAGGAACCATAGTCACCTACTGCCAGAGCGGCGTCCGCAACTCCGTCGCGGCCAGCGCCCTGCGCCGGGCCGGCTTCGATGTCGTCGAACTCGACGGCAGCTACGCCGCCTGGGACAAGCACCAGAAATCAGCTACCTCCGCCCGCTAACCAAGACAGGATTGAGCTATCTGGGTCAGCTGTAGTGAGACACCGGCATTCATTCCGTCTCCCTACAGTTGACCCACCCGCCTAAACTCGGCCCCACCCGGTTCAAGTCGGGTAAGACAGAACAATCATGCGCAGTCAAAATGCATTCAGCCCGCTTTCACTGAACTTCCGGGGCGCCGCCATTCGATGTTATGAATGCGCCTCTGATCCTTCGATGGTTTCCATGAAACGCGGCATGATGCCGCACTCCGAGCGCCGGTGCCGAACGTACCGTTCAGGGCTGTGCGCGCAACTGGGGCCTGCACCCCTGACGATTGATTCCCGTCCCGTACAGCGCTACAACCTACCGGGGGCGGGGGCGGGGGTCGGAGCCGCTACGACGCACGGCAAAACCCTAGCGTCGGATATTTCACTTTTTCACAAGCCACCCCTACAAGGGCCATGCGCTGGGGTCCGTGTATGAAGTCAAAGTAAGGGGGCCGAAAGAGGTGGACGAGGATTATGCGGAGCTGACCCCTGTGACTGTTAGCCGAGAATGGCGGTTAAATGGCAGTTCATAGTGGCGGTTTCCCGTGGAGTTAGAGCAGTCAAGAGACGGCCGGTAACCCCCAATGGTGACCGGCCGTTGCAACTGTGGTTGAACGATGACCCTGCGAGTGTTGACCAAGGGGTGGCCGCGTAGCGCGGCCACCCTGGTCGTCAGGAGCTTAGGGAGCGGTGTTCACCACGGACGTCCGTACGGAGGTCCAGGTCGTGACTGTTCCGGCGGGGAAGCCCGGATAGTCCTTCAGCAGGACGTTCCGTTCCCCGATCATCAGTCCGGTGGTCGGATCGATGATGGTTTCTTGCCGGGATCCTCCATCCGGGGACGGGATGCCGATGGCGATGCCTGTCCTTCCGTCGACTGTTGCCTGCTTATCCACGACGGTGACTCCGGGGATAAGCGCGGCTGCCTTGTAGAAGGCAGCGCGCAGGTCGGCGGGGATAACTCCGGTGCGCAGGGCAGCCGTGATGGTACCCAGGGCCTTTATCTCCGGGGACTTGCCGGCGCCTTTTGTCCGCTCATGGATGACGTCTAGGAGCGCCTGCGGATCCCGGGGCAAATTCGCGGCTTCGTCCAGGGGCATGCCGCCGATGATGAGGGTTTGCTGACCCCCGTGGAAAGCGCCCCGGGGAGCGCGCTGGATTCCGACCATGTCGCTCGGTGCTTTTTCCTGCAGCTTCGTTCGCCCAGGGCGGTGACGATCTGGGACTGGATGCCGCGCATGCCGATCGTGGGGTCCGCGATATAGATCATCTGGTGCCGGGAGGCCTCGAGTTGGGCCAGTGCGGCGCGGACGGCGACGGTCTTGCCGGCACCGACTTCCCCGGTGATGACCCCCATCTGGCGCTGACTGATGCACCACTGGATCCGGGCGATGGCCTCACGGTGCCCGGGGTGGGGGTGCAGGGCCTGGACCGGGATGGAGCGGCCGAAGGGCATGCGGGTAAAGCCGTAGTGCGTTTGCAGGTTCTCGATGCTCATGGGGTTCCTCCATTGGTTCCGGTCGCGCCGGCGCCGGTGGCCATCTTCTCGAAGCTGATCGGGGCGCCGGTCATCGCGGTTTTGTGGCGGGTCTGGACCAGGCGCAGGTAATCGATCCCGGAGGCGGCGTTCCTCGCTCCGGCGTCGGCGTCTTTGGAGGCGTTGACGGCCTTGGGGTGGACATGCCGGCGGATGTCCAGCAGGACCGCTTCCCCGGCCGGGACACCGCCGGCGGCGGTGACCGCGACGGGCCCGGCCAGGTCGAACGGGTCATAGACCAGCTCGACGCGGGTGCCGGCCAGGCCCGGGTCGACCTGGTAGGTGTTGCCCTGCAGGGACACCGTCGCGGTCTTGGTGACCTTCCGGGTCGCGGACCAGCGGAACGCTTCGGCGATCACGTCGGGATCCCGGCGGTCCGGGCGCCGGTTTTCCCAGCCCGCGTCCCAGCGCGCCAGCGGCGTCATCGCGGTGGTGGAGTGAACAGTGCGGTGGTAGACCATCTGCACCCAGGACGTGAACAAGGCGTTCAGCTCCTCCAGACTGGCGACCGCGGTCCCGGCAGGATCCTCCCCGGCCGGTCCGGTGCCCGGGACGGTCGTCTGGACCGGGGCGTCGAGCACTGTGATCTCGGACAGGAACTGGGACGTCACCGTATTGAAGAAGCGCTCGATCTTGCCGCGGCCCTGGGGCCGGTAGGGCCGGGAATGGATCAGCTTGATGCCCAGTCTCGCGCAGATCCTGGCCAGGGACGCGTCGACAAAGGCAGAGCCGTTGTCGACGTAGGCTGCGTCGGGGATTCCGTGGGTCTGCAGGGCCGGCCGCAGCGCGGCCGAGAGCCTGACGGCGTCTTCGGCGAACGCCCAGCGCGCGGCGGTGACCAGGCGTGAATGGTCGTCCAGGAACGCGAACAGGTAGGTCTTCCGGCCGCCGATCCGGGGCCCGTGGAGCCCGTCGCCGACCCAGATCTCGTTCGGCCGGGCCGCTTCGAACCGGCCGGTGGCCTGCGCGTGCGTGCCGGTGGGGATCTCCAGGGTGCGGAAGTGGCGCAGCAGCGTCGACTCGGACGGGGCGTCGCCGAGGGTCTCGGCCATGATCCGCCGCACCTGCGCCGCGGTGCGGTGCGGGCGCTCCAGCTTCAGCGTCGCTGCCAGGGACAGGACGGTCACCGGGGTCACGGGGCCGGCGGCCCTTTCCCGCGGCTTGAGCCCGTCGAATCCCTCGCGCTGCCAAGCACTGATCCACCGGTCCAGGGTCTCCCGGGAGTAGCGCACGCTCTGCCCGGAAGGGCCGGTGTGCTCTGCGGCGGCCAGGGCGCGGACCATGGGCCCGCGCTGGCGGGAGGTCAGGGATTTGTCCGCGGCATCGCGGATGAGCTGGTAGCGGAACAAAGCGGTCTTTTCCGCCCGGTCCTTGCGCGCCAGGGGTCCGCGCTGCGGTTCGGATTCCGTCATGGGTCATTGTCCTTTTCAAGAGGTCAGGAAACGGTGGCCCCGGCAGGATCAGTCGGCGCTTTTCCCACCCTTGCCGTCCCGGTTACCGGGCATAAGGGCCAACCCGTGTTGGCCCCGACCCTGCCATCGGCCGGCGCTGAAGAAGAACGGACCCGCAACGGTGAGCCCGGCCGATTGCCACGCCAGGGTGGCGACGCCGAACCGGGCAGCAAGCATACCCGCATACGCCGTTACCGCGGCCAGTGCCCGGCCGGCCGGTGCCGGCGCCGGGGCAGGCCAGAGCCCGGCCGCGTCCGCGCCATCACGGTGGGCCAGGGCGGTGAATTCTTCGGCGATAGCACCGGCGGAAGCGGCGAAGGCGCGCAGCCAGCCGCGGACCGTGGACACCGGCCGGCCCAGCCACGCCGCGATCGGCCGGTGCCCTGCCCCGCCGGCCGCCTTGGCCTCGACGGCGGCAGCGATCACCACGGCCGAATCGGCACGCCGGGCCGCCAGCCCGATACCGAGCAGCACATGCGTGGCCGCGCATCCGCTGCAGCGTCCACGGCGCGGACGATGGCGCACCAGGGACCGTCGCACCCCGGCGCCGTGGCGGATCAGTCGTTCCCGCGCCCAGCCCCACGGACGCAGCACCCCCTCGCAACCAGGGCAGACCAGACGCCCACCGGCCAGGTCCGACTCGACAGAGACACCATCATGATTTACCGTGAGCATCAGCGCGGCCTTACGCGTCAGAACGGCCCGGCGTGAACCTTCGAAACCTCCCGCCGGGCCGTTCGTCTAATCCGGTCATCGTCAGCCTGACGCCGCCGACGACACGAAATCAAGACCCCACAGCAAAAACCAGCATCGTCACCGGCCAAGACGCCCACACCGCCAAACACTGCGACGCGTAACATCAGGTCGGCTGAACGATCGCGCGATTGCCTGGGTCGGGTACGCCGCCAGCCAGGTAATGCCGGCAAGAACCAATAGGATCCCTACCGCGGTCAGTTGGCCGATGAACATCAGCAGCGCCAGGACAAGCGTTCCGCCATAGGTCAGGGCATAACTTAGCGTGTCCGGGCTAACCCGGATTTTTCATCGGACGGCGGTCGGGGCGTTGGGTGCGGGTTTTGCCGTCCCGGCGGGCTGAATCGGATTTCGGGTGTGGCTGATGGACCCGGGGGCGCCGGGCTGTGCGCGGGCTTCCACTGTTCCCGTTGGTGTTCTTCTTTCCTGCTCGTTGGTTGACGGGGGGGGGTGCGGTGTCAGGCCCGCAGGAGGACCGCGGGGCGGTTCGCGGCTGCGGCGATCCGTTCAATGGCTTCGAGCAGGGCGCTGATCAGGGGTTGCTCCGGCGCGGCGGCGGGCAGCAGCAGGTGGTTCCGGCGGGCGCGGGTGATGATTTTCCCGGCGGTGGCGAAGAGCCTGTAGC
This sequence comes from Arthrobacter sp. UYCu723, assembly GCF_054059215.1. Taxonomy (NCBI): domain Bacteria; kingdom Bacillati; phylum Actinomycetota; class Actinomycetes; order Micrococcales; family Micrococcaceae; genus Arthrobacter; species Arthrobacter sp. UYCu723. The sequence goes on from NZ_JBSSBW010000001.1 coordinate 1,908,169, forward strand.
GCCAGCGTTTGATGTCCCAGCCCCGTGCTTTTTGGCCGTCGGGCAGGGCGGTGAGCTGGAGCCAGGAGACCAGGTTCGCGGCCAGGACCGCGAGGTTGGCCCAGGCCTGGTTGGCGGCGAAATCGAAGAAGGGGAGCTTTCCGAGCCCGGTGTTCTTTAGGGTTTTGATGCGGTTCTCGGCCCGGCCGCGGGCCCGGTGCCGGGCATCCAGAAAAGGTCCGTGCCAGCGCGGGGAGTTCGTCAGAAACGCTGTTACACGGTGACCGTCGATGTCGAGCAGGGTCGGTGTCGCGCCGGGGTGCAGCGGTTCGGCGCGCAGGAAGATCTTCGTCCCCGGCGGGTAGTCATCGAGCGGGATCACCTGCGTGGCGTTGATGACCCAGGCGTTGTCGCGTTCGACCCCGTCCTGGTCCAGGGCCGGCTGCCAGTATTTCTTGTCGTTGATCCAGTCGATCATGTGGGCCTTGCCGACCGGCACCGGGTACGAGGCGGAGAACTGCACGCCCCGCGAATGCAGGTACCAGAGGAACTTCCGGGACGCGCCGGCGCTGTCGGTGCGGACCAGGATCTTCTCCCCGTCCAGTTCCCCGGTCCCACCGTAGAGAACTGCAGAACGCCGGGTCCGGTCCGGCTGCGATTCAGGGTCCGGCCCATCCGGGCGACGCGGGGCATTGGACCGGGTGCCCGGCGCCGCCGGGTGCCCGGCGCCGCCGGGTGAGGCTCACCTGGGGCCTTTGCCTGCGGTGACCGTGCGGCACGCAGCGCACCGAAGCCGGGACGGTATCGGGCCGGACGCGCTGCTCAAGGCTGGTTTGCGTCGAAGAAACGATGCTCCGGCCCGGTTGGCGGGGCCGGATTGGCCTGGGCCTGGATAAAGTCGCGGTCCTCCTGGGAGAGGGTGGTTTCGCCGTGCCGGTCGCAGTCGGGGCTCAGGCCGGTTTCCTCACAGATGGTGGCGACCAGTGTCCGCGGCAGGATCAGGCAACCGGGGTTATCGCTAAGCCATTGCCGCGTGGCGGCACTGAGCCTGTGCCAGTTGTCCCTGAGGTTCATCTCCATCGATACTGCCTTCCTGCGCAGGCCACGGCCGGAGCGCCAGGTACCTGGAATCGGATCACGCTCAGCGTACCCCTGGCGATCAGAGAATGACAGATACCGCATTGACTCATCAAAGATGCCCGCGTAGCTGCTATCGAAGAATCATTTGACAATGCCCGCGTAGCGGCGCGTCTGCCGGGACGGCGCCCGCCGGACCGGCACTGTGAGCCATGGAGCTTTCGATGAGCCAGCGCAGAGCCGTCACGAAGACCACCGCCCTCCGGTATGCCCGCGCGGACCGGGCCGCCAAGAAAACCATCCTGGACGAGCTGTGCGCCCTGACGCACTGGCACCGCGACCACACGCGCAAGGCGCTGAGGCGGGCCCTGGTCCTCAAGCAGGTCACACCCCGGGCACCACGGCCTCCGCTCTACGGGGAGCCGGTGATCGAGGCCCTGCGGTTCATCTGGGCCGTCCAGGGGACCCCCTGCGGGTGGCTGCTGGCGGCGGCGCTGCCGGACCTGGTGCCGCGGTTGCGCCGGCTCAAGGAGCTGCAGATCGACGACGGGACGGCGGCGCTGCTGCTGAAGATCGCCCCGGCGACCATCGACCGCCGGCTGGCGGCGGACCGGGTCAAACTGGATCCGCGGGGGCGGTCCCATACCAAGCCCGGAACGCTGCTGAAGGACTCGATCCCGATGCGGACCTGGGCGGAGTGGGATGACGCGGTGCCCGGGTTTGTGGAGATTGATCTGGTCGGCCACGAGGGCGGAAACAGCAAGGGAGAGTTCTGTTTCACCTTGACGATCACCGACATCTGCACGGGGTGGACCGAAACGAGGCCCGTGAAGAACAAGGCGCAGAAGTGGGTGTTCGCCGCCATCAAGGAAGCCACCGCGGCGTTCCCGTTTCCGGTCCTGGGGATCGATTCGGACAACGGGAGCGAGTTCATCAACTGGGAGCTGCTGCGCTGGTGCGAACAGGAGAAACTGACGTTCACCCGGTCCCGGTCAGGGAACAAAAACGACGGAGCGCACGTGGAGCAGAAGAACTGGCATGTTGTCCGTCAAACCGTCGGCTACCACCGCTACGACACGGCGGCAGAGCTGGAGCTGCTGAACCATATCTGGGCGTTGCAGGGGCAGCTGGGCAACCACTTCGGGCCCCAGCAAAAACTCGTCAAGAAAGTCAGGACCGGCGCGAAGATCAGCAAGAAGTACGACCTGCCGGCGACCCCGTACCAGCGCATCCTGGCCGATACGGGCACTGTCCGCCAGGGCGTGAAGGCCCGGTTGACGAGGGAAAACAGGCCCCTGAATCCAGCGGCTATTCAACGTCAGGTGCAGGCGTTCTGCGCTGAACTGCTGACCCTGACCACCGTAAAACAGGGCCCCAAAACCCAGCCGGCCATCCGGGCAAAATCAAATGATTCCACGAATCAGCCCAGGCGGGCATCTTGACATGATTCCCCGGGGATACCCACGGTGAGGTCCTTGGCGGTTGATTCGAGGGCTACTTTTGGGGCGCATGAAGAAGGATTCCAGCCCGCGAAGCAGGGGAGCGGGGCCGGTCTTGAGTAGGTCGACGGGGCGGGCTCCGGCCAGATTCCTGGATGGGGTGACCATCCAGAGGGTGAAGTAGTTGTGCGGGAGCTGCAGCCCGTCGCTGATGTTTTCCAGGAGCCAGTGGGTGGCCAGCGGGTTCCGGCGCAACGTGAACGTCCGCAGCGCCGAGTTCGAGGACTCGGGGCGGATTATCTCCCCTCAAACGCGGCCCGGTGGTGTCTAGGACTCGACGAGCGTCAGGATTGTTTCCGGGCGGACGCCGTCGGACTTCATCGCATCGGCTGCAGCTTCGGACTCCATCATTCGCTGGAACGTATCCATGTCGGGGACTTGGACGATTAGGCCTACACGGTGGGTCTTCGCCGGGTCGATGAACGTTCGAACCGTGATGCCCAGAGGCCCGAAGAGTTCTTCCCGTTTTGGTGAGCTGAGCCAGTGCTCAACGTCGTCGACCTCGTGGAAGATCATTATTGTTGGCATCGTTGCCTCTGCTTTCTGAAGTTGCGTCAGGAGCCGGATTGGAGAGGGACCGCGTTAGGACATCGTGATCACGCTGAACGTACCATGGCCTCGATTGCAGCGATAGGGAAGAGAAACGACGGTGCGGCCCCTCACAAGCCGGCCAGCCCAGAAGATAGTGAAGGTACCATGCGTTCGTCAAGTTTTTGAGACAGTTTCGTCGTTGATTCGGGTTACGCGGCCACGGGTTCGTGGTCGGCGGTCTGATGATTTGCGAGAGCTCTGGCCGGTGGTATGCCGCCGGCCCGGCGGTTGGGCCTGCGGCGGTTGTACCAGCCTTCGATGTAGTCCATGACTGCGGTCCTGGCCGCGAGCCTGCTGGCGAAGGTGTGGTGGTGGTACATCTCCGTCTTCAGGTGCGAGAAGAAATTTTCGGCCACGGCATTGTCCCAGCATTAGCCGGCTAGTGGGTATCCGGTTAGCTCAGGTTGTGCTTTTCGACCCCGGACCGTGGGCGACGATTTGGCGATAGGTGGCTGGCGCCTGCTGTGCGCCGAGACCGAGCAGGGATTGGAAGGCCGCCATGGGTGTGCTGCGCCGGTTGTAGCGGAACGTGAACTCGTCGAGGTACACCTGCAGGTGTTCATTGCCCACGGAGCGGTGGGTTCCCCGCAGCTATGGGCGGTGTCAACTCGTCTAAGCAACGTTGTCGTTGAGTAGCTTGTTGAATACTTCCCGTGGCGTGTAGAAGCCTAGAACTTTTCGTGGGCGGTCGTTGAGTTCGTCGGCGATGGAGTCCAGGTAGGGCTGGTGACTGGTCAGCTCTGTGCCCTTGGGGAGGTACTCGCGGATGAGCCCGTTGGTGTTCTCATTCGTTGGCCGCTCCCATGGTGAATGCGGGTGGGCGAAGTAGACGGGCAGATCCGTTGCCACGGTCAAGGCGGCGTGGCGGGCCATCTCGGTACCCTGGTCCCACGTCAGGGAGCCACGCATCAGGGCCGGCAGATCGTGGACCCGGTCAATGAGAACGTCCGCCAGGCCGTGTGCCTTCTTACCTTCGGGCAGGCCGAGCATGATCACGAACCGGCTCGATCGTTCCACGAGCGTTGCCACAGCGGATTTACCGCCCTTACCCACGATGAGATCCCCCTCCCACGCGTCAGGAATACGCCGGTCGGTCGCTTCCTCGGGCCGGTCATCGATGCTGACCATCCCGATGATCCGGCCGCCGGTCCGCTCACCCAGGGGCTTACGGCTTTTCCGCTTCGTGCGCTTGGATTGCAGCAGTATCCCGGCCTTGGCCAGCTCGCCTTTAGGCAGGGCGTAGATCCACCTGTAGAGGGCCTCGTGGGAGACGGTAGCGCCGTCGGCATCAGGGGATTTGGTCATGATCTCAACGCTGGGCTCTGACGCTTCCAATTGCAAACGCCCAGCGATCTGCCGTGGCGTTCTCGACCTCTTCAAATCAGCGCGAATCCGGGCTTCCAGCACCGGATTCCCATCGATCTTCCGTGTCTGCGGACGCGACCTCCGCTTCTCCGCGTTCACGTCCGCCGTGACCGGCCGGTATGCCCGCGTCTTCGTGGAATTGCGGCGTCGCTCCCGCCACACGATCGTGTGATCACGGCCAATATCCGCACCGATCCGCCGGTCCGTCCAGCCCGCCTTGATGCCTACCGCAATATCCGCCCTGTCAGACATCGCCAACGCCCTGCGAACCACCAGCAACTCCCACCGCTCAAACCAATGTTGTTGCTACGACGGTATGACACCGCCGCTGATGGCGCGGTGCACGCGGGGAAGGACAAGGTCGGGGTCGCCGGCTCTTTTGGCGGCCCGCTGGGATCGCGGGCGGTGGTCGTAGCCTTTGTTCCTCAACGGGACGTACCCCATCCAGCCGTCGGTGTGCACGATGGCGCCGGGAGCCACAGTGTCTGTCACGAAAGTGCCCAACGTGTCGCCGGACGCGTTGGGGATCACCTTCATCCGGACGCGTCCGGAGCCCTGACCACGCACCTCCACCGCCACGACTATCTGCGCGGCCCGGGCCGTGAGATTTCTGCCGCCGCGCCGGCCCACCTCCGGGCCGCCGACTTCGCATTCGTCCACCTCTACCTCGCCGGTCAGCAGGGTGCGTTCGGGGTTGACCATGGCGCGGCGCAGTTTGTGGAGCATGGTCCAGGCCGTCTCGTAGCGGCTGAGTCCGAGCTGGCGCTGCAGCTGCCTGGCCGAGATCCCCGGAGTTCCCGTCGTCATCAGGTAGGCCGCCCAGAACCACAAATGCAGTGCAGTGTGGGTCTTGTGGAGCACGGTACCGGCTGTCAGCGAAACCTGGTAACGGCATGCGGCGCATTCCCACAGCCCCCGCGCCGCCACGGGCCAGGCGGACTCCCCCTTGCACCGGGGACACGAATAGCCATCCGGCCAGCGGCACTCAAACAGATAGCCCAGGCAAGCCTGCTCGTCGCCGAATCTCGCCTGGAACTCCAGAATCGTCTTCGGAAAGTCCGGTCTCGACATTTACGCAGTCTACCTGAGCTAACCGGATACCCACTAGCCGGCTAATCCGGGTCTGGAATTGTCCGCTGTCGTCCTTTTTTGGTCGCTATTTTTTGGTCTTGGTCGTGGTGTTGACTCGTTCGAGCCGGCGGAGGCGTTCCTCGTGTTGCCGGGCGCGGTCGGCTACGGCTTCGAGGCTGGCGCGCAGCTGGGCGATCTCGATGCTCAGCCCGGAGAGCGTTGGTCCTTGAACACCACGGAGCCGGTATTCCTGGATCAGGGCCCGCAGTTCCGGGGTGCGGTAGAGGGTCGCCCGGGAAATCCCGGTCGCTGCCGCGGTGGCGGTGAACGTCACGGGTTGTCCGTTTGCCACTCTCTGCTCGAGGGCTTGTTCGACGCGGGCCACGAAGGTGTTTTGGCTCATCCGGTGTGGGCTTCGCTGATGAGGATGTCCAGCTGTTCGACGAGTTTTTGGTGCCGTTGGGCTTCGCTGCTCCAGCCGCGTGCTGCGGCGTCGCGGGCGAGTATTTCGGCGTCGTTGCGTTGGGCGGTGAGTACCGGCAGGTGGGTGTTGTCGGTGCGGTAGCTGGGGCAGTGCTCGCAGATGTTGGCGTAGGGGCACGCTTCCTGGGCGGGTGCGCGCAGGCAGTATCCGCCGGCCATGCGCGCTTTGATCATGGGGGTCTCGCGCCAGTCCCCGTTGGTGATATCGACCAGAGGCAATGTCCTGCGTCCGGTGGGCAACGGGCCGATCCGGGCCTTGGCCATGTCCAGGGCGCGTTCGTATTCGGTTCTGACCGTGCTGTCGAAAAGCCGGCCGTAGCGCAGGCTCATCTCGGCGGAGACGTGCCCCAGCAGCGCCATCAGTGCCTGGAGGGAGACCCCTGCGTTGATCAGGGCGGTGGCATAGGTGTGGCGGAGCTGGTGAGTGGTGATGTGGCCGAGTCCGGCTGCCTGGGCGGCACGGGCCAGTTCGGTCCGGAGGGCGTTTTGCCCCAGCCGGTGGCCGTGGTGGGTGAAGAGGAAATCCGCCGGCCGTCCGGTCCTTGGGTGTGGGATGGGCCTGCCCGGTGAGCGGGTGATGCTGATCCGGTCCAGCACTTCCAATGCATCATCGTCAAGGGGGACCATCCGCTCGGTGGCGAGTTTGCCCAGCGGGACCTTGAGCCAGGACCCTTGGCCGGGGACCTCGTGCACGCAGTCCATTTCAAGGTCCAGCAGTTCCCCGATCCGCAGCCCGGCGGCGCGTTGGAGCAGCAGTGCGTCCGCGGTGAGCCGGTTTGGCGAGCGGATGAGCTCGGCGGTCAGGGCGCGGTCCGCATCCGGGGGCAGATAACGCGGTAGGGGCCGCGGCAGCCGCGGGATGTCGGAGCGGAAGAGCAACCGCCGGGTTGGCGCATCGGGCCAGCCCCATTCCGTGATCTCCGTCAGGAAGTTGGCCACGGCGTTTACCCTTCGGGACTGCTCGGCGATCGAGAGCCTTCCGCCGCTTTTGGTGTTCTCTGCCAGGGACAGGGCGATCAGATATGGCTCGATATGGCGGCAGCGCTCCAGGCCGTCCGGTCCCGTCAGGGCCGGGTCCAGGTCACTGATCACACGGCCGAAATGGGCCAGCCGGGTGGCGATACCGCTGACGGTCGCGGGGACGCAGGTCACTGACTTGCGCTGCAAATAGCGGACCAACACCTCATGGAGCGGTGACGGGACAGCGGCCATACGCTTATCGAAAGGCAGCCTGGGGTTGGGCCGGGTCGCCGGTGCCGGCAGCACTCCCTGATGGAAGAGTATTTGCCGGGTGCTTTGGATCAGGCCCCGGTAGGAGCGCGCGCTGCGGCCGGTGCGGTCCTGGCGCTCGTGGCAGGCCTTTTCAAGCTCGTCGACGTCGGCATCCGTGAGGGTGTCCAGGGTCCGGCCGGTATGGATGAGCAGGCGGCCAATGACCTGTGAGGCCAGTGCCGAGGCGACCCTGTCGCTGAATCCCAGTTCGCCGGCTGCAGTCCTGAACCGGGCCAAATCGGTCTCGAGCCCGGTGCCGATGACTTCGCGCCAGAGGCTGGAGAATTTACGGGCCAACAGGTAGTCGTAGTCCGGCCGCAGGCGGCCGCTGACCATCAGGAAGGTCACGAACGGTTTCGTGGCGTTGTTCGCTGCCAGCTGCAGGTGCAGCGGCCGCAGCGCCCAGTCCTGGACGTGGGGCCAGCGGGCCACGAACGTTTTGGCCGCGGTGGTGTAAGCAGTGTTTCCCCGCCCGGTCAGGGAAAGGTGAGCGGCGTAGGAGGCCAACAGTGCAGCCGGCGGATCAGTCGCGTTGATGTTGACGGGCGCGGGCAGCATCATATTCGGCTTTCACATGGGTGGGGGCCAGATGAATATAGCGGGCGGTGGTATCAACATGGGTGTGTCCGAGCAGGGCCTGCATCACGGCAAGATCCACGCCGGCCTCTGCCAGAGCGGTGCCAAAAGTATGGCGCAGGGCATGTGGATTTCCGGCCTGAACACCGGATACCTCACGGTGGTACCGGAAGATGGTCCGCAACCCGGCAGCCGTCAGTGGCTGGCCGCGGGTCGGTCCCTTGGCCACGATGAACAGGTAACGGCTTGTGGTTTCGGGCCGTTCGGCCAGCAGATAGGTCTGGATCACCCCGGCGACGTCGACATCGAGAGGAACCCGGCGCTCCTTGGCGCCCTTGCCCTGGACCAGCAGCCAGCGGCCGCCGATATCAACATCGCCCACCTGCAAGGTAAGCACCTCGGCCGAGCGCAGCCCGCAAAAGAGCATCAGCCCGGCAATGGCACGGTCCCGCCAGCAGTGCAGGCTGGCCAGAAGGTCCGCGGATTCGCTGCGCTTCAGGGCCCGTGGGAGCCGGCGTGGTTCGCGGAGCCGCAACACGGACCTTGGCTTCGGCTTTGCCACGTGGGCGAGCAACCCGTTGCGTTCCCCGGCAGCCGGCCGGCGGGCCTCCTTGCCCCTCGGGACCGGGTTCTTCAGCTCCGGATTGCGCATGATCAGAAACGTGTAGAGGCCTGAGATGGCGGCGAGGCGTTGGTTGATTGTTGTGGGCGCGTACCTGTCCGGCCGCCGGCCCTGCAAGGTGACAACGTTAGGGCCTGGTCTGCCGGGAACCTGGGCCTGGCGGCACGCCGATAAATAGTTGAGCAGGTCATCGGTGCCAACAGACGAGAGCTCAATATCCTGTTCCCTGAGCCAACGGCAAAAAGCGAGCAGATCATAGCCGTAGGTCCGTACGGTTCGCGGCGAGTAGTTCCGGTCGCCCAGATATCCCAGATACTCGTTGACCGGACCGAAACGACCGGCGCCGGCTCCTGCCAGCCGCCACTGCCCGTCACCGGGTTCCAACCGCAAATCCCTGCCGGTCTCCATGACACAGAAGTATCCGCTCCGTCCCGACCGAAACGGGCGACATCCCCGCCGGCGTGTCGCAGCAGAACCGCTCCGAAACAACCGATTAGCCGGTTAAGAGGCACACGCCGACCTCGCCCATGGACTGGGTGACGCCGTTCCCGCCACACCATTTTTGGAATTCGGACGAGGTGTACTGCGAGCCTCTGTCGGAGTGAAAGACTGCTCCGTCGGCAGCGAGGCGGCCGTGATCGCGGGCCATGGCCAGGGCATCCGTGCACAGGCTGGCGCGCATGTGTCCGGCCATCGACCAGCCAATGACCATGCCGGTGCACAGATCGATCACGGTGGCCAGGTACAGCCATCCCTCGCCGGTGCGCAGGTACGTGATGTCCCCGCACAAGCGGGTCCCGGGCACCGTGGACGTGAAATCGCGTTGACCGTTTTCGTCGAGCATGTGGTTGCGGATGTGCGCGGTCTTCGCCTGCGGATCCTGCTCGGTGGTCTTCTTCCAGGCCCGGGTCCGGGCGGCCCGCAGACCGTGCTCACGCATGATGGCCCCGACCGTGGGCGCGGATACTGCCACGCCCTTCGCGTTGAGCATCAGGGCCAGTTGGTCCCTGCCGGCCCGGCCTTCTTCCTTCTTGAACAGGTCAGTGACCTCGGTGACCAGCTTCTGGTGACGCACCGCCCGAGGGGACGGGCCCTTGGGGTTGCGCCACCGGTAGAACGAGGCCCGGGAAACCTTCAGGGCACGGCACAACCAGGCAATCGGATGGTTCGCCTTCTGAGCTTCGATGAACTCGTAGAAATCCTCTACCGTTGCTTCGCTGCAAAGAAGGCGCTGACTTTTCCCAGGAAATCGTTCTCCTGCTTCAGCTTGGCGATCTCGGCCAACGCCTTCTGGTGCTCATCCCAGGACACCGGCGCCTTTTCCTCCCCGCTGAACCGCTCCGGATGATCCGCCCGGTACGTCCGCACCCAGTTCCCCAGCGTTCCCTCGTTGACGCCGATATCGACGCATACCTGAGCGATCGGCCGGCCCGAGGAGATCACCAGCTCGACGGCATCATCCTTGTACTGCTGCGTGTACTTCTTACGTTCGGTCATGCGAGAAAGGACTCCTAACAAGCTGTCTCACAAAACCATACGGCCGCAGGGTTCTCATGGCGCTCATGTTCACCGGGCGCATCGGGACCATCACCGTCGCCTCCGCCCTCGCACTGTCCTCACGGCCCCGCCTGTACCAACTCCCCGAAGAACGACCCATTATCGGCTGACACCTGATGCGGCACGCCAGATGACCCGCCGCACCCACTCCACGTCCCATTCAGAACAGGACAGTATCCCTAGATGACGGTCGCGACTGGGGGTGCGATCCTCAGCGCGGGAGCAGCCCGGCGGTGAGGTTGCGGGCAATGAGGCCCGTGCGGGTCGCGGGGACGAGCAGCGCGGCGGCCAGATTATGGCCGCGCTGGCGCGAGCTGGCCAGCTTGCGGTGGCGGGCTTCGTATCCGCGCAGCGCCGTGGTGGGGTCCTCAGGGGTAGCGGCCATGGCGTCGGCCAGGGTGGTGGCGCCGGTCATGGCGAGGCTGGACCCGTCGCCGAACAACGATACGCAGGACGCGGCGTCACCCAGCAGCGTCACCCGCCCCCGGGACCAGGCAGGCAGCCGGACCTGGCTGACGGAGTCGAAATACAGGTCCTTGGCGGTGCGCACCTGCTCGGGCAGGTCGGGCAGCTCGGGCACGGGCCAGTCGTGCGCGGTGTAGGCGTCGAGAACGATCCGTTGCTGGGTCCGGGTGTCTCGATAGTCCAGGCCGGGCGGGCCGCGGAAGATGAAGCCGGCCCCGGCGGTTCCGCGTACCGGATGGATGGTCAGCGACAGGCCCGGCTGGTTGTACATGAGCACCGTTCCGGGGTCGGCAGCGGGGCGACCGAGCGATAGCGTGGCGATGTAGAGGCCGAGATGGCGGACGAAACCGTTTTCGGGGCCGAACACCAGGGCCCGCACCGTGGAGTGCAGTCCGTCGGCGCCGACGACCAGGTCGAACCGACGCGGGGCCGCCCGCTCAAAGGTGACGTCGACGCCGCCGTCATCCGCCCGCAGGGCGGTGATCGAGTCCCCGAACAGGAACTCGACATCATCGTTCGCGGCCTCACAAAGGATGGCCGCGAGGTCGGCCCGGGGTATCTCAACGTCATCGCCCCGGGGCCGGCCGAGCCGCAGCGGGCCGGCCCGACGCCCGGATGCGGTCACGAAAACCAAGCCCGGCGCGTGCGTGGCGGCCTCGTGCAAGCGTGGCAGGACGCCCATCCGCCGGGCCACCTCGGTGGCCGCGCCGTGCACGTCCACCGGGCTGCCGCTGGAGCGCAAAGCCTGGGCGCGTTCGACGACCGTCGGCTGGAACCCGTGGCGCGCCAACCAATATGCCAGGGTCGGGCCTGCGATGCCCGCCCCGCAGATCAACACGGTGCGTTGTCCCATGCCCGTCAGTTTAACGGGAACGACACGGCCGGGCACCCATCGCGGGGTCGCAGCCGCGGGTTGCCAGGAGTACCTTGGCCGCGGTCGTGAGCTCGATGCCCATGTCCTTGTCCGCCAGTCGCTTCTCCAGCCGTCCGACGAACTGTCCACGATCTCGATGATCTCGTCCTGGGTCAGCTGGGGGAAGACCACAACGTCGTCAACACGGTTCAGGAACTCGGGGCCGAAGTGCTGCCTGAGCTCCTCAGGTTACGCGGGCGCGCCTCCGGTTGTAACCGGTTTGCGTTTCCGTGCCGGGCTGGAAGCCGGTGGCCACGCTCTTCGAGATGTCGCGGTCGCCGAACAGTAACGCTCCTTAGCGCTACTTTTCCGCGGAATGGTCCTCGACCCCCGTGCAGCGGCGTACGGCGGACGGCGGCGTGGGCTCCGCCCAGGACCGCAAACCAGGCCGGCGTGACCAGCAGCGCGGTGAGGGTGTCCGGTTGGGTGGTCAGGGCCCAGATCAGGAACGCGAAGAACGCGAAGACCACCCAGACCATGGGGATGCCGCCGGGCATCTTGAGCGGCGATGCCCCGTGCAGCTCCGGCCGGCGCTTCCGGAACGCGAGGTAGCTGGCCAGGATGATGGACCAGACGAACATGAAGCAGACGGCGGACACGGTGGTGACCATGTCGAACGCGACGCCGACGTCCTTGCCGGCGTAGAGCAGGGCCACGCCGGCGAGCAGCAGCACGCAGGTGAGGAACAGGGCGTTCTGCGGGACCTTGCGGGTGGAGAGCCGGCCGAAGAGCTTGGGGGCGTCGCCGTCGTTCGCCAGGCCGTGATGGCAGGCTGGTCAGGTGACTTCAAATTCAAGTGACCGGCCCGCCCTGCTAGCATTCGGCCCGCTCGTGGACGCCGACGGCGGATCGTTCCGCCTCCGCACCGCGGAACGGGAGGACCTGCCGGCCATTCTCCGGCTGCTGGCCGAAGACCGCTTGGGGTCGCGCCGCGAGGACCCGTCCGATCTCACCCCGTACGTGGCCGCGTTCGAGGCGATCGACGCCGATCCGGCCCACCTGCTGATGGTGGGGGAGTGGACGTCCGGGTTGCGGGGGAGCTGCGGAGCCACGGCGTGGGCGCCGCGATGGTGCAGTGGGCCATCGACGAATCCCGGCGCCGAGACTGTTCCCTGATGCAGCTCACCACGGACAAATCCCGCACGGGCGCCCACCGGTTCTACGAGCGGCTGGGCTTCACGGCAAGCCATGAGGGGATGAAGCTGGTCCTCTGAGCACCTTGGCCCTTGGACCCCGGCGGCTCGGGCATCTTCGACCGGGCGCTCGGGGAGTACGGGGCACGAGCAACCGAACGCTTCGTCAGCGGACCCTACCAACTCGAAGTACTCAGCGGGATCAGCCACTGGATTCCCGAACATGCGCCGGATCAGGCCGCGGAGCACATCTTGCGGCATCTCAATCGCTTCTCCTAGCAGATATAGTCCGCACCGTTTTCCAGGCGTGAGACTGGGAACCACAGGCTATCCCCGCTCCGGCCTCGCGTGCTTCGACGTCCAGGCCTGCCTGTGGAGTCGCTCGAATCCGTCCAGAAGGAGATCGAGAGTGAACTCGAACTCAAACTGGTCATCGCAGCCGTGTCCGACGACCGAGTCATCGTCGTGCCTGGCGGCCGTGGCAATCTGCAGAATGTTCGGATACAGCACGGACATCTGCTGGAACCTGACGGCCTGCACATCCGGCGGCATCTCAGCCTGAGCTTCACCGTCCGGACTAGCTGTCGAATCGAACAGTTCCTGCGTAAACCCCCACATCCGGCTCCCGATGGCATGCATGACGTGGTGTGTGAGATCGACCGAGACGCCGCCGGCCAGGAACATGCCAATGAACGAGTCCATGTACTCAAGTACGGCAGGGGTCTGATTGGTGCGGGTCTCGAGGACCTGACGGGCCCATTTGTGGCGCTGGAGCATGGACCTCGCCGAGAGCACTCTAAGCCGGACTGCGCTCCTCCAGTCTGTACCGCCGACTGCCGGATCGATCTCGCCGACGATGACTTCAACCATGCCATCGAGAAGTTCTTCCTTATTGGCTACGTGCTTGTAGAGCGCCATCGGTACGACGTCGAGTTCCTGGGCGAGCCTGCGCATGCTGAGCGGGCCGATACCCACCTCGTCGGCGAGCAAGACGGCTGCCCGCAGCACCCGGTCCCGGTTCAGGCGCACTCGCCGTCCCACTTCAATCTGCTGAGCCAATTTCCCCACTTCCCGTCGATTCCAATCTACGCCATTGACAGGTGTACGTCATACACCTTAGTGTCATATTCACTAGGTGTACGTCGTACACCTCAGGCGCGAACTAAGGAGTTTCCCATGAAAGCAACAAGGCGAGCCGCCGTCGTCACCGGCGTGTTCTTCCTCCTCACCGAGATCGGCGCAATCGCCGGCATGATCCTCTACGGTCCTCTGCTGACAGGGACTGACTACATCGTCAGCACGGGCAACGACACCAACGTGCTGCTGGGTGCATTCTTCGAAGTGATCCTGGCCATCTCCAACGTCGGGACGGCGGTTGCGGTGTACCCGGTCGTCAGGCGGCACAATGAGTCCTTCGCCCTGGGCTACCTGAGCGCCCGCCTCCTTGAGGCCGCCGTCATCGTTGTCGGCATCATCAGCCTCCTCACCGTCGTGACTCTGAAACAGGATCTGGCCGGTACGGCCGACGCCGATGCAGCCACGCTCGTCACCGTCGGCAGGTCACTCCTGGCCATCCATGAGTGGACCTTCCTGTTCGGGCCGAACTTCGCGCTGGGAACCGCCACATTGCTGCTGGCGACCCTGATGTTTACGTCCCGCCTCGTGCCCCGCACCATCGCCGTGCTGGGCCTCGTCGGTGGCGCGCTGGTCTCCGTCTCGGCAATCGCCGTGATGTTCGGAGCATACGAACAGCTCTCCACCTTTGGGTTCCTGGTGGCGCTTCCGGTGTTCGCCTGGGAGGTCTCCCTCGCAATCTGGCTCATTCTGAAAGGTTTCTCCCCCTCGGCTCTAGCCGGGATCAGCACCCCGCGGGCCGGTACCGCCGTCGTCGCAGGAGTTTCACGATGAGGGCCGCCACCTACCGGCAGTTCGGCCCTCCGGAGGTCGTCCGCATCGAGGAGACCCCCAAACCCGCACCGCGCCCCGGTGAAGTGCTCATCAAAGTCCATGCCAGCACGCTCAGCGCCGCAGACCGCCGCGCCCGCAGCCGCAGCGTTCCCAAAGGACTTCAGGCGTTGGCCGCACTGGCCCTCGGCATCTTCAGGCCCCGGACCCGTGTCCTCGGAATGGATGTTGCCGGCGTAGTAGAGGCCGTGGGCCCGGGCGTGAGCGCATTCACGCTAGGCGATGACGTGGTCGCGATGCTCGGCGCCAGGTTCGGCGGCCATGCCGAGTACGTGTCGGTTCCGCAGGACGGGGCCATCACGTCCAAACCCCGCAACATGGGCTTCGAGCAGGCCGTGACACTGGTTTTCGGCGGACTCACGGCACACGGATTCCTGACCAGAGCAGCCATCAGGCCCGGCGGCACCGTCCTCGTCAACGGGGCCTCCGGTGCCGTGGGTACGGCTGCGGTACAGCTCGCCAAACACCTGAGCGCGCGCGTCACCGCGGTATGCAGCGACGCCAACCGGGACCTGGTCACGTCACTGGGCGCAGAACGGGTGATCGACTACGCCACAGAGGACTTCACCGCCGGGACACAGACCTACGACGTGATCATGGACTGTGTCGGCAACGCCACTTTCGAGCGGGTCGAATCGTCCATCAACCGGGGGCGGGGCTCTGCTGCTCGTCATCGCCGACCTCAGGGCGATCCTTCTCGCGTCCGGCCGGAGCCGGCGAAGCGGAAAACTGGTCACCGCGGGCAACATCAAGTACACCGCTGACGACTTGGCATTCCTCGTCAGCCTCGCGGAAGCGGGCCAGTACCAGGCTGTCATCGACCGGACCTACGAGCTTTCCGACATCGTCGAAGCCCATCGCTTTGTCGACGCGGGACGCAAGAGGGGCAACGTCGTCATTAGGGTTGCAGCCGGCGCAATAAAACGCTGACGGAAAACGCCCATGCTCGGCAGGAACATGGGCGTTAACTGTCGCCTCGGGGGTGGCTCGGGAGGTCGTGGAAAGGTCAGGACCTGGCGGAGCCCTTCGGGACGAACAGGGTATCGGCCTGCTCCAGGGACATGCCGTTGGTCTCCGGCACCTTGAACATCACGAAGAAGAACGACGCCGCCGCGAACAGTGCGTACATGGCGTAGGTCAGCGGGAGGGAGGCGGCGGCCATCACCGGGAAGCTCAGGGTGATGGCGAAGTTGGCGATCCACTGTGCGGCTGCGGCGAGGCCCAGGGCGCGGGCGCGGATGCGGGACGGGAAGATCTCGCCGAGGAGAACCCAGACGAGCGGGCCCCAGGAGGCGCCGAAGCTGATGACGAAGACGTTGGCGGCGACCAGCGCGGCCGGGCCCCAGGCGCCGGGCAGGGAGATCGCGTCCCCGGATCCGGCGGCGGAGCTGAAGGCCAGCGCCATGGTGCCCAGCGAGAGGGCCATGCCGATGGAGCCTGCCAGCATGATGGGACGGCGGCCGATCCGGTCCACCAGGGCGATGGCCACGAGCGTCACCAAAATATTGGTGACGGCGGTGGCCACGGAGATGGTGAGCGAATCCTTTTCCTGGAAGCCCACGGCCTTCCACAGCGTCGTGGAGTAGTAGAAGATCACGTTGATGCCGACGAACTGCTGCAGCACGGACAGGATGATGCCGATCCAGACCACCGGCTGCAGGCCGAGGGCCTTACCGCGCAGGGAGCCCTTCTGGCCCGCGAGATTGTCCTCGTCGATGGCATTTTTGATATCGCGCAGGTGGCGGTCCGTGTCCTCGTTCGGGGCGATCGACTTGAAGACCTTCAGGGCCTCCTCGTCCTTGCCCTGGAAGACCAGGAAACGCGGTGATTCGGGCAGCGTGCAGGCGATCCAGCCGTAGACGACGGCGGGGACGGCCGCGGCCATGAACATCCAGCGCCACGCCTCCATGCCGAACCAGAGGTTCTGGTCCGCGCCGCCGGCCGAGTTCGCGAACAGGGCGTCGGAGAGGAGAGCGGCGAAGATACCGGAGGTGATGGCCAGCTGCTGCAGGGAGGCCAGACGTCCGCGGACGTGGCGGGGCGAGATCTCAGAGATGTACGCCGGGGCGATCACGGAGGCCAGGCCGATGCCCAGCCCGCCGACCAGGCGCCAGAAAATCAGGTCCCAGACGCCGAAGGCGAAGCCGGTGCCGATGGCGCTGATGAGGAACAGCAGCGCGCCGATCTTCATCGCGGGGATCCGGCCGTAGCGGTCGGCGACCTTGCCGGCCAGGTAGGCCCCCGCCGCGCAGCCGAGCAGTGCAATGGCCACGGCGAATCCGGTGACCGCTTCACTCAACGCAAATTCGTCCTTGATGGCATCAACGGCACCGTTCACCACCGAGGAGTCGAATCCGAAGAGGAAGCCGCCCACGGCACCGGCAAGCGCAAGCCACACCACCCGCTGGGGGATCTTGGCGGTGGTTTGCTCCTTGGCGATGGACATGGGGCTCCCTGGGGGTGGGTTGGGTTTGTGCTGTGCGGACGTCGTCGTCGGAAGTCGGCCCTGCTGGCCGGCGCACACGCGCTAAACAGTGTGGCACGTCACCGCCGGCGGTTCCACTTCATTTCCGGACAAGGGCGACGACGGCGAGCCCTGCGTCCGGTGAGCGTCGCCGCTGCGGGGGCCACCCGCCGTCGTACGTTTCTAACGTTTCTGGTGAGCCGTCACATCACGCAGACTTTCACCGGCGCTGAACCGTGGCGGCCCGGATTTCCGGGGGTGCGCAACGGCAGGCAGTCCAAAAGACTGCCTGCCGTGACGTGACTTGGGTAGGGAACCGCCCTAGTGCGTGGCCACGGACTCGGCGCCGGCCTTCGCCGCGGCCTTCGGGTCCGTGAGCTTCTTGTTCGGCAGGGCGAAGCTGATCAGGAACGCGACGCCGGTGAGGACCGCGGCGGTGAGCATGACGGCGTCGATCGACTGGGCGAAGCCCTCGGTGATGGGCCGGGTCAGGGTGGGGTTCGCCGCGTGCAGCCAGCTCGTGTCATTGAGCGAATCGTTGCTCGCGCCGTTCTTGAAGAAGGCGTAGAGCGGGGCGTTGGCTGCGTCGGCGGCCACGGCGGGGTCCTTCAGGACCTTGAGGAAGTCAGCGTTCTGCATGGCGTCCTTCATGCCGCTGGCGACCTTGTCCGCGGCCATGCTGAACAGCATGGAGATGAACACGGCCGTGCCCACGGCGCCGCCCATGGAGCGGAAGAACGCCGCCGAGGACGTGCCCACTCCCATGTCCTTCGCGGGCACCGAGACCTGCATGGCCAGGGTGAGCGGCTGCATGCAGAAGCCCAGGCCCAGGCCGAAGAACACCGCGATGGCGCCCGGGACCCAGAGCGGGGTGTCCACGCCGAGCGAGAGGCCCATGACTGCGGCGGCCGCGGTCAGGACGGCGGTGCCCAGGATCGGGAAGACCCGGTAGGTGCCCGACGCCGAGATGGTCCGGCCCGCGGTGATGGAACCGGTCAGGATGCCCACCGTGAAAGTGATCATCATCAGGCCGGCCTCGGTGGGGGTGAGGCCCTTGACCAGCTGCAGGTACATCGGCAGCATCGCGATGGCCCCGAACATCCCGATGCCGATGATGAAGTTCAGCAGCGAGGACAGGCCGAAGGTGCGGTTCTGGAACAGCCGGAGCGGGATTAGGGCGTAGTCGCCCGCGCGCTTCTCCGCCAGCAGGAACGCCACGATGCCCACAACGCCGAGGCCGATGCAGAGCAGCGAGCTCACGGAGGTCCAGCCCCAGCTGCGGCCCTGTTCGGCCACGAGCAGCAGCGGCACGATCGCCAGCGTGATGGCCGCGGCGCCCCAGTAATCGATCTTCTGCTTCACGTGCTTGGCCGGCAGGTGCAGGTACAGGAACACCACGGCCAGGGCGGCGAGGCCGATGGGCAGGTTGATGAAGAACACCCAGCGCCAGCCGTCGAAGCCCAGGATGTTCGCGGAACCGGCGAAGGCACCGCCCACCACCGGGCCCAGCACCGAGGAGATGCCGAACACGGACATGAAGTAGCCCTGGTATTTGGCCCGGTCCTTCAGGGCCACGATGTCGCCGATGATGGTCAGGGCGAGGGCCAGCAGGCCACCGGCGCCCATGCCCTGGATGCCGCGGGCGATGGCGAGTTCGGTCATCGAGTGGACGGATCCGGCGTACAGCGAACCGGCGAGGAAGATCAGGATCGCGGCGAGGTACAGCGGGCGCCGGCCGAAGATGTCGCTGAGCTTGCCGTACAGCGGGGTGCTCACCGTCGACGTGATGAGGTACGCCGTCGTGGCCCAGGCCTGCAGCGAGAGACCGTCGAGGTCGTTGGCGATGGTGTAGATCGAGGTGGACACGATGGTCTGGTCCAGCGAGGACAGGAACATGCCGAGCATGAGGCCCACCATGACGGTGATGGTCTGACGGTGGGTCAGCACCTCTCCGGCCGAGCGTGCAGAGCTGGTTTTGGACATGGCTGCTCCAGGGGGAAGTTTTTGGGTTCAAGCATGAAAGTTGCTTTCAGTAACTATCTGAGGTGCTGCTTTGTTCCCGCAACCACCGTTGCAGCAAAGATGACGGCCACCTCCCAGCTTCCGCCAGCGCCTCAGTCTTCAGCCCGCGCTCAGCAACCCCCGTTCTCAGCGTTCGACGAGCATGCCGTCCGGGTCGCACCAGATCATGGCACCGGGCCGGATCATCACGCCGTCGATCTCCAGCTCCACGTCGAGATCCCCGGCGCCTGCCTTGGCGCTCTTGCGCGGGTTGCTTCCCAACGCCTTCACCCCCAGCGGGAGTTCCGCGATGGCGGTCCGGTCGCGGATGGCGCCGTTGACCACGACGCCGGCCCAGCCGTTAGTGACGGCGCTCGCCGCGATCATGTCCCCCATCAGAGCCGTGCGCAGCGAGCCGCTGCCGTCGACCACCAAGACAGCGCCGCCGCCCGGGGTGGCCAGGGCCGACTTGACCAGGGCGTTGTCCTCGAAGCAGCGGATGGTCCGGGCCGGGCCGCTGAAGTGCGAGCGGCCACCGAGGGACTGGAACTGAAGGGCCACGGAGTCGAGCTCCTCACCCCGTTCGTCGTAGAGGTCGGCAGTGTTGACGGTGGGTGCGGCCATTGGTGCTCCTTGGACTGGAAAAGGACGGCGGATCTTGATCCCCACGATAGTCTGGCTCCACACTGATCTTCAGCCTGAGTCGTCAGTTCCGGGGGGAACCACATGAGCCTGTCCGATATACCCGGAGCAGCTCCGGATCCTGCCTTCGACGGCACTCCCAACGGCAACGTGAACGGGCACCCGAAAGGCAACCCGAACGGCCATCCCGCCGGAAGCGCGACGGCGGTGGCGCTCGCCGAGCCCGAGCGGCGCGTCCGTCCGGTCTGGATCGCGGGCGTGGTCCTGGTCAATCTCGGCATCAATGCGGCGTTCTTCGGCCCGATCCAGGTGCTGCTCGGCCAGCAGGCGGCGGCGTTCAGTGAAGGGGACAAGGAGGCCATCCTCGCCCTTGTGACCGGCGCCGGTGCCGCGGTATCGCTGGTGGCCAACCCCCTGTTCGGTGCGTTCAGCGACCGCACTACCTCCCGGCTGGGCCGCCGGGTGCCGTGGGTGCTCTTCGGGGCGGTCCTCGGCGCCGCGGCCCTGATCGCGCTGGCGGGGGCGCCGAACGTCGCCGTCATGACGCTGCTCTGGTGCCTCGTGCAGGCCGGCTGCAACGGCGCCTATGCTGCCATCACGGCCGCCATCCCGGACCGTGTGCCGGTCCCGCAGCGCGGCACGGTGGGGGGCCTCGCCGCCATGGGCCAGACCGTGGGGATCCTCATCGGCGCGGTGATTGCCGCCGCCGTCACGGGAAACTTCGCCGCCGGGTACCTCGTCTGCGCGCTGGCACTGCTCGCCGGCGTCGTGCTTTATTTCTTCAAGAACGACGACGTCCCGCTGCCCGCGCAGGCCCGTCCTCCCTTCAGCGTGGCCGGCTTCGCCAAGAGTTTCTGGATTTCCCCGGCGCTCTACCCGGACTTCGCGTGGGCCTGGCTGACAAGGCTGCTGGTCAACATCGGCAACCACATGGTCACGCTCTACCTGTTGTTCTTCCTCAAGGACGCCGTCCACGTCAAAGAAACCCAGGGCATCGAACCGGAATTCGGTGTGCTGATCCTCACGGGCCTGTACGCGGTCATGGTCATCATCACGAGCGTGATCGGCGGCCCGCTGAGCGACCGGATGGGCAAGCGGAAGCCGCTTGTCATCATCTCCTCTGTCATCATCGCGGTGGCCTCGCTCATTCTGGCCTTCGCGCCGACCTGGACCGGGGCCCTGATCGGCGCCTCGGTGCTGGGGATCGGCTTCGGCTGCTACCTGGCGGTGGACTTCGCCCTCATCACCCAGGTGCTCCCCACGGCGCTGAGCCGCGGCAAGGATCTGGGCGTCATCAACATCGCCAACTCGCTGCCCCAGGTGCTCGCGCCGCTCATCGCCTTTCCTTTCGTGACGCTCTGGGGAGGCTACGTTTCGCTCTACGTGGCGGCCGCGGTGATCGGCCTGCTGGGGGCCGTCTTTGTGGTCAAAATCAAGGGCGTTGACTGAACCCTGAACCCCGGCACATTGCGGCCGGGGAGCCAGGTCGTGCTGGCCGGGCGCCCGGTCCGGTGACGTATAGTGGACGGGAATTGCCGCGGCAGCGCTGTGGAGGAACTCCTTGCGGCTGCCGAGAAAAACGACCCCCGGAACGCTGCTGATGCCTGAAAATCACTCAGATCTGCCACCGATGGCCCCTCCGCCCACCCTGCCCCGGCAGCGTCTGCGCTACACCCGGATTCTCGAGGTCGCCGCCGGATTCGTCCGCAAGGGCCTCGACTCCGTGGTCCTGTCCGAGGTCGCGGCGAAGGCCGACGTTCCGCTGGGAACCCTCTACCGCTACTTTCCCTCCGCCACCCAGCTCGTCCTGGCGCTGTACCGCAAGCAACTGGCGGAACTGCACGCCGCGGCGGAGGCGCCGGCCGCCTCCGCGCGGACACGGACTGACCCGCTGACGAGGACTGCTCCGCGTGCGCAAGCGCCCGACGCCGGCGCCCCGGCCGACGCCGGCGCCCCGGCCGGTGTCCGGTCCGACACCCGGGCAGACGCTCCGGCAGCAGGCAGCGTGCCGGCCCAGGCATTGGCCGGGGTGGCGATGGAGATCTTCCACATGCGCCTCATGCAGCCCGCCGTCGAGCAGTGCCTGAGCAAAGCGGTCTACGTGAAGGGCACCGACACCACCCGGCTGCTGCGCGAGATCGACGCGCTGGCGGAGAAGGCCGTCACCGCAGCCAGCGGCGACGCCGCCGTTTCCCGCGTGCTGCTGCAGACCGTCACCGGCCTGGTGCAGTCGGTCCGCTGCCGCCGCCTGTCCCTCTTCGAGGCCGAGGAGGACCTGAAGAAGGCCTGCTCCCTGTTGTCGCGAGCCCGCCAGACCCCGTCACCGGTCTAGACCAGTAACGGCCAAAAGTCACACTTCTCAGCGAAATATGTCACGGCAGCGCGCGGAGAAACGTTTCACCATTTCTTCGCGGTCGTCTCCCGGCACCTTGCCGGCGTGCAGCATTGCTTACCATTGCAGAACCGGAGCGGCCCCGCCGCCAGCAGTTCCCGGAGCTTCACCGCCGGCCCGCCATCCTTGGGCCGCTACCGACGTTCCCCCAGCCCATCTTGAGCATCCCTGTGCTTGAGCTTCCATGAGCCGTGCGCCCACGGTGAGCCCCAGGAGACAACGACGTGTCCACTGAAACGATCATTCCCGCCGATTCCACTTCCCCCGCAGAGCCGGCAGCCGCGCTCAGCGACGAGGAAATCTTCGCATCCCACCAGGGCGGCAAGCTTTCGATTTCCAGCACCGTCCCGCTCGCCAGCAAGCGCGACCTTTCGATCGCCTACACACCGGGCGTCGCGCAGGTCAGCCGCGCCATCGCCGCCGACCCGGAGCTGGCCAAGACCCTCACCTGGGCCCAGCGCCTCGTGGTCGTGGTCAGCGACGGCACGGCCGTCCTGGGCCTCGGCGACATCGGCGCCAGCGCCTCGCTGCCCGTGATGGAGGGCAAGTCCGCCCTGTTCAAGGCCTTCGGCGGGCTCGACTCCATCCCGCTGGTGCTGAACACCACCGACGTTGACGAGATCGTCGAGACGCTCGTCCGGCTGCGCCCGAGCTTCGGCGCCGTCAACCTCGAGGACGTCTCGGCGCCGCGCTGCTTCGAGCTCGAGGAAAAGCTCATCGAGGCCCTGGATTGCCCCGTCATGCACGATGACCAGCACGGCACCGCCGTCGTCGTCCTTGCCGCCCTGACGGGCGCCGCGAAGGTGACCGGACGGGAGCTGGAAGGCCTGCGCGTCGTGATTTCCGGCGCCGGTGCGGCCGGAATCGCCGTCGCCGAGATCCTGCTCACCGCCGGCATCGGTGACGTGGTGCTGCTGGACTCCCGCGGCGTGATCAACAAGGACCGCGCCGACATCGCCGCGGACCCGGCCAGCAAGAAGGCCCAGCTCGCCGCGCGCAGCAACCCCCGCGGCATTTCCGGCGGCCCCGGCGAGGCGCTGCTGGGTGCGGACGTCTTCATCGGCGTCTCCTCCTCCAAGCTGGCCGAGGAGCACCTGAAACTCATGAACCACAGCTCCATCGTCTTCGCCCTGTCCAACCCGGACCCCGAAGTCCTGCCGGAGGTCGCGCGGAAGTACGCGGCCGTCGTCGCCACCGGACGCAGCGACTTCCCGAACCAGATCAACAACGTCCTCGCGTTCCCCGGGATTTTCCGCGGCGCCCTCGACGCCGGCGCCCGCCGGATCACGCCGGCCATGAAGCTGGCCGCGGCACGCGCCATCGCCGCGCTGGCCGAGGACGAGCTCTCCGCGGACTACATCGTGCCCAGCCCGCTGGATCCCCGCGTGGCCCCGGCCGTTTCGGCCGCCGTCGCCGCGGCGGTGGAAGCGGAGTAACCACAACTGAACAGACGACGACGGCGGCGCTTCCTTGGGGGATGCGGCGCCGTTGTCGTCTCCGGCTGTTCGGCGGCCTCTTCGGGGGTCCGCACCATGGCCCGAACCGTAGACTGGGGCGATGAACCCGGAGACAGTTGTGACGGTCCTCTGCGGCCTGGCCATTCTGGTGGGCGTGGCGGGGACCATCATCCCAGTGCTCCCCGGCAGTCTTCTGATCGGCCTCAGCCTGCTGGCCTGGGCGATCTGGGGCGGCGCCGGAACCACCGGCTGGGTAGTGTTCGGCATCGGCCTGGTGTTCGTCCTGGCCGGGATGGCGGCCAGTGCCGTCCTGACCGGACGCAAGCTCAAACAGCACAGCATCCCCAGCCGTTCGGTCGTGGCCGGGCTGGTCCTGGGCGTGGTGGGCATGTTCATCATCCCCGTCGTGGGGCTGTTCGTGGGCTTCGCCGCCGGGCTTCTGCTCAGCGAGCTGCACCGCACCCGCGCCTTCGGCACCGCGGTGGCCTCCAGCTGGGCCGCGCTGAAGGCCACGGGGCTCGGCATGATGGTCGAGTTCGGCCTCGCCTGCCTCGCGGCGAGCACCTGGGTGATCGGCCTCTGGGTGTCGGCCGCCGCCTAAGGCGCCAGCGACGGCGGCTGACGCTGACGTGCTCCCGTCCCAGCTCAGGCCGCATATTCAGGTGCCCGGTACCCTTGCGGGCCCCGGGAACAGGGGGTACAAACAAGGCATGAGAGACGCCGCCGCCCGCTGGGTTCAGCACTACATCACGGCCTGGGGCTCCAACGAGCCGGACGACATCCGGGCACTGTTCACAGAGGACGCCGTCTACTTCACCAGCCCGGATGAGGCGGAGCCGTGGCGCGGGCGGGAGCAGATCGTGGAGCGCTGGCTTGCTGCCCGCGACGAGCCCGGCGACTGGACCTTCGAGTGGAAGCTACTGGCGGTCGACGGCGGCCGGGCCTTCGTGCAAGGCCTCACCACCTACCAGGGGGACCACCGCAGCTACGACAACCTCTGGATCATCCAGCTCACCGCGGACGGCCGTGCGTCGTCCTTCACCGAGTGGTACATGCCGCGCAAGTGACGGGCGGTGGCTCAGCCGCGCGTCAGGACGTGACTCAGCATCGGCACGAGCTGTTCGGAGAGCAGGACGACGCCCAGCACCACCATGATGATTCCGCTGGCGAGGGTCACCCGCCGGGCTGCTCCCGGCCGGGAGTGCAGGAGCTTCCGTGCCAGCAGCGCCACGCAGCTGTAGACCACGGCCACCAGCAGGACGAAGGTCAGGCCCAGCAGCCCGGACTGTACCGGCACCGGCAGGGACGCTTCGGGGCTGACGAACTGCGGCACCAGCGCCACATAGAACAGCAGGCCCTTCGGGTTGATGCCGCTGGTGCCCATGCCCTGGAGGAACGTCCGGAACTGGTTCGCCGGTGCCGTCATGTCAGCGGCACCGCCGCCGAAACTCGCTCCGCGCCAGGACCGGATGGTGGTGACTCCGAGCCACAGGAGGTAGGCAGCCCCGGCCACGGTCAGCCAGCCCAGCACGCCCGGGATGCCGGTGAGCAGGGCGGCCAGGCCCGCCACCAGGAGGACCGTGTGTAGCAGGTAGCCGCCGCAGAGTCCCGCAACGGCAGGAACGAAGCTGCGCTGCCTCAGGCCTGCGGTGATGGAATACGCCCAGTCCACACCAGGGGTGCAGGCGAGTGCGCCGGCGACAACCATGAAGGCAAGAAATAGCTGGGGATTCATGCGGGACTCCTGAGGCGTGGTTACAGGAGAAAGTCTAGGCAAATCGGGGCCACAAGTGTTCGCTTTTTTCGCGGTGAAACGCGTCAGTGCAGTAAGATTATTGCGTAATGGACCACATTGACAGAAATATTTTGCGCCACCTCAAAGAGGACGGGCGCATGACGGCCACGGCACTCGCCGCCAAGGTGGGGCTTACCGTGGCGCCCTGCCATCGGAGGCTCCGTGACCTGGAGGTCTCCGGCGTGATCCGCGGCTACCGGGCAGACATTGACCCCGCCGCCGTCGGACTGGGGTTTGAAGCCATCGTGTTTGTCACCCTGCGGCAGGTGGACCGCGCCACGATGGAGATTTTCGAGAACCGCGTGGCGGACAACCCCAGCATCGTGGAGGCCCAGCGGCTGTTCGGCTCGCCCGACTACCTGCTCAAGGTCATCGCCGAGGACCTGCCCGCCTACCAGCGCTTCTACGACGCCGAACTGACCTCGCTGCCAGGCGTCGAACGGCTGACCTCGACGCTGGTGATGAAGAACCTGAAAACAAATACCGGGCCACCCGTGTAGTCCTGATGGCCTGATGCGGTCCGCCTCAGGCGCCCAGCAGCCCGGTGGTGCGGTACGGGATGACCTCACGGAGGAACATGCTGGTGGAGGTCCGCACAATCCCGGGGCAGAGCCGGATTTCCTCGGAGACCCGGTACAGATCGTCCGGGCTCCGGGCCACCACCCGGATCAGCAGGTCCGTGTCACCGGCCGGCGCGTGGCACTCAAGTACCTCGGGGATGTTCCGCAGTGCGGCGATCGCCTCGTTCAGGTGGCTCTGGTCCAGTTCGGCACTCACCGACGCCGCGACGCCCCGGCCCAGGGAGGACGGCAGCACGCGGCTGCTGTTCGGACGGAGGGCGCCCGACGCCGTCATCCGCTCCAGGCGCGATTGCACCGTTCCGCGCGCCAGGCCCAGTTTCTGGGCGAGCACCATGATCGGCACCCGGGGGTCCTCGTCGAGGGCGACCAGGAGGCGCCGGTCCGTCGCGTCGAGTTCCTGCAAAGTGACCACTTCCTGTCTGTCATCACGGCCTGCATTGGTCAGGCTGACCAGTGTGAGTGGTGTCCGTTGCACCAACTGTAGGGCTTCTGTTGAAATGGTGACAACAAAGGGACAAGGCCACCGCCGGATCCCAATAGGCTACGGGCACCCCGGCACACCACCCGGACCCTGGATGAGGCTTCCCGCAAGGAACCCGCCGCTGATTGACTCTTGTTCACACCATCGTCACTCCGCACAAATCTACGCATTCGCAGTGCCACGGCCCGGAGCAACGCCCCGGGCCCAGCACGGCAAGAGCCCCTGAGTCACCGACGTCGGTTTTCCCGAAGTCATCGGTAGCTGAGGGGCTCTTGTGTTGCTGTGGGGGGGCTCTTGTGGCTGCTGCGCCTAGGCTGGTGCCATGACGTCTGCCGGCCGCTTCGCCCCCAGCCCCTCCGGCGAGCTGCATGTGGGCAACCTCCGGACGGCCATCCTGGCGTGGCTCTTCGCCCGCTCCACCGGCCGGCGGTTCCTGATGCGCGTGGAGGACCTGGACCGCGCCCGGGCCGGCGCCGAGGCGGAGCAGCTCCGCGATCTGGCGGCCATCGGCGTGAGCTGGGACGGCGGCGTCGTCCGCCAGACGGACCGTGGCGCCCACTATGCGGAGGCGATCGCCCGGCTCAGCGCGGGGGGCCTGACGTATGAGTGCTTCTGCACGCGACGCGAGATCCAGGAGGCCCCGTCGGCGCCGCATGCCCCGCAGGGCGCGTATCCGGGCACCTGCCGGAACCTGACCGCCGCCGAGCGCGAGGAGAAACGGTCTGCCCGGCCCGCCGCGGTCCGGCTCCGTTCCGCCGTCACTGAAGCGACGGTGCAGGACGTGCTGCACGGCAGCTACACCGGCGTCGTGGATGACTTCGTGCTCCGGCGCAATGACGGCGTCACCGCGTACAACCTGGCCGTGGTGGTGGACGATGCCGCGCAGGGCATCGACCAGGTGGTCCGCGGCGATGACCTGCTGCCGTCCACACCCCGGCAGGCCTACCTCGTGTCGCTGCTGAATATGCCCGTTCCGGAATATGCCCATGTGCCGCTGGTCTTGAACGCCGGTGGCGCCCGGCTGGCCAAGCGCGACGGCGCCGTCACACTCGCGGACCTCGCCCTCACCGGCGTGGCGGTGGACCGGGTGCGGGACGTCCTGCTGGCTTCCCTCGGGCTGCCGCCCGGTCCGCTGGGGCGGGCGCTCGCCGTCTTCGACCCTGCTGCGCTGCCGCGGGAGCCATGGGTGTGGCCGGGGCTGGACACACGCGCCGGCTAGGCTGGACCCGTAGTCTGGGAGCATGTCTGAACTTGAATTCACGGAAGCACGCCCCCCTGAACCGCAGTCCGCTCAACCGAAATTCACCGTGGAGACGGCGAAAATCCTTGCCGAAGTGGCGCACAACCGCCAGAAGGACAAGCTCAAGCGGCCCTACCGCGAGCACGTGCTGGCCGTCGGGGATGCGCTGGCGGATTTCGACGACGACATCCGGATCGCCGGTTACCTGCACGACATCGCCGAGGACACCCCGATGACCCGGCAGGCGCTGCTGGACATGGGCGTCTCCGAGCGGGCCGCGGACATCATCGAGCGCGTCACGATGCGCCTGCACGAAAACCCGGACGACTACCAGGCCGGCATCCGGTACATCGCCGAGGACCACGACGCCACGCTGGTCAAAATCGCGGACAACGCCCACAACTCACTGCCGGAACGGGTCAAGGCCCTGGCCGAGAAGTGGCCGGAGAAGCCGCCGGTCACCCGGTACGACGAAGCCCGCCCGGTGCTTTACGCCGCAGTCCCGGTCGAGGAAACCCGGAAGATCCTGGCCCGGGTCAACCCGTGGCTGCTCGAGGAACTGGACGACAGGCTCGACGAGGCGGACGACACGGACTACGAGAACCTCTCCTATGACGACGCCCCGGAGGCGTAGTCTGTCGGGGCCACCGTAACGGGCCGTGCCGGCGGGCCGGACCGTGCCCGCCACAGGAGGCCGATGTAGGCCAGATCGAAGATGCCGCAGAGGATTCCGACGCCCAGGATCAGCGGCGAGTTGCCGTACCAGCCGAAGACGATGGTCGGCGCAAGAGTGCCGATCCACTTGGCCACGGCGATCAGCAGGGTCTGGCCCCGGGAGCCCCCGCGGGCAACAAACATGGCGATGAACAGCCCGGACATCAGCAGGTTCTGCAGGAAGGCCGCGTAGCGGGCAGCGTCCTCCCAGCCGAACTCGACGACAAACAGCAGCTGCACGGCGAAGGACGCGAGGCCCAGCAGGAGCGCCCAGCCGATGAACAGCCTCCGCGTGACCCAGGCCGGCAGCTCGGAGCGGCCGAATTTCAGGAAGGTGTACACGATCACGACGTCGGCCAGTCCCCACGCGATGTTGAAGACCCCTTGGGCGGTAATCCCGGTCGCGACGGAGCGTGTGGCGTGGATGGCCTCCCAGGCGAAGTTCAGCCCGAGCGCGGCGGCCGGGATCGCGTAGCTCTTGTCCCTGAATCCGATCCGGATGGCATCGACGTAGACCACCGTCCAGGCCAGGCCGCTCACAATCGTCAGAAACAGGATCACGGTTTCCGGCTACACCCGGCCCAGGTCGTCGATGTCCTCGAGGAACTGCTGGTGGACTTCCTCGCTGACCGTGGTACGGGTGTCCCCGATGGCATCGAGGTAGTCCTGGGTGGACGGGCCCTTCCGGACGGCCTCGCGGACTGAGGCGTTGCCCCCGGATGCCGCGCCGCCGTCGTCGTACACCGCTTTTTCCAGCGCCCGCTGGGAGGCGCTGCGGGCCGCGTACTCGATGTCCGCGGGGGAGAAGCCCTCGGTGCGGTCCACCAGAAGCTCGACGTCGACGTCGTCCACCACGGTGGCGGGGATAAAGCGCTGCCACATGGCCTCGCGGGCCTGGCGGTCCGGCAGGCCGATCGGAATGACGTAGTCGAAGCGGCCATGGCGCAGGAACGCGGAGTCGAGGGCCCGGATGAAGTTGGTGGCGCAGACCAGCAGTCGGCCGGGCTGTTCGCGGAATGCCGGGATGATCTTGAGCAGCTCGTTGGTGACGCCCTGCAGCGGCGACGGCGGTTCACCGGAACGCTGGGAGGCGATCTCCTCCACCTCATCGATGAACACGACGGCGTGCTCCAGTTCGGCGATCTCCAGGAACGTCTCGCGCAGCGCACCGGCCAGCCCCTTGGGGTCGGAGGCCAGCCGGGAGGGGAAGACCTCCACGAACGGCCACTCCAGCCGGGAGGCAATCGCCTTCGCGAACGTCGTCTTGCCGGTGCCGGGCGGGCCGAAGAGGACGACGGCGCGCGGCGGCACCACGCCGTATTCGTCGGCGAGGTCGGCCTCGGCGAGCGGCAGGACCAGCCGGCGTTCCAGCAGTTCCTTCTCGTTCCGCATGCCCGCCACGTTTTCCCAGAGGTCGCGGGCCAGGATCCGGCCGCCGAGCTGGCTCAGCGGCTCGAGTTCCTGGCGCTGGACCGGGATTTTCCGCTCGAAGTAGCGCAGGTTCTTCTTCAGGACGAAACCGCGGCTCAGGAACGCCTCCACCCGGGTTTCGGATTCCGGCATCAGCGCGGAGAGCTTGTTCAGCCCGTGCGGGGCCATCCGGTTCTCGACGGCGGCAAGCAGCGAGGTGCCGATCCCGCGGCCGCGGGATTCCGGGAGGGTGGCCAGGAAGACGATCCAGCCCTGGTCGTGCGCGGCCCGTCCGACGGCGGCGCCCACCAGCTGATCGCCCTGCACCGCGACGACGGCGTGGTCCTTTTCGCAGGAGGCGAGCACCTCGGAAAGCGCGTAGACCGGCTCGACGTTGCTGGCCTTGAGGGACTCCCACAGATGCAGGATCCCGTCAAGATCGGCCGAATGGAAATCCCTGATCCGCCAGTTGGTCATGTGGTGTCTCCCGGGTGGTTCGTCGCTGAGCCAAGTTGAGCCTGTCCGCTGAGCATATGCGAACCGGGAGCACGACAGGTTGCGGTGGGGTTGCATGACGCGGGACGTTGGTGCGCGGCCTCGGCTAAGAATCAGCCCCTTCTGTGGACTGCCGTTCCCGTCGGGCGGCGCGCACGCGCCAGATGATCACGGCCACGACGGCGAGAACAGCCACCACGGCTGCGATGTCCCGCCCGGCAGTCTTGGCGACGGCCTCGTAGGAATGGCCGGACAGGAATCCGAGAAGGACAAATCCGGCGCCCCAGACGGCCCCTCCCGCGGCATTGAAGGCCAGAAACCGCGGATAGTGCATCCGTGAGATGCCGGCCAGGCCGGGCATGACGGCGCGGAAGACGGCAACGAAGCGGCCCAGGAACACGGCGGGACCGCCGCGGCGGCGCAGGAATTCCTGGGCGTTCGTGACTCTGGCACGGTGCCGGTCCAGGATCTTCAGGTCCGGCAACCGCGGTCCGAAGTGCCTGCCGATCTCATAACCCACCGTGTCACCAAGCACCGCTGCGAGAATGACCAGGAGCATCATGAGCCACAGTTCGACCTCTCCCCGGCTGGCGATCACACCGCCGAGCACCGCTGCAATCTCGCCGGGAATAACGAAGCCGACAAACAGGGCGTCCTCGGCGAAAACCAGGCACGCCACCAGAGTGTATGCCACGGCCGGGCTGACGTTCAGGATGCCGTCGATGAACGCGCCCATCGGAATACTTCCTTTGCAAGGTGCCGGTAGGGATGCTGCGCCCGCTTTTGCTGATTCGCGTCCAGTACCCACCATTGTGCCAACAGGATGTGCGCCTGGAAACGCCCGACGGCGGCACCGCCTGGTTCCATGCGATCAGAACCGGAGGTGCCGCCGTCGGGCACTACGGAATGCTGTGCCGGGGAGGCTACTCGTCCCCGGCGCCGCGGACGGGCCGGTTGGCCACCAACGGGTAGGGGCCGGTGAAGCCGTCGCGGACCGCGGCGAGTTCCATAACGCGGTCCCGGCAGAGGCGCCAGCCGAGCATCAGCAGCGGGATGATGACCGCCAGCGAGGCGATGGTCCACGTGCCCACGGGAGAGTCGAAGGCCATCAGGACCAGCACCGCCAGCAGGAAGGCCAGCGTTATCCAGCCGGTGACGGGCGCCCCTGGCATCCGGAAAGCAGGACGCAGCAGTTCGCCGCGTTTGGCCAGCTTTGCGAGCTGCATCTGGCACAGTACGATCATTCCCCACGTGCTGATGATGCCCAGGGACGCGACGTTCAGCACGATCTCGAACGCTTCAGCCGGAACAAGCGCGTTCAGCACCACGCCGAGGACGGCCACTGCCGCGGTGAGGGCGATGCCGCCGTAGGGCACGCCGGCCTTGTTCATGCGGGCGGCGAACTTGGGGGCCGAGCCGGTGACCGACATGGAGCGCATGATGCGGCCGGTGGAGTAGAGGCCGGCGTTGAGGGAGGACAGCGCCGCCGTGAGGACCACCAGGTTCATGATGGCGTCCACACCCTCCACCCCGATGGAGCCGAAGAACGTGACGAACGGGCTTTCGCCTGCTTTGTAGGACGTGTACGGGAGCAGGAGCGAGAGCAGTACCAAGGAACCGACATAAAACACCGCGATTCGGACAATGACCGTGTTGATGGCCTTGGGCATGATCTTTTCCGGGTTTTCGGTTTCGCCGGCGGCCGTGCCGATCAGTTCGATCGAGGCGTAGGCGAACACCACGCCCTGCATGACCACGATCGCGGGCAGGAGGCCGTTGGGGAACATGCCGCCGTTGTCCGCGATCAGGCTGAAGCCCACCTGCTGGCCGTCCACGGGAGTACCGAAGACGACGAAGTAGATGCCGACCAGCAGGAAGGTCACCAGGGCAACCACCTTGATGAGCGCGAACCAGAACTCGAGTTCGCCGAACACCTTCACGGAGATCAGGTTCAGGCCGAGCACCAGGACCAGGGCGGCCAGCGCCCAGGTCCACTGCGGCACATCCGCGATGGGAGCCCAGTATTTCTTGAAGAAGTTCATGTAAAGCGCGACGGCGGTGATGTCCACGATCGCGGTCATGGCCCAGTTCAGCCAGTACAGCCAGCCGGTGACGAAGGCCGCCTTCTCGCCGAAGAATTCGCGGGCGTAGGAGACGAACGAACCCGATGAGGGCCGGTGCATCACCAGTTCGCCGAGGGCGCGGAGGATCATGAACGCGAAGAAGCCGCATACAGCGTAACTGATGACCAGGGCGGGGCCGGCCGTGGCCAGCCGGCCGCCGGCACCCATGAAGAGCCCGGTGCCGATGGCACCGCCGATGGCGATCATCTGGACCTGGCGGGGTTTGAGGCCCTTGTGGTAGCCCTCATCCTCGACGTGGAGGGTGGCTTCGGAGGCGTGGGCATGCACCGGAACGGTGTGGTCGGTAATGGCCGGCGTCTGTGTGGCGGCCGCTTGTGGCTGGGTCATGGGAGTCCTTTGTCTATTTGCTCAGGTTGGCGAGGCGCTGCGGGCTGAGGAGGTCTTCGAGCTGCTCGGCCGTGAGGAGGCCGTGTTCGAGCACCAGCTCTGCAACGCCCTTGCCGGTGGCGAGGGCTTCCTGGGCGATGGCGGTTGCGGTGGCGTAGCCAAGGTGGGGGTTCAGCGCTGTGACCAGGCCGATTGACTGTTCCACCGTGAGCCGGAGGCGTTCCGTGTTGGCGGTGATGCCCCGGACGCAACGTACCGTCAGGGTGCGGCAGGCTGCTTCCAGGTGGGAGATGCTCTTGTGAAGGCTGTGGACGATGATCGGTTCGAAGGCGTTGAGCTGGAGCTGCCCGGCTTCGGCGGCCATGGTGATGGTGACGTCGTTGCCGATGACCTCGTAGGCCACCTGGCTGACCACCTCCGGGATCACCGGGTTGATCTTGCCGGGCATGATGGAGGAGCCGGACTGCACGGCGGGCAGGTTGATTTCGCCGAAGCCGGCCCGCGGGCCGGAGGAGAGCAGCCGGAGGTCGTTGCAGATCTTGGACAGCTTCACGGCCACGCGCTTGAGCACACCGGAGAGGTGCACGAACGCGCCCACGTCCTGGGTGGCCTCGATGAGGTCCACGGCCGTGACCAGGGGCAGGCCGGTGATCTCGGCCAGGTGCCGGCAGGCCGCCTCGGCGTAGCCGGCGGGGGCGTTCAGCCCGGTGCCGATCGCCGTGGCGCCGAGGTTGATCTCGTGGATCAGCAGGTCCGCCTCGGCCAGCCGCAGCCGGTCCTCGCCGATGGTCACGGCGTAGCTGCCGAATTCCTGGCCCAGGGTCATGGGGACGGCGTCCTGCAGCTGGGTGCGCCCCATCTTCACGACGGTGCGGAACTCCACGGCCTTGGCGGCGAAGGCCTCTTCGAGTTCGGTGAGGGCCTCCAGCAGTTCCCGGGCGGCGAAAATGGTGCCCAGCTTCACGGCCGTCGGGTAGACGTCGTTGGTGGACTGGCTGAGGTTGACGTGGTCGTTTGGGTGCAGGCGGGCGTAGTCGCCCTTGGGGCGGCCCAGGACTTCCAGCGCCCGGTTCGCGATGACCTCGTTCGCGTTCATGTTCGACGACGTCCCGGCGCCGCCCTGGATGACGTCAACCACGAACTGCTCGCTGAGCTTGCCGTTCAGGATGTCCTGGCAGGCGCGCTCGATTGCGTCGGCGCGTTCGGCGTCAAGGAGCCCGAGCTCGCGGTTGGTGCGGGCGGCTGCCAGCTTCACGGCTGCCAGTCCCCGGACCAGGTACAAGTTGGTGGACAGCGGCTGGCCGGTGATGGGGAAGTTTTCCACGGCGCGGAGCGTGTGGACACCCCAGTAGGCGCCGGCGGGGACGTCGCGGTCGCCCAGGAGGTCGTGTTCGGAGCGGAAGGCGGAGCTGGCAGCGGCGGCAGTCATGGGTGTCCTCAAAGAGCTTCGTCGGCGTCGGTTTGGGTCGCAGTGTCAGGGGAGGCTGGGAAGAGGAAATCGGTGGCCGTTAGCTCGCCCACCGGGCGGCCTCCGCCCAGGGCGGTGCCGGTGGCGATGCCCTCCAGCGGCGCGGTGTCGACGCCGAGCGCCTCCAGGACGCGGACGGTGACGGGCATGCGGGCGCGGTCTCCGCCGTCGGAAATCTTCACAGCGACGCCGCGGCCGTCCGGAAGACCCACCAGCTGGACGCCTTCGAAGCCGTCCTTGGCAAGGATTCCGGGCGCCAGCCGCATCAGCTCAGTGACGTCGCGGCCCTCACCGGCCACCATTTCCGGGTGCCGGCGCATGGCGTGCGCGACGGCGGCTTCCGGGCTTTCGGTGGGGGCAGCGTGGTTGTGCACTTCCGCCGAGGCCAGCCGGCCGAACGCCCGGGCCATCCCGCGGAGGGTCAGGGCAAAGAGCGGCGTGCCGCAACCGTCGGTGCTGGTGCGGGAAGGGACTTCGCCGGTGAGGTCACTGACGGTGCCGGCCACGAGCTTCTGCAGGGGGTGCCCGGGATCCTGGTACCCCTGCACGGGCCAGCCGTTGATGACGCACGTGGCGGCCATGGAGGCGTGCTTTCCGGAGCAGTTCTGGGCCAGCTGCGTGGGCACGCCGCCGCGGCGGAGCCATTCTTCGCGCTCGCTGACGCCGTAGGGGAGGTCGGTGCTGTTTTCGAGGTCTGCCGCCGTGAGGCCGTGGATCTCCAGGATCCGGGCGGCGCCGCCGCGGTGCATGGCCGCGCCGGAATGGCTGGCGGCGGTGAGGGCCAGGAGGTCGGCGGGCAGGTCCAGTCCGGCCCGGACCATGGCCACGGCCTGCAGCGGCTTGAGCGCGGAGCGCGGGTAGAAGGGCACCAAGGGATCGCCCGCGGAGAACAGGGTGCGGGTGCCGGTGGCTTCCGCGGCGGTGGCGATCAGCGAGCCGTAGTGGATGCTTTCAGCGAGCCCGTCGCGGATCTGGGCGGCCAGGGGAACGTGCCGCGGGAGGCTGTTGAGCTCCAGGGCGGCGGCGTTTTCGGCTAAGGCAGGGAAGGGCATGGAGTCCTTGAGATGTTGACTGGGTGCTGGCGGTTACTGGGTGAGGATGGAATCGAGGGCCACGCCTACGGCGTGGAGGTGTTCGCTCATGGCGGCGCGGGCCTCGGCGGCGTTGCCGGCTTCGATGGCCTGCAGGATGCGCTGGTGTTCATGGTCCGATGCGAACTGACGGTCGGCCACCATGTTGAGGGTTTCTGACTGATGGGCCAGAGCTTCGCGGATATCGGCCACCACATTTTCGAAGACCTTGTTGCCGCTGGCCCGGGCGATGGCTGCGTGGAAGCTGGAGTCGAGGCTGACCCATGCTTCGGGATCGTCTTCCGCAGACATGGCAGCCACAATGGCCCGGAGGGTCTCCAGTTCCTCGGGCGTGCGGCGCTGCGCGGCGAGTCCGGCGGCGGGTACCTCGATGTGCGGGCGGGCTTCCGTGAGGTCCCGTGCGGAGTAGTGGCCCAGGACGAGGTCCTTGGCCACCTGGTGGGCCACGACGAACGTTCCCTTGCCCGTCATGGTGACGGTCAGGCCCAGGGCGTTGCAGGAGCGCAATGCCTCGCGGACTACCGAGCGGCTCACACCGTAGCGCTGGGCGAGGGCGGTCTCGGAACTGAGCTTGGCGCCCACCTCCACCTTTCCGGATTCGATGTCCGCGCGGAGGGCGTTAAAGACTGCTTCGGCAGCGCTCAGGCGGGCCAGCGGCTGGCCGGGCGCGCCGGTCCCCTGATGGGGCGGGGAGGTGGTAGCAGGCTGTCCTGCTGTCCGGCTGTCTGACAGGTTCACGCTAAAAATATGGCATGGATCACAGGGCGGTGTCAACGTAGGACGGCCGGCCGCGGGACTTGGTACGGCAACCTCCGGCACGTTCGTACCGGAATGAGCCTTATACAGGAGCGGTTCGCGGGACTAGACTTGAATTTCAGTGAAAACGGCACGATCGTACCTCATGTCGTCGCTGGCAGG
The DNA here is from genome assembly GCF_054059215.1 of Arthrobacter sp. UYCu723. NCBI lineage: Bacteria > Bacillati > Actinomycetota > Actinomycetes > Micrococcales > Micrococcaceae > Arthrobacter > Arthrobacter sp. UYCu723. Next base: position 1,944,357 of record NZ_JBSSBW010000001.1, read on the forward strand.
CGCAGCATCGCCGGAGGGAGGCGCCTTGGCTGAATTGTTCTCCAACCAGCTTGCCGCGGCAGTCCGCGCACGCCGGGCGACGCTTCGTTTAGGCCAGCGCGATCTGGCCGAGCTTGCCGGGGTGTCCGAACGGTTCGTCCGGTTCGTCGAGCAGGGCAAGCGCAGCGTCCAGCTGGACTCGCTGCTGGCACTCCTGGGCACGCTCGGGCTCGAACTGCAGCTGGCCACCCGGACCAGCTCCGCCGCCCGGGCACTCGCCGGCGGGTCTCCGGCAGGTGGACCAAAGGAAGGCACGCTGCCCCCCTACAAGACGCCCGCCATTGAGACGCCCGCCGTCGAACCTGCCGAAGGGCCCGGGGAGCCCCGGCCATGAGGCACCGCGTCGCGGACGTCTACAAGGCCGGGGTGCTGGCTGCCAGGCTGGAGCGGCACGGCGGCGGAACCAGGTTCAGCTATCTCCCGGCGTACCTGGCGTCGGGCGGCCCCGCCGTCGCTAGTTCCCTGCCGCTGTCCGCAGAACCGGTGCTCTCCGCCGCGGGGGCCGCGCCGCCGTATTTCACCGGGCTGCTGCCGGAGGGCAGGAGGCTGAACGCGCTGCGCTGGTCCGTGAAGACCAGTGTGGATGACGAGCTCTCGCTGCTGATCGCGGCCGACGCGAACCCGGTGGGTGACGTGCAGATCGTGGGCCACGGGGAGAAACTGGACCCGGCTGAGCAAGCGGTGCAGCTTGATCCGAAGACGCCGGGGGATTTCGACGCGCTGCTGGGGGACTCGGGCCTGATCGATCCGGTGGCGCTCGCCGGGGTGCAGGACAAGCTCTCCGCCGGGGTGATCTCCGTGCCGGTGGCGCGGGCGGGCCGGCGGTTCATTCTTAAGCTCAACGCGCCCGAGTTCCCGCACGTGGTGGAGAACGAGTTCGTGATGTTCCGCTACGCGGCCAGGCTGCGGATCCCGCTGAGCCGGGTGCAGCTGATCCGCGACGTCGCGGGCCGGGCGGGGCTGCTGGTGGAGCGCTTCGACCGGATCCCCCTCTCTGAAGTGGAAGGGTGGGGTGCGGCGCATGATGCGGTGCGGCGGCTCGCGGTCGAGGACGGGGCGCAGGTGCTGGGGCTGTACCCGGCGGACAAGTACAACGTGGGGTACGGGACGGTGGCCCGGGGGCTCGCCGACTACTGTGCGGCGCCGCTTCCGGCACTGCGGAACCTGGCCATCCAGGCGGCGTTCGCGTGGCTGAGCGGGAACGGGGACCTGCATGCCAAGAACGTGTCCATGGTGCAGCAGCCCTCGGGGGAGTGGTCCATCGCCCCGGTGTATGACATCCCCTCCACGATGGTCTACGGGGACAAGACGCTCGCCCTGACGCTGGACGGCAAGCGGACCGGGATCTCGCGCCGGCATTTCCTGGCCTGGGCCACGGGGCTGGGGCTGATCGAACGGGCGGCGGTGCAGCTGCTGGAGCTCGCACTGAAGGCGTCCGGGCCGCTGCTGGCGGACCTGGAGGCGGGCACCGCGTTCGCGTCAACCAACGACGACGGCTCGCCGTTTCCGGAGATGGTCACCCGGGCCTGGATCAAGGAGCTCAAGCACCGGCGCAGGCTGCTCGAGGGGTGAGGCTGACGGCGGCGGTGACTGCCGGCGTCGGGCGTCTGCCCGGCGGCCTTAGAGGTGCTGGATGCCTGCCCGCTGCATGGCGTCCTTGTAGACCTCGACGTTCTTCGCCAGGAGCTCGTCCTGCTTGGCGGCCGAGACGGCGAAGGCGCGGCCGCCGAGGGCCGTGGCCTTGTAGATCTTGACGCCGCGGTTCTTCAGTGACGAGTGGTAGGTCTTCTCGAAGAGCGTCAGGAAGGCGTGGGCGTCGGCGCCGTGGGCGATGACGGCCGAGACGCGCTTGTTGATCTTGAGGAACTGGCGGAAGGGCCGCAGGCCGTCCGTCTTCTCCTGGACGTTCAGGGCGGAGGGGAGCTCGGGGTCGCGGACCCAGGGGTAGGCGTTCCACGGCATCACGTAGCGGGGGTCGAGCTCGACGGCGTCGTAGATGGAGGTGGCGCGGCGGGCAGCCTCGTCGTCGTTGAAGTGGGAGACGAAGCCCGACTCGGTGCCCTTGCCCGGGGCGATGTGGAGGCTGACGATCCGGCACTCGTCCTCGTCATGGACGGGATCGATGTAGGGGACGACCGACCCCGGCTTCTTTTCCATCAGTTCGTCGCAAAGCTGCGTTACGGCGGCGATGTTCGGTTCCTGCAGCAGGGCCTTTTTTTCGTCCCAGTCAATCGTCACGATTTCTCCCTCAGCGCTCGGCGTCCAGAATCAGGCGTCTTGTTCCACTCTACGCTTTTGGGCGCGAGGGCGTTTTTTGAGGGGCGGTTTGGGTCGCAGGATGGGCGCTGACGGCGCCGATCCGCGACGCCGGCCCAAGAGGCAGACAACCACTGGTCATGGCCGATCGCCGGGCGTACGCTTAAAGCGCCTGCAGGTAGCCATCTGATTTAGTTGGGTCGTTCAGGACATGTAAGTGTCCGAGCCATCTCCATAGCGAGATCGCGAAGGCACCTGCAGGCCTTTCGTTTAAGGCGCACCCGGCTACGAGTCCACCCTAGCCACGAGTCGGCGACTCAGTTTCCGTAGTGGTAGCGGCAGGCCGCAATCAAGATTTCGACGCCGCCGGGCGTCTCGGCGAACTTGTAGACCAGCCGGTGCTCGTCGGTGATGCGGCGGGACCAGTAGCCGTGGAATCCGTGTTTGAGCGGCTCAGGTTTTCCGATTCCTTCATTGCCGTTGCGCGCAATGTCTTTGATGAGTGCGTTGATCCGTTTAAGGATTTTGCGGTCCTGGGATTGCCACCAAAGGTAGTCTTCCCACGACGTCTCGGACCAGACAAGCCTCATTCAGCTAGATCCCGCACCACACCACGGCCGGATTCCAGCTCTTCTATCGAGCCCAAGATGCGTCGGGCGTTGGCCGGGTTGCGGAGCAGGTAGGCCGTCTCCCGCAGCGATTCGTAGTCGGACCGGGACACCATGACGACGTCCTCTTTTCCCGGGCGGGTAATAACGACCTCCTCGCGGTCGTCGGTGACCGCGTCGAGGGTCTCCTTGTAATGCGCGCGTGACTGGGAGTACGTGAGTGTTTTCATGGAGTCCTCCTTGCGTACAACTTATTGTACGCCTGTGGCAGCTGCGGGTTCCGCTCATCCCGGACGACGTCCCGATGAGCGAGGGATCCGACGTCGGCTACCGCTGGTTCGCGAAGACCGGGCAGGAACCCCTGTTCCCCTTCCGCCACGGGCTCAGCTACACCCGGTTCGACTATGCGGACCTGACAGTGCAGGACCGGGGCGGGGTGCGTGCCGAGTTCACCGTCACCAATGCGGGGCCGCGACGCGGGGCCGATGTGCCCCAGCTCTACCTCCTCGAGGATCCTGCGGGGACCCGGATGCGGCTGCTCGGCTTCGAGCGCGTGGACCTCGAACCCGGCGAATCACGGACCGTCTCGCTTAACGTCGATCCGCGGCCGCCGGCATCCTACGACACCGGCCGCGGGCAGTGGCATAACACCGGTGGCAGCTACCGCCTGGCGCTCGGGCACTCGGCCGGTGACTACACCCTGGAGGCTGACGCGTCACTGGCCGAGTCGTGGTTCGGGCGGTAGCCGGCCGGCCGGCGAATTCAGCAGGGTCTCAGGCCGCGGCCGCTGCCCTTGCCGCTGCTCGAGGTCTGGCGTGCTTGAGCACCTTGGCGAGGTGCCGGAGTTCGCGCCGGTGCTGGAACGCTGCTGTTTCGGGAGACGGAGGTCCCGGTAACGGCGGGGCTGTGGACTGGTAGCTGTGCCCGGTCGGCGTCGTTAGTTGGAGCGTGTGCCGTGGCCCCGGCCGGGGGTGCGCGCTCCAGCCGGGCGCTTCCTTAGTGTGGTTGCAGGCTTCACAGAGCCCGGCGCCGTTGAGGTGGGTGGTCGTGCCGCCGCTGCGCCAGGGGAGGATGTGGTCCAGATGCCTGATCGGGGCGTCGCAATACGGCGTACGGCAGGTGTGGTCCCGGGCCTGGACAAAGCGGCGCAGCCCGGGCGGGAAGAGCCGTGCCCGGGATTCCATCCCGACGAGGTCTCCGGTGCCCGGGGCGGTGTAGAGCCGCCGGAGCCAAACGTTCATGGGCTGGTTCTGGTCTTGGTCCTGGTTCTGATCCGCGACGAGGATCTCCCGGGCCCACCCGGCGGGGACGATGCCGTAACCCGGAAGCCGGGCGGGTTCGCTGTCTCCCTGGAACAGTGTGCGGTCGGTCATAACGAGCTGGATCTCGATGCCTCTGATTCCACGTGCCTTCCCCGTGATGCGTTCAACCAGCGCATCGGCCATGAGCTGGCCTCGCGAGCGGGGGTCTCCGTCGGAACGGAAAGCGTCGGCGTGCCGGGTGAGCGCCGCATAGACGGACACGCCCTCGGCGACTGGGAGGAGAGCAGTCAGATAGCACATGGTGTCGGGCGCCGGGCGGAGACTGACATGGCGCTCGGCGGCGGCGTGGCTGGCGCGGTCCGCAACGGACCGCGGATCCAGTCGGTAGGCGGCGGACCGGGCCGCGAAAACAACCGCACGGTCGCCTGCTCCACTGAACGTCCCGGCGTCGGGCGCCAGCTCCTCGTCGACGGCGCAGCGGTCGGCCGCGGACAGGCAGGCGGTTTCCTTCACGAGCAGTGTGGCCCGCCATTCATTGAGCTGGCCGGTCTCCAGCCCGGCGAGGGTATGCGGCATCTCGGTGACGAGCGCCTTGGCCAGACCCAGGAGCCGGCTGCCCCTGGCTGGTGATTCCCGGCGGGCGAGGGCGATCTGCGCCGCGATGCCAGCGCCCAGCTGCTCGGCCGGCACGCCCGCGCGGGCCTGGTCACGGCGCTGCCGCACATCAAAGGCGACGGCGATCCGGGCCTGCAGCGCGGCCGCAGCGGACTTCAAATCCTCGAGTTTACGGAGCTGGTCAATCATCCCGGCACCGTCCGCGGCCGGCCGTGCGTCAGCCAGGTTACGGATCATCTCCGTAACCGCCGCACCAACCGCTGCTTTCGAAGCCACTTTGGGCCCCTGCTCGCCGTCCACACTTAAAGTGTCTCCGGGACCACCGACATTAAAGCGGCCACCGAACCTGCGTATCCGTAAGCTTCTAGGAAACGCCCCGCGCCCCGATCCAAGGAACCCATGCCGATCAACAGACAGTCACTGAAACGGGACGGGTTCACCGGCTTCAGGACGCTGGCGGACCTCGAAATCAACCGGATCCCGCAGAAGCCCGGGATCTTCGCGGTGCTGCGGCCCGAAGGTTATGAGCCGCGGTTCCTGGCCAAGAGCACGGCGGGGACCTTCAAGAAGAAGGACCCGTCCCTGCAGGTAACGGCGCTCGCTGCCGAATGGGTCGACAACGCCGACGTCCTCTACGTCGGGAAGGCCGGCCCCGGCAGTAAGGGCAACCGCGGGCTCCGCCGGCAGATCCAGGAGTTCGTCGACTTCGGCAAGGGCAAGCCGCCGGGGCACTGGGACGGCCGGCTGATCTGGCAGCTCGCCAGTGCAGGATCGCTGATCATCGCGTGGAAGGAACTTCCCGCAGCGGAGCTCAACCCGGCCGAGGCCGGGTACCACGCCGATTTCCGGGAGGAGTTCGGCCGCCCCCCGTTCGCGAACCTGGTCCAGGCCCGCGTCAAGGGGAACTAACCGCCAAAGGGCCGCTAGAGCTAGATACCGCTGCCGTGCGTGAACCGCCCCGCCACGAGCGTCGCGGCCACCGGCATCGCCGCGAACACCGCATCGGACACCTCCAGCGGGTCGCCGTCGAGCACCGCGAGATCAGCCGGGTCACCAAGCATGATTCTTCCCCGCCCGCGGGTTGAGGCGGTCAGGGCTTCCGGCCGGGTGAGGGCCTGCTCGGGATGCCAGGGCCCGCGCCCGTCCTGGCGCGCCCGCGTGGTGGCCGCGGACATGGCAAGCCAGGGCTCCAGCGGCGCCACCGGGGCATCGGAACCGAGCGCCAGCGTGGCGCCGGCAGCCAGCAGGGACCGCAGCGGGAAGACCCTGTCGGTGCGGCCTGCCCAGTTCGAATCGGCGGCGTCACGGTCATCCAGGGCGTGGGCGGGCTGGACGCTCGCGGTCAGGCCCAGCTCGCCGAAGCGGACGAAGTCCTGGCTGCGGACAAACTGGGCATGCTCAATCCTTCCGCGGACCCCGGCGGCAGCGAACGCGTTCAGGGCCACCTCGTTGGCGCCGATCGCGTGGACCGCCGGAACAAAGCCGGACTCCCGGGCGCGGACCAGCAAGTCCAGCAGCTCCGCCTCACTCACCGTGAGCAGGCCGCGGCCGCCGTGCGGATACGGGTCCACGCAGTACGCCGTACGGGTGTTCAGCGAGCCGTCGATCAGCACCTTGAGCGGGCCCACCCGCAGCAGTCCCGCCCCGCCGTCGAGCACCTGCCCGGTGCGTAGGCCTTCTGCAACGGCGCGGTCCAGGTCCTGCGGGTAGATGCCGGCGTCCACCCGGAAGGAGCCGAAGCCGCCCGCCACCCGCCGCAGCCACACATCCGGGTTCCACGTCATCTCGAAATCGACGATCCCCACGATGCCGCGCGCGGCCGCTGCCTGCGCGGATTCCCGGACCCAGGCATCCACCACTGTGTCGGGCAGTCGGCCCAGCTCGCGGGTCAGTTCAAAGGCCGGCCCCTCGCGGAGCAGCCCGGACTCGTCCACCGGCACGTTAAAGCGTTTAGCCGCCGCGCTGTTGAGCCAGACGCAGTGCAGATCGTGGCTGAGCAGGGCGGTCGGCCGGCCGCGGGTGACGCCGTCGAGCAGGTCCAGGCTGGGAACATCGCCCCAGACGGCGTCCCGGAAGCCGACGCCCACCACGGCCAGGCCGCCGCCGGCGTCGCTGTTGCCTTCTGTAGGGCCGTGGTCCGCGACATACGACCGGACGACGTCGGCCGCCTCGCGGGCCGAGGCGGCGCCGGACAGGTCAATCCGGTTGGTGGCGAGGGCCCACTGGGTCATGTGGACATGCTCATCCCAGAGCCCCGGGATGACGTACCGTCCGTCCAGGTCCAGCACGCGGGATCCGGGGACACGGGGCAGCTCCCCGGCCGGAGCGATCCTCGAAACCAAACCTTCCAGCACGTGGACATCGCGCAGCGCCGATTCGCCGGGGAACCGCACGGCGGCAAGAACGAGGTCGGTCACGGCATCGGCAGGCGTCTCAGGCATAGGAAACAGGCTAGGCGCCGGAACGCCCAGCACCAATCCGGACTCGCCGCAGCGCCCCGACCGCACGCCGCCGGACAAGGGACTTTCGCCCCTTACCCGGGTCGCAAGCACACCGCATGCTGGATTTGGGGCGGTTCCTGCACGGCCATTGGGGATGAACCGCCTTTTGTAACGCAGTACCGGTCTCGCTGGAACCTTGGGGAAGGAAATGGCGCTTCGCACTTTCCCGCGTCGGCAGGAAATAGCAGGAGACCACGGCCATGAATGTACAAAGAAAACCACTCGAGATCCAAGACCGCTCTCATCTGCGCACTGGCGGGCTAATGGACGCCCACGCCAGGACTCCCCGGCTGAAAGTGACAGTCCGGATCGACGACAACTTGGAGACGTCCCGGATCGAGGTCCATGGTGTCGTGTCGGCCGCCAACATCCGGGCCCTGTATGTCGTCTGCCGCCGGGTCAGCACCAAATTGCCCGACCACGAAATCGTGATCGATCTTGCCCACGCACGGGTGACAGCCGACGCCATCGAGGAACTCCGTGAACGCGCACGGCTGTCCCTGCTGTCCTCCGGAATCGATGCCTCAGTGACGCCCTGCCGCCTGCGGATCGTGGACCCCCCAAGCATCATCAGAACCAACGAGATCGCATGAAAGCCCATGTTGTCTACGATTCCGCCTACGGGAACACGAAGTCGGTAGCCGAGGCGATCACGGACGCACTCGACGGGCTGCAGGCCACGGCAGTCCCGGTGGGGGATTTCAATCCCGGCGTGCTCGCCGCGGGGGACCTCCTGGTGGTCGGCAGTCCCATTAACGGTTGGCGTCCGACGCCGAAAATCACCGAGCTGCTCTCGGCCCTCGGGAACGGCCCGCTCAAGGGGGTCAAAGCGGCCGCGTTCGACACCCGCGTGCGGATGTTCATCCACGGGGATGCCGCGAAGAAGATGACCCATGCCCTCCGCTCGGGCGGCGCCGAGATCGTTTCCGAACCCATGCCTTTCTATGTCAAGGGCACCGAGGGACCCCTGCGCAGCGGCGAGATTGGGAAGGCCACGGCCTGGGCGCGGGCCCTCCTGACGTCTGCGGGTGGGTGAGACAGCGTCCAGGCTGAACCGGGAGTCCTGAAAAGGAACTTGTGAAAGGACGGCGGTCATGCGACCAGGCCGGATTGTCATGCTCGTGCTGGGCACGCTCAGCGCACTCCTGGGCCTGGGGCTGCTGGCCGGTGCCGGCGCCGCGGGGTGGGCCAACTACCAGCAGCGCGACAACGGGTTCTTCAGTACGCCCTCGGAACGTTACGCTGCCGATTCGTACGCCCTCACTTCTCCACGCCTCGACGTCATGACGGACGGCCGCTTCCCCGAGGCGGGTCCTGTAAACGTGCCGGGCAGCATCATGATCCGGGGCTCCGCGGCCGATGCGGCTAAGGCGATCTTCATCGGGATCGCCCCGCAGGCCGATGTGGCGGCCTATCTGGCCGACGTAAAGCACACCGAGTTCATCGAGGTCAGATTCTCCCCCTTCCGCGCGCAGTACCGCGACGTTCCCGGCGCCAAGACCCCGCCGCGGCCGGCCGATCAAAGTTTCTGGACAGCATCGGCCACCGGGCTGGGGGCCCAAGAGCTCCAATGGAACCTGCGGTCCGGGAACTGGGCCGTCGTCATCATGAATGCAGACGCCAGCACACCGGTGGCCGTTGACCTTCGCGCCGGCGCCCGCTCCGACCTGCTCTGGCCGATCTTCCTCGGTCTGCTGATCGGCGGGATTGTGCTCCTCGCCGTCGGCGTGCCGCTGATCGTGGCCGGCGCAGCGGGACTGGGACGCGCCGGACCGCCGCCGTCCGGCCCGGGCCATCCCCGGCAGCCCTACGGGGCGCAGGGCCATGGGCAACAGCAGGCGTACCGGACCCAGGGATATCGGGCGCAGGGTTCCGGGATGCCGCCACCCGCGGGGCAACCCTATCCAGCCCAGCCCTATCCGGCGGGTGCCCCGGCCGGCGCCGGCCCGGTGGTGTATCCGGCACGACTCAACGCCTACCTGGACCCCAATCTGTCCCGCTGGCTGTGGCTGGTGAAATGGTTCCTGGCCATCCCGCATTTCATCCTCCTGTTCTTCCTCTGGTTCGCCTTCATCGTGGTCACCATCGCGGCGTGGTTCGCCATCCTCTTCACCGGCCGCTATCCGCGCTCGCTGTTCAACTTCAGCGTCGGCGTCATCCGCTGGAACTGGCGGGTGTCCTACTACGCCTACGGCGCGCTGGGCACGGACCGCTACCCGCCGTTCACCCTCGCCCGCACGGACTACCCGGCGGACTTCGACGTCGACTATCCCGAGGGGCTGTCCCGGGGCCTGGTGCTGGTGAAGTCCTGGCTGCTGGCCATTCCGCATCTGCTCATCATCGGCGTGCTGACGGGAACGGCACGGACGTGGGTGGTGCGCGACGGCGACTCGGTGCAGCAGGGTGTTGGTATTTCGCTCCTTGGGCTGCTGGTGTTCATCGCCGGCGTCATCCTGCTCTTCACGGGGCAATACTCGCGCGGCCTGTTTGACCTACTGCTGGGACTGAACCGCTGGATCTACCGTGTGGTCACCTACGCGGCCCTGATGCGGGACGAATACCCGCCGTTCCAGCTGGACATGGGTCCAGTGGATCCGGCGGATGCCCAGGCGCTTCCCTACGCCGGGCCTCCCGCCGGGCCAGCGGCGTCCGCCGGCCCGGAGGACCATGAGGGAACGGGCGGTCACGTGGAACCGGACGGCTCGCCTGAACCCGAACCTGGGCCTGAACCCGGGCCCGGAACCCCGCCCCGGCCCTAGCGTCTCCTGCCCCTTGCCACCGCGCCCCGGCGAGAACATAGTTGAGGGAATTTACCACTCCGCAGCAGGAGGCAGGCGACCATGCAGAACGTCCAGGTGCCGGGAAACGGTTTGCTGCTGGGCAAGACCGCCCTGATCTATGGTGCGGGCGGCGCCATCGGAGGGGCCGTGGCCCGGGCCTTCGCGGCAGAGGGCGCCTTTGTTCACCTCGCCGGGCGCACCGAACCGCCGCTGGAAAAAGTCGCCCGGGACATCCACCAGGACGGTGGCAAGGCGGAGACCGCCGTCGTCGACGCCCTCAACGAAGAGCAGGTCGACGCGTTTGTCGCCCGGGTGGCCAAGAAGAGCAGGCGGATCGATATCTCCTTCAACGTCATCTCTTTTGGCGACATCCAGGAGCCGCTGATGGAGATTGACGTGGACGACTTCACCCAGCCGGTGACCCTGGCCACGCGCACGCATTTCCTCACCACCCGTGCCGCGGCCGCGCACATGATCAAGCAGGGCTCCGGCGTCGTGCTGATGTTCGGCGGCTCCGGGCCGCAGACCCTGCCCGGACTGGGGGGCTTCAAGGTGGCCCTGGACGCGATGGAGGGCCTGCGCCGGCAATGGGCCCTTGAGCTGGGAAGGCACGGCATCCGGGTGGTCACGATGGTCTCCGGCGGCATTATCGAGACGATTCCCTGGCAGGCCGAGGGGCGTGAGGAGATCGTGGCGGAGATCGCCAAGGCCGCCCACCTGAACCGCACCGCCACCCTGGCCGACGTCGGGAGCGTGGCGTGCTTCGTCGCCTCGGACAAAGCCGGGGCCATCACCGACGCCACGGTCAATATCTCCGCCGGCGCGATCGTGGACTACTAGCGCGGCTTGTCACCGCCCGGGGCCTCCCGGCCTTGGACTGCAGGTCCGTGTCGTAGTCGTGCTGCGCCATCGCGGCGGCAATCGCATCCTGGCGCTTGGCGGCGATGAGCAGGATGGCACCCTGCAGCCCGGCGAGCATGGAAAGGAAGAGGTTCAGCAGGGAACAGCTACTCGACGCTCACCTGGATCCGCTGCACCGCGTTGTTGCCCATCCCCTGGTAGTCCCACACCTGCTCCAGCGGCTGCGTCGCACCGCTGGCATCCGTGGCGCGGCAGGACAGCTCGTGTTCGCCCGCGTCAGCCACCCACGGCATCGACCAGGCGCACCAAGCGAAGGGAGCGGCGGGGTGCTCCAGCTGGGCCGGTGCCCACTTGCCGTCGATCCCCACCTCGACGCGCTGCACGGCGCCCTGCCCGGACCAGGCCCGGCCGGTCAGCATTACCGGTCCGGCGGGCAGGATCCGGCTCCGCGTGAAGAAGTCCGGTACCCCCGGCGGGACCATCAGCGAGCGGACCTTGATCCACGTGACCGGGGTACCGGCGTCGTCCGCGTCCTGCTGGTAACGGTACGCGACCTGCTGCTGGAACCCGTCGAAAGGCTTGGTCACCACCTTGATCGAGGTCAGCCACTTGACGCTCGCCATGCCGTACCAGCCCGGGACCACCAGCCGGAGCGGGTACCCGTGCTGCGGCGGCAGCGCGGTGCCGTTCATCCCGTAGGCCAGTACGACGTCGGGCCGGAGGGCCTCGGCGATCGGCAGGCTGCGGGCGAACTGCTGGCGGACGCCGCCCTGGAATCCGGTGTCCGCGCCGGTGAACACGACCTCCACGGCGTCGTCCTCCACGCCCGCCTGGGTCAGCAGGTAGGCCAGCGGGACGCCGGTCCAGGTGGCGGTGCCGACCGCCTCCAGCACCCAGGGCTGGCTGAGCGGACGGGGCCGCAGCAGGGAGCGCCCGTTGCCGGCGCATTCCAGGGTCACCGGGACAGTGATGCTCGGTGCCCGGCGGAGCGCCCTGAGGCTCAGTTCGAACGCCCGCTGTACGGCGCCGCCGATCCGCAGGTGCCAGTGGTCCGCGTCGATGAACGGGATGTCGAAGTGGTTCAGCAGGTAGTGCAGCCCGGCCGGTGTGGTGTCATTCCGCAGCGCCTCGAGTGGCATCGAATGGTTCCGCACGGCGAGTTGGAGCTCCTCAGCCGTCAGCGGCCCGTGGCTCGGTTCGCCGGGATGCGGCGTGAGCTTCTGGGCCTGGCGGCGAGGGGTCTTCAGGATGGAGGAGTGTCTGGACATCTGCTTCGGCATGGCGTGCTGCGATTCTGCTCCGGACCAGCCCGGTTTTGGCCGGTGTCATCTGCCTTAAGGTCTACGCCGGAGCCCGGATGCCGTCAATACTGGGCCAGCCGGCGCGCCGCGGGGCGGGCCGCCGCGGGCCGCCGCCGTGGCGTGCCTAGAGCGTGTGTGACTCGGCCAGGAACTGGGCCAGGCCCAGCGGTTCGCGGCCGGTGAGTTCGTGCACCGCCGACGTCGGGCCGGCGAGCTCACCCGCGGCGATCGCGGTGTAGGTGCTCACCCAGGCGTCCACCTGCCACGGCGGCGCGCCGTAGGGCGCCCGTGAGGCGTAGGCCTCCACGAGCGTTTCGTTCTGGAAGGTGATGGTGCGGCCGGTTCCTGCGGTCAGGACTTCAGCGGCCGTAGCCAGCGAGATGTCCTCAGGCCCGGTGAGGTCGTAGGTCCTGCCCACATGCAGGGCCGGGTCCCGGAGCACGGTAACGGCGGAACGGGCGATGTCGGCACGCGCGACGGCGGCCATCACGCCGTCCCCGGCGGGTCCGCGGATGACGCCGTCTTCCCCGGCCAGCAGCGGCAGGAAGTCGAGATAGAAATTGTCCCGCAGGAAGGTGTAGTCCATTCCGGAGGCCTTGATCCGCTCCTCCGTGGCGTAGTGGTCCCGGCCCAGGGTGAAGATTGAGTCGGGCGCCGCCCCGAAGAACGAGGTGTAGACGATATGCTGCACGCCGGCGGCGGCCGCCGCGTCTACAAACGTGTGGTGCTGCTGCAGCCGGTCCTCGGCTTCGGCTGCGGAGACCATGAAGAGCGTCTTCACCCCTTCGAGGGCCGCCTTTGCGAGCATCGAATCCGCGTAGGTGAAGACCACCGGAACGGCGCCCTCCAGCTCCGGTGCCCGGCCGGCGTCGCGCACCAGCAGCCGCTGCGGGCTGCCGGCGTCGGCCAGCTCGTGGGCCACCAGCCCGCCCAGGTACCCGGTGGAACCGGTGACGGCGAGTTCAGGAGCAGATGCCATGGCCTAGGCCTCCCGCGAGGCGGGCGACTTGGTCTGCGCGGGGTCGCGCTCCGCCAATGAGCCGATGGCGGCGTCGATCTTATCCATGATGACCGGATCCAGCTTCACACCGGCGGCCGCCACGTTCTTCTCGATCTGCTCCGGCCGGGAGGCGCCCATGATCGCGGACGCCACGTTCTTGTTCTGCAGCACCCAGGCGATGCTCAGCTGGGCCATGGTGAGCCCGGCCTGCTCGGCAATCGGCTTGAGCTGCTGCACGCCGCTGAGGACCTCGTCGGACATCCAGCGCTCGATCATCTTGGAGCCGCCCTTGGCATCCGTGGCGCGGCTACCCTCCGGCGCCGGCTTGCCCGGGTGGTACTTCCCGCTCAGCACGCCCTGCGCCATCGGAGACCAGACGATCTGGGAGACGCCCAGTTCCTCGGAGGCGGGGATCACATCGGCCTCAATGACCCGCCAGAGCATCGAATACTGCGGCTGGTTGGAAATCAGTTGGAATCCGAGGTCCTTGGCCAGGGCGTGGCCGTCCCGGATCTGGCTGGCCGTCCACTCGCTGACGCCGATGTAGAGCGCCTTGCCCTGCCGCACGATGTCCGCGAAGGCCTGCATGGTCTCTTCGAGCGGGGTCTCGTAGTCGTAGCGGTGGGCCTGGTACAGGTCCACGTAGTCCGTCTGGAGCCTGGTCAGCGAGCCGTCGATGGACTCCATGATGTGCTTGCGGGACAGGCCAAGATCGTTGTGGCCTTTGGGGCCGGTGGGGCCGAATACCTTGGTGAAGATTTCCAGCGACTGCCGCCGCTCGTCCTTGAGGGCCTTGCCCAGCACGGTCTCCGCAGCCGTGTTCGCGTAAACGTCCGCTGTGTCAAAGGTGCTGATACCGGCGTCGAGCGCTGCCCGGACGCACTGGGTGGCGACGTCGTTCTCCACCTGGGAGCCGTGCGTGAGCCAGTTGCCGAAGGTGATTTCCGAAATCTTGAAGCCGCTGGCCCCGAGGTATCTGAATTCCATGGGTTTCACCGTATCGGACTTGCCAGCCCGGGGTAAGGGCTCAGCCGGCTTTGCGCTCCTGGGCCTGCGGGGCGCGCTTGTCTGTTCCTAGCGGTGGCCGCCCGCGCAAGGAAACGAGCGAGCCGGTGTCCAGCAGGGACTTCGCGACGGGCATCGGCGGCTTCTTGAAGGCCCGCGCGACGGAGTTGAGCTCGCCATTCCGGTCCGTGGCCGATTCCACGAGCGGAGCTACTTTCGTGATGTCCCGCGCCGGAGCCGTGGGACTGGGAAGGTCGCGGACGGAGACCTTGACGGCCGGGGCTACTGCGGCCTTGGACCTCGCGGCGGCGCGTGCATCCGCCCGCGCGACGGCGGCGGCCCACTCCGGCGACAACTGCGGGGCTTCCTTCCGGGCGGACCGGGCCGGCTTGGGAAGTTTGGAAGACTTCGCGAAAGACGTGGGCTGCCTGGCGCTCGCGGGACGTGCCGGGTTCGCGAGGCTGGCCGGGTTAGCGGGCAGTCCGGGCTGGGTGGCCTTGGTGCGCGCTCCGGCGGGCCTGGCCAGGACGCCTGCGATGGCCATGACGATGAAGACCGTCAGCCGCCCGACGCCGGCAAACACCAGCGTGGCGACGAATACGACGAAGAGGCCGAGGAACATGACGAACGCCACGCCGAGGGTCCCGAGGAAGGTCAGGTTTATGGCGATGGTTGTCGGATCTTCCACTTCACCTCTCCAATCTGGCCTGCAGCGTCGTCCCCGCCGTAAAGTTCGTGGCGGGCAACAGCACCTCCTAACCATACGGACTTTTTTCCCCGGACACGCAGGGATCACCGTTGTCCGCCAAGACGTTTCAAAGCTGTTACCGTCCGGGGCACGGACCGGCCCCGGAGACCTGCGTCTATAGTCGGAACAAGCCCCCGCCGGCGTCGTCCGGCCTGCCGGAAGGACACCCCGTGACGCGCCCTGCTTCCACCACTCCCGGGCCGGACGCCCACCGGCGCCGCAGCACCTTTGAAGGGAACTGCCCGTGCCTTTCGGGGGAGCAGTACAGCGATTGCTGCGGCCGTTTCCACCGCGGGGAGGCTGAGGCGCCGACGGCGGAACAGCTCATGCGCTCCCGCTACAGCGCCTTTGTGGTTCTGGACGCCGCGTACCTACTGCGGACCTGGCATCCCGATACCCGGCCGGCCGGGCTGGAACTGGATCCGGAGATGCGGTGGCGCCGCCTGGACATCGTCTCCACCAGCCGGGGAGGCCCGCTGGACAGCGAGGGGACCGTCGAGTTCAAGGCCCACTTCCGGCACGACGGCGAACGCGGCGTCCATCACGAAACGAGCCGTTTCCTGCGGGTGGATCGCCGCTGGTACTACCTGGACGCCCTCTGGGCAGCCTGACGCGACGGCGTCCGGCAGGATCCGGACGCTTCGCGATGCCGCCGGCCTAGCGGTCCTCGACAGTTTCCACCGGCGTGAAGCCGGCGCGGTCCACCTTGCGGTGGAAGCGCATTCCGGCAAGGCCGCCCAGCACGGCGCCGAGCAGGGCAACCGCAGCAATCACCACGGCGGCGATGATGCTCATGGTGCTGAGCTGGCCTTCGTTGACCGGGATCCGCGGGAAGCTGTTCAGATTGGCCAGGATATTGTATTTCTGGCCGGCTACGAGGCCCAGGATTGCCACCACGACTGCGGCGATGATGGCCCAGACCCACACCATGAAGCCCTGCTTAGCGCCATTGAAGCGCGCCATCCGCCCGGCCACGTACCCGCCGCAGTAGTAGGCCACGAACAGGATCACGAGCAGCACAATGACACCGATGAGTCCCACGGTCTCGTTGCCGCCGCTGACCGCTTCGTTGACACTGGTGTTCGTGGCGAGTCCGACGGCGGTTCCTGCCGCGGCGACCAGTGCTGTCAGCAGCACGGCGGTACCGGTAGCGGCAAGCCAGCCGAAGAACGCCGAGCCGATTTGGATGCCGCCAAACTGCTCCCTCTCACGGGCCACCACGGTCTCGCGGGTGGGTACCTCGTCGCGGATCGCGTCTGTTCGGGTGTCGTGGGTCTGGCCAGAGGGCATGGGCTTCTCGCCGTGGACGGGAGTGTCCATCCGGGATGTTGCCGCGCCGGACGCCGGGGCTGTGGGGAAGGCCCGGGTGTCGTCAGTCCGGCCGTTGCGGGTGGGCTCATCCCGGATGGGCTCGCTGCTGACGGCGTCCTTGCGTACTGCGTCGTGCCGGGCGGCCTCGCGTGCGTCGTGAATCCGGGCGTCTTGGGAGGGCGTCCCGTCCTCGCTGCGACGGGGAGATCGATTTTCGGGGCCTACTGTGCTGCTCATGAGGATTGCTCGCTTTCACTGACTGACCCGGATTCATGGTTTGAACCGGCGCCGCAAGGCGGAGACCGGGGTGGAGGTCTCATGTCCACCTAACCACGCTGAATAGCCGGTTAGCAAGGGTGCTTACTATTCAACTGTGGTGGCAGCGGGGCGTCCGAAGCCCGGTTCAGCGGTAGTTCCGGTGCAGGTTCTCCTTCACCGAGGCCCGCGGGCTGGCGTCGGCAATCCACGGTCCGGTGCCCTCGGACTGGTCCAGCACGCCGGCCTCAAGCCACACGTAGTCGCCGTCCAGCACCTTGCGGGAAAGCACGTGGTCGCCGTCGTCCGTGTTCCTCCACAGCTGGTCGAAGTATTCGTCCACCCGGACACGGGCCTGCTCGCAGTACGCCTCGGCGAGCTCGAAAGCTGACGCGCCCCGCTCCGGCGCGGTACGCAGCAGCATCTCCGCGCGCGCGCAGCAGGCAGCCATCGCGAACAGCTCGGCCCCGATATCCACGATCCGGCCCAGGAACGCCTGCTTGTGCTCAAGCTTGGCCTGCCAGCGGCCCATCCCGTAGAAGGTCTGGCGGGCCAGCCGACGGGAGGACCGCTCAACGAAGCGCAGCTGCTTCGCAAGCCGGCCGAAGTCGCTGTAGGAACGCGGGTCCATCCCGGCGCCGGCGACGAGCTTGGGCAGCCACTTGGCGTAGAAACCGGAAGCCCCGACTGCGGCCTTCGCCTTGTCCGACAGGCTGGCATCCTCCGAGGCGAGGTCCCCCGCCGCCGCCAGATGCGCGTCCACGGCCTCCCGTGCGATCAGCAGTTTCATGATTTCCGAGGACCCCTCAAAGATCCGGTTGATCCGGAGGTCACGCAGCTGCTGTTCGGCCGGCACGGCGCGCTCGCCGCGGGCCTCAAGTGAGTCCGCCGTCTCGAAACCGCGGCCGCCGCGGATCTGGACCAGCTCGTCGGCGATCCGGCAGCTGATCTCCGTGGACCACAGCTTGGCGAGGGCCGCCTCGATCCGGACGTCCTTCTGTCCGGCGTCGGCCAGCTCGGCAGTCAGCTCGAACACGGCGTCCAGGGCGAAGGCGCTGGCGGCGATGAAGGCGATTTTCTTGCCCACGGCCTCATGCTTGCCTACCGGCCGGCCCCACTGGGTGCGGGCATTGGACCATTCGCGGGCTATCTTCAGGCTCCACCGCCCGGAGGCTACGCAGAGCGCAGGAAGAGCGAGCCTGCCGGTATTCAAGGTGGTGAGCGCGATCTTCAGGCCCTGGCCCTCCTGCCCCAGCCGGTTGGCCGCCGGCACTCTGACCTGGTGGAAGCGGGTCACGCCGTTTTCGATGCCGCGCAGCCCCATGAAGGCGTTGCGGTTTTCCACTGTGATGCCGGGCGAGTCCATCTCCACCACGAAGGCGCTGATCCCGCCCTTGTGGACCGTGCCGTCAGCATCGGTGCGGGCCGGGACGAGCGCCATGACGACGACGAGTTCGGCAATCACTCCGTTGGTGGTCCAGAGCTTCACGCCGTCCAGGACATACGACTCCCCGTCATCCGAGGGGACGGCGGTGCTGCCCATCCGGGCCGGGTCGCTGCCGACGTCGGGCTCGGTGAGGAGGAACGCGGTGATGGCGCCGGCGGCACAGCGGGGCAGGTACTCCTGCTTCTGTTCCGGGGTGCCGAATACCTTGACCGGTTCGGGGACGCCGATGGACTGGTGGGCTGAGAGCAGGGCGCCCAGGCTGGGATGGACCGAGCCCAGCAGGGCCAGCGCCCGGCCGTAGTAGACGAGGGAGAGGCCCAGACCGCCGTAGTCGCGGGGGATCTTCATCCCGAAAACGCCCAGCTCCGCGAGGCCCCTGAGGTACTCGTCCGGGATCAGCGCGTGGCGCTCGATGGTGCGCCCGGACATCGTCCGGCAGTAGGCGGTCAGGCGGGCCATGAACGCTTCGCCGCGTTCGACGTCGTCCGCGGGGGCTTCCGGCCACGGGTGGATCAGGCTCAGGTCGAAGCTGCCGAGATACAGCCCCTTGGCGAAACTGGGCCTGTCCCAGCTCGTCTCGCGGGCTGCCTCGGTGATGGCCCGCGCATCGGCCTCCGTGGCCTCCGGGCCGATGGCGCCCGGCGGGACCGGGCCGTCCGCCGCGGGACCGTCGGTTGAGGGATTTTCAGTGGCTGGATTTTCGACGGCGGAGCTCATCGGGCATCTCCTCTAACCGGGTGACCGGCTTGAGCGCTGGATCCGCCGTGGGTGGAGGACCCTTCAGCTGTCCCGCAATACTACCCGCGGGTAAGTGCCCGTGCTAGGGGCCGGCTGGCCCATAAAGTCAGTCGCGAAGTCACCGGCGAGATCACCGGGCAGCTCCACCGTGGAGGCGTGGTGGACCAGCCGGTCCCACGCGTGGTTGAGGCCGTGGACCAGTCCCAGCAGGATATTTGCCGCGACCAGCCAGGCGAGGCGTCCGACGCCCACCAGTACCAGGGCGGTGAAGGCCGCCGTCATCATGAAGAGTGTGATCACCAGGGCAAAAACGAGAGTCCCGATGAACACCATGGTTCCCGTTTCCACTGCGCTTAGGTCGAACTGCATTCTTCCTCCTGCACCATCGCTTCGGCTGAATCAGTACGCTGAGCGTAGGGTGCAGGAGACGCGGTCAACCAGAGTCCTCGGGGCGAGCCGGGACTCTTGATATGGGATCGAAATGCTACCGGGGCGTAGGTCACGGAGCGGTTGCGGAAGCCTCACGGCCCGTGACTTGTGGCCCGCGGAACCGGTCAGTCGTCGTCGGCTTCGGGGGCGCTTTGGTTCAGGACCTGGAAATCCGCACCGACCTGGACTTCGACCTCGGAACCGTTGTCCAGGCGCACCTCCACCTCGTAGGCAGAGCCGCCCTCGTTTTCGCGTTCCACTTCGCTCACCCGGCCCTGGCCGACCTTGGCGAGTGCGGCGTTCGCGGCCTTGTCCCAGTCGGCAGCGCTCAGCGCTGGACCGTTGTCCGAATCGTCGTCCCGCTCGGGGCCGATGAGGTTCTGCACGCGGATCGAACTGCCCGCAGGGCCGGCCGGCGTGCTAGCTGCCGCGACCGCCACCGTCGCCCCGCCCAGCACCACGGCGGCCGCCGCCACCCCGGTGATCAGCAACGTTTTCTTACGCATGACTGTCTCCTCTCATGTGGTGTAAATAGTGTGCTCCTGAACCGGACAGCAGACAACGATGAATGCAAAGCGAAGGCCTGCGTTAACCTTGTAGCTGGCAGTTTTTCGTATCCGCTGCCCACCAAGACCCCTAAGGCAGCTGAAGGAGAATGCGTGTCCCGCTCCGCCGTGTCCTCGGCCGACGCCATCAGCGCCCGCCTCCGGGACCTCGAACTGCTCACCAAGGGACCGGCCTGGGCACTCACCCGCTCCGCACCATGGGTGATCGCCGTGCTGCAGGCCTCCTTCACCCGCACCCGGCCGCAGCTCCCGCTGGAGCAGTTCCACGCCGACGTCGACGCCTTCCTTGAGCAACTCCGCCGCCAGGCTCCCGGTACGGGAGATCAACAGAGCGGCAGCTCCAACGGTGCGCCCTCCGGAAAAAAATATGCTGATGAGTGGACCCGGAAGAACTTCCTGACCCGGCGCAACCAGTCCGGCCAGATCGTCTACGAGGTCACCGAACCCGCGGCCCGCGTCCTCGCGTTCCTGGACAGCCTCTCCAGCGAACGCTCCACCCTGAACGGTTCCCGGCTCGGGACGCTGCTGGGCGACGTCGAAAAGCTCGCCAATGAGACGAATCCGGACCAGAGCGCGCGGCTGGAGTCCCTCGAGGAGGAGATCGGCGAACGCCGCCAGCTGATCGAGGACATCAGCTCCGGCGACTTCGACGGCCTGCTCGACGACGACGAGGCCGTGGAGGCCGCGGGCAACATCCTGGACCTCGCCGCCAGCCTGCCCGCCGACTACAAGAAGATGCGTGACCGGATCGAGGAGCTGGTGGGGGAGCTCCGCAACCAGATCATCGAGGAGTCGCTCAGCAAGGGCGCCACGATGGCCCAGGTGCTGGAAGCGGACAAACGGCTCCGGCAGAGTCCCGAGGGCAGGACGTTCCGCTCCTTCACGGCGTTCCTGGAGGATCCCCAGCAGCAGTTGCGCTTCCGTTTCGCGATCGGCGAGGTGCTCAGCCGGCAGTTCGCCGATGATCTCAGCCACGAGGAACGCGAGACCCTGAAGAACCTCGTGGCGGAACTCCGCACCCAGCACAGCCAGATCCAGCGGATTTACGGCAAGCTCAGCGAGAGCCTCAACACCTACGTCCAGAGCGACGATTTCCGCCAGTCGGTCCGGCTCCGGAAGGTGCTCCGTGAGGCCGAGCAGGCCATCCGCACCCTGCCGTACGAGCGCGAACGTCCCGGACTGGTCCGTGGCCCGGTGCTGTTCAACGCCGGTTTCGAGTCCCTGTCCATGGTCAAGCTCTTTGACCCGGACGAGTTCGCCGCGCCGCCGAAGCTTGCCGATCCCATCGCGTTCAGCGACTCGGACCGGGTGCGCTCGCCGCGGACGGGCAAGGCGAAACCCCAGGCCATCCGGGCCGCCGTCGCGGGGGCGTCAACGCTGGCGGAGGCCTGGTCCCAGCTGCCGGCCGGGGAACAGCACATCAACTCCATCCGCGCCCTGCTTTCCCACGCCCTCCACGAGGGCGCCGGCTTCGACCGCGGAGCCTGGAACACCCTCGACTTCGAACAGATCGACGGCTCCACGCGCACCGCGTACCTGCCAGTGGTCACGCTCAAGAAGGATTGAAGATGACTGAACTTTCCCAAGAAGCACATGGTGCGGAGCCTGCCCAGCACGTCCACGCCGACCCGTTCACGGTCACCCCGCGGGACACCTTCGTGGACGGCGCCGCGCTCTTCCCGGGGGACACCGGCGTGCTCCCGATGAAGGTCCGCCAGGCCCTCGTGAAACTCCTCAAAGGCCCGTACATCGACGGCGGCCGGGACGAAAAGCTGTGGACCACGCTGCTGGACAACCAGCTGATCCTGCGCAGCCGCCTGTCCGAGCTCTTCCTGACCCTGCAGTTGGACCACGAACGCAAGGTGGCAGTCCTGCGGCCCGTGGACCCCGAGGCGATCGGCGGCAGCACCCGCTCCAGCATCCTGCGCCAGCAGCGCGCCCTCAGCCGGGTGGAAACCATCGTCCTGCTGCGCCTGCGCCTGCTCCTGGACCGCCACGTCACAGCCCAGACCGACCCCACGATCACGCGCGAGGAAATCGCCGAGCTCGTGGCCCACTACCAGCCCTCCGGCCAGCAGGACGCGCTGCGCGATTCCGACGTCGTCAACCGCGCCGTCACCAAGCTCCTGGCCCGCCAGCTCCTCCTCACCACCGGCCTGGACGAGGTCTACACCATCTCCAACGCCCTCCCGCTGGCCCTCCCCTTCGAAAACATCGGCGACATCCCCGCCCAAATCGAAGCCCTGATGGCCGCCGCCACCGACCCGTCAGGCACAGAGCCGCTGTTGGAGCTCGACGGCGACACCACCGGGAACGCGGACGACACTGACGACGACGGTGATGGTGACCTTAACGGTGATGGTGACCTTAACAACGACGAAGCAGCCGATGCCGCCCAGGGAGTGGCATCGGGCCTGTCGGAGCCGGCAGCATCGTCCGAAGGACGGTTGCTGTCCGGCGAAGGGGCGGGGGCGGCATCGGCTGCGGAGTCAAAGGCAACCACGACCGACGCAACCACCGAAGCGGAGGCAGCCAAGTGAGCATCGCAACCATGCTGCCGATGGGCGAGCTCACCAACCCCGGCCAGATGCGCCTGGCACTCGTGCAGGTGGTCAACTGGGGCACATTCCACGGCGCCCACACCATGCACGTGGACCGCAACGGCACCCTGCTGACCGGCAATTCCGGCGTCGGCAAGTCCACGCTTTTCGACGCGATGCTGCGGGTCTTCGACGCCCGGCCGCGCTCCAACGAGGCCGCGGCCCAGCGCGCCGGCGGCGCGGTCGAGGACAAGCGGACCACGTTCACCTACATGCGCGGCAAGGTGGGCGACAAGGCCGTCGGCGAGGGTTCGGCGAGTGCCTTCCAGCGCCCCGGCGCCACCTGGTCCGCCGTCGCGCTGACGTTCGATAACGCCGCCGGAACGAAAGTGACGGTGTCGGCGCTGTTTGACCTGCCCAAGAACGGCACGGAGTCCAGCGTCGGGCGTTTTTACATGATCGACAACACGCCGCTGGACCTGGCCGCGATCGAGGGCATTGCCGGGAAGCGCTTCACGAAGGCGGCCCTGGACGCCATCTTCCCGGACGCCCAGATCTTCGACGTCCACAAGGCGTTCGCCGAGCGCTTCCGGCGCCTGCTGGGCATCAACTCGGACCAGGCACTCCCGCTGCTCCGCGTGATTCAGGCCGGCAAGGGCCTGGGCGGCAGCGTCAACACCTTCTTCCGCGACCAGGTGCTGGATGCCCCGGCCACGCTGGCGGCGGCGGACGACGTCGTCGAGGAATTCAGCAACCTGATGTCCATCCGGCAGCGCCTCGAGGATGTCCGGCAGCAGCGCGACCAGCTGGCACCGGTCCCGGGCCTGAACAAGGAATACGCCCAGTCCCTGCTCGACGCGAACCGGCTCCGGGACCTCGCCGGGGAGGAATTCGAGGCCTACAAGCAGCAGCTGGCCGTCACGGTGCACGAGGCAACGCTTGCCCGGTTCAAGGACCTCGCGCAGGCGAAGGCCAAGGAGCTCGGCGCCGAACGCGGGGTCCGCGACGGCCTGGCCAAGGAGCTGCGCCAGCTCGAGGCGGACTACAACAACCAGGGCGGCAACGCGATCTCGGCGATCGAGCAGTCGCTTGAGAACGCCCGGGTGGGGCTCAAGCTCCGCCAGCAAGTGGAGGAATCGGCCCGCAAGGCGCTGTCCGACGCCGGACTGGAACTTCAGTGGACGGCGGCCGGCTGGGAGCAGGCCCACGAGCACGCGGCCGCACGCTCGGCCGAGCTGAAGGACGACTCGGAGGCGCTCAAGGAGCTGCGCTTCGAGGCCTTCGACGGCCACGCCACCAGGAAACGCGAACTCGCCGCGGCCCAGCAGGAGCTCGTCTCGCTGAAGACGCGCAAGTCCCTGCTGCCGCCGTCGAGCATCGAAAACCGGAGCGCCATCGCGGCCGCCACCGGCATTCCCGAGGAGCGGATGCCATTCGGCGGCGAGCTGATCGACCTCGCCGACGGGCAGGAACAGTGGCGGCCGGCTGCCGAGCGCGCGCTGCGGAACCTCGCCACCACGCTTCTGGTCCCGGGCGAGCACTTCGCCGCCGTCACCCGCTACCTCAACGACAACACCGTCCGGGGCGCACTTCGCGCCGTGGATGTCTCCAAGCCGCTCGCCGGCGGGGCGCTGGCCCTGGAGAACGCGGCCGACGGCGACCTGCTGGGGAAGCTGGACATCCTCACCGCCGGACCGGCCGGGGAAGCCGGCGAGTGGATCCGCGAACGGATCGCCCTCGACTTTGCCTACCCCTGCGTCGAGGACCCTGACGAGCTCGCCCGGCTGGACAAGGGCCTGAGCCTGGGCGGGGTGGTCAAGCGCAACCGCCACACCGTGGAAAAGGACGACCGCTTCACCGGCCGGCAGGACTACGTCCTCGGCTTCGACAACGCCTCCAAGCTGGAGCTCGTCGCAGCCCAGGTCGAGGACCTCCAGCAGGAGCTCGCCAAGGCCGCCGAACTGGCGCGGAGCCGGGAAGAATCGCACCAGGGCATGACCCGGCAGCTCGACGCGCTGCGCCGGATTGCCGAAGACCACCGCCCGTGGGAGCAGGTCTCGGCGGCCGTCGCCGGCGCTGAGCTCGCGAAAATCGAGCAGCGGCTCAAGGACGCCCTCGCTGCGCAGGCGGACCTCGAACCGCTGCGTGCCAACATCGAGGC
The DNA here is from genome assembly GCF_054059215.1 of Arthrobacter sp. UYCu723. NCBI lineage: Bacteria > Bacillati > Actinomycetota > Actinomycetes > Micrococcales > Micrococcaceae > Arthrobacter > Arthrobacter sp. UYCu723. Next base: position 1,968,780 of record NZ_JBSSBW010000001.1, read on the forward strand.
AGCACGGCAGAAGCACCAGTCCAGTACAGAGGCCGCGGCCGTCCTGCAGAGCGAATACAAGGCGCTGGACCAGCAGCTGACGGCGGCTGACTCGCTGCTGGACGCGGCGCGCACGCGCGTGGCGCAGTCGCCGCCGTCGGACGCCACCGCCGTCGCGCTGGAACCGTACTTCGCTGGGTTCGGCGACGTCGTGGAGATCCACGAGCTGGACAACCTGGCCAACCAGGTCCGGACCAGGCTGCTCGCCGAACTGCACGCGGCCGAATCCCGCGGGCAGGCCACCTCGGAGCGGCTCACCCGCATCTTCGAGGGATTCGTGCGCGAATGGGGCACGGCCATCTCCGCGGACCACGGCACCTCGATCGGGGCCGCGGGAGAGTTCGAGGGCCGCTACCACGCCATTGTCAGCGACGGCCTGCCCGCGCAGGAGGCCGAGTTCCGGCAGTTCTTCAACCAGCGCACCCACGAATCCTTCAGCACGCTGCTGCACCTGCTGGACGAGGAGCGCCGGTCCATCACCAGCCGCATCCTTCCGCTGAACGGCATCCTGTCCGGGGTGAACTTCCACGAGGGCAGCTTCCTGGAACTTGACATCAAGCAGACCCTGCCGGCCACGGCCAGGCAGTTCAAGGACGCCATCCAGAACGCGCTCAAGGTCCGGCACGCGCGGCCGGTGAGGGGCGCCGGGACGTCGCCCGGCTCGGAGACGGACGACGACGCCGAGCTCACCAACCGGTACAAGTCGCTCGAAACACTCGTGAAGCGGCTCGGTTCGCAGACCCCGGAGGACCGGCGCTGGCGGGCCGAGGTGCTTGATGTGCGCGGTCACCTGTTCATCCAGTGCAAGGAGCACCGGGAAGTGCAGGGCCCGCGCGGCGGCAAACGAACAGATGTGTTTATGCACGCGGACACCGGCTCCATGTCCGGCGGCGAGCGGCAGCGCTTCACCGCGTTCATCATGGCCGCGGCCCTCAGCTACCAGCTGGGGATCGCCGAGCAGGGGTTCACAACGTACGGGACCGTGATGATGGACGAGGCCTTCGTGCTGGCGTCGGAGGAATTCGCCGGCGCCGGCATCAAGGCGCTGCACGAGTTCGGCTTCCAGCTGCTCCTGGCCGCCCCGGAGAACGTGATCGACCTTTCCCGGCACCTCGGATCGGTCACCGAGATCCTGCGGGACAAGCGGACCAACCGTTCCGGTGTGCTCACGGCTCCGGTGATCGGGCCGCGCCCGGGCGGCGAGGGTCTATGGCGATCCGAGGCCAATCCCGTGGACATCGTGCTCCGGTGACCACCCCGGACGGTCCCTCACCTGATGTGAGGAGGCGTCGGCGTTTGGGTTGCGGGAGCTGAGGGGGAGCCGAATCCAGGGGCGGTCAGGGCCGTGCGGCCTGGCACGCGTCGATCTGGGCCTGGACGATCGCCCCGTAGTACGCCACGAGCTCGTCGAAGTCCCAGCCGTCGAACAGCCCGAGCGCCCGGACGGTTTCGCCGAATCCCGTCATCAGGGCGATCACTGTCGAGGCGAACCTGCGGTCCGGCGTTGAGTCCCCGACCAGGCCCGCAATGCTGGCCAGGTACCGTTCGCGCGTTTCTCCCCGGGCGGCGTCGGGATCCGGTGAGTCCTGGATGGTGAACGGAATCATGGCCCAGGGCTCCTGCATCCCGCGTTCCCGCCGCATCAGGACACGGAACACCAGGGCGCTGCCGAGTTCCGACGCCGGGACGTCCAGGTCCGTCAGCAGCGATTCGTCCGGCTGCGCGGCGGCGAACAGCTTGTCCTTCGAGACGAACAGCTTCATCACCAGGGCGGCAGACACTCCGGCGTCGGCGGCAATGTCACGCACCGTCACGGCACGGTATCCGCGCTCGCCGAAGAGCCGGCCGGCGGCGTCGAGGATGGCGGCATGGCTCGGGCTGCTCACGCGTGCACCGGCTCCGCGCGGAGGGGGTCGGCGTCGAGATCGGCCGCAAGGGAGCGGTTATCGACGGCGAGCTTGCGGGCCGCGGCTTGATGTGTCACGGGATGAAGCATAGTCACGATGTAGCGCCCCGCCACGGGAAGGGGCAACACATACCTGCCCGCCGCGTCGGCAAGCGTGGTGGCGAGGTGTTCGCCGGTGGCCTGGAGCAGGGTGACCACCGCGCCGGGGACCGGTGTCCCCCCGACGCTGGCCACGCCGTCGAGCTCCAGCCGGTTGTCCAGGTGGAAGTTCTGCTGAAGAGTACGGCCGTCGAAGTCGAACACTTCCGCCATGGGCGCCCAGCCGGCGGCGTTGGCCACCATCAGATACTTGCCCGCGCCGGGCAGCGCCACCGAGTAGTTGCCGTCACTGTCCACCCTGCTCCAGTCCACCGGCTCGCCCGTGGTCTGCAGCACAGTCACGACGGCGGGAGTCGCGGGGCGGTGTGCCGCCGTCAGGACGCGGCCCTGGACCACGAGTTCATGCGCGGCCGTGGCCGGGGCTGCGGCTTTGGGGGTGGCCGCGGCGCGGGGAATAAAGACGGCCGCGGCGATGGATGCCGTCGAGGCCAGGGCCGCCATCCAGAACACGTCCCTGAACGCTTCGAAGGACGGAAGGCGGACAGCTCCAGCAGTCAGCGTCACTGACGTGAGGACGGCGGCGACGGCGGCACTCGACGTCGAGGTTCCAATGGAGCGCACGAGGCTGTTGAGCCCGTTGGCCGACGCCGTTTCCGTGATCGGTACGGCTCCCATAATCAGCGTGGGCATTGCGGCGTACGCAATGGCTGTGCCGATGCTGACGACGGTGGAGCCGATGATTACGGAGACGACTGAGTCCCAGAAGAAGACGCGCCCCACGTATCCCGCGATCATGACGGCGGCACCGGCGATGAGGGCTGTTTGTCCGCCGAAGCGTCTGATGATGCCGCCTGAGACCGGTGCGAATAGCACCATGGCCAGCCCGGACGGGACCATGCAGAGGCCCGCGGTGACGACGCTCAGCTGGAACCCGTAGCCGGTGGAGGCAGGCAGTTGGAGTTGCTGGGTGGTGAGGAGCATATTGGCGAACATGGCAAAGCCGATCAGCAGCGAGGCCAGGTTGGTGAGGAGCACGGGGCGGCGGGCGGATGTGCGCAGGTCCACCATCGGCTGGCCGATCTTGAGTTCATAGGGAACCCACGCCGCGAGGAGCAATGCGGCGGCACAGAACAGCAGCAGCACAGGCTCCGATCCCCAGCCCCACGAGCCTCCCTTGGAAATGGCCAGGAGCAGTGACGCCAGGGCGGCCGAGAGCACCACCGCGCCGAGGTAGTCGAACCGGCCCGGCGTACGCACGCGGGACTCCGGCACCACCAGCACCACGGCCAGGAGCAGCAGGGCGCCCGCGCCGGCGGACACCCAGAAGATCGATTCCCAGCCGAGGCTTTCGTACAGCAGCCCGGCCAGCGGCAGGCCCATGGCGCTGCCGATCCCCAGTGTGGCGCTCATCAGTGCCACGGCCGATCCCATTTTTTCCTTCGGCAGCTCGTCACGCATGATGCTGATGCCAACGGGGATCAGGGCCGCTGAGAAGCCCTGCAGGGCCCGTCCGATGATCAGCCACAGGAAGGAGCCGCCCACCGCGGCGATGACGGAGCCGGCCACCATGATGGCAAGGCACACCACCATCATTTTCCGTTTGCCGTACATGTCGGCACTGCGGGAAACGATCGGTGTGGCCACCGCGCTGGACAGCAGGGTAGCGGTGACCAGCCATGAGGCGTCGTCGGAGGTGACGTCGAGGATCCGGGGGAAGTCCGGCAGCAGCGGCACGACGAGAGTCTGCATCAGGGCGACAAGGGTTCCGCTGAGGGCCAGCACGGCGGTGATGGCTCCCGGGGACAGGGATCGGGTGCTGTTTTGTGTCATGGGCGGGAGCCTCCTGCTGCGCGACGGCGGTTCCGGGGTGGTGAACGCTCGTTTACTCCTTCGAGTGAACCATCGTTCACCCCCTGAAATCAACACCTGGCGCTGTGTGGCTGCCCACTGCTGGGGCCGGGAATCCCCTTCGGGAGTGCGATGGAGACAATTACGTTACGCTAACCTTGCTTAATTAGCCGTAGGATAGGCTAGCCTTACTTAGGTTTGCATCACTCACCTAAGGAGTTCCGTGACTTCCCTCCTCTTCTCCGGCCCGGGCGCAGGCCGCCGCGGCCTGACCGCCGGCCCGTCCCGCCGCGCCCTGCTCAAGACAGCCGGCAAGGCAACGGCCGTCCTCGCCGCAGCCGCACTCTCCCTGACCGCCTGCTCCACGGGCCCCGCCGGCTCCGCCTCCGCGGGCTCCTCGGCCGCCAGCACGTCATCCAGCTCGCAGTTCCCGGTCACCGTCAAGCACGTCTTCGGTGAGACCACCATCAAGGAACAGCCCAAGCGCGTTGTCACTGTTTCCTGGGTCAACGACGACGTCGCCATCGCCCTCGGAGTGGTTCCCGTGGGCGTCCCCAAGAATGAATGGGGCGGCAACGACAAAGGTTCCACGCCGTGGAAGGACGCCGCGCTGGAAAAGCTCGGCGCCGGCTTCGGCACGGACAAGGCCCCGGTCCAGTTCTCCGAGGCTGACGGCATCAACTTCACCGAGATCGCCAAGCTGAACCCGGAGGTCATCCTGGGCGCCTACTCCGGCCTGACCGAAGAGGACTACAAGAAGCTCAGCGAAATCGCACCCGTCGTGGCGCACCCGGAGCTGGCCTACGGCACGCCCTGGCAGGAGTCCACCGCCATCATCGGTAAGGTCCTGGGCAAGGAAGCCGAAGCCGCCAAGCTGGTCTCCGACACCGAGGCCGCCATCAAGGACAGGGTCTCCAAATACCCGCAGATCGCCGGCAAATCCTTCATCTACGGCAACCTGGAACCGGACAAGAGCGACGGCGTCAACGTCTACACCGCAAACGACAACCGTCCGCGCTTCCTCACCGAAATCGGCATGAAGCTGGCGTCCGTTGTGGAGGACAACTCGAAGGGCTCCAAGGAATTTTTCATCCCGTGGTCCGCTGAAAAGGCCAACGAGCTCAACTCGGACGTCTTCGTCACCTGGGTCCCGGACGCGGCCACCACCGGGTCCATCAAGGCCGACCCGCTGCTCGGCCAGATCCCGGCCATCAAGAACGGCGCCCTGGTCGCCGACTCGGACAACACGCTGACCCTGTCCATCTCCGCTTCCTCGCCCCTGAGCCTGCCGTGGTCGCTGGACACGTTCCTGCCGCAGCTGGCGAACGCAGCGGATAACGTCACAGCCGCGGTGAAGTAAGTACGCTTCCATGACGAAAAGTACGACGACGGCGCCCGCCGGCAGTGCCCTCAGCGCACTTTCGGCCCGCCTCACCCCGCGCGAACGGGCACTTGAGGCCCTGAAAACGCCCGAAATGGGGCCGCAACTGCCCGTTCGCGCGCAGAAAAGGGAGGCCGGAAAGCAGGCCGCCTGGCTGCTGGCCGCCGTCGTCGTACTTGTCCTGGTCTGCGCAGCGTCGCTGACGGTCGGTGCCCGGGGGGTTCCCCTGGGCACTGTCTGGCAGGCGCTGACACAGTTCGACCCCGCCGACGGCAACCACGCCGTCATCCACGCGCGGATCCCGCGCACTGTCCTGGGCCTGTTGGCAGGCGGAGCCCTGGGTCTCGCGGGTGCCGCCATGCAGGGCGTCGCCCGCAACCCGCTCGCGGACCCCGGCATCATCGGCGTCAACGCCGGCGCCGCCCTGGCCGTGGTCACCGGGATCTACGTCTTCGGCGTCTCATCCCTGACCGGGTACATCTGGTTCGCGTTCATCGGCGCCGCGGCGGCCGCCGTCGTGGTGTATCTGATTGCGTCCATGGGCCGGGAAGGCGCGACGCCGGTCAAACTCGCCCTGGCGGGCGCGGCCCTGAGCGCCGGCCTGTATTCGCTGATGAACGTCATCCTGGTCTCCAGCCAGGACACCCTGGACCGGTTCCGGTTCTGGCAGGTCGGCGGGATCGCGGGCCGTGACTGGTCCGTCGTCCTGCCCGGGCTGCCGTTCCTCGCGCTTGGTGCGGTGGTTGTGCTTGGCACCGGCCGGATCCTGAACAGCCTTGCCCTCGGCGACGATATTGCCCGCGGCCTGGGCCAGCGCGTGGGGGTGGTCCGGGGCATCACCGCCCTGGGCGTGGTCCTGCTGTGCGGCTCGGCCACGGCGCTCGCGGGCCCCATCGGCTTCGTCGGCCTGGTGGTTCCGCACGCCGTCCGCTTCCTGGCCGGCCCGGACTACCGCTGGATCCTGCCACTGTCGATGATTCTTGCCCCGGCTCTGCTGCTGGCGGCCGACGTGGCCGGCCGCGTCATCCTGCTCCCCGGCGAGGTCCCGGCCGGGATCATGACGGCCCTCGTCGGTGCCCCGGTGTTCGTGTGGCTGGTCCGGCGCGGGAAGGGGGCCGGGCTGTGAGCACCCCCGACCTCTCCACCGCTGAGCGCGAGCGGGCACTTGAGGCCCCGAAATCCGCAGAAACCGGGCCCCTAGTGTCCGCTCGCGCCTCCCTGCCGGGGCCAGCCCTGCGCCGGACTCTGCCAGTCCGCACCGCCGCCCTGGCCCTCGCCGTGGTGGCCCTCTTTGCCGCGGGAGTGCTGCTGGGCAGCTACACCGTGACCGTTCCAGACTTCTTCAGGATTCTGGCGGCACACTTCACTGGCGGCCCGAAGATCCCTGGCGCCAGCTTCATCGTGATGGAAAACAAACTGCCGCGGGCCGTCATCGGAACCTTGATCGGCATTGCCTTCGGACTGTCCGGAGGCGTGTTCCAGACCATGCTGCGCAACCCGCTGGCGAGCCCCGACGTCATCGGCATCAGCTACGGGGCCAGCGCCGCCGCCGTCACCGCGATCGTCATCTTCGGGGCATCGGGCGCGGCCGTTTCCGGAGCCGCGCTCTGCGGGGCACTGGGGGTCGCGGCAGCAATCTACGGAATTTCCAGGAGCGGTTCCCTCGGATCCGGCGGCGGCAACCGCGGCAACGCCGCCGGCAGCCGCCTCATCCTGGCCGGCATCGGCATCGCCGCCGCGCTGAACGCCGTGGTCAATTTCCTCATGACCCGCACCGACATCCGCACCGCGGCCGAGGCCCTGATCTGGCTGAATGGTTCGCTCAACTCCGCCACGTGGGACCGTGCCGGCGTGCTGGGCCTCTCACTGCTGGTCCTGGTGCCCGCCGTCGTTGTCCTGGCCGGACCGCTCCGGATCCTGGAGCTCGGCGACGACGCCGCCGCAGGGCTCGGCATCCGCGTGGGTCCTGCCGGGCTCGGCCTGGTGGCCACCGCCGTCGCCCTCGCCTCAGTCGCCACCGCCGCGGCCGGCCCCGTGGCGTTCGTTGCCTTCCTGGCCGGTCCCATAGCGCGCCGCTTCACGCGGAAAGCCAGCCTCCCGGCGTCGGCCTTCGTCGGTGCCCTGATCGTCCTCGCGGCAGACTACTTCGCCGCGAACATTGCCCCGCTGCTGCTGGTCGGCACCGTCCTGCCGGTCGGTGTGGTCACGGGTGCGCTCGGCGCGCCCTTCCTGTTGTGGCTCCTCGTCACGTCCAACCGAAAGGATGCCTGAGATGGCCGCTCTGCACGCCTCAGCCCTGACGCTCAAGTACGGTCAGCGCACCATCATCGAGGGGCTGTCCGCCGGCATCCCGGCGGGCCGGGTGACCATGATTGTCGGCGCCAACGCCTGCGGGAAATCCACCCTCCTCCGCGGCCTGTCCAGGCTGCTCAAGCCCGCCTCCGGCATGGTCACCCTCGACGGGAAGGACATCCACAGCCGCCCCGCGCGCGAGGTCGCCCGGACCCTCGGCCTGCTCCCGCAGCACCCGACGGCACCGGACGGGATCACGGTGAGGGACCTCGTGGGCCGCGGCCGCTACCCGCACCAGGGCTTCTTCCGATCCTGGTCGGCGGACGACGAGCGGGCCGTGCAGGATGCGCTCACCGCCACGGAGACGCTGGAGCTCGTGGCGCGGAACGTCGATGAGCTTTCCGGCGGGCAGCGCCAGCGGGTGTGGATTGCGATGGCCCTGGCACAGGAAACCGAGGTGCTGCTGCTGGATGAGCCCACCACGTACCTTGACCTCGCCCACCAAGTGGAAGTGCTGGACCTCATTACCGACCTGAACCGCCGTCGGGGCACCACGGTGGCGATCGTGCTGCACGACCTCAACCTCGCCGCCCGCTACGCGGACCACGTCATCGCCATGAAAGCCGGACGGATCGTGGCCGAGGGCACCTCCCTCGAGGTGGTCACTGAGGAGCTGATCCGCGACGTATTCGGACTCGAATCCCGCGTGGTCCCGGACCCGGTGTCCGGAACCCCGCTGATCATTCCCCTCGGCCGCCACCATGCCGAGTCCCCGCATACCGTACCCACAACCCTGGAGCTGGTCCCATGAGCGCAGTCAACAACAGCCCGGCCCGCGCGGCCGCCTCCGTGATATCCGCACCGGCCACCGAACCGATGACGCTGGCGTTCGATGTCCAGGTCACGGCAGTCCAGGAGCTGAGCCCCAACTTCCGCCGGATCACCTTCGGCGGCTACTCGCTGCGCGGCTTCGGTGTACACGGCAGCACCCTGGATCTACGGGTCAAGCTGATGATTCTCTCACTGGCCGCGGACGGAACGCAGGTGCCGCTGCCGGAATTCCGGATGGCGGAGTCCGGCTGGTACCGGGAATGGCTCGCCATGGACCCGGCCACCCGGGGATCCATGCGCACCTACACCGTGCGGCGGGAACGACTCGACGCCGTCTACCCGGAAATCGACGTCGACTTCGTGCTGCACTTCGACGGTTCGGGGAACGGCGGTCCCGCCGCAAACTGGGCGCTGACGGCCAAGCCGGGGGATGCCCTCACGCTCATCGGACCCAACAACCGGGCGGCCCACTGCGTCACCGCGGAAACCTACTCCGGCATCGAATGGCGGCCGGGCCTGGCCCAGCGCGTGCTGCTCGCCGGGGACGAAACTGCTGTTCCGGCGATCGGCGCCATCCTCGAAAGCCTCCCGGCCTACATGAGCGGGCACGCCATCCTGGAAGTCCCGGAGGCCGGTGACTTCCAGGACCTCAGCTCTGCCGCCGACGTCGAGATCACCTGGCTGGCGCGCGGTGCAGCAATCGGCCGCTCGCGTCCGCACGGCGAACTGCTGGGCGAAGCGGTCCGCGCCGCCGTGCCCGTGCCCGGCTGGGTGGGCATCAAGACCACCGGCAACGCTGCCGGACCGGAGCTTGAGGACGTCAACGTGGATCAGGACATTCTGTGGGAAACCCCGGCCCGGATGGATTCCGCCGCACTCGGTGCCAGCCGGAATCCGGACAAGCCGGCCGGGGCGATGCCGTTCTACGCCTGGATTGCCGGCGAAGCCGGGGCCATCAAGGAGCTGCGCCGCTACCTGGTGCGGGACGTGGGGATCGACCGGAAGCAGGTCGCCTTCATGGGGTACTGGCGGCAGGGGAAAGCCGAGCTCTGAGCGAGGCTCCCGTGTGTCGGCTTCCGGCCGCTCACGTGTTGTGCCCCGCTTGTTAACCCCGACGTCGTTCGGGGGGGATAGCGTGTCGCCATGGCCGAGAACCTTCTGAACCCGGGCCCGGGCGGGCGGCGGCTTTATGTTGCCCTGGGGGATTCCTTTACCGAGGGGGTGGGGGACTACAGCCCCCGGCTGCCCAACGGGGTGCGCGGCTGGGCGGACCGGGTGGCGGAGAAGCTGGCCAAGGCGGAGCCGGGATGGGAGTACGCCAACCTTGCAATCCGCAGCAAGCGGTTGCGCCACGTCACCGCCGAACAGCTGCAACCGGCGCTGGCCATGGAACCCACGCTCATCACCCTGTACGCGGGCGGCAACGACATCCTCGATTTCGGCACCGACATCGACGCCCTCATGAAGGACTACGAAATCCTCGTCGCCACGCTGGCCGCGAGCGGGGCCACGGTGGTGTTGTTCACGGGCTTTGACGTCAAGGTCTCGCCCCTGCTTGAACCGCTGAAGAGGCGCAATGCCATCTACAATCAGCGCGTCCGCGAAGTGGCGGCCCGCTACGAGGCCGTACTGGTCGATTACTGGTGCTTTGACGCGTTCCACGATCCCCGGATGTGGGATTCGGACCGGCTGCATATGTCCACGGTGGGCCACAAATACCTCGCCGGCCAGGTCCTCGACCAGCTCGGCGTGCCGCACAAGTTCAAGCTCAAGGACCGGGAGGCGCCCGCGAAGCTCGGGCTCCGGGACTGGGAACGCCGGCAGCGCCGCTGGGTCCACGACTGGGTGCTGCCGCTTTTCGGACGCAAGCTCCGCGGCGTCACCCTCGGGGACGAGCTGAGCCCGCGCTGGCCGGAGCCGGTCAGGGTTCCCCGGAAAGGCCTGAAGAAACTGACCGACAGAATACCTGCGGACTAAGCCGGGCTGTCCAGCAGGTTCTCGTAGCCCGGGGCCACCCGGTTGGCATGGAACTCCATCACCTCGAAGTGGGCCACCCCGTTGACGTAGAAAGGGTCCCGGGCCAGTGATGCATCCAGGACCGCCCGGTCCGCATTGGAGAGCAGCAGCCCGCCGGTGCGCGGAATCTTGCGTCCCGCAACCATGAAGACGCCGTCGTCGAAGGCCTTCTGCAGCCACGTCACGTGCGCCGGAAGATGGAATTCAACGATCTCGTCGGGGACCTTATAGGTCAGGGAGACTACGTACATACGGTCAGCCTACCGCCTGCCCGCGGCACCCACCCGGGCGGAGCCAAGGACGCGGCTCCCCGAGGTTGAACTGTCAAGCTTCACATCTCCTAGAATGGAGCCATGACCGAACCGCGCTGGCTGAACGCCGACGAACGCCGGGCCTGGCTGGCCCAGCTCAGCATCAACACGCTGCTTCCCGCCGCCCTGGACACGCAGCTGCACAACGCGGGGAAGCTCTCCCTCTTCGACTACAACGTGCTGGCGATGCTGTCCGAGACCGAGGGCCGGTTCCTGCCCATGAGCGAACTCGCCGCGCGCACCAGCGCCTCCCTGTCGCGGCTTTCGCATGTGGTCACCAAGCTGCAGAACCGTGGCTGGGTGGAGCGCCGCACGCACCCCGGGGATGCCAGAGTCACGACCGCGCACCTCACCGACGCCGGAATGGTCACGATCGAACAGCTCGCCCCGGGCCACGTCGAGGCCGTCCGTTCGCTGTTCCTCGATGCCCTCAGCGAGGAAGACGTCGCCGACCTCGCCCGGATCGGCGAGAAAATCGTGGCCCGGCTCGACGACGACCACTGGATCCTGCGCGAAACCGACCAGGCCGGGCAGTAGGCCGGCCGGCAGGTCAGCCGCGGGCCCGCCGCACGGCGACGCTTAGTGTTGGTCCTATGGAATCGCCGATCCAGAGCTACCTGCGCCAGATCCACGCCGAGATAGCCCAGCTCAGGGACGGCAAGCCCTACAGCACCATTCCGGCGATGGCGAATGTCGATCCGGACAACTTCGGCATCGCACTCGCCACCGTGGACGGGAAGGTGTACGAGGTTGGGGACACCCGTGAGGAGTTCACCATCCAGTCGATCTCCAAGCCCTTCACCTACGGACTGGCCCTGGAGGACCTGGGCGATGAGGTTGTTGACGCCAAGGTGGACGTCGAGCCGTCGGGTGATTCCTTCAACGAGATCTCCCTGGCCGAGGGTACCGGGCGTCCGGCGAATGCCATGATCAACGCCGGCGCCCTGACGGCAACCTCCCTGATCAAGGGCTCCGGCGGCCAGTCCGGCTTCAAACGGATCCTCAGCACGTACTCGGCCTTCGCCGGCCGGCAGCTCTCGGTGAGCGAGAGGGTGTACGAATCCGAACTCAAGCACGGCCACCGCAACACGGCCCTGGCCCACCTGCTGCGCTCCTTCAACATCATCGAGGACGACCCCGCGCCGGTCCTCGAGGACTATTTCCGGCAGTGCTCGGTGCTGGTGAACTGCCTGGACCTCTCGATCATGGCCGCTACGCTCGCCAACGCCGGCCGGAATCCGCTCAGCGGCAAGCGGGTCCTGGAGATCGGCCCGGTGGAGCGTGTGCTGTCGGTGATGATGACCTCGGGCATGTACGACGACGCCGGTGCCTGGATCAGCAGCGTCGGCATGCCCGGCAAGAGCGGGGTGGCCGGCGGGATCATCGCGGTCCTGCCCGGGCAAGTGGGGCTGGCGGTCTACTCGCCGCCGCTGGATGAACACGGCAGCAGCGTGCGCGGCCTGGCGACGGCGCAGCGGCTGTCCCGGGACATGGAACTGCACTTTGTCCGGGCCGCGCGGACCGGCCGCTCCGCCATCCTCGCCGCCTACGACGTCACCGAGACACCGTCGGGGATCCGCCGCAACGACGAAGCCGCCGATGTCCTCCGGGAACATGGCCGCCGTGCCCGCGTGATCGAGCTCAACGGCGACCTGCTCTTTGCCGGGACCGAATCCATGGTGCGCGAACTCAGCGGCCTCGAGGACGACGTCGAACTGGCCGTCCTGGACCTGCGCCGAACGGATCAGGTGAGCGAAGTCGCCCTGCGGATGCTGGCCCTGGCCCGGCAGGGGATGGCCGATGCGGGCCGCGAACTGGTGCTGGTCGAAACGGACGGCTCGGTGGCGGCATCGCTGGAGGAGTTCTCGGGAGCGGACGGGCCCGGGGTTCCGTCGTTCGCCACCCGGAGCGCCGCCGTCGAATACTGCGAAAACCGCCTGCTGGAGCGTTACGGGACCCAGCTGCTGCTGCCGGACCACGTCCCCGTGACTGCCTCGCCGGCCCTCGCTCCGCTGGACGCGGCGGACGCCGAGGCCCTGGCGGCGCTCATGACGGCGAAGCAGTACGACGACGGCGACGTCATCCGCCGCGTCGGGCTGCGGTTCGGCGGGGTCTACTTCATCACCTCCGGCAAGGTCAGCAGTACCTCCCCGGGACCCACCGCGGAGCGGGTCAAACTCAACACCCTCAGCGCGGGCATGACCTTCGGGGAGCTCGCGCTCGGCAGCGGCAGCCGGCAGGAAACCACTGTCAGGGCGGTCGGACCGGTGGGGGTGATGGTGCTCAGCGCCGAGGCGATCACAGAACTGGAAGGCAGCAACCCGCGGCTGGCCATCGCCTTGTGGAAGGCGCTCACCCGGGACGCCTACACCCGGGTGGAGCAGTACCTGCGCGAATCGGCGGTGCGGATCCGGGAGTAGGGCTTTGTTTGCCCGGCTGTGTTGGCGCCTGCTTTGTTGCCCTGCTTTGTTTGCTTGGGGCAACTGCTGGCAGACTGGGTCCATGGATTTCACGTCCCGCTATGTAGCCCTTGGAGACTCCTTCACGGAAGGCGTCGGCGACGACGACCCCGCCCGTCCCAACGGCGTACGGGGCTGGGCGGACCGGGTGGCCGAGCAGCTCGGCGCCGCCGATCCGGACTTCGGGTACGCGAACCTTGCCATCCGCGGCCGGAAACTGCGGCAGATCATGGCCGAGCAGGTCGATGCCGCCGTCGCGCTCAAACCCACAATCGTGAGCATCTACGCCGGCGCCAACGACATCCTCCGGCCCAAGGTGGACATCGACGACCTGCTGGTGGACTACGACGCCGGCATCCGCAAGCTCAAGGCCACCGGCGCCACGATTGTCATGTTCACCGGGTTCGACTCCCGCGGCTCGAAGATCTTCGGCACGACGCGCGGCCGCACCGCCATCTACAACGAACTGGTCCGCGGAATCGCCGGCGACCACGGCGCCCTGCTGGTGGACTACTGGCGTTTCAGAGAGTACTACGACTGGGGCATGTGGGCCACCGACCGGATGCACATGTCCCCGGCCGGCCACTCGAACATGGCAAAACGCGTCCTCACCGTCCTCGAGCACGAGCACTCGATCGATGTCCCGCCCATGACGCCGGTGCCCGAACTGAACCGGGCCGAGACGATCCGCGCCAACGCCCGCTGGGTCCGCGAATTCGCCGGGCCGTGGGTGGTCCGCCGGGTCACGGGCAAGTCCTCCGGCGACGGGCTGGCGCCGCGGTACGCCAGGCTCACTCACCTCTAGGCCCCGGAACCCCGGGGTTGCGAGCAGTCCGCCGTCGCCCAGCACGGCGAGGACTTCCACGTCCCACTCGTCCGCCGCCCGGCCCAGCATCAGGTGCCCGCCGGCCACGATCGCCGTCGCTAGGACGTCCGCGGTGACAATGTCCGCGGCTGCCACCGATACCTGGCGGAATACAGACCGGCCCGCTCCGGCCGTCCAGATATGCTCCCCGCGCTCTGCCGAGCCGGACGTCGCCAGCGCGGGGAACCGGCTGCAAACACCCAGCGGAAAAGCCGAAAGCAGTGCCGTCCGGTCCGTCGGGTCGACAATCCCGGACTGCCACGGTACCCGGGACCCCGGAACCGGGGAGCCGCTCACCAGAACATCGCCGCCGGCGTTCAGGCACCAGTCCCGGAGCCCCGATGTCCGGAGGGTTTCGCCTGCCTGCTGGATTGCGTAGCCCTTGATGATCCCGGACAGGTCCAGCACCCCGTCCGGCCGTTCCGGAGTGAAGGCGTCCGCCGTCAACAGCCGCCAGCCGGCGGCCTCCGCGTACCGGTCCCGTACCTCCTGTGATGCTTCCCGCAGGGTGAATTCGCCGCGAGCCAGCCTGCTTGCCTCTGACTCCGGGCGGTAGAGGCTGAACGTTTCGTCCAGCCCGGCAAACACCCGTTCGACGGCGGCGGCGGCCGCCTCGATCGGGTGTTCAGTCCCGTTCGTTCGGGGAAGACTTCCAGGGTGGGCGGCATTGAACGGCATCGTCAGGCTGATGACCGTGCCCATGCAGCCGAAGGTCCTGGCTTTCAGTGCGGGGCGTGCCACGCCCGGGCTCTCGGGCTCAGAGGTTCGCTGCATCGAGGGCCGCCTGGAGCGAATCCAGATAGGCAACGCTGGTCACCGTAGCGCCGCTGATGGTCTGCACGCTCGCGGACTGGGCCTTGAGGACCTCGGCCCGCAGCAGGGGTGCGGCCCGGTTGCTGATCTGCACGGATATTCGTTCCGCATCGGTCAGCTGGAGCGCTGTTACGTCGGTGATCGTGCCCGACTGCACCGTGATCTGCACCTGGACTGCGCCGAAGCGGGTCTGGACGACGGCGCCGTCGTACGTTCCGGCCGCTTTCGCTGCGGCCCCGGCGCTGCCGGTGGCGCCGGACGAGCCAGCAACGCCTGAGGAACCCGTCGTGCTGCCCATGGCGGTGCTGCCCGTTTCGGCGATCTGTCCGCCGGACTGCCAGCCCGCCAGAAGAATTCCGGCGGACGCGAGTGCTGCTGAAACCGCTGCGCGAATTCTCACCAATCAAACCTTTCGTAGTGGAGTTGTTCCTCCCGGGCACCGGCTGCGCGGGCGTCGTGGATGACGCTGCGGGCCCAGGCTACCGGCCCGCAGATGTAAATGTCGGAATCGCCAAGATTAGGCGCGTAGTAGGCCAGGCCGTGCCCCGCACGGGCGGCGGTCTCCGGCAGCCAGCTCCGTCCGCCGGCCGGCCGCGGCCCGGTCAGGTGGAACAGTGTGGCGCCGCGTTGCTTACAGAGGTCCAGGATTTCCTCGCCCAGGTACAGCTCGGCCTCACTGTGGCCGCGGAGCAGGACCGTGGCGTTGCCGGGCGTGAACGGGGTGCGCTCGAGCAGGGCGCGGAGCGGCGTGATCCCGATTCCGGCGCCGATCATCACCACCTGGCTGCGGCTGCGGGCCGCTGTGCTGAACAGGCCGTACGGACCCTCCACGGCCACCCTGGTCCCCGGTTTCACGGCAATCAGCTGCCTTGAGCCGCGGCCCAGATTGCGGACGGTGATCCGCAGCACCCCGGTTCCCGCAGCGTCGAACTGTACGGGTTCTGCGGAGAGGCTGAAGGGATGCGGGTGCCACCACAGTCCGGGGGCGAGGAACCGCCAGATGAAGAATCGGCCGCCGCTTCCCGCGAGGTCATGGAGGTGGAGCCCCTTCATCTCAATATTGACGACGCCGGGGGCCACCTGAACCACGCGGCTCACCGTCAGCTGGTGCCGGAAGGTGGCCACGAGAGGCTTCAGGACGCGGTAGTGCAGGAGCGCGGCGCCGGTGGCAATGCAGATGGCGAGCCAGTACCAGCGCTGCCAGGTGCCTTCGGCGAAGAGGCCGCCGACACTGAACTGGTGCGGGATCGCCGTCAGGACGGCGGCATAGGTCAGCAGGTGGACGGCGTACCAGAATTCGTAGGGGAACCGGCGTCGGACCGCCACGAGGGAAGTGACCGCGACGGCGACGAACAGGGCGATGGACACAAATGCCAGCCACATATCGGGAACGAGCACCCATAAGACCACTGCCTCGCTGACAGGGTCCAGGCCCTCGGCCATTCCGTAGCCTGCCGCGATCAGGATTCCGTGGGCCAGCAGGAGGTACAGGGCCGGCTTCCCGAGTTTGCGGTGGAACTCGAGGGCGCGGTCGTGGCCGACGGTGGTGTCGACGACCGGGATCCGGGCCGCCAGGAGCAGCATCAGCACGACGAGGTCCATGCCGGCGAGTCCGGCAACGATGCCCACCGCTGTGAAGGATCCGGCAACGCTTGAGAACCCGGAGGCGCCGCCGTCGGCCAGCCACAGTGCCACGGCCCCGGCAACGGAGGCCCAGGCGAGCACGGTCAGCAGATCCGCCCTCAGCAATCTTCGGCGGGACTGTGCCCGGAAAGGGTCAGGTGAGCCGGGTGGACGGTTTCTGACACCCGGGAGCCGGGGGCCAGCCGCAGTCGACTGGAGTGGCGGATTCATGACTCCAGCGTCCGCTCGCCGCCTTCTATTTAGCTGTGAAACCGCTAGGGTGCCGATGTGACTGACCGGGGTTTGCGGCGGGGCCCTTATACACCCCACAACGCCGGATTGGTCTTTAATTCGCCTAGCTCGTAGACTTGGTAGGCGCTAGGTGGCGCGGAGCGTGTGCAATTGCTCCGGTTGGCGGGATGTGTCTGCAGAAATGACAGTCCCGATGGCCGGTAGTTAGGGGCTCAAGTTGCGTGCACTCCTGTATTCGCCCAGTATCCCGGCACTTCGCAGTGGCTTTCCGAAAGGTTCCGCTGACAGTGCCCGTGGCCCACAATCTTCGCCGCAGTGAGGAAAACAGCCGGTTTGTGCCGTCTGCCTGAACTCTGCGGGCTACCGACCACGGTGGGGGCTGGATGCTGCGGACGCTGCCTGTCGCACGGTTAAGCGGGAACTCCGCCAACCGTTTCATTTATTTTGAGGAGAGTCGTCATGGCAGCACACTGCCAGGTGACCGGAGCCGAGCCGGGCTTTGGACACAGCATTTCGCACTCGCACCGCCGCAATAAGCGCCGGTTCGACCCGAACATCCAGAAGAAGCGCTACTGGGTTCCGTCCCTGCGCCGTAACGTCACCCTGCAGGTCTCTGTACGTGGCATCAAGACCATCGACGTGCGTGGCATCGACGTAGTCGTAGCCGCCATCCTGGCACGAGGAGTGAAGCTCTAGTGGCAAAGGACAAGGACGTACGTCCGATCATCAAGCTCAAGTCGACCGCGGGCACGGGTTACACCTACGTGACGCGCAAGAACCGTCGTAACGATCCGGACCGCATGGTTCTGAAGAAGTACGACCCCAAAATCCGCCAGCACGTCGAATTCCGAGAGGAGCGCTAAACACATGG
Source organism: Arthrobacter sp. UYCu723 (assembly GCF_054059215.1). Classification (NCBI taxonomy): domain Bacteria; kingdom Bacillati; phylum Actinomycetota; class Actinomycetes; order Micrococcales; family Micrococcaceae; genus Arthrobacter; species Arthrobacter sp. UYCu723. Next base: position 1,986,386 of record NZ_JBSSBW010000001.1, read on the forward strand.
CTAAGAAGTCAATGATCGCTAAGAACGAACAGCGTAAAGTCATCGTCGAGCGTTACGCTGCAAAGCGCCTCGAACTGAAGAAGGCCCTGGTTGATCCCAACTCAACCGACGAAGCACGCGAAGCTGCTCGCCTCGGCCTGCAGAAGCTGCCCCGCAACGCCTCACCGGTACGTCTGCGTAACCGCGACATCATCGATGGCCGCCCGCGCGGTACCTTCCAGAAGTTCGGCATCTCCCGTGTTCGCTTCCGCGATATGGCTCACCGCGGTGAGCTCCCGGGCATCACGAAGTCTTCCTGGTAATTCAGGACTCCTGAAGCCAGTGGCTTGAGAAGGGCCGGCAACCGTTTGGTTGCCGGCCCTTCCTGAGCTTAAGCCAGCGGACTCCTTCGGGTGGCGGCCGATTGGTGACAGAGCGGTGAGAGTGCCGAGTTGCGGTGGGGGTTGGATGGGTGTATTGTTTTCTAAGTCGCCACGAGGGAGACCAGCGGAAATGCTGGGAACCGGAGGCGGCCAATCCCCTAAAATTTTCAAGCCAGGATCTGGTTGGCGTTTTGTGCGCTGCGGGTTCGGGTGGGGTCGGTTTGGTTGCTGGTGTGGTCCTGGAAGCGGGATTTGCGTCGGGGGCTGGAACCGGGTAAGTTTGAAAAGTTGCTCCGGAGCGATCCTCGACTGGATAAGTCGTGGTGGTGCCGGGTGTGTCTGTTGTTTGAGAACTCAATAGTGTGCCAAGTTTGTTGATACCAATTTGTTTATATGGATTGGTTGAATTTGCCGGATCCCGCCACCCCGTGGTGTGGTCTGGTGTTTTTGGCTGGTTTCAAATTTTGTGCAGCCTTCGCGTCCCGTTTTCCCGGGGGTGTTGGTTGTGTCTGTTTTTGTTTTACTTCAACGGAGAGTTTGATCCTGGCTCAGGATGAACGCTGGCGGCGTGCTTAACACATGCAAGTCGAACGATGACCCGGTGCTTGCACCGGTGATTAGTGGCGAACGGGTGAGTAACACGTGAGTAACCTGCCCTTAACTCTGGGATAAGCCTGGGAAACTGGGTCTAATACCGGATATGACTCCTCATCGCATGGTGGGGGGTGGAAAGCTTTATTGTGGTTTTGGATGGACTCGCGGCCTATCAGCTTGTTGGTGAGGTAATGGCTCACCAAGGCGACGACGGGTAGCCGGCCTGAGAGGGTGACCGGCCACACTGGGACTGAGACACGGCCCAGACTCCTACGGGAGGCAGCAGTGGGGAATATTGCACAATGGGCGCAAGCCTGATGCAGCGACGCCGCGTGAGGGATGACGGCCTTCGGGTTGTAAACCTCTTTCAGTAGGGAAGAAGCGAAAGTGACGGTACCTGCAGAAGAAGCGCCGGCTAACTACGTGCCAGCAGCCGCGGTAATACGTAGGGCGCAAGCGTTATCCGGAATTATTGGGCGTAAAGAGCTCGTAGGCGGTTTGTCGCGTCTGCCGTGAAAGTCCGGGGCTCAACTCCGGATCTGCGGTGGGTACGGGCAGACTAGAGTGATGTAGGGGAGACTGGAATTCCTGGTGTAGCGGTGAAATGCGCAGATATCAGGAGGAACACCGATGGCGAAGGCAGGTCTCTGGGCATTAACTGACGCTGAGGAGCGAAAGCATGGGGAGCGAACAGGATTAGATACCCTGGTAGTCCATGCCGTAAACGTTGGGCACTAGGTGTGGGGGACATTCCACGTTTTCCGCGCCGTAGCTAACGCATTAAGTGCCCCGCCTGGGGAGTACGGCCGCAAGGCTAAAACTCAAAGGAATTGACGGGGGCCCGCACAAGCGGCGGAGCATGCGGATTAATTCGATGCAACGCGAAGAACCTTACCAAGGCTTGACATGAACCGGAAACGCCTGGAAACAGGTGCCCCGCTTGCGGTCGGTTTACAGGTGGTGCATGGTTGTCGTCAGCTCGTGTCGTGAGATGTTGGGTTAAGTCCCGCAACGAGCGCAACCCTCGTTCTATGTTGCCAGCGCGTGATGGCGGGGACTCATAGGAGACTGCCGGGGTCAACTCGGAGGAAGGTGGGGACGACGTCAAATCATCATGCCCCTTATGTCTTGGGCTTCACGCATGCTACAATGGCCGGTACAAAGGGTTGCGATACTGTGAGGTGGAGCTAATCCCAAAAAGCCGGTCTCAGTTCGGATTGGGGTCTGCAACTCGACCCCATGAAGTCGGAGTCGCTAGTAATCGCAGATCAGCAACGCTGCGGTGAATACGTTCCCGGGCCTTGTACACACCGCCCGTCAAGTCACGAAAGTTGGTAACACCCGAAGCCGGTGGCCTAACCCCTTGTGGGAGGGAGCTGTCGAAGGTGGGACTGGCGATTGGGACTAAGTCGTAACAAGGTAGCCGTACCGGAAGGTGCGGCTGGATCACCTCCTTTCTAAGGAGCACCTACAAACGTTCCGCCTCCGTGTATGCGGGGTGTGGGGTTTGTCAGGAGTACGCCCGTTGCGCAGACGCTAGTTCTGCGGCGGGTGCTCACGGGTGGAATATCAGCAGATAGCGGCCGCGTGTTCTTCTCCTTACCCAGTACGGATCCTCTCTTGAGGGGTTCCTGGAACGGTGCGGGGGCGGGTTGCATGCGGTTTAGTGTTTGGCACACTGTTGGGTCCTGAGGCAACAGGACCGGGGTTTTTCCCCGGGACTTGTTTGTTTCTGGTTTCCTGGCTGCACCGATCATACGGTTGTGCCCCTTTTGCGGGGGTTCGTGTGGGGTGTGTGGTACGGGGTTGTTGTTTGAGAACTACATAGTGGACGCGAGCATCTTTTATAAGAAGCAATTTCCAAGAATATGAACCTGGATCTGTTGTTCTGCCTTTCTTAGGTGGAGTGATGGTTTTCATGGTTCTCTCGTGAATTAGTTTTTTGATCTTTTGTGGTCAAGTTTTTAAGAGCACACGGTGGATGCCTTGGCATTAGGAGCCGAAGAAGGACGTAGGAATCTGCGATAAGCCTGGGGGAGTCGATAACCGGACTGTGATCCCAGGGTGTCCGAATGGGGAAACCCCGCCGGGGGCGCGAGCTGCCCGGTGACCCGCATCTGAACACATAGGGTGTGTGGGGGGAACGCGGGGAAGTGAAACATCTCAGTACCCGCAGGAAGAGAAAACAATAGTGATTCCGTCAGTAGTGGCGAGCGAACGCGGATCAGGCTAAACCGTTCCATGTGTGATAGCCGGCGGGCGTTGCATGGTCGGGGTTGTGGGACTTCCCGTTCTGTCTCTGCCGGGACAGTGGGGTGAGTAGTACAGGCATAGGTGAACGGTCTTGAAAGGCCGGCCAGAGAGGGTGTGAGCCCCGTAACCGAAATGTTGTGTACCGCCTGGTGAAGTATCCCAAGTAGCACGGGGCCCGAGAAATCCCGTGTGAATCTGTCAGGACCACCTGATAAGCCTAAATACTCCCTAATGACCGATAGCGGACCAGTACCGTGAGGGAAAGGTGAAAAGTACCCCGGGAGGGGAGTGAAACAGTACCTGAAACCGTGTGCTTACAATCCGTCGGAGCCAGTCTGATTCTGGTGACGGCGTGCCTTTTGAAGAATGAGCCTGCGAGTTAGTGTTACGTCGCGAGGTTAACCCGTGTGGGGAAGCCGTAGCGAAAGCGAGTCTGAACAGGGCGTTGCAGTGGCGTGATCTAGACCCGAAGCGAAGTGATCTACCCATGGCCAGGTTGAAGCGACGGTAAGACGTCGTGGAGGACCGAACCCACTTCAGTTGAAAATGGAGGGGATGAGCTGTGGGTAGGGGTGAAAGGCCAATCAAACTTCGTGATAGCTGGTTCTCCCCGAAATGCATTTAGGTGCAGCGTTGCGTGTTTCTTACCGGAGGTAGAGCTACTGGATGGCTAATGGGCCCTACAAGGTTACTGACGTCAGCCAAACTCCGAATGCCGGTAAGTGAGAGCGCAGCAGTGAGACTGTGGGGGATAAGCTTCATAGTCGAGAGGGAAACAGCCCAGACCACCAACTAAGGCCCCTAAGCGTGTGCTAAGTGGGAAAGGATGTGGAGTTGCGAAGACAACCAGGAGGTTGGCTTAGAAGCAGCCATCCTTAAAAGAGTGCGTAATAGCTCACTGGTCAAGTGATTCCGCGCCGACAATGTAGCGGGGCTCAAGTACACCGCCGAAGTTGTGGATTTCAGATGATAGCCAAGCCGCCCCCTCGTGGGGTTGGTTCAGGCGTCTGGAGTGGTAGGGGAGCGTCGTGTGGGCAGTGAAGTCGCGGTGTAAACCAGCGGTGGAGCCTACACGAGTGAGAATGCAGGCATGAGTAGCGAAAGACGGGTGAGAAACCCGTCCGCCGAATGATCAAGGGTTCCAGGGTCAAGCTAATCTGCCCTGGGTAAGTCGGGACCTAAGGCGAGGCCGACAGGCGTAGTCGATGGACAACGGGTTGATATTCCCGTACCGGCGAAGAACCGCCCATGCTGAACGGGGGACACTAACCGCCCGAAACCTGCCTGACCGCCCTTCGGGGCGGGAGGGTTTTGGTGGAGCGCGGGACCTGATCCCGGGAGGCAAGCGTATTAACAGGTGTGACGCAGGAAGGTAGCCGAGCCGGGCGATGGTTGTCCCGGTCTAAGGAGGTAGGGCGAACGGTAGGCAAATCCGCCGTTCATGATGCCTGAGATCTGATGGGACCCCCTCACGGGGGGATTCGGTGATCCTATGCTGCCGAGAAAAGCATCGACGCGAGGTTCCAGCCGCCCGTACCCCAAACCGACACAGGTGATCAGGTAGAGAATACTAAGGCGATCGAGAGAATTATGGTTAAGGAACTCGGCAAAATGCCCCCGTAACTTCGGGAGAAGGGGGGCCCCCATCGTGATGGACACTAGCTGTCCGGAGCGTGCAGGGGCCGCAGAGACCAGGGGGAAGCGACTGTTTACTAAAAACACAGGTCCGTGCGAAGTCGCAAGACGATGTATACGGACTGACTCCTGCCCGGTGCTGGAAGGTTAAGAGGACCGGTTAGCCGCAAGGCGAAGCTGAGAATTCAAGCCCCAGTAAACGGCGGTGGTAACTATAACCATCCTAAGGTAGCGAAATTCCTTGTCGGGTAAGTTCCGACCTGCACGAATGGAGTAACGACTTCCCCGCTGTCTCAACCATAAACTCGGCGAAATTGCAGTACGAGTAAAGATGCTCGTTACGCGCAGCAGGACGGAAAGACCCCGAGACCTTTACTATAGTTTGGTATTGGTGTTCGGAGTGGCTTGTGTAGGATAGGTGGGAGACGTTGAAGCCCGGACGCCAGTCCGGGTGGAGTCATCGTTGAAATACCACTCTGGTCACTTTGGACATCTAACTTCGGCCCGTAATCCGGGTCAGGGACAGTGCCTGATGGGTAGTTTAACTGGGGCGGTTGCCTCCTAAAAAGTAACGGAGGCGCCCAAAGGTTCCCTCAGCCTGGTTGGCAATCAGGTGTCGAGTGTAAGTGCACAAGGGAGCTTGACTGTGAGAGAGACATCTCGAGCAGGGACGAAAGTCGGGACTAGTGATCCGGCGGTACATTGTGGAATGGCCGTCGCTCAACGGATAAAAGGTACCTCGGGGATAACAGGCTGATCTTGCCCAAGAGTCCATATCGACGGCATGGTTTGGCACCTCGATGTCGGCTCGTCGCATCCTGGGGCTGGAGTAGGTCCCAAGGGTTGGGCTGTTCGCCCATTAAAGCGGTACGCGAGCTGGGTTTAGAACGTCGTGAGACAGTTCGGTCCCTATCCGCTGCGCGCGCAGGAAATTTGAGAAGGGCTGTCCTTAGTACGAGAGGACCGGGACGGACGAACCTCTGGTGTGTCAGTTGTACTGCCAAGTGCACCGCTGATTAGCTACGTTCGGATGGGATAACCGCTGAAAGCATCTAAGCGGGAAGCTCGCTTCGAGATGAGATTTCCATACACCTTGTGTGTGAGAGGCCCCCAGCCAGACCACTGGGTTGATAGGCCGGATGTGGAAGCGAGGACTAACGACTCGTGAAGCTGACCGGTACTAATAGGCCGATAACTTACACCACACACTCTCTTCGTGAACGGATTCAAAAGACGTTCACACCATGGGGAGGGTACAAAGAAACAAGACTGCTTGCGTCCACTATGTGGTTCCCAGACAACAAACCCGTTCACACGGCATGTTGTCCCAGGAACCTTCAACTGAATAACAACACCACAGTTGTAACACCAGATTTCCCACCCCCACAGGCCACGGCCAGGAGGGTCGGGAGCAAGGGTTACGGCGGTCATAGCGTGGGGGAAACGCCCGGTCCCATTCCGAACCCGGAAGCTAAGACCCACAGCGCCGATGGTACTGCACCCGGGAGGGTGTGGGAGAGTAGGTCACCGCCGGACAACCATTAAACACGGTCGAGAGCCTCCAGACACGTCTCTGGAGGCTCTCCCGCATTTAACCCCCAAAACGACACCCAGTGCCTGCCGGCTTCGTCAGGCCAGCAGGAACGTCCGGCTACGTAACGGGCCCGCAGCTCGATTGATCATGTGCGTGGCAGGGCTGTCCTCAGCCCTGTTCCGGCCAGAAGTCGGGCCAGCCGGTCCAGACGAAGGGCAACTTGCAACGACCGATCGGCAGGGGCCATCCCCATGTGGACTGCACCCGATGTGTCAATGCTTGGCTAAAATTGACCCCTTTTTGCTGTTCTAAAATTGACCCCTTGACGGGGCCAGGGTCTGTAGTTTTGTTAGTCCTTGATGGTTGTACTGGCGAGCTGATCGCGCCGGTTCTTAGTCCGGTAGGAGTCCCCTTTCAGGGGCACGACCTCGGCGTGATGGACAAGGCGGTCAATCATCGCGGCGGCGATGATGTCGTCATTGAAAACCTCTCCCCACCGGGAAAACGTCATATTCGAGGTCAGAATCAGGGACGCATGCTCATAGCGGGAAGAGACAAGCTGGAAGAACAGATTCGCGGCATCGGCGTCGAACGGGATGTAACCTACTTCGTCGATTATGAGTAGCGGGTAGCGGGCGAGCCTGGCCAGTTCGGTCGGGAGTTCACCCTTGGCGTGAGCCTGCTGCAGTCGGCTGATCCAGCCTGCGGCCGTATCGAAAAGCACCCGGTGCCCGGCGTGGGCGGCCTTGATGCCGAGCCCGATGGCCAGGTGTGTTTTCCCGGTTCCCGGCGGCCCTAGCAAGATCACGTTCTCCGCCGCATCGATGAAGGACGTGGTGCCCAGATGGGCTATCGTCTGCCTGGCCAGTCCAACGTTGTGGGTGTAGTCATACTCCTCCAGGGACTTCCGTGCGGGGAAATGCGCGGCGTTGATCCGCAGCTGGGTGCCGTTGGCCGCCCGGGCACTGACCTGGCGGTCCAGCACGGCGGCCAGGTACTCCTCGTAGGCCCAGCCTTCCGCCCTGGCACGTTCGGCGAGACGTTCATAGACCTCCGCGACCACCGGCGCCCGCAGCGCCCTGGCCAGGTACGCCAACTGCGCCGATGGCTTGACGGCTCCCGCAGTTCCTGGGCCCGGCTGTCCGGCCGCCGGGGCGGACAGTTCGGCAGTGGTCGTCATGACAGCGCCGGAACGCTCGAAGCGGCGCCGGTGCGGTGGCTGAAATCTATCCCGTAGAGCGCGTCGTAGTCCGGCAGTGCCCGGGCGCTGACATCGGTGGGCGGCGGGGCAGGACGGGCGTGGTTCGCCTTTCAGTACTCGGTGCGCAGCCTGCCCGCCGATTCCTTATGGGCCGGGTCCGTGATGGTCTGATGCACCGCCCAGGACCGCGGATGATCGGCCACCAGCCGGCCCTCGAGGCGGACCTGGATCCGCTCCAGCGTCCCGGCGACATCGACCATCCGTCCGACCGCCACCGGGTCAACGGAGTAATCGTTGGCGTGGACCCGGACGTAGTAATCCCGCGGCAGCCGCACGCGGTCGGCAAACCCCAGATGAGGTGCAACAGGAGGCAGGACGGCCATGGCCAACCGGTCCGCGGGCAGCCGGTCAACGGGCCTGGCCCCTGTCCGGCGCACCAGCCGGGAATTGGCCCCGGGTAGCCAGGCACCGAGCTGGGTGTTGAAGTCCGCCGGGGAGGCAAGGGCACGCCCGGGCATGAACGAGGTCTCGTAAAAGTTGTTGCCGCGCTCAACGATGCCTTTATGTTCGGGCTCCCGCACGGCGACCTGGTAGATCCTGGTCCCCAGGATCCCGGCGAAGGACCGGGCCGGTTCGGTGAGTTTGTTCCTCCGTCCGATACCGCTCTCGCTGTCCCATACAAGTTCCTTGGGCACGCCGCCGAAAACACTCAACAGTGCCCACATTCCGCAGAGCAGATCAACGGTCTGCCGGGACGGGATCATCATCGCCGCGAGCATCCGGGAGAACCCGAGCACCATCACCAGTACCGGTGGCGTTCCTGTCTGCCCCGCACCAAGGGGAATCACTGCCGGCGGGAACCACAGATCACACTGCACCCGTTCCCCGGCCACGTACTCGGTCCGGTCAGTCGGATCGACACCACGGTACTCCGGCCTAAGCAACGCGACCTTCGCGCGCAGAATCGCTGATGAATGTTCCCATCCGATGCGTTCAGCGATCACCGTCGCCGGCATCGTCGGCACGTCCTTGAGCAACGCCCTGATCCGCGGTTCCGCCGCGTCCGTCAGGGAACCCCTGCCCGGCCGTTCATAGCGTGGAGGCGTAGCGGCCGCCAACGCCGCCCGGACCGTGTTCCTCGCCAAACCCAGCCGACGCGCGATGGTCTTGATCCCCAGATGCTCGCTGCGGTGCAGCCGCCGGATCTCTGCCCAATCTTCCATGATGATCATCCTCAATCCAACCCCGGAGGGGTCAAGATTCAAACGGCGCTATGGGGTCAGTTTTCACTAAGCAGCGACACGATGGTTGGACTTGAATTGGGAGACCGGTTTTCGGAGGTGCGGTTCGATACCGCCATTAAGGTGCACCGTCCACCCAAGCTGTCGAGGAAGCCCTGGAAGAGAGCGTCCAGCGCTTCCAGATGGATAACGCGGCGCTTAAGAAATTGCATGCTTGCTTCAGCGCGGTCACCCGTCCCGGTCCGAAAGAGCGGCCCGTGTGTTGCCTTCGGTCCACGGCTGGCATTACTGGAACCATCCCTACCGCCGGAAGCCGACGCTTCGCCGCAGTCACCGACTTCACGGACGAACTGGACACCTACATCCACTGGTATAACCACGTCCGGATCAAGGAAAAACTGAACGGCCTCAGTCCGGTGCTGTACCGGACGCAGCTCCGGCTGACTAGACTGACAGCCAGCCGCGGCAGCGCGTGGGGATCTGTTAACGCCAACCGAAAATAGGGCCATTAGTGCCAATTGAAAACGGGGCCACGGGGTTGTGGTTCTATTGTGCCGTACTGGCGGCGGGTTGGTGTTTTTTGAGCCGGTAGCTGTTGCCTTTGAGGCTGATGACCTCGGCGTGGTGGACGATCCGGTCGATCATGGCCGAGGCGATGGTCAGGTCTCCGAAGACGTCGCCCCAGCGGGCGAACGGGAGGTTGGACGTCAGGATCATGGAGGCGTGTTCGTAGCGGCTGGAGACGAGCTGGAAGAACAGGTTCGCGGCGTCCTGATCGAACGGGATGTAGCCTACTTCGTCAATTATGAGGAGCCCGTAGCGGCGTAGTTTGACCAGTTCCTGGGCGAGTTTCCCGCGCGAGTGGGCTTCCTGCAGGCGGGCGACCCAGCCGGTAGCGGAGTCGAAGAGGACCCGCTGCCCGGCCTTGGCTGCCTTGATGCCGATGCCGACCGCGAGGTGCGTTTTGCCGGTGCCGGGTGGTCCGAGCAGGACCACGTTTTTGGCTTCGGAGAGGAACACCCCGGTGCCCAGGTGCGCGATGAGGTTCCGGTCCGCGGAGGGCTGATGGTCGAAGTTGAACTCGTCCAGGTCCTTGTGGGCCGGGAACCGTGCGGCCTTGATCCGTGTCGCCGCTCCGGACGCTTCGCGTTCGGAGACTTCCCGGGAGAGGACCGCGGCCAGGTACTCCTCATGGGACCAGCCGGCGTCCCGGGCCTGGTCCCCGAGCCGGCGGAACCCATCGCTGATCCGCGGTGCACGCAGGGCCCGGGCGTAGTACTCGATCTGTGACGGTGTCCCGCTCATGAGGCCACCTCCAGGACCAGGTTCGACTGCTGGCCGAGGTCGATGCCGAAGATCTCGTCGTAGGCGGCCAGATCCCGCACCTGCACCGCTTCCTCGGGTTCGGGGCGGTGCACCCGCTGGGTCCGGAAGTCCCGCCGCATCACCGCCGCGCGGGCCACATGGGCCGGATCGGTCACCACCAGGTGCCGGGCCCATGCCCGGACATGGGTGGCGATGATGACACCCTATGAGTGACCCAGACAGTGTCCAGATCAGCAGTGACATCCACGATCCTCCCAATGAACGAAGGGTCCACGGAATAGTCGTTGGAGAACACCCGCACGTAGTAATCCCGCGGGAGCCGCACCGCGTTGCGGAACACCGCCTCCGGGGTCACCGGCGGCAGCTCCCGCATCCGCTCCCGGTCCAGGACGATCAGCTCGTCCGGGCGGCCGTGGCGGGACCGCGAGTACCGGTGATTTGCCTTGGGCAGCCAGTCCTCCAGCTGGCCGTTGAAATCCGCTGGTGAGCGGAAGTCCCGGCCCGGCATGAAGCGTTGCCGGAAGAACCTGTTCATCCGCTCGACCATGCCCTTGGACTCGGGATCCCGCGGCGGAAGCAGCTTGATCTCCAGTCCCAGGGACCCGGCGAACGCGGCCACCGGCTCCGTCGGCCGGCGCCGGCCGATGCCGGACTCGTTGTCCCACAACAGCCTGGACGGGACCGCCTGCGCGTCCTGCAGCAGAGTCCACATTCCGCCCAGAAGGTCCGGTGTCGTCCGGGGACGGCAGCATCCGGGCCTGGATGAATCCCGAGAACGCCGAGGTCATCACCAGCACCGGGGGCGTGTCGTTCTGGCCCTCACCGACGGGCAGTGGCTCGTGCGGGAACCAGAGGTCGCACTGGACCTGGAACCCCGGCTCGTGGACCAGGCGGTCGGCCGGGTCAGGCGGAGCGTATTCCGGCCGGATCGCGGCGACCTTCGCCGGAACAGCGACGCGGAACCAGACCAGCCAACCCGCTCCGCCAGCGTCGCGGCCGGCATCGTCGGCGTCCTCACCAACAACTCCCGCACCCTCGGAGCAAACGCATCAAAACTCGACACTCCGGCCGCCCGCTGATACTTCGGCGCCCGGTCCGACTCCAGCGCCCGGTCCACCGTTCCGCGGGAAACGCCCACGATCCTGCCGATCTCACGCTTCGAGTGCTTGCCCGTCGAAAACAGGTGGCGTATCTCCGCCCAATCATCCAAATTGATCACCTTCCATAATGGTCGGTGGCCCTATTTTCAGTTGGCGTTCCTGGCCCTATTTTCGGTTGGCGTTAACAGGATCTCCTCGCTGCGAATGTGCCACGACTGGTCGTATCTTCCGGGGCGTAGGATCTCCTTCATGCGCGTCGAAACGTCGTACGAAGGTGATAGCCGTTGGGAGCAACATCAGAACATTTTTCGCGTGTATTTTTTCAAGGAGCCTGGGCCCGGATATTCGGTCACCACATTCGATATAACTCATGCGACGTTCTCGGAAGCCAATAGGTGGGCGGATGATGAGGCTGGCGATCGCATGTATTCAATTGCACTGGTTTCCTCAAACGAGCAGGAAGAACGCGGCCTTGTTTGGCTGATCGGTGACGATGCCAATGACGTGTTGGACCCTGGCCCAACAACTGATCCCCAGCGCGTCCAAGGACGGCTGCGACAAGAAATGGAAGAGACTCGCTTGCGGCGAAACTAGGCTGTGATCCTCCGGCTCAGGCTCAGCGACGCGTCGCCGTTCATAGCCTCAAACGCCCGCTCAGCGTGCGGCTTGGGATCCTGCACAATCGTCTAGTCGAATCCCTTCCGGGGGTGCAGTTCAATGACCCTACCCATGCCCAGCCGCACCGCCAGCCGGCCCCTCTTAGATGCCCCTCAGAATCCGGGAGCGGGTTCCCCGTCGCCGCCGCGGGAAGTCCTCGAGGTCCATCCGGGTACAGGCAAACGGCAGGTCGGCGGCCATGGGCGTGGTGGCCCATGACCAGGCCTCCGGATTCCAAAGCCATATCCACGGGTCTGATCCGCCGGCGAAGTTGCTCCGTTCCCTTCCGCGCCTTGGCCCGCGAGCACGCCGGCGTCCGCGGTGGGCCTGGTCCGGACGGACGCGAGACCGAAAGGGTCTTGCCGTTGCCCAGCACCAACAGGAACAGCGTCAGCACCTCCGCCGGCAATTTTGTGGCGGCCGGGATTCGACTTGAACACCACGGTCTACCGGGAGGCAGGCCTGGCTCCGGACAGACCACGGGTGCAATCACACCACTACCCCACCCGTCGGCAGAGCTGGTGCGGGTGACGTACTGCACAGATTGCGCTTGTTGGGATGAAGCGCAGTTTGGAGGTCTCGTGGGCCGTTCTGGCCAGTGCCGGCGGGGCTTGAGGGGCCAGCGGGCCCCTGCAGGGTGGAGTTGCGGTGGGGGTTGGATGGGTGTATTGTTTTCTAAGTCGCCACGAGGGAGACCAGCGGAAATGCTGGGAACCGGAGGCGGCCAATCCCCTAAAATTTTCAAGCCAGGATCTGGTTGGCGTTTTGTGCGCTGCGGGTTCGGGTGGGGTCGGTTTGGTTGCTGGTGTGGTCCTGGAAGCGGGATTTGCGTCGGGGGCTGGAACCGGGTAAGTTTGAAAAGTTGCTCCGGAGCGATCCTCGACTGGATGAGTCGTGGTGGTGCCGGGTGTGTCTGTTGTTTGAGAACTCAATAGTGTGCCAAGTTTGTTGATACCAATTTGTTTATATGGATTGGTTGAATTTGCCGGATCCCGCCACCCCGTGGTGTGGTCTGGTGTTTTTGGCTGGTTTCAAATTTTGTGCAGCCTTCGCGTCCCGTTTTCCCGGGGGTGTTGGTTGTGTCTGTTTTTGTTTTACTTCAACGGAGAGTTTGATCCTGGCTCAGGATGAACGCTGGCGGCGTGCTTAACACATGCAAGTCGAACGATGACCCGGTGCTTGCACCGGTGATTAGTGGCGAACGGGTGAGTAACACGTGAGTAACCTGCCCTTAACTCTGGGATAAGCCTGGGAAACTGGGTCTAATACCGGATATGACTCCTCATCGCATGGTGGGGGGTGGAAAGCTTTATTGTGGTTTTGGATGGACTCGCGGCCTATCAGCTTGTTGGTGAGGTAATGGCTCACCAAGGCGACGACGGGTAGCCGGCCTGAGAGGGTGACCGGCCACACTGGGACTGAGACACGGCCCAGACTCCTACGGGAGGCAGCAGTGGGGAATATTGCACAATGGGCGCAAGCCTGATGCAGCGACGCCGCGTGAGGGATGACGGCCTTCGGGTTGTAAACCTCTTTCAGTAGGGAAGAAGCGAAAGTGACGGTACCTGCAGAAGAAGCGCCGGCTAACTACGTGCCAGCAGCCGCGGTAATACGTAGGGCGCAAGCGTTATCCGGAATTATTGGGCGTAAAGAGCTCGTAGGCGGTTTGTCGCGTCTGCCGTGAAAGTCCGGGGCTCAACTCCGGATCTGCGGTGGGTACGGGCAGACTAGAGTGATGTAGGGGAGACTGGAATTCCTGGTGTAGCGGTGAAATGCGCAGATATCAGGAGGAACACCGATGGCGAAGGCAGGTCTCTGGGCATTAACTGACGCTGAGGAGCGAAAGCATGGGGAGCGAACAGGATTAGATACCCTGGTAGTCCATGCCGTAAACGTTGGGCACTAGGTGTGGGGGACATTCCACGTTTTCCGCGCCGTAGCTAACGCATTAAGTGCCCCGCCTGGGGAGTACGGCCGCAAGGCTAAAACTCAAAGGAATTGACGGGGGCCCGCACAAGCGGCGGAGCATGCGGATTAATTCGATGCAACGCGAAGAACCTTACCAAGGCTTGACATGAACCGGAAACGCCTGGAAACAGGTGCCCCGCTTGCGGTCGGTTTACAGGTGGTGCATGGTTGTCGTCAGCTCGTGTCGTGAGATGTTGGGTTAAGTCCCGCAACGAGCGCAACCCTCGTTCTATGTTGCCAGCGCGTGATGGCGGGGACTCATAGGAGACTGCCGGGGTCAACTCGGAGGAAGGTGGGGACGACGTCAAATCATCATGCCCCTTATGTCTTGGGCTTCACGCATGCTACAATGGCCGGTACAAAGGGTTGCGATACTGTGAGGTGGAGCTAATCCCAAAAAGCCGGTCTCAGTTCGGATTGGGGTCTGCAACTCGACCCCATGAAGTCGGAGTCGCTAGTAATCGCAGATCAGCAACGCTGCGGTGAATACGTTCCCGGGCCTTGTACACACCGCCCGTCAAGTCACGAAAGTTGGTAACACCCGAAGCCGGTGGCCTAACCCCTTGTGGGAGGGAGCTGTCGAAGGTGGGACTGGCGATTGGGACTAAGTCGTAACAAGGTAGCCGTACCGGAAGGTGCGGCTGGATCACCTCCTTTCTAAGGAGCACCTACAAACGTTCCGCCTCCGTGTATGCGGGGTGTGGGGTTTGTCAGGAGTACGCCCGTTGCGCAGACGCTAGTTCTGCGGCGGGTGCTCACGGGTGGAATATCAGCAGATAGCGGCCGCGTGTTCTTCTCCTTACCCAGTACGGATCCTCTCTTGAGGGGTTCCTGGAACGGTGCGGGGGCGGGTTGCATGCGGTTTAGTGTTTGGCACACTGTTGGGTCCTGAGGCAACAGGACCGGGGTTTTTCCCCGGGACTTGTTTGTTTCTGGTTTCCTGGCTGCACCGATCATACGGTTGTGCCCCTTTTGCGGGGGTTCGTGTGGGGTGTGTGGTACGGGGTTGTTGTTTGAGAACTACATAGTGGACGCGAGCATCTTTTATAAGAAGCAATTTCCAAGAATATGAACCTGGATCTGTTGTTCTGCCTTTCTTAGGTGGAGTGATGGTTTTCATGGTTCTCTCGTGAATTAGTTTTTTGATCTTTTGTGGTCAAGTTTTTAAGAGCACACGGTGGATGCCTTGGCATTAGGAGCCGAAGAAGGACGTAGGAATCTGCGATAAGCCTGGGGGAGTCGATAACCGGACTGTGATCCCAGGGTGTCCGAATGGGGAAACCCCGCCGGGGGCGCGAGCTGCCCGGTGACCCGCATCTGAACACATAGGGTGTGTGGGGGGAACGCGGGGAAGTGAAACATCTCAGTACCCGCAGGAAGAGAAAACAATAGTGATTCCGTCAGTAGTGGCGAGCGAACGCGGATCAGGCTAAACCGTTCCATGTGTGATAGCCGGCGGGCGTTGCATGGTCGGGGTTGTGGGACTTCCCGTTCTGTCTCTGCCGGGACAGTGGGGTGAGTAGTACAGGCATAGGTGAACGGTCTTGAAAGGCCGGCCAGAGAGGGTGTGAGCCCCGTAACCGAAATGTTGTGTACCGCCTGGTGAAGTATCCCAAGTAGCACGGGGCCCGAGAAATCCCGTGTGAATCTGTCAGGACCACCTGATAAGCCTAAATACTCCCTAATGACCGATAGCGGACCAGTACCGTGAGGGAAAGGTGAAAAGTACCCCGGGAGGGGAGTGAAACAGTACCTGAAACCGTGTGCTTACAATCCGTCGGAGCCAGTCTGATTCTGGTGACGGCGTGCCTTTTGAAGAATGAGCCTGCGAGTTAGTGTTACGTCGCGAGGTTAACCCGTGTGGGGAAGCCGTAGCGAAAGCGAGTCTGAACAGGGCGTTGCAGTGGCGTGATCTAGACCCGAAGCGAAGTGATCTACCCATGGCCAGGTTGAAGCGACGGTAAGACGTCGTGGAGGACCGAACCCACTTCAGTTGAAAATGGAGGGGATGAGCTGTGGGTAGGGGTGAAAGGCCAATCAAACTTCGTGATAGCTGGTTCTCCCCGAAATGCATTTAGGTGCAGCGTTGCGTGTTTCTTACCGGAGGTAGAGCTACTGGATGGCTAATGGGCCCTACAAGGTTACTGACGTCAGCCAAACTCCGAATGCCGGTAAGTGAGAGCGCAGCAGTGAGACTGTGGGGGATAAGCTTCATAGTCGAGAGGGAAACAGCCCAGAC
Source organism: Arthrobacter sp. UYCu723 (assembly GCF_054059215.1). Classification (NCBI taxonomy): domain Bacteria; kingdom Bacillati; phylum Actinomycetota; class Actinomycetes; order Micrococcales; family Micrococcaceae; genus Arthrobacter; species Arthrobacter sp. UYCu723. The sequence continues at coordinate 2,002,496 of NZ_JBSSBW010000001.1, forward strand.
CACCAACTAAGGCCCCTAAGCGTGTGCTAAGTGGGAAAGGATGTGGAGTTGCGAAGACAACCAGGAGGTTGGCTTAGAAGCAGCCATCCTTAAAAGAGTGCGTAATAGCTCACTGGTCAAGTGATTCCGCGCCGACAATGTAGCGGGGCTCAAGTACACCGCCGAAGTTGTGGATTTCAGATGATAGCCAAGCCGCCCCCTCGTGGGGTTGGTTCAGGCGTCTGGAGTGGTAGGGGAGCGTCGTGTGGGCAGTGAAGTCGCGGTGTAAACCAGCGGTGGAGCCTACACGAGTGAGAATGCAGGCATGAGTAGCGAAAGACGGGTGAGAAACCCGTCCGCCGAATGATCAAGGGTTCCAGGGTCAAGCTAATCTGCCCTGGGTAAGTCGGGACCTAAGGCGAGGCCGACAGGCGTAGTCGATGGACAACGGGTTGATATTCCCGTACCGGCGAAGAACCGCCCATGCTGAACGGGGGACACTAACCGCCCGAAACCTGCCTGACCGCCCTTCGGGGCGGGAGGGTTTTGGTGGAGCGCGGGACCTGATCCCGGGAGGCAAGCGTATTAACAGGTGTGACGCAGGAAGGTAGCCGAGCCGGGCGATGGTTGTCCCGGTCTAAGGAGGTAGGGCGAACGGTAGGCAAATCCGCCGTTCATGATGCCTGAGATCTGATGGGACCCCCTCACGGGGGGATTCGGTGATCCTATGCTGCCGAGAAAAGCATCGACGCGAGGTTCCAGCCGCCCGTACCCCAAACCGACACAGGTGATCAGGTAGAGAATACTAAGGCGATCGAGAGAATTATGGTTAAGGAACTCGGCAAAATGCCCCCGTAACTTCGGGAGAAGGGGGGCCCCCATCGTGATGGACACTAGCTGTCCGGAGCGTGCAGGGGCCGCAGAGACCAGGGGGAAGCGACTGTTTACTAAAAACACAGGTCCGTGCGAAGTCGCAAGACGATGTATACGGACTGACTCCTGCCCGGTGCTGGAAGGTTAAGAGGACCGGTTAGCCGCAAGGCGAAGCTGAGAATTCAAGCCCCAGTAAACGGCGGTGGTAACTATAACCATCCTAAGGTAGCGAAATTCCTTGTCGGGTAAGTTCCGACCTGCACGAATGGAGTAACGACTTCCCCGCTGTCTCAACCATAAACTCGGCGAAATTGCAGTACGAGTAAAGATGCTCGTTACGCGCAGCAGGACGGAAAGACCCCGAGACCTTTACTATAGTTTGGTATTGGTGTTCGGAGTGGCTTGTGTAGGATAGGTGGGAGACGTTGAAGCCCGGACGCCAGTCCGGGTGGAGTCATCGTTGAAATACCACTCTGGTCACTTTGGACATCTAACTTCGGCCCGTAATCCGGGTCAGGGACAGTGCCTGATGGGTAGTTTAACTGGGGCGGTTGCCTCCTAAAAAGTAACGGAGGCGCCCAAAGGTTCCCTCAGCCTGGTTGGCAATCAGGTGTCGAGTGTAAGTGCACAAGGGAGCTTGACTGTGAGAGAGACATCTCGAGCAGGGACGAAAGTCGGGACTAGTGATCCGGCGGTACATTGTGGAATGGCCGTCGCTCAACGGATAAAAGGTACCTCGGGGATAACAGGCTGATCTTGCCCAAGAGTCCATATCGACGGCATGGTTTGGCACCTCGATGTCGGCTCGTCGCATCCTGGGGCTGGAGTAGGTCCCAAGGGTTGGGCTGTTCGCCCATTAAAGCGGTACGCGAGCTGGGTTTAGAACGTCGTGAGACAGTTCGGTCCCTATCCGCTGCGCGCGCAGGAAATTTGAGAAGGGCTGTCCTTAGTACGAGAGGACCGGGACGGACGAACCTCTGGTGTGTCAGTTGTACTGCCAAGTGCACCGCTGATTAGCTACGTTCGGATGGGATAACCGCTGAAAGCATCTAAGCGGGAAGCTCGCTTCGAGATGAGATTTCCATACACCTTGTGTGTGAGAGGCCCCCAGCCAGACCACTGGGTTGATAGGCCGGATGTGGAAGCGAGGACTAACGACTCGTGAAGCTGACCGGTACTAATAGGCCGATAACTTACACCACACACTCTCTTCGTGAACGGATTCAAAAGACGTTCACACCATGGGGAGGGTACAAAGAAACAAGACTGCTTGCGTCCACTATGTGGTTCCCAGACAACAAACCCGTTCACACGGCATGTTGTCCCAGGAACCGTCAACTGAATAACAACACCACAGTTGTAACACCAGATTTCCCACCCCCACAGGCCACGGCCAGGAGGGTCGGGAGCAAGGGTTACGGCGGTCATAGCGTGGGGGAAACGCCCGGTCCCATTCCGAACCCGGAAGCTAAGACCCACAGCGCCGATGGTACTGCACCCGGGAGGGTGTGGGAGAGTAGGTCACCGCCGGACAACCATTAAACACGGTCGAGAGCCTCCAGACACGTCTCTGGAGGCTCTCCCGCATTTAACCCCCAAAACGACACCCAGTGCCTGCCGGCAGAACCAGCCCGCCAGCCCTCCCGGAACCTGGAGGAGGCCTGCGCCCAACCCCGCCGAACGCCAGGCTCGCCACGGGGATCAGACACCACAACGGCTGGCGCGGCGGCCGCCGTCGGACGGCAAGAACTCCGCACGGGCCCCAGTAGGGCAGCATGCCCGGCGGCAAGGTCCGACGTCCGGCTGGCGGACGCGTCCGCTGTCGGCGAAATATCACGCCGAAAGCGAGCGATTCCCGTGATTTTCCCCGAAAAACGCCGAAAACACGCGGAATTTGCCGCCTCGGCGGCGGCAAGCTGGTAAGTTTTCGAACAGTGGCTTGTGCGCATGCCGTGTGCAGGCTCCAGAAATCATGACCGTCCAGGAGGACATAAATGGCTAAGAACCGTAGTGAACTTGTTGCAGAGGTAGCAGGCAAGGCCGGCACCAGCCAGGCAGCCGTCAACTCCGTGCTGGATGCACTGTTCGAGGTTTTCGAGACCTCTGTCGCCGCGGGCGAAAAGATCACCATCCCGGGCTGGCTCGCAGTTGAGCGCACCGACCGTGCAGCTCGCACCGGCCGCAACCCGCAGACCGGCGAGACCATCCAGATTGCCGCTGGCCACAGCGTCAAGCTGACCGCCGGTTCCAAGCTGAAGGCTGCAGTCGCCAAGAAGAAGTAGTCTTCTTCGAAGGACTGAAAGGAGCGGCAACCTTCGGGTTGCCGCTCCTTTGCGTTAAACCCTGCGTTCACGGCCGGCGTTCGTCGCCAAGACCGGCCTGACGGCCCCAGCGCGTTCACGGCTTCGATTCGGCGACCGGCCGGGCGTAGCGGACAATGGAGATGTGCCTTCCGCCGCAAATCCCCGTGCCACAGCAGCCGCGCCAACCCCTCACGGGGGAGCGCGAGGCCCTGACGCCTACCCGGGCGGTATCTCCCGCGCCTGGCAGCTCGCGGGCCTTGTGGCCCTCTTTGCGGGCCTTTCAGCAGCACTGCTCTTCTCCGGTGCCGCCGCGGCCCGCCAGGTCTCCGACCCCGGCGCCCTGGTGCGCTGGGGGCTGCCGCTTAGTAAGGCCATCCACAATGTCTCCCTCGCGACGGTAATCGGCGGGCTCATCTTCGCTGTCGGCATCCTGCCGCGCAGCCTCGCAAGCTCGCGGTCCAGGGACAGGGACGCCCCCGAGCACCCAGCGTTCACCCGGGCGCTGACCTTAGCCGCGGGGGCCGGGGCCATCTGGACACTCTCGGCGATCGCCGTGCTGGTACTGAGCTACTCGGACGTCGCGGGGCAGGGGATTTCCGGGGACCCGGAGTTCACCCGGTCCCTGGTCTACTTCATGACGGACATCGAGACCGGCAGGGCCTGGCTGGCGGTGGTCATCATCGCCGCTGTCGTGACCACGGCGCTCTTCGGCGTCCGTTCCCGCGGCGGCCTGGCGGCAACCTTGGTGCTCGCCCTCGTGGGCCTGGTGCCCGCTGCCCTGATCGGCCACTCCTCCAGCTCGGATGACCACGAAGGCGCCATCAACTCCCTCGGCCTGCATCTGGTGGGTGTGTCGGCGTGGGTGGGCGGCATCATCATGCTGGCTCTCCTTTCCGGCATACTCGGAGGCGTGGCCGCCGGGGCTTCAGTCAAGACCGGCACCCGGCCTGACATCACGGAGCCGACTCTCCGCCGGTTCTCCGCCTTGGCCGGGTTCGCCTTCACCCTGGTCTTCGCCTCCGGCGTCGTCAACGCCAGCATCCGCGTCACCAGCTGGACCGACCTCTTCGGCTCCGCCTACGGGCAGCTGATTCTGGCTAAGGCCGCGGCCACCGTCGTGCTCGGCGGAGTCGGCTTCATGCATCGCCGCTGGGTCATCCCGCAGCTGGGAAGCCAGGGCAGCGGACTGTCCGCCCGGCGGGTCCTCTGGCAGCTCGTCGTTGTGGAGCTGATCATCATGGGTGCGACGTCGGGAATCGCCGTCGCGCTCGGACGTTCCGCGCCGCCACAGCCCAGCACCTTCGCCCCCGATGCTTCCCCGGCCTTCATCATCTCGGGCTACGACCTTCCGCCCGAACTCACGCCCGAGCGCTGGCTGACCGAATGGCGGCTCGACTGGCTCTGGGTCGCCGTCGCCCTCTTTGGCCTCGTGACCTACTTCCTCGGCGTCTGGAAGGTATCGCGGCGCGGCGACTCCTGGCCATGGTTCCGCTCCGTCAACTGGGTGATCGGCCTGGTGGTCCTGACGTATGTCACGTCCGGCCCGCCGTCGGTCTACGGCCGGGTGATGTTCTCCGCGCACATGGTGGACCACATGGCCCTCACCATGGTGGCCCCCATTTTCCTGGTCCTGGGCGCCCCCGTGACCCTGGCGCTCCGGGCCCTGACAGCGCGGCGGGACAGCTCGCGCGGGCCGCGCGAGTGGCTGCTGATCTTCGTACAGTCCAAGTTCTCCCAGCTGGTGACGCACCCGCTCTTCGCCGCCGCCAACTTCGCGGGCTCGATTGTCCTGTTCTACTACTCGGACGCGTTCGGCTACGCCATGCGGGACCATGTGGGCCACGAGCTGATGAACCTGCACTTCGCCCTGACCGGCTACATCTTTGTGCTCACCATGATCGGCACGGACCCCTTGCCGCGTCGGGCGCCCTATCCCATGCGGCTGCTGCTCCTGCTGGCCACGATGGGCTTCCACGCCTTCTTCGGCGTCGCGATCATGGGCGGCACCGGCCTGCTCGCCGCCGACTACTTCGGCAACCTCGGCCGCACCTGGGGCAACTCCGCCTTGCTGGACCAGCAGATGGGCGGCGCCGTGGCCTGGGGCATCGGCGAGGTGCCCACTCTGCTGGTCGCCATCGGCGTCGCCGTCATGTGGTCCCGTTCCGACGCCCGGGAGTCCAAACGGACCGACCGGGCAGCCGACAGGAATAACGACGCCGATCTCACTGCTTACAACGATATGTTTGCCAGGCTGGCCGAGCGCGATGCCAAGCTGGCCGAACGCAACCCAAAGCTGGAAGGACGCTGATGACCGAAACCCTACGCACCCACGCCCGGGTCCGGGCCTCCGAACTCGTGGGCCGCAACTGGCTCAATACCGGCGGAAAGTCCCTCGACCTTGAATCGCTCCGCGGCAAGATCGTGCTGCTCGACTTCTGGACCTTCTGCTGCATCAACTGCCTGCATGTCCTGGACGAACTCCGGCCGCTGGAGCAGGAGTACTCCGACGTCCTCGTGACGGTCGGTGTGCACTCGCCCAAGTTCGAGCACGAGGCTGACCCGGTGGCCCTGGCTGCGGCTGTGGAACGCTACGAGATCCGCCACCCAGTCCTGGACGACCCCGAGCTGGACACCTGGAAGGCCTACACCGCCCGCGCCTGGCCCACCCTGGTGGTCATCGACCCCGAGGGCTACATCGTGGCGCACCTCTCCGGCGAAGGCCACGCTGACGGCCTCGCCGTGCTGATCCCCGAGCTGATCGCCGAGCATGAAGCCAAGGGCACCCTGCACCGCGGCGACGGCCCCTATGTGGCGCCGGAGCCGACGTCGGGCACCCTGCGGTTCCCGGGCAAGGCCCTGTACCTCCCCGCCGGGCGCGGCGTCGGAACCGCGCCTGATGCCGGGTCCTGGCTCGTCACCGACACCGGCCATCACCGCCTCGTCGAACTCTCCACCGACTTCCAGACCGTGCTGGCGACCTATGGCTCGGGCGAAAAGGGATACGCCGACGGCAACGCCGCCACGGCCCGGTTCAACGAACCGCAGGGCCTGGTCCTGCTCCCGGAAGACGTCGCCGCCGAGGCCGGCTACGACGTCGTGATTGCCGACACCGTCAACCACCGGCTGCGCGGCCTCTCCCTTAAGGAGGGCACCGTCCGCACCCTGGCCGGCAACGGGGTGCAGCGGCTGCTTGAGACGGGACCGGCCCGGGTCGACGAGGAAGGCGCCGCGTTCGGCTCGAGGCTGGAAGCGGACCCGTTGCAGGTTTCGCTCAGCTCGCCGTGGGACGTTGTCTGGTCCGCCAAGCTGAACGCCGTCGTGGTAGCGATGGCCGGTGTGCACCAGATCTTCAGCTTCGAACCGCGGTCCGGAGCCGTGTCCATCATTGCCGGCAACGGCCTCGAGGGCCTGCTGGACGGTCCGGCCGAGGAAGCCTGGTTTGCCCAGTCCTCCGGTCTCGCCGAGGACGCGGACGGCAACATCTGGGTGGCGGACTCCGAGACGTCGGCCCTGCGCAAACTCATCATCGGCGACGGCGGGGCCATCACCGTTGAGTCTGCCGTGGGCAAGGGACTGTTCGACTTCGGCTTCCGCGACGGCAAGGGGTCCGAGGCGCGGCTGCAGCACCCGCTCGGCGTCACCGTGCTGCCGGACGGGTCGGTGGCGATCGCGGACACCTATAACGGGGCCGTCCGCCGCTACGACCCGTCGACGGGCACGGTCTCCACGCTGGCGCGCGGCCTGTCCGAGCCCTCCGACGTGATTGTGGACCACACCCAGGTGGCCGGCGCAGAGCCGCTTCTGGTGGTGGTCGAGGCGAACAAGCACCAGTTGGTGTACGTGCCCATCCCGAAGGAAGCCCAGCAGGTGGACGAGGGTGCGGCGCAGACCCACCGGCCCAAGAGCCCGGTGGCTCCCGGCCAGCTGGAGCTGACCGTCCGCTTCACCGCGCCGACCGGGCAGAAGCTGGACGACCGCTGGGGTGACCCGACCCAGCTGAAGATCTCCTCGACCCCGCCGGAGCTGCTCGTGTCCGGCGGCGGAACGTCGGTGGGACTGCTCCGCACGCTGGAACTCGCCTCCGACGTCCCCGAGGGTGTTCTGCACATTACCGCCCGTGCCGCGGCCTGCGACGGCTCGGAAGACGCCGACGGCGAGATCCCGGACCACGCCGCCTGCCACCTGTACCAGCAGGACTGGGGCATCCCGGTGCTGCTGCAGGCCGACGGCGACACCGAGCTGGTGCTGGACCTCCGCGGAATGGACTAGGCGCGCTGCCTTGCCGGTGCCCGAGGCTGCTGCCCGTGACCAACGCGTCACGGACAGCAGCCTTTTGGCTTTTAAGCAGGCCCGGTAACCGCGGCATCCTGCGGGAACGGGCGTGGCCAAGCGCAAAACGCTGCCCCGAGTGACGTCGAGTTGTCCACATAGGGCGTGGACCGGCGCCGACCTTGATGATGCTGCATCAGCAAAAGACTGCCCTGCGTGACGCCCGGCGGGCCAGCGCGGCTCAGGAGCTCAGTAGCTCAGGAGCGGGGTCAGCTTCACGGTGTCGACCTCGATGTCCAGGCGGGTGGTGAAACTGAAGTCTTGGACCACGTTGATCTCGCTGACGGCCCCGGTGAACAGGTCCACCGCGCGGGCCTTGATCCGTGCCTTGCCATCCAGCGGCGCCACCACCCAGCGCCCGCCAAAGGGCTCAATGCTGACTGCGGGGTACTCGGTGATGCTCCAGTCGATGGTGCCCGGGACGACGCGGTTGTTGGTTGCGTGGTAGAACGGGCAGTCCGGCTGCAGCTGCTGCTGCTTGTCCGCCTCGTCAGCGCAGCTGTCCAGGAACTCCTTGACCTTTCCGCTTACGGCGTCCTTCAAGGCGCCCGTGGCTTCCGTCAGCAGGTTCAGCGGAGCGGCGGGCACATCCCGGCCGGACAGGGTGGCGCGGGTGGGCGGGGCCGAGAAATACTCACCGCTGAGCGTGGCTTCGTATTCACCGGGATAGAAGACAGCGAAAGAGTTACGGCCGTTGGGCATGTTCACCGGCACACCGTTGAGGGTGGCTTCATTCGAGTTGACCACCGTGACGTCCAAAACGGGGAGGGCCGCTGGTATGAAGGACCATTTGTGGAAGAACAGCCACTCCGTTCCGGACTCTTCGAGCAGGAATTCGGTGCGCAGCCGGTTCCCATCAATGGTGTAGTCAAGGGGGACCATGACCTGGTTCCCGGCGCGCTCCTCCGCCTCGCCGAACTTCACGTCGCTGATCCGTGCGGCGGCAGTCTGCAGCGCGGTCCCGTCCAGCATTGCGGCGTTGCTTTGCGGAACCGAGGCACGCAGGAGGCCGAGGGCTTTTTCGCCTTCACCCTTCTGCAAGGCGTCAAGGTATTCGCGGACGGGCTGTTGCGGGCTGGCGATGGACTCGTTGACCACGTTGATCGCTACGACGGATCCGGCCACGGCGAGCATCAGGCCCAACAGCCACCCGGCTGCGATCCTGACCAACGCCTGACTCATTTGCACGTACCTTACGTTACCTGCACCCCACAGGAATGCTCTTGTCACATGCGCCCCGTGTGACGTGCACCACCGCCGGGACACTGGTCAGCAGCAGCCGGGGAGGGCGTCGGCGCAGCCGCCGGGACATGCGGGAAATTGCGGTCAGCGGCGGCGCTTGGGGGCCGTGCCGAAGACGCCGCGGAGGAGTTCGCGGCCCAGCTGGGTTCCCAGCGAGCGTGCCATGCTCTTGAAACCGCCGCCCAGCGCCCCACCGAGCGCGCCGGCCAGATCCCCGGCCATACCGCCGCCGGCCCCCTGCGGTGCCCCCTGTGGCGTCTCCCGTTTTGCCTGGCGCTCGGGTGCCTTCGCCCGCTCGGGGGCCGGTGCCGGCCGGCTGCTCGGGCGGCCCAGGATCTCTTCCTCGATCCGCCGGGCCTCGGCGTCGGTGTCGACGGCGGCGCCGCCGCCGCCGCGGGAAGGAGCAGCCGCATCGCCCGTGCCTGCACCGGCCTTACCGGTGATCTTCTCGTAGGCGGAGACCTTGTCCACCGCCGTGCCGTACTTGGGAAGCAGGGCTGAGCCGGCCACGGTGCTGGAAATCAGGGCGTCGCTGCTCGGGCCCATGACGGACTCCGGCGCGCGCAGGCGGGTGAGCGCCACGGGGGTCGGCGCGCCCTTCTCATTCATGACGGTGATGACGGCCTCGCCGATGCCCGCCGAGGTGAGCGTCTCTTCGAGGTCGTAGTCGCTCATGGGGAAGGTGGAGACGGTCGCCTTAAGCGCCTTGGCGTCCTCGGGGGTGTAGGCCCGGAGGGCGTGCTGCACCCGGTTGGCCAGCTGCCCCAGGACTTCGGCCGGGACGTCCTTCGGAGTCTGCGTGACGAAGAAGATGCCGACGCCCTTGGACCGGATCAGCCGCACCGTGGTGGTGATGGCGTCCAGGAACGCCTTCGAGGCGCCGTTGAACAGCAGGTGGGCCTCGTCCAGGAAGAACACGAGCTTGGGTTTGTCTAGGTCGCCGGCCTCGGGCAGTTCCTCGAACAGGTCGGCGAGCAGCCACATCAGGAAGGTGGAGAAGAGCATCGGCTTGGTCTGCAGCGTGGGAAGTTCCAGGCAGCTTACGACGCCGCGGCCGTCCGGGGCGGTGCGCATCAGCTCGGCGGTGTCAAACTCCGGTTCGCCGAAGAACTTCTCCATGCCCTGCGCCTCAAGCGTGATCAGTTCACGGAGGATGACGCCGGCGGTGGCCTTGGAGAGTCCACCGAGTTCTTCGAGCTCGTCCTTGCCCTCGTCCGAGGTGAGGAACTGGATGACGGCACGCAGGTCCTTCAGATCGATCAGCTCGAGGTTGTTCGTGTCCGCGAAGTGGAAGACCAGCTGGAGACTCGATTCCTGCGTGTCGTTGAGCTCCATGACGCGGGAGAGCAGGATGGGGCCGAAGGAAGTGACGGTGGCACGGACCGGGATGCCGTTGCCGTCGCCGCCGAGGGCCAGAAATTCCACCGGGAAGGTCTTGCCGGACCAGGGCTGGCCGATGCTCTCCGTGCGGGCGAGCAGCTTCTCGGTGGCGGTGGCGGCGGTGGCCAGCCCGGAGAGATCGCCCTTGATGTCGGCGAGGAACACCGGCACTCCGGCGGCCGAGAGCTGCTCCGCCATCATGTGCAGGGTGACGGTCTTGCCGGTGCCGGTCGCGCCGGCCACGAGGCCGTGCCGGTTCATCATCGCCAGCGGGAGCCGGACGGGTGCCTCCCTGTGCAGTTCGCCGTCGATGATCGCGGCGCCCAGCTCGATCGTAGGGCCCTCGAGGGTGTACCCCTTTTGGATGGTGGCGATCTTATCTGCGGTGGATTTGGTGGCCATGCCGATAGCTTAGCCGGGTCCGGGTGTCCCGGTCCCGGCTTTGGCTGGTGCTATTTGGGATTTGGCGTGCGGTTTCGAGCTCGGCGTGTGAGATGTCATGGCCCATAAAGCCGCAAACCCCTAAGCCTGCTGAGTATTCCATCCGGCATGCTCTGCGCGGCAAGTTTCCCGGCGGCAGGGCGGATCCCTGCAGTACCCTAGGGCATGCCCACCTCGCTGTTCAAGAAGCTTGCGTCCCTTGCGGTCACCCTTGGCCTTGTCCTCCTCGGGGCCGGACCGGCCATCGCGGCCGCGCCCCGGGCCTCTGAACCCGTGGGCATCGACGTGTCCTGGCCGCAGTGCGGGAAGACCCTCCCCAAACAGCCCGCCTTCGCCGTCATCGGGGTGAACAACGGGCTCGCCAACACCACGAACCCGTGCCTGGCGGCGCAACTGGCGTGGGCCGGAACGGCAAAGACGCCCGCAGCGACGTCGCAGCCACGGGTGTCGCTCTACGTCAACACCGCCAATCCCGGGTTGAAGGGCTCGTGGTGGCCCACGTCCAACACCTACAAGGGCATCCGCGTGGCCAACCCCTACGGGAACTGCGCCCTGAGGGTCTTCAAAGCCTGTTCCTACATGTACGGCTTCGCGAAGGCGTACGACGACGCCGCCATCCGCGGGGTGAGCAATCCGGCGTCGTATCTGTGGTGGCTCGATGTGGAAACGGAAAACAGCTGGCAGAGCGACAAGTCTGCCAACGCCGCCGTGCTAGAGGGGATGACTGTCTACTTCAAGGGCATTGGCGCCCGCGTGGGCATCTATTCAACCAGCATGCAGTGGGGGCAGATCGCCGGTTCCGTTCCAGCCACCAGCCCGCTGGCGGGGCTGCCCAGCTGGCTCGCCGGCGCCTCCTCATTGACCGGCGCCAAGGCATTCTGCTCCAATTCCGGGCTCACTCCCCGCAGCCGCGTGGCAATGACGCAATACATCTCCGGCGGACTCGACTACAACTTCTCGTGCCGCTGATCCCCTGACGCCGGACCGGTGTGGCTTGGCAGCAATCGTGCCGGTGCCGAAATAACCCGGGGTCCGCCGTCGTTGTCCCCAGTGTGCGTGTGCCGGAAACCGGGTGCGCCTGACGGACCATCGTCCGAATCACTGCTCCGCTACGAAAGGCCGGCTTTTCCTGTGACTGTTCCGCTTTCCATTCTTGATCTGGCAACCATCGGCAAGGGCCAGACGGCGGCAGAGAGCTTCGCGGGAAGCGTGGCCATGGCGCAGCTCGCCGAGAAAATGGGCTACCGGCGGGTGTGGTACGCCGAACACCACAACATGTCCTCCATCGCCTCCTCGGCCACCAGCGTGCTGATTGCCCACATCGCCGCCCACACCGAGAGCATCCGGCTCGGCGCCGGCGGCGTCATGCTGCCCAACCACTCGCCGCTGACCATCGCCGAGCAGTTCGGCACCCTCGAGACCCTGCACGCGGGCCGGATCGACCTGGGCCTGGGTCGGGCGCCGGGCAGCGACCAGAACACCCTGCGGGCACTGCGCCGCGATCCGATGTCCTCGGACAGCTTCCCGCAGGACGTGCTGGAACTCCAGGCCTACTTGAACGGCCCCACCCGCATTCCTGGCGTGGAGGCCACGCCGGGCAAGGGCACCAACGTGCCGCTGTACATCCTCGGCTCTTCGCTGTTCGGGGCCAAGCTGGCCGCCCAGCTGGGCCTGCCGTACGCCTTCGCCTCGCATTTCGCCCCCAACGCACTGCAGGACGCGGTCGCCATCTACCGCCGTGAGTTCAAGCCCTCCGCTCAGCTCGACGCCCCGTACGTGATTGCCGGTGTGAACGTCGTCGCGGCGGACTCTGCTGCGGACGCGCAGGCGATGTTCCGGGAAACCCTGCGGGCCCGCGTCTCGCTGTTCTTCGGCAACGGACGGGTGTTCACCGACGACGAGGCGGACATGATCCTCGACTCGCCGCAGGGCCAGCACGTGGTCCAGATGATGAAGTACTCGGCTGTCGGCACCCAGGACGCCGTGGTGGAGTACCTGGATGAATTCACCGTGCACGCCGACGCCGACGAGCTGATAGTTGCGCACCAGAGTACTGGAACCGAAACGCGGCTGCGTTCCGTTGAGCTGCTGGCCGAGGTCGCTGGACTCGTCAGGGCCTGACCGCCTCACGGGCGAAGGCCGCGGCACCGCGGCACCGCGGCACGGCGGTGCGGGATAAGGTGCCGCCGGGAACGCCGGTGCCGGACGGAAAAATCGTTGACTTCATGAGTGGGCGACCCTACGGTTAAGCCCACCAGGGCGTCGGCTGTGTCCGGTGCTAGCTTAAAAAGCATTCGTTAAACCATGCATTCGTTAAACCATGCAGTCGTCAGACCCCGCAGTCGTTAGACCCGCATTCCGGGATAGATTAGAAAAAGCCAGGGGCAAACTTGAAGATCAAGGCCACCGCTGCAGCCACTGTGATGACCCTGTTAGTCATGGCCGGCCTCATCCAAGGCGCCTCGTCGCAGGCATCTCTCGACGGTCCGTCGCCGGCACCGGTCGCCGGAACGAACTATTACCTCAGCGATGCCGGCGACGACAGCAATGTCGGGACGTCGGTTGACGCCCCCTGGAAATCGATTTCGAAGATCAACGACACCGTTTTGGAGCCGGGGGACTCCGTCAGCTTCCGCCGGGGTGACACCTGGAACGGCGGTGTTGTTGTCAACCAAAGCGGAACGACTCGAGCGTCAATCACCCTGAACAGCTATGGAAGCGGAAGTCCTCCGACGATCGTGGTGGGGCAGTCAGGAAACTGCGTCAGGGTGAATGGCAACTTCATCACGGTGGACGGATTGCGCGCAGAGGGATGCGGCTACGCGGGATTCGGCATTTACGGTGACAATGGCGTCGTGAAAAATGTCGTTGCCGTAAACAATGCGGCAGGCATCCAGGTGGGCAACGGCTCCGATTTCGGCAACTATATGAATAACACCCTGACTGACAACAACATCATGAACGTGAACACGCCGGGGGCAGGCTGCGGAACCCGTGCCGCCGTCGACTGCAACGACGATTCGGGAGCATTCGGGGTGCTCATCAATGGCAACGACAACGAATTTTCCGGCAACGTCATCACAGGTTCCACCGCGGTCTCCTACGATTTCAGCCACGACGGCAGCGCCTTTGAAATCTTTAACGGCAGCCGCAACAGAATCCACCACAACGTCTCAGTAGACAACAATGTCTTTTCCGAGATCGGCCGCTCTATTGGAACCGCTGACGATAACGTCTACAGCTACAACCTCATTCGGGCGAGCTGCGGCGCCGAGTGTTCCCAGGCCACCGGCCTGATCGCCCGCGGCCCAACTTCTTCCTTTGGCCCGACCAACGGCACCGTCTTTGAACACAACACCGTCTGGCTGGACGGGCCGGAATCCAAGGCCGTGGTCTGCCATGCATCGTGCCCCTCCTCGACGGTCATCAGGGCGAACATCCTGGTGGGAGCGAGTAACTCCCTGTGGATGGACGGCTCCGGCTGGACCGAGCAGCAGAACGTACTCAACGGCCCCACCAATATTTCCCCGAGCGCCAGCTCGAGCACCGCTCCGGCGCGGTTTGTGGACGCGCCTGCTGACCTGCACCTGTCCAGTACGAGCCCCGCAATAGACCGGGGCGGCACCAGTCCCATCGGCCTGGACCTCTCCGGGCAATTGCTGCCGCAAAACGGGGACTGCGTAGGTACAAGCGCTCCCGATTCGGGTGCGTACGAGTACGACTCCCCGAACTGCTAGCAGCGGGGATGCGGCGGCTGCAGACGTTACATAGCTGCAACAGCGGGGACACCTGGGGGAAATGGTGCCGGGAGGATACTGGAGATACGTCCTTTACGGACGATTTTCTTGCAGGCATTGGGGACTATCCGAAGGACTCAGCCCATGCCCACCCCGCTCAACCAGTCCCTCGCTGACTCTGCCCTCCTGACCAAATCACTGCCGCTGGGCCTGCTCCGCGCCTTTGTACAGACCAATGCCGCCGACGACGGCCTGACACCGAAGCTGCTTGCGGAGCTCAAGATCCTGGCCCGCACGCCGGGGTTGCTCGTGGCCTGCAACTATGGCGGAACGCTGTGCGCCGCGGAAGGCGTTTCCACCGAAACCCTCCCGCTGGCCAGCGCCGCGATCGCGTTCCGTGCGCTCGCCGCCCTCCCTAACACGCACGCGGCCGTCATCTCGGGGAGGTCCCTGCGCGATCTGGCCGCCGTCTCGCGGCTCCCCGCCGAGGTGCATCTTGTCGGCTCCCATGGCGCCGAGTTCGACATGGGTTATGCCCACGGACTGTCGCTGGCCACCGAATCCGTGCTGCAGCAAACCAGCCAGGCTCTCGCCGAAACCATTGGGGCCTACCGCGGCATCACCCTCGAACGGAAGCCGGTGGCAGTGGCCGTCCACACGAACAGCGCCACGCCGGAGGTGGCGGCCAAGGCTGCCGCAAAGGCGGAGCAGATTGCCCGGGCGCACGGGCTGTCCTTCATCGTGGACGGCTCGGTGCTGGACCTGTCCGTGGTGGAACCGTCCAAAGCCTCCGCACTGGAGCACCTCCGGTCCATGCTGGGTGTGAGCGCGGCCCTGTTCGCCGGGGACGCTGCCAGTGATGAGCTCGCGATGGCCACCCTGCGCGGGCCGGACATGGGCCTGCGGGTGGGGGAGGGCCCGACGCTGGCCTCGCACCGGCTGCGGGACCCTGAGTCCTTCGCCCGGGTACTGGCCATCCTCTTTGAACTGCGGCGTGCCTGGCTTTTCGGGGAGGACGCCGTCGGCCTGGAGCGGCTTTCTCTGATCGGCAACGGTTCGTCCACGGCACTCATTACCCCGGACGCCAAGATCTGTTGGATGAGCCACCCGCTGCCGGACTCGGGGTCGCTGTTTGCCCATCTGCTCGGCGGGGACGCGGCTGGGCACTTCTCCGTGGAACCGGTGAAGGCCTCGCAGGTCCTGGGCCAGCGGTACGTGGACAGCACCATGATCGTCGAAACGCGCTGGGCCGACGTCACAGTCACCGACTACCTGGAACCCGCGCCGGAAGGGATCACCAGCCTGGTCCGGGTGCTCTCCGGCACCGGAACGGCGAGGATCATCTTCGCACCCCGGCCGGACTACGCCAATGCGCCCTTCAGCATGGAAGCGCGCGGTGCGGAGGTGCACGTCGTGGGCACCGCGGACCCGATCATCCTGCTGGCAGCGGGCGTCGGCTTTGCCATCACCTCGGATGGCCGCCATGCCACCGCCACGGCCGACGTTGAGCTCCGCCACGGCCCCGTGGTGCTCAACCTGCGCTGCGGCGACACGGAACCGCAGCCCGCGGAGCCGCCGGACGAAAACTCGCGCCGCACCGCCGTCGCACATAGCTCGCGGCGTTGGGTGCAGGGGCTGGAGCTGCCGTCCGTGAAGCCGTCCCTGGTCCGGCGCTCGGCGCTGGTGCTGCACGCGCTGGTCCACGAGCCGACCGGCGCGGTACTGGCCGCGCCCACCACCTCGCTGCCGGAAGGGATCGGCGGCACACGGAACTGGGACTACCGGTATTGCTGGCTCCGGGACGGTTCCATGAGCGTCAACGCCCTCGTGGACCTCGGCTCGACGGCGGAAGCGGAGGGCTTTCTGGACTGGCTGGGGCGGATCCTGGCCAACGCACCGGGGCCCGAATGGCTGCATCCGCTGTACTCTGTGACCGGGGCGCCGCTGTCCACTGAGGCCATTATCGAGAGCCTGCCCGGGTACGCGGGGTCCCGCCCTGTGCGGATCGGCAACGCCGCGGACCATCAGGTGCAGCTGGACGTGTTCGGGCCGATCGCGGAGCTGATCGATGCACTGGGCAAGCGGAACGGTGCCATGTCGGATGCGCACTGGGAGCTCATGGTCCAGATGGCCGCAGCCGTCCTGGCCCGCTGGCGCGAGGCGGACCACGGCATCTGGGAGGCCCGCCGGGCGCCCCGGCACCACGTCTACACCAAGGTGATGTGCTGGGTGACGCTGGACCGGGCGCTGCGGGCGGCAGCCCGCCACGGCCAGACGCCGCTGCCGGACTGGGAGCCGACGGCCGCCGCCATCCGCGAGGAGGTCCTGTGTGAGGGCTGGGACGAGACCGCGGCGTCTTACACTGTCGCCTACGATAGCCCGGACCTGGATGCGGCCGTACTGCACATCGGCCTCTCCGGGCTGCTCGATGTGAGCGACCAGCGATTCCTGGACACGGTCACCGCTGTGGAGCGGGAACTGCGGGTGGGCCCCACGGTGTTCCGGTACCGGTACGACGACG
Source organism: Arthrobacter sp. UYCu723 (assembly GCF_054059215.1). Classification (NCBI taxonomy): domain Bacteria; kingdom Bacillati; phylum Actinomycetota; class Actinomycetes; order Micrococcales; family Micrococcaceae; genus Arthrobacter; species Arthrobacter sp. UYCu723. Next base: position 2,019,301 of record NZ_JBSSBW010000001.1, read on the forward strand.
GCCTGCCGGGGCTGGAGGGTGGGTTCCACATCTGCACCACCTGGCTGATCGAAGCCTATGTTGCTGTGGGGCGGATCGACGAGGCCTGGGACCTCTTCGACCAGCTCGTGAACCTTTTCGGGCCGACCGGGCTGCTGCCGGAGGAATACGATCCGGGAACCGAAACGCACCTCGGCAACCATCCCCAGGCCTACTCACACCTGGGCTTCATCCGCTGCGCCCGTTTGCTGGACGGGCTGCCGAGGAACTAGGCGTCGACAAGGCTGCGGAAGCGGCACGCTACTCGCAGGCGACGCCGTCGCCGTCGCGGTCCAGCTTGCTGCTGTAGCCCGGCTGGCCCGTCCGGATGGGGGCGGCTCCGGCCGCACGGACCGCGGAGCAGTTCGCGTAATAGACGGCGGCCGGAGCCGCCTGAACTACCGCCGCGGCAGCGGGCGCTGCCGGGGGCGCTTCCGCTGCCGGTGGCGAGGCCTCCTGGTTCGTAGGCGCCAGGGCGCCCGGGCAGTCGCCCAGGACGCGTGCCATCGCATCGTGCTCGGCCTGGGTCACCCACAAGGCATAGCTGGACTTGACCGAGATCTGGCGGGCCACGTAGGCGCAACGGAAGGATTTGTTCGGCGGCAGCCAGGTGGCTGCGTCGCCGTCGCTCTTCCGGAGGTTGGTGGGGCCGTCCACCGCCAGCAGGTTCAGGGGATCGTTGGCGAAGGACAGGCGCTGGGCCGGGCCGAGCTGCTGCGCACCCTTCTGCCAGGCGTCGCTGAGGGCGACGACGTGGTCGATCTGCACTGCTGTGCTGGTGCTGTTGCCGCGGAGGAAGTTGATGAGGGCCGACGTATAGGGGTCGTTCAGGATGCCGGACAAAACAACGCAGTCCCGCGTGCCGGGCTTGAGGGCAACGGCGGAGAGGTCTCGGCGGAGCATGTCGTTGCGGGTGTCACAGCCGTTGCGGTCGACGTCGGCCCAGGCCTGGCCGAACTGATCGCGCGAGTATCCGGTCTTCGGCGCCCGGCCCTTGATGGGCAGCGTCGCGAGCACTTCGAGGGCCTTGCTGGCGTAGGCCGGCTGCGGGTGCGGGGCGTTCGTGCCGGCGAGGGCGACGCCGGGGGTGGTCTCCGGGTCCAGCGGGGCGCCATCGGATGCCGTCGTCGTCGGCGCGGCCACGGCAGCCGGGGACGTGCTGGCGGCGGAACTCCTGACGGCGGCCGCAGGAGCGGCCTCGGGGCCGGCGCACGCGGTCGAGGAAACGAGCAGCAGCCCGGCCAGGCCGCAGGCGATCCAGTCGATGGCCCCCGGTCCGCGCCGTGCAGTGTGCGATCGGACGCGGCGTGAATGGACGCTGTTCAATTGTCTCCCCAGTGCGAGCGTGTGTCCGGGCCGAACCCCGGCCGGTCACAGCCTACCGGCGGGTGTCAGGCGAGGAGCAGGGCCACGCCGATCATGGCCGGCACCGCCACTACAAATCGTGATCAGCACGGTGTCCTTGGCTACGGTGAGGCCGGTCTGGTAGCGGCTCGCGGCGACGAACACGTTCTGCGCCGTGGGCAGGGCCCGGTCACGGCCGGCATCGGCCAGCCGGCCGAGACGCCGTCAGTTCAGCGACGCGTTGTTCAGCGCGTGCGGCGGCCGCATCAGCCCGGGCGCGTGGCCCTCCGCCGGATCATTGCCGATCTGGACGATTTTGTTGTCCTTGTCCACATGGACGACCTTGGGGCTGTAGGCCTTGGCCTCTTCCGTGGTCATCTGAGCATAGGTGATGAGGATGACGATGTCGTTCTCATGCATGAGGTGGGCGGCGGCGCCGTTGATCCCGATCACCCCTGTTCCGCGCTCGCCGGCGATCGTGTAGGTCTCCAGCCGGGCGCCGTTGGTGACGTCGACAATTGCCACGAGCTCACCGGGGAGGATGTCGGCGGCCTCCAGCAGATCCAGGTCCACGGTGACGGAACCGACATAGTGGAGGTCCGCGTGTGTGACCGTGGCGCGGTGGATCTTGGACTTGAATATTGTTCGATTCATAAGGTCACCAGTCTAGCGCCGGGCCGGCAGTAGCGCTGTGAGCCAGCGAACACCGCCGCCCCGTTGGCGGGCCGACGCCGGATGGTCGGCCGAGCGCTCAGTCCGACGCCGGCCCGGTTGCCCGGGAAATGGACGCGGCGGTCTCGGCAAGGATCTCGCGGGCGGCCAGAATGGCGGGCCGCGTGGCACTCGAGCGCCGCACGGACGTGAAGACTGTGCGGTGCGGATCGCCAGGGAGACTGATCAGCTTGGCAGCCGTGCCCCTTCCGGTCCAGACGAGGTCCGGCATCAGGGCCACCGCGTTGCCCGATTCGATCAGCCGGATCTGCGCCTGCAGGTCCGCTGTCTCGAAACGGACGTCGGGTTCGAATCCCGCGCTGCGGCAGGCCTGTTCGGCCCAGTGACGCGACGCCGCGCCACGCGGCTCCATCACCCAGGCCAGCTCGGCGGTATCGGCCAGGGAGGTGATCGGGGGCCTATTGGTCGACGGCGGCGGAACGGCGAGCCGGATCGCGTCGGTTGTCAGCCGGATGCGGTCCAGCTCGGCGTAGCGGGGCGCCGCATGGCCGGGATACTGCTCGGCGATGACGAGGTCGAAGTCCCGGGCCCACGTCTCATGGAGGGCCGTTTCGGGTTCCCGCTGCGTCATTTCGATCCGGACCTCGGGGTAACTCGAGGACATCCGGGTGAGTGCATCGGGCATCAGCGCCAACGCCGCCGACTGGAAGACGGCAATCCGCACGGTCCCGGTCACCGTGGTGAGCGACGCCGCCAGATCCGCCTCCGCCTGCTCCAAGGTCTCCAGCAACTGGGCCGTGTGCGCCACCAGGACTTCGGCCTGAGGCGTCAGCTGGACGCGGCGCCCGGTCTTCCTGAGAAGCTCAACCCCGGCCTCCTTTTCCAGCAGCGCCAGCTGCTGCGAGACCGACGACGGGCTGTATTGGAGCGCCTCGGCGACCTCCGCCAGGGTGCCCCGGATTTTCAGTTCACGCAGCAGGCGCAAGCGCCGGACGTCGAGCATCGCGATCCTTTGTGAATTCTAATGGTTATTGATTAGGAGAAGTCACTTTATCTAATGCAACCGTGCTTGCATACTGTTGTCACTGAGTAACCCCCATCACAGGGCGGATTGATGGGCACCACATCTGACCAGGAGTCCTTGATGAGCACAAAAGATCTGACCCAGTCGATCATGAGGCGCAAGCCCATCGACGACATCGAAGAAGAGAACAAACACAGCGGATTGTTCAAGAGCCTCGGGCTCTGGCAGCTGACAGCCATCGGCGTCGGCGGCATCATCGGCGTCGGCATCTTCTCCCTGGCGGGTCTCGTGGCCCACGGCAGCGCGTCGGAACCCGGCGTCGGCCCGGCGGTGCTGTTCTCGTTCCTGATCGCGGGCCTCGCCTCGGCGGCTGCCGCGCTGTCCTACGCGGAATTTGCGGGCATGATCCCGCGGGCAGGCTCCGCCTACACCTATGGCTACGTGGCGCTGGGCGAGGTGATCGGATGGTTCATCGGCTGGGACCTGCTGCTCGAGTACATCGCCATTGTGGCCGTGGTGGCGATCGGCATTTCCGGTTACTTCGACGCGTTCCTCTCCGGCATCGGCCTCCACATGCCCGTCTGGATGACGTCGACGGCGGATGAGGGCACGGGCGGCGTCGTGAACGTTCCGGCGATCGTGGTCTGCCTCATCGTGACCTGGATCCTGTCCCGCGGCACCAAGACCTTCGGACGGTTCGAGCTCGTGGCCGTGGCGATTAAGGTCGTCCTGATCCTGTTCATCATCGGCCTCGGTCTCTTCTACATCAACACGAATAACTACAACCCGTTCATGCCCAGCGGCTTCGGCCCGGTCCTTGCAGGCTCCGCCACCGTGTTCTTCGCCGTGTTCGGCTACGACGCCATGAGCACCGCCGCGGAGGAAGCGACCGACGGCAAGAAGCACATGCCGAAGGCCATCATCCTCTCCCTGATCGTCGCCATGCTCCTGTATGTCGCCGCCACTTTGGTGCTCACGGGGATGCAGAACTACCAGGACATCGACCCCAAGGCCGGGTTCGCCTCCGCGTTCAACGGCGTGGGCCTGCCCGTCATCGCGACCATCATCTCCGTCTTTGCCGTGCTGTCCATCCTGACCGTGATGCTCACCTTCCTGCTCGGTGTCACCCGCGTCTGGTTCTCGATGAGCCGCGACGGGCTGCTCCCCGGCTGGTTCGCCAAGACGGACCGCCACGGCACCCCGCAGCGCGTCACCTGGATCGCCGGGGTCGCCGCGGCCCTGCTGGCCGGCGTCTTCCCGATCAAGGCCGTCGCGGACCTGACCAACATCGGCATCCTGGCCGCGTTCGTCGTCGTATGTCTGTCGGTGATCATTTTCCGGTACAAGAAGCCGGACGCCCCGCGCACGTTCCGGCTGCCGCTTATGCCGCTGGTACCCGCCTTTGGCATGCTTGCCTCCGGGTTCCTGATGATCCAGCTGCACTGGGAGACCTGGCTGCGCTTCGGAGTATGGCTCGTTATCGGTCTGGTGATCTACTTCAGCTACGGCCGCAAGCACTCGCTGATGAACCCGGACAGCCCGCGGCACGAAGAGATCGTGGAGATGCACCGCCCCATCGGCTAGCACTGCCATCTAGCCATTTTCGGCAGGCTCAACACCCCTCACCCGCCTTGCGCTATCACCTACGGCCCCTATCCAGAGCTCTTGGGGACCGTACGTGATAGCGCATCCGGGATCGGTGGGTGTTGGGCATGCCGAGAGCTGTTTAACGGCCGTTTCGCGCCAGATGTCCGACCGTTCGGACAGCAGCCCAAACGTTCGAGTTTTCTAACTTGTATTGCTTAGAAATCATCGCTTTATCTTACGAAAATCCGGTCGCATACTGATTCAAGAACGGTCCACATTTTGAGAAAGAACGAGTGCCAGCCATGACCAACATTTCAACGGAGTCCGGCGTGACCAACGGCTGCGCCGCAGGCAACGAAGCCACGCATGCCCCCGCCTCGGAAGGCTCCCCGGTCATTGAAGCCGCAGCCCTCGCCGAGGACACCACCGCACTGGTCCGCCACTGGCTCGCCGAAGCCGCCAAGGTCCCCGTTGATGCCTCGGCCGAGCAGCTCGCCGGCGTCCTGAAGGACCCGAACGGCCTCGACTTCACGGTCGGGTTCGTCGACGGCGTCGTCCGGCCCGAAGACCTGCAGGTCGCCGCCCGCAACCTCGCCGCCCTGGCGCCGAAGGTCCCGGCTTTCCTGCCCTGGTACATGCGCAGCGCCGTCCGCCTCGGCGGCACCATGGCCCCGGTCCTGCCGCAGGTGGTCATCCCGATCGCCCGCCGGGTGCTCCGCGACATGGTCGGCCACCTCATTGTCGACGCGACCGACGCCAAGCTGGGTCCGGCCATCGCCAAGATCCGCAAGGACGGCATCAAGCTGAACGTCAACCTCCTCGGCGAGGCCGTCCTCGGCGAACACGAGGCCTCCCGCCGGCTCGAGGGCACGCACACCCTGCTGTCCCGGCCCGACGTCGACTACGTCTCGATCAAGGTCTCCTCCACAGTGGCCCCGCACTCCGCGTGGGCCTTCGACGAGGCCGTGGAGCACGTCGTGGAGAAGCTCACCCCGCTCTTCACCCGCGCCGCCTCCTTCCCCAAAGCGAAGTTCATCAACCTGGACATGGAGGAATACAAGGACCTGGACATGACCATCGCGGTCTTCACCCGGATCCTGGACAAGCCGGAATTCAAGAACCTCGAGGCCGGCATCGTGCTGCAGGCCTACCTCCCGGACGCCCTCGCCGCCATGATCCGCCTGCAGGACTGGGCCGCCGCCCGCCGCGCCGACGGCGGCGCCGCGATCAAGGTCCGCGTCGTCAAGGGCGCCAACCTGCCGATGGAGCAGGTTGAAGCCTCCCTGCACGACTGGCCGCTCGCCACGTGGGGCACCAAGCAGGACTCGGACACCAACTACAAGCGGGTCATCAACTACTCGCTGCACCCGGACCGGATCGGCAACATCCGGATCGGCGTCGCCGGCCACAACCTCTTCGACATCGCCTTCGCCTGGCTGCTGGCCAAGCAGCGCGGCGTGGAGTCCGGCATCGAGTTCGAGATGCTGCTCGGGATGGCCCAGGGCCAGGCCGAGGCCGTCAAGAAGGACGTCGGCTCCCTCCTGCTCTACACCCCTGTGGTCCACCCCGCCGAGTTCGACGTCGCGATCGCCTACCTGATCCGCCGGCTCGAGGAAGGCGCCAGCCAGGACAACTTCATGTCCGCCGTCTTCGAACTCAGTGAGAACGAATCCCTCTTCGAGCGTGAGAAGCAGCGCTTCCTCGCCTCGCTCGCCCAGCTCGACGACGAGGTCCCGCCGCCCAACCGCCGGCAGAACCGCAGCCTCCCGGCCGCGCCGATGCCCCACGCCGATCAGCCACAACGCAGTTTCGAAAACACCCCGGACACCGACCCCTCGCTGCCCGCCAACCGCGACTGGGGCCGCGCCATCCTGGGCCGCGTCACCACTTCCACACTCGGCAACGCCGCCGTGGACGCCGCCACCATCAACGACGCCGCAACCCTCAACACCGTGATCGAAACCGCGGTGGAGAGCGGCAAGGCCTGGGGCGCGCTCTCCGGCGCCCAGCGTGCGGCGATCCTGCACCGCGCCGGCGACGTGCTTGAAGCCCGCCGCGAAGACCTGCTCGAGGTCATGGCCAGCGAGACCGGCAAGACCATCGACCAGGGCGACCCCGAGGTCAGCGAAGCCGTGGACTTCGCGCACTACTACGCCGAGTCCGCCCGCAGGCTCGACGACGTCGACGGCGCCACCTTCGTTCCGGCGAAGCTCACCGTGGTGACCCCGCCGTGGAACTTCCCGGTGGCCATCCCGGCCGGCTCCACGCTCGCGGCCCTCGCCGCCGGCTCCGCCGTCGTGATCAAGCCCGCCAAGCAGGCCCGCCGCAGCGGCGCCGTGATGATCGAGGCCCTCTGGGAAGCCGGGGTGCCCCGCGAGGTGCTCACCATGGTCCAGCTGGGCGAGCGTGAGCTCGGCCAGCAGCTGATCTCCCACCCCGCGGTGGACCGGGTCATCCTGACCGGCGGCTACGAGACCGCCGAGCTGTTCCGCTCCTTCCGCAAGGATCTGCCCCTGCTGGCCGAGACGAGCGGCAAGAACGCCATCATCGTCACCCCGAGCGCGGACCTGGACCTCGCAGCCAAGGACGTCGCGTACTCCGCCTTCGGCCACGCCGGCCAGAAGTGCTCCGCCGCCTCGCTGGTGATCCTCGTCGGCTCCGTTGCCAAATCGAGGCGTTTCCATAACCAGCTGATCGACGCCGTCACCTCGCTGAAGGTCGGCTACCCCGAGGATCCCGCCAGCCAGATGGGTCCGATCATCGAACCCGCAAACGGCAAGCTCCTCAACGCGCTCACCACCCTGGGCGAGGGCGAAAGCTGGGCCGTCGAGCCCCGGAAGCTCGATGTTTCCGGCAAGCTCTGGAGCCCCGGCGTCCGTTACGGCGTCCGGCGCGGGTCCTACTTCCACCTCACCGAGTTCTTCGGCCCCGTGCTGGGCGTCATGACCGCGGACACCCTGGAGGAAGCCATCGCCATCCAGAACCAGATCGACTACGGCCTCACGTCCGGCCTGCACTCGCTCAACACCGAAGAGCTGGGGATCTGGCTGGACACCGTCCAGGCCGGCAACCTCTACGTCAACCGCGGCATCACCGGTGCCATCGTCCAGCGCCAGCCCTTCGGCGGCTGGAAGAAATCCGCCGTCGGCGCCGGCACCAAGGCCGGCGGGCCCAACTACCTCGTCGGGCTCGGCGAATGGACCAGCAAAGCCAGCACGGCTGGTGCAACCCCGGCGCACGCCGGTGTCCGCCGGATCGAAAACGCGGCCAAGTCCTTCCTGGTTGCCGAGGAACTGCAGATGCTGCAGCGCGCGCTGGCCTCCGACGCGATGGCCTGGGCCGAGGAGTTCGGCACCGCCAAGGACGTCTCCGGCCTGAGCGCCGAACGCAACATCTTCCGGTACCGGGCACTGCCGGTCACGGTGCGCCTCTCCGAAGGAGAACCGCTCGCCTACCTGATCCGGACTGTGGCTGCCGGCGTGCAGGCGGGATCCACGCTGACGGTGTCCACCGCCGTCGAACTCCCCGACCGGCTGGGCGCCGTGCTGTCCGGTCTCGGCATCGCCGTCACCGTGGAGAACGACGCCGAGTGGCTGGCGACCGCCGGCAGCCTTGCCGAGGCGGGCAAGCTGTCCGGTGGCCGGATCCGGCTGATCGGCGGAGATGCGCAGGCCCTGGCCGAAGCCACCGGCGGCCGTCCGGACGTGGCGATCTACGTCCACCCGGTCACCGAGGCCGGCCGCGTTGAGCTGTTGCCGTTCCTGCACGAACAGGCCATCAGCATCACGGCGCACCGCTTCGGCACCCCGAACTACATCTCGGACGCGCTCATCTAGCCCGCTCCCAGCCAGAAAAAGCATGAGCCGGGCGGCCACCCTCCAATGGTGGCCGCCCGGCTCATGTAGTTCTTGGGGCTCGCTGGTTCGGGACTCAGCCGAAATACCAGCCCGGCGGCACCCAGGAAGCCGGCACCGCGTGGGCGGAGAAGTCGTCGCAGCCGGAGCAGAAATAAGTGACCTCACCCAGCCGGCTGACGGAGCTGTCCCGTCGCTGCGTTGCCGGGACAAAAGTCTCGAGGTAGATGAATTCGTCGGTCCCGCAGCGTTCGCAGTAGGGGCTACCTACGAAGTCGGCATCCGCCGGGGAGACTCGGTGTGTGTCGCGGCGGCCCCGGCCAGCGTGCTGGCCGGCGGCGCTGTGGTGCCGTGCCGGAGTCAGCGGACGCACCGGCGTGAGTGCGCGGTCAGCCGAAGCTGCGGGAGCATGTGGGCGGTTTATGGCTGTCGTCATTGTCGGCCTTCCCGAACGCCGCCGGTACCGCTGCCGAAAGGCAGACGCGCAAGGAAGCGTTCGTTTTTCGAATGGTTGTCATTTTCGAATCGTTGTCATGGGCCACTGCTTGACATTCAACGTTCTTAGGATAGGTCACGTACTGCGTGCGATCAATGGTCCGGGTAAGTACGCCTTCCGAGTAGGTACACCGTCAGTACCCGTACTTTTCTGCCTGCCAGGCGGCACCGGCCGGGCGGATCCTCAGGCGGAGCGCTTGAGGGCCCGCCCCACGATCGCCTGGGTGAGGGCGTCAATCACCGCGGTATTGGCCAGCGGGTTGCGGATCAGGGTGAAGTCGACGTCGCCCACGGGCGGCAGGTCGAAACGCCGCGTGATGACCAACAGGTCATCCGGGACCAGGGAGGACGGCATCACGGCGACGCCGATTCCCGCCCGGACTGCCGCGAGCACTCCGCTGATCTGGCGTGTGGTGCAGGTGATCCGCCAGGTCCGGCCGGAGGACTCCAGTGCGTCAATGGCGAGTTTCCGGCTCAGGCTCGGCGACGGGTAGGCAATCAGCGGTACCGACTCGGCCGGATCGAGCACGGTCTGCTCCAGGCCCACCCAGGCGAAGGAATCCTGCTGGACCACTGTGCCGTCCTTCGCGCCGGCGACCCACTTGACGAAGACGAGGTCCAGCTGGCCGGCGTTGAGCCGCTTGTAGAGCTGGTCGCTCTGGCCCACGGTCAGTTCCAGGTTGATCTGGGGGTAGACCTGGCGGAACTCCCGGAGGATCCGCGGGAGCCCCGTGATGGCCAGGTCGTCTGCGGTCCCGAACCGCAGGCGTCCGCGCATGGCGGATCCGGAGAAGTAGCGGGAGGCGGCGTCGTGCGCGGAGAGGATGCTGCGGGCAAATCCGGCCATCGCGTCGCCGTTGTCCGTCAGGCGCACATCGCGGGTGTCGCGCGCCACGAGGACGCGCTTCGCGGCGGCCTCTAGCTTGCGGACATGCTGGCTCACGGTCGGCTGTGCGAGGCCCAGGCGTTCGGCGGCCTTGGTGAAGCTCAGGGTTTCGGCGACAGCCAGGAAGGAACGGAGCTGGGCGGGTTCGAACATGCGGACTCCTGGCCGGGCGGCACATGGGCGCCGCATTGCGTTTCGTAATGCGAGTTATGCGGAGAATATGCTTCCGCAATCTGTCCGGGCCAGCTTAGCGTTAAGGCATCCCCGCACACCCGCTCCCTTGAGGACTATTCGTGGCACCCCCTCCGCCGTTACAGGCCAACGCGACCCCACTACCGGACACCATCACGCAGCCGATCGCCGTCGTCACCCAGCGCCTCCCGTGGCGCCACACGTTCATTTCCCTGAGGGTCCGGAATTTCCGCATCTTCGCGATCGGCCACTTCATCGCCGTGATCGCCCTCTGGATGCAGCGGATCGCCCAGGACTGGCTGGTCCTGGAGCTCTCGGGCTCCGTCACCGCCGTCGGCATCACTGTGGCGCTGCAGTTCCTGCCCTCGCTGTTCCTCGGGCCGTGGGCGGGGATGATCGCGGACCGCTTCGCGAAGCGGAGGATCCTGATGCTGTGCCAGTCCGCGGCCGCCGGGCTTGCGGCAATCCTCGCGGTGCTGGCACTGACCCAGCGGATCGAAGTCTGGCACGTCTACGCGATTGCACTGGCCTTGGGGTTGGTCACGGTGCTGGACCAGCCGGCCCGGCAGGTCTTTGTCAATGAACTCGTGGGCCCGCTGTACCTGCGGAACGCCATCAGTGTGAACTCCACGACCTTCCAGCTCGGCGGCCTGATCGGCCCGGCAGTCGCCGGGCTGCTGCTCACGGCGGTGGGTGCCGGCTGGGCTTTCGCCGCCAACGCCGTGGCGTGCTGCTCCACGGTCGCGATGCTGCTCACCCTGCGGAAGGACGAGTTGCACATCAGCGCTCCCGTCCCCAAGCGCAAGGGCATGCTCCGGGAGGGGTTGAATTACGCGCTCAGCAAGCCCACCATTTACTGGCCCTGGCTCATGGCCGGCTTCGTCGCCGTGTTCGCGATGAGCCTGCCGGTGCTGCTGGCCGCATTTGCGGACCATGTGTACGACGTCGGCGCCGGCGGCTACGGCCTGCTGAACGCGCTGGTGGCACTGGGCGCGCTGGCCGGGGCGATCACCTCTGCGCGGCGGCGCGAACTGCGGCTGCGCTCGGTGATGCTGGGCGCAGGCATGTACGGGCTCATGCTCTGCCTCGCGGCCCTCGCGCCGTCCATGGCGTGGTTCGGCGCGGCCATGGTGCTGGCCGGTTTCTGGTGCCTGATGTTCCTGACCGCAGCCAACCAGCTGGTCCAGATCAGTTCCAACATGGCCATCCGCGGCCGGGTGATGAGCCTGTACATCATGGTGCTGATCGGCGGCCAGGCAATCGGCGGACCGCTGATCGGCTGGCTGGCCGAGCACGTCGACCCGCCCACCGCCATTCTGGTCTCCGGCGGGGTGCCGGCGCTCGCCGCGGCGACGGTCGCCGTCGTGCTGGCGCGGCGGGGCCAGCTGATGCTCAAGGTGGACCTGAAGGACCGGCGGCGGCTTGTGCGCATTGTCCGCAAGGGCGCCGGCCAAGGGCGGGGGGAGCGCCGGGGCGGGCGGCCTGCGGCCGCCACACACTAGTCTTTCCGTAGTTCTTCTTCTCGTCTCAGGCGCCGTAGGCGTCGGCCACCGCTTGGTCCTCGTCCGAGCGCAGCGGGAACGTCAGCTCCTCTTTGCCGGCGAACTTGGCCAGCTTTTCCACGGGATCGGGGGAGATGCTCAGCACCTCGGCGAGGCTGTGCAGCGCTCCGGTGGAATCTGCCAGGGTGAAGGCAGGGGCCGTTTCGCCGGCGGTCAGGCGCTGGGACATGAAAGCTCCTAGAAATGTCTTTCGATGGCATCAACAATCAACGAACCGGATGCCAAGTCTCCCTCCCAGTTTGTGGTCAGACGCCGGCCCCGGAGACCGTCGGGCGGCGCTGACGGCAGCCACTGCCTCCGCCACGATCCGTGCATCCGTCCCGAATTGCGCACCGCCGTCGGCGGATCCCAGCGGGAGCACGTAGCCGGCCGCCGGCTGCTGGACGGCCTTCGCGGAGAGGTGCACGGCGTCAACACCCACGATGGCCGCCAGGTGCCCAATGTCGCCCACACCGACGCCGCCACCGGCCATGATTTCCAGCCGCCCGGCGGCCAGTTCCACCATGCGCCGCAGGACCGTGGAACCCTCGCGGGCCGCTGCCGCCTGCCCCGAGGTCAGGACGCGCTGCACGCCCAGATCCAGCAGGGACGCCATGGCGGCCTCAACGTCGTCGGCCTGGTCGATGGCGCGGTGGAAGGTGATGCAGAGCCCCGGGTCCACATCCCAGGCCGCGGCCATCAGCCGGCGGGTGGCCTCCTTGTCGACGGCACCGCCGCTCTTCAACGTGCCGATGACCACGCCTGCCACGCCCTGGGCGGCGATGGCCCGCAGCTCCAGCGAATAGGTCCGCAGCTCGTCCTCCGAGTAGCAGAAGCCGCCGGCCCGGGGGCGGACCAGCACATGGACGGGCAGGTCCCCGCCGGTGGACGCGGCGACGGCGGCAATGAGCCCCTGCGAGGGCGTCACGCCGCCAAGTTCGAGGGCGGCGCACAGCTCCACCCGGTCCGCGCCGGCCAGTTGGGCCGTGCGGGCACCGGCGGCGCTGGTGACGGCAATCTCCAGGGCCGGCTTCTGTACCAGTGTCTCCACCGTCTATGCCTCCACGGCCACGGCGGCGTTGGCCGCAGGCACCAGCCGCGCGTGCAGGTCGGGAGTGTCCATGGCGGCGTCGAAGGGGTACATCGGCCGGGAAATGCGGTGGTGCCCCAGCCGGAGCAGGTCCTGGTCCACGCCGCCGGGGGTCAGTGCCAGCATCCAGTCGGCGGACATGTCGAAGAGCTCCGGTTCGAGGTAGCCGATCTTCACAATGACGATGTCGCTTCCGCGCGGGTCGAGTCCGTTGCGGGTGAAATCAGCCTCCAGATGGTACGGCTCGCGGACCTGGGTCAGCAGCACGGCCAGGCCTCCGGCGCGCACCACTACCTCGCGGAGCGCCTCGGGATCGCCGGCGTGGAGGTGCTCCACCACGCCGCGCAACCGCACCGGCCCGGCGGGCCCGGCGTCGACAATGGCACCGACCAGCAGATCCACTTCCGCGCCCACGCCGGCCTGCCAGCAGGCCTCGACGGCCGCTGGGTCCGGGATGGAGGCGTAGATGCCGGTGGTTTCCCCGGTGGAAAACTCTTCGCGCTTGAGCAGCTCGCCCAGGGACCACGTGACGTCCCCCGCGCCGCCGGCCGTGGGGTTGTCGCCGGAATCGGAGATGAAATACGGGCGTGCGGAGCTCACCATGGCGGTGTCCAGGCATTCGTAGAGCGTGCCGGTGGGGGCAACAAAGCTGAACTCGTGGCGCCGCTCCCAAAACGCGGCGGCAATCTTTTCGGCGGCGGCCACGATGGTGGCCTCGTCGTCGCCGGTGACCATGACGATGGCCCGGTTGCGCGGCTCATCCGCCCAGGCGTAGCCGATCCAGATGGCCGCATCCAGAACGCCGTCCAGCGCCTCAACCTCCGGCACCATCGCATACAGGCTCTTGGCCGGCTCGATGCGGGTACTGGTCTTCTCCCCGGGCAGCAGCACCGGAACGGGGATCCAGGCCTTGAGCGGGCGGGGGCGGCCGGGCACGGCGAGGCGTTCAAGCAGGTTCCGCACGGACCGTTCCTTGGTGTCGAGGGCATCCTCGTGAGGGGCCATCCGGTAGCAGGTCAGCAGGTCGAGGGCCTCGGCCAGCCGCCAGGAGACATTGCCGTGCAGGTCCATGCCGGTGCTGATGATGACGTCAGGCCCTACCACCTCGCGCACGGCCACCGCCAGGTCGCCCTCGGCGTCGTCCATGCCAATGACGCTCATGGCGCCATGCAGGTCCAGGATCATGCCGTCCAGCGGCCCCGCGGCGGCAAGACCGTCCAGAATCTCCGCCTTGAGCGCAAGGTAGTCGGCCATCGGCACGGGACCGCCGGGGATGCCGCGGCCCTGCAGCACCGGGAACCAGGTGGCGGCCTCGCGCAGTTCTGTGCCCGGGCGCAGGAATTCGTACCTGTCCAGCACATCCGTCCCGCGGCGGGGGTGGAGGTCCGCGGCGGTGGTGACGGCGGGGGAGTAGGTGCTTGCCTCCAGGCTGAGCCCGGCCACGGCGATGCGCGGCAGGGCGGTGGGGGCAGAGAAGGGCTCGTTCATGGTTCCTCCGGAAAGTGGGGTGGACACGCTAGGGCATCTGGGTGTGGGGGTTTTCGAATGCCTGCTGAAGGGCCAGCCGGCCGGTGCCGACCAGGCCGGCGTCCTCGCCGAGCGAGGAGGCCGCAATGGTGAGTTCCTTGGTGACCAGCGGGTGGCAGCCCTCGTAGAGCTGGCTGCGGAAGGCCGCCACAAAGGGCTCCAGGGTGGAGAGCACGCCGTTGAGCAGCACTGCGGTGGGGTTGAAGAAGTTCACGATGGCCGAGACGACGCCGCCCAGGTGCCGGCCGGCGTCGCGCACCAGTCCCGTGGCATCGGGGTCGGCGTCCTCCACCAGGCGGATGACGTCGGCCGTGGTGGAAACCTCAAGCCCGCGGGCCCGCAGCAGCGAGACCACAGCGGCCCCGGAGGCGATGGTCTCCAGGCAGCCCCGGTTGCCGCAGGAACACAGTGTGTCCCCGGCGGCGGGGGTGCGTACATGGGTGATGTCCCCGGCTGCACCGGTGGCGCCGTGGTAGACCTTGCCGTCAATGATGAACCCGGCCCCGATGGCCGTTCCGGCCTTAATGACAATCATCTGGCCGGAGCGAGGGGAACGGGCCGAATATTCGCCCAGCGCCATGGCATTGGCATCGTTTTCGACGGCGACGCCGGTGCGAAAGCGGGCCGCAAGGGTCTCGCCGACGGGGAATCTGTGCCAGCCCGGCATGCGGGAGGGGGAATCGACGCAGCCGGCCGCCACATCCACCGGTCCGGGGAGGGCAACGCCGATGCCGAGCAGGTGCCGGCCGGGGTGTTCGGCCATCAGCGATTCGAAGGCCGCACCGAGCACCTCAAGACCATCCTCCGGGCCGGTGGTGACGTCGAAGTCGATGGCCCGCGATTCCTGGAGGGTGCCGTCCAGGCCCATCACGCCGATCTTGGCATGGCGCCCGCCCATATCGGCACAGAGCACATAGCTGGATTCGCCGCTCACCGCCAGGATCCGGGGGCGGCGTCCGCCGGTGGAGGGTCCCTGGCCGGATTCGGTGATCCAGCCGTTGGCCAGCAGGGTCTGGACCACCAGTGAAATGGACGACGGCGCCATGGCCAGGGCCTCGCCCAGCTCGCCGCGGGAGCGGACGCGCCCGGCGGCGATCAGAGCCAGTGCCTCGCTCTGGACGTCCCGGCCGCGCCGCGGCACGGAGTCGCCGTCCCGTGAAGCGAGAATACTTTTTTCATTCATGAAAGAAGAGGCCTTACTTTGTTCAAACCAGCCGGAATGTTCTGCGGCAAGTCTAGCCACAACTTTGCTGGCTGGGCAGGCCTACAACGAAAGTTTCGCTCCGCCGGGCCGCTGGAGGCGCCCGGCTCGTCACGATGTATGCCGTGATTTTCCCTGTATTTTCAGGGTTTATGACGAGTCGCTGGTCCGGGAAACCGCTGCCGGGAATGTCGGTGCGGAGGAGCTGGAATGCGTTCGGCTTTTGCCAATAATGCAGGAAGATCTTAATTCAAAAAGCAATTGACTTATTTCGAAACGACCGTGTTTACTGATCACTGGTGGTCCAGATCACAGGGACCGCAAAGTACACAGTGCAGGGCCGGTTGATCTGCTGTGCCCCCAAAACACCGTCTGAAAGAAGTCACATATGTTTTCTTCTCTGTCGCCCGGCGCCCGGCGCCGGCTTGCATTGGCCGCAAGCGCCGGCGCCGTCGCCACGGCCGCCCTGCTTAGCGGCTGCGGGGCAGGCCCGGCCACCGGTCCGTCCGCATCGGCCAAGGATTCCGTCAGCTACGCCTGGCCGGTGTCGCAGACGCCCAACTGGATCCTGCCGCTGGGCACCAAGGGCCACACATCCACCATCAACGCCTCGATCATCAATGCGTTGTGGACGCCGATGTTTGTCTACAACACGGCCAGCGGCTCGATGGGTCTGGACAAAAAGGCCAGCATGGGCAGGGACGCCACCTTCTCCGGCGACGGCAAGACCGTGACTGTCACGATGAACAAGTCCAGCTGGAGCGATGGCAAGCCCGTCACCAGCCGTGACGTCGAGTTCTGGTACAACCTGGTCAAGAACAACAAGGAACAGTGGGCCAACACCGCTGCCGGGAAGATGCCCGATTCCATCACCGCATTCAAGGCAGTGGACGATTCCACCTTCAGCATGACCTTTGATGCGGCCTACAACCACGAATGGCTGACCTCCACGCAGCTGTCGTTGATCCGGGCAATGCCTGCACACGCCTGGAACAAGACGAGCGACGCCGGTGCTGTGTCCGACCTGGACCGCACTCCCGAGGGTGCCCAGGCGGTCTTCGCCTACCTGGTGGAGGCCGCCAAGGACATGGGGAGCTACTCCACCAACCCGCTGTGGAAGACCACCAATGGCCCCTACCAGCTGGCCTCCTTTGACGCCTCCGGCAAGGTGGTCCTGGCCAAGAACGACAAGTACGACGGCGCGGACCCCGCCTCCATCAAGACGGTCAACCTGCTGCCGTTCACCAGCGCCAGCGCCGAGGAAAACGCCCTGCGCAGCAAGACCCTGGACTACGGGTACATCTCGGCAGCGTCCATGCCGCAGAAGTCCCAGTTTGAGGGCAAGGGCTACACCGTCACCCCGAAGCCGGGCTGGTCAGTGACCTACATGCCCTACAACTTCAACAACCCCACGATGGGCAAGGTGTTCTCCCAGCTCTACGCCCGCCAGGCGATCCAGAAGTCGATCGACCAGGAGAGCATTTCCAAGGTGGTATGGAACGACACCGCACAGCCCGGATACGGCCCTGTGCCCCAGGGCAACGACTCCGACTACCTGTCCAAGGACCAGAAAGACAACCCATACCCCTTCAGCACCACCGACGCGCAGAAGCTGCTGACCAGCCACGGCTGGACCATCGGTTCTGACGGCATTGCCTCCTGCACCAGCCCCGGAACCGGTGCCACTGACTGCGGCGAAGGCATTGCCAAGGACACCAAGTTCGAGATGACTGTTCTCTCCCAGAGCGGCTCCACCGAGACGGACAACATGATGAACGAGATCCGTTCCTCGCTGTCCAAGACGGGGATCTCCTTCAAGGTCCAGCCGGCACCGGTGAACTCCGTGCTGTCCCAGTCCCAGGCCTGCCAGCCGGCGGAAGATGCCTGCAAGTGGCAGCTGTCCTTCTTCGGCACCTCCGGCAGCTGGTACTTCCCGGCCTACCCCACCGGAGAGAAGATCTTCGGGACCACGGGCAAGGCCAACTTTGGCCAGTACTCCAACAAGGAGGCCGATGCGTTCACAGATGCCGCGGTCAAGTCCGACGACACGACGGCCATGAAGAACTACTCCAGCCTGCTGGCCAAGGACCTGCCCGTCGTTTGGATGCCCAACCCCGTGTACCAGGTGGCCGTGGCGGACACCGGACTCAAGGGCACCGGCCCGGACGTCGACCTGATCTACCCGCAGCGGTGGACCTGGTAGCCCGGCGACTTCAATAACTACGAACACTGATGGGACCGTTGTGGAAATCTTAAGGTTCATGGTGAAACGCACGGGGCAGGCCGCCATTGTCGTCTTCATTGTGACGATCATCGTCTTCCTGCTGCTGCATTCACTTCCCGGCGGGCCCGCCCGCGGGGTGATGGGCATCCAGGCAACGCCGGAACAGCTGGAGCTGTTCAACAAGGAACAGGGGTTGGACCGCCCGCTGGTGGTCCAATACCTGGACTACCTGGGCCGGCTGCTCCGGGGCAACCTAGGGGAATCCTATGTGCTGAATGCGTCCGTGTCGGATCTGCTGAGCCAGCGCCTGCCCAAGACGCTCGTCCTGTCAGTGCTCTCCGCCGTCGTCGCGCTGTCTATCGCCATCCCCGTGGGATTGTGGCAGGCAGCGCGGCGCAACCGGCCCTCCGACTATGTCCTGACGGCATTGTCGTTCGTTGCCTATGCCACGCCCGTCTTCTTCCTGGGCCTGGTCATGATCATCGTTTTCAGCCAATGGGTGCCCTGGCTTCCATCCCAGGCGCCCCAGTCCGACACGGCCTGGGGGATCTTCGCCGAACCTGCGGCGCTGGTCCTGCCGGTGGTGACGGGCGCACTGGGCATGATTGCCGTGTTCAGCCGCTATATGCGTTCCTCCACGCTGGACAACCTGTCCGAGGACTACGTCCGCACAGCTCTGGCCAAGGGCACGCCCCGGAAGGTGGTGCTGCGCCGGCATGTGTTCCGCAACTCGCTGACCTCCGTGGTGACCATGCTCGGCTACTACATTCCGGTGCTCTTCGGCGGCGCCCTCGTGGTCGAGCAGCTGTTCAACTATCCCGGCATGGGGCTGCTGTTCTGGAATGCGGCACAGACACCCGATTTCCCGGTGCTGCTGGGCTGTGTGCTTGTCATCTCCATCGCCACCGTTATCGGTTCCCTGCTGGCCGATCTGACCCAGGTTCTCATTGATCCACGTGTGAGGGAGTCCCAGTGAGCCACACCGCGCTCCATTCCGCAGCCGCCGTCGAGAGCGAACTGCCAGCCCCCGTCAGCAACCGGACGTTGATGCTCCGGCGCCTGATGCGCAACAAGCTGGCCGTGGCCGGCATTGCCATGGTGCTTTTGGCGTTCGTCTTCTCTTTCCTGGGACCGCTGCTGTACCCCACCGACCAGGTGCACGTGGATCTTGGCTCCGCAAGCCTGGCACCCGGGGCCGGCCACCCGCTTGGCACCGACGCCGTTGGCTTCGACCAGCTCGGCCGGATGATGGTGGGAGGCCAGGTGTCCTTGGTCATTGGCCTGGCCGCAGGCATCCTGGCCACCCTGATCGGCTCCGTCTGGGGATCCGTGGCAGGGTACGCAGGCGGCTGGATCGATGCGGTCATGATGCGCATTGTCGACAGCGGCATTGCCATCCCGGCGCTGTTCATCCTGTTGGTCATCTCCGCCATCACCTCGCCCAACACCCTGACGATGATTGTGGTCATTGCCGCCCTGTCCTGGCTGGTGCCTTCCAGGCTGGTCCGTGCGGAGACGCTTTCGCTCAAGCAGCGAGACTACGTGCTGACCCTGCGCGGGATCGGCGGCTCGCACTGGCGCGTGGTGGGCCGGCACATCGTCCCCAACACCGTCAGCACGCTGGTGGTCAACGCCACGTTCCAGGTGGCCGATGCAATTCTGCTGGTGGCCTATGTCAGCTACCTCGGCATGGGCGTCCAGGCCCCCTCGACCGACTGGGGCGGCATGCTCAGCGCCGGTCTGAACGCGGCCTACAGCGGCCAGTGGTGGCTCATCCTGCCGCCGGGCATTGCCATTATTCTCGTCGTCTGCGCCTTCAACGCCATTGGCGATGGACTGCGCGACATGTTTGATGTGAAAGGCCAACTATGAGCACCGCAGCGCAGGACACCGTCCCCGCACTCTCCGTCCAGAACCTGGAAGTGGTCTTCTCCACCGAGACGGGCCCCGTCTCCGCCGTCCGTGGCGTGTCATTGGACGTCCGGCCCGGCGAAGTGCTGGCCCTGGTGGGCGAGTCCGGCTCCGGCAAGAGCACGGTGGCCCTGTCCGTCGTGGGACTGCTGCCCGGCAACGCCACCACCAACGGGATAATCAAGGTTGCCGGCGACACCATTGCGGTGGCGGACGAGGCAGCCATGTGCGATGCCCGCGGACGGGTGATGGGCATGGTCTTCCAGGAACCTTCCACGGCCCTGAACCCGCTGCTGTCCATCGGCGACCAGATTGCCGAGGTGGTGCGCAACCACCACCGCGATGCGACCCGTGCCAGCGCCCGTGCGAAGGCCGTCGAGCTGCTCACCGCCGTCGGCATCCCGCATCCGGAGGAACGGGTGGACCACTATCCCTCCCAGCTCTCCGGCGGGCAGCGCCAGCGCGTGGTGATTGCCATCGCCATCGCGAACCGCCCGCGGCTGCTCATCGCGGATGAACCCACCACGGCGCTGGACGTCACCGTCCAGGCCAACATCCTTGACTTGCTGCGCAATCTGGCCAAGGAGATGGACACGGCGGTGCTGCTGGTCACGCACAACATGGGTGTCGTGGCGGACTTTGCCGAGCGTGTTGCGGTGATGTTCCGCGGTGAACTGGTGGAGATCGGCGACGTCGAGGACGTTCTGCTGCGGCCCCAGCACCCCTACACCCAGCGGCTGCTGGACGCCGTGCCGCGCCTGGCCATTGCCCGGGACCGGGAGGAACCTAAGGCGGCCACCGCCGGCACCGGGGCGCCCGTCCTGGAACTGGACAATGTGGATGTGGTCTATGGCTCCGGCCGCCGTGCCTTCAAGGCGCTCGACGGCGTGAGCCTGTCCCTGGCCCAGGGGGAGACCCTGGGGCTGGTAGGGGAGTCCGGCTCCGGCAAGTCCACCGCGGGCCGCACGGCCGTCGGGCTGCTCAAGCCAGCCGCCGGCACCGTGCGGTTGTTCGGCAAGGACCTCGGCAAGGTCCGGGGCCGGGCACGCAAGGCGCTGCAGTCCCAGCTGGGCATTGTGCTCCAGGATCCCGTGGCCTCCCTGGACCCGCGCATGAGTGTTGCCGATTGCATTGCCGAGCCGATGCTGGTGCACAGCAGGTCCTCGGCCGCCGAGCGGACGAATCGGGTGGGGGAGCTGCTCGACGCCGTGCATCTGCCCTCCGCCGTCTTTGGCCGCTACCCGCACGAACTCTCCGGCGGCCAGCGCCAGCGCGTCAGCATTGCCCGTGCGCTGATCCTCGAGCCCCGGCTGCTGATCGCGGACGAGGCCACCAGCGCGTTGGACGTTTCCGTCCAGGCCAGCGTGCTGGCCGTGCTCAAAGAACTGCAGGAGCGCCTTGGCTTTGCCTGCCTGTTCATCAGCCACGATCTGGCCGTGGTCCAGGAGATGGCCGCGCAGGTGGCTGTCATGCGCTCCGGCAAGGTGGTCGAATCCGGCCCCACGGAAAGCACGCTCATCGCCCCGCGCGACGCGTACACCCGGGATCTGCTCTCCGCCGTCCCGGTGCCGGACCCCATTGTGCAGCGCAGGCGGCGCGAGGAGCGGTTGGCTGCCATGAACGAAGACAGGAGCCTGGTCGTTACACCGTGAAAGATCTGGTTATTGGAATAGACATCGGGGGAACCAAAACCCGGGCCGTGGTCTGCGACGGGAACCTGCGGGTTCTAGGCCGGGTCACCCGGCCAACCCCTGCCAAATCCGGCAACGGTGCGATGGTTGCCACCGCCGCCGACATGGCCCGGGAGCTCATGGCCGGGACCGACGGCGCGCTGTGCGCCGTCGGCGTCGGCGCGGCTGGGGTCATCAACCACCTCGACGGAACCATCCTTGTCGCCAGCGATTCCTTCGTGGACTGGGCGGGCACCCAGGTGGCCCGCATCCTGGGCGATGAACTGGGCGTCCCCGTCTCCGTGGACAACGATGTGAATGCGTTTCTGGCCGGAGAAGTCGCCGCGGGTGCGGCCAGCCGCCGGCAGAACGTCCTGGGGATTACCCTCGGGACCGGCGTCGGCGGAGCCGTGCACTCCAACGGCCGGCTGGTCCGCGGCGCCCACGGGGCGGCGGGGGAGATCGGCCACGTGCCAGGTTTTGGCGATGCCCTGTGCACCTGCGGCCAACGGGGGCATTTGGAGACACTGGCCTCCGGGCGTTCCATCGCCCGGCGGTACGAGGAACTCTGCGGCATGGCAATGGATGCGAGGCAGATTGCCGCAGCCGCACGGGCCGGGGATCCGCACGCGCTCGCGGTCTACACCGACGCCGGAATGGCGGTGGGCCGGGCCATCCTGATGGTCGCAGGTTTGGCCGATCCGGACACCGTTGTCGTTGGCGGCGGAGTGACGCAATCCTGGGACCTGCTGGAACCGGCCATCCTGCATGCCCTGGAGAAGGAACCGCCCGTCAGCGGCCATCCCATCGCCATCCGGCGCTCCGAGCTCGACAGCGACGCGGTCGCAGTGGGCGCCTGCGCCATCGCCCTGGACCTGCTGGGCACTGCGCTGGAGCGCCCGGACGAGCTGCAATGGCTCTAGCTAGCTGCGTGCGGACGACGTTTTGGCGTCCACGTCGTCCAGTAGACGGACGGTGCCGTTGTTCCAGTTGGCCTTGAGCGCAGCAATGCATCCTTCGACGTCGCCACTGATGAGGCGCTCTGCTATCTCCTCGTGCTCCGAGGCTGACCGCTCGATAACCTCTGTGCCTAGACGCCCAGCGGGGAGTGCGGGTACTCCGGCTCCCGCTGCTGGAACTGCAGCACATCCGGATTGACGATCACGCCGTCGCGGATTTCAATCGCGCGGTGGATGGTCTCATTCGCGGCCCAGGCCTCGGGACCGGAAATCACGGTGGACAGGAACGGCAGCAGCGCCTCGCTGATTTCCCAGCTGGAGGAGTTCCAGAGGTAGGACGGGCTGTGGTCCACCGCGTAGTAGTCGATGTGCTCGCCCACCTTGAACATGGGCTCAGTGAACGTGGTGGTCTTCGCCCAGCTGAACCCCATGCCCTCGTCGCAGGACACATCCACGATCAGGCTGCCGGGCCGGAAAGCGTCCAGGTCCTCGGTGCGCAGATAGGTCAGCGGCGCGTTGGGGTCCTGCAGCGTGCAGTTGACCACGATGTCGCTCTCGGCCAGGAACGGCGCCAGCGGCACCCGTCCGCGCTCGGTGATGACCTGGCTGAGGAACGGCGCCTTGTCGTCGTGGTCGAACTGCGCAATCCGTACCGAGTGGATGGGCGAACCGACCGCGGCGACGCCGCGGTTGGTCAGCACCTGGACGTCGTGGATGCCGTGGGCGTTCAGGGCCGTCACCGCGCCGCGGGCGGTGGCGCCGAAGCCGATCACGACGGCGCTCAGCCGGCGGCCGTAGTCACCGGTGCAACCGGTCAACGCCAGGGCATGCAGCACGGAGCAGTAGCCGGCCAGTTCGTTGTTCTTGTGGAACACGTGCAGTCCGAAGCCGCCGTCGCTGGCCCAGTGGTTCATCGCCTCGAAGGCGATCAGCGTGAGCTTCTTGTCGATCGCCAGCTGGGTGATGGCGCGGTCCTGGACGCAGTGCGGCCAGCCCCAGAGGACCTGCCCGTCACGGAGTTCGGCGAGGTCTTCGGGCTGCGGCTTGGGCAGGAGGACGACGTCGGCCTCCGCCAGCAGCTGCGCGCGCGGCACGATGCGTCCCACCAGCGGGGCCAGGTGGGCGTCCGACACGCCGAACCGCTCGCCATAACCCTCCTCCAGGATCAGCTGCTGCCGGAGTTCCGGTGCGATGCGGTCAAGGTGAAGGGGGTGGATCGGGAGACGCCGCTCGTCAGGCTTTCGAGTGCTGGCGAGGACTCCGAGGGTGAGGCGGTTCGAGGAACCGGTCACTTCTTTTTGGGGCTCGCCGGCTTGGTGCTGGTGGCCTTGTCCAGGGAGCTGGGCGGCGCTGCGGCGGTCCTCTTGTCGGCCCGCTTTTCCTTGATGGATTTGCCGGATTTCTTGGATGCTGCTTGACGGGGGGACTTGTCAGCCATGATCGCTCCTGTAGCGGAACCGAAGAGGTTCCAGACTTCGAACGATACAGGTAGCGACCTAACGGCCCGGCCGCGATGGCCGCCGGGTCCGGCGCCGGCGGTGCGGGAAAATGGAGCGGCTGACGGGAATCGAACCCGCGTATCAAGCTTGGGAAGCTAGCGCTCTACCATTGAGCTACAGCCGCAGCGGGACTGTCCAAAGTGCTGGACGTGGTCCCTTCGAAACAACGAGATTTACATTACCCCAGACTGCGGCCGTCTCTGAACAACGCCACGTCCTGTCTGCGGTGCCGGGCGAAAAGCCGCCGCTCGGCGAATGGCAGCGGCCACCGGGCTGCCCGTGATGTCCTGGACCCCCACTCGAACGGAATAGGGAAGTTCCGACCAGCCCGGACGTTTGTTCATGGGAAAACAGCAACGGCGGCTACGCCGCCGCCGAGGCGGCGCTGCAGCGGTCAGCGGAGCGGCCTGACTCCCGGAGCCCGCAGGAATCTATAGCCTCGATCCATGACTGTTCTTCGGAGGGAAGCCCGACGGTGCTAGAAGATTCCACGCCGGCGCTGGACGCGGAGCCTGCTGGCGGAAACGCCGTTCCCCGGCAGGCCCCGGCGGCACCAGCAGCTGATTGGGACCATCTACGGCTTGTACGGGGCTCCAACGGCGGCGCCTTGCCCGTCTCGGGGTGTGGGCCTGCTTCCCGCTGGCCGACCTGATCGTGGGTTTGCTGATCGCGGCAGCAATTATCATTTTGCTGTGGGGAACGGTCCGGACGGCCGGCCGGCGGCTGATGGACGGCATCGAACCAGACCTTCTGGACAGGGCCCGGTCGGCCCTTGCCGCCACCTCCGGCATTGACGCCGTCCCGGACCTTCAGCTGCGCTGGATCGGACACCGCCTCCAGGGCAACGCCAGTATCCAGGCGGCAGACATGCCGATCTCGGCCGGCGACTTGATGACAAAGGCGTAGGCCTGAGCGACCTCTGAAAAAGCTCATGCGAGCGGATACTGCAGCAGCGTGACAGCCATTGCAGTCTCCTCATGATCATTCCGGCGCGTGTCCGCAGGAAGCTTCGCAAATCTTGGTGCTCGGTTTAATCTTGGTGCTCGGCTTAGTGGTCTGTTCCCCGCATCCGGGCGGCGACGACGATTCCTGAGGCTGCTGTTAGGGCGGCGACGACGGCGACAGCCGCGGGGATGCCGTAGGCGTCAGCCAGGAGTCCGGAGAGTAGGGCGCCGACGGCGAACCCGCCGTCGCGCCACAGGCGGTATACCCCGACTGAGCGTGCGCGCCATGCGGGGTGGGCGACATCGCCGATGGCGGCCAGCAGCGCCGGGTAGACCATCGCGGTCCCGGCTCCAAGCAGGACGGCTGCAATGAGCCAAATACCGAAGCCGGTTCCTGCGGCGACCATGCCCAGCGCCGCAGCCTGGACGAGCAGGCCATTCACGATCAGCCATTTGCGGCCGTATCTGTCAGACAGGGCACCGGTGGCCAGCTGCCCTGCACCCCAGACGGCCGGGTAGACGGCGGCGAGGACGCCGATCTTTTCGATGGTCAGGCCGCCGGCGGCGAAGAGTACGGGGAACAGGCCCCAGGCAAGGCCGTCGTTGAGGTTGTTGACCATGCCGGCCTGGCTGACCGAGGAGAGTGACTTGTCCCGGAAGCTGGTCAGGGTGAACACCTGCCGGCTGCTGAGCTCGGCGTGCGCGTCGGCATGGGCGGCGGTGTGGTTGGCGGCTTCCAGCGTGGCGTGGTGGCGGGTTTCCTTGACGGACAGCACGGACAGCCCCAGTCCGAGGCCGATGTAGGCGGCTCCGAGCAGAAACGGGCCCGGCCGGAGCCCGTAGTTCGCGGCAATATAACCGGTGGCGACGGCGGTGCCGGCCACGCCGAGGTAACCGGCCGCCTCGTTGAAGCCCATGGCCATGCCGCGCCGGGACGGGCCGACGAGGTCCATCTTCATGATCACCGTGGTGGACCAGGTCAACCCCTGGCTGATGCCCAGGATGACGTTGGCCGCCACGATCCAACCCCAGGACGGGCCGAAGATCAGCAGCAGCGGAACGGGCAGGGCGATAAGCCAGCCGGCGACCAGCACGGGTTTGCGGCCGTACCGGTCCGAGAGGGTTCCGGCGAAGTAGTTGGTGGCGGCCTTGGCCAGGCCGAAAGCCAGGATGTAGGACAGAGCGGACGTGTAGTGGTCCAGATGGAAGACCTGTCCTGCCAGCAGGGGCAGCACGGTGCGTTCCTGACCGAGGGTGCCGCCGACGAGGGCGTTGACTGCGACCAGGAGGATGAACTGGGCGATGTTTTGCCGCAGCCCCAGCTCGATGCCTTCGCGCGGGCGGTTGCTGTCGCTCCGGCTGGTTGCCTGCGCCCTCACCGGCCGACGGCCGTTTTCCGCGCCGCAGCGATCTCCTGCCGGGATGACGGCTGTCCTGCCTCCAGTTCCCGCCGGGCTGCCCGCGACCAGTCTGCAGGACCCCCGGCCAGGATGCTGACGTCGGTGATGCCCGCACGCTCAAGAACGCTCGCCGCGGACATGGCCCGTTCGCCATGTCCGCACATCACGACCAGGGGCCCGGTCGGCAGGTCCGGGATCCTGGCGACCAGGGATCCGAGTTCAATGTTCCGAGCGCCGGGCACGTGGCCGGCAGCGAATTCGCCGCCCTGGCGGATGTCCATCACCGACGCCGCCATGTCAGCCCCGGAAATCATCTTCGACGCGTCTATCAGGGACGCGGCGGCGGGTTCACCCTGGTCAATCCATGCCGCCATACCGCCGTCCAGCTCCCCGGCGAGGGAATCAAAGCCGACCTTGGCGGCCGCCCAGACTATGTCTTCGGTGTCCTGGTAACCGCTTCGGACGATGATGACGGGCCGGCCCGGGTCGGCCAGCCATCCCAGCCAGGTCGCGAAGACCGGCCGGAGCGTGACGGACAGCGATCCGGGGATGTGTCCGGCGGCGAAGTCCGCTGGCTGGCGGACATCCACCACCTGGGCGCCCCGGGCCATCATCGTCCGGACAGTGCCGGCGTCCAGGGCTGTGAGGGCCGGGGTGCTTCCGATGACCGCCGGTCCGCGCCGGTTGACCTCGCCCAGCCGCAGGAAGTAATCCGGAAACGTCCCCAGGGAACCCAGGAGGGCATCAACGAACGCGTCCTCGCCGGCCACCTGCAGCAGCGGGTTGTTGGCCCGTTCCCGCCCGATCGTTGTGGTCCGTTCCCCTCCGGCGGCGGCGGAGCAGAATGATCCGGCGCCGTGGGTGGGCCACACCGGCGTCTCATCCGGCAGTTCCATCAGGCGCTGGAGCGAGTGGAACTGGGCCCGGGCCAACGGCAGCGTCATGTCCGGACCCAGCAGGTCTGTGCGGCCGGCGGTGCCGACCATCAGGGACCCGCCCGTGAAAACGCCCGCGGTCTGGCCGCTGTCAATGAGCAGGTAGGAAAGGTGCTCCGGAGAGTGCCCGGGGGTGGCCAGCGCCCTCAGCGACAGCCCGCCCAGATCAACTTCATCACCGTCCTGCAGGCCCGTGAGGGCGAATCCGCGGGGTCCGACTTCGGGGGCCAGCACCGTGGCGCCTTCGGTCTCGGCGAGTTCCCGCACGCCTGAAATGAAGTCGGCATGCAAGTGCGTTTCGGCCGCATAAATGATGCGCAGGCCCAGCCGCTGTGCCTCGGCACGGACCTCGCGCAGGTCACGCTCCGGATCCACCGCCAAGGCCCGGCCCCCGCCTAGGTCGAGAAGGTAGGTGGAGTTGCCCAGCCCCTCATCAATAACCGGGATCAGATCCAGCTTCGCCATGTGCAGGCACTCCTCCGGGATAAGGCCAGTCCGGGCCGTTGAATTCTGAACGTCATCACTTGCCCGCAGGCGTGCTTGACGCAGGTGTCGCCACCGGCAGGCCCGCCGCTTCCCACTCGGGATACCCGTCCTCGAGCCTGACGGCGGGGATGCCGTGCCGGCGCAACGTCCTCACGGCGTCGTCGGCGAACACGCAGTACGGGCCACGGCAGTAGGCGGCGACGGTGTGGCCATCCGGAAGCTCCCGCAGCCGCTCCGCCAGCTCCTTCACCGGGACCGAGACCGCGCCCGCGATATGCCCGGACCGGAATTCAGGCTCGGGCCGGACGTCGAGCACGACGATGTCGCCTCCGGCCATCCGGTCCCTCAGCTCGGTCCGGGTCAGGGTGCTCAGCGCCGACCGGTCTCCGAGGTACGCGGCCGCGAGCTCGTTGAGCTTTGCCACATGATCCGAAGCCACAAGGCGGACGGCCGCCCAGAGCTGGGCCACCCCGGGCCCGCTGAGGCGGTAGTAGATCCGGGTGCCGTCCCGGCGCGAAAGCACCAGCCCGGACCGCAGCAGGTGCTGGAGGTGCTGCGAAGTGTTGGCGACGCTTTGCCCGATCTCCTCCGCGATCTCGTCCACAGCGCGTTCGCCCTGGGCGAGAACGTCCACGATCTCGGCCCGGCGGCCGCTGCCCAGCACCTTGGCCACGGAGGCGAGTGCGTCGAACAATGCGTCCTTTGCTGCCCTGTCACCCATATGCTTTCCCCTCGCTGCGATTGAATTCAAGTAGGTACTTGACAAGATACAGGGTCCGAGTGTGCTATTCAAGTATTCAAGCATTTGCTTGAGCGACCTATCCGGGATGAATGCCCGGGTACTACCGGAAAGAGGCGCAGTGCAATGGGTACCACAGCTACCGTCCGCAACGGCATCGACGTCGACCGTCTGCTGGAGACGATCAAGGCGATCGAATCAGATCCCGTACAGGGCAGCTTCATCTTCAGTGCCACCAGCACCTGGAGCGAAGGCACGCACAACGTCGGGCAGATCCACGGATTCACCCACGCCGGTGTTCACGACACCGGCCGGAGCCAGAGCTTTACGCTGGAGGGGGATGAGCCTCCCGTGCTCCTGGGAAACAATGCGGGCCCCAATGCTGTCGAGCTTCTCCTGCAGGCTCTGGGCTTTTGCTACGCGGTCGGCTATGTCGCGAATGCGTCGGCCCAGGGCATCGAGATCGCCTCATTGCAGATGCAGGTTGAAGGGGACCTCGATGTCGGGAAGTTCCTGGGGCTCGCAGGCCCGCGGCCGGGCTTCACGGCGATCCGTGCGCTGGCGCGCGTCTCGAGCCCGAACGCCACCGTTGAGCAACTGAAGTCACTATGCCAGTACGTCCAGGACAGCTCGCCGGTGCGTGACTGCCTGGCCAACCCGGTCCCGGTCGAAACCACCCTCGAAATCGTTTGAAGCGCCGGCAACGACATGAGCACACCATCCGAGGCCGCAACCATCGACCGCGCCGAGCTTGAGACCAAAGTCAAGCAGATCTACCGGGCGGTCGCCCAGAACCCCGCCGGCCACTACCACTTCCCCATGGGGCGCAGCCTCGCCGAACGGCTGGGCTACCCTCTCGCGTTGTTCGACCTGATCCCCGCCGGGGCCATCGAGTCCTTCGCCGGCGTCGGATACAACTTCGATCTGGCAGACCTGAACCAGGGCGAAGAAGTCCTTGACTTGGGCTCCGGCTCCGGAATGGACGCCTTCGTCGCAGCCGTCAAGGTGGGCCCCAGCGGGCGGGTGGTCGGCCTGGACATGACCGAGGAGCAGAACGCGAAGGCCGAAGGCCTCCGGAAATCGGCGGACTTCCCCCAGGTCACGTTCACCCAGGGCCACATCGAAGAACTCCCCTTCACGGATGCAAGCTTCGACTGCGTCATCTCGAACGGCGTCATCAACCTCTCCCCGGACAAATCAGCGGTCTTCCGTGAAGCGGCACGCGTTCTGCGCCCCGGCGGACGCCTGGCCATCACCGACATCGTCACCGAAAGGCAACTTACCCCACAGATCGTCTGCAATGCCGACCTGTGGGCCGCCTGCATCGGCGGCGCCGCCCAGACCGATACCTACCAACAGGCGATCACTGACAGCGGGTTCGTCCTTGAACAACTGCGGAGGAACCCGTACGAATTCCTGTCCGACAGCGCCCGCGCCGCGGCCGCGAAATACGGTGTCATGAGCGTCTCATTCCTCGCACGGGTCAGCTGAACACCCAGACGGCGGACCCATGCCACAACCAGCAAACCAATCCCGCCTCTACCGGAGCCTCGAGGGTGAGCGAGCGGATAAGTCCTGCCTCAGGCCGGTGCCGGCGTCAACAACGTTCATCGCTGCCGAACCGCCGGCATCACCAGCACCCGGGGCGGCATGGGCGCCTGGAGCGCCGCCGGCGAACCCGTCCCCTAACACCGCCACCGCCCTCACACACGGGGGCCGCCATTGACGGCCACGGGCTGGGCCGACACTGTAGTAACTGGGCCAGCGCCCCGCACACCGAGCCTAGGAGAACGACATGCCCTGCGGAGACCGCCGGACCGTCCACACCCCACCCCACGAGGCGGTCGCACAGGCGCGTGCTGCCCCGGCCAGGGAAGAACCCGGGATCCTGACCGGCCCGGAAATGGCCGGCATCGCCAACGACTCCGGCCTCCGCGTCGCGCCGCCCTCCAACACCGCGGATGCCCCGCGATGACCGGCCAGGACCCGGAGGGCCCCGCGGAACTGCAGCACCCCCGATTCGCGCGTACCTACGCCCGGGCGGTCGCCGGGATGAACCGCCGCGGCGGCACCGATCACCGGCGCAGCCTGCTTGCCGGCCTGCACGGACGTGTCATCGAAATCGGCGCCGGTGACGGCTCCACGTTCGAGCTCTACCCCGATGCGGTCACGGACGTCCTGGCCGTGGAACCCGATGACTACCTCAGACGCCTGGCCCAGGGCAGGGTGGCGTCCGCCCCCGTTCCCGTCCGGGTCGTCGCGGGAGCCGCCGAACGGATCCCGGCCGCCGACGCCAGCGCCGACGCTGTCGTCACCAGCCTCGTCCTGTGCAGCGTCGCCGACCAGGCCACCGTCCTGGCCGAAATCCAAAGGGTTCTGCGGCCCGGCGGAACGCTGGCCTTCTACGAACACGTCCGCTCCGGCCACCGCTTCCTCGCCGCTGCCCAAGACCTGCTGACCCCCGCCTGGCAGCGCATGGCCGGCGGCTGCCACCCCAATCGGGACACCCTGCAGGCCATCACCGCCGCCGGATTCCGCGTCCAGGACCGCCAGCGGTTCGGCTTCTCCGTCCACCGGCTGGTACCACCGGTCACCCACATCCTCGGTCACGCTATCAGCCCCGGCCCGGACCCCAGCCACTAACCACACCCGCCGCCGGACGACAGATCGGGCGACGGCGGGCTAAGCATCGTCGTCCTTCCACAAAAGAGGACGAATTTACCTGCTATTCATTCGTTCTTTCTGGGTCATCGCCCCACGCAAATCGCCCGGGAAAAGACGGCCGCGCCAATGCCGCCGAGTTCGAAGGGCTGAGAGCGAACTTCACGCCGACCCATCCATCCGGGGATCTGAATCTGCCGCTGTGGTTCCGGTGTGAAATCGCCTCTCCGTGGGTTTTGTGTGGCGGTTTTGAAGGCTGAGTTCACCGGCGAGGAGACCGTTCCGCCGCCGCTTTAGCACTGATGACATCAGGCTGGGGCGTTGACAAGGCAGAAAGTGGGCTGTTTAGCTTGCCGCTTGAAGACAACCGCCGCGGAAGGAATGGTGTGGCGTGAACTCTGCATTGCAGCCCGGGCGTGACATCCGTCCGCTCTCCGAGTCCGATGCCGAGGTGTATGTTGCCTCCGTGTGCTTTAAGACTGGCCCGCCGGGTGCTGCCGGGGTGGAGGTCGAGCGATTGGTCCACGACGTCTCGAATCCTCAGTTTCCGGTTCCGGTTGCACGGGTCAGCGACGCCATGGCGTCATCGGAGGGACCGCTGCCCGGCGGGGGAGTGATCACCTTTGAGCCGGGCGGTCAGCTGGAGGTAAGCTCAGCCTGCGCGCCTGGTCTACCCGCTCTCGTCACGGCGACCCGCGCAGACCTTGCAGCCGTTGAGACCTTACTGGCGGCCGCCGGCCTTTGCTTCGGCCAGGTGGCTCTGGACCCTGGTCGGCCACCCGTGAGGTCATTGGATCATCCACGGTATGCCGCCATGGAGCAACATTTCGACCGCTTCGGCCCCGCCGGACGAACGATGATGTGTTCCACGGCTTCTCTGCAGATTTCACTGGATGCCGGATTCGACAATCCCGGGTCCAGCGGCGCAGCGCAACGTTGGGCGCGGCTGAACAATCTCCTGCCGGTCCTCGTTGCAATGTTCGCCAATTCCCCTTTCCTTCACGGCGTCCCCAGCGGCTGGTACAGCAACCGGCAGCGTATCTGGCTGACCATGGACCCTACCCGGACCGCCACAGTCCCAGCCGCGGTGGACCCGCGCCT
This sequence comes from Arthrobacter sp. UYCu723, assembly GCF_054059215.1. Taxonomy (NCBI): domain Bacteria; kingdom Bacillati; phylum Actinomycetota; class Actinomycetes; order Micrococcales; family Micrococcaceae; genus Arthrobacter; species Arthrobacter sp. UYCu723. Next base: position 2,051,261 of record NZ_JBSSBW010000001.1, read on the forward strand.
GGCCTGGGCACGGTACGCGCTCGATGCGCTGGTGCTGTGCATCCCCTCGGAGGGGGCTTCCTGGAAAGCGCCGCGCGGGCTGACGATGCGGAACTGGCTGCGCGGGGAAGGACCAAGGCCCGCCACGCTGGGTGACCTGGAATACCACCTGACAACCCTGTTCCCGCCTGTCCGGCCACGGGGGTTCATGGAGATCAGGGTGATCGACGCACAGGCAGGCAGTGATTGGGAGCCGGTCACGGCCATGGTAACCGCACTCATGGACGACGAACACGCAGCCGACCTCGCCGCAGAGGCCTGCGCCCCGGTTGCTTCCCTGTCCGATCCGATCAGGACCGCCGCCCGTCACGCGCTGGCGGATCCCTTGCTCGCCTCGGCGGCCCTCGGCTGCGCCGAGGCCGCGCTGATGGCATTGCCCCGTTTGGGGGCCGACGCCGCCACGCGCACACGGGCGCAAGATTTCGTTGACCGCTATACGGCGCGGGGTCGGTGCCCTGCGGAGGAGCGACTGGACCGCTGGCAACGTACTGGCAGTTATTTTGGTCCGTCAGAGTACGAGGAGGATCGCGAAAATGCCAGATAACCTTCCCGGAGCCGATACCGCCCCAGACACTCTCAGGGCCTTCATCGCCGACGGACTGGAAAGGGCCCGGAATCGCACGCACGCGCTGACCGAGTGCGACAACGAGGATCTGCTGAAGCAGCACTCACCGCTGATGTCACCGCTGGTCTGGGACTTGGCGCATGTCGGCAGCCAGGAGGAACTCTGGCTGGTGCGCGACGTCGGCAAAATGGAGCCGCTGCGGTGCGACATCGACCAGATGTACGACGCGTTCCAGCATCCGCGAAGCAGCCGGCCCTCGCTGCCGTTGCTCTCGCCGGAGGAGTCTCGAAAGTACATTGCCCAGGTCCGTGCCAAAGTGCTCGATATCCTGGACCGGACCCCTTTGGAAGGCGCGCCGCTGGTGGATCGGGGCTTCGCCTTCGGAATGATCATCCAGCACGAGCAGCAGCACGACGAGACGATGCTGGCCACGCACCAGCTCCGCGTCGGCATGCCGGTCCTGCAGGCCCGGACCTTGGCGGAGGCTGTGTTGGCCACGGACCGGCCCACGGACCGGCACTCTACGGCGAAGGAGGTGCTGGTCCCGGCCGGGCCGTTCATGATGGGGACCTCGGTGGAGCCGTGGGCACTGGACAACGAACGTCCAGCCCATAAGGTGGATGTGCCTGACTACTTGATCGACACCATTCCGGTGACCAACGGTGCCTACCGGTGTTTCATCGACGACGGCGGCTACCGAAACCCTCGCTGGTGGACCGCCCAGGGTTGGAACCACGTGAGGGAAGCCGGGTTGGTGGCGCCCAAGTACTGGGAACGCGACGGTGACCGCTGGATCCGGACCAGGTTCGGCGTCGTTGAATCGGTGCCGGAAGATGAGCCGGTGCAGCACGTGTGCTGGTTTGAAGCGGACGCGTACGCCCGCTGGGCCGGGCGCCGGCTTCCCACCGAGGCAGAGTGGGAGAAGGCAGCGCGCTATGACCCCCGGTCCGGGTGTTCGCGGCGCTACCCGTGGGGAGATGAAGATCCTGCAGCCCATCACGCGAACCTGGGCGGATCAGCCCTCCGGCCTTCGCCCGCAGGCTCCTATCCGGCCGGAGCATCACCGCTGGGGGTCCGGCAGCTCATCGGTGATGTCTGGGAATGGGTCGCCAGTGACTTCCGCCCCTACCCCGGATTCAACGCGTTCCCGTATCAGGAATACAGCGAAGTGTTTTTCGGGTCCGACTACAAGGTGTTGCGCGGAGGCTCCTGGGCGGCGGACCCAGCCGCGTGCCGGGGGACCTTCCGGAATTGGGACTACCCGGTCCGACGGCAAATCTTTGCCGGATTCCGCACGGCGCGCGACGCCACACTGGCCGAGGTCCGTTAGCTCCATGTGTCGTCATCTCGCCTATATCGGGTCCCCGATGCCGCTGGCGGAGCTGCTGCTTACCCCCGACCATGGGCTTTTGACGCAGTCCTGGGCACCCAGACGTCAGCGGAACGGGACAGTAAACGCTGACGGTTTCGGCGTCGGATGGTACGCCCCGGGGGATCCCCTACCTGCCCGTTACCGCCGCGCCATCCCCATCTGGGCGGACAGGTCCTTCGCCGACATCGCCAGGGTTACCACCAGCGGCGCCGTCCTCGCGGCCGTCCGATCCGCGACATCAGGGATGACGCAGGATGAGTCAGCCGCCGCCCCCTATACGCACGGCCCCTGGCTCTTCAGCCACAACGGCCGCGTCGAGGGCTGGCCGGATGCATTGGAGGGTCTGGCCGCCTCACTTCCGCCCGCCCGTCTGCTGGCACTTGAAGCCCAGGTCGACTCCGCCCTGCTCTGGGCACTCGTCCTGGAACGGCTGGCCGCGGGGGACTCCGCCGGGGATGCGCTGACGCACGTGGTCAGCAATGTCGCTGCCATCACCGGCGGCAGACTGAACTTTCTACTCACCGACGGCACGGGCATCGCGGCCACGGCCGCCGGGGATTCCCTTTTTTGGCGAGCCGGCCCCGGGAGTGTCGTGGTGGCCAGTGAACCCTTCGACGACGGCCCCGGCTGGCATGAGGTGCCGGACAACTGCCTTCTGACCGCCACCGCCGGCCACGTCGACATACGTCCGATTCCCAACCTCACGAAGGAACAGGTGGCCCCATGAACCGCTCCGCCGATCGCCCTGACATCATTCATCACCTGCCTCCGGACCACCTGGGGCGCAGCCTGCGCGCCGATGTGCGCGCAGGGCTCACCGCGTCGCCGAAAACGCTGCCGCCCAAGTGGTTCTATGACAAGCTGGGCAGCGAACTGTTTGAGCGCATCACAGACCTGCCGGAGTACTACCCGACACGGGCCGAACGTGAGGTGCTGGAGCTCTACGCAGCAGAGATGGCGGCCGCGAGCCCTGCGGAGACGCTGATCGAGCTCGGGTCCGGATCTTCCCGGAAGACCCCGCTGCTGCTCAACGCCCTGAGAGAAGCGGGATCTCTTCGCCGGTACGTTGCCGTGGATGTCAGCGACAGCGCACTGCTGGATGCCCGAAACGAATTGGCTCCTGCCTTTCCCGACCTTGAACTGCAGGCCGTGGCAGCGGATTTCGAGACCCAGCTGCACCTGCTGCCGCGAGCGGGACGCCGCATGGTCGCGTTCCTGGGCGGCACCATCGGTAATTTTGAGCCGGCGGCCAGGGCCCGTTTTCTCGCCAACGTCCGCGAGCTGCTCGGCTGCGAGGGTGGTTCGCTGCTTCTTGGCACGGATCTGGTGAAGTCACCGCGTGTCCTTGTTCCGGCCTACGCCGACGCGGAGGGGGTCACGGCCGACTTTAACCGGAACGTGCTGCGCGTGCTCAATACCGAGCTGGGCGCCGATTTCGACGTGATGGCTTTTGAGCATGTGGCGGTGTGGATGCCCCAGGAGGAGTGGATCGAGATGCGGCTGCGGGCCAGCAGGCCAATGCTGGTGCGCCTGCCGGGGGTGGACATGGACGTCCGGTTCCGCGAGGGGGAAGAACTGCGAACGGAGATTTCGGCCAAGTTCCGCCTTGAGGGCGTGGTCGAAGAGATGGAGGCAGCGGGGTTCTCCGCCGCCGGGCAGTGGACCGATCGGCAGAACCGTTACGCGATGACCCTGGCCGAAGCCATCTAGGACGGGCGGTGGACGGATGCCGTCACTTATCCCCTGACCGAAGGACGCCGACGAGTCGCTGAATCTCGGTCTCGGTGTTGTAGTAGTGCACCGAGGCCCGCACCATCATTTCCGGCCCTTGTCGTGTCCCCGTGAGGACGGAGTCGACCGCGGAGGAGGTCAGGGGTGCCACGGAGACATTGATCCGGTGGCCCGCCAGCCGGGTCCTGATGTTCCTGGCCTCGCTTCCCCTCACCGAAAAGGTGACGATGCCGCATCGGGTGATCCCGCGGTCGTGGACAGTGACCGCGGGAACCGCCGCCAGTTCGGACCGCAACTGCTCCGCGAGCCCGACAACACGCTCCTGCACAGCGTCCAGGCCCAGTGCCAGGGCGTACTCGGCGGCCCGACCCAGGCCCAGCCTTCCGGCGGCACTGGTCTCCCAGCTCTCGAAACGCCGGGCATCGCCACGAACTTCAAAGCCCGCGGCACCGGTCGGAGCGGCGGAATGCCCGTCCAGCATGGCCGGCTCAAGCCGTTCCAGGACCGAGGCGCGCACATAGAGGAACGCGGTGCCGCGCGGTCCGCGCAGAAACTTCCGTCCCGTTCCAGCCAGCACGTCGCAGCCCAATGACTGCACGTCCAACGGCATCTGGCCCACGGACTGGCATGCGTCGAGCACAAACATCACCCCAGCAGCGCGGCAGCGTCTGCCCACGTCCGCCGCCGGATTTACCAGTCCGTTGGCCATGGGCACATGTGTCAGGGCGACCATGGCCACGTTTCCGCGCTCAAGCTCTCGCTGCAGGTGCTCCACGTCTACTTGCCCGTGCGGATCGTCGTCGAGCACCACAATCTCCAGATCGTTCCGACATGCAAGCTGCCGCAGCGCAATGACGTTGCCGGCATACTCGGTGCGGCCGATCAGCAGCCGCGTCCGGGGGACAAAGGGGAAACTGTACACCGCCATCGCCCAGGCGCGGCTGCCGTTCTCGGCCAGGGCTATCTCGTTCGGCTCCGCCCCGATCAGCCGCGCCACCGAGGAGTACACGTTCTCCAGCCGATCAGCAGCCTCCTCCGCCGCTTCATAGCCGCCGATCTCCTCCTCACGGCGTAAATGACCCACCACCGTGTCCATCACAGGACTGGGGACCAGCGAACTTCCCGCATTGTTCAGATGGGTCACGCTCAGGACACCACGGGTCTGCCGGCGCACCGCTTCGACATCAATTGACATAAACCACATCCTGCCCCAACTGGGCCGGGAAAGTGATCCCAGCCCCGGCAGCAGGGACGCCCTGGTCCCGAGATGAAGGCACAGCCCGTGGAGCCCTGTAACTCTTCGATAAAGGCCCGCCCCGTAACCGTGCGAGGCTGGCCTTGCTGTCTATCCTGAAAGGGTTAGCTGCAGTTCCGGGGAAGCGGGCTACGCCTTCAGCCGTCCGCCGAGCAAGGATTTCCGTGGCATTCGCAGAGTACGACGTCGTCATCCAGAGCGACGCAATGAGCGTTTACAACTTCCTCGTGGACGCCCGGAATCTCCCGCGCTGGCGTGCCGGAATCCGCAGCATCGAGCTGGAATCCGGGGCCCAGGGGGCCAAGGGGGCAATCTACCGGCAGACCCTTACCGGACCGGGCGGCCGGCCCGTCGCCGGTGATTTCGAGATCATCGAAGCCCGGCCGGGGGCAGAGATCCAGTACCAGGTCATCGTCGGCCCAGACCGCCCGCGCGGCGGCTACTACCTGAGTACGGAAGGTCCGCGCACGCGGGTACGCTTCGCCCTGGAGTGCGAGCCGAAAGGGATCCTGGCCCGGCTCGGGTTCCCGTCCCGACGGGCGATGAAGGCTGAGGTCTGCCAGCTGGAGCGGCTCAAGACGGTGCTGGAAGACATGCCGCACTCAGAATAGAGGCGCCGGTACCCGCCGGTAGCACTGGCCGTAACAGTCGCCCCACACAACCCGGCCTGCGGTCAGCCCGCAGTGAGTACGGTATTTTTGATCCTGTGCTGATCTCAGACCGCGACATTCGTGCCGAAATAGACTCCCAGCGGATTGTTCTGGAGCCGTTCGACCCTGCCATGGTTCAGCCATCGTCGGTGGACGTCCGGATCGACAAGTTCTTCCGTCTCTTCGACAACCACAAATACGCCCACATCGATCCGGCGGAGGAACAGCCTGAGCTGACCCGCCTCGTCGAGGTCGAGTCCGGCGAGCCGTTCATTCTGCACCCGGGGGAGTTTGTCCTGGGCTCGACCTACGAAACCGTGTCATTGCCGGACGATGTCGCCGCCCGGCTGGAAGGCAAGTCGTCCCTGGGCCGGCTGGGCTTGCTCACGCACTCCACCGCGGGCTTCATCGACCCCGGATTCTCCGGCCATGTCACCCTGGAGCTGTCCAATATGGCGACGCTGCCCATCAAGCTGTGGCCGGGGATGAAGATCGGCCAGCTGTGCTTCTTCCGGCTCTCCTCGGCAGCCGAGCACCCTTACGGCTCGGGCGAGTACGGCAACCGGTACCAGGGCCAGCGTGGCCCCACGGCAAGCCGCAGCCACCTGAATTTCCACCGCACGGACCTCTAGGGCCGGCCGGCCCTAGTAGTACTTAGTTAGGTTGGAGCTCGCGGTTGGCAGTAGGGGCAGTAGCCGGTCCGGACGGCGACGAGGTGTTGGAGCTCGCGGAGGATGCCGTAGAGACTCAGGCTGCCCCAGGCGCTTTTGGGCGTGTCAGGCGCAGCGTGGTGATGAAGAGGTGGGCGGCGGTGACGAGGGTGGCGTGGTGGTGCCAGCCCAGCCAGGTGCGGCCTTCGAAGTGGTCGAGGCCGAGACCGGTCTTCAGTTCGCGGTAGTCGTGCTCGATGCGCCACCGGATTTTGGCGATCCGGACGAGTTCCTTCAGCGGTGTCGTCTCCGGCAAGGTGGAGAGCCAGTAGTCGGTGGGCGCGGGTGCGCCTTTGGGCCATTCGGCGAGCAGCCACTCGGCGGGGAGGGAACCGTCCTCGGCGCGGGGGATATCGCGGTTGGCTGCCCGGACCCGCAGTGCGATGAACCTGGAGGTCATCGACGCGGGTTTGTTGCTGGTGGTGGACTTGGTGCCGTGCCGCCAGGTGACCTGATGTAGCTTCCGGCGGCCGGCGTCCATGACGAGGTCTTTGAGTGACTTTGGGGCGTCCAGGTATCGGCGCTGGTTTGAGCGGGGGCCTTTGCCGGCGTACTCGGCCACGCCGATGGCTGCGTCTTGGAGGTGCGCGGTCGTCGAGTGCTTGACGGCGACCATGTAGGGGATCGTTCGTTCGCTGAGCCCGGACCGGAACGCGGTGATCTCGCCATAGCCGGCGTCCCCGACCATGATCGGGGGCCGGTACCCCCAGGCGCCGAGTTCGTCGATCATTTCCAGCGCCATCGCCCACTTCGTACGATGGCGTTGCATCTCGGGGATCTGCGCCTTGGCCCGGCGGGCGGCGATCATTTCGGCGTGGGCGTTCGTGTCTGCGGACGTGTCATCCCAGGCTTCCGGCACATAGAGCCGCCAGTCCAGCGGGCAGGACGCCTGGTCGGTGGCCGCGTGGATGCTGACGGCGATCTGGCAGTTGCCGATCTTGCCCAGGGTGCCCGAATACTGCCGGGCAACGCACGGCGAGGAGCCGCCGTCCTTCTTGAAACCGGTATCGTCAACCACCCACGCGTCGGGGCCGATCACCTCGACGGCCTTGCGCACCAGGACCCGGCGGACCGGCTCGAGCTTCCACGGCGAGGACGAGACGAACTGCTGCAGCTGCTGGTAATCGACCCCGAGCCGGCCGCCCATCGGCTGCATCGATTTCCGCCGCCCGTCCAGCATCAGACCGTGCAGATACAGGTTCCCCTTGTTCCGCTGATCCTTACGCGGAAGCGACGCGAACACATCCTGAACGAACGCTTCCAGTTCCGCTTTGGTCTCGGCAAGCTCATCCGGTTTCATGCCTCGAAAATTAACAGGATCGGTCAGGGATTAAAAGCCGCCACGCCGACCTAACTAAGTACTACTAGGTGCATGAGTCGGTAGTGGTTTGACGGTTTCGCAGGCTTGCACCACGGCGGCCGGTGGCCGGTCTCCTTTTTCTGGAAAAAAGGGGGCGGGCCTCTGGCATTTTGCCGGCGGGAGACCTGGAGTGGCTCCTGCGGCCCGGGGTTCGGTTCTGCAGGTCTGATCCCGGGGCACCCCCGGGGGTGTTCAGGCGGGTTGGGCCCTGTGGCTGAAGAGTTTGAGCAGGTTGTGGCAGCCGGCCATCAGCTTCCACTCCCCGGATGCTTTCTCGAGTCCGCGCAAGAGGACGTGTTTGCCTTGCCGGGTGTGGATCTGTCCGAAGACCGGTTCCACGATGGCTTTGCGCCGTGCGTAGACCGCCCGGCCCTTCTTCGTTTTCAGTTTCCGGGCCATTCGCTCGGCCGGGGTGGCGTTTGCCGGGATCCTGCCCCTGGGTGATTCGGGGACCGGGCGTCCGTGTTTCATCCGCCTGGTGGAGATGAAGAACTCCGTGGTTCCACTGGCTTCAAGGTCTTTGACGTGTTCGAGGTTCGCCGCCGAGCAATACCCGGCGTCGGCGCTCCACTTCCCGGGCATGGCCTTCAGGGTCTCTTGGGCGTTCTGAACCATCGGGACCAGTTGCTGCACGTCCACCGCGGTGTTGTTCAACTCCGTGGCCACGATGACCTGGTGATCTTTATCAACGACGGCCTGCCCGTTGTAGCAGTAGTGGTAGGAACCGTCCGCGGTCTTCATGATCCGGGCGTCAGGGTCGGTAAAGTTGCGTTGCGCCGTCGGTTTTGGTTCCGCCGCCGACGCGGCCGCTTCGCCCTTGCCGGAGACATCCTCGTCATCGTCCCCACGGTCCCGGGCCTTCGCCTGGGCCTCACGGCGGGCCTTCTCCGCGGCTTCGGCTTCGAGGGATTCCCGGGCGGCGGCCATCGCGGCGGCGCGCCGGGCCCGGTTTGCCAGTTCGACGGGCAGCTCATCGCCGCGTTTGCCCGGCCCGAAGCGGGCGTCCTCGGCCGCGTCCACGGTCTTGGCCTCCGCCATCAGGTCGCTGATCTCATCGGCCAACACCTTTTGCTTCTCCGTCAGCCGGGAATAGCTCATGGCCTTGTGCCGGGAGGCGTTGGCCCGCACCTTCGTCCCGTCCAGTGCCACATGGCCCAACGAGACCATGCCCGCGGCCCGGCAGAGCTCCAGCGCCTGCAGGAACACGTTGGCCAACGCCGCGAGGTGGCGTTCGCGGAACCGGGCGATGGACCGGAAATCCGGGGCCTGCTGGGCGGCCAGCCAGCGGAACGCGACCACGTCCGTGCAGGCCTTTTCCAGTTCCCGCGAGGACCGCACCCCGACGCAATACCCGTACAGCACGATCCGCAGCATCAACCGCGGATCATACGGCGGCTGGCCCTTGGCCTTGGCATAGGAGGCATAGAAGCGGGTCAGATCCAGTTCCCCGTCCACAAGCTCGCCAATAAACCGCGCCAGATGGCCCTGGGGCAACCACTCATCCAGCGACGGCGGGACCAGCATCACCGCTCCGGGCTCGAACGCCTTGAAACGCTTCTTCATCCCGCCGTTGGCATCCATCGGCACAACGGTGGGCTGCTCGACCCGCTCCACGACCGACTCGTCGAACAAACCATCCTGCGCGGAAGAACCGGTATCCATGCCCCCGATTCTCCCAGCCACCAAAGCCAGGGCCTCGTAAATCCGCCGGCGTTTTAAAAACCGGCGCCCTCATAACTGACCCACGCACCTAGTAGTACTTAGTTAGGTTGGAGCTCGCGGTTGGCAGTAGGGGCAGTAGCCGGTCCGGACGGCGACGAGGTGTTGGAGCTCGCGGAGGATGCCGTAGAGACTCAGGCTGCCCCAGGCGCTTTTGGGCGTGTCAGGCGCAGCGTGGTGATGAAGAGGTGGGCGGCGGTGACGAGGGTGGCGTGGTGGTGCCAGCCCAGCCAGGTGCGGCCTTCGAAGTGGTCGAGGCCGAGACCGGTCTTCAGTTCGCGGTAGTCGTGCTCGATGCGCCACCGGATTTTGGCGATCCGGACGAGTTCCTTCAGCGGTGTCGTCTCCGGCAAGGTGGAGAGCCAGTAGTCGGTGGGCGCGGGTGCGCCTTTGGGCCATTCGGCGAGCAGCCACTCGGCGGGGAGGGAACCGTCCTCGGCGCGGGGGATATCGCGGTTGGCTGCCCGGACCCGCAGTGCGATGAACCTGGAGGTCATCGACGCGGGTTTGTTGCTGGTGGTGGACTTGGTGCCGTGCCGCCAGGTGACCTGATGTAGCTTCCGGCGGCCGGCGTCCATGACGAGGTCTTTGAGTGACTTTGGGGCGTCCAGGTATCGGCGCTGGTTTGAGCGGGGGCCTTTGCCGGCGTACTCGGCCACGCCGATGGCTGCGTCTTGGAGGTGCGCGGTCGTCGAGTGCTTGACGGCGACCATGTAGGGGATCGTTCGTTCGCTGAGCCCGGACCGGAACGCGGTGATCTCGCCATAGCCGGCGTCCCCGACCATGATCGGGGGCCGGTACCCCCAGGCGCCGAGTTCGTCGATCATTTCCAGCGCCATCGCCCACTTCGTACGATGGCGTTGCATCTCGGGGATCTGCGCCTTGGCCCGGCGGGCGGCGATCATTTCGGCGTGGGCGTTCGTGTCTGCGGACGTGTCATCCCAGGCTTCCGGCACATAGAGCCGCCAGTCCAGCGGGCAGGACGCCTGGTCGGTGGCCGCGTGGATGCTGACGGCGATCTGGCAGTTGCCGATCTTGCCCAGGGTGCCCGAATACTGCCGGGCAACGCACGGCGAGGAGCCGCCGTCCTTCTTGAAACCGGTATCGTCAACCACCCACGCGTCGGGGCCGATCACCTCGACGGCCTTGCGCACCAGGACCCGGCGGACCGGCTCGAGCTTCCACGGCGAGGACGAGACGAACTGCTGCAGCTGCTGGTAATCGACCCCGAGCCGGCCGCCCATCGGCTGCATCGATTTCCGCCGCCCGTCCAGCATCAGACCGTGCAGATACAGGTTCCCCTTGTTCCGCTGATCCTTACGCGGAAGCGACGCGAACACATCCTGAACGAACGCTTCCAGTTCCGCTTTGGTCTCGGCAAGCTCATCCGGTTTCATGCCTCGAAAATTAACAGGATCGGTCAGGGATTAAAAGCCGCCACGCCGACCTAACTAAGTACTACTAGAGGTCCGTGCCTGCTGCTAGAGTCCCTCGGCCGTGCGCACAGCCTGCGGTTTCGCCGGACGGCGGAACATTGCGACGACTGGTTCCACGAATTTTGCCGCGAGCGGGCCCGTGATGGCCATGATCAGCACGTAGGCCGTGGCGAGGGCCGCGAGCTCCTGCGGGACCACGCCGGAGGCGACGGCCAGGCCCGCGATGACGATCGAGAACTCGCCGCGGGCGATCAGCGCGGCGCCGGCGCGGAAGCGGCCAGGCAGCCCGATCCCGGCCCGCTTCGCCGCCCAGATTCCGGTGATCATCTTGGTGGCCGCCGTGACGAGTGCCAGCAGAAGCGCCCAGCCGAGCACCGGCGGGATGGTCGCGGGGTCCGTGTTGAGGCCGAAAACCACGAAGAAGATGGCCGCGAAGAGGTCCCGCAGCGGCTCCAGGATCCGGGTGGCGCTGTGCGCGGTGGCGCCGGAAATGGCAATGCCCAGCATGAAGGCGCCCACGGCGGCGGACACCTGCATGGCGGCGGCGAGCCCGGCCACGAGGAGGGCGGCCCCGAGCAGGTTGAGCAGGAAAACCTCTGAGTTCTCGCTGTGCACCGCCTTGGATACATGGTGGCCGTGCCGCAGGGCCACGATCAGCACCACGGTGACGACCGCAAGCGATATCCCCACGGTCTGCAGGCCCACAACGAAGCTGACACCGGCCAGGGTCGCCGTCAGGACCGGCAGATAGACGGCCATGGCGAGGTCCTCAAACACGAGGATCGAGAGCACTGCCGGGGTCTCGCGGTTGCCGATCCGGCCCAGGTCGGTGATTACCTTGGCCGCGATGCCGGAGGAGGAGATATACGTGACCCCGCCCATCACCATGGCCCCCACCAGCCCCCAGCCCAGCATCACCGCCAGCCCGGCGCCGGGGAGGAAGTTCAGGACCAGGTCAAGGACGCCGGCCTGCCAGGACCGCCGCAGCCCTGTGACAAGCTCCGCCGCCGTATATTCCAGACCGAGCATAAGCAGCAACAGGATCACGCCGATCTCGCTGGAGAGATGTGCAAACTCGTGCATGCCTTCGAGCTTGACGAGGCCTCCAGCCCCGAAGAACAGCCCGCCCACCAAATAGAGCGGGATGGGGGACATCCCGATCCGCCCGGCCAGCCTCGCCAGCAGGCCGAGGCAGAAGACGAGGGCCCCCAGCTCGATCAGGGTCAGTGCGAGCGGATCCATGCAGCTTATCCGTTGCGCAGGATGCTGGCCGCTGTATCCAGGCCTTCTTGCGTTCCCACCGCAACGAGCAGGTCACCGGGGTGCAGGACGACGTCGGGCCCGGGTGAAGGGAGCACCTCGCCTTCGCGCATGATGGCCACGATCGAGACGCCGCTGCGGGTCCGGATGCAGGCCTTGCCCATGGGCTGGTTGTGGAAGGGCGACTCCCCGCCAATGGAGAACTGCCGGGTGACGATTCCGGGGATTTCCCGGTGTTCTTCCGAAAGCTGCATGGCCAGGCGTTGTCCGCCCAGGAGGTTGCCCAGCGCGGCGGCCTCGTCGGCGGTCAGCGGGATGGACGCCTGGCAGGTGTCCGGATCGTCCCAGGTGGAGACGATCAGTTCGGTCTGGCCTTCACGGTATTCCACGACGCCGATCCGGCGCCCCGAGGCGGTCATGAAGTCCTTGCGCCGGCCGAGGCCGGGGAGGTCTGTCTCATCCACGTTCATGCTCCCAGCCTAGTGCGCAGCGGGGATTTTCGGGCGGCTTCAGGCGCGGGGCACCACGGCGCTTTCCGGCGTGCCCGGCGGCTTGACCGGCAGCAGGACCAGCAGCCCGGCCAGCAGCACCACCATGATGCCGAGGATGCCCCAGCGCTGCGCTTCGCCCGGAGCCACGAGCGGGGCGGCGACGGTGATGCAGAGGGTGAAGAGGGCGGGGGCGAGGAAGCTGACGGCACGGCCCGTGGTGGCATACAGGCCGAACAGCTCGCCGGACTCACCGTGCGGGGCGAGCCGGGCCAGGTAGGCGCGGGAGGAGGACTGCGCCGGCCCTACGAAGAGGCACAGGAACAGCCCGAAGATCCAGAAGGTGGTTGTCCCGGCCCAGTCCATGCCGAGAAAGGAATAGTTGCCGTTGCCGAGCACCAGGATCATCGAGCCGGCGATCAGCAGTCCGGTCAGCGAGCCGATGATGACCGCCTTCGGCCCCACCCTGTCGTCGAGGAAACCGCCCAGGACGGCGCCCGCGGCAGCCACGACGTTGCCGAAGATGGCGAAGAAGATGACCTCCTTGAGGGCGAACCCGAAGGTGCCGGCTGCAATGATCCCGCCGAAGGTGAAGACTGCCGCCAGCCCGTCACGGAAGACGGCGCTCGCCAGCAGGAAGTAGATCGTGTGCGGACTGGTCTTGTAGATTGCCCGAATGCGCCGGACCAGCAGGCCGTATGACGCCAGGAGCCCCAGCCCGGCTCCGTGCTTGGTCCTGGCCGGCTCCGGCACGGCGAACAGCACCGGGAGAGCGAAGATGAAGAACCACAGGGCCGAGAACACGGCCACCAGGCGGATGTTCAGGCTGTCGGCGGTGGACGCGCCGAACCAGTCAAAGCTGGGCTGGACGAACAACTGGAGCACAATCAGCAGGGCCGCAATGCCGCCGAGGTAGCCCATGCCCCAGCCGAAACCGCTCACCTTGCCAATGTTCCGGGGGGTGGAAACCTGGGCGAGCATGGCGTTGTAGTTGACGCCGGCGAACTCGAAAAACACGTTGCCCAATGCAATCAGCGTCACGCCAAGCAGCAGGAACTCCGGCCGCGGGAAGACGAAGAAGCACAGGCCCGTCAGGAGCGCGACGGCGGCCGTGTTGACCCCCAGCCACAGCTTGCGCCGGCCCCCCGCATCCGAGCGCTGCCCGGTGACCGGTGCCAGCAGGGCGATGGCCGCGCCGGCGATGGCCAGCGCTCCGCCGAGGACCGCGGAGGCCTGGTCCTCTCCGCCGAAGGCATTGGAGGTCAGGTAGACGGTGAAGACGAAGGTGGTCATGACGGCGTTGAAGGCTGCCGATCCCCAGTCCCAGGCCGCCCACGCCAGCACGCGGCCCTTGTGCGGGATCTGGCTACCGGATTCCAGTTCCGAGGCAGGGCGCATGGCCTCGGGGGCAGCAGCGGAGTTCATAGCGTGAATAGTATCCGCAGCCAACACGGCGACGGGCACTCCGGGTGAAAGAATTTGTGCACGCTTGGTAAACTGTCCGGACCGAACCTAACGAATGACCGTCTGCTCCAACTTTTTGACAATCGAATTCCTGACGTTGCGGAGATACCAGTGATCACAGTCCTTGCCGTGCACTTTGCGGTGGCTGCTGTGGCGCCCTTGCTCTTCCGGAGGTTCGGCAGGAACTCGTTCTACGCCCTCGCGGCCGTGCCGGCAGCGTCGTTCATCTGGCTCATCCTGCAGCACGGCGCCGTCTATCCGGACACCGGCACCCTGCACGCCGCCGGTACGGCCGAGGTGCTGCCGTGGATCCCGGGGCTGCAGCTTGAGCTCGCCTTCCGGATGGACGCCCTGGCCTGGGTCATGTCGCTGCTGATCCTCGGCGTCGGGGCGCTCGTGCTCGTCTACTGTGCCCGGTACTTCAAGGACAAGGACGAGTACCTCGGCGGCTTCGGCGCACAGCTGCTGGCGTTCGCCGGCGCCATGTTCGGGCTGGTCGCCGCGGACGATCTGCTCCTGATGTTTGTCTTCTGGGAACTGACCACCGTGCTGTCCTACCTGCTGATCGGTTACGCCCGCACCCGGCTGTCGGCCCGCCGCTCGGCCCTGCAGGCCCTGATGGTGACCACCGCCGGCGGGCTGGCGATGCTGGTGGGCCTGATCATGCTGGGCGTCAGCGCGGGGACGTACCGGATTTCGGCCATCCTGGAGCAGGCCCCGGCGCTGGTCACGGGACCGGACGGGGCGGCCGTCGGCGCCGCCGTCGTCCTCATCCTGATCGGTGCGATCACCAAATCGGCCCTCGTCCCCTTCCATTTCTGGCTCCCCGGCGCCATGGCGGCCCCGACGCCCGTCAGCGCCTACCTGCACGCCGCAGCGATGGTGAAAGCCGGCATCTACCTCGTGGCGCGGCTCGCCCCGGGCTTCGCGGAAACCGCGTTCTGGCTGCCCGTGGTGCTGGGACTGGGCCTGGCCACCATGCTCGTCGGCGGCTACCGCGCACTCCGCCAGACGGACATCAAGCTCATCCTCGCCTACGGCACCGTCAGCCAGCTCGGCTTCCTGACCATGGTGGTGGGACTAGGAAAGCCCGATGCCGCCCTCGCCGGCCTGGCCCTGCTCCTGGCTCACGGGCTTTTCAAGGGGACGCTCTTCCTCGTAGTGGGCATCATCGACCACCAGGCCGGAACCCGCGACATCCGCAAGCTTTCCGGTGTCTACGGCTCCGCCCGGGCGCTGGCCGTCGTCGCCGCGATCGGTGCGGCCTCGATGGCCGGCATCCCGCCGCTGGCCGGCTTCGTGGCCAAGGAATCCGTCTTCGAGGCCTTCGTCCACTACGGAAGCGGCCCCGCCGCGGGCCCGTGGGGACCGGTGCTGCTGACCGGACTGGTCCTCGGCCCCATCCTCACCTTCGCCTACAGCGCCCGCTTCATGTGGGGAGCCTTCGCCGTCAAGCCCGGCGTGGAGACCACCCCGTTCAAGCCGATCAAGCCGGCGTTCCTCGCCGCCCCGGCCGGCCTGAGCCTGCTGACCATCGTCTACGGGGTGTGGCCGGACCCGGTGGACGGCTGGATCCAGCCCTACGCCGCCCTCTTCCCGGGCGGGCCAGCGGACGACACCGGATCCGCAGCCGGCGCGGTCGGCGCAGCCGGTCATCTCTCGCTGTGGCACGGCTTCACCCCGGCACTGGCACTGACCGCCATTACCTTCGCGCTCGGCCTGGCCATGTTTTACGGCCGCAACGCCGTGTCGCGTCTGCAGAGTCTGGTCCCCGGCTGGATCGACGGCGACCGCAGCTACCAGTCGGCCGTCGGGGCCCTCGACGACGCCGCCGTCTGGGTCACCGGACGGACCCAGCGTGGTTCGCTGTTCTTCTACCTGTCCGTCATCCTCACCGTGGCATTCGTCCTCCCGCTCACGGCGCTGTTGATGGCCGGGAAGCCGCTGCCCGGCGACCTCTACTTCATTGATCCGAACTCTCCGCTGCAGCTCGTGGTGGGCACCGGCATCGTGATCGGGGCGCTGGCCGCGGTGCGCGCCAACAAGCGCTTCCTGGCAGTGCTGATGGTGTCCGTCACGGGCTACGGCATCGCCCTGATGTTCGCGCTGCAGGGCGCCCCGGACCTCGCCCTGACCCAGATGCTGGTGGAGACCATCATCCTGGTCGCGTTTGTGCTGGCCATGCGGAGCCTGCCCGCCGAACTGCGGGACCGCACCGGCGGGAAATACCGGGTCATCCGCGTCATCATCGGCGCCGCCTTCGGCATCACGATGGTCTTCGTCGCCATCTACGCGCTGGGCGCCCGCGTGGCCGAACCGGTCTCGCTTGAATTCC
The DNA here is from genome assembly GCF_054059215.1 of Arthrobacter sp. UYCu723. Lineage (NCBI taxonomy): Bacteria > Bacillati > Actinomycetota > Actinomycetes > Micrococcales > Micrococcaceae > Arthrobacter > Arthrobacter sp. UYCu723. The sequence continues at coordinate 2,067,645 of NZ_JBSSBW010000001.1, forward strand.
CGAGACTGGCCTACGAAGGCGGCGGAGGGCTCAACATTGTCAACGTGACCCTCGTGGACATCCGGGCCTGGGACACTTTCGGCGAGATTTCCGTGCTGGCCCTGGCGGCCACCGGGGTTGCCAGCCTCATCTTCGTCCGCGGCCGCGGGGACGGCCTCCGGCCCGCGTCCACCGTCGCTGAGGGGACCGTGGGCCGCCGGAAGCCCGGCCGCGGCGCCGGGCGGGGCAACACCCGCGACAACGCCGCCCTGGCCATGAGCCGCCGCTTTGCCGCCTCAAGCCGCGACGAGTGGCTCGTGGCGGGGCGGACCCTGGCACCGGAACGGCGCTCGATCATCTTCGAGGTTGTCACCCGGATGATCTTCCACTCCATGATCGTGTTCTCGGTCTACCTGCTCCTGGCCGGCCACAACCTGCCCGGCGGAGGCTTCGCAGGCGGCCTCACCGCGGGCCTGGCCCTGACCATGCGCTACCTCGCCGGCGGCCGGTACGAGCTGCGCGAAGCAACCCCCGTCAGCGCCGGCGCCCTGCTGGGGATCGGACTCGCCACGGCCGCTGCCTCCGGGGTGGCACCCCTGCTGCTCGGCGGCCAGGTGTTCCAGAGCGCCATCATCGAACTCTGGCTGCCGGTCTTCGGGGACATCAAATTCGTCACCTCCACCCTCTTCGACATCGGCGTCTACACGGTGGTCGTGGGCCTGGCACTGGACGTGCTCCGCAGCCTCGGCGCGGAAATCGACGAGCACTTCGAAGAGCATCCGGCAGAACCGTCCGACGACCAGGAAGCCGGCGGGGCCCCGGACCAAGCGGCCGCCGAAGCCACTGCCAGGGGGAGGGCATGAGCGTCAACCTGACCCTGCTGACGGTCATGGGTGCGCTGTACGCCTGCGGCATCTACCTGATCCTGGAGCGCAGCCTCACCCGGGTGCTCCTGGGCCTCATGCTGCTGGCGAACGCCACCAACCTGTTGATCCTCGCCACCGGCGGCTACGCCGGGCTGGCGCCGATGTTCAGCAGGGACACCGCGCCTCGGGACTACAACGACCCGCTGCCGCAGGCGCTGATCCTGACCTCGATCGTGATCTCCTTTGCGGTCACGGCGTTCATGCTCGGCATCATCTACCGCACCTGGGTGCTGGCCCGCCAGGACGAAATCCAGGACGACGCCGAGGACCGCCGCGTCGCCGAGACGCCCAGCTTCGACGCCGAGGATGACTCCGTGATCCCGGTCGAGACCTCCGAATTCCCGCTCACCATGATCGGTTCGGACGGTGGCGGGATCTCCGACACCCCCGGAAGCAACGCTGCCGGGACCGGCGCCGCCACCGTCCAGGTGGCCGACCGCAAGCTCAACGCCGAAAACACGGCCGCGGAAGAACAGCCCGGCTCGCTCAACGTGACCCCACCAGTCCCGGAAGGAGGCGATAAGTGAACATCGCCAGTTTCGCCCCGCTCGCCGTCGTACTTCCCATCCTGGGCGCCGCCCTGACCTTCCTGCTGATCCGGCACTCGCGGGCCCAGCGGGCCGTCAGCATCTCGCTGCTGTCCCTGACGCTGCTGCTCGAATGCCTGCTGCTCGCGTCCGTCTGGGAGGGCGGCACCGCGGCGGTCAACCTCGGCGGCTGGCTCCCGCCCTGGGGCATCGTGATGGTGGTGGACCAGTTCTCCTCGCTGATGCTGGTGGTCTCCTCCGCCGTGAGCCTCGCCGTGCTGGTCTACGCCACCGGTCAGGGCATGGCCGACGGCGATCAGGACGCCCCCGTCTCGATCTTCCACCCGACCTACCTGATCCTGGTGGCCGGGGTCTCCAACGCCTTCCTGTCCGGGGATCTGTTCAATCTCTATGTGGGCTTCGAGATCCTCCTGACCGCCAGCTACGTGCTGATGACGCTGGGCGGGACGGGGCCGCGGATCCGGGCCGGCGTGACCTACGTGGTGGTCTCGGTGGTGTCCTCGGTGCTCTTCCTGATCGCGATCGCCATGATCTACGGCGCCACCGGAACCATCAACATGGCCGACCTTGCCGTCAAGCTCGCCGACGTGGACCAGGGCACGCGGAACCTGCTGCACGTCATGCTGCTCGTCGCGTTCGGGATCAAGGCCGCGGTCTTCCCGCTGTCCTTCTGGCTTCCGGACTCCTACCCGACGGCCCCCGCCCCGGTCACGGCAGTGTTCGCCGGGCTGCTGACCAAGGTGGGCGTATACGCAATGGTGCGCACCGAGACGCTGCTCTTCCCGGGGGACACCTTCAATTCCCCGCTGATGGTCGCCGCCTTGCTGACCATGGTGGTGGGAATTTTGGGCGCCCTGGCCCAGAGCGACATCAAGAGACTGCTGTCCTTCACCCTGGTGAGCCACATCGGCTACATGGTGTTCGGGCTGGCAATGTCCTCGGTGGCCGGCCTGGGCGCGGCCGTCTTCTACGTAGCCCACCACATCACCATCCAGACCAGCCTGTTCCTGGTGACAGGCCTGATTGAGCGCCGGGGCGGGAGCTCCTCCATGGACCGAGTCGCCGGCCTGGCCAAGCTCTCCCCGGTGCTGGCCGTGCTGTTCTTCGTTCCCGCCATGAACCTGGCGGGAATCCCCCCGTTGTCCGGCTTCCTGGCCAAGCTGGGGCTCCTGCAGGCCGGCGTGCAGCTGGGCACCCCGCTGGCCTACGCCCTGGTGGTCGGGGGAGTGCTGACCAGCCTGCTGACCCTGCTGGCGGTCGCGCGGGTCTGGAACCGCGCGTTCTGGCGCAAACCCGAGGACGCCGAACACCCTGACCCTGTGCTCCTGGCCGCCCCGGAGGACTCGGCCACCGGGCACCGCGCGGGGAAACGCAACGTCACCCTGTTGCCGCGGACCATGGTGGGCTCCACCCTGGGCCTGGTGATCTTCGGCGTCGCGCTGACCGTCTTCGCCGGGCCGCTGTTCAAGGTGGCGGATCAGTCCGCCGCGGAGATGCTGGACCGCACCGCCTACATCCGGGCCGTCCTCGGCGGGGACACGCCGGTTCCGGCCCTGGCACAGCCCGCCCAGCAGCCCGCCCAGCAGCAGGGCGCCCAGCAGCCTGCCCAGCAGGGCGTGCAGAAATGAGCCGGAAGCGGATCTCACTGCGGCAGGAACTCCCGCTGCTGGTCTGGCTCGTGATTGTCTGGGGCGCCCTCTGGCAGGACTTCAGCCCGGGCAACCTGCTTTTCGGCGCCCTCGTCGCCGTGGTCGTGGCCAGGCTGTTCTACCTGCCGCCGGTGGAGCTGGGCGGGCGCTTCAACGGGCTCCTCGCCATCCCCTTTGCCCTGACCTTTCTGGTCAAAGTCGTGGCAGCGAGCTTCCAGGTCCTCTACCTTGCCGTGGCCAAGGGCCCCAAGGTGATCAGCGCCGTCGTCGCCGTCCCGCTGCGGAGCCACTCGGACCTGCTGGTGACCGCCACCGGGCACGTGATCTCGCTGATCCCCGGCTCGCTCGTGGTGGAGGTGGACAGGTCCACGTCCACGCTCTACATCCACGGCGTGAACGTCCGCAACGCCGAGGACGCCGCCAAGCTCCGCAAGGAAGTCCGCGACACCGAGGCCGGGCTGATCCGGATCATGGGCACCAAGGACGAACTGTCCGCCCTCAACCAGGAGGTGGGCGCATGATGCCGCTTGTCCTGACCGTGACCGCCGTGGTGCTGTCCCTGGCCGCCGCGGGGGCGATCATCCGGATCGCGAGGGGCCCTTCGCTGCTGGACCGGGTGCTCGCCGCCGACGTGCTGCTGGCCATTCTGGGTGCGGCGCTGTGCATCGACATGGCGGTGAACCGGCACCTCAACAACCTCATGCTGCTTGTCGCCGTGTCCATCATCGGGTTCATCGGCTCGGTGACCGTGGCCCGGTTCGTCGCCGACCGGCGGGGGCATGCCCGTGAATCCTGAGACGTTCTCCGGCGATACCGTGATCGACGCCGTCTCTGCCGCGTTCATGGTGGTCGGCGCGCTGATGTCCCTCGGCGCGGCCGTGGGCCTGCTGCGCTTCCCCGATCTGATGAGCAGGATCCACGCGGCCACGAAGCCGCAGGTGCTCGGCCTGTTCCTGCTGCTCTGCGCGGTGGGCCTGCAGATGCGCACCTGGTGGGTGTGGCCGGTGCTCGTGGTGGCCTGGATCTTCCAGCTGCTCACCGTGCCGGTGTCCGCCCACATGGTGGGCCGGGCCGGTTACCGCACCAAGCACCTCCATCCGGAGCTGCTCAGTGCCGATGAGCTGGAGGCCGTGGTGCAGCAGGCCGCGGGCAAGAGCGGTTTCGACGACGACTCAGCCGACGACGGCGGCGGCCGGAACCGCCGGTGACCTGGACCGAAGGCGGTGGCCGGGGCCGCCGGTGACCGGTGCTAGACGATGCGCCTAGACGATGTCCTGGGACTTGGCGAAACGGGTGATGGCGCGCTGGGTGCCGCGGTTGGCGAGGACCTGGATGATGGCGCTGACCGCTGCGGAGATCAGCGCGAAGGTCAGGGCCGAGCGCAGCGTGGTGGGGATGTCGTCGTGGTGGCCCTTGGGCGGCTTGTTGCCGGTGGACTTTTCCCAGACGGTGTCGACGAGCTTGGTGCCGACGTACCCGGCGAGCAGGCTGATGCCGGTGCCGAGCAGTTTGATGAAGATGTTCATTCTTCGGACTCCTTGCGGGAGGGAACAGGGCTTCCCCCAGCCTAGCGTCCCGGCCCTGACGGTTGGACCCGGCCGTGCAGGCCGCGCCGTGCGGTCACCGCCCGGAATGTGACAGCTGGGCACGGGAAGCCGGTCCCGCCGGGTGTAAACTGGACAGTGCCCACAAGGGCGATTCTATATACGACAGGGGAGCGCCGCCGTCGGGCATCGCTGGAGGAATCCAGGGAAAACCACCGGTGGGCGCTGAGAGTGCGGACAGCCGCAGACCCTCGAACCTGATCCGGTTAGTACCGGCGAAAGGGAGTCGAGTTCTCAGAGTGCCCGGCTGGGCGGCGGAAGCCGTGGCCGGCCGGCGCACTCTCCCCTCCTGTTCCTCAGGAGGACGACATGACTGACATTTCTGCTCAGCCGACGCTCAACCGGCGCGGCTACAACTGGCGTGTGGTGGACATTGTGGTGGCCGCGTTGATCGCGGTTGCCGGTGGCGTCATTTTCTGGGCCTGGTCCCAGGGCGCCAATCTGATTTCAGCCCCGGTCAACGCGCTGTATCCGCCGCTGACAGGGCTCTACGCCGGAGGCTGGATGATTCCCGCCGTGCTCGGCATGCTCATCATCCGCAAGCCCGGGGCGGCACTGTTCTGCGAAACGGTGGCTGCCACCGGCGAGCTGATCATGGGCTCGCAATACGGCACCACTGTCCTGATCTCCGGCGTGCTCCAGGGCCTCGGAGCCGAGCTCGTCTTCGCGGCGTTCGTCTACAAGAAGTTCAACCTGCCGGTGTCCCTGCTGGCCGGTGCCGGTGCCGGACTGTTCGGCGCCCTGAATGACTCCTTCGCGCCGTGGGGCTGGAACATCGCCTACGCCGCCGGGGACAAGTTGGCGTACATCATCTTCATGTCCGTCTCCGCCGCCGTGATTGCCGGCGCCCTGTCCTGGCTCGCCACCCGGGGTCTCGCCAAGACCGGGGTGCTGAGCTCGTTCGCCTCGCGCAAGGCCGCCACGGAGCCTGTGTTCTCCTGATGCCGGCACCAGGTGCCGGCGTCCGCCCGGCCGCGGTCACGGCCCGCGGCTGGGGCTGGCGGCACGCCGGCCGGCCGCGGCCCGCCGTCAACGGGCTGGACCTGGACATCAGTCCCGGGGAGCGGGTGCTGCTGCTCGGGCCTTCCGGCGCCGGCAAATCGACGCTGCTCCACGCACTGGCCGGGGTCCTCGGCGACAACGCAGCCGACGCCCTCGGCGACAACACGGCAGAGGATTCCGACGAGACCGGCAGCCTGCTGATCGACGGCGCCCCGCCGCGGGCCCGGCGCGGCCGGGCCGGGCTGGTGCAGCAGGACCCGGAGACGCAGGTGGTGCTCTCCCGTCTCGGTGACGACGTCGCCTTCGGGGCGGAAAACCTGTCCGTGCCCCCGGCGGAGATCTGGGCCCGGGTCGGTGAAGCGCTCGACGACGTCGGGCTGGGCCGGCTGCCGCTGGACCACCCGACCTCGGCCCTCTCCGGCGGCCAGAAGCAGCGGCTGGCGCTCGCCGGCATCCTGGCGATGCGGCCCGGGCTGCTCCTGCTCGACGAACCCACTGCCAACCTGGACCCCGCCGGCGTCCTGGAAGTCCGCGACGCCGTCGGCCGCTGCCTGGACAAGACCGGCGCCACCCTCGTGGTGGTGGAGCACCGGGTCGCCGTCTGGAAGGACCTCGTGGACCGGATCGTGGTCCTGCAGCCGGGCTCCGCCACGGAACCGGCCGTGCTGATCGACGGCCCGCCGGACCAGGTCCTGGCACAGGCACGGGACATGCTCACTGCTGCCGGGGTCTGGGTCCCCGGTTACGTGCCGCCGACCCGGGTGCGGGCAGCGTCTGCCGCGGGCTCGCCGGTATCAGGCTCCGCAAAAGCATCCCTGCCCGGACAGCCCGACGCCGGGACCCTCCTGATGGCGGCCGACAACCTGGCGGTCTCCCGCGAGCACCCCCGCCGTTCCGGTCTGCGCAGGGGCTTCAGGGCCATCGCCCCGGTACCGGTGCAGTCCGGCATCACAGCCCAGATCCGCGCCGGCGAGGCGCTGACCATCACCGGCCCCAACGGCTCCGGAAAGTCGACGTTTGCCCTGACCCTGGCCGGCCTGCTGGCGCCGGTGTCCGGTACCGTTTCCGCCACGCCGGAGCTGGGCGCCGGCGCCGGGACCGATCCGTACCATTGGAAGGCGCAACAGCTGATTGCCCGGATCGGTACCGTCTTCCAGGAACCCGAGCACCAGTTTGTCACTGGCCGGGTGCTCGACGAGTTAATGTTCGGTCCCCGGCACCTGGGCCGGGGCGAAGAACGGGTGGACGAGTTGCTGGAGCGGCTCCGGCTGACCGAACTGGTGGACGCCAACCCCTACACACTCTCCGGAGGCGAAAAGCGGCGGCTCTCGGTTGCCACCGTGCTCGCGGCCCATCCGCAGGTGCTCGTCCTGGACGAGCCCACCTTCGGCCAGGATGCCAACACCTGGGCCGAGCTCGCCTCCTTCCTCTCCGAACTCCTCGACGCCGGCACCGCCGTCGTGTCGGTAACCCACGACGCGGAATTCACCGCGGTCCTTGGCGGCACCCAGCTCAGCCTCCGCGCGCCGGAGCACCGTGAACCGGGCGATCGCGAGCCGGGCAATCGCGAACCGGGCCCGGTGGCGGCGCAGTGAGGGACGTCCTGAGCCTGCGCGGCAACCAGGCCCTGTTGACCCGCGCCAACCCGCTGGCCAAGTTCACCGCCGTCGTGCTGATCACCCTCGTGCTGGCGCTGTCCATCGACTGGGTTTCAGCGTCGGTGGCGCTGGCCTTCGAAGTGGCGCTGTTTCCGCTGGCCGGGCTGAGCCTCGCGCTGCTCTGGCAGCGCGGCTGGCCGCTGATCCTGGCCGCGGCGCTGGGGGGCTGGAGCACCGCCATCCTGGCGCCGGACAGCGGAAGCATACTGCTCGACGCCGGCATCTGGTCCATCAGCGACGGTTCCCTTGAACTGGGGCTGGGCTTCCTGCTCCGCGGACTCGCCATCGCGCTGCCCGCGGTGCTGCTGATGAGCTGCACGGACCCCACGGACCTGGCCGACGCGCTGGCCCAGAACGCGAAACTGCCGCACCGCTTCGTCCTGGGCACCTTGGCCGCGATGCGGCTGGTGGGGCTCATGGCCGAAGAATGGCAGACCATCGGCATGGCGCGGCGGGCCCGCGGCGTGGGCTCGCGCGGCAACCCGTACCAGCGGCTCCGGTCCACGCTGGGGCAGAGCTTCGGGCTCCTCGTGCAGGCCATCCGGCGCGCCTCCCGGCTGGCCGTCACCATGGAGGCCCGCGGCTTCGGTGGCGCCCAACGCACCTGGGCGCGGCCCTCCACCTTCAGCATCCTCGACGCCTGGGTCCTGCTGGGCGGGCTCGGCATTGCCGCTGCCGCCGTCGCCGCGGCACTGGCCGCCGGGACCTGGAATCTCGTGTTCCTCACCCGGCAATAGGAGGTCCTCAACGCAGCGGTGCGCGCCCTGCCCCGGAACCTATCGCCCGGCGTTTATCGCACCGCGCGGATATTCCTGTGAGATTATCGGCATTTCGGCGGCGTTTTCCGGGACCAACAGCTGATCCGTGATATTTTTTGGGTATGACTCAACAGACTGCTGAACACGTTGGTGCCCTGCTCCGCGATGCCCGCGGACAGAAGGGCTGGACCCAGGGACAGCTCGCCGCCGAGCTGGGAACCAGCCAGAGCGCGATCGCCCGGATGGAACAAGGCAAGCAGAACCTGAGCCTGAAGATGATCCAGCGGCTGGAGTCCGTCTTCGGCCGGAGCATCGTCAAGGTAGGCCGGCCGCAGATGACCCACCTCCGGGTCGAGGGTGGCCGCACCCTCTCCGGTTCCGTGGACGTCAACAGCAGCAAGAACGCCGGCGTCGCCCTCCTGTGTGCCAGCCTGATCAACCGCGGAACCACCACGCTGCGCCGGCTGGCCCGGATCGAGGAGGTCAACCGTATCGTCGAGGTGCTGACCAGCATCGGCGTCGAATGCACCTGGCTGAACGCGAACGATCTGCAGATCCGCCGCCCCGCCGTGCTGGACCTCGATTCCATGGACGTGGAGGCCGCCCGCCGGACCCGCAGCGTGATCATGCTGCTGGGACCGCTCCTGGACGAGTCCAGCGAATACCGCCTGCCCTACGCCGGCGGCTGCGACCTCGGCACCCGCACGGTGCAGCCGCACATGCAGGCGCTGCGCCAGTTCGGCCTCAGCGTCGAAGCGAAGTCCGGGTTCTACGCCGTGCAGGCGCCGCCGTCGGACGGACATGACCGTTCCTTCGTGCTGAGCGAACGCGGCGACACCGTCACCGAGAACGCGATCATGGCCGCCGCCCACCGCCGCGGCACCACCATCATCCGCAATGCCAGCCCCAACTACATGGTGCAGGACCTCTGCTTCTACTTGCAGATGCTCGGCGTGGAGATCCAGGGCGTGGGAACCACCACCCTGAAGATCACCGGGCGCCCGTCGGTGGAGGCAGACATCGAATACTTCCCTTCCGAGGACCCGATCGAGGCGATGAGCCTCATCACCGCCGGCATCGTGACCAACTCGGAAGTCACCGTCCGCCGCGTCCCCATTGAGTTCATGGAGATCGAACTCGCGACGCTCGAACAGATGGGCCAGCGGCTCGAGCTGTCCGGCGAATATCTTGCCCGCAACGGCCGCACCCGGCTGGTGGACGTCACCACCAAACCCTCGGAATTACGTGCACCTGAGGACAAGATCCATCCGATGCCCTTCCCCGGACTGAACATCGACAACCTGCCCTTCTTCGCGGTCATTGCCGCCAACGCCCACGGCCAGACCATGATCCACGACTGGGTGTATGAAAACCGTGCGATCTATCTGACCGAACTGAACAGGCTCGGCGCCCAGGTGCAGCTGCTCGATCCGCACCGGATCTACGTCAACGGACCCACCAAGTGGCGTGCGGCCGAGGTGGGCTGCCCGCCGGCCCTCCGTCCCGCAGCCTGCCTGCTGCTGGCGATGCTCGCGGCCCGCGGCGTCTCGGAACTGCGCAACATCTACGTGATCGAGCGCGGCTACGAGGACCTTGCCGAGCGGCTCAACACCATCGGCGCAAAGGTCGAGTATTTCCAGGACTGACGGCCTCGTTTAAGCAACGCCGGGTCACTCCGCGCCCATCCGATCCCCTGGGATGGGCGAGGAGTGACTCCGCGTTGGGGTAGCGCGCTTCCGCGGGTCCTGACGCACAATAGATTTATGCGCACCTTCGGCGTGGAGGAAGAACTGCTGATAGTGGACCCCGAAACGGGGATGCCGCTTGCCCTGGCCGACGTCATGCTGCCCAGCCTGGTCCCCCAGAAGCAGGACGCGGGCCGCGTGGTCCCGGCGCAGAGGCCGGTCCACGAAGACGCCGGTTTCAGCTTCGAGCTCAAGCTGGAACAGATTGAAACCCAGACGCAGCCGTGTCTGGATTACACCCAATTGCTCCAGCAGCTCAGGCAGGGCCGTGCGCTCGCGGACCAGGCCGCACGGGCACACGGCGGCCGCGTCGCAGCCCTGGCCACGTCGCCGAGGGGCTCCGCGACGCACACAACGCCTTCGCCGCGGTATGTCACCATGCAGGAACGATTCGGGCTGATCGTCCGGAACCAGCTCACCTGCGGCTTCCACGTCCACACGTTTGTGGAATCCCCCGAGGAAGGCGTGGCGGTGATGGACCGGATCCGGGACAAGCTGGCCGTGCTGATTGCCCTCAGCGCAAATTCCCCGTACTGGAACGGCGCGGAGACAGGGTTTGAAAGCTACCGCACCCAGGCGTGGAACCGCTGGCCGGGCTCGGGTCCTACGATGATCTTCGGCAGCGTGCCGGTCTACCGGCGGGTGGTGACCCGGCTGGTGGAAAGCGGCGTGCTGCTGGACGAGGGGATGATCTATTTCGACGCGCGGCTGTGCAGCCACCATCCCACCGTGGAGGTCCGGGTCGCCGACGTCTGCCTGCGGGCCGACGACGCGGCGCTGATCGCCGTGTTGGTGCGTGCCCTGGTCGAATCGGCCTGCCGGGAGTGGAACGACGGCGTTGAACCAGCCCCGGTGCCGACGCTGCTGCTGCGGATGGCCGCCTGGCAGGCCAGTAATTGCGGGCTCCGCAGCCAACTGCTGGACTTCGGGACCTTTACACCCGCGCCGGCGGCGGATGTGGTCCACGCACTCGTGGACTATCTGGCCCCGGTGCTGGCGGAGCAGGGGGAGCTGGAACTGGTCCACGAGGGCATCGCACGGATCCTCGCCGAGGGGACCGGTTCGCAGCTGCAGCGCCGGCCGTTCCGGGAAGGCGGCCTCGTCGCCGTCGTCGACCGGGCCGTCAAGGTAACCATGCTGGGGTCGGAGTCCCGGGATCCCGCGCACCAGCCGTCGTCCCTGGGCCGGGTGCGCCGGGCCTGACCGAAAAGACGCTGCCGAGTCCGCAGTTCGCGGTATGAAGAATCCCTGGTCAGACCTGTTTGAGCGCCTGGCGGAGGTCGCGGATCAGGTCCTCGACGTCTTCCAGGCCCACGGAGAGCCGCACCACGCCGTCGCTCAGCCCGATCGCAGCGCGTCCTTCCGGGCCCATGGCGCGGTGCGTCGTCGTGGCCGGATGCGTGATGAGGGACTTCGCATCGCCCAGGTTGTTGGAGATGTCGATGATCCGCAGCGCGTCCAGCAGTGCGAAGGCGGCTTCCTTCGCCGAGCGCCCGGGGGACGGGGAAAGTTCCAGCGTGAGCACGGTGCCGCCGGCCGTCATCTGCCTGGCCGCGAGCTCGTACTGCGGGTGGGATTTCAGCAGCGGGTACAACACCGCGCTGACCGCGGGCTGCTCCTCGAGCCATTCGGCCAGCCGCAGGGCGGACGCCGAGGAATGGTTGACGCGCAGCGCCATGGTCTCCAGGCCCTTGGTCAGCACCCACGCGTTGAAGGCGGACAGGGCGGGTCCAGTGTGCCGCATGAGCTGCTTGACGGGCCCGTCAATGAATGCCTTCGTGCCCAGGATCGCCCCGCCGAGCACCCGGCCCTGGCCGTCGATGTGCTTGGTGCCGGAGTAGACCACCACGTCCGCGCCGAGGTCCCCGCAGCGCTGCAGCAGGGGGGTGGCGAAGACGTTGTCGACGACGACGGTCGCCCCGGCAGCATGGGCCAGTTCGCTCACGGCGGCGATGTCCACAATCTCCTGCATCGGGTTCGATGGCGACTCGAAGAAGACCGCGGTGGTCGGCTCCGACAACGCCTCGCGCCACTGCTCCAGGTCCGGCCCGTCGACGAAGACCGTTTCCACACCCCAGCGCGGCAGGATTTCGTTGAGGATCACAAAGCAGGAGCCGAACAGCGAGCGGGCGGCGACCACACGGTCCCCGGCGCCCAGCAGCGCGCCGAGCGCGGTGAACACCGCGGACATGCCGGACGCCGTCGCAAAGCACGCCTCGGTGCCCTCGAGCAGCCGGAGCCGTTCCTGGAAGGTCGCCACCGAGGGGTTTCCGTAGCGGGAGTAGACGAAGCGCTCGTCCTCGCCGGTGAAGGCGCGCTCGGCGGCGGCGGCGGATTCGTAGACGAAGCCGGAATTGAGGAAGACCGGCTCGGTGGTTTCCTGGAAGCCGGTGCGGTCAAGTCCGCCGCGGACAGCCTGGGTGTCGGGGCTCCAGCCGGCGGCGTCGGGATTGAAAGTCACTTAGTTCTTTCCGAGGTTGGTGGGCAGGCCGCGGTTCTTCCAGCCGTTGACGGTCCGTTCGCCGTAGCGGTCGGGCTCGCCTTCGAAGCCCTCGAGGACGTTGTAGGAGGTGAAGCCGGCCTCGGTGGCGGCGGTTGCGGCGGCGATGGAGCGGGCACCTGAACGGCAGAGGAACACCAACTCGGTACCGGAATCCTCCGGCGCCTGCTGCTTCAGTTGCTTCACGAACTGCGAATTGGGGATGCCGCCGGCCAGGCTCCACTGGATGAAGAGCGGATCATTTTCCGTCGCTTTCGTGTCCGGGATGCCGATGTGGGCCCATTCCGCCTCGGTGCGGACGTCCACCAGGATGGCGCCCGCCTCCAGCTTGGCCCAGGCTTCCTGCGGGTCCAGGTCTCCGGCGTAGCTCACGCGTGGCCCTCGATGGTCTCTTCGTAGCCGACGCCGTCAATTCCCAGGCCTTCGACCGCGTCGGCGACGGCGGCGTCCGCGCTGGCAATTGCGGCCGGCAGCACCACGGCCTGGGCGACGATGACGCTGCTGCCGTTGAAGGCGGCGGAGGGGCTTCCGTGCAGCACGTAGCCTTCGGCCAGCGCCGCCGAAACGCGCTCGCAGAAGGAGCGGTCGTCGGGGCCGGTGAACAGGCGGTAGGCCAGCTTTTCCTCGGCGGCTGCGCCGGGGACGGCTGCGGACGGGGCGGGTGCTGTGGTGGGGACAGCGGGGGCGGATGCGTCAGGCACGACGGTACTCCTTCTTTCACGCTTGCAGCTCGAATGGGTCGATATGCCGAGTATTCACCTGAGGCACCCCGCCGCGAAAGGGAGGGTTGCCGACCGGCCAGTCAGGGCTTGGCGCCGGTTCTCATTACTCCCCAAAAACGTAACATCTGCAGGGCTGGCCCGCACCGCCGCCCTCGTCATGTTCCGTAACCGTAACCGTCTCCCGGCGCTGCCGGCGGAGCCGGCGGAGCCGGTCGGGAGACGTCAGGCAGTGTTTTGACCGGAGCGGTCCGTCGGGGTAGCCAGCGGCTGAATATACGTATCTACCTGTCCGGCCGACTATCTCCGCCGGGGACAGTTTCGAGTAGCGCCTACTCGGGTCTTCTGATACGTCGCTCGCCTTTACTGGGAGGCAGGCAACAGGTCCCGAGAGGTCTCAAAGTGCCAACCGCCGCAACTTGAGGGGGTACCGCGCAGGGTCATGCCAGGCCCTGTCCGCCGTCTCAGAACTGAATGGAGAAACTGTGAAACCCCGTGTCCTGATTACCGGCGCCGGCGGCCCTGCCGGCCTGGCCCTCGCCGCCCAGCTGCGGTCCCGGGGCATTCCCTTCCTGGGCGCTGACGCCCGCGAACTGCCGGAAGGGACCGGCGTCACCGCTGTCAGGGTACCCCCGGCCGCTGACCCTGAACTGATCCCGGTTTTGCGCCGGCTGGTCGCACGGGAGGGAATAAATTTGGTCATCCCGACTTCCGGCGAGGAACTGATGCAAGTCTCGGCGGCCCGCGCGGGTTTCGGAAGGGACGTCCGTGTTATCACAGGCGAGCCCGGGCCGGTGGCTGTCGCCAGCGATAGGCTCTTCACAGCCTGGCTCTTGCGGTCGGCCGGGGTCCCGGTCCCGCGGTTCGGAGTCCCCGGGGACTTTGCCGGCGCCAACGCAGCGATGGCCGCGCTGGACGGCCCCGTGGTCGTCAAGCCCCGGGTTTCCCGCGGCGGATGCGGGGTGATTGTCGTGGACGGAAGCGTGGACGTCGACTGGGCAGGACTGCCGGACGGGCAGATCGTGCAGGAATACATTCCCGGAACGGAATATGTGCCCGTGGTCTTCGGAACCCCCGCCCACAACGGTACGGCCCCGTTTGCGGTCGTGGTGGAAAAGACCGGGCGCGCAGATCAGGACGTGGTCAACGCGATAGCCGTCCGCCGCGCCGCGGCCGGGGAGGCAATGGATGTGGGCAATGTGGCGATGGCCGCCGTCCGTTCGCTGGGGCTGACCGGCCCGGTCGAACTTACCGTCCGCCGCCGGGCCGACGGGACTCCGGTGGTGCTGGAAATGAACGCCCGGTTTGGCGCCCACAGCGAAGCGGCGCCCGAGCTGCTCGACGCCGTGCTGGCCTCCTTCAACCTGCCGTCCTTCAATCCTGCGTCATTCCGGCAGGGAACCGGAGCATACGCCCATGCCCTGGTTTGACTCAGCTGAGCCGGGAATCCACCCGGGCCTGCTCCTCCCCGGCGTACTCATCACCGGTCTGCCGGTCCTCCTGTTCGGCCTCGTCCGGCTGCTCGCCGTGCCGTTGGCAGTGTGCTTCGAGGTCCGGGCGGCCAGCCGGCGGCGCCGGGGGGCTCCGACGCTCTGGGACGAATGGCCAAGCGTGTCGATCGTCGTCCCGGCCTTCAACGCGGCCGCCGTCATCGAAAACTGCGTCCGGTCCGTCCAGCTCACCCGCTACACCCGGTACGAGGTCATCCTCGTCGACGACGGCTCCACGGACAACACGGCCGAACTGATGGCCGGTCTCGCCGCCGGGGATCCTCGAATCAAGGTCCTGGGACAGCCAGGCGCCGGGAAGGGAGCTGCCCTGAACCTGGGCGTCCGCTATGCCACCGGTGACGTTCTGGTGTTTGTCGACGCGGACAGGATCTTCGCACCGTACACGGTCGACAGGATGCTGCAGGGCTTCGAGGACCAGCGCACCGGGGCAGTCTGCGGCGATGACAGGCCGGTCCAGCTGCACCGGACCCGGCCGCTGGCCTTCATCAGCCACCTCGGTACGGCGATGGCCCGGCGGGCCCTGGCCGTGGCCGGCTGCGCGCCATTCGTTTCCGGCAACATCGATGCGTTTCCCCGCAGGGTCCTGGCGGAAATCGGGCCGTTCTGCCAGCACTCGGTGGGGGCGGAGCTGGAGCTGATCTGGCGCGTGCGCAAGGCGGGATACCGCGTAGCGTTCGCGCCGCGCGCCCACATCTACGCCGGAACGCCATCGACCGTCCTGGCCCGCTGGCGGCAGCGCGTCCGCCGGGCACACGGCCTGCTGCAGGCGATGACAACCCACAGGGGCACGAGCGGCAAGGAAGGACACCGGGACAAGTCCGCCCGGACCGGCGTCGGCACTGCCAGCCCACGTCCCCGTAGCCTGCGGACCCGCACGGCAACCAGCGCCCGGACCGGAGCGGCAACCGGCGCGCAAACCGGCGCCCGGACCGGCGCGCAAACCAGCGCCAGGCCTGACGACGACGCCTGGGCCGCGCTCAGGGAGGCCTGGGCTTAGGCGGACCCGCCTCCACTCGCCACTGAGACCGCCGGCCCGGTTTTCTGGCAGAATTTTCCGGGTGCCGGCATCTCGGATTCCTGCGCCAGCCCCGTAGCTGCGCCCTGCGCCAGCCCCGTGGCAGGACTGGACTCGGCTACTCGATGGTGGCGTAGAGCACGTTCAGCTCGACCGTCAGCTGCCTGCGCAATTCCGGAGTGCCGATCTCCTTGCCGTCAAGGTGGTTGACGGGCGCCAGCAGTCGGATGCTCGAAATCAGCCACACGGCATCGGCGTCGAGCAGGTCTTTCGGCTCCAGCGGTCCGTAGCCCAGCTCCCAGCCGGCAGCCTTGGCGGCGGCGAACAAGGCGCCCTGCGAGGTTCCGGGCAGGATGCCGCTGTCCAGCTGGGGTGTGATGAGCCGCCGGACCGTGCGGATGCCGCCCTCGCCGTCGTCGGAGGTTTCCAGGTGGGCCAGCAGGACTGTCGACGTGGGGCCCTCGAGGACCCTGCCGTCCGCGGAGGTGAAGATGACATCGTCGGCGCCCCGGTGGTGGGCGTAGCGCAGCGCTGCCATATTGACGGCGTAGGAGAGGGTCTTGGCGCCCAGGAGCAGCCAGGGGGCGCGCTCGCCGACCTCGCTGTCGTAGCCGCGGTCCAGGAGGATGACGTCGATCCCTGTCGCGCGCTGGCGGTGGCCTGCGGCGCCGGGAGCGGAGGCCTGGACCCAGCAGGTAGGCCCGCCCCCGCCCTCGACGCCGCGCGTCACGAGGAGCTTCACCACCAGCTCATCAGCAGGAGCCGTGTCATCGGTGTCCGCCGTGGCGGGCACATGCTGGCTCCGGTACTCGCTGATCGCGGTCTCAATGGCGCGTCGCCACTGGTCCTCCGCGGGAATGTCCAGCTCCAGCAAGCGGGCGGACCCGGCCAGGCGGCTTAAATGGGCTTGCAGCTTCCTGGGCCGGCCGCCCACGGCAAGGAGCGATTCAAAGACGCCGTCGCCGCGGGTGGCGCCCTGGTCCGTGGCCATCAACTGCGGCTTGGACGCGTCCGCGATGCGGCCCTTTTCGAACTCGGGATCAAGGAAGACCAGCACCGTGGCAAGGCCTGGAACTGGGGCAGGAGAAGTCATGGTTTCAGCTTAGTTCCCGAGGGGCGGGTGCCCCGCCGTGGCGGGGGCATTTTCGTGTCCGTGCGGAAGGCCTCGGATAGGATTTGCAGGTTGCCCGTTCCGGAACTGTTCCGCGGGTCTGGAGCTTTGAGGGGTTCGCCTGTGCTGTGGCCATTTCCGCTGGTGGGGACTCTTCCGTCCTGGGCGATTCTCATCCTGACCCTGATCGACCTCGTCATCCGTGTGCTGGCCCTCGGGATCATCCCCGGAAACCGCCGGCCTACCACCGCCATGGCGTGGCTGCTGGGCATCTTCTTCGTCCCGGCCCTGGGCCTGGTGCTGTTCCTGCTCTTCGGCAACTTCCGGCTCTCCCGCAAACGCCGTGCCCAGCAGGAGGCGGTGAACATCCGGGTACGTGCCGGCACCTCGGAGCTGGCCAGCCTTGAAAGCCACTACGACGGCCCGGAATGGGTGGCCTCCGCGGCCGAGCTGAACAAGACCCTGGGCTCGCTGCCGATGGTGGACGGCAACAGCGTGGAGCTGCTGCCTGGCTACCCGGATTCCATCAGGGCGATGGCGGCGGCGGTCCGCGAGGCCGAGGACTTCGTCAACGCGGAGTTCTACATCATGAGTTCGGACCACATCACCGATGACCTACTCTCGGCCCTCGAAGAGGCGGCCGAGCGCGGCGTCGAAGTCCGGCTGCTCTTCGACCACCTCGGCACGCTGCGGATCAAGGGTTACAGCAAACTGATCGCCCGGCTCAAGGCCAGCAAGATCCGCTGGCGGCCCATGCTGCCGCTTCGACCCGTGCACGGGCAGTGGCGCCGGCCGGACCTGCGCAACCACCGCAAGATCATGGTGATCGACGGCGAGATCGCCTTCACCGGCTCGCAGAACCTGATCGAGCCCTCCTACAACAACCCGCGGCACCGCAAGGTGGGCCGTGAGTGGGTGGAGCTGATGGCCTGCCTGCGCGGTCCGATCGTCACGACGCTCAACGTCGTCTTCGCCACCGACTGGCTCAGC
Organism: Arthrobacter sp. UYCu723; assembly: GCF_054059215.1. NCBI lineage: Bacteria > Bacillati > Actinomycetota > Actinomycetes > Micrococcales > Micrococcaceae > Arthrobacter > Arthrobacter sp. UYCu723. The sequence continues at coordinate 2,085,360 of NZ_JBSSBW010000001.1, forward strand.
GAGACCGACGAGTCGCTCGAGGACCAGCTCGCGCACCGGCCTGAACTGCACGCCGGCGAGATCACGGCGCAGGTGGTGCCCAGCGGCCCCGGCTTCATCACCGAAAACAACCTGCGGCTCTTCAACACGCTCATATACTCGGCGCAGCACAAGGTTTCGATCTGCAGCCCGTATTTCGTTCCGGACGACTCCCTGCTGTACGCGGTGACGACGGCGGCGCAGCGCGGCGTCGACGTCGAACTGTTCGTCTCCGAAAAGGGCGACCAGTTCCTGGTCCACCACGCCCAGCAGTCCTACTACGAGGCCCTGCTGGAGGCCGGAGTAAGGATATACCTGTACAAGGCCCCGTTTGTGCTGCACGCCAAGCACTTCACGATCGACGACGAGGTGGCCGTCCTCGGCTCCAGCAACATGGACATGCGCTCCTTCTCCCTGAATCTGGAGGTCTCGGTGATGCTCCTGGGCGAGGACATCGTGCAGAGGGTCCGCGCCGTGGAGGACACCTACCGCGAGATCTCGCACGAGCTCGTCCTCGAGGACTGGATGAAGCGTCCCATGCTGGTCAAGTACGTGGACAACGTCGCACGGCTGACAGCCACCCTGCAGTAGTAGTCCGCGCCATCCGTGGAGCCCTAGCTAGGAATGTGGAAGGTCGCGTAGCCACGGTAGATCAGTGCCGAGCGGACGCCGGGCAGCGCCTCCAGGGTATGTAGACCGGTGCCGTGCATGAGGATGACCCCGCCCGGGTAGACGCGTGGGGTTGTTGCGTCGCCATACTGGACCCGCTGGATGATCGTCGCCGCCGATGATCCATCCCAGTCCCGGGTGTCCACCGTCCAGAAAGCGGGCCTGCAGCCGGCTGCCGCCAGTGCGTCATAGACGTTCAGACTGAAGGCGCCCGCGCCGTACGGTGGCCGGCACAGCTTGGGGGTGGTCGTGGGAACGACACTTCCGGAGCGGCGAACCTCATCGTTGATCTGGGCGGAAGTCATGCGGGAGTAGTCGCCGTGGTCGTAGCTGTGGTTTCCGAGAAGTTGACCGGCGTTGATCAGCTGCGACTCGTAGCTGGGATGCGCCAGCATGCACTGGCCGGTAAAGAAGAACGTGGCCTGGATGTTGTATGCCGTCAGCCAGGCCAGCATCCCCGCTAGCCTCGCTGGCGTGGCGCAGTCATCAAAGGTGAGCCGTACCGTGGGTCCGTTGTAGTAGAGATGCAGGATGTTGTACTGCTCGGCGGCTGTGATTCCCCACACCTGGGGAAGTGGCGGCATCGGATCGTCAGCGGCATACGACGGCATCGGGGCAAGTGCCATGCCGAGGACAGCCAAAACAATGACGACGATGGAACGGAAGGACTTCCGGGTCAGCATCATTTCCCCTAGGAACGGAATCCTGAACGGAGCACCCTGGCGGGGCGCAGCCGCACCATAGTTTTAGTGGACTGGTCGCATAAATGCAACGGGCGGGTGGTCAGCCGGACGGGAAGTCTGCGCCGAGCGCCGAGAGCACGCCGAAGGCCTTGGTCCGGATCTCCTCGTACTCCTCCTGCGGCGAGGAATCCGCCGTGATTGCGCCGCCGACGCCGAGGCTCAGCTCCGCGTCGCCGTCCGCCGCGCCCGCGTCGCCGCCGTCCGCGTTGAGCACCAGGGTCCGGATCGCAACAGCGAGGTCGGCGGCCCCGCTGAGTGAGAAGTAGCCGATCGCGCCGGAGTACACGCCCCGGGGTGCGCCTTCCAGCCGGTCCAGGATGGCCATGGTGCTGACCTTCGGGGCGCCGGTCATGGACCCGGCGGGGAAGCAGGCCGCCACGGCCTCGGCCCGCGGCATCCCGGGCCGGAGCAGGGCGTCGATGGTGCTCACCATCTGGTGCACGGTGGCGTAGCTTTCGATCGCGCACAGCCGGCTGACCGAGACGGAGCCCGGCACGGCGAAATGGCTCAGGTCATTCCGGAGCAGGTCCACGATCATGATGTTCTCGGCGCGGTCCTTGGGCGAAGACTTGAGCTCCTGCCACAGTGCCCCGTCCCGCACCGGGTCGGCGTCCCGGCGCCGGGTGCCCTTGATCGGTTCGGCCCGCATCCCGCCGTCGGCCATGATGCGCAGGAAGCGCTCGGGCGAGGTGCTGGCCACGCTGAGTCCCCCGAAGCGCAGGTAGCTGGCGAACGGCGCCGGGTTACGGCGCCGCAACGCGAGATAAGCCGGCCACGGATCCAGCGCGCCGGCCGGCACCTTTGCCGTCAGCACCGTGGTGAGGCAGACCTCGTAGCTGTTGCCTTCGGCGATCTCGTGCTGTGCCTCGGTGATCTTAGACTTGTAGGAGACCTCCGAGTCCCGCGCGGTAAAGTCCAGCGCGGCAGAGTCCAGCCCGGCAGAAAGAACGACGTCGCTGCTTCCGCCGGCCGGCACCGTGTCCGCCCCTGCCGTGTCCGCCACGGCGGCTGCCACGGCTGACCGGGCCGCCACCAGCCACTCCCGGGCATCGGGCGTGTCCAGGGCAAGCAGCCATGCCGTACCTTCCAGATGGTCCAGCACGACGGCGCGGCCGGCGAAGAGCAGGCAGGCGTCGGGGGTTGCCGAGGCAACGTCGCTGCCGCCGGTTTCCCGCTTGAGCTCGTAGCCGAGGTAGCCGAGCCAGCCCAGGGTGAACCCGCACGGGTAGTCCTCGGGAACGCGGAGAGCCCGGCGCCCCCAGACGCCGTCGAGCCAGCGGAAGAACGGTCCCTCAGTTTTTACGGTCGCATTTCCGACGCTCACGCAGGTCTTGCCCGAGCTGTGCCGGACCGTCTGGCCGAAGCGGCCGCCGTCGTCCGCCAGGATGCTGAAGCGGCTCCGCTCTGCCGCCGCTCCGTCCCGGGCCTCGCCGGGCAGTCCCGGGGCTTCCGGCTTGAGGGAGGAGTCCAGCCAGACCGCGTTGGCGGAGCGGCCGAAGAAACGCTCGAACAGCCTGACGGCGTCCGGCTCGGCGTCGATCCGTTCGGTGTGGAGCTGGAGGCCGCGGCGGGCCGCGAGCTCAGGCAACAGCACCGGGGCAAGAGCGGGCAGGTACTGCAGGGACTGCAGCACCTCCTCGGGGGCGGCGCCGTCCGCGAGGTTGAGCACGCGCACCGCGGCGTGCGCCGGAACATCGTCCGCGGCCAGCCATTCCTGCTCTTGGGCGGCCCACTGGTCCCAGTAGGGTTCGTAGCTTTCGCCGTCGCGGGCGAGCGCCCGGCTGCGGCGGTCCTGGTCCGGGGAGTCCGCCCAGACCACCGCGTCAAGGAACGGACGGGCGGCTTCGGCCGCGGCGCCGACACCTTCCACCAGGACGATCTCGGCGGGCTGTGTGGTGCGGGTTTCGCCGTCGTAGTGCCGGTTCCAGTCCCAGCTGACCCAGTCGGCGGGTTCGCCGTGGTGCAGCGGTTTCAGGACCGTGGAGACGTAGCGTTCAATTCCTGCGGCGAGTCCGTTCCAGCCGGGGTAGATGTCCTCGAGATGGAACAGGGAGACCTTGTGGTGCTCCCGGAGCCGGGCCGCGAGTTCGATCGCGAGGGTGGTCTTTCCTGCGCCGGATCGTCCGTCGATGGCGATGATGACGGGTGCGGGGCTCATGAAATAGAGCGTACCCGCTGCTCCGGCCGCTGCCGTTGCGCCAGTTGGGTGCGGACGTGCCCCACGATGCCTGGAATTGCGGCGTGGATCAGGTTCCAGGTGATGTCGAAGTCCGCGTGTCCGCCGTACCAGGGATCTTCGATGCCCTGGTCCAGGGGATCCTTGCCCGCCACGGCGGGATCGAAGCTGCGCAGCATCCGGATCTTGGACAGCGATTCGCGGTCCGGTGCCGTCTGCCGCAGCCAGCCGTAATGGTCCACATCCAGGGCCAGGATCAGTTCGCGACTCTGGAACCATTCGGGCCGCCATTCGCGCGCCGTGTGGTGGTCTGAGGAGATGCTGTGGCCCAGGAGCGTGCGGGCGGCACGGGGATCGATCGGCCGGCCGGCCTCGTAGGCAGTTGTACCGGCCGAGTCCACGACGGCGCCGGCGAGACCCTCGGCGGCAAAGGCCTCCGCCAGCATCAGCTCGGCCATCGGGGACCGGCAGATGTTTCCGGTGCAGACCGTGATGATCCGGTACTGGCTCGACGTTGAGGTCATATTGCTAAGCATGAATGATGCGGGCGCCTCTTGGCTAGCGGAGGTTCCGCGGGTGTTACAAGATCTGTCAAGTCTGCGGGACCCGGTGTGACGAGACAGGCTGACGGCGTAACAGGGTAACGGAATTCCGCAGTCCCTGTTCGGCGCTAAGTGGCGCTGCGTCCGCAGCACCGATAGGACGTCGGGCGACGTGTCCAGCGCGTCCACGGCGTCCTTGACGTAGCCGACGATGGACCTGCGGCGCGGATGCCGTGTGTCCAGGCCAGGCCCGGCCCACGCTGGGTATCCCGCGGCATGGGGCCGTCGCGGCACAGCGGCCTCGGCAGGGCGGGCCCTTGACGGCCCGCCGGGGCGCCAGAGGTCCGTGTCAGTGAATCAGCGCGAGCAGGACGCCGACCGCCACGAACAGGCAGCCGAAGGTCCGGTTGAGAATCTTTTGGCCGCGGGCGTCGTGCGTGAACCGCTGGAAGGACGTGGCCGCGGCGGCGAAGAAGAACCACATGACGAGGATGTCGATCACCACGACGGTGACGGACAGGACCAGGTACTGCGGGAGCAACGGCTGCTCCGGACGGATGAACTGCGGCATGAAGGCCAGGAAGAACACGACGGCCTTGGGGTTCAGGATGTTCACCCAGAGACCACGGCGGAACATGGAGAATGCCGGCTCGTTGCGCAGCGCGGCAGCCCTCTCCTGGTCCAGATCGGGCTTGTGCAGGAACTGCCGGATGCCCAGGTAGACCAGATAGGCAGCACCGGCGTAGCGGATGGCGTTGAACGCCACCGGCGAGCTCGCCACGAGGACCCCGACGCCCAGGGCCACGATCAGGATATGCACAATGAGTGCGGCCTGCTGGCCGAGGATGCCCCAGAGCGAGCGGCGGAAACCGGAGTTCAGCGAGTTGCTCATGGTATTGATGGCGCCAGCGCCTGGAGTGAAGCTGATCAGGACGCCGGCGCCTGCGAGGGCCAGCCAAAGGGAGGGTTGCACCAGACAAGTTTACGGTCCCGGCCCTGGCCGGCCGGATTCGATGAGGGGGCTGGCCGCCCTGATGTCCGGTGGGGAGTCAGTCGCCGCGGAGGCCGTAGCTGAGAATCATGTTGCCTTTGCTGGTCTGTTGGGACGACTGCAGCTCCAGCCGGGTCAGGGGATCGCCGTCGTTGAAGAGCCGCCGGCCGCTTCCCGCGATCACGGGATGGACGATCAGCATCAAGGTGTCGAGCAGCCCGGCGAACAGCAACTGGCGGACCAGCGAGATACTGCTGAAGATCCCTATTTCGCCGCCGTCGCTGTTCTTCAAGCCTGCCACGAAGTCCTCCAGCGGCCCCTCAATCAGGCGCGAATTCTGCCACTCCAGCTCCCCGGCCAGCGTCCGGGACGCGACAAATTTCGGCAGCGGATTGATAAACCCCGCGAAGACGGCGTCGCTTTCGGCGTTCGGCCAGTAGTCTGCCCACTGCTCGTACCCGATGCGGCCCAGGATTGCGGTGTCGATCCGGCCCATCATCTCGCCCATACCGGCACCCAACTCCGCGTCGAAACTGTCGAACTGCCACAGGAACGGGTCTTCAACCACCCCGTCCACAGAGCAGAAAAGGCCGGCCGTCAATTTGCGCATGGATCCTCCTTGCCGTGGGCTCTTTCAGTGCACCCTATCGGGAGATCGGAAGGCAGGGAATGCCTGGCGGCGGACGCGTGCCCCGGACGACGGCGGTGCCGCAGCCCGGAGCGGCCCTGCAGGCAGCCTTATCCCGCAGCTCTATCCCGAAGCTGGGGCGCTGCTATCGCTTAGCCGTTGGAGGTGTAGCCGTCCGCGGCCGTGTCGCCCGGGCCACCATGGCCCCCGCCGGTGCGGTAACCATCGGTGGACGGGCCGAGGATGAGCTGGTGGTGGAATCGGCTGCCATCGCGGGGATGGCCGACGCGCCCATGGCGCCGCCGCCGATGACGGCGGCGAGCATGATTGGTCTTGTTGATCTTTGCCATGGTGTTGCTCCTTTGCTGGAGCCCGGAGACCGGGCCGGCCGTGCTTTCGGCCTGTAAATAACCTCAGTCGGGGAGATATGGCAGCACTTTGGCATGGCTGTGGCGGCGCTGTGAGTGCGGGGTAGTCCGGGGTGGCTTCAGGCACGACCGGTAGAGGTCATCAGGCGACTTTGCTACGAGTGCTTGGAGTCTGGCCCAATGGCACATGTGGGGATGGATGAGAACGATACATGCCGGGAATATGTACTGCCGGCGATTCACGCCGCTGGATGGCTGCCGGATTTGGTGCAGGAGCAGTTTGCCGTTGAGGGCGAGAATCGCCATCGCCTGAATGACGGGTTGACCAAGCGGCTAGCTGACTACGTTTTGGAGTTGGCTCCTGGACAGCCCCTCATGGTGATTGAAGCTAAGCGATCGTGGGCGGCTCCGGGAGATGGCCTCCAGCAGGCCACCCGCTACGCCACGAAACTTGACGTGCCTTTCGCCGTGTCGACGAATGGCCACGGATGGGTGCTGTACAACTCCGTGACCGGGTTGCAGTCATCATTGAATCTTTGCCTACGCTCGGAGAAGCCTGGGATCTCTTTTGCGAGTCACACAGCCTCAACGCGGAAGCAAAGACGCTGTTGCTCAGTGGTTTCAGCGACGAGCTGAAGAACCCAGACGGCACAGTGCGCCGGGGATGTGGACCTCGACTCCGACGCAGTCGTACTGGATGCCAGGCGGGCCCGGACGGTCTTTCAGTTGTCGGGGCAGAAAGTGGAACTCCGCAGCGAGGGTTCTATGTGCATGACGTCGAGTCCGGTCAGCCGCAACTTGTGAAGTACATCGACTGGGCGCGGAAGACAGTACTGGACACTTTTACCCACCCGGAGGAACTGCTCCGGGCATGGTCGGATCCGGACGACAGACACAAGGGTCAGTTGCTGTTGCGCGATCGCCACATTGACATGCAGCGGCTGGCCGCGGAGATGGGCGAGGCTGCTGGCGCACCTGTGGATTCCGTGGATTACCTTCTAAGGCTCGCGTGGGGGGTGCCGCAGCTGACCCGGGCCGAAGGTGCCCGGAATGCGCGTCAGAGGCATGCGGACGATATTGAAAAGCTCTCGGGACTCGCGCAACAGGTCGTCGACGCGCTACTGGACACGTACGGCGTCAGGGGAATCGACGAAATAGCGAGCACGTCCGTGGTCCACGTGGAGCCGTTGTCCGGGTACGGCAGCCCGGTAGACATAGCACGCAGCTTTGGTGGTTGGGAAAGTGGCATGAAACCGCACCGTGCAGGAGTGGCTCTACGGAGCCTAGAACTGTCCCAAAAACTGTAGTTTTAAGAGTGAATCCTGCTCAAGACTAAAGCTTTCAATGAGTTCCAGGAGGAGAGCAGCCACCGGCGAGCACCGCTCGCAGCACCTTGGAAACAGGGCAGCTTGCTTGTCCCTCGCCGCCGTGTGCCATCACCACGGCATTCCTCAGTGTGTGGTCGGACGTCACGCCAAACATCAGCAGGCGCTCGTGGGATAAACTCGAAAGCTGCGGGACGGCCACGGCGGCCAGATCAGCTGAGGAGCGCATCTTGGCCGGCGGACCATCTGCCGGGGCCGACCGTCGGCAGAGTTCGGCTGCGCTGAGAAAACGAGCGGCCATGGCCTGACCAACCCCGTTCACGGACATGAGGTCAGGTGCCGACAGGCGAAGCAAGCCCGCTACACCGCCGAAATCGACCAGCATGGCCTGCGCCAAGATCAGCATGTTGACGCCGGGCCTTCCCGCACCGAGCAAGATCCCTACCAACTCAGCATCACTCAGTGCCGTAGCGCCGAGCCGGAGGAGCCGCTCCCGGGGCCGTTCGCTGACAGGGAGATCCGCCATCCGACCAAGTTCAGCCACACCGGCCCAGCTTTGAATGCGACCAATGATTCATGGTCCTTGGAAGGTCATCGTGCTCCGGATACTGGTCAAAGTACGAGCGCGCGCGGGCCGACATATAGCCCGTCTCGTCGATGGCGAAGTGTCCGATCAGCTGCATGCCCCGTTCGGCCGCCTTCGATTCCAATTCATCGGCCTCGTCCATGAGTGGCTCCGGGCCGGCATATTCACAATCTGCCAGGGTGCGCGATGGCAAAGTACTTGGTGTATTCCGCATCCAGCGCCGCCAGGACAGCATCGTGAAACGGTGTCAGTGAGCCCGCAAACCCTGTGGCAACGACGCGCAAGCCGTCCAGCTGCATTTCCTCGTCGACACATATCAGCACCAAGTTTGGCATGAGCATGCCGTCCCGGACGATGAACGGGCGGGCGAGTGTCTCGAAGTCAAAACCAGCTTGAATGATCATGCCTTGAGGCTAATAACCGCAGCCCTCGGAGCTCCAGAGCGTTTGCGGGCGTTGTGGATAACGGCTTCCCCTCAGGCCCGGGCAATGACCTCGCCGTTGGGAATGAGGAACCAGCCGTCGTCCGTGGACCCCCAACGGTGCCAGCCGGCGGAAATCCGGGCCAGATCGGCGGGCGTGGCGAAGCCGTACTCGAGGGCCTGGTCCGCGAAGGCGGAGTGCAGTACCCGCTCGCCCCACACCCGCGCCTGCCACCGCCTCTGCTGGCCTGTGGCGTAGAGCCAGTTGCTGCTCGAGGGCGCGACGTCGGTGAAGCCGGCGGACTGTGCCCAGGAGACCAGGCGGCGGCCGGCGTCGGGCTCCGCCCCGTTCCGCCGGGCGATCCGCTGGTAGAGCTCCATCCATTCGTCCAGCTCCGGGATGAACGGGTACCAGCTCATGCCGTGGAAGTCGGCATCGCGGACCGCGACGATCCCGCCGGGCTTTGCCACCCGGCGCATCTCCTGCAGGGCAGCGACAGGATCGGTCAGGTGCTGCAGCACCTGGTGGGCATGGACGACGTCGAACGTTTCATCCTCGAAGTCCAGGTCATAGATGTTCCCGGTCGCGAACCCGGCGTTCTGCACGCCGCGTTCGGCCGCCAGCGCGGTGGCCTGGGCGATCACCTCGGGGGAGCGGTCCAGTCCGGTGACCTTGCCGGGGTCCACCAGCACTGCGAAGTCGCAGGTGATGCTGCCCGGGCCGCAGCCGACGTCGAGCACCGACACCCCGCGGAGGAGGTGCGGAATCACAAACGCTGCGGAGTTCTCCGCCGTCCGGGAGGCGTGGGCGCGGACCACCGACTCGTGGTGGCCGTGGCTGTACACATCGTCAGGCTGCTGCGCACTCATAATGAAACGCTACCGCCCCGCAGGTGCAATCGGACGGAACCACTACACAGTCAGCCGACGCAGTCAGCCGACGGCGGCGGTTTTTCGCGCATGGACGTCAGTTTTGCCGCTTCTGCACGGAGCGGTTCTGCGGATGATTAGAGGAGTGACCATCAACAGCAAAAAGGCCGGGCTCGGGCTGTTCCGGGCCACCGGCACCTATGTTGGAGCGATCCTGGGCTCGGGGATCCTGGTGCTGCCGGCCATCGCAGCGAAAGAGGCCAGCCCGGCCTCGCTCCTGGCCTGGGCCCTGCTGTTGGTGTTCTGCACGCCGGTGGCCTTCAGCTTCGCCGAAATGAGCCGCCAGCAGCCCGATGCCGGCGGGATAGCCCACTTCGTCATCCGGGCCTACGGCCGCCGCGCCTCGGCCATGGCGGGCTACCTCTTCTACTTCGCGATTCCCTTCGGTGCCCCGGCGACGGCGGTGATCGGCGGCAACTACATCGCCCACGCGGTGGGTGGCGGGCGGGAAACGGCGCTGCTGGCGGCCGCCCTGCTGCTCGCTGCCGCCTTCGCGAGCAACGCCGTCGGCATCCGGATGTCCAGCGGCATCCAGCTGGTGCTGATGGTCCTGCTGATCGGGCTGCTGGCGCTCGCCGTCGCGCTGGCCGCCCCGTACGCCAAGGCAGAGAACTTCGAACCGTTTGCCCCGCATGGCTACTGGGCGGTGGGCGGGGTGGCAAGCCTGCTCTTCTTCTGCTTCGCCGGGTGGGAGGCGGTCACCCATATCGCCGGGGAATTCCGCCACCCGGAACGCGACCTCAAGGGCGCCACCTGGCTGACCCTGATCGTCGTGGGTGTGGTCTACATCGGCGTGGTGGCAGCCTCGGTGGCCGTGCTGGGGCCACGCCTTCCCGGCAGTGAAGTGCCGATCGCCGAGCTGCTCGAGAAAGGACTGGGCGGACTTGCCGGGCCGCTCACCGCCGTCGCTGCTGCGGTCCTGACCTTCGGCCCGATCAACACGTTTGTGGCAGGTGCCAGCCGCCTGGGCGCCAGCCTGGCGTCCGACGGCGTGCTGCCGCGGACGCTGGCGCGGGACGCCGGGACTGTGCCCGCGGTCAGCCTGGCCGTACTCGCCGGCATGACGTTCCTGTCCTTCGGCGCGGCGGCGGCCGGGCTCAGCAACATGCAGTTCCAGATCGGGGCTGCGTCCGCCTGCTTCACGGCCGTGACGGCGTTCGGGCTGGCTGCCGGGATCCGGCTGCTGCCGGCGCGCACCGCCGCCTGGTACGGCGTCATTGTTGCCGCGGCAGTGATGGTGGCGGTGCTGCTGTTCAGTGGCTGGGCTCTTGTGGTCCCGCTGGTCCTTGCGGCGGCCGCGTTGTGGGCCGGCAGGCGGGCGGCCCTCGCTGCGCCGATCCCCGGGAGCCGCCCAAGCGGACTGCCCGCCGAGGCGACCGAGGCCGCGGACGCCGGGGTCCGGTAGCCCGCCGTCGCCCCATGCCGCAGCTTCCGTCACCGTGCCTGGTCCCCCCACCAGGCCACGGTGGCGGCGGCTGCCGCCTGAAGCGGCGTCGGCCGCAGTCCCAGGGCCGCCTCGCTGGCGCGGGAGTCCATCACGAACGGCTTCTCGAACTGGTAGAGGGTCTCGGCCAGTTCCCGGGTCCCGGGGGAGAGCAGCCCCATCGCCCGCAGCGCCCAGCCCGGCACCGCGGCCACACGGGGCCTGCGCACGCCTGCCGCGGCGGCGAACGCACCGGCGATCTGCCGCTGGCTGAGCGCCGGGCCCGTGGGCGTGTGCCAGACCTTGTTCCACAGCGAGCGGTCCCGCGCAGCCCGGATCATGGCCGCTGCCAGGTCCGGCACATAGCTGAAGGAGTGCGGCTGGTCCGCCCTCCCGATCACCAGCAGGGGCTTGCCGGCCAGTACCGGCCGCAGCATGCGCTCGCCGGCATGGGCCCCGCGGACCCGCGGTCCGAAGAAATCACCTGCCACGACGCTCACCGTGTCCGTTCCGGACGCCGCCCGGGCCTTGAGCAGGGAGGTGCGGATGCCGCGCTTGCCGCCCGGTGCCTCGCGCGGGCTGTCTTCCGCCAGGATCCGGTCCGGCTCGCTGTAGGAGTAGAGGCTTTCCGGGAAGACGACGACGGCGCCGGCCTCACCGGCCGCGGCCAGTACGTTCCGCTCGGCACCGGGAAGTTCCACTTCCCAGATCCGGGCGCTGTAGTCCGAACCGTGGATGCAGTGGAAGACGGCGGAGGCGCCACTGAAGAGGCCCTCGAGCCGGGCCGGATCGGACACGTCGGCCGCCGTCCGTTCGATGAGCGGATGGGACGGTCCGCTGCCCGACCGGGTCAGGACGCGCACTCTGTGGCCCGCCGCGGCGAGCTGTTCCGCAACCGTCCAGCCGACGGGTCCGGCTCCGGTCACGACGTACAACGCGGGGGCTTCACGGGGTTCAGGCCTATCAAACTCGGACATCTTGATCTCCCTCTCGGATACCTGTGAGCAGTGCTCTCCAAATCCAGAATGGACCTGCGCGGCCCCTACGTCAAGAGCACTGCTCACATTTGTTGACACCGCTCTGCCTTGTGGAATGCTGGGACCATGCCACCAGCAGAATCCGCCGCCCGGAAGCCGTCGACGCCGCGTGAGCGCGCCCGCGCCCGGACTATCGAGGACATCCTCCGGCTGGGCCGGGAGCATCTGGCCGTTCATGGCGCAGCCGCCCTCTCGCTCCGTGCCGTGGCCAGGGATCTGGGCGTCGTGTCCTCGGCCGTGTACCGGTACGTCGAGAACCGCGAAGAGCTCCTCACACTGCTGCTGGTCGACGCCTACAACGAGCTCGGCGACGCCGTGGACGCCGCCGTCGGGGCTCTGCCGGAGCAGGACTTCACCGGCCGGTTCCGGGCACTGGGAACGGCTGTCCGGAGGTGGGCGCTCAGCGAGCCCGCCAGTTACGGGCTGCTCTTCGGCAGCCCCGTGCCGGGCTACCAGGCGCCCGCGGAGCGGACCACCGGTCCCGGCACGCGGGTCATCCAGGCGCTGATGGCGATCCTCGACGCCGCGTACCGCGCCGGCCGGCTGGCCGCCGGAGGCGATCCGAACGCCGTCGTGCCGCCCTTGGCAGCGGACCTCGAGCGGATCCGCACTGAGCTGGGCGTCTTCGTCCCGGACGGGCTGCTCGCGCGGGGTGCGCTGGTGTGGACCTCGCTGTTCGGGGCCGTCAGCTTCGAGGTTTTCGGGCAGTACGGCGCGGACACCTTCGCGGCCCCGGATGAGCTCTTTGCCCATCATCTTGCGGTGCTGGCCGGCGTCGCGGGCCTCGATCCCGCCAACTATCAGCCCTCCAGTGGCTAGCGGACCGGGCCGGTTTCCTTCTCCTCTGTTGCCTCCCGGCCGTGCTCGATAGACTGCCCCTGCGCCCGCGCGGGTGTGCCAGATGCTTCCAGGAAGGACCCGAACATGTCCGATAACAGTGAGTTTGACCGAGAGGCAGCGGAAGCCGAAGGCGATGCTGCGGAAGATCAGGCTGCCGAAGGCCAGTATGTCGAGGGCGACTACGGCAACGCGGGCACTGCCGGCGAGATCCCTCCCACGGCAGTGGAGGGCGAATACCCCTCCGGCGACTATGGCGCGGCGGGTACGGCCGGTGCAACCTCCGTCGGTGACGAGGAGGGTGATTACTCCGAGGGCGACTACGGCAAGGCCGGCGCTGTTGGGGGCACGCCCGTCACCACGGAGGAGGGTGACTACCCGGAAGGCGACTATGGCGCCGCGGGGACAGCCGGCGAACGGCCTGCCGGCCAGGCTTCCGACGAAAAGACCGCGGGCGGCGCACCGGCCGGGGACGCTCCCCGCGAGGAGCGCTAGCGGCGGGACTTCGCGCACAGCGAAACCGTAGCCCGGACGGCGCTGGACTGCCGGAACTCCGGAACTTCTGCGCGCCTGACCGTGGTCCGCGCCGCCTCCAATCCAGAGTTGAGTCGACTTGGCTCAACTCTGGATTGACTTTGATCCCGGTCTGAGTAAAGTTGAGTGCAGATCGCTCAATAACGGTCGGATCCCCGCGGTCCGCGGCCAGCTCAGCAAGTTTCCAAGAACAGAAGGACGCAACACATGTCACGTGCAGTAGGAATTGACCTCGGAACAACCAACTCCGTCGTCTCCGTTCTCGAAGGCGGCGAGCCCACCGTCATTGCCAACGCCGAGGGTGGCCGCACCACGCCGTCGGTCGTTGCATTCTCCAAGTCCGGCGAAGTGCTGGTCGGCGAGATCGCCAAGCGCCAGGCCGTCAACAACATCGACCGCACCATCGCTTCCGTCAAGCGCCACATGGGCACGGACTGGAGCGTCGCCATTGACGACAAGAAGTACACGGCGCAGGAAATCTCCGCCCGTATCCTGATGAAGCTTAAGAACGACGCCGAGTCCTACCTCGGCGAAAAGGTCACCGACGCCGTCGTCACCGTTCCGGCATACTTCAACGACGCCCAGCGCCAGGCCACCAAGGAGGCCGGCGAAATCGCGGGCCTGAACGTCCTGCGCATTGTCAACGAGCCCACCGCGGCCGCCCTGGCCTATGGCCTGGACAAGGGCAAGGAAGACGAGCTCATCCTCGTGTTCGACCTCGGCGGCGGAACCTTCGACGTCTCCCTCCTCGAGGTGGGCAAGGACGAAGACAACTTCTCCACCATCCAGGTGCGTTCCACCGCCGGTGACAACCACCTCGGCGGCGACGACTGGGACCAGCGCGTCGTGGACTACCTGCTGAACCAGCTCAAGGTCAAGGGCATCGACCTGTCTAAGGACAAGATCGCCCTGCAGCGCCTGCGCGAGGCATCCGAACAGGCCAAGAAGGAACTCTCCTCCTCCACCAGCACCAACGTCTCCCTGCAGTACCTCTCCGTCACCCCCGACGGCCCGGTCCACCTGGACGAGCAGCTGACCCGCGCCAAGTTCCAGGACCTCACCAAGGACCTGCTGGACCGCACCAAGAAGCCGTTCCAGGACGTTATCAAGGAAGCCGGCATCAAGCTCTCCGAGATCGACCACATCGTGCTCGTCGGCGGTTCCACCCGGATGCCGGCCGTCTACGACCTGGTCAAGGAACTCGCCGGCGGCAAGGAGCCGAACAAGGGCGTCAACCCGGATGAGGTCGTCGCCGTCGGCGCCGCGCTGCAGGCCGGTGTCCTCAAGGGCGAGCGCAAGGACGTGCTGCTGATCGACGTCACTCCGCTTTCCCTCGGCATCGAGACCAAGGGCGGCGTCATGACGCACCTGATCGAGCGCAACACGGCCATCCCCACGAAGCGGTCCGAGACCTTCACCACGGCTGATGACAACCAGCCGTCCGTGGCCATCCAGGTCTTCCAGGGCGAGCGCGAGTTCACCCGCGACAACAAGCCGCTGGGAACCTTCGAGCTGACCGGCATCGCACCGGCTCCGCGCGGCGTCCCGCAGGTCGAGGTCACCTTCGACATCGACGCCAACGGCATCGTGCACGTCTCCGCGAAGGACAAGGGCACCGGCAAGGAGCAGTCCATGACCATCACCGGCGGCACCGCGCTCTCCAAGGAAGACATCGACCGCATGGTCCGTGACGCCGAGGAGCACGCAGCCGAGGACAAGGCCCGGCGCGAGGCGACGGACACCCGCAACACGGCCGAGCAGCTCGCGTACTCCGTCGACAAGCTGATTGCCGACAACGCCGACAAGCTGCCCGAGGAGGTCAAGACCGGGGTCAAGGCCGACGTCGACGCCCTCAAGGCGGCCCTCGAAGGCACCGATGACGCCGCGGTGAAGACCGCGTTCGAGAAGCTGCAGGCTTCCCAGACCAAGCTCGGCGAGGCCATCTACGCCCAGGCCGGTTCCCCCGACGGCGCCACCGGCGCCCAGGGTGCACCTGCCGGCGAGCAGGACGCCGGAGCCGACGAGGACATCGTCGACGCCGAGATCGTTGACGAAGACGAGAAGAAGTAATCATGCCGCATCACGGCAACGAAGAAGAGCACGGTTCTTCCGAGAACCGGGGCCACGGTAACGAGCAGGAGAACGAGCCGCAGAAGCCGATCATCCACGACAACCGCAAGGTTGATCCGGAGACAGGCCAGGCCCGCCACCCTGACCAGGCGCGCGCCGCAGCAGGGGACTCCGAGTCCGGGGACGCCCTGTCCCAGGCGGAGGACATCCTGAACAGTGTTGAGGTTCCGGCCGAGGAATCGGTGGCGCAGGGCGTGGACGCGGCCGCGGCGGAGGAGCTCAGGAATGACCTCCGCCGGCTGCAGGCCGAGTACGTCAACTACCGCAAGCGCGTCGAGCGCGACCGTGCCGTGGCGGGGGAGATGGCCGTCATCGGCGTCCTGAACGCCCTGCTCCCGGTGCTGGACGACGTCGACGCCGCGCGGCAGCACGGTGACCTCGCGGACGGCCCGTTCGCCGCGATCGCGGCCAAGCTCGAAAACGCACTGAAGACGTACGGCCTCGTGCGCATCGACGAGACCGGGGTGGAGTTCGATCCCACGATCCACGAGGCCCTCATCCAGCAGCCCGGCCCCGACGTCGAGATCGACACCGTCAGCCAGGTCCTGCGCTCGGGCTACAAGTCCGGCGACAGGGTGCTCCGCGCAGCCCAGGTCATCGTGGCTGTACCGGCCTAGCAGTACGTCATCGAGGTGACAGTTCGCGCCCGTGTTTCAACCAAACATGGGCGCGAACTGTCACCTCGGCACACAGATTTGAAAGGAAACGCCATTGGCTAGCCAGGACTGGGTGGACAAGGACTTTTACAAGATCCTTGGAGTCGCCAAGGACGCTTCCGACGCCGACATCAAGAAGGCCTACCGGAAGCTCGCGCGGCAGCACCACCCGGACACCAACGCGGGGGATACCGCCTCGGAGAAGAAGTTCAAAGACATCTCCGAGGCCTACTCCGTGCTCTCCGATCCCGACGAGCGCCAGCAGTACGACGCCATCCGGGCCATGGGCGGAGCCAGGTTCGCCCCGGGCGGCGCAGGCGGCGCAGCCGGCGGCGGTGCGGGCTTTGAGGACCTTTTTGGCGGGCTGTTCACCGGCGCCGGGGGACGGCATTCCGGCGGCTACAGCACCGCAGGCGGCATACCGCCCGAGTTCGCCGACCTGTTCGGCGGAGGCGGCGGCTTCGGCGGTGGCCAGTCCTACCAGCGGGCCCCGCAGAAGGGCGCGGACCGGACGGCATCAACCAGCATCTCCTTTGCCGGTGCGATCCGCGGCACCACCATCGGACTGCGCGAACCGGACGGCGAAGTCATCGACGTCCGTATCCCGGCCGGCATCAGGGACGGCCAGAAGGTCCGCGTCCGCGGCAAGGGCCAGTACGGCCCCGCGGGAAACGGCGACCTCATGGTCACAGTCTCGGTGAAGCCGCACGAGTTCTATGTCCGCGACGCTGACAATCTCCGCATCCATGTTCCGGTCACTTTCCCGGAGGCGGCCCTGGGCGCCGACATCGAGGTCCCGACCATGGACGGCGACACGGTCAAGGTCCGTGTTCCGGCCGGCACCCCGTCCGGGCGCACCCTCCGCGTCAAGGGCCGGGGCGTCAAGCACGCCAAGGCCACCGGCGACCTGCTGGTGACGATCGACGTCGCCGTTCCGCGGAAGCTCAGCAAGGAAGCGGAGGACGCCGTGAAGGCGTTTGCCGCGGCCACCGCCGGCGAGGATGCCCGCGCCGGCCTGGCGGCCAAGGCCCGGCTCTAGGAACGGGGTCCTGCGATGGACATCGAGTTCGACCAGCCGATCTTCGTCATCTCCGTCGCCGCGGGGCTGGCCGACATGCACCCGCAGACGCTGCGGCAGTACGACCGGCTGGGCATCGTCTCGCCCAGCCGCGCCCCGGGCAAATCCCGGCGGTATTCCCAGCGGGATGTCATGATGCTCCGCGAAGTGCAGCGGCTCTCGCAGGAAGGCGTCTCCCTCGAGGGCATCAAACGGATCCTGCAGCTGGAGAACCAGGTGGCCGCCCTGCAGCGCCGGGTCGGTGAGCTGAGCGAAGAACTCGAACGGCGCCCCCGCGCACTGGACGCCCGCGTTTTCGCGGCAGGCACCGCCGGCGACGTCGTCAGCCTCGCCCGCGGCAAGCGGCCCCGGGCCCGGTCCCAGGCCCTGGTGGTGTGGAGGCCTCGCGGGACCGACTGAGCCCCTTGTTTGCGGACACGGCGGCGTCCAGACTTGAAGTGCCGGCCTGTCCGGCTTCTAAAACTTTCCGCTTGCTGGAGCGCCATCCCGGGAGGACTCATGCGCAATGGAGACGAACTTCGGCAGGCTTACGGACGCCTCATCGCGGCCGTGGAAGCGAACGATCCGGACGCCCTGGCCGGGATCGTCAGCCCGGACATCGTGGACCACGGCCCCGTGCCGGGCCAGCCGCCGGGCCTGGAGGGCATAGTGTTCTGGATGCGGGGAATGCACTCCGGTCTCTCCGGCCTCACCGGCGTGGTCGAGGACACCGTGGTGGAGGGAGACAAAAAAGGGCTCTCCTGACGTGAATGTGGGTTCGGTTATTTCTGGTATGGGAGTTCGATCTCGACGGGGCCGCAGGCGAGCATTATCAGGGCGAGGGCGGCTTCGGGTGTGTGGAATCCGTAGGAGCGGCGGGTCATGGTGCGGATCTTGTTGTTCAGTCCTTCGTGGCGGCCGTTGGAGAGTTTCCTGGTGACGGCGGCGTAGATCCCTTCGGTGTGGGATCGGATCGTGGCGGCGGCCCTGGCGAACTCGCGGATGTTGGATTTGGCGGCGAGGTCGCACCAGGTGGTGATCATCTCCATCACGTCATTGGGGTTGAGGTCGCCGGCGAAGACTTCCCGGAGGGATTCCTTGAGCTGGTAGGCGTCCCAGAGCAGCCCTCCGGTGCGTTCGAGCCCGGCCAAGGTGACTTGTTGCTTTTCGGTCAGGTTCTGCGGGTTTTTCAGCAGCACCCAGCGGGTTCCCTTGAACTTCTTCGCGATGTGCTGATCGGGCAGTTCACGGGCGCGTTGCCAGATGGAACGGCGGAAGGATTCCAGCGCGTTCGTGGCTAGCTGGATGACGTGGAACGGGTCGTAGCAGATGACCGCGTCCGGGGCGTTGGTCTTCACGGACTTGGCAAAAGCGGGCCCCATGTCCATGCTGACGGCCTCGATGGCCGTCGTGTTCACCGGTCCGATTTCTTTGAAGAATCCATCCAGTGTCGCCGCGTTTTTCCCCGGTGCACCCCAGACGATCTTCGAGGTGGAGTGGTCGGAGACGAGGGTGAGGTAGCGGTGGTGTTTGCGCCAGGAAATCTCATCCACCCCGATATTGAGCAGGCCTTCGAAGCGGCTCTCGTCGAGCTGTTCGGCCACGACGCGTTCACAGATCGCCCCGACGGTCCGCCACGCTATCCGGGCGAACTGGGAGACGGTGGTCTTGTCCGCCCGGATGACCAGCCAGGCGATCATGTCCTCAAAGTCCGTGCTGAACCGGGAGCCGGGCCGGGCGAACGGCACGCCCTGCACCACGACGCCGTGGCCGGGGCAGACCAGGCGCCGGCGGAGCATTGTGAGCACCAGGACCCTGCCGGAGAAATCCAGATGCCGCCACGTGGATTCCGCCCAGCGGGTGTCATATCCCGCCATCGTTGAGTAACTGCAGTGCGGGCAGTCAAGGCGCTTGCGGGCCTTCAACGCCACCCGCACCAGCATGGGACCACCGGAGCCGGGATCAACATCAACAACCCGGACCCCCGTCAGGTTCAAGACGCGGTTGAGTAGAGTAGTAGCACGCATGGGTAGCTCCGAAATTTGGACAGTGTGAGAACTCCCAAATCTACCGGGCTACCCATGCCCTCATAGCACACAAACCCTGACCCACACGTACGTCAGGAGAGCCCAAAGTTGCGGGCCGGGTCACGTGGCGGGGGACCCACGCGGGGACCTTCCTGGGCCTGCCGGCCACCGGCAAACCGGTGACGGTCACCGCCATGCACCTGCTTCGCTTCGAGAACGGCCTGGCCGCCGAATGGTGGGGCGTGCCCGATGTCTATGGTGCGCTCACAGACCTGGGCGCCCGGTTCGAACTCCCGAAGGGTTAGTGCCGCTAGTCCTTGAACAGCCCGGCCAGGTCCTCCGCCGTGAGCGCGCCGCCTGACAATGCATCGCCTTCCATGACGTCCGCGAACAGCTGGGACTTCCTGGCCTTGAGCGCCATGACCTTTTCCTCGATGGTGTCCTTGGCGACCAGCCGGTAGACCATCACGTTCCGGGCCTGCCCGATCCGGTGCGTGCGGTCCACGGCCTGCGCCTCCGAGGCCGGGTTCCACCACGGATCCAGCAGGAACACGTAGTCCGCCTCCGTCAGGTTCAGGCCGAAGCCGCCGGCCTTGAGGCTGATCAGGAACACCGGGGCGGCACCGTTCTTGAACTCGTTGACGACGTCGGTGCGGTTCCGGGTGCTCCCGTCCAGGTAGCAGAACTCGATGTTCTCCTCGACGAGCCGCTCGCGGACCTTGCCCAGGAACCCGGTGAACTGGCTGAAGATCAGCGCCCGGTGGCCCTCGGCGACGAGGTCCTCCAGCTGCTCGAAGAGCACATCGAGCTTGCTGGACCGCACGCCCGAGAGCGAGGGGTCAATCAGCGAGGGGTCCAGGCTGAGCTGCCGCAGCAGAGTCAGCGACTGGAAGATCGTGAAGCGGTTCTTGTTGACGTCGTCGATCAGGCCCAGGATTTTCTGCCGCTCACGCTGCAGGTGCGTCTGGTACACCTTCTGGTGCCGCGGGTTCAGCACCACCTCGAGGATCTGCTCCTGCTTCGGCGGCAGATCGTGGATGACCTGCTCCTTCGTGCGGCGCATCATCAGCGGCCGGACCCGGCGGCGGAGCTTGTCCAGCTGCGCCTTGTCGCCGTTCTTTTCCACCGGCTTCTGGTAGTTCTCGGCGAACCGCTTGGGGCTCGAAAAGAGACCCGGTGCGACGATCGACGTGAGGGCCCAGAACTCCATCAGGTTGTTTTCCAGGGGCGTGCCGGTGATGGCGAGTTTGAAGGCCGCCGGAAGTTTCCGGGCGCACTGGTAGGCCTTGGACTGGTGGTTCTTCACGAACTGCGCTTCGTCAAGGACCAGGCCGGCCCATTCCAGCGAGGCATAAGCATCGTAGTCGATCCGGAACAGGGCGTAGGAGGTGATGATGATGTCCGCGCCGGCCATCGCCTCTGCCGGCATCGAGCCGCTCTTCGCGAACGTCTCGCTGATGGCGCGCACCGTCAGGCCCGGCGCGAACCGGGCGGTCTCGGCTTCCCAGTTCCCCACAACACTCGTGGGGGCGACGACGAGGAACGGCGCACCCCCCGCGGCTGCGGCCGGTGCGGCCTCCGGTGCCGACCCTGCGGTGTCCGCTGAACCGGAGTCCGCTGAACCGGCGTCGGGCCCTGTTCCGGACGCCGCGGGCGGCTGCTTGGCCGGCTCCTTCGCTGCCTCTTTGGCTGCACAGATCAGCGCCAGCGCCTGGACAGTCTTACCCAGGCCCATGTCGTCGGCCAGCACCCCGCCCAAGCCATGCCGGTAGAGGAAGCTGAGCCAGTTAAAGCCCTCCAGCTGGTACGGGCGCAGATCGGCGTTGAGCGTCGACGGCAGCGGCAGGCCCTTCACCCCGCCCTCCAGTAGGCCGCCGACCGCCGAGCGCCACGCTGCGGCCTGCTCATCGACGATCCCGAGCTGGGCCAGCTCGTCCCAGAGGCCGGCCTGGAAGCGGCTGATCTGCAGCGGGGCGTCCTTGTTGTCCTGCAGCGAGCGGGCTTCATCAATCAGCGCCCGGAGCTGGTGCAGTTCGGGCAGATCGAGGGAGAAATACGCTCCGCTGGGCAGCAGCATGCGTGTCTGGCCGGCCGCGAGCGCGGAGAACAGGGCCGCGAAGGACACCGGCTGGCCCTCCAGGGTGATGACGATGCCCAGATCGAACCAGTCCCGCTGGTCAGTGGCCTTGGTCGAAATCGCCACCACGGGAGCCTCTTCGGCTTCGCGGTAATCGGCAATCTCCCCGGCGGTGTCCACCGCGACGCCGGGCAGCTCGCGGAGCCGGGGGAGGACCTCCTCGGTGAAGGCCAGCGTGTCCAGGCCGCCCAGTTCGGCCGAGGCCGCCAGCCGCGGCGTCCCCCAGCCGCCGGTGGCTGACTCGCCCAGTGCGGGCACCACATCCCACGGCTGCCCCACGGACTCCAGGATGCCGGCCTCCGCGGGATCATCCCGGTAGCCGTGATCGCCGCGGTGGCGCCACAGCGGCTGCGCGGTGACGAGCTTCCCGGACGTATAGTGCCACTCCCAGTGCAGCCGCACCCGGTGGTCCGCGCCGTAGTTCGCGAGCAGGGACAGGGTGGGGACAGCCAGTGTGGGCAGTTCGACGGACTCGTCGGACGCCGTGACCCGGGCGGACTGCTTGAGTTTTGGATAGAAGCCGGTCAGGAACCGGCTCTCGTCCCGGGCGGGAATGTGCAGGGTGGTTCCGGCAGTCACAAAGGTCAGCAGCTCCTCGCTGAGCCCGCTTTCCAGCGGTGCGAGGGTGATGATCGACTCATCCGGCGCGACGCCGGGGAGGGCGTCTCCGCCGGAGGTCAGGAAGATCCCGTGGGCGGGACGGCCGATGGTCCCGACGCTCGCAGGATCAACCACGACGCCCTCGACCGTGATGGTGGGCGCGAGCGACAGCCCGCCGTTCTGATCCCCGCCGGTGCCGGCGGAGGAGACGGGGCCGTCCGTGCCGGCCGGGTTCCGCCCGTCGCGGGCGAGATTGAGTCCGACGGCGGCAGGCTGCTCCACCACCCGCACCGGCTCCTGGCCGCGGCCGTGGACCAGGGCGACGCCCATCTTCCGGGCCTGGGCCAGCAGGCTCCACAGGTTTTTGCCGGCGTAGGTGTTAAGCCCCAGCCAGGGCGCGGTGCCGGAGTGCTGGCGGTTGGCGAGGGCCGTGTGCGAGGCGAGGAATTCCTGCATCCACTCGACGTGGGCCTCGTTGCACTCGCGCCGGTAGTTCAGGTAGCTCAGGGTGTTCCAGGAAACGTCCCCGCGGATCCACTTGCCCTTGGCGCCCATGATCACGGGCCGGGCCTTCAGCTGCCGGACGCTACGGAGAGGATCCCTGCGGCCGGTATAGGAGAAATGCGGAGCGGGTTCCTCGATTTCGAACTGGAGCGCCAGCGGAATCCCGTTGGTGGACTGTGTGATGCCGGGGCGCTCGATCAGCGGGCTGAGGGCTTGTTCCCAGTCCGGCACCTCGAGGGCCGGCGTCTGGCGGGAGGTCCGCGAGACATCGGCGGGGGTCAGCAACAGGACCCGCGTTGCGGGGTTGTCCTCGGCCGCGAACAGCAGGGCGGCCACGTGCTTGCAGTCCTTCCGGACCGGGCAGCTGCAGACGCCCACGGTGCAGCTCCAGCCGCCCGCCTTCCGGACCAGCTTCGCCGTCGTCGAATAGGGCACGTCGGGGCCGCCCCGCACTTTGCCGAGCATCAGGCCGGTGGCGGCGTCGAAGGAGATTGCGGAGACCCGGCTCCCCATGGCGTAGGCAAGCCCGGCCGCAAGGGAGCGGTCGTTGATCGCGGGTGTCTGTATTGCCAGTGCCGCACTCTCGTCCGGATGGGAAGGCATGTGCGCACTACTTTCGGCAGTTGGTCATCAGATCCATCTTAGCGAGCCGTGGAGTGGCTTGCGGCTTCGTCCTTGGACGGGGGGATGTCCGGAAGGGCGGCCATGGCCCGAGACTAGCCCCGCCCCGCGGCGAGACCGGTCCCGTCCCGGGGCTGTGTGGAAAAGTGGTGGCCGGCGGACGCCGGCCGGAACGATGCCCCCAAATCTTCCCTTGGCGTTCAACTTCGAAGCGGACGCGGGGCAACCGGCGCCACGTACGGTGGAAGGGTTCGGAGCGCCATCTGCATTCAACGGTGAGGATTTCCTATGAGCAACAGCCCTTCCATCAGCCTGTCCGCAACTGACTACGCCCCGGTCCTGACCCGGCACAGCCTCGCCGGTGGCGACGCGGAGGTGGTCGACGCGAACGTGGACGTGGTCAACACCATGTACGCGGAGCTTCTCGACGTCGAGGAAATCGCCCCGAACGCACTCCGTAGCTACTACGTGGACTTCTACCTGACACAGTCCCTGGCCGGCGGCTTCGCCCAGTACGTGTTCACCGCGCCGGAGCGCGAGGATATTGACCCTTACGTTCGCGACGGGCTGTCAGGGATGGGGGCCGTGGGGCATCTGGAGCTCTTCAACCGCACCGTGGCGGCATTCGAATCGCTCACAGAGGAGGAAGCCGACGCCTATCTTGACGGGGATACGGAGCTGGACGCGGACGGCCCGGAGGGTTCAACGGACAGGAGCCAAGGCACCACGCAGGCGGTGCAGCGGCTGGAAGAGCTCGATGCCGAGTTCGAATCGCTCGTGGAGACCGAGGACATCACCGCGCTTAACGCGGCTTGGCTTCGCGCCCAGCAGGATCTCCTCATCCTGGACGAGGAGGAACTCGACCGGCACATCGCCGAACGTGTTTCCCGGATCCCGAATCTGGAGGAACGCCAGGCCGAGGCGGCGGAAGATGAGCTGATGAACGCTCCGGGATTCGAGCTGATCATCCGTGAACTGTGCGACGTTGCGGGGCACACGCTGCTGAAGGTCACCATGGGCGACCCCAACTACGACCACGATGGCCACCGTGCCCTGGCCTGGCACTTCACCACGGACCAGGGCGAGTTCCTCATGGTCGAAGAGGACGACGAAGCCTTCATGATCCACCCGGAAACCCGAGAGATCGTGGCCGCCGTCGAGTTCGCGGAGGAAGACGCCTAGGCAGGAGACTCTCCTCCGCGAACCCGGCAGTCTTTAGGAGCCGGCGGCTGTTGTGATCATTTCGCCGGAGGGCGCCACGAGGTACCAGACCTTGTTGACGTCCTGGCCCAGGATGTCCCCAGCGGCCTTGTCCTTTTCGAAGTAGTAGATGGGCATGCCGTTGATGGTGACCTGCTTCTTGCCCTCGGGGGTTGTGATGGTTCCCAGGGTTCCGGTGACGCCTTCGACGGCCGGGGCGTCCGAGGTGGTGAGGACGGGAGGCCACGCGGTGAGGCATCCGCCGGTGCAGGCGCTGGTCCCCGAATCCTTTGTGTCCTTCGTGAAGTAGTAGACGCTCATGCCTTTGCCGTCCACCACGATCTTGCCGAGCTTGGACTCGGCCACGTTGAGCTCTGCCGCCATGGCCGAGGCGGGAGCCGAACTGGCGGCCGCGGAGGTCGCAGGAGCTGAAGCGGCGGGAGCGCTGGTTGCCGGCGCAGCCGCCGTCGTCGTCGGTGTTGTGGTGCCGCCGCCGCCAGCACAGCCGGAAAGCAGTGCTGCGAGGGCGAAAGCGGACAGGCCAATGCTGAGGTGCTTCTTCATGTGCTGCTCCTTGACTCGTGCCGGCCAACTCAGAGTCCGGCGTTAACCCATATGACGCCGCCGGGTGAAAAATGGTTCACGGCGGGGGCATTGAACTTTTCCGGCGCCCCGCACGTCGTACGGGGCAGAAGAGCAGAACCACACGAGGCCGGGGAGGCATGGCATGTCGCTGGACGAAGACGTCGTGGCCGCGATCTACCGCGATCACGGGACGGCCTTGAAACGTTTTGTCCTCGGTGCCTCCAGAGATCCGCACCTGGCGGATGACGTGGTGCAGGAGACCGTACTGCGCGTCTGGCAGCAGGCGCCGGAGATCACCGGCAGCCTGCGCAGCTACCTGTTCAGGACGGCCCGCAACATCATGATCGACAACTACCGAAAAGCCCAGCGCAGGCCCCTCGAAGCCACGGAGCGCGATCTGGCTGATCCTGTAGACGCTGCTGAACGCGTCGACGAACTCCTCAACAGGGTCCTCATGGAGGAGGCGCTGCTGCGGCTCAGCGCCGAGCACCGGGGCGTCCTGGTCGCCCTCCACTACCGCCGCTACACGGTTCAGGAGGCCTCGAAGACGTTGAATATCCCCAGCGGAACAGTGAAGTCCAGGGCGTTCTACGCCGTGCGGGCGTTGCGGACGATCCTTGACGAAATGGGGGTGCAGCGGTGAACGGAACGGACCTCCACCAGCTGCTCGGCGCCTATCTGCTGGGCGGACTCGAGCCCGCCGACGCCGCAGCCTTCGAGCAGCACCTGGAATCCTGTGCTGTGTGCGGGCAGGAGCTCGACGAACTCGCAAGCCTCCCCGCTCTGCTGGATGCGGTTCCAGTGACCGAGGCCGTCGCCCTCACCGCCGTGGCTGTCGCGGCAGGCCCCGGACAGGCGCGGGCAGCCGGGGCTGTTCCCGTGCCCAAGCGGCTGCTCGATGAGTTGTCCGCCCGCCGCCGGAAGGTACGACGCCGGTGGTCGGCAGCGGTGGCGGCCGTCGCCGCGGCCTGCCTCGCGCTAGGGGTCCTGGCCGGACCGCTGCTCAACCAGCCGGCCAAGCCGGACGCCAGCTACTCCGTCCAGGCCGGCGACGGAGTGCAGTTCACCGTGGGCCTGGTCAAGAAGACCTGGGGAACAGAGCTCGCGGTCGACGGCCGGAGCCTGCCGGTGGACGGCACCTTCTCGCTCTGGGTAAAGGACCGCGACGGCGGCGAAGACCGCGCGTGCGCCTGGACGGCTACCCCCAGCGGCAGGGTCAAGATCACCGGCGCCACCCCTGTACAGCTCGCCAGTATCGTCAGCGTCGAGATGCGCAACGCTCAGCAGCAGACGGTGGCCGTCGTCGCCGTGCCACGCACCTAGCAGCTCTCTCCATACGGCCCGGCCCCGTCCGTCTCCCGGGCGCCGGCCGGAATCCAGTGCCTGGTTCCCTTTCCTGTCGCACCCCCCTGCTCTACTGATGGCGGAGGGGTGGTGAGCTCCTCCCACATCTGCGGACCAGCACAACCGCACCGGCGAATGGGGATTCGTTATGGAACAGGGTTATGAAGTTGTCAGCTCAGGGAAAAACCTGGCACTCCGCATCACCGCACCGGGAAGGACCAAGCCGGCGGTGGTCATCTCCTGGCATCCGGAGCAGGAGCAAAACCGCATCGATGTCAGCGGCATCGTCCGGGAAGTAAGGGGTCTCGCGGACGTTTTCTGGCTGGAAAACGGTCCGGAAAGCTACGCCTTCGGCGATCACCTGCCAGCAGGGGCCCATGTCTTCGGTAACGCGGCACGAGTCTACTCGGCCGACCTCCGGTGGATGCAGGACGTGTTTCAGAGCCCGTTGCGCCAGGCCCGGGACCGGCCGGCGGCAGCCCGTGCGGCCGAAGATGTCATCGAGGACGTCCTGAGTCTCATCACTGTGGTCCCCCCTAAAGCGACGCCGGCGCGCAGCGCAGGGCGGCGGGTCCGCGGAACGATCAAGGCCTTCGCGAGCGCGGGATCCCGGGCCATCGTCGAACTGCCAGACGGCTCGTGCTGTTCCATTCAGCGGGAACGCGTTGTACCTCCCGTTCGGCTCGATTGGATGCTTTCGCTCGGGCAGTCCGTTGAGGGCGAGCTCAATGACGAGGACAAAACCCTTGACATCAACAGACTGAAGTCCGTTCCGCGGCTCGCGGAACTCTACCGTTCCGGCGACCTCGTCCTGGCCCTTGCCGAACAGGTAAGCGCGAACAGCGCCAAGCTCACCCTCTATCCGGGATCCAGCTGGGCCGTAGCCGCGGCCCGCATCTCCTCGAATCCACTCGACACGGCCGACAGCCTCGTGACGGAGGGTGAAGTGGTCGTGGCGCGCTTCCTCCGGGAGCGCGGGGCAGTCGTGCTGTCCCTGCTCGACGTGGATGACGGCGCCGAGGTCCAGCCGGCGCCGGCCTTGCTCATGGGCGGAACCCCCTGGCTTCAGGCCGGACGGCATCTTGCCGAACAGTCCACCGCAGGCAGGACCTTCCCTGCCGCCTCGATCGGGCACCCTGGCGGGGCCGGTACCCCCGATCCGGGCAGCACCGCAGCGGACTCCCTCCCGCTGCCGGCCAAGCCCTCGACCGCGCTGAGGTCGGCCCTCCTGCAGCTCGAGAGCGGACGGCGGAAAATTGCCGGCCTCCAGGAACTCGTGTCTGCCACCAGCCGGGCCGGGGCCGGGCTGGTCAGGCTCCAGCAGGAGCATGACGAGCTCAAACTGCTGCTGGAGGCGGAGCGGGAGCTCGCCGGTGCGCTCCATGCCGAGTTGGAGACGGAGCGGGGCAGGGTTGCCAAGCACCGGGAAGATCTCCGGAGGCTCCGTACCCGCAACCGCGAATCCCAACAGGCGCTGCAGCGGGCGGCCGCAGATTCGGACGGGCTGTTCGTGACGTCCGACGACCGCCTGCGGCACGATGTCTATCTGTCCTGGGCCAGGAACACCCTGCCGACCGACAAGGCCCGGCAGCCGTTGCCGCGGGAATGGGCGGCAGGGCCCGGCTTCGCAGCCTCCCTTTACGCTTTCACTGAACCGGGCGTCGTTGCGAAGGCGCTGAAAGCGGCGGTGGGGATCCTCACAGGGACCGCGGAGCGCACTGCAACGCGCAGCACGGCACGCGAGATCCATCCCTTACGGGAGAACGCCGGCGGCGACGCACCACAGCTCCGCCGCGAGGACGGCGCCAAGTGTTTTCGTGCCGCGATCGAACAGAATGTGCCGGCGGCCCGCCGGCTGCACTTCTGGAAGCTCCCGGACGGCACTATCGAACTGTCCCGGGTCGTGGTCCACGACGACTGCAAGCCCTGAGCCAGCGGGGGGCCTGTCGCCGTACGGACTGCCGGGGACGGCAGGCCCGTCCCGTACGGACTGCCTGGAGCGGCAGGCCGGCGGCTGAGGCAAGCTACATCTTGGCGAGTTTGGCGCGCACGATCATGAAGACGCCGTAACAAATGAGGCCGGCGCCCACGGCCGCCAGCATGTAGACACCGAAGGGCTGTTCACGCAGCGCCTTCAGGCCGCCGTCGAGCCCGGTCGATTCTTCGGGATGGACCCTCACAGTGGCAATGATGATCAGCAGGCCCGCCAGCAGCAGGGCGATGCCCTTGGCGGCGTAGCCCGCGACGCCCAGTGCCTTCACCGCGGACTGCGCCTGCTGAGATGCAGGGAGCCTCAGGTACTTCTTGAAGGACTGGCGGAAGCCCCGGATGGCATAGATGATTCCGGTGACGGCAACCGCGGCGCCGATGGCGAGCAGCAGTGGACCCGCCGGCTGGCCGGCCAGTTGCTCCACGGCGCCGCTGACATCCGCCTTCCCCGTGCCGCCCGTGGCGAGCCGGATGGCAACGAGACCGATCAGGAAATGAAGGATGCCGCTCACCGCAAACCCGGCCCGCGCCACTACTTCCAGCGCGCGCGAGTTGGTGGCGTCCTCGGTCGCATCGGCGACGTCCTTCAGTTCCTTTTTGATGGCGGATCCCTGAACTGACTCGGTTGTTCGGCCGGACGAGGGCTCCGCCCGGGGCATGCATCTTAGCTAATCGTGCCACGCCGGCCCGTCCGGGAAAAGCATCCGGGGCTTCGGGCTTAGGCTGTATCCGGACAGTGGCCTGGGGAGCCGTGCCCTGGCGGGTTGACGCCTGCGGGCAACGCTGTGGTGCGGCTTATCGCCGCCGGTAGCTGAGGTCGAAGATGAGCCGCCCGGCCTCATGGGCCTTGTTCTCGAAACTGGTCGGGATCCGGCCCTCGAATCTGGGAGCCCAGCCGCCGGCCTGATCGATGCCTTCGTTGGGGCCTGTATGTTCCGTGCTGACCGGTGCACGGCCTTCCTTGACCGGCGCCCCGCCCACGAGGGACTCGACGCCGGATTCCCAGACCTGGGTGAGGGGGCTTTCCGCACCGTTGCGCTCACCTTCGTGCAGGTTCTCGAAATCGGGGGAGTCCGCCAGGACCTCGCGGACGTGGACGGCGTAGTTGGACCAGTCGGTCGCGATGCGCCAGATGCCGCCCGGTTTGAGGGCGCGCGAGGCAAGCTCGGCGAAGGCCGGCTGGATGAGGCGGCGCTTGTGGTGCCGGGACTTGTGCCACGGGTCGGGGAAGAAGACCCACAGTTCCGTCACGGAGCCTGTCGGGAGCATGGTGGCGAGGACCTCGGGCGCGTTTGCCTCCACGACGCGGACGTTGCTCAGGCCGCGGCTGTTGATCTTGATTAGTGTGTTGGCCAGGCCGGGGGTGTACACCTCGACGGCGAGGAAGTCCGTATCCGGGTTCTCCTCGGCGGCGTGGCAGACGGCGTCGCCCAGTCCCGAGCCGATCTCGACGATCAGCGGGGCGGTGCGGCCGAATTCGGCTTCGGCCTCGAACACGTAGTCCGGGTGGACGGACGTGTTGGCGATGTGGCGCGGGACCTCGACGGCCCAGCGGTCAGAATGCTCTTCCCAGGCGGCCTGGCGACGGCCCTGCAGTCGGGTGCCGCGGCGCACGAAGCTGACCGGGCGTCCCCCGTAGGTGCCGAAGGAGGCCTGGGTGCCGGGAGTCACCGGGCGGGGCGGCTGCGTTGGCTCCGGCGTCTGGGGTGTTTCTGGGGATTCACTCATCACATCCAGAATACCGGCGCCCGGCGTCGCGGCCTCCTTCCCGCGGGCGGGGTTGACGGTGCTCTCGGCAGGGGCGGTGCGCTCCGGCCTGCCAGAATGGGTCCGTGACTCGACCCAAGAACGCCCCGGACTCCGCGCTCGGCAGCAGGCCCGGCCTCAGGGACCGCCCCAGCACGCTCGTGGATGCCGAGATCGACGACGTGCCCGCGGCCGCGCCCACCAGCGTCGGCAGCCGCCGCGCGCTGGTCTACCTGGGCCTGTGCCTGGTCCTGATCGGACTGAACCTCCGCACAGTCTTCGCCAGTTTCTCTGCGGTCCTGCCCGAAGTGACGGCCGACGCCGGACTGCCGGGCTGGGCGGTGGTGGTCCTCACCACGGTGCCGGTGACGCTGCTCGGGGTGTTCGCCCCGCTCGCCCCGGTACTGGCGCGCCGTTTCGGCGCGGAGCGCGTGCTGCTCGGTGCCATGGCGGTACTGACCGCCGGACTGCTGCTGCGGCCGTTGGACGCCGCGGGGGCCGGACATCTGCCCGCGCTGCTGGCCGGAACGGCGGCCTGCGGCGCCGCGATTTCGCTCTGCAACGTGCTGCTCCCGGGCCTCGTGAAGCGGGACTTCCCGCACCGGCTCGGCCTGATGGGCGGCCTCTACACGACAGCGATCTGCGCCTCGGCGGGCCTCGGCGCCGGTTTCACCTACCCGGTTTTCAGCGCGACGGGGGAGTGGACGGTGGCGCTGTGGTTCTGGGCGCTGCCCGCCGGCGTCGTCCTTGTGCTGTTCCTGCCGCTGGCCGTGCGGCAGCGCCACGGCCAGCACCAGCGGGTGGCCGACGGCGTCAAGGTGTGGCGCTCGGCCATCGCCTGGCAGGTGACCATCTTCATGGTCCTGCAGGCGATGATGTCCTTCAGCGTATTTGCCTGGCTGGCGCCGATCCTGCGCGAACGCGGGGTGGATGGAGCTACGGCCGGGCTGATCGTCTCCGCCTCGATCGTGTTGCAGATGCTCGGTTCCCTCTTCGCCCCGGCCCTGGCCGCCCGGTTTCGTGACCAGCGCGCCATCAACACCGTGGTGGCGCTGATGACCGGTGGCGGGTTCGCCCTGAGCATCTTCGGCCCGCTGGAGCTGATCTGGCTGTGGACCGGGCTGCTCGGCCTGGGCCAGGGCAGCCTGACGGCCGTCGCGCTCACCATGATCATGCTGCGCACCCGCGACGGCCACACCGCCGCCCACCTGTCCGGCATGATGCAGGGCGTCGGCTACGGGCTGGGGTCCACCGGCACGCTCTTGGTCGGCCAACTGCACCAGTCCACCGGGTCTTTTGCCGCGGCCGGGATCCTGTTCCTCGCCGTCGGTGCCCTCGGCGCGGTGTTCGGCTACCGTGCCGGGCGGAACCGATTCATCGGCGGCTGACCGCCTTCAGCCAGCCCTCCCAGCCCAACTGACTAGCAGTTGTTGTCGTTCTGGGCGCTCAACACGACAACTAGTGCTAGTCAGTTGGGGACCGGAAGGAGTCCTCAGCCGCGCAGGTCTTTGCCCTTGGTCTCCGGGATGCTGAAGATGAACAGGATGCTGATGACCAGCAGGACCACGGCGTAGAGATTGAAGGCCTGGGCCATGTTGATGTCCTTGAGCCACTGCTGCAGGTACGGCGCGGTTCCGCCGAACGCGGCCACGCAGATCGAGTAGGGGACGCCGACGCCGACCGTGCGGATGCTGGTCGGGAACAGTTCGGCGAACACGGCTGGAACGATCGCGGCGCTCGCAGCGATGAAGATCAGCATCACGGACATACTGACCGCCAGCTGCCAGGCCGAATCCTTGAGCAGCCACGTCATCGGGAAGTGCAGCACAGCCGCGCCGGTGGCACCGGCCCACAGCACTTTCTTGCGCCCGATCCGGTCCGAGAGCTTTCCCCAGAACGGCAGGGCGGCGATGAAGACCACGTTGCCGATGACACCGGCCCACAGCGCTTCGCCGCGGTCGATCTTCAGCGCGGTGGTGGCGTAGCTGGGCGCCACGACGCCCCAGATGTAGTAGATGACGGTGAGCCCGACGGTCAGGCCGATCACCTGGAACGCCTGCTTGCGGTGCCGGACGATCTGCGGCCAGATCGGTTCGCGCTTCTCGGCCGGGGATTCACCCTCGAAGACGCTGCTTTCGTGCATCCGGGCGCGCATGACCAGGGCGTAGAGGCCCATCACGGCGCCGATCAGGAACGGGATCCGCCAGCCCCAGGCGTTCATCATTTCGGTGCTGAGGCTCATGTTCAGGACCGCGCCCAGCAGCGTCCCGAACAGGATTCCCACGGTGCCGGAGGTGTAGATCAGGGTCGACCAGAGCCCGCGGCGTTCCCTGGGCGCGATCTCGGACAGGTAGGTCTGCGACGACGGCAGCTCACCGCCGTGCGCGAGCCCCTGGACCAGCCGGGCCACGAGGAGCATCAGGGACGCCCAGACGCCGACGGCCGCGAAGGTGGGGGCAATGCCGATCAGAAGGCTGCCAAGCGAGGCCAGCCCGACGGCGAGCGTCATCGATGTCTTGCGGCCCACCCGGTCGCCGATCCAGCCAAACAGGAACCCGCCGAACGGCCGTGCCACGAAGCCGACGGCGAAGATCGCCAGGGTGGACAGCACCGCTGAGGCGGGGTCCGCCTTGCTGAAGAGCTGGCTGGCGATGAAGGGCGTGAAGGTGGCGTAGATGGCCCAGTCGTACCATTCGACGGCGTTGCCGATGCCGGTTCCGACGATGGTTTTCCGGAGGGCCCGGGCTTCGCGCTGCGGGTTGAGCGTGGTTGTCATTGGATCTCTCTAGGGTCAGTTGCGGATGGCGGGAGCTGCGGCTGCAGCGGCCGAGCCGGAGCCGGCGGCCAGGGCCGTAAGGCGCTGCAGGGCCAGTTCGGCGTAGAGCGCCGCGCCGTCGGCGAGGACCCCGTCGTCGAACGTGGCGTAGGGGGAGTGGTTGAACGGGGTGGCCGTGTGGTCCGCGCCGGGGGCGACGGCACTGAGGCCCACGAATGTGCCGGGGACTTCGGCCAGGACGCGCGAGAAATCCTCGGAGCCGCTTATCGGCGTTGCCCAGCGGGAGAGCCTGGAATCGCCGAACATGCCGGCGATGACGCTTTCGGCGGTGTGCGTTTCGTCCTCGTCCGTAATGGTGAGGGGGTATTCCTGCTGGTAGTCCACGTCCACCTCGAGGCCGTGCGCGGCGGCGATTCCCTTGAGTAGCCGGGGTACGGATTCCATCATCTTCTGCCGGGACTCTTCGGAGAAGGTCCGGATGGTGGCCTCAATGCGGGCGGTTTCCGGGATGACGTTGCGTTTGGTGCCGGCGTGGAGCACCCCCACGGTCAGGACCACGGGATCGAACATGTTGAACTGACGGGTAATCATGACTTGCAGGGCCGTCACCATTTCGGCGGCCGCCGTGACCGGATCCTTGGCCGAATGCGGCGCGGAGCCGTGGCCGCCGGCGCCCAGCACGGTGACCACCAGCCCGTCGGAGGCGCTGAGCATGACGCCCGGCTTCGTGCAGAAAGTGCCGTGCGGCTCAAGGGAGGAGAACACGTGCATGCCGTAGGCGGCGTCCACCCGGCGTCCGGACGCTTCCAGGACGCCCTCGCGGATCATGTAGCTGGCGCCGTCGAAGCCCTCCTCGCCGGGCTGGAACATCAGGACGACGTCGCCGGCGAGTTCGTGCCGCCGCTCGGCCAGGAGGGTGGCGGCTCCGGTGAGCATGGCCGTGTGGAGGTCGTGCCCGCAGGCGTGCATGGCGCCGTCGATCCGCGAGGTGAACGCCGCGCCGGTCTTCTCCTGGACGGGCAGGCCGTCCATGTCCGCCCGGAGCAGCACTGCGGGCCGGTGTGCCTGCCCGTCGGCGGCCTCCCGCCACGGTACCTGTCCGCGGAGGACCGCAGTGACCGACGTCGTGTCCTGGCCGAGGGTGATCTCGTACGGGAGCCCGTCGAGGGCCTTGAGCACTTTCTCCTGGGTCCGCGGGAGATCCAGGCCGATCTCCGGTTCCCGGTGCAGTTCGTGCCGGAACCGGGCGAGGTCCCTCTGCAGTTCCTTGGCGTCTGCGGCGATCGGCATCCGTCCTCCTGGTCTATGGTTGGTCCGTCCGGATACCCGGACTCTTGGTTTCTTACTCCGTTCGTTCCATTTTGCAGTGGCGCGCCTCACATTCCACGGACTCGCTGGAATAATGCAAGGAACAGGGCAAATGATGCGTTTTCACGCAGCGGCGAAGGTTTGGAGGTGCAATGGAGCTCAGCGAGGAAGACTTGGCGCTCATCAATGCGCTGCAGATAGCTCCGCGCCTGAGCTGGCAGGACGCCTCGGACGTCCTGGGCGTCCACGCCACCACGCTCGCGGCCCGCTGGGAGCGACTGCGCTCAGCCGGCGCCTCCTGGGTGACGGCCCACCTGATCGGTGATCCGAAGCAGATGTGTCTGGCCTTCGTGGATATCGACTGTGAGATGCACCGACGGGCCGAGGTCACGGCCGCGCTCGCCGCCCTTCCCGCGGTGGTGACCGTCGAGGAGGCCGCGAGCAACCGCGACCTGATGCTGACCGTGATCACGCCCTCCCTGGAGGCGTTCAGCGCCGACGTCGTGGCCCGGTTCAAGGACATCAATGGGCTGCTGAAGTACCAGACCGCGCTCTGCACCCGGCTGCACAGCGGCGGCGACGCCTGGCGGCTCAACGTTCTGGAGCGCTCCCAGCAGGCGGCGCTTCGTGCGCTGGCGGGTCCGGAAACCGCGGGGCTGCTGCCGGCGAAACCCGTCGGTCCGCCGCTGCCCGCCAGCCATCTCGCCCTGCTGCCTTTCCTGTCCCGGGACGGGCGCGCGACGTCGGCCGAAATCGCCCGCGCCCTGGGCCGGCACCCCGCCACGGTGCAGCGCCAGCTGAACCGGGTCCTGGCCAGCGGAATACTGTCCTTCCGGTGCGAGGTGGCGCAGAAGTATTCCGGCTACCCGGTGACCTGCCAGTGGTTCGCCAACGTCCCGGCGGGCCAGCACGAGGCCGCCGCGACGCAGCTCCGCGGCCTGCGCAACGTCCGGTTGAGTGCCTCCACCACGGGCCGGACGAATTTCGTGATCATCATGTGGCTGCATTCGCTGGCGGAGGTGATGAATGCCGAACTGGCGCTGCGGCAGCGGGTGCCGGGCATCGAGCTGGCCGAGAGCGTCGTGATGCTCAGCACCGTCAAGCGCGTGGGCTGGATGCTGAACCCGGACTCGACGGCGAGCGGCGCCGTCGTCGTCCCCGCCCAAGGCCTCGACGTGCAGGGTTAGCCCAACTGGCCGGCAATAGTTGTCGTTCCGCGCGCCCTAAACGACAACAACTGCGCTAATTGGGGGCGCTCTCCCAGCGTCGGGGGCCGGTACCGCCGCTGGTTGCCGGAGTTGCGGGTGGAGGAGATCAGCCCGTTGCGTTCGTAGAAATGCAGGGCCGACGGCGCCACGCCGCTGCGCTCGGACACCTCGCCGATACTCAGCAGGTGGTGCGCACCGCCCGCCAGCTGTGGCATGCTTCCCCTTTAGCCTTCACCCAAGCTTCGCCGAAAACTCCCCAGCGAAACCGCGGGAGGACGGGCCTTGACCTGAACTTTAGTTGAGGTCCTACGGTTGCGTCCATGACTATCGATCAGGCCACGCCCTTGCCCCGTACCGCCCCCGCCCCGGCCCCGGAATCGGCCGGCATCTTCCACCGCAGCTACCTGCTGGTGACCCTGGGCGCCTGCGCCCTGGTGTTCCTGGCCGCCTTCGAGTCCATGGCGGTCACCACCATCATGCCGCTCGTCAGCCGCGAGCTGGACGGCGCCGGGCTCTACGCGCTGGCGTTCGCCGGTCCTCTCGCCACCGGGGTCATCGGTATGGTGGCGGCCGGCAACTGGTCCGACCGACGGGGTCCCGTCGGACCCCTGTACGCCTCCGTGGCCCTGTTCGTGCTGGGCCTCCTGATCGCCGGAACGGCCGGGAGCATGGCCGCCCTGGTGGCCGGCCGGCTGGTGCAGGGCCTCGGCGGCGGCGCCATGACGGTGGCCCTCTACGTCGTGGTGGCCCGGATCTATCCGCCGGTACTGCACCCGAAGATCTTCGCCGCGTTTGCCGCAGCCTGGGTGATCCCCTCCCTCGTGGGCCCCTTCGCCGCCGGACTCGTGGCCCAGCTCGCCAGCTGGCACTGGGTCTTCCTCGGCGTCGTGGGCCTGGTGGTGCCGGCGCTGCTCATGATCGTTCCGGCCCTGCGCGGACTGCACGGCACCCCCGCGGGCGAGTTGACGGAGAGCGAGCCGACGTCCAAGCCGGGCCGGGCGCCGTGGGGCTATGGGCGGCTGGCCTGGGCAGCCTTGGCCGCGCTCGCCGTGCTGGGCCTGAACCTGTCCGCCGAGGTCCCGGTCGCCGGCGGCGTGCTCGCGGCAGCCGCCGTCGCCGTGGCGCTCGTCGCCGTCCGTCCGCTCGTGCCCCGCGGCACGCTCACGGCGCGCCGCGGGCTCCCCAGCGTGATCCTCACCCGCGGGCTGGCGTCGGCGGCTTTCTTCGGCGCTGAGGTGTACCTGCCCTACCTGCTGGTGGAACGCTACGTCTTCGCACCGGCCTTTGCCGGCCTCACCCTCACCGGCGGAGCCCTCGCATGGGCCGCGGCGTCCGCCATCCAGGGCCGGCTCGGACCCCGACTGGACCACCGGCGCGCGGTCCGAATCGGTGCGGGG
The DNA here is from genome assembly GCF_054059215.1 of Arthrobacter sp. UYCu723. Lineage (NCBI taxonomy): Bacteria > Bacillati > Actinomycetota > Actinomycetes > Micrococcales > Micrococcaceae > Arthrobacter > Arthrobacter sp. UYCu723. Next base: position 2,121,873 of record NZ_JBSSBW010000001.1, read on the forward strand.
CTGGTGCTCGGCGCCGTCCTCCTGGCCCTGGTGACCACCGTGCTTGGCTGGCCGGCCGCCGTCGCGATCACGGGGTGGCTGTTTGCCGGCGGGGGCATGGGGCTGATGTACCCGCGGTTGAGCGTGATGACCCTGGCCCTGTCGACCAAGGACACCGAAGGCTTCAACAGCTCGGCCATGTCGATTTCCGATTCCCTCGGCGGCGCGCTGGCACTCGCCACGACGGGAGTCGTCTTTGCCGCATTCACGACGACGGCGGCCTCCTTTGCCGGGGTCTTCGCGCTGACCGCTGCCATCGGCGTCGCCGCCGTTGTGGTCGCCCCGCGCGTGGCCGCGCCTTCCGCCGGCAGCTCCGGGGCCTAGGGCGTGGCGTCTCCCTCGATCTTCAGCAACCCCAGCCGGAAGGCACTAAGCCTCCGGCCGCTGAGCGTCAGCGGCAGGTGCCTTGACGCGTTCTGCATTTTTCTTTTCGGTCCGCAATCTCCGCATCGGGCTGACACTCCGCGCGGTGGGCTGGACTCCGGATTCCTCCGGGAGCATCCCGGCAGGCCTTGAGACCCAATGATGCAGGAGCACGGCGGCCACCAGGAGTACGGCCAGGTAAGCGATCGTGAGGGTAATCCATCCTAGAGGTGGCTCCCACCGTGGTGCGGTGACCATGTCACTCCAATTGGATCGGTCTTCCAGTCCGATGACATAGCGGCGCATCCCATTGATGAAGGCGTAGAAGTGGCCGAACACCATTACCGTGAGCAGCACGGCGCTGGCGCGGCGCGCAGAATCGGCCTGGCCAACGGTGAAGGACCGTACGGCTATGCCGCTTGCCGCAATCAGCACCACAATCAGTGCCAGGATGTAGCGCCCTTGCCAGATGATGCCGACGTCCTTCGCCAGGGGAATCTGAAGGATCGGGGGGAGGGCGACGACTGCTGTCAGGAGAAAGCCCACCGCGAGCCGCCCGGGTCTGTTGCCAATAGACAAGGCTGCACACACCGCACCGATGATCAGGGCAGCCCAGACGGCGAGCACCCCCGTCGGGCCTAAGGTGTCGAGCCAGCCCAGATAGGAAACATAGCCCGTTGCGAAGTCGAACGTCCGATCGAGCATGACCGCCACGATCTGCACCGGAGGGTCCTCAGAGCCATTCCCTACTAAGTTCTGAAGGCTGTTGGCGTACCTCAGCCATATCAGCGACAGTGCGCAGCCGAGTGCAACTACAGCTGCCATGGCCCAGACAAACCGGTGCCGCAGCACGGACACCATGGGCCGGTAACCGAATATCAACAAGGAAGCCGTCACCCCCAGCGCCAGCCATAACAGTGACGCGGCGCGGGTGTTAGCCAGCACCACAGCGGACATTGCGGCAAGCGCCAGGGGAACCTTCCAGGAAGCCCTGGATTCGACTCGTTCCCAGGTCAGGGAGAGCGCGCAGAACATGGCCATGGAGGTTGCGACCTCGAGGGAATTGGGATTCACGGCCCCAGAGAGAAACAGGACCATTGGAGTTATTGCGAATGTTCCGACGAACAGTGGAGCCCTCCACCGGCGCAGGCCACTCAGGGAAAACAGAGCCACTGCAATGAACGCAGCAGTGAACAGGCCGCTGACAATTCTCATCGCATAGACGGCTTCGTCGCCGGACATGAAGAGGCTGGGGATGCCCGCGACCGCGTAGTACATGGGGTTGTAGCTGCCGGCGCTCGTGAGGGCGCGAACGATTGTGGTGTCGGACGGGAGGCTGGGGCTGCAATCGGCCGTCAACAGAGCGTTGCCCGCATAACAGGTCTGTAGCTTGTCCGTGGATGCAATGTACTGGGGAACCAGTACCTGTGTTCGTTCGCCTTGAGCCACACCGGAATCGCCTCGAAGCTGCCCGCGCACCACGGCTGCCGCCTTAATGACGTGGGCTTGTTCGTCCGGGACGGAGATGAGCGGGCTGGCCAAGGACCAAAGAGTCGTTAACAGGCCGACCAGGGCAAACAGGGCGAGGAAGCGCAGGAGCCCCCGGGACTCTTTTCCTGATTTCACTGGGGGTTGGCATCTCCCTGTTTCGACTGCGGTTAAGTTCCTAACCCTACTTGGTCTTTCTTGTCGTACAGCGAGCACGGTCCGGCCGCGCTTGGATGCTGGATATGGACAAGGGGGTGCCTGGCATAGACTCTTTTGGTGTCCTGAATGACGGAACGTCGGGCAATTCAACTACACGGGCGGTATTCAGATCATGCGGGAATCTTTCACGAGGCTCCTGAGGCGTGTCCAAGCTTCTGTGCGCAATGGACACCTGGTGAAGTTCCTTGTGGTGGGGGTGGCTTCCTTCGCAATCGACCTCGGTTTGCTTGCCCTGCTGCACGAAGTGGGCGGGGTTGATCTGTGGATCGCCACGCCAATCGCGTTCCTGGCCAGTCTCGTGTTCAATTTCTTCATCCAGCGTAAGTTCACTTTCCAGTCGAACTCGCGGGCCCACCTGAGCTTTCTGAAGTATGGGACCCTGGTGGTTTTCAACCTCGTGGCCACAGACCTGGTCGTCAATCTCATTGCGGCTTCCGGACAGTCCTACGCCATCGGCAAGGTGGCCGCGACGGTCGCAACCACTGCCTGGAATTTTCTCCTCTACAAGCACTGGATTTTCAAGCCCGCGAACGCGGGCGCCGGACACGTGGACCTGACGCCGACCGGCATCCTCGGACCAGTTCCATCCCCTGAGGATCAGGGCATGCCTCCCAAATAGATTGCCCGCCACCCGCTGACTTGAAAATGTGGCTCGTTACAAGAAACGCTGGACCGAGCCTGACGGTCACGTGGTCAGGCGTTCCGGGGCAGGCCGAGCACTTAAACCCACCACGCCTGCGACGGGAAAGGCCGGCCGCGCCGGCCGGGGCCCGGGAATCGGAGCTCAGCGGGCGGCGAGCCGGGTGGCGCGCAGCACGGCATCTGTGAGCCCGGCAGCCTCGCCGTCCGGGCCCGTCGCACTGCGGCGCCGGCTCTCCAGGACGTCGACGTGCCACTCGGGTGCCTCGATCCCCAGTTCCCGTGCCGCCTCCTCGGCGGTGAAGTACTTCTCGATTGGGTGGTGATTTCCTGAGTGGTGGTTTCCCCACGGCGGCAGTCCCTCGGGGTGATGGCCGACCACGAGCAGCGTGCCGCCCGTCCGCACTGCAGCGGCGGCCAGCTGCAGCGCCTGTTGCCACGGCATCAGCGTCGAGTGCAGGAACTGGGCGGTGACCAGCTCGTACAGCCGTTCCGGCACCCACGTGGCAAGATCCTGCTGCACCCACTCGATCTTTCCGGTGTGACCCGTCTCCCGGGCATGGGCAGCTGCCCGTTCAAGCGCGACGGCGGAGACATCCAGTGCGGTAACGGTCCAGCCCCGGCTGGCGAGCCAGATGGCGTCGGCGCCCTCGCCGCAGCCCAGGTCCAAGGCGCGGCCCGGCGGCAGCTCGGACGCCTCGGCGAGCAGTTGCGGATTCGGCCGTCCGCTCCACACTTTGACGCGGCTGCTGTATCTCTCGTCCCACAGCTGCGCCGCTGTGCTTTCGTCCGTGCCGCCGTCGTGCTGGTGCTCCGTCATGGTTCTCCTCCTGGTCGCTTCACACATCATGGCAGTCCGGCCCGGGTTGGCGGAACAGGGAATCACCGTGCGGAATCGCTGCCGAGGTGTTCCGGGTGCAGGCTGCAGGCGGAGCCGTTTCGGAGCCGTTTCGGGGCCGTTCGCGGCCAGATCCGTGCGCCGGATGGTGCCGCGCCCACGTCGTATCAGGGGACCGGGCCGGTCTGGTTGAGGGGGCCCGGCCGCGGAAGCGGGCCCAACCCTGCCCGGATGATAGAGTGGTGGAACTTGATGTGCAGTGATGCCCACCTATGGTCTTGATTGATCAGTTCCGGTTCATCAACCGGTTCCCCTGCTGGATTCCTCCCGGAATCCGATCGCAAGGAGTGGGTTTTTTTCATGTGAGAGGCACATCCTGCGTCGATGAACGCGTTCTATTTGGTCCCGGCCGCCGCTGCCGCAAGGTTGGTGGCAGCCCGGTTGATCACCTGACTTTTCTTCGGCGAACCCCTGGGCCAACCGGCACCGGGGGCCGATATCCGCATGGATACCGCCTGAAAGACCTTTGACTATATGACTACTTTTGCTGCCCTCGGCACGCCCAAGGCACTCGCCGACACCCTGACTGCACAGGGAATCCTGGAACCGTTCCCCATCCAGGTCAAGACTCTCCCGGACACCCTGGCCGGACGCGACGTCCTGGGCCGCGGCCGCACCGGCTCCGGCAAGACCATCGCCTTCGCCATCCCGCTTGTGGCACGACTCGCCGAGCGGGAAGCCAAGCACTTCCGCAAGCCCGGCCGCCCGATGGGCCTGGTCCTTGCCCCCACCCGTGAACTGGCCACCCAGATCAACGCGACCATCGAGCCGATGGCCAAGGCCATGGGCCTGACCACCACCGTGATCTACGGCGGCATCTCCCAGGCCCGCCAGGAAAAGGCCCTGCGCGCCGGCGTCGACATCGTCATCGCCTGCCCGGGCCGCCTGGAGGACCTGATCCGCCAGCGCATCCTGACCCTCGAGGCCGTCGAGATCACCGTGCTGGACGAGGCCGACCACATGGCGGACCTCGGCTTCCTGCCGGTGGTCAAGAAGCTCATGGACATGACCCCCAGCCAGGGCCAGCGCCTGCTGTTCTCCGCCACCCTGGACAACGGCGTGGACAAGATTGTCCAGCGCTACCTGTCCAACCCGCTGACCCACTCCGTGGACGATCCGCAGGCCGCGGTGACCACCATGGAACACCATGTGCTGGTTGTCAACGACCAGACCGTCAAGAAGCAGCTGATCGTCGAGCTCGCCTCGGGTGCCGGCCGCCGGATGCTGTTCATGCGCACCAAGCACCACGCCCGCAAGCTGGCCAAGACCCTGACCGACGCCGGCATCCCCGCCGTCGATCTGCACGGCAACCTCTCGCAGAACGCCCGTGACCGCAACCTGGCCGAGTTCTCCTCCGGCGACGTCCGCGTCCTGGTGGCCACCGACGTCGCAGCCCGCGGCGTCCACGTCGACGACGTCGAACTGGTCATCCACGTGGATCCGCCCACGGAGCACAAGGCTTACCTGCACCGCTCGGGCCGAACGGCCCGCGCCGGTTCCGATGGCACCGTGGTCACGCTGACCCTGCCGGAGCAGCAGTCCGACGTCAAGAAGCTGATGAAGGCTGCCGGCGTCGAGGTCAACTTCGAGCGCGTCACCGCCAACTCCCCGCTGGTCGCCGAACTGGTTGGCGAAATTGCCGACAAGATCGATCCGCGCACCCGCGCCGCGCTGCTGGCCGCCAAGTCCAATCAGGGCGGCGGCAGCTCCACCGGTGCCAACGCCGAGCGCAAGCGCGCCCGCCGCACCACCCAGGCGGCACCCACCGCGGGTGGCCGTGGTGGACGTGGCGGACGCGGACGCGTCGGAACCGAGGCTCCCCGCACCGATCTTCCCCGTGCCGAGCGCCGTGCCGTGGCCTACGAAGGCCAGGCGGCTGCGCGCAACGCTGCAGAGCGTGTCATCGAGAAGAACGAGGACCGCATGGATGCCGAGCGCGCCGAGCGCCGCAACGCCCGCGGCCGGTCAACTTCCTATGGCACTCACCGCAACGATGTACCGGCAGCGGGCGGCCGCGCCGCGGCAGGCCGCGGTTCGGACGGACGCGCCTCAGAAGGACGCAGCGACGCCCGGGGCGCTTCGGCACCCCGCAGCGGCGCACCGCGCAGCGGCGCACCCCGCACGGGTGCTTCGACTGGCGGCCAGCGCGGCGGACGTCCGGCGACGGGCCAGCGTGCAGCTGCCGGCGCCCAATCCGCCGGAAGCAAAACCGGAGGAAGCAAAACCGGAGCAAGCGCGGCTGTCTGGTCATCCAACACCGGCGGCACCTCCGGCGGCTCCTACGCAGGCGGCGGCAACGGCCGCTCTGGTGAAGGCCGTCCGGCACGCAGCGGCGGCCCCCGCCGCGCGTCCGCACCGGCGTCGAACGAACGCCGCAGCCGCTAACGGTTTCGGTTTTCCGCCACACGGGTTTTCGCTACAGAAACGGACGGACGCTACGGGGATTCCCGTAGCGTCCGTCCGAAAGCGCAGCGCCAGCAGCTAGGCGCAGGGCAACCGTAGGCCTACCAGCCGCGGGCGCGCCACTCAGACAGATGCGGGCGTTCCGCCCCCAGGGTGGTCGGCTTGCCGTGGCCCGGATGCACTATGGTGTCATCCCGGTACACATCGAAAAGCCGCTCGCTCACATCGGTAATGAGCTGGGCGAAACGCTCAGGATCGTTCTGGGTGTTGCCCACGCCTCCCGGGAACAGCGAGTCGCCGGAGAAAATGTGCGCCGGGCCTTCCGGGGCCTGGTACACGAGGGCGATCGAGCCCGGAGTGTGGCCGCGCAGGTGCACTGCCGTCACGTCGAAGCCGTCGAAGTTGCCGACGTCCCCGTGCTCCAGCAGGACATCCACCGGCACCGGCAGCTCCGGGGCATCATCCGTCCCGGCCGCCGTTTTCACACCGGTGGCTTCCACCAGGCCCGGCAGCGCACGGACGTGGTCCCAGTGCTGGTGCGTGGTGGCAATCAGCGCCAGCTTCGGCGTCGCTGAAGTATCTGCGGCGGCGTCCGCGAGCAGCTCCTGGATGGCGGCCAGATCATCGGCCGCATCGATCAGGAGCTGCGCGCCGGATGCCTTGCTGGTGAGCAGATACACGTTGTTGTCCATCTCGCCGACCGAAATCCGGCGGATGGTGATGTCACGTAAAGAGCGAATGAGCGAGTCCATGGGCAACAGTCTACGGAGGCGCTATTCACGTCCCTCGGACACCCAGCTGGGGTCCGCGGAGCGGGAGCCGACGACGGCGTCCGCGGCGGCGTCGAGCATCTCGAGTTGCGCTGCGGAGAAGTCGAGCGCCAGGGCGCCCAGGTTCTCGTCGATCCGGTCCGCCTTGCGCGTGCCGGGGATGGGGACCACGGGCAGGCCCAGCTTCCGTCCCTGCGCTAGGAGCCAGGCCAGCGCCACCTGGGCCGGTGTTGCACTGCGCCCGGCGACGGTGAGCTCTGCGGCGACAGTCCGCACGGCTGCCACCACGGCCTGGTTGGCGTCGGCAGCGTCCTCGGCGAAGCGCGGGATGTTGCGGCGGAAGTCGTTGGCGCCCAGCGTTGAGGCGTCCACGGTGCCGGTGAGGAATCCCCGGCCCAGCGGTGAATAGGGCACAAAGCCCACCCCGAGTTCGGCCGCGGCGGGAACAACGTTGCGTGCCACGTCGCGGCTCCAGATGGACCATTCGCTCTGGACCGCGGCGATCGGGTGGATGCTGCTGGCAACACGGAGCTCCTCGGCCGTCACCTCTGACAGGCCGAGATGCCGCACCTTGCCGGCCTGCACCAGCCCCGCCATGGCCTCCACGGTTTCCACTATCGGAACGCGGAGGTCACGGCGGTGCATGTAGTACAGGTCGATCGAGTCGGTGCCCAGCCGTTGCAGGCTGCGGTCCACGGCCTGCCGCACGTAGGCGGCGTCGCCCCGGATGTCCGTGTAGCCCGCCGGCGGTGTGCCGACGAGGCCGAACTTGGTGGCCAGCTGGACTTCGCCGCGGCGTTCCTTGAGCAGCCGGGCAATCAGCTCCTCGTTGCTGCCGCCGCCGTAGATGTCCGCCGTGTCGATGAAGCTGACGCCGGTATCCACCGCGTGATACAGGGTCCGCAGGGCCTCGGCCGGGTCCATCTCGCCGTACACCGGGGTCAGGGCCATGCCGCCGAATCCGAGCGGGCTGACTCTTAGTCCGTCGCCGAGCTGGACTGATGCTGCTGCCATCGTGGGTCTCCATTCGCTGTCGGTGCTGCCGTGAAAGGCCGTGCTGCGGGAAATGCCGTCCCAGCCAAGAACCCCGCCCGGCGCAGGAGTATTCCGCCCCCGGTTGCCGGACCGGCCGGAAGATTCTCCCCACCTTTGAATGTGGCGTGGCCAGTACGACGGCGCGTCGCGGGGGACACGCCGTCGTACTGGCTCAGACGTGGGGAGTTTCTGCGGGGGACGGCGGCCGCGGTGCGGCCGGGTCTCTGGCCGGAGCCCCGGCCGGCAGCAGTTTCAGTGCCGCAGCGCAGCCCACGATCCCTGCCATGAAGAGCAGTTTCAGCGGGCTGGCGGGCTCGACGCCGCTCGCCATTGCCCAGCCGACCGTCAGGGCCGCGCCGATCCCCACCCAGACGGCATAAGCCGTCCCGAGCGGAATGCGCTTCACAGCAAGGCCCAGCCCGACCATGCTCAGCGTGGCCGTCACGGCGAAGACCACGGTGGGCAGCGGCCGGCTGAACCCGTCGGAAAGGCCCAGGGCCGTGGCCCAGACCGCCTCCAGCACGGCAGAGGCGAGCAGGAAGAGCCAGCGGGTTGCTGATCCCGGCGCCGGTTTGGTTGCCATGATCACGCCACCAGCTTCAGGCCGGCCACACACGCGGCGATCCCGCCGAGCAGCAGGATCCGCACGGCAGTCGCGCGTTCAATTTTGGTGATCATCGCGTAGCCGGAGGTCAGGACGACGCCGACCCCCACCCACACCGCATAGGCCGTGCCGGTCGGAATCGACTGCATGGCGATGGCCAACCCGCCGGTGCTGGCGAGGACGGAGACGAGGAAGATCAGGGCCGGAAGCAGCCGGCGGCGGCCCGTGGCCTGCGAGGTGCGGTGCAGGGCGGCGGCCCAGACGGCTTCGAGCGCCCCGGAGAATATGAGGATGATCCATGACATGACGGCTCCCGTGGCCAGTCTTGTCGCGTGCCGGGTACTGAACCGTCGTCCGGAGACCCGGAGAAGGGGGCCTGGGACCCAGAGTAGCAACCCCCGCGCGGGGCGGCGAACTACCATCCTCGGAGTCCCGCTAACCCTGTGGACCGTGGTGATCGCGCAGGCCACCTTCGGCATGGCCACCGTGTTCAACAACGTCATCGCCCGGCTCCGCCGGATGCGCGGGGACTGGAGGAGGCATCCGCCGGTCTGGGCGTCGGCGTGTTCACCACGTTCAGGCTGGTGACGTTCCGCCAGCTCCGGTCCGCCCTGCTCGCCGGCGGCTGCTCGCGTTTGCGCTGAGCTTCGATGAAATGATCGTGACCACCTTCACGATCGGGGCCGGCGACACCACACAGCCGATCTGGATCCTGCAAAACCTGTTCCGGCCCAACCAGGCGCCGGTGGTCAACGGCGTGGCCGTGGGCCTGATCGTCGTCTCGATCGTCCCCAGCTGGCTCGCGCAGCGGCTGTCGGCGGACTCGGTGGGCGTGGGCGCCGCCCGCGTGAAGACGTCGGAAAGCCAGCCCGCTGGAGCTACCCAGCCACCCGGTCGATCGAGACGACGGCGAGGAAGCCGCGGCCCAGGATTTCCGGCGTCGCCGCGTCAGAGCCGACGACGGCGTCGTAGCGGTTCAGCGCCTGGGACTCGACGGCGGCAGCCGGCGCCGTGACGGCGGCTGTCCCTCTGCCGGGCGCCACGCCGGGTTCGGAGCCCGCAGTGCCGGGGCTTACCGTTGCCTGGCCCTCTAGCAGGATGCCGAACTGGCCCTCGAACACGGGATGCGCCCGCTTCTTGGAGAGCTCGATGATGGAGGTGTAGCCCTTGAAGCTGCCGTTGCGGGTGATGACATTCAGGTCGCGGATGTCGCCGGTGGGCAGTGCGCCGGCGGAGTCTGCGTCCCCTGAAAACCGGAAAGGGCGGTACTTCTCTAGCGGATGCTCGGCACCGTCGACGCTCAGGAGCAGGAGTTCCCCTTCGATCACGGTGAGTACCCGGTCCATGCCGGGGAAGGCGGAAAAGGCACCGGCTTTGGAGACCTCAGCGATGCTGACCCGCCAGTCCCATGCGCTGTCCGGCCTTCCGGCATCAACAGTGGCGGCCTCTGCGGCAGGCCTCGGGCGCCGGGCCAGTTCGCGGGTCGCCCCGCCGCCGTTGCGCCAGGGTTGGGCTTTCAGCTCGGCGTAGCGGATGATCTCCATTGCCCCAGCCTATCCGCTGACCCGGTGGAGCAGCAGCACGCACGGCAGGCGACGGGAACACGTAACGCTGCCGCTGGCTGCCGCATCTTGCTAACGTCAGAGTCAGGAGCGTTGCAGAAGGAGCCAAATGTTTGTCAAAGTGTGTGGACTCAGTACCGCTGAGTCGGTCCGGACCGCGGTCGCGGCCGGGGCTGACGCCGTCGGTTTCGTCCTGACGCGCAGCCCCCGCGAAGTGACCCCGGCGCAAGCCCGGGAACTTCTGGCGCATGTTCCCGGCGGGGTTGCCGCGGTCGGCGTCTTCCGGCACGAGACAGCGGCGGACACCGTCGCCCTGGCCCGCCAAGCGGGGCTGGAGTGGGTCCAGTTGCATGGCGACCGCACCCCGGCGGACGTGCAGTCCGTGCACGACGCCGGCCTGAAAGTCATCCGGGCAGTGTCCATGGACGCAGACGCGGAGGCGTTTGCCAGTTGGGGTGAGGAACTGCTGCTCATCGACGCCGCGGTGCCGGGTTCCGGCGAGGCATGGGATTACTCGTCCGTCCGGGCCAAGGGGCTGGAAGGCCGGAACTGGCTGCTCGCCGGGGGGCTGGATCCCGCCAATGTTGCCGACGCGGCGGCACAGGCCGGGGCGTGGGGCGTTGACGTGTCCTCCGGCGTCGAATCAACCCGCGGTGTCAAAGACCTGGCCAAGATCAGTGTGTTCGTGAAATCGGCCAAGTCAGCCTAGGGCTGTTCGACCGCGGACGAAGGGCGGTAGCCGGGGAATTTCCCCGGCCACCGCCCTTCATGGTTGTGCAGGATCGGCATACCTCTCAGACAGGCAGGCTCCTACGGTCAGGGCGAGCGCGTGATGACGACGTCATCGATGTACTCATCGCCCTTCTGCCGGTAGTGCTCGGCCCCCAGCTGAACCTTGCTCAGGCTGGTGCCGGCCATACTGACTGCACTGCTGGAGTATTTCTGCACTCCGTCAAACCACACCTGGACCGTTGACTTAGAGCCGTTTGTCGTGACACGCATGGTGACGTGATGCCAGGCCTTCAAGGAGATGCTTCCGGAGATCAGCTTCGTGTAGACGAACGACCCGCTGGGCGCGGTGACCCGCAGCCACAGCTGCCCGTTGCTGTTGTACCGGTAGATATCGGCGATCCGGGTGGTGCCTGAGAAGAACCGGAAGTACGGTACATCGTTGCCGGAGACTCCGGCGGCGGTGATATTGAACCAGCCGTCTGCGTAGGCAGTCTTGGTGCCCGAGGGGAAGGAAGGCGTGGAAAAATTCGCGAGGGAACCGGAATCGGTGGTCACATGGAGTTTGGCTGTCTTGGTCCCGGTGTGCGGCGACGTACTCGAAAGAGTCGCCGTGCCGGTTCCGGACACCTTCGGGACAAGGCCGCAAAAGCCGCCGGTCTCAAAGCTCGTCGCTAATACGACGCTTCCGGGATAGGAGATTTTCGGCGCGGGACTGCAGGTTGCGGCGGTAGCGGCTTGGGCGGAACCGAAAACAAGGGAACCGGCTACGAGCAGCCCTAACGTTCCCGCAGTGCTGAGTGCTTTTAGTGTTCTCATTGATTTACTCTCAGTATCAGTTGTTGATTACTGTCAGTAGTTCGACGGGTGCGAACTGGCCCAGCGGCATGGGCAGACTGGTGCCGCTTACAGGAGGCGCATCAGCTGCGCTACTACCGAGACACCTGCTACGGAAAGAAGGGCCGCCGTCGCATAGGCCGCGGCCCGCGGGAGTGGTTTGTCGGGGTTTAATACCCGCAATACATCGCAGGTCACCAGCGAGGTGATGGCAGCTAGCCCGGTCAGGAAAACCATCATTTTGCACCTGCCGGGGAGACGCGGGAACGGTTGACCTCGAGTGCCAGCAAGCCAAGTGTGACGAGGGACAGGAGACACACGCCTGCCGGAGGTGACCAGAGACGTGCGTAGACCATCGCCGTCGATACGAGTGTGGACATCGCGAGGCTGAAGGCAATGGCGATGGCGATGGCGAGAGGTAGCGCTCCACTGCTCTGCGCGGAGGGCGGCGGACCGAACCGTAGCAGCAGGACCAGAGCCGTTCCCGGGCCGGCGAGCATCAGCAGCCCGATGACGGCCAGGCGGAGGCCCTCGGGGCCGAAAAATGACAGCGGCACGGCGGCTATCGCGACGGCGGCCGTCGCAAAGCTTACGTAACGTCGTTCAATTGCCATTTCTTGCTCCTTCGATATGGAAGATCAGGCCGTCGTCGTTCTCGGCAACCCTCGTCCAGCCGGGGCTGGTGCCGCACGTGGCGACCAAGTTCTGCAGGTCCCCCAAGGGCGTTGAGCCGCGCAGTTCCGCGGCGTGAAGCTGACTCACCGTGACGATCAAGTAGGCCCCGGAACGGGCGGCTATTTGATTGGCGGCTTCACACGTCAGCGCGTTTGCGCCAGGCCTCGGTTCGGCTGGAGCCAGCGCCCGGTAGTCGTATCCGGAGTAGTGCTGGAACTTCCACGGTGTATTGCGCACGGCCTCGATGAGCACGGACCCGGCGGGTGCGGTCTCGTAGAGGCGGTTAACAAGGGCGATTTCGTCGGTAGTGAAGCTCTCCATGATTTCGTTGCCGTATCTGGTCACGATGGTGGTCGTGGCGAGAACAGCCCCCAGCAGCAAGAGGGCGATGCCGCGACGCAGACCCGGGCCATTGGGCTTGTCCGACATCAGCGGAAGCACCGCCAGGCACACCGTGAACGGCAGGCTGAAGAGGTAGAGCCGAAGTAGCAGCTCGCCTCCATAGGGCTGGACCGGGACGAGGACCAGCACCGCCAGCGCACATACCGCGGCCGTGAGCCAGGGCGCCCTCCGCCGCCGGCCCACCACGGCGCCCACCGCAGCCAGTATCCACAGCAGCGCCACCTCGGCCAGGCGGGTGTAGACCACAAACATGTGGGAGCTGCTGCCTGAGACTCTTGAGCTCAGCGTGCCGAACGTGTTTGCGCCGATGTCGCCAAACGAGCTAAACAGCTCCTCATAGTGTCCCTGCAAATACGCTGATGCCGCAAAGACCAGCCATCCCAACGGCAGCATCAACGCTAGAACAGGAAGAAAGCGGAGTCGCAGGCGGCCGGTCAGCATTAAGGCGGCCAGGATCGGGATTGCCGCGAAGGGAGTCAGTTGGTGTGAAGCGGTCATGGCGAAGAGGATCACCGAACAGACCACGACGAGGATGGCCGCATTTCCTCGGGATGGAACCGCGAGGCCCTGCCGGGGACTGGCTGCGTCCAGCCTGCCGACGATCCGCGCCAAAGCGATGGTGAAGCGGTTCCGGTCCGTCCGCCATGCCCACCCGGTGAAGCTACTGAGGATGCAGGCGATGAGGGTGATCAGCAGCACGAAGGCGTAAGCCTGCGGCGCCAGGTAGTCCTGGCCGACCCAGCTGGTCAAATAGAAGAGCCACACTGCGGCCCAGGCCTGGCGGCGATGGGCAGTCAGCCTTGTCGCCAGTGCCAGCAGTGGAGCGAGCAGGATTATGTTGACTCCGATGGGTGCCCACGTGGCCACGCCCATCAGGTCCTTCACCCCGGTCGCGCCCGAGAGCATTCCCAGCAGGTCGAAGAAGCCCGGCCAATTGAAGTAGGCGTCCAACGTCGGGTCCAGCTGTCCGGATTGGGCAATCGTGTCGGCAATCCCGAGATGCCGGTAACTTGCCTCGAGCCGCGGAAGGCCATGGATGATCGGGTCGGCGCCATGCAGGATCAGCACCGTGACCAAGATCTGCCAGGTCTGGAGGACCGCGTTGAACCGGGGAAGGTTCAGGGCGGCGACGAATCCGACCAGGCTGAGGGCGAGAGCCACGAAATAAGCGGGGGGCAGTGCTCCAATGAGGCCGGAACCGCCGATCTGCCGGGGATCGACCGTGCTCAGGCTCCAGATTCCGAGAATCAGGGATAGAGCGCCGAGGACGATGAGCGCGCCGATGTGCCAGATGGGAGTCAATCCGGGGCCGGTGCCGGCGGGCGGTTTCGCACCCGCGCGCCGGATATCGTCCATTGGAGCGTCCCGGGTAGTCAGGGGGACAGTTGCTGCTGCAGTTTCGTGAGTCATGGTGTCTCCATTCCGGTCGGCTCTTGGCGCGCCGACGAAGGAATCTGGACGGCCGCGGAAGAGGCCTTGGTATGGGTCAGTGCTATCAGGCGCCAGCTAGCAATCAGGGCCACCACAGATTGCGCGACGGACCAGAGCAGGGAGACGCCGGTGAGGCCGTGTAATTGGGCGACGGCGGGAGCCGGCCCCAGCACCAGGGCCGCGGCCACTGCGGCGACCGATGTGGATTCAAAAAGACGCCCCTGGGCCCGGCACAACCCGTAGTAGACCTGGGTGACGCAGCTCAGGAGGAGCGCCGGGACGAGAATGGGAATCAGCACCCAGGCCGAGGCATAATCCGGCCCAAGAAAACGGAGCAGGAGGGGCCCGACAAAGATAAGCAGTCCGCCGGCCACCAGTGTGAGCAGGAGGCTGGCCCGGATGGCGGACACAACAAGGCCGGGCCTGGAACGCGTTCCGGCCAGCGCCGTCTGGAGGGAAAAACCCGCGGACTGCGGCACGAAGAACACTGCCGAGGCCATCATCCAGACGATGTACCAGGCCGCTGTCGCCGCTGGGCCGAGCGTTGCTGCGACGATCAGGGGCAACAGGTAGCCGGGTGCCCGGTCGGCAAGCATCAGGGCGTGGTTTGGCAGCCCGGGTTTCAAGAGTTTCAGTGCGTGCCGGGGCCGCAGTCCGTGCCGCCAGTCGGGAGAGACCCTGGCGCGGCGGAGTTGGCGCAGTCCCACCACCACACTGGCCAGGGCACCGGTTGCAACTGCGCCGACCACTACCGACAGTTCGTGGATTCCGAGCACGAAGGCGAGTGCCACCACGGCGAGCTGGACGATGCTCTGCACGATGCTGCGGGTGAGTGCGCGGTCGGCGCGCTCCTGGGCGACGCCGATGTGGTCCAGCTGATAGGCGACTGCGGCGAAGACAGCCGTGGCGAGGAATATGGCTGTGACCAGTGGGTCGTTCCAGGCCTCGCCGACCCCCGAACCGAAGGAGTGTGTTATTGCTGCAAGTCCTGCGGCCACCGCAAGCGAGAAGGTCGCAACGGTAAGCAGGCTCGTGGCGATGAGGCGGCGGCCGCCGTCCGATTGCGCGGGCAGGAGGGTCAATGTGGCCGGTCCAACGCCGAACATACCCAATTGCACCGTCAGGAGTGCCGCCGATATCACCACCGACCCCAAACCAGTTTGGGCGGGGGGAAGTACGAGAGCCACCAGTGCCCAGAAGAGGAAACCCGTGAGCATGGGGGCCACCCTGGCAGCGGCCAGCCAAGCCGCGTTTCCGCCAACGGAGAGCGGCTGGCCTGCCGGGCGCAGGATCTCACCGATCATGGACCGGTAGTTATAGAGGAAGAAGCCCGGCCAATAGGGCAAGTATCGGGGTGCGCGAACAAGGGAGATTCCCACCCCTCGGACGGTCGCCAGCAGGGGGAGCACAACCATCCAGCCCGCGCGGCCTGGATGTTTGCGGATTGTACGCGCCATTCCGGCGCCGTCCTGCTCCCATTGGTCCCGCGCCCCGTCAAAGGTGTCGGCAAACCGGTGCCGTACCACTGTCGTGGGGGACACTCCAAGCCGATAACCGGCCTTTTCCAGACGGATCCGCAACTCAACATCCTCGCCGGAGCGGAAGGAGTCATCGAATCCGACCGAAAGCAATAGGTCCCGGCGTATGAGCGTGGCGCAGACGCCGAACCATGACCGCACCCGGCTGTGGTTGTGGTGCCAGGCCAGGGCTGATCCCCAGTAGCCGGGCCCGTCGGCCTCGCTGGCCAGCCCGAACTGCAGACCGTCGAAGCCGCCCGTTTCGAATTCGCCCAGCAGCCGCTCCAGGCTGCCCGGCGGGAGGACGACGTCGGCGTCTATCAAGGTGACGACGTCGCAGCGGGCGCTCTGGACACCCAGCATTCGTGCTGCAGGCAGGCCCCGGCCCTCATCGGAAATGACCTGAGCACCGAAGGAGCGCGCGATCTCGACCGTGTCGTCGGTTGAACAGCCATCGACCACGATCACTTCGCGCGGACCCTGACCGGTGATGGACTCCAGGCACTCGCCCAGCCAAGCGGCGGCGTTTCGCGCCGGAACGATCACCGACACATCAAGATCGACCACGTCCCTCACCTCAACCGTCGAGCTTTGAACGCACCACGTTCGCGACGAAATCTGAGGCCTGGTCCGCGGACCACGAGACAGGGAGACGAAGCAGCGAGCACGGCACGTCTTCCAGGGCCCGCCGCACCACGGCGGCCTTCTCGCCGAAATGTTCCTCCAGGGGGACCAGCCCGGACGCCCCCAAAGCCTCGACGAGCCGGCGGGAAACCATCGGGAGCTCGGAATGGAAGTTCCCGACAATGCGGGACGTCATCCAGTCGGCGCTGCGGGCTTCAAGCCGTGCTTCCACCCCGTCGAAACGCTCGAGGAAGATGGCAAGCTGGGCCGGTGCCGCTGATGAGATCCGCTCCGGGCCGAAGACCTGTTCCGGGTGCACCATCCGGTGTTCGGGAGACCAGCGTCTTGTGAAAGCGGCAGTCTTGGGGTAGCGCACAATCACGGGGTGGACGGCGGTGGCCAGATGGGCCACGGGGGTGGTGAGCCAGCCCGGCGCCAAGGGCTTGCGTGTTCCGTGGAACAGTTCGGGGTAGATGGCCCGGTGGTGTGGCTTGATGAACATGGGCTTCGCGTACCCCATGAGCATGCCGCCAGCGCCCAGGAAGGCCCAGTCATCCGCCATGAAACGGACATCCGGCATGGCAACCAGTTTTGCCACCGTGCTTGTTTTCCCGACTCCGCCCCATGCCGGCAGCAGAACGCCCGAACCGCGGAAATCGACCACCGCGGCATGGATCATCGCGGTCTCTTCCTGGACGCATAGCCGGTCCAGCAAAGGGATGACCGCGGTCAGCAACTCACCGCTGCCCTCGATCCGGTAGCCTTCCGGCGTTTCGATGATCTGGACGCGGTCGCCGGGCAGGTAGAGCGAGTCCTCAGTGAAGCGATAGGCGTCTTCGGCATGCGACTGACCGGAGACCGGCGAAATTTGCTCGCTGATGGATATCCGCCGGGACGCGACGGATTTCCCCAGGAACGGGGCAAGCATGTCCCGCAACTGCGACTCACCAGGCGTTCCGGGCGCCACTTCAATGCCCACCACGCCATGGATGTCGAAGCCGGCCCCGCTGGCGGCGCCGGAGTGCTGGATGACGTCTCTCTCAGACTGGCTCATGTCGGGATCTTCCTGACGTCAGGACTGCCGCAACGGCAATCTTCGGGACGGCGATGTTTCGGGGTGCGTGCACCTGAATCACTGGACTTCTCTCCACAGCTCGTCCTGTGACACCACGCTTGTTTCCGGAGGCAAGGAGCCCGGTGGCAGGCGGCGTCCGCGAATGTACCCGGAGGCCGTGGATGCGAGCACTGCGATGATTGCGCCCGCCCGGCTCAGGCCTGCGGCGTCCTTGCCCCGGCTCCAGTCACGGATTCCGGCAAAAACGGCGCGCGGCAAGACCTGCCGGACATAACGCCGTTCAGGGCCAAGGGCGCGCTTGTGGCCGACAATCCGGCTCACTTGTGCCTTGGAGATGCCTTCGGACCAGGAGCGCGCTAGCATGTACCGCCAGCTGCCACGCTCCGCGGGAACATGGTGATGCACGAGGGCCGCGGGTTCGTAGACGACCCGGGAGCCAGGGGCGCCCATGACCGCCCGTATGCAGAGTTCGGTCTCTTCACATCCGAGGGGAACGGCGTCCTGGCGGCCCAGTGACGTGTTGAACCCGCCGACGCGGTCGAGGACATCGGCCCGGAATGACATGTTCGCCCCGATGACGTTGCGGACCTCAGCAGCGACCTTGGGCATGCCCCGGTAGGTGCAGCCAACGATCCAGTCCAGTTCTTCAGCGAAGTACCCTGGGCGGCCGGCCATCCACAGCGGCTCAACACGGCCACCCACCGCCAGAACGTCCGGATCGTCGTACATTGCAGCCATGCGTTCGAGCCAATCCGGGGCGGCTTCGGCGTCGTCGTCGAGGAAGGCCACTACTCTGGCGTTCGCGACCCCCGCTCCGGTGTTGCGCGCGCCGGAGAGGCCCTTGGGTCCGCTGTTTTCGACGATCACAACGTCCGACACCGTGAAGATGAGCCGCTTGTAAAGATCCATGTTGTAGTCAACAACCACGATCGTCTGCTGCGGGGGATGAGTCTGGGCCCGGACCGAGTCCAGAGCACCCATTAACAGATCCCAACGCTCCTCCGCGTAGGAGCAGATAACTACAGAAATCGTCGGAAACCCTGCGATCTGGGACATCTCAGGCCCCTGGCCGCAATCCCAGAACGCTCTGGGGGTCCGTGGGGATGTGCGGGAACATGACACTCGGATACTTGTATTTCACCCGTCGCAGGGCCTCGGGCCGGGCTCCGGCGGTGGGCGCTTCCCAACTGATACGTTCACGGGCAAGGGTTCGCAGCACGCGCCACCCGTCCCGGAAGGTATGGAGGTTTGACTTCCCGGATATCCGGCACAGCTCGTGGCTGGGGACCTCGGCGATCCGAAGGCCGGCCCTGGAAGCCCGCACGATCAGCTCCGTCTCGATTTCAAAGCCGTCGGACTGCAGCTCCAGGATCTCAACGCATTCCCGGCGAAGTGCTATGTATCCGTAGCAGAGATCCGAATAGTCGCTGTGCAGGACGGCGTTGGCCAGCCACGTCAGCATGCGGTTGCCCGAGCTCCGCAGTATGGTCAGGTCATCCGAGCCGCCGCCCGTGACGTAGCGCGAGCCCTTGACGAAATCGTATTCATGCTGGAGGGGTGTCACGAGCCAGCCGATTTCCTGTGGATCCATGCTGCCGTCGCCGTCCAGCATGACGATGATGTCGCCCGACGCCGCGGCGAATCCGGCCCGCACCGCGTTACCTTTGCCGGCGCGGGGCTCGGCAACAACGACGACGTCCAGACGGAGCGCCCGGGCGACGTCTACGGTACTGTCCAGGGAACGGCCGTCGACGATCACAACTTCGTCGACATACGTGGGCATCCGGCGAAGCACCCAGGGAAGATTCATGGCCTCATTGAGGGTGGGAATCACCACGCTTACTGATGGGCCAGACTGGGGCGGCGTCGTTTGGGGGCGCAACTTGGGTTTGAGATTTGGGATGGACATCAGCCTCACCACTCAATGACGTTGTCTGCTGCCCCAAACCACTGCTTCCCCCTGCGCATGGACCCGAGAGCCCAGCTATTTCGCCGGTGGGTTGTAGGCAATTAAGTAAATTTCCCCCTGATAAATACTGGTCCCGGCACCTTTCGGAAACCTTGGGTTTAGTTGAAGTTTCTACTTCTCGAACTCTTGACCCTCGTGGACCGGGGCAGGACACCGGATACTTGACAAAATCAGTTGATTGCCCGGCTCCGTACATGCAAGACTGACCGCATGCGGACACCCGTTCAAGGGGGCGCTGCCCGGAGCAGTACCCGGCGCCTCCGCAACTCCCGGATAATGCTCGTTCCCGCTGTCGTCCTTGTTCTACTGGGTTGCGGGGCCGAGCCGGCCCCCAGGGTCGAGCGGCCCTTCAGCGCCGAGCCCGGTTCAGCCCTCAGATCCACCCCTACCCCGACCCCTACCCCGATCCGGACAACTGATCTGGCACAGAGCGGCGATCTGCCCGGGTGGAAAAATGTTTTCGTGGAGGATTTCTCCGCCGGCGACGTCCCGCTGGGCGCCTTCCCGGGCCCCCTCTACCAGGAGCGGTGGAGCGCGGGCTACAAGGACGGGACGCCGGACACGGCAGGACAAGCCAATGGCGGCAAATCCGGCTACTACCCGTCGAAGGTGCTCAGCGTTCAAAACGGCGCCTTGGACTGGTTCCTGCGCTCGGAAAACGGGATCTCCATGGGGGCGGCGCCCACGCCAAAAATTCCAAACTCCAGCGCTAACCCGCCACGTGCCAACAGCCTCCTGTACGGGCGGTACTCCGTGCGCTACAGGGCTGATCCGATGCCCGGATTCAAGACGGCGTGGCTCCTTTGGCCGGACAGCGGCATCTGGCCGAGGGATGGTGAGATCGACTTTCCTGAGGGGGATCTCGCCCAGATTATTTACGGTGCAGCGCATTTTGAAAGGTCCGGTGCCGACGCCTTCGAAAAGTTTGACTCGGACCAGTCCGTCAGCTCGTGGCATGTCGCCACCATGGAGTGGAGCCCGGGACGGGTTGAGTTTTTTCTCGACGGGCGATCCCTCGGTGCGAGTACCATTGCCGCACCCTCGACGCCAATGCACTTTATCCTGCAGACCGAGTCCTGCCTGCCCATCTGTCCTGCTCCCGAAACCCAGGGTCACGTCTATCTGGACTGGATCAGCATGTGGGTACCGGCCTAGAGGCCCACAAGGCCCGCACGGGCATCCACCTGTGACGGTTTGAGTCGGCGGCGGCGTCCTCAGGGCTTCCGGCGTCGAACACGCACCGCACTATTTTCGCTGGATCCTGAAAGAGTCCGTGAGGCTGTAGCCCTCGGCGGGAACGAACCTGGCGGTCAAGTCTCCGGTTGTCGCCGCGACGTCAAGTGTGCCCAAGGAGGGGTTCCGGTTCCTGCCCGACCACGTCGCAAAATAGCCGGCTTCCACATCCTTGCTGTTGACGTCGTAGAGCCCTACCCCGCCGACCCCGATGGTGGCGAACACGGTCCCCGCGCCCTGCACCATGCTGCTGTCCGAGTCGGTCAGGCAGCCATTGGAGAAGGCAGCCGCCTTGAGGCCCGGGCAGTTGGAGCCCGGACCCAGCTGATGTGTCCGCTGATAGACGTGGTCGTGGCCGCTCAGCACCAGGTCGACTTTCTTCTCGATCAGCATATTGGTTAATTCCTCGCCGGCCTGGCAGTCATATTTGCCCACGCTGAAGCAGGGGACGTGCATGCCGACAACTGTCCAAGGGATGCCTTGCGACTTTGCCCCGTCGAGGGCGTCGGTGGTCCAGCGCCACCGCTCGCTGCCCCTCGAGTAGTCGAGCGGCCCATCCCGGAAATCGATGCCGGGGGAGACCATCACGAAACGGACAACGGGATCATTCTCCGGGACGTCCGCGTACCACTGCGTCCCGTATTCGCCCTGCATCCCGGGCAGTTTATTGGGGAGGCAGCGGACGAAATTTTCGATGTCTCCTTCGTGGCCGTCGCTCTCATGGTTTCCGGTCACGAGCTGGTAAGGAAATTCGGTGCCCAGTTTGCCCGTGACCATATCGCAGAATTGCTTTTCGATTCCGGCCTTATATGAGAAGTCCCCGAGGGCAAGATTCAGCTGAGGCTTGAGGCCCGCGACGACGTCGAGCACCTTCTTGGCTCCCGAGCCCACACCCATATCCCCCTGGGCTGTGAAATGCACGGTGCCAGCCGGGGACTGCGGGGACTGCTGGGACCGGGACGGCTCCGACGAAACCGGGGGTGAGGGCTCCGGTGAGCCCGAGGGGGACGGCCGTGGAGGCTCCGGCGGTCCGGACTGGCACGCGGCCAAAAGCAGGCCCAAGGCCAGAAGCCCAGCCGCAAGTTTGAAGTCAGCGCGTTTGCGCAGCGATCCGGCCACGATGCCCCTCACATGATTGGGTGGATCAGGCTTCTATGAAAGCTAGGTAATTTTACAGGCCAGACTAACGCTGCGCGGGATCGAAGACCAGATGCCATTGCGCCTGGCCCCCCGAAGGGACCGGGGCTCCTGGCGTCACGCCGTCGGGTCGCTCCCTAGCCGGGGGACGGCTACCTCGTTAGCATTCTCCTTGGGGGAGTACCCCGATGACCCGGCGGGTCCGGCCCGCCACCCTCTCGAAGGAGACCGTTGTGACTCTGCCCGAAGGTTTGACCCCCGGCGTCTGGACGCTGGACATGTCCCACAGCGAGGTCGGATTCAGCGTCCGCCATGCCGGCATCAGCAAGGTCCGCGGCCGCTTCAACGAGTCCTCAGCGGAGGCCCGGGTCAGGGACTCCCTGGCGGATGCCAGCCTGCACGCCAGCATCAAAACCGCCAGCTTCGACTCCGGCGACGCCAACCGTGACGCCCACGTCCGCGGACCCGACTTCTTCGACGTCGAAAAGTACCCGGAGATGACGTTCCGGGCCACCGCCATCAGGGGCGACGGCGAGGACTACGTCCTGACCGGCGACCTCTCGATCCGCGATGTCACCAAACCGGTGGACCTGGAGGTCGAGTTCACCGGCGTCGCGGTGGATCCGTTCGGTGCTACCCGGGCAGGGTTCAGCGCCGAGGCGGAAATCAGCCGCAAGGCATTCGGGTTGACCTGGAATGCCGCCCTCGAAGCGGGCGGACTGCTGGTCAGCGACAAGGTCAAGATCACTGTCGAGGCCGCCATGGTGAAGCAGCCCTAGCTGGTCTCAGAGGAAGAGCAACACAAAACCCAGGGCAGTGGAAATGGCACCGACCCCGGTGAGGACCCATCCGAGGGTCCATGCCGGGTTGTCCGGTTTGGGCGGTGCCAGCCCCCACCGCGAGGGGTGACATACATCGTAATAAAGCACGACGTCGGCCCCGTCCGCCAGCCCGGGCGATTCGGCGTCGGGAAGCAGGGAGCGGTGATCGGCGTTCTGGTGGTCCGTCCAGTGGTACCCCTTGAAGCCTCCGGCGCTGAACACCTGGGCTGTGGTTTGGGTCCACTGGCAGTGTCTCCGTATGGCGATCCAGCCCCAGGCGAGCAACGGCAGGCCCAGGACGAACCCCACCCACGTCATGACTTCCAGAATCGGGCCGAAAGCGCCCCCGACCGTGGTCATCCGACAGGCCGGGCCCGCAGCGTCAACGTGTGCTGCGCATGCGGCGCAGGAAGAACGCAATGCCGGCGGCCACCAGGATCAGCAGACCCACGTAAAGCAGGAACTGCACGGCTTTCACAGCCAGGCCCACGCCCAGCAGGACGACGGCGACGATCAGGGCAAGCTTCAGGAGTGCAGGCATTGTTCAAGTATTGTGCGGATCCCGGTGATCTCAAAGCGCGCGGGCCCGGGCCGGTGTCCCGGCGAGCCACGTCAGGGATTTTTCAGGGCCAACCCCTAGGCCTGATCTGCGCCGGGCGGGAGAGAATGGAGCCATGAAGACATTGCTCAACATCATCTGGCTGCTCTTCGGCGGGCTCTGGCTGGCGATCGGCTATTTCGTGGCCGGGATCGTATGCTGCCTGCTAGTCGTCACCATTCCCTGGGGGCTCGCCTCTTTCCGGATCGCCTCCTACGCGCTCTGGCCCTTCGGCCGCACCGTGGTGGACCGGCCTGGCGGCACCGGCGTATTCTCGCTGCTCGGCAACGTGATCTGGCTGCTCGTGGCGGGCATCTGGATCGCGATCGGGCATGTGGTCACGGCCTTCGCCATGGCCATCACCATCATCGGGATCCCGCTGGCCATCGCCAACCTCAAGCTCATCCCGGTGTCCCTCATGCCGCTGGGCAAGCAGATAGTCCCGAGCGACCGGCCGTTCGTGGCGGCTTACAGCAAGGCCTATCGCTAGGCCGAGAAGGAGGAAGACCGCAATGTCTGAACATGTCACCGCTGAAGCGGCAGTCCCTGACCATGAAGGACCTGGGTCGGCGGCACTGTCGGACGACCTGATGCTGGTCGTCACCCGCGAATTCCAGGTTCCGCTCGGCAGGGTGTGGTCGGCCTTGACGGATCCGGACCAGGCTCCTGCCTGGTGGGGGCCCCGCGGCTTCCACACCCCGCGCGAGAGCATCGACGCGGATCTGGAAATCGGCGGCCTCTACCGGGCCTGCATGATCCAGGACAGCACGGGGCAGGAGTATTGGTGGAGCGGCGTCCACACCGACATCGAGCCGCCGAACCTCTTTGTGTTCACCCATGCCTGGGACAAACAGGACGGCACCCGCGGCTTCGAAACCGAGGTGACGTTCGAACTGGAGGAGATCGACGGCGGCACCCGGATGACCTTCAGGCAAGGCCCGTTCGACACCCCGGACAACCGTGACAGCAACGGCGTCGGCTGGCGGGAGTCGTTCGACCGTCTGGCCGAGCATCTCCGGCCGAGGGACTGATAGCCGGGGCACGGCGCCTGTTCTGCCAATTCGAGGCTACTGCTTCAGCGCCGCGGACTCACGCGTCTCGTAGGGGATGCCCCGCAGTTTTTCGTGTGCCTCGTTGACCTGCAGGAGGTAGCCGTCAGGGTCCGAAACGGTGACGTAGCGGCCGAATGTTTCGTCAATGATGACGGAAGGCTCAAAGCCCGCACCGGCCAGTCGCCCGGCAACCGGTTCCAGCTTCTCGTCGCTGGTGAACTGCACCGAGACCGAGCCGGCGTCGATCAGCTCCCGGCGCGGCATGCCCAGCTGCCGGCCTGTCACGGCGAACACGACCGCCGGATGCCCAGTGCTCTGACGCCACATCCGGGGGTCGCTGCCATCCGCTACGCCCACGTAGGTATAGACAATTCCACATTGTGGAAATAGATTCCCCCCTTGTGGAATGCTGTGATCCGGCTTACATTTGTTGTGTCCCTCAAAGAAGAGTGGCCCGAGACAAATGATTGGTCAGGATCTTGCTGCAAACCCTTCTCGTTCTCGGAAATGTTCGACCCACTCTGAAGGGTCCCGAGCCGCCGTGCGGGTTCGCCACCACCGGTCCCCGCGGCGAAACCAGTTGTTCCTCGGGGCAGATCGCCACACCCGAGGACCTGATCTGACGAGAACACCGCCGTCACCATCGTTGCGTCGTCCCATCACGCCGTCGGGCTGCTCCGGCCCGCGGCGTGCGTTCCCTGGCCGCCAGGGACGGAGGAAACGGTCAGCAGCCGCATCCTCGACCCGCCTGCGCTTCCGCAGGCCCCTTACTTATGGTTCCCCCGAGAGGTCACTCCATGTCAGCATCGCCGGCCATAGCGCCAACCATTGACGGGCATCACGAACGTCCCCAGCCTAGCTTCGATGAGCCCCCCACCGCAGAGGACCTGGTCCTCTCACCAACGAGTACGCGGCTTTATAATCAGGACCTCGCGCCCACCCTGATGAAGGGACGCCGATGGACGGCCTACAGCATCTTCACGCTCTGGGCCAACGATGTGCACAGCTTGGGTAACTACGGGTTCGCCATCGGCATGTTCGCACTCGGCCTCGGTGCGTGGCAGATCCTGCTCGCCTTGGGAGTCGGCGCGGTCCTCCTGTTCCTTTTGCTGACACTGTCGGGATTCATGGGCCATAAGACTGGCGTCCCGTTCCCCGTCATGAGCCGCATCGCGTTCGGAATTCATGGCGCGCAGATCCCGGCCCTCATCCGTGGCGGCGTCGCGATAGCCTGGTTCGGAATCCAGACCTATCTGGCATCCCTGGTGCTCCGCGTCTTGCTAATTGCCCTGTCGCCCGGCCTCGCGGATCTCGACAAGGATTCCATTCTCGGACTTTCGACCCTTGGCTGGGTATCGTTCCTGTCCCTGTGGATCGTGCAGGTCATCATCGTCCGGTACGGGATGGACATGATCCGCAAGTACGAGGCTTTCGCCGGGCCGATCATCCTCGTCACGATGGCCGCGCTGGCCGCGTGGATGTTCCTGCAGGCCGGAGGTTCCATTGCGCTCTCGACTAAGGATGCCCTGACCGGGGGCGAGATGTGGCGGGAGATCTTCGCCGGTGGCGCGCTCTGGGTCTCCATCTACGCCACGTTTGTCCTGAACTTCTGCGACTTCACCCGCTCCTCGACGACCCGCAAATCCATCATCAAGGGCAATTTCTGGGGAATCCCGGTCAACATGCTCTTCTTTGGCCTGATCGTCGTCGTTATCACCGGGGCCCAGTTCAAAATCAACGGCGTCGTGATCGGCAGCCCGTCGGATATCGTCCAGTCGATCCCGAACACCTTCCTCCTGGTGGCGGCAGCGCTGGCTCTCCTGGTTCTGACCATCGCGGTGAACCTGATGGCGAACTTCGTCGCGCCGATCTACGCACTGACCAACCTCATGCCCAAACGGCTCGACTTCCGCCGCGCCAGCCTGCTCAGCGCGATCATCGGGCTGGTGATCCTGCCCTGGAACCTTTACAACAACCCGGCGGTCATCGTCTACTTCCTCGGGGGCCTGGGCGCACTGCTCGGCCCGCTGTTCGGTGTCATCATGGCCGATTACTGGCTCATCCGGCGCACCCGGATCAACGTCCCGGAGCTTTACACCGAAGTCAGCCAGGGGTCCTACTTCTACAGCAAGGGCGTCAATATGAGGGCGGTGGCGGCGTTTATCCCGGCCGCGCTCATTTCACTCCTCATTGCGTTCATCCCGGCACTGCAGCCGGTCGCGGCCTTCTCCTGGTTCATCGGCGCCGGAATCGGAGCCCTCGCGTATTTCATCGTCGCGGACCGCAACCGGGAATTCCACGACGTCTCCGGGGAGCCCATCGCCGTCCCCAGCCTGCACTGACCCTCGTATCATCCTGGCCGGTCCGCCGCGGCACGGCGGACCGGCCGTCACCCCCGCACCACAGCACCACAGAACCCGAAAGGCATCATGCGCATCCTCGTCGCCAACGTCAACACCACTGTTTCCATGACAGAATCAATCGCTGCACAGGCCCGCGCGGCAGCCGCAGCCGGGACAGAGATCATAGGTCTCACGCCGCGATTCGGTGCGGATTCGTGTGAGGGTAACTTCGAAAGCTATCTGGCGGCCATTGCCGTCATGGACGTTGTCCTCGCCTATCCTGAACCGTTCGATGCCGTCATTCAGGCCGGCTACGGCGAGCATGGCAGGGAAGGACTCCAGGAACTCCTTGACGTGCCGGTCATCGACATCACCGAAGCGGCAGCGAGCACCGCCATGTTCCTCGGTCACAAGTATTCGGTAGTCACCACCTTGGACCGCACGGTTCCGCTCATTGAGGACCGGCTCAAACTCGCCGGACTGGATGCCCGCTGCGCGTCGGTCCGGGCCAGTGGCCTCGGTGTCCTGGAACTTGAGGAGTTCCCCGGGCGTGCCGTCGAGGCAATCCTGGACCAGGCCCAACGCGCCGTCGAGCACGATAAGGCAGAGGTCATCGTCCTGGGGTGCGGCGGTATGTCCGGACTCGACGAGCAAATCCGCACACGTCTGGGCGTCCCCGTCGTCGACGGCGTCGCAGCCGCCGTGACGATCGCCGAGTCGCTCGTCCGCCTGGGGCTGAGCACATCGAAAATCCGCACCTTCGCCCCGCCCCGCCCCAAGGTAGTCACCGGATGGCCCTTTTCTTCCGCTCCGACGACCGGCGGCGCTGAAGCCCGAACCGGTGGCCGGTAGAAAAATCTCCCGCAGGGGATCTTCCCTTGGACCCAGACAACCCAACGACCAGAAGTGCAGAGGAAAAATCAATGAGTGAATCGTCCAAACCAGACTATGACCTGGTCATCCGGGGCCGGCACATCCTGACGACTGCCGGGATCGCGGCGCGGGAGGTCGGGGTCCGGGGCGGGAAGATCGTGGCGATCGAGCCGCTGGGCAACGGCCTGGCCGGGGCCGAGACCATTGAGCTGGCCGATGACGAGACCCTGATCCCCGGGCTGGTGGACACCCATGTCCATGTCAACGAGCCCGGCCGGACCGAGTGGGAGGGGTTCGCCTCCGCGACCCGGGCCGCCGCGGCCGGCGGGGTGACCACCATCATCGACATGCCGCTGAACAGCGTCCCGCCCACCACCACGGTGGCAAACCTCAAACTCAAGCGGGAAGTCGCCGCGGACCAGGCGTTCGTGGACGTCGGCTTCTGGGGCGGCGCCATCCCGGGAAACCAGGCGGACCTGCGCCCCCTGCACGACGAGGGCGTGTTCGGGTTCAAGTGCTTCCTGCTGCACTCCGGCGTGGACGAGTTCCCGCACCTGGAGGCGGACGAGATGGAGGAGGACATGGCCGCGCTGAAGTCCTTCGATTCGCTTATGATCGTCCACGCCGAGGACTCCCACGCGATCGACCACGCACCGTCCGCCGAGGGCGACCAGTACGGGAAGTTCCTGGCCTCCCGCCCGCGCGGGGCCGAGAACAAGGCCATCGCCGAGGTCATCGAACGGGCCCGCTGGACCGGCGCCCGCGCCCACATCCTGCACCTCTCCTCCTCGGACGCCCTGCCCATGATCGCCACGGCCAAGCGCGACGGCGTCCACCTCACCGTGGAGACCTGCCCGCACTACCTCACCCTGATGGCCGAGGAAATCCCCAACGGCGCCACCGCCTACAAGTGCTGCCCGCCGATCCGCGAGGCCTCCAACCGGGAACTGCTCTGGAAGGGCCTGCAGGAGGGCACCATCGACTGCATCGTCTCGGACCACTCCCCGTCCACCCTGGATCTGAAGGACCTGGAAAACGGCGACTTCGCCGTCGCCTGGGGCGGGGTGTCCTCGCTCCAGCTGGGCCTGTCCCTGATCTGGACCGAGGCCCGGCACCGCGGCATCACCCTGGAACAGGTCCTGTCCTGGATGGCCGCCAAACCTGCAGAACTGGCCCGCCTGACCAACAAGGGCCAGCTCGCGCTCGGCTACGACGCCGATTTCTCCGTCTTCGCCCCCGACCAGGCCTACGTCGTTGACGTCACCAAACTCAAGCACAAAAACCCCATCACCCCCTACGACGGCAAGGCCCTCTCCGGCGTGGTCCGCAAAACCTACCTCCGCGGCACCCTGATCAACGACCACACCCCCACCGGCAACCTCCTCCGCCGCGGCGGAATCTAAGGCACGCCAGGGGTCCAAAGTCCCGGGTCAGCCTTCGGCAGCCCGGCGACGGTCCTGACAAGAGCAAACCAAGACAGGAGCAAACCGAGCGGAGAGCGAACGGCCGGATTCGCGGGGAAAGAAATGAGTCCTTAGACGAGCGGCGGCCTTTTCAGTCTCCGCGTGGAAAGTGAACTATTTCCGTCGCCACGAGGCTGACCCGTGGGTAATGTTCCTCTCGGTGAAGGCGTGCGCCTTACGCCGGAACCTGCGTCCATGCCGCACCCGGCTCAGCTTCTTCCGCGGCCGCGGCCGCGATCGATTCGGCCAGGGTCGTGTCATTGCGCGAGATGAAGTAATGCACCGCGGCCGCCAGGATTGCTCCGATGAACCACGAGAAGGCAGAGAGGGCGGCAAATAGTGGACCGAGCGCGAAGATTACTGCCGGGACGGCCGAGACGAGGAACGAGATGACGGCCTTGGGATTCCAGCCGCGCGTATACGTGTAGTACCCCTGTTCCCTGAACAGGTCTCGAACCAGCACGCGCTGCTTGCGGAGCACGTAGTAGTCGGTCATGATGATCCCGAAGAGCGGCCCGAGCAGTGCCCCGAGCCCTCCGAGGAAAAGGTTGATCACGACGGGACTGTTGAACAGGTTCCAGGGCGTGATGACGAGCGCGATCGTTGCGGCGATCAGGCCACCGCGTTTGAAGTCGATCTTCGAGGGCCAGACGTTCGCGAGGTCGTAGGCTGGCGAGACGAAGTTCGCCACGACATTGATGCCCAGCGTTGCGACAGCGAAAGTGACCGCCCCGAGCAGAAGCGCCCAGATGCTGTCTATCCGCCCTACGATCTCGACCGGGTCGTAGATGTGCTCCCCGTAGACCTTGAATGTTCCGGCGGTGACGACGACGGAGACCACGGAGAAGGCAATGAAGTTCACCGGCAGCCCCCACACGTTCGCCGTGCGCACCGCTTTGCGGGATGGCGCGAAGCGGGAGAAGTCGCAGAAGTTGAGCATCAGGGTGGAGAAGTACGTCACCGTCAGCGCTATGGCGGCAAAGAAGGCATGGGTGACGCCCCATTCCGCCTGTCCGCCGGGCAAGTCGAAGGAAATGTTCCAGCCCGCGTTGATCAGGATGTAGACGACCAGCAGGGCCATCACCACCCAGACGGCCGGGCCGGCCCAGTCCTGGAACCTCCTGATCGTCTCCATGCCGTTTCGAAGCAGCAGGAGCTGGAGCGACCACATCAGCAGGAAGGCCAGCCAGCCAAGGGTGGATTCGCCGAGGAAGTTGTTCTCCGTCAGACCCTTGAGCTCGGGCCAGATCTTCAGGGCGATGATGATGACGGCGCGGGAGGCGAGCCAGGTCTGGATGCCGTACCAGGCGATTGCCACGAGGGCACGAAGCAGTGCCGGCAGGTTGGCGCCGAACGTTCCAAACGAGACCCGCGCGAGCACCGGGTAGGGAACGCCTGTCTTCTGGCCGGCGTAGCCGGAGAGGTTCATCAGGAAAAAGACGAGGATGATCCCCACTACCAGTGCGAGGAATACCTGCCAGGCGCCCAGGCCCAGCGCGAAGAGGCCAGCGGCGAAGGTGTAACCGCCAAGTGAGTGGATGTCGGACATCCACATCGCGAACAGGGAGTAAAAACCCCACGTACGATGTTCGGCCGGCGCGAGGTCCTCGTTGTAGAGACGTGGACTGGCCCCCGAGGGAATTGCGTGAGACATCTAATCCCCACTTCCTAAATCCCCCATGCTGACAGTAAATTCTTGAGCCCCGCCCGACAGGTATCTGCGAATAGAGCCCCCGTAACGCCAACATACGCCAAGATACCCAGCTTGGCGATGGCCAGGTAGACCGGACCCCTATCGACCTCAAATCCGTGAACGGGACGGCTGCTAAGTTGACAGCTTGACCTGCCGAGCCAAGTGCCGCACCAGCGCTGCCGGCAGCTGCCGGCGCCGGCTACGGACCGCTCACACGAGTTCGCCCTGCAGGTTCCGGTGCGCCGCCTTCAGCCAGAGCTCGCGGGCCCGGTTCGTGTGGAAGAGCGGATCGAGTTGCAGAAGCTGGCGGACGACGGCGGCGCGCCCGGCGGCGAAGTCGTCGTCGCCGATGTGCGCAAAATCCTGCCGGACGGCGGCCAGATAGCGGGCGTAGGCTGCCGGTTCCCCGCCGAGAACGGAGAGGTCCGCGTCGCTGAGCAGGGCGGCGGCGTCGTCCCCGGGGTCCGGGCAGTGGTCCGCCGTCATCCTCACCAGGCGGGCCACCTCCTCCGCCTCGCCGTCAGGCAGCCCCGCCTGCCGGAGCCGGTCCTCGGCCAGCCGGGCGGACTCCTCCTCGTCCTGGCCGGCGATGCCGCGGTAGACGGCGTCGTGGAACCAGGCGGCCAGTAGCACGGTGCGGGGTGGGGCGGCGGGCTCCGTCAGCAGATCCAAGGCCTCCAGGACGGCCAGGAGGTGGGTGCGGCCGTGGTACCGGCGGTGCTCCTCACCCCAGCGGTCCAGGAGGTCAAGGAAGAGCGCATCGTGGTCCGGGAGGACCTCGTTCCAGCGGTTGAGCAGCGGGAGTTTCAGGGAGCCGCTCCTCCGGCGGGCCGGGATCCGCAGGCCGCTGGCGATCAGCTTGCGGACCAGGATCCGCCCCTCCACCGGGACGGCCCCGGCCGCCACGAGGGCGCCGTACCGGGCCTCGGCGACGTCGTAGTGGTCGCCGTCGAAGGCCCGTTCCGGGATGCCGGCCGCCGCCGCGAAGGCGTGCAGTTCCTCGAGGGAGGTGTCCGAGATCAGGTGCGAGAAGTGGGTTCCATGGGCAGGCCAGAGCGGGGGATCCAGGTAGACGGCCATGGGGGAAGTCTAGTGCGGGCGGCTTAGTCCTGCCCGGTACCGGAGCCGGAGCCGGCGGCGGCTGCCGGCCGCTGACGGTGCGGCCGGCTGCGCAGGCCCTGGCCTTTTTCATTGAGCCGCGTCTCGTGCTCTGCCTGCTCGATGGCCTCGGGCGTGAAGTGCTCGGCACCGCCGGAATTCCAGGCCTTGATCGCTGCCCAGCCGACCGCCACCAGGGGCACGGACAGGATGGCCCCTATGATCCCGGCCAGGATGGTTCCGGCCGTGAGGGCCAGCAGGATGACGAGGGCGTGCACGTTGAGCGCCTGGCCCATGACGACGGGCTGCAGGAAGTTCCCCTCGAGCTGATTGACGGCGATCACCACAATGACGACGATGAGTGCAGCGACCGGACCGTTTGCGACCAATGCCACGAGGGCTGCGAGGACGCCCGCCAGTGTGGCGCCGATCAGCGGGATGAAGGCGCCGATGAAGACGATCGCGGCCAGCGGGAGGGCCAGGGGTACACCCATGACGAGCAGGGCCAGGCCGATGAAGAATGAGTCCACCAACGCCACGATGGCGGTGCCCCGCACGTAGCCGCCGAGCACGGTGAGGCTCTTCTGCCCCACCCGACGTGCCTTGACGAGACGCTCGCCCTTGAACGCGCGCAGCACAAAGGCCCAGATGCGCTCGCCGTCCTTGAGGAAGAAGAACAGGATGACGGCCATGAGCAGGGCGCCGGTGACGAAGTTTCCGGCGGCGCTCAGCCCGGTGATGGCGCCGGCGCCCACGGTGCTGCTCGTGGCGAAGTCGACGAAGGCGTCCCTCGCCTGCTGGATCTGCTGGTCGTCAACCGGGATGGGCCCGTTGCGCACGAACGCGTGGACCTTGTCGAAGCCCTCGGTGGCCTTGCTGGCAAGTTCGCCCGCCTGGCCCATGACGGCGAAAACGATGCCGGTGATGAGGCCGCCGAAAGCCAGCAGGAGGATGAGGAAGGAGAATGTGGTTGCGACAGTGCCTGGCCACCCCTTGCGGCGCAGCCAGTGCACAAAGGGTGCGATCGCGGCGGCAAGGATCAGCGCCAGCACCGCCGGAATCACGACGAGCCGCACCTGGATCAGTGCATACGCTGCCACCGTAGCCAGGACCAGCAGCATCAGGACCTGTGCGGTCCTGATGCTGGCGCGGCCGAGGCTGTCGGTCCAGGGGGTTGTCTGTTCCGGACTGCCCATGCTGTTGTTTCTCCCGTGTCGGATGGTCAAGTGGTTACCCAGCAACCGTCTCACGGGCACGGTGGAGCGCGTCACCGGCCAAGAAGACGACAGCCCCGAAGTCGCGATGCCGCGGCTCGAATCTGCGGATAATTAGATGCCCTGAATCCGCATTTGCGGGTTAGAGTTGGATCATGCCTAATATTCGCGTTTCCGAGGCGGCCCGGTTCCTGGGCGTCAGCGATGACACCATCCGGCGCTGGACCGAGAACGGAAGCCTGACGCCTCTGAAGGACGACGCCGGGCGGCTCGCCGTGGACGGGCTGGAGCTCGCACAGCTTGCGCGGGAGCAGGCACAGCTGCCGGATGATCCGGCCCGGGTGGGCAGCTCCGCCCGGAACCGCTTCGTCGGGCTGGTCACGGCCATCACCGCGGACACCGTGATGGCCCAGGTGGAGCTGCAGTGTGGGCCCTTCCGGGTTGTGTCCCTGATGAGCAGCGAGGCTGTGCGGGAGCTGGGACTGGAGCTCGGATCGGTCGCGACCGCCGTCGTCAAGGCCACCACGGTGATCATCGAGACGCCGAAAGGCAAGGGAGTCATTTGAGGCGCGCCATGAAAGCTGCCGCCCTGCTGCTGGCGGTGTCCCTGGCAGCGGTGCTCGCGGGCTGCGCGGCACCCGCCGGAGACGGCGGCGCCGGCAAGACCCTCACCGTCTTCGCGGCGGCCTCACTCAAAGCACCCTTTACAGCGATCGCCGCCGCGTTTGAGGCCAAGAATCCGGGAACCAAAATAACGTTCAGCTTCGCAGGTTCATCCGACCTGGCCGCCCAGCTCACCCAGGGGGCGCCGGCGGATGTGTTTGCCTCCGCCGATGCCAAGAACATGGCCAAGCTCTCCGACGCATCTCTCGTGGAAGGGGCGCCCGAGGATTTCGCCACCAATATGCTGGCCATTGCCGTGCCCCCGGCCAACCCGGCGTCGGTCAGCTCCTTTGCGGACCTGGCCAGACCGGGGGTCAAGGTCGTCATCTGCGCGAGCCAGGTGCCCTGCGGCGCGGCCACAAAGACGGCCGAAAAGGAAACCGGAATCACCCTGAAGCCGATCAGCGAGGAATCGTCCGTCACCGATGTCCTGGGCAAGGTCACCTCGGGAGAGGCCGACGCCGGGCTGGTCTACGTCACGGACGTCAAGGCCGCGGGGGACAAGGTGAGGGAAGTCCCCTTCCCCGAGGCGGCCACGGCCGTGAACACCTACCCGATCGCCGCGGTACGGACCAGCAGGAACAAGGAGCTCGCGGCCGCCTTCATCGCGACGGTCACCGGTCCCGAGGGCAAGAAGGTCCTCGGCGATGCCGGCTTCGGCACCCCGTAGCCTGCGAATGGACCACCGGACCGTCAGCGCCTACAGCGGGATTCCGCGCTGGGTCATGGCCGTGGCCGCCGTCGGGGCGCTGTTCGTGCTCCTGCCCCTCGCGGCCATGGTGGCCAAGGTCAACTGGCCCCAGTTCATCCCGCTGGTCACCTCGGAGGCGTCCCTCACCGCCCTGGGGCTCAGCCTCCGCACCGCGGCCGCGAGCACCGTGCTGTGCGTGCTGCTCGGGGTGCCGCTGGCGCTGGTTCTGGCCCGCGGCCACTTCCGCGGACAATCGCTGCTGCGCTCCTTCGTCCTGCTGCCGCTCGTCCTGCCCCCGGTGGTGGGCGGCATCGCCTTGCTCTACACCTTCGGCCGGCAGGGCCTGCTGGGCAAGAGCCTCGAGGCGGCCGGAATCCAGATCGCGTTCTCCACCACGGCGGTCGTGCTGGCCCAGACCTTCGTCGCCCTGCCGTTCCTCGTGGTCAGCCTGGAGGGCGCCCTGCGCTCCGCCGGCAGCCGGTACGAGGCTGTCGCCGCAACGCTCGGCGCGCGCCCCAC
Source organism: Arthrobacter sp. UYCu723 (assembly GCF_054059215.1). Lineage (NCBI taxonomy): Bacteria > Bacillati > Actinomycetota > Actinomycetes > Micrococcales > Micrococcaceae > Arthrobacter > Arthrobacter sp. UYCu723. The sequence continues at coordinate 2,156,549 of NZ_JBSSBW010000001.1, forward strand.
CACGGTGCTGCGCCGCGTCACGGTACCGCTGGTCCTTCCCGGGCTCGCCTCGGGCGCGGTGCTCTCGTTCGCGCGGAGCCTCGGCGAATTCGGCGCCACCCTCACCTTCGCCGGCAGCCTCCAGGGGGTCACCCGGACCCTGCCGCTGGAGATCTACCTGCAGCGGGAGACCGACGCCGACGCCGCCGTCGCGCTCTCCCTGCTGCTCGTCGCGGTGGCGGTGATCGTGGTCGGGCTGTCCTACCGGCGCCCGGCACCTGCCGGGTCCGGCAGCCCAGGTTCCAGGAATGCAGCGGTCCGCAGCGCCGGCGCAGGGGAGCGGGTGGGCTCATGACATTCACTGTCGATGCCGCCGTCGCCGCCCGGCGGTTCGAGGTCTCTGTGAGCCTGGGACCGGAGGAGACAGTGGCCGTGCTCGGACCGAACGGGGCCGGTAAATCCACCCTGCTCTCGGTGATTGCGGGTCTGCTCCGCCCGGACACCGGCCGGGCCGAGGTGGACGGCAAGGTCCTGTTCGACCTGCAGCCGAACGGCCCAGGACGTTGGACCGCTCCGCACCGCCGCGGGACGGCCCTGTTGGCACAGGAGGCCCTGCTTTTCCCGCACCTGAGCGCGCTCGAGAACGTGGCTTTCGGGCCGCGGAGCGCGGGCGTTCCCAAGGCCGAAGCGCGGGAGGCCGCCCGGCACTGGCTCGCCGAGGTCGACGCTGCTGACCTCGCGGCACGACGCCCCGCGGAGCTCTCCGGAGGGCAGGCCCAGCGCGTGGCGGTGGCCCGTGCGCTCGCGGCCAACCCTGAGGTGCTGCTGCTGGATGAGCCGATGGCCGCCCTGGACATCCACGCCGCACCGCTGCTGCGCCGGCTGCTCAAACGGGTCCTCGTCGGCCGGCGGGCCATCATCGTCACCCACGACGTGCTGGACGCGTACATGCTGGCGGACCGCGTGGTTGTGATGGAGGGCGGCCGGATCACCGAGGAAGGCCCCACCCGTGATGTCCTCCGGCGGCCGCGCAGCAGCTTCGCCGCGGGACTCGCGGGACTCAACCTGGTATCCGGAACCGTGACCTCAACGGGGATTCGTTCCACGGAGGGCCTGGAGTTCGCCGGCCAGCACGACGCCCCGCTCGCCGCAGGGCAGGCGGGAGTGGCAGCCTTCCCGCCGTCGGCCGTGTCCGTTTTCCTGAACGAGGCGCACGGCAGCCCGCGGAACTCCTACCCTGTGACCATCACGGATCTGGAGCCGCACGGGGATCAGATCAGGGTCCGGGCCGGGGAACTGTCCGCCGATGTGACGCCTGCGGCCTCGGCAGACCTGGGTCTGGCGCCCGGCCTGGACGTCTACTTTGTGGTCAAGGCCGCCGCGGTGGCCATCTACCCGGCGTAGCGGGCTACTCGCGGGTTACTCGCGGGTGCTGCGGACCGGGTGCTGGCTGACGATGGAGACCCGGTTGAACGCGTTCATGGTGATGACGAGCCAGCTCACGGCGGAGAATTCCTGGGCCGTGAGGTGCTTCCTGGCGGCGGAACCTTCGCGTTCCCGGGCGTGGGCATCGGAGATATTCGTAACGGCTTCGGCGAGCGTCAGCGCTGCGCGTTCCTTCTCCGTGAACAGCGCGGTGTCACGCCAGGCGGGAAGCACGGCCAGGCGCTGGGCCGTTTCGCCGTTCTTCACCGCATCGCCGACGTGCAGGTCCAGGCAGTACGCGCAGCCGTTGATCTGGGAGATGCGGACGTTCAACAGTTCAATCAGCGTCCGGTCCAGGCCTGCCTCCTCGGCGGCTTCTTTGGCTTTCAGGCCCAGCCCGTTGAGCGCACGCCAGGCCGCGGGGTGTTCCTTGTCGAGGAAAACACTTCGTGCTGGAGTATCGCGCGGCGCCGTCGGTTGGTCCATGGTTCCCAGATTACCCACGCTTCCCTACGACCGCGCGAGTGTTGCGTGACAAATCTGTCAAACATGTGACAAGCTTTGCGGGCGGAAGATCCCCGATCCGGTGATCGGCTCCTTGGGGGAGCCGACCACCGGATCGCTTTCTTGAAGGCGAACGTCCCACGCGCGGGACATGTCCACTGGTCTGGTCTCGTCTGGGCCCAGGTGGGGACATGTCCAGTCCTTGGCGCAGGAATTGGGCATGTTGGGGTTATGTCCAGTGGCCAGAGCTAGTGGGGGGCATGTCCGGTGTCCGCCCTTGGGCCTCGGGGGACATGTCCAGTGGTGCGTTCGGCGTGTGGGCGCGGCCAGGGGGCAGCACCGGACACCGTCCAGTCTTCCGAGCCCATTCCGGGGGGCATGTCCAGTCCTTGCCCCAGGCAATGGGCATATGGGGATCATGTCCGGTGGCCGGGGCTGGCGGGGGACATGTCCAGTGGTGCGAGGGAGGTATGTCCGCTGACAGGGGTTATCGGGGGGCATGTCCAGTGGTCCGCACGAGTTGCGCGCCCGCGGCCGCCATGGCAGCCGCGTCACCGGCGACGATGATGCCGGCAAAGCTGTCGGCGTAGCCGCCCAGGTCTGCGTCCACCGAGCCGACGACGGCGTACACCGGCTTGGTGCCACAGCGGGCGAGGACGGCGGCGATGATCTTCCCTTGACCCGTCTGGGAATCCAGCCGGCCCTCGCCGACCACCACGGCCGTGCAGGCGGTGAGCTGCGCATCGAAATCCAGCAGGTCCAGCACATAGTCCGCGCCGGACACCAGCCTGGCTCCGTAGCGGGCCCACATCCCGCCGGAGAACCCGCCGGCCGCGCCGGTCCGGTCCACCGGGCGGGGGTCACGGCCGTATTGGACGGCAAAGCGCCCGGCAAGCAGCTCGAGCCGGCGGGTGAGCGCGTCCACCGCGGCCTCGCCGGCTCCCTTTTGCGGACCGAACACTCGGGCGGCGTCGGCAAAGCGGGTGGTGACGTCGCTGAGGATCACAACTTCCGCACCGCTGAGGCCGCCGCGCTCCTCGATCGCGGCGATGGCGCCGGCGCCGCCGTCGGTCGTGGCGGACCCGCCGGCGGCGACCAGCAGCCGGCGGGCTCCGAGCCGGGCGGCCTCCGCCATCAGAACTCCGGTGCCGTAGGTGCTGGCGGTCATCGGATCCCGGTGCCCGGCGGAAGGCAGGTTAAGCCCGCTGGCAAAGGCCAGCTCGACGACGGCGGTGCCGTCGTCGGTCAGGCCGATCGCAGCCTCGACGGCGTCGCCCCACGGCCCCACAGTGCTGATCCTCAGCGGCCGGGCGTCCCAGGCCCCGGACCAGCACCTCGAAGGTTCCCTCGCCGCCGTCGGCCACGGGCAGTTCGACGGCGGTGCCGCCGGCCGAGCGGATCCCGGCGGCAATGTGCGCCGAGACTTCGGCCGCGGTAAAGGTCCCCTTGAAGCTGTCCGGGGCTACGAGGATGGTCATGCGTTCAGAAACCTACCTTGTCCCGACCCTTGAGCTGCAGCATCTGACGCGCCTCATCCGGGGTGGCGATCTCGAAGTTGAGGGCTTCCAGGATGGTACGGATCCGCGTGACCTGCTCGGCGTTGGAGGTGGCCAGCTGGCCAGGGCCGATCCAGAGGGAATCCTCCAGGCCCACCCGGACGTGGGAGCCCATGGCCGCGCCGATCGTGGCCAGCGGTATCTGGTTCTTCCCGGCCCCCAGGATGGACCATTCGTAGTCCCCGCCCAGCAGCCGGTCGGCTGTGCGGCGCATGTGCATCAGGTCCTCCGGGTGTGCGCCGATCCCGCCGAGCAGGCCGAAGACTGACTGCACAAACAGCGGCCCCTTGGCCAGGCCGCGGGCGTGGAAGTGGGCCAGGTTGTTCAGGTGCGAGATGTCGTAGCACTCGAACTCGAAGCGCGTACCGTTAGCATTGCCGATGCCGAGGATGGTCTCGATGTCCTGGAAGGTGTTCTTGAAAACCAGGTCGCGGCTCTTCTCGAGCCCCTCCCGCTCCCAGTCGTGTCCGAACTCGCTGAAGCGCTCAAGCATCGGGTAGAGCCCGAAGTTCATCGACCCCATGTTGAGCGAGGCGAGCTCCGGCTTGAACAGCGCCGCCGGCTGCATACGCTCCTCCACCGTCATGTGGGGCGAGCCGCCGGTGGTGATGTTGATGACGGCGTGGGTGTTGCGCTTGAGCTTGTCCAGGATCGGGGCGAAGTGCTCAGGGTCCTGGGATGGCCGGCCGTCCCTGGGATCGCGGGCGTGCATGTGCACGATCGCGGCACCTGCCTCGGCGGCGCCGATGGCGGCGTCGGCGATCTCATTTGGGGAGACCGGCAGGTACCGGGACATGGACGGGGTGTGGATGGCGCCGGTAACGGCGCTGGTGATGATGACTTTGCGTGCAGCAGCCATGGGAAGGTCTCCTTGGGTAGGCCAGGTCTTAGGTGGGCTGGATCAGTAGAGTTTTTCGGTGTTGCCGTCGACGGCCAGCGCCTGGCCGTTGACGTTGCGGGCCAGATCGCTGGCGGCGAAGGCCGCCATGTTGGCGATGTCCTCGGCCTCGATCAGCCGTCCCAGCGAGGACTGGTTGAGATAGAGCCCGGAGACCTGGTCCTCCGGCAGGTCCAGCATCCGGGCCTTGGCCGCGATGACCGCGTCGATCCGGGGCCCGTTGACGGCACCGGGGCAGATGGCGTTGACGCGGATCCGGTCCGGACCGAGTTCGATCGCGAGCGTCTTGGTCAGCCCGACGACGGCCCACTTCGATGCCGAATAGGCGCTGCGCCCGGCCATTCCCAGCCGCCCGGCGGCCGAGGAGAGGTTGACGATCGACGCGTCCCGGCCCTGCCGCAGCATCGGCAGGGCGTGTTTGATACAGAAGAACTGGCCGTGGATGTTGACGTCGAAGGTCGCTTTCCAGGACGCCGTGTCCAGCGTCTCCAGCGGGCCGGTGGGCCCGGCGATGCCGGCGTTGTTCACGAGGATGTCCAGGCCGCCCAGTTCTTCCTTGACGGTGGCCATGAGCCAGCGGACCTGCTCCTCGTCGGAGACGTCGTTGACGGCCGCGGCGAGGCCGTTGACGCGGGCCTTCTCGACGGCGTCGGGGTCAATGTCTGTCACGAAGACGGTGGCGCCGAGTTCCTGGAACTTGTTGGCGATCGCCAGGCCGATGCCGTTGGCACCGGCGGTGACGAGGACCCTTTTTGAGGTGAAATCCATGACTAATCCTTGGGTTGGGGTAGCTGAGGGAAAGCGGCGGACCGGCTGCGTCAGTGCGCGGACGGGATGCCCTGGGGCTTCTCCGTGCCCCGCTTGAGCAACAGCGACAGGAGCGCGCCGAGGGTGCACATGCCGACGATGAACCAGAGCCCGGAGAGTTTGGAGCCCGTGGCGTCCTGCATCAGGCCCATGACGTACGGGCCGAGGAAGCCGCCGCAGAGGCCGATGGTGTTGACGAAGGCGATGCCGCCGGCGAGGGCGGCACCGGTGAGCCGGGTGGCTGGGTAGGTGAAGAGGATCGGCTGCAAAGCGAAGAAGTTGAAGGCGGCGAGGCAGAAACCGATCATGCCGAGCAAGGGGCCGCCGACGGCGCCGAGGGTGAAGCCGGCGATAATGCCGATCATCGTTCCCGTAACGAGCATCCGGGAGCGCCGGCCGTCGGTGGCGAAACGCGGGACCAGGAGGGCACCCGCAGCGGAGAAGATCCACGGGATGGCCGTGAGCAGGCCGATCTGCAGTGGATTGAGCTTGCCGTAGGTGCCGATGATGGAGGGCAGGAAGTAGGACAGCGCGTAGACGGCGATCTGGTGGGTGAAGTAGATGCCCACCACGAGGAGGATCTGCTTATCCTTCAGGACATCGCGGAGGCGGTGGTTGCCGGAAGCTTCCGCGCCGGCCTTCTCTTCGGCAGCGATGCGGGCCTCGAGGTCGGTGGCTTCTTCGGCGGTGAGGAACGTGGCCTTGGTGGGCCGGTCCGGAAGCTTCTTCCAGACGACGTAGGCGAGGACGCAGGCCGGCAGGCCTTCGATGATGAACATCCACTGCCAGCCGTGCAGGCCCGCGAAGCCGTCGAGGGTCAGCAGCAGGCCGCCTAGCGGTGCGCCGACAATGTTGGCGATGGAGACGCCCAGCAGGAACATGCCGTTGGCCTTGGCGCGGTCCTTGACCACAAACCATTGCGTCAGGAAGTACATGACGCCGGGAAAGAGCCCGGCCTCGGCCACGCCGAGCAGCATCCGCATGATGTAGAAGGACCATTCGCCCTGCACGAACGCCATGCAGGCGGAGATGATGCCCCACGTGATCATGATCCGCATGATCCAGAAGCGCGCGCCGACCTTGTGCATGATCAGGTTGGACGGGATCTCTGACAGGGCGTAGGTCAGGAAGAACAGCCCGGCACCGATGCCGAAGGCGGTGGCGGAGAGGCCGAGATCTATCTCCAACCGGTCCTTGGCCATGCCGATGTTGGTGCGGTCCAGGAAAGCCATGATGTAAGCGCCGATCAGGAGCGGCATGACTCGGCGGAGAATCACGCCGTTAATTTCCTGCGGTGTGCGCATCTTCGTTGGTGCGGATACAACTGACATGGGTCTTCGTCCTTGAATTTGGGGTCAGGGTTGGTGGCCAGGAACAGTGGGCAGCCCGGTGGCCGGGCAGCCTCATTGGGGCCGGGCGGCTGCCCGGGAGCAGGTGATGGAGTGTGGCTAGCCGGCGGGCGGCGTGCAGCCGCAGGTCCGCCCGATATGCAGGCGGTGCCGGCACACCTTGGTGTTGTAGGTGCTGGACGGGGCTTCGATGCGTTTGAGCAGCATAGTGAAGGCCTCGTGGGCCATTTCCTGCTGCGGCTGGACAATGCTGGTGAGGTTGATCAGCCCGGAGCGGCTGTGCGGCAGTCCATCGCAGCCTGCGACGGCCACGTCCTCCGGGATCCGCAAGCCCTTGGACAGTGCGTATTCCATCACGCCTATGGCCAGTTCGTCGCTGCCACACACCACGGCCTGCGGGGGCCTGCCGCTGGAGAATAGCCGTTCGGCCGCCAGCCGGCCGCCCTCGTTGTTGACCCGGGTACTGATTTTTCGGTCACCGCTGATGGTGATGCCGGCCGCGGCGGCAGTGCGAACGAAGGCCTGTTCGCGGGCCAGGGATGCGGTGGAGAATCGAGGGCCGATCACGGTGGCGATCTCCGTGAAACCGTGGCTCAGCATGTGCTGCATCAGTGTCGTTGCCGCGGCGTCGTCGTCGATTCCGACAAAGTCCGAGTCGAGGAAGTCGGCGCGGCGCGAGAGGCAAACATACGGGATCCGGGCCGCCCGCAGGGTACGCAGGGCCGTGGCGTCATCCCGGAGTGACGCGGCCAGGATGATCCCGTCCACATTGCGGTGAGCGAGCGTCGCGGTGACCTGGGCGAGGACTTCGGGATCGTCCTGCGTGGTGGCGACAAACACTTCGTAGCCGGATTCGGCGGCGGCGGAAATGATGCCCTGGGCCCAGCGCGGAAACATCGGGTTGATGATATTCGGCAGGATCAGGCCGATCACGCGGGTCCGCTGCAGGTCGGTTGATTGCGAGGACTTACGGGGCCTGAAGCCCAGCTCGTTCGCCACATGGATGATGTGGCGTCGGGTTTCCGGCGAAACGCCGCCCTTGCCGTTGAGTACGTAGGACACCGCCGCTGAGGAAACCCCTGCGGCCCGGGCAACGGAAGCGGCGGATACCGGCGTAGCGGGGCGATCAGCGGCAACGCTGGTGGCGTCCTTGCGCATCTCCGTCCTCCTTCGCTCTCGTTGTCCCTGTGACCTCAGTTACATTAGGTAAGCGCCCGAGCGTTAAGCAACGTTAAGTAATTTTATCCGCTGGCGGGGCGTGGCGGGGGACATGTCCAGTGGTGCGCGGGGGTGTGTCCACCGATTGGGGGTAGCAGGGGACATGTCCGTTTTTCCGAGCTCATTCCGGGGGGCATGTCCACTCCAGGCCCCGGACGATGGGCATGGCGGGACTATGCCCAGTGGCCAGGCCTAGCGGGGGGCATGTCCCGCGGTCCGCGCCAGCCCGACCCGCCAGCCCGACCCGCCAGCTCGGCCAACCAGCCCGACCAACCGGCCCGGCCAGCCGGCCCGTCCCGCAAGCCCGGGGCCGTCCGGCACTGGACAGTGGATTCGCCGTGGGCAAACATGGACCCAAACGTGTCAGGACGGAGTTGAGCGGGTTAGACTCAACTCTGATAACAGCACCATTCCGGCAGGAGCTCCCTTTGGACGCCAAATTCACCACCAAGAGCCAGGAGGCTCTTTCGGCAGCAGCCATGAACGCCTCGACGGCAGGGAACCCGCAGCTCGAACCAGCGCACCTGCTCAAGGCGCTCATGGACCAACGGGAGGGTGTCGCCGTCGCGCTTCTCCGCGCCACGGGCACGGACCCTGATGCCGTCAGCGTCCAGGCGAGCACCGCCATCAAGGCGCTCCCCGCCACGTCGGGCAGTTCCGTGCAGCAGGCCCAGCTCTCCCGGAGCGCCATGCAGGCCATCAAGAACTCCCAGAACGAGGCGGAGCGGCTCGGGGACACTTTCGTGTCCACCGAGCACCTGCTGCTGGGGCTTTCTGCCGGGAGCGACGGCGTCGGCAAGCTCCTGCGCGACGCCGGTGCCTCCCATGAGGCGCTGCTCGCCGCCCTGCCAGGCGTCCGCGGTAACCGCAAGGCGGACAACCCGGACCCGGAGAACACCTTCAAGGCGCTGGAGAAGTTCGGATCGGACCTGACCGCCATGGCCCGTGCGGGGAAACTGGACCCCGTGATCGGGCGCGATACGGAGATCAGGCGCGTCATGCAGGTGCTGAGCCGCCGCACCAAGAACAACCCCGTGATCATCGGTGAGCCCGGCGTGGGCAAGACGGCCGTCGTCGAGGGACTCGCCCAGCGGATCGTGGCCGGCGACGTGCCCGAAAGCCTGCGCGGCAAGACCCTCGTCGCCCTGGACCTCGCCTCCATGGTCGCGGGCGCCAAATACCGCGGTGAGTTCGAGGAGCGGCTCAAGGCTGTCCTGGAGGAAATCAAGAATTCGGAGGGCCGGATCGTCACCTTCATCGACGAGCTCCACACGGTGGTGGGCGCGGGCGCGACGGGGGAGAGCTCCATGGACGCCGGCAACATGCTCAAGCCCATGCTGGCCCGCGGTGAGCTGCGGCTGATCGGCGCAACGACCCTGGACGAATACCGCGAGCACATCGAGAAGGATCCGGCCCTGGAGCGACGATTCCAGCAGGTCTACGTCGGTGAGCCCAGCGTCGAGGACACCATCGGCATCCTGCGCGGGCTCAAGGAACGGTACGAGGCGCACCACAAGGTGGCCATTGCGGACTCGGCGCTCGTGGCAGCCGCGACACTGTCCAACCGCTACATCTCCGGGCGCCAGCTGCCGGACAAGGCCATTGACCTGGTGGACGAGGCCGCGTCCCGGCTGCGCATGGAGATCGACTCGGCGCCGGAGGAGATCGACCAGCTGCGCCGCGCCGTGGACCGGCTGACCATGGAGGAGCTGGCCCTGCAGGGCGAAACCGACGCCGCCTCAGTGGAACGGCTCGCGGCACTCCGGGCGGACATGGCGGACAAGAAGGAACAACTGGCCGCCCTCAACGCCCGCTGGGAAGCCGAGAAGGCCGGCCTGAACCGGGTGGGCGAGCTGAAGGCCAGGCTGGACGAACTCCGCTCTGCCGCGGACAAATACCAGCGCGAAGGCGACCTCGAGGCGGCCTCCCGGATCCTGTACGGCGAACTGCCCGCGCTGGAGCGTGAGCTCAATGCCGCCGCGGAAGCGGAGTCGGCCCGGGTGGCCGGCGGCGCCCCCAAGCATGAACTCATGGTGGCCGACGAGGTCACAGCAGAGGACATCGCCGAGGTCATTTCGGCCTGGACCGGGATCCCGGCCGGCCGGATGCTGCAGGGCGAAAGCCAGAAGCTTCTGCACATGGAGGAGATCCTGGGGAAGCGGCTGATCGGCCAGTCGAAGGCCGTGGCCGCCGTATCCGATGCCGTCCGCCGTGCGCGTGCCGGCATCAGCGACCCCAACCGGCCCACCGGATCCTTCCTCTTCCTGGGCCCCACGGGCGTGGGCAAGACCGAGCTTGCCAAGGCCCTTGCCGACTTCCTGTTCGACGACGAACGCGCCATGGTGCGGCTGGACATGTCCGAATACGGGGAGAAGCACACCGTGGCCCGGCTCGTCGGCGCCCCTCCCGGGTATGTGGGCTACGAGGAGGGAGGCCAGCTGACCGAGGCCGTCCGGCGCCGGCCTTACTCCGTGCTGCTGCTGGACGAGGTGGAGAAGGCCCACCCGGAGGTCTTCGATATCCTCCTGCAGGTGCTCGACGACGGCCGGCTGACGGACGGGCAGGGCCGCACCGTGGACTTCCGCAACGTGATCCTGGTGCTCACGTCCAATCTGGGCAGCCATTTCCTGATCGACCAGACCATGGACGCGGCGGCGAAGCGAGCAGCCGTCATGGCCACCGTCAATGCCTCCTTCAAGCCCGAGTTCCTGAACAGGCTCGACGAGATTGTGCTGTTCGATGCCCTGACCGTGGATGAACTGGCCCGGATTGTGGAACTGCAGGTGGCCGAGCTGTCCCGCCGCCTCCACGGCCGTCGGTTGAGCCTCGAAGTGACGGACGGCGCGCGGGCCTGGCTGGCCATGTCCGGCTTCGACCCCGTCTATGGGGCCCGGCCGCTGCGCCGGCTCGTGCAGAAGGAAATCGGCGATCGCCTGGCCAAGGCCATCCTGGCGGGGGAGATCGCCGACGGCGACACCGTGCTGGTGGACACCGCTGCCGACGTCGAGGAACTCACCGTTGAGGGGCTTGAGGCCCTCGTCGGGCCCGACGGCGGGCCTCCCGCCGGCAGCGGGCTCTCGGTCCGACGGAAGGAGTAGGCGGCAAGACTGCTGTGGCGCAAAGTCCCCCTGCCGGGCCTTCGGGTCCGGCCGGGGGCTCTCATGGAGCCCCGGTCAGAGACGCAGGGACTCCATGATGACGTTTCCGGTGTTGGCGACGACGTAACAGTCCACCCGGCGGTCGCCCTTTTCCCAGCTGCTGGAACTCGGGTAGGCGTTACGCTGCAACAATTCGTAGTTGGTGGCAGCAGCCGCCAGCCGCGCATTACGGCACGTCTCGCGGCCTTTGTCCTTCAGCGCCTTCAGGCCCGGATAGGCGTCGGAGCCCTGGTAGTGGTGGACGGCGATGAGCTGGGCCGAGTGGCCGGTGTCGCAGGCCACCACGGTGGACTGCGGCGCATCCGGGTCAAAATTCTTGAAGCAGTCGCCGAGCTGGAAATCCAACGGGCTGACGCCTTCCAGCGGCAGTGTCCCGCGGCTGGCAGGAGCAGGCGAGGAAGAGGCTGCAGCCGCAGCGGGGGAGCTTTCCGCTGCGGAGGGCTTCGAGCCGATAAGCGTCGCGGAGAGCAACCAGACCAGGAGCCCCAGCACGACGGCCCCGGCAGCTACGATCCGCTGCATGCCCTGCCGCCTGACCCAGCCGTCCAAAAGGGCAACCCTCCGGGCTAGCACGGCGCCGGCGTCCGACCAGCGCGGGCCAGCCTTGCGGCTGCTCTCGCCGGACACCGGCGGTACCGAAGGACGCATTGGCCGCGGAGGGGTGGAGGGCGCCGCGGAAGGCAGGTCCTCCGGCGGGACAGCCGGTGGGACATGCGGCGTCGCGGACGTCGGCGGTGTGGAGGGGCGCGGCGGAATGGCAGGGGCGGACCGCTCGCCGGGCACGCCGGCACGGGGAACGTCAGGCGTGCCGGCGTCGCCGTGCCTTGTGTTCTCTTCGGTCACTGGGAATTCACCACTTTCGTGCATCTTTGCCTCGGCGCGAGGCCCGGCGTAGTGGTCCGTTTCTGGGGGTCCACTACGAAACTCTATCTAAGATTCAGGCCGGGCTGCATGCAGCCCGGCCCGACGACCGGGGCTGCCTGTGGGGCCACTCTGTCCACTGCAGCCGCACTGGCGAGCAGTTGCTGCCGAAAGCATGTAATCTAGGTGTACGACAAATTGACCAAACATTCCGGGGCCTCACCGATCGCCAAGGTGACCACCTCCGGTCCAAGTACAAAAGGGGGTCACGCCATGGGGCGCGGCCGTCAAAAGGCAAAAGCTACCAAGCAGGCTCGGGATATCAAGTACTACTCCCCGAACACTGACTATTCGGCCCTTCAGCGCGAGCTCACGGGCCCGGGAAGTCGTGCCACGAGCCACTTCGCGGATGACCCGGTCGAGCCGGACTATTCTGCCTATGTGGATAAGTACGCGGACGATTTGGAAGAAGACGACGACGAGGTTGATTCCCGCCGCATAGGTTAGTCGACACCTCTTTCCGGCAATCCTATCCGTACCGGATTTCCAGCCATTGATTTTCAGGCCCGTCGGCCGCGCCCTTCAGAGGTGCGGCCGGCGGGCCTTTTTTCTGGCCGCGTGCTGGCCAGGGCCGCCGCGCCGTCGCCGTATGGACGGTTCCCTGCCTGCTATACGTATGGAAGCATCGAATCCGTCAGGGAATCGTCGAAATGGCGGAGCGGCTTCACTCTGCGAATATACCGGAAGGAACACCATGACCAAGCGCACAGGGTTTGCTGCAGGCGAGGTCTGCTGGACCGACCTCCAGACCAGGGACGTGGAGGCTGCCAAGTCCTTCTACTCGGAGGTCTTCGGCTGGCGCTATGAGGACCTGCCCACACCGGACGGCCGCAGCTACGCGCAGGCGTTCGTGGGCGACGGGCTGGTGACCGTCATCGCCCCGCAGAACCCCCAGCAGGAAGCCGCCGGGGCTCCCGGCCAATGGAACGTGTACTTCGCCGCCGACGACGCCCAGGACCTCTCCGCGGAGCTGGCGCACTCGGGCGGGACCCTCGAATTCGGCCCCGAGGCCGTGGGCGAAACCGGCGTGATGGTCTTCTTTGCACCGCCCGGCGGCGGCACCACCGGCGCATGGCAGGCCGGAACACACTTCGGCACCGCCCGCAGCGAGGAACCCGGAGCCCTGGCCTGGGCCGAGCTGCTCACGCCCGAGCCGCAGGCCGCCGTCGGGTTCTTCCAGCAGCTGTTCGGTCACGAGGTCACCGAGTATCCGCAGGACGACGGCGGGACCTACACCACGCTCATGGTGGACGGCGCGGAAGTCGCCGGCATCGCGGCGGTGCCGGCGGATGCCGAGGGCGCGCTCAGGCCCGGCTGGCAGGTGTACTTCGGCGTCTCCAGTGTGGCGGATGCCGTGGCAGCCGCGGTGGCCGCGGGCGGCGTCGTGCTGGTGGAACCGGATGAGGGAGTACCGGACGACGAGGACGCCGGCACCATCGCCACGCTCAAGGACCCGCAGGGCGGCGTGTTCAGCCTGCTGGAGGTCTGAGCCGCAGCGGAAACAGAACGAGTGCCCCACACCCGCCGTTGACAAAACTGTTGACAAAACGGCGGTTCTGGGGCACTCGTTCTAAAAAGAGTCAGGCGTAGGCGTTGACCAAGCGGACCGCGCCGCCGTCGACGCCCTTGGCGCCCTGCACATAATCCGGGCCGGTCTTGAGGACCGAGTCCGAATTTTCCTCCACGGTGCCCATGACCCAGGCCGGCAGGCCGCGGTCGTTGAGGCGCTCCACAGCGGCGTCGGCGGCTTCCGGGGAAACAATCGCGACCATGCCGACGCCCAGGTTCAGGGTGCGCTCAAGGTCGGCCAGCGGGACGTTGCCCAGCTCGGCGACCAGCTTGAAGATGGCAGGCAGTTCCCAGGTGGCGCGGTCCACGGTGGCCAGCAGGCCCTGCGGCAGGACGCGGGCCAGGTTGGCCGCGAGGCCGCCGCCGGTGACGTGACTGAAGCCGTGCACAGCTTTGCCGCCTGTGGCAGGGGATGAGTTCACCGGGAAGGTGCGGGCCAGGTCCAGGCAGTCGGCCGCGTAGACACGGGTGGGCTCGAGGAGTTCCTCGCCCAGGGTGCGGCCGAGTTCGGAGACCTGGCGGTCCAGGGCCCAGCCGGCGTGGTTGATCACGCGGCGGACCAGCGAGTAGCCGTTGGAGTGCAGGCCGGAGGAGGCCATGCCGATCACCACATCGCCGGCGCGGACGCGGTCCGGGCCCAGCAGGGAGTCGGCCTCGACAACACCGGTGGCGGCACCGGCGACGTCGTACTCGTTTTCACCAAGGAGGCCGGGGTGTTCGGCCGTTTCGCCGCCCACCAGGGCGGTGCCGGCAACTGAGCAGGCGGCCGCGATGCCGCGGACGATGTCCGCGATCCGTTCCGGGACCACCTTGCCGCAGGCGATGTAGTCGGTCATAAAGAGCGGCTCGGCGCCCACCACCACGATGTCGTCCACCACCATGCCCACGAGGTCGAAGCCGATGGTGTCGTGGATGTCCATGGCCTGCGCGATAGCCACTTTGGTGCCGACGCCGTCGGTGGACGTGGCCAACAGCGGGCGCTTGTAGGTGAGCAGCTTCGAGACGTCGTAGAGGCCAGCGAAGCCGCCGACGCCGCCAAGCACCGAGGCGTTGTGGGTCGCCTTAACAGCGTCCTTCATGAGTTCGACGGCGCGGTCGCCCGCTTCGACGTCCACGCCTGCAGAGGCGTAGGTGATGCCTGCGGCGTTCTGGGCGGCGTTCATGTCAGCGGCCGGGGAGGCGGAAGTCATACGGGCTCTTTCTTGTCGGCAGCAATGGAACGATCGGCGGGGTTGACGCGATCGGCATCGGTGAGCAGTTCTTCGAATTCGGCGTCCGGTCCCGGATCGCAGCCGGTGGCGCCGGGCTTCTCGGCCGGATCCTCGTCCAGGGAGGTGCCGGGCTCGGCGTCGGCAGCTGCCGGGGCAGCCGCGGTCAGACCGCCGAGGTCGGTGCGTTCCAGCAGGTTCTTGCCCAGCTTGTCCGCGCCGGGAAGCTCGATCGGGTACTTGCCGGTGAAGCAGGCGGTGCACAGGCGTTCGCGCGGCTGCTGGGTGGCACCGATCATGCCGTCTTCGGAGATGTAGGCCAGCGAATCGGCGCCGATCGCCTGGGTGATCTCTTCGACGGTGGCGCCGTTCGCGATGAGCTCCGCACGGGAAGCGAAGTCGATGCCGTAGAAGCACGGCCACTTGACCGGCGGCGAGGAAATCTTGATGTGGACGGACTTGGCGCCGGCTTCGCGCAGCATCCGGACGATGGCCCGCTGGGTGTTGCCGCGGACGATCGAGTCGTCCACCACCACCACGCGCTTGCCGCGGATCACGGATTCCAGCGCGTTGAGCTTGAGACGGATGCCGAGCTGGCGCAGGGTCTGCGAGGGCTGGATGAAGGTGCGGCCCACATAGGAGTTCTTGACGAAGCCGTGCGCGAAGGGGATGCCGGATTCCTCGGCGTAGCCCACGGCCGCCGGGGTACCGGATTCCGGCACCGGGATGACGATGTCCGCTTCCTGGGTGTTTTCGCGGGCCAGCTGGCGGCCCATTTCCACGCGGGTCTCGTAGACCGAGCGGCCCGCGATGGCGGCGTCCGGGCGGGCGAGGTAGACGTATTCGAATACGCAGCCGGCCGGCGTCGCCTCCGCGAAACGCTGGGAACGGACGCCGTCCTCGTCGATCGCGATGAATTCGCCCGGTTCGATCTCGCGGATGAAGCTCGCGCCGACGGTGGCCAGGGCGGACTGTTCGGAGGCGACAACCCAGCCGCGCTCCAGCCGGCCCAGGCAGAGCGGGCGGATGCCGTAGGCGTCGCGGGCGGCGTAGAGGGTGCCTTCATCCATGAAGACGAAGCAGAAGCCACCCTTGATCTCGGGCAGCAGCTCCATGGCAGTCTGTTCGAGGGACTTGCCCTCTTCACCCTCCAGGAGCGCGGTGACCAGGGCCGTGTCTGAGGTGTTTCCCTGCTTCATCTCACCGGTGAGCTGGCCGCCGTTGCGGTCTACGATCATGGCTTTGAGTTCGGCCGTGTTGGTGAGGTTGCCGTTGTGGGCCAGGGCCACGGTGCCTGTCGCCGTCGCGCCCAGGGTGGGCTGGGCATTGGCCCAGTGGCTGGCGCCCGTAGTGGAATAACGGCAGTGGCCGACGGCAAGGTGCCCGGTCAGGGTGTTCAGCGTGGTCTCGTCGAAGACCTGGGAAACGAGGCCCATGTCCTTGTAGACGTTAATCCGCTTGCCGTCGCTGGTGGCTATACCAGCCGACTCCTGACCGCGGTGCTGCAGTGCATACAGCCCGTAATAGGTGAGTTTTGCAACCTCTTCGCCGGGAGCCCAGACCCCAAAGACGCCGCATGCGTCCTGAGGGCCTTTTTCGCCGGGGAGAAGATCATGAGAAAGTTTTCCATCGCCGCGTGCCACTGGTCGATTATCTCACGTTGTGCGCTAAGACTTTTCCGGCCGCTGCTTTATGACCTGCACAGGGCTCAGGGGCGGTTCTGGCTGCCGGTGCCGCCGTCGTCGGACTGGCCGTCGTTTTCGGGTCCGGAGTCCGGGACGCTGTCCGGGACCGCCTCGACGACGGCGCGCTCCGCTCGGCGGACGCTCAGGCGGTCCAGGAGCAGGGCGGCCACGGCGCCCAGGACGGCGCCGCCGGCGGCGAACAGGACCAGGAAGAAACCGAAAACCGCGCCGGGGTCGTAGCTATCATTACCCGGGAGACCGTAGGCGAGGATGGCGGCCACGGCGACGCCGAGCAGCCCGCCCAGGATCAGGAACGGCACGTACTTCGGTGCCCGCCGGACGGTGACTTCGCGCCGGCCGGGCGCAGGAGTTTCTGGGGAAGACATGGCATAAAGCCTACTGCCCTGCTCCCTGCCACGGTGCCGGCGAACAACGCATTGATCCGGCCGGGCGACGGGAGCACACTAAGGGGGGGAGGGCTAGGTACGGACAAAGCTTAGGAACCGCCATGTCAGCCTCAGCCGAGCAGATCCGCGACCAGCAACGGAGCATCTGGGATAAGTTCTCGGCCGGCTGGCGGAAATGGGACGCTGAACTGCTCGGCTGGCACACTCCGTTCGGGGACGCCCTGCTCGAGGAATCCGAACTGCGGCCGGACTCCGCGGTGCTTGATGTCGCTGCCGGTTCAGGAGAACCGGGGCTCACGGCGGCCGCCCGGGTGCCGGGCGGCACGGTGGTGCTGACGGACATTTCGGAAGGCATGCTGCGGGTGGCGCAGGAGAAAGCGGCCATCGCGGGACTGGAGAACGTGCGCTTCATTGTCTGCGACGCGGCCTCGTTGCCCCTCGACGGCGGCGCCTTCGACGCCGTGTTCTGCCGTTTCGGCTTCATGTTCTTTCCGGACATGTCTGCGGTCCTGCGAGAGATGGTCCGGGCGGCCAGACCGGGGGCGCGGATCAGCGCCGCAGTCTGGGGGCGCGCCGCGGAAAACCCGTGGGCCAGCCTTGTCCTCGGCACGATCGCCCGGCACACGGAACTGCCGGTGCCGCCGACGGGAACGCCCGGGCTGTTCCGCTGCGCTGCCCAGGGTTTCATGACCCGGATGTTCAAGGATGCAGGACTGATCGACGTGACAGAGCGGATGGTCAGCACCGACTTGGTGCACGAATCGCCCGAGACTTACTGGGAGTTCATGACTGACATTGCCACCACCGTTTCGATGCGGCTGGCGAAGGCGGACAAGGTCTCGCAGGCGCTCATCCGCTCGGAGGTGTTCCAGATGCTGGGCCGCTATGAGCACAACGGCGCCATCCGGCTGCGGTCGACGGCCACGATTGTCGCCGGGACCCGGGCGTAGCCGTCCCGCCGGGACGTCCCGCCCGGGGTCCTCAGGCCGGCGCTGTTGGACCGAGCCTACCGAGCCGCTCCGGGCAATGGCGAGGGATCAGACGCCCAGTTCTTCCTTGAGCGCCTCCACGTGGCCCTGGGCCTTGACCTGGTACTGGGCCAGCTTCACCTTGCCCTCGGGATCGAGCACCACCGTGGAGCGCATAATGCCCTCGATGATCTCGCCGTTGACCAGCTTCTCGCCCCAGGCGCCGTAGGCCAGCGCCACGGCATGGTCCTCGTCGGCCAGGAGCGGGAAGGTGAGGGCGAAGTCGCTGGTGAAGTGCGCCAGGGCCTCGGGGCCATCGGGGGAGATCCCGAGGACCTCGTAGCCGGAGCCCTGCAGCGAGGAGAGGCTGTCGCGGAAATCGCACGCCTCGGTGGTGCAGCCGGGCGTTGCGGCCTGCGGGTAGAAGTACACAATGACGTTCTTGCCGCGGTAGTCGGCGAGGGACACCGGCTTGCCGGCGGCATCCGGCAGGGTGAAAATCGGCGCCGGAGTGCCGGGCTGGAGCTTGACGGTCAGATTCTGGCTCATGAGGATCCTTCGGGCGATGGAAATAGGGTCTGACGTGCACAACACCGGCGGTAATTGCAGTATTCCGGCCGTCCGGTGCGGGTTCGCCAGGCGGTCCGGGGCGGCTTTGGAGCCATCAGGGGTCCGGAAGTCCGACGTCGGCCCGGCGTTTCGTGTCAAAGTGCCCCTTGTAGGGGCCGGCCCGCGAGCCAGCCGATCTGGATGTGGCACTCCCGTGCTAGAGGGGGCTCGACGCCGGATTCTGCCAGGGCATTCGCTGGATCCGGTACCTTCATCGTGCCCCCGTCAAGGCGTATGTGCCGGCCCTGTTTGCGGGGCTGGAATCGCCTACTTCGCGAGGAACCGCAGCAGCACCTCGTTGACCTCGGCCGCATGCGTCCACAGCATGCCGTGCGGGGCGCCGTCGATCTCCGTGTATTCGGCGCTCGGCAGGGCCTCGGCGAAGCGCCGGCCCGTGTTGTCGATCGGCAGGATGTTGTCCGCCGTGCCGTGGACAATCAGTGCCGGGACGTCGATCCTGGGGATGTCCTTGCGGAAGTCGGTCAGCCAGGTGGGCTGGGCTGCTACCGACGCGGCGGCGCCGCCGGACGTCGCGAGGTTCCAGCCGGCGCGCATGACTTCCTCGCTGAGCCGCGGCGTGCCGAGGAACGTCTCGCTGTTGTAGAAGTTTTTGAAGAACTCGGTGAAAAAGGCATAGCGGTCCGCGGTCACCGCTTCCGTGAGGCTGTCGAAGACGGACTGAGGGACGCCGTCAGGGTTGTCCTCGGCCTGCAGCAGGTACGGCTCCAGCGAGCCGAGGAACACGGCCTTTGCCACCCTTTCGGAACCGTAGTTGCCGAGGTAGCGGCCCACCTCGCCCGTGCCCATCGAGAAGCCCACCAGCACGGCGCCGTTCAGGTCCAGCGTGGTCAAAAGTGTGTTGAGATCCGCGGCAAACGTGTCGTAGTCGTAGCCCTCGGTGGGCTTGCTGGACTTTCCGAAGCCGCGCCGGTCATAGGTGATGACGCGGTAGCCCGCGCCCAGCAGCGCCGTGGTCTGCTTCTCCCAGGAGGAGCCGTCCAGCGGGTAGCCGTGGATCAAAACCACCGGCTGCCCGGCCCCGCGGTCCTCATAGTAGAGCTCGACGTCGGTGCTGTTCTCTGTTCCAACCTTGATGTGAGCCATGTCAGCAGTCCTCTCGGTACGGTGTGCAGTCAGTACGTGCAGGAGCGTCCCAGCGGTGGGTGCCGCTACAGGGGCCAACGCCTCCGCCCGGGGCGGTGTTCCCGGTTGGGCCCGGCCATGTCGGCCCGGCTTCGCCCCCGCTTGGCCGTCCGGTCAGGCCCGGCCCGCCGAGTGGCCGGCCGGGGATATGGCTGTATCCGGTGCGGCCGGCGGATACAGGAAGTCCTCGGCCAGGGCCGCCCACTCGGGCCGGAAGGAATAGAGGCACCCCAGCCGCAGGCGGGTCGCGTTGGCGTAAGCGTCGAAGCGCGCCGGCGTCACCCGCAGTTCCTGGGCGGCCGCGATGACGTGCCGCCGGGCTGTCTGGTACCGCTGTACGCTCAGCCGCTGTTGCCGCAGCCGCAGCTGAAGGTGCACGGCAAGGTTTGCCAGGTCTGCCGCGGCTTCGGCCCGCCCGGACTCGTCGAAATCCAGCAGCCCCAACGAATCGTCGGGATTGTGAACGAAGATCTGTTTGTCGTGGAGGTCCCCGTGCGACCACACCAAGGGATCAGCCTCGGTCCCCAGCAGCCCCTGGGCGACCCGCGTGGCTGCCGTGCGGACGGCGGAACGCTGCCCTTCGGCCGCAGGAACGTCGTGGGCGTGCAGCATCCACAGGTTCACGATGCGGCGAAGGTTCGCCAGTTCGACGGCGGCGGGCCGGGGCGGGAGCGCCTCGAGGGTGAGACGCTGTGGAAGGGCCCGGGCGAGCGATTGCTGCCGGACCCACCCCTCGGACCATTTTTGCCAGGCCTTCTCGAACACGTCGTCGCTGACCGCGGGATCCTTGCCGAGTTCGAACAGGGAACGTCCGGGCAGGCCGGTGAGGGTGAGGCAGCCCGGCGTGTAGGACACAATGTCCGGGGTGAGGAAGTCCTCGGCGCCGAGAAGCCCGTTCATCAAAGCATGCCTGTCTGTGGCGTCGGCGGCCTGGCGGAGCCGGAAGATCTTGACGTACTGGTCCCCGGAGCGGACCACGGCACGGCGGTACGCCCGGTGCACCAACACTTCACCGTGCTTCGCCATGTGCCTGAGCGCGGGAAGACGGCGGTCCCGGCCCGCCGGTAGCAATTCCAGCGCTCCGGAACGGAGGTGGGCTGCCCGGACGCCTGGCCGGTCCGGTGCCAGAAGCTCCAGGATGTAGTCCTCCGCTGTGAGGCCGGGCCAGGCCCTGATGACCTGCCATCGGGTGTCCTCCACGTCCCGGATGCTGGCCGGGATGGGCGGGTGCCAGCCCATGGTCAGCTCCAGGACCCGAGGGACCGGCTGGCGACCAGTGTGGTGGATCCGAAGGACTGACGATGCTTCACGCGTTGCTCGAGAACGCGGGTCGCCAGCGATGAGCCCGAAGGGAGCGGAGAGCAGGCCAAGCGCAGCCAGCGTGCGTCCGCGTAGGCATCGAGTCGATCCGGGCTAACCTGCAATTGCTCGGCGACGGCCAGCACCTCCGTGTGGGCCTTAAGGTATCGCGCCGGCGTCAGGTTATTGCGCCACAGGCGCCGCTCCAGATGGAAATCCAGGTAGGCGAGGTCGCGGGCGGCCTCGGCCTGGGCTGCATCGTCGAAGTCCAGCAACCCGAACGGGGATCGGCCGTCGCCGGCGATGATCTGCCGGTCGTGCAGGTCTCCGTGGGCCCATACAAGCGGGTCCGGTGCCGAGCCGAGCAGGTTCGCCGTGATGAAATCTGCCCTGGCGCGTAACGTCTCGCGTTGGGACGCCAGCTCGGGGACATCCTCCGCGTGGCGCAGCCATCGTTTCAACCAACGGGACACGGCCTTCGCTTCCACCTCCGGGGAATGGACCGGAAGGGTGCTCAAAACGGTTCGTCTGCTGGCGTCAGACGCCGCGCTCAGCTGGGCGAGCCAGGCGCGGGACCATTTTTCCCATGCGCCGGCGAACTCTTTTTCGCCGATCGTGACGTAGTCCTCGCCGATTTGGCCCAGCGTTGGTCCGGAGAGAGTGCTGAAAACGAGGATGTCCGGGGAGCTCTGAAGCACCTTGGGCGCCGTGAAGGCGCCGGCGTCCAGCAGGATGTTCATCTGAGCGCACCGCTCGGCGGGGACGAGGGCGCTGCCTGGCCGGAAGACCTTGATGTAGCAGCCCTCCGCCCGGATGATCGCCCGCTTGTAGGGCCAGTGGGAGATGATTTCCCCGCGCTGTCTTTCGGTCCGAAGGGCTGGCAGCTCCGGATCGTCCTCCGGCAGGAGCTCAAAGTGGCCATGGCTGAGATGGGCTCCCCGGACGCAGGGCCGTTCCGCAGCCACGACCTCCAGCAGGTACTCTCCGGGTTCTTTGTCGTGCCACGCCTTGAGGACGCGCCACGCGGCGCCGGCGTCGTCGGTGTAATTCCAAAGCGGCGGGTGCCAGTTCATGCGATCAGCTCTAACGCTCGGCGGACGTGCCAGGAAGTGTCGGCCGGCCAGTCGCTAGCCCGGTTCCGGAACGGGTCCACGCTGTTCAGGAACAGCCGGAAGGCTGCCCAGGTATCCACCCCGGGCTGCGAGACGCTACCGCCAGCCTGGCGGTAGCCCTCGATAAGCCGGGCCGTCTTGCGGCCTCCTACCGGGGTACCCGCCTGTGCTCCCGCCCCGGAGGCCTCGGCGATTTCCTCCACGGCAGCGAAGGAGCCAAGGTCCATTGCCGCGTCGGCCGTCCTGACACGGTCAAAATCGATGATGCGGATGGCCGCGCCATTCACCAGGACCTGGTCCGCCGAGAAGTCGCCGTGTACCAGCACGCTCTGGTGGCCGCGTGGGCTGCACGTTTTTGCCAGCAGCCGGTTTGCGAGCTCGCTGACCGGAACCTCGAGGTCAGGAAGCAACTGGGCGAGCATGGACCGGGTCGCCGCGAGCTGGCGGACCAGATTTCCCACTTCCTCCGCGGGATCGGCGTCGGGTCCTGGCTGGATCCGGTGGAGCACCGCCAGGGCTTCGCCTGCGGGGAAGGCGGCCGCATCGTTGTTCATGCCGCTGAGGTCTCCGTCGCCCCAACCGGGGGAGGCGCTGACCCCGTGCCGAGTGCATTCGGCGTCGGCGAGTTCGGGAAGGACCGGGACTCCGTGGCGCTGCAGCCGCTGCCGCAGCCGGAGTCCGGTGGCCTCGTCGTCGGGTTGGGCGGCAGTTTTGACGACGACAGAACGCGTGCCGGAGGGGAGCCTGACAACGAGCCTGCGCTCCGGGTTGTATCTGAGCACGCTGGCCGGGGGATCCAGGAATCGCCCCGGTGTCGTGGGGAATGCTCCAAGTCGTCCGAGCCCGTGATCCCGGAGCCAGCGCAGGTTGGCGCGCAACGGCCAGTCTTCCTCGATGCGGCCGGCCGCGACGACGACGTCGGGGTCGAGATGGTCGGGCTGGACCAGCCGGATCCCGCCGCCGTGACCCCGCGTGCTTGCCGCCCTCCGGTGCAGTTTTCCGGCGTGCTCGGCGGCTGTGGTTGAGGCCCAGCCGAATGTTTCCGCCCCGTCGCCGCCGCTACGGCGGAAGGCGACCAGAACGGAAGTTCCAGGCTTGTAGCGGGTCCTGGTGATGCGGACCTGTTCGCCGAGCAGCTCCGAGAGCAGCTCGTCGTCGAGCACCCAGTTCAGTGCCGGGATCCGGGTGTCCCTGGCCGCCAGGGCGCGGTCCGCTTCGCGCCGCTGGGCTTGCAGCCCTTGTCCCTCCTGACCTTGCCCTTGCAGCGCGCTACTCATGTTGGCACCTCGAACAGCTCATCCGGTTGCTTGGTCTGTTGCCGCCGGACCCACCCGGCGAACCGGGAACTGGGGTTGGCCAGCAGCGACAGCGGCGGCCCTTCTTCGACGATTTCGCCGTCTTCGAGCCAGATCAACCGGTCGCACGACCGCGCCGAGTTGATGTCGTGGGTAATCGTGATGGAGGTACGGCCCTCGGTGAGTTGGTCGAGGGCGCTGAGGACTGAATCGCGGGAGGCAGGGTCAAGGCCGGCGGTGGCCTCGTCCAGAATCACGATTGGGGCCTTGCGGAGCATGGCGCGGGCGACGGCCAGCCGCTGGCGCTGGCCCCCGGAGAGATCGTTGGCCGACTCGCCGAGGACCGTGTCGTAGCCTTGGGGCAGTGCCCGGATGAAACTGTCGGCCTGGGCAAGGGCCGCGACATCCTCGATCTCCTCGTCCGTGGCGTCGAGGCGGCCGAACCTGATGTTTTCCCGGACCGTGGTGCCGAACAGCACGGAGTCCTGGAGCAGGATCGAGACATGGGAGCGGACCGAAGCGATCGTGACATCCCGCAGGTCTTCGCCGCCCAAGCTGACGCTCCCCTCCCACGGGTCCACCATGCGAAGGACCATGCTTGCCAGCGTTGACTTTCCGGCACCCGAGGGCCCCAGCAGGGCGCAGTGCTGGCCCGCCGGTATGGTCAGGTTGATCCCCTTCAGTACCATGGTCCCGTCCAGGTGGCCTGCCCAGACGTTGTCAAACACGATGTCCGGGTGGGGGCTCTTGAGTGCGACGGCGTGGGGTGCTTCGGGCAGGTCGCTCTGGGCCTCCAGCAGGTCCGCGACGCGTTCCCCGGAGGCCGTCGCGCGGGCCACCCGGCTCGTATACCTGGCGACATCCTTGAGCGGCCTCATTCCGGTTTTCAGGTAGAAGAGGAAAACGACGAGGTCCCCTGGCGTGATCGCGTGCTGCATGACCCGCCACCCGCCGGCGGCCAGGACCACCGCCGTCGCGATCCCCGTCAGCACGTCGGTTTTCCGCTGCAGGCTGGCGGACAGCCGGAGTGCGGCGACGCCGGACCCAAGGGCTGCCTGGTTGCTGCTGCGGAAACCGGAGCTGATGGTGTCTTCAAGCCCGTATGCCTGGACTTCCCGGATGGCCCCCAGGGTCTCTGCGGCCGTGGTGGCCAGTGCGCTCTCACCTTTCCGGGACTTGCGGGCGGCGGAGGTGATTGAGCCCGAGCTCTTGCGCGAAAGCAGGAAGAAAATGCCGATGCCAAGGAAGGTCACGAGGGCGATCAGGGGATCGAGCCAGATCATGATGATGGTCATGGCCATCAGAGACACGGTGTTGCCGATGAGGGGGAGGCCGGCGGTGACAGCCACTTCCTGCAGTCGCGACACGTCTCCTACCAGCCGCTGGACGGTGTCCCCGGTGGAGGCATGGCTGTGGTGCCGCATCGACAGGCTCTGCAGATGCCGGAAGGTCCGGGCGCGCAACTCGGACGAGATCCGCGTCCCCACGAGGGCGAACGAGATCGCGGAGAAGTAGCTCGCGATGGCCCGGACGATACTGATGGCGACCACCGCGCCGGCACAGAGGAAGAGCAGTTCTGCGCTCGCCTCAGCGCTGAACGGAGACCGGCGTAGGCTGGCGCCAAGCGAGCGCGAGACGGCGTCGAGGACGATCTTCACCGGCCACGGTTCAAGAAGCCGGAGGAGGACCTCTGCGGCCATGGCAATGAAGCCCCACGTGATCAGCAGCCTGTGCCCGCGCAAGTGCGGACGGACGCACCGCAAGGTCCGCCGCAACGGTGACGGCGCCGCCGGCGCTTTGGCGGCAGGCCTCCGCCAGAAGGTCCGCCAGCTCCGCCGTGGTGATTGCCTCGTTCGTGTGCTCATTGGGCGGCGACCCTCCGGACCGGTGGCAGCGAACGGGTGATGCGCGTGAGCACGCCGTCCCAGCTGAACCGCTGCACCGCGTCCGCCCGGGCGGACGCGCCGAGCCGTTCGCGCAGGGCGGGATCCTCGGCGAGCCGGGTGAGGGCTTCGGCCACCGCCGCCGGTTCACCGGGCGGCACCAGGATCCCGGTCCGTCCCGGCTCGAGGATGGACGGGATCTGGCCCACGGCGCTCGCGATGATCGGCAGCGCGGCCGCCATGTATTCGTAGACCTTGAGCGGGGAAAAGTAGTCGTCCTCGCCCGCGACGTCGGCCGGGTAGGGGGCGGCCGCGGCGTCGGCGCGGTCAAGGAGCCGGGGCACGGCGTCGGGTGGCACCGCGCCGGTGAATTCGGCCTCGACCCCGAGCGAGGCGGCGAGCCGTTCGAGGTCCTCGCGGCCGGGGCCGTCACCGATCACCAGCACCCGCCAGCGGCGCGTGGGGTCCGCAGTTTGGGCGTTGGCCAGGGCCACGCCGTGCAGCAGGCCCGGGACCCCGTGCCAGGGCTTGAGCGTGCCGACAAAGGCGACGGTGAGGTGGTTCGGGTTGCGCCGGCCGGGCTGGCGGGGAGTGATCCGGTGGACGTTGACGCCGTTCGGCACCAGCACCGCCCGCGCGGTCGGCACCCTTTCCCGCACCCAGCGGACCACCGGCTCGGAGACGCAGGCGACGACGTCGGCAGTTCCGGCGTTGCGCCGCAGCACGGTCTCGGCTTTCTTGACGTCCACCAGCTGGCGGTAGCGTTGCTGCTCCTCGATCAGCGGGGCGTTGACCTCGAGCACCGACGGGATGTCCAGCACGGGGGCAAGCACGGAGAGCGCCGGACTGAACAGCGAATAGCGTTCGTAGACCAGGCCGCAGCCGCGGTGGAGTACCTCATCCACGAGGGCCAGCGCGGCGTCCTCGTTGGCCTGTTCGCGGGCGGCGCCGGCCGTGGCGGACTTCGGTGGGACCTCCACGACGTCGAGATCGACCAGGTCGGCGGGCCGGTCCGTGCCGCAGCGGGCGCAGTAGACCGTGACGTCGGAACCGGTGCCCCGCCACGCCCGGACGATCTCCTGGACATGGACCGAGGAGCCCTTGGTGCCGAAGACGGGCACTCCAGGGTCTGCACAGAGATAGGCCACGCGTGTCATGCGACTTGCCTCTCTGGGCGGGAAAGTGCCCTCAGAAGCTCGGCCTGGCGGCGGACGTCGTAGTCCTCCTCGACCAGTGCGCGGGCGTTGCGGGCCAAGGCCACCCTGTCGGTGCCGGGCGAAGCGAGGGTGTGGACGGCGCGGGCAAGCGCGTGGGGATTTCCCGGCCGGATTAGGACGCCGGTGGAGCCGTTGCGGATGGCTTCCGGAATCCCGGTGACTGATGTGCTGACGCAGGGGACTCCCGTGGCCATGGCTTCGAGCAGGACGGTGGGCATGCCGTCAGCGTTGCCGTCGGCGCCCACGACGCAGGGGGCCACGAAGACATCGGCGGAGTCGAGCAGTTCGTGGATCTGGTCCTGGGTCTGGGGCCCGAGCAAGCGGACGTTGTCCTGCAGCTGAAGCTGCCCGATGCTGGCCTCCAGCTCCTCGGCCAGGATGCCGGTGCCGGCGATGCGCAGCTCCAGCTTGACCCCCTGGCCCAGTAGTTCGGCGGCGGCCGGCAGCAGATGCTGGAACCCTTTCTTCTCCACCAGCCGTCCCACCGCGGCGAGGCGCAGCGGGGTCTCGAGCGGGCGCGGATCCCGGTACGGGAAACGCTCCAGCTCCAGTCCGTTGCGGACCAGGTGCAGCCGGGAGGTGGAGGTCGGGAAGCGGCGGCGCAGGTAGCGAAGGTTGAAGCGGCTGATTGTCACGGCGTGGTGGGCCTGTTCGAGCTTCAGCTGGAGGTCGTCATCGCGGACGGACTCGTGGAAGATGTCCACGGCGTGGGCGGTGAAGGAGAAGGGGATGCCGGTGATGGCCGAGGCCAGCCGCGCCACGGTGGTGGCGCCGGAGGCGAAGTGGACGTGCATGTGCCGGATGTTCCGGCTCTGCAGGGCGGTGGCCAGGTTGATGGCCTGGACGGCGTCGTCTGCTGTGGCCGCGGCGAGTTCGCCAAGGTTCCGGCCCAGGGCTGGCGTGAGGCCGGCTGCCACGGCCGTTTGGAGGCACTCCCACAGGGCCACAGTTTTGATGGGCCGGTCGATGTAGGTCACAGGGGCCTGCACGCGGGCGAGTTCGGCGTGGAACCGGGGATCGGTCGTAGGCCGCAGTGAGAATATTTCGATCCGGTCCCCTGCGGCTTCGCGTGCAAGGATCTCGGAGACGATGAACGTCTCCGAGAAGCGTGGATACATCTTGAGGACGTAGGCCGTCCCCGGTTCAGACGGCAACACGGGCGGCACTTCCCTTCGCGGCTGCGGGAACCTCCGCGTCGTCCGCGTCGTCCGCGGCGACGCCGGCCGCGACGGCGGGCTGCAGCAGCTCGGCGGCCAGCTGCGGGACCCGGATCAGCCCGTCCAGGACAGCGCGCCGGCGGTCCACCGTGGTGCCGATCCGTTCGGCCAGCCAGTCGGCCAGGATCTCCGGGGTCAGCGTGCCGATCTCGTGCTGTTCAAGGTAGCCGGCCTCGGCGAGGGAGGCGGCCCGGATGCGCTGCTCAGCCCGCGACTGCGTACGGGGCACAATGAGGGCGGGGACGTTGGTGCTCATGATCTCGCAGACCGTGTTGTACCCACCCATCGCGACCACAGCCGCCGCGTGTCGGAGGTGGAAGACGATGTCGTCCAGTGCCGTGACCACCCTGACCCCTGGGCGGGCGTGGCGCTCGAGGTCCTGGAACTCCTCGGCGGGCATCTGCGGGCCGGCCACGACCAGGTGGCCCAGCCCGGCCGGGACCGGCGTGGCTGCGGCGAGCCGCGCCAGGGCGTGTCCGTCCGAGCCGCCGCCCACGGTGGTCATCACATAGGGGCCGTCCATGCAACTCAGGCCGGAGACCGAAGGGCGCCCGGCGGCGAGGTAGCCGGTGTAGCGGATGAGCTTGCGCAGCGAGAACGGGATCTCGCCGGACGCCACCGGGTCGTGGATGGCCTGGTCGCCGTAGACCCAGATCGCGTCGAACAGGGTCTTGACCACCCGTGGTCCGCCGAAGCGGGCCCATTCGGTGAAGGCGACGTCCGGGGCGTCGAGGACTTCACGCAGGCCCAGCACCACGCGCACGGGGCCGTCCGCGCGGGCATGCCGCAGAGCGCTTTCCAGCTCCCGGTGCACCCCGGTGGCGTGGCGGTCCACAATCAGCAGGTCCGGGCAGAAGCCAGCCAGCACCCCCTGAAGCAGCCTGGAACGCAGGGATACGAGCTCGGCCATGGGCAGGTTGAGGTTCCGCGGCAGGTAACCCTCGGGGCCTTTACCGACGCCGGGTAGCAGTACCCAGTCCCAGCCCTTCGGGGCCGGGAAGCCGGGGGCGTGCGAGGTGCCGGTGATGAGGATACCGGTGACGGGGCGGCCAGTCAGCCCCGGGAGCTGATTGGCGAGTGCGTGGGCCAGCGCCAGATTGCGGCGCACATGCCCCAAGCCCACTGAATCATGTGAGTACAGCACTATCCGCAGTGGCTCCACGGCCATCCTCCCCGCCCTGTCCTTTGCTACCAGCCTGCGGCCGCAGCGTGAGGAATGGATGAGGGGAAGATTAATGATTCTTCATGAACAGGCCAGGCAGGGGTTCAGTGCCGGCCCCGATTGACTGCAGCGGGATCCGGATCATGAAGCGGGACCCGGCGCCGTATTCGGATTCGACGCCGGCGGTCCCGCCATGCGCTTCGGCGATGGCAGAGACGATTGCCAGGCCGAGTCCGGAGCCCTCCTGTCCCCGGCCGGGGTGGGCCCGGCCGAACCGCTCGAAGATCCGGTGCTGGTCCTCCGAAGCGATTCCGGTCCCGGTGTCCCGCACCCACAGCTGCAGCGTGTCCGAACCCGGCAGCGGCGAGCCGTCCGGCGCCGTCGAACTCTCCACCCGGCTGCCGAGGGCGATCGTGGAGGACGGCCCGGTATATTTGACTGCGTTGGCGGCCAGTTGGACGAGGGCCTGGGTGAGCCGCTGCGGGTCCGCTTCCAGCACGGAATCGGCCGTCTCGTCCAGCTGCCAGCGGCGGTCCGCGAGGACATGGACCTTTTCCATCACCTGATGGAGGAATTCGGGGACCCGGATGGGCTCCCTCCTGAGGAAATCAGGGTGGCCTGCGTTGGCCAGCAGCAGCAGGTCGTCCACGAGGCGCTGCATCCGGTCCACTTCCTCGAGCAGCATGTCCCTCGTAGTGGTCACATCGGCGGGGTCGTCCACCGACACGAGTTCCAGATGTCCGCGGAGAATCGTCAGCGGGGTCCGCAGCTCATGGCCGGCGTCGTCGAGGAACTTCTGCTGCTCCTGCGCGCCCTCATCGAGTCTTTCCAGCATGGTGTTAAACGTCTTCGCGAGCATCGTGACGTCGTCCGCGCCTTTCCGAACTTCCACCCGCTGTGTCATGTCCTCGGGGCTGACCACCTGGGTGGCTTCGCGCAGCCGGCGCAGGGGATACAGCAGTCTGCCGGCCACCATGCTACCGAGTGCGGCGGCAGCGAGCAGCGTACAGGCGGACACCAGGACGAAGGTCTGGACTGAGGACACGAGATGTTCCTCAAGGTCTGCGGTGTCCCGTCCGACCAGGAGATAGCTCGTCGGTCCGGGCGGCCCCTTCACCGGCACGACGACAGCCCGGAAGGGGCGCCCCTGGGCGGCGAGGTCGCCGAAGGCCGCGCCGGAAGCATCGGCCAGGGCGGCGGCCGCGGGGTACATGTCCTTGTCGAGGAGGTTCTGCTCTGGGCTGCCGTCCACCGTCCAGTCGACCTTCTCTTCGGTGATGCCGGCCATCACTTCGTTGCTGCGCGGCTCGATGTCCTCGGCGGCCTCATGGAGCCCACGCTCGAGGGCCTCCCGCTCCGTCCGCTTGTCGCTCGGCACCAGTTTGACCACGGCGTGGGCCTTGTCCAGGAGGGCCTGGTCCATTCTGGCGTCGGAGTCCTGGATTTGGACCGCGAACGTGATGATTCCCGCGGTCACCAGCCCTGCGAGCATCATGAGCAGCATGGCGGCCACCACGCGGAAGCGCACGGAATGTGCCTTGGCGCTCCAACCGGGCCGGTCCGGATCGGAGCCGGCGGGAGGCACCGGAGGCGTAGCGCGCGCGGCCCGGGCGCTTTCGCGCAGTCGGCCAAGGGTGGCGGTCACGGCTTGTCCTTCCTAGCCCAGGCGGTATCCGGCGCCGCGGGTGGTGACGATGTGGTCCGCGCCGAGCTTCAGCCGCAACTGGCGCACATAGACATCCACGACGTTGGACGTACCGTCAAAGTCGTAACCCCACACGTGGCTGAGGAGTTGTTGCCGGCTCAGGACCTGCCCCGGGTGGAGCAGGAACATCTCGACCAGTGCGAACTCGCGGGCCGAGAGCTCGACGGTCTTGTCCCCGACGCTCACCGTGCGCGTGAGGAGGTTCAGTTCCAGGACGCCGTAGTGCAGGACGTTGCCCGGGGACGGATCGCCGTTCTCCGCTGGGCGGAGCCGGGCCCTGATACGGGCCACAAGTTCCTCGAAGCGGAACGGCTTGACCATGTAGTCGTCCGCGCCGCCCTCCAGCGCGGCCACGGTGTCCGCGGCCGAGCCCCGGGCCGTCAGGAAAATGACCGGGATGCCAATCTGCGCCCGGCGCAGCGTTGACAGGACCGTGAAGCCGTCCAGGCGGGGGAGCCCGACGTCGAGGAGCAGGAGATCGAACTCACCGCTGGACGCGTAGTCCACGGCTTTGATGCCGTCCGCGACGACCGTGGGGGCGTAGCCAGCCGCCCGCAACCCCTTCTCGATGAATCGGTAGATGCGCTCTTCGTCTTCGGCAATGAGTATGCGGATCACGGTGACCCCCTGGAAAAGCCCGGGACCGGAACTGTCCAGTGGAGCGCACGTCCGCGCTTCTGGCACTATTTCCCGGACTTCAGGCCTACTCCAAAACTGCGGCGTCTCCTGCACGTGAGCTGGGAGGTAATCGGAGGCCCCAGCGGCCTCGACGCGCCCTGACTTCGGGCGTTGAGCGGACACCGCAAGTGTCCGTGCGCGAGTTTTTCCGGAGTCCGTTATTTGCGTGGGACCCGGTAGCCCTATCCTGCTCCTGCATCGGTGCTGGCGCTACCCCTCGCCGTAAGCATTTCGGAGTATTACCGCGGCTGGCCGTCGTAACCAACGGCCCGCACGCTCAGGAGCAGGCCGTGTTCCGGGTTCAGGACCGGCATCGGCAGCCCGGACTCGGCCAGGAAGCGGCCGCTGGCCTCGACTCCGGCGGCCAGCCAGGCCGGCGGGCGCGTCTGGCTGAAAGTACGCCCGCTCCCCGCGCCCGGATAGGCAAGCCGCACCCGGTACTTTTCGTCGGGCCGCAGCCCGGGCAGGTCCACGCGTCCGGGGACTTCGGAAAACGACGTCGCCACCGACACCAGCGCAAACAGCGCCTCGGAGCCGTCGTGGGAGACGACGCCGTGCAGCATCAGCGAGGGATCCGGCTCATCGGCCCGCACCATGCGCCCGCTGTGGAGGAGCGCCCGGTGTTCCTTGTAGAGCGCGACGGCGGCCGCGAGCTCGTTCCGTTCAGCGCCCTGGACTTGGCGCACGTCCCATTCCAGGCCGAAGTGGCCGAACATGGCGGTGATGGCGCGGAAGGACAGCTCGTGGGTCCGTGCCGTGGTGTGCGAGGTGGTGGGCCCGATGTGCGATCCCACCAGCTCCGGCGGCACCACCATCCCGGTCCATCGCTGGATGGTCTGGCGTTCCAGGGCATCGTTGCAGTCGGAGGCCCAGACCCGGTCTGTGCGTTCCAGGATGCCCAGATCCACGCGGGCGCCGCCGGAGGAGCAGCTCTCAATTTCGACCTCCGGATGGGCTTTCCTGAGTTCGTCCAGCAGCCTGTACACGGCCAGCGTCTGGGCATGGACCGAGGGGCTCCCCTCGTGGCCCATTTCGGCCAGATCCCTGTTCTGGTCCCATTTGAGGTAGCTGATCCGGTACTCGCCCAGGAGCGAGTCCAGCCGGTCAAAGACGTACTGCCACGCCTCCGGGTTGGCCAGGTCCAGCACCTGCTGGTGCCGCCAGCGCTCCGGGAGGCGCCCGGGTGTGGCGGCCCCGGGGGAGTGCGGACTCGGCCCGGAGATCCAGTCCGGGTGGGCGCGGGCAAGGTCCGAGTCCTCGTTGACCATTTCCGGCTCGACCCACAGGCCGAATTCCATGCCCTTCGCGGTGACCGCGTCGATCAGCGGGCTAAGCCCCTCCGGCCAGAGCTGTTCGTCCACGTACCAGTCGCCCAGGCCGGCCTGATCGTCGCGGCGGCCCCGGAACCAGCCGTCGTCGAGGACGTAACGCTCGACGCCGAGCGCGGCGGCGGATTCGGCAAGCTCCAGCAGCGTGGCGAGGCGGTGGTCGAAGTAGACCGCCTCCCACACATTCAGCACCACGGGGCGGGGTTTCCCGGACAGTGCCCCGGGGTGGTGCGGCCGTCCGCGGAACCAGGCGTAGAACGCCTCGCTGATGCCGTCCAGCCCGGCGTCCGAGTAGGCGGCAAACAGCCACGGCGTCTCGTAGCTGCTTCCCGGGTCCAAGATGACCTCGGCGGAGCCAAGCAGTTCCGAGGCACCGATGACGGAACGGCCGTCGCCGATCGTCTCGACGAAGCTCTCGTGGTTGCCGCTCCAGCCCAGGTGCACGGCCCAGACCCGACCGTGCCGGTTGCCGAACCCCGGGGTTCCCGCGGCCAGCAGCAGCGAGGAATCGTGACCCGTTCGTCCGTGACGGCCGGAACGTACCCAGGTGCCCTGCCGCATCGGCAGGCGCTGGGGGTGGGACTCGCGGCACCAGCGGCCGGTCAGGTCCAGGATTTCGGTTGCGGCACGCCCCACGGGTAGCACCGCCGCCAGCTCCTCGACCCAGTAGCTGTCCGGACCGTCGTTGCGCAGTCCGGGCCGGAGCTGCAGCAGTCCGCCGTCGTTGATCCGGATCTCGGTGTCCACCGTGATCCCGGCGGCGGGGTCCGACTGCGTGATGACGGCGGAACAGCCCTCCTTGCCGCTCTGCTCGCTGCCGTCCTGCACGCTGCCGTTCTGCACCGTTACGGACACCACGCGGAGCCGGGCAGAGAACGACTGTCCGTTCCGGTGGCCGCGGAGGCCGGGCCGTCCCCGCCAGCCGGAGGACGCCTGCGGGATCAGGCCCAGCGTCACCGGGATGTCCAGGGCTGAGCGCGGAACAGGATCGGCCAGCAGCGAAAGGTCAGGGAGCCCCGGGCCAAGGTCGGCGCCGAAGTGCAGCACAGCCGGCTCCCCGGTGCTGAAGTCGAGGAGCAGTGAGGTGCCGGAGCGCCGCAAGTGCAGCGGTCCGTACCTCCGTCCCAGAGGCGGGTTCTCCTCGGATGCAGTGGTCGAAGTCAGGTGGTTCACGGCAGCTCCAGCGTGGCGGTGGCGTCTGTGCGGGCGGGGCCGGTTATGGCCAGCCGCAGCCGGCCGACGCGTTCGCTGAGGATCCGGCGGGCTTCGCCGGGCAGCCCGTCGTCGCTGATGAGCTCGTCGGCGTCGTCCAGGCCGGCGATGGTGCTGATGCCCAGGATGCCCCACTTCGTGTGGTCTGCCAGCACCACCACCCGGCGGGCCGCCGCGACGAAGGCGCGGTCCGTTTCGGCTTCGAGCACGTTCGGGGTGGTGAATCCGGCGTCGGCGTCGACGCCGTGGACGCCGAGGAACAGCACGTCGAGGTGCAGTTGTTTGAGGGCGGCCGTGGCCAGCGGCCCCACCAGGGCGTCGGAGGGGGTGCGTTCGCCGCCGGTGAGGATCACGGTGGACGGGGAGGGGCCCTGGTGGAAGACGTCGGCGATCCGTACGGAGTTGGTGACCACGGTGATCCGGGGCCCGGCGGCCAGGAGCCGGGCCAGCGCCCAGGTGGTGGTGCCGGCGCTGAGCCCCACCGCCATTCCTTCGCGGACCTGGGCGGCGGCCTCGTGCGCGATCGCGGTTTTTTCCTCCTGCAGCTGGGTCACCTTCAGCTCGAAGCCGGGCTCGTGGGTGCTCACGCCGCCGGGGAGCTTGGCCCCGCCGTGGATCTTTTCCACGGCGCCGGCCGCGTCGAGTATCTCGATGTCCCGCCGGACGGTCATGAGGGACACGCCCAGCAGCCGGGCGAGGTCCGCGACGCGGACGATCCGCTCGCGCTGGACCTCCGCGACGATGGCTGAGTGGCGGGCTGCGGCAAGCATTTCTTGTCCTTACTGGCGTCTTGAATTACTGGCGTTGTGAATGAGTGGTGCGGGAACGGACGACGGCGACTGCGCCGGCTTCCAGGAAGAGACCGCCGTCGAGCTCCTCACCGCTGATGACTTCTACACCCGCCAGCGGCAGCCGCACGTCGTCCGTCCCATGGTTGATGCAGAACGTCCAGTCCGTGCCGTCCTTGCTGCGCCGGACGACTTCCACCTTGACCGGAAGATCCGGGACAAGGGGCGCCACCGCCGCGTCGGCGCACATGACGGGCAGGAGTTCCGCGAGGCCTTCCGGGGGCAAGGTGGTGGCGACGTAGTAGGCCCGGCCGTTTCCGGCGTGGTTTCGGGTAACGGCGGGGGATCCGGCGGCCGGCCCCTCGGTCACCGCGGCAAGCACCTCGGCGGTGCTTGCCCTGCCCAGCTCGCTCCAGCAGGAACCCGGTCCGAAACTGTTCAGCGGCACGGATTCGCCGGCGCGCAGAGGGAAGAACTCTTCCATCTGTACGCCCAGCAGTTTACTGAACGCCCCGGGGTAGCTGCCGAGCCTGATGTGGTCGTTCTCGTCGACGACACCGGAAAAATACGTGACCACCAGGTGGCCGCCGGACCTCACATAACCATCCAGATTGGCTGCTCCGGCGTCCGTCACGAGGTACTGCATCGGGGCCACCACGAGCCGGTAGCCGGAAAGGTCATCCGTGCTTTGGCGGAAGTCCGTCGGGATTCCGGCACGGAAGAAGGCATCGTGCCAGCGCCGGGTTTCCGCGATGTTTGACGCATCCACGCTCGGGTGCGAATCCAGTTCCGACGCCCAGCGGGCGTCGGTGTCGTGGATGATGGCGACGTCGACGCTGCCGGACGCACCGGTCACCACCGAACCGGTGACCTCGGCCAGGCGGCGCAGCGCTTGCCCCAGCCGGACGACCTCCCGCCACGCCTTGGTGTCAGTCCCCGCATGCGGGAGCATCCCGGAGTGGAACTTCTCCGCGCCGGCCCGGGATGCCCGCCATTGGAAGAAGAGTGCGCCGTCCGCGCCGCGGGCGACATGCTGGAGCGAGTTGCGAAGCATTTCGCCGGGCGCCTTGGCGATGTTGCGGGGCTGCCAATTGACGGCAGAGGTGGAGTGCTCCATGAGCAGCCACGGTTTGCCCTGCGCCCAGCCGCGGGTGAGGTCCGCGGTGGCCGCCAGCTCCTGGAAGTTCCGCTGGTCTTCGGCAATCAGATAGTGGTCGTTGGAGACCACGTCCATCTGTTCTGCCCAGCGCCAGTAGTCCACCGGCTGGTGCAGGCCCATGTTGAAGCCCATGAAATTGGTGGTGACCGGATGCCGGGAATGCGAGCGGATGACCGCCGCCTCGGCCTTGTAGCACTCCAGCAGTTCATCAGAGGAATACCGGGCGAAATCCAGCTGCTGGGTGGGGTTGACCCACGTTCCGGAGGTCCGCGGCGGCAGGATCTCCTCCCACGCCGAGTACCGCTGGGACCAAAATGCAGTGCCCCAGGCGGCGTTCAGGCCATCGAGTGTTCCGTAGCGTCGTTCCAACCAGGACCGGAAGCCCGCGGCGGCTCCGTCCGAGTAGTCCGGCTGGTTGTGGCAGCCGTACTCGTTGTGGACATGCCACATCACGACGGCGGGATGGTCCGCGTACCGGGCGGCGATCTTCTCGGTCAGGGCCGCCGCGGCCCGCCGGTACTCGGGGCTGGAGGCGGCAAAGGCCTGCCGGGAACCGTAGCTGTGCCGCACGCCGTCGGCTGTCACCGGAAGGGACTGCGGGTATTTGTGGCTGAACCACGGCGGCGGCGAGGCCGTGGCATTGGCCAGGTCCACCCGGATGCCGTTGGCGTGCAGCAGGTCCAGGACCCGGTCCAGCCAGCCGAATTCGTAGACGCCCTCGGACGGTTCCAGCAGCGACCAGCTGAAGATCCCGACGCTAACCAGGTTGACGCCTGCTTCGCGCATCAGCCGGACATCTTCATCCCACGTCTCCTCGGGCCACTGCTCCGGGTTGTAGTCTCCGCCGAACGCCAGCATCGGGGAACCCTCGGAGCCGAGGCGCGCGGTGATGTAGTCCATGGCGGCGGTGTTGGTGCTGTCCACATTTATCCTTTGCTGGAGCCGAGAGTCAGGCCGGCCACGAAGTGGCGCTGGAGGAGCAGGTAGATGATCAGGGCGGGAACGGCCGTGATCATGGCGCCGGCCGCGATCAGGTTGTAGTTCGAGAGGAACTGGCCCTGGAGGTTGTTGACAGCTGTCGTCACCGGGAGGCGGTCGCCGCTCTGGATGAAGAGCAGGGGGAAGAAGAAATCGTTGTAGATGAAGATCACCTCGAGGGTGCCCATGGCGGCCAGGGCCGGGCGGCACAGGGGCAGGATGATATCCCAGTACTGGCGCCAGATGCCGGCGCCATCCACGAGGGCCGCTTCCGTCAGTTCGGACGAGAGCGCCTTCATGTAGTTGGAGAGCACGAAAGTGACAAAGCCGATCTGGAATGCAGTGTCCACCGCGATCACGCTGATGTAGGTGTTGAGCAGGTTCCCGGAGTCGCTGACCGCGTAGGGAAGCTCGAAGTGCTTGAACATCTCGAAGAGCGGCGCCGCGAGGACCTGGGGCGGGAGCAGGTTGCCGGCGGTGAACATGATCAGCAGCGTGATGTTGAACTTCCAGTTCACCCGGCTGACGGCGAACGCCATCATGGAGGCGAACAGCAGGATCAGGATCACGGAAGGAACCGTGATCAGCACGGAGTTCCAGAACAACTTGGCGAAGCCGCCCTGGTTCCAGGCCTGCGCGAAGTTGTCGAAATTGAACGTGCCGTTGACGCTGAAGTAGCCGTACTTGTCCGTGTCCGCCTTGGGCCGGAGCGCCGTGAAAATCGTCCAGACCAGCGGAACCAGCCAGATGGCGGCCATGACGCTGAGGAAGATGTGGGTTCCGTAGTGCCGTTTGCCCTGCTTGTTGTTGGGCCCTCCGCGCAGCTGCAGCCGGACCCTGCCCCGGCCGTTGGCTGCTGCTTCGGTGCCCGCCGGCGCTGCGTCGGTGGGATGTGCGATGCTCATGCCTCTTTGTCCTTTCCGAAGGCGCGGGACAGGTAGAACGTGATGGGAACCAGCGAAATGACCAGCAGGATGACGGCCAGGGCCGAGCCGACGCCGATCACCTGCCCCTCGCCGACGAGGTTCTGGATGACCAGGGCGCTGATGAGTTCCAGGCCGTTGGTGCCGCGGTTGATCACATAGACGATGTCGAACGCCCGCAGGGACTCGATCACGGTGATCACGATGATGACGACGTTCACCGGGCGCATGGCAGGGAAAATCACGCGGAAGAAGGTCTGGACGGCATTGGCCCCGTCGATCTGGGCCGCCTCCCGCAGCGTCGGGTCCACGCCCTTGAGTCCGGCCAGATACAGGATCATGACGTAGCCGGCGTGGCGCCAGGTGGCGGCGATGAGGGCCGCCCAGATGTTGACGCTGGAATCCCCGAACCAGTCCACGGCCCGGGGGGTTCCCGCCGTTCCCAGCAGGAAGTTGAGCAGCCCGCTGTCACGGTTGTAGAACAGCTGCCAGATCACGCCGATCAGGGCCAACGAGAGCATCACCGGTGTGAAGAAGATGCTCTGATAGATCCGACTGCCGCGGATCTGCTGATCCAGCAGGACCGCCAGTAGGAGCCCGAGGGGCGTGGCGATCAGCGCCAGGAAGACCAGCCACAGCACATTGTGCTGGACGGCGGGCCAGAACGGCGGGTAGTCCTGTGCGATGAACTGGTAGTTTTCGACGCCGGCGGGTTTGATGTCCGTCAGCTCGAGTCCGTTCCAGCGGGTGAAGGACAGCCCGACAGACAGCAGGGTGGGGATCCAGACCAGCACCAGCTGGATCAGGGTGGGGATGCCCACCATGATGCTGAGGACGATCTTGTCGCGGCGTGACAGCCGCCGTACCCGCCGGGCGGGGGCGGGCCGTGAGTCCTGCCCGCGGTCGGTGGGCGCATGGGTCGAGACGCTCATGGGCATTCCTTGCTCTGCAACATGTCGTGGCTACTGGGAGGCGTACAGCGACTTGGCCTGGGCTTCCAGGTTCTTCACATCGATGTTTCCGTCCTTGATGAAGGACTGTAGGGCCGGGATCATCACGTTGTTGGCCATGGCCGGCAGCGCATCCCGGTCGAAGAACTGGCTGATGTTCTTGGCGCCGCTGATGGAATCCGCCAGTTTCTTGGTCAGCGGCGTGAATTTCGAGGTGTCGGCACCCTTCGCCGTGGCGATGTTCGAGGAATCCACCGAGGCATACACGTCCTGGCCCTCCGGCGTTCCGAGGTAGGCGAGGAAGTCCTTCGCGGCCTGGTTCTGGCCGCCCTTCTTGGACAGCAGGAGGCCGTCGATGGGGGCCTCGATCGAGTCCTGGCCCTCCATCGCGATCTCCGGGAACGGGAAGAAATCGATGTCGTCGGCAACGGTCTTATCGGTGTATTGCTGGGTGAGGAAGGATCCGAGCAGGTACATGCCGGACTTTTTGTCCCCGAGCGACTTCGCGGAGTCCTGCCAGGTCATGCCGAGGGCGTTGGGATTCTGGAAGGGCAGCAAAGCCTTCCAGGTGTCGAAGACATCGCTGACTTTCTTCTGGTCCCAGCTCTCCTTGTGCGCGGTGAGGTCCATGTGGAACTGGTATCCGTTGAGCCGCATGTTCAAGTAGTCGAAGGTGCCCATGGCCGGCCACCCGTCCTTGTCCGCGAACTCGATCGGGATCAAGCCGTCACCCTTCATCTTCGCGCAGAGGGTCTTCAGCTCGTCAAAGGTCTGGGGGACGGCGTAGCCCTTTTCGGCCCAGAGGCTCTTCCGGTAGAAGAAGCCCCACGGGTAGTTGTAGTTCGGGATCAGATACATCTTTCCGTCGGCGCCTGTGGAGGCCTTCCTGAGGGCGTCCG
Source organism: Arthrobacter sp. UYCu723 (assembly GCF_054059215.1). Lineage (NCBI taxonomy): Bacteria > Bacillati > Actinomycetota > Actinomycetes > Micrococcales > Micrococcaceae > Arthrobacter > Arthrobacter sp. UYCu723. Next base: position 2,195,758 of record NZ_JBSSBW010000001.1, read on the forward strand.
AGTAGTTTGCGCCGACCTTCTCCCAGACATCGTCAATCGGTGCCAGCAGGCCCTTTGCCGCGTAATACTGCATCCGGTAGCCGGCGAACCATGTGAAAGTGTCGTCCGGGCTGCCCTGCAGGTACGTGTTGATCTTGTTCTGGAAGTCGTTGTGGGGGACGACGTTGGTGTTGACCTTCACGCCGGACTTCTTCTCAAACGCATCGGTGACCGCCTTGTAGGCAGCCTTGGGCACGTCGTCCGAGGAGCCGGAGCCGAAGCTGAGAACCTTGGCGCCGCTGCTGCCGGACGGTGCGCTGCCGCCCGTGCAGGCCGCAAGCAGTGGAACTCCGGCCATTGCAACCGCACCCACACCCAGCGTCTTCAGCAGGGTCCGGCGGTCCCATCCGCCCTGGCTCGAGGCCCTGCGCAGAGCGTCTTCATGCATTGTCATGATTTCTCCTTTGAAAAACACGGACGGTGTGAATCGGCTCACATAATTAAGTATCATAATCGATCAATTGAGAACGTCAATGGTCAAAACCGAACATTCGCTGCGGGTGAGCGGCTGACGAGATCATTCCGGCTGCCAGCCGGGCGTCCGCCGGAGCTATGGGCAAACTCCCAGCAACCGCCTCCAACCGCCGCCCTCAAGCGGACGTAAACTGACCTTCGAATCACTTCGTGTGACACGTGGCTGGGAGTACGGATGCTCTGGAAACTGCTCGTCGAATACCTGCGGCCGCAGCGGCGGCTGCTGCTCGCCGTCGTCGTACTCCAGCTGGCGCAGTCCATCGCCTCGCTGTACCTGCCCACCCTGAACGCGGACATCATCGATGAAGGCGTCGCGAAGGGCAACACGGACTACATCCTCGGCACCGGCGGCGTGATGCTGCTGGTGACGCTGCTGCAGATCGCCTGCACCATCGCCGCCGTGTACTTCGGGGCGAAGGCCGCGATGGGCCTGGGCCGGGGCCTGCGCGGCTCGATCTTCAGCCGGGTGGCGGAGTTCTCCGAGCAGGAGGTCACCCGCTTCGGCGCCCCGAGCCTGATCACCCGCTCCACCAACGACGTCCAGCAGGTCCAGCAGCTGGTGCTGATGTCCGCCACGATGATGGTCGCGGCGCCCATGCTCAGCATCGGCGGCGTGATCATGGCCGTCCGGCAGGACGTGCAGCTGTCCTGGCTGATCGCGGTGAGCGTGCCCGTGCTGCTGATCGGGATCGGGCTGATCATCACCCGGATGGTCCCGCTGTTCCGCAAGATGCAGACCCGGATCGACACCGTCAACCGGGTGCTCCGCGAACAGCTCACCGGCATCCGCGTGGTCCGCGCCTTCGTCCGGGAGGACATCGAGACCGCCCGCTTCGGGAAGGCCAACGAGGACGTCACGGATACGGCCCTGCGCGCCGGGCGGCTGATGGCGCTCGCGTTCCCCACCGTGATGCTGGTGCTCAACGTCTCCAGCGTGGCCGTGATCTGGTTCGGCTCCTTCCGGATCCAGGACGGCTCCATGCAGGTGGGCACCCTGATCGCGTTCCTGAGCTACCTTATGCAGATCCTGATGTCCGTCATGATGGCCACCTTCATGGCGATCATGATCCCGCGCGCGGCCGTCTCGGCGGACCGGATCGGCGAGGTGCTCGGCACCGAATCCAGCGTCCGGCCGCCGGAGCACCCGGTCGGCTTTTCCGGCCGCACCGGCCGGGGCGAGCTTCAGATGCGCGGCGTCGGCTTCGCCTACCCGGGCGCGGAGGCGCCGGTGCTGAGCGGGATCAGCTTCACCGCCCGCGCTGGGGAGACGACGGCGATCATCGGCAGCACGGGCTCCGGCAAGACCACCCTGGTGAACCTGATGCCGCGGCTCTTCGACGCGACGGCCGGCTCGGTGCGGATCGACGGCGTCGACGTCCGGGAGCTGCACCCGGACCTGCTCTGGGGGCACATCGGCCTGGTGCCGCAGAAGCCGTACCTGTTCTCCGGCACCGTCCGCAGCAACCTGCTCTACGGCAAACCGGACGCCACCGAGGACGAACTCTGGCGGGCGCTGCGGATTGCGCAGGCGGAGGACTTTGTCCGGGAGATGGAGGGCGGGCTGGATGCGCCGATCTCGCAGGGCGGCACCAACGTCTCCGGCGGTCAGCGGCAGCGGATCGCGATTGCCCGGGCGCTGGTCAAGCGGCCCGAGCTCTACATTTTTGACGATTCGTTCTCCTCGCTGGACACCGCCACGGATGCCCGGCTCCGGCAGGCCCTCAAGCAGCACACGGCCGGCGCCACCCTGGTGATCATCGCCCAGCGGGTGTCCAGCATCATCGACGCCGAGCAGATCCTGGTGCTCGACGCCGGCCGGATCGTCGGGCAGGGCACGCACGGGGAGCTGCTGGAGACCTCGGTGACGTACCAGGAGATTGTGAATTCGCAGCTCGCGGCGGAGGAGGCGGCATGAGCACCACGGACAAGGCATCGCCGGCGCCGGCCGCTTCCGGGCGACCTGCCGGGGCGCCCGGCGGGGCGCCCGCCGTCGAGCGGATTCCGCGGCCCGCGGGCGGACCCGGCCGCGGGGGACCCTTCGCCGGGATGAACATCCCGGCGGAGAAGGCGATGAACTTCGGGGTGTCCGCGAAGCGGCTGCTGGGCCAGCTGCGTCCGGAGCGGCTGTGGCTGGTGCTGGTCCTGGTGCTCGCCGTCGTGAGTGTGGCGTTCTCGGTGATCGGGCCGCGGCTGCTGGGCGAGGGGACCAACCTGATCTTCGCGGGCGTCGTGTCCAAACAGCTGCCGCCCGGGGTGAGCCAGGCGGAGCTGATCGCGCAGCTGCGTGCCGCGGGGGAGAACCAAAAGGCGGACATGCTCAGCGCCATGACGCTGACGCCCGGCACCGGGATCGACTTCGCCGCGCTGGCCACCGTGCTGCTGTGGGCGCTGGCGCTGTACGTGCTGGCCTCGGCGTTCAGCTGGGTGCAGGCATACGTGCTCAACGGCGTCGTGCAACGGACAGTCTTCCGGCTGCGTGAGCGGATCGAGGCGAAGATCAATAAGCTGCCGCTGCGCTACTTCGACTCGATCCAGCGTGGCGAGCTGCTCAGCCGGGTGACGAACGACGTCGACAATATCTCGCAGAGCCTGCAGCAGTCGATCAGCCAGGCGGTCACTTCGGTGCTGACCGTGGCGGGGGTGCTGGTGATGATGGTCATCCTCTCGCCCACGCTGGCCCTGATTGCGCTGGTGACCATTCCGCTGACGCTCGTGACCACGGCCATGATCGCCAAGCGCTCGCAGAAGCTGTTCGTGGCGCAGTGGAAGCACACCGGCGAGCTGAACGGGCAGATCGAGGAGACGTACACCGGGCACGCGCTGGTGAAGGTCTTCGGCCGGCAGCGGGAGGTGGAGGAGCGGTTCCGGCAGAAGAACGCGGAGCTGTACCAGGCCAGTTTCGGCGCGCAGTTCATTTCCGGGCTGATCATGCCGGCCATGACGTTCATTGGGAACCTGGTTTATGTGGGGATCGCCGTGGTGGGCGGGCTGCAGGTGGCCTCCGGGGCCATGCAGCTCGGCGATGTGCAGGCGTTCATCCAGTACTCGCGGCAGTTCACCCAGCCGCTGGCCCAGCTGGGCTCGATGGCGAACCTGCTCCAGTCCGGGGTGGCCTCGGCCGAGCGGGTGTTTGAGCTGCTGGACACCGAGGGACAGGGGCCGGATCCTTCTCCTTCAGTGGCGCCTGACGGGGGCCGGGGCCGGCTGGTGTTCGAGGACGTCTCCTTCTCCTACTCCCCGGACAAGCCGCTGATCACTTCGCTTAATCTCGTGGCCGAGCCGGGCCAGACAGTCGCCATTGTGGGGCACACCGGCGCGGGCAAGACCACCCTGGTGAACCTGATGATGCGCTTCTACGAGCTCGACGCCGGGCGGATCACGCTCGACGGCGTGGACGTCACCGCGATGACCCGCAACGAGCTGCGCTCGCGGATGGGCATGGTGTTGCAGGACACGTGGCTGTTCGGCGGGAGCATCCGGGACAACATCGCCTACGGCCGGCCAGCTGCATCGGAGGATGAGATTCTGGAGGCCGCCCGGGCGACGTACGTGGACCGGTTCGTGCGGTCCCTGCCGGAGGGCTACGACACCGTGCTCGACGACGAGGGCGCCAACGTTTCCGCCGGCGAGAAGCAGTTGCTGACGATTGCCCGGGCGTTCCTGGCCCGGCCGTCCGTGCTGATCCTGGACGAGGCGACGAGTTCGGTGGACACCCGCACCGAGGTGCTGGTGCAGAAGGCGATGAGCGCGCTGCGCTCCGACCGGACCAGCTTCGTGATCGCCCACCGGCTCTCTACCATCCGCGACGCCGACCTCATCCTGGTGATGGAATCCGGGCAGATCGTGGAGCAGGGCACGCATGCCGAGCTGCTGGCGGCGGGCGGGGCGTACGCGGCGCTGTATGCCGCGCAGTTCGCGGCGCCGGTGGCGGAGGTTTAGCGGGTTCTACGCTTGGCCGCTCGGCGGGAGCCAGGAGTAAGGCCAGGTGAGGCCGTGACCGATGGCCGCCATGGTGGTCACCGCATACTCCGATGCTGCTTCGCCCGATCCGCGATAACGGCGACGGCCAGAGACAAGCGGCCCGGTAACGGAGAGAATGCCAGACGGAGCCATCTAGCGTCCGAGTACGCAGCGAACCGACCCGGGCTGACGTGCAGTTCCTCGGCGACGGTCAACACCTGTGAGTGAGCCGTGATGTAACGTTCAGGCGGCATGCGGTTTTCTCGTAGGCGAAGCTCCAGATGGACGTCCAGGTCGGCCAGGTCGCGGGCGGCCTCGGCCCGGGCCGTACTGTCGAAGTCCAGCAACCCCAGCGGGGTATCGCTGTCAGTGACGATGATTTGCTTGGCGTGTAGGCCTCCGTGGGCCCAGACCAAGGGATCCGGTGCCGTCCGAAGCAGGTTCATCGTCACTTGCTCTGCAGCGGCGCGCAAAGCGTCGCGTTGAAACGACAACTCCGGAACGTTTTCATGGTGACGCAACCAGCGGTTCAGCAACCGCTCCACCTCCGCTGCTTCCAGCCCTGCCAAATGGGGTGGAAGGGTGTCGAGGACGCTTTGTGCTGCGGGCCCATGTGTGCCGGTCAGTTGTGCCACCCAGGCGCGCGACCACTTCTCCCACGCGTTGGCGAACGTTTCATCGGAGACGGCGGCCCCCTTCGTACCCAGCTCCGACAGAGTAGGTCCCGGGATGGCGCTGAAAACGAGGACGTCCTGGGATTTCCGAGAAACGATTCTGGGCGTTGTGAAGGTGCCGGCGTCCAGCAGGATGTCCATTTGTGCGCAGCGCTCGGCCGGTACGACGGCGCTGCCGGGCCGGAAGATCTTTATGTAGCGGCCCTCCGCCCGGACGACCGCCCGGCGGTAGGGCCGATACGCAAAGATTTCCCCCTGCTGCGCTTCCGCTCGCAAGGCGGGCAGCCTCGGATCGTCCGGCGGGATGAGTTCGAAGTGCCCCTGACGCAGGCGGGCTCCCCGGACGCCGGCCCGTCCGGGTGTCAGGACCTCCAGTACGTAGCATCCTGGCGTCTTATCAGGCCACGCCCGGCGGACCTGCCAGGTTGTGCCGGTATCGTCGTCGGTGGACAAGGGGACGGGAGAGGTCCAGTCCATGTGATCAGCTCCAGGACCCGGCGGATATGCCAACTAGCGGTACCACGCCATAGAGTGTGGGAGTCTTGGCGGTCCGTTCCGCCAAGCCAAGTGGCGCAGTCGAGCTCTGTCCGTACATGTTCACCCTGCTGTCCTCCCCTACGCAGTCTCTTCCGGCACAAGCCGGTTCGTGCGCCCAGCATGAACTACAACAATGAGGCGCCGATGAAAGGGTCATTAAGGAACCCTCATGGACCCCTTCTTCCCGGGCCCGCCCAAGCAGCGCTGCGTGCCGCACTGGTGATCAAGAGGGAGCACCGAGATGGAACACCCGAGACTCCTTTGTAGTGTTCGAGGATGTTTAAGGCTCTTCACGGTTCGCCTCCCAAATGGCGCCTTGGCACGGACGATCGATGGAGTTTCGTCGCTGCCGGTCTGGTTCAGCCACACAAACTCGGGAACGGTACCACGGCACCCTCAGCCGCACCGATCATGCCATTTTGGTTGGGTCCCCAGGTAGAAGTCCAGTGTTTGTGTGAGTTTCGTGTCCGAGAATGGACGCAGGAGGAAATTCACGAATCATGGCACGCAGAGACACCCCCGAGCAGGTTATCGCCAAAGTCCGGCAGGGCCAGAAAATGCTCAACGACGGCCGCCCGATGGTCGAGGTCATCAAAGAGCTTCAGGTCACCGAGGCGACCTGGTACCGGTGGCTGAACCAGTACGGGTCCGAGAAGAACGCCGAGGCGTCAAAACGAACTAAAGAGCTGGAGAAGGAGAACGCCCGGCTCAAGCGCCTGCTGGCGGAGAAGGAACTGGCCATCGACATCCTTAACGAGGTGGCGAAGGGAAAATTCTGAGCCCCGAACCCCGCCGCCGTGCCGTGCGCATGGCGGTGGAGAAGTTCGGGGCATCCGAGCGCTTCGCGTGCAAAGTCATAGGGCAGAACCGGTCCGGGTTCCGCAAGAAGAAACCCGACATGGGCTTCGAGGAAGCCGAGCTCCGCACGCAGCTGTGCGCCGTGGCCAACGTCATCGACGAATACACGCGCACGGCGTTGGCGGTCGTCCCGCGCCGGTCGTTTAAAGCCTCGGACGTCGTCGCGGTAATGGAGAACATCATCGCAGAAACCGGCGCCGCACCGGCCTACGTCAGGTGTGACAACGGGCCAGAATTCACCCCCGCGGCACTGATCGACTGGTGCGACACCGCCGGGGTGGATACTGCGTTCATCGACCCGGGATCACCTTGGCAGAACGGCTTCATCGAATCATTCAACGCCCAGTTCAGAAGGGAGCAACTCTCCGGAGAAATCATCGACACCATGGCCGAAGCCAAGTATTTGGCCGAGGAATGGAAAGCTATCTACAATCATGAACGGCCCCACGGATCCCTGAACGGCATGACGCCGAAACGCTACTGGGACAACTGGACCGAAAGAACCAATTAGCTATCGCATAGGCGCTGGACTGCTAACGGGGGCCCAATCAGTGGCACCCAAGGAGATGCGCGCCCAACAATCTTGTACATCGCGCTCCGGGCCACCTTGAACAGGTCGGCCATCTCGGCTGGATCTCCCCGCATCCGGCCGATAGGGCGGCCGGTCTAGATTGGTGACGACCGGGGCGTCGTCGGCACGCGCAGCGGCGAGCTTCCCGCAGGCCCGGCCGTTCGTTGTTCCTCCCAGGCAATCCGTGGTCGACTTAAATCCGGTCCTTGGGCACCCCGAGCCCTCGATCCCGTTCCGCTCAGCGTTCAGATGTCGTTTGTTGGTCGAGATTCGGGCCCAGGCGGTGATGTGCAGCTGTCGCGGTTGAGTCACCGAAGCGCGACGGTTTTGCGGGACGGGTATACGCAATGCCCAGATTTCAGCATGTGCATGGATCTTTCGCGACGGGGGAGTGATCGGAAGGTATGGGACCCTCTTGCGATCCATCTTGAGAAGTGGTTCGTTCGGCTCCAGTAAGCGCCTCACGTTCCCTGAATCGTCAAGAGTGCAGCCCTCTTCTGGGACCTAGAGGTAACTCTCTTGTGTGGTCCGACGATCTAAGCCTCCGGCGCCCGCAGAACCCCCACAGCCGCCACCAAATACGGCACAGGATCCGGATCCGTTCCGGCAGCCCACTGCATCCAGGCCTCGAACGTCGCGCCGATCAACGCGGCACACAGATACCGGGCCACATCCTCGCCGACGCCGGCCGAAACCAGATACGCCCGGGTCCGCTCCCGCTGCGGCGCCAGGGACTCGTAGCTCCGGCTGGCCAGCTCAGGGTGGTCGGCGATCAGCCGCAGCCGCCCGCGGGTGACCGCGAGATCGGGCAGGACGGCAACCCCCGCGACCGCCGCCTCGCGCAGCCCCGCCAGGACGCCGCCGTCGGAAGCGCCCTGACCGCGGGCTGAATCGAGTACCCTGCCGGAGGCCTCGATCACCGGCTCCATGCCGCCCCAGATGAGATCGGCCTTGCTGGCGAAGTAGCGATACAGGCTCTTGCGCCCGATGCCCGCCTCGCGCGCGATGTCCTCCATGGAGGTCTGCTCGTAGCCGCGCTCGGCGAACAGCCGCAGCGCGATCGCGGCCACGGCGTCGGGATCAATCGTCACCGGGCGCCCGGTGGAGCGCGGAACGGTGGTCGTAAAGGCATCCGAAGGCATCCCACCAGTATTCACCCTTACATAATGACACAGGGTGTCATAAGGTGTACCGCATCACCGTCAGCAACGTCTGGAAGGACATCATGGGCAACGAAGCTACATGGCAGGAAGCCGCCACCACCGGCCGCTTTGCCGGCAAGACCGTCATCGTCACCGGCGCGGCCTCGGGCATTGGCCAGGCCACCGCCCTGCGCATCGCCAAGGAAGGCGGCCGCGTCATCGCCGCCGACATCAGCAAGGAACGCCTGGACGACCTGGTTGCCGAGAACGCCGGGCTGGACCTGGTCCCCGTGGCCGGCGAGATCTCCACCGAAGAGACCGTCGCCGCCGTCGTCGCTGCCGCCGGCAGGCGGGTCGACGCCCTGGCGAACGTCGCCGGCATCATGGACAACTTCGCCCCGATCCACGAGGTGGACGACGACCTCTGGGACCGCGTCTTCCGGATCAACGTCACCGCCCTCATGCGCCTCACCCGCGCCGTGGTGCCGTTGATGCTGGACGCCGGCACCGGCTCCGTGGTCAACGTCGCCTCCGAGGCCGGCCTGCGCGGGTCCGCCGCCGGCGCCGCCTACACCGCGTCCAAGCACGCCGTCGTCGGCCTGACCAAGAACTCGGCCGTGATGTACGGGCCCAGAGGTCTGCGCTTCAACGCCGTGGCCCCGGGCCCCACCATCACCAACATCGTGGCCAACTGGGGATCCCAGCTCGCGGCCGAACGCCTCGGCCCGCTGATGCAGGCCACCGTCCCGACGCCCGCCACCGCGGCCCAGCTCGCCGCCTCCATCACCTTCCTGCTCAGCGACGACGGCACCAACGTCAACGGCGCCATCCTCGCGTCCGACGGCGGCTGGTCGGCGCTGTAGGGGGAGCGGCACTAAGGCCAACCGGACGACGGCGGGAGGTCTCGCCGTCGTCCGCTGGTGTCCCTCGTTAACTGGTCGTTCAGGAGGGCAGCGCAGCGACGGATCAAGTCCGCCCTCCGGCCCTACCGGAAAGACGCTGGACGGCCTATCGTGGTCCCTGCCACAGCCCGAGGGAAAGGAACGACGATGTTCACCCTGCAGATTAGCTATCCGGTCCGGGACTACGAGGCTTTCAAGAAGGTCTTCGACACGGATCCCGCAGGCCGCGCCGCCTCGGGCGCCCGGTCTGTCCGCTTGTTCCGGGATACCGAGGACCAGAACAGCGTGGCCGTGCTCCTTGACTTCGACACCAGGGACGCCGCGACCGGCTTTCTGGAAAAGTTGCGCAGCCAGGTGTGGGACAAACCTGAGGTGATTGGGCAGCTGATGACGGCAGCGCCGACAGCCAGGATTTTGGAAGAGGTGGCCCGCGAGGGCCAAGGCGCGGGCTGACCGCTGAGAATCCGGTGGTCCCCGCCGGATGAGTTGGCCGCAACTTCATGCTGTCCCAGGTCGACGGCAGGGAGTCCCGCCGTCGTCCGCTTCCATGTCCTGCAGCGGGCTGGATCATGCCGGGACTCCTTGCGTCGCAACACCGTGTCAGTCACAGACCCCGCGTCGCGGTCACCTTGGACCCTTCGACGCTGACGTCGTTCCGCGCCCCGTCCGCTGTTGGGGTCTTGAACTATGTTCGGACAGGGGAAAGGATCGGACTGCATTGCGGGCACAAAGGAAGGCGGATTTCTGAATGGCGGAAATGCCGCCAGCCACGGTGGAAGTGAGTAACGCGGTGGTCCAGCGCCTCGTCCGGGACCAGCGGCCCGACCTCGGCGATTGTCCGATAGCGCGGGTTGCGAACGGCTGGGACAACGCGACCTTCCGGCTCGGTGACGGCCTGGCCGTCCGGCTGCCGCGCAGGGCGGAGGCCGTTTCGCTGATACTTCATGAGCAGCGCTACCTTCCCGACATAGCTCGCCGCTCCCCGGTTGCTGTTCCTGTCCCCGTCCACGCCGGCCGGCCGACGTCGGACTTTCCATGGCCGTGGAGCATCGTGCCGTGGGTCCCCGGAGCCGCTGCGGCCGACGTCGGCCCGGCAGGCCGCGGGCCGGCGGCTGAAGGCCTGGCCGATTTCCTACTGTCCCTTCACATGCCCGCCGAAACCGACGTCCCGGTGAACCCCTTCCGAGGCGTGCCGCTGACAGACCGTGACGCTGTGCTGGTGGAACGGCTCGGGGACCACGAACGCTACCCGCAGGCAGCAGCGCTGAGAGCAGTGTGGGCGCAGGCCTGTGCCGCCAAAGCCTGGGATGGTCCGGCGATGATGCTCCACGGGGACCTCCACCCCGGCAACATCCTGCTGGCGGACGACGGCTCCCTGGCCGGCGTCATCGATTTCGGCGACGTCGGGGCAGGGGACCCGGCTGTCGATCTTGCGGTGGGGTGGCTGATGTTCGACGCCGGCACTCGCCACCGCTTCATGGGCGCCTTTGGCTCCGCAGTGGAAGGGAACACCTGGATGAGGGCCCGCGGTTGGGCCCTCATCCTGTCCACCGCCATGCTGAGCAACTCCGACGATAATCCGCGGATGTTCGCCGTAGGAAAGTTCGGGATCAGGCAGATCCTGGATGACGGACTTCGCCTGCAACTCTGACGCCGGCGTTATTGTCAGTGGCTCCTGTCATGCTGTGGGTATGGAAGGCAGAGCAGCTGCGGAGACGTTGGAGGCCATGGAGGCCTCCCTTGCTAGGTTGGCTGTATTTGCCGGTCGCGGAGCCGGGAACGCGGCCTCGACTGGCGCTGACCCTCTTCGGGACGAAGCGGACGCGTGCTTGGACGGTATGGCTGAGGTGGGCAGCATGGAAGCCAGGCTGGCCGCGCTGAAAGTGCACTTCGCCGCCGGATATGCCCGCGCTGCCGTCGCCATGGCGGGCCCAGCCGTTTCCCCGTAGGAGCGCACCGCCCAGGAAATGGCGGTGACAGCAGAGGTGGCCTGTGTTCTGACCGTGAGTGAAAGATCGGCGGCGGCGCTCCTGGCGGAGTCAGCCACCCTGACCACTGGGTTGCCCCTGACGCTGTCTGCGCTGCAGGCAGGGAGCATTTCATGGCAACACGCGCGGGTGATGTGTGATGAAACGTCCGGTCTGGACCCCGCTGCGGCGGCTGCTTTGGAGGCTCATTTCCTGGACGTCGAAGCTCCCTTTGCCGCGCGTGGCTGCCCGGCGGGGGAGCTCGTGCCGGGCAGGTTCCGGGCCAAAGCGCGCAGTGGCGTGAGCTGCACCATCCCGTAAGCATCGAAACGCGCCACCGCAAGGGTGTCGAGGACCGTCGGCTGGAATATGTGCCGGACCGGGACGGCATGGCCTGGCTCTCGGCCTATGTGACTGCGGATGTGGCGGTGGCTGGATGGTCCCGTGCCACGGAAGCGGCCCGTGCCCTGCAGGAGCCGAATGAATCCCGGACCCTGACCCAGCTCCGTGCGGACGTCGCCGCTGACTGGCTGCTGGCGGGGGTGGCGGAAGGAACTCCGTCACCCAAGGCGCAGGTCCTGGTGACCGTGCCGGTGCTGTCTCTTTTGGGCGCCGTGACGGAACCGGCCACGCTGGACGGGTATGGTCCCGTTCCGCCGAGCATCGCCCGCCGGCTTGTGGGGGATGGCGCCGGATCGTTCCTGCGTGTGCTGACCGATCCGCGCAGCGGAGCGCCGCTGGAGATCGGACGGACCAGCTACCGGGTCCCGAAGGCGATGCGCCAATGGTTGCGGCTTCGGGACGGCCGGTGCCCTTTTCCGGGCTGTAATAACCATTCCCTGGATAACGAAGCGGATCATCTGTTGGCTTGGTCCGAGGGAGGCGGCACCGGCGTCACCAACCTGGGCCAGCCATGCCGGCGGGACCACCGACTCAGACACACCACAGCGTGGAGGCCGGTTGACGCGACCCGGGACCAGCCACCCGGCTGGATCTCACCTGCGGGACGCTCCTATCCCAGCGAACAACAAGACTGGGAACCATCACACTGGCCGCAGCACCGCGGCCACGCGGGTGAAGGCCGGGAGTTGGAACCGCCCGACCGGCTCGACGTACTTGCCGGCGCCGTCGGACCCGGAGAGACCGGGCCGCCATTACCGGTGGATCCCTTTCCTGACTGGGCACTGTTCATCGCGGCGTAGGATCGGCGCTCCATGTTCCCCTCCCCGTCCAATGAAAGGTTCGAAGGATGTGCCGGCTATTGGCCTGCGCCCCTGCCTCCGACGTGACCCTGAAAGGCCGGATCGGCCAGGACCAGCGCGATTCAGGCCACTGTCCCCCCGCCTATCACAGACCCGGTCAATCTCGACTCACCGGACGGGTTGGTCGGGCCTGCTTACTGCGGCGATCATGCGATGCATGATGATGTGGTGGAAAGGTCGGATGATGTTGAAATAAAGCATCCCCGTCCAGCGGCGGTAGTGGACGGCAGTGATGATCCGGAATCTGTGCTCGGTTCCCGTATCCGTCGGGTCTCCTTCGACGATTAAATGGCCGACCAGATGCGTGTCCTCGGCCGTGAGCACTATGAATGCGTCTTCCTTGCCGGCCGAAACAGTGAAGAAGCCGAATCTGTCACCAGGGTGGAAGCTGATCTCCTCCGGCCGGAGCGGGCGGCCTGGACGGCTTGAAGGGTGCTCGAGGCGCATGAGGCGCGCAAGCCCTCCACGCGCGAGGAACAGGATCTTTAGCCAGGTGGGCTGCCACGACAGAGCGTTGCTGATGCATTCATGCAGCGACAAGGATGCGTATGCGCTCACTGCATCTAGATGGTGTGCTGGCTTTGTGAAGCGTTCAATTTCACGATGCATGGGTTCGAGCGTCATTGGCCCTCGCCAATGAAAGGCTCGCGCTGAGGGACGAGGGTGCGGAAGCTTCGGCGCCGGGCATCCGCGGATCTTCCTGAAAATCATCCTGCCGCTCATGGTCCCGGCGCTGGCGACCACGGCCATCTTCACCTTCATATGGACCTGGAACGACTTCTTCACCCAGCGGATCTACTTGACCTCCCCGGACATGTTCACCGTCCCCGTCGCTCTGCGCCAGTTTGTCGATGCCCAGAGTTCCTCGGACTGGGGGCCGATGTTCGCCATGTCCGTCGTGTCCCTGCTGCCCGTGTTCCTAGTGTTCTTGTTCGGACAGAAGTTTTTGCTCAAGGGCGTGGCCACCACCGGCATCAAGTAGACGATGCCCGAACCGGTGGTGCCGGGTTTGTCGGCCCGGGTGAGGTCAGCCGGCCACGCCCGGGGGAGAGACTGGGTGTTTTGCGTCGTCCCCAAGGGAGGTCGCGGCCGAACCCGTGGAGATTCCGCTCAGGGTGTCGATGTAGTCCAGCGTTTTGGGACTGACATGCCGCACGCCCGCCAGGGCCTCCCGGAGAACGGTTCTCCTGGCCGGGTCATCGAGTGCGCCTCGGAGTTCCAATACCGTCTCGATGCCCTGACGCTCGAACACGCACATGATGTCCTCTACCTGGGCGAGACGGCCAGGCGAGGGCCAGCTGATAACTTCCGCGAGCTTGCCCGTAGCGAGGCGCCGGCGGAGTCCGCTAGTCGTGGCGGCTTCTGGCCATGCCGCAACCAGAGCCACAACGCGCGGCTTGACGGTCGCGTGGTAGTTCTGCCGGCGCTGCAGCGTGGCATCGACAATGATGGCCCCGATGTGGTCCCAGCTACGGCTCACTTCAGTCGAGGCGTCTATGCCCTGAGAGTCAGTTAACGCCGGAAGGTTGGCAGCATCATTCTCGATAGTCATAAGTGAATACTTCCATGTGCCGGTGGTGAGCGGGCTAGCGGCTGCTCAGGTACGCCCGGGCCCGTTCGCGCTGCGGCGACAGGGACTTAGCTCCGGCTGGCCGGTTCGGGGTGCTAGGCGATCAGCCGCAGCCGGCCGCGCGTGACCGCCAGGTCCGGCAGAACGGCAACCCCGGCAACCGCCGCCTCCCGCAGTCCCGCCAGGACGTCGCCGCCGGAGCCGCCCTGGACTCGGGCTGAATCCAGGACCCGCCCCGAGGCCTCGATCACCGGCTCCATGCCGCCCCAGATGAGCTCGGCCTTGCTGGAGAAGTAGCCGGCTCACTGTCTCAACTCCTGCGCTGCCCGTTCCGTGAGGACGGCGATGGCCAGGGAGAAGCGGCCAGGTAACGGAGAAAGTGCCAGACGGAGCCAGAAGGCGTCCGAATACGCATCGAACCGGACCGGACTGACGTGCAGTTCCTCGGCGGCGGCCAGCACCTGCGTGTGAGCCGTCAGATATCGTGCGGGCGTCATGCGGTTATGACGTAGATGAAGCTCCAGGCGAACGTCCACGCCGGCCAGGTCCCGGGCGGCCTCGGCCCGGGCCGTACTGTCGAAGTCCAGCAAGCCGGGCGGGATGTCGCCGTCAGGAACGATGATTTGCTTGTCGTAAAGGTCTCCGTGGGACCATACCAGCGGATCCGGTGCCGTCCGAAGCAGGTTCGTGGCCACTTGCTCTGCAGCGGCGCGCAAGGCATCGCGCTGAGACGACAACTCCGGGACGTTTTCATTGTGCCGCAACCAGTCGTTCACCCGTCGCCACATCTTCGTGGCTTCCCACTCTGCTGGACGGAGCGGAAGGCTGTCGAGAACGATTTGTGCTGCGGGACCATAAGAGCCGTTCAGTTCGGCGACCCAGGCGCGCGACCATTTCTCCCACGCCCTGGCGAACGCTTCATCGCTGACGGCGCCCTGCTCCCTGCCCAGCTCGTTCAGAGTCGGTCCCGCGATGGCGCTGAAAACGATGACGTCTTCCTGGGAGCTCTTACGGAGGATTCTGGGTGTTGTGAAGTTGCCGGCGTCCAGTAGGACGTCCATTTGTGCGCAGCGCTCGGCCGGCACGACGGCGCCGCCGGGCTCGAAGACCTTTATGTAGCGGCCATCCGCCCGGACGACCGCCTGGCAGTAGGGCCAGTACGAAATCAATTCCCCCTTCTGCGCTTCCCCCCGCAAGGCGGGCAGCCCCGGATCGTCCAACGGGATCAGCTCGAAGTGCCCGTGACGCAGATGGGCTCCCCGGACGCCGGGCCGTCCCGGTGTAAGGACCTCCAGTACAAATTCTCCTGGCGTCTTGTCTGGCCACGCCCGCTGAACCAGCCAGGATGTGCCGGTATCGTCGTCGGCAGACGTCGGAACGGGGGATGGCCAGTCCATGGAATCAATTCCAGGATCCGGTGGAGGCGCCAGCCAGTGGTAGGACGCGGTGGAGTGACGCGTTCCAGGCGTCCCGTGCCGCCCCCCAACAGTAGACAGCCATGCTCCGTCCATCCATGCCCCTCTTCCCGACACGCAGGCTCTTCCGGCGCAAGCCGTTCCGTGCGTCCAGAATGAAGTACAACAATGAGGCACGGATGAAACGGTCATGAAGAAACTTTCATCAATGCCTTCTTCCCCGTCCACTCGGTGTCCCATAAGACAGTCCTCCGGCGCCGCGAAAGCCTGGATGGCCACGGAGCAGTACGCGCAGCGGAAGGCACTGCTGCTGAGCTTGACCTACTCCTGAAGCTCCACCGGAAATCGGTGGTGCCGGCCGCTTGTGCTTGTCACGGCGTGCTGGTGCGTTCCCGGATTGCGGCCAGCAGCGTGTCAATGTCGGTTTCGGTGTGGGCGAAGGAGGTCACGGAGCGGGCAATGCCGGGTTCCCAGCGGTCGTCGTAGAAGTCGAACCCGGCCGCGTGGAGTGCGTCTGAAAGGGGCTGCGGGAACCGGCAGAAGAGTATGTTTGCGGTCGCGTCTCCCAGCACCGAGACGCCCGGGACGCCGGTCATTCCTTCGCGCAGGCGGGCGGCCGTCTGGTTGGCATGGCGTGCGTTGTTCAGCCACAGGTCGTCGCTGAGGTAGGCGTCGAGCTGTGCGGTTTGGAACCGCATCTTGGAGGTGAGCTGCCCGCCGTGCTTGTGACGGTAGGCGAGTTCGGTGGCCAGGGCAGGATCGAAGGACACGATGGCGTCGGCGGTCATCGCCCCGTTTTTGGTCGCGCCGAAGGAGAGTACGTCCACCCCGAGCTTCCAGCTCATCTCGGCCGGGGTTGCGTCGAGGGCGACCAGAGCGTTGGCGAACCTGGCACCATCCATGTGGACGCGAAGGCCGGCGTCGTGCGCGATCGCCGCCAGTTCGGCCAGCTCGTCGAGGGTGTAGACGCTGCCGGTTTCGGTGGCCTGGGTCAGGCTGACAACGGCGGGCTGAACGCTGTGCACGTCGCCGCGCCTGCGGGTCACCGCTGCAGCGTGGCCGTTCACTGCTGTTTACCGGCCCTCCACCGCGTGGCCCTTCCCTGTTGGTACGGATCGGGGAGCCTGTTTGAGGCATCGGCGCGCCTGATCGGTCGAGCTGAACTATGCCCCCTGAACCGCACCAAGGAGAACCCCGTGCTTATCAAAAGTGCTGTCGCCGCGCTGGTGGCCCTCACGTCCCTGACCGGAATCGCCGTTCCTTCATCTGCCGCCACCTCATCCCGGGATGTTGTGCTGGGCCAGCCGCTGCTGGAGGCCCATGCACACAACGACTACGAGCACGGCCGTCCGCTGATTGACGCCTTGGAGCATGGGCTCACCAGCCTCGAGGCGGACGTTTGGCTGGTTGACGGCGAACTTCTCGTCGCTCACGACAGGGAGAACGCACAGCCTGGGGAGACCCTGGCGAGCCTGTACCTGGATCCGTTGGACAACCTTGTCCAGCAGGAAGGCCACAGCGTCTATCCGGGCTGGGACGGCAGCCTGCAGCTGCTGATCGACATCAAGAGCGACGGCGAGAGCACTTACGCTGCGATCGAGCAGGAACTGAGCAAGCACCCGGCTCTCATGACCCATTACAGCAAGGGCAAGGTCAGCACCGGCCCGGTGACCGCCGTGATCAGCGGCAACAGGCCGCTGACCACCATGCAGGCGGAAGACAAACGCTACGGGTTCTTCGACGGACGCTCATCCGACCTTGCCTCCGGGATGCCCTCAACGCTCATGCCGCTGATCAGTGACAACTGGGCAAAGCTGTTCACGTGGCAGGGTGTTGGCCCGATGCCCGAGGCGGAACGCGCCAAACTCCACGCGTACGTCGCGGACGCACACGCCAAGGGATACCGGGTCCGTTTCTGGGCGACTCCGGACCAGCCGGGCGAGGCACGCGAAGCTCTTTGGACCGAGCTTCACCGGGCAGGTGTTGACCACATCAACACCGACGACCTCGCAGCACTGGAAAGCTTCCTCAAAGCCCAGCAGCCATAGGACCAGGGTCCACGCTGCCCCACGGCAGCCGCAAACGGACGACGGCGGGAAGCTCCCGCCGTCGTCCGTTCACCGGGGCCGCAAACTTTTGGAAGCGGTTGGCCAGCGGCAGGGCAACGCAGACGCCGACGTCGACGCTGGTAAATCCTCATTGTGGCGGCCGCCCAACCGCGCCACGATGTTCGTATGAACGCTGAAACGCCGCAGGCGGCGGAGCTGAACCTTCCCCAGGCCTTCCTCCTTCTGGCAACGAACGACAAAGACGGCACACCTGAAGTGCCGGTGTACGCACGGGCAGTATTGGCCGAGCTGGACCTGATCGGGGCAATCGGGCTGCAGGGGAAGCGCGTCAGGGCTACCGGCACCGCCCCGCAAACGGACTTCCAGCACGAGCTGGAGCTCATCCGGGGCAAGTCTCGGCCCCACACTCCCAAGCGGTGGGTCTCCATGCTGGAGGGCCGCGCCGCAGTGCAGCGGGTCTACGAGGGGATGGCGGCACTGGGCATCGTGGAACATGTCGGCGAAAAACATGTGGGTCTGTTCCGGAGCGTGCGGTACCCGGAGAAGGACCACGCTCCGGAGGCGGCGCTCCTGAAAAAGATCCAGGCCGCACTCAGCGGTGCGCCAGCCGATCCCGGGGCGTCTGATGCCACGGCGACCGATGCCGGAGGGTCGGATGCCGGGACACCCGATGCAGGGGCGCCCGCTCCCGCGAAGCCTGATGCCGCGAAGCCCGATGCCAGGACCACAGCGCTGATCGCCCTGCTTCAGGCGGCCGGACTGCTAGGCAAGCTCGTACCGGCAGCAGACAAGGTCCGGGCAAGTACGCTGGCGAAGGACTATTGGCCTTCCCACGCGGTGGAGGACGAACTGCGCATGATCAGACTGGCGGAGGAAGAAGAACCGGGCATATGACGGGGCGACCTAGGCCGCGGCTGTCTTGTCCACGAGCGCCAGCACTCGAGTCGGGCTTCCGGTCCCGCCCACGATTGGCAACGGGCACACGATCAGGACGGCGCCGACGGCGGGCAGCTTGTCCAGGTTCTGAAGCGACGTGATGCCGTACTTGTCGTTGCCGAGCAGGAAGTGATGCGCTGGGAAGGGCGGGTCCAGGGCCACGCCGTTGCCGGCGTCGATTCCCACGGTTTCGACGCCGAACCCGGTGATGTTGGTTTCCTCGGCGAGCCACTGTGCGCACTCGGCGGATACGCCGGGCGTGTGCGATCCGGACTCATCGACATTCAGGAACTGTTCTTCGGTCCGTGAGTATTTGTCCCACCCGGTCCGGAAGAGCACCCAGGCCTGGTCGGGAAGAGCGCCGTGCCGGGTTTCCCAGGCCTTGACATGGGAGATTTCCAACAGGAAATCGGGATCGTTGGCAGCTTCCTCAGTGAAGTCCAACACGACGGCGGGCCCAATGAGCCGCTGCACCGGAATTTCAGACACATCAAGGCCGTCCCTGCCGGTCACCCAATGAATGGGCGCGTCTAAGTGGGTGCCGATGTGCTCGCCGGTATGAATGTTGTTGTGGCGCCAATAGGGGCCGGGCTCGTTGTACGCGCTGACCTCATCGAAGCTGAAGTCAATGAGGTTTGCAAACGGTGCCGGAAGGCGCAATGCGGGCGTGCTGCTGCTCAGCGGAGCCGTGAGATCAATGATTTCAATGTCTCCACGCACCATTGCCTGCAAAGCGTCAGCCAGCCGAGTCGTACCTGTCGTAGTCACGAGGATTGCCCTTCTGTTGAACCAAATTTTGACGATCGTCACCAAAGTGCCACGCCACGATTTTGCCCACACTACCCAGCGGTCTCTACCCCGTCAATGGACGCAGCACGCCTTGCGGCTGCTAGTAGCTCGGCGGCGTCACGGCGGTAATGAACACCGTGGGCTCGTCGCTGGTGTTGACCAGCCGGTGGGGAAGGGTCGAATCGAAGTGGCAGCTGTCACCGGGCTCCAATGAGATGCGTTCGCCCTGGATCTCGATTTCCAGCAACCCCGAGATGACGACCACACACTCTTCTGCGGGATGGCTCCACGGCTCCGCGCTCGACGCGCCACCCGGGGCGAGGGTTCCGCGAAGGACTTCGAGCTGACCGTAACCCGCCGACTGCCGGAGATACGTAATGTTCGTGGCCGGGGACGTTATTTGGACTTGACGGCCCTTCCTGAGCACGGCCAGCCTGCTGGGGGCGGCGTCATCCTGATTGAAAAGCTGGAAGAGCGGCAGGTTCAGGACGCGGGAGATTTTTCGCAGCGTTTCGAGGCTCGGGTCGGTTAAGCCACGCTCAACCTGGCTGATCATCCCCTCGGAAAGGCCGGATTGACTGGCCAGCTGGGCCAGCGTCATCCCTTGTTCCTTCCGCAACTCGCGTATGCGCAGGCCATCCATTGTGTTCCTTTCGGGATCGCTGAAGCCAGAGCCATATTCAGTGGCACTAAATAACCATTGACCACACTAAACTTCGTGCATATGGTCTTACCATGACGACGAATAAATTCACGGTACATGATCGCGTGGACTTCGATCCCGCCGACTTCCGTCGGGAGTTCCCGCCACTGGCCAACATGACGCACCTGGCCAGCTGCAGCCAGGGCGCTCTGTCGGCCCAACTAACTTACAGCCTGCTCGACATCGCCGGCTCACTACAGAACTCCGGAGCACCGTGGGAACTGTGGATGAACAAGGTGGAAGAGGCTCGCGGCCGCTTTGCACGATTCATCAACGCAGACCCCAGTGACATTGCCATCGTCAGTTCGGCGTCCGAGGGCGCCTACCAGGTAGCCTCGAGCTTCGCCTGGAACAACAGGACGGACATCGTCACGTCCGCCCTGGAATTTCCGTCCGTGGGCCACGTGCTCCGGGCCCAGCAGGCCCAGGGCGCCAAAATCAAGATGGTCTCCGACCGTTTTGAGTCCTTGGAAGTTGAAGCTTGGGACAACGTCATCGACGAGTCAACTGCCCTGGTTTCAGCCCCCTTGATTAGCTACCATGACGGCGCGCGGCCGCCGCTCGCCGAAATCACCGCGCTGGCCCACCAGCGCGGTGCCCGCATGTTTGTTGACGCATATCAGGGTGCTGGCGTGGTCCCGATCGATGTCAAGGCAATGGATTGCGACTACCTTGTGGCCGGTTCGCTCAAATACATGCTGGGCCTGGCCGGCATAGCCTTCCTGTACGTCAAGGACGGCGTTGACTCAGAACGGGATCCGGAACTCACGGGCTGGTTCGGACGCGTAAATCCCTTCGCATTTGACCCGGAATTGGTGGACTACCCCAAGGATGCGCGCCGATTCGAAGCCGGGACTCCTGCCATTCCGGCCGCCTACGCCGCTGTCGCCGGCCTGGGGCTGTTGGAGCGGGTTGACCAGGTTGCCGGTTTCGCCCACGTCATGCGCCTTGCCGACAAGTTGGCTGCCGGTGCCGTGGCCGCCGGATTCAAGGTCAGCCGATCCGAGAACAGCGACCGCCACGGCCCGCAGGTGGCCGTTTTTGATGATGACCCGGTCGCGCTGGGCGCATGGTTGCATGAACGGCGCATCATGACGGCCCCACGAGGCGAACTTTTGCGCATGTCCCTTCACTACTACAACTCCGACGCCGACATCGACACGGCTATCAACGCTCTGACGGAATACCGCTCGCTGTAGGAGCAACGCCCGGGTAGCCGCCGACGTCTGCAAGGTGGGCCATTTCAACGGAGAAATGGCCCGACCGCGGGGCGGCGGGGGATGGCCAGCGCGCCAACCTGATTGATCCAAGGCCTACGGCCCAGCGGCAGAACTATGGTGCCGCGCCCCGCCGCAATCGCCGAACAGCGCTAGAAACACTGCATTTCCCCAGATTTCCCTAGAAACAAGGAGGAATACGTCATGACGGTACGCGAAACATCGGCTCCCCTGGAAGCGAACACCCACGGCCTGCAGCGCAGGCTAACTGGACGCCAGCTCAGCATGATTGGGTTGGGCGGAGCAATTGGCACCGGGCTATTCCTGGGCTCCGGACTTGCCATCTCGCAGGCCGGCCCATCAACAATCATTGCCTACGTGGTGTGCGGGCTCGTCGCGCTCGTCATCGCATGGGCGCTTGCCGAGATGGTGGTGGTTCACCCCACCGCCGGCGCATTTGGCGTTCTGGCCCACTCCTACATTGGCCGGTGGGCCGGTTTCGTCGTGCGGTGGACCTACTGGGCTATTCAGTGCATTGCCATCGGCGGCGAAGTCATTGCCGCCGGAATCTTCGTCAGGTTTTGGTGGCCGGAAATTCCCCTCTGGCTCACAACGATTGTCTTCTCCATCGCGATCCTGGGCGTGAACGCGTCGGCCGTCAAACTGTTCGGAAAAGTTGAGTACTGGTTCTCCATGATCAAGGTCAGCGCCATTGTCGCCTTCATCCTTTTGGGTGTTGCCCTGATCGTCTTCGGCCTTCCCACCCGGCCGCCCGTCGGCGTCGACAACTTGGTCTCCAACGGTGGCTTCATGCCGAACGGCGTCCAGGGCCTGTTGCTGGCCATGGTATTTGTGATCTTTAGTTTCATCGGTACGGAAGTTGTTTCAGTTACTGCCGCGGAGTCCGAAAACCCGGCGCGCGACGTGGTGCGGGCCACTAGGTCAATGGCGCTGCGTCTGGCACTGTTCTACGTCGTTGCCATCACGATCGTCCTGGCGGTGGTGCCGTGGACTGAAACGGCCCAGGTGGGCAGCAATATCCACGCCAGCCCCTTTGTGTTGGTCTTTGCGGCCGCCGGCATCCCGGCCGCCGCAACAATCATGAACTTTGTCGTCCTGACCGCGGCGCTGTCCTCCGCAAACGCCAACCTCTACCTCACGTCCCGGATGCTCCATTCGCTGGCGGCGCACAGGTACGCTCCGCAGTGGACCGGTAAATTGACCAAGGGTGGTGCCCCGGCCCTGGCGTTGATCCTGAGCTCCACGGGAATGCTGCTGGCAGCAGTTATCTCGGTGGTCGCCGCCGACAGCGCGTACCTGGCGCTCTTCGGAATCTCAGTCTTCGGCGCGCTTGTCGTCTGGATTCTGATCCTGATCACGCACATGCGATTCCGCTTTGTCCGCGCCCGTCATAATCTCCCCCAGTCACCGGCAAGGCTGAAGGGCGCGCCCGTCACCACCGTGCTGGCGATCCTGTTCCTCACGGCCGTTCTGGTCTCAACGATCTTCATCGATGGCCTCACCTGGACGTGGATGGCGGGCGTACCGTTCTTCGCCTTGCTGCTGATCGCGTACTACTTCGTCGACAAGCGGACAAATGCCGGCGGCGGGCGCTATGACCCCCTGCAGGAGGAAGTCGCGCGGGCCAATGCCGTTTCACCTGGTTCGGACCTTGCGCCCGCCGCAGAAGGTTCACATTAGCCACAAGTGATTCTTGCCCGGCCTTGAACCAAGGAGGCTCCCGGCGGACAGCCGATAGTCGCCAATGCTGTTCGCCGGGAGCCTTCGTCATGCCATGAACCTGGAAGGTGATGTCCGTTCTGCTTGCTCGGGATCTCGGGTCGGCGCTCAGGGGAGCGCATACACGCGGCGGGCGTTGCCGTGTGCGACGAGTTGCACGATCTCGCGGGCGTCCGCCTCGGAACAGTCGTCGTCGGCGATCCATCCGCCGACTACCTTGGTGATCGCGTTGCGCCACAGTCTCGCTCCGAGGTAGTGGAGTTCGGCCGGGCCGAAGGCGTCGGAGGAGTAAAGGATTTTCGTGAACGGAGCCAGTTCGAATGAGCGGGCCACCAGATCCCGGCTCCGTGACCCGGTGAAGTTCACGGCCAGGCCCACATCGATATAGACGTTTTCAAAGGCGTGGGCCAAATAGCCGGCTTCGCGCTCGAATGGATAGCAGTGGAGCAGCATGATTGGTGTGTCTCGGACTTCGGGGGACCGCAGAAAATCCAAGAGGTACAGGGGATTGGTCTTGTGTAGGTCCAGGTCGCGGTCACCGAATCCAACATGGAATTGCAGCGGAAGCTTCATCGACACCGCCGTGTAGATCCCGTGGGCAATGAGTGTCACGTCGGTGAGTTTCGCATTGGTGCCGGCGCGCGGGTTCTCCTGCCAGCGGCGGGCTGCTTCAACAACCGCAGCCGGTGCCGGTCGGCTGAGATTCTGGTCGAATCCTGCGCGGTAGGCGAGAACTGTTTTGACGCCCACGGCGCTGAGGGTGAGCTCTTGAAGCCGCCGACCGAACTCTTCGACGTAATCTGCCGGGTTGGCAATCTCCTGGATCAGCGACTCGGCGACCAGTTCCAGCCGAACGATCTCGTGGGTTCGCCCACCGGAGACATCGGCCATGCCGGCCTTGCCGAGGTAGTCAGCGGCATCCAATCCCGTATCGATCAGCCAGTCGCTCACGCCAGCAGCGCGGGTCATGCGCCGGCACACCTCGAGTTCTCCAAGCTCGGAGCGCCGGCTCCAGTAGTCCGCCGGTGAGGCGTGCCGTGGCAGATCAAGAATTCCGCTGCACCAGCGTCGGATGGCGAGCCCGATTTGTGTGCTGTAGGCGTCCCCGGGGTTGGCCAGTGGTTCGGTGTTTCCTTCGTTGAGCGAGTTCTGAAAGCGTGCCTCATCACCGTCGACGTGAAACGCGCCATGCACGTGGTGATCAATAAGGCTGACTTGTTCGACGAAGTCCGGGAAAGAACCGCCCGCCATTAGATCGACCAGGCAAGTCGAAAGCGTTCAGCAAGCTCGTCCGGCGAGAGTTCCGCGGAGATTCGCTGTTCGTAGCGCCGGACGGCCACCGTGGCATCGACGATGGCGTCTCCGAGAAGCCCGCGTGCAAGGCGTGACTTGTCCAGCGTGTCGATGATGGCGGTGGGGGAGTCTGAGAGCAGCAGGACGTTGGCCCGGTGCCGCTCGCCTTCCGAAAGCCGTCCGGGATCACCCGGGATCTCTGCCGGAAGCCTGCGCCCGCCGCGGATGCCGTCAAGGGCGAGCGCAAAAATGGATGCGGACGCCAGATACACGTTTGCCGACGGGTCGACGATTTTCACCTCGACGTTGGCTCCGTGCGGATTGCTCTTGCCCTCGTTCAGAAAGCGCACTGAGGCTTCCCGGTTTTCCAGGCCCCAGCACAAGTAGGCGCCCGACCACGTGCCGGGTGCCAAGCGGCTTCCGGACAAGATTGATCCCGTGAGGAAACCCTGGATGTCGGGGAGTCCTGCGATGATTCCGCCAATGGCCGCGCCTCCCTCGGCGCAGATGCCGTGCGGTCCGCTGCCGCCGGAGAACAGCGGCAGGCCGTTCTTGTGGAGCGAAAAGTGCTGGTGGGCGCCGTTTCCGACGGTGCCGGGAAAGGGCAGCGGGGAGAACGAGGCATGCATGCTGTGGGCCCTGGCGACGATGCCAACGATGATCTTGGAAAGGACCACGGTGTCCGCGGCCTGAACCGGCGAAGCAGGGGGAAGGGAAAACTCGAACTGGTTTCTGCCGTACTCGGCGTGGATCTGCTCCATCGGAATGCCGGCATGGTTCAGCACTGACAGCAGATCATCGAGGAATTCCGATCGGTCCAGAAGGCCGGTTGCCCCGTACGGAACCCAGGGTGCGGTTTCCAGCGCTGAACCGTCTGGGGCGACGAGGAAGAATTCAAGTTCGTGGCCCACGAGTGCCTGGTATCCGGCCTCGTCGAGGCTGCCGACGACACCGGCCAGAAGGCCGCGGGCACAGGCCGGAGAAGCGGCTCCGTCTTGTTCGAAAAGGCTGCCTGGTGCCCATGCCCGGCCACCCTGCAGGACACGGAGTCCCGCGAGATCGATCTTGAGGCGCATATCGCCAACGGGGGTGATGCTGTCCGTGAACGCTATCCCGCCGTCGATGGTGAAGACATGCCAGACGGGGGCAGCGCCCATCCCGGATTGGTGGAAGGTTTTGAGCCGGGCTAACGGAACGCTCTTTGCCAGCGTGATGCCCGAAGCATTCACCACCGTGCCGATCACGGTGCGGACGCCGGCCGCTTCGAGCTCGCGTTGTGCCTTGGCAACAGCGGATTCGTCGACTGATGCAATTTCGGTCATGCGCCTATCATGCGGCGCCTCCCCGTCCAATGAAAGGTTCGACAGATGTGCCGCTGCCTCCATCGCCTGCTCAGCGGCGGCGGCTTGTCTGCGCTGTCGGGGAGCGGGCCGAACGCAAGCGGACGACGGCGGGAGGTCCCGCCGTCGTCCGCTTCAGCTCCGGCAACCTTCGACTGCCGCGCGAGGAAGAACTGTGAAGCCTAGCGGCTGCTCACCTGACCGAACAGCTTCGCGATTGGTGCGAGCACGAGCGGGCAGGCGGCGTACCATCCGGCCACCGTGATTGCGATTGCGGCCGCGAAGAGCCAGAACCCGACCCAGTTCACCACGTCGGTGCCGCTGAACATGTGGTTCAGGTTGCGCAGCGCACCGGTCGAGAACACCAGGAACACGTGGATGAGAATGAACAGCACGAAAAACAGCATCGTCGGGAAGTGGATCGCACGCGCAACCTCTACCGGGTAGATCCTGTTCAGCGTCTTCGCGTTCTTCGGCCAGAACTCGCTCAGGCGCGCACCCGTGATCGCCGCGAGCGGGGCCGCGATGAACACCACGAGGAAGTACATGAGCTGCTGCAGGCTGTTGTAGTTCACCCAGCCGGTCTCAACGGGCCAGTCGAGTGTCATGTACTGCAGGAGCGCGGAGAGCGCGTTCGGGAACGCCTCCCAGCTGGTCGGGACGATTCGCACCCAGCGGCCGGAGGCAACCAGCAGCACCACAAAGATGAGTCCGTTGACCAGCCACAGAATGTCGAGCGACTGGTGCAGCCACAGGTTGATGCTGATCTTCTTGCCACCGCGCTTCGGCGTCCAGAACGCCGGCGGCTTCTGCTGGGTGCGCCCCTGATAGCCGGAGCGAATGATGAGCACCATCAGGAAGATGTTCAGGAAGTGCGTCCACTGCGCCCACCACGGGAAGCCGGACTCGGCCGTCTCGGGCAGGTGGTACTCGCCGGGGTACCTCTCGAGGAACTCCGGCACGCCCGGCAGTGTGGTCACACCGCGCGCGGCGAGCACCAGAATCGCTGCGGCGGCCACGGCGCCGAGCGCGAGGAGCATGGCGAGCTTGATCCACTGGCCCAGGGTGCGCGATCCGTAGAGCCTTGCCTCGGGCTTTGGCCTGACGGGCTTTTCAGCGGCGCCGGACGGTGTCGCCGATGCTGGGGCGGCGGTGACCGCTGGTGCACTCACGGTCGCCGGCGGCTCCGCCTCGGCAACGGTCTCCACCACGCTGGCAGCCGTGGCGTGGGCCGGGGCGATGTGTTCGGGAGCTGCCTGCACCGCAGGGGCGGCGGCGACCGCCGGAGCAAGTCCAGCTGGCGGCCACGGTTCACCGCCGGGGACACGGGGGAGCCCGCGACGAAGCGAACTGGTTCCCGCCGCCGCTGTAGCCGGTGTGGTGGCCAGAGCACCTACAGGCGGCGCCGGTGCCGGCATGGCTGCTTTCTCAGCAGCATCTGCGGCCGGCGCGGGCGTGGCGACTGCGGCGGGAGCCCCGGACACGGACAGGGCCGCCACTGATACCGAAACCTCGCCCTTTGGCGGCCAAGGCTCTCCGCCCGGCACGCGCGGCAGGCCACGGCGAAGCTGCCGCGCCACCGCGGCGCCTGCGTTCACTG
This sequence comes from Arthrobacter sp. UYCu723, assembly GCF_054059215.1. Lineage (NCBI taxonomy): Bacteria > Bacillati > Actinomycetota > Actinomycetes > Micrococcales > Micrococcaceae > Arthrobacter > Arthrobacter sp. UYCu723. The sequence continues at coordinate 2,222,816 of NZ_JBSSBW010000001.1, forward strand.
AAGGGACCGGAGCGGACGACGTCGTCGTACCCGGTGCCGTTGCTTGGACAGACGCGGGGACGGAGGGCGCAGCGGCGGGGGGCATGGCGGCCGCTGGCCCGGCGGTGACCGGTCCCACCCCGGAAACAGACGCCGACCGGGCTGCCACTACTGCCGTGACAATGCGTGCGGGCGCCTGGCCTGCTGCAGGCCAGGGGTCACCGCCTTCGACGCGCGGCAGGCCCCGCCGAATATTCCGAGACTGAGTTGCCATCCCTACTTCTTCCGAGCCTCAAGTGCGCTAATCAGCTGAGGCACGACCTCGAAGAGGTCGCCGACCACACCGAAGTCGGCGATCTCGAAGATCGGCGCGTCTCCATCCTTGTTGATGGCGACGATCATCTTCGCGGTCTGCATGCCAGCCCGGTGCTGAATCGCGCCGGAAATGCCCAGCGCGATATACAACTGTGATGACACGGAAACTCCGGTCTGGCCGACCTGATGCGACTGCGGGATGTAGCCCGCATCCACCGCGGCACGCGAAGCACCAACGGCAGCACCGAGTGTATCGGCGAGCTGTCCAACGAGGGCGAACTTTTCCTCCGACCCGAGGCCGCGACCACCCGCGACAACCTTCGCGGCACCACGCAGCTCCGGCCGCGAAGTGGCGACAACTACCTCATCGAACGAGTCGATCCGCGCGGCCCGCTTCCCGGAGGGCGGCACAGCCAGGGTCTCCGACTCCTGCGGCTGGGCCGTGGCACGCGCCTCGATGGAGCCCTGGCGAACCGTAATCACGGGCGCCCCAAACGTGGACGTGGACGTCACATCGTAGGCACCGCCGTAGACGGAGTGGTGTGCCACGACGCCCTCGTCATCACGTGACACTCCGATCGCATCGGCAGAAATCGCTGCACGAGAACGGGCAGCGTAGCGGCCGGCGAGGTCGCGCCCATTCAGGGAATGCGAAATCAGGATCGCGTCTGGCTGCACCTGCTCCGCAGCGGCGGCAAGCGCGTCAACGCTCGGCACTCCGAGCGCGGACGGATCCGGAGTCTCCGCGACCAGTACGCGCGCGGCACCAAGGACCGCGGCCTCCGCGGCGGCGGCGCTCCCGGCGCCGGGTGAGGCAAGTACCAATGCAATTGGCGTGCCAACTGCAGCAGCAGCGCCAAAGAGCCCGGCCGCAGCCTTCTCGAGTTCACCGGAAGTCAGGGTTTCCACGACGACGAGGATCGCGTCACGAGGGAATTCAGTCATGTCGTTACTCCTTACGCCAGTCGGTTCTCTACAAGGAAGTCAGCGAGCTTCTCGCCGGCATCACCCTCGTCAATGATCTTTACGCCCGCCGCACGCGGGGGCTTCTCTGCAACGGTCAGCATGATCGAACGCGCCGCGACCGGGTTGTAGGCCGTGATCCCGAGGTCTGCGAGGGTAAGCATCTCAAGGGGCTTCTTCTTCGCGGCCATAATTCCTTTGAAGTTCGGGAAGCGCGCCCCGGGAAGCGCCTCGGTAATGGAAATCACCGCGGGCAGGTTCGCTGATACCTTCTGCACGCCGGATTCAACCGGCCTGGAGCCAGATACCGCGCCGGCGCTGATCTCGACGGAGCTGAGGCCGGTGGCATGCGGCACGTCAAGCAATTCTGCAAGCATCGCGGGAATCATTCCGCCGGATCCATCGGTGGAGATGTTGCCAGTGATCACAAGGTCAAACTCAACGCGACGGATCGCTGCTGCGAGGGTTTCAGCGGTAAGTCCAAGATCCGCACCCCGGAGCGCCTCGTCAGAGACGTGGATGGCGCTCCCCGCTCCCATTGCAAGCCCCCTTCGTATCGTTGCCGTCGCACCCTCGGGAGCGAGGGAGAGGACTGCGACCTCGGTGCCTTCGTTCGCGCCGGCGTACTTCAGTGCCAGCTCCAAGGCCCGCTCACCGATCTCATCAATGACTGCCTCGCTGGCTTCTCGATCGGCGAGGCCTGTTTCAAGGTTCAGTTTTCGGTCCCCGTACGTGTCGGGGACCTCCTTGACTAGGACGATAATCTTCATCGATGGCTCTTCCTGTGGCGGGCTTGTCTCTAGAGAGGAGACATGTCGGATCTCCATTGAGTCTACGAAAGTGGGGCCCTTCCTGCCGGACAGGGTCCGTGTCGCGAGTTGCGTATCTAGTCTTCGTCCTTGGCAGTGCTTATGCCGGAGGGGATCAGAGCCATGACGTTCGAGTCGGCGGGGGTCGCCCTACGTGTCAGGCTGGAACGGTACCAGGGGCTCATAGCAAGTCCGTTTAATCGCGTGGGGCGAGAGCCAGGAATCCAGTAATCATGTCCAGTCCAGTTTTGAGTGCAGTACGCGAAGATAGTCCTGTGAGTAGTAGTACTAGTAGTAGTAATTCTTCCGGACCGCGGGCCGGTGGTCCGCGGCCTCGCCGGTCGTTCACCCCGGTCCAGAAGCTCGAGTTTTTGACCGCGTACGAGAACGCGTGCGAGAACAGTGAAGGTGGTGCGTTTCTGCGCACGGAGGGGCTGTATTCCTCGCAGATGACCGAGTGGCGCCGGCTGCGTGACGCCGGTGTCCTGGCCGGGAAGAAGGCCGGCGAATCGATCGGAAAGCTGTCGGCGGACCAGGCCGAGAACGCGCGTTTGCGCCGCCAGTTAGAGGTGAGTGAGAGCCGGTTGAAGAAGACCGAGGCAGCCTTGGAGCTGATGGGAAAACTACAGGCGTTCTTAGAGAGCGCCTCAGAGGATATGCCGGACGAGCCCCGGTCCAAGAAACGCTGATGGCCACGTACCGGTCGATGCTGGAACTGAAGGTCCCATCGCGCCGTGCAGCGTCCTTGACGGGTGTTTCCAGGACGACCGCGAACCGGAAACCGGCCCCGCCGCAGGACCACGCGGCGGTGGTGCCGCAGAACAAGCTCAGCGCCGCTGAGCGCGCCGGGATCCTGGTGGTACTGAACTCACCGGAGTTCGTGGACCTGGCACCCATGCAGGTCTATACGAAGCTGCTGGACCAGGGAATCTATCTGGGGTCGCTGTCGACTTTTTACCGGGTGCTGGAGGAAAACAGCCAGGTCAAGGAACGCCGACGGTTGGCCAAACACCCGCCCCGTACGGTTCCTGAACTGGTGGCCACGGCTCCTGGACAGGTGTTTACGTGGGATATTACAAAGCTCGCGGGCCCGGTCAAGGGAAAGTATTTCGACTGCTACATGATGGTTGATATCCATTCCAGGTTCATCGTCGGCGCGCACGTCCACGCCACCGAATCGGGCGTGTTGGCCGTGGAGATGATGAAGGGAATCTTCGGGATCCACGGCATCCCCCAGGTCGTGCACGCGGACCGGGGGACGTCCATGACGTCCAAGACCGTCGCCGCGCTGCTCTCGGATCTGGAGGTCACCCGATCCCACTCCAGGCCCCGGGTGTGCCTCTTAACCGGCTAATCGGTTGTTTCGGAGCGGTTCTGCTGCGACACGCCGGCGGGGATGTCGCCCGTTTCGGTCGGGACGGAGCGGATACTTCTGTGTCATGGAGACCGGCAGGGATTTGCGGTTGGAACCCGGTGACGGGCAGTGGCGGCTGGCAGGAGCCGGCGCCGGTCGTTTCGGTCCGGTCAACGAGTATCTGGGATATCTGGGCGACCGGAACTACTCGCCGCGAACCGTACGGACCTACGGCTATGATCTGCTCGCTTTTTGCCGTTGGCTCAGGGAACAGGATATTGAGCTCTCGTCTGTTGGCACCGATGACCTGCTCAACTATTTATCGGCGTGCCGCCAGGCCCAGGTTCCCGGCAGACCAGGCCCTAACGTTGTCACCTTGCAGGGCCGGCGGCCGGACAGGTACGCGCCCACAACAATCAACCAACGCCTCGCCGCCATCTCAGGCCTCTACACGTTTCTGATCATGCGCAATCCGGAGCTGAAGAACCCGGTCCCGAGGGGCAAGGAGGCCCGCCGGCCGGCTGCCGGGGAACGCAACGGGTTGCTCGCCCACGTGGCAAAGCCGAAGCCAAGGTCCGTGTTGCGGCTCCGCGAACCACGCCGGCTCCCACGGGCCCTGAAGCGCAGCGAATCCGCGGACCTTCTGGCCAGCCTGCACTGCTGGCGGGACCGTGCCATTGCCGGGCTGATGCTCTTTTGCGGGCTGCGCTCGGCCGAGGTGCTTACCTTGCAGGTGGGCGATGTTGATATCGGCGGCCGCTGGCTGCTGGTCCAGGGCAAGGGCGCCAAGGAGCGCCGGGTTCCTCTCGATGTCGACGTCGCCGGGGTGATCCAGACCTATCTGCTGGCCGAACGGCCCGAAACCACAAGCCGTTACCTGTTCATCGTGGCCAAGGGACCGACCCGCGGCCAGCCACTGACGGCTGCCGGGTTGCGGACCATCTTCCGGTACCACCGTGAGGTATCCGGTGTTCAGGCCGGAAATCCACATGCCCTGCGCCATACTTTTGGCACCGCTCTGGCAGAGGCCGGCGTGGATCTTGCCGTGATGCAGGCCCTGCTCGGACACACCCATGTTGATACCACCGCCCGCTATATTCATCTGGCCCCCACCCATGTGAAAGCCGAATATGATGCTGCCCGCGCCCGTCAACATCAACGCGACTGATCCGCCGGCTGCACTGTTGGCCTCCTACGCCGCTCACCTTTCCCTGACCGGGCGGGGAAACACTGCTTACACCACCGCGGCCAAAACGTTCGTGGCCCGCTGGCCCCACGTCCAGGACTGGGCGCTGCGGCCGCTGCACCTGCAGCTGGCAGCGAACAACGCCACGAAACCGTTCGTGACCTTCCTGATGGTCAGCGGCCGCCTGCGGCCGGACTACGACTACCTGTTGGCCCGTAAATTCTCCAGCCTCTGGCGCGAAGTCATCGGCACCGGGCTCGAGACCGATTTGGCCCGGTTCAGGACTGCAGCCGGCGAACTGGGATTCAGCGACAGGGTCGCCTCGGCACTGGCCTCACAGGTCATTGGCCGCCTGCTCATCCATACCGGCCGGACCCTGGACACCCTCACGGATGCCGACGTCGACGAGCTTGAAAAGGCCTGCCACGAGCGCCAGGACCGCACCGGCCGCAGCGCGCGCTCCTACCGGGGCCTGATCCAAAGCACCCGGCAAATACTCTTCCATCAGGGAGTGCTGCCGGCACCGGCGACCCGGCCCAACCCCAGGCTGCCTTTCGATAAGCGTATGGCCGCTGTCCCGTCACCGCTCCATGAGGTGTTGGTCCGCTATTTGCAGCGCAAGTCAGTGACCTGCGTCCCCGCGACCGTCAGCGGTATCGCCACCCGGCTGGCCCATTTCGGCCGTGTGATCAGTGACCTGGACCCGGCCCTGACGGGACCGGACGGCCTGGAGCGCTGCCGCCATATCGAGCCATATCTGATCGCCCTGTCCCTGGCAGAGAACACCAAAAGCGGCGGAAGGCTCTCGATCGCCGAGCAGTCCCGAAGGGTAAACGCCGTGGCCAACTTCCTGACGGAGATCACGGAATGGGGCTGGCCCGATGCGCCAACCCGGCGGTTGCTCTTCCGCTCCGACATCCCGCGGCTGCCGCGGCCCCTACCGCGTTATCTGCCCCCGGATGCGGACCGCGCCCTGACCGCCGAGCTCATCCGCTCGCCAAACCGGCTCACCGCGGACGCACTGCTGCTCCAACGCGCCGCCGGGCTGCGGATCGGGGAACTGCTGGACCTTGAAATGGACTGCGTGCACGAGGTCCCCGGCCAAGGGTCCTGGCTCAAGGTCCCGCTGGGCAAACTCGCCACCGAGCGGATGGTCCCCCTTGACGATGATGCATTGGAAGTGCTGGACCGGATCAGCATCACCCGCTCACCGGGCAGGCCCATCCCACACCCAAGGACCGGACGGCCGGCGGATTTCCTCTTCACCCACCACGGCCACCGGCTGGGGCAAAACGCCCTCCGGACCGAACTGGCCCGTGCCGCCCAGGCAGCCGGACTCGGCCACATCACCACTCACCAGCTCCGCCACACCTATGCCACCGCCCTGATCAACGCAGGGGTCTCCCTCCAGGCACTGATGGCGCTGCTGGGGCACGTCTCCGCCGAGATGAGCCTGCGCTACGGCCGGCTTTTCGACAGCACGGTCAGAACCGAATACGAACGCGCCCTGGACATGGCCAAGGCCCGGATCGGCCCGTTGCCCACCGGACGCAGGACATTGCCTCTGGTCGATATCACCAACGGGGACTGGCGCGAGACCCCCATGATCAAAGCGCGCATGGCCGGCGGATACTGCCTGCGCGCACCCGCCCAGGAAGCGTGCCCCTACGCCAACATCTGCGAGCACTGCCCCAGCTACCGCACCGACAACACCCACCTGCCGGTACTCACCGCCCAACGCAACGACGCCGAAATACTCGCCCGCGACGCCGCAGCACGCGGCTGGAGCAGCGAAGCCCAACGGCACCAAAAACTCGTCGAACAGCTGGACATCCTCATCAGCGAAGCCCACACCGGATGAGCCAAAACACCTTCGTGGCCCGCGTCGAACAAGCCCTCGAGCAGAGAGTGGCAAACGGACAACCCGTGACGTTCACCGCCACCGCGGCAGCGACCGGGATTTCCCGGGCGACCCTCTACCGCACCCCGGAACTGCGGGCCCTGATCCAGGAATACCGGCTCCGTGGTGTTCAAGGACCAACGCTCTCCGGGCTGAGCATCGAGATCGCCCAGCTGCGCGCCAGCCTCGAAGCCGTAGCCGACCGCGCCCGGCAACACGAGGAACGCCTCTGCCGGCTCGAACGAGTCAACACCACGACCAAGACCAAAAAATAGCGACCAAAAAAGGACGACAGCGGACAATTCCAGACCCGGATTAGCCGGTTAATCGAATGATAATCCGTACAGTGAGTCGCTTTTCAAAACCCTGAAATACGGTCCGGAATTCCCCGAACGCTTCGCCTCAGTCCACGACGCCGGAGCATTTATCGGCGGCTTCGTGGACTGGTACAACCATCACCACCACTCTCTGGGGGTCTCAGAGGTGTTGCGGGACGTTGCATAGAGCGACACGCCTCGCCGTGGCGCCACACATCCCCGGGGGTGCGGTGCACGTGGCGCATAGTCGCGTTTAGGTTTTCCAGTTCTCTGGAAGGACAATCGTGCGGGTCTTCGCGGTGCTTCTGCCTTCGGGCATTCGATATTGGACTGTCCTCGATGAAGATCTGGTTGTCGTGCCGGAGGCGGACGCTTTCCTGCGGCATCTGCGCCTGGGCCGTGACGGCTCGGAGCTGACGACCCGTTCGTATGCCGGCGGGATCGTACTTTTCCTGCGTTGGTGCCTGGCCAAAGGGCAGCACTGGCATGCCGGCGTCGGAGAGCTCGGATTATTCATCATCTGGCTGCGTCATACCGGGGCGCAGGCCGGGGACGGTGAGCGGACAGCGGTGGTGCTGGCCGGTCCGGGCCACCGCCCGGCACGCGGGGCACGCCGGATCAACACGGTGCTGACCGCCGTCCGCGGCTTCGTGGTGCATGCGGTGACCAGTGGTGACGCGCCCGGCCGTTTGCTGCCGCTGATCTACGAACTTGCCGATGATCGTGACCTGCCCGGACAGGCACGGGGCGAGGACCGGGCCATGGCCTGGCGGATGCGCGCCCGTCACCGGCTCCACGAGGTTGATGCCGGCGTGGACCGTGCCAGTGACGCGGAGATCGTGGCACTGATCGCCGCCTGCCTGTCGGCCCGTGACCGGCTGATCGTGCTGCTGATGGCGCGAGCCGGACTGCGCCGCGGCGAGCTCTGCGGGCTGCGCCGTTCAGACGCGCATATGCTCGCCGATTCAAAGCTTCTGGGCTGCCCGGTGCCGAGGGCACACCTGCATGTGCTGCGCCGCGAAAACATGAACGGGGCCTGGGCGAAGTCCCGCCGGACACGTGTCGTGCCGCTGGATTCACTGGCCGTGCAGGCCGTGGATGCCTATGTATTTGAGCGGCTGGCCGTCGCTGAGGCGGGCGGCAGCGATTTCCTGCTGGTCAACCTGTTCCGTGCCCCGATCGGTGCTCCGATGCCGCCGGACGCGGTCAATGCGCTGATTACTGCAGCCGGAAGGCGCGCAGGCCTGCGCCGGCAGGTTACCCCGCACCAGCTGCGGCACGCCTTCGGCAGCAATCTGGCCGATGCCGGCGGCACCCTGGATGAGATCGCGGCGCTGCTCGGGCATGCTTCGATGAGCTCCTCCCAGGTCTACCTGCATCCGGATCCGGCCAGACTGCGCGATGCAGTCGAACGGGTGCCCGGCCCCCGCGGGACACAGGCAGGAGAAAACCGGTGACGGCTGCAATCAGCGTGGCAAAGACGCCCCCGCCGCAGTACATTTCCGGCGGTACCGGGCATGTGTTCAGCGGCCCGTACCGGTTGGGACAGTCCGCCGTTGAACTCGCGGATCTGATCGCACCGGAATTCCTGGCTGAGATCGGCTGGGATCCGGTTTCCCTGGTCATGTTCCTGCCGCCGGCGCACCTGCTGCTGGGCCGCCCGGTCTGCGCGGCGGTCGGCTGCGCGGTGACAGCCCCGCACCGGGGTGGGATCTGCACAGGCTGCCGGCACCGGCTCGCCCGGCAGGGGCTGGTCCTTGAGGAAATCGCTTTGCTTCCGGCCAAGGACCGCCCCGACCGCGGCGTTGGCATGTGTGGGGTGGCCGGGTGCGCCCGGGAATGGGCCTCGGGAACGGCCCGGTTATGTCGTCGGCACCTCGATCAGCAGCAGAGCCTGGGCCTGGGGCTGGCAGAGTTCCTCACCGGTCCGCGGACCCGGGCGCTGGAGGCCTGTCCGCCGTGCGCGGTGGCTGCCTGCCCGCGACAGCGCCGCCACCTCGAGGGCCGCTACTGTGACGCCCACCAAATCCGCCTGCGCGTCTTCAAAGCCAAGAACCCCGGAGCCGACGAGGCGCTATGGCGGCGGATCGAGCCGCCGATCGGGACCGGCGGGCAGGTGAGCCTGCGCGGCTTGGAACCGCTGGTGGTGATCGAGGTGCTGCTCGGGCTGCAGCAACGGTGCCGTCTGGACCAGGTGCGGACCAAAGAGGCGGAGCTGCGCGCGGTCGGGGATGACCTGCGCCGCCAGCAGGTCGACACGATCGCCGATTACCGCCTGGCACCCACCCGCTCACTGGAGTTCGCCGGGCTGGTCCATGCCCTGGCCAGACACGCCCGCCGCGCTTTAAGCACCCCTGCAGCCGAGATCCTGCTAGACCAATGGGACCTGGCGGTCTTCGGCAACTCCGGCACCGTGTCATTCACCGGCCTGAGCCAGCCGTGGTTGCGGGAAGCCGCCAAACGCTGGGCCATCGATGACCTGCCCAGAAGACGGATCCGCCCCGGCCGGCGGAGCACCACGGGCCTGTCGGTGCGTCACCACGTGAACGCCCTGGTCCGGCTGTCGGAGGCCTTGCGGATGCGCCCGGACCAAGGCCGGATTCCCGCCGGTCTTGGCCGCGCCGACATCGAGACATTCCTGAACCGGCTTGCCTATCTGGCCTCGACGGGTCAGATCAGCACCGATGCCCGGCTCCGCACCATCCGCGAGGTCCGGCACGTGCTCTCCACGATACGGGCCCTGGGTCTGACCCGCCCCGGCACCCTGGCCGCCGGCCTCGGGGAGGACTTCACCATCGGCGCCGCCGACATCCCCGCTGAACCCGAAGCCGCCGAATCCGGACGGGATCTGCCGCCGGAAATCATGCGGCAGATCTGCGCCCACCTCGACCGGCTGACATCCCCGCCGATGAGGGCCGGGATCGAGTTGGCCATCGACACCGGCAGAAGACCCGAGGAAATTGCGGCACTGGCGTTCGACTGCCTGGCCCGCGATGCCGATGGATCTGCGGTGCTGGTCTTTGATAATCACAAGGCCGGCCGCCTCGGCCGTCGGCTCCCCATCAACGCGAACACCGCAGAGGTGATCACCGCCCAGCAGCAGTGGGTGCGGGCCCGCTACCCCCACACACCGGTCGGTGAGCTGAAACTGCTCCCCACAGACCGGCGCAATCCCGGCGGTGACAGGTCCCTCAGCGCGTTCAGCCTCGCGTTCCACCACCGCGTCTGGATCACGAACATGCCGGTCCTGAGGACCGTTGACGACACCGAATTCGACAAGGCCCTCATCGTTCTTTACGCCTACCGGCACACCTACGCCCAGCGGCACGCCGACGCGGGAGTGCCGATCGATGTGCTGCGTGAGCTCATGGACCACCGGAAACTCGACACCACCAGCGGCTACTACCAGGTCGGCCAGGGCCGCCGCCGCGAGGCCGTGGACCGGGTCACCGCCATGCAGTTCAACCGGCACGGCGAACGCATCTGGCGTCAGGCCCAGGAGCTGCTGGACTCTGACCACGCCCGCCGGTCTGTCGGAGAGGTCGTTGTTCCGTTCGGCCTCTGCACCGAACCGTCCAACGTCCAGGCCGGCGGAAACGCCTGCCCCTACCGGTTCCGTTGCGTCGGCTGTGATCACTTCCGCACCGACGTCTCTTACCTGCCCGATCTGCAGGCCCACCTCGATGATCTGCTCCGCAACCGGGAGAAACTCCTGGCCACCCAGGACCTGGAGGAATGGGCCCGCACCGAAGCCCTGCCATCGGAGAACGAGATCACCCGCATCCGCCGGCTGATCTCTAAAGTCGAAGCCGGGCTGGACCAACTGGCGCCCGCCGACCGGACAGAGATCGAGCAGGCCGTAACCATCGTGCGACGCCACCGCACCACGGCTCTGGGCATGCCCCAGATCCGGCAGCCGGTACCCGATGTCCGCCCGAGGCCAGTGTCGTGAGCATCCCAAGGCTCCCGCGCTTGTGAAAACCGCAGCCGCCATCGAAGGCCGCCGCGCCGACACCACGCGGCGCCGCGAACGCGTCGTTGCAGCCCTCACCAAGGCCCATTCCTCCGGCAACGAGATCAGCGTCGCCACCATCGCCCGCGCCGCGGGCGTTGACCGCACATTCCTCTACCGACACCGCGACCTGCTGGCACAGCTGCACACAATCCAGGCGCAGCCTAACCACGACTCCACACAGGGGGCAGCGGTCAGCCTGGCCTCGCTGCATGCGGACCTGCTCGCCGCCCACGAGCGCGGCAACCGCCTCGCAACCCACATACAGACACTGGAACGGCGGCTATCCGAGACGCTCGGCGAACAAGTCTGGCGCGAATCCGGACTCGGCGCGCCACTGGACCTCGACGAACTGAACCAGCGCATCACCGGGCTCGAGCAGCAGAACCTCGATCTGAAACTGCAACTCGAGGAACGGGATCAGGATCTTACCGCCGCGCGAGCCGCGAACCGGGAACTCATGACCCGCCTCAACACCAAAAAATAGGATGCGTGGACAAACGTGCACCACACCAACGGTGCACGTTATGCCACCAAATAAGACGCTGACCTGCGACGATATTGAAAACGAGCGCCCAAAAAATGAACGACCCCCAGAGAACCACCAGCACTCCGGCATCGGCTTCCACACGCCAGCGAACGTCCACTTCGGCCACGCGTCCGGCGTCGCCAAAGAACGCTCGGCAACGCTCGCTGCAGCCCGCGCGAGACACCCCGAGCGCTTCACGACAACCACTGATCCCAAAATCCTCGCGCTCCCAGGACCAGCGTGGATCAACCAGCCCAAGGAAATCACCGAACAGTCAGCCGCCTAACTCCCGTTGGTACCGTTCAGCTTGAAAAATTCCGGTCGTGGCTCCGACCTCGCGGTTCCCCGCCGCATCAAGGTCGGTCGGTGCTGCTACGGTTCGAGCATCATTACTCGACTATTGGGGGACCATGTCTGACTTGTCATCCGGCCCTGCGCAAGAACCGGAGAAACCGAAGAAGAAGCCGGTTGGCTTTGCTAGGCATATCGCGTTGGCGTGCACCGGCCTGACACTTATTGCCTTCCTTCCGTCGAACGCATTGCTAGTTAGCCTCCTGCTGGCAGGGGGTGTGCTGTGGGTCTTGCTTGACGTCCTGAAGCAGTACAAGAAGGCCTTTGGTGCTCCTGCTGAAGGGTTCGAGGTCAGTGCTGAGAACACTTACCGGACGAGTCTCGGCGCCCCGCCCCTGCCGGCGAAGGGGCTGAAGCAATACGCGGATGAGGTGTACCTGGCGAACGTTCAAATGCTCGCCGACCTGCAGAGGCTCGGGGCCATGGACACTTTGTCCAAGGAGCGCCATGATGCCGATTTGGCACGCCATATCTCTTCAGCTGAACAGCAGCTGGCGGCGGCCAACGCCGAGCTCGCCGCGATCCGAGGTGAGGTCCTAGACGTCCGGCAGGTTGCCGACCGGCACAACATCGGGTTCTACGACTACGAGCATCCTGCAGAAACGTCGGTAAAGCTTGCCGACGAACTGGCCGCCGTCCGCGCCAGAATCAAGGACAAACTGCGTGAGAAGACCGCGGTTACTACCGTCTCCGGGTTCACATTCAACGGTTCCGCGAAGGAAGGTTCCAAGTTCGTCCGCGACCTCTCTGCGCTCCTGCTGCGTGCCTACAACGCGGAAGCCGAGAACTGTGTGAAGACGGTGAAGGCTGGGAACCTCCACACGGCCGCTGCCCGGCTCGAGAAGGCACGAGAGCAGATCGCCAAACGCGGAACCATGATCGGTCTCCAAATCACCAGCGCCTTCCACGGATTGCGCGAGAAGGAGCTCGAACTCGCTGCCCGGCACCTGGAAGCCGTCGCCATTCAGAAGCAACTAGAGGCCGAGGCGCGGGCCGAAGCCCGTGAGGCGGTCAAGGCCCAGCGCGAATGGGAGGCGCTGAAGGCCAAGCAGAAGAAGGAAGTGGATCACTACGCCAACGTGCTTATCCAGCTTCAGGCCGCCGGAGACCTTGAAGGCGTACAGCGAGTCCAGGAGCAGCTGGACGAGGCGGAGGCGAAGCTTGCGGACGCCGAAGACAACGCCCTGAATACCCGCGCCGGGTACGTGTATGTCATCTCCAACCTCGGGGCATTTGGTGATGGGGTGGTGAAGATCGGCATGACGCGCCGGCTCAACCCCATGGAGCGTGTGCGAGAACTGGGGGATGCATCCGTCCCATTCCTGTTTGACGTACACGCACTTTTCTTCTCCAAGGACGCTGTAGGTATTGAAACCATGCTTCACCAGCACTTCGCCGGTCAGCGGGTGAACCTGGTGAACTTGCGCCGTGAGTACTTCTACGCCTCCCCGGCAGCGGTAAAGGACGCACTTGTTGAACATCACGTGGAGCTCGTCGAATATCAGGAGAATGCGCCGGCCGAAGAGTTCGCCGCATCCAGGGACCTGCGCGAGACGGTGCAGCTCGCCGGCGCCAGGTAGGTGCTGGCATGGAGCCTAGGGATCTTGGTCAATCGGCCGAGCAACCTGGCCCTTAGCCAGCACGAATGGGCGAAGCCCGGTAAAGAATCTTGAAACTAAGTGTGGAATCGGAAAATGGGGAAATCAGTGCGTGAAATGTGCTTCACCGCAATCGACTTTGAGACGGCCAACAGTCAACGTGGTTCGGTGTGCGCGGTCGGTCTGGCCAGGGTTGTAAGCGGCGAGATAGTCGAACGAGCGTCGTGGCTGATCAAGCCGCCCAGTGGCCTCGATCATTTTGAACCTAGGAATGTCGGCATACATGGCATCCGTGCACAGGACGTTGTGACCGCCCGTGACTGGGAAGAGTCACTCGCAAGCATCTTCCGATTCGCCGCCGGCGGGCACTTCGTGGCGTACAACGCCAGGTTCGATGCGAGCGTCATGAGAGCCGCTACTGAAGTGACTGGAATTGACCTGCCACAGCACGAGTTCTATTGCGCACTGGAACTCGCCCAAGGGCACCTGGATCTCCCGCGTCACAGGTTGAACGATGTCACTGATCATTTGGACCTTCCGCCCTTTGAACACCACGAGGCTGGCGCGGACGCGATCGCCTGCGCCAGCGTGGTGCTTGCCATAGCCCGCATGCGACAACTCGAGTCCATTGCTGAAATGTGGGCGGCCCCGCTCGGCGCGAAAGGAGCCAGGGGGTTCAGGACTCCGGATATCGCGATTTAATGCCTCGGAGCCGGCGCCTTGGATTTGACCTCGTATTTGAGGATGAGGTCGGTCCCGGGGTAACGCGTCGCGGTTTGGGTGAGGTGTTCGCAGAGTTCGGCGATCGCAGTGGTTTTTGCCTTCGTGGGCAGCGGGTCCAAGCTGATCGTCAGGATGCCGGGGACGGTGGGGTCAATGTTTCCTGACTGGCTGAAGGCCTGGCGGATGAGGGCGTGGGCTTCATCGGCACTGCGCTTGTAGCCGGTGTTCGTGCGGATCTCCCGGGCGAGGGTCATCATCGTGTTGTAGGCGCCCATGCGGATGCCGTGGTGGATGAATTTCGTCTCGGTGTCCAGGACCTGTTGGCCGGGGGCGAGGTCGCCGAGGCGGATCCTGGCAGGGAGCTCGGCGTGGGCCGTTTCGGCCTGGGTGAGGGCTGTTTCCGCGTCCCAGAAGGGTGCCTTCAGCTGGTTGATCATCGCATTGGTGACCATGAGCTCCTCGGTGTCGGGCGGCGGGGTCTTCAACACGAGTTCGGCGGCATCAACGGTCGCGGTGACCTCGGCGTGGTGTTTCCGTGCTGCCACAACCCGTTGGTAGGCCTTGGCCTTGGCGGGGTTGGGGACCATCCGCTCCGGATCATCATCAGCGCTGGTGTAGGAGTCGTGGGAGTCCAGGTCGAAGTGCATGCGGGCGTAGCGGAACTGGTTTTCCTGCCGCCACCGGTTCCCCATCCGGTGGATCGCCTCCCCGGCCGGGACCGTGTGGTCGGTGGTGAGGATATGAATCTGACGGGTGCCACCACCGGACGCGGCCACGATGCGGGTGATCTGGCGGATCCGGAACACCTCCCCGGTCTTCGCAGTGGTGGTCAGGGGCAGGTCAACGAGCATGTCCGCTGCGGAGAAGGTGCGGGTTTCCCCGTGCTCGTCGGCGTGGGTGATCTCGGTAAACAGGGCCTCGTCAACGTCGTCGGTTTTGCCTTTCCGCCAGGTCAACACATCAAAACCCTGCTCCTTCATGTGTTGGAAGAGGGCCGGGGACCAGCCGCCGCGGTCAAAGCCGACCAGCACCCGCCGCTCATCGCCGATGATGTCCCGCAGCTTCGGCAACAGGGCGCGCAGTTCCCCGGCCAGGGAAGCGCCGGGGGCCGCCATGACCAGGAACACCGGGGATCCGTTGGCGTCAGAGACCCAGGTTTCCTCCGTCGCCGGGACCGGGAACTTCAACCGGGTGGAGTAGAGCTTCCCGATCTTCTTCGTGCCCTGGTAGGCGCGCACATGCCCATCCACATAGAGGACCGCGGCCAAGTTTTCTCCACCATTCTCCCCGCCCGGGCCCACGTTGCCCAAGTGGTGGGCGGCCAGGGCCGCAATCAAATCCTGCGCCTTCCCTGTCTCGGCGAGTTGGGCGATGCGCCGGCGGATCGTCTTCACTTCCGGGGCCCGATCCAACCCCAAGACCCGGCCCAGGTCCTCCGGGTTGAAGCGGGTGGCGCCCTCCGCCCGGGCCTCCCCGGCCAAGGCCCGCAACACCGAGTCGATCAGGATCGTTTCCAGACCGTAGAACCCGTTCGGCAACGCCCCGTAGGTGGCTTTCGCACAGGCCAGAAGGCCGGTGGCCTCCAGTGCGGGGAAGGCCAGGAACAACCCAGCATGCGGGACCCGTGCCGCCGGGGCAAACACCGGTTCAGCGCATTCGGCCAGGCCGGCTGCGGTGCGCTCACTGGTGCGTGGCACGGGGGCTGGCAGGATCGGCAATTCCGGCTGCACCACAACAGCCGACACCGGCGTTTCCGGCTCACTGGCACCGGGTGCTGTTGCTTCTATTGCGTCTTTGGTGGCCTGTTCAATGGCTTGTTCGGCGGCGAGTTTCAGGGCCCGGCGGACACTGAATTCCGAGACCCCCACAGCATCCCCGACGGCCTGCTGGGACAGGCCGGTGGCGCGCAGTTCCACGATCTGGTTGATGACATCGGCACTGAGCCGGGATGCCTTCTTGGGGCCCTTCTTTTCCGGCACCAGGGCCACGATGCCGCCGTCGGCCAGCAACTGACCCCACGCCCACACCGTGCCGGGCGTGACCGAGAAAGCTGCTGCGATCTCACCCAGCGGGGCAGCCTTGAGCTGTACCAGCTTCACTGCTGCCCAGCGGCGTGCGGTTTCGTCGCCGCCATCCCAGGCAAACGATATCTGGCCATGCAGGTACACGGCCCCGCCACCGCTGGCATCCTTCACCACCGAACCCGCCAACCCCAACGGCACGGCATCCGAAACCATCGCCACGGGAAGAGGTGGCTGAGCAGTCATAAGACTCATCATTCCACCCTTCTCAACGACACAGATTCTATGATCTATTATATCGAAGAATGGGTGAAGTTAACAGCCCTCACCAAGCAAAAACACCGAAAAATCAACAAACCCGCAAAACCGCCACCCGACCATGACCAGAGTCCTGGGGTTAGATTCGAGTAAGACGCGAACCCCGGTCGGCGGGCAGATCAATTACACGACCGAGCGGAACCTTCGCCTAGCTGATCTGCCTCAACCCAATGCCTCCGCCGACCCGCAGCATCCCTTTTTTGGTCACACATTCTGTTTCACGGGCGAGCTGCAGAGTTTCTCAAGGCTTGACGCCATGGCAGCGGTCGCGGACTGCGGAGCGACCAACCGTCAGGGAGTGACCAAAAAGACAACTTACGTCGTCATCGGGCGGTCAGACTCTACGCACTCGGCATCTGCCGGAGACTTGGGCGCTTCCGGAAAGGAACGCAAGGCCCACGACTACATTGGACTTGGCCAAAAGATCACGGTGCTGGGCGAGAAGGAATTCATTCAGCTTCTAGGTGCATGAGTCGGTAGTGGTTTGACGGTTTCGCAGGCTTGCACCACGGCGGCCGGTGGCCGGTCTCCTTTTTCTGGAAAAAAGGGGGCGGGCCTCTGGCATTTTGCCGGCGGGAGACCTGGAGTGGCTCCTGCGGCCCGGGGTTCGGTTCTGCAGGTCTGATCCCGGGGCACCCCCGGGGGTGTTCAGGCGGGTTGGGCCCTGTGGCTGAAGAGTTTGAGCAGGTTGTGGCAGCCGGCCATCAGCTTCCACTCCCCGGATGCTTTCTCGAGTCCGCGCAAGAGGACGTGTTTGCCTTGCCGGGTGTGGATCTGTCCGAAGACCGGTTCCACGATGGCTTTGCGCCGTGCGTAGACCGCCCGGCCCTTCTTCGTTTTCAGTTTCCGGGCCATTCGCTCGGCCGGGGTGGCGTTTGCCGGGATCCTGCCCCTGGGTGATTCGGGGACCGGGCGTCCGTGTTTCATCCGCCTGGTGGAGATGAAGAACTCCGTGGTTCCACTGGCTTCAAGGTCTTTGACGTGTTCGAGGTTCGCCGCCGAGCAATACCCGGCGTCGGCGCTCCACTTCCCGGGCATGGCCTTCAGGGTCTCTTGGGCGTTCTGAACCATCGGGACCAGTTGCTGCACGTCCACCGCGGTGTTGTTCAACTCCGTGGCCACGATGACCTGGTGATCTTTATCAACGACGGCCTGCCCGTTGTAGCAGTAGTGGTAGGAACCGTCCGCGGTCTTCATGATCCGGGCGTCAGGGTCGGTAAAGTTGCGTTGCGCCGTCGGTTTTGGTTCCGCCGCCGACGCGGCCGCTTCGCCCTTGCCGGAGACATCCTCGTCATCGTCCCCACGGTCCCGGGCCTTCGCCTGGGCCTCACGGCGGGCCTTCTCCGCGGCTTCGGCTTCGAGGGATTCCCGGGCGGCGGCCATCGCGGCGGCGCGCCGGGCCCGGTTTGCCAGTTCGACGGGCAGCTCATCGCCGCGTTTGCCCGGCCCGAAGCGGGCGTCCTCGGCCGCGTCCACGGTCTTGGCCTCCGCCATCAGGTCGCTGATCTCATCGGCCAACACCTTTTGCTTCTCCGTCAGCCGGGAATAGCTCATGGCCTTGTGCCGGGAGGCGTTGGCCCGCACCTTCGTCCCGTCCAGTGCCACATGGCCCAACGAGACCATGCCCGCGGCCCGGCAGAGCTCCAGCGCCTGCAGGAACACGTTGGCCAACGCCGCGAGGTGGCGTTCGCGGAACCGGGCGATGGACCGGAAATCCGGGGCCTGCTGGGCGGCCAGCCAGCGGAACGCGACCACGTCCGTGCAGGCCTTTTCCAGTTCCCGCGAGGACCGCACCCCGACGCAATACCCGTACAGCACGATCCGCAGCATCAACCGCGGATCATACGGCGGCTGGCCCTTGGCCTTGGCATAGGAGGCATAGAAGCGGGTCAGATCCAGTTCCCCGTCCACAAGCTCGCCAATAAACCGCGCCAGATGGCCCTTGGGCAACCACTCATCCAGCGACGGCGGGACCAGCATCACCGCTCCGGGCTCGAACGCCTTGAAACGCTTCTTCATCCCGCCGTTGGCATCCATCGGCACAACGGTGGGCTGCTCGACCCGCTCCACGACCGACTCGTCGAACAAACCATCCTGCGCGGAAGAACCGGTATCCATGCCCCCGATTCTCCCAGCCACCAAAGCCAGGGCCTCGTAAATCCGCCGGCGTTTTAAAAACCGGCGCCCTCATAACTGACCCACGCACCTAGTAGTACTTAGTTAGGTCGGCGTGGCGGCTTTTAATCCCTGACCGATCCTGTTAATTTTCGAGGCATGAAACCGGATGAGCTTGCCGAGACCAAAGCGGAACTGGAAGCGTTCGTTCAGGATGTGTTCGCGTCGCTTCCGCGTAAGGATCAGCGGAACAAGGGGAACCTGTATCTGCACGGTCTGATGCTGGACGGGCGGCGGAAATCGATGCAGCCGATGGGCGGCCGGCTCGGGGTCGATTACCAGCAGCTGCAGCAGTTCGTCTCGTCCTCGCCGTGGAAGCTCGAGCCGGTCCGCCGGGTCCTGGTGCGCAAGGCCGTCGAGGTGATCGGCCCCGACGCGTGGGTGGTTGACGATACCGGTTTCAAGAAGGACGGCGGCTCCTCGCCGTGCGTTGCCCGGCAGTATTCGGGCACCCTGGGCAAGATCGGCAACTGCCAGATCGCCGTCAGCATCCACGCGGCCACCGACCAGGCGTCCTGCCCGCTGGACTGGCGGCTCTATGTGCCGGAAGCCTGGGATGACACGTCCGCAGACACGAACGCCCACGCCGAAATGATCGCCGCCCGCCGGGCCAAGGCGCAGATCCCCGAGATGCAACGCCATCGTACGAAGTGGGCGATGGCGCTGGAAATGATCGACGAACTCGGCGCCTGGGGGTACCGGCCCCCGATCATGGTCGGGGACGCCGGCTATGGCGAGATCACCGCGTTCCGGTCCGGGCTCAGCGAACGAACGATCCCCTACATGGTCGCCGTCAAGCACTCGACGACCGCGCACCTCCAAGACGCAGCCATCGGCGTGGCCGAGTACGCCGGCAAAGGCCCCCGCTCAAACCAGCGCCGATACCTGGACGCCCCAAAGTCACTCAAAGACCTCGTCATGGACGCCGGCCGCCGGAAGCTACATCAGGTCACCTGGCGGCACGGCACCAAGTCCACCACCAGCAACAAACCCGCGTCGATGACCTCCAGGTTCATCGCACTGCGGGTCCGGGCAGCCAACCGCGATATCCCCCGCGCCGAGGACGGTTCCCTCCCCGCCGAGTGGCTGCTCGCCGAATGGCCCAAAGGCGCACCCGCGCCCACCGACTACTGGCTCTCCACCTTGCCGGAGACGACACCGCTGAAGGAACTCGTCCGGATCGCCAAAATCCGGTGGCGCATCGAGCACGACTACCGCGAACTGAAGACCGGTCTCGGCCTCGACCACTTCGAAGGCCGCACCTGGCTGGGCTGGCACCACCACGCCACCCTCGTCACCGCCGCCCACCTCTTCATCACCACGCTGCGCCTGACACGCCCAAAAGCGCCTGGGGCAGCCTGAGTCTCTACGGCATCCTCCGCGAGCTCCAACACCTCGTCGCCGTCCGGACCGGCTACTGCCCCTACTGCCAACCGCGAGCTCCAACCTAACTAAGTACTACTAGGAGGCGCGAGAGCCAACGAGGAGGTCTTGCCATCGGTGCCCTCCGTTGATGCGTCTGCCCTTTCTGGCGCTAAACCGAAGCCCACGGTTGTGACGACCGCTCGTGCTGCTTCTGCGAGGACCGCACCGAAGCGTGCTGCCGGCGACCCCGGTGACCATTCCGTTCGGAACCGATTGGACAAACTTTCTGATGGCCCTGGGTGGCTGGTCAAGCTTAAGAGCGTTCTTGGCCTGAAGTAATTATCGGCGGGCTCGCTTCTGGAATCAGGCCAGCCCGCCCCGATAACTCCGGGAGCGGAGCCCTGTGAGCACCGCGCAAAACGCAAACGGACGACGGCGGGACGTCCCGCCGTCGTCCGCTCACCGTGGCCGCAAACTTTTGGAAGCGGCTGGCCAGCGGCAGGGCAATGTAGACGCCGACGTCGACGCTTGTAAATCCTCATTGTGGCGGCTGCCCAACTGCGCCACCATGATCCTATGGATGCTGAAACACCGAAGGCGGCGGAGCTGAACCTTCCCCAGGCTTTCCTCCTGCTGGCAACGAACGACAAAGACGGCAAACCTGAAGTGCCGGTGTACGCACTCAGGACCACTTTGGCAGGGGCAATATTGGCCGAGCTGGACCTGATCGGTGCAATCGGGCTGCAGGGGAAGCGCGTCAGGACTACCGGCACCGCCCCGCAAACGGACCTCCAGCACGAGCTTGAGCTCATCCGTGGCAAATCTCGACCCCACACTCCCAAGCGGTGGGTCTCCATGCTGGAGGGCCGCGCCGAAGTGCAGCGTGTCTACGAGGGGATGGCGTCCCTGGGCATCGTGGAACATGTCGGCGAAAAGCACCTGGGTCGGTTCCGGGCCGTGCGGTACCCGGAGAAGGACCATGCTCCGGAAGCTGCGATTCTGCAAAAGATCCAGGCCGCACTCAGCGGTGCGCCGTGGGAACCCGCGAAGCCTGACGCCAAGGCGCCCGCTGCAGAATCGTCTGATACGGCGGCGTCTGATGCCACGACGCCTGATGCCACGACGCCTGATCCCACGGCGACCGATGCCGGCACGTCTGATGTCAGGACGCCCGCTCACGCGAAGCCCGATTCCGAGCCTGTTTCCAAGGTGCCCGATGCCAGGACCACGGCGCTGATCGCCCTGCTTCAGGCGGCCGGACTGTTTGGCAAGCTCTTCCCGGCAGCGGACAGAGTCCGGGCAAGTGAGCTGGCGAAGGACTATTGGCCTGCCCGTGCGGTGGAGGACGAACTGCGCATGATCAGACTGGCGGAGGAAGAAGCCGCAACCTTATGATGCTGCCTGAAATCGCCAGGCGCGGGAGTTGTCGTTCTGCGTGGACTCCAGAAGCCCGCCGCGGCCCAGCGCTGGCCATGAACCTGAAGGCGTCGATGGTGCCGGATCTTTCGAGGTGCGCAATTTTCGATCTGGACGATCGCGGCAAAGCTGACGACTAGTCTCTGACGAGGTATTCCCTGAGCAGGGCCCGGTGTTCGATGGCGGCTTGCCGGTGGAGCGCACAACCGGCGTCGGTCAGCTCCAGGAAGAGTGAGCGCCGGTCATCTTCGCAGGAGTGGCGGGAAATGAGTCCGGCTTTTTCGAGTCTGTCCACCACTTTGGACATGGCGCTCTGGGTCATGGGGGTGCGCTCACCCAGTTGCTTCATCCGGCACGCCGCGTCGGCGCTTTCGGCCACGAGATCCAGGATTTCAAACTCAGTCAGGCCGATGCTGAACTTCGACTCCAGCGCGCGATCGATCGCTCCCGCGGTGTGGAAGTGCGTGGTCTGAATGCTGCGCCATTGCTCAACCAGCTGGCGGTCCTGCGGTGTTGCCATGCAGAAACTCTAGTTCATGACGTTTTAAAAGTCCACGTCATAATATTCCTTGTCATTCAATGACGCGTCATATAAGTTGATGGCATGACTTCGACTTCCACTCTTGAAAGGAAAGACCTGCCGGAGAACGGCTTGCTCCCGTCCGCTGGACCCGTGCGCAGTGGATGCTGCTCATGGTCCTGTGCACCGTTTTGGCGCTCGATGCGCTAGACGTCTCCATGGTCGGCGTGGCACTGCCCTCGATCGGCACCGAACTGCACCTGGGAACCGAATCCCTCCAATGGATCGTGTCCGCCTACGTGCTCGGCTACGGAAGCCTGCTTCTGCTGGGCGGCCGGATGGCGGACCTCCTCGGCCGGCGGCGCATCTTCCTCATCGCACTCAGCGTCTTCGCCGCCGCTTCCCTGCTCGGCGGCCTGGTGGATGACCCGGCCCTGCTGATCGCCACCCGGTTCGTCAAGGGGCTGGCGGCGGCGTTCACCGCACCCGCCGGTTTCTCCATCATCACCACCAACTTCGCGGAAGGGCGCGAACGTAACCGCGCCGTATCCATCTTCACCACCTTCGGCGCGAGCGGCTTCTCACTCGGCCTCGTCGTCGGAGGCCTCATGACCGCCATGAGCTGGCGCTGGACCTTCCTGGTCTCCGTACCGGTGGCGGTCGCCGTCGTGATTCTTGGCCTGAGGTACATCCCCCGTGACAACGCCGCCGGCCGCGACCAGGACAGCGGGCATGACTTCTGGGGCGCCGTCACACTCGCCGCCGGCATGCTCGGGCTCGTGTACACGCTCGTTTCGGCGCCCGGCAACGGTTGGGGATCTGTGGCAACTATCGCCGGATTCGTGGCCTCCGCAGCAGTGCTGGCAGCGTTCGCGGTGATCGAAAACCGCGTCAGGCACCCCCTGATCAGGTTCAGCATCCTCAAGGAAGGCTGGGTGGCGCGGGCGAACCTCAGCGCCGTGGGGTTGTTCGGCTCATATTTGAGCTTCCAGTTCATCCTCACGCTCTACCTGCAGTCCGTGCTGGGATGGAGCCCCCTCGGCATGGCTCTGGCGCTTCTTCCCACAGGCCTGCTGGTGGCCTCGAGCGCACCGTTCGCGGACCGGCTCATCGACAAGTTTGGCGCCCCGCGGCTGGTCCTGAGCGGCTTGGCGTCGCTGGCGCTCGGCTACCTGCTGTTCCTGCGGGTGGGCACGTCGCCCAACTACGTGACGGACATTCTGCCGTCGGTTCTGCTGCTGGGCGTCGGCTTCGCCCTGGCCTTCCCGTCCATCAACGTCCAGGCCACCGCTGGCATCCGGAATTCTGAACAGGGCCTGGCGGCCGGACTGATCCAGACCAGCACCCAGGTGGGGGCCGCCCTGGTTCTCGCCGTCACCACGGCGATGGTCAGCGGTCACGGCAACGCGTCCGACGGCGGCGCCCGCCTGGATGCGGCCGCCATGCTGGAACAGTACCGCCCCGGCCTGATCCTGAGCGCTGCCGTGGCAATTGCTGCCCTACTCATCGCCGCGACGCCGTCCCTGCGCCGGAAGCCAACGGCAACGGCAACGGCTCACTAAGACGATTTGCTGGCCGGAGTCGACATCGGCCGGGCTCCCGGAATAGCCTCCGGGGGAATCGAATACGGACGCATCCGGAGCACTCTTACGGCGCGCCGTGTTCGGCTTTTGACAATCCCCTCCCCGTGGGCCTCAATTGGCACTACTGGTCTGTTTCATGCATGCCGGGTGGCCGTTTGGCCACGGGCGCGCCGGCTCTCCACGTCGCAGCAAAGGCACATCCGTCGTGAGGCGGCGTCGGAACGGCACGGGGCCCTCGGGTCAGCCAGCCTACCGGGGGGATAGGACCGACCAGATGCTAGGAAACCTGCAAAAACACGCCCCGGGGACGGGCAACGAGCAGGCGGAACCACCAAGTGCACACAACCTGGGAGCCTCCGGAAACGGCGGCCCCGGTGGGCACGGGAGTGGAGCCGGCATGCCTGCGGCCGCGGCCCCGCGGGAACCGAAAAAGGTGGCGCCCCTCCTGCGCGCGGCTGCGAGAAGTGCGAGGCGGAGCCATGTGTGGGCACTGGTCGCGGCGGTCCTTATTGTCGGAGGTTCGTGCGGTGCCGCCCTCGCGGCCGTCACGGAGGCCCACAACAATGCGCAGAAATCCCGCACGGCATTCGAGAGTTCCTCGGATGAGATCGCTTCGACGCTGCAGTTGGCGGTCCAGCACGAGGACGACTTGTCGCTCAGCGGCGCGGCCTACCTTGCCGGGAACCCGGACGGCTCCAACGCCCAATTCCTTCAGTGGTCCGATTCGATCCGGGCACTGGAACGCTATCCCGAGCTGCACGACTACGGAAACGCCGTCCTTGTCCCGGCTGAGGGCCTGGCCGCGTTCGCGGAGCAGGCGCAGAGGGACCCGTGGGCGTCGCTCGCCTCCTCGGGCAAATTCCAGGTTGATCCTCCGGGCGCCCGCGCGTACTACTGCCTGGGCACGGTTGGTCGGGTGCGAAGTGCCCAGACCGGGGCCCCCGTCGGGCAGGATTTTTGCGCGGGCGGGCGTGGACCGGCGCTTTTGGAGGCCAGGGACACCGGGGAAAGCTCTTACGCCCCGTTCACCGTCGGAGACGATCCGGCCCTCGGTGTTTCGACCCCTTACTATCGCGGCGGCTTCATCCCGCCGACGCTCGAGGGGCGCCGGGCCGCGTTCCTGGGGTGGTTCGGCATGACAACCGTGCCGAAGCTGATCCTGGACCGGGCCCTGCAGGGCCATCCGGATACTGCCGTCACGTTCCAGTACGGGACCGGGCCCTCGGCCGTGCTCTTCTCCAGCGGCACCGCGCCACAGGGTGCCCAGTCGGCGAGGATCGATCTCAAGAACGGATGGACGGTGCTGACCACCGGCCCCGTCCTCGGCGGTGGGGTAGCAGCGGACGGGAATGCTCTTGCGCTGCTGCTGGGCGGTATCTCGCTGAGCCTCATGCTCGGTGTGCTGGTGTACGTGTTGGGTACAAGCCGCGCCCGGGCTCTGAGGCTGGTGCAGGAACGGACGGCACAGCTCCGCGGCGCCCAGGCACAGTTGGTTGACTCCGCCCGCCAGGCCGGCATGGCTGAGATCGCCACGAACGTTTTGCACAATGTCGGGAACGTGCTCAACAGCGTCAACGTTTCCGCCAACCTTGCGGTCCAGAAGGTCAGGGGATCCAAGTCTGCTGGGCTTGGCAGGGCAGTTGCCCTGATGCGGGAACATCCCGATGACCTGGCCGATTTCCTCACGACCGATGCCCGCGGCAAGGCGCTCCCGCATTATCTGGAGGAGCTGGCGAAGACACTGGCGATCGAACAGGCAAGCGTCGCGGAAGAGCTGCTGCGCCTGACAGACGGCGTCGACCACATCAAGAAAATCGTCAGCGCCCAACAGTCGCTGGCTGGTGTATCCGGCGTGGTTGAGCCGGTGAACGTCAGGGAACTGGTGGAGGACGCGTTGCGCATGGCCGGTGTCTTGGGTAACGACACAGTCGTGGTCGCCAGGGATTTCCCCGCAGATTCGTTGCTGCCGCTGGACCGTCACAGAATCCTGCTCGTCCTGCTCAACATCATCGGCAACGCGATGCACGCAATGAAGCGGAATGCGGAACGGCCGCGCCAGATCAGCATCAGGGCCGAGGTTGCGGATGGGAAAGCGGTACGGATCATGGTGTCCGACACTGGTGAAGGGATCCCTGCGGAGAACCTGACCCGGATCTTCGCGCACGGGTTCACCACCCATGTTGATGGACACGGTTTCGGATTGCATAGTTCGGCGCTGGCGGCCAAAGAGATGGGCGGAACCTTGGACGTCCACAGCGACGGACCCGGTGCGGGCGCCACCTTCACTCTGGAATTGCCCCTTGAGAACCGGCCGGTGACGGCATGAGCACGCCGACGAATCGCCGCATCCTACTGATCGACGACACCTCCTCCATCCACGAGGACTTCCGGAGGATACTGTCCGGGGCGGGGGCCGGAACGGAAATGGACGCCGCAGAGGCGGCTCTCTTCGGCGAGGTGAGCAAGCCTGCCGCGGACAGCTTTGACCTCGAATCCGCCTATCAAGGGCGTGAAGGCCTGGACAAGGTCCGCGAGGCGATGGTGGCGGAGAAGCCCTACGCCTTGGCCTTTGTCGACATGCGCATGCCCCCAGGATGGGACGGGGTCGAGACCATTCAGGAGATCTGGCGAGCCGATCCCCGGCTGCAGATCGTGATCTGCACCGCCCACTCCGACTACTCCTGGGATGAGGTCCTCGGCCAGCTCGGCGTGGAGGATCGGCTGCTCATCCTCAAGAAACCCTTTGACAACATCGAGGTCGCGCAGCTGGCAGTTGCACTGACGACCAAGTGGGAAATGACACGGCGGGCGGAGGAGAAGGTGAGCCGGCTGGAAGCGGCAGTCCAGGAGCGAACCAACGCGCTGGAGGTGGCCAACCGGGAGCTGGAGGCACTCGTGCGCGAAGTCACCCAGCTCGCCACTCACGACGCCCTGACCGGGCTGCCGAACCGGCTGCTGTTCGCGGACCGGGCCGCCCAGGCGCTGGCCACGGCCCGCCGGGACGCCAGCCAGCCGGCCGTGCTGATGCTGGATCTGGACAGGTTCAAGGAAGTGAACGACACCCTCGGCCACCAATTCGGGGACGTGTTGCTGCGCCAAGTCGCCCTGCGGCTATCTGATGTACTGCGACCCGGCGACACGGTGGCGCGGTTCGGAGGTGACGAGTTCGTAGTGTTGCTCAGCGATGGGGGGCCCAGGGCCGGCGAAAATATCGCCATCCGCATCGGCCGGGCACTCGAGGCGTCGTTCGCCCTCGGGGACGCGACGGTCGGCATCGAGGCGAGCATCGGTATTGCGGCCGCAACCCAGGATCATGAGGACCCGACGTTGGAGGAGCTGCTCAGCCAAGCTGACATCGCCATGTACAAGGCGAAGGCGGACCGGTCCGGCTACGCCCATTATTCCGCCTGCACCGACGACAGCACGTCGGATCACCTGACATTGATCGGCGAGCTGCGCCAAGCGCTCGACTGCGAGGAGCTGGTGGTGTACTACCAGCCCAAATTCGCGGTCGACAGCGGCGAACTGCTGGGCGTGGAGGCGCTTGTTCGCTGGCAGCATCCCGCCCGCGGACTACTCCTGGCCGGAGACTTTATCCAAGTGGCCGAAGGGAGCACGCTCATCCACAGGCTCACAGACTTCGTCATGGCCCGTACGCTCCGCTGCTGCCGCACCTGGCTCGATCAGGGGGTGCAGCTGCCGGTGGCAGTCAATGTCAGCGCCCGCAGCCTGTTCGACACAGGCTTCCCCGGGGTGGTCTCCGGACACCTCTCCGACGCGGACGTCTCCGCCGGGCTGCTCACAATTGAGCTGACCGAGGGAGCCGTCATGGCCTATCCGGAAACTGCCGTGGACATTTTGCGGAGCCTACGAGACATGGGGGTCCGCCTGGCCGTGGATGATTTCGGCACCGGCTACTCCTCGATGGCCTACCTGAAGAACCTTCCCGTCCACGAGCTGAAGATCGACCGGTCGTTCATCAAGCATCTGACCCGCGACCATGACGATGCGGTGATCGTCAAAAGCGCCGTGGACCTGGGCCACGACCTTGGCCTGACCGTCGTGGCCGAAGGGGTCGAGGACGAGGGGACGATGGGGGCATTGAAATCTCTGGGCATGGATGCCGCACAGGGCTTCCACTTGGGCAGGCCCATGCCCGAGGAGGACCTCTGGCGGTGGTTCTGGGAACGTGCCGGCGCTCCAGGTCAGGCTGCAGACCGGTCGTCAGCCACCCCAGGTGTGCCCTTGCCGATCGTTGCGACGTCCTGACGGGCGGTGCCTTGTCCCGTGTTGTGGCCCGGGACAAGGCACGGACGGCCTGTGGGCTGGTTTCGTCAGTCTGCAGACCCTAGGTTGATGCCGACATTTTCCTCGGCATAGAAGCTCAGTGCGTATTTGTGCAGTATTTTGTCGTAGGTGCCATCCGCGACGACGGACCGTAGGGCGAGCAAGAGCGCATCGCG
This sequence comes from Arthrobacter sp. UYCu723, assembly GCF_054059215.1. Lineage (NCBI taxonomy): Bacteria > Bacillati > Actinomycetota > Actinomycetes > Micrococcales > Micrococcaceae > Arthrobacter > Arthrobacter sp. UYCu723. Next base: position 2,250,713 of record NZ_JBSSBW010000001.1, read on the forward strand.
GAGTTGTGAATCCTTCTTCAGGACGCCGATCCCGGTGTGCGCCGGTGCGTAGCCGGCATGGTTGCGTGCGTCCTCCACGACTTCAAACATTGTGCCGTTCCCGGCAGTATGTGCCGCGTAGGCTGCGACCGGCGAATCGACGATCTCGGCGACGGCCCGGCCGGAATGGACCGCGCTTTGCACGTCCGTCTCGAGCGGCAGCTCGGCGATAATCATCGGTGCGGCTCCCCCCTCAAGGCATTTCGCGTCAAAGCCGTGCAGAATACCTGCCTGCACAGTGGCTATTTGGACCACCACGTCTTTACCGCAGAGATCAAGCACGTTGGTGATCTTCTGGGGGTTTCCGCTGGCGACGAGGATGGAAAACCCTGCATGGAGGTAGTCGACGAAGTCGAGTGTCTCCCGCCGAACCGGGGTTTCGCTCATGCCGGACATAATGACGTCATGCTTCCCGGACTGCAGGGAATCAATGATGGTGTCGAACGCCTGCGTCTGGAAATCCATTCGGACCCCAAGTTTGAGCCCGATGGCCTGCGCGAGGTCGTAGTCAAAGCCCGTCAGCTTGTTGTCAGCGTCCAGCATCTCCATCGGCGCGAAGGGTATGTCCGAGGCGACATTAATGACGCCGGCGGCCTTGTATTTGGCCGGGAGCGCCGCGGAGGCTGCCCCGTCAACGCTGCCACTGGGCGACGCCACCGCAGCTGCCGAATTTGCACTGCCTGAGCAGGCCGACAGGGCCACAACCAATGCGAGCCCGATCGATCCCACGAAGAGCCAGCCCGCACCGCCGTCATTTTTCGTTTTCAATGGAACTTCCCCGACTCTCGTGTGGCGTGGGTAACATCTTCCTATAAAAAACGTGCAAACAAGCTTCCTGTGTCCGTTGCGACGGGCGAGATTGGCTGTGACGGGCTGAAGCGCCTCGATGTGACGGTGGAAGTGTCCCCGCAGGACGATCTGGATAGGTCGCGCCCGGCAAGGTCCCGAGGCGAGGTTGACCCGTTGCACCGTCCCAGTGACCGACGCATTGCGCCCGTTTACACTGGGACCGCACCGGGTACGTGAACCTGGCCAACAGCCAGCAGTCCATGCGCTTCCCCGGGAAACCCGTCTGGAATTAGGGGACTGAACAAATATGACCGAGTATCGGCTGGCAATTCTGGATGACTACCAGCAGGTTTCGTGCGACTATGCAGACTGGGACTCCCTTGGTGCGGACGGCGTCAGCGTAACCGTCTTCAGCACGCCGTTCGCCTCTGAAGCCGACGCAGTCCACGCCCTCTTGGGCTTCGACATCGTTGTCGCCATGCGGGAGAGGACTCCGTTTCCGCGGGCTGTGTTGGCGGAGCTGCCTCGCCTGAAATTGCTGGTCACGACCGGCGCCGCAAACGCCGTCATCGATCTCGCGGCGGCGGAGGAGCATGGCGTTACCGTCTGTGGAACGGGCGGATCGCCGTCGGCGGCCCCTGAACTGACGTGGGCGCTGCTCATGGCGTTGGCCCGAAATCTGACCGCTGAAGAGAACGCGCTCCGGGCTGGACGTTGGCAGAACACTGTTGGTTCTGAACTCGCGGGCAAGACCCTGGGGATAGTCGGGCTGGGCAAGATCGGGCATAAGGTCGCGGCCTACGCGCACGCTTTCGGCATGAACGTACTGGCATGGAGTCAGAACCTGGAGGAGGAGACAACTAAAGCCGAAGGGGTCCGGAAAGTCAGTAAGGACGAACTCTTCCGGGAATCCGACATCGTGACCCTTCACCTCCGCCTGTCCCAGCGCTCCGAAGGGACGGTCGGCGAAGCTGAACTTCGGCTGCTGGGCCCAAGCGGAATGCTCGTCAACACGGCCAGGGGACCCCTCGTGAACCAGTCCGCCCTCATTCGTGCCCTCGAAGAAGGCTGGATCCGGGGCGCAGCCGTCGACGTCTACGATCAGGAACCCTTGCCGGTGGACCATCCGCTGTTGGCCACCCCGAACACTCTCCTGACACCGCATCTGGGCTACGTCACCCACGAGAGCTACGCGCAGTTCTACGGCGGAGCGCTCGAGGACGTCAAATCATGGCTGGCTGGCGCCCCCGTCCGTCAATTGATGCGACAGTAGCGAGACCTCAACCTGTGAACCTGGGGGCGCTATGCGCCAGCTGGTTGGAACAACTCGACGACGTTGCCGGACGGGTCTTCCAGCAATATCTGCTGACCGCCTGGACCGGTAACAATGTCGTTTCGGAAGGCGAGGCCTGCGGCACGCAGCCGCTCCACCTCGGCCGCGATATCGCCCACTATGAGGTGGATACGGTTCCATCCGCCCGGGGCCGGCACCGTGCCGTCCGGCATTGGTCGGCCTGCCGAGCTACTCGGCCCGCTCAGCAGAAGCCGTAGCCGGCCTCTTGTGACATCGGCGAACGCCGGTGCGGCGCTCATGCGGAGGGTGAATCCGAGGTGTTTTGTGTAGAAGTCGATGGCCGCTTCGACGTCGTCCACCATGTACCGGACGCTGACCATGTCCGTAGAGTTGTCGGGCATTGCTGGCTCCTTTCCGAACGCGTTTGGGGGTACTCGATTGCGAAAAGCAGGAACTGGATCCGCGTGGTCAGTTCGTCAGTTGTGCGGACGGACACGGGGTAGTCGTCTTGATTGTCTGCTTTTTCGGCCGCCGGATCTAGGCCCTTTCGCTGGAAGCGCCCGGGGTTAGGATGCCGTGTGAGCTTCAACCACGGCTACGCGGACAACCACGGTCTTCGCGTGTACTACGAGGCCCACGGCCGCGCGGTGCCCGGCCAGCCGCCGCTGCTCTTCATCCCGGGCGGCGGTTCCACCATCGGCACCAACTTCGGCGAACTCATCCCGCTACGGGCCGAACAGCGCCATGGTGACTACCTCGGCGAGCAGGCCGCCAGCGGCGGGGATCTCCGGACGATGCACGCCACCGTCCCGTTCCTGCTGCGGTTCCTCGGCGAGTAGCGGACCCCGCAAGGGCGCCTGACACCAACGCAAGCGGACGACGGCGGGGAGGTCCCGCCGTCGTCCGTTCACTGCTGCCGCAAGAAAGCGGCTCCGATGGTGCGTGCTAGTGCCAGAGCCCCAGGGCGAACTCGGCGATCACGGTGGAGAGCAGGAAGGATGCGGTGACGGCGACCAGGCCCACGGGAATGATTTTCCAGCCGATGTTCTTCAGCAGCGGGATGTCCTTGCCCAGGGACAGGCCCGCGAGCGTCAGCATGACGGTGGCGATGGACAGGAAGTCGACGGACTTGATGACCGTTGTGAGCGCTTCCGCTCCGAAGAACCAGGGGCTGGAGATGTAGGCGCCGATGGTGGTGACGTAGACGATCGCGGAGATCTTCCGGGTGACCTTCGCCAGCGCGATGCTGACCAGGACCAGGGCGAGCATGATTCCGTACCCGGCGACGATCGTCAGGCTGAATCCCTTGGCCGCCACCGAGGCTGTGCCGATGCCCAGGACCGTAAGGACTGACAGGGACAGCCACAGCGGGAGCTTGATGGCTGCCGAGGATTCGGCGACCCGTTCGCGGAACCGCCGGTTTTCTTCGGCCTGGGCCTCTTCCCGCTCAATGTCGGCCCGGCCGCGCTCTGCTGTGGCCCCTGCCGCGGTGGCACCTGCCGCGGTGGCACCTGCCGCGGCGGCCGCGGCTTCGCGGGTCTGCTTGCGGGTGAGGACCTTGTAGAACCGGTCCGCGAGCGGCAGCGCGATGTAGATTCCGACGTAGACGCCAAGGATGGTGGTGATCAGGTTGGACACTGCCGCCATGCCGAGGATGGCTTCCTGGTCCCCGGGGTAGGCCGCGATGATGCTGGCCGAGGACGCCGCCATCATGGAGCCGGACCCCACGCCGGCACCCATGGCCAGGGCCAGGGGGTCGAAGATCTTCCAGTTGGCCACAAGCGAGGTGAGCAGCGTGATGAACACGGCGCCAAAGAGGGTTCCGAAAACGTACATGGCCAGCACGCCCCGGTACTGGTCCGAATCGGGACCGTACTTTTCGGAGACCATGGCGAAGGACGGTTCGCGGTCCAGGGAGAACGTGGCCCCTACCGTTGCCTTGCCCATCCGGAGCAGGACAGCCAGCGGGAGGGCCAGCGCGATGGTGCCCAGCAGGTGGCCCACTTCCTGCAAAAGCAGGGCGGGCCCGGCCTTGATCAGGCTGGGGAGGCTGGGGCCGATGTTGAACGCCAGCCTGGCCACCAGGAGCAGAACGGCCACGCCCACCAGGGCGGCCGCGATCCGCTGCAGGTCCAGGCCCAGCGGCTTGAACTTCTGGATGGAGACCAAAAGCCCAAGGATGAGGCCCCAGACCATGGGGAAGATGACGATTGCGCCGATTCCGAGGTCAATCTTGGCCTGGCCGATCAGCTGGACGGCTACGGCAATGACAAAGGCCAAGGCGGCGACCGGCAGTGTCATCCGGGCACCAGCTTTGTCTATCCGCGCGTTTGGGGTGCTGGTACTCATGAGGTGCCTTCCTGGGTGAAAGTACGACGGCGGTATGCCGCTTTGATGAAGCGTGCTCGTTCGGTGGGGGTTGAGGCTGCTGCGGCGACGGTCCAGGCCAGCGCGGTGGCTGCCTCGAACATCACCCCGTACGCCTCCGGGGAGTCTGCAAGCGCGGCGAACGCGTGGGAGTGGATGGGCACGTCCGCACCGGGAATGCTCAGCCAGGGATGCAGGGACGGGATGACCTGGGAGATGTTGCCCATGTCGGTTGAGCCGCCGCTGAGGCCGGCCGAGGGCGAGGTGTCCTTGCCGAACGCCTCCATTGCCTCGGTCCAGTGCGCGGCCAGTGCGTTGTCCTGGAGCAGGGGTTCGTAGAGGGGTTCCGTTGCCTCGATGGCCAGCGTGGTGCCGGTGGCGAGGGCGGCTCCTTCGAAGCAGCGGCGGACGCGGTCCAGCAACGCCTCGTATTCCGGAAGGGTGAAGGCCCGGCACTCGAACTGGACCACCGCCCGTTCCGGAATGATGTTGGTGACGTGTCCGGCTTCGGCGACGTACAGGGCTATGCGGTGGTCGCCAGGGATCTGCTGACGCAGCAGCCCGACGGCCACCTGGCTCAGCACGGCCGCGTCCGCCGCGTTGACGCCCTGGTGCGGGGCTGCTGCTGCGTGCGCGGCCTTCCCAGTGAACGTCGCCTTGTACCGGCCTACGGCCTGGGCGCTGGTGCCCGCGGGGTTGTAGGTCAGGCCGTCCTGGACGGGATGGACCATCAGGGCCAGGCCGACGCCGTCGAACGCTCCCCGTTCCAGCAGGAGGGCCTTGCCGCCGCCGTGCTCCTCGGCGGGCGTTCCGATCGCCTTCAGCGTGATGCCCAGCTGGTCCACGAAGGGCTGCAGGGCAAGGGCCGCGGCGACGGAAGCACCTGCGATCAGGTTGTGCCCGCACGCGTGCCCGACGTCCGGGAGCGCATCGTATTCCACGCACAGGGCCACGGTGAGTTCGCCGCTGCCGGCGCTCGCGGTGAAGGCGGTGGGAAGGCCGCCGGTTCCGCGTTCAACCGCGAAGCCGCCGTCGGCCAGCAATGCTGCTGCCGCCTCGGCCGAGCGGACCTCCTCGAAGGACACCTCCCTGGCCGCGTGGATTTCCCGCGCCAGGGCCTGGACCCGCGGTTTCCAGTCCTCGACGCCGCCGGCAAGGGCGGCGCGGAGGGTTTCCATTGCGGCGGTTGTGTCTGTCAGTTCCATGAGTATCTGCCTGCTCTAGTCGGACGCTTTAGTAGGACAGCGACGGGAAGGGAACGCCTGCTGCGCGCGTGGGCACCCAGATGGCCTTCGTCTGGGTGTACTCGTCCAGGACGCCGGGACCGGAGGAACGGCCGTGACCGGAATCGCCGAAGCCGCCGAACGGGACTGCCACGTGGATGGTCTTGTAGGAGTTGATCCAAAACGTGCCGGCCTTCACCTCGCGGGCAATGTGATGGGCGCGGGAGACATCGGAGGTCCACACCGCACCGGCCAGGCCGAAGTTCGTGTTGTTGGCGCGGGCAATGGCCTCCGCTTCCGTGTCGAACGCGTCCGCCCCCACCACGGGACCGAAAACCTCCGTGGTTTCGAGGCGGTTCTGGGGCGTCACCCCGTCGAGCAAGGTCGGCATGACCCAGTGCCCGCCTGCCAGCGAGGACCCTGCGATTGCATCCGGAAGCGTCGCTCCGGTGACCCGGCGTCCGCCGTCGTTCAGTCCTGCCTCGATGAGGGAGTTGACGGTGGCGAACTGCTGGGCCGTGATGATCGGGCCCACCTCGGTGTCCGCGCTGAGCGGGTCGCCGACCCGCAGCCGCGCGGCCCGGTCGGCCACAAGTTCAACGAACTGTGCGTGCACGCTGCGCTCCACCAGGAGCCGTGATCCGGCGACGCATGACTGCCCCGCACCGGAGAAGATCGCCGAGATGGCGCCGTCGGCGGCACGGTCCAGATCGGCGTCGGCGAACACGATGTTCGCGCTTTTGCCGCCGAGTTCCAGCAGGGCGGGGATCCCGGCCTGCGCGGCCGCGACGGCCACCCGGCGCCCGGTGGGGACAGAGCCGATGAAGCTGACTTTGCCGACGCGCCGGTCGGTGGTGAGGGCGGCGCCCACGGTCTGGCCCAGTCCCGCCGCCACGTTGAAGACGCCTGCCGGCAGCCCCGCTTCGTGAGCCAGCTGGGCGAGCCGGACCGACGAGGCCGGGGTGAATTCGCTGGGCTTGATGATCACGGCGTTGCCGGCGGCCAGCGGGGCGGCGGAGTTCCAGCCCGCCGTGAACAGCGGAGCGTTCCACGGGGTGATGGCGACGACGACGCCCCACGGGACGCGTTCGGTGTAGGTGTGCCACGGCCCGGGAACGGGAATGGTCTGCCCCGTCAGCTTGTCCGCCCACCCCGCGTAGTAGCCGAACATTTCAGCCACTTTGGCGGCTTCGACGCGGGCGTCACGGATGGGCTTTCCAGTGGTGGCTGACTCGAGGATGGCAAGTTCCTCCGTGTGTGCTTCCACCACGCGGCTGACGTTGCGCAGGATGGCTGCCCGTTCGAATCCGTTCATCGCGCCCCAGGCCGCTGCACCGGTCGTTGAGCTTTCCAGGATGGCGTTGGCGCCCCCGGCGCCGGGGTCGGCATAGGTGGCAAAAGGTTCCCCGGTGGCCGCGGCAGTGAGCGTGATGCTCTCGCCGCTGCCCGGAACGGTCCTGCCGTCAAGGAAGGCGCCGAGGCCGGCCGGGAAGGCTGCGTCCAGGGCCGCCCGGGCGGTCGCTGCCGAGGAGGAGGTGGGTGCTGTGGTGAGGCTCAATGTGGTCTTCCTTTACGGCTGGGGGCTGGAGGCTCAGGCGAGGGCGGTGGTGCTGTTTGTGGTGCCAGGTGCGCCGGCGGGTGTGATGGCCGGGGCGACGGTCCTCGCGATTTCGGTGAAGTCCGCACGCGGTCCGAGGACGGCCAGGGCGTCCTGCCACTGGCCCGCCACGGCCGCCAGCAGGGCCGGGCTTTCGCCGATTTGCGCGGCGACCTCCACAGCGAGGGCGGCGTCCCGTGCCATGAGGCCCAGGGAGAACCCTGAATCGTGGGTGCCGGTGAGCACCCAGGTGGGATACATGTTCGCGGAGACTTTGCTGCCGCCGGAGGCTTCGCTGATACTCGCTGCCGCCTTGGCAGGATCGATGCCGTAGGCCTTGGCGACGCCCAAGGCCTCGCCCACGGAGACCAGGTTCGCGGCTGCCAGGACGTTGTTGAGGAGCTTGACCACGTTGCCGCTGCCGGGGCCACCGATGTGGTTGTACTTGCCGCCGGTGAGGGCCTGCAGGACTGGCTCGGCGGCGGCCAGAGCCGCATCGGTTGCTCCGACGAAGGCGCTCAGTGATCCCGTTGCTGCCCCGTCGCGGCCGCCGGAGACCGGCGCGTCCACGAAGGCCGCCCCTTGTGCTTCGGCAAGGGCGGCCATGAGTTTGCTGGTGGCCGGTTCGGAGGTGGTGGTGTCAATGATCGCGACGGTTCCCGGTGCCGCCAGGAGCTGGGGCACGGTGGTTTCGACGATGCTGGCGGCGGGCAGGGAGAGAACCGCGTAAGGGGTTCCGGCGATATCGGCAAGGTTGGCAGTGGTACGAATTCCCGTGTCGGAGGCGGCGGCCCTGGCTGCCTCGGAGGGGTCGAAACCGGTGACATCCCAGCCGGCCTGGTGGAGCGTGGCGGCCATCGCCCCGCCCATGGAGCCGAGGCCTATGACGGCTATGCGGCGGTCGGTGCTGGTGTTCATGAACTACTCCTGGAAAAGGCACGCGGGTGAGGGAGAGGCAAGGGGTGCCGGGGGTCAGTCGAGGTAGATGTCCAGGTCTTTCCACAGCTGCTGGGTGCGGCGGATGGCGGCGCGGCTGCGTTCGGGGTGCGCTGCCTCCATTCCCGCGAGCAGGCCGTAGACCAACGAGTTTGCGGCGGTGACGGACTGGAAGAAGGAGATTCCTTCCGAGGCCACCACCAGGAGGTGGTCAGCCGCAGCTGCCAGGCGGCCGCGGCGCATGTCGCTGATGGCAATCACCGTGGCGCCTGCCTGCTTGGCGGCCTCGGCGGTGACGATGATCTGCCGTATCGAGCGCCACATGTTGATGACCACCAGGACGTCCCCTTCTCCAAGGGTGTTGGTGCTGGAAGCGAGGTGGACGCCGCCGCGGTTCTCCAGCGTGATGGGGTATCCCATGGTGGAGCCCAGGTGCGCCATCACGCTGGCGGGGCCGGCGAAGGAGCCCAGCCCGACGACGGTGATGGACTTGGCGGCGGCCATGGCCGCGATGGCGGCCTCGGCGTCGTCGGCCGTATTGGAGTCCAGGGTCAGGCGCAGATTCTCGATGTCGTGGTTGAGCGCGTCATGCAGGGGGCTGCGGTGTTCGCCGTGCTCGGTCAGGGTGTCCTCGGTGGAGATCATCACGAGGTACCGGGAGCGCAGTTCCCGCTGGAGATCAGGCCAGCCCCGGTAGCCCAGATGCTGGGCTGCGCGGACCACCGTGGAGTTGTTGACGTCGGCGCGCTGGGCAATCTCGGCGATGTCGGCGTAGGAGGAGAGCTGCGGATTGCGGCCGATGACATCGACCACCCGGCTCTGGGCCTTGGACAGCGGAACGTCCGGAAACACGTCACCGAGCCAGGCATGGGAAACGTTCCCGGCGCCAGTGCCGCCGGCCGCGTTGGCTTCCAGATCGGCCGCATTGGTGTTCAAGTCCGGACCTCTTCTGTAACGTGGATCACTCTGCAAGGCTGATTGCATCAAATGTACTATGCAATTTCGTTTGCGACTAGTGGTTTGCGTTTCAGGCTTGTAAATCCTCAACCTGTTCAACAGGAGCGAGAGGTTCCGGGCTATTTCAGATGGCCGTTGTGGTGGCCGCGTGACTGCGCCACCATGATCCTATGGATGCTGAAATACCGAACGCCGAGGAGCTGAACCTTCCCCAGGCTTTGCTCCTTCTGGCAACGAACGACAAGGACGGCGAACCTGACGTGCCGCAGTCCGTGCTCAGGGCCGCCGTGGCAGGGGCAATACTGGCCGAGCTGGACCTGCTCGGTGCAATCAAGCTGCAGGGCAAGCACGTGAGGGCTACCGGCACCGCCCCGCAAACGGACTTCCAGCACCAGCTGGAACTCATCCGTGACAAATCACGGCAGCACACTCCCAAGCGCTGGGTCTCGATGCTGGAGAGCCGCGCCGAACTGCACCGTGTCTACGAGGGCATGGTTTCGCTGGGCATCGTGGATCATGTCGGCGAGAGACACCTCGGCCTGTTCAGGACCACGCGGTACCCGGAGAAGGACCACGCTCCGGAAGCTGCGCTCTTGCAAAAGATCCACGCCGCACTCAGCGGGGCGCCGCCCGATTCCGCGCCGTCCGATTCCGGAACGTCTGATCCAAGGACCACGGCCCTGATCGCACTGCTCCACGCGGCAGGGCTGCTCGAGAAGTTCTTCCCGGCGGCGGATCAAGGCAGGGCAAGGGAACTAGCGAAGGGCCATTGGCCTTCCCGCGCCGTGGCAAAAGAACTTCGCATGGTCAAACTGGCGGAGGCAGAAGCCGCAACCTAGCCAACCGTCGTCGGCTGCTTGTCGGCGCTGTAGGTCAGTGGGCCTCCAACGCCAGAGAACGACGGCGGGAAGTCACGCCGTCGTTCTCTCTCGGTTGCACGCGTGGGGACAGTCGAATACTTGCTGATGTCCCCACGCCACGCCACGCAACGACGTCGGCGGGAGACTCCCGCCGACGTCGTTGGGTTTACTAGGCCGAAACTGCCTCGAGGTTGGCTTCGCTTTGGTTGAGGCTGAGCGTGAAGGTGTTCGGGCCGCTGGCGTGGACCGCGATGTTGCTCTTGGCGGTGTTGTGCCGGACCGAGAGGTCGTGGACCAGGGCGTCCAGCTCGTGGTGCATCGTGGAGCGGTCCCAAAGCTTGTGGGTTACGGAGTTGGCAGTTTCAAACGTCATTGTTCAGTGCTTCCATTCATGAATCCGGATGTCCGGCTGCCGCACCGATGCGGAGCCGCCGTGGGGCCAGGAACGCCTGAGACCTCTGGGCAGCTCTGCGAGCTCACCGGTTTGGCCTCATTGCGTCCACCAGGATGGGTAAAACTGTGCCGCTGATCCACTGCCTGCGCATAGCTCCGGAGTGGTCAGGGCTGCTGTGGCGGGAATTTGGGTTCCCTGCCGTGCCTTTCCATAGTGCATGGCGCGGCGCAAACGACTCAAGCTAGATGGCGATTTTTGTGGGTGAGTCTCATCACAGCTGGTGGCTATGGTGGTGGAGCCGGGCGGGCCGTGACGGTTGCGTGCTCCGCACCCAGGTCCTGAAGGCGGCCCGAGTATTCGAGTTCGCCATCTGCCACCGGCAGCATCTTGCCGGTTGGGCTTCTAATCACACAGCAGGAGTCCCTTGGACCGAAAAGCGGCAACATATTGCCGGCACCTCCTTCGCCTACGATCCGGACTACCTGGAAGCAGGACTCCCCGGCGTGGCCACGACCCTGCCGGCGCGGGACGTGGTCATCGAGACTCCGGGCGGCGGACTGCCCGCGTTCTTCACAGGGCTCCTACCCGAAGGTCACCGCCTCACAGTCCTGAAGGATGCGGCCAAGACAAGCCTCAGCGACGAACTGACGCTGCTCCTGGCAGTCGGCGCCGACGCTCCCGGTGACGTGCAGATCGTCCCGGCCGGTGAAACACCCGCCGAACCGGACCCGCTGGCCGATATTACTGACCCGTCTCACCTGGACTTTGGTGCTCTGGCGGTAGTGGTAGACGTCCATGCCCTGCCCGGCGTCCAGCCAAAGGCCAGCGCCTCCAGGCTCTCGGCACCGCTGGCAGCCCGCGGCGGCCGGTACGTCCTCAAGCTGGATCCGCCGAACCACCCGCACCTGGTCCACAACGAGGCCATGCACCTTGCGGCGGCAAAAGCGCTGAAAATCCCCGTCTCGACCGCTTCCGTCGTCCAGGACCGGAACGGCCTGCCGGGCCTCCTGGTCACCCGTTTCGACCGGACGAGCGACGGCGACGAGTGGCGGCACCTGGCGATGGAAGACGGCGCCCAGGTCCTGGGTCTGCCGCCGTCGTCCAAGTACAACGTGACCTCTGAGGAGGTTGTTGCCGCCCTCGCCGGCGCCAGCAAGGCACCCGTCGTCGCCGTCAGGAACCTGTACCTCCAGTTCGTATTCGCCTGGCTGACCGGCAACGGCGACCTGCACGCCAAGAACGTCGCCATCCTGGGAAACCGGCGCGGAGGCTTCGTCGTGGCGCCGGTCTACGACATCCCCTGCACCCTCCTCTACGGGGACGACACCATGGCGCTGCCGGTGGCCAGCCGGGCAAAGAATTTGAGGGCCAGGCACTGGCAGGAGTTCGCGGACTCTATCGGCCTTCCCCAGCGGGCAGCCGCATCGGCGAATGCGCTCGCCCTGCGTGCAGAAGCCGGGATCGACCTGGAAGCTCTGCCGTTCACCGGCTCACCGCTCAATCACACGGTCCGGGAGCTGCGGCACCGGCGTCAGGAGCTATCCGGCTAGGTACTTCTACCCAACGGACGCGTCCGAGAGACGCATCGCGGTAGGGGCGATTTCCTTACAACAGCTCCTGAACGTGCAGGCTGAGCCACAAAACCACTGTGTCTTCGGGCTGGTCCACATCAATTCCAAAAAGTTCCCGAAGACGCCGCAAGCGATAGCGGAGCGTATTCTGGTGCACCGAAAGCGCCGCTGAGGTTTTGGCGGAATCGCGGGAGAAATCGAGGTAGGTGCGCAAGGTTTTCGCGTATTCGGTTCCTGATTCGGCGTCGTACTTCAGCATGCTGGCCGCGGCCGGGGACATAAGACGGGGCGTGTTCCGGAACAGTGCACCGAGTTCCAGCAGGGTCAGGCGGCTGCGCACTTCCTGGGCGTTGGCATAGTCACCGGCGCTCCGCCCGGAGGCGAGCATCAGCAGGACGAGGTCCGCGTCGTGCCGGGACCGGCTGATATCTGCGGCGGTGGTGACGGTAGAGCCCGTTGACGCCCGCAGCTTGACCCGCAGCGAAGCGGGCATTTTATGCAAGTGTACTCGAAGGAATGATATCGACAAGCCATACATCCGATGTCTGTGGTCCGCATTGGGCATTCGTGAGATCCTCACGGGCCGCGAGGATGCTGGTCGCAAGCTCAGCGGCCGGTGCGCATCCGATCACGTGCGCAACTCACCACGGCGGACAAGTCGAGCCCGTAGGTCGGCCCTTCGCCGGAACCGTACTCCTCGAGCCGGGCCGCCCCGCGCTCGAAGAGCCGGAGCGCGCCAACGCTGTTACCCCGGGCGGCGTGGGTGAGCCCGACGCAGATCTGGGCGAGACCTTGCCACAGGTTGCGTTCTTCGGCCGGCCCAGCTTTCCAGCGGGCCTCGAGCACCTCATGGGCTGCGAACGGCCGGCCAGCGTCCACCAGGCTCCGGGCCGAGACCAACGTCTCCGCCGGCGGCAGCGGCTCCTCCGAGACCGGCTCGACGCCAGCGCTTCCGTACGGCAGCGGCCGCCCGAGAGCGTCACGTGGCCGGGCCTGCCGCGGGCGGCTTGATGCATCCCGATCCCTGTCACCGGTCATTGCAGTTTCCGCGCTGAGCGTGGACGTTACCAACCTTCATACGCCCAATGCTAAGCCTTGATCCACCGATGTTGATTGGGGCTACGTCGGCGTTTTAAACCGAGAATGGCCGCCTTTTCAAGGAAAATGAAGTTTGTCTAGAACTCATTTTTCACCGAAAAGAGGCCATCTCGTAGATGCAAGTTTCCCACAAACCATCCGCGGTGTCGGTTTCCTTTGACGAGCCCAATCTCGTGTCGGCTGCCGGGCTGCTGCCGGTCATGACGCTGGCCCGGGACGCCGGGCTGCACGAGCTCGCCCAGGACTGGCTGACGGTGCCGACGGATAAGGGCGCGAACGCCGGGCTGAAAGTCGCTTCCCTGGTCGCCGGGATGGTCGCCGGGGCAGACTCGATTGATGACATGACCCTGTTGCGCCACGGCGGGATGAAGCGGCTCTTCACCGCCTGCTACGCGCCCTCGACCCTGGGCTCGTTCCTGCGGTCCTTCACGTTCGGGCACGTGCGCCAACTGGACGCTGTCGCCTCCCGTTTCCTGGCCGGCCTGGGGACCCGGGCCCCGCTGCTCGGGAGCCCCGGGGCGGAGGACTTCGTGTTCGTCGATGTTGACGACACGATCATCGAGGTCCACGGCTACGCCAAGCAGGGTTCCGGCTACGGGTACTCCGGGGTCCGCGGCCTGAACGCCCTGCTGGCCACGGTCTCCACCAAAGACACCGCCCCGGTAATCGCGGCCCAGCGGCTGCGCAAGGGCGCGGCGAACTCGGCCCGCGGAGCCAAACGCCTGATCACCGATGCCCTGTCCACGCTCAAAGGCCTCCAGACCGGAGGGCAGAGTCGCGGGCGGGTGCTCTGCCGGTTCGATTCGGCCTTCTATGGCCATGCAGCGGTTTCCGCCGCGCTGGCCGGCGGGGCCGAGGTCTCGGTGACCGTGCGCATGGACCCGGCCGTCAAACGGGCTATCGCCGGGATCCCGGAGACGGCATGGGAAATGATCGAATACACCGACGCGGTCTTCGACGAGACCACCAACACCTGGGTCTCGAAGGCTGAGGTCGCCGAAACCGTGTTCACCGCGTTCTCCTCCCGGAAAAAGGCCGAGCAGGTCACCGGCCGGCTGGTGGTGCGCCGCATCCCGGAACTGAACAAGAAAGCCAGCGACGGACAACCCACCTTGTTTGAAACCCATCGGCACCACGCGTTCTTCACCACCGTGGACGCCAAGGTTCTGGACACTGTCGCCGCGGACCAAACCCACCGCAAACACGCTCAGATCGAGCAGGTGAACGCCGATCTGAAGGACAGTGCGCTGGCTCATATGCCCTCAGGTGTTTTCGCGGCGAACTCCGCCTGGCTGGTTGCCGCGGTCATGGCCTATAACCTCACCCGCGCCGCCGGGCTCCTCGCCGCAGGCCCCTTCGGCAAGGCCCGGACCGGCACGATCCGCCGCAAACTCATCCACGTCCCGGCCCGCATCGCCACCAGCGCCCGGAAAATCCGGCTTCATCTCCCCGAAGCCTGGCCCTGGCAAACAGCATGGCAGGGCCTCTTCGAGCACCTCTACCCGCCGCCACAACCGGCCTGAACCCACACCAACCAGCCACACGGCGCAACCAGGACCACCAGTGGAACACCCCGACAGCGAGGCCGGATGATCCACCATGCCCAAACACCTCACCGCAGCCAGCCCGGAATTACGCCCGGGACCGGCTGCCGATCGGTGGATCAAGGCTAAGACCCGCACCGTACCGCACCGTACCGAAAGTTGTTCCGGACGCTCGTCGGAGACGAGCTTTTTGGAACAACATATGTGTGACTGTTACCTACATTTGGCGGTTTTTCGCAGGTTCGTTTGGCGGTCTGGCCGATGCCGATGACCCATCGACAAGAACATTGCCCAGGAATAGCCTTAAGCCGTTCGAGAGTGACCCGACGACGATGACGGAGAGGTGCCCGACATGGGAACCGAAGAGAATGCTGAACTGGTCCGGCGCGGATACGAGGCCTTCATTGCAGGGGATGTGGCGACACTCGGCGAATTATTCGCGGAGAACGCTGTCTGGCATGCTGCCGGAAACGGCGTCCTATCGGGCAAAAAGCAGGGACGCGACGCTATCCTGGCGTACTTCGGCGAGCTGGGGACACGCTCCGGCGGCAGCTTCAAGGTCACCGTCCAGGAGATCATCGGAGGGGAAGACCACTCGGTGGCGCTGCAGCACGAGCATGCTGAGAGCAACGGCAAAACTTTGGACAGGGACGGCGCACTCGCGTTCCAGCTTCGGGACGGACAGATTACCGAGGGCCGGGAGTTCTTCGCAGACACGGCACAGGGTGACGCATTCTGGGCATAGCCTCCAGCCAGGACGGCCACCGCCATTTTTGTTCCACCCCTGTTACTGGGTGACCCCCGGGTTGCCGGTCCCTTAAATCCCGAAATCGACCGTTAGTGGCCCGCCTCAGTTAGGCGACCCCTTGTCGACCCGCCGGTGGACACCCAGGAACCGAGCGGCTCGTCCGGCACATCGTCGTCCGCTTCCTCGGTCTGGCAAATCACGAAGCCGCGCGCCTGGTAGTTCGCCAGGGCTGCGGGACCGTCGAGGGCACAGGTGTGGACCCAGACACGGGCCACCTGCGGGAGGTCGAAGCGCTGTGTCAGCGACCATGCCGCCGTGATGCCGTGTTCCAGAAGCCGACCCCCGAGGCCTCGGCCGATCGCCTGCTCTGCGAGGCCGAAGTACCTGACCTCGACGTGCGTGCCATCCTCGGCGACGACAGGTTGAAGGTGGACATAGCCCCACGGCACGCCCTCGCCATAGAGGACCCAGAACTCTGTACCCGGCACCGCGAGCTCCTCGGCCCACTGCTGCCGTGTCCACTCAAGCCGATCCGTCCAGTGCCACGGCCCGCCGACCAGGCCATAGAGGAAGCGGGCGTACTCCGGTGTGACCCCAACAGCTCGGTCCAGACGTGTCTCATCGGGCAAAGGGCGCGCCGCCCAATCGGGCGGGAGGCGCATATGGAGCGTCGTGGTAGTGACCTTCATAGACATCTCAAGCCTTTCGATATCGATCGTATGTCAATCGTATTTGAGCCTGCCGGGATCGTGACTGCCCTGCAGTAGCATGAGCGGCAGAGTGTGACAGCAGCGCTGCGGACGGGACGGCCCGTTCGGTCGGTCGACACGGGGACGGCCTCGTGGAATGGGGTTCAACCCGTGTTTTCCTCTACTGGGCGATCCATTTTCACGCCCGTCGCTATTGTGCGCCTCGTGGTCGGCGGGGGCGCCGTCGTCGGATTGGTGTTTGCCGGGCCCCTGCTTGAGCCACCCGTTCCCACGCCGCTGCTGGTTGCTGCGCTCGTGGTCATCGTCGGTGTCGTTCTGGTCTGCGCCTTCGGGGTGGTCCATGAGGCCGAACATCTCGCCCACCGCCTTGGTGATCCCTACGGCTCCCTGGTCCTCACACTCTCGATCGTGTTGATCGAGGTGGTGCTCATTTCTGCCGTCATGCTGGGGCCCGGGGAGCACACCACCATCGCACGAGACTCGGTGATGGCCGTATCGATGATTATTCTCAATGCGGTGATCGGGCTCTCTCTTCTCGTCGGGGCGATCAAGCACGGCAATCTGGGCCACAACCGCACTGGCACCTCCTCCTATCTCGCCTTGCTCGTCGTTCTCGTCTCGTTGGCCTTTGCCCTGCCGGCCCTGATTGGTCGTGACGGCTCCTACACGCCGCGGCAGGAGATCCCCATCATCGTGCTGACCCTCGCCTTATATGCCTTCTTCCTCTACCGGCAGATGGGCAGGCAAGCCGACGACTTCCGGGAAGTCGATCCACGATTCTCCGCCGGTCCGGGCTTACGTGGCAGCGACGCCTCCGAGCAGGGCCGCCGGAGCGTCATCCGCGTCATCGCCGAGCATCGTTCCGAGTTATTGCTGCGGATTGCGTTGCTTGTCGTGACGGTCTTGCCCATCGTGCTGCTCTCGCACGGCATGGCCACTCTTCTGGACGACGGGCTCGGGCGCGTCGGTGCGCCCGTGGCGCTTTCCGGCATTCTGATCGCCATGATTGTTTTCTTGCCCGAGTCGATCACGTCAGTGCGCGCCGCGCTGCAGGGCGAGATTCAGCGTGTCAGCAATCTATGTCATGGTGCACTGGTCTCCACGGTTGGCCTGACCATTCCCGCAGTCCTCGTTATCGGCCTCGTCACCGGCCAGGCCGTCGTTCTGGGCGAGTCCTCGGCCAACCTGTTACTCCTTGGCGTCACGTTGATGCTGTCGGTGACAACGCTTGCTTCCAAGAAGGTGACGGCGATGCACGGCGCAGCCCATCTCGTGGTCTTCGCGGTCTACGGCATCGCCGTATTCTCCTGAGCCTCGCGGGTTCGTCAAAGAAACCGACAGAGGCGCAGACAGGTCCACCGACATGAAACGTGGGGCAGTTTACATCCGCGCGAATTTGGTCTTCACCATCAGGTAAAGGCCGTAACAGATCAGGCCGGCACCGACGGCGGTCAGCAGATATACCCCGTACGGCTGCTCGCGCAGCGCCTTCAATCCGCCATCCAGGCCAGTGGACTCCTGAGGGCGGGCGTTTACGGTGGCAATGATGAACAGCAATCCCACCAGAAACAGTGCGATGCCCTCGGCTATGTAGCCGGCCACGCCCAACCCCGTCACAACGGACCGACCGGTGCCCGAGGGAGGCAGCCGCAGATCCTTCTTGAACGATGCCTTGAATCCGCGGACCACGAAGACAATGCCGACGACGGCGACCGCGGCCCCGATAATGATCAGCAGGAATGGACCCCCGGGAGCTTTCATGATTGAGACCGTGAAATCGCTGGTGGTTTGTCCGCTGTTCTTGCTGTTTCCGCTCGCGGAGGCAGCGAACGTCAGCGCCATGGCGGCGAACACCACTGCCTTGCCGCCTGCGGAAAGTCTGTTCCCCACCTTCTTCTTGGTTTCCTGCTGACCGTAGCCGAACACGGCGTTTCCGGTTTGCCACAGGGCCAAGGCCACACAGGCGCCGAATCCGGTCCACAGCAGCAGCAGCCCCTGGGGCTGGCCGGCGAGTTGGGCGACGGCACCGCCCTGGTCGGCCTGTCCCGCCTTGCCGAAGGCCAACTGGATGGCGACGGAGCCGGTCAGAACGTGCAACAGGCCGCTGACGGCAAAACCTGCCCTGGCAGCGATCACAAGAGCCCTGGAGTTCGATGCCTCCTCGACCGCGTTCGCGGCCTCGTTCAGCTCTTTCTTCATTCTTCGTTCCTTGGTGCAGGCGCGATGCGAATGCGGGGCGGGTAACACACCCATTTTGCCACCTGAGACCGCGCTGATACAGGCCCGGTCTGAGCCAGCGAAGACAGCCCGGGCATACACGGACCGTTCCGGCAAACGTGCTATCCGTCGCTGTCGGTTTCGGTGTCCTCTGTGCCGGTGTCGAAGGGCTTGCCTGCGGTCGGCGGCTCGCCGGCCGCGAGACGGTCCGACTCCCGAGCCCCAATAGGGGACTGGGCTCCACCGGATCCGGCTTCGGCAGGTGACGGTCCAGGCGGTACGGCCCCGGCTGTCGCAGAGCGGGTCACGGTCCGCTGTCCCTCGGTCATGGCGGGGTCGTTGAACACCTGCTCTACGGGCGCCTCGCCTGATTTGGCATGTTCCGGACGCGAGTGGTCACCCTGCGCCTTGGTGCCCGACTCGGCGATGTCGACCGCTTCGCCCACATCTGCACCGCTGCGGGCTTGATCGGCCGGGATGTCGGCACTCGGCGCGGGATGCCGGGCCTGGGATGCGGCGTCCTGGCCGCCGTGCGGATTCTCGGACATCGGCATACCTTTGCGATTGGTGTCTGCCGCTTTTCGGTAGTAAGCCAGCTTACCTCCCGGCGGGCAGCTCGTCGAGGACAATGGGTCGCGACGGCCCGCAGCTAGTGTCGCGTGTTCATGAGTGACGGCCCGACCTGTCGCGGCTTACCGACGGCGGTGTGAGTCACTGCCGCATGTATGCGCTGTTATCGGCAGCCAACGAGTCGAAACAGATGAGAGAGCTCGTCTCACGGTGCCCGCGAGGGCCTCGGTCCGGTGCCGACGTAGGCCGCGAGGTGCTCGCCGGTGAGGGTGGAGCGGGCGGCTATCAGGCTGGCGGGTGTACCTTGGAAGACGAGCCTGCCGCCGTCGTGGCCGGCGCCGGGGCCGAGGTCGATGATCCAGTCGGCGTGCGCCATGACCGCCTGGTGATGCTCAATGACGATGACCGACTTGCCGGAGTCGACGAGCCGGTCGAGGAGGCCCAGCAGGTTCTGGACGTCGGCGAGGTGCAGGCCGGTGGTGGGCTCGTCGAGGACGTAGACGTCACCCTTCTCTGCCATCTGGGTGGCGAGCTTGACGCGCTGCCGCTCACCGCCGGACAGCGTGGTGAGCGGCTGGCCGAGGGTGAGGTAGCCGAGCCCGACGTCCACGAGCCGGTCGAGGATCTTGTGGGCCGCCGGCGTACGGGCCTCCCCTTCGCCAAAGAACACCTCGGCCTCGGTCATCGACATTGCCAGCACTTCGGCGATGTTGCGGCCGCCCAGCTTGTAGGCCAGCACCGCGGCCTGGAACCGCTTGCCCTCGCAGTCCTCGCAGGTGGACTCGACGGTGGCCATAACGCCCAGTTCGGTGAAGATGACGCCCGCGCCGTTGCATGTGGGACAGGCGCCTTCTGAGTTGGAGCTGAACAGCGCCGGCTTCACGCCGTTGGCCTTCGCGAACGCCTTGCGGATCGGCTCGAGAAGGCCCGTGTACGTCGCAGGGTTGCTGCGCCGCGACCCCTTGATGGCACCCTGGTCGATCACCACCACGCCGTCGCGGCCGTCCACCGAACCGTGGATCAGCGAACTCTTCCCTGAGCCGGCTACGCCAGTGACCACGCAGAGCACGCCGAGCGGGATGTCGACATCCACGCCCTGGAGATTGTTCGTGGACGCTCCACGGACCTCCAGTGCGCCCGACGACGGGCGTACCGATTCCTTAACCGCGGCCCGGTCGTCGAGGTGGCGGCCCGTGATGGTGGCACTCCCCCGCAGCCCCTCCACGCTTCCCTCGAAACAGACGCTGCCGCCCTCGGTGCCTGCGCCGGGACCGAGGTCAACGACGTGGTCGGCAATCGCGATGGTCTCCGGCTTGTGCTCGACGACGAGCACGGTGTTGCCCTTGTCGCGCAGCTGCAGCAGCAGCTGGTTCATCCGCTCGATGTCATGCGGGTGCAGGCCGATAGTCGGCTCGTCAAAGACGTAGGTGATGTCCGTGAGGGACGAGCCCAGGTGCCGGATCATCTTGGTGCGCTGGGCCTCCCCTCCGGACAGCGTGCCCGCAGGTCGGTCCAACGAGAGGTAACCCAGCCCGATTTCGGCGAACGAGTCGAGCAGGTGCTGCAAGCCCTTGAGGAGCGGGGCAACCGAAGGCTCGTTGAGCTCGCGGACCCAAGCGGCAAGGTCGCTGATCTGCATCTCGCACACGTCGGCGATGCTCTTGCCCTGGATCTTCGAGGACCTGGCCTCCGGGCTGAGCCGCGTTCCGTTGCACTCGGGGCAGGCCTGAAACGTGATGGCACGCTCCACGAAAGCCCGGATGTGAGGCTGCATCGCGTCGACGTCCTTGGAAAGGATCGATTTCTGGATCTTCGGGATCAGCCCCTCGTAGGTGAGATTGATGCCCTCGACCTTGATCTTGGTCGGTTCCTTGTACAGGAGGTCGTGCATTTCCTTTTTAGTGAACTTCGCGATCGGCTTGTCCATGTCAAAACCGGCGCCGCTGAAGATACGGCCATACCAGCCGTCCATGCTGTAGCCGGGAATCGTCAACGCACCTCCGCTGAGTGACTTCGTGTCGTCATACAGCGCCGTGAGGTCGAAGTCGGAGACCGAGCCCATGCCCTCGCAGCGCGAACACATGCCGCCCAGGTAGACCACCTCGCGCACCACGTTCCTCTCGACCCTGCCGGCCTTCTCGGTGCTCATCACCCCGCTCGCCTTCCGCGTCGGGACGTTGAAGGAGAACGCGGTAGGTGGCCCCACGTGCGGCGATCCCAGCCGGCTGAAGAGGATGCGCAGCATGGCGTTGGCGTCGGTGGCGGTGCCCACCGTGGAGCGCGGGTTGGCCCCCATCCGCTCCTGGTCGACGATGATCGCCGTCGTCAGCCCCTCGAGGTGGTCCACATCGGGCCGCGACAGGTTGGGCATGAAGCCCTGTACGAAGGCGCTGTAGGTCTCGTTGATCATCCGCTGCGACTCGGCCGCGATGGTGGCGAACACGAGAGAGCTCTTGCCCGAGCCGGAGACGCCCGTGAACACCGTCAGCCGGCGCTTCGGGATTTCGATGCTGATGTTTTTGAGGTTGTTCTCGCGCGCGCCCTGCACGCGGATCAGATCGTGGCTGTCCGCTACGTGCAGCGCAGGCGATTCTGTGTCCGTCCTCGTGGCCATGCTCATCGTGTCTCCATCTGTTTGCGGGGCCGCCTGCGCGGACTCCGTAGGCGTCGCCCGGCTTGATCGTACTGCTTCGAGCAGTACGTCCGGTTCTCCTTCGTCGGCGCGGTCCGCTGTCTACCTCACTGGAGCAGCCCGCTGTCTACCTCACGGGTCCTGGAGCAGCCCGAGCACGTTGCCATCGGGGTCGGTGACGGTGGCCACTAGGCGGCCGCCGCCGACGTCGTGCACAGGCTCCTTCACGACGGCACCCGCGGCGGTCACCTCGGCCAGCTTCGCCTCGAGGTCCGGCACGTGCCAGTAGGCCACCGGTGAGGTCATCCCCTGCGGTCCACCGCCCGGCACCAGCCCGATGTGCTGGCCCGCGGCCTCGAAGCCGACATAGTAGGGCCCGTCGGTCTGCGGCGGTACGCCGAGTAGGGCGGCGTACACCGCCTTGGCCGTCGCCAGGTCGGAAACGGGATGCAGTACGGTCTTGATTCCCTGGGTGGAAGAGCCGGTCATAGTCACTCCTGAAGTCGTGGGTCTGGTCGGGATTGTCTGGCCCATCGGGACCATCTCCGGGCGGTCGCGGTAGAAAGGCCAGGGAGGCGTCCGGGTCGTTGTGCGGGAGGAAGCTAGCGTGCATGGTGATATCCATGACGGTCACGCTAGCTGCGGCTCGGGGGTCCGCGCTTCTCGATTCCGGATCGGTCTGGTCAGCTGTTTCGCGTCGATCCGGTCGCGGACGCGGTGCAGCCGCGCGGGGTGGCACAGGTGCTGCGCTGCGGCGGGGCTGCTGGTCACCTGCCCGATCGTGCCACGTCGCACCGGAGTTGTCTAGCGCCCCTGGCGTGCCACTCCACTCCGCGTCCGCTCTGCCCCCACGGACGTCACCTTTCCCCTCCGATAGGGTGTGGGAATGGTGCGTGGACTGGCCGATGCGGGACCGGCTTCGCGCCGCGATGACCTATGGGTATGGCGCCTTGGTTGGCGGGGGAACTGGGTACCAATGCGCAGCTTCACTTCCGTAGAGAACCGTATCGATGAGCGTGCGCATCGGTTTCTAGACCGCGCCCCTGCTGGCGGCGTCCGTTCGAGACTTACCGAGTTTGCCGTCTTCGGTCTCAAGCAAGCCTGGGCATGCATCTTTGGCGTTGCGCTCCTCGCCGTGATCTTGGCGGCACGCCTTTGGTATCCGGACGGCGCCGCACTGCCCAGGAACGATTTCCTGACCCTCGCCGCAGTCACTATCCAGATTCTGATGGTTGCAGCACGACTGGAAACCCTGCGGGAGCTCAGGGTGGTTGTTCTCTTCCATGTGGTCGGAACGGCGATGGAACTGTTCAAGACCGACGTCGGCTCGTGGTCGTATGAGGCCGAGGGCTTCCTGCGCATCGGGGCCGTCCCGCTCTTCAGCGGCTTCATGTATGCGGCAGTCGGTTCATACATGGTGCGCGTCTACCGGCTCTTCGATCTGCGCTTCGCCAGGTACCCGCGGCGGTGGGTCACGGCGATCCTGGCCGCAGCCATCTACGTGAACTTCTTCTCCCACCACTACACCATCGACGCACGATGGGTTCTGCTGGCCGCCGTCGGCATCATCTACGGCCGGTGTGTCATGCACTTCCGGGTGTTCCGCAGGCAGTTCCGGATGCCGTTGGTTCTGGCGTTCCTGCTCGTGGCACTGTTCATCTGGATTGCCGAGAACATCGCGACGTGGTCCGGGGCGTGGCTCTACCCAAGCCAGTTGAACGGCTGGCACATGGTCTCGTCCGACAAGCTGGTCTCATGGTTCCTCCTGATGATCATCTCGGTGGTGCTGGTGGCATGGGTCTACAAGCCGGAGCCACCCGGACCGGCTGAGGAGGTCAGCGGTGCCGCGTCCGACGTCGGCGAGTCACCGGCGGTCCCGGCTGCCACCGCGGAAAACGGGGCCCCGCGGTAGCGCCGCCCCCGATCAGTGTTACGGCAGACGCGACGGTCGCAGCAGGCTGGAGGCGCCGGCGGCATCCGTTTGCGCGGCCTTGGGAGCCCCCGCCGTCGACCGTTGGGGCACTCCGCCGCGCGGAGTCTTTCCGCAGCGAGGCGTCACATTTTCGGGGACCCCCGGCCAGTAGCGCTAGACGCTCACCGCCAGATCGTAGTCTGCCCCGTGCATGTCCTCGCAGAGCGCCACGCAGGCACCGAAGCGGTTCTTGAACTCCGGGTCCTGCTTCCATGCGTCGCGGGACGCCTCGTCGGTCCACTCCGAAAACGACATATAGCGTCCCGGGACACCGCCGTCACGAAGGAGATTGGCAACCACCATGGACGGATAGTTCGCGCGGGACCACTGGAGGAACTCGGTCCACCGCCCCACGAACTCCTCGTCGTTCCCCTGCTTCACATGCCAGACCCCGGAGGCGTAATGCTCTGCCATCGGTCTCACACCCTTTCCAGAAGGTTTTTGATACGTCAATTCTAGAACCGGCGCTTTGCGCGGAGCCGCTCTCAAGGCACCAGCCGATTGCTCCGGCGCTCTCGCCGTGGGCGAGACGCGAAGCCTGCTAGAACCCGAGCCCTTGTCATCCGCCCGGCGGCGCTGCTGCTGGACGAGCCGCTTTCCAATCTGGACGCGATGCTGCGCGGGGAAGCACTAACCGAGATCCGGTCCACCCAGAAGGCCGCCGGCACAACCTGCCTCTACGTCACGCACGATCATGAGGCTCGGCCGACTGTCGATAGTCGACAGCGTGGTCTCTTGGGCGAAAGACATTGGGGCATGCCCGCTAGCTTCGCCGCTCACTGCCAGCTAGTTCGTGGTGCTGGCACGAATAAGCGGAATCGGCCAACGTGCCGCCCGGATCGGATCGATTGCGTCGTCGGTGATCCCCGCAGTAAAGTCCTCGAACCCGAAGACCTTGAAAAGCGCCTCGCGTCCGAACTTGGAGCTGTCTGCGACGAAAAACGCCTCGGCAGCCACGGAACGCATTTTGCGTTTGAGTTCGATCGAATAGCTTGAGCTTGCGTAGATCCCGTCATCCATCACGGCACCCGCTCCGAAAACGGCCACGTTCACCCGCATGTTTTCGAGTTGCTGCAGCGAAGCCGGGCCCCACATGGAAGTGGTGCCCGGCAGGAGCTCGCCGCCGATAAACACCAGGTTGATGCGCGGTTTGCGTGAAATCTCGATCCCAACCAACAGATCGTGGGTAACCACGGTCAGACGCGAATGGTCGAGATGCCGTGCCACTTCCAGGCATGTCGTCCCGCTGTCGAGGAGGACCGTCTGGTTCTCAAGAATCCTGTCAGCCGTGGCAGCGCCGATCGCCTCCTTCTCCCGTGCCTGCAGTTCGGTCGCGCGAGCGGGGACGGAAGGCTCTGCAGGTGCGGCGCCGCCGTGTGTGCGCCGGATACTCTTCTCCTCTGCGAGACGCTCCAGGTCTCGACGAATCGTGGACGCATCCACTCCGTACTTTCGGGCAAGCGTGGTGACGCTCTGAAAGCCGTGCTCCTCGATGAGCTCGACAATCTCCTGGCGGCGCGACATCGGGCCCCTTTCCTAGGTATGAGCTAAAGGGTAGACGGATGCACGAATTCGCGCAATATTTGCACGCATTTCGGCAAAATTGCGCGAATCCCTCGACACCTGCGCGAATATGACCTAGCGTATGCACAGATCGGAGAAACCGATGCGCGGATTCATGCATCCGCATTGCGTGATCACAAAGGAGTGAATTGATGAAGCTTTTGCGTACATCAGCGTTTTTGGCCGCGGGGCTCTCAGCCGTCCTCATGACGGGCTGCGGTTCTGTCAACGACGGAGCCGCCGCTACGGCCGCACCGGGCGCCGGCGGTGACACCAAAGCATCAGACATGACCATGGTGACCGTAGTGAAGCTCAAGGGCATCGCATGGTTCGACCGCATGGACGAAGGTGTGCAGTCCTACGGCAAGCGCACCGGCATCGACACCCGCACCGAAGGCGGCGACGACGTCAGCCCCGAGAAGCAGATCAAGATCATCCAGGACCTGGTCGCACAGAAGCCGACAGCCATCACCGTGGTCCCGAATTCCCCGGAAGCCGTTGCCAACGTGCTGGCCCAGGCCAAAGCGAAGGGCATCATCACGGTCGCGCACGAGGCCACGGGAATCAAGAATGTCGACATCGACATCGAAGCCTTCGACAACGCCGTTTACGGCCAGAAGATCATGAAGAGCTTGGGCACCTGCATGGGAGGCAAGGGCGACTACGTCCAGTTTGTCGGTGGCCTCACAGCCAAGACCCACATGGAGTGGGTCGGCGCCGCCTACGACTTCCAGAAGTCGAACTTCCCCGACATGAAGCGCGTCGAGGATCCGATCGAAAGCACGGACAACGAGGCCGCGGCGTACCAGAAGGCCAAGGAAATCCTCGCGAAGCACCCGAACATCAAGGGATTTCAAGGCTCTGCCGGTAACGACGTTCCCGGCATCGCACGTGCTGTGGAAGAAGCCGGCAAGGCGAAGGAAATCTGCGTCATGGGTACGTCGATTCCCTCCGCTGCGAGCAAATACCTCGCAACCGGCGGAATCGACAAGATCTTCTTCTGGGATCCGGCGCTGGCCGGAGAGGCTCAGCTTGAGATCGCCCGCGTTCTTGCCACCGGGGGCAAGATCGAAGCCGGTACCGATCTGGGCATCAAGGGCTACAACAGCCTGAAGAAGCTGGACGGCTACGACAACGTGTTCCTGGGCGATGCATCCATCGAGGCGGATGCCGAATCCGCCAAGCAGTACAACTTCTGATAGTCCGGGGCGTGGGACGGCACCATGGTGCTGGCCCCACGCCCTCCTGAAAGGTTTCCGATATGACAAGCACTGCCCTCAAAGGGCCGCTCTCGCCTGTGCTCAAGGTGCGCAACATTGTCAAAACATTTGGTGGTGTCACCGCACTGAGCGACGTCTCGCTCGACCTGCTCCCCGGTGAGGTGCTCTGCCTCGCCGGCGAGAACGGCTGCGGAAAGTCGACGCTGATCAAGATCATCTCGGGCGCCGAGAGGCCGGACTCCGGCGAGATCGTCGTCGACGGCAATACGTATTCTTCGATGGATCCCACCGTCGCCATCAAGAGCGGGATCCAGGTCATTTACCAAGACTTCTCCTTGTTCCCCAACCTCACAGTGGCCGAGAACATCGTCCTGACCGCGGCGGTCGCTGGCCGCCGTCGACTTCACAGTGCGCGGAAGGCACGTCCCGCAGCGCAGGCCATCGTCGACGATCTCGGTTTAAATCTTGACCTGGACGCCGACGTGGAGCAGCTCTCAGTCGCGGACAAGCAGCTGACCGCGATCTGCCGTGCCCTCGTCAGCGATGCCCGCGTGCTGATCATGGACGAGCCGACCACGGCACTGACGCACACCGAGGTGGACAGGTTGTTCGTGATCGTAGAGCGTTTGCGCGCCAAGGGGGTGGGGCTCATTTTTGTTTCCCATAAGCTGGATGAGGTTCTCAAGATTTCGCAGCGCGTTGCGATCCTGCGTTCCGGTAAGAACGTTGTCACGAGCCCTGCCTCAACCCTGGATCCCAGAGCCATCGCTCTCCACATGACAGGGCGCGAACTGGATGAAACGCGACACGTAAGCCAGCTGGACCCTGCGTCGGAGGTCGTCCTGGAACTCGAGGGGCTCGGGCTGCGGGGGGCATACGAGGACGTCTCCTTCTGCCTCCGCCGTGGCGAGATCCTCGGCGTGACCGGCCTCCTCGGCTCGGGACGCACCGAAATTGCGGAATCACTCTTCGGCGCCGTACCGCACGACTCCGGCACCGTGAAAGTCAACGGTAAAGAGGTCCGCATCCGCTCCATCAAGGACGCGATCGAGGCGGGCATCGGCTACGTCCCGGAAGACCGACTGACCCAGGGGCTGTTCATGGATAAGTCGATTGCGGACAACATCATCGCCGGCTCCCCGAACGAGCACATGACGCGCCTCGGAACCCTGGACCTGCGCGCCGTACGCCAGACAATCCAGGACCTCTTTGCCCGGCTGCGTGTCAAGGCCCCTAACGTTCAGTCCCCGGTCCGAACCCTTTCAGGCGGAAATGCGCAACGCGTGGTGCTCGCCAAGTGGCTGGCTCGCCGTCCGCACATCCTGATGCTGAACGGTCCGACCGTCGGTGTCGACATCGGATCGAAGGCAGAGATTCTGAGTATCCTCCGCGCCGAAGCAGCCGAGGGGATGGGCATCATCGTCATTTCCGACGACGCGCCCGAGCTGGTGGCCTGCTGCCACCGGGTGCTTGTCGTGCGGCACGGCAGGGTTGTTGAAGTCCTCGAAGACGCCGATGTCGCTGTGGACATTATCCGAGAGAAGGTGGCTGCATGAGCGGCACCAGGCTGGATACTCCGGCACGACTCGGACTGCTCCGGGGGCCGAACAACGAGGGCGTCCTCGCCGTCGTCCTCGTGGCCCTTATTGTGGCCATGTCCATCGCAAATCCCGTGTTCTTCACGCTGCCGACGGCCTTCAGTATCCTTCGCAGCTCGATTGTGCCGCTGATTTTTGCGCTCGGCGTCCTCATGGTGATCATCTCCGGCGGCATTGACGTGTCATTTGCTGCGATCGCAGTGTTTGCGGCGTACAGCACGGTGCGAGCGCTCGAATCGGGAATGCCTGACTTTGGGCTTGTCGGGGCCTTCGTACTGGCGCTGCTGATCGGAGCGTCGCTGGGCGTCATCAACGGCTTCCTCATAGCGAAGTTCAGGCTGCCGACCCTCATTGTCACTCTTGGTACCCAGGGCATCTTCAAGGGCGCACTGCTGACCTACGTCGGTTCCCGCTACATCGCCGACTTGCCGGAGTCGATGGCCCAGATCTCCACGACGAACCTGTTCGAACTCGAGACCTCCAGTGGGAGCGCCTACCTGCACGTCCTGGTGGTCCCGGCAGTTCTTCTGGCGCTAGGACTCGCCTGGGTTCTGCGGAGCACGATGTTCGGACGAAGCATCTACGCCATCGGCGGGGATGTGGAAGCCGCGCGCCGGGCCGGCATCCGGGTGGTCCGCACTCAACTGTTCGTCTATGTCATAGCCGGAACCATGGCAGCGGTGGGCGGGATGATCTACGTGATCATGGGACGCAGCGCCAGCCCCCAGATCCTCGTCGGAAGCGAACTCGACATAATTGCCGCCGTCGTCCTCGGCGGAGCATCGATCTTCGGCGGCCGGGGCTCGGTCCTGGGGACGACGCTGGGCGTCCTACTGGTCCAGGTGATCTACAACAGCCTCATTCTGGCAGGCGTGCCCAGCGCGTGGCAGCGGACCGCGGTCGGTGTCCTCCTGCTCGTCGGTGTTGGCATTCAGGCCGTAGCCTCCCGCCGGACCACCCAGGCCCGCATCCTCGATGAGGCCCCCCAGAAGCAGGAGGTTGCAGCATGAAACGCGCCGCTACAGAAACGAACTCCCTGAGCCGCTTCAACGACTCGGTCGACTCGGCCTGGACCCGCGTACTGGGCGGTGTGAGCCTGCAAGGCGGCGTCAAGCGGATGCTGGTTCTGCTCGTCATTGCGTTCGCCGTCTTCGCAGCCCTCAAGCCCTCGGTCTTCCTCAGCGGCACGAATCTGAGCAACATCGCCCTGAACTCGCCCGAAATCGGGGTGATCGCGATTGCCATGATGCTGGCAATGCTCACCGGCGGCATCGATCTGTCGCTGGTGGCCACGG
Organism: Arthrobacter sp. UYCu723; assembly: GCF_054059215.1. Lineage (NCBI taxonomy): Bacteria > Bacillati > Actinomycetota > Actinomycetes > Micrococcales > Micrococcaceae > Arthrobacter > Arthrobacter sp. UYCu723. The sequence continues at coordinate 2,279,907 of NZ_JBSSBW010000001.1, forward strand.
CCAACCTCGCGGCCATCACAATGTCGACGATCTTTACGGCCGTTTCCGCCAGCGATCCGGCCCTGGCCGAGCAAGCCTTCCCGCTCATTCTCATGGCCGGCATCGCCGTAGGCGTTGTAGGCGGGTGCATCAACGGACTGCTGATCTCCGTGGTAGGCATCACCCCGATTCTCGCGACCCTCGGAACCATGCAGATTTTCAATGGGATTGCTGTTGCCTGGACGGGCGGCAAGACCCTGAACGGGACGCCCGCCGCCCTGACCGCTATCGGGGCATCCACCCTCGGCGGGATACCGACTCTCTTCTTCGTGTTTGTCCTCCTCGCCATTGCCATCGGCGTCATCATCAATCGCACCCCTCTTGGACTAAAGATTCAGCTGCAGGGCGCGAACCCGACGGCGGCACGTTATTCGGGCATCGCGAGCCAGCAGACACTCATGAGCACGTACGTACTTACGGGTCTGCTGAGCGGCATCGCAGGCGTATTCTTCATCGCCCGCAACCCCACGGCCTCTGCCGACTACGGTGCGTCCTACGTTCTCCTGGTCATCGTCATCGCTGTCCTTGGTGGCACCAATCCAAACGGCGGATTTGCCACCGTTCTGGGCGTCGTGTTGGCCACCCTCACCCTGCAGATCGTCTCCAGCGGCTTCACCGCACTGAGGCTCTCGTCCTATCAGTACGCGATCGCCCAGGGCCTGGTACTCGTGGCGGCCATGGCCTTCGAACAAGTCCGGTGGCGCCGCCGCCGTCGGCAGATAAAACCCGCGGTCCAGCCCAGCTAGATCTGCTCCGGCTCAGGGCAGCAGACCAGCTTCCAGCACCGCCCTAGCCCCAATAACCTCCCCCGGCATCAACAGAAAGAAGATCGTGAAGAAGATCATTAACAAGCCAGAGGACTTCGTCAACGAGATGATCGAGGGAATCCTCCTCGCACACCCCGAAAAGCTGAAGACCCCCGGCGAAGACCCACGGATCCTCGTCCGCGCCGATGCTCCCGTCGCAGGAAAGGTAGGCATCGTCACCGGTGGCGGTTCCGGCCATCTCCCGCTGTTCAAGGGCTACGTCGGCCAGGGGCTTTGCTCGGGTGTGGCGATCGGCAATGTCTTCAGTTCGCCCAGTTCGCAGCAGTGTTTCGAGGCAACAAAAGCCGTCAGCGGCGGCGCCGGTGTGCTTTACCTCTACGGAAACTATGGCGGGGACGTCTTCAATTTCGATCTGGCAGCCGATCTGGCGGAGCTTGAAGACATTGAGACGCGGACCGTTGTGGGACGGGACGACGTTGCCAGCCAGCCGAAGGACAACCGTCTTGAACGACGCGGCGTCGCCGGCTTGATCTTCGCGTACAAGGCGGCCGGCGCGGCAGCCGAGCGCGGGGACAGCCTCGACGCGGTGGCAGCGGTCGCCGAGGACATAGTCGACAACACGGCGACGATGGGAATCGGATTGTCGCCGACCATCCTTCCCACCACGGGTGCCTTGAGCTTCGACCTGCCTGACGGCGAAATGGAAATCGGAATCGGAATCCACGGAGAGCCGGGCATCCATCGTGGTCCCCTGGAGACGGCGGACGCCATTACGGACCGGCTGGTTGACGCGCTCGTCGAAGATCTCGACCTGTACGACGGCGACACAGTCGCCGTGCTTGTGAACGGCATGGGTGCAACGCCCCTGGAAGAGCTCTATGTCATGTACCGCCGCGTGCACCAGATCCTCTCCGGACGTGGCGTTTCGATCGCCAAGAACTACATCGGCGAATACGCGACCAGCCTGGAGATGGCAGGCGCCTCCATCTCACTTCTCAAGCTCAACGACGCCCGGCTTGCGCTGCTGGAGGCGCCCGCGTCCTCACCGTTCTTCCAGGAGGTTTGAACCATGCACTCTACAGAGCTGATTGAACAGATCCAGCGCAGCCTGACAGAGGTCGTCAAGTACGCGGACGAGCTGCGTGACCTCGACCAGGCGCTGGGGGATGGTGACCTTGGTATCACCATCACGCTCGGAGCAGGGGCAGTCATCGAAGCCCTGGCGGAGCTTCCGGATGGGGCCACGCCGGCCGAGATTTCGCGCGCCTGTGCAAAGGCTTTCGCCAACGCCAATCCTTCGACGATGGCGGCCTTGGTGGCCGGCGGATTGCTCGCAGGATCAAAGACGTGGAAAGACCTCGACAACGTGGACCTCGCGGCGGCCGCACGATTCGTGCGGGCCGCGGGCGACAATATCGCGCAGCGTGGCAAGACTCAGATCGGTGACAAGACCATCGTTGATGCCATCATGCCTGCCGCAGATGCTCTCGACGCTGGGGAGGATGGAGCGGGCGGCCTCGATGCGGCCATCGCTGCGGCCGAAAAGGCAGTGATCGACACACGTTCGCTGCGCTCTCGGCGAGGACGTGCCGCCTGGCTTCAGGAGCGCAGCATCGGCCTCCAGGACCCGGGGGCAACCGCAATGTGGCGCTTCCTTGAATCCTGGCGCACGGCCTCCGTGCCCGCCAGGTCCTAATAGCGAGCGTCTCCAAGGGAGTAGGAAAAAATGAAAGTTCTCGTAACAGGATCCCGTGGCAAGGTGGGCACAGCTGTTGTCCGTGCCTTGATCTCGGCCGGACATGATGTCACTGGCTCGGACCTCAGCCGCCACGCTTTTGACCGAATCCTGCCCGGGGAACCGGACTATCAGCAGGCGGACCTCACGGATGCCGGCCAAGCATACGGGACCGTTCGTGGCTTCGACGCGGTGGTCCACGCCGGGGCCATTCCCGAACCAACCCACAACCCGCCGCACATTGTGTTCCAGAACAACATCATGGGCACCTTCAACATGATTGAGGCCTCCATTCGGGCGGGCGTCAAAGTCTTCGTCAACATCTCCAGCGAAACCGTTCCGGGGTTCTTCTTCCCCGAGCGCCCTGTCCTCCCCGACTACGCACCGGTCGACGAGAGCCACCCGATCCGGCCACAGGATCCGTACGCCCTGTCCAAGGTGTTCGGCGAAGAGCTGTGCGACGCCGCGGTGCGCCGTAGCGATATGCGCTGCATTTCCATCCGGCCGAGTCACGTTCAGCACCCGGGCAACTACGAACGGAACCTTGGCGGTCAAGTCCGTGACGCCGGGCAGCTGAGCCCAAACCTGTGGAGCTACGTTGACTCGGAAGACCTCGCCGACGCAATCGTGCTGGCCGTTGAATCAAACATTCCTGGTCACGAAGTCTTTTACATCGCCAACCCCGACAACGTCGGCGGGCGCGACTTCGCCGCCGTGCTCAAAGAGTATTACGGGGATCAGATTGAGCTGCGAGAGCTGGACCGGGTTGATGCCTCCGGTATCTCATGTGCAAAGGCAGAACGGATGCTCGGCTGGAAAGCCAAGCGGTCGTGGCGTGATCACCTGGACACCGAAGGCCACGCCATCGAGCGATAGCCCTTCGTGAATCTTCCCCGCCGCTGGCTGGGGGAGTATGCGCAGGTCACGCCACAACACCAGTGATGGGGTTGCCACCGAAAACGTTGTCGCATTGACCGGCCGGGCTTCGGCCTGTGGAAGGATGATCGTCATTTTCAAGGCTCGCGGGGCGGACTTCCGCCACAATGTGATCAATGTTCGAGCCGCCCTTTCGTCGAGGGCGGGCCACGGACCTCGGGCGGTGGGCAAGTGATGCGGGACGTTGTCCTGGGCATCGATATCGGCACGTCCAGCAGCAAGGGCGTACTGGTCGATTTCGGCGGCACGATTCATGCAACAGCAGTGCGCGATCACGAGGTGTCCAGACCAGCTCCAGGGCATGTGGAAATGGACGCTGCCATCTGGTGGCAGGAGTTCATTGACATTTCCCGTGAGCTGACAGCTACGGAAAACGTCCGCGTAGTAGGAGTCGGGGTCAGCGGCATGGGACCTTGCGTCCTTGTTGCGGATGAGTATGCCAGGGCACTTCGTCCCGCGATCCTCTACGGCATCGACGCCCGGGCCGTGGAGCAGATTGCCAACATTAACAGGCAATTCGGTGAGCAATCGATCGTTGATCGGTGCGGATCAGCGCTGTCCACCCAGGCTGTCGGGCCCAAGCTGGCGTGGCTGTCCGATCACGAACCGGGCATCGCTTCACGCGCCCGCATGCTCTTCATGCCGAGCTCCTGGCTGGCTTATCAGCTGACGGGCGAATACATTCTCGACCATCACTCGGCGAGCCAGTGTACGCCCATGTATGACACGTCCGCGCACGAGTGGTATCCGCCGTTTGCGGATCCGCTGATTCAGTCCATCGATCTGCCCCGGCTTGTCTGGCCCGGAGACATTGTCGGCCACGTGAATGCGGTGGCTTCGGACAGGACAGGCATCCCGAAGGGTGTGCCGGTCATCGGCGGAACAATTGATGCCTGGTCGGAAGCAGTGAGTGTGGGCGCCCAGCGGCCAGGCGATTTGATGTTGATGTACGGCACAACCATGTTCCTGATAAATACTCTGCAGGCAAGAGCGACATCGTCCTCATTGTGGGGCACGGTCGGCGTGGTGCCGGGTACTTACAACCTGGCCGGCGGCATGGCAACGTCCGGTGCCATCACAGCCTGGCTTCGGAAGATGGTTGGTTCCCCTGACTTTTCAACTCTGCTCTCCGAGGCAGATAACTCAGGCCCCGGGGCGAAGGGGTTGCTCATGCTCCCGTATTTTGCGGGGGAGCGCACACCCGTAGCGGATCCGAATGCCCGTGGACTTGTCGCTGGACTCACTTTGGACCACACCCGTGGCGACCTGTATAGGGCCACTCTGGAGGCAACCGCGTTTGGAGTCCGACACAACGTTGAGGCCTTGGCAGGCATGGGCGGAGTCGTGCGACGCACGATCTCCGTTGGCGGCGGCACACAGGGTGGCCTGTGGACCCAGATCGTTTCTGACGTTACCGGCTTGGAACAGCAGACACCTTCTGTGACCATCGGGGCCAGTTTCGGAGCCGCCTATCTGGCCGCGGACGCGCTGGGCTCAGTTGCTATCGATGACTGGAACCCCATCGTCTCAGTGACCCGGCCGCGCGAGGAATCGTCGGCGAGATATGGAACTCTCTACGGGCTGTACCGGGAGCTTTACGAGTCCACGGCTTCGGTTACCCACCGACTCGTTGATCTTGCTTCGCCGTGACACAAGAAATGCGTCTGCGCACCCGATGGTGGTCAAGCTCTTGAATCACGCCTTCATAGGGCCCTTCGTCACGCATCTGTGGCGCCGGCGTCTACCCGGCGACGGCGGCGGCGACGGCCGTCTCGGCAGTACCGCCGGTGGCGGCCAGCCGCAGCCGGCCGACGCGTTCGCTGAGGATCCGGCGGGCTTCGCCGGGCAGCCCGTCGTCGCTGATGAGCTCGTCGGCGTCGTCCAGGCCGGCGATGGTGCTGATGCCCAGGATGCCCCACTTCGTGTGGTCTGCCAGCACCACCACCCGGCGGGCCGCCGCGACGAAGGCGCGGTCCGTTTCGGCTTCGAGCACGTTCGGGGTGGTGAACCCGGCGTCGGCGTCGACGCCGTGGACGCCGAGGAACAGCACGTCGAGGTGCAGTTGTTTGAGGGCGGCCGTGGCCAGCGGCCCCACCAGGGCGTCGGAGGGGGTGCGTTCGCCGCCGGTGAGGATCACGGTGGACGGGGAGGGGCCCTGGTGGAAGACGTCGGCGATCCGTACGGAGTTGGTGACCACGGTGATCCGGGGCCCGGCGGCCAGCAGCCGGGCCAGCGCCCAGGTGGTGGTGCCGGCGCTGAGCCCCACCGCCATTCCTTCGCGGACCTGGCCGGCGGCCTCGTGCGCGATCGCGGTTTTTTCCTCCTGCAGCTGGGTCACCTTCAGCTCGAAGCCGGGCTCGTGGGTGCTCACGCCGCCGGGGAGCTTGGCCCCGCCGTGGATCCTTTCCACGGCGCCGGCCGCGTCGAGTATCTCGATGTCCCGCCGGACGGTCATGAGGGACACGCCCAGCAGCCGGGCGAGGTCCGCGACGCGGACGATCCGCTCGCGCTGGACCTCCGCGACGATGGCTGAGTGGCGGGCTGCGGCAAGCATTTCTTGTCCTTACTGGCGTCTTGAATTACTGGCGTGGGGAATGAGTGCTGCGGGAACGGACGACGGCGACTGCTCCGGCTTACTCCTGCACATCCTATTCTTCCCTGCGCACACAGGGAGACTGCCCGCTTCCTGATTCATTATGTGTTCTATTGTTTGAAAATGTTTTATCGTGTACAAATAGACCATGACGCGAACCACGATGACCCGGCTGGCCGACGGCCGCGAGATCCTCTACTTTGACGACGCCGGATCAGCCGCGCGCCCCGCGGAATCCCTGGTGGACCACCGGGACCTGCCCGCCCGCCCCGAGCCAGGCGAGCTGCGCTTCGATGCGCTCAGCCGGGAATGGGTGGCCGTGGCCGCGCACCGGCAAGCGCGCACGCACCTGCCGCCGGCGGACCAGTGCCCGATCTGCCCCACGACGCCGGCCAACCAGACAGAGATCCCCGCGCCGGACTACGACGTGGCCGTCTTCGAAAACCGCTTCCCCTCGCTCGGTCCGGACGCGAGCCAAATCCCCTCGGCGCCGGTCTGGGGCACCACCGCACCCGCCGTGGGCCGTTGCGAAGTGGTGGCGTTCACCCCGGAGCACACCGGGTCCTTCGCCGAACTCGGCTGGCGCCGCACCCGGACGGTGGTCGATGCCTGGGCCCACCGGACCGAGGCACTCAGCGCCCTGCCGGGCATCAAGCAGGTCTTTCCGTTCGAAAACCGGGGCCCGGAAATCGGCGTCACCCTGCACCACCCGCACGGGCAGATCTACGCCTACCCCTACGTGACGCCCCGTGCCGCGGTGCTGGCCGCCGCGGCCGGCGAATACTTCGACAACTCGGACGGCGCGGCGACCCTTACCTCCTCCCTGCTGCAGGCCGAACGCAGCGACGGCAGCCGGATGGTCCTCGAAGGCGAACAATTCAGCGCCTATGTCCCCTTCGCCGCCCGCTGGCCGCTGGAAGTCCACCTCGTCCCGCACCGCCAGGTCCCGGACCTCGCCGCCCTGAACGGGGGGGAACGCGACGAACTGGCGCAGCTTTACCCCGAGCTCCTCCGGCGCTTCGACGCCCTCTACCCGACGCCGACGCCCTACATCGCGGCCTGGCACCAGGCTCCGCTGGACCCGGGCATGCGCCGCGCAGGCCAGTTGCACCTCCAGCTGACCTCACCCCGCCGCGCCGCGGACAAACTCAAGTACCTGGCCGGCTCCGAAGCTGCCATGGGCGCCTTCATCAACGACACGACCCCCGAATCCGTCGCGGCCCGGCTACGCGAAGCCGCCGGCGTCGGGACCCCGGCCACCCTGACCCCGGAAGGCGCCCCCGCATGAACACGACACCACGCACCGACGCCCAGCCGGACAGCCTGGAGAACCGCTTCGAGGCCACCTTCGGCGCGGCCCCGCACGGCGTCTGGGCCGCCCCCGGCCGGGTGAACCTGATCGGCGAGCACACCGATTACAACGAGGGCTTCGTGCTGCCCTTCGCCATTGACAAGCGGGCGACGACGGCGGTCCGCCTCCGCAGCGACAGTACAATCCGGCTGCTCTCCACCTTCGGCGACCAGGGCCTTGTCGAGGCCGACGCCGCCGCACTGACACCGGGCGCCGTCAAAGGCTGGGCCAAATACCCCCTCGGTGTGGTCTGGGCTTTGCAGCAGCACGGCATCGAGGTTCCCGGCTTCGACCTCCTGCTCGACTCCGACGTCCCGCTCGGCGCGGGATTGTCCTCCTCCCACGCGATTGAATGCGCCGTCATCACGGCCCTCAACGAGCTCACCGGGGCAGGGCTGTCCGCCCAGGAGATGGTCCGGCTGACCCAGCATGCGGAAAACGCCTTCGTCGGCGCACCGACCGGCATCATGGACCAGTCGGCGTCCCTGCGCGGCGCCAGCGGCCACGCCGTCTTCCTCGACTGCCGGGACCAGGCCGTGGAACTCGTGCCGTTCGAGGCGCAGCAGGCCGGACTCGTGCTGCTGGTCATCGACACGAAGGTCTCGCATTCCCACGCCGACGGCGGGTACGCCTCCCGCCGCGCGTCCTGTGAGCTCGGCGCCGAGGTCCTGGGCGTCACGGCCCTGAGGGATGTCGTCGTCGCGGACCTCGAGGAGGCCAGCGGCCTGCTCGACCCGGTCACCTTCCGGCGGGTCCGCCACATCGTCACCGAAAACGACCGCGTGCTGCAGGCCGTGGACACCCTCCGGTCCCAGGGCCCGGCCCACATCGGCGGCCTCCTCGATGCCAGCCACGCCTCCATGCGGGACGACTTCGAGATCTCCTGCCCGGAACTCGACCTCGCCGTGGACACGGCCCGCGCCCACGGCGCCATCGGCGCCCGCATGACCGGCGGCGGCTTCGGCGGCTCGGCCATCGCCCTCACCCCGGAGCAGGACGAGCGGCAGGTCCGTGACGCCGTCGTCCGCGCCTTCGCGGAAGCCGGGTTCACCGCGCCGGACATCTTCACCGTCACGCCGGCCGCCGGAGCGGAGCGCATCCGATGAGAATTCTGGTTACTGGCGGCACCGGTTACATCGGTTCGCACACTGTGCTGTCCCTGCAGGAAGCCGGCCACGAGGTGGTGGTGATCGACAACCTGGTGAACTCCAGCGAGGAAGCCCTGCGCCGGGTCGCGGAACTCAGCGGCACCGCCGCGGTCTTCCACCACGTGGACCTGGTGGACGAGGCCGCCGTCGACGCCGTCTTCACCGGGCACGCGATCGACGCCGTCATCCACTTCGCCGGGCTGAAGGCCGTCGGCGAATCCGTCCGCGAACCCCTGCGCTACTACCACAACAACCTCACCGGCACGCTGAACCTGCTCCGCGTGATGGACCGGCACGAGGTCCGCTCGATCGTCTTCAGCTCCTCCGCCACGGTCTACGGCGAGCACAACCCCAGCCCGTACCTGGAGAAGATGGAGATCGGCGCGAACAACCCCTACGGCCGGACCAAGGAACAGATCGAGGACATCCTCGCGGACCTCGGCGCCGCCGACCCCCGCTGGCACATCGCGCTGCTGCGCTACTTCAACCCGGTCGGCGCGCACCCCTCGGGCCGGATCGGCGAGGACCCGCAGGGCATCCCGAACAACCTCGTCCCGTTCATCGCCCAGGTCGCCGTGGGCCGGCGCGAGAAGCTGATGGTCTTCGGCGGCGACTACGACACCCCGGACGGGACCTGCCAGCGCGACTACATCCACGTCGTCGACCTCGCCGAAGGCCACGTCGCCGCGCTGGGGCACATCGCCGGCCGGGCCGGGGTGTACCGCTGGAACCTCGGCTCCGGCACGGGCTCCTCCGTGCTGGAAGTGCTCCGCGCCTTCGAAAAAGCCGCCGGCAAGACCATCCCGTACGAGATCACCGCCCGCCGCCCCGGGGACCTGCCCGCCTTCTGGGCCGACGCCTCCTCGGCCCTGGCGGACCTCAGCTGGTCCGCCACCCGCACCGTCGACGAAATGTGCGAAGACCACTGGCGCTGGCAAAAAAACAACCCCCAGGGCTATAACTCCTAGCACTTCCCTGCGTTGGTTTCACTCGTGGCTAAGTCGTGGGGCCCCGGTTAGGCCCCGGGGCCCCGGACCCCGCAGCCGCAGGACTGCCGGATCCGCAGTTCCGTGGGGAAGATCCGCTGTTCCGGCTCCTGGCCGCGGGACGTCCCCACCAGGGCGCTCACCGCCGCCTCGGCCATGATCCGGACCGGCTGTTCCACCGTGGTCAGGGCGGGCCAGCTGTATTCGGCCTCGGCGGAGCCGTCGAAGGAGGTCAGGGCGATGTCGCCGGGGACGTTGAGTCCGGCCTCGTGGATGGCCCGCAGGATGCCGATGGCCTGCATATCCGAGCTGGCAAAGATCGCCGTCGGCCGGTTGGGCGAGGCGAGCAGCCGCTGCCCCGCCGCGTACCCGCCGGAGCGGGTGAAGTCGCCGCGGACAATGGGGCCCTCCGGCAGCCCGGCCGCGGTGAGCGCCTGCAGCCAGCCATGTTCGCGGCGGTCAAAGTCGTTGGCGACGTTGGTGCCCATGGCCAGGGCGATATTGGTGTGCCCGTGGCCGATGAGGTGGTCCACCGCCATTTTGGCCCCGGCGGCCAGGTCTACGCCGACGCTGTTGAAGCCTGGGGCGTTGCCCCCATGGTTCAGGAGCACCGCGGGGATTTCGGCCGATTCGAGCGCCTCCAGGTCCGGTTCAAACAGCACGCTGGCGAGGACAACCCCGTCCACCTGGCGTGAGGCGAGGTTGCGGATGTTCCGCCGTTCCTTGGCCAGGTTGCCGTCCGAGTTGGTCAGCAGCAGGGCGTAGCCGAGCTCGGCGGCGGCGTCCTCCACGGCGTGGGCCAGCAGGGAGAAGAACGGGTTGGAGTTGTCCGGGATGACCAGCCCGATGGTCTCGCTCGAACCCAGCTTCAGCGCCCGGGCGGCGGCGTTGGGGCGGTAGCCGAGGACCCGGATGGCATCCTGGACCTTGGCCTCGGTGGCCGGGGCCACCTTCTTGGGCCCGCCGTTGACCACATAGCTGACGACGGCGGTGCTCACCCCGGCATAGCGGGCGACATCCTTGCGGGTCACCGGGCTGCGGGGGGTGTGCACTGCCGAAGTCGTCATGGAATACATGCTAGCTACAGGGCGGACGGTGCATCGCCGAAATCACGGATCGGCAGGCGTTCACCGTTACGCAGGGCCGAAGCATGCGCCACGACGCCGGGCAGGGTGAACCGTGCCGCGACCCACGCGTTGACGGGAGGCAGGGTGCCCGTGTTGACCGCGGTGACGAAGTCGTCCACCAGGAACTGGTGGCTGCCCTCGTGCCCGTTGGGCGCACCGCGGAACTCCTCCGGCAGGCGGCTGCTGTCATGCACCCGCGCAAGCCCGGAAGTGAAGGCGTCCCGCAGTTCCGGGGCGACGCCGGCCAGGGACGGATCGTCCAGGGGGATGCTGGGCCGGGTTTCCATCTGGCCTGAGATGTCCTGGACGTCCTTCTTGTCCTGCCACACGGTCACATTGGCGAGCTGTTCGAAGCTCCCCTCGGTGCCGAAGAACCGGAAGCGCGATTCGCGGAGGTGCGAGGGGTAGCCCACCCGGCGTAGTAGCTGGTCTCGCCCATGGCGTAGACCAGCCCCGTCTCGCGGACAGCCTCGATGATCAGTGCGATCTCCTCCTCGGAGACCGCCATAGGGACCGCGGAGTAGACGTGCTTGCCGGCCCGCAGGGCCTGCACCACCAGCGGACCGTGCGTCCAGCGCTGGGTGAAGATGGCGACGGCGTCGACGTCGGACGCCAGCAGTTCCTCAAAACTGCCCTTGGTGCCATCCAGCCCCCACTGCTCCCGGCCGGCCGCGGCGCGTTCCGGCCGCTCGTCGACGGCGTATACCTCGCTGACTCCGGGGTGGAGCTTGAAGAGGTGGGCGAAATGGCCGCCGAACTGGCCAAGACCGACTACTCCGATTGAAAACGTCATTGTTTACCTTTCCTGATCCGCCCGGGCAACCGGGCCGGATGCCCGCCCGGGGGCTTCCGGACAGTTTCCCACCGGAATCTACTCGAGTCAATCAATTTCGCATCCGCCGGAGAATGTCTTGTTAAATAGCGGAAAACTACTTGCTGGTCTGAATCTACTCGTGTAGATTCATGTTCCAGTTGTTATCCACATCACACCACCAGGAAGAGTCAACGATGACTACCATCACCAAGCTTCCGGATCCTGTGGCCGGCGGATCCAAGCCCTCGCATCGCGGAAAGGCAGGCAGGGCCGGAAAAACCGGCAGGGGACGCCGCCTCGGCGATCTCCGGATCGCCCTGCTGTTCATCCTCCCGGCAATGATCGGTTTCGTCGCGTTCTATCTGGTCCCCACGGTGCGCGGCATCTACCTCAGCTTCACGGAATACAGCATCCTGGGCGACCCCACCTGGATCGGCACCAAGAACTACACCGCCATTTTCGGCGACGAGCTGTTCTGGAACGCCATGGGAGTGACCGTGCAGTACGTCGGACTCAACATCGGCTTCCAGACCATCATCGCTCTCGGTTTGGCCCTCCTGATGCACCGGGTCGCCAAGTCCACGCTTATTCGCGGCGCACTGCTGCTGCCGTTCCTCGTGGCCAACGTCATCGTCGCCCTGCTGTGGTTTTGGATGCTGGACTACCAGATGGGCATCGTCAACGAGCTGATCAGCTGGCTCGGCCTGCCCCGCATCGCCTTCTTCGGCAGCGAGCAATGGGCCATCCCCACCATCGCCGGCGTCAACGTGTGGCGGCACATGGGATACACAGCGCTGCTGATCTTCGCCGGCCTGCAGTCCATCCCCAACCACGTCTACGAAGTCGCATCGCTCGACGGCGCGTCCCCCACCCGGACCTTCTGGAGCATCACGATGCCGCTCCTGCGCCCCGTGCTGGTGCTGGTCCTGGTGGTCACCGTGATCGGCTCTTTCCAGGTCTTCGACACCGTGGCCGTGACCACGGGCGGCGGCCCCATCAATGCCTCCCGCGTCATCCAGATGTACATCTACCAGAAGGCCTTCGGTGAATCCGACTTCGGCTACGCCTCGGCACTGTCCGTCATTCTCTTCGTCATTCTCGCTCTTGTGGCCTTCGTCCAGATGAAGTTCCTCAAGGGCAACGAATCGGATCTGGACTAAGGAAACCCAGCCATGACTACCTCCGCCCTTTCCCGCAAAAAGCCCGTCGGCACCACCGCCGTCCCTGGTGAGTCCGTCCGCGATGAGTCCGTCCCCAGCAAGGCCGTCAACAGGAAGCCCGTCAACCGGAAGCCCGTCAACTGGCGCCGCGTCGGCGCCTGGACCCTCGTCGCCGTCGCCGTCGCCGTGACGGTGGCACCGTTCCTCTGGATGCTCCGCACCGCGCTGTCGAGCAACCACTCACTCGCCGCCAACGCCGGCAACCTGCTTCCCGCCGATTTCAGCCTGGGCGCCTTCAAACGGGTCCTCGGCCTGCAGAGCCCCGAGGAGGCCATCGCCGACGGCGGCTCCGGCGCGGCGATCAACTTCTGGCTCTACCTGCGCAACTCCATCATCTTCGCGAGCGTCACCACCGCCGGTCAGGTGTTCTTCAGCGCGATGGCCGCGTATGCCTTCTCCCGGCTCCGGTGGCCCGGCCGGAACGTGGTGTTCTCCCTGTTCCTCGCCACGATGATGGTCCCGCCGATCTTCACCGCGCTGCCGAACTTCGTCATGATCAAGAACCTGGGCCTGCTCAACACCTTCGCCGGCATGGCGTTGCCGTTCCTCTTCATGACCCCGTTCGCCATCTTCTTCCTGCGGCAGTTCTTCCTGAGCATGTCACGGGAAGTGGAGGAAGCGGCCATGCTCGACGGCGCCAAGCACCTCCGGATCTTCTTCCAGATCGTGCTGCCCAACGCCGCCGCGCCGCTGGCCACGCTGGCCCTCCTGACATTCATCGGCCAGTGGAACGAGTACTTCTGGCCGCTGCTCGTGGGCCAGGACGAAAGCGTCCGCGTCCTCACCGTCGGCCTGGGCGTCTTCAGGTCCCAGTCCCCGCAGGGAGCCCCCGATTGGTCCGGCCTGATGGCCGCAACCCTGGTCGCCGCCCTGCCCGTCCTCCTGCTCTTCATCGCCTTCGGCAAACGGGTGGTCAACTCCATCGGCTTCTCCGGCATCAAGTAACGACCACCGAACACGCACTGCCCCCCAACACACGCCCCCTCAACACGCACTTCCACGAAAGGTCCACCATGAAGAAGACCATCGGCGTCGTCGCTGCCGCCGCAGCCATCGCCCTCTCCCTCTCCGCCTGCGGCGGTTCCGGCCCATCCGCCGAAGCCAAGGGCGAAATCAACTACTGGCTCTGGGATGCCAACCAGCTCCCGGCCTACCAGCAGTGCGCGGACGATTTCACCAAGGCCAACCCTGACATCAAGGTCAAGATCACCCAGCGCGGCTGGGACGACTACTGGACCACGCTGACCAACGGCTTTGTTTCCGGCACGGCCCCGGACGTCTTCACCAACCACCTCTCCAAGTACCCCGAGTACGCCGCGAAGAAACAGCTGCTCTCCCTCGATGACGCCGTGGCCAAGGACGGCATCAAGCTGGACAGCTACACCAAGGGCCTCCCCGAGCTGTGGGTCGGCCAGGACGGGAAGCGCTACGGCCTGCCCAAGGACTGGGACACGGTGGGCCTCTTCTACAACAAGGCCATGACGGACTCCGCCGGCCTGACCGCCGAGCAGATGGCGAACCTGGACTGGAACCCGCAGGACGGCGGCAGCTACGAGAAGGCAATCGCGCACCTGACCGTGGACAAGAACGGCGCCCGCGGCGACGAGGCCGGCTTCGACAAGAACAACGTCGCGGTTTACGGCCTCGGACTGGCCGGCGGCGGCTCCGGCCAGGGACAGACCGAGTGGAGCTTCCTGACCGGCACCACCGGCTGGACCGCCACGGACAAGAACCCGTGGGGCACCAAGTTCAACTACGACGACCCCCGGTTCCAGGACACCATCACCTGGTGGGCCGGCCTCACCGAGAAGGGCTACATGCCCAAGCTCGAGACCACCGTCGGCGCCAGCCTGGCGGACAACTTCGGTGCCGGCAAGGCCGCCATCAACACCACCGGCGACTGGCTGATCGGCCAGTACCAGAGCTACAAGGGTGTGGCGACCGCGTTCGCCCCGACCCCGAAGGGCCCCGAAGGCAAGCGCGCCAGCATGTTCAACGGCCTGGCCGACTCCGTCTGGGCCGGCACCAAGAACCCGGCCGCCTCGGTCAAGTGGGTCGAATACCTCGGTTCCACCGCCTGCCAGGACGCCGTGGCCAAGAAGGCCGTAGTGTTCCCGGCCGTCAGCAGCTCCTCCGAGATCGCCGCCAAGGCCTTCGCGGACAAGGGCACCGACGTTTCCGCCTTCACCACCCACGTCAAGGACAGCACCACGTTCCTGTTCCCGATCGCGGACAAGGCGGCCAAGGTGGACGGCATCATGAAGCCGGCCATGGACGCCGTCCTCTCCGGCAAGAAGCCGGCCAGCTCGCTCACAGAAGCCAACAACCAGGTCAACGCCCTCTTCAAGTAGGCCCATGCCTGACTGCGGCGCCGCCCGCAGCCACCCGCCCGGGTGCCGCCGCCTCCTCGCGGCGGCGGCACCCGGGGACTTCCCAGCCGCACCAACCCGCACCCCGCATCCCGCACTCCGCACGCCAAGACTCCCGCGTTCCCGGACGCATGCCGAACCACCGAAAGAGACCCGCCATGGATCCCCTGTACCTCCGCTCCGCCAGCACCAGCCTGGTGATCAGCTTCGACAGCGGGGAGGCCGAGATTATTCACTGGGGCTCCGATCTGGGCGTCGCACTTCCCGACCTGGCTATCCTCGGCGAGCCCGTCCCGCACTCCGCCGTCGACGCGGCGGTCCCCGCCGGGCTGCTTCCGCAGGCTTCCTCGAGCTGGCAAGGCCGCCCGGCCCTGCGCGGCCACCGGATCGCCGACGGCGTCCCGGGCTATGACTTCTCCGTCCGCCTCCGCGTGGCGGACGTGACGGCGGACGGTGCGGGCGCCGTCGTCGGGAAAGCCGCGGTGCCTCATTCCGTGGTGCCTCATTCCGTGGTGATTGTCCAGGCAGACGCCGACGCCGGCATCAGCGTTGCGTCCTCCCTGAAGCTGCACGACGGCGGGCTGCTGGAACTCAGCCACACCGTCACCAACACCGGCAGCTCGCCCTTCCAGCTGGACGAGCTGGCCACAGTGCTCCCGGTGGCGCCGGACGCCGTCGAGCTCCTGGACCTGACCGGCCGCTGGTGCCGGGAACGCCACCCGCAGCGCCGCGCCATCCAGCAGGGCACCTGGGTCCGCACCGGCCGGCACGGCCGCACCGGGCACGACTCCTCGCTGCTCTTCGCCGCGGGCACCGCCGGTTTCGGGAACCGCCACGGCAGGGTCTGGGCGACGCACCTGGCGTGGAGCGGCAACCACGAACAGTTCGCGGACAGCGTCGCGGACGGGCGCACCATGATCGGCGGCTCGGAACTCCTCGGCCCGGCCGAGGTCATCCTGGCGCCCGGCGGAAGCTACTCCACCCCGGCCCTGTTCGCGGCGTACTCGGACCGCGGCCTCGACGGCGTCAGCGAAGCGTTCTACGCGTGGTTCCGGAACCGTCCGCACCACGTGCTGCCGGCCGCCGCCACCGCGACGGGCGCCGGGGCCGGAAAGCCGCGCCCGGTGGTGCTGAACACCTGGGAGGCCGTGTACTTCGACCACAACCTCACAACCCTGATCGAACTCGCGGACTCTGCGGCGGAGCTGGGCGTGGAGCGCTTCGTGCTCGACGACGGCTGGTTCCGCGGACGCCGTGACGATCACGCCGGCCTGGGCGACTGGTACGTGGACGAGGCCCTCTGGCCGGCAGGACTCACGCCGCTGATCGAGGCCGTCACGTCCCGCGGGATGGAGTTCGGCCTGTGGGTGGAACCGGAAATGGTCAACCTGGACTCCGATGTGGTCCGTGCCCACCCGGAGTGGATCGCGGGGCCCTCCGTCCAGAGCTTTAAGGACGGCGGCCGCCTGCCGCTGGAGTGGCGCCACCAGCACATCCTCGACCTCGTCAATCCCGACGCCTGGCAGTACATCTACGACCGCGTGGACGCGCTGCTGCGCGAGAACAACATCAGCTACCTCAAGTGGGACCAGAACCGGGACCTGCTGGAGCACGGCCACGCCGGCCGCGCCTCCGTCCATGAACAGACCCTCGCCGCCTACCGGTTGTTCGACGAGCTCCGCAAGGCCCACCCCGGCGTCGAGATTGAAAGCTGCTCGTCCGGAGGCGCCCGGGTGGATCTCGGGATCCTGGAGCGCACCGACCGGATCTGGGGCTCGGACTGCAACGACGCCCTGGAGCGGCAGACCATCCAGCGCTGGACCGGAATGGTGGTTCCGCCGGAGCTCGTCGGCGGGCACATCGGCCCCACCACCTCACACACGACCGCCCGCACCCACGACCTCTCCTTCCGCGCCATCACGGCCCTGTTCGGCCACTTCGGGATGGAATGGGACGTCCGGCAGGTGCAGGGTGCCGAGCGCGAGGAGCTCAAGCGCTTCATCACGCTCTACAAGGAGCATCGCGGGCTGATCCACAGCGGCCGGATGGTCCGCGCGGACGTGCCCGACGACGCCCTGATGCTGCATGGCGTGGTGGCCGGCTCGGCGGACGGCTCAGCGGGTTCAGACGGCGCGGCCGGTGACGGTGCGGTGCCGGGTTCGACGGCGGCGCTGTTCGCGCTGGTCAGCACGCGGACCTCGTTCTCGGAGAAGCCCGGACGGGTCGCCATCCCGGGCCTTGCCGCCGACACCAATTACCGGGTGGGGGCCATCTTCCCGGCCCCGGGCGACACTCACTACAACCACACGTTCACCCAGGTCCAACCTCCGGCCTGGCTGGCATCCGGGGCCCAGGCCAACGGCCGCTTCCTGGCCGAGGTGGGCCTGCCAATGCCCATTCTCAACCCGGAGCACGCGCTGCTGCTGAAAGTCACCACCGTCGGCAGCTAGCCTCGGCCCGGGCTGGTGGCCGCGTAAATGTTCAGCCCTGCGGCAGCCGCAGCACGTCCATGGCCGCCAGCAGATAGGGCACGGGATCCGGGTCCGCCCCGGCGGCCCACCTTGTCCACGCCTCAAAAGTCGCCCCGATATAGGCGGCGCACAAATAGCCGGCGGTGTCTTCGTCGACGCCGGCCGCAGCGAGGTAAAGCCGGGCGCGCTCGCGCTGGGGCGCCAGCGAAGCGTAGCTCCGGCTTGCCAGCTCGGGATGTTCGGCGATCAGGCGCAGGCGTCCGCGCGTCACGGCGAGGTCGGGAAGCACTGCCGCCCCGGCCAGGGCCGCCATCCGCAGCCCGGACAGGATGTCCCCGTCAGCCGCAGCGTTGACCCGGGCGTGCTCAAGGACCAGCCCGGAGGCCTCAACCACCGGTTCGATCCCGCCCCAGATGAGATCGGCCTTGCTGGCGAAATATCGGTAGAGGCTCTTCCGGCCGATGCCCGACTCGCGTGCGATGTCTTCCATCGAGGTCTGCTCGTAGCCGCGCGCGGCGAACAGACGCAACGCGATGCCGGCCACGGCGTCCGGGTCGATCGTCACCGGGCGCCCGGCGACACGTGTGACGGCGGGCGTCCGGTCTTCCTCAGGCATCCCACCAGTATCCACCCTTACATTATGACACGGCGTGTCATAAGGTGTACCGCATCACCGTCAGCAACGTCTGGAAGGACATCATGGGCAGCGAAGCTTCATGGCAGGAAACCACCACCGCGGGCCGCTTCGCCGGCAGGACCGTCATCGTCACGGGCGCCGGCTCGGGCATTGGCCAGGCCACCGCCCTGCGCATCGCCAAGGAGGGCGGCAGGGTCATCGCCGCGGACATCAGCAAGGAACGCCTGGACGACCTCGTGGCCGAAAACGGCGGCCTGGACCTGGTTCCGGTGCCCGGCGACATCTCCACCGAAGAGACCGTGGCCGCCGTCGTCGCTGCCGCCGGCGGGCGGGTCGACGCCCTCGCGAACGTCGCCGGCATCATGGACAACTTCGCCCCGATCCACGAAGTGGACGACGACCTCTGGGACCGCGTCTTCCGGATCAACGTCACCGCCCTCATGCGCCTCACCCGCGCCGTAGTGCCGTTGATGCTGGACGCCGGCACCGGCTCCGTGGTCAACATCGCCTCCGAGGCCGGCCTGCGCGGGTCCGCCGCCGGCGCCGCCTACACCGCGTCCAAGCACGCCGTCGTCGGCCTGACCAAAAACTCGGCCGTGATGTATGGGCCCCGGGGCCTGCGCTTCAATGCCGTCGCGCCCGGCCCCACCATCACCAACATCGTGGCCAACTGGGGATCCCAGCTGGCCGCCGAACGCCTCGGCCCGCTGATGCAGGCCACCGTTCCGGCACCGGCCGCCGCCGCGCAGCTGGCCGCCTCCATCACCTTCCTGCTCAGCGACGACGGCACCAACGTCAACGGCGCCATCCTCGCCTCCGACGGCGGCTGGTCCGCGCTGTGACTGTGTCCCGGAACCCTTGACAGTTCTCCGCCGCCGTCATAGTCTACAACCAAATGGTTGTAGATCAGCTGAGTGATGCCGAAGTCGATCGCCTGTTCCGGGCGTTCGCAGATGTCACCCGCCGGGACATCGTGCGGCGGGTGACGGTGGGGGAGTATTCGGTCTCCGGCCTGGCTGCCCTCTATGCCATGAGTTTTGCCGCCGTCCAGAAGCATGTGGCGGTGTTGGAGCGCGCCTCCCTGGTTACGAAGGAGAAGCGCGGAAGGGAGCAGATCGTGCGGGGCAATCATGAAGGCCTGCAGAAAGCCCGGCGGCTGCTCGATGAGTACGAGGCGATCTGGCGGTAGCGCGCCGAGCGGATCGCAGACATTCTCGCTGAAGGATAGGACGGGTTCTGCAATGACGGTTATCAGTTCCACCAAGAATCTTGAGGCACTCAGCTTCACCCTCGTGGCCGAGTTTGCCGCGGACGTTAAACGCGTCTGGCAGATCTGGGAAGACCCGCGGCAGCTTGAACGCTGGTGGGGTCCGCCAACCTGGCCGGCTACCTTTGAGCAGCTCGACTTCGAGTCCGGAGGGAAAGCGGCGTACTACATGACCGGCCCCGACGGGGAGAAGGCCCGCGGCTGGTGGCGCATCACCTCCATCCAGGCCCCCACCCGGCTGGAGTTCGACGACGGTTTTGCCGACGAGAACGGTGCCCCGGTCGAGGCCATGGGCACCACTCACGCGACCGTCACGCTCGAGGAGATCGGCGACCGCACCCGGATGACCGTGCTGTCCACGTTCGAGTCCGAAGAGCAGATGAACCAGATGGTCGAGATGGGCATGGAAGAGGGCATGAAGGAAGCCGCCGGCCAGATCGACGCCATCCTGGCCGAGCACTCCCACGCCTGACCAGCCAGCTGGAGCGGCGGCCGCCCAAGTGGCGCAACGCAAGGCGGACGACGGCGGGAGCTTCCCGCCGTCGTCCTCTTGCGTGTCGCCAAGTGCCCGTCAGCACTTGTATCCGGCGCGGGCCCGGGCCAGCATTAAACCGTTGGGGGGACCGGCGGCCAGTGACGCCGGCGCTCCGGTGGAGGTGCGGCAGCATGTCCCAACAGTTCCGCGGTTATCCCGATCCAGGGTTGCCGCCGCTAGTCAGCCAGGCCGATTTCGCAGGCCTTCCGGGGCTGTGCCACCTGGCGGCCGCGGGGGAGACGCCCATGCTCGCCTCCCGGACGGCGCTCTTCAGCGAATTCATGCACGACAAGGCCCTGGGGATGGGCGGGCGGGAACGCATCTACGCCAAGGTCTCGCGGACTGCGGACTCGCTGGCCACCCTGCTTGGCTGCCGGCCGGCCGAGCTTGGATTCCCCCAAAACGTCGCGCAGGCCGTGAACATGGTGGCGCGCAGCATCGACGTTCCAGGTGGCAACGTAGTCATGCCGCAGTGGGAATACCCGTCCGATATGTATCCGTGGCGGACTGGCACGAGTATGGAAATCCGCCTGGTCCGGAGCCCGGACCATCTGATGGATCACCACCGTTTCGGCGACGCTGTGGACCCTGCGACCCGGGCGATCGTGACCAGCCTGGTCTCGTATTACACCGGCGAGCTGATCGACCTGAATGAATACCGCGCGATTGCTGATTCCTGCGGCGCGGTGCTGATCGTGGACGTATCCCAGGCCTTGGGTGTTGCTAGTTTCGACATTTCGCTGGCTGATTTCGCCGTCACGTGCGGTTACAAGTGGGCCCTGGGCACCCACGGCGCCGGGGTCGCGTACTGCAACGCCGCCCGTCAGCCCGGCTGGCAGCCGCGGGAATCCGGCTGGACCTCTGCGGTGTGGGTCGATGCGGACGTTCGGGACACCTCGATTACTCCGGTCCGGGACGGGCGGCGCTTCGAACTCGGCAACCCGGCCGCCCTGTGCGTACAGATCCTGGGAGCCGGCATCGACTACCTGCACGCCAGCGGGCTGGCCAGAATCGAGGCCCATGTGCGGGCACTGACCGACGTTTTGTGGACTGAGCTCGATGCCCTGGGGATGCGCATGCTCACCCCGGCTGACTCCGCCAAACGGGCAGGAATCGTCGCGTTCGAGGTCGACGACGAGGGCGTTTGGCGCCGCGGACTTGAGGCCCACGGTGTGCTCGCCTGGACCGGAGACAAACGGGTGCGAATTTCGCCCCACCTCTACAACGGAATGGCGGATATCCGGCAGGCCATCGAGGCCGTCGGGGCTGTCCGGAAAGCAGTTGGGAAAGGCGGTCCTCCTGCGTGATCTACTGAAAACTACCTAGCCGCCAGAGGTGTTTCAACGACCCCTAGAAATCGCCGCTCCCGCCGTCGTCCTCATACATTTTTTGCACGTCGCCCACCCCCCCAATGGCTGGGCGACAGACCACGTCCTAGGCGACCTTGGCAAGGGCTTCCTCGACGATGTGTTCGGCGATGGCGAGGGAAGCCGTTGCCCCGGGGGAGGGGGCGTTGCGGACCTGGACAAGCCGCCCGGTACGGCGGATCACAAAGTCATCAACCAGGCCGCCGTCCGCGTTCAGGGCCTGCGCCCGGATGCCGCGGACTCCCTTGACGACGTCCGCTGCCTCGATGGCCGGCACGAACTTCCGGGCTTCCTCCACGAAAGCCTTCTTGCTGACTGCCGTGCGGACCTGCTGGAGGGTCGCCGGGATGTTATCGGCCGCGAATTTCCAGAAGCCGGGGTAGCCCAGCGTATCCGCGAGATCGCGGAGGTTGGGGGCGTTGTTCCGGTAGTTCTCCCGGGAGAGGGAAAGGAACGCGTTGGGTCCGAGCATGACGGCGCCGTCGACGCGTTTGGTCAGGTGCACACCCAGGAAGGGGTAGCGCGGGTCCGGTACGGGGTAGATGAGCCCGTTGACGAGAGCGGACCGCTCCGGCCTCAGGAGGAAGTAGTCGCCGTAGAACGGCACGATCTGGGGTCCCTCGTTCTTCTTCCCGGAGGTACCCGTCCGGTCGGTGACCGCGTTGGCGAGCCTGTCGGACTGCAGGCCCGCACAGGTGATGACCAGGTCGAAGGCCTCTGCATCGAAGCCGGAGCCCGAGATCCGGACCTCGGACCCGGTCACGTCCAGTCCGGTGACGGCGGTGCCGAGCCGGATCTGGCCGCCGGCCGCCTCGACGTCCCTGCCCAGCGACCGGGTCAGCCCGGGGTAGTCGATGATGGCCGTGTGCGGCGAGTGCAGGGCGGCGATGCCTCCGGTGCAGCCGGGTTCCAGTTCACGGAGCCTGTCCCGGCCGACGATGGCGACATCCGGAACCCCGTTGGCCTTGGCCCGTTCGAAGATGCTGTGCAGCCGGTCGAGTTCGTTGTTGTTGTGGGCTACGACGACCTTCCCGCATTCGTCATAGGCAATGGTGTTCTCGGCGGCGTATTCGGCCAGCAGGTCCACCCCGCGCCGGCACAGCCGGGCTTTGAGGGAGCCGGGCTCATAGTAAAGGCCCGCGTGGACCACGCCGGAGTTGTGGCCCGTCTGGTGTCCGGCCAGACCGGACTCCTTCTCAAAAAGGGTGACCTCGGCGCCGTCGACCATGCGGGACAGCTGCCGGGCGACGGCGGTTCCAATGATTCCGCCGCCGATCACTGCTATTCGATTCGTTGTCATTGCTTTTCTTCCGTTGCTGAAATGATGGTGAAGTGAAAAAACTGAGCCGCAGTTCGTCCCTGACCGATCAAGCCGTGGAGCTTTTTCGTGAGGCGATTACTTCCGGCGAGCTGGTCGCAGGTGAAACGTATTCAGCCAGCAGCCTGGGTGAGCGCATCGGCGTCTCCAGGACCCCGGCCCGGGAGGCACTGCTCCAGCTGGCCCGTGCCGGGATGATCCGGATCGACAAGAACAAGGGCGCCACCATCCTCGCGACCACGCTCACCGATCTGGTGGAGGTCTTCCAGATCCGGCTGATGCTTGAAGTACCGGCCGCGGCCAAGGTTGCCCGGACGGTCTCCGAGGCCGGAATGAGTAAAATCCTCGCGTGCTTTGCCCATATGCAGGCCGCTGCCGATGAGGACGATGCGGAGGCAACCCTGCGGGCCGACCGTGATTTCCACCTGCAGATCATGGAGAATGCGGGGAACGCGAAATTGGTCGATGTCCTGGAAAACCTCCGCAACCTGGTCCTGACCAGGGGAGTGGGGACGGCCCCGGCCGCCCGTTCCTGCCAGGAGGTCGTTGATGACCACCTCGACATTGTCGATGCGATCTCAGCGCACGACGGACCGGCCGCGGCTGCCGCCATGCGCCGCCACATCCTCAATACCGCCCAGCTGCTGATTACGCAGGAGGCTGGGGACAACGAGGAGTTCGACGCCGGCGCCCTCGCCGCGGCCCTGCGGTGGCCCAACGACTTCTCCTGAGCCGCCGGCGAGCACCCCGTTCCTGGGCGGTCATCTGCCGGAGCCTCTCCAGGCGCGCGGCTGGGTCCGCTGCCGAAGATGTAGCAGTCGTACCACTCAATCGTGGTGCCGATCATCGAGACCGCTGCGACTCTCCGGGGAAAATAGTGCTGACTGAACCGGTCTGGGTGCTCATAGGGGCTCCATTGCCTTTCGGTACTGGAAAGCTAATCGCCTCATATAGAATGCCTGCATGTAACATGCAAGTCAACCGCGAGGCCATATTTCGCGGCCCTCGCCGAGGCCCGGGGTGAAGTGGCTTACGCGGCCGAGTTCCTGGGCTGGTTCTCCGAGCAGGTGCCGTCCCAGAGCGGCAATTACGGAACGGCGCCCGATGGTGACTACAGGATCATCACCACCTACCAGCCGGTGGGTCCGTCCTTGCTGATCAAGCCCTGGAATCTCCCCCTCGCCATGGGATCCCGGAAAATCGGAGCGGCCCTGGCCGCTGGCTGCACAGTGATCATCGAGCCGGCCTCGCAGACCCCGCTGACCATGCACCTCCTCGTGGAGGTCCTACGTTCGGTCGGGATCCCCGAGGGCGTGGTCAACCTCGTCACCACCAGCAGGTCCGGGGCCCAGTCCGCGGCCCTGATGAGCGACCGGCGCCCGCGCAAGGTCAGCTTCACCGGCTCCACCGGGTCGGAACGGCACTGCTGAAGCAAGCGGCGGACAACCTCATGGCATCTTCCATGGAGCTAGGCGGCAACGGCCCGTTTGCGGTCCTGTCGGACGCCGACGTCGAGGCGGCCGCGGAGGGGGCGGTCATCGCGAAGTTCCGTAATGCGGGCCAGGCCTGCGTCACGGCGAACCGGATCATCGTTCACAAGGACGTGCTGCCTGCCTTCCGGGAGAGCTTCCTGAAGCGGGTGGCCGAACTCCGCGTTGGCGCCGGCACTGCCGCGGGCACCACCGTGGGTCCGCTCATCGACGCTAAGCAGCGCGGAGTGTTGAAACTCCTCGAAGCGGCCAAGGTCGAGGGGGCCAACGTTCTCGCCGGTGGGCATGCGCTCGACGGAGAAGGCTTCTTCATAGAGCCGACCGTCATCGACGGCGTGGCACCAGGATCGGCCATCGCCTGTGCAGAAATCTTCGGGCCCGTCGCGGTGCTCTATGCGGCGGATTCGGATGACGCCGCCACCGACCGGTTCGGTTCCGTGGACATTCTCGTGCTCAGCGGTCCCGGACCGGAGCCCGGAACCGCGGGTGGGCTCAGCAGCGTGGAGCTGGCGTCCGCGTTCGATCTTCTGGTCCGGCCCCAGCATGCACTGGTAAGCAGTTTCCTGCCGGGCATGCAGGAGCAGAAGTGGGGCCGGATTCTGGCCATCGGATCCAGCGGGGTGGTTGCTCCGCTGCCCAACCTGGCCTTGTCCAACACCGGCCGGACCGCCCTGGCCGGGTACCTGAAAACGCTGGCGGCGGAAGTGGCGGTGGATGCCGTACGTCACCGGGACGGCGCTCCGGTGCGACGGCGGTCTGGTCCGCAGCCTGTAGCACCTCAGCAACGCAAGAGGACGACGGCGGGAGAGTTTCCCGCCGTCGTCCTCTTCTCGTCCGCCCGACTGAATCGCAGTAGTTATCGTTATCGGGCCTCAAAACGACACCAGCGAGTCAGCTGGGACCCGGAACTTCCTGCCGGAATGCGACCAGCTTCTGCTCCTGCCGGCCCAGCTTTTCGATGGAGATTTCCATGCTGTCCCCTTCGCGCAAGTACGGGAACTTGCCGGAGAGCGCGACGCCCTTCGGCGTTCCGGTGTTGATGATGTCGCCCGGGTCCAGCACCAGGTACTGGGAAAGGTTCCAGATGATGTGGGCCACCGAGAAGATCATGTCCGAGGTGCTGGAGTCCTGCCTGGTCTCGCCGTTGACGGCGGATCGCAAGCGGAGCTGCTGCGGGTCGCCAATTTCCTCGGCGGGAACCAAGGCCGGGCCGAGAGGATTGAACGTGGCGCAGCACTTGCCCTTGGACCACTGCCCGGCCGAATGTTCCACCTGGTACGCCCGCTCGGAGACATCGTTGCTGACCGCATAGCCGGCCACGTAGTCCAGGGCCTCCTCGGGGGACGCGAGGTACGAGGCGCGCTTGCCGATGACGACGGCGAGTTCCACCTCCCAGTCCACCTTCTCTGCTCCGGGCGGGATCACGACGTGGTCGAAAGCCCCCACCACGGTGTTGGGGTGCTTGAAGAAGAGAATGGGAACCGACGGCGGGGCGTCACCGGATTCCGCAGCGTGGGCGGCGTAGTTCTGGCCGATGCACAGTACGGCTCCCGGCTTGGCGACGGGCGCGCCGATCCGCAGGGATCCGGCTCCTTCGAGTTCCGGCAACCCGGCTTTAAGGGCGGCGCGGGCTTTGGCGATGCCGTCGCCGCCCAGGAAATCGCCGTCGATGTCCGCGGTGATCGACCGCAGGTCAAAGTACTTTCCGTCCTCGGTGGCTACCGGGATTTCCAAGCCGGGTTCACCCAAGCGCATGAGTTCCATTTATAGGTTCCTTGTTCGCAGTTTTTTCAGTTGGCGGGGCGGTCAGTGCGTGTAAGGCCGCAGCTTTTCCAGGGCCGGGTTCAGCTCGACCCCGAAGCCCGGAGTTTCCGGCACCTTGAGTTTGCCGTTTACGGGGACCGGCTCACCGAGCAGCATCGGGGAGAACATGGGCACGACTTCCTCGGCGGTGGGATGCATCATGAGGAACTCGGCGAACGGGCTGTTGGTCCGGGTGACGACAAAATGGTACGAGTACACGGAAGATCCGTGCGGAATGACCAGTGCGCCGGCGGCATCGGCCATGGCCGAGATCTTGCTCAGCTCGGTGATGCCACCGCACCATCCGACGTCGGGCTGGATGATGTCGGCGCATTCCATGTCCAGGAGCAGCTTGAAGCCCCACCGGGTGGCCTCGTGTTCGCCGGTGGTCACCAGCATTTTCGGCGGGACCTGCTTCTTGAGCTTGGCGTAGCCCCAGTAGTCATCCGGGGGCAGCGCCTCTTCGATCCACTTCAGGCCGTATTCCGCCGCGCCATGGGCGAGCCGGGTGGCGTAGTCGAGGTCCAGGGACATCCAGCAATCCAGCATCAGCCAGAAGTCGTCGCCGACTTTCTCGCGCATGTCCCGGATCATCTCCAGATTCTTCCGGAGACCTTCTTCACCCTCGGCCGGGCCGTGGTGCAGCGGCATCTTGCCGCCAATAAAGCCAAGGTCCTTGGCGACGTCGGGACGGGCACCGGTGGCGTACATGGTCAGTTCGTCGCGGACCGGTCCGCCGAGGAGCGCGTAGACCGGTTCCTGCCGGATCTTGCCCAGCAGGTCGTAGAGTGCGAGGTCCACCGCGCTGATGGCGTTGAGGACCACGCCCTTGCGGCCGTAGAAAAGCGTGGACCGGTACATCTGGTCCCAGATCTTCTCGATGTCCGTGACGCGCGCGCCTTCGACGAACCGGGCCAGATGCTTCTCCACGATGAAGGCGCCCAGCTCGCCGGCGGTTGTGACGGCGAAACCGACGGTGCCGTCGTCGGCCTCGATCTCCACCACCAAGGTGCCGAGGACGTTGATCCCGAAGCTTTGGCGGGACTGACGGTATTCGGGGTAGACGGACATCGGCGTCGCGATGTGGTCATCGATCCAGTGGCCTGCGTCCTGGTCGTGGTAGTCGGCCCCGCCGCCGCGCAGCGTATAGGCGCGGACCTGACGGATGCGGTTTTCGATGCTCACTGGCTGTTCCTTGCTGAATCGATGCGGACCAATACTTTGCCGGCCGTACCGTCCGCGGCGGCGAGCCCGGTGAAGGCCGCGTCGGCGTCCTCCATGGAAACTTCACGGCTGATGAGTTCTGCCAGGGCCGGGGATCCCTGATCCACCCAGGCTGCTGCATCGCGGAAGTCCTGGTTGTTGTAGCAGAAGCTGCCCACGATCTCCCTTTCCTCCGTGGAAACACGGTAGGCGCTGAACGTCAACTCCGGCGAACCCATGCCGACCAGCGAGACGACGCCGCCGAACTTCGTGGCGTCGAGGGCACTGGCAATGGTGGGCTTAATGCCGACGGCGTCCACGGTGGTATCTGCGAGCGTGCCAAAAGCTGTCCGGACCTGCTGGTCCAGCGGAGCGGCGGTGGGATCGAGCGCGGTGGCGCCGAGCCGTTCGCACAGGGCGCGCCGGGCGGGATCCATTTCGGAGACGAGGACGTGGGCGGCGCCCTCCTGAAGTGCTGCCAGGATGACGGATTGCCCGATTGGGCCGCCGCCGATCACCAGGACCTTCTGGCCGGCGGCGATCCGTGCGCGGCGGACGGCGTGGAAGGCGACGGCAAGGGGCTCGATAAGGGCCCCGTACACAATGGGTGTTCCGGCGGACAGCACCACGACGTTGTCCGCGGGGACCGCCACTTGCTCGGCGAAGGCCGACACGATTGCCGGGTTCACTCCGATCACGGTCCGTTCCGGACAATGCTGCTGCTGCCCGGCCTTGCATGCCTCACAGGCGTTGCAGCTGATGAGCGGGTTGAAGGTGACAGGCTGGCCGACTGCGAAGCCGAATCGGTCTGTCCCTGTACCGAGGGCAGCGATGCGTCCCGCGGTCTCATGACCCATGACCTGGCCCGGCACGCGGCGTCCGTTCTCTCCGGTGTAGCCGTGAATGTCGGATCCGCAGATGCCGGTGGCAACCACGTCGATGAGGACCTCGCCGGGGCCAGCGGCGGGTTCTTCACGATCCGACACCACGAGCTGGCGGAAGTCTTTCAGTTCGAGTACTCGCATTAGTGCACCTTTTCGGCGATGGGCTGGGCCAGCGGAGTGCTGTCAGCGATCTTGCTGACCCGATGGCTGTTGAAGAGCAGGACGGCGCCGAGGAAGGCCGTAATGGCAAGCAGGAACAAACCGGCATTCGGACCGAAGGACGCCTCCGCCCAGGTCTTGGCTATGGGTGCCACGAAGCCACCCAGGCTTCCAATCGAATTGATAAGTGCGATTCCGCCGGCAGCGGCGGCACCCACGAGCATCCCGGTGGGCAGTGTCCAGAACACAGGCTGTACCGAGATAAACCCGGCGGCACCCAGGGAGAGCGCGGCCAGTCCGATGGCCGGGTTGTCAGTGAGGGCCGATGCAAAGATGCCGACTGATGCTGCGGCGAGTGATGCGGTGGCCACGAGGCGGCGCTTCCCGGTCTTGTCTGCCAAGCGGCTGAGCAGGAACGTGGCGATTATTGCGATCCCCCACGGCACAGCGGTCATCAGTCCGACGCCGAGGCCCACTTTCGCGCCCACCAGCTTGGCGATCTGGGTGGGCAAGTAGAAAGTGACACCGTAGACGCTCATCTGGATGGTGAAGTAGATGAGGCAGAAGTAGAGGACCTTCGGGTTGGCCAGTGCGCGCAGGGCGCTCTTCGGGGAGTGGTCGGCCTTGACCTGGTCTTCAGCGTTGAGCGCCGCCACAAGGGTGGTCCGCTCACTGTCGTTGAGCCATTTGGCGTCCGTCGGGCCGTTGTCGAGGTAGGAGAAGGCCCAGATTCCGACTGCGACGGTCAGGGCGCCGGTGACGACGAACATCAGCTGCCAGCCCTGCAGCCCGCCCAGTCCGTCAAGGTCCAGGAGCATGCCGGAGAGGGGGCCGCCGAAGATGAAGGCGAGGGGCGCGCCGAAGTAGAACAGGCCGTTGACGCGGCCGCGGAACTGCGTGGGGATCCAGTAGGTCAGGTAAAGAATGACGCCGGGGAAGAAGCCGGCCTCGGTGATGCCCAGTAGCACGCGGAGGATGTAGAAGGCCCCTTCGGTCTGGGCGAACATCATCAGCGCCGAGACGATACCCCAGCTGATCATGATCCGCGCCAGCCAGATCTTGGCTCCTAGTTTGCGCATGAGGATGTTGCTGGGGACTTCCAGGGCAGCGTAGCCGAGGAAGAAGATGCCGGCTCCAAGTGCATAGGCGGCGTCCGAGAGGCCGGTGTCAGCCTGGAAGGCGGCCTTGGCGAAGCCAAGATTGGCACGATCAAGGAAGGCCAGGATGTACATCAGCAGAAGAACTGGAATGAGCCGGCGCGTAACGCGGCGGACAATCGGCGCCAGCGCTTCGCTGGTGGGAGCCGTCACTTGGTTGGACACTGTAACTCCTCGTTGAGTTCACGATTATGAATTGTTGTTCACAAATGTGAACAGCACGAGTATGGCACAGGCCACAAGGTGGTGGCAAGCATTCAATTTCGGGTTACGCGGAGCGTGCGGGAGCGGGGGCCGGCTCCGGGAATGATCCCGCCGCTGGGACCACAATGTCCGGTTCCCGCACTCCGAGCAGAGCGCGGATTTCCTGGGCTGCCGCCACGAGCGGTCGCAGGACGCTCCCCGGCCAGTCCGCGTCAGTCCGGGCGGTAGGCATTGTGACCGAGAGAGCGGCGTGCATGCCGCCTCCCGCCTCACTGGTCAGCGGGACGGCGACACAGCGGCATCCATCAAGATATTCCTCGTCGTCGACCGCGAACCCGGTTGCTTTGGCAGCGGCCACCAGTTCCGCCAGTGCCGTGACGTCGGTGACCGTTTTATCGGTCAGCCGGGGCAGCGCCACCGAATCGAGGCGGCGCCTGGACTCGCCGGGTTCAAGCATGCTGAGCAAGGCCTTGCCGATCCCCGTTGCATGGGCCAGAAGGCGCATGCCAACCGAGGAACCAAGCCGCATGCCGCCGGACGTCTGGCTGATGGCGATGTACACGTTCTCGACACCGTCGAGAAGCGCGAGCTGAACTGTCTCTCCCAGCGAAGCGGAGAGCCGGTCCATCACGGGCTTTGCGACGTTGGCCAGCGTCTGGTGGCCGGTATACAGCTGGCCTACCTGCCAGGCCCGAAGCCCCAGCGAATACTGTTTATTTGAGGTGCTGTGGTCCAGCCAGCCGGCGGCGCACAAGGTGCTCAGCAGCCCATGCGCGCTTGAGCGCGGCAGGTGAAGCCCTTCGAGGATTTCGGTGAAACTGGCCGAGCCCTTGCCCGCGACGAATTCGACCACGGTGAGCGCGCGGTCTGCGGATTTTACGGTCGGGTTGCCCCGATCTTCACTCATGTCTGCTCCCGGGGTCTGGGCGTCCAGCTCGAGGCTTAGCCTTGAGTGATGTGACGGACCTGTTCACATACTTGAATTGTAGGCGGGCGAGTCCCTCCCGTCGCTCCGGGACACAGACCCGCGCCGGGATGCCGGGCGACGAGGCCGGAGTTGCTAAGGACTCCGGCAGCTGACAATAACGCCATCCTTTACGCTGCCGGCGTCGAATTCCTGTCATGAACTACTACAGCCCGGCGGCGCAGGAACGGGTTCGGGACGCCGCATACGATGCAGTCGAGAAGGTCCTCAACAGCATGTTCGAGCCCCTGAGCCGGCATGCCCTCACCGCACGGTGGAACCAGGCCTGCGAGGCGATGGCGAAGCACCTTGAAGCGCAGGACAACGGCGACGAATGACGCGCTGGGCGGCAAGCACGTTGCGAGCCGCATCAGGACCTCCCGTCCCTTCAGTCCTGCAATTCGCCGCCGCGTAGAACTTCACGGCAAGATGTGAGCATGTCGCCCCGGCGCTGGGGTTCTTCGGCCGCCGCACCAGCTACGCCGTCGACGTGGCTCCGGGCCAGCCGGGGGAGCTGCTGCTCAAAGGCCCGCAGGTCTTCCAGGGCTACTGGAACAACCCGGAGGAAACCGCGAAGACCCTCACCTCTGATGGCTGGCTGCGCACCGGCGACGTCGTGACCGTGGACGGGACGGCTTCACCACCATCGTGGACCGGGCCAAGGAACTGATCATCACTGGCGGCTTCAACGTCTCGCCCACCGAAGTGGAGAGCGTGCTCCGCCTGCACCCCGATGTCCGGGACGCCGCGGTGATCGGCAAGTCGCTCGAACGCGGCGGCGAGATGGTGGCGGCCGCCGTCGAACTTGAACCGGACACCGAGCTGGACGAGGATGCCTTCCAGGCACACTGCCGCGAGCACCTCGCCGGCTACAAAGTCCCGAAGCGGATCGTGGCGATCGGGGACATGCCGTCACTGGACTCCCGCGCGTAAGGATGCGGGCTGGCGGCTGGCTTCAGGCACCCCAACTGACGGCTGACCGCGTCCGCCCTTATTGGCTCCGCTGGCCACTTGCCGGCCCTTTTTCAGCCGACGGCAATCCTCTTGCAGATCAACACAGCGGGCACGATGGCCAAGACGAGCAGGAGGCCGAGATGCCAGCTCTCGAGCCGACCTAGTTGGGAAATACCCCAACTCAGCAGGTACCAGAAAACGATAGTCAGGCCGATTCCCAGAACAGTCAGTAGAAGTCTGTGCATGTTTGCCCCCAAGTAATTGAACCAAAACACCGTCTACCGAGTTGCCGCAACCATACCGCCAGCTCTTGCTTCGGCACAGCCTCTGGACGTGCTCTCACGTTCAGGTTCTGAAAGGCGCGGAATGTCCTTGTCTCGCGGATGGGTTGCGTTCGGCGCTGCGCTCATGGCCGCACACAACCCATCCGTTCCTTGCCCTGCGGGTCGCCCCGGCCCCGTCGGGCGCAGCTGCGCGATGGTCCGCCGGCAGGCAAAACATGCTCCGGTACGTCAGACCCGCCCCGCCCGAGCGCAACGGAACGATCACCTCATGGGCACAGCAACCATGACCCGCATTGTCACCGGCGGCACCACGGAACCGGTGGCTGGCGTCCGGGCCGTCGAAGACGGGTTGTCGACACGGAATCCGGGCAGGCCTACCGTGGTCATATGAGTGACAATGCCGCTGATGGGGTCCTGGCCGGTGAAGGCGGTGACGGCTCATGAGCAGCGGCGGCAGCGCGTTCCGGCGCCGGGTGGAGCGGGCGGCTGAGCTCCGCGCCGTCCGGTCCGCCGGCAGCACGGCCCAGGAGCATGACGAGCTGACCGCGGCCGAGGAGGAACTCCGGCGGAAGCGTGCGAAGGTGGACGACGCCGCCAAGGCCGAATACCTGATCCGCGACGCCATGGCGCAGGGAAAATTCGACAACCTGAAGTACGCCGGCAAGCCCATCCCCGGGCTGGGGGAGGCGTATGACCCCGACTGGTGGGTCAAGGGCCTGCTGCAGCGCGAGAACATCACCGGGCTTGGCCCGAAGGCCATTCTGCTCCGGACCGAGGACGCCGGTCTGGACGCCCGGCTCGAGGCCCAGTTCAGCGAAAAGCAGGTGCGGGACATTCTGAAGGACTTCAACGCACGCGTCGTCGATGCGAGGCGGCAGCTCCAGGGCGGGCCGCCCGTGGTCACGAAGACCCGGGACGTCGACGCCGAAGTGGAACGCTGGCGCGCGCGCCGGGCGGCGGCCGCCGCTGCGGCCCCGCCGGAGCCGGAGCCCCAACGCTCCTGGTGGCGCCGGCGGAAGACGACTTAGCGGCAAGGAATGACGCAATGCGGCGGCGGCGGATTGTCCGCCGCCGCCGCCCTCTTTGCCACGTTGGCAAAGCCCGGAGCGTTCAGTAGGCAGCCCGGCCGCCGGGCCGGGCGGAGTCCCGCTTGGGCTCCTTCCGGGCGCGCAGCGCGTAGACACGCGCCCGTTCGCTCGAGAGGGCAAGGATCAGCAGGATGTCGAGCGTCAGCCCGGGGAGGTTGGACTGCAATGTGATTCCCGGGCCGCCGTCGAGCACGTCGAGGGCCTGGAGGAAGATGGCCGACGCACTCAACGCCATTGCCGAGGTCCGCGCCCAGTTCCGCCCCCGGAACACGAACCAGGCGAGCAGCAGCTCCGCCACCGCAAATACGAGCACCACCACGAGTGACGTGAGGAGCATGCCTTCCGACTGGCCGACGGTGATTCCGGAACCGTTTTCTGATTGAAGCAGCGGTTCCTGATGCTCCTCCTGGAACAGGAAGATCCAGAGCGCCAGGAGGCCGGCGGCCACCGCCCGCGCACCGACGAGGGCCGCGCCGATGATCGTGGGGGCGGGCCGCTTGCTGCGGCTGTCGCTCGGCGGCCCGGCAGCGGATGTCCCGGGCGCGGTGGCCTTCCGGAGATCGACGATGGGAAGGTCGCCGTCGGTGGTGATTGTGTCGCCGCCGCCATTGCGGGAATGGTAACCGGTCGAGAAGTCGCGGATCACCCTGACTGCAGCCGCCGGATCGGCCCGGACGACGCTCGCAACAATGTGGTCGCGTTCGGCGTCAGTCCGCTCGTCGATCTTGTGGGTGATCTGCAGGGTGAAGAGCGAAAAGCCGACGCTGCGGTCGTAGGTTCCGGCGGCCAGCCAGTCCGCCGCCAGCCCGCCGGGGAGCAACCAGCCTGGCGGGCAGCGCCAGAAGCGCACGTGGTGGCGCTTTCCCGGGGTCCCGTCGACTTCCTGCTGGTAGGCGAAATCCTGCTAGCGGCCGAACAGGTACAACGGACTCACCGGGGCCTGGAGATAGCTGCGGCGAAGGACGGTTGCGGAGACTATTCTGCGGCTGCTGGCCAGCGTCAGGTCATCAGCCAGCGTCCATCCGCCGGCCCGCATCACGCCGTGCACCTGCGGCTCTGATCCCAGCAGGGCCACATTGACCGGATCGCCGAGCAGCCCGTCGCTGGTGCGCGCCCGCCCGATGAAGTAGTCCGGAACGTAGATGCGCGTCAGGATCCGGTGCAGCCGGGGGAGTACCAGATAGGCGAGGAGCGCCCAGAAGACGAACATGGACCAGAGCTGGGCCCAGCCCCACTGGAAGCTCTCCTGCAACAGCAGGGACGTCAGCCACACTGCCGAGACGCCACCGACCAGGAAGAACACTTTGTCCAGCATCGAGTAAGGAGTCTCGCCACTCACGGCGTGGACCTCAACCTCAACGTCGGGCCTGGTCATGACGGCCATATTACTAGGCTGTGACCGTCAGATGGTGCGGGGTGCCTTCTCATGTCCGGGCCAGCAGCAGCCGGGGCGGAGATATTTCATCGAGGCGATTCCTCGCCGCAGCTATCAGTGGCTCCCTGCCCTTTCACGATCCCGCGGACCAGCCGGAGCCCGGTCGGGCGCGTAGGGAAAAGCCGGCGGAAACAGCTGCCCAGGCGTCCGGCGTTCGGTGTCACGGTCGGAATAGGCATCGCGCATCGTGGTGAAAAGTCTCTGGGCCTCGTCTTTCAAGGCCTGGACATCAATACCGGGGATCCGGCCGTCTCGCATCACGAGGCGGCCGGCGACGACGGAATGCGTCGCCTGCCGGGCCGTTCCGCTCAGCAGCAGGGTTCGAATCGGATCGTCGATGACGCCGTCCCTGATGTCATCCAGAGCGAAGGCGACGAGATCAGCCTGAGCGCCGACTTCCAGCTTCCCAAGGTCCGGCCGGTCCAGAGCTCGGGCACCGCCTAGCGTTGCCGCTTCAAAGTAGTGCTCCGCCGGGGCCGCGTCCAGCTTGCCATCGATCAGCTTGGCCAGCTGCACGCCCGTGTCCATGCCTCGAATGAGGTCCGGCGGGAAGGAATCCGTTCCGAGGCACAGGTTGATTCCGGCGTCCCGGAAAGCGGCGAACGAGTCCAGGGCCATGCCATATCTGAGGGATGTGAGCGGGCAGTGGATGATGGTGACACGGGCGTCCGCCAAGGTCTGCAGATCGCCTCGATCGTCACCGTCCACGAGAGGGTTCCGGTCCACGAAGATCCCGTGCGGGATGAGCAGGCGCTCACGGATCAGTCCCGTCTGCTGCAGGAGCTGGAGAGGCGTCAGCCCGTACCAGCGCTGCAGCAGCTCCCGCTCCGTTGCGCCCTGAAGGCAGTGCAGCCGGACCAGCGCGTGCCGTTCATGGGCGATTGCAGCCGTAGCGCGCAGGAGATCGGCGGTGAGGGTTTCAATCCTGCACGGCAAGAGCACCCCGTTGACCAGCGGATCCGCCAGTTCCTCGGCGTGGTCCAGGAACCGCACGGCGTCGGCAAGCCCGGTGCGCCCCTGCTCCTCATCGAAGGCGACGTCCCGTTTCCCGTCGGGCCTGACGACGTTCACTCCGGAACGGTAGGCAGGGCCCAAGTAGCCGCGCAGCCCGATCTGCCGGGATGTTTCAGCCATCTCCGCGAGCTCTTCGAAACTTTCTGCCCAGGCGGAATGGATCTCCGAGGCTATGGGCATATACGTCGTGACGCCGTGCAGGGCCAGCTGCACCAAGGCGTATTTCCGGATGGTTTGCCGCTCCTGCGCGGTGAAGACGTCCGCGCGGCGGTTGCGGAAATAGTCTTCGGACCATTGCAGGTCATTGGCCCGGTCCGCGGACGCCCACGAATCGATCAGCAGGTGATCAATGTCGGTGAGTGCGTCAAGATCGATCAATCCCGGGGTGATGAGGGAGCGGCCCAGATCAAACGACTCGTCCGTCGGACCCTCGTAGTCCGGCCCGACGTACACAATGCGACTGTCCTCATAGACAACGTCACCGTTGCGGATGAGAACGTGCTGACCGGCTTCATGCCCGAGCACGAATTCCGCGCTGAATCTGGTGCGCAAACCAACCTCCGATTCGATGATCCGGGCGGACCTCAGTCGGACCGCACAAACAAAACCATAGCGGTTTTGGTATACCGACGCTAGAGCGGGACTTTGACGG
Source organism: Arthrobacter sp. UYCu723 (assembly GCF_054059215.1). Lineage (NCBI taxonomy): Bacteria > Bacillati > Actinomycetota > Actinomycetes > Micrococcales > Micrococcaceae > Arthrobacter > Arthrobacter sp. UYCu723. Next base: position 2,315,878 of record NZ_JBSSBW010000001.1, read on the forward strand.
ACGTCGAGAGTGCCCGGCTAAAAACCCTCCGAAGAGCCAAAATAAAAAGTGATTTACATCTCGACACGGCTCACCTATTCTATTTTGGTATACAAAACGGCTCCTAGCAGGATGCACCTCCACCACCCCGCCCCAGCTACCGCCTCGTACCGGCGGAAGACCTTCCCCACAAGGACAGTTACCCCATGGCGTCAGAAACCCAGCTCATCGATCAAACCCCTGGCCCGGTCCAGGAACAACAGATCACCCGCCGTCACTGGTGGACGGTCGTGGCCGTTTCCTTGCTTGTCTCAGTGGCGGCGGTCTTGATCGGCACCCATAAGTTCCAGCTTGGGCCGGCCCCCGTGGTGCTCTTCCCCATCATCTGGGCCGTGGTCCTCGGTGGAATCCTCGGAACCCAGCGAGTCCGGCGTGTTTCCGGTGCAAGCCGCGCCGTTGCCACGCTGCTCCTGGAGATTGGCATCATCCTCTTCCTCGCCAGGCTCGGCACCCAGATCGGGCCTTCCCTGGCGAAACTCACCGAGCTGGGCCCGGCGATCCTCCTTCAGGAAGTGGGTCATATCTTCGGCACCGTCATCCTGGCGCTGCCGGTTGCCGTGGCCCTGGGGCTGGGCCGCGTGGCGGTCGGAGCCACGTGGTCCATCGACCGCGAGTCGTTCCTCGCCTATGCCATACAGCGGTTCGGCGTCCGGTCCGGGGAGTACAGGGGCGTCTTCTCGGTGTGGCTTCTCGGCAGCCTGTTCGGCGCCGTGTTCATCTCCCTCCTGGCAGGTTTCCTTGGCGGACTGAATATCTTCGATCCGCGCGCGCTCGCCCTGGGGCTTGGCCTCGGCTCAGCATCGATGATGCTTGGAGGCGTCGGGGCACTGTCCCTGCTGTACCCGGACCAGGCCGGCGAAATCATGGCGCTGGCCGCGTTGTCCAACCTTGTCACCAACATCGTGGGCTTCTATGCGGGAGTATTCCTGTCCCTGCCGCTGTGCCGCCGCCTCTACGCGTTCTGGAGCCGTCTCTTCGGAAGGGATGACGACGGCGCGTCCACCCGCCGGGTCCGCAACACGGCGGCGGCGCCCGCCCAAACGCGGCTTGCCCCTCCGGTGGCAGTGGACGTCGATCCGCCCCTCAGGGTGACCCGGGTGACCGCGATTCTCGCCTATGCGGTCACCGGAGCATCGGCTCTTTTGATGAACTTCGTCGGGACAAAGAGCGTCACGTGGAATGACGCCCTGGGCGTGGCCGTGCTGGTGCTGCTGACCGGCCTGTCATTCCGCCTCGCCCGGTTGCTGCCTTCGGTGCCATCCAGCGTGTGGGTACTGACCTTAACCACCGTGCTTTCGGCGCCGTTCCTGCCCACTGCGGGGCTCATCGCGGGTCTCACCCAGCACCTGGACGTCATCCTCATAGGGCTGCCGGCACTGACACTGATCGGGCTCACCGTTGGCAGGGACATCAAGGCGCTGAAGTCCCTGAGCTGGAAGATCGTCGTCGTCGCCCTCCTGACCTACAGTGCCTCCTTTGTTGCGGCGGCCGCACTGGGCCAGTTTGCGCTCGGCGGCTAGCGAGGCTGCCGCGGAAAACCGCCGTCGCCCCTCTGCGCGCCTGACACTCAGACTGCTTTGGTATCCCAAAATGAGTCTGAGACGCGCGTCGTCCCCCGTCTTCTTCCGCTCAAGTCCACTCCCAACCCCAGGATGAGTATTCTTGGTATACCAAATAAGTCAGGAGACGACCGTGGAAAAAACCGCCAAGCGCCCACGGGGCGGTCCGGAACCCGGGCGGGAGCCAAGACCGCATTGACCCTTATCGCTTTGACCCTCGTTTCCATCAACCTTCGGCCGGCGATTACGACCATTGCCGGATCCATGGGCCAGCTGGAAGAAGGGCTCGGGGTGGCTGCTCAGACGCTCCCGCTCCTGGCGGCGCTTCCGGTGCTTGCCTTCGGGATTTCCGCACCATGCGGGCCGTGGGTCGCCCGGCGGCTGGGCGCAGGGAGGGCCGTCGCTCTTGCGATGCTGCTGCTTGCCGTGGCACTGACCGCCCGTGTGCTGGTACCTGCCCTCATGCTCCCCGGGACTTTCCTTGCGGGGATGGCCATCATGACAGCAAGCGTGCTGTTGCCCCAGATCGTCAAAGCCAATCGGGGCTCGGGCTGGTGGACTGGTCTGTGCAGCATGGGCTTCGGTCTCGGGGCGGCATTGGGAGCCGGGCTGATTCAGCCGCTGCAACTCGTCCTGGGAGGAAACCTGGCGGGGGCGCTTGCGGTGTGGGCTGTCCCGGCGCTGCTGGGCGCGGTACTCATCCTGCGTCAGGGGGGCCGTCCGCCGGCACCGGTGGAGCCTGCCGTCTCCGGTCACGCGTCGTGCTCCTCCGCTGACGGCCTGCCCGCGGGCACCCCGGGTCGCACCCGTGCCTCACGGCCGCTGCGGCAGCAGGCAACCGCCTGGGCAGTGACAGCGTTCTTCGGCCTGCAGGCGATGCTGTACTTCGCCGTGACCTCGTGGCTCACGGTCTACCTCGTCTCGAGAGGCCTGACAACCGGCGACGCCGCCGCACTCCTTGCCTGGTACAGCGTGGCAGGCCTCCCCTCCAGCCTGCTGGCACCGGTTCTGGCGAGCCGGCCGGCGATCCTCAAGGTCATGGCGCCCGGCTTGGGGCTGCTGGTGGCGGCCGCGTTGCTCGGTGTCCTGACGGGCCCGGCTGAGCTGCAGTTCCTTCTGGTGGGTGTTCTGGGCGTCGCCCAGAGTGCTGGATTCGGCCTTGCCATTGCGCTCGTCGTGCTCCGATCGTCAGGACCCCAGGCCGCCGGGAGGCTTTCGGCGATGAGCCAGGGCCTGGGGTTTGCCCTCGCCTCGCTGGGGCCCTTGGGCGCTGCGCTGCTGCATGATCTGACGGGCGGTTGGGAGGCAACGTTCTGGGCCCTGGCCGGCGAAGCCGGGCTGCTGGCGCTGGCAGGATACTTCGCAGCGAAGGGGCCGATGGTGTCCGTCGACGCAAGGGACGTACCGGCCGCGGACGCCCAGCCGGCCGGCGTCGGAAGCTGAGCCGGGTAGAAGACACGCAAAGGAAAAGTGGCAGGTCCCTCAAGCGAGGGACCTGCCACTTGTGTTGCGGGCTTAGGGAAGCAACTGCAGTTGGTCCGCCACGACGCGGCCTCGGTGGATCACGGTGCGGTCCGTGCCCCGGTCCATGACTGCGGAGGCGACCGTCTCGCCGTCCACCAGCAGCAGCTCGGCGGGATCCCCGGCCTCAAGGCCCGGCCGGTGCGCGGTCCCCTTCAACCGGGTGGCAGCCGGGTCCAGCACGCTGGCGCCGCCCACGGTGGCGATCGCCAGGCAGTGCTCGATCAGCTCATCCCTGCGGAAACCGTGTGTGAAGGCGAGCTGCCAGGTGCGGTCCAGCATGTCCGTATTGCCGTACGGGGACCAGTAGTCGCGCTGGCCGTCTTCCCCAAGGCCAACCCGGACGCCGGCCTCGGCCAGCAGCGGGAGCGGCAGTTGCCCTGACTGGGCGGGCGCCACGGAGGCCATCGAAACGTCCAACTCCGCGAATTTCTCGATCAGCCGGTGCGTGGTGGCCTCGGAGACGCTGCCCAGCTGGTAGGCGTGGGACATGGTGACTTTGCCCTGCATCCCCAGGGCGCGGGTGCGCTCAAGGACGAGGTCCGTGCTGAAGACGCCGAGCTCGCCGGGCTCGTGGAGGTGGATGTCGATGGGGACCTGATACTTCTCCGCGAGGCCGAAAACGATGTCCAGATGCCGGGCGGGGTCGCGGTCCAGGCTGCACGGATCGATGCCGCCCATGACATTGGCCCCGGCCCTGAGGGCCTCCTCCATCAGCGGCACGGTGCCGTCCTCAAGCAGGAGGCCGGCCTGCGGGAACGCGATGATTTCGACGTCGGCCTGGTCCTTGAACTGTTCCTTGGCCGCCAGGACCGCGTCGAAACGCTCCAGCCGGCAGTCCACGTCAACCTGGGCGTAGGAGCGGACCCGGGTGGTGCCGCGCGCGATCATCCGGCCGAGTGTGCGGTTGACGCGTTCCTGGAGGGGGACCTCGGCTTGGCGCCAGTTCTGCCGGTCATTCATCATCATGGTCCAGACGCCGGGGCCGCCGGTGTGCTCGCGGAACGGCAGGCCGATGCGGGTCGAGTCCAGATGAACATGGACGTCGGAGAAGGACGGGACCAGCAGCCGGCCGCGGCCTTCGACGACGGTTACCGACCCGCCCAGGGGGCCGGACGAGTCCGCCGGCGTTCGAACCGGGTCATGCGGCTCGATGCCGGCGATCTTGCCGTCCTTTAGCAGGACGTCGCTCAGGGCCTGTCCCCAGGGACGGACGGCGCGGATCAGGGTAGTCAATGTAATGCTCCTTTGTGTTGGGTCTATTTCACACCGGCGGGGGCGGCAGCTGCCAGCCCCGCGTGGTGGCAGGCCGGGGCGGCTGGGCCGGCCGACGGGGGAATGTCGCTGATACAGAGCTGCTGCTGGCTCTCGGACAGCGTGCCGAACAGCGGGCAGCGGGTGCGGAAGACGCAACCGCTGGGTGGGTTGGCCGGTGACGGGAGATCTCCGCGGAGCCGGATCTTCACCTGTTGCCGGGCCTCGCGCGGATCGGGCAGCGGCACCGCGGACAGGAGCGCCTGCGTGTACGGGTGCCGGGGAAGGCGGAACAGTTCCTCACGGGGGCCCTGTTCGACAATCTTGCCGAGGTACATGACGGCTACCTGGTGGGAGATGTGCCGGACGACGGAGAGGTCGTGGGCGATGAAGATGTACGCGACACCGGTGTCACGCTGGATCTCCTGGAGCAGGTTGATCACCTGCGCCTGGACGGAGACGTCCAGGGCGGACACCGGTTCGTCGCACACGATCACAGAGGGTTGCAGCGAAATGGCCCTGGCGATGCCCACCCGCTGGCGCTGGCCGCCAGAGAACTCATGCGGAAAGCGGTTGTAATGTTCGGGTTTAAGGCCCACCTGCTCCATGAGTTCCTTGACGCGGTTCTTCAGCCCTGCGGGCGGATTGATCTTCTGCGCCACCATCGGCGCGGCGATCGCGGTACCGACTGTCTGCCTCGGGTTGAGTGACGCGAACGGGTCCTGGAAGATCATCTGTACTTCGCGGCGGAAGCTGTACAGATCCCGCCCGCGCAGCTTGCTGATATCGACGCCGCCGACGACGACCCGTCCGGAGCTGGGGTCCAGCAGGCGGGCGACCATGCGGCCCGTCGTGGATTTTCCGCACCCGGACTCACCCACAAGCCCGAGTGTCTGGCCTCGTTCGAGACTGAACGAGACGCCGTCGACGGCCTTGACCGAACGATGCCCGCCGGAGGAGAAGAGCCCGCCCTTGACGGGGAAATGCTTTTGAAGGTTCTCCACCTGGAGAATTGGCTGCCTGTCCATGGCGGGTCCTAACGCGAAGTCCGGATAGTGATGAGCTGGGGGCTGCTGAGATGGCAGCGCTTGCCGTGGCCAGCCTCCACCAGGAGCTCGGGCCGCTGCTCCCGGCAGACGTCGGCGCCGGCCAGCGCGGCGTAGTCGCACCGGGAGCTGAAGATGCACCCTGACGGCAGGTCAAGCAGCGACGGCGGCTGGCCGGGGATCGGGTTGAGGCGGCCGGAGGTGCCGGCGAGCGTCGGCATGGAATTGAGGAGGCCAAGGGTGTACGGATGCCGGGTGTCGTAGAAGATCTCGTCCACCGGTCCGGACTCGACACATTGGCCGCCGTACATGACAAGCACGGAATCGCAGACCTCGGCCACGACGCCCAGATCGTGGGTGATGAGGATCAGCGCAGAGTTGGTTTCCGCCTGGAGTTCGGCCATGAGGTCCAGGATCTGCGCCTGGACGGTCACGTCCAGGGCCGTGGTGGGCTCGTCCGCGATGAGCAGTTCCGGTTCGCAGATGAGGGCCATGGCGATCATGGCCCGCTGCCGCATGCCGCCGGAGAAATGGTGCGGGTACTCGTCGTAGCGCTGCTCGGGGCTGGGAATCCCCACCCGGCCGAGCATATTGATGGCCGCAGCCCGGGCCTGCTTCTTGCTCGCATGGTGGTGGACGAGGTAGGCCTCGGCAATTTGGTGGCCGACCCTGTAGAACGGGTGCAGTGCCGACAGCGGGTCCTGGAAGATCATGCCGATGTTCCGGCCACGCAGCTGGCGCATCCCCGACTCGGACAGCGTGATGAGGTCCTTGCCTTGGAACAGGGCCTGGCCGGAGACCTGGGCCGAGGTGCCTTTCAGCAGGCCCATCAGTGCCTGGATCGTCACCGATTTTCCGGATCCGGATTCGCCAACGATGCCAAGCGTCTGCCCGCGCTCAAGGGTGAAATCCATGCCGTTGACAGCCGAGACCAGGCCGTCGTCGGTGGGGAACCCCACTGACAGGTTCCGGACGTCCAGGAAGGCGGCGGCCGCGCCGCCGTCCGCTGCAGGGGCTGGCGCGGAGGACGGGAAAGTGCCCGCCGAGCTGGGATGGGTCTGGGTCATTGGAGCCTCACTCGGGGATCGATGGCGGCATAGGCGAGGTCGACGGCGACATTGGCGACGATCACGAAGAAGGCGGCCAGCATGGTGATGGCCATGGTGACGGGCAGGTCGCCGGAAATCGCGGCCCGGACCGCGGTGAACCCGAGACCGGGCACGGAGAAGATCTGTTCGGTGAGGACGGCGCCGCCAAGCAGCAGACCGATGTCCATGCCGAGCATGGTCACGATCGGGGTGATTCCGGCCCGGACGCCGTGCTTGAACGTCACGGTCCGCGGGGCCAGTCCCTTGGCCCGGGCCGTGCGGATGAAGTCCTCACCGAACGTTTCAATCATGTTGGTGCGGGTGACCCGGATATAGGAGGCGCTGAACAGCACGGCGAGGGCAATCCACGGCAGCAGATAGTTCAGCACCCAGGCCCACGGCCCCTGGGAGCCGAACGGGCTGTTGATCTCATTGGTCGTGAACGGCAGGAGATGGAGCTGATTGACAAACACCAGCAGCAGGAACAGGCCCGTGACCGGGATCGGCAGCGAGACGCCCACGGACGCGGCGCCGACGATGAACTTGTCGGTGGCGCTACCTTTCCTGAGGGCTGCGAGCAGGCCGAGACCCACGCCCGACACCGTCCAAAGGACCAGGGCGCCGACTGCCATCGAGAGCGTGTAGGGCAGGGACCGGCTGATGATGTCCGAGACGTTCTCATTCGTCTGGAACGATTTTCCGAGGCAGGGCCACTGGCAGACGGATTCGGCGCCGGGGGCGCCGATCATGCGCGGCGAAACCAGGCCGCGCATGTAGTCGGCGTATTGGATGAAGAACGGCTGGTCCATGCCGAGGGCCACGCGCGCCTCGGCGACGCGTTCCGGCGTGCATTCCTGGCCGCAGGCAGCCGAGGCCGGATCAGCCGGACCCAGCTGGAACAGTGTGAAGGTGATGAAGCTGACGGCTATGAGTAGCAGGACCAGGGAGCCTGTCCGGCGAAGTATGAATCTGATCATTGTGGTTGCGGGCCGCCCGCCTGAAGCCGGGCGGCCCGCGTCTCCTTCTGTGAGGACCGGTTAGTGCTCGACGCCGACGATGGACAGGTCGATGCCGCCGAAGAAGTAGCCCACCTGGGCGTTGCGGACGTTGGAACCGACGACGCTGTTCGTGTGGCTGCGGACGAGCGGAATGATTGGGTAGGTCTTCAGGGCCTTTCCGAACTCCTCGGACCACTTCTTGCCCAGCTCCTCAGACGTCCCCGCGGTGTCCCGCAGCTCAAACATGGCCTTGGATACCTGAGGGTCGAAGTAGCGTGAGGTGTTGGAGAATCCGTAAGTGGTGCCATCGTTGTTCGGGCCGAGGATGGGGTCCGCCGAGGTCCGGATCGAAGCCGGATCGGCGCCCCCGCACCAGCCTGAACGTCCGATGTCCGGCAGCTGCTCGCTGGCCATGACGGAGTAGTAGTTCGGGGCCGGAATCGGCACCAGCTGTACCTCGATGCCCAGGGCCTTGAGGTTTTCCTGGACCACCGTGCCCGTGTTCTTGTAGGCGTCCCGGTTGTTGGCGTAGCCGAAGGTGAGGGACTTGGGGTACGTCTTGCCTTCCAGGAGTTTCTTGGCTTCGTCCAGCTTGGGCTTGCCGCTGGGATCGATCTCCAACTCCTGGGCCACGTAACCGCGCATCTTGTCGTTCAGCGGCGTCTGGGTGAGCTCGCCGAAACGGCGTCCTCCGTACTGGACCAGGATCGACTGGCGGTCCAGGGCAAGCGCAATTGCCTTGCGGACATCCGGGTCCGGGATCTTCTGCGTGTTCAGGCTCAGCACGTCGTTGCAGCCCAGCAGCCCCGAGGCGACCCGGTCCTTGACCTGGGCATCGGCCAGCTTGGCCGAATCCGAGGTCTGCAAGGCACCGTTCGAGTCCAGGGTGATGGCGTTGGTGTCTGCGTTGGCCAGCAGCTGCTGGCTGATGGTGGCCTGAGATGTGGACAGCGAGAAGCTGAAGGTGTCCGGGAGCGCCGGGCGGTTGGCATCCGTCGCGGGATCCCAATGCGGGTTGCGGACGAGCTTGAGCGACTTGCCGCGGTTGTACGATTCCACCATGTAAGGGCCGGACGAGACCGGGTGGTTCGTATAGTCCAGCTTGGTGTCCTTGTCCTGGGGCACAGGAGCGGTGTTGGACCGTGAGGCCAGCGCCGGAAATTCAGCGAACGGCTTCTTCAGGTGGAACACAACAGTGCGCTGGTCCGGGGTCTCGACTGCCTGGAGCACTGCGGCCGGATCCTTGTAGGGTCCTTTGTAGCCGCCGGCGTCGAGCGCGGAATTCAGCTCCTGGGGCGCCTGCGTGTAGACGTCCTGGGCGAAGGTGCGTTCGATGCCGTATTTGACGTCCGCCGATGTGATCGGCCGGCCGTCCTCGAACTTGACGCCGTCCCTGAGCGTGAATGTCCACGTGAGGCCGTCGGCGGAAACCTTCCCAGTGTCCGTGGCGAGGTCCGGGACGATGGTGGGCGGCTGGCCCGCGGTTTCTTTGGCCATGGTGAGCGTCCGGTAGTACAACTGTCCGACATTGGCCGTCTGGACGTAGTTGCTGTTTCCAGGGTCAAGCGTCTGGAAGTCGGAGGACATCAGGACATTGATGTTGCCGCCCTTCGTGGTGAAGCCGGGCTTGACTACCGCCGCGGCCAGCTCCGTCGCTGAGCCGCTGGTTTTGGTGGTGCCCGGCTGTCCCTGGGACGCGGCACAGCCGGTGGCGGCCATGGAGATCAGCACAGCAAGTGCCAGCACTCTGGATGGGTATTTCATGGTTCTCCTCATACGGGGTGGGTGATGGTGATGGGTGCTAGTGGCGTGATGCTTTGGGGTCCAAGGCATCACGAACGGCGTCGCCGAGCAGGTTGAACGCCAGGACAGTGACGATCAGCATGGCGCCGGGGACGGCCAGGAACCATGGATCGCTGAGGTACCAGTTGCCGGACTGGGCGGCGTTGAGCATCTGGCCCCACGACGGCGTCGGGTCCTTGACGCCGACGCCGAGGAAGGACAGTGCGGCCTCCGCGGAGATGTTGGTGGGGATGAGCATGGTGGCGTAAACCAGCACGACGCCCATCACATTGGGGATGATCTGCCGAAACAGCACGCTGAGGTGGGAGGCGCCGAACGAGCGGGCCGCCTCAACAAATTCACGCTCCCGGAGGCTGAGGACCTGGCCCCGGACGATCCGGGCAAGATACGCCCAGCCGAAGAACCCCAGGATGATTACCAGCGAGGCCATGGGCAGGAAGCTGCCCTGGCCCAGAGCGGTGCCGCGCAGCCGGGACTGAAGGATGGGCGTCAGTGAGAGCACCAGCAAGAGGTGCGGGAAGGCGAGGAAAAGATCCATGATGCGGCTGATGATCGCGTCCGTCTTGCCTCCGAAGTAGCCGGCCGCCGCGCCGAGCACAGTGCCAAGGACAACCGAGACGGCGGTTGACAGGAGGGCGATGGTGAGGGAGACCTGACCACCAAAGGCAAGCCGGGCGAACAGATCCCGCCCGAGCCCGGGTTCTACCCCCAGCCAGTGCTGCCCAGAGGGATACATGTAGCCGGGAAGTGGCAGGCCCGGGGTTTCGAAGTCATCAAGCACGTCGGGGCTGGTGTTGGAGGTGAAGGGATCATTTCCGGACCAGGCACTGAGGAAAGGCGCGAGGACGGCAAATAGCATGATTGCCACCACGACACAGAGGCTGAGCAGGGCGATCTTGCTCCTGCGGATCCTTAGCCAGGCCGTGGCCAGCAGCGACCGTGCGTCGGCGGGGACAGCCCTGAGGGTGGTTTGGGCGCCGGGGGACAAGGGGCGGCTCGCGCCGTCGTCGCTGTCGGCCGGGAACGGACTCGCAGCAGTTGGTTCGGCACCGGACTGAAGCTGGGTCATCGGGAACGCTCGATTCAGGGTCCAAGGAGCAAGCTCCATCATTTTGTATACCAAGCAAAGATTAGAGCACCATTTGTGCGATGTAAATCACAAATTGGTGAGATCTGGAATACCAGAGAATGTTGTTGGTCTGGGTTCCACTGCGAAGTGGCCAGCCTGCCCTTCCCTTCGGCAAGGCACTGGGGCCGGGACCGCGGGAGGCATTGAAGGTGCCCGGAACCGACAGTCGGGCACGTGTATGCTCAGGTGGAACGCCGGGCGGCGCCGTCCGCCAGGGCCACGGGGTGAGTGATGAATGGCGGTGTGAGTGTGGTTGAACCGAAGGGGGATGCGCTGAACGGTCGGGACGACGAGGTCCGGGCTGAAAACGTGTATCAGTTGGTCCTTGAGGGCATTGTGGCCGGCAAATATGAGCAGGGAACGCGGCTGCGCGAACGGGAACTATCGGAACTGCATAACGTGTCAAGGATTCCCGTGCGGGAGGCCATCCAGCGCCTCGAACAGGACGGCTTCGTTGAGACCTTCCCCCGCAGGGGTGCGGCGGTCAGGCGGCTAACGCTCACAGACGTCAACGAACTCTTTGACGTCCGGCTCTGCCTTGAAACATTCGCTGCCCGGATGGCGGCAGTCCGGGTTGCGGGGGGCGAAAACGGCATGCGCCTGCAGGAACTGGTGGACCAAACACGGCTCGCCATCGACAGCGGCCGGACGGCGGACGTCGCGAGCCTCAGTGCGGAATTCCACGCCGAGATAGTCCGGCTTTCAGGCAACCGTCTGCTGGTCGAATCGGTCAAGCCACTCTTCGGCCGAATGCGCTGGATCTTCGGTCTGGCTCACAACCGCAGCAATGAACTCCAACGCGACGAACATGTGGAGCTCTGCGACGCTATCCTCAAGGGCCGTCCGGACCTGGCCTATGCGCTGGCCTACTCACATATCGAGTTGGGCCGTGAGCCGGTGCTTGCCGGGCTCGCCCAAACGCTAGCCCCTTGAGGATCGGCGACGCGTAGCCACATTCACGGCACCGCCCGGCCCTTCCGGGTCAGCAAGCTGCGCCCGTGGCTGGAGGCCCGTCACCCGAGCAGATCGTCCTCATAGCACCAGCGCCAGTTTTCGCCCGGTTCAATGCTCCGCATCACCGGGTGGCCCGTGGCGTCGAAGTGCCTGGAGGCGTGCGTTCCGGGCGAGGAATCACAGCACCCCACGTTGCCGCAGGCCAGGCACATCCTGAGGTGGACCGTCGTCGTGCCTTCCCGGGCGCAGTCCGCGCAATAAGCGTCGCGGGGCACGTCCGGGGACGTGGCGGACTCCAGGTGCCCGCAGATCCCGCCCGGCCGCGCGATGCCTTCCCCGCCTCCCTCGCCGGATGTGTCCAGCTCGTTCAGCGCGACGTCGAGCATTGATTCCTCAATGTCCAGCTGGTCCAGGACGGCGCTGAGGATCTCGTGGGCGTACTCGCCCCCGCTCCGCAGCTCCAGTACCTTGGCCCGCTCCGCGTCCAGCATGGCAAGGCGCAGCTGGGCGTAGCGCTGGCTCGGGGTGGCCGCTTCCGACGACGGCCGGCCGAGCCGTTCCCAGGCCGCCAGGCCGCGTTCCTGCGTGCGCCGTTGCAGCATGGCCACGACCTCCGGCGGATCGCTGTCAGTGCGGAGTTCCTGCAGGCGCTCCACCCCGGCGGCGGTAGCCAGTTGCATCAGGGAGGCCTGGTTCAGGGCGTCCTCGCGCTGGTCTGGGCCCTGCAGCCGCAGCAGCCGAACCATGGCCGGGAGGGTGAAGCCCTGGAGCGCCAGGGTGCCGCCGACCACCACCATGGCGGCCAGGATCAGCACCGTCCGGTGTTCCAGGTCCGCGGGCAACACCAGCACCGCGGCCAGGGTCACCACCCCGCGCATCCCGGCCCAGGACACGATTGCCGCGAACTGCCACGGCGGGGCGGGGTCATTCCGGCGCACGGCGGGGACCAGCCGGGGGAGATAGGTCGCGGGGAACACCCAGACCGGCCGGAGCACCAGCACCGCCAGCAGGATCACGGCGCAGCCGGTCCAGATCCGGGCGGCCCCCAGCGAGTCATCCTGGACGCCTTCAATGATGGTCCGGACCTGCAGGCCGATCAGCAGAAAGACGGAATTCTCCAGCAGGAACTGCACCGTGTTCCAGTTGCTGCGCTGGCTCAGGCGGGCGGCGCCGTTGGGCATGGACGGCGCCTTCGTGCCCATCACCAGGCCGGTGACGACGACGGCGAGGACCCCCGAGGCGTGGATCGCTTCGGCCGGCAGGTACGCGACAAACGGCGCCATCAGTGACGTCGAAGTATTGATCGCGACGTTCCGGATCCGCTTGCGGAGCTCCGTCAGGACGTAGGCCGCGGCCAGTCCAACCACCAGCCCGCCGCCGGCCGCAACCAGAAATCCGCCGGCAACCCCTGCTGCCGAGACGGACCCGGCGATGGCGGCGATGGCAGCGCGTAGGCAGACGAGGGCCGTCGCGTCGTTGACCAGCGACTCGCCTTCGAGGATGCTGACAATCCTGCGCGGCATGCCGACCTTGCGGGCGATCGCAGTCGCGGCCACGGCGTCCGGCGGCGCGACCACGGCGCCGAGGGCGATGGCGGCGGCCAGCGGGATCTCCGGAAACAGCCACCACACCACCAGGCCCACGGTGATGGTGCCGAAAATGACGTAGCCGACGGAGAGCAGGCCGATGGCGCGGCGGTTGGAGCGGAAGTCGAACAGCGAGGTCCGCAGCGCGGCGGCATAGAGCAGCGGCGGCAGGAGCCCCACCAGGACCAGTTCGGGATTCAGCTCGATCCGCGGGACGAACGGCAGGAAGGAACCCGCAACGCCGGCCAGCACCAGCAGCAGCGGGACGGAGACATTGAGCTTCCTGCCCAGCGCGCTGCCGGCACACACCACCGCCACGAGAACCAGCAGTCCCAGGGCGACGTCCATTGTGCCATTCTGTCAGGTGCGGGGAGGGGCTCCCCGCACGGGTTCCCTAAACGAGGCTGTCTTCCTTCGGATGCTGGGCCGATTCACCGGCGTGGGCCGGAACGTTCCGGACCTGACGGGCCTGGACGTGGTGGCCGAAGGGGTTGAAGCGGCTCTGGCCCACGTCGGCGAATTCGTAGGCGCTCTCCGCGTGTTCGGAGCGGTCCACCCCGGAGAATTCGGCTTCGCGGCTCACCCGGAAGCCGATGGTCTTGTGGATGGCAAGCCCGATGGCCGCCGTCGCAAACCCGGACAGCAGTACGGTGAGGACGACGGCGACCAGCTGGGCGATCAGCTGCTGGATCCCGCCGCCGTAGAACAGGCCGCCGCCGGCGCCGTCGACAGGCAGGGCGATGAAGCCCAGCGCGAGCGTGCCGACCAGCCCGCCGCCGAGGTGGACGCCGACGACGTCGAGCGAGTCATCGAAACCCAGCTTGTACTTCAAGTCGACAAACACGGTGCAGGCGGCACCCGCCAGTAGGCCCAGACCGATGGCGGCGACCGGGCTGACATTGGCGCAGGAGGGGGTGATCGCGACCAGGCCGGCGACGACGCCGGACGCGGCGCCGAGTGAGGTGGGGTGCCCGTGCCGGATCTTTTCCGTGACCAGCCAGCTGAGCATGGCTGCGGCCGGGGCGGCCAGGGTGTTGATCCAGATCAGGCCGGCCTGCTCCGCCGTCGTCGCGGCGCCGGCGTTGAAGCCGAACCAGCCGAACCACAGGATGCCGGCTCCCAGCATGATGAAGGGAATGTTGTGCGGGCGGTGGGCGGGGTCCTTGCCGAAGCCGTGGCGATTGCCCAGGATCAGGACCAGGACCAGCGCGGCGGTGCCGGAGCTGATTTCGACCACCGTGCCGCCGGCGAAATCGATCACTTGCCCGAAGACCGAACTGACGGCCCCGTGCTGGCTCATCAGGCCGCCGCCCCAGACCATGAAGGCGAGCGGGCAGTAAACCAGGGTGACCCAGACGGGCACGAAGAGAGCCCACGAGGTGAACTTGGCGCGGTCGGCGATGGCGCCGCTGATCAGGGCCACGGTGATGATGGCGAACGTGGCGCCGTAGCCGGCCCTGATCAGTTCCGGGGAGCCGAGGAGGCTCTGCAGGCCGAAGCTGGCGAACGGATCACCGAAGATGCCCAGAACGCCGTGCCCACCCGTCATGGAGTAGCCCCACAGGATCCAGACGACGCCGACGATCCCCGCGGAGACGAAGCTCATCATGATCATGTTGAGCGAGGCTTTCGCCCTGGTCATGCCGCCGTAAAAGAGGCCGAGTGCCGGGGTCATCAGCAAGACGAGCCCTGCCGATACCATCACCCAGACGTTTCCCGCAGTGAGTTCCACCTGCGTGTCCCTTCTCCACAATTCGCCATGCCGGTGCGCATCGCCGCCGGCCCCCAGTCCGGGTTCAATGCTCCCGGATTCGTGTTTCCGGGAGTCGGGCGGAACGTTGCAGGGAAGTTACGGGAATTGTGCCGGCGTGACGATCACGTAACGGCCATGTTTCAGGGACGTTAGCAGGTGCTCACTGCGGGGTGAGGTCAGAACATCGTGAGCTGGGTCAGGTAGCCGTAGTACTGCGAGTCGGCAGGGCGGAGCGGGTCACCCTCGAAGCCATGGCCGTGGTGCTTCTTGTTGGAGTCCTCGGCCCGGTCCAGGAATTCCTCCATCACCTCTTTGCCTGAGCCATGGCAGACCTTCTTGCTGATGCACAGGGCCACCGAGCCTGCCACGGCGGGACTTGCGAAGCTCGTTCCGGCGTTCACGCTGTAGCCGGGCGTCGTCGCCAGCGGAGCTGTCGACAGCATGCAGACGCCGGGTGCTGCGACGGTGTGGCGCTTGTCCCGGGAATGTGTGGCGAAGTTGGAGAAGAGCGCTGGGTGGTCGTCCAGTTGTCCGATGGCGGCCCACTTTTCAGTCCCGCAGACCGGCGCGGCCAGTCCGCCGGGACGTCCGTCGAAGTCCGCGATGGCGGTCGCGGTGAGCACCTCCCGATAGGCCGCCGGTACGGTTCCGGCGAGGTCGGCAGTATCGTTTCCGGCCGCGACGGCATATGCGACTCCGGCCTTGACCGAGCGGCAGATCGCGTAATGCATCGGATCCGTGCCGCGCCCGCAGTCAGGAGTGTCGCTGCCCGGGCCGCCGATGCTGATGTTGGCAACCTCGATGTCGTTGCTGCGGTTCTTGTCCTTGCGCGTCGAAGTCACCCAGTCGATGGCGCAAATCAGGCTCTCCTCGGTGATTCCGAGGGCGTCGTTGACCACCCGGACGGACCACAGCGGTGTGCCGGGAGCCGTGCCGATGATCCCGATATTGTTGTTCCGGGCGCCGATGATGCCCGCCACGGAAGTCCCGTGGCCCATGACATCAACGGGGGTCACCTTGACCGGCGTCCCCGAGGAGCAGTCAATGCCGCCCCGCACGTTGAGGTCCGGGTGGGTGCCGTCGATCCCGCTGTCGATGACTGCCACATTCACGTCGACAGAACCGCTACGGTTGTCACCGTCATCCCGGGCCTTGTCCATGTTGCCGCCCATGCGCAGCCACCAGAAAGGGGCGACCTGGGTGCTGGGCGGTTCCGGGTCTCGAGGCTTGTCAAAGTGCCGGCCCAGCGAGACGAACTCGACGTCGGGTTCAGCCGCGACGGCCTGCGCCTCGGCCGCCGTCATCGTGCCCGCGTACCCATTCACCGCGTAGCTGTAGACCCTGGCGGCGGCGAAACCGAATTTGCCCTGGTGTGCGGCCGCAACCGCAGCCGCATCCGGCACGGTGTCCTTGAGGACCACAATGTAGCTTTGCTTCGTCTCGGCCCCGAGCGATGGGGCTGCAGCCACAATCCCGCCGCCGGCAGCCAACGCCATCGCAGCAAGAGCCCCCAGCATCCGCCGGTACCACGCGCCATGCGTCGGTGGATAAGCGGTACTCCAGCGCCGGCGCGGCCACACCGCAGCCGATGATGCTTGCGTTCGGGCAAAATGACTGCGGACTCGGCTGTGCATCGTGGCCTCCCATTAAGCGTCTTCGCTATCGAGTGCCCCCCTCCCTACGATGGTAGGCCCTTTGAAAAACCTTGGACAGCTTTGGGACCGGCAAAAGAGGGGCGCAGATCGAGGGCGCGGCTACTGGGCGGCGGCGTGCTCCGCGTCTTCAGGCCCGACGAACCGGCAGGAGCCCCGGTGACGCTCCGGCTCCGTGCAGGTGCGGCCGGTGGGGAGGTGGACGTTGGCGCAGCGGCCAGCCAGGGCGATGTCCTCGCGGACATGGAGACTGCTCAGGTCGGGCCGGGTTTCACCCTGCCGATGTGTGCGGGGGCTGTCGAATGCGTTTTTTTCTTGACTATTCATGTCTGCGTGACTCCTTGGAGTGGCTGCTGCTTTGCATGAGGTTAGACAGTCTCGGTTGAGTCCGATGCTCAAGTGTCACATGGGCGTACGGATTACGCAGCCGTTAGATCCCGCGCACGTCACGCCATGCGGCCCCACTTCACGTTCCCAGCCAGCGCTGCTCGAAATCCGGATGATCAACGTAGGGCAGCGCCAGGGCGTTGAGGGAAAGTGTGGTCCATTCGATGGCTTCCGGGATCCACGGCGTGTCGCCCTCGGGGTGGCGGACCATCGCCGCCAGGGCGGCCTGGCGGGCGGATTCCACAATGCCGATCAGCCGTTTCTTGGCTTCGCATTCGAGCAGGACGCGGCGTTCGTACCATTTGCCCGACTCGGAGACGGACCTGTCATTAAGCAGATTCCGCGCCGCAGCCTCGTCTTCTGCGATGCGCTGGGACAGGAATTCGACAACGTCCACAAAATGAGATTACGCGTCTCCTCTGTTCCGCGGATATCTGCGGGTGGATACGCTCCAGAGCGAGACCGGGCAAGGTCCGTGCCTCGACGCGTCCTATGAGGAACGGGTCGTGAGCGTTCCTGACCTCAGCTTGGACCCGCGCTGGCCCGATTTTTCCCGGCCGGCCTTCGAACTCGGGGCGCGGAGCATGCTCACCTTCCAGCCCTTCGTGACGGAGAAGTGCTGATTCCGCGTCCGGGGCTGCTTCCGTTGCCCGCAGCGACCGGAATTTCCAGGTAGGCCTGATCGTCCCGCCAACTGCTGTGTGTGCCGAGGTGCTTGCTCAGCCGCTGCATCCGCTGGGCGATTTCCCGGGCGTCCCGACGCGCCAGCCGGACCTGGAAATCGCTGATGAGCGTCGGGTGCAGCCGCAGCGAGCGGGGCACGGCAGCGTCGGTGTCCAGCAGGAAGATGAACGACTGATCGTTGCGTTCCACCGGGTCCACGGCATAGTCGTCCACGAAGTCCCCGGCGCTGTAGATGATGGGACGGTTCCGGAAGAGCTCGACGCCGCGGAAGATGTGCGGCGAGTGCCCGTAGACGACGTCGGCCCCGGCCTCTATCAGGGCGTGCGCCAGGTCCCGGTGTTCGGACGGCACCTCCGAACCCCAGTTCGGCCCCCAATGCGCGGACACAATCAGCAACCCGGTCCGGGCCTTGGTCCGCCGGACAAGATCCAGCAGCTCCCCGACCCGGCGGTCCCCGTCCACCACCGGGACGTAGTACACCCCTGGTTCGTGGTCCGCCTCCCAGCCGGGCTGGTTGTCGGTGAAGGCAATGAGTCCGACGGCGGTGCCGGTGGCCCGCCGCACCGCCGGCCGGCGGGCCGCGTCCCGGTCCATCCCGGCGCCGGCATGCAGGATGCCGGCCGCATCGAGTGCAGGCGGCATCTCCCGGAACGCGTCGGCCCCGAAGTCCAGCACATGGTTGTTGGCCAGGGAGACCAGATCGATTCCGGCTGACCGCAGGCTCGCCACATTTTTGGGATCGGAGCGGAAATGGAAAACCTTCCCGGCCTCCGGCTCGCCGCCGGCGGCGAGCACGCATTCGAGGTTGGCGACCCGGAGGTCAGCGCGGGCCAGCACCGGGAGCGTGTCTCCCCAGGGATAGGCCGGCGGCGCCTTCTTCAGCCGGTCATTCACCAGCCGGCCCAGCATGACGTCGCCCAACAACGCGATCAACATGACCCACTTGCCCGTTCAGGCTCCAAGAACGCGGGCGCGGACGGTCAGGATTCGTAGTTTTCCACCTGATCGACGGGGCGGGGTTCCGCCTCGTCGGGGTTCTCGCCATACTGACGTTTCGCCCGCCGCTGCCGGAGGAGGTCCCAGCACTGGTCTAGATCCTCCTGAAGGCTCGTGAGCCGTGCGTGATCGGGGCCGTGCTCGTAGTCAGGGGAGGAGGAGGGTGCCTTTTCGCGAAGCGCCTGCTCTTCCTCTACCAAGGCTGAGATACGTTGCAGGATGTGCTGTTCGTCCATGACGGCCTTCTTTCTGCGTAGCGTTCTTCCGCCAGCGTAGTAAGGCGGAGGTGTGGTGGCCAGAGCACCAGCCTTGTTTCATCATCAGCTTGCTTATTATTTTGGTGCTCCCTAGGGTTGGGGTGTAAGCCATCACAGTTGGCGCGGGGTCACATGAACGGCGAAACGGCCTTCTGGACCCTCGTCCGGCCTGAGGAGGACAAATGTCAGAGCACAACATTGCAGGCAAGAAGGTCGCGTTTCTGCTGACGGACGGCGTGGAGCAGGTGGAGCTGACCAGCCCGTGGAATGCCGTGAAGGAAGCCGGCGGAGAACCCACCCTGGTGGCGCCCAAGAGCGGCAAGCTGCAGGGCTACCACGGCACTGACAAGGGCGAGAAGTTCGACGTCGACCTCACCGTTGCCGAGGCCAACGCCGCCGACTTCCATGCCCTGGTGATCCCCGGCGGCGTCGTCAACGCCGACCACCTCCGCGCCAACAAGGATGCCCAGGCGTTCACCCGCGCCTTTTTCGAACAGCACAAGCCGGTTGCCTCGATTTGCCACGGACCCTGGCTGCTGATCGACGCCGGCGTCATCAGCGGACGGAGCGTCACCTCCTACCACACGCTCAAGACGGACCTGAGGAACGCCGGGGCCAACTGGAGTGACGAGGAAGTGGTGGTGGACCAGGGCCTCGTGACCAGCCGGAACCCGCACGACCTGCCCGCCTTCAACGACAAACTGCTGGAAGAGATCGCAGAGGGCGAGCACGCCGGCCAGACGGCCTAAACCGCCACACACTTCCGGCCGCACGCTCAGGACAGGGACCGACGCCGGCACGTGCCGGCGTCGGTCCCCGCCCGTCGGCCCCCTGACGGCACCAGTTCCGGGCCGCGGGCACTGGCGCAGGGAACCCCTACCCAGTCCGTCCGAAGTGGGGCAGGATATGCCCTGTAACTGCACCCGTCCCGTCGCGGCCCTGCGGTATCGCGGCGGGCGTCCCGAAGCTGCAAGGAGTCCGGACATGACCACGCTCAACCCCTACCTTGGTTTCCGCGATAACGCGAAAGATGCCATGACCTTCTACCAGACCGTGTTCGGTGGTGACCTGGCCATGAGCACCTTTGGCGAGTACCACGCCAGCGAAGACCCGGCCGAGCAGGACAAGATCATGCACGCCATGCTGACCACGCCCAAGGGCATGGTGCTGATGGGCGCCGATACGCCCAACAGCATGGACTTCACCCCCGGCAGCAACTTCTCGGTGTCCCTGAGTGGCTCCGAGGAGGCCGAGCTGCGGGGCTACTTTGACAAGCTGTCCGACGGCGGCACCGTGTCCATGCCGTTGGAGAAGGCGCCTTGGGGTGACATCTTCGGCATGTGCAAGGACAAGTTCGGCGTCGACTGGCTGGTCAACGTCGGGCCCGAGCCGGGTCAGACCCCGGCTGCCACATAGCGCCCGCCGTTGCCGTAGCCGCCGCGGCCGCGGGCTCAGTCCGGACTTGAATCCGTGGTGAGGCCGCGGTCATCGGCGGTCTGCTCATCCTGCTCTTCCGCCGGGCCGGTCGCCTTCTTGGCGCCCCGGTCCTCGACGGCGGCCTGCTGCTCGGTGGCGCCGGACCCCTTCGGGGCGGCGGAACCCTCCCCACGGCCTGCCGGGCCTCCGCCGGCCTGGGCCTCTCCCTCGACGCCGTCTTTGACGATGTCCTCTGGTTCCTTGGATCCGGTGCTCATCGATTCCTCCCGTTGCGTCCGTTGCGTCCGAACTGCCATTGTTTGAGCGCGGCTGTCCGTCCCAAAGTTACAGGCGCCGGCATTCCCGGTACAGCAAGGGGACTGCGTTCGACCCGGCGGTCTACTCCTCCGACCGGCGTTGAACCGGCCCAGGACGGCGGCGAAGGCCGCGACCTCCTCCGCACTCCAGTCCTTGAGCCGGGCCGTCACGACGCTGCGCTGCGCCTCGACGGAGCGCGCGCGCAGCTGCCGCCCGCGTTCGGTGAGCAGGAGAATCCGGCCCCGGCCGGCGTCGTTCTCCTGGGGTGCGTACTCCACCAGACCGAGCTCCATCAGGGAGGTGAGCTGGCGCGAGATGGTGGAGCGGTTCAACTGGAAGTCGGCGGCAATGTCGGTGGCCCGGCAGCCCGGCGTGGTCCCGATGAAGGTCAGGAGTGAGTGCTCCATGGCCAGCGCGGCCGTCATTGCCGGCGACGCCGGCGCTGACCCTGCTGTTCGTCATGCTTAACTTCACGAGCTCGGGCGGCATCTTCACCGCCGACATGCTGCCGCCGTTCTTCGCCGGGCTGAACTCCTTCTGGAACGGCTCGGCCTGGCTCCATGCGGCCCAGACCCTGAGCTATTTCCCGGGGCAGGACTTCTGGACCGAGGGGCTCAAGCTGGGGCTGTGGGCCGCTGCCGGCGCCGTCCTGGTCACGCTGACGCACCAGTGGAGCCTGCGCCGCACGCGCCTCGCCGATGAACTGGCGAGGGTCCGCGAAGAGGAAGAGGGCATCGCAGCCTGAACGCTGCCCCGACCGCCCCGGTGATGTATTCCCCTCGTGCTGGAGCTGCGGTTATCCTGAAGAAGGCCAGGGCACCGCATGACCGCGTCCATCCTTCCTGGTCCAGAGAGGCCTGCAATGACCGAGAAACTGCACCTCACACCGGAAGACGCATTCCCCGATGATCTGAGCAAGGTGAGGGACAAGGATCTGCAGGTGCTCGACAGCCAGGTCCAGCGCCAACTGGACTACGAATACGTTGCCGAGGGTGAACCGAATCCGGAGACCGAATTCAGGCACTATGACCTCGACGAGGAGTTCAGCGAGCGGGACAAGCGGGACGACTAGCCGGAGCTTCGGTCAGTATGCGGGCTGGACGATGATCAGCGGCCCTGCGTTGAGGCGCACAGAACAGAAACGAGTCCCACCATGAACAGGCCCGTCCGCTTCGAGGTCGAGGCCGCAGGCCATCTCGGCCACGTGTTCGCTTCCCGCCGGCCGCCAGTCAACACCGCCTACGCCGGTCCGGACGCGGCGCCGCCAGCGCCCGCCGTCTTGCTCGTCCATGGGATCGGCGTCTCGCACCGCTATCTGCGACGCCTCCACGGGGTGCTCGCCGGGTCCGTCGACACCTACTCGATCGACCTGCCGGGATTCGGCGCCACGCCCAGACCGGAGCAGGTCCTCACGGTCGCGGTCCACGCCTCGTACATCTTGGGCGCCATGGAGCAGCTCGGTGTGCTGGAGTTCATGATCGTCGGGCACTCGATGGGAACCCAGTTCGCCGTCGAGGCCGCACTCCAGCAGCCGGAACGGATTCCCTACGTGGTGCTGATGGGGCCGGTCGTGGACTCCAAACGCCGCACAGTGTTGCAGCAGGCCCTGGCGCTGGGCCGCGACAGCCTGTTCTTTGAAAGCCCCTCCTCGAACGCCCTCGTCTTCACGGACTACCTGCGTTGCGGGCCGAGCTGGTACCTCAAGACCTTGCGCGTCATGATGGACTACCCGACGGAACAGAGGGCCGCCGGGGTCGCGGCTCCGGTTCTCGTGCTGCGCGGCGCCAGTGATCCGGTGGCCTCCGCGGACTGGTGCCGCCGGCTGGCGGACCGGGCCCCCAACGGCACGCTGCTGGAAATCCGGGGGACCGGTCACGTCGTACAGCACAACCGCGCCACCGAGGTGGCCGAGGCCATCATGTCCTTTGCCGGACTTCCCGGCGCGGCCAGCCAGGCCCCCCAGGAATTCACGGCATGAGCGGCGCACTGCGGCCGGCACGCTGGTGGGCGCAGGACTATCTTTACGCCCTCGGCCGGCAGCTGCGCAGCGCCGTTACCCGGACCCGCGCGGATGAGTTCCTCAGCGGTGCCGGCCGTCCCGTCGTCGTGATTCCGGGAATCTACGAGGACTGGCGCTTCATGCTGCCGCTGGTCAGGCGGCTGCACGAGGCCGGGCACCCGGTGCACGTGGTGACCGTGCTGCAGCGGAACCGGCTCGCCGTGCCCAAAGCTGCCGAGCTGATTGCCGCCTACATCCGCGGGCAGGGCCTCGAGGAGGTGATGATCGTTGCGCACAGCAAGGGCGGGCTGATCGGGAAGTACGCGATGATGTCCCTGGACCCGGAAGCGCGGATCAGCGGCATGGTGGCAATATGCTCGCCATTTTCCGGTTCCCGGTATGCGGCTTTCATGCTCCTGCCCAGCCTGCGCGCCTTCTCGCCGCAGAACGCGGTCACGGTCCAGCTCTCGCGGGAGGAGCTCGTCAACGAACGCATCACCTCCGTCTACGGGCTTTTCGATCCGCACATCCCCGAAGGCAGCGTGCTGCCGGGTGCCCGGAACGTCCAGCTGGGGACCGGCGGGCATTTCCGGATACTGGCCAATGAGGACACGATCCGCACCATCCTGGCGGCGACGGCAACCTAGCTCTCGAAATGCGTCCGGTCCGGGCCCGGCGGATTTCGGCCCGGGGCGACCGCGGGGCCGAATCCGGGCACAAAGGCCCTCACGTCCCGGTGGCTCCTGACCCATAGTGGAAGGGAGCGGCCACCTGGTCAATGCCCTGCCCGCGGAGCGCACGCCGGGCCGAGGCCACGGCCGACGCCTCGACTGGAAAGCCAGACAGATGAGCATTTTCGAAGACAGGGTCGACGCCGGTCGGCAGCTCGGAAGGCGGCTGGCGGAATTGCGCGGACAGGACCTCGTTGTCCTGGGCCTGCCCCGCGGCGGGGTTCCCGTCGCCTTCGAGGTTGCAGCGGCCCTGGACGCGCCCCTGGACGTTATCGTGGTGCGGAAACTCGGACTTCCCTACCAGCCCGAGCTTGCCATGGGAGCAATCGGGGAGGGCGGCGCCCGGGTGCTTGAAGAACACGTACTCGCGCATTCCCGGGTGTCAGAGCAGGAGCTGCAGGCCGTCGAGGCGCACGAACGGGCCGTGTTGGAGAACCGGGTGGCCCGGTTCCGGAAGGGCAGGACCCGCCAGGACCTCACCGGCCGGATCGCGGTGATAGTCGACGACGGCATCGCCACCGGCTCCACCGCCCGCGTCGCCTGCCGGGTTGCCCGGAAGCTCGGCGCCGCCCGAGTCATCCTCGCCGTGCCGGTCGCCCCGGACGACACCCTCGTGAGCCTGACCGAGCCGGACGAAGTGGTCTGCCTGGCCACACCCCGGCTGTTCTCCGCTGTCGGCTACCACTACCGCGACTTCTCACCGACCGAAGACGACGAGGTGGTGCAGCTGCTCGACGCCGCCGCCAAGCGCCTGCAGGACTCAGATCCGGCGTCCCGCAACCCGGCGAACGCCGGTGCCCGGCATGCCGTGGATTTCGACGAGGAAGTGGAGATCCCGTCCCGCGGTGTGCGGCTCCAGGGCCAGCTGCACCTGCCCGTTCCGGCGACGGGAGTGGTGCTGTTCGCGCATGGAAGCGGCAGCAGCCGGCACAGCCCGCGGAACCGGCTCGTGGCGGGTGTGCTCCAGCAGGCAGGTCTCGGCACCTTGCTGCTGGACCTGCTGACCCCCGGGGAGGAACGCCACCGCGCCAACGTCTTCGACATCGAACTGCTGGCCCGCCGGCTGTCGTCGGCCACGGACTGGCTCGCCATGAGGGAAGACGCCGCGTCCTGCACCGTCGGCTACTTCGGTGCGAGCACCGGCGCCGGGGCTGCGCTGTGGGCGGCCTCCGAACCTGCCGCGAGAATCGGAGCCGTCGTGTCCCGCGGCGGGCGGCCGGACCTGGCCGGTCCGCGGCTTTCAGCAGTGAGGGCGCCGACCCTCCTGATCGTGGGCAGCTTCGACTACGACGTGCTGGGGCTCAACCGGAAGGCGAAGGCGATGATGCGCTGCCCCAACCAGCTGGCTGTCGTCCAGGGCGCCACCCATCTCTTCGAAGAGCCGGGCACGCTGGCGGCCGCCGCCATTCTCGCGAGGGACTGGTTTGTCCGGTACCTCTTGACCTCTGCCGACACCATCTAGACCAGCAGAACGAGCCCGGCCAGGACCGCCGGGAGGACGTTGTGATCTTCCCGGTGCCACCCAGAGGAGTACTGATGAGAGTTGCTGTTACCGGAGGAAGCGGAAAGCTGGGACGGAGCGTTGTCCGTCGGCTGAGCGAGGACGGGCATGAGGTCACCAACCTGGACCGCACCGGTGTGCGGGGACAGGGCTTCACCGAGGTGGACCTGCGTAACTACGGCCAGGTGGTGGACGTGTTCCTGGGTCTGGAGGACCGCCATGCCGGCTTCGACGCCGTCGTGCATCTCGCCGCGATCGCTGCCCCCGGGCTTGCCCCGGACGCCGCCACCTTCGAGAACAACATGCAGGCCACCTACAACGTGTTCCAGGGGGCCCGCCGGGCCGGGATCAAAAAGATTGTGTACGCCTCCAGCGAGACGGTACTGGGACTGCCGTTCGACGTCGACCCTCCCTACATCCCCGTGGACGAGGAATACCCGGCGCGGCCGGAAAGCACGTACTCGCTGGTCAAGCATCTTGAGGAGCAGATGGCCATCCAGCTCACCCGCTGGGACCCGGAACTGAGCATCACAGGCCTGCGGTTCTCCAACGTCATGGACCCGGAAGACTATGAGGAATTTCCTTCCTTCGACGCCGACGCGAATCTGCGCAAGTGGAATCTCTGGGGCTACATTGACGGCCGCGACGGCGCCCAGGCCGTGGCCCGCGCCCTGGAGCATGCCAAGCCGGGCTTCGAGGCGTTCATCATCGCCAACGCGGACACCGTGATGGGCCGCTCGAGTGCCAGCCTCGCCGCGGAGGTGTTCCCCAACGTGACGGTGGTTAAGGATTTGGGCGAGCACGAGACCATGCTCTCGATCGACAAGGCGAAACGGCTGCTGGGCTATGCCCCGGAACACAGCTGGCGGACCTACCACCCGAACCGCACCACCCCCACGGAAGACTGACCCCCACAACCTGAGGAGTTCCATGCAATACCGCACTTTGGGACACAGCGGCGCTGTCGTCTCCAGCTACGCGCTGGGCACCATGACCTTCGGCGCCGAAGCAAGCGAGGAGCACTCCCAGGCCATCCTTGATGACTACCTCGCGGCGGGCGGCAACTTCATCGACACTGCCGATGTCTACAGCGCCGGCACGTCCGAGGAGATTATCGGACGCTGGCTGGCCACGCGGACGGACGCCCGGGACCGGGTGGTGCTGGCCACCAACGGCCGCCTCCCGATGGGCAAGCTCCCCAACGACGTCGGCACCTCCCGCCGGCACCTGGCCCGCGCCCTGGATGACTCGCTGCGCCGGCTGGGCGTCGAGCAGATCGACCTGTACCAGCTGCACGCCTGGGACCCGATCACGCCGCTGGAGGAGACCCTCCGGTTCCTGCACGACGCCGTCAGCAGCGGGAAGATCGCCTACTACGGGTTTTCGAACTTCCTCGGCTGGCAGCTGACCAAGGCGGTCCACGTGGCGAAGGCGCACGGCTGGAGCGCCCCCGTGACGCTGCAGCCGCAGTACAGCCTGCTGGTCCGCGAGATTGAATCCGAGATCGTGCCCGCCTCGCTCGACGCCGGGATCGGCCTGCTGCCCTGGTCGCCGCTGGGCGGAGGCTGGCTCTCCGGCAAGTACAAGCGCGACCAGCCGCCCGCCGGGGCCACGCGGCTGGGCGAAAACCCGGACCGCGGCATGGAGGCGTGGAAGGCCCGTAACGCCGATCCGCGCACCTGGGAAGTCATCGAGGAAGTCGAGGAGATCGCCGGTCGGCACGGCGCGAGCGCCTCACGGGTGGCACTGGCGTGGCTGGTGGACCAGCCTGCCGTGACCGCCGTGATCCTCGGTGCCCGCACCACTGCCCAGCTCGCCGACAACCTTGCGGCAGCGGAGCTCCGGCTCACGGAAGGGGAGATGCTGCGGCTGAACGAGATCAGCCGGCCGCGCGTCGGGGTCTATCCCTACGGGCCGATGGCCCAGGAGCAGCGCAGCCGGAAGCTCGACGGCGGCCGCTGAAAGAGCAACGAGGGGTCACTTAGCGCCTATCCAACTGCCGTGGATGGGCGCGGAGTGACCCCGCGTTGTGGCTCCGGGCGGTTCCGCCGTTCTGCCTGCTGGTGGTAGCTGGACCAGATATCGCCCATTTCCTCGGTGGACTGCTCCACGATCCGGCTCATCGCGGCGTGGGCCGCGTTCGCCTCGCCACGCTGGATGGCGCTGGCCACATCCACATGCAGCTGGAGGGCCTCGTGGTGCGGCAGGTGCGGCATCAGGCCGTGCTCGGTGCGCCCGGTCAGCACTTCAGCCACCAGGTTGTGCAGCTGTGAAAACATGGGGTTCCCGGAGGCTTTGAGCACCGCCGCGTGGAACTCGATGTCCAGCCGGAGGAATTCGTCGTGGTCCCCGCGCTGGCCCGCGGCCCACAGCCGCGCGGCCTGGGAGACGAGGTCGCTGCCGGCGTCCAAGGAGGCGCGCTCGGCCGCGAGCCGGGCAGCCTGCGGTTCGATCGCGCCGCGGAGTTCGTTGAGCGCCTGCAGTTGTTCCAGCCGTTTGGAAGAGGCGAGGCGCCAGCGGATCACCTGCGGATCGTAGGCGTTCCAGGAGTCTTCCGGCTGCACCACAGTGCCCAGCCGCCGTCGTGATTCCAGCATGCCCTTGGAAGACAGCACACGGGTGGCTTCCCGGACCACCGAGCGGGACACTCTGTGCTGCGTCTCTAGCTCGTCCAGGCGCAGGATCGAATGCGGCGCCAGGGTCCCCTCGGCAATCGCGAGCCCCAGGTTCTGGACCAGCACGGAATGCAGGTCAGCTGAGGACTCCGCCTTTGGGGTTTTCATAAATAAATCATACGGGTGAGCGCAAGGGTCTTGTTTAAGTCTGCTTTATTTCTCTATGATCGCTTTCAGAGCAGATGTAAAGATGCATCTGCAGATGGCTGGGCGTTGACCGCCGGCCCTGAAAACCAAGGGAGTCGTAATGAAGCGACGTTCAATCGTCAAGTACGCGGCCGTCGCCGCGGCCTTGTCACTGGGGCTCACCGCCTGCAGTGGCGGCAGTGGCAGCAACGACGCCAAGGCAGCAGGCACCGTCCGGGTCACGCTGGCCAACCACGTCTGGACCGAAGGCATCAAGGCAGCCATCCCGGAATTCGAGAAGTCCAGCGGCCTCAAGGTCGAGCTGACCCAGCTCGGCGAAGACCAGCTCTCCGATCAGTACAACGTCAAGCTCAACGCCGGCAGCGACGAGATCGACGTGATGATGTACCGCCCGCTGCAGGAGGGCAAGGCATTCGCCAAGAACGGCTACCTCGCGGACCTGACGTCCAAGGTGTCCTCGGACTCGACGTGGGACTGGAAGGACTACCAGGAGGGCCCGGTCAAGGCCACCACCGTTGACGGCAAGGTCGTGGGCGTCCCGATCATCACCGAACGCGAAGTGCTCTACTACCGCAAGGACCTGCTGCAGGCCGCCGGCCTTGAGGTTCCCAAGACCATGGAAGAGCTCGAAGCGGCCGCCAAGGCCATCAAGGCTTCCTCACCGGAAACCGCAGGCTTCGTGGCCCGCACCGGCAAGTCCGCCGCGGTCACCCAGTTCTCCAGCTTCCTGTACAGCTTCGGCGGCGACTTCACCGACTCCAGCGGCAAGTCCGCCGTCAACTCCGACGCCGCCAAGAAGGCCTACGCGTTCTACGGCGGCCTGATCCGCAACTACGGCCCCGCCAACGTCAGCACCGACATGAGCTGGCCCGAGGCGATGGCCATCTTCACCCAGGGCAAGGCCGCCTTCTACACCGAGGCCGACTCGCTCTACAAGAACGCCACCGACCCGGCCAAGTCCAAGGTCGCTGACACGGTTGGTTTCGCCGCCCTGCCCGCCGGCCCGGCAGGTTCCAAGCCGTACAACATCCCGTCGTGGGGCCTGGCCGTGAACCAGGCTTCGGGCAACCAGGACAACGCCTGGAAGTTCATCCAGTGGGCCACGAGCAAGGAACGCACCCTGGCAGCACAGAAGGCCGGTGTCCCCGGACCCCGCGCCTCCGTCTGGTCTGATGCCGAGGGAACGTCCACTTACCCGAAGGACCTCGCCGAGGCCATTGCCGCCAGCGCCAAGAACGGCGTCGGGCATGACCGTCCCGAGGTTGTCACCGTAGGCAAGGCCCGCGAAATCGTGGGCGGCCCGATCGTTGCCAGCATCACCGGTGCTGACGCGTCCGCCGCTGCTGACACGGCCCACGAGGCGTTCCAGGCGTTCCTGGACACCGAAAAGAAATAGCGCGCCTGGCGCGCTACGCGCCAGCACTCAACAGCCCGCCACTCAACAGCCCGGCGGGACGGCAGCCCTGTTGCCGTCCCGCCGCGGCCCGCTCTTCACTTCACCCCCAACTCCTTAGGTGAATCATGTCTGTACTGAATCCTCCCGGCCACGCGCCTGCCCGCAGCGCCGGCCGCCCTCCCGGAGCGCGTGAGAACTTCTCCGCCTGGTCCAACCGGCACCGCAAGTGGCTGTTCGCGGCCCCCGCGATGATCTTCGTCGCGGTCCTGATCGTCTTCCCGCTGGCCTGGACCCTGTACCTGAGCCTCACCGATTCGCAGGGCTCCGTCCGTGCCGCTTCAGAGTTCGTCGGCCTGCAGAACTACGCCACGGTCCTTTCCGACGCGGAACGCTTCTGGCCCGCCGTCGGCCGCACGCTGTCCTTCACCGGCGTCGCGCTGGTCTGCGAAGTCGTGCTCGGCATGTGCATCGCGCTGCTGCTGTGGCGCCCCTTCCGCGGCGAAAAGTGGGTCCGCGTGGCCATCCTGCTGCCGCTGGTCGCCACCCCCGTGGCCGTCGGCATGATGTGGCGGCTGATATTCGATCCCAACATCGGCTTTGCCAACCAGCTGCTCGGAATGATCGGCATCCCGGCCCAGCCCTGGCTCTCCGGCCAGGACACGGCCCTCGGCACCACGATCTTCATGGACGTCTGGCAGTGGACCCCGATGGTGGTGCTGATCCTGCTTGCCGGACTGACCTCCCTCTCCGAGGAACCCGACGAAGCGGCCCGGGTGGACGGCGCCAACGCCTTCCAGCGCTTCTTCTTCATCACGCTGCCCCTCATGATGCCGACCGTGATCGTCGCCATTCTGCTCCGGGGCATCGACGCCCTGAAGACCTTCGACATCCTCTACGCCACCAAGGGCAAGGGCGGCGGGTCGTTCCACGAGGTGGAGACCCTCAACGTCTACGCCTACGGCCTGAGCTTCGACTACAACCAGTACGGGCTGTCCTCCGCGGTGCTGATCCTGTTCTTCATGATCATCATCGGCTCGATGTGGCTGCTGACCATGCGCAAGAAAGCGGTAAGCAAATGACCGTCCTGACCGAAACACACACCGGCTCCGCCGCCGGGACCAAGCGGGCCTCGCGCCGCCGTAAGCCGCTGGCCACCCGCGCCTACAAGCTGTTCCGCGTCCTCGCCCTGGTGGCGGTGGTGCTGTTCCTGATCGCCCCGCTGATCTGGATGCTGCTGGCCTCCTTCAAGACCAACGTGGACATCTACGACACCGGCAAAGCGCTGCTCTTCACGCCCACGGCCGAGAACTACGCGAACGTGCTGCAGCGCAACAACTACTTCATCTTCATCTTCAACAGCTTCTGGGTAGCCTTCGTCTCGACGGTCCTTTCCCTGATTCTGGGCGTCCCGGCGGCCTACGCAATGAGCCGCTTCACCATGCACCGCTCGGCCCTCGTGGTCCTGATGGCCCGCGTCATCCCGGGCGTCTCCCTGCTGGTGCCCTGGTACTACGTGTTCTCCAACCTGAGAATGGTGGGCGGCTTCGAGGTGCTGATCCTCAGTCACATGTTCGTCGCGCTGCCGCTGATCGTCTACATCATGATGAGCTACTTCGATTCGATGCCGCTGGAGCTCGAGGAATCGGCCCAGGTGGACGGGCTCACCCCGATC
The DNA here is from genome assembly GCF_054059215.1 of Arthrobacter sp. UYCu723. NCBI lineage: Bacteria > Bacillati > Actinomycetota > Actinomycetes > Micrococcales > Micrococcaceae > Arthrobacter > Arthrobacter sp. UYCu723. Next base: position 2,346,439 of record NZ_JBSSBW010000001.1, read on the forward strand.
GGAGCCTTCCGCCGCATCACTCTGCCGCTGTCCGTCGCCGGCATCGCCACCGCCGGCATCCTGTCCTTCATCTTCTCGTGGAACAACTTCATGTTCGCCCTGGTGCTCTCCGGCTCCAAGACCAAGACCCTGCCGGTCGCGATCTTCGACTTCGTCTCCTACGCCAGCATCGACTGGGGCGGACTGATGGCGGCCGCCACCGTGGTCACCATCCCGATCATGATCATTGCGCTCTTCACGCAGAAGTACATCGTCTCCGGCATGACCGCCGGCGCGACCAAGGGCTAGGCCACACGAATGACACTCATCAGCAGGATCGAAACCTTCCTCGTCGCGCCGCGGTGGCTCTTTGTCCGCATCGAGACGGACAGCGGGATCGTCGGCTGGGGCGAGGCGAGCTGCGAGGGCCGCAGCGAAACGGTGCGCACCGCGGTCGGCCAGCTCTCCGAGCTGCTGATCGGCAACGACGCGCTCCGGATCGAGGACCACTGGCAGGTGATGACCAAGGGCTCCTTCTACCGCGGCGGCCCCATCCTCGCCAGCGCCGTCTCCGGCCTGGACCAGGCCCTCTGGGACATCGCGGGCAAGCACTTCAACACCCCCGTGCACCAGCTCCTGGGCGGCCACGTCCGGGACCGGATCCGGATGTACGGCTGGGTGGGCGGCGACGAACCCAACGAGGTGGCCGACCAGATCAGCGCGCAGCTGGAGGTCGGGCTCACCGCCGTCAAGATGAACGCCAGCGGCCGGATGAGCCCCATCGCCTCCGTGGCGGAGCTCGACGGCGTCGTCCGCCGGGTGGCTGCCGCCCGGGAGGTCCTCGGGGACCACCGGGACGTTGCGGTGGACTTCCACGGCCGCTTCAGCCTCGCCAACGCCCGGCGCGTGGCGCCGCTGCTGGAACCGTACCGGCCCTTCTTCCTCGAAGAGCCCATGGTTCCGGAGAACACGCACCTGCTGCGCGAGTTCACCTCGTCGACGACGACGCCGGTCTCCACCGGCGAGCGGCTCTACAGCCGGCAGGAATTCCTGCCCGCGCTGCAGGCCGGCATCGCCGTCGCCCAGCCGGATCTCTCCCACGCCGGCGGCATCACCGAGGTACGCAAGATCGCCTCGCTGGCCGAAATTTACGAGGTTCAGCTCGCCCCGCACTGCCCGCTGGGTCCGCTGGCGCTGGCCGCCTGCCTGCAGGTGGGCTTCGCGACGCCCAACTTCCTGATCCAGGAACAGAGCATCGGCATCCACTACAACCAGGGCGCCGAGGTCCTGGACTACGTGGTGGACAAGTCCCCGCTGAAGTTCGTGGACGGGCACATCGAACGGCTCACCGGCCCGGGTCTGGGCATCGAGATCGACGAGGCCGTGGTCCGGGCCGCGGACAAACGCGGGCATGCCTGGCGCGGTCCGGTCTGGCGCCACCCCGACGGGGCCTTCGCGGAATGGTGACGGCCGGGATCGCGGGCACTGAGACGGACACCACAATGAAGGAGCAGCCCAACATGCAGAACACCGTGACCCCCGGCATCCTGCTGGCCGGTATCCAGGAGACCCGGCTCGTGGCGATCGTCCGCGGCACGGATGGCCCCGCCGCCGCCCGCGCCGCCCTCGCCGCGATGGAGGAGGGCTTCCGCATTGTCGAGATCGCTTTGACGACGCCGGGCGCCCTCGCGGCGATCCGCGAGGTCCGCGCGCAGGCCCCCGCCGGCTGTTTCGTCGGCGCGGGAACGGTCCTGACGGCCCAGGACGTGGACCATGTCGCCGAGGCCGGCGGGCAGTTCATGGTGACTCCGTCACTGGCGCAGTCCATCGACGAATCGGCGCGCCTGGGCATTCCGGTGCTGGCCGGGGCGCTGACCCCGAGCGAGGCCTACGAGGCCATGAACCGGGGCGCCACCGCGGTCAAGCTCTTCCCGGCCTCCATCGGCGGCCCGGGTTATCTCAGGGCGCTGCGGGATCCCTTTCCCGGCATCCCCTTCATCGCGGTGGGCGGCGTGGGGCTGGACGAGGCGACGGCCTACTGGGAAGCCGGAGCCATCGCCGTCGGTCTCGGCGGGCCGCTGTTCGGCGACGCAGGTTCGGGCGGTGAGCTGGCCGCGATGCGGGAGCGGGCCCGAGGCTTCGTGGCCCTGGCCGCGGACTACGACCGCCGGATGGCCGGGGCGAGCCTGCGGTGACGAACCCTGCTGACCCAGCGTCTGTCCCGCAGGCCATTGACCTTCTAACCCTCGGCGAATCCATGGTCTCGCTGCGCTCGGCCGGTCCGTTGTCCGCCGGCGGCGGCCTAACCATGCACGTGGCGGGGGCGGAATCGAATGTGGCCGTCGGCGTCGCCCGGCTCGGCCACCGGGTCAGCTGGGCCGGCGTGGTGGGTGCCGACCCGCACGGCCAGTTCATCCTGCGCCAGCTCCGCTCCGAAGGCATCGAAGTGCAACACCGCGAGGACACCACCCGCAGCACCGGGGTGATGTTCCTTGAACAGCGCACGGCCGATGTCACACGCGCCTTCTACTACCGCGCAGGTTCCGCCGGATCCACGCTGGGCTGGGAGGACGTGGACCGTGCCCTCACAGCGGGTCCCCGGGTCCTGCACCTGACCGGCATACGCGGCCGAGCGCGCCGCCGGCGAAGGCATGGTGGTCTCGCTCGACGTCAACTACCGCAGCAAGCTCTGGTCCCGGGAGGAGGCCCGCGCCGTTCTCACTCCGCTGGCGCGGCACGCCAGCATCCTGGTCGCCTCCGACGACGAACTCGGGCTGGTAGCCTCGGCGCCGGACGGCTCCCGGGACCCTGACGCCGGCGAAACGGCGATGGCTGCCGAACTTCTGGACCGCGGCGTCAGCGAGGTTGTGGTCAAGCGCGGCGCCGCTGGCGCCGGCGTCCACACGGCCGACGGGCGCTGGGAAGCGCCCGCCGTACCCGTGACCAGCATCGATACCGTGGGGGCCGGGGATGCCTTCACCGCCGGCTACCTTTCCGCACTGCTCGACGGCGCGGATGTTGCCGGGCGCCTGCAGCGCGGCGCCCTTGCGGGAGCCTTCGCTGTCAGCACCGCCGGGGATTGGGAGGGCCTGCCCCGGAGGGACGAGCTGGCCCTGCTCGGAACGACGCCGGGTGGAAGCACCCAGCGCTAGAGACCACCACTGCACCCAACCATCCGCCATCCACCCTAATTAAGACCAACACAGAAAGCCTGGACCAGCTGTGAAAATTACTGCCGCGGAAGTCTTCGTGACCAGCCCGTCCCGTAACTTCGTCACCCTGCGCATCACCACCGAGGACGGCGTCACCGGGATCGGGGATGCGACCCTGAACGGCCGGGAGCTGGCCGTCGCCGCGTACCTGAAGGAGCACGTCGCGCAGCTGCTGATCGGGAAGGACCCGCACCGGATCGAGGACACCTGGCAGTTCCTCTACCGCAGCTCCTACTGGCGGCGGGGTCCGGTCACGATGGCCGCGATCGCGGCGGTCGACATGGCGCTGTGGGACATCAAGGGGAAGGTCGCGGGGATGCCGGTCTACCAGCTGCTGGGCGGGGCGTCCCGGAACGGGCTGCGCGCGTACGGCCACGCCTCGGGGGCGGATCTGCCCTCGCTGTTCGATTCCGTGCGCGAGCACCTGGAGCTGGGCTACAAGTCGGTCCGGATCCAGACCGCGGTGCCGGGGATCAAGGCCGTCTACGGGGTCGCGGCGCAGGCGCAGGCCTCGGGGGAGCGCTACGACTACGAGCCGGCCGGCCGGGGCGCGTTCCCGGCGGAGGAGGACTGGGACACCCGGGCCTACCTGCGGCACCTGCCCACCGTGTTTGAGGCGGTCCGGAACGAGTTCGGCCCGGAGCTGCCTTTGCTGCACGACGGGCACCACCGGATGACCCCGATCCAGGCCGCGAAGCTGGGCAAGGCCCTGGAGCCCTATGACCTGTTCTGGCTGGAGGACTGCACCCCGGCGGAGAACCAGGAGGCGCTGCGCCTGGTCCGCCAGCACACCACCACGCCGCTGGCGATCGGGGAGATCTTCAACACCGTGTTCGACTACCAGACCCTGATCAAGGAACAGCTGATCGACTACGTCCGGGCCGCGTCGACGCACTTCGGCGGGATCTCGCCGCTGAAGAAGGTGATGGACTTCGCCGCGCAGTACCAGATCAAGTCCGGCTTCCACGGGCCCACGGACATCTCCCCGGTGGGCTTCGCCGCGCAGCTGCACGTGGGCCTGGCGATCCACAACTACGGGATCCAGGAATACATGCAGCACTCGGACGCCACCAACGAGGTCTTCGAGCAGTCCATGACCTTCGTCGACGGCTACCTGCACCCGGGGGAGGCGCCCGGCATCGGCGTCGAGTTCAACGAGCAAGCCGCCGCGGCCTACCCCTACCAGCAGGCCTACCTGCCCTACAACCGCCTCGTCGACGGAACGGTCCACGACTGGTAACCGTCCCCTGAAACGCCAAAAAGGTCCCGGGCGGCGAGTCGATGCTCTGCCGCCCGGGACCTGGCTCTCTTGAGGCCGTTCTCAGCGCCCCGTTTTCAGGTGGCTCAGCGAACGAGTTCCTGGGTCATGCCGAAGGGGACCTCTTCGGAGAGCGCGGCGGTGTAGTGGCCGGGCCTGTGCCGCGTGAGCAGGATGCCGTGCGTGCCCGTGATTATGGCGAGCTGCTGCAGTCCCTGCTCAGCCTCGTTGAGCCGTTCGTCCAGGACATGCCGGTTGTCGACTTGGATCTCAATGGACTCGGTAATGGTGGTCATCGCACTGTCTTTCGTGGAGTACTTCTAGTCGGCCCCCATGGTTCCAGGAACACTAACGTCATATTTATTGACGCGTCAAATCACCACGCGGTGTCAGAACAGAGCCTGTGCGGACCAAAAATCCGGTTGACCTGCAGCTCCATTGCGGCCCGGGTCCCGATCGTGAGGCTGCTCACCCGGGGTCACTCGGGGCAGGGCGAGAGATGCTCGTGGACACAAACGATGCTGTGCCTCGACGACGTTGTTCCCCATCTAGCTCATCATTCGGTAAGACACGGCAGGGGCAGGATTTAGGTCAGGATTGTGAAGCTTCCCGCCGGGTAGCGGACCCCGTTGATCTGCAGTTCCAGTACATGGTTCCCGGCGTGGTGGACCCGGGTGGTCATCTGGCGGAACGCGTGGCGCTTCGAGAATTTCCTGCACTCGCCGGGTCCGAGGACCGGTGTTGCACGCTTGAACACCTTCTCCGCGAGGGTGCCGTTCGCCTTTCTGAAATGCACGACGTAATCCAGCGCCAGCCGGGTCTCCGCGGGGCCGGTGTTCGTGATCTCAAACTCAAAACCCAGCTCGCCGGGCAGTTCGACGGCGGTGCGGTCCAGCCGGGCCGGGGTCACCGCGAGCGACGCCGGCGCGAATCCCAGCAGGGCAAGAGCGCCGGGATGGGCATTCTTGAGCAGGGTGCGCAGGCCGTGCCGGACCACCCGCGGCGTGTTGGCGTCCGGCGCGCCCAGCCAGGCGGCCGAGGTGGCCACCACGCGATCCGGAGCGTGGCGGGCCAGATCGTTGAGGTGGTTGGAGACCGAGCGCCGGACGTACTCCTGCGGGTCCCGGTACAGGGCGTCAAGAATGGGCAGGGTGGCGGCGGCCCGGGCGGAGATTTCAGGAACGCGGACCGCCCACGGCAGGTAGGGCCGGGTTCCTTCGCTGGCGAGACGGCGGACGTGCCAGTCCGGATGGGTCGTCCAGCCCTGGACCACGGCCAGCGCCCGGTCCAGGTCGGCGGCGAGGAGCCGACGGATCGCGAATTCCGCGGTGAGCCGCGGCGTCAGTTCGGCGAGCAGCCGGAGGCAGTCCTCGAAGTCGCCCGGCGTCCCGGAACACAGGGCGCGCGTGACCGCCGCCTCGGTGACGGGCCAGATCATCCAGCCGGTGAACTCCGTGTGTTCCGCGGCGCGGCGGAAGGTGGCGGCCGCTGTCGCATAGTCCAGCGGAAGATCCGCCAGGAGGGCGAGGCTGACGACGTCGGTCCGTTCCCTCAGGCTCAGCCCGTCCAGCCGCCCGGCGGCCTCGGCCAGTTGTGGCCAGCCGTCTACCGGTGACGCCGCGGTGAGTACGCGCCGGAGCGAGCCGACGACAGCCGGATTGATCAGTTCATTCATGACACCCATGGCTTCAGGCTTCTGGGAGGATGTCCTGCGGACCGGCGCCGCACAATCGGCGGAACCGCGATAATCTCAGCAGGGAACGTCTTAACACATCGCGGAGGCGGAATACGGAACATGACCGAGGAACAAACGGGGAAGTCGCCGGGCCGGTGGCGGGTTTTCCACGACAAGTTCATCGTGGAGGAACGCTTCATGAGCGAGCCTGCACGGAGGAATCTCTACCGGACCGCCGTCGGCCTCATGATCGTCGGTTCCGTGCTGTTCGTCGTCCTCCTGGCCGGCGTGCTCCAGAACGGCGGCCTCAGCTCCCTGGACGAACCCGTGCGGTCCTGGCTGCTGACCCTGCGCTCCGGGCCGCTGACCACCATCATGATCATCCTTGCGGTCATCTTCGGTCCGATTGGCCTGCCGATCATCATTCTGGTGGTGACCGTGGCCTGGGGACTGCTGGCCAGGCACGCCTGGCGGCCGCTGCTGCTCGCAGGTGCGATGCTGACCGGTGTGCTCCTGGCGCAACTCATAGGCCAGAGGGTAGGCCGGCAGCGTCCTCCGGTGGACCTGATGCTCTTCGGTGCCGACTCCACCTTCTCCTTCCCGTCCGGGCATGTCCTCGGGGCCTGCGACTTCCTGCTCGTCACCACATTTCTCATCTTCTCCCGGCGGCAGAACCCCAAGGCCGCCGTCGCTGGTTTTGTGGTCGCCGGAATCGGGATCTTTTTCGCGTCGGTCAGCCGGCTCTATCTGGGCTACCACTGGACTACCGACGCGCTGGCCTCGCTGTCCATGTCTTTCGTGGTGCTGGGGGCAGTCATTGCCCTGGACACCTGGCGTACCGCCCGGATCACCGGCGAGCGCGTCACCGGAACCCTCTCGAAGGCCGACACCAGCCGGGACTAGCGGCCCTTGCCCGGGCGGCGTAGGCGGTGCCACAGTGGGCCATGGCCACCGAAGATGACGTCCGCGCTGAGGCCCTGGCCCTGCCAGGCGCGGTGGAGCGGCTGAGCTGGGGCAGGCCCGCCTGGTTCGCCGCCACCCTCATGGCCCGAATCTGGGAACACGGGGTGCTCACGGTCAGGACGGAGGAGCGTGAGGCTCTCGCCGGAACGGACCCGGAAACCTTTTTCTGGACCCCGCACCATGACCGTTCGCCGCAACTTGTCGTTGTCCGGTTGGACAGGATCGACCTCGGGGAACTGGGCGGCCAGGACTAAAATCAATCAACTGTCTGAAACTACACAAGGGACTCCGCCGATGAACGCTTCCGCCAGGGACCTGGCCACGCTCCTTCCGCCCCGTTTCACCCTGGGGGTTGCAACCTCCGCGTTCCAGATCGAGGGCGCACTGGACGAGGACGGGCGGGGTCCCTCGGGCTGGGACGTCTTCGCGGCGAAACCCGGTGCGATCGTGGAGGACCAAAGCCCCGCCGTCTCCTGCGACCACTATCACCGGATGCCGGAGGACGTGGCACTGATGAAGGAACTCGGGATCGACTCCTACCGTTTCTCGCTGTCTTGGTCCCGCATCCAGCCCGGCGGCAGCGGACCGGTTAATCCCGCGGGCCTGGACTTCTATGACCGGCTGATCGACCTGCTGCTGGCCAACGGGATCAGTCCCATGGCCACGCTGTACCACTGGGACACCCCGCTGCCGCTGGATGAGACGGGCGGCTGGATGAACCGCGACACGGCCTACCGGCTGGGCGAGTTCGCCGCTATCGCCGCCGCCGCCTACGGCGACCGGGTGGTCCGTTGGGTCACCGTCAACGAACCGGCCACCCTCACCACGAACGGCTATGCCCTGGGCGTGCATGCGCCCGGGCAATCGCTCATGCTCAAGGCCCTGCCGAGCGTGCACCACCAGTTGCTGGGCCACGGACTGTCCATGCAGGCGCTCCGCGCGGCAAACGTGACCGGCGAAATCGGCATTGCGAACGTCTATTCCCCGATGGTCCCGGCTTCTGCCAACCCGCTGGACAAGGTCAGCACCGGACTCATGGATATTGCCCAGAACCGGCTGTACGCAGACCCGGTGCTGCTCGGGAAGTACCCGGAGGTCATCCGTGCGGCCACCTTTTTCTCCCCGGACTTCAGCCCGTCCAGCGAGGACATGGAGCTCATCTCCCAGCCCTTGGATTTCTACGGACTGAACTACTACATGCCGACGCGCGTGGGGTCCGGACCCGGCGACGGCACTGTGCCTGCGGGCATGGCCGAGGCGATGGGCGACGATCTCAGCGGGACCCCGGGCGCCCCATTCCACATCGCCCCGTTCCACGACACCGAGACCACCGCGTATGGCTGGCCGATCAAACCGGAATACATGTCCGTGGCGCTGGCCGAGATGGCAGAACGCTACCCGACCCTGCCGCCGGTCTATATCACCGAGGGTGGGGCAAGTTTCGAGGATGTGGTGGTCCGCGACGCGGCCGCAAACCGCACGATCATCCCCGACGAGCGGCGGCTGCGGTACTTGGCAGACCACATCGGGACTGCCGTCGAAGCCACCTCGCCGGGTGGTGCTGCGGAGTCGATCGATCTGCGCGGCTACTACGTGTGGTCATTCGTGGACAATTTTGAGTGGTCCGGTGGCTACAAACAGCAGTTCGGTCTCGTGCGCGTCGACATTGACACTCAGGTCCGCACCCCCAAGGCCTCGTTCTACTGGCTCCAGGAGCTGCTCGCGGCCCGGAACAGGGACGCCGCCCCCGAGGTTCCCGAGGCTTTCGGCGCCGGACTTCCGGCGCAGGCTCCCGACGTCGAGCGCCCGCACCCAGTGGGCTAGAGCAGCTTCAGGTCGTGCAGTCCCTTTGCCATGCCGGCGCCGTCGGGAGAGTAGATCCACGGGACGGACGAGTCGGTGTGGTCCCCGGTTTCCGAGTGGCCGCCGGCCAGCACGGCTTCGCCGGTTGACAGTTGCCGGATGCCGATCGCGGCCACACGGTCTCCGTGCTGCCGTGCGAAGTGTGAGTAGATGGCCTCGTCGTGCTGGCCGTTGTCGCCGAAGAGCAGCCAGCGCATGTTCGGGAACTCCTCCGCCAGCAGTTCCAGGTTCCGTCGCTTGTGCTCCTGGCCGCTGCGGAACCAGCGGTCGTTGGTCAGTCCCCAGTCGGTGAGCAGCAGGGCGCCCGGCGGGTACATGTTCCGGGAGATAAAGCGGGCCAGGGTCGGAGCGGCGTTCCACGGACCGGTGGACAGATAGATCACCGGCGCGTTCGGGTGCTCCACCAGGAGCCGGTCCATCAGCACCGCCATGCCGGGCGTCGCCATCCGGGCACGCTCGTTCAGGACGAAGGTGTTCCACAGTGCCAGGAAGGGCCGGGGGAGCGCCGTGACCATGATCGTGTCGTCGATATCCGAGACAATCCCCAGCGCGGTGTCGGGGGAGATGACGAAGACTTTAATGTGCACGGGCTCGGTTCCTTCAGAGCGGAGCTCCGCCGTGTGCCAGCCCGGCTCGAGGGACACCTGTACGACCGTGTCCACGAGCCCGCCGCGGTCCGCGTGCACCCGCGCAGTCACCCCGCCGATCTCGATTTCCACCTCGGTGAACTGGATCGGGACGCTCGTGAACGCTCGCCAGCCGCGGATGTTCTGGTTGCCGTTCTGGGCCGCCTGCTCCGTCCGGCTGCCGGGCGTCGGCTTGCTCGTGAGCACCACCCGGCCGAGTACCCGGACCCAGCTTGTGGAGCCGTAGCCTTGGTAGGCGATGGTCTGCGGAATGAAGTGCCAGCGTCTGGCCGCCTTCAGCCGCAGTCCGGTGACGGTGTCCGAGACCCGATGGGCCAGCCGGAAGGCTTTGTTGCCGGTGACAGGTGGCTGCTGGGGTGTGTGCTGCGACGCCAATTCCATGCCTCCACTCTCCCACAGCGGACCGCCGGCGAACGGCCTGCGTCAGCGACACCGGTTCAGGCGTCGCCCAGCATCACACGCAACGTGGCGGCGTTGCGCACGGCGTTGCCGGCGCCGTCGTTGTTGAAATACATGAAGACGTCCTTCCCGGCGGCCCGCCATTCGCTGACCCGGTCCGCCCACCAGCGCAGGTCATCGTCAGAATACGATCCGCCGTAGAGATGCTCCTGATCCGGCCCGTGCAGCCGTACATAGACGAACGGTGCGGTGGCACGGAGGATGCAGGGGAGTCCGGCGCCGCTCATCACGCAGTAGGCGGCCCGGTGTCGTTCCAGCAGGGCATAGACCTCGGCATGGTCCCAGCTGGGATGGCGGAGCTCCACTGCGATCCGGATCCACTCCGGCATCGCGGTCAGGAAGTAGTCCAGCCGGGCGTCGTCACGGGCGAAATCCGGCGGCAGCTGGACCAGCAGCACGGCCCGCTTGTCCGCCAGCTCATGCCAGCAGCGGATGATCCGCTCCACCCAGACCTCGGGGGAGTAGAGCTTCCTGCCGTGGGTCAGGCCGCGCGGGGCCTTCACAGACAGGAGAAATCCCTCCGGCAGCCGGCGGCGCCAGCTGGCGAAGGAAGCCTCTCGCGGCCAGCGGTAGAAGCTTGCGTTCAGTTCCACCGTGCTGAACCGGTCAGTGTAGTGTGCCAGCCGGTCCCGGGCCGGCAGTCCGGGCGGGTAAAGCACACCCTCCCAGTGGTCATAGCTCCAGCCGCTGGTTCCGACGTGAAGAGCCCCCGGCCCGATTGCCACTCGTTCCTGACCTCCCGCTCCCTCATCCCGCCCGGTTCCTGAGTTCGGCATGTTCGGATCCTAGTCCCGGCAGGCTCGGCCTGGTCTGCCCCGGGTGTGGCAATGTAAGACCCATGGCACGCATCGAGGATTATGCAATGGTCGGCGATCTCCACACCGCGGCCCTGATCAGCACCGAAGGCTCCATCGATTGGCTGTGCCTGCCGCGCTTCGACTCTCCGGCCTGCTTCAACGCCCTGCTGGACACACCGGAGGCGGGTCGCTGGCTGCTGGCTCCGGAGGGCGGCGGTGAATGCACGCGGCGGCACTACCGCGAGGGCACGCTGATCCTGGAAAGCGAGTGGGAGACGCCCACCGGCACGGTCAAGGTCATCGACTTCATGCCGCCGCGCGACGAGGTGGCGGACATCGTGCGGATCGTGGTGGGGGTCAGCGGTACAGTCCGGATGCGCGGCGAGCTGGCGCTGCGCTTCGACTACGGGCACATCGTTCCCTGGGTCCGCCATGACGAGCACGGGATCCACGCGGTGGCCGGACCCGATGCCGCGTACCTCGTGACGAAGGCGCCGCTGCGGGGCGAACGGCTGCACACCATCAGCGACTTCACCGTCAAGGCCGGGGAGCGGGTGCCGTTCGTGCTGACTTGGACGCCGAGCCACCTGTACCGCCCGCGCGCCGTGAACCCCGAGGCAGTCCTCGCATCCACTGATTCCTTCTGGCAGCGCTGGTCCGCCAAGTGCACGGTCACCGGCATTTACCGCGAGGCCGTCCAGCGCTCGCTGATCACCCTGAAGGCACTGACTTTCGCACCGACCGGCGGGATCGTGGCGGCCGTGACAACGTCCCTACCGGAAGAGCTGGGCGGCACGCGCAACTGGGACTACCGTTTCTGCTGGCTCCGCGACGCCACCCTGACACTCCAGGCGTTGCTGGCCGCCGGCTATACGGAGGAGGCCGCCTCCTGGCGGGACTGGCTGCTGCGGGCCGTGGCCGGAGACCCTGCTGACCTGCAGATCATGTACGGAATCCACGGCGAGCGCAGGCTGCCGGAGGCAGAGCTTCCCTGGCTGCGGGGCTACGAGGACTCAACTCCGGTGCGGACAGGAAACGGCGCGGCCGACCAGCTGCAGCTGGACGTCTGGGGTGAGGTATTGGACTGCCTGTCGCTGACCCGGAACTCGCTCCTGAAACACACGGACGAATCCTGGGACGTCCAGGTGGCACTGATGGAGCATCTCGAGAAGAACTGGGACCAGCCGGACAACGGACTCTGGGAGATGCGCGGACCGCGGCGGCACTTCACCCACTCAAAGGTCATGGCGTGGGTGGCGGCGGACCGCATGGTCAAGGGCATCCGGGATTTCGGCCTGACCGGCCCGGCGGACCGCTGGGAGGAACTGCGCGACACCATCCACGCCGAGGTGATGGACAAGGGCTTCGACGCCGAACGCAACACTTTCGTGCAGTCCTACGGGCGCCCCGAGCTCGACGCCAGCCTGCTGCTGATCCCGCGGGTGGGATTCCTGGCGCCGGATGACCCGCGCGTGGTCGGAACGATCGAGGCGGTCCAGCACGAACTCACGCACGACGGCTTCCTGCGCCGTTACAAGCCGGAAGAAAGCGATGACGGTCTGCCCGGCGGGGAAGGAGTGTTTCTCGCCTGCTCCTTCTGGCTGGTGGAAGCGCTGCTGGGGGCGGGCCGGCACCACGAGGCCGAGGAACTGTTCGAGCGGCTGCTGGCGCTGCGCAACGACGTGGGACTCCTCAGCGAGGAGTGGAGCGTTGAGGACGGGCGGCAGCTCGGCAATACCCCCCAGGCGTTCAGCCACTTTGCCCTCGTGATGAGCGCGCTGGAACTGCATGAAGATGGTGTGCACCGCAGCGACACCCCGCTCCAGGGACACTGAACGGCTTCCGGAAGTCATAGTCAGCGGCCTTCAACCACGGAAGTCCTTCCAGATCTTGAGGAACTCCGCCTCCGAACTGGCCGCCAGGCTCTCTTCCCTGGCGTGCAGCCGGCCGTAGCTGAAGCCGTTCTCGCCGCTGGGCAGGGAGCGCAGGCCCAGCTCGGCCAGCAGGGTCCGGGCCACCACGCTGTCGTGGTGGAGCCCGAGGGTGGTTTGGATCCTGCGCGCCGCCTTGGCCGCCTTCCGGATCCGCTTTCCCGCCCGGCGTCCGCCGACGGTGACCGCCAGTTCGGCGGAATAGCGAAGCCGCTTCGCCGCCTTGCGGACCTCGTGCAGCTCTGCGTCCCGGGCGCGGCCCTGGGATGCCGGGGGAAGGTCCGCCACGGCACGGGCCAGGCGGGCGGTTTCCCTGGCAACGAACTTCCGGAAGGTCCTCTGCGGGGGACGGGACGCCTTCTGCGACAGCCGGTCCGCGGCGAGCAGCGTCCCGAGACTGAGGAGCAGCCGGTCATAGCGCTCGCTGCCGAGTGCCTCGAGGGCGCCCTGATGCCCGGCCGCCGCTGCCGCATCCAGTTCCTCGTCGATGCGCTGGGCGGCCTGGCCCGAGGTCAGCTCGTCGGGCTCGGAGGCGAGCAGTTCGCGGAGACGGGCTTGGACGACGCCGGGGTCACGGGCAGCGCCCAGCGCTCCGGAGAGCCAGCGCAGCTCGGACCGGACGTCCTCTGCGTCGCCGGCAGCGAAAAGTTTACGGGTGGTGGCCAGCAGGGAGCGGATCCGGCGGGCCGCGACGCGCATCTCGTGGATGGATTCGGCCTGGTTTTCCCGTACTCCGGGGGCATACCGCCGCAGTTCAGCGAGCTGTTGTCCGAGGTAGCTCAGCAGAGCCTCACCGGCGGTGGTTGCCATGCTTCACTTTACTTCTTGGATGCAAGGCCCCGGCTGTCCCCGGCCGCCACTACAGTGGGTCCATGAATCCAGTGGGGGATGACGGCGTGCGGCCTGCCCGGAGGAAGCTCTTTGCCCGGCTGGCGGTGCCATTGCTTGCCGTGGCGCTGCTCCTGGCGGGACGGATTTTGATCACTCTGCCGGTGCGCGCGGAAAACTTCGGCTGGTTCGCCTATGCGCCGCTTTCCCAGCAGACCTTCCAGGTCCAGGGCCTGATGCTGATCGGGATGGAGACGTGGGCGGGAATCGTGATGATCAGCCTGGGGCTCCTGATCCTCGCGTTCTGGACCGGATACCGCGTCGGCAGGTCCAGCGGGCAACGCTGGAAGGGGTAGCCGCGGTCAGCCCAGCAGCCCCAGCTGGTCCGGGGTGTCCAGGTCCGCGCCGCCGGATTGGATTTCCACCAGGTCGATCAGCGCGGGGTGGGCGTGCAGGAAATGGCGGGCACCGGCGTCGCCCGTGGCTGCCTGCGCCGCCGGGGCGCGCAGGGTGGCATCCAGCAGCAGTGGGTGTCCGCGCCGGGGGGTGCCCGATACGTCAGGGTAGGCCGCGGCGGTGACCCGGCCTGGGCGGTGCGCGGCAAGCAGGGCCCGCACTGTTGCGGGGGTGAGGCCGGGCTGGTCCACCAGCGCCACCAGCACGTGGTCCCCCGGCCGGGCTGCGTCCACGCCCAGCCGGAACGAGCCGCCCATCCCGTCCTGCCACGCCGGGTTCACCACCACGGTGTGTCGGCCGAGAGCTGTCCGGCCCAGCACCCGCTCAGCCTCCGCGCCGAGCACCACAACCACCTCGCGGCAGCCGCCGTCGAGCAGGACGTCGGCGAGCACTTCCACCAAGGTGCGCCCGCGGAATGGCAACAGTGCCTTCGGCCCGAGTCCCAGCCGTGTCCCCGCCCCGGCGGCGAGGAGCACAGCGGTGGTGGTGCCGGGGTCCGCGAACTCGCTCATGGCCACACCCTATCGCCGCCTCCCGCCGTGAGATGACAGCCCACGGCATTGTTTTGTGCCGAATACTGCCGTGACGTGCCATCTCGGCATACGCTTGCCGGGAACCGTCCCGCCGTTACCCAGGAGTCCCGCATGACACGACAACACCAGCTCGGCCGGGTAGCGGTCGTCACCGGCGCAGGCTCAGGGATCGGCAGGGCGGTGGCCCGGCTGATGCTGGCCGAGGGCTACCGGGTGGTCCTCGCCGGCCGCCGGGAGGCGCAGCTGCTGGAGACCGCAGCGGGCCATGCCCAGGCCCTCGCCGTTCCGTGCGACGTCACGGTGGCCGACGACGTCCAGCGGCTGTTCGCCGCGGCCCTGCAACGCTGGGAACGGGTGGACGTGCTGTTCAACAACGCGGGGGTGTTTGGCCCCGCCGCCTCGGTGGACGAGATCAGCCTCGCGGACTGGGACGCGACCGTGGCCGTGAACCTCACCGGTTCCATGCTGTGCGCGGCTGCGGCGTTCCGGGCCATGAAGGCGCAGTCCCCGCAAGGCGGGCGGATCATCAACAACGGCTCGATCGCTGCCCATTCACCCCGGCCGCGGACCGTGGCGTACACGGTCACCAAGCACGCCATGACCGGGCTGACGAAGAGCATTGAACTGGACGGCCGCGGCTTCGGCATCAGCTGCGGGCAGATCGACATCGGCAATGCTGCCACGGAACTCATGGAGGAGATCGGCGTCGGGTCCGGTGCGATGCAGGCCGACGGCAGCCGCCGCGCGGAGCCGACGTTCCCGGTGGACGACGCCGCCCGTGCCGTGCTGCTGATGGCCGGGATGCCGGCGTCGGCCAGTGTAGGGTCCGTGGTGATCACCGCAGCGGGAATGCCGTTCATCGGGCGCGGCTGAGGCGGGAGGCTGCGGTGCCTCCGGACCTGTCCCTCTAAAGCGGCAGCAGCCCGGACTAAAGCGGCAGCAGCCCGGACTAAAGCGGCAGCAGCCCGGACAGGTCGGCCCGGAGCCCGGAAGCGGCGACGCGGCCGGCGGCGACGGCGTCCGCCCAGCTCAGCTGTCCGCTGACCATGGCCAGCCAGGTGCCGGCGTCGCACTCGATGACGTTCGGGGGCGTGCCGCGGGTATGGCGCGGGCCCTCCACACACTGCGTCACGCCGAACGGCGGGACGCGGACTTCCACGGAGTTGCCGGGTGCCCGGGCCGTGACTTCCTCCAGGGAGTAGCGCACCGCCGTCGCGAGCGTGCTGCGGGAGACGGCGGCGCTCGCAGAGACAGGGTCCGGAGAGGCTGGGTCCGGAGAGGCAGGGCCGGTGTTGGCTTGCAGCCAGGCGGCCAGCGCCGAGCGGCCGTCCTCTACCGGGATCCGGCGTCGCGCAACAGCCATGCCGCGCCTAGTCCAGGAGGGCCGAGACGGCGCGGCCCAGGCGGATCTTGCCCACCGGCCGGCCCCCGCCGAGCACGGGCTCGACCACCTTGTCCAGCACACTGGAGACCTCGGGGATCTCGACGGCGCCGGAGGCCGCAAGCAGGGTCAGGCCCACGAGCGTCGTGGCCCGGATGTTGCCGTCGAGGACCTTGATGGCGACGGAGACGCCCTGGCGGGTGGCCATCACCAGTACGCCCTCGGCGCCGATCTTCGCGAGGATGCCGAGCTCGTCCATGACGATGGTGTTGCACCCGCCGCGGCCCTGCACCGCCCACGGGTAGTCCAGCATGGAGGTGGCGATGGTGGCGGCGCGGGCGTTGGAGTTCTTGTCCCCGGGGGCCTTGGCCAGTCTCGAGAACGCCCGGGCCAGTCCGGTCAGCGAGACGGCGGCCACCGGGGCGCCGCAACCGTCAATGCCGAGATGGGCGATGCTTTCGCCGCAGTACTCCTCGATCACGGAACGGATCCGCTGCTGCAGGGGGTGGTTCGGCTCAAGGTAGCTGTGGGTGTCCCAGCCGTTCTCCGTGCAGGCCCAGAGGAACGCGGCATGCTTGCCGGAGCAGTTGAAAGCCAGCCGCGACTTGCCGCGCTCGGAGTGGACCAGCCAGTTCCGTGCGGTCTCGTCCTGCGGCCAGTCGGCGGGGCACTGCAGCTGCTCTTCCTTGACCCCGGCGGCCTTCAGCATGCCCTCGACGACATCCATGTGGTCCAGCGAGCCGAAGTGGCTGCCGCAGGCGATCGCCACCTGGGCGCCGCGCAGGGGCACGCCGGACTGCATGGCGGCGAGGGCCTGCAACGGCTTCAGAGTGGACCGGGCGAAGATGGGAGTGGTGATGTCGCCCAGTTCGGTGACGACAGTGCCGTCCGCAGCCATCACCACGGCGGAGCCGATGTGGCGGGACTCGACGAAGCCACTGCGTTCAACGACTGCCAGTTCAACGGCGGAATCGACTGTGAAGGTGGCATGCGGATTCAGGGGCATATGGCCAGTCTAAGGTGCCTCAGGGGGATACCCCGGTTATTCCACGGTCACCATCACCGACTGCCAGCCGGAGGCGCCGTCGGGTACCGGATCCGCGCGCTTGTCCGTCTGGAGTTCGCCGGTACCGTCCGTGGCGCGGGCCTTGATGTAGTGCGGGCCCGGGGTGGCGTCCCAGTCGAAGGACCACTGCCGCCACGTGATGAGGGAAGCCTCGTCGGAGAGGGTGGCCGCGGTCCAGGGGCCGTTGTCGATCTGCACCTCGACCTTGGTGATTCCGCGGGTCTGGGCCCAGGCCGTACCGCCGATCGCCACGCGCCCGGCTGGGACCTTGGCGAAGGACTTGGGGACCTCGACGCGGGCCATGGTCTTAATCGGGCCGCGTTCGGACCAGCCGCGCTGGGTCCAGTACGCTCTGCTGTCGGCAAAGCGGGTGACTTCGAGGTCCACCACCC
The DNA here is from genome assembly GCF_054059215.1 of Arthrobacter sp. UYCu723. Classification (NCBI taxonomy): domain Bacteria; kingdom Bacillati; phylum Actinomycetota; class Actinomycetes; order Micrococcales; family Micrococcaceae; genus Arthrobacter; species Arthrobacter sp. UYCu723. The sequence continues at coordinate 2,363,879 of NZ_JBSSBW010000001.1, forward strand.
ATTTGGTGGCGGAGACGAAGCCGTACAGCCCGGGAACCACCATGCGCACCGGGTAGCCGTGTTCGAGGGGGAGGGCCTCGCCGTTCATGCCGATGGCGAGCATGGCGTCGCGGTCATCCGTCAGCACCTCCAGCGGGGTGGAGGCGCTGAAGCCGTCGATGGAGGTGGAGAGCACCATGTCCGCGCCGTCCTTGGGGCGGGCCATCTTGAGCACTTCACGGAGGGGCATGCCCAGCCACTTGGCGTTGCCGGCAAGGTATCCGCCGACCGGGTTGGAGACGCAGGTCAGGCTGACGTGGGATTCGATCAGCTTTGCGTCGAGCAGGTCCTGGAAGGATAGCCGGACCTCCCGCTCCACCAGGCCGTGGACGCGCAGTTCCCAGTCCTGGGCGTCGATCTCCGGCACGCTCAGGGCGGTGTCGATCCGATAGAAGTCCTTGTTCGGCGTCAGCCATGGTGTGACGCCGGGGGCCTTGGACTGCACGCCGGCGGGCACGGCCGGCGCGGCCTTCGCCGGGGCGGGCAGCTGCAGGGACCCGCGGGCCTGGGCCACGTTGCTGCGGGCCGCGCTGAGCAGCCGGCCGCCGGTCGCGGCAATCGCGGAGGCGGCCGCCGTCAGGCCGGTCGCGGCGAAGAAGGCGCGCCGGCTCGTGGCGGGCCGTTCGGGTTCCTTGGCGGCGACATCCGAGGCCGTGTCCGGCCATGCGCTCATCCGCCACAGACGCGTGATCAGGAGCCGCAGCACGATCAGCCCGGCGGCGGTGCCGAGCAGCGACGGAATCGCGTCCACCGGCTTGACGCTGGCCCGGGTCACCACACTGGCGACGATCACCGCGCCCATCAGCAGCACTCCGGCCACCCCGAGGGCCCACTTGCGGTAGGCCACCACGCCCAGTACACAGGCGAGCAGCAGGATGGTCACCGCCATGCCGGCGAAGAGGGCGGCCTTGTCGTTGGTGCCGAAGGTGGCGATCGCGAAGTCCTTCATCCACGGCGGCGTGAAGTCGATGAAGGTCGAGCCAAGGGCGATCAGCGGCATCGCCCGCGCCGTGAAGAAGGCGCCGATCAACTCGGCAACGGACAGGACGACGGCGGCCGCGGCCACGCCGGCCAGTGCGGCCAGGGCGGTGGGACCGGCGAGCCGCTGTGGGGTCTGCTGCCTGGAGTGCTTCTGCGTGGGCTTCTTCATACAGGGTGTTCGTAGCCGGACGCCCCGCGGATTGTCCCCGCCCCGCGGGACATGCCCTCCCCTCGCGCGCAGGGATGGACATGGTGGCATTATGTCCAGTGCCTGCGGCCAGGACTGGGCATGTCCCGCGTCCGCGGGCGCTGAAGAGTGGGCATGTCGCGTGCCTGCGGCCAGGACTGGGCATGCCCCGCGTTCGCGGGCGCTGAAGAGTGGGCATGTCCAGCGGCAGACACAGCTTAGGAGCCTGCCCGGTCCACAAAGTACCCTTGGGAACTGTGAAGGTACTTGTCATCGGCCCCGGCGGCCGCGAACACGCCATTGTCCGATCCCTGCTCGCAGACCCCAACGTTTCCGAGGTCCACGCGGCCCCGGGCAACGCCGGCATCAGCAAGCTGGTCCCCACACACGCCATCGACGCGAACGACCCCGACGCCGTCGCGGCCCTGGCCACGAAGCTGACGGTCGATCTCGTGGTGGTGGGTCCCGAGGCGCCCCTCGCCTCCGGAGTGTCCGACGCCGTCCGCGCCGCCGGGATCCCGGTGTTCGGTCCCGGCAAGGCCGCCGCCCAGCTGGAAGCCTCCAAGGCCTTCGCCAAGGAAGTCATGGCCGAGGCCGGTGTTCCCACCGCCATGGCCCGCGTGGCCGGAAATGCCGAGGAAGCCGCCGACGCGCTCGACATCTTCGGCGCCCCCTACGTGGTGAAGGACGACGGCCTGGCCGCGGGCAAGGGCGTGGTCGTCACGAACAGCCGCGACGAGGCCCTGGCGCACGCGCAGAGCTGCTTTGACGCCGGCGGCACCGTGGTGATCGAGGAATTCCTCGACGGCCCCGAGGTCTCCGTGTTCGTGCTCTGCGACGGCCGCGACACGGTGGCGCTGTCCCCGGCCCAGGACTTCAAGCGCATCTTCGACAACGATGAAGGCCCGAACACCGGCGGCATGGGTGCCTACACCCCGCTGGACTGGGCCCCCGAAGGCCTCGTCCAGGAGGTCCTCGACCGCGTCGCCCAGCCCACGGTCAACCAGATGGCCCACCGCGGCACGCCGTTCGTCGGCGTGCTCTTCGTCGGCCTGGCACTGACCTCGCGCGGAACCCGCGTCATCGAATTCAACGTCCGCTTCGGCGACCCGGAAACCCAGGCCGTCCTGGCCCGGCTCAAGACGCCTCTCGGCGGCCTGTTGATGGCGGCCGCCAAGGGCGAACTGGACAAGGTCCAGCCGCTGCGCTGGTCCAAGGAGTCTGCCGTCGCCGTCGTCGTCGCCGCCGAAAACTACCCAGGAACGCCGCGCACAGGGGACCGGATCCGCGGGCTCAAGAAAGTCGAGCAGATCGAGGGCGTCCACGTCATCCATGCCGGCACCAAGCTCGACGCCGAGGGCAAGGTGGTGTCCGCCGGCGGGCGCGTGCTCGCCGTGGTGGCGCTGGGAACCGATCTCGTCGAGGCCCGGGAACGGGCGTACGACGGCGTCGAGCTGGTCCAGCTGGAGGGCAGCCAGTTCCGCACCGACATCGGCGGCAAGGCCGCCCGCGGCGAGATCAAGGTCACGACGCCCGGCGCCCCGGCGGCCACGAAAGCGAAGGCATGAGCATGACCACGCCCGATTCCTCCCGCCCGGAAGCCACAGGACCCACCTCGTCTGCGCCTAGGGGCGGCCTGGACACCGCGACCCTGGACCTGCCGGGCTGGACGCACGTGTACTCCGGCAAGGTTCGTGACCTGTACGTTCCGGTGGATGAGACTATTACCGAGCGGATGGGCCACGAGTGTGTCCTGGTGGTGGCCAGCGACCGGATCAGCGCCTATGACCACGTCCTGGCCAGCGAAATCCCGGACAAGGGCCGCATCCTCACCCAGCTGAGCCTGTGGTGGTTCGAGCAGCTGGGCGTGGAGCACCATGTGCTCGCGTCCACGGTCGACGGCGGGGTTCCCGCCGCGGTGGAAGGCCGCGCGATGATCTGCAAGAAGCTGGACATGTTCCCGGTCGAATGCATCGCCCGCGGCTACCTCACCGGTTCCGGCCTGGCCGAATACCGGGAGTCCGGCACCGTGTGCAGGATCCCGCTGCCGGAAGGCCTGGTGGACGGGTCCCGGCTCGCCGAGGCGATCTTCACCCCCTCGGCGAAGGCCGAGGTGGGCGAGCACGACGAGAACATCACCTATGACGCCGTCGTCGGCATGGTCGGCGAGGACATCGCCGCCCGCCTGCGCGAACTCACCCTGGAGATCTACACGAAGGCCGAGGAAATCGCCCGCGGCCGCGGCATCATCCTGGCCGACACCAAAGTGGAGTTCGGCTTCGACGTCGCCAACGGGGTGATCACCCTGGGCGATGAGGTGCTCACCCCGGACTCCTCCCGGTTCTGGGATGCCGGCACGTATGAACCCGGCAGGGCGCAGCCCTCCTATGACAAGCAGTACGTCCGGGACTGGCTGACCTCGCCCGAATCGGGCTGGGACAAGTCCTCCGACACTCCTCCGCCCGCGCTGCCGGCCGACGTCGTCGCCCGTACCCGCAGCCGCTACGTGGAGGCGTACGAAAAGCTCACCGGCCGGACCTTCGCCTAGCCGGGGCCGGCGGAGGCCCGGCCCGCCGGGACGCAACCCCGGCGCCGGCGGAGGCCCGGCTAGGCTTCCGCCGAGGCGGCGGCCGCCGCGCGGCGCTGCGCCAGCCGGATTTCCAGCACGGCGTCCATGGCCTGCTGGACCCGGTCGGAGGCTCCGGCGGCGCTGAACTCGTTCTGTGCCTCCTCGAGGTAGACGAGGGCCTCGGCGGCTTCCCCGGCGGCCTTGAGCGCCTTCCCGAGCAGCAGGGACACCTCGCCGGCGGTGTGCCGGGCCAGTGCCTCGCGCTCCGCATGGATCTCCCGCAGTCTCTGCACGGCTGCCACGATGTCGCCGGTCAGGTAGAGCCAGCGGGCGCGGATGAATGCGACCTCGAGCTGGTCCGTCTTGTTGCCGCCCACGATCGAGAGCGCCAGTTCGGCGCGTTCGATCGAGGACAGGGTCTCCGGCTCCACGATCCCCGAGGACAGCCGGACGGCGGCGGAGGCCTTGTTGAACCGAGCCCAGAGATCAATGTCATTGGCGGGGGAGAGCAGCTTCGCGGCACGCTCGTGGTGCTTGATGCCCTCGGGATAGTCGTGGCGCATGAAGGCGACGTTCCCGATGACCCAGGCCACTTCGCCGGCGAGCTGCGTCATCGACTGGTCGTCCATCTGCTCGTTCATGGCCTGGCAGTACCCCCACGCCTCATCCAGCCGTCCGCTCTCGGCCAGGGCGCCGATGAGCGCACGCAGGGCACCGATGACCATGGTCGAGCCCTTGGGCAGCTGGGAGCAGAGCCGCACCGCTTCCTGCGCATGCCCGACGGCGGCCGTCAGCTGACCTTGCCCCTGCGAGGCGGCGGCGAGCATCTGCTGCGCCCTGACGCCCAGGCCCGCCGATTCCGCGGCCAGGGGGTGGTCCAGGAGGTGCTGGACGACGTTCTTGCACTCCTGCCACAGCCCCTGCTTGATCAGGCATTCGGCCTGCATGTAGGTCATGTTCCACCACGCGCTGGTGTTTTTGGCTTCCTGGGCGATCTGAGCGGCGTTCGCCGCGTGCGTGGCCGCCAGCGGGTAGTCCCGGAGGTCCCAGGCCTGCCGGGCGTACAGGCCGGCGAGCACGTACTCGGCGTCGCTGACGGACACGGGATGGCTCCAGGCCTCCAGCGCCTTGGGCGCGAGTTCGAGCCGGCGGGCCAGCTCCTCGATGACCTCTGCGGTGGGTTCGCGGCGTCCGGTTTCCAGCAGCGAGATGTAGCTGGGCGAGTACAGGTCCCTGCCCAGTTCCGCCTGGGTTAGGCCGCGTTCCAGCCGTTCCGCGCGGAGCTTCTCCCCAAATCCGTTCCCCACGGACACCTCCTAATTCCGGACATTCTTTGTACTAAATGCTTGACAGTCCCTGTGGAAATCATTTTACAATGTATGTCAACAAGGGTAGTGCTTACTTGGTAAAGGACCCCGACCATATTGAGGAACTCTATGTTGAAGAAGATTGCAGCCGGCGCCGTCCTGGCCGGCGCCCTGGCTTTCTCCGCTGCGGCTCCGGCCGTTCTGTCCGCTGGTTCCATCGCCGACAACGCCGGTATCACGGCCGTCGGTAACTGGCCGGATCCGATGCGAGCCCCCCAGGCGGTAGGCAACTGGCCCGACCCCATGTCCTACCCCACCAACGTCGGCAACTGGCCTGACCCCATGTAACTTCCACGATATGTAACTTCCACAGCTAGGCGTAACAGCCCCGGGACATCCGTGAACCATGTCCCGGGGCTGTTTCTTTGGTCAAGGACCGCCCGCCCCGTCCCGACGGCGCGGCACGCAAAGAAGAGGGCCCTCCGAATGGAAGACCCTCTTCTTGATTGGTCGGGATGACAGGATTTGAACCTGCGACCTCGTCGTCCCGAACGACGCGCGCTACCAAGCTGCGCCACATCCCGATCCGCTGCTACAAAAGCAACTTCACAAGAGTATCCGATTGGAGCCCCGGATGCGAAATCGGCTGGCGTCCCGGCCCCCGGAACGTCCCGGTGCAGGCACGGCCGCGGCACAGCTGGCGGCTCAGACCAGCGAGTCCTTCCACGCCCCGTGCAGCTGCGCGAAGCGCCCGCCGCCGCCGATCAGTTCCTCGGGGGTGCCGTCCTCGACGACCCGCCCGTCGTGGACCACCAGGACCCGGTCCGCGGTCTCCACCGTGGACAGGCGGTGCGCAATGATGAGCGCCGTCCGGCCGGCGTCGCCGCCGTTGCCCTGCAGCAGGCCCGCGAGGCCGGTCTGCACGAGGCGCTCGGACGGGATGTCGAGCGAAGACGTCGCCTCGTCAAGGATCAGCACCGCGGGGCGCGCCAGGAAGGCCCGGGCGAAGCTGATCAGCTGCCGCTGCCCGGCCGAGACGCGGCCGCCGCGCTTGTTGACATGGGTGTCATAGCCCTCCGGGAGGGCCTGGATGAACCCGTGGGCGCCCACGGCCCGGGCCGCGTCCTCGATCTCCTGCCGGGAGGCCACGGGCCGGCCCAGGGCGATGTTGTCCGCCACCGAGCCGCTGAACAGGAACGCCTCCTGGGTGACCATAACAACGTTCCGCCGCAGATCCGCCGTCGTGAGCCGGCGCAGGTCCACGCCGTCGAGGGTGAGGGAGCCGGAGGAGACGTCGTAGAAGCGGGCGATCAGCTTGGCCAGCGTGGATTTCCCGGCGCCGGTCTGGCCCACCAGGGCAACGGTCTGTCCGGCGGGGATGTGCAGGTCCATCGTCGGGATGATCACCGGGCCGTCCCCGTAGCGGAATTCGACCCCGCTGAAGTCGATCGCGCCCTTCGCGTCGTGCAGGGCGACCGGGTCCTTGGGCGGGCGGATGGTGGGGACCTCCTCGAGCAGCCCGGAGACCTTTTCAAGGGCCGCCTGGGCGCTCTGGAAGGAGTTGTAGAACATCGCCATCTGGTCCACCGGCTGGAAGAAGCGCTTGGTGGACAGGATCAGGGCCAGCAGCACGCCGACGGCGAGCTCGCCGCCGAGCACCCGGAAGCCGCCGAAGAGCAGCACAACGGCGGCGCAGACGTTCCCGATCAGCACCAGGCCGGGCTGGAAGATGCCGTTGAGGTTGATCGACCGGACGGTGGCCTTGCGGTAGTCCTCGGAGAGCTCGGTGTAGCGTGCGGAGTTTTCGTGTTCCTTGCGGAAGGCCTTGACCGCGCGGATCCCCGTCATGGTCTCGACGAAGTGCACGATCAGCCGGGCCGAGACCACGCGCGATTCGCGGAAGGCGATCTGCGAATGCTTCTGGTACCAGCGGGCCAGGAAGTACATCGGCACGCCGGCGGCCAGCACCAGCAGCCCGCTGCGCCAGTCGAGCGCGAAGATGGTGGCGGCCGTGAACACCATGAACAGCATCCCGGACGCGAGCGAGCTGACGCCGGAGTCCAGGAGCTCGCGCAGCGCCTCCAGATCCGAGGTCTGCCGGGCGATGATCCGTCCGGAGGTGTATTTTTCGTGGAATTCCAGGCTCAGCCGCTGGGTGTGCCGGAAGACCCGGACCCGCAGGTCCAGCAGCATCGCCTGGCTGAGTTTCGCCGTCGAGGTCACGTACAGTGCGGTGAGGCCCGCCGTCGCGACGGCGGCGGCGAGGTAGGCGGCGCCCGTGAGCACCAGCGGGAGGTTGTCGCCGCCGCGCAGGGCCGGCAGGGCGCGGTCGATGCCGAAGGCGATCAGTGCCGGTCCGGCCACGCGCGCGGCCTGGGAGAGCACCACCGCGGCGATGGTCAGCCAGAACCGGCGCCGGACCGGGCGGATCAGGGAGCGCAGCAGGGCCAGGGACCGGCGCTGGACGGTCTTGCTCTCGCTCCTGGACAGGTGCGCGTTGTCCTCGTTGGCGGTGCCGAAGGTTGCGCTGCTCATCGGGAAATCTCCTCGGCCTCGAGGGCTGACAATTCGGAGTCCTGCAGTTCGGAGTCGAGGTCCCGCGGTTCCGGGTCCAGGCTGGCGATCACGTAGCGGTAGTGGCTGTTCTGCGCCAGCAGTTCGGCGTGGGTGCCGACGGCGGTGATTCGGCCGTCCTGCAGCAGCGCCACCCGGTCAGCCAGGGCCACGGTGGACGGGCGGTGGGCGACGACCAGCGTGGTGGTGTCCGCGAGGACCTCCCGCAGCCGGTGCTCGACGAGTTCCTCCGTATTCACGTCCAGGGCCGAGAGGGGATCGTCGAGGACCAGCACGCTGGGCCTCGCGGCGATGGCCCGGGCCAGGGCGATGCGCTGCCGCTGGCCGCCGGAGAGGCTGAGCCCTTCCTCGCCGATCAGGGTGTCGAGCCCGTCCGGCAGGGAGTATGCGAAGTGGGCCTGGGCGACGTCGAGCGCCTCCTCCAGGGCTTCCTCGCGGCGTTCCGCCGAGCCGGTGCCGGCGGCGCCGAGCAGGACGTTGTCCCGCACGGAGCTGGAGAACAGGGTGGTGTCTTCGAAGGCCACGGCGACGACGGTCCGCAGTTCCTCGACGCTGAACTCGCGCAGGTCCACGCCGTCGATCGTGATCGAGCCGTCCGTGACGTCGTAGAGCCGCGGCACCAGCTGGAGCAGGGCGCTTTTGCCGCTGCCCGTGATGCCCACCAGGGCCATGGTTTCCCCCGGTTTGATCTCCAGGCTGATGTCCTTCAGGATCGGTTGGTCCGGGGCGTCCTCGAAGGCGAACGTGGCGCTGCGGAAACTGAGGGCGCCCCTGAGTTCGGCGGGGCGGCGCGGGCGCTCCGGGCTGGTGATGGCGTTGACCGAGTCCATGACCTCGAAGTGGCGGTCCACTGCCGTCTTGGCGGTGAGCGCCATGGCGAGCAGCATGCCGCAGAACTCGACCGGGGCCGCGATCACGGCCGCGGTGGCGAAGAACGCGACCAGCGCTCCGATGCTCAGTTCGCCGGAGGAGGCCAGCAGGACGCCGGCGACGAGACCGGCGCCGAGGGCCAGCTCGGGCAGCAACGTCACGACGAGGCTGAAGGCGGCCAGATGCCTGGCCTTGGCGATCTCGGTCTGGCGGAGTTCCTCGGCCTGTTCGTTGAAGTTCTCCAGCGCCTCCCGGCTGCGGCCGAACGCCTTGAGCACGCGGATGCCGTGGACGGACTCCTCCACCGTGGTGGCGAGGTCGCCGGCCTGGTCCTGGCTGCGGCGGGCGACCTCGCTGAAACGGGTGCGGAAGCGGAAGCCGTAGATCATGATCGGCACCGCGGCGGCGAGGAAGATCAGGGCCAGCTGCCAGCTCATTGAGAACATCACGACGACGCCGATCGCCACGGTCAGGGTGGTGACCACGAGCATGATCGCGCCGAAGGCCATCCAGCGCCGCAGGAAGTTCAGATCGGTCATGGCGCGGGAGAGCAGCTGCCCGGAACCCCAGCGGTCATGGAAGGACACCGTGAGGTCCTGCAGGTGGCCGTACAGCGACACCCTCATCCGGGTCTCGACGGTGGTGGCGGGGTTGATGACGAACTGCCGCCGCAGGGCCACGAAGCCCGCTTCGGCCACACCCAGGCCCAGGATCACGAGTGAGGCGATCCAGACCGCGTCCGCATTTCCTCCCGGGCGGAGGGATTCATTGACCAGGACCCGAAGCACCTGCGGTATGGTGAGCGCCACCACGCTGGCCAGCAGCGCACAGAGCAGGCCCATGACGAGCCGCGGCAAAATCGGCCTGACGTGGGGATAGAGACGGCTGATGGAGGAGAAAAAGGGAGTCTGCTTGGCCATGCCTGCTTCTTAAAACGCGCCCGCAAAATATCTAACGCAACTGGATGTAGTTTCCTTTAGCAACTACCCTAGGCCATCGGGTGACCGGGTTCACACGAAATCGGACAGCATCAGGATCTCGCCTAGTAATTACATTCCGCAATGGCCGCCCGGCGTGCCCGTCCGTGGGACATGCCCAGCCCTGGCTGCGTGGAGTGGACAGAGGCCGCCCGCCCGTGGGACATGCCCAGCCCTGGCTGCGTGGAGTGGACAGAGGCCGCCCGCCCGTGGGACATGGCCAGCCCTGGCTGCGGGGAGTGGGCATAAGCCCGCTATGTCCATCCGTGGGCACTTGGGGAGGGCATGTCCAGCGGTGGTGTCAGGTGCGGGAGGTCAGGGGCGGGAGGTCAGGGTGAGCAGCACTGCCTCGGGTCTGCAGGCGATGCGGACCGGGGCGAAGCGTGAGGTGCCTATCCCGCCGGAGACGTTCACCGGCGTCGTGCGTCCGTTGCTTTCCCAATCGTTGAGTCCCTTGGCGCGCCACGTGGGGAGGTCGCAGTTGGCGACGAGGGCGCCGTAGCCCGGGAGGCAGATCTGGCCGCCGTGGGTGTGTCCGGCGAACAGCAGGTCCGCCCCGTCGTCGGTGAAATGGTCCAGGACGCGCTGGTACGGGGCATGGGCGACGGCGATGCGCAGGTGCGCTGACGCGTCCTGGCCCTTGGTGCCGCGCGGCCAGCCCGCGTAGCGCTCGAGGCCCAGGTGCGGATCGTCCACACCGGAGAAATCAACGCGCAGGCCCTTGACCACGAGCGACTGGGACCGGTTGGTGAGGTCCACCCAGCCGCCCATCCCGAAACCGGAGCGCAGCCGCGGCCAGTCCAGCTCGACCGGGTTCTGGCGCTCCCCGGACGGACCGCGTAGGTAGGAGGCGGGATTCCTGAGCTCCGGGCCGAAGTAGTCGTTGGAACCGGGCACAAAGACGCCCGGGAACTCCATCAGGGGCTGCAACGCCTGCAGCAGGGGTTCCACCGCCTTGACATGGCTGAGGTTGTCCCCGGTGTTCACGACGAGATCGGGCTTCAGCTCCGCCAGCGAGGCGAGCCACCCGGCCTTCCGGTGCTGGCGGGGCACGAAGTGGATGTCGCTGAGGTGCAGCACCCGGATCGGACCGTGGCCCGGCGGCAGGATGGCCAGGGATTCTTCGCGCAGGACAAACTGGTTCTTCTCCCACAGCCCGTAGCCGACGGCGGCCGCCCCGGTCGCTGCGCCGACCGCCGCGGTTACGGCAAAGCCGCGCCCGATACCTCGGACGCGGCCTGCCAGCGTGGTTTCCCCGGCCACCGGCTACTTCTTCTTGTCGCTGGGGCTCGGTGACGGCTTCGGTTTGTCGGTGGGCGACGCCTCGTCTTCTTTGGCCGGCGGCGTCGTCGGGCGCACGATCGGAGCCGGACCGGTGACCAGGTTGGACGGTGGGGCAGGGAACGGGTTGGTACCGTACGCCGGCGCCACCTGGGCCATGTAGTTCGAGAACTGCGGCCCCGCGATCATGTAACCGTCGATGCCCTTGTAGAACTTGCCGTTGATCGTGATGTTACGTCCGAACCGGTCCTGGGCGCCGAGGGCATCGCCGAACCAGGACGCCGTCGCCAGGCCGGTGGTGAATCCGACCACCCAGGTGGAGTTGTTGGGGTCGTTGGTACCGGTCTTGGCCGCGATGGGGAACGTGGTCCGGGTGGAAATCCGCGGCTGGATCAGGGAGCCGGAGCCCCGGTTGAGGACTTCCTGGAGGGCGTAGCTCACGCCGCGCGCAACTTCCGGCTTGATCGCGTCCCGGCAGTTCGTGGCCTGGGCAGGAAGCTGGGCGCCGCTCTGGTCCGTCACCGACTCGATGGCGATCGGCTCGCAGTACTTGCCGTCATTGGCGAAGGTGGCGAACGCGCTGGCCATGGTCAGCGGCGAGGTCTGGGTGGCGCCGATCAGGTTGGAGAGCCTGGTCATGGGGACCGGTTCGTTGGTCTGCCCCGCATGGATGCCCACGGCGTCCACGATCTTCTGGATTCCGCAGAGGTCCACCTGGGCCGCGGTGGCGAACGTCATGGTGTTGATGGAGTTCGCCAGGCCGTCGAGGATGGACATGTTCTTGTAGTAGCCCTCCTCGGCGTTCTGCAGGTCATCGGCCGCACCCAGGCCCTTCTCAGCGGTGTTATAGGCACCGTCCTTGGGGGCGGGGCAGGTGTTCCTCCACGGGAAGTTCAAGGGGTAACGCCGCGCGGCACCATTGAGGACGGTGTTCATGGACTTGCCCTCATTGAGCCACTCCGCGAAGGTGAAGGGCTTCATCGTGGAGCCCGGCTGGAAACCGCCCAGGCCGTTGAGGTCTCCGCCCTGGGCGTCCTTGGAATCAACGTTGAAGTTGATGACGTTGTTGAACTTTCCTTCGGCTTCCAGCCATTGCGTGTTCTGGGCCATGGAGACGATCTTGCCCGAGCCCGGCTGCACGGACACCAGCGAGGCCCCCCACTTGTCCGGGTTGGCGCCGGCGGAAGCGTCGACCTGGGTCTGGGCCACCGCCTGGGCATTGGGATCGAGCGTGGTCTTGATGGTCAGGCCGCCGCGGAAGATCTTCCGCTCGCGCTCTTTGGGGTCGGCGCCGTAGGCCGGGTTGTTCAACAGCAGGTGCAGCGCGTAGTCGCAGAAGTACGGTGCCGTCGTCGAGTAGGCGCAGCCCTGGCGCGGCTGAGTGACCTTGGTTTCCACCGGCGTCGCCACGGCGGCGTCATAGTCGGCCTGCTGGATCTTGCCCTGGCTCAGCATGGAATGCAGCACGAGGTCTCGCCGGACCTTGGCATTGTCCGGGTTGGTGATGGGGTCATAGAAGGACGGGCTGTTCACGACGCCGGCCAGCAGCGCGGCCTGCGGAAGGGTGAGGTCCTTGGCCGTGGTGCTGAAAAAGAATTTGGACGCGGCTTCGATGCCGTAGGCGTCCCGGTTGAAGAACACGATATTCAGGTAGCCCTCAAGGATCTGTTCCTTGGTGAACTTCTTCTCCAATGCGATGGCGAGCTTCATCTCCCGGAGCTTGTCCCCGACGCCCTTGTTCACGCCGTTGAGGAGGACCTCGTCGCTCTTGCCCTCGGCCTCGAGGGAGGAGTTGATGACGTTGTTGACGTACTGCTGCGTGATGGTCGAGGCGCCCTGTTTGTTGCCGCGGGCGGTGCTGACGAGAGCGCGCAAAATGCCGGTGGTGTCCACGCCGCCGTGCTCGTAGAAGCGGCTGTCCTCGATCGCGATGACCGCGTCCTTGATGTACGGGGACATCTGGTCCAGCGACACGCGGGTGCGGTTTTCGGCGTAGAGGTTGGCGATCACGCTGCCGTCCGAGGCCAGGATGGTGGTCGCCTGGCTGGGCGGGTCCACCTTGAGCTCGGCCGGAAGAGTGTCAAAGAATTTGATCGACCCGCTGGCGGCACTGCCGGAAACAGCAGCCGCCGGGACCAGCAGCCCCGCCACCAGGACGCCACAAAGGGCGCTCACGCCCAGGAAAAGAAGGATCTTTCCGAGGGTGGTGGCCGAGTCGAATAAAGGGTTCTTACCAGTCGCCATGTTTTCCACTTTAGCCGCAAGGACTAGGCTTTAGCTCATGACCAAATGGGAGTACGCCACGATTCCGCTCATTATCCACGCTACAAAGCAGATCCTGGACCAGTGGGGCGAGGACGGCTGGGAGCTTGTCCAGGTTGTTCCGGGACCTGACGGAAACGGCCTGGTTGCCTACCTGAAGAGGGAGAAGCAGTAGCCATGAGCACGCCAGCAGCGGCCACTCCGGCGACCCCGGAACGCCCCGAAAACACGGACAGCAACACCGCAAACACGGGCGCGTCGTCCGCCGTCGAGCAACGGCTGGCCGAGCTCGGCCTGACCCTGCCGGAGGTCGCCGCCCCGGTGGCCGCCTATGTCCCGGCCGTCATTTCCGGCAACCACGTCTATACCTCCGGCCAGCTGCCGTTCATCAACGGCAAGCTCGAGGCCACCGGCAAGGTCTCCGCCGGCACGGAGGGTACCTCGGACGAGCCCACCGTTTCCCCGGAAGCGGCGAAGGACTACGCGGCCGTGTGTGCCGTGAACGCGCTGGCTGCGGTGAAGAGCGTCATCGGAGACCTCGACCGCATCACGCGGATCGTCAAGGTCGTCGGCTTCGTCTCGTCCGATCCGTCCTTCACCGGCCAGCCCGGCGTCATCAACGGTGCCTCCGAGCTGCTGGGCAAGGTCCTCGGGGACGCCGGCCAGCACGCACGTTCGGCCGTCGGCGTTTCTGTCCTGCCGCTCGACTCTCCCGTTGAAGTCGAACTGATCGCCGAATTCGCCTAGAGGGCCGGTCACTTCCCTTGCCTCAGTTAGCCCGACGCCTGTTCGTTCTTCCCCCGGATCTTGAGGGGGCGGCCCGCAGCTGGATTGAACACGGCGAAAGGACGCCCCGCGCCGCCCGCTTCGCGTCCTCCGTGGTCCTCCTGCGGGATTCGCCGACCGGCCTGGAGACCTGGCTGGGTTACCGGCCGGGATCTTCGCCGCTGGGCGTGCTGGCCTTCCCGGGAGGCTCACTGGACGCGTCCGACGACGACGCCGTCGGCTGGCTGGGCCCCTCGCCCCAGCATTGGGCCGAGCAGATGGGGACGGCCGACGTCGGGCTGGCGCGCCGCCACGTGGTGGGTGCCATCCGTGAGCTGTTCGAGGAGGCCGGCATCCTGCTGGCCGGGCCGGACCTGTCCAGCACGGTGGAGGCGACCTCCACCGCCGACTGGATGCGCGCGCGCGAAGCCGTGGCCGATCAGGAGAAGTCCTTTACCGACGTGCTCGCCAAGCGCGGGCTCTCGGTGCGGACCGACCTGCTGAAGCCGCTGGTCAACTGGCTCAGCCCCGATTTCGCCCACCGCCGGTTCAACACCCGCTACTTCGCCGCCACCGTGCCCGTGAACCAGCGGCCCTCACTGCTGGCCAGCAAGGGCGTGTGGGGCCGGTGGGTCTGCGTCCGCAAAGCCATCAACGAGCGGGACACGACGGTGCTCGGCGACGAGGTGGGCCAGGAGAACACCGTCGGGCTGCCCCTGGGTCAGCTCCTGGTGCCCGGCTCCGAGATCATGCTCGAGAAAATGGCCGCCGCCAACGGCTGCATCGCGTACCTGAGCTACAAGCGCAAGGCCCACGTATACCAGCCCAAGCTCGTCGAGGAAGAAGACGGCCGGCTCATGCTCGAGGTGGAGGCCGCGAAGACCGTCGCCGGCGAGCCGCAACGGGAACGCTGACCAGGCTCCTTGCCACACGGTGACCGGCTCTGTGCCCTCAGCCGGGACCGGGCCCGCGGGCATGCCCCATCTTCGACCGCACCACTGGACATGCCCTCCGCTCATCCAGCCGTCCGAGGGACATGCGCTGCCCTTCCCCAGCCCGGTGGACATAATGGCATTATGTCCACTCCTCGCCGCCAGGACTGGGCGCGTCCCGCCGACCCGGTCGCCGGGACTGGGCATGTCCCACGGGGTGGGCTTAAACGCCGAAGGCCGGCTCCGTTCTGACGGGCCGGCCTTCGTTTTGCGCTGAATACTGTCAGCGGGAGCGCTGGCGGAGGCGCTGCATGTCGAGGATGACGACGGCGCGGGCTTCGAGGCGCAGCCAGCCGCGCTGGACGAACTCGGCGAGTGCCTTGTTGACTGTCTCGCGCGATGCGCCGACCAGCTGGGCCAGTTCTTCCTGGGTCAGCTCGTGGGCCACCAGGACGCCGTCGGTCGCGGGGCGGCCGAAGCGGTCGGCGAGGTCCAGCAGGGCCTTGGCCACACGGCCGGGGACGTCGGAGAACACGAGGTCGGACAGCGAATCGTTGGTGCGGCGCAGGCGGCGGGCCAGCGCCTGCAGCAGCTGTGCGGAAACTTCCGGGCGCGTACGCAGCAGGGCGTTGAGGCTCTCGTTCTTCAGCCCGGCCAGCCGCGTTTCCGAAACAGCCGTAGCCGTGGCGGTGCGGGGGCTCGGATCGAACAGCGCCATTTCGCCGAACAGCTCGCCCGGGCCGAGGATGGCGAGCAGCGACTCGCGGCCGTCAGGGGATGTACGGCCGAGCTTCACCTTGCCGGACACGATGAAGTACAGCTGGTCACCCTGGTCGCCCTCCCGGAATACCGAGGCTCCGCGTGAGAGATCCACCTCGGTGAGCTCGTCCGTCAACAGACGGAACGCCTCGTCGTCGAGCGTGGCGAAAAGGGGTGCACGGCGCAATACCTCGATGTCCATGAAATCTCCTGACTAACTGTGTCGGCTGGGGCGCTTCAGCCATTGTTTCAGAATTTTGGCGTCTCTGTGACGTAGTTGGCACCGAAACGCGCCAAACGGAGCCGAGGTGCGCATCGGGTGTGCCGGGGCGCACGGCAAACTGTCAGCCACCGTCGGTAGAATTGGGGCTTACCTGCCTAAGGAGCATCGGTGTTCGGCTTGACCATCTTGGACCTTGTGTTGATTCTGATGCTGCTGTCCTACCTGATCCATGGCCTGCGCAACGGCTTCCTGGTGACAGTCGGCGGCATCGCAGGGTTTGCCGCGGGGGCGGTGGCCGCGTTCGTGTCCGTCCCGATTGTCAGCGGTCTGGTGGAAGACAGCGGCTGGCGGCTGACGGCGATCATCGCCACTGCCGTACTGCTGATCGTTCTTGGCCACGGGCTCGGCACCGCAATCGGGCGGAGAATCCGCAGCGTCGTGAGGATCAGCCCGCTCCGGACCGTTGACCGGGTGGCCGGCGGCGGCGTGAATGTGGTGGTGTCCGCCCTGGTCCTGTCCATGCTCGCCTTCAGTATCGGCGCGCTCGGTGTCCCTTTCGTGTCCCAGCAGCTCGCCGAGTCCAAGGTGATCCGGTTCATCGACGGCATGACGCCCACGCCGCTCAAGACGTCGATGGCCCAGTTGCGGTCCGCCGTGATCGGCGAGGGAATCCCGACCCTGTTCGAGGGCATCGGCCAGGGCCAGCCCGTGGCCGTCCCCGACGCCAGTACGGACACGCCCGCGCTGAACCGGGCCGCGGCCTCCGTTCTGAAGATCGCCGGAACCGCCTACCAGTGCGGACAGAACCAGACGGGAACCGGCTTTGTGGTCTCACCGGGCCGGGTAGTCACGAACGCCCACGTGGTGGCTGGTGTTCCGGAGCCGGTGGTCGAAATCCCGGGCGGGGGCGCCTTGCCCGGACGCGTCGTGTACTTTGACAGCCAGCACGACCTCGCCGTCCTGGCCGTGGACGGGTTGCGCACCGCGCCGCTGCCGCTCAGTTCCGGCCTTCCCGCCGGCAGCCCGGCGGCATTTGCCGGCTATCCGCACGGCGGACCGTTCCAGTCCAAGCCGGCGACGGTGCAGGACATCGCCACCGTGCTCGTCCCCGACATCTACGGCAACAATCCGGCCCCTGAAGACGTTTACCGCCTGGCCGGAGACGTGCAGCCGGGCAATTCCGGTGGTCCCTTGCTGAGCACTGACGGGCAGGTCGCCGGCGTGGTCTTCGCCAAGGCCACGACGGAATCCTCGCTCGGGTTCGCGATCACGATGACCGATCTGGGCCCGGTCGCCGCTCAGGCGCCCGGGCTCGACAGCCCCGTCTCAGCGGGGCAGTGCATCAGGAAGTAGCCGCCGGCTGCAGCCATTCCAGGCTCTGGCCGTGCGGGCCGGCGATGGCCACGGGAACTCCGTTGTGCAGCAGCAGGAACCGGCCCTGAAGCCGGCCGTCGTCCATTTCCGGCACCACGCTGGAGCCGTCCGCCTGGATGATCACCGTGTGGCCCTCGTTGGACAGCCAATGGCAGCACCGCTCCCTGGCCAGGCCGGCCACGGTGCGGCGGAACCGGTCCCGGCCCGCGGCGTCCAGATAGGCCATGACCGCGCTGTGGAACACCACGAGGGCGGCGTCCGACGGCGCCTGCCCGGCGAGCGACAGGAGCTGTTCGTTGAGGTCCCCCGCCACCAGCAGCGGCGGGTCCGCCCGTGCGACGGTGATCGCCTGCCGCAGCCGTTCGCGGCGGAAGTCCTGCTCCGGCCAGACGAGCGCCTCCAGCCAGGCGACGTCGTCGGGGTTGCGGACGTCGAGCGGATTGAGGTCGATGCCGGCGCGCCACACGACCCGGGGGAGCTCCTGCGGCAGCGGCACCGGGCCGGTGGTTGCGCAATGCAGGACCGGGAAAGCCCCCTGCGCCCCTGCCGGGGAAAGCCGGGTCACCGCGCCGGTGCCCTCGTGCGTGCCGCTGCCGGCGGCCCGGAACTCATAGCCGTAGCGGTCCGGGAACAGTGCGAGCCCGGCAGAGGCGCCCACCTCGATGAGGGCCAGCGGGCGCCCCTCGGCGGCGGCGATCCCGGCCAGCGAGGGCAGCAGTGTGGCGCAGCGCCCTGCCTCATTGGTCTGGGTGGCACGGGCGAGCACCATCCGGGAGATCTCGTGCCAGTGCGTGTCGAGGAAACTCCGGAACTCCCGGTACGGGCTGATCCGCGCGCCGACAAACCGGGCCGCCGCAAGCAGGAGCAGCGGCTGGCGCTTGGTGTGCGGCCACAGATCGATGCGCCGGATCAGCTCGGCATCGTCCGCGATGCCCACGGCCCACTCGGCGTAGCAGTCGGAGTTGCCGGGAGCGTCGACGGTGCCGAAGTGGCGGTACCACTCCGCGGTTGCTGACTCCCCGAACGCAGATGCCCCCGGCGCCGGCGCGGGTTCCTCGGGGGACATGCTCAGTCCTGGCCGGCGTGCAGCCCGGCGAGGTATTCCACAGCGAAGCGGTAGCCAAGGATCCCGGCCCCGGCAATCACGGCCTTGCTGACATCCGAGAGGTACGAATGGTGCCGGAACTCCTCCCGGGCGTGGACGTTTGTGATGTGGACTTCGACGGCGGGCAGCTGCACCGCCGAGATGGCGTCCCGGATTGCAACCGAGGTGTGCGTGTAGGCGCCGGCGTTGATGACGATGCCGATCGCCCTGCCACGGGCAGCGTGGATGGCATCCACGAGGGCACCCTCGTGGTTGGACTGGAAGCACTCGACGTCCAGGCCGTGCGCCTCCCCGGCGTCCTTGGCGAGCTGTTCGACGTCGGCCAGCGTGGCCGTGCCGTATTTCTCGGGTTCCCGAGTGCCGAGCAGGTTCAGATTGGGTCCGTTGAGGACCAGGACAGTGCCGCGGCCGGCACCGGCGGGGGTGGCTTCACTCATGCCTGCCAATGTATCGCAGAGCGCCCCGGATTCCTCCCGGCTCTGGCTCGCACGGGCGGCCCTGCCTAGACTAAGAGGACCATCGTGCGGAGCTCCCGTACCGGCCAGCTCGCGCGGAAAGCCCGATCTGGGAGCGTCATCATGCGCAAGATTCATCCACGAATTTCCATCCGCCGCGCAGCGGCGGGGCTGCTTGCCTTGGCGGCCGTCTTCGTCCCAGCGCCCACGGCCGCGGCCTCCCGGGCCGACGCCGGGGACCGCCGCGCCGTGATCACCCTTCCCGGTGCCACCGGAGCCGAAGGCATCGCCGCCGGGGAGGGCACCACGTTCTTCGCCGGTGACCGGCTCAACGGGAACATCTACCGCGGCGACATCGGCAGAGGGAAAGCGAAACTTTTCCTCACCGCCCCCGCAGGCCGGGCGGCCCTCGGCATGAAGGTCGATGAGCACAACGACCTCCTCTTCGTCGCCGGAGGCGCCACCGGCCAGGCCTACGTCTACAACATTGAGACGAAGAAGACCGAAGCCACCTACCAGCTGGCCGCAGCCGGCGCGAGCTTCATCAACGACGTCACCCTCACCGAGGACGGAGCCTGGTTCACTAATTCACAGGCCGGCGAGCTGTACTTCGTGCCGGTCAACCGCCATGGCGACCCGGGCGCTTCGCAGACCCTGGCTCTGAAGGGACCGGCTGGGGAACTTGAAAAGGGGTTCAACCTCAACGGCATCGCCTCGGTCCGGGACGGACACGCGCTGATCGTCGCCCACTCCGCCCGCGGCGTCCTGTACACGGTGGATCCGGAAACCGGGGCGAGCGCATCCATCACGGGCGTGAGCGTTCCCAACGTGGACGGCATTATCGTCCGGGACAACACGCTGTGGGCGGTGCAGAACTTCAGCAACCAGGTCAGCCGCATCCGCCTCAACCACGGTCTCGACTCCGGTGCGGTGCGGCAGGTCATCACCAGCAAGCATTTCGACGTCCCGACGACGGCGGCCCTCTTCGGTGACACCCTGGCCCTGGTCAACGCGAAGTTCAGCACCCCTGACGCCTCGAGCTTCGAAGCCGTTCTGGTCGATGCCCGCTAACCGGTAGGGACAGCGGCGCCGACCACCTGAAGTGGGCGGCGCCGCCGAACCGCGTACTTACTTCCGCAGCGAGCTTGCGATCTGGGTCATGACCGTGTTGTCCGCCAGGGTGCTCGCATCGCCGACCTCGCGGCCTTCCGCGACGTCCTTGAGCAGGCGGCGCATGATCTTGCCGGAGCGGGTCTTGGGCAGTTCCGGCACCACGAGGATGGTCTTGGGCTTGGCAATCGGGCCGATTTCCTTGCCCACGTGGTTGCGGAGCTCCTGGACGATCGCATCGCCGGTGTCCACGGCATCCCCGCGCAGGATCACGAACGCGACGACGGCCTGGCCGGTGGTCTCATCCGCAGCGCCCACGACGGCGGCCTCCGCCACCGCGGGGTGGCTGACGAGCGCGGACTCGATCTCAGCGGTGGAGAGCCGGTGGCCGGAAATGTTCATCACATCATCCACCCGGCCGAGCAGCCAGATGTCGCCGTCCTCGTCCTTCTTGGCGCCGTCGCCGGCGAAGTAGATGCTCTCGAAGCGGGACCAGTAGGTCTCCTTGAACCGCTCCGGGTCGCCCCAGATGCCGCGCAGCATGGCCGGCCACGGTTCGCGGATCACGAGGTAGCCGCCGGAGCCGTTGGGCACGGACTCGCCGGCCTCGTCCACGACGTCCACGGCGATGCCGGGGAGCGGGACCTGGGCCGAGCCGGGCTTCGTGGCCGTCACACCGGGAAGCGGTGCGATCATCTGCGCCCCGGTTTCGGTCTGCCACCAGGTGTCCACGATCGGGGCCGGGGTTTCTTTCCGTTCGCCGTTCTTGCCCGCGTTGGCTCCGATGACCTCGCGGTACCACATCCAGGCTTCCGGGTTGATGGGTTCGCCGACCGAGCCCAGGACGCGGATCGAGGAGAGGTCGGACCTGGCCGGGATCTCCTTGCCCCACTTCATGAAGGTGCGGATGGCGGTCGGAGCGGTGTACAGGATGGACACCTTGTACTTCTCGACAATCTCCCACCAGCGGCCCTGATGTGGGAAGTCCGGGGTGCCCTCGTACATGACCTGGGTGGCTCCGTTGATGAGCGGGGCATAGGCGACATAGGAGTGCCCGGTGATCCAGCCGACGTCGGCGGTGCACCAGTAGACGTCCGTCTCCGGGTGCAGGTCGAAGACCGCCTTGTGCGTGTAGGCGCCCTGGGTGAGGTAACCGCCGGTGGTGTGCAGGATGCCCTTGGGCTTACCGGTGGTGCCGGACGTGTAGAGAATGAACAGCGGGTGCTCGGAGTCGTGCCCGACGGCGGTGTGCTCGGGGGAGGCCACCTCCACCGTGTCCGCCCACCAGTGGTCACGGCCCTCATGCCAGTCCACGTGCTGGCCGTTGCGCTTGACCACCACGACGTTCTGGACGGTGTGGCCGGCAGCATTTCCCTCGTGGGACAAGGCCTCATCGACGGCGGGCTTCAGCGCGCTGGGCTTGCCGCGGCGGTAGGTGCCGTCGGCGGTGACCACGAGCTTGGCCTCGGCGTCGTCGATCCGGGAGCGGAGCGCTTCGGCGGAGAAGCCGCCAAAGACGACCGAGTGGATGGCGCCGATCCGGGCGCAGGCCAGCAGCGTGATGACGGCCTCGGGAATCATGGGGAGGTAGACCGCGACCCGGTCACCCTTGGCGACTCCGAGGGACTCGAAGGCGTTGGCGGCCTTCTTGACTTCTTCCGTGAGCTGGGCATAGGTATACGTGCGGGTGTCGCCCGGTTCGCCCTCGAAATAGATCGCGACCCTCTCTCCGAGGCCGTTCTCCACATGGCGGTCCAGGGCGTTGTACGCGGCGTTGATCTCGCCGCCGACGAACCATTTGGCGAACGGCGGCGTGGACCAGTCCAGCGTCTGCGTGAAGTCCTTGCTCCAGCTCAACAGCTCGCGGGCCTGCTTTGCCCAGAAGGCCGGGCGGTCGGCGTCGGCTTCCGCGTAGTCGGCGGCGGTGACCACGGCGTTCGCCACGAAGTCTTCCGAGGGGGCGAACCTGCGGTCCTCATGCGACAGGTTTTCGAACGCGTCGCCCTGGTGGTTCGCGGTGGCGGAAGACGTGGTGCCGGGGACGTGGGTGGTCGTGGCGCCGGGTATCTGCTGGGACATGGTGAACCTCATCATTCATCGATCCGTGCTGCGCGGGGCGTCCGGACCTCCCCCGCTCCGGGGCCGCAAACGCGACGCCGGGCAGCGGCCGATCACGGGCCTACCGCAAAGAGCTGTTCCGCAGTAAACACTAATACTTGGGTACGGCAGATGGTGCGCCCCGTCACAATGTGAGCCGCGAGCGGTGTTTGTTAAGCGCCGAGCGGCTGTTTCTGCCCCAACACGGGGGCGTAGGCGGCGCTGCACCAGCAAAGCCCAGACGGCAGGAACCCGCCGTCTCGCCGTGCCGGCCGGGACTTGGAACGACCCGGTCAGCTACAGCGGGGTGCTGGGCACAGCCGCGGGCGCCGGCAGACCCGAAGAACGACGCTGATTTTGCCGCTCCCACCCACGGCTTGTCAGCTAGTGATCGGACAAGCACTTGGCTAGGCTGAGATGGAGTTGTGACATCCGATGGAGGCGACAGGACCGCGCGCGGTCTGGTGTCAGCCTGCCGTTCGGCGGCACCGTCCAGGGTGACGCCATGCTAAGGAGAACAGAATGAACGAGCAAGCTAACGGGCAGCTCCACGCGCCTTCCCAGGACAGGGCCAACGGCGGTCCGGCCCGTACGGCCGGCTTCGAAGATGCGCCCCGCTTCACGGTGGACAAGGCGAACGGCAAAACCGGCAAGAAGAACGCGGCCGTTCTCGGACCTTTCACCATCCGGGATCTCACTGTTTTCGGCTCCACGTTGGTTCTCTTCATCGCCTCGCTGATTCCGATGTTCGCCGTCAGCTACAACCTGTGGAACCTGGGGAGTCTTTTCTTCCTGGGCCTCGGGATCCTGCTGCCGCTGATCGTGAGTGCACTGTTTGTGGCGCGCCGTGTCAGCCCCGGAACCCGGATCTGGATCGGGTCCTTGTCCGTGGACCAGTTCGCCTCCGTGGTGGCGTCCTTCGCCGTCGCCTTCTTCTTCCTTGCCGTAGCGGGCGCCTACGTCCCGAGCATGCTGCTGGCCCTCGTCGGTGCACTGGGACTCTTTGCCGCCACCGTCCTCGCCCGCCTGGTCCCGTATTTCGCCGGTGACTTCCTGGACCGCGACGAGGCCCCGGCGCACGTGGTGGCACGCCAAGCCGCGGTCCCGGTCCGCCAACCCCGCGCCCCGAAGACACCCAAGGAAGCAAAGGAGCCCAAGGAAGCCAAGGAGCACAAGGAGCCCAAGGAAAGCGCGACGGGCGCGGTCGCAGGCTGGGCCAAGCGCATGAAACCTCGCGGCCAGGCAGCAGCCCCGGACGCCGCCGCGCGCGGCTACGAGGCCCGCGGCCCCGCTTCAAACGACGCCGTTCCAGGCTCGGCCGCCGCCTCCCCGGCCGCCGCCTCCCCGGCCGCCGCCACGCCGTCGGCCGGCCCGGCCGCGCCCCCGGCTGCCGTCGCCCAGGCCGCTGCCGGCCAGGCAGCTGCTGCCCCCGGTTCGGCCCCCGCCCCGGCTTACAGTGCCCCGGCAACCCAGGTCTCCGGCGTGGTACCGTCCGCCCCGTCCGCTGCTGAGCAGACGCAGGCTTCCGGCGTCGTGCCGCCTGCCGCGAATTCAGCAGCGGCCGCGGAGGCCGAAGAAACACGCGCAGCGGACGTGCCGGTGAGTGCCGGTACCGGCGCTCCCACCACTGTCAATCCGCAGGTGCGCTCGCAGGAACCGATCGGGGCCACTGTCGATCCGGCGAGCCGGCCCGAGCAGCGACAGGCCCAGCCCGTCCACGAGGCATTCTGGTTCGCCGTCGCCCAGCCGCGCACCGCCGTCGATGAACACACCGGTGCACCGTCGTTCGTGATTGAACCCGGCGGCTGGGTCCTTGCCCTCGAGGACCGGGGCCACGAGTTCCTGGTCCAGCACACCGATGGCCGGGTGGGCGTGCTGCGCGACCTCAGCAATATCGAGCGCGGCTAGCCCGACGCCGGTGGCCAACGATTCCGAGGCTTCACAGCCCGGCAGTGCCAGGCCTGCCAGCCCCGCCCCTGCCAGCCCGAAGGCGGCACGCCCGACGGCGGCCGGCGAATCCTTGCTGGGACTCAAGCGGCGTGCGCGACGGATCAACCGTGCGCTGGCTGAACAGTACCCGTACGCGCACGCTGAACTGGATTTCCGCAATCCGTTCGAGCTCGTAGTGGCCACCGTGCTTTCGGCGCAGACGACGGACGTGCTGGTCAACCAGATCACGCAGCTGCTGTTCGCCCGCTACCCCGACGCGCGGAGCATGTCCGAGGCGGATCCCGCCGAACTGGAAGCCATCATCAGACCCACCGGGTTCTTCCGCGCGAAGGCCCGGAACCTGCTGGCCCTGTGCCACCGGCTGGTGGACGAGTACGACGGCGAGGTGCCGGGACGGCTGGAGGATCTGGTGACGCTGCCCGGCGTCGGCCGCAAGACCGCCAACGTTGTCCTGGGGAACGCGTTCGGCATTCCAGGGATCACAGTGGACACTCATTTCGGCCGGCTGGCCCGGCGCTTCGGCTGGACGGAGTCCGATGATCCGGTGCTGATCGAGTCCGACGTCGCCGAACTGTTCGAGCCCAAGGATTGGACCATGCTCTCGCACCGGGTGGTGTTCCACGGGCGGAGGGTCTGCCATTCGCGCAAGCCGGCCTGCGGGGCCTGCCCGGTGGCCAACTGGTGCCCCAGCTACGGGATGGGCGAGACCGACCCGGAGAAGGCGAAGAAGCTGCTGAAGTACGAGCTGGCGCCGGGGCAGGAAGAGCTGCTGGCGAAGCTCCTTGCCGAGACGCACCGGGCTGCGGAAATCAGGATGGAATCCCAGAGGAAGCCCCGGTGACCGCACGCCAGGACCTCATCGATCTGGTGGCGGCGGTTGAGGCGGGCACGGCGCCTGCACCGGACCCGCGCTGGCGCGAACTCACCGTGGCACCGGGGGAGCGCATCCGCAGGGCCGCCGTGCTCATGCTGTTCGGTGCCCTCGATCATGTCCCCGCAGCCTCCGTCAAGCTGCTGGCTCCGGCAGATCTGGACGTCCTGCTGCTGCAGCGTGCCCAGACTCTGGACGACCATCCCGGACAAGTCGCCTTTCCCGGCGGCGGCATCGACCCCGGCGAATCCGTGATCGACGCCGCCCTGCGCGAGGCGGAGGAGGAAACGGGGCTGGATCCCGACGGTGTCGAGGTACTCGGCGTCATGCCGGAGCTGTCACTGCCCCGCGGTA
The DNA here is from genome assembly GCF_054059215.1 of Arthrobacter sp. UYCu723. Lineage (NCBI taxonomy): Bacteria > Bacillati > Actinomycetota > Actinomycetes > Micrococcales > Micrococcaceae > Arthrobacter > Arthrobacter sp. UYCu723. Next base: position 2,388,921 of record NZ_JBSSBW010000001.1, read on the forward strand.
ACTTCCTGGTGACACCCGTCCTGGGCTGGTGGGCCCGTCAATCACCCGTGCGGGTGGTGGACTACGGCGAGTCCTCCCAGGTCTTCCGGGTGCCCGTCCGGGACCTGCTTGACCCGGACAACCGGGTGATGGCGACCGTCAGCCGTGCCGGCCAGACCTTCCAAAGCCCCGCGTTCACCGTCAATGGCGTGGTGGTGTGGGGCTTCACCGGGATGATCCTCAACCAGCTGTTCGAGCAGCTGGGGTGGGCGGTTCCCTGGGACCGCTCACGGCTCTACGGGATCGACGCCTGAGAAGGCCGGAACTGTCCCTCTAGCGTGGTGCCTTTTTTAGCGCTGTGAGCGCGTTGCCGGCCTGGCTGCGGCCTTCCCGCATGACGGCGACTTCCGGGACTTGTCGACCACCAGTCCGGTGGCGGCGTTCTCGCGCACGGCTGTGATGCCTGCCGCCGCGCCCTTGATGGAGTTGAACATTGGCGAAACGGCGACAACCGTTCCATCCGGTGCGGTCAATTTGAAGAAGTACTCTTTCTCTCCAGCTTCGGCGATCTCAAAAATGCCAGCCAATCTGCTGCCTCCCCAAATCCATGCCTCGTTGCACCAGCCGGCGGAACACTCAAAATGGATGCCGCCATTTTCGAGCGTAGCCGGGGTCCGGACCATGCACAAAGCTACCGGCGGGTACGTTACCCGGGGAGTCAGAGGCTCTGCTATTTGGCCTTGTCATACGAGTCCACGACGGCCACGCTCACCGGGAATTCCACCGGGATCCGGCCGAAGAGCAACTCCTTGGCGGCAGTCGCGGCTTCTTCGATCGCCAGGATGCAATCCCCTACGGCTTCCTCCGGGCAGTGGACCATGACTTCGTCATGCAGGAAGAACACCAGTTCCCCGGCCGGGCCGCCGACCGCGCGCATAGCCCGGAGCCGCCGTCGTAATTCGGCCAGCCAGCAGGCCGCCCAGTCCGCGGCGGAGCCCTGCACGACGAAGTTCCGGGTGAACCGCCCGCGCGAACGGGCCGCCGAATCGGCCCGGCGCTGTTCTTCGGCAGTGGCGGACTGCTGGCTCCGCAGCCATCCCTCCGACGGCGGCGGGCTGCTGCGGCCCAGCCGGGAGGTGACGGTCTTCCCGGCTTCGCCCTCACGGGCCGCTTGTTCCACGAAGCCGACCGCGCGGGGGTAGGTGCGGGCAAGCTGCGGCATGAGGCGGCCTGACTCGCCCGTCGTGGCTCCGTAGATGGCGCCCAGGAGCGCCACCTTGGCCTGGGCCCGGTCGCCGCCGAACCCCTGCGCCGCGATGCCGGCGTAGAGGTCCTTGTCCCGCGCGGCCTCGGCCATCTTTGAGTCCTGGGCGAGTGCCACGAGCACCCGCGGTTCGAGCTGGGAGGCGTCTGCGACGATCAGCTTGTGGCCCGGATCGGCATGCACGGCGCCTCGGATCTGCCGCGGGATCTGCAGCGCGCCGCCGCCGCGGGAGGCCCAGCGTCCCGAGACCACCCCGCCGACAACGTACTCCGGCTGGAAACGGCCGTCCTTGACCCAGGCATCGAGCCAGGCCCAGCCGTTGGCTGCATGGAGCCGGGACAGTTTCTTGTACTCCAGGAGCGGCTCGATCGCCGGGTGCGTGGATTCCTTCAGCTCCCACTGGCGGGTCGTCTTCACCTCGATCCCGTTCCGGTGCAGGGCCCGCATGAGCTCCTGCGGTGAATCCGGGTTGAGCGCAGGCGAATGCAGCAGCTGGCGCAGCGCCGTGGTGAGGGCCTCGAGTTTGGCTGGGCGGTGGCCATGCGGAGGACGCGGCCCGAGGTGGCCCGCGAGGATCTGCTCATGCAGCTCCTCCCGCCAGGGGACGCCGGTGTGCTGCATTTCCGCGGCGATCATGGCCCCCGCGGACTCAGCCGCCAGAAGGAGCTGGAGGCGCTGCCTGCGGTTGTCGGGCTGGTTTGCCGCCCCGGCCTGGCTGAGCGCATCCTGCTGCGCGGCATACTCTACGCGGAGGTCCCCGGGGGTGTGCCGCGGCGTCCGGTGAAGTCCTGGATCGTCAAACAGTGCGCCCTGGTCGGCCGGCGGAGGAGGCGGCTGGAGGGCTCGCGGCGGCTGCTGCAGGTCATCGTCCTGGGTCAGCTTCTCCGCGTTCCTGGCATAGGAAGTATGTGCGGTGAATTCCGAGTGGGCCAGGATCGCGCCGCAGAGCGTGAGGTCGTAGCAGCGTTCCAGCTCCACCCCGGCGGCCAGCAGGGAGGGGTACCAGTCCTGTGTGCGGTGCCAGATCCAGCGCGGTCGCTGCTTCTCAAGCCGGAGCACGACGCCGGCCAGTTCGGCGGCGCTGATCACCCTCGGTTCGGGGGTGGCCGGGTGCGGGGCGCCGGCGGCGGTGAGTTCCTGGAGGGCTGCGCCGTCAGCGTGGGCGGCGAGCAGCAGATACATAGGATCAATTCTGCCCTGTGGTGCGGGGCTGCTTGTCCACATAGCGCGGGGCACCGGCTACGGGCCCTCCGACAGGAGGGCAGAGTGACGGTATGAGCAGGCACCAGTTACCCGATTCCTTCCCGGATCCCGCAGAGGGGCCAGAGCAGTGGCTGCCGGACGAGTCCGCGGAGACGCTGCTGGTCACCGGAATCGAGGTGCTGCGCAGTGAGGTGGAACGCATAGTGGCAGCAGCCGGGGGCCGGTTGCGGACGGTGCGGGACGTGCAGGAAGCAGCTCCGTTCTGGGACACTGCGGCAGCGGTGCTGGTCGGCAGCGACATCCTGGACCTGCCGCTACGGAGGCGGGCACCGGCCGTGCTCGTTGGCCTGAGCGGGGACGGGGACAGCCTGTGGCAGCTCGCCGCTGTCATCGGGGCCGAACGGGTTGCCGTCCTCCCAGACGCCTCATCCTGGCTGGCCGAATACCTCAGCCGCTCCCGCTCGCCCGAGGCCGGAGGGCTGGTCCTCGGCGTCGTCGGCGGCTGCGGCGGGGCCGGAGCAACGACGGCGGCAATCTGGCTTGCCCAGGCCGCTGCCCGGCACGGGGCCCGCGTCCTCTTGGTGGACGGGGACCCCTGGGGTGGCGGCATGGAACTGGCGCTCGCCGCCGAGGACTCCGACGGGCTTCGCTGGCCGGACCTCGCGGGGGCCAGCGGCAGCATCGATCCTTACCAGCTCGCTGAGGCCTTGCCGGTGGCTGGCGGCTTCTCGTTTTTGTCTTGGCCCGGCCGCCGGGAGCGGGCTGTCGGGGTCGATGCCGGCTCGGTGTCCGGGGTCCTGGACGCGGCCCGGCGCGGCTATGAGCTGGTGGTTCTGGACATTGGCCGCGGTCGCGAGGTGCTTCGGGCTTTCGCCTGGGAGTGTGACCGGCTTGTGGTCCTCGCCCCCGCCCAGCTGCGTGCGGCCGTCGCAACCGCGCGGCTGCTGCAGGAACTGCCCCCGGTGGAAACCTCCCTCGTGGTCCGGGGTACGCCCGGGGCCGCGCTGGACGAGTTCCATATCGCCGAATCCGTGGGGCTTCCGCTGCACGGGATTCTGCCCGAGGTCAGGGGGGTCGCCTCCGCCACGGAACGAGGGCGTCTGCTGGAAGTCGGCCAGCAACGCAGCGTCCGCCGGTTCGCCGCGACACTTCTTGACCTCAGCGGCGGAGACCCCGGATGAGTGCGCATGCGGCTCCCGGGCCGCCGGACACGAACAGCGCCCTGCGCTCACACGGACAACGTCAGCAGGCACACAGCGCCGTCGACGCACGACTGTTGGAGTCCGTCCGGGAGTCCGTCATGTCCGAGACCGGCCCGGTGACTCCTTCCCGGGTGGCCGCCGCTGTGCAGGCGACCGGGCGGCTGCTTGGCACCGCGGGTGCCCTGGCCGCCGTGGAAAGCATCAGCGCGGAGCTGAGCGGGCTGGGCCCGTTGCAGGCGCTGGTGAGGGATCCCGCCGTGACGGACGTCTTCGTCAACGGCCCGGATGCGGTCTGGCTGGACCGAGGCAACGGCCTGGAGAAGGCGCCGGTCGTCTTTTCCGGCGAGCCGCAAATCCGCGCACTTGCCGCACGGCTCGTGGCGGCGGGCGGCCGGCGACTTGATGACGGGTCTCCGTGCGTGGACGTCAGGCTCGACGGCGGCTACCGGGTCCACGCAGTCCTGCCGCCGATCTCCACGACGGGAACACTCCTCAGCGTGAGAATCCGGCGGGACAAGGTCTTCACCATGCTGGAGTTGCGGCGGAACGGCATGTTCGGACCCCTCGTCCAGACGGTGCTGGAACGCATCATCGACCGGCGGTTGGGCTTTCTGATCAGCGGCGCAACAGGCTCAGGAAAGACCACGCTGCTCGCGACGCTGCTCGGCCTGTGCCATCCGGCTGAGCGGCTCGTCCTCATTGAAGACGCCTCGGAGCTCAACCCTGTCCACCCGCACGTGGTGTCGCTGGAATCCCGGCATGGAAACCTCGAGGGAAGCGGTGTCGTGGATCTCGGTGAGCTGGTCCGCCAGGCGTTGAGGATGCGGCCGGACCGGCTGGTCGTGGGTGAGTGCCGGGGTGCCGAGGTCCGGGAACTGCTCACAGCCATGAATACCGGCCACACAGGAGGCGGCGGAACCATCCACGCGAACACCGCGGCCGCCGTTCCTGCACGGCTGACGGCACTGGGGGCCCTGGCCGGTATGGGCCAGGATGCCGTGCGCCTGCAGGTGGCAAGCGCGCTCGACGCCGTCGTCCATGTGGGACGGGCGGGGAACAGGCGGTTCGTGGCGTGCGTCGGCCTTCTGGAGGAGCACGAAAGAGCCCTGGCGGTCACCGTTGCACTCGACGTCGTTGACGGCGGCGTACGGTACGGCCCGGCCTGGCCGCGGCTGGCGGACCGGCTCGGCCTGGATCCCGGCCTGGGCAGGGTTCCGGTGTGACTTCCGCCCTGATCGGCGTGCTGGCTCTCGCCGTTTGGTTGGCCCTTGCGCCCCCTGGTGGCCCCGGCCGGCGGTTCCGCCGGCAGCTCGCCGCGCCGCCACGGCAAACTGCGCCGGAGCCGGCCGATTCCCGCGCGCACCGCGGCCAGGCACGCCGTGGCCTGCGCCGGGCAGGACGGAATCCCCGCGGTGCGGCTTCAGTGCCGATGACCGTCCTTGTCCAGCAGCTGGCTGCCCTGCTCAGAGGGGGCCGTACCCCCTCGCGGCTGTGGGATGAGCTGTGGCACCTCTACGGCGGGGACGCTCTGCCGGGCCGGTCCATGTCCGATGGCCCACCCCGGGACGCAGCGCTTGCCCCGGACTCGCTGGCCAGTCTGGCTGCAGCCCGCGCCGCAGCGAGGTGCGGGGCCCCCGTGGGCGAGGCCATCCGAAGCGCCGCCACTGGCAGACGCGCCCGTGCCGGTCCGGGATTCGGAAAGGATGACGCCGGCCGGGAGCGCGCCAACTGGATCGAATTGGCCGCGTGCTTCGACGTGGCCGAGGTCAGCGGCTGCCCGTTGGCCGACATTCTGACCCGCTTCGCCGCCCAGCTTGAAGCCGAGGAGGATGCGGAAGCCGCCCGGCAGACTGCGCTGGCTGGTCCCCGGGCAACAGTTCGATTGCTCAGCTGGTTGCCGGTCCTGGGTCTGGGTCTTGGCATGCTGCTGGGCGTGGACCCGATAGACATCCTGCTGGGGGCGCCGCTAGGTCTGGCGGCCCTGGCGGTGGGTGTTGCCCTCACAGCCGCGGGACGGATCTGGTCGGCCAGGCTCGTCAGGTCGGCGGCGGGGGAAACACGGTGAGTGCAGGGCTCGCCGGCATGGCGGTTACGGCCCTTCTGGCGGGCGCTGCGTGGGTGTCGTTTGCCCACCGCTCACAGGCCAGGCGAAGACTCAGTCGGCTCGAGCCCGGACGGCTGGTAGCCGGCCATACCGGACTTGCCGGGAAGGCCCACGGCGACGAAGGAACGTCCGGCGCCGCGGGCCTTGGTGACACGGCCATGATGCTCGAACTGATCGGCGCGATGCTGGACGCGGGCGCCGGTCTTGGCCGCTCCTTGGAGCTCGTGGCGGCCCTGGCCGCCCAGGATTTCAGCGTCCCGCTTCGCCCGGTTGTGTCCGCGCTGGCTATCGGCGCCGACTGGGACACAGCCTGGCGCAGTTCACGCAACCGGTCGCCCCAGCTGTTGGCCCTGCGCGACGCCTTGGGGTTCGCCGCCCTCACCGGGGCGCCATCTTCTGCCATCCTCTATGCCCAGGCGGCCCGGATCCGCCGCGACCGCTTCAGGACCGCAGAGAAAGCCGCGGCCGCCCTTGGCGTGAAGCTTGTGGTCCCGCTGGGCCTTTGTTCCCTGCCGGCCTTTGTGTGTCTCGGCGTCGTCCCGGTGCTGCTGGCGCTGCTCCCCGGCTGATCCAAACCGGTCCGTCGACGGCGTGAGTCGACGGGGTGAATGGAGTAGCCCGGCGGCAACGGCCCACGGCGATCCCTTTCCAAGGTTTTCTCAAGTCGCCGCCGATATCGTGCGGTAGGCATCGCAGTACGAGCGCCCTCGTGTGTGGCCCACCGATATTTACCCGCCAAGGGCGTCCGCTATCTCGGTACGTCTGGAAAAAAATATTCGGGAGTTTGAATTCGAGGCAGGGGGGCAGATCAATGATTCGACTGCGAAGGGCTGGCATTATTGCGGCACTAAATCTGTTGGTGTTGGCCGGAGTGGCCGTCGGGGCGGCGCCGGCCCAAGCCGCCGTCACGTGCGCCCCGGCCACACCGGCACCCACCAACAACTTTCCCGGCACAACAGTCGTTGCGACCAGTTTCGAGGAAAAAACAATCTCAGCGTCAGGCTTCAACGCCCCCAATATCGCCGGGACAGGCACGGCCACGATCTCCGAGAAAAACAAACATTCCGGACGGTGCGCCGCCCTCCTGCACGTGACCAACACGCCGGGCTCCCTGGCCAACTTTTCCGCCCCCCTGCCCGCCGGCAGCAAGGACGTCTACGCCGACGGCTGGTTTAACGTCACCGCCAAGGGCGTCGACACCAACAACGTTCCCTACTTCCGGTTTTTCAACAACGGTACGAGGGTCCTCGACGTCTTTCGCGCCAACAACGGCCTCGGCGCACTGTGGCTGCGCGTCGCATCGCCGACCGGGAAACTCACCTATACCCGGCTGGTGCCCAGCGTCGCACTGAACAGCTGGCATCACCTGACAATGCATGCCATAGCCAACGGCGCGTCCACAACGGTGGAGATCTCGTTTGATAACAAGTCGGTCTTGTCCAGCAACCAGGTCAAGATCGACGTCGACACGCTGTCCGCAGTGCAGTTGGGCGCCGAACACCGGAGGCAAGCGGGGGACGTCTACATCGACGACGTGATCATCAAGGCTTCGGCAAACGGAGCCGGCCTTCCCGGTACGTTTGCTCCGATCACGCCCACCCGGCTGCTTGACACCCGGACCGGGTCCCCGGTCGGTGCGGATTCCGCCGTGTCCTTCCAGGTCGCGGGAGTCAACGGAATCCCGGCCAAGGTGGCATCCGTCGTGTTCAACCTGACGGTCACCTCGCCCAAGGCCGCAGGCTTCGCCACCGCCTATGCCTCCGGTTCCCCCCGCCCGAACGCGTCCAACCTGAACTTCAACGCCGGCCAGACCCTGCCGAACCTGGTCACGGTCCCGGTGGGGGCCGACGGGAAGGTCACGCTCTTCAACCGCTCCTCCGGCAGTTCCCACCTGATAGCGGACGTCACCGGCTACTACGCCCCGGGCACCCCGGCCACCCCGGGCGCCTTCAAGTCGCTCGCGCCCTCCCGGATCCTGGACACCAGGAATGCCTCAGCCGTGGCCGCCGACACGCCGTTGTCCTTCCAGGTCGCGGGCGTCAACGGGATCCCCGCCTCGGTGGCAGCGGTGGTCTTCAACCTCACAGTGACCGAGCCGAAGTCCTTCGGATTCGTCACCGCCTACGCCTCAGGCACGGCGCGGCCCAACGCGTCCAACCTGAACTTCAACACCGGCCAAAACGTGCCTAACCTGGTCACGGTCCCGGTCGGGGCCGACGGGAAGGTCACCGTGTTCAACCGCTCCGCCGGGACAACCCAGCTCATCGCCGACGTCGCCGGCTACTACCTCCCCGGCACACCGACCGCATCGGGTGCCTTCAAAGCCATCGGACCCACCCGGGCACTGGACACCAGGACCGGCTCCGCCGTCGGCGCGGACTCCGCCGTTTCCTTCCGGGTCTCCGGAGCCAACGGCATCCCCGCCAACGTGTCCGCCGTCGTCTTCAACCTGACCGTCACCTCGCCCAAGTCCTTCGGTTTCGTCACCGCGTTTGCTTCCGGTACGGCGCGTCCCAATGCGTCCAACCTGAACTTCAACACCGGCCAGACCATTCCGAACCTGGTCGCTGTCCCGGTAGGCTCCGACGGCCGGGTGTCGCTGTTCAACCGCTCCTCGGGCAGCTCCCAGCTCATCGCGGACATCGCAGGGTACTTCCTCCAGTAGTGCCTTGAGCCGGGACATACGTAACCCTCTGGATGATTGAAGGTCTCTTAGCCTGTTGCGCACCACCAACGGCTAAGAGGCCTTCATCATGTCTGTCATGAAGGGAGCCCGGCCACCGGCCACCGGCCTTCGAGCGCCGCCGCGGCTGACTATTCCTGAGTGCTCCTCGACATCCGGCCGGATTGCGTCGTTTTCCACTTGGGCTGCCTCGCTACTTACCGGCATGTCACTGAGCCGGGAGAGTCGAAGCAGCCGGCAATTCCGCCGGAACCCGTGAAAGGAAAACACATGTCGATCCATCGAGACGCGCCCGCCGAAAACCGCCGAGTCCCGGCAGAGGCTGGCACTGCGCAGGTGCTGGAGATCTATCCCGGTGCCCGTACCGCCATCCCGGTCCGCACGAGGCTTCGCGGCTCCGAGGCCGGGATGGCCACGGCCGAGTACGCCATCGCCACGCTGGCCGCCGTGGGATTTGCGGGGGTACTCGTCTTCATCATGCGCAGTGACGAGGTCCGGGGGTTCTTGCTCAACCTCATCCGCACCGCCCTGGCGTTGCCATGAAGTCCGGAAGTACCGTCGCCGACGGGGCACACGAGCGAGTCGTCCGGGCGAAGTCGCGGGGATCCCGGGGAGCTGCTTCGCCACCGGCAAACGGCCGCTTCCAGGAACGGCGAGATCAGCGCGCAGGCTCCTGTCACGGCGCCGTGACGGCCGAATTTGCTGTTGCCTTGCCCGCTGTGATGCTCTTGCTGGCCCTGCTGCTGGCGGGATCAGCTGCAGGAGTGACACAGCTCCGCTTCGAGGAAGCCGCCCGGGCAGGTGCGCGGGCCTTGGCACGGGGCGAAGGAGCTGCCGCCGTCGACGGAATCGTCCGCCGGCTCGCCGGCGAGTCAGCAGGGTCAGCCGTGACGTCCGACGGCGGGTGGCTCAGCGTTACGGTTTCCGGCCGGGTGCCCGGCTCCGTCGGTTCACTTGTCCCGTGGACTCTCTCCGCACGCTCCTGGGCGCGGAGCGAGTCGTCCCCGGCCTCGGCCCTCGCCAGGGTCGGCGCGGCCCATCGTCACCAGCCCCTGAGGCTGAACGCGTGAGGCCGCCCCGGACTGGCCCCGCGGCCCCCGTGCCGGTGCATGAGCCGGAACGCGGCTCAGGAACGGTCCTGGCCCTGGGACTGGGGATGGTCCTCATCACGGCAATCGTCTTGATCCTGTTCCTTGCACAGTCGGCCGTGATGGCGTCCCGGGCCGCTGCTGCCGCCGACCTCGCGGCGCTGGCAGCCGCGGATGCGGTCCGGGGAATCACTGCCGGCGAACCGTGCACCGTGGCTTCGGAGGTCGCACGGCGCAACAACGCAAGGGTCCTCAGCTGTTCGGAGGGGACCGGCGAAACGGTTCAAGTCCGGACGGAGCTCAACGCCGGCACGGTGTTCGGGGCGGCCACCGGGCTGGCCCGCGCCGGTCCACCACCGCCAGGAACCGGGCCGTAGCCGAGACCAGCTGACCTGCCAGCGCCAGCACCGGACATGTCCACGCTTTGGCCGGGTGGCCACCGTGCCGCCGCCGTGTGGCCGCCGGGTGGCCACCGTGCCGCCGCCGGGCAGGGCCGCCTTGGGGAGGGCCTGCCACGGGCCGGAGTCAGGCCTGGAGCGGAGCCGCTGACCGGTCCGAGACGCCCAGCCGGCCGTTAGGCACTCGTCCGTCGCCTGCCGGCCCGTCGCCAGGGTGCAGGCCACCAACCGGACCGGCGTCCATCCGCTCGGTGGCGTCCTTCAACAGCACATCGATGAGCGTGACGGCGGCGTCCTTCTCCAGGGGGTTGTTCTTGTTGCCGCATTTGGGCGACTGTACGCAGGACGGGCAGCCGGACTCGCATTCGCAGGCCTTGATGGCGTCGCGGGTGGCGGACAGCCACACCCTGGCCTTGTCGTAGCCACGTTCGGCGAAGCCCGCGCCGCCCGGGTGCCCGTCGTACACGAAGATCGTGGGCACTCCGGTGTCTGCATGGATGGCAGTCGACACCCCGCCGATGTCCCAGCGGTCGCTGGAGGCAACCAGTGGCAGCAGGCCGATCGCGGCGTGTTCGGCGGCATGCAGGGCCCCGGGGAACTGCGCCTCGATCAGTCCCGCACCGGTCAGTGACAGATTGTCCATGACAAACCAGACAGCTTTGGTGAACAGGTCCCGGGCGCCCAGCTGAAGCGGTTCTTCACCGAGGATTTCATTCGAAATCAGTGCCTTGCGCTGGAAGGAGACCACCTGCGTTGTCACTTTCACGTCGCCGAAATGCACCGCGACGTCGCCCCATTGGGTGGTGCGCTGCGTCTCCAGCACCTCGATCTGGGTCACGTCCCGGGCGGTGGTGTAGTAGTCCGGGTTCGCCCGGCGCACCACCACGCAGTGATCGTCCTCGTTCAAGTCCTCGACCACGTAGCTGTCGCCCTGGTGGACGTACACGGCTCCGGTGTGGGCCTGGTAGTGCGTCTGCGGCGAATCCATGGTCCCCAGCAGGGAGCCGGTGTCGGCGTCCACGATGCTCACCGGACCGCCGCCGTCGGCCCGCAGGTTCACCATTGCCGCCGCACTCTGCGGGTGGGTCCAGAACCAGCCGGCGGGACGTTTGCGCAGGTAGCCCTGGGACACGAGCCGGTCCAGCAGCTTTTCCGCGGTGCCGCCAAACAGCTCCACTTCGGCATAGCCCAGCGGCAGTTCGGCGGCGGCGGCGCACAGGTGCGGGCCCAACACATAGGGATTGGAGGGGTCGAAGACCGTCGCTTCGACCGACACGTCGAAGATCGCCTCGGGATGATTCACGAGGTAGGTATCCAGCGGGTCGTCGCTCGCCACGAAGGCGGCGATGGCATCCTGACCGGCGCGCCCGGCCCGGCCGATCTGCTGGAACAACGACGCGCGGGTGCCTGGCCAGCCGGCGACGAGCACCGCGTCGAGCCCGGAGATGTCGATGCCGAGTTCCAGCGCAGAGGTGCTGGAGACTCCCAAAAGTTCGCCGGACCGCAGGGATTTCTCCAGGGCCCGCCGCTCCTCCGGGAGGTAGCCCGAGCGGTAGGCGGCGACCCGCTGCGGCAGGCTGGGATCCACCTCGTCCAGGAGCCGCTTGGTGATGGACGCAATCGTCTCGGCGCCGCGCCGTGACTTGATGAACGCAATGGTCCGGATCCGGGAGGACACCAGGTTGGCCAGCAGGTCCGCGGTTTCCGCCACCGCCGTCCGGCGCTCCTTGGCGCCATTCTCGCCGCGGAGCTCGGTCAGGGCCGGCTCCCAGAACGCGACGGTGGTGGAGCCATGCGGCGAGGAGTCCTCGGACACCGCGCGGACCGGTGCACCGATGAGCCGGCCGAAGGATGTCCCCGGCTCCGACGCGGTGGCGGAAGCGGCGATGAACACGGGGCCCGGATGTGAGCCGCCCGGGCTGTAGTAGGCGCAGATGCGGCGCAGCCGGCGCATCAGGTTGGCCACATGGGATCCGAAAACACCGCGGTAGCTGTGGGCCTCGTCCACGATCACGTAGCGCAGCCGGCGGAAGAACCGGGCCCACCAGGCGTGGTTGGGCAGGATCCCGAAGTGCAGCATGTCCGGATTGGCCAGGATGAAGTTCGCGTGGTCCCGGATCCAGCGCCGCGACGCCGGATCGGTATCACCGTCGTAGGTTTCGGCCCGCACGGTGGGGAGTTTCAGTGCCCGGATGGCGGCCAGCTGGTCGGCCGCCAGGGCCTTGGTAGGGGAGAGGTAGAGCGTGACGGCGCCGTCGTCGTGGATCTTGCCCGGATCGGCGAGGACGCGCAGCTCGGACCGGTGGATGGCGTCGAGCGCCGGCAGCTGATAGGCCAGCGACTTGCCGGAGGCAGTTCCCGTGGCGATCACGACGTGCTCGCCGGCGTGGGCCAGCTCGGCGGCCTGGACCTGGTGGCGGTACGGCTCGTGGATGCCGAGGGAGCCGTAGGCGGTCACGAGCTCGGGGTGGGCCCACTCCGGCCACGGTGCGCTGACAGCCTGGCGGGCGGGGATGGTGCGCACATGGCGGAGCTGCTCCGGGTCCGGACCTCGGCCCAGCAACGGAATCAGGGACTCATGTGGGTTCACTCGTCCATTCTTTCACCCGGGCTCAAATCACCCGGGCCCGGCCTCAGGGGTGGATTCAGCCCACCGACAGGTCCGTGCCCTCGTCCGAGGCCGAGAGCATCAGCACATTGCAGACGGTGCTCCAGCCGAGGTGGGAGTACAGTTTCTGGCCGTCCAGCGAGGCCAGCAGCAGCCCGGTTTCGACGTCGTGCTCGAATGCCTGGGCGGCCAGGGCTTTCATGATGAAGCTGCCCAGCCCGCGCCGCTGATAGCCCGGCTCGGTGACGATCTTGTCGAAGATCGCCGTGCGGTCCACGACGAAGACGCGCCCGCTGGCGGCAATTTCGTCTCCGGCACGGACCACGGCATGGTGGACCCGGCCGGTCTGGGAGGTCGCAAGCTTGAGGTCGTCGTCGGAAAGCCAGGGGTCCTCGGAGTCCTGGGTCTCCATGTCCACGATCATCATCGTCTGGGAAGCCGACGTGACGTTGAGCCCGCGGGTCGGCGCCAACGCGGTGTAGCGAGCCACGTCATTGGTGAAGATGGTGAGGATCCGGGCCGGGACTTCGGCCGTCCTGGCGGCCAGCTGCGCGAACTCCGAGTCCGAGGGATCGTGGGCGAAATACTCCCACTCGCGGGTTGTGTCCGCACGCAAGGCCGCCGGGAACCGGCCCTCCCTGCGCGTCTCATACTCGCGACAACCGGCCCAGCCGGCCACCCAGATTTCCAGCAGGTGGGTGGTGTCTTCAACCATGGCGTCCAGACTCATGAGATGAGCGTATTCCAGCCCCGCCACAAGCAACAGTGGCCGGGCCCGGGAACCCTCCTTGCGTACGAAATTGTGACCGGACCGCGGGCCAGCCCCGCCGCGACGCCGGGCCCGCCGGCCAGCCCCGCCCGCCACCGGAAGGCACCGCGTGTCCCCGCCGTTCGGCCCCTCCAGTACGCTTTAACACGTGGCTTTGAACCGAATTGTGCTCTTTTACGGCTTTACCCCTCTGCCGGACCCGGACGCCGTCCGGCTCTGGCAGCGCGCCCTGTGCGAGAAACTCGGGCTGACGGGCCGCATCATCATCTCCAAGGACGGCATCAATGCGACGGTCGGCGGCGAGCTGCCGGCGGTCAAGCAGTATGTGAAGACCACCCGCGAATACCAGGGCTTCCACGGCATCGACGTGAAATGGTCCGACGGCGGCGCCGCAGACTTCCCGCGGCTGAGCGTCAGGGTGCGGGACGAGATCGTGTCCTTCGGTGCGCCCGGCGAGCTCAAGGTGGACGCCAGCGGCGTCGTAGGCGGCGGCACGCACCTCCAGCCCGCCGAACTCCACGAGCTTGTGGAGGCCAAGAAAGCCGCAGGCGACGAGGTCGTGTTCTTCGACGGCCGCAACGGCTTCGAGGCCCAGATCGGCAAGTTCAAGGACGCGATCGTCCCCGACGTCGCCACCACCCACGACTTCATCAAGGAACTCGACTCCGGAAAATACGACGCGCTCAAGGACAAGCCGGTCGTCACCTACTGCACCGGCGGCGTCCGGTGCGAAGTGCTCTCCAGCCTGATGGTGAACCGCGGCTTCAAAGAGGTCTACCAGCTCGACGGCGGGATCGTCCGCTACGGCGAGACATTCCGGGACCAGGGCCTCTGGGAAGGTTCGCTCTACGTGTTCGACAAGCGCATGCACGTCGAATTCAGCGAGGACGCAAAAACGATCGGCGAGTGCGTACGCTGCTCGGCCCCGACCAGCAAATTCGAGAACTGCTCGAACCCGGCGTGCCGCACCCTCACCCTGTACTGCGCTGGCTGCGCCGCCAGCCCGGAGACGCTTCGCTGCCCCGAAGGCTGCGCCGCCTGAGGCGTCGCCCCCGGGGTCATCGTCGGTTCAGGCTGTGCTCAGATGCGGCTGACGCGGTACGCAAAGTTCGCCGGCGCATTCGCGTCCACCTTCACGTCTAGCACCGCGTCCGCGGCCAGATACACCACGTTTACCCTCGAGGTCCCGCACCGGAGGCTCAGGTCCACCAGTTCGTTCTCTCCATTGTCGATGGAAAAGGACACGCGGCGGGTACTCCGGCAGGCGAGGGTCAGCGCGTAGGTGCCCTTCGGCAGCTGGGTGGTGGTCTCTTTCCGCTCTTCGTCGGTTTCCAGCGTTCCGTAGCCCGAATGGAAGACCTGGCCCTCGGCATCGGGCAGCACTTGCCTGACCCAGGCATCAAGTTCCGCCCCGGACACGGGCTGGTTCAGGCCGGGATCCTGAGGCAGCGCAGCATCCGTGAAGGCCGGCGCGGAGGGCAAAGCCGCGTCATCATTTGACAGGCCGTCGTCATACTCGTAGGCACAGCCGCTCAGCACCCCCCCAAGCAGCGCAAGGGAGACCACGACGGCGGATGCCGTGGTACGCGACCGCGGCATCCTTTTTCCCCGCACAGTTCCCGGCACAGGCATGCCCTGACTCTAGGGGCGGCGGAACGAATTGGCCAGAGTCGAACGGCCTAGTCAAGAGAAACGCCGCGTGGGTTCCCGGTTGCAGGCAGGCCCCTGAGCCTGCGGCTGGGGCCGGGAGCGCAAGGCTGCTACGCGGCGCGCGTCAGCTGGTAGGCATAGATCAGCGGGGCGTCCACGCTGGCCGTCCTGATCTGCACAGTACCTGCCGCCTGCACCTTGATCCGCGCCGTCTCCCTGCTGCCGTTGCACGCCGCACCCGCCTCGGTGAGGTGGTGTCCGTCCAGGGAGACATCGAAGAAGGCCTTGCCTCCGCCGTCGCAGCTGACGGTCAGGGTGTAGCTGCCGGCCGGGACTCCTGTGGCGGTCTTGACGATCGGATTCCGGTCGAGGATCTTGCCCGCGTCCTCCAGAACTATCCCGCTGGCCGAGGGCAGGGCGGTGGCTTTCCACGCCGGTACATCGGCGGATTCGATGGAACCTGCGGGTGAGCATGCTGAGGCGGCGAGTACGACGGCGGCGCCGGCGGCCGCGCCGGCGAATCGCCGCCGCAGCATCGGGTAGCCGGGGAGCCGGACGGTACGGAAAGGCATTCCTCCAACTTACCGCGTGCGGACGCTGGCTCGGGCCCGGCGCAGGGGCGTCCGCCGTTTCTCCGGGGACGCCGCTGCCTGCCCTAGCCCGCAATCAGTTCGAGCACTTCCCCCCGGTGCAATGCGAGGTACACCCTGTCGCGCAGGCGGTTCGCCTCCTCATCCGTCAGCGTCCGGTCCAGCGGCTGCAGCACCAGGCGGAGGAGCACGTTCACCTGCTCCGGCGCCATCCGAAGGCGTTCGACCGCCGCGGCCGGCAGCTTGTCCGCCGGTGTCACCGCCTTGATCTCCAGGGCGGCGAGCACCTCGGCCTCCGTTCCGAGGGCGGTGCGGGCCAGGTCGCCCAGCAGCTCGATGTCGGCGTCTTGCGCTGTTCCGAGGACGAGGGAAAGATCGCGCCGGACCTCGGGCAGGGCAGAGACCGGGCGGTAAGGGTGCAGATCCAGCATCTGCGCCCGGACGTCGGGGTTAGCCGAGCGCAGGAGCCGGATGTCGGTGATGCCCTTGCGCAACATCACCGCGCGGTCCAGCCCCAGGCCAAGGGCGAGCCCGGCCCAGCGTCCGGGGTTCAGCCCGGAGCCGCGCAGGATCCGCGACCCCACGAGTCCGCACTCGGCCAGCTCCAGCCACTCCCGGCTGCCGTCAGGCTGGGTGAGGAGCACATCCAGCTGCTGGCCGCCGTCCGTGTAGCTGTGGTTCGCCGGGGTGGCCCGCCACTGCACGTCCGGGTACCGGGAGGGCGGCAGCACGGCCTCCACCAGGGCGGCCATCATCCTGTGCAGTTCGGCCGGACCGAGGAGGCCGCGCGCCTTGAGCCGCCAGAGGTCCACCTGGTGCGGGGCGCCCACATGGGTGCGGTCGATCGAGTCCCGCCGGTACACCAGCCCGGGCAGGACGTGCAGCCGGTCGTAGTGGCCGAGTTCGCCGCGAAGCGAGTCCAGCAGTGCCGGCATGCCGGCGGAAGTATGGCTGCGCAGCATCACCGTGGGGCTCACGTGCCGCGAGTAGCGCGAGTCCCTCGTCACGTCGTCGGGGGAGTAGCCCAGCCGGTCGTAGTTGTCGGCCGTCGCGACGAGGGGCTGAGCCGGTGCGTCGAGGTCTCAACATGCCAGAGCCGCTCGAGGCCTCCCGTCACCTCGTCCAGCAGCAGCTGCAGGGCGTGGGGGCCGGCGGCGGGATCGCTGAGGTCGCGGAGTTCCAGGGCGGAATGCAACTCGGCAGTGGTCAGGTATTTCTTCATGATGGGGTCCTTAGGGTCAGGGCTGGAAGCGGGAACTCACCCTCAGCCACTGCGCCGGACGGACCCCGGCGGCTGCTGTTATGCGCGCGTCACGTAGCCCGTGCGGCCGGAAAGCGGCCGAGGGCTGATAAATCGCTACTGTATTTGCATGTCTCCATGGTACGACGGGCCGCTGCCGGGGGCCGGTTCCTCCCGGGGCCGTTTCTGCACGGGGAGGAACGACGTCCCCCGGGAGCACCGTCGCCGTAGGGCCGCCGTTCCGGCCGCCGGCCGTACCCCCTTGACCTTGACGTAACGTCAAGCTTTAGAGTCGGGTCACAGGTTGAAAAGATCCGGGAGGAGGGCCGCCACATGGACTGGTCCGTGCAACAGATCG
This sequence comes from Arthrobacter sp. UYCu723, assembly GCF_054059215.1. Lineage (NCBI taxonomy): Bacteria > Bacillati > Actinomycetota > Actinomycetes > Micrococcales > Micrococcaceae > Arthrobacter > Arthrobacter sp. UYCu723. Next base: position 2,406,057 of record NZ_JBSSBW010000001.1, read on the forward strand.
CGAAGCTCGCTGGCACCACGAGCCGGACGCTGCGCCACTACGACGACGTCGGGCTGCTCAAGCCCAGCCGCACCGGCGGCAACGGCTACCGGTACTACGATCGCGGCGCCCTCGTGCGGCTGCAGCGCATCCTGCTCCTGCGCGAGCTCGGACTCGGGCTGGCTGCGGTCGCCGAGGTTATCGGCCACGAGGCGGATGCGGAAAGGGCCCTGGGCCGCCACCTGGAGTGGCTCCGGCAGGAACAGGACAGGCTGGCCCGGCAGATCGCCTCGGTCCAGCAAACCATTGAAGCAGTGAAAGAAGGAGGAGAGATCATGGCAGAACAGATGTTCGACGGCTTTGACCACACCCAGTACAAGGGGGAGGTGGAGGAGCGCTGGGGCCAGGAAGCGTATGCCACGTCCGACGCCTGGTGGCGCGGCATGGGCACGGCCGAGAAGGACGCGTGGAAGCGGCGTTCGAACCAGTTGGGGAGCGACTGGACCTCGGCGGCGGAGACGGGCGTCGCGGCGGACAGCCCGGAGGCCCAGGACCTGGCCCGGCGCCAGGTGGAGTGGCTCGCCGGCATTCCGGGGACACCCGCGGCGGCTCCCGCCACAGGCAGTAACAGCGACCTCAAGGGCTACGTGGCCGGCCTCGGCGAGATGTACGTGGCGGATCCCCGCTTCGCAGCGAACTACGGCGGCGAGGCCGGGGCGGCCTTCGTCCGCGACGCCCTGCGGATCTACGCGGGGAAGCACCTCTAGCCGGAAGGCGTGCGCGGCGCGACTAAACTTGTCCGGTGACTGACTCAACGCATTTCACTGCCGGCAACACCCCCGACGCTCCCCGCAGCGACCTTCCCGGACTGCTCGGGGCGCTTGCCTCTGACTTGCGGACCATCGGCTACACCGTCGACGGAGTAGCGGATCTGCTCGGCGAGGCCGCGCATTCCGCCCTGAGCCGGGACCAGCTCATCCCCGCGCTCATCGTCACCGAGCGTGCCGCTCGCGGGGAGCCGACGACGGCGGCGCTTGCCGCCGTCGTACGCCTGTGGCTGCTGGCCGAGCCGCAGCGGGCGGAGACGCTCGACGCCGCCCTGCCCGGCACCCGCGCGGAAGGCCTGCTGGAGCTGGGCCTCGTGGAGCCGTCCGCAGGGGGCCTGGTCCAGGCGAAGGCGGATCTTAGGCCCTATGGGTGGGGCGGCGCAGCCGCGACTGACACCGATGGCAGCGGCGGCGGGGCGGACCTCTGGGTCGCCAGCGACCTCGCAGCCCACCAGCGCCCCGGCGTGCTCCGCCACGACCACGTGCTGGGGATCGGCCAAGCCTCCACCACGCTGGTGCAGGTCACGGCCCGCCGGCATGTGGCCCGGGCCCTGGATCTCGGCACGGGCTGCGGCATCCAGACCTTCCACCTGCTGCACCACGCGGATCACGTGACCGCCACCGACATTTCCGAACGCGCCCTGGCCTTCACCCGCTTTAATCTGCTGCTTAACGCCGAGGCTCTGCACCTGGTCCCGGCGGAGCTTCACAGCCGGGTGAGCCTGCGGCTGGGTTCGCTGCTCGAACCGGTCGCCGGCGACAAATTCGAGCTCGTGGTCTCCAACCCGCCGTTCGTCATCACGCCCCGCAGCACCGGGGAGGCCGCCGCGGACCAGTTCACCTACCGCGACGGCGGCCTCCCCGGCGACGACATCGTCGCCTCGCTCGTCCGGGCGCTGCCCTCGGTTCTCGCACCCGGCGGAACAGCCCAGCTCCTGGGCAACTGGGAGATCCCCGCGGGGACGCCCTGGGCCGGCCGGCCGCAGAGTTGGGCCAGCCCGGACGCCGATGTGTGGTTCATCCAGCGCGAACAGGTGGGGCCCGAACAGTACGCCGAGACCTGGCTGCAGGACGCCTCCGAGGCCCGCGAGCGGCGGCTCTACCAGGACTCCTATGCGGCGTACCTGGATGACTTTGCCTCCCGGAGCGTCAAGGCCATCGGGTTCGGGATGATCTGGCTGCGCCGTCCGGCGGAAGGCTCCAAACCGGTGATCTCCCGCTTCGAGGAGATCACGTACCCGATCGAACAGCCCGTCGGACCATATCTGGGCGCAGCCGTCGAACGCGCCGACTGGCTGGCCGCCCACGAGCTGGCAGACGCGCACCTCCTGGTCGCCGAAGACGTCACCGAGGAACGGCACCAGCGCCCCGGCGCCGAACACCCCGGCGTCATCCTGCTGCGCCAGGGTGCCGGCCTGCGCCGCACCAACCTGCTGAGCACCGAGCTGGCCGGCCTTGTCTCAGCGTGTGACGGCGACCTGTCCGTCGGGCAGATTGTCGGTGCCCTCGAGTCGCTGCTGGGTGGACACGACGGCTTCGACGCAGAGGCCTTCCGCGGCGGGCTGCTCAGCGACGCGGGGAACCTGGTCCGCGACGGCTTCCTGCTGCCCGCCTGACTCTTCGGCGGCGGCCGGCGCCGCAACGACCGCGGCGGCGGCCGCCGGTGCCGCAGGGGCTGCTGCGGCAGCCCCTTAGCGGCATAATGTGTCAAGCATTTCTTTCATAGTGTAGCGGTGCTCGATAGACTGGTTCCGTGAATGCAAAAACCCCAATGGCGGAGTCGCCGGATCCGCCAGCCGCCAAACGCCGGCAGCGTCCGGAAAAAAAGGTGGAAATCACTGATCCTAAGGCGATCCGGGCACTGGCCCACGCCGCCCGGCTGGAGGTCATTTCCGAGCTGTACTCCACCCAGGTGAGCCGGACTGCCACCGAACTCGCCGCGCAGACCGGCCTCACGCCGAGCGCCATGAGCTACCACCTGCGCGCCTTGCAGAAGTGGGGAATAGTGGTTCCGGCAGCCACCGCCGGCGATGCCCGGGAACGCCGCTGGAAAGCCGCGGGGACCGATTTCACCATCAACTCCGGCGGGGGAGTGGCGAGCCCGGAATTCGCCGTGCTGGACCTTGAGCTGGACGCCTTCCGCCGCCGCGTCAATGCCTTTGCCAAGACCCGGGAGGAGCGGCGCCAGCGCGGCGAACCCGCGGATTCCTCCGTGGTGCTGGCCAGCAACCTGCTGTACTTGACGCCGGCCCAGCGGACCGAGCTGACGGAGAAACTCTTCGACCTCCTGCACGGCTATGAGCTCGAGGACCCCGACCATGTGCCGGAGGAGGCGGAACGAATGGCCACTATGTGGTCCATGATTCCGGATGACCGCGGCAGGGCGCCGGCCGCGCCGGCCCCGGTGGCCGGCACCTGACTGGGCCCGCACCTGACAAAGCCCGGCGCAGGGCCCTGATCCAGGCCCCTTGAGCCGGCCGCCCGGCGGCCACGGACCGTTGCTGCATTACGCCCGGAAGTCGTGGCGGGAGACCTGAGTTTTCCACCTGAATGCGCGGGAATCCGCAAAATATGGTGAACTAGGCGGGTATGGGCGCATCTGCCCGAGCAACCTTTTTCTGTAGGAGCACCGTGCCAAGCAAGGCCAAAACCGGCAAGAAACTCGTGATTGTGGAGTCTCCCGCCAAGAGCAAGACCATCGCCAAGTACCTCGGCGAGGGCTTCATCGTTGAGGCCTCCATCGGTCACATCCGCGACCTCCCGCAGCCCTCGGAGCTCCCCGCGGACCTGAAGAAGACCCCGCTGGGCAAGTTCGCCGTCGACATTGAAAACGACTTCAAACCCTATTACGTGGTGTCCCCGGACAAGAAGAAAAAGGTCGCCGAGCTCAAGGCGCAGCTCAAAGACGCTGACGCTCTCTATCTCGCAACCGATGGGGACCGCGAGGGCGAGGCCATCGCGTGGCACCTGCTGGAAGTGCTCAAGCCCAAGGTCCCGGTCTACCGGATGACCTTCGGTGAAATCACCAAGGAAGCCATCCACCGCGCCATGGACAACCTGCGCGACGTGGACCAGGACCTCGTGGACGCTCAGGAAACCCGCCGGGTGCTGGACCGCCTCTACGGCTACGAGATTTCCCCGGTGCTGTGGCGCAAGGTGGCCCGCGGACTCTCCGCCGGCCGGGTGCAGTCGGTGGTGACCCGCATGGTGGTGGACCGCGAGCGTGAGCGGATGGCCTTCAAGTCCGCCTCCTACTGGGACCTGACGGGCCAGTTCGGCGCCGGTTCCGGTGCTGCTTCCTCGTTCAAGGCCAAACTCGCCGCCGTCGACGGCGCCAAGGTGGCCAGCGGCCGCGATTTCAACGACGACGGCGAGCTCACCTCGCGCAACGCCGTGCACCTCAACGAGGAGCTCGCCACCTCGCTGGCGGAAGGCCTGCAGTCCGCCGACTTCCGCGTCCGCTCCGTCGACACCAAGCCGTACACCCGCCGTCCGGCCGCGCCGTTCACCACCTCCACGCTGCAGCAGGAGGCCGGCCGCAAGCTGCGCTTCTCCTCGAAGAGCACCATGCAGGTGGCCCAGCGCCTCTACGAAAACGGCTACATCACCTATATGCGTACGGACTCGTCCGCGCTGAGCAACGAGGCCGTCACGGCCGCACGGCGCCAGGCCTCCGAGCTGTACGGCCCCGAGTACATTCCGCAGTCGCCGCGGGTCTACAGCGGCAAGGCGGCCAACGCGCAGGAAGCCCACGAGGCCATCCGCCCCGCCGGCGACTCCTTCCGCACCCCGGCCCAGGTCGCCAAGCAGCTCTCCGGCGACGAATTCCGGCTCTACGAGCTGATCTGGAAGCGCACCGTCGCCTCGCAGATGGCCGACGCCAAGGGCTCCACCGCCACGATCCGCCTCGGCGCGGTGACTGTAGGCGGCGCGGCCAGCGGCCGCGACGCAGAATTCTCGGCGTCGGGCACCGTCATCACCTTCCCCGGCTTCCTCGCCGCCTACGAAGAAGGCAAGGACGAAAGCCGCGTCGACGACGAGTCCGAGGAAGCGCGCCGGCTGCCGAACGTGGCCAAGGATGATGCGCTCACCGCCTCGGAGATTGTCGCCGTCGGACACGAGACCTCCCCGCCGCCGCGCTACACGGAAGCCTCGCTGACCGCTGAGCTGGAGAAGAAGGGCATCGGACGCCCGTCGACCTACGCCTCCACCATCTCCACGATCCAGGACCGCGGCTACGTCCGGAAGCAGGGCTCCGCCCTGGTCCCCAGCTGGATCGCGTTCTCCGTGGTACGGCTCCTCGAGCAGCACTTCAAGGACTACGTGGACTACGAGTTCACAGCGGACATGGAAGCCGATCTGGACAAGATCGCCAACGGCCAGGCAGGGGGGCCCGCCTGGCTCAAGCACTTCTACTTCGGTGAAGACTCCGAACCCGGCCTGCTGAGCATCGTGAACAACCTCGGCGAAATCGATGCCCGGGACATCAACTCCATTCCCATCACGGACAGCATCACCCTGCGCGTAGGCAAGTTCGGGCCGTACCTGGAGAGCTCCATCGCCACCGTGGATCCCGAGACAGGTGAGCTCGTTGAAGCTGCCCGCGCCAACGTCCCCGAGGACCTGGCCCCGGACGAACTCACGGCTGCCAAGGCGATCGAGCTGATGGAGACCGCTGCCCCCGAGGAGCGGGTACTCGGAACGGACCCGCACACCGGGCACACCGTCGTCGCCAAGAACGGCCGCTACGGCGCCTACGTCACCGAGGTCATCCCCGAGATGACCGAGGACCAGCTCGCCAACCAGCCGGTGGAGTACTACAAGAACGGCAAGCCGAAGCCGCCGAAGAAGCCCGTCAAGGCCAAACCGCGCACCGGGTCCTTGTTTGCTTCGATGGGTGTCGACACAGTCACCCTGGACGAGGCACTGCAGCTCATGAGCCTGCCCCGGGTGCTCGGCCAGGACGCCGACGGCAACCCGATCACGGTCCAGAACGGCCGCTTCGGCCCGTACCTGAAGAAGGGCACGGACTCCCGGTCCATCGGTTCGGAAGAGGAAATCTTCACGATCACGCTGGAACAGGCACTGGAGATCTACTCGCAGCCGAAGCAGCGCGGGGCCCGCGCCGCCGTCCCTCCGCTGGCGGAGTTCGGCCCGGACCCGGTCTCGGAGAAGAACATCGTGGTGAAGGAAGGCCGCTTCGGCCCGTACATCACCGACGGCGTCACCAACATCACCGTGCCGCGCACCACTTCGCTGGAGGAACTGACGAGGGAACGCGCCGTCGAACTCCTCGCCGAGAAGCGCGCCAAGGGGCCGGTTAAGCGCACGACGACGGCCCGCAAGGCCCCCGCCCGCAAGGCCACGGCCAAGAAGTAGGCCAGCGCCACACCGAATTCGCCGGAAGCGCGCGGGTTCGCCGGAAGGGAGTTTCCGGCGAACCCGCAGCGGACCGGCGAATTCGCGTTTGCGGTGCCGGGCCCAACGTGATCGAGTAGGAACATGACTGAACAGCCCGATCACCTGGACCTCCAGCCGCTGAACGAACTCGAGGAGGAGCTCGCCCGGGGTGAGCAGCCTGACGCGAACCCGGTGGACGTCATCCTCGCCTTCCTCAACAACGAGGTCTACGTCGTCAGCTCCGACGCGCTCGAAAACCCCGATGCCCAGGTCGAACCGCTCGTGCTCGCGAACTCCGCCGGACAGCCCGTCCTGGCTGTGTTTTCGCACCCGAGCAGGGTCGCCGAGCAGTACCTCGCGGCAGCTCCCAACGTGCTCGGTACGCAGGGCGCCGCGGTCCTCGGCAACCTTGGGGACGAACTCGGCATGGTCATCAACCCCGGTGCCGCCTTCGGTTTCGAAATCGATAAGGAAGGCGTGGCTAACATCCGCCGCGACTTCAAGCCCGCCGAAGACGCGGGAGATGCTCCCGGACAGGACGGCGAGCGGGCCTGATGGCGGTTAGGCCAGCCGCCTCACCGGGGGAATAATGGCAGCATGCGTCTAGGCGTCCTCGATATCGGCTCAAATACCGTCCACCTCCTGCTGGTCGACGCGCATCCGGGCGCACGCCCGGTGCCGTTCGCCTCGCATAAGCGCCCGCTGTCCCTCGTCCAGTTCCTCGACGGCGAAGGCAACATCAACGACGCCGGCCAGCATGAGCTGATCGAGTTTGTCCTCGAAGCGTGGGAATTCGCGGCCAAGCACAAAGCCGACGACCTCCTGGCCTTCTGCACCTCGGCGATCCGCGAGGCCACCAACGGGCCGGCCGTACTGGCCCGCGTTAAGCATGAGACCACCGTGACGCTCCAGGAACTGACCGGCAGCGAGGAAGCGTCGATGACGTTCTTCGCGGTCCGCCGCTGGTACGGCTGGGGCGCCGGACCCATCCTGGACCTTGATATCGGCGGCGGCTCGTTCGAGATGGCGTATGGGCAGGATGAACTCCCCGAACTCGCGATGTCCGTCCCGCTCGGAGCAAGCCGGCTGACCCGGGACTGGCTGCACGAGGACCCGCCCTCGGCCAAGAGCGTCAAGGAACTTCGCCGTTATATCCGGGCCACGCTCAAGCCGGTGGTACGGAACTTCGAGAGGCTGGGCAAGGCCAACCTCGTGGCTGGTACCTCCAAGACCTTCCGCTCGCTGGCCCGCATCGCCGGGGCCGCGCCCAGCGCCGCCGGCCCGTACGTCAAGCGGGAACTGTTCGCCACGGACCTGGGACTCTGGGCGCAGCGCATCTCGGCCATGGAGGTGGAGGACCGGCTGCACCTCCCCGGTGTCTCTGAAGCCCGGGCACCCCAGCTGCTGGCAGGGGCACTCGTGGCGGAAGCCGCCCTCGAGTTGTTCGAGTTCCCGAGCATGGAAATCTGCCCCTGGGCACTGCGTGAAGGACTCATTCTCCGGCGCCTGGACCAGCTGGTCTTCGACCGGCCGCTGGAGCCCGCGCCGCATGTGGGCCTGGCACTGTCCGCCGAGCGGCAGTCCCCGGAAACCCCGTCCGCGGACGTCCGGACTCTGGACTCTCGCGCCGCGGACGTCCGGTGAGCGACGACGTCGAATCCTGATACGGGACGGTGTCGATCCGGACGCACGCCATTCGTTTAGTAGGTGAGGGGCCGGTACGGAGCCGGCCGGATCGTCAAGGAGGACACCACAATGGCACAGTACCTGCTCAGCATTTATCAGCCCGTCGGCCCGGCCCCGGACCCGGAAATCCTGGCGCCTATCATGGCGGATCTTGAGGTCCTGAACCGCGAGATGAAGGCCGCGGGAGTGTGGGTGTTCGCGGCCGGGCTCCATCCCACCGACACAGCCACGGTCGTACGGCGGCAGGGCACCGAGGTGCTGATCACGGACGGCCCGTTCGCCGAGGGGAAAGAGCACCTAGGCGGGTTCACCGTCATCGACGCACCGGACCTCGACGCGGCGCTCGGCTGGGCTGGAAAGCTCGCCCGGGCCACCACCCTGCCCATCGAAGTGCGGCCCATCCAACATTAGGCGGCCCACAAGATGGTTGATGCCAGTCAGCCCGCGGAAACGGCCGGAGAGGACATCCGCTCCCCGGGGGTGGACATCGCCCGGGTCTTCCGGCAGGAGTACGGACGGGCAGTGGCGGTCCTGACCGGCATCTTCGGGAGTCTCGACATTGCTGAGGATGCTGTCCAGGACGCCTTCACGGCCGCGGTCCAGCGGTGGCCCTCCGGGGGTATGCCGCCAAGCCCGGCCGGCTGGATCATCGCGACGGCCCGGAACCGGGCCATCGACCGGCTGCGGCGGGAAGCCAGCCGGGACAGCCGGCAGGCCCGGGCTGCGCTGCTGCAGGCGGCCCGGACGGGCGACGCCGAGGTAGCTTCGCCCGAAGACCAGCTGCTGGACGGATTGGCAGGGGAGGGTGCGGTGCCCGATGACAGGCTGCGGCTGATTTTCACCTGCTGCCACCCGGCACTCAACTCGGCAGTCCGGGTGGCACTGACGCTGCGGCTTCTGGGCGGACTGACGACGGCGGAGATCGCCAGCGCCTTCATGGTTCCGGAGGCCACCATGGCCCAGCGACTGGTCCGGGCCAAAGCGAAAATCCGGGACGCGAGGATCCCCTACCGGGTGCCGCAAGGAGCTGAGCTGCCGGGGCGGCTGCAATCGGTGCTCGCCGTCATCTACCTCATCTTCAACGAAGGCTACAGCCCCAGCTCCGGCGCCGGTCCGATCCGATCGGAGCTGTGCCGGGAGGCAATCAGGCTGTGCCGTCTGCTGGCCGCACTGATGCCGGACGAAGCCGAAGTGAAGGGCCTGCTGGCCCTGATGCTGCTGACCGAATCACGGCGCGCGGCCAGGCTGGACCCCTCGCGTCGGGACGCCGAGGGCGGCCTGGTGCTGTTGGCGGACCAGGACCGGCGGCTGTGGGACGGCAGGCTTATCGCCGAGGGCCAGGAGCTGGTGCGGCAATGCCTGCGGCGTAACCAGCCCGGGGCGTACCAGCTGCAGGCGGCGATCAACGCGGTCCACAGCGACGCCGCCGACGCCGCCGCGACGGACTGGGGGCAGATCCTGCGGCTCTACGATCAGCTGCTCGACGTCGCGCCCGGACCTGTCGTGGCTCTCAACCGGGCCGTCGCAGTAGGCGAACTGGACGGGCCGGAACAGGCGCTGCGGCTGGTCGACGGGCTTGGGCTGGAGAACTACTACCTTTTCCACGCCGTCCGCGCCGACTTCCTGGTACGGCTGCGCCAGTTCGGCGAAGCCGCCGCGGCCTACAGCTCTGCGCTGGAGCTGGCCGGGAACGTCACGGACCGGATATTTCTGGAGGGCCGGCTGCGGGGCCTCGGAGCGGAACCTCCGGGGTTAAACGAGTAAGCGCCGGGCGGCTCCGCAGAAGGAATTAGGGGATCTCTTCTGCGGCCGCCCGGCGCTACTATCATCACTCGCACCTTGGTTGAGGAGGTACTGTCCAAGCTATACGCCGAGCTTGGGTGTTTCAGCAGATTTACCTGTGCATTGGCTGGCAGGCTGATTTCGCTGGCGTCCGTCCCGGAGAGGCGCCGGGAGAGGCGCCAGCCGGGGGCCGCGGCCGAAGTGCGGTTTAACGGCAAAGGCACCGGCTGTTCGCTGCGGGAAAATGGGGGAAACCCGCTGCAAACCACCGGTGCCGGGCAACCATCCGCATGGTTGCCGTATCACTCGCACCCTCAATGAGGTACTTACCAAGGTAGTCCCGCAGTTTGTGAGAACGCTGCGCCGCGGATGTGAGCTGGCTGTGAATCGGGCCGGACTGCAATGATGGGGGCATGAGCAACCGAATCGCATTCCTGGGCTGTGGGTCAATGAACGAGGCAATCATGGGCGGCCTGATCGCCGGCGGCACCGACCCGGCGGACATCGTCGCCACGGTCCGCCGCGCCGTGCGGGCCGCCGAACTTGCCGAACGGCACCACGGCATCACGGCCATCGCCGGCGAGGAAGAGCCGGAGAACAACAAACAGGCGGCCACCGGCTCCGACGTCGTGATCCTGGGTGTTAAGCCCGTGGGCATCGCTGATCTGGCCCGCGAGATCGGCGATTCGCTGGGACCGGACACGATCGTCATCAGCGTCGCCGCCGCCGTGTCGCTCGAGCAGCTGGAAGCGGCCCTGCCGGCCGGCCAGCCCGTGATCCGGTCCATGCCCAACACCCCGGCGAAGCTGGGCCGCGGCGTCGTCTCCGTGTCGCCGGGCACCAACTGCTCCGCCGCGCAGCTCCAGCTGGCCAAGGACCTCCTGGCCGCCGCCGGCACCGTCGTCGAAATCCCCGAAGACCAGGTCGATGCGCTGTCGGCGATCAGCGGCTCAGGCCCGGCCTACGCGTTCTACCTGGCCGAGGCCATGGCCGCCGCCGGCGTGGAACTGGGACTTGACCCTGAACTGTCGCTGCTGATCGCTCGTGAAACCGTCGCAGGGGCCGGCGCCATGCTGGCCGAGCCGGGCGCGGATCCGACGGCGCTCCGCAAGGCAGTCTCGAGCCCCAACGGCACCACCGAACGCGCCATTGCCACCTTTGACGAACGCGGCCTTCCCGCGATTATTGCCGACGGCGCCCGGGCCGCTGCCGCCCGCGCAGCGGAGATCACGAAGCAGCTCGCCTAGCCCCGGGCCGCAGCCTTACGGCCTCGCCGCGAACCGCTCCAGCAGGTCCACGTGGCCCGAAACAATGAGCATGTCCCGGGAGGAGACCTTCGTCTCCGGCCGCGCGTAGGTGAAGTCCTCGCCCGGGGACTTCACGCCCACAATGGTGACGCCGTACTTGGAGCGGACCTTGGATTCGTCCAGGGTGAAGCCCACGGTTTCGCGCGGCGGGTACATTTTCACGATCGCGAAGTCGTCGTCGAACTCGATGAAGTCCAGCATGCGCCCGGAGACCAGGTGTGCGGCGCGGACACCGGCGTCAGCCTCCGGGTAGATGACGTGGTTGGCGCCGATCCGGGTCAGGATCTTGCCGTGCGAAGGGGTGATCGCCTTGACCCAGAGGTGCTCGATCCCGAGGTCCACGAGGTTGACCGTGATCAGCACGGAGGACTCGATCGAAGTGCCCACGCCACAGACGGCGGAACTGAACTCCTGGGCGCCGAGCTGGCGGAGCGCGTCGATGTTGGTGGCATCGGCCTCGACGACGTGGGTCAGGACGCTGGCCCACTTCTGCACCAGGTTCCGGTCGCGTTCAATGGCGAGCACTTCGCGGCCCTGCTTGACCAGCTGCTCGGCGGTGGATGCGCCGAAGCGGCCCAGCCCGATCACCAGCACGGGTGCGTTGTGGGCGGGCCGGTTGACGGCGCCTGAGGAATTAGCCAATGATCGGTCTCTCTTCCGGGTAGTGGTACAGCTGGCTGCGCTGGCGCAGGGCCAGCGCCGCGGCAAGGGTGACGGTCCCGACGCGTCCGGCGAACATCAGGGCGGCGAGGACGTAAACGCCCGAGGGCGGCAGCTCGGCACTGAGGTTGGTGCTCAGCCCGACGGTGGCGAAAGCGGAAATGGTTTCAAACAGCACACGGTCCAAGGACGCGCCGCTGATCTGCAGGAGCAGGAACGCCGAGACGGAGACCAGGGTGGCGCCGGCGACGATGACCGAGATGGCCACCCGCATGGTCCCCTCCGGGATGGTGCGTCCGTAGATCTTCACGTCCGAATCGCCGCGTGCCTCCGCAACGATCGCCAGGAACATTACGGCGATCGTGGTCACCTTGATACCGCCGGCCGTAGATGCCGAACCGCCGCCGGCAAACATCAGGGCATCGGTCAGCAGCATTGTGGTGGAATCCATGTGGTTCTGGTCCACCAGGTTGAAGCCTCCCGAGCGGGTCATCACGGAGGCAAAGAGCGAGTGCGTGATCTTGTCTCCGAGGCTCATGCCGCCGATGGTCCGCATGTTTTCCCACTCCATCAGCCCCCAGAGCACGGTGCCTGCGGCGAGGAGGATGAAGGAGACCTGGATGGTGAGCTTGGTGTGCAGGTTCCACTTCTTCCAGTTCAGGCCGTTCTGCTGGAGGACCATGACCACGGGGAAGCCAAGGCTGCCGAGGAAGACGCCGGTCATGAGCGGGATGAGGATCCACAGGTCGGTCTCATAGGGGACGATACCGTCAGAGTGAGGGGTGAAGCCGGCATTGTTGAACGCCGAAATCGCGTAGAAAATGCCGTGCCAGACGGACTGCCAAAACGGGTCACCCAGGGTCAGGAACCGGGGGACCAGGAGTACCGCGAGGGCTCCCTCGATGACGACGGAGGTGGTGATGACGATCCGGAGCAGGGTACCCACCTCGCCGAGCCGACCGGCGTTCATGGCCTCCTGGGCGATCAGCTTGCCGCGGACTCCGAGTCTCTTGCTGACCATGAGCGAGAGCAGCGACGCCAGGGTAAGGATTCCCAGGCCGCCCACGAAAATGCCGATGAGAATGACGAGCTGGCCGAAGAAGGACCAGTGCGCGGCCGTGGAGACCACGGTCAGCCCGGTGACGCAGACGGCGGACGCCGCGGTGAACAGGGCCTGGTGCAGCGGCGTGGGCTCGCCCGTGGCGGAGGACACCGGGAGTGAGAGCAGCGCGGTGAAAATCAGGATCACCACGGCGAACGTTGTCAGCGCGAGGCGGGCCGGCGACGTGTTCGCGATGTTGTCGATGAAGTCGCGCACGCGGGTGAAGATCCACAGGCCGTCCCGCTCCGGAGTTCCGGGGTGCCAGCTGGCCGGGCTCGTGGACCTCGACTGGCTTTGCGTCATGTGTGGCTTTTCCTCGGTTGAAACTGCTTCCCTCAGTAGTAAACCACTAAACCCCGCGCAATGACGGGGAGTGGGGCCACCACGCTCCGGTAGCCTGTGATTGATGACATACCTGCCCGGACTCGCCCCGACCGCATTGCCGACGACCGTGGTGTGGGACCCGGACATGACCGCCTACAATTTCGGCCACAGCCACCCGATGGCGCCGGAGCGGATGGAGCTCACGGCGCGGCTGGCCGGCAGCCTCGGGCTGCTGGAGCTGGGCCACGTCACCGTCGCTGCACCGGAGGTGGCGTCCGACGAGGAGCTCACCACAGTCCACAGCCCCGGCTTCGTCGCCGCCGTCAGGCGCGTCAGCGCGGATCCCGAAACTCAAGACGTGCAGCGCGGACTCGGCACCGAGGACGACCCTGCGTTTGCCGGCATGCACGAGGCCAGCGCCCGGCTGGCCGGTGGCTCCCTCCTGGCCGCCGCCGCGATCCTGGACGGCAGTGCGGTCCGCGCGGTGAACTTCGGCGGGGGCATGCACCACGCCTCGCGCGAGCGGGCGAGCGGCTTCTGCATCTACAACGACGCCGCCCTCGCCATCCAGCGGCTGCTCGACGGCGGCGTACAGCGGGTCGCATACATCGACGTCGACGCCCACCACGGCGACGGCACGCAAAGCATCTTCTGGGACGATCCCCGGGTCCTGACCATTTCCCTGCACGAGACCGGACTGACACTCTTCCCGGGCACCGGCTTCGCCAACGAGATCGGCGGACCGAACGCCCAGGGCAGCGCCGTGAACGTTGCGCTCCCGGCCGGCACCGGCGACGCCGGCTGGCTCCGCGCCTTCCATGCGGTGGTGCCCCAACTGGTCGGCGCCTTTGAGCCGGAGGTGATCGTCAGCCAGCACGGCTGCGACTCGCACCGGCTGGATCCGCTGACCCACCTGAACATCAGCGTGGACGGCCAGCGCGAGGCGGCCACCGCCGTCGGTAATCTCGCGGCACGGTACTGCGACAACCGATGGATCTCCACCGGCGGCGGCGGCTACAACGTCATCAGCGTGGTCCCGCGGTCCTGGAGCCACCTGATCGCGATCGCGGCCGGCAGGCCCATCCCGCTCCGCACCCCGGTCCCGGAGGACTGGCGCCGCTACGTGCGGGAGAAATACGGGGCGAAGTACGGCGTGGAACCGCCCGAGTCCATGGGGGACGACGTCGACCTGTGGTGGCGCTCCTGGGAGGTCGGCTTCGACCCTAACGACGAAGTGGACCGCACCGTGATGGCGACCCGCAAGGAAGTGTTTCCGCTCTACGGGCTGGACCCCTGGTTCGACTGACGGGTCCGGCACGCTCCCGGCAGCGGGCCGCGGAAATAGTGGATGCCATCCGGCGTATATGTCGCTAGTGTGGAGGGCATGGTGACAGACGACGTATTTGCCGTCATTGCCGAGGCAACCCGGCGTGACATTCTGATGGCCCTCCGCAAGGGGGACAAGGCAGTGGGGGAACTGGTCCAGGAGCTTGCGGCAAGCCAGCCCACCATTTCCAAACATCTCAAAGTTCTCCGCGAAGCGGATCTCGTAAGCATGCGCGCCCAGGGCCAGAAGCGGTACTACGCCCTGAACTCCAAACCCCTGGCCGGCATCGCCAGTTGGCTGGAGACGTTCGACGTCGGCACCACGGCAACGCCTGAGGCGGCACCGGTGAGGGTCCCCGAGGTCCGGCCCCAGCCCGGCCCGGACAGCCTGGCTGCTGCCGCGGCCGCGACAGTTGCTGTCACTGCTGCGCCGCAGCCGGTCGCCGCCGCCCTGGCCGGCCGCACCGCCGACAGCCCGCTGAGTCCGGCCGTTGTTCTCCCCGTCGGCCCGGCTGGCGAGGACAGAATGCCGCAACAGATCGGTCGCACCGTCGGCCGCGCAGCGACGAAGGCCGCCGACCTGCTGGCCAACCTGCCAAAATTCGGCCGGAAGAAGTAACCCTCGGGTGGGCTTTTCGGAACGGGGTCAGCGGGCTACTTGCCGAGCAGCCGGACGTGGTCCGGGTTCAGCTCTGAGATCCGGCTGACGCCCAGCAGGGCCATGGTGCGGAGCATGTCCGTCTCCAGGATCTGGATCGCCCGGTCCACGCCGGCCCGGCCGCCGGCCATGAGCCCGTACAGGTAGGCCCGGCCGATCAGCGTGAAGTCCGCGCCGAGGGCCAGGGCGGCGATGATGTCCGCGCCGCTCATGATGCCGGTGTCCAGGATGATGGCGGCGTCGCTGTTGTCCGCCTTGAACGCGGCGGAAACCTCGGGCAGCAGGTGGAACGGGATCGGGGCGCGGTCCAGCTGGCGTCCGCCGTGGTTGGACAGGATGATGCCGTCCGCACCGTGGTCCACCACCTTGCGGGCGTCGTCCACGGTCTGGATACCCTTGACCACCAGCTTGCCCTTCCACGTTTCACGCAGCCAGTCGAGGTCGTCGAAGGTGAGCGTCGGATCGAACATGGAGTTGATGAGGTCCGCCACGGTCCCGGTGTAGCGCGAGAGCGACGCGAACGTCAGCGGCTCGTGGGTAAGGAAGTTGAACCACCACGCCGGGCGGTAGGACGCATCCAGCACGGTCTTGATGGTGAGCGCGGGCGGGATGGTCATGCCGTTGCGGACATCGCGGAGGCGGGCGCCGGCGACGGCGGTGTCCACGGTGACCATGAGTGTGTCGTTGCCGGCCTTGGCGGCGCGTTCGATAAGTTCAAGGGAACGGTCCCGGTCCGTCCACAGGTAGAGCTGGAACCAGTTCCGGCCGTCGGGTGCGGCGGCGGCGACGTCCTCGATGGACGCCGTACCCATCGTGGAGAGCGTGTACGGGATGCCGGCCGCCGCGGCGGCCCGGGAACCGGCGTACTCGCCCTCGGACTGCATCATCCGGGTAAAGCCCGTGGGCGCGATCCCCACCGGCAGCCTGGACGGCCGGCCCAGGATCTCGGTGCCGAGGTCGACGCTCGAGACATCCCGCAGGATGCCGGGCCGGAACTCGATGTCCAGGAACGCCTGGCGCGCCCGGCGCAGCGTGATTTCGGCTTCGGCGGCACCGTCGGTGTAGTCGAACGGGGCCTGCGGCGTGCGGCGCTTGGCCATGTCACGCAGATCCCAGATGGTGCTGGCGCGACGGAGCTTCGCAGCGCGGCTGAATTCGGGCTTCTTGAACTGCATCAGCGGAGCGAGGTCCGAGTACTTCGGAACGCGTCGCTTCAGTGCCGCCGGAATGGTCCCGGCCCCACCGGCGGTGCGGCTGGACGGCCTGGTGCCTGCCGGCGTGCGGGGCGCCTCGGGGTTGCCGGGCTCGATCGTCTGCGTCATTGCTGCCTCCGGGCAGGTCTCGTGTTCCTGGATGGTTCGGTTCCCCGGCGAAACGTCACCGGGGTGTGGTCCAACCACAGTCTAGGCGTGTGGTCCAACCACATCAAGTACGATTGGCCCATGCGCACCCACCAGCTTGTCGTGCAATGGATCGAGGGGCAGCTCTCCAATGGTCAGCTTGCCCTGGGTGGACGGCTTCCGGCCGAGCGCTCGCTTGCAGAGCAGCTCAAGGTCTCCCGCACCTCCGTCCGCGAGGCCATCCGGGTCCTTGAGGCCATGGGCGTGCTCCGCGCCGGCGTAGGTTCCGGACCGGACGCGGGGACCGTGGTCATCGCCGACCCGACCGCGGCCCTCGGCTCCGCGCTCCGCCTGCACGTGGCCACCTCGCACCTGCCCGTAAACGACATCGTGGAGACGCGGGTGCTGCTGGAATCCTGGGCCGCTTCCCGGGCCCGGCCGGAGTCGCCCGCGCTCGTCGAGGCGGCACGGCTGCTGGAACAGATGGACACCTGCGCCGACACCGAGGCGTTCCTCTCCCTGGACGTCCGTTTCCATCTGGCGTTGGCGGATGCCGCGGGAAACGCTGTGGTCAGCGCCATGATGGGTTCCCTCCGCGAAGCCATCCAGGACTATGCCGGCCGGCTCACCGGCAACCTTCCGGACTGGAACGCCACCGCGGCCCGGCTCCGTGCGGAACATCGGGACATTCTTTCGGCCATCACCAACCACGACGGCGGCCGCGCCGCGCAGCTGGTGGCGGACCACATCGAGGGCTACTACGCGGAGGCCGGGCTGGGCTCCGCCGGCTGATCCCGCAGGCTGCGATTGAATGTTACGTGCCGGATTTTGCCGCGGAGGCAACTCCACGGCTATGGTCGGGGTTATGACAAACCGTTGGTATGCGTATTTTTCGTTGGCTCTGGAGGGGCCCGCGTCTAACTGACACGTCCAACCTTCCTTCAGAGCCAACAGGGCAGAGATCATTCTCTGCCCTTCGCCATTTCTCGGCGGGTTCTGATCAGGGCCCGCTCCGCACCCCGGAACAGGACCCGAACATGAGCATCGAAGCAGCCCACGAATCCCAGCAGTCCACCTCCAATCTCCGCGTCAGCGAGTTCACCCCGCTGCCCTCCCCGCAGGCCGTGATGGCTGAACTGCCGCTGGACACCCGCACCGCCGACGTCGTCGGCCGCGGCCGGGACGAGGTCCGGGCCATCATGGACGGCGTCGATGACCGCCTGCTGGTGATCGTCGGACCCTGCTCCATCCACGACCCCAGGGCCGGGCTGGAGTACGCCCGCCGGCTGGTCAGCCAGGCCGAGAAGCACCGGGAAGACCTGCTGATCGTGATGCGCACGTACTTCGAGAAGCCCCGCACCACGGTGGGCTGGAAGGGCCTGATCAACGATCCCCGGCTCGACGGCAGCCACGACATCGCCGCCGGGCTGCGTGCGGCCCGCCGGTTCCTGCAGCAGGTCACGGCCCTCGGCCTGCCCACCGCCACCGAATTCCTCGAGCCGATCAGCCCCCAGTACATGGCGGACCTCGTCTCCTGGGGAGCCATCGGGGCGCGCACCACGGAAAGCCAGATCCACCGGCAGCTCGCCTCCGGGCTGTCCATGCCGATCGGCTTCAAGAACGGGACCGACGGCGACCTCCAGGTCGCCCTGGACGCGTGCAGCGCCGCCGGTGCGGCCCAGGCATTCCTCGGGATCGACGGCGAGGGCCGGGCCGCGCTCGTCTCCACCGCCGGCAATCCCGACGCCCACATCATCCTTCGTGGTGGACGCAAGGGCCCCAACTACTCCGCCGCCGACGTCGAGGCCGCCTCCGCCACGCTTGCCGCGCGGCTGTTGAATCCGCGACTGATCGTGGACGCGAGCCACGCCAACAGCGGCAAGAACCACCACCGCCAGGCCGAGGTGGCTCTGGAGATCGGTTCCCAGCTGGAGAACGCGGGACCGTCGGCAGGGGCCATTGCCGGCGTCATGCTGGAGAGCTTCCTCGTCGGAGGGGCGCAGAACCTCGACGTCGCGGCGCATGCGGCAGGGAGTGACGGACTGGTCTACGGCCAGAGTGTCACGGATGCCTGCATGGACTGGGACGTGACGGTATCGGTCCTCGGGCAGCTGGCTGCGTCGGCCCGGATACGTCGCACGAAGGGGTAGGGCCCTGCAATCTTTGCCGTTATCCTGCGGAAAGTCCGTAGGGTTTCCTGCGAAACCTTTCACATTGGCACCACGAGCACCTAGAGTTACTAACACATGGTTGTTAGATGGCTCAGCATCGGCACACCGCCATGTCATTCAGATGGGCTGCCGTTCGCTTGAGTAAAAGGAATAGAGATGTCTCCGGAGGCAAACTTCTCCAACGCACGCTTCTTGACCGTGGCCGAAGTCGCGGAACTAATGCGAGTGTCGAAAATGACCGTGTATCGTCTCGTTCACTCCGGCGAGATGCCCGCTGTCCGTTTCGGCCGCTCGTATCGGGTGCCGGAAAACGCCGTCGAAAAGTACCTCAAGGGTGCCGTGGTCGACGGACATACGGAAACCGCCTGAGTCTTATTGAATCGAATACCCGGCCGCGGGCGCTGTACCGGGGCTGCGGTCGTGGTGTGCCCCGGATAGGCGGTACCCTGTTAAGGAACGTTTTACGTCATTGTAAGAACCTGTCAGTTGTACAGTCTGCTGCTTAGCCCGCGGACCCTTCCCAACAGGCAGGTACTACATCTAGCCGGTAAGGAACTTTCGTGGGTTCAGTTATTAAGAAGCGTCGCAAGCGTATGGCCAAGAAGAAGCACCGCAAACTGCTTCGCAAGACGCGCCACCAGCGCCGCAATAAGAAGTAGCAATACTTCGACTGCGTGAGATGCCCGTTGCCTTCCAGGCGGCGGGCATTTTCTTTTGCGTTTTTCGCTGCGAATCCGGGCGCACGCGGCCAGATCCGGGCGCACGCGGCCAGATCCGGGCGCAGGCGGCCGGGATCCACACCGCCGCCGACCGGATCCGTAGCGCCGGATGGGATAGGCAGCGCCAGAGCGGCGCAGTTGAGGGCGCAGTTGGGAAAGAGCGTGGTCAGCGCGTGGGGCCGCGGAAGCGGGAGAAGCCCCGCCAGAGGCCGTAGATCGCCCCTCCGACCGTGGCAGCCTTGAGGCCCAGTGTGGCGGCCCGTCGTCCGGAGCGGAAATCGTAGACCGGCCAGTTGTGCTCGCGGGCATGGCGGCGCAGCCGGGAGTCAGGGTTGATGGCCACGGGGTGCCCCACCATGCTCAGCAGCGGAATGTCATTGTGCGAATCGCTGTAAGCCCAGCACCGGTTGAGGTCCAGGCCTTCGGCCCGGGCGATCTCGAGGACGGCCACGGCCTTGGCCGGGCCATGCAGGATATCGCCCACCAGCCGGCCGGTGTACGAGCCATCCAGAATCTCGCCGACAGTGCCAAGGGCTCCCGTGAGTCCCAGCCGGGAGGCGATCACTGTGGCGACCTCGATCGGTGTCGCTGTCACGAGCCAGACCCGGCGGCCCACCCTGAGGTGCTGTTCGGCCAGGGCCTTGGCTCCCGGCCAGATCCGGGATTCGATCATTTCGTCGTAGACTTCTTCGCCGAGCGCCTCGACGTCTTCGACCGTGAAACCGGACGCCAGCGTTAGGGCAGAGTCGCGGACGGCGTGCACGTCGTCCATGTTTTCGCCGCGCAGCACGAACATGAGCTGCTTCCAGGCGAACCCGGCCGCCTGCGGGATGGTGAAGGCCCCGCGCTGGTGCATCTTGCGGGCCACATGGAACAGGCTGGCGCCCTTCATGAGGGTGTTGTCGACGTCGAAAAAGGCGGCTTCGCCGTGCTGCGATGATGCAACAGGCTGCGTGGCCACAGCGACGTACTTCTCCTCAGGCATGCATCGAGTCTAGTCAATGCCGCGGCGGGCTCCCGTCGCGCGGATCGAGGACGGGGCAGTAAGGGCCGCGCTTCGACGCAGGCCGGCCGGCCGGGCTACCGTGGAACCATGCCCAAGCCTGCGCCCCTCCCCGATGTCGTTCTGATCACCAAAGCTGACTGCCACCTCTGCGCCGAGGCGCGCGCCGCCGTCGGGCGCGTCACCGCCGCCCTGGGGATCGGCTGGACGGAGCAATCGGTGGATGACGATGCGGCGTTGCGTGAGCGCTTCGCGGAGGAGATCCCCGTGGTGCTGGTCGACGGCGTCCAGCGCGACTTCTGGAAGATCGATGAAGTCCGCCTGGCCCGGACCCTGCGGCGGGTGCTGGACACGCAGCCCTGAGACGCGACTGCTTTGTTGGCTGAACTGCGGGGGCTTTAGAGTGGGAACCACAACGCGACGCAATGGAGCAGATAGTGACTTCGCTGGATTCATCCCCCGAGGCTGTGCCCGGGGGAGCCGGGACTGCCGCCAAGCAGATTCCGCCCGCGGCCGTGGCACGGCTGACGATCTATCTGCGCGCCCTCACGACGTTGCTGGCCGATGGAGTGGACCGCGTCTCCTCCGAGTCCCTGGCCGAGGCGTCCGGCGTCAGTCCGTCGACCCTCCGCAAGGACCTGTCCTACGTGGGGTCCTACGGGACGCGCGGCGTGGGCTACGAGGTTCAATACCTGAACCGGAATATTGCCGCCGCCCTGGGACTGACGCACGACTGGAAGGTCGCGATCGTCGGGGCCGGCAACCTGGGCAAGGCCCTTGCCCGGTACGGCGGCTTTGAATCCCGCGGATTCGACATTGTGGCGATTTTCGATGCCGACCAGATGGTGGTGGGCAGCGAGGTGGGTTGGCTGCGGGTCAGCGACGCGGCAGACCTCGAGCCGGTCCTGCAGCGGACGGGCGCCAATATGGTGGTCCTGGCTCTTCCGGCCGCGGTGGCGCAGAGCGTGTGCGACCGTGTCATTGCCGCCGGCGTGCGGAGCATCCTCAGTTTTGCCCCGGTGATGCTGCAGGTTCCGCCCGGAGTCAACCTCCGCAAGGTGGACATGGCAACCGAGCTCCAGATCCTCGCCTACCATGCACAAAGGGCGCAGGATCCGGAAGATGCTGTCTAGTTTCAGCCAATCTTTCCGGTTCCCGTGCCCTGGGCGCTGGTGCCTTGCGGACTATTTACCGAACGGGTTGCCAGGCTGCCCGTAGGGATTTGCGAAAGGCTGGTGCTTTCGGAAGTAAGGGGACGTCGCCGGCAGATACAGCATCACGATTGCCGCAATGCCGGCAAGCACTGCCAGGGTGCCGATGCTCAGCGGGAAGAGGCTGACAATCGAGAGTGCGGCGAGGACCGTGCCCAGGATGCGCGCCCAGTTCTTACCCTTGCGGACGTTGAAGGCAACGAGGGCATAGAGGCCGGCACTGATCACGGCGAAGACCACAATGGTGCCGACGAGGATGGGCTTGATCTCGCTGAAGTTGACCTGGGCGCCGCCTGCCGCCATCTGCTCTTCGAACATGTTCCGCACCGCCGGGGTGTCCAGCGTGAAGATGGCCAGCAGGAGCGAGAGCAGCCACACCGCTCCGGAGGCGACGATCAGCCAGAAGGCGGTGTTGACGAGCTTGGGCACACCGCCGGGCGCCTGCTGCTGGCCGGCGGGGTACTGGGCATAGGGGGACTGGCCGTACTGCGGTGCCCCGTAGCCGGGGGCCTGCTGGCCGTATTGCGGGGCCCCGTAGCCGGGGGCCTGCTGGCCGTACTGCGGCGCCGCGGGGGCCTGCTGGCCGTATTCCGGCTCGTTCTGGCCGTACTGCGGGGCCGGGGGTGCCTGCTGGCCGTACTGCGGCGCCGGGGGTGCCTGCTGGCCGTACTGCGGCTCGTTCTGGCCGTAGCCGGGGGCCGGCTGATCGCCCGGGGCGGGGCCGTCCGGGTTTGACGGCGGGACTGGAGGAATACTCATGGTCGGTCCTTTGTGTGTCGAACTGGATCGGCTACCGGGACCAGTAATCCTGCCCTGCCCCCAGCATGGTCTAGTTCAACCGTACAGCGGGCGGGCCGCCGTGCGGATCATTCCGGAGAGGTATTCTCAGCCCCGTTTCGACGGCGGACTCCGGCCGCTGGGAGGCCGCGGCGGGGCGGGCACGCCGCCGCGGCCTCCCGCTGCGTGCTCTTGCCGGACGGCGGGTCAGACGCGGCCTCGCAGTGACTCGAACCAGGCCTGTGAATTGGGCAGCCACATCAATACGGTGGCCGCGAGGCTGATGATGAAGCCCGGCCAACTGCTGCCGTTCCGGCCGTCCGCGGCGCTGGCGCTGATGATGGCCAGCAGCAGGGACACTCCGGCAACGATGGTGAGGGCGAAGCGGGCCCATTCCCGGCCTTCCTTCATCTTCATGGCCAGGATGATCTGGGCGGCGGCCAGCGCGAGTGCCACCAGCACCAGTAGAAGCACCACAATGCCAATGCCTGGAACGACGGCCAGAAGGACGAAGGACCCGAACAGGCCGACAACGCCTCCCAGCAGGCCAAGGAGGCCTCCGATCAGCCAGACCCAGTAGGACACCTTCAACTCGGTCGGCATTCCCGTGACGCTGAACATGCTGGAGAAGCCGCCCCGGGGCATGACATCGTTGAAGTTCCGGGGCCTGTCGGTGGGCATCTCGAAGCGGAAACCTCCAGGGGACGCAGGCTGCTGCGGCGGCTGGTAGGGCTGCAGCCCCGGCGGCGGGTACGCCTGCGGTGGCTGGTACGCCTGCGGCGGCTGGTAGCCCTGCTGACCCGGCGGCTGGTACGCCTGCGGCGGCTGGTAGCCCTGCGCGGCCGGCGGGCTGGCCAGGGGTGGTTCGGAACCGGTCGGCGGAACATTGCTGGGCGGCGGAGGCTGGGCACCCGGCTGCTGCGGCGGGGGTACCTCATCGGGGTTGCTCATGGCTCTCACTGTAGACCGCGAATCAGCCGTAATCTAGGGAATTTCAGCCCGTTGCGGACCATGCCGGAACTCGGCTGGGCGGGTCCGCCAAAGCGCTGGCGGAAGCCGGCGCCGGGGCATCGCCCGGCTTAAGCACAGCACCCCGCCCCATCCCAGGGATGAAGCGGGGTGCTGCTGCAGGCGTTGACTATGCTGCGGGGGCGATGAAAGCCAGTTCGAGGTTGACGGCAACCTTGTCGCTGACCAGCACGCCGCCGGCGTCCAGCACTGCGTTCCAGGTCAGACCGAAGTCCTTGCGGCTGATGGTGGTCTCGGCGGACAGGCCGGCGCGGGTCAGGCCGAACGGGTCGACAGCTACGCCGTTGAACTCGGTCTCAAGGGCCACCGGGCGGGTAACACCCTTGATGGTGAGTTCGCCCTGGAGTTCGTAGGCGTCACCCTTGGGGACGATGTTGTTGGAGACGAAGGAGATTTCCGGGAACTTCTCGACGTCGAAGAAGTCTTCGCCGCGGACGTGGCCGTCGCGGTTGACGTCGCCGGAGTCGAAGCTCGCCGTCTTGATGGTGGCATTCACCTTGGAGTCGGCGACGTTCTCGGCGAGGTCCAGGGTGGCTTCGGCGTCCTTGAACTGGCCGCGGACCTTGCTGATGCCCGCGTGGCGGACGGTGAAGGCAATCTCGCTGTGCGAGTTGTCGAGGGTCCAGGTGCCGGTGGTGATGTTGGCGGGAAGTGCCATGGTGTTCTCCTTGAGTCGGGTGGGTGGTGCACTAAGTCTGATCGTCACTTGAACCTCATTTGTTGAAGTCTCAACTAACTGCTTCACCCAGTATAAACATGCATTTGCATCTTTTATTCCAACCCTGGGGAACATTTTTCACAACACTTGAGTTCTACTTCTTGTAGAAGATTTCGTCATTGCCCCTGCCCTTTGAGAAACTGGTACACATGCCCCAAGCCACTGTTCATTTGCTCCGCCACGGCGAGGTCAACAATCCCGACGGCATCCTGTACGGCAGGCTGCCGGAGTTCCACCTCTCCGAGCTCGGCCGGGAGATGGCCCGGACGCTGGCGGAGCACTTCAGGGAGCGGTCCGCGCAGGGGGCGAACATAGTCCATCTGGCAGCCTCTCCGCTGATCCGCGCGCAGGAGACGGCACAGCCCATCTCCGAGGCGCTCAGCCTCGAGATCACCACCGATGCGCGGATCATCGAGGCCGCCAACTACTTCGAGGGGCTCCACGTCAGCAAGGCGGAAATCCTGAAGCCGAAGCACTGGCCGATGCTGCGCAACCCGTTCCGGCCCTCCTGGGGCGAGCCGTACAAGGACCAGGCCGCCCGGGTCATCGCCGCCGTCCAGGACGCACGGTTGCGGGCCATCGAACTCGGCGGCGACGGCGCCGAAGCCATCCTTGTCAGCCATCAGCTGCCCATCTGGGCCACCCGGCTCAGCGCCGAAGACAGGCCCCTCTGGCACGACCCACGCAAGCGGGAATGCACCCTTACCTCGGTCACGTCGCTGGTGTTCGACGACGCCGGCAGCCTTGTGCGCGTTGAGTACAGCGAGCCCGCAGCCGCCCTCCTGCCCGGTGCGTCCAGCACCCCGGGAGCCTGAGCATGAGCGACCGGAACGGACCACTCTCTCGCCGCAGCGTCCTGACAGCAGGCGGTGCGGCGCTCGCCGTCGTGCTGGGGCTCTCCGGCTGCGCCCAGGAAGATGCCTTGGCGAAGCAGGCCAAGGCCGGCGACAACAAGAACTACGTGGCCGGTGACGGTTCGGTGACGGAGTTCGCCGTCGCGGACCGGAAGACCCCGGTCGGTTTCAAGGGGACGCTCTTTGACGGCACGGCCGTCGCGCCGGAGGACTTCCAGGGCAAAGTCACCGTGCTCAACTTCTGGTTCGCCGCCTGCGCCCCGTGCCGGGTGGAAGCGCCCTCGCTGGAGGCCCTGCACCAGGAGTTCAAGGACCAGGGTGTGCAGTTCTATGGTGTAAACCTCCGTGACGAGAAGGCCACCGCGGATGCGTTCGACAAGACGTTCAACCTCACCTACCCGAGCTTCAACGACAAGGACGGCGCCGTGCTTTTGGCCGTGTCCGGACTCGTGCCGCCGGGAGCCGTCCCCACCACGCTGGTGCTGGACAAGCAGGGCCGGGTAGCTTCCCGTGTCCTCGGCGAAATCCAGAGGGGGACCCTCAAGTCCCTCATTGCCGCTGCCGTGGCCGAGTAGCGGACGGCCCCACCGTGAACAGCCCCTTCGCCGAAGCCATCCTGAATGGTTCGCTCCTGCTGGCCATCCCGGTGGCGCTGCTGGCCGGATTCGTCTCGTTCCTCTCGCCCTGCGTGCTGCCGCTCGTCCCGGGCTATCTGGGCTACGTCACCGGGCTGACCGGCGTCGACCTCCAGAAGCAGAAGCGCGGCCGCATGCTGGCCGGCATCGGGCTCTTCGTCCTGGGCTTCTCGGTGATATTCGTGCTGCTCGGCGGGGCATTCGGGCAGCTGGGGACACTGATCACCGGTTCGGAGAACAAATGGATCACTCAGCTGCTCGGCGTGCTGGTGATCATCATGGGCGTCGTGTTCATGGGCGGCTTCGGCTGGCTCCAGCGCGATGCCAAAATCCATGCCAGGCCGCCGGCCGGTCTGTGGGGTGCGCCGTTGCTGGGTATCACCTTCGGCCTTGGCTGGGCGCCGTGCATTGGGCCCACCTATTCCGCGGTCCAGCTCCTGAGCCTCTCCGGCGGATCCTCCGCGGCCAAGGGCGCCTTCCTGGCCTTCGTGTATAGCCTTGGCCTGGGCATTCCGTTCCTGCTGATCGCCCTGGCCGTGCGCCGCGGCATCGGCGTGATGTCCTTCTTCCGCAAACACCGGCTCGCGATCCAGCGCACCGGCGGCGGCATCCTGATTGTGCTGGGGCTGCTGATGGCCAGCGGAGTGTGGGGGACCTGGGTCTCCGGGTTGCAGTACTGGTTCCAAACCGATGTGAAATTGCCGATCTGATGAGCGAGCGAGTGAACGTAGACAAGAAGTCCCCGGCCCCCGGCACCATGCCGGACGGCAAGCCCGTTCCGGCTGCCAAGCCCACCGCGGATGCTGTATCCACCGCAAAGGCGGAAGCTGTTCTTCCGGTGCTCGGCCCGCTGGGCATGCTCCGCTGGGCCTGGACCCAGCTGACCAGCATGCGCACGGCCTTGTTCCTCCTGTTGATGCTCGCGGTCGCGGCGGTGCCCGGCTCGCTGTTCCCGCAGCGGCCCGCCAACCCGTCAATCGTCACGCAGTACATCAAGGACCACCCGGACTACGGCAAGCTCCTGGACACGCTGCAGCTGTATGACGTGTACTCCTCGGCCTGGTTCTCCGCGATCTACATCCTGCTGTTCATCTCCCTGATCGGCTGCGTCGTTCCCCGGGCCATTGCGCATTACAAGGCCATGCGCTCCCAGCCGCCGCGCACGCCTGCCCGGCTCTCCCGGCTGCCGGAGTACGGCACTCTCGTGATCCCCGCCGACGCCGGGATCCCGGCGTCGCGCGCCATCACCGAGGCGGCCGAACTGCTGAAGAAGCGCGGCTACCGCGTCGATGTCCGGGACCGCGACGGCGCGCGGCCGTCGCTGGGGGCGGAGCGGGGCTTCCTGCGTGAAGTCGGCAACCTCCTCTTCCACACCTCGCTGATCGGCGTGCTGGTCTCCGTCGCGATCGGCGGCCTCTTCGGGTACAGCGGGCAGCGGATCCTGGTGGAAGGGGACACTTTCGTGAACACGCTGGTCGGCTACGACCAGTTCACCCCGGGCACCAACTTCCAGAGCAGCCGGCTGGAGCCGTATTCGGTCCAGCTGGACAAGTTCCAGATCACCTTCGACCGCGAATCGAAGGGTAAGTTTGGCCAGCCCATCGACTTCAAGGCCGACGTGACCACGAAGGAATCCCCGGACGCGCCCGCCAAGAAGGAGGTGCTCAAGGTCAATGATCCCCTCACCCTTGGCGGCACCAGCATGTATCTCACCGGCAACGGCTACGCCCCAATCGTCACCATCCGCGACGCCGCCGGCAACGTCGCCATGCAGGGCCCGGTGGTCGCCAAGCTCCAGGGCGACAACTACTACTCTTCGGTGGTCATCAAGGTCCCCGACGCCAAGCCGGAACAGCTTGCCTTTGCCGGCTTCTTCCTCCCCACGGCCTTCGTCACCGACCAGGGCGTGTCCTTCAGCGGCGATCCGGAGCTGATCAACCCGCAGCTGACCCTGAACTCGTACTTCGGCGACCTCGGCCTGAACGACGGCGCCCCGCAGAACGTCTTCGAGCTCGACGTCAAGAAACTGACGCCGCTCAACGCCCGGAATCTGGACACCAAGGGCATCGTCCTGACGCCGGGAACCACCCAAACCCTGCCGGATGGCAAGGGATCCATCAGCTTCGATGGCGTGAAGCGCTACGTCGGCGTGGACATCCACCACAACCCGGGCCAGCTCTACGCCCTGATCTTCGCGCTTTTGGCGGTCGCCGGCCTGGTCACCTCGCTCTACGTGAACCGCCGCCGCGTCTGGGTGCGGACCGGAACTCACGCGGACGGCCGCACGATGGTCGAATACGGACTCCTGGCCCGCGGCGAGGACCACCGGCTCGCCGGCGAAGCCGCCAGGATCCGGGCGCTGCTGGCGGACGAATGGGAGTTGCTCGATCCGGGCACCGGGGCGTCCGGCGCCGGTTCGGCAACGGGTTCCCAGTCAGCTCCCAGCGGAAAGACGGATAATGACCGGGCGGATGCGGACGTGCCCGGTGCCAGCCGAGAGCAGGCCTCCCCGGACCATCTCGCAACAGACTTCATCCCGTCATCGGCCGGCTCGCCTGAGTCAAAGAAGGATCAGTAATGTTCCCCATCAACGAAACCATGGGCCAGTACAGCGAGCTGTTCATGCTCCTCGCGGCGGGCACCTACACGGTGGCGTTCATCGCCTTCGCCTGGGACCTGGCCAAGAGCAGCAAGGTATTGCGCGCCGTGGACCTCAAGGCTGCCGAGCTCTCGGGTGCCACCAGCCCTGAGGCAGCCCGTGTTCCGGTAGGTGCCGGCGTAGGGGCGGCTTCGGGCGCTGTTGACCGCGCCGATTCGGACGTGGCCGGGCCTGTCGGCCGTTCCGAGCGCCCGTCGTCGTCCCTCTCGCGGGCCGTGCCCGGGAACAGCGCCGGGATCGGCCACACGGCCGACGGCGGTATGCGCTACGCGACCGAGCGCCGCGTCCCGGCCCGGGTCGCCGTCGCCGTGACCGTGCTTGGCGCGGCGATCCACGCGGCCGGCGTCATCACGCGGGCACTTGGTGCAGGCCGGGTGCCGTGGGGGAATATGTACGAATTCCTGACCACCGGCGCATTCGTGGCCGTGGCGGTCTTCCTGCTGGTACTGATCCGGCGCGACCTCCGCTTCCTGGGCACGTTCGTGATCGGCCTGGCAATCATCATGCTGGTTGCGGCCGCCGTGGCCTTCTGGACGCCCGTCGGCCACCTTGTTCCCGCATTGCAGAGCTACTGGCTGATCATCCATGTTTCCATCGCGGTGATCTCCTCAGCGCTCTTCACCCTGACCTTCGCGATGTCCGCGCTGCAGCTGGTCCAGGCACACCGGCAGAAGACTGTCGCAGCCGGCGGCGCGGACAAGCTGGGCTTCATGCGTCTGGTTCCGTCCGCGCTCAGCCTGGAGAACCTGTCCTATCGGATCAACGCCATCGCTTTCGTCGGCTGGACCTTCACGCTCATGTTCGGTGCCATCTGGGCCGAGAAGGCCTGGGGCCGCTTCTGGGGCTGGGACACCAAGGAAGTCTGGACGTTCGTGATCTGGGTGGTCTACGCCGGCTACCTGCACGCCCGCGCCACGCGCGGCTGGACCGGAACCCGTGCCGCCTGGCTGTCGATTGTCGGCTACCTCTGCGTGGTCTTCAACTTCACGATTGTGAACCAGTTCTTCAACGGCCTGCACTCCTACTCGGGGCTGTAGACCTCCGTTGCGCAGGCGGCTGTCCCGGGCCGCAGCTCCGCGATTCGCCACAGAAGGCCGCTAAGGAACCCTGCTTGGCGGCCATTCGTGTCAGATGGGTGCCGGGCGGGACGTGTTCTTTGGTCGGGTGTGGTGGGGTTCGGCCAAGGATGCTTTGGTTACATCCCGCCAGCATGCACTCCATCGATTCGCCGCAGAAGGCCGCTAAGGAACCCCGCTTAGCGGCCATTCGTGTCAGATGGGTGCCGGGCGTCGCGAGCACCGCGATTTCGCCTCGGCCTCAGGCCAGGGGCAGGGGTCCAGCCGGGCTCGGTAACATCGGTCAGCGCCGGCGGCCGGGTTCGCCCGCACCCTGGTTCGCTTGCACCCTGAAGCCTCGCGATTCGCCACAGAAGGCCGCTAAGGAACCCTGCTTGGCGTGTCAGATGAGTGCCGGGCGTCGCGAGCACCGCGATTTCGCCTCGGCCTCAGGCCAGAGGCAGGGGTCCAGCCGCGCTCGGTCAGCGCCGCCCGCACCCGGGTCACTGCAGTCGGGTCCATCCCAGGGGCAATCGGGGTCAAATCCCACTGGGTCAGTACGACGACGCGCCACCCTGCATCCCTGGCGTTCTCATCCCGGAAGATATCGCTGCGACGCTGGGCCGGACTGGCGTGATGACCGCCGTCGTACTGGATCGCTATCTTTTCTTGCTCATAGGAAAGGTCCGGGTCCTGGATCCAACTGCCGGTCTCGTCGAACATCGGGACGTTAATCCCAGGTTCGGGCAAACCATAGCGGACCAGAAGCAGCCGGAGTTCGGTCTCTTTGGGGGAGTCCGTGTCAGCGCGAATCAGGGTCCTGGCCCGCAAAGCGCGCCGGTAGCCCGTCCTGCCCTGCTTCCCGGCGAGGAATGCGTCCAGTGCATCGATAGTGGTCAGTGGGTTCCTCCGCCGCAGCAGGAAGTCCCCTGCAATCACCAAGTCATCGAGGCTCATCATGCCGGCCAGGTCGAACCACGTCCGCAGTGGAGAGGTGCAGCTCACCCTGACGCCAGCCACGATCTCCTCCGGTTCAAGTGAGTGCTCGTGGCCCACGACGTTCCTACGCCGCACAGCCCGCTGGCCCGGCCGACTCGTCAGATGGACGACAGTCAGGTTCTCCAAGGCCTGCGGCAGGGGGAAGCCCCACAGCACTGCCGCAGACAGATGGCTCACGACTGCGCTGGTCACAGCAGTGAGGGCATGCACGCGTTCCAGCAAACTGTACGGGGTGGCGGCCGTGGCACGCACTCCGTAACAGGGGCTGACGAGATCCCGAGCCCGGGTCCGTCGGCGGCCCAGCCCGGCATTGCGGGCCTCGGCCACGGTGAAGGGATGGTTTCGAAGATGCGGGGGAAGCTCGCTGGGGTGGCGCATACGAGCATTCTGCGCCCACTCGTAGAGGTGCCGGGGGTTATCCACAGGACAGGCAGGGTGTGGGGGAGGAGTCGGACTAGTGAGCAGCAATGCACCGGCGTGGTTGAGTGGTGGCCATGTGACGGAGATGGCCGCTATGAGGCTGGTATTGCGGCCGTCGGTGGCGAATGGGAAGGGCCCGGCCCCAGATCGGACGCAGCCGGGCGTGGGTGCCGGGGAAGGGAATGCCTGCCGGGAGGGCCAGAAGGTGCTATTTGACCTCGTCGGTGCCCTGTGTGCCGGCGTCGCCGGAGCCGTGCGTCTCGCCGGATTCGGAGCCTTGGCCCTCACCGGGGCTACTGTCGCCGCCGTCGAGCTTGCGCCCCTTGGCATCCAGCTCGTCCTTGAGCTTCTTGAGCCGGTCCGACTCGGCCTGGTTGCGGCGGCGGATCTCAAGGTTGCGCAGGAAGTCCGGATCGTCGTCCGGGGCGATGGGGTGGCTGTACGTAACGGGAGCCGGGCCGGTGCCGCGCGGGCGGCCGATCAGGAACCACAGGATGGCACCGATCACGGGCAGGACAATCTGCACGACGATCCACGCCGGCTTGGAAATGCCCCTGGTCTGGCGGGCATCAGTGCGGATCACGTCGACGAGTCCGTAGACAAACACGACGAGAACGGCGACGGCGACCACTACACGGAGCATGTAATCAGTCTAGCCTCCGGGGGAGTCTCCGGCGTCGCCGCTGCCTCCGCCGGGAGGCAGCGGCGACGCCGGGTACGCCGATGGGATGCGCCCACGGCCGGACGGCTAAACTTGAAGTGTGGCTTTCCTGAAATACTCCCTGATCCGGCTCGCGTTGTTCGCGCCATTGTTCGCGTTGTTTGTCTACCTGCAGCTCGGATGGCTGCTGGCCGTCCTCTGCGCCGGCATGATGGCTTTCGCCATCAGCTACCTGTTCTTCCAGAAGCAGCGCGACGCGGCGGCAGCAACGCTCCACCAGCGGTTCTCGGGCAAGGCGAAGCCGCTGCGCAGCGCAGGTGAAGTCGCCGACGCCGACGCCGAGGACCGCCTCGTCGATGAGCACCCGGACATCACCGTCCACAAAGCCAGCCGGCCTAAGGACTCTTAGACCAAGGAGTCCCTCAAGCAGGCACTGCCGGCCGCTGTCTGCCCCGAGCTGCCTGAGGGCCGCTAGAATCCGCGGCTCAGCACCAGCCCCAGCGAGAACAGCACGGCGTAGCCGAGGTTGATCAGCCCGGTCTGCTTGAGCACCGGAATCAGGCTCTTGCGCCTGCGGCCGGCGATCATCAGCCAGGACGGCATCAGGCAGGCCGGGATCAGCAGCAGCACAGTGAGCATCCAGGGCCGGGTCGGCGCCAGCACAATCACGAGCAGGATCGCGACGGCGAGCATCAGTACGTAGCTTTCCCGGGCGTGCTTGTCCCCGAGCCGGACCGCCAGGGTCTTCTTCCCGGCTTTCCGGTCCGTCGGGATATCGCGGACATTGTTGGCCATGAGCAGGGCGCAGGCAATGAGTCCCGTGCCGATCGCGCCGATGATGGCGGCGAGGCTCAGCTGGCCGGCCTGCGTATAGGCGGTGCCGAGCGTGGCCACGAGCCCGAAGAACACAAAGACGAACACGTCGCCGAGGCCGAGGTAGCCGTAGGGGTTCTTGCCTCCCGTGTAGCCCCACGCCGCGAGGACGCAGCCGAGACCCACCAGGATCAGCCACCAGCTCTGTGTGATGATGACCAGCGTCAGCCCGAACACCATGGCCAGCCCGAACGCGGCGAAGGCAGTGTACTTGACCTGCTCGGGCTTTGCGGCGCCGGAGCCGACCAGCCGCAGCGGGCCGACGCGGTCCTCGTCGGTGCCGCGGATGCCGTCCGAATAATCGTTGGCGTAGTTCACGCCGATCTGCAGCAGCAGGGCCACCAGCGTGGCCAGGACGGCGTTGAGCGGGCGGAAACCGTCCATCTCGTACGCGGCCGCGGTGCCGATCAGCACGGGCGCGATCGCGGCCGGCAGGGTGCGCAGACGGGCGCCTTGGATCCATTGAGCGGCTGTTGCCACGTTCAGTACCTCGAGTTGGTTTGGCGAAGCCGGGAGTGCCCGGCTCATCTATTTTCCCTGATGCAGCTCGTTGAGCCGAACAGTCATGCCCAGCCGGTCCGGTTTCCCGTTCGGCAGCATCAGCAGTTCGCCGGCGGCCAGCACGGTCTTCGGGGCCAGCTGGCCCAGGACCGGCGCCCAGGCGGCACTTGCGGTGAAGGCCGCGATGGCTTCCGGGGAGCTGTCGGCCACTGCCACGTAGGCGGCAAGGGCCTGTCCCCACTCGGCGGAGGGAACGCCGGCGACGAAAGCGGCCAGCACGCCGTCGAGCTGCTCCAGCTCCGCCTGCACATGCGCGGCGGATACCTTTACGCCGCCGGTGATGATGACGTCGTCGGCCCGGCCCAGGACGGTGAGCCTCCCGGCCTCGTCCAGCTCGCCGAGGTCGTTGGTGCGGTACCAGCGGACGCCGTCGTGCTCCACGAAGGTTTCCGCGGTGAGTTCCGGGGCATCCAAATAGCCCGCGGCGATGGTGGCGCCGCCGAGCAGGATACGGCCGTCGTCGGCCAGCCTGACCTCGACGCCGTCGAGCGGCACCCCGTCGTACACGCAGCCGCCGCTGGTTTCGGCAGAGCCGTAGGTCGTCACCACGCGGACGCCGGCCTGGCGCGCCGCTGCGAGCAGCTCCGGCGACGCCGGCGCGCCCCCCAGCAGGATCCCGTTGAAGCGCCGGAGCACCGCGAGGGTCTCGGCCGAGGGGGAGTCCAGCAGCCGCTGCAGCTGGGTGGGGACGAGCGAGGTGAACCGCATCTTGTCCGTCAGTTCGAGCGCGGCGGCGGTGAAGGCCTCGGGCGTGAACCGGCCGCCGAGGTCCATCACCCATGGCCGGGTCCCGGCGAAGAGCGAGCGGACCAGCACCTGGAGGCCGGCCACGTACTGCACCGGAAGCGCCAGCAGCCACTGGCCTTCGCCCTGGAGCGCCACGGCCGTGGCCATCGAGGACGCGGCCAGCGCGTCCACCGTCAGCACCGTCGCCTTGGGCGTGCCGGTGGAGCCGGAGGTGCGCACCACGACTGCGGCGTCCTCGATCCCGGGCGTTTCGACCCGCTCAACTGCCGGGGCACCGTCGGGGCCGACGGACAGTTCGACGGCGGGTCCCTCGCCGCGGAGGGCAGCGGCCAGCGCCGCGAGGGCAGGTTCGATCTTCACAACTGCGGAAGTCACGGGGCGCCTTAGAAGTAGTACGGGAATTTGGACCAGTCCGGGTCGCGCTTCTCCAGGAAGGCCTCCTTGCCCTCCACGGCCTCGTCGGTCATGTAGGCCAGCCGGGTGGCCTCGCCGGCAAAGACCTGCTGGCCGGCCAGTCCGTCGTCGGCGAGGTTGAAGGCGAACTTGAGCATCCGGATGGCCTGCGGGGACTGCCGGGCGATGTCTGCGGCGTACTCCAGGGCAACCTCCTCAAGGCGTTCATGGTCCACGGCCTCGTTGACCGCTCCCAGCCGGACCATGTCCTCGGCCGAGTATTCGCGGGCCAGGAAGAAGATCTCCCGGGCGGCTTTCTGGCCGACCTGGCGGGCCAGCAGCGCGGAGCCGTAGCCGGCGTCGAAGCTGCCCACGGTGGCGTCGGTCTGCTTGAACTTGCCGTGCTGGCGGGACGCGATGGTGAGGTCCGAAACGACGTGCAGCGAGTGCCCGCCGCCGGCCGCCCAGCCGTTGACGACGGCGATCACCACCTTGGGCATCGTTCGCATGAGCCGCTGGACTTCGAGGATGTGGAGCCGGCCGGCGCGGGCCGGGTCGATGGTTTCCTGCGTCTCGCCCCCTGCATACCGGTACCCGTCGCGGCCGCGGATCCGCTGGTCCCCGCCGGAGCAGAAGGAGTGGCCGCCGTCCTTTTCGGAAGGGCCGTTGCCGGTGAGCAGCACCGTGGCCACATCCGGGGTCATCCGGGCGTGGTCCATGGCGCGGTAGAGCTCATCCACGGTGCCGGGGCGGAACGCGTTGCGGACCTCGGGCCGGTTGAAGGCAATGCGGACGGTGGGCAGGTCCCGGACCACGGTGCCGTCCGCGGATCGCTCCACCTGCCGGTGGTAGGTCATGTCCTGGAAGTCGTCGAAACCGGACACGGTGCGCCACCGGGTGGGGTCAAAGACGTCGGATACCTTGGCGGGGATTTCGTTGCTCACAGTCCGAGTCTAGTAATCGGCTCAGCTGATGCAGAACTCGTTGCCTTCCGGGTCGGCCATGGTGTGCCAGGAATGCGGTCCCTGGCTGGCGGTCCAGAGGAACGTGGCGCCGCGCGCTTCGAGGGCCCTGCGCACCTCGTCCTTGTCCGCGCCCGCGAGCCTCACGTCCCAATGGATCCGGTTCTTGACGGTTTTTTCTTCCGGGACCGTCTGGAACAGAATGCGGCGGGCGGGCGACTTGGCGTCGAGTTCTTCGGGCGGGCGGATGGCTGCCCCGGCACCCCACACGAGCCTGCCGTGGTGGGTCATGGTGTCCGCCTCCGTCGCGAAGCCCTGCTCGACCATGGAGCGGATGAAACCCTCGTCCTGCGGCTCCACGGCCCAGTCGAGGGTCTTGGCCCACCAATCGGCAAGCTCATGCGGATTCGCGCAGTCGACGGCGATCTGGATGTTCAGTGTCATGGAAAGAACCTACGACGTCGGCGCCCCCGCCGGTAGGTCCCGGTGGAATTCCCGGCCTCCTCCCTGGCTATCAGCCCTGCATCTGCTGCAGCTGCTCAAGGACCTCGGGCGGGATGGCATAGATGAAGAAGACGGCCAGCAGGTTCTTCGCGGCATGCACGAAATAGGAGAACATCACGTTCTTGCCGGTCCAGACGTAGACGAACACCAGGACGGCGCCCATCGCGAGGTAGGGCATCAGCACGGGCAGGGTCAGGTCTTCCTGGCCGACGATGTGCAGGGCCGCAAACAGCACCACGGACAGGGCGCAGCAGAGCCAGATGTTGACCCGACGGCTCAGCTTGCCGATCAGCAGGTGGCGGAAGATGTACTCCTCCACGAAGGGGCCTACGACCACCAGCAGAGGCACCATCAGCCAGACCGGGACCTGCTGCATGAGCGCCTGCAGTCCGGCCTGGTTCGCCGATGTCTGCACCGGCCCGCTCATAACGACCAGGAACGCGGTCAGGATCATCATGACCACCACCGCCAGCGGGACCATGAGGAGCGTGAACCACGGCCTCGTGGCCAGGACGCGGAGATCGCGCGCGGCGACGCGGCGCACCGCAGCCAGGGCCAGGACGCCGGTGGTCCCGTAGAAGATCAGGTTCACCGAAAAGGACGCAACGGCCGGGTTCGGCGAGATCTGCAGCAGCAGCGGCGCCAACACATCGCCGGCCGCGGTGAAGAATGCGACCGCGGCCACGTAGAGTCCGGCGGTGCTGAGATCGAGCCGGGAGGCGCGATAAAGATCCGGCCGTGGAGCCGGTGGTGTGCGGAGAGCATTGCCCATGCCACCAGCCTAGCGCCGAGGAAGTGTGGCACGGTCAAGTACAATATTCGGGACGCCTAAATTTTCTTTTCAGTGCGCCGAAATCACGGTCCGAACCCGTGGCGCAAGAAGGCGGTTGTGCTCGCCGCCTGAGCCGCCAACTGACGGCGGCACGTGCCGACGGCGGCACGCACGTCAGTATTGGCCGGCGGCGGTGAACTTGACGACGCAAGCCGCCGCCGGGCAGGCTGGGCACCTACTTGCGAGGACTCCTTGAGCGAACATCTCCGCCTTTCGGGCGTATCCCATGGTTACGGGGACCGCCAGCTGTTTGCCGGCGTCGAAATTGCCATCACAGCCGGCGAACATGTGGCGATCGTCGGCGAAAACGGGGCGGGCAAATCCACGCTGCTCCGGATTTTGGCCGGGCTCGAGGCCCCGGACGAGGGCACCGCCGTCAGCCACGGCCGCGTGGGCTACCTTGCCCAGACCCACGGCCTGCCTGATCAGTTCACCGTCAGCAACGCGATCGACGCCGCACTGGAATCGCTCCGCGCACTGGAGGCCGAGCTGGACCGTCTGGAGGACGGGCTTGCCGGCGCGGAAGCGGACGAACTGGAGCGCTACGGAAACCTGCAGACGCAGTACCAGCTCAGGGAAGGCTACGCCGCGGAATCCAGGGTGGAGGCGGCGCTGGACCGGCTTGGCCTGGGCGGGCTGGACCGGATGCGGACACTGGGTTCGCTTTCCGGCGGGGAACAGGAACGCGTGGCACTGGCCTGCGTACTCGCCGATCCCGCGGACATCCTCCTCCTGGACGAACCCACCAACCACCTTGACGCCAGCGGCACGGCCTGGCTGGAGGCGCGGCTGGCGGCGCACCGCGGAACCGTGGTGGTGGTCTCCCACGACCGCGTGCTGTTGCGCAAAGTGGCCTCAACCGTGATTGAAGTGGACGCCGAACGCCGGACGGTCAACCGGTATGGCAACGGCTACGAAGGGTACCTGAGGGAGAAGGCTGCTGAACGCCAGCGCTGGGCGCAGCAGTACCACGGGTGGCAGGACGCGATGGCTGCCGAACGGCTCCAGGCGGACACGGTCGCGGGGAAGATGGGCTACGCCCGCAAACGCGACGGCGACAAAATGGGGTTCGACTTCAAGGCCGGCACGTGGCAAAAGGCGGCCACCAGCAAGGTTCGCAATGCCCAGGAGCGTCTGCGCAGGCTGGAGGAAAACCCCATTGACCGTCCGCCGGTGCCCCTGCGGCTGGCGACGGATCTGCGGGCGGACGTTGCGGCGGGACCCGCTCTTGAAGCGAAGGGAGTGACGGTGCCCGGCCGCCTGGAACCAACGGACTTCCGGGTGGAGGCGGGCCAGAAGGTCCTCATCACGGGTCCCAATGGCGCAGGCAAGTCCACGCTGCTCTCTGTCCTCGCGGGCACGCTGGAACCCGCCAAGGGCACCGTGGTGACGCACGGCCGGATCGGTTACCTGCAGCAGGAGTTGGAGCTTCCGCAGCGCCCGGGGTTGCGTCTTTTGCCCGCTTTTGCCTCGGGCCTGGGCGGCAACATCGATGAGCACGCGGAGGCGCTGCTGCGCCTGGGGCTCTTCCGGACCACCGAATTCCACGTCCCGGTGGGAAGCCTTTCCGCAGGACAACAACGCAGGCTTGCGCTCGCCCGGCTCCTGTTGGGCGGGTTCGGGACAATGCTCGTGGATGAGCCCACCAACCACCTGGCGCCCGTGCTGGTGGAACAGCTTGAAGCGGCACTTTCGGACTTCGCAGGGACACTGGTCATGGTCAGCCACGACCGCGCGCTGGGGGAGTGGTTCAGCACTTGCGCCAGTGTAAACAGCAGCGGGAACCGCACCGGGCACGGCGCCGGCACCTGGCTCCGGTATGCCATGCGGGACGGAGCCCTGGCGTAGCTGACGGAAACGCCGGGATATTCGGGGTCATAGTTGAATATTATTCGGCCATTCTGCCGATTGGGCGTCATTAATTAGGGATGGCACCCGTCTGGTGTTGCCCGCGTCACGGTCAAGCCCTGAATTCTAGTACGATGGATGAGCCGCGCGAAGCTTTGACCTTGTGAGGTTCGGTACACATTCCTGCCCCACCGGGGCAAAACCCGAATGTACCCGAATCCACGGTCCTGTCCCGGCAACACCCCGACCTACAAGGAACCGCTGTGCCATCACTTACCCCCACAGAACTCAAGAGCGCGCCGGAGCAATCCACCGCCGTCGACTCGACCCTCAGCGCCGAGGGCTACAAGAAGACCCTGAGCGGCCGCCACGTCACCATGATTTCCATGGGCGGCGCCATCGGCGTCGGCCTCTTCATGGGAGCCGGCGGACGTCTGGCCTCGACCGGCCCGGCGCTGATCTTCTCCTACGCCATCGCCGGCGTCATCGCGTACCTGCTGATGCGGGCGCTGGGCGAGCTCATCATGTACCGCCAGACCTCGGGCTCCTTCGTCAGCTACGCGGGCGAAATGTTCGGCAAGAAGGGCGCCTTCATTTCCGGCTGGATGTACTTCATCAACTGGGGCATGACCGGGATCGCGGAACTGATCGCAATCGGCCTGTACTTCCAGTTCTTCTTCCCCAACGTGCCGGTCGAAGCGTCCGCCATTGCCGCGCTCGCGCTGCTGGTCGCCGTGAACCTGCTCAGCGTCAAGGCGTTCGGCGAGTTTGAATTCTGGGCGTCCTGCCTCAAGGTCGGCGCCATCTTGATCTTCCTCACCGTCGGCACCTTCATGGTGGTCACGAACGCCCAGGTGGGCAACGGCCACGCCTCCG
This sequence comes from Arthrobacter sp. UYCu723, assembly GCF_054059215.1. Taxonomy (NCBI): domain Bacteria; kingdom Bacillati; phylum Actinomycetota; class Actinomycetes; order Micrococcales; family Micrococcaceae; genus Arthrobacter; species Arthrobacter sp. UYCu723. The sequence goes on from NZ_JBSSBW010000001.1 coordinate 2,444,955, forward strand.
TGGCGAACCTGTTCCACGACGAGGGCGGCATGTTCCCCAAGGGTGCCCTCGTGATGGTCCTCGTCCTGAACGCCGTCATCTTCGCCTACAACGGCATCGAACTGGTCGGCATCACCGCTGGCGAGATGCAGAATCCCAAGCGTGAAGTGCCCAAGGCGATCCGCGCCGTCGTCCTCCGCATCGTGGTGTTCTACGTCGGTTCCGTCCTGCTGCTGGCCATGCTGCTGCCGTCGGACCAGTACAAGGCCGGCGTGTCGCCGTTCGTCACCGTGTTCGGCCAGATGGGTCTTGGCTGGGTGGGCGACGTGATGAACATGATCGTTCATCACCGCCGCGCTCTCCTCTTGCAACTCCGGCCTCTATTCGATCGGCCGCGTCTTCCGCACCATGGCCAACAACGGCCACGCCCCGCAGTGGCTCACGAAGATGTCCTCACGCCACGTGCCGTACATGGCGATCCTCGCCATCGCCGCGTTCTACCTCGTGGGCATCATGCTCAACATCTGGCTGGGCGGCTCGCACGCCTTCGACCTCGCGCTCAACACGGCCTCCATCGGCGTCATCTTCACCTGGGGCGCCATCTTCGCCAGCCAGATCGCGCTGCGCCACCAGAAGGGCCAGGTCTCCAGCCTGCCGATGCCGGGTTCGCCGTGGACCAGCTGGGCCGGCCTGATCGCACTGCTGGCCATCACCGTACTGATCGGCTTCGACACGATGACCAGCAAGACCGGCGAGGTGTTCCACCTTGGACTGTGGACGCTGGCCACCATCCCGTTCTTCGCCCTGCTGCTGTGGTTTGGCTGGCAGAAGGTCAAGAACAACGAGCCCAAGAGCGAGCTCTTCAGCTAGTTCCAAAAAACTAAGCAGACACGACGACGGCGGCGGTCACCTTCGCAAGGTGGCCGCCGCCGCTCGCTTAAGCCGTCGCCGCGGTGAGCACCCATGGGCCGGAGTCGCCGCCGCGTCATGCCTCAAGGGCCGTGGTCGCGCCAACGCCGCATCCAAGTGACGAAGATGGTCGCTAACCGGTCGGGATAGCGGCCATCTGTGGCGAATCATTGCCTTGGAGCCATTGCGGGTCACTGGGGAGGCCATGGATGTGCCGGGTTCACCCCGAAGTGACGAAGATGGCCGCTATCCGGGTGGGATAGTGGCCATCTGTGGCGAATCGCAACCCCCGGGCACAAAAAAGCGGCGTCGGACCTCCCCCAAAGGAAAGTCCGACGCCGCGGTTCTCGAAAATCAATCCTTCTTGAAGGCGTCCTTGACGTTTTCGCCGACCTTCTTCGCGTCGGCGACGACCTGGTCCTTCTGGCCCTCGGCGCGCAACTGGTCGTTGTCAGTGGCGTTTCCAGTAGCTTCCTTGGCCTTGCCGCCGAGGTGCTCTGCTTCGTTCTGAATCTTGTCTCCGATACCCATGGTGCGAACCACCTTTCGTTTCCGGTTGAAATTCAACGTTGTTTCACCATAACACAAAGCATGCTTACTAATTCAAGGGGTTTCAGGGGGTTTCAAGGTCCGAGCTTCCGGCTAGGCTCAAAGCCATGGACCACAAAACCAGCCTTACCCAGCACATCAATGCCCCGGCGGACAAGGTGTGGGCGGTCATTTCGGACATCCCTGGATCGGCCGCAACGCTGTCCAGCATTGATTCGATCCAGATGCTCACCGAGGGGCCCTACGCCGAAGGCACCCGCTGGAAGGAAACCCGCACCATGATGCGGCGCGCGGAAACAGTGGAAATGTGGGTGTCCCAAAGCGAGCCTCCCTCGCCCAGCACTGCCGGGGGTGCTGCCGGCAGCACCACGGTCAAGGCGCTGCAGGGCGGTGCCGACTACACCACCCGTTTCGTGCTGGCCGATCGTGACGGCGGAACGGACCTCACCCTGACGTTCGGCGCCGAGGTGGTCCAGCCGACGCGGCTCAGCAAGGTCATGATGGCCGTCTTCGGCGCGATCGGAATGCGCATCACCCGCAAAGCCCTCGCCAAGGACCTGGCGGAAATCGCGGCCAAAGCCGAGTCGCTCTGATGGCGGCTGCTTCCAGGGCATCCGGCACCGCCGCCAAGGCGCCCAAGGTCACGGCCCCGCGGCTCACGCCGGTCCGGCTGGAAGAGCTGCGGGACGACCCGTCCCCGGACTTCCAGCGCGGGGAGCGGTACGACGGCGTCCGGTACAGCCGCGCGGTCGCCGACGGGCTGGAACTCAGCGGAACGGACTTTGCCGAATGCGAGTTTGCCGGCGTCTCCTTCAATGAGACACAGCTGCGCGGTGCCACGTTCCGCGACTGCATCCTCTCGGAGCTGTACGCCCCCGTGTTCACGGCGGCCAGGAGCAGCCTGCGCGACGTCGAGATCGGCAACCCCCGCTGGGGTTCCGCCGAACTCTATGAAAGCGGCTGGCAGTCGGTGCGGATCGACGGCGGCAAGCTCGACTACCTGAACCTGCGCGGCTCCAAACTGACCGACGTGCAGATCAGCGACTGCATCATCGGCGAACTGGACCTCGGATCCGCCACAGCAACCCGGGTGGTGCTCAAGAACTGCACCATCGGCACTCTCGACGTGAGCGGCGCAAAGCTTAGGGACTTCGACCTCCGCGGCACGGACTTCCGCATCCTCAGCGGGCTGGGCAGTCTCGCCGGCCTCGTGATCGACGACTACCAGCTCACCCTGCTGGCCCCGCTGCTGGCCAGCCACCTCGGCGTCGTCGTCGTGTAACCCTGCGGGGGTCTGGTTGACCCCCTTGCCGTGCCGTGTAATCTTTATAGAACGAACGGTCGGTAAATTGGCGCTGAGCCGGTCGACGCTGATTGCCGCCGCAGACAGTTCGTTTTGATGACAGATTTCGATGGCAGATTTTCGATGACAGAGACGTTTATCGCGTGAAGGGTGTACCCATGGCATCAGCAGTTGCAGGACCGCAGGCATTTCTCGTAGGCGGTGCCCGGACTCCCGTCGGCCGTTACGGCGGCGCCCTTTCCGCCGTCCGCCCCGATGACCTGGCCGCCCTGGTGGTCCGCGAAGCGGTGGTCCGTGCCGGCGTCGACCCGGACAGCATCGACGAGGTGATCCTCGGCAACGCCAACGGCGCCGGCGAGGAAAACCGCAACGTGGCCCGGATGGCCACCATCCTGGCCGGACTGCCCCTGCACATTCCCGGCATCACGGTAAACCGGCTCTGTGCCTCCGGCCTGAGCGCCATCATCATGGCCAGCCAGATGATCAAGTCCGGCGCCGCGGACATCGTGATCGCCGGCGGCGTCGAGTCCATGAGCCGCGCCCCCTGGGTGCAGGAGAAGCCCCGGACCGCCTTCGCGAAGCCGGGCGAAATCTTCGACACCTCCATCGGCTGGCGCTTCGTCAACCCGCTGTTCAAGAAGGGCGGGCTTTCCCGGGACGGCAAAATGACGTTCTCCATGCCGGAAACGGCCGAGGAAGTCGGCCGCGTGGACGGCATCTCCCGCGAGGACGCAGACGCGTTCGCCGTCCGCTCCCACGAACGCTCCCTCGCCGCCATCGCCGCGGGCCGCTTCGCCGCGGAAATCGTCCCCGTGACCGTCAAGTCCCGCAAGGGCGAGACCGTCGTGGACACCGACGAAGGCCCCCGCGCCGGCACCACCATGGACGTGCTCGCCGGTCTCCGCCCCGTCGTCGCCGGCGGCTCGATCGTCACCGCAGGCAACTCCTCCACCCTCAATGACGGCGCCTCCGCCATCATCGTGGCCTCCGAAGCGGCGATCAGGAAGCTCGGCCTGACGCCGCGGGCCCGCATCGTCGACGGCGCCTCCGCCGGCTGCGAGCCCGAGATCATGGGCATCGGCCCCGTCCCCGCCACGCAGAAGGTGCTGGCCCGGACCGGGCTCAGTGTCGGTGACCTCGGCGCCGTCGAACTCAATGAGGCATTCGCCACCCAGTCACTCGCCAGCATGCGCCGGCTCGGCCTGGACCCGGAGACTGTGAACCGCGACGGCGGCGCAATCTCCCTGGGACACCCGCTGGGTTCGTCCGGCTCGCGGCTCGCCATCACCCTGCTCGGCCGGATGGAACGCGAAGACGCCAGGATCGGCCTCGCCACCATGTGCATCGGCGTCGGCCAGGGCACCGCGATGCTGCTGGAGCGCGTCTAGTGGCGGCCGCCCGCACGGGGCTCGACCCGGACGACTTCAGCACGTTGAAGATCGAGGAGCGCGAGGACCGGCTGGTGGTGCTGCTCAACCGCCCCGAGGTCCGCAACGCCATCGACCAGCAGATGGTCGACGAACTCCACCAGGTTTGCGCAGCCCTGGAGCAGACTCCCAAGGTGCTCATCATCGCCGGCACGGAGGGCGTCTTTGCGTCCGGGGCGGACATCGGACAGCTGCGCGAGCGCCGGCGGGACGACGCGCTGCAGGGCATCAACTCCACCATCTTCGTGCGGATCGCCAAGCTCCCGCTGCCTGTCATCGCGGCCCTGGACGGCTTCTGCCTGGGCGGCGGCGCCGAACTGGCCTATGCCGCGGACTTCCGGATCGGCACGCCCGGCGTGCGGATCGGGAACCCGGAGACTGGACTCGGCATCCTCGCCGCGGCCGGCGCCAGCTGGCGCTTGAAGGAGCTCGTGGGGGAGGCCGTGGCCAAGGAGATCCTGCTCGCCGGCGTTGTGCTGCGCGCCGAGCGGGCCCTCGCCGTCAACCTCATCACCGAGATCCATGAAGCGCCCGCGTTGATGGACGCAGCCCACGCCCTCGCCGACAGGATCGCCCGGCAGGATCCCCTCGCGGTACGGATCACCAAGTCCGTGTTCCACGCCCCGGCCGAGTCGCACCCCCTGATCGACCAGCTGGCCCAGGGCATCCTCTTCGAATCCCAGGCCAAGTTCGACCGGATGCAGGCTTTCCTGGATAAAAAGTCAGCCAAGAAGTCCGATATGACGTCGGACACGAAGCCCTCCACGACGCCAGCCACGACGTCAGACCGGAAGAAGTAGACATGAGCAGCCCCGCACTCCCCGCGAACGTTCCCGCGAACCTTCCCGCCGATAACCTTCCCGCCACCGTCGGCGTCCTCGGCGGCGGCCGCATGGGGGCCGGCATCGCCCACGCTTTCCTGATCAACGGGGCCAACGTCCTCGTGGTCGAGCGCGACGAGGAATCGGCCGAGGCTGCCCGCGAGCGGGTGGAATCGGCAGCAGCCAAGAGCATCGAGCGCGGCGCCACGGACGGCAACCTGGACGAGATGGTCTCCCGTCTCTCCGTGACGGTGGACTACGACGACTTCAAGGACCGCCAGCTGGTCATCGAGGCCGTGCCCGAAGACTGGGACCTCAAGGTTTCCTCGCTTCGCGGGATCGAGGAGCGCCTGGCCGCCGATGCGTACCTCGCCTCCAACACTTCGTCTCTCTCGGTCAACGGCCTGGCCCGCGAGCTGAAGCGGCCGCAGAACTTCCTGGGCCTGCATTTCTTCAACCCGGTGCCCGCGTCATCGCTGATCGAGGTGGTGCTCGGCGAGCACACCTCCGGGCCGCTGGCCCGGGCCGCGCGCGGCTGGGTCGAGGCGCTCGGCAAGACCGCCGTCGTCGTCAATGACGCGCCGGGCTTCGCGTCCTCACGGCTTGGCGTCGCGATCGCCCTGGAGGCGATGCGCATGGTGGAAGAGGGGGTGGCCTCGGCAGAGGACATCGACAACGCCATGGTGCTCGGTTACAAGCACCCCACCGGCCCGCTGCGGACCACCGACATCGTGGGCCTGGACGTCCGCCTGGGCATCGCCGAATACCTTGCCTCCACCCTCGGCGAGCGGTTTGCGCCGCCGCAGATCCTGCGCGACAAAGTGGCGCGCGGCGAGCTGGGCCGCAAGACCGGCAAAGGCTTCTTCGACTGGGCCGACTGACCTGTTCATCACAGCCGCCTTTAGGATGATCCGGTGACTTCCCTCCACGGACCCGCCCTTGAACCGATCACCCTCACCGGCCGGTACGTCGTCCTCGAACCGCTGAGCCAGGACCACCACGATGGACTGGTGGACGCGATCCGGGACGGTCAGCTGTGGAAACTCTGGTACACCGGAGTGCCCTCCCCGGACGGGATGGCGGCGGAGATCAGCCGGCGCCTGGCTCTCCAGGAACGCGGCTCCATGCTGCCGTTCACGACGAGGCTGATTGAACCCGCCACGGGCGGACCGGGCAAGGTGATCGGCATGACCACCTACATGAACATCGACGCCGAAACGCCCCGGGTGGAGATCGGCTCCACCTGGAACGCCGCGTCCTCGCACGGCAGCGGCAGCAACCCGGACTCCAAACTGCTGCTGCTGGCGCACGCCTTCGAGACGCTCGGCTGCCCGGCCGTCGAGTTCCGGACGCACTGGCTCAACCACCAGTCCCGCGAGGCCATCGCACGGCTCGGCGCCAAACAGGACGGTGTGCTGCGCAGCCACAGCCGCTCGGCCGACGGAGCACTCCGGGACACCGTGGTGTTTTCCATCCTGGAACACGAATGGCCGATGGTCCGCAACGCGCTGGAGTTCCGGCTCGCCAAGCGACGCTAGGGCGCGGTGTAGACGCCCGCAGCTTCCAGCGATTCGAAGTAGCCGGAGCGGTAACCTTTGGCGTTGGGGTGGTAGTCGTCGGGGGTCAGCCCATCGCTCAGGTCCAAATTGATCCACGGCTCTTTTGAGCCGAGACCGTGTCCGGCGAAGGCCGGAGTCACATCCACATACTGAGTGTTGACTCCTAGCCTCGATGTCGCTGCTGCCGCGCCGGCTATCGACGCGTTGAGGGCGTCCACGAAGGTGTTGGCCGTGGCCGGTAGGGCGTCGATGCTGGGTTCGAACAGGTGCGGATAGCCCGTCACAACAATCTTTGCCTCAGGAGCAACGGCGTGGGCGGCCAGGATGAGGGTGCCGACCCGTTCCGGGATCAGGGCGAGGTTCGCCTGAGCCGTCTGAAGCGCGGGACCACAGCCCGGGCTTTGGAGACCGCCCCCGCACGCGACCACCACGGCGCCGACATTGAGATCGTTGCCACCGGCCGTAATCGTCAGAAGTTTGGCCGTCGGCGTCAGACGGGGCAATTGCAAGTCGATGACGTCCTGGGTCGTCTTCCCGCTGCAAGCCAGGTTGGCAACGAGCTCCACGTCCGGAGTTCGGTCGCCCAGGACCGGGTATCCCTTCTTGCTCACGAAGCACGCAGGAGCGGTTGTATCCGTGTAGTGCTCAGCTCCCTGGCCCGCGGCATAAGAGTCGCCGAGCGCAACGTACGCGATCGCGCTTCGGCGGGGCGCAGCGTGGGCCGGCGCCGCAGCGAGGCCCGCACCGATAGCCAGAGTGGCGAGGCCGGCAGCCAGTGCTGCGCGACGGCGTCGGAGTTTCAGAGTTCCCATGGTGTTCCCCTTAGTGGCGCGTAGAGAGCAGGTTCAATGGCCGTGCCGGAGACGCCGCGTTAGTGCCGGCGGCGGGCTCCGCTTGAAAAATGAGCCCGGCGAAGGCCGGGCTCGGTGTCACCCTACCCGTGGGGGTCCAGCCGTCCCCGGGTCAATGGTCCCTACTTTCGCAGGTTTCGTGACCGTGGGCTCACCCCATGGTGGTGCGCCTTTTGGTCTTGTGGTTAGCTTTCGAAGTGACGATTCCTGCCGGGCCCGGCGGCCAAGCCGGCGACATCATGCAGCCTCGAGCGGCGCGGATGCCCGCAGCAGTTGGGACGGGCGGGGCAGTGCACTGGGACGGAGCGGTCAACGCCTGGCACATTGGCGGCGTCGTCTTCCGGATGGGGCGCCGGGAATGGCTCACCGAAGCGGGCTGGCAGCAGGCCTACGAATCCGGCATCCGTACGGTCATTGACCTCCGGAACGAGGACGAGAGGATGCGCCGGGAAACAGATCCCCTGGTGGGTGCCGCGGCGCTCGCGGCGTTCGACGTCGTGCTGGCTCCCACGGAAGACCCTGACAACAGCGAATTCCGGCAGCTCTGCGGTCCGTACCTGAACAATCCCGCCTCGTACGCCGACAATGCCCGGATTTTCCCCGCCAAACTGGTGCGGGTGTTCCAGGAAGTTGCGGCGGCGCACGGCGGCGTCGTGATCCACTGCTCGGCCGGGCGGGACCGCAGCGGGATGATCGCCGCCATGCTCCAGGACCTCGCCGGAGACAGCGAGGAAGCAATTGTGCGGGGCTATCAGCGCTCGATGCGGGGGATCAATGAGCACCACCGGCGGTCGGCAACGCCTCATCCGCACGAGCGGTACCTGCCCGAAGAGGTGCTGGGACCGCTGCTCGGAGTGCGTGGTGAAAGCCTGTTGCAGTTCGTCCGCGCCCTGAAAACGGAGGAGTTCCTGCGCGGCAACGGTGTGACGCGCCGGGAGGTCGCGGCCATCCTGGCGAAAATGCGCAGATGTAGACAGATAAGGTAGCCGGGTGAAGACTCCGAAGATTCAGCTGGTACTGCGGGCAGTGTCAGCTGCCGCCCTCGCCCTCGCCGGCTCGTTCTACGCCGTACCGGCGCTCGCCGACGCCGAAGCGGAACCCGCGACGACGGCGTCCGCCCCCAGCGCGCCGGCCCCCAGCGATGCCGGCCTCGCGCAGGCCGTCCGGCGGGATCTAGGCATGACGCTTGGCGAATTCAATGCCGCAGGCGAACAGGCCAGGCGCGCTGCCGACGCCTTGCCCACCTTGCGGACGCTCCCCGGCTACGTGTCGACCAGGCTGAGCAAGGGCAGCATCGTGGTTGAAGGCGCCGGCGCCGAGCTGCAGTCCCGGGTGGACGAGCTGAACCATGCCGGTCCGGCAAACTTCGTCCTGGTGGCCCCCGCGGCCGTCCCGGCATCTACCCCGGCACCTACCCCGGCACCTTCGGAAACGCCCGCGGCCGGAGCGGTGGTGCCCGTGGCTGCCACAGCCGCTGAGCTGGTGGCGTCGAGCACAGAGCAGCTCTTCCAGGCTTTTGTCCGCGAAGTCGGGACCACCGGGTTGCAGGCCGTTGCCTACACCGACGGCCGCTTCGTCATCCGCACCGGGGGGGCCAACGCGGCCGAAACCGGCCTGTCGGCCGGAGCCATCCTGGCCGGCGTACCCGGCAGCCAGATGGCACCGACCGCCACGGCACCCGGCAAGGTCTCTCCGGCCGCCTTCGTTGCCCGCTACGCGAACGTTGCCCTGGAACAAGGCTCACCCATTGCCACGGAGGAGGACGTGTTCGGCGGGCAGGGGTACGTCACCGAGCGGAACGCCATCTGTTCTGCGGGCTTCGGGGCGTTCAGTCCTGCCGGCGACCCGGTGGTGCTGACGGCGGGTCACTGCGCTGAAGACGGCAGGGCCAAGACCGCGGGCATCGAGCCCCGGAGCTCGGCACCGGCGTCCGGAACGACGGCGCCGGCTCCTCCCTACGCGGCGCTCGGCACTTTCGGTTTCAGCCAGTTCGGCGGCGCCCAGAGCTCGTGGATCACCGGGGATGAGAACAAGCCGGGCAATGTCGGGACCGACATTGCCGTAGTTGAGTCCCTCCGGAAGGGCGTCCATGTCCAGCCGGCCGCGACGGTCTGGGCTCCCGGCGCCGCCGTCGACCCGGGCCCCACGGCTGTCAAGATCATCGGAACGGTCTCGCCTTTCCAGGGCCAGCAGGTGTGCCGCTCCGGACGGACCACCGGTTGGTCCTGTGGCACGGTGCAGGAGCTTGGCATCTACGTCGTCGGGGGCACCACCCCTGATCCCGCCGACCTGCGGGCCTTCCGGGGCTTCCTGTCCAAAGACGTCCAGTCCAGCGGCGGAGACTCGGGCGGACCCTGGATCAGCGGCAACTTTGCGGTCGGGACCCACTCCGCGGGCGACGGTGCCGGAGCCACCGAAAACTTTGCCATTGCCACGACGCTGGAGGACTCCCTCTCCCACATTCCCGGCGGCGTGCAGCTCCAGGTCTTCCTCAACAAGCCTGAGCTGGTGGCGCCGTCGGACCAGACGGTCACGGCAGGGCAGCCCGTCACCGGTCACGTTCCGGCGGCACCCGCCTCTGCCGTGGCCGCCAATTCGAAAGTCCGCATCACGATCGCAGGCAAGGCCGCTGGTCCGCCGATTGAGGTCCCGGTAGACGCCGCCGGGAACTGGTCGTTCCCGGCGCCATCGTCCACCGGGGCGCTGCGGTTTTCTGCGGAGACAGTGAACGGGTTCAGCCGGTCAGGCGCGGCATCCCTCTCGATCAGCGTCTCGGACCTGGACGCGCCCGCTATCACCAGTCCCGCAGAAGCGGCTGCCCTGAACGGTGTGGACCGCGTTGACGGGACCGGTACGCCCGGGCTGACAGTCCAGCTTTCCGGTGACGCCACCGGCATGGGCACAGTGTTGCCGGACGGCCGGTGGAGCATCAGGCTGACCGGGAAACCGGTCTACGGCCGGCTCATGGTGACGGCGGTGCAGACGTCCCCCCGGCACGTGGACAGCCCCTCCGCCACGCGAAGCTTCACCGTCGCCCCGCCGGCACCAGCGGTCTCCACGGTCCGTGAGGGCGCGCAGTTCGAACAGGAGTCGCTTCCCGCGACCATCTCCGGGACGGGCCTGGACGGCTCCGAGGTAAGCGTCACGATCGACGGAGCACCGGCGGGCGCCGCCACTGCCGGCGGCGGACGCTGGAGCGTGCCGTTCCCGGCGGACCTGGCTCCCGGCGCCCACACCCTTTCCGCCAGCCAGGCGGTCGACGGCGTGGCGTCTGACCCGCTCGTGAGGACCTTCATCATCAGTGCTCCAGAGGCACCCGCGGCTCCCGCTGGGGGAGCTTCTGTCGCTCCGGGTCCGGCCGCGGTTCTTCCGGCCGGAACTCCGGGCACCTCCGGTCAGCTGGCCAACACTGGCGCGGGTTCGATCCTGCCGACGGCCGGCTTGGCGGCCGGTTCGCTCCTGCTGGGCGGGGTGCTCCTCCTGCTCGGCCGGCGCCGGCGGACAATCGCGGCGCTGCAGGGGTAAGGGCAAACGGCGCTTGCCCGGCGGGTCAACCCCGGCGGGTAAACCCCGGCGGGTCAACCCCGGCGGGTAAACGCTGTCAGGCCTTGCGGTCCAGCAGAAGGTTGGTAATCCGCAGGGTGCATAGCCGCTGGCCGGCCTCGTTGGTGATCAGGACCTCGTGTGTGGTCACCGTCCCGCCGAGATGGATGGGCGTGGCCGTGATGGTGATGAGCCCCTCGCGGGCCGACTTGTGGTGCGTCGCCGAGACGTCCACGCCCACCGCCGTCTTCCCGAGCGTGCTGGCGTGAATGACGGCTGCCCAGGAGCCCACCGCCTCGCCGACGGCCAGCGACGCCCCGCCGTGCAAGAGGCCGAAGGACTGCCGGTTTCCTTCCACCGGCATCGTCGCGACAACCCGCTCGACGGATTCCTCGACGATTTTCACGCCCATCTTCTCGTCCAGTTCGCCGAGCGTGATTTTCCAAAGCTCGGCATTCCGCGGCTCGGGCGTCATGGCTTCTCCTCTGTGGCCGGATGGTTCAGGCCGGTCTGTGCCGCCGCAGCTAGTGTGCGGCAGGCCTCATTCATGTACTGTAGACATATTACCGAACGGACGGTCAGTAATGCTCTGGCCGTGTTGATCTTGCCCCGCGTTGGAAGGACCCGTCAACGATGACCATCACTGCAACTGCCCCGGAATCCACAGTAGACACTGTGGGGATCGTTCCCAGCTTCATCAGGGACTCCTGGTGGACCCCCGACGCCGGCTCCGCAGCCGGGGCGGCGCCCGTCCTGGACGCCAGCACGGGCGAACTCCTGGCCAGGGTCAGCACCGAAGGGCTGGACCTCGCCGCCGTCGTCGACTACGGACGCACCACCGGGCAGGCGGAACTGGGCAAACTGACCTTCCACCAGCGCGCGCTCAAGCTCAAGGAGCTGGCGCAGTACCTCAACGGCCGCCGCGACGAGTTCTACGCGCTCTCGGCCCAGACCGGCGCCACCAAGACCGACTCGATGATCGACATCGACGGCGGCATCGGCGTGCTCTTCACCTTCGGCTCCAAGGGCCGCCGCGAACTGCCGAACTCCCAGGTGGTGGTGGACGGTCCCATGGAGGTGCTGTCCAAAGACGGCTCGTTCGCCGGTGAACACATCTACACGCGCATTCCGGGCGTCGCCGTACAGATCAACGCCTTCAACTTCCCGGTCTGGGGAATGCTCGAGAAGCTCGCCCCGGCCTTCATCGCCGGCGTGCCGACCATCGTCAAGCCTGCCACGCCCACCGGCTATGTGGCCGCGGCCGTGGTCAAGGCGATCGACGAATCCGGCATCCTGCCCAAGGGCTCGCTGCAGCTGATTTCCGGCTCCGTCCGCACCCTGCTGGACCACCTCGACTACCGCGACCTCGTGGCCTTCACCGGCTCCGCCTCCACGGCGAACACGCTCAAGTCCCACGTCAATGTGGTCAAGGGCGGGGTCCGCTTCACCTCGGAAACCGATTCCCTGAACGCCGCGATCCTGGGCCCGGACGCAGTCAAGGGCACGCCGGAATTCGACGCCTTCATCAAGTCCCTCGTCACCGAGATGACCGCCAAGGCCGGCCAGAAGTGCACCTCCATCCGCCGCGCGATCGTGCCGCAGGAACTGGTGTCCGACGTCGTTGCCGCCGTGGGGGAGCGGATCCGGGAACGCGTGGTGCTGGGCGACCCCCGCGCCGAGGGCGTCACCATGGGTGCCCTGGCCTCCCGTGAGCAGCTCGCCGATGTCCGCGCGGCCGTCCAGGCCATGCTCGACGCCGGCGGCGAGCTGGCGTACGGCACGCTCGATTCGCCGAAGGTCACCAGCGCCGACGGAAGCATTGGCGTCGTCGACGGCGGCGCCTTCATGTCCCCCGTGCTGCTGAGTTGGGCCGATCCGGAAGCCGAGGAGGTCCACTCGCTTGAGGCCTTCGGCCCGGTGTCCTCGGTGATCGGCTACGCGGACCTGGCCGACGCCGTCCGCCTCGCCGCCCGCGGCGGCGGCTCGCTGGTCGCCTCGGTCTGCACCAACGACCCCGAGGTTGCCCGCGAACTCGTCACCGGCATTGCCGCCCACCACGGCCGCGTGCTGATGCTCAACCGCGAGGACGCCCGCAGCTCCACCGGGCACGGCTCCCCGGTCCCGCACCTGGTCCACGGCGGTCCCGGCCGTGCCGGCGGCGGCGAGGAGCTCGGCGGCATCCGCTCGGTCATGCACCACATGCAGCGCACCGCCATCCAGGGCTCGCCCAACATGCTGACCGCCGTCACCGGAGTCTGGCACACCGGCGCGGACCGGAACTTCACCCTGGACACCGAAGGCCAGCACCCGTTCCGGAAGTCCCTGGGCACCCTGCACATCGGCGACGCCATCCGCTCCGGGCTGCGCGAGGTGTCCTTGGACGAGATCACGAAGTTCGCCAATTCCACCGGCGACACTTTCTACGCCCACACCAACCAGGAGGCCGCCGCGGCCAACCCGTTCTTCCCGGGCATCGTGGCGCACGGCTACCTGCTGCTGGCCTGGGGTGCCGGACTCTTCGTGGAGCCCGCACCGGGCCCCGTCCTGGCCAACTACGGCCTGGAGAACCTGCGCTTCATCACCCCCGTCGCCGCCGGTGACTCCATCCGGGTCACGCTGACGGCCAAGAAGATCACCCCGCGCGAGACCGACGAGTATGGCGAGGTAGCCTGGGACGCCGTCCTGACGAACCAGGACGACGAGATCGTGGCGAGCTACGACGTCCTCACCCTCGTAGAGAAATAACCACTCCGTGCGCTGCCGCCGAGGTGAGACTTCGCGCCCTTTGACTTTGCCCCGCGAGCATGGGCGCGAAGTCTCACCTCAGCGCGTATATTGACAGGCTCTTTCTACCCTGCTCCGGCGTAAAATTTTCAACGTAGGAGGTGGCGAAATGACCCTAGTACTGAACAAAGCCACAACAGTCCTGCCAGTCGATGATGCAGAGCGCGCCCGGCATTTCTATGCCGACACGCTGGGTCTCCCGCACCGTGGAGTGGCGGACGACGGAAGTGAACTATTCGGCAGCGAGGGCGGCCCGATGCTGCAGCTCATGCCTGTCAGGGACGGAAAGCATTCCGAGCACACGACCCTGAGTTTCGAGGTCGACGGGATCGAGAAGACGGTCCAGGAGATGGAATCGAAGGGAGTCCAGTTCCAGGACTACGACCTCCCGGATCTCAAGACCGAGAACCACATTTGTACAACGGATTCGGAGAAGTGCGCCTGGTTCATGGACTCGGAGCACAACATCCTCTGCGTTCACGAGAACATCACCTCGCAGGCTGACTACCAGCTCTGACACGGAGATCTGAACGCTCAGCACCGGCGGACAAAGCGTCCCGGCTCGAGCCGGGGCGCTCTTCTGTGTCCGGCCGGGCGGGGGCACATTGACGCGGACACGCCGGTATTCGTCAGCGAAACGCCTGCCGCGGCCGTCAAAGTGCCCCCGGACCGTCCGGGCGGGACCAGGGCGTCACGGGCCGGGGCTGGAGCACACCGTCGACAGTCAAGTCCACCCGCTCATTGAAGAAACTAATCAGGCCGTGGATCTGGGCGGCATCGCGATACCGCCGGTCATAGCTCCACGCGAGGTTCCTGCCCTGCCCGGAATCCGGGTAGCTCCAGTAACTGGCCTGACCCTTGTAAGGGCACACGGTCCGCTTCGGGCTCTCCTCCAGCAGCTCCAGCCGCACGTCCGCCGGCGGAATGTAGTACCGCACCGGGAGCATCGTCTCGTAGAGCAACTGCGCGCCGTTTGTGCTGGCCAGCGTCACGCCGTCGAGCGCTACTTCCACATCCACGGACGACGCGCGGATGTCCACGCGGTGGAACGGATCACGTGGGTGGCCGATGATCTCCTCGTCGTCCTCGAGCCACGCGAAAGCGCCGAAATCCAGCACCACATAGCCGGCCAGGTCCGGGTCCTCGGGGCGGAACGCGGCCCGGGGCGCGGTCCTGGTGGCCGTGACGACGTCGAGCTCCTCACCTTCAGAGGTGTGCCTGCCGAAGCCCGTGCGCGGATCCAGGACGGGAGGTGCGTCCAGCATGAACTTATGCCCGAACTCGGGGACGTCGGCTTGCGGCTGCCCCGGCGCGGCGAGGTCCGCCAGCAGCTCTTCCTCCGGCACCGCAAAGATCGGGGTGATCCGTCGCGGTTCCCAGATCAGATAGGCCCGCAGGGTATCGACAACTGGGATCCCGCCGAGGCTCGCACGGATCCTTTTGGCTGTGGGTTCGTACCGCAGCTGGGGGAAGGTGCCCAAGAGCACCGTGGATAGTCTGGTGGCCATCCTCACAGCGTGGCCCCGGCGCCAGGTCCCGTCAATGGGATTCTGAGGGAAGTGGGGAGCGCCGGAGGCTACTGCGGGACGTGGAGGCCGTGGAACGCCATGGTGATGACGTCGTCGGCCAGCTTTTCCGGGGACAGCGTGCCGCCGGGCTTGTACCATTCGACGATCGAGTTGATGGTGCCGAACAGCAGGCGCGTGACGGTGCGGGGATCGATGTCCTGGCGGAGCAAGCCCTCGTCCCGGGCCTCGGAAATCAGCGCTGCGACCTTGTGGTCGAAGGTACGGCGCCGTTCCAGCGCGTTGCGCTCGATCTCCGTGTTTCCGCGCAGGCGCAGCAGCAGCGTCACGAAGGGCAGCCGCTCCACCAGCACGGAGACGGTCTGGCGGACCACAAACTCCAGCCGGGCATCGGCGGAACCGGACGTGGCCGCGGGCTGGTCGAGGATTGATTCAAGGCCGCCCAGGGCATGGTCCAGCGCCAGCTTCAGCAGCTCGCCCTTGGACGGCACGTGGTGGTAGATCGCGGACTTGGAGATGCCCAGATTCTCGGCGAGGATTCCCATGGAGGTGGCGTCGTAGCCGTGTCGGTTGAAGACCTCGACGGCGATCACCAGCACCGACTGCTGGTCATATCCGGGGCGGCCGCGCTTGGTGGTGGTTACTGTGCTGGGCATACTCGCTAGTTTCTCACGATCGGTAGTAGCTCAGGCCTTGGGGCGCAGGTCGTAGATCCGGCGGAGTTTGCCGTTGGACCTCTCGAGGGAGCCGGGTTCGACGACGTCGACGGTGCAGGAGGAGCCGACGTGGATCTTGATCTGCTGCTGCAGGACCTTGGCGGCGGCGGCCGCGCCCTCGACCGTGACGGCGTCGCGCCGCTCGATCTTGACGGTCAGCTGATCCATGCGCGTGCCCTCGGGGCGGGTGAGTTCGAGCTGGAAGTGCGGGCTCAACTCCGGGATGCGCAGCGCGATTTCCTCGATCTGCGAAGGGAACAGGTTAACGCCGCGCAGGATGATCATGTCGTCGCTGCGGCCGGTGATCCTGCCCATGCGACGGTGCGCGGGGCGGGCCGTGCCGGGCAGCAGGCGCGTGAGGTCCTTGGTGCGGTACCGGATGATCGGCAGCGCTTCCTTGGTCAGCGAGGTGAAGACCAGCTCGCCGTGTTCACCGTCGCCCAGAACCTTGGACGGGTCGAATGCGTCGACGATTTCGGGGCGGAAGTGGTCCTCCCAGATGTGGCTGCCGTCCTGGGTCTCGACGGCCTCGCCGGCCACACCCGGGCCCATGACCTCGGAAAGCCCGTAGATGTCGCAGGCCTTGAGGTTCATGGTCACTTCGAGCTCGTGCCGCATTTCCTCGGTCCACGGCTCGGCACCCAGCACGGCGTACTTGAGCGAGGTGGAGGCCGGGTCAATCCCCTGCTTCACCATGGCGTCGGCGATGGTCAGCAGGTAGGTGGGGGTGGCCAGGATGGCGTCGGGCTTGAAATCCTGGATGAGCGTGATCTGGCGTTCGGTCTGGCCGCCGGAGATGGGGATCACCGTGCAGCCCAGCGCCTCGGCGCCGGCGTGGGCGCCCAGGCCGCCGGTGAACAGGCCGTAGCCGTAGGCGTTGTGGACCTTCATCCCCGGACGGACGCCGGAGGCGCGCAGCGAGCGTGCCACGAGTTTGGCCCAGTCGGCGAGGTCCTTCTTGGTGTAGCCCACTACGGTGGCGCGGCCGGTGGTGCCGGAGCTGGCGTGGATCCGGGCCACCTCGTGCTGCGGCACGGCGAACATGCCGAAGGGGTACTCCAGGCGGAGGTCTTCCTTGGTGGTGAAGGGGAATTTGCCGAGGTCGGCGAGCTCGCGGAGATCCGTGGGGTGGATGCCGGCCTCGTCGAACTTGCGCTTGTACAGCGGAACGCGGTCGTAGGCGTAGGCCACGGTGTGCTGCAGGCGGCTGAGCTGGAGCGCCTCGAGCTCGTCGCGGGAGATGGTTTCTTCGCGGTCCAGGACGGCATCACTGGTGGCGGCGACGGTTTCTTGGGTCATCTGGGTTTCCCTGTTTCTATTTCTTGGAGATGGTGCGGCTGCGGCCGCGGAACTCGGCGATGAGTTCCCACGAAGGGGCATCGGTGGCGGTGTCGGTGGGGAGTTCGCCCGGTCGCGTGGCCGGGAGGGCCGTGCCGGCAGGGGATGCCGCCGAAACCGGGGTGGCGCCGGGGTCTGCGGCGTAGATCTGGATGTCGTACAGGCCGCTGCGCCCGGTGCTGGCGCGGCGGTTGGCTACGGCGGTCAGTACCTGTCCGCGGAAGGCCGGCTTCAGGAAGTTGATGTCGACGCCGGCTGCAACGGTGATGGTGTCTGTGTCGATCCCGGCTGCGCCAGGCTTCGGGTTGGCCGGGTTGCAGGCCAGTGCGAAGGCGGTGTCGCCGAAGGCGAAGATCATTCCGCCGTGGGCCATGCCGAAGCCGTTGAGCATTTCCTGCCGGAGCGTCATCCGGACCGTGGCGTGTCCATCGTCCAGCGCCACTACTTCGATGCCCATCCATTCCGAGGCGTAGTCGCCTTTCAGGATGGGGTGGGTGCCACCGGAAATCGTCAGTTCAGCCATGCGTCATTGCCTCCAGCTTTATTTACCGAATGTTCATTAGGTAATCCCATTTGGGGGGCCGCTGTCAAGAGCGGCCGCGGGATTAGGCTGCTGCCGGATACCGCAATCGAGGCCGGACGCAGGCTTGTCGGCAAGAGAAAGTAGGCTGGGAGCGGAGCAGCACCACTTCACAGCAAAGGGCGGGCCATGGCCAAAGGAATCTACGTCAGCGCGACCACTCCGGGTTCCGGCAAATCGCTGATCTCGCTGGGCCTGGCGGACACCCTGCACCGGCATGCCGGCCGCATCGGCTTCGTCAAACCCGTGGTCCACGGCCATGACGCCGCCTCGGCCCTTCCGGTGCTTGTGGTGCCTACAGACGAGGAACGCGCCATCGCGGAGGCGACCGCCGCCGTCGTCGGGGTGTCGGGTTAGGCCATGACGGAACTGAACCTGCCCATCCGCACCGGACGGCTCGTGCTGCGCCGCTTTGAGGCCACCGACCTGGACGCGTACCACGCCTGCCACTCGCTGCCCGAAACCGCCCGGTTCCTGCCTGGGGAGGCGAAGAGCTACACCAAGTCCATGGAGTCCGTGGGCAAGTACGCCAACTTCGTCTTCGAGCAGGAGGGCGACTGGATCTGCCTGGCCATCGAGACCGTGGACGCCCCCGGACTGCTGCTCGGTGAGGTGGTGCTCAAATGGCTGCCCGGCCGCGGGCAGGCCGAGATCGGCTGGAGCCTGGCGCCGGAGGCGCGGGGAAGGGGCATCGCCACGGAAGCGGCCGGCGCGCTGCTGCGGCTCGGCTTCGAGGACCTGGGCTTCCACCGGATCGACGCCAAGCTCGATGCGCTCAACACCGACTCGGCAGCGCTGTGTGAACGGCTGGGCATGCGGCTGGAATCGCGGCAGGTGGACAAATGGCACTACAAGGACCAGTGGGCGACGGAGGTCGTCTACGCCATCCTCAATGACGAATGGAAGTCCCGGCAGCCGGCAAAGGACTCAACGAAATGACGGAGATGGCCGGAATGAAAGTCATCATTCCGGCCATCTCTGGCAAACGGCGCGCCCCGCAGCCCCGCCCTGCTACTTCAGCCCGGCTCCCGGCAGCAGCTCGGTGGCGCCCAGGGAATCGGCTACGAAGGCGTAGTCCCAGGCGCGTTCCTTCCACTGCACGTAGCGTCCGGAGGCGCCGCCATGGCCGCCTTCCATCTCGATCTTCATCACGATCGGCTCGCTGCCGGTGTTCAGTTCGCGCAGGCGCTGCACCCATTTCGCGGGCTCCACGTAGAGCACCCGGGTGTCGTTGAAGCTCGTCACGGCGGCGATCCTGGGGTAGGCCACCTCGCGGACGTTTTCATACGGCGTGTAGGACTTCATGTAGGCGTACACATCCGGGTCCGTGATGGGGTTACCCCATTCCTCCCATTCCAGCGCGGAGAGGGGCAGCTCCGGGTCCAGGATGGTGGTCAGGGCGTCCACGAACGGGACGGCGGCCACGATCGCGGCATACTTTTCCGGTGCGATGTTGGCGACGGCGCCCACCAGCAGGCCACCGGCGGAGCCACCCATGGCGGCGATCCGCGCCGGATCAACCCAGCCGGAGCCGGCAAGCCAGTCAGTGGCGGCGATGAAATCGGTGAAGGTGTTCTTCTTCTGCAGCTTCTTGCCGTTGTCGTACCAGTGCCGGCCGAGTTCCCCGCCGCCGCGGATGTGGGCGATCACGAACACTATGCCCCGGTCCAGCAGGGAGAGCCGGGGGATGCCGAAACCCGGATCCATGCTCAGCTCATAGGACCCGTAGCCGTACACGAGCCCGGCCGCCGTCGCGTCACGCGCAACGGAGGCGTGGCGCAGCACGGAGAGCGGGATCCGGGTCCCGTCCGCGGCCACGGCCCATTCCCTGGTGGCCACATAGTCGGACGGCGAGTAGCCACCCAGGACCGGGCTTTCCTTGCGCAGCAGCAGTTCACCGGCAGGCCTCTCCGCTGTGGGCAGCACGAAGTCGTAGACCCGCGACGGGGTGAAGTAGGAGGTGTAGCCCATCCGGATCACGGGGGCCTCGTAGTCGGAGCCGGCGACGCCGGCCGTGTACAGCTCCTCGTCGAAGGCGGGTTCCACGGGGGCGCCCTGCTCCGGGGTGCCGAGGCCGGCCAGGGGCAGGACGTGCACGCGCTCGATCGTGTCCTTGCGGACGGAGACTACCAGGTGCGTCGAGGTGACGCCGGCGCCGTTGACGCGCACCTCGTCGGAATGCGCGACGACGGTGGTCCAGTGCTGCTCGGCGGGCGGCTTGGCGAGCTCCGCCGGGTCCACGATCGAGACCATGGAGTTGATGGCGTCCTTGTTGTGGCTCAGCAGGATCCGCTCGGTCTTGTCACCCTCGGGGCCGGCCAGCAGGAACGGCTCGGCCTCGTAGAGGATCCGCTCGTCCCGGGAGATCACGGTGCGCAGGCCGGCGTCGGGCGCGTCGAAACGCAGCAGCCGGGTCTCGCTGAACTCCGAGCAGCCGATGCTCAGCACGAGGTGGCGCCGGTCGGCGGAGAGCTCGAAGCCCAGCCACATGGCGACGTCGTCCTCCTGGTAGATCACCTCATCCCCGGTGACGGGGGCGCCCAGCAGATGGGACTTCACCTGGTAGGGCCGCCAGGCATCGTCCACCACGGTGTAGAAGATCCGGGTGCCGTCGGGGGAGAAGCCGATCCCGTAGAAGACGTTTTCGATCACGTCAGGCAGGAGTTCGCCGGTCCGGAGGTCCTTGATGCGCAGGGTGAATCGTTCGTCGCCGGCGTTGTCCACGGCATAGGCGTACAGGTTCCCGTCCACGGTCACGGCGGCGCCGCCCACGGCGAAGAACGGCTTGCCTTCGGCCTCGATGTTGCCGTCCAGCAGGATCTCCTCGCCGGGAAGTTCGACGCCGGCCTCCACCGCCGGGGGAGTCCAGTCCGCCACGGGGTCCCCGGTATCCACGGCCTTGACGCGGCAGTGGATGCCGTATTCCTTCCCCTCCATCGAGCGGGTGTAGTACCACCAGCCGTCCTTGCGGTTGGGTACGGAGAGGTCCGTCTCCTGGGTGCGGCCCTTGATCTCCTGGAAGATGGCCTCGCGCAGCGGCTCCTGGTGGGCCGTCACCGCTTCCTGGTAGGCGTTTTCGGCCTTGAGGAGTTCCACGACGTCGGCCGATTCCTTGTCGCGCAGCCACTCGTAGCTGTCCTCGAAGGAGTCGCCGTGGTGGGTGCGGAGGGCCGGAACCTTCTTGGCAACGGGTGGCTGCAGGGAGGGCTGCGCAGGAATCTGGGTCATTGACCCAATCTACCGCTCGCGTGGTTCAGTTTCCGTTCTGCAGATTGTTGGCCGCCACGTAGTCAGCCAGGCTCTGACCGGTCAGCGCGGCGGAGACCGCGGCGGTCGCGGCGGGGTCCTGCAGGACGATCGACTGGCCGTCCCGGCTGGTGCCGGTGCCTGCCGTCGGAAGCGTGAAGAACACCCCGCGCCCGGGGGCCGTGCTTCGGAGGCTGTAGGCGAGGTTCTCCAACGACTCCAGGGTGAAGCTTGGGTCCAGCGTGACATGCGGCAGCACCGTTTTGACGAGCTGCCGGACGGTATCGCGGTCCGCGAGGCCGCCTTCGCCCGCCATTTTGGCCAGTACGGCCTTCAGGAAGGTCTGCTGGTTCCGGACCCGTTGGTAGTCGCCATCGGGGAAGGCATGGCGCTCCCGGACAAACGACAGCGCCTGGGTGCCGCTGAGCTTGTTCACCCCCGCCGGAAAATACACCACATCGTCCACCGTGGACGTGAAGGACTGCTTCACGTCCACATCGACCCCGCCGAGGGCATCGGTCAGCGCAGCGAACCCCTGGAAGTCCAGCATCACCGTGTGATCGATGTGCTGGCCGAGCAAGGACTCCACCGTCTGCGTCATCAGTGGCAGGCCGCCCAGTTCAAGTCCGGCGTTGACCTTCGCAGCGCCGCGCCCGGGGATGTCCACCCATAGGTCGCGCATGATGGAGATGCCATAGATGCTCTGCCGGTCCGCCGGGAGGTGGATGAACACGAGGGCGTCGCCGCGCTGGTCGGAGGCGGCCCCGGCGGCGGCCTCCGCGCGGGCGTTCACCCGGCTGTCGCTGCCCACGAGCAGAATGTTCAGGGCGACGGCGGGAGGTTCCGGAGTGGGAGTGGGAGCTGGGCTGGGCGCCGGTGACGACGCCGGCGCGGCGGCCGGTGCCGGGCCTGCGGTGTCCGCGGGAGCGGACGTCTCGCTCCGCGGCCGGCTCAGGACATACGCCGCGGCTGCCAGGGCGAGCAGCAGCAGGGCGGCCACGATCGCGACGACGATTGTCCGACGGCGGTTCTTTCCGCCCGGTGCTGCGGCTGATCCCGCGGCTGCTCCTGCTGGTTCCGGCGACGTACCCATGCGCGGACGTTACCACCGGGGCGGCCCAAACGGGGACAGGCAGCGCTAAAGCTGTCCGGATTGGCTGTGGCGGCGGGTGTCCGGACTGGCCGTGGCGGCGGGTAGCACGCCCCGGTGACCCGCCACCGCCGGCGCACGGGTGCTTGACGCATCTGACGACTTCCGCATATTCTGAACGAACGGTCGGTAATTATTTATCGGAAAACGTATAGGAGCAACCATGGCATCGCAGACCCTGCAGTCAGTGCCCGCCGAGCCATCGCCGGCACGGCACGAACAGAGCCCCGAAGATGCGGCCCGGCGTGACGCTGACGGCCAGGCCTACTTCGACAAAGTCATGGCGGAGGATTCCCGCATCGAACCCCGCGACTGGATGCCGCCGGCTTACCGCAAGACCCTGCTGCGGCAGATCTCGCAGCACGCCCATTCGGAGATCATCGGCATGCAGCCGGAGGCCAACTGGATCTCGCGCGCCCCGAGCCTCAAGCGCAAGGCCATCCTCATGGCCAAGGTCCAGGACGAGGCCGGCCACGGCCTGTACCTGTATTCCGCGGCCGAGACCCTCGGCCAGCCGCGCGATGCGATGATGCAGGACCTGATGGACGGCAAGGCCAAGTACTCCTCAATCTTCAATTACCCCGCACGGACCTGGGCGGACATGGGTGCCATCGGCTGGATGGTCGACGGCGCCGCGATCGCCAACCAGGTGCCGCTCTGCCGGGCCTCCTTCGGCCCCTACGGCCGGGCCATGGTCCGGGTCTGCAAGGAGGAATCCTTCCACCAGCGGCAGGGCTTCGAGATCCTGCTGGAACTTTCCCACGGCACCCCCGAACAGAAGCAGATGGCCCAGGACGCGGTGAACCGCTGGTACGCGCCGGCCCTGATGATGTTCGGCCCGCCGGACGATGACTCACCCAACTCCAAGCAGTCGATGGCCTGGAACATCAAACGCTTCGGCAACGACGAACTGCGCAACCGGTTCGTCGGCATGATGATGGAGCAGGTCAAGGTCCTGGAACTCACGCTGCCGGACAAGGACATCCGCTTCAACGAGGAAACCCGGAAATGGGAGCACGGTCCCCTGGACTGGGACGAATTCCACGAAGTCCTGGCCGGCCGCGGCCCCTGCAACACCCAGCGCCTGGAACGGCGCCGCGAAGCACACGAGAACGGCGCCTGGGTGCGCGAAGCCGCGGCGGCCTACGCCGCAAAACAGAGCCGCAAGCAAGCCGAGAAGGAATCCGCAGCATGACAAGCAACGACACCCCTGAATCTCCGGCAGGAAACGTCTGGCCGATCTGGGAGGTTTTCGTCCGCTCCAGCCGCGGTCTCTCCCACGTCCACGCCGGATCCCTGCACGCCCCGGATGCCGCCATGGCCCTTCGTAACGCCCGTGACCTCTACACCCGGCGCAACGAAGGCGTGTCCATCTGGGTGGTCCCGGCGGACGCCATCGCCGCAAGCGATCCCGATGCCAAGGGCTCGTTTTTCGAGTCGCCCCAGGGCAAGGACTACCGCCACGCCACGTACTACACCAAGAGTGAGGGCGTGAAGCACCTGTGAGCACAACACCTGAAACCGAGGCACACGAAGGCGGGCACGGGGACATTTCCGTCGGCGTGGCCGGCGCCGGCGGGGACGGCGCAGCCAGCGCCACCCGTATCACGCCGGGCAATGCCCTCCGTCCCGAAGACATCGCGCTGGCCGCCAGCCGCGGCACCGCGAAGCCGAGCGAAGACGTCGCCGAGTTTGCCCTGCGCCTGGGCGATGACGCCCTGATCCTGGCTCAGCGCCTGGGCCACTGGATCTCCCGCGCACCGGAGCTCGAGGAAGACGTCGCCCTGGGCAACATCGCCCTGGACCAGCTGGGCCACGCCCGCTCCTTCCTCAGCTACGCCGGCGGCTTTTCCGGCAGGAGCGAGGACGACCTCGCCTACTTCCGCCGTGAACCCGAATTCCGTTCGGTCCAGATCTTCGAGCTCCCCAACGGCGACTTCGCTGTCACCATCGCCCGGCAGTTCGTGGTCAGCTACTACCAGTTCGAGCTGTACCGCCGGCTGGCAGAGTCCACCGACCCCACCCTGGCCGGCATTGCCGCCAAGGCCGTCAAGGAAGTTGACTACCACCGCGACCACAGCGCCCAGTGGGTCCTGCGCCTGGCCCTCGGAACGGACGAATCCCGGCAGAAGATGATCCGCGCCTTCAAGGTCATCTGGCCGTATGTGGACGAACTGTTCCGCGATGACGAGCTCACCGGCCGCCTCAGCGGGTCCGGTGCCGCCGTCGAGCCCTCCAGCCTGCGGGCCGACTTCGACCGCCTGACCGGGGAGATCCTCGCCGAAGCGGAACTGGAGATCCCGCAGGTCCAGCCCGCGCCCGGCGGCGGCCGCCGTGGACTGCACTCCGAGCACCTGGGCTATCTTCTCGCCGAAATGCAGGTGCTCGCCCGCGAGTACCCCGGAGCCAGCTGGTAACCATGTACGTCAGCCACCCCACCGCTGCTGCCGCCAGCGAACGCACCGCCGGTCAGAGATCCCCGGAGCAAAAAGCCTGGGACCTCGCCGCCACCGTCTGCGATCCGGAAATCCCGGTCCTCACCATCGCGGACCTGGGGATCCTGCGCGACGTCAAATTGTTCGACGACGGCGGAGTGGTCCCAGCCGTCCAGGTCACCATCACGCCGACCTACTCCGGCTGCCCCGCCATGGACGCCATCCGCGATGACCTCCAGACGGAGTTCGCCCGCGAAGGCTACCCGATCGTCCATGTCGAGTTGGTGCTCTCGCCGGCGTGGACCACGGACTGGATGAGCGAGGCCGGCAAGGCCAAGCTGCAGGAGTACGGCATCGCCCCGCCCTCCGGCCAGACAGCTGTTGATGGAAAAGCAGTCCGGCACGCCGGTCCGGTCCGGCTGTCCCTGGCCGTCAAATGTCCGCAGTGTTCATCGTTGAACACCAAGGAACTCACCCGCTTCGGTTCCACGTCCTGCAAGGCGCTGTATGTCTGCCAGGACTGCAAGGAACCGTTCGACTACTTCAAAGTTTTGTAAGGAACAGGTGCTCCCATGACTGTTGTCCGCCAGACCGCAGCCGA
The DNA here is from genome assembly GCF_054059215.1 of Arthrobacter sp. UYCu723. NCBI lineage: Bacteria > Bacillati > Actinomycetota > Actinomycetes > Micrococcales > Micrococcaceae > Arthrobacter > Arthrobacter sp. UYCu723. The sequence goes on from NZ_JBSSBW010000001.1 coordinate 2,470,272, forward strand.
ATCGGCCGCCGCCACCGGCCGCCGTCGTGCGTCCTTCCACACCCTGACGGTGGCGGAAGTCCGCCGGCTCACCGAGGACGCCATCGAGGTCACCTTCGGGGTTCCGGCGGAGCTGGCCGGGCAGTTCGACTACCTCCCGGGCCAGTACGTGGCCCTGCGCGCCACCCTGCCGGACGAGGGCGGTGAGCCGCACGAGATCCGCCGCAGCTACTCCATCTGCGCCGAACCGCGCAGCTTCGCGGACGGCAGCAGCGAGATCCGTGTCGCCATCAAGAAGGACCTGGGCGGCCTGTTCTCCACCTGGGCCAACGCCGAACTCAAGGCCGGCGACGCGCTGGACGTCATGAGCCCGATGGGCGCCTTCGTCTCCAAGCACGGCCGCGACGGCAAGCCGGTCGAGCAGAATGTGATGAACTCGATGAACCACCCGCAGGATATGGCGGGGGAGCCCGGCTCCTTCGTGGCCATCGCCGCCGGTTCCGGCATCACCCCCGTGATCGCCATCGCCCGCACCCTGCTCGCCGCGCACCCTGAAACCCGCTTCGACCTGGTCTACGCCAACAAGGCCGCCATGGACGTCATGTTCCTCGAGGAACTCGCGGACCTCAAGGACAAGTACCCGTCCCGGCTCGCGCTGCACCACGTGCTCTCCCGCGAGCAGCGGATCGCGCCGCTGCTCAGCGGCCGGATCGACGCCGAGAAGCTGCAGGCCCTGCTGGGCACCGCCATCCACGCTGACGACGTCGACGAATGGTTCCTGTGCGGGCCCTTCGAGCTCGTGCAGCTGTGCCGCGACACGCTGGCGGCGCGCGGCGTCAAGCCCGAACATGTCCGCTTCGAGCTGTTCACCTCGGGCAAGCCGGACCGCCCGGAGGGCAACATCGGCCGTCCCGTGATCGCGGACGAATCCAAGGAGACCTACAAGATCACGTTCAAGCTGGACGGGCTGCAGGGCGAGGTTGCCAGCCCCACGCACGCGCGCGAATCGATCCTCAACGCGGCCCTGCGGGTCCGGCCGGATGTGCCCTTCGCCTGTGCCGGCGGCGTCTGCGGAACGTGCCGTGCGAAGCTGGTCACCGGTTCCGTCACGATGGACGAGAACTACGCGCTGGAACAGGATGAACTGGACAAGGGCTACGTGCTGACCTGCCAGTCCCACCCGACGACGCCGGAAGTCACCGTCGACTTCGACGTCTGAGCTGTCTCACCACCCTGTACCCACTCCAACGAGACCCACTCCAACGAGGAGCCCCATGATTTCCCTCTCCATCGCCGACGGCATCGCCGAGATCGTCCTTGACGCCCCCCACAAGCTCAACTCGCTGGACGAGCAGGCCCTCAGGGATTTGTCACAGGCATACGACGACGCCGCTGCCGCCGCCGCGCGCGGCGAGGTGCGGGCGCTGCTGCTCCGCGGCGAGGGGCGCGCCTTCTGCGCGGGCCGGGATATCGCCGGGGTCACCCCGGAAAGCGACGACGCGCAGGCGTACCTTGGCGGCCTCGTCCAGCCGCTGCTGAAGAAGATGAGCGCCTTCCCCGCCCCAACCTTCGCGGCGGCGCACGGCGCCTGCCTCGGCGTGGGGCTCGGGCTGCTGCTGGCCACCGATGTGGTCTATGTGGCGGAGAACGCAAAGTTCGGTTCGCCGTTCGCAAAACTCGGCGCCACGCTGGATTCCGGCGGCCACTGGTACTTCACCGAACGCCTCGGCATGCACCGGACCCTGGACCTGATCTACACCGCCGAGCTCATGAGCGGCGCGGATGCCGTCGCGCAGGGGATGTTCAGCCGGGCCATGCCGGCGGCCGCTCTGCTGGAGAACACCCGTGCCATCGTGGCCACCGTGGCCGCCGGCGCAACCGGGGCGTTCAACGCCAGCAAGGACCTCGTGGCTCATATCCGGGACCAGCGCCTGGGCCTGTGGGAGGCCATGGAACAGGAGAACGCCGAGCAGGCGCGCCTGTGCAGGAGCGAGGATTACGCCGAGGGTTTCCGCGCCTTCCAGGAGAAGCGGCCGCCGGTTTTCAAGGGCTGAATACCGAGACGACCGCGCTGCTGGAGACCGAGTTGTCTCTGTACCTGTCTTTTGTCAAAGCCATTCTCAATTTGAAAAGCCGCTTATAGGGTTCGGTTATGACTTCGGGGAAACCGGTAACAAAGGCTGTCATTCCTGCCGCCGGACGCGGGACACGCTTCCTCCCCGCCACCAAGGCGATGCCCAAGGAAATGCTGCCCGTCGTGGACCGGCCGGCCATCCAGTACGTCGTGGAGGAAGCCGTCCGGGCGGGGTTGACCGATCTGCTGTTGATCACGGGGCGCCAGAAACGTGCCCTCGAGGACCACTTCGACCGGGAACCCAGCCTGGAACGCGCTCTGGAGCTCAAGGGCGATCTTGACCGGCTTGCCGCGGTCCAGCACGCCTCCAGCCTGGGCCCGCTCCACTACGTCCGCCAGGGGGACCCGAAAGGCCTGGGCCATGCGGTGCTGTGCGCCCGCCAGCATGTGGGCGACGAGCCCTTCGCAGTCCTGCTGGGCGACGACCTGATTGACGAGCGCGATGAACTCCTGAGCACCCTGATTGCGGTGCAGGCCAGGACCGGCGGTTCCGTGGTCGCACTGATCGAAGTGTGCCCGGGCGAAATCAGCGCCTACGGCTGCGCCGACGTGTCAGCCGTTCCGGGCGAGGACCACGTGAGGGTCAACGGCCTGGTCGAGAAGCCGGACATCGCGGATGCGCCCTCGAACCTGGCCGTGATCGGCCGGTACGTTCTCCACCCCGCGGTCTTCGATGTCCTGGCGGAAACGCAGCCCGGCCGCGGCGGCGAAATCCAGCTCACCGACGCGCTGCAGACCCTCGCCGTCTCCGGCTCCGAGGGCGGCGGCGTCTACGGTGTGGTCTTCACGGGCCGCCGCTACGACACGGGCGACAAACTGAGCTACCTCAAGGCGGTCCTTTCGATCGCCGCGGAACGGGTGGAGTTCGGCGAGGAGCTGCGGTCGTGGATGAAGGCCTTCGTCAGCTGAAGCACCCGCCGGCTGAGGCAGCTGCCGGTGCCCGTACAAGGGCTACCGCGTATCCACGTCTTCAAACACCAGGAAGGTCTGGGTGTCGAGCACCCCGGGCATCGACTGGAGCTGGTCGAAGATGACGCGCCGCAGATCGACATTGTCCACGGCGCGCACCAGCAGGATCACATCGAAGTCCCCGCCCACCAATGCGATGTGGTGCACCTCAGGGATGGCGCGCAGCAGTTCCCGCAGCTCCCGCCAGGAATGCTGGCGGACCTTGAGGGTCACGTAGGCCGATGACTTCAGGCCGGCCTTGATGGGGTCCACGAGTGCCGTGAACTTGGTCAGGACCCCTTCGCCGGTCAGCCGGGCAATCCTCGTGTAGGCGTGGGCGCGCGAGATGTGGACGTTCTCCGCCACCTGGGTCACGGACATCCTGCCGTCCCGGGTCAGCTCGGCAATGATATTCCGGTCCACGTCATCCAGCGGCACCGCTGCCTGGTCCGCCTCGGCCTCTGCCATTCGTCTACAACCCCTGCCGGTAATCCAGCTCACACTTACGATTCGTCTTCCAGATTAGGCCAAATTTTGGGACTTCTCCACGATTTTCCGTAGAGGTGGATACGAAACAGTGTCCGCCAGCATACTGGGAGTGAATAGTGGCTACAGAAGGACGGACCAATGACGATCTCCGCAGACCACACTGCACAGCACCCGCCAGCTGAAGACGCCGCCAGCGAGGCCGTGCGCAAGTTCGGCATCACAGCCGAGGACTACATGCTGCCCGCCCGCCACCAGATCCAGATGGTCGGCCCTGACGGCACCCTGAACCTCCACACCGAGCAGGGCGCCCAGGCCGGCCACGAGTACAGCCTCCCCGGCGATGACGAACTGATGACCGCCTACGAGCAGCTCGTCGTCGGGCGCCGCGTCAATGACCAGAACTCCGCCCTCGTCCGCCAGGGCCGGATGGCCGTCTACCCCTCCAGCCACGGCCAGGAGGCCTGCCAGGTTGCCGCTGCCCTCTGCCTCTCCGACGGCGACTGGATGTTCCCCACCTACCGCGACTCGGTGGCCGTGATGGCCCGCGGCGTAGACCCCGTCCAGACCATGACGCTGTTCCGCGGCGACTGGCACGGCGGCTACGATCCCGCCAGGCATAAGGTCGGGATCCAGTGCACGCCGCTGACCACGCAGCTGCTCCACGGCGTCGGGGTGGCCCATGCCGCCAAGCTGCGCGGGGAGGACACCGTTGTCCTGGCCATGTGTGGCGACGGCGCCACGAGCGAGGGTGACTTCCACGAGGCGCTGAACTTCGCCGCGGTCTTCCACCTGCCGGTCGTCTTCTTTGTCCAGAACAACCAGTACGCGATCTCGGTCCCGCTGGCGCACCAGTCGGTCGCACCGTCGCTGGCCCACAAGGCCGTAGGCTATGGCATGGCCGGGGAACGCGTGGACGGCAATGACATCGTGGCCCTGCTCGCCGTGCTGGGCCGCGCCGTCAAACTGGCCCGCGATGGTTCCGGGCCGTTGCTCGTCGAGGCCCACACGTACCGGATGCAGGCCCACACCAACGCCGACGACGCCACCCGCTACCGCCAGGACAGCGAGGTCGCGCAGTGGGTGGCCAAGGACCCGCTGAGCCGGATGAAGAGCTACCTGACGGAGCGCGGACTGCTCGACGACGGCGGCACTGCCCGGATCGCCGAAAAGGCCGAAGCGGTTGCCGCGCAGCTGCGCGAAGGCCTTGGTGAGGACGTCCCGGTGGAGCCGCTGGACCTCTTCAAGTACGTCTTCTCCACCCCCACCCCGCAGCTGACGGAACAATCCGCCCTGCTCGCCGACGAGCTCGCCCGGGAAGAGGCCGCGAAATGAGCCCCACAGTCACCACCTCGTCCGAGGCGAACGGCAACGTCAGCTCCGCCACCGCGCGAGCGGCCGCCAAGGCCGCGGCTGCGTCCGAGCAGAAAACAGAGCAGACCGGCCCGCAGACCATCACCCTCGCCAAGGCACTGAACACCGCGATGGCCGACGCGATGCACGCGGACCCCTCGGTCCTGGTCTTCGGCGAGGATGTCGGCATGCTCGGCGGCGTCTTCCGCATCACGGACGGGCTCACCAAGACCTTCGGCACGAGCCGCTGCTTCGACACGCCGCTGGCCGAATCCGGGATCGTGGGCATGGCCGTGGGCATGGCGATGAACGGCATGCGCCCGGTCATCGAGATGCAGTTCGACGCCTTCGCCTACCCGGCGTTCGAGCAGATCGTCAGCCACGTCGCCAAGATGCACAACCGCACCAAGGGTGCCGTGAAGCTGCCCATGGTCATCCGCGTCCCGTACGCCGGCGGCATCGGGGGAGTGGAGCACCACTGCGACTCCTCCGAGGCGTACTACGCGCACACCGCCGGGTTGAAGGTCTTCACCCCGGCCACTGTGGCGGACGGCTACCGGATGCTCCGCGAAGCCATCGACTCCGACGACCCAGTGATGTTCATGGAGCCCAAGAAGCTCTACTGGTCCAAGGACCAGGTGGACCTGGAGGCGCTGCGTGCCGAGCACACGGCGAACACCGAGCGCGGAACCTCCTCCGAGGGCCGTGCCGCCGTCGCCCGCCCGGGAACCGACGCGACGCTGATCGCCTACGGCCCCTCCGTCCCGACGGCGCTCGCCGCCGCCGCTGCGGCCGCCGAGGAAGGCCGCTCGCTCGAAGTGATCGACGTCCGCTCGATCGTGCCCTTCGATGACGAGACGGTCTGCGCCTCGGTCCGCAAGACCGGCCGCGCCGTGGTTATCGCCGAGGCGCACGGCTTTGCCTCCGTGGCCTCCGAGATCGTGGCCCGGGTCCAGGAACGCTGTTTCCATCACCTCGCCGCGCCGATCCGCCGGGTCACCGGCTTCGATGTGCCGTACCCGGCGCCGAAACTTGAGCACTACTACCTGCCCGGCGTGGACCGCATCCTCGACGCCGTTGACGACCTCCAGTGGGAAGACTGACCATGAGCGAAACGAAAGTATTCCTCCTCCCGGACCTCGGCGAAGGACTCACCGAAGCCGAACTCGTGCACTGGCTCGTGGCTGTGGGCGACGAGATCCGCGTGGACCAGCCGATCGCCGAGGTGGAGACGGCCAAGTCCCTGGTGGAGGTGCCCTCCCCGTACGCCGGCACTGTCGCCGTGCTGCACGGCGAACCCGGCCAGACGCTCGACGTCGGCAAGCCGCTGATCTCGGTGACTCCTATCGGTGTGGCTGGTCCAGGTGTGACTGCTGCCGCCGGTGGCGCCGCCACAGGCAATGCCGCCCCCGCCCCTTCGCCGGACAGCATTCGTCCTGCGGACGATGCTGCCGGCTCCGACAGGCCCGATGCCACTCCCGGGGCGGCATTGCCTGCAGCGACTGAGTCCGCGGTTGAGTCACCTGCCGTGGTTGCCGCAGAAACTTACCGCGAGGAGGAGAAGGCCGGGTCCGGGAATGTCCTGATTGGGTACGGGACTCCGGGCGGGCATGGGGTTGCCCGGCGGACGCGGCCACGGAAGTCTTCGGCGGTCGAGCCCGTCGAGACTTCGGGTGCCGCGAGCCAGATTTCTGTGGCGGAGAAGGCTGCCGATGACCTGCTGCTGATGCGGACCCGGGTGCCCGGGAAGTTGGGGGCTGTTATATCTCCGCTGGTTCGCCGGATGGCACGCGATCATGGGGTTGATTTGGGGGGACTCCACGGGTCGGGGGCCAGCGGGCTCATTATGCGGCGCGATGTCGAGGCTGTCATCAGGCCGTCCACAGTGGCTGAGCGCCCCGTGGTTGAGGCTGTCGCGGCGTCCGACACAGACGCACGCACTGGCCTGGGCATTTCCGGGCGCACTGCCGTGCGCGGTGTGCGGAAGGCCGTTGCGGCGAACATGGCGCGCAGCCGTTCCGAGATCCCGGAAGCCACGGTGTGGGTCGATGTGGACGCCACGGCGCTCGTGGAGATGCGGGCCGCCCTGAAGAATGCGGACCCGCACAACACCCCCGGTTTGCTTGCTTTCATCGCGCGATTCGTCACCGCAGGGCTGAAGAAGTTCCCTGAACTCAACACCCGCATCGTCACCACCGAGGACACCACGGGCGGCGCGATGCAGGAGATTGTGGCCTTCGACGGCGTCAACCTCGGCTTCGCGGCGCAGACCGACCGCGGCCTCATGGTGCCCTCCGTGCGCAACGCGGACAAGCTCAGCGCCCGCGAACTCGACGCCGAGATCCGCCGGCTTACCGCCGTCGTCCGCGAAGGCAAGGCGACCCCGGCGGAGCTGGGCAGCGGCACGTTCACACTGAACAACTACGGCGTGTTTGGCGTGGACGGTTCCGCCGCGATCATCAACCACCCCGAGGTGGGAATTCTCGGCGTCGGACGGATCATCGACAAGCCCTGGGTTGTCAGCGGCGAACTCGCGGTCCGCAAGGTCACCGAACTGACCCTCACCTTCGACCACCGTGTCTGCGACGGTGGAACGGCCGGCGGCTTCCTGCGCTACGTCGCCGATGCGATCGAAAATCCGGGGTCTGTCCTGGCGGATATGTGACGGGTCCGGCGCGGCTGCCGGAGGAGGCCTGCGGTGGTCGGAGATGGCCCTATGATGGGGCCATGAATATCTGGGGGAAGCTTCGTTCCGCTGAAAACCGTGCCCGCGCAGCCTCACTTGGGATGCCAAGAGCCCGAGTGGACAGAGGGACGAAGATCACCGTCAAGGATGGCAGTATTCATGCGGGCTCCGGTTTTGTGATTGGCAAGGGGACACACGTCGCAGTTATTGGAACCCCCGAAGCGCCGGCTTTGATGTCTGTCGGGTCCCGAACCAAGATCGGCGCACGGTCCCGGATCAACGTCAGGTCCGGGCTGACCATAGGCGACTACTGTGAGTTCTCTTGGCTCGTCCAGATCCTCGACACCGACTTCCACACGCTCACCTATGCGGACGGCCGCACCAGCAATCCGACAAAGCCGATCAAGATTGGCAACCACGTCCTGATCGGTACAGGAGCGATCATCCTCAAAGGCGTCACGATTGGCGATAACGCGGTGATCGGTGCCGGGTCTGTTGTAAGCCGCGATGTCCCCGCGAACGTGGTGGTATCCGGTAACCCGGCGGAGATTCGTAGTGACATCACTGGCTGGAAGTAGCCGTCACGGTACGCCCGCCAGCACCTGCGAACGAGCGACCGCGAGCATCCCAACGGTCGCCGGGGTGTATACACGGTTGTTCTGCCGGCCACGGGAACCGACGGAGACGGCCGGGGTCAGTTTCGGTCGGCCCGGCGTTCAGCGGGTGCCGAAAACCGGCGGGCCGCCCATGACGCCGGCACGAGCAGTAGCCACAGGAACGGTGTGTAGGCGTTGAGGACAAACGCCGCCGGAATCGAGAGCAGGAAGACCAGCGCCCCGGCCAGCCGAATGCTGAATACCTTCCGGTGGCCGTCGGGTGCCATTTCCCGCTCCATCAGGTCTGCATGTTTGGCGTACCCCCAGATGGCCGCCATGGTCAGGTAGACCGCGGCGATGTTGGCGGCGTACAGAACACTCGGCCAGGGCGTGGGGTCATCCCCGTATTGGCTGAGCACAGACGTCGGACCGGGCAGCATGGCGATGAAGAACAAGAGGGCCAGATTCAGCCGGCCCAGGTTCACATTGAAACGGCGGATCCGTGCGAAGTCGGAATGGTGTGACATCCAGGTCCTGGCGATGATGAGGAATGACAGCGCATACGCGAGCAGTTGCGGCAGCGCAGCGACCAGGGCATCGTCCAGCTGCTCCGCCGGAATGCCGGCAGGCAGCTTCAGGTCCAGTGCCAGTAGCGTCAGCGCGATCGCAAAGACGGCGTCGCTGAAGAACACCATCCGCTCCAGTGACGTGCCGGATTCCATCGGGAGCAACCTCCGATCGTTCGATGGAGCAAGTGGCGGAACAACTGAAGTAGCCACAGGCTACACGGCGGCGCTGCCCCAGGCGATGGCTTCCCGTTGGGTTCCCAAAGGCGGGTATGCCCTCCGGGAATTGTCAGCCGGGCATGGGTACAATCGAGGGCAGAACATCGCACCAGCGGCGCCGGAACAGTGCCGGAATACGGAGATTCAATGTCACGATGGCTCGAGGTAGGTCCGGACAACTACGTCCTGACAACCCAAGGTTCCCTGCTCAACACCGGCCTGGTGGTCGGCACCGAACGCGCCATGGTGATCGACACCGGCGGCGGGCCCCGGCAGGGACGCGAGATCCTGGAGGCAGTGCGGACCAAGACCGGGCTGCCGCTGGTCGTCGTCAACACGCACGCGCACTATGACCACTTCTTCGGCAACGCTGTCTTCGCTGACGACGGCGTGACGGAGTTCTGGGCGCACGAGAGCTGCGCTGCGGAGATCGAAGAGAACGGGGACAGCCAGCGCCGCGCCGTCGCAGCCGAGGAGCCGGAAATGGCTGCCGGCGAAGGCAGCAACGTCGAACTCGTGGTTCCGAACGCGATCGTGAAGGACCAGCCGGTCCTGGTGGACCTTGGCGGCCAGACCGTCACGCTGTTCTACCTGGGCCGCGGCCACACCGACGGGGACCTCCTCGTCGGAACAGCCACCACGCTCTACGCCGGTGACCTCGTGGAACAGGGCTCGCACCCCTCTTTTGAAGACTCGTACCCCGAGGAATGGGCGGACGCCCTCCGGCACGTGTCCGCGCTGCGTCACCGCTATGACTTCCTGGTTCCCGGCCATGGGGAACCCTGCAGCGACCAGTTCGTCAAGACCATGGCCAACACCATGGGCACCGCGGTGCGCCAGGCCATCCAGGCCACGCGGGAAACCCCCGACGACGCCACCAAGGCCATCCCGGTCCTTCCCTACGGCCCTGAGCAGTCACGATGGTTCATCAGGCGCCTGCAGGAGACCCGGGCGCACCACTGAAGCCCTCATTTTCCCCGAATGATAAGGGTGCTCACGACTGCGCCTAGACTTGCCCTTTGAACGACGTCAAACAAGCGCCGCAGCATGCCCCGCTGTGAGTCCTGGGAGAAATCAACGATGCCCGATTCGGTGGAAGACAATTCAGCTGCCACTACTGACAACTCAGGGCAGCCTGAAACCCGCCGTCGGCGCGACCTGCGTCGTGCCGACGGTGACGAAGCTGCCTGGACAGGAACCATGCCGGTCATCAATCCTCGCACCAGCCCCGCCGAAGCCGCCGACCGTGCCGAACCGAAGCGCCGCAGTTCATGGGCCGAGGCCGCCGAAGCAGCCGACGAACGCAATTCGGAGCCCGCCACCGGATCGACACCGGTGATCCGCCAGGTCCCCACGGCACCGGTGGTTCCCGCCGGAGATCCGCTGTCCCCGGACGCCACCGAGGTTCCGGACTCCGACGCCGGCGCAGCACCCTCCCGGCGGTCGGCCTTGCCGGCTGCCCCGGAGACGGCGCCCAGCGTCCCGGCCCAGCCGCCCCGTTCCACCCGCACGGCCAGCCGGGCAGCGGCCCTGGCCTCGGCTCCGGTTCCGGACTTCATCAGCTCGCCCGGCCTCTTCGTCCGCGAGCAGAAGCCGAAGCCTGTAGGCGGCTTCCGCGGCGCCCTCTACAAGATGACCGGGGGCGGCCTCAATCTCGGCCCGAGCGCACGGCAGCGCGAAGAAGACGAGCTCGCGCGGCGCATCTCCCGCCAGCTCCAGGGCAGCTACAACACCGGCGTCCTGAGCCTCAAGGGCGGCATCGGCAAGACCTCCACCACCGTCGGCGTCGGCCTGACCTTGGCGGAATTCCGCGGGGACCCGCCGTGCGCGATCGACGCCAACCCGGACTCCGGCGACCTTGTGGAGCGCGCCCTCGGCGAGGGCATTTACCAGCAGCAGAGTCCCCGCACCATCACGGACCTGCTGCAGAACATCGAGTCCGTCGATTCCCTTACCGCCCTGGCCCGGTATATGCACCATGCCGGCCGGCTGCACCTGATCGCCGGAGAGCAGGATCCCGAGGTCTCGGACTCCCTGACGGCCGAAGAGTACCTGCGGATCCGCAAACTCATCTCCGGCTACTACTCGGTGGCCCTCACCGACTGTGGCACCGGCGTCACACACAACGCCATGAGCGGCATCCTGCAGTCCGCGGACAACCTGATCATCGCGGCCGGCTACGCGGTCAGCGGCGCCAAGCGGGCCCGCAGCACCCTGCACTGGCTGGCCAGCCACGGCTACGAGGAACTGGCCCGCAACGCCGTCGTCGTCATCACGGACAAGGACGAGGTTTCCTCCCGGGTGGACAAGGACGCGATCGAAGACCACCTGTCCGGGATCTGCCGCCAGCTGATTGCCGTCCCGCACGACCGCGGTGTGGCCGATGGTGACCTGGTCACCCTGGATGTGCTCCGCCCGGAAACACGGCGCGCCTACCGGGAAATCGCCGCCGCCATCGTGGACGGGTACGTCTAGGCCGTGCCTTAGTCGGGCGGGTGCCCGGGGCAGCCGCGTTTTGTTCGGCCCCTAGGATGAAGGGGATGACCACTACACGCCCCGCACCGTTCAGCCTCCGCAGCATCGCCGTTCCCGCGTTCGGCCCGGCCCTGCTTTTCAGCATCGGTGAAGGCGCAATCCTTCCGGTCGTGGCGCTGTCCGCCCGGGACCTGGGCGCCTCGGTGGCCGTAGCCGCGCTGGTCGTCACGCTGATCGGGCTCGGATCCTGGTTCTTCAACCTCCCGGCCTCGCTCATCACACTGAAGTTCGGCGAACGCTGGGCGATCGTCGGTGCGGCCGCCGCCAGTGCCATCGCGCTGGCCGGGGCGGCCCTCTCCGCACAGGTGCCCGAGGGGCTCTGGCTGCTCGCCGTGGCGATGCTCGTCGTCGGGATGGCCGCCAGCGTCTTCAGCCTGGCGCGGCAGAAGTACCTGACCGAGGCGGTGCCGGTGATCCTCAGGGCCCAGGCCCTGTCCACCCTCGGCGGCGTCAACCGGATCGGCATCTTCATCGGCCCGTTCATCGGCGCCGCGGTGATGCAGTTCGCCGGCATCACCGGCGCCTACTGGGCCGGCGTCGTGGCGATGGCCGCTCTGGGCCGAACACCTGGGGATGGATGCAACCCAGGCGTCGCTCATCTACGGGCTCTCCGGTGCCATCGACATGCTGGTCTTCTACCCTGCCGGTAAGCTGATGGACCGCAAGGGCAGGCAGTGGGTCGCGGTCCCCTCCACGCTGATCATGGGGACGGCGATGCTGCTGATCCCGCTCAGCACCGGCTTTGTGGGACTGCTGCTCGCGGCGCTCCTGATCGGCTTCGGCAACGGCATCAGCTCCGGCCTGAACATGACCCTGGGCGCCGATTTCTCGCCCGACAACGGCCGCGGCCAGTTCCTCGGCATCTGGCGGTTCATGGCCGACGCCGGCGCCACCGGCGGGCCCGTGCTGCTCTCGGGAGTGACGGCCGTGGCCTCGCTCGGGGCGGGAGAGGGCGCCACCGGCGTGCTCGGCTTCGCTGCCGCGGCCGTTTTCGCCGTCACCATCCCCCGCCTCAGGCACCGGCGGAACTACTGAGGGCAGATCTCCGGACTTGTTTGCGGCAGGGCGTGAGGGACCGGGCACGTAGCTGCGCGAAGAGCGGGGTGAAGGCACCCAATTCAGCGGCAAGGTCGGGCAAAGTGAGGGTCGTGAAGTTCCTCGGACGCTGCTGCGTACCGAGGAACAGCCGCGATTACAGGTATCGACTACTCGGGCGAAAGCCACGTGAGCTTAGTAAGGTCGATCCCTGCGCCGGCGCATCCAGGCCGGCCCTACGCGGGGCGGCACGAGTGCCGCCGTCAGGGTTCGCCCGTGACTATTTGCAGCGCATGGTCTCCGCCCGGATGGGTGATGCGTTTCGACGCAAAAAAATTAGGAGATGTTCATGTTCGGAAATCAGTCCCGCTGGTTCACGCCCCTTGTCGCAACAGCAGCCCTGCTTCTCGCCGCTGCGCCCGCGGGCGCAGCTGTCAGCCGCCCGCCTGAGCTTCAGAATTTCACCTTCACGACGACGGAAGGCTGCGGTTTCCCGGTCACAGTCACCGGCACGGGTGGAAAGATCACCAAGGTCGAACTTAGGAATGGCAGCATCTTCACGGTGGGTAAAGGCGTTCTTCTCACTTACACCAACGTCGGCACCAAGAAGAGCTACACGGTCAATACTGCCGGGTCGGTTGCGCGGTACGTCCCAAATCCGGATGGAACCGTGACCGCAACGTTTACGGGCCATAACGGGGCCGTCTTCTTTGCCAGCGACGTGGGTGGTCCCGCTATCACGCAGTACACCGGCAGGTTGGTCCTCACGCTGGATTCGCTCGCAACTTTCAATGTCCTGGCTGTGAAGTCGACCGGTCCGAAAGTGGATGTTTGCGCGGCAATTTCCTAAGTAATTTCGGACTCCGATTGCTTCAACCGCGTGGGCATCCGTTATACCCCGCTGATGCTGCGAACCGCCGGCCCCGGAACATCATGGCTTCGGGGCGGGCGAGTTCGGAGCGCGCCGCCCCGCGGTGCCCCTCAGCGCTGCGGCGCGCCCCGCCGTCGCGCGGCGTGGCCGAACAGCCACACACCGGCAACCGTCGCGAGGTACCCGGCGATCACTATCAGTGAGGTCCCGGCCCAGAAGTAGTTGCTCGTGTTGCTTTCCTGTCCCGTGCCCGGCGCGATCTGCAGCAGCGAGTAGCTGGCCAGCACGGCCGAGCCGAGTACTGCCAGCACGGGAAGCGCGAGCCAGAGGCGCGAGGCCGCCCAGTGTTCCCCGTAGCCGGTCCAGACATTCCAGCGCGGTCCGGTGCGGATGATCAGCCAGCCGGCCGGGAGCATAAACGCCGCCACCACGAGGAAGGCGGCTACGACGTCGGAGGGGCGGTGCCACTGGTTGATGAGGGTGGACAGGCCGGTGGCGACGGCGAAGCTGCCGCCCAGGAAGCCTGCCAGCGGACGCCAGCGCGGCGAGACCACCAGAAACACGGCGGCTGCGGCGGACGCCGCCAGCGTGGTGTGGCCCGACGGCAGGGAGTTCAGTTCCAATGTCTCGATTCCGCGGTACGGCCGGACCGGCACGAGGTCCTTGAGGATCTGGGTGGCCACGTTCGCGCCCAGGCAGGCTGCCATGGCGATCCCGGCCGCGGCCCAGCGCCGCCGCAGGACGGTGACAAACAGGATGACGACCGTGGCGATCAGCACGGACAGGGCCGGCAGCCAGTCAAGAAGCTTATTGGCGGCATTACCCGCGGTGCCATGGATCTCGACGGCCTCGACCAGCGCCGATTCGTCGATGAACTGTCCCGTGGTGGTGCGGACGAAGAAGTAATATGTGACGGCGAGTGCGGCCAGGCAGGCCAGGGTGGCCAGCAGAAACATCGGCCCCAGGCCCTTACCCAGGCCCTTGCCGGGGTGTGACGAGGCACGGGTCAAACCCGGCTGCGGGTACCCCTCAGCCGGGTGTTTGCTCGTATGTCCCTGGCGAAAACTCATCGTCATCAGGTTCCCATAAAACTCTGCGAGCCGCCTGAGGGCAGGCTGTGTCGAGGCGGCATCCGAGGACATTTCACCGCAATGATTCCGCCCGGCACGGCCGTGACCTGTCATCCCGCGCGCGGGTAGTGTGTGGCCATGGACACCGTGCCGAATCATCCGGATCCTGCCTTCCCGCGCTTTCATGCCAGGCCGGGGAAAGGCTGGATCAACGATCCGAACGGCCTGAGCTACGTCGACGGCCGCTACCACGTGTTCTTCCAATACAACCCGGACTCGGCTCGGCATCACGGCATCTGCTGGGGGCACCTGAGCTCCGCGGATCTGGTCCGCTGGCAGGAGGAACCGGTCGCGCTCCGGCCCCAGCCCGGTGGGCCGGACGCGCTCGGCTGCTGGACGGGGGTGGTGACCGACGACGGCGGAGTCCCCACCGCTGCCTACTCCGGCGTCGAGTCTGAGGGCGGCAACTCCCGCGTCGTCCTGGCGCGGGGCTCCGATGGCCTGACCACGTGGACACAGGACGGGCACGTGGCAGCGGGGATACCCCCGGACCCCCGGATCACAGCTGTGCGTGATCCGTTCATCTTCCGCTTCCAGGGCCGGCGCTTCGCGCTCCAGGGTGCCGGGCTGGCATCGGGACGGGCGGCCGTCCTGCTCTACAGCGTGGACGATCTCCGCAGCTGGAAATATGAAGGGATCTGGTTCAGCTCGGATGATCCGCTGGCTGCCCGGCACCTTCCTGCGGAGATCTGGGAGTGTCCGCAACTGGTCAGCGTCCCGGACTCGTCCGGGGCGGAAACCTGGCTGCTGATGGCCTCGCTGTGGCTTTCCACGGACCACCACGAGCACCCCAACGGCGTCGGCTATCTCCTCGGTGCGCTCGTCCCGGGGCTAGCCGGGCTGCCGGTCTTCGCCCCGGAAACGGGCGGGAAGGCCGATCTTGGCCGCGATTTCTATGCACCGCAGATCCTGCCGCTGCCGGAGCGGACCCTGCTCTGGGGCTGGTCCCCGGAATCGACGGGCAGCGAGGACCGGCGGGGCCGCAGTCCGGAGCAGACCGACGACGCCGGCTGGGCCGGAGTCCTGACGTTTCCGCGGCAGCTCTCCGCGCACGGCGGGGCGCTCGCCGTCGAACCGGCAGCGGAACTCCGGGCCTACCGCGGCGCCCAACAACACACGGGCGCCGCCGGAACCCTGACCCTGCCCCCGCACGCCGAGGCCCACGTGACCGGGGGTGAGGGGCGGATCAGGCTCGTCCTCAGCTCGACCCGGCGGCAGCGGACCGTGTTCACCGAGGCAGTGGCCGGCGGCGATGAGCTCCGGATCTTCATCGACGCTTCGATCATGGAGGCCTACCGCCACGGTTCAGTGCCCACGACCCTGCGCGCCTACCCTGAAGCCGGTGAGGTGTGGCAGCTCGAATTGCCGCATGGGGCGTCGGCCGATGTCTGGGAACTGCGGCACCCGGGGCAGGCGTAGCGCCCCACGATAAGACAGGTAGGCCCTACTCGTGCCGCGTCGGCGGCCGGTTTCTAGAATCGTGCTTACCGGAGGGATTCTCCGCCGGGATGGTGCTCCTTGAGCGGGCCGGCCGAGACGAGTCTCCTGAAAAGTAGGTGGCTCACCCCCAGTCAACGCCGGCCCGCTCAAGGCACGGGGGCTCGCTCGTGAGCCGCCGCAGTGAGCCGCCGGTAGAGTGAAAAGATGCTCAGCAACGCGGACCCGCCGTCTCCGAATCTCTCCATGAATCGCGCGCCCTCGCTAGCGGCGCAGTTCCCCGTGCTGGACGAACTCCTGGCCGGTGCCCATGTGGTGAGCCTGCCGATGCGGGTGAAATTCCGCGGCATCCTGCAGCGCGAGGCCCTGCTCCTGCGCGGGCCGCTGGGCTGGGGGGAATTCTGCCCCTTCCCCGAATACGCCGATCCGGAAGCTTCCCGCTGGCTCGCCTCCGCCATCGAGGCCGGCTGGCAGGGATTCCCCGAGCCGCTGCGGAGCAGCATCCCGGTCAACGCCACCGTCCCCGCGGTCACGGCCGACGCGGTGCCGGACATCCTGGCCCGGTTCGGCCGGGTGGACGCCGTCAAGGTCAAGGTCGCCGAGCCCGGCCAAAGCCTGGCGGATGACGTGTCCCGGGTCGCCGCGGTCCGGGAAGCGCTGCCGGAGGCCGCCATCCGGGTGGACGCGAACGGCGGCTGGGATGTCCCGGCGGCCGTCGAGGCGCTGACCCGGCTCTCCGCCGTCGGGCTGGAGTATGCCGAACAGCCGGTGCCGGACATCGCCGGCCTCGCCGAAGTCCGGCGCCGGCTGCTGGCGGCCGGGATTTCCTGCTCATCGCCGCGGACGAGAGTGTCCGCAAGGAGGACGACCCGCTCAAGGTGGCGCGGGCCGGCGCCGCGGACCTGATCGTGGTGAAGGTGGCGCCGCTCGGGGGAGTGCGCCGCGCCCTGGACATCGTGGCGCTGGCCGGGCTCCCCGCCGTCGTCAGTTCGGCCCTGGACACGTCGGTGGGGATCCGCGCGGGGCTGGCGCTCGCGGCCGCCCTGCCGGAACTGCCGTACGCCTGCGGGCTCGGGACCGTGTCCCTGCTCGCCGCCGATGTCAGCCGGGACCCGCTGGTGCCCGACGACGGCGCCATCCGGCTCCGCGACGTAGCCGCCGCCCCGGACCTGCTGGCGGAGTACGCCAGAGGGGTTGCCGGAAAAGGAACGGCTCGGCCTCGTACAGGGTGTGCTCGTCGCGGGAAATCACGATGCTCAGCACGAGGTGGCGCCTGTCGGCGGAGAGCTCGAAGCCCAGCCACATGGCGACGTCGTCCTCCTGGTAGATGACCTCGTCCTCGCTGACGGGCGTGCCCAGCACGTGGGACTTCACCTGGTAGGGCCGCCAGGAATCGTCCACCACTGTGTAGAAGGTCCGGGTGCCGTCGGGGGAGAAGGAAATGCCGTAGAAGACGTTCTCGATCACGTCCGGGAGAAGTTCCGCGCTGCGGAGGTTCTTGATGCGCAGGGTGAAGCGCTCGTCGCCTGCGTTGTCCACGGCGTAGGCGTAGAGGTCCCCGTCCGGAGGCTGAAGACGAGGCGTTCCAGTGTCTCCGGCGTGAACCCGGCGTCCACCGTGATGTGCGGAAGTACGGTCGCGACCAGCTTCCGGACGGTGTCGCGGTCGGCCAGGCCGCCTTCGTTCGCCATTTTGGCCAGCACAGCCTTCAGGAAAGTCTGCTGGTTGCGGACCCTCTGGTAGTCGCCGTCGGGGAAGGCCTGGCGCTCCCGGACAAACGCCAGCGCCCGCGCCCCGTTGAGCCTGTTCACCCCCGCCGGAAAGTGCTCTATTTCATCCACCGTGGTGGTGAACGGCTGCTTCACATCGACGTCGACGCCGCCGAGGGCATCGGTCATCGCGGCAAACCCCTGGAAGTCCAGCATGACCGTGTGGTCGATGTGCTGGTTGAGCACTGCCTCAACGGTCTGCGTCATGAGGGGCAGGCCGCCGAGTTCGAGCCCGGCGTTGACCTTCGCCGTGCCGTGTCCGGGGATGTCCACCCACAGGTCGCGCATGATGGAGATGCCGTACACGCTCTGGCGGTCCGCCGGGAGGTGGACGAAGACGAGGGCGTCCCCGCGCTGGTCGGAGACATGGCCGGCGGCTGCCTCGGCCCGCGCGTTCACGCGGCTGTCGCTGCCCACCAGCAGGATGTTGAGGGCGACGGCGGGTGGTTCCGGCGTCGGGGTCGGCGTGGCAGCGGGCGTCTCTGCCGACGTAGTGGCTGGCGCGGGGGCGGAGGCCTCCGCGGGAGCTGCGGGCTCGGCCCGTGGGCGGCTCAGGACGTACGCTGCGGCTGCAATTGCCAGGACCAGCAGGCCGGCCACCAACGCTGTCAGCAGGGTCCGACGGCGGCGCTTGTCCCCGGGCGCTGGCGTTGGCTGCGCAGCTTCTTCAGCCGGATCCGGCGGTTCTCCCATGGGGGACGCTATCACCGCCGGCCCGTGCGGCACATAGGTACAAGGGCCCCAGCCTCAGCTGCGGCGGCGGGCGAAGCGCAGGATGGTGAGGATAGCCGGCGCGAGCTCATCCTCCATCTGCTGATACCTTTCCGGGCCGCGGCCGTAGGGATCCACCACGTCGTTGTCGGACGCGTCCTCGGCCATTGCCAGGTGCCGGACGGAGGCCGCCCGGGCGGGCAGCTCCCGCCACATTGCAGCCATGTCGGCGGCCGGTGCGGGGCTGTCGTCCCGTTTTTCGAGGACTTCCAACATGCGGGCGAACTGCCGGATGGTGAAGGTCCGCCTCAGCAGCGACGCATCCATTTGCATCACTTCACCGCGGTGCTTCGACGTCATGGTCAGGACAACGTCCGCCTCGCGCAGGATCTTTGGGGTCAGCTGGCGGGCGGCAAATCCCTCGGCGGTGCCACCGTAGAGATGGACGATATCCGCGGACAGGGGCTGGATGGGATCGCCCACCATGGCCCGGGTGCCGGCGCTCCGGACCTGGAAGGCTCCCGGCAGCACCTGGTCCAGTCCGGCCTGGAGCAGGCGTTCAGCCACGGGGGAGCGGCAGATGTTGCCCGTACAGACGGTGAGGATCCGGATGGGTGTAGGCGATTCCACGGTGAGGCTCTTTCCGGGTGGCGGGCAGATCGGGGTGATCCCTAATCGTTCAACTTAACACGCAGGGGCCAACCGGCCGGGGTGAACCGCCATTGGCGGATCAGGCCGGTGGATTTCGGTGCGCTCCACGCGGCGCGGTGCTTGACGCATCTCACACCTTCCGCATATCCTGAACGAACGGTCGGTAATTATTTATCGGAAATGCATAGAAGCAACCATGGCATCGCAGACCCTGCAGTCAGTGCCCGCAGAGCCAACGCCGGCACGGCACGAACAGAGCCTCGAAGATGCGGCCCGGCGTGATGCCGAGGGCCAGGCCTACTTCGACAAGGTCATGGCGGATGACTCCCGGATCGAGCCCCGGGACTGGATGCCCCCGGCATACCGGAAGACCCTGGTGCGCCAGGTTTCACAGCACGCGCACTCGGAGATCATAGCGGCCACCACTCCGAACACCTCGGCTACCTCCTCGCCGAAATGCAGGTGCTCGCCCGCGAGTACCCCGGGGCCAGCTGGTAACCATGGCTGACGTGAACACCAGCGTGAAGACGCCCGAGCAGAAGGCCTGGGACGTCGCCGCCACGGTCTGCGATCCGGAGATCCCCGTCCTGACGGTCGCGGACCTCGGGATCCTCCGCAACGTCGAACTGCTGACCGCCACGGCAGGGACAGCAGCAGCGGACGACGCCGGGACGGCACCGGCCGTCCGGGTCACCATCACGCCCACCTACTCCGGCTGCCCGGCGATGGACGCAATCCGCGATGACCTTAAGACGGCATTCGCGGCCGAGGGCTACCCGAGCGTGGACGTGGACCTGGTCCTCTCCCCGGCGTGGACCACGGACTGGATGACCGAGGCCGGCAAGGCCAAGCTGGAGGAGTACGGCATCGCCCCGCCGTCGGGCCGCTCCAATGCCGTCCGGCGGGCCGGGACACCCCGCGCGGGGAACGGTCCGCCTCAGCCTGGCCGTGAAATGCCCGCAGTGCTCGTCGTTGAACACCCGGGAACTCACCCGCTTCGGTTCCACCTCCTGCAAGGCGCTGTACGCGTGCCAGGACTGCAAGGAACCGTTCGACTACTTCAAAGTTTTGTAAGGAACAGGTGCTCCCATGCCCGTTGTCCGCCAGACTGCCGCCGAATCGGCGCAGGCCACCGGCCGCCGTCGTCCGTCCTTCCATGCCCTGACGGTGAGCGGGGTCCGCCGGCTCACCGACGACGCCATCGAGGTGACCTTCGCGGTTCCCGCCGGGCTGGGCGGGCGGTTCGATTACCTCCCGGGACAGTACGTGGCCCTGCGCACCACCCTGGCGGACGCAAACGGCGAGCCGCACGAGGTCCGCCGCAGTTACTCCATCTGTGCCGAGCCGCGCAGCTTCGCCGACGGCAGCAGTGAGATCCGCGTCGCCATCAAGAAGGACCTGGGCGGCCTGTTCTCCACCTGGGCCAATGCCGAGCTCAAGGCCGGCGACGTCCTGGACGTCATGAGCCCGATGGGCGCGTTCGTCTCCAAGCACGGCCGCGACGGCAGGTCGGTCGAGCAGAACGTGATGAACTCGATGAACCATCCGCAGGATATGGCGGGCCAGCTGGCGGGGGAGCCGGGCTCCTTCGTGGCCATCGCCGCCGGATCCGGCATCACCCCGGTGATCGGCATCGCCCGCACGCTGCTTGCCGCGCACCCGGAAACGCGCTTCGATCTGGTCTATGCCAACAAGGCCGCGATGGACGTCATGTTCCTCGAAGACCTCGCGGACCTCAAGGACAAGTACCCGTCGCGCCTCGCCCTGCACCATGTGCTCTCCCGCGAGCAGCGGATTGCGCCGCTGCTCAGCGGCCGGATCGACGCCGAGAAGCTGCAGGCGCTGCTGGGCACGGCAATCCACGCGGACGACGTCGACGAATGGTTCCTCTGCGGGCCGTTCGAACTCGTCCAGCTGTGCCGCGACACCCTCGCCGCCCGCGGCGTCAAGCCCGAACATGTCCGCTTCGAACTGTTCACCTCCGGTAAGCCGGACCGCCCGGAGGGGAACATTGGCCGGCCGGTGATCGCTGACGAGTCCAAGGAAACGTTCAAGATCATCTTCAAGCTGGACGGGCTGCAGGGCGAGGTTGCCAGCCCCACCCACGCCCGTGAATCCATCCTCAACGCCGCCCTCCGGGTCCGGCCGGATGTCCCTTTCGCCTGCGCGGGCGGTGTCTGCGGTACGTGCCGGGCCAAGGTGGTCACCGGTGCCGTCACGATGGACGAGAACTACGCGCTGGAGCAGGATGAGCTGGACACGGGCTACGTCCTCACCTGCCAGTCCCACCCGACGACGCCGGAAGTCACCGTCGACTTCGACGTTTAGCCAGTCTCCGAGAACCCCCGCCCCACTGCAACGAGGAGCCCCATGATTTCCCTCTCCATCGCCGGCGGCATCGCCGAGATCGTGCTGGACGCACCGCACAAACTGAACTCGCTGGACGAGCAGGCGCTGGCTGATCTTGGGCGGGCGTACGACGACGCCGCTGACGCCGCCGCTCGCGGCGAGGCCAGGGCGCTGCTGCTCCGCGGAACAGGGCGGGCCTTTTGCGCCGGGCGGGACATCGCCGGAGTAACGCCGGAGAGCGACGACGCGGAGGCCTACCTCGGCGGGCTCGTGCAGCCGCTGCTGAAGAAGATGAGTTCCTTCCCGGCACCAACTTTCGCAGCCGCCCAGGGCGCCTGCCTGGGCGTGGGGCTCGGGCTGCTGCTGGCCACCGACGTCGTCTACGTAGCGGAGAACGCCAAGTTTGGATCCCCGTTCGCCAAACTCGGGGCCACGCTGGATTCCGGCGGCCACTGGTACTTCACCGAACGCCTGGGCATGCACCGGACCCTGGACCTTATCTATACGGCGGAACTTATCAGCGGCGCCGAGGCCGTGGCGCGGGGGCTGTTCAGCCGGGCCATGCCCGCGGAGCGACTGCTGGAGAATACCCGCGCCATTGTGGCGGGCGTGGCCACCGGTGCCACCGGGGCGTTCACTGCCAGCAAGGAACTCGTGGCACACCTCCGGGACCAGCGCCTCGGGCTGTGGGATGCGATGGCGGAGGAAAACGCGGAGCAGGCGCGGCTGTGCAAGAGCGCAGACTACGCCGAGGGTTTCCGTGCCTTCCAGGAGAAGCGGCCACCGTTATTTAATGGTCACTAACCCGACAATTGCGTGCCGGGATTGCCACTTCCGCCCTCTAATTTGTAAGGTTCAGGCATGACATTGGGGAAAACCGTAACAAAAGCCGTCATTCCTGCCGCCGGACTGGGAACACGCTTCCTGCCCGCCACGAAGGCAATGCCGAAGGAAATGCTGCCGGTGGTCGATCAGCCGGCCATCCAGTATGTGGTGGAGGAAGCAATCAAAGCAGGTCTGACGGACCTGCTGATGATCACCGGGCGCAATAAACGCGCCCTGGAAGACCACTTTGACCGGGAGCCCAGCCTGGAGCGCACGCTGGAACTCAAGGGCGACCTGGAGCGCCTTGAGATTGTCCAGCACGCGTCCAACCTCGCGCCCCTCCATTACCTCCGCCAGGGCGATCCCAAGGGCCTGGGCCACGCGGTCCTGTGCGCCCGCCAGCACGTGGGGGACGAGCCCTTCGCCGTCCTGCTGGGTGATGACCTAATTGACGAGCGCGACGAGCTGCTGAGCACCATGATCGAGGTGCAGGCCAAGACCGGCGGCTCCGTGGTTGCTTTGATCGAGGTGGATCCGTCCCAGATCAGCGCGTACGGGTGCGCGGACATCTCTGCGGTTGCCGGCGAGGATTATTTCCAGGTGAACCGCCTGGTGGAAAAGCCCGCCGTCGCCGACGCCCCCTCGAACCTGGCCGTTATTGGCCGCTACGTGCTGCACCCGGCCGTGTTCGACGTCCTGGAGAAAACAGCACCCGGCCGCGGCGGCGAGATCCAGCTGACCGACGCGCTCCAGACCCTCGCGGCCGCAGACGGAGAAGGATCCGGCGTCTACGGGGTGGTCTTCAAGGGCCGCCGGTACGATACCGGGGACAAGCTGAGCTACCTGAAGGCAGTCATTACCCTCGCCTCGGAGCGGGTGGAGTTCGGGGAAGAGCTGAAGACCTGGCTGAAGGCCTTCGTCAACTGACTGGTGAGCCTCAGGACGTCCTGAGGAGTGCCATCGCCGCTACGCCCAGGGCGGCTATCGCCAAGGCCGCCAGAAGCAGATAGGGGAGCGCCTGCGGCGGAGGCAACGGAATGTAGTACTCAACCTGCCGCGGTGCTTTCCGCCAATGTCTCCCCATGGTTCTAATAAATACCACATGGATCCGTCGCGCGAACGCCACACTGCTCAAACAAAAGAAGAGGGCGGGTTGCCCTCCGGATATCCGGAGGGCAACCCGCCCTCTTTGTGTTGCTTGGGTTACTTACGCTGCGGCCTCAGCCTTGGCGCGGCGGCGAACCACAACTACCGAGGTGGCACCGGCTGCCAGGGCACCGGCACCAACGAGGGACCAGAGCATCAGGTTGGCGTCTGCGCCGGTGTTGGCGAGCCCGGTGCCGCTGTTGGCGACGCCGGCAGCGGGTACCGCTGCAGCGGGCACCACAGTGGCGCCCTCGACCGTGATACTCGAGCTGACGGTGATGCCAGACTCCAAACCGGTCGCGGTGAGGGTGTAGACCCCGGCCTCGCTAATGCTAACCGGGAAGGAAAAGGCGCCACTGCTATCTGCGTTGGTCGAGAACGTCTGCGGTTCCAGGGCCAACGTGATCTGCCCTGTTACGCTCATGCCACGGCCGGCAACGCTTGCGCCGGTCGATGCAGGCCTTGCACCAGGCGTGACCTTAATGGAGAGGCCCTCTCCTGCCTTGAAGCCCTTGCCGCGGAAGACGAACTGCTCGCCCGGGCCCACCGTGCCATCAGAAACGGCAGAGTTGGCGGGCGGTGCCCGGTAGTCGTCCGCTGCTACTGACGGAACTGCGCCGACCAGTGCCATCGAGCCCGCAAGCGCTATGGCTGCAAATGTTTTTTTCATGTGTCCCCCTGAGACCTTATGTACGTATCGTCACGCGATGTGGAGATTTCCGATCCCCCGAGTGACCGTAGGTTGAAATCTCATTTGTTGCCCAAAGAGACGGTAGCATCCCGCGGTGCCTGTTACCAAAGCGAATCAAGTCGCTTTACAAACAGTTAACCTGTTGTCTACTTTTCCTGTCCGCAGGCCGCGGTTTCGGGCGTCAGGATGACGTCTTTGACAGCCTGGACGGTCGGAGTCACAAACAATTCGGGTTCAGTGTGCTGCACAATTTTTCCGAACGTGAACTCCACGCTGCTACTTTGCCCCGGTGCCAGGGTCACGGTTACTGACCCCAATGGTCTGTTGGCATGGTGGTGGGCCGCGAAGTCTGTCTTCGTACCGTCCACCGTAGCTGTTTCCACGTTGGCTTGGACCGGACCGTAGGCGATCACGTTGGTCTGAACTGTCCCCTCCGGCACACCATAAATGCCGCCACCGGTGACGTACGCGGGCAGTGACGTTGCCGCGTCTGCAGGGGCCGTGTTGGTGCTGGTGATGCGCACCCTGACTCGCCCATAGTCGTTACCTGTGCACTCCTTCATGAGCTGCACAGTCCGCTTCACGTGATAGTCCATCTTTGCGCCAGTGCCGTCATTGAAGTAAACCCCGAACTGTGCCGGCGCGACGCTTGGGCCGACGATTGATCCACTCAGGGGATACTTGGCGATGACTGCCTGCTCATCACTCGTGCCGGACCAGATCAGAACTCGGCCCTCTGAGGCGCCGCGTGTGATGCCTTTTATCAAACCCTTAGCGTCGCCAGTTCCGCTAGAGAGGGCCCCGAAAATTTCTTTCGCGACGCCGGCGAAATAAGCGTCCTGGATTTCGGGTCGGGCGATTTTCGCATAGACGTCGGAGAGCAGAGTCCGCACCACGTTTTTGCCGCTCAGCTCAGTCGACAGCCCGGTGTCCGCGACAGCAATCAGCTCGGGGTCGGTTATCTTCACCGGTCCTGTCGCGTCCAGAATGTAGCTCAGCGCTACGGGGTCCAAGGAGATCACGCCGTCCACGTGCTGCCCGGACTTTCTCTCCCACATAGCTTGCGCCGTAGTGGCTGCAGTAGGGAAGTCGGGCGTCAGATTGACGTCCTGCATGAACTTACCCATGCGACCCGAGTAGATGTGCTCCTGTTCCGGGTCCACGGACAGGGTCGGGGACATGACGCCGACATCGCCAGCGCTACTCTGTTTGCCCAGCGTCAGTTTGCCTGCATCGAGGGTCAAGATCGCGAGCGCCCCCGGTATGCCGCCGGAGGCGCGGGCCTCGGCGTTGTTCTGGATCATGAGTAAATAGTTTCGCTGGCTGCCTTCTCCCAACATTCCAGGAGCGATCTGGGCGGCGTTTGCGGCCGCATCGAGCGCGCCGGTTACGGTCTCCAGCTGCTCGCGGGCTCGCGTCAAGGGTTCTGCCACCTGGGGCCACAGCCCGCTCGCATCGATTCTGTCCAGCCGCTCAGCGGAGAGCCGCACGGCGTGAGCTGCCGATGAAACACTGGGGGCGGCCTCCTGGAGCGGTTCCAAGTTCGAACCCGTGCTGGTGGGGAGAAGACTTTCCCAGTTGAGGGAACCGAAAACTTTGACCAGGGGAGCCACGCCCAAGGTGGCCACATCGTCGCCTGATCGGGCAACTTCTGTGATGGCACTGAAATTACCGCCGATCCACGGGATGGAAGCGGCCAGCGTCCATAGCGGATCTCCGGCCGCATCGCGTGCCGCAGCCGTGTGCGACCTAATGGTCTCCGATGTAGTCGAGGCCTCTTGTGGCTTGGCGCCAACGATGTTGTCCTTGAGCGCCGGTATTAGCTGCGCGGTAGCTTCAAGCTCCTCCTTGATGATGGTCGCCCGAGTGCCAAGCCATGCTGCTGCTACTGCCAGTACCACCGTGACGGCCAGCGACGCGGAAGCAATGATGTAACGGCGGCGCCTCACGCTGCGCCCTGGCATCGACTTGGGGCGCCTAGGCCTTCCCTTGGGGCTGGTGCCGGCATCGGAAGCTCCGAGAGCGTCACTCATCGCCTACGGACGCCCCAGTCCTCGGTAGTTCCACCCGGCTGCGCGCCATTTGGCAGGGTCCAGGACGTTGCGGCCGTCCAGAATGCGGGGGGATGAGACCAACCGGGCCATTTCGTACGGGTCGAGTTCCCGGTATTGCTGCCACTCAGTTAGCAGCAGGAGGGTATCTGCGCCCTCAACCGCCTTCTCGGAATCCAGTTCGTAGTGCAGTTCCGGGAATCGTCCTGCTGCGTTGGCCAGCGCCTTTGGATCAGTGACCGTCACCACGGCTCCCTGGAGCTGTAGTTGGGCGGCGATGCTCAGTGCAGGGGAGTCGCGGACGTCGTCGCTCTCCGGCTTGAACGCGGCGCCAAGGACGGTGATCCGCTTTCCGAGCAGCATTCCGCCGCACAGCTCGCGGGTCAGTTCCACAACCCGCGTCCGGCGGCGCATGTTGATCGCATCCACTTCGCGGAGGAAAGTCAATGCCTGATCCGCGCCGAGCTCCCCGGCTCGGGCCATGAACGCGCGAATGTCCTTGGGGAGACAGCCTCCCCCGAACCCGATTCCGGCGTTCAGGAATTTCCGGCCAATACGGTCATCCATCCCAATCGCGTCAGCAAGCCTAGTGACATCTGCGCCGGCGGCCTCGCAGAGCTCTGCCATAGCGTTGATGAAAGAGATCTTGGTGGCCAAGAAGGAATTGGCTGCGGTTTTCACGAGTTCCGCTGTCGGATGGTCGGTAACTAGGCGAGGAGTCCCAGCACCCAGTGGGCCAGCGTAGACCTCGTCAAGGACTGCCACGGCCGGGTGATCTTCGGAACCATCTGTTATTCCATAGACAAACCGGTCAGGACTGAGCGTGTCCGCCACTGCATGACCCTCGCGCAGAAATTCCGGGTTCCAAACAAGATGAGCCCCTGGTTCAGTTCCCCGCACTAGATCGGAAAGCCGCGAGGCAGTCCCCACGGGGACCGTTGACTTTCCAACCACAATGTCCCCGGGAGCCAGATACTTTAGAAGGGCACCGGCCGCGGCGTCGACGTAGGTCAGGTCGGCGCCGTTTTCACCCTTTTTTTGAGGCGTGCCGACGCAAATAAAGTGCACGCTACTCCCGGCGGCAGCGGACATGTCCGTAGTGAAGGCCAAGCGGCCCGTCGACTGTACTTCTTCAAGCAGCTCGTCCAGCCCGGGCTCGTAAAAAGGAGCCGTAGAAGCTGACAGCGCGGCGATCTTCCTTTCGTCGACGTCAATTCCTATGACGTCGTGTCCGAGTTTTGCCATGCAAGCTGCATGTACGGCCCCGAGGTATCCGCAGCCAATTACTGAAATACGCATTTATGTAGCCTTCCCCAAAATCAGGATTGCCGGCACTAGGCCGGAGAACTTTGGCCGGACCCTGATCAGACCGCGCCGGTGCTTGCAAATACTGCTTTGAATGTCTTAAAGAGGATTACTACATCAGCCATGAGCGACCAGTTTTCCACATAGTAAAGATCGAGCCGGATACTTTCCTCCCAGGTGAGGTTGGAGCGACCGCTGACCTGCCACAGTCCGCTCATTCCCGGGCTTACGTAGAGCCGGCGATGGGCGGCATCGTCATAGAGGGCCACCTCACCTTCTCGCTGCGGTCGCGGCCCGACTAAGCTCATGCTTCCGCCCAGGACGTTGAGAAGTTGGGGCAGTTCATCCAGCGAATACTTGCGTAGTATCCGGCCAAGCGGCGTTATTCGAGGGTCATTTTCTACTTTGAACAGCGGCGTATCACTAGAACCTTGGGCAGCCAAGAGGGCGCTAAGCTCGGCGTCAGCGTTGACCCGCATGGAGCGGAACTTGAGCATGCGAAACGTTGTCCCCCGAAGGCCAATCCGCTCCTGAGGATAGAACACCGGACCCGGGTCGGTGAACCGAACAAGGAGAGCCAAAGCCCCAAAGATTGGCGAGAGGCATACCAGCAGCGAGCTGGCAACGGCAATGTCGAAGGCCCGCTTGGCGACTTTCTTCCCGCCTGTGAGCTTGGGTGTTGAGACGTGTATCAGGGGCAATCCGGCCACCGGCTGGGTATGAATTCTAGGCCCAGCGATATCGGTGAGAGCAGGGGCCAGGATCATGCCGATGTCGCGTGCGGCCAATTCCCACCCCAGCCTTCGAAGGTCCTGAGGATGCATGTTGACGCCGGCCGAGACAGCAACGGCATCTACATTTGTGGCCTCGATTACGGCCAGAATGGCGTCGAAGTCTGTCTCCACGCCGGTCACCGGGACTGAAATTCCGGACAGAGGCGTACCGGCCACTGCACCAGGTAGGTGGGCCGCTACGGGCATATAACCTGCATCCGGGGCACTCTTGAGAGAGCTAGCAAGATGAGCTGCGGAATGCGGGCCGCCGATAATGAGCACACGTGAGTTGCTCCTGCCGTTCTTGCGCTCCAAGCTCAAATGTTGGCGCACGAGCCATCGCGCGGCCAGCAAGCCGAGCGCCCCCGCAGGGAAGGCCAAACCCACGAACCCTCGGGCTGTATCTATTCTCAAGGCGTAGGACACTATGGCTACAAAACCGAACAACCACGCGGAACTAGCGATGACTCGTTTGTATTCTTCGGATCCCGAGCCCAATACTCTTGGCTCGCGGGAGCCCCAAATGCCAAGCATTAGCCACCAAGTGACTATCAACGTAGCCGACAGCAGCGCATAATCGACATCGCGATCGTTGCCTGTTCCGATGTCAGACAACCCGAAACGAACAGCGAAGGCCCCGGCAACGGCCCACGCCACTACGAAGGCGTCGACGAGTCTGAGTCGTCTGGCATACCTGCGCTTCCATGGGTCCTGCTCGTGCGTCTTTTCCAAATCTACCCCCATGCACAGAACAACCCCGTCAACGAGAGTATGTTACTGCCATTGCGACTGCTCTCGTGTCTCGCAGAAGTGAGATGGATCTCACCAGACCTTGGCCTCAGAGCGAGACGGTCGCTTGTCGTAGGCACACAGACGGTTGCATCTGCCGTTTTCGTTCAGCCGCTGTGCGGATCCTTGTCCCAAGACGCCCCTGTGTTACGCCCCGGCATAGCGACAGGACGCGACCCCGACACACTTGTGTGATACTTCTTAGCGCGTAAGGAAGGCAACGCCTCTCCTCCGCCGGGTACCGAAGGGGGAAGCGGCATGTCTAATGCGATAAATCTCGACGGCCAGCGTCGTGCGCTCGTCGTCCATGAGTGGTTCGCAACGATCGGCGGTTCCGAAAACGTAGCCAATGCGATTCGCCACGCATTTCCAGGGTCAGACCTTGTGTGTCTCTGGCGGGACCGGCAGGTGGTGATCCCAGGCCAGGGGCGAGTACTGGAAACCATTCTTGCTGCCCGGCCGTTTCATGGCAGAAAAGTATTATCGCTACCATTCATGCCCATCGTATGGCGATGGACGAAGGCCCGAAAGCATCTCGCTGAAGTAGTTATAGTCAGTTCGCATCTTTTTGCTCATCATGTAGCGGTGGCTCAGGGCACCCCCAAGCTTCTTTACGTGCACACGCCAGCCCGCTACATATGGGAACCTGCATTGGACGGGCGGGGAGACAGTGTTCTGGCTCGTGCCGCATCCGTCTTCTTGAAACCCTTAGACAGGAAACGGGCCGCAGAGGCGACTGGCATCGCGGCAAACAGCGAGTTCGTAAGGAGTCGCATAAAGAGTGCCTGGGGGCGAGACGCGAGGGTCATTTATCCTCCAGTCGATGTTGAAGAAATCATCGCCACTCCTGATTGGGCGTTGGTACTCGACGAAAACGACCGGGCGATCCTCGACGCTCTGCCGCACAGGTTCGTGTTGGGTGCGTCCAGATTCATTCCATATAAGCGACTGGACCTTGCCATAAGGGGCGGCGAACTTTCCAACTTGCCTGTCGTGATCGCTGGCTCGGGACCGGAAGAGGCCAAGCTCCGACAGCTAGCCATGGAGGCATCCGTACCAGTACATATCGTCTTGAGACCTTCAAACAGCCTCCTGCGGGCCATTTACCAGCGGGCAACTGTCTTCGTTTTCCCACCGATTGAAGACTTCGGAATAATGCCGGTCGAGGCAATCGCCCTAGGAACGCCTGTGGTGTCCAACGGAATCGGTGGGGCAAGCGAGACAGTCGTCGATGGAGTGACTGGGGCCTACTTCAAGCCTGACGACGATGCGTCCTTGGCCTTCGCCCTGATGAAGGCTATGGAGCTTGACCGGGCCAACATCAGCTCTCATGCCGTGAAGTTCTCCCTGCAACGGTTCCAATCTGAAATATTGCAATGGGTGGAAGAATCGATTCGCAGCCAGCAGGGCGCCAAGAGTGGATAGGCCACTTAAAATTTTCGACGCACGCAAAATCGCCGTGCTGGTCAATCTCGGCTGCAATGCCAGCACGCTGGAACATGTAGAGGAACAGCGCTAACGATGCAGAATCAAGAAGAAATTTTGGTTTTAGGAACCGCCGACTGGAATCAGCCCATTGCAACCAATCAGCACTACATGGTGAGAGAATTAGCCAAAGAATATAAAACGACCTTTGTCGAGTCGTTGGGCCTCAGGAAGCCGGAAATTAACTCGCGTGATCTGCGAAGAATGGCAAAACGGCTAATAGGATCAAGCGGCGCAGTGACCGAGTCGCGACCTCTTCCCGTAAATGTTTCCATTATTTCCCCGAAAGTCATCCCGCTGCACGTCAGCCCGTGGAATACCCTCAACCGCGCGATATTGAACAGACGGTTCCAAAGTTGGGCGGCCAGCCCGAGACCCGTCTTTTGGACCTATTCCCCCGTAACGTATGGCTTTGAAGCCGCTGCCGCGGCAAGTTTCTATCACTGTGTTGATCTTTATGGCGCATTTCCCGGCATCGACAGCAAGTTGATTGATCGGGAAGAGCGCCGTCTTGCCGAAACGGGTATTACCGCTGTGGGAAGCAGCCAAGTAGTCGTCGAGCATCTGGAATCTCTAGGTTTCGGGAACGTAATATTTTGGCCCAACGTCGCTGATACTGAGGTCATACGGCAATTTGAGCCCGGGTATTCCCTTGACAGACAGGGTGCCCTATTTGCTGGAAATCTAAGTGAAAAAAAAGTTGACTTCAATTTACTTGGTGCCATACTCGACGCCGGGGTTGAGTTGCATCTGGCCGGCCCGGTTGCCGAAGGAGGAGGTGCAAGCCGGGGCCGCCTTGAGGACTTGATTCGCCGCGGCGCGAAATATCACGGCGTTCTCGGGCTTCCCGAGCTATCAAAACTCATGATGCGATGCAAAGTGGGATTGATCCCCTATCTGATGACCAGTTACACGCAAGGCGTCAGCCCGCTAAAGACGTACGAATATCTGGCAGCTGGTCTCGCCGTGATTTCAACTCCGATTCCTGGAGTGAAACATGTAGCCGCAGATGTTTTCGTAGAGACTAATTCGACAGAATTTGTGCGGCGCGTCGAACTTGAAGTCTCCGCACCGATCGATCTCCACGTCAGCAGAAGAATTAATGTGGCCGAGAAACATTCTTGGTCTGGCCGGGGAAAGGATGCGCGCTCCTTAGTAGCGAACTCTCTCTGAAATTCGTGATGGATCGCATTCCAGCGCGGCATGTGCGCGAGGTAAGCGTGTCGCCGAGGTAAAAACGGCAGGTCGATGGCGGATCGACTCCTAAGAGGTTGGACTAAAAACTGTGTTAAACGTCTGTCATATTGCGCGAGACATTCGGGCGTCCGGCGGTGGCGAAGTTGTCAAGCAGGTTGCGCGCCACCAAGCCCTTCGAGGTGCGCGAGTTGTTGTGATAACCGATACTGCCGAAATCGACTTGGGTGCGAACGTCACGATCCTCTTAACGCCCCTGGGCAACCGGCTTCTGACGTGGGTCCCGAAATCCCGCGTAGGGTGGATGTTACGACATGCTGCCCAGATATTTACCTTCACGATCCTTTCGAGTGCCCTGGCGCTGCCTCTTCGACTTAGGGGGTTCACGGTTTTTAACCATAATTGCGAGTCTCTGGTTGGGCAGATCCTGGTGATGCACAATGTGTTTTCTGCTGACCTGTTGGCACGCCCCCTGACCCGAATTCAAAGATATCGCGCCTTGCTAAACCCTGTGCGCCTTATGCGCATTTCGAAGGAATTAGCGTTGAGTAGAAAGATACTTGGAAAGACCCTGGTATCCGTTTCCGAGGGGGGGAGGGAAGATGTCGAACATCTCGCTGGCGGAGGCGATCGGGTTTCGGTTATACCTAATGGAGTGGACATTTTAGGGTTTTCCGGTGCTCTGAAGCTGCAGGTGCCTCAAGTAGTAAAGGAGTGGGCCGGGAAGGACGTGTCACGAGTCATTTTGTTCATCGGACACGAATGGAAACGAAAGGGGCTGGATGAGCTCTTGGTTTCGCTGACCCTGCTCCCACAGGACTACGGTTTAATTGTGGTGGGAGGCGCGTCGCAGGATCATCGGATGTACGACTCCAAAGTCAAAGGATTGGGCTTATCGCAGAGGGTTCTTTTCGTTGGAGAGCACGCCGATGTCCGTCCGTTTCTGGCTGCCGCCGATGTCTTTTGTCTTCCGAGCCACTCCGAAACTATGCCCCTGGTCGCTTTGGAGTCCTTGGCGGCCGGAGTTCCTATTGTCCTCACTGCCCAATGCCCGGCCTCGGACTTCATAGTTCCGAATGTCACCGGTTCCGTCACCACAGGTGAACCTGCCGAGATAGCGGCAGCCATCTTGCGGACTTCGACGCTGGTCAAGGGGCCGGCGGACGTCGAGCGGATCAAGGCTACAGTCGCGCGATGTGATTGGAGTCATGTCGGAGTTATGTACAGCGATCTTGCCATCCAGCATACGTCTTCGCGCTCGTCCTCGAAGCGATCCATTGCGGGAGTCGTGGCGAGAACTGCTCGCGCACTTGTGAAGCGTCCGTGAGCGGATTCGTCCGCGGCTTCGCCATTCTGGCGGCTGGAAGCCTTGTTGGCAAGGTTGTTGCCTTGGTTCGCGAAGTTGTTTTTGCAGGGGCCTTTGGGACAGGATCTATTGCCTCTGGATTTCGAGTCGCTCAAACGGCTTCTATCGTGCCTGCCAACCTTGTCTCTGGTGATCTCTTGTCAGCGGCCTTTGCCCCGAACTACGCGCGAGAGGCCCAGCTAAACCCAAGCAGGGCGAAAGCCATGCTTTGGGGTTACTCGGTTTGGATTACACTCGTTCTGCTTTTCGTGGCCGGGGCTGTCTACTGCCTCCGCGACGCAATGGTGGCCATAGTGGTTCCTGGAGCGTCTCCTGAAGTCTCTGATCAGGCAGAGGTACTGCTAGGGCTGTTGTGTTGGGTCATACCTTTGTACGGACTTTCGGCTGCCCTCGCTTACGCGCTTGCAGCGCACGGCAATTATGTTCCTACGTCCACGCGACAGATGGTCCAAAGCATCGGTCTGCTTCTCGGAACTGTGGCAGCAGTCGTTACGGGCTGGGTTCCGTGGCTGGCTGTCGGTTTACTAGTTGCGTGGGTGCTAAATACCGGGATTTGTCTATTGCTGCTCATCCGCGGCGGCTTCCTGGGCGTACCTACATTTTCGGACTTGGCCCAGGGATGGAGGTTTGTTGTCAGTGGTGCCAGAGGCATTGCCCCACTCTTTTTTCTACCAATCGCGCTCCAGCTCTCCATAGTCCTCGAGCGGGTGTTTGCCTCGTTCGGCGACCCCGGGCTCATTGCGGCCGTTGATTATGCCCGGACGGTCTCTGAATCCGTAATGTCCGTTGTCGCGGTTCCACTGGGAATTTTAGGCCTGACGAAACTGTCTGTCCTCGCAGATGACGAATACCGGCATCAGGTGGGAAGAATGAGTGACGCCGTGGTCGTTCTGTTGTTGCCGGTATCCGCACTATTGGTGGCCGGCGCTGGATCGATAGTCAACCTGTTGTATCAACGGGGCGAATTTGGGCCGCAAGCCTCGATGCTAACAACGAGTGTTCTGACCGGACTGGCCTCAGGGCTAATGTTCCAAGTCCTAGGCTACTCGTTGTCTCGGGCTTTAACGGCATCTGGCCGTAACCGTTGTGTGCTTTTCTGCACGTTGGCGGCTATCGCGGGTCAGATCGCCGTCCAGTGGGTGGGACTAAATACTCTTGGACCTATTGCAATTGGCCTGGGTCCATCAGTATATGGATTGCTGCTAACCATTGGTTGTGCCGCAAGTCTAGGTCTTGTGAGGAGGGTTGCTGCCCAGATTGGTGCTGCGGCGCCAGCAATTCTTGCTTCTTGCTACGTCATGGTCGTTGATATGCCGCCTCTATGGCGTGTTGTTACTGTAGCAGTTGTCTGGGTAATAAATATCGCATCCGTGAAACGCCTCCGACATCCTATAGGTGACCATTTGAAGCCCCACGCAAAGGGTTTGGGGCGTCGCGTGCGTCGTCAGCGCGCCAAGCAATGAACCAACCGACGACTAGAACAGGGCATCTACATTATGATCGGCAGCACTTACAAAATGGATTCCCGGCCAGACTGTGAAGGTGGGTCTAAAGGGCTTCTCGTTGCAGTTTTTCGGCATACTGTATTCAAGCCCTCGGAGCAGTTCATTCCCTTGCAAGCACTGTCGATGCCTTCGTCCCGGGTTTTGGTTACATCGCGTGATGCGATACAAAATCCAGTGACCGGTCTCGAAACCGTGAGTATCTCAGATCTCGGCCGCCGTGCCGTGATCCGACACACGACGTTACTCGATAGTCGACCGCTAGTCGAGACGCTTAGCGACCGCAATGTTGATATTCTTCACGCACACTTTGGCGTAGAAGGTATGTATTCCATTCGCGCTGCCAAACAGCTTGGTATACCTCACGTGACGACATTGCACGGTTATGATGTGACCACCTCCCGGCGGGCGTTGGTGCAGTCCAAGAAGCCAGCATGGATTTATTATTCTGCTTTTAGAAGAAAAC
Source organism: Arthrobacter sp. UYCu723 (assembly GCF_054059215.1). Lineage (NCBI taxonomy): Bacteria > Bacillati > Actinomycetota > Actinomycetes > Micrococcales > Micrococcaceae > Arthrobacter > Arthrobacter sp. UYCu723. The sequence continues at coordinate 2,505,320 of NZ_JBSSBW010000001.1, forward strand.
TGCTCGCATCCCAAAGTCACTTCATTTGCGTTTCAGAACACATTCGTAATTTGGCGATTCAGATGGGTGCGCGCCCGCAGAACACCAGCGTGATCGGGACGGGCGTGGATACTTCACTTATTCAGTTCAGCGACGTTCCGGAGGCCCCAGTGGTCCTTCATGTGGCCCGACTCGTCGAGAAGAAGGGAACCGAGTACTTGATCAGGGCTTTCGGCGGGGTGGTCAAACAGATTCCGGAGGCGAAACTGAGAATCGTCGGAGCAGGTCCTCTGGAGAATTCTCTGCGTGCCCTGGTCGCTCGACTCCGTTTAGAGAGCAGCGTTTTCTTCTTAGGAGCGCAGTCCCATCCCGTGGTGCTGCAGGAGCTGGCGGCGGCTCGGCTGTTATGTCTGCCCAGTGTTACGGCCAAGTCGGGTGATCAAGAAGGTCTCGGACAGGTCCTCCTAGAAGCAGGAGCCACGGGTAGGCCTGTGGTAGCCACCGAGCACGGGGGAATAGTTGACGCCATTGCGGACGGTGAGACGGGCATTCTCGTCGCCGAACGCGACTCGAAGACATTGTCGGAAGCGTTGATAACTCTACTGACTGATACTGCTTTAGCCAGTAGTCTCGGTAGGAATGCGCGGGCACGGGTAGTCCGCGATTTCGATGCACGGCGCCAGGCCGAAAAGGTTGAAGAGGTTTATCGCCGGGCACTGGGCTAGAATGCTTTTTCGACCGATACCGTTCCTAACAACTCTCTTATTAGGAACGGCTGCGCAGTGGGCCAGTGAGTGGGGCGCATCAGCGGTCATTGCATTGGTCGTCAATCCGTCCGTGTGGCGGCCAGTTGAGCTTCGCGCTCCAGCGGGCTCGCCCAGCTTATGACTTCCGGTTTGTAACTATTGATTGGCCCTGCACCAGGGCTCCTGACATGGTCACATATTCGGTGTGATGTCAGTGGCGGTTTTTGATGCCGAACTGCAGCACCAGGCTGGTGCCGGGATAGACGGTTTCGGTGGCGGTGAGATGGTCGCAGAGTTCGGCGGCGGCCTTCGTGGCGCGGGCGGTGGGCAGCGGGTCCAGGGTGATCTCGAGGTGGCCGCCGGCGGGCCGGATATCGCCGGGCCGGATAAGCATCTGCCGGATGAGGGCGTGGGCCTCGTCGGACGCACGGGCGTAGCCGGTGTTCATCCGGACGTCGCGGGCGAGGGCGGTGACGGTGTTGAACGCGGCGATCTTCACCGCGTGGGTGAGCAGCTTGGTTTCGGTGTCCAGGATCTTCTGTGCGGGGGCGATGTCCCCGAGCCGAAGCCGGGCCGGCACGGCCCGGTGGGCGGCCTGCGCGTTGTCCAGGTCCTGTTCCGCCTGACGCAGTGGTGCGGTGAGCAGGTTGTAGGCCTCGTTCGTGATGAGCACGGACCCATGGCGTTTTAAGTTGCCGCTTACAGCGGTTGAATCTGGCCGAGGGTGAGTCGATGAGGTCGATGGCGGCGCGGCTGGGTGTCTCCAGGAATACCGTCGCGAAGGCGGCGGCGTCCGGGAGTCCGCCAAGGTATGGCCGTGCGGCCGGGGACTCCGCGATCCGGGCGATGGAGCCGAAGATCCGGGCGTTGTTGAAGGACAATTCCGTGATCCCGGCGACGGTGATCGCCGAACGGGTGGGCTGGTCCGGTTCCCCGGCGTGGTTCAGGGAGAACGTGGCCCGGGTCCGGCCCGTGTGTGCACCGGCAGATCCTGCCGACCGGATCAGTTACCAGCCCGGGGCGCTGACACAGGGCCGGCAGCATCCTCCATTCTCACCGAGCCGGCAGTCGCTGTGGACTCTTGAAAGAACCATCCTCACTGAAGTTTGGTCATGTGCGAGCCATCCGGCATCGAGTAATACAGTCTTCCTTTACGCCCTTGGCCAGCGCACGGTCAAGCCTGAGTGCGAGGGGCGTGAGGAGTAACACTACTGACTTGACTTAAACCATGTGGGCCAACCCTGTTGGGGGCCGTGAAATACTGCCCGTAAGCGGCCAGAAAAATGCCCGCTAGCGGCCAGTAAAACTGTCTGCCGGCGGCCATGCGACGCAGCCCTGCCTCTTCGCGCACCCGAACCTTGCCTCGATCCTGAACGCCAACGTCAGCCTGCGGCCTTTCGGCCTTGCGGCGGGAGGCGAGCTTGGACCGTACCCGGCCTGCGGGCTTCCTCCGTGAAGAGGCCCTGATGACTTCGGCCGATTCCCTCCGCTGCGCGCGGGCGTACGCCTAGACAACGTCGTCAAACCCCCGGGAGAGGCCCCCCGATGAATCCCCTTACCACGACCAACACCGCGGCGCCCAGGACGAAGGTTCGGACGACCATCGGCGTGTTCTCTGGAACGGTGCGGGCCAGGCCGAATACGACCCCGTGGGCGGGTCTGTAGGGGATCCGGCGCAACCTTGTGGCTTCCTCGGCGAGCCTGGCCGCGGGTCATCGTGGTCTGAACGCCAGCGGGTCCTCGGTGTGGACGAGGGCCGCGACCGCAAGGGAATCGCCGTGTGGCGTTCTAACGCCCGCTCGACGTTGGTAGCCTTTCGCAAAGTGCGTCGGATCTGGCTGCCTCGCATGGCCGTATCCGTGGACGCCTTCCACCCGGTTCTGCTCGGGAAGATCTTGCTCACGGAGGTCAGGCAACAACCTTCGTCAGGGGTGGCGTGGACGTGCTACAGACTACTCCGGCCATCCGGAGGCCGCTGCAGAGAGGAAGTGAAACACTCAGCCCGCGGCCCGGACGTCGCGCGGGTCTTCAACCTCGATGACAACTGGAAAACAAAGACCTCAAGGAATAAGAAAGAGCAGTTGCGCGCCCTATTGGGTACCGCTCCGGTCGAGGACGCTGCCGCAGGGAAGGCCCGGCCCGACGGAATTCTGGCCCAGCCGAAAAAACTCTCTTCGGCGAACCACCTGCCGCTGGTGTCTTGACGTCACATGCGACCTGAGTTCGTCAAAGTCTTGCTACGGCTAACCACCTGAGCGGGTCAGAGCACTGCGCTCACCTGAGCGGTTCAGAGCACTGCGCCTTGGGCTCTCCACGGTGTCGCGAGGAAATACCATCGGGGGGCGAGAAGCTGAAGAAAAACTCTCGCCGCCGATATTGCCGTTGGTAGATCCTTCGCCGGGGCTGGCTTGCTGGCCCGCTCGGTTCTCAGGTTCCTTCTGACTGCTGTAGTAGGAGTATGCGTATGCGTCGGGCCCCTTCAACGGCAATCTGTTCAAGACAACGCCGAGCAGGTTTGCATTAACCATCTCCAGTGCACGTAGTGACTTCTGAAGATCTTGGCGCTTTGTTTTCTGGGCCCCGACGACAATGACGACGCCCCCAACGTGCTGAGCCAGAACTGCGGCATCTGTGACGGGCAACAACGGCGGCGCGTCGATGATTACAGCGTCGAAGACGCTCTCGAGCCTCACAATCAGGTTCTTCATCTCTTCGGAGCCCAAGAGCTCGCTCGGATTAGGGGGAATCTGGCCCGAAGTCAGGACGAAAAGACTTCCCTCTCCCCACGGTTGCAGAAGTTCGTCTACATCAACTGCGCCTACCAAAGCGGTGGTTAGGCCAGCATTGCGTTCCAGCCCAAGATATTCGTTAACCATGGGGCGGCGCAGGTCCGCATCTATGAGGCATATCGTCTGACCGGACTGCGCCATGGCAATGGCTAGGTTAGTTGCAGTAGTGCTTTTGCCCTCTCCGGGCAGTGACGAAGTTATCAACACGGTTTTTGCTCTTCCGGCAACGTTCGCGAACTGCAGATTTGTTCTGAGCTGCCTGAAGGACTCCGCGCGGGGGCTTTGATGGGCCGACTGAGTTAGCAATGGGCGCTTTGTGGCATTGCTGTCGAAGCTGATTCCCCCCAGAACCGGAGCGTCGGAGACTTGGCGGAGATCTGCTTCGCCGCGAATTCGAAAATCCAAAGTGGTCCTCATAATGGCGCTTCCGACGCCTAACGCTAGCCCGACGATGAGGCCCAGAAGTAGATTGAGCCGGGTGTTGGGCGCAGACGGTGTTGTTGGAGCCTCAGCAGGCGTGACTATAGACAGATTGACGGGGGAGGTCCCACCTGCCCGCGGCCTTTCAAGTGTGTCTATAGCCTTGATAAGGCTGTTGGCCACTGCCTGTGCTGTCGCCGCGGCTTGCGCGGGAGAGTTGTCTAGTACTGAAATGTTGATCAAAACCGTGTTGAGCTCGTTGCTTGCAGCGACTTTTTTTGATAGTTCGCCTGCGGTCATGTTGAGTCCCAAGCTATCAATCGCCGGCTGCAGAACGGCGGGGGTTCTCACTGTCTTGACGTACGACTGCACTCGAGCCTGGCTAAACGTGTTGCCTTGTTGGAGTTCCTGAACCGAGCCTGAACTCTGTATAGCGACAAACAGTTGCGTGTCGGCCGTGTACGTCGGCTTTACCAAGATAGAGGCAGCGCCTCCTGCGAGCAGTCCCGCCAAGGCTATCGCCATAACCATCACCCAGTTGCGACGCAGTATGCGTAGATAGTCGTGCAGATCCAAGACGAGGTCCCCCTGTGTCGATCGTTCGAAGCTGCAGTCCGGCAGGCCTCCGGAACGGAAATGTTCGCGCGGTCACGGCTATTGTACTGACCTTCGCGCTGACCCTTATCCGTCGCCACCGTGAGGGGCGCCAAATGGTGGTGGATTCTAGCCACAGAAGCCAGCCGGACGCACGCCGATATTTCCTACTGTGCGGCGGGCCGATACTCGCCTGAAATTAGCACCGCGCTGCTGAAGAATTTGACGGCTGGTTGATGCGCCCTGCTCTCGGAAGTCGGGGTCGGACGGCGGCGAGTACAGGCGGCGGCCCGCAAGCTACCGCGTATCGACGTCCTCAAACACCAAAAACGTCTGGGTGTCCAGCACCCCGGGCATCGACTGCAACTGGTCGAAAATCACGCGGCGCAGGTCAATGTTGTCCAAGGCGCGGACCAGCAGGATGACGTCGAAGTCCCCGCCCACGAGGGCGATGTGATGGACCTCGGGGATGGCCCGCAACAGCTCCCGCAGTTCTCGCCAGGAATGCTGGCGGACCTTGAGCGTGACATACGCCGATGACTTCAGTCCGGCCTTGATGGGGTCCACGAGTGCCGTGAACTTGGTCAGGACCCCCTCCCCGGTCAGCCGGGCGATCCGCGTGTAGGCGTGCGCCCTTGAGATATGGACGTTCTCAGCCACCTGCGTCACCGACATCCTGCCGTCCCGGGTCAGCTCCGCGATGATGTCCCGGTCCACGTCGTCCAGCGGCACTGCCGCCTGCTCGGATTCCGTCTGCGCCATTTATCTACAACTTCCGCTCGTAATCCAGCTCACACTTACAATTCGTCTCCCAGAGTAGGCCTAATTCAGGGACTTCTCCATAATTTGCCGCGGAGGTGGATACGAAACAGCGCTCGGCAGCATACTGGGAGTGAATGGTGGCTACAGAAGGACGGACCAATGACGATCTCCGCAGACCACACTGCGCAGCACCCGGCCGCCGAGGACGCGGCTCCCGGCGTGCCAGCGGCCGGCCAAGCCGAAATGCCGGAAGACGCCGCCACCGAGGCCGTCCGCAAGTTCGGCATCACGGTCGAGGACTACATGCTCCCGGCGAGGCACCAGATCCAGATGGTGGGTCCGGACGGCACCCTGAACCTCCAGACCGAACAGGGCGCCCAGCCCGGCCACGAGTACAGCCTCCCCGGCGACGACGAACTCGTCGCCGCTTACGAGCAGCTCGTCGTCGGACGCCGGGTCAACGACCAGAACTCGGCCCTCGTCCGGCAGGGCCGGATGGCCGTTTACCCGTCCAGCCACGGCCAGGAGGCCTGCCAGGTCGCCGCTGCGCTCTGCCTCTCCGACGGCGACTGGATGTTCCCCACCTACCGCGACTCGGTGGCCGTGATGGCCCGCGGCGTAGACCCCGTCCAGACCATGACGCTGTTCCGCGGCGACTGGCACGGCGGCTACGATCCCGCCAGGCATAAGGTCGGGATCCAGTGCACGCCGCTGACCACGCAGCTGCTCCACGGCGTCGGGGTGGCCCATGCCGCCAAGCTGCGCGGGGAGGACACCGTTGTCCTGGCCATGTGTGGCGACGGCGCCACGAGCGAGGGTGACTTCCACGAGGCGCTGAACTTCGCCGCGGTCTTCCACCTGCCGGTCGTCTTCTTTGTCCAGAACAACCAGTACGCGATCTCGGTCCCGCTGGCGCACCAGTCGGTCGCACCGTCGCTGGCCCACAAGGCCGTAGGCTATGGCATGGCCGGGGAACGCGTGGACGGCAATGACATCGTGGCCCTGCTCGCCGTGCTGGGCCGCGCCGTCAAACTGGCCCGCGATGGTTCCGGGCCGTTGCTCGTCGAGGCCCACACGTACCGGATGCAGGCCCACACCAACGCCGACGACGCCACCCGCTACCGCCAGGACAGCGAGGTCGCGCAGTGGGTGGCCAAAGACCCGCTGAGCCGGATGAAGACCTACCTGACAGACCGCGGACTGCTCGACGACGAACGTGCCGCCCGGATCGCCGAGAACGCCGAAGCCGTGGCCGCGCAGCTGCGCGAAGGCCTCGGCGAGGACGTCCCGGTGGACCCCCAGGACCTCTTCAAATACGTCTTCGCCACCCCCACGCCGCAGCTGACGGAACAGTCCGCCCTGCTCGCCGATGAGCTCGCCCGGGAAGAGGCCGCGAAATGAGCCCCACCATCACGACCTCGTCCGAGGCGAACGGCAACGTCAGCGCGGCCACCGCGCGAGCGGCCGCCAAGGCCGCGGCTGCGTCCGAGCAGAAAACAGAGCAGACCGGCCCACAGTCCATCACGCTCGCCAAGGCGCTGAACGCGGCGATGGCCGACGCGATGCATGCCGACCCCTCGGTCCTGGTCTTCGGCGAGGACGTCGGCATGCTCGGCGGCGTCTTCCGGATCACCGACGGACTCACCAAAACCTTCGGCACGAGCCGCTGCTTCGACACCCCGCTGGCCGAATCCGGGATCGTGGGCATGGCGGTGGGCATGGCGATGAACGGCATGCGCCCGGTCATCGAGATGCAGTTCGACGCGTTCGCCTATCCCGCTTTCGAGCAGATCGTCAGCCACGTCGCCAAGATGCACAACCGCACCAAGGGCGCCGTCAGGCTGCCGATGGTCATCCGGGTCCCGTACGCCGGCGGCATCGGGGGAGTGGAGCACCACTGCGATTCCTCCGAGGCCTATTACGCCCACACCGCCGGCCTGAAGGTCTTCACGCCGGCCACTGTGGCGGACGGCTACCGGATGCTCCGCGAAGCCATCGACTCGGACGACCCGGTCATGTTCATGGAGCCCAAGAAGCTCTACTGGTCCAAGGACCAGGTGGATCTGGACGCGCTGCGTGCCGAGCACGCGGCGAACACCGAGCGCGGGACTTCGTCCGAGGGCCGTGCCGCCGTCGCCCGCCGGGGCACGGACGCGACGCTGATCGCTTATGGCCCCTCCGTCCCGACGGCGCTCGACGCCGCCGCCGCGGCCGCCGAGGAAGGGCGCTCCCTGGAAGTGATCGACGTCCGCTCGATCGTGCCGTTCGACGACGAGACGGTCTGCGCCTCGGTCCGCAAGACCGGCCGCGCGGTCGTCATCGCCGAGGCGCACGGCTTCGCGTCCGTGGCCTCGGAAATCGTCGCCCGAGTCCAGGAACGCTGTTTCCATCACCTGGCCGCGCCGATCCGCCGTGTCACCGGCTTCGACGTGCCCTACCCGGCGCCGAAACTCGAGCACTACTACCTGCCCGGCGTGGACCGCATCCTCGACGCCGTTGACGACCTCCAGTGGGAAGACTGACCATGAGCGAACCGAAAGTATTCCTCCTACCTGACCTCGGCGAAGGCCTCACCGAAGCGGAGCTCGTGCACTGGCTCGTGGCTGTGGGCGACGAAATCCGCGTGGACCAGCCGATCGCCGAGGTGGAGACGGCCAAGTCCATGGTGGAGCACCTCCTACCTGACCTCGGCGAAGGCCTCACCGAAGCGGAGCTCGTGCACTGGCTCGTGGCTGTGGGCGACGAAATCCGCGTGGACCAGCCGATCGCCGAGGTGGAGACGGCCAAGTCCATGGTGGAGGTGCCCTCCCCGTACGCCGGCACCGTGGCCGTGCTGCACGGCGAACCCGGCCAGACGCTCGACGTCGGCAAGCCGTTGATCTCGGTGATGCCTGTCGATGCGTCCAGCCGGGCCGCCGCGGATGATGCCGCCGATGTCGCTGCCGAAACGTACCGCGAGGAGGAGAAGGCTGGTTCGGGCAATGTCTTGATTGGGTACGGGACTCCGGGCGGGCATGGGGTTGCCCGGCGGACCCGGGCTCCTAAGCGGGCCGCGATGGCTGAGTCTGCCAGCGGGGTGTCTGCGGCCGAGAAGGCTGCCGATGACTTAGTGCTTCTGCGGACCCGGGTGCCTGGGAAGCTGGGGGCCGTTATTTCTCCGCTGGTCCGGCGGATGGCGCGCCAGCATGGGGTTGATTTGGGTGATCTCCAGGGGTCGGGGGCCAGTGGGCTCATCATGCGCCGCGATGTCGAGGCCGTGATCAAGCCGGCGCTCGTGGCTGAGCGTCCGGCGGTGGAGCGTCCGGCCGTGGAACCTGCGGCACAAACCGGCACAGATTCCCGCACTGGGCTAGGCATCACCGGACGCACGGCCGTCCGGGGGGTGCGGAAGGCCGTTGCGGCGAACATGTCCCGCAGCCGTTCCGAAATCCCGGAAGCCACCGTCTGGGTGGACGTGGACGCCACTGCGCTCGTGGAGATGCGTGCCGCGCTGAAGAAGGCGGACCCGCACAACACGCCCGGACTGCTCGCCTTCATTGCCCGCTTTGTCACCGCAGGGCTCAAGAAGTTCCCGGAGCTGAACACCCGGATCCAGGACTCTGGTCATGGTCGGGTGGCGGTTTTGCGGGTTTGTTGATTTTTCGGTGTTTTTGCTTGGTGAGGGCTGTTAACTTCACCCATTCTTCGATATAATAGATCATAGAATCTGTGTCGTTGAGAAGGGTGGAATGATGAGTCTTATGACTGCTCAGCCACCTCTTCCCGTGGCGATGGTTTCGGATGCCGTGCCGTTGGGGTTGGCGGGTTCGGTGGTGAAGGATGCCAGCGGTGGCGGGGCCGTGTACCTGCATGGCCAGATATCGTTTGCCTGGGATGGCGGCGACGAAACCGCACGCCGCTGGGCAGCAGTGAAGCTGGTACAGCTCAAGGCTGCCCCGCTGGGTGAGATCGCAGCAGCTTTCTCGGTCACGCCCGGCACGGTGTGGGCGTGGGGTCAGTTGCTGGCCGACGGCGGCATCGTGGCCCTGGTGCCGGAAAAGAAGGGCCCCAAGAAGGCATCCCGGCTCAGTGCCGATGTCATCAACCAGATCGTGGAACTGCGCGCCACCGGCCTGTCCCAGCAGGCCGTCGGGGATGCTGTGGGGGTCTCGGAATTCAGTGTCCGCCGGGCCCTGAAACTCGCCGCCGAACAAGCCATTGAACAGGCCACCAAAGACGCAATAGAAGCAACAGCACCCGGTGCCAGTGAGCCGGAAACGCCGGTGTCGGCTGTTGTGGTGCAGCCGGAATTGCCGATCCTGCCAGCCCCCGTGCCACGCACCAGTGAGCGCACCGCAGCCGGCCTGGCCGAATGCGCTGAACCGGTGTTTGCCCCGGCGGCACGGGTCCCGCATGCTGGGTTGTTCCTGGCCTTCCCCGCACTGGAGGCCACCGGCCTTCTGGCCTGTGCGAAAGCCACCTACGGGGCGTTGCCGAACGGGTTCTACGGTCTGGAAACGATCCTGATCGACTCGGTGTTGCGGGCCTTGGCCGGGGAGGCCCGGGCGGAGGGCGCCACCCGCTTCAACCCGGAGGACCTGGGCCGGGTCTTGGGGTTGGATCGGGCCCCGGAAGTGAAGACGATCCGCCGGCGCATCGCCCAACTCGCCGAGACAGGGAAGGCGCAGGATTTGATTGCGGCCCTGGCCGCCCACCACTTGGGCAACGTGGGCCCGGGCGGGGAGAATGGTGGAGAAAACTTGGCCGCGGTCCTCTATGTGGATGGGCATGTGCGCGCCTACCAGGGCACGAAGAAGATCGGGAAGCTCTACTCCACCCGGTTGAAGTTCCCGGTCCCGGCGACGGAGGAAACCTGGGTCTCTGACGCCAACGGATCCCCGGTGTTCCTGGTCATGGCGGCCCCCGGCGCTTCCCTGGCCGGGGAACTGCGCGCCCTGTTGCCGAAGCTGCGGGACATCATCGGCGATGAGCGGCGGGTGCTGGTCGGCTTTGACCGCGGCGGCTGGTCCCCGGCCCTCTTCCAACACATGAAGGAGCAGGGTTTTGATGTGTTGACCTGGCGGAAAGGCAAAACCGACGACGTTGACGAGGCCCTGTTTACCGAGATCACCCACGCCGACGAGCACGGGGAAACCCGCACCTTCTCCGCAGCGGACATGCTCGTTGACCTGCCCCTGACCACCACTGCGAAGACCGGGGAGGTGTTCCGGATCCGCCAGATCACCCGCATCGTGGCCGCGTCCGGTGGTGGCACCCGTCAGATTCATATCCTCACCACCGACCACACGGTCCCGGCCGGGGAGGCGATCCACCGGATGGGGAACCGGTGGCGGCAGGAAAACCAGTTCCGCTACGCCCGCATGCACTTCGACCTGGACTCCCACGACTCCTACACCAGCGCTGATGATGATCCGGAGCGGATGGTCCCCAACCCCGCCAAGGCCAAGGCCTACCAACGGGTTGTGGCAGCACGGAAACACCACGCCGAGGTCACCGCGACCGTTGATGCCGCCGAACTCGTGTTGAAGACCCCGCCGCCCGACACCGAGGAGCTCATGGTCACCAATGCGATGATCAACCAGCTGAAGGCACCCTTCTGGGACGCGGAAACAGCCCTCACCCAGGCCGAAACGGCCCACGCCGAGCTCCCTGCCAGGATCCGCCTCGGCGACCTCGCCCCCGGCCAACAGGTCCTGGACACCGAGACGAAATTCATCCACCACGGCATCCGCATGGGCGCCTACAACACGATGATGACCCTCGCCCGGGAGATCCGCACGAACACCGGCTACAAGCGCAGTGCCGATGAAGCCCACGCCCTCATCCGCCAGGCCTTCAGCCAGTCAGGAAACATTGACCCCACCGTCCCCGGCATCCTGACGATCAGCTTGGACCCGCTGCCCACGAAGGCAAAAACCACTGCGATCGCCGAACTCTGCGAACACCTCACCCAAACCGCGACGCGTTACCCCGGGACCGACCTCATCCTCAAATACGAGGTCAAATCCAAGGCGCCGGCTCCGAGGCATTAAATCGCGATATCCGGAGTCCTGGGATCGTGACCACCGAGGACGCAGCGGGCGGGTCCAGCCAGGAGATCGTAGCCTTCGACGGCATCAACCTCGGCTTTGCGGCGCAGACCGACCGCGGCCTGATGGTGCCCTCAGTGCGCAACGCGGACAAGCTCAGCGCCCGCGAACTGGACGCCGAGATCCGCCGGCTCACCGCCGTCGTGCGGGAGGGTAAGGCGACCCCTGCGGAGCTGGGCAGCGGCACCTTCACGCTGAACAACTACGGCGTGTTCGGGGTGGACGGTTCGGCCGCGATCATCAACCACCCCGAGGTGGGAATCCTGGGCGTCGGGCGGATCATCGACAAGCCGTGGGTGGTCGGCGGCGAGCTCGCCGTCCGCAAGGTCACCGAGCTGACCCTCACGTTCGACCACCGGGTGTGCGACGGAGGCACTGCCGGGGGCTTCCTCCGCTACGTCGCCGACGCGATGGCCAATCCCGGGGTGGTTCTGGCGGATATGTGATTCCGTTGCGATTTCAAGGACACATGTAACCGTGATGACGAACATCAGAGGCAGTCCGTCCAAGCTGAGCGTACGTGGTGTTTCCGACCCTGGGTTACACCTTTCGATTCCGCTGACGGAACGTTGGGTGCGTTAGAAGACTTCTTCGACTCAGCCCATGTTCATCTTAGGGACCGTTGCCGCCCTTATCATTGAGGCATGGGGAATCTACCGGGGTCCAGCAAGCGCCGAGCCACAGGCCGAGGCGGGCGTGTAACCTCGACACTGGTCGATGGGGTCAGGTATGCAGGGGGCGGCGCCAAAATATCGGGTGGCGGAGGTCTGCTCATCCGTTACCAGTTCGGGAAGATAGGTAGGTTGGTTAGCAAGATGGCCACCGGATCATTTGTCTTCCAGTTCGCCCAATCCCGCAGTAAACGCAGTTGATGTTGCATTCTGTAAGCGCGGCAACTGTCGATGGCGTCATGCTGCTGGCAACAGGAATCGTTGTTGCGGTAATGGGAGGTCTGGCGCTTTTCCAGATGCCGCTGAGGGCACGACTATCGGTCATTGCACTTTTGGCTGTCCCGCAGCTCGTGGTGCCGGGTCTAATCGAATCGGCTTCACTTTTTCAGATATGGGTGGCAGTCTGTGCGCTCGTGATGCTGCTGCGCGAAAGACCTCGATTTTCGTCGGTTTATGTCCAAGTGCTGCTCGTGATGTCCGCAGTTACCCTCGTAGCGGCACTCTGGTCCCCACTCCCAAACTTCGCTGTCATCGCTGCTGTTCAGGTTCTTTCTCTCGTCACAATTGCGCTTCACGCAGCGTACGTTCTTAAGGAGGATCCGAAGGGACTGACAACGACCTTCAGATGGCTGTCGGTCGGGGTTCTTGTTGAATCGATCCTCGTTATCGCCTTCAGGTTGCTACCGTCCTTGGAAGAGGCGTTTCTAAAGAGTCCAGCCGCTGAGTTACTCATCGGATCGGACAAGATGCGCAACTTCTTTTCAGGTTCTCCCGATAACGTCTTTGACCCGCTCAAGGCGGGCGGCCTTTGGCTAAACGCCAACACCGCCTCGATGTTCCTCGGGGTTTCAGCGTGTGCATTTGTCTGCGTGTACAAGCGGTATCGGTCAAAGTTTTTCTTGCTGACCGCGGTGGTGTCTGCTGTCGCGGTTTGCTTCACTGGGTCGAAGACTGGCTTGGTCCTACTGATCGCAATGCCCGCCCTTGCGTGGGTGGGTACGCACCTAGCTCGGCCACGTGGGCGACCTTACATTCTTCCGTTCCTATTGCTGGCGTATCCAGCCGCGATGCTCGTTCAAGCTTTGGTTGACGCTATGATTCCCGTCGAATTGGCCTCCAACTCTTCGCTCTCCTTGGGGACGCGGGTAATCATCTGGGATGTAGCTGGGGCTTTGTTCGCCTCATCCCCATGGCTTGGACTGGGCTTCGGCGGCTGGGGTGAGAACTTCTATGCTTTCAGTGGAGGAGCTCTGGGTCGGTACTTTCCTCCGCACAACATAGTCATAGCGACCTGGGCGGACAACGGCATAGTGGGTGCCCTCCTGCTCTGCGCTTTGATCGCGATCGTCGTGACGGGACATTTCAAAAGGATGGGTTCCACTCCCTCGCCAGTGTCTGCGGCTTGGGGGTGGAGCTTAGCTGCCTTTCTGTGGACTTGGATCCATGGCATGGCAGACGCAGTGACATTTTACGGGGACATTAGGACGGTCATATTTCTCGGCCTGCTCATGGGATTCATGCTGCACGAGCCCAATGCGGGCGGATCAGATGATGTTCAGAACAAAATCGCCCGCGTTCCCCACCCCGTGCAGGTCTACGGCACGAATCGCAGCGTCTAGAACTTTCATACGTGGAAGAGTTGGGTCTCACCTAGCGTAGACTGCGAACTCCGTTCGGCCGCTGCACAAAGGGTTCGTTCGGACGCCGCAACGTTTTCCGCGGACCCGTATTTCTTCAGCCACCTGTGCCCGGTTGACTCGTGGCCTCGACCATGGGTAGCCCGTCGTTGAGCATATTTCCCCGGCAAAACCGGCGCTGACCGGCTGGGGATGTTGGGGGTAAGCACTGGTAATTCCTCCTACCGATCCTGAACGCGAAGCTCACGCAAGCGCTGTCCGTCTACTCAGGCTGCGAGTAGCTGCGTCTAGGTGAATATGCTCGAAAAGACCCACGACGACGGCTTGGGCGTCCAAGGGCACGGAGAGGCCGTGATGGGCGGGACTATCGACCGCAAAAGTCTACGAAGCCGTGGGGGACCGCTCGCACCTTGCCGACGTCGAGAGGTCATACCCGATCCGAAAGGTCCCGCATCCGCCGGGTCTTTGACCAATGCCGCACCATTCTCGGAAGGCCGTATTTGCCAACCACACTCTGTAAGGCGGCTGAACCCACTAGAACGCGTACTACTCCAGCGACCACCGGGTCAGGCCATGACCGGCTCGCGGAGGACTTCGCGGCTCGATCGATCACTGAGAGCACTTATCATTGTGGGCATGACTATTGGGGGAGTGGGCGTCGCGCCCAGCCGTATGCATTTCCTGGACGGCGTTCGAGCGCTAGCCGCTATGTTCGTGGTTGTGCACCACGCGTGGCTGACCGTTTATCCGGACTTCGAGATTCACGGCCCGGTTGGTGCGGCTACCTATTGGATGAGCTTTGGCAGCTTCGGCGTCACAGTTTTTATCGTCGTTTCCGGATTTTCGCTCATGCTGAGCCCCGCCCGGAATGGCGGACGCTTGCGTGACGGCGCACTCTCATTCTTCCGTGGACGCTTCCGGCGAATCGTGATTCCTTACTGGTTCGCTCTGGCGATCTCGGTTCTGCTGGCGCTTACGGTTGTGTCACAGAAAACCGGCACACACTGGGACTCATCGCTACCTGTGACTTGGGAATCCGCCATCGTCCATGTTTTTCTGTTCCAGGACTTCGCATACGGTTCGAGCATTAATCACGTACTTTGGACGATTGCCCTTGAGTGGCACATCTACTTCCTTTTCCCGCTCCTGCTGCTCATTTGGCGCAAAGTTGACCCGGTTGTTTCCACCCTCCTGGTGCTGGCAGCCACAACAGTCGTTTCCGTTGCTATGGAAGACAGCGGAATGTGGTTCTTCAAGTCGTTCAACTTCATCGGGTGCTTTGCCGTGGGCGCTTTAGGTGCACACACTGTTCATGCTCGTGGGAAACTTATGGTCCTCGGCCGCACAGTTGCGCCGCGGTGGACCTTGGTGTCCGGGGGGTTCTTTGGCGTGGCGGCAGTTCTCGCCGTGACAACCCGAAACTACGGCCTTGTGAATCCCGTACTCTCTATCGCTGCCTCAGCCCTGATCGTCAGCATGGCACTGGGAAAAACAGGTTGGCTGCGCAGGGTTCTTGAAGCTCGGGTCCTGGTGTGGATAGGCGTCAGCTCATACAGCCTCTACTTGCTCCATGCCCCCATCGAACAGATGATCTATCAATACTTAATGGCTCCGCTGGGGCTCGGAGTCTACAACGGGGTGTCGCTTCTGGTTTTGGTTCCCGTAGGCCTAGTCACCTCGATATTTGTCACTAGGCTCTTCTTCTTGGCGGTAGAAATGAGATTCATGGGCAGTCCCAAGCTGCGAATCGCTAAGCCAAGTGTTCGGGAAGAAGCTCAAGTGTGATGGGCGCGCTCGCTGATTCGGGTCGGGGCAGCCGACTGGCGCATTTATATCAGGCAGCAGATACGATCGCGGCAATTAATCTATGAGGGCTTCCATGAAAATCTTGATCGTTACTCGCTCAATCCCTATGCACAGCTGCGCTGGTGGCATGGAGGGCGTGGCCTGGGACCTGGCGACAGGACTTGCACCCATGGCAGAGGTCCACGTCCTCACCACTACAGTGCCCGGTCACGGCGCGCAGTTTGTAGCTGATGGAGTGCATGTCAAGACCATTTCGGGTACCAAGCCTGGTCGATACTCTCCGGCCTGGTGGGTCAAGACAGCGCTATGGTCGCAGGCCAGCCACTACAACGCCGTCCTGAGCGTCAGCGCCGGCGCCAGCAGCATGGCCCGTTTCAACAGGTCCCCGCGGTACGTCTTTCAAGCACACGGTACCGCGTTCTCTGAGCTACTAGCACTATTGGCCGGTAAGCCGAGGCTATGGCCACTGAAGGCGCTGCGCCTGGCCTATTGGGACCTAGTTGACAGAAGTACCTACAAGCTCGTTGATGCTGTGGTCCCTGTCAGCGACATAGTCGGTGGCAAACTCAAGCAGTCCCGATACTCCCGTACGTGGGATAAGACGGAGTTCGCCGTCATTGCCAATGGTGTTGTGACCCCGCCAAACCTGCTGCCAGATAGTGCTGCACGAAGCCGGTTTGGCCTTAGCGCTGAGGATGCTGTCGTAGTCACTGTGTCCCGGCTGGTCCGCCAGAAGGGCGTTGACCGGGTCATTGAAGCGATAGTGACCAGTACCCCCGACACAAAGCTACTGGTGGTCGGTGACGGGCCCGAATCTAGGACGTTACGCGCGCAGGCCGCCGCCGCAGGTGTTGCTGATCGTGTCGTGTTCAGTGGTCACTTGGACAAAGCCGGGGTGGGGCAAGCTCTGCGCATTTCAGATGCGTTCATCTTCCCGGTGCGCGATGCTCAACGGGAAGGCCTCCCGTTGGCCGTACTTGAGGCAATTGCGTGCGGTCTGCCGGTCGTCGTCCCCAAGGATTCAACGTGGGATGCGGACCTCGTTCCGTGCCTGAGATTCACCGACGTCTCGGACCCTACGACCCTGTCGGCCGAGATTGCGGCATCGGTCGCGGCGGAAAGGGTCACTTTGCCGTCCGTCTACACTCATGAGTCAATGGTCGGCAGGTACAAAGACGTACTTGGGTTCTAGCCGGTGACAGGTGTTGCGAGATGCATCCACGCTTGTCCTGTCGCTTATGGCCATCTGCCGCGGCCCAAGCTCGCGGGGATTTCGTCGCTAACGTGCTCTCACTTCTGGTCAGCATCGACACGTCGCAGTCAGCTGCAGACCCCCCGGTGGGGATCAACAGCAACACGTGAGAGTTTGAATGGATGGTGTGAATCCTCGGCGTCGGGCGGATCATCGACGAGTCCTGGGTGGTGATCGGCTCGCCGTCCGCCGGCTTCGCGCTTCGTCGCCGACACGATCGAGAACCCGGGGGTGTACTTTCGGACGTGTGAAGCCGGCGGGTCCCTATGCCGGCGCCGAGAACCGGTGGGTCAGCCATGACACTGGCACCAGCAGCAGCCACAGGAACGGTGTGAAGGCGTTGAGGACAAACGCCGCCGGAATCGAGAGCAGGAAGACCAGCGCCCCGGCCAGCCGAATGCTGAATACCTTCCGGTGGCCGTCGGGTGCCATTTCCCGCTCCATCAGGTCTGCATGTTTGGCGTACCCCCAGATGGCCGCCATGGTCAGGTAGACCGCGGCGATGTTGGCGGCGTACAGAACACTCGGCCAGGGCGTGGGTCATCCCCGTATTGGCTGAGCACAGACGTCGGACCGGGCAGCATGGCGATGAAGAACAAGAGGGCCAGATTCAGCCGGCCCAGGTTCACATTGAAACGGCGGATCCGTGCGAAGTCGGAATGGTGTGACATCCAGGTCCTGGCGATGATGAGGAATGAAAGCGCATACGCGAGCAGTTGCGGCAGCGCAGCGACCAGGGCATCGTCCAGCTGCTCCGCCGGAATGCCGGCAGGCAGCTTCAGGTCCAGTGCCAGTAGCGTCAGCGCGATCGCAAAGACGGCGTCGCTGAAGAACACCATCCGCTCCAGTGACGTGCCGGATTCCATCGGGAGCAACCTCCCAGTCCACGACGAAGCAACTGAAGTAGCCACAGGCTACACGGCGACGCCGCAGGAGGCGATGGCGGTGGCGTCGCGGTCAGCGTTCATCCAAGGAGCGGACGCCCACCTAACGCGCCCGTCGGCCAGAACCGGGCCAGGGGCATCCATTGAAGGGCGGGGCTAATGAGTGGACTATATGTACGGCAGGCCCGACGCGAGATCCGGCGCCGCCGCCGGCAAGTGCTTTCATACGTGGGATTTTCCGTGCTGGCCGCCGCGACCATCGTCGGGGTGGTCATAGCATTGGCGCGTTAGGCGTATCACTGGCTGCGGGTCGCGGAGGCCTTAACGGTCTGCTCAGGCGTGATCTTCGCCAGAAGGGTCTGCGCGGCCATCTGGGCCATCTGGCGGGTGGGGGGACAAGAAGGCGCCCTCGCGCTGGATCAGGGCGATAGTGTCATACAACGGCTCGGCAAAAGGGACGTTCTTGGGGAAGCTCGGGCCGTTGACAATTGCTTGGGGGGGCGAAGGTGGAGGCGGCCCGGCAGCGACAGGTCCCAGGGCGGTATCATCGTGTTCCACCTCATCGCCGGATCGAATTTCAGTCCTTTGAGCCGGGCGCGCTCCAAGAGCTGCCGCCTCGTCGGGTCCTGCCAGCCGGCGAAGGCGTCATAGAGCACCAGCTTCGACGCGGTGAGTCCCTCCAAGGTGACCGGACCAAGGGCGAGGCTGCGGGTGGCAGATACGTAAAATACCTCAGCGTTGCACCAGGTCGGCCAGGTCATAGTGGGCGCCGTAACGCAGTACGCCGAAAGTGCAGACGCCGCCAGCCAGCGACCACATGAATTTCAGCGCCTCCACGCCGCGGAAAGGTCATGAAGCAACCTACGTCCGGCTCGGAACGGCTCGGATTCACTCGGCTCAATGCCGCCTGAAGGGCCCCCGTTACGTGCGTGAAACACTCCGCTGCTGTCATCGGATGGCCCTGTGGCATATACCGTTTCAGCTTCCGTTGTGCGAGGGGTTGCGGAGTACTAGCTTTGACCCATGCAGCTATCGGTACGTGACGCGGCGCACGTTCAGGGGAGCATCGTCACACTGAAAGGTCCGGACGTGGGCGGGGTGCCGGCCCAGAGGCTGCCCGAGGTGGTGGCGACGGTTTCTGAGATGCTCGGTGACATCGAGGCCAACGGCATGGACGCCGTCGTCCGGTATGCGCAGCAGCTGGACGGATGGCAGGGCGGCAACCTGGAGGTCAGCAGTGCCGACCTCGCCCGGACCGGCGACTCGCTCTCCCCGGAACTGCGGGAGGCCCTCATTGCCGGCGCGGACCGGACCCGGCTCTTCGCGGTGGAGCAGCGCGAACGGCTCACTGATTTCGAAACCGAGCTCCTTCCCGGCGTCTTCACCGGACAAAAATACGTTCCGGTGGGCCGGGTGGGTGCATACCTCCCGGCCGGCCGGTTCCCCATTCTCGCGAGCGCCTTCATGACCGTCGGCGTGGCCAAGGTGGCCGGGGTCCGCAACGTAATGGCCTGCACCCCACCCGTGGGGCCCGACGGCGGAAACCCAGCCGTGCTATACGCCACATACCTGGCCGGCGCGGACCGGGCCTTCGTCCTCGGCGGGGTGCAGGCCATGGCCGCTATGGCATTCGGCCTTCTGGACGAGCAGCCGGCGGACATCCTGGTGGGCGCCGGCAACGCGTACGTCACCGAAGCCAAGCGGCAGCTCTTCGGGCGCGTCGGCATCGATCTCCTGGCCGGCCCCTCCGAGGTTGCCGTCATCGCCGATGAAACCGCCGACGCCGAGCTGGTTGCCGCAGACCTTCTCGGCCAGGCCGAACACGGCCCGCAGTCACCGGCCTCCCTCGTGACCACCTCGCGGGAGTTGGGCGAGGCAGTTCTCCGGCACATCGACCAGCAACTGCGGACGCTGCCCACCAGGGACATTGCCGGGCCGGCATGGCGGGACTACGGCACCGTCTACGTGGCCGAGGACCGGGAAACGGCCGTCCAGATCATGGACCGGCTGGCGCCGGAGCACCTCGAAATCCAGACCGCGGACGATTCCTATTACCATGAAAACCTGCAGAACTACGGCTCCATCTTCCTGGGCCGGTGGTCCACGGTGGCTTACTCGGAGAAAGGCTCCGCCGGCACGAACCATGTGCTGCCCACGGGCGGAGGCGCCCGGTCCTCCGCCGGGCTCTCCGTTTCCCGCTTCCTTAAACCCCTCACTTTCCAACGGGTGGAACGGGACGCGACCCCGCGCCTGGCCAACTACGTCACCACCATCTCCGACGCCGAAGGCATGGCAGCCCACAAGGCCACCGCCGTGCTGCGACTTGACCGCTTCAACCGACCGACACATTCCTAACAAAGGCCCTTTAGAATGACTTCAAGAATGTTCCGCAATCGTCTCCGCCCTCGTGCCCTTGGGCGTGGCAACTGTCCTTGCCCTCACCGGGTGCGGCTCGTCAGGCGGCGCATCCAGCAGAAAACCATCACCATCGCGACATCCAACGATGCGCCCTTCTCATTCACCGACCAGGCGTCCGGTGAGCTCAAAGGCATCGATGGCGAGATGATCAACGCCATTGCCGAAGCCAAGGGATGGAAGATCAAGGTCTTCACCTCCGAGTACGCCACGCTGATCGCGGCAATGAACGCCAAGAAGGCCGACGCAAGTGTCGACGCCATGTACATCACCGATGAGCGGAAGAAGGAAATCAACTTCACCGATCCCTGGTACACCGAGGGTGAAGCCATGGTGGTCCCGGCCGATTCGACCCTGGCCTCACGCGACGACGTCAAGGGCAAGGTGCTGGGCGCCCAGACAGGCACCGTGTTTAAGGATCTCGTCGACAGCCTGGGGGGCAGCCAGGTCAAGCTCATTGACTCGCAGGCTGCCCTGCTCGCGGCTGTGGAAAACAAGCAGGTCGACGCCTTCTTCACCGACAGCGCTGTGGTGGGCTACAGTCTGGTCCAGAAACCGAACACCAAGCTGAAGCTGGTCGCCCCGTACGAACCGTTCTACCCGGGCATCATCGGAGCCGGCGTGCGCAAGGACGATACCCAGCTGCTTGCGGACCTGAACTCGGGCCTGGCTGAGCTCAAGAAGAGCCCCAAGTATCTCGAAATCCTTAAAAAGTACGGTCTCGGCGAAGCGAACGTGGCCAAGTAAGTTCCAGCAACACTCAGGGCCGGCGGGCATCCGCTTTCCGGCAGCAGCCTGCCGGCCCTGCCCCACCTTACTTCGGGACTCCAAGTGGACTTCATCAAAAACACCCTGGCCGTGTTCCCGGCGCTTCTGCAGGCCGTACCCGTCGTCGTACAACTGGCCCTTGGCGCGATGGCGCTGGCGCTGGTCCTGGGGCTGCTCATCGCGTTGGCGCGCATTTCCTCACTCAAAATCCTCCGCGCCATCGCTACCGTCTATCTAGAGGTCATCCGCGGCACCCCGCTGCTGGTCCAGCTGGTCTACATCTTCTTTGTACTTCCCAGCATCGGCGTCAGCATCGAGCCGGTCCCGGCAGGCATCCTCGGGCGCGGGCTCAATTACGCCGCCTACCTTTCCGAAGTCTTCCGCTCCGCCATCCTGTCCGTGGAGCACGGCCAAACCGAGGCCGCGCTGTCCCTCGGCTACACGCCCGGAAAGACCTTGTGGAAGGTGGTCATTCCCCAGTCATTCGTGGTCTCGATGGGGCCAATCGGCAACTACTTCATCGCCATGATCAAAGACACGGCACTGACTTCGGTGATTGCCGTGACCGAGATCCTGAAGACCGCAAACATCCTCAACAGCCAAACCTTCCAGACCACGGCCATCTATACTGCAGCCGCCATTCTTTATCTGATCATCAGCCTTCCACTCTCGCGCGTTGTGGTAGTGCTGGAACGAAAGGCACGGGCCAATGGCTGACGAGACGATCATCGACGTCCGCGACGTCCACAAGACCTTCGTCTCGGATACGAAGCCCACAATGTGGCAGCGGCTCAGGGGCCAGGTGCACGTGCAGAAAAGGGTGGAAGTGCTCAAAGGGGTGGACCTTGTGGTCCACCGCGGCGAGACCATCGCCATTCTGGGCTCCAGCGGATCCGGCAAGAGCACGCTGCTGCGTTGCATCAACAAGCTCGAGACCATCGACGCCGGCCGGATTTACGTCAAGGGGCACCTGATCGGCTATGAGGAACGCAACGGCGAGTTGGTTGCAGAAAAAGCGAGCGTCACCGCTCAGAAACGCACCGACATCGGCTTTGTGTTCCAGCACTTCAACCTGTTCCTGAACAAAACCGCGCTGGGCAATGTCATGGCGCCCCTCCGGGACGTCAAAAAGCTTTCGGCGCAGGAGGCCCGGGCCATCGCCGTTCCCACCCTCGAAATGGTGGGCCTGGGCGACAAGATGGAGAACTATCCCAGCAAGCTCTCCGGCGGGCAGAAGCAGCGGGTTGCCATTCGCGCGGGACATCGCAGACCGGATCGTCGTGATGGACCAGGGCGTGATTGTGGAACAGGGACCACCGAGCGTTCTCTTCACTGCCCCGCAGCACCCCAAGACACGGGCGCTGCTGAGCCGCTCGGGGATCCTGCCGGAGTAGCCGAACCTTGCGGGGAGGGCGCACGTGGGGCGTGGGTTCCCTCCCAGCTGCCTGCCGCTGGGTACAATCGAGGCCTGAACATCGCAACACCAAAGGCGCTGAACAGCGTTGGAATATGGAGATTTCATGTCACGATGGTCCGAGGTCGGTCCGGACAACTACGTTCTGACAACCCAGGGATCCCTGCTGAACACAGGCCTGGTGGTCGGCGCCGAACGCGCCATGGTGGTCGACACCGGTGGCGGTCCCCGGCAGGGACGCGAGATCCTGGCCGCCGTCCGGGAGAAGACCGATCTTCCCCTCATCGTCGTCAACACCCATGCGCACTACGACCACTTTTTCGGCAACGCTGTCTTTGCTGACGAGGGCGTGACAGAGTTCTGGGCGCACGAGAACTGCGCCGCGGAAATCGAAGAAAACGGGGACAGCCAGCGCCGGGCCGTGGCCGCCGAGGAACCGGAAATGGCCGCCCGTGAAGGCAGCGACGTCGAACTCGTCGTGCCGAACGCGATTGTCCAGGACCAGCCGGTCCTGGTGGACCTCGGCGGGCAGGCCGTCACGCTCTTCTACCTGGGCCGCGGCCACACCGACGGGGACCTCCTCGTTGGGACAGGCACGACGCTGTACGCCGGTGACCTCGTGGAGCAGGGTTCGCACCCTTCGTTTGAGGACTCGTACCCGGAGGAGTGGGCGGGCGCCCTCCGGCACCTGTCCGCGCTGCGCCACCGGTATGAATTCCTGATCCCCGGCCACGGGGAGCCTTGCAGCGACCAGTTCGTCAAGACCATGGCCAACACCATGAGCACCGCAGTGCGGCAGGCCACCCAAGCCACACGGGAAACCCCCGACGACGCCACCAAGGCCATCCCGATCCTTCCCTACGGCCCGGAGCAGTCACGATGGTTCATTACCCGGCTGCAGGAGACGCGGGCGCACCACTGAGCTGCGGGGATGTCCTGCCGCGCGTCGAATGGACAACTCCGGGGGTCCCTGAGTAACCTCGTGGGGGATCCGCAACCTAGGGTCCAATTCCGCCAGCGCTCAGCTCGCCCGGAGAATGGGGATCCCACGGCTCGAGTCAATGATGCCGCTGCCCTCAGGAGGTCTCACCTGTGTCATTGCTCGACTACGTCCTTGCGCTGTGCATTTTGCTCGGCAGCCTGCTATTTCTTGCCGCCGGCGTCTACCTGGTGATGCGCTCCCGGCGTCGACGCCCGGCTCCTGCCGCTGGACCCGAGGGCCTCTAGGCATGGCGTACAACGACATCAACCCGCATCGCTCCAAGCCGACGTGGCCGGCGTACCTGGGCCTGGCAGTCCTGGCCGTCGCGACCGTCTGCATAGTTGCCCTGGCGCTGGCCCGTTAGCTGCAGCTTGCCTGGCTGCGGCCGTCAGCGGGGGAGTGCCGTCGAAAACGTCGGGTTACCGATTAGACCTCGGAATGCCCCCTGAACTAGCTCATCGCGTCGGCAGGCGCGGCGTGTGCTGCTGCGCTGGTCAGCGAGTGTGCAAGCCTGCGCCTAGTGGTGTGTCTCAGTTTTGCTTGACGGTTTGGAGTGCGACGCGGCCGCGGGCGACTTTTTCGAGGATGGATTCCGCTGTCGCCGTCCACACCAAGGGCTTGGGCTCATCGTTGTGGGCGGCGAGGTATCCCTCGATCGCCGTGATCAGGTCCGGGACTGAGTGGAACGCTCCGCGCCGCAGGGCCTTGTCCGTCAGTTCCCGGAACCACCGCTCGACCAGGTTCAGCCAGGACGAGGAGGTGGGCGTGAAATGCAGGTGGAACCGGGGATGTTTCTCCAGCCAGGCCTTCACGTTGGCATGTTTGTGTGTCGCGTAGTTGTCCAGTATCAGGTGCACCTCCAGTCCGTCCGGGACTTCCCTCTCGAGTGTCTTCAGGAACGTCAGGAACTCGTTGTGCCGGTGTTTGGGCAGACAGGAACCGATGACCTTGCCGGTGGCCACATCGAGGGCGGCGAACAGGGTGGTCGTGCCGTTGCGCTTGTAGTCATGGGTCATCGTTTCGCCCCGGCCCTTCTTCATCGGCAGTGACGGCTGGGTCCGGTCCAGGGCCTGGATCGAGGACTTCTCATCCATGCACAACACGATCGCCTGCTCCGGCGGGTTCAGATACAGGCCCACCACATCGATGAGTTTCTCCTCGAACCGCGGATCGGTGGAAAGCTTGAACGCCTCCACCCGGTGCGGCTTCAGCCCCCGCGCGGCCCAGATCCGCTGCACCTGCGCCGGGGACACCCCGACCTTCGCGGCCATGGTCCGCACCGACCAGTGCGTATGCCCTTCCGGCCTGGAGTTCCGCGTCAGCTCAACGATCTCATCGATCTTCGACTGCGGAATCGAGGGCTTACGGCCCCGCCCGGCACGGACCTTCCCCAGCTTCGCCAGGCCCTCATCCTCGAACCGGGCCCGCCACGCACGCACCGTCCCCGGGCTTGTCCCGGCGACCTTCGCGATCGATTCATTGGCCGGCCCCTCCGCGGCCAACAACAAGACCTGTGCCCGCTGCACCTCACGATGGGACGCCGTCTGCGATTTCGACAGCACCTCCAACGCGGCACGCTGACCATCGGAGACCACCAAAGCAGGAGCTGGATTCGACATACCTTCAGTTTAACGGAAGTCTCATAGATTATTTTGGAGACACACCACTAGAATTGCTGTTTGGACCAATTCAAACGAGCACAGCAGCGGACTGCTCTGTGAGCCCTGGGGGAACAATCATGCCCAAACCGGTGGACAATCAAGCAGTCAACGCTGCCGTCGACGCGGAGCAACCGGAGGTGCCCCTGCGGCGCTACCGCCGCCGCGGCGAGGACCCCGACGCCTGGACAGGAACCATGCCGATCATCACGCCCAACGAAGTCGGCAGCGAACCTGCGCGGACTGTCCGCAGCAGTTCCTGGGCCGAGGCCGCCGCCGCCGCGGATGCCGCGGACACGCCCGACGCTCCGGCGCTCGTTCCCGCAGGGTCCGCCACCAAGGGCACCAAGTCTGCGGATGTTCCCGCCGCCCCCGTCACCGCACCCGCCGTCCCCGCCCAGCCGGGCCGCTCGACCCGTACCGCCACCCGGTCGGCCGCCCTGGCGACCGCCCCGGTTCCCGACTTCATCAGTTCACCCGGGCTCTTCGTCCGCGAGCAGAAGCCAAAGCCGGTGGGGGGGCTTCCGCGGTGCCCTGTACCAGATGACCGGCGGCGGAATTAATCTCGGTCCGAGCGCACGCCAGCGCGAAGAGGACGAACTCGCCCGGCGCATCTCCCGCCAGCTCCAGGGCAGCTACAACACCGCCGTCCTGAGCCTCAAAGGCGGCATCGGCAAGACCTCCACCACGGTCGGCGTCGGCCTCACCATGGCGGAATTCCGTGGCGACCCGCCCTGCGCCATCGACGCGAACCCGGACTCCGGCGACCTCGTGGAGCGCGCCCTCGGCGAGGGCATCTACCAGCAGGCAAGCCCGCGCACCATCACAGACCTGCTGCGGAACATCGAGTCCGTCGACACCCTCACGGACCTCGCACGCTATATGCACCACGCCGGCAGGCTCCACCTGATCGCCGGCGAACAGGCCCCCGAGGTTTCGGACTCGCTGACGGCCGAGGAGTACCTGCGGATCCGCAAGCTCATCTCCGGCTACTACTCGGTGGCGCTCACCGACTACGGCACCGGCGTTACCCACAACGCCATGAGCGGCATCCTGCAGTCCGCGGACAACCTCATCATCGCCGCCGGCTACGCCGTCAGCGGCGCCAAGCGGGCGCGGAGCACGCTGCACTGGCTGGCCAGCCACGGCTACGAGGAACTGGCGCGAAACGCCGTCGTCGTGATCACGGACAAGGACGAGGTCTCCTCCCGGGTGGACAAGGACGCGATCGAGGACCACCTGTCCGGGATCTGCCGC
Organism: Arthrobacter sp. UYCu723; assembly: GCF_054059215.1. NCBI lineage: Bacteria > Bacillati > Actinomycetota > Actinomycetes > Micrococcales > Micrococcaceae > Arthrobacter > Arthrobacter sp. UYCu723. The sequence continues at coordinate 2,531,443 of NZ_JBSSBW010000001.1, forward strand.
CAGCTGATCGCGGTCCCGCACGACCGCGGCGTGGCCGACGGCGACCTGGTCACCTTGGATGTGCTGCGCCCGGACACCCGGCGCGCCTACCGGGAGATCGCGGCTGCGATTGTGGACGGGTACGTTTAGGCCAGAGCATTACTGCTCGCGCGATGCCCTGACCTTCCGTGCTGCTGCCGGAAGGCCGGCCAGTCCGCGGCGCCAGCGCGCAACGTGGGCCTGCAGCAGCCCGGTAACGGAGTCGTCAAGGTAGAGGTCGTCGTGCCGTAAGCTCTGCCGGGAGGGAAGACCGCCCGAGCGAGCACTCTCGGTTTGGATCGACAGGGGCTTTCCAGGAGGGCGACCAGGCAGGCCGTGCCGGGGCCTTGCACCGTTGTCCGGTAGCGCCACTCCTCGCTGACAGCCACAGGCCGGATCAGCAGGTCTGCCCTGCCTGGGTCGTCCAGGAGCGGGTTCAGGGCCGGCGTCGCATGTAGCTCTGCGCTTAGATCGACGATCTCCTGATGCATGCTGGTAGCCACCCGCTGGAGCAAACCTGAGTACTCGCGCTGATGACGAAGATCATCCATGGCACGGAAGCTGTGGAGGGCCGGAAAGATCACCGCTGCGGGGATGGAAGGAACGGGCACGCCCCTGGCCGCCATGACCAGATAGTGCCTGTCGTGCCAGAGCGCGCCGAAGGCTATATCGGGGGAGGCTTCCATCCCGGGAAACCTGCAGTACACGTCGATGTCACAGTTCCATTGCGCATGATACCGGGTGCGGGAGTGCGAGTAATGGCGAATAGCCGGGAGGTCGGACGGCCTTTCGAGCCAGCTTCTTCCCCCCAAAAGCTCCACCATTGTGTCCAGCTGGTCCGGGCGGCTGTGGCCACGAGGACGGCTTCATCCTGGTGCAGGGTCTCTGCGGCGTCCATCAGGCGACCGCCGTGCCATAGGAAGAAAGGGTGATTATTCCTCTGCCGCCACACCTGTTCCGACATGAGACTTCCGCAGACACCAGAGGAGCCGCGTATCATCACGCGGGCCCTCGCGAAGCTTCACGCTACCGCTCGGCAGTCAAGTTGTTTCGCGCCGGGGACCGGCTTAGATTAGGGCATGACCAACAACCTCGGGGATGAAGCCGCCCTGCAACTGCAGGACCTCCTGATGGGAACGGAAAACGTCGAGGACTTCCTCGGCCGCCTCGCTGAATTCTCTGCGGCCACGCTCAGCCACGCCGCCGGCGCCGAGATCGAATGCGGCGTGACGCTGCAGCGCCGGAAAAAGACCGCCACCGTAGCGGGAAGCAGCCCCCGGGCCCTCAAACTGGACCGCATCGAACAAAGCCTCGGCGACGGCCCGTGCATCGAGGCCCTGCGGACAGGCTCCGTGGTCCTGCTGGCGGACGTCCACACCGATCCGCGCTGGCCGGAGTACCAGCGCGAGCTCGCCACCCAGGGCGTCCGCAGCACCCTGGGCGTGCCCCTGAAAATCGGCGAGGACGCGGCCGCGGCCCTGAACTTCTTCGGCGCCAAGACCGATATGTTCACCGAGGAAATCATTGCCGAAGCCTCCGGATTTGCCGACCTCGCAGAACGTTCCGTCCGCCTGGCTGTGCGGATCGGGACCGCCCAGTCCCGGGCCGAGGACCTGAAGGCCGCCATGGAGCACCGCACGTCGATCGACCTGGCCTGCGGCGTGATGATGGCCCAGAACCGCTGCTCCCAGGAGGAAGCCATGGGCATCCTCACCCGGGTGTCCAGCAACCGGAACCAGAAGCTCCGCGACGTCGCCGCCGATGTCCTGCGGAATCTCAGCGCAACGGAAGTCCGCACGCACTTCGACGCCTGAGCCTGCGGGCCCGCAGCCCGGCCTAGGATGAAGGGGATGACCACCACACACACCGCCCCCTTCAGCCTCCGCGGCATCGCCGTTCCCGCCTTCGGACCGGCGCTGCTGTTCAGTATCGGCGAGGGAGCGATCCTTCCGGTCGTGGCGCTGTCCGCCCGCGACCTCGGCGCGTCGGTGGCCGTCGCCGCCCTGGTGGTCACCCTGATCGGCCTCGGCTCCTGGTTCTTCAACCTGCCCGCCTCGCTCATTACCCTGAAGTTCGGCGAACGCTGGGCGATCGTGGGCGCCGCGGCGGCCAGCGCCGTCGCACTGGCCGCCGCGGCCCTGTCCCCGCTGGTCCCGGGCGGGCTGTGGCTGCTCGCGGCGGCGATGCTGGTGGTCGGGATGGCCGCGAGCGTCTTCAGCCTGGCCCGGCAGAAGTACCTGACCGAGGCGGTGCCGGTGATCCTCCGGGCCCGCGCCCTGTCCACGCTGGGCGGCGTCAACCGGATCGGCATCTTCATCGGGCCGTTCATCGGCGCGGCCGCGATGCAGTTCGCGGGCATCACCGGCGCCTACTGGGTGGGCGTCGTCGCGATGGCGGCGGCCGCCGTCGTGTCCGTGCGCATCCCGGACCTGGTGGCCAAACCCGCGGCGGACGATGGCGTCCCCGTCCAGCAGGCGACGCTGCGCAGCATCGCCGTCTCCCACGCCGGGGTGTTCCTGTCCGTGAAGATGGGGGTGCTGCTGCTCAGTGCGCTGCGCGCGTCCCGGCAGGTGGTGATCCCGCTGTGGGCCGAGCACCTCGGGATGGACGCGACGCAGGCCTCGCTGATCTACGGGCTTTCCGGCGCCATTGACATGCTGGTGTTCTATCCGGCCGGGAAGCTGATGGACCGCAAGGGCCGGCAATGGGTGGCCATCCCGTCGACGCTCATCATGGGCACGGCCATGCTGCTGATCCCGCTCAGCACCGGCTTCGTAGGGCTGCTGCTCGCGGCGCTCCTGATCGGCTTCGGCAACGGCATCAGTTCGGGCCTGAACATGACGCTGGGGGCAGACTTCTCACCCGACAACGGCCGCGGCCAGTTCCTGGGCATCTGGCGGTTCATGGCCGACGCCGGGGCCACCGGCGGCCCGGTGCTGCTCTCAGGCGTGACCGCCGTGGCCTCGCTCGGGGCCGGGGTGGCCGCCACCGGCGTCCTCGGCTTCGCTGCCGCCGCGGTCTTCGCCGTCACCATTCCCAGGCTCAAGCACCGGCGCAACTACTGAGGATCAGGCGCGGGTGTTGCGGCCGCGCTACCCAACTAACTGGCAGCAGGGGCCGTTTTGAGGGCTCATAACGGCTTTAACTGCCAGCTACTTGGGGGAAGTGCTGGATCGCCGCAGCGAAGACCGGCAGGGCCCGCTGGATCATGTCCTCGCTCGCGGTGAGTGAGATCCGGAAATAGCCCGGGGTCTCGAACAGGGTGCCCGGCAGCACAAAGACGCCCTGGTCCGCGAGGGCGGCGGTGAACTGCTCGTCGTCGTCGGCCGGGGTGCGGACAAACAGGTAGAACGCCCCCTCCGGCCGCGTCACCTGGTACCCCAGGCCGGTCAGAGCGTCCACCAGCAGGTCGCGTTTGCGCTGCAGCTCCCCGACGTCAATCGAGAACTCCTCCAGCCGCGGCAGCGCGTGCTGCAGCAGGGCGTTGGGGTAGATCCAGCCCATCGCCATCTGCAGGGCGCTGATCGCCTCCCGCAGCGGGTCGCGGTCCGGCATGGCGGGCGGCAGCGCCAGGTAGCCGATCCGCTGGCCGGGCGCCAGATGGGTTTTACCGTAGGAGTAGGCCAGCAGCGTGTAGGGATAGTATTCGGCGGGGCTGTGGAACCGGGCGCCGTCGTACACGATCCGGTTGTAGGGCTCGTCGGAGAGCAGGTAGACCCGCCGCCCGTTGCTGCGCGAGGCCCCCTCCAGCATGGCGGCCAGATCCTTCAGGAGCGACGGCGGGTAGATCCGGCCGGTCGGATTGTTGGGCGTGTTGACGATCACCACCCGGGTGCGCGGGGTGATGGCCGCCCCCAAAGCCGCCAGATCGACGTCGAACGTCTCGGCGTCGCAGCGGATCTTGACCGGCACCAGCCCGGCCTCGATCACCAGCGGTTCGTAGAAGAACCAGGGCGGCAGGGTGAAGATGACCTCGTCGCCGGGGTCGGCGACGGCCTTCAGCGCCAGCGGGATCGCTGTGAAGCCGCCCGTGGTGAGGTGGATGTCTGCCGGTTCGAAGGGCAGCCCGAGCAGGCGCTGCAGGGAGGCGGCCGCCGCGGCCTGCGCCTCCGGCTCGTTGGTTTTGTACGCAAACCACTGCTCGTTCCGGGGCGTCAGCGCGTCCCGCAGGGTTGCAACATAGGCGGCCGGCGGCATCTCGTGCGGGTTGCCGAGGGCGAGGTCGCAGATTCCCGGCTCATGCTGGCGCCGGGCGTAGACGGAGTCGCGGAGGAAGGTGTTGATCCGCTCCTGCGACGGGACGGACGCGAGGGTGGTGGCGCGCCGTGAAACGTTCGGTGAGGCGCTCCGTGGAGCGCTCGGTGAAGCCGGAGAATCAGAACTCATGACACTCCCTCGAGACGTGGCTTGACCGTATGGACGGAAGTGCCAGCGCGCTGCTGAGCCAGTGGCTGGGCGGGACTAATTCTGGCCCTCGGCGGGCCGGATGTAAACGGGGTTCGGGTTGACCTCAATCGGGGCGGGTACCCCGGGGGGAACTAACGAGTACCCACTACTCGGGCGGAAGCTCAGGGGGCTTAGTACGTTCGGGCGAGCGCGCCGGTGCATCCAAAAACCGGCCCTACGTGGGGCCGCAGGAGTGCCGCCGTCAGGGTTCGCCCGTGACTATTTGCCACGCATGGTCTCCGCCCGGATGGGTGATGCGTTTCGCCGTACTAAATGGAGAAGATACCCATGTTAGCAAAAAAAGTCCCGCTGGATCGCGCCGCTGGCTGCAACAGCAGCCGTGCTTCTCGCCGCTTCGCCCGCGAGCGCTTATCACACCGATCCGGATGTAGTCATCCCGGCAGCGGAGTCGTGCGGAGACTTTGACCTTGGTCTCGCGGCGACGGGCGGCAACATCAGGGTGATTGAACTCAGCAACGGCAACGTCTACCAGGTTGGCACCGGAGTCATCCTCACCTGGTCCAATGAAGAGAACGGCAAGACGTACACGGTGAAGACGTCCGGTTCCGTGGCCAGGTACGTCCTGAACCCGGACGGAAAGACCTATACGCTCACCCTCACCGGCCAAAACGGATTTGTCTACTTCTCGACGGACAGGCCCGCAGATGAGGGTGGGGCCGGGGCCTACCAGTACACCGGACGGGTTGTGCTCCAGGTTGACTCACCGAAGACCAACAACGTGAGCAACGTCGACGCGACCGCGGGCAAGGCCGTCGACATCTGCGAACTCCTCAAATAGCCACCGCAGAACCCGAAATGGCCCGGGAGTCCTGGGGCTCCCGGGCTTTTCGTGTGCCCGGCTGCCGTTCAGCTTCAGCGGCCCCACCGCCACTTATGCCCGCGTCCGCGGTCAGCGGCGGGGTGCGCTCCGCCGTCGTGCCGCATGCCCGAACAGCATCTGGGTGGCGACGTTGGCGCCCACGCAGGCCGCCACCGCGATTCCCGCCGTCCCTTCACCCCACCGCCGGCTCCCGCCTCGCGTGGCCGGTGGCCTGCTCGAAGCCGTAGGCCACCTGGAGCAGCTCGAAATCCTGCCCGTGGTTCATGGCCAGCTGCAGCCCCACCGGCAGGCCACCGTCGCTGAACCCTGCCGGGACCGAGATGGCAGGGATGCCGGTCGCCGAGATCAGACAGGCCGAGCGCATCCAGTCCAGGTAAGTCTCGAACTCGACGCCGTTGATGGACGTCGGGTACCGCAGGGACGCCTCAAAGGGCAGCAACTGCGCGGTGGGGCTGGCGAACACGTCGTACCGGCCGAAGAAGCGCCGCACGCTGGTGTCCAGCCGGGTCCGGGCGAGGGCTGCGGAGACCAGGTCCTGGCCGCCGAGTGCCCGGCCCCTGTCCACGTTCCAGCGCACCTCGGGCTTGACCACGTCCAGGTGCTTGGCCACCAGCTCACCCAGGCCCAGGGCAAAATCGAACGCCCGGGTGGTGCCGAACACTTCATCCGCGTCCCGCAGGTCCGGCGTGGATTCCTCCACGGTGGCGCCGAGATCCTCGAAGATCCGCAGCTGGCTTTCCAGGACACGCAGCACCTCCTTCTCCACCGGCACGCCCAGGCCGAAGTCCGGCGACCAGCCAATCCGCAGGCCGGTCAGGTCGCGCCGCAGCGGTTCGGTGAATCGCCCGGCCGCCACCGGAGCGGCGTAGGGCACTGCGGAGTCCGGCCCGGCCACGGCCGCCATGGCCAGGGCAATGTCTTCCACGTCGCGGGCCATGGTGCCGGTCCGGGCGAGCCAGGCCCACGCGTTGCGGGTCGGCGCCACCGGGATCACGCCCACCGACGGCCGGAACCCCACCACGTTGCAGAACGACGCCGGGATCCGCAGCGAGCCGCCCATGTCGCTGCCGTCACTGAGCGGCTGGATGCGGGCCGCGATGGCTGCGGCCGCGCCGCCGCTGCTGCCGCCGGCGCTCTTGGCAGTGTCGTAGGGGTTGACGGTGGTGCCGAAGACGTCGTTGAAGGTGTGCGAGCCCGCCGCGAACTCCGGCACATTGGTCTTGCCGGTGGTGACCACCCCGGCCGCCTTGAACCTGGCGATGATGAGGTCATCAAAGTCCGGCACAAAATCCCGGAAGATGACCGAGCCCTGCGTGGTCCGCAGTCCCTTGGTGTTGTTGGTGTCCTTGTGCGTCATGGGCAGGCCGTGGAACGGCGGGAGCTCCGCCCCGGAGGCGGTGAGCGCGTCGGCGGCCGCGGCCAGCGCCGCAGCACCCTCGCGGTCCTCGGTCACCACCGCGTTGAGCTGTCCGTTCACGGCGTCGATCCGGGCGAAGTGCGCATCGAGGGCCTCCCGTGCGGAGATGTCCCGACGCCGGATGGCCGCGGTCAGCTCCGTGGCGGACAGCGCGCTGATGCCGTCGGCGGCCGCGAAGGCCGCTGGGCGTGTGGCCGGGCCGGCCCCGGACCGGGCCGCCGCCTCGGTCATAGCGCGGCCCCGGACCGGCCCACCCGGGAGAGCAGGGAGGTCAAGGCGGCGCGGAGGCCCGTGCTCAGGGTCGGTTCGATGTCCGGTGCGAAGTACGGGGAGTGGTTCCCGGGAAGGGGAGTCTCGGCGTCGAGCCTTTCCTGCGTGTAGGCACCGAACATCCAGTACACGGACGGTACCTCCAGCACCTCGGCGAGGAGCCCGAAGTCCTCGCTGCCCATCACCGGCGGGACCACGTTGACGCAGTCCTCGCCGAGGGCGGCCTGGAACTCGCTGATCAGGGCGTCAGCGGAGGCGGGGTCGTTGTAGCACCGCGGGAAGCTGGAGATTTCCTCGATCTCGGGGGCGGGGGCTCCGGAGGCGTCCGCTTCGGCGTGCAGTATGCGTCGCAGGGAATCGAGCACGCGGGTGCGGACGTCGACGTCGAACGTCCGGACGTTGACGGAGAACTCGGCCGTGGCCGGGATGATGTTTTCCTTCAGCCCGGCATGGAAGGTGCCCACGGTCACCACGGCGGACTTCATCGGGTGGACCTCGCGGGAGACGATGGTCTGCAGCCGCACCACCATGTGGGCGCCGAGGACGATCGGGTCGATGGACTGTTCCGGCTGGGAGCCGTGCGCCTGGCGGCCGTGGACGGTGATCTTCCAGGAGTCGGCCATGGCCATGGCCGTACCGCTGCTGATGTTGACTGTCCCGGACAGGCCCGGCCAGACATGCTGCCCGTAGATGATTTCCGGCTTCGGGGCCTTGTCCCAGAGGCCGTTTTCGATCATGGCATTGGCCCCGGCGGCGGTTTCCTCGCCGGGCTGGAAGATGAAGACCACGGTCCCGGACCACGCGTCCAGGTTTTCGCTCAGCAGTTGGGCGGCCGTCAGGGCGACGGTCATGTGGGTGTCATGGCCGCAGCCGTGCATCACCGGGACGGCCGTGCCGTCCGCGAGCGTGCCGGTGGCGGTGCTGGCGAACTCCAGACCGGTGTCTTCCTTCATCGGCAGGCCGTCGGTGTCCGCACGGTAGCCCACGACGGGTCCAGTCCCGTTGCGCAGGATCCCGACGACGCCGGTGCCGCCGCAGATAAACGTTTCCAGCCCCAGCGCGTCGAGCTTCTGCTGGATGAACGCCGCTGTGTTGGTCTCCTGCATGGAGAGTTCAGGATGGGTGTGAAGGTGGCGGTAAAGCTCGTGCATTTCGGCCCGGCGGGTGTCGGTGAGTTCAAACAAGGCAGTGCTGGTGGTCATGGTGTTCCTTCCGGAAGAGTTCGGAGTTCGGAGTCTGGTTCGGGGCGCTCTGTGGGCTTGGTTCAGCGGGCCTGGTTCGCTGGGTGCAGATGCGCCTAGTTCACGAGGGTGGCGGCGGGCACGTCCTTGCGGGGCCGCAGGAACCACGCCAGGGTCGCCGTCAGCAGGACCACGATCCCGGTGGCCGGCTTGGCGAGCGCCGGGACGGCGGGGACCAAGACGAAGAGGACGACGACGGCGACGACGACGGCGATAACCGTCACCCGGGGCTGCTTCATGGTGACGACGAGCTGGACCAGAACCGCGCCGATGATGCTGGGGAAGATGTAAAGCCGGGCGACGTCGACGACGCCGGCCGGGATGACGCTGACCAGCCAGGTGCCGAGCACACCGACGAACAGCAGCATCGAGAACACGTGCACCATCGCGGCTCCGCAGATGGCCATGAGGGCCGCAAACTCGCCGCGTTTGGTGCCTGCCTTGGCGCCAATGGTTGCTTGGGCCACGAGGGCCGACGGGAGCAGCTTGTTGGCGATGTTGCCGATCATAAAGGCCTGGTACATCGCGGCCGGGCCGAGGACCGGGTAGTAGGTGATGGGTTCGACAAACCACAACACGAAGAACGCGGCCGCGACGGCGAAGAAGGCCGTCCAGACCTGGCCGGAGGTGATGCCCAGGTCGCCGAAGAGGACCAGGTAGAGCGGAGCCGCGAGCGAGAGGATGAGCGCGGAGCCCATGGTGATCTGGCCCCAGCGGGAGGTGGTGCGGTCGAATTCAAGGAGGGTCGCGGCGCGTGAGGCATCAGTAGCGAGAGCAGTCATGAAAATCAATCCTTTCGAGACGGGATATGGCTGGAATTCGCTGCCTAGGCAGCCATGCCGGACGTGTGGGCGGCGTAGGCGACGAACAGGCCAACCAGGATCGAGATCCCGAGTCCCCATTCCCGGAGCCACGCGACGTCGAACTTCTTGGCCAGCGCGAGGCAGATGCCCATGACCAGGGCGGACACGATGACCGTGATGATATGCACGGGGGTCTTGCCGAGCTCCGCGACGCCAAGGCTGGCGAACGCCCCGATCAGGGCCGCCGCGGGAACGATCGCCATCAGGGCCGGGTTGACCCTGCGCAGTTTCGAATCACCGCGCCGGAGGATCGGGGTGAGGATCAACGTCGAAATCATCCACATGGCACCGGACATGCTCATCGCCATGAACGCCACCGCAAAGACGCTCTGGTTGTAACCCGGGCCGCCGAGCGTTGCCCCCATGGTGGTGGCGGCGAGGCTCGCCGATGCGGATTCTGTGGCTGCGGAACCCACCAGGCCGATCCGGACCAGCACCGCGGGCGTCCCGAACAGTGTCATCAGCGCAATGCTGACCAGCACGACGGCGAGGGACGGGCCGATCGCCGCCACGCCCCCGGCACGGAATGCTTGTTTCAACTCGGTCTGGGAAATGTCAGCGGCCGGCCCGGCCTTCCTGGCGGCGCGCATGTAGATGACGGATTGGAGAATGATGGCCCCGAAGACACCGATGGCCAGAACCCACAGGACGGGGATGTTGGCGATCGAGAGGATGTCCGTGGAGGCCCCGGGAGTTTCTGCAGTAGTCATGGATGCTCCGATGCTGGATGAGGATGCGAGCGGATAAGGGAGTGGCGTGCTGCTGGGTGAGTGAAGCTCAGGTCAGGTCAGGTCAGTTCTGTTCAGTTATCAGGTCCAGTCGATTCAGTTCAGAACTGCGGGGGACGGCTCGGTGCGGTCGAGCAGGGTCAGCGTCTGCGCCAGGGCACCGACGCCGGTGGCAATGTCCGCGAAATCGGTCCATTCCTCCGGGCAGTGGCTCTTGCCAGCCCTGGAGGGGACAAAAATCATGCCCATCGGCGCCAGCGCCGCCATGTGAACGGCGTCGTGGGTGGCCCCGCTGGGGATGGGCATCCATGGAATGCCGATGGCGTTGGCGGCCGCGGCGGCGACGTCGTGGATACGGGGGTGGGCGTGAACCACGGTGTTGTCGGTGGTCCAGTCGAACTCGACGTCGACCCCCAGATTCCGGGCGTTGGCCAGGATCTCCTCGGCCAGGCGGCCGCGGACCCCGCTGAGCCAGGCGTTGTCGACGCTCCGGACTTCGCTGGTCATCCGGACGAGGGACGGGACCACGTTGGGCGACCGCGATTCGGATTCGATTCGGGTGGTGGTGGCGACCCCGTGGTTGGGGGCTCCGCAGCCTTCGCGGCGGACCGAGAGCACCGCTTCGGCCGCGGCGACCATGGCGTCCTTTCGATCATTCATCGGCCGGGTGCCGGCGTGGTCGGGGCTTCCCGTGAAGGTTGCGACGAGCCGCTCGATCCCGGTGATCGCGGTGACGATGCCCAGCGGCAGCTGGCGCTGTTCCAGCGTGGGGCCCTGTTCGATGTGCAGCTCGATGAAGGCATGGAGCGGTGCGGTGCGGGCCCAGCGTGTCTGGAACACGGCCCCGGGATTGAGCCCGAAGTCCCGGTACGCCTGCCCGAGGCTGACGCCGCGGTAATCCTGCCGGTCCAGATCGGCGGGGGTTAGTTCGCCGGCGATGGCCCTGCTGCCCAGACAGCTGAGGCCGAAGGCATTGGATTCCTCGCCGAGGAAGTCCACCACCAGAAGGTCGCGGCTGAGCCGTTGTCCGGATTCCCGAAGCAGCTGCACGGCTTCCAGCGCGCCGAGCACCCCCACGACGCCGTCGAAACGGCCGCCGCCGTCGACCGTGTCCGTGTGTGAACCGGTCACCAGCGCCGGGGCGTTGGGATCTGTGCCGGCGAGCCGGCCGACGATATTGCCGGCGGAGTCCACCTGGACCTCCAGCCCCGCGGCAGCCATCCGTTCGGAAACCCACTGCCGGGACTCCCGGTACGCCTCGCTGAACACCTCCCTGGTCCAGCCGGGCCGGGCCGTTTCCCGGTACTTGGCCAGTTCCAAGATGCCGTCACCGAGTCGTTCGGCGGCTTCCTGGCTCTGGTCGGTGAGATCGAGCATCGGGCTCCTTCGTCGAGCATCGGTCCGAACATGTGACGGTTAGTGCAATCGATTGCGCTGCGCCGGTTGCAACACTGCGCGGAGGGGAATGTTTCGTACATCACACTAGAATCCTGTTGTTTCGTCAAGGTTTCTTCCCGATTAAAATTTGGATGATCATGCTGGCCTCGGGAAACGGCGCAAACCTTTGCATGGGATTTCAACCGGATGGCTCTAGACTTCTGGGAACACCCGAAGGGGGCACCACCATCGCCGATTCACCCGCACCCGGGCGCTCCAAGCCCGTCACGCTGGCCACGGTGGCCCGTCACGCCCAGGTGCATGTCTCCACCGCCTCCCGGGCGCTCAGCGACGACCCCGCGGGGATCAGCACCGAGACCGTCCGGCGCGTGCGCGAGCTCGCTGCCATGCTCGGTTACCACCGCAATCTAGGCGCCGCCGGGCTCCGGACCGGAAGCTCACGACTGATTGGCGTATTGGTTCCCCGCCTGACCGATCTGGCGCTCGCCACGATCTACGAGAGCATTGACGCGACTGCGGAGTCGGCCGGCTACAGCACCGTAGTAGCGAACACCTACGACGACCCCGAGCACCGCCGGGCCCGGCTCGATGCCATGCTGTCCCGGCGGATGGACGGGGTGATTATTGGGGATTCGCACATCGGCGACACGGCCGGCTACGAGCTGCAGAGCCGCGGCGTCCCCTATGTGCTCGTGATGCGCCGGCTGGAGGGGCATCTGTCCGTGGCGACCGACGACGAGCTTGGCGGCAGACTGGCCGCGCAGCACCTTTTGGAGTTGGGTCACAAGCGGGTCGGCATCATCGCCGGGGACCTGCTGGCGAGCACCGGACGGGAACGGTCCCAGGGCTTCCGGCGTGCGTTCGAAGCCGCGGGCTATCCGGTGGAGGACCCGTATGTGGTGAGCAACGGATTCGGCACGGCTGCCGGTCGCGTGGCCGGAGCGCAGCTGCTGGCACTGCCCGAGCCGCCCACGGCGATCTTTGCCGTGGACGACCTCACCGCCCTTGGTGCGATGGGTGCCATCCGGGCCGCTGGAAAAAGGCTGCGGGAAGATGTAGCGCTCATCGGCTACAACGACCTCATCCTGGCCGACAACCTGCCCGTCCCGCTCACGTCAGTCCGTTCGGACCTGAAGGCCATGGGCCGGCTCAGCGTCGAGGCCCTGCTGCAGGGGATCAGCGGCAAAACGGCGAGCTCAACGCTGCTCCCGCCGGTCCTGGTGCCGCGGGCGACGACGGTGGCTGACTAGACGGGTCCGGGGGAGGGCAGGCCATAGGAACTCTGGTCAGCCGGTCGCTCCGCTGGCAGGTTGACCCCCAGGAGCTGACCGGAAGCCTCGGCCTAGCGCAGGGGCCCGCTCCGCCGTCGTGCCGCATGCCCGAACAGCCACACGCCGGTGACCGTGGCGAGGTAGCCGGCGATGACGATCAGCGCGGTCCCGGCCCAGAAGTAGTGGGTGGTGCTGTCCTCCAGGCCCTGCCCGGCGGCGACACTCAGCAATGAGAAAGCGGCTGCGGCGAGCCCGGCCACCAGCGGCAGCGCGAGCCACAGCGGGGAGGAGGACGAGTGCCGGCCGTAGCCGTCCCAGACGTTCCAGCGCGGCCCCTTGCGGATGATCAGCCAGCCCGCCGGCAGCATAAACACCGCCACGACGAGGAAGGCCGCGACGACGTCGGCGGGCCGGTGCCACTGGTTGATCAGCGTGGACACCCCGGTGGCGACGGCGAAGCTGCCGCCCAGGAAACCGGCGAGCGGACGCCAGCGCGGGGAGACCATCAGGAACACCGCCGCCGCGGCCGACGCCGCCAGGGTGGTGTGGCCGGAGGGCAGCGAGTTCAGCTCCAGGGTCTCGATCCCGCGGTAGGGCCGGTCCGGGACGATGTCCTTCAGGATCTGGGTGGCCACGTTGGCGCCCACGCAGGCCGCCACCGCGATTCCCGCGGCGGTCCAGCGCCGCTTCACTACGGTGACGATCAGGACCACCACCGCGGAGATCAGCAGGGACAGCGCGGGCAGCGAGTCGAGGAGCTTGTTGGCGGCCTTGCCGGCGGTGCCGTGGATTTCGACCGCCTCCACGAGGGCCGATTCGTCGATGAACTGGCCCGTGGTGGTGCGGACGAAGAAGTAGTAGGTCGCGGCCAGCGCCGCCATGCTGGCGAGGGTGGCCAGCAGGAACAGGAACCCGCTGCCCCGGCCCTGGCGGCCCGCGGGGACGGCGGCTGCGGGTACTCCGAAGCCGGCTGCATACTGGTGTGTTCCTGCCGAAAAATCATCCATCTCAGGTTCCCACAGAACCCTGCGAAGTTTCTGAGGGCGACCCGCTGCGGCACGGGTAGTGTTTTGGCCATGGACACCGCGGCGCACCATCCGGACCCAGCTTTCCCCCGCTTCCATCCGCGGCCCGGGCAAGGCTGGATCAACGACCCCAACGGACTGAGCTACGTGGACGGCCGCTACCACGTGTTTTTCCAGTACAACCCGGACTCGGCGCGGCACCACAGCATCTGCTGGGGGCACCTGAGTTCCTCCGACCTGGTCCACTGGGACGAGGAGCCGGTGGCGCTCCGGCCCCAGCCCGGCGGGCCGGACGCGCTGGGCTGCTGGTCCGGTGTGGTGACCGACGACGGCGGCGTCCCCACCGCCGCGTACTCCGGCGTCGACACCGTGGGCGGCCACTCCCGCGTAGTCCTGGCCCGGGCGGATCAGGCCCTGCGCACCTGGTCCCAGGACGGGCACGTCGCGGCCGAGGTGCCCCCGGACCCGCAGGTCACCGCCGTCCGCGACCCGTTCCTCTTCACCTTCCAGGGCCGCCGCTTCGCCCTCCAGGGCGCCGGGCTCGCCTCCGGCCACGCCGCCGTGCTCCTCTACAGCGTGGAGGACCTCCGCCACTGGAGGTACGAGGGGATCTGGTTCAGCTCGGAGGACCCGCTCGCGGCCCGGCATCTGCCCGCGGAAATCTGGGAATGCCCGCAGCTGGTCCGGGTCCCGGATTCCTCCGGCGCCGAGACCTGGGTGCTGATGGCCTCGCTGTGGCTCGCGGCCGACCACCACGACCACCCCAACGGCGTCGGCTACCTCCTCGGCTCGCTGGCAGTGGACGGCAGCGGGCTGCCGGTGTTCACCCCGGCGTCGGGCGGGAAAGCCGACCTGGGACGGGAGTTCTACGCCCCGCAGCTCCTCTCCCTGCCGGACCGGGCGCTGCTCTGGGGCTGGTCCGGGGAACTGGAGGACCGCGAGGGCCGGACTGGACGCAGCCAGGCGCAGACGGACGACGCCGGCTGGGCCGGGATCCTGACGTTCCCGCGCCAGCTGTCCGTGCACGGCGGGGTCCTCGCCGTCGAACCTGCCCCTGAACTCCGCGCCTACCGCGGCGCCCGGCTCCACCGCGGTGCGGCGGGGGCCGTCGCCCTGCCGGCGGCGGCGGAGGTCCGGGTCGCCGGGGGAGAGGGCACCCTGCGGCTGGTCCTGATCACGGCGGGGGAGCGGCGGACCGTGTTCGCCGACGCCGTGGCGGGCGGCGATGAGCTGCGGATCTTCATTGACGCCTCGATCGTGGAGGTCTACCGCCACGGCTCAGTGCCCACCACCCTGCGCGCCTACCCCGGCCCCGGCGAGGAATGGCAGATCGAATTGCCGCACGGCGCCGCGGCCGACGTGTGGGAGCTCCGGCACCCGGGCCTTTCCCAGCCCGTGCAGGAACCGTCCCCGTGAGCGGGGCGGGCACCGCGCCGGCACCGGAGTGCCAGTCCCGGTATGGGAGGATGTTCGGGTGACTTCCCGCGACCCCGCCCAGCTCCGCCGCCCCAGTGGCCGACGGTACAGCGGCCGCCGGTATGCGGGGCTGGTTGCTGCGGTTCTGGCATTGGTGATCGGTGTGTCGGCGTGTTCGGCCCCTTCTCCGACGGTGTCTTCCGGCTCAGTGAGCAACGCTCCTGCACCGGAGGGGAAAGCATCGGCTGTCCCGTCCCAGGAAATCACCGGCGCGTCCGCTTCGGCAACCGCCGCACCCTCCGGCGTTTCCAGCGCCGTGGACGCGGCGCTGCAGACTTTGCTGGTGGCCTCGCCGCAACCGAGCCGGGAGCAAATCCGCGAGAGCCTGTCCGCAGTCGGGTTCGCCCCGGCCACGGTGGAGGTTTCGGCGTCGAAAACGCCCACCGGACTGGCCGCTGACGCCGTCGAAATTGGAGTGCTGGGCGACAACGCATGTGTGATGGCGCAGATCCGGTCCGGAACTGTGGCAACGTCAGTCTTGCCGGTTCTTCCGAACGGGCGATGCTTTATTGGCAGCTTCCAGCGGTAGTCAACAGGAGTGGCATGTCGAAGGTACTGAACCGCCGCGCCGGGATTGCGCAGGAAACCCACAGCACCCGCCGGCGTCGTTCCCTCATGGCCGTCCAGGTGGCGGGCGAGCTGCTGATAACACTCGGCGTGATTGCCGTCCTCTTCGTCGCCTGGCAGCTGTGGTGGACGAACGTTGAAGCGGGCGCGGCCCAGGGAGCTGCCGTGAAACAGTTTGTCCACGAGCACCAGGTGCCCGTCACGAATGACCCTCCCGCCACCGCACCGGCGGACCCTGCAGCGCCGGTGGACCCTGCGGCCGTGCCGGTCGGCACCGCGCCGGCCCACGGAGCGGCGATCGGGGTCATCTACATTCCCCGCTTCGGCGCCGACTACAGCCGCCCGATCATCGAGGGCACCAGCCGGGACGTCATCGACACACTCGGCCTGGGCCGCTATCCGGGGACGGCGATGCCGGGAGCCGTGGGCAACTTTGTGATGGCAGGCCACCGCCAGACGCACGGCGCGGTTCTCGATAACATCCACACGCTGGTGCCCGGGGACAAAATCTACGTTCAGACGGCCGACGGGTTCTATACCTACGTCTTCCGGAACCAGGAGATCGTGCTGCCGGACCGGACGGATGTGCTGGCGCCGGTGCCGATGCAGCCCGGCGCAGCGCCGGAGCAGCGGCTCTTGACCATGACCAGCTGCAACCCGCGTTTTGGGTCCGAGGAGCGCATCATCGCCTACTCGGTTTTCGATTCATGGCAGCCGCTCAGCGCCGGGCCTCCGGCGCCCATCGCCAAGCAGCTCGCTGCACTGCAGGGGAAGGGTTAGACCATGTACGTTTGGCTTTTTCGGCAACTTCCCGGGACTCTCTGGCTGAGGATCCTTCTGTCGGCGGTGATCCTGGCGGGAGTACTGCTGGTGCTGGTCGACGTCGTTTTTCCCTGGCTGGCTGACATGACCAACCTGACCGACGCCACGGTCGGCTAGATGGCGCCCCCGAGCCCGCCGCTGCCGCTGCCGCCCGCGTTGCCCGAGCTGGAGGAACTCCTCGCCGGCGCCCATGTGGTGAGCCTGCCGATGCGGGTGAAGTTCCGCGGCATCCTCCAGCGCGAGGCCCTGCTGCTGGACGGCCCGCTGGGCTGGGGTGAGTTCTGCCCCTTCCCGGAGTACGGCGACCAGGAAGCCTCCCGCTGGCTCGCCGCCGCGGTCGAGGCGGGCTGGCAGGGCTTCCCCGAACCCGTCCGTTCGCTGATTCCCGTCAACGCCACGATCCCCGCCGTCACCGCGGACCGGGTCCCGGAAATCCTGGCCCGGTTCGGCCGGGTGGACGCCGTCAAGATCAAGGTGGCCGAACCCGGGCAGAGCCTCGACGACGACGCTGCGCGGGTCGCCGCGGTCCGCGAGGCGCTCCCGGACGCCGCGATCCGGGTGGACGCGAACGGCGGCTGGGGCGTGCGGACCGCCGTCGAGGCACTGACCCGGCTGTCCGGCGTCGGGCTCGAATACGCCGAACAGCCGGTGCCGGACATCGCCGGGCTCGCCGAGGTCCGCCGCCGGCTGCGGGCCGCCGGGGTCCCGGTGCTGATCGCCGCGGACGAAAGCGTGCGCAAGGAGGACGACCCGCTCAAGGTCGCGCGCGCCGGCGCCGCGGACCTGATCGTCGTGAAGGTGGCACCGCTCGGCGGAGTGCGGCGCGCGCTGGACATCGTGGCGCAGGCCGGGCTCCCCGCCGTCGTCAGCTCCGCGCTGGACACGTCCGTGGGAATCCGCGCCGGACTGGCGCTCGCCGCCGCGCTGCCCGAACTGCCGTACGCGTGCGGGCTGGGGACCGTGTCCCTGCTCGCCGCCGATGTCACCCGGGACTCGCTGGTGCCCGACGACGGCTCTATCCGGGTCCGCGAGGTCGCCGCCGATCCGGCCCTGCTGGCCGAGCATGCCGCTGCGCCGGAGCGCCGGGACTGGTGGCTGGACCGGCTGCGCCGGGTCCATGCAGTGCTGGCTTTGGCCCGCCCCTGAGACGCTCCCTCAGGTTCCGCCGGGGGTTGGCTGACGCTCCCTCAGGTTCCGCAGGGGGTTGGCTGACGCTCCCTCGGGTCTTGCGGGTTCCGCCCGCGAGTTCACCGGGTCTTCATCTGGGAGACGTCTCTCGGCAGCCCGTGGCTGGCAGGGTGGCCGGGACCGCATCTCACTCCCATGGAAGGTCTCTCCATGTCTGTCACCTCCGGACGCAAGCCCACCCTGCTCCCCATGCTCGGCCTCACGAAAGGCAAACGCAGCGCTGTCACGTGCGCGCTGAAGTGCGACAACGCCTGCTCGGGCGAGGTCTGCAACACCAGTACCAACAGCTACTTCCGCGACATCGCCTCCGCCACCATGTCCCGGCGTGCCGCGCTGGGCTTCGGCGCCGCCGGCGCGCTCGCCGTCGCGTTCGGCGGTTCGCTGGGCTCCGCGGAGCCCGCGGTGGCCGACGGCGGTCCGGGCCTCGCGGCCGCCGCCAAGGACGGCTTCGGCAAGTCCGTTGCAGGCAAATCCAAGCTCAAGTTCACGGCCATCGCGCCGGTGGACGCCGCCGTCGACGCCTTCACCGTGCCGCAAGGCTTCGGCTGGCAGCCGGTCATCCGCTGGGGCGACCCGATCTTCCGCGACGCGCCGGACTTCGACCTCAACAACCAGACCGCCGCGGCGCAGGCACGGCAGTTCGGCTACAACAACGACTACACGGACATCCTCGAGGTTCCCGGCAGCAAGGGCCGCCGCGCGTTGCTGTTCGCCAACCACGAATACACCAACGAGGCCATCATGTTCCCTGCCTCGCTCCCCGCAGCCGAGGTCCGTGCCGTCGCCGCCGCCGCGCACGGACTGTCCGTCGTGGAGCTCGAGCGCCAGAACAGGAACAAGCCGTGGAGCTACGTCAAGGGAGCCCGGCTCAACCGCCGCTACCTCAACGACACCACCTACGAACTCACGGGCCCGGTTGCCGGCTCCGCCCTGGTCCGGACCGTCGCCGATCCCACCGGGCGCGCCATCCGCGGGACACTGGGTAACTGCTCCGGCGGCACCACGCCGTGGGGCACAGTCCTCTCCGGCGAGGAGAACTTCAACGGCTACTTTGTCTCACCGGGCACTTCCGCCGCGGACAAGCGCTACGGACTCACCAACAAGCCGACCGCACGCCAGTGGGATCTCGACGATCCGCGCTTCAACACCAACAACGCCGGCTACGAGAACGAGACCAACCGCTTCGGCTGGATCGTGGAAGTGGATCCCTTCGATCCCACGTCCACGCCGAAGAAGCACTCCGCCCTGGGCCGCTTCAAGCATGAAGGCGCCAACGTGATCGTGGCAGACTCGGGGCACGTGGTCGCGTACATGGGCGACGATGAGCGCTTCGACTACCTGTACAAGTTCGTCTCCAGGAACCAGTACCGTCCCGGTACAAACGCTGCCGACCGCGCCCACAATATGACCCTGCTGTCCGAGGGCAACCTGTATGTCGCCAGGTTCGAGGGCAGCTCCCCGGCGTTCCAGCTCGATGGCACAGGCAATGTCCCCGCCGACGGCGGCTTCGACGGCACCGGCCAGTGGCTGCCGCTGGTGGTGGACGGCAAGTCCGCGGTGCCCGGCATGTCGGTGGAGGAAGTGCTCGTCTACACGCGCCTGGCCGCGGACAAGGTGGGCCCCACCAAGATGGACCGCTGCGAGGACGTTGAGCCGAGCCTCCTGACCGGCAAGGTCTACGTCGCCTGCACCAACAACTCGGACCGCGGCAGTTTCGGCAAGGAAGGGGCCACCGAGGTCAACCCGCGCAACAACAACCGCGACGGCCACGTCGTCGAAATCATCGAGACCGGTGACCAGACGTCCACGGCCTTCACCTGGAACCTGCTGATGGTCTGCGGCGATCCGTCCCAGGGCGACGTCACGTACTTCTCCGGCTTCCCGGCGGACCAGGTCTCGCCCATCTCCTGCCCGGACAACCTCGCGTTCGACTCCGTCGGCAACCTCTGGATCTCCACGGACGGCGCCCCGTCAGGCATCGGCAAGGCGGACGGCCTGTTCAAGGTCACCCTCGATGGTGCCGAGCGCGGAAAGGTGGAACAGTTCCTCGCCGTCCCGCGCGACGGCGAGACCTGCGGGCCGATCATCCATGACGAGGAACGTACCGTGTTCGTCTCCGTGCAGCACCCGGGCGAGGACGGCTCGTTCGACGCGCAGCTGTCCTTCTTCCCGGACTACGTGGCGGCCGGCACGACGCCGAAGCCTGGCCAGGTCCGTGCCCCGCGCCCCTCCGTGGTCCAGGTGTTCCGCACCGGCGCCTGACCCTCCGGCGCTCCCTCGCCTCCTGCCAGCCCGACGGCGGGAGGTGGGGAGCGTCAGGGCACGGGCTGAACTGATAATTTGAACAGTGTGAATAATCCGGCCGAATTGGTTGTCCCCAGAGTCCAGGCAGCGATTGCCCGCGCGTTCGGCGAAGAGTACGGCGGAACGGATCCGGTGGTCCGGCCCTCGCAGTTTGCGGACATCCAGATCAACGCCGCCATGGCGCTGGCCAAGAAGGTCGGCATGCCGCCGCGGGACGCCGCAGCGAGGATCGTCGAGACCCTGGACCTGGACGGCATCTGCACCGCCGTCGAGATCTCCGGGCCGGGCTTCATCAACCTCACCTTCGACGGCACCTGGATCGAGGAGCTGCTTAACCACGAGGCGTCCACGGCCGCCGGTGCCGCCGCGTCTGCTGGCGTCGCGCCCGCGCCTGCCGTCGAACCCCGGCGCGTCGTCGTCGACTACTCCTCCCCCAACGTGGCGAAGGAGATGCACGTCGGGCACCTGCGCACCACCGTGGTGGGCGACAGCCTCGTCAAGGTGCTCGAGGCGCTGGGGGACACCGTCATCCGGCAGAACCACATCGGCGACTGGGGTACCCCGTTCGGCATGCTGATCGAGCACTGGCTCGAGATCGGGGAGGACTCGCCGGAGGCGGCGCTGCTGGTGGATGACCCCAGCGCCTTCTACCAGGCGGCCCGCGCCAAGTTCGACGCCTCCGCCACGGACGAGGACGGGTTCGCCACCAGGGCCAGGCTCCGCGTGGTCGCGCTGCAGAGCGGCGACCAGGAGACCTTCGCGGTCTGGCAGCGGCTCGTGGCCCAGTCGAAGCGCTACTTCAACGCGATCTACTCCAAGCTCGGCATCAGCCTCACGGACCACCACATCGCCGGCGAAAGCTCCTACGACGCGCATCTGGCACAGCTGTGCCAGGAACTTGAGGACCTCGGCATCGCCCGGGTCAGCGACGGCGCCCTCTGCACCTTCCCCGCCGGGTTCACCGGCCGGGACGGCCAGCCGCTGCCGCTCATCATCCGCAAGTCCGACGGCGGCTACGGTTACGGCACCACCGACCTCGCCACCATCCGCTACCGGGTCCGGGAGCTCGAGGCCGACCGTATCCTCTACGTCGTGGGCGCGCCGCAGAACGTCCACCTGCGCATGGTCATGGCCACGGCGCGCGATGCCGGCTGGCTGCCGGACACCGTCGAGGCGGTGCACGTGCAGATCGGCAACGTGCTGGGGGAGGACGGGAAGATCCTGAAGTCCCGCTCCGGTGCCCCGGTGAAGCTCATGGCCCTGCTGGAGGAGGCCGTGGACCGGGCCCGCGCCGTCATCGACGCCGGCCGGCCCGAGCTGACCGCAGCGGAGCGGGCCGTGACCGCGCGGCAGGTCGGGATCGGGGCCGTCAAGTACGCGGACCTATCCGTGGGGCACGACACCGAATACGTCTTTGACTTCGACCGCATGCTGGCCCTGAGCGGAAACACCGGACCCTATGTGCAGTATGCGGCCGCGAGGATCCGCTCGATCCTGCGCAAGGCCGGCGTGCTGGAACGCCATCTCGCCGCCGAAACCGACACTGTCGGTACCGACACCGTCAGTGCTGACACTGTTGGTGGCGTGCCGGCGGCGGCGATCGCCGTCGTCGAACCCGCCGAACGTGCGCTCGCGCTGCACCTCCTGGAGTATGGCGCCGCGCTGAGCAGGGTGGGTGAACTGCTCGAGCCGCACCGGCTGTGCACCTACCTGTTCGAGCTCGCGCAGCTCTTCACCGCCTTCTACGACCAGTGCCCCGTGCTGAAGGCCGAGGAATCGGTCCGGGAGTCCCGCCTTGCCCTCTGCGCCCTGGTGCTGCGCCGGCTCTCCGGCGGCCTGGAGCTGCTGGGCATCGAGACGCCGGAGAACATGTGAGTCCGGCCGATCCCGGGCCGCACGGAACGGACGAGCTGGGCGCACTGGACGCCGCGCGCATCGCCGTCGCGGCCTTGCTGACCGCCGGTGTGCGCTACGTGGCCGTGGCGCCCGGCTCGCGTTCCGCGCCGATGGCCTACGCCCTGGCCGAGGCCGATGCCGCCGGACGGGTGGAGCTGCTGGTCCGGATCGACGAACGCGACGCCGGGTTCACGGCCCTCGGCCTCGCCCTGGCAACAGGTGCGCCGGCTGCCGTGCTCACCACCTCCGGAACCGCCGTCGGGAATCTCCTGCCCGCCGTCATGGAGGCCAACCACGCCGCGGTGCCGCTCGTCGTCATTTCAGCCGACCGGCCCGAGGAACTCCGCGGCACCGGCGCCAACCAGACCACGGCGCAGCTGGACCTGTTCGGCGACCACGTGCGCTTCGCCGTCGACGTCCCCGCCGGCAGCGACCCGCAGCGGGCCGTGGAGACGGCTCTGAGTGCGGCCACCGGCGCCTTCGAGGACAGCCCGCCCGGGCCCGTGCAGCTCAACCTGGCGTTCCGCGACCCCCTGGTCCCGGCCCCGGGCGAGAGGCTCCCGCCCGAGTCCGGCCGCCGGGTGTACCGGACCGCCCGAGGCCCCCTGGCCCTGGACTTCCCGCCGGCGGACACCGGCCTGCCGGAACGGCGCACCGTGGTGCTGGCCGGGCACGACGCCGGTCCGGTCGCCGAGGCGTTTGCCCGCGCCCACCGACTGCCGCTGCTCGCCGAACCGTCCTCCAACGCCCGCTTCGGGCCGAACGCAGTGGGCCCCTACCGGCTGCTGCTGGAGCACTTCGGACCGGAGTCCGCGCAGCCGATCGAACGCGTCGTGCTGTTTGGCCGGCCCACGCTCTCCCGGCCCGTCAGTGCCCTGCTGGCCCGTTCCGACGTCCCCTCGGCCCTGTACCAGCCGGTTCCCGTGGCCTGGTACCAGCCCGGCCGCCGCACCGAACTGCCGCTGGAGACCCTGGCGGACCTGGCTGACTTCGCCGGGCGCGGCTCCGCGGCCTGGCTGGATGCCTGGCTGCTGGCCGGGGCCGCCGCTCAGCACGCCGTCGATTCCGTGCTGGCCGGAACCGCCGCTGCCACCGGGCCGTCCGTGGGCGCCCTGGTCTGGGAACACTCGCGCGGTCAGCTGGTCCTCGGCTCCTCCAACGGCATCCGCGACGTCGACCTCGCCGGCGGGCCCGCACCGGAGCCACAGGCCACCGTGTTTGCGAACCGCGGCCTGTCCGGTATTGACGGCACCCTGGCCACCGCCACCGGCATAGCCCTCGGCGGCCGGCAGGAAACCACCGTGCTGATGGGCGACGTCACCTTCCTGCACGACGCCGGCGGGCTCCTGCTCGGCGCCGGGGAAGCCGAGCCAGGCCTCCGGATCGTGGTGCTCAACGACGCCGGCGGCGCCATCTTCGGGCTCCTGGAGCACGGCGCCGTCGACTCCTCGGGCCGCTACGGGAACGCCGTCGAACGCCTCTTCGGCACCCCGCACAGCGTGGACATCGGCGCCCTCGCCGCGGCGTACGGCGTCGCCCACCGCCACGTCAGCACGACGGCGGAGCTCGCCACGGCGCTGGCGGAGCCGTGGGCGGGCCGCCGCATCATCGAGGTGCACACGGACCGGCACGGACTCCGGGAGCTGCACGGCCGCATCAGGGCAGCCGTGGGCGCGGCCGTGGCCGGGTTGCCGGTAGCGGATTAGCCCCTGCTTCGATGCGCACGTTCGGAATACCCGCCGCGTAAGGAAATCTGCGCGTCGCAGAACGAAATGCGCATCGTCAGAGTTCTCCACATCACCGCGCCAAGGGATGGCGCCGGCGTTCAGTGGCTGGGATCTTCGTTCCATGAACGAGTTACCCCGGCTGATCCTGACCCGTGACCACGTGCAACAGGGAGTCACGCCCAAGGAGCTCGCCACCCGCTGCAAGTCTGGCGCGCTGGTCCGCGTGCGTCAGGGGAACTACGTTGACGGGAAAGCGTGGAGGGCGCTGAGGTTTTGGGAGCAGTACCGTCTGCGGGTCAGCGCCGCGGCCGAGGCATTTCTCTGCCCCGACGATTTTCGCGAGGCACCCCGCCGCACCGAATCCATTGAACGAGTCGGCCGGTTTGTAGCGGAAACGGTCGATTTGTCGACCCCTTCGGAGTTCACCGTGCGCATTGAACGGCCCGTTTGGCCCGGGTACGGCGGCGAGAGTTTGGTTGTAAGTGAACGAACCGACCCAATCCCTCGTCGTTATGGCTGGAGCCGGTCTTTGGCGCCGCAATATTCACTTCTCCATCTGTAAGCCGAGCCGAGGAAGAATCATGATGAAAATCAGTAACCGTCGAATTGCCGCTGTTGTTGGCTCTGTGGGGGTGTTGGGCGCGATTGTGGCCGGCGCTGCAAGTGCGAGTCCGACGCCGGAGAAGTCTGTCCCTGCCGCATCGGAAAAGCATCCAGTGGAGATCGAGGTGTTTGCCCCTGGAAAGGGCGATAACGCCGGGATCGCTGGTGCTGGCTGGTTCGTCGATCTGAGTGTGCGGTACGACGGCGGCCTGGCCGCAGCAGGCTTCACCGGTCTGCAGCTCACCGGGCCCGCCGCGCATGCGAACACGGCGCCCTTTCCCGGGTCGTTCTCCACCGGTCAGGATGATCGTCTGCCGGGCCTCGTTGTCCTCGCCTCCACCACCAATAGCACCATCAAGGGCTTCTCCGGTCCCGGCACGAATCTGGCCAACCTTTTCAATCTCACCGGCGTGACCGACCGTTCGAAAAAGGGCGCTGAAATTTGGGATTCCTGGATCGTCGGCGCCCCGATTGCCGGTCAGGACGTGGACAGCATCCTGACCGTCGCTGTGATCGCCGACCTCAACCACGACGGGATCTACAACGATGCCCCGAGCGTCGTGCCGGACGCCAACGTCGATGGCACGATTGATGCACGAGATCTCGAAGCCATCGGAGTCGCGTCCAAGATCACAACCATCCCGTTCCACATTTCAGGCGACCCCAAGTAGCGCGACGCTGTTGTTGGCCACCGCGAACACGCTGCACGGGTCTGCAACCGCGGCGTGATTTCGGCCGGCAGAAGAGCCGAAGGCACCACCGGGCCGGGTCGGCGGTCAGGACAGGCCTTACATGGCGTCAGCGCCGCTGGGCTTCTTGCCTTTCGGCGCGCGCCCGCTCCCGGAACGGGTCTGGCGGCAATGGCCGCCAGGTCCCGGGCCGGGCCCGGTGGAGGTCTGCTGCCGGTCTGCGACGGGCCTGTGGACCACGGTTAACCGATGGTGGCCCGAGATCGAGACATTGATCAAAACGCGGGTAACCACGGCCAAGGTTGAGGCATCGAACACGATGGTCAAAACATCAAGCGCATTGGCCGCGGGTTCCGGAACGCGAAGAACTATCAAGCACCTATCCTGTTAGTCAGTGCCTCCCGGACGGTGGCAGGAATATTCTTCCCAGCGGGGTTTTCACCACGAACCGTGAAGAGCCACGCTGCTGGCGCGATTGTTTGGTTCTTTAGCCGGGAGTTGCCATGAATGCGTTCTCTCCGGAATCGGTCAGTCACGTCAGCCGAATTATCCTACGTGCCTCACGCGACGCGTCGGTCCTGATCTCAAAAATAGACCTACAGAGGAGCCGCACTTTATGAACAAGCGAATCAGTACAACCATGGCGACGATATCCCTGATCGCGCTGGCCTTTACCGGCTGCGACGCCTCAACAGATACCGCCAGCGGCGCAAAATCCCCGTCCACCGGTGCCACGGGCAGTTCGGCCCAGGCGGCTCCCGAAGACAGTAGAGCCGGATTTGACGCCGATATTACCAATAACTCCCTTGCGGTGAGCCCGGATGAGAAAACCGCGGTAGTCTCGGACAGCCGCGAAAAGTCACTCCTGATCTATGACCTGGCCGAAGGTGGGCTGCGCAAGAAGATCGGTGGCTTTGGCACGCCGCGGAACATTGTGTTTATTAATGACGGCTCGCAATTTGTCGTCTCTGACAGCAGCCTCGGCACCCTCCGTTTTTACAGCACGGAGGACTATACGCTGCAGGATGAAGTCGTGGTTGGACCGGGAGCATTCGGAACCGCGGTAAGTCCGGATGGAAAGACCATATATGTGAATAACCAGGCACATAGTTCCGTCACGGTCGTCGATCTTGAGTCACGGAAACCGACCGACGTTATCACCGGTTTTTCCCAGCCAAGGCAAGGCATTAAGGTATCTCCGGACGGAAAGCATGTCTTTGTGACGAACTTCGAGGGCGATAAGGTCACCGTTGTCGACGCCGTCAGCAGGAAGATTATCCGCGAACTGACCGGATTCTCCAAGATTCGGGGAATCTCCGTGGCCGCTGACGGGAACACACTGTATGCCGCAAACAGCGGGCGCAACAGTATCTCCGTGGTCGACTTACGGACGGGAGATATGGCGAACGAAATCGTAGTCGGTCGCGAACCGTACGGTGCCGCCCTATCACCGGACGGCAAACTTCTTATTGCCAGCAATAAGGCCGACAACACCATTGACGTAATCGACGTCAACGAAAACACGGTCGTGAAGACACTCGAGGGCTTCAAAGAACCCCGCCAGGCAATTGTCTTCAGCCATGTCCAAAATCGGGCGTATGTGTTGAACCGGGACCTTTCTGTTGCCCGGGTGAATGTCGAAGACCTTTCCTTAACAGACACGGTCCGGGAATAAACCGGAGAAGGCCGGCCGCTCATATCAAGGCCGGGCCATCAAACTCTTGTAGGGGCAAGAATCCAGTCCGACCATAGAAGGCCCAGGTCTCAGCCATATCAGCTGCAGCGACCTGGGCGGAAAAGAAGTCTCTGGCCGGCTGCAGATCACCGATTCGACCGTTTTGAGCATCAGGAAGCTGACCGCGCCCGGTGTGCCCCGCCGTCGAACCCGCTCCGCAGGCTAACCATGACGCTCAACCCGCCCCACGACGCGCAAATGCCCTGCCGCTAGCGGAATTCCCGGCAGCGACAGGGCATTTGCGCATCGTCAGGCGCGAGGCGTAGACCGGGCTAGAGCACCCGGCTGAGGAACTCCTTGGTGCGGTCGTGCTGCGGGTTGGCGAGGACCTCACGGGGGTCGCCGGACTCCACCACCACGCCGCCGTCCATGAACGTCAGCCGGTCGCCCACTTCCCGGGCAAAGCCGATCTCATGGGTCACCACGATCATGGTCATGCCGGACTTGGCGAGGTCCTTCATGACGTTCAGGACGTCGCCCACCAGCTCGGGGTCAAGGGCGGACGTGGGCTCATCGAAGAGCATGAGCTCCGGCTCCATGGCCAGGGCCCGGGCGATCGCCACCCGTTGCTGCTGGCCACCGGAAAGCTGCGAAGGGTAGTGGTCGGCACGGTCCGCCAGTCCCACGCGGTCCAGGAGCTCAAGTGCTTTCTTCCTGGCTGCGGCCCGGGACTGGCCCTTGACCTGAACGGGCGCCTCCATGATGTTGTACAAGGCTGTCTTGTGCGGGAACAAGTTGAACCGCTGGAACACCATGCCGATTTCGCGGCGCTGGGCGGCGATCTCCGTAACTTTGAGGTCATGGAGCCTGCCGTTGACCTCGCGGTAGCCGATCAGCTGACCGCCCACGGAAATGCGTCCGGCGCTGATGGTCTCCAGCAGGTTCACGCAGCGCAGCATGGTGGACTTGCCCGAACCGGACGGCCCGATCACAACGGACACCTCGCCCTGGTTGACGGTCAGGTCGATGCCGCGCAGCACGTGGTGCTGGCCGTAGTACTTGTGAAGGCCCTCGATCCGCACCAGCGGCTTCTCAGCGGTGATCGTCATTTTGCCTCCTCCTCGGGAAAGTCCATCTTCAGGGCCGGCTCCGCCTCGGCGCTCGTCGCCACGGCGGCGGCGGCCTTGGCGGCCGCCGGGTTCATGGCGGCGGGAACCAGATTGTCCACGCCCTTGCCGTAGTAGGCCTCGATGAAGTGCTGGCCCACCATCAGCAGGCTGGTGATGACGAGGTACCAGATGGCTGCCACGATCAGCAGCGGTACGGGCAGGTACGTCCGGTTGGCCAGGGTGTTGGTGGCGAAGGTCAGGTCCAGGGTAAACGGCACTGCAAGGACCAGCGACGTGGTCTTCAGCATGCCGATGGTTTCGTTGCCGGTGGGCGGCACGATCACGCGCATGGCCTGCGGCAGGATGATCCGCCACATGATCTTGGTCTTGCCCATGCCTAGGGCCTCGGCGGCTTCCATCTGCCCCCGGTCCACGGACTTCAGGCCGGCCCGGAAGATTTCCGCCAGATAGGCGGACTCGTTCAGGCCAAGGCCCAGGATCGCCGCAGCCAGGGCAGTGACGACGGCGCTGGTGTCCAGGCTGAAGAACTCCGGGCCGAACGGGACTCCCGCGCTGATCTTGGGGTACAGGACGGAAATCAGTCCCCAGAAGATCAACTGGGTGTACACGGGAGTGCCGCGGAAGAACCATACCCAGACCCAGCTGGACCAGCGGAACACCGGGTTTTCCGACTGGCGCATGAACGCCAGGAGGATGGCAAGGACAATCGCCAGGACCATGGAGGCAACAGTCAGCAGCAGGGTCCAGCCGACACCCTGGACCACCTTGGTGTCCAGGATGTAGGTCCCCACGATGTCCCAGCGGAAGTTGGGGTTGGTGACGAGGCTCTGCAGGAACAGGGCCAGCACGCCGAGAATGACGAGGGCGCTGATCCAGCGGCCTGGATGCCGCACCGGCACTGCCTTATTCAGCACCGGTGCTGCGTGGTTTTCCTGATGGCGGTCCATCTGCGCACCTGATTTGTGGTCGGCTGCGGGAAGACTCAAGATCCGGCCGCCGGGTTGACCTCGGACTTGGTGATGGCGCCTTCGGCGTTGCCCCAGCCCTGCAGGATCTTCTTATACGAACCGTTTTCGATGAGCTTCGTGACAGTCTTCTGGATGACGTCGGCCAGTGCGGTGTCGGACTTGGCCACGGCGATGCCCTGCGGGGCGGAGTCGTAGACGTCGCCGAGCTTTTCGAGCTGGCCGCCGGTCTGGGTCAGGGCGTAGCCGATGATGGGCGAGTCCGCTGCCATGGCGTCGATGCTGCCGTTGACCAGCCGGGTGGTGACGTCCGTCTGCGTCTTGAGCGTGATGATGTTGATTGGCTGCTTGCCGTCCGCGGCGCACTTCTTGTTGCGTCCCGCCAGGTCCGGATCTTCCTGGACGGTGCCGGTCTGGACGCCGATGGACTTGCCGCAGACGTCATCCAGGGAGAACTTCTTCGGGTTGCCCTTCTGCACGGCCCAGACTGTGCCTGCATTGAAGTAGCTGACCATGTTCACGGCGCCGAGTCGCTCGGGGTTGATCGTGAAGGAGGAGATGCCGAGGTCGTACTTCGGTCCCAGAGCGGGCAGGATGCCGGTGAATTCGGCCGTCTGCACCTGGACCTTCAAGCCCAGGGTGGCGCCGATCGCCTTGGCGATGTCGACGTCGTAACCCACGGGGGTCTGGCCGTCGGGGGCGAGGAATTCTGCCGGCGCGTAGCTGGTGTCCGATCCCACGGTCAGCGTGCCCTTGGACTTGATGGCCGCGGGAACCAGGGCCGCCAGGGCATCGTCCTTCTGGACTGTGGAGGGGTCAAAGCTGGCATTGGCGCTGCCGGACGGCGAGGCCGCGCCGGACGGGCCGGTCTCGGAGGCGTTGGTGCAGGCCGAGAGTGCCAGTGCCCCGATGGCGAGAACGGTTGCGGTCTTGAGCCTGGAGTTGCTCAGCAGCGAGCGGGAAATCTGCATTTTCTTACCTTTTGTTGCAGGAGGGATGCGTAACTAAGTCGGTTTATAGTGTATCGCCGAACAAGAGATGTACGTCACAGAAAACTAAGTTTCACTATTGGATAACAAATGGGGGGTCAAATGCAAGGGTTCTTCGCCCGGGAGTGTCTCTAATCCCGGATGTCAGCTGCTGATGCCGAGGGATTCCAGCATCGGCCGGAACTTCGCCCAGGTCTCCGCGAGCTCGGCTTCGGGCAGCGAGCCCTCCACGATGCCGCAGCCGGCGTACAGCCGGGCGGTCTCCGGCGATTCGATGACCGCACCGCGCAGCGCGATGCCCCATTCGCCGTTGCCGGCCGCGTCGAGCCAGCCGACCGGGCCGGCATAGGGGCCGCGGTCCAGGTGCTCGAGTTTGCGGATGAGGGCGCCGGCCACCGTGGTGGGGGTGCCGCAGACGGCCGCGGTGGGGTGGAGCGCGTTGATCAGGGCGAGGCAGGTGGGCACGTGGCCTTCGACCTCGGTCAGCTCGGCCTTCACGTCCGAGGCCAGGTGCCACACGTTCGGAAGCTCCAGGATGAAGGGCTCGCTGTGCGCGTTCATCGCCTCGGAGAAGGGGGCCAGCTGGGTGGTGAGCGACTGGATGGCGATGTCGTGCTCGTGCCGCTGCTTTTCGGATCCGGCCAGCACGCGCTCCGCGAACTCCAGGGGTGAGCCGGCCATCCCCTCGGCATCGCGGCGGTCCAGGGTCCCGGCCAGGACGCGGGCCTGCGCCGTGCGGCCTTCCACCTGGATCAGCATCTCGGGGGTGGAACCGACCAGGCCGTCCACCCCGTAGGTCCAGCATTCGCGGTAGCGGACGGCGAGCTCCCGGAGCACCTCAGCCGCGTTGACACCGTCCGGCACGGTGGCCACGATGTCCCGCGCAAGCACCAGCTTTTGCAGCTTTCCGGCCCGGATCTCTTCGACGCCGGCCGCCACGGCGGCCATCCAGTCCGCTTCACT
Organism: Arthrobacter sp. UYCu723; assembly: GCF_054059215.1. NCBI lineage: Bacteria > Bacillati > Actinomycetota > Actinomycetes > Micrococcales > Micrococcaceae > Arthrobacter > Arthrobacter sp. UYCu723. The sequence continues at coordinate 2,561,955 of NZ_JBSSBW010000001.1, forward strand.
GAGGGAGCCTGTTTGAAGCGTCGCTTTGGCTGCCGGCGCCAGTGAATGCCCGACGGCGGTGCCCGCCTCAGCGGGCACGCCGGGTGCGTGGGCATCACCGGAGGGTGCGTCTTGCCAGCGTGCCAGGGCGGCGAGGGCGCCCGCTTCGGTGAGGTCGCCGTCGTCGAACGTCAATTGGGTGAGCCAGGCGCGGCCGTCACGGAGCCCCACCACGATTTCGGGGACGATCAGCCGCGACTCGTGTGCGGAAACCTTGGAAAAGGCGAAGGAGCCGAAGGCCACGGGTCCGGTGCCGGGGCGTTCCACGGAGTCCGTGATGTCCGCTTCCAGGACCAGGTGGCGCCACCAGATGTCCGCCTCGAGGAAGCGCTCGGGGCCGGTGGCGGTGAACCGTGCTATCTCGCCGAAGCCCACCAGGCCGGCTTCGCGCCGGGTCCAGCAGAGGACGTCGTCTCTGACCAGAAACGACGGCAGCCCCCCGGGAGTTGATTCTCCATTCAGAGGGACTGTCAAGGTGCGGAACGTGCTGGTCATGATTGGACAACCATACTCCGGAGTGAGGACACTTCCGTTCCGGCTGCCTAGGGCCGGGCCGCAGCACCTATGCCCGGGCTGGCCTTCGCGTCCGCCGTTCCGGCTGCGCCGGTGCGGCGAAGAGCTCCGGACGGGACTCGCGGATGCTGTTGACGTCCTCCAGAATAAAACGCAGATGGCGGCGCAGGCGGTCCTCAGCAGCACCGAGGTCCCCTGCAACCAGGGCGTCCAGCACCTCGCGGTGGTCTCCAGCGTAAGCCGGGATTCCGCGGAATCCGCTCAGGCCAAGGTAGCGTGCCCGGTCCAGATGCCCTTTCGCGTTTGCCACGGTTGCCCAGGCCGTCTCGTGTCCGGCGATGGCCAGCAGCGACCGGTGGAACTCTTCATCCAGAGGGTAGAACTCATCCCGGGAAGTGCAGCGGTCCTGCCGGTCCAGGAGCTCCCGCAGTGCGTCGACGTGATCTGGCGTAAGGTTCTGAGCGCATTCCTTCAGGGACGCAACCTCGACGGCTTCACGGATAAATTGCGCCTGAGCCACGATCTGAGGATCTATATAGGTCACGTATGTGCCGCTTTGCGGGCGGATCTCTACCAGCCCTTCCTGCGCGATCAGCAACAGGGCCTCGCGGATAGGCTGCCTGCTGGTGCCCAGGATGAGGGCGAGTTCGTTTTCCGAGAGGAGCGCCCCGGGTGCGTCAAGTCCCGTAATGATCCGGTCCCGGATCTGCGCGTACGCCATCATCCGGGCGGACGTGCGGGGCAGGGCAGGGGTGGCGGGCATGCCTCAACCCTAGTGGGCGCGTCATAGAAATTCAATCCGGGAAAAACTGTTGACTAACTTGTATGGCAGTGCTTGAATGGCAGTTAATTGCCCCGGCGTGTCCGATGATGGATGCGCTGGACACGCCCAATGACGGGCCTAAGGAACAGAGGGGTTCATGACGGCAACAATCCAGATCGGCGCAACGCAGCGCTCATCCAAAGACTTGATCAGAACAGCAGTATCCGGCTGGCTCGGCACAGCCATGGAATACATGGACTTCCAGCTCTATTCGCTGGCCGCAGCCATCATCTTCCCCAAAATCTTCTTCCCCAACTTCGACCCCGTAGTCGGCCTGCTGGTCGCCTTCATCACCTACGGCGTCGGCTTCCTGGCCCGCCCCGTGGGTGCCTGGTTCTTCGGACGCATGGGTGACCGCGTGGGCCGCAAGAAGGTCCTGGTCATCACCATCATGATGATGGGCGTGTCCACCATGCTCATCGGGTTCCTCCCCGGTTACGCCCAGATCGGGATCGCGGCGCCGATCCTGCTGGTGGTCCTCCGCCTGGCGCAGGGCTTCGGCGCCGGCGCCGAACTCTCCGGCGCCTCGGTCATGCTGGCCGAGTACGCCCCGCCCAAGAAGCGCGGCCTGATCGCCTCCTTCGTCTGCCTGGGCACCAACTCCGGCACCCTGCTGGCCTCCGGCCTGTGGGTCCTGCTGACCCTCCTGCCCGAGGAAGCCCTCATGAGCTGGGGCTGGCGCCTGCCGTTCATCGCCAGCATCGGCATCACCCTGTATGCACTGTGGATGCGCCGGAACCTCAAGGAAAGCCCGGTCTTCGAAGAGACGCGTCAGCAGATGGCCGAGGAAGCCGCTGAAGCCAATCTCGCCTCCGCAGCATCCGGTCAGCCCGCGGTCAAGGCTTCCGTGGCCCGCAAGGGCAAATCGTTCTTCCTGGCGATGGCCCTGCGGATCGGCGAATCCGGCAACTCGGCCATGATCCAGACCTTCCTCATCGGCTACATCGTCACCGGCCTGAAAATGGACAAGGGCGTGGGTACCTTCGCGCTGCTCATCGGCTCGATCCTCGGCTTCGCCACGGTCCCGCTCGCGGGCTGGCTGTCCGACAAGTTCGGCCGCCGGATCATGTACCGTGCCCTCTCCGGCTTCCAGATGCTCTTCGCCATCCCGGCCCTCCTGATGATGCAGTCCCGCGACCCGTTCCTGGTCTCGCTCGCCCTGATCATCGGCCTGTCCGTCTCCGTGCTGGGCATGTTCTCGGTGCAGTCGGCCTACGTCAACGAGCTCTTTGGCTCCCGCAACCGCTACACCCAGCTGGCCATGGCCAAGGAAATCGGCGGCGTGCTCTCCGGCGGCCTGGCCCCCATCATCGCCGCAGGCCTGCTGGCACTGTTCACCAACTCCTGGTGGCCGGTTGCCGGAATGATGGTCCTCTACTCCGCCATCGCCTTCGTGGCCACCTTCTTCGCACCCGAAACCAAGGGACGCGACCTGACCCTCGTGGAGGACGCAGTTTGAAAGCCGTAGTTGTCCATTCCGCCGGAGACCTGCGCCTCGAGGACCGTCCGGACCCGGCCTGCCCGGCCGGCTCGGTGATCGTCGACGTCGAATACGGCGGAATCTGCGGCTCGGACCTGCACTACGTCAGCCACGGCGCCTCCGGGCTCAGCATCCTGGCCGACCCCATGGTCCTGGGCCACGAGGTTGCGGGCAGGGTCTCCGTGCTCGGCGAGGGCGTGGAGGGCTTCGCGGTGGGCGACGCCGTGACTGTCCACCCGGCAGTGCATTGCACCGACTGCACCGAGTGCCTGGCGGGGCGGACCAACCTGTGCCCGCAGGTCACCTACTACGGCAGCGCAGCTCACCGTCCGCACACAGACGGGGCTTTTGCCTCCCGCAAGGCCGTCCCGGGCGGTCAACTGCGGCTTTTGCCTGCCGGGGTAACCACCCGGCAGGCAGCGGTGGCCGAACCGCTCGCCGTCGCGATCCATGCGGTGAGCCGCGCAGGCGGGCTGGACGGCAAGACCGTTCTGGTCAACGGTGCCGGGCCAATCGGCGCGCTGCTGGTGGCCGCCGCGCGCCGTGCCGGAGCCCGCTTTATTTATGCCAGCGATCTCTCCGAAACCTCTCTTCAGATCGCGAAGCAGATGGGAGCAGACGAGGTGGTGCTCGTTGGATCCGCACCGCTGCCCGAGGTGGACGTAGCGTTTGAAGCGTCGGGGGCATCTCGGGCTCTGGGCGGCGTGCTTGCCGCCGTGCGCCGTGGCGGGACGGTGGTCCAGGTGGGGAACCTGGCCGCGGGACCCATCACTGCTGAGCTTGCGGCATTGGTGTTCCGTGAGATCGATTACCGCGGCACGTTCCGCTTCGCCGGGGAGATGACAACGGCGCTGGAGTACCTGGCCGATGGCCTGGATGTGGAACCGCTGCTGACCCACACCTTCGATGCGGGTGATGTTGCGGAGGCGTTTGCTGTGGCGGCGGACCGCAGTACCGGCTCATCGAAAGTGCTTCTCAAATTTGTCTGAGACAATGTCATGGTGAACCGAGCATCCTTGGATAAGCGTCCGGACGAAGTAGCGACGATGTTTGACGACGTCGCCCCTAAATACGACGTCGTCAACGACGTCCTGTCCATGGGGCAGACGCGCCGCTGGCGCCGAGTGGTGGTCGAGGCCATGGACGTGAAGGCCGGCCAGCGCGTGCTCGACCTCGCCGCCGGGACCGGAACCTCCAGCGAGCCGTATGCCGACGCCGGCATCGACGTGATCGCCTGCGATTTCTCCCTCGGCATGCTCAAGGTCGGCAAGCGCCGCCGCCCGGACATCGACTTCATCGCCGGTGACGCCACCCGCCTGCCCTTCGCCGACAACACCTTTGACGCGAGCACCATCTCCTTCGGGCTGCGCAACGTCAACGAACCGAAGAAGGCCCTGGCCGAGATGCTGCGGGTCACCAAGCCCGGCGGCAGGCTGGTCATCGCCGAATTTTCCCAGCCGGTCGTGCCGCTGTGGCGCACCATGTACACCGAGTACCTCATGCGTGCCCTGCCCGCCATCGCCGTCAAGGTCTCCTCCAACCCGGACGCCTACGTCTACCTCGCCGAGTCCATCCGCGCCTGGCCGGACCAGGACCACCTGGCCGCCTGGCTGCAGGAAGCCGGCTGGAACAACGTCACGTACCGGAACCTCAACGGCGGCATCGTGGCGGTGCACCGCGCGCAGAAGCCGGCGGGCCCGGCAACTGGCCCCGCCGCGGGCGCGACCGCACTCGCGGCCCACACTGGCCCCGTGGCGAAGCTGCGCCGCAACATCACCCGGCCCGCGCGTTAGCTTGCTGCCGCTGTGAATGTACTGATCGTCGGCGCGGGGCCCGCCGGGTCCACCGCCGCCTACCACCTCGCCAAGGCCGGCATTGACGTCACGGTGCTGGAGAAAACCGGCTTCCCCCGCGAGAAGGTCTGCGGCGACGGCCTCACCCCGCGCGCCGTCCGCGAGATCCAGAAACTGGGCCTCCCGCATTCCGAGGAAGACGGATACCGGCACAACAAGGGCCTCCGGCTGATTGCCCGCGGCCGCACCATTGAAATTCCTTGGCCCGAGCTGGCGGACTTTCCGCAGTACGGCCTGGTCCGCACGCGCCTGGGCTTCGACGAGGAACTCGCCCGCCATGCCCAGTCGGAAGGCGCCGTCCTGCTGGAACGGCATAGCGTCACCGAAGCGCTGCGCTCGGACGATGGCCGCGTCGTCGGAGTGCGCGCCGCCCTGGTTGACGAGTCCGGACGCAAGACGGGAGAGACACGCGACTTCCATGCCGACGTCGTCTTGGCCGCTGACGGCAACTCTTCCCGAACGGCGGTGTCGCTGGGTCTCCAGAAGCGCGACGACCGGCCGCTGGGCGTCGCCGTGCGCACCTACTTCACCAGCCCGCGGCACGACGACGACTGGCTGGAAGGCTGGATGGAGCTCCCCGGCCACGACGGCGCGCTGCTTCCGGGCTACGGCTGGGTGTTCGGCGTCGGCGACGGCACCTCCAACGTGGGCCTGGGCGTCCTGAACTCCTCCAAGGAATTCGGCAAGCTCGACTACAGGCAGGTCCTCCGGGACTGGACCGCGGGCATGCCGCCCGAGTGGGGCTTCACTCCCGAAAACCAGGTGGGGGAGATCCGGGGGGCCGCTCTGCCGATGGGCTTCAACCGCACCCCGCACTACTCCCCGGGCGTCCTCCTGCTGGGCGACGCCGGCGGGATGGTGTCCCCGTTCAACGGCGAAGGCATCTCCTACGCCATGGAATCCGCCCGGTTTGCGGCCGAGTTCATCATCGATGCGGGCACCTTGCAGCGGACCTACGCCCGGTGGACGAACGACGACGCCGACCTTCACTTCAGGGGGTATGCGGACTACGTGCGCGGGCAGTGGGGCAGCCACTTCACCCTAGGCCGCGCCTTTAGCTCGGCGATAGGCAGGCCTTCCGTGATGAAGCTCGCGCTGCGGACCGGCATGCCGCTCCCCGCGCTGATGCGCTTTGCGGTCCGGCTGATGGCCAACGTCACGGATGCCAGTGCGATGGGATTCGAGGACAGGGTGATCCGGCTCTTGGAGGCGCTGGTGCCCGCCACGTCCAACACCTCCTTGCCCCCTTCCAGCTACCCATCAGCGGTTTCCGCAACAAAAAGTTAGGGTTAACCCGTGACCAACTCTGCAGACCAAAGCTGGACGCACGCCGGGCACGGCCTGCCTAGCGCTGAACCCGATCTCAACACCACCGCCATCGCCACCGGCCTCCAGCTGCCGGCCGGCTTCGCGGCGATTGCGGGGGACCCGGAACTGGGTCCCGCGATCACCACGAACCTGGCGCGTGTGGAAAAGAAACTCCGGGAAGCCATCGCCAACTCGGATCCGCTGGCCGACGCAACGTCGCGTCACCTCGTGGAGGCCGGCGGCAAGCGCATCCGGCCGCTGCTGACACTGCTCTGCGCCCATCTGGGCGATGCCTCGCGTCCCGCCGTCGTGCAGGCCGCCGTCGTAGTCGAACTCACCCACCTGGCGACCCTCTACCACGACGACGTGATGGACTCAGCACCCTTCCGCCGCGGCGCCCCCACGGCCCACGAGGTCTGGGGTAACTCCGTCGCGGTCCTCACCGGCGACCTGATCTTCGCCCGGGCGTCCATCCTGGTCTCCGAGCTCGGTTCCCGCGCGCTCGGCATCCAGGCCCGCACCTTTGAGCGGCTCTGCCTGGGCCAGCTGCACGAGACGGTGGGCCCGCGCCCCGACGAGGACCCGGTGGCGCACTACCTGTCCGTCATTGCGGACAAGACCGGCTCGCTTGTGGCCGCCTCCGGCCAGCTCGGCGCGATCTTCGCCGGCGCCGATGAGGCCTACGAGCCGCTGCTGGTGGAATACGGCGAAAAAGTCGGAGTGGCCTTCCAGCTCGCCGACGACGTCATTGATGTCACCGGCATCAAGGTCAAGTCCGGCAAGTCCCCGGGCACCGATCTGCGCGAAGGCGTGCCGACCCTGCCGGTGCTGCTGCTGCGCAAGGCCGCCGGGGACGGCGACCAGTCCGCCGTCGAACTGCTGAGACTGATCGACGGCGACCTCAGCTCGGATGAGGCGCTGGCCGCGGCCGTCGCGGGCCTCCGCGAGCACCCGGTCACCGCGGAATCCTGGGTGGTGGCGCGCGCCTGGGCCGACGAGGCCATCGCCGCACTGGATCCGCTCCCCGAGGGTGTGGTGAAGTCCTCACTGACGAGCTTCGCGCGGGCCGTAGTGGACCGCAGCAGCTAACCGCCGGTCCAGACCCGGCCGGTCCAGATCCGCCTGGTCCAAACCCGCAGGAACGGAATGGCCCCGGTTCCTCACAACGTCGGAGTCGTTGTGCCGAACCGGGGCCATTTCTCCGTTCGCATCAGGTTCGCCGGAGGTCATTGGCGAACCCATGAATGAGCCTATGACAGAAATGTCACAGTGTCTAGGGGCGCTGTAAATCAATCTGTCACAGCGTTTTGATGCTGTCCGGGGCCACTTCGAGGCTCGCCAGGACACCCCAACCGTCCGAACGGCGGCGTGTTCGTGTCGAAGTGCCCCTCGACGGGTTTGGACCTTGTCCACATGCCAGCGCCGGGCACGTCTGCGGGCGCCGCGAACAGGGCAGATTGGGGGAATGCAGCCTCCCACCTTCCTGGCCTCGCGCGGCGGGTCAGCCACCGCAGCCGAGCTTCTGCGGGCTGGATTCGGCCGCAGCGGAATCAGCACGGCACTGTCGGCCGGAACTCTGGTGAGAATCCGCCGGGGCCACTACGGCCTGCCGCAGGACAGCCGTCGGCCGGGGGACATCAGCGTCAATTTTCTGCTCGGAAAGCCTCGTGGCAACCGGAATGCCCGGGCCAGATCAGTCCTGGACCTGGTCATTCCGCGGGCTGATTCGTTGCTGGAAGTCTTGGCCAACGTTGCTTTCGTCCGGGCCGGTCTGCATGTCCGCCGACATGTGCAGATTCCGGGTGTGGGGGAAGTGGAATTCCTGATTGAGGACTGCCTCGTGGTGGAGACCGACGGCGGCACACATTTGGAGCCGCTGCAGGTGAAGAAGGACCGGAAGCGGAACAACGCTACCATCGTCGGGGGACACCTTGTGCTCAGATACGGCTACGACGACGTCGTCCATCACCCCGGGCGGATGGTCGCCGAGGTGCTCGCGGTGCTCGAACAGCGCCGTGGGGGAGCGGCCCGTGAAATCCAGTAGGCGGCCGCCGCCGGGGGCTACTTTGAAGCCCTGAATCCGGGCATCCAGGTCCGGCGACGGCGTGTCCGTGTCAATGTGCTCCCGGACGGCGTGAGTGCCGCCACCAGGGGAGGCTCAGTCCTCGTCTTCGTCGTTGAAGGCCCACTCGAACATGTCGAAGACGAATTCGGAAAAGGTTCCTTCTTCGCTTTTCCACTGGCCGCGGGCGTTGTTGCGGCGGTACACAATCGGATCCGGGACGCTGAGGTCACCGATGCGGAAGCCCCAGGTGAACTGCTCTTCCTCGTCCTCGAGGAACATCAGGAAGCCTTCGTCATCGACCTCGAGCTCTTCGGGATCCCAGAAGTAGTGGTACGCCTCCATCAGGTCCTCGCAGCCGCCGAGGGCCAGGTAAAACTCCCTCAGGACCATCGGCACCTGGAACTGGTGCTCTGCGAGGGCCCCATCCAACTCCTCCGCCGCCAGGCCGTCTTCTTCCTGCCATTCGTCTTCGAGATACTTCGGGACAAGCGCGCGGAATTTCTCGAGGAACATGTCAGTCATGCTCTCATCCTAGCTAATCCTTAGCTGCCGCTCTTCGCCGCGTCCGGGCCGAGGCGGTGCCAGCCTCGGACGGCCAGCGGAACGTACCAGTGGCGCCGCCAGGCCGCCACGCGGAAGGTGAAAACGAGGGCGGCCACGGCACTGGCCGTCACTGCGTTGAAGGTCCCCGTGAGGGACAGCAGCACCGTCAGGGACGCCCCGGCGAAAGCCGGCAGGGCGTAGAGGTCCTTGGGGTCGAACAACTGGGGGACCTCGTTGGCGGTGATGTCCCGCAGGAGGCCGCCGCCCACCGCCGTCGTGACCCCGAGCAGGACCGCCGCAACCGGGTGCATCCCGGCGGCCAGGGCCTTGAGGGTGCCGGTGATGCAGAACAGGGCCAGGCCGCCGGCGTCGAAGAGGATCAGCAGCGAGGTGAAGCGCTGGACGCTGGAGAACAGAAAGTAGACCAGCACCGTGGCCAGGAGCGGCGGGGCGAGGTATGCGGGGTTCGTGAAGGCCGCGGGCGGGCCGGCGTTGATGATGATGTCGCGGATGACGCCGCCGCCGAGGCTGACCACCGAGGCCAGCAGCAGGGAGCCGATGATGTCGAACTGCTTCCGCGCCGCGAGCAGGGACCCGGAGACCGCGAAGAAGAAGACGCCGGCCAGGTCCAGCCAGAGCAGTACAAGGCTAAAGGCGAAGGTCATGGGGCGTCCCGGTCGATTGCAAGGGGGCGGATAGGGCGGCTCCAAGGTTACGCTAACGGCTATGAATAGCCCCATCCTGATCGCCTGCGCCCACGGTACCTCCAGCGCCCTCGGCGCCGCGGAGGTCAACGCGCTCCGGGACGGCATCGCCGCGCTGCGTCCCGGACTCGACGTCCGCGAGGCCTACGTCGACGTCCAGGACCCCGATCTGCCCGCCGTGGTGGCAGGCCTCCCGGCGGGCGAGACCGCCGTCGTCGTGCCGCTGCTGCTCAGCGTCGGCTACCACGTCAAGGTGGACATCGCCCGGGCGGTGAAGAGCCGGCCGGAGACCTTCGCGGCTGCCCCGCTGGGGCCCGATCCGCGGCTCGCGGCCCTGATCGACGAGCGGCTCCGGGAATCCGGCGTGACCGACGACGACGCCGTGATCCTCGCCGCCGCCGGTTCCTCCGATGCCACCGCCGCGCAGAACGTCGAGGAGCTTGCCGGGCAGTTGCGCACGCTGCGTTCCAACCGCATCGTGGCTGCGTACGGCGCCTCCGCGAAGCCTTCGGTCCCCGACGCCGTAGCCATGCTCCGCGAGGAGGCAGCGGGCGGCGCCGGTGCAGGGGAGTCCGCAGGCGGAGTGGATCTGGGCGGCCGCGTCGTCATCGCCTCCTATCTCCTCGCCCCGGGCTTCTTCCACGACCAGCTGGCCAAGGCTGGCGCGGACCTCGTCACGTCACCTCTGCTGCCGTCCCCGGTGCTCGCCGAAATCGCCCTGGAGCGCTTCGACGCAGCCCTCGCAGCGCGGGGCTGAGCAACGCCAGAGAGGCCCCTGTGCGCGGGAATTCATGCACACGGGCCACGCTACTTCAAGGCTCGCCGGGGCTTCGTGACGAAATGTTGCCCTAGGTGACTTCCCGTTTCTGACCCTTTGTGACGGGATTACGGCCGGCCCTACAGTCGATCCATGACTGATACAGCTCTAGCCGGAGCGTCCCCGGACCAGGCTGCCGAAGGCCGCACCAAACGACCCGCCTCCCGCCCTGCCGCGAAGCCGCACGGGCAGTGGAAGGTGGACGGGACCGCACCACTGAACGCCAACGAAACCTGGAAGCAAGAAGACAACGGCCTGAACGTGCGCGAGCGTATCGAGTCCGTCTACTCCAAGCACGGCTTCGACTCGATCGACGGCACGGACCTGCATGGCCGCTTCCGCTGGTGGGGGCTTTACACCCAGCGCAAGCCCGGGATCGACGGCGGCAAGACCGCCACGCTCGAGCCGCACGAGCTGGAAGACAAGTACTTCATGCTGCGCGTCAGGATCGACGGCGGCGCCCTCACCACCGAGCAGTTGCGCGTCATCGGCCAGATCTCCGTGGACTTCGCCCGCGACTCTGCCGACCTCACCGACCGCCAGAACATCCAGCTGCACTGGATCCGGGTCGAGGACATGCCGGAAATCTGGCGCCGCCTCGAATCCGTGGACCTGTCCACCACGGAAGCCTGCGGCGACGTCCCGCGCGTCATCCTGGGCTCCCCGGTTGCCGGTATCGCCAAGGACGAGATCATCGACCCCACGCCGCTGATCCGTGAGCTCGCCGAGCGCTTCATCGGCGACCCGGAGTTGGCCAACCTGCCGCGCAAATTCAAGACCGCCATCACGGGCCACCCCAGCCAGGACGTGGTCCACGAAATCAACGACGTCGCCCTGGTGGGCCTGGTCCACCCGGAACTCGGTATCGGCTACGACCTCTGGGTGGGCGGCGCTCTCTCCACGAACCCTATGCTGGGCAAGCGTCTGGGCGCCTTCGTCCGGCCGGACCAGGCCGCCGACGTCTGGCTCGGCGTGACCAGCATCTTCCGCGACTACGGCTACCGGCGGATGCGCACCAAGGCCCGGCTGAAGTTCCTGCTGGCCGACTGGGGACCGGTGAAGTTCCGCCAGGTCCTCGAGGACGAATACCTCGGGTACCAGCTCGCCGACGGCCCGGCGGCCCCGAAGCCCTCTTCCCCGGGTGACCACATCGGTGTGCACGAACAGAAGGACGGCAAGTTCTTCATCGGCGCCACCCCGCTGGCCGGCCGCCTCTCCGGCAGCCAGCTCGTCAAGCTGGCGACCACGCTGGAAGCCCGCGGCTCGCACCGGCTGCGCACCACGCCGCACCAGAAGCTCGTGGTCCTCGACGTGCCCAAGGAACAGGTGGAACCGCTCGTTGCAGAGCTCGACGCCCTGGGCCTGTCGGCCAAGCCGTCCGTGTTCCGCCGCGGCACCATCGCCTGCACCGGCATCGAATTCTGCAAGCTGGCCATCGTGGAAACCAAGCTCACGGCGGCCACCGCCGTCGCCGAACTGGAACGCCGCCTGGCTGACCTCGCCGAAAGCAAGCAGCTGCCGCAGGCACTCTCGCTGCACATCAACGGCTGCCCCAACTCCTGCGCCCGGATCCAGACCGCGGACATCGGCCTCAAGGGCATGATGCTGCCAACGCCCGACGGCGACCCCACCCCGGGCTTCCAGGTCCACCTGGGCGGCGGGCTGGCGTCCACCGACCGTGAAGAAGCGGGCCTGGGACGCACCGTCCGCGGTCTGAAGGTCTATGTTGAGGACCTCCCCGACTATGTGGAGCGTGTGGTCCGGAAGTTCGTGGCCGACCGCGCCGAGGGCCAGACCTTCGCCGAATGGGCCTTTGCCGCCGACGAGGGGGATCTTCAGTGAGCACCCCTCAGCCGCCGGCAGCGCCCGCCCTCCGCACCCACGACGAACTCAAAGCCATCGCCGAGGCGGGCGCCGCCGAGCTCGGCTGGGATGCCCCGGCCCGCGAGGTCATCGCCTGGGTGGCCCGGAACTTCGAGCTGCCCGCAGTCGCCGTCGCCTGCTCCATGGCCGACGCCGTGCTGCCGGCCCTCGTCGCGGACCAGCTTCCCGGCGTCGACGTGCTCTTCCTGGAGACCGGTTACCACTTCCCGGAAACCTACGCGACGCGCGACGAAGTCGCCGCCAACCTGCGCGTCAACGTCGTCGACGTGCTGCCGGAGAACACGGTGGAACAGCAGGACCGGCTCCTGGGCAAGGACCTCTTCGCCCGCGACGCCGCCCAGTGCTGCGCGCTCCGCAAGGTGGCTCCGCTGCGCCGCACCCTCGCCGGTTACGAACTCTGGTTCACCGGCGTCCGCCGCGACGAGGCCCCGACCCGCACCAACACGCCGCTGGTCAGCTGGGACGAAACCAACGGACTGGTCAAGGTCAACCCGGTCGCGGCCTGGAGTTTCGACCAGCTGGTCCAGTACTCCGACGACAACCTCCTCCCCGTCAACCCGCTGCTTTCACAGGGCTACCCGTCCATTGGCTGCCAGCCCTGCACCCGGAAGGTGGCGCCCGGCGATGATCCCCGCGCCGGACGCTGGGCAGGAACCGACAAGACAGAATGCGGACTACACGTATGAGCAATGTTGAGACTTTCGTGGCCGTCGACCCCGATGCCGCCCCCGCCCCTTCGCCGCGCGGCATACGTCCTTCGGACGATGCGCGCGGCTCCGACAGGCCCGATGCCACTCCCTGGGCGGCATCGGGGTCGACGGCGGAGGCCCGCCTGAGCTCCCCGGCCCGCCTCTCCAGCCTGGACACCCTCGAGTCCGAGGCCATTCACATCATCCGCGAGGTTGTTGCCGAGTTCGAGAAGCCTGCGCTGCTGTTCTCCGGCGGCAAGGATTCCGTGGTGATGCTGCACCTGGCCACCAAGGCGTTCTGGCCCGGCAAGGTGCCGTTCCCGGTCCTGCACGTGGACACCGGCCACAACTTCCCCGAGGTCATCGAGTTCCGCGACCGGACCGTGGAACGGCTGGGCCTGAAGCTCGTCGTCGGAAGCGTGCAGGAGTTCATCGACAGCGGCGAGCTGGCCGAGCGCGCCGACGGCACCCGCAACCCGCTGCAGACCGTCCCGCTGCTGGACGCGATCCAGCGCAACAAGTTCGACGCCGTCTTCGGCGGCGGGCGCAGGGACGAGGACAAGGCCCGGGCCAAGGAACGGATCCTGAGCCTGCGCGACGAGTTCGGCCAGTGGGACCCGCGCAACCAGCGGCCCGAGCTCTGGAACCTCTACAACGGCCGCCACACCGTCGGCCAGCACGTCCGCGCGTTCCCGATCAGCAACTGGACCGAGCTGGACATCTGGCGCTACATCGAGCGCGAAGGCATCGAGCTCCCGGGCCTGTACTACGCCCACGACCGCGAGGTCTTCGCCCGCGACGGCATGTGGCGGGCAGTCGGCGAAGTCTCGCTGCCGCGCGAGGACGAACAGGTCATCACCAAGACCGTCCGCTACCGGACGGTCGGCGACATGTCCTGCACCGGCGCCGTCGAATCGGCCGCCGCCACCGTGCGCGACGTCGTGATCGAAGTTGCCGCCTCCACCATCACCGAACGTGGCGCCACCCGGGCAGATGACCGCATCTCCGAGGCCGCCATGGAAGACCGCAAGAAGGACGGCTATTTCTAATGAGCACCGAAATCGATACGGCCCGCGCGGCTGCCCTTCTTGACGAGGCCCCGCTGACGAACGCAACGCTGTTCCGTTTCGCGACCGCAGGCTCAGTCGACGACGGCAAGTCCACCCTGGTGGGCCGGCTCCTGCATGACTCCAAGGCGATCCTCGCCGACCAGCTCGACGCCGTCGCCCGCACCTCCGCGGACCGCGGCTTCGGCGGTGCCGGGGCCACCGGCACGCAAGCGATTGACCTGGCACTGCTGACCGACGGCCTGCGCGCCGAGCGGGAACAGGGCATCACCATCGATGTCGCCTACCGCTACTTCGCCACGGACCGCCGCAGCTTCATCCTCGCGGATTGCCCCGGCCACGTGCAGTACACCAAGAACACGGTGACGGGCGCGTCCACCGCGGATGCCGTCGTCGTGCTCATCGACGCACGCAAGGGCGTCCTCGAACAGACCCGCCGCCACCTGTCCGTGCTGCAGCTGCTGCGCGTCGCGCACGTGATTGTGGCTGTGAACAAGATCGACCTCGTGGGCTTCAGCGAGGACGTGTTCCGGCAGATCGAAGCGGACGTGCAGCAGGTGGGGCGCGAACTCGGGCTCGGCCGTGACGATTCAAATGCAGGCGGGATCTCTGATCTTTTCGTGGTCCCCGTGTCCGCGCTCGACGGCGACAACGTCGTGGACCGCTCGGACCGCACACCCTGGTACGACGGCCCGGCGCTGCTCGAAGTCCTGGAGACACTGCCGGCCGCGGACGAACTCGAAAGCCACCTGGAAAGTTTCCGTTTCCCCGTCCAGCTCGTCATCCGGCCGCAGGGGGCGCTCGCTCCCGACGCCGTCGCGGCCGGACTGGACGAGGAAAAGTACCGGGACTACCGCGCCTACGCCGGCCAGATCACTGAAGGTTCGGTGAAGCTGGGGGACAAGGTCAGCGTCCTCACGCCCGGCCAGGCCCCGCGCACCACCACCGTGACCGGCATCGACTTTGCCGGGCGCGAGCTCACCGAGGCCGTGGCCCCGCAGTCCGTGGCGCTGCGCCTCGCGGACGAATTCGATGTGGCACGTGGTGACACCATCGCGGCGGCCGGCACCATCCGGGAGGCCTCGGCGGACCTGTACGCCGCGCTCTGCTGGCTTTCGCCGAAACCGCTCCGTGAGGGCGCAAAGGTGCTGATCAAGCATGGCACCCGGACTGTCCAGGCCCTGGTCCGGAACGTGACGGGAAAGCTGGACCTCGCCAACTTCCAGCTCGAGCCCACCTCCACCCTGGAGCTCAACGACATCGGCCACGCCCAGCTGCGGCTCGCCGCGCCGCTGCCGCTGGAGAACTACCTGCACCACCGCCGCACCGGCGCGTTCCTCGTGATCGACCCGCTGGACGGCAACACCCTTGCAGCCGGCCTCGTCAACGACCACCCCGGCGACCACGAGGACGAGCGTTACTCAATCTGAGCGCTACTGACCCGCCGGCGGCACTGTCCGTGCCGCCCGCGGGTAGGTAGTCTGCAGGCGAAACGGTCCCGGCGGGCCGGGACGGGGGTGCCGTGGAAGTCATCAATAACCGGCTCATCAGCTGGGCGTCGATCCTGGATGACAAGACCCGCGAGCAGGCGCTGACCACCGCGCAGCTGCCCATCATCTACCCGCATCTGGCGCTGATGCCGGACGCCCATCTGGGACTGGGCGCCACAGTGGGATCCGTCATCCCCACCCTTGGTGCCGTCATCCCGGCCGCCGTGGGCGTCGACATCGGCTGCGGCATGATTGCCGTCCGCACGCAGTATGCCCTCAAGGATCTGCCCAAGGACCGGAAACGCTTGCGAGAGGGTATCGAGCACGCCATTCCGCTGTCCGCCGGCAAGTGCAACCGCAGGATCACCGCCACCGCCGAACCGCGGCTGGCCGAGCTGCGGCGAATGGCAGCGAAGGCGGGGTTCGACCCCGCCCAGTACTCCGCGAACTGGAAGCTGCAGCTGGGATCGCTGGGCTCGGGCAACCACTTCATCGAGGTGTGCGCGGATGAGACGGACGCCGTGTGGCTGTTCCTGCATTCAGGCTCCCGCGGCGTGGGCAACAAGCTCGCGCAGCGGCACATCGCCGAGGCCCGGAGCGTGGTCCGGATGCGGCACGTCGTCCTGCCGCATCCGGCCCTGGCCTACCTCGAGGAGGGCACTCCCGAATTCGAGCGCTACATCAGGGAACTCCGCTGGGCCCAGCACTACGCACTGCTGAACCGTGAGGAGATGATGGACCGCGTGGTCCGGCAGTTTGAATCATGGACAGGCGGTCCTGTCCGGGAGGCCGAACGGATCAACTGCCACCACAACTTCACCGCGCAGGAGAAGCATTACGGCAAGTCCGTCTGGGTCTCGCGCAAGGGAGCGATCAGGGCTGAAACGGGGGACGCCGGGCTGATCCCCGGCTCCATGGGCACGGCGTCCTACGTCGTTGTCGGGCTGGGGAACCCTGTGTCCCTGAACTCGTCGCCGCACGGGGCAGGGAGGGAATACTCGAGGACCGCCGCGAGGAACACTTTTTCGCTGGCCGAACTGAAGGCCGCCATGCGGGGCATCGAATTCCGCCCCAGCGAGGCATTCATCGACGAGATCCCGGCGGCGTACAAACCCATCGACCAGGTGATGCGCGACTCCGCCGACCTCGTCAAGATACGACACAAGCTGCGGCAGCTCGTCAACGTTAAAGGCGATTGATGAGCTCAAGAGCCCGGATGGCGGGCCCCGCTGTCTTGGGCCGAATGTGACGTTCCGTGAACCCCTGTGACCCCGGGTTTCCGGACCGTTGAACCGCGTTGATGACACTCCCTATGGTGAATCCATGACAACCACTGAACACCTCTCCGGCCGCTTCCGGCGGATCTTCGGGGGGCGATGTCGCCGGCGCTGACCACCCGCCCGGCCAACCCGCCTTCCCCAGAACAGGACTTCCCGCATGTCATCCACACCCCGAAACCCCAGCCCCGCCCACCATGACCCCGAAAAGCCGGCGACCGGCACCACCCGGATCGTCGCCGGAGAGTCGGGCAAACCCAAACGCAAACGCACCCTCGAGATCAGCCTGGCCGCCGGACTTGTCCTCCTGATCGGCGCCGGCGCCGCGGTGGCGTCGACGGTAGCCCGCAACAGCGACGCCGCGCCCGCCGCGGCCGTCGCCGACGCCAATCCGGCCGCCGAACTCAAACTCGGCTATTTCGGCAACATCACCCACGCCCCGGCCCTTGTCGGAGTCAACCAGGGCCTGATCGCCAAGAACCTCGGAAGCACCAAACTCAGCACCCAGGTCTTCAACGCCGGCCCGGCCGCGATTGAGGCGCTCAACGCCGGGGCCATCGACGCCACGTACATCGGGCCCAACCCGGCGATCAACTCCTACGTCAAGAGCAAGGGCGAATCGATCAACATCATCGCCGGCGCCGCGTCCGGCGGAGCGCAGCTGGTGGTCAAGCCGGAGATTTCCTCGGCGGCGGATCTCAAGGGCAAGAAGCTCGCGAGTCCGCAGCTTGGCGGCACCCAGGACGTGGCCCTGCGCGCCTGGCTCGGCAAGCAGGGGTACAAGACCTCCACAGACGGCAGCGGCGACGTCGCCATCAACCCCACCGAGAACGCCCAGACCCTGAAACTGTTCCAGGACGGCAAGCTCGACGGCGCGTGGCTGCCGGAACCGTGGGCATCCCGCCTGGTGCTCCAGGCCGGCGCGAAGGTCCTCGTCGACGAGAAGGACCTCTGGGACAAAGGCGAATTCATCACCACCGTCCTGATCGTCAACAAGAAGTTCGCCGCGGAACACCCGGCCACCGTGAAGGCCCTGCTGAAGGGCCACACAGAATCCGTGGACTGGCTCAATGCCGCCCCGGGGCCGGAGAAGGCCTCGGTCCTCAACGCCGCGCTCAAGGAATCCGCCGGGGCCACCCTGCCGGCGGACGTGATCGACCGTTCGCTCAAGAACATCGTCTTCACCGTCGACCCGCTCGCCGGAACATACAAGAAACTGCTCCAGGACGGCGTCGACGCCGGCACCACCCAGCAGGCCGACCTCAACGGCATCTTTGACCTCACGGCACTGAACAGCGTCCTCGGCGAGGGCGCCACCGGGAAGAAGATCTCCGCGCAGGGACTCGGCCAAGATTAGCCCGCTTTCCCCGCAACCCCGCCACAAAAGTTAGGACGTGACCATGCCAGTCGTACTGGAAAACCTGGGCAAGCGCTTCGGCGACGGCGCCCCGGTGCTGGACGACGTCAACGCCAGCATCGAGCAGGGCGAGTTCGTCGCCCTGCTCGGTGCGTCCGGCTGCGGCAAGTCCACCCTGCTCAACATCATGGCGGGACTGGAGGCCCCGACGTCGGGCGCCCTCGAGGTGCCGAGCGACGGCGCCGCCTTCATGTTCCAGGACGCGGCGCTGTTCCCGTGGCTGAACGCGCGGGAGAACATCGAACTGGCCCTGAAGCTGCGCGGCGTCGGCAAGGCCGACCGCAAGGTGAAGGCCAACGAACTGCTGGACCTGGTGCACCTGGGCGGCGCGGGGGACAAACGCCCGCACGAACTTTCCGGCGGGATGCGCCAGCGTGTGGCACTGGCCCGCTCGCTGGCCCAGGACCGGCAGCTGCTCCTGATGGACGAGCCCTTTGCCGCCTTGGATGCGATCACGCGGGACCTGCTCCATGACGAGTTGGAGCGGATCTGGAAGGAAACCGGCCGCACCATCGTTTTTGTCACCCACAACGTCCGCGAAGCCGTCCGGCTGGGCCAGCGCGTGCTCCTGCTCTCCTCACGGCCCGGCCGCGTGGTGCAGGAATGGCAGGTCAGCGAAGAACACCGCACCGACGCCGGACTGGCCGGCCAGCTCACCGGCGTCATTACCGCCCGGCTACGCGAGGAGATCCGCCGCCATGCCAAATAAGTTTCTGTCCCACTATGCGCAGGCCGCCGAGCCGGTCGAGACGTCCCTCATCCCGGGCTCGGACCCCGGGACCCGCAAGGTCCACGCCGCCCTCACCCGGTCCTCCACCGGCCCTGCCGACCTGCGGGAGCTCGAGGCGGGGCTGGATTCACTGCAGTCCGACGCGGTCGGCAAGGCCCGCATCGACTGGAGCCGGGTCCTGCTTCCTGTCGCCGCGCTTGTGGTCCTGCTGATCGTCTGGCAGGGGTATGTGTCGCTGGGGATCAAGCGGCAGGACCTTGTGCCCGGTCCGCTGGATGTCCTTGGCCAGCTGGGAACCCTGTGGGGCGAAGGCAAGCTGCAGGAGGCCGTCTGGACCTCGCTGCAGCGCGGACTCGTGGGCTTCCTGATCAGCGTGGCCATCGCGACCCCGGTGGGGCTCCTGCTGGCCCAGGTCGCCCCGCTGCGCCGCGCCTTCGGCCCTCTGATCTCGGGCCTCCAGGTGCTGCCCTCCGTGGCGTGGGTGCCGGCGGCCATCATCTGGTTCGGCCTGACCGACGCCACGGTGTACTTCGTGGTGTTCATGGGCGCCATCCCCTCGATCATCAACGGGCTGATCTCCGGTGTGGACCAGATCCCGCCGCAGTACCGCAGCGTCGGCACGGTCCTGGGCGCCTCCCGGCTGCAGCTGGCGCTGCAGATCATCCTCCCGGCCGCGTTGCCCGGCTACCTGGGCGGACTCAAGCAGGGCTGGGCCTTCTCCTGGCGCTCCCTCATGGCGGCGGAGATCATCGCGGTCGGCGGCTCCATCGGCTTTGGCCTGGGCTCCATGCTGAACCAGGGCCGGGACCTGTCCGACATGACCATCGTGATGTCCGCGATCCTGCTGATCCTCGCCGTCGGCATCCTGATCGAACTGCTCGTCTTCGCACCGATTGAAAAGCGGCTGCTGCGCCGCCGCGGCCTCCTCGCCGGCAGCACCCGCTAGGCGCCCCGGCGCAACCCGACAGCAGAGCCCGACGGCGACTACCGCCGTCGGGCTCTGCTGCGTTTGGGAGGAGCTCTCCCGGGACTCCTTGTCGGGTCCCCGGGACCGGCCTAGACTCACGCCTACCGGCCGGTGTGCGGCCGATCCATCCCAAATCTGAGGAGACAACCGTGGCACCAAAATTCGGACTGCTGGCACTGGTCGAGGCCAAAGTGGGTAAGGAGCAGGAGGTCTGGGACTTCCTCAACGGCGGCCGGGAGATCGTTCTGACTGAGCCCGGTACGCGGACCTGGTACGCGTTCCGGGTCAACGAGAACACCTTCGGCATTTTCGACACCTTCGACACCGAGGAGGACCGGCAGGCCCACCTCAACGGGGCCATCCCGGCAGCCCTCGGCGAGCATGGCCCGTCCCTGCTCGCCAAGGATCCCGACATCAAACTGGTCGAACTCATCGCGGTGAAGTAGGCACAGGCGTGCGGTCCTGCCGTCCGGGGGCATATTGACACGGACACACCGTCATTTGAGCTCGAAGTGGTGCTTCGGCCGTCAAAGTGCCCCCGGACCGCTACCCAGGGTGCCCCCGGAGCTGCCCCCAGCTATGTGACGCGGCGTTACCTTGCGTGAACGGGTGTTTCCGCACCGTTGTTCCGCCCTGGGACACCGCCCTATCGTCGATGCATGGCAATTCAGGACATTTACCCCACGGCGCTGCGCCTTCTCGGCCGCCCCGTGCTCGTCGTAGGCGGCGGCCCCGTCGCCGCACGCCGCGCCAAGGGACTGCTCGACGCTGGCGCCCGAGTCACCGTCGTCGCCCCCCTGGCCAGCCCGGCCCTGGCCGAACTTGCCGACGCCGGCCTCCTCGCCTGGGAGCCGCGCACCTACCGCCCGTCCGACGTCGACGGCGTCTGGTTCGTCCAGACCGCCACCGGCGACTCCGCGGTGGATGCCCAAGTCTCCGCTGACTCCGAGTCCCAGCGCATCTGGTGCGTCAACGCCTCCGACCACGAGTCCTCCGCCGCCTGGACCCCCGCCGTCGCGGTGGTGGATGACGTGAAGATCGCCGTGAACGCCGGCGGAGACCCGCGCCGCGCCATGGCCCTGCGCGACGCCGTGGCCACCGCCCTGGAAACCGGCGACCTGCCGCTGCGCCGGCACCGTGTTTCCGGCACAGGTGCAGCCACCGGCTCCGTGGCCCTTGTGGGCGGCGGCCCCGGCGATACCGGGCTCATCACCGTCCGCGGCCGCCGGCTCCTGGGCCAGGCCGACGTCGTCGTGGCGGACCGCCTCGGACCGCGTGAACTCCTCAACGAGCTGGCCCCCGACGTCCGCGTCATCGAGGTCGGCAAAACCCCCGGCCACCATCCCGTCCCGCAGTCCGAGATCAACCGGATCCTGGTCGACGAAGCCCAGCAGGGCCACCGCGTGGTCCGGCTCAAGGGCGGGGACCCGTACGTCTTGGGCCGCGGCGGCGAGGAAGCCGAATTCTGCCGGCAGCACGGCGTCGAGGTCGAAGTGGTTCCCGGAGTCACCTCGGCCATCTCCGTCCCGGCCGCCGCCGGCATCCCGGTCACGCACCGCGGGCTCGCCAAAGGCTTCAGCGTGGTCACCGGCCACGAGGAACTCTCAGAGGTTCCCGCCCGCGCCGACCACACCGTGGTCCTGCTCATGGGCGTGGGCCAGCTGCGCGATTCCGCGGCCTCCCTGGCCCGCGCCGGTTTGCCTCCGGAGACGCCTGTTGGCATCGTAGAGAATGGCTACCTGCCGAACCAGCGGGTGACCATCGGAACACTGGAGACCATCGCGGACCAGGCGGAGGCCGCCGGCGTCGCGAATCCCGCGGTGATCGTGTTCGGTGACGTGGTCCGCGTCAGCCCGTTCGCGCCGTCGCACTTCAAGACCGCCGACTACAGCACCATCACCCCGAACAGCCCCCGCGTCCTGTCCCTATAGCCCGCCCCAGCCCAAGCCCCACCGCCCAACTAGCTGGCAGTTGTTGTCGTTCTGAGCCGTCAAAACGACAACAAATGCGAGCCAGTTGGGACGGAACGAACAAAAGGAACACAGCCGTGTCAATCAGCACCCCCGTAGGAACCGCCGCCCGCCCGCTGCGCGTCGCCGTCGTCGGTTCCGGCCCCGCCGGAGTCTACGCCGCGGACATCCTCACCAAGAGCGAGGCCGTCAGGAGCGGCGAGCTCACCGTGAGCATCGACCTCTTCGACCGCTACCCGGCGCCCTACGGCCTGATCCGCTACGGCGTGGCCCCGGACCACCCGCGCATCAAGGGCATCGTCAACGCGCTGCACAAAGTCCTGGACCGGGGAGATATCAGATTCTTCGGCAACGTCGACTACGGAACGGACCTCTCGATGGAGGACCTTCGCACCCACTACGACGCCGTCATCTTCGCCACCGGCGCCATCAAGGACGCGGACCTGAACATCCCGGGCATCGAACTCGAGAGCTCCTACGGCGGCGCCGACTTCGTCTCCTGGTACGACGGCCACCCGGACGTATCCCGCGAATGGCCGCTGGACGCCAAGGAAGTCGCCGTGATCGGCAACGGCAACGTGGCCCTGGACGTGGCCCGCATGCTCTCCAAGCACGCAGACGACCTCCTGGTCTCCGAGATCCCCGACAACGTCTACGCCGGGCTGAAGTCCTCCCCGGTCACCGACGTGCATGTGTTCGGCCGCCGCGGGCCGGCCCAGGTGAAGTTCACCCCGCTGGAACTGCGCGAACTGTCCCACTCCAAGGACGTCGACATCATCCTCTACGCCGAGGACTTCGAGTTCGACGCCGAATCGGACCGCCAGATCCAGAGCAACAACCAGACCAAGACCATGGTGGGCACCCTGACCAACTGGATCGCCGAACAGCCCGAGGACCTCTCCGAGCTCACCGCCTCCCGTCGCCTGCACCTGCACTTCCTGCACAGCCCCGTTGAGGTGTACGACGACGCCGAGGCCCCCGGCCGCGTCGCCGGCATCAAGTTCGAGCGCACCGAACTGGACGGCACGGGCAACGCCTGCGGCACCGGCGAGTTTGTTGATTACCCGGTCCAAGCCGTCTACCGCGCAATCGGCTACTTCGGCTCCTCGCTGCCCGAGATCGAGTTCGACCACAGCAACGGAGTTGTCCCGAACGACGGCGGGCGGGTCCTGGACGGCTCCGGCTCCCACGTGCCGGGCATCTACGCCACCGGCTGGATCAAGCGCGGACCGGTGGGCCTGATCGGCCACACCAAGGGCGACGCCCTGGAAACCGTGACGTACCTGCTGGAAGACCGGGAAAACCTGCCGCTGGCCGCGGCGCCCGCTCCGGAAGCCGTCGTCGAACTCCTCGCGAACCGCGGCGTGCAGTACACCAGCTGGGAAGGCTGGCTGGCTCTGGACGAGCACGAGCGGGCCCTGGGCGAGAAGGCCACTTCGGCCGGCGATTCGCACGGTGTCCCCGTGCAGCGCGAGCGGATCAAGGTCGTCCCGCGCGAGGACATGGTGGAGATCTCACGCGGCGCCGCCGTCGAGGTCTAAACGCCGCGCTTGCCCATTCACCGCCGGTGGTCAGTAGGCTTATCGTCATGAGGCTCCGTCACAGCAACGCGTCCGGCCGCGGCTACCGCAGGGTCTCCGCCGGGACCGGGTTCAGCTACAAGGACCTGGGCGGGTCGACGCTGCCTCCGTGCGGTGCGGGACCGGCTGGAGAGCATCGGGATCCCGCCGGCTTGGACGGACGTCTGGATTGCCCCGTACGACAACGGGCACATCCAGGCCACGGGAGTCGACGCGGTGGGCCGGCGGCAGTACATCTACCATCCGAGCTGGCGCGAACGGAAGGACCGGCTGAAGTTCGACCGTTCGCTCCAGCTGGCCGAGCCGGCCGCCCGCCGCCTGGTGACCATGGACCTGCGCTCCGAAGGGCTGAGCCGCGAGCGGGTACTGGCGGCCGCCTTTCGGATGCTCGACAGCGGATCGCTGCGGGTCGGCTCGGAGCGTTACACCAACGAAAACGGCAGCCGCGGCCTCGCCACCATGCTCTGCGCCCACGTCAAGGTCCGCAAGGACGAGCTCAGGCTCAGTTTTCCGGCCAAGAGCGGCAAGACCTGGGAGTCACGGATCGACGACGCCGACCTCGCCGCCGTCGTGAGGCTCCTCAAGCGGCGCGGCGGGAACGCCCGGTTGCTGGCCTACAAGGACGGCCGCAGCTGGCACCCGGTGTCGAGCGCGGACATCAACGAGTATGTCAAGGAGCGCACCGGGGAGGACTTCACCGCGAAGGACTTCCGCACCCTGCGGGGGACGGCGGCGGCAGCCGTCAGCCTGGCGCAGAGCGGCCCGCAGGCGAAAGTCTCGGCCCGGAAAAGTGCGCTGAGCCGCGCCATGCAGGACGCGGCCGCGGTCCTGGGCAACACGCCGTCGATCGCCCGGAAAAGCTATGTGGACCCGCGGTTGCTGGACCACTTCGCGGCGGGGGAGACGATTGACCCGAAACGGCTGGATTCCGCCGAGTCCGAGATCCGCGCCCTGCTGTACCAGGAAGGCGATGTGGTTCCGCTGCGGAAGGCCGTGAGCTAGCCCGAAGCTACGCAGGATGAGACGCCGCTACATCCGGCCGAAACGAGCCCGGATCAGCGCGAATGCCCCGTAGGCAATAAACCCCGCCCCGATCGCCAGGAGCAGGTACGGGCCGAAGGGGTGCCCCAACAGGGCCTTCAGGCTGCCGTCCAGCCCCGTGGACGAGCCGGGATTGTTGGTCGCCGCCGCGATGACGAACAACAGCCCGGTCAGGATCAGCGCCACGCCCTTGGCAATGTGGCCGGCCACGCCGAGGGCACTGACCAGGTGTCCGCGGTGCGTCCCTTCGAAGTGGTGCAGCTCATCCTTGAACTTCTTTCCGACACCCTTGACGATGAAGTACACCCCGATCCCGATGATGGTCAGCCCGAGGCCGATCAGGAGCGGAACCCCGAACGGGCTCTGCACCAGCGCGGTGCTGAAATCCCGGGTCGAGTCACCCGAATCGCCGCGGTTGCCGAGCGCAAAGCCGGCGAAACTCAGCCCGACGCTGCCGTACGCGATGCTGAGGAAGCCGGAGGAAAGGAGCTTGCCCAGCCGTTCGCCCCGCGGGAGATGGCGGGCCCGCAGGGTCGCTTCGCTCAGCTGCCAGAGCGAGAGCCCGGCGCAGGCGATGCACGCCGCCCACATCACGGCTGGACCCCAGGCGTTGGCCGCGAGCTGTTCGATGGCGCCGGTCGGTTCGGCCTGGCCCGGGGCGCCCAGGACCAGGGCGACGGCGATGGCCCCGATCACGATATGAAGCAGCGCCATCACAGCAAAACCCGAACGCGCGACGACGTCGAGCACGGTGCTGTTGGACGCCGCCTCGGCGGCGTCGGCAGCTTCTCCGATGGCAGTTTCGTGATCTGACATTCAGCCCGCCGTCCCGCCGGTCAATATTTCCCCAGTCAGCCGTGCAGACAATGAGGCCGCCGGTTGGGTGCTCTGCTCGGCGCCAAGCACGGCGAAATGCAGCGCCCCAGGAACGCCTTCAAGGGTCTCGCGCGCTGATCGTTGGAGCAACACAAAGGCCTCCGGACGGAACGTCGGTTCCGGCCCGGAGGCCTTTGTCGTGCCGGGCCCCTGCTGCTGGGCGCAGGAGCCGGCCGTCTGATTCGGCGTTGACGAGGCCGATAATATTGCCGTCCGCCAGCAGGTCTGGGTCGGGGGCGTACCGCTGGGACTGAGCATCATCCGGCGACCTTGGAGAAACCCTAGGCAGCTACTCCCGGAGCCAGTCCGCGCAGGAATTCAGGTTCCGGGTGACGCTTTCGACGGCGGCCGCCTCGTTCCGGACTGCGATCGCCTCCACCAGTTCGCCGTGGCCTTCATGCGGCAGGCCGTTGAAGCCTCCCCGGCGCTGCTGCCGGAGGAGATCATTGTGGAATACGACGCCGAAGCTGACGTACAGCTCATGCAGCAGGGGATTCGCCGAGGCCTGTGCCACCAGCACGTGGAAGTCCCATTCGGCACGGGCCCAGGCGGGGTAGTCCTCGGCCAGCCAGGCAACGCGGCGAGCGGCGAGCAGCTCGCGCATGGCGGTGACGGCGTCGGCCGTCGCATGGCGGGCGGCGAGCCGGGCCGCTTGGGTGTCCAGGCCCACCCGGACCTCGAGGATGTGCACTTGGGAGTGGTCCAGATACAGGCGCTGCGTGGCACCGGCAATCTCGCTGGTGGCCCGAACGTAGGTGCCGTCCCCGCGGCGGACCTCAAGCATTCCGCTGTGGGCCAGCGCCTTGATGGCCTCGCGCAGGGTGCCGCGGGAGACGCCGAAGGCAGCCGTCAGTTCCGGTTCCGCCGGGATGCGCTGCTGCAGCGGCCACTCGCCCGAGTGGATCAGCGCCCGCAGCTTGGCGGTGATTTCGTCCACCAGCGGGGGCCGGTGCGAAGCGGTGAGGGTCATCGCGGAGTCCTTTCGGCGGACTGCGGAGTTTTGGGCCGGTCCGTGAGGAGCTGGCCGACGGCGATCTGGCCGAGGGCCACAGCCAGCAGCAGGATCAACGGCAGTGTCCAGGAGCCGGTGGCGCTGTGCAGCAGGCCCATGCCGAAGGGCCCGAGGGTGGCCAGCAGATACCCGGCGGACTGGGCCACGGTGGACAGTGCCGTGGTCTCCTCGGTGGTGCGGCCGCTGCGGCTGATCATCACCATGACCAGCGGGAAGATGCCGAGCCCGAAGCCGAGCAGTACCGCCGTCAGGGGCGCCCAGTCGACCGGCAGGACCAGCATCGCCAGGACGCCGAGCGCCATAGTCACGGTGGCCAGATGGAACGCGCCCCGCAGCCTGCGCGGGCGGGATCCGATTGCCACCAGCACCATGCCGGCGGGGACGGAGACGAGCTGCATCAGCCCGAACATGAGCCCGCTCGCGGAAGCGGTCATCCCCATTGTCACGAGCATGTACGGGAACCAGCTCATGATGGCGTAGGCCAGGAGTGCCTGGACCGTGAAGCCGAGGGTGATCAGTGCTCCGGTCCGGGTGCGCAGCAGGGGCCAGGGGGAAACCCGGGCGGCCTTGACGGCGGACGCATTCCGGTGGGCATGCACTGCAATCGGGAGGAAGCCGAGGCAGGCGAACAGGGCCATGAAGCCGATGGATCCTACGCCCGCGGAGGGCGATCCGAGCGCCTGCGCCACGGGGACGATCAGTACGGCTGTGACCGTGGCGCCCGTGGTCATGGTCACGGTGTAAAGGGCGGTCATGAGGGACGTGCGGTCCGCGAAGTGCACCCTGATGAAGGACGGCATCGCCACGTTGCACACGGCCAGCCCCGACATGCCCACCACAGTGCCGGCGAGCAGCATTCCGGTGGACGGGATGCCCCGCAGTACCAGTCCTGCGGCCAGCATCACGAGGGAGAGCAGGATGGCCTTTTCGAGTCCGAGTTGCCGGGTCAGCCAGGACGTGGCGGCGCCGGCCACCGCGAAACACAGCGTAGGGATCGACGGGATGATGGCACCGATCAGCGGTCCGTAGCCCAGCACTGCCTGCAGGTCGTGAAGCAGGGCAGCCGCCCCGGTGATGCCGGCCCGCAGGTTGAGCCCGATCAGCACGATCGCGACGACGCCGGCCACCGCCACGCCGCGCTGCCGCCCGCGGACCGTGCCGGGGGAGGGTGCTGTCTCGGGGTGGGCGGACTCCGCCGTGTTGCTAGCCATACCTAAAGGTTAGACGTTTGATGTTTGAGATCCGGATTTAAGTGGTAAATATCTCGGCCAGGGACAGCCGTTGCACCGGTGTCCACGGCCAATCGGGATGGGGATGTTTGTCAGTGCGGGTGGCGTGCGCTCAGCCGCTGTACGGCGAGCGCCAGCCACAACTGCACACGGTCCGCCGTCTGGGCAGGGTCATAGCCGGTGAGCTCGGTGATCTGGGCCAGCCGGTAACGGACGGTGTTCCGGTGCAGCGTGAGGTCCTCGGCGACGGCGGCTACCGAGCCGTTGTTGTTGAGGTAACTTTCTAGTGTGGTCATGAGCTCGGCCCCGTGCGTGGCGTCGAAGCTGCGAAGCGGATTCAGCGACTCGTTCGCCATATCCGCCAGCGGAACATCCTCGCTGGCCAGCAGCAGCGAGGTCAGGCTGAGCCGCTCGGGTTCGTTGACGGGCAGGCCGTGGCTGGCGGCGTCGCGGGCTTCGAAATAGCTCCAGCGCAGCCCGTTGGGTTTTGTGTACGACCCGCCGATCCCGATCGTGGCATGCAGGCCGGCTTCGGCCAGATGATCGCTGAGGCTGCGGGCCAGCCCGCTGGCGCCGCTGCCGTCGTCGGGGATCACCGCGATCAGGTCCTTCCCGACGACGGCGCTCACCGCCTTGTCCAGCGGCTGCGGCAGTGAGGAGCTTCCGAGCTGTTTGTGGTGCGCCGCCGACTCGGCGAGCAGCACCACATTCTTGCGGGTGCTGTTGATGCCTATACCGGCGAGCCGGCGGGTGGCTTCGCTGGAATCCAGGGTTCCGTGGATCACGTCCTCGAGGACCTGCCCGGCGAGGGCGCGCTGCGACTGGCGCTGCTTGACCATGTTATTGAGCTCGACGCTGATCAGGTTCTGGGCGTAGCCCACAATGCCGGAGTCCTCGAAGGGCTGTTTGATCCAGAGGGTGCACGCATCGCGGCGGCCGGTCGGGATGGGGTAGGAGGCCCAGCCGTCGGTGCTGGGGGCGGGATTGCCCGCCACACTGTTGTAGAGCTGGGCGGTGAACTGGGTCAGCACAATCTCGGTCCGCAGCATGGAACCGAGGTGCTTCAGCAGTTCGGCGAGGCCGCCGCCGGTGAGGAGGGCCCGGGCGAGGATCTGGTGCCCGGCGATGAGCCGCTCGAGCTTGGAGTAGTGGTCCGCGGACTGGGCGTCGGCCACGAGCTTGCCGATGGCGATGAAGGGCGTCTCGTAGGGGACCTCGACGACGGGCAGGCCCCAGCGGTTGGCCTCGGCGATCAGGGCCGGCGGCACGTCGTCGTGCGTCAGGCCGATTCCGAAGCCGATCCCCACGGCACCAGCCCGCTGGACCTGACGGACGAAGCGGCGCTGGTCCGGGGCGCTCCGGAGCCGCATGCCGGTGGTGAGGACGAGTTCGCCGCCGTTGAGGAACCGCTGCGGGTCCTCCTGTTCCGTGACGGCGACCCAGAGGATGTCCTGGTGCGAGGTGGTTTCCGCGAGGCCCGCCTTGGTCAGTTTGAGGGACGGAACCCCCAGCAGGGCAGCAAGTGAAATGGCCATGGATTCAGGATAGCCGGGGGCTGGTCAAGCGCACTAAAGTATCGCGGCAACGGTGTGCAGGTGACTATTCCCAGCCCCGCAGGCCTGGCATAGGCTCGGAGCAGTCTAATTAGGGCCCTTCAGCGCGAAAGAGGTTGTACACCGTGGTTCAAACCTTGCAGAACTTCATCAACGGCGAATTTGTCACGCCCGCCGGCACCGGCATGCTGGACATCGTCAATCCCACGAACGGTGACGTGGTGGCGAAGTCACCCGTCTCGGTGCAGACCGACGTCGACGCCGCCATGACCGCCGCGAGGGATGCCTTCAAGAGCTGGAAGCACACGACGCCGGGGCAGCGCCAGCTCATGTTGCTCAAGCTGGCCGACGCCGTGGAGGCGCACAGCGACGAGCTCGTGGAGGCCCAGCACCGCAACACCGGGCAGGTCCGCTCCCTGATCGCCTCCGAGGAGGTTGCCGCCGGCGCGGACCAGCTGCGCTTCTTTGCCGGAGCCGCACGCATCATGGAAGGCAAGTCCGCCGGGGAGTACTTCGAGGGCCACACCTCCTACGTCCGGCGCGAGCCGATCGGCGTGGTGGCCCAGGTGGCGCCGTGGAACTACCCGTTCCTGATGGCCGTCTGGAAGATCGGCCCCGCCCTGGCGGCTGGCAACACCGTGGTGCTCAAGCCCTCGGACACCACCCCCGAGTCCACCCTGGTTCTGGCCCGCCTCGCCGGCGGGATCTTCCCGGCCGGTGTGCTCAACGTCGTCCTCGGCACCGGCGAGACCGGCGCCATGATGGTGGACCACAAGGTCCCCGGACTCGTCTCCATCACCGGCTCCGTCCGCGCCGGCATCGCCGTCGCCTCCGGTGCCGCCAAGGGTCTCAAGCGCGCGCACCTGGAGCTCGGCGGCAAAGCCCCTGCCATCGTCTTCAAGGACGCGGACATCAAGAAGAGCGCCGCGGCCATCGCCGAATTCGCCTTCTTCAACGCCGGCCAGGACTGCACCGCAATCACCCGCGTGCTGGTCCAGGACGAAGTGCACGACGACGTCGTGGCAGCCATGGTGGAACACACCAAGACCCTGCACACCGGCTCGCAGAACGACGAGGACAACTACTTCGGCCCGCTGAATAACGTCAACCACTTCAACGCCGTGACCTCGGTGATCGAGCACCTGCCGGCAAACTGCAAGATCGAGACCGGCGGCCACCGCGCCGGTGACAAGGGCTTCTTCTTCGAGCCCACCATCGTCACCGGGGCCAAGCAGAGTGACGACATCGTCCAGAAGGAAACCTTCGGACCCGTCATCACCGTGCAGAAGTTCAGCACGGAGGAAGAGGCCATCGAGCTGGCCAACGACGTCGAGTACGCCCTGGCCTCGAGCGTCTGGACCACCGACCACGGTACGGCCATGCGCGTCAGCCGCGACCTGGACTTCGGTGCCGTCTGGATTAACACCCACATCCTGCTCACCGCCGAAATGCCGCACGGAGGCTTCAAGCAGTCCGGCTACGGCAAGGACCTGTCCATGTACGGCGTCGAGGACTACACCCGCATCAAGCACGTCATGTCCGCACTTGATGCATAACTCAGTCGCGTAACCCAGTCGCATGACCCAATCGCATGACCCAGATGCCTAACCCCGATGCATAACTTAGGCGCCTAACCCGCACGCTTAGAAAGGCTTTCCCATGACCACCACCGCACATGACATCACCTACCGTCTTGAGCAGAAACGCCGCGTCCAGGCAGATTTCCCGGGCCCCAAGTCCCTCGCCCTGACCGAGCGCCGCAAGGCCGTCGTGGCCGCCGGCGTCGCATCCAGCGTTCCCGTGTTCGTCGCCGACGCCGACGGCGGAATCATCCACGACGTCGACGGCAACTCCTTCATCGACCTCGGCTCCGGCATCGCCGTGACGAGCGTCGGCGCCTCGGATCCGGCCGTCGTCGGCGCCGTCAAGGAGGCCGTGGAGCACTTCACCCACACCTGCTTCATGGTCACGCCGTACGAAGGCTATGTCGCCGTCGCCGAGCAGCTGAACCGCCTCACCCCGGGCGACCACGAGAAGCGAACTGTGCTCTTCAACTCCGGTGCCGAGGCCGTGGAAAACGCCGTCAAGGTGGCCCGCCTGGCCACCGGCCGCAACGCCGTCGTCGCGTTCGACCACGCCTACCACGGCCGCACCAACCTGACCATGGCGCTGACCGCCAAGGCCATGCCGTACAAGACCAACTTCGGCCCGTTCGCCCCCGAGGTCTACCGCATGCCGATGAGCTACCCGTTCCGCGAGGAAAACCCGGAGATCACCGGCGCCGAGGCCGCCAAGCGCGCCATCACCATGATCGAGAAGCAGATCGGCGGCGAGCAGGTGGCCGCGATCATCATCGAACCCATCCAGGGCGAGGGCGGCTTCATTGTCCCGGCCGAGGGTTTCCTGCCGGCGCTCGCGGCCTGGGCCAAGGACAAGGGCATCGTCTTCATCGCCGATGAGGTCCAGTCCGGCTTCTGCCGAACCGGTGAATGGTTCGCCGTGAACCACGAGGGCGTCGTCCCGGACATCATCACCATGGCCAAGGGCATCGCCGGCGGCATGCCGCTGTCCGCCATCACCGGCCGCGCCGACCTCCTCGACGCCGTCCACCCGGGCGGCCTCGGCGGCACGTACGGCGGCAACCCGGTGGCGTGCGCCGCGGCACTGGCCTCGATCGGCTCGATGGAGCAGTACGACCTCAACGGCCGCGCCCGGCGCATCGAGGAGATCGCCCTCGGC
This sequence comes from Arthrobacter sp. UYCu723, assembly GCF_054059215.1. NCBI lineage: Bacteria > Bacillati > Actinomycetota > Actinomycetes > Micrococcales > Micrococcaceae > Arthrobacter > Arthrobacter sp. UYCu723. The sequence continues at coordinate 2,593,621 of NZ_JBSSBW010000001.1, forward strand.
AAGCTGCGCGAGCTCGCCGTCGAGCAGTCCGTGATCGGGGACGTCCGCGGCCGCGGCGCCATGCTCGCGATCGAACTGGTCCAGGCCGGCTCGAAGGAACCGAACCCGGAGCTGACCAAGGCCGTCGCCGCCGCCTGCCTCAAGGAGGGTGTCATCATCCTCACCTGCGGCACCTACGGCAACGTCATCCGGCTGCTGCCCCCGCTGGTCATCAGTGACGAGCTGCTGCTGGACGGACTCGACGTCCTGGCCGCGGCCATCAAGGCCAACGCCTGACAGGCCGGAAATAGCAGCCGAGCCGCGGACCAGCTTTGGGTCCGCGGCTCTTCTGCTATCTCGCGGTGTTATTCCCGCGGTGTTATTTACACTCTGTTATCACCACTGCTGCTATTTCCACTGCGTGGAGTCCAGCTGGATTGCCACGACATACAGGTGCTGCCCTTGTTCGATCTTTTCGACCTCGTATACGCGCACCTTGGTTTCCGGAACGGTTCCCATCGGACGGCCCACACCGATTCCGTAGCTGAGCACGCCTTCGAAGTCGCCGGCCGGGGCGTAGCTGGTGAGGGCCTTGTAGCCGATGTTGGGCGCCGGAGCGCTCTTGACAGTGCTCGCCGTGCCGTCCGCCGTGTGCGCCTGGGCGCCGCGGAAGACGACCCGGAGGATCGCGCCGGTGCCCGGCAGCGGGACGGGCAGTCCGCTGCCGTCGGCGAGCAGTTCGGGAACAAACACAACGTCGTAGCTGGGGAAACCGCCGCTAAACCGGAAGCTGAGCTGGTCGAAGGGCGGAGTCTCCGCCGGATGCTGGCCTGCCCCGATCGCGGCGAGCGTGGGCAGCGGGGCCGCTGGCGGCGGAGAAATCGGCACCGGGTTCTCATGCGTGGCCTTGAAGGGCCGTCCCGGGCCTGGCCAGGACCAGTCGAGGGCGATCTTGGAGGAAATCACCTTATCGCCGGTCTGCGGCGGCCCGGTTTCGTCGGTGTCGCCCGGCACGCTGGCGGTCGCGGACGGTGCCGCGGCAGACGGTGCGGCGGCAGACGATGCCGAGGCGGAGCCCGTGGCCTGGCTGCTTCCGCCGGGTGGTGGTGTGGACGGGGTACAGGCTGTGAGAGTCAGCAGCAGTGCCAGCAACCCCAATCCGACGTTCCTTGCTGCGGTTTTCTGCGCTCTGATCGCACCCACGGCGGGCTCCCCTCGACCATTCCAGCCTAGGCGTGGAAGATTCCCCTGCTCAGGGCCAAAAGTCACGAATTATCACGGGCTATTCCGCGCCGCTGGGCTAGAGTCGTTCCTACCACTGCAGGAACGCAGAGACCGGCCGACGTCGCCCGGAATCCCCGGAGCAAAGCTGGCTTCTGCCCAGACCCATAAGGGGTTCATACATGCGATACGTAGTCGGCTATACACCCAACGAACGCGGGGCCGACGCCGTCGCCCTGGCCTCGGCCATGGCCCGTGCCCTGGGGGCGGACCTTGATCTGGTTCATGTGGTGGACCGGCGTGCCCCCTCCCTCGCCCCGAGTCTGGAGAGAAGCCGCGTCGACGCCGCTGAACAGAAAGTGCTCAGCGTGGAGCGCGAAGGACTGTCCCTGGTACCGGAGGGGCTGGAGGCCCGGTTCCACGACCTTCCGGCGGAGTCGTTCGCGGCGGGCCTGATTGATGCGGCAGTGGAGTACAAGGCAGGCCTGATCGTGGTGGGCGCGGCGAGCAACGGCCTGTTCAAGCGGTACAGCGTGGGAAGTGTGGCCAACGCCCTGCTCCATGCCTCGCCTGTGCCGGTGGCACTGGCGCCGCGCGGCTACCGGCGCACGGAGCCCATCACGCGGCTGACCCTCGCGGTGGGCCAGCGCACCGGCGCGGAGGCTGCCATCGGCGCCGCGATCAAATCCGCAGAACGCCGCGGCGTCCCGCTGCGGCTTGTCTCTCTTGTGGAGCTCGACGCCGAAGGAGACAGCGGCGAGAACATCAACGCTGCCCATATCCACGCCAACACCGTCCTCACCGACGCCTCCCACCGGCTCCCAGCCGGGCACCCCGTGAACGTTGAAGTCGCGCACGGCAGGACCATCGAGGAAGCGATCGACGACCTTGAGTGGGACGACGGCGAGATCATGATCGTGGGCTCGTCCCGGCTGGCGGAAAAGCACAAGCTCTTCATCGGCAGCACCGCCAACAAGGTGCTGCGCGCCCTGCCGGTTCCGATGGTGGTGGTCCCGCGGGACTACGAAGGGGTCGATGCCAGCCCGGAGCTCTGACCAACCACCCCTGCGCGAACCCCAACTGCGCGAACGGACACTTCAGGCCCGGTTTTCAGCCAAAACGGGGTGCGAAATGTACGTTCGCCGGGGGTGTGCGGGGTTGTGTGGGGTGTGCGGGGGGTGTGCTGGGGCTCAGGCGGCGGCCCGAGCCCGGGCCAGCTTCCGGATGACGGAATTCTTCCGTGCGGTCCGCAGCATGTCCACGGTGAGCACCAGCAGCGCAAGCCAGACGACGCCGAAACCGATCCAGCGGTCCGTGGTCATGGTTTCCTGGAAAACGGCCAGCGCCACGATGAACTGCAGGACCGGGGCAAAGTACTGGAGCAGGCCGATCGTGGTCATGGGCAGGCGGCGGGCGGAGGCGCCGAAGAACAGCAGCGGCACTGCGGTAATGATGCCCGACGCCGCGAGCAGCCAGAAGTGACCGGCGCCATGGGTGCCGAGCGTCGCGGCTCCGCTGACACCGAGGAAGATCATGGTGGCGGCGGCGAGCGGAGCCAGCACGATGGTCTCGACGGTGAGGCTGGTGATCGCATCCGCACGCGGTCCCACCCGCTTCTTGACGAAGCCGTAGAGGCCGAAGCTCAGCGCCAGGGTCAAGGCAATCCACGGCAGCTTCCCGTAGGAGACCGTCAGGACGCCGACGGCTATGAAGCCGATCACGACGGCGGCCCACTGCAGCCGGCGCAGCTTCTCCTTCAGGACGAAGACGCCCAGCAGCACGGAGACCAGCGGATTGATGAAGTAGCCCAGCGAGGCTTCCACGGCCTGGCCGGTGGTCACGCCGTAAGTGTAGGTCAGCCAGTTCACCGCGATCAGCCCGGCCGCGATGGAGAGCGGGCCGATCACCGTGCGATTCCGGAAAGCGGCTCCGAGTACCCGCCAGGACCGGGTGATCGTGACCAGCAGGGTGCAGAAAAGCAGCGACCACACCACACGGTTGGCCACGATCTCGACAGCGCCGGCCGGTGCCAGCACGAAGAAATACAGCGGGAGCAGCCCCCACAGCCCGTAAGCGCCGATCCCGAACAGGACGCCCGCCGTCGTGTCCTTGTCCACGGCCTTGAGCGCCGCCGGTTGCTGCGGCGACGGGCTTCCCGAGGGTGCTGGCGCACCCGGGGCGGTCAGCGTGGTTGGGGAGGAGGATCCGTCGGGTTTAGGCACAAGATCAATAACACCACCTGCCGTGCCCCTATTCCTGCCTTTTATTCCCGCGGAGGGCGCGGATCCCTGCGATCTCAGTCACGGAGGGCCCCACGGGTTCCTGCGGACATTTAGAATAGGGGATTGTGCGCTGCATCAACCGGCGCTGCCGCTAAGACTCAGAAGGGCTCCCGTTGTCCAACCCGGCCGAAACCACGTCCAAACGTCCGCTCCGCGTTGCGATTGTCGGCGCGGGACCGGCCCGGCGTCTACGCCGCGGACATCCTGACGAAGTCCAATGAAGTCAAGGACGGCGATTTCGAGGTCAGCATCGACCTCTTCGAGGCGTACCCGGCGCCGTACGGGCTGATCCGCTACGGCGTGGCCCCGGACCATCCCCGGATCAAGGGCATCGTCAACGCCCTGCACAAGGTCCTGGACCGCGGGGACATCCGCTTCCTCGGCAACGTCACCTACGGCCACGACCTGACCCTGCACGACTTCCGCGCCTTCTACGACGCCGTGATCTTCTCCACCGGGGCCATCAAGGACGCGGAGCTCGATATCCCCGGCATCGAGCTCGAGGGCTCCTTCGGCGGGGCTGACTTCGTTTCCTGGTACGACGGACACCCGGATGTGTCCCGCGAGTGGTCGCTGGACGCCAAGGAAATCGCGGTGATCGGCAACGGCAACGTGGCCCTGGACGTGGCCCGCATGCTGGTCAAGCACGCGGACGAACTGCTCGTCACCGAGATCCCGGACAACGTGTACCAGGCCCTCAAGAATTCCCCGGTCACCGACGTGCATGTGTTCGGCCGCCGCGGGCCGGCCCAGGTGAAGTTCACCCCGCTGGAACTGCGCGAACTCAGCCACGCCAGGGATGTGGACATCGTCCTGTACCCGGAGGACTTCGAGTTCGACGAAACCTCCGACGAGGCCATCCGCAGCAACAACCAGATCCGCACCATGGTCAACACGCTGACGAACTGGCTCGTCGAGGAGCACGCCGAGGCCGAGGAGCCGTCCTCCCGCCGGCTGCACCTGCATTTCCTGCACAGTCCGGTCGAGATCTACGACGACGCCGCCAACCCCGGCAAGGTGGCCGGCATCAAGTTCGAGCGGATGCAGCTGGACGGCACCGGCAGCGTCAAGGGCACGGGCGAATTCCTCGACTACCCGGTCCAGGCCGTCTACCGGGCGATCGGCTACCACGGCTCGCCGCTGGACGAACTGGAATACGACGCGCGCCGCGGCGTCATCCCCAACGAGGGCGGGCGCGTGCTCGACGCCGAGGGCAATCCGGTCCCCGGGATCTACGCCACCGGCTGGATTAAGCGCGGACCCGTGGGCCTGATTGGCCACACCAAGGGCGACGCGCTCGAGACCATCGGCTTCCTGCTCGAGGACCGGCTGACCCTGCCGCCGGCGCAGAACCCGGACCCGCAGGCCATCATCGATCTCCTCGAGGAGCGGGGCATCGAGTATACGACGTGGGAAGGCTGGATCAAGCTCGACGCCCACGAACTGGCGCTGGGCGAGGAGTGGTCCAGTTCGGAGGACGCCAGCGGCATCGTGCGGGAACGCGTCAAGGTGGTGCCCCGCGAGGACATGGTCGAGATCTCCCGCAGTTAGTCCCGCTGCACGCCGGTGCCGGTGTCCTCGATGCCAGGTGTGACGAGGGGGCTGCAGGCCAGGCACCCCGGGCATCCTTGTCGTCGGGCTCCGGCTCCGGCTCTGGCGGGCAGCGGACACGCCCACTAGACTGGGCCGGACGCGGCTGCTTCAAGCACGCCGTCGCGCCCGTCAGGTGGGAGTTCAATGAGGAAAGTGGTCCATCCGGCAGCTCGGATCCATCCAGTAGGTGGAGTCACCGCGGAGCTGCGCCAGCAGTATGCCAGCGCCGGCCATGAGCAGCTGGACTCCAGGGGGCTCGTGTTCCCGGAAGACCTGCAGCTCCCCGGACTGAGCAGCCTGATCCAGGACTCGTGGCGGCGCTCGGCGCAGTTGCACGCCAACCCGGACAATCCTGAGGCCCCGCTGGCCATGGACCGCGACGAACTCGAAGAGTACCGGCGGCAGCATCCGCTGGCTGCCATCATGCCGGTGATCCACAAGCTCCTGGTCCTGCCGAGCCACGACAGCGGGATGCTGGTGGCCGTGGGCGACGAGGTGGGCCGGCTGCTCTGGGTCGAAGGCGACGCCGCCATGCGGCGCCGGGCCGAGGGCATGATGTTCGTCCCGGGTGCCGACTGGTCCGAGGCCACGGTGGGCACCAGCGCGCCGGGGACCGCTCTGGCCCTCGGCCGCGGCATCCAGATCTCCGGCGCCGAACACTACAAGCGCTCGGTGCACCCGTGGAGCTGTACGGCCGTGCCGTTCCATGATCCCGATTCCGGTGCCCTGTTGGGCGTCGTCGACATCACCGGGACCGAGTCCGCCGTCGCGCCGCACACCCTGTCCCTCGTCGAGGCGACCGTTGCCGCGGCGCAGGCTCATCTGCGGGTGGAACGCCTCCAGGCGGCCGCAGCCCGGCAGTCCTCGCCGTCCCGACGGCGGAGCCCGGCGTCCGCCTCGTCGAAGGACGGCCCGGAGAAGGGAGCCGGAAGCCTGTACCGCAACAGCCTCCAGCTCCTCGGCCGGGACCAGGCCCTGCTCAGCATCGATGGCCGCACCGTGGCCCTGTCCGGGCGGCACAGCGAAATCCTGGCACTGCTCAGCACCCACCCCGAAGGGCTCAACGCTGAGGAACTCTGCACCCTGTTGTACCCCGGGGAGGCCTCCACCATGACGCTGCGGGCCGAGATGGTGCGCCTGCGCAAGGTCCTCCAGCAGCTCAACCCGGACGCGGTTCCGGAATCCCGGCCCTACCGGTTGCCGATGGATCTGGTGCCGGACTCCGGACAGGTCCTCAACTGCCTGCAGCGCGGCGCCCACCGGATCGCGCTGGAGATCTACCGCGGTGCCGTGCTGCCGCGCTCGGAAGCGCCGGGCATTGCCGAACTGCGGAACCGGGTGTCCTCCCTGCTGCGGGAGGCTGTGCTGACCGACGGCAGCGCCGAATCGCTGCTGAAATACGCCGGGCTGCCGGAGGCGAGGGACGACGTCGAGGTCCGCAGCGCGGCGCTGAGGCTGCTGCCGCCACGCTCACCCAAGCGGGCCGCCGTCGTCGCCGATCTGGAACGGTTGGACAGCGAACTCAGCGCCTGAGGGTGCTGCGTGACCCGGATCACTTCGGTTGCAACCTGACTGCAACCTCCCGGCTCCTACGCTGGGTGCAACGGCGACGGCCACTACCAGGCCGCCACCATCTTGCACAGCAAAGGAGCTAGCAATGACTGTTTACGCCCAGCCCGGTACCGAGGGCTCGAAGGTCACCTTCAAGGACCGCTACGAGAACTGGATCGGCGGAGAGTGGGTTGCCCCGGTCAAGGGCCAGTACTTCGAAAACATCACCCCCGTGACCGGAAAGGCGTTCTGCGAGGTTGCCCGCGGCACCGCCGAGGACATCGAGCTGGCGCTGGACGCCGCCCACAAGATCGCACCGTCCTGGGGCAAGACCTCCGTCGCCGAGCGCGCCGCGATCCTGAACAAGATCGCCGACCGGATCGACGAGAACACCGAGATGCTCGCCGTCGCCGAGTCCTGGGACAACGGCAAGCCGATCCGCGAGACCCTCAACGCCGACATCCCCCTCGCCGCGGACCACTTCCGCTACTTCGCGTCCGCCGTCCGCGCCCAGGAAGGCCGGTTGTCACAGCTCGACGACGACACAACCGCTTACCACTACCACGAGCCGCTCGGCGTCGTAGGGCAGATCATCCCTTGGAACTTTCCGATCCTGATGGCCGTCTGGAAGCTCGCACCGGCCCTCGCCGCCGGCAACGCCGTCGTCCTGAAGCCGGCCGAGCAGACGCCGTCCTCGATCCTGGTGCTGATGGAACTCATCGGCGACCTGCTGCCAGCCGGCGTCCTCAACGTCGTCAACGGCTTCGGCGTCGAGGCGGGCAAGCCGCTTGCCTCCAGCCCCCGCATCCGCAAGATCGCCTTCACCGGTGAAACCTCCACGGGCCGCCTGATCAGCCAGTACGCCAGCCAGAACCTGATCCCGGTCACCCTGGAGCTCGGCGGCAAGAGCCCGAACATCTTCTTCAACGACGTCGCGGACACCAATGACGCGTTCTACGACAAGGCCCAGGAGGGCTTCACGCTCTTTGCCTTCAACCAGGGTGAAGTCTGCACCTGCCCGTCCCGCGCCTTGGTCCAGGAGGGCATCTACGATTCCTTCATGGCCGATGCCGTGGCCCGGGTGGAGAAGATCATCCAGGGCAACCCGCTGGACACGGAGACGCAGCTCGGCGCCCAGGCCTCCAACGACCAGCTGGAAAAGATCCTCTCCTACATCGACATCGGAAAGCAGGAGGGTGCCAAGGTACTCACCGGCGGCTCCCGTGCCGAAATGACCGGAGACCTCGCCGGCGGGTACTACGTCCAGCCGACCATCTTCGAGGGCCACAACAAGATGCGGATCTTCCAGGAGGAGATCTTCGGCCCGGTGGTCTCCGTGACCCGCTTCAGCGACTACAACGACGCCATGGGCATCGCCAACGACACCCTCTACGGGCTGGGTGCCGGCGTCTGGTCCCGCAACGGCAACGTCGCCTACCGGGCGGGCCGCGAGATCCAGGCCGGCCGGGTGTGGGTCAACAACTACCACGCCTACCCCGCAGGGGCTGCGTTCGGCGGCTACAAGTCCTCCGGCATCGGACGCGAAAACCACTCCATGATGCTGGACCACTACCAGCAGACCAAGAACCTCCTGGTCAGCTACAACGAGAACAAGCTCGGCTTCTTCTAAGCCGCACCAAACAGGGCGGGGCGGATCAAGGAGTGGTCCGTCCCGCCCGTACCATTTGCACACCAGCGCGGGCGGACGCCGGCTCACTGTACACGCCCTATCGCCACACTCAAGCTTGATGACGCAAGGATTTCGCCATGACGACGACAATGACGACGACAATGCAAGCCGCAGTAGTAACCGAATTCGGCAAGGACCTGCAGATCCAGACCCTCCCCGTTCCAGTGCCGGGACGCGGCGAGGCACTCGTGAAGGTACTGACCACCGGCGTCTGCCACACAGACCTCCACGCCGCGGAAGGCGACTGGCCGGTGAAGCCGACCCCGCCTTTTATCCCCGGCCACGAAGGAGTCGGCGAGGTCGTAGCCCTCGGTGAGGGTGTCACGGACCTGGCCCTCGGAGACCTCGTCGGCAATGCGTGGCTCTGGTCCGCCTGCGGCGATTGCCAGTACTGCCGCACCGGTTGGGAAACCCTTTGCGAAGCGCAGCAGAACGCCGGCTACAGCGTTAACGGCTCCTTTGGCGAGTACATGTTGGTGGACACGCGCTTCGCGGCCAGGATCCCGGCTGGCTCGGACCCCGTGGAGGTGGCCCCGGTGCTCTGCGCCGGAGTGACCGTCTACAAGGGACTCAAAATGACCGAGGCCCGGCCCGGCCAGTGGGTCACCATCTCGGGCATCGGCGGACTCGGCCACATCGCCGTCCAGTACGCGGTTGCCATGGGCCTCCGAGTTGCTGCGGTGGATATTGCAGATGACAAGCTCGCCCTGGCCAAGAAGCATGGTGCGGAGCTGACCGTCAATGCCCTGCACGCGGATCCCGCCGAAGTCATCCAGCGCGAAACCGGAGGTTGCCATGGAGTCCTGGTCACAGCTGTGCACCCGTCAGCATTCGGCCAGGCGATCGGGATGGCCCGCCGCGGCGGAACGATTGTGTTCAACGGCCTGCCGCCGGGTGACTTCCCGGCGCCGATCTTTGAGATTGTGCTCAAGGGCCTGACAGTCCGCGGTTCCATTGTGGGAACCCGGCAGGACCTGCAGGAAGCCCTGGAATTCTATGCCCAGGGCAAGATCCATCCCACGGTCTCCACGCGGGAACTCCCCGAAGTGAATGCTGTTCTTGACGAAATGAAGCACGCCAAGATCGACGGCCGCGTGGTTATCAAGTACTGATCAAGAAAGGGCACTGATGCCAGAGACAAAGCTCGACGCCGCCGTGACCCGCCCCGGTGAGGACTTCTCCCGGGTGGCGCTCACACCGGAGGCGGTGGAACTTCTGCTCAAAATGTGGATCCAGCACGGACCGCTGATGTTCCATCAGTCCGGCGGCTGCTGCGACGGTTCCTCGCCGATGTGTTATCCGGCAGGGGATTACCGGGGACTCGGACGTACTGCTGGGTCTGTTCGACATTTCGGATGGGCTTCGGCCCCAGCCGGTGGAGTTCTGGATGTCCAAGGAGCAGTTCAACTACTGGAGCCACACGCACCTGACCGTGGACGTGGTCCCGGGCCGGGGGAGCGGTTTCTCGGTGGAGTCGCCCGAAGGTAAGCGGTTCCTGATCCGGTCCACTTTGATGGATTGGCCGGTCTAAACCGGAGGACGGATCCGAAAGGGGTCTGTGCAGGGAGACCTGCACAGACCCCTTTCGTCTCAGTATGTGGGACAAAAATGGCCGTCCAGTGGATGGACACTAATCTGGATAGGTCTGTTTCCAACAAGCTACCGAAATTGTGGACTTTCCAATGAACTTATTCCGGACCAAATCCATCGAGCAGTCGATGTCTGACGCCGATGAACCCGGACGCAAGCTGAAGCGTTCGCTCAGCTCCTGGGACCTGATGATCATGGGTGTCGCCGTTGCCGTCGGCGCCGGTATCTTCTCGGTCGGGGCCAAGGCTGCCGCGAATTTCTCTGGACCGGCGGTGACCATTTCCTTCGCCATCGCCGCTGTCACCTGCGCGCTCGCGATCATGTGCTACGCCGAGTTCGCCACCGCCATCCCGGTGGCGGGCTCCGCGTATGTGTTCACCTACGCCACCATGGGCGAGTTGCTCGCCTGGATCATCGGCTGGAACCTGATCCTTGAACTGTTCACCGCCGCCGCCGTGATCGCCAAGTACTGGGGCATCTACCTGAGCAAGGTGTTCGCTCTGATGGGCGTCGACATTCCGCCGTCCATCTCCCTCGGCGGGGTGGACCTCTACTGGGGCGCCTTCCTGATCGTCGCGGTGTTCACCGTGCTGCTGGTCCTCGGGACCAAGCTATCGGCCCGCGTTGGCAACGTCTTCACATTGATCAAGATCGCCGTCGTGCTCTTCGTCATTGTTGTGGGCTTCAGCTACGTGAAGTTCGAGAACTACGCCCCGTTCGTGCCCGCCTCGGAACCGACTGGCGGTACCGGAACGGCAGACGTCCTCAAGCAGTCCTTCTTCGGCTTCCTCACCGGAGCCGCTCCCGAACAGTACGGAACGATGGGCATCTTCGCCGGCGCCGCCCTGGTCTTCTTCGCCTTTATCGGCTTCGACGTCGTCGCCACCTCGGCCGAAGAGGTCAAGAACCCGCAGAAGACGCTGCCCCGCGGCATCTTCGGCGGCCTCGCCGTCGTGACCGTGCTCTACATCCTGGTCTCCCTGGCCCTGACCGGCATGGTGTCCTATACCAAGCTGGCTGAAGCCGAGAACCCGACCCTGACCACGGCCTTCGAGGCCGTCGGTAACACCGACGCGGCCAAGGTCATCGCCTTTGGGTCGCTCGTGGGCCTGACCACGGTGATCATGGTGCTCCTGATGGGCCTCTCCCGCGTTGTCCTGGCCATGAGCCGAGACGGCCTGCTGCCGCGTTCCTTGTCCAGGACCAGCACCATCCGCGCGACGCCTGTCCGCCTCCAGATCATCTGCGGCGCCGCGGTGGCGGTGGTAGCAGGGCTGACAAACGTGGACCTGCTCGAAGAAATGATTAACATCGGCACGCTGTCCGCGTTCGTCACCGTCAGCCTGGGCATCCTGGTGCTGCGGAAGAAGCGCCCGGACCTGAAGCCGGCATTCCGCGTGCCGTTCGGCAAGGTGCTCCCGATTGTCTCCGCAGTGCTCTGCCTCTACCTCATGACGAACCTCGCGGTGGAGACCTGGATCTTCTTCGCCGTCTGGCTCGTGATCGGTGTCATCATCTACTTCTCCTACGGCCAGCGGCACTCCCGGCTGAACGAGAAGTTCGCCGAGGCCAAGGCATCGGTCAACCGCCCGTCCGAGAGGGCTGCCGGCGCGGATGCCGAGAAGGCAGCCGACGACGACGAAGACGCGCTCAGCCGCTCCTGATCGGGGAGTAGCCGGTCCCGGCAAAGCGAAGTCGCCGGAGACGTGCGAATTCGCCAGGGAACTTTCCGGCGAATTAGCACGGCTCCGGCGATTTCGGCGTTTGGCCGTGCGGGACATTGACCTCAGCACGTCTGAGACCCCCAGCACGTCTGACGCCAATAGCGGCTCGCGTCAGGGCGCGGCGTAACGGCCGATCCACTCCACCAGGGGCCGTAGCTCCTCCCAGCGCCGGGCCACTTCGTGGGCTGCATCTGGTGTGGAGAGCCAGCCGGGTTGGCCCACGTTTACGCCCGCCGTGAGTGACTTGTGCTTAAGCAGCTCTGCCCTTGGATGGTCTTTGTCGAAACCCCTCGGGACAGTTTTGAGGCTCTCGCCCTCTACCGCGAAGCCGGCCGACTCAACCCCCTGCAGGACTCCGCCGCTGGCCTCGGCATCGACGGCGTTGCGAAAGCGTGCCAGCTGCGCCGGCGTGTGGGTGTGGCAGCCTCCTCCGATGAGAAGGCCGTCAGCGCTGAGCTGGATGTAGAAGCCCACGCCCTCCGCAGTCGACGCGAATCCCCCCTGCGCGGTCTTGTAGGGCGATTTGTCCAGGGAAAACCGGATGTCCCGGTTTGGCCGGAAGAGCTTCGCCTCACCGAAGGCCGGCTCCAGCTCCGCGAGCAGCACGGTCAGCGGCCCTTTCACTGCGGCGTCGTAAATTGCCTTGTGGGTCAGCCACCAGTCGCGGTTGTTGTTGTGTTCGAGATCGGCATAGAACCGGAAGGCGGCATCCGGGATGCCTTCGAATGGGGTCATGCATGAATCCTAGGGACTCGCCCGGCGTCATGGCGAGGGGGCCCGCGTATGTGGAAAGAACAACACACCCCGCCGCGGATATCCGCGACGGGGTGTGTTGTTTGTCCAGCAGACGTAACCGGGAGTTAGCCGATCTTGTTGGCTGCCTCGGCGTCCGAGGTGACAACGCCTGCCCCTACCGCACCCAGGTTGGCGCGCAGCTTGGCGCCGAACTCGGCATCGACGTTCGTCCAGTACTGGATGGCGCGTTCCTTGATGTCTGCGTTCTTGACGCCGCTGACGGCGCCCGTGACGGTCTCGAGCAGGCGGGCCTTCTCGCCGTCGTTGAACACCTCGCGGTACAGCGTGCCAGCCTGGCCGAAGTCGCCGTCCTCAGCGTGCAGGGAGTGCGCGGAGAGCGTCAGCGCGCCGTCGTTCTCCCAGCCGCCAGCCGCATTCTGCGGCTCCACGGCAGCCGGGCCGCCGAGGGAGTTCGGGGTGTAGACCGGAACCGAGGGGGCGTTGAAGTGGTAACGCCCCGCGCCGTCCTGGCTGTAGTTGTTGACCTGGCTCTTCGGCAGGTTCACCGGGAGCTGGGCGTGGTTGGTGCCGACGCGGTAGCGGTGGGCGTCCGCGTAGGAGAAGATGCGGGCCTGCAGCATCTTGTCCGGCGAAGCCGCGATGCCCGGCACGAAGTTCGACGGCGCGAAGGTGGCCTGTTCGATCTGCGCGAAGTAGTTCTCCGGGTTCTTGTTCAGCTCCATGGTGCCCACCTTGATCAGCGGGTAGTCCGAGTGCGGCCACACCTTCGTGAGGTCGAACGGGTTGAAGCGGTACGTCTTGGCATCCTCGTACGGCATGACCTGAACGTGCAGGTCCCAGGACGGGAAGTTGCCGTCGGCGATGTTCTCCTGCAGGTCGCGGATGTAGAAGTCCCCGTCCGCGCCGGCCAGAGCCTCGGCCTCGTCGCCCGTCATGGACTTGACGCCCTGGTTGGACTTGAAGTGGTACTTGACCCAGAAACGCTCGCCCGCGGCGTTGATCCACTGGTAGGTGTGCGAGCCGTAGCCCTGCATTTCGCGCCAGGAGGCGGGCAGGCCGCGGTCACCCATGAGCCAGGTGACCTGGTGCGCGGACTCGGGGGAGAGGGTCCAGAAGTCCCACTGCATGTCGGCGTCACGCAGGTGCGTGCCCGGGAGGCGCTTCTGCGAGTGGATGAAGTCGGGGAACTTGATGCCGTCGCGGATGAAGAACACCGGGGTGTTGTTGCCGACGAGGTCGTAGTTGCCCTCGGTGGTGTAGAACTTCACGGCGAAACCGCGGGGGTCGCGCCAGGTGTCCGGGGAGCCTGCTTCGCCGGCGACGGAGGAGAAGCGGATGAGCATGTCCGTCTCGACGCCCGGCTGGAAGAGGGCAGCCTTGGTGTACTTCGAGACGTCTTCGGTGGTCGTGAAGGTACCGAACGCGCCACCGCCCTTGGCGTGCACGACGCGCTCCGGCACACGCTCGCGGTTGAACTGGGCGAGCTTCTCGATCAGGTAGTGGTCGGTCAGGATGATGGCGCCGTCGGCGCCGGTCGTCTGGGAATGGGCATCGGACGCGACCGGTGCGCCCGACTGCGTCGTCGACCGGGCTGGGGCGGATACGGGTGAGACGGGCGCAGAAATGTTCGCAGTCATCTTTCTCCTTCTGGTTGGGTTTTCTTAGGTTCGATCGGAGGGAAGTTTTTGGGTGCGCTGGCAGTCCTGGCAGATGCCCTGGTACATCACGTCAGCGATCTGGATGGTCATCGGCTTGGCGCCCTCGTCCCAGTGCGGGGTGAGGCACGGCGCATGGCCCACGGCGCAGTCCACGTCCTCGACGCGGCCGCAGCCGATGCAGACGGCGTGGTGGTGGTTGTCCCCCACGCGTGTCTCATACAGGGCGGGGGAGTGCGGGGGCTCGAAGCGGCGCAGCATCTGCAGATCCGTCAGGTCACCCAGGACCACGTAGACGGACTGGGCCGTCAACTCGGGCAGTTCCTGGCGGGCGGCGGCAAGGATGCTCTCCGCGCGGGAGTGCGGATGGTGTTCGACGGCGGCGAGTACGGCCAGGCGCTGCTTGGTCACCCGGCGGCCATGGGCACGCAGGGCGGCAGCCCATGCATCGTGAGTGCCCGCTGAATCCGTCATACCCCCATTCAAGCACTTATTATGATTGGTTCACAATAAGGCATGGCTTACGACAGCTCTTGTGACGCCTCTGATGACGCGCGGGGCGGCACAAAGCCGGCGCCACGGCGCAGCGCTCCCGCACTATTAGAGTGACCGGGTGGGGAAATTTCTGGCGGACATGACGCCCTTGCGCGAAAGTCCGGCCTTCCGCCGCCTGTGGCTGGGCTCAGCCGTTTCGGCCCTGGGCAGCCAGCTGACCCTGGTGGCCGTCAGCCTGGAGGTCTACCGCCTCACGCAGGACAGCCTCTATGTGGGCCTGCTGAGCATTTTTGCGCTGGTCCCGCTGGTGTTGGGCGGCCTGCTCGGAGGCTCGATCGCGGACGCGCATGACCGCCGCAAGGTTGCACTGCTGGCGTCCTCGGTGCTCTGGCTGACCACCGTCTGCCTGGCGCTCCAGGCCTGGCTGCAGCTGGGGAACGTCTGGCTGCTCTACGTCCTGGTTGCCGTGCAGAGCGGCGCGCAGGCCATCAACCAGCCGGCCCGGAGCGCCATCATCCCGGTACTGGTCCGCAAAGAACTGCTGCCCGCCGCGAACGCCCTGAGCATGATGAGCTTCGGGCTGACCATGACGGCCGGGCCGCTGCTGGCCGGTGTGCTGGTGGCCTGGATCGGCTTCGCCTGGACGTACTCGATTGACGTCGTCAGCTTCGCCTTCGCATTCTGGGCGCTGCTCAAGCTGCCGCCCATGCCGCCGGGGGAGCACGCCCGTCCGGCGGGACTGCGGTCCGTCGTCGAGGGCTTCCGCTTCCTGGGCACACGGCCGAACCTGCGGATGACCTTCATGATCGACCTCGTGGCCATGATCTTCGCCCAGCCCCGGGCGTTGCTGCCCGCCATCGGAGCCCTGATGATCGGCGGCGGCGAAGCCACGGTGGGCATCCTGCTGGCCTCGACCGCCGTCGGCGCGTTCCTGTCCGGGCTGTTCTCCGGGCCGCTGGGAGCGGTGCGCCGGCAGGGGGCCGCCGTCGTATGGTCCGTAATGGGCTGGGGCGCGTCGATTGCCGGCTTCGGCCTCGTGGTGGTGCTCGCCGGCCGCTCCGGTGACGACGGCGTGACGGTGTGGCTGCTGCCCGCGGCGCTGTGCTGCGCACTGGCCGGCATCGCCGACTCGATCAGCGCTGTCTTCCGCACTACCATCCTTCAGGCGTCCACCCCGGACCACCTGCGCGGACGGCTGCAAGGCGTGTTCGTCGTCGTCGTGGCCGGTGGCCCCCGGGTGGGGGACATGCTCGCAGGCGGCGGGACTAAACTCTTGACTGAAGGCTGGGTCCTGCTGCTGGGCGGTATTCTGTGCATCGCGGTGGCATGGACGGTGGCGCACTTGCAGTCGGGCTTCCTGAAGTACGACGCACGGAACCCCGTCCCGTAGCAGTTCGTTTTCCTGTAGAGGTAGTTCCCGGAACGCCACAGCCGGGAGCACGGCGTGGGAGGAACAGTGCATCAGCATCACAACGGACTGAAAACCGCGGCCCTGTTCGGCGTGTTGTGGGCGGTGCTGCTCGGGCTCGGTGCCCTGATGGGCGCCGGAACCCGGAGTGCCGCTCCCATCTGGATCATGGCCCTGATCGGTGTGGGCACCACGGCCTACGGGTACTGGAACAGTGACAAGATCGCCATCCGGGCGATGCAGGCGTATCCGGTAACGGAGGCCGAGGCGCCGCAGCTCTACCAGATTGTCCGGGAGCTCTCCGCCAGCGCCCAGCAGCCGATGCCGCGGATCTACCTCTCGCCCACGATGGCCCCGAACGCCTTCGCCACAGGCCGGAACCCGCAGAACGCGGCGGTGTGCTGCACCGAGGGAATCCTCCGGCTGCTCGATGCCCGGGAACTCCGCGGAGTGCTGGGCCACGAGCTGATGCACGTCTACAACCGGGACATCCTGACCGCCTCGGTGGCGGCCGCCGTCGCCGGCGTCATCACCTCGGTGGGGCAGATGCTGCTGTTCTTCGGCGGCGGGGACCGGCGCAACGGGAACCCGCTCGCCATGATCGCCATGGCGCTGCTGGCCCCGTTTGCCGCGTCGCTGATCCAGATGGCGATCTCCCGCACCCGGGAGTTCGACGCCGATGAGGACGGTTCCGCTCTGACCGGGGACCCGCTGGCGCTCGCCTCCGCTCTGCGCAAGATTGAGCAGGGCGTACAGCTTGCGCCGCTGCCGCCGGACCAGCGGCTGGTCAACGCCTCGCACCTCATGATCGCCAACCCGTTCCGCGGCGGCGGCATGGCGAAGCTGTTCTCGACGCACCCGCCGATGAGTGAGCGGATCGGACGCCTGGAGCGGATGGCCGGCCAACAGCGCGACTAGCAATTCGGGAACGCAGGGCGCCGCCGTCGGACGTTCACCGACACGGAAAAAGGATGGCGACGCGCAAAAGGGCCGACGATACCGGTAGTCCCTGTGTCGTCAGCCCTTTTGCGCGTCGCAAGGCGCCTTGCGCGTCGTCGTGCTAGCTGCGGAAGTTCACGAACTGCAGGTCGGCCTCGTCGAAGCCTTTCAGCAGGTTCATGGTTTCCTGAAGGTCATCCCGGGACTTGGAGGTCACGCGCAGTTCGTCGCCCTGGATCTGGGACTTGACTGACTTGGGCGCTTCGTCGCGGATGAGCTTGTTGATCTTCTTGGCCAGGTCCTGGGCAATACCCTCCTTGATGGAGGCCTCCAGCCGGAACTCCTTGCCGGAGGCGTAGGGCTCGCCGGTGTCGAGGGATTTGAGTGAAATGCCGCGGCGGATGAGCTTGGACTGCAGCACGTCCAAGACGGCCAGTACACGCTCTTCAGAATTGGCCTTCATCAGGATCTTCTCGCCGCTGAAATCGACCTCGGCGCCGACGCCCTTGAAGTCGTAGCGCTGGACGAGTTCCTTCTGGGCCTGGTTCAGCGCGTTGGCGACTTCCTGCTTGTCTACCTTGCTGACGACGTCGAATGTGGATTCGCCTGCCATGACTGTCCTCCTGATGGTTGGGGGGTGCCCGTGAAGGGCCCTAGTGTCTGCAATCCAGCCTAGTACGGATGCCCCTGATGTGAAGCTCGGCGGTGCGTTGTCCCTGTTCACAGTCCGCTCAAAGCTGAGTCAGGGCCGGAACGAAGTTTTGGGTGGCAGAGTTGCAGGAGTTGAAAGAGTCGCTCGAAAGGTACAGCTCATGCAGAACAAGGCCGTCCACTATGTCATCCGCTCCACCGCAGCCGCCGCAGGCGGTTTCGCCACGGCCGCGACGTCCGTGGCGGCCGCAACGCTGGCGGCCTCGATCATCTTCAGCCCGGCCGCGGATGCCTCTTCGAGGCTGGACGGCGTCCACGCCGATCTGGCACGGGCCGTGCAGCTGAACCAGATCACGGAGGAGCAAGCTGCGAAGTTCGAGTCTAAACTTGCCGGCCGTATCCTTGGGGAAGCCTGATTTTCCGGGCTCTTTGGCGCCACAGTCCGCCGATTCGATTCTTAGGCGGAAGTTCTGTAAAGTTGTCTTGCCCGCGGTTGCTGGAAGCGGAACGGACTGGAAACAGGCGTTCTGAAGCCGGAAGCCGCGAGTGATCTTCTCTTGAAGTTCGGCAGATTACCCGAGCGGCCAAAGGGGGCTGACTGTAAATCAGCTGGCAACGCCTACGGGGGTTCGAATCCCTCATCTGCCACCCTTGGAAGAGCCTCCGGAACCAACAGGTTCCGGAGGCTCTTTCTTTTGCCTGCTGCAGGGTGTGCGGCGACGGCCCACGGGACGGTTTTGCTCGGGACCATGTGAAGAAACGGTCTCGAAGTCGTGACGACGTTCCGGGTGAAGCGCCGTCGGGTGGTCAACTCGTGGCTGACGTGTCATCCGTCCGGGGGAACTTCTTCATCATCGGGTTGGAACTCACGGGAAATGCGCTGCAGCGGCGTGAAGGCCCGCTTAGGGTGAAAGCATGTTCAAGACGATCACGCATCTGAGGCTCCTCGCCGCACCGGCCACGGCCATGCTGCTTCTGGGCACACTTCTGATCCTGGAACAGCGGCATTTCGACCAGAACAGTGCATTGTTACTGGCGCTCCTGACCGGTGTCGCCGTCGCCGAGATCCTGCCTTTAGCTGCCCTGGGGTTGGTTTTCGTCGCTCTGGTCCTGCAGACCTTCAAGGTCGTCCCACTGGTGCTTCTATCGGGAGTTCTGAGTTACGCAGCTGTTCCCGTCGTGATCTTCTTCGCGGTGATCGGCTGGAAAACCCGGAACCGTTGGATCCTTCCTGCAGCGGCTCTCATATTTGCCGGCATCACGACCGCCAATTGGTTTACCGACCAGACCTGGATCAATTTCATCTTCGGCAACCAGCTATACGGCAGGGGACTGCTGCGAACCCTCACGTACGCTTTTCTGATCTTCGGGGCGTTCGCCGCGTTGAACCTCGCGGCCTGGGCCGTTGGTGTGGCCGTAAACAACGTCTCGAGAAGCCGTAAGGCCCAGCTCGCGGCGGAGGCCCGACTGCGGGAAACGGCGACTGAACTGGCCCTCGAACAGGAACGCAATAGAATCGCCAGGGAACTTCATGATGTCCTGGCTCATTCGCTGACAGTCATCGTGGCCCAGGCCGATGGAATTCGCTTCATCCACCGTACCGAACCGGAGTCCGTCGAGGAAGCCTCCACGGTCATCGCCGAAGCTGCGAGGACCGCATTAGTCGAAACGCGCCGGCTGATCGAAGGCTTCTCCACTGAAATCACCGAGCAGCCGGGGCAAAGAGTCGAGAACCTGGTAATTCTCGCCGGCCGTCTGAGTTCGAGCGGCATGCCGGTCCAGATCGAAACGACGGGCCAGCCCTGGCACCTGACCCCCCTGCAGCACCTGACGGTCTACCGACTGGCGCAGGAGAGCCTGACGAATGCCTTCAAGCACGCGGACCGGGGCAAGGGCACACGCCTGCATCTGGTGTGGACTGCAACGACCCTTGAACTCCGTGTCCGCTCCTCGCTCTTCAACAGCCCGGCAGCGCAGCCGGAGGCCCCGACGTCGGGCAGAGGGATAGCAGGAATGAAAGCCCGGGCCGCAGCCGCGGGCGGCTGGGTCGAAACGGTCCGGGGCGAAGAGACCTTCGAAGTTATGGCGTTCCTCCCATCGGCAGGTCCTGACCAGCACCCTGACCAGCACCGTGACCAGCACCGTGGGGCTGCCCCGAAAGAGCCGCGACTCCGCGCTTTGGAAGGAGCTACGCCATGACCGCCGTACCAATCCGGATTGCCCTGGCCGATGACCAGCCGCTGTTCAGCGCCGGACTCAAAATGATCCTGCGCAGCCAGCCGGACATGGATCTCGTCGGCGAAGCCGTCAGCGGGGAGTCCGCCGTCAAACTCGCGCTGGAGACGCGTCCTGATGTGCTCCTGATGGACATTCGGATGCCCGCCATGGACGGAATCACCGCCACGAGGAAGATCCTGGAAACCCCCGCCGGGAATTCAACCAAGATCATTGTCCTGACGACCATCCAGCATGACGAAGCCGTCGTCCGTGCAATTCAGGCCGGTGCCGCCGGTTTCCTGACCAAGGACACCACCCCGGACTTCCTGCTGGCCGCCATCCGAACGGTTCACTCGGGCCACTCGGTCATCGCCCCGGCCCTCACCAACGAACTCCTGCGGGACTACACCACGCCTTCAACCGGGAACGACGGCGCGCTGGTAAACCTCTCGGGGCGGGAACGCGACGTGTTTCTCCTGACTGCCAAAGGGCTGGGAAACGCCGAGATCGCCGCGTCACTGGTGCTCAGCGAGGCCACTGTGAAGTCACACGTCGGCAGCATCCTGGCGAAACTCAAACTCAAGAACCGGATCCAAATCGTTGCCTTCGCCTACGAAAACAACGTACTCAACTAACACCCGAACAACCGCTCGAACCAAAGAGGCTTTCCCAGAGGGAAGGTCGCCACCGCAATGCCCAAAACAACCTGAGGAGCCAACATGAATAAGAGGAAGATCTTCGGCGCTGCCGTGCTGGTCCTCGGCACCGGCGCCGCGCTCGCCGCGGCCGCCATCCCGGCCGGCCCGATCGCCCCGTCAGCGGAGCCCGTCGCAGGGAGCGTCCGGCAGGCCGAGGCCTATGCCAAGGACGATCCGGTCGCCGAACAGGGCATGCAGGAAGCCATCCGGCTCTGCATGGCCAGGGCCGGCTTCGACTACACGCCGCCCCGGTGGGACCTGACACTGGACCTCAACGAAGCCATCGGATCCAAGCGGCTCACGGTCGAGGCTGCCAAAGCCAGAGGATACGCCAGCAGCGGCCCACAAGGGCCGCACGAGCCGGCACCGGATTCGGCAGACGGCAGGCTGTTCGCCGATCCGGCCTTTAACAACGCACTCACCGGCCCCGCCGGAACCGCACCAATGACCACGGTGCAAGGCAAGGGGACGTCCTCGGGCGGGTGCCGTGGGGAAGCCACGACACAGATCTACGGCAGTCCCGAAAACTACATGCTCGCCACCGGCATCGCGTACAACTCGTTCTACCCCGCCACCGACTCCGCCAGCCGCGACCCTGGACTAGCCAAAGCCGATCAGGACTGGAAAGCCTGCATGAACGAAACCCCATACCCCTCCTACGCCAATACCCAGCAGGCCACCGACGCCGGAAAACGCGCCGGGGGCCAGGAGGAGATCAAGATCGCCGTCACCGACGCTGTCTGCCGGGATAAGGCCGGGTTCCACGCCGCGCTGGACAAAGTCCTGGACAAATATCTGACAACCCGCATGCAGGAAATCGCCCCGCAGATCGACAAGGTCAAAGAGATCCGCCGAAGCGCCGCCACAAACGCGGCAGCCCTGGGTGTCCCTGCCGCGAAATAGCGCGTATGCCAATCCGGCAATGGCGTCCTGTCAGTATTCGGGGGTGACAGGACGCCGGCAAGTTCAGTCTGGTTGGGGCAGCTCTTGGGCTCGCCCGGCAAAGGCTCTTCAAACCGTGCTCACTGTTGCTGGGGGCTCGCTGGCAACTGTTGTCAGGGCGGCGAGGACGGCCTACGATGTGCGCACAGCCCCACTCCGGGGACCTACTCCGGGACCTTCCCTCAATGTGTGCTGGGCACATCTTCGGATGCCTACGTCCTGGACATCACGGGACAGGAAACGCTATGACCAAATATCTGTTTGAAGCGAACTATGTGGGCGACGGAATTAAGGGCCTCATGCGCGAAGGCGGCACAAAGCGCCGTGAAGCGGTTGTCGAAGCCCTCAAATCCGTAGGAGGCTCGCTCGAAAGTTTCTACTACGCCTTCGGGGAGACCGACGTCCTGGGGGTCTTTGACATCCCGGAACAGGCCGACGCCGCCGCCTTGTCGCTCATGATCAATTCGACGGGCTCCGTGAACCTGCATCTGAAACCGCTCATGACGCCGGAGGATCTCGATAAAGCAGCCAAGAAGACACCGTCCTACCGGGCCCCCGGGCAATAGACCAGACCACAGGCCAAGGCGCTGGCCCGCCCAACAATTCCGTCATAGCTCAGGTCCGTCATAGCTCAGGGCGAAGTCTTGCCCGCCGGGACATTCCTTCCGCTGTGCCGCTTTCAGCCCCCTGCGTATGCCGCTCGGAGCAGTTCAGGTGATTTTGGAGTCACCCGCGCGACAATGTCCCGCCGCGTCGCATCGGCGAACGCCTGGAACAGGCGGGCGAGCTCTGCATTACTTAACTGATCTACAGCCATTTGGTTGTAGATCAGCTAATCGGGCCCCTGTCAATGGGTCTGCGGCGTCTCCTTGGCCATTCCGGGATGAACGGGAACGAACTCGATTTTGTTCGCGGGATGGACTGTCTTCTTGGGGGCCCGCGAGAATCCCTTCGCATCCAGGTGGTTCTCGGCCCGGTAGACGGCCAGTGCCTCGTCATAGACCTTGTTGAGCTGATGGCCGAAGAATTCCTCCGAGGACCCATCGCTGAAAGTAATGGAAATGATGGTGCTGCCAGGAAAGTGCCGGTTCATACGGATGAAGCCATCGGCGTCCTGCTGGAGATTGATCAATGTGGATCCTGCCTTCGTAATCGGGACTTCCAGTCTCCCGCACTTGGCGCGCCCGCATTCCAAGGGCTGGCACAAGCGGAAGGCCCCTCGCTGAGGAGCCTTCCCTGGTCTTCCTGGGGCTAGACCTTCTCACTGGTCCGGTCAGCCATCGCCGGCTCCTCGACCGTGAATTCCCGGCTGCGGCGGGGGAAGGCCCAGAACTTGAAGTCCTTCGCTTCCACCCGGGGCTCCGGGCGCACTTCAGGTTCCTTTGCGGCATCCTTCTGGACGTCCCGCCGGAAATCCCTGTTGTACTGGTAGCACATCACTGACCTCCTTCTGGTGACTGCCCTTTAATCCTCCTCCGTATCGGCCCAGCCGTCGATACTTGTCCTCGCCGAAAGGCGCCTGAAAGTCCGGGGGACTATGGCCCCAGGCCCGTCGTCGGCGGCTCGCCATGCTGTTGTCATGACCGAACGCACGTCCGACGGCGAGACCCGGAACCTCCTGCGGCGGTCCGGGTGATCCCAACCTCTCGCAACGGACCCCTGCCGAGTGGGCCGGGCACCGCGCCAGGATCGAAGCGGCTGCACGGGCGGCAGCTCCGGATCGGCCAGAATCGGGTAGTCCGCCTCCGGAGGCCGCGCGGCCGGCGCCCTGATCGCCGTCGACGACTCCGGGACGGCCTCGCGCGGATGGAACGCATGATCACCGCGCTGGCGGTGAGCGGTCTAGCCCGCCCTTACCCAAGCCGACCGAGGAGCTGGTCTGTGGAGGCATCGGGCAGTCCCTCGAAGTACTGGTCGAGAATCCGCTGGAAAACGGGTTCCTTCGGGTCTGCCCGCAGGAACAAGGTCATCGACGAGCGCAGTTTCCGCTCGTCCGTGCTTCCGAAGATCTGCCCGGCGGTACGTCCGGCGATGCCGGCCACTGCCCCGGCATTTCCGATCAGGCGCGGACCCAGCACCGGATGGCGGAGGTAGGCTTTCGCCTCGTCCAGCCCGGAGATGGCATATCTCCTGGCAGTCGGGCTGTGCCCAAGGCCTGCAAGCTGGGGGAAGATGAACCACATCCAATGGCTGCGCTTGAAGCCCCCAGAAAGCTCCGACACGGCCTGAAGATAGGTCCCGCCCTCGTCCTGGGCGGTGATGAAGCGTTCAAGATCATAGGGATCTTCCACGGAATCCTCCTCGGGACCGCCGCCACTCGCCTCCATCCAAGCACCGATCCGGTGCCGCCGGAAGCCTACTGCGCGCCTGCCAGCCGGTCCTTGGCCCGATCGCCCCGCGGCCCTACCGGCACCAGCTCGGTGGCTTGTCCCAGTCCCTGCGCCGGCATCGAGACATACATGCTCTCGGCCCGGCTCACCTGGAAGGTTTCATGCCAGATGCCGACGGCGCCGGGGGACTTCCGTGCCCGGCGGTTGAAGTCCGTCCACGCCGGCTTGTGCTCCGACGCCGGTGCACTCGCATAGGCATACAGTTTGTCCGCCGAATTCCAGTACTGCACGATCACAGGACCGCTTGCGCCAACGGTGAAACGAAAACCCAGCAGACCGGACCCGGGTTCGCGCAGGAGTTCGGCCAGCATCCTGGGCATGGCGAAGAACACCGGTAGCCACAGGTCCGGACGCCAGGGGCGGTTGATTCTCATTCCGATCAGGAAGACCACCAGCTCACCGGAATGGCGGTGCGTGAATCGGCCTGCATTCATGCGTGTCATACTTTTCTCCTCACTGGATACTGATACTCCCCAATAATGGGGAGTAGTACTATCTAAGTCAAGGAGGATCGGTTGCGTATTTCACAGCTGGCGGCGGCCACGGGCGTTCCGGTGGCGACCATCAAGTACTACCTCCGGGAGAAGTTGCTCCACGAGGGGGTGCTGACTTCGGCCACCCAGGCGCGGTACGACGACTCGCATGTCCGCCGGCTGAAGCTGATCCGCGCGCTCGTCGGCACGGCAGGACTGAGTGTCGCCGCCGCCCGCGAACTGCTTCTGGGCGTCGACAACCCCCCGGAGTCCGGGCACGACCCGCTCGGCCTGGCCCACCGCGCGGTCACCCGCCCGGCGCCGGACGACGTCGACCTCGCGCCGGCGCAAGAGCTGCTGCGCCGCTGGGGCTGGGGGGAGCAGGCCTGCGACCGCAATACCCAGGCCGCCCTGGTGGAGGCTCTGGCCGGACTCTCCAGCGCCGGATTCGATCTGCCGCTGCCGGTGCTGGACCGTTATGCGCAGGCCATGCGCGACGTCGCGGATGCCGACGTGGGAAGTGTTCCCACGGACTCGCCGGAGGCTGCGATGCGATACGTGGTCCTTGGAACCGTGCTGGTGGAGCCGGTTCTGTTGGCCATGCGCAGGCTGGCCCAGCAGAGTGCCTCGTTTGAACGGTTCGGTGCCGGGGAGTTGCCCGGGGAGCCTCATCCCGGGTGAAACCCCGGCGGCGGCAATTCGTCGAAGCGGGTGGACATGTCGGTGTCCCTGGGCGGACGTTGCTAGAGTCGGCGGTAACGCAGTTGCTACCGGCCGGGCCTGCTTGCTTGCCCGGCCAGGAAGGGCACCTCATGGTCGGAATGTTGGGACTTTTCACCGAGACAAGCCTGGTGGAACTCCTGCTTCTGCTCGCCACCTTCGTCCTGACCTCCCTGATCGGCATCGAACGGCAGGTCAGGCAGAAAAGCGCCGGCTACCGCACCCATGTCCTCGTGGGCCTTGGATCATGTGCATTTACGCTCGTCTCGGCCTACGGCTTCGCCTACGTCCTTGACCCCGGCGTGACCATGGACCCGTCCCGGATTGCCGCGCAGATCGTCAGCGGCATCGGCTTCCTCGGCGCCGGAGTCATCTTCAAAGGCCGGGACGTCGTCCGGGGCCTCACCACGGCCGCCACCATCTGGGTGGCCGCCGCTGTTGGCATGGCCTGCGGTGCGGGCATGGTTTCCCTTGCCCTGGCGCTGACCATCTTCCACCTCATCACGCTGTTCCTCGTTGCGCCTGCGGTCCGAAAGATCCCCACGGTGGACCGGAACCGGGTACTGCACATCAGCTATGCCGATGGCCAAGGGGTCTTGCGTCAGCTGCTCGAAATCGCCACCACCATGGGTTTCAGCTCCTCGATCCTGCGCACGCGGCGGACCGGCGATGAGCACAGGCCGATGGTCTCGATGGATGTCCGGTTCTTTGGGCACCATCCCTTACGCAATCTCGTTCCGCACCTGATGGACCTGCCCGGCGTCGAAAGCGTGATTGTCCGGGGGACGGACACCAACGGGGATGACGACGATGCAGCCTGAGCAGCTGGCGGCCACCGATCCGCGCGTTGACGCCTTCATTGCGGCACTGCCCGGCTGGCAGCAGCCGATCTGCCGCGAGGTCCGTGAACTGGTCCATGCCGCCGACCCCGACGTGCTGGAGACCATCAAGCGCACCACGCAGCCGTACTTCGTCCTGGACGGCAACATCTGCGCCTTGCTGGCCGCCAAGGACCACGTCAACGTGTTCATGTACGACGGCGGAATCGTCCCCGACCCGGAGGGCATCATCACCGCCGGGCATGACAACAAGACCGCGCGCACCGTGGCCTTCCGGCAGGGCGAAGCCATCAACGCTCCGGCCCTGATCGAGATGTTCCGGCAGATCATCGCCAACAACCGGGCCGGCGGCTGGCGGAAGCTCAAGGCCGGCGGCTGAGCGCTCCGCACGCACGGGGGCTCTCTGCCATGATGGCCGGATGGGAATGACGCAAGATCCGTGGACATCCGGGACCGCAGCGGCCGCCGGCCTGGCACTCGAGCAAGTGGCCCCGGCGGTGCTGGACGCGCTCGCCGACGGCGACCTGGACGCCGCCCGCGCCGCGGCCGCCCTGGAACTCACGCCCTACCTCGCGGGCCCCGAATGCGTCGGCGTCTGGCGCATGCGGCGGGACCAGATTGCCCGCAGTCCTGCCGATGCGGCATGGGTGACGCGGCTCTTGATCGATTCGGTCTCCGGCAAGGTGGTGGGGCGGGCCGGATACCACGGGCCGCCGGACGACGCCGGCATGGTCGAGATCGGCTATTCGATCGATCCCGCGCACCGCCGCCGGGGCTACGCCCGCGGGGCCCTCGTGATCTTGCTGGAGACGGCAAATCGCCACCCTGAAGTCGCCGTCGTCCGTGCCTCGGTGCGCCCGGACAACCTTCCTTCCCGGCGGCTGCTGGACCAGTACGGATTCCAGGCCGTGGGGGAGCAGTGGGACGACGAGGACGGTCTGGAAACGATTCTCGAAGTGTCCGCCACCGAATCGTGAACCCGGGGCCGGCGAGCCCTAGCCGTGTGACTCAAGGACCCGGCGCAGCTTCTGGAAGCTCTCCGACCAGCCGTCCCGGTGCAGCGCGAGCCGCTCCTCGGTGGCGAAGAGGCCGTGCCAGAGCGCCACGCGGGTGACGGAGCCCTCCACGTCGAGGGTGAGCGTGGCGGTGGTTTCCCGGTCGTCCGGCGTTGGCTCCTCCCAGTTGAACGTGTAGGCGAGGCGGCGTGGAGGAGTGATCTCAAGGAACCTTCCCGAGAGATGGAAGGGATCGCCGTCGGCCGGTTTCATGGTGAAGCGGTAGCGGCCGCCCACCGTGAGGTCGAGCCGGGCTTCGGGCAGCGTGAAGCCGTGCGGACCCCACCAGCTGGCGAGTCCGTCCGGCTCTGTCAGCAGGGCGAAGATCCGCTCCGGCGGTGCGCTGAATACTGGATTCAGTTCCAGGAGCAGACCGTCGACTTGCCTGTTCATGTTTCGACTGTGGCACTTTGTTGGCCGGAGTGGAAGGTTCTGCCAGTGCCGCCGGCGCCTGCCGGCTTTGCTTTACTTGAGGACATGGAAACTCTCGGATCCGGCACAACCCTGGCGGGCAGCGTCCACGTGAGGGTGCTGCACGTGTCCGACGCCGAGCGCCTGAGCGCCGCGTATCGGCGCAACCGGGAACATCTGGCCCCCTGGGAGCCGCGGCGGTCCGAGGAATTCTTCACCGTGGCAGGGCAGGCGGCCAACATCGAGTCCAAGCTGGCGATGTTCATCGCCGGTTCCGATGTCCCGTGGGTCCTGCTGGACGGCGGACGCATCGTCGGCGTGATGACGCTGAGCGGTGTTGTCCGGGGCCCGTTCCTCAGCGCACACCTGGGGTATTGGGTGGACAAGGACTACAACGCGCGCGGGATAGGCTCTGCGGCCGTGGCGTACGCCGTCGGCGCAGCGCAGACGGAGCTGGGACTGCACCGGCTCCAGGCCGCGACCCTGCAGCACAATGCCGCGTCGCAGAAGATCCTGAAGCGCTCCGGCTTTGAGGAAATCGGAATGGCGCCGGCTTACCTCAAGATTGCCGGCGCCTGGCAGGACCACATCCTGTACCAGCGCATCCTGTACTGAGGGCAGGGCAGGGCAGGGCAGGGCAGTGCAGGGCAGGGCGGGAAGTCGCGTCCGCCGGCTACCGCACCATGCGCATGATCCGCACCGGAACCCCGGCCAGCTCCGCCGTCGTGGTTGCGCCGTCCGGGACGAAACCATTGCGCCGGTAGAAGGCGAAGGCGCGGGGGTTGTCCGCCGCGACCCATAAATAGGCGGGTCGGCCGCCCGCGGCGGTGTCCAGAAGCGACTGTCCCGCCCCGGATCCATAGTGGCTGGCGAGCACGTAGATCCCTTCGAGCTCGAGCGGCCGGGGGGCGTCGGCGTCGCGTCCGGCGCTGGCGGAGGCCCAGCCGATGATCTCCGCCCCGTCGCTGGCGACCCAGACGTCCGGAGTGCCGGCTGCGATGAGGGTCCGCCACATCTTCTCCCGCGCGCCATGATCGAGGCCGGCCAGGATGTCCGCCGGCAGCAGATGGGCGTAGCTCTCGCGCCAGGCCTGGATGTGCACCAGGGCTATGCTCCGTGCGTCATCTGGAACTGCGGGCCGGATTGAGAGTTCGTTCGCCATCCGGCAAGGCTAGTACGCCGGGGCGGGGTGTCGCCGCCGTTGTGAACGGACTGGCTGGCAAGTGGTGGCCGTGGACACTGACCGCTTCCTGACAGCGGACAACACCGGGGGACCTTGCGGGAGGACCTTGGCACTGTTGTTACTCGTGGGTAACATGATGAGCATGCATCTGCTGCTCCGCACCCTGGCCCTCCTGTTCACATCGTCGCGGCGAACCCCGTTGAGCATCTGGGACACCTCATCCCTGCCCCTCCGGGTCCTGCCCACGGACATTGACATCGCCATGCATGTCAACAACGGCATGTACTTCTCCCTGATGGATCTGGGCCGCTTCGATCTCATGGCCCGCAGCGGAACCTGGAAGGCCATGCGCCGGCGCGGCTGGAGTCCGGTGGCTGCGGGGGAGACCATCGCCTTCCGCCGTTCGCTGCAGCTCTGGCAGCAGTACACCATCGAAACGAAGATCATCGGCCTCGACGCGAAGGCCATCTACTTCGAGCAGCGGATGGTGGTGGACGGCGAAATCTATGCGCGCGCCTACATCGCCACCCGGCTGGTCAGCAAAGGAAAGCCGGTCAGCCAGGAGGAGATCCTGCGCGAGTTCGGCGAGCCGCCGGCGGATCTCGAGCTGCCGGAATGGATCCACGAATGGCGGGAAACCAACGCGCTGCCCGGCGCCCGCCGTCCCGCGCCGCACGCCTGGGTTTGACTCCGACGTCACATCCCCGGCGTCGCGCGCTGAGCCATCAGCGAAATACGGGGGACAAGGCGCGGCTGCTCGCGTACCGTTGACCCATGGCTACCGTAGACATTACAGGTGAACAGTTCGCGTCGACCGTCGAGGGCAACGACATTGTCCTCGTCGATTTCTGGGCAGAATGGTGTGGCCCCTGCAAGCAGTTTGGCCCGACCTACTCAGCAATTTCCGAGAAGCACCCGGACGTGGTCTTCACCAAGGTTGACACCGAGGCCGAGCAGCAGCTCGCCGCCGAGGCAGGCATCACGTCCATCCCCACGCTGATGGCCTTCCGCGAAAAGGTGCTGGTGTTCTCCCAGCCCGGCGCCCTGAATGCCCAGCAGCTCGAGCAGGTCGTCGACGCGGTCAAGGCACTGGACATGGAAGAAGTCCACGCCCATGTGGCCCGCTCGCAGGCCGAGACTGCCGCCGGCGCAAACCAGCAGGACGGCACCCAGATCCCCGAGGCCTAGGCGGCTGGTGTCGAACGGGCGTCCGCCGGGCGGCGTTGATGTCTGAGGGCCGCGGCGGGACGATCGAAGGCCCACGCCCGGACCCGCTGGATTCCGTCGCCGAATAGTAATCGGGCTTCGGCTGCGTCCGAGCACGGCAAGACGCGCGAGGCTGGTGGCAGCCCTCGATCCGCTGGAGCGCCGTCACCGCCGCCACGATCATCGACGGCACGAAGGTGACACTGCGCAGCCTCTCCTGGCGGATCCATACTCTGGGTGAGGAGATCGTCGCCCTCGACACCCAGCTCGACCCTCGCGTTGCACAGCCCGCTCCGGCACTCCTATCGCGGCTGGGCATCGGCCCCGGGCACGCAACCCAGTTTTTTGTCACTGCCGGCCAGAACCCTGACCGGCTTGGTTCCGAGGCCGCATTGCCACACTCTGCGGGGCTGCTCCCGTTCCTGTCATTTCAGGGAAGACACACCGGATGCGCCTCCGCTGCGGCGGTGACCCAAGCCAACCGTGCCCTGCACCTGATGGCGGTCTGCCGGCTCCGTTACGATCCGCGAACCATCGACTATCTCGCCCGGCGTACCGCGGATGGCCTGTCCAAGAAAGATGTTCTCCGCTGCCCTAAACGCTTCACAGCTCGTGAAGTCTTCAACGACGACCGATCTCACCACCGCTTGACAATCTATAGGGCTTGACAATCTATGGGTCCGTCGCACGGTGGTTCGGGACCCTTCAAGCTCCTCTGAAAATCCTTGGAACCCGCAATCATCTTCCATCCGGAAAACGGTGCGAACCACGCGGAATGATCAATCCCTATGGCCTGGCAGCATCAAGCAGCCAAACCGCTACTGACCCAAGGAACGCTAGGCGCTGTCCGAGGCCGTCCGGAACGGGAGCCATTCCGGGAAGGGGTCGTCGAGGGGTGCTGGCCAGCCCGGATCGTCCGTGTCTGCGGCGGGGAACTGGTGCCAGGCTGTGAATGAGTCCCAGGCCGTGAATTGGTGCCAGTCCGGGAAGGGGTCCGGGGGCAGTTCCGGTTCGGGATCCGGGCAGGGGTCCTGGCCGGGGTCCGGGCCGGGGTGCCCGGTTGGCGCCGGGTCCGGATGGTGTCCTGGATCCGCGGGCAGGCCTTGGTCCGGGCCGGTGTCCGTGCCTGGGTCCGGGCCTGGGTCTGTGGTCGGGTGTGGTGTGGCCAGCGGGGTGGTTCCCAGTCCTGGTGTTCGCTGGGGTGGTGCCGGCCTGAGGGTGCGGTCCACCCTGGTGGGTTGTCTTTGCTGGCTTCGGTTGGTGTCCAGGCGGAGCTGTGTTTGAGGCGGTGGTGTCTGGGGCAGGGCTGGCCGAGGTTGGAGATGCCGGTGTTGCCTCCGTCGGCCCAGGCCAGGAGGTGGTCTGCTTCGTTGTCCAGGGAGTGGTTGCTGCAGCCGGGGAAGGGGCACTTGCCGTCGCGGAGCCGGAGCCATTGACGCTGGGCCTTCGTGACGCGGTAGCTGGTCCGTCCGATTTCCAGGGGTGCGCCGTCGCGGGGGTCGGTCAGGACGCGGTGGAAGGAGTCGGCGCCGTCGGCGATCAGGCGGCGGGCCATCGACGGCGGGATCGGCCCGTACCCGTCCAGGGTGGCTGGTTCGTCGGTGGCGCCCAGGAGGGACAGGACCGGGACGGTGATCAGGACCTGCGCCCGCGGGGACGGGACACCCCCGGCCACGCCCCCGGCCACACCCCCGCCCGTGCCGGTTCCGCCGCCGGCCGTTCCGCCGCTGGTGGTGCCGGTGCCGGTGGTGTGGCTGGTGAGGAGCCAGGTGGCGGTGGTGTCGGCGCGGAGCTGGGCCAGGGGCCGGGCCTCGGCCGGGCCCTGGAGGGCGCGGGCGGCGGCGGTGGTCCGTTCCCAGATCCCTGCGGCGGTGTCTGCCGGGAGGTAGGCGGAGAGCCAGGCCATGCCGTCCCGGTCCG
Organism: Arthrobacter sp. UYCu723; assembly: GCF_054059215.1. NCBI lineage: Bacteria > Bacillati > Actinomycetota > Actinomycetes > Micrococcales > Micrococcaceae > Arthrobacter > Arthrobacter sp. UYCu723. The sequence continues at coordinate 2,625,209 of NZ_JBSSBW010000001.1, forward strand.
GGATGTATTCGACCCGGCGGTCCTCGGCGCTTTTGGTGTGGCGTTTTTCGATGCTGACCAGGTGGTGGCGTTCCCGCCAGGCGCGTGCTTTGGCGCGGAACCGGGACGGGACGAGGTCCCCGGCCCGGCACCCGCGGGCGGGGTTGGAGGCGCCGGGGTCCAGGAAGTGGGCTTCCAGCGCGGCCGCTCCGGCGGGATCCAGGCTGCTGGTTTCGTCGACGATGATCCGGGCGTGCTGCCAGGAGATCGTCCCGGCCTGAAGGGCCGTCAGGGTCAGCGGCAGCGCCGTCGTCAGGGCCTGGCATTCGGACAGGAGGGCTCCGGCGGTCCGTTCGCTGACGGTCAGGACACAGGCGACCTCCGCGACCAGGGCCATCTCCTGGGCGGTGTGTTCCTGCGGGGACGCCGCGGGTGAGGCCAGGGCCCTGGTTGCCTGCACGTATTCGGCGGCCAGCCTGACCTTCAGCGCGGCGGTCCGGGCTTCCAGCCGGGCCACCTCGGCGAGACCGTCCAGGCAGGCATCCGCCAGATTCCGCAGCGGATCGGCGTTTCGCAGCGGATCGGCGCCGGGCGGATCAGTGCGGTCCGCGCCGGCGCCGGTGAAGGCAGCAAGCACAGCAGCGGACGCGGCGACGGCCGCCAGGGCCTCCCTGCTTTCCGCACTCCAGGCTGTTCTGCTATCCATACCGAAAGCATCTCAGGAGGCACCGACATTTTAGGGCGGCGCCGGCGGCAACTGGTCGTCGCCGTCCGTTCACGCTGGTTAGGTCAAGCTAGTGGTGTGTCTCCAAAATAGTCTATGAGTGCTGGGTTAAACTGGGGGTATGTCGAATCCAGCTCCTGCTTTGGTGGTCTCCGATGGTCAGCGTGCCGCGTTGGAGGTGCTGTCGAAATCGCAGACGGCGTCCCATCGTGAGGTGCAGCGGGCACAGGTCTTGTTGTTGGCCGCGGAGGGGCCGGCCAATGAATCGATCGCGAAGGTCGCCGGGACAAGCCCGGGGACGGTGCGTGCGTGGCGGGCCCGGTTCGAGGATGAGGGCCTGGCGAAGCTGGGGAAGGTCCGTGCCGGGCGGGGCCGTAAGCCCTCGATTCCGCAGTCGAAGATCGATGAGATCGTTGAGCTGACGCGGAACTCCAGGCCGGAAGGGCATACGCACTGGTCGGTGCGGACCATGGCCGCGAAGGTCGGGGTGTCCCCGGCGCAGGTGCAGCGGATCTGGGCCGCGCGGGGGCTGAAGCCGCACCGGGTGGAGGCGTTCAAGCTTTCCACCGATCCGCGGTTCGAGGAGAAACTCATCGATGTGGTGGGCCTGTATCTGAACCCGCCGGAGCAGGCGATCGTGTTGTGCATGGATGAGAAGTCCTCGATCCAGGCCCTGGACCGGACCCAGCCGTCACTGCCGATGAAGAAGGGCCGGGGCGAAACGATGACCCATGACTACAAGCGCAACGGCACGACCACCCTGTTCGCCGCCCTCGATGTGGCCACCGGCAAGGTCATCGGTTCCTGTCTGCCCAAACACCGGCACAACGAGTTCCTGACGTTCCTGAAGACACTCGAGAGGGAAGTCCCGGACGGACTGGAGGTGCACCTGATACTGGACAACTACGCGACACACAAACATGCCAACGTGAAGGCCTGGCTGGAGAAACATCCCCGGTTCCACCTGCATTTCACGCCCACCTCCTCGTCCTGGCTGAACCTGGTCGAGCGGTGGTTCCGGGAACTGACGGACAAGGCCCTGCGGCGCGGAGCGTTCCACTCAGTCCCGGACCTGATCACGGCGATCGAGGGATACCTCGCCGCCCACAACGATGAGCCCAAGCCCTTGGTGTGGACGGCGACAGCGGAATCCATCCTCGAAAAAGTCGCCCGCGGCCGCGTCGCACTCCAAACCGTCAAGCAAAACTGAGACACACCACTAGCGGGTTGAGCACCCCTCAGTTAGGACCCTTCCAGTACTACTCCAACGACGAAGCTTCGGGATCACCACGTCATCGTCGTCGCCGTCAGCCTGCGCGACGACCACCGCTCCGTGGTTTCCGGGCGCCCCTGCTAGCTAGAGCCGCTCGAGCCTGACAGGCTCGGCCAGCAGGGCGCTGAGGGACTCGTTGAGGTCCTGGACCGCGGTGCCCTTGGAGTGGGTGTCCAGGTCGGCCTGCGAGGCCCACTGTTCCGTCAGCACCAGCTTGTCGTTGCTGGCCTCGGTGAGCTCGTAACGGATGCAGCCCGGTTCGGCCACCACCTCGTCAATCGCGATTTCCAGCGCGAGCTTCACGCGGAAGAACTCGCCGTCGTTGGGGATGAAAATGGCCTGAAGGTCAACGGGTGCACTCATGCTTTTCACAATACCGGGCCGTGGCATCCACGCCGGAACATTTCGTAGGACTTCCAAGCATCGCTCTTCTTTTGCCGCCGGTCTGTTGGTAGCGTCACACCATGCTTGCTTACACAGCCGGGGACACTGACGTCCCGCTGCTCGAGGAAACCATCGGCCAGAATTTCGAACGGATCGTCGCGAGGTTTCCCTTCCACGACGCCCTGATCGAGGCCGCCGCGGTGCCGGGTGAGGAAGCGCGACGGTGGAGCTACACCAAACTGAACGACGACGTCGACCGCGTCGGCCGCGCGCTGCTGGCCCTCGGCGTGGCCACGGGCGAGCGGGTGGGCATCTGGAGCCCGAACTGCGCCGAATGGACCATCCTGCAGTACGCGACGGCGAAGGTCGGGGCAATCCTGGTCAACGTGAACCCCGCCTACCGCAGCCACGAGCTGGAGTTCGTAGTCAAGCAGAACGGCATGCGCATGCTGGTCGCGGCACCGTCGGACCGGAACAGCGACTACACCGGCATGGCCCGGCAGGCGCTGGCCGAATGCCCCGAACTGCGTGAGCTGGTCTTCCTGCCCGACGCCGGACTGGCCGGGCTCACCGCCGGCATCCCGGAAAGCGAGGCGGAGCGGACCTACGCGGAGCTGCTCAAGCGGGCTGACGACGTCGCGCATTCGGCCCTGAAGGCGCGTATGGCGGAACTGGACCCGCACGACGCCATCAATCTGCAGTACACCTCCGGAACCACGGGTTTCCCCAAGGGGGCCACGCTCACGCATCACAACATCCTCAACAACGGCTACTCGATCGGCGAACTGCTGGACTACACCGAGCACGACCGCGTCGTCCTCCCGGTGCCCTTCTACCACTGCTTCGGCATGGTGATCGGGAACCTGGCCACCCTCAGCCACGGCGGCGCCGCCATCATCCCGGGACGCGGATTCTCGCCCGCAGCGGCCCTCGAGGCCGTGCAGGACTTCGGCGGAACCTCGCTCTATGGCGTGCCCACGATGTTCATCGCCGAGCTGGCGCTGCCCGACTTCGCCTCCTATGACCTCTCCACCCTGCGCACCGGTGTGATGGCCGGGTCGCTGTGCCCCATCGAGGTGATGAACCGAGTCAGTTCGGAGATGAACATGGTGGACGTGGCCATCTGTTACGGCATGACCGAGACCTCCCCGGTATCCACCATGACCCGGAGCGTGGACACCATGGCCCAGCGCACCGAGACCGTGGGACGGACCATGCCGCAGCTCGAAAACCGGATCGTGGACCCGGTGACCGGGGAAGTGCTGCAGCGCGGCGGGATCGGCGAGCTCTGCACCCGCGGCTACTCCGTCATGAAGGGGTACTGGAACCAGCCGGACAAGACCGCCGAGGCCATCGACGCCGAAGGGTGGATGCACACCGGTGACCTGGCCCGGATGGACGAGGACGGCTACCTCGTGATCGAGGGCCGGATCAAGGACCTGGTGATCCGCGGCGGCGAGAACATCTACCCGCGTGAAATCGAGGAGTTCCTCTACACCCACCCGGACATCCAGGACGTGCAGGTGATCGGTGTCCCGGATGCCAGGTACGGCGAGGAGCTGATGGCCTGCGTGATCCTGAAGCCCGGGGCAGCGCCGCTGGACGCGGCCGCCTTGGCGGAGTTCTGCCGCGGCAAGCTCGCGCATTACAAGATCCCGCGGTACGTCGACGTCCGCGAGAGCTTCCCGATGACCGTTTCCGGCAAGATCCGTAAGGTGGACATGCGCCAGGAAGCCGTGGCCAGACTGGGCCTGTAGCACCGCTGTGAGGGTAGGGACTGCCGGCCGTCAGTGGCCGCGGTGGTCCTGGATGGTCATCCGCGGGCCGAAGGTCGGTTTCCGGAAGCCGCTCAACCCGATCATCCGGACCACCCGCTGCCGGTGGCCGGACCACGGCGCGAGCAGCCGCAGCATGCCGGCGTCGTCCGTCCTGCGCCCGGTCAGCGCCGCGCCCACATAGGCCGCCAGATGGTAGTCGCCCACAGCGATGGAATCCGGGCAGCCGTGCGTCCGCTGCACCACCTCGGCCGCGGTCCAGGCCCCGATTCCGGGGATGGTCTGCAGCTTCGCGCCCGCTTCCGCCGCCGGCAGGGCCGCGAGACGTTCCAGCGCGGCGGCGGAACGCAGCGCCCGCATGACGGCCGCCGAGCGCTGCGGCCCCACGCCGGCCTTGTGCCACTCCCAGGACGGAATGCGCAGCCACTGCCCGGCCGTTGGCTGGACCAGCAAGTTGGCGGGCGCGACGGTGCCGGCCCCGGGGGCGGGGGTTCCGAAGCGGTGCATCAGGTAGCGGTACCCGCGGCGGGCCTCGATGACAGTGACCTTCTGCTCCAGGATCGTCGGCACGAGCGAGTCGATCATTCGGCCGGTGGCGGGCAGCCGCACGGCCCGGTTCCGCCGTCGGGCTTCAACCACCATCAGGGGCAGCGTGGCGTGGAAAGCGGGCTCATCAAAGGCGGACCAGTCGTCGTCGCGCCCCAACATGCGCGGTACGGAATCTACGGCATCGACGGCGCCGGGACCCCAGGCCTGCACATCGACGGCCGGGTCCGCCCGCGGGCCGGCGCCGCTGAGACGAAGCGTGGCCGGACCGGACGGCGTCGTAAACGCCAGCCAGACCCCGTCCGGGGCGGTGCGGATGGAGGGATCGCCGTGGCCTCGCAGGAGCGTGCCGAGGGTCTGCATCAGGTCGAAAGGACCGCCCGGATGCCACCGCGACGAAGCGTCCGCCGCGGCGGCAAAGCCCGCGGGGACGTCTGCGATGGTCATTCAAACATGTTCCCATGAACGACTGACAGGCACCGGATCCGCGGGCAGGCGGCGTGGGCCAAAGGGCTCTTAACTCCGCGGGTGCCCGGTATTAGACTCCGGTTGTGGCGCGGACCGCCCGCGCCTGGCCTTTCTGGCCAACTTTGGAATATCAGGTGAGCGTAATGGCCCGAGGAGTAGTGCACTTCGAGATCCCCGCCGACGACGAAGTCCGCGCGGGGAAGTTCTACAGCTCGGCGTTCGGGTGGACCGTAAATCCGATGCCGGAGCTGAGCTACACCATGATCCAGACAACGCCGACGGACGAATCAGGCATGCCTTCCGTTCCGGGCTCCATCAACGGCGGCATGTTCCGCCGTCAAGGAACCGTCACCTCTCCCGTGGTGACTGTGGACGTCGACGACATCGACGCCGCGCTGGAGTCGATCAATGCCCTGGGCGGAAGCACGGTCATGCCGCGGCAGGAAGTGGGCAGTATGGGGTGGTCTGCCTACTTCAAGGACACCGAAGGCAACATCGTCGGCCTCTGGCAGAACGCCGTGCCTGAAGGCGGCGCTGCCTCCACCGCCGGCACCGCTGCCGCCGGGAACGACATCGGCGCCTGATGCCCGTGCCGGGCGGGCTGCTCGCGCCCGGCGCCTGAGGGACTCAGCGCATCCCCGTCACGAGCCAGAGCGCCAGGACCGCCAGCGGCACCGTGAGCACGACGGCGGCGAGGCCGGCCAGGGCGAAGCCGCCCCAGCGGATCTCGACGTTGAGCGTGCGGAGCCGCTCGTGCCAGAGCAGCGTCGCCAGGGACGCCCACGGTGTCACGAGCGGCCCGAGGTTGACCCCGATCAGCAGGGCTGCGAGCCGTGCCGGGGAGCCGCCCACCGGTTCCAGCGCCAGATAGGCAGGGAGATTGTTGACCGCGTTCGAGGCACCCGCGCCCAGTGCGGCCAGCTGCAGCAGCGCCGGCAGGCGTTCCCCGGATCCGGCGATGCCCGAGAGGAAACGCGTCAGTCCGTGCGCGTGCAGGGCCTCCACCACCATGAACAGTCCCGCAGTGAGCATGAGCGGCCGCCAGGGGATCATCGACCAGCGAAGCGCGGAACGGCGGCGCCACAGGAACAGCAGCAGCAGGACCACCGCAGCGGCGATGGCCGGAATCTGGACCGGAACACCGGAGATCAGGGCCGGAAGCAGGAGCAGCATCACGCCCGCCGCCGAATACAGCAGCACCCGGTCCCGGACTTTGTGGACCGGCTGCGGGCCGTAGCGGCCGCGGAGGTCCTTCCGGAAAGCCAGCCAAAGCAGCCCCAGCGGGACCAGGATGCCCACGAGCGCCGGGGCCCAGACCAGTCCGGCGAACCCGGCCGGACTGAGCCGGAGCCGGTCCTGGGCCAGGAGGTTGGTCAGGTTGGACACGGGCAGGAGCAACGACGCGGTGTTGGCCAACCAGATGGTGGTCAGCGCGAACGGCAGCGGCGGGATCCGGGCGTGGACGGCCAGCAGCACGACGACGGGTGTCACCAGCACCGCCGTCGTGTCCAGGGACAGGAACACTGTGGACACGGTGGCGAGTGCGATCACGAGGAGCCAGAGCAGGAGCACGCGGCCCCGGCCCAGCGCCGCGAGACGCTCCGTGACCACCCGGAACAGCCCGGCGTCGTCGACCAGCTCGGTCACGAGCGACATGGCCACCACAAACGCGAGCACGGGCACGGTCCGGGCAGCCAGCTCCTGGAACGCCAGCACCGGCAACAGGCCGGAAACCAACGCAGCGACCCCGGTCAGCAGCATGCCGACGGGGAGCAGATAGCTTCTCACTCTCTTCAGCCAGCGCCGGCTCGTCACCGCCCAATCCTCGCACCCGCGGCCCGCGGGACCGCCGGCGAAGTGCCGGCAACGTGCCTGCGGCCGGGGAGACGGTAACTTTGTACCTATGAAGTACGCCCAGTCCGTTCTGGACCTCATCGGCAATACGCCGCTCGTCAAGCTGCACCACGTTACCGACGGCATCGGGGCCACGGTCCTGGTGAAGCTGGAATACCTGAACCCCGGCGGTTCCATCAAGGACCGCATCGCGGTGAAGATGATCGAGGAAGCCGAACGCACCGGCAAGCTCCTGCCCGGCGGCACCATCGTGGAACCTACTTCCGGCAACACCGGCGTCGGCCTGGCGCTCGTGGCCCAGCAGAAGGGCTACCGGTGCATCTTCGTGGTCCCGGACAAGGTCGGCGAGGACAAGCGGGCCGTGCTTCAGGCCTACGGCGCCGAAGTAGTGGTCACGCCGACGTCCGTCCCCCCTGACAGCCCGCAAAGCTACTACAGCGTCTCGGACCGGCTGGTCACGGAGATTCCCGGAGCGTATAAGCCGGACCAGTTCTCCAACCCGGCGGCCCCGGCCAGCCACTACGAATCCACCGGCCCGGAAATCTGGCAGGACACCGACGGCCGGGTGACGCATTGCGTGATCGGCGCCGGCACCGGAGGCACGATCACCGGCACCGGCCGGTACCTGAAGGAAATCTCCGCCGCGCGTCCCGCGGCCGACGGCGGCGTGGTCAGGATCATCGGCGCCGACCCGGCGGGTTCGGTCTACTCCGGCGGCACCGGCCGGCCGTACTTCGTCGAGGGCGTCGGCGAGGACATGTGGCCCGCCAACTACGACAAATCCGTTCCGGACGCCGTCATCGCCGTCAGCGACGCCGATTCCTTCGCGATGACGCGCCGGCTGGCCCGCGAGGAAGGCCTGCTGGTGGGCGGCTCCTCCGGCATGGCCGTCGTCGCCGCCTTGGAGGTCGCCAAGGACCTGCCGGACGATGCCGTCGTGGTCGTGATCCTGCCGGACTCCGGCCGGGGCTACCTGGCCAAGATCTTCAACGACCAGTGGATGCGCTCCTACGGCTTCCTCGCCAGCGGCGACGAAGCCTCCGTGGGGGAAGTCCTCAAGTCCAAGACCGGCGAACTGCCGGACCTGGTGCATATCCACCCCAACGAGACCGTGCGCGACGTCATCAACATCATGAACGAGTACGGCGTCTCGCACATCCCCGTGCTGTCCCAGGAGCCGCCGGTGGTGATGGGCGAGGTGCTCGGCGCCGTCGACGAACGCACCCTCACGGCCAAGCTTTTCCGCGGCGAGGCGAAGCTGACGGACAAGATTTCCGAACACATGGAACCGCGGCTGCCCGTGATCGGTTCGCTCGAATCGATCTCGACGGCCCGCGAGCTCCTTTCCGACACCGACACCCTGATGGTGACCTTCGTCGGCGCTCCGGTGGGGATCCTGACCCGCCACGACCTCCTCGCCTACCTCAGCAACTGACCGCAGCAACTGACCTCCGCAACTGAACCGGAGCCCGGACCCGCCCTTCCCGGGCGCCCCGGACACCGGCCGAAAGGACCGCACATGTCTTTGGCAGAAAACTCGTCCTCAAAAAGCACCGCCTCCAAAAACACAGGCTTCAACACCCGCGCCGTGCATGCCGGCCAGGCCTTCGAGCCGCGCACCGGCGCCGTCGTGCCGCCGGTCCACTTCTCCTCCACCTACGCCCAGGAGGCGATCGGCGTGCTGCGCGCCGGCTACGAATACGGCCGGGGCACCAACCCCACCCGTGACTCGCTGCAGGAACAGCTGGCCGCGCTGGAAGGCGGGACCTCCGCGTTCTCCTTCAGCTCCGGCCTCGCCGCCGAGGACTCGATGATCCGCGCCCTGACCCGGCCGGGCGACCACATCGTGCTCGGCAACGACGCCTACGGCGGCACCTACCGGCTGATCAGCCGGGTCCTGGGGGAGTGGGGCATCGGCAACACCCCGGTGGACATGTCCGATCTCGACGCCGTGGCCAAGGCCATTGCTGCGGGCGGATCCGACGGCGGCAAGACCCGGCTCGTGTGGGTGGAGACACCGTCGAACCCGATGATGAAAATCACCGACATCGAGGCCCTCGCCAAGCTGGCACACGACGCCGGCGCCCTCCTCGTGGTGGACAACACCTTCGCCTCGCCGTACCTGCAGACCCCGCTGGCCCTCGGCGCCGACGTCGTGGTGCACTCGACCACCAAGTACATCGGCGGGCACTCCGACGTCGTCGGCGGCGCGATCATTGTCAACGACGCGGAACTGGCCGAGAAAATCGGCTTCGTGCAGTTCGCCGTCGGCGCCGTGTCCGGCCCGATGGACGCCTTCCTCACCACCCGCGGCCTCAAGACCCTGGGCGTCCGGATGGACCGGCACAGCGACAACGCCCAGGCCGTGGCCGAGTGGCTGCTGCAGCGCCCCGAGGTGGAAGCCGTGCTGTACCCGGGCCTGCCCTCGCACCCCGGCCACGAGCTGGCCAAAAAGCAGATGAAGAAGTTCGGCGGCATGATCTCGGTGCAGTTCAAGGGCGGCGAGGCGGCGGCACGCAAGGTGGCCGAATCGACCTCCGTGTTCACCCTCGCCGAGTCCCTCGGCGGCATCGAGTCCCTCATGAACTACCCGTCCGAAATGACGCACGCCTCGGTCAAGGGCACGGAGCTGGCGGTCCCGGTCAACCTGATCCGCCTCTCCTGCGGCATCGAGGACGTCGAGGACCTCATCGCCGACCTCGAGCAGGCCCTCGCCGGCCTCGAGTCAGGCAGCTAGCAAGCAGTGACCACCACCGCCAGGGCCAAGTCCTCAACCACCCGCGGCTGGCTCGCGACGGCGGCCGGCGCGCTCGCCGTCGTCGCCGCCCTGGTGGTGCTGTACAGCGCCTACACCCCGCTGATGAACGACTTCGAGGTCTACTTCTACGGCGGCAGCCGGGTGCTGCAGACCGGCGAGACCGGCGTCAACGAGCTCTATGCCCCGCGGGACGGGCTGCCGTTCACCTATCCGCCGTTCGCCGCGCTCCTGTTCGCGGCGCTCGCCTCGCTCGGCCAGGACGCGGGCAGCCTGGTCTTCATCACCACGGCGCTGCTAGGCGCCGCGATTGTCTCCGCGTGGCTGGCACGGCACTACTTCCGCCTCGGCCGCTGGCGGGACGCGGTGGCCGACTGGCGCTTCCGGGCCATGGCTCTCGCCGGCACCGCGGCGATCCTGCTGCTGGGACCCTGGCGGGACACCTTCGACTTCGGCCAGATCAACATCATCCTGATGGGCCTGATCCTGGCCGACTTCGCGTTGCACGGAAAGGTCCGGGCCGGGGAAATCCGCTGGCCTGCCGGGCTGCTGATCGGCATTGCGGCCGGGATCAAGCTGACCCCGCTCGCGTTCGGGCTGTACTTCCTGGTCCGCCGCGACTTCAAGGCGCTCGGCTGGATGGCCGCCGGCTTCTTCGGCTCCATCGCGGCGGCCTGGGCCCTGCTGCCGACGGCCTCGGTCACGTTCTGGACCAAGATCCTGCCGGACACCGGGCGGATCGGCGGACCGGCCTACGTGGATAACCTCTCCGTCAAGGGCCTGCTGCTGCATCTGGGCCTGCCCGACTCCGGCGTGACCAGCGTCCTGTGGCTGGTGGTCTCCCTGGCCCTGGCCGCGGTGGCAGCGCTGGTGGTCAAGTGGGCGGTGGACGCGGACGAGAACTTCGTGGCCGTGTCCGCCACTGCTGTGCTGATGCTGTTGGTCAGCCCCGTGTCCTGGTCCCACCACTGGGTCTGGATGGCCGTGGCGCTGCCGTCGATGGGCTTCGCGATCCACCGGGTGCCGTCCCGGGACGGGAAGATGCGGCTGGCCGGCTGGATCATCGTCGCCGCCACCGCCGTCGCGTTCTACCTGACGCCCAAGTACCTTTCGGTGATGGCCGGCGCGCAGGAGTGGGGCAAGGATCCGCAGACCCAGTGGCAGCTCATCGTCGCGAGCTTGGGCGTGGTCTGCGGCATCGCCATGCTGGCCTACTGGGCGCTGGCCTACCGGCCCTCCCGGACACCCCTGCGCCAGGCGCAGTAGACACGGCCGCTCCCACCCCTCCCCGCCCATCCCCACGCCACCCCTCCCCACGCCACCCCGAGCGGGCAGTTCGCGCCCGCGAATCGGGAAAAGTCGGGCGCGACGTGTCCGTTCGGCTTCGGGTCTAGCTTTCTTGAACGTAGTCAGCTAGGGTTTCGGCATGGCACTTCGATCCGACTGGTCCGCGCGGAACTGCAGCATGGCCCGCGGCCTGGACATCCTGGGCGACCCCTGGGGCATGCTGGTCCTTCGTGAGATCTTCTTCGGCAACGGCCGCTTCGACGCCATCAAGGCGCGGCTGGGGGCGGCGGATTCCGTGCTGACCAAACGCCTCTCGGCGCTCGTCGGCGCCGGGCTGCTCACCCGCCGGCCCTACGACGACGGCGGCCGCACCCGCCAGGAGTACGTCCTCACCGCCAAAGGCGAAGACGCACTGCCGGTGCTCAACGCCGTCGTTCTCTGGGCCGAAAAGCATCTCCCCGCGCCGTCCGAGCAGGCCCACATGTTCGTTATCCATTCGGGCTGCGGGGCCCGCACCTCCTCCGCCGACACGTGCACGGCCTGCGGGGAACGGCTCACGGCGGACAACACCAGCTGGCACAGCCTCACCCGCACCACCGAGCCCGTACCCCTCGCCACCTCCACCCCGGTCACGTCCCTCAAGGCCCCCTCCCAGAACGGAACCGCGGCATGAGCGCGCCCAAAACCACCCCTCGGCAACGCCCCCGGCAGGTCCCCAAGCGGCGGCTGCACCCGGCCTGGATCGTCGCGGCGGTCGCTTTCCTCGCGCTGGTCGGCGCCGCGGGCTTCCGGGCCGCGCCCGGGGTGATGATGGTGCCGCTGCAGAACGAATTCGGCTGGTCCACCACGGTGCTCTCCTCCGCCGTCAGCATCAACCTCGTGCTCTTCGGCCTCACGGCACCGTTCGCCGCGGCCCTGATGGAACGCTTCGGCATCCGCGCCGTCACGTCCGTGGCGCTCGTGCTGATCGGGGCCGGCAGCGCCCTGACCGTCCTGGTCAACCAGTCCTGGCAGATCCTGCTCACCTGGGGGCTGCTGATCGGGCTGGGTACGGGTTCCATGGCACTGGTCTTCGCCGCCACGATCGCCAACACCTGGTTCGCCAAGAGCCGCGGCCTGGTGATCGGCATCCTCACTGCTGGCAGCGCCGCCGGGCAGCTGGTCTTCCTGCCCTTCATCGCCATGCTCGCCCAGGACCCGGGCTGGCGCCAGGCCTCGCTGCTGATCGCCGCGGGCGCGCTGGCCGTCGTCCCGCTCGTGCTGAAATTCCTCAAGAACTCACCGGCCGACGCCGGCGTGCTGCCTTACGGTGCCGAGTCGGAAGCCGCCGGGGAACCAGACGCCGGGGAACCATCTACGGAAGAGCCGGAAATCCCGGCGGAGCCCGCGGAACCGCGCCGGAACGCCGCCGTGCGGGCACTGCAGGCGCTCAAGCGGGCCAGCAAGGTCCGGACCTTCTGGGCCCTCGTCGCCGGGTTCGCCATCTGCGGCGCCACGACGAACGGGCTGATCGGCACACACTTCATCCCTTCCGCGCACGATCACGGCATGGCCGAAACCACCGCGGCAGGCTTGCTGGCCGTCGTCGGGATCTTCGACATCCTCGGGACCATCGCCTCCGGCTGGCTCACCGACCGGTACAACCCGCGGATCCTGCTCGCGGTGTACTACCAGTTCCGCGGGATCGGCCTGCTGGTGCTTCCCCTGCTGCTCAGCGCCACGGTGCAGCCCAGCATGATCGTGTTCGTGGTGATCTACGGCCTGGACTGGGTGGCCACCGTACCGCCGACCGCCGCGATCTGCCGCCAGGTGTTCGGAGCCGACGGCAGCGTGGTGTTCGGCTGGGTGTTCGCCGCCCACCAGCTCGGGGCGGCCGCCGCGGCGCTGGCGGCAGGCGCCATCCGGGACGCCACGGGCCAGTACACCTACGCCTGGTTCGGGGCCGCCGCGATGTGCACCATCGCCGCCGTCATCAGCGCGACCATCCGCAAGGACGCCGGCAAGCGGGAAGCCGTCCTGGTCCCGGCCTAGCCGCGCTTGACCCTCGCGGGCAGTCTTAGCGGAAGGCGGCGAGCCCGGTGATGTGCTGGCCCAGGACCAGGGTGTGGACCTCGTCGGTGCCCTCGTAGGTGCGCACCGACTCGAGGTTCGCGGCGTGCCGCAGCGGGGAGTAGTCCAGGGTGATCCCGTTCGCGCCCAGAATGGTGCGGGCCTCGCGGGCAATCGCTATCGCCTCGCGCACATTGTTCAGTTTGCCCAGTGAGATCTGCTCGGGCCGCAGCTGTCCGCCGTCCTTGAGCCGGCCGAGCTGCAGCGCCAGCAGCGTGCCCTTCTGGATTTCCAGCAGCATATTGACCAGCTTCTCCTGCGTCAGCTGGTAGCCGGCGAGGGGCTTGCCGAACTGCAGCCGCTCCTGCGAATACTTCAGCGCCGCCTCGTAGGAATCCCGGGCCGCGCCCATCGCGCCCCACGCGATCCCGTACCGCGCCTCGTTGAGGCAGGTGAACGGGCCGCGAAGGCCGCGGGCCGCCGGCAGCAGCGCCTCCGGGCCCAGCCGGACGCCGTCGAACGTGATATCGCACTGGATGGAGGCCCGCATCGAGAGCTTCTGTCCGATCGGTGTCGCGGTGACGCCGGGGGTTCCGGAAGGGACCAGGAAGCCGCGGACGCCGTCGTCTGTCATCGCCCAGACCACCAGCACGTCCGCCACTGAGGCGAGCCCGATCCAGCGTTTGGCCCCGTCCACGATCCAGCCGGCGTCCTCGCCCGTGCTGTCCCGTCGGGCGAAAGTCGTCATCGAGGCGGGGTCCGAGCCGGCGGCGGGTTCGGTCAGTGCGAAGCTGCCGATCAGTTCGCCGGCGGCCATCCGGGGGAGCCACTCCTGCTTCTGCTCCTCGGAACCCCACTTGTGGATGGCGGTCATGGCGAGGGAACCCTGCACGGACACGAAGGTGCGGATGCCGGAATCGCCCGCTTCCAGTTCCATTGCGGCCAGGCCGTATTCGACGGCGGTGCGGCCGGGGCAGCCGTAACCCTCCAGATGCATGCCGAGGACGCCGAGTTCGCCCAGTTCCGGGGCCAGCTCCAGCGGGAAGACACCCTCGTCATACCAGCGCGCGATGCCCGGACGGATCCGCTGGTTGGTGAAATCACGGACCTTCTCCCGTACCGCCAGTTCCCCGGCGCTCAGCAGGGAATCGATCGCCAGGACATCGGAAACGTCGGGAACTTCAGAAGGACGGCTCATGCCAGCATCCTACGGCCGCAGCCGTACTCCCGGACTACATCCGGGCCGGCGCGGGCATCTGCTGCAGGAAGTAGTCCCGCGTGGACGGGGCGAAACGGCACACGGCCGCCAGCACGACGCCCAGCGCCAGCAGAGCCACGCCGCTGACGAAGGCCCCGCCGACGCCGAAGATCTGCGTGTCGCCGTACCCCGGATCCCACATCTGCACGGCCGAGACGAAGAATGCCGCGGTCAGCATGAGTGCGCCGAGCAGGGGCAGGATGCCGCGGAACCCGAGATTGCGGACCGAACTGCGCAGCGTCGCGCGGAAGTACCACACGCAGGCGAAGCCGGTCAGGGCGTAGTAGAAGGCGATGAACAAGCTGATCGAGCTGATCGAGTCGGCAAGCAGGTTCTCGCTCAGGATGCTCATCAGCACGTAGTAGGCAACGGCCGCGGCGCCCATGACCTGGGTGGAGAATCCGGGTGTCTGGTTGCGCGGGTGGACGTCGCCGAACTTCGGCGGCAGTGCCCCGTGCACGCCCATGGACAGGGTGCCGCGGGCCGTGGGAAGGATGGTGGTCTGCGTCGAGGACAGCACCGACGCCAGGACGGCGACGACGATCAGCCAGCCCCAGGGACCGAGCACCACGTCCTTCATCGCGAGGAAGACGTCGCTCTGGTTGGCCTCGTTGCCCAGCCCGATCCCGTCCGTGCCCACCGAGGCATACATCATCACCAGCAGGGCCACGGAGACGTAGATCGCCACGAGGACAAACGCCGAAATGACGGCGCCGCGGCCGGGCGTCGTGGAGGGGTTCTCCGTCTCCTCGTTCACCGCGAGGCAGGTGTCCCAGCCCCAGTAGATGAAAAGTGCCAGCAGGGCGCCCGTGCACCACGGCGCCCGGATCGGCGAAGGCGCCCGCCGGGTTGAACCACTCGGGGTCGAAGGCCTGGCCGGTTGTGGCCCCGCCGGGCGCGCCGCCCGCGATCCGAAAAATTATCGCGGCAGCGAAGATGCCCAGCGGGACATACTGCACGTAGGTCAGAACCCGCTGGACATGCTCCCCCAGGCGGATGCCGCGGTAGTTCACGAGGGTCATGAAGACGATGAACAGTACGCCGGTGGCGGTGACCACGAGGCTGTTTCCGGCCAGGGAACCGTCGCCGATCAGCAGCCACAGGTACTGCCCGGCGACCTGGGCAAGGTTCGCCAGGACCACGACGCCGGCCAGGGCCACGCCCCAGCCGCCCAGCCAGCCGGCCCACGGACCGAAGGCCCGGCGGGCCCAGATGAACGTGGTCCCGCAGTCCGGCATGGCGCTGTTGAGCTCACGGAAGGCGTAGGCGATGAAGAGCACGGGCACGAAGCCCAGCAGCAGGATCAAGGGAGTGTAATTGCCGTTCACGGCCACGATCAGGCCCAGGGTCGCCGCGAGCGAATAGACCGGCGCGGTGGAGGCCAGCCCCAGCATGACGGAGTCTCCGAGGTCCAGGATCCCGGCGCGCAGTCCCTTGGCGGGAACGGCCGCCGGACCCCCGGGGCCGCCGGCCGCCGTCGTCGTCGTCTCTGTGTTCATAGTGTCACCGGGTTCATAGGGCGATACCTGCCTTGCTGGAGTGAGTCTGGTTCGAGGCCGGGGAGAGGGGGGCCGGAGCGTCGATGGTGTTCGGCACGAAGCGGCAGAAGTAGTCGGTAATGGGGCCGTCGGATTCGCGGATGCCGCAGCCGACGGATTCGCCGTCGACCACCCACAGCCCCAGCACCGGGCGGTTGCCTTCGAAATCGGGCAGGGCGTGGAACTGCTGGTAGCACCAGCCTTCCCGGCCGTAGCCGCCGGGCTGTTCCAGGTTGATGCCTGCGGCGTGGATTTTGATGTTGTCCCCTTCCCGGCCGTGCAGCGGTTTGGCCACCCATTCCTTGAGCGGGCCGGGGCCGTCCAGGTATGCCGGCAGCAGGTTGGGGTGGTCCGGGTAGAGGTGCCAGAGCGCCGCGAGCAGGGCCTTGTTGGAGAGGAGCATCTTCCAGGCCGGTTCCACCCAGCGCGGATTGTGGGCGCGCTGGAGCAGCCGGTGCCCGAACGGCTCCTTCATCATCAGTTCCCAGGGGTAGAGCTTGAACAAGGTGCTGATCATAAAGTTGTCCAGGTCCACGAAGCGGTTGAGGTTAGGGTCCCAGCCGATGTCGGACATGTTGATCCCGATGGTGGTCCAGCCGGCCTGGCTCGCGACGTCCCGCATGTAGGCCGCCGTCATCCAGTCCTCACCGGATTGCTCGGCCTCGGAATGGGCGACGTGGAGAGTGCTCATGCCCGTGCGGTACTGCAGCTTCTTCCATTGCCGGATCAGAGCCTCATGGATGCCGTTCCACTGGTCCTTTTCGGGAAAGACGTCCTGCAGCCAGAACCACTGGGCGACGGCGGCCTCAATGAGCCCCGTGGGGGTGTCGGCGTTGTATTCGAGCATCTTGGCCGGCCCGCCCTGGCCGTCGTAGACGAAGTCGAAGCGGCCGTAGACGTCCACGTCACCGGCCTGCAGTGATTCGGCCGCCAGTTCCAGTGCCTGCGGCCCGATCCCGATGGCGCCCATGGCTCCGGTGGCGAGGAACTTCGCGGCTTCAAGGCACATGCGGTGCATGTCCTCGGCGGTCTGTTCAAGGGTTTCCACCTCGTCCATGGTGAATTCGTAGTAGGCGGCCTCGTGCCAGTACTCGACATTTGTGCCGTCGGGCAGCGCGGTGGTGGAAAAGACCAGGCCCTGCTGTTCGATCCGCTCTTTCCAGTCCGGCCTCGGCGCGGAGATCAGTCGTTTCATCCCTAGCCTCCCGTGCTTCCGCCCTTGGAGCTGCTGCCGAAGCCGCCCCGGCTGACGGTGCCGCCCTTGGAGCTGTACCCCGTGGACGTCTTCGCCCCGGACGGGACAGTCCTCGTGTAACTGGGGTAGCCTGCCCGGTTCTGGCCCACACCGGGGACGCTGGCGCCACGGGAGTAAAAGTACCAGGCATAGATGCCGGAGCTGCGGCCGTCCGTGCTGCTGTTGTCGCACTGCGTGTCATCGACGCGCTCGCCGGTGTCATCGTTGAAGCACACCTGGGCGTACTCGGCCTCGGCCTCGTTGCTGGCCACCATGGCGGTGATCGTGCCGGCCAGGAGCGCCGTGACGCCCAGCCCGACGACGACGGTGCGGCGCTGCGATCGTTTCTTCCGCGCCGCCGCGCCCGCCAGCTCGCGTTCCCGTTCCCGTTCCCGGGCGAAGGGGTCAAAGACGGCGCCGGGCGGGGTTGGGTCCTCGGGAAGTCCCGGCTGCGCGGGCTGACCGGGAGGGTTCTGCAGCTCGGGCCGCAGTTCCGGCTGCGGGACCTGCCACGGGGGCTGCTTCCGGTCCTGCCGCGGCTCGTCCGGGTGCTCATCCCTGCCCAAATCGTCCCCCTTACGTATGCCCGCAGGACGTACCTGTCCGCGGAAGACTTCCCGACGTCAGCCTAACCGGCTTCCCGATCCGGGGCGACGGAAAGTGCTGCCCTTGTCTGCGATCGGGACCGGCCACTGGGCGCAGGCCTACACTGGTGGCATGGACACCGCATCTCTGCTTGCCGTCTGCCGGGTACACCAGCTGCTGACTGACCCCGGCAGCGTCGGCGTGACCGCGATCGACAAACGACCCGTGGACGGGCCTGTCCGGGTGCACAAGCTCGGCCTGCACGGGGATATCCAGGCCAGCCGTGTCCACCACGGCGGCGAGGATCAGGCGCTCTACGCCTACTCCCAGGAGGATGCAGACTACTGGGCGGAGGAGCTACAGCGCGAGCTGCCGCCGGGTATCTTTGGCGAGAATCTCCGCATCGCCGGAATCGATGCAACCAACGCCATCATCGGCGAACGCTGGAAGATCGGACTGGACGTCGAGGTGGAGGTGACCTCGCCCCGCGTGCCCTGCGCGACCTTCCAGCGGCGGATGCACGAGCCTGAGTGGGTCAAGAGATTCGGCGAGGCCGGCAGGGTGGGCACCTATCTCCGGGTGGTCCGCACCGGGAGCATCCAGGCCGGGGACCACATCCACCGGATCTTCGTCCCGACGCACGGGGTGACGATCGGCAAGTGGTTCAGCGATCCTACGGTGGAGGACATGGAGGCCCTGCGGGACGCGGACGCCGACCGCCAGATCCGGCTCCAGCCCGAGTACCACGAGGAATTTGAACGGCTGCAGCGCCGGCTGGGCGTCTGACGGACCGTCCCGGACGCCCGCGCCAGGCGGCCTATGTGGGCAAGCTCACCGCCGCCGTCGGCCTCCCGGGTTACCCTTGCGCGGATCAATGCCCTACACTTGAAATATCCCCCACTCCGGAAATCCCTTATTCCTGCCCAATTCTTGAGGCAGGACTGGCAAGTGTTGGGGCCCGCAAATTGTGATGCGGGCATTTTCATAGGGAGAGCCGGCTAAAGAAAACGCTGTACAGACTGCTGGGATAGCAGCCAAGAGATGCAGCGGGAAGTCCTGCCACGGGATTGCGAAAGCGCCGGACTTCTATGTGACCGGCCGGTCAAAGTATGCCCGGCACGCTTTTGGTCACGCGTACTGCGGCTCCGCTCACCTCGGGTTGTGCCGCCTGGCCCCTATGGATGAGGAAATTTCACCTATGCCCGAAAATCAGAACAACTCCGTCGACACCGAAACCGTTCAGAGCGACGTCGAGACTTCTGAAACGGCTGCCCCCGCAGCCGAGTCCGCCCCGGTATTCACCGAGGCTCCTGCCTTCACGGAGGCTCCGGCTGTTGCCGAGGCTCCTGCCTTCACCGAAGCTCCTGTTGCCGAAGCTGCTGTCGCCGAGGCTCCTGTTGCCGAAGAGGCCACCGAGACCAAGGCCGCTCCGGCCAGGGACGAAGACACCGAAGATGAAGGCGTCAAGTTCGTCGATCTCGGCATCGACGGCCGTGTCCTCGCTGCCCTGCAGGACGTCGGCTACGAGAAGCCGTCCCCGATCCAGGCAGCAACCATCCCGCTGCTGCTCGAAGGCCGCGACGTCGTGGGCCTGGCCCAGACCGGTACCGGTAAGACTGCAGCATTCGCAGTACCGGCACTCTCCCGCCTGGCCGAGCTCCACGACCTCAACGGCCCGTCCCGCAAGACCCAGGCCCTGGTGCTGGCTCCCACCCGCGAGCTCGCGCTCCAGGTTGCCGAGGCCTTCACTTCCTATGCCAAGCACATCGATGACTTCACCGTCCTCCCGGTGTACGGCGGCTCCGCCTACGGTCCCCAGCTGGCCGGTCTGCGCCGCGGCGCCCAGGTTGTTGTCGGTACCCCCGGCCGCGTCATCGACCACATCGCCAAGGGTTCCCTCGACCTGTCCGAACTCCAGTACCTGGTGCTGGATGAGGCTGACGAGATGCTCCGCATGGGCTTCGCCGAAGACGTCGAGCAGATCTTCCAGCAGACCCCCGAGGGCCGCCAGGTTGCGCTGTTCTCCGCCACGATGCCGAGCCAGATCCGCCGGCTGTCCAAGCAGTACCTGAACAACCCGGCCGAGGTCCAGGTCAAGTCCAAGACCACTACGGGCGCCAACACCCGCCAGCGCTACCTGCAGGTCATGGGCCCGCACAAGCTGGACGCGCTGACCCGCATCCTTGAGGTCGAAGAGTTCGAGGGCGTCATCGCCTTCGTGCGGACCAAGATGGCCACCGAGGACCTCGCCGACAAGCTGCGGTCCCGCGGCTTCCAGGCTGCCGCCATCAACGGCGACATCCCGCAGCAGCAGCGTGAGCGCACGGTCGAGGCCCTGCGCGACGGCAAGATCGACATCCTCGTCGCTACCGACGTCGCGGCCCGCGGCCTGGACGTTGAGCGCGTCAGCCACGTGGTCAACTACGACATCCCGCACGACACCGAGTCCTACGTCCACCGCATCGGCCGCACCGGCCGTGCAGGACGTTCCGGCGACGCGATCCTGTTCATGACGCCGCGGGAGAAGTACCTGCTGCGTTCCATCGAGAAGGCAACCCGCCAGCCGGTGGAGCAGATGCACCTGCCCACCGCCGAAACCGTCAACACGCTGCGCCTGGGCAAGTTCGCCGAGCGCATCACGGAGACGCTCGAGTCCGAGGATGTCGCAGCCTTCCGTGACCTCATCTCCTCCTACGAGGAAGAGCACAACGTTCCGGCGTCGGAGATCGCGGCCGCACTGGCCGTCATGGCCCAGGGCGGTCAGCCGCTCCTGGTCAAGGAACTGCCCGCCGCTCCTGAATTCCAGAAGCGCGAGCGCGCCAAGGACGGCTTCGGCTCACGTGGCCCGACCCGCACCCTGACGGAGGGGAACGCGACCTACCGGATCGCCGTCGGACGCCGCCAGCGCGTCATGCCGGGTTCCATCGTTGGCGCCATTGCCAACGAAGGCGGCATTTCCTCGGCCCAGATCGGCGGCATCGACATCCGTGCGGACCACTCCCTCGTGGAGCTCCCGGCGGACCTGAGCTCCGACCAGCTGAAGGCACTGTCCCGCACCCGGATCGGCGGCGAGCTGATCCACCTCGAGCTGGACAAGGGCCGTTCACCAGCGAGCGACCGCGGTGGCTACCAGGGCGGCAGCCGCGGCGGCGACCGCGGTGGCTTCTCCGGCGGCAGCGACCGTGGCGGCAACTTCAAGGGCAACGGCGGCTTCAAGCGCGAATTCCGCAAGACCGACGGCGAGCGGTCCTCCGCCGACCGTGGCGGACGCTCCTTCAGCGACCGCGCCGAACGTGGAGTCGGCTCCGACTCCCGCAAGCCGCGTACCGAAGGTGGCTTCAAGCCCCGGAACAAGTGGTAAGCACTGCTTCTAAGGTGAACTGAGGACGGGCCGGCTTCCAGCCGGCCCGTCCTTGCTTAAAAGTTCGCTTCGTCACATCCGCCCCGGAGGGCGTTCCCGGGTCCGTTCCTGGGCCGTCCGGAGGCCGACCGGAGGCCCCTGGGGCCCCGGATATCCGCTGTTTTCGGCGGGTCCGGTCCGGCCCGGGAGCCGATTTGTTGAGCGGGCAATCTTCCGGTAGAGTATTTACTCGTTGCCCCCCTAGCTCAGTGGTAGAGCGCGTTCTTGGTAAGAACGAGGTCACCGGATCGATTCCGGTGGGGGGCTCTGAATGAGGGCCTGTGTCAAGGCGGTTTTGACCGGCTTAGCGCAGGTTTTCCTCATTTGTGGCGGTGTAGCTCAGTTGGTTAGAGCGCACGACTCATAATCGTGAGGTCGGGAGATCGAGCCTCCCCACCGCTACAGGCAAGACCCCCGGAATCCTTGAGATTCCGGGGGTTTTTCTGCGTTCGGGCGGCAGCGTCCTTGTGCCCGGCACTCGGCGCAAGACCCGCTTTTGCCCGCCCAAGGTTTCTCCATGCTGCTCGGCCTAGCGTCTGTCTTAATTCGGGGTTCTCTTGCCGCAAGGAGACGCAGATGGCTGGTTGGATAGCACATTGGGTCACTTCCCCATGAGCGGCGCCCACCATGGCAGCGCTCGCCATAGGCTGCCGCCTACTGGCTGGTCGGTGGTTTCTGGCGCAAGAACTCCCGCCGGAATGCGGCAATCATCGCTTGCCTTCGCTCCAGATATTTTTCGGTTGTGCTGCACCCAGCTGATTAGGCCCTTCCTCCAGGTGCCGGCCGCTGGCGCGCACCGGGCCGGCCGGGGCGGACCGCCTGGCCGAGCGTTCAGGGTGAGGAGGCCCCTCGGATTTAGTCTCTCCTTCACATTTTTGGTGATACTCCTGGTCTTCGTAGGGGAGGTAGTCTCGGCTCCGCGCGATGCTTTGGGTGCTGCCGGGTCGCTCCTGCACAGGGGGGCAATCCCAGACGACACGGCCATCGAGGCCGGTTCGCACATTCACAATGCGGCGCTGCCAGCCGCCGCGATGGAGGCCGCTCCGGCTGCATTGCCGCGGACCGGGTGGACGGCTACGGCCAGCGATGAAGAGGTTACCCGCACGAACGGCCGCGCCAGTAATGTACTCGACGGCAGTGCTGCCACGATGTGGCACAGCAGGTGGTCCCCGGCGCCGGCGGCACCGCTGGCGCACAGCATCACGATCGACACCAAGGCGACACGAAGCATCTCGGGGCTGCGCTATCTCCCGCGTACTGACCTCGCGAACGGGCGGGTCGGCAGCTTCGAGATCCTGGTGAGCGCCGACGGCACCACCTGGAGTGCCCCGGTGGCTCACGGGACCTGGGCGGACAGCAGTGCGGAGAAGACGGTGACCTTCACTGCGGTCAGCGCCCGGTACGTCCGGCTGACCGCGACCGCTGAGGCCGGCAACCGCGGTCCGTGGAGCAGTGCCGCCGAGATCAACCTGCTCGCCGGGCAAACCGCACCCCCTGCCGCCGAGATCAACCTGCTCGCCGGGCAAACCGCGGCTCCTACCGCCCAGCTGTCCGGCCCGTCGCTGGGGTCCTGGGGTCCCACGATCGGCTTCCCGATCGTCCCGGTCGCGGCGGCGCTGTTGCCCGGCAACCGGCTGCTGGCCTGGTCCGCCTATTCGCCGGTCGCCTACGGCGTTGACAAGGGCTATACCCAGATTTCCATCATGGACCTCACCACCGGTGCGGTGAGCCCGGCCCAAAGGGTCAACACCGGTCATGACATGTTCTGCCCCGGGGTTTCGCTGCTGCCGGACGGGAGGATCCTGATCAGCGGCGGCGGCGACAGCGCCAAAACTACCCTGTACAACCCTGCGACGAACGCCTGGACCTCGGGGCCGGACATGAAGATCGCCCGGGGCTACCAGAGCAACGTGACCACCTCCACCGGTGAGGTGTTCACCATCGGCGGGTCGTGGTCGGGCGGTATCGGCAACAAGAACGGCGAGGTGTGGTCCGCCGCCGGCGGCTGGCGAACGCTGCCGAATGTCCTGGTGGACAACATCCTGACCGACGATCCCCGCGGCGGATACCGTTCCGACAATCACGCTTGGTTGTTTGCCGCCCCCGGTGGCCGGGTGTTCCACGCCGGGCCGAGCCGCCAGATGAACTGGATCTCCACCACCGGCAAGGGCAGCATCACCTCGGCCGGTCTGCGCGCAGATAGCCCGGACGCGATGAACGGCGACGCCGTGATGTACGACGTCGGAAAGATTATGACCGTAGGCGGCTCGACCGCCTACGACAGAGTCCCGGCTACGGCTCGGGCTTACACTATCGACATCAACAACGGTGTGAAGGTGGCCCGGACCGCAGACATGGCCGTCACCCGGTCGTACGCGAGCGGGGTCGCGCTGCCCGACGGGCAGGTGCTCGTGGTCGGAGGACAGGCCACACCAGTTGTGTTCACCGACACCGGCGCCAGGATGGCTCCGGAAATCTGGAACCCGGCAACCGGAAAGTGGACCACGCTGGCCCCGATGGCTATCCCCCGGACGTATCACAGCGTCGGCATGCTGCTTCCCGATGGCCGGGTCTTCGTCGGCGGTGGCGGGCTGTGCAACACCTGCACGACAAACCATCTGGACGGACAGATTTTCACGCCGCCCTACCTGCTGAACGCCGACGGCAGTGCACGCACCCGGCCGACGATTGTGACCGCACCGGCCACCGCCGCGACCGGCAGCAGGATCGCGGTGACCACCAAAGCGCCCGTCACCAACTTCTCCCTGATGCGGATGAGCACCGTGACCCACACCGTGAACACCGACCAGCGGCGGATCCCGCTGACCGCAACCTCGGTGTCGGGCAACACCGCGTCGCTGACGTTGCCGGCGGACCGCGGCGTGCTGGTGCCGGGCAGCTATATGCTCTTCGCAATGGACGCCAACGGGGTGCCCAGCGTCGCCTCGACGATCAGGATTACGGCAGGTTCTGAGGCTGAACCAGGGACACAAATTCCAATAGCGCCGTTCCGGGCGTTGGATACCCGTACCGGTTCCGCGGTCGGTGCTGACTCGTCGGTGTCCTTCCAGGTCGGCGGCGTGAGCGGGATCCCGGCGAATGTCTCTGCCGTGACGTTCAACCTCACTGTGACCGAGCCCCGGTCCTTCGGCTTCGCTGCCGCGTACGCCTCCGGCGCTGCGCGCCCGAACGCTTCCAACTTGAACTTCGCCAGGGGCCAGACTGTCCCGAACTCGGTGACCGTTCCCGTAGGTGCGGACGGGAAGGTCACGCTCTTCAACCGCTCCTCAGGCACCACCCACTTCATCGCCGACGTCTCCGGTTATTACATTGCGGGCACCCCGACGGCGGCTGGTGCGTTCAAGCCCACAGCACCGTTCCGGGCGTTGGATACCCGCAGCCGCGCCGCGGTCGGTGCTGACTCGTCGGTGTCCTTCCAGGTCGGCGGGGCGAACGGGATCCCGGCGAATGTCTCGGCCGTGACGTTCAACCTCACCGTGACCGAGCCCCGGTCCTTCGGCTTCGCCGCCGCCTACGCCTCCGGCGCTGCGCGCCCGAACGCCTCCAACTTGAACTTCGCCACGGGCCAGACTGTCCCGAACTCGGTGACCGTTCCCGTAGGTGCGGACGGGAAGGTCACGCTCTTCAACCGCTCCTCGGGTACCACACACTTCATCGCCGATGTCTCCGGTTATTACATTGCGGGCACCCCGACGGCGGCTGGTGCGTTCAAGCCCACAGCACCGTTCCGGGCGTTGGATACCCGCAGCCGCGCCGCGGTCGGTGCTGACTCGACGGTGTCCTTCCAGGTCGGCGGCGTGAGCGGGATCCCGGCGAAGGTCTCGGCCGTGACGTTCAACCTCACTGTGACCGAGCCCCGTTCCTTCGGCTTCGCTGCCGCTTACGCCGGCACTGCGCGCCCGAATGCTTCCAACTTGAACTTCGCCACGGGCCAGACTGTCCCGAACTCGGTGACCGTTCCCGTAGGTGCGGACGGAAAGGTCACGCTCTTCAACCGCTCCTCGGGAACGACCCACTTCATCGCCGACGTCTCCGGCTACTACATCGCCGGCCCCCCGAAATGACGTGACAGCGCCTACGACGCGAGCGGTTCGATGAGGGACTCACCGCCGCTGGAAATATTGGTGAAGATCGCGCTCGCGACGCCGAAGAACTGGATCGAGGAATATACGGAACTTCCACGGGTGTTCAGCCGAACGCGATCACTATGTGAGCACTGAACGTAGAGCACGTGCCGATACGGGACGCGATGATAAGACGACCCGAGCTCGGAAAGTGCCTAGTTTTCGCACCAGGAGTGACACTCGGAGCCTTTTGGTTACAGCAGTGAAAAAGCTGCGGGATTGGGTCCGCGCGTTCCTCCGGGATGCCCTACGACCAATTTCGCGTCACTGCGCGCAATCTCAGCGTCGACGCCGCCGATCCAAGGTTTTCCCAAGTTGCTTTGCCTAGCGTCTGTCTTGTCACCTAAGACCAGTGCCGCAAGGAGCGCAGATGGATCGTTGCGTAGCACCGATCCCCCTCTCCGTGACCCGGTCCCCGGGGAGGCACTCGCGTCATGGGCGCCCGGTTGCTCCTTTCCGGCCGCGCCGCACTTCGCTGATCTCCCTCCTCGCGGTGCCGGCCGGTGGCAGGCACCGGGCTGGCCGCAGCAGGCCGCCGGGTGCAGCGTTCCTGGTGGGGCGGCCTATGGGATTTCGTCTCTCGTCCACTTTTCTGGTCGTACTCCTGGTTATCGTGGGGGAGGTGGTCTCGGCTCCCCCACGATTCCTCGGGTGCTGTCGGGTCGCACCTGCACGCGGGGTCGGTTACCTACGACTCCGCGGGCGCGGCCGGTTCGCACATTCACAATGCGGTTCTGCCGGCCGCCGCGATGG
Source organism: Arthrobacter sp. UYCu723 (assembly GCF_054059215.1). NCBI lineage: Bacteria > Bacillati > Actinomycetota > Actinomycetes > Micrococcales > Micrococcaceae > Arthrobacter > Arthrobacter sp. UYCu723. The sequence continues at coordinate 2,651,216 of NZ_JBSSBW010000001.1, forward strand.
AGGCTCCGGCTGTATTGCCGCGGACCGGGTGGACGGCTACGGCCAGCGATGAAGAGGTTTTACCCGCACGAACGGCCGCGCCGCCAGTGTGCTTGACGGCAATGCTCCCGCAGCGTGCCAGAGATTATCGGCATGGGTGCCTCCTGGGCGTGATGTGTTAATTCGTGGATCCAGCCGCTACACTCTCGGCATGGGAAAACTTGGGGGACTCGTTCTTGTTGCTCTGCTCGGAATCACTGGGTGCTCAGCACCGGCGGCAACCGAACGGGCGGCAACCGAAACGGCAACAACCGAACCGGCAACAAGCGAAACGGCGCCTGCAGAGACCGCGAGCGCCGAGGCCTCGGAACCGATCGGCCCGCTGCTCGCGGAGCCCGCCCCGGCAGCAAGCGAGTCGTCATCTGCAGAGACCGTGAGCGCCGAGGCCTCGGAACCGATCGGCCCGCTGCTCGTTGCACCCTCCCCCGCTGCGTCCGTAGCTCCGGAATTCAATGACGAGTCCGCGCAGAGGAAATACCTTGAAGGCGTGAAGAAGGTCTGGCGTGGGGACATACCGTCGGACGAGGTGCTTCTGGAGGACGGCGGCGCTTCCTGCACGCTCTTCGCAGAGGGTAAGAATCGGTCGGAAATTGGGACTACGGCGGGTCCGGGCCTAGTGGATATCGACAACGCAACGGCGGCCGCCACCTACGCCAGCCGGAACCTGTGCACGCAGTTCAACACGGACCGCTAGATGATCCGCTTCAGGTTGCTCGATCCATCAAGATAGAGGTTGGGTGTTGCTCCGCTGATGGCGGGAAGGCCGCTCAGCTGAATGCTTGGCGCGGCAAGCTGTATTGCCAGTGGGCTTGCGAGCAGCATCCCGAATGCGGACGACGATGACACCGATCCGTTGGGGAAGTTGACTGCCCCGCCGCCCGTGCCCGTGTTCGCCAGGGTTGGCCCGCCGGCTTGGTAGCCGGCGTCCTCACCCGTCCCTGCTCACCGTCCACGGCAAACCACTCTTCGCCGCCTATGAGGGCTACCTGATGGGTGTCATGAAAGCCGTCCTGGAACACGCGGTGGAAAATACCGCCATCGCCGATGCGGTCCCCGAGCCTTCCCGCGGTCAGCAGCAGGGCCGCGAAAACCACGTAGTAAAGGCTGTTCACCCTTTGGGCGTCGGAGAGGTCCAGTTTCAGGTCCGCGATGATGGCCGGCAGCGAAACACCGACCATGGTGCCGTCGATGACGATCATGGACAGCCCGGCGGCCAGTACAGCGGGGCCGATCCATCGTTTCCGCGTGCCGGCGGCCGGCGCTTCCAGGTTCAGGATCATATCTGCCGACTTAGGGTCAGTGGGGTCAGTTGGCCCGGGTGAGTTCGGCTTCGGCGGTTTCTTTGCCGGAGACGCGCTTGCCGAGGGTGATGAACAGGAGAATCAGGCCGGCGGTGAGGCCGATGTGGCCCAGCCCGGAGATGCCTGCGATCGCGGCTGACGGGGTGATGCCCTGGACGGTGAGGATGCCGCTGAGGACCATCATGGCCGCGGTGAGGGCCAGGCCGGCGTTGTAGGTCCAGAAGAACACGTTGAACACGCGCAGGCCGGAGAGGTTGAAGAGCTTGTCCAGTGCCAGGACGGCGAGGAAGAACAGCATGCCCATGGCCAGGAGGTGGGTGTGGACCAGGGAAAGCTGGGTGTCGCCGGTGAAGTCGTTGGCTTTGGTGAATTCACGGTAGAACAGCCCGGACGCCAGGCCGGCGATCATGTAGGAGAGGGAGGCGTAATAGATCTTTTTCATGAGAGGTGGTCCTTGGGTTAATGGGGGAGAGGGGCGGAAGTCTTCAGGGACGGGCCCGCGGGCTGACGGGCCGCCGTTACTGACGACGTCAGCGGGGATGCTGGGTATCAGACCGTCGTCAGCACGGGGGCGGTGAGCTTACCGTCGCGCATGGTGGCGACCGAGTCGGTCAGTGGGACGAATTCGGTGTCGTGGGTGACCATGACGGTGGCGACCATGAAGTCATCGGTGACGCGGCCCAGGAGCCGGACGATGGAGTCGCTGCGTTCGTGGTCCAGGGCTGCGGTTGGTTCGTCCACGAGCAGGACCTTGGGATCGCCCATCAGGGCGCGGGCGATATTGACCCTCTGGCGCTGGCCGCCGGACAGCTGGTGCGGGCGTTTGTCGGCGCTGGAGCTGAGCCCGACAACGTCGAGGAGTTCGACGGCCTTTGACCGGGCAGCCTTGAGGGGTTTTCCGCGCAGGTGGTCGCCGATGATGAGTTGTTCGGCGGCGGTCAGGGACGCGAGCAGGTTGGGCTGCTGGAAAATGATGCCGATCTTCTCCCGCCGCAGCGCGGTGAGGGCCTTGTCGCCAAGCCCGGTGGCGTCGGTGCCGTCGATGATCACCAGTCCATGGGTGGGGTGGACGAGGGTGGCGGCCGCGGCCAGAAGACTGGATTTTCCGGACCCGGAGGGTCCGACGAGGGAGATCATCTGGCCGGCCTGCACGGTGAGGTTCACGGCGTCCAGGGCCTTGATGGTTCCATCCCCGTCCGGGTATTCGAGGGTGACGTTGACGAGGTTCAGGGGGCTGGGGGTGGAGGACATGGTGTTACTTCCTTTTCAGAATGTGCTCAGGCGGAATCTGTGACGCGGCCGCGGACGGGACCGGCTCGCTGCCGTGGGTTTTAGTTCCCGCCCAGGGCGATCAGGGCGTCGACCTTGGTGACGCGGCGGACGGCCAGTGCCGCACCGGCCAGGCCGAGGGCGATGATTCCGAGGATGGGCAGGACTGTCGTTGCGGGGTTGACCAGGAAGGGGGCTGCCTGGGCTGCGAAGATGCCGCCGAGGATGCCGATCCCGCCGCCGATTCCAGCCCCGGCCAGCAGGACGATCGCGGCCTGGGTGATGGCGTCGCGCAGGACGTAACTGCCGGAGGCTCCCATGGCCTTCAGGACAGCGATGTCGCGGGTCCGCTGGACGGTCCATACGGTAAGGAAGGCCACGATGACCAGGGCGGAGATGCCGTAAAGGAAGGCCTGCATCAGCGTCAGGGAACCGTTCTCGCTCTTATAGGAGCCCAGTGCCTGGAAGGATCCGGTGCGCGAAGCGCTCACGGTGTGGGCTGCGACGTTGGCAGCGGCCTCGTCAACGGTGGCGCTGTCCTTGTAGGTGATGGCGGCGACGGTTCCGAGCTGCTCCGGGTCGGTCAGGTGGGCGAGTTTGGACCAGGTAGGAAGCGCGGTCCAGACGACACTGGTGTGGGAGTACCACTGGTCCTCGACCACGGCGCTGACGGTCAGTTCGGTTCCTCCGACGCTGGCCCTGTCTCCAGTGTTCAGGGAGAGGGCCTTGGCCACCGTTTTGCCGATCACGACGGTGTCGGCGGTGACGTGTGAGGGTGCCATCTGGCCGTCCGGTGCGACGCCGAAGACCGCGACGTTGGTGGTGCCGGTGGCCGCGCCGCTGCCTGCGGCCACGGCCTGGAAGCGGGTCTGGCTGATGCCCAGGGCTTCGGCGTTTCGTACGCCGGCCCGGTTCTTCCAGCTGTGGACCTGCGCGGCGGTGATTTCGCTTTCGGTGAAGGAGGCCTTGGGCTCGTTGGCGCCGGGGGCGCCGAAGACGATGCTGTCCACTGCCTTGGAGTCGACGTCGCTGCCGTTGACGGCGCCGAGTTTGTCAATGGCCGAGGTCGACTGGTCGCCCAGGCCGGCCGTCAGCCCCGAGAGCATGACGAGCAGCAGGGTGATCAGGGCAACGACGCCGCCCATCAGGGCGAACCTGCCCTTGGCAAAGCGGATATCGCGGATAGCAAGGAACACGTTTGTTCTTCTTTCATTGGGTGACGCGCGGCGGCCGAAAGGCTCTTTTGTCCACTCTTCCGCGGGCCGGTGCCGGCGCCATCGCGCAGTTGGTTGATACGCGGGGGAAGAATGGTTGATCCCCGGGTCAACCAATTGGTTGATCCCGCCGGGGACGGGCACGCATAAGCTGATCCAATGCCTGCCACGGAACCACTCCGACCCCCGGACGAGGCCGGTCTCAACGGACCCGGAGACGCGCTCAGCGGCCTGGACGCTGCGCCCTCCGTTGCGATCCTGCGCGTCCTGAGAGTGACGCTGCACGTCGGCTTCGCCGCCCTGCTGGGTGTGGCTGTTCTGAGGCTGCTGGTATCCGGTGGCGGGGACCCACTGCGGTATGCCTTGGCCGGGACCGCGCTTGTTCTGGCCGGGGTTTACCTGACCGGCACCATCCTGGAAAAGCGCTTCGCCGCCGGCAGCACGGGTTTCGATCCGCGCCGCTACGGTTTCCTGTGGCTGGGACTCGTCACCGCCCTGTGGGCCGTCCTTCTGGCCGGAAGTTCCGACTTCGCCTGGCTGGCATTCCCCCTCTTCTTCCTGCACCAGCACTTGCTTCGGCGACGGATTGCACTGCTGACCATCGCGTTCATGACGGCGGCGGTGATTGCCGCCCAGTGGGCTGCCAGCGGACTGACCGTCCCGCATCTGGCGGTGGTCCTAGGTCCCCTGTTCGGTGCGGCCTTCTCTGTCGTCACCGGGCTTGCCTACCTCGCGCTCTACCGCGAGGCGGAGAACCAGCGCCGTGCAGCCGATGAACTCCGCCGGACCCGTGCGGAGCTGGCAGAATCCCAGCACGACGCCGGCGTGCTGGCCGAGCGCGAACGGCTGGCCCGGGAAATCCACGACACACGCGGCCCGGGGCGTCGGGCTGCGATGCCGGTTTGAACTCGACGGCGACCCCGCCGAGCTGCCGCAACCGTACCGGGTGACGCTGCTCCGAGCCGCCCAGGCCAGCCTCGCCAACGTCAGAGACCACGCCAACGCCAGCAACGCCGTCGTGACCGCCGCTTTCCTGGGCAGTGAAGTCTCCATGGATATCTATGATGACGGTGTCGGCTTTGACCCCGCCGGGTTGGCCGCCCAGATGGATGCCCGGACGGACGGGAGCGGTTTCGGGCTGCGGTCATTGCAGGAACGGGTGACGGCGCTCAAAGGCTCTCTCGAACTCGAATCAGCCCCCGGGGAGGGTACGGTCGTGGCCATCCGTCTGCCCCTGGACGACGTGCCTGAGAGGGAAGAACAATGAACGACATCCGCATTCTGCTGGTTGATGACCATCCCGTGGTCAGGGCCGGGCTGCGGGCCATGCTCACCGAATTCGATGGCATCTCAGTAGCAGCCGAAGCAGCCGACGGCGACGCAGCACTCAAGGAACTCAAGCGGTTACAAACCCTTGGCGACCCGGTGGATGTCGTGCTCATGGACCTGCAAATGGGCGCCGGCATGGACGGAGTCACCGCGACCTCGCAGATCAGGCTGCTGGAAGCGGCCCCGCCGGTCCTGATCCTGACCACATACGACACGGATGCGGACATCCTGGCCGCCGTGGAGGCAGGCGCCAGCGGCTACATGCCTAAGGACGCACCGCCCGAACAGATCCGGCAGGCCGTGCTGGCAGCCGCCGCGGGCCAGACTGCCCTGGCTCCCAAAATAGCGGCCCTGCTCATGAACCGGATCAGCAATCCCGCCGCCGCGCTCACCCCGCGGGAAGTCCAATTGCTCGAATTGCTGGCGACCGGGCTGTCCAACCGCGCCATCGCAAAACAGATCTTCATCTCCGAGGCAACCGTGAAAACCCACCTGGTGCACATCTACGGCAAGCTCGGCGTGGACAACCGCACCGCAGCTATCGCTGCTGCAACCCAGCGCCGCATCATCCGGGTCCCCGGGCACCAGGTATGAGACGCCCGGCAAGGAGAGTTCACATCCCGCAACACCAGCGCGTGACAAGTGCCTCGTTTCGCCGTAGCTTTGCGGCACCGACGAATGGCGATATCGTATGGAGTTCTTTGAAACAGTCATGTTTCCGTTCAGGTGGGTTGTGTCCGCCATCATGGTGGGCTTCCATGAGGGTCTGGGCGTCGTCGGCCTGCCCGCTGCCAACGGCTGGACGTGGACCCTGTCCATCATCGGGCTGGTGCTGGTCATCCGGGCCGGCCTGATTCCCGTGTTCGTGAAGCAGATCGAAGCCCAGCGCCGCATGGGGCTCCTGCAGCCTGACCTGAAGAAGCTCCAGGACGAGTACAAGGGCAAGACCGACCAGCTGTCCAGGCAGGCCATGGCGCAGGAACAGATGGCCCTGTACAAGAAGCACGGCACCAATCCGTTTTCGGCCTGCCTGCCGATGCTGATCCAGACGCCGTTCTTCTTCGCACTCTTCACCGTGCTATCAGGTATTACGACGGCGGCCGATAGGGGCCAGGGCATCGGTGCGATGAGCCACGACCAAGTGGTGCAGTTCAACGAATCCAGCATTTTCGGCGCCCCGCTGTCCGCGTCCCTGCTTCACGGTGGCGGCGGTGATTCTGTTGCGGTCACGGTGCTGACCGTCCTGATGGTCGTTGCCATGACGGCATCGCAGTTCATCACGCAGAAGCAGATCATGGCCAGGAACCTGTCCGAGGAGGCCGCGGCCAGCCCGTTCATGCGCCAGCAGAAGATGATGCTCTACATCCTGCCGGTGGTCTTCGGCGTCGGTGGCATCATTTTCCCCATCGGCGTCCTGATCTACTGGACCACCACCAACCTCTGGACCATGGCACAGCAGTTCTTCGTCATTGACCCCCGGGCGCCCGGTCACGGCAGGGGTCATGCCGGATAGCGTCAGCCCTGAGGGGCTCCGCACCCCAAACCTGAAACAATCCAGCCGCCGGAAACGGTACGGCTTACACCGACGGTCCAGTCACCACTGTGCACCGTCCACTCGTCGGTTGCTTTCCATCCCACGGTGGGGGCGCCGGAAGGCGCGGCTACCGACGTGGACCACGCCACGGCAGCCGCTTCAGGTGTCGCCTCTCCCGGCACGCTTGTGTCCATGCCCGGGACGCTTGCGTCGACATCTGAAACATAGGCGCCGTGACACGGTGTCGCCCGCTCGACTGCCGCTGTAGCCGTCGGCACGGGCGTCGCCGCTGTCACGGTCGACGGCGGCGTCGTCGCACACGAGGACAAAGCGAGCATAAGAAGGGCCGCTGCTCCAGCCACCAGGACGTTCTCCCTCATGGCCGCATCATACTGCTGGCGCCGGGCCTGACACATACGTATGCCCTTCCCCGCCCGCGCACCATTCAGGCCCCTTGCGGCGGAGGGGGCCGGTGTTGACGGTGGTGCGAGGATGATGGAATGTCCTTCTTTGATGATCTTCCGGAACGGCCCGACAGGCCACGCCCGCCAAAGCACGTGCCGCCCGTCTGGGCGGGCCCGCCATCGGATGAGCTACCCGTTGTTGTCTCCTTGGGGCAGTTCATTCATCGGTCCGCAGAAATGGTCATGGCCGCGAAGAGTCTCGAGGTCTTTTCCACGGGCTGTCTGATCGAGGTTGTCTGGTCTGTCCGCCGGGGGACCGAGTCGGACCGCGACTGGAGCATGGTCACTGATCAGTGCTTCAACCGGGGCCGCTACAGACTGGATTCGGAAAACGGCCGCGGCGGTGCCCTTCGATTCGGTGTCGCCTTTCCCGATGGACGGAAGGCGACGACGACCCAGTTGTACCCGGGGATGTTTGACGGCACGGAACAGGTGACCGGGCCCGTCTTGATGATGTCGGGCGGCGGCGGCGGAACGGGCAGTGACGACGAGGTCTCCGCGTCAACCAAGTTCTGGCTCTGGCCGCTGCCACTGGCCGGGGACACGCGCGTGGTTGCGCAATGGGATGACATCGGCATGAAGGAGGAATCCATCATCGTGACCGGTGAACAGTTGAGGACGGCGGCAGCCAAGGTGCAGAAATACTGGGTTGCCCCGGCTCCTGACTAGTCCCTGGACTGCCGCCTGAACGGCTGGACGGCTGGCAATGTAGGACTCCCGCGAAGGAGTTTGCCGGTCAAGCGTGGGCGAAGTGGGACAGAATGGGCCCATGACACGAACCGCAATCATCGGCGGCCACGGAAAAGTGGCTTTGGAACTGTCCAGGATCCTCGCGGCGGACGGGCAGGACGTCACGTCCTTCTTCCGCAACCCGGACCATACGGCCGACGTCGCGGCCACCGGCGCAACGCCGGATGTCCTGGACGTTGAGAACTCGACGACGGCTGAGATCGCCGAGGCCCTGCGGAACCACGACGCCGTGGTGTGGTCCGCGGGCGCCGGCGGCGGAAGCCCGGAGCGAACCTACGCGGTGGACCGCGACGCGGCTATCCGTTCGATGGACGCGGCGGGCCAGTCCGGCGTCGGACGCTACATCATGGTGTCCTACCTCGGCGCAGGGCCGGACCACGGTGTCCCCCAGGACAACGGTTTCTACGCCTATGCCGAGGCCAAAGCCGCCGCGGACGCCTACCTCCGCGGCACCAGCCTGGACTGGACCATCCTGGGCCCCGGCTCGCTCACCGACGGCCCCGGCAATGGCCTGATCGACGTCAACCCGGCCGACACCTCCGACGGCACCGGCACCGCGCGCGCCAATGTCGCGCTCGTCGCGGCCGCAGTCCTCGGGCTGAAGGTAAGCATTGGCCGCACCATCGAATTCCGCGACGGCAGCCTGCCCATCGCGGCGGCCTTGGAGGCCTTGGCCTAGCTCAGGGCTGCTTCCGGCCCCCGGTAAGGTCCGGCCTGCTTCCCGATAAAGTGGCGGGGGCGGTCGACGCATCCGGAACGCATGGCGGCCGCGATGACTTCTGGGGAAAGTGAGCTTATGGACCAGCTGGCACTCATCATAGGACTGCTGCTGGCCACGGTGGTGGCTGTGGGTGTGGGGGACAGGCTGCGGCTGCCATTCCCGGTCCTGATGCTGATCCTGGCAGCTTCGCTGACCTTCATTCCGGGGTTTCCGGAGATGGAGATCTCGCCGGAGCTGATCCTCCCCATCTTCCTGCCCCCGCTGCTCTTCGCCACCGCGCAGCGCAGTTCGTGGGCTGTCTTCAGGGTCCGCTGGCGCAGCCTGCTGATGCTGGCCGTCGCCCTCGTGTTGTCTCGACGGTGTGGTCGCCGGCGCGGCCTGGCTCATGATCCCGAGTATCGGCATCCCCGCCGCCATCGCACTGGGCGCCATGGTGGCTCCGCCCGATCCGGTGGCCGTGGAATCGATCGCCGGGCGCGTCCATATGCCGCGCCGGCTCATCACCGTGCTGCAAAGCGAAGGCCTCTTCAACGACGCGGCCGCCATCGTCATCTTCCAGGCCGCGGTGGCCGCCACGGTCTCCGGCACGAAGATCGGCCCCGGCGTTGTCCTGCAGTTTGCGCTTGGCGCCGCGACCGCCGTCGTGGTGGGCATCGGCATGGGTTGGCTCACCAGCCTGATCACCCGGCTCGTGCAGTCCATGGTGGCCCGCAGCGCCGTCACCCTCGTGGTGCCGTTCGCCGCCTATATCCTGGCCGAAGAGGTGCACGCCTCCGGTGTGATCGCCGTCGTCATCACCGCCCTGGAGATGCAGCGCCACTCCAGGCCGCAGGATGCCGCCGAAAGGGTCACCCGGACGGCCTTCTGGGACGTGGTCGAACTGCTGGTCACCGGGCTGGCCTTCGGCCTGGTGGGACTGGAAGTGCGGCAGGTTATCCGGGACGAAGGCACCGGCATATTCGACATGATCGGCACCGCCGTCGTGATCTGCGTGCTGGCGTTCGCGGTCCGGTTCGCCTGGCTGGCCATGATGTCCGGCCTGTCGCGCACCAAGAGGGATTCGCTGCGCCCCACCTCCGCCAAGGAAGTCCTGATCCTCACCTGGTGCGGTATGCGCGGCCTGGCCACCCTTGCGCTGGCCCTGGCTCTCCCGCTGACGCTGGAGGACTGCAGTCCGTTCCCGGCCCAGGGCCAGCCGATCGTGATCGCCTGCGCGGTCCTGCTGGCCACCCTGGTGCTCCCGGGGCTGACACTTCCGTGGCTGATGCGGGTCCTCAAGGCTTCCGGGGACGGTTCGGAAGAACGCGACGCCGCCCGGGTCCTGGCCGGACGCGCGCAGCAGGCGGCTATCGCGGCGCTGAAGGACAACGAGCTCATGAAGGAGCTGCCACCCGAAAAGGTGGCGCTGGTCAAGGAAAAAATGACCCGCTTGCATGCTGAACTGCTCGATGGCAGCCTCCGCAATGAAAGCGTGGGGGAGAAACGCAAGCGTGGCCGCGAACTCGCGATCGCCGTGCAGACCATTGCGCTCGATGCGGCCCGCCAGGAAGTCGTGGCAGCCCGCAACGAGCCGGACATGGACCCTGAGGTCGCGGACCGGGTGCTGCGCCAGCTGGACCTGCGCACCATGATCATGCCGGAGTAGTCCCGGCCCGCGCCCCGGCCGGAGTAGACCAGGCGTGAGCCCTGGAGCGATCACGCCGGCGCAGGAAACTCCAGCTCCAGGGCATTCTCCTCCACATAGTCCAGGGCGTGCCGGATGGCGCCCATCGTGACGATCGCATCGCCCAGCGGGGAGACCGTGACGCGCGGCGGGGTCGCGGTGAAGCGGGGGAGCAGGGCGTTGATGCCGGGCAGCAGCGCCCCGGCCGACTCGGCTACGGCACCCCCGATCACCACCTGCTCCGGGTTGATCAGGCTGGCTATCGAGGCAATGACCCGCGCCATCCGCTCCGAGATCCGGTCCAGGATCTGCAGCGCCGCGGGATCCCCGGCGCGGGCATCCTCGAAGACCCGACGGGCGCTGGCCGCGCCTCCCTGAGTGCCTCCGGCTGACGGCCCGCCGCCGGCCGCGGACCACTGCCGTGCCAGGCTGGCGATGCCGTCGCTGGAGCCCACGCCCTCGACCATGTCCAGGTAGCCCATTTCGCCGGCCGCGCCGCCCCGGCCATGCAGCAGCCGGCCGGACTCCATCACGCCCGCACCGAGCCGCTCGCCAGCCAGGAGCACCACGAGGTCGTCCACGCCCGTGCCGGAACCGCGCCAGCGTTCGCCGAGCGCGGCGAGGTTGGCGTCGTTCTCCAGCAGGACAGTCCACCCGTGCAGCTCCTTGAAGGCGGAGCGGAGCCCGACGTCGAACAGGCTCCAGAAGTGCTGGTTCACCAGGACGTTGCCGTCGCGGTCCACTGGGGCCGCGATACCGGCCCCGGCCGCCAGGACCTTGGCGGGATCCGTCCCCGCGGCCGCCAGCGCCTGCCGGCAGGCCCGGTCCACGACGCCAATCCGCTCCTCCGCGGGGATGTCTGTGGCCCTGAAGCTCTCACTGGAGCGCCCCACGACCGTGCCGCGGAGGTCCGCCACGGCAGCCGTCGTGGTGGCAGCGCCGATGTCGATGCCGAGGACGTAGCCCGCCTGGTGGTTGAGTTCGAAGCGCCGGGCCGGCCGGCCCTTCCTGGGGGTGCCGGGCGAGACCTCGTCCCGCTGGGGGGTGTCCAGCTCGCGGATCCAGCCGCGCCGGATCAGGTCCTCGCAGACGGCAATCACGGACGCCCTGGTGAGCCCGGTCCGGGCCATCAGCTCGGTGCCGGTGGCCACGTCGATGCTGCGGACACAGCCCAGTACCGCCTGGGCGTTGACCCGGCGCAAGAGCTGGGGCGTGGCGGCGGCTGCCTGCGGCATCAAATCTTGACCTCCCCTGGATCCGGACCCATAATTGTTCAGGCAATAGATTTACCTTGTATCTAAAATACCAGAATCCTGTCCCGAGCCCCGAAGGAATCTCTCTCTTGACCACCACCGCCACGCTGGCAACCCTGTCCGGTTCCGACCTTGCTGCCGATCCCAACTGGTGGCGCCAGGCGTCCGTATACCAGATCTACCCGCGCAGCTTCTCCGACTCCAACGGTGACGGCCTGGGCGACATCAAGGGCATCACGGCCAAGGTCCCGTACCTCAAGGAACTCGGGATCGACGCCGTCTGGCTGAGCCCGTTCTACCCCTCCGCCCTCGCCGACGGCGGCTATGACGTCGACGACTACCGCGACGTGGACCCCAAGCTCGGCACGCTGGCGGACTTCGATGTGATGTCCGCCGCGCTGCACGCCGCCGGCATCAAGCTCATCGCGGACATCGTCCCGAACCACTCCTCCAACCGGCACGTGTGGTTCCAGGAGGCCCTCGCGGCTCCCAAGGGTTCTGCTGCCCGGGACCGCTACATCTTCCGGGATGGGCTTGGGCAGAACGGCGAGGTTGCGCCCTCGGACTGGGAGTCAGTCTTCGGCGGGCCCGCCTGGGAACGCATCACGGAACCGGACGGCACCCCCGGCCAGTGGTACATGCACATCTTCGCCACGGAACAGCCGGACCTGAACTGGTCCAACCGCGAGATCCGCGATGACTTCCTCAAGACCCTGCGCTTCTGGTCCGACCGTGGCGTGGACGGCTTCCGCGTGGACGTGGCGCACGCCCTCACCAAGGACCTCACCGAGCCGCTACTGTCCAGGATTGAGCTGGGCCCGGAGAGTGGCGCCGCCGACGGGTTCGACGACGGCTCGCACCCGTTCTGGGACCGCGACGAAGTCCACGAGATCTACGTTGAATGGCGCGAGGTCTTCAACGAGTACAACCCGCCGCGCACCGCCGTCGCCGAGGCCTGGGTCCACGCCAGCCGCCGTGCCCGCTACGCCAGCCCGCAGGGCCTGGGCCAGGCCTTCAACTTCGACCTCCTGCAGGCCGATTTCGACCCCGACGACTTCCGCGAAATCATCACCCGGAACCTCGCCGAAGCCACCGAGTCCGGGGCATCATCCACGTGGGTCTTCTCCAACCACGACGTCGTCCGGCACGCCACCCGCTACGGCCTGCCCAAGGCCGGCGGCAAGCACGCCAAGGGTCAGGACGGCAAGGGCTGGCTGCTGGCCGGCGCCCCGGCCGAGGAGCTCGACGTCGAACTCGGCCTCCGCCGCGCCCGCGCGGCGACCCAGCTGATGCTCGCCCTGCCCGGCTCCGCCTACCTGTACCAGGGCGAGGAACTGGGCCTGCAGGAAGTCGGCGAGATCCCCGACTCCGAGCGCCAGGACCCCACCTTCTTCCGCAACAAGGGAGTCGAGATCGGCCGTGACGGCTGCCGCGTGCCGCTGCCCTGGGCCGCGGAGGGCAGCTCCTTCGGCTTCGGCGACGGCGGGGCGCACCTGCCGCAGCCGGCCTGGTTCGGCCGCTACGCCGTCGCTGCCGAGGACGGCGTGGAAGGATCCACCCTGGAGTTCTACCGCAAGGCCCTCAAGCTGCGCCGCGAACTGCATACCTCGGAAGAACTGGAATGGCTCGAAACCGGCAACGCCGACGTCCTGCACTTCAGCCGCCCGGGCGGCTGGCAGACGGTGACCAACTTCGGCGACGAACCGGTGGAACTGCCGGCCGGCCAGGTGCTGCTCAGCAGCGGACCGCTCGACGGTGGCCTGCTGCCGGCCAGCACCACCGTCTGGCTGCGGTGAGCCACGCGTCCGGAGGCCCCGAAAACAGCATGTTGCCCGCCCAGGAGCCGGTCCCCGCCCAGGAGCCGGTCCCTGCCCAGGAGCTGATCACTTTCCAGGAACTGATCTACGGCTGCATGGGCCTCGGCGGCAGCTGGTCGGCGGAGCCGTACTCGTCTGCGGACGTGGACGAGGCTGCTGCCGCCGTGGACGCCGCCCTGAATGCCGGCATCACACTGTTCGACCACGCCGACATCTACCGCAACGGCAAGGCCGAGGCAGTGTTCGGTGAGGTGCTGGCCCGGACGCCCGGGCTGCGGGAACGCATTCGGCTGCAGACCAAGTGCGGGATCCGGCTCAACGAACAGGGCCTGGAGACGCACTACGACCTCAGCCGGGACGGCATCCTGGCACGGGTCAACGAAAGCCTGGCCCGGCTCCGCACGGACTACGTGGACATACTGATGCTGCAACGCCCCGATCCGCTGATGGACCCGGCCGAGGTGGCCTCCGCCGTCGGGCAGCTGATGGCCGAGGGCAAGGTGCGCGCCGTGGGCGTGTCCAACATGTCCGGGCCGCAGATCGAGGTGCTGCAGGACCGGCTGGAGGCCCCGGTGGTGGCCAACCAGCTGGAAATGAGCCTGCTGAAACGGGCCTGGCTGGAAAGCACCGTGTTGGTCAACCACGCGGAGGGCACCGACTACAGCTTCCCGCACGGCACCGTGGAGCACTGCGTCCGGCAGGGGGTCACCCTGCAGGCCTACGGCGCGCTGGCCCGCGGCCTGTACACCGGGGCGCCGGCCGCCTTGCCGACCGCAGCGGAGGTCGCCACCACCGCCCTGGTGGCGCAGCTGGCCGGGGAAAAGTACACGACGGGGGAGTCGATCCTGCTGGGCTGGCTGATGAAACACCCGGCGGGGATATCGCCGGTGATCGGCACCGCCAAGCCGGACCGCATCCGGGCCTGCGCGGACGCGGCCGAAGTGGCCGCAGGCATGAGCCGGGCCGAGTGGTACCGGCTCTGGGTCACGGCGCGGGGCAGCAACATCCCCTAAATGGACGCCGTCGGGCTGGTCCATCCGGCCCTCCCGACTAGCTCGCAGTTGTTGTCGTTTTGGGCGCCCAGAACGACAACAACTGCAAGCTACTTGGGTAAGGTTTGTGATTTTGGTCGTAATGGATACCCCGCGGGGCCGGAATACTTGGCTGGAGGGGCCCGGATGCGGATAGCGTAGAGACATGACCTCTACCACCGCAGCCGGGACCGTCCGGCCTCAACGCAACGTTCCAGCAGAAATCGCCCGCTCGTGGCTCCTGGTCAACGCGATGAAACCCGAGCTCTTCGACCAGTCCGCCGTCTCCCGTGCGGACGCCATCATCCTTGATATCGAGGATGCCGTGGACCCTTCGCAGAAGGACGCCGCCCGCGCGCACGTGGTGGACTGGCTCGCCGGCGGCGGCAACGCCTGGGTCCGGATCAACGACGCCACGAGCGCTTTCTGGGCCGATGACCTCGCCGGCCTCCGCGGCACGCCCGGCCTGCTCGGGGTCATGCTGGCGAAGACCGAGTCCGCGGACCAGGTCACCGAAAGCTTTCACCGCATGGACGGCAAGACCCCGGTGATTCCGCTCGTCGAGTCCGCCGTCGGGATCGAGGAAGCCAACCGCATCGCCAAGGCCCAGGGCGCGTTCCGGCTGGCCTTCGGTTCCGGCGACTTCCGCCGCGACACGGGCATGGCAGCCACCCCCGAGGCCATGGCCTACCCGCGCGCCAAGCTCGTGGTGGCCAGCCGTGTCGGCAACCTGCCGGGTCCCATCGACGGCCCCACGGTGGGAACAAACCACCCGATCCTGCGCGAACAGACCGGGATCACCGTGATGATGGGCATGACCGGCAAGCTCTGCCTCGCCATCGACCAGACCAACGTCATCAACGAGGTCATCAGCCCGACGCCGTCCGACGTCGCCTGGGCCACGGACTTCATGGCCGACTTCGAGGCCAGCGGCCGGGTCATCCGCGACGGTTCCGACCTGCCGCGCCTGGGCCGCGCCGAGAAGATCATGAAGCTCGCGGTAGCCTTTGGGGTGCAGCCGGCGCTGTAGCCGCACCCGTACCAAGCTGGGAGACCCCGTGACCGATACCCGTTATCTGGTCCACGGGGTCTTTTGGGATGGTCCGCCGCCCGTTCCCGGGCCGGGATCTGAACAGTCCGACGGCGGACAGCCGGTGCTGCGGCTGCAGGACCCCTCCGGCACCTTCACCGCGCTGGCGCTCGACGCCGGCACCCGCCTCGGTTTCCGGCTCGCCGCCGCAGGGAAGTCCTGCCTTGGGCACCACTTGGTGCACGGTCCCGCGGAGCGGGACCACATCCTGTGCCCCGCCCGCGCCGCCGCCGTCAAAGGCAGCCAGTGCGGGCGCTGCTTCGTCCTGGACGATTCGCGGCTCATCCACGACTTCCACCGCGGCGGGCGGGTCCCGCCGGGGCTGCGCGCGTACCTGATGCAGCAGCACTGGCTCTACGTCGCCACCTTCGCGAACGGGGCCAGCAAGGTCGGCACCGCCTCGCACCTGCGGAAATGGAACCGGCTCGCCGAGCAGGGCGCCGTCGTCGCCCGCTATGTGGCCCGCGCCGACGACGGAAGGGTGGTCCGGATCCTCGAGGATCTGGTCACCCGCGACGCCGGACTGCCGCAGCAGGTCCGCTCGGCCGCCAAGGCCGCCGCGCTCGTGGCGCCGGCAGCCGCCGTCGAGCTCGAGGCGCTCAACAACCGGCTGGCCGCGGAAACCCGCCTCCTGCTGACCGGCGCCGGCATTGACGGCTTCGAGGTGGTGGACGAGACGTGGGTGCGGCCGGTGCTGTCGGACGCCGCATGCGCGCCGGCTGCCCGGCACGCTTATCCGCATGAGCTCAGCGCGGACGCCCACGGGTTCCGGATCGACTCGCTGAGCGGCAGTATTGCGGTCGCGGCACTGGACGGCAGCGAGCTGGAATTCGTGGTGAACCTGGGGCAGCTCAAGGCACGGGTGATCGAACTCGGTGACCACGGCTCGGACGTCCCGGCGGTGCAGGAGTCGTTGTTCTGAGGTTGCGGCTCGAAACGCCGGGCCCCCTGCCCGGTAGACTGGGGCGGTGCTGAACGAATTCTGGGCCTCCGCGACAACCACCTACAAGATGCTCGTTTTCAGCGCCATGGGCCTGATTGCCCTCGGCATCATCCTGAATATTGTGGGCAACAGTTCCGATAACCAGGGCCTGGCCGTGGCCTCGCTGCCCGTCATCGGCCTCGGCCTGATCCTGCACATCGCGGGGATTGTGGTCCGCGGCCAGACCATCCGGAAGAACCTCAAGCGCTGACGGCTGCGTTCCGCCGGACGTGGCTGCGCGCGTGGTCCACGGCCGCCGGCAGGCTCGTGAACAGGTGCTTGTGGTGCCGCAGCGAGCGGATCACGCCGACGTTGGTCACGAGCTCCAGGTGCTCCGGCTGGACGCCCTTCAGGAGCACCGTGACGCCCCGCAGCTCCAGCGCCGAAATCACCTCCACGAGCGTGTGGGCGCCGGTGGCGTCCAGCATCCGCACCTGGGAGAGCCGGATGATGGCCACCTGGATGTCCTTGACCTGGCTGATCTCCTGCAGCACCCGTTCCGCGGCGCCGAAGAACATGGCTCCGTCCAGCCGGAAGATGGCGATGTGCCCGTCGCCTTCCTCGGCTGCCCCGGGAATCTCCTCGCGCTTCACTCCGCTGAGCGAGGCGAATTTCCGCAGCGTGAATACTGCCGCGGCGGCGAGCCCGATCTGGATGGCGATGATCAGGTCGAAGGCCACGGTGATGAGGGCGGTGATGACGAAGACGGCGGCGTCGGCGCGCGTGGAGCGCAGGATGGCGGTCACGGTGTGCCGTGAGACCATGCGTGTCGCCGTGACCATCAGGATGCCGGCAAGGACCGCCAGCGGGATCCGGCCGACCAGCCCGGCCGCCAGATAGATGATGGCCAGCAGCACCAACGCGTGCACTATCGCGGACAGCCGGGTCTTGGCGCCGGAGCGGACGTTGACGGCGGTGCGCGCGATGGCGCCGGTGGCGGGCATGCCACCGAAGAATCCTGCCGCCACGGAGGCAAGGCCCTGTCCCGTAAGCTCCCGGTCCGGGCTGTACGCCCCGGTAGGCCTGCCGTCCGGGCCGACCATGCCGGCGGCCACCCGGGCCGAGAGCAGGGATTCGATCGCGGCCAGCGCCGCAATCGAGACCGCGGGCATCAGCAGTCCGCCAAGCGCCGCCGGATCGAAGGAGGGCGGCGACGGCGCGGGCAGCGAATGCGGTAGGGCGCCGATCCGCGGGATGTCCAGTTGCAGCACTTCAGCGGCCACGGTGGCCAGCAGCACGGCGATCAAGCTCGCAGGAAGGGACTTGCTCAGCTTCGGCAGCAGGAACATCACGGCAGCGACACCCGCCACCACGGCCAGCGTCTGGATGACGGTGGGCCCGGTGGCCCGGGACGCGCTCTCGATGGCCGCGAGCAGGGTGTTACGGCCTGGCGTCGCCTCGGTTCCGGTAGCCAGAGGGACCTGCTGGAGGAAAATGATCGCGGCGATGCCAAGGGTGAAGCCCTCAACTACCGGCCACGGGATGAAGGCCACGGCCCGGCCCAGCCCGCTGATCCCCAGCATGATCACCAGCAGCCCGGCCATCAGCGAGACGAGGGCGATGCTGCCGGCGCCGTGGGAGGCCACCACCGGGGCCAGCACCACCACCATGGCGCCCGTAGGCCCGGAGACCTGGACGTTCGAACCGCCCATGACGGCGGCCACGAGGCCGGCCACCACCGCGGTGATCAGGCCGGCCTCGGCGCCCACGCCGGAGTTCACGCCGAAGGCCAGCGCCAGCGGCAGCGCCACGATGCCCACCGTGCTGCCGGCGAGCAGGTCCGTCTTCCAGGTCGAACGCAGCCCGTCGTAGTCGCGGCGGGAGGGCAGTAACCTGCTGAGCAGCGCTCGGGCGGCGCTCACGACGCGGAACCCTGGAGATGGCCGCCCGGAAGCTCCTGCGCCAGCCGTAGCTGTTCGTTCGAATCGGCCAGGCTGTCCAGCAGGAAGATCCGGGCAATGGCCAGCAGTTCCGAGATCTTCGGATGGGCGAGCCGGTAGGTCACCGCATTGGCGGACCGGGCCGAGGTCACCACGCCGTGCCGGCGGAGCGTGGCCAGATGCTGCGAGAGGTGCGAGGCCTCCAGCCCGGTCTCGGCGAGCAGGTAGCTGACCGGCGCCGCGGTGTCCGGGGCGGCCGCCAGCAGTTCAAGCACCCGGATCCGGGCCGGATGGGCGAGGGCTTTGAACAGTTTCGCCTTGATCTCGTACAAGGGGGTCTGCGCTGCGGAAATCATGGCTGGCCTGCGCTCTCGGCACCGCGGCCCGGCATGCGCCAGTACGCGGATTGATGAATTGATGTTTTCATCATACCGCACGGTGAGGCCCGGCCCGCCCGGTGTCACACGGGAGGCCGGCTGGCTGCGTGGCGCTAGGCTGGATCCATGACTATCAATCCGGATCTGCAGGGCCGCAGCTACCCTGCCGCAGAGGTGTACGAGGTAGGCCGCGAGAAGATCCGCGAGTTCGCGCGTGCGGTAAAAGCCACCCACCCCGCCCACTTCGATGTGGACGCGGCCACGGCGCTGGGCCACAGCGACCTCGTGGCGCCGCCGACCTTCGCGATCATCGTCGCCCAGCGCGCCGACGCCCAGCTGATCGAGGATCCCGACTCCGGCATCGACTTCTCCCGTGTGGTCCACGCGGACCAGCGCTTCATCCACCACCGTCCGATCGTGGCCGGGGACCGGCTGATCGCGGAACTGCACGTCGACGGCGTCCGCGCCATGGGCGGCGGCGCCATGATCACCACCCGCTCGGAAATCTTCGCACTTGCCGCAGGTGCAGACGCAGTCGCGACCGGCGATGACTCCCGCGAGGCCGTCGCCACCGCCACCTCGTCCATCCTGGTCCGCGGAGAGGGACAATAGTGAACAAGAATCCAGCGAACAAGAAACAGGGCATGAGCACGGCAACCACCCCCACCCTTGCAAGCCTCACGGTCGGCCAGGGCATCGGCAGCCGCAGCATCGAGGTCACCCGCACTGACCTGGTGAAGTATGCCGGCGCCTCCGGTGACTTCAATCCGATCCACTGGAACGAGGCCTTCGCCACCGGCGTCGGGCTGCCCGGCGTGATTGCGCACGGCATGTTCACCATGGGTGCGGCCGTCCAGCTGGTCACCGACTGGGCCGGCGACCCCGCCGCCGTCGTCGATTTCCAGACCCGCTTCACCAAGCCCGTCCCGGTGGCCGACACCACGGGGACCCCGGAGCCCGGTGCCGTGATCGAGGTCAGCGGCGCCATCGGAGCGCTCGACGCCGGCGCGGGCACCGCCCGCGTGGACCTCACCGTCGTCTCGGGCGGCCAGAAGGTGCTGGTGAAGGCCCAGGCCGTCGTCAGGCTGGCGTGGCCAAGATCGTGACCAAGATACTGCCGTGACCAAGGATGTCTTGGTCCCGGCTGCCGAGATCACGCACTGGCGGAACGCTGTGGTGGTGGCCTACGGGGCCAGCGGAATCGCGTTTTCCACCTGGGTGTCCCGGCTGCCGGCCATCCGTGACGGCCTGGACCTGACTCCAGGCACTATTGGGCTGCTCCTGCTCTGCATGACGGCGGGGTCTTTCCTGTCCGTGTCCGCCTCGGGCCTGATTGTCCTTCGGCTCGGCTCCAAGCGCACCATCCGGATCGGCAGCATCATGGTCGGGTTCGGGCTGATACTGGCAGGCTTCGGCACCTCCGTGCTCGCCAGCCCGGTGGTGGTCGCCGCGGGACTGGCGATCATCGGGCTGGGCACCGCCAGCTGGAACACCGCGTCCAATGTCGAAGGCGCCGCGGTGGAACGCGCTGTCCGGCGGCACATCATGCCCCGGCTGCACGGTTCCTTCAGCCTGGGAACAGTGGCAGGAGCCGGGCTGGGTGCCTGGGCTGCCGGTGCCGGCATCCCGGTGTTCTGGCATCTGGCAGCGGGCGGGCTCGTGGTGGCCGGCTCGGTGGCAACTGCCGCTGCCTGGTTCCGTGCAGACATCACTCCGGTCGAGCCGGAACGCCCCTTCAAGGCATCCGGGACAGATACGTTCGAGGATCCCTCCACCGGGCCCATCCCCATCGTCCGGCAGACGGACGCGGCCCCCGAGCAGCCGCTGGACAACAGACGCCAGATCGGCCAGGCCTGGCGGGACCGCCGGACCCTCCTGCTGGGCGTGCTGGTGCTGGGGCTGGCCCTTGCCGAAGGGGCGGCGGGCGACTGGGTGGCCCTGGCGCTCGCAGACGGCCATGGCCAGTCGGATGCCGCCGGCGCCGCCGGGTACGGGCTGTTCGTCACCTTCATGACCGTGGGCCGCTTCGCCGGCACGCTGGTCCTGGACCGCTTCGGCCGCGTCCCGGTGATGCGCTGGTGCGCCGCCCTGGCCGTGCTGGGCCTGGGTCTGTTCGTCTTCGCCCCGGTTCCGTGGCTGGCCTACGTGGCCCTGGCGATCTGGGGACTTGGCGCCTCGCTGGGATTCCCGGTGGGCATGTCCGCCGCAGCCGACGATCCCGTCAAGGCCGCCGCCCGTGTCTCGGTCGTGTCCACGATCGGCTACGGAGCATTCCTCTGCGGGCCCCCGCTGCTGGGCCTGCTGGCGGAACACGTCGGCATCCTTCACTCGCTGCTGGCCGTGATGGTGATGCTCGTGGTCAGCTTCCTGCTCTCCCCGGTGGCGCGAAAGCTCAGTTAGCCTGCCGGGCACCGCCGGCCCGCTTGCCGGGGAGCCGCCGTTCCCGGCTAGGCTGGTGAGGTGACCCAGACACTGCTTTCCGCCCTGACCACGGCTGCCGTCGGCGGCCCCGCCGGCAACTTCATCGAGGCCCGCACTGAGGCCGAAATCATCGACGCCGTCCGCTCGGCCGACGCCGCCGGCGAGCCGCTGCTGATCATCGGCGGGGGTTCCAACCTGCTCGTGTCCGACGACGGGTTCCCCGGGACCGTCCTGAAGATCGCTTCGGACGGGTTCACCGTCAACGCCGAGGATTCCTGTGGCGGGGTGGCCGTCGTGGTCCAGGCCGGCCACAACTGGGACGCGCTCGTGGAGCACGCCGTGCTGCACGCCTGGTCCGGCATCGAGGCGCTGGCCGGTATTCCGGGCGCCACCGGCGCCACGCCCGTGCAGAATGTCGGGGCCTACGGTTCCGACGTCTCCCAGACGATCGCCGCCGTGCGCACCTGGGACCGGGAACGCAACGCCGTCCGGACCTTCACGAATTCGGAGCTGAAGTTCGGCTACCGCGATTCCGTCCTCAAGCAGACCACCGTCAACGGCTCCCCGCGCTTCGTGGTTCTCACGGTGGAGTTCCAGCTTCCGCTGGGCCGGATGAGCGCCCCGGTCCGGTACGCCGAACTCGCCCGGACCCTCGGCGTCGAGGCGGGCCGCCGGGCGTACTCGAATGACGTCCGGCGCGAGGTGCTCCGGCTAAGGGCCTCCAAGGGCATGGTCTCGGATCCTTCGGACCGGGATACCTATTCCACCGGTTCGTTCTTCACGAACCCGATCGTGCCGGCGGAGTCGGCTGCGCAATTGCCGGCAGACGCTCCCCGGTATCCGGGCGGAACGGACGGGCTGACGAAGCTCTCGGCTGCCTGGCTGATCGACCAGGCCGGGTACGGCAAAGGCTTCGGGCTCGACGCCGGCAGCGTCTCGGGCGGCCGTGCTTCGCTGTCCACGAAGCACACCCTGGCCATCACCAACCGGGGCGGCGCGCGGACCGAGGACATGCTGGCAATCGCGCGGGAGGTGCGGCGCGGCGTCGTCGAACGCTTCGGCATTGAACTGCACCCGGAACCGCTGCTGATCGGCGTGGAGCTCTAGGAAACGGCGTCTGCCGCCGGCACAGTTGCCGCTTAGCTCCGGCGGCCGCGCGGGGAAACCTTGCTGAGCCGGGAAACCTTGCTGAACAGCATGAAGGTGAAGCCCGACGCCGCGGCGCCCAGCAGGAAAACCTGGCAGAACGCCACGGACTGCGCGCTGGGTCCGCTCCGGAGCAGCAGACCGGCGCAGGCGAAGACGACGGCCCCGGCGAGCAGGGCCAGGGAGCCCAGCAGGAAGCTCTGCACCGTGGCTGGTAGCTCCGCCCCGGTCTCGAGCCGGAGTTCCGCGTCCCGCGGCTCGGCGGTGCGCCGGGCTTCGGCGCGCCGCTGCAGCGCGGCGGCCGTGACGAAGGCGGCCACGGAGACGGCCATACACACGCTGGCGACAAGCTGCATGGTGCTCATCATGGGGGAGAGGCGGGTGCCGCTGGCGATCGCGACGGCCAGGCCGGCAGCCATTCCGGCCGCGCTAGAGGCCCAGCCCAGCAGGGCAAGCTTCCTGCACAGGGGCCGCAACAGCGGCCACATCTCACTCATGGTCATGTACCAAGCGTAGGCAGTCCTGCTGGAAGGCGGCTGGGAACGGCCGGTGCGGAGGCAACGGCCTACGATGGGTCCATGACAGCAGTGGTGCGCGCCCGGCTGAGCCGGGGGACCATGGGCCGGCTCCGCCTGGCCTCACAGGGGCTGACCGGCCCGGGGCTTGGAACTGTCCCGGACGCCGTCCGGTGGATGACCGCGATGCAGGCGCAGGACCTGCCGGCCGCGCTCTGGGCCGTCGGGCAGCGGGTCCCCGGTGCCCGCCTGGGCGAGGTCCGCGGCGCGCTGGATCGGGGTGAGATTGTCCGCTCCTGGCCGATGCGCGGCACCCTGCACCTCAGGGCTAATGCAAAGTCGTGGGGTGGGTCCGGCAGGCTGGCGGTGACACGCGCCCAGTGCGTGCTTTTAAAGTAGGGGAACTCCTGTTAAACAGGGTGATTGTCTAGATCACTGTGTACCAGGAGTTCCTTCATGCCATCTTCCCCTATCAATACCATTGCCCGCCAGTTGGAGGTCATTCCGGAGCCGGTGAAGTCATCGCTGACGCCGGGGACGATGCGGGAAGTCCTTGCTTCCGTTCCGGATCCTCGGAAGCGCCGGGGCATCAGGTACGGGCTGGCGGGAATCCTGATTTTGGCGGTTTGCGCCATGCTTGCCGGGGCGAAGTCGTTTGCCGAGATCGCTGAGTGGGCCGCCGACACGGGACGCAAACCCTTGGCCAGGGCCGGCGTCAGTGTCCCGCATGTGACGACCATCCAGCGGGTGCTGGCCCGGGTGGACGGAGATGCCTTCGACACCGCCCTGGGCGCCTGGGTCATGGGCCAAGTGAAACCACAGGCCATTGCCGTGGATGGGAAGGAAGTCCGCGGGGCGAAGAACGGTGGCGGTGACCGGGTCCACTTGATGGCCGCCGTTGACCACGGAGCCGGCACCGTTCTGGGACAGGTTGACGTCGGCATCAAGACTAATGAAATCACCCGCTTCGAGGACCTTCTGAACACCATCACGAACCTCAAGGACGTGGTGGTCACGGCCGACGCGATGCATACCCAACGCTCCCACGCGGAATACCTCCATGGCCGCGGAGCCCATTACGTGCTCACCGTGAAAGGCAACCAGTGTGCCCTGCAACGGCAATTGAAAGAACTGCCGTGGGAGGACGTCCCGGTTGGCAACAGGCAGCGGCACCGCGGCCATGGCCGCGCCGGTTCCCGGGCGATCAAGGTCGTCACCATCGATGCCGGCATCCTCTTTCCGCATGCCGCCCAGGCAGCCCAGATCACCCGCAGGTCCCGGAAACTCAAGGGTAAAAAGTGGAGTGCTGAGACGGTGTACATCATCACGTCCCTGCCGCTGGAGACCACCAGCGCCGCCGAGCTCAACACGCTTGTGCAAGGTCACTGGACCATCGAGAACCGGCTCCACTGGGTCCGTGACGTGGTCTTCCTGGAAGACAAGTCCATGGTCAGGTCCGGCAATGCTCCCCGGCTCATGGCGTCCCTGCGAAACCTCATCATCAGCCTCTACCGGATAGCGAAAATCACCAACATCGCCAAAGCCACCCGACACACCGCCAGAGACGCCAAACGAGCCCTCAAACTCGCCAGAATCAACCCACTACCCACGACTTTGCACTAGCCCTGCCCTGCACCTGCTGGCTCCCGAAGACCTGAAGTGGATGCTGGCGATCACATCCGAGCGGCTCATCCGGGGGATGGCGGGACGGCACAGGGAGCTGGAGATCACGGCAGCGGACGCGGAGGTGGTGCGTGAGGCCGCGCTTGGGCTCGTGTCCGGCGGCGGCTCCGCGACCCGGGCCGAGCTGTTCCAGGCCTTTGAAGATGCCGGCCAGTCGGCGGCGGGCCAGCGGGGCATCCATCTGCTGGGGATCCTCTGCCAGCGGGGATGGCTGGTGCAGGGGCCGCCGGCCGGCAACCAGCAGCGGGTGGTCGCCTTCGACGAGTGGATCAAGGAGTCGCGTTCACTGGGCCGCCAGGAGGGCATCGCCGAGCTGCTGCTGCGTTACCTGCGCAGCCACGGACCCGCCACGGAACGTGATTTTTCCTGGTGGGCGGGCGTCCCGCTGACCGAGGTCCGCGCCGCCCTCGCCGCCGTGAAGGACGAGCTGGTGGAGCTGGAGTTTGAAGCGAAGAGCTACTGGCTGTCGCCGGAGACGGCGGCGCTGCTCGACGGCGCCGTCCCCGGGGCACGCTCGGTGCTGGCGCTGCCGGGCTTTGATGAGTTCCTGCTGGGTTACGCGGACCGGTCGCTGGTGCTCCCGGCGGAGCATTCGAACAAGATCGTGCCCGGCGGCAACGGGATGTTCAAGCGGACCATCGTGGCAGGCGGCGAGGTGGTCGGCACGTGGGCGGCGGCACGGAACGGCGCGGGGGCCGGCGTCGTGCCTGAGCCCTTTGACGGGATTAACGGACTGCGGCCTGCGGTCCAAAAGTCCTTTGAGCTGCAGGCCACGAAGTACCGGAAATTTCTCGGAGTTGACCGGAGCTAGAGCGTGCCGGTGGCGATGTTGAGCATGCGGCGCAGCGGTTCGGCGGCGCCCCACAGCAGCTGGTCGCCGACCGTGAAGGCGCTGATGTACTGCGGACCCATCTCGAGCTTGCGGATGCGGCCCACCGGGATGTCCAGGGTGCCGGACGCCGCCACCGGAGTGAGATCGGCCATCGAGGCTTCCTTGGTGTTCGGCACCACGGTGGCCCACTCATTGTCAGCGTCCAGGAGCTTCTCGATCTCGGCGACGGAGAGGTCCTCGCGGAGCTTGAGCGTCAGGGCCTGCGAGTGTGAGCGCATGGCGCCGATCCGGATGCACAGCCCGTCCATGATGATGTGGTTCTCGCCGGACGTGCCGAGGATCTTGTTGGTCTCCACCCCCGCCTTCCACTCCTCCTTGGACTGGCCGTTGCCGAGGTCCGCGTCGATCCACGGGATCAGCGAGCCGGCCAGCGGCACGCCGAACTGGCTGGCGTCGATGTCGGTGCGCTGGTGTGCCAGGACCTTGCGGTCGATCTCCAGGATGGCCGACGCCGGGTCGTCCAGTTCGCTGCTGACCTCGGCGTTGAGCGTGCCGAACTGGCTGAGGAGTTCGCGCATGTGCCGGGCGCCGCCGCCGGACGCCGCCTGGTAGGTCATCGAGGTGCCCCATTCGACGAGGCCGTTCTTGAACAGCCCGCCCAGGCCCATGAGCATGCAGGAGACGGTGCAGTTGCCGCCGATGTAGTCCTTCACGCCGCCGGAGAGGCCGGCGTCGATCACGTCGCGGTTGATCGGGTCCAGCACGATGATGGAGTCGTCGTTCATCCGCAGGGTGGAGGCGGCGTCGATCCAGAGGCCGTCCCAGCCGCGGCTGCGGAGCTCGCCGTGGACCTGCTTGGTGTAATCGCCGCCCTGGGCGGTGACGATAATCGGCAGCTTAGCCAGCGTCTCGACGTCGAACGCGTCCTCGAGCTTGCCGGCCGCGCCCGCGGCAGCACCGGCAACGGCCGGGGCGGCACCTCCGGCGTTCGAGGTGGAGAAAAATACCGGGTTGATGTTGGCGAAGTCGCCCTCGTCCTGCATACGCTGCATCAGGACGGAACCGACCATGCCACGCCAACCGACCAGTCCAACGGACGGAGTAGCTGCTGTAGTCATTGGCCCAGTTTAGACTTTGCGGCCGGCAGGGCGCAGTCGGTTACGTCACCCGGTAAGCCGTGGACGCCGTCGCGATCGACGCGGAGGCCGCTATTCGCCGTCGGGCTCGGCCAGCAGAGCCGATTTTCGCTTCCGCAGGGCATAGACCGCGCCGAAGGCGAAGAGCTGGGTGACCACGACGAGCACGATCGCCCCTGTGATCTTGTTGCCGCCCAGGATCATGGTCAGTCCCACGATGGCGGAGAGCAGCGCCAGCAGGGGCAGCAGCATGTAGCCGAGGACAAAGAGGGTTTCGGGTTTCTTCGGCATTCCTAGGCCTCCGTCCGGCGCCAGAGGGTGACGCGGTAGCGGGTCCCGTTGTCCGCGGTCAGCCAGCCGTCGGCGGGCAAGGACGCGCCGGCCGTCCAGTCGTAGCCGAGCTCGGGGGCGAAAGTATCTCCCTCGGTGGCGGAGTCGATCGTGGTCACGACGGCGACGTCCGCAAGGTCCGCAGACTGCGCGAAGATCTCCCCGCCGCCGATGATCCAGACCATCTCGTGGCCGGGTGCGAACTGCGATTCCAGCAGCGCGTCGTCGAGGGATTTGACGGCGATGGCGCCCTCGGCCGCGGCTGTGCCGCCCCAGCCTTCCTGCCGGGTGATGACGATGTTGGTCCTGCCGGGCAGCGGGCGGTACTTGTCCGGGAAGGATTCCCAGGTCTTGCGGCCCATGATGACCGGGTGGCCCGCGGTGAGCCGGCTGAAGTGCTTCAGATCCTCCGGCAGGTGCCACGGCATGCCGCCGTCCCTGCCGATGGCTCCGGTGCTGGTCTGGGCCCACACCACGCCGAGGCCGGTGAGGGAGGCGGCGAGTTCCTCGGTGAAGTTGGTGGGCTGCGCCTCGGGGCTGGCTTCGTTGCTCATACGGCTATCGGGGCCTTAATCGTCGGGTGGTGCTGGTATCCGACCACTTCGAAGTCATCGAGGGTGTAGTCGAAGATGGAGTCCGGTTTACGGGTGATCTTGAGCTGCGGGGAGTCGTAGGGTTCCCGGGCGAGCTGCTTGAGGACCTGGTCCATGTGGTTGTCGTAAATGTGGACATCGCCGCCGGTCCAGACGAACTCGCCCGGTTCCAGCCCGGTCTGCTGGGCGATCATGCAGGTCAGCAGGGCGTAGGATGCGATGTTGAACGGCACCCCCAGGAAGGTGTCCGCCGAGCGCTGGTACAGCTGGCAGGAGAGTTTCCCGTCGGCGACGTAGAACTGGAAGAAGGCGTGGCATGGCGGCAGGGCCATGTCCTTGAGCTCGGCCACATTCCAGGCCGAGACGATGTGCCGGCGTGAGTCCGGGTTGGACTTGAGGTTCTCGATGAGTGCGGCGATCTGGTCGATGTGGCCGCCGTCGGGGGTGGGCCAGCTCCGCCACTGGACGCCGTAGACCGGGCCGAGTTCACCGTCGGCGTCGGCCCATTCGTTCCAGATGGTGACGCCCTGGTCCTGCATCCATTTCACGTTCGTGTCCCCGCGCAGGAACCAGAGCAGTTCCACGGCGACGGACTTGAAATGCACACGTTTGGTGGTGATCAGGGGGAAGCTCTTGCTCAGATCGAAGCGGAGCTGGCGGCCGAACACGCTGAGCGTGCCGGTCCCGGTACGGTCCGATTTGTGCGTGCCGTGTTCCAGGACATCGCGCAGCAGGTCTTCATAGGGCGTTGGAATGCTCACCGTCCCAGTCTACTGATCCGCCGGGCTCCGCTCATTCGTGTTGCCCGCCAAGTCTCGTCCGCACGACGGCGAGCAGTGCGGCGTCGCACGACGGATCGGGGCCTCAGTCGTCGAAGGGCCGGAACCGTTCCACGGCCACGATCTTGTTCTTGCTGCCGTGCGCCACGTGGCACACGATGATCTCGCCCGGGGCCAGAAAGGGGTCCGCGGACGGCAGCTTGTCCCGGAGGCGCGAGTTCATGTGTTTTTCGAGCTGCTTGAAGACGGTCGGCAGCGCCGGGCGGTGGGTGCACAGGGCCACGGGCCGCTGTTTGTCGAACAGGGCTGCCACGACGGCGGCCGTCTTGTGCGGGCTGCGGCCGTGCCGGTGTTCGGTGAGCGACTCGTTGAGCTTCACCTTGGCATCCGCGGCCTTGGCGTACGGCGCGATGGTGGCCACACACCGAAGCCAGGGGCTCGAGACGATCCGTGAGGGTTTCCACGCCTGCAGGAGCCGCCCCACCGCCTGGGCCTGCCGCAAGCCGGTGGCGGCCAGCGGGCGCTCTCCCTCGGCCTTGGTCCAGGAGGAACGCGGTTTGGCCTTGGCATGGCGCACCACCAGCAGCGGCCACGTCGCCAGTTCGCCGCGGTCATGGGCCGCCACCAGATGTTCGAGCGGGGTGACGTCGCTGGGATTGCTCAGCAGGCGCGCGGCCCTCTCCGGGGAGCACCACATCACGCTGTCCACTTCCTTGCCGTCGGGCACGATCCTCGCGCCGTCGACGTCGACGGCCCAGTAGTGGACCACCTTCAGCCCGGCGGGCACGTGGTAGTGGATGGGAGGCAGCGGGATCCCCAGCGGGGCGCTGAGCCCGATTTCCTCCTGCACCTCGCGGCTGGCGCACTCCGGCACCGTCTCGCCGGGATCGATCTTGCCCTTGGGCCAGGACCAGTCGTCATACCGTGGACGGTGGATCAGCAGGACTTCGAGCTGGTCCTTCGTCGCCGAATTAAGGCGCCAGGGGATGGCGCCGGCGGCGGTGACCGCAATCGCTTCGCCCGGGTGGTCCGTCTGGTCCGCAACCAGTGAATCGCTACTCAACGCCACAGCCCTACCGAAGGCCTGCCGAGCGCTGCCGCGAGCGGGATGCGAGCAGCCAGGACTGGACGTCCTCCAGATTTTGGCCGTCCTCGCTGAGATGGTGGCGCTCCCACTCTCCCCGGCTGTCCAGATGCCAGCTGGCCGTCCCGGGATCCATGTAGCGGCGGAGCATGTCCAGGACATACGTCGTGTCGTCCCCGCTGGTGAGCTGCACGAGGGCCTCCACGCGGCGGTCCAGGTTGCGGTGCATCATGTCGGCCGAACCGATGTAGACCACCGGGGCGCCGGCGTTGGCGAACGCAAAGACGCGGGAGTGTTCGAGGAACCGGCCGAGGATGGAGCGGACCGTGATGTTCTCGCTGAGACCGGGGACGCCCGGGCGCAGCGAGCATATACCGCGGACAATGACGTCCACCGGGACACCGGCCTGGGACGCCCGGTACAGGGAATCGATGATGGCCTCGTCCACCATCGAGTTGACCTTGATCTGGACGCGGGCAGGGAGGCCTGCCCTGGCATTGCGGATTTCGGTTTCGATCCGGTCAATGAGCCCGGACCGCACCGAACGCGGTGCCACCAGGAGCCGCTTGAAGGTGGACTTGGGCGCGTAGCCGGAGAGCTGGTTGAAGAGCTTGGAAAGGTCTTCGCCCACCTGCTCGTTTGCCGTCAGCAGCCCCAGATCCTCGTAGTAGCGGGCAGTGCGCGGGTGGTAGTTGCCGGTGCCGATGTGGCAGTAGCGGCGCAGGCCGTCCACTTCCTGGCGCACCACCAGGGACAGCTTGCAGTGCGTCTTGAGTCCCACGATGCCGTAGACCACATGGACGCCGGCCTGTTCCAGTTTCCGGGCCCAGGAGATGTTGGCCTGTTCGTCGAAACGGGCCTTGATTTCCACGAGGGCCAGGACCTGCTTGCCGGCTTCGGCGGCGTCGATCAGCGCATCGACGATGGGGGAGTCGCCCGAGGTGCGGTACAGCGTCTGCTTGATGGCCTGGACCTTCGGGTCCGAGGCGGCCTGCTCCAGGAACGCCTGGACGGAGGTGGAGAAGGAATCGTACGGGTGGTGCAGGAGGATGTCCCGGCGCCGCATGGCCGCGAAGACATTGGCCGCCTTGGAGGTCTCCGATTCGTTGAGGTACCGCGAGGTGTGCGGGACGTGCTTCGGGTAATGCAGGTCCGCACGGTCGATTCCGGCAATGACGGAGAGGCCGCGCAGGTCCAGCGGGGCCGGAACAGAGTAGACCTCGGATTCCTCGACGCCCAGCTCGCGGATCAACAGGGCCCGGATGTTCGGGTTGATGTCGTTGGTGACCTCGAGCCGGACGGGAGGCCCGAAACGGCGGCGCAGGAGTTCCTTCTCCAGCGCCTGTAGCAGGTTCTCGGCGTCGTCCTCTTCCACTTCGACGTCTTCGTTGCGCGTGACGCGGAAGGTGTGGTGCTCGAGTACCTCCATGCCGGCGAACAGCTGGTCCAGGTGGACGGCGATGACTTCCTCGAGGGCGATGAAGCGGGCCACCCGCCCGGGAATGGAACCCGCGCGCGGACCGTCAATGGAGATCAGCCGGGGCAGCTGGTCCGGGACCTTGACGCGGGCGAAGAGCTCCTTGTCGCTGACCGGGTTGCGGACCACCACGGCCAGGTTGAGCGAGAGTCCGGAAATGTAGGGGAAGGGGTGGGCCGGGTCCACAGCCAGCGGCGTCAGGATCGGGAAGACCTTCTCGGCGAACATGGCGCTGAGCTGGTCCTGGGCCTGGGAATCCAGTTCCTCCCAGTGCATGAGGTGGATGTGTTCGTAGGCCAGGGCGGGGCGGATCTGTTCCGCGTAGACCCGGGCGTGGCGCTGCTGCAGCCGGTGGGCGGCTTCACCGATCTGCTCCAGGACCTGCATGGGGCTCAGCCCTGCGGGGGAGGTCACGGCGAGTCCGGTGGCGATCCGGCGCTTCAAGCCGGCGACGCGGACCATGAAGAACTCGTCCAGGTTCGACGCGAAGATGGACAGGAAGCCGACCCGCTCCAGCAGGTACAGATTCGGGTCTTCGGCCAGTTCCAGGACACGGGAGTTGAAGGCGAGCCAGCTCAATTCGCGGTCCAGGAAGCGGTCGGGGCTGATGTCGCCCTCCGGTTCCAGGTTCGGTGCGAACTCGGGAATATCGATCCGGTCCTGGGTGGCGCGGGAGGCCGGCACTTCGGAGGAGCCGAAACGGGCACGTACGGGACGCACCTTTTCTTCAGACGTGGCGGTCCGGGCAGAATCCCGTTGCATGGTCTCTCCTAAATACTGGCGCGATTTAGCTTCAACCTTACAAGCAATCAGATTCCGCCGAGCCCAGATTTCGGCCCCGGCCGGCCGCATGTCCGCCGACTGGATTAAGGGCGGGAGGAACGGCTGGAGGAACGGCGCAACTAGCGCCCGTCAAGCGGGGCATACATGACGTCGACGTCCCAGCGGGTGAAGCCCAGCCGCCGGTACAGCGAGACGGCAGGGATGTTGTCGGCGTCGACATAGAGCATCACCGCGTGCAGGCCCTGCTGCTGCAGGTGCCTGATGCCGGCGACGGTCAGAGCCTTGCCGAGTCCGGTGCCCTGCGCGGCCGGCGTGACGCCGACGACGTACACCTCGCCGATCGCAGGATGCCCGCCGTGCCGGGGGTGCACCTTGGTCCAGTGGAAGCCGAGCAGCCGCCCCCCGGAGTCCTCGGCAAGCAGGAAGCCGGCGGGGTCAAACCACGCTTCGGCCATCCGCGCGTCCAGGTCGGCGCGCGTCATGTTCCCCTGCTCCGGGTGGTGCGCGAACGCGGCCCGGTTCGCCGCCAGCCAGGCGTCCTCGTCCCGGCCCGGAACGAACGCCCGCACCGTGACGCCTTCCGGCAGGGCGACGTCGGGCAGCTCCGCCGCCGCCGTGGTCAGTCGCATCTTCCACAGTTCGCGGAACGGGCCGTAGCCATAGCGCGCCGCCAGTTCCGCCGCCGCCTCATGGTTTCCATGCGACCAGGCCTTGAGGCCGGCAAAACCGCGGGTGTTCCTGAGCTCGCGCACGAGCCGGTCCGCCACGCCCTGATTGCGGTAGCTCGGGTGGACGGCGACTTCCAGCACCCCGGTGCCGTCCGGCTCCTCGACGACGACGGCGAAGCCCGCCAGGTCCTGCGCTGTTGCGGGGTCGGGCTTTTCATCGCCCGAATCATCGGGGGCGTACAGGGCGAGCGTCAGCACTGTATTTGTACCTGCGGTCTTGCCGGTGTCCGCGGCACTGAGCGTCACAAGCGTTTGTTCGGACAGCGGCGGATTGCCGTCGGATTCCTCTGCGGCAGCCGCGAGGGCTTTGACGTCCCTCAGGAGCTGCTCCTCCGCAGCTCCCTTGGCGACGAAGACGGGCCAGTTTTCCGGATGCGCAGGACTCATGGTGCAAGGCTATACGCTGGGCCTCGGCGGGGCCGATTTTGTTGTTTCCGGACCTGTTACGTATAGTCGTTAACTCATCCGGCGGTCCGCAGCACAAAGAGCCAGTCCGGTTGCGAGGGGGATCCACCACTGGGGTGGCCTCGATACGTTCGACCCGTATGTCCTCCACTCACATAGCAGAAAGCCCCGGACTCCACAGAGTCCGGGGCTTTCCATTTGTCTCGTGTCAGGTCCGGTGGAACTGCGCGGCCGGTGCTCAGGCCTCGCTTAGTTCCTCTTCCGGATGACGGACCAGGGTCAGGCGGTAGCCGACGTTGCGGACGGTGCTGATGAGGTTCTCATGGTCGGCGCCGAGCTTGGCCCTCAGCCGCCGGACATGGACGTCCACCGTGCGGGTGCCACCGTAGTAGTCGTAGCCCCACACTTCGGTCAGCAGCTGCGCCCGGGTGAAGACCCGGCCCGGGTGCTGCGCGAGGTACTTGAGCAGCTCAAATTCCTTGAACGTCAGGTTCAGTGCCGCCCCGTTGACGCGGGCGGTGTAGCTGGCCTCATCAATCACGACGCCGGCGGCGCGGATCTCCGTCGGGGTGTCGTCCTGATCCGGCACGGCGCGTGCGACGCCCAGCCGGATGCGGGCTTCCACCTCGGCCGGTCCGGCGGACTCCAGCAGGATGTCGTCCACGGCCCAGGCCGAGGACACAGCGGCCATGCCGCCCTCCGTGAGAATCAACACCAGCGGCGCGCTCAAGCCGGTGGCCTTGAGGAGCTGGGTGAGGGAGCGGGCGCCGACCAGGTCCTTGCGGGCGTCCAGCAGGACGATGTCACAGGGGTCGGTATCCAGCAGTGCGGTGGGTTCGGCCGGAAGGATGTGGACGCGGTGGTTCAGTAGTTCCAGCGCAGGCAGGACGTCCACCGATGAGCCGGTGCTGTTCGTCAGGAGCAGGATGTGCGACATGGTTCCTCCAAGGGGTGTCCGCGCATCGTTGGGCGTCTGTAGCTGAAATCGAGTATACCCAACGGCCTCTTTCCACACACGGTCCCGTCACCTGGCGCGGGTCCTTTTGCGACATAAAACGTTCACATAAGGCAGGATTGATCCGTCAGGGCGCGCAGCCTTGAAGATGGCGATCAGCTCGAATTGGGGTCCGCAGTGAGCGAAGGTACGGCATTGGCGGGTAGTCAGTGAAGACATGGAGCATAGGAATCATCGGCCTGGCCGGTCTCGCAGCCATCATCGGCGGCGCCTACTCCTCACCGGTTGCCCTGCTCGCCGTCGCATCGCTCACCGCGGCCGGCGTCGGCATCGGCTGGCCCCACTTCCTGGGCATCCCCGCCAAGAAAACCCTGGCCGCCCTGATAGGACTGCCGGGCGTGGGGTCCGCCGTCGCAGCCACCTACCTTCCCGCCCCGGGCTTCCTGAACTGGACCCCGTCCTTCCTGGCCGCCGGCGTCATGGCCATCTTCGTGATGCAGCTGCTCCGCGGCACCGGCCAGGCCCAGCGGCTTGAATCCACGCTCGGTTCCTGTGCCGGCGTCCTGTTGTCCTGTCTCGGAGCGGGCTGGATCGCGTGCTCCCGCTTCAACGGGGTCCGGGAAATGCTCCTCGTCGCGGCCATCAGCGCCGCAATTGCCTTGATGGCGGGCCTGATCCGCTGGCCGGACAGGATCGTCGCGCCGCTGGGTATCATCGGAGCGGGACTGGCCGGCCCGCTCGCCGGGCTGGTGTTTTCCGATATCGCCGTCCTGCCGGCTGCCCTCGTCGGCGTCGTCGTGGGGTCCGTGCTGGTGAGTTTCCGCCGCCTGGTGGTCCTCCGCGGCGAAGCGCTCAACCTCCCGGCGGCCCTGGGGATGGGTCTGGGGCCGGTCTCCGCCGTCGGCTCGCTGGCATACTTCATAGACAAACTACTCATCTACTAACGCGTTAGGATGACATCATGTCCGTACTTGCATTTGAGATCTTTTTCCTTGTTCTGCTTGGCATCGCCAGCCTTTCCATGGCTTGGTTCGCCGGCTTTGTGGTGTACCGCCTCTTCACAGGCCAGAAGTAGACAGCCAGAAGCTAAGACCCGTCCAGAAGCCGTAGTTTCCAGAGGTAGCCACCGTGCCTATTGAAATACCTACAGATCTGACACCCGAAATCGTTCCCCTGTCCTGGCTCATTGGTGAGTGGGAGGGCCCCGGCCGCCTTGGCGCCGGGGACGAGGACTCCGAGCACTTCCTGCAGCACGTCTCCTTCACCCACAACGGCCTGCCGTACCTCCAGTACCGGGCCGAGAGCTGGCTGACCGACGACGAGGGCACCAGGTTGCGTCCGCTGGCTGTGGAAACCGGCTTTTGGGCCCTCGAGCGCAAGCAGCGCGAAGAGGACAGCGGGCCAGGCCTGACTCCGGGTGACATTGTCCCGGTCCTCAAGAGCGCCGACGAGGTCGAGGCCCTGCGCAACAGCGACGGAGGCTTCGACATTTCAGTCTCCGTCGCCCACCCCGGCGGGATCTCCGAGCTGTACTACGGCCAGATCAAGGGCCCCCAGATCCAGCTGAGCACCGACATGGTGATGCGCGGAAGCCATTCGAAGGAATACACTGCCGCCACCCGGATCTTCGGACTCGTGGACGGCAAGCTGCTGTGGCGCTGGGACGTGGCGACCGGCAAGGGTTCGACGCCGGGTGGCGGGCTGGAGGCACACGCCTCCGCCATCCTCGACAAACTCAGCTGACGGCTCTGCCAGGAGCGTTTGAGGTCTCACTGATTTTCAGTTGTCCGCAACGAACGCAGGGAGCAAGGCAGTGACTGAAGAAGTAGCCACCCCCGTGGGCAAGAAGAGCTACAGCGATCTCAAAGCCGTGTACTTCAACGGCACGCTCAAGAAGTCGCCGGAGACCTCCAACACCCAGGGCCTGATCGACATCAGCCGCCGGATCATGGAGAAGCAGGGCGTCACCACCCGGGTGATCCGCACGGTGGATCACGACATCGCCAGCGGCGTGTATCCGGACATGCGCGAGCACGGCTGGCAGAGCGATGAATGGCCCGAGCTCTACCCCGCCGTCCGGGAAGCAGACATCGTCGTCATAGCCGGACCCATCTGGCTGGGCGACAACTCCTCGCAGACCAAGAAGCTGATCGAACGCCTCTACGCGCACTCGGGCCAGCTGAACGAGAAGGGCCAGTGGGCCTTCTACCCCAAGGCGGGAGGCTGCCTCATCACCGGCAACGAGGACGGCATCAAGCACTGCGCCATGAACGTCCTCTACAGCCTCCAGCACATCGGCTTCACCATTCCCCCGCAGGCCGACGCCGGCTGGATCGGCGCCGTCGGGCCCGGGCCGAGCTACCTCGACGAAGGCTCCGGCGGCCCGGAAAGCGACTTCACTAACCGCAACACCACCTTCATGACGTGGAACCTGCTGCACCTGGCCCGGATGCTCAAGGACGCCGGCGGCATCCCGGCCTACGGGAACCTGCCCGAGGCCTGGAAGGCCGGTACCCGTTACGACTTCGAAAATCCGGAATACCGCTAGACCCTGAGGACTTCTACTAGATATGACTTACACGAGCCCATTGTTGTCGCGCCCGGGCGCGGTCGAAGCCGGCGGCGCTGACGCGGGCGTCGCCTCCCACTACGGTGAGCCGCTGCGCGAGCAGCGGGCGCTGGCCGCCGGCACCGCCGTCGTCGATCTCTCCCAGCGCGGGGTGGTCACGGTGAGCGGGCCGGACCGGCTGAGCTGGCTCAACACCCTGTCCTCCCAACAGGTGACCAGCCTGCCGGCCGGCCAGTCCACCGAACTGCTGCTTCTCAGCGTGCAGGGCAGGATTGAATTCGACGCGCACGTGGTGGACGACGGCGCGACCACCTGGCTGATCGTGGAGGCGGCCGAGGCCGCGCCGCTGGCCGAATGGCTCAACCGGATGAAGTTCATGCTCCGGGTCGAGATCACGGACGTTTCGGCGGACTGGGCCGTGCTGGGCGCCACCCGCCCGGTCCCGGAGTGGTCCGGGCTGCAGGTCTGGGAGGATCCCTGGCCGCACGTCGGCACCGGCGGCTACTCCTACGCCGTCGTGGGCGAGGACGCCCATCCCGGGCTGGAACGTCCCTGGTTCGAATACCTCGTCCCCGCAACGGAGCTCGGAGCCACAGTGGGAGAACGGCCGCTTGCCGGCGTCTGGGCAGCCGAGGCGCTGCGCATCGCCGCGTGGCGGCCCCGCTGGGGTGCCGAAACCGATGACAAGACCATCCCGCACGAACTCGACCTGCTCCGCACCGCCGTGCACCTGAACAAGGGCTGCTACAAGGGCCAGGAAACCGTGGCCCGCGTCCACAACCTGGGACACCCGCCGCGCCGGCTGGTCTTCCTGCAGCTCGACGGCTCGCAACACACCCTGCCCGCCGCCGGCAGCGAGGTCCGCGTGGGTGACCGCAGGATCGGCACCGTGACCTCCGTGGCGCAGCACTACGAAATGGGGCCGGTGGCCCTCGCCGTCATCAAGCGCTCCGTGGCACCGGAGGAAGTCCTGACCGTCCTCGACGGCGACGAGCCCTACACCGCGGCGCAGGAAGTCATAGTGGCTCCGGACGCCGGCCAGGTCGTCGGACGGCAGACCGGATTCCTGAGGGGGACCCGGTGACAGGCGGGACCGCCGCGCCGGATGACGAGACGCTCGCCCTGGCCCATAAGCTCTTCGATGCGGCCCGGGACGGGGACAATGCGCTCCTCGGCAGCTACTTCGCCGCGGGGGCGCCCGCAACACTGACCAACTCCGGCGGGGACTCCCTGCTGATGCTGGCGGCCTACCACGGCCATGCCGGCACCGTCCGGCTGATCCTGCAGCACGGCGGTGACGCCAATGC
This sequence comes from Arthrobacter sp. UYCu723, assembly GCF_054059215.1. Lineage (NCBI taxonomy): Bacteria > Bacillati > Actinomycetota > Actinomycetes > Micrococcales > Micrococcaceae > Arthrobacter > Arthrobacter sp. UYCu723. Next base: position 2,688,673 of record NZ_JBSSBW010000001.1, read on the forward strand.
CGCCAACGACCGTGGCCAGACGCCCCTCGCCGGAGCCGTGTTCAAGGGCTACTCCGATGTCGTGGAGGCGCTCGTGGAGGCGGGAGCCGATCCCGATGCGGGCACGCCCTCCGCGCGGGCCGCCGCGCAGATGTTCGCGCGCACGGACATTATCGCGCTGCTCGGCTGAGCACGCGCCGGGCGGCTTCCGGGGCATCTTGCGTCCTAATACTCCCTGTGGAATAGTTCTTGTGGAATAGCCGCTGCTTTGAAGGACTGCGCTGATGGACCCTGCGCTGATGGACCCTGCACTGAAGGACCCTGCACCATGGCCCGAGCCACGCCTCTGACGGCCCTGGGCGTCGCCGCACTCTCCCTGCTGGTGGAGGAGCCGATGCATCCCTACGAGATGTACCAGCTCCTGATGGCCCGGCACGAAGACCGGCTCGTCAAGGTCCGCCCGGGAACGCTCTACCATGCTGTCGGACGGCTGGAAGAGCAGGGGCTGGTCGAGGCCACGGGCACCGACCGTGAGGGCAACCGTCCCGAACGCACCACCTATGAGATCTCCGAGGCGGGCCGGGAAGCCCTGATCCAAAGGCTCCAGGACATGCTCGCCAAGCCTGTCAACGAGTACCCTTCGTTCCCGCTGGCCATCTCGGAGGCGTACAACCTGCCGGCCGGCGTCGTGGTTGAACTGCTCGGCCTGCGTCTGGCGGACCTGCAGGGGCAGTTGAACTTCCTCGTCGCCGCGGAGGAACGGGTCCAGGCGAAAGGCGTCGAGCGCAAGTACTGGATCGACCTGGCGTACCAGCAGACCATGCTGCGCGCCGAGATCGGCTGGATCCGGAACCTCCAGGACCAGCTCGGTGGCGGACAGTTGCACTGGTAGCCCCTTCCGGAAGCGGGTCCGCCCCTTCCGCATTCTTATCAACCCACCCATCAGCACTTAAGGAATCCATGGAAAACGTAGCCAGGCCGTGGCCGGCACTCTGGTCCCTGGTGATCGGCTTCTTCATGATCCTGATCGACACGACCATCGTCTCGGTGGCCAACCCCAAGATCATGGAAGGCCTGAACGCTGACATCAACGCGGTGATCTGGGTGACCAGCGCCTACCTGCTCGCCTACGCCGTGCCGCTGCTCATCACCGGCCGGCTGGGTGACCGCTTCGGCCCGAAAAAGCTCTACCTGACGGGGCTCGTGGTCTTCACGCTGGCCTCGCTCTGGTGCGGTCTGTCCGGCGACGTCCAGACACTCATCGAGGCCCGGGTGCTCCAGGGCTTCGGCGCAGCGCTGATGACACCGCAGACCATGGCTGTCATCACCCGGATCTTCCCGCCGGACCGCCGCGGGGCCGCGATGGGCATCTGGGGCGCCACAGCCGGCGTCGCCACCCTGGTGGGACCGATCCTCGGCGGTGTCCTCGTGGACGGCCTCGGCTGGGAATGGATCTTCTTCATCAACATCCCCGTGGGCATCGTCGGCTTCATCCTGGCCCTGCGCTACGTTCCGGCCCTCAGCACCCACCCGCACAAGTTCGACATCCCCGGCGTGCTGCTCAGCGCCGTCGGGCTCTTCCTGCTGGTTTTCGGGATCCAGGAGGGCGAGACCTACAACTGGGGGACCATCACCGGACCCATCACGGTCGGGGGGCTCATCATCGCCGGCCTGGTGGTCCTGGCGGCCTTCGTGGAGTGGCAGCGGTACAACAAGGGTGAGCCGCTGCTGCCGCTCTCACTCTTCAAGGACCGCAACTTCTCCCTGGCGAACATCGGCATCACCACGGTCGGTTTCACGGTGACGGCCTTCACCCTGCCGCTGATCTTCTACTACCAGATCGTCCGCGGCCTGACCCCGACCCAGTCCGCGCTCATGATGGTCCCGATGGCGCTGATCTCGGGCGGCCTCGCCCCCGTCGTCGGCAAGATCATCGACCGGGTCAACCCGAAATACATCACCGCGTCAGGCCTGCTGCTGATGTCCGTGGCGCTGTTCTGGAACGCAGCCCTGATGCACCCGGATACGCCGATCTGGCTGTTCCTGCTGCCCAGCGCCGTGCTCGGCTTCGCCAACGCCGGGATCTGGGCGCCGCTGAGCACCACCGCCACCCGGAACCTGCCGCCCCGGCAGGCGGGAGCCGGCGCCGGCGTCTACAACACCACGCGCCAGATCGGCGCGGTCCTTGGCAGCGCCGCCATCGCGGTGCTGATCCAGGCCCGGCTCGCGGCGGAGCTCCCGGCAGCTCCGGGAGGGTCCGGGGACGCCAGCCCGATGTCGTTTGGCGGCACCCTGCCGGCGGCTTTGCACGAGGGCTTCTCGACGGCGATGGGCCAGTCCATCCTGCTGCCCGCGGCGGTCATCCTGCTCGGTGCCGCGGTGGCGCTGTTCTTCGCCAAACCCCAGCCGACGCACGGCTGGGGCGGCGCCCCCGGGTCCTCGCCGGCGCAGGCCTCAGCCGGTGAGCAGTCCGCGGCCAGGCGGCGCTGACGTCAGCCGGCATCCGGATCAGCCCAGCAGCACGCTGGTCTGGATGCCGCCGGCGGCAAAGCCCACGCTCCGGGCGATGGCGAGGGAGCCCTTGTTGCTGACGTCGGAGCGCCATTGGAGCGTCAGGCCGGAGGCGAGCGCCTCGTGGGCGGCGATCGAGGCCGCCAGCGAGCCCAGGCCCCGGCGGCGCCACTCCGGATCCACCAGGACGCGGACGTCGGCGAGGATCCCCTCCCACTCCGCGTACGCCCCGCACGCGACGGGAACGGACCGGCCGTCGTCGTCGCGCATGATCGTGTAGCGGTGCGGCAGCTCGGACAACCGCACCTCGTTGACGTCGTCCGGCGGGCAGCGGCCTTCCAGCTCCACGGCGTCCGGGTTCCCGTGCGAGACGGTGAGCTCCTCGGCGGGCTGCAGCAGGGGCAATTCGTCCGCGAAAAAGAGTGCTGCCGCGCCCAGGCCGTGGCCGCCATGCGGCCGGGTAAGGGTGAGGAGGGTGACGTGCTGGGCGAGTTCCTCATCGGAAATCCCGACGGCGGCATCCAGTACCCAGTGCGGCCCCACCAGGGCGGAGGCGCCGAACAGGCGGACGAAGTCGACCGTGCGGCGGGACTCGTCCGCCCGGGTGAGGCGTTCGCCGGCGGAAGCGGCGAGGTCGGCGTCGGCGAATCCCAGGTGGCGCGCCCACGCGAGATGGATAATGTCAGCGGAACCGGGCTCAAGACTCATGACTCAACCCTACCTACCGGCGGCAGCACCGGCGGCGCGGCCGGGAGGCCGTCACGAATCCCTCGCAGCCGGACACGGCTCAGCCGAAGAGGACAGCAGCCTCGTCATAACGGTCCTGCGGGACGGTCTTCAGGTTGCCGAGGGCGGCGTCGAAGGCCACGTGGACTATGTCGGTGCCGTTGAGGGACACCATGGTTCCCCAGCGCCCTTCCACTACCGAGTCGATGGCAGCCATGCCCAGGCGGGTGGCCAGCACGCGGTCGAACGCCGTCGGGACACCGCCGCGCTGGATGTGGCCGAGGACGGTGGCGCGGGTCTCGATGCCCGTCAGGGCCTCGAGTTCGGGGGCGAGGCGTTCGGCGATGCCGCCCAGACGGGGCCGGCCGAAGGTGTCCATGCCGCGTTCGGAGTGCGGCGTCTCCTGGCCGTCCGGGACGAAGCCCTCCGCCACGACCACGAGGGGAGCGCGGCCACGGTCGTGGGCAGATTGGACCCAGTCCGCGATCTGCTGCATCGAGGCTTTCTGCTCCGGGATCAGGATGGCGTGGGCACCGGAGGCCATGCCGGCGTGCAGCGCGATCCAGCCCACGTGGCGGCCCATGACCTCGGCGATCATGCAGCGGTGGTGGGATTCTCCCGTGGTGCGCAAGCGGTCGATCGCCTCGGTGGCGATCTCCACGGCGGTGTCGAAGCCGAAGGTGTAGTCCGTGGCGTCGAGGTCGTTGTCGACCGTCTTGGGGACTCCCACGATCTTCAGCCCGGCATCCGTGAGCCGCTTGGCCGCTGCCAGGGTTCCTTCGCCGCCGATGGCGATGATGGCGTCGATACCGAGGCGGTCCATGTTGGCCTTGATGACCTCGGGGCCGCCGTTGTTTTCGAAGGGGTTGGTGCGGGAGGTGCCAAGGATGGTCCCGCCCTGCTTGGCGATGCCGCGGACCAGGGTCCGGGGGATGTCGATGATGTCACCCTCGACGACGCCGCGCCAGCCGTCCAGGAATCCCACGAATTCGTGGCCGTGGACGGCGATGCCCTTCAGGACGGCGCCACGGATGACGGCGTTCAGCCCGGGGCAGTCTCCGCCGCTGGTGAGGATTCCAATTTTCATGTCTCTGCTCAAATCCTGGTTCGAAGGTATACAGGCAGAGCGCCACGCTGAGCTCACCCTAGAGTCTAATGGCGGATGTGGGGCAGGACACAAACGGTTACTACGGCGAAGTGCCCCCACCGTTAAGGCGGGGGCACTGGAAGTGGCACTTCGGGATCGGTCCGGCTACCGGGTCCGGCTACCGGGCCCGGCTCAGCGGACGACCTCAGGGCCGGGTCGAGCGCTTCTCGAGGAAGGACTCGAGCACGATTGCGTTCCGCTGGTCCGGAAGGATCAGCCACGCCGCGAGGTAGAAGACGAAAGCGGGGCCGGGGAGCAGGGCGAAAAGCAGGAATGCGATCCGGACGAACGCCACGTCGACGTTCAGTTTGGCGGCGATCCCGCCGCAGACCCCGCCCAACCAGCGCTGCGGACCACGTTTCAGGCCAAGGCCCCTGACGGTGCTGAAGAATTTATCCATGGTTCAAGACTTCCCTGTTGATGAATCTTTGTCACGTCCGCGGGCTGAGAGCAGCCCGCCTATCACGAGTGCGGCCCCGGCTCCGATCATCAGGCCGATCAAGACATAGGTGCCGTTCAGGGCCACCAAACCAAGCCTGGAGACGATGATCAGCGCGGCGAGGGCCAGCACGATCAGCCCCCAGACGATGGTCCCGACGCGGGCCGGGGAACCGTTCCGCGGTTCCGACTCTGCCGGCTGCAGCGCAGTGGTCGGCACGCTGCCCGCGGCGCTGCTTGTCGACTTGCCTGCCGCTGATTCATAGCTGCTCATGTCAGTTTCCTTCCTGGATCGTCACGTTACTCACGGTGCCGGAGATCCTGAGGATCAGCCGCGCCCCGGGCTGGCCCGTGTTGTAGTCGTTCTGCTGGGTGGTCATGCCGCCGTGGCTCCGGCCGCCCTCGTTGAGGTTGCCCATAGTCATGTCGGCCTGGATCTGCACGGGCACGGTCTGCGGGATGATCACGGTCACATTGCTCGCCGTGACGTCGACGGGGACGACGACGTCGGAGCCCAGCGGCGGGTTGAGTGCCAGCCTGGTGAGGTCAACGGTGCCCCTGCCGCCGGTGATCTCAAACCCGCCCCGCGCCTGCTCGATGCTGGCCGGGGACCAGTCGGCGTTCTGGAAGCGGAACCTGTCGCCGTTCGGGACCACGTTGAAGATGCCGCCGATGATCAAGGCCACCACGGCGAAGAACCCGAGGATGCCAGAGGTGCGTCCGCGGAGCCCTGCGACGAGGATCCCGAGGCCCAGGACAGCCGCCCCGCTTGCCCACACGACGGCGTTGCTTGAGTCGCCGAGGCCGATCACGTGGGCGGCGTCGAGCGCCTTGAGGCCGCCGCCGACGAGGAGGGCGAGCCCGGCCGTTACTGCCACGGCCGGGGCGCCGGGGCCAAGGTTGCGGGGCTTGGCCGGGGGGACAGGATCCCCGCCGGGGCCGGGGCGGTAACCGCCACCGGGTGGGGGCGTCGGGCCGGACGGCGGCGGTGCGCCCCAGGCCGGGCCGGGCACCGTTGACTGGTCATACCCGGACTGGCCGTAGCTGGGCTGGCCGGCCGGGGCTGCATGGCTTGCCGGGCCGCCGGGATGGGCGCGCGAGGATATACCGTCTGTTCCGTTCCGGGTCTTATGGCGTCGGGCCAGGTAGTAGATGAGGTAGCCGATGCCGCCCAGCCAGACGACGGTCCAGATGAAACCGCCGAAGTCGTGGCGGTCCCAGCCCCAGACGCCGCTGCCCAGGCCGGGCAGGCCGATGAGCGTGGTGATCAGTGCGCCGGTCATCCCGCCGCTCCACCGGCCTGCGGCGGCCTCTTGCACGTGGATCCGACCGTCGGGTTCGGGCAGCAGAGCCCAGGCGAGACCGTAAAGGAGCACGCCGACGCCCGCGAAAATGGCCAGGACAATGAAGATGCCGCGGACGATCAGCGGGTCGACGCCGAGCCGCTGCGCGATGCCGTTGGCAACGCCACCTACCCAGCGGTCACGTCCGCGGTGGATTCCCTGGCTCCGGACCCAGTCGAAAAAAGACTGCGACTGGGTACCGGCCGGCGGAGGTGTGGCGCCGTAGTAGGGCGGGTACAAGGGCGGGGCCTCCGGAGTGGGACCGCTGCGCGGAACGTCCGGTGCGCTCTGGGCGCCGGCGTCCGCCGGAAAATCCAACGGGATGGTCGGGGAAGTGCCGGCCGGAGGGGAGGCCGGAGTCTCCGAGGCGGCGGAAGAGGCTTCGGAGGGTCCACTGCCCGCCGCGGGGCTGGACGGGTCCTGGCTTTCATCGGGGTGCGGAGTGTGCGGATTCATACTTCGATCCTCCCGTTCGCGGCGTTTCCGCTCTACTGGGGGATACCCTGAACTGTCCCTGAGTCATCCCTGGTCGGGGGCGAAAACCGGTCCGGGGAACCCTGATCCGTGCTTGGATTGATGCATGACAACCGCCGTTCCCCGCCCGCCGCTGGTCCGCGGCGGCGACCGTGTGATTGCCGGCGTGTGCGCGGGCCTCGCCAATCACTTGGGCTGGCCGGTGCGGATGGTCCGGATCGGCATGGTGGTCGCGGCGCTCGCCGGCGGCGCCGGCGTCGCGTTCTACGCCTGGCTCTGGATCATGGTCCCCACGGCGGACGAAAGCGCCAAGCGCAATGCCCGCCTTCCGGCGTCGCCCATTGCCCCGGCGGTGAGCGCGCCGTTTGTCGACCCTTACCCGGGTGCTTACCAGGGCCCCGCGCCTGCAGGCTACGGGGCACCCCCGGATTTGCCGTCGCAGTCCACGGGCCCCTTCTTCGCGGGGGACCCTGGGGCGCAGGACGCTCCGGCACCGACCCGGGGCCCGGCCGCTGCGGCCGCTGCGTCCACTGCGGCTATGGGGCGTTGGCCGAACCGGGTCCGGAGCATGCCGTACGGAAAGGAGATCCTGCTTGGATCCGGCCTGCTGCTGGCCGCGGGAATCCTGATCGCCCGGCTGCTCGGACTGGATGTTCCGCTGGGGACCCTTATCCCGGTGGCCGCCATTCTGGGCGGCGCCGCCATCGCCTGGATGCAATTGGACGAGACCCGCCGGGCGGGACTCGTGGACAAGACCAAGGCCGACCAGGCCGGCGGCTGGGCCCGGCTCGCGGCCGGACTCGCGCTGGTAGTGGCCGGTGTCCTGGTGATGGTCTCCGGCTCGGGTTCGTGGGAGCAGACCTGGCTGGCTTTGCTGGCCTCCGTCGCGGTGCTCGGCGGTGTGGCCCTGGTGCTACTGCCCTGGGGGCTGAAGTTCTGGCGCGACCTCGAGGCGGAACGCGCCGGCCGCGTCCGAGCCACGGAACGGGCCGAGATCGCCGCCCACCTGCACGACTCGGTGCTCCAGACTTTGGCGCTGATCCAGCGGCGCGCCGGCAACGAGCACGACGTCGTGCGGCTCGCCCGCGCCCAGGAACGCGAGCTGAGGGGCTGGCTGTACCGGGACCCGGGCAAGGAAGCCGGGCAACTGTCGGAAGGCATCAAGGTGGCCGCGGCGGACGTGGAAGATGCGCTGGGCCACGCCGTCGAAGTCGTGAGTGTGGGGGACTGCGCCATGACTGAACGGCACGAGGCCCTGGTGCAGGCAGCCCGCGAGGCCATGCTCAACGCTGCCCGCCACGGCGGAGGCGCCGTGTCCGTCTACCTGGAAGTGACCGACGGCGCCGCGGAAGTCTTTGTGAAGGACCGCGGGCCCGGGTTCGATCCGGATTCGGTCCCCGCCGACCGGCTCGGCGTCCGCGAATCGATCATCGGCCGGATGATCAGGCACGGCGGCACCGCCGCCATCAGCAGCAACCCGGACGGCACCGAGGTCCGGCTCCGGCTGCCACTGCCCGCCGCCACGGCCGCCAGCACGGCCACCGCCGACAACGGAGAGGTAAAACTGTGAGCAACGCAGATACAGGAGGGGCGCCCCGGGCAATCCGTGTCGTCATCGTGGATGACCACGCCATCTTCCGGTCCGGTCTCAAGGCCGACCTGGACACCGCCATCGTCGTCGCGGGGGAAGCCGGAACGGTCGACGAAGCCATTGCGGTCATCGCCGCGGTGCGCCCCGACGTCGTGCTGCTGGACGTCCACCTGCCCGGCGGTCTCGGCGGCGGCGGCCGGGAGGTGATTGCCGGCTCCGTCCCGCTGCTGGGCAGCACGCGGTTCCTGGCCCTGAGTGTTTCCGACGCGGCGGAAGACGTCGTCTCGGTCATCCGGGCGGGCGCGCGCGGCTATGTCACCAAGACCATTTCCGGCGCGGAAATTTCCGACGCCGTCCGCCGGGTCGCCGGGGGCGACGCCGTCTTTTCGCCCCGGCTCGCGGGCTTCGTCCTGGACGCCTTCGGCACCGCACCCGCGGACATCGCCGACGACGAATTGGACCGGCTCTCCGGCCGGGAACTCGAGGTGATGCGGCTGATTGCCCGCGGCTACAGCTACAAGGAAGTCGCCAAGGAGCTGTTCATCTCGATCAAGACGGTCGAAACCCACGTCTCGGCGGTGCTGCGCAAACTCCAGCTCTCCAGCCGGCACGAACTGACCCGCTGGGCGGCCGAACGCCGCCTCCTCTGACCCGGAGGATCCTATTTGGCCTTGCCGAGGAAGTCCTGCAGACGGGCGACGCCGGTGGCCAGGTCCTCGTCACCCAGGGCGTAGGACAGGCGGAGGTAGCCGGAGGGGCCGAACGCCTCGCCCGGAACCACTGCAACCTCGACCTCGTCCAGGATCAGCGCGGCCAGCTCGGCGGACGTCGCGGGCCGGACCGGTCCGTTGGCGGACGGGAATTCCTTGCCCAGCAGGGCGCGGACGTCCGCGTAGACGTAGAACGCACCCTTCGGCGTCGGACACTCAACGCCCTCGATGGCGTTCAGGCCCGCGACAATAGCCTTGCGGCGGCGGTCGAAAGCGAGTTTCATCTCGTCGACGGCGGTCAGCGGGCCGGAGACCGCCGCGAGGGCCGCAACCTGCGGGATGTTCGAGACGTTGGACGTGGCGTGCGACTGCAGGTTCGTGGCGGCCTTGATGACGTCGGCCGGGCCGATCATCCAGCCCACCCGCCAGCCGGTCATGGCGTAGGTCTTGGCCACGCCGTTGAGGATGACCACCTTGTCGCCCAGTTCCGGGACGGCAGTGGCGATCGAGGTGAAGGGCACGCCGTCGTAGGTCAGGTGCTCGTAGATCTCGTCGGTGACCACCCACAGTCCCTTGGAGGCAGCCCACTGGCCGATTGCCCTGACCTGCTCGGGCGAGTACACGGCACCGGTGGGGTTGGACGGGGAGACGAAGAGGAGGATCTTGGTGCGGTCCGTGAGGGCGGCGTCCAGCTGCTCCACGGTGACCAGATAGTCCTGTTCCGGCCCGGCGAACACCTCGACGGGCACGCCGCCGGCAAGACGGATGGCCTCCGGATAAGTGGTCCAGAACGGCGTCGGGACAATGACCTCGTCGCCCGGATCCAGCAGGGTAGCGAAGGTGTTGTAGACCGCCTGTTTGCCGCCGTTTGTGACCAGCACCTGGGAAGCCTCGGCCTTGTAGCCGGAATCCCGGAAGGTCTTGTCCGCGATGGCCTGCTTCAGCTCGGGCAACCCGGCGGCAGGGGAGTAGCGGTGGTACTTCGGCTGGCTGGCGGCGTCGATCGCGGCCTGCACAATGTAGCCGGGGGTCGGGAAATCGGGTTCCCCGGCGCCGAAGCCGATGACCGGCCGGCCGGCCGCCTTCAGCGCCTTCGCCTTGGCATCGACGGCCAGTGTGGCGGATTCGGCAATGGCGGAAATGCGCTGTGAAATGCGGGCGGCAGGCATGGCGGGTCCATTCTTCGCTTGGAGCTGGAGGGCTGCTTGTGGGATTCGACGAAATCTACTCTATGCTGTTCAGCGGATCGCCCGGGGTGACGGCGTGGAAGTGTGACTGCAGGTGAGTCAGGCGCTTTTCGCAGACACGCCAGGGTGTCCGGAAGAGCCCGGTTCGACGTAGGCGCAGTTGTTGCGTAGACTGGTTCTCCGGTGTTGAAAACACGATGATGGTCTGCGCCTCAGGAAAGTCTGGGGTAAGCGCAGTCGGATGGGTTTTCGATCCATAGGGTAGTGGCGCAATTGGTAGCGCAGCGGTCTCCAAAACCGCAGGTTGCAGGTTCGAGTCCTGTCTGCCCTGCGCAAGCTGTTCCGGGTGAACCGGAGCAGGCGCAGCAACCATGGTTCAGTTTAGAGCCGGGTATCCGACATTGCGAGGATGAGTGAGGACCAGGTGACCGAAACAGCTGCCAGCAGCTCCAAGGGCCGCCCCGCCAAGAATGCCGCCAGGGCTGGCTTCTTCGCTCGCATTGCGCTCTTCGTCCGCCAGGTAATCGGCGAACTGAAGAAGGTCGTCGCACCGACCCGCAAGGAACTGATCAACTACACGCTCGTGGTGCTGGTGTTCGTGGTCATCATGATGCTCATCGTCACCCTGCTGGACCTGGCCTTCGGGACCGGAGTGAGCTGGGTCTTCGGCGGTAAGGGCGCCACGGACCGCTGACGCGACCGGTCCGCAGACTGCGTGGAATTTCCCGGGTAACGGGAGCGTCCGCGGAGTGTGCGGAATTGAGTCATTTAAATAGGCATGTTAGGCAATGAGGAAGCAGGAGACCAAGTGTCTGAGCAGGAGCTCGAGGTAACCGAGACTGAGCTGGATAAGAGCCAGGACGCCGCGGTGGAAGCCGGGGAAGAGTCCGAGGCTGTGTCTGCTGCGCCCGAATCCGACGTCGCCGACGAGGCTGTAGCCGATGAAGAAGCCGGCGAGTCCGGCGAGGAAGCAACCGGCGACGAAGAAGCAGACGAGTCCGGCGACGCAGAGACCGACGACGAAGCAGGCGAGTCCGGCGCGGAAGCAACCGACGAAGAAGCAGACGAGTCCGGCGACGTTCTGGTTGCCGCCGCTGCTGCCGCCGAGGTGGACCCGGCCGATGAGTTCAAGGCCAAGCTGCGCCGCCAGGAGGGTGACTGGTACGTCATCCACTCCTACGCAGGTTACGAAAACCGCGTCAAGGCAAACCTTGAGACCCGCATCCAGACCCTGGACATGGAAGATTACATCTTCGAAATCCAGGTTCCGATGGAGGAAGTCGTTGAGATCAAGAACGCCCAGCGCAAGGTTATCAACCGTGTCCGCATCCCCGGCTACGTCCTGGTCCGCATGGATCTGACAGATGCCTCCTGGGGCGCCGTCCGCCACACGCCCGGTGTTACCGGCTTCGTGGGGAACGCCCACAACCCGGTTCCGCTGCGCCTCGACGAGGTCTTCTCCATGCTCGCCCCGGTCTTCGAAGAAGAGCAGGCCGAGAAGGGCAAACCCGTCAAGCACGCCGCCGCGCACGTCGACGTCGACTTCGAGGTCGGCGAGTCGGTCATCGTCAAGGAGGGCCCCTTCGAGACCCTTCCTGCCACGATCTCCGAGATCAAGGTGGATTCCCAGACCCTCGTGGTGCTGGTCTCCATCTTCGAGCGCGAGACCCCGGTCACCCTGGCGTTCAACCAGGTCAGCAAGATCTAGCTTTCCGCACAGAATTCGCACCGGACTGCCCGCTTAGCAGCCCGAGGCGGCCGGCCGCCTCGCCATGGCGGCCACCAACCTGAGGCACGCTCCTGTGTCCCAGGACGTAATTGAGAGAAGGACCCTACATTGGCTCCCAAGAAGAAGGTCACCGGCCTCATCAAGCTGCAGATCCAGGCAGGTGCCGCTAACCCGGCCCCGCCGATCGGTCCTGCGCTTGGCCAGCACGGTGTCAACATCATGGAATTCTGCAAGGCGTACAACGCTGCGACGGAAGCCCAGCGCGGCAACGTTATTCCGGTTGAAATCACGGTCTACGAGGACCGTTCATTCACGTTCATCACCAAGACCCCGCCAGCCGCGGAACTCATCAAGAAGGCTGCAGGCGTTGCCAAGGGTTCACCCACCCCGCACACCGTCAAGGTTGCCAAGCTGACCCAGGCCCAGGTCAACGAGATCGCCACCACCAAGATGGAAGACCTCAACGCCACCAGCCTGGAAGGCGCCGCGAAGATCATCGCCGGCACCGCCCGCTCCATGGGTATCACCGTCGAAGGCTGATTGCCTTTCCGCTGATGCGGCACCGGAACCGGGCAACCGGCGTCGACGCCGTCCAGCACCGCCGGGCAACCGGCACCACCTAAACATTGAAATGTCGGAAATCCGGTCCGGATAAAACAGCCGGAAATCCGACTGTGGCAGGGCCCAGCGCGGTCCGCAGACCACAACTGCACAAGGAGAATAAGCAGCATGGCAAAGCGCAGCAAAGCATATGAGGCAGCCGCCGCCAAGATCGACGCGGAGAAGTTCTACGCGCCGTTCGAGGCAGTGACGCTGGCCAAGGACACCAACCCGTCCAAGTTCGACGCCACCGTTGAGGTTGCTTTCCGCCTGGGCGTTGACCCTCGCAAGGCCGACCAGATGGTCCGCGGCACCGTTATCCTGCCGCACGGCACGGGTAAGGTCGCCCGCGTCCTCGTCTTCGCGACGGGCGACAAGGCCGAGGCAGCAATCGCTGCCGGCGCCGACTTCGTTGGTTCCGATGACCTGATCGAAAAGATCGCAGCCGGCTGGACCGACTTCGACGCTGCCGTCGCCACCCCTGACCTCATGGGCAAGGTTGGCCGCCTCGGTAAGGTCCTGGGTCCTCGTAACCTGATGCCGAACCCGAAGACTGGCACCGTGACCGCTGACGTCGCCAAGGCCGTCAACGACATCAAGGGCGGCAAGATCGACTTCCGCGTCGACAAGCACTCGAACCTGCACTTCATCATCGGCAAGGTTTCGTTCGACGCCATGAAGCTGGCCGAGAACTACGCAGCCGCTCTGGAAGAGGTCCTTCGCCTCAAGCCGTCCGCTTCCAAGGGACGCTACATCCAGAAGGCTACCGTCGCCACCACGTTTGGCCCGGGCATCTCGGTTGACCCCAACGTCACCAAGGTCCTGACCGAGGTCTAAGCCTCACCTGTCTTACAGTAAGCAGCAGAAAAGACCGTCCCGCATCCGCGGGGCGGTCTTTCTTGCATTCAGTGAGCCGGTTAGGCTGGCCCGGTGACGACTGCGCCGTACCTCATCGAACCCCTCGTCCTCCCGGCCGCCGTGGATTCCGCCGACGCCGGCGATTTCCTGGAACTCGGGGAACTGTGCGACGCCATGACGCTCGCCGCGTGGGGCAACCTGGACCGCGCAACACCGCCCGCGGCCCGGCTCCACTTCTGGCGGGACCACTCCTACCGGCAGATCCGGCTCTTTTTCGTGCGGCAGGACGACCGGATGGTGGGCCGGTCGTGGGTCCGGTGTGAACAGCAGGAAAACCTCGGCAGCGCCCTGATCCACGTCGAAGTACTCAAGGAGTTTTGCGGCCGGGGGATCGGCAGGACCTTACTCCGGCACGCAGAGGAACTGGCCCTCGCGGAGGGACGCACTATCCTGCAGAGCTTCACGGAGCACCCCGCCGATTTCGACGTCGACGGGCCGGCCGTGCTGAGGCCCGCCACCGGATCCGGAGCGCTGCCCGCTGAGGCGCGGGGCGTCCGCTTTGCGGTGAAGGCCGGCTACCGCCTGGAGCAGGTGGAGCGCTTCAGTGCCTTGGACGTGCCGCAACACGCCGCCACCTGGGATGGCCTGGAGCGGGAGGCGCTAACCAGGGCGGGGGACGAGTATGAGCTGGAGTCCTGGACAGACCGCTGCCCGGACGGTCGTGCCGAGCAGCTGGCCGTGCTGATGTCCAAGATGAGCACGGACGCGCCCACCGGAGAGCTCAGCTATGACCCGGAGCGGTGGGACGTGGCACGGGTCCGTCACGTCGAAGACACCTGGAAGCGGGCCGGCCTGACCACCCTCGTGGCGGCCGCGAGGCACCGCGGCAGCGGGGAACTGGCCGCGTACTCGGTACTGCAGCTCTCGCCGATGAAACCGTGGCTGGCCGATCAGGACGACACCCTGGTGGCAGCCAGCCACCGCGGGCACCGGCTGGGCCTGCTGGTCAAGATCCGTAACCTGCGCCGGCTCCGGTCCGAGTACCCGGGAGTGGAACGCGTGATCACGTTCAACGCCGAGGAAAACGACCACATGCTGGCGATCAACATCGCGCTCGGCTTCCGGCCCGCGGGGTACGACGGCGAATGGCAGCGGGTCGTCGCGGCCGCCGGCCCGGACGGCCGCGGGCCCCGCGAGTGACGCCGGTCAGAGGCGCAGGAAGCAACCCATGGAACGGCGGACCAAACCGGCATATGCTGGCGGTTGAAGCCCGGGCTAAGCCGGGTTTCCGGCACCCGTAGTGGATGGCAGAACGGCTGAGATGATGTCCTCTATGGCAAACGATGTGCGGATTGAGCAGCTGTGGATCCCGGACTCCGTGGACGGGCCGGACGCGGCCGACTTCCTGGCCGCCATCGAAGTGGGCCGCAAGGTGCGCATGCAGACCTGGGGGAGCGACGACCTCGCGTACGCCCCGCAGGAAAAGTTGCTCGAAATGGCGGACCCCTATGAACGCCAGGTGATCCTCGTGGCCAGGATCGGCGGCGAGATCGTCGGGACCGTCGACATCGCGCTGCCGCTTGCGGACAACCTCGACCTCGCCGAATTCACTCTCGACATCCTGCCGGAGTTCCAGGGCCAGGGCGTGGGCCGGCAACTGCTCGAGGCCGCGGAACACTTCGCCCGCGACGAGGGCCGGCACACCATCCTGATCGACACCAACCATCCGGGTGCGTCGCTGGGCGACAGCGAGGCCGGGCAGCTCGTGCCCGGCAGCGGCCTCGGCTTCGTTCCGCTGGGCAGCCGCGAGGTGGAGTTCGCCCGGCACACCGGCTACACCCTGCAGCACATCGAACAGTTCAGTTCCTGCGCCCTTCCGCTGGACAGCATGCTCGTCGCCGAGCTGGAGGCCGAGGCCGAGGAAGCCAACGGGGGCCGCTACTGCCTGCACCACTGGACGGACCGGTGCCCGGACCAGTGGCTCGAAGCCGTGGCGGCGCTGGAAAACCGGGCGGGCGAGGACGGGGTGCCGGGCGCCGAAGCTGAAGACATGGTGTTCGACGGCGGCATCCTCCGCGAGGCCGAAGAAGTCGCCATCGCGCAGGGCCGCCGGACGGTAGTCACCGCCGTCGAACACATCGCCAGCGGTGAGCTCGTTGGCCTGACCACCATCAGCGTCCTCGGGCTGCGCCCCGACGTCGTGTTCCAGGATGACACGGTGGTCCTGCAGGAGCACCGCGGCAATAAGCTCGGCCTGCTGATCAAGGTTGCCAACATGGAACGGCTCACCGAACAATTCCCGGACGCCAGGGTCCTCTACACCTGGAACGCCCCGGAAAACCGGTACCTGCTCAAGGTCAACCAGCAGCTCGGCTTCACCACTGCGGGCGTGACGGGGATCTGGCAAAAAGAACTGCCGGACTTCGGGCCAAGCATCAGCTGAACACCGGGCGGCTGAACCTGTTGCGCCCCGATTTGCAGCACACGCACCGCGTCCCGTACGCTTGGAGGACCAAAGACCGTCGGTTGTTGGAAATCCACTCTCCCAAGCAAGACTCACTTCTGCAGTCGCGCCGGGGAGAGCCAGTGGATCTCCAGACGAAGGACCCTGAACATAGGGCGGCCGGCGCAGGTGAACGAAGCAAAGCTCCGCAGTCATTGACCGCGTCGAGACAAGCCCCGTGCATCTGCGCGGGGCGTTTTTTAGTTTTAGCTCTGTTGAGCGGGGACCGGGAATCACCGGCACTATCCCCGGAAGGAGGGTTATGGCAACGCCTAGCAAGGTTTCAGCAGTAGCTGAGATCACTAACGATTTCAAGGAATCGAACGCCGCTGTCCTGACCGAATACCGCGGGCTCACCGTTGCACAGCTCAAGCAGCTGCGTGTCTCTCTCGGCCAGGACACCAAGTTCTCGGTCGTCAAGAACACCCTGACCGCCATTGCAGCCAAGGAAGCTGGTGTCGAAGCATTCGACGGTCAGCTCGCCGGCCCCACTGCAATCGCGTTCATCAAGGGTGACGCAGTTGCCGCTGCCAAGAGCCTGACGGATTTTGCCAAGACCAACAAGCAGCTGGTTATCAAGACCGGTTACTTCGAGGGCAAGGCACTGAACGCCAGCGAAGTCGCTGCCCTGGCAGCACTCGAGTCCCGCGAGCTGCAGCTCGCCAAGGTTGCAGGCATCCTCAAGGCTCCTGCTGCCGCCGCTGTCCGCATCATCGACGCCCTGCGCCTCAAGCTTGAAGAAGAGAACGGCGCGCCGGCAGAAGCCGAGGCGCCTGCCGCTGAAGAAGCCCCGGCCGACGCTGACGCTCCGGCAGCAGATGCAGCAGCTGAGGCTCCGGCCGAAGCCGCAGCCCCCGAAGAGAACTAACTCTCTTTCACATCAGACTCCGGTGTGATGGCATGCCCCAGGGCCGCCGAACACCACTATAGGAAGGACGCCACACCATGGCGAAGCTCACCAACGAAGAGCTCATTGAAGCTTTCAAGGAACTGACCATCATCGAGCTCTCTGAGTTCGTAAAGCTCTTCGAAGAGACCTTCGAAGTTACCGCCGCTGCCGTTGCCGTTGCTGGCCCCGCTGCCGGTGGTGCTGCAGAAGAAGAAGAGCAGACGGCATTCGACGTCATCCTGGAACACCCGGGCGACAAGAAGATTGCAGTCATCAAGGAAGTTCGCGCAATCACTTCCCTGGGCCTCAAGGAAGCCAAGGACCTGGTTGACAGCGCTCCCAAGGCTATTGTCGAAGGCGTCACCAAGGAAGCTGCCGAGAAGGCTGTTGCACAGCTCGAAGAAGCTGGCGCCCGCGTTACCCTCAAGTAACACGCTGCTCCGGGAGTGGGCGGAAACGTCCCGTTCCCAGTCTGTTCAGGGAAACCCCGTCCACTCCGGTGGGCGGGGTTTCCTGCGTTCCGGGCAGCAACGCGGGGTCACTTTGCGCCCATCCCGGCACCGGGATGGGCGCAAAGTGACCCCGCGTTGTCCGTTGGGCCGGAGGAGTTAGCCCGCCAGCGCCAGTGGGCTTATTCGTTAGTTCATCGGGGGTCAGGTCCAGGCGGTGGGGTCGTTGAGGTAGAGGCCGCAGGCGGTGTCGCGCCAGGCCATCACCGGCGGCGGTTTCAAGGTCCTCGACCAGCCGGCCGGGTCGACCGGAATACACCACCGGCCTCAACTGTAAGCGGCCAGCTGCTACGCCTGAGCAGCCACGAGCACGCACCGGCAGCCTGACCCCGACGGCCTAAGCGAAAATGACCACCGGATCAGGACATGCCCCGCGCCGGGGCCGGCGGATGGACATATTCCGGTCATGCCCTGTCCCCGGGGCGAACACTGGACATGTCCTCCCGGGGAAGTGGCCCGACGCCCCCAGCTGAGCCACTGCACGTGCCCCCGGATCAGGACATGCCCCGCGCCGGGGCCGGCGGATGGACATATTCCGGTCATGCCCGGCCCCCGGGGCGAACACTGGACATGTCCTCCCGGGGAAGTGGCCCGACGCCCCCAGTAGAGCCACCGCACGTGCCCCCGGATCAGGACATGCCCCGCGCCGGGGCCGGCGGATGGACATATTCCGGTTATGCCCTGTCCCCGGGGCGAAGACTGGACATGTCCTCCCGGGGAAGTGGCCCGACGCCCCCAGCTGAGCCACTGCACGTGCCCCCGGATCAGGACATGCCCCGCGCCGGGGCCGGCGGATGGACATATTCCGGTCATGCCCGGCCCCCGGGGCGAACACTGGACATGTCCTCCCGGGCGCGAAGACTAGGCCTCAACCCCCGACGAAGTAACGAAAATGAGGACTAGTTAGGCTCGGAGATGTCCGCGACGACGGCGCCCAGGGCC
The DNA here is from genome assembly GCF_054059215.1 of Arthrobacter sp. UYCu723. Taxonomy (NCBI): domain Bacteria; kingdom Bacillati; phylum Actinomycetota; class Actinomycetes; order Micrococcales; family Micrococcaceae; genus Arthrobacter; species Arthrobacter sp. UYCu723. The sequence goes on from NZ_JBSSBW010000001.1 coordinate 2,706,809, forward strand.
GCCGTCAGGGCGTCGGCGTCGACGAAGGCGCTGTAGCCGTGCTCCCCGGCACCCATCGAAATGCGCCGGCCCGTGATGGTCCGGTCGGCGTATACCGGCCACGCTGCAGTGCTGCCGAGCGGCGTGATGGTTCCGCGCGCGTAGCCCGTGGCCGCCAGGGCGACGTCCGCCGTCGGCAGCGACAACTTGTTGACGCCCACCAAGGCCCGGAGCTTGGGCCAGGAAATCTGCCGGTCGCCGGGAATCAGGGCGAACAGGAAGCTGCCGTCCTTGTGTTTGACGACGAGCGATTTTACGATGTCCACCGGCTGGATCCCCAGAATCTGCGCCGCCTCCTCGAGGCTGTTTGCGGCGAGGCGCTCGACCACCCGGACCTCAAGCCCGCGCGCCGCGGCGTCGGCCAGGAAGCGCTCCCGGCCGACACCGGACGCGCCAGCACCGCCGTCGGACCGGAGTTCGACGGCGCCGGCCGGCTCTTTGTCCGTCACGGCCGGCTCAGTCGCGGTAGAGCAGGAGGGCTTCGCCCTGGCCGCCTCCGCCGCACAGCGAAACGGCAGCCTTGCCGCTGCCCCGGCGCTTCAGTTCGTGCGCTGCGTGCAGGGCGAGCCGGGCACCGGAGGCGCCGATCGGGTGTCCCAGCGCGATGGCGCCGCCGTGGATGTTGCACTTCTCCAACGGGTAGTCCAGGTCCTTGAGTGACTGGACCGCCACGGAGCCGAACGCCTCGTTGATCTCGATGAAGTCCAGGTCCGCGGTGGACCAGCCGGCCTTGTCCAGTGCGCTCCTGATCGCAGTGGAGGGCTGGGAGTGCAACGAGTTATCGGGCCCGGCCACCTGTCCGGGCTTGCCGACCACGGCAAGGTACTCCAGCCCGTTGTCCTCGGCGAATCTCCGCGACGAGAGCACGAGGGCAGCGGCACCGTCGGAGAGGGGAGAAGAGTTGCCCGCGGTGATCGTTCCGTCCGTGACGAACGCGGCGCGCAGGCCCGCGAGGGACTCGGCGGTGGTGTCAGGGCGGATGCCCTCGTCCTTGGCCACGACCACCGGATCGCCCTTGCGCTGCTTGACGCTGATCGGCGCAATCTCGCCGTCAAACAGCCCGTCCTTCGCTGCCCTGGCGGCGCGCTGGTGCGAGCTGGCCGCGACCTCGTCCTGGGAGGCACGGTCGATGCCGAGGGTGAGGTTCTTGCTCTCCGTCGACAAACCCATGGATTGGCCGTCAAAGGCATCCGTCAGGCCGTCGTGGGCGGCGACGTCCAGCGCCTGGACAGTGCCGTAGGTCCAGCCCTGCCGGGAACCCGGCAGGATGTGCGGGGCCCGGGTCATGGACTCCTGGCCGCCGGCGACGACGACGGTGGCGTCGCCGCTGCGGATCATCCGGGCTGCGTCAATCACTGCGGTGAGGCCCGAGAGGCAGACCTTGTTGATGGTGACGGTGGGGACGTTCCAGCCGATGCCGGCCGCGATGGCGCTCTGGCGGGCAGGATTCTGGCCTGCTCCGGCCTGGAGCACTTGGCCCATGACCACGGCGTCCACTTGGTCGGCCTTCACCCCGCTGGCCGCCAGGGCTGACCGGATGGCGTGGGCGCCGAGCTCTACGGCCGTGAAGCTCGCCAGCTGGCCGTTGAGACGGCCCTGGGGCGTGCGGGCGGCGGCAAGGATGACAACATCATTGTTGTCCGCGGAGTTGCTCATTGTTTTCTCTTCCGATCATTAACGATGTATGCCTAGGTTATCGTGAGCCCCGTCACTGATCCATTCCCGGCCTTGAGCCTGCCGCCATTGGCCGGGCAGGCGCGGGCAGGCGCGGGCAGGCGCCGGCATGCGCGGCCTCGAAAGCCGGCGAACTCGAGCAGGCCCAAGGAAGCGGTCCGCACGGCAGTGCTTGCAATCGGAACGGAAGTGGGGTAGACAAGTAGGTTGCTTTGCCGTATCGTAGATATTTGCGTCTTCCCTGTTTACCTTCAGCCTTCATATAGCGGTGGGCTTAGCCTGGCAGCTGCGCCATCAATGTGCCGTCTACCACGTGCACCAATATGGACAGCGCGGGTCCCGGGTCATATAGCGGAACCGGACTGGTAGCACTGCGGAGTCATTCCGCAGGGTGCATAGCGGGGGAGATCTGAAAACGCCTGAAGGTCTGTGGAAGGATCCCTCTTGGTCGCCTCGAGCACCTCTAATGTAAACAACGCTGCAACCGCTATCAATGCCGAAAGCACCGACGGTGCAACCCGGCGGCTCTCATTCGCTAAGATTCACGAACCTCTTGATGTTCCGAATCTGCTTGCCCTGCAAACGGACAGCTTCGACTGGCTGGTCGGAAATGAACGCTGGCAGGCCCGCGTAGCGAAGGCCACCGAAGAAGGCGACCTCAGCGTCGCCACCTCCTCCGGTCTTTCTGACATCTTTGAAGAGATCTCCCCGATCGAGGACTTCCAGGGCACCATGTCCCTGAGCTTCTCCGAGCCGGAGTTCGCTGATCCGAAGTACACCATGGCTGAGTGCAAGGACCGGGACGCTACGTACTCGGCGCCGCTGTACGTCAAGGCCGAATTCATGAACAACAACACGGGCGAAATCAAGCAGCAGACCGTGTTCATGGGTGACTTCCCGCTGATGACCGAAAAGGGTACCTTCGTCGTCAACGGCACCGAGCGTGTTGTTGTCTCCCAGCTGGTCCGTTCCCCGGGCGCTTATTTCGAGCGCACCGCGGACAAGACCAGTGACAAGGACATCTTCACCGCGAAGATCATCCCGTCCCGCGGCGCCTGGTTCGAACTTGAGATCGACAAGCGCGACCAGGTCGGCGTTCGCCTCGACCGCAAGCGCAAGCAGTCCGTCACGGTGCTGCTGAAGGCCCTCGGTTGGACCGAAGGCCAGATTCTCGAAGAGTTCGGCCAGTACGACTCCATGCGCGCAACGCTGGAGAAGGACGCCACCGAAACCCGCGAAGACGCCTTGCTGGACATCTACCGGAAGCTGCGACCGGGCGAGCCGCCCACCGTCGAGGCTGCCCAGTCCCTGCTGGACAACCTGTACTTCAACTCCAAGCGCTACGATCTGGCCAAGGTCGGCCGTTACAAGATCAACCGCAAGCTCGGCATCGACCGCTCCCTTGGTGACAAGGAAGCGTCTGTCCTGCACGTTGAAGACATCGTCGCCATGATCAAGTTCCTGGTTGCACTGCACGCCGGCGAGAAGACCCTCACGGGCAAGCGCGACGGCCAGGACCACGAGCTGCGCGTTGAGATCGATGACATCGACCACTTCGGCAACCGCCGCATCCGCGCCGTCGGCGAGCTCATCGAGAACCAGGTCCGCACCGGCCTGTCCCGGATGGAGCGCGTTGTCCGCGAGCGTATGACGACCCAGGACGTCGAGGCCATCACGCCGCAGACGCTGATCAACATCCGTCCCGTTGTGGCAGCCATCAAGGAGTTCTTCGGAACGTCCCAGCTGTCACAGTTCATGGACCAGAACAACCCGCTCTCGGGTCTGACCCACAAGCGCCGTCTTTCTGCGCTTGGCCCGGGTGGTCTGTCCCGTGACCGTGCAGGCATGGAAGTCCGGGACGTTCACCCGTCCCACTACGGACGTATGTGCCCCATCGAAACTCCTGAAGGCCCGAACATTGGCCTGATCGGTTCGTTGGCTTCCTATGGACGCATCAACCCGTTCGGGTTCATCGAGACGCCTTACCGTCTCGTGTCCGAGGGCGTCGTGTCCGATGAGGTCCAGTACCTCACGGCCGACGACGAGGCCGAGGTCCTGATCGCGCAGGCCAACGCTCCGCTGGACGGGAACAAGAAGTTCGCCGAAGAGACCGTCCTCGTCCGTGCCCGTGGTGGTGGAGGCGAGCCCGTGCTGGTTCCCGCCGCCGAGGTCGAGTTCATGGACGTCTCCCCGCGCCAGATGGTGTCCGTGGCCACCGCCCTGATCCCGTTCCTCGAGCATGACGATGCTAACCGCGCCCTCATGGGTGCCAACATGCAGCGCCAGGCCGTGCCGCTTGTCCGCTCCGAGGCACCGTTCGTCGGTACCGGCATGGAGCGCGCAGCTGCAGTCGACGCCGGTGACGTTGTCATCGCGAAGAAGGCAGGCGTGGTCACCGAGGTCTCCGCTGAGCTGGTCATCATGCTCAACGACGACGGTACGGAAACCAACTACCGGATCAACAAGTTCGCCCGTTCCAACCAGGGCAACTGCTACAACCACCGCGTTCTGGTGAGCGAAGGCCAGCGCCTGGAGGTCGGCGGCATCATCGCTGACGGCCCGGCAACGGACCAGGGCGAACTTGCCCTCGGTAAAAACCTGCTCGTGGCATTCATGTCATGGGAAGGCCACAACTTCGAGGATGCCATCATCCTGTCCCAGCGGATCGTGGCTGAGGACGTTCTTTCCTCCATCCACATCGAGGAGCACGAGATCGATGCCCGCGACACCAAGCTTGGTGCCGAGGAAATCACCCGTGACATCCCGAACGTGTCCGAGGAAGTCCTGGCAGGCCTGGACGAGCGTGGCATCATCCACATCGGCGCCGAGGTTGAAGCCGGCGACATCCTGGTCGGCAAGGTCACTCCCAAGGGCGAGACCGAGCTGACCCCGGAAGAGCGCCTGCTGCGCGCCATCTTCGGTGAGAAGTCCCGCGAAGTGCGCGACACCTCCCTGAAGGTTCCGCACGGCGAGTCCGGCACCGTGATCGGTGTCCGCGTCTTCGACCGCGACAACGACGACGAGCTGCCCCCGGGCGTCAACCAGCTGGTCCGCGTGTACGTCGCTGCCAAGCGCAAGATCACCGACGGCGACAAGCTCGCCGGCCGTCACGGCAACAAGGGTGTTATCTCCAAGATCCTTCCGATCGAGGACATGCCCTTCCTTGCCGACGGTACCCCCGTTGATATCGTCCTGAACCCGCTGGGTGTTCCGGGCCGTATGAACGTCGGCCAGGTGCTGGAAACGCACCTCGGCTGGGTTGCCAAGACCGGCTGGAAGATCGAGGGCGAGCCCGAATGGGTCAAGCAGCTGCCGAACCTGCCGCGCGAGAGTGGCTCGACCACTGTTGCAACGCCGGTCTTCGACGGTGCGCGTGAAGAGGAAATCACTGGTCTCCTCGATTCCACCAACGTCACCCGCGACGGCGTCCGCCTGATCAACTCCTCAGGCAAGACCCGCCTGTTTGACGGCCGCTCCGGCGAGCCGTTCCCGGATCCGATCTCGGTCGGCTACATGTACATCCTGAAGCTCCACCACCTGGTGGACGACAAGATCCACGCACGCTCCACCGGCCCGTACTCCATGATCACGCAGCAGCCGCTGGGTGGTAAGGCACAGTTCGGTGGCCAGCGCTTCGGTGAAATGGAAGTGTGGGCGCTAGAGGCTTACGGCGCCGCCTACACGCTCCAGGAACTCCTCACGATCAAGTCGGATGACATCCATGGTCGTGTGAAGGTCTACGAAGCCATAGTCAAGGGCGAGAACATCCCGGAGCCGGGCGTTCCTGAGTCCTTCAAGGTCTTGATCAAGGAAATGCAGTCGCTGTGCCTGAACGTGGAAGTGCTTTCCACGGACGGAACCACAATTGAAATGCGTGACTCTGATGACGCAGTCTTCACGGCTGCGGAAGAACTGGGCATCGATCTGTCTCGTGCAGAGCCCAGTTCCGTAGAAGAGGTTTAGCAGGGGCCCGGGAAAGGCAGACGGCGCCGCCGCGCTGCCTTTCCCGGATTCCTCCCTCTTCCCGTAACCCAAGACTTCAGAATTTAGAGAACAAGAGAGAACAGGGACCATATGTCCAGCGAATCCTCCTTCGGCCTCATGCAGATCGGCCTCGCCACCGCGGAAGACATCCGTGGCTGGTCTTACGGCGAGGTTAAGAAGCCGGAAACCATCAACTACCGCACGCTCAAGCCTGAGAAGGACGGCCTCTTCTGCGAGAAGATCTTCGGCCCGTCCCGCGACTGGGAATGCTACTGCGGTAAGTACAAGCGCGTGCGCTTCAAGGGCATCATCTGCGAGCGGTGTGGCGTTGAGGTCACCCGTGCAAAGGTCCGCCGTGAGCGCATGGGCCACATCGAGCTGGCCGCCCCGGTCACGCACATCTGGTACTTCAAGGGTGTTCCGTCCCGCCTGGGCTACCTCCTTGACCTGGCACCGAAGGACCTCGAAAAGGTCATCTACTTCGCCGCCTACATGATCACGAGCGTCGACGCCGACAGCCGCCACGAAGAACTGCCCAACCTCCAGGTTGAGCACGACATCGAGAAGAAGCAGCTGATCGACAACCGCGACTCGGACATCGCCACGATCGCCCGCGACCTGGAGAACGAGCTCGCCCGTCTCGAAGGCGAAGGCGCCAAGGCTGCCGACAAGAAGAAGGCCCGCGACTCCGCTGACCGCCAGATGGCCAACGTCCGCAAGCGCGCGGATGCGGAAATCGAGCGCCTCGAGCAGGTCTGGGACCGCTTCAAGAACCTGAAGGTCGCCGACCTCGAAGGTGACGAAGGCCTGTACCGGGAACTGCGCGACCGCTACGGCATGTACTTCGAAGGCTCCATGGGTGCCGAGGCCATCAAGAAGCGTCTTGAGAACTTCGACATGCAGGCCGAGTCGGACATGCTGCGCGACATCATCGCCAACGGCAAGGGCCAGCGCAAGACCCGCGCCCTGAAGCGGCTCAAGGTTGTCAACGCTTTCCTGACGACCACCAACAGCCCGCTCGGCATGGTGCTGGACGCCGTCCCGGTGATCCCGCCGGAACTGCGCCCGATGGTCCAGCTGGACGGTGGCCGCTTCGCGACCTCCGACCTCAACGACCTCTACCGCCGCGTGATCAACCGCAACAACCGGCTCAAGCGCCTGCTTGACCTGGGTGCTCCGGAGATCATCGTCAACAACGAGAAGCGCATGCTTCAGGAAGCTGTTGACAGCCTCTTCGACAACGGCCGCCGCGGCCGTCCGGTCACCGGACCGGGCAACCGTCCGCTGAAGTCCCTGAGCGACATGCTCAAGGGCAAGCAGGGACGTTTCCGCCAGAACCTCCTGGGTAAGCGCGTTGACTACTCCGGCCGTTCGGTGATCGTCGTCGGCCCGCAGCTGAAGCTGCACCAGTGCGGTCTGCCGAAGCAGATGGCCCTGGAGCTCTTCAAGCCGTTCGTGATGAAGCGCCTGGTTGACCTCAACCACGCACAGAACATCAAGTCGGCCAAGCGTATGGTCGAGCGTTACCGCCCGCAGGTCTGGGATGTCCTCGAAGAGATCATCACCGAGCACCCCGTGCTGCTGAACCGTGCACCTACCCTGCACCGTCTCGGCATCCAGGCGTTCGAACCCCAGCTTGTTGAAGGTAAGGCAATCCAGCTTCACCCGCTGGTCTGTGGCGCCTTCAACGCTGACTTCGACGGCGACCAGATGGCAGTCCACCTGCCGCTGAGCCCCGAAGCCCAGGCTGAGGCCCGCATCCTGATGCTGTCCTCGAACAACATCCTGAAGCCGTCCGACGGCCGCCCGGTGACGCTGCCTTCGCAGGATATGATCATCGGCCTCTACCACCTGACCACCAAGCGTGTCGGTTCAGCTGGCGAGGGCCGGATCTTCTCCTCCGTCGCGGAAGCCATCATGGCGTACGACCTGCACGAACTGCACCTGAACTCCCAGGTCAAGATCCGGCTTGAGGGCTTCGTCCCTTACCCCGGCTGGGAAGCCCCGGAAGGCTACGAGCCGGGTCAGACCGTGCTCGTCCAGACCTCCCTGGGCCAGGTCCTGTTCAACGAGACCCTGCCCGCAGACTACCCGTGGGTTGAGAACGTTGCGGACAAGGGCGAGCTGTCCACGATCGTCAACGACCTCGCCGAGCGCTACCCGAAGGTGATCACAGCGGCAACGCTGGACAACCTGAAGGACGCCGGTTTCTACTGGGCCACCCGGTCCGGCGTCACCGTCGCCATCTCCGACATCGAGGTGCCCAAGGACAAGCCGCGGATCCTCGCCGGCTATGAGACCATGGCTGCCAAGATCCAGGGCCAGTACGACAAGGGCCTGATCGACGACGACGAGCGTCGCCAGGAACTGATCGAGATCTGGAACAAGGCAACGAACGAGATCGCCCAGGCGATGCGTGACAGCCTGTCCCCGATGAACACCATCAACCGCATGGTGTCCTCCGGTGCCCGTGGTAACTGGATGCAGGTCCGGCAGATCGCGGGTATCCGTGGCCTGGTGGCCAACCCTAAGGGTGAGATCATCCCGCGTCCGATCAAGTCCTCCTACCGTGAGGGCCTGTCGGTGCTGGAATACTTCATCGCCACGCACGGTGCCCGTAAGGGTCTGGCTGACACCGCGCTGCGTACCGCCAACTCGGGTTACCTGACCCGTCGCCTGGTGGACGTCTCGCAGGACGTCATTGTCCGTGAAGAGGACTGCGGCACCGAGCGCGGCCTGGTCACGGCCATCGCCGTGGCTGACGCCAACGGTGAACTGGTCCTGGACGAGAACGTCGAGAACAGCGCGTACGCCCGTACCCTGGCCGTGGATGTCGTTGACTCCAAGGGCAAGATCCTGGCTGCCGGCGGCACCGACTGCGGCGACGTCGTCATTGCCGAACTGTTCGCAGCCGGCATCACCGAGGTCAAGGTCCGCTCCGTACTCACCTGTGAGTCCAGCGTCGGCACCTGCGCCCTGTGCTACGGCCGTTCGCTGGCCACCGGCAAGACCGTCGACATCGGTGAGGCAGTGGGCATCATCGCCGCACAGTCCATCGGTGAGCCGGGCACCCAGCTGACCATGCGTACGTTCCACACGGGTGGTGCTGTTTCCTCCAGTGGTGGCGACGACATCACCCAGGGTCTGCCCCGCATCCAGGAGCTCTTCGAAGCCCGTACTCCGAAGGGTGTCGCACCGATTGCTGAAGCAGCCGGCCGCATCACCATCGAAGAGTCCGAGCGCCAGATGCGCCTGGTCATCACCCCGGATGACGGATCCGAAGAGATCGCCTACCCGGTGCTGCGCCGTTCACGTCTTCTGATCGAAGACGGCGAGCACGTCAGCGTCGGACAGAAGCTCATCAACGGCCCGGTCGACCCCAAGCAGGTTCTGCGCATCATGGGCCCCCGCGCCGCGCAGAAGTTCCTGGTGGACGAGGTCCAGGGCGTGTACCGCAGCCAGGGCATCGGTATCCACGACAAGCACGTCGAGGTTATCGTCCGCCAGATGCTGCGCCGCGTCACGGTCATCGAGTCCGGCGATTCGGATCTGCTGCCCGGCGAGCTCGCCGAGCGCAGCCGCTTCGAGGATGCCAACCGCCGCGTTGTCTCCGAGGGCAAGACGCCGGCCTCCGGCCGTCCCGAGCTCATGGGCATCACGAAGGCGTCCCTGGCGACCGAGTCCTGGCTGTCCGCAGCTTCCTTCCAGGAGACCACCCGCGTCCTGACGCAGGCGGCCATGGAAGGCAAGAGCGATCCGCTGCTCGGCCTCAAGGAGAACGTCATCATCGGCAAGCTCATCCCGGCCGGCACGGGTCTCCCGCGCTACACCGAGATCACGGTGGAGCCGACTGAGGAAGCAAAGGCCAATCTCTTCACCGGCCCCAGCGCCTTCAGCGACTTCTCCTACGATTCCCTGGGCGGCGACGGAGCTCCTGAGTTCCACGCCATCCCGCTGGATGACTACGACCTGGGCAGCGACTTCCGCTAACCCTTCGTGAAGCAACGCGGGGTCACCTACGGCCCAATCCACCTGATGGATTGGGCTCAAGGTGACCCCGTTGTTGTTTAAGGCGGGGCTGCTTAAGGCGGGCTGTTTAAGGCGGGGCCCTTCCCGCTGTAAACCCCGCCGATTAAGGGCTGGGACCCGTCCGTGTTAGAGTAGAGACTAATTGTTATTGTGGCAGTGGATGAGTGCGCCGGTTGCAGCCGAGAGGCTGGACCAGGACGACGTTTCCGGTTTGCAGGGTTCTTGTGCAACGTATGCCACATTTTCGCATGCCTAGGGGCAGTCCAGGATGGAAGTCCGTTGGTCCCGGCGTGCGGTCCGACTATTAAGGCTTCGCCTCTGCTGCTCTGGACAGAATTTCAAGGCTCGAGCGGCGGGGCGCAGCGACAAGAGAGCGGCCGCCAACGGCCGCTCCGGATAAAACGGAGAACACGAGAGTGCCTACGATTAACCAGCTGGTCCGCAAGGGCCGCACGCCTAAGGTCAAGAAGACCAAGGCCCCCGCGCTTAACGGCAGCCCGATGCGCCGCGGTGTTTGCACCCGCGTCTACACCACCACCCCGAAGAAGCCGAACTCGGCCCTTCGTAAGGTTGCACGTGTGCGCCTCAACGGTGGCGTTGAAGTCACCGCTTACATCCCCGGTGTAGGCCACAACCTCCAGGAGCACTCCATTGTGCTCGTACGTGGCGGCCGGGTTAAGGACCTTCCGGGTGTCCGCTACAAGATCGTCCGTGGTGCCCTCGATACCCAGGGTGTCAAGAACCGTAAGCAGGCTCGTAGCCGCTACGGCGCAAAGATGGAGAAGAAGTAATATGCCTCGCAAGGGTCCGGCCCCCAAGCGGCCGCTAGTTCTAGATCCCGTTTACGGCTCCCCGCTGGTCACCCAGCTCATCAACAAGGTGCTGGTTGACGGCAAGAAGTCCACCGCAGAGCGCATCGTTTACGGTGCCCTCGAAGGCGCCCGTGCCAAGTCCGGCGGCGACCCGGTTGCAGCCCTCAAGAAGGCCATGGAGAACGTCAAGCCTTCCCTCGAGGTCCGCTCCCGCCGTGTCGGTGGCGCCACCTACCAGGTTCCGGTTGAAGTAAAGCCGGGCCGCTCCACCGCCCTCGCCCTCCGCTGGCTCGTTGGCTACTCCAAGGCCCGCCGCGAGAAGACGATGACCGAGCGCCTCCAGAACGAGATCCTGGATGCCTCCAACGGTCTCGGTGCCGCTGTGAAGCGTCGCGAAGACACCCACAAGATGGCCGAGTCCAACAAGGCCTTCGCACACTACCGCTGGTAATACTTCCCGGACGCCGCCGGCTCAACAGAGCCGGCGGCGAACGTGCAGTCCATCCGAAAGGGAGACACCGTGGCACAGGACGTGCTTACCGACCTTAGCAAGGTCCGCAACATCGGCATCATGGCCCACATCGATGCCGGCAAGACCACCACTACCGAGCGCATCCTGTTCTACACGGGTGTGAACCACAAGATCGGCGAAACGCACGACGGCGCTTCGACGACTGACTGGATGGAACAGGAAAAGGAACGCGGCATCACCATCACGTCTGCCGCCGTGACCTGCTTCTGGGAAAACAACCAGATCAACATCATTGACACCCCCGGACACGTCGACTTCACGGTCGAGGTTGAGCGCTCCTTGCGCGTCCTCGACGGTGCGGTTGCTGTGTTCGACGGCAAGGAAGGCGTGGAGCCGCAGTCCGAGACTGTCTGGCGCCAGGCTGACAAGTACAACGTTCCGCGCATCTGCTTCGTCAACAAGATGGACAAGCTCGGCGCTGACTTCTACTTCACCGTCGACACCATCATCGGCCGCCTCGGTGCCAAGCCGCTGGTCATGCAGCTGCCGATCGGCGCCGAGAACGACTTCGTCGGCGTCGTCGACCTGCTCTACATGCGCGCACTGGTCTGGCCCGGCGACTCCAAGGGTGACGTCACCATGGGCGCCAAGTACGAGATCCAGGCGATCCCGGCTGACCTCCAGGCCAAGGCCGAGGAGTACCGCGCAACTCTCGTTGAGACCGTTGCGGAGTCCTCCGAGGAACTCATGGAGAAGTACCTCGAGGGTGAAGAAATCACCGAAGATGAGCTCAAGGCCGGCATCCGCAAGATGACGATCAACTCCGAGCTCTACCCGGTCTTCTGTGGCTCCGCCTTCAAGAACCGTGGTGTCCAGCCGATGCTCGATGCTGTTGTCGACTACCTGCCGAACCCGCTCGACGTCCCGCCGATGATCGGTCACGATCCCCGCGACGAAGAGAAGGAACTGACGCGCAAGCCTTCCTCCGAGGAGCCGTTCTCGGCCCTGGCGTTCAAGATTGCGACCCACCCGTTCTTCGGTCAGCTCACCTTCATCCGCGTGTACTCCGGTCACGTGGAAGCCGGTGCTCAGGTGGTCAACTCCACCAAGGGCAAGAAGGAGCGCATCGGCAAGCTGTTCCAGATGCACGCCAACAAGGAAATGCCTGTCGAAGGCGCTACCGCCGGCCACATCTACGCAGCGATCGGGCTGAAGGACACCACCACGGGCGACACCCTGTGTGATTCCAGCAACCAGATCGTCCTCGAGTCCATGAGCTTCCCGGAGCCCGTGATCTCGGTTGCGATCGAGCCGAACACCAAGGGTGACCAGGAGAAGCTCTCCACGGCCATCCAGAAGCTCTCCGCTGAGGACCCGACCTTCCAGGTCTCCCTCAACGTGGACACCGGTCAGACCATCATCGCCGGCATGGGCGAGCTCCACCTGGACATCCTGGTGGACCGCATGCGCCGCGAATTCAAGGTCGAGGCAAACGTGGGCAAGCCCCAGGTTGCGTACCGCGAAACCATCAAGCGTGCTGTAGAGCGTCACGACTACACGCACAAGAAGCAGACCGGTGGTTCGGGCCAGTTCGCAAAGATCCAGATTGCGATCGCGCCGTTGGATACGTCCGAAGGCGAGATGTACGAGTTCGAGAATAAGGTCACCGGTGGCCGCATTCCGCGCGAATACATCCCGTCCGTCGACGCCGGCATCCAGGATGCGCTGAACGACGGCGTCCTGGCCGGTTACCCGGTTGTCGGCATCAAGGCCACGCTGATTGACGGCGCGTACCACGATGTTGACTCCTCGGAAATGGCGTTCAAGATCGCCGGCCGTATGGCTTTCAAGGAAGCCGCACGCAAGGCGAACCCTGTCCTGCTGGAACCGCTGATGGATGTCGAGGTCCGCACCCCTGAGGAATACATGGGTGAAGTTATCGGTGACCTCAACTCCCGCCGTGGCCAGATGCAGTCCATGGAGGATGCCCAGGGCGTCAAGGTCATCCGCGCGCACGTCCCGTTGTCCGGCATGTTCGGCTACATCGGTGACCTGCGCTCGAAGACCCAGGGCCGCGCTGTGTACTCCATGACGTTCAACAGCTACGCCGAGGTCCCGAAGGCAGTTGCCGACGAGATCATCCAGAAGAACCGCGGCGAATAGTCCCCAGGACGCTCGCAGCGACAAACTCGGGTGCGTCTCAGATTCCGGAGATTCACCTGGTGCAGATGGCCGGTCCCCGGCCCGACCGGAGCCGGCCATCTGCACCGACAGGCTCGAGGGACTAGTATTAGTTCCTGAATCTGCAATTTCACCAATCCAAAGCCCCCCAAGTAGACTTACCGGAGTTTCTGCCGCGACAAGCGCGGTCGAAGGGTAAGTCATTTGAAAACGTTCTAGGAGGAACCTGTGGCAAAGGCAAAGTTCGAGCGGACTAAGCCGCACGTTAACATCGGTACCATTGGTCACGTTGACCACGGTAAGACGACGTTGACGGCCGCCATTTCCAAGGTGCTGTACGACAAGTACCCGACTCTCAACGAGCAGCGCGACTTCGCGTCTATTGACTCTGCTCCCGAAGAGCGTCAGCGCGGCATCACCATCAACATCTCCCACGTTGAGTACCAGACCGAGAAGCGCCACTACGCACACGTAGACGCTCCGGGTCACGCTGACTACATCAAGAACATGATCACCGGTGCTGCACAGATGGACGGTGCAATCCTCGTGGTTGCCGCCACTGACGGCCCGATGGCTCAGACCCGCGAGCACGTTCTGCTCGCCCGCCAGGTTGGCGTTCCCTACCTGCTGGTCGCGCTGAACAAGTCGGACATGGTCGATGACGAAGAGCTCCTCGACCTCGTCGAAATGGAAGTTCGCGAGCTGCTTACGGCTCAGGGCTTCGATGGCGATGAGGCTCCCGTTGTACGCGTTTCCGGTCTGAAGGCTCTCGAAGGCGACCCGGTGTGGGTCAAGTCCGTCGAGGACCTCATGGAAGCTGTCGACAACTCCGTGCCGGACCCCGTGCGTGACCGTGACAAGCCGTTCCTGATGCCGATCGAAGATGTCTTCACGATCACCGGCCGCGGCACCGTTGTAACGGGCCGCGCCGAGCGTGGAACCCTCGCCATCAACTCCGAGGTCGAGATCGTCGGCATCCGCCCGGTCCAGAAGACCACGGTTACCGGTATCGAGATGTTTCACAAGCAGCTCGACGAAGCATGGGCCGGCGAGAACTGTGGCCTCCTGCTCCGCGGTCTGAAGCGCGATGACGTAGAGCGTGGCCAGGTTGTCGTCAAGCCGGGTTCCATTACCCCGCACACCGACTTCGAGGCCAACGTCTACATCCTGTCCAAGGACGAAGGCGGGCGTCACAACCCGTTCTACTCCAACTACCGCCCGCAGTTCTACTTCCGCACCACGGACGTAACCGGCGTTATCACCCTGCCGGAAGGCACGGAAATGGTTATGCCTGGCGACAACACTGAGATGACCGTTGCGCTCATCCAGCCCATCGCCATGGAAGAGGGCCTCGGCTTCGCTATCCGCGAAGGCGGCCGCACCGTTGGTTCGGGACGCGTTACCAAGATCCTCAAGTAACAACTTGCTGATCTGTTTTTAGATCTCCGATCGGTTTGGCCGCCTGACGGTCGCCGTGAAGTGTGGAACAGCCCCGCTGCATTGCAGCGGGGCTGTTCTTTTTTCGTTGTGCCCTTGCCGGTTCATTCTTGGCTTTCTTGTTACGGTTGCAGGATCAGCCGTGTTAGAGAAAGAAGGGAGTCCGGCATGGAATGGCTAATTTTCCTCGTGCTGGCGGTGGCCGTCGTCGCAGGTGTCTTCTGGGCAAGAAAGCATTTCCGTCAGGAAATCGAGCGTGCCAAGCGCATCAACCGCGCGAATAAGAACCAGTAGCACCCGCCCCCGGGAGGGCCCTGCGCTGCCGCTCAGCTCTTCCGGGCGCGGCTGAGCGCCTGATACCAGTAGTAGGAATCCTTGGGCGTGCGCTCCTGGGTGTCGAAGTCCACGTGGACCAGGCCGAAGCGCTGCGAGTAGCCTGCTGCCCATTCGAAGTTGTCCATCAGGGTCCAGACGTAGTAGCCCAGCAGTTCAACGTCCTCGGCGATGCCGCCGGGGCTTGTCGCTTCGAGGGCCTGGCTGAGGTGCGACGCAATGTAGCTGATCCGCTGGTTGTCCTGGATGGGCCCCGTGACATGGTCCGGTTCGGGGAAACTGGCGCCGCTTTCCGTGATGTACACCGGAGGCAGGGCCTCCTGGTACCGGTCTTTGAGTTCCCGCAGCAGAATCCCCAAGTGATCGGGGGCCACCGGCCAACCGAATCCGGTGGTTCCATTTTCAGGGTAGCCCACCTCGTGGAAGGGCAACCGCGCAACTTCCTTGTGGGTATTCGCCGGGATGGCTATCGCTCCGTGCCCCCAAGCGACCTTGACCGGGAAGTAGTAGTTGAGGCCGTAGAAGTCCAGGGGCTGGTGGATGGTCCTCAGGTCATCGTCGGAAATCCTGCCGAGTGAACGGAGCCACGGACGGGCCACTACGGGCAAGGAGGGATAGCGCCCGAGTAACACCGGATCCGCGTAGATCCTGTTCATGAGCAGGTCATAAAGCTTTGCCACGATCCTGTCCCGGGGCTTTCTGCTGGCCGGGCGGACGGGGGAGTGCAGATTCGTGACCCCCACGGCGCCCTTGACTCCTGCAGCACGCAGCGCCTGTACGGCCAGACCGTGGGCCAGAAGCTGATGGTGGATTGAAGGGACGGCGTCGAACATCAGGGTCTTCCCCGGCGCGTGGGTCCCCAAGGCATAGCCGTTGAGGGTCACGGAGACAGGTTCGTTGAGCGTAACCCATTGCGCCACGCGGTCACCGTAGCGTTGGCCGGCGGCGGCGCTGTACTCTGCGAAGCGTTCCGCCGTCGTGCGGTTCAGCCAGCCGCCGCGGTGCTCCAGGGGGAGCGGCGTGTCCCAATGGTAGAGGGTAGCCATGGGGGAGATGCCCGCCTCGAGCAGCTGGTCAATCAGCCGGTCGTAGAAATCGAGCCCCTCCTGGTTGAACGGACCGGTACCATCCGGCTGGATCCGCGGCCAGGAGATGGAGAAGCGGTAGGAGTCGATGCCGAGGTCACGCATCAGCTTGACGTCTTCCGGCGACCGGTTGTAGTGGTCACAGGCCACCGCGGGGGAGTGCCCGTCCACGATGCTGCCGGGCTTCTCGGCAAAGGCGTCCCAGCCGGAGGGGCCGCGGCCGCCTGCCGAGAGGGCGCCTTCGATCTGGAAGGCGGCGGAGGCCACTCCAAGTTTGAAATCGGGGCTCAGGCGCGCGGCAAGGGCCTGAACTGCAACAGAGTCCTGCACAGCCATGCCTCTATCATCCATTCGATAGTTGCTGAAGGCAATGAGCGGGCACTTTCGCCGCGCGATTTCCGCAGCGGTCCGGGGGCCGCCGACTTTGACTAGCCCTGCCTGATTCGCTTCTGTCCGATAATTCCGGCATACTAGATGAGTTGTTCAAGCGCTCCTTCGCGTCCCGATCCGGATAATGCCGGGTGTCAGGGTCCAGGTAGGAGACCAAACATAACCCACTCCCCATGGAACTGCGGACGAGTACGCGTGCAAACCGCGACACGCCCGACCGCGGGGGTCGGTTACGCCGGCAGGTTGAGGAACCCGGATTCTTCCGGATTCAGCTTGTGCGGCGGGTGGTAGTTACGACTTCAATTGCTTCGGCAGCCACATGCAACACGCAAGTAAACAGAGCAGCCCGAACTGGAGCAGCACTAACTGAAAGAGAGTCAGGCGACATGGCGGGACAAAAAATCCGCATCCGGCTGAAGTCATACGACCACGAGGTCATTGACTCTTCAGCACGGAAGATCGTTGAGACGGTCACGCGCGCAGGCGCCACGGTAGTCGGCCCTGTGCCGCTGCCGACGGAGAAGAACATCTACTGCGTTATCCGCTCTCCGCACAAGTACAAGGACAGCCGTGAGCACTTCGAAATGCGTACTCACAAGCGTCTGATCGACATCATCGACCCCACGCCCAAGGCTGTTGATTCGCTGATGCGTCTCGACCTGCCGGCCGACGTGAACATCGAAATCAAGCTGTAGGGAGGTGCTGAGAGACTATGACCGCAACCCGTAACGTAAAGGGCCTGCTGGGCACGAAGCTCGGCATGACCCAGGTCTGGGACGAGAACAACAAGCTCATCCCCGTCACTGTGGTCCAGGCTGACTCGAACGTCATCACGCAGCTGCGCAATGCAGAGACTGATGGCTATGTCGCCGTTCAGATCGGCTACGGCCAGATCGATCCCCGCAAGGTCACCAAGCCGCTGGCTGGTCACTTTGAAAAGGCAGGCGTCACGCCTCGCCGCCACGTCGTAGAACTGCGCACTGCAGATGCTGACTCTTACGAGCTGGGCCAGGAGCTCTCCGTTGAGCTCTTCGAAGCCGGCCAGAAGATCGACGTCGTTGGCACCACCAAGGGTAAGGGCTTCGCCGGTGTTATGAAGCGTCACGGCTTCCACGGCGTTGGAGCTTCCCACGGTGCCCACAAGAACCACCGTAAGCCCGGTTCTATCGGTGGCGCATCCACCCCGAGCCGCGTCTTCAAGGGCATGAAAATGGCCGGCCGCATGGGCGCCGTTCGTCACACCACGCTGAACCTCACGGTCCACGCGGTTGACGTCGAGAAGTCGCTGCTCCTGATCAAGGGCGCCGTTCCCGGCGCCCGCGGCCAGGTCGTACTCGTACGCACCGCCGTGAAGGGAGCCTAGTTCAATGACTAGCACTGTCAAGGTTGACCTGCCTGCAGAGATCTTCGACGTACAGACCAACGTGCCGCTGCTGCACCAGGTCGTCGTTGCCCAGCTCGCTGCTGCTCGCCAGGGTACCCACAAGACCAAGACCCGCGCCGAGGTTTCCGGTGCAGGTCGCAAGCCGTTCAAGCAGAAGGGCACCGGCCGCGCCCGTCAGGGTTCTATCCGTGCTCCTCACATGACCGGTGGTGGCGTTGTCCACGGCCCCACGCCGCGTGACTACAGCCAGCGCACCCCCAAGAAGATGATTGCTGCTGCACTGCGCGGCGCTCTCTCTGACCGCGCACGCAACGGCCGCATCCACGTTATTGCTGAACTGGTGGCCGGCACCAAGCCGTCCTCCAGCGCCGCACTGGCAACTCTGCGAGGTGTCTCCGAGCGTAAGAACCTGCTCGTCGTCATCGAGCGCGCCAACGATGTTGCTGCACTCTCCGTGCGCAACCTCACGGATGTTCACGTTCTGTACGCAGACCAGCTGAACACCTACGACGTACTCGTTTCCGATGACGTCGTCTTCACCAAGGCTGCCTACGAAGCATTCGTTGCTGACCGGGCAGTGGCAAAGAACGAGGAGGATGCCAAGTGAGTGCAGCCACCATCAAAGACCCGCGCGACGTCGTGCTTGCACCTGTCGTCTCGGAAAAGAGCTACGGCCTGATCGATGAGGGCAAGTACACCTTCCTGGTGGACCCCCGCTCGAACAAGACCGAGATCAAGCTGGCTGTGGAGAAGATTTTCTCCGTCAAGGTCGACTCGATCAACACCATCAACCGTGCCGGTAAGCGCAAGCGCACCAAATTCGGATGGGGTACCCGCAAGAACACCAAGCGTGCAATTGTGAGCCTCAAAGAAGGCACTATCGACATCTTCGGCGGTCCGCTCTCGTAGCGGAGACCACTTTAACGAGGAAATAAATTATGGGAATCCGTAAATATAAGCCGACTACCCCGGGCCGTCGCGGCTCGAGCGTAGCGGACTTCACTGAAATCACGCGGTCGACGCCGGAAAAGTCGTTGGTTCGTCCCCTCCCGAAAAAGGGTGGACGTAACAACACCGGCAAGATCACGACCCGTCACAAGGGTGGTGGCCACAAGCGCCAGTACCGTCTGATCGACTTCCGTCGCCACGACAAAGACGGCGTCAACGCCCGCGTTGCCGAAATCGAGTACGATCCGAACCGCACGGCTCGCATCGCCCTCCTGCACTACATTGATGGCACCAAGCGTTACATCATTGCCCCGAACAAGCTGGCCCAGGGTGACACGGTAGAGGCAGGTGCCGACGCTGACATCAAGCCCGGCAACAACCTTCCGCTGCGCAACATCCCGGTCGGTACCGTAATCCACGCAGTCGAACTGCGTCCGGGTGGCGGCGCCAAGATGGGCCGCTCCGCCGGCGCATCGATCCAGCTCGTGGCAAAGGAAGGCCGTTTCGCCCAGCTGCGTCTGCCTTCCGGCGAAATCCGCAACGTTGACGTGCGCTGCCGCGCAACCGTCGGCGAGGTCGGCAACGCCGAGCAGTCGAACATCAACTGGGGTAAGGCCGGCCGCATGCGCTGGAAGGGCGTCCGCCCGACCGTCCGTGGTGTCGCGATGAACCCGGTCGACCACCCCCACGGTGGTGGCGAGGGTAAGACGTCCGGTGGACGTCACCCCGTCAACCCGAACGGTAAGCGCGAAGGCCGCACCCGCCGTCCCAACAAAGAGAGCGACAAGCTTATTGTTCGTCGCCGTCGTACTGGCAAGAACAAGCGATAGGAGCCTGGACACATGCCACGCAGCCTGAAAAAAGGTCCTTTCGTTGACCAGCACCTCTTTGTGAAGGTAGCAAGGGAAAACGAAAAGGGCACCAAGAACGTCATCAAGACCTGGTCCCGCCGCTCGATGATCGTCCCCGACATGCTCGGCCACACGATCGCCGTGCACGACGGACGCAAGCACATCCCGGTGTTTGTCACCGAGTCGATGGTCGGGCACAAGCTCGGCGAATTCGCTCAAACGCGGACATTCCGCGGCCATGTCAAGGACGACCGTAAGGGCAAGCGCCGCTAGGCGCCTGCACTTACGTCATAGACGAGAGAAGGAAAGCAATGGAAGCCAAGGCAATTGCGCGTCATATCCGCGTAACGCCTATGAAGGCCCGGCGCGTCGTCAACCTTGTTCGTGGTAAGCAAGCGAATGAGGCTCTGGCAATTCTGAAGTTTGCCCCCCAGGCAGCTTCGGAGCCGGTATTCAAGGTAGTACAGTCAGCAATCTCCAACGCCCGGGTCCTCGCGGACCGCGACGGTGTGGCGTTTGACGAAGGTGACCTCATCATCAGCGAAATGTATGTTGATGAAGGCCCGACCATGAAGCGGTTCCAGCCGCGAGCCCAGGGTCGTGCATTTCAGATCAAGAAGCGCACGAGCCACATCACCGTGGTAGTTGCTACCCCGGAGAAAGAGGAGGCTCGCTAAGTGGGACAGAAAGTTAACCCGCACGGGTTCCGACTCGGCATCACCACCGATCACGTATCGCACTGGTTTGCTGACAGCACCAAGCCCGGCCAGCGGTACAAGGACTTCGTCCGCGAAGACATCCGTATCCGCCAGCTCATGTCCACGGGCATGGAGCGCGCCGGTATCGCCAAGGTTGAAATCGAGCGCACCCGCGACCGTGTCCGGGTGGATATCCACACGGCACGTCCGGGCATCGTCATCGGCCGCCGCGGTGCAGAAGCAGACCGCATCCGCGGCGAGCTCGAAAAGCTCACCGGCAAGCAGGTTCAGCTGAACATCCTCGAGGTCAAGAACCCCGAGATGGAAGCTCAGCTTGTTGCCCAGGGCGTTGCTGAGCAGCTGACTTCCCGCGTGGCTTTCCGCCGTGCGATGAAGAAGGCCATGCAGTCCGCACAGCGTGCCGGTGCCAAGGGCATCCGGATCGCTTGCTCGGGTCGACTGGGCGGCGCAGAAATGTCCCGCTCGGAGTTCTACCGCGAAGGCCGTGTGCCCCTGCACACCCTCCGCGCGAACATCGACTACGGCTTCTACGAGGCCAAGACCACCTTCGGCCGCATCGGCGTGAAGGTCTGGATCTACAAGGGTGACGTCACCGCCAAGGAACTGGCTCAGCAGGCAGCTGCTGCTCCGTCCCGGGGCCGTGGTGCCAGCGACCGCCCGGGCCGCCCGGGTGGCGCTGACCGTGGTGACCGCCGTCGTCGTAACGACCGCCCGGCCGAAGCAGCACCTGTTGCTGCCGAAGCTCCGGCTGTCGAAGCCGGTGCCGCAGGCACGGCGCAGTCAGTAGAAGGAGGACAGGCTTAAATGCTTATCCCACGTCGAGTCAAGCACCGTAAGCAGCACCACCCGGGTCGTTCCGGCGCTGCTACGGGCGGCACCAAGGTCTCCTTCGGTGAGTGGGGCATCCAGGCTCTGAGCCCGGCATACGTCACGAACCGTCAGATCGAATCTGCCCGTATTGCGATGACCCGCCACATCAAGCGTGGCGGCAAGGTCTGGATCAACATCTACCCGGACCGTCCGCTGACGAAGAAGCCTGCTGAAACCCGCATGGGTTCCGGTAAGGGTTCTCCGGAATGGTGGGTATCCAACGTCAAGCCGGGCCGGGTTCTCTTTGAGATCTCCGGTGTCGAGGAATCGGTAGCTCGCGAGGCCCTGCGCCTGGCAATCCACAAGCTCCCGTTGAAGGCACGCATTCTGCGTCGCGAAGGTGGTGAATAGAAATGTCAGTAGGATCCAAGGAACTTGCATCCGCACAGCTGGACGGTTTCGACAACGAGCGACTCGTTGAAGAACTCCGCAAGGCCAAGGAAGAGCTGTTCAACCTGCGTTTCCAGTCCGCCACCGGTCAGCTGGAGAACCACGGTCGGCTGCGCGCGGTAAAGAAGGACATCGCCCGCATCTACACCGTTCTCCGTGAGCGCGAGCTGGGCATTCGTGCCGAGGTTGCCGCACCGGTTGTGGAAGCCAAGGAAGAAAAGAAGTCCAAGAAGTCCGCAGCCAAGGCTGAGAAGGCTGAAAAGCCGGCCGAGGCTGAGACCGAGGAGGACGCCAAGTGAGTGAAAAGGACGAGAACGTGACGGAAACTGTTTCCGGCGCAGCTACGGCTGCCGAGCGCGGTGACCGTAAGACGAAGCGCGGCTATGTGGTCTCGGACAAGATGGAAAAGACCATCGTTGTCCAGGTCGAGGACCGTGTGAAGCACGCCCTCTACGGCAAGGTCCTTCGCCGCAACACGAAGATCAAGGCTCACGACGAAGAGAACAGCGCCGGCATCGGCGACCTCGTTCTCCTCGCCGAGACCCGCCCGCTTTCCGCTACCAAGCGGTGGCGCCTGGTGGAGATCCTCGAGAAGGCCAAGTAACACCTGCAGCCCCGCTGTCGGCGGATGCTGTCCAGATACCCCCGTTCCCTTCTGGGAGCGGGGGTTTCTGCGTCTTCCAGGGATGTGCCGGCGGGCTGGCCGCAAGCCCACGCCCGAGCGGGCACTTCGGGCCCCAAAAAAGCGACTTTCCGGGCGCCAAGTGTCCGTTCGCGCCATCGGCGTACGCGGGGGACGGGTGACGGGGGAGCGGGGTGACGCACGACGGCGGCCGGCCGGCCGGCACCGCAGTCGCCCCGGGCTGTGATATGGGACTGCGCCCAAACCATGCTAGGATATTGAGTTTGTATGGCGCCCTTCGTGCGCCGTCATATACCTCGTAAACAATCGTGCCACGGCATAGTGCCCCCTTGCGTCCCGACCTGTCGGGACTGGCCTGGGAAGCAAATGTTTTTGGCACGGGCGTTTAGGCCTGGTCTGGCAAAATCCAGGCAGGTCAAGAGACACCCCGATCAACCGTTCCGCAAGGCTCATTCCGTAGGAAGATTTTCGGTCTGAGAACCAGCGCGACGCAAGGAGTAAATAGTGATTCAGCAGGAGTCGCGACTCAAGATCGCCGACAACACGGGTGCTAAGGAAATTCTTACCATTCGCGTTCTCGGTGGATCTGGCCGTCGCTACGCAGGCATTGGCGACGTTATCGTCGCTACCGTCAAGGACGCAATTCCGGGCGGCAACGTAAAGAAGGGCGATGTCGTCAAGGCTGTCATCGTCCGTACCAAGAAGGAACGCCGCCGTGCGGATGGTTCCTATATCAAGTTTGACGAGAACGCAGCTGTGATCCTGAAGGCTGACGGTGACCCCCGCGGTACCCGTATCTTCGGACCGGTTGGTCGTGAACTTCGTGACAAGAAGTTCATGAAGATCGTTTCTCTGGCTCCGGAGGTGCTCTAGTCCATGGCTAAAATCAAAAAGGGTGACCTGGTACAGGTCATCACTGGCGCCAAGGCTGAGCGCGGCGGCGACAAGGGCAAGCAGGGCAAGGTTCTGCGTGTATTCCCGGAGACCAACCGCGTGTTGGTTGAAGGCATTAACCGCGTAACCAAGCACACCAAGGTCGGTCAGTCGCAGCGCGGCACCAAGACCGGTGGCATCGAGGTCGTCGAGGCTACGATCCACATCTCCAACGTGGCTCTGGTTGACCCGTCCACCAAGAAGCCCACCCGCGTCGGTTTCCGCACCGAGACCGTTGAGCGCGATGGCGTGAAGCGTGAAGTGCGTGTCCGCGTGGCCAAGAGCTCCGGGAAGGACATCTAATGACTGAGACTCTCGAGACTCCGGCAAGCAAGATCGTTCCTCGTCTGAAGACCAAGTACGCGGATTCAATCAAGAACACGCTGACTGAGGAATTCAAGTACCAGAACGTCAACCAGGTTCCCCGCCTGGTGAAGGTCGTTGTGAACATGGGTGTTGGAGATGCCGCCAAGGACTCCAAGCTGATCGACGGCGCTGTCCGTGATCTGACCCTGATCACCGGCCAGAAGCCGCAGGTAACCAAGGCCCGCAAGTCGATCGCACAGTTCAAGCTGCGCGAAGGCATGCCGATCGGTGCACACGCAACTCTGCGTGGGGACCGCATGTGGGAATTCCTGGACCGTCTGGTCACGCTGGCTCTGCCGCGTATCCGTGACTTCCGTGGCCTCAGCGGCAAGCAGTTCGACGGCAACGGCAACTACACCTTCGGTCTGACCGAGCAGGTTATGTTCCACGAGATCGACCAGGATTCCATCGACCGCGTACGCGGCATGGACATCACTGTCGTGACCACTGCCAAGACCGACGACGAAGGCCGCGCGCTGCTCAAGGCGCTTGGCTTCCCGTTCAAGACCGAAGATTAATCTAGCTACGTAAAAGGTCCGTCCGCGCTGAGCCCGAATTATTTTCGGGACAAGCAGCACGGCGGAAACCGTTATGAGGAAGGGCAAGAGCCCACCATGACAATGACAGATCCCGTCGCAGACATGCTTACGCGTCTGCGCAACGCAAACTCGGCATACCACGATTCCGTGTCTATGCCGTACAGCAAGCTCAAGGCACGCGTTGCCGACATCCTGAAGGCTGAAGGTTACATCGCCTCCTGGAAAGAAGAAGACGCTGAAGTCGGCAAGAAGCTGACTCTCGAGCTCAAGTTCGGTCCGAACCGCGAGCGTTCAATCGCTGGTGTTCGTCGTATTTCCAAGCCGGGACTGCGCGTTTACGCAAAGTCCACCAACCTGCCGCACGTGCTCGGTGGCCTGGGTGTCGCAATCCTGTCCACCTCTTCCGGCCTCTTGACTGACAAGCAGGCCGGCAAGAAGGGCGTGGGCGGCGAAGTCCTCGCTTACGTCTGGTAACGGGAAAGGAAGAGAATAATGTCACGTATTGGACGTCTCCCCATCACCGTTCCTGCCGGCGTTGAGGTCAAGGTTGACGGCTCTGTCGTCAGCGTCAAGGGTTCCAAAGGCGAGCTGAGCCACACTGTGCCCAGCCCGATCGAGGTATCCCTGGAAGAAGGCACCCTGACTGTCGCCCGCCCGAACGACGAGCGCGCCTCACGTTCGTTGCACGGCCTGACCCGCACCCTGATCGCGAACATGATCCAGGGTGTCACCGCAGGCTACGAGAAGAAGCTTGAAATCGTCGGTACCGGTTACCGCGTTCAGGCTAAGGGTTCTGACCTGGAGTTCGCTCTGGGCTACAGCCACCCGGTCAACGTCTCGGCACCGAACGGCATCACCTTTGCAGTTGAGACCCCGACCAAGCTCTCTGTTTCAGGTATCTCCAAGCAGCAGGTCGGCGAGGTTGCTGCCAACATTCGCAAGCTGCGGAAGCCGGACCCCTACAAGGGCAAGGGCATCCGCTACGCAGGCGAAGTCATCCGCCGCAAGGTCGGAAAGGCTGGTAAGTAACCATGGCGATCGCAATTAACAAGAAGCGTACGAACAAGAGCAAGTCTGCCCAGCGCAGCCGCCGCCAGCTTCGTATCCGCAAGCGCATCTCCGGAACGGCTGTACGTCCTCGTCTGGTCGTCAACCGTTCCGCACGCCACATCTTCGTCCAGGTTGTCGATGACACCAAGGGCCTGACTGTAGCGAGCGCCTCCACCTTGGAAGCCGACCTTCGTGCCTTCGACGGTGACAAGACCGCCAAGGCCAAGCGCGTTGGCGAACTGGTTGCCGGGCGTGCCAAGGCTGCTGGTATCGAAGCAGTTGTCTTCGACCGCGGTGGTAACAAGTACCACGGCCGGATCGCCGCCGTCGCTGACGGCGCACGTGAAGGTGGGCTGTCACTGTGACCGAAAATAACGAAAAGGACATTCAGGTGACTGAAGCTGTAGCTGCTCCGGCAACTGAGACCGCTGCGCCTGCTACCACTGACGACCGCCGTGGTGGCGCTGCTCGTCGTGGCGAGCGTGGCGACCGCGGCCAGGGCCGTGGCGACCGTGGTGGCCGTGGTGGCCGCGATGGTGGCCGCGAAGCCGAAAAGAGCCAGTTCGTAGAGCGCGTCGTAACCATCAACCGTGTTTCCAAGGTCGTCAAGGGTGGTCGTCGCTTCAGCTTCACCGCCCTCGTCGTCGTCGGTGACGGCAACGGTATGGTCGGCGTCGGCTACGGCAAGGCCAAGGAAGTTCCTGCCGCCATCGCGAAGGGCGTCGAAGAGGCCAAGAAGTCCTTCTTCCGCGTTCCCCGCATCGGCAGCACCATCCCGCACCGTGTTCAGGGTGAAGCCGCCGCAGGCGTCGTCATGCTGCGTCCGGCTTCCGCCGGTACCGGTGTTATTGCCGGCGGTCCGGTCCGTGCAGTCCTGGAGTGCGTGGGCATCCACGACATCCTCTCCAAGTCGCTCGGTTCCTCCAACGCCATCAACATCGTTCACGCGACCGTTGACGCGCTGAAGCGCCTCGAAGAGCCGGCAGCAGTGGCAGCACGCCGCGGCCTCCCGCTCGACGAGATCGCTCCGCCGGCAATGGTGAAAGCGCTTTTGAACCAGAAGGCAGGTGTCTGAGTTATGGCTAAGAACGTGCTTGTCTCCGACGCACAGTTGGAGATCACTCAGATCAAGTCCGCCATTGGCGGCAAGCAGAACCAGCGCGACACCCTGCGGTCCCTCGGCCTGAAGCGGATCGGGCACACCGTTGTCCGCACCGCCGACGCCGTGACCGTCGGAATGCTCAACACGGTTCCGCACCTGGTAAAGGTAGAGGAGGCGAAGTAAATGGCAGAGAAGAACACCGCCGAAAAGGCACAGGGCGCCGCTGCTGAGAAGCAGAACGCGCTGAAGGTTCACCACCTGCGTCCCGCCCCGGGTGCCAAGACCGCCAAGACCCGTGTTGGTCGTGGTGAAGGTTCCAAGGGTAAGACCGCCGGTCGCGGTACCAAGGGTACGAAGGCCCGTTACCAGATCAAGGCTGGCTTTGCCGGCGGCCAGCTGCCGCTGCACATGCGCCTGCCGAAGCTGCGCGGCTTCAAGAACCCGTTCCGGGTTGAGTACCAGGTCGTAAACCTGGACAAGCTCAACGAGCTGTTCCCGGAAGGTGGCGCAGTCACCGTGGAGAACCTGGTCGAAAAGGGTGCCGTTCGTAAGAACCAGCCCGTCAAGGTGCTGGGCACCGGCGACATCACCGTCAAGGTTGACGTCACCGTCCACGCATTCTCGGCCAGCGCCGCAGAAAAGATTGCCGCAGCAGGCGGAAGCACCACCGCCCTCTAACGAGGCGGCGGGGCAACAGCCCGTTGTTGAAACTCCCGGTACCCGGGGCTCAGGCCCCGGTGCCGGGAGTTTTTTTGATTTTCGGGCCCTGCCGATTGCCCGCAGGGCGCATCCACCCGTTAGACTCGGTTGTTGGCTTCATTTGACCTGTCTCACACGACTTTACTTATTCATCAGGAGGACGCTTGCTTAGCGCATTTGGCCGGGCCTTTCGCACGCCTGATCTGCGACGCAAGTTGTTGTTCACGCTGGGAATCATCACAATCTTCCGCTTGGGTGCCTTCATCCCCTCGCCTGGTGTGAACTACCAGAATGTCCAGCAATGCTTGCAGAACGGTCAGACCACAGGCGGTATCTACCAGCTCGTCAACCTGTTCAGCGGCGGTGCGTTGCTGCAGGTCTCGATCTTCGCCCTCGGGATCATGCCGTACATCACGGCGAGCATCATCGTGCAGCTGCTCCGGGTGGTCATTCCCCGGTTCCAGATCCTCTATGAGGAAGGCGCCTCCGGTCAGTCGAAGCTGACGCAGTACACGCGCTACCTCACGATCGCCCTTGGCCTGCTGAACGCGACGACACTGGTGTCCCTGGCCCGTTCCGGCCAGTTGCTGCCGAACTGCCAGTTGCCGATCATCCCGGACACGAGCATCGTCACCACGATCCTGATCATCATCACGCTGACGGCCGGCACCGGCCTGATCATGTGGATGGGCGAACTCGTCACCGAAAAGGGCGTGGGCAACGGCATGTCGCTGCTCATCTTCACGTCCATTGCCGCAGGGTTCCCGGGATCGCTCGGCGCGATCTGGACCTCGCAGGGCCCGGGCACCTTCTTTATGGTCCTTGTTATCGGCCTGATTACCGTGGCCCTCGTGGTCTTCGTGGAGCAGTCCCAGCGCCGCATCCCGGTGCAGTACGCCAAGCGGATGATCGGCCGCCGCACCGTGGGCGGCACCAGCACGTACATCCCGATCAAGGTGAACATGGCCGGCGTCGTGCCCGTCATCTTCGCTTCCTCCATGCTGTACCTGCCGGGCCTGATCTCCCAGTTCAACCAGCCGAAGCCCGGCGAGCCGATCGCGCCCTGGGTTGAGTGGATCAACAACAACCTGACCCGCGGCGACCACCCGATCTACATGGCGCTCTACTTCGCCATGATTGTGTTCTTCACTTACTTCTATGTTGCGATCACTTTCAACCCTGAAGAAGTTTCTGACAACATGAAGAAGTACGGCGGCTTCATTCCGGGTATCCGTGCCGGTAAGCCGACCGCGGACTACCTGCAGTATGTGCTTTCCAGGATCACCCTGCCCGGTGCCATGTACCTGGGCTTTGTGGCACTGATCCCGCTGGTCGCACTGGTGCTGATCAATGCCAACCAGAACTTCCCGTTCGGTGGCACCTCGATCCTGATCATGGTCGGCGTAGGTTTGGAGACCGTCAAGCAGATTGACGCGCAGCTACAGCAGCGTCACTACGAAGGGCTTTTGCGATGACGAGAATGTTGATTATCGGACCTCCCGGATCCGGCAAGGGAACGCAGGCGGAACGCATTTCGGAGCGCCTCGGCGTCGTTGCGATCTCCACCGGCGACATCTTCCGTGCCAACGTCAAGGGTGAGACGCCGTTGGGCCTCGAAGCCAAGAAGTACATGGACGCGGGCGACTTCGTTCCGGACAGCGTGACGAACAAGATGGTCCGCGACCGCCTCTGCGAGGACGACGTCGAAAACGGCTTCCTGCTGGACGGCTACCCCCGCACCACCGCGCAGGTGGACTACCTCGACAACATCCTTGCCGACGGCGACGAGAAGCTCGACGTCGTCCTGCAGCTCACGGCCGATGACGAGGAACTCGTCGCCCGCCTCCTGGGCCGTGCCAAGGAAACCGGCCGCAGCGATGACAACGAGGCCGTCATCCGCCACCGCCTTGACCTGTACCACGGCCAGACGGAAGCGGTGGTCGCCAAGTACGCCGACCGCGGCATCCTGACCCGTGTGGACGGCATCGGCGGCATGGACGAGGTCACCGACCGCGTCATGCAGGCCATCAAAGAGGCGCAGTCGGCCTGAGCCAGGCATTCGACCTTTGAGGCCCCTCCCGGACCACCGGGAGGGGCCTCAGCCATTTGGCCGCGCGCAGCCCCAGCCGGTAAGCAGCGCGGCTCCACTGAAAGGAAGCAGCAGATGGCCTTCGGCCAGCCCCGCATCGAATACAAGACCAACGCCCAGATGCGCACCATGCACGAGTCCGGGCTGGTGCTCAGCCGCGCCCTCGATGCTGCGGTGGCGGCAGCCGTGCCCGGAAAGACCACCCGGGACCTCGACGCCGTGTTCGCTGCCGTCCTCCAGGATGCCGGGGCCACGTCCAACTTCCTCGGCTACCACGGCTTTCCGGCCACCATCTGCACTTCGGTCAACGAGGAAGTGGTGCACGGCATACCGGGGGACCGGGTGCTGCACGACGGCGACATCATCTCGATTGACGGCGGGGCGATCCTGGACGGCTGGCACTCCGACTCGGCCCGGACCGTGATCGTCGGGACCGCCGATCCGGAAGACCAGCGGCTCTCCGACGTTACGGAAGCGGCGATGTGGCACGGCATTGCCGCTCTCGCCACCGGCAAGTTTGTCGGGGACATCGGCTGTGCCGTGGATGACTACGTCTCCTCCGTCCCGGGGAAGCCGCTGGGGATCCTGGAGGACTATGTGGGCCACGGGATCGGCTCGGAGATGCACATGGCCCCGGACGTGCCGAACTACCGGACCGGCCACCGCGGACCGAAGATCCGGCCCGGCTTGTGCCTCGCGATCGAACCCATGCTGGTGCGCGGAAGCATCGACACGGCCGTCCTGGATGATGACTGGACCGTGGTCACCACCGACGGCACACGGTCCTGCCAGTGGGAGCACTCCGTGGCGGTCCACGAGAAGGGCATCTGGGTACTCTCGGCTCCGGACGGGGGAGCCGCGCAGCTGGCACCCCTCGGCGTCGTGCCGGTCCCGCTTCCCTGACGGCGCGCCATCCGCCTAAGTAGCCCGCATTTGTTGTCGTTATGAGCGCCCATAACGACAACAACTGCGGGTCAGTTGGGGGCTCCGACGGTCAGATGGGGGAGCACAATGGAGCATGACTGCGATTACCGATGTGCCGGGAGTACGGGTGGGGCATGCCACGAAAACCGGGGGCGGCTGGCAGAGCGGAGTGACCGTGGTGCTGCCCCCGCCCGGGACAGTCGGTTCCGTGGATGTGCGCGGCGGCGGCCCGGGAACACATGAGACCGACGCGCTGGACCCCACCACGTTGACGTCCCTGGTCGATGCCGTGGTGCTCACCGGCGGCAGTGCTTACGGACTGGTGGCGGCCCATGGCGCCCAGCGCTGGTGCGAGGAGGACGGCCGTGGCTTCCCCGTGAAGGGCGGCGTGGTCCCGATCGTGCCGGCGGCCGCGATCTTCGATCTCGGCCGCGGAGGGGACTTCACTGCCCGGCCGGATGCCGCCATGGGCTACGCCGCCACCGCAGATGCCGCCTCTCGCGAGAACGGGCACGACGTCGAACGCGGCAACGTCGGTGCCGGCACCGGAGCGGCAATCGGCCGGGGGACGTACAAGGGAGGAGTGGGCACCGCCTCCATCACCCTCGAGAACGGGGTTGTAGTGGGGGCGATCGCTGTGGTGAACGCGCTGGGACTCCCGTATGGCACATCGCCGCAACGGGTGGAACCCGGCAGCGTGCGTCTAAGCGAGGAACGAGCGAGCACGCCGAGGGTTTCGGCCGCTGCGGCGGAAGCCGCCACCGGTGCGCAGAGGGTTTCGAAGCAGCCGCCCCTCAATACAACCCTCGTCGTCGTCGCCACCAGCGCCGTCCTGGACAAGGCCGAGTGCAAGCGGACGGCGTCGGCCGCGCATGCCGGGCTGGCCCGGGCCCTGGACCCGAGCCACACCCTGGCGGACGGGGACACGGTCTTCTGCCTCGCCACCGGCGCGATCGCGCTCGACCGCAGCAGCGAAGCCGCCCGGCAGGTGAGTCTCATCACCCTGCAGAGTGCGGCAGCCGACGTCGTACGCCTGGCCATCCTCGACGGGATCGCCAGCGCCGAGCCTGTGAGCACTCCGGACGGCGATTTTCGTGCATACGGCGACGTTGTGCGCTAACATTGCTGGATTTAACATCCGTCCCGAAATGGCGTAGTGTTGTCTGTTGGTTGTCTGCCCTGTTGTGCCCTTTTGTGGGCCGGGAGGCATCAGCCAATCAATCAAAAACGTCCGCGGTCATTTTCGGTGCAAACCGGAGGGCTGTGGCAAACAACAGTTAGCGGAGGGTATGGCCAAGAAGGACGGGGTCATTGAGATCGAGGGCGTTGTGACTGAGGCGCTGCCTAACGCGATGTTTCGCGTTGAGCTCACCAACAAGCACGTCGTTCTGGCACACATCTCTGGAAAGATGCGCCAGCACTACATCAGGATTCTCCCTGAGGACCGGGTAGTGGTGGAGCTGAGCCCGTACGACCTGACACGTGGTCGTATCGTCTACCGCTACAAGTAAACACTGGGCGGCCAGAGCATTCAGCCGAAGGCCGGTCCAGTTGACCAACTGCAACACGCAAAGGAATGCCATGAAGGTCAAGCCGAGCGTCAAGCAGATCTGCGAAAAGTGCAAAGTGATCCGCCGTAATGGCCGGGTCATGGTGATCTGCGAGAACCCGCGCCACAAGCAGCGCCAGGGCTAATTTCCCTTTCGGGAAAACCCTGGGTTGCTAACCCACGCAAGTAAATAAAGGCAGCACAAGCTGATCTGGGACATATGGGCCCGTACAGCTAACCCCCGGTCGGAGGCTGGGGCCGCACGGAATGTGCGGGTGTACTGCCTACGACCTCCGGTTTATTCAAGGAGCACTGCCACTATGGCTCGTCTCGCTGGCGTAGACATTCCCCGCGAAAAGCGGTTGGAAATTGCGCTTACTTACATCTACGGCGTGGGCAAGACCCGTGCACACGAAACCCTGGCTGCCACCGGCATCAGCGCCGACGTTCGGGTCAAGGACCTGTCCGACACCGAGCTGGTCCAGCTGCGTGACTACATTGAAGGCAACTACAAGGTTGAGGGTGACCTTCGCCGCGAGGTAGCCGCCGACATCCGCCGCAAGGTTGAGATCGGCAGCTACGAAGGCCTGCGCCACCGCAAGGGCCTGCCCGTACGCGGACAGCGTACGAAGACCAACGCACGTACCCGCAAGGGCCCGAAGCGTACCGTCGCCGGCAAGAAGAAGACCCGTTAATCCCCATTTGCCCCCTAAAATCGCTGGCGCGATTTCAAGGAACCCGGCAAATGTGGGCCCAAGCGTAGGCTTTCACCCGATAACTTTCTGTAGGAGAAAAAATGCCCCCGAAGACTCGTGGCGCGGTTCGCAAGCCGCGTAAGAAGGACAAGAAGAATATCGCGCTGGGCCAGGCGCACATCAAGAGCACCTTTAACAACACCATCGTGTCCATCACGGATCCGAACGGTGCTGTCATCTCCTGGGCTTCGTCCGGCGAGGTTGGCTTCAAGGGCTCGCGTAAGTCCACCCCGTTTGCTGCCCAGATGGCCGCCGAAGCCGCCGCAAAGCGTGCACAGGAGCACGGTATGCGCAAGGTCGACGTATTCGTCAAGGGACCGGGTTCCGGACGCGAAACCGCCATCCGTTCACTGCAGGCCGCTGGCCTCGAGGTTGGATCCATCCAGGATGTAACCCCCAGCGCCCACAACGGCTGCCGTCCGCCCAAGCGCCGCCGCGTCTAAGGCTTTCCAGCGCTCAGGAGCTTGCCCGGACCCTCACCGGTCCGGGCAGGCCCAGCCGCGTTAAGTCGTCAGACCGATCTTTCCACCACCTGTGTTGCGTCATATAGCGGATGCTCGCCGAAAGGAAACCTAAGTGCTCATTGCACAGCGCCCCACCCTCTCCGAAGAGGTCGTCTCCGATAACCGCTCCCGTTTCATCATTGAACCGCTGGAGCCGGGCTTTGGTTACACCCTCGGAAACTCCCTCCGCCGTACCCTGCTCTCCTCCATCCCCGGTGCCTCTGTCACGAGCATCCGGATCGATGGCGTGCTGCACGAGTTCACCACGGTTCCGGGTGTCAAGGAAGATGTCACTGAGATCATCCTGAACATCAAGAACCTGTCGGTCTCCTCCGAGCACGATGAGCCGGTTGTTGCGTACCTGCGCAAGCAGGGCCCGGGAGTCGTCACCGCCGCGGACATCGCTCCGCCGGCCGGCGTCGAATTCCACAACCCGGATCTGCACATTGCCACGCTGAACTCGAAGGGCAAGTTCGAGCTCGAACTGACCATCGAGCGCGGCCGCGGCTACGTTTCGGCAGCCCAGAACAAGTCCGGCGATTCCGAGATCGGCCGCATTCCGGTCGACTCGATCTACTCGCCGGTCCTGAAGGTCACCTTCCGCGTGGAAGCCACCCGTGTTGAGCAGCGCACTGACTTCGACAAGCTCATTGTCGACGTCGAGACCAAGCAGGCCATCGCCCCGCGCGATGCCGTTGCTTCGGCAGGGACCACCCTGGTGGAACTGTTCGGTCTGGCCCGCGAGCTGAACACCGCAGCTGAAGGTATCGAGATTGGCCCGTCGCCGACGGATGCTGCCCTGGCAGCGGACATGGCCCTGCCGATCGAGGATCTGGACCTCACCGTCCGTTCCTACAACTGCCTCAAGCGTGAGGGCATCCACACCGTGGGTGAACTCGTGGCTCGCTCCGAGGCTGACCTCATGGACATCCGTAACTTCGGTGCGAAGTCCATTGATGAGGTCAAGGCAAAGCTGGTTGAACTGGGCCTGTCCCTCAAGGACTCACCTCCCGGTTTTGACCTCGCAGCACGCGCCGCAGCAATTGAAGAGGACGACGCCGCGTTCAGCGACGACGAACTCTAACAAACAGATCTTGGCCGGCTGGCTGGACGCACCACGGTGTGCGCAGCCCACTGGCTTCCATATGAGGAGAAACTATTATGCCTACCCCCGCTAAGGGTCCGCGCCTCGGAGGCGGAGCGGCTCACGAGCGTCTTATGCTCGCGAACCTGTCCGCCGCACTGTTCGAGCACAAGCGGATCACCACCACGGTGACCAAGGCCAAGCGACTGAAGCCGTACGCCGAGCGCCTGGTGACTTTCGCCAAGCGTGGCGACCTGGCTTCCCGCCGCCGTGTACTCGGCCTGATCAGCAACAAGGGCATCGTCCACGAGCTGTTCACCGACATTGCACAGGCAGTGGAGAACCGCGACGGCGGCTACACCCGCATCACCAAGATCGGCAACCGCAAGGGCGACAACGCTCCCATGGCTGTCATCGAACTGGTTCTTGAGCCGGTTTCCGCTAAGCAGGCTGTGGTAGCCGAGGCCACGAAGGCTGCCGCAAAGGCTGCCCCGGTTGCCGAGGAAGCTCCCGCCGAAGCTGAGGCCGCGGAATCCAAGTACGCCGGTTCCAAGCCGGCTACTGCTGACAACGCTGCTCCTGAGGGCTTCGAGGTCAAGGGCAACGAGGACTCCATGAAGTTCCACGTTCCCGGCTCGCGCTGGTACGACTCGACGATCGCCGAAGTCTGGTTCGACTCTGCTGAGTCTGCACAGGCTGCCGGCTTCGCACCTGCCGGCGGCGACGCTGCGCAGGAAGTTGAAGCTGAATAGGTCTGGCTGTTTCGTCGCAGTAGACTTGTGTTTATGAGTGACCGAAAACCCGCTGCCCCCGTTAGAGGGGGCGGCGGGTTTTTGCGTATCCGGCTTGATCTTGCGTACGACGGCGGCCCGTTCAGCGGCTGGGCCGTCCAGCCCGGACGGCGCACCGTCCAGGGCACGCTGGAAGAGGCCTTGGCGATGCTGATCCGCCGCCCGATCCGGGTCACGGTCGCGGGGCGGACGGACGCCGGTGTCCACGCACGCGGCCAGGTGGTCCATCTGGGGCTCAGCGAAACCGAGTGGATGGGGCTGAACCGTGGCGTTGAGCTGGATCCCGCTGTTGCGCTGCTGCGCCGCCTGCGCGGCTCCCTCAGCCGGGTGCTGGGGGAGCTTACCGGGGCGATCGAGGTCCACGACGTGAGTATGGCTCCGGAAGGCTTCGACGCCCGGTTCTCCGCACTCTGGCGCCGCTACAGCTACCGGATCGCGGACGGACCGGCCCTGTGGGATCCGCTGGGCCGCACCTCGACCCTGTGGCACAAGGAGCGGCTCGACGTCGAGCCGATGAATGAGGGAGCCTCCGAGCTGCTCGGGCTGCAGGATTTCCGATCCTATTGCAAGCCCCGGGAGGGCGCCACCACCATCCGGGAGTTGCAGCGCTTTGAGTTTGCCCGCGGTTCCGACGGGGTCATCGTTGCCACCGTCCAGGCCGACGCGTTCTGCCACAACATGGTGCGCTCCCTGGTGGGCTCGGCGTTGTTCGTGGGCGAGGGTGTGGAAGCCCCGGGTTGGCTGCTGCAGAGGCTGCTGGCGCGCCAGCGGGACGCCAAGTCCGTGCTGGCCGCCCCGCACCCGCTGGTGCTGGAGGAAGTGGCCTACCCCTCCGACGCCGGGCTGCTGGCACGGGCCGAGCTGACCCGGGCATTGCGTCAGTAGAGTCCTGTAGGTTTCCTGCTAGCAGGCGGGCGGGCCAGCCTGCGCGGGCAGCTCCAGCGTGAACGTGCTCCCGCGGCCGGGGCGGGTGCTGCACGAAATGGTTCCGCCGTGACGCTCGACGATTGCCTTGGTGATCGAGAGCCCGAGGCCGGCCCCGGGAATGGATCCTTCCCGCACCGCCGGGCTCCGGTAGAAGCGGGTGAACACTTTCTCGGCGTCGGTAACGGTCATGCCCATTCCGTCATCTTGAACCTGAAGGCGCACCCTGCCCCCCTCGGTGCTGGCGGAGACCCTCACGGAGCCGCCGCCCGGCGAGTATTTGATGGCGTTGGATACGAGGTTGTCCAGCGCCTGGCTGATCCGCAGCGGATCCACGTGTGCCCACAGCGGTTCCGGAACGTCCATGGACAGCGAGACCTGCGAGGACTGGGCGTGGGCGTGGGCCGAGCCGAGGCTGGCTTCCACGAGGCTGGCCAGATCCGTCCGCCGGGGGTGGACGTGGACAGCAGTGTTGGCGGACATCAGCAGATCGGAGACGAGCGCCAGCAGCCGTTCAGCGTTCCGTTGCGCTACCTCGATGCGGCGGACGGCAGCCCCGGACAGCTCCTCCGCGTCGCTGAGGGCCAGGTCCAGGTTGCCGATGATGGAGGTCAGCGGGGTACGGAACTCGTGCGAGACGGTGGAGACGACATCGTCCTTGGCGGCCAGCGCCTCCATCAGCCCCGTCACCTCGTTGAACAGGACCACGGCCCCGCCGGGACCGCCGTGGCCGTCCGTCAGCGGCCGGGCCCCGGTGGAGACCACCCTCCCCCCGGGCGCCTCGCCAAAGCACACGAGGTAGTCCGCAAAGGACTCCCCGGCTGCCGCGCGCCGGATGGGGCGCCGGTCGAGGGGGAGTGGTGCCGCCTGAGCGTGACCGGCGAGGAGCAGTTCCGCTTCCGGCGCCGGAGTAGGACAGCCTGCGGGTGCCGCGGAGGCCTCCAGCTCCGACTGCCAGCTGTTCGTCAGGAGGCGGCGGCCGGTTGCGTCGAGGGCTACGATTCCGACGTCGATCGTGTCCAGGATCATGCTGAGCAGACGTTCGCGTTCCCGGCTTTCCGCGAGCAGCGACTCCAGCCCGGCTTCCCGGGCCTGGCTCCGTCTCCGCTGGCTGCGCAACCGCCGCCGCAGGAACAGCGCTGCCAGTGTCAGCGCGATCAGCAGAACCGCGGTAGAAATCAAGACGACGGGGAAAACCGCCATCACGTTGCCTGCGCCCTGAACCAGCTGTTGTTCACCCAATGAAGCAGCGCCCCTTCCTCGCTGCTTCATTTTTACACCCGGTGTCACACAAACTTGACATAAAACTAAGTAATGTGGCTCCTGTTTCTGCGCCAGAGCCATATTTGTGCGCCGGGGTGGGTATTCTGACGATACCGATGCGGGCTGGCCGAGAAGTTGGTGCACCGGCATTGGGTAGCGAAGAGCACCAGACATGAGGGGGGCCATGACTGACCTGGGAGTCGCCGTCGTAGTAGAGGACGACGAAGACGTACGCAATCTTGTCGAAGCCGTGCTGAGCCAGGCGGGATTCGAAGTCCATTCTGCAGCCGGCGGGCGGGAAGGGGTGGACGTCGTTCGGAGCCGGGACGCCAGCGTCGTGACGCTGGATGTGGGTCTGCCCGACATCGACGGCTACGAAGTGCTGCGCCAGATCCGGCAGTTCAGCGACGCCTACGTCGTCATGCTGACCGCCCGGACCGATGAGCTCGATACCCTGACCGCGCTGCATACCGGTGCGGATGATTTCCTCAGCAAACCGTTCCGGCCCCGCGAACTGCGCGCCCGAGTGGCGGCGATGATGCGGCGGCCACGCCAGGACGCCACCGGCGTTGCGCCCGGCGACGCGCTCGTTGCAGGCCCGGAAGCCGCGGCCAGCGCCGCGGCGGTGAACGATTCAGAGCTCCGGCACAACGGGCTGGCGTTGAATCCGGACACCCGTTCGGTAACGGTGGACGGCTCGGCCGCGACTCTGACCCGAAGCGAATTCGACCTTCTGCACGCCTTGTTGAAGGGTGCCGGTGCCGTCCGGTCTAAGACCGAGCTGGTCCGGGTGGTGCGGGGTGACTACTACCGTGCGGACGCGTACATCAGCGAATCCGATGAACGGGCGGTGGAGGTCCACATCGGAAACCTCCGGCGGAAGCTGGGGGAGGACCCGCTGGACCCGCGTTGGCTGCAGACTGTCCGCGGTGTGGGTTACCGGCTGGCGCCGGAGCGAGTTTAGCTTTCCCAGAGCACGTAGCTGAACTGCAGTTCGTCCACGGTCTCGCTGCCGCGTTCCGCCACGTCCCCCAGGAGGGACCGTGCCCGGTCCATGTCGTCTCCCCGGACGGCCTCCTCAAGCTCCCCGGCCAGCTGGGCCAGGCGGACACCGCCCACCATCACCGAGGACGTCTTCAGGCTCAGCACCGCG
Organism: Arthrobacter sp. UYCu723; assembly: GCF_054059215.1. NCBI lineage: Bacteria > Bacillati > Actinomycetota > Actinomycetes > Micrococcales > Micrococcaceae > Arthrobacter > Arthrobacter sp. UYCu723. Next base: position 2,744,774 of record NZ_JBSSBW010000001.1, read on the forward strand.
TCAAGGGCTGCCGCCTGGTCACCGCGGGCCAGGGCCGAGGACAGGGAACCGTAGCGCCGCTGCCACATCTTCGCGTAGTCCCGAGCGAAGCCCTTGGCGACGGCTGGGCTGTCCAGCTGGACGCCCAGTTCCTGGAGCGCCGACGGATCCACGAGCAGTGGCGCTGTCGCGGGGCCCGGCACCGTCGTGGGACCCGGCACCGTCGTGGGACCCGGCGGAGCAGTAAGGCCCGCGCCGCCGGGAGAGGCCTCGGGGGAGAGGGCAGCGCTCGCGTCTCCGTCGTCTGGGGCACCTAAGAAGGACATGCGACCACGCTACTGCCTGCCCCGGACGATGCTTCGCGCCCCGGGCTTTCCTGCGGAAACCTTTCGGCTTTCCTTGTGGCAATCCGCGCCCGGCCGCCCGGCCGCCGGGCGTCCCCGTTCACTCGGGGAGCCGGTAGGCCGACCGCCGCGCCCGACCGCCGTCTGGCCCGGCCTACTGGCCACTGAAGGTGGCGATTGCGTTGATAACGGCAGGGCCAAGGATGGCGATGAAGAGCACAGGGAAGATGAAGAAGAGCAGCGGGAACAAGATCGTGACGGGCAGCTTCATCGCCTTTTCCTCGGCCCGTTGCCGGCGCTTGACCCGCATGACTTTGGCCTGGATCCGGAGGACCCGGCTGATGGCGATGCCGTAGGTGTCCGCCTGGATCACCGCCTGGACGAAGCTGCGCAGCTCCGGGATGCTCGTCCGCTCGGACAGCGCCAGGTACGATTCGCGGCGGCTCCTGCCCACCTGCATGTCCTGCAGGGTCCGGACCAGCTCCTCCGCGAGGGGGCCCTTGCCGTTTTCGCCCGCCCTCGCCATCGCGCCTTCGAAGCCCAGGCCGGCCTCCACCGAGATGAGCATCTGGTCCAGGGTGTTGGCCAGCTCCAGTTGCATGATCTTTTGGCGCTCCTGGCCCTTGCTGTAGAGCAGCAGGTCAGGGATGAAGTAGCCCAGCAGTACTACAAAGACCCCCACCAGTTTGAGCATCGGCGTCGGAGAGTTGGCGCTGATGTAAAAGCCCAGCAATGCGCCGCTCAGGCCAAGAAGCGGCTTGGCAGCGAGCACGCGTCCGAGCGGCAGCGACGCGGGGCGTCCGGCGAGGGACAGCAGCTTGTCGAGTTTGCGGACATACCCGGCGGGCGTCAGCCGGTAGCCGATCCGCTCCAGCATGTTGCTGCGTTTCCGCTCCCCGAGCCCGGCAGTGTCCGTGCCGAGTGTGAGCATCCCCCGGATGGCGCGCTGCGATTTCCGGTCCACGGACAGCAGGGCCCATCCGAGATAGCCCAGCGGCAGGGACACCAGCAGGAGGGCAAGAAGCACCACAGGATCCATTACTGCCTCAGAACTTCAGGTCGATGATCTTGCGCATCCACAGACCGCCGATCGTCATGAGGACGACCGACGCCGCTATCATGCCCCAGCCCAGGGGATGGGTGAACATGACGTTCATGTAGCCGGGATTGACCAGCATGAGCATGGCGACGATGCCGATCGGCATGGCCATCAGGATGTAGGCGGAGAACTTGCCCTCGGCCGCAAGCGACTTGATGTGCCCCTTGATCTCACTGCGCTCGCGGATGGTCTCGTTGACCTGGTCCAGGACCTCGGCGAGGTTGCCGCCCACCTCCCGATTGATCTGGATGGCCTGCGCGATCCAGGTGAAGTCCTCATTCCGCATCCGCTCGGCCGTGTCCGTCAGCGAGGCCAGCAGATCACGGCCAAGGCTGGTTTCGGTGACCACCCGGCGCATCTCTTCCGACGTCGGGCTTTGCGATTCGGTGGCGGCCGCGTCAATGGCGCGCAGGATGCTGTGCCCGGCCCGCAGGCCGCCGGCGAGCAGCTGGAGCGTGTCGCCGAGCTGCTCATCGAACTTGCTCCGCCGTTTGCCCGACAGAAAGCCGAGCACGAGGTGGCCGGCAAGCGGTGCCAGCAGAACGAGGAGGAGGGACAGCAAGGGTCCGGCGACAACCAGGCCTGCCAGCGCCCCTACGAACGCCCCGGCAGCCACCAGCACGAAGAAGTCGGCCTGGCTCAGACGCAGCCCTGCATTCTCGAGGGCTTCCCGGTTGAAGAGCCGGACCTTCCGTTGCGAAAAGAGTCCGTCCACCAGGTGCACGGCAGAACCGGCGAACCGGGTGAGCTGCGAGTCGGGCTGGTTCTGGACGGGCCTCCGCCGGTCCAGCGGCACACTGGCCCCGCCCGGGACGATCAGAACGATCCCGAGCAGCAGCACCGCGGCGAAAAGCAGGCCTGCTCCAATCTGCAGGAGCGTCACGGCCGGCTCACGGCTTTCCGGCCTCGGCGAGGGGAGCCGCGAACACGCTGGGGGAGACGTGGATTCCGAGGTCCTCGAAGCGGTCGATGAACCGGGGGCGGATCCCGGTGGGGACCGGCTTGCCGAGGAAACGTCCATGGGCGTCAACGCCGGCGGAGTAGTCGAAGACGAAGGCGTCCTGGAGCGTGACGATGTCACCCTCCATGCCCTGGACTTCCGTGACGTGGGTGATCCGGCGGGTTCCATCGCGGAGCCGGGAGATCTGGATGATCAGGTTCACCGCCGAGGCGATCTGCTCCCTGATGGCCCTCAATGGCAAGTCCATACCCGCCATCAGGACCAGGGTCTCCAGGCGGGCGACGGCGTCGCGGGGCGAGTTCGAGTGCACCGTCGACAGCGAGCCGTCGTGGCCGGTATTCATAGCCTGCAGCATGTCCAGGGACTCTCCGCCGCGGACCTCACCCACCACAATCCGGTCCGGCCGCATGCGGAGCGAGTTCCGCAGCAGCTCGCGGATGGTGACCTCGCCCTTGCCCTCGGTGTTCGGGGGACGGCTTTCCAGCCGGACAACGTGCTGCTGCTGGATCTGGAGTTCCACGGCGTCCTCGATCGTCACGATCCGCTCCGTGTCCGGCAGGAAGGACGAGAGCACGTTCAGCAACGTCGTCTTTCCGGTCCCGGTACCGCCGGACACGATGATGTTCAACTTCGCCCGGACGCAGGCGTTCAGCAATTCGGCCATTTCCGGGGTCAGCGTGCCGAACTCGATCAGGTTCCGGACCGTCAGCGGCACCTTGCTGAACTTTCGGATGGTCAGGGAGGAACCCCCGACGGCGAGCGGGGGAATGACGGCATTGACGCGGGAACCGTCCTCGAGCCGCGCGTCCACCAGCGGGGATGACTCATCGATCCGGCGTCCCACCTTGGAGACAATGCGCTCGATCACCTTGCGCAGGTGGTCTTCGGAGCTGAAACGTGAACCGGTCAGCGTCAGTTTGCCTTGCCGCTCCACATAGATCTGGTCCATCCGGTTGACCATGATCTCGGTGACCGCAGGATCGTCCAGCAGCCGCTGCAGCGGGCCGAAGCCGAGCACGTCGTCGGCCACGTCGCGGACGAGGCGGGAACGCTCTTCAGCGGAGAGCGGGACCTGCTCGGCGTCGATAATCCGGGTGAGTTCCTCCCGAGCCGAGGAGCGGAGTTCATCTTCCTTGACGGCTGAATCGTTGAAGCGCGCGCCCATGCGTTCAAACAGGGCAGTCGCCGCTCGTTGCTTCAGGGCGGCGAAGGCATCGACCGGCTGCTGCGTCTTTGACCGCTGCACATCCTGGGGGTCTGCGAAGCCGGCGTGGGGCACTGGAACGGTCGGTTCGACGACGACGGCGGCGGCCGGCGGTGCCGCCGTCGGCCCGCCGCTACGGGACGTGGACACGGCCGGTGGGGCGTCGGCGGGAGCTCCTTCGGCGGACCGGAGACGTTCGGAAAGCTTCACTTAGACCACCACCCGGCGGTGGAGCTTCTTCTGGGCCGTGGCACGCCAGGCAGGGTCGAACCGTGCCACGAGCTGCCGGAGTCCTTTGACGGCGGGGTCCCTGCGTCCGTCCTGGAGCACCGGGATCCCGCGGTTGGTCGAGAACGCCACGGCTTTGGACCGGGGGATGCTGATGTCCACCGGCGCGCCGATGGTCGCTTCAACGTCCTGGACGCTCAGCCCGGATTTGGAGTCGGCCATGTTCAGCACGACGTGCCGGGTCTCCGGCAGCAGATCAAGCCTGCGCAGGATATTGAGCCCGGACCGGAGCCCCCGGATGCTGGGAACGTCCATGGCGGTCACCCAGACCACGTCCGTGCATTGCTCCAGCGCTGCCAGCCCGATCTCCGGCAGCCCGGGTGCGGTGTCCACGATGACGTACTGGAACTGTTCCGCTAGCTGCTCGAGTAGCCGGCTGACCTGGTGCGGAGTGATGTCATCTGCTTCCTCCGGGGTCCTTGGAGCGCACAGGGCGTAGATGCTCCCCGGGTGGACGGTCAGGAACGCCTTGAGGACCAAGGAGTCCTGGCTCGCCGAGGCGGATACGGCATCCGTCACGGTGTGCTCCGGGTCGAGGTAGAGCCCGGACGCCACGTCCCCGAACTGGAGGTCCAGATCCACAATGACCACACTCATCGGCGCCACTTTGCCCAGTCCGATGGCGATGTTGGTGGCAATCGTGGTCTTACCGACGCCGCCCTTGGGGGAGAAGACGCCGATGACCAGGCCATTGCGGCCCTCCGGGTTCTTGTCCGCGCTGCTGGTGTTGGTGTTGCGGTTGCGGCTGGCAAAGGACTGGCAGGCGCGTTCCAGGAGCACCCGGATCTGCGCCGGGTCAGCGGCCGGGCTGAGGATGTCCCGGATGCCGGCACGCATGGCGAGCAGGACGAAGGCCGGATCCGCCTCGCCGACGAGGATGACGCTCAGCTCGGGCAGTTGCACGTCGAAGACTGTGGCGAGCCGCAGGGCGTCCTCCATCGGAATGTCAGGGCCCAGGATCAGCACCTCGGGACGTTCCTGGTTCAGGTTTGTGAACAGCTCGCCGGGATCGGCGGGATTGACGAACGCGAAAGTCTGCAGACCGCCCGGGAGCCCGCCGGCCAGGGCTTGGCGGACCCGGGAATCGAAGTCGGTGTTGGGGGTGATGAGTACGAAGCGGCTCACTTGTAGACCTCCGGTTTCGTCATGATTCCAGGGCGCCCGGCGTCCGTCGCGTCGAGCGGCTCCTTGCTCAGCCAGATGCTGGCGTATTCCGACGCGTAGACAATTTTTGTGGCGTCAACATCGTTCACTGCGACCGTTAGCAGCAAGGATCCGGTGGGAAGCGAGGTGTCTTCGGCGGGTGCAGTGGTGCCGTCCGTTGAGGGCTGGGAAGCCGGGGTAGCCACGGGGGCGCGCTGCACCGCGGTCACCAAGACCTTGTGGATGGTCAGCTGCGTCGTTTCCTTCTCCGGCTTGGCTTCGAGCCCGCCGCCCTTCAAGGAAATGAAGATGCCGATGTGGTCACCTGCTACCAGCCGGCCACCAACAACGCGCTGGGGCTCCAGCTGGAAGGAGATTTCCTGCAGCCCCTTGGGCAGCTCCACGGATCCGCTCGCCTTGAGTTCCTCCGGCGCGATCAGCCGTTCCGTCAGCAGCTGTTCGCCCGGCAGCAGTTCGACGGCGGTGACTTTGCCGGCCAGGCCGTCGAGGCTTTTGACCGCGGACTTTGCGGCCGCGGTGCCGGGGAGCTTCTCGGTGGCGAGGAACGGCTGGAGGCTCTCCACGGAGGTTCCAGCAGGCACGGCCTTGGCCACCACCAGGACGTCCACCGGGTCGAGGCTCTGCACCGCCCGGGTGTCGGCTCCTTGCGCGTAGCTGACTACCAGGACCGCCCCGAGGATAGCCAATACGAGGGCGGCTATCCCTGCCAATAAGCGTGACTTCAAAGACTGCTCCTGAACGTATGAGTGAACGACATGCTGAAAACTATTGGACGAGGCGCACTATGTCGGTGCCGAAGTCCTCGGTGGTCACTCCGAAGGTGTAGCCATCTGCCAGCGACACGTACTCGATGAAGCTGCCGATGATCCCACGGCAGTTGTTGGTGCAAGCAACGGAACTCGGCACAAAGGCATTCGTGTTCTGGAACGATGTCGGAAGTTCGTCGTTGCCACTGAATTTCCAGCCCTTGACTTTGAACGCGGCGAAGGACACGAGCTTGTAGCTGGCGCCGGCCCCGGTTCCGGTCACCTTGTTGAAGACCGGCAACAGGGCAGTAACATCCTTGCCGGCCGTGATGTCGGCCGCCCACTTGAGCAGGGTACTGTCGCATACTCCGGGGTAGCTGTTGCCAGGGGCATTGCTGGCGTCCCCGGCGTTGATGTTGATCAGGCCTCCGCATACACCTGGATTGCTCGCGAGCCAGCCGAATCCGCCTGGAACGGCGGCCCCAGAGGGTCCATACATACAATCGGGATTTGCGTCGTCGCCGTGGCTCTGCAGCTGCTGCAGGTCGCCGTCGACGTGGTACTTGACCTGGCAAATGGAGAAGGCGAGGGGAAACGGCAATGGGCCCGCCACCGGCCGGCCCCAGTGCACGCTGGCGCCGGCTGTGACCTCCGCATCATTGAGGCCAAACACTCGCGCGAAAAACAGCGAGACCCTGTTGGGTTCCTTGCCTGCCTCCTGGGCGCCGGCCGTGACCGTGACGGTGCCGGCAGCCTTGTCCAGGACCAGCGAGGAGATATTGCTTTTCCCGTCGCCGGCATTGCTACTGGCCAGGTCGCGGGCTAGCGCCGACGTTGTGGAGCAGTCCGCGTCGTTGAGGTTGCGCGCACACTTCTGGGCGATGGCGAAGGCTGCTGAGTCAGCCCCATTGCGGAGCTGGGTCCGCTCGGCGTACAGCATGCCGACGTCGACGGCCAGTGCCGTGAAACCCAGTAGGGTCACCATCAGGATCGCCACCAGGACACTGATGGCTCCGCGCTCGCCGGGCCCCTCCCGGGGCGACCTTTTCAACCGTTGCACAGCATCACCCCCTTGCCTTCCATGGCAAACGGACCTGCGATGCCTGTCAGGGTGGACAGGTTGTAGGCGATCTTGAGTGTCATCTGGGCGCCGGGGGCGCATGTTGAGGGGCTGAACGTGATGTTGGCGTCGCTTAGCGCGGGTTGCAGCGAAACGGCTGCGTTCTTGGCCGCAGTTCGGGCGGCGGTTGGGTTGTTCCCGATCGCCATGACACGGACGCCTTCGCGGGCGGCGCTGGAAAGGGAGATCTGCACGTTGTATGCCCGGCCGAATTCCGTGATGCCCAGCAGCAGCATCACCAGGACGGGCGCGAGGAGAGCGAACTCCACCGCGACGGCGCCCCGTTCAGAGGTCGAGGACATAGGGTACCGCCTTCCTGGTTAGCTCTTCGACGGCGCCTGAAAAGTCTGGGTTGGGAAAGGTCGAAGCCTTCCCCAACCCAGTCCTATAGATCTCGGATGGTGTTACTGCGAGCAGCTGCCGTCTGCAGGGCTCGCGCCTGCCGTGTACACGCCGCCCTTTACGCTGCAGGACACGTTCTTGAATGTCTCGTTCAGTCCTCCACCGAGTGCCGTCACGGCGATGATGATCACGACGGCGATGAGGGAGACCATGATTCCGTATTCGACGGCGGTGGCGCCGCGCTGGTCGCGGCGAAGACGGACTGAAAGGCGGCTGAAAAAGGAACGCATGGGGACTCCTGAGTGTGGTGGGCAGCTGCTCTACGACAACGGTGAGATGAACGTGGGCTGGCCTGCTACGTGCACCTCGGCTGGAGGACGGGAGTGACTCCCGCGGCCGTGCCTGCAGCAAAGGTTTTGCCCGTGACCGAGCACTGTGCTTTGACGAAGGTCTCGTTCAAACCCCCGCCAAGTGCGGTGACTGCGATGATGATTACGACGGCGATGAGCGAAACCATGATGCCGTATTCGACGGCGGTGGCACCGCGCTGGTCACGGCGAAGACGGGCTGCGAGACTGGAGAAAAACGAACGCATTGGGACTCCTGAGCGAGTTCGGCGGCTGGCCCTGCACCAGCACTGAATGGAACTTAGCAATCACCGACACGCCGACGATTCGACTTTGACGCATCTTGTGCTAAGGCTTTCCAAACTGCACATTTCCTGTGCGTTCCCTGCGTGGATCCTGCGCATCACCCTTTTGCACGGCGACTGCCAAGGCCATTTATTAGCGAAGACTCCGGAAGCACGGCGACCGCCCCCTGGCGGGTTGTGCGCCGAATACAGTTGCCGAAATCGGGATACCGAGTTCGGCAAAGCGATCCGTGAAGCGCGGCCGGACGCCACTAGGCACCGGTTTCCCGAGGAACCGCCCGCTCGCGTCGACTCCGAGGGTATCGGGCCGGGCGATGGCGTCCCGGCGCGAGTTGGCGTGCACCGTAGAGATGGAGCGGTCGTGGCGGGTAATCATGGCCTGCAGCATGTCCAGGCACTCGCCGCCGCGGACTTCGCCCACCACGATCCTGTCCGATCGCATTCGCAGCGAGTTCCGCACGAGGTCCCTGATGGAGACCTCGCCCTTGCCCTCGATGTTCTGCGGCGGGTCTCGAGCCGCACGACATGGTCCTGGGGGAGCTGTAGTTCGACTGCATTCCTCGATCGTGACGATACCGTCCGTGGCCGGGATGAATGAAACCCGCTACCCCGGCATCGGACTCATCCTGCGCTACGAAATCAAATACCTCACGTGACACCCCACACGGATTACCTCACCTTGTCAGGAGCCCTGGAGCCGGCCTTCGCCGAAGCGGTTCCGCCGTAGGGGTTCCGCGCGAACACGTGTCTGCCGGCGCCGCCGCGCGCAGGATGACCAGCGCCTCGACGTCGATCAGCCTTCGGGCGCCGGTCCTCGAGTCCACGATCCAGAACAAATCGATGGACGCCACCGTCTGGGAGACTCGTCCCCGGTGGAAGAGCTTGCCGTTGTGCCATGCCTCGATCTCGTCCCCGACTGACAGCTCCGAGCTCGAATGGACCTGCCGGGCCTCCTCTGCAGCCATGGCTGCTCCTTCCCCGCGTTCCAGCTGTTCCGTTATCCGCCTCCAGCCTGCATCCGGAACATTTCGGCGGCATTTCCGCGCGGTGATTTCCTTGTGTCGCCAGCCCGGGCCGGACTGCCATGATGTGTCAAGCGACCTGGAGGAGAACCATGACGGAGCACCATTACGACGGAGGCAGGGACGAAAGCACAGCGGCGCAGCTGTGGGATGAGAGGTACAGCAGCCGCGCGAAGGTGTGGAGCGGACGGCCGGATCCGCAACTGCTGGTCGAGGCGTCCGAGCTGCCGCCGGGCCGCGGCCCATGCCCGGGGGACGGGTCAGGCCGGAAAGATCGAGTGGGTGTAGCAGGATCTTGCCACGTGGGTGCCGGAACGGCTGTACGAGCTGGTCACCGCCCAGTTCCTGCACTCGACGCTGATGCCGTGCTGCGAGCCACCCGCTTGGAAGCGCACTGACCGCAGCGCATCCGAAGCGCCCACTAAGCCCCCAACCAGCTGACAATAGTTGACGTTTGGCGCGGGCGGTTCGGGCACCCAAACCGGCAACAATTGCGAGTCACTTGGGCGGCATGACGACCCTCAGGGAGTTATCCCGTACCCCAAATTACCGCCGTACGATTCGGCCGGAATGGCCTTTTTTGCTGCTCTCATTTCGGCCTCGCAAGGTTCGGGAAGCGTCCACCGGACGAGAAACGTCCGAGTAGTTTCCCGCGCGCGGTGCCAAAAAGCAGGTATTCACCACCCGTGTGCCCCTCTGCCACTGCAACGTAGCTTGACGGTAGGCAGCCGGCCAAAGTCGTTGGGGCAGTACAAAGACCTGCAGCTTCCCTCCTACAATTCGGTCTCGATTCATTTCCGGGACGTCCTGCGTATTGTCTACGCCGGATGCTGCAACACGTCTAAATGACTTATTCCAGACTGTTGTAAGGGGTACCATGCGTGCTTTAGTAACGGGCGGAGCCGGGTTTCTTGGCTCCCATTTATGCGAAGCGTTATTGGAACGCGGGGATTCGGTAGTTTGCGCCGACAACCTGTCGACCGGTCGCCGCAACAATATCGCCGCCTTTTCGAATCATCCGCGGTTCACGTTTATGCGCACCGACGTCAGTACGTCGCTGCGGGTGCGGGGACCGGTGGATGTGGTTGCCCACCTGGCCAGCCCCGCTTCGCCGCCTGACTACCATCGCCTGCCGCTTGAGACCCTCGCCGTGGGCAGCAGGGGCACCGAGAATGCCCTGAAACTTGCCGCATTAAAGGGCGCACGCTTTGTCCTTGCTTCCACCAGCGAGGTGTACGGCGATCCGATTGTCCATCCCCAGACGGAGAGCTACTGGGGCAACGTCAGTTCAGTGGGCCCGCGCAGCGTCTATGACGAAGCCAAACGTTTTGCCGAGGCCATTTCCATGGCCTATGCCCGCAGCCTTGGCGTAAATGTCGGGATTGTCCGGATTTTCAATACCTTCGGCCCCCGGATGCGCGCCGAGGACGGCCGGGTGGTCTCGAGCTTCGTAGCCCAGGCGCTGAACGATGATCCGCTGACGATCTACGGCGACGGCCTGCAGACACGAAGCTTCTGCTTCGTCGACGACCTCGTGCGCGGAATCGTGGCGATGATCGACAGCCGCGAAACCGGACCGATCAATCTGGGCAATCCGGTGGAACGCACCATGCTCGAACTGGCGGAGCTCGTCCTGGAGTTCACCGGCTCGCGGTCCAAGATCGAGTTCCATCAGTTGCCCGCGGATGATCCGGCCCGGCGGCGGCCGGATATCAGCCTTGCCCAGGACCTGCTGGGATGGCGCCCCCGGGTCTCAACCGAAGAGGGACTGCATCGCACCGTCGACTACTTCCGGTCCCATCAGGGGGAAGTCTCGGCAGCCGCCGGCAGCATCGCCGGCGCCCAGTTCGAGGGCAACCGCTCGAACGTATCGCGGCAGAACACCCCGGCCATGGCCCGGTTGGCCTGACCACACCCACAGTTCTCCAGGCTGCCTGGACCATCAGGCCAGCAGTCGCCATCTGAAGGAGGCCAGCATGCGCATCACCGTTATTGGAACAGGGTATCTCGGGGCAGTCCACGCCGCAGGCATGGCTGAGCTGGGACACGACGTCCTCGGAGTGGACGTCGACGCCGACAAGATCGAAAGTCTGTCCCGCGGCCACGCCCCGTTTTTCGAACCAGGATTCCCCGAGCTTCTCCGCAACAACATTGCGGCCGGCCGGTTGAAGTTCTCCACCTCTTTGAAGGAGGCCGCTGAATTCGGCGACGTCCACTTCATCTGCGTCGGCACGCCGCAACGTCCCGGATCGACCGCAGCAGACATGAAATACGTCGACGCCGTCATCGAGGGTTTGGTGCCCAACCTCAACCGCGCGTCCCTGATCGTCGGCAAATCAACCGTTCCGGTGGGGACGGCGGCACGGCTTTCCACCATGGTTGCCGGACTTGCGCCGGTTGGTGCCAAGGTCGAGGTCGCCTGGAACCCCGAATTCCTCCGCGAAGGCTTCGCCGTTAATGACACCCTGCATCCGGACCGGCTGGTGGTCGGAGTCACTTCTGCCGAGGCCGATGACACGCTTCGTGAGGTGTACAGGACCATTCTCGAGGCCGGGACGCCCTACATATCCACGGATGTGGCCACCGCCGAGCTTGTCAAGGTCTCTGCCAACGCCTTCCTCGCCACGAAGATCTCGTTCATCAACGCCATCTCCGAAATCTGCGAGGCCGTCGGGGCTGACATCATGCCGCTGGCCGCCGCGCTCGGCCATGATGCCCGGATCGGAAACCGCTTTCTGTCACCCGGCCTGGGCTTCGGCGGCGGATGCCTGCCCAAGGACATCCGGGCCTTCCTTGCCCGGGCGGAAGAACTCGGCATCGAGGAGTCGCTCACCTTCCTCAGGAATGTAGACTCCATCAACGTCAACCGCCGCCAAAGCGCCGTCAACCTTGCCCGGGACATGCTCGGCGGCTCTTTGGAGAACAAGAGAATTGCCGTGCTGGGCGCAGCCTTCAAACCAAACAGCGACGACGTGCGGGACTCACCGGCGCTGTGCGTGGCAAATGCGCTGCAGAGCCAGGGGGCAAACGTCCGGGTCCACGACCCCGAGGCCGTAGAGAACGCACGTGCCAGCTATCCGGGCCTGAACTACACCACCGAAGTGGACAAGGCCTTCGAAGGGGCCCAACTCACCGTGCATCTCACGGAATGGCAGGAGTACCGTCAGCTTGACCTCGCGCACCTGTCCGCCCTGGTAACGAGTCCCTGCATCCTCGATGCCCGGAACACACTGGACATCGACCACTGGCGTGCTGCCGGCTGGACCGTCCGCGCCATGGGCCGGCCCACGCGGTGAATGACGCCCACGGAGGAGGCGAACCATCATGACAAAACCCATTGCTTTGGTGACCGGCGGTGCCGGATTCATCGGAAGTCACTGCTGCCTGGACCTTCTCCTCAACGGCTACGACGTCGTTGTGGTCGACAACCTCGTCAACAGCTCTGCAGCCGCCGTCGACCGTGTTGAGCGGATAAGCGGCAGCGACGTGGCCTTCTACGAAATCGACATTGCCGACCAAGCCGCCCTAGGCACTGTCTTCGAGAATCACGACGTCGACGTGGTGGTCCATTTCGCCGCGTACAAAGCGGTCGGCGATTCCATGAACCGGCCACTGGAGTACTACGGCAACAACCTCACGGGCTTGCTGAGCCTGCTGAACGCCATGCGGAATGCGGAGGTAAAGCACCTGATCTTCTCCTCCTCCTGTTCCATCTATGGGGACGCCACCGAACGTCCCATCACGGAAGGTTCGCCCCCGCGTCCGACCAATCCCTATGCCCAGAGCAAATGGATGTCGGAGCAAATCTTGGCCGATATCTGCGCCCGCTACCCGGACTGGTCCGTGACAGCGCTGCGCTACTTCAACCCTGCGGGCGCCCATGAGAGCGGGGAGATCGGCGAGGATCCCAGCGGGATGCCGGGCAACGTCGTCCCCTACCTCACCCAGCTCGCAGCCGGACGGCATGAAGAACTCAAGATTTTTGGTTCCGACTACCCCACGCCGGACGGAACAGCTGTCCGGGACTACATCCACGTGATGGACGTCGTCGAAGGGCACCGACTGGCGCTCGAAACCGGCACGGTCCCCGGGTTCCGCCGCTACAACCTGGGCACGGGCGTGGGCACGTCCGTGCTGGAACTTGTCCGGGAATTCGCCGCTGTCATCGGGCGTCCGATTCCCTACCGGCTGGCCGATCGGAGGCCGGGCGACGTCCCCGCGCTGATCGCCTCGCCGGACCTCGCCCACGCCGAACTCGGTTGGACCGCTCGCCGGAATCTCACCGATGTGTGCCAGGACGCCTGGCGGTTCCAGCAAATGCATCCCCTCGGCTACGAGGGCCTGATAACCACCATGGGGAGCTCGCGATGACCAGCAATCTGATTGGCAGCCGTGACCGGACCACGCAACGGTTCCTGACCTCCACAGAAACGGCGAAGGTATTCACGCCCGGACAGCAGCTCCAGTACGCGGGACTGGTGGTTGCCTGGGTCCTCCTGAGTGGCTACTTCTGGCTCTGGTGGCTGCACCCGGGGCACTTTGGAAACCCGCTGCTCTTCACGCTCGTCTCCGGGGCGCTCTTCTACGGGCTGACACTGCTCCCCTCGATCTACCTCTTCTATCTGGGGTACATGCGCAAGCCCGTCCCGGTCGGCGTCGATGAGGTTCCCGCCGGTCAGATTGGCAAGGTGGCGGTGGTGACCCTGACGGTGCCAGGATCTGAATCCCTCAGCATCGTCCGCAGGCAGATGCTGGCGATGCGCGGCATCACCTATCCGCACGACAGCTGGATCCTGGTGGACAAGGAACCCTCGCCGGCCATCGAAAAGATGGCCCGCGAGCTCGGTGTCTCCTACTTTTCCCGGCATGACGAGCGGGCCTGGGGTGCGGACGGCGTTGAAGCCTGGAACCAGGCCGCGCCGCCCTTCCAGACCAAAACCAAGGCCGGCAACGTGAACGCGTGGCTCGACAGATACGGCGCCGGCTACACGCACTTCACGCAGCTGGACATCGACCACGTTCCCGCCCCCAACTATCTGGACCGGGTCCTTGGCTACTTCCGAAACAGGCGTGTGGCCTGGGTCCAGGCCCCCAGCGTCTACGGGAACCACGAGCACTGGACGGCGAGGGGCTCCGCGGAACAGGAACTGGTGCTCCAGGGACCGCTCCAGATGGGATTCTTCGGGTTCTGCCGGACCCCCTTCATCATCGGCAGCCACTGCACGTACGACATGCAGGCCATCCGGGGCATCGGCGGATTCCAGCCGACGAGGGCCGAAGACCACCTCGACACGGTCGTCCTCGCTTCCAAAGGCTACGAAGGGGTCTTCCTGCCGGAGGTCATCGCCGTCGGGGACGGGCCGGAGAACTTCAGCTCGTACTGCGCCCAGCAGTTCGCCTGGGCCTATTCAATGATCCAGGTCCTCTTCACCTTCACTCCGCGGCTCATCCGGAAGTATTCGCCACGCCAGGCGCTGCAGTTCCTGTTCGTCCAGACCTGGTACGCCGCATGGTCGCTGACGACGCTCCTGCTGTTCTTCGCTCCGCTGATCTCGCTGGCCGTGGACGCCCCCATCTCACGGGTGGGATTCATCGATTTCTTCCTCCACAGCGTGCCGGTTGCCAGCACCGCAACAGGCATCTGGCTGTGGAGCCTCCGCTGGCAACACCCCAGAGGTCTCTGGCTCAGCTGGCGGGGGGTGGTGCTACACGTATCGCGGTGGGTTACAGTCCTCAACGCGTTCATTCAGGTCATCCTGCGCGTCAAGAAGCCTTACATGATCACGGTCAAGGGCATGACCGAGGCCGGGATTCCCCGTTTCCGGTTTGCCCAGCTGGCACCGTACTTCCTCCTGGTCCTTGCCTCGCTTGCAGCCTGCTGGTTCTTCATCGCCCGGGTGGGGCACAGCCCGAACCAAGGCATGATGTTCTTCGCCCTACAGGGTGCCCTGCTGTTCTGCCTCCTCATCGTCGTCGTCGTGGCCCAGGACCTCCGCACCCTGAGCAACGCGGGCGTCGCCTGGAGCCGCACGGTCCGGGCACGGGTCGCGCCCCTGGCCGCATCCGGCTCGCTCATTCTGCTGTTCCTCGTCACGGCTATCGCGGCAGCCGGCCCTATCTGGCAGGCTGTGACCAGCGCATGAACGGAACCTAGCCGGGGGCTCATGACAGGTACAGAGTTGACTATCCGCGGGCGCGCATCCTCGTTCCGCTCTTCGCGCTGGCGAGTAAAGCTGCTCCTGGCCCTCTCCGGAGTGCTTGCGGTGGCGCTGGTCGGGGCGGCCATAAACCACCCCATCCCTTCGCCAACGCTCAGGATCCGCGGCGCAGACATCTCCTTCACGCTGCAGGAAGAAGCTATCCGGCAGTTTGTCAGCGACAACGGCCGGGAAGCTCCCATGGAGCAGATCCTGGCGAGCCACGGATCGAACTTCGTCCGGCTCAGGCTGTGGGTGAACCCTGCGCCCGGTACGAGCGACTTGAAATCCGCCCTGGCACTCGCCCGCCGGGCGCATGCCGCCGGGCTCAAGTTACTCCTGGATTTTCACTATTCGGATTCCTGGGCGGACCGGACCACCCAACAACCCCCCGCAGCATGGCAGGGACTCAGCCAGGAAGAGCTGGCCTCCACCGTGGAGCGCTACACGCGCGGGGCGGTGGGTGACTTCGCCCGGCAAGGCACCCCTGCCGACATCGTCCAGATCGGCAACGAGATCACCCGCGGGTTGCTCTGGCCATACGGTCAGATCTACTCGCCGGCCGGTGAAAACTGGGCGGGGGCCAGCCAGTTGATAAACGCCGGGGCCAAGGGTGCCAGGGACGGAAATCCTGCCCAGACGCCCCTGATCATGATCCACAGCGACACCGGGGGCGACCAAGACGCCTCCGTCCACTTCTACGACCAGCTCCAGCAGCACGGCGTCAGCTTCGATCTGATCGGCCTGACGTACTATCCGTTCTGGAACGGTTCCCTCGCTGACCTGGACCGCAACCTCCGCGCTCTCGCCTATCGATACGGCAAAGACATCATCCTGGCGGAGACGGCATACCCATGGACGCTCTCCAGCAGCGGGAACGTCCCAAGCGTTGTCTCGACAAACGAGGCGCTGCCTGACGCCACGGCCTACCCGCCGACCCCGCAGGGACAAGCGAAGTTCTTCGCGGCGCTCAACAGCGTCCTTCGCGGAGTGCCGAACGGGCACGGCGCGGGGTACTTCATCTGGGAGCCGGGCTGGCTGCCCGGTGTAGGCGCGGATGCCCGGACCGGCAACGCCCACAGCAACCTCACCCTGTTCGACTGGCGGGGCCATGGCCTCCCGGCACTCGACGCCTTCAGGCCCACGGGAACGGCCGGCGGATGATCCGTCGTCGCACGCCGAATCAACTACGGCCGGAGTGCCTCCAGGGCCGGCCAGCTTGCAATTGGTGCCGCCGCGCAGGGCGCAGCCCGAGCTATGGAAGCAGCAGAATCGCGGCGAGGCCGGCCGCCAGCATGGACGGGCCGTAGGCGACTTCCTGTGGCTTGTTTCCGCGGTTTTTCAGCACGAGCACCAGCGCGGCGATGCCGCCCGCCACGAAGCCCAGGGCCGCTCCGTAGAACAGCTGTGACCAGCCTAGGTAGCCTAAGTACAGCCCGAGGGGTGCTGCGAGCTTCACATCGCCCATTCCGAGACCGTTTCGGCTGGTCAGGGCCATGAAGAGGTACAAAGCGAACAATATTACGGCGCCGGCCACGCCCCGCAGCAGGTTTTCCGAAGCTCCGTGTGCACCGGCGGAGACCGTCAGCAGGACCAATCCCGCCCCCAGCAGCGGCAGGACGAGCCGGTCGGGCAGCAGATGGTGGACAACATCGATCCGGGACAACTGCACGCCGGTGACTACCAGGACCAGATAAGCCGCCAGCTCCGGAGAGGCGCCAAAACGCCACGCGAGCAATGCGGACAGTACAAAGGTGACGGCCGCCGTCGTGATTCTCAGCGGGGTGGACGGTGTGCCCGCCAGCTGGGGCAGGATGCGGCGGATGAGGAGTTCGGCCAGCAGCCCCAAGCACAGTCCGGCGGCTCCGACTGCTATCAGGAGCAGCGTGGTCGCGGAACCTGTTACTACGGGATCGGACACAGTACCTCCAGGGATGCGGCGGGCCGGCGGCGGGCGGGATGCATCCGGACACCCCATTTTGACCCAGCCGCCCGACTTCCGCTATTCTTGGTAGTCGTTGTGCGTGTCCTTTCTCGATGATGCGTGTCCGCTTGAGAATCCGGTTGCAGGATAGCTACTCAACGTACACATTCGAGACCTCAGGATGACTGGTTACATAGAGCCCTCACCTCTGTTCCGGTAGCGCATAGATAGTAGGTTCACCTCCGCGTGACGCCTAAAACAAGAACGCCAGAACAAGAACGAGGCAAACACCGTGCGTACGTACACCCCGAAGCCCGGCGATATCAACCGCCAGTGGCACGTCATTGACGCCACAGACGTTGTCCTTGGTCGTCTCGCGAGCCAGACCGCAATCCTGCTGCGCGGCAAGCACAAGGCCACCTTTGCGTCCCACATGGACATGGGCGACTTCGTCATCATCATCAACGCTGAAAAGGTTGCCCTCACCGGCGCCAAGCTGGAGCAGAAGCGCGCATACCGCCACTCCGGCTACCCGGGCGGCCTGACCTCAGTCAACTACGCAGAGCTGCTGGAATCCAATCCGGTCCGCGCTGTGGAGAAGGCCATCAAGGGCATGCTCCCCAAGAACTCCCTCGCTGCACAGCAGCTGGGCAAGCTGAAGGTCTACCGCGGTGCAGAGCACCCGCACGCCGCTCAGCAGCCCAAGACTTTCGAAATCACCCAGGTCGCCCAGTAGTCCTGGCCACCAACCAACTTTTAATCAAGGAGAATCGTGGCTCAGAACGAAGAGACCACCGAGGCCGTCGTGGCTGAGGAAAACCTGACCAGCTACACCTCGGAAAGCGGTCCTGCGGAAGCAGAAGCGCCCAAGAAGGAACGCCCGGCACTGACCGTCGCCGGCGCGGCAGTTGGCCGTCGCAAGGAAGCCGTCGCACGCGTCCGCATCGTGCCCGGCACCGGCAAGTGGATCATCAACGGCCGCGAACTGGCCAACTACTTCCCGAACAAGCTGCACCAGCAGGATGTCAACGAACCCTTCAAGATCCTCGATCTTGATGGCGCCTACGACGTCATGGCCCGCATCCACGGTGGCGGCATTTCCGGCCAGGCCGGTGCCCTGCGCCTCGGCATCGCCCGTTCACTGAACGAGATCGACACCGAGAACAACCGCGCCACCCTGAAGAAGGCCGGCTACCTCCGCCGCGACGCACGCGTCATCGAGCGTAAGAAGGCTGGTCTCAAGAAGGCCCGCAAGGCCCAGCAGTACTCCAAGCGCTAAAAAACGCCTGCCCAGCAGGTGGCCGCTGACGCGACCGCTTGCACGGAAGCCCGTTCCGCCCCTTGTGGCGGGGCGGGCTTTCGCCTTTTAAGCCGCCCACTTGGTCCCCCGGACGGACCCCGGGGCCGGAATTTCCGTCCCATCGTCTAAACTTGACCCGATGTCTAGATTATTTGGAACAGATGGTGTCCGAGGCTTGGCGAACGGCCTGCTGACCGCCGAGCTGGCGTTGCAGCTGGCTCAGGCGGCCGCCGTCGTGCTGGGCCATGACCGCAATACCACCGGAACACGCCCCCGCGCCGTGGTGGCCCGTGACCCCCGCGCGAGCGGTGAGTTCCTCGCGGCTGCCGTGGAAGCGGGGCTTTCCAGCTCCGGGATCGACGTTTATGACGCGGGCGTGCTTCCCACTCCGGCAGCGGCCTACCTGGTGGCCGACCTGGACGCAGACTTCGGCGTGATGATCTCCGCCTCCCACAACCCCGCCCCCGACAACGGCATTAAGTTCTTCGCCCGCGGTGGCCAGAAGCTTCCCGACGACGTCGAGAACGCCATCGAGGAGCAGTTGGGCAGGGAGCCCATCCGGCCCGTCGGCGGCGAAGTGGGCCGCATCCAGCGCTTCTCGGACGCCGAGGACCGGTATATCGTGCACCTGTTGGGCACCCTGCCGCACCGCCTGGATGGGCTCAAGGTCGTCCTGGATTGCGCCCACGGAGCAGCCAGCGGCTGTTCCCCGCACGTCTTCAAGTACGCAGGCGCTGATGTGATTGTGATCGGCGCCGAACCGGACGGCCTCAATATCAATGAGGGCGTCGGCTCAACCCATTTGGGACCGCTGAAGCGCGCCGTCCTGGAATACGGGGCAGACCTGGGCATCGCGCACGACGGCGACGCGGACCGCTGCCTCGCCGTGGACCACGAAGGCAACGAGGTTGATGGCGACGAGATCATGGCCATCCTTGCCGTCGCTCTGAAGGCTTCCGGGAAGCTCACGGACGATGTCCTGGTGGCCACCGTCATGAGCAACCTCGGACTCAAGATCGCGCTCCGCGAGGCCGGCATCAGCCTGCGCGAAACCGGCGTGGGTGACCGCTACGTACTCGAGGAAATGCGCGCAGGCGGGTTCAACCTCGGCGGCGAACAGTCCGGTCATGTCATCTTTGCCGACTACGCGACGACGGGCGACGGTGTCCTCACAGGTCTGCAGCTTGCCGCCCAGGTGGCCCTCACCGGACGTCCCCTGAAGGAGCTGGCCACGGTGATGACCAAGCTCCCGCAGGTCCTCATCAACGTCAACGGCGTCGACCGCACCCGGGTGAAAGGCGACGCAGCCGTCGCTGAGGCTGTGGCCCTCGCAGAAGCCGAACTCGGTGACACCGGGCGGGTCCTGTTGCGTCCCTCCGGAACCGAACCGGTGGTGCGCGTGATGGTGGAGGCCGCGAACCAGGAGACCGCCCAGGCCGTGGCTGAACGTCTGGCGCAGGTGGTCCGCACCGAACTGGCCCTGACGCTCGTTTCAGACTGAGCGGGGCGCTACAGGTAGGCTGGCGCAGCCTCGAGGCCGAAGTACTCCTCCAGCGTTTCGATGCCCCGGTTCTTCATCTCGGTGGCTTCCGCGGATCCGATATAACGCAGATGCCAGGGCTCGTAGTAGTAGCCGGTGATGCCTTGGAGCATCCAGGGGTAGCGCACCACGAATCCGAACAGGTGGGCATTGGCCTTGGCCCAGGCTGCTGCCGGCTGATCGGCGAAGCACGGCTGGAAACTGCACGCCCCGCTGCCGTCGCCGATATCGAAAGACCAGCCTGTCTGATGCTCGGAATGGCCCGGACGGGCGGAGGCGGTGTCCGCCGCGGCCTGTCCCTGCGATTTCACATAGCCGTTGTAGGTGGCCGCTTGCGTGGCATAGGAACGGTATCCGCTGGCGAGCGTCATGGTGACGCCGGCCCCGGCCGCAGCCGCAAACATCTTCTCCGCAGCTGCCGCCGTCGTGCTGTTCAGCTGTGCGGCTTCGCCGGAGACCGCGAGGCGAACGGCGGGCCGGACGAGGTCTGCCGGCTTGTAGGTGGAGGGTGACAGCGGGCGGTGCTTGTTGACGACCACCCACGGACTCGCCGGATCACTGAGCGAGTGCTGCGGCGCTGCCGCGGCCACCGGTGCGGTGGGCACCCGGACCGCCGGGGCCGTCTCCGTGGTCGGCGTACTGCCCGGGACCGGCTCGCCGGCGGTGGCCGCTGCGGAGGCCGAGGCGGGCGGGGGCACGCTGGCACCGGGGGCCGGCGTCGCCGTCGTGCCTGCCGTGCTGGACACCAGGCCGGAGGCCGGGGCGGACGACGGCGGCTGGGGCGCTCCGGGGGCGCACGCGGCGAGGGCCGTCAGGCCGGAACCGGCCAGGAACAAGCGGCTGAAGGCTCGCCGGCTGGGGATTGCCTGGCCGGAGTCCGGCACGGCTGCCGGGACGACGGCGCCGTCGTGGCACACCTGTGCTACACCTTCCTCAGAAGCATGCGGCGGATGGAATGGTCGGCGTCCTTGGTGAGGACCAGCTGTGCCCGACCCCGGGTGGGGAGGACGTTCTCCTCCAGGTTCGGCTCATTGATGCGCTTCCAGATATCCCGGGCAGTCTGCTCGGCCTCGGCGTCCGAGAGCGTGGCGTAGCGGTGGAAGTAGGATTCCGGCTGCGCGAAGGCCGTGGTGCGCAACTTGCGGAAACGGTCCACGTACCACTCCTCGATGTAGCTCGTTTTGGCATCAACATAGATGGAAAAGTCGAAGAAGTCACTCAGCGCCAGGCCCTGCCGGCCATCGTGCCTGGGCCGGGCCGGTGCCAGGACATTGAGTCCCTCCACGATCAGCACGTCGGGGCGCCGGACCACGACTTCCCTGCCCGGCACAATGTCATACGTCACGTGGGAGTACCACGGCGCCCGGACTTCCTCGGCGCCGCCTTTGATTTCGCTCACAAAGCGGAGCAGCGCCCGGCGGTCATAGGACTCAGGAAAGCCCTTGCGTTCCAGCAGCTGGCGGCGCTTCAGTTCGGCCAGCGGGTAGAGGAAACCGTCCGTGGTGATGAGTTCCACGTTGGGCGTGCCGGGCCAGCGCCGGAGCATTTCCCGGAGCACCCGGGCGATGGTGGACTTGCCCACAGCAACCGAGCCGGCGACGCCGATCACGAACGGCGTGCGCTGGGTCTGCTCGCCAAGGAAGGTGGTGGTTGCCGAGTGCAGCTGGCCGGCCGCCTCCACATACAGGTGCAGGAGCCGGGACAGGGGGAGGTAGACCTCGCGGACTTCCTTCATGTCGAGCGGATCGCCGAGGCCCCGCAGGCGCAGCACATCCTCTTCATTGAGGGGCTGCTCCATCTGGGCGGCGAGCCGGGACCAGGTCTGCCGGTCCAGCTCCACGAACGGGGAGACGCCGTCGCCGTTCGCTTCATTGCGTTGCAAAGTCACCCTAGAGATTCTGCCCTTCACCGGCCTGAGAGCGAAATGGACGGGTCCGTACCACCCGGCCGGACCGAAGCGGGATGGCTGTCAAACCGGTTCATCCTACGTCGGCGGTCCGGGAAACCGGCTAGGCTTGAGTCCATGTGTGGAATCGTTGGATATGTGGGCCACTCCGCTGGCCGGACAAATACTGGACACAATGCCCTGGACGTTGTCCTCGAGGGCTTGCGGCGCCTTGAGTACCGGGGCTACGACTCGGCGGGCATCGCCGTCGTGGCGGACGGGACCATTTCCTCGCGCAAGAAGTCGGGCAAACTGAGCAACCTGATCGCAGAGCTCGAGGCCAACCCGCTGCCTGAATCCTTGACCGGCATCGGTCACACCCGCTGGGCCACCCACGGCGGACCGACGGACCAGAACGCGCACCCGCACCTGGCCGACGGCGGGAAGCTGGCGCTGATCCACAACGGCATCATCGAAAACTTCGCCGAACTCAAGCTGGAGCTCGTGGGCAAGGGAGCGAAGTTCCTCTCCGAGACGGACACCGAGGTTGCCGCCGCCCTGCTGGCCGACATCTACCGGAACCAGCTGAACGGCGACCTCTCCAAGGGCGGCCTGACCAAGGCCATGCAGCTTGCCTGCCAGCGCCTCGACGGCGCCTTCACCCTGCTCGCCGTTCACGCCGACCAGCCCGACGTCGTCGTGGCGGCACGCCGCAACTCACCGCTCGTGGTGGGCCTCGGCGAGGGGGAGAACTTCCTGGGCTCCGACGTCTCCGGTTTCATTGACTACACGCGCCGCGCCGTCGAGCTGGGCCAGGACCAGATCGTCACCATCACCGCCGACTCCGTGGAGATCACCGACTTCTACGGTGCACCGGCCGAAGGCAAGGAATACAAGGTCGACTGGGACCCGGCCTCGGCGGAAAAGGGCGGCTTCCCGTCCTTTATGGAAAAGGAAATCCACGACCAGCCGGACGCCGTGCTGCAGACCCTGCTGGGCCGCTCCGACCTCCACGGCAAGCTGACGCTGGACGAAGTCCGGATCGACCCGCAGCTGCTCAAGAGCGTAGACAAGATCATCGTCCTGGCCTGCGGCACTTCCGCCTACGCCGGGCAGGTCGCGAAGTACGCGATCGAGCACTGGTGCCGGATCCCCACCGAGGTGGAGCTCTCGCACGAATTCCGTTACCGGGATCCGATCGTCGACGAGAACACCCTGATCGTCTCCATCTCCCAGTCCGGCGAGACCATGGACACGCTCATGGCCGTCCGCTACGCCAAGGAACAAGGCGCCAAGACGGTCTCCATCTGCAACACCAACGGGTCCACCATCCCGCGTGAATCGGATGCCGTCCTCTACACGCACGCCGGACCGGAAATCGCCGTCGCCTCCACCAAGTCGTTCCTTGCACAGATCACCGCCGCCTACCTGCTGGGCCTGTATCTGGCACAGTTGCGCGGCAACAAGTTCCAGGGCGAGATCAAGGACATCCTGGCCGACCTCCGGAAGATCCCGGCCAAGATCCAGCAGATCCTGGACAACGAGGGCCAGATCAAGGAACTCGGCCGCTCCATGGCCGACGCCAAGTCCGTACTGTTCCTGGGCCGCCACGTCGGCTTCCCCGTCGCGATGGAAGGTGCACTCAAGCTCAAGGAGCTCGCCTACATCCACGCCGAAGGCTTCGCCGCCGGCGAACTCAAGCACGGTCCCATCGCTCTGATCGAAGAGGGCCAGCCGGTCTTTGTGGTGGTCCCGTCACCGCGTGGCCGGGATTCTCTGCACGCGAAGGTGGTCTCCAACATCCAGGAGGTCCGGGCACGCGGCGCCAAGACCATCGTGATCGCGGAAGAGGGCGACGAGGCGGTCAAGGCCTACGCCGAGCACGTCTTCTACATTCCGGAGACGCCGACGCTGCTGGCGCCGCTGCTCAGCACCGTCCCGCTGCAGATCTTCGCGCTCGCTCTCGCCTCCGCCAAGGGCTACGACGTGGACCAGCCGCGCAACCTGGCCAAGAGCGTGACCGTAGAATAGCCGCATGATTGTTGGCATTGGCGTAGACGTCGTAGACATTGAACGGTTCGGCCGGCAGCTGGAGCGCACCCCCGGGCTGCGCGACAGGCTGTTCGTGCCGGCCGAGCGCGAACTGAACACGCGGTCCCTGGCCGCCCGGTTCGCCGCCAAGGAAGCCGTGGCCAAGGTCCTGGGGGCTCCTGCCGGCATGAACTGGCAGGACTGCTGGATCGGGCTGGACCAGAACGGCCCCACGGTCCAGGTCAAGGGCACCGTGCTGGCCGTGGCCGAGTCGAAGGGCGTCAAGCGCTGGCACCTCTCGATGAGCCACGACGGCGGGATCGCCACCGCGACGGTTCTCGCCGAAGGTTGACATAGAACCGGCTGAAGAACCAGGCACTTCCCAGCGACAGTGAATGGATTGAAATCATGATCAGCGCCTACACCGGAACCCAGATACGCGAGGCTGAACAGCCTTTCCTGGATAAAGGTGCGGGCGCTGTTCTGATGCAGCGGGCGGCCTACGGGCTGGCCAACGCCGTGGTCCGTGAGCTGCGGCATCGCGGGGAGCGCCTTTACGGCGCCGGCGTGACGGTGCTCGCGGGCAAGGGCAACAACGGAGGCGACGGACTGTTCGCCGCCGCGCTGCTGGCCGGCCGTGGAATGCGGACGACGGCGGTGCTCACCGCGGGCGACGCCCACGCGGAAGGCCTCGCGGCCTTCGAAAGAGCCGGCGGGCGGGTGCTTCGCCTGGCACCCGCGAACGTCGCGGAAGTTGCAGCGGCGGCCGCGCGTACCGGCGTCGTGATTGACGCGGTCCTCGGAACGGGCGCCCAAGGCGGGCTCACGGGACCCGCGGCTGCCCTCATCGAAGAGCTGGAGCGGTTCCGTCCCGGGCTGGTGGTGGCCTGCGACATTCCCAGCGGCGTCGACGCCGACACCGGAGAGGCGCACGCCCCGGTCCTCACCGCCGATGTCACGGTGACCTTTGGCGCCGCCAAGGCCGGTCTGCTGGCAGACCCCGGAGCGGACTTCGCCGGCCGCGTACAGGTCATTCCCATCGGCATCGAAGCAGGGCTACCGTGGCCGGCCCTGCGACGGCTTGAGGCCGAGGATCTTTCCGCCCTGCTGCCACGCCCGGAACGGCGGGCGCACAAGTACTCCAGGGGAGTGCTTGGGGTGGTCGCAGGCTCCGGTGCTTATCCCGGCGCCGCTGTGCTGGCCTGCAAGGGCGCCCTGGCAGCCGGCGTCGGCATGGTGCGTTACCTTGGGCCGCCGGACGTCGCAGATCTCGTCCGCCAGGCGTGCCCTGAGGTTGTGTGCAGCGCCGGAACCGTGGCCGATACGCACGTCCAGGCCTGGCTTGTGGGCTCCGGGCTGGATGACTCCGATGAGCAGCAGTTTCAGCGCGCCCGCGACGCCGCAGACTCGGGCCTGCCGACGATTGCCGACGCCGGAGCATTGCCGGCCCTGCCTGATGTGCTGGCCCCGCAAGTGATCCTGACACCGCACGCTGGCGAACTGGCGTCCCTGCTCCAGCGCCTCGGGGTTGCCCTGGACCGCTCGGCGGTAGAAGCATCCACGCTAAGCGCGGTGCGGCGGGCTGCGGGTCTGACCGAAGCCACGGTGCTGCTCAAGGGAGCCACCACCCTCGTTGCTTCCCCCTTCCAGGACTTCTACAGCCAGGCCGAGGGCACGCCCTGGATCGCCACGGCAGGCAGCGGCGACGTAATGGCAGGAGTTATCGGTGCGCTGCTTGCCCAACTGGGTGCCGACGTCGGGCACTTCGGAGAACGTGGCATCGATCCCGACGCAAGATGGGCGGCGATCGCCGCAATGGCCGCCAGCCTCCACGGCCGCGCCGGAGTCCGGGCCTCCTGCGGGGGACCCGTGACCGCCAGTGCCATCGCCCAGGCCCTCCCGGGGGTGCTGCGGGAGTGGTAATCAGGGGCACATGAAGCGCCCCGACAAGCGCCCCGACGGGGATGGTAACCCTACTTACCAGTAGTGTTGTCTAGAGATTGTCCGCACCGCACGAGGAGAACACATGGAAGTATGGCCCGGAACGGCTTATCCGCTGGGAGCCACTTTTGACGGCACAGGCACGAACTTTGCCCTGTTCAGCGAACGCGCTGAAAAGGTGGAGCTCTGTCTCCTGGCTGACGACCTGAGCGAGACCCGGATCGAGCTGACCGAGGTCGACGGCTACGTCTGGCACTGCTACCTGCCGCAGATCCAGCCCGGCCAGAAGTACGGCTACCGCGTCCACGGCCCGTACGAGCCGGAGAACGGCAACCGCTTCAACCCCACCAAGCTGCTGCTGGACCCCTACGCCAAGGCAATCCAGGGACAGATCGACTGGGACCCGGCGCTCTACTCCTACAACTTCGGAGATCCCGCGTCGCGCAATGACAGCGACTCTGCCCCGCACGCCATGCACGGTGTGGTCATCAACCCGTTCTTCGACTGGGACGGTGACCGCCAGTTGCGCATCCCGTACCACGAGTCGGTCATTTATGAGGCCCACGTCAAGGGCCTCACCGAGCTGCACCCGGAGATCCCGGAAGACCAGCGCGGCACGTACGCCGGCGTGTCGCACCCCGCCGTGATCGAGCACCTCAAGAAGCTCGGGATCACCGCGATCGAGCTCATGCCCGTCCACCAGTTCATCAACGACGGCACCCTGGTGGAGAAGGGCCTCAACAACTACTGGGGCTACAACACCATCGGCTTCTTCGCGCCGCAGAACACCTACAGCTCCACCGGCGACGTCGGGCACCAGGTCCAGGAATTCAAGGCCATGGTCCGCGATCTGCACAAGGCCGGCATCGAGGTGATCCTGGACGTGGTCTACAACCACACCGCCGAGGGAAACCACCTGGGCCCCACCTTGTCCTTCAAAGGCATCGACAACGCGGCCTATTACCGGCTGGTCGACGACGACCTGAAGCACTACATGGACTACACCGGGACGGGAAACTCGCTCAACGTCCGGCACCCGCACTCCCTGCAGCTGCTCATGGACTCCCTGCGCTACTGGGTGACGGAAATGCACGTCGATGGTTTCCGCTTCGACCTCGCGTCCACGCTGGCCCGCGAGTTCTACGACGTGGACAAGCTGTCCACCTTCTTCGAACTCATTCAGCAGGACCCGATCGTGTCCCAGGTCAAACTCATCGCCGAGCCCTGGGACGTCGGCCCCGGCGGCTACCAGGTGGGCAACTTCCCGCCGCAGTGGACCGAGTGGAACGGCAAATACCGCGACACGGTCCGCGACTTCTGGCGCGGCGAACCCTCGACCCTGGGCGAGTTCGCCTCCCGCCTCACCGGCTCCGCGGACCTGTACGAGAGCTCCGCCCGCCGCCCGGTGGCCTCCATCAACTTCGTGACCGCCCACGACGGCTTCACCATGCGCGACCTCGTGTCCTATAACGAGAAGCACAACGACGCCAATGGCGAAGGCAACAACGACGGCGAGTCACACAACCGGTCCTGGAACTGCGGCGCTGAAGGCGACACCGAAGACGACAAGGTGCTAACCCTCCGTGCCCGGCAGCAGCGCAACTTCATCGCCACGCTGCTGCTCTCGCAGGGCGTCCCGATGCTCCTGCACGGCGACGAGCTGGGCCGCACCCAGCAGGGCAACAACAACACCTACTGCCAGGACTCAGAACTGAGCTGGGTGCACTGGGACGCCGTGGACCAGCCCCTGGTGGAGTTCACTGCTGTGGTCAATAAGATCCGCCACGACCACCCCACGTTCCGTCGCAGCCGCTTCTTTGACGGCCGGCCGGTCCGCCGTGGCGAGGGCGAGAAACTTCCGGAC
Source organism: Arthrobacter sp. UYCu723 (assembly GCF_054059215.1). Lineage (NCBI taxonomy): Bacteria > Bacillati > Actinomycetota > Actinomycetes > Micrococcales > Micrococcaceae > Arthrobacter > Arthrobacter sp. UYCu723. The sequence continues at coordinate 2,772,377 of NZ_JBSSBW010000001.1, forward strand.
ATCGTCTGGCTGAACACCGACGGCAAGGAAATGCTCCCCGAGGACTGGGACGGCGGCTTTGGCCGGACCATCGGAGTCTTCTACAACGGCCACGGCATCCAGGAACAGGACTCCCGCGGCCGCCGGATCACGGACGACAGCTTCCTGTTGACCTTCAACGCCCACGACGACAACGTGGACTTCCTGCTCCCGGCCGACGAGTACTCGCGGTTCTGGGACGTCCTGGTGGACACCTCGGACCAGGCCGACACCGATGAACCGCTCAAGGCCGGATCCGTGCTGAAGCTGGCGGCCAAGTCCCTGGTGGTTCTTCGCGCCCACTCGGGCCCCGAGGTGGAGGTGGACTACTCCGCAGCCGCGTCCCTGGCCGCCAGGGCCGAGGCTTCGGAGGACGAGGTTCCCGCAGAGACTGTTCCCGCAAGCGGAGGTCCCGTCGAGGCCCCGCCAGCGAAGGAAGGTTCCGCGAAGGAACCCGCAGCGGAATCCGCGTTGGAGGGCGCCCCGGCTAAGAAATCGACAGCCCCGAAGGACTCCGCATCGAAAGGCACCTCGGCCAAGAAGCCGGCCGCGAAGGGACCGAAAGCCCGGAAGGGATCCGCTTCATGAGGACGCCCGTCTCGACGTACAGGCTGCAGATACGGTCCGGCTTCACGCTTCAGGATGCCGCCGAGACAGTGCCCTACCTGAAATCGCTGGGCGTGGACTGGATCTACCTCTCACCGATCCTGACGGCGGAGAAGGGCTCGGACCACGGCTACGACGTCACCGCCCCTTCCGCCGTCGACCCCGACCGCGGCGGCGCCGGGGGGCTCATCGCAGCCTCCCGGGCCGCCCGGGAGGCCGGTATGGGCGTGCTCGTGGACATCGTGCCCAACCACGTTGGGGTGGCCACGCCCGCCCAGAACCCGTGGTGGTGGTCCCTCCTCAAGGAGGGACAGCAGTCCCGCTACGCCCCGGCGTTCGACGTCGACTGGGACTTTGGCGGCGGCCGCATCCGGATCCCCGTGCTGGGCGAGGACTCCGACCTTGACGCGTTGGAGGTACGGGACGGGGAGCTGCGGTATTACGACCACCGTTTCCCGCTCGCCGAGGGCAGCCACGCCGAGGGCGACAACCCCCGCGAGGTCCACGACCGGCAGCACTATGAGCTGATCGGCTGGCGCCGGGCGGACAACGAGCTGAACTACCGCCGGTTCTTTGCGGTCAACAGCCTGGCCGGCATCCGGGTCGAGGTTCCGGAGGTCTTCGACGAGGCCCACGGGGAGATTGTGCGCTGGTTCCGCGAGGGGCTGGTGGACGGGCTGCGGATCGACCACCCGGACGGCCTGGCCGATCCGGCGGGGTACCTGCGCCGGCTCCGGGACGTCACCGGCGGCAGCTACCTGCTGGTCGAGAAGATCCTCGAGCCCGGGGAGGTGCTCCCGGCCGGCTTCGAGTGCGAGGGCACCACCGGCTACGACGCCCTGGCGGACGTGGACCGGGTCTTCATCGACCCCGCCGGCCAGGGCGCCCTCGATGCGCTGGACACCGAGCTGCGCGGTGGCCTCGCGGACTACGCGGACATGATCCACGGCACCAAGCGGAGGATCACGGACGGGATCCTGCATTCCGAGATGCTCCGGCTGGCCCGTCTGGTGCCGGCCGATGCGGGCCTCACGGTCGAGGCGGCCGCCGACGCGCTGTCCGAAATCATCGCGGCGTTCCCGGTGTACCGCAGCTACCTGCCGGAGGGTGCAGACGTCCTCAAGGAATCCTGCGAACTCGCGGTCCGCCGCCGCCCCGACCTGGAAGGCGCCGTCGGCGTGCTCCTGCCGCTGCTGCTGGATGCTGGTCCTGAAGCCGGCGCGGAGCTGGGGTGCCGCTTCCAGCAGACCTCCGGGATGGTGATGGCCAAGGGGGTCGAAGACACCGCGTTCTTCCGCTACACCCGGCTGGGCACCCTGACCGAAGTCGGGGCGGATCCCACGGAGTTCGCCGTGACGCCGGAGGAGTTCCACAACCGGATGGCCCGCCGCCAGGCGGAGCTGCCGCTGTCCATGACCACCCTCAGCACGCACGACACGAAACGCAGCGAGGACACCCGCGCCCGGATTTCGGTGCTCGCGGAACTGGCCCCGGAATGGAAAGCGTCCCTGGCCCGGCTGCAGGAACTCGCTCCGCTGCCCGACGGCCCGCTGGCGAATCTGCTGTGGCAGGCCATCGCCGGAGCATGGCCCGCGGACCGGGACCGGCTGCAGTCCTACGCGCGGAAGGCCGCCCGCGAGGCCGGCAACTCGACCAACTGGACGGACCCGGACACGGGCTTTGAGGAAAAGCTCTCCGCCGCCGTCGACGCGGCCTTCGACAACGCAGCCGTCCGCGCTGAACTGGAGGCGCTGGTGGCTTTGCTGGAACCGTACGGCGCCGCCAATTCCCTGGGCGCCAAGGTGGTGCAGCTGACCATGCCCGGGGTCCCGGACGTCTACCAGGGCACGGAATTCTGGGACCGATCGCTGACCGATCCGGACAACCGCAGGCCGTTCAGCTTCGACGCCCCGAAGCGCGCCCTTGCCGCGCTCGACGCCGGCGAGCGGCCGGCGTCGTTCCTCGACGAAACGGCGAAGCTGCTGGTGACCTCGCGGGCGCTGCGCCTGCGCCGGGACCGGCCGGAACTGTTCGCCGGCTACGCGCCGGTCACGGCCACCGGGGCGGCGGCAGAGCACCTGCTGGCCTTCAACCGGGGCGCCGGCACTGTAGGGGCGCTCACGCTCGCGACCCGGCTGCCCCGCGGGCTGGGGCACAAGGGCGGCTGGCAGGACACCGCCATCAGCCTGGCCGCCGCCATGACCGACGAGCTGACGGGCCGTTCCTTCGGTCCGGGTCAGGTGAACGTGGGACAGATCCTGGCGAGCTACCCGGTCGCCCTGCTGGTGCCCGGCGCCTAAGCACTCCTTGAACACCGACATGGGGAACGGAAGAATGCCATGACCTTGCCTGCACACGGAAGCGTACGCTTCGATCTCTGGGCGCCGGAAGCGCAGGCGGTCACGCTGCTCGCTGACGGCCGGAAGTACCCCATGGACCGCAGCGGCGGGGCGCGCGGCGGCTGGTGGACAGCCGCCGGCGCTCCCGCCGCCGGCGAGGTGGACTACGGCTACCTCCTCGACGGGGACACCACGCCGCTGCCGGACCCGCGGTCGCGGCGCCAGCCCGAAGGCGTCCACTCCCTCTCGCGGACCTTCGACGCCGCCGGCCACCAGTGGGCAGACGGTCAGTGGCAGGGACGCGGGCTGCAAGGCGCCGTGATCTACGAGCTGCACCTGGGCACCTTCACCCCCGAGGGCACCCTGGACGCGGCCGCCGGGAAGCTGGGCTACCTGGCCGGGCTCGGCGTCGACTTCGTGGAACTGCTGCCGGTCAACGGCTTCAACGGCACCCACAACTGGGGCTACGACGGTGTGCTCTGGTATGCCGTGCACGAGGGCTACGGCGGACCCGCCGCGTATCAGCGCTTCGTCGACGCGGCCCATGCTGCCGGCCTCGGCGTCATCCAGGACGTGGTCTACAACCACCTCGGCCCCAGCGGGAACTACCTCCCGAGGTTCGGGCCGTACCTCAAATCGGGGGAGGGCAACACCTGGGGCGACTCCGTCAACCTGGACGGCCCCGGCTCCGACGTCGTGCGTGAGTACATTCTGGACAACGCGGCCATGTGGCTCCGGGACTACCACGTGGACGGGCTGCGCCTCGATGCCGTGCACGCCTTCAAGGACGAGCGGGCGGTCCACCTGCTGGAGGAGTTCGGCACCCTCGCGGACAAAGTGTCCGCGGAGACCGGGCGCCCGGCCACCATGATCGCCGAATCCGACCTGAACAATCCGCGGCTGCTCTACCCGAGGGACGTCAACGGCTACGGACTGGCCGGGCAGTGGAGCGATGACTTCCACCATGCCGTCCACGTCAACGTCAGCGGTGAGGCCACGGGCTACTACGCAGACTTCGAATCGCTCGGGGCGCTGGCCAAGGTCCTGCGCTCGGGGTTCTTCCACGACGGCAGCTACTCCAGCTTCCGGGAGCGGCATCACGGCCGGCCCATCGATACGGCCCTGGTCCATCCCGCGGCCCTCGTGGTGTGCAGCCAGAACCACGACCAGATCGGCAACCGGGCCACCGGTGACAGGCTGTCCCAGTCGCTGGGCTACGGGCAGCTGGCGCTCGCCGCCGTCGCCACCCTGACCTCGCCCTTCACCCCGATGCTGTTCATGGGCGAGGAATACGGGGCCAGCACACCGTGGCAGTTCTTCACCTCGCACCCGGAGCCGGAACTCGGCAAGGCCACCGCCGAAGGCCGCATCAAGGAATTCGAGCGCATGGGCTGGGACCCCGCCGTCGTGCCTGATCCCCAGGATCCTGAGACGTTCAAGCGTTCCAAGCTCGACTGGTCCGAGGCCGCGGACGGGGACCACGCCCGGCTGCTGGAGCTCTACCGGGCCCTGATCGCGCTGCGCCGCTCGACACCGGAGCTCGCCGGTCCCGGCTTCGGGGACACCGCGGTGGACTTCAGTGAAACAGAAGGCTGGCTCCTGTTGCGGCGCGGCCGGGTCCAGGTGGCGATGAACTTCTCCGCCGAGCCGCGCCGGGTCGCCGTCCGCGGGACCTCCCTGCTGCTGGCCACGGACGACGGCGCCGTGCTCGACGCCGTCTCCGCCGGCCAGCTCGTTCTTCCAGGCCACAGTGCCGCTGTTGTCTCCGACTAAGTGTTCCGAATAAGTGTTCGAATAAGACAGGATAGTACGTATGACTTATGTTGCGGCTGATAGCCGATATGACTCCATGCCCTACCGCCGCGTGGGACGCAGCGGCCTGAAGCTCCCGGCCATCTCGCTGGGCCTGTGGCACAACTTCGGCGATGACAAGCCCTTCGGGACGCAGCGGGCCATCCTGCGCCGCGCGTTCGACCTCGGCGTCAACCACTTCGACCTGGCCAACAACTACGGCCCTGCGGCCGGCTCGGCCGAGACCAATTTCGGCCGCCACCTGCGGGACGACTTCGCCCCGTACCGGGACGAGCTCATCATCTCGACCAAGGCCGGCTACAACATGTGGCCGGGCCCGTTCGGAGAGTGGGGTTCCCGCAAATACCTGCTCGCCAGCCTGGACCAGTCGCTGAACCGGATGGGCCTGGACTACGTGGACATCTTCTACAGCCACCGCCCGGACCCGGAGACGCCGATGGAAGAGACCATGGGTGCCCTGGACCAGGCCGTCCGCTCCGGCAAGGCCCTCTACGCCGGCATCTCCTCCTACACCCCGGAGCAGACCCTGGAGGCGGCCCGGATCCTGAAGGAACTCGGCACCCCGCTGCTGATCCACCAGCCCAGCTACTCCATGCTGAACCGCTGGACCGAAAACGGCAGCCCCAACCTGTACGAGGTACTGGAGCAGGTGGGCGCCGGCTCCATCGCGTTCTCCCCGCTGGCGCAGGGCATGCTCACCGACCGGTACCTCAACGGCATCCCGGCCGATTCCCGCGCCGCCCAGGACAAGTCCCTGGACGAAGCGATGATCACCGAGGACAAACTGAACCGCGTGCGCGGGCTGCAGCGGATCGCGGAGAGCCGGGGGCAGTCACTGGCGCAGATGGCCATCGCGTGGATCCTGCGGGAACAAAGCAAGGGCACGTCCGTCACGTCCGCGCTCGTCGGAGCCTCCAGTGTCCGGCAGCTCGAGGACACGCTGTCCGCCATCAACACGCTCGGCTTCACGGCCGAGGAACTCACGTCGATCGACGAGTTCGCCGTAGAGTCAGACATCAACCTCTGGGCCCAGAAGTAGCGGGCTGACCCTCGTAACAGAGGCGCCGGGGCCGCCGGGAACAACTTCGGCCCCGGCGCCGTTGACTTAGAATGCTAAGGGCGCCGTATGGCGCCGTGCCCGCCTGCCGCCGTCGCACATCAGCGTGCGTCCGCGCCGGGCACATGAAGTTTGTTCTCAAAGGAGTTCCGTGTCTTCTAATCCGATTCGTGTTGCAATCGTCGGCGTAGGTAACTGTGCCGCTTCGCTGGTCCAGGGCGTCCAGTACTACCAGGACGCTGACCCCCAGGCCACGATCCCGGGTCTGATGCACGTGGAGTTCGGCAAGTACCACGTCAACGATGTGCAGTTTGTGGCCGCTTTCGACGTCGACGGCAAGAAGGTGGGCCTCGACCTCGCCGACGCCATCGGGGCCAGCGAAAACAACACCATCAAGATCGCCGATGTCCCCGCGACCGGCGTCACCGTCCAGCGCGGCCCGACCCTCGACGGGCTCGGCAAGTACTACCTCGAAACCATCGAGCAGTCCGCCGAGGAACCGGTCGACGTCGTCCAGGTCCTCAAGGACGCCAAGGTCGACGTCATGGTTTGCTACCTGCCCGTCGGATCCCAGGAAGCCGCCGAGTTCTACGCCCAGGCCGCGATCGACGCCGGTGTGGGCTTCGTCAACGCCCTGCCGGTCTTCATCGCCGGCACCAAGGAATGGGCGGACAAGTTCACCGCCGCCGGCGTCCCGATCGTGGGCGACGACATCAAGAGCCAGATCGGTGCCACCATTACGCACCGCGTCATGGCCAAGCTCTTCGAAGACCGCGGCGTCACGCTGGACCGCACCTACCAGCTGAACGTCGGCGGCAACATGGACTTCAAGAACATGCTGGAGCGCGACCGCCTCGAGTCCAAGAAGATCTCCAAGACGCAGGCCGTGACCTCCAACGTGGAAGCCGACATTGCGCCGCGCGACGTGCACATCGGCCCGTCGGACTATGTGCAGTGGCTCGACGACCGCAAGTGGGCCTTCGTCCGCCTCGAGGGCCGCAACTTCGGCGATGCCCCCGTCTCGCTGGAGTACAAGCTGGAAGTCTGGGACTCACCCAACTCCGCCGGCGTGATCATCGACGCCATCCGCGCCGCCAAGATCGGCCTGGACCGAGGCGTCGGCGGCCCGCTGCTCTCGGCCTCGAGCTACTTCATGAAATCCCCGCCGGAGCAGTTCAACGACGACCTCGCCCGCGAAAAGGTCGAGGCCTTCATCCGCGGCGACGTGGAGCGCTAAACCTCACCTCCCCCCGGTTGCCCTATCACTTGCGGTCCCCAAAGCCTCGGCTTGGCCGCTGCAAGTGATAGGGCAACCGGTGTTTAACGGGGACGGAGGGCGTGGCGGACTCTTCGGGCCGCGCCGCGGAAGTCATCTGCCAGATCGTCGGCGTTGAACTTGAAGTAGCGCCAGCCGGCAGAGTTGAACGATTCGTCGCGGCGGTTGTCCCGGGACTGCTGTTCGCGCGTCAGGTGGTGGCCGCCGTCGTACTGGACGGCAACCCGCTGCTGGCGGTAGCCGAGGTCCGCGGCAGGGGAATAGGGATCACCCGGCACAACCCGGACCTGCAACTCCGGCTCAGGCAGCCCGGCGGTGGCCAACGCCAGGCGCAGAAACGTCTCCGGCGCCGAGTCGGCACCGGCACGGATCCGCGCCGTCGCCTCGCGTGCCTTCACGATTCCCTTGAGCTTCGGGTGCCGCGTCAGCATCGCCTTCAGCCGGGGAACCGTTGCCCACGGCTCCATGCGGCCCTCCAACTCGGGGCGGGGTCTACGCACCAGTTGGTCTCCCGCCGCCACGAGATCCTCAAGAGGGAGGATGCGGGCAAGGTCCAGCCAGGTCCGGGCCGGAGTTGAAATCCGGATGCCGTCCAGGACCATAAGCTCGTCGTCGAAGGCAAGGACGGTATGACCCACGACGCCTTGACGCCGGACCGGCGGCAACGCTTTGGGCTTGCTGAGATGCAGTTCCCGGCAGCCGCGGTACCGGGAGGGCAGCCATAGCCCAAGCAGTGCCGCAGCGGTCAGGTGCGAAATCCACGCGCCGGGCGTCGCAGCCGAGAGTGCTCTCGCCAGACTCCGCAGCTCATAGTCCCAACCGGTGGGCAGATACAGCAACCGGCCGGCCGAGGTGAGGTCGGAGGAACGGAGCCGGGCACTGCTTAGACTCGAAGCCCTCGCCTCATAGACAGTGAACGGGGCTGTGGAAAGGTGGGGCGGCAGGGTCGATGATGGGTGCATGCGGCCCATTCTTGTCCGACTGCGTCAGCACCGCTGACGTTATCCACAGCGGCCCCTCGACCTGTCCTCCCCGGCCGCTCCCTCACCCGTTGCGCTATCAGTTGTGGTCGCCAAACGCCCCGAATGGCAACCCAAAGTGATAGGGCAAAGGGGGCGGGGGCAGGGCGGGACGGGCGGGGCTAGAAGAGGCCGACGGGGTTGCCGTCGGCGTCGACGTCCATCCGCATCGCCGCGGGGACCTTGGGCAGCCCGGGCATGGTCATGACGGCGCCGGTGAGCGCGACGATGAAGCCGGCCCCAGTCTTGGGGATGAGGTCGCGGACGTGCACGGTGAAGCCCTTCGGGGCGCCGAGCTTGCTCGCATCGTCGCTGAAGGAATACTGGGTCTTCGCCATGCAGACGGGGAATCCGGACCAGCCGTTTTTCTCGATCTCGGCGAGCCGCTTGAGCGCCGGCACGGAGAAGTCCACGCCGTCGGCCCCGTAGACTTCCTGCACGATGGTCCGGATCTTGTCCTCCACCGACATTCCCAGCGGGTACAGGTGCCGGAACGTGTGCGGCGCGTCGATGGCTGCGGCCACCTTGGCTGCGAGTTCGTCGCCGCCGTCGCCGCCCCCGCCGTGGCCCCAGACATCGGCCACGGCCGCCTGCACGCCCTCCGCGGCGCACCAGTCGAGCAGCCAGTCGAGCTCCTGCTGGGTGTCGGTGGCAAACTTGTTGATCGCCACCACCGGCGTGATACCGAACTTCTCCACGTTGCGGACATGCCGCTGGAGGTTGGCGACGCCGGCGGCCAGCGCCTCGACGTTCGGTTCCTTGAGCTGGTCCCTGGCGATGCCCCCGTGCAGCTTGAGCGCCCGGATGGTCGCCACCACCACGACGGCGGACGGCGCGACGTCGGCCACCCTCGCCTTTATGTCCATATACTTCTCGGCACCCAGGTCCGCGCCGAAGCCGGCCTCGGTGACGACGATGTCCGCCAGGCTGCGCGCTGTCTGCGTGGCGATCAGGGAGTTGCACCCGTGCGCGATGTTGGCGAACGGGCCGCCGTGCACCAGCGCGGGCGTGCCGGCGATGGTCTGCACGAGGTTGGGCTTGATCGCGTCCTTGAGCAGCATGGTCAGGGCGCCCTGGACGCCGAGGTCCGCCACGGTGACCGGCTGCCGGTCGTAGGTGTAGCCGAAGGTGATCCGGCCCAGCCGCTCCCGGAGGTCGGCGAGGTCCGTGGCGAGGCAGAACACGGCCATGATTTCGGACGCCACGGTGATGTCGAAGCCATCCTGCCGCGGTATGCCCTGCGCCGGGCCGCCGAGGCCGATCACGACCTCGCGGAGGGACCGGTCGTTCATGTCCAGCACCCGCTTGAAGGTCATCCGGCGTGGGTCGATGTTCAGCTCGTTGCCCTGGAAGATGTGGTTGTCCACGAGCGCCATCAGGGCGTTGTTCGCGGAGGTGATCGCGTGGAAGTCGCCGGTGAAGTGCAGGTTGATCTCATCCATCGGCAGCACCTGGGAGTAGCCGCCGCCCGCGGCGCCGCCCTTCATGCCCAGGATGGGCCCCAGAGAGGGCTCGCGCAGGGCGATCATGACCTTGTGGCCGGCCCTGGCCAGGGAGTCCGCCAGCCCCACGGTGGTGGTGGACTTGCCCTCGCCGGCAGGAGTGGGGGACATGGCGGAGACCAGCACCACCTTGCCGGCAGCATGGGCCGGGCCGCCGCCCTGGGACGCATGGAGCTTTGCCGGATCGATCTTGGCCTTGTAGCGGCCGTAGAACTCCAGTGCGTCGGCGTTGATGCCGGCCGCGGCTGCGATCTCCTCGATCGGCCGCATCGTGGCCCGCCGGGCGATCTCCAGATCGCTCAGGACGGCAGGGGCTGCGGCGGCGAGGTCTTCCGGCAGGGTGTTTTCAGACATCGTTGTCCTTCGGCTCGTGGCATCGGTGGGTGTTCCGGCCAGTGGTGGCGGGCCGGGAGTTACCGGCCGGTTGCCCCGGCTGCGGGCGGGTGGCCCACCGGGATGGTCAGGTTTCCAAAATACTGGCTCAACGCGGTGTGATAGCTCTCCAGCGTGATGGCGGCGGTGCGCTGCCAGCCGAAGCCCTGGGCGTGCAGGGCCGCGGCCCGGCCCATATCCTCGCGCGTGGCAGGGTCGTCGTACAGCGACTCGAGCGCGTCCGCCCAGTCACCGGGTTTGTGGCCCTCCACCAGTAGGCCCGTGCGTCCGTCGAAGATCGCCCGGGAGAGTCCGCCCACCTTGGTGGCGACCACCGGCGTCCCGCAGGCCTGGGCCTCGAGGGCCACGAGGCCGAAGGATTCGCTGTAGGAGGGCATCACCACGACGTCGGCCGAACGGTACCAGCCGGCGAGCTCCGGTGCGCTGACCGGCGGATGGTGGGTGACGGCGTCGTCCATCCCGGCGGAGCTGATCAAGGATTTCAGGTCAAAATCCTTGGCCCCGCTCACCGCGCCCACGATGGTCAGCTGCAGCTCGATGTCCGGGCGGCGGGCCCGGAGCACGGCGGCTGCCTTGATCAGGATCTGGGGCCCCTTGAGCCGCTGGATCCGTCCGGCGAACAACAGATGGAAGCGGCCCGGCGGCACACCGTGGTCCGCCCGGGCCCGGCTCCGGAAGGCGGGGGTGAACACGCCCAGGTCCACGCCCGGCGGGGCCACATCGATGTGGTCGTTGTCCGCGTTGTAGTGGGAGACGAGCTCCGCGGCCTCGGTGCCGGTGTTGGCGATGAGCCGGGTGGCGCCGTCGACGATCCGGTGCTCGCCGTCCTCGCGCCGGCGCGGTTCCGGCTGCTCACCGGATTCCAGCAGCAGGTTCTTCACCTTGGCCATGGTGTGCATGGTGTGCACCAGCGGCACCCCCCACAACCGGGCGAGCTCGAGACCGGCCACGCCGGAGACCCAGTAGTGCGAATGGATCACGTCGTAGCGGCCGTGCGGCTGGAGCTGGCGGATCCTGTCAATCTCGGCCACCATGCTGTGCAGCAGTTCGGGCAGCTCTTCCTTGGGCAGCTTCCGCGGCGGGCCGGCCAGGACGTTGTGGACGCAGACTCCCGGGGTCGGGTGCTCGACGGCGGCCTGCCCGGCGGCGGTGGACCTTGTGAAGATCTCCACCTCGACGCCGGTCTCCGCGAGGGCTGCGGCCAGCGCCCGGATGTACACATTCATGCCCCCGGCGTCGCCGGAACCGGGCTGCTCCATGGGTGAAGTATGGAGGGACAGGAAGGCGACACGGCGGACCAGTGACATCCCTCTTCCCTCCTCTGTCGCCCAGGGCCTTTGGCCAGGGTCTTTGACCAGGGCCTTTGGCCAGAGCCTGAACGGCGCTGCCGGAACTGCGTTTCGATAAAACACTACTCCTGAAGTTCCCGCGGATTCACCGGCGTTTTCGCGGCGCCGGTCACCGGTCCCCGCCTGCTGCTAACGTGGCGGCTGTGAGTACGAACGCAGAAGCTGAACCAACCGTGGCCGCGTGGGACATCCGGGAGGCCTCCGACCAGGACTGGCCGGCGATCTGGGAGATCCTGGAGCCCGTCGTCAGGGGCGGGGGAGACGTTTACCTGGGACCTGGACACCACTCAGGACCAGGCCCATGAACGGTGGTTCAAGCAGGCCCCGGGGCAGACTTTTGTGGCGGTCGGCCGCGGCCGGCTCGACGGCGTGGTCCTCGGCACCGGCGAACTGCACGCCAACCAGGGCGGCGGCGGAAGCCACGTCGCCAACGCCGGCTACATGGTCCACCCGGCCCACGGGGGCAAAGGCGTGGCCCGGGCCCTGTGCGCCTACTCGCTGGACGCCGCCCGCGCCGCCGGTTTCCGGGCCATGCAGTTCAACGCCGTGGTGGAAAGCAACGTCCGCGCCGTCGCCGCCTGGACGTCCATGGGCTTCGAGGTTCTCGCGACGATTCCGGAAGCTTTCCACCATCCGCGGCTTGGCTACGTTGGCCTGCACGTGATGTACCGCAGGCTCTGACGGCCGGGTGAATCAGCTGCCGGGTGATTTGGCAGCCGGGCGCTGCAACGGCCAGGTGCTTCAACTGCCGCCGCCGCGCCAGAGCTGCTGCAGCTCCGGGAACGCGGCCTCATAGCCGGCGAGCAGTTTGCCGCCGAGGGCGTCCGAATCAACGAGGGGATGCCGGGCGAAGGCTGCCAGTGCGGCCTCCCGTCGCCCGTCCGAAACGGCCTCCACGACGTGCCGTTCAACGTCCTTGACCCGTTGCATGAGAGCGAGCTGCGCGGGCGCCGGAGGCTGCTGCGGGAGCGGCACCACGCCGTCGGGCGTCACCCTGCAGGGAACCTCGACGACGGCGTCCACGGGCAGCCCCGGAATCGCAGTGACCAGATCGCCCGGGCCGGGCCCGGCGTTGGGCGCGTTCAGGATCAAGTCCGTCGCGCCGCCGCCGGACAGGGCTCGCATCGCTGCCAGGGCCACCCGTTCGTAGCCACCGCCGGCGAGGTCCGACTCGTCCCGGCGCTCGCCGGCCGGGCGGGCCTCGGCCAGGTACCCCTCCTCGCGGGACCGGCGCGCGGCCTCCCAGAGCGGATACGCCTCGGCTCCGGCGGCGGCAAGCCGCGGGTAGAGCTCGGACTGCTGCCGGTCGATGGACTCACCCCGGGTCTGGGCGGCTGAGCGGATTCCGGCCAGGGCGCGCCCGGTCTCGTAGTAATAGTGCAGGTACTCGTTCGGCAGGCATCCCAGCTCGGCGAGAAACAGCTGCCGGAACAGCCTGCCTTCCTCGAAGCCGGAGAGGGCGGCGGCGTCCGCCAGCAGCCCGGGCAGGGCGTCCCGGCCGCCGGATTCCAGCCGGTAGAGCCAGCCGAGGTGGTTGAGTCCGTAGTAGCCGACGCCGTCGAGCCGGCCTTCGGGCAGCGCGACGCCGGCCGCCCGAGCCGCGCGGTGCGCGAGCCCGCTGGCGGAATCGCAGATGCCGACCACTTTGCGGCCAAGCACCGGGACCAGGGCCTCGGTGACCATGCCGGCCGGGTTCGTGAAGTTCAGCAGCCAGGCCTCCGGGCAGCGGTCCCGCATTTCCGTGGCGAGCCCCAGCATTTTGGGAATGGACCGCAGTGCGTAGGAGATGCCGCCGGCGCCCGTTGTCTCCTGGCCGAGCAGCCCCAGGTCCAGGGCGATCCGCTCGTCGGCGGTCCGGCCGGCAGTGCCGCCGGGGCGGATGGCGGCAAACACCATGTCCGTGCCGTCGAGGGCCTCCGGCAGCGAGGTAGTGGCGCGGACGGCCGGGAAGCTACCGGGGAAGAAGCCGGCGGATGCCTGCCGCGCCGCCAGCGAGGCCAGCACCGCGTCGATCGCGGCCAGCCGGCCGGGGTCGACGTCGTACAGCACGAGTTCCCGGACCAGCCCGGCGAAAGGCCCGGAGCAAAGCGCCCGGTAGACCAGCGGTACCCGGAATCCGCCGCCGCCGGCAATCATGAGCCGCATGCGGACAGTCTATTCACACCTGCCTGTTCATGCCTGCCTTTTTAGTGCCTGCTTATTCATGTCTGCTCCGCAGGCGTCGGGGCGCCTTTCCACCCGTACCGGGACGGCGTAGTGTGCCATACATGGACGCGACTCCGACGCGGCGCTTCGACCCGCTTTCCTCCGTCCGTACCCCGGCGGCGGAGGGTTTCGACCTGCTCCTGACCGGTACCGTGTTCCAGGACATCATCTTCACCGGGCTGCCGCACGCACCGGTTGCCGGCACCGAAATCTGGAGTGACGGGATGGGCAGCTGCCCCGGCGGGGTCGCCAATCAGGCCATCGCCGCGGCCCGGCTGGGGTTGCGGACCGGCCTTGCGGCCGCCTTCGGTGACGACGGCTACGGTGACTACAACTGGAAGATTCTGGCCGCGCAGGAGCACGTGGACCTGTCCCTTTCCCGGCGGGTACCGGGCTGGCACTCTCCCGTGACGGTGTCGCTGAGCGTGGAGCAGGACCGGTCCATGGTCACGCACGGCCATCCGGCCCCGGTGACCTCCACCCAGCTGATCGGCTGCCCGCCGCCCGCGCTCGCCGCCGTCGCGGAGCTCGACGAGGAGATGGAGCCCTGGGCCCTCGACGCCCACAAGGCCGGAGTACGCATGTTCGGAGACGTCGGCTGGGATCCCACCGGGGCCTGGTCATCGACGCGGCTGGACAACCTGCAGTACTTCCACGCTTTCATGCCCAACCAGCACGAGGCGATGGCGTTCACCGGGCGGGACAATCCGTGGTCGGCGTTGTACTCGCTGGCGGACAAGGTGCCGGTGGCCGTGGTGACACTGGGCCCTCAGGGTGCCATGGCCGTCGACTCCGAAACGGGCGAAGAGGAATGGGTGCCGTCCCTGCCGGTCTCCGCTTACGATCCGACTGGTGCCGGGGACTGCTTCGGCGCCGCCTTCATCGTCGGCTGCCTCGCGGGCTGGCCCCTCGGCGACAGGCTGCGCTTCGCCAACCTGTGCGCCGCGCTGGCCGTGCAGGAAGTCGGCGGTTCGCTCGCCGCGCCCGGCTGGGGCGACATCGCCGACTGGTGGCAACGCGCCAACGCCAGGAAGGAACGCCAGAGCAGCCAATGGCTGCGCCGCTACTGCTTCCTGGACGAAATCGTCCGCGACGTGCCGGCGGAGGCGCAGCGGCGGGCGACGGCGACCATCGCGCACCTCTCCGACGCTTAGCCTGAATCCACCGGCCGGCTGCGGCCGCGCACAGCCGCGCACCGTGCCGGTGGACATGCGCTCCGCCCGGGCCGTGGCGTGGACATGGTTCCGTTGTGCCCAGTCCTTGGCGGGAACAATGGGCATGTCCTTAGCGAGGGGAGGGCATGTCCACTGTCGGCGGGGGACGCGGTGCGTGAACCTGGACTCGGTGCGCGAGCGCTGGACATGCTCTCCGCCAGGGGCCGTGGCGTGGACATGATTCCGTTGTGCCCAGTCCCTGGCGGGAACAATTGGCATGTCCTTAGCGCGGGGAGGGCATGTCCACTGTCGGCGGGGGACGCGGTGCGTGAACCTGGACTCGGCGCGCGAGCGCTGGACATGCCCTCCGCCCGGGCCGTGGCGTGGACATGATTCCATTGTGCCCAGTCCCTGGCGGGAACAATGGGCATGTCCTTAGTGCGGGGAGGGCATGTCCACTCTTGTCGGCGGGGGACGCGGGCGAGGTGCAACCGCCCGAATTAAGCCGGATGCGTTGCCGCCCCTAGAATCGTTAAGTGACTTACCCAGCAGCTACAGGCGATTTCCGGTCCGTTTCACACGCCGCGCCGGCCTTCGCCGAGGAACGCTCGGCAGTAATAGACCTCGAAGCCATCCGGCACAATGTACGGCACCTCGCCGCCGTGGCCTCGCCCGCGCAGGTCATGGCGGTGGTCAAGGCTGATGCCTACGGCCATGGCGCCGTCCCCGTTGCCCGCGCAGCCCTCAGCGCCGGCGCCAGCTGGCTGGGCGTGGCCCACATCTCCGAGGCCCTGGCCCTGCGGGCGGCCGGTATCGAGGCCCCGCTGCTGGCGTGGCTGCACACCCCCGAGAGCAACTTCGCCGCCGCCGTGGCCGCCGGGATCGACATCGGCTGCTCCGGCTGGGAGCTCCAGCGGATTGTGACGGCGGCCCGCGAGCAGGAGCGGCCGGCCCGGATCCACTTGAAGGTGGACACCGGACTCGGCCGCAATGGCGCGACCCTGGATGCCTGGGACAGCCTCGTCGGCGAAGCCATGGAGTACCAGGACCAGGGCCTGCTGCGGGTGGTGGGCATCTTCTCCCACCTCGCCGTCGCAGACGAACCCGAGCGGCCCGAAACCGATGAGCAGCTTGCGGCCTTCCGGGAGGTTCTCGCGATCGCCCGGGACGCGGGCGTCGACCCCGAGGTGCGGCACCTGGCAAACACTCCGGCCACCCTTTCCCGTCCCGACACGCATTTCGACCTGGTCCGGGTGGGCCTGGGCCTGTACGGCCTGTCACCCTTCGAGGAGCAGAGCGCCGCAGAGCTGGGCCTGCGCCCCGCCATGACGCTCCGCACGGTCGTCTCGCACTGCAAGGACGTGCCCGCCGGCCAGGGCGTCTCCTACGGACTGAACTACCGCACCGGTGGCCCCAGCACTCTCGCGCTCATTCCGCTGGGCTATGCCGACGGCGTTCCACGCATCGCCACCGGCGGGCCCGTCCGGGTGGAGGGCGTGACCTACCCGGTGGTGGGCCGGATCGCGATGGACCAGATGGTGATCGACCTGGGACCCCTGAAAGTCTCCGCCGGCGGCCGCAGCGTGCTCGGCGCCGAGGCTGTGCTGTTCGGCAACGGCGCCGACGGCGGGCCGACGGCAGAGGACTGGGCCAGGGCCGCCGGCACCAACAACTACGAAATCGTCACCCGGATCAGTCCACGGGTACCGCGCCGCTACATCAACGAGGAGCCCGTGAACGAGGAGCCCCGGAACGAGGCGCCCCGCCGCAGCGGGGAGCAGCGGCAGTGAGCGCCCCGGAGTGGGAGCGGACGCTGGAAGTCCGGACCGCGGACCAGACGCACGCCCTCGCCGCGGGCCTCGGCACCACGCTGGAGGCCGGGGATCTGCTGATTCTCACCGGCGAACTGGGAGCGGGGAAAACCACGTTCGCGCAGGGGCTCGGGGAAGGTCTGGGCGTCCGCGCCGGGATCATTTCACCCACCTTCGTGCTGGTCCGCATCCACCCGAACCTGCCCGACGGGCCTCGGCCGGGCGGCCCGGACCTGGTGCATGTGGACGCCTACCGGCTCGGGTCCGCCGCCGAGATCGACGACATCGACCTGGAAAACACCATGGACAGCGCCGTGACCGTGGTGGAGTGGGGCCGCGGACGGGTGGAGCACCTGAGCGACAGCCGGCTCGAGGTGGACCTGGTCCGCACCCTCGGCTGCGCCAGCAGGGATGCCCTCGGCGGCCCCACTCCGGCTGCCCCCACCCGACACGCTGATGCCTCGCACGCGGAGACTCTTGATTTCGACACCGAGGACGACGACGAGCCCCGCACCGTGGTTATCCGCGGCTACGGTCCGCGCTGGGTCAACCCGCCGGACCTGCCCGGGACCGAGCCCGGGGCCCTGCCCGGGACCGCGGCCGGACCCCTGCCTGAGCCAACGGAACGGAACTCCTGATGCTGATCCTCGCAATCGACACCTCGGCCGTGGCGAGTGCCGCACTCGTCTCCGATGATGCCCCGGAGTCAGTGGTGGGCAGCTTTGCCACCGAGGACACCCGGAGCCACGCTGAGGTCCTTGCCCCGGGAATCGAAAGGCTCCTCGCCGAGGCAGGACTGAGCGGGGACGACGTCGACGCAATTGTCACGGGGGTGGGCCCCGGCCCCTTCACCGGACTGCGCTCCGGCATTGTCACGGCCCGTACGCTCGCCTTCGTCTGGGGCAAGCCCCTGTACGGGCTGATGAGCCTGGACGCCGTCGCCCTCGAGGTCGCCGAGTCCGTCGACGCCGCGCCGGAGTTCATCGTGGCCACGGACGCGCGGCGCAAGGAGGTCTACTGGGCCCGCTACGCCTTGGCCGGAGGGCAGCTCCCCGCACTGCTCGACGGGCCGCATGTGGGGTTCGCCGCCGATCTTCCGGATCTCCCCGTCTACGGTGCCGGTGCCGGGATTTACGCCGACGCCGTCAAGGCAGTCCCCGAATTCAGCTCGCGCCAGCCGGAGGCGCTCTCGCTGGGCCAGTTTGCGCTCGCCCGGCTCGCCGCCGGGGAGCAGCTGCTCGACTCGACCCCGCTCTACCTGCGCGAGTCCGACGCCCAGGTTCCCGGCCCCCGGAAGCGGGCGCTGTGAGCGGGTCGGACGCTGTGCCGGCGTCGTTGCCCGGCGGAATAGCGCTGCGGGACATGACCGCCGCTGACATCCCGGCAGTGCACAAACTCGAGCGGCGGCTGTTTCCGATGGACGCCTGGCCGTTGCCGATGTTCCTTGATGAGCTGGCGCAGGCGGAAACGCGACGTTACCTGGTCGCCGAACATGCCGGGCGCATTGTGGGCTACGCCGGACTGATGTGCATCGAGCCGATCGCGGATGTCCAGACCATCGCCGTGGTCCCGGAGCAGGAAGGCAAGGGCATCGGCTCTGCCCTCCTCACCGAACTCATCCGGGAAAGCCGGCTGCGGCACGCCGAAGACGTGCTGCTGGAAGTCCGCGCGGACAACCCCCGGGCCCAGCAGCTGTACCGCCGCTTCGGTTTTGAACAGATCCACGTCCGCCCCCGGTACTACCGCGACGGCGTCGACGCCCTGATCATGCGCCTCCGGCTGGACGCCGCAGCGAACGCGCCAGGCGCAGCCAACACCCCCGACACCCCTGAGCCCCGGGAAGCAGGCCGCCCATGAACCGCACCCAGCACATCGACCAGCCGCTGGTCCTTGGCATCGAGTCCTCCTGCGACGAGACCGGCGTCGGGATTGTCCGCGGAACCCGGCTGCTGACCAACACCGTTGCGTCCTCGATGGAGGAACATGTCCGGTTCGGCGGCGTCATCCCGGAGATCGCTTCCAGGGCCCATCTGGACGCCTTCGTGCCGACTCTCCGTGAGTCGCTCGCGGAAGCGGGTGTGACGCTGGAGGAGATCGACGCCATCGCCGTCACCTCGGGGCCCGGACTCGCGGGGGCCCTCATGGTCGGAGTCTGTGCCGCGAAGGCGCTTGCCGTCGCCACCGGCAAGCCGCTGTACGCGATCAACCATCTCGTGGCGCACGTCGGCGTCGGACTGCTCCAGCCCGACGGCGGAGCGGAGCCGTCTCCGGGATCGCTGCCGGGGACCCCGCCGGAAAACCTGGGCGCGCTGCTGGTTTCCGGCGGCCACACCGAAATCCTGCGGATCCGGAGCATCACCGACGACGTCGAACTGCTCGGTTCCACGATCGATGACGCCGCCGGAGAAGCGTACGACAAGGTGGCGCGGCTGCTCGGCCTGGGCTACCCAGGCGGACCGGCCATCGACGCGCTGGCGCGCACCGGCAACGCCAAGGCCATCCGTTTCCCGCGCGGGCTCAGCCAGCCCAAGTACATGGGAACTGCGGAGGAACCCGGCCCGCACCGCTACGACTGGTCCTTCAGCGGACTCAAGACCGCGGTCGCCCGCTGCGTCGAGCAGTTCGAAGCTCGCGGCGAGACGGTGCCGGTGGCGGATATCGCCGCAGCCTTCCAGGAGGCCGTGGTGGACGTGATCACGGCCAAGGCAGTGCTGGCCTGCCGGGAGAACGGCATCACCGAGCTCCTGCTGGGCGGCGGCGTGGCCGCAAATTCCCGGTTGCGCCAGCTCACCGAGCAGCGCTGCAGCGCGGCCGGGATCCGGCTGACGGTCCCGCCGCTATCGCTGTGCACGGACAACGGCGCCATGGTCGCAGCACTCGGCGCCCAGCTGGTAATGGCAGGGATTGCACCGAGCGGCATCGGCTTCGCACCGGATTCGTCCATGCCGGTCACCAGCGTTTCCGCCTGAACAGGACGGCCGCTCCGGCCGCCCTTCCCGGCCGCCCTGGCAGGGAAGCGGAGTCAGGCTTCGGGGCCCTTGCGCATCTGCTTGACGAGGTCCAGGACGACGGCGCGCAGGTCGCCGCCGTGCTCGGCGGCGACACGGCGCTGCCGCTGGTAGCCGGCGCCGCGCTCGATGACCTTCAAGACATCAGCCAGCTCGGCGGTGCAGCCGAGTTTCGCGGCGACGGGTTCGAGCCGCTTGACCGTCTCGCGGAGGTGTTCGGTGACGAGCTGTTCTTTGCCTTCGGCGTCGAGGATGATGATCGCGTCCAGGCCGTAGCGGGCGGCGCGCCACTTGTTTTCCTGCACATGCCACGGCGGCATGGTCGGGATGGTGCCGCCGTTGTCCAGGGTGGTGGAGAACTCGTCGACGAGGCACTGCGTCAGGGCGGCGATGGCGCCGACCTCCTCGAGGGTGGCCAGGCCGTCGCAGATCCGCATCTCGATGGTGCCGAGGTTGGGGACGGGACGGATGTCCCAGCGGATCTCGGACAGCGTGTCGATCACGCCGGTGGTGAACATGTCCTGGACGTAGGTCTCGTAGTCCTCCCAGCTGGAGAACTGGAAGGGCAGGCCAGCGGTGGGCAGCTGCTGGAACATCAGGGCGCGGTGCGAGGCGTAGCCGGTATCTTCGCCGCCCCAGAACGGGCTGGAGGCGGAGAGGGCCTGAAAATGCGGGAAGTAGTTCACCAGGCCGTCCAGCACGGGAAGGACCTTGTCCCGGCTGTCGAGTCCGACGTGCACATGGACGCCGTAGATGACCATCTGGCGGCCCCACCACTGGGTGCGGTCAATGAGCTTGGCGTAGCGGGCCTTGTCCGTCACGGGTTGGAGCTGGGGCGGGCTGAAGGGGTGGCTGCCGGCGCAGAAGATCTCGACGCCCATGGGGTCGGTCACGTCGCGGACCGCGGCGAGCGAACTGTCCAGGTCGGCTTTCGCTTGCGCCACCGTGGTGCAGATTCCGGTGACCAGTTCCACCGTGTTCAGCAGCAACTCCTGCTTGATGTGTGGGTGTTCGTCGTCCTCGTTCAGCTCGGGATGCGCGGCGGCAACTCCGCGGAGCACCTCGTTGGCGACGGAGGCCAGTTCGCCGGTTTCTGCATCGACGAGGGCGAGCTCCCATTCCACACCAAGAGATGATTGCCTGGATGAAGCGAAATCAATCTTCATGTGGTCCCTTCACTGTTCTGCTGTCCGTTGCCGTGACCCATCTGGCAGCGGTACTGGCAGGGAAGTTGGCGGGGGCAACGGTGGTCCAAGTCTAGTGCAGGGGTGGCGCCGGGTCGGTGGCCAAGTTGCAGCGGGAACGTGAAAGTGTTCACAAAAGGACTCTGACCGCAGCGGAAGTGACGGCAGTTCCGGGGATGCCGGCGCCGCTGGCGTTTAATGGAGGGGTGCCCATACTGAACAAAGACATGACGCTGTGTATCTCCCTCTCGGCCCGTCCGAGCAACAACGGGACGCGCTTCCACAACCATCTGTATGAACAGCTTGGCCTGAACTGGATCTACAAGGCCTTCGCACCCACCGACCTGGCCCAGGCGATCGCCGGGGTCCGGGGCCTGGGAATCCGCGGCTGCGCCGTCTCCATGCCGTACAAAGAGGATGTCATTGCCCTCGTGGACGTGATGGACCCGTCCGCCAAGGCGATCGATTCGGTCAACACCATCGTCAACGACGCCGGACGGCTCACCGCGTACAACACCGACTACACGGCGATCGAGCAGCTGCTGCAACGCAATGCCGTCCCCACTGGCTCCTCGGTGTGGCTCCGCGGCTCCGGCGGCATGGCCAAGGCCACCGCGGCGGCGCTGCGCGACGCCGGTTTCCGGGACGTGACCGTGATAGCCCGCAACGAGGCCCCGGGACGGGCGCTCGCCAAACTCTATGGCTTCGCGTGGCTGTCCGAGGTCCCCGTTCCCTTGGCTGACGGGGCCGGAGCTGCGCAGATGCTCATCAATGTCACGCCTATCGGTATGGCAGGGAGTATGGCCGGCGGCCCGGACGCCGATTCGCTGTCCTTCCCGCAGGAGGCGGTGGAGGCCGCGACGGTGGTCTTCGACGTCGTCGCCCTGCCGGCCGAGACGCCGCTCATCAGGGCCGGCCGCGCCGCCGGCAAGACCGTGATCACCGGGGCCGAGGTGGCCACCATCCAGGCCCTGGAGCAGTTCGTGCTGTACACCGGCGTCCGGCCGAGCGACGAGCAGGTCCGGGCCGCCGAGGAGTTCATGCGGGCACAGTAGCCCTGCGGTGCCGGTAGAGCTAGTGCTGGACCGGCTCCACCGAAATGGCCACCCGCTCCTCGCCAATCCTGGTGAGGACCAGGGTGGCCGTTTTCTTGCCCCTATTTTTCCCGGCAGTGTTCTTCCCAGCAGGGAGCAGCTGCTTCCGCAGCTCCTCCGGCGTCACCGAGGTGCCGCGCTTCTTGATGTCCAGCACTCCGATGCCCCGGTCCTTGACCCAGGCCTTGAGCGCCTTGACGTTGTAGGGCATCACCTCCAGGACCCGGTACGCCCGTGCGAACGGCGTGTCCTTCAGCTCCGGGGCGCAGATGTAGGCGATATGCTCGTCCACCAGATGCCCGCCCAGCTGGAACGCGACGTCGGCCACCAGACCGGCACGGATGACTGCGCCGTCGGGCTCGTACAGATATCCCTCGACGGGTCCCACCGGGGCAACCGGGCCGCCGTCGAACTCCTCGGAGCTGGTGAGTTCCGCGGCACCCTGCGGGCCGAGCAGGAGGGCGGCACGCCGTACCCCGGGACGCCGCACGGCGTTGAACCACAGCGCCACCTCGGTGACGTCGCCGCCGGCCGAGACCCATTGCGCCTCACAAGCTGCTGGGACCGAGTCGTGCGGCATGCCGGGGCCCATCTTCACACCGACGGCGCGCCCGGAGTCGGCCAGGGACTCGGCGAAGGACAGCGGCGGGGAGAAGTCCTCCGGGTCCCAGAGCCGCTTGGTCCCCGAGGTGGAGGTGGTGCGGCGGGCGGGATCCAGCCAGACGCCGTCGATTCCCTCGAGCGGCACCGCCATGGCATCGGAGTGGACCACGGTGGCGTTCCGGAAGGGGATCAGGTTCATGGTGGCGCATGCGGCCGTGGTCTCATCCATCTCCACCGCGGTGACCTGGATGTCCAGGGACGCCAGTGCCATCGAGTCGGCGCCCAGGCCGCAGCCCAGGTCCGCTACGTGCCGGATGCCGGCCTCCGCGAAGCGCTGCGCGTGCCGGGCCGCCACGGTGAGTCGGGTTGCCTGCTCCAGCCCCGCCTGCGTGAAGATCATCTGCCGGGCAAATTCGCCGAACTTGGCCTCGGCCCTGGTCCGGAGCCGGGACTGGGTGAGCACCGCCGAAACGAGTTCGGGGGAGTGGCCGGACTTCCGGAGCGAGGCGTTGAGCCGGAAAGCCTCATCCTCCTCGTACGGCCCCAGCGATGCCAGCAGCTCCCAGCCCTCGGGGTTGAGGAGCGGGGCGATCTGGTCCTGCGGTGCGTCAGCCATGGAATCAAGCCTAGTTCAGGCGCCGGTGCCCCGATGCGCCCGCTAGGCTGGACGGCATGGACGACAGCGGTACGGAAGACAACGGGACCCAAGACGCCTACACGGACCCGGACGCCGCCCGGCGGGACGCCGAAGAGGGCCGCCCGGGCCTGCTGCGTCGTGCCGGACACGGCGTTGCCGGACACGGCCGTGCCGGACACGGCCTTGCCCGGTACGCCAGGCCGGCGCTGGTCGCGGGCTGTGTCATCGCCGTCGTCTGCGCGGCGTTGCTGGTCATCATCTTTTTCCTCGACTCCTTCAACGCGACCGTCTATTCAGTCGGCGGCAAGGACGTCACGGACGCCACCGACGAAGCCCGGTCCATCCGTGAGAGCTACGCTGCCGCCAAGGTCGGCGGCACCATCTTCCTGGTTATCGGCCTCGCACTCGCCGCCGCGGGCGGATTCCTGCTGTACCGCCAGCGGAATGAACCGGGCCGGAACGACGAGGCGGACGACGGCGAGGAAGTGGACTTCGAGGACCTCGGGGGACAGTAATCCTGCCGCCCGCCGGCGTTCGCACCGGCAGCCGACAGCCTGCATCCCGGCCGCCCCGGGCGTTCACCCCGGATGAACTTCTGGCACTCGCCTTGACCGAGTGCTAACCATTTACATAGAGTCGTTGTTAGCACTCTCCCTAGGAGGGTGCTAACAACTGAAGCTTCACAGCCAGGCTGCTGCCGGCACCGCGACGACGGTTTGCACGCCTTGGCACCACAGCTTTAAAGTCCATGAATTTGCTGACGAATAGGAGAGGTCCTTGTCGGTCTCTATTAAGCCTCTTGAGGATCGTATTGTTGTCCGCCCGCTCGAAGCCGAGCAGACCACGGCCTCCGGCCTGGTTATCCCGGACTCCGCGCAGGAAAAGCCGCAGGAAGGCGAAGTTGTCGCAGTAGGCCCCGGCCGCTTCGACGACAACGGCAACCGCGTTCCGATCGACGTCGCCACCGGCGATGTTGTCATCTACTCCAAGTACGGCGGAACTGAAGTCAAGACCGGCGGCACCGAGTACCTCGTGCTGTCCGCCCGCGACGTTCTGGCGATCGTCGTAAAGTAACTCTCTTGGACCCCCGCGCCGCCGATCCTTCTCAGACGGGTCAGTTGCGCGGGGTTCTGTCTTGAAAGGACAAAACCATGGCAAAGCAGCTTGCGTTTAACGACGCTGCCCGCCGGTCGCTTGAAGCCGGCATCGATAAGCTCGCCAACACGGTCAAGGTGACGCTTGGCCCGCGCGGCCGCAACGTCGTGCTGGACAAGAAGTGGGGCGCCCCCACGATCACCAACGATGGCGTCACCATCGCCCGTGAAGTCGAGCTGGACGACCCGTTCGAGAACCTTGGCGCGCAGCTCGCCAAGGAGGTCGCCACCAAGACCAACGACGTTGCCGGTGACGGCACCACCACCGCCACGGTGCTGGCACAGGCCCTCGTCAAGGAAGGCCTCCGCAACGTTGCGGCAGGCGCCGCACCGGGCCAGATCAAGCGCGGCATCGAGGTCTCTGTTGAGGCTGTCGCCGCCCGCCTGCTCGAGAACGCCCGCCCGGTCGAAGGCACCCAGGTCGCCAACGTCGCCTCCATCTCCGCCCAGAGCGACGAGGTCGGCGAGCTCCTGGCCGAGGCATTCGGCAAGGTCGGCAAGGATGGTGTGATCACCATCGAGGAATCCTCCACCACGCAGACCGAACTGGTCCTCACCGAGGGCATGCAGTTCGACAAGGGCTACCTGTCCCCGTACTTCGTCACCGACGCGGAACGCCAGGAAGCCGTCCTCGAAGACGCCCTGATCCTGATCAACCAGGGCAAGATCTCCTCCGTGCAGGATTTCCTGCCGCTGCTGGAAAAGGCGCTGCAGAGCTCCAAGCCGCTCTTCATCATTGCCGAAGACGTCGACGGCGAGGCCCTCTCCACGCTGATCGTCAACCGCATCCGCGGCACCCTGAACGTCGTTGCCGTCAAGGCTCCGGGCTTCGGTGACCGCCGCAAGGCCATGCTGCAGGACATCGCCACCCTCACGGGTGCACAGGTTGTCTCGCCGGAACTGGGCCTCAGCCTGGACACTGTAGGCCTCGAGGTGCTGGGTACCGCCCGGCGCATCACCGTCACGAAGGACAACACCACCATCGTCGACGGCGCCGGTTCGGCCGAGGATGTCGCAGCCCGTGTTTCCCAGCTGCGCGCCGAGCTGACCCGCACGGATTCGGACTGGGACAAGGAAAAGCTCCAGGAACGCCTGGCCAAGCTGGCCGGCGGCATCGGCGTGATCAAGGTCGGCGCTGCCACCGAGGTCGAGCTGAAGGAAAAGAAGCACCGCATCGAAGACGCCGTGTCCTCGACCCGCGCTGCCCTCGAAGAAGGCATCGTGGCCGGCGGCGGCGCCGCCCTCATCCACGCCCTCAAGGCGCTCGACGAGGACCCGGCCGTCCAGGCTCTCGAAGGTGACGCGGCAGCAGCTGTCGGCATCGTCCGCCGGGCACTGACCCAGCCGCTGCGCTGGATCGCCCAGAACGCCGGCTTCGACGGCTACGTCGTCGTCGCCAAGGTGGCCGAATCCGCCGACAACCAGGGCTTCAACGCCAAGACCGGCGAATACGAAGACCTGATCGCGGCCGGCGTGATCGACCCCGTGAAGGTGACGCGGGCGGCCCTCCGCAACGCGGCCTCCATCGCGGCACTGGTTCTCACCACGGAAACCCTCGTGGTCGAGAAGCCTGCCGATGAAGACCAGCACGCGGGCCACCAGCACTAGCTCCAAGTCGCTGTAGTCAAGGCCGGTCCGGCATCGCCCGGGCCGGCCTTTTCTATGCCGTCCGGCCCGGAAACGAGGCTTAGCGCTGGGACCGCAGGGCCTTGCGCCGCAGGCGCAGTGCGGCGTCCCGGGGGAGCCGCTTGGTGATGAGCCGGTAGAAGACCAGCACGGCCGCCGCCGAAACCACAATGCCCACCAGATTCAGGAACAGCTGCAGCGCCGAGCCGGCGGCTTTCTCGTATTCGCCCAGCACCAGGGCGACGGCGACGAAGCCGGCGGCCGGAACGGTCGTCACCGAAATGAACACCCCGATCAGCGCCGAGGATCTCTGGCTGATCACGGAGAGCATGCCTGCGGTCCCGGCCAGGACGGCGACGATCAGCGAGTAGGGGCCCGGGTGGTAGATGAATTCGACGGCGGAGCCATGGTCCAGTGCATCGGCGGGGAAGAGTCCGAGGGGCACCGACAGCCACGCGGTCAGGGCAGCCGCCAGCATCGCTACCGGGAAGCCGACGCCGAGAGCCAGCGCCGCGCCGCGTCCCAGCGGCCCTTGCCGGCGCACAAGAGCCACTGCCAGGGCAGCCAGCGGGCCGAACTCCGGCCCGACCGCCATGGCGCCGACGATGGCGATGGTCGAGTCGGTCACGATGCCGATGGCCGCCAGTTGGGTCGCCAGGACCAGGAAGGCCAGATAGCTCCATGTGAGCCGCGAGTCTTCGCCCGTCTGCCTGGAGACCTCGTCCCAGATCACGGCGTCGGCCCCCTCACCCGGGGCTGCCGCCACCGCCTGGTCAGCACGGTCGGAGAGCACGAGGTCCGGCATCGTGACCGAAATGGAGCCGAGTTCCCGGACGTTCAGCGCATGAAGTTTCTCCACCAGCCGCTCGACCGACTCCCTCGCCAGCAGGACGTGGATGACGTCCCCCGGAGGGAGCACGGACGCCCCGGGGTGGCGGGCGACTTCCGCCACGCCGAGCTCGCCGGAGCAACACTCCACCACGACGCCGGACAGCTTTTCCGGCACACAAATTCGCAGTTCCGCGATCACAATGCCGCCTCCTCTGACTCGTAACAGACTAGCCGCCGGCGCGGCCTCGGGCCGCGGAAAACCCCGCACTGCCCCCGTTAATCCCCCCGACCCCCGCGTCCCCCGCCACGATTGGCCAGATAAATTACGGTTCGGTAACATTGATGCTTTGGGAAACCGGTTTGAAGGGTCTTTGTGTCGAACGAGCGAACCATTGCCGGCCCGCACACCGCGGACGCGGGTTCTCCGGCGCGCCGAAAATCCAGCTACCGCCCCGAAGTCCAGGGCTTGCGGGCCCTCGCCGTCCTCATGGTGGTCACGTACCACGTGTGGCTCGGCCGGGTCTCCGGCGGGGTGGACATCTTCCTGCTGATCTCTGCCTTCCTGATGACGCTCAGCTTCGCCGGGAAGGTGGAAAGCGGGAAGCCGCTGCGGCTCCTGAGCCACTGGCTCCACCTGCTCAAGCGGCTGCTGCCCGCCGTCGTCGTGGTCATCCTCGGCGTCCTGGCCGGCACCTGGGCCATCCTCCCGGAAAGCCGGTGGCCGGATGTGCTGGACCAGGCCTGGGCCTCCCTGCTGTACCGGCAGAACTGGCTCCTGGCGGACACCGCCGTCGACTACTACGCGCAGGACCATTCCGGTGCCAGCCCCTTGCAGCACTTCTGGTCATTGTCCATCCAGGGCCAGGTCTTCCTGCTGTGGCCGCTCGTGTTTGCCGGTGCCGCGCTGCTCCGCAAGCTGCTCTGCCGCGGCCTCGGCCGCTGGACTCCTTTGAAGGACCGGCTGAACTATCGGGTTTTGCTGGCCGTGGCCTTCGGCGCAATCTTCGTTGCCTCGCTGCTGTACTCGATTCAGCAGACCGCCACGAACCAGGCCTACGCCTACTTCGACACCCGCGCCCGGCTCTGGGAATTCGCCCTCGGCTCCCTGCTGGCGCTCGCCGTGCCCTACCTCAAGCCCGGCAGGATCCTGCGGGTGGCGCTGGGCTGGACCGGCCTTGCCGCCATGCTGTCCTGCGGGCTGCTGCTGACCGTGGACCGTTCCTTCCCCGGCTTCATTGCCCTGTGGCCCACCCTCGCCGCGGCCGCCATCATTGTGGCAGGGCAGAGCGGCAGCCGTTTCGGTGTGGACCGCTTCCTCACCTGGAAGCCGCTCGTTGCCCTCGGCGACAACTCCTACGCCCTCTACCTGTGGCACTGGCCGCTCCTGGTGCTGGCCCTCGCCGGGATGGGGATCAGCTCGCCGAACCTCGTGCAGGGCCTGGCCATCGTGGCCACGTCCGTGGTGCTGGCCGTGCTCACCACCCGGTTCGTGGAGAAGCCCTTGCGTGAATGGCACTGGCCGCAGCGCCGCACCTGGCGGAACGCCGTCGTGATCGTGGCGTGCGGCGCCCTGCTCGCGGGACCCGTGTCCGTGTGGCAGAGCAAGCTGATGGCCGAGGAGGCCGCCGCGGCGTCGCAGCCAAGGGAACTGACGCCGGGAGCCGCCGCCTTGTCGCCCGGGTATGCGGGCAAATCGACGCCGGATGCCAAGATCATCCCTGCCCCCGTCGCGATGAAAAACGAGTGGGCGGACATCGACGGGCTGTGCACGGACGAGAACGTCCCGAGCGACCCCCTGCTCGCCGGTTGCCTGCAGAACAGCCGTCCGGACACCGTCACCAAGCGGATCGTGGTGCTGGGCGACTCACATGCCCAGCAGTACATGGCGGCCCTCGGACCGATCGCCCGGAGCCACGGCTGGGAAGTCGTCACCCTCCTGAAAGGCAACTGCCGCTTCGGCGGGGAATCCGCGGACCGTGACGCAGAGTGCAACGCCTTCAACAAGGCCAGTGCCGAGTACGTCCTGGAACACCGCCCGGACGCCGTCTTCACCGTCGCCTCGCAGACGTACAAGGACGCCCCGTTCGAAACCGAAGTGCCCCAGTATCTGGAGGGCATCAAGCCCTTCACCGATGCGGGCATGGAAGTGGTGGGCGTCCGCGACAACCCGCGCTTCAGCATGAACATGCCCGAATGCGTGCAGAAGAACGGCCCGGGCGCACCGGAGTGCAACGTTCCCTTGCAGGAATCCCTGGCCGAGTCCTCGCCGCTGGACGCGTACCGGGGCAAAGTCCCCGGGCTGCACCTCATGGACCTGAGCGACTTCATCTGCGCCGGCGGCATCTGCCCCGCCGTCGTCGGCAATGTCTACGTCTACAAGGACGACAACCACCTGACCAAGACCTATGTCCAGAGTATGATCCCCATGTTCGAACAGCGGCTGCTGGCATCCACCGGCTGGACGTGACGGCCCGGCTGTCCCACACGGTAAAAGGCGTGGCGGGAGCGGATGCCGTTGCTCACATTTCCGCTCCGGAATATGGCGGACGCCGCCAAGGTTCTATTATTTATTCAACACTTCTGCACAGGCCACGCCCGTAATGACTGGCTGGTCATCTGCTGCAACCCCTACCCGTGAAACCCGGTAACCAAGGTAAGAGGCGCACTCATGACCCAGCCCGAACACAACCCCTTCGGCTTCATCGGCCTGACCTACGATGACGTCCTGCTCCTGCCCGGCCACACGGACGTCATCCCCTCCGAGGCGGACACCTCCTCGCGGATCTCCAAGCGCATCTCGGTCCAGACGCCGCTGCTGTCCGCCGCCATGGACACCGTCACCGAGTCCCGGATGGCCATCGCCATGGCCCGCCAGGGCGGTCTCGGCGTCGTGCACCGCAACCTCTCGATCGCGGACCAGGCCGACCAGATTGACCGGGTCAAGCGCAGCGAGTCCGGCATGATCACCAACCCGCTCACCATCGGCCCCGAGGCCACGCTGGCCGAACT
Source organism: Arthrobacter sp. UYCu723 (assembly GCF_054059215.1). Taxonomy (NCBI): domain Bacteria; kingdom Bacillati; phylum Actinomycetota; class Actinomycetes; order Micrococcales; family Micrococcaceae; genus Arthrobacter; species Arthrobacter sp. UYCu723. Next base: position 2,802,064 of record NZ_JBSSBW010000001.1, read on the forward strand.
GGACGAGATCTGCTCGCATTACCGGGTCTCCGGCCTGCCGGTCGTGGACGAGGGCATGAGGCTGCTCGGCATCGTCACCAACCGCGACACCAGGTTCGTGCCGGAAGCGGATTTCCCGCTCCGCCTCGTCAGCGACGTCATGACCAAGATGCCCCTCGTCACCGGGCACGTCGGCATCAGCCGCGAGGAGGCGTCGCACAAGCTCGCGACCAACAAGATCGAGAAGCTCCCGCTCGTTGACGAGCAGGGCCGGCTCAAGGGCCTCATCACCACCAAGGACTTCACCAAGGCCGAGCAGTACCCGCTGGCCACCAAGGACGAGGAGGGCAGGCTGCGCGTCGGCGCCGCCATCGGCTTCTTCGGCGACGGCTGGGAGCGCGCCATGACCCTGATCGACGCCGGCGTCGACGCCCTCTTTGTCGACACCGCCAACGGCCACTCGCAGGGCGTGCTGGACATGATCCGCCGGTTGAAATCGGATCCCGTCGCCGCCCACGTGGACATCATCGGCGGCCAGGCGGCCACCCGCGAAGGAGCCCAGGCTCTGATCGACGCCGGTGCCGACGGCATTAAGGTCGGCGTGGGCCCCGGCTCGATCTGCACCACCCGGGTGGTTGCCGGCGTCGGTGTCCCGCAGATCACCGCCATCTACGAGTCCGCCAAGGCAGCCATCCCCGCCGGCGTGCCGCTGATCGCCGACGGCGGCCTGCAGTACTCGGGCGACATCGGCAAGGCGCTGGTCGCCGGCGCGGACACCGTCATGCTCGGCTCGCTGCTGGCGGGCTGCGACGAGTCCCCGGGTGACCTGATCTTCGTCAACGGCAAGCAGTTCAAGCTCTACCGCGGCATGGGTTCGCTCGGCGCGATGCAGACCCGCGGCAAGAACACCTCCTACTCCAAGGACCGGTACTTCCAGGCCGACGTCTCCGGCGATGACAAGCTCATCCCGGAAGGCATCGAAGGCCGCGTGGCCTACCGTGGCCCGCTCGCCTCCGTGGCCTACCAGCTGGTGGGCGGCCTCCGCCAGACGATGTTCTACACCGGCGCCCCGACCATCCCCGAGCTCAAGGCCCGCGGGAAGTTCGTCCGGATCACGCCGGCAGGGCTGAAGGAATCCCACCCGCACGACATCCAGATGACGGTGGAGGCACCGAACTACGGTTCGCGCTAAGCCGGCCGGAGATCACCGGACACGGGCCATGGGAACGCTCCCCATGACCTGTCCTCGTCAGCGGCCAGTGTCTGCGGTCCGTGCCTGTGGCGGAGCCCGCAACTAGGCTGAAGGCATGTCCGAACTCCTTCCCGCGCGTGAGCCGAAGCGCAAGCTTGCGCTGAGGCCCTATGCGCGGGCCGTCGCGCAGGTGCTCCGGGTCAGTTTCCGGGCCTCGCCGGCCGCAGTGTTGATGAAGGTCGTGGGCTCGCTGATCTCGGCCCTGCTGCCGCTGGTCACCACCTACTTCGCCGCGCTGACCACCACAGCGCTCGCGGCCGCCTACTCGGGCAACGCCGCGGCTGGCCAGCAGGCCATCGTCTACGTCATTATCACCGCCGCGCTGGGGCTGTTCTGGGGTTCCTTCAGCAGCGTGGACCGGTACATCCAGCAGCTCATGAGCTTCCGGGTCGGAGCGATCGTGGGCGACCTCATGTATGAGCGGTTCCTGGCGCTTGAGTTCTGGCGCTACGACGACAAGGAAACGATCGACCTCTACGACCGCGCCAAGCGCTTTTCCGATTCCTACGGCCGGGTGCTGGACCGGATCGCCGCGATCTTCACCCAGCTCGTCTCTGTGGTCCTGGCGATCGGCGCGCTGCTGCTGGTCAGCTGGTGGATAGCGGTGATCGTCCTGGTCGCGATCGTCCCCAGCGTCTACCTGCAGTTCAAGCTCTCCCGCGAACAGATCGCGCACTGGAACACCCAGGTCGACTCGCGCCGGCGGCGCCGGATGATCGAGACCAACCTGCTTCGCCCGCAGCACATTGCCGAGATGCGCCTCTACGGGATCGTCGGCTACCTGATGGACCTGCGCTCCCGGCTGCGGGACGCGGACGAGAAGCGGCGGCTGGATTTCCAGAAACGCTACATACCGAGGCAGCTCGCCGCCGACGCCCTGCAATACGGCGCCGAGGTGGTGTCCCTGATCTGGGTGGTGGGGCAGATCATCGCCCGGGCGCAGCCGGTGGGGCAGTTCCTCTATGTGCAGCAGATTGTCAGCCGCGCCCTGTCCACGGCCAACAACCTCGTGTCCTCGCTCAGCTCCATCGACGAGGACCTCGCCAACCTCAAGGACTACGAGCTGTTCATGGCGATGCCGGTGCACTCCAGCCATGCCCCGCCCCTGCTGCAGGCACCGAAGACCGTGGAACTGCGGGACATCCGCTTCACCTATACCGGCAGCGAACTGGAGGTCATCAAGGGCATCTCTCTGACCATCAGGGAAGGCCAGCACATCGCCATCGTGGGGGAGAACGGTGCCGGCAAGTCCACCCTGATCCGGATCCTCGCCGGGCTCTACCGCCCCGATTCCGGGCAGGTGCTGCTCGACGGCGTCGACCTCGCCGCCGTCGACGTCACGTCCTGGCACCGCCATCTGGCGGTGCTGAGCCAGGAATTCCTCAAGTACGAGTTCGCCACCGCCGCGGAGAACATCTTCTTCGGCGACGTCGACTCGCCCCGGGACGGCGGGCGGATCCGCCGGGCCGCCGCGGATGCCGAGGCGCTGGACTTTCTCAACAAGCTGCCCAACGGACTGGACAACCACGTCAGCAACTGGATGGAGGACCCCCGCGGGCGCAAGGGCAGCGGCCTGTCCGGCGGCCAGTGGCAGCGTCTCGCGATGGCCCGGAACTTCTACCGGAACGCCTCCTTCATGGTGATGGACGAGCCCACCTCCGCCATCGACGCGCTGGCCGAACACCGGATCTTCACGCGGCTTTTCGCCGACCGCAGCAGCACGATCATTGCCATCAGCCACCGGCTCGCGACCATCGAGAAGGCGGACATCGTGTACATGCTCGAGGACGGCCGCGTGGTGGAACAGGGCACCCACAAGGAACTCGTGGCGCTGCGGGGCCGGTACTTCCGGATGTTCGAGTCCCAGCTGACCGTTCCGGATACCGAAAACGTCAGCGGGGAGTGACGCGAGCGCGGCGGCTTGTAACGCGGGGATGGGGGAACACCTCCAGCAGCCCTCAAATCGGCAGCCACCGCCGTCTATGCGAAGGGATCTTCCCGCTTTCCCGACTACCGGGCCGTGAGGAGCTGGAACATGGAGTCGGCCTCGGACTGCTGGGCGGTCACGACTGACCGCGCCAGAGAGGTCACGGCCACGTTGTCGCTGCGGTCCACGACCGCCCGGGCCATGGCCACTCCGGCCTGGTGGTGCCGGATCATGAGCTCCAGATAGAGGCGTTCGGCCGCCGCGCCGGTGGAGGCTTCGAGTGCCGCCAGCTCCGCAGGGGTGGCCATGCCGGGCATCAGGGTTTCCGTTTTGGGGGTGGAGGCGTCCGCGCCGCTGCCGTGCGCAGCGTGGCCGCCGTCGTCCGCGGAGAGGCCGCCGCCGTCGGTCATCCACGCCATGGCGGGCGCGGTGGACGCCTGCGGCAGCCCCCAGACGGAGAGCCAGCCGAACATTTGTCCGGCCTGCTGCTGCGACCGGGCGATGTCATACGCGAGCCGGCGGATGTCCGGGTCGTCCGTGCGGTCCCGGACGAGCGTGCTCATCTCCACTGCCTGCAGGTGATGGACCTGCATGTCCCGGGCGAAGCCGGCCTCGGCGGTGCCCCCAGAGGGAAAAGCAGGGGGGAAAGCAGGGGCTGGTGCGGTTAGGCGGCCCAGGGCCCAGCCGGCGAGGACGGTGAGCACGACGGCGGCGAGGACGGCCAGCGGCCGCCGCACCCGGCTCCCGGCCCTACTGCCGGCAGCCTCTGCGTTCACGCGATGCGGCCGGGCGCGTTAATGCCTCCGGTGCAGGCGGCACCGGGTTCGGGGGCATTCGACGACTGCCAGAACTTGGCGACGAAGTCCTTGATCCGCTCGTCGGCGGGGGAGTCCACGCCGACCTGGGCGCCCCAGGCGGACAGCATGATCGGTGAGGCGGTCCCTGTCAGCGGTGAGAGGACGGTGTAGGTGCCGGGCAACGCCTTCCGCAGGGTCTCAACGTCGGCCTCGGAGACAGCGGCCGGGTCATAGCTCGCCCAGACGGCGCCGTGCTCCAGCGCGTGGACCGCGTTCTCGGCCGGAACCGGCTGGGAGTAGACGCCGCAGTTAAGCCAGGCGCTGGCATGGTCCCCGCCGACGGCCGGGGCCTGCGGGTACGACACCGGGGTGGCCACATGCTTGGAGGTCAGGTTCTCGAACGTCTGAAGGCCGGCGATCTGGATGCTCGCTGCCGAGGGCGGGGGCGGATCTTTGATCAGCGCGACCGTGACCAGGGATCCCACCAGCGCCACGGCGACGGTACCGCCGCCGGCCCAGAGCAGCTTACGCTTCCGTGATTGCCGGGCCTGGGCCGCTTTGACGGCCTGAAGCCGGGCTGCCGTGTCCTCCCGCGCCTGTTTCGCCTTGCTGCCGCTCATGAAGATGGTCTCCCTTACGTGCTGCGTATTATTTGAACGTTCAACTGTGCATCCTATCGTCCGGGCGGGTGCGGAGAAAGTCCCCAGCCCCGCAGGCCAGGGGAGTGAGCGGCGATTCGCCAGAGATGGCCGCTATGCCGCGTCCCATTCCGGCCAGATGTGGCAATGGGGCGCGGCAGAGGATGCAGCCGGCCCCGGGACAAGGGCATTGCGGCGCAGCCGGGCGGGCCATCGGTACCAGGCCCGCCCGCTGGGATAACCTAGAGCAGTGACTTACGAGATTGAGATTGGCCGTGGCAAGCGTGGGCGTCGTGCCTACTCCCTGGACGACATTGCGATTGTCCCCAACCGACGTACGCGTGACCCCAAGGACGTCTCCGTCTCCTGGCAGATCGATGCCTACAAGTTCGACATGCCGGTCATCGCGGCGCCGATGGATTCGGCCATGTCCCCGGAAACCGTGATCGCCCTTGGCCGCCTCGGCGGACTCGGCGTCCTCGACCTCGAAGGCCTCTGGACCCGGTACGAGGACCCGCAGTCCGTGCTGGACCAGATCGCGGCGCTCCAGGACGAGACCAACAGCCCGGCCGTCACACGCCGCATGCAGGAGCTCTACCGGGCGCCCATCCAACCTGAGCTGATCACGTCCCGGCTCGCCGAGATCCGGGCCGCGGGCGTGACGGTGGCAGGATCGCTGACCCCGCAGAGGACCCAGGAACACTACAAGACCGTGGTGGCCGCCGGCGTCGACATCTTCGTGATCCGCGGAACCACCGTCTCGGCCGAGCATGTCTCCAAGGACCACAAGCCGCTGAACCTCAAGCAGTTCATCTACGAACTGGACGTCCCCGTGATCGTCGGCGGCGCCGCCGGCTACACCCCGGCGCTGCACCTCATGCGCACCGGCGCCGCCGGAGTCCTGGTCGGCTTCGGCGGGGGAGCGACCTCCACCACCCGCCGCGCCCTGGGGATCCACTCGCCGATGGCCTCCGCCATCTCCGACGTCGCCGCGGCGCGCCGGGACTACATGGACGAGTCCGGCGGCCGCTACGTCCACGTCATCGCCGACGGAGGCGTCGGCGCGTCCGGCGACATCGTCAAGGCCATCGCCATGGGCGCCGACGCCGTGATGCTGGGCAGCGCCCTGGCCCGCGCCGACGAAGCCCCCGGCAAGGGCTGGCACTGGGGCCAGGAGGCCCACCACCTTGAGCTTCCCCGTGGCGACAGGGTCAACGTCGGCACGGTCGGACCCCTCGAAGAGGTCCTGTTCGGACCGGGCCACCACACCAACGGAACGTCCAACCTGATCGGTGCGCTGCGCCGTTCGATGGCAACCACAGGCTATTCGGACCTTAAAGAATTCCAGCGCGTCGACGTCGTCGTCTCGCCGTACGCCGGCAACTGAGGTGCCCCTGCCCATCCGGAGAACTTGGACGTAGTCTGGTGCCCTACGAGGTTTGATCCCGATGGAGGCGTGACATGAACAGTTTTCCCGGCGGTTCTCCCGTGGCCGGCGGCGCCCTTGGGCCCGCGGAACGCGAAGCTTCACTCGCAGTGCTCAGGGGAACCACGGACCCCGGCAAGGAACTCGACATCCTGATCGTCGGCGGAGGCATCGTCGGCACCGGCGCCGCCCTGGACGCCGTCACGCGCGGACTGAGCGTCGGGATCGTGGAGGCCAACGACTGGGCCGCGGGGACCTCCTCGCGGTCCTCGAAGCTCATACACGGCGGCCTCCGCTACCTCGAAATGCTCGACTTTGCACTGGTCAAAGAGGCATTGCACGAACGCGGACTCATTCTCTCCGTGCTGGCGCCGCACCTTGCCCGGCCGGTCCCCTTCCTGTACCCGCTCACCAAGCCGTTCCTTGAGCGGCCCTATGTCGGCGCCGGGATCGCCCTGTATGACGTGATGTCCATCACCGGCGGGCATAGCCGCGGTGTCCCCTTCCACAAACACCTGAGCCGCCGCGGGACCCTGCGTGCCGCCCCGAGCCTCAAGGATGACGCCTTCGTCGGGTCCATCCGCTACTACGACGGCCAGGTCGACGACGCCAAGTACGTCGCCAACCTCATCCGCACCGCCGCCTACTACGGCGCCCACGCGGTGACCCAGATGTCGGTCGTGGACTTCCTGCGCGAGGGCGAACGCGTGGTCGGGGCCAAGGTGATCAACCACGAGGACGGCTCCACCTTCAACATCCACGCCAAACAGGTCATCAACGCCACCGGTGTCTGGACGGATGAGACCCAGGCCATGGTGACCGACCGCGGCCAGCTCAAGGTCCGCGCCTCCAAGGGGATCCACCTGGTGGTGCCCCGGGACCGCGTCCAGTCCACCGTGGGGCTGATCCTGCGGACCGAGAAGTCCGTGCTCTTCGTCATCCCGTGGGGCCGGCACTGGATCATCGGGACCACCGATACCGACTGGCATCTGGACAAGGCCCACCCTGCGGCCTCCAGCAAGGACATTGACTACCTCCTGGAGCACGTGAACAAGGTCCTGAAGCGGCCACTCACCCGCGAAGACGTCGAGGGTGTCTATGCCGGGCTGCGCCCGCTGCTGGCGGGGGAGAACGATTCCACCGCCAAGCTCTCCCGCGAGCACGTCGTGGCGCACCCCGTGCCCGGACTTGTGGTGGTGGCCGGCGGCAAATGGACCACCTACCGGGTGATGGCCAAGGACGCCGTCGACGAGGCGACCCGCAGCATGGACGAACGCGTCCCGCCAAGCTGCACGGAATCCATACCGCTGCTGGGCGCCAGCGGCTTCAAGGCCGCCTGGAACAAACGGAACCGGATGGCGGAAGAGACCGGCGTGCACGTGGCACGGATCGAGCACCTGCTCAACCGCTACGGTGCCATGGCCCCCGAAGTGCTGGCCCTCATAGCCGCTCACGCCGAACTGGCCGAACCGCTGCCGGGCGCGGACGACTACCTCGCCGCCGAGGCCGTCTATGCCGCCACCCACGAAGGTGCCCGCCACGTTCAGGACGTGCTGACCCGGCGTACCCGCATTTCCATCGAGGCCTGGGACCGCGGTGTGTCCGCCGCTCCGGTAGTCGCTAAACTGATGGGGGATGTTCTCGGCTGGAGCGATGCGCAGCGCGAGAGTGAAATCAAGCATTACCTGGCCCGGGTTGACGCCGAACGGCTGAGCCAGGAGCAACCGGATGATGAGTCCGCCGACGCCGCACGAATGGGCGTCGAGGACATCGTTCCGCTGCGCTGACCGGCAACGCCGGACGGGAGCCCGGATCCCCAGGCTGCCGGACGGCGCGCACTCACGCCACTTCGAAGGGACACCTCTTGGCGGAACCACTGGACAGGTATGACGCCGGACTCACCACCCCCGAAATGGTGGTCCTCGAGATGGATGCCACGGACAAGCTCGACGCCACGTCGCAGCTCGCCGAAAGGATGCATGCCGCCGGACGGATCTCCGATCTGGAGGGTTTCCTCAAGCACGTCAACGCGCGCGAGCATCAGCTCGCCACCGGGCTTCCGGGCGGCATCGGCCTGCCCCATGCCCGCAGCGAGTTCGTCTCCCGGACCTCGATTGCCGTCGGCATCACGAAGTACGGCAGGTCCCTCGACTTCGGCGCCGCTGACGGCCCGGCAACGGTGGTCCTGCTGATCGCGACGCCGGCCAGCTCCTTCTCAGACCACCTGGAAGTACTTGCCACGCTGGCGCGCTCGCTGTCCAAGGAATCGTTCCGCGAGTCGCTCCGCCGAGCCTACGATCCCGAAGTGATCGCGGAGCTCATCAACTCCAGCCTGGTCTTCTTCGACCACTAGAGATTGGGGCAGGCCCTTTCGTGTCGACTCCGTCGCCACGCAGGGACCCGGCTGCCCCACTCTAGGATCTGTCCCACCGGCCCGTTTCGTTGTTCTACACGAGGACGAAGTACGGTTAAGGGGTGCTGAAAACTGCCCTTAGACCCCGATGGATTGCAGGCCTCTTGTTTGCGATCGTCATTTCCGGGGTTTTTGTGCTGCTGAGCCAGTGGCAGTTCGGCCGCTCCACGCAGGCGGAGGTCCCGGTCGCGACGACGACCGAGGAACCCAAGCCGCTGACCTCGGCGCTGCAGCCGGGCAATTTCTTCCCGGGATCCGTCGCGGACCAGAAAACGACGGCCACGGGCAGCTATGACCGGCAGAAGCAGGTCCTGGTTCCGGGCCGCCTGCACGACGGCGCGAAGGGCTACTGGATCGTGTCTGCGTTCGCCGTCACGGATGCTCCAGTCCTGGCCGGCGCGGGCGCCTCGCCGCAGACCTGGATCCCGGTTGCCCGTGGCTGGGTGGCAGATCCTGCGGATGTCGTGGCGCCGCCGTCGGGCACCATTAAACTCACCGGCCGGCTCATCCCGTCCGAGGCCCCGCTTCCCAACACCGATGCCGGTCCCGGACGGGCCACCGCCGTCTCCGTCGCCGAGCTCATCAACATCTGGGAGGTTAGCAGCTACCCCGGGTTCATCGCCGCAGACACCGAGCTGGCCGGCACCACGGATGTCGGTGCGGCCGCCGTGGGCGGCGATCTGAAGCCGCTGAACATCGGGCCGCAGCCCCCTGCCCAGAAAGTCAACTGGCTGAACCTCTTCTACGCCGCCGAGTGGGTAGTCTTCGCCGGCTTCGCGCTCTTCATCTGGTGGCGCCTGGTCAAGGACGACTACCGCCGCGGGCTGGAAGACGCACTCGACGAGGAGCAGGCCGCGCAGGCGTCCGCCGCCGACGAGGAGCACCCCGCCGGACCACACCCCACCGAAGCCCGTCCCACAGAACCGAAAGTGCAATCATGATCGAGCCCCAGCCGGCCATCCAGCCGCAGCAGTCCAACTTAACGGGAAGCGCCAACGGCAAGAAGCGCCGCTTCGGCGGAACCGAGGCACAGATCCGCTCCGCCCTGAAGTTCTACAAGGTGCTCGCGTACCTCACCGGATCCATGCTGCTGCTGCTCTGCGCCGAACTGATCGCCCGGTACGCGTTCGGCCAGTACCTGTTCGCCGGCGGCACCAACGCCGTCACCGGCCAGACCCACGGCTTCGGGTTTGCCGATGCCGAGCCGGCGGGAGTCATCGGCGGCCTGAACCTCTCCGTCGCGGTCCTGATCGTGCACGGCTGGATGTACGTCGTCTACCTCATCTCCAACTTCCGCCTGTGGTCCCTGATGCGCTGGCCGTTCGCCAAGCTCATCATCCTGGCGCTCGGCGGCGTCGTCCCGTTCCTGTCCTTCTTCGTCGAGAAGAAATTCCACGCCGACGTTGACGCGGAACTCGCCGCGAACCCGCAGGCACCGCAGCGCTACTGAGCAGCGCTACTGAACGGGAGCTGCCAGGGCCGGAAGCGGCAGCCCGCCGGACGCCGTGGGACGCCGTCGGACGCTGAGGTGCAGACCAGGGCGCTTCGAGTGCCCGATCCGCCCTGATCTGCCCCCGAGGCGGGTCCGGTCTTTCCGGAGCGTGGCCCCGTGTGAGTTCGCTCACCCGGCGGCTCATTGCGGGGCGCGGACCGTCTTCTCAAGGTGCGGCCGGGCGGCGGTGCAAAGTACGCTAGTACGGTGACTACTCCCCCTGCATCCCAGACGTCCCACAAGCCCGTGCTGGTTGTTGACTACGGTGCCCAGTACGCGCAGCTGATCGCCCGCCGCGTCCGGGAAGCGAATGTGTATTCGGAAGTGGTTCCGCATACCTACAGCACCGAGCAGCTGCTGGCCAAGAATCCGGCCGCCATCATCCTCTCCGGCGGCCCCGCAAGCGTCTACGCCGAAGGCGCCCCCAGCGTCGGCGCGGACCTTTTTGAGGCCGGAATCCCGGTCTTCGGCATCTGCTACGGCTTCCAGGCCATGGCCAATGCGCTCGGCGGCAAGGTGGCCCAGACCGGGCTCCGCGAGTACGGCGCCACCGAGACCACCACCGTCGGCGAGGCCCGCTCCATCCTGGAGGGCATGCCCCAGCACCAGAGCACCTGGATGAGCCACGGCGACTCCGTCCACGAGGCCCCGGAGGGCTTCGAGGTCCTCGCGACGACGGCCGGCGCCGACGTTGCCGCCTTCGCCAACGAAGAAAAGGGCCTCTACGGCGTTCAGTGGCACCCCGAGGTGAAGCACTCCGCCTACGGCCAGGAGGTCCTGGAGAACTTCCTGTTCAAGGGCGCAAAGCTGGAGCCGAACTGGACCACGGGCAACATCCTCGAGGAGCAGATCGAGCGGATCCGCAAACAGATCGGCGACGCCCGCGTCATCTGCGGCCTGTCCGGCGGCGTCGATTCCGCTGTCGCGGCAGCCTTGGTCCAGCGTGCCGTAGGCGACCAGCTGACCTGTGTCTTCGTGGACCATGGACTGCTGCGCGAGGGCGAAGCCGAACAGGTCGAACGCGACTTCGTGGCCGCCACGGGCGTCAAGCTCTACGTTGCCAACGAGCAGGAGCGCTTCCTGGCCGCCCTGGCCGGCGTCAGCGACCCGGAAGCCAAACGTAAGATCATCGGCCGCGAATTCATCCGCGCCTTCGAGGAAGCCGAGCTGGCGATCATCTCCGAGGCGGCCGCGCACGGAGAGAAGATCAGGTTCCTCGTCCAGGGCACCCTGTACCCCGACGTCGTCGAATCCGGCGGCGGCGAAGGCTCGGCGAACATCAAGAGCCACCACAACGTGGGCGGCCTGCCGGAGGATCTGCAGTTCGAACTCGTGGAGCCGCTGCGGGCCCTGTTCAAGGATGAAGTCCGTGCCGTCGGCGCGCAGCTCGGCCTGCCGCAGGAGATCGTCGGGCGCCAGCCGTTCCCGGGCCCGGGCCTTGGCATCCGGATTGTCGGCGAGGTCACCAAGGATCGCCTGGACCTCCTGCGCAAGGCGGACGCCATTGCCCGCGCCGAACTGACCGCCGCCGGCCTGGACAACGAGGTATGGCAGATGCCGGTGGTGCTGCTGGCAGATGTCCGCAGCGTCGGCGTCATGGGCGACGGCCGCACCTACGGCCACCCGATCGTGCTGCGCCCCGTGTCCTCCGAAGACGCCATGACGGCCGACTGGTCACGGCTTCCCTACGATCTGCTGGCCCGGATCTCCAACCGGATCACCAACGAAGTGGACGGGGTCAACCGTGTAGTGCTGGACGTGACCAGCAAGCCGCCGGGAACCATCGAGTGGGAATAGCCTGCTGAACACAGGCGTATGAAATGGCCGGCCTCCTGACGGGGCCGGTCATTTTGTGTGTGGGGTATTTTTAGCCGGGTAGTCTCATAGGGCCATTTCCGGTCCAATTTGACCGGCGCCAGTGTTGCGGGCTCTTCCTCGCGGCCGATTCGGGCTACGCTCGAAGGCATGCCGGTATGGTCCAAGGCGCCGCGCGCGAGCACGGTAAACGCGAGCACCGAAAACGCGAGTACCGAAAACTCGAGCGCGGTAAACGCGAGCCCAGAAAAAGCGAGCACAGAAAAGAAGGCAGCAGTGTCAGTTGGTCAAGGCCACCCCGGCGGCTCCGAGGAGCTCAGGAAATGGCTGTCGGGGCTCAAGCCCGTCACCGGAGCAGATACGATGCTGCGCTTCACCAAGACGCCCGAAGGCTCCATCGACCTGACCAACGCGCACCCGTCCGGTCTGGCCCAGCTCATGGCGGGACGGCGTACCCGGCTTTCCACCCTGATCCGCGACCGCCAGCAGTATGTCATCGCCGCCCGCGCCTCACGGAACCTGCGCTCGAAGATCTTCGAACTGGCCAACGACCGCGGCATCGATGCGGGCTATTTCTCCGCCGGTACGGTCGTCTGGACTTCCGCCGTCGGGGGCAAGCCGCAGCGCGTCTCAGCCCCCGTCATGCTCATCGCCATTTCCCTCACCGTCCGGCCGGGTGAGGACGATTACGAACTGCAGCTGACCGAACAGGCCCGGATCAACCCGGCCCTGATCCGCCATCTGAAGACCATTCACGGGATCGTCTTCGACGTCAATGCCGTGACCCGGATGGCCTACAGCACCGCCCGTTTCGATCCACAGCCGGTCCTGGACCGCCTCGGCACGCTCGTCCAGCCCATCCATGGTGCCGACATTGAACACAACCTCCTCGTCTCCACGTTCTCGGACCTGTCCGGCAACCTGGAGGATCCCTGGATCAACGAGAACAATGCGCTCGTCTCGGCCCTGGCGCGTGCCGCCGCGGGGGTGCCACTGAAGATGCCCGAACTCAAGACCGGCCGCTTCCCGAGCACCGATGCACGCAATCCCGCCGAGGAACTGCTGCTGCTCGACGCCGACGCGGAGCAGCAGTACGTCGTGGACGCGGTCCGGGCGGGGGACTCGCTCGTCGTGAGCAGTCCGCCGGGGACCGGCCAGACCCAGACCGCCATCAACACCGTCGGCGCCCTCGTTGATGAAGGCAAGACCGTCCTGGTGGTGGGGGACCGGCGCGCCAGCCTGGGCGAGCTCTCCTCCCAGCTGGAGACGCTCGGACTCGATTCGGTGCTCTTCCAGGTTTCCGGCAACGCGACGCCGCTGCATCTCAAAGGCCAGCTGGTCCGGGCGATTGTGCGCAACGAGAAGTCCCTCGAGCCGCAGCTGAGCAACCTTCACACCACCCTGACCGAGCACCGCCACGCCCTCATGGACCACGTCGCGTCGCTCCACAACGTCCGCCAGCGCTGGGGGTGCTCGCCGTACGAGGCGATGCAGTCGCTGGCCGAGCTGACGTCGATCCAGCCGGCGCCGGCCACCACGGTGCGGCTCAAGCGCAGCGTGCTGGACAGCATCCGGGACCGCGAGGAGCTGGCCGGGCGGCTCCGCCGGGCTGCCGAACTGGGCAGTTTCAACCGCGCCTCCACCACCAGTCCCTGGCACGGGGCCCGGCTCCTGACCCGCAAGGAAACCCAGGAAGCCCAGCAGGTGGCCGGGTCCGTGGCAGAGAAGCTGCCGCTGCTGCGCGAGCGCATGAACGGCGTCGCCGAACACGCCGAGATCCGCCTCGGCAGCACGTTTGCCGAATGGGGCGAGCAGATCGAACTCCTCGTCGCTGTGCGCGAAAGCCTCGACAAGTTCACCCCGGACATTTTCGACCGGCCGGTCCACGACCTCATTTCCGCGACCGCCTCCTCCTCCTGGCGGCGTGAACGGAACATCGAGATGCCGTCCATGCAGCGCTCCCGGCTGCGCCGCGTCGCCAAGGAATACGTCCGCCCGGGCGTCCACATCGCCGATCTCCACAGTTCGCTCGTCCTCGTCCAGGATCAGCGGGCCGCCTGGTCCGGCTACGCCACGACGCAGCGCCACCCCGCGGTCCCCTCGGGCCTCGCCGAGATCACGGCGCTCTACCGTGAGCTCGGGGCGGAGCTGTTCGAACTGGGCCTGGCCGTCAAGCACACAGACGCCGGCGGCGAGCTGCTGTCCACGCCCTATGACGAGCTCGTGGCACGCCTGGAACGGCTGGTCGCCGACACGGGCACCCTGGAAACGCTGCCGGAGCGCACGCTGCTGGTGGAAAACATGCGCGAACACGGCCTGGGCGAACTGCTTGCCGACCTGGCCGAACGCGAGGTGCCGGCGGAATCGGTGGCGGCGGAACTCGAGCTGGCGTGGTGGCAGTCCGCGCTGGAGGCCATGATCAGCGGCGACGACTACCTCGCCATGTCCGACGGCGACGCGCTGCGCCAGCTCGAGGCGGAGTACCGCCTCGCAGACAACGCCCACATCGCCAGCGGCGCTGCCCGCCTGCGCTGGAAGCTTGCCGAACGTTGGCGGGCGGCCATCGCGGAGAACCCGCGGCAGGCGGACCTCTTGCGCAGCCTGCTCAAGGACGGCCGCGTAACCCTCGCCGCCCTGACCGGACAGGCCCCGGAACTGCTGCCCATGCTGGTGCCGGTGTGGTCGGTCAGCCCGTACCTGATGTCCGGCCTGCTGCCGATCGAGCAGAAGTTCGACGCCGTGGTCATCCTCGACGCCGAGACGACCTCACTGCAGGCCGTCCTCCCTGCCATCGCCCGGGCCCAGCAGGTCATTGCCTTTGGCGACGACCGGATCGCCAGCCCCAGGACGTTTACCGTCAGCGTGGAGCGGCTCGCCGCCGGTGAAAGCTCCCACCAGGGCGTTGAAAGCGCCTACCGGGCCCTCGCCGCTGTGCTGCCGGTCTGGAAGCTGCGGACTGTGTACCGCGCGGTCGATGAAGACCTCGTCCGGCAGTTGAGCAAGGGCTTCTACGACGGCGGGCTCCGCCGGCTTCCGGAGGGCCAGTCCGCGACCGGGCTGGACCGTGCCCTGACCCTGGAATACCTGCCGGACGGTACCGGGCTGCCCAGTGCGGACCAGGACGGCGTCGAATCTGTTGTCGCCGAAGTGAACCGCGCCGTCGAGCTCGTCTTCGAGCACGCCCGCCTCCGGCCCCGGACCTCCTTGGCAGTTGTCACCGGCAGCCTCCGCCACGCCGCCCGAATCGGTGAGTCCATCCGGCTGCAGCTACCCAACTATCCGCTGCTGGCAAGCTTCTTCACCGCAGGGGACGAATCCTTCCGGGTGGTGGACCTGGACCGCGCCCAGGGCCTGGTCCGCGACCACGTGATCTTCTCCCCGGGCTATGGGCGGACCCCGCACGGGCGTGCCCTGCACAACCTCGGCCCGCTCTCGGCGGAGGGCGGCCGGGCCAAGTTTGCCCTCGCCATGACACGCGCCCGCCGCTCCCTGCACGTGCTCAGCTGCTTTCGTCCCGAAGATCTGGACGTGACGCGGCTCAGCCACGGAGCGGTGGACTTCTACGAGCTGCTGGACCGTGAGATTGCAGGCAACTCCGATCTGGGCAGCCCCGCATCGCGGGCCGCCGCCAGCGAGCAGGCCCTTGGCGCCGACCCGTTGGTGGCCGACCTGGGCGACCGGCTCCGGGCCCGCGGCGCACGGGTCTGGCACCAGTACGACGGAGTCCTGAACATGGTGGCCGCAGCGGACCCGCTGAACACCATCGGCCAGGACGACGCCGAGATCCCACGCCCCGTGGCCATCGAATCCGACGGAACCGAGCAGTACCGGCGGATGACCGTGCGCGAACGCAGCAGGCTCCGGCCGCAGCAGCTGGAGCGGCTCGGCTGGCGCTACATGCCGCTGTGGACCATAGAGGTTTTCACCGACCCTTCCGCCTGTGCCGACCGGATCGGCGGATACCTTGGGCTGGAGAAGCCGGCGGTGTCCAGCCGAAACAGGACCTCGCCAGGCTTCTTCGACGATGACGTGGAGAACCTGGCCGTCAACGACGCACAGGCCGCCGAAGAGCGGGCCACGTCCGGCTGGTCGGACAACGCGCAACAGCAAGCAGCAGCAACAATGGGCAGTAAGGAGGCCGACGGCATGAGTGCAGACGGCGAAATCCAGAACAACAGCATCCCGGACACCGGCAAGGGCGGCAGTTCCCCGGCCGAGCACCGCGGCAACCCTGCCGCTGAGCCGGACGCAGCCGGGACTGGCGCGCCGCGCGCCGCGGGCGATTCCGCCGCGACCGCCAACAGTTTCTTGCCCGACAGCGGTTTGCCCGTCGGCGGTTTGCAGAACGGTGTGCCCGACTCCGCGAATGCCGACAGTGTCTTGCCGGACGGTGTCTTGCCGAACAAGGCGGCTGAGGACGACCCTCGCCGCTGGGGCGACCAGCCCGACGGCTACGATCACGACTCCTGGCTGCAGGAACAGAAGCCCCCGCACTGGGGCTAGCAACAGGTGGGCCGGCTGCGCCGCCTCTAGCCTGAAGTTGCCTAGCCAGGGGCAGCGGCTACGAGGACGAAGAACAGCTTTCCTTGGGTCGAGGCGCCGGCCAGCCGCCGCGCCTGACCGGCATCTGCCGCGACGACCATGAGGCCATCCGTCTCTCCGGCCGCGAGCCACGGGCCTGCCTTGCCGCCCTGTGCGGAGGTCCACAGTACGGGCACGGCGGCCGCCAGGACCTCGGATGTTGCCGGCTGGTCAAAGCCGCTGCCGGTGGACATCACCACGTTGATCAGTTGTCCTGGGGAGACCAGTTGGATGGAGGCCGGGTCCGCCATCCGGAGCGGCACGGCAGCCGAGCCCGGCGGGCTGCCGGCGAGCAGGCCAGGACCCAGGAGCTGTGCATCGGAAATCAGCTGGCCCTGCCGCAGCGCTACGGCCAACTGCTTCCCTTGGAGCGCCGCGGTGTTGCTGAAACTGCCGCTGGGCAGCAGGTTGTGAGGGATGTTGAGAACCCGCAGATCGTCAGCCTCGAGGGCTTTGCCGGCCGGCAGATCCCGGGCAGCGGCGAGGGCGACGACGGTGTCGGCCGGCGGCGGCGTGAGTTGTTGGACGGCGATGCCGGCGGCGACGCAGAGCAGGAGCGCCACTGCAAGCCGCCGGTTGCGGTTCAGCCAGCCGGTCAGTCGGCGGCGCCTCAGCTGTCCGCCCCGGGGCCTGGATCCCCGCGTGCTTCCGGAGTGCGGCCGATAGACGCGCGGACGGGGGGAACGGCCGCCCGCGAGCACGGAGCGAGCACGGAAGACTGCACTAAGGAATGGCGCAGGGAGCAAAATCCTGTGCGGGGAAACGACAATTCCGGCGGTGACCATACCGCCACGCTAGCCGTAGGCGTAACGCAGGTCCCGGGCGTGCAGTCCTATGTGGACAAGCGGCGTCCGGAGCGGGCGGCGGTTGCCTAGCCCGCGGCAGCGGGGGCAGGAGCTGCCGCCGGGGTCGCAGCGGGGGCCGCTGCCGGGGGCACGGAGCTGCCCTTGGTGTCGCGGGAGTCGTTCCGGTAGAAGCCGGAGCCCTTGAAGACGACGCCGACGCTGTTGAACTTCTTGCGCAGGCTCCCCTGGCACTCGGGACAGGACGTCAGGGAGTTGTCGGTGAACGACTGCACGATCTCGAAGGCGTGGCTGCAGTCCTTGCAGGCGTATGCATACGTGGGCACTGGAAATCCTCCTCAGGGACAAACGAGCAGGTCCCGTGCCGCCGAGGTCCGGAACACAGCCGATATGTCTATCGACGGGTTCCTTCCCTTAGCAGTCGCAGGGCCTGAGTGCCAATTCTATCATCCCGGGAATGTGGCTTCAGAGCAGGCGGATCAGCCCGCCCGGGGTCAGCGCGGCGGACACCTTTCGGTCGAACGACTCCGCCGGAATGCTCCCTGCGGGCAGCACCTCGGCGTCGTAGACGACCGCAGCGGTGGGCAGCGCAAGGGGAGGCCCTCCGCCGTCGTCCGGCTGTTTGTGGCCGGGCCGGATCGACGCCAGCCGCGCGAGGAACTTGTCGTAGTAGCCGCCGCCCTGGCCGATGCGGTTGCCGGAGAAGTCCACGGCGGTGGCCGGCAGGACGATGCCAAGGGCGGATTGCATGATCTCCGGCCCGTGGCGTTCCCCGACGGGTTCCGGGATCGGTGCGTAGCGGCTGCGGACAAAACCGGACGCCGGAGTCCAGTACACCCAGCTCAGTTCGAGGCCCGGCTCGCAGACCGGCAGCAATATATCGTGTCCGGCGTCGTGCATGGCCGACAGCAGCGGCAGGGTTGGCGGTTCGCTGCCCACCCCCAGGTAGGCCGCGAAAGTTCCCGTCCCGCCGCCGGCGAGTTTGTTTGCCCACGTCAGGCCGTGCCTGGCAATGGCTGCGCCTGCGGCGTCGAGCACTGTCGGTGAAAGCCCGGCGCGCCGCGTCCGGTGGCTGGCGCGGATCTCTTCCTTTGATGCCTTCAATGCCCGGCCCTCCACCTGTTGCAGTCCCGTGCCGAGCCGCGGCGCGTCGTCCGGGCTCATTGCGGCTGTAGCTAATTACCGAATGTTTAGTACCTCCGTTAGATTAGTCGAGTGACTACACCAATCGCTTCCGTCCGCAAGGCCGTCATCCCCGCTGCGGGCCTCGGCACCAGGTTCCTTCCGGCCACCAAGGCCATGCCGAAGGAAATGCTTCCCGTGGTTGACAAGCCGGCCATCCAGTACGTCGTCGAGGAAGCCGTCAACGTCGGTTTGAGCGACATCCTGATGATCACGGGCCGAAACAAGCGTGCGCTCGAAGACCACTTCGACCGCGTCCCCACGCTGGAAGCCACCCTCGAAGCCAAGGGGGACACCGCGAAGCTGGAGTCCATCCAGGCCGCCAGCAACCTCGGCGACATCCACTACGTGCGCCAGGGCGATCCGCTGGGCCTGGGCCACGCCGTCCTGCGTGCGAAGCAGCACGTGGGCTACGAACCGTTTGCTGTCCTGCTGGGCGATGACCTGATCGACGCCCGAGACGAGCTGCTCAGCACCATGATCGAGGTCCAGGCCAAGACCGGCGGATCGGTGGTGGCGCTGATCGAGGTGGACCCCTCCCAGATCAGCGCCTACGGCTGTGCCGACGTCCATGCGATCCAGGGTGAAGAGTACGTCCGGATCAACCACCTCGTGGAGAAGCCCGACGTTCAGGACGCTCCGTCCAACCTCGCCGTGATCGGCCGCTACGTCCTCCACCCGGCGGTGTTTGAGGTCCTGGAACGCACTGCGCCCGGCCGTGGCGGGGAAATCCAGCTTACCGACGCACTTCAGGAGCTCGCTGCCGGTGACGGCGAAGGCTATGGCGTGTACGGCGTCGTCTTCCGCGGCCGCCGCTACGACACCGGCGACAAGCTGAGCTACCTCAAGGCCTGCGTTCAGCTCGCCTGTGACAGCGAGGACCTGGGCCCCGGCCTGCGTGAATGGCTGCCCGAGTTCGCCTCCAGCCTCACTTCCAGCCTGACCAAGTAACTCCCGTGGGGGGCAGCTTCAACTGGCCGGTGACGCTGGAGTGCGGCGACATCGTGCTGCGCCCGATCCGGTACCGGGACCGCAAGGAGTGGACGGAAGTCCGCTCCCGCAACAGCGAGTGGCTCGCCCCCTGGGAGGCGTCGAATCCGATTCCGGGCGGCGGTCTGCCCGACTACCGGCAGATGGTGCGCTCCCTCAAGGCCCAGGCCGCCCAGGCCTCCGCACTGCCGTTCGTCATCACGGCCTGGACGCCCGGTTTCCGGGAGCCGCTGATGGTGGGCCAGCTGACGGTGTCCTCCATAGTCTGGGGGTCGGCGATGATGGCCACCCTAGGCTACTGGGTGGACCAGGAGCGGGCCGGCCAGGGCATTGCCCCCACCGCAGTGGCGCTGGCCACGGACTACTGCTTCCGCACCCTCGGGCTGCACCGGATGGAAATCAACATCAGGCCCGAGAACGCGCCCAGCCTGCGAGTAGTCGAGAAACTCGGGTTCCGGGACGAGGGCTACAGGCCGCGTTTCCTGCACATCAACGGCGAATGGGCTGATCACCGCACCTTCGCGCTGACCTCCGAGGAAGTGCCCGAGGGCCTTGTTGCCAGATGGCTCAAGAGCCGCCCGTCGTGAACGGACGGCCCCCGTGCTGACCAGCCGGAACGTCATAAATCAAGTCATTTGCCGGTTGCCTCGCGACACACCGGGGACAATGCGGGCCCGCCAGCCGTGTTGCTCATACCGTTTTGATTGTGGACTTCCCTCTTAGCAGCTCTGTGATCCTTGTCATTGCTGTTGCGCTCTGGATCGTGTGGGTGGCCCCCTACGTGCTCCGGAACGGACGCCACCAGTTGCAGCCTGCGGGCGAGCTCCTGGCGGATGTCGTCGACATAGCAGCAGCAGACCCCCAAGCCGGGAAGGTCATGATGATGACGCCCCAGCAGGAGAAACCCATGACCAGTACACAGCGCACCGGCCCTGCCACGGGCCCCACGGAGTTCCACGGCGCCCGGCAGCCGGCGGCGCCGGGACCGGTCTTCAGGATCCGCTACGGGCGCCTGGCCCTCGCGCTGGCAGGGTTGCTCTCCCTGCTCACAGGTGTCATCTCGGCAGCGCTGCGACTCTTCGGCCTGGGTTCCGCCTGGCTGCCCGCCGTGACTCTGCTGGGCGCCATCGGCGCCGTCGTATTGCTCCGGCGGCTCGCCGTGCGTGACCGCCGACGTAAAGTGAAAGCGGCCTTCCGGTCCGCCATGAGCGAGCCTGCGAGAACGGCCCCGGCGCCGTCCGCCCAGCAGCGGGCAGTTTACCGCGAGTCAGCGGAGCGGGCGGAGAGTCCTCTCTTCGATGCCCAGGCCGTCGCTGCGTCGGCCGAGCCGGCCCCGAAACCGCTGACCGCCCTGGAACTCCGGCAGGCCGCCCTGGCCGAGGCGGCAGCGTCCGGTGACGAATCGGTCCGCGCAGGCCAGGGTCCCGCGTTGCCGGCATCTGCACCCGTCAGCTGGGAGCCGGTAGAAGTTCCCAAGCCCACCTACGTGGAAGCGGCCAAAGCGGAGCGTGCAGCTCCCGAGCCGCTCGACCTGCCGGAAGCCCCCAAAGCTGTCGGCAAACCGTCGCTCAAGCAGGGCCTCGAGCAGGCAGCATCGTCCGCGGCTCTCAGCGCCGACACCGACTCGAAGCCCGTCGGGAAGGGCCAGCGCGCCTTGAGCAACCTGGACGACGTCCTCCAGCGCCGCCGCGCCTGAATCCTTCTTCTTCCGAGCCCCGGGGCAGCCCGTCACGGCCGCCCGGGGCTTTCTCGTGGCCGGGGACTGCCCCAGGGAGCGTACCTGGCGGTAGCCTCGGGGCATGACTCGAATCTGTGTGGCCGGCGGAACCGGCCAGGTGGGCCGCCAGGTAGTGCGCCAGGCTGTTGCCCGCGGACTTGCGGTGGCCGTCCTCAGCCGCAATCCGCCGTCGTCCGGCGCGTCCGATCTCGCCCTCCGAAGTAGCCACGGCCCTGCTCGACGCCGCGCTGGAGCCGCTGGCGGGAGTGCGGCACCGCGTCCGGACCATCGGGGGCCCGGAGATCGCGGCGATGGCAGAACTGGCGCGGGAATGGCAGCAGGCGAGTGGATCCCGGGGACACCTGGTGCGGCTGCCGCTGCCCGGTCCGATGGGAAAATACCTGCGGGAGGGCCTGAACCTGGTCCCCGAGGAGCGACACGGCAGCGAGACATTCGCGCGCTGGCTGGCAAAGAACGCAGATACTTTGTAGCCTAGGGACACCGGCAACGCCGTTCCTCCTGGACCGGCGTTGCTTCGGGGCTATAGCTCAGTTGGTAGAGCGCTTCGTTCGCATCGAAGAGGTCAGGAGTTCGAATCTCCTTAGCTCCACCATAGATGTCTTAGTCGAACCATCGACCGAAAAAAGACGAACCATTTGAATACCATCTGACGCCTCCGAAATCCGGGGGCGTCTTTTGATTGGCGCCCGTGTCGCTTCGGCGCCCAGATCGGCGCGTGTGGCCGCCCAGGCGGTTTCTGCGGTGTAGATTCCGGCGAACGGTTCAGCCAGATCCGTGGTTACGTCACCGATTTCATCGACGTAGATTTTCTCGAAGAAGGACTGATTCATCAGGCGTCGGACAGCGTCCGTCGCTGAACAGTAGAGCCCGGCTGGATCTTCGATGAGCCGGAGCGCTTTTTTCAGCACTGCCCCACCGACAGTTAGTTCGGCCGAAATATTCGCGAGTGAGTCTTGGGCTTTTCTCTTCTGGGTGTGGATCTCGTGAAGTTTCATGCGAATTTTGTGTTGCGGAAGCAGACCGTCGGCCGCGAGATCGATCAGGCGTTCTTCTTTTACCTCAAGCTCCTTGAGCTGTCTGGTGACCTTTGCGTGAATGTCACGGACACCGCCCTGTTCGTCGGCGAGTGCCTGATCGATCCGATCGTGGATATCTGCCAGGAATGTGTTGGGCAGATTGAGTGACGTGTAATGAATTTCGAGGGCCTCTTCAATGCGATACACGGGTAGGTATGGGAGATCGCAAGTGCCCTCTTTTCGCTGGCGACAGACGTAGTACTGATAGGTTCCACCTTGCCCGATGGCTTCCGTGTAGATCATGCGGCTCGTCTGGCCCCGGTCGCGACACCGTCGGCAAAACAGCATGCCTTTGGCGAAATGGTGATGAACTCGGTCGCGTTGGCCGCGACGGCTTCGGAGGTCCATGACTTCCTGCACTTGCTCAAAGAGTTCCTGGCCGATGATCGGTTCGTGCCGACCCGGGAAGATGTCGCCTTGTAGGTGACATAGCCGCAGTAGTACGGGTCTTTGAGCATCTGGTGGAGCTTGCTGGGGGCGATTGGCTTTTCCGGTGCACGTGCCGACGCCCGAGAAGTGAGACCCATGTCGCCCATCACTGCTTCGAGCCGTTCGAGGGTGTAGTCACCCGTGGCGTAGAGCTCCCAGGCCTTGAGAATTAGCGGTGCTCGCTTCGAGTCAAGTTCGACGGTGTTGACTTGCCGCCCATCTATATCTTTTCGAACGTTGAGGTAGCCCAGTTTGGCTCGGCCGATCGTGCCGCCGTTGACGGCCTTATTGCGCATCTTGATCCTGATGTCTTCGCCGCTGAGCTGGTTCTGCACTTGGTTCATGATGTCGGTGACGGCTTCCATGGCTTCGGCATAGGTGCCTTCGCCGAAGTCTTCCCGAGCGGACAGAAGCCGGACGCCAAGCTTATCGAGGTGTCGTTTGGTAATGGCAGCGTCAACGAAGTTACGGAACGCACGAGATCTGGCATAGACGATCACGTAGTCGACATCGCGGTTGTCCTGCAGGTAACTCAGCATGGACTGAAAGACGGGACGCTTCTCAATAGTCTGAGCTGAGACACCCGGCTCAACAAACTCCTGGACAATCTCCGCACCAAGCGCCCCCGCTTTCTGCTCACAGATATCGCGCTGGGTGGCGATCGAGTTGCCGTCCTTATCGATGTCGATGGCAGTCTCGGTCTGTTTCTTGCTGGAGACACGCAGGTAGAGAACGGCTTTTCGTGGGCGCATGGCCTCGATGTCGTCGATGGTCATGATCAAACTCCTTGTAGCTGGGTGTGGCTGTTCATGCGGTACTGCCATGAACGCGAGAACGGGGCGCTGGCTGGCTGGCAGCGGGGCGCTGGTTCAGCGATGCCCGTCTGCCGGAGCCGGACAAGAATGGCGACTTCGGATACCTGGAAATGGTTGGCCAGATCGGATGGCTTCTGCATACCGCCGTAGTAGGCGCGTTTGAGCAGGATCTTTGGGACGAGCAGGCATCCGGCGAAGTAGTCGGCCGCGTGCTCAGCTTGCGCGGCGGCCGTGAGATCTTTGGACCCCAGATAGAGCCCGTCGGCCCGGTTGTGGTCGATGATGTGTTTGTATTCGTGAGCCAGCGTGAATCGTTGACGGCTGTAGTTTTCGTGCTTGTTGAGCTGAATGATCCAGGCGTTGCCGTTCCAGAAGCTGGCTCCGGAGACGGGTGCTTCGACGAGTTCAATCTCTATCTTGGGCAGTTCAGCGATGAATTCGACAGGGATAGGGCCATCATCAATATTGTGCAACTGGAGCAAGCGGATGGCCTGGTGTTCGGCGACTTGTTTTGCCTCGGCGAGCGAGTGCACGTCGCGGTTTGGAATGAGAGATCGGAGAGTGGACAGGACGCTTCGATCAAATGGGGTTGGGTTGATTTCGTTAGTCATGGCTTTTCTCCTTTCGCTGAGAAGTTGGTGGGTTACTCGTCCTCGCCTGGAGCGGGGCCGGTGTTGATGTTGATGCCGTGCCGGGCGGCGACGTCGCGGAAGTGAGCTTCGATTTCACGGACGGCGCCTTCTGGCATGTCTTTGAATTTGGTGCGCAGGTATGGCTGCAACGTGGGAAGGTCTGATCCGCGCAGGACGCGGGATTCGGCGAGGAGATTGGTCAACGGGATCTGAAGCACGTCGGCGATTGAGCGGAGGTTGTCCATGCGGGGGCTCGTGATTTGCCCGAGTTCCAACCTGGTGATGGTTCCCTTGGCAACGTCTGCCCGCCGGGCGACTTCGCTGGCAGACAGGCCGAGTTCTTGCCGTCGTTCCCGGATGGCATCCGCCAGTTGTTGTATGTCGTGGTCTTGCATTTCGTTGGTCTCCAATTTCTGTTCGTAGTATGAGCCGATCGTTCATTTCGTTCAACGATTTAAGCGAATTCCACAACAGAAATTTCGTCAAGAAAGGAAGTGCTGCCTTATTCTTCGGATATTGTCAGATGCGGCTGTTGAATACATAGATGCCGGAGCCTGATTCGACACTGTAAATCTCGCCATTGAGGCGCATGTCTTCGGCCATGGCCTCGGCGTCGATCTTGACGTATGGCTGGAGCGATTCCGGTAAGTATTTTTCGACCTCGTCACGCCATCCGAGATCGTCAATGATCTGCTCGACGTAAGCAGTGAGACTCGCGTATTCGCCCAAATAGGCGTCTTCGAAGTGGTGCCAGTCTTCGGGATCAAGGCCGGTGTAGTCGACCCACGCGGCGAAGGCCTCGCCGTGCTGCTCGATGCCTTCGGCCAAGGCGGCGACGTCTTCGATGCGTTCATACTCACTGAGTCGTTTGTTGCCGAAGCCCTCATAGTCGTGGATGGCCCATATTTCCGGTGCCGGCTCTGTGGACTGGGCGAGGATGGCGGATATCTTCTCGTTGATGGCCGCGGCTCCTATGGTGGCGTCAATCCAGTCGCCGACTAGCCGGCCGTTGTTGTAGTCGGCCAGCGACGCGACGTAGATCGCCGGTATGGTGCGTTGATTCTCGCGTTCCGGGTCTGCCCCGGGTAATTGTTCGTGGTTCATGAGTTGCCTCCTTTCGCTTACGTGGTGTGTATCCCAGCAGGAGCAGCGGAGGGAGCTCAATGGAACTCCGCTCACACTGGCTCCTGCCGGGAGTGGCTCGAACTAGCGCCCACGCGTCGTTCGGGGCTTCGCCGTTGCCTGCTCGTTGCCGAACAGGCTGGCGATAGCCTCGCGACGGGCAGCTGCCTCACGCTCGATATCTGCCATGGCAGACTCGGCCTGAGAGACCAGATCGGTGTTTTCCTTGACGAGGGCAATATGCGCTGCCAATGCCTTCCGGATCTCCTCGGTGATAGTGCTGCCCCGCAGCTGAGCAATGAGCGTCAGCTGGATGTGGATGTCCGGTTCGAGCCGGACGGCTAGCGTCTTCACGCTGCCCTGGTTGTGACGGTCGATGCCGTCAACCGGTGGTGTCGTCATGACAACTCCTCGGTGCTTGCGGTCGGCGAGGCTTCGGGATGAAACCTGACTCACCGATCCGCATGACACCGACGAGCGTCACAGATTCAGGCTGCCGGAGAGGCCCTGGCTGAGCTGATCCGGTTGAAAGCTTCATGAGCGAAGTCCCTATTGAGCTCGACGCCAACCCACCGCCGGTGCAGGCGTTCGGCAACAACGGCTGTCGTGCCCGAGCCCATGAATGGGTCTAGGACAATGCCTGGTTCCGTGCCGCCCTGGTGTCTGCAGGTTGGTGCAAGGGCGAGTCGGGTTGCCGTTTCCCCCATCCGTCGAATGGCGCGGGTGTGCGGCTTGCGGCATGTCCTGCAGCGTGCTTCGGGCGTCCCGGCCTGGATGCAGCGTCTGGCCAAGGATTCGGGGAAGGTGGCGTGGTGGCTGCCCCTCCCGGCCGCCGTGGAGATCGTCCAGACGTCGCCCGGGTTTTTGCCGAGCGGGTGACCGACAATGCCCCGAGCTTTCATCTTCGCCAGTCCTGTTGTGGAGTCAGCGTTGGGGCCACGCCAGGGCTCTGTGGCAGGTCGGCGAGACCGGTTCCCCGGCGGTGATCCTGGTTTGGAGACGTGGGGAACGCGAATGCTGTCCAGATCGAAGAAGTAGCGTGAGTGCTTGGCAAAAACGTAGATCACCTCGTGTGCGGTTGTGAGCCGGTCGCGGACGCTGGTTGGCATTGGGTTTGGCTTGGCCCAGACGATCTTGTTACGCAGAATCCAGCCGTCCTCCTGCAATAGCCGGGCGAGGCGCTCCGGGGCCAGTGCCAGGCTTTTGGGAGGGGCGCCCTGGCGTGCGTGGGTGGTATAGGTGTCGCCCAGATTGAGCCATAACGTACCCGTTGGGACGAGGACGCGGTGGACTTCGCGGCACACCTCACGGAGGATGGCCGCCCAAGTATCGACCGACTCTTCCAGCCCGAGCTGGCCCGGATCGTCGTAGTCGCGCAGCCGGAAATACGGTGGACTGGTCAGACACATGTCGACGAATTCAGTCGGCATTCTTCGGAGTGTTTGCAAGGCGTCGCCGATGTGGAGTCCGTTGGTCAAACTAGTCATGGTGCAACCCCTGCACCACGGCCGCGGCGGCGTCCTGAAGCGACTGAATCCGGTACATGCCAGCGTTGAGACGGCTGTTCCGTTCGAGGGAGTCTTGAAGCGACTTTCGGCGTCTTTGCGCGGTGGTTGCGCGGTAGGCGTCCATGGCCCAAATGACCTGCGGGAAACCGCCGTATTGGTGTTGTTCGATTCCCGTGCTGCGGTACTCCTCATACGTCAGGGCTTTCCCGAGCAGCGTCGGCAGGCTTTCGTGCCCTAGGTCGACTTCGATGAAGAAGGCGCTGACATCTTCGTCACCGGCGGCGGCTGCCAGCTCGACATAGAGGTCGGGTCGCAGCACTTGGGCAATCCCATAGTAGTACTTAGTTAGGTTGGAGCTCGCGGTTGGCAGTAGGGGCAGTAGCCGGTCCGGACGGCGACGAGGTGTTGGAGCTCGCGGAGGATGCCGTAGAGACTCAGGCTG
This sequence comes from Arthrobacter sp. UYCu723, assembly GCF_054059215.1. Taxonomy (NCBI): domain Bacteria; kingdom Bacillati; phylum Actinomycetota; class Actinomycetes; order Micrococcales; family Micrococcaceae; genus Arthrobacter; species Arthrobacter sp. UYCu723. The sequence continues at coordinate 2,829,121 of NZ_JBSSBW010000001.1, forward strand.
CCCCAGGCGCTTTTGGGCGTGTCAGGCGCAGCGTGGTGATGAAGAGGTGGGCGGCGGTGACGAGGGTGGCGTGGTGGTGCCAGCCCAGCCAGGTGCGGCCTTCGAAGTGGTCGAGGCCGAGACCGGTCTTCAGTTCGCGGTAGTCGTGCTCGATGCGCCACCGGATTTTGGCGATCCGGACGAGTTCCTTCAGCGGTGTCGTCTCCGGCAAGGTGGAGAGCCAGTAGTCGGTGGGCGCGGGTGCGCCTTTGGGCCATTCGGCGAGCAGCCACTCGGCGGGGAGGGAACCGTCCTCGGCGCGGGGGATATCGCGGTTGGCTGCCCGGACCCGCAGTGCGATGAACCTGGAGGTCATCGACGCGGGTTTGTTGCTGGTGGTGGACTTGGTGCCGTGCCGCCAGGTGACCTGATGTAGCTTCCGGCGGCCGGCGTCCATGACGAGGTCTTTGAGTGACTTTGGGGCGTCCAGGTATCGGCGCTGGTTTGAGCGGGGGCCTTTGCCGGCGTACTCGGCCACGCCGATGGCTGCGTCTTGGAGGTGCGCGGTCGTCGAGTGCTTGACGGCGACCATGTAGGGGATCGTTCGTTCGCTGAGCCCGGACCGGAACGCGGTGATCTCGCCATAGCCGGCGTCCCCGACCATGATCGGGGGCCGGTACCCCCAGGCGCCGAGTTCGTCGATCATTTCCAGCGCCATCGCCCACTTCGTACGATGGCGTTGCATCTCGGGGATCTGCGCCTTGGCCCGGCGGGCGGCGATCATTTCGGCGTGGGCGTTCGTGTCTGCGGACGTGTCATCCCAGGCTTCCGGCACATAGAGCCGCCAGTCCAGCGGGCAGGACGCCTGGTCGGTGGCCGCGTGGATGCTGACGGCGATCTGGCAGTTGCCGATCTTGCCCAGGGTGCCCGAATACTGCCGGGCAACGCACGGCGAGGAGCCGCCGTCCTTCTTGAAACCGGTATCGTCAACCACCCACGCGTCGGGGCCGATCACCTCGACGGCCTTGCGCACCAGGACCCGGCGGACCGGCTCGAGCTTCCACGGCGAGGACGAGACGAACTGCTGCAGCTGCTGGTAATCGACCCCGAGCCGGCCGCCCATCGGCTGCATCGATTTCCGCCGCCCGTCCAGCATCAGACCGTGCAGATACAGGTTCCCCTTGTTCCGCTGATCCTTACGCGGAAGCGACGCGAACACATCCTGAACGAACGCTTCCAGTTCCGCTTTGGTCTCGGCAAGCTCATCCGGTTTCATGCCTCGAAAATTAACAGGATCGGTCAGGGATTAAAAGCCGCCACGCCGACCTAACTAAGTACTAATAGTTGTCTGCGTAGGTGCGAGTGGCAGTGTGTTCAGGGTCGAGTTTGACCACCTCAGCTCCCTGAGCCACGGCGGTCTCGAAGATGCATATGGCCATGTCCGCGATCGCCAACGTGTGGTCGAGGAAACGGGCCGATGGCTCATCGAACCGCTTGCGGGTCCGGGACGATGCCACGCCGCGTTGAAGGCGATCGCCCGCCGTGTCCACGTAGTAGACGAGGCCTTCGGAGCCTGCCCGGATGCCGCCGATGCGGCGGTCCAAGATGCCAAGGATGCGAAGTGTGCGCAGTCGGGCCAATACCCGGCGGCAGGTTCGAGCGGCAGACATCGCCGATGCATGATCCGTGAAGTGCAACGCCTGGAGGTGCCTGGCGGTCAGGAATCGGTAGCGGTCGACGGATGCGAGGATGGCCTGGTCGCGTTCGCTAAGGTGCGCCTGAATCTCCCGCAGTCGTCGGCTGCTGATGCGTGGTCCGGTGTGTGCTCCGGTGCCCGGAGTAGCACCGGTATTCGTCGCCCCTGTTGCTCCCTCCTCGCCGCTGACCTGCATAGATGCCGGTAGTTGGATCGACGCGGTCGGGTAGCCGGTCGGAAGGGTCTTTTTGTCGTTCATGATGTGCTCCTGCGACGGCGTCCGCCCGAGTCCGGTTGATCCTGCGGGAGCTCCAAGATGTCCAGGAGTCCTTGTTCAATGGCGTCAGTGGCCTGGCCGTACTGGCGGCGGCTGCGGGCTTGAATGTCAGGCACGTTGGCCGTCGTCTTCGGCGTGGTGATCGTTTTGCCCGATGCCCAGTCGGTGACGGTTCCCTGGTTGACGAGCTGCGCGTAGATATGGCGAGCTGGCAATGCTGTGAAATCCTCGGGGTCGAGTCCTGGGGCCATCGCGGCGGCAGCGCGGGCGTCCTTTGCCGCCAGTTGGAAGAAGATGCGGGAGCGGCAGTTCGCTTCGAAGGCTGAGCGCATGGCCATCGGTAGCTGATCCAAGTACTGGTGCGCGACGTGGAATGCCGCACCTAGGCTTCGAGAGGTAGCCAGGGCATCGCCGATATCTGTGGGTAGACGTAGGTAGTCCTGCACCTCATCGAGGTAAACCATGACCGTGTCACGATCTTTAGGGTCGGCAGCGGCGCGTTCCTGGATGGCCTGCCAGAGTTCAGCCACCACCAGGGCGCCGAGCAGTTCGGCAGATTGTGGGCCGAGCACACCCTTTTGAAGCGGCACGAGCAGAATCTTCCGTTCGGTCAGGACTTGCCGGATGTTGAACCGTGGGCTGCGCTGTGCCAGGACGTGCCGCAGGTGGGGATCCAATAACGGACGAAGCTTGTTCATCAGTGGCGCCGTGACCTGGGCACTGGCCTCCGGCGTGAGCTGGTCGAACCAGCGCCAGAACGGTCCTGCCGAAAATGGGTCGCTGCGGGCAATGTGCTGCGTGACGGAGCGTCGGAAACCGGGGTTAGTCAGTAGCACCGGCAGCATGGCCAGACTGGCGTCACGGCGGCTGGCCAGCGCCAACAGGCAGTGCCGGAGGATGTCCGATGACCGTGGACCCAACGCCTCCGCCCCGTAGAGCGCTTTGAAGGTGCCGAAGATCTGGTCGGCGACCAGTGCCGGTGATCTCCCGTGGAGATCGAGTGGATTGATGCCGACCGGTTCGATGTCGAGCGGGTCGAGGAGCACGATGGCATCCCGGCGCGATGCCGGTACGACGGCCAGGACATCTCGGATCAAGTCCTTGGGCTCGACCACGACCAAGCCCCGTCCGGCCAGCATGTCGTCGTGGATCATATTCAGCAGCAGCGAGCTTTTGCCGACGCCGGTTGGCCCCATCAGCCAGAGGTGGCGCCGGCTGTCGTCAGCGGTAATCCCGAGCATCGTGTCGGTGGCACCCGGCGCCGTAGCTTGGGCTACTACTCGGTGCTTGTCCCCGGTTATGAATGACGGGCGTATCGGGCGGGGATGGATCGGAGGCAGCCCGGGGTACGGGATATCGACAGCGCCGACCGGCCAGCCACTGAGCAAGCCAACTTCTGCGACAGACAGCCGCTGCGCGGGGGTGAAGAATGCCCACTCGGAAGCGGGAGTGTTCAGCTTCTGCACCTTTTCCCGGTGTTCGCGCAGCCGCAGCCCAGCAGTCCGCAGTGTCCCGAACGAGCTGACGACACGTTTGATCAGCGTCGCGTGGCGGGCTTTGTCGGCGGCGTAAACGCCGATGCGGATCACGGCAGCGAAACCGTGGTCGGATTGCTTGAGCTGAATCTGCTTGGCGACTTGCGGGCGACGCTCTCGCTGAATGCCGGTAAATGCCTGGGATGCAATTCCCTGGTCCACCCGTGGCAGCCGATCAGGTACCAACTGGGGTGCCAGTCGTGGGCCGAGAACGATTTGCACGACCAACAGTTCCTTGCCGTGCAACCCTGCCAGACTGGCCAAAATTGACCGGGTGCTACCCTCGTTGTCCTGTGACTCCAGCGGGCGGATCGGCTGGTTGATGGTGAGGCGGTGGGCGAAAGTTGCATAACCTCCTCTGGTGGCGTCGGCAGCAACGATAGTGCCAGGCACCGTCTGTTTGATGTCGTGGCGGAGGGATATTGCGTGACGGCGCTGGGAGCCAACCAGGAAGCGGATGCCGTTTTTGGTAGCGCGGGCTTCCAAGATGATCTGGGGCGCGTGGACCTGTGAGGCCCATTGGCGGAGCAGGTTCAGGGTACGCGTCGTGTCCAGAGGATGTGGCCAGTAGATCTCCTGCCAGACGAGCTGACGTAGTTGGTATTCCTGGCTAGCCATGATGGTCTCCCCGCGGGCGCTGATTCGTCTCGTGCTGGCGCTGGGCTTCGCGTTCGGCTTCGGCCTGGGCCATGGCGATGACGGCCCGGCTGAGCTTGCGCAGATCTGGTTTGTCGCGTTGCACGCCGTAGACGAGTATGTGGCGTTCCTGGCGCGGACGGGCGTCGCGACGGCGACGTGGTTGATTTTGTGTAGGCATGGTGATTTCCCTCCTTTCAGTCAGTGTTGTGGTCGGTGATGCAGACGATCGTTCAACGTATTGAACGTGGTCTGTGAGTTAGTATGCGTTCAATTGGTTGAACGATCAACCAATTTAGCGCAAACCACAACACCGATTGGAACGGGCCGAACTACATGCGTAGCGGCGATCGATTTGGGACTAGAAACGGCGTGAGAGCCAGAATCGGATCACGATGATGGCGATCCATGCCAAGGCCATGACGCCGGTGATGACGACGAGGATTGGCCAGATCGATTGGATGATTTGAGCGGCGCAGTAAATGGCGATGGACGCCAGGAGCACGGCCATGCATGCACCAACCAGACGGTCAAACATGGCGGTCTTCTCCTTAGGGTTCCCCGTCATCGTTGGCGCTCGATCTCCAGGAAAATGCCACAGTCCAGGCCGTGATAGGCACAATCCAAGGCGAATTGGAGTTGATCGCCCACATAGCTCTTAGTGATCGCATAGTGCATCACCTGGCCGATTGCATCGGCCTGGTAGAGCTTCCATTCCAGAGTTTCGGGACGGTAGCCCGCCCGCTCGAGGCGGCACATCAGTCGCCGCGCCAATTCAAACTCGTCCGGCGAGTTGAAACCCAGGCCCATCTCAACATGACCCATGTCGTGCAGGAACCGGTAGGCGTAGTTCCCTTCCTCATTAGCGAACACCACACGACTGGAGTTCTCGCTACTCACCGGGAGCGGCGCTTTGGTCCTCACTGACACTTCAAAGGCCGTCTTCAGCGTCTTGTAGGTGTTTGGAGCGTCATCTGTCGGCCGCCAATCGAAGCCGACCCGGGACGCGATATTGGAAGCTTCCAGCAGCACGTGCGTGCTGAGGTTCTTCTGCGCCACGGTGAGCTCGGCGCTGGAGATGTTTTTCGGCATGACAAATAACCCCTCTCTGAGGCGTGAGATGAAGATTGAGAGCGGTTGCTCTCGGAAGTGATCCGCTAACGGCGGTGGCGACGCATGTCCCGCAGCGCCTGGTGATAAGACGCGTCCAGCCGGGCGACTGTTTCGTCAGCTTCCTGCTTGATGTGTGCTATCTGGCCCGGACGAGACGTCGTTCGGTTGTTCCAGAAATCGGCGGCGATAAGACATACGGCGAATAGTGCAATCACGCAAATGGCGATGATGATGCAAACGAAAGCCTCCATCGCTATCGCAGAACCTTGGGCCATGTCTCAAGGGCCGTGAGCGCCATCGCTGACATTTGCTGTGAAACCAAGCGCAGGTGCCGGGACGTGGCCGGTGAGTCAGCATTGACGGCCTTTGCGACGGCATCAAGCTCGTCCACCAGCGAAGTGACACGCCCGACAAAAAATCGCACCGCAGCTTCGTGCTGCAGAACCGCCGGCTCGGCATGCCGTTCGGACGTGAATGGGTTGGCAAATTCGTGCTTCATGGGATTCCCTCTCTACCGCTGAAACCGGCGGACTTCCAGCGCCGCATACTCGGCGTAGGAATCGGCAATGAAATTGAGGCGTTCCGCCGTGCGCGGGTCGCCATCGGACTGAAACTGTGCTTCGCGGCTGAGCATTGCGGTCAGCTGCATACCAGTCGCTGCCACGTATCCAGCCGCCTGGACTCGGGTAGCGGTGACGAGACCGTTGGCGATCTCGGTGTTCTGCCGGCGCTGCAAGCCTTTACCTTCGGAACGGGAGAAGCCCTCGGGGGCCGAGTATGGGGAGATGTTGCCACCGGGGCGGCGGATGAGATCGGACATGGGTTTGCTCCATTTCGGATGGACTTGTGATCTGGTGGCTTGCCAGATGCAAACGGGAGTGAAGCCCGTGGCCACTTCGACAAGCCTTGTGAGAAATAAGTAGCTCTCTCAAAACGTGGAATGATTAGAATTCCAATTACCATTGGAGCTTGTAGATCTTCCTGGAACAATAAAATTGCTGACGTCGGAATTTAGGAGAGGATATTTCCAGTGAGGCTGCGGTCCGGTTCGGATATTCAGATGCCTCGAATATCGTTGACGGCTTCGCCGACCGGATGTATACCTAGAGATGCAGGCGATCAGCAAGGAGGAGAGATCGATGGAAGTAATTGCGAGTTCAAATTGCGGCGGGAAGAACTGCCCCACAATTTATCGAAAAGACGCAGAAACGATCATTGTGCAGGGCTACATCGCGGAAGATCTTTTCGGAGAACCGTTGCCGGATGGCGAACAAGCAGTCGCCATCCCAGTAAGTCTGCTTGCGGGCCTCAAACTATGAGAACTATGGCGAGCAAACGGTGCCCACTTATGCCCTGTGGGGCCCGCCCGTGTATGGCTTTGGCGAAGGAATCCCGTGCCTGACAGCGATCCATTCGACTCATTTCAGCGCGAAGCATTCCGCGTCGAACAACTCCCCGCCTATGACGTGCCGGAGGAAATGGCGGCATTAGACATGTTCGCCAGCTCGGGAGCAGTACCGAGCGAGTTCAATAGCGACTGGGCCTTGATAGTGGCCGACGCTAGACGTCGAGGAGGCGCCGTGTGCCGCTTGCGGGTCGTGTCGGATCCACTGACGCAGTACGAATTATTCGAAGTCTTGGCCGGGTACGGGCCAGGCATCGATGCTGGCGAAGATGTTCGGGTAGTAGTTCGCGGCACCGATGAGCGGATTCCAACCTTCGACTATTGGCAATACGATGAAGAAACCGTCGAGCGGATGGACTACTCGGCAACGGGTGATTATCGGGGCTCGCGGTCAAGCCTCGTCTCCAAAGCCGAAAGATCAAGCTTGGTGGCTGCGCGGAAGTTGTTCGATGAATGCCCCACCGTGGAGCAGTTTTGCCGGTCTCGGGAGCTTGAATGGAATCCGAAGAAGAGGGATTGAACCCAGCACTGATTCATTTTGGCGCTATGGTGCGTTCAGTCCGCCTCCAGTCACGGATGCGCGGTGGGGACTTGGCCAAGGCTGTACACCTTTCGCAGGCCACGATTTCAAAGATTGAAACAGGAAAGTACAGAATTCTCGAACCGACCGAGCTCAAGCGGCTGATAGTGGCGTTGGGGTGTGATGACGTAGCAGCGCATCAGCTCAGACAGCAGTGGAGTCTGGCCCAGCTGGATCCGACTAGCTTTTCGTTCATGGTCAACCACGGAGCGGATGCCGTACAAAGACGCCTCGCCAGCCTGGAAGGAACCGCCCATGAGATCTTCACTTACGAATGCGCCGTCTTCCCTGGCTTGCTTCAAACCCGGCGCTACGCTGAAGCACTCTTCATCGACATCGGGCACGCTCCGGATGCCGCCACTCGACTTGCACAGGCCCGGATGGAGCGCCAATACATCCTGTCGCACCCAAAAAGGTTCACCTTCGTCATGTCGGAGGCTGCCCTGTACTCACTACATGGCACGGCAGACAAGCAGGTTCTCGTCGACCAGATTTCTCATGCAACACGACTCTCATGGCAGCCGAACATTGAGATACGAATATTGACAGCGAGGCGAGGCGTACCCAGGGAAAACCGTTCGTCTCTTCCTGGCCGACGGCACACCCGGTGGCCTTCTGACAGCTGAAATCATGAACTGGACAGGTCATGTTGCTGCCGCCCCTCGATCAGACCTTGCAGCACTGTTGCAGAGGTCAGAGGCCTCACGAACCGGCATCTATATTCTGCTGGGCGACGATCCGGAAAGCATGGGTGGATCGCTCGCCTATATCGGCGAAGGTGACGATGTCAGCAAGCGCCTTTACCATCACTCACGCAATGAAGATCAGGGCGGAAAAGATTTCTGGGATCGTGCAATCGTTCTGACTAGCAAGGATTCAAACCTAACTAAAGCGCATGCCCGCTATCTTGAGTCTCGCTTCATATCCCTTGCGCAAGAGGCTAACCGTTCACGACTAACAAATGGCACAACACCTCCTCTCCTACCGCTTCCAGAGTCAGATATATCGGACATGGAGTACTTCGTTTCCCAGGCCAAAATCATTTTGCCTGTACTAGGCGTCAACATCTTTCGAACGACGACTGCACTCCGGCAGCCTTCAGGCCCGACAGATGGAGCGGTTCCTGCCAACCCTTCCGTATCGCCGATCTTCGAGATGTTTGTAAAGAAGTACGGCATTCGAGCAATGGCTCAAGAAGTCGATGGAGAGTTCACCGTGAAGAAAGGGTCAATGGCCCGGCTCTCTTTCGCCGAGAACTCAAGTAATTATGAGCTTCTCCATGATGAGCTTCTCAAGAGCGGGCAGCTTGTCCAAGATGGCGAAGACGCCGCGATCTTTACCCAAGACATCGTCTTCCGCAGCCCATCAGCTGCGGCGGCAATCGTGGCGGGCAGAGCAGCAAACGGCCGAGTTGAATGGCGCATTCCGGGAACGGGCGTAAGCTTCGGAAGCTGGCAGAATCAGGATATTGAAAGTAATTTTGGGGGAAATGAATCATGAGCACAGTTGGACAGATTGAACGTAAGACACAGGACCGCGTTGTCGATCTGTTCCGGCATGAGCTTGGATACGAGTACCTAGGCAATTGGGAGTACCGCGACAACAACTCGCACATCGAGGTCAGCTTGTTGGAGCAAAATCTGCAGGCCCGTGGCTACGACGCCAATCTGATCAACAAAGCCGTCGAGCAGTTCAAGAAGACCGCTTCCCTAGGTGGCGGCCGCAATCTCTATGAAGCTAACCACGAGGTCTACAACCTTCTCCGCTACGGCGTGAAGGTGAAGCCTGGCATCGGCGAGCAGACCGAGACTGTCTGGCTGGTGGATTGGCACAACCCTCAAGCCAACCACTTCGTGGTCGCGGAAGAGGTGTCGATCAAGGGTGAACACAACAAGCGACCAGATGTCGTTCTCTACGTCAATGGCTTGGCGCTCTGCGTCATTGAACTCAAGCGCTCGAAAGTTGCCGTCTCCGAAGGCATCCGACAGAACATCGGCAACCAAAAGAAGGACTTCATCCGTCCGTTCTTCACCACCGTGCAGCTAGTCATGGCTGGCAACGACGTTGAGGGTCTGCGCTACGGCGTCATCGATACGGCTGAGAAGTACTGGCTCGAATGGAAAGAGCCGTCTGACATCGATGAGCCACTCGACCGCGCATTGGTTCAGATGTGCTCAAAGAGTCGGTTCCTGGAAATCATTCACGACTTCATGGTGTTTGACGGCGGCACGAAGAAAACCTGCCGCCACAACCAATTCTTCGGTGTGAAGGCAGCTCAAGACCGCATTGCGAAACGCGAAGGCGGCATAATCTGGCACACTCAAGGCTCCGGAAAGTCGCTCACCATGGTCTGGCTGGCCAAGTGGATCCGCGAACACCAGACACACGGCGATAGCCAGGCTCGTGTCCTCATTATCACCGACCGCACCGAGCTGGATGACCAGATCAAGCGCGTGTTCAACGGCGTCAACGAAGACATCTACCGCACGAAGAGCGGCGCCGATCTTATCGGCTCGCTCAACAGCAATGATCCTTGGCTGATGTGTTCCTTGGTGCACAAGTTCCGCGGTGGCGATGATGATCAAGCCCAGAACGAGGCCAGTGGCGACTTCATTGCCGAGCTCAACTCCAAGATTCCTGCCGGCTTTTCGGCTAAGGGAAACATCTTTGTCTTTGTCGATGAAGCCCATCGCACCCAGTCTGGCAAGATGCACAAGGCCATGAAACAACTGCTACCTAGTGCCATGTTCATCGGATTCACTGGCACTCCGCTGCTGAAAGCAGACAAAGCCACCAGCATCGAAACGTTCGGCAGCTTTATCCACACCTACAAGTTCAACGAAGCGGTCGCAGACGGCGTCGTGCTCGACCTGCGCTACGAGGCGCGCAACATTGACCAGGACCTTATCTCGCCCGCCAAGATCGACCAGTGGTTCGACGCCAAGACCAAGGGCATGACGGACCTCTCCAAAGCGGAGCTCAAGAAGCGCTGGGGCACCATGCAAAAGGTGGTCAGCTCGGAACCGCGGTCGAAGCAGATCGTCAACGACATTCTGCTCGACATGGAAACGAAGCCGCGTCTCATGGACAATCAGGGCAACGCCATGCTCGTCGGTTCCAGCATTTATCAGGCATGCAAGTTCTACGAGATGTTCTGTCAGGCTGGATTCAAGGGCAAGTGCGCCATCGTCACCAGCTACGTCCCGCAGGCGAGCGACATCTCTAAGGAAGACTCGGGTCACGGTGCGACGGAAAAGCTGCGCCAATACGACATCTATCGGCAAATGCTGGCCGATCACTTCGATGAACCCGCTGACCAAGCGGTGACGAAGATCGAGCAGTTCGAAAAGGAAGTCAAAGACCGCTTCATCAACGAGCCCGGTCAGATGCGCCTCCTGATCGTCGTCGACAAGCTGCTGACCGGCTTCGACGCGCCATCGGCGACGTACCTGTACATCGACAAGAAGATGCGCGACCACGGCCTATTCCAAGCCATCTGCCGCGTCAATCGCCTCGACGGTGACGACAAGGACTACGGCTACATCGTTGACTATCAGGACCTCTTCAATTCGCTGGAAGACGCCATCACTGATTACACCTCAGGAGCTCTCGACGGCTACGAGAAGTCCGACATCGACGGACTGCTCAAAGACCGCGTCCAACTAGCGCGCGAAGACCTCGACGAAGCCCTCGAACGGATACGCGCGCTCTGCGAAGCCGTCGATCCACCTAAGGGAACACTGCAGTACCAGCACTACTTCTGCGCCATGGAACAGGGCAACGCCCAGCAGATTAAGAACAACGAAGCCAAGCGCGTCGAGCTCTACAAGTCCGTTGCGGCCTTGGTTCGAACGTACGGAGCCATCGCCAACGACATGGCGGAGGCCGGATACAGCTCAACTGAATCTGCAGCTATCGCCGCGGAAGTCACCCATTACGTTGCTGTACGTGACGAAGTGAAGCTCGGTGCCGGCGAGAACGTCGACTTCAAACAATATGAAGCCGGCATGCGGTTCCTGCTTGATACGTATATCCGAGCCGATGCTTCAGATGTCGTCGCCGACTTCCAAAACGTCGGGCTCGTTGACCTTATCGTTGAACAAGGGGCTGCTGCGATCGACAAGCTCCCCGCCGGGATCAAGAAGGATCCTGAAGCTGTCGCCGAAACCATCGCAAACAACATCCGCAAAGTCATCGTCGACGAAAACGCGATGAACCCGAAGTACTACGAGAGCATGTCCATCTTGCTTGACGCAATCATCGAGCAACGCCGTCAGGGCGCCATCGATTACAAGGAATACCTTGAACAGCTGATCGCTCATGCCAAGAAGGTCGGCGCGAAAGAATCCGACACCGTCTACCCTGCCTGGGCAACAAATGGTGCGCAGCGTGCCATCGTCGATTTCGGCTGGCCAGATCCCGCCACGCCGATCCAAGTCGACACCGCCATCATGACCAGCAAGCCGCATGGCTGGGTCGGCAACACGTTCAAGGAGAAGGAAGTCGCACGAGCAATTCGGCGCGTCCTACCGGCTGACTTTGAGCGTTTCAACGAACTCTTTGATTTGGTAAAGGCCCGGAATGAGTACCGCTAGCGCCTATCTCACCATCTCCGGGATTGACGTTGATGTCATCTACAAGAACATCAAGAATCTACACATCGCGGTATACCCTCCCCTTGGCCGAGTACGCGTTGCGGCGCCCGAAAGGCTTGATGACGACGCGATCAGGCTTGCTGTTGTGCAGCGACTGCCGTGGATCAAGAAGCAACGTGAACAGCTTCAAAGTGCCGTGCGACAGACGGAACGCGAAATGGTCACTGGAGAATCCCACTATGTATGGGGTCAGCGATACCGCCTCAAGGTCGTAACCGAGCCTGGTCGGATCCGGTTTGATATCACCGGCAAACGGTTGACGGTACATGCCCCAGAGGACAGTGCTCCGGACAATCGTCGTGACGCTATGGACGGCTGGTACCGCACAGCGCTGAAACACGAGATCCCTGGGCTCATAGCCAAGTGGCAGCCGATTATCGGGCGCAATGTGGCGAAGTGGACTGTGCGCCGCATGAAGACCAAATGGGGCAGCTGCAACCGCGAGTCAGCCCACATCTGGTTCAACGTAGAGCTGGCCAAAAAACACCCTCACTGTCTTGAATACATCGTCGTACATGAGATGACACACCTGCTTGAACGCAACCACAATGAACGCTTTACCGAGCTCATGGACGGATTCTTACCCGACTGGAGAGCGCGCCGGGACGAGCTCAACGCAGCACCATTGGCAGAAGAAAACTGGGGGAAAAGTAATGCCTGATCAAACATTGGAAGTTGCATCTACATCCGAAGTTGCGGAGGAGCTTGAAGCCACTCCGCCTACTGACCCCCGTGTCACACTCGCGGCATGGGCAAATGAGCAGGATGAGTGGGTGCGATACGTCGTGCACCACGTCCTGAGTACGGGAACAGCACTGACGGAGAGCGAAGTAGTGCATGCCTATGCACTCTTTCGCCAAGAAAAGTCACTAGATCCACGAGAGCTTCCAGAAGAAGCCGCGATCGAGATCGAGTCAAGTACTGACGATGCAGAACTACCACTCGCCATTACCCAAATTTCCGACGTCTCAGGAGTCAACGCCCTCGTAACCGGTTCTGTTATAGAGCCCCATGCAGGTCTCACTATCCTGTTCGGAGAGAACGGCACCGGCAAGACTGGTTACTCACGCATCTTCAAAGCGCTCGCTGGCAGTCGGACGGCCGACGATATTCTCGGTGACATTCGTGCCGACGAGAAGCAGCAGCAGTCCGCAATGATCACATTCTCCCTCGGCGACGAAGCCCAGGACTTCAAGTGGAGCGGCGAGCTAGGCCAACCGCCCTTCACACGGATGTCCATCTTCGACAGTCCGGCTGTGAACTTTCATGTGGACGACGACCTTGAGTACGTCTATACCCCGGCAGTACTCGCACTTTTCAAGCACGTAATTTCGGGCATCAAATCAGTGCAAGGAAAAATCGAGGCGGCGGTTGCTGACCTGTCTGGGAAAAACCCGTCCCTACTTAGCCGATTCCCCAAAGCATCGAGCATCTATCCTCTGATCGAGACCCTCGGGGCAGCGACGGACCTCGCTGACCTAAAAAGACGCGCAGACAACAAGCCGAATCAAGATGACCGCATCGACGGGCAACGTCGCGCCGTCGCCGCACTTGAGGCCAACACCACGGCATCTCAAATCCAGGTTCGTCAGCGAAGTGAAGCCGTCCTTACGCAGGCCAGTAGTATCGCGGACAGCCTTTCCAGTTTTGACCTAGCAGGTTTCAACGAAGCGTTAACCAAGCGGACAGACTTGCGGGATGACTACAAAGCCTTCCGCGCTGAACTTTTCAAAGCCGCCGATTTGCCGTCCGATCCTGAATCGACCTGGGAATCCTTCGTTCTAAGCGGCGAGAAGCACCAACAGCACCTTCAAAGCCTTGAGGTCCACGATTCCGGGAGGTGCTTGTACTGCCGGCAGCCACTGGATGAACAGGCAAAGCGCCTTGTTGCAAAGTACGGAGAGTACTTAGCTGACAAAATCAGCAAGGACCTCGCCGACGTGGAGGGGACCATCAACCGCCTGACGGCATCAATACGTGCCGTCGCTGACAGCGAAGTTAAGTCCTTTCTTGTGCAACATGAGGACAACGAAGATAAGCCCAGCTTCCATGCGGACGTCGCAGTTCTTAGCAAAATCCTCGGTGCAGTTCGACAAGGGGTGGAAGATGAGTCGCAACTGTCTACTAAAGCCCTCGCCGCGGTCCCTAAACTACAAACTGCAGTAAGCCGGTCGCTTTCATCAACGACAGAAGAACTTAAACAGCTTCGTGAGCAGGCGGCAAACCGCCAGACAGCACTGCAGACCAGCAAATCGGAGCTGCAAGAGCTTATCGCCTCGGTTGAGCTCTCCAAGTCATGGTCACAGATAGAAACGCAAGTAAGCCACGCGAAGGAGTCCGACAGGCTCAGGATTCTTAACCGAGCGCTACCTGGGCTGAGCAGAAGCATTACCGACTTGTCGAAGGCTGCAAGCGACCAGCTCATAAACCAGAACTTCGACGCGCTCTTTGCAGAGGAATGCGAAGCACTGAGGACCCCAACCTTGAAGCTTGAGTTTCTGGGGCGTCAAGGAAAAGCTCATCGACGCAAGGTTCTACACGGCAAGCACAAGCCCTCCAAGGTACTTTCCGAAGGTGAGCAAAAGGTGCTTGCCATGGCAGACTTCCTCGCTGAAGCGCGCCTAGCTGGCATCACGGCGCCCGTAATCTTCGATGATCCCGTTTCCAGCCTCGACCACCGACGGATCAATGAAGTAGCTAGAAGAGTTGCCCTCTTAGCTGAGGACAACCAAGTCATCGTCTTCACGCACGACATCTTCTTTGCAACGACCCTCCTCTCACTGTTCGAGAAGTCAAAGCGATGCTCCTACTTTCAAATCACAGATGACGAAGGTAAAGGTAAAGTCACCAGGGCGACCGGACCACGCTGGGATAGCTTGGGCAATCTCAAGACGAACATTAACAAGACCATCCAGGCAGCCAAATTGGTCGAAGGCGAAGCCCGAGCTGCCCTCGTGAGAGAGGGCTACGACTGGGTTCGTTCATGGTGCGAAGTCTTTACGGAAACCGAGCTGCTTCAAGGCGTGTCTCAGCGCTATCAGCCGAACATTCGCATGACCTCACTCGCCAGCATCAAAGCCGAGGCACTCCCAGATGCGATTACAACCGTCACCCGGGTGTTTGAGGACGCATGCAGATACATCACCGCCCACTCTCAGCCGCTGGTGACACTGGGAGTAAGCCCTACTCTCCCGGGTCTTGAGGATCACTGGAAAGAGCTTCAGGACTGCCGGAAGGCCTATACAGATGCGGATGCCTAGGTCAGCAAGTGACAATCCTCCTGTAAGCGCGGGAGACGCATGACTAAAGAAACTTCGACAAGCACACGAGACACCCCATCCGAAATGGAGCAGGACACCCAGCTAAAGCTATTCCGCAGCCTTGGTGATGGAGCCTGGACGATCCTCAAGGACTCCGAGTATCGGGACGGTATCAGTTTCGGTATCTATTGCGCGCTCGGGGATCCTGCCCGCCGATCGGAGTTCTTAGCCGACCCGGGCTGGGACCTCACTGTAACCTCCGGCGCCCCTGGCTTCTCGCAAGGCGGTGGGGAGACGACCTATCACCGCGAATGGGCAGAGGATGGCGTTGAACCATTCGTACTCCAACGAGAGTTTTACGGCGCACGAGAAGACTATGTCGAGATCCAACAGGAGTTCCGACTCTTCCACAATTTGGCAGTCGACAAGCAGACCGGGAATTTCATCAAGCCTCATGATGACGGCACTGAGGAAGTCGCGGTCAAGTTTGATGGCAAGCAGGTTCTGGTTCGAACCAGACTCGTCAAGCAGTACATGGCGGCTCGCCAGATGGATCTGCACATCTACATCGATTCGGTGGTCTATGGCTCTAAGGGTGAGACGATGCCGGAAGAATGGATTATCGAAACTGACAACACCCGCCTCGAGCTTCACACACCAAAGAACGGATTCCCCTTCGATAAGCCATTTAGCCGACTACTAGGTAAAAAGATCCTCCCTGCAGGCCCCATGGAGACCTGTGGCGTTTGGCCATTCGAGGCCCCAGAAGAGTATCCGGAGTTCGTCATTGGCGAAGACGAACACGGCAGGCCGGTGCGATACACCTGCGATCCTGATCAACTCGCCAACTACTTTGGTAAGAATAGCCATGCCCCGCACTACCTAACTCCCGTTCACTTCCGCAAGGAGGTGCTGCAGAAGTACTACGATCGGCCGGAACTCTACTCAGTTTCCGACGGAGGGGTGAGGTGTGCCGCCCTGTGGAGCTGCCGGATCGACAACGACCACGCGGACCGAGTCATCGTATTCCTCGGCGACCTGGGAAGAGATCTGCCAGCAAGTGAACGAGACTACTGGCGAGGCTTCATGATTGCCCCTGATGCCAAAATTAGCGAAACCAACTTCCGCCGCTCCTTTCTAGGACAGTTCACAGACCCGAAATCTGTAGACCTGATCTTCAAACGCAGGTATGACGAGGTCAACGAGGCATGGAGCAGCTTGTATGGCTGGCCGCTCTTCCGCACCCCCGAGGGTCCCGATAAGCAGCTCTTTAGCAGACTGCGCCTGCCCTTGAATGACAGTCAGGCGGAGTTCGAATCCTCCATCCGTGTACTCACGCAACTCCTCGTTGATGCACTAAATGAGAAACAGATCGAGTCCCTGCTAAGTACAAAGCAGTCCAATGAGAAGGGCATCAGCAAGTTAGAGCGTTACTTCGCCCAAGAACAAAGCCTCAGTGCGAATGACGTCAAGGTACTTCGCACTCTGCAGGAAGTGAGATCAAGGGTTACCGCGCACCGTAAGGGCTCCGACTACGAAAAAGTTCTTGACAAGAATTTTGGCAATCGGCGAGGACGAGAAGCTGTAGAGGTCCTGATGCAGGACTTGCTCGATTGGCTATCGACGATCATTGAGTCGCTCCCTGATCCCTCCGGGTCCTCATAAGGTTCGACTGCGATGATTCGCGCCGGGCCGTGTTTCACGGGCGATCCCACGGACGCCGAAGTGTGGTGCCCTGGCGGACGAGGAGCTTGCGAATCGTGTCGGCTGAAACGCCATGCGCCTTGCCGATGACAGCGAGTGATGCACCCGCCGCGTAGCGTTGGATGACGTCATCTGCCTGGCAGTCACCCAGACCTTGGCGGCGAATGGGGATGCTGGCTTCTCGAAGCAGAATGACGACGCTGGTCTTGGAGACGCCGTAGACTTTGGCCAGCCGGCGAGACGACCAGCCTTGTCGGTAGCGAGCGGTCATCTCAGCAATTTGCTTGGAGGTGAGTCGGTGGATTAGCTTGGCAGAGGACTTTGCCTTGCGTTGATCCATTTGTCGGGAAGGGTGCGTTTTTTCCTTGGCGACCAGGATCTTGTCAAGACGGCTTTCATAGTGGCGACCCCTACTGGAATACGCCTGCAGAACCTCCACAGATTTCAAGGGTTTTTGAACCCTTGAGTGCTTGCAATAAACACTTTGGGCCGGAAATTGCAGCCGAAGGGGACATAGCTGTGTGTCATCGGCTCATCGTACCCAGGCCTGCGGACCGTGGAGACGCGCCGGGCCGCCGTCCATGCCGTACCGAGGCGACTACAGCCGGCTGGAAATCGATCGCAGTGAGGCCATGGCCGATGCCAAGGCGAAAAACCCGGCAACCGTCACTATTGAGACGGCGCCGAGGACTGCCGCGGGCCACCCTGGAGGGCGTCAGCCCTTTCCAGGGCGCCTACGAGCCAAAACCCGGGACAAGGCCTGCCAGGTCGTCCGAGGGCGGTTCGTCGCTGTATGACCGTGGTCAAAACCAAATCGAAGCTATTGGGGGAGAAATGTCCGATCCCGTCTTTGAAGGAGCCGGGAGGTTCCAGTGGGCCCAGTCCTGGGGGCGGGTGGTGGGCCGGCCGAGGAAGTAGCCTTGCACGGCTGTCACGCCGAGACCGGCGACAGCTGCCAGTTCGTCATTGGTTTCGATCCCTTCGGCGATGAGCGCAGCTCCGAGCTGCTCGGCGAAGCCGACCATGGCCTCGCCGAAGGCATGGCGGAGGGTGTCCGTATCGATTCCGGCGATGAGGTTGCGGTCCAGTTTGATGATGTCGGGTTGGAGATGCCTGATATGGCGGATCGAGTCGAAGTACGAGCCGGCATGGTCGATCGCGAGCCGGACTCCGCGTTGCCGCAGGGGTGCCAGCGCGGCGCCCAGGGCGGCGGGCTGCTCCGCGGTCAGGGCGTCGGTGAGCTGGAGGACCATGCGGTCAGGGGCCAGCATGGATTCCTCAAGCAAGCCCGGCAGCAGGGGGTCCAAGCAGGTGGCCGGGGACAGTTTCAGCGCCACGTACAGGTGGGTCGGCAGGTGCTGCGCGGCGGCGAGGGCAGACTCCAAGGCCGTGAATTCCAGCTCGCTTCCCAGCCGCGCCTCGGCGGCTTCCGCGAACCAGTAGTCCGCGTTGTCGCTCCCGTCGGAGACGAACCGTGTGAACGCTTCGACGCCGACAACGGAGCCGGTGGAGAATTCGTAGATCGGCTGAAAAGCGGTCAGCAGCATCCCGCCTTTCAGGACCGCCTCGATCCGCGAGGCGCGCTCCGCCGCTGACGGAGCAGGGGTTCCGGTCTGCGGCTGAATGGCGGACCAGGCGGCCGGGGGCCGCACCTTCGAGGTGCCGGCGGGGAGCCAGGTCAGGGACCTGAGGGAAATCAGGTGTTCGGTCAGCGCCGTTTCCGGGTGCCCGGGATGGGCGGCAAAGTGTTCGCGAAGCTGATCCCTGACACGGCCTTGCTCCGGCGCGGGGTCTGAGAGCACTGTGTCGATAATGGCCGAGGCCTGGCGGCGTATCCCCGAAGTGTCATTGCGGCAAAGGCCGCCGGGTGCCGGGTCTGCGGGAGCTTGGCTTTCGGAGGATGCTGGCAAGGACGACGGGTCCATCGACATGGGCTACTCCTTTGTTCCCGTTCCGGCTGAGCCCGGAACCGGCCCGCGTCTTCCAGAATCCAGAGTCCCGGATCCCGGAGGGCGGAAGGCCGTGAACGGACTGTACCACGGTACCGACCACGTGTGACCCTTGGATGTGGAACAACCAACGCGGTAAAACATATCGCTGCGAAATGGCACTGGGCTGATCGTCGACCGTTTCGCGGGCATAGATACGGCCATCTACCCTCGGGGGGCTTTGCCTGACTTTATCGTCGCCATCGCCACAAGCGCCGAAAGTGCAACCGCGCTAATGCCGTAGAGCACCATGCCCCACGGCGTGTGATCGCCCCCGCTCGTTGCGAACGCATCGGCAATGCCCATTCCTGCCGGGAACGCGGCGTACCAATGTGACGGCGCTGCAAGCACAAGAAGTAGGAGATCGAGAACGAGAACATCCTTCACCCGGGAACCAGATTGCGTCAGCGCACGTATTAGCACGAGACCCGCCAGAACCACTCCGCTGATTGCCCATGCAATCACTACGGGTGCGGCCAGGGACTCGTTAGCTTCGTTGAGACCGGCATGGATTTCGTCCAGTGTTGCGCCAGGCACGGCAGCCAGCGGATTCCACACCAGGATCTGGAGTGTGCCGGTGAGAGCGTAGGCCGTAATGATCATGAGCCCTGCGCTCGCTACCCGGACGGCACGCCCCTGCTGGTTGTTCCCCCCGTAGCCCATGCCAGGAGCCTAGTCGTTGCGTCTGGCCGCGGCCAGACGGATGCAGGCACATCGTCCGCAAAGAACGTGAATACCGGGACCGGCAGGATGTTAGAGTGCGGACGGGGAGCCTCTGCGCCGCTTCGTGCGTCCGAAGTGGTGGGCCCGCACGACAGGTCTCATCTACAGTCAGGAATGCCCTTCATGGTGGAATTCACCACGCGCCGCCTCATCGCGGCAGCAGCCATCGCCGGAGCGCTCTCGCTCTCGGCCTGCGTGGCTCCGGCCGCTGCACCGGAGCCAGCGGGAGCCACCGCTGCAGCTTCAACAGAAGCAACAGAAGCAACAGCAACATCAGAAGCAGAAGCAGCAACGTCCGCTCCCGCGCCGACACCGCCGCCGACGGCGGCCGGGCCCGAGCCGGTTCCCTACGCCCAGCCCCAGGGCGGCATCGACGTGGACGACCCCGCAGCCATCCAAAGTGCCCTGGCGCAAAACTTCATTACCGAGCTGGTGACCAACAAATACAGCCTCTCCGGTCAGTGGGTCGAGGACGGTGGCTCACACGCCATCACAGCCAAGCTCTGGGACAACCGCTTCAGCGACAACCTCAAAGCCAAGCTGATTGCCGCTGGCAAGGACGGCGACGTTTCCACGTTCGGCAACTGGGCCGTGTTTGCCCTGCCCGGACCGGACAGCAAGGATGCCGTCAAGGCCTCGCCCGCCTGTGCCGCAGCCCCGGAGACCCACTGCCTGTTCATCCAGGAGATCGACGGCGACACCGGAGCCATGCAGCAGGCCGGGGGCGCCCAGGAAGCCACCATGGACCAGTCGGTTCCCAATCGGGTCGCCTTTGACTACGACGTTGTCGTCCCAGTGTCCCTGACCGAGAAGGGGAACGCTGAAGGGGTGATGAAGGGTGTGCTGAAGGTCGAGATGACCTACGTGCCGAACCCGAACCTGGCCGCCGGCGGCCCGGACTTCCTCATCGACTCGATCAATAACAAGCTCACCGGCGCCGAGACTGACGTGCTGGCCGGCAGCCCGGACCTGACATTCGAGTCGTACTAACCAGGTAGCCGGCTATCCCGCGTAGACCGGAGTCTCCGGGAAGAACGAGTTGCAGCCCGGAAGGCCGCTGTTGTACCCGAGCTGGAGCGCATCGATCCGTTCCTGCACCGGGGTTGGCTCCTCGCCCGGATCCGGGGGAGCGACGGCGGCCATCAGGGCATTCAGATCGCCCAGATCCGCGGGGTACAACAGGTTCCCGGACTGTGCAGCGTGCTGCACCCAGGCGCCGGCGATGCAATCAGCCTGCTTTTCGAGCAGGGCATTTTCCTCGGGCGTCTCCGGCTCGGGCACCTTCATGATGTTCTGAATATGGTGTCCCCATTCGTGGGCATACGCCACGGCGGGCGCCGCGTAGCCGACGCCCTTGTACAGGGCCCACAGCGCGTCCTGGCCGGTGTAGATCGCCCGGTCCGTCAGGCAATACGAGTAGTCCGCGCTGCTGTACGGGTCAGGGGTGCCGTCGTCCTTGA
This sequence comes from Arthrobacter sp. UYCu723, assembly GCF_054059215.1. NCBI lineage: Bacteria > Bacillati > Actinomycetota > Actinomycetes > Micrococcales > Micrococcaceae > Arthrobacter > Arthrobacter sp. UYCu723. The sequence continues at coordinate 2,850,132 of NZ_JBSSBW010000001.1, forward strand.
GGCAGGCCGTGGGGCCTGTGACGCCCGCTGCCACATAGTAAAAGGCGGCCGGGCGGCTGACCGTGCCGTACCGCTCGTCGAACATCGGGGCGACTATCCCGAGCAAATGGCCGAAGTAGCCCGCCATGCTCTCATAACTGTGGCAGCCTTCCGGTGTTCCTGTCGGGCAGTAGAGCGCATCCCGGTAGGCCGCCAGTTCCTCGGCGGTCGCGGGGGCGGCCGCCTTCAAGGTTGTCGGGGGAGGCTCCGGGGCCAGGGTGCCCGGCGTCACCGTCGGGGTTGAAGTTGCGCTGGCTGTGTCGCTGGGGGACGCGGTCCCGGGTGCGCTGGAGGTGGTTTCTGCCGCCGGCGGCGGGGTGCCGCCCTGCGGGCCGCACGATGTCAACAGCATCATCACGGCCAGGAGCAGAGGTACGGTGGCGGATAGTTGGCGGGCCATGGGGCACTCCTTGGTTATCAATGAGACCAAAGTGATTGCCGTGTCCGACGTGACTCGTGAGAGCTGTTCCCCAGGGCATAAGGATATGAGCGGGCCTTCAATGTGTCCATGACTCCGGGGATGCGTTATGAACCCGCAATCGACGCCCGGGCCTCGGGAGGGGCTCCTCGCGGGGGTCTCCGCCGGTGACGGCGGCGCGGACAGCCGGGGCCATAGCGTGAACTAAAATGGAGTGAATATCGGAGGAATCCGTCACATGCTCCACAAGCGCGGCTCTCTGACCGGCGTACCCGCCGGCCTGGAGGGCTTTCCCTTTGGCGCCCCAGGAACACCCCTCGAGAGGACAGCCAATGAGCCTGATCCGGCTGCAAGACGTCAGCGTCCGCTTTGACAACACCCAGATCCTGCGCGAGGCGTTCTTCCGCCTCGAGGCCGGGGACAGGGTCGGCCTGATCGGCAAGAACGGCTCGGGCAAGACCACCATCCTCAGGCTGGTCCTCGACCAGGTGACACCGGACACCGGCACAGTCACGCTGGAGCTGGGCACCAAGGTGGGTTACTTCTCCCAGTTCTCCGAACTCAACGGCGAAGCCACCATTCTGGAAGTGCTCGACGGACTGTTCGTCGAGATCAAGGCCGTCGAAGCGGAACTGGCGTCCATCGACGCGTCCATCGCCGCAGACCCGGCCGGCGCGGAGCTGGACCGGCTGATCCAGCGCCAGGCCGCGCTGTTCGAGGACATGGACCGCCTCGACGGCTGGGACTACCCGCGGCGCATCGACACCGTGCTCACCACCCTCGGCTTCGACGAGGCCCACCGGGGCTGCGCGATCGACGAGCTGTCCGGCGGCTGGCGGAACCGGGCCGCCCTGGCCAAGATCCTGCTCGAAGGCCCGGATGTGCTGCTGCTCGACGAGCCGACCAACTTTCTGGACGTGGCCGGCGTCGAATGGCTAGAAAGCTGGTTCCGGGACTTCAAGGGCGCGGCGATCATCGTCTCGCACGACCGGAAGTTCCTCGACGCGGTGGTCACCCGAATCATCGAGGTGGAGAACTTCCATCTGCATGAGTACCCGGGCAACTTTGCCGAGTATGTGGTGCAGAAGCAGTTCCGCCTCAAGACGCTCGAGTCGCAGTTCGTGCACGAGTCCGAGCTGCTGGCCTTTGAGGCCGAGGGCATAGCCGACCGCCGCGAAGCTGCCAAGGCCGCCAGCCGCGGGCTGGGGAACCAGTTGGCCAAGATCAAGAAGTCCCGCACGCCGCGGCCCGTGGACCAGATCGTCACGGAGATCTACGGCGGCCTGCACGTGAAGGATGTGCTCTGCCGGGTGGAGGGGCTGGGCAAGTCCTACGGCGGGAAGGTGCTGTTCGAGGACCTGAGCTTTGAGATCCGCCGGGGCAACCGGATCGTGGTCCTCGGCTCCAACGGCAGCGGCAAGTCCACGCTGCTGAAGGTGCTCACGGGCGAGGAGCAGGCCGACTCCGGCGAGGTGGCCTGGGCCAAGGGGCCGGGTTTTGTCTCGTACAACCAGATGCTTGAGGACCTCGACGACGCCGACACCGTCTCCCATGCGGTCAACGCGCTGCCGGACAGCCTGGCCTTCAGCGCCACGAAGAAGTCCGTCAACAGGTTCCTCGCGATGTTCCAGTTCTCCGAGTCCGACCTCAAGCAGAAGATCGGGAACCTCTCCGGGGGCCAGAAAGCGCGCGTGGCCATGGCGCAGTGCCTGCTGTCCGGCGCTTCGGTGCTGCTGCTGGACGAGCCGACCAACCACCTGGACATGTCCAGCACCCAGGTCATGGAACGGGCGTTGGTTCACTTCCCAGGGGCAGTGGTGGTGGTCAGCCACGACCGCTTCTTCAGCGAGAAAATCGCCAACCGGCAACTCGTCTTCGGCAGCGATGGCGCCGTCCCCGGTGAAATCGATGTGCGCGCCGCGTAGGGCCGCTGGCCGGTCTCAAACGGGTCCGATCCGGCCGGTACCGGAATGGCGTGCCCCGGAGGGCGGATGTGACGGCAGGCCGCCGGTGCCAGCCCCGGACGGACGGATCCGCGGGATAATGGGAACATGACCGAGCAGGATCAGGACCGCGACCCCTGGGAAGAGTTCGACCGACTCAAGCCCGCGGGTCCCGACCGCGTCGCGGGCTACCCCGGCGGCGAGCCCCAGGGCTTCGGCTTCCGGACGGGCGTGCGGAGCGCGAAGGTGGCCATCGGCTTTGCCGTCTATGCCCTGTGCCTCGGGACCGTGCTGGTGGTGATCGGGGCCGTCGTCTTCGTCGAGCAGGGACAGTGGTGGTGGCTCGGACTCATGGTCCTGATCGAGGCACTGTTTGTCCTGGCGTTTACCCGCTTGCTGGCCCAGGCGCGGAACCGGCGCGCCGCCGGCTGATCCAGGCTCCGCCGGCTGACCCAGCAGCGCGCCTAGAGCCAGCCCTTGCGCTTGAAGATGCCGTACATCAGTCCCGCGGTGCCGGCCATGAGCCCGATCGCCATCGGGTAGCCGAACGTCCAGTGCAGTTCCGGCATGTGGTCAAAGTTCATCCCGTAGACGCCGGCCACAAAAGAGGGGGCGAAGAAAATGGCGGCCCACGAGGAGATCTTCTTGACCTGCTCGTTTTGTTCCGCGCTGGCCTCGTTCTGCCGGTTGGCGGTCAGCGTCCCGTCCAGCGTGAGCGCGTTCTGCAGCAGGTCCCGGAAGGAATCGGCGCGGGAGATCAGCCGCTCCACATGGTCCTCCACATCGCGGAGGTTGTGCTGCAGCTCGGTGTCGACCTCGTACTTCTCGAAGCCGCGACGCAGCAGCTGCATCATGGCGGGAAGCGGGTGGATGGCGCGCTGGAACTGGATGACCTCCCGGGCCAGCTCGTAGATCCGGCGGGACACCCTGGGGTCACCACTGAAGAGCTGATCCTCGATTTCGTCGATGTCGTTTTCCAGGCCGGCAACCACGGGGACGTAGTCATCCACCACCTGATCCATAAGCGCGTACAGCACCGCCTCGGGGCCGTGGGCCAGGAGCTCCGGACGATGCTCCAGGCGGCGGCGCACCTGCGCCACGCTTCCGGTCTCCGCGTGCCGGATGGTCACCACGAAGTTCTTGCCGGTAAACACATGCAGCTCGCCGAACTCCACGGTTTCGGTCTCGTCGAGGTACCGGGCCGGGCGGAGCACGGTGAAGAGGTTGTCCTCGTAGCGCTCCAGCTTGGGGCGCTGGTGGGCCGAGATCGCGTCCTCCACGGCCAGCCCGTGCAGGCCGAATTCCGCGGCGACGGCAGCCATCTCCGCTGCGGTCGGCCGGTACAGGCCGATCCAGGCCATGCCGCCGTGCCGGGTCAGGGTCTCGAAGGTCTGCTCGAGGCTCTGCGGCTCGGCACTGCGGACGCCGTCAACATAGACGGCGTTATCGATAATAGTCACGGGCCAATTATCCTGTCTCGCGGCGCGGATGGGCGGCAAGGGCTGCCGCGCTGCCCCGCCCCCGCGCGGCGTGTCACGTGGCGCGGCCGGGGGCCAGCGAGCTGCCCTGGGCAAGGCGGCTGATGAGCGGCTCTGTCCGGTACTGGATGTGGGTGTGGAGGGCCAGCACGGTTTCTGTCCGGATGACGCCCTTGATCCTGAGGATGGACCGCAGTGCGGCCTGGAGGTTGTGCGTGTCGGTCGCCACCACCCGGCACCAGACATCGCCCCGCCCGGAGATCTCGTGCACTTCAAGGACCTGCGCGATCAGGCGCAAGGCGCCCACGACGCCGTCGAGTTCCCGGTGGTTCACCTCGATCGTCACGAACGCGACGACGTCGTAGCCCACCGCCTCGAGGTCGATCTCCCGGCCGCCGTCGTGCAGCAAACCGGAACGCTGCATCCGCCGCACCCGCGACTGCGCGGTGTTCCGAGCGATGCCCAGGGTTTCACTGAGCTCGCCGATCTGGATCCGGGGATCCCGGATCAGTTCCAGCAGGATTTTCAGGTCGGTAGGGTCCAGACTGTTCAAATCATCACTCCGGTTCACTTCGGTGGCCTGTGATTGACGGTTTTGATCAATTTTGGCACAGAAATTGGCCGGTTAGATCATGAATGCCTCATTCTTTAGGTATCAAACTTTTTCCGGACGGGCAGCACCCCACACCACGGGCGCTGTGCGGTCCGGTTTCACGCAAGGGCACGGACATGACTGTCTTCAGCGAACTTCGCATGCGCCCGGCCACAGCTGATCGCTGGGGTTGGGATGCTTCCGTCACGGCACGGCTGGTGATGGCCGGCGTCGTGATCTTCACGCTGCTGGTCGGCGCAAATCTCGCAACGCCGCTGTATCCGTTGCTGCAGGCCAAGCTCGGCATCACCGCCCTGGACGTCACGGTTGCCTTCTCCGCCTACGTCCTGGCGCTGGTGGCCACTCTTGTACTCGCCGGGCACTGGTCGGACCACATCGGGCGCCGGGCCGCCCTCGTCCTGGCGGTGCTCGTCGGTCTCGCCGGGGGTGCCGTTTTCGCCACGGCGGACAGCCTGTTCATGCTCTCCGCCGGCCGGGCGCTGCAGGGCGTCGCGGTGGCGCTCGCCACCGGCGCCAGTTCCGCCGCCCTGCGCGAGCTGCTGCCCAGCCGTCCCGATTGGGCCTCGCGGTTCACACTCCTGGCATCCGCCGGAGGAGTCGCTGCCGGCCCGGTGATCGGCGGGGTGCTCTCGCTCCTGCCCGGCCCCACGTCCACCCCGTACTACCTGCATTCCCTGGCCCTGGTCGCGCTGCTGGTGCCGCTGTACCTGCTCAAGGCCCGGCCGGCCATCAGTTCGGCCACCGGCCCGCAGCCGCTGAGCGTCCTGGCGCCGCGCCGGCCGTCCGTGTCCAGCGAGGCCCGCGGCGCCTTCTGGCTGGCCTCTTCGGTGGGTTTCCTGAGCTTCACGGTCTTCGGCTTCTGCCTCTCCCTTGCGCCCGGCTACTTTGCCCAGATCGTCCACGCCGACTCGCGGCCGCTGATCGGCCTGCTGGCGGGACTGACGCTGGGCTCGTCGGCGCTGAGCCAGCTGCTGGCCGTGCGCGGACGCTTTGTGGTTCCGGTGGGGCTCGGCATGCTGGCGGTGTCCGTGCTGCTGATCGCCGCGGCCGCCGCCTGGAGCAGCCCCTGGCTGCTGATCCTGGCGAGCATTGCCGCCGGCGTCGGCCAGGGCGTGTCCTTCCGGACGGTCTTCAACGACGTCGCCGGAAAAGTGGAGGCGCCACGCCACGCCCAGGTCATCAGCACCCTCTATGTCATCACCTATCTGGGCAGCGCCATCCCGGTCATCGGGCTGGGGCTCGCGGCGGGAGTGGTCGGCCTGCAGGCGGCCGTGGCCGGCTTCGTGGTGCTGTGCTCGATCGCGGCAGGTGCCCTCGCGCTGATCACCCTCCGCGCGGCGCTCCGCCGCGCCTGACGGTCGCGGCTTCCGGAGCTAATCCGGCAGCGGTCCGTGATTGCCCTGGATGTGGTCAAACACCAGGGTGGTCTCGGTGTGGCCCACCACCGGATCGGTGGCCAGGTTGTCCAGCACCCAGTCGCGCAGATCCTCGGTGGTGGCCACGGCGATGTGCAGCAGGTAGTCCACCGAGCCCGAGGTGTGGAAGGTTGAAAGCACTGCCGGGAGCTTGGGCACCCTGGCGGTGAACCGGTCGATCTGCTCGCGGTCGTGGGCCCTGAGCCGGACGGCAATGAGCGCCTGCACCGAGCGCCCGATGGCGGACAGGCTCAACTGGGCTTCGAAACCGAGGACTATCCCGCGCTCCGAGAGGGCCCGCGTGCGCATCAAGGCCGTCGACGGTGCGATGCCCACGAGTTCAGCCAGCTGCTTGTTGGAAATGCGGGCATCCGGGCGTCGATCGCGTCCGCGGCTCGCCGGCACCCACTCCCGGCCGAATATTCTTCGCGCTGCTACTCACGGATCCTCCGCAGTTCATCATAAACGGCACAGGCGCAGGCCAGGCTCAACTGGGCTTCGAAACCGAGGACTATCCCGCGCTCCGAGGGCCCGCGTGCGCATCAAGGCCGTCGACGGTGCGATGCCCACGAGTTCAGCCAGCTGCTTGTTGGAAATGCGGGCATCCGCCACCAGGGCCGCAAGCAGGCGCTCGTCGATCGCGTCCAGCGGCTCGCCGGCACCCACTCCCGGCCGAATATTCTTCGCGCTGCTACTCACGGATCCTCCTTGAAGTGTTGTCAGTTCATCATAAACGGCACATTCCGGCACTTCCATTCGCAGGCCCTATAAAAGCCCGAATTATTGCCAGATACTTGCCGCATTCAATGGTGAATATTCATAAGGAGCAAGGTGCTTTCTCAAGACTCGCTGGCTGTCCACGCCGGCCGCAACGGCCTCACCGAACTGGGCGTCCACGCAGTGCCCATCGATCTGTCCACCACGGCACCCCTTCCCTCGGTGCACGACGGCGGCCTGGCCTATGAGCACATGGCCACCGGCGGCACCCATGTGGAGGGCCAGAGCACCGTCTACCAGCGCCTCTGGAATCCCACCGTGGCCCGGTTCGAGGAAGGTGTCGCCCTGCTGGAGGACACCCCGGAGGCGGTGGCCTTCGCCACCGGCATGGCGGCGCTGAGCGCCGTCCTGCTCGCCATGGTGGCCACCGGCAAGAAACATGTGGTGGCAGTTCGGCCGCTGTACGGCGGAAGCGACTACCTGCTGGCCTCGGGAGTGCTGGGCAACGAGGTCACGTTTACCACCCCGGCGGGCGTCCATGCCGCGCTCCGGCCGGACACCGGCCTGGTGATCCTGGAGACGCCGGCCAATCCCAGCCTGGAACTCGTGGACATCGCCCGGGTGGCCGCTGCGGCGGACGGTGTGCCGCTCCTGGTCGACAACACCTTTGCCAGCCCGGTCCTCCAGCGGCCCTTCAAGCACGGCGCCGCCATGGTGCTGCACAGCGCCACCAAGTTCCTCGGCGGGCACGGCGACGCGATGGGCGGCGTGGTTGCCGCGGCTCCGGAGTGGACCACGAGGCTGCGCCAGATCCGGGCCGTGACGGGCGGCATCCTGACGCCCTGGCCGGCCTACCTGCTCCACCGCGGGCTGGCGACGCTGCCGGTGCGCGTGCGTGCCCAGCAGGCCAGTGCCCAAAAGGTCGCTGTCGCGCTGATGGAGCACGGGCTGGTGGGGCGCGTCTTCTACCCAGGACTGCCCGAATGCGATCCGCAGGGCCTGGTGGGGACGCAGATGGCCGGCCCCGGTTCGCTCCTGGCCTTCGAGGTGGCAACGGCCGGGCACGCCGAGCGGATTCCGTCCGCCGTCAGGATGATCACGCACGCCGTCTCCCTGGGCGGCATCGACACGCTCATCCAGCACCCGGCGGGGCTCACGCACCGTCCGGTGGCCGCCGACGCCAAGCCGCACGCGGGCCTGCTGCGCATCTCGGTGGGGCTGGAAGATCCCTCGGACGTGGTGGCCGACCTCGTGCAGGCCATCGAGGCTACCCGCTGACAGTTGCCGGCGCCGCCCCGGCTGCCGGGTTCACCGGTGCGGGGTGCACGACGGCGGTGATCACCGCCGTCGTGCCTGCCAGTCCGATCACGGTCAGGGCCAGTGCGGCCCAGCCGAGGGACTGGAAGACCAGTCCGCCGGCCCAGCCGATGATGCTGGAGCCGAGATAGTACGCGAGGTTGTAGAGCGAGGCGGCCTGGGCGCGGCCGGTCGTGGCGATCACTCCGGTCCAGCCTGCGCCGATGCTGTGCGCCGCGAAGAACCCGCCGGTGAAGACCAGAAGTCCCAGCAGGATGAGCGGCAGCAGCTGTGTGAGGGTCAGTGCCAGCCCGCACACCATGAGGGCCGTGCCCGCGAGCAGGACGTTGCGCCGGCCGAAGCGGAGGGTCAGGCCCGCGGACCAGCGGGCGGAGACCGTCCCGGAGAGGTAGGCCAGGAAGATGAGGCTGATGGCCGTGGCCGGCAGGCTGAACGGTTCGCCCGAAAGCCGGAAGCCGAGGTAGTTGTAGACGGCCACGAAGCCGCCCATCAGCAGGAACGCCTGGATGTAGAGGGCCAGCAGCCGGGGGTTCCGCCCGTGGCCGGCCAGGGTCCGGGCCGCACCGCGGAAGCCGCTGGCCGCCGCGGCCGTGAATCCCCGCGCCTTCGGCACGAGGGCCAGGAACAGGACCGCGGCCGCCGTGGCAAGCACGGACACGGCCAGGGCGGCGGCCCGCCAGCCCCACAGTTCACCCACGGGTCCGGCCACGAGGCGCCCGGCCAGTCCGCCCAGGGTGGTGCCGGCGACATAGCTTCCGGCAGCGAGGGCGGCATGGGCCTTGTTGACCTCCTCGTTGAGGTAGGCGATCGCGATGGCCGGGATCCCGCCGAGCGCCATCCCCTCGAGCATCCTCAGGCCTAGGAGCATCGGGAAACTTGAGGCCAGCGGCACCAGGAGCCCCAGCACTGTGGCGGCCAGGATGCCCCAGGTCATGGCGCGGACCCGGCCGATGCGGTCGGCGAGGAAGGACCACGGGAGCACGGTCACCGCGAGCCCCACGGTGGCGAGCGAGATGGTCAGCGCGGCCTCGGCCGCCGTCACCTGGAGGTCCGCCGCGAGGATGGGCAGGACCGCCTGGGTGGAATACAGCTGGGCGAAGGTTGCGACGCCGGCGAAGGCCAGTCCGGCGAGGATTTTTCCGTAGGCCCGGGACCCCTTGGAGTGTCCCGGCCAGGGCGGGTTCCCGGCGCCGGCCGCAGTCCCGCCGCCGGCGGATCCGGCGCCGTCGATGGCGGCCCCGTCGATGGCGGCGGGGACCGGCATCCCTGACCGGGCGGCGGCGGTGGAACTGCGGCGCGGGCGAAATCGTGGCATCTGCCCAGAATAGGCCTCATAAAGACATGCTTCCAATGCATGATTTACATATAATCAATGTCAACGGTGGAACAATCCGGAGGTTGGGACCATGGACGTCGAGCACAAACAACTCGTGCAGCTGCTGCCGCTGCTGCCGCTGCTGGCAGAGCTCGGGCGCACCCAGCACGTCACTGCGGCGGCTGAAGTGCTGGGACTGCCGCAGTCGACGGTCAGCCGGGGGATCGCGCGGGCCAGCGCCATCGTCGGCGCCGAACTGTTGATCCGCGACGGCCGCGGGGTGCGGCTCACCCCAGCCGCCAAGGCGCTCATGCCGCACATCGAGGCGGCGCTGGGCGAGTTCCAGGCGGGGCTGGACCTTGTCCGCCACGAGTCCGAGGTGGTGCGCGGCCGGATCTCGGTGACTTTCCAGCACACCTTTGGCGAGGCAATGCTGCCGCTGCTCATCAGCGCTTTCCGGGCCCGGCATCCGCAGACGGCGTTCGACCTGAGCCAGGGCTCGAGGCACGGCTGCCTGGCCGAACTCGCCGCGGGTGACGCCGACGTGGCCCTGACCGCGCCTCTCGCGGCGCAAAGCCGGACTATTGCCTCTGCCGCGCTGTACCGGGAGCCGCTGCGCCTCGTGGTGCACCACCGGCACCGGCTGGCGAAGCGCCGGCGCGCCCGGCTCGACGAGATCCGGCGGGAGCCCTTTGTGGCCATGGGGCCGGGCTACGGCATGCGCTCGCTGACCGACGCGCTGTTCCGGGAAGCCGGCTTCCGGCCCCGGATCGCCTTCGAGAGCCAGGACTCGCACACCGCCCGGGGACTCGTCTCGGCCGGTCTGGGCGTGAGTATCCTCCCGCCCGGCGGCCGGGCCCCCGGCCGCCACCCGGCTGCGGAATCCGTCGACCTCGGCTGGGTGGAGATTGCCCTGGGTTCCCGCCTTGCGTTCCGCGAGATCGGACTGGCCTGGCGGCAGCGCCGCGGCGGAACGGACGCGGAGCCGGACCCGGTGCGGCTGTTCCGGGAGCTCGTGCTCAGCGACGGACCGGCCCTCCTGGCGGGCTTCGTGCGGGAACGCTCGGGCAGCTGAGGCGCCGGGTGCCGCCCTTCTGCCGCGAGTTCGCCGGAAGCCCGCGAAATCGCCGAAAAAAAATTACGGCGATCCGGCAAGTTTCCGGCGACGTCGGCGTCGCAGCCGTCAGCGCGGCCCGGTCCGGTCAGTCGCCGTCGAGCAGACCGGCCAGGATGTCCGCGACCGGTCCCGGCCTCGCCTGCTGCCACCCGGTGCCGGCCCAGAGGTTCAGGCGCTCCGGGTCCCCGGCGGCAGCCGCGGCCGCACGCAGCGGGGCTGTGAGGTGATGGACGGCCGGATAGACCTCGGGGGCATCGGTGTGGTCGCGGACAAACTCATTCACCAGCGCCCGGGCCTGCTTCCCGGTGAAAGCGGACGTGAGCCGGGTCTGCGTGAAATGTGGGCTGGCGAGGGCATCCTTGTGCAGTTGCCGGGCGCCGCTTTCGTCCGAGCGGAGCAACGCGGTGCCCAGCTGGGCAGCCTCTGCGCCGGCGGCCAGCACGGCCGCCAGCCCGTCCCGGTCCATCACGCTCCCGGCGGCGACCAGGGGGAGCCCGACGGCGGACCGCACCAGGGCAACCAGCTCCGCCGTCGTGCGCGGCTGACTAGACTTCCGGGCGCCGCTGCCTCCGCCGGCGTCCTGGAAGGCGGCGCTGTGGCCGCCGGCTCCCGCATGCTGGACCACCAGTGCATCCACGCACTGCTCGGCGGCGGCCAGCGCCTCGGCCGGCGTGGTGACGGTGGCGAGGACCGCGGAGCCGGCCCGCCGGAGCGCGCGCACCACAGCGGGACCCGGGAGCCCGAACGCGAAACTGACCAGCTCCACCGGATCCGCCAGCAGCACGTCGATCTTTCCCTGCCAGGCGTCGTCGTCATCGAGCCGCAGTGGCGGGAGCTCGGCCCCGTACCGGCGGACGTCCGCCTCGAGCCGGGAGCGGTACTCCTCAAGTTGCGCCACCAGCGCCGGGGACGGCCGCAACTGGCCGGGGTCGGGGACGAAGACGTTCATCCCGAATCTGGCCCCGGACGCCCGGGCGGTGCGGATGTCCGCCTGCATTGCCGCCACGCTCTTGTATCCGGCGGCAAGGAAGCCAAGCCCGCCGGCCTCGTGGACAGCCTGCACGAAGGCCGGGGTGGAGGTGCCGCCGGCCATGGGGGCGGCAATGACGCGGGTACCGAAGAGGGGATGCGGCATGGCTCACTCCTGGAGACGATTCAGTAGGCTGTTCTCGTGACTAATACTGACATCCCGCCGGCGGCGGATTCTGCTCCTTCGTCCTCAAACTCCATCGCCGCAGCCGGGGACGGGGCGGGCGGCGCCGTGATCGGTCTCGACATCGGCGGCACGAAGACCCGCGGGGTCCGGTTCGAAGCCGGCCGCGCCGTGGCGGACGAGTCGGTGGGCAGTTCGAACGTCCAGAACGTCAGCCGCGAGGAAGCGGCACGCCATCTGGCGGAACTCTTCGCCAGGATCGGCGGAGGCGCCGTGGCCCAGGTGTACGCCGGGGCCGGAGGCATCGACACCGACGACGACGCCGCGGCGCTCGCCGCCCTGATTGCGCCGCTCGTGCCCGGCGCCAGAATCACTGTGGTCCACGATTCCCGCCTTTTATTGGCCGCCGGCGGCGCCAGCACCGGTGTTGCCGTCATCGCCGGGACGGGCTCGGCGGCCTGGGGCCGGAACGGCGCGGGCGAGGAGGCCCGCGCCGGCGGCTGGGGCTATCTGCTGGGTGATGAGGGCAGCGGCTACTGGCTGGGCCGCGAGGCTGTCCGCCACAGCCTGCGCCGGATGAACCAGGGGCTGGAGCCCGACGAACTGACCACCGCCCTGCTGGCATCGTGCGGGGTGGATCACCCGAACAAGCTGATCGCACTCTTCCACTCCGCGGAAACGGGTCGCCGGTATTGGGCGCAGCAGGCACGGCTCGTGGTCGATGCCGCCAATGCCGGCCACGCCACAAGCCAGGAACTCGTGGACCAGGCAGGACGTGATCTGGCAGGGCTTGCCGAGCAGGCCCTCCGGCAGCTCGGCCTTGACGGGCCCGTGATCCTGGGCAGCGGACTGGGCATGAATGTGCCGCGGCTGCAGGAATCGTTCCGCTCGGCGCTCGCCGCGGCGCGGATCAGCGATGTCCGCGTCCTGGACCAGGAACCTGTCTTCGGTGTGCTCCGGCTCGTGGCCGAAAACGGCTGAATCCGTCCCGGTGCCGGGCGCTGAACCAACGCTTCCGGAACCGGCCGGCAGCCGCCCAGTACCCGTCAGTACCGGCGGCGGGGCCGCAGCTGCACGCCGGGCAGCGGCGGCGCCGGAATGCGGCCCGCCTCGGGGCCGGCGTCCGGGCCATGGCCACGCACCAGCCCGAACCGTGCGGCGGCGGCGGCGCCGTCGGGAAGGCCGGCCTGGTCCTCCCAGTCCAGCCGGGACTGCTCGACTTCGGCGTGGGTGCGGCCGACGAAGTTCCACCACATCAGCAGTTCTTCCTCGAACGGCTCCCCGCCGAGCAGGACAAAGCGGGTGCCGGGGAGGGACTCAAGATCAAGCGTGTCCCGGCCGGAACCCAGGTAGCCCAGGGGGCCGGGAGGGACCTCCTGGCCGTCGAGGGTAAGGCCGCCGTCGAGCACCAGCACGGCGTGTTCAAAGTCCGGGTCCAGCGGCAGGCTGAGCCGGCCGCTGCAACTGATATCCGCCCCGACGATGGGGGAATACATCGTCGCCGGGGACGTGGTGCCGGCGAAACTGCCCACCATCACGGTGGCCGTGTAGCCGTCGCCGCTGACCTGAGGCAACTCGCGGTGCTGTTCAAAAGCCGGGGCCCGGTGCCGTTCGCTGTCCGGCAGGGCCACCCAGAGCTGGAGTCCGCGCTGCAGCGGGAGCTGCCCGGCGGCTTGCCCGGGGACACCGCCTGCCGGTTCGGGCTGCGGCGCGGTAAGGACCGCAAATTCGGAGTGCGAGACGCCCCGACCGGCGGTCATGATGTTGAGTTCGCCCGGCCGGACGATCACGTCGCTGCCCACGCTGTCGCGGTGCCTGATGGTCCCCAGAAGCGGCCACGTGACCGTCTGCAGCCCGGTGTGCGGGTGCGGGAGCACGGACATCGCCACCCGGTCCGGCCCAAAACTGTCCAGGAAACACCACGCCCCCACGGTGGGCAGCCCCCGCTGAGGCAGCGTCCGGGACACATTCATGGCCCGGACGCCACCCAGCGGGACCTCGCGGGCCGGCCACAACTGGAGGCACGGACCGACAGCGAAGCCTCCGTGGGCTGGCGGGCAGATTTCTTCCATCGGGCGCACTTCAAGATTGGTCACAGTCAAACTCTAGGACGGAAACCCGCGATCCGGCAGGGCACGGCGCCGGACACTACGCTGGAGGGATGAGCCTGAATTTCGATACACGCCCCGCCGCCTACGCCGTCATTGTGCGTGACGACGCGATCCTGCTGGCGTACTGGAAACAGGGCGGCAAGGAAGGCTGGACCCTGCCGGGCGGCGGTCTGGACCTGGCCGAGCATCCGGTGGACGGGTGCCGCCGGGAGGTCTATGAGGAAACCGGCTACCGCGCGGAGATCGGCACCATGCTGGGGGTCGACGTCGGGCACTGGCCCGCCGAGATCCGGATCGACGGCGGCGAACGGGACTTCCAGTCGCTGCGGCTCGTCTACGAGGCGACGATCACCGGCGGGGAGCTTCGGCACGAGGTGGACGGCAGCACCACCCATGCGGCCTGGATCCCGCTGGCGGAGCTGGAGGGCCTGAACACGGTCTCGCTCGTGGACGTTGCGCTCCGGCTCTACCGGGAACGGCCGCTGGACGGCAGACTTTCCTGACGTTTTCCCTAGCCAGGCACGGGCGGGCACGGTTATTCTGGGAACGCCGCCGGGCGCACCGGCGAACCGGTAGCAAGAGCGGGGAGGTGGAGACGATGACTGCAATTTACCTGCGCGCAACGCGCGCCAACGGCCACGTCATTATTCCTGCCCCGGCTTTTCGCACCTCCTAGCACTCAACAGCTGCCCGGTTTCTCAACAACCCGCAGCGCGGCACGTGCACCGGGGCCCCATCAAAGGGTTTTCGTTGACTACTTCTTCTGCACGTCCAGGCGCCGCGGGCGCCAGCCAAACCGGCATCCTTTCGGCAGGTCCATTCCGCTACGGCTACACCCCTGCCGTCGCGGACCGCTTCGCGGCCAACCCCGTTCCGGGCGGAGCCGGCCCGGGCCGGGTCATCCGCGTGGACCGCAACCGGATCCTCATCGCCGTCGGGCAAGGCGCGGCCCACCTGCCCTACCCCCGCGCCGGGGACCTTCCCGCCACCGGGGACTGGGTCTGGCTCGGCGCCAACAGTGCGGGGGAGCCCGCCATTGTGGGGGTCCTGCCGCGCCACTCGGAACTGAGCCGCAAGCGTGCCTTCGAGGCGTCCTCGGCGGCGCAGGTGCTCGGCGCCAACATGGACATCGTGGGCGTCGTCGTTCCGGTGGACCGGCCGCTCACGCACAACCGGCTGGAACGCACCCTCGTCGCGGCCTGGGACTCCGGCGCCACACCCCTTGTGATCATCACCAAAGCGGACCTCTCGGAGGTGGCGGACGACGTCGTCGGGCAGGTGATGCTGCAGGCCGCCGGCGTCGACGTCGTGACCACCTCGGCCGAACACGGCGACGGACTCGACGAACTCCTGGCCCACCTGCCGCCCGGCGGGACACTGGTCCTGCTGGGGCCGTCGGGGGCCGGGAAGTCCACGCTCATCAATGCCCTCGCCGGCTTCGACGCGCAGGAAACCGGGGAAGTCCGGGCCGGCGACGGCAAGGGCAAGCACACCACCACATCCCGGGAACTCGTGCCGCTGCCGGGCGGCGCGGTGCTGATGGACACGCCGGGGGTGCGCGGCTTCGGGCTGTTCGACGCCGACGACGGGATGGAGGAAATCTTCGGGGACCTGGAGGAGCTCTTTGGCCAGTGCCGCTTTTCCGACTGTGCCCACAACAGCGAACCCGGATGCGCTGTACAGGCCGCGCTCGCGGACGGCTCCCTCGATGACCGGCGGTGGGCCAGCTACCTGAAACTCCAGCGCGAACTCTGGGCCCTGGCCCGGCGGCACGACGCGGCCGCGCGCCGCGCCTACGCGCGCGAGTGGCACCAGAAGATTGTGGCGGCCGGCCAGAGCCAGCGCGCCGCCGAGCGGTACCACCATGAAAGAGCCGAAGTACAGGACGGAAAGGGCGGCAAGGGCGCGAAGGGCGGGAACAAGGGTGGCGGAGGCCGCCCGCGGGGGCGCTGACCGGGCGCGCGGAGAAGGGCCAGGGCCGCGCCGGAAGGGCGTTCCGGCGCGGCACCCATCCGAAACCGCCGCGGATCCGAAGCCTTACGGTAGCCTCGGTGCCGCCGACTATTTCTATGGAATTGTCAGTACCGCTGGCTACGCTGGGTCTTACCGCTTTACAGCCAAAAATCAGCGTGCATATGATCAGTTCGCTGGACCGTCCGATATTGCCGCCAACAGTTAGGTAAGCCCGGAAATGGCCGAAGCCATGATCGTGTTCCAGAGCGTCACCAAGCAGTACCAGAGCGGTCAGGCCGCCGTGGAAAGGCTGACCATGTCCATTGACAAGGGCGCCATCACGGTCCTTGTCGGACCCTCCGGCTGCGGGAAGACCACCTCGCTGCGGATGATCAACCGCATGGTCGAGCCGACGTCGGGGATCATCACGGTGGGCGGGGAGGACGTCACGTCCGTGCCGGCGGCGAGGCTTCGGCGGTCCATGGGCTACGTCATGCAGTCCTCCGGGCTGATGCCGCACCGTTCCGTCCTGGACAACATCGCCACCGTCCCCCGGCTCAACGGGGTGTCCAAGGCCGACGCGCGGAAACGCGCCCAGGAACTTCTCGACGTCGTCGGGCTGGACTCCGCGCTGGGCAAGCGCTATCCCTCCCAGCTTTCCGGCGGCCAGCAGCAGCGCGTCGGGGTGGCCCGGGCGCTGGCCGCCGACCCTCCCGTGCTCCTCATGGACGAGCCCTTCAGCGCCGTGGACCCGGTGGTGCGCGAAGAACTCCAGCAGGAGCTCCTCCGGCTCCAGCGCGACCTGGCGAAGACCATCGTCTTCGTCACGCATGACATCGACGAGGCCACCGTCCTCGGCGACAAGGTCGCGGTGTTCGGCATCGGCGGCAGACTGGCGCAGTACGCCACGCCCGAGGAAATCCTGCGGGCCCCGGCGAACGACTTCGTTGCGTCGTTTGTTGGCCGGGACCGCGGCTTCCGGCACCTCGGGTTCAGCCCGTCCGACGGCGTCACGGTCCACCCGGCCAGCACGCTGACGCCCGACGAGCTCCGGCACGACGGAAGCTCCTCGGACGAATGGCGGCTCGTGGTCGACGACGGCCTCCGCCCCTTGGGCTGGGCCGGACCCGGCAAGGGCGCCGAAATGGTCCCCGGCGGGTCCCTGTTCCACAAGGGCGACACCCTCCGGCGGGCGCTGGACGCCGCACTGTCCTCGCCCTCCGGTCTCGGCGTAGCCGTGGACACGGACGGCCGGGTGGCCGGCGTCATCAAGGCCGACGAGGTACTCGCCGTGATTGAATCGGACCGCCGGGTCCGGCAGGGCGCGCTCTGATGGAATGGTTCCTGGCCAACAGTGAGCAGGTGTACAGCCTCGCCGGCCAGCACCTCGTCCTCGCCGTGCTGCCGATGATCTTCGGGCTGCTGATCTCGATTCCGCTGGCCCAGTTTGCACGGCAGAACCGAGCCCGGCGCTCCGTAGTGGTGACAGCCTCATCGCTGCTCTACACGATCCCGTCGCTGGCACTCTTCATCATCCTGCCCTCCATCCTCCAGACCAGGATCCTGGACCCGGTCAACGTCGTGGTGGCCCTGACCATCTACGCCGTCGCGCTGCTGGTCCGCGCCGCGCTGGATGCCTTCGATTCCGTGGACGAAGACCTCCGCCAGGCGGCCGTGGCCATGGGCTTCAGGCCCGCCGCCCGTTTCCTCCAGATCGATCTGCCGCTCTCCCTGCCCGTGCTTTTTGCCGGGCTGCGGGTGGTCTCGGTCAGCAACATCTCGCTCGTGAGCGTCGCTGCGCTGCTGGGCATCGGGAACCTCGGGATGCTCTTCACCTCCGGCCTGCAGCGCGACTTCGTCACCGAGGTCATCGTGGGCATTATCGCCATCCTCGTCCTGGCGTTGCTGATGGATGCCGTGCTCGTAGTGCTGGAGCGGCTGCTGACCCCGTGGACGCGGGCCGCAAGCGGAACGGGGGCAGGCCCGGACAAAGCCGGCCGGGCTGCCACGGCCCGCCGCGCGTCCGGGACTGCAGCGCCGGCCGGGGCTGCAGCACCGGCAGGCGCCGCGGCACCCACGGGGAGCGGTCCCGCATGAGCAACGTCGTCACGGATACCTTCGCCTGGATTGCGGATCCTGAACACTGGTCCGGCAGCGCCGGAATCCCGGCACGGCTGGTTGAGCACCTCCAGTACACCGGCCTCGTCATGCTGATCGCCACCGCCATTGCGGTCCCGATCGGCCTCTACGTGGGGCACACCGGACGCGGGCGGGTCGCCGTGGTGGCCCTCGCCGGCGCCCTCCGCGCCCTCCCCACCCTCGGCCTGCTGACGCTCTTTGTCCTGCTCGCAGGCATCGGGCTCATGCCGCCGATCTGGGCGCTCGTGATCCTGACGGTGCCGCCACTGCTGGCCGGCACCTATGCCGGGATCTCCAGCGTCGACCGGAACGTCGTGGACGCCGCCCGGGCCATGGGCATGACGGAACTCCAGGTGCTCTTCCGGGCCGAATTCCCCAACGCACTGCCGGTGATGTTCGGCGGGTTCCGGACCGGTGTGCTGCAGGTGATCGCCACCGTCTCGGTGGTGGCCTACATCAACCTTGGCGGCCTCGGCCGCTACCTGTTCGACGGGCTCGTCCTCTCCGACTTCCCCCAGATGCTCGGCGGCTCCCTCCTCATCGCGGGGCTGGCGATCGCCGTCGACCTTGTCCTTGCTCTTTTCCAGAGGCTCTTCCTGTCACGGGGCGCCTCTGCCCAGCCAAACCGGAGCCAGCAGGCTGCGGTTGATCTCACAGACCCCGTAACCGCGGAGACTGTTGTTCAAGGAGGTACGTCATGAAGGAAACCCGCCAACGAGCACTCGGCAGGCGCGCACTCGGTAGGCGCGCATTCGGCGGCCTGGCCGCCGGTGTAGGCCTGGCCATGGCACTGTCCGCCTGCGGAGGCTCATCCAATCCGCTGTCATCGTCCCCCGCCACGGGCGGAGCCACGTCCGGCTCGGGCGCGGCCCTGGTCATCGGTTCCGCAGATTTCCCGGAGAGCCAGATCATTGCCGAGGTGTACGCCGGAGCGCTGAACGGTGCCGGCGTCACGGCGAGCACCAAGCCGAACATCGGTTCGCGCGAGGTCTACTTCAAGGCCGTGCAAGACGGGTCGGTGGACGTCATCCCGGACTACAGCGGCAACCTGCTCCTGCATGTCAGCAAGGACGCCACGGAGGTGTCCGCCGAGGACATCTACAAGGCATTGCCGGGCAAGCTGCCGGACGGACTGGCCGTGCTGGAACCCTCCAAGGCCGAGGACAAGGACGCGATGGTGGTCACCAAGGCCACGGCGGAGAAGTACCAGCTGAAGTCCATCGCTGACCTGGCGAAAGTCTGCAGCGAGATCGTGGTGGGCGCCCCGGCGACCTTCGCGGAGCGCGCCTACGGTCTGCCGGGCCTGAAGAAGAACTACAGCTGCGAGCCCAAGAAGCTTGAGCCGTTCAGCGACGGCGGCGGGGCTGTCACGCTCAAGGCCCTGCTCTCGGACCAGGTCCAGGTCGCTGACATCTACACGACCACCCCGTCTATCGCGGACAACGACCTCGTGGTGCTGGAGGACCCCAAGGACAACTTCATCGCCCAGCAGGTGCTTCCCCTCTACAACAAGTCCAAGATGACGGACAAGGCGAAAGAAGCCCTCAACGCGGTGTCCAAGATCCTCACCACCGAGGACCTGATCAACCTCAACCGTGCCGTCAGCGGCAGCCAGAAGCAGAACCCCAAGGACGCTGCGGCCGCGTGGCTCAAGGACAAGGGGCTTGGTAGGGCTGGTCAAGTAAGGCGCGCTGCCGTGACTTCCTGACGTACGACGGCGGCTGCCGGACCCACCTTGGCACGCAGGGGCCGGCGGCCGCCGTCGCGCTTGCCGTGCCGGGTTCGGTGCCGGGTCCCGTGCCTGTGGCGGCGTGAATCGCCTGTGAGGCACGTCTCACGGGAAGTACATCCCCCGTATGGCATATTTGATGGATGGCAGAATTCAAGCAGTCCACCAAGCTTCATAATGTCCTTTACGACATCCGTGGACCGATTCTTCAGGCCGCCCAGCAGATGGAGGCGGAGGGTCACCGGATCCTCAAACTGAACATCGGAAACCCGGCCCCTTTCGGGTTTGAAGCGCCGGACGCGATCCTGGTGGACATGATCCGCCACCTTCCGCATGCCCAGGGGTACAGCGACTCCCGGGGCATCTTTTCCGCCCGAACCGCCGTCTCGCAGTACTACCAGACGCGCGGGATCCAGAACATCCACGTCGATGACATCTACCTTGGCAACGGCGTCAGCGAACTGATCACCATGTCGCTCATGGCGCTGCTCGATGACGGCGACGAGGTGCTCATCCCCACCCCTGACTACCCGCTATGGACCGCTTCAGTGGCCCTGGCCGGCGGCCGGCCGGTGCATTACCTCTGCGACGAGGAGTCCGGCTGGCAGCCCGATCTCGAAGACCTCGAAGCCAAGATCACCCCGCGGACCAAGGGCATCGTGGTGATCAACCCCAACAATCCCACCGGGGCGGTCTATCCGGAAAGCACGCTCCGGAAGATTGTTGCCCTGGCCGAGAAGCACGGCCTGGTCCTCTTCGCCGACGAGATCTACGAAAAGATCCTCTACGAGGACGCCGTCCACGTGAATATGGCGAGCCTTACCGGTGACGACGTCCTGTGCCTGACTTTCAGCGGCCTGTCCAAGGCCTACCGGGTCTGCGGATACCGGGCCGGCTGGATGGCCATTTCGGGACCCAAGCACGACGCCGCCGACTATCTCGAAGGCATCAGCCTGCTGGCCAACATGCGCCTGTGCGCCAACGTTCCGGCCCAGCACGCCATCCAGACCGCGCTCGGCGGCTACCAGAGCATCAACGACCTGATCCTGCCCGGGGGCAGGCTTCTCGAGCAGCGGAACAAGGCCTACGACCTGCTGAACGCGATCCCCGGTGTCAGCACCCAGCAGGCACGCGGCGCGCTGTACCTCTTCCCGCGGCTGGACCCCGAGGTCTACCACATCCGGGACGACGAGAAGTTCGTCCTGGACCTGCTGCGCGAGCAGAAGATCCTGGTATCCCATGGCCGCGCCTTCAACTGGGTCCGTCCGGACCACTTCCGCATGGTCACGCTCCCGCTCGTCAAGGACATCGAAGAGGCGATCGGACGCATGGCGGACTTCCTGAGCAGGTACAAGGGGAACTAGCCTGAGGGCAGCAGCGCAGCCCGGGCGACTTTCCCGCGCACAGGCTGCACGAACGGGAAAGAGGCTTTCCATGACAGAGGCTGTGAACTTCGAACGTCACCCGTCCGAGACCCTGCTGGTCGGCAAAGGATTCAAGCTCCGGGACTCGGATCCGGACTCCACTCCCGGCTATCCGGGGGACAAGGCCGACGGCGAGACGCTGCTCGCCGAACTGGACGGAAAGCTCACCCAGCTCCAGGAGCAGCTCTTCGCCGAGTCGCGCTTCGGCGGGACCAAACGCATCCTGCTGATCCTGCAGGCGATGGACACCGCCGGCAAGGGCGGAATCGTCAACCACGTCATGGGGACGATGAACCCGCAGGGAGTACAGCTGAAGTCTTTCAAGGCCCCCACACCGGCGGAGAAGTCCTATGACTTCCTCTGGCGGATTGAGAAGGCGGTCCCGGCAGCCGGCATGGTGGGTGTCTTTGACCGGTCACACTATGAGGACGTCCTGATCCACCGGGTCCACCGCTGGGCAAGCCCGGAAGAACTGGAGCGACGCTACAAGGCCATCAACGAATTCGAGTCCCGGCAGACGGCCGCCGGCACCAAGATCGTCAAGGTCATGCTGAACATCAGCCGGGACGAGCAGAAGGAACGGCTCCTCGCCCGTCTGGATGACCCGGCAAAGCTGTGGAAGTACAGCAGCACCGACCTCAAGGAACGCGCCTTCTGGAGCGACTACATGGACGCCTACCAAAAGGCGTTTGAGAAGACGGCCACTGACATCGCTCCCTGGTACGTCGTGCCGGCCAACAAGAAATGGTACGCCCGGATTGCTGTCCAGCGGCTGCTGCTGGAAGCGTTGGAAGGGCTGAAACTGGAGTGGCCGGTTCCGGACCTCGATGTCTCGCTGGAACGGGACCTCGTCGAGCGGTCCTGACGCCGGAGCACCGGGTCAGCTTTCCTGGCCGGCCCGGTCCTTGGCGGCGGCCAGGCGTTTGCGGGCCCCTTCGAGCCATTCCTCGCAACGTTTGGCCAGGGCTTCGCCCCGTTCCCACAGCGCCAGGGATTCCTCAAGGCTCGCGCCGCCGGCCTCCAGCCTGCCCACGATGCCGAGCAGCTGCTCGCGGGCGTCCTCGTAGCTCAGGCCCTCGATGTCGGCGTTCGGAGTGGTCTGTGATCCGTTGGTCTCTGCTGCCATGTGATGCTCCTTGCTTGGTCCGCGGGGGACGCGTTGCTCTGATAAACGGGTACCCGGGCGGAAGTGGCCGGGCGGGGGTGGCGCCGGATCAGCCCTCGGCGGGCTCCTCGTGCCCGGTGGACTGTGCGGTGAACCTGCCTCCGGCCACGCGCACCGTCAGATCGGCGCCGGCAGGTGCCTGGGAGGGGTGACGTACAACCTCCCGCCGGGTGCCGGGAGCGGAGCCGCCGCCGGCGAGCTGCACGACGGCGTAGCCGCGGTCCAGGGTCTTCTGCGGCGACAGTGCGCGCACCTGGGCCTTGAGGTGGACCAGCTGGTCGGCCGCCCGGACCACGGCGGTGGTGATGGCGGCGTGTGCCCGGCCCTTGAGCCGTTCGACGTCGTCGTGCCGTGCGGCGACCATGACCTCGGGGGACGCCAGCACCGGGCGGGAGCGCAGCGAGGCCATCCGGTCGGTTTCCCGCTCCACCAGCCGGGTTACTCCGCGCCGGAGATGGTCCCGTGCCTGTCGGACCCGTGCGAGTTCCTCGACGACGTCCGGAACGATCCGCTTGGCGGCGTCGGTGGGAGTCGAGGCGCGGAGGTCGGCAACGTCGTCAAGGATCGGCCGGTCCGCCTCGTGGCCGATCGCGCTCACCACCGGGGTGACCGCAGCGGCTACGGCGCGGATGAGTTCCTCGTTGCTGAACGGCAGCAAGTCCTCCAAGGCGCCGCCCCCACGGGCGATGACGATCACGTCCACGTCCGGGCGGGCGTCCAGTTCCCGCAGCGCGCCGATCACCTGAGCGACGGCGGTATTGCCCTGGACCGCCACCTCGCGGATCTCGAATTCGACCGCCGGCCAGCGCAGCGCCGCGTTGCGCAGCACGTCTTTTTTGGCGTCCGAGTCCCGGCCGGTGATCAGCCCGATCCGGTGGGGGAGCAGGGGCAGTCTCTTCTTGCGCGCATCGGAGAACAGGCCCTCCACGGCAAGGGCATGCCGCAGCCGCTCGATCCGGGCCAGCAGGTCACCGAGACCCACCGGCCGGATGTCCTTGACGGACATGCTCAGCCGGCCTGTCTTCAGCCAGAACTCGGCCTTGAGCAGGGCCACCACTCGGGAACCGCGTTCCAGCGGGATGTCCTGGCGGTCGAGCACATTGGTCCAGACCGACGCCGGGAGCGATATCTCGGCATCGATGTCCCGCAAGGTCAGGTACGCGTTGGTGCCGCGCCGGTTCAACTCGATGACCTGGCCCTCGACCCAGGCGGACGGGGCCCGGTCGATGTGCAGCTTCAGTTTCTGGGACAGCAGCTGCAGCGGCCAGGGGTTGTCCGGGCTGGTTTCCGCGGCCGTGGCCGGGACCGTCGTGGCCGCCGTGAGGTCTTCAGACATGCCTGGACTCCGTGGCGGGGCTGGCCTTGTACATGTGCGTGGGGCTGGCCTTGTACATGTGCGTGGTGGTCCTTTGCAGGCGCGGTGCTGTCGGCAGGCGTTTGCCGGGGCGCGTGACCGCCCGGCAACCTGTCATGGTCGGGTTCAACTCTATCCATAGCTCTACCACGGGGCCCTGACGTTATTGCCCGCTTGTCCATCCCGACGGCGGCCCCCGTAGGATGGCACTACCCCCAACAACTTCCTAGGACTCTCTCTTGCGCACTTTTGTCTCGGCCATGGCAGTACTCATCGGGCTATTGATGGCGGCTGTTGCCGTTCCGGCGATGTGGGTGGACCGCAACATCGTCCAGGAAGACGGCTTCGTCGCCCTGACCGGACCGCTCGGGAAGGATCCCGCGTTCCAGCAGCGGTTGGCCGCCGCCGCGGTGAACAGCCTCAGCGCGGACCAGATCCCGGAAGCCCTCACCGAACTGGCCCGTCCGGTCCTCGACAACGCCGCCCAGTCGCTGACGACGCTGCCCGGCTACTCCGAGGCCTGGACTGAAACCCTCCGCAAGAGCCACCGGCTCAGTTTCGCCGATCCCAACACCCTCCCGGCGGAGGTGGACGGTGTCAGTTCCCTGACCCTGGATGTTGCGCCGCTCGTCGGACTGGTGGCGACGCACGTCGCCGATGCCACCGGCCTGCCCCTGGAAGCACCGGAGCAGGTGCTGATCAACATCGGTCAGTCCAACCAGCGCCAGGTCATTGAACAAGTGTCCGCCTATGCGCCGATAGGCTACGCCGTAGCGGTCGGAGCAGCCATCGCCCTCGCCCTGGCATTCGTTGCCGCCCGGCGGCGGTGGACGGTCCTGGCCGGGACGGGAGCCGGTGCCCTTGTTCTGGCCGGCGTCTGGAAGCTCGCTTCCGACGCCGTCGGGCGGGCAGCGGAGGATACTTCGAGCGGTAACGCGGTGGCCGAGATCTTCAAGCGGGAATTCGTCGCGGCATCGGCCGCCAACTTCGGCCAGTGGATCCTGTCCGCCGCGGTGGCCGGTGCTGTTCTGCTGGTACTCGGGCTCGTGCTCCGGACCGTCCGCGGACGCCGCCGGGCCTGAGGCCGGCCGGTCCCGGGCGGGTGTGTGCGCGGCACGATCCCGGCCAAAACAGGGGGCACCCAACACCGGTAGCATTGAGGGATGACCTCCACCGCTGTTTCCATTCCGATGCCAACCGTTCCGCGCCGGCGGCGCACACCGGAAGACGTGCTCGCGGCGGCCGCCGTCTCCGGGCCGAAGAAGGTGCTGCTCGCAGCACCGCGCGGCTATTGTGCCGGAGTGGACCGGGCAGTCATCGCAGTGGAAAAAGCCCTCGAGCACTACGGGCCGCCCGTCTACGTGCGCAAGCAGATCGTGCACAACGTGCACGTGGTCAGCTCGCTCGAAGAAAAGGGCGCAATCTTCGTGGACGAGACCGATGAGGTGCCCGAGGGCGCCCTGGTCATCTTCTCCGCGCACGGCGTCTCACCCGCCGTGGTCCAGTCCGCCGAGGACCGCGGCCTGCGGACCATCGATGCGACCTGCCCGCTCGTGACCAAGGTGCACAAAGAGGCGGTCCGTTTCGCCAAAGACGACTTCGACATCCTGCTGATCGGCCACGACGGCCATGAGGAGGTCGAAGGAACGGCCGGTGAGGCGCCCGAACACATCCAGATCATCAACGGCCCGCACGAGGTGGACAAGGTGACGGTCCGGGACCCGGAAAAGGTCATCTGGCTCTCGCAGACCACCCTTAGCGTGGACGAGACGATGGAGACCGTCAGGCTCCTGAAGGAGCGGTTCCCCACTCTGCAGGACCCGCCCAGCGATGAC
This sequence comes from Arthrobacter sp. UYCu723, assembly GCF_054059215.1. NCBI lineage: Bacteria > Bacillati > Actinomycetota > Actinomycetes > Micrococcales > Micrococcaceae > Arthrobacter > Arthrobacter sp. UYCu723. Next base: position 2,875,367 of record NZ_JBSSBW010000001.1, read on the forward strand.
ATCTGCTATGCCACCACGAACCGCCAGGTGGCGATCAAGAAGATCTCGCCCCAGGCCGATCTGGTGATTGTGGTCGGATCCGCCAACTCCTCGAATTCCGTCCGCCTCGTGGAGGTCGCGCTGGAATACGGTGCGAAGGCCTCCTACCGCGTGGACTTCGCCAACGAGGTGGACGAGGCCTGGTTCGAGGGCGTCGCCACTGTCGGCGTGACCTCGGGGGCATCCGTCCCGGAAGTCCTCGTCAAGGACGTGCTGCGGCTTCTGGCCGACTACGGCTACGGCTCGGTGGAGGAAGTCGTCACGGCCGAGGAAGACCTGCTCTTCTCCCTGCCGAAGGAGCTCCGGGCAACCCTCAAGCAGGCCGGGGACGTTTCCCGGGCCCTTGGTGGCCGCGGCTCGCGCCCGGCCGGGCACTCCTAGGCGGCGGACTCCGCCGAGTCGTTTTCCGACTGTAGCTCCGGGGCCGCCACCGCGCGGGGCGTGGCTTCCACGGACACCGGAGTGGTCAGCCCGGCGACATCGAGGGCATTGAGCTTCCTCGCGGTGGGCAGGACCCTCGCTTCCAGCGTGCCGACCATTGAGTTGTAGCGGTCCACGGAAGTTTTCAGCGAAGTGCCCAGCTTGGTGACGTTCTCGCCCAGCGTTCCCATCCGCTCGTAGAGCTGGTGGGCGAGTTCGAAGAGCTCGCGGGCGCTGTCCGTCAGCACGTCCTGGCGCCAGGTGAAGGCGACAGACTTCAGGACAGCCAGCAGGGTTCCGGGCGAGGCCAGCACCACGTTCTTGGACAGCGCGTAGTCCAGCAGGGCCGGGTCCGCCGAGAGAGCAGCCGCCAGTATGGATTCCGCCGGCAGGAAGCACACCACAAGCTCCGGGGAGTTGCCCGGGATGTCCCAATACTTCTTGTTGCTGAGCGCATCGACGTGCGCCTTCAGGGCCTTCGCATGGGCCACGAGCAGCGCCTGCTGCCCGTTCAGTGCGTGCTGCTGGCTTCGCTGTCCCGGGGCGGAACCGAGCTCCTGTGCCTCAAGGTAGGACGCCAGCGGCACCTTGGCGTCAACCACCAGCTGCTTCGCCCCCGGAAGCTGTACGACGAGGTCGGGGCGGACGCTGTTTTCGGTGGCGGCGCTGTGCAGCTGTTCATGGAAATCGACATGCCGCAGCATCCCGGCCGCTTCCACGACGCGGCGCAGCTGGACCTCACCCCACTGTCCGCGGGCGCTGTTGGAGCGCAGCGCCGACTCGAGGGCATGCGTCGAGCGCAGCAACTGCTCGTCGGAGAGCCGCGCCTCCTGCAGCTGCTGGGCGAGCTGTCCGTACTGCTCGAGCCGGTCCCGTTCCAGCAGCGAAACCTGCTGCTGCACCGCCGTGAGCTTTTCGGCCACGGGGGCCAGGGCGCGCAGCACGCTGCCGTCCTGGGTCCTCGATTCGCCCAGCTCCCGGTTCTGTGCCGCGAGAAGGCGCCTCTCGGCGTCGGCCGCGGCAAACTGGGCGCTGACGTCGGAGAGCCGGGCCGAAACGCCGTCGAAGTCCTGTTCCACGGCCCGGTAGCGGCGGCGGAGGAACACATAGGCGGCGCCGGCGCCGGCAACGGCGCCCACGAGCAACATGAGCAGGGCGAGAATCAGTGCGAAAGCATCCATAGCTTCACTTTGGCATGCCCCTCTGACACTTTAGGTCCCGACGCACGGAGGCTACTCGGCCCGCGAGTATCCCAGGGCCGTGATCCGCCGCTTGTCCACGCCCAACACCTTGCCCCCCTGTCAAGGCAGAATGGAATGCATGACTTTTACGACGATCGCGCTTGTCCGCCATGGCCAGACGGACTGGAATGCGCAGGGCCGGCTGCAGGGATCCACCGACATTCCGCTGAACGACGCCGGCCGTGGCCAGGCGGGCGACGCCGTCGCCGTCCTGTCCGGCTACGAGTGGGACGCGATCGTGTCCTCGCCGCTGAGCCGTGCCGAAGAAACCGCCAACCTGATTGGCGCCGGGCTGGGGCTCGGCGAGGCCCGGAGCGTGCCGGAGCTGACCGAGCGTAGCTTCGGAGCCGCGGAAGGCCTGCAGGCCGGCCCTGAACTGGACGCACTGCGCATCCCCGGTGGTTTCCGCGGCGCAGAAAGTGAGGATGAGGCAGCGCGTCGCGGGCTGGCCGCGCTGGAAGCCCTAACCGAGGAATTCCGCGGCCGACGCGTCCTGGCCGTCGCCCACGGCACGCTCATCCGCGAGAGCCTCAGTCGCGCCATCGGCCGCACCCTGCAACGCATCGACAACGCAGTGCTCAACCTGGCCCACCACCATGCCGTTGACGGCTGGCAGCTCGAGTACTTCAACGGCGAGCGGGTAACCGTGCCGGCACTCAACTAGCCACGGCTCCGCGGCAAAGCGGAACGACGGGCTGGCGACGCACCCTCAGCTCACCTGACGCAGGGAAGCGCGCGCAATGGTGTACGTTGGCTTCCCGTTAGAACAAAACCTAGAAATGAGAGTCACCTCAGTGGCAACCGATTACGACGAAGTCCGACCCGACGTCAAGGAGTCGCAGGACAATTCCCTGCAGGCGCTGCAATCCGCCAACGCCCCGGATGCCCGCAGCGTCGTCCGCGAGCTGGACGAATCCGACGCGCTGGATGGGGCCATGACCCCCGGCGGGGAATTCGTCGCCGAGGAACTGGTCGTTCAGGTCATCCCGCAGGCGCAGGACGAATTCACCTGCCACTCCTGCTTCCTGGTCCGGCACCGGTCCCAAGTCGCACGTGAAAAGAACGGCCAAGGCTACTGCGTCGAATGTGAAGGCTAGGACAATGGCCTCCCGTGTGCCCGGCACCGGCGCGATGTTCCGCACGCGTCGGGATCAGCGGATCGCTAACGTCCACGGCAGGCCCGAGTAGTCCATGCTCCGTCTGAAACGACTTGCGGTTTTTGGCCTGTTCGCGATTTGCGTCATCACCGGGTTTCTATTTTGGGCACTCCGAGAATCCGGCGCGGAGACCCGCGGGACCCTGCCGCCACCGCCGCGAGCGGGGGCGAAACTCGAAATGCTGTCCACCGGCATCACCCCCGCCGTGAACATAACCCGGAGCGCGGACGCCGAGTGGCTCATCCGGGCTGCCGCGCAGACCGGCATCCCGGCCCGCGCGCTCCAGGCCTACGTGGCTGCGGCCGGTGCGGCCAACGAATCCGCTCCGGCGTGCGGGATCGGCTGGAATACGGTGGCGGCCGTCGGCTTCATCGAATCCGCCCACGGATCGTACGGTGGCGGACGACTGACGGCCACCGGTCAGGCGAGCGGGCCAATTATTGGCCCGAGCCTCGACGGGGACGGTTTCGCCGCAATCCCTGATACTGACGCCGGCGCCCTGGACGGCGACGCCCTTTGGGACCACGCCGTCGGGCCGATGCAGTTCATACCCTCCACCTGGCAGCTCGCAGGGCGGGACGGGAACGGAGACGGAGCAGCCGACCCGTTTAGCATCGACGACGCCGCGCTAAGCGCCGCCTCGTACCTGTGCGCCCACGGCCGTGACCTCACGACCGCAAGGGGCTGGACAGACGCTATCTACTCCTACAACCAGTCGGATTTCTACGTGGCCCAGGTACACGACCGGGCCCGTGCCTACGCCGCACAGTCGGGCCCAACCGGATAACGCCGTGTTGGCCATGCCTTCCCGGGTCCTCGCCGGATAGCCGAGTTCCCCGAGGACGATCACCGGAACTACAACCGCGACGGGGCCGCGTTCGACGTCGGTGAAACCTTCTCGGTGTCGACTTTTCCACCGGCGTCAACGCTGCCCAGGAGTTCAGCGGCCCGGTGCCCGACGGCGTCACCACTGCGCAGGCAGCCCTCGCGTGGGTGATCGCGCAGGACGGCGTCACCACGGCCATCCCCGGTGCCCATTCCGCGGCGCAGGCTAGGGCAAACGCTGCGGCGGGAGCGATGTACGACGTCGGCACCGAGCTTGCCACCGGCGCACTGGACATCTACGACCGTTACTTCCGCGAAGCGATTCATCCGCGCTGGTAAGGAAGGGAGCGACGCCGTCACCAACCGCCGCGCGTCGGCGTATGTCCCTTTCGGGCATCGTCGGGCATTGCCATTTCGGCCCGCAGGCCTAGGAGTCGGATCGGACGGCCCGCTTCGATTCCGGCTGCGAGGTCCAAGGCCCGCGCGAGGATTTCGTTCCGGTCGAATGTCTCGGGAATCTTCCTCGCGTGGGTCTTGGTGAAGAACGGCGCGTACCGAACCTTGAGGGTCAGCCCAACCACGGGCCGTCCTTCGGCCACAACATCCTCAAGGACACGCGCTGCCAGCTCCCTCACGGCGTCGTCCACCTGGGCGGGCTCGGTCAGGTCCCGCTGGAAGGTGGTCTCCCGGCTATGCCCGCGGGCAACCCACGGGGTGTCGTCCACAACGCTGGCGCCGTCCCCGCGTCCGAGCTCCACGTACCAAGGACCCATCTTGGGACCGAACTCCGGGACCAGGTCTTGGGGGTCGGACGCGGCGAGCTCGGCGACTGTGTTGATGCCGAGTTTGGCCAGCCTGCCCGACACTTTGGTTCCGACGCCCCACAGGTCCTTGGTGGGCCGACTGCCCATGACGTCTAACCAGTTCCCGGCAGTGAGACGGAAGACGCCGGCCGGCTTGCCGAAACCGGTGGCGACCTTGGCTCGGACCAAGGTGTCGCCGATGCCCACGCTGCAATGCAGCTGCGTTCGCTCCAGGACAGCGGCCTGCACCTGCCGGGCGTAGGCTTCCGGATTCTCTGTCTCAGTGCCTACAAAGGCTTCATCCCAACCCAGCACCTGCACGGTGGCGCCGGGCTGCGCGCGCAGGGTAGCCATCACCGTTTCAGACGCCGCGAGGTAAGCCTCCTGATCGACGGGCAGGATCACAGCGTCGGGCACTTTCCGGGCCGCAATGCGTAAGGGCATTCCGGAACCCACGCCGAACGCCCTGGCTTCGTAGGATGCGGTCGACACCACAGCTCGTTCCGTGGGGTCGCCCCGACCGCCGACAATGATCGGCTTGCCCGCAAGCTCCGGCCGCCGGAGCACTTCGACCGCCGCAATGAACTGGTCGAGATCGACGTGCAGCACCCACCGGATTCCGCTCACGCCACCAGTCTGCCCTAAACATCCCTGGCAAGCATCGGCTCTCCACCGAGCTTGGCCGCTGAGCCTGCGGCCTCCTGACCTTCAGATCCTCACTGGAGCTGGGCTGCTCTTTAGGGTTTGGCTTGGACGCGAGCTTCCTTAGCCTCTGCTTTGGCCTGCAGGCGCTGCTCCTTTGCTTTCCGACGCTCGTAGCTGGCTCGGATGTTGTCGGCGCGCATTTTCTGGTTGCCTTCTTCTAGTTTGTTCCCCAGCTTGCCGAGCAGCCCGAGCGTGCCCGTTGCCAACGGGTTTGCGGCCATGGCGGATGCGGGGCGCCTGAGCGTAGCTCGATCGCTCCCAGCACCAAGAACGTGCTTCACCTGGACCAACTCCCACCCGTCTTTGCCCAGTTTGCTAAGTTCGCGGCTTTGCTTCTTTGGGTTTGCCGGCACTCTGACGGTCCGGTATTCGTCATTGTCCATCTTGTTTGTCCCCCCCGCGGTTTTCCACCCCGTTTTGATGTGGTGGCTGGTCGATTCTTACATGCTGACGTTTCGGGGCAACTGCCCCAGGTTTGACTACGCGGTCGGGTTCCGTGGCTCTTCTGGGGCCTCATCTCCTCGCTCTGATCGGTTCGGTTCTGACTTGCAGGAAAGCCGATCCATGCCCGGTAAAGGTTGCAATCCTTCAGGACCGATGGGCAGACGGATCTCGAGTCCCCGGCGCCAGCGGGCGAGTTCTCCGCCCGGTCAGGGTTGCATTCCCGTGGACCGCTCGTTCTTGGCCACTTTGGGCGAGATGTGTGGGACGGCCAGTTTTCGGGCCGGTAAAGGTTCCTCAAACGGGATCGACGAAGCGGCAACTTGATCCAGCAGGCCGTCCCAGCCCCAAGGAGGGGAGACAGCCGTATTGCCGCTGAACTGTCCAGTGATGGTCAGTCGGAATCTGTCCTCCGGATACTACGAGAAGGGTGGTTCAGGAGCCGGCCTTGGACGCCATCCACCGGGATCGGTACGTCCTGCTCTGATCCCCTGGTGTCTCTGGGCCCTGCCCTATAGGAAAGTCTCGAACTGCAGTAGCAGTGTGTCTGATCCGCCGTTGCGCCCAACTTTGGCGAAGCCGATCCGCTCGTACAGGACTCTGGCCCTGTTGCCGTCTTCCACGCTTAGGCTTATTGCCCGGATTGAGCGCAGGCGTCCGAGGGCGATGAGGCTGATATGAGCGCTGTGCCGACACCTGTGCCTCGGTGGGCCGTGAAAGGACTTTTGGGTCCCGCGTTCGACGGCCAGCAGAACCGTCCCGGTCAGGGTTCCTCAAACGGGACTAAGAAACTGCCAACCCTGGCAGCGTTTAACTGCCATTCCTGTCCATCGGACACAAGGCGATCGGCGGACTTAATTCGGCGGCATGGAAGACTCCGAACGCCGGGCCATCGCGGATGTTTCTCCCGTGCCGGCAGGAAATCAACGATTTTCCAGGACACAGAACGGCGACGTGTGCACTCGCCTTCGGAAAATGACATCTGCGCTCGGAATTCTGGGCCCGGTTGCCTTGCATTCCCTGCCTCGCAGGTGACCCTTCAGCCCTACGCGGCGCAGCGGCCCCTGTTCAGCGCCTCCGTGGCCGTTGCGCGTAGGTCGGGGGAAGTCCTAGCGACAGCGTGTCGTCGCCGGAGTGGAGGACGGAGTGGCGGGCAACCTCCTCGCGAGGACGTTGCCCGACAACAGCGAACGACAATGGAAAGGAGGCTAACCCACTCCTTTCCATTTCCAATTTATCGCCCGCAAGGGGGCTTGCGGCAAGCCCCGGGTCGTGCTGCATAATCGCCGAAGGCCAGAGACTGGAGAACGGGAGTAGCGAAATGCGTGTGTTGTTCTCGACGTATGGGTCGCACGGGGACGTCGAACCCATGGTGGGACCCGCGGTGCAGCCGCGGGCACTCGGCGCGGGGGCCGAGGAATGTGATGCGCTGGTTGCGACCGGCGTGACGCCGACCGGAGTGTGGCGATGACTGGGCATGCGGTGGTGATCGCCGGAGGAGGCCCGACAGGGCTGATGTTGGCGGGCGAGTTGGCGTTGGCGGGCGTCGACGTCGCCATTGTCGAGCGGCGCGCCAGCCAGGACCTCGCCGGCGCGCGCGCAGGCGGTCTGCACTCACGCACCATCGAGGTCCTCGATCAGCGCGGGATCGCCGATCGGTTCCTCTCGCAGGGACAGGTGGCTCAGGTCGCCGGTTTTGCCTTCAACCGCTTGGACATCAGCGACTTTCCCACCCGGCACCCATACGGGCTCGGGCTGTGGCAGAAGTACATCGAGCGCATCCTCGCCGGCTGGGTCGACGAGCTGCCCGTGACGGTCTATCGCGGACGCGAGGTGACGGGCTTCGCGCAGGACGACACCGGCGTCGACGTCGCGCTGTCCGACGGCGAGTCTCTGCGGGCGGGATATCTCGTCGGGTGCGACGGAGGGCGCAGCGTCGTCCGCAAAGCAGCCGGCATCGATTTCCCCGGGTGGGATCCGACGACCAGCGCGCTGCTCGCCGAGGTCGAGGTGACAGAGGAGCCGGAGTTGGGCATCCGCCAAGACGACCTCGGCACCCATTCCTTCGGCAGGGTGGAGTACGAGATCCGCGACGGCGAGATCGTTTACGCAGATGAGGGGCCGGTGGGGGTCATGGTGACCGAACGGGACCCCGGAGCCACCAGCGAACCGACCCTGGCCGATCTCAGCAAAGCGCTCATCACCATCTACGGAACCGATTACGGGATCCACAGTCCCACTTGGATCACGAGGTTCACAGACATGACCCGACAGGCCGCGTCCTACCGGGAGGGACGGGTGCTGCTGGCCGGCGACGCCGCACACGTGCATTACCCGGCGGGTGGACAGGGCCTCAACATCGGTGTCCAGGATGCCGTGAATCTGGGATGGAAGCTGGCCCAGGTTGTCAACGAGGTATCCCCGGCCAGCCTGCTGGATACCTACCAAGCTGAACGCCACCCCATCGCTGCGCGCGTGCTGCGTAACACGATGGCGCAAACCGCGCTCATGCGTCCCGCCGATGCGCGCCTCGAGGCCTTGCGCGAGACCGTGGCCGAGCTGCTGAGCATGGACGAGCCGCGCAAGCGGTTCGCCGGGATGATGTCCGGTCTGGACATCCACTACGACGTCGGCGAGGGACATCCATTGCTCGGCCGACGCATGCCCGACCTCGACCTGGTCACCGCGGACGGCCCGCTGCGGGTCTTCACCCTGCTGCACGAGGCCCGGCCCGTCCTGCTCAACCTCGGTGAGCCCGGCGGCTTCGACACCGCTCCGCGGCCGGACCGGGTCCAGCTGATCGACGCCCAATACGGTGGTACCTGGGAGCTTCCGGCAATCGGGGAGGTGGCGGCTCCCACGGCCGTGCTGATTCGACCCGACGGATATGTGGCCTGGGTGGGAGACCGGGCCCAGCTGGGGCTCGCTGACGCGCTCACCACCTGGTTCGGACCGCCTACCGCGCCGTAGCGCACCGCTTTCAAGGTCATTCTGTTAGGAGACACGTCCTTGGGCAGACGTCCGATAGCGCCGCCAGCCAGCCCCTTCTGAGCGCTGACTGGCACCTCTGCGTATCAAGTTCGGGCGTTTTTAGCAGGAGCAGGCCGGGCTGGTTCGAGCTGGACCGCGTATCAGCTGTGGCTTGCTGGTCACGGCGACTGCCGTCGTGCCGGTGAAGCCGGCACTCACTCGACAGGGATCCCTGCCCAATTGTGCGGAGTCCAATCCACGGGGTAGCCGCATTCTTCCATCGAAAGGAGGATCGGGTTCGGGGCGTGCCGGCGACCAGAACGTCCACCACACACTCGGCTCCGTGGTGACGATCTCGATTTCCCAGGCTATGGGTGGGAACAAGTTCCGTCGCTGTTTGGTGCGCCGTGTCAGAGGACGTCCGTTGGGGCGGCACGGTGATCTATCTCGGTTGTTAGTTCGTCGATCCGGTTAAGTGCGGCGTTGAGATGCTCGACCGTCGCCCACAGGGCTGGATGCTGTTCCCGGATATGTTCGAGGGTGGTTCCCGCTGAGGTGAGCGCAGCGAGATCGAAACTTACGTTTGTGCGCGCCCCTGTGACCGCTGCCCTTAGGGCACCGAACGCGACGACGATATCGGCAATAAGCGCCGGGTTACCGTTGGAAGCAAGCCACTCCAGATCCTCAATGGCATCGATTGCTCGCTCGCCGAGCACGGCGGATGCCCTGGCTGCGTCGACGGATGCTCGGTGTATGGCGTCCTCGCGTTCCGGCCCCGGTTCCAGCCGAAACGCTGCCCCGAAAGCTTTAGATGCTGACGCGTCGTCATCGGCCAGTCGGAGTGCGGCTTCTCGGAGAGAACGCGCCCGCGCGTGAACATTAGTGAGCTCCCCGCGCCGGCCGTCCTCAGCTTCCGTATATCCAGCAACCATTGATGTCAATGACGCGGCGATGGCAAGCACCACTCCCGTCCCAGCCCCGCCGCCTGGGGAACCGATGGACTCTGCCAAAGCTCGCGTCCAATCCTCAACCGTCGAGCTTTGAGTTGTAACCGCGTCTGAATCAGCCATGACACCAAGTGTGCCCCTTAGTTGGCCCGCCGCCCGATCGGGCCCGGCGGGCCCGGAAAATCCGGCCCCGGAGAGATCCCCGGCCGCAGCGGGTAGAATATATGCTCGTGGCTCTTACTATTGGCATCGTCGGACTGCCCAACGTCGGCAAATCAACTCTTTTCAACGCTCTGACCCGCAACCAGGTGCTCGCAGCGAACTACCCGTTCGCCACGATCGAGCCCAACGTCGGTGTAGTGAACCTGCCCGACCCCCGGCTTGCGAAGCTGGCCGCCGTCTTCGGATCCCAGCGACTGCTGCCCGCTCCGGTGTCCTTCGTGGACATCGCCGGGATTGTGAAAGGTGCGTCGGAGGGCGAAGGCCTCGGCAACAAGTTCCTTGCCAACATCCGCGAGGCCGAGGCCATCGTCCAGGTTGTCCGCGTTTTCGACGACCCGGATGTCATCCACGTTGACGGCAAGGTGGATCCCCGCTCGGATATGGAGACCATCAACACCGAGCTGATCCTGGCTGACCTCCAGACGATCGAAAATGCGATTCCCCGGATCGAAAAAGAAGTCAAGATCAAGAAGCGGGAAGCCGCCGAGCTCGCTGCCATCAAGGCGGCCCAGGCCGTGCTGGAACGTGGCGACACCATTTTCGCCTCGGTCAAGAGCGACAAGCTGGAGATGGAGCACCTCAAGGAGCTCAGCCTCCTGACCGCCAAGCCCTTCATCTACGTCTTCAACGCGGACGAGGGCATTCTGGGCAGTCCGGAGAAGCAGGAAGAACTGCGGGCCATGGTTGCCCCGGCGGACGCCATCTTCCTCGATGCCAAGCTGGAATCCGACCTCGTCGAGCTGGACGAGGAGGAGGCCCGCGAAATGCTGGAAATGAACGGCCAGGACGAATCCGGCCTCGACCAGCTGGCCCGCGTCGGCTTCCACACCCTCGGGCTCCAGACGTACCTCACGGCCGGGCCCAAGGAAACCCGGGCCTGGACCATCCATCAGGGCGATACTGCCCCGCAGGCCGCCGGCGTGATCCACTCCGACTTCCAGCGCGGCTTCATCAAGGCCGAAGTCGTGTCCTTCGACGACCTGATCGAAGCCGGCTCGATGTCCGAGGCAAAGGCCCGGGGCAAGGTCCGGATCGAAGGCAAGGAATATGTCATGGCCGACGGCGACGTCGTGGAGTTCCGCTTCAACGTGTGAGCGACTTGGAATTATCCCAGTAATTAAAGATTAACGCGAGAAGCCACCATTTTCTGAATCAGGGCTCCTCGCGTGTCCGCCGCCTTTACCGCGGGGCGAAGCGGCTGTCAAAGTTTTCGGGAGTTCTTGGGGATTCCGTAGAGAATCAGGACCGGCGTGCCGGTCAAATGTTGCAGCTCGGTAACGAACTTTACAAGGGAGTTATGTTTCCCCACTCGGGGTTCGCTTTCGGGTTTACGCTTCATGCCATGTGGGGGCGCCAGACTGCCGCCGGCGAGTGCGGACGTCTGTCGGGCGCCTACGGCCTCGGTCTCATCCACCGCAGAAACAAGGAGGCGCAATGCGCTTGGGCCGTATTCCCAAAGCGATGGGCGTGGCAGCAGCGGCTGTTCTTGCTCTGAGCGCATGCGCAAGCGGCAACGGCGGTTCAACCCCGACGAATGCTGCAGGCAAGACGGGTGGCAAGGCCACTGTGGCCGAAGTGAATGCCTTCAGCTCGTTCAACCAGTTCACCGCTGAAGGAAACGTTGATGTCAACGGCAACGTCGGTTACATCACCCACTCCGGTTTCTACTATGTGGATGACAAGCTCAAAGTGATTCACAACGACAAGTTCGGCAAGTATGAGAAGATCGCCGACAACCCATTGACCGTTCGGTACACGGTCAACGAGGGGGTCAAGTGGTCAGACGGCGAGGCCATAGACGCCGGCGACCTGCTCCTTTCATGGGCCGTGAACTCCGCCCACTACGACGACGCCGGAGCGTCAACCGGCACCACTTATTTCACCCCTGCCGCGGACACCAGCGGTCTGAACACGACGGAATTCCCTGAAGTCGGCGCGGACGGCCGGTCCATCACGCTGAAGTACGCCCAGCCCTACGCTGAATGGGAAATAGCCTTCGACGTCGACATGCCTGCACACGTCGTGGCCACGAAGGCCGGTCTCGCCGACGAGAAGGCGCTCATCGAACTGCTCAAGAGCACGCCCCGGGGCGATTCCAGGGCACCCGGGCCCGTCAACGACGCGCTGAAGAAGGTCGCCGACTTCTGGAACACCGGCTTCGACACCAAGACCCTGCCAAACGACCCGTCACTGTACCTCTCCAGCGGCCCCTACATCGTCAAGAACATCGTCCAGGACGCTTCCATGACCCTGGTCAAGAACAAGGACTACAACTGGGGCCCCGAGGCGAAGCTGGATGAAATCACCATCCGCTACATCGGCTCCGCATCAGCCCAGGTCCAGGCCCTCAAGAACCGCGAAGCCGACATCATCGCGCCGCAGCCGTCCGCTGACACCCTCGAGCAGCTGAAGGCCTTGGAGAGCGACGGGGTCACCACCGAGAGGTACGGTGAGCTCGCGTACGACCACCTGGATCTCAACTACACCGGGCCGTTTGCGGACAAGAACGTCCGGGAGGCGTTCATGATGACCGTTCCGCGGCAGGACATCGTCGAGAAGATCGTCAAGAAGCTCGACCCGGGCGCCATGCCGCTCGATTCGCAGCTCTTCCTCCCCTCCCAGGCCAAGTATGGGGATGCGGCCAAGGCCAACGGCTCCTCCAAGTACCAGACAGCGGACATCGAGGGCGCCAGGAAGCTCCTTGCCGGGGCCACCCCGGAAGTTCGGATCATGTACAACAAGGACAACCCCAACCGGGTTGACGCCTTCTCGCTGATCCGGGAATCAGCCGCCAAAGCCGGATTCAAGATCGTCGACGGCGGTCTGGGCCAGGCGGACTGGGGCAGCGCCCTGGGTGACGGCAGCTACGACGCCACGATCTTCGGCTGGATCAATTCGGGCGTCGGCGTCACCGGCGTGCCGCAGGTCTTCAAGTCCACTGCCGGCAGCAACTATAACCTCTTCACCGATCCGGAGGCCGACAGGCTGATGGACGAACTCATTGTCACCACCGACAAGGCCAAGCAGGACGACCTGATCGCCCAGGTCGACAAAAGGGTTTGGGACTCGGCCTACGGCCTGCCGTTGTTCCAGGCCGTAGGGCTGGCCTCCTTCAGCGACCGCGTCACCGGCGTGAAGTCCAGTCCCGGCGAGCGCGGCATCTGGTGGAACGTCTGGGACTGGCAGGTCAAGTAGGCCGGATCAAGTAGGCCGGAGAGCCATGGCCTGCATGGGCATGGGCATGGGAATGCCGGGGCGGCTACGACAGCGGACAATCGATTCGCGCAGCGGGAACGCCGTGAATGCGTGCACGGCAGATGCAGCTGACCGGAGTTAATCTGGAATAACCGGGATCGCCATTGCGGCGAATAGTACCAGCCAGTAACGTGTGACCTGTAATACATCGCGGTTGACTTTAACTGTCAAACTATTGTCGGGTCACGGTTTGGCAACAGGGTTCCACCATTCGGACGTTTTGGGGCTAGGCTACTTCCATATGTAGGCCACGTCACAGGGATACCTCTGTGCCTGCCTGCGGGGAAGCATAAGTTTTTCCCTCACGAACTCCCACAACTCATAGGAGGCGGAATGCGTTTTTCGCGCACTTCCAAAGCACTGGGCATGGTGGCCATCGCCGCTCTCGCCCTGACCGGCTGCGGTGCCGGTGGCGGCACCGCGACCGGTAGCGGCAGCACCGGTGGCGACACCAGCAAAGTCATTCTGGCCGACGGTTCCGAGCCCCAGCGTCCCCTGATGCCGGCCGACACCAACGAGGTCGGCGGCGGCAAGGTCATCGACATGATCTTCGCGGGCCTCGTCAGCTACGACCCCAGCGGCAAGCCCGTCAACGAACTCGCTGAGTCCATTGAAGGCAAGGATGGCCAGCACTTCACCATCAAGATCAAGAAGGACCAGAAGTTCACGAACGGCGAGGCCATCACGGCCAAGTCCTTCGTTGACTCCTGGAACTTCGGCGCGGCAGCCAAGAACGCGCAGCTCAGCGGTGGCTTCTTCGAAAGCATCAAGGGCTACGACGAGGCCAGCGCAGAAGGCTCGACCGTTGACACCATGTCCGGCCTGAAGGTCGTTGACGACCAGACGTTCACGGTCGAGCTGAAGCAGCCGGAGTCCGACTGGCCGCTGCGCCTCGGTTACACCGCCTTCGTTCCGGTCCCGTCCGGTGCACTCGCGGACCCGAAGGGATTCGGCGAAAAGCCGGTTGGCAACGGTCCGTACAAGATGGCCGACGGCGGCTGGCAGCACAACGTGCAGATCCAGCTTGTCCCGAACCCGGACTACAACGGTCCCCGCAAGGCCAAGAACGCCGGCGTGACGTTCAAGATCTTCCAGAACGACGACGCGGCGTACCAGGATCTGCTGTCCAACAACCTGGACATCCTGCAGACCATCCCGACCAGCGCACTGAAGAACTTCAAGTCTGACCTCGGCGACCGCACGATCAACAAGCCGTATGCCGGCAACCAGACCATTGCCATCCCGGAATACCTGCCGGAATGGAGCGGTGAGGCCGGCAAGCTCCGCCGCCAGGCAATCTCCATGGCAATCAACCGTGACGAAATCACCAAGGTGATCTTCAGCGGTGCCCGCCAGCCGGCCAAGGATTTCACGGCCCCCGTGCTTGACGGCTACAGCGACTCGATCCCGGGTTCGGAGAACCTGAAGTTCGATGCCGCCAAGGCCAAGGAAGCCTGGACCAAGGCCGACGGTATCCAGAAATGGGATGCCGAGAAGACCTTCACCATTGCCTACAACGCCGACAAGGGCGGACACAAGGCATGGGTTGAGGCTGTCGTAAACCAGCTCAAGAACACGCTCGGCATCAAGGTTGAAGGCAAGCCGTACGCGACCTTCAAGGAAGTCCGCAACGACGCAACCGCCAAGACCCTGACCGGTGCCATCCGCGCCGGCTGGCAGGCGGACTACCCGTCGCTGTACAACTTCCTCGGCCCGATCTACAAGACCGGTGCCGGTTCCAACGACGCCGACTACGCGAACCCGACGTTCGACAAGGCCGTCTCCGATGGCCTGAACGCCTCGTCAGTCAGCGACGGCAATAAGGCCATGAACAAGGCCCAGGAAATCCTGCTTCAGGACCTTCCTGCCATCCCCCTGTGGTACCAGGTCGCCCAGGGCGGCTGGAGCGACAAGGTAACCAACGTTGACTACGGCTGGGACGGCGTTCCGCTGTACTACAACATCTCCGGCAAGTAACAACACAATGACGGCGGGGGCTGCCCAGAATTGGGGCCTCCGCCGTCGTTTTGCCTCCACACATTTCTAATGGCCCGGGTCTTCGGGCGAACTTTTCGCAGGCCGCCCGCCGTGAGTGTACCGGCGTCGCCCTGCATCAATAGTGAAAAGGTTCTTTGATGAACAACTCCACCGCATCCCCGGACAGGATGCCTGCTGACGGGGGTGTGCTTCGCTGATGGCGACTTATATCCTCAAGCGTTTCCTCCAACTGATTCCCGTCTTCCTGGGCGCGACGCTGCTGGTCTATTTCCTGGTCTTCAGTCTCCCCGGCGACCCCATCGTGGCTCTCTTCGGCGACAAGCCGGTCAATGAGGCCGTGGCGGCAAAGCTCCGGGCCCAGTACCACCTGGACCAGCCCTTCTGGATCCAATACCTGCTTTACCTTAAGAGCATCTTCACCTTTGACCTCGGTCAGGACTTCTCCGGGCGCCCCATCGCCGCGGTGCTTGGCGAAGTCTTCCCGGTCACGGCACGGTTGGCCGTGATGGCCCTCATTTTCGAGGCTGTCTTCGGCATCGTCTTTGGCCTCATTGCGGGTCTGCGCAAGGGCAAGTTCTTCGACTCGACCGTGCTGGTGGCATCGCTGATCGTCATCGGTATTCCGATCTTCGTCCTCGGCTTCCTGCTGCAGTTCACCATCGGCGTCCAGCTCGGCTGGGCCAAACCCACGGTCAGCTCGGCCGCGACCGTTCAGGACCTGATCCTGCCGGCCATCGTCCTGGGCCTGGGCTCCTTCGCCTATGTTCTCCGGCTGACCCGGACAAGCGTGATCGAGAACATGAGCGCCGACTACGTGCGCACGGCCACGGCCAAGGGCCTGTCCCGCTTCCGGGTGGTCCGCGTGCACATCCTGCGCAACTCCCTGATCCCCGTCATCACGTTCCTCGGGGCGGACCTCGGCGCCCTGATGGGCGGCGCGATCGTCACCGAAGGCATCTTCAATGTGCCGGGTGTCGGCAACCGGCTCTACCGGGCCGTCCTGTCAGGGGAAGGCCCGACGGTGGTCTCGATCGTCACCGTGTTGGTGCTGATCTACTGCCTCTCCAACCTGTTCGTTGACCTGCTGTACGCCTGGCTTGACCCGAGGATCCGCTATGACTCCTGATTACAACACCTCAGAGCACGGAGCCGCCGCTCCTGTGCAGCGCCACAAAGATCATTTCGTTGCAGACGTCTCAGAGACGCCCCTCCAGGCGACCGACCGGGTCAAGGAGGACAAGGCGCCCCTGAGCCTCTGGGGCGAGGCCTGGCGGAACCTGCGCAAGCAGCCGCTGTTCCTGGTTTCGGCGTTCCTGATCCTCGTCGTCGTGGCGGTGTCGCTGTTCCCGGGACTGTTCTCCCAGATCGATCCCACCTCCGAGGCCTGCCAGCTGGCGAACTCGGATGCGGGGCCGGCCGCCGGCCACCCGCTCGGATTCACCCAGCAGGGCTGCGACGTCTATGCGCGCGTTATCTTCGGCACGCGTTCCTCGGTGACCGTGGGCCTGTTCACCACCATCGGAGTGCTCCTGATCGGCGGCATCATGGGTGCCCTGGCGGGTTACTACGGCGGCTGGGTGGATGCCATTCTGGCGCGCATCAATGACATCTTCTTCGCCCTGCCGCTGATCCTGGGCGCCATTGTGCTCATGCAGCTTCCGATGTTCCGCACCAACCGGACGGCGTGGACGCTGGTGCTGATCCTGGTCACCTTCGGCTGGCCGCAGATCGCCCGCATCACCCGCGGAGCCGTGATCGAGGTCCGCAACGCCGACTTCGTCACTGCGGCCCGGTCCCTGGGCGTCTCCAAGTTCGGTGCGCTCATGCGCCACGTCATGCCGAACTCGCTGGCTCCGATCATCGTCGTCGCCACGATCTCCCTGGGCACGTTCATCGTGGCAGAATCCACGCTGTCCTTCCTCGGCATCGGGCTCCCGCCCAGCGTCATGTCCTGGGGCAACGACATCCAGGCGGCGCAGGCCTCGCTGCGGTCCAACCCGATGCCGCTGCTCTACCCGGCTATCGCGCTGTCCATCACCGTCCTGAGCTTTATCATGCTGGGTGACGCCCTGCGTGATGCTCTCGATCCCAAAGCGCGCAAGCGATGAAAGGGGACGCCATGAACGCCTCTATTGAAATCCTGGAAGTGGACGACGTTACTGAGCGCCCGCTGCTTGAAATCAAGGACCTGGCGATCGGCTTCGCGACCAGCAACGGCGAGGTCCAGGCCGTGCGGAACGCGCACCTGACCATCATGCCCGGCGAGACGGTGGCCATCGTGGGCGAGTCCGGTTCCGGCAAGTCGACGACGGCCTTGGCCGCCATCGGGCTGCTTCCGGGCAACGGACGCGTCTCTGCGGGGCAGATCCTGTTCGACGGCGAGGATATCTCCCAGGCCAGCGAGAAGCGGATGATCGAACTCCGCGGCAACAGCATCGGCATGGTCCCGCAGGACCCGATGTCCAACCTGAACCCCGTGTGGAAGATCGGCTACCAGGTCCGCGAGACATTGAAGGCCAACGGACTGCCGAGCGGCACGGACGACGTCGCAAAGGTCCTGTCCGAGGCGGGACTGCCCGACGCCGCGAGGCGGGCCAAGCAGTACCCGCATGAGTTCTCCGGCGGCATGCGCCAGCGTGCGCTGATCGCGATCGGGCTGTCCTGCCAGCCCCGCCTGCTGATCGCCGACGAGCCGACGTCCGCCCTGGACGTCACGGTCCAGCGGCAGATCCTCGATCATCTGGACACGATGACCACCGAACTCGGAACCGCCGTGCTGCTCATCACCCACGACCTGGGCCTGGCAGCCGAGCGCGCCGACAAGGTGGTGGTCATGTACCGCGGCCAGGTTGTCGAATCCGGACCGTCGCTTGAACTGCTGCAGAACCCGCAGCACCCGTACACCCGGCGCTTGGTCTCCTCGGCGCCGTCGCTGGCGTCACGGCGTATCCAGGTCGCCAAGGAACTCGGTGTGGAAAGCGAGGATCTCCTCGCACCCACTGATGATGTCGTGGTGGCGCCGTCCCTGCCAGAAGAGGTGCTGCACATTGAGAACCTGAGCAAGGTCTTCAAGCTGCGCTCCGGATTCGGCCGGTCCACGGACTTTACCGCGGTGGACAACGTCTCCTTCAGCGTCAGGCGGGGAACGACGACGGCGATCGTGGGCGAGTCGGGTTCCGGCAAGTCCACCGTTGCACAGATGGTGCTGAACCTCCTGACGCCCACCGCCGGCAGGATCGTGTTCGACGGGGTGGACACGTCCACGCTGAACAGCAAGGAAATCTTCGCCTTCCGCCGGCGGGTACAGCCGATCTTCCAGGACCCCTACGGCTCCCTGGACCCGATGTACAACATCTTCCGGACCATCGAGGAGCCGCTGCGGACCCACAAGATCGGGGACAAGACCAGCCGCGAGAAGAAGGTCCGCGAGCTGCTGGACCAGGTGGCTCTGCCGCAGTCGACCATGCAGCGGTACCCGAACGAGCTCTCGGGCGGCCAGCGCCAGCGTGTGGCCATTGCGCGGGCACTGGCACTGGATCCCGAGGTGATCATCTGTGACGAGGCAGTCTCCGCGCTGGACGTCCTGGTGCAGGCGCAGGTGCTGAACCTGCTCGCCGAACTGCAGTCCCGCCTGGGCCTGACCTATCTGTTCATCACCCACGACCTCGCCGTGGTCCGGCAGATCGCGGACCACGTGTGTGTGATGGAGCAGGGCAAACTGGTCGAGACCGGCTCCACGGACGAGGTCTTCGATTCGCCGCAGCAGGACTACACGAAGGCGCTGCTCAACGCCATCCCGGGTGCGCGCCTCATGCTGCCCCCGGAAGTTGCCTGATCCGGCCCGTTCCGGAACGGCAGCCTGCGGGCTGCCCGTAGGACCGGGAGCCGGCGCCTACCCTGCGGGGCGGGCGCCGGCTCCCAGTGTCTAACGGGCACCCGGTGTCTAACCGTTCTTGGCCTGGGCCTGGGTCTGAACGTTCTTGGCCTGCAGGCCCAGATCCCGGAGCTTCGTGCCCAGGATGGCGCCCAGCTTGTGGTGGCCCTCGGTGCCCAGGTGCACGCGGTCCGTCGCGAACTTCAACAGGTCGTATTTCGTCATCCAGTCGCCGACGCTGACAAAAGGTATGCCCTGCTTCGCTGCAACTGTTCCCAAGAGGGTGTTCACCTCGGTGCGGCGCCCGCCGCCATGGTCGGAGCCGAGGGCCAGAGTGCCGATCATGGCGAGGGTTGCCCCGGGGTAGCGCTGCCGAAGCGCGCTGATCAGCTTCTCAGCGTTGGCCGTGATCTTGTCGTCACTGGCTCCGGTACCGGCGTCGTTCCCGCCGCCCTGGATCACCACCAGCGGCGGCGAGCCATAGGGCAGTCTCCAGTCACCGCGTTCCAGCGCATTGATGTAGTTGCCGGTCTTGCCGTTATTCGCCACGAACCCGGTGCCGCCCGCGCCGCAGTAATAGACGTGGTAGCCCAGCGCGGTGAGCCCCTGCCGTGGCCACCCGACCGCAGGGGCGGACTGGGAGTCGCCAATCAGCAGGGCGGTGTGTCCGATGTCCTTCACGACGACTTCTTCCCGGCCAGTGGCGGGATTCCGGTAGACCGAACACGGCGGCATGGTGGCCGGATCCTGTCCCGCGGTGGGAGAGGTGAGCGTCGATGCGGCGCACACATCAGGGTTGTAGGGCTGGGATGGTGTCTGCCCGCAGCCGCCCAGAAGTACGCCTGCGGCGATCATCGGTGCGAGGAAACGGAACAGAGCCGTGGCGTTCCGCATGAAAGATCTCCGGGCTGGCTTGCTGCTATCACAGCCATCATGGGGCATGGACGCCCGAAAATCCAGTGATTTTGCTCACAGCCGGCGGCTCACGCCCTCGCGCCGACCACCCCTGCCGGCGCCCGCCGTTTGGGGGTTGGGCTGGGCATTTTAGGCCAATAAATGACCTAGCGTTTAGACTTGTAGAAGGTGCCCTGTGTCAAAGGGACTCATACGTCGTGCGTTCCGGTTGGAAATGTCGCGATACAACAGCTGACTTCACCACTGAATCGAGCAATAACGCATGTCTGAAACCACCACCAACACCGCGGTAGCCACTGCATCGCGCAGTGATCTGCGCAACGTCGCGATTGTGGCCCACGTTGACCACGGCAAGACTACGCTGGTCGACGCCATGCTCAAGCAGACCAACTCTTTTGCCGCGCACAACCACCTCGAAGACCGTGTCATGGACTCCGGTGACCTGGAACGCGAAAAGGGCATCACCATTCTGGCCAAGAACACCACCGTGGCCTACAACGGTCCGTCCTCCAAGGGCGAGACCATCACCATCAATGTCATCGACACCCCCGGCCACGCCGACTTCGGTGGCGAGGTCGAGCGCGGCCTGTCCATGGTCGACGGCGTCGTCCTCCTCGTCGACGCTTCTGAGGGCCCGCTGCCCCAGACCCGCTTCGTGCTGCGCAAGGCCCTCGCCGCGCACCTGCCGGTGATCCTCCTGGTCAACAAGACCGACCGTCCCGATGCGCGGATCGAAGAAGTTGTCCACGAGTCCATGGACCTGCTCCTCGGCCTGGCTTCGGACCTCGCGGACGAAGTTCCGGACCTCGACCTGGACAAGATCCTCAACGTTCCCGTCGTCTACGCCGCCGCCAAGGTTGGCCGCGCGTCCCTCGAGCAGCCGGCCGACGGCTCGGCTCCGGAGAACGAGGACCTCGAGCCGCTCTTCCAGGCCATCATCGAGCACATCCCGGCGCCGACCTACAACCCGGACGGCGTCCTGCAGGCCCACGTCACCAACCTGGACGCCTCCCCGTTCCTCGGCCGCCTCGCGCTGCTGCGTATCTACAACGGCACCCTGCGCAAGGGCCAGACCGTCGCCTGGGCACGTGCCAACGGCGAACTGAAGAACGTCAAGATCACCGAACTGCTGGCCACCAAGGCACTGGACCGTGTTCCGACCGATTCCGCAGGACCGGGCGAGATCGTCGCCGTCGCCGGCATTGATGAAATCACCATCGGTGAGACCCTGACCGACGTCGACAACCCGCAGCCGCTGCCGCTGATCACTGTTGACGATCCGGCCATCTCCATGACCATCGGTATCAATACCTCGCCGCTGGCCGGCCGGGTCAAGGGCGCCAAGGTCACGGCCCGCCAGGTCAAGGACCGCCTGGACAAGGAACTGATCGGCAACGTCTCCATCAAGGTGCTCCCCACGGAGCGCCCGGATGCCTGGGAAGTCCAGGGCCGTGGCGAGCTCGCGCTGGCCATCCTGGTTGAGCAGATGCGCCGCGAAGGCTTCGAGCTGACCGTCGGCAAGCCGCAGGTTGTCACCAGGACCATCGACGGCAAGATCCACGAGCCGATGGAACACATGACCATCGACGTGCCCGAAGAATACCTCGGCGCGGTCACCCAGCTCATGGCCGCCCGCAAGGGCCGCATGACCAACATGGCCAACCACGGCACCGGCTGGTGCCGCATGGAGTTCATCGTTCCGGCCCGTGGCCTGATCGGTTTCCGCACCAAGTTCCTCACAGACACCCGCGGCGCCGGCATCGCAGCTTCCATTTCCGAGGGCTACGAGCCCTGGGCCGGCCCGATCGAGTACCGCACCAACGGTTCGATGATCGCCGACCGGGCCGGTGTTGTGACGCCGTTCGCCATGATCAACCTGCAGGAACGTGGCTCCTTCTTCGTCCGGCCCACCTCCGAGGTCTACGAAGGCCAGATCGTCGGCGAGAACTCACGCGCCGACGACATGGACGTGAACATCACCAAGGAAAAGAAGCTCACCAACATGCGTGCCGCTTCCTCCGACACCTTCGAGAACCTGACGCCCCCGCGCGACCTGACCCTCGAAGAGTCCCTCGAATTCGCCCGCGAAGACGAGTGCGTCGAGGTCACCCCGGAATCCATCCGGATCCGGAAGCTCATCCTGGACGTCAACCAGCGTGCCAAGTCCAACCGGGCCCGCGCCAAGTCCTAGCTGCGGCGTTCCTGGCCTCGGTACGGAGAATCTGTGAATAAGGGAGCTGCCGGCATGGCAGGCGGTGTTGCCGCCGCCGTGCCGGCAGCTCTTTTTGTTGCCCTGGCGGGTACCGCCCTGCACGGGCACGGCGTCCTGATCTTCGGCATCGACGTTCCCTGGGGCGCCGCCGCCGCGCTGGTGCTGCTGGGGTCCGTCCAGCTGTGGCTCGGGGCCGCGTACCGTTCGGGCGTCCCGACTGCGGTCTGCGGGGTTCTCTGCTACGCCCTTACCGGTTGGTGGTCCACCCTGGAGAACGGAAAACGCCTCGTAGTCGCCGACACAGCCGGGAATCTCTGGATCTTCGGCTCCGCCGTGGTCACCCTCGCGGTGCTCGTCTGGTGCCGGCGTTACCGCGCCGCGAAGGGGTAGCGTCCGGAGCCTGCTTTCCCGCCGCCCCGGTGGGACATGCCCATTCCCCGGCCGCGCGGATGGACATGATGGCCATATGTCCGGCCTTCGCCCGGGACCAGGGGACATGTCCACCCGTGACCGCTGGACATGCTCCGCTGACCGCTGGACATGCTCCCGCAGGCTTGGCAAATGACACATGCGTTTATGCACATAGCGGGGGAGTGCGCTGTTTTCGCGGCCTCTTCCACACGCACGATAGCGTATGGTCAACATTGTTGAGGTGCTCTCGAATTACGACGGCGTGGCCCGCGCCAAACACCTCGCTGCCGCGGGGGTATCGGATTTCCAGGTCAAGGCCGCCATGGCCAGCGGTGCCGTTTCCCGGGTGGCCCGCGGAGTGTACGCGCTTCCCGCCGCGGATGCCCGGCTGGTCTCTATCCGTTCCCTGCCGGCGGAGCCTGGCTGCATCAGCGCGGCCCAGTTGCAGGGGCTGTGGGTCTTGGAGCCACCGGCGCAGCCGCATGTCGCGCTGCCGCACAGCCGTAGCTATCCGGGCTTCGTCTGCCACAGATCGCCCGCACCGCCGACCCTGTTGGACTCGGTTGTGCAGAGCCTGAGGTGCCTGCCGGAACTCGACGGACTGGTCATCGCCGAATCCGCCGTCGTGCTCAAGGGGCTCCCTCTCGCGGCGTTGCGCCGCCGTCTGGGAGGGCGGAACGACGCGCGGGAGCGCCGGATCGTGGCAGGGATTGTCCCGCAGTCGCAGTCCATCATCGAGTGCCTGGCAAGATTCCAGCTGCGGCGCGCTGGATTCCACGTCGAATCGCAGGTCAATATCCCGGGCATGGGGCATCTTGACCTCATGGTCGACGGGCGCCTCGGCATCGAGACCGACGGTGCAGGCTTCCATATGGACAAGGAAAGCTTCGAGGAAGACCGCCGGCGATGGAACGTGACCACCAGGCTGGGAATCCCGACCCTGGTCGTGAGCTATCCCCTGCTCAAGAATCATCCGCAGGAGTTCATCGCCCTGGTCCGGGACACGCTGAACAGGCTCTCCGCCGCAGCGTAGTACTGGACATGTCCTTTCGCAGCCCTGTGCCAACCCGCCGTGCACGTCCAGTTCTCAAGTCCCACCATGGACATGTCCCACTCTTGCGGCCAGGACCACTGGACATGTCCCACTCTTGTGGCCAGGGATGGACAAATTGGTGAAGTGTCCATCGCCTGTGGCCAGGGGAGAGCATGTCCGCCGGTCGGGCCTCCGGGTGCGGCCAGGGGAGAGCATGTCCGCCGGTCGGGCCTCCGGGTGCGGCCAGGGGAGGGCATGTCCGCCGGTCGGGCCTCCGGGTGTGACCAGGGGAGAGCATGTCCGCCGGTCAGGCCTCCGCCTGCGGCCAGGGGAGAGCATGTCCGCCGGTCGGGCCTCAGCGGGCAGGGTCAGAGCCGGGCGTCCGCGGGGCGCGGCGCGGCGGGGCGGGCGGGACTTCCTTCGCGGCCACCACCAGCGCCAGCTGAATCACAACGTCGGCGTGCCGGGTGCGGACGGTGCACTCGCCGTCGGCCTGTCCCACCAGCTCGCCGAGCGCATCCGTCAGGCCGCCCTCGATCCGGTACCGGACCACGACGCGGGTGCCCAGCCGGGCACCCGTAAGGAACTTTTGCGGTACGGGCATTGGCGAACTCACCAGTTCATACTAGGACCAGTTCACGCAACGACCCGGCCCAGTGTGACGTCGGGCTAGGTTCGCGGGAACGGGCTGGGAGATAATAGGCTCAGAAGTCAGCAGTCCGGCGCTCAGGCCGGAGCAACCTCCGGCCGGTCGCCGGAACCAACGTGGAGAGGCCAGGGACGTGACGTACGTAATCGCGCAGCCGTGTGTAGATGTCAAGGACAAGGCATGTATTGAAGAGTGCCCCGTCGATTGCATCTACGAAGGTGAGCGTTCGCTGTACATCCACCCGGACGAGTGCGTGGACTGCGGTGCGTGTGAGCCGGTCTGCCCCGTGGAGGCAATCTACTACGAGGACGACACGCCGGAGGAATGGGCGGACTACTACAAGGCCAACGTCGAGTTCTTTGACGTTCTGGGTTCTCCGGGCGGTGCCGCGAAGATCGGCAACACCCACACGGACCACCCCATGATTGCCGCCCTGCCGCCGCAGAACCAAGAAAGCTAGGGCGGACGCTCCGGTGACATCCGCGTTGCGCAGCTTCGGGCTCAGCCTGCCCGACTACCCGTGGGAGGCTCTGGCGCCGTACCTTGCCAGGGCAGCCGAACACCCCGGGGGAGTCGCCAACCTCTCTATCGGGACCCCGGTGGATCCGACGCCGGAGGTCGTGCAGGACGCGCTCCGGGCCGCGGCCAACGCCCCCGGTTATCCCACGGTCCACGGCACCCCGGCCCTCCGCGACGCCATCGCGGCGTGGTTTGACCGCCGCCGCGGCGTGCCCGGCCTGGATCCGCAGAACGTCATGCCCACGGTGGGCTCCAAGGAACTCGTCGCCTGGCTGCCGTTTCTGCTCGGTCTCAAACCGGGCGACGTCGTGGTGCGGCCCACTGTCGCGTACCCCACCTACGACATCGGCGCCACCTTTGCCGGCGCCGAACAGATGGCCGCGGACGACCTCGACGAGCTCGACGCCGCAACCCGGGCACGTGTGCGCCTGGTCTGGGTCAATTCGCCGGCCAACCCCACCGGAAGTGTGCGGGACAAAGCATCACTCAAGCGCATCGTGGCCCAGGCCCGTGACCTCGGGGCCGTGGTGGCCTCGGACGAATGCTACGCCGAACTCGGCTGGGGCGAATGGGACGTAGAGCGCGGCGGCACTCCGGTGCCCAGCATCCTCGATCCCGAGGTCGCCGACGGCTCGCACGAAGGCCTGCTGGCGGTTTACTCACTGAGCAAGCAGTCCAACGTCGCAGGCTACCGCGCCGCCTTTGTCGCCGGAGATCCGGCCATCATGGCGAACCTCGTCAACAGTCGCAAACACGCCGGCATGATCGTCCCCTACCCGGTGCAGGAGGCCATGCGGGTGGCCCTCGGCGACGACGCGCACGTCCAGACACAGAAGGACCTCTACCGCGGGCGCCGCGAACGGATCATACCGGCGCTGGAAGGCTTCGGACTGACGATTCATGAGTCCCGGGCCGGGCTGTATTTGTGGGCCACCGCCGGCGAGGACACGTGGCACACTTTGGGCCGGCTAGCGGACCGGGGAATCGTCGTCGGGCCCGGAGTCTTCTACGGGGACGCCGGCAACGGGTTCGTCCGGGTCGCGCTGACCGCCACGGATGAGCGGATCGACGCCGCAGTGGCACGGCTGGCTACCGGCCGTAACAATGCTGTGACACGTGCCACAACTGACGCGTTTTAGGCAGGTCCGGGCGCCCTTGGATTGGTGCCGCCCGGAAACTGAAGGTAGTTTTTAACTGACTATCAATGGTGGCTTTCCACAAGAAGGCAGCGCAGCCGTTGGAATCCGTCTCCGTACAGGTTCCGTAAGCGGCTTCACCAGATGTTGGACCAGCTTTCTACAGAGGCCCCGACGCCTCATGAGGAGACTCCATGACTGAGACCACCAGCGCTACCCTGCGCCATGCCGGCGGAGAGCTCGAACTCCCGCGCATCAAGGTTGTAGAAGGAAACGAAGGCTACGACGTTTCCAAGCTGCTGAAGCAGACCGGCGCGGTTGCCTTTGACCCCGGGTTCATGAACACCGCCGCCACCACATCGGCCATCACCTACATCGACGGCGACGCCGGCATCCTGCGTTACCGCGGCTACCCGATCGAGCAGCTCGCCCAGCACTCAAGCTTCCTGGAAGTTTCCTACCTGCTGATCTACGGCAACCTGCCGACCCCCACGGAGCTGGACGCCTTTGACCAGCGGATCCGCCACCACACCCTGCTGCACGAAGAGCTCAAGGGCTTCTTCAGCGGCTTCCCGCGCGACGCCCACCCGATGCCGGTGCTGTCCTCGGCCGTGTCCGCGCTCTCCACGTTCTACCAGGATTCGCTGGACCCGTTCAACGCCGAGCAGGTGGAAGTCTCCACGTACCGCCTGCTGGCCAAAATGCCGGTCATCGCCGCCTATGCCCTGAAGAAGAGCATCGGCCAGCCCATGCTGTACCCGGACAACTCCATGAATCTTGTGGAAAACTTCCTGCGCCTGAGCTTCGGCCTGCCGGCCGAGCAGTACGAGGTGGACCCGGTCATCGCCAAGGCCCTGGATCTCCTCCTCATCCTGCACGCGGACCACGAGCAGAACTGTTCGACCTCCACGGTCCGGCTGGTCGGTTCCTCCAACGCCAACCTTTTCGCCTCCGTGTCCGCCGGCATCAACGCCCTCTTCGGCCCCGCCCACGGCGGCGCCAACGAGGCCGTGCTCAAGATGCTGCGCCAGATCCAGGCCGACGGCACCAAGCCCGAGGACTACATGGAGAAGGTCAAGAACAAGGAAGACGGCGTGCGCCTTATGGGCTTCGGGCACCGCGTCTACAAGAACTACGACCCGCGCGCCAAGATCGTCAAGGCCACGGCCCACGAGATCCTCAGCAAGCTCGGCGGCAACGACGAGCTGTTGGACATTGCCATGCGCCTCGAAGAGAAGGCCCTGAACGACGACTACTTCATCCAGCGCAAGCTCTACCCGAACGTGGACTTCTACACGGGCCTGATCTACAAGGCCATGGGCTTCCCCGAGAAGATGTTCACCGTGCTCTTCGCGATCGGCCGCCTGCCGGGTTGGATTGCCCAGTGGCGCGAAATGATCAGCGATCCCAACACCAAGATCGGCCGCCCGCGCCAGCTGTACGTGGGGGAACCGGAACGCAACTACCCCGCGCTGTAGCCCGGGAATCCCCAGCGACAGCAGTACGACGCCGGCCGCGCACCTCAGCAGAGGGGCGCGGCCGGCGTCGTTCTTCTCAGTTGTACCGGTCAGGCGTTGTAGCCCTGGGGGTTGTTTTTTTGCCAGCGCCAGTGGTCTTCGCACATTTCGTCGACGGTGCGGGTGGCGGACCAGCTGAGGTCCGCCAGGGCGGAGGAGGCGTCGGCCCAGAAGGCGGGCAGGTCCCCGGGGCGGCGGGCGGTGATCTCGTACGGGATGGTCTTGCCGGCGGCTTTTTCGAAGGCGCGGAGCACTTCCAGCACGGAGGAGCCCGTGCCGGAGCCGAGGTTCCAGCGGTACACCCCGGCCCGGCCGGCGATGTGCCCCAGCGCGGCGACGTGGCCTTCGGCGAGGTCGACGACGTGGATGTAGTCGCGCTGGCAGGTCCCGTCCGGGGTGTCGTAGTCGCCGCCGAAGACCATCAGCTTCTCGCGCCGGCCCACGGCGACCTGGGCGATGAACGGGACGAGGTTGTTCGGGATGCCCTGCGGGTCCTCGCCGATCCGGCCCGAGGGGTGCGCGCCGACCGGGTTGAAGTAGCGCAGCAGCGCGATGTGCCAGCGGGGGTCGGCGGCGCCGAGGTCCGCGAGGATGTCCTCGATCTGTTCCTTGGTCCGGCCGTAGGGGTTGTTCGCGCCGATCTCCATCTTCTCCAGGTACGGGCTGGGGTTGTGCTCGCCGTAGACCGTGGCGGAGGAGCTGAAGACGATCGAGCGGACCTCGTGCCGGTCCATCACGCGGAGCAGGTTCAGCGTGCCGGTGAGGTTGTTGTGGTAGTAGCGCAGGGGTTCGCGGACGGATTCGCCGACGGCCTTCAGCCCGGCGAAGTGGATGACGGCGTCGATCGCGTGCCCGGTGAAGACGGCGTCGACGGCGGCCTCGTCCACCAGGTCCACGTGGTGGAAGACCGCGGCGGTGCCGCTGAGTTCCGCGACCCGGCGCAGGGCTTCCTCGCTGGAGTTCACCAGGTTGTCGATCACCACCACCTCATGGCCGGCTTCCTGCAGGGACAGCACAGTGTGCGAACCGATGTAACCGGTGCCGCCAGTAACCAGAATTCTCATGTGTCTTAGGCTATCCCACGTCCCGTAGCCCTCTTGCGCAGGCAGGCAGGCAGGCAGGCAGGCCTTGCCGCGGCCGGTGTGCCCCGCCGTCGTGCGGGCACATAGGTGCTAAAAAGGACTAATGCCCAAATTTGTCGACGCCGCATTACGGCGCCAGGAAGTGGTCGAAGCGGTTTTCCGGATCGTTGCATCAGACGGACTCGAACGGGCGTCGCTGCGGGAAGTTGCCGACGCGGCGGACCTCGCAGTCGGATCGGTCCGGCACTACTTCGCCAGCAGCGATGACCTTCTCGCCCATTCCTTCGGCGTCGTCGTGGACCGGATCGTCGGCCGGCTCACGGCAGCCGACGAACGGCTTGGCGGGCTGATGCCGGGAACGGCGGACCACCACCAGGGCGTATTAACCCTGCTGGGTGAATTCCTGCCGCTGGACGAGGAGCGGGCCGTCGACGCGTGTGTCTGGATGGCCTTCAAGAATGCAGCCAGGACGAGGCCGTTCCTGGCGCCGGAAGCAGACCGCAGCCACCGTGCCGTGGCCGCGGTCGTGGGCAGGCTCGTGATGGAGTTGTCCACCGCCGCTGGCGGGCACGGTCCGCAGAATCCAAGCGAGGCGGAAGCGGTGCAGCAGAGGCTGGTCATCGAGGCCGAAAGGTTGCTCGCCACGCTGGACGGGCTTTCCATGCACGCACTGTTGCAGCCCGAATGGATGACTGCCCAGATGTGCCGGGACGTTCTGGAGGCCCATCTGGCGGGCCTGGCAAGCAAGTTGCCCGCCATTAACCTGCGTTAGCTTGAGGAATACACTGGAATAGTACGTCTTGCCAAGGGAGGCAATCGGATGCACCACACAGGCGGACCTGGCTGGCGGATCACCATGGACACTTCGGGACCCATGCTCATTGCGCTTTACGTGCGCGACGCCGCCGGCCTGAACAGCGCTGGGCAGCCGGCACTTTGCCATGTGGCACCCAAAATCCGGCCTTCGGACCACACCCACCTCATCGCGGAAGCGGGCGGTCTCAGCGCACTCAAGACCGAGTGGGAGGCATGGTGGGAGCAGCTCCTCAAAGCGCATCCGGAGATGTCGCCCGAACTGGGGCCGCCCGGCTTCCGTGCCTTCAGCAATTCCCCAGCACTCCGCCGCGTGCTGCAGGCGCACTTCGGCGCGGCATTGTCCTGGGCCAGGGAACGGCGCGGCGAGTACGTTGCCCTCGAGGCGGAACGGGAAGCCGGCGGCGGCGTGCAGGTACTGGCCGACATGGTGGAGGACAGGCTGCTGGAGGTTGGCCGCGCCGCCCGTGATTTCAGCCTGACTATCATCGAGCTGCCGCTGGCCGAGCCGCGGGCGTGGTACCTGGAGCCGGACAAGATCATCATGAGCCGCGAGCTGCTGTCCGAGCCTGAACTGTTCCGCAGTTACGTGCAGCCCGTGGTGGACCTGCTGGTGTGAGCGGGTCGGGGCTGGCTAGGGCGGCGGAGCCCCGGCGAGCGTGATCCTGACCTGTCCGGCCGGAACATCGGCTGACTGCCACCCGTTGCGGGCGTCCCGGGTCCAGCCGCGGCCGTCCGTCCGGACCTCGGCGATGGACAACCCTTTCGCGTTGGCAACGGCCCACTGCGCCACCGCCCAGGCCTGCGCGCCCCCGGCCTCGACCAGCAATGTGCCGCCCTCCACGGATACCGGGAGATTGCCGAAGGCCGCGGACAGCCGCTCCTGCACGGCAGCGGGGTCTCCGGCCGCGTCCGGAGCGCGCAGCGTGCAGTCAAGGCCTGCGGCGGTCTGGCCGCTGAGCACGGAGGCGAAGGCACGGGCCATCACCTCGTGCTGGGCGTAGGCGGCCGGGTAGGCAGAGCGCTGGACCTTCTGTGCGGCATCGGTGATCTCCAGCGACTGGTAGCCGGAGACTTTCACCAGCGCATCATAGAAGGCGTTGCTCGCGTG
This sequence comes from Arthrobacter sp. UYCu723, assembly GCF_054059215.1. Classification (NCBI taxonomy): domain Bacteria; kingdom Bacillati; phylum Actinomycetota; class Actinomycetes; order Micrococcales; family Micrococcaceae; genus Arthrobacter; species Arthrobacter sp. UYCu723. The sequence goes on from NZ_JBSSBW010000001.1 coordinate 2,905,662, forward strand.
GTACGGGTCGATGACCTGCTCTGCGGTGCCCCAGCCCTGCGACGGCCGCTGCTGGAACAGCCCGCGGGAGTCGGGGCCGGCCTGGTCGCCGTGGCCTATATTCCGCAGCTTGGACTCCTGCATGGCCGTGGCCAGCGCGATGCTGGCGGCCCGGGCGGGCAGCCCCCGCCGGACGGCAACCGCGGTGATGAGGGCGGCGTTCGCTGCCTGGTCGGTGGCAAGTTCGGTGTCCCCGCCGCCAACCGCGGTGCAGCGTTCGGTGATCAGCGTTTCCGAGCGGTCGATGAACGCCACCGCCGTGTAGACCCCGCCGGCGGCCATCGCAAGGGCCAGCAGCAGCACTATCCGCCGCCGCCAACTGCCTCTGCGTGCCACGTAACTTCCCCTCAGGCCCGCAGGCCAGTCCATTCGTGAGCCGTTCGGGCTGCCGTCACCACCTAGTTGGCGTGCAGGGCCTCATTGAGTTCGACAGTCTGCCCTTTGCGGGGCAGGACCTCAACCTCGCCGGTGGACGAGTTGCGGCGGAACAGCAGATTGGGGACACCGGAAAGCTCGACGGCCTTGACGATCCGGCTGGTGTCCTCACCGTCGGCGTCCTTGGGCCCGACGACGCGGACCCGGGTGCCGGCCGTGACGTACAGGCCGGCTTCGACGACGGAGTCGTCGCCGATGCTGATGCCCACGCCGGAGTTGGCGCCCAGCAGCACCCGCTCGCCGAGGGCGATTTTTTCCTTGCCGCCGCCAGACAGGGTGCCCATGATCGACGCGCCGCCGCCGACGTCGGACCCGTCACCGGCGACGACACCGGCGGAGATACGGCCTTCGACCATGGAGGTGCCGAGCGTCCCGGCATTGAAGTTAACGAAGCCCTCATGCATGACCGTCGTGCCTTCGGCCAGGTGCGCGCCGAGCCGGACCCTGTCGGCGTCGGCAATCCGCACGCCGGAGGGGATGACGTAGTCGACCATCCGCGGGAACTTGTCCACCCCGTAGACCGTCACGGCGCCGCGCTTGCGCAGCCGCGCGCGGGTCAGCTCGAAGTCCTCGACGGCGGCAGGGCCGAAGTTGGTCCACACCACGTTGGGGAGCTTGCCGAAGATGCCGTCGAGGTTGATGCTGTTCGGCTGGACGAGCCGGTGGGAGAGCAGGTGGAGGCGCAGATAGGCGTCGGCGGTATCAGCCGGTGCCTCGTCGAGGTGGATCTGGACGAAGACGACCTTCTGCTCCGTGCCGCGGTCCGCGTCACTGCCGTTGGCCGCAATGTCGCTGAGGCTCTGGTCCGCGTGGGCGACGTCGCGGAGATTCTCCGCCGCGATGCCGAGGGCCGGCGCCGGGAACCACACGTCCAGTACGGTGGCCGCACCGTTGCGGGTGGAAACAGTGGCAACTCCGAATCCGTAGGCGGAACGGGCGTCAGAACGGGCGTCGGCGGGCACAGCAGAAGAAGCGGTCTCAGTCATGCACCAAGTCTATAGAAGGCGTCCGCAGTGGCTGAAACTCAAGACGCCCAAGTGACCGGCAGTTGTTGTCGTTTGGAGGGCGCCAAACGACAACAACTGCGATCTAGTTGGGGAGGGCAGCGGATAAAGTGGAACCGTGACTGCCCCGGAATCCACCGCCCAGAACCCCCGTCCCCGTGCTGCCGCCCGCCTTGACCTCCGCCAGGATGTTGCGCTGCTGACCGCCGCACTGATCGATATCAACAGCGTGTCCGGCAACGAAACGGAGCTGGCCGACGCCGTGGAGCATGCCCTGCGCTCGGTCCCGCTGCTGGAGTTGGTCCGTGACGGCGACTCGATCATCGCCCGCACCAACCTCGGCCGCGACGAACGTGTGATCCTGGCCGGACATCTGGACACCGTCCCGTTGCCCACCACGGAAGGATCCCTTGGCACCGTTCCCTCCTACTGGCCCTCCGGCGCCCCCGGCGAGGGCATCCTCTACGGCCGGGGCGCCACCGACATGAAGGGCGGAGTTGCGGTGCAGCTGGCGCTGGCCGCCAGCCTGTTCGACGGCGGCGCCGAGCCGGCCAGGGACGTCACCTTCGTCTTCTACGACCACGAGGAAGTCGAGGCCGTCAAGAGCGGGCTCGGCCGGCTGGTCCGCAATCACGGCGGTCTGCTGGGCGGGGATTTCGCGATCCTGCTGGAGCCCACGGACGGAACGGTGGAGGGCGGCTGCAACGGCACCATCCGTTTCGAGGCGACCACGCTCGGCGAAGCTGCCCACTCCGCCCGCGCCTGGATGGGCAGCAACGCGATCCACGCCGCGGCACCGATCCTGGCCAAGCTGGCCGCGTACGAGCCGCGCACCATCAACGTGGACGGGCTGGACTACCGGGAAAGCCTCAATGCGGTGAAGATCAACGGCGGCACCGCCGGCAACGTCATTCCGGACCGCTGCGTCGTCGAAATCAACTACCGCTTCGCCCCGGACAAGACGCCGGATGAGGCAGAAAACCATGTGCGGGAGCTGCTGGCAGGGTTCGACGTCGTCCGTACCGACGGCGCCGCCGGCGCACGTCCGGGACTGAACCACCCGGCCGCCGCGTCCTTTGTGGCCGCCGTGGGGGCCGAGCCGAAACCGAAATACGGCTGGACCGACGTCGCGCGCTTCAGCGAACTGGGCATCCCGGCGGTGAACTTCGGACCGGGAGATGCGTTGCTGGCGCACAAGGACAACGAGCATGTCGAGGCCGATGCGGTCCGTGAGTGCCTGCGGGCGCTGCGGAGCTGGCTCGCGGCTTAAGCTGTCCAAAACGAAAGGCCCGGATCCTGCTTGGATTCTAGGGATCGTTGCAACACCTGTTGGTTAGGTGGTTAGTAGTAAATCACGTGAACGCTCGGCTGGAGTATTCCAGCCGAGCGTTTTGCGTGGGCGTCCGTTGAGTTCCTGCGCGACGTGTTCGAGGTCTTCAGGCCCGTAGACGGACAGGTCGGTGCCCTTCGGGAAGTACTGGCGCAGCAGCCCGTTGGTGTTCTCGTTCGAGCCGCGTTGCCAGGGGCTGGCGGGATCGCAGAAATAGACGGGCATGTCGGTGGCAAGGGTGAAGGATTTGTGGGTGGCCATTTCCGCGCCCTGGTCCCAGGTCAGGGATCCTCGCAGGTGCGCGGGCAGGGTGGCCATGGTCTTGACGAGGCCGTCGCGGACGGTTTCGGCGGTGTGGTCATGTGGCAGGTGGACGAGCATCACGTAGCGGGTGGTCCGTTCGACCAGGGTCGCGATCGCTGACTGGTTATAGGCGCCGGTAATGAGGTCCCCTTCCCAATGGCCTGGCACGGCGCGGTCCTCGATCTCGGGCGGGCGCTCGGAAATCATGACCATCGGGTCCACGAACCTGGGGGTGCGTTGCTCGCCGGTGCGGTGCGGTTTGCGGCGGGTCCGGCCGGTGCGCAGCGCTGCCTGTATCTCGCGTTTGAGGCCGCCTCTCGCCTGGACGTAGAGGGCTTGATAAATCGTCTCTGGGCTCACACGCATCTCCGGGTTGTCGGGGAACTCTTCGACCAGCGTGTGGCTGATCTGCTCCGGAGACCAGCGTAGGAGCAGCTTGTCCTTCACATAGTCGCGCAGGTCCGAGTCGCCAGCGAGCTTGGCCGTCTTGGGCCGCGCCCGCCGGGCAGCGGCCTTCCGATGCGCCCCGTGCGGCAGGTAGCCCATCCGGGAATCGGTATTCCTGGCCAGCTCGCGGCTGATCGTTGAAGGCGATCGTCCCAGGGCGTGGGCGATCGCCCTGATCGAAGAGCCGGCGGCCTGCAGGTCCCGGATCAGCTCCCGTTCCTGCACGGTCAGGAACCGCGGATCGATAGATTTCTCCAACGCTGAAACCGGTACGGGGACCAGGGTCGTTCCGGTCGTGCCGGCGGGAGGGGTCATGGTGGTCACACCACGTTTGTAGTCGACGATTCGGCCATCCGGGTAAATGCGTCGGCCGCCGGACTTACGGATTCCCTGGTCCCACTCTTCGGCGGTCCGGAGATGTATCCCGACCGCTGCGGCAGCTTTGCGCCGACTCACGCCGGTCTTGCGCAGCCGGAAGTACTCATCCCGGCCTGGGTGAGGACCCGTCCCCGTTTTGCCATGGCTTTCAGCCCGGCTTTACGGACCCAACCGGCGCAAGTTGCGGGATTCAGTCCCAACTCCCGTGCGGCCTGCGTCGTGCTCTTGACGCGGTCGAACACGACGAAGAACTCAGCCTTCTGCGCAGGCGTGTATTTCCTCTGCCCAGATTCCCGATTCCGTGGGACCCGCTCAGGGAGCCGAGATTTATGGACCCATTGGTAGCACGTCATCTGATTGAAGCCGAGCTCCGCCGCGGCCGCGCTCACACTCCCACACCGGTCCAACACCGAAAAGAACTGAGCCTTCTGCTCCGGCGTGTATTTCCTCCGGCTGGCAGCTTCCTTCGTTAAAGACGACACGGTCGTTGCAACTCCCAAAAATTCTGGGTGTTGCAACGACCGCTAGAACCCGCCCTGGCGGATCCGGGCCTTTTGTATATCCAGGGCTACTTCGCGGAGGCCTCCACGGCTGCAGCTTCAGCCTTTGCCACGCCGCCAGCGGCTTTCTTGGACCCGCGGCGCTCGATCCAGATGGCAATGCGGGAAACGCAGAGGTTGATCGCGATGTAGATTGCGGCAGCCACGAAGAAGATCGGGAACAGGTACTGGGTTCCCAGGAAGTCGGCCATGACCTGCACTGCCCGGAGCAGCTCACCGTAGGCGACGATGTAGCCAAGCGAGGTGTCCTTCAGGAGCACCACGAGCTGGGCCACCAAGGATGGCATCATCCGGCGGATGGCCTGGGGAAGTTCGATGATCATGCGGGACTGGAAGCTCGTCAGTCCCACGGTCAGGCCGGCTTCGCGCTGGCCCTTGGGCAGCGACTGGATGCCGGCGCGGATGATTTCCGCGAACACCGCAGCGTTGTACAGGACGAGGCCTGCCACGACGGCGATGAACTGGTTGGTACCGAAAACCAGCAGAACAAAGAGCATCATCAGGACTACAGGCATGCCGCGGAGGAATTCCAGCACGATGCGTATGGGAATCCGGATGGCGGCTACATCAGAGATCCGCAGGAGGCAAAGCAGCAGGCCCAGCGGAAAGGCGATGACTGCCGCGACGGCGGCCGCACTGAGGGTGGCGCCGACTCCGTTGCCGATGAGGGACCAGACATCCGCGCGGGTGAAGATGGCCCAGCGGCGTCCTTCGAAGATGCCTTGCTGCGCCAGTGTGCTGACGATCCACGCCAGCAAGCCTGCGATAAGCAGGGAGCCGACCACGGATCCGATCAGGGAAACCCGGCGGGCCTTGGGGCCTGGAACGTCATAGAGAACTGAGCTCATCGTGCGATCGCCACCTTTCGTTCGACCGTGCTGGCCAGGATGCCGAGGGGAACGGTGATGAGCAAGTAGAAGAAGGCAACACCCAGCAGGACTGCCATGACCTGGTCACCGTTGGCATTGGCGAGCTGCCTGCCGTAGCCGAAAAGCTCAAGGACGAAGAACGCGCCGGCCACTGAGGAGTTCTTTACGAGTGCTATCAGGATGTTGATAAGGGGTGGAATGACTGTTCGGAGTGCCTGCGGGAGAATGATCAGGGACAGTACCTGGCTGAACGTCATCCCTATGCTTCGGGCGGCTTCGGCCTGGCCCACAGGGACGCTGTTGACACCGGAGCGGACAGCTTCAGCGATGAAGGCCGCGGTGTAGGCGCTCAACGCGATGATGGCTGCCACCTCGAACTGCTCGAACTTCACTCCGATGCGCGGCAGCACGATTGCGGCAAAAAAGAAGGCAATGGTGAGGGGGGTGTTCCTCAGAATTTCCACGTAGGCCGTGCTGAAGCCGCGGAGAGCTGCAACGGGGGAGACCCTGGCGGCGGCGAGCAGCGTCCCCAGCAGGAGGGCGATCACTCCGGACACGGCAGACAGGAAAAGGGTTCGGAGAAAGCCGTTCCAGTAGAGTGGCAGGCTTTCGATGACGGCGTCCATAGGATCCTTCGGCTGGGTGTCGTGGACTGGAGCGAAGAGGGGGCGGCGGTTGCCGGAGCCGCGGTGAGCGGGGTCCGGCAACCGCCTGGCGTTACTCAGTAACGGTTGATGGCAGGGAGATCCGGGGCTGTCTTGATGACGGCACCGGCGGTGGCTTCCCAGGCCTTCTTGTAGGACCCGTCCTTGCTGAACGCTTCCAGCTGGTCATTGATCCAGTTACGGAACGCGGTGTCGTCCTTCTTCAGGCCGATGCCGTACGGCTCCTTGGTGAAGGTCTGGTCGGATGCCAGCTTGAAGGCATCCGGCTCCTTGTCCACAAATCCGGCGAGGATCACGTTGTCCGTGGTGACCGCCTCAACCTGCTTGTTGCGGAGCGGCTCAAGGCAGGCGGAGTAGGTCGCCGCCGGAACGAGTTCTGCTCCGTACTTCTCCACGATGGTGGCTGCCGGTGTGGAGCCGGTCACTGAGCAGACCTTCTTGCCCTTGACGTCTTCCGGCTTGGTGATGGAAGTGTTGTCCTTGTTGACCATCAGAGCCTGGCCAGCCTCGTAGTACGGGCCGGCAAAGCTGACAACCTGCTTGCGCTTGTCGTTGATGGTGTACGTGGCGATGACAAGGTCCACCTTGCCCTGCTCAATGAACGGTTCGCGGTTGGCCGAAACAGTTTCAGACCATTCGATCTTGTCGGCGGCAATTCCGAGCTTGGCGGCGATGAGCTTGCCCATCTCGACGTCAAAGCCAACAGGCTTGCCATCCAGGCCCACTTGGCCGAACAGCGGCTGGTCGTACTTGGTGCCGATCTTGATGGTTCCGGCGGAGGAGAGTTTAGCCATGGTGCTGCCAGCAGCGAACGACGGCTTCTCGGCAACGGGGGGGTTGCTGGTGGTGCCGGTACCGCTGCCGCCGCAGGCGCTCAGGCTGAGGGCCAGAGCTGCGGATGCGGCAACCAGAAGGGATTTCCTTCGGGTCAAAAATGCCTTCATGACATTCCTTTCATTGGATGGCCACCTCGCGGCGGCCAGGGTGCGAACTCGAAGGGACTCACTGGGTCAACAACTTGGACAGGAAGTCCTTCGCCCGGCTGCTCTTGGGATTGGTGAAGAACTCCTCAGGCTTTGCGTCCTCCACGATCTTGCCGTCGGCCATGAACACGACGCGGTCGGCGGCCTTCCGGGCAAAGCCCATCTCATGGGTGACCACGATCATGGTCATGCCTTCCTTGGCCAGCTGGATCATGACGTCGAGGACTTCGTTGATCATTTCCGGGTCCAGGGCGGAAGTGGGCTCATCGAAGAGCATGACCTTCGGCTTCATGGCCAGGGCGCGGGCAATGGCCACGCGCTGCTGCTGGCCGCCGGAGAGCTGGGCCGGCAACTTGGGGGCCTGATGTCCGACGCCGACGCGCTCCAGGAGAGCCATGGCGTCCTTGTCCGCCTCGGTCTTGGAGGCGCCCTTGACCTTGATGGGTCCGAGCGTGACGTTCTCAAGGATCGTTTTGTGGGCGAAGAGGTTGAACGACTGGAACACCATCCCGACGTCGGCCCGGAGCTTCGCAAGTTCCTTGCCTTCTTCGGGCAGCTCTCTGCCGTCGATCTTGATGACGCCGTCGTCGATGGTCTCGAGACGGTTGATGGCGCGGCAGAGCGTCGATTTACCCGAGCCCGACGGCCCGATGACCACGACTACCTCGCCCTTGCGGACGTTCAGGTTGATGTCCTTCAATACGTGCAACTGGCCGTAATGCTTGTTCACGGCGTTCAGGGAGACGAGAGCATCGCCGGGCACTTGAGTAGTCATAAGAAGAATCTAGCGAACATTAGCGGCTCATGACCGCAATCACTCCCAGTTCCTGCAGATCGTGATTCAAGAGATACCTGCAGGTCAGAGTCCCTGCGGCGGGCTCCAGCGCGCGGCAGCGGCGTCCGGCGACCCGCCACGCGCCGCGGGGGAACCCACGGAATTCCGCGCTACCCTGTGGGCATGAGTACCGATCCGAAGCACAACCCAGGCCAGGACCCCAGTGGAAAGCCGGCATCCGAAAGGCGCGACGCGCCGCCTGTCAACGGGATACGCCACAAAGGCCCGCTGGAGCTGCGGCGAAAGCAGGCCAAGGTCACGATGTCCGACCAGACCCTGCTGGACACCAAAGGTCCCGGGCAGTTCGTGCACACCGACCCGTGGCGCGTCCTGAGGATCCAGAGCGAGTTCGTGGAAGGTTTCGGCGCACTCGCCGACCTGGGGCCGGCGGTCAGTGTCTTCGGCTCGGCCCGGACCGTGCCGGGCAGCCCCAACTACGAACTCGGCGTCGAGGTGGGCCGGAAGCTCGCGGAAGCGGGCCTGGCCGTGATCACCGGCGGCGGCCCGGGGTCCATGGAAGCCGCGAACAAGGGCGCCGTCCAGGGAAACGGGGTGTCCGTGGGGCTCGGCATCGAGCTGCCCTTCGAACAGGGCATGAACCAGTGGGTGGACCTGGGCATCAACTTCCGCTATTTCTTCGCCCGCAAAACCATGTTCGTGAAATACGCCCAAGGCTTCATCGTGCTGCCGGGCGGGCTCGGAACCCTTGACGAGCTCTTCGAGGCGATGGTCCTGGTCCAGACCCGGAAGGTGACATCCTTCCCGATCGTGCTCGTCGGAACCGCATTCTGGAGCCCGCTGGTCGGATGGATCGAGAACACGCTGGTGTCCGAGGGCATGGTGTCGGAGGAGGATCTTGACCTGATTCAGGTGGTGGACGATCCGGCGCACGCCGTGGAACTCGTAGTGGAGGGGGCGGCCCGGCACCGGAACCCGAACGGCGGCGCGCCGGTCACCAACAGCAGCGACAAAGGCGGCACGCGGGCGTAAGCAAGCCGGCTGGGTAAGCCGGCCTGCGGCCTACCCAGCCGGCTTCTGGCACGATGGGGTGGTGAGCTTCTTCCTGATTTTCCTGGCGATCGTGCTGACCGGCGTCGCCGTCCTGCTGGGCACCGGTGCCGCGTCGAGGCTCTCCCGCCGCGGCCGGGGCCAGGGAGAAGCGCAGCCCTACGACGACGGCTTCGACGAGCCGGTGGCATCCCTGCCTCCCGTGCTCCTGCCGGAGGATGCCGTCCCGTCCGACGTCGACCACCTCCGCTTCGCCGTCGGACTGCGCGGCTACCGGATGGACCAGGTGGACCAGGTGCTGGACGAACTGCGGGATCAGCTTGCCGCCAAGGACAGGAAGATTGCGGACCTCGGGGAGGAACTGGGACGCCTGCGCCTGGCTTCGGGGCCGGGCCGGTGAACAAGCCGGCGGACGGGCCGCTGAACCCGGAGTCACCGGGCAGGGCGGACACGGCGGTAGCACCGGCTTATTCCGCTGCACCGCCGGGCCTGAACGCTGCCGTGCGGGCTCGGATGACTTCCGCCGGCGCCCGCGTATCCGGGTGGCCGTGGTGGGTCCAGGTGGGCGGGCTGTACCTGGCTGCCCGGCTGGTCAGTGCGTGGATATTCACGGCCGCTGCCCTGCATCAGGGCGTCAATCCCTGGTTTCCACCCAGGCCCGACTACTGGTCCTTCATCAACATCTGGGACGCCCGCTGGTACGGCGAGGTCCTGCAGAACGGCTACCCGGAGGTCCTGCCGACGGATGCGGCCGGCAACGTCCAGGAAAACGCCTGGGCCTTCTACGCATTGTTTCCGATGCTGGGCAGGATCCTTGCCGGCGTGACCGGGATGCACCCCGCCTTTGCCCTGACGCTCATCGCGGTGCTGTGCGGCCTCGGCGCGGCGCTTGTGGTCTACAGCCTCTTCAGGCAGAAGGCCACGCACACCACGGCGCTGTGGGGGACTGTGCTCTTCTCCACGTTTCCCGTGTCGCCCGTGCTGCAGGTGCCGTATGCCGAGTCGCTGAACCTCCTTCTGCTCGCCACGGCGCTGCTGCTGGTGGTGCGGCGCCGCTATCTGTGGGCGATGCCCGTCGTCGTGCTGATGTGTCTCTCGCGCCCCACCGGGGTGCCGTTCGCGGCAATGGCGGGGCTTCTTTTCGTCTACCGCCTCTGGCAGCGGCGCGCGGCAGGACGGCAGGCGGAATATGCGGCGGCGGCGGCGGCCGGGCACGGCACCACCCCGCACGGCACCACCCCGCACGGCACCACCCCTCACGGCCATTCCCAGCTGTGGTCCTTGGCCGGCCTGACGGCAGTCAGCGGGATCGGGGCCCTGCTGTGGCCCGTCATCGCCTGGGTTGCCACCGGAGACATCCAGGCCTACACCAAGACCGAAACTGTCTGGCGGGGTCATGACCTCGTGCCCTTCAAGCCCTGGTTCGACACGGGCATCCTGCTCTTCGGCCCCGCGCTGGGGATCCTGGCGCCCTTCGTCGTTGGCGGGCTCTTCACCCTGTTCATGATGTCCCGGCCCGTAGCCGCGCTGGGTACCGAGTTGCGGTTGTGGTGCAGCTGCTACATGGGCTATCTGCTGGTCTTCCTGCACCCCCAGACCAGCACCTTCCGGATGTTGCTCCCGCTCTTCCCGCTGGCCCTCAGCGTTGCGCTGATCTCACGGTCCCGGGCCTACCGCGGCGCCGTGGTCCTGATGTTCCTGCTGCTTCAAATCGTCTGGGTTGTCTGGCTGTGGGCCTGGGCGCCGTTGCCCGGCGGAGGAGACTATCCGCCGTGACACAACGCACCTTTCCGCGGCGCCGGCCCGGTTCCGCACGGCGCACAGGAAAGTCCAACGATTAGCTACAGGCGCGTAGTTACGCGATAATAGATGATAAGCAAGGACAAGAAGCAAACTGAGTTTATGGCCATGATGGCTCCCATCACGGCCGCCGGGCAGCTTGATTGACTAAGCGGACGCAGCCCGGCCGGGCTGGTAAGTCACTGGACTAATGGAGGGGATTTTCCTTATGGCGGCTATGAAACCACGCACCGGCGACGGCCCGATGGAAGTTACCAAAGAGGGACGAAGCCTGATCATGCGGGTTCCGCTCGAAGGCGGGGGACGGCTCGTCGTCGAGCTGAATTCGGTCGAAGCAACAAACCTGAAGGAATGCCTCGTCGGCGCTACCGAGTAGCTTCGCGGACGGCTTCACACCAGAATTCGAGAGGGCGGGCCGGCAGTCGGTTGACTGCAGGTCCCGCCCTTTTTCTGTACCGCTTTTTGGCCGGCCCGCCACTCCAGGGGCCCGGCGCCGGGGCCAGCCTCGCCCGGGCTATTTCTTGACGGCGATCAAAAGGCCGTCGCCGGTGGGAAGCATGGCCGACGCGAGGCGGTCGTCGTCGCGGATGGACTTGCCCACCTGCCGGAGCACCGCTGTGGTGGCCTCGCGGGCGGCGGGGTTGGCGACGCGGTCCTTGTCCAGAGCGTCGTTGACGACCAGCAGGCCGCCGCGTTTGAGCAACCGGATGGCCTGCTCGACGTAGCCCGGGTAGTTCGGCTTGTCGGCGTCAATGAACACCAGGTCGTAGGCGCTGTCGGTCAGCCGGGGGAGGACATCGCCGGCCCGGCCGGAAATAGTACGGGTCCGGTTGGCCGGGCTGCCGGCCTCCTGGAATGCTTCCCGCGCTGCCTTGAGGTGTTCGACGTCGACGTCGATGGTGGTCAGCACGGCGTGCGGCCCCAGGCCGCGCAGGATGCACACGCCCGAGACGCCCGCTCCGGTTCCGATCTCCACCGCAGTCTGCGCCTTCGAGGCAGCGGCCAGCACCGTCAGGACTGCGCCGACGCCGGGGCCGATCGGGGTGACGCCCAGCTCGAAGGACCGTTCGCGCGCGTGAATCAAGACCTCATCCTCGGCAGGCAGATCTTCTGCGTAGGACCAGCTCGTGGACTTATCGGCGCTCATGGGTATCGCTTTCTGGGCGGCAGGGGGGGTGTTCATTACAGCCTACTGTGTCGGGCCGGGCGGGGCCGGGAGGCACCTCTGCCGTGGCCGCGACGGCGGCCAAAGCCGCCGTTTCCGCCTTGGGCGGAAGGACGGCCCGCGTCAGGAAATTCCCAGCTTGATTTGAAATGATGGGTATCCGCTCATCCGCGTGGTGATCGGCGCCGAATCAAGGGTGCAGGAGCTTGCACCGGCAAGCACCACCCACGGCGTAAGTGCCATCACGAGGGGAGCGGACGATGTCGGTTCTGGCAGCTGTCCCTGAAACTGAAGAGTCCCAGCCCGCCACGGAAACCGAGTGGGTCCGGCCGACGTGGGAAGAAGTGGTGACCAACCACTCCGCCAAGGTCTACCGGCTCGCGTACCGGCTCACCGGCAACAAGTACGACGCCGAGGACCTCACCCAGGAAGTGTTCGTCCGGGTCTTCCGCTCGCTCGAAAATTTCAAGCCCGGCACCCTGGACGGCTGGCTGCACCGGATCACCACCAACCTCTTCCTTGACCAGGCGCGGCGCAAGAGCCGCATCCGCTTCGACGCGCTGGCCGAGGACGCTGAGTCCCGGCTTCCCGGCCGCGAGCCAGGCCCGGAACAAAGCTTCGAATTCAACAACCTTGACCTCGACGTGCAAGCAGCCCTTGAGGAACTGCCTCCGGCTTTCCGGGCGGCGGTCGTGTTATGCGACCTGGAAGGGCTGTCCTACGACGAGGTGGCCGTCGCCCTCGGCGTCAAGCTCGGAACCGTACGGTCCCGGATCCACCGCGGCCGGACCATGCTCCGGGAAAAACTCGCGCACCGTGACCCCCGCCCCCAGCAGTCCCGCAAGCCGAGGCTCAAGATGCCGCGCATCGCCGGTCTCCTCTGAACAGGTTGATGAGACTGCTGAATCGACTGCTGCGCGGCCTGCCGTGCAGCTACTCCGGCCGGTCCGGCCGCCGGGGCAACAGCTCCGGCGCGCCGCGGGCGGCCGGGGCCCGGAACTGGCGCCGGAAACATAGCGAGACATGCGAGGAATGCCGGCTGCGGGAGCGCAGGGAACGGCAGTACCTGGAGCGGCTGCGCGGCGCCGCCGTCCCCGCTGCCAGCGACGAGCTGACCGCGCGCCTGCTCGCCCGCACCGAGGAACTGGCTCGCGACCTCCCGCCGGCCACGCTTCGGGACACTGAGGTGCGGTCAGCGGTGCACGGGCCGGTGCACGGCGGAGCGCTGCATGGCGGCGCCCTGTACGGCGGCGCGGCGCACGGCGGAGCGCTGCATGGCGGATCGCGCCCGGCAATCCGGCTTGCGGCCCTGACCGCGGGCGGTGCAGCGGCTGCCGTTGCCCTGATGGCAGGATCCGCCTACCTGCTGGGCGGACATCCGGTCCCCGTGGCGGCCGCGGAAACCGCGTCCGCCATCCTGCAGGAGGACATGCGCCTCTCCGCGGCGGCCGCCGGGACGCCTGGCGCCGGGACGGCCCCAGGCTGGAGCATGACCGGCGAACCGGACATGACGCCTTCCGGCGCGCTCACCGCGGAGCAGCTCACTGCCCTGCGGACCCAGGGCTGGGCCTGTCCGGAACTCCGTGAGCTGGGCTTCCACCTGGTCTGGGCCCGGGGCGGCGTGGTGGCCGGTGAGGACGTTGTGGAACTGCGTCTCACCGACGGCCGCCATTTCGCCACGGTGCTGGAGCAGCACGTCGCACTGCCATCGCAGCGAGGCGCGTCCGGACTGCAACAGCCCGCTACCTCCCCTCCGGTCAACGTGCTCACCGGCCACACCGCGACGGGGGACGGCTTCACGGCGGTCGGCGGGCAGGGCACGGGCCTGCCGGCAGGCACGCCGCCCGAACGGCAGTCTCCGGCCGGAAACGGCACGCTCTGGATCAACCCGGCGGCACCCTTCAGCGCCATCTACCAGGGCTCTGCCGGTACCTTCACCTATGTGTCAGACCAGCCCGCCGAGCAGGCCGGCGAAGGAGTGGCCGCCCTGGTGCGGATGCCCGCCGTGCCGCAGCCGGAAACGTCGGCGGCGGAGGAAACCACCCCGGACGGGATCACGGCCCGGATCGAGCGCGGACTGGGCAGGATTCTGGAGCTCCTGGCCACGTGAGCGGCGGCGCGGCCGGCAGCCGCCGTCGTTCGGCACCGCGGAATCGTCGCAGCTCCGATTGAGAGGGTAATCTTCCTAAAGTGCTTGGAATCAACGGACCGGAGTTTTTACTTCTGCTGATCATCGGACTTCTCGTGATCGGTCCCAGCCGGCTGCCCGAATACACCCAGAAACTTGCCAATATCGTCAAGGAAGTCCGCCGGATGGCCTCCGGCGCGCGGGAACAGATCAAGGAAGAAGTCGGCATCGACATCGATGACGTCGACTGGAAGAAGTACGACCCGCGGCAGTACGATCCGCGCAGGATCATCAAGGAAGCCCTGCTGGAGGACGACAGCAAGCCCGTGAGCGCCGGGGCGCCGGCCGCGGTTTCGGCTGTCGCGGTGTCCGCCGCGGAGCAGCGGCCGGCCCGCGTCATCGAGCGCCTGCCCGAAGGCGAGCCTGCGCCCTTCGACTCAGAAGCAACCTAGCTAGACGATATGAAATGAGGGGTGGCAGGTCCTGGCCCCTCCGGGATCAGCCATTATCGCCGGGGCGGTCCCGCTGCGCCGGCTGGGGTGTAATCCGTGCCTCTGTGTGGTGGGCGGCGCTGCGGGGCCTGATCCCGGCGGTGATGTCCTTTATCCCGGACGGGCCAGGTAACGGCAAGAGGCCGGGGCCTTCTGTTTCACAGGGTCCGTGGGTTGCCATTGGCGGCTCCCTTGGCCTGACGGCTCGTCGGGGGTGCAATGGTAGTGCCACATGTGAGGTTTGGGAGGTCCCGGCTATGTTTGAGCATACTTTCATTGGTCTGGATGTTCACGCGGTCAACGTCGTGGGCCATGCGCTGAATCCGGCCACCGGGGAAATCACCGCCCACACCATGGTCGCTGACCCGGCCATGGTGCTGGAGTGGGTCCGGCGGTTCGAGCCGTCCGTCAAGGCCGTCTACGAATCGGGCCCGACCGGGTTCGTCCTGGCCCGCTACCTGCGGGCCGCGGGCATCAACTGCGTGATCACGGCGTCCTCGAAGCTGCTCCGCGCCCCTGGGGACCGGATTAAAACCGACCGGCGCGACGCCCGGGTGTTGGCCGAGATGCTCGCGGTCGGCTCGGTCACCGAGGTGCGGATCCCGGACCCGGAGGAAGAAGCCCTGCGGGACCTGTCCCGGCTGCGCTCCGGCACGGCCAAGGACCTCGCGCACGCCCGCCAGCACGTGAACGCCATCCTGCTGCGCAACGGCATCCGCTACCCCAAAGACGCAAGATGGACGAAAGAACACGGGCTGTGGCTGCACCGCCAACGCTTTGACGAACCGCCGCTGCAGTTCACCTACGAAGCCGATGTCGAGCAGGCCGAACTCCTCGCCGGGCAACTGGCACGGATCGACAAGCACGTCGCCGCCACGGCCGCTGCCTGCCGCTACGGCCCGGTGATTGACGCGTTGATGTGTCTGCGCGGCATCCAGATCACGACCGGGTTCGGGCTGGCCGTGGAGATCGGGGATTGGACCCGCTTCACCGGCTCGTCCATCGGCTCCTATCTCGGGCTGGTCCCCAGCGAGGAATCCTCCGGCCAATCCCGGCACCAGGGACCGATCACCAAGGCCGGAAACACCTATGCCCGCAAACTCCTCATCGAAGCCGCCTGGCAGCACCGGCGCCCCTACGCCCGGCCCGGGGAACGGCTGCTGCGCCAACTCGATCTCGTCGCCCCGGCCACCCGCATCCGCGCCCTGGAAGGAAACCACAGGCTCCACCACAAGTGGGAACACTTCGATGAACGGCACAAAATGTCAGTCAAGGCCAACACCGCGATCGCCCGCGAACTCGCGGGCTGGTGCTGGTCACTGGCCGCCCCGCTCCAGCAAGGAGAACGCATGAACGCGGCCTGACCCGAACGTGCCCCCGGGACGTGGTGCAAGTGCGATGGCAGCACACGGAGCTAACTCGAGACCGGGCTATGAGCAGACGGGTCAAACCGTCGACGCCCGATACTAGACACCGATACGCTCCAGCCGAACAAATCGTCATGCGGTAACCAACCCCGCGAATATCAGCCTGACACTGCAGTCGAGAAAAGACTCGCCAACACCTGTCACCACAATCGGCCGGCACACGATGAGCGGCCCCCGGAACCACAAAGCCAGGAGCCGCTCACCTCTGCCTCTTGACAACCGGGCCTACATATCAGCGCGGCTGCAGCCCCAGGGACATCCCCGGCAGCCCGCGCGGGACGGCGGCGAGCTTGCCGGCGATCTCCAACAGGGCCACGGCTGCGGGCGTCTCCGGACCTCCCAGCACCAGCGGAACCCCGGCGTCCCCGCCCTCACGCAGCAGGATGTCCAGCGGAATCTGCCCCAGCAGCGGAACGTCCGTGCCCACCGTGGCGGACAGCCGTTCGGCGAGGATGGCGCCGCCGCCGCTGCCGAACAGCTCCATCCGGCCGCCGTCGGGCAGCTCCAGATAGGACATGTTCTCCACCACGCCGGCCACGGACTGGCCGGTCTGGGTGGCGATGGCGCCGGCCCGTTCGGCCACGTCCGCGGCTGCGGCCTGCGGGGTGGTCACGACGAGGATCTGCGCCTTCGGCAGCAGCTGGGCCACCGAAATCGCAATGTCGCCGGTGCCCGGCGGCAGGTCCAGGAACAACACGTCGAGGTCACCGAAGTAGACGTCCGTCAGGAACTGCTCAAGCGCGCGGTGCAGCATCGGTCCACGCCATGCGACCGGCTGGTTCCCGGTGACGAACATGCCGATGGAAATGGCTTTGACCCCGTAGGAAACCGGCGGCAGGATCATGTCATCCACCCGGGTGGGGGACTGGGTGATGCCCATCAGGGCCGGGACGGAGAAACCGTACACATCCGCGTCCACGATGCCCACCCGCAGCCCCTGGGCGGCCAGGGCGCAGGCCAGGTTGACCGTCACGGAGGACTTCCCCACCCCGCCCTTGCCGCTCGCGACCGCGTAGACCTTGGTCAGCGAGCCGGGCTGGTTGAAGGGGATCCCGCGCTGTCCGCCGGGGCCGCGCAGCTGCTCCTTGAGCGCGTCGCGCTGCGCCTGGGTCATCACCTTCAGGTCGACGTCGACGGCGGTGACGCCGGGCACGGCGCTCAGCGCCGCCTCGCAGTCGGCCGTGATGGTGCCGCGCAGCGGGCAGCCCGCAATCGTCAGCAGCACGGTGATCCGTACCCCGCCGGCGGCGGAGATCTCGACTCCGTCGACCATGCCCAGTTCGGTGATGGGGCGGCGCAGTTCCGGGTCGATCACGGTGGCGAGGGCCGCGTGCACGTCCCTGCCCAGAGGCGAGTCCAGAGGTGAGTCCAGGGGGGCGCTGTCCGGCGTGGTGCTCATGGGGTGAATGCTCAGCTCTCGGGGAAGATGCGGTGTGCAGGTGAAGCGGTGTTCTCCGGCTTGGTGTCGGCGGGGCTTTCCGGCGGGCCGTCCCGCTTGCCGTCCCGCTTGCCTTCGGCCTTGACCCGTGGGATCTGCTGGGTCCGCGGGCTGCGCTGCTTGTCGCGACGATCCTTCAGTTTCTCCTTGACCTTCTCTCGCGGGGTCTCGTGGGCGCCGGCCGACGGGTCATGGGTGCGCAGTTCCTCCTGCGCCTCCAGCATGTCCTCCAGCAGGCTGCGCAGCTCGGCCCGGACATAGTCGCGGGTCGCCACTTCACGCAGGGCAATGCGCAGCGAGGCCAGCTCCCGGGTCAGGTACTCCGTGTCCGAGAGATTGCGTTCGGCGCGCTGCCGGTCCTGCTGGAGCGAGACGCGGTCCCGGTCGTCCTGGCGGTTCTGGGCAAGCAGCAGCAGCGGCGCTGCGTAGGATGCCTGCAGCGAGAGCATCAGGGTCAGCAGGGTGTAGCCGAGATCCCGGGAATCGAACTGCCACTCCCCCGGGGCAAAGGTGTTCCAGACCAGCCAGAAGAGGCAGAACACGGTCATGTAGACCAGGAACTGGGGCGTGCCCATGAACCGGGCGAAGCCCTCGGTGGCGTGGCCGAAGGCGTCCGGGTTGGGGGAGAACTTGGGCAGGATCCGCGCACGGCCGCTCAGGGGTGTGTCGAGGCTGCCTTTGCCGGTGGATTTGCTGCCCGGGCGGACGGTGGAGGTTCTGGGGGTGCCGTTATCAGCCAATGCGGCCTCCGAGCTTCCTTATCGGGACGTCGTCCTCGTGGGCGCGCCAGTCATCCGGCAACAGGTGATCCAGCACGTCGTCAACAGTCACCGCCCCCACAAGCCGTCCGTCGCTGTTGACCACGGGGAGCGAGTTAAGGTTGTAGGTGGCCAGGGTCCGGGCCACCTCACTGATGTGCGCCAGGTCGGAGACCGGCTCCAGGGTCTTGTCCACGAGGTTGCCCAGCGGTTCGGGCGGCGGGAAGCGCAGCAGCTGCTGGATGTGGACGACGCCGAGGAAACGGCCGGTGGGCGTCTCCAGCGGGGGCCGGGCAATGAAAATCGAGGACGCCAACGCAGGGGAGAGTTCCTCGCGGCGGACATGGGCGAGGGCCTCGGCGACGGTCGCTTCCGGGGGCAGGATGACCGGGACCGGGGTCATCAGGCCGCCGGCGGTGTCCTCGTCGTATTCGAGCAGGCGGCGGACGTCTTCGGCGCCCTCGGGCTCCATCAGCTGGAGCAGCTCCTCGGCCTGGGCGCTGGGGAGCTCGGCGAGGAGGTCGGCGGCGTCGTCCGGATCCATTTCCTCCAGCACATCGGCGGCGCGGTTGACGTCCAGGGCGGAGAGGATCTCCACCTGATCGCCTTCGCGCATTTCCTGGAGGACATCGGCGAGCCGCTCGTCCTGGAGTTCGCTGGCGACCTCGAAGCGGCGCTTGTCGCTCATCTCCTGGAGGGCTTCGGCGAAGTCGGCAGGTTTCAGGTCCTCATGCGTGGCGACGAACTGGGTGGCGGCCTGGGGCTCGGTCCGGGCACCCTGCTGCGCGTCGGCCCAGTCGATGATCATGGTCTCGTTGCGGCGCAGCCTGCTCAGCGGCGAGAGGGAGTGGCCGCGGCGGACAAAGAGTTTGCTGACGAACCAGTCGCCGGAGCGGTGCTTGTCCATCGCGATGTCCTCGATGGTCGCGTCCCCGCTGCCGTCGGCGAGGGTCACCCGGCGGTCGAACATCTCGGCCACCACCAGGGTCTCCGCGCCGCGCTGTTCGAAGCGGCG
Source organism: Arthrobacter sp. UYCu723 (assembly GCF_054059215.1). Classification (NCBI taxonomy): domain Bacteria; kingdom Bacillati; phylum Actinomycetota; class Actinomycetes; order Micrococcales; family Micrococcaceae; genus Arthrobacter; species Arthrobacter sp. UYCu723. The sequence continues at coordinate 2,924,740 of NZ_JBSSBW010000001.1, forward strand.
GAGGTTCACGAGCCCCGTGCAGATGATCTGGGTGGGGTCGATCGAGGTGATCCGGGTCATCGGTACGAAGACGCGCTTCTTCCCGGGGACCTCGACGACGATGCCCACCACGTGGGGGGTGCCGCGGTTGCCGCGGGAGAGCACAACGACGTCGCGCAGCCGTCCCAGACGGTCGCCCAGTGGGTCGAAGACATCCAGTCCGAGGAGGCGCGCAACAAACACCCGCGAAAGATTTGTGCTCACCTGTACAGGCTACCGAGTCTGCTCTCTTTTAGCTGAATTTACAGGCGCACCCCAGCCGGATAGGTAAGAATGGGAATATGTCAAACATTTTTGGTGCCCCCAGGGCTGGCGCCCCCACCGGCCCGGACGAGGCCCGCACTGTCCCCAAGGGCGACACTGTCGGTTCCTACACTTCCTACCTGGATGCCCAGAAGGCGGTGGACTACCTGGCCGACCAGCAGTTCCCGGTGCAGATGGTCTCGATCGTGGGCAATGACCTGAAGATGGTGGAGCGGGTCACGGGCAGGCTCAGCTACCCCCGCGTGGCCCTGTCCGGCGCCCTGAGCGGCATGTGGTTCGGCCTCTTCGTCGGCGTCATGCTGTCCTTCTTCTCGCCGACCGGCGGTTACTTCTCGATCATCACGTCAGTGCTGATGGGTGCAGCGTTCTTCATGCTCTTTGGCATCGTCACCTACGCGATGCAGCGTGGAAAGCGTGACTTCACGTCGACCAGCCAGGTCGTGGCGACCAACTACGACGTCGTGGTGTCCTTCGAGGCCGCCAACGAGGCACGGCGGCTGCTCCACCAGCTGCCGATGACCCAGCATGACGCCTCCGCGCCGGCCGGTTACACGCAGCACGACTACCAGCAGCAGCCGTACCAGCAGGCCCCGCAGCAGCCCGGCCAGCAGCCGGGCCAGCAGGCCCCCCAGCAGCCCGGCCAGCAGGGCCATGCGCCGCAGCGTCCCGCGGGCTGGAACGACCCTTACGGCCAGCGCAGCACGGAAGCCGGCCACGGGCCGGACGCAGAGCAGCCGGCCGAACCCTCCCAGCAGCCAGGCGCCCCGGGCGGACAGCCCGCCGAAGCGGCTCCCCAGGGCCAGCAGGAACCGGCCAAGCCGGCGGCCGTCCGGTATCCCGACCTGCCCGACGGCCGGCCGCAGTACGGTGTGCGGGTTTCTCCCAAGCGTGAACCCCGGCACGACGGCTCCAAGCCGTAGCTGCTGCTGATCCGTCGCGGCTATTCCGTCAGGGCGGAGGCCTGCCCACATCCAGCTGCGCTTCAACAGCAGAGAGCCCCGGGCCGGGGCCATCCCCCTGTCGTGGGGCGCGGTGTGGGCTACGGCTGCTGGCCGTCGGCTTCCTGGTAGATGCCCGCCATCCAGGACTCGACGTCGTCCGCCTTGCGCGGCAGGGCGGCGCTGAGGTTGACGGGACCCTCGGCGGTCATCAGGATGTCGTCCTCGATGCGGACGCCGATGCCTCGGTATTCCTCCGGAATGCCGAGGTCCTCGTTCTTGAAGTACAGGCCGGGTTCGATCGTGAACACCATGCCGGGAGTGAGGACGCCGTCCAGGTACAACTCACGCTTCGCCTGGGCGCAGTCGTGCACGTCCAGCCCCAGGTGGTGGCTGGTGCCGTGCGGCATCCAGCGGCGGTGCTGCTGGCCCTCGGGGCTGATCGCTTCCTCCACGGACACCGGCAGCAGACCCCACCCGGCCAGCCGCTCCGCCAGCACGGTGGTGGCGGCCGTGTGGATGTCGCGGAACTTCGTGCCGGGCTGCGCGGCGGCAAAACCGGCGTCGGCGGCGTCGAGCACTGCCTCATAGACCTTGCGCTGGATCTCCGAGAAGGTGCCGTTGGCCGGCAGGGTGCGGGTGATGTCCGCGGTGTAGAGCGAGTCGGCTTCGACCCCGGCGTCGAGCAGCAGCAGTTCCCCGGCGTTGACCTTGCCCGTGTTGCGGGTCCAGTGCAGGACGGTGGCATTGTTGCCGGCGGCGGCGATGGTGTCATAGCCGAGCTCGTTGCCTTCCTCCCGGGCCCGGGCGAAGAACGCGCCTTCCACGACGCGTTCGCCGCGCTGGTGGGTGAGGGCCCGCGGAATGGCCTTGACCACCTCGGTGAAGCCCTCCACGGTGGCGGCCACGGCGAGCTTCATCTGCTCGACTTCCCACTCGTCCTTGAGCAGGCGCAGCTCCGAGAGGGCCTCGGTGAGCTTCTCGTCCAGGGCATCGAGGATTCCCAGGTCCAGGTTTTCCGGATCCTTGGCCGTGTTGTAGCGGGCGGTGTCCACGAGCGCGTCGATGTTTTCGTCCACTTTGCGCACGAGCCGGATCGAGATGCCGCCGATTTCCGGGGCTCCGACATTCTTGGTGATGGCGAGTTCGAATTCGCCGAGGTCGGCGGTCGCCAGGCCGAGCTGGGCCCTGAACTCGGCGAGGGTCGGGCGGGCGCCGATCCAGAACTCGCCGGAACGGGAGTCCGCGTAGAACTGTTCGGTGTCCCGGCCGGCCAGCGGGCGGAAGTAGAGCGTCGCGTGGTGGTGGCCGCCGTCGTCGCCCTTTCCTTCTTCCGCGGGCTCCAGGATGAGGACGGCGTCCGGCTCATGGTCCAGGCCCAGGCCGGTGAGGTGCGCGAAGGCCGAGTGCGGGCGGAAGCGGTAGTCGCTGTCGTTAGACCGGACCTTCAGCGGGCCGGCCGGGATGACCAGGCGTTCACCTTTGAACTGCTCTGAGATGGCGCGGCGGCGGCCCGCGGCGTGGTCGGCGACGACGTCCCGTTCGGGGAGCTGCTGCTGGGACGGTGCCCAGTTGCTGGCCATGAACGCTTTGAAAGCGTCGGAACTGGGCCGCTGCGAGCGGTTGTTGACGCGCTCTTCGAGGGGCTGGGAAGCGGAGACTGGGGTGTTATCTGCATCGTTCACCGTCCCATCGTCTCACCAGCGGCGCGGCTTAGGCCAACAGGCTGCCGTGGCCCATCTACTAGGCTGGTGGGGTGAGGATTGATCTGCATGCCCACTCGAATGTTTCCGACGGTACCCAGGAACCGGCCGACGTGATGGCGTCCGCCGCGGAGGCGGGAATCGACGTCGTCGCCCTGACCGACCACGACTCCACCGCCGGCTGGGCCGAGGCCGGGCAGGCGGCCCGCGAGCACGGCATCGCCCTGGTCCCCGGGATGGAGATCTCCTGCCGGACTTCGGAGGGCATCAGCGTCCACCTGCTCAGCTACCTTCACGACCCGGCCCATCCGGGTCTGCTGGAGGAAATCACCAAGGCCAAGGATGCGCGGTACACGAGGGCCGAACGGATGGTCAGCCTGCTCGCCGAGGACTACCCCCTGACGTGGGACGACGTCATCCACCACGTAGCGCCCGGGGCAACCCTGGGCCGGCCGCACATCGCCGACGCGCTCGTGGCCGCGGGGGTTGTGGGAGACAGGTCCGAGGCGTTCAGCTCGATCCTGACCTCGCGCTCGCGCTACTTCGTGCAGCACTACGCGCCGGATCCTGCGCTTGCTGTCGAACTGGTCCGCGACGCCGGCGGGGTCCCGGTCTTCGCGCACCCGGTGGCCTCCGCCCGCGGACGGATCGTGGGGGAGCGCACCTACCGCGAAATGATCGACGCCGGCCTGGCCGGGCTGGAGATCTACCACCGGGACAATCCCGAGGAGGGCCGGACGTTCCTGCGCCGGCTCGCGGAGCGGCACGGACTGCTGGTGACGGGTTCCTCGGATTACCACGGCGCCGGGAAACCGAACCTGCTCGGTGAGAACCTGACCTCGCCCGAAGTCTTCGCCCGGATCGAGGAACTGGGCACCGGATCCGCCGTGGTGCGCTGACTGGCGCTCTTGCCCCGACGCCCCGCACGTTGCGCTATCAGTCAGCGTCTCCGTGAGGGCCGGATAAGCACCGGAGCTGATAGCGCAACGAGGGCTGCGCGTCAGTTGGCCGGGAACGCGGTGAACTCGGCGTGGGCCGCCAGGCGCTTGGCCATGACGTCGATGGCCGGCTGGTTCTGGTCCACGCAGATAAACCTGCGGTCCAGCTTCGCGGCGACGGCTCCGAGCGTTCCGGAGCCGGCGAAGAAGTCCAGGCACCAGTCGCCGGGCCTGCTGGAGGCCGCGACGACGCGGCGGATCAGGCCCTCGGGCTTCTGCGTGGGGTAGCCGGTCTTCTCCTTGCCGGTGGGGGAGACGATGGTGTGCCACCAGACGTCGGTGGGCAGCTTGCCGAGTTCGCGTTTGGCCGGTGTGACCAGGCCCGGCGCCATGTACGGCTCCCGGTCCACCTCGGCGCTGTCGAAGTGGTACCTGGCCGGATTCTTGACGTACACGAGGATGTTGTCGTGCTTGGTGGGCCAGCGGTACTTGGCCCGGGCGCCGTAGTCGTAGGCCCAGATGATCTCGTTTAGGAAGCACTCCCGGCCGAAGATGGCATCCAGCATGACCTTGGCGTAATGCACCTCGCGGTAGTCCAGGTGCAGGTACAGGGTCCCGTCGTCCGCGAGCAGCCGCCAGGCCTCCACGAGCCGTGGCTCCAGGAAGGACCAGTAGTCGCTGAACGCGTCGTCGTATTTGTGCAGCGCGCCCTTGATCGTGTCGTAGGATCTGCCCTTGAAACCGACCCGGTCGCCCTCGCCGCCGGCGTTGAGCACCATCCTGGTTTCCTGGCGCTTCTGGACCCGGCCGGTGTTGAACGGCGGGTCCACATAGATCAGGGTGAAGGCGCCGTCCGGCAGCGTGGGGAGGTACTCCGCGTTGTCCGCGTGTACCACCAGGTTGCTGCCTTCAGGCGCCCAGACGGTGTCAGTCATGAAGGGGTTTAGGCCTCGGCGTTGCTTGGCTGGGAGCTGCCCTGCTGTGCCTCGCCGACAACTTCGCCGTTGCGGCGGCGCGTGCGGGTGCGGCGGCGGGCACGGGTGGCGCGGTCCACCTCGGTCGTTGCCGCGGCGGCCCTGGCGGGTGCCGTCGCGGTTGCTGCCGCCTCCGGAGCCTGGCCGGTTGCTGCCTCGGCCTCGGCGGCCGGACGACGACGGCGGTCCCCGGAGCGCCCGGCCGACTCGCCGCCGCCGCTGCGGCGGCTGCTGCTGCGGCCGCCGCCAGCGGTGGTGTCACGTTCCGCACCGCGGCCGGACTCACGACCGGCTCCGCGGCCGCTGCCGGTTGACCCGCTGTCCCGTCCGCCGCTGCGGGTACTGTCACGTCCGCTGTCGCGTCCGCTGGGGCGGGCGTTCTTCTTGCCTGTCTCGCCGAGGTCCTCGAGGACTTCGGCGTCGACGCCGGCCAGCACGCGTTTGTCGCGGGGCAGGCGGCCCTTGGTGCCCGCGGGGATGTCCAGCTCCTCAAAGAGGTGCGGGGAAGAGGAGTACGTTTCCACCGGTTCCGGGACGCTCAGGCCCAGGGCCTTGTTGATCAGGCCCCAGCGGGGCATGTCATCCCAGTCGACGAAGGTCACGGCCGTGCCCTTGTTGCCGGCACGGCCGGTGCGGCCGACGCGGTGCAGGTAGATCTTTTCGTCTTCGACGCACTGGTAGTTGATGACGTGCGTGACGTCGTCGACGTCGATGCCGCGGGCGGCGACGTCGGTGGCCACCAGGACATCCACCTTGTTGTTCCGGAAGGCGCGCAGCGCCTGCTCGCGGGCGCCCTGGCCGAGGTCGCCGTGGATGGCGGCGGCAGCGAAGCCGCGGTCCACCAGTTCCTCGGCAACCTTGGCGGCCGTGCGCTTGGTCTTGGTGAAGATGATGGTGCGGCCACGGCCGCGGGCCTGCAGGATGCGGGCGACGACCTCGATCTTGTCCATGCTGTGCGCACGGTAGATCAGCTGGCGGATGTCGCGCTTGGTCAGGCCCTCGTCGTCCGGGTCGGCGGCGCGGATGTGCGTCGGCTTGGTCATGTAGCGGCGGGCCATGGCGACGACCGGACCGGGCATGGTGGCCGAGAACAGCAGCGTCTGGCGCACGGGCGGGGTGCCGGCGATGAGGGTTTCGACGTCCGGGAGGAAGCCGAGGTCCAGCATTTCGTCGGCCTCGTCAAGGATGACCATCTTGACGTTCTTCAGGACGAGGTGCTTCTGCTTGTAAAGGTCGATGAGGCGCCCCGGGGTGCCGACGACGACCTCGACGCCCTTCTGCAGCGCTTCGACCTGCGGCTCGTAGGCTCGGCCGCCGTAGATCGTGGTGATGCGGGCGTTGCGCTTGCGGGCGGCGTTCTGCAGGTCATTGGCGACCTGGACGGCCAGCTCGCGGGTGGGCACGATCACGAGGGCCTGCGGAGCACCCGGGGCGGCGAGCTTGTCGAACCCGGCATCGTCCGGTCCGACGACGCGCTGCAGCGCCGGGATGCCGAAGCCGAGGGTCTTGCCGGTGCCGGTCTTGGCCTGTCCGATAATGTCGTGGCCGCTGAGGGCGACCGGCAGGGTCATGGCCTGGATCGGGAAGGGGTGGGTGATGCCGGCGTCGGCAAGGGACTCCACGATGTCGGCGCGGACGTTGAAGTCGGCGAAGGTTTTCTCGGCAATCTCGTGCGGCTTTTCGTCCGAGATGATGGTCTCTTCCGGCTCGAGCGTTTCCGTTCCGGATTCGTCGGTCAGAAGCTGGTGCGTGTGCAATTCACTCACAGGGGAGTTTCCTTATTCATTTTGGGCTGCGCTGCTTGCTCAACGGGGCCGGCCGGGAGGCCGTTCCGGAGCACGCTCAGGCGCGCAAGCAAATCCAGTGGAAGCCGATCGCGGGCTATCTAAATGCTGGCACTGGGGACCAGCGGGTCTATCTCAAGATCGCGTAGGGGCGGGCTTGTTGAATTCGAAAATCATGGAAATCAACGACCGGGCATCCATATCTACCCTTTCAGTCTAGCTGTACGCAGCCCGGAACCTCGACTGGCCGCGCAATTGACCGTGCCGTTGACCGTGCCGGTGGCTGGCAGGGAGCGCGGAAAGCCTGCCGGAACAACGTGGGATCAGCCCACCAGTTCCAGCCGGACCTCCCGGCTGGCGATGTCGGCCGACAGGACCCTGACCCGGACCTGGGTGCCTGATTCCAGCTCGCCGGGGCACCGTGCGGTCACGGCCGGCTCGGCGATCTGGACGATCCCGGACGGCCCGTTGCCGTTCCCGTTCCCGTTCCCGTGCTTGCCGTTTCCGTTGCCGTTCCCGTTTTTGGCCGGCTTGGAACCGGAGATGACGACGGCGTCGAACTCCTGGCCGATGTGGTTGCTCAGCAAGGCCGCCTCCACCGTGTCCAGGGACAAGCGCTCCAGTTTGGCGGCGAGCTGGTCCGAGGCCGCCATGATCGAGGGCAGCGAAGGCAGCGCCTCGCGGGCCCAGGCGGGAACGTCCGCGCCGTTGCTGAGCGCCTCGCAGATGACCAGCACGAAGCGGTCGATCAGCCGGCGCAGCGGCGCGGTGGAATGCGCATAGGCGGCGCCGATGGCGGACTGGATGGCGGCGTCCGGAACGGTTCCGTCGAAGGGCGTGTAGCCGGCCCCGCGGAACAGCATGCCGGCCGAGTGCACGATCGCCAGCTGCTGCGGGTCCGTCGGGTCAAGGGTGCGCAGGTATTCGCCGTAGCTCATTTCGCCGTCCCAGGGCTTGCCCAGGGCGCGGGTCTGGCGGTGGAAGTGCGCCAGCGAGTTCTCGTCCGGTGCGGGCATGGTGCGCAGGATCCCGACCTTGCCTTCGAGCATGATCCCGGCCGCCGCCATGCCTGTCATGAGCGAAATCTGGGCGTTCCAGTCCTCCACCGGCAGGGGCGGGGCCGCGACGATCCGGTAGCCGCCGTCGGGCAGCTGCTCGATTTCCTGTTCCGGCATGTTCAGGCTGGCGCCGCCGCGGAGCCGTTCGAGCTCCACCCGCTTGATCCCGACTTCCTTCAGCAGCTGCAGCACGGGCGCCGCGGTGCCGGCGTCGAGCTCCGCCTGGACCCCCTGGTAATTGAGCTTGGCCCGGCTGCGGACCTGGGCCCGGCGCACCAGCACCGAGGAGACCTCGGCGGCGGCATCCAGCTCGAATTCCCAGACGAAGGCGGCGCACAGCTGGCCGGCGAGCAGGCTGCCGGCTTCCTCGCTGATGACCTCCGGATGCAGCGGGATCCGGCCGTCCGGGGTGTAGAAGGTCTGGCCGCGGCGGCGGGTCTCGGCGTCGAGCGCCCCGCCGGGGGTCACGAAGGAGGGGACGTCGGCGATGGCGTAGTACACCTTGTAGCCCGCACCGGTGCGGGCTATATGGACGGCCTGGTCCAGGTCGGTGGAGGATTCCGGATCGATGGTCACGAACTCGATGTGGGTGAAATCCAGCTCCGGCAGTTCGTGCCCGCCCACGGCCTCCTTGGCCTCCCGGAGGACGTCCTCGGGGAAGGCGCCCGGCAGTTCCAGCGTGGTGCGCAGCGAGTTCAGCGCCAGGGCAAGCTGGCTCTCTTGCCGGTGGACGCTGGGGGTCAGGCGATGATGGGACACGAAAATCAGATTAGCCCGATTCCCGCGATTAGTCTTGGATCATGAGCACATCCCCGGCCGATCCTGCCCGCTACAACAGCTTTCTCAGGGATCTGCTGGGCGTGATGGCCTATGGAGAGCTTTCGGCTTTCGAACGACTGTCCTCCGACGCCCGCTACTCGCCCACCCTGCACGACCGTGCGGTGCTGGGCAGGATTGCCGTGATCGAGTTCCAGCACTATGAACTGGTCAGTGCCAGGCTTGAGGACATGGGCCTGGACCCGGAGGCCGCCATGCTGCCCTTCCAGCCCTCCGTGGACCACTTCCACGAACGCACGCGCCCCGCCGACTGGTTCGAATCGCTCATGAAGGCCTACGTGATCGACACCGTCTCCGCCGATTTCTACCGGGCCGTGGCCCGCCATGTCGACGCCTCGACCCGCGAACTGGTGGAGCGGATCCAGGCCGATGAGGAGACGACCGCGGTGCTCCGGGAGCGGCTCAAGACGGCCCTGGCCGACGACCCGCGGCTGGCGTCGCGGCTGGCGCTATGGGCGAGGCGTCTGCTCGGGGAGACCCTGACCCAGGCCCGGCGTGTCAGCTTCGAGCACGCGTTCCTCGGCGGCCTGATCGCGGCGGACGAGGAGCGGTCCCGGGAGCTGGTCCGCGAACTGACCGCCGAACTCGCGGCCAATCACTCAAACCGGATGCTGCAGCTGGGGCTCGCCGGGTAGGCGCCGGGTAGCCTCCGGTCTCAGGACTCCGCGGCGTCGAGGGAGGCGAGCAGGGCGCGGGCGGCGTCGGCGGGATCATCAGCCTCGGTGATGGCCCGGACCACCACGATCCGGCGTGCACCGGCCTCCACCACCTGCTCCACGTTCCCCAAGTCGATGCCGCCGATGGCGAACCAGGGCACCACGCCTTTGACCCTACTGTTAACCGCGCCGTCGACCTTGCCGGGGGCTGCCGCCTCTGCGCGGCGGATCGCCTCAGCGGCGTAACGCACCAGTTCAAGACCGACGGCGGCGCGGCCGGGCTTGGTGGGTGTGGCCCACACCGGCCCCACACAGAAGTAGTCCAGACCGCTGCGGCCGGGGGAGGACGCAATGGCGGCATCCACCTGCTCCGGGCTGTGGGTGGACAGCCCGATCACGGTGTCCTTGCCGAGGAAGCCCCGGGCGGCACCGAGCGGGATGTCCTTCTGTCCGATGTGGAAGACCGGCGCGCCGGACAGTGAGGCGAGGTCCGCGCGGTCATTAACCGCCCACAGGCGACCGTGCCGGTGGGCTGACTGATGCAGGACCGTGAGTAGTTCGAGTTCCTCGGCCGCCTCCAGGGACTTGTCGCGCAGCTGGATGATGTCGACGCCGCCGGCAAAGGCGGTGTCCACGAAGGCCTCGAAGTCGCCGCGGTCCTTGCGGGCGTCGGTGCACAGGTACAGGCGGGCGGTGGTGTGGACGTCATCCTGGCTCATGCCCCCAGCCTAGTTCCTCTAAACTGGGGCCATACCGCGGGAGCCCGCTGCAGCCGTTCGCCACTGGCGTTCGACGCCGGAGGGCTGAGAGGGCGTCAGAGCCGACCGCTTGACCTGATCCGGCTAGTACCGGCGTAGGGAAGGAAACCTCCATGGGCACCCCAGCCAGTTTTGACCTTACGAACTGTTACGCCGCTGACGACGCACCTGATGACGTCACAGCCGGGGAATGTTACGACGTTGCCGTGATCGGCGGCGGGGTGGTCGGCCATGGCATCGCCTGGGCCGCCAGGCAGTCCGGCCGTTCCGTTGCCCTGATCGATGACGCCCCCGGCAGTGGCGCGAGCTGGGCAGCCGCCGGCATGCTCGCCCCCGTGAGTGAACTCCACTACCAGGAGGAGGGCCTGCTGGAGCTCATGCTCGAATCCTCACGGCTGTGGCCTGACTTTGCGGCCGATCTGGAGCGAGACGACGGCGTCCCCGCGGACAGCGGGACGGACGGCGTCCCCGCGGACAGCGGGACGGACGGCGTCCCCGCGGACAGCGGGACGGACCGCGGAACAGCCGCCGGGACCGGATACCTCACGACGCCGACCCTCGTGGTCGGCGCCGACGCGGCCGACCGCCGGGCGCTCGCCGATCTCCGGACCGTGCAGCAGGCCTGCGGACTCGCGGTGCAGCCCCTGACCGTCCGCGAGGCACGCGGACGCGAGCCACTGCTGAGTCCGGGCATCTCCTGCGCCTTCGACATTCCCGCCGACCACCAGGTGGATCCGCGCCGCCTGCTCGCCCGGATCGCAGCCCTGCTGGCGGCTGACAGCCAGTATTGCCTGGTTCCCCGGCGCGCCGCCGGACTGCGGTGGGAGGACGGGCGGGTCAGCGGGGTCAGCCTGGCCGGCGGCGGGAAGGTCCGGGCCCGGGAGACCATCGTGGCCAACGGGCTGGGCGCCGCGGGATTGGCGGGCCTGCCCGCGGGGCTGGACCTGCCGCTGCGGCCGGTCCACGGCGACATCCTCCGGCTCCGGGTCCCCGCGCATCTGCGGCCGCTGCTGGGCTCCACGGTGCGCGGCCTGGTCCGCGGCGTGCCGGTGTACATCGTCCCCCGGCAGGACGGCACCGTGGTGATCGGGGCGACCCAGCGCGAGGACACGCTCTCGGAGCCCGATGCGCCCGGCACCGGTGCTGTCTCGGCCGGCGCGGTCTCCGCAGGTGGCGTCTACCAGCTGCTGCGGGACGCCCAGCAGCTGCTCCCCGCCGTCGCCGAGCTGGAACTGCTGGAGGCCACCGCCAGGGCGCGGCCCGGAACACCGGACAACGCCCCGCTGCTGGGCCGCGTCGCGGACCGGTCGCCGGGCCGCGACGGGGACGTCGGGGGACTGATCATCGCCACCGGCTTCTTCCGGCACGGCATCCTGCTGACCCCGGCGGCCGCGCGGATCTGCCGGCAGCTGCTGGACAGCACGGCAGACCCGCGCTGGGCGAACTTCCGGCCGGACAGATTCTCCGCCGGTTCCCAGCCCCCAGACCCCAGGCTCCCAGGCACGCGCCCCCCTCCAGAACACAGCCCTCCAGAACACAGCCCTCCAGAACACAGCAATCCAGAACACAGCAATCCAGAACACAGCAATCCAGAACACAGCAAGGAAACGCTATGAACATCAGCCTCAACGGCTCGGAGCACACCGTCCCCGACGGTGCCTCCGTCAGCACCCTGGTCAGCCAGGTCACCGGGCGGACGCTGGCCCCGAACGGCCAGTCCGCGGATGGAAAGAAGCTCGGCGTCGCTGTGGCCCGCAACGCCGAGGTGGTGCCCCGCAGCCAATGGCACGGCACCGCGCTCGCCGACGGCGACGACGTCGAGCTGGTCACGGCAGTACAGGGAGGATGACGGCCATGGAAGCAACCACACGTTCAGCAGCCCCGGAAGCATCGCCGGGCACCCACGATCCGTTCGTTGTCGACGGCGTGCGGCTCGGTTCGCGGCTGATCATGGGGACCGGCGGAGCGCCGAGCCTGGACGGCCTCGGGACGGCCCTCGTGGCGTCGGGCACGGAACTGACCACCGTCGCCATGCGCCGCTACTCGCCCGCCGAGGCAGGCTCCTTGTTCCAGCTTCTCGTGGACCACGGCATCCGCGTGCTGCCCAACACCGCCGGCTGCTTTACCGCCAGGGACGCCGTGCTGACCGCCGAACTGGCCCGCGAGGCCCTCGAAACCGACTGGGTGAAGCTGGAAGTCATCGCCGACGAGCACACCCTGCTGCCGGACGCCGTGGAACTCGTCGACGCCACCGAGCAGCTCGTGGGACGCGGCTTCAAGGTCTTTGCCTACACCAACGACGACCCGGTCCTGGCCCTCCGGCTGGAGAACCTTGGCGCCACCGCCGTGATGCCGCTGGGCTCACCGATCGGGACCGGGCTCGGCATTCTCAACCCGCACAACATCGAGCTGATTGTCTCCCGGGCTTCGGTGCCCGTGGTCCTGGACGCCGGTATCGGCACCGCCTCGGACGCGGCCCTGGCCATGGAGCTCGGCTGCGATGCCGTGCTGCTGGCCACCGCGGTGACCCGGGCCCAGAATCCGGCGCTCATGGGGGAGGCCTTCAAGCATGCGGTCATGGCGGGTAGGCTGGCGAAAAAGGCGGGCCGAATCCCGCGCCGGGAGCACGCGCTCGCATCCTCCGCCATGGAAGGACGGGCCGAATTCCTCTAGGCCCAGCTTCGGGCCCGGACCCGCAAACCCAGCCAGCAAGGGAGCCGATATGGGAACCACCGACGACGTCCTCAGCCAGAGCCAGGTCGATGCCGCCCTGGCCGGACTGCCGGACTGGAGATACCGCCTCGGCGGGCTGGTGACGGTCTACAAGGCGCCGACATCGGCCGCGGCGCTTGAGCTGATGGCCGCGCTCGGCCGCCTGGCCGAAGAACAAGACCACCACCCGGACCTGGACTGGCGGTACAACCGGGTATTTCTTCGTTACAGCTCCCACGACGCCGGCAGCCAGGTCACGCCACGGGACACCGCGGCCGCGGCGGCGGCCAGCGAGGCGGCAGCCCGGCTCGGCGCCACCGCGGAGCCGGGCCTGCACCGGACCGTCGAGGTGGCCATCGATACCGAGGACCCGGCGGCGATTTCCGAGGTCTGGCGGGTGGCCCTGGGCTACCGCAGGGTCAGCTCCGCTGACCTCCTGGACCCCTACGGGCGCGGCCCCGCACTCTGGTTCCAGGAGACGTCCACGCCCAACGCCAACCGCCTTCACCTCGATATCCACCGCAGTAAGGCCGAGTCCGCGCCGGCGCTGGAGAAGACAGCGGCCACGGGGGCGTTAATGAACCATGACCACGCACCCGCCTGGGTGGTGGTCACGGATGCGCAGGGAAACAGGCTCTGCCTCTGCACCGAGGAAGGCCACGGGCCGCACGAGCCGGGGTCCTGATAGCAGGCCGGAGGGCCCGCCTGATAGCCCGGCCGGCCCGCCTGATAGCCCGGCCGGCGGCGCGCTAGAGACGCAGGATGGCGGTGAGCCGGGATGTGTCCTGGCGGGTGCGGTGCCGGCCGAGGTACAGCACCGCTGCGGCGGCGGCCGCCGTGCCGATGACCATGGGCAGGACCCACGGAATCCAGGTCAGGCCCGGCTGGTAGCCGAGCCCGGCCGCCATAAAAATGATCCAGCTCAGCATCCCGGCGGCGACGGCAACACCCGCCGGGACGCTGATGCCGTACTTGGAGTGCCGCTTGTCGTTGGCCCAGACCACGAAGCCCGCGGCCACGGTCACCATGGCAACCACAATCAGGGACAGCATATTCGGACTCCTACTTCTGGTGGGAACGGCAGTTCCGCGAACGGCAGCAGCGCTCCGCGGTGGCTAGAGGGCGCCGAAACCGACGCGGCGTTGCTCTTCAGCGCCGATTTCAACGTAGCCCAGGACATTCGCCGGGATGATGATCTGGCGGCCCTTCTCATCCGTGAGGCGGAGCTCGGTGCCCTTGGCGAGGGACTCTGCAACCACCTTGGCCACGGCGTCAGCATCCTGCGCCGATTCCAGCACAATTTCGCGGCCGATGTTCTGAATGCCGATCTTTACTTCCACAGCAAGGCCTCCCAGCCAATCAAAGTCCAATAAATATCAAAGGGTCATCTCTATTTGTAGCCTAGGACTCCTTGGGGAAGCGGGAGATTCCGCGCCAAGCTAAACGGTAGATCAGGTCGCTGGCCACATCGAGATCGAGATTCCCGTCAGTTTCCAGCCAGTACCGTGCGCTGACCTGGGCCATTCCGGCGAGTCCGCGGCCCAGCAGCTGGGCTTCCAGCTCGGGCAGCTTGGTGTCCTCGGCGATGACCCCCGCGACGGCGTCGGCGAAAGTCTTGTTAAACGCCTCCAGCCGGGCGCTCACGTCGGGATCGTTGATCAGATCCGATTCGAAGACGAGACGGTGGGCCTGGTCGTCGCTGGCGATGAACCGGAAATAGGCCCGCATGACGGCCTGGACGCGCTCATCGTTGTCCGTGGTGGAGTTCAGCGCCCCCAGCAGCAGATCGATGAGCTTGCTCAGATGGCTGTCCAGCAGCGCCAGGTAGAGCTCACGCTTGGAGGGGAAGTGCTGGTAGAGCACCGGTTTGCTCACATGCGCGGTCTCGGCAATTTCATCCATCGCGGCACCGTGGTAACCGTTGGCAACGAAGACTTCCTGGGCGGCAGCCAGCAATTGCGCCCGGCGTTCGTCGCGGGGGAGACGCGCCGACCGGTGTCCGCCGCTCCGGGCCTGCCCGGACGCCGGCTTCCCGGCAGGACCATGTTCAACCGGTGCCTGATGAACCACTGTCGGCCTTCTTTCGCTTGCTGTTACGTTCACTTTACGCGCGGGTAATATGACCTGGCGGTATCTTCGGGCATAGATTGAAGTATGGCTTCCAAGTTCACTGCACACGCCGCACCCGCAACCACGGATCCGCTGCCTGATCCGCTGATTGATCGAGTGCCTGGTCCACTCGTGGAACCGGCGGGAGACCTCAGCCCGGGAGAGGTGGAACGCTACTCCCGGCACCTGATTATTCCGGAGATCGGGTCCCTCGGTCAGCGCCGGCTGAAGAACGCCAAGGTGCTCGTCATCGGCGCCGGCGGCCTCGGTTCACCCGCGCTGTTATACTTGGCCGCTGCCGGAGTGGGGACCCTGGGCATCATCGACGACGACGTCGTGGACTTGAGTAACCTCCAGCGGCAGGTGATCCATGGCGTCGCGGATGTCGGGCGGCCCAAGATCGAGTCGGCCCGCGACGCCATTGCAGCGCTGAACCCGCTCGTCGACGTCCGGCTGCATAACGTCCGGCTCGACGCTTCCAACGCCCTGGAGCTGTTCGCCGGCTACGACCTGATTCTCGACGGCGCCGACAACTTCGCCACCCGCTACCTCGTCAACGATGCCGCCGCGATCCTCGGCAAGCCCTACGTCTGGGGGTCGATCTTCCGCTTCGACGGGCAGGTCAGCGTCTTCTGGGAGAAGCACGGGCCGACGTACCGGGACCTGTACCCGGAGGCGCCGCCGGCCGGCTCCGTGCCGTCGTGCGGGGAAGGCGGGGTGTTCGGCATGCTGTGCGCCGCCGTCGGATCGCTCATGGTGACGGAGGCCGTCAAGCTCATCACCGGCGTCGGGCGGTCCCTGCTGGGGCGGGTGGCGCTCTTCGACGCCCTGGGCGGAACCTGGCGCGAAATCAAGGTGTCCCGGGACCCGGAGGCGGATCGCATTACGGAACTCACCGATTATGAGGCCTTCTGCGGCATCACCCCCTCCGCCGACGCCGGTACCGAACACACCGTCACAGCCACCCAGCTCGCCACCCTGCTGGCCGCCCGCAAGGCCGGGCTCAAGGACTTCCACCTCGTGGATGTGCGCGAGAGCGGGGAGTACGAGATCGTCCGGATCGACGGGGCCGTGCTGATCCCGCAGGGCCGCATCCTGGCCGGGGAGGCCTGGAACGAGCTGCCGCAGGACATGGACATCGTGTTCCACTGCAAGGGCGGAACCCGTTCGGCCGCCGTCCTCGCGGCGGCACGCGCCGCCGGCTACGAACGGGTCAGCCATCTCGACGGCGGAATCCTGGCCTGGGTGCGGGACGTGGAACCCGGGAAGCCGGTGTACTGAAAAGCCTCGATTGAGCCTGAGCCGTTCCCGGAAAGGCATGACATGAGCGAAGAAAGCACCCGGACCCGTCAGCGCAAGATCGGCTCCGGCTTCGGCCGGGACTCGACGGCGGCCGAGGTCATTGCGGGCATCGATCTCTCCGGGAAGACCGCCATCGTCACCGGCGGGTACTCCGGGCTGGGCCTGGAGACCGTCCGGGCGCTGAGCTCCGCCGGTGCCAGGGTGATGGTGCCGGCACGGCGCCCGGAGCATGCCCGCGAGGTCCTGGACGCGGCCGGGTTGGCTGCCGGAACGGCTGAAGGGGAAGTAGGCGTGGCGGAGCTGGATCTCGCGGACCAGTCCAGCGTCAAGGAATTTGTTGGAACCTTCCTGGCGTCCGGCTTCCTGGCGGCCGGACGCGGGCTGGACATCCTGATCAACAACGCCGCCATCATGGCCAGCCCGGAACGCCGGGTGGGGCCCGGCTGGGAGTCGCAGTTCGCCACCAACCACCTGGGCCATTTTGCCCTCGCGAACCTGCTGTGGCCCGCGCTGGCCGCAGGCCCCGGCGCCCGGGTGGTTTCGCTGTCCTCGACGGGGCACAAGATCTCCCCGATCCGCTTCGATGACATCAACTTCGACACCGGCTATCACAAGTGGAAGGCGTACGGGCAGGCCAAGACGGCCAACTCGCTCTTCGCCGTGCAGCTTGACGAGCTCGGGCAGGACTCCGGCGTGCGGGCCTTCGCGGTGCATCCGGGCGGCATCATGACGGAGCTGCAGCGTCACCTCCCGCGCGAGGAAATGATCGCCTCCGGCTGGATGGACGAAGAGGGAAACGTCGACGCGCGGTTCAAATCACCGGAGCAGGGCGCCGCGACGTCCGTGTGGGCAGCAACCTCCCCGGCGCTCGAAGGCAAGGGCGGTGTGTACTGCGAGGACTGCGACGTCGCGGAACCCACGGAGTCCGGCTCCCCGGAGGCACGGATCAGGGGGGTGGACGCGCACGCCGTGGACCGGGCGGATGCGGCCCGGCTGTGGACGTTGTCGGCGGAGCTGACCGGAATCAACGCCTTCGGCCGGGGCCGTTAGCGCGAGCTACGCCGTTTCCCGCTTGCCTGCTGCCCCGGGCAGCTGGCTGTGGTCGACCGGGCACTCTGCTTCGGCCGCCCGGGCGGCGGGCTGCTCGACCGTGATGCCATAAAGCGCTTCGAGGCCCGCGACGTAATGTTCCTGCTGGCCGTTGGCGGCAAGCTCCCGGGCACGGACGGTGGGCACGTGCAGCAGCTGCTTGACCATCCGGCGCAGGGCGAACTCGACTTCCTCCGCCGCGGCAGTGCAGCCGTGGCGGGCACGGACCTTTTCCATTTCCGCCTCCAGTACGTTCATGGTGTGCCGGCGCAGCGCGACGATCGCGGAGTCCACAGAGCGTGCCTCACGCTCCTGCTCGAAGGCGCTGGCAGCGCCGGCGACTATGCTGCTCGCCTGCTCCAGCGACTCGGACTGTTCCTGCGGGGCGGCGAGGCGCACGGACTCCAGGGTGAGGAGCTCGACGCCGTCGAGCTCGCCCACGGCAGGATCGAAGTCGTGGGTGAGGGCGAGGTCGATGGCGATCAGCGGCTGCTGCGAGTCAGCCCGGACCCGGGCAAGATCCGGCGCTTCAACCCGGGTGTCCGAGCCGCTGCAGCCGATCATGACGTCCGCGGCCGCGACGGCGGCGGGGAGGCTTGCGCTGTCCAGGGCCGTGCCCCCGCGGGTGGCGACGAAGCCTGCCGCGCGGCCCGAGGACGAAAAGACGGAAACGTCCGTGCAGCCGCGTTCGCGCAGCAGCGACATGGTGGCACCGGCGTAGGCGCCGGTGCCGAAGACCACGGCCTTCTTGGTGGCCCAGTCCGGGTTTTCGGACAGCTCGGTGGCGAGGTCCAGGGCCACGGACACAATCGAGAGTCCCCGGGAGCCAAGCGCGGTCTGCGCGCCGACGTCCTTGGCGGTCTTGGAGGCAGCCTGGAAGAGCCGGACGAGGCCGGAGCTTGCCGTGCCCTCGTGCTGGGCGGTGATCAGGGCCCGGCGGACCTGGCCTGCGATCTCGCGCTCGCCCACGACGGCGGAGTCAAGGCCGGAGCTGACGGAGAACAGGTGCTGGCTGACTTCGGAGCCGGTCCGGGTGTTGAAGGAGCGGGAGACGAGCTGTTCGTTGAGTCCGGTGGAGCCGCTGATCTGGGAGATGAGGGCCGCGCGGGCTGCATCGACGTCGTCGGGACGGGGCGCCTCACCGTAGATTTCGAAGCGGTTGCACGTGGCAAGGACAATGGCACCCGCCACGGCCGGCGATCCGGCGAGGGCGGATGTGGCGAGCTCTGAAGCGCCGGTGCTCAGTTGAGCAACGGTCTCGAGGTCGATATCGGCGTGAGTCGCCACCAATGAAAAAAGAACCACAGCAGGTCAATCATAGCTTTTTCGCGTCCGCGTAGAACAACAATCACGCGTGGGACCGCGTATGCTGGCCTGTGATTCCCGCCACGGCGGCGCCCGCGCCGGCCCTGGTGACAGGCTGTCGTTATCTTTTGGGGCCGAATTTGGGCACAATCGAAGTCATGACTCCTAGCGCTGCGGCAACCGACGGCACCACCAGCACGTCTGAAATCGGCACGTCCACCCACGAGACCGGCGGCCTCGATGCCGGGCACCCGCTGATGGACGGCCGCACCGCCGACTCCCCGCTGATCACCGCCTACCGCGGCGGCAAGCCCTCCCGCCGCCCCGTCTGGTTCATGCGCCAGGCCGGCCGCTCGCTGCCCGAATATCTCAAGGTGCGCGAGGGCGTTGGCATGCTGGACTCCTGCCTGCGCCCCGAGCTCGCCGCCGAGATCACCCTGCAGCCGGTCCGCCGCCACGACGTCGATGCTGCCATCTTCTTCTCCGACATCGTGATTCCGCTCAAACTGGCCGGCGTCGGCGTGGACATCGTTCCCGGCGTGGGCCCGGTCCTGGACAAGCCGGTGCGGACCGCTGCGGACGTCGCCGCGCTCCCGCAGCTGACGTGGGAAGCCCTTGAGCCCATCCGGGAAGCCGTCCGGCTGACCGTGGCCCGGCTGGGCAGCACCCCGCTGATCGGCTTTGCGGGCGCTCCGTTCACCCTGGCGGCCTACATGGTGGAAGGCAAGCCCTCCCGCGACCACCTCGGCCCGCGCACGATGATGCACGCCGACCCTGAAACCTGGACCGCCCTGGCCAACTGGGCCGCGGACGCCTCCGGCATGTTCCTCCGGGCGCAGCTGGAAGCCGGCGCCTCCGCCGCGCAGCTCTTCGACTCCTGGGCCGGATCGCTGGGCCTGGCCGACTATCAACGCTTTGTTGCGCCGGCGTCGTCCCGCGCCCTGGACCATGTGCGGCACCTTGGGGCACCGCTGATCCACTTCGGCACCGGCACCTCGGAACTGCTCGTGGCCATGCGCGACGTCGGCGTCGACGTCGTGGGGGTGGACTACCGGCTGCCGCTGGACGAAGCCAACCGCCGCCTCGGCGGGACGGTGCCGCTGCAGGGCAACATCGACCCGGCGCTGCTCTCCGCGCCCTGGGACGTCCTTGAAGCCCACGTCCGCGAGGTGATCGCGGCCGGCGCCGCGGCCCCGGGCCACGTCATGAACCTCGGCCACGGCGTGCCGCCGGACACGGATCCGACGGTGCTGACGCGCGTCGTCGAACTGATCCACTCGATTTCCCCGGAGTAGACGCCATGGGCGCAGGCGCAGACGCAGGCGCGGCTGCACCGGGCACCACCGCCGTGGTGGTGGGCGGCGGGATCTCCGGCCTGCTCGCTGCCCGAGAGCTGGCTGGCGCCGGTGTCCGCACCACCGTCCTGGAAGCCTCCGGGGACTGGGGCGGCTGCGTGGGCAGCCACGTCGTGGCCGGCCTGACCCTGGACAGCGGCGCCGAGTCCTTCGCCACCCGATCCTCCGCCGTGGCGGACCTCGCCGCCGAGCTGGGCCTCGCAGGCGACATTGTTCCGCCGAATCCCGGCGGCGCCTGGGTCCAGCTGCCTGACGGGCCACGGGAACTGCCGAAGACCGGAGTGCTGGGCATTCCGGCCAACCCCTGGGATCCGGAGGTCCGGCGATCGCTGGGCCTGCTCGGTTCACTGCGGGCCTCAGTGGATGCGCTGCTGCCCGCTTCGCTGGGCACAACCGCCGATGTCACCAGCGTATCGGCGCTGGTCCGGGCACGGATGGGCAGGCGCGTCCTGGACCGCCTCGTGGCGCCGGTCGTCGGCGGCGTCCACTCGGCCGATCCCGCGCTGTTGGACGTCGACATGGTGGCGCCGGGCCTGCGCGCCGGAATCCGCCGGCACGGCTCCCTCGCTGCCGCCGTGGCGGCCCAGCGCAGGGGAGGGGCTGCTCCCCAAAAAACAGGACCCCAGCAACCGGGGCTGCAGAAGGCGGGCTCCGCCGTCGCCGGGCTGCGGGGCGGGATGAACACGCTGGTTGCCGCGCTCGTGGCCGATCTGCGCCGTCGCGGCGTCACGCTGCTCAGCGCCACCCCGGCAGACGCCGTGGCGCGCACGCCGCACGGCTGGCACGTCACCTCAGGGGACACGGCGTACGACGCCGGGCTGCTGGTCGTCGCCGTGGAGGGCCCGGCCGCCGTCGGACTGCTCGCGGACACCCTGCCCGAGCTCGCCGCCCGACGCCCCGCCGCCGGACCGGACGTCGGCCTAGTCACCCTCGTGGTGGACCTGCCGGAACTCGACGCCGCGCCGCGCGGCACCGGCGTCCTCGTGGCGCCGCAGAGCCCCGGCATCCAGGCCAAGGCCCTCACGCATGCCACCGCGAAGTGGGGCTGGCTCGCCGAGCGGACCGGCCCCGGCACCCACGTCCTCCGGCTCTCCTACGGCCGACGCGGCACGCGGCACGGCGCGGCGAGCGCCCCGGAGCCGGAAACCGACGACGAGCTGTTCGAAGCGGCCCTGAAAGACGCCTCGGCCCTGCTCACTGTGCCCGTCACGGCCGGCGACGTCGTGGGCTGGGACGTGGTGCGCTGGTCCGGTGCCCTGCCCTTCGCATCCCTGGGGCACAAACGGCGCGTGGCTGAAGTCCGGGAGATCTGCGCGGCGGACGGCACCCTGGCCGTGGTGGGCGGCTGGCTGTCCGGCAACGGGCTTGCCGCGATAGTCGCCGACACGCCGAAACAGCTGCGCAGTCTACTGCCTTAAGCGGCGCTTCCGGCGGCGTTGAGCACGTTCACCGCACGTCCGTCAAAATTCCCCCGGAAGCTGATACCGGTTAGGGTCGATGACCATGGTTATACTCAGGTCCAACGTTTCCAAGACGCAGGCCGGTCACCATGGGGGACTTCGACGCGTCATGGCAACTGCCGCGCTCGGAACGGTGCTGGCTCTATCCGCAGGAGTTCCTGCCGCGCACGCCGCCGCCGGAGCCTCAATTTCTGTCCCGGTTTCAGCGCCGTCCGTGACGCCGGCGGGGCGCTCCCTTACCCTCGGTCTCGACGACCTCCTCGACGGCCTGCTCGGGTCCCCGCAGCCGACGCCGTCGCAGCAGCCGACATCGTCAGAACAGCCCACGTCTTCACCACAGCCGACGCCGACGAAGCACGCGTCACCCTCGCCGCAGCCTGAGCGCAGCGACGACCCTGACGACGCCGAGACGCCGAGCCAGTCGCCGGCCGCGCCGCGGCAGTCCCCGGCGCAGCCGGCAGCCCCCCAGGACCCTCCGGCCGGGACCCAGCCGGCCGCCCCGCAGCCCGCCCCGCAGCCCGCTGCCCCGGCCGCCGACGGCACGCCCGCCGCCCAGCCGGGCAACGGCACGCCCGCCGCCCAACCGGGCAACGGCACGGCGGCAGGGCAGGGGCCGTCCTCCGGTGCCGACCAAGCCGCAGCCGGGGCTGAGGCTCCGGGGGCACCCGCCGCGTCCACCACCCCCGGAACGGCCGGGGAGCCGGCGCCCGCGGGTGCGGGCACGTCGCCGGCGGCGGAGCCAGGCTCTTCGCCGTCAGCTTCGCGGCCCGGGGCCAAGGGCCACTCCGGCAGCACCTCGATGCAGGCAACCTCCGCCGTGGAGGAAGCCGGGCCGTCCCCGCTGCTCGGCTGGGGGATCTGCCTCGTCGCGCTGTCCGTGATCGCCGGCGTCGTCGTCGTGAGGATGCGCAGGGTCTGAGCCGTGCGCCACCGCTGGCCGAAATTCGAAAAACTGTGAATTCGAGCACTTCTACGCGTTGTAGAAGTTCTCTTTTTCGACTTCATTGCGGCGAAGGGGCAGACTGGTATCCATGAGCCACACTTCTGCCGAATCTGTCACTAAAACCGGATCAGTCACCGAAACAGCAACCGAAGAATCAGCCGAGCAGTTCTTTACGCTCTGGACGGTGTTCAAGCGCTCCGCCGACGTCCTGCGCAGCGGCGATGCTGCCGAGGATTTCGAGGCCCTCATCGGGCACCTCTCCGAGGCCGGCGTGGTCCACCGCGGCAGCTACGACGTCTCCGCGATGCGGGCGGACGCCGACGTCATGGTCTGGCTGCACGGTCCCCAGCCGGAGGCCCTCCAGCGGGCAGTCCGGGACATCCGGCGCAGCAAGCTGTTCGCCGGCACCGACATCGTCTGGTCCGCCATGGGCGTGCACCGCGAGGCTGAGTTCGCCAAGAGCCACACCCCCGCCTTCTCCCGCGGCGTCGAACCGGCAGAGTGGCTCTGCGTCTACCCCTTCGTCCGCTCCTACGAGTGGTACACGCTGCCGGACGCCGAACGGGGCGCCATGCTCCGCGACCACGGCATGCTGGGCCGCGACTTCCCGCAGGTCATCTCCAATACGGTCTCGTCCTTCGCCCTGGGTGACTGGGAATGGATCCTCGGACTGGAAGCGCCCGAGCTGGTGGACCTCGTGGATCTGATGCGCCACCTTCGGGCCACCGAAGCCCGCCACCATGTCCGGGAAGAAATCCCCTTCTACACCGGCCGCCGGGTCACCGCCGCCGAGATTGCCGAGGTCCTTGCATGAGCCCGCTGGATCCCTTGGAATCCGTCCTCGGGGTTACCGCCGTGAACACCGTCACCGAGGCCGGCCGGATGGCCCCCAAGGAGTACGACGCCGTGCTCCTCGCCTCCTTCGGCGGACCCGAAGGCCAGGAGGACGTCATCCCGTTCCTCCGCAATGTCACCCGCGGCCGCGGGATCCCGGACGAGCGGCTCGAAGAGGTCTCGCACCACTACCGGGCCAACGGCGGCATCAGCCCGATCAACCAGCAGAACCGCGAACTCAAGACCGGCATCGAAGCCGAACTTGCCGCCCGCGGGATCAAACTGCCGGTGTCCTGGGGCAACCGCAACTGGGATCCCTACCTCCCGCAGACCCTCCAGGACATGTTCGACGCCGGGCACCGCAAGATCCTCATGGTCACCACGAGTGCCTACTCCTGCTACTCCAGCTGCCGCCAGTACCGTGAGGACATCGGCATCGCATTGACCGAAACCGGACTCGACGGACAACTCGAGGTCGACAAGGTGCGCCAGTACTTCGACCACCCCGGTTTCGTGGAGCCCTTCATCGAGGGCACCGCTTCCGGCCTCGCCGACGTCCGCACCCAGCTCGCCGCGGCCGGCACCCCCGACGCACCGGTGCACATCCTGTTCGCGACGCACTCCATCCCCACCCGGGATGCCGAGGCCGCCGGGCGCTCCGAGGGCGAGCCCCGCCACTTCGACGAGGACTCCGCCTACATCGCGCAGCACCTGGCCTCCGGCAGCGAGGTCATCCGCCGGGTGGAGGCCGAGACGGGCCTCACCGCGCCGTGGTCCCTCGTCTACCAGTCCCGCTCCGGCGCCCCGCACATGCCGTGGCTCGAACCCGACATCAACGACGCCATCGAAGAACTCGCGGGCCAGGGAGTCAAGGGGATCGTGATCGTGCCGCTGGGCTTCGTCAGCGACCACATGGAGGTCGTCTGGGACCTGGACACGGAGGCGCTGGAGACCTGTGCCAAGCTCGGACTCGCCGCCACCCGCGTCGCCACCCCCGGGACGCACCGCAAGTTTGTCGCCGGGATCGTCGACCTGATCTGCGAGCGGACCGCCGCGAACAACATCGCCGAACGGCCGCACCTGACCAATCTCGGCCCCTGGTACGACGTCTGCCGCCCGGGCTGCTGCGCCAACTTCCGCGGCGAGAAACCGACGATCGCCGGAGCCGACACCACCGTCGGCACCGGCCACGACCCCTACCCGGCCGTATCCTCCGCCGCCGCCGGCAGCTCCGCTTCGGCAGCGGGCCAGGGCACCCCGTGACCGTCCGGATCGGCACCCGCGCCAGCAAACTGGCCCTCACCCAGACCCAGCAGACCGCGGACCAGCTGGCCGCCGTCGGCGGGTTCCCGGTGGAGCTGGTCCACATCCGGACCGAGGGCGACGTGCTCAAAGGCTCGCTGTCCCAGCTGGGCGGCACCGGCGTCTTTGTCGCCGCGCTGCGCGATGCCCTGCTGCAGGACAAATGCGACATTGCGGTGCATTCGCTCAAGGACCTCCCCACCGGTCCCGCCCTCGGACTGAGCCTCGCGGCCACGCCGAAACGCGCCGACGTCCGGGACGTGCTCTGCGCCCGCGACGGACTCACGCTCGCCGACCTGCCCGCCGGGGCCACTGTGGGCACCGGCTCCCCGCGCCGGGCAGCCCAGCTGCGCGCCGTGCGGCCGGACCTGGACATCCGGGACATCCGGGGCAACGTGGACACCCGCCTGGGCCGCGTTCCCGGTCTGCCGGGCAATACGAACGACGCCGTCGTGGACGGCAAGTCCTGCGACCTCGACGCCGTCGTGCTCGCCGCCGCCGGGCTGCACCGGATCGGCCGGCTGGACACGGTCAGCGAGTACCTCGAGACCGATGTCATGCTGCCTGCCGCCGGGCAGGGGGCGCTGGCGATCGAATGCCGCACCGCCGATGCGCCCCGCCGGGCCGGGTCCACCGAAGGGTCCCAGGGCGCGCTGGCGCAGGCCCTCGCAGCCCTCGACGATCCGGACACCCGCCTCGCCGTCACGGCCGAACGCGCGCTGCTGGCCCGGCTGGAGGCCGGGTGTGCCGCCCCGGTGGGCGCCTGCGCCTACCGCAAGGGCAGCATGCTGCATCTCGAAGCGGTGGTCTGCGCGGTTGACGGCACGGCAAGCATCCGCGACAAGAGGGCCACCGACGGTCTCACCGAGGTCGGGGCAACCCTGCTCGGGATCGAACTGGCGGAGGTCCTGCTGGCCCGCGGGGCCGCCGGCATCGCGGACCTGACCGCTTCCTGAACCGCGGAATCCATCAATTCATGGGACGGCACAGCGACCGCAACCACCCGGACATGCCACAAGACATGCCGGACGTGCCACAACACATGAGGGTGCCCGAGGGCGCCAGGGTTCTCGTCGCCCGCAGCCCTGACCGTGCCGGGGAACTTGTCGCGGCCCTGCGCAAGGTCGGCGCCGATCCGTTGCTGCTGCCCCTGATCGACTTCGAACAGGCCCGCGACCAGCATTCCCTCGATGTCGCCTTCGATGCCCTGGGGGCCGGCGCCTACAGCTGGCTCGTGGTCAGCAGCGTGACCGCCGTCCAGGCCCTCGAAGCCAAGGCGGCCGAACGGGGTGTGGATTTGGCCAGCTGGCTGCCCGGCAGCGTCCTGGTGGCCACAATCGGCCCGGCGACACGCCGTGTGCTTGAATCCCGCGGCATCAGCGTCGACCTTGCGCCCACGGGCCAGCAATCCGGAACGGGCCTGCTCGACATCTGGCCCGAGAACCAGGGCAGCGTGCTCCTGCCCCAGGCGGACATTGCCGACCCGCGGCTCCGCAGGGGCCTCGAAGCCCGCGGCGCCTCCGTCCAGGCCGTCACCGCCTACAACACCGTCGACTACCCGGCCGACCCGCGCCGCAGCCTGCCCTCCTACGAGCCGGCACTGCAGCAGCCGGCTGATCCACCAGGGCCGGACGCACCGGCGGCCGCCGTGCTCACCGCCGCCGAAGCGAAAGCCGAAATAGCCGCCGGCCACATGCACGCCGTCGTTGCCGCCTCGCCCAGCGCCGCCCGCCGCATCCACACGGACCTCGCCCCGCTGGGCAGCTGCCGCTTCGTCGCCATCGGACGCTCGACGGCGGCCGAGGCAGAGTCCCTTGGGCTCGCCGTCGCCGCCGTCGCCGAGGAGCCGACCGCCTCCGGCCTGGTCGCCGCCGTCGTCCGGTCCCTGGACCCCCAGCCATCACCACCTCATCAGTCAGTCGCAGAGCCCTCAGCAAAGGACACCATATGAGCTTCCCGACCCACCGCCCACGCCGGCTCCGCACCACCCCGGCCATGCGCCGGCTGACGGCTGAACACCGCCTCTCAGCCGCGGAGCTCATCCTGCCCGCCTTCATCCGCGAAGGGCTCACCGAGCCGAACCCCATCGCCTCGATGCCCGGCGTGCAGCAGCACACCACCGATTCGCTCAAGCGTGCCGCGGCCGAGGCCGTTCAGCTGGGCGTCGGCGGCATCATGCTGTTCGGGATCCCCGCAGTCCGCGACGCCACCGGCACGGCCTCGCTGGACCCCGACGGCGTGCTGAACAAGGCCATCCGCGACGTCCGGGCCGAAGTCGGCGACGAGCTCGTCATCATGAGCGATGTCTGCCTCGACGAATTCACCGACCACGGCCACTGCGGCGTGCTCGATGCCAACGGCTACGTGGACAACGATGCAACCCTGGAGATCTACGGCCGGATGGCGGTGGCGCAGGCGGAGGCCGGCGCCCACGTCCTGGGCCCCTCCGGCATGATGGACGGCCAGGTCGCCGTGATCCGGCAGGCGCTGGAGGAAGCCGGGCACGCCAACACCGCCGTCGTCGCGTACGCCGCGAAGTACGCCTCCGCGTTCTACGGTCCCTTCCGGGAGGCCGTCGACTCGCAGCTCAAGGGCGACCGCCGCACCTACCAGATGGACGCCGCCAACCGCCGCGAAGCGCTCCTCGAGGTCGAGCTGGACCTCGCCGAAGGCGCCGACATCGTGATGGTGAAGCCCGCCATGAGCTACCTGGACATCCTCGCCGACGTCGCCGCCATGAGCCCCGTTCCGGTCGCGGCGTACCAGATCTCCGGCGAGTACTCGATGATCGAGGCCGCCGCTGCCAACGGCTGGATCGACCGCCGGGCCGCGATCACCGAATCCGTGCTGGGCATCAAGCGCGCCGGGGCCAACATGGTGCTGACCTACTGGGCGAGCGAACTCGCCGGCTGGCTTAAGGAGTCCTGATGAGCACTCCGACTGACACGGCGTCCGGGGCGAACCCCACCGCCCCCGTAGGTCCGGGGCGCATCCTGCTGGGACTGAACAGCTTCGGCGACGTCGGGGTCTTTCCCGACGGGCACCCCGTCCCGCACGCCCAGGTGCTGCGCCAGCTGCTGGAACAGGCCGAGCTTGCGGACGTGGCCGGGCTGCATGCCTTCGGCGTGGGCGAGCACCACCGCCGCGACTTCGCGGTCTCCGCGCCCGAGGTCTTCCTCGCCGCCGCGGCCGCCCGGACCAAGAACATCAGGCTCGGCTCGGCCGTGACCGTGCTCAGCTCCGATGACCCGATCCGGGTCTTCCAGCGCTTCGCCACCGTGGACGCCATCTCCAGCGGCCGGGCCGAGGTCATGCTGGGCCGCGGCTCCTTCATCGAGTCCTTCCCGCTGTTCGGCCTCGACCTAGCGGACTACGAGGTCCTGTTCGAGGAAAAGCTTGAGCTCTTCGACAAGGTCCGGGCGCAGGAACCCGTGCAGTGGGAGGGCCGCACCCGGCCCGCCATCAACGGGCTGAGTGTCTACCCGCCGCTGGAACACCATCTGCTGCCGGCCTGGATCGGCGTCGGCGGGACCCCGGAGTCGGTGCTGCGCTGCGCCGAGTACGGCTACCCGATCATCTTCGCCATCATCGGCGGCCAACCGCGGTCCTTCGCGCCCCTTGCCAACCTCTACCGCGAGGCGATGGCCAAGTACGGCCACCCGATGCAGCAGATGGCCACCCATTCACCGGGCCACGTTGCCGCCACCGACGAGGAAGCGCGGGAGGAGTTCTTCCCGCACTGGCTCCAGCAGCGGAACCGGATCGGCTCCGAGCGCGGCTGGGGCCCGGGCAACCGGGGCGAATTCGATGCGATGTGCACGCCGGAGGGCGCCCTGTACGTCGGGTCGCCGGAAACCGTCGCCGCGAAGATCGCCCTGCTCAAGAAGAACCTGGGCGTGGACCGCTTCGACCTCAAGTACAGCAACGGCACGCTGCCGCACGCCGCCATGATGCGGTCCATCGAACTGTTCGGCACCGAGGTGGCGCCCCGCGTGGCTGCCCTGCTCGCCGCGGCTTCCCCGGCCCGGTAAGAACAGCCCAGTGACAGCAACTGAAAGAATAGGAACCATGACTTCCAGCCACCCTCGCAATGAGGAACTCTTCGACCGCGCCCGCCAGCTGATGCCGGGCGGCGTCAACTCGCCCGTGCGCGCCTTCGGCTCCGTCGGCGGGACGCCGCGGTTCATGGTCTCCGCCAAGGGTCCGTACCTGACCGACGCCGACGGCGCCGAGTATGTGGACCTCGTCTGCTCCTGGGGCCCGGCGCTGCTGGGGCACGCCCACCCGGCCGTCCTGGCGGCGGTGCACGCCGCCGTCGACCGCGGACTGTCCTTCGGCGCCTCGACGCCGGACGAGGCGAACCTCGCCGCGATCGTCAAGGAACGCGTCCCCGCCGCCGAGCGGGTCCGGATGGTGTCCACCGGCACCGAGGCGACCATGACCGCCGTCCGGCTGGCCCGCGGCTTCACCGGCCGCGACCTCATCATCAAGTTCGCCGGCTGCTACCACGGCCACCTTGACGGGCTCCTCGCGGCGGCCGGCTCCGGCGTCGCCACCCTGGCGCTCCCGGGTTCCGCCGGTGTCACGGCCGCGACCGCCGCGGAGACCCTCGTGCTGCCCTACAACGACCTCGACGCCGTCGAGGCCGCCTTCGCCAAGCACGGCGGGAACATTGCCGCCGTGATCACCGAGGCCGCGCCCGCGAACATGGGCGTCGTCACCCCGGGCGAGGGCTTCAACGCCGGCCTGTCCCGCATCACCAGCGAACACGGGGCCCTGCTGATCCTCGACGAGGTCCTGACCGGTTTCCGGACCGGCTACTCCGGCTACTGGGGCCTCACCGGCGGCGCGGCCGGCGCGGACCAGCCGTGGACCCCGGACCTGCTGACCTTCGGCAAGGTGATCGGCGGCGGCATGCCGACGGCGGCACTCGGCGGACGCGCGGACGTGATGGACTACCTCGCCCCGCTGGGCCCCGTCTACCAGGCGGGCACCCTCTCCGGTAACCCGGTGGCCATGGCCGCAGGGGTCGCAACCCTGACCCATGCAACCCCGGAGGTCTACTCCTTCGTGGACGCCCGCTCACTGGAGCTGTCCGCGGCGCTGTCCTCGGCGCTGGACGCGGCCGGCGTGGACCACTCGATCCAGCGCGCCGGGAACCTGTTCTCGGTGGCCTTCGGCACGTCCGCCCACGGGGTCCACAACTACGCCGATGCGCAGGGGCAGGAGGTCTTCCGGTACGCGCCGTTCTTCCACTCCATGCTGGACTCCGGCGTCTACCTGCCCCCGTCGGTCTTTGAGGCCTGGTTCCTCTCCGCGGCGCACGACGACGCCGCCATGAACCGGATCTTCGACGCCCTGCCCGCCGCCGCGAAGGCCGCGGCCGCAGCAAAGGCCTAGTCCCGAAGGGTGCAAAGACACCGCTGCCGGATCCGGCGTCGTTATTAACTACCTATGGCACCCGCCGCGGCGGGTGCCATAGGTGGTTAACGCTTCGGGGCCGACTTGCCTAGAAGGCCGCGGTCACGTCTCCGTTAGGCCATTCCTTCTCAATGAAGGCCTTGACCTCGGGGGAGTGCAGGAGCTCGTCGAGCTTCTTGACCCGGACGTCGTCCTTGGAGTCCTCGCGCCAGGCCAGGAAGTTGGCGTAGGGGTTGTTGTCCACGGATTCCACGGCCAGGGCGTTGTCGGTGCTGAGCCCGGCCTTGAGGATGAAGTTGCCGTTGATCAGGGCCAGGTCCACGGAGGGATCCTTGAGATCGTTGATCAGCAGTTCCGGCTGGTTCTCGGAGAACTTCAGCTTCTTGGGGTTCTGCTCGTCCGTGAGCGTCAGCACGGAGGAGTCCTCTTTAATGTCCTTCACGAGGCCTGAGACCTGGAGGACCTTGAGGGCCCGGACCTGGTTGGACGGGTCGTTCGTGATGGCAACCTTGGCGCCATCCTGAATGTCCTTGATGTCCTTGACCTTTTCCGAGAAGGCGGCGTACGGCTCGATGTGGACGCCCTCGCCGTGGCCGAACTTGTAGCCCTTGGTCTTCACCTGGTCCTCGAACCACGGGAGGTGCTGGTAGTAGTTGGCGTCCAGGGAGCCGTCGCTCAGCGCGGTGTTGGGCGTCTGGTAATCCTCGATCTCCTTGATATCCAGCTTGAGGCCGGCCTTGGGAGCGAGTTCCTGGTTGACGAACTCCAGGATCTTCGCGTGCGGGACCGGGCTGGCTCCGACCTTGAGGGTGACGGGGTTGGCGGGGTCCAGGGTCTTGACCTCGGCGCTGGGGGTGGACGAACCACCGCAAGCCGTCAGCGCCAGGGCAGTGACAATGCCGGTGGCCAGAAGGGTGAGTGACTTACGCATCGGATGCGTTCCTTTCGAAATAGCTGGAATCACGACGTCGGCGCCGTGATCCGCGCAGATGCAGCGGGCGGCTACCCGCTGCAGGGGTGTTGGTCTATGGGAGAGGGCGGGTCAGCGGTGGTCGAGGCTGCGGGAGATCCGCTCGCCCACCAGCTGGATGATCTGGACCAGGACGACGATCAGCACGATGGTGACGAGCATGACCGTGACGTCGAAACGCTGGAAGCCGTAGTTGTAGGCCAGCTTGCCGAGGCCGCCGCCGCCCACAAGCCCGGCCATGGCGGAATAGCCGACGAGGGTGACCACCGTGGTGGTGGCCGCTGCGACGAGGGCCGGCAGGGATTCACGCAGCATCACCTTGCTGATGACCTGCATGTTCGTGGAGCCCATCACCTGGGCCGCGTCGATCTTGCCATGGTGCACATCGCGCAGGCAGGTCTCCACGAGCCGGGCGAAGAAGGGGATGGTGCCGATCGAGAGGGACACCGAAGCGGCGACCGGGCCGAGGCTGGTGCCGGTCAGGGCCCGGGCCAGCGGAATGAGGGCCACCATCAGAATGGCGAACGGGATGGACCGGGTGATGTTGACGATCACGTCGCTCAGGATCCTGTTGGTCACGGGCATCGGCCGGAGTCCGCCCGGAGCGGAGACATGCAGGAAGACGCCCAGCGGCAGGCCGATCAGCACGGTGAAGAAGGCGGAGATGCCGACCATCTGGAGGGTCTCCACGATCGCTTCGGGCAGGGCCTTGACCAGGACGGGGTTGCTGAAAATATCGTTCACTAGTTACCTCCCTCTTCCCCGCGGAGGAGAATAGCGTCCGGCTTCGCAGCGTCCGGCTTCTCAGCGTCCAGTGGCGCAGAATCCACAAAGTCAGGGTCTGCAGCCGGGGCGGGGGCCGAGCGCTTCGCGGCGATGCCGCGGTCGTGCAGGTAGCGCAGCACGGCGTCGAAGTCGGCGTTCGCTGCCAGCTGCACACGCAGGTGGCCGAACTGCTGACCGCCCAGCGTCTCGACACTGCCGGCCAGGACATTGATGTCCATGTCGAAATGCCGTGCGACGCCCGTGAGCACGGGTTCCTTGGCACTGTCGCCGGAGAACAGGATCTCCAGCACCGGCCCGCCCTGCAGGGCGCCCGGGAGTGGCTCCGAGGGCGGCAGCGGAAGCAGCGCCCGTGCCAGCTTGCTGTCCAGGTCGCCGGCCACGTCCCGCAGCGGGCCGTGTTCGATGATCCGGCCGTGCGAGAGCAGTGACACCGATTCGCAGACGCGCTTTACGACGTTCATCTCGTGCGTGATGATCAGCACGGTCAACTGCAGGCGGCTGGTGAGCTCCTGGATCAGATCCAGGATCTCATTCGTCGTCGCGGGGTCCAGGGCGGAGGTGGGCTCGTCACACAGCAGTACATCGGGGTCCGAGGCCAAGGCGCGGGCGATGCCGACGCGCTGGCGCTGGCCGCCGGAAAGCTGCGAGGGATAGGCGTCCTCGAAGCCCTCCAGGCCCACGAGCTTCAGGAGTTCCGCGACCCGGCTCCGGACCTTGTCCTTCGGGGTCTTCACGAGTTCGAGCGGATGGGCCACGTTACCGGCCGCGGTCCTGGAGTCCATCAGGTTGGCGTGCTGGAACACCATGCCGATGCGGCGGCGGGCAGCACGGATTTCCGAGTCCCTGACAGAGCTGAGTTCGGTCCCGTCGATACTGACGGAGCCGGACGTCGGACGGTCCAGCAGGGTCAGGCAGCGCACTAGGGTGGACTTGCCGGCACCGGAATGCCCGATGATGCCGTGGATGGACCCCTTCGGCACCGAAAGCGTGACGCCGTCGAGGGCCACCACTTCCTTCTTGCCCTGCCGGTAGACCTTTCGAAGGTCGGTAACTGTGATCATTGATCCTCTGGCGTTGGGGATTGGCGTTCGGGGATTGGGGATTGGGCGCGGCATAACACAGCTCGGTTCTGAACTAAATTATGTCAGCGGTGCCATTTCGCATCCACTTTCGCAGGAAGTTCACTGCAAGGCCCAGATCAATGTGGAATGTGCGGCCTTCCAGGCTTGCTTGCGGCCGTAGCACCCTCCGGGCCGGGGCCGGCGGAATCCCCGCCCGGCTATCTTTGCCGGGCAGCGCCGTATTGGGCCTGTGATCTCCGTCCCAGCGTGCGCAGCGTGCCGGCGCTGGAAGACCGCTGACGGGTGGGAGTCCCGGTCAGAAGTCGCCGCGGCTGGCGTCTTCGGGCGGCAGCACCGGCCAGTCGCCCTCGATCACGGCGGCAGGCTTGGTCTTGCGCAGGTACGTCTGGAAGTCCGCGGCCTGGGCGGAGGCCCACTCGACCTGGAGCTGGTGCAGGTGGCTGGCCGGCATCCTGAGCTTGGGGAACTTTCCGGCCATGGCGTCGAGCATGCGCAGGGTCGCGAACGCGTCCGCCGCGGAAGTGTGTGCGTTTTCCAGGCTGACGCCGTACTCCTCGCACAGTGCGGTCAGCGTGCGCTTGCCCTTGCGGTACCGGTCCACCTGCTTGTTCATGATGTACGGGTCCAGCACCGGGAAGCGGCTCAGCTGCGGGACGCCGTAGCGGGCAGATTCCGCGGCGAGCACGGTGAAGTCGTAGCTGGCGTTGAATGCGATGACCGGCACCCCGGTGTCGAACAGCTCCTGAAGCACGGCGGCGAGCTCCCGTGTCACGTCCGCGGCGGGACGGCCTTCGCTGCGGGCTTTTTCGGTGGTGACGCCGTGGATGTCGCTGGCCTCGGCCGGAATCTCCACGCCGGGATCCGCGAGCCACTCATGCTCCTTGATGATCCCGCCGTCGGAATCCACGACGGTGACCGACGCCGTCACGATCCGGGCAGCGCGGGAGTCCCTGCCGGTGGTTTCCAGATCAAAGGCTGCGCGGGGGAGGGTGTTCCAGGTGCTCATGCCATAACGCTACCTGCTGCCCCCGACAGTAATGCGCCAACCCCGGCCGGGCCGCGACGGTAGCCTTGAGTCATGCGGATGGAGTATGCGGAGGCGGTGCTGGACGTGGTGGCATTGATTCCTGCAGGTGCGGCGGTGGCCTATGGCGACGTCGCCGAGCTCCTGGGATCCGGCGGCGCCCGGCAGATCGGCGCCGTCATGAGCCACCACGGCAGTTCGGTCCCCTGGTGGCGCGTCCTGAAGGCCAGCGGTGACGCCCCGCCGGGACATGAGCGCGAGGCCTTGACGCTGTACCTGCTGGAAGGAACTCCGCTGCTGGGAAACTACGCGGAATATCTTCGCACCGGTGGGGGACGCTGGCGGGTGGACCTCCAGTCCGCCCGCTGGGCGCCGTCCGACGCCGAGTTCGACCGGATCGACGCCATCGCCGAGCGGCTGGAACGCTCCTTGCACAAACTGTCGGCCCCCGATGATGAAATGACTGCGTGAGCACTCCCAGCCCCCATCAAACAACCAGCCAAACAACCGGCCTCCGTCTCCTCCCGCCGCGCAAGCAGCACAGCGCCGTCCCGGTGCTCTCGCCGGACCAGCTCGCCGCCGTCGAGGTCCCGCACGGTTCCGGGCCCGTCCTCGTCCCGGGCGCGCCGGGGACGGGCAAATCCACGGTGCTGGTGGAGGCCGCCGTCCGCCGGGCACAGCGCGACGGCTTGGACCCGGAACGGATGCTCATCCTGGCACCCGGACGGCTCGCCGCCGATTCGCTCCGGGACCAGTTCACCGCACGGCTGGACCGGAGCCTGAGTACGACGCCGGCCCGCACCTGGGCGTCGTACGCTTTCGACCTGATCCGGCGCGCCAAGGCCGAGGGCATCCTGCCGCTGCCGCGGCCGCCGAAGCTGCTCTCCGGCCCGGAACAGGACCTGATCATCAAGGAACTGCTCGAAGGCCACGCGCAGCCGGGGCTCGAGCTGCCCTGGCCGGAGGACCTTGGGGCCGCCCTGCAGACCCGGGGGTTCCGGCAGGAAGTCCGCCAGCTTTTTGACCGGATCATCGAATCCGGCCGGACGCCCGAGGACCTCGTGGTCCTGGCCCGCCGCTGCCATCGGCCCGACTGGATCGCCGCGGCCGGACTGTACGCCGAGTACCGCGACGTCCTGGACCTGCGCATGCCCGAAGCCTTCGACCCTGCCGGCATCATCACGGCCGCCCGCCAGATCTTCCAGGACGCCCCGGACTTCCTGGCCGCCGAACGCGACCGGCTCCAGCTGGTCCTGGTGGACGATATCCAGGAAGCGAACCCTGCCGTGTTCGAACTGCTCGCGGACATCGCCGCGGGCAAGGACGCCCTCGTCACCTCATCCCCGGACACGGTGGTCCAGGGCTTCCGCGGCGCCCGCCCGGACCTCGTGGCCGAACTGCCACACCTGCTCGCCCCCGCCGGCGGCACGGTCCTCGAGCGCCCGCTCTGGACGGCGCACCGTCACACTTCGGCCGTGGCGGAAGCCTGGCTTTCGGTGGCCGGGCGCATCTCCCGCCGCGCCGGCGGTCAGACGACGCGCCGGCTCGAACAGCCGCGCCGGGAAGCCCCCGCAGGTGCGGACGGTATCGCTGCCGACGGCGCGGCCGCCGGCAGCCCGGAAAATAGCAGTGCCGGCAGCGTCGAGGCGCACCTGCTGCCGTCCCCGGTGCACGAACTGCGCTACGTGGCGCAGCGGATCCTCGAAGCGCAGCTTAACGACGGCCGGGAACTGGGCGAGATCGCCGTGATCGTCCGCAACGGCGGCCAGCTCAGCCACCTGCAGCGCTACCTCGCCGGCCAGGGCATCCCGGTCCGGATTCCGGTGGCCGAATCCGCCGTGCGCGACGAAGTCGCGGTCCGGCCCCTGCTCGATGCCTACGCCGTCGTGCTGGACCCCGCCATGCTGACGCCCGAGGCGGCGGTATCGCTCCTGACGTCGCGGATCGGCGGCGCCACCTCGATCGAGCTGCGCAGGCTGCGCCAATCGTTGCGGCGCGAGGAAATCCTCGGCGGTGGCGGGCGCACCAGTGACGCGCTCCTGGTCGAGGCCCTGCTGGAGCCGGGGGCGCTGGCCACGCTCGGCATCGAGGGGCACTCCGCGCGCCGGATCGCGCGGATGATCCTGGCCGGACGGGAAGCCTCCCGGGCGCCCGGCGGCAACGCCGAAACCGTGCTCTGGGCCCTCTGGAACTCCACCGGGCTCGCTTCGCGCTGGACCGAGGCGGCCCTGGCCGGCGGCGCCGCCGGAGCCCGCGCGGACCGCGACCTCGATGCCATGATGGCCTTGTTCCACACGGCCGAGCGCTTCGTGGACCAGCTTCCGGGATCCGGCCCCGAGCAGTTCCTGGAGTACCTGCTCAGCCAGGAACTGCCCATGGACACCCTGGCCGCGCGGGCGCAGCTGGAGGACGCCGTGGAACTCATGACCCCCGCCAGCGCCGCCGGACGGGAATGGCCGGTCGTGATCGTCCCGGGACTGCAGGAGGGCGTGTGGCCAAACACGCGGCTCCGTGGCGAACTGCTCGGAAGCACCCTGTTCGCGGACGCCGTCGAACACGGAGTGGAGTACGCCCTGCAGCTGGACCCGCTCAGCCGGCTGCGGGAAATCCGCTACGACGAGCTCCGGAGCTTCTCCACCGCCGTGTCGCGGGCCCGGCAGGTGCTGATCTGCACCGCCGTCTCCTCCGAGGACGAGCAGCCCTCCTCATTCCTGGACTACGTCGTACCCCTGCACCCGGACCAGGACCGGCGCGGCTTCACCCCGGTGGAACGGCCCCTGACCCTGCGCGCCCTCGTGGCCGAACTGCGCCAGTATGCCCAGCTGGATGCGCCCGAGGCAGCCGAGGCGAGTTCGGTGCTGGGCGCCCTGGCCGCCGCAGAACCTCCCGTGCCCGGGGCGCATCCCGGAACCTGGTGGGGCCTGGCGCCGCTGTCCTCGGATGAGCCTGTGGTTCCGCCGGGAGGCACCGTCTACGTCTCACCCTCGAAGGTTGAAACCGTGCAGAAATCGCCCCTGGACTGGTTCGTCCAGGCCGCGGGCGGAGAGGCAGCCACCGATTTTGCCCGCAGCCTGGGAACCCTGGTGCACGCCATCGCCCAGGACTTTCCGGACGCCTCCGGCAGCGAATACGTGGCCGAACTCGTGCGCCGCTGGCCGGCACTGGGGATGAAGGATAACTGGGAAGGCAAGCTGGACTTCCAGCGCGCCGAGTCCATGGTCCGGAAGCTGGCACAATACGTGTTGCTCATGCGCAGCGAGGGCCGCAGCCTGGTCGGCGTCGAGCAGGACTTCGAGGTGAAGCTCCCCGACGTTGCGGCACAGGCCCCGCCCGGCGTCGCCGGAAGCGGGGGCGCTGGCGCTGGCGCCGCCAGCGACCCCAATGGCGAGCCGTGGCCGGCCCGTCCGGCCGTGTTGCGCGGGCAGGTCGACCGGCTGGAGATCGACGCCGAGGGGCGGCTGGTGATCGTGGACCTCAAGACCGGCAAGCGGCAGCCGGGCAAAGCCGAGCTCGACCGCCACCCGCAGCTCGGCGCCTACCAGGCGGCCGTACTCGCCGGAGGTTTTGCCGGCCCCGACGACGGTCCGCCGCCGCTGCCGGGCGGCGCCGTCCTGGCCCAGCTCGGGACCGCCACCAAGAGCCCCGGGGTCCAGGCCCAGAAGGCGCTGGACCCGGCCGAGAACTGGGCGCTGGACATGGTCAGCGGCGCCGCCCGGGTGATGTCCGGCAACACCTTCGAGGCCCGCCACGACCCCGCCAAGGGCGGCCACGGCGGCCACGGCTGCCGGCTGCCCGAGGTCTGTCCACTGTGCGCGCGAGGAAAGCAGGTTACCGAATGACCGCCCAAGCAACACCGGCAACGCGCCCGGCGGCGCCTCCCGGGGCCCTTCCCCTTCCTCTTCCCGTCCCTCTGCCCGTCCCCAGGTTCAGCCCCGAGGAGCTGTCCGCAATGCTGGGGGAGAAGAACAGCCCCACCCCGGAACAGTCCCTGATCGTTTCTTCGCCCTTATCGCCCCGGCTCGTGATCGCCGGAGCCGGCTCCGGAAAAACGGCAACCATGGCCGACCGGGTGGTGTGGCTCGTCGCCAACGGCTGGGTCCGGCCCGAGGAAGTGCTCGGCGTAACCTTCACCCGCAAGGCCGCCGGGGAGCTCGCCACCCGCATCCGCGCCAAGCTGGCCGCGCTGCAGCGCATCGCCGCGGCGGACGCCGGGAACCAGGTCTTTCCGGCCGGGCTGCTGAGCACGGATGCACTCGAGCCCAAGGTCTCCACCTATCACTCCTACGCGAGCGGGATCGTGTCCGACTACGGCCTCCGGCTCGGCGTGGAACGCGATGTTGTGCTGCTCGGCGGTGCCCAGTCCTTCCAGCTCGCCAGCGAGGTCGTGGAAGCGTTCGACGGCGATTACGAGCACTTCCGCTCCGCCAAGTCCACCCTGGTCAAGGCGGTCATCCAGCTCGCCGGGGAATGCGCGGAGCACCTCCAGGACCCGGCCGGGGTCCGTGGCTGGCTGCTGGAGCGCGTCGCCGAGTTCGAGGCCCTGCCCTACCTGGCCACTGCCAGGAAGAACCCCAGCCAGGCTGCGGGTGAGCTCAGCGCCCTGCTCCGCACCCGGTCCAGCGTCGCGGACATGGTTGGCCGCTACACGGACGCCAAGCGCGCCCGGGGCGCCCTGGACTTCGGCGACCTCGTGGCCCTCGCGGCGCGGGTGGCCAACGAAATCCCGGTCGCCGCGGAAACCGAACGCCAGCGCTACAAGGTGGTGCTCCTGGACGAGTTCCAGGACACATCCCACGCCCAGCTGGTGCTCTTCTCCCGGCTCTTCGGCGAGGGCCACGCCGTCACCGCGGTGGGGGACCCGAACCAGTCCATCTACGGCTTCCGCGGTGCCTCCGCCGGCCAGCTCTTCCACTTCGTCCGCGAATTCCCGGCGCGGCTCGCCACCGATGACGGCGCCGCCGACGAAGGGGCCGCAGCGGCTGCCGCCGCTCCCCGCTTTGCCGTTGCCCCGACGTCATACCTGACCACCGCGTGGCGCAACGGCCGGAACATCCTCTCCGCCGCCAACGTCATCTCCGCCCCGCTCAGCAAGGCCGCGGCCAACAGCGGTGCCGCCGGTGCACGGGACACGGCCGAAACCGTGGAAGTGCCGCCCCTGCAGCCGAGCCCGGCCGCGGTCCAGGGCCGGGTCGTGATGGGCCGCTTTGCCACCGACGAGGACGAGGCCGCGGCCATCGCCGGCGACGTGCTGAAGTTCCGGGTGACGGACTTCAACCCGACCCCGTCGACGGACCCCGAGCCTCCCGCGATGGCGGTGCTGTGCCGGCGACGGGCCCAGATGGAATGCATCCGCCGCGAATTCGAGCTGCGCGGCATTCCGTACGAGATCGTCGGCCTCGGCGGGCTGCTGGATACCCCCGAAATTGTGGACCTGGTCGCGACGCTCCGGGTCCTCGCCGATCCCGGCCGCTCCGACTCCCTGATGCGTCTGCTGGCCGGAGCGCGCTGGCGGATCGGGCCGGCCGACCTGATGGCCTTCCGGGACTGGTCCAGCTTCCTCGCCCGGCGCCGGGGACGCCCGGGCGGCTCCGAGGCCGGCGACGCCGACACGGACACCGGCGCCGATGCCGGTTCCGAGGGAGCGGTGATCGAGGGCGACCTCACGGACGCCGCCAGCCTGGTCGAAGCGCTGGACTGGCTGCCGCGCGACGGCTGGGTTTCCCGGCACGGCCGCGCGCTCAGCACCGCGGCCCGGGAACGGCTCCACCGGCTCTCTCTGGAACTCCGCCAGCTGCGCGGGTTCATGGGCGACGACCTCACCACGCTGCTCGGCGAGGTGGAGCGGGCGACGCTCCTGGATATCGAGGTGGCTGCCCGGCCGGGGATCAGTATCCATCAGGCCCGGAGGAACCTGGACGCCTTCCAGGACGCCGCGGCCGGATTCCTGCACACCTCCCAGCGGGTCGGCGTGCTGGCCTTCCTCGCCTGGCTCGAGGCCGCAGCCGCCGAGGAAAACGGCCTCGACGCCGCCGCACCGGAAGTGAATCACGAGGCCGTGCAGCTGCTGACCGTGCATGCGTCCAAGGGCCTGGAATGGGATGTCGTGTTCGTGCCCGGACTCAATGCGGGCGCCTTCCCCAGCAGCCGGGACTCGCGCTGGAGCAGCGGCAGCGCCGCCCTGCCCTGGCCGCTGCGCGGGGACCGTGCGGACCTGCCGCAATGGGATCTGGAGCAACCGGACCAGAAGGGCTGGCTCGACGCCGAAAAAGAGTTCAAGTCTGCTGTCCAGGTGCACGGCGAGGCCGAGGAACGGCGCCTGGCCTACGTGGCATACACCCGGGCGAAACACGTCCTCTGGGTCTCCAGTGCCGCCTGGGTAGGCTCCCGGGCGGGCATGGCGGAGATGTCCCCCTTCCTGGCGGAACTCGAGGTTCTCTCCGCCGGAGGGGGCGCCGAGATCCATCCCCTGTCCGTCGGCGAGGAATCGCTGCCGGAGGAGAGCCCGCTGACCTCGGAGCTGGAGTTGGCGGCGTGGCCCTACGACCCCCTCGAGGGTCCGATCGACCCGCGTACCGGCTCCCGGCTGCGGCTCGTCGCCGGGCGCCGGGCGTCGATGGAATCAGCTGCGGCGCGGGTGCTGCAGTCGCTGGACTCCGAGATCCTGAATGCCGCTGCTGACTTGGCCTTGCATGCCCCACGCCCGGCCCTCCCAGCCGGCGGGGAACACCGGCGTCCGCTGCGCGGCCCTGCTGCCGGCTGGGCCCGCGAGGCCGCGACGTTGCTGGAACGCCGCTCCCGGCGCACCGCCGTGCAGGATGTCCACCTTCCGGGTCACATCTCCGCGTCGACCCTGGTGGATCTGGAGGACGACGCCGGCTCCGTCGTCGCACGCCTGCGGCGGCCGGTTCCCCGGGAGCCGGGGATGTCCGCGCGCAAAGGCACGGCCTTCCACGCCTGGGTTGAGGAATACTTCGGCGCCGCCGGCATGCTCGACCTCGGCGAGGCAGCCGGCTCGGATGACCATATCGACGAGGCCTACGGGCTGGACACCATGGTGGAGACGTTCCGCCAGTCGGAGTGGGCCCACCGTGCCCCGGCCTATGTCGAGGTGCCCGTCGAGACACGCATCGGAGACGTCGTGGTGCGTGGCCGGATCGATGCCGTTTTCCGGGACGCCGACGGCGGCTGGGACCTCGTGGACTGGAAAACCGGCCGCCGGCCCTCCGCGGCCCAGCTGAAAGTCAAGGCCGTCCAGCTCGCCGTCTACCGGCTGGCCTGGTCCCGGCTCAAGGGTGTTCCGCTGGACGAAGTGCGCGCCGCGTTCTACTACGTGGCAGACAACCAAGTGGTCCGGCCGCACGATCTGGGGTCAGCGGAACGGCTTGAGGAGATCGTGGCCGCAGCCCTGGGGCAGGGCAAGCGGAGACAGAGCTCCACGTCAGGAGGCGCCCCAGCGGGTCCGGACCGCCACGGCTAGTACGCATTTTCGTTCGTCGGGCGTCGGGCCACTTCCCCGGGAGGACATGTCCAGTCTTCGCCCCGGGGACAGGGCATGACCGGAATATGTCCATACGCCGGCCCCGGCGCGGGGCATGTCCTGATCCGGGGGCACGTGCGGTGGCTCCACTGGGGGCGTCGGGCCACTTCCCCGGGAGGACATGTCCAGTCTTCGCCCCGGGGACAGGGCATGACCGGAATATGTCCATCCGCCGGCCCCGGCGCGGGGCATGTCCTGTCCGGTGGTCATTTTCGCTGAGGTCGTCGGGGTCAGGCTGCCGGTGCGTGCTCGTGGCTGCTCAGGCGTAGCAGCTAGTGGTTGAGGCCGGTGGTGTATTCCGGTCGACCGGCCGGCTGGTCGAGGTCCTTGAAACCGCCGCCGGTGATGGCCTGGCGCGACACCGCCTGCGGCCTCTACCTCAACGACCCCAGCGCCTGGACCTAACCCCCGACGAACCAACGAAAATGCCCACTAGTGCGACTTCGCCTCAACGACCGTCAGCGCGGTGGTCGAGACGTCCTCGTCGGGCGCGGGCGACCCGACGACGCCGATCGACTGCGTTGAGGTGTCGCCGGCTGCAGCGACCACGG
Organism: Arthrobacter sp. UYCu723; assembly: GCF_054059215.1. NCBI lineage: Bacteria > Bacillati > Actinomycetota > Actinomycetes > Micrococcales > Micrococcaceae > Arthrobacter > Arthrobacter sp. UYCu723. The sequence continues at coordinate 2,966,471 of NZ_JBSSBW010000001.1, forward strand.
CCGCCTGCGGGGACTCGACCCCGCCAGATGCCGTCCCGGGGGAGTCGGCGCCGGCCAGGCCCTTCGGAGCCCCATCCTGAGCCCCGTCGCCCGCATCGTTGGTCTGGCCTTCGGCCTGGCCCGCTTCAGTGGCCGTCAGGTCAGGGTCGTCGTCGCTGGCGGCCTCGTCTTCGCTGGCGGCCTCGTCTTCGTGGGCCGTCTCGTCTTCGTCGGCCGTCTCGCCGTTAGCGTCGGCAGGCTCCTCGCCGGTGCCGGCAGGCTCCACCTTGATCCCTGCCGCCGCTTCGCCGCCGCTGTTCCCGTCCTCGTCGTTGTTGATCTCGTCGTTGTTGATCTCGTCGTTGTTGATCTCGTCAAGAGGGATCGGTGTCACCTGGACGGCAGCACTGCCCGTCGGAACAGCAGCCAGGCCGGACACCGAATCCGGGGCGAGCAGCGTCACCTTGCTCACGGCCGGCCCCGGAATGCTCTGCGGCCCCGGAATGCGCTCCGGCTCCTTATCCGCCGGCTGGCCGGGGCCGGGCGGGGCTGCCGGCTGGGGCAACGGCTCCACGCTGATCGGCTGTCCGCCGTGTTCCGCGACGTCGTCGGCCAGCGACATGAGCATCGAATCAGCCTCGTCAATCATGTCCTGGTTCCCGGCGGAGAGTCCCTTGACGAGGTACTGGGCCAGGGCAAATTCCGCGGACAGCGCCGCGCGGCGGAGCAGGTGGGCATCGGGCGCGTCCCGCCGGCTGGAGGTGTAGTGCTCCAGCACCGCATCCACAAAGTCCTGCTCGTTCGAGGCCACCAGCCAGGCCATATCGTCGGCAGGGTCGCCGATGCGCAAGTCCGTCCAGCCCGTCACTGCGGTCACTCGCTCGCCGTCGACCAGCAGATTGTCCTCGTGCAGATCGCCATGGACGACGCAGGGGTTGAACCGCCACAGCGACACGTCCTCCAGCGCGTGTTCCCAACGCCGCAGCAGAAGCGGCGGGATCTTGCCCGTGGTCGCGGCCTGGTCGAGTTCGTTGAGGCGGCGCTGGCGGAACTCGTTGGGGGTGTAGCTCGGCAGATCGGCGTTGCTGACGAGGGAGTGAGGCAGATCATGGATGGCAGCCATGGCCGCCCCGATTTCCCCTGCCAGGGCCGCGGAACCCTCGCTGAGTTCCTCGACGGACCGGGTGGACCCGCCCAAATGGGAGTACACGAAGGTGCTGAGAGGGCCCTGCCGGACGGTGCCCGCCACTGTGGGCATCAGGAACGGGAGTTCGGCCCGGATCGCGGGAACAAAGGCCCGCAGCACCATGAATTCCGTTTCGAGCCGTGCACTGGCTTCGGCGTGCCGGGGGGAGCGGACGCGCCAGCGTTTGCCTTCGGAGTCCAGGAGGAGAGCCGAATCGAAGTCTGCCGGATCGTCGGGCGCAGAGCTAACGGCGGTCGGGGTCAGCCCGGGGACTGCCGCGGTTGCCACAGCTGCCAGTTCGATTGGTTTTCTTCTCACGCTTCCACGGTAGATTGAGCAGCGCCCAAGACGGCGATGCACCACGGCGAGTCTCCAGATCGGGAACAAATTCGGGAATAAAACAGCGCCCGGAATTCAGCCGGCGAACCACTCCGTGCCCGCGGTCACCGAGGGGCGTGACCGCGCCCGCAAACGCCACGGGAAAATGTCAATTGTCGGCGGGAGTCAGTACGGTGGGTACATGAGTCTTGCGGAGTCACCGGTGTCCGGAAACAAACCGTCCGGGAACCAACCGTCCGGGAGCCAACCACAGGTGGACGCGCCAACCGCGCCGGCACCGGGTATCCCCGCGAACCACTTGCAGGACACCGTCCTGCCGGTGCGACCCGCGCTGATCGACCGCGGATCCGCGGCCCGGATGAAGCCGGGAATGGTCGAAGACCTCCTCGCCGCCGGAACCGCGCGGGCCGTGGTGCTCTCCGGCCGGCAGGCCCTCATCGACGGCGACAGCCTGGTCCTCCTCGATGCGGCCGAGCTGGCGGACCACCTGCGGGACACCGTCTACGCCCCGGAGCAGCTGATCTACCTTGGCTCGGCCCTATCCGGTTCGGATCTCGAGGCGGGCACCCAGCTGGTCCTCTTTATCCTTCCACGGCAGTTCGAGGTCCAGGCCGAGGAGTTTGAAGCGCACATCGCCGGTATCCCCGGCGGCGCGCAGTGGGCCGGTTTCCGGGACGTTGCTGCCCGGCTGAACCCGACGGACACCGCCCTCTTCATCGAAGCCAGTGCCATCGCCAACTGGCATGCCAGCCACGCCCACTGCCCGCGCTGCGGCGCCGCTACCCAGCCGGAAGCCGGCGGCTGGGTGCGCCGCTGCCCCGTGGACAGTTCCGAGCACTACCCGCGCACCGATCCCGCCATCATCGTGACGGTGGTCGGCGCCGACGGCCGCCTCCTGCTCGGCGGCGGCGGTCCCCCCGAGGCCCGGAACTACTCCACACTCGCGGGCTTCGTCGAACCCGGGGAGTCGCTGGAGCAGGCCGTGGTCCGGGAGATCGGCGAGGAGGTCGGCGTCCGGGTCACCGCGTCCCAGTACCTCGGATCCCAGCCGTGGCCCTTTCCGGCCTCGCTGATGCTCGGGTTCACCGCCATGACCCAGGACACCGAGGCCACGCCCGACGGCGTTGAGGTCACCAGGGCCCGCTGGTTCAGCCGGAGCGAACTGCAGGCCGCGGTGCTCAGTGGCGAAATCGTCATTTCCAGCAGGCTCTCCATTGCCCGGGCCCTGATCGAGCACTGGTACGGCGGCGTCATCCGGGACCGCCCGGAACCCGAATGAGGCGAACGCCCTCCGCGGGCGCGCTGCCCCGCACCGCCCGCCCTCGATCTACTAAAGAAGTGACGACAGAGAACGTGAACACCAGCACCTTCCCCGGCCTCCAGGCCGACGCCGGGAACCCCGGCGACGGCCCCGTTCCGGAACCACACGCACCGGACAACCGCTCCCTCGAGGAGCGCATCCTGGGCGGCCTCGACGCCGAGCAGCGCGAGGTGGCGAGCACCCTGCAGGGGCCGATGTGCGTACTGGCGGGAGCCGGTACCGGCAAGACCCGCGCCATCACCCACCGCATCGCCTACGGCGTGCACTCGGGCGTCTACAGCCCGCAGCGGCTCCTGGCCGTCACCTTCACCTCACGGGCCGCGGCCGAAATGCGCAGCAGGCTCCGGGACCTCGGCGTCGGAAACGTCCAGGCCCGCACCTTCCACGCCGCGGCACTGCGTCAGCTCCAGTTCTTCTGGCCGCAGGCCATCGGCGGGGCGCTGCCCAACCTGCTGGACCACAAGGCCCAGATGATCGCCGAGGCGGCCCGCCGGCTCCGGCTCAGTACCGACCGCGCGTCCATCCGTGATCTGGCCTCCGAGATCGAGTGGGCCAAGGTGTCCATGCTGACACCGGCCAACTACCTGGAAAAAGCCCAGGGCCGCGGGAATCCGGGCGGCTTCGACCTGACCGCCGTCGCCCGCGTATTCCAGTCCTATGAGGACGTCAAGACAGACCGCAACGTGATCGACTTCGAGGACGTGCTGCTGATCACCGTGGGCATCCTGCAGGAGGATCCCAAGGTGGCGGCCACCGTCCGTGAGCAGTATCGGCATTTCGTTGTCGACGAGTACCAGGACGTCTCGCCGCTGCAGCAGCGGCTGCTGGAACTGTGGCTGGGCGGCCGCGACGAGCTGTGTGTGGTCGGCGACGCCAGCCAGACGATCTACTCGTTCACCGGCGCCTCGCCGAAGCACCTGCTCGGCTTCAAGGCGATGTACCCGGAAGCCAATGTTGTCAAGCTCATCCGCGACTACCGGTCCACCCCGCAGGTGGTGAAGCTGGCCAACGATCTGCTGGCCGGCCGGCGCAGCGGCGGCCCCGCCGCGGATGCCGCCTGGGCCACGCCCCTGCAGCTCGTGGCGCAGCGCCCCGCCGGGCCCGTCCCGCAGTTCACTGAATGCTCCGACGACGAGGCCGAGGCCGCCACGGTCGCCTTCAAGGTCCGCGAGCTGCTCGACGCCGGTACCCCGGCGAGCCAGGTCGCCGTGCTGTTCCGCACCAACGGGCAGTCCGAAGCCTACGAACAGGCCCTGGCCTCGGCGGGAATCGGCTACCAGCTGCGCGGCGGGGAACGCTTCTTCGCCCGCAAGGAAGTCCGCGACGCCATCCTCCAGCTCCGGGCAGCCACCCGCGCCGTCGCCGAGACCGCCACGCCCGAGCCGCTCGGCCAGCTGGTCCGCGACATCGTCGCCTCGCTGGGCTACACGGACGCCGCACCGCACAGCGGCGGCGCCCTCCGGGAACGCTGGGAATCGCTCGCGGCCCTCGTGGCGCTCGCCGACGAGCTCGTCGTTACCCGCGGGGAGCAGTTCAGCCTCTCAGACTTCGTCAACGAGCTCCAGGAACGCTCCCTCGCCCAGCATGCCCCGACCGTCCAGGGCGTGACCCTGGCCTCGCTGCACTCCGCCAAGGGCCTCGAGTGGGATGCCGTCTTCCTCGTGGGGCTCAGCGAGGGGCTCATGCCGATCTCCTTCGCCGACAGCCCGGAGTCCGTGGACGAGGAACGCCGCCTGCTGTACGTCGGGATCACCCGCGCCCGGGAGCACCTGTTCCTGTCCTGGTCCACCGCGAGGACGCCGGGCGGACGGGCGAACCGCAAGCCCTCGCGCTTCCTGGACGGGCTGCGCCCGGACTCCGTGGCGAGCTCCTCCGTCCGTGGCAAGGGCGCGGCGCCGCGCCGGAAGGCCGCCGTTCCGGCGTCGTGCCGGGTCTGCGGGACCATGCTCTCCTCCGGTGCGGAACGCAAGGTGGGCCGCTGCAACCAGTGCCCTCCCACGTACGAGGAGCAGACCTTCGATGCGCTCCGGCAGTGGCGCAAGGACGTGGCCCTCGAGGCGGACGTCCCCGCCTTCGTGGTCTTCACCGACGCCACGCTGACCGCGATCGCCGAGGCCCGGCCGGAATCCCTCGAACAGCTGGCCAAGCTCGCCGGCATCGGCCCGTCGAAGCTGGAGAAATACGGCGAAGCCGTGCTGGCAGTGCTCGTCGAAAGCACCAGCCTCTGATGGCGGGCGATGCTGCCCGCCGGTCCGGTAACCGTGCGCCGTCACCCGCAACCCCGGCGGCTGTCCCGCTGACCACGGCCGACGGCGCCCCGGTGGAAGTGCGCCGGTCCGCCCGCCGGCGCCGGACGGTCGCCGCCTTCTGGGAGAACGGCACCGCCGTGGTCGCGATTCCGGCCTCCTTCACCCGTACCCAGGAGCGGGAGTGGGTGCACCGGATGCTCGAAAAGCTCCGGCTCCAGGGAGAGCGGGGGAACCGCGGCGCGGGCAAGCGCCGCCCCCGCAGTGATGCTGCCCTGGCCGCGCATGCCGCCGATCTGTCCGCGAAGTACTTCGGCGGCCGCGCCGTCCCGTCCTCGGTCCGCTGGGTCAGCAACCAGAACTCACGTTGGGGATCCGCGACGCCGTCGGACGGGTCCATCCGGCTCTCGGACAAGCTCCAGGCCATGCCGCCGTGGGTCATTGACTACGTGCTGCTCCACGAACTGGCGCACCTGCTCGTCGCTGGCCACAATGCCGCGTTCTGGCGGCTGCTGGAGGCGTACCCGAAAACGCAGCGCGCCAAGGCCTTCCTGGAAGGCGTCTCTTTCGCGACCTCGCGCGGCCTGACGCCCGGCGGCGCCGATGAAACAGACGACACAAACGACACAAACGACACAGACGACACAGACGACACCGACGACGTCGATTGATGCCGGACACTGGCGGACACCGGCGAGTCCACCGACCTGACCGGCACAGCGGCGGGCATGAGAAAGCCCCGGCGGGAACCGAAGTTCCGGCCGGGGCCAGCTTCTCCACGGGCGACGGACAAACAGTCCTACATATTAGGACTTGGGGCTTGGGCCGTCTTCAGGGGATTCGCCCGGGCCGTGTTCCTGAGTCCCAGGTTCGCCGTCATCACCGTCGGCCGGTTTCTCCCCGGGCTCGTCGAAGCCGCCGCTGAGCAGTTTCTGCAGTGCGTCGTCAACCTCGGTGTCGCTCGCCTCGGCAAGCTTGCGGCGGCCGCTGAAGCCCTGCGGGTCGTCCAGGTCTTCCGCGGTGGGAAGCAGGTCGGGGTGCTGCCAGATCGCGTCGCGGCCATCGATGCCGCGTTCGTCCTTGAGCGAGGCCCACAGTGTGGCGGCTTCCCGCAGCCGGCGCGGACGCAGTTCCAGGCCCACGAGGGAGGAGAACGCATGTTCGGCCGGGCCGCCGGTGGCGCGGCGCCGCCGGACGGTCTCGCGGAGTGCCCCGGCAGAGGGCAGCAGCTTCTGGGTGGCGGCCCAGGTCAGTTCATCAACCCAGCCCTCCACGAGGGCGAGGGCCGTCTCCAGCTTCTCCAGTGCCTGATCCTGCGCGGGGGTGCGCTGGGGCATGAAGACGCCCTGGGACAGGGCCTCCTGGATGCCCTCGGGATTGCTGGGGTCCAGCTCCCGGGCGAGTTCCTCGATTTTGGACGTGTCGATGTGGATGCCGCGGGCGTACGCCTCGATCGCGCCGAGCAGGTGTCCCCGCAGCCAGGGGACCTGGACGAAGAGCCGGGCATGGGCGGCTTCGCGGACGGCGAGGAACAGCCGGATGTCGTTCTCCGGCAGGCTGAGGCCTTCGCCGAACTTTGCCACGTTGGAAGGCAGCAACGCCATTTCCAGGTCGGCCAGCGGCACACCGATGTCCGTGGAGCTGACCACTTCGGCGGACAGGGCGCCGATGGCCTGGCCCAGCTGCATGCCGAAAATCGCGCCGCCCATGTTTTGCAGCATCGACGAGGCGCCGCCCATCATAGACTTCATCTCTTCGGGCATCTGTTCGGTCATCGCGGAGGAGAGCGCGTTCGCGACGCTGTTCGCGACCGGCTCGGTCAGCCGTTTCCAGGTCCCCAGGGTCTCCTCGACCCACTCGGCGCGGGACCACGCCCGGCCGATCAGTCCGGTGGCCGGCAGCCCGGTGACCTGGTCGAGCCACAGTTCGGCGAGGCGCAGGGCCTCATCCACTTCGCGGGTCTGCTGGGCGGTGACGGAGGGGTCCGAGCCGCTCGCGGCCACCCGCCGGGCATTCTCATGCGCGAGCTGCCAGTTGACCGGGCCGTCCGAGGAGGCGCTCATCATCGCCTGGACCTGCGAGAACATCTGGGCGAGGAGGTTCGGGTCGTCGGGTAGCCCGGCGGCCTTGGCGAGTTCCGCGGGGTCGATATTCCCCATGCCCTGGCCGCCCATCAGGTTCTTCAGCATCTCTGCCAGCGGATCCTTGGGTTCCTCGTCACCATTGGACGGATTGAGTGGGTTGGAGGTCATGATCCCGCCGATCGTCGGTGTGGCTGCTTCTCCACTTCACGGTACCCCGCGGCAAGAGGGGCTGTCTGCCGAAAGTGTGCCCCGTTCGCTCTAGGCAAAGACTCCTGTCGCAGAGCCGTCCCGGCGGGTGAGCGCGTAGTGTTAGAGGCTGGAATATTTGCAGGCGGCAGCCGCGGCCGAGGCGGCGGCGGCGGCGCGCTGTTCACGGGTGCCGCAAGGTCCCGGGCGCCGGCACGGAGAGGTCCTTCATTGACGATTACCCAGGGTGAGCAGCCCGCCAGCGAACCAACGGCCGGCAACACCCGGGGCCGCAGGGCCCTCCTCAGCGGGCCGCGTCCACCCCGGAACAAGGACAAGCGGTCCTCGGCCATGCTGGTCTCAGGCCTGCTGGCGCTGGCGCTGGGCATTACTGCGGTGAGCCTGCCCGTCCCGTACGTGGTCGAATCTCCCGGACCGACGTTCAATACCCTCGGCGATGAGAACGGCAAACCCGTCATCAGCGTCACCGGGCACGAGAGCTTTCCCGCGAAGGGCAACCTGGACCTCACCACCGTCTACGTCGACGGCGGCCCGAACGGGCCCGTCAGCGTCTTCGAGGCGTTCTCCGCCTGGCTCGACGGTGCCAAGGCCGTGTACCCCGAGGAACTGATCTTCCCGCGCGGCGTGACCAAGGAGCAGTCCCAGCAGGAGAGTGCCGTCGCGATGACCACCTCGCAGGAAAACGCCGTCGCTTCGGCCCTCAAGGAACTCAACATCCCGTTCGAACAGAAACTGCAGATCGCCGGGATCCCGGAGGACTCCGCCTCAAGCGGAAACCTGCAGGAAGGCGACGTGCTGGTTTCCATCAACAACAAGCCGATCACTGCGCTGAGCGTCGTCCAGGCGGAACTGGCTGCAGGCAACGGGGCTCCGGTGACGGTCGCCGTCGACCGTGGCGGCAACAGCGTTCCGGTCACCATCACGCCGACCAAGGCCCCGACGGGTAAATTCATCCTGGGCGTGTTGCTGCAGTACAAGTTCACGTTCCCCTTCGAGGTCAAAATTTCGCTCGATAAGGTGGGCGGTCCCAGTGCGGGAATGATGTTCGCCCTCGGGATCGTCGACACGGTAACCCCCGGGGATCTGACCGGAGGCAAACACATCGCCGGAACCGGAACCATCACCCCCGACGGCGCCGTGGGACCGATCGGCGGCATCGGGCAGAAGATGCAAGGGGCCAGGTCCGGCGGGGCCACCTTGTTCCTGGCGCCCTCCGCGAACTGCGATGAGGTCCTCGGGCACATTCCGGCCGGTCTGCAGGTGGTCAAGGTGGAGAATCTGGCCGAGGCGCGGAAGGCCGTCGAGCTGGCGGCGTCGGGCACCGACACATCCGCGCTTCCCGCCTGCTCCAGCAACTAGACTGGCCGCGGAACTAAGCTCCGCCGCCACTCGTGGCACCTATGACGGCCGTCTCCGCCCTCCCCGGCGGTGCCCGCTGCCGATACAATGCAGCAACGCTCCATCACCCGCACCGACTGATAACTAAAACCAGCAACTCACGACCAGCTATGAGGTACCGAGTTTGTCCCGTCCCGCCAGCACCGTCCCGCCCGAAAGACCGCAGACTCGACGAGGCGCACTGACGCCGACGTTGATCGTCGTCGCCTTGATCGTGGTCGGGTTCATCTTCTTCGCCAATGTCTGGACGGACGTCCTGTGGTACCAGCAGCTCGGCTTCTTTGAAGTCTTCCTGACCGAGAATCTGGCGCGCATTATTCTCTTCCTGGCCGGCTTCGCCGTCATGTTCGCCGCGGTATTTTTCGCCATCCGGATCGCCTACCACGCGCGTCCCGTCTACGCCCCGGATTCGGACATCCGGGACAACCTCAACCGCTACCAGGTCCAGCTGGAACCGGTCCGCCGCGTGGTCATGATCGGGCTGCCCATCCTGTTCGGCCTGTTCGCCGGAAGCGCCGCCGCAAGCCAGTGGCAGAAGGTGCTGCTGTTCCTGAACCAGGAGCCCTTCGGCCAGAACGATCCGCTGTTCGGGCTGGACATCAGCTTCTACCTGATGACCCTGCCGTTCTTCGGCTTCGTCACCGGCTTCCTGATCAGCGTCACGATCGTCGCCGGTATCGCCGGCATCCTCACGCACTACCTCTATGGCAGCATCCGGATCATGGAGCGCGGCATCTTCACGAGCCGGGCCGCCCAGATCCACCTGGCGGTCACCGGCGCGGCCTTCCTGCTGCTGCTCGGCGTTAACTTCTGGCTGGACCGTTACTCCTCCGTGCAGAACAGCGGCGGACGCTGGGCCGGCGCCCTGTACACGGACGTCAACGCAGTCATCCCCACCAAGTCCATCCTGGCCGTGGCCGCGGTGCTCGTCGCCGTGCTCTTCATCGTCGCCGCTGTGATCGGCAAGTGGCGGCTGCCCGTGATCGGCACCGCCATGCTCGTCATCACGTCGATCCTCGCCGGCGGCGTCTACCCCTGGGTGATTCAGCAGTTCCAGGTCCGTCCCTCGGAGCAGACGCTGGAAAACGAATACATCAAGCGGAACATCAGCATGACCCGTGCCGCCTACGGCCTGGACAAGGTCCAGGAGAAGCGGTACAACGCCACCACCACCGCCACCACGGGCGCCCTGGCCCCGGACGCACAGACCACGGCCAACATCCGCCTGCTGGATCCGAACCTGATTTCGGATGCGTTCTCCCAGCTGGAGCAGTTCCGGCCGTACTACCAGTTCCCGAGTGCCCTGAACGTGGACCGCTACGAAGTCGACGGCAAGATCCAGGATACGGTGATCGCTGTCCGTGAGCTGAACCCGGAGGGCCTCGCCACCAACCAGCAGTCGTGGCTGAACCGCCACGTTGTCTACACCCACGGCTACGGTGTCGTCGCCGCCAAAGGCAACAAGTTCACCGTGGACGGCAAGCCGGACTTCCTGCAGGCCGGCATCCCCTCCACGGGTGTGCTCGGCAACGATTCGACGTACCAGCCGCGGGTCTACTTCGGCGAAAACTCGCCCGAGTACTCGATCGTCGGTGCTCCCGACGGCGCCCCGCACCGCGAACAGGACCGCCCGGCCGCCAAGGAAGGCGGCGGCGAAACGCAGTACACCTTCACCGGCAACGGCGGCCCGAACGTGGGCAGCTTCTTCAACAAGATCCTCTACGCGATCAAGTTCCAGTCCTCCGACCTCTTGCTCTCCGACGGGGTGAACGCCGAGTCGCAGATCCTCTACGACCGCAACCCGCGGGACCGCGTCGAGAAAGTCGCCCCCTACCTGACGGTTGACGGCAACGCCTACCCGGCTGTGGTCGATGGCCGCGTGAAGTGGATCGTGGACGGGTACACCACCAGCCAGTATTACCCGTACTCGCAGCAGGAGCAGCTCTCCGCCGCTACCGCCGACTCGCAGACCGCCGCGAACCGCACGGTTGCCCTGCCGAACAGCTCCGTCAACTACATCCGCAACTCGGTCAAGGCCACCGTGGATGCCTATGACGGCTCGGTGACGCTCTACGCCTGGGACGATCAGGATCCGGTACTGAAGGCCTGGCAGAACATCTTCCCGACCTCGCTGAAGCCGTTCTCGGAAATGTCCGGCGCGCTCATGAGCCACGTGCGCTACCCGGAGGACCTGTTCAAGGTCCAGCGTGAGCTGCTGGGCCGCTACCACGTCACCCAGGCGGACAGCTTCTACACCAATATTGACGCCTGGTCCGTCCCGAACGACCCCACGGTCAAGGAGGAGGTCAAGCAGCCGCCGTTCTACATGTCGCTGAAGATGCCGGACCAGGACAAGCCGGCCTTCCAGCTGACGTCCTCGTTCATTCCGCAGGTGGTCAACAACACCGCCCGCAACGTGATGTACGGCTTCCTCGCTGCGGATTCCGACGCCGGCAACCAGAAGGGCGTGAAGGCCGACAGTTACGGCCAGCTCAGGCTCCTGCAGATTCCGCCGGAAGCCCAGGTGCCTGGCCCCGGCCAGGCGCAGAACAAGTTCAACTCCGACCCCACTGTCTCGCAGGCGCTGAACCTGCTGCGCCAGGGAGCGTCGGCGGTGCTCAACGGCAACCTGCTGACGCTGCCGGTCGGTGGCGGTCTGCTCTACGTCCAGCCCGTCTACCTGAGGTCAACGGGTGAGACCTCGTACCCCACCCTGCAGCGCGTCCTGGTGGCGTTCGGCGACAAGATCGGGTTCGCCCCCACCCTGGATGAGGCGCTGAACCAGTTGTTCGGCGGGAACTCGGGGGCAACGGCCGGTGACTCGGCCAACAAGGGGCAGACTCCGGCCACTCCCGCTCCGGACGGTTCCACGCCGCCGGCCACGGGAACGGTGGACGCGAAAGCGGAGCTGAAGGCTGCCCTGGACGACGCCAACGCGGCCATCAAGGCCGGCCAGGATGCCCTCGCCAAGGGCGACTTTGCCGCCTACGGCGACCAGCAGAAGCGGCTCGCGGCGGCCTTGCAGAAGGCGCTCGACGCCGAGGGCAAGCTCGCCGCCACGCCGGCTCCGGCGCCGTCCGTCGCTCCCTCGGCCACGCCGGCGCCGACGCCGAGCAGCTGACGCCGAGGATCTGACAGCTAACGGTTGACGGCCGGGTTCGCGCTCCATCGGGGGCGCGGGCCCGGCCTTCTTTGGTTCTGCCAATGTTAGCCGGGCCAGGCGCGCGAACCTGCCGGCGCGTGCCGGCGCCAGGGATCCGGGCACCGTCCCTGGCGCGCGAGAGGCACATCACGTCGCCTCGATTTGGCCTCAAGTTCACCGGCAGGTAGAGTTGATCTTGCGACGCGGGGTGGAGCAGTTCGGTAGCTCGCTGGGCTCATAACCCAGAGGTCACAGGTTCAAATCCTGTCCCCGCAACTGAGGAGAAGGTCCGGAACGCTGGAAACAGTGCTCCGGACCCTCTGCTTTAACGCCTTGCCGTGGTTCCAGCCCCCCCGCCGGATGGTGTGCCCGGAGCGTGAAGGTCCGGGCATGGGGTCTGTGGTCCGGGGGCCCGGCAAAGTAGGGTAGTGTTGATCAAGCGACGCGGGGTGGAGCAGTTCGGTAGCTCGCTGGGCTCATAACCCAGAGGTCACAGGTTCAAATCCTGTCCCCGCAACTGAGGAAGAAGAGAAAGGCCCGGATCTGAGATCCGGGCCTTTCTTGCGCTCCGCTCTCGCTGCCCGGTACAGCGAGGTGCCGGTCCGTCGATGAAAACCTCGAGCCTCCTATGGGCGCCAGCCTCGCGCGGGTCCAGGTCGCGGCAATCCGGCGCTCCAGTCCGGCCTTCGGGGGAGCAGTCCCCCAGCTCTCCAGCCGCTCGCCGGCCGGCAGCTGCCCCGTGGTGCCCCGGGCGGGCGAGGGGAGCCGCCGGGGCGTCCGGTGGGACCCTAGGCTCAATGGTGGCCAGGCACGCCCTCCAGAACCGGGTGAAGAGCCTGTAGGGTCCTAAAGAGCCTGTAGGGTCCGCCCGCGCAGGGCGTCACCGTCCCCGGCTCGAACAGGAGGTTGGCCTGGAGGCTCACCGCGTTGATGCCGTGCTCCGCCGAGGGGCGCGCGGCGGGGGAAGCTTCGTCCAGCACGTAGACAACGGTGAGGGGGCCTTCGAGCGAGGCCGCTTCGGAGCGGGCCGGATTGTCATCCAGGTGTAGGTCATCGCGGAGCCAGACAGGGGTCGAAGACGTGGATCCCTCAGACATGAATCGACAGTACGCGCGCCGCCGCCGGCATGGCACGGCACATGGCACAGCAGAGGCCGGGCCCCCCGAGTCGTCCACAACTGCTGACGATACGCGAGGACCCGGCCTCGGGGCCGGCGGGAGCGGCCGGCGGAAGTCCGCCGGCGAGCTGCCTAGAGCTTGTCGAAGTCGGCTTCGTCGACCGTGGAGCCGGCCGCCTTGCGCTCGCCTGCGCCAATGGCTGCGGGGGAGCCGCCGGACTTCAGGGCGGCGAGCCGCGCCTCGATTTCGGTCTGCTCGCCGAGGTCCTCGAGCGAATTAAACTGCGCATCGAGGCTGGAGGCGGAGAGTTCCTGCTGGCCACGGACCTTGGCTTCTTCGCGGCGGATCTTATCTTCGAAGCGGCCCACCTCTGAGGTGGGATCCATGAAGTCGACGCTCTTGAGGGCATCGTGCACCTGGGTCTGGGCGGCAGCGGTCTTCGAGCGGGCCACCAGCTCGTTGCGCTTGCTGGTGAGCTCGTTGAGTTTGCCCTTCATCTGGTCCAGGCCGTGCTTGAGCTTGTCCACGACCTCGGTCTGGGAAGCGATGCTGGGCTCGGCGGACTTTGCCTCGTTTTCCGCGGACATCTGGCGCTGCAGTGCCACCTTGGCGAGGTTGTCGAACTTCTCGGCGTCGGTCGCGTCACCCTTGCCGCGGTACTCGTCGGCCTTGCGTGACGCGGCGAGGGCCTTGTTGCCCCAGTCCTGGGCGTTCTTGATGTCCTCGTGGTAGTCATCCTGGAGCATACGCAGGTTGCCGATGGTCTGGGCCACCGCGGACTCGGCCTCAGCGATGTTGTTCGTGTAGTCCCGGACCATCTGATCCAGCATCTTCTGCGGGTCCTCAGCCTGGTCCAGCAAGGAGTTGATGTTGGCCTTCGCCAGCTGCGCCATGCGGCCGAAAATGGACTGCTTCATGGTGTTACCTTTCGTCCTGCTCAGTGGTTCCCACTGAATTCAGTGAACAGTGAATGTACTGCTTCTATCCGCCGGCCAGAGCGTCCCTGCCGGCGCGTAGTCTAAGCGTTAAAAGTCGCCGCCGCCGCCGAAGTCGCCGCCCCAGCCTCCACCGGAGTCGCCGCCACCGAAGTCTCCGCCGGAGCCGCCGCCTCCGCCCCAGCCGCCGCCTCCGCCACCGCCGTGCAGAATGGAATTGATCAGGATGCCGCCGAGGATGGCGCCGCCCAGGCCGCCACCTCCGCCGCCGCCGAACATCCCCCCGCGGCCGTAGCCCTGGCCTTGGTTGGCGTAGCCGCCGAACTGGTCGACATCGGACTGTGCTTGTTGGGCTGCCTGCGCCGCCAGGGAATGGGCCTGCTGCGCGTACTGCAGGGCCGTGACCGGGTCGTTACGGGAGATGGACAGGGCATAGTCCAGATTCCGCTGGGCCTCCGCGAGGCGCGTGCGCGCCTCGGTGCCTACACCGCCACGACGGGCGGTGATGTAGTCGGAGGTCGCGCTGATTTGGGCCTGCGCGGACATGATGCTCTGCTGCAGCGAGGACTGCGCACGGCGGGCCTGCTCCTGCTGGTCGCGGATCCCTGTAAGGGATGCATCCAGCGACTGGTGCGCCGCTTCCACCCGCTCCAGGGTGGCGATCGGATCGATCTTGCCGCCCTGGATCTCCGCCTTGACCCTCGCCAGTGCGGCTTCCACCGCGGCGACCGGGCCCGCGAGCTCCGCGTGAGCCCCGGACTGGATCATGGCGCGGGCCTGCGCCAGGTCCTGCGAGGTGTCAACGACCGCGGACTCCAGTCCGGTGCGGGCCTCGTCCAGATTCCCGGCGACCTTGTTGATAGCGTCAATCAACACATTGGTCTGGTGCAGGCTCTCTTCGGCCGCCCGGACAGCCACGGCCGCGAGGCTGCCCTCACTGGCGCCGAGCTTCTCCCGGGCCGTGGCCGAGGCGTTCTTCACGAACTCCAGCCGCTCCTTGGCCTGGCTGATGTTGTCGGCTACCTGAACCAGCGCGCTCTCGGCATACTTGGCACGCAGCTCCGTCAGCGACTGTTCCGCGCTGGCGATCTTGGTTTCGGCTTGCTCCGCCCCTGCGCTGACCGCGGCCAGCGCCTGCGGGGCGTTTTTCTCCAGTTCGCGGAGCGAATCGAAGTCGGCCTTTTGCTCCTGCAGGGATGCCAGGGCGGCCTCGGAACGGCGGATGATTTCGCCGAGCCAGCTGCGCTGCTGCTCCTCGGTGTCGGGGATGTGGTCGTCGAGCTGCTGCTGCAGTTTGAAGGATTCCGACATGTGTCCCTTGGCATCCTGCAACGCCTTGGTGAAGTTGCCGACGGCGGCGTCGCCGTACTGTGCCTGCGCGAAGCCGAGTTCCTGTTCGCTGGATTTAATGGCGTCGTCGGCTTCGATCAGGAGCGAACCGCTCTTGCGGCGCAGTTCCTCGATAGTGAGACCGGCGAGCGGGTCCAACTCGGCGCCCTGCGGACCGTAGCCGGCCCCAGCTCCCGCGGCAGCCTTCTTGCGGCGGTTGCGGAAGTAGAGGTAAGCGCCCGCGCCGCCTGCGGCAACGACGCCAACGCCGACAAGTACGGCGCTGCCTGCGCCATCCGAGGGAACGTTCCCGGCACCGCCGCCGGCCGCATCGCCGATGGCTGCGGCGGCGTCGATCGCGGCCTGCGCGTAGTCACCCTTCCGGAGTTGCGGGTCCACTGCTTTGTCCCGGATGTTGTCGCGCTGCGCGTTGGTGATCTTGCTATTGGACGGCTTGCTCAGCTGGTACTGGCGCGTGTCCGTGGCAACTGTCAGCAGCATGGCGTTCGCACCCAGGCCTGCCTTGTCGGCCACCGCATTTGCCCAGGCGACGCGGTCGCTCGGGTTCTCAAACTTCTTGACGTAGACGACGTGGAAGGTCATCGCGTGGTCAGTGCCGAGTTTCTTGATGGCGGCTTCGACGTCCGCCTTCTTGCCGCCAAGGACTCCCGCGGAGTCAACTACCTTCGTGACCGGATCAAGGGTCACCGGATCTTCGGCGAGGGCCGGCGCGGCGGGAAGCGCCAGCAATCCGGCCACGCCCAGAACGGCGAGGTAACGTTTCAACTTAGACCGCATGTGCAACCCTTCAGCACTTCTGCGACCGGTTCGGCCGAACCAGTCGTCATAGAATGCAGCAGCGCCCCCACGCAGAAGTAAAGCCGCAGGTCGCTGTGACAATTCCATTTGATTCTATGGTCCACCCAATAGGCCGTCCACCGATGGGAATATGCCACCAGCGAAACGCGCTGAATGGTTGTAACGTGCCCACCACGGTCTGTCCTGCGGCCGTTCAGGAACCTCCCAGCAAATGTCCGCTCTAGTATCAGTCAGAGCGTCCATAGTTAATGCAGACGAGGATGAAAGGAAGTCTTATGACTGAGAACCCAGCGCATGGTGCAACACCAGAGAACCGGGAACCGGAGACCCCGCCTGAGGGCTCTTCGGGGCAGCCGGCGGCCACTCCGGTGCCGGACTCAGAGCACGAGAACCCGACCCTCCCGCTCGACCGGACGGAAGACGGCTCCCCAACGCCGGTCTATCCGCAGCGCCAGCCGTTCTACGGCGAACAGGCTGCGCCCACCCCGATCCAGCATTACGGGCCGCCCCAGCACGGCCAGCCGCAGTATCCTTCCCAGTACGGCCAGGCCCAGCACGGCCAGCAGTATGGCCAGGCCCAAAACGGCCAGCCCCAGCACGGCCAGCCCCCTCACAGCCAGACGCAGCACAACCCGGCCCCCTACGGGCAGTCCCCGTACGCTGCACCGTCCAACGCGCCAAAGCGCAAGGCAGCCTTCGGCGTACCCACCCTCGTTGCCAGCATCCTGGCCGCCGGGCTGGTCGGCGGCGGCGTCGTCGCCGGGACAACGCAGCTGCTGGGTGACCGTGCCTTGACGTCCTCGAGCAGTGGCAGCAGCACCCAGGCGGGCCCGGTCATCGTGAACAACAAGGACGATGTCAACACCATCACCGCCGCGGCTGTGAAGGCCTCACCCAGTGTGGTCACCATCAAGGCAACCAGTGGCAGTGACGGCGGCACCGGCTCCGGCATCATCCTCGACGGCGAAGGCCATGTCCTCACCAACACCCACGTCGTCACCCTCGACGGCAAGGCCGCCAATGCCACGATCGAGGTCCGCACGAGCAACGGCAAGGTCTACAACGCCAAGATCGTCGGGACCGATCCGCTGTCGGACCTGGCTGTCGTCCAGATCCAGAACGGCTCCGGACTCGTCCCGGCAACGCTGGGTGACTCCGGCAAGCTCAATGTAGGCGACACCGCCGTCGCGATCGGCTCGCCCCTGGGACTCACGGGAACCGTCACCGACGGCATCGTCTCCACCCTCAACCGCACCATCAGCGTCGCCTCCTCCGCAGCACCCAAGGACGGCGCCGACAGTTCAGAGGGCGGCGACCAGGGCTTCCAGTTCGCCCCTCCCGGCGGCGGGCAGAACCAGAGCACGGCAAACCAGGGATCCATCTCCATCAACGTGATCCAGACCGACGCGGCCATCAACCCGGGCAACTCCGGCGGCGCCCTGGTCAACACCAAGGGCGAGATCATCGGCGTCAATGTCGCGATCGCCTCGGCCGGCGGCGACGCCACCAGCAGCGGCAATATCGGCGTCGGCTTCAGCATCCCGATCAACCATGCCAAGCGGGTCGCACAGGAGATCATCAGCAGCGGCAAGGCCACCCACGGGCAGTTCGGCGTCAGCGTGAAGCCCAAGACCGCAAGCTCCTCGGCCTCCGCTTTCTCGGTCGGAGCGGAAGTCGCCACCGTTGAGTCCGGATCCGCCGCGGACAAGGCCGGCATCAGGGTCGGCGACGTCGTGACGAAGTTCCAGGACCTCTCCGTCAGCGATCCGAACCAACTGACCGCCGCGGTCCGGGAACAGCCCGCCGGTGCCACGGTAAAGGTAACGGTGCTCCGCAACGGCCAGGAGCAGCAACTCGACGTGACGCTCGGGGCGGCAGCCGAGCAGTAGGACAGCCCCGGAGGCCGGGCGGCACCAGCAGGTGCCGCCCGGCCTTTTCGGTTCCTCCACCGCACTGACATGGACGTTAACCCAGGCCGCGCCGGGGTCCCGCTATATGGTTAGCTAGGAGCAACCCGGCATCCCGGGCGTTCCGTGGCCACGACCCCACCCGGCTGGCTGTCCACCCGCATGGAAGGCTGCTGTACACACAGTGGAAGAGACTTTGAAGATCATCGTGCTGGTCAAGCACGTCCCTGACGCCCAGTTCGACCGGCATCTGACCGGCACCGGCTACACGACTGACCGTTCCGAGAGCATCCTCTCCGAGCTGGACGAATATGCCCTTGAAGCGGCCCTGCAGCTGATCGAGGCCCGCGGCGGCGAGGCGGCCGGCAACAAGGTGATCGCCCTGAGCATGGGCCCTGCCGGTGCCGTCAACGCGGTGAAGAAATCGCTCCAGATCGGCGCGACGGAAGGGGTGCACCTCAGCGACGAGGCGCTCGCCGGCTCCGACGCGGCCGCAACCTCGCTGGCGCTGGCCGCGGCCATCCGGCACCTCGAAGCGGATGCCCCGGCCGATCTCATCCTCACCGGGATGGCCTCCACCGACGGCGAGACCTCCCTGGTCCCGGCCCAGCTCGCCGAGCGCCTGGGCCTTCCCCAGGTGACCTTCGCCTCCTCGCTGGAGCTCGACGGCGGCAAGCTCACCGCCCGCCGTGACGGCGACTCCCATGCGGACACCATCGAGGCCACCCTGCCTGCCCTCGTCTCCGTCACGGACCAGATCAACGATCCCCGTTACCCCAACTTCAAGGGCATCATGGCGGCCAAGAAGAAGACCATCACCACGCTGGCCCTGGCCGACATCGGTGTCGACCCTGCACAGGTGGGGCCGTCCGGTTCCTGGACCGCCGTCGAAACGGCCGAAGCCCGGCCGCCGCGCACCGCCGGCACCATCATCACCGACGAAGGCGACGCCGGCATCAAGCTGGTCGAGTTCCTGGCTGCCCAGAAGCTGCTCTAAGGGGATCATCAGACATGGCAAAAGTAATCGTATTCATTGACAATCCCGGCAAGGCGCTGAAGAAGTCCAGCCTGGAGCTGCTCACCATCGCCCGATCCCTCGGCGAGCCGGCCGTCGCGTTCAACGGTGAACTGCACGACGAGGTCGCGGCGGCCCTCGCGGCCTACGGGGCGCAGGTGGTCTACCGACCTTCCGCCGAGGACCTCGACGCCTATCTTGTGGGCCCCAAGGCGTCCTACCTGGCCGCCGCGGTGCAGGCCTCCGGGGCCGCCGTCGTCCTGACAGAAAACTCGGCCGACGGCAAGGAAATCGCAGCCCGGCTGGGCATCAAGCTCGGAGCCGGCGTGATCACCGACGTCGTCGCCGTGGAGCCGGACGGAACGGCCCACAAGTCCGTGCTTGCCGGTTCCTACACCACGACGGCGAAAGCCACGACGCCGGTGGCCGTGCTCACCGTCAAGTCCAACAGCATCACACCGGAGCCTGCCGTCACCGGCACGGCACCGGAGAGCGTCACGGTTGAGGTTCCGGGGACTTCCACAGCCGCGTCCGCCCGCATCACGGCGCGCAACGAAAAGGCCGCCAGCGGGCGCCCGGACCTTGCCGAGGCGCGGATCGTGGTGGCAGGCGGCCGCGGCGTCGACGGGAACTTCGGACCCGTGGAAGACCTCGCGGACGCACTGGGTGCCGCCATCGGCGCCTCCCGCGCCGCGACGGACGCCGGCTGGATCGGCCACGACGCCCAGGTGGGCCAGACCGGGAAGACCGTCTCGCCCCAGCTCTACATCTCCGCCGGCATCTCCGGCGCCATCCAGCAGAAGGCCGGGATGCAGACCGCCAAGGTGATTGTGGCGGTGAACAAGGACGCCGAATCGCCGGTCTTCGAAATCGCCGACTTCGGCATTGTCGGGGACCTCTTCAAGGTCCTGCCGCAGGCCACCGAAGAAATCAAAAAGCGCAGAGGCTGATACTTTGAGCACCAATGCCAGTGCGGCGCAAAGCCCGTTCGACCCGGGAAGCTCCCGGATCGGGCGGGTCCTTTGTTTCACCGCCCACCCCGACGACATCGATTTCGGCGCCGCCGGCACGATTGCCGCCTGGACCGCCGCCGGGGTGGAGGTCAGCTACTGCATCATGACCGACGGCGACGCCGGCGGCTTCGACCCGGAGCAGCGCGAAGAAATCGTCCGGCTGCGGAATGAGGAGCAGCGCCGCGCCGCCGCTCTGGTCGGTGTGACGGACATCCACTACCTGCACCGGCGCGACGGCTACCTCGAGCCCACCCATGACGTCATGCGGGAGGTGGTGCGGCTGATCCGTCAGCTCCGGCCCGACGTCGTGCTTTCCATGCACCCCGAGCGCAACTGGAGCCGGCTCCAGAAGAGCCACCCCGACCACCTGGCCGTGGGGGAGGCCGTGACCCGTGCGGTGTATCCCGCGCTGGAGAATCCCTTCGCCTACCCGGAGCTCGCCGGGGCCGGCCTTGAGGCCTACAAGCTGCCGTGGCTGTGGCTCTTCGCCGGACCCGAGGAACGCGAAAACCATTTCGTGGACGTCACGGAGCAGGTGGACAGCAAGCTCGCCGCCGTCCACATCCACGTCAGCCAGCATCCCGACGCCGGGGCGATGGAACGCACCGTGCGTGGATTGATGCTCCGGACCGCCCAGCGCGGCGGGCTGCCCGCCGGCCGCAGTGCCGAGGCGTTCCACGTCGTCACAGTCAATGGCCCGGGGACCATCGCCGGTTTCTAGAGTTGCCCCGAGCTGACCTCTGCCATAAGCTGGCCTCTGTTTAAATCATATTTATTCATGAAAGGCAGACTTTGATGGCGAAGACTGCGCAGCAACCCGCTCTCGTGATCATGGGGGTCTCGGGATCGGGCAAGTCAACTGTTGCCGGTCTCCTGGCCGGCCGGCTCGGCTGGGATCTCGCGGAAGGCGACGACCTGCACCCGCAGGCCAATGTGGCCAAGATGCAGGCGGGCGAGCCGCTGACTGACGAGGACCGGTGGCCGTGGCTCGAAATCATCGCCGAGTGGATCCGGGCCCACACTGAGGCCGGGATTCCCGGCGTCATCACGTGCTCGGCCCTGAAGAAGCGCTACCGGGACGTCCTGCGGGGCGAGGGCGTGGTGTTTGTCTTCCTGGAGGGAAGCAAGGACCGGATCTCGGACCGGCTGGCCTCCCGGCACGGGCACTTCATGCCCCCGGCCCTGCTCGAGTCCCAGTTCGACGCGCTCGAGGCGCCCACGGAGGACGAAACCTTCATCAGCCTGTGCGTTTCCGCGACGCCTGCGGAAGAAGCCCAGGAAATCATCGGCCGACTGGGTCTTGACGCCGGTGACGCCGCCAGGCCGTAGTCAACGCTCCAGCCAGCACACATTTCCTAGACGAATGCTGCGACGCCGGTGATGGCTCGGCCGGCTACAAGTGTGTTGATCTCGTAGGTGCCTTCGTAGGTGTAGATTGCTTCGGCGTCGCAGAAGATTTTTGCCATCTCGTACTCGGTGACGATGCCGTTGCCGCCAAGGATGCTACGGCCCAGCGCGACGGTTTCGCGCATGCGCTTGGTGGCGAAAGCCTTGGCCATTGCGGAGTGTTCGTTTTTGGATTCTCCGGCGTCCTCGAGCTGCGCGAGCCGGACCATCATCCCCATGGAGCTCATGGAGTTGCTGAGCATGGTGACGAGCTGTTCCTGGATCAGTTGGAACGAGGCCAGGGGTTTGCCAAACTGGTGGCGCTCGACGGCCGTACTTCCTGGCGACGTCGAAGGCGGCCATCTGGAGTCCGACGGCCTGCCAGCCCACGGTGGCCCTGGTGGATTTGAGCACCTTGTTGGTGTCACGGAAACTGTTGGCCCCGGCGAGGTGGAACTCGTCTGAAATCCGTAGGTCCGTGAGTTTGATGTCAGCGTTCTGGACGCTGCGCAGGGAGATCCTGTTTTGGATGAGCGTCGCGGAGAATCCCGGTGTCTTGGTGTCAACCAGGAAGCCTTTGACCTGCTCGTCATCGACGTCCTTGGCCCAGATGATCACGTAGTCGGAGAACGTGGAGTTGCCGATCCAGCGTTTTTCGCCATTGAGGACCCATGTGTCACCGTCCCTGACCGCGGTCGTGCGGGTGCCGCCGGCCACATCTGAACCGGCCAGCGGTTCAGTGATCGCGAAGACGCCCGTCTTCCTGAGGGCGTAGATGTCCGGCAGCCACGCGGCCTTCTGCTCTTCCGATGCCAGCAACTCTATCGAGCCTGTGAATAATCCATCCTGTCCGCTCATGAAGGTTCCCACTGAGGCGTCGGCCCTGTGAATTTCAGCTGTCAGAAGGCCGGCAAAAAGATGCGAGTGGCCCTGTCTGCGGACAGGGCTGATGATGTCCAGGGCGGCAATCTTGGGAATCAGCTCCATCGGGAATTCGCTGCGGTTCCAGTAATCGGTGGCGATGGGACGCACTTCGGCGTCAAGCCAGCTTCTGACTTCGTGCAGCCGTTCGCGTTCGTGAGTGGGCAACAGGCCTTCGAAGTTGAAGAAGTCCCCTGTCGGATACGGCAGATCGTTTGTCTGGGTCTTGTGCTGGCTCATGGTGGCCTCCTGGGCTGTCAGAGAAGGGGAGTTCCTGTCCACGCCCCCGGCTGCGGACTCTTCCGTCTGTGGCGCGGGGGCATGATTCGAAGCTAGCCGAAGATCCGGGTCGGAAACTCACGTCACTTCGGCCCCACCGTGAACGGAGAGTCAGGCTATTACCGGCTCTTCAATCGCAGCAAGTACGGCATCACACTGAACTTCAAAGACGCCGAGGACCGGACCAGGCTCCTGGACCTCGTCAGGAATTCCGACGTCGTCATCGAGAACTTCCGGCCAGGAGTCATGGATCGTCTTGGCCTCGCCGCCAGCACCCTTCTTGACGTCAATCCCCGCCTCGTAGTGGTCAGCATCAGCGGATTCGGGCAGGACGGCCCCCTGCGCAACGCCCCTGCCTACGACCTGATCGCCCAGGCAATGAGCGGCCTGATGTCCGTGACAGGTTGGCCTGGAGGCCAGCCCACACGTGTCGGTGTGAGCCTCGGCGACCTCATCCCAGGGCTCTACGGCGCAACCGCCGCCCTGGCTGCCCTCCAGGAGCGTCATCTGACCGGAAAAGGCCAGCACATCGACATCGCCATGCTTGACAGCCTGGTCTCCATCCTGGAATCGGTAGGAATGCGCGCCTTGCACGGGGAAGACCCCACTGCCTGCGGCAACGACCACGCCATGTCCACACCATTCAGCACCTACCGGACCAAGGACGGGACAGTAGCTATCGCCATAGCAGGGGACCGGCTGTTCCCCCGGCTCACCCAAACCCTCGGACGAGAAGACTGGCTGACCGATAAAAGGTTCAGCGAACAGACACGCCGGAACACGCACACCGCCGAATTCCGGGCAGCCTTGGAAGACGCCCTCAGCACCCGCACCACCGAGGAGGCAGTGGCACTGCTTCAGGAGCACCAGGTACCCGTGTCGGAGGTCTACTCCGTTACAGATGCCCTCACCAATGACTACGCCCGCGCACGGGGACTCGTCGCCATCGAACCCGACGGGTTCGCCACCCTGGCATCGCCAATAAGGCTGACCGGTTCCGTGCTGCCCCGCCCGGCACCCAAGCTGGGCGAGCACAACGAACGAATCGGCGAGTGGCTCGCGTCAACCGCAACCGCCAACGAAAACTGACCCTGGCCGCACGCCTCACGCTGACTGCCATTGGTGACAGCGAGGCCAGCCGAGGGTCTCAGGCGCTTGTCTGATGGCGGGCACCGGCGGCGGCTTCAAACAGACCCTGGTCGGTGCCCTGCTGGCCCTCGCGATCGGCGCAGGCCCGTTGTTCCTCTCGCATGTGAACGACGCGGGCTTCTGGCAAAAGTCGAAAGCACCGTTTGTTGTTCCCGCTTTTGCTGGGGGCCGGTGCGGGGCCGGCCCCAAGCAAAGGGTCAGGCGTTGAGCGGCGCGGCGGCCACCGTCGGCAGGGTCGGTGACTGCGAGCCGCCGACCGGTTCCACCGTGATGCCAAATGCCGCGGCGGTGTGGATGCCTTTGACGACGGCGGGCTTGGACAGCGCTTCCGCGTCCATAAGGCCCTGTGACACCGGGGCCGAGCCGTCCTTCGGGATCAGCCACATCTGGTAGACCTTGCCGGCAGGCGGCGCCGGGACCCCGTTCATCTTGACCACGACGGCGTCCTTCGACGAGGAGACGGACACGGTGACCGTGCCGCCGCCCGTCACCTTGACGGTGGCCTGGCGGACATCGCCGGCCTGGAGCACCTGGTTCAGCGGATCGTTCTGGTTCGCCACATAGGCGCCGACGCCGACGCCGCCGAGGGCGATGGCGGCGGCGGCCGCGACGCCCACGAGCCAGCTACGCATACCCCGCGGCCGGCGTCGTTCTTCGCGGCGCCGGCGGGCTGCGCCGAGTTCATCGGTGACTGGCCGCTCGTCGGTTTCCCGGACCGGTGTGGCGACGACGGCCGGAACCGACGGCGGCGCGTGGCCTGCATGCTGCTGCACCCCTCCGGCGTCCTGTGCCGGCAGGGAGGCCATGATGCGGTCAAGGAGCCCGGCCGGGGGTTGTGCTTCCGCGGTGAAACTTGCGGCGAGCGCTTCCTGCGCCTGGCGCACCCGTTCGTTGAACGCGTTGCGCTCGGCGGGCGTAGCCGCGGCGAAGTAGTGCTCAATGGCGGCGCGCTCGGCGTCGTCGACGGCGTTCAGCGCGTACACCTCGGCCAGTTCAACGGCCCGGCCCGAAGTGAGGTCGGTGGCGATGTCGGCCGCAAAGGCGCCGGGAACACGAGCGTTGTTCTGCGCGTTCATGTCGGTCATCTCAACTCACCCCCAGACAGGTCTTCAGTCGGATCAGGCCGTCGCGGATGCGGGACTTGATGGTGGGAACCGCAGCGTTGAGCTTTTCTGCGACTTCCCGGTACGTGAGGCCGCCGTAGTAGGCCAGTCGCACAGATTCCTGCTGCGTATCGGTCAGGGTCTCGAGGCAACGGACCACGGCTTCGGCCTCAAGCCGGTTGCCGACCTCATCGGAGACGGAATCGTGGTCAATCTCCTGGCTGCTTGCGCCGTACTTCGCTTCCCTGTCGGTGGACGACTGGGAAGACCGGACCTTGTCGACGGCCCGGCGGTGCGCGATGGTCATAAGCCATGCGAGGGGGCTTCCCGCCTCGGGATTGAACTTCGACGCGTTCTGCCAGACCTGGAGGAAGACTTCCTGCGTGGTGTCCTCGCTGAGTTCCGTGTCGATCAGGACCCGCCGGGCCATGCCGAAAACACGCCGGGACGTGAGCTGATAGAACTCGGCAAAGGCGGCTTGGTTACCCTGGGCGATCTGTTCCAGCAACATTCCCAGCCGACGATTTACATCGGCTGAGGTGTCCGGGGGAGCGGCGGCCTCGGGATTCGGGGCGTTGGGAGTTTCCATCACCTTCAAGCATAAGGCGCGTGGCGCCGATCCCGGGTGAGGATGAGCCGCTCCACAGGCGTGGCCGCCCGCCACCCGGCGGGCCGGGTGTCTGTCCACCTGCGCTGTTGTCACCTGCCGTTCCTCGCTCCCTTCCCCGTGCTCCTTGCGGTTGCCCTGAACCGGGCTTCACTTGTGATTCGGCGCGGCAGTGCAGCCGGATGGGCGGATACAGCCGGAAATTCACGGCGGAACCGCCGCCCGGGCTACAGCTGGGCGCCGGCGAAGCCGTTCTGGCGCCAGGCCTCGTAGACGGCGATCGAGGCTGCGTTGGCAAGGTTCAGGGAGCGCAGGGCGGGCAGCATCGGCAGACGTACGCGGGACGTCACATGCGGGTCGTGCTTCAGCTCCTCGGGTAGTCCCACCGATTCCCGGCCGAACAGCAGTACATCCCCGGGGAGGTACTTGATGTCCGCATAGGAGGCCTCGCCGTCGGACGTGAAGGCAAAAACGCGCTCCGGGTTCAGCGCCTGCCAGGCCGCGTCGATATCCGGGTGGATAGTCACGACGGCGAGGTCGTGGTAATCCAGGCCGGCCCGCCGCAGTTTGGCGTCGGAAAAGTCAAAGCCCAGGGGTTCCACGAGGTGCAGTTGGGCGCCGGTGATCGCGGCCAGGCGAATGGCGTTGCCCGTATTGCCGGGAATTTCGGGGGCGTGGAAGAGGATGCGGAACACGCTCCCATCCTAGCGAGCCGCGGCTAGTGCATCCCGCGCAGCAGGCGGCCAAGCACCGGGACGTTGACTGTGTTCGGTGCCGGGCCGGAGCTCAGGAACTGCTTCAGGCCGCGCGCCAGGCCGGCAGCGTTGACCACCCGGACGGTGTCGTGGCTGTCGCCGCGGTCGCTGCCCAGGCCGGCAGCTGCGCGGCGGTGCTGGTCAATGACCGGCTCGTGCAAATTGCCGTCGCTGCTGTGCACCACGGTCCAGCCGGTCACGTTCAGCTCCGGGAAAATGTCCTGCATCCGGCGCACCACATGCGCCAGCTGCGGAGGAGTGATCGACCGCCCGCCATGGGTCAGGGTGCTGCCGTTCCAGGCGTAGGCGCCGGGGGGCAGCAGCATGGAGCCGATAACAGCCATCCGGTAGCCGGAGACAAGCACGTGATCGATATGGCTGTTGTCCGCGGGTGACTGCAGGCCGTTGATGAGGCGCGCGGCCGGAATGGCGGGGAGGATCTGGCGGCTGATCAGCTGGACGGTCCGCATTTCCCGCTGGATCCTCGCTTCGGCCCCGAAGATCCCGCGCTTGCGCGGCATCCCGTGGACCTGCTGCCGTGCCAGATCCTCCGGGATCAGCGGCACCTCGCCGGCCTGGGCCACGTCCTCAAAGGACGGAACATAAAGGGGGGCATCGGCCGCGGTATTTCGCGGTGTGTTGGGACGGCGTACATGGGCCGAGGCGCGGCTGCCTGCGGCCGGCGCGTCAAAGTGCGCCCCTTCCTCGCGGTCCGGGGTTCCGGAGAAGCCGCGGGAGCGGCTCCCGTACGAGCGGTCGTAGTCGGCGCGCCGCTTGGCGTCAATGAGGGTCTCGTAGGCAAGGGTCACCCGCCGGAACGCTGCGGGGTCACCGCCGTGGTCAGGGTGTGCCTTGCGGGCGGCCTTGCGGTAGGCCACCTTGATTTCCGTCGCCGTCGCCGTCACCGGGATGCGGAGGACCTGGTAATGCGAGCTGTTGCCCTGCGTCAAGCAAGAATCCTTACGTTGATGGTGCCAGCCCATCCTGGACGTCCGGCCTGGCCAGTTTAACCGGCTGAACGAACAACGACCGCGTAAGCCCGGAAGGTTCCCGGCGGCTGGCACAATTCGCGAACGGCAATCGATCGGCGGAGGCATGAAAGTAAGCCCCGATGCCTTCCTCGACGACGGCTATCTGAACCTCTTCATCGCCGGGCCGCTGTCCCGGCTGGGCCTTCTGGCGGTCTTCCCGAGGGTCTTTTCCGGCGGCCATACCGGGCACCCGGCGGTGCAGATCCGGCGGGTCCGCCGGATCGAGGTGGCGGCGGACAATGTGGTGGCGTACGCCGACGGCGAGCGGATCGGACCACTGCCGCTCACCATCGAGGTGGTCCCGGGAGCCGTCCGGGTCCTGGCGTAGTCGCCGCGGCCGTGGCAGACCCTCTCCCAGGTTCCGCGGACCCGAGTCGGCGCGCCGGGTCTCGTCGATTTGGCACATATGGCCGCCTTGGGGCTCTCATTCCGGCCGTTCTTGGATAATGGCGGCCGGCTGGGCTCGGGGGAGCCCGCCCTCCGCACAGTGCCTCGGCCACGCGCATCTGGCGCCTGACGCCCTGACGCCCTGGCGCGGCGATGCTCCCCACAGGCGGCCGCAAGGCGCCGCCCTCCCGTGGGCTCCGGGGCAACCGCGGTATACGCCGGCCTGTCCGGCAAGGCCGGGTTCCTCGGTGTACGGCTCCGTACCCTGCCCGGACGCCGCGGCCTGCGGCCTGCTGCCCTGGCCTCGGCAGGGCCGACACCGCAGGGCGGCTCGCCGTCGTTCCGCCAGGCTGAGCCGCCCCCCCGTGGTGAACCGCTACCGGGCCTTCTTCGGCGACAGCCGGTTCAGTGCAAGAGCTCCGACCAGCAGGCCGAAGTCGCGGAGCGCGACGTCGTAGAAGTTGCCCAGCACGATGAGGTTGATGATGATGCCGAGCAGCCACACGGCAACCAGCAGCGATCCGAACCGAGGCCTAAATGCCACGGCGAGGCCGGCGATGATTTCGACGACGCCGACGATATACATGATGGTCTGGGCCGGAAGCGGGACCACGGTAGTGGCAACCGGGGCCAGGTAGGCCGTCCAGTCGGTCAGCAGGTTCGTAAACTTGTCCAGGCCGAAGAGCACGGGCGCAATGGTGAATACCGTCCGTAGCAGCAGGAAGGCCTGCCGAGCCGGTTCCGCTGCGAGCGGACGGGGTCCTGCCGTAAGGGTTGAGGGGGATTGCATCTGGGGCTCCTTCTGCAGCTTCTAAAAGTGGATAGCTCGATTTTAGAACTCTCGGAGATATTAAACAATGGATCTTGTTTTTAGAGATAGAATGTCGTCATGAGCAGACTCCCGTGGCAGCGCAGGATGGCGGCCGTAGCCTCCCTTGGGGATGCGAACCGCAGGAAGCTGTTTGATTTTGTCGCGTCGGCGGAGGCCGCTGTTAGCCGTGACGATGCCGCCGGAGCCCTTGGCCTTTCCCGGAGCACAGCGTCCTTCCATCTGGACCGGCTCGTGCATGACGGGCTCCTCGGCACGGAATTCCGGAAACTCGGCGGGCGGGAAGGTCCCGGATCGGGCCGTCCCGCCAAGTTGTACAAGGCCGCCGTGCAGGAGGTGGCCGCCTCGGTGCCGGACCGCAACTACGATCTGGCCGCCGAGCTGCTGGTCTCCGCGATCGAGGAGTCGACGGCGGCGGGCGTCTCCGCCCGGGAGGCGCTGGTCCGTGCTGCCTACGCCCGGGGGCAGGCTACGGCTCAGGCGAGCGGCGACAAGGGAGCCGACTTTGCGGGGCTGCTTGCGGCGGAAGGTTATCGGCCGGAGGCTGACGGCGCGGGCGGCTTTGTGCTGCTGAACTGCCCCTTCCACCGGATCGCCGAAGGCCATACGGAGGTGGTCTGCGCCATGAACGGAGCTTTCCTGGGCGGGGCCGCCGCAGGCTGCGGCGTCGACCCGGACCGGGTGGAGGCGCTCGACATCACAGACCTCAGGGCGCAGGGCGCCGCCCAGCCGGCGCAATGCTGCGCCCGTATCAGGCCTCTCTGAGCCTGCAGTTCCACGGGTTCAGGCCACTTTGAGCTTGGCCTGCCCCTCCACCCCGGCCAACGCCGCCGCGGGTAGAATTGCCGTGTGCCTGTTTACCTCGATCATGCCGCCACCACCACCCTCGCCCCGGAGGCGCTGGCCGCGCTGACACGCGAACTGGCCCGGACCGGCAACCCTTCCTCGCTGCATGGGTCCGGCCGCCGCGCCCGGCGCTCCGTCGAGGATGCGAGGGAAGTGCTGGCCGCCGCCGCCGGGGCGCATCCCTCGGAAGTCATCTTTACGTCCGGCGGCACCGAGGCTGACAACCTCGCGGTCAAGGGACTGTATTGGGCCCGTGGCGCCGAGGACCCTGCGCGCACGCGCGTCCTGTGCTCCGCCGTCGAACACCACGCGGTGCTGGACTCGGTGGAGTGGCTCGAACGGCACGAGGGCGCCGAAGTGTGCTGGCTGCCGGTTGATGCCGAGGGCGCGTTGGACCTGGGCGTGCTGGAGGCCGAACTGTCCCGTGATCCGGCCTCGATCGCCCTCGTCACGGTCATGTGGGCCAACAACGAAGTCGGCACTATCCAGCCCGTCGCCAGGATTGTTGAGCTGGCGCACGCCGCCGGCGTTCCGGTGCACTCCGACGCCGTCCAGGCCTTCGGCTCCGTGCCGGTGGACTTCCGCGGCACCGGCCTGGACGCCATGTCCATCTCGGGCCACAAGATCGGCGGTCCGGTCGGCGTCGGGGCGCTCATTCTTGGCCGCGCGGTGAAGCTGACCCCGGTCCAGCACGGCGGGGGACAGGAACGCGACGTCCGCTCCGGGACCCTGGACACTGCGTCGATCGCCGCTTTCGCCGCAGCCGCCGCAGCCGCCACCGCCAAGCTCCCGGAGGAGGCCGCACGGATCGCGGGGCTTCGGGACCGGTTGATCGGCGGAGTCCTTGCGGCGGTGCCTGAGGCGGTGCTGCGCGGGGCTCCCGGGGCCGGGCGGCTGCCGGGAAACGCACACTTCACCTTCGCCGGCTGCGAGGGGGACTCCCTGTTGTTCCTGCTGGACCTGGCCGGGGTGGAATCCTCCACCGGTTCGGCCTGTACAGCAGGAGTGCCGCGGCCCTCCCATGTGCTGCTGGCGATGGGCCTGGATGAGGACACGGCCAGGGGTGCCCAGCGGTTCAGCCTGGGGCATTCCTCCACCGAGGCCGACGTCGATGCGCTGCTGGCCGCGCTGCCGGGCGCCGTCGCCCGTGCCCGGCAGGCGGGCATGGCCGGCCACGAGTCCAGCATCCAGACCGCGGGAACAGTCGCCCGTGAGTCTGCACGTCAGGCCTCCGGTGGGAGCCGATCTAGGAGCTGATCCAGGAGCTGATCCAGCGGGACGGCGGGGTCGGCCAGCACCTCGGATGCCAGCACGGCCTTCGCTGTGATGAGTGCCTTGATCGTCTTTTGGGGCTTGTCGGACCGCGGCCAGTTCACGCTCATTCCCGCGACCACCTGGCCGTCGCGCTGCCAGAAGGCGAGGAATTCCTTCCCCTCCAGCGAGCCACGGATCGTTGGCCGCCCGGAGATGAGCGTCGGGAAGCCCGAATACTCCATGCTGACGTCGAACTGGTCGGTATAGAAATACGGGATCGTGTCCAGCACGGCGTCCTGGCCGAGCATGGCCTTGGCCGCCACCTTGCCGCCGTTGAGCGCATTGGACCAGTGTTCGCTGCGGTGGTGCTCCCCGGTGAAGGGGTGCAGGGCGTTGGCGACGTCGCCGGCCGCGTAGATCCCGGGGGTTCCGGTCCGCAGCGAGGCATCGGTGAGGATGCCGTTCCGCAGTCCGATGCCGGCGGATTCGGCCAGGGCGACTTCCGGTACTACGCCGACCGCAATGATCACCAGGTCGGCGGGTAGGACGTCGCCGGCGTCGGTGACCACCCCTGTCACGCGTCCCGACTGGCCGGTTATCTCGGCCGCCGAGGCGGGAAGCCTGAACCGCACGCCGTTGGCCTCATGCAGCGAGCGGAAGAAGCCGCCCAGCTCGGAGCCGATCGCGGCGGCCAGCGGAACCTTCGCCGGCCCCAGCAGGGTGACGGTGTTGCCATAGGTGCTGGCGGCGGCGGCCAGTTCCATCCCGATCCAGCCGGAGCCGATCATCACAACATTCCGGCCCCCATCGACGAGGCCGGCGCGCAGACGCAGGCTGTTCTCCACCGTCCGGAAGGTGCTGACCCCGTCCAGGCCGCTGCCCGGCAGGGGAATGCTCCGGGGACGTGCCCCGGTGGCGAGCAGCAGCGAGGCGTACTCCAGCCGGCTGCCGTCACCGAGGCTCAGGGTGCGGGCGCCGGGGTCAAGGTGCGTGACCGGCTCACCCAGCCGCAGCTCGACGCCGTTCTCCGCGTACCAGCCCTCCGGAACCACGGGAAGCGCGTCATCGCCGGCCTTGCCCAGCAAGTACTCCTTGGACAGCGGTGGACGCAGGTACGGGTGGTGGGCCTCTTCGGCCACCACCACGACCGGGCCGCTGAAGCCCTCCGCCCGCAATGTCTTGGCTGCGGTGGCGCCGGCCAGCCCGCCGCCCACGATGACGATGCGCTCAACAGCCATGTCCGCTCGATTCCCGCTGGTGCGTTGTCAGTTTCTAAAACCGTCTATCCTGACGTTAGAAGCGCGGTGTGGTTCAGTCAAGGCTTTTGGGTGAGGATTCGGCGTGGCGATAGAATAGGGCGGCAGGCGTTGTGTTAGTCCTGCGGCCCCAGCAGGAACAACCCAGCAGGAACAACCCAGCAGGAACAACCCAGCAGTGAACAACGCAGCCGTGATCAACAGCGCAGCAGTGAAAGCTGCCGCCTGCGACACCCGAACCCTAAAGAAAGCCAGTATGCGAGTTCTTGCAGCCATGAGCGGCGGCGTTGATTCCGCCGTTGCCGCAGCCCGCGCCGTCGAGGCGGGACACGACGTCGTCGGTGTCCACCTGGCGCTGTCCCGGATGCCGGGAACCTTGCGCACCGGCAGCCGCGGCTGCTGCACCATCGAGGACTCCCGAGACGCCTGGCGCGCCTGCGACGTGCTCGGCATCCCCTACTACGTCTGGGACTTCTCCGAGCGTTTCAAGGAGGACGTGGTCCAGGACTTCATTGACGAATATGCCGCCGGGCGCACGCCCAACCCCTGCATGCGCTGCAACGAACGGATCAAGTTCGCCGCGCTGCTGGAGAAGGCGATCGCGCTGGGTTTCGACGCCGTCTGCACCGGGCACTACGCCAAGGTGACCACTGACGCCGAGGGCAATCCCGAACTGCACCGCGCCGCCGACTGGGCGAAGGACCAGAGCTACGTGCTGGGCGTGCTGACGCACGAGCAGCTCAAGCACTCGATGTTCCCGCTGGCGGAGACGCCGTCCAAGGCGGAGGTCCGCGCCGAAGCCGAACGCCGCGGTCTTTCCGTGGCGAACAAGCCGGACAGCCACGACATCTGTTTCATCCCGGACGGCGACACCGCCGGATGGCTCGCCGAGAAGATCGAAATGACGACGGGCGACATCGTCGACGAATCCGGCGCGAAGGTCGGCGAGCACCCGGGCGCCAACGCGTTCACGGTTGGCCAGCGCCGCGGCCTGAAGCTGGGCACCCCGGCGGCCGACGGCAAGCCGCGGTTCGTCCTGGAAATCCGGCCGAAGGAGAACAAGGTGGTCGTCGGGCCCGAGGCCCTGCTGGCCATCGACGAAATCCGCGGCATCAAGGTCTCCTGGGCCGGGCTGCCGATCGCCGAGGTGCACGCCGGCGCGGAGTTCGACTGCTACGCCCAGGTCCGCGCCCATGGAGACCCCGTGCCCGCCACGGCCCGCATGGAACGCACTGGCCCCGGGGCGTCCGACGGCGGCGACGCCACCGGCGACGGCACCGGCGCCGTCGAGCACGGCAACCTTGTGGTCACCCTCACCGAGCCGCTGCGCGGCGTCGCCCCCGGCCAGACCGTGGTCCTGTACCAGGGCAGCCGCGTGCTGGGGCAGGCCACCATCGACGCCGCGCGTTCGCTGCAGCGCACCGCCCTCTAACACAGCCGCGCACCGGGCCCCGGTGGCTTCGAAGGAGCACCGCACATATTCGATGTGCGGTGCTCCTTCCGCGCTGCGCTGCCACTCCAGACGGCCCAGGCCCGCGGGCCTGCCGAAAATCCGGCTGGATTCCTGAAGAAAGTGATGACTTCCTGCCGTTCGTGTAAATTTTGTGTCTCATCTCACAAGATGAAACGATTCACCAAATGGTTCTCTGGTTGAATCTAGGCATCAGGACAGCGCGCCGCCCACCGAGTCGTTCGTTTCACTTCGGGGCTGCGCACTAGTACTCATCGAACAGAAAGTTCACAGATGGCAATGAACAAAAAGGCCCTGCAGAGCGCCATCGCGCTCGCCGGGGTATCCGCCTTCGCACTGACCGCCTGCACCGGCCCTTCCGGTGGCGGCACGGCATCCGGCAGCGCCGCCGGCGGGGGCGCCATTACGTACGGCACGACGGACAAGGTCGTCACCCTCGACCCGGCCGGTTCCTACGACGCCGGCTCCTTCATGGTGATGAACCAGATCTACCCGTTCCTCATGAACTCGAAGCCCGGCACGGCAGAAGCCGTCCCCGACATTGCCGAATCCGCATCGTTCACTTCGCCGACCGAGTACACGGTCAAGCTCAAGTCCGGGCTGAAGTTCGCCAACGGCCACGCTCTGACGTCCTCCGACGTGAAGTACTCGATTGACCGCGTAGTCAAGATCAACGACGACAACGGTCCGGCGTCACTCCTCAGCAACCTCGCTTCGGTGGAGGCCCAGGATGACACCACGGTGGTCTTCACGCTCAAGGCCGGCAACGACCAGGTCTTCCCCAGCGTGCTCGGGACTAACACCGGGCCGATCATCGACGAAGAGGTCTTTCCGGCCGACACGCTGATGAGCGACGACGAAATCGTCAAGGGCAAGCCGTTCGCCGGCCAGTACACGATCGAGAGCTACAAGAAGAACGAGCTCGTCAGCCTCAAGGTCAACCCGGACTACCAGGGCCTGCTGGGAAAGCCAGCCAATGACGGCGCCACGATCAAGTACTACGCGGACTCAAACAACCTCAAGCTGGATGTGCAGCAAGGCAACATCGACGTCGCCGGGCGCACGCTGACAGCCACGGACGCCGCCGACCTCGAGAAAGACTCCAAGGTCACCGTCCACAAGGGCCCGGGTGGCGAACTGCGCTACATCGTCTTCAACTTAGACACCATGCCGTTCGGTGCCAAGACTACCGACGCCGATCCCGCCAAGGCACTTGCCGTCCGCCAGGCGATGGCCAACG
Organism: Arthrobacter sp. UYCu723; assembly: GCF_054059215.1. Classification (NCBI taxonomy): domain Bacteria; kingdom Bacillati; phylum Actinomycetota; class Actinomycetes; order Micrococcales; family Micrococcaceae; genus Arthrobacter; species Arthrobacter sp. UYCu723. The sequence continues at coordinate 3,001,023 of NZ_JBSSBW010000001.1, forward strand.
TCGTCGACCGCGAGGCGATCGCCAGCCAGGTCTACAAAGGCACCTACCTGCCGGCCTATTCCGTAGTCCCGGATGGACTGCCCGGGGCAGCCAAGCCACTCAAAGACATGTACGGGGACGGCAGCGGCAAGCCCAGCCTGGACAAGGCCACGAAGGCCTTCAGTGATGCCGGTGTCACCGCTCCGGTCACCTTGAAGCTGCAGTACAACCCGGACCACTACGGCAAGTCCTCCGGCGATGAGTACGCCATGATCAAGGAACAGCTGGAGAAATCGGGCCTGTTCAAGGTCGAGCTGCAGTCCACGGAGTGGGTTACCTACTCCAAGGACCGCACCAAAGACGTCTACCCGGTCTACCAGCTCGGCTGGTTCCCGGACTACTCGGACGCGGACAATTACCTCACGCCGTTCTTCATCCCGGGCAACTTCCTCAAGAACCACTATGAGAACCCGGACGTCACAGACCAGATCAGCAAGCAACTGGTCGCCAGTGACAAAGCCGAGCGTGAAAAGTTGCTCAGCGACGCCCAGACGGCCGTCGCCAAGGACCTCTCCACGCTGCCGCTGTTGCAGGGCGCTCAGCTGATGGTCGCCGGCAAGGACATCAAGGGTGTTGAAAAGACCCTGGATCCGTCCTTCAAGACCCGCCTTGGAGTGATTTCCAAGTAGGTCCAATCCCCATCCGGTTCTTTCCAGCCGAGGAGGCGGGGCGCCTGCACGGCGTCCCGCCTTTCCTGCCGGTAGAGGACAACCGATTCCCGAAGCCCACGAGGCAGACGGAAACACACTTTTAGGTACCAATGACAACACTTATCGAGGCGCCGCCAACCGACGCCGACGGCCTGCTGCCGTCAAAGAAGAAGTCGTCCGGCGGGGGACTGGGCCAATACATCCTGATCAGGTTCCTCCTGATTTTTCCGACCATCCTCATCCTGGTCACCCTGGTGTTCTTCCTGATGCGGATCACCGGCGACCCGATTACGGCAGCCCTGGGCGGCCGGCTTCCGCCGGAGCAGCTGCAGGAGCGCATCCATAACGCCGGCTACGACCGGCCCATCTTCGTGCAGTACTTCGAGTATCTCGGACAGCTCCTCACCGGCAACTTCGGCACCACGCTCTCGGACAACCGCAAGGTCTCCGAGATGCTGACGACCTACGGCTCGGCCACCCTCGAACTCGCCATTAACGCCGTGCTCGTGGCGCTGCTCATCGGCATCCCGCTGGGCATGCTTGCCGCGCACCGGCGCGACAAGGCCCCGGACGCCGTGCTGAGGATCCTCGCCATCCTCTTCTACGCCACACCGGTCTTCTTCTCGGGGCTGCTGTACAAGCTGGTTTTTTCCGTCTGGCTGGGCTGGCTGCCCGTGGCCGGACGGGCCAAGACCTCCAGCGAACTGGCCCTCACGGCGCTCGAAGCGCCGACCGGCGTCTACTGGGTGGATGCGATCCGCAGCGGCAACATGGCCGCCTTGGGTGACGTGGTGGCGCACGCCGTGCTTCCCGCCACCGCACTGGGCCTGCTCACGGCGGGGGTCTTCCTGCGGCTCGTGCGGACCAACGTGATCGGCACGCTGGGCAAGGACTATGTGGAAGCCGGCCGTTCACGCGGCGTCAGCGAATTCCGCCTGGTCACGAAGCACGCCTACAAGCCGGCGCTGATCCCGATCATCACCGTGATGGGGCTGCAAATCGCCGTCCTGCTCGGCGGCGCAGTGCTGACCGAGACCACCTTCGAATGGAAGGGCCTCGGCTTCCAGCTGGCCACCTACCTGACGGCCCGCGACTTCGTGGCCGTCCAGGGGATCGTGGTCCTTCTGGCCGTGATCGTGGCCGTGACTAACTTCATCGTGGACATCGTCGCCGCGCTGATCGACCCCCGCGTGAGGTACTGATATGAGCACCCCTGACATTTCTGTCACCGTGAAGGACCCGCGTGCCCCTTGGTTCCGGCGCCTGCCGGTCGTTTCACACTTCAACAAGAGCGTCGGCCTGCAGCGGGGCATGCTCGTCGCCGGGCTCGTGCTGACCAGCATCTTCCTGCTGACCGCGATCTTCGCGCCCCTGATCGCCGCCTACGGCTTCTCCCAGATTTCCGACGCCGACGGCAGCTTCCCGGCGCAGCAGGCGCCCGGGGGCAAGCACCTCATGGGCACCACGGTCGGCGGCTACGATGTCTTCTCCCGGGTCGTCTGGGGGGCTCAGACCGCCGTCATGGTGATCGTTGTGGCGGTGGTCATGTCGATCTTCGTCGGTGTGATCCTGGGCCTGGTCAGCGGCTACCTCGGCGGTTGGCTGGACCGCATCCTCGTCGTGATCGCCGACGCCATCTACGCCTTCCCGTCCCTGCTCGTCGCCATCGTCATGGCGATCGTCATCAGCGGCGGAAGATCCAACCTCTGGGGCGGCATCCTGGCGGCGGCAATCTCCATCACCGTCGTCTTCATCCCGCAGTACTTCCGCGTCATCCGGTCTGAGACCATCCGGCTCAAGGCAGAACCATTCGTTGAATCGGCGAAGGTCGTGGGCGCCTCAAGCATCCGTATCATGAGCCGCCACATCTTCAAGAACGCCACCCGGACCCTGCCGCTGATCTTCACGCTCAATGCCTCCGAGGCCATCCTGACCCTTGCAGGCCTGGGCTTCCTCGGCTTCGGCATTGAACCCACATCGGCCGCAGAATGGGGCTTCGACCTCAACAAAGCTCTCGCGGACACCACCTCCGGCATCTGGTGGACGGGTGTGTTCCCAGGCCTGGCGATGGTACTCACCGTCCTGGGACTGACGCTGGTCGGCGAGAGCATCAACGACCTCAATGATCCCCGGTTGCGCGGGCGCAAGAAGGCAGCCTCCGGCAAGGGCGGACCCGATTCCACTGCCGGCGCGCAGGCTGCACTCGAACCAGAAGCGAGACTTCCATGACCACCAACATCGACCCGCACGGCCGCGGCGCCGGGCCTGTCCTCGACATCGACCACCTCAAGGTCACCTTCGCGACCGACGCCGGGGACGTGTACGCCGTCAAGGACGTCAGCCTCGAGGTCAACCCCGGCGAGGTCGTGGCAATCGTCGGCGAATCCGGCTCGGGCAAGACCGTCACCGCGAAGACCATCCTCGGACTGCTGCCGGAAACCGCCATCAGCTCCGGAGCTGTACTGATCAACGGCAACAACGTGATCAGCGTCAGCCCGGCCACGCTCCGGCAGATCCGCGGCCGCGACGTGGCCATGGTGTTCCAGGAGCCGTCGACTGCGCTCAATCCTGTCTTCACCGTGGGCTGGCAGATCGCCGAAGGCATCCGGGCCCACGCCGGCCACGGCGGAACCGGACGCATCAGTGCCAAGGAAGCCAAGTCGCGTGCCATCGAGGCACTCCGCAAGGTGGGCATCCCGGACCCGGAAACCCGGGTCAACCACTATCCGCACCAGTTCTCCGGCGGCCAGAAACAGCGCGTGGTCATCGCCGCGGCGCTGGCGCTGAACCCGGGACTGATCGTGGCCGACGAGCCCACCACCGCCCTCGACGTCACCGTGCAGGCGGAGATCCTGGAACTGCTGCGGGATCTCCGGGACCAGTACGGCACCTCGATCGTGCTCATCACCCACAATATGGGCGTGGTGGCGGACCTCGCCGACCGCGTCGTCGTGATGTACGAGGGCGACGTCGTCGAAGAGGCAAGCTCCCGGGTCCTCTTTGCGGAGCCGAAGCAGGACTACACCAAGAAGCTCCTGGCCGCGGTCCCGCACCTTGGCAGGAATTCGGCCTCGGAAGGCCTGACCGAGCGCGCCCACCAGGGCGGCAAGGTGCTGGTCGAGGCCAGGGACCTGACCATCGAGTACCCCGGCCGGCTGGGCAGCCCCGCATTCAAGGCGGTGGACGGTGTCAGCTTCACCTTGTCCGAGGGCGAGGTCTTCGGGCTCGTCGGCGAGTCGGGTTCCGGTAAGACCACCATCGGCCGGGCCATCGCCGGGTTGAACCGGACCACGGGCGGCAGCCTGAAGGTGCTCGACTACGAGATGCTCAATCTCAAGGAGCGCACCTTCAAGCCACTGCGGAAAGACATCGGATTCGTGTTCCAGGATCCGGCCGCATCCTTCAACCCGCAGCTGACCATCGGCGACTGCGTCGCCGAACCGCTCATCATCCACAGCAACCCGACGCCGGCGCAGGCACGCCAGCGGACGCGTGAGCTGCTTGAATCGGTGCAGCTGCCGGCGTCGTACGCGGAACGGTTCCCGCACGAGCTCTCCGGCGGGCAGCGGCAGCGCGCCTCATTGGCGCGCGCGCTGATCCTGAACCCGAAGCTGCTGATCGCCGACGAGCCGACGTCGGCGCTCGACGTTTCGGTCCAGGCGAAGGTGCTGGAGCTGTTCAAGGAGATCCAGGCCGAATTCGGGTTCGCCGCCCTGTTCATCAGCCACGACCTCGCCGTGGTGGACATCCTGTCCCACTGGGTCGGGGTGCTCTACAAGGGCAAGATGGTGGAGCAGGGGCTCGGGAACCAGGTGATGGGCAATCCGCAGCACGACTACACGCGGAAGCTCATCGCGTCCCTGCCCGTTCCGGACCCGGATGAGCAGGCCCGGCGCCGGGAGGAATTCCGCGCCGTCCTGCACGGCTGAGAGCCTTCGGCGTCAGCGGAAGGACATGCCCACGGTTCAGATTGAACGGTGGGCATGTCCTTTGCCGGGACCGGACGCGGTCAGCGTGAGGTACGGCAGGGCGCCGCTTAACAGCAGGAACGATTGGCAGCAGTGCCCCTAGACTGGGTCAATGACCGAGCAGAACCACACTCATCCCGATGCCGATTCCTATGATCCTGGCGCCAGTTCACTGGCCGGCCAGGTGGATCCCGCGGTGATGGCTGAACTGTTGTCGATCCGCTCCAGCATCGACAACATCGATGCGACCCTCGTGTACCTTCTGGCCGAACGCTTCAAGGCGACGCAGAAGGTCGGCTTCCTCAAGGCCGCCCATAGGCTTCCCGCCGGGGACCCCGGCCGGGAGACGGCCCAGATCGCGCGCCTGCGCCGGCTCGCCGCCGAGGCGCATTTGGACCCCGGATTCGCCGAAAAATTCCTGAACTTCATCATCGGCGAGGTCATCCGCCACCACGAAGCGATCGCCGAAGACCATGAGGCCGCCGCCCAGGCAAACGGCTCCGGCTGTCCCGGTCCCGCGGGCCCTGCCGTCTCCGCAGACGCCTGAGATGGGTACCCCTCAGACTCAGACTCAGGCTCCGACTGAGACTCTGGATCCGGGCCAGGTCACCGCCACAGCGCTCGGCCCGTGGCCCGGCGAAGACCCGGCCGAGGCCGCACGGATCATCCGAGGCGAACTCGGCAGCCCGCACCTGCCCTTCCTCGCCGAGCTCCCGGACCGCGGCGTCGGCTCCGACGCCCTCGGCCGGACCGCCTCCCTGCTGGTGGAGCTGTCCGTGGATGTGCAGCCCTATGGCTGGCGGATCGTGGACCGTCCCGGCAAGGACCTGAAACGGGCACGCTCTGCCCTTTCCACAGACGTCAACATCCTGGCCGACGTGATTGGCGCCGAGGACACGCCCGCCACGGACCTTAAGGTCCAGCTGCGCGGCCCGCTCAGCCTCGCCACCGGCCTGCATCTTCACAATGGTGAGCGGGCGCTCATCGATTACGGCGCCAGGCGCGATATCGCCTCCTCGCTGGCGGCGGGAGTCGGCGGTTACCTCAGCCGGGTTGCTGCGTCGGCGCCCGGTGCCCGCATCATCGTGCAGATCGACGAGCCGGAGGTCGCCTCCGTGCTGGCGGGTACCATTCCGACGTCCAGCGGTTACCGGACCCTGCGCTCCGTCCCCGGCGAGGAGGCTGCCGACTCCTGGCGGTTGGTGATTGACGCGCTGCGGGCAGCGGGCGCTGTTGAAATCGTCGTCGCGGTCCCGGAAGTCGAGGCACCCTTTGACCGGATCATTTCCTCCGGGGCGGACGGGATCGCCGTCCCGCTGCGGGCCCTGACCTCCCGCCAATGGGAGCAGCTGGCCGGCGCCGTGGAGGCCGGCAAGCGGCTCTGGGCCGGCGCGCTGGACGTGGCCGCGCCGTCGGCGGTGTTGCCGCGCGTCGCCGACGTCGTCGAAACGGTCTGGCGCCCGTGGCGCCAGCTCGGGCTGCCGGCGTCCACGCTGAGCGCGCTGCGCGTCACTCCCTCGGAAGGGCTGGCGCGGCACTCGCCGTCGTCCGCGACGGCCGTGTTGACCCGGCTGACCCAGGTGGCGGACGGACTCAACCAGCTGGCCCTCGGCTGAACCGCCAAACGGCACAGACTGCAGCCAGGCCGAAGTGCTCAGACCCGGCTCTCCCAGCGGTCCGGCCTGGCGGCGTCGGGCAGGTAGCCGGGGGCGGTGATGCCCCCGGAGTAGGGCTCCAGCCGGTAGTCGAAGTGCCCGGCGTAGACCAGCACCAGGCCGATCTGCGGCTGGATCACCTTGACCTGGATCCGGTGTTTGCCCTGGCTGCCTTCCCGCGGCTCCCACCACTGCTCGGCGTAGGCTGTGGCATCGAAGGCGCGGGGCAACGGAATCCGCAGCGGCCCCAGGAACAGCCGCGACGCTTCCGAGACGCCGCGCAGCCGCCCCTCGGCGGTGACGCTGAGATGGAGGTCGGTGACGAGCCGCCGGTACCGGCCGACGTAATCGACGAGCCCCTTCCTGCTGCCGGAGTCCTCGAAGCTCGTGGTGTCGTGGAACAGCCGGGTGGTGCCGGGGAAGTAGAGCTCGCGGCGGGCCGTCAGGCTGGAGCGTCCGAACGGGTCCAGATGGGCATGGTTCTCGATCCGGAACGGGATGCCCTCGCCGTACTCCGGGAAGAAGGCTTGCTCGCCGCTCGTCAGGCGCAGCAGCGGACGCAGCCAGGGCTGCCGGCAGCCCACCACTTCAAACACACCCTCGCCGACGCCGTAGTGGCCCGAGCCGGGGACAAGCGAGAAGTAGTCCTGCAGTTCCGGCTGCAGCCGGGCAAAGTCGCGGCCGAGGGCGAGCTGATAGATCGGGGTGTTCACGGGAGCCTCCTGGTCATTCCGGTCGTCCTGGTCATTCCGGTCGCCTGGTCATTCCGGTCGCCTGGCCGGAGGGGTGCCTGTCCACAGCATGCAGGACGAGCAGTCTCTTGTCACCACCGCATTGCCCGTGCGCGGAAGTTTCGGCCCCCGGGGAGTGCCCGCGCCATGCCGCGAAAACGCTGAATACGACAAAGCCATTTCAATAAGGGAATATATAACTATGAAGGCACGCATTCTGGTAGTGGACGATGACGAGGCGCTCGCCGAGATGATCGGCATTGTGCTGCGCAATGACGGCTTTGAGCCCGTCTTCTGCGCCGACGGCGGGCAGGCGCTCGAAGTGTTCCGTTCGTCGAAGCCCGATCTCGTGCTGCTCGACCTGATGCTTCCGGGCATGGACGGCATCGAAGTCTGCCGCCAGGTCCGTGCCGAGTCGGATGTCCCGATCGTCATGCTGACGGCTAAATCAGACACTTCGGACGTGGTCCGGGGGCTGGAGTCCGGCGCCGATGACTATGTGCCGAAGCCGTTCAAGCCTGCCGAGCTCGTGGCCCGCGTCCGGGCCCGGCTCCGACCCGGTGACCAGAAGGCGCCGGAAACCCTGCGCATCGCGGACGTCACCATCGACGTCGCCGGCCACCTCGTCAGCCGCGGCACCGAGCGGATCTCACTCACGCCGCTTGAATTCGACCTGCTGGTTGCCCTGGCCCGCAAACCGTGGCAGGTCTTCACCCGGGAGCTCCTGCTGGAGCAGGTCTGGGGCTACCGCCACGCCGCGGACACGCGGCTGGTCAACGTCCACGTCCAGCGGCTGAGGTCAAAGATCGAACGTGACCCGGAAGCCCCCGAAGTTGTATTGACGGTCCGTGGTGTCGGCTACAAAGCAGGTTCCTGAGCCCTCGGACGGCCGGCCCGCCGGCGCGACGGAACCGGCCCCCGCCCCTGGCGGGCAGCAACACGGTCCGGCCGACGGCTGGCCCCTCGTACGCTTCCGCACCAGAATCTGGCTCCGGCGCGCACTGATCATGGGTGTACGGGTCGCCCGACTGGTCCGGATCGGAGTTTCCGGACTACTGCCCGGCACCCGCTTTCTGCTGCGCTCCGTCCACCGGAAATGGCGCCGCTCGCTGCAGTTCCGCACGGTGCTGACGACGCTGATGCTCGCTGTCAGTTCCTTTGCCATAGTGGGCGCCTACCTCTCCAACCAGATTGCCAACAACCTTTTTCAGGAACGCCTTGCCCAAGCGGAGTCCGAGACGCGGTACAACGTCAAGCAGGTCCAGGACACGTTCGATGGCGCCCAGGTCACCGACCAGTCCAGCGTCATCACGCTCGTCTACGACACCCTGAACGCCGTCGAGGGCCGCGGCTCGGTGATCCAGCGCCGCTATGTCTTTGAAGCGATGCCGGAACAGACCAAGCCCCGCAACCGCTGGGTGGAATCGCGTGCCTCGGACCAGCTGACCATCAGCGTCATCCCGCCCGAGCTGCGCAAGGCCGTCCAGGACTCCGGCAAGGACCAGTTCTGGGCGTCCACGGAATTCCCGGTGGGTACAGAGGACCGCCCCGGCATCGCCGTCGGCAACAAGGTCACCTTCAACGGCACCGTCTACGAGCTCTACCTCATCTATGACCTCAACACGGCGCAGAAGACCCTCGACGAGATCCAGAACGTCCTGCTTGCCGGCGGTGCGGTGCTTGTGCTCATGATCGGTGCCGTCGCCTGGTACGTGACCCGCAACGTCGTGAGCCCCGTGAGCCATGCCGCCGTCGTGTCAGAAAAGCTGGCCGCCGGGCAGTTGCAGGAGCGCATGGTGGTCAAGGGCGAGGACGAGGTGGCCCGGCTGGGCGCCTCGTTCAACCACATGGCCGCGAGCCTGCAGGAACAGATCACGCAGCTCGCCACCTTGTCCCAGATGCAGCAGCGCTTCGTCTCCGACGTCTCCCATGAGCTGCGCACCCCGCTCACCACCGTGCGCATGGCCGCGGAGGTGCTCTACGATGCTCGCGACGATTTCGACCCCATCAACAAGCGCTCGGCCGAACTGCTGTACAACCAGGTGGAGCGGTTCCAGTCCCTGCTGGCGGACCTGCTGGAGATCTCGCGCTTCGACGCCGGTGTGGCCACGCTCGACGCCGAACCCACCGACATCGTCCAGCTCATCACCCACGTGATCGAGGGAGTCGCCCCCGTCGCGGCCGAGTACGGGTCCGAGGTCACCCTCAATGCCCCCGCGGGCAGCGTCATCGTCGAGACGGACGACCGCAGGATCGACAGGATCCTGCGCAACCTCATCCTTAACGCCCTGGAGCACGGCGAGGGCCGGCCGGTGAACGTATCCGTGGCGGCCAACGGCACCGCCGTGGCCGTGGCGGTCCGCGACCACGGAATCGGCATGAGTGCGGCGGAAGCGGCCCGCGTCTTCGACCGGTTCTGGCGCGCCGATCCGGCCAGGGCCCGGACCACGGGAGGCAGCGGCCTGGGGCTCTCCATTGCCGCGGAGGACACCAAGCTCCACAACGGCTGGCTGCAGGCCTGGGGTAAGAAGGGCAACGGGGCCAACTTCCGGCTGACCCTTCCGCTGCGCCAGGGCGCGACCATCACGAGGTCGCCACTCCAGCTGGAACCGGCCGACGTCGGACTCCCAGGTTCCGGGCCTCTTCGGACTATGCTGCTCCTCGACCCGGCGCCGGTCCAGGAGGGCCAGGCCGGCGGCACCGGGGATGCCGGAACCGGGACCGCAACCGGAACCGCGGGCACCGCCGCGGGAATGAAGGAGGAGTCATGAGGGGTTCCTCGAGGAAGCTCACGGTTTTCTGCGCCGCCCTGCTGGCAGCGGTCCTGCTCGTGCTGACGTCGTGCGCCCAGATCCCACGCTCGGGGCCGGTCGGCAAGAGCACGGACGAGAGCGCCGGAAACCCCAAGAATGCCCCCGTCTTCTTCCCGTCCGCGCCCCGCCCGGGCGCAGGACCCGAAGCGGTGATCGAGGATTTCTACCTCGCCGGCAGCGGCTACGAGGACGACTACGCCGTCGCCCGCCAGTACCTCACCCAGGCCTCCTCAGTTTCGTGGAAACCGGACCAGCGGGTACTCGTCTTCCGGTCCGCCCGGGTGGTGCGCACGGACGTCGAAAACGTGTTCAACTACGAACTGGATGTGGCCTACTCAGTCGATGCCGACGGCATCGCCACCCAGCTTCCCGCAGGCACGATGGAGAGCATTCCTGCCACGCTGACCCAGGTGGACGGCGAATGGAGGATAGCGGAGCTTCCGGACGGGACGGCCATCCCGGAAGAAACCTTCAAGGTGATCTACGGCGCCTATCCGATCTACTTCTACGACCCCACCTTCACCTACGCAGTCCCCGATGTCCGCTGGTTCATCAAGAAGAAGACCGTCAAGGCCATGACCAGCGCGCTCCTGGGCGGACCCGCCGCCTATCTCAAGGGCGCCGTCGTCAGCGCCTTTCCCTCGGGCATCAAGCTGGCCCGGGAATCTGTTCCGGTCGTCTCCGGGGCAGCCCAGGTGGATCTCACGGCGAAGGACCTGGTGGAGGCCTCCAATGAGGACAGGCTGCGGATGCAGACGCAGCTCGCGTTGACGTTCCGCAGCCAGCCGGACGTCATCAATGTGGAACTCCGGGCCAATCAGGACCTGGTGCGTGTCGAAGACAACGGATCGGTGCTTCCGCCGATACGCGACAAGAACGTCCCGGCCCGGCAGATCGCCGTCAGCAACAACGATCTGGTCCGGTACGAGAACAACAGGATCTCGCCGCTTCCGGACATCCAGTCCGTCGCCGCGCTCGTGCCCCGGGCCCCGGCGGAGTCTCCGGTCTCGCAATCGGCGGCATTCCTCAACGCCGGCCGCACGACCCTGTACTCCATCGTGCCGGGCCAGCCAGCCAGGGCACTGACCACACGGGCCAGCCTGTCCAGGCCCTCCTTCGGACGCTATGACTGGGTGTGGACGGCCGGTCCGGGAGCCGGCGGCGCCAGCGAAGTCGTTGCCTACCGGCCCGTCGGCGTGGTCGAAGGTGCGGCCGTGCCCACGGTGTCACTGGCGCCGGGCTGGCTTGCCGGACGGACCGTCAAGGAGTTCAGGGTGTCCCGTGAAGGCGCGAGGGCGCTCGTTGTCTCGGAGCAGAACGGCAAGACCAAGGTCCAGGTGACGGGCATCATCAGGGCGGCCGACGGCACTCCGCGGGACCTCACCGCACCGATGACCCTCCTGACCGCCGCTGACCCGGACCAGGGGGTCTGGGTAGACGACACTACGGTCGCCGTCATGAAGGGTTCCGCGAGCGGCGCCGTGACTCCTGAACTGCTGTCCCTGACGTCCGCACTGCCGGAGCAGCTCGCGCCATGGCCGGGGCTCACGGCTCTCAGCGCCGGCAACGGCCCGGAGGAAATCTTCGCCCAGTCCGCCGAAGGCATCTTCCAGCGGCTGGGCAACGGCTGGTCGCCCCAGCTCAAGGGATTGATCGATCCGTCCTTCCCCGGCTGACCTGCGGTCTCCGCAGGCTGTCCACATAGCGGCGCCGGCAACTGTCGCCGCCAGCGGGGCCGCGCGAGCCTTGAAAGATGACGAAGTACATGTGGTACGGCAGGCGGCCGGCGGACCCGGACCTGGCCCTGCGGGAAGTCCAGCCGGCAAGACATCGTGGCGACTACCCGCGCGGACTGGTGCGGCTGGCGGACCGGACAGGCGCCGCAGCGGCTGAACTGCTGTCACTCGCCGCTCCGGTGGACTGCGTCTGCTGCGGGGCGGAGGACCTGGCTCTCTGCGGCGATTGCGCGCGGCAGGTCCGGCTGCTGACCCGGAACCCGTTCCGGGCCGAGGCGCAGGCGCCGGCGCTGATGGACATGGACGGCTCCGTGCTGCTTCCGGTTGTGGCGGCCGGCGCCTACCGCGGTGAGCTGGCGCAGGCCGTGCTGTCTTTCAAGCGGTACGGCCAGACGCAGCTCGGTGACGTGCTGGCCAAGGCCCTCGCCGGGGCCGTGAGCTCCGCAGCGGGGGATTCTGCGGCGCTTTGGCTGGTGCCGGTGCCCACGAGCAACAGCGCCTACCGGAAGCGGGGCTTCAGCCCGGTCCATCTGCTGCTCAGGAGGTTCAGCCGGTACGCGCTTTCGGAGGCCGCAACGGGGGCCGGTCCCGTGGTCGTGGATGCCCTGCGGAAGGCGGGACCCCTGGCGTGGGCCCGGAAGTCGCGTGCTTCGGCGTCCGGTCTGCTGGGGCCGGGGGCCGCTCCGAAGTTTGGGACTGGAAAAGGCTGTGACGCTCTGCAGGGACTGGCCGGCGGCCAGAAAGGGCTGGGGCGCGGTGCCCGGGCGCAGCGGGTGCGGGGATCCATGCGCGCCAAGGGCGGCCTGTGGCCTCCGGAGCTGCGCGGACGGCCCTGCATCATCGTTGATGACGTGCTCACTACGGGCGCCACCCTTGCAGAGGCTGCCCGTGCCTTGCAGCTGGCAGGAGCCGTTGTCCGGGGTGCTGTCGTGCTCGCTGCGACACGCCCGCCGGTCGCGTCCGACATCGGAGCCGCTGACGGCATGGTGGCAGGCAAGCCGGAAGGGATGGTGGCGGACATGGAAAAAAATAAACCAAGAAAGGATGAATAAGAGGTGGCTATGAACTAACGTCGAAGATGGGTACCAAGAACAGATGTACCTGTCGATAGCGGCTCGGAAAGGGGCTCGACTGTCAGTCAGATCGGCCCCGGGAAGTGCCGCCGTCGTGTCACCGAAGTTATTTGGAGGGCACCATGGAGTTCATGATCAGCGGACGAAATCTAACGGTCTCAGACCGGTTCCGCGAGTACGCCGACGAGAAGATCTCGAAGATCACCTCGCTTGGCGACAGGGTCCAGAGGGTGGACGCGAAGGTCTCCAAAGAGACCAAGGCCCGTCAGGCCGATGAAATGCTCACCGTTGAGCTGACAGTCCTGGGCCGGGGCCCCGTCATCCGGGCCGAAGCCAGCGCCGCAGACAAGTTCGCCGCGTTCGATCTCGCCTACAACAAACTTCTTGAACGCCTGCGCAGGGCCAAGGACCGCAAGAAGGTCCATCACGGCAGGCACACCCCCGTGGCCGTCCGCGAGGCGACAGCCTCGCTGGAACCGGCCAGCACCACTGAGCCCCTCTACGAGGAAGCGAGCCACTGGGACGAACCGAAGCAGGCTCCCGCGGAGAAGTCTCCCTATGAGGTCGAGAACGACATCCCCGCCGGCGACTCGCCCGTGCTGATCCGCCGCAAGGTCTTCCCGGCGGCCTCCCTGACACTTGACGATGCGGTCGACAATATGGAGCTCGTCGGGCACGCCTTCTACCTGTTCGTGGACAAGGAAACCAAGGCACCGTCCGTCGTGTACCGCCGCGACGGCTGGACCTACGGTGTGATTTCCCTCGACCAGACCTGCGAACCGGGCGAGACGCCGCCCGAAGAGAAGATCCTCGCCTACCGTTCCGAGGAGGAGCCGGCCAGCACATAAGCTGGTGCTGACTTTTCGACGGAGGGACTGGCATGCACGAATCGCTGAGCCTTAAGCAGGCCCGGCGGATCGCACTGGCAGCCCAGGGGTTGGACAAGATGCGGCCCGCCGGACCCGTGACTGCACGGGCGGTGGGCCGCACCTTTGCCCGCCTGCACCTGGTCCAGATCGACTCCGTCAACGTGCTGTCCCGGAGCCACTACCTCCCGTTCTTCTCCCGGCTGGGCAACTACGACCGCGGGATCCTGAACCGGATGGCCGGCACCCACCCGCGGCGCATGATGGAGTATTGGGCCCACGAGGCCAGCTTCATCCACCCCGACCATTTCCGGGACCTCGTCCAGTGGCAGAGCCGGAAATGGGTGGGAGCACACGCCATGGACCCGGAACTGCGGAACGGCGTCGCGTCCCGGGTGCTGGAGGCGCTCGCCACCGGGAAGCCCATGACCGCTGCGGAACTCACAGCCCGCCTTGGGCACGTCGAGGACAAGCAACAGGAAAACTGGGGCTGGAACTGGAACGCCGTCAAGAGGGTCCTGGAACACCTCTTCGAGGAAGGCCTGGTCTCCGCCGCTTCCCGCACCGAATCCTTCGAACGCCGCTACACCCTGACCGCCAAAATCCTGCATGCGGGGCCCGATGGTCCTGGCTGGTCCGAGCCGGATCGGGCAGCCTCGATGGACCGGCTGATCGAAGCCGCCGCCCAGGCGCACGGGATCGGTACGGTCCGCTGCTTCGCGGATTACTTCCGGACCCCGCTGCGGGCGGCAGCCGTGTCCGTGGAGCACCTCGTCGGGGCCGGGCGGCTGCAGCCGGTCACCGTCGCCGGCTGGGACAAGCCGCTCTACCGGCACGTGCTGGCGAAGCTGCCGCGTGCGGCCACCGGCAGGGCGCTGCTGAGCCCCTTCGACTCCCTTGTCTTTGAGCGCCGCCGGCTCGAGGCACTGTTCGGCTTCCACTACCGGATCGAGATCTACACCCCGGAGGCGAAGCGGCGCTTCGGGTACCACGTGCTCCCGTTCCTGCTGCGCGACGGGATTGTGGCCCGGGTGGACCTCAAAGCCGACCGTGCCAACGGACTCCTCCTGGCGAGGGCCGCGCACGCCGAGCCGGACGCGCCGGCGGACACCGCCGTCGAACTCGCCGCGGAGCTGCGGCTCATGGCAGAGTGGCTGGAACTGGACCGGGTTGTTGTTTCCCCCACGGGGGATCTGGCACCGGCGCTCGCGGACGCCGTCACCGGCCAGAAAACGGTGTATCCGCTCTGAGGGAACAGGCGTAACCGGCCCTGCGTCTCTCCCGTAGACTAAACACGCCAGAATTCGGCAGCTTGAGACTGGGAGCAACTTCACGTGGCATCACTTATCGAAAAACTTCTCCGCACCGGTGACAAAAAAACCCTGAGGCAACTGCGGAACTATGCCGATTCCATTAACGCCCTGGAAAGCTCCTTCAAGACCTTCACCGACGCCGAATTGCGTGAAGAGACTGACCGCCTCCGTGCCCGGCACGTCGACGGCGAAAAGCTGGACGAGCTGCTGCCCGAGGCGTTCGCCGCCGTCCGTGAAGCGTCCTCCCGCACCCTCGGCATGCGCCACTTCGATGTCCAGCTGATGGGCGGCGCCGCCCTCCATCTGGGCAACATCGCCGAGATGAAGACCGGTGAAGGCAAGACCCTGGTGGCCACCGCTCCGGCCTACCTCAACGCCCTCGCCGGCAACGGCGTGCACGTCATCACCGTGAACGACTACCTCGCCGAATACCAGTCCGACCTCATGGGCCGCGTCTACCGCTTCCTGGGCCTGAGCAGCGGCTGCATCCTGTCCAACCAGGACCCCGCCGTGCGCCGCGAGCAGTACGCCGCGGACATCACCTATGGCACCAACAACGAATTCGGCTTCGACTACCTGCGTGACAACATGGCGTGGGACAAGTCGGAACTCGTCCAGCGTGGCCACCACTTCGCCATCGTTGATGAAGTGGACTCCATCCTCATCGACGAGGCCCCGCACTCCGCTCATCATCTCCGGACCCGCCCAGGGCGACACCAACCGCTGGTACAGCGAATTCGCCAAGGTGGTCACGCGGCTGAAGCCCGAGGCCGACTATGAGGTCGACGAGAAGAAGCGCACCGTCGGCGTCCTCGAGGCCGGGATCGAAAAGGTGGAGGACTACCTCGGCATCCACAACCTGTACGAGTCCGCCAACACCCCGCTCATCGGCTTCCTGAACAACGCCATCAAGGCCAAGGAACTGTTCAAGCGGGACAAGGACTACGTCATCCTCGACGGCGAAGTGCTGATCGTGGACGAGCACACCGGACGCATCCTTGCCGGCCGGCGGTACAACGAGGGCATGCACCAGGCCATCGAAGCCAAAGAAGGCGTCGAGATCAAGGCCGAGAACCAGACCCTCGCCACGGTGACGCTGCAGAACTACTTCCGCATGTATGAAAAGCTCGCCGGCATGACGGGCACGGCCGAGACCGAGGCCGCCGAGTTCATGAGCACGTACAAGCTCGGCGTCGTCGCCATCCCCACCAACCGCGACATGACGCGGATCGATCAGGCGGACCTGGTCTACAAGAATGAGGCAGTCAAGTTCGACGCCGTGGTCCAGGACATCGCCGAACGACATGAAAAGGGACAGCCGATCCTGGTCGGCACCACCAGCGTCGAGAAGAGCGAATACCTGTCCCGGCTGCTGGCCAAGGAAGGTGTCCGGCACGAGGTGCTGAATGCCAAGAACCACGCGCGGGAAGCCGCGATCGTGGCGCAGGCAGGCCGCAAGGCCGCCGTCACCGTGGCCACGAACATGGCCGGCCGCGGTACCGACATCATGCTCGGCGGCAATGCCGAGTTCACCGCCGTTGCCGAACTCGCCAAGCGCGGGCTGGATCCGGAGGAGAACTCCGAAGAATACGAGGCCGCCTGGCCGGCCGCCTTTGAAGCCGCCAAGCAGTCGGTCAAGGAAGAGCATGAAGAAGTCCTCGACCTCGGCGGCCTGTACGTGCTCGGGACCGAGCGTCACGAGTCACGCCGCATCGACAACCAGCTGCGCGGACGCTCCGGCCGCCAGGGCGACCCCGGCGAGTCCCGGTTCTACCTCTCCCTGACCGATGACCTGATGCGCCTGTTCAACTCCGGCGCGGCTGAGCGGCTGATGAACAGCTCGGTGCCGGACGACGTCGCGCTGGAATCCAAGCTCGTCTCCCGCGCCATCGCCTCGGCCCAGGGCCAGGTGGAGGGCCGGAACGCCGAACAGCGCAAGAACGTCCTGAAGTACGACGACGTCCTGAACCGCCAGCGCGAAGCCATCTACGGCGACCGCCGGCGCATCCTGGAAGGCGATGACCTCCATGAGAAGGTCCAGTTTTTCCTGGAAGACACCATCAACGCCTTCATCGAGGAAGCCACGGCCGAGGGCACCGGCGACGACTGGGATTTCAACCTGCTGTGGTCCAACCTCAAGACCCTGTACCCGGTGAGCGTCACGCCGCGCGACCTGATCGATGAGGCCGGCGGCAAGTCGCGGATTACGGTGGACTTCCTCAGGGAGGAGATCCTCTCCGACGCCCGCCTGGTCTACCAGGCACGCGAAGAGGCGATCGGCTCCGAGAGCATGCGCGAGCTCGAGCGCCGGGTTGTCCTGTCGGTGATCGGACGCAAATGGCAGGAACACCTCTATGAGATGGACTACCTGAAGGAAGGCATCGGCCTGCGCGCGATGGCCCAGCGCGATCCCCTGGTGGAGTACCAGCGCGAGGGCTTCATCATGTTCCAGGCCATGATGGAGGCCATCCGCGAGGAAAGCGTCGGCTTCCTGTTCAACCTTGAGGTCGAGGTGACCCCCGCTGAGGACGTGGTGATCGCCGACGCCGCGGGCCAGCACACGGAGCACCACGAGCCGCAGATCCACGCTGCCGGACTCGAAGCCCCTGAGAAGCCTGCCCAGCTGCAGTACACCGCTCCCGGCGAGGACGGCGCGGCCCAGACGCGGGTCGAGGCCAAGGCCTCCGGCCGCTCCGGAAACCCGGCCAAGGCCGCAGCCCAGGACGCCCCGCGCCGCGCCAGCAAGAAGAAGCGGCGCTAAGCCAGCCGCTGACGCACCATCGACGGCCATGGAAGGGGACCGGAACACTTGTTCCGGTCCCCTTCGGCTTCTCTCTCCTCCTTCCGTGAGCCCTGTCCTTCCGGGAGCCCCGGCCGTCTCTGGGCCTGACTGTGCGGCCTTACTGTGCGGCCTGCGGTGTCAGCCGATTTCCAGCGCCGTGACCCGCCAGACAAGCCTGCTACGTTCCAGCCGGAGAGCGACGGCGCGGACGCGGAGCTCGTCGACCACCACGGCACTGGCCTCATAGACGTCCTCGGAGACCTTGCAGGCCCGGACCGAGCGCACGGAGGGGTTTCGGTGCA
This sequence comes from Arthrobacter sp. UYCu723, assembly GCF_054059215.1. Lineage (NCBI taxonomy): Bacteria > Bacillati > Actinomycetota > Actinomycetes > Micrococcales > Micrococcaceae > Arthrobacter > Arthrobacter sp. UYCu723. The sequence continues at coordinate 3,018,951 of NZ_JBSSBW010000001.1, forward strand.
ACCGTCCGGCGGTCGGAGAGTTCCCGGACGCCACCCGCCGCGTCAGGGCCGCCCGGTGTTGCAGGGCCGCAAGGCAGCGCTCGTCGAGCCGCCGGGCCAGCTGCTGGACCGGCCGTGTACCGGCAAGGACCTCGATCGCGGCCTGGACCGTGCCGCGGCAGATTGTGCAGATTTCGCGACCCTCATCCACGACTTGCAAGGGTGCACGATGTTCCGCCGTTGCAGTGTGCGGAGCTGCCGCGCGGCCCGGCGCCGGGGCGGCACCAGCGGGGACCACGCGGAGAGGGGTGCGGGGTGATGCTGGGGTTGCCGCGAGTGCGCGGATCCCGGTGTTGGCGCTCATGGTGGTTCCTTTGCTGTTGGCTGTTGCTGGATTCCTGTGTTGCTGCGTTTCTCTCTTTGCTGAAGGTCTTTGGCGCCGAGGCCCCGCCGAGCGGTGCCTGGTGCGTCGTGGCCGTGTTCCCGGCGTCGGCCTTAGTCTCCAGGGGGAAGTCTGAGGACCTGGCCCGGACGCAGGAGGTGGGGGCTCTCTCCGATGATCGCCCGGTTGGCCTGATACAGCCGGGGCCACTCCCGGGCAATGTCGACGTCCGACGCGAACGGCCCGAGCCCGGCCGCGGCCAGGCTCCAGAGTGAATCCCCGGAACGGACAGTTACCTCGGCGCGTGATCCCGCGGGATCTTGCGTGCGGAGCTGACGCGCCGCCAGTGGGCCGGGCTCCACGGCGGGGGCGCGGGGCGTCCATCGCGCGGTGACGTCAGGCCCGGGAGCGGCGGGACTCGTCGCGGGACCGGTCGCGGGAGCAGGGGCGGTTGTTTCAGCCTGGGAAGCCGGGGCGGCAAGGTCGAGCATGCGGCGGGGGAGAACCAGGCCTTTGGCAGCCGCTGCGGTCGGAGTCCACTGCGCGGAGACGGCCGGCCGGGGGAAGGAACCGGGGTCGGGGCGCGGGGGCGCCGTGGCCGCGGTGGCCAACGGTGCCGCGAGGAGCTGGAATCCGACGGCGGCCAGAGCGAGGCGTCGCATGAACGCGGGGCTGAATTTGCTTGTGGCCGTCGCGGCGCGGGTCCTGCCGCTGCGCTCAAGCAGCGCCGCAGCCACCGCGGCCGTAAGCGACATGACCCACCACGTGATCACGATCAGGCCGGTGGTGTTGGCGATGATGCCGAGCTGGTCCTCGAACGCCAGCGACTGCTGACGCGCCGAGGAGGAACGCCAACGCTGCACGAGGCTGCTTCCGGTTCCTGCCAGGAAGAAACCCAGCAGCAGAATCACAACGGCCAGTGCGGCGTCGGTCGCCGGGAGGTGCCGGGGCCCCGATCTCCGGGGCGAAGACTCTTCACTGTCCATGACGTCCACTTTCGTTCTCATTGAATGCAGTTTGATACAGTTTGATTCGTTTTGATGCATTTATAAGAGTGTGATCCACGTCGTGGCGATTTGTCTAGGACCTGCCGGAATTGTGTGGATTGACCCCGAATGAGCGCGCGCCTACGCTGGCGTCATGCGTTGGGACACCCTGTTCACAGATCTGGAGGCACAACTGGCCGCCAGCGAGCGGCTTGATCTGGATGCTGAAATCGCGGAGCGGATGCGCGCGGAAGCGGCGGCCGTGGAGTTGGCAGACAGGCTCCGCGGATCACTCGGCCTGCCGGTCAGCGTCCAGCTCTCCTCCGGAACGGTGTTCGGGGGCACCCTGAGCCACGCCGGCAGTGAGGCGCTGGTCCTCAATGAGCCACTGCACCAGGTCTTGATCCCGTACGCGGCCGTGGTCCAGTACCTCGGGTTGTCCAGCCTGGCGGTTGGCGAACCATCCAGAGTCCGTCAGCGGCTCGGCCTGGCCAGCGCGTTACGGGGGCTGGCGAGGGACCGGACGCGCCTGGCAGTCCTGGCAGTGCGGAGCGCGGCCGGAGAAACCCCGCTCCATGGCGTGATCGACAGAGTGGGGCGCGACCACCTGGACCTCGCCGCGACGGAGGAGGGGGAGGACCGGCGTGCGGCCAACGTGCGCCAGATGGTGACCATCCCATTTTCCGCGTTGGCGGCACTCAGATCGGCCCGGACCGCGGAGGCATAGCGGGCTGGTGTCAGCGGAAAAGCCCCGAGCGGGAACTCTCGCCAGCGCCGCAGGGCCGCAGGCTCACACGGTCTTGGACTTGGCCTCGGCGATCATGCGGCTAGCCTCGGCGTAGCGCTCCTCGATGTATTGCTCGAGCATCTTTTCCTCCACACGCCACTGGCCGCGGCCGCCCACCTGGATTGCTTTGAGCTCGCCGCTGCGCACCAGCGCATAGGCGGCCGGAGCATTGATCTGGAGCTGCTCGGCAACATCTGCCAGGGTGAGGAATCGGGGCATAACTCCATTTTGCCACCGATGGGTTCATCTGGTGCCGTTATCCACACATTGAAGTTGTTTGGCGCCGCATCTTCCCGTCCGGGCCTGCAAGACGTCACAATGAGGGTTCCCGGCACCACCAGCCGGGGTGACAGACAGGGAGCGGGCGCATGGGCGTGAGCACGGTGGCCGGCGGTGCGCGGCTGAAGAAGCCTTCCTGGAAGGATCCCCGTCTCGTCGTCGGAATCCTGCTCGTGCTCGCCTCGATGACAGGAGTCATCTCGCTGGTGGGGGCAGCCGACCAAACCACGGAGGCGTACGCCGCACGGGAACCGATCGCCGTCGGTGAGAAAGTGACTGCGGACAAGCTGAACCGGGTAAAGGTCCGCCTCGGCGACGTCGAGCCGCACTACCTGACTCCGGAGGCGGGCCTGGGCGAAGGGCTCGTCGCAGTTCAAAGGATCGGCAAGGATCAGCTGGTGCCGCGTGACAGCATGGGGCGGCTCGACCTCCTGGACCGCAAGCCGGTTTCCGTCACCATCGACGAGGTCCTTCCTGGACAGGCTGTGGCCGGCTCCAGGGTGGATGTCTGGGTGGCCCTTCCGGATACCCGCAACGGCTTCAGCCAACCCGTCCTGCTGCTCCCGGGGGCGGAAATCGCCCAGATCACTCCGGGCAGCACCGCTCTCGGTTCTGCGCGGTCAACTGTTGTGATGGTCCTGGTCAAGGACAGCCAAATGCCGGAATTGCTGGGGGCGCAGGCCAACAAGGCAAAAATATCGGTCGTCTGGAATCCGGGCGGTACCTCCCAATGAGCATTCCGGTCGTGACCGTCGGGCGTTCGAGCGAAGACCTGGTGGGCGGGCTGGAGCGCCTCCATGGGCCGGTGTCCGTCGTCAGGCGATGCAGTGAACTCGCGGAACTGCTGGCTGCCTGCCAGAGCGGACTGGCCCGGGCTGCCGTCGTGGCGGAGGGCAGCGAGGAGTTGTCGGCGTCGCTGGTGGACCGGCTGTCAGCCGTCGGGGTAGCTGTCCTGGCTCTGACTGACAATCCGGCGGAAATGACCCGGCTGCGGGGGATAGGGGTGGTCGCCGAGTTGCCTGGCGTCGACGCCGCCGCCCTTGCCAGCCTGATCATAGGGGCAGTGGCGCAGCTGAGCGGAGCGGGGCCCCGACCGGCGTTGGGAGCCGACCTCGCCTTCACCGGGGCCGGGACCGCACTCCGCCCGTCCGACGGCGGTGCGGGCCGTTCCCCGCATGGTTCAGGGAAGGGGCAGATCATCGCCGTCTGGGGCCCCGCAGGCTCGCCGGGCAGGACCCTCATAGCTGCCAACATCGCCGGGGAACTCGCCGCGGAAGGCAAATCAGTGCTGCTGGTTGACGCCGATAGTTACGGCGCCAGCGTCGCGGCCATGCTCGGCCTGCTGGATGAAGCGGCCGGGCTGGCGCAAGCCTGCAGGCTTGCAGACCAGGGCCTGTTGGATGGAGACGCGCTGCGCAGGATCGCCACCCCGGTGGCCATCAAGTCCGGGACCTTCCGGGTGCTCACCGGGATCACCCGCGCGGACCGGTGGACGGAGCTCCGCGCCGCCGCGCTCTCCCTGGTGCTGGACCGGGCACGGGAGGTGGCCGACGTGACGGTCATTGACACCGGTTTCTGTCTGGAGGCCGATGAGGAGCTGAGCTTCGACACCATGGCTCCACGCCGGAACGCGGCGACACTGCGAAGCCTTGAAGTGGCGGACACGGTCTTTGCCGTCGGCGCTGCGGACTCTATCGGCGTGCCTCGGCTGGTCCGGGGGCTGGCCCAGCTGGAAGCCGCCGTTCCGCAGGCGTCACCGCGGATCGTGATGAACAAGGTCCGCGCCGCCGCTGTGGGACGGTCCCCTGAGCGGCAATTGCGCGAGGCGTGGGAGCGGTACGGACCGGGGCTGGCGCTCTCCGGCTTCGTTCCGGCGGACACCGCAGCCGCCGATGCGGCGCTGCTGGCTGGCTCGCTGCTGCTCGAAACTGCGCCGGACTCCATGCTCCGAAGGGCCATTGCCAATCTCGTTTGTGCACCTGCCCAGCGAAATCGCAAATCCTCTGTGTTTTCTTCCACAGCAAAGCTCCTGTCAAAGGGCTAGGCTCGCCGTAAGGGCCGCAATGAGGCGGCCATGAACTTTTTGATGGAGGCGTTTGTTGATGTCGTCTGGGTCCAGCGTGGAGGATCAACCCGTTTCGATCGGTGCCGGGGAAGGGTATCTCGGGGACTATTACGAGCACCTTGCCGAGGACGACTCCCGCGGGTATGCGCACGAAGTACTGACGGCCAGGGCCGAGACGCACCGCCAGGTCGCGGCCCAGCGGCTCCCCGGCATTGCCAACATCTCCATCGTTGACGAGCCGGACTGCAGCGTCGTCTACATCGTCACGGACGACATGCCCTTCCTCGTGGACTCCGTCAACGCGGAACTGGTCCGGCAGAAGGCCCCGATCCACCTGGTGATGCACCCGCTGTTCGTCGTCACTCGCAACCGCGGCACCGGCGAGCTCGTCAAGATTGCGCGCGTTCCTTCCCACCTGGGCATCTCCAGCGGTGATACGGCCGCGATGCCCAACCTGTCCCACCTGATCGCTGAGGGCGACAACGCATCCCACATGGAATCGTGGATCGCCGTCGAAATCGACCGCGCCGGCGACACCAAGCACGGGGAACTGGTGGAAGGTCTCGGCCGGGTACTGGGTGATGTCCGCGCCGCCGTCGAGGACTGGCCGAAGATGCGGAATAAGGCTCAGGAGATCGCCCGGGACCTGGACAAAGTGGCCAACCCGGCTCAGATCGCTGAACTCCGCCAGGCGCAGGCGCTGCTCCGCTGGCTGGACGACGGGAACTTCACGTTCCTTGGCTACCGCGAATATGACCTCAGGAACGAATCGGGCGAGGACGTCCTGGAACCGCGGGATGAGAGCGGCCTTGGCCTGCTGCGCGGCGCAGCCGACACCCCGCACCAGATCCAGCACCTCACCGAAGCCGGCCGGAAGAAGGCCCGCGAAAAACGCGCGCTCGTGATCACGAAGGCCAACTCCCGCTCCACCGTGCACCGCCCGGCCTACCTGGACTACATCGGGGTCAAGAGCTTCGACGCGGCCGGCAGCGTCAACGGTGAACGCCGCTTCATCGGACTCTTCGCCACGACGGCGTACGCCGGATCCGTCCGCGACATCCCGGTGGTCCGCGAAAAAGTGGCCGCCGTGCTGCGCGACGCCGGCTTCCCGCCGGACTCCCATTCCGGCAAAGACCTGCTGGGCATCCTTGAAACCTACCCGCGCGACGAGCTCTTCCAGATTGAAATCCCCGACCTCGCCGCCATCGCCACGGGCATCCAGCGGCTGCAGGAACGACGCCGCACCCGGCTGTTCCTCCGGCCGGACATCTACGGCAGGTTCATGTCCGCCGTCGTCTACCTTCCGCGTGACCGGTACACCACGAACGTGCGCCTGCGCATCGAAGAGGAACTGCGGGAGACATTCAACGCGGTGTCCATCGACTACGAGGCCCGGATGACCGAATCCGCGCTGGCGCGGCTCTTCTTCCGCATCCGCCTCCCCAAGGGCGCTGATGTCAGCAACATCAGCAGCGACGAGCTGGAGAAGCGCCTCGTCCGGGCGGCACGGTCCTGGGGCGAAGGCATCTCCGAAGTCCTCCGCGCCACCGCCGACGGCGGCAGGGCCGCAACCGCGGGGGCAACCACCGCCGGGGACAACACCACCAAGGAACTGGCTTCGATCTGGGCCGAGGCCTTCCCGGCCAGCTACCGGGTCGACTACGAAGTGGAAGATGCCCTGGAGGACATCGCCCGGTTCGAGAAGTACGGTGCTGCTGCCGAGCGGGCCGGCGAGGGCGTCGAGGAAGAGCCCGGCGTCCACGTGTACATGCCGGAAGGTGCCGGCGCCACGCTGGAGGAAGACGCCCGGGTCAAGCTCTACATGCTGGAGCCCAAGAGCCTCAGCCAGATCCTGCCGTACTTCCACAACCTTGGCCTGGAGGTGCTGGACGAGCGACCCTTCGAGATCGAGACGTCGGATCACCGCGACTTCTTCCTCTATGACCTCGGCCTGAAATACCCGGCCGGGGTGGACCCCCTGACGACGGGCCAGCTGCTCGCGGCGTCCTTCGGCGCCGCGGTGTCGGGTGCCGTGGAATCGGACACCTTCGACCGTCTGGTGCTGCGTGAACGGATGCACTGGCGGCAGGTCATCGTGTTGCGTGCCTATGCGAAGTACATGCGGCAGATGGGCAACACCAACTCCTTCGAGTTCATGTCGGACACGCTGCTGGCCAACGCGGATGTCACCCGCGGGCTCAGCGCCCTGTTCGAGGCCCGCTTCGATCCTTCGCTGGGTGAGGACGAACGCCGGATCAGGCAGGGCGAGGTCCGGGCCGAACTGGACGCAGCCATCGAACAGGTGGCGACTCTCGACGCCGACCGGGTCCTGCGCACCTTCGCGAACCTGATCCAGGCCACCTTGCGGACGAACTATTACCAGAACAAGACCCACGTCAGCTTCAAACTGAATCCCGCCGCCATCGATGGGCTGCCGTTCCCGACGCCGATGTTCGAGATCTGGGTCTACTCGCCCCGCGTCGAAGGCGTGCACCTGCGCTTCGGCAAGGTGGCCCGCGGCGGCCTGCGCTGGTCGGACCGGCGCGAGGACTTCCGCACGGAGATCCTCGGCCTCGTCAAGGCGCAGACCGTCAAGAACGCCGTGATCGTTCCCACCGGAGCCAAGGGCGGCTTCTACGCCAAGCAGCTCCCGGACCCGGCGTCGGACCGGAGCGCCTGGCTGGCCGAAGGCATCGATTGCTACAAGACCTTCATCCGCGGCCTGCTGGACATCACGGACAACCTCATCACGACGCCGCACGGCGCGGCGCTTGTGCCGCCGGCCGACGTCGTGCGCCACGACGACGACGACTCCTACCTCGTGGTGGCGGCCGACAAGGGCACGGCCTCCTTCTCCGACATCGCCAACGGCCTCGCCGCCGAATACGGCTTCTGGCTCGGCGACGCCTTCGCGTCCGGCGGCTCGGTCGGCTACGACCACAAGGCCATGGGCATCACCGCCCGCGGCGCCTGGGAGTCCGTCAAACGCCACTTCAGCGAGCTGGACCTGGACACGCAGTCCGAACCGTTCACGGTCGTCGGCGTCGGCGACATGTCCGGCGACGTTTTCGGCAACGGCATGCTGCTCTCGAAGCACATCCGTCTGCTGGCAGCCTTCGACCACCGGCACATTTTCCTGGATCCGACCCCGGACGAGGCCGTGTCGTTCGCGGAGCGCCAGCGGCTCTTCGAACTGCCCCGCTCCTCCTGGGACGACTACGACAAGTCACTGATCAGCGCAGGCGGCGGCGTGTTCGCACGCCAGGCCAAGTCGATTCCCGTGTCGGCGCAGGTGAGGGCGGCACTGGGACTGCCGGACGGCACGACCCAGCTGAGCCCGCCCGAACTGCTCCGCACGATCCTGCTGGCCCCGGCCGATCTGCTCTACAACGGCGGAATCGGCACCTACGTCAAGGCGAGCACCGAAACGAATGCCGAGGTCGGCGACAAGGCCAACGACTCCATCCGGGTCGACGGCCGCGATCTGCGGGTGAAGGTCGTCGGCGAAGGCGGCAACCTGGGCATGACGCAACGCGGACGCATCGAGGCCGCGCTTCAGGGCGTCATCCTGAACACAGACGCGATCGACAACTCGGCCGGCGTGGACTGCTCGGACCACGAGGTCAACATCAAGATCTTCGTCGATCGGATGGTGGCGGCGGGAAAGCTTGACCCCGCCGAACGCGCCGGATTCCTGGCCTCGATGACGGACGAAGTCGGCCGGCTGGTGCTCCAGGACAACATCGACCAGAACATCCTGCTGCTCAACGACCGCATGCGGGTCTCCGAATGGAGTCCCAGCTACGAACGCCTGATGGACTGGCTGGAGAAGTCGGCGGACCTGAAGCGCGATCTGGAGGCACTGCCCACCACGGAGACGCTGCAGGAGCGCCTCGAACAGGGCCAGGGGCTGACGGCGCCGGAGCTCTCCGTGCTGGCGGCCTACGCCAAGATCGAACTCGCGACGGCGCTGCGGGACAGTTCGCTGTCCGAGGATCCGTGGTTCCGTGAAACGCTCCGGGCATACTTTCCCAAGCAGCTGCGGGAGAGGTTCGACGCCGAACTGGACACCCACCCGCTGCGCCGGGAAATCATCGCGACGGTGGTGGCCAACGACATGATCAACATGGGCGGTATCACCTTCGTGTTCCGGGCGATGGAGGAGACCTCGGCCACCGAGGCCGCCGTAGCCAAGGCGTTTGTGGCGCTCCGCGAGGTCTATGAGCTGGACATCATGGTCGGGGAGCTCAATGAGCTGCCGGCTTCCTTCCCGACCGAGCACTGGAGTACCGTCCACCTGGACATCCGCCGGCTCCTGGACCGGGCCGTCCGCTGGGTTCTGAGCCAAAGTAACGCGTCCCGGCCGATCGCCGAGATCGTCGGAGAGTTCAAGCCGCTGATGGACCCGATGCGTGCTCGGCTGCTCGACTATCTGCGGGGCGACGACCGTGCCCGGGTGTCTGCATGGCTGGAGAAGGCGCGCAGCTGGGAACTGCCGGAAGACCTGGCCCACCGCTGGGCGGAGCTGTTCGAAAGTTTCGTGCTGCTGGACATCGCCAAGATCGTCCACGTCAGCCCGGAGCATGTGGAGAGCATCGCGCATGTCTACTACACGGTGTTTGACCGCTTCCACGCGGATTCCCTGCTGGAACGCATCACCAAGCTGCCCAGGCAGGACCGCTGGCAGGCGCTGGCACGCGCGGCCCTGCGCGACGACCTCTACTCGACCGTGTCGGACATGACGACCGCGGTGCTGGAGTCGACGCCTCCCGGAACCCCCGCGGAGGAACGGCTGGAGCTGTGGGAAAGCCAGAATGTGGAACAGCTGGACCGTGCGGAGCGCATGTTCGACGAGGTCAACGCCCTCGAGGCCGATGACATGGCGTCCCTGTCGGTAGCATTGAGGCTCTTGAGGTCAATCGTTCGACGCTAGGAGCACCTTGCTGCTCGCCGCGTCGCAAATGGAGGTGCTGTGGCAATCTTTACGGACCCTATCAGGGAGCATGCTGATTTCGGCCCGGGGGATGCCGAGTGGCTTCACCTCTTGGTCGGCGACTGGCAGATGGTCGCCGACCTGGCGTTCGCAGACCTGGCGCTGTGGTTTCCGCATCCCGAGTTCGGCTATGTGGCGCTGGCCCATGTCCGCCCCTCCACCACGCATACGGTGTTCCACGCCGACTTCGTGGGGGAGGGGATCAGATCGGACCTGAGGCCGCTGGTCGACAAGGCCTGGGAGAGCCGCACCATCGAGCGCTCAAATGAGACCAACTGGAGCAGCGACATGGCCCTGCGGGTCGAGGCTGTGCCGATGGTCCGCAACGGCCGGACGCTGGCCATCGTCACGACGCACATGGACCTTTCCAGCTCGCGCATGCCGTCCCGGCTGGAGCTGACCTACCGGCAGTGCGCCTACGACCTGCTCCGGATGGGCACCCTGGGACTGTGGCCGGACTTTGCCTCCCCCACCGGCTCGCGCCGCGGCGCACCCCGGGTGGGGGACGGCCTGATCCGGCTCGACGCCGAGGGGATCGTCCAGTATGCGAGCCCCAACGGGGTGTCTGCCTTCCGGCGCCTCGGCGACGGCGAATCGCTCGAAGGCCGGAGCCTTGCCGAGGTGACTGCAGGGCTCCTGAAGGACCGGCGCCTGGTCGATGAAACGCTGCCGCTCGTTGTCACCGGACGGATGCCGTGGCGCAGTGAAATCGAATCGCGGGGTGTCAGCCTGTCGCTGCGGGCCATTCCTCTGCGCGACGAAGAGCAACGGTTCGGGGCGCTCGTCCTGTGCCGCGACGTCTCGGAGCTGCGGCGGCGGGAGATGGAACTCGTCACGAAGGACGCCACGATCCGCGAGATCCACCACCGGGTCAAGAACAACCTGCAGACCGTGGCCGCGCTGCTGCGGATGCAGTCCCGGCGCATGGTCAGTGACGAGGCCAAGCAGGGGCTCGAACAGGCCATGCGCCGGGTCGCGACAATCGCCCTCGTGCACGAAACGCTGTCCCAGGGCCTCACCCAGAGCGTCGACTTCGATGAGCTGATCGGGCGCCAGTTCCGTCTCTCCGCGGAGGTGGCCTCGCCGTCGCAGCAGGTGAAGACGCAGCGCTCCGGGCTGTTCGGCGAGCTGCCCAGCGACTTCGCCACCCCGCTGGCCCTGGTCATCAACGAGCTGGTGACCAACGCCGTCGAGCATGGGCTGGAGGGGCGGGCCGGCACGGTCTGGCTGATCGCCAACCGCTCGGAAGGCGAGGACGGTGAGGAACTGCTGACGGTGACCGTGGCGGATGACGGCGTCGGCATTCCCGAGACGCCTTATGCGGAAGGCCTCGGACTGCAGATCGTGCGCACCCTCGTCACCAGTGAGCTGGGCGGCAGCATCCGGTGGTCAGCGCGGGAGGGCGGCGGCACCGCGGTGCAGATCGTGCTGAGCCTGGCCACCCGCTGAGCCGGCGCTGTTAACCGCGCAAGGGCCGCAGACCCTGGGGTCTGCGGCCCTTGCTGCAGTCCCGCCCGCAGGCGGAAACGTGCCGCCCGAAGGCGGAAAAATCAGGAGGCGCGGCGGGCGCGTGCTGCGCGGCGCTTCAAGGCGCGGCGTTCGTCCTCGCTCATGCCGCCCCAGACGCCGGCATCCTGGCCGGATTCAAGCGCCCACTGCAGGCAGGTATCCACTACCGGGCAGCGCCGGCAGACGCTTTTGGCTTCCTCGATCTGCAGGAGGGCAGGGCCGGTGTTTCCTACCGGGAAGAACAGCTCCGGGTCCTTTTCAAGGCACGCTGCGCGGTTACGCCAATCCATGCTGATCAGTCACTCCATTCCTGGGAACTCGTTAAATGCCTTTGTGAAATTATTCACTAGAGGCTTCATAAGAAAGGGGCCCTCTGGGGCCCCCTCGGTCATCTGGATTAAGCGTGTCACGTTAACGCTGTGTAAACAAGGGGTAATTGGGTTCGACATGCCACCGGATCGTGAGCGATGCATCACATGGGCTGGCGGCGCCCTCACATTCAGACGACTATGTCCGGTACTGTGCCAGTGTGTCAAGACCGTCTGAGAACCCTTCCGAACCTGCCGGACCCGGCGCGGGCGGTCCTCCCGGGCGGGGTGTGCGGCCGGCCGGAATAACGGTCATCGCAGCAATTGTGGCGCTCGAGGCGGCCGCCCTGCTGATTGCTGCCGGCTGGTACGGAAGCCAACTGCTGACGGGAGCCCCGGTGCTCTCGTTCTGGGGCGCGGTATTCACGCTGGGATTGCTCCTTGGGTCTTCCATCTGGCTCTTTGCCGTGGCCCGATTCCTGTTCGGCGGATACCGCTGGCCGAGGGCGGGAGCCCTGGTGGCCCAGCTTTTCGCCCTCACCATCGGCTTCCCCACCCTGACTGGCGGATACCCTCTGGCGGGACTGGCCATGCTCGTGCCGGCCGCCGCCGCGATCGTGCTGCTGTTCGACAAGAGAGTCATCGCCTTCGCGTCCCGGACCGGCGGCGCCCCTCCGGCCCTGTAGCCACTTTCCGTCACGGCACAGCTTCCGTCACGGCACAGCTTCCGGCGTGGCCCTGCCGGCGGCGGGATCCGCGGCCAACTGCACTGCCATGGCTTGCCCGTCGGAGATCACGACGGCGCGTCCGGCCGGCGGGCTGGCCTCCAGCTCAAACCGGACCCCGAAAAGGTCTCCATCCATGAGGCTTCCGGGGCAGATCAGTACTCCTTTTCCGTGGCTGCGCGCGCAATGCGCGAGGGGGACGCGCTGCTGAAGAGCCGGACTGAAACCGGCAGCAAGGATCACCGTCCAGCCGAGGCTGTTGAGGCCGAGCAGTTCACGGTTGGTTTCCTCGGACTGCAGGTCGAGATCGTCGGCCACCAGCACTGCCGCGCGATTCAGGGTGCCGGCACGGGCCTGGGCATGAGTCTCGGCCCAAAAATCCGCCGGATCCTGGCCGGCCCGAGGGTGCAGCCAGCCGTCACCCGATGGATTGAGGCCCGGGAGGGCCGCCAGCAAGGATGTCTTCCCCGAGCCGGGACCGCCCAGGACAGCCAGGACGCTGCCGGCCGGGAGCGTGAGGCTGACGGGCCTGAGATCGTCTCCACCCACCCCGAGGCAGAGGGAGACGGGTGCCCGGGACCGTGCCCGGGCGCGGTCCTCCACGGATTCGTCCGCCGGTGGGTCTGCGGGCCGGCGTCCTGCCGGTGCGGGGGCGCCGAGCCGGGCGAGCACTTCGGAGACGCTGACCCGCTGCGGCAGGGCTTCGACCCTGAAGGGCACCTGCCGCAAGGACAACTCGGGACTCGTCAGCGGCCCGGGAGGTGGCGCCTCATAAAGCTGGCCGGCGTGGCCCGCCGCCGAAGCGATTCCGGTGAAAGCGCCGAAAACGGCGACCCGGCCGGGAAGAGCCTCCAGCGCGGGCAGGCGAGGCCAGGCAAGCCGGCCTTCCTCCGTTGAGCCGGCCGGCATGAAGATGCGGTTGGCGATACCGCCGAAAAACCGTGCGGTGGCCAGCTCGCGTTCGCCGGAGACGATGACGGTGATTCCGGCCTTGGCACCGTCCCGGATGATGTCCTGGACCAGGTCTTCGCCCCGGGCAAGCGGGCCTGACCGGAATGCCGAAACCCAGGAGCCCCAGCCGCAGAGGGCGAGGACCAACCGGGGCGGGTCAGGAACAGCCGGCGCGCTGAGCCTCCGCGTCATGTCTGCGGCCAGGCGTTCCAGTACCCTGACCGCGCGGCGGGGTTCGTGCAGACCGGCCACGGCCCCGACCCTGGCCGATGCGGCGGTCCGGCTGAATGAACCGGCAGCATCAAGGATGTAGAGATGCGATTCCCGCTCCGAGGCCAGCAATTGGTCCACCGCCAGGGCGAGGGCTGCGTCCCCGCCGCCCGCCGCCCCGCCGACCAGCCCCAGATGGCCGTGATCGTCCGGGCGCCAGCACAGCTCCGCGAGGCGTTGCTCTTCCGGCAAATCCAGCCAACCCAGCCGGACCGTGCCGCCGTCCCCGGAGACCGTGGGCGTTGCCTGGATGGGAGGCGGGCTGCCGGGGGAGACGGCGCGCGGGAACGGCAGCAGCGTCGGGAGCGGTGCGGCGACCGGGCGGCGCACAGGGCTGCCCCCCATGGCCGCCCACAGCCTGCTGCTTTCCGCTGCCAGCGCTGCCGCCTCCTGCACCCGCGTCCTCCCGGCTTCCTCCGCTTCGCCGCTGCGCGCATCCGCGGGCGGCTGGCCGAGCCACTCGCCCGCTGTCAGCACGGTCACGGTTCGCGCGGCGGGCGGGGGCCGGTCAGGAGTGAGGGTGGCCGTCTGGAACTCCTCCGGCGCTTCGGCCCCCCTGGCCAGAAAGGCGCGCCCCGGACTGGAGATGGGGATGTCTGCCGCCAGGGCAGAGTTCATGATGTCGATCGATTCCATCCCGGACTGGACCCGCAGGGCCACGCAGCTTGTGACGTTCGCCCGGATGTCGGCCGTGATCGAGCCCTGCGGGCGCTGGGTGGCCATGACGAGGTGGATTCCCAGTGACCGGCCGATGGACGCAATCCTCATCAGCTCGGTCAACGCTCCCGGGGCTTCGTCGACCAGCATCCTGAATTCGTCAATGACGATGACGAGGTGGGGGAGGACGGGCAGAGTCCGGTCCAGCGAGCGGTACATGATGAGATCGCGGGCCTGGGCGGACGCCAGCAGTTGTTCCCTGCGGCGCACCTCAGCCCGGAGCGAGACCAGGGTACGGTCAACTTCCTGTATCCCGAGATCGCTCAGCATTCCCACGCAGTGTGGAAACCCGGTCAGCGGGCCGAGCCCCGAGCCGCCTTTGAAGTCCACGAAAAGCAGGTTGATGCGGTCCGGCGGGTAGGTGGCAGCCAACGCCGCCGCCAGCGTCCGGAGGAACTCCGACTTGCCCGAGCCTGTGGTGCCCGCCACCAGGACATGCGGGCCGTCGCGCTGCAGATCCAGGTGGAGGGTTCCCTTCCGGCCCGTGCCGACCGGAACCGGCAGCCCGACCGTGTGACCGGAATCTGCCCAGCGGCGGGCAACATCAGCGGCTTCGAGGGGAAGGATCCCGGCCAGGGCGCCGCCGGCCGCCATAGTCGCCGGCCGATCCAGGCACTGACGTCCGGCGGACCCTGACCGGCGGCAATAGCTGTCAAACACCGGGGGAGGGACGAGGTCAGGCAGGAACGGGATCGCATCGGGGCCCCGTGTCAGCCGGGCCGTGCGCCCTCCGAGGGCAATGACGGGGCCCTCGGGCGGGTCCGCGGGACGCGAGCAATCGATCACCTGCCAGCCCTTGCCGGCGGCCAGAGCGCTGAGTGCGGCGGCCCGGGCAGTGCCCGGCGTCGTCGCGGGGATGAGCCCGCCGCCGGGGTCGTCGACAATGATCAGTACTCCGCGGTCGCAGCCCGGACCCGGGCCGGCGCGCAGGTGGCTGGCCGTTACGCCGTCGTGGCCGGACAGCGTCACCCGGGGGAGGAACCGCGCGGCGAGCGGGATGCACGCCGGGGAGCCGTGAATCAGGACCCGGGTCCGCCGGGCGGCAGGATAGCCGGCGAGCTGCAGGATGAAGGAGCGGACCAGCCCGGCCACAGCAGCCTGCGGGCCGGAGACGGCGGTGACGGCGGCCGGGTCGAGCGTCAGCGGCGTCAGGCCGAGTGGGGGTGGCAGGAAGCCGGGATCCGCCGGTTCCAGCCTGATGTTTGCCCGCTGCTCAGCGAGCCCAAGCCGCAGCCAGAGGGCGCCGGTTCCGGCGCGCGGTTCCTTGCCGTCGGCATCGCCATAGGCGTTGTGGGCGCACAGTTCCGCCGCGGACGGGGCGGACCGCCGTCGTCGTTCCATATCCTCGCGCACGGCTGCCGCGAGGGCTGCCTTCAGCCCGCGACGCTGCCTCCGGCCGGACACCGCCGGGATCAGCATGGACGCGGCAGAGACCAGGCTGAACGCCAGGAACATCCACAGCCCGGTCAACAGCGCCAGGCCAACTCCGATGACCAGCGGCAACACTGCTGTGAGCAGCACCGTTGCGCGGCTGCTGTTAAACGGAGCGCTGTTCGCGGGGCCGCCCACAGTCAGCGGCTCCGCAACGCTGCAGCCCGCGGATTCCGACACCCCGGAATCCGCGGAACCGCCGCCGAAGATGAGGGACATCGTGGAATTACCGCAACGGATCACCGAGCCGGTGGCCACCACCGCTTCGCTCACCCGCTTGCCGTCGACGGCGGTCCCGTTGGCGCTGTGCAGATCAGCGATGGTCACAGCCGAGTCCGTGACGTCCAGCCGCGCGTGTTCACGGGACAGCTCGGCGTCCGGAAGGACGATCTCCGTCCCGCTCCGTCCGATCCGGAACCGCGCCCGCCGAAGCGGGACGATGGTCCCCGCGCCGGGACCGCTGTGCACGGCGAGGAACAGCGGCGGAACCGCCGGACGGCCCTGGCTGATGCCGGGCAGAGCCTGCGAGGCGCCGTCGACCAGGACCGCCCCGTCACGCAGCGGCGGATCACCAACCCGCACGGCCCG
Organism: Arthrobacter sp. UYCu723; assembly: GCF_054059215.1. Classification (NCBI taxonomy): domain Bacteria; kingdom Bacillati; phylum Actinomycetota; class Actinomycetes; order Micrococcales; family Micrococcaceae; genus Arthrobacter; species Arthrobacter sp. UYCu723. The sequence goes on from NZ_JBSSBW010000001.1 coordinate 3,034,921, forward strand.
GACCGGAGCCCCGTCCACCGTCAGCCCGCCCGTTCCGTAGCGCCGCGAGATGGCCTCCTCCAGGTCCGTGCCCGAGCACTCCGCGGGCACCTCGACGGCCAGCTCGACCGGGCCTCCCGCGAGCGCCGAACCTGGTGCTGGCACCAGGGTGCACTGCAACATCACTGGAAAATCACTGCAACATCACCGCAGGATCCTTTCTGCCGAAGCGGACTGTAGCCCACGCTAGAAGCGGCGGCAGGATGGCGTCCCGGGGAAGCCCAGCCATGTGGATAAGGAACCCCGGCGGGAACGGCGCGGCAGCGGCTGCGGAGGCGCCATGACGACTGCCCTGCGGCCGCGGGAAACCCTGGGCGCCGGAGGCTGGTCCGCGGTTCCGATCCCGTCTCGGGTAGGCTGGAGCAGCAGACAATGCGCAACATTGGGCTGCCCGCATTCGAACCAGGAGAGTTTGTGACCGCTGACCTCGTCATCGTAGGGTCGGGCTTCTTTGGCCTGACAATCGCAGAACAGGCCGCCACCGAGCTGGGCTTGAAGGTGGTCGTCATCGACCGGCGCCACCACATCGGCGGCAACGCCTACAGCGAAAAAGAAGGACAGACCGGCATCGAGGTGCACCGCTACGGTGCCCACCTTTTCCACACGTCCAACGAGCGCGTGTGGGAGTACGTGAACCGTTTTACGACCTTCACGAACTACGTGCACAAGGTGTACGGGGTGCACAAGGGTGAGGTCTATTCGCTGCCGATCAACCTGGCGACGATCAACCAGTTCTTCCGGGCCAACCTCACTCCTGGCCAGGCGCGCGAGCTGATCAAGGAACAGTCCGGGGAACTTGCCGGCACCGATCCGCAGAACCTGAACGACAAAGGAATCCAGCTCATCGGGCGGCCGCTCTACGAGGCGTTCATCAAGCACTACACCGGCAAACAGTGGCAGACGGATCCCAAGGACCTGCCGGCGGGCATCATCTCCCGGCTGCCCGTGCGCTACAACTACGACAACCGGTACTTCAACGACACGTACGAAGGCCTCCCGACCCACGGCTACACCGCCTGGATCGAGAAGATGGCCGAACACCCGAACATCGAAGTCCGGCTGAACACCGACTTCTTCGACGAATCGCACGAGTACAGCAAGAACAAGGTCGTCGGCAACATCCCGGTGATCTACACCGGTCCCGTGGACCGCTACTTCGACTACGCCGAGGGCGACCTCTCCTGGCGCACCATCGACTTCGAGGAAGAAGTGCTCGACGTCGGAGACTTCCAGGGAACGTCGGTGGTCAACTACAACGACGCGGACGTGGCCTACACCCGCATCATCGAGCCCCGCCACTTCCACCCGGAGCGCGACTACCAGACGGAGAAGACCGTCATCATGCGTGAATTCTCGCGCGCCGCGGAAAAAGGCGATGAACCCTACTATCCGATCAACACGGCCACGGACCGGGAACGCCTGCTCAAATACCGTGACCTGGCGGCCGCCGAGCAGGACGTCCTCTTCGGCGGACGGCTCGGAACGTACAAATACCTGGACATGCACATGGCCATCGGCTCAGCGCTGACCATGTTCGACAATCAGATCCGCCCCCATTTCGAAGGCGGCGCCAAGCTCGAAAGCGGAGGTGTGGACGCATGAGCGCCGCAGACGTGACAAACCCTTGGAAGACGATCCAGCGGGTCATCCTGCCCTCGGCAGACCAGCCGGACACGGTCCCCCTGTACGCCGACGCCGGCACCGCCAGCGGTGTCCGGCTGCGGGAGAACGACGAATTCGCCCGCACGCCCAAGTTGCTCGAAGACAAGCTGCAGATGTTCAGCTCGGAGAGCCGCCAGGCACACTTCGAAGACCTCCTCAGCCGGCACTCCATGCGCGTCCGTTCCGGCGAGCAGATCTCCTTCGGCACGTACTTCAATGCCTTCCCGGCCAGCTACTGGCGGCGCTGGACCTCGGTGCGGGACGTCCGCCTGGTCGTAGAGTCCAGCGGTCCGGGAACGGTCACGGTCTACAAGTCGAACGCCCGCGGATCGGTCCAGCGCGTCGACGGCAAGCACGTCGACGGCGACGCCACCTCCACGTTCGAACTTTCACTCAAGCCCTTCGGCGACGGCGGCTGGTACTGGTTTGATCTGGCCGCCAGCACCGGCGACCTGGTCCTGAAGAACGGTGCGTGGGAGGCCACGGGCGGTCCCGCGACCAAGGGTCAGGTGACCCTCGAAATCACCACCATGAACAAGCCCGACTTCTGCCTGAACAACGCCCGGATCCTGGCGGATAATCCGGACGTCCTTGAAAACGTCAAGGAAATCCTGATCGTGGACCAGGGCACGCAGAAGGTCGAGGACCAAGAGGGCTTCGCCGCCGTCCGGGACGCCCTCGGCGGCAAGCTCCGGGTCATCAACCAGGCAAACCTGGGCGGCTCCGGAGGCTTCGCGCGTGGCATGTTCGAGGCGGTCGAAAACGGCAGTGACTACGCCCTGCTGCTCGACGACGACATCGTCGTCGAACCCGAAAGCATCGTGCGGCTGTTGGCGTTCGCCGACCGCTGCCGCAAGCCGACAATTGTCGGCGGCCACATGTTCGACCTCTACAACCGCAGCGTCCTGCACACCTTCGGCGAGGTCGTGGACCCCTACCGGATCGTCCCGGCCCTGCCCCATGCCGACATGGAAACGCGGCACGATTTCAGCGTCGCGAACCTGCGACAGACACCGTGGCTGCACCGCCGCGTGGACGTTGACTACAACGGCTGGTGGATGTGCCTGATCCCCACGAAGGTAATCCAGGAAATCGGGCTGTCCCTGCCCCTGTTCATCAAATGGGACGACGCCGAATACGGGTTGCGCGCCCGCGAAGCCGGCTTTGCCACGGTCTCAATGCCGGGTGCCGCCGTCTGGCACGTGTCCTGGATCGACAAAGACGACCTCGTCGGCTGGCAGGCCTACTTCCACGCACGCAACCGGCTGATCACCACGCTGATCCACAGCCCGTATCCCAAGGGCGGCCGCGTGCTGCGCGAATCTTTCCAGTCCGACGTCAAGCACCTCGTTTCGATGCAGTACTTCACCGAACACGGCCGGATCGACGCGCTGCGCGACCTCCTGAACGGACCCGACGACCTCCACAAGGTGCTCGGCACCAAGCTGCCGGAAATCAACGCGCTGAAAGCGCAGTACCCGGACGCCCAGCTGAAGGAAGACGTCGATGACTTCCCGGCGCCAAAGATCGGCCGCGGACCCATGGGCGGGACGGTCGTGGGGCTGCCCAGCAAGAAGCAACTGATTCCATGGGGCATCAAGACGGTGGCGCGCCAGCTCATCAAGGCGCCGGGCCCGGAAAGCGCCGAACGGCCCCAGGGCTATCTGGCCCACCGGGACAACCGCTGGTACCGGGTGGCGCACTATGACAGCGTCGTGGTCTCCAACGCGGAGGGCACCGGCGCGTCGTGGTACCAGCGCGACCCGAAGAAGCTCAAATCCATGCTGACGGAAGCGACCCTGCTGCACGCAAAGCTGTTTCGCGAATGGGACACCCTCGCCGAACAGTACCGCCGCGCAGTGGCCGAGATCAGTTCGATTGACGCGTGGAAAAAGACGTTTGAGGCGAACTCCAAGGACGGTGAGTAGATGGCAGGTCCGGCCGACCAGCTCGTCAGGCCCGGCAGCGGGCGGGGCCTCCTCGACGTCTATGGGGACCGGTTCCTCCTGAAGCTGCTGGTGCGCAAGGAAATCAAGGTGCGCTACCGCGGCTCGGTGCTCGGGCTGCTCTGGTCGTACGTCAAACCGCTGGTTCAGTTCCTGATCTATTTCGTGGCGCTGGGCATCTTCCTGAATCTCCAGCGGGGCACGCCGAACTATGCGATCTATCTCTTCGCCGGCATCGTGCTGGTGAATTTCTTCACGGAGTCGCTCTCGAACTCCACCCGCTCCGTCGTGGATAACCGCGATCTCATCCGGAAGATCTACCTGCCGCGGGAACTGTTCCCGGTCGCCACGGTCTGGGTCTCGGCTGCCCACTTCCTGCCGCAGCTCCTGGTGCTGATTGGCGCCTGCCTGGTGGTGGGATGGACGCCGTCGATCCTGCAGCTGGCCGCCGTGGTCCTGATCTTCCTGATGGTCGCAGTTCTAGCCACCGGCCTGGGCCTGATGTTCGGGGCGGTCAACGTCTATTTCCGTGACTCCGAGAACATCGTGGACATGATCGTCATGATCGTCACCTGGGCGTCCCCCGTCCTGTACGTCTGGTCGATGGTCGAAGGCGTGATGGGACCGTGGTTCTGGATCTACCAGCTGAACCCGATGACGGTCGCCGTCGAAGTCTTCCACTGGGCCTTCTGGGAACCGACGCTCAAAGCCGACCAGCTGGTGGGCGGCGCCATGCCGCCTGACCTGCTGACCGTCTGGCTCCCGGTCGCCATGCTGGTGACACTCGTGGTGCTGTTCTTCGGACAGCTGACGTTCCGCCGGCTCGCCATCCACTTCGCACAGGAGCTTTAAGATGACTTCGCACGGCCACGTCGCCATCAGCTGTGAGGGCCTCCGGAAGCAGTTCGTTCTGCGCCACACCCGGTCCCTGAAAGAGGCCCTCGTGTGGCTGGTGAAGGGCCGCAAGGGGGATCTGTCCAAGAAATTCCTGGCCCTCAAGGACGTCTCCCTCGAGGTCAAGCAGGGCGAAACCGTTGCCCTGCTGGGGCTCAACGGCTCCGGCAAGTCCACCCTCCTGAAGCTGATCTCGGGCGTGTTGCAGCCCGACGGCGGGACGGTGCGCACCAGGGGCCGGGTGGCGGGCCTGATTGAGGTCGGCGCCGGCTTCCACCACGACCTCAGCGGCCGCGACAACGTCTACCTCAACGGCGCGATCCTCGGCATGACCGAGAAACAGATCGACGAGAAGTTCGACTCCATCGTGGAATTCTCCGAGATCGGCGAGTTCATTGACACGGAAGTGAAGTTCTACTCATCGGGCATGTACCTGCGGCTGGCATTCTCCATCGCGGTGCACACCGACCCCGAAGTCTTCCTCATCGACGAGATCCTCGCGGTGGGCGACGAGCCGTTCCAGCGCAAGTGCATCGCCAAGATCAAGGAACTCTCGGACAAAGGCAAGACCCTGTTCGTGGTCAGCCACGACCTTGACCTGGTCGCCACGGTCTGTGAACGCGGCGTGCTGCTGGAGCACGGCGCGGTCATCATGGACGGGGAAGTGCACGACGTCGTCGGCGAACTCCGGCGGAGGTCCGTCTCGCTGTAACGGCATGGCCCCGATGCAAGAGCATGGCGCGGTTCCGGACTGCGGTCCGTCAGCTGCCGCAGGCCGTGATCTTGTAGAGCTTTGCCTTGCCCTGGCTGTCGATCAGCTGCAGGCCTGGGTTCTGATCCAGACGGGTCAGGCCGGGGGGCGTGTGGTATTCGCGGTGCACTTCCCTGGTGCCGAAGTCCAGGACGTAGAAGCCGTTTTCTTCCCGGACGGCCTGACAGACGCTCGGATCCGTTGAGACGCGCCCCAAGCCGTCATAGATTTTCTGGAGCTCCGGGGAGATGTAGCTGAGGACGTGGAGCTGCGCGGATTTGCGGTCGCCAAGAGCGTAGGACAGCGCCGCGCCCGTATAGGGATTGTCGATCAGAACGGCATCTTCGGGCACTGACTGCGGGAGGCGCTTTAAGACTGCCAGTTCGTCCGGGGACACCAGCAGGGAGGAGGCGTCCAGCCGGTAGTGGGACGAGGCCAGCCGCACCTCCTCCCTGAGGCCGCCCTGCTGGCCCAAGACGACGGCTGCGAGGACCAGGACAATTCCTCCCGCGGTGCGGTAGGCCAGCCGTGCCGGCGCGCTCCAGCCGGCGGGACCGTGCAGGGCCCGGCCGACGTGACGATACCGATTTCGGGCGGCCGGGAGCGCCCCGGCTGCCCAATCGATGCCGACGGCGACGAGCACCACGGCGGCCACCGGGAGAAGCGCAGCAACGCGGAGACTGTCGTTGTACCAGACCCCCGTCAGAAAGTCCCGCGTCGGAGACTCTGGAAAGCCGGCGACGACGATGTAGAGGCCCGCAAACAGGATGAAGACCAGCCCAAGCCAGGCAAAGCGTTTCGGCACCTTGAAACATGCCCAGAGGCCAAGAAGCGTCAGAGGCGCCACAAGCCAGGCCGGGGGAAGATCCACGGGGGATGTCATCAGGGCTTCACCAAAAGCCTGCGGAACGGTGCCGCGGGGTTTCCAGAACGAGGCATCCGCCGGCGGCCGCAGGACGATCCACAAGGTCACGAACGTGGCACTGTACCCGAACACCGACAGGACGTATTTTATGAAACGGCCTCGCGCGGTCCCTCGGTTACGCCACGCCGGCCCGAACCACCGCCACGCGAGGGAACCTGCCATGGGCAACGTCCAGGTCAGCCAGGCCGTAAAGGTAGTGGGGTGCGCGACGGCGAGCCCGGCGAGTCCCAGCAGGAGTGCCAGCGCCGTGGCCAGATCCCGCCGGTCCGATCCCGGTGTGAGGCCGGCGAGCGAGGCCGCCAGGGCAATGGCCGCCGGCAGGAGGCTGATGGCGAGCAGATTCGGGTACAGGACACCGAAATCCATCATCAGGAGCGGGAAGGCACCCAGGGACGCACAGGCGATTGCCGCCGCCACCGTCGCCGCCGCCCGCGGGCCGACGATCCACCGGGTCAGAAGGAGACAGCCAAGGGGCCAGAACACGGCGGCAATGACAATGCTGGTGATGTTGACCGCGACCGGCACCTCCGCGCCCGTGGTCGACGCCACGAGGGTGGCCACGGCGTTCCAGCCGGCCGGGTAGAATCCGCCCCCGGTCATCGCGCCGATTGTCAGCGACGACGCCTGGCCGGTCTCGAGGGCAAACTTTACAGAGTTCAGGTGGAAGACGGCGTCATACGTCTGCGAGAAGGCCTCCGGGGAGCCGATGGCCCGGACCACGCTGGCAGCGACCAGCAGTGCCGCGCCACCGAAGGCGGCAAACGGCACGATACCGCCCGGCGTCCACGGCGCTGGCCAGGGCCGCCTCCGCGGCCGCGGGGCGGCCGGCAGCCGGGCGGCGCGAAAACGTACAGCGACCAGCCCCACGGCGGCCACCAGCAGCGAGACGACGGCGACCGGCACGAGGCCGAACCTGACGTTCGCCAGCGGGGCCAGCGTCGATGTGACAACGATGATGCCCACCGACAGCAGGGGAGCAAGCGCCCAGGCATCGAACCCCTTGAACCGCGCCGCCAGGGCAACCAGTAGTCCTGGTGCGATCAGGAGGACGGCAGCGCCGATGATCTGCGGTAAAACCGACCACCACATCCGGCCGTTACGGTTCTAGGAGGCTGAGCAGGTAGGCACCATAACCGCTCTTGGTCAGCGGTTCGGCACGTTGACGCAGCTCGTCATCCGTCAGGAATCCTTGGCGCCAGGCGATCTCCTCGGGGGCCCCGATTTTAAGTCCCTGGCGGTTTTCCACCGTGCGGATGAAGTTGGAGGCGTCATTGAGGTCATCGAAGGTTCCGGTGTCGAGCCAGGCCGTGCCGCGGGGCAGAATCTCCACGCGGAGCTTGCCATTCTCAAGGTAGGTACGGTTGACATCCGTGATTTCCAGTTCGCCGCGTGGCGAGGGCTTGAGGTTCTTGGCGATCTCCACGACGTCGTTGTCGTAGAAGTACAGCCCGGGAACCGCATAGTGGGACCTGGGCTTCGCCGGCTTTTCCTCCAGCGAGATGGCCTGGCCCGCGTCGTCGAATTCAACCACGCCGTACGCTTTGGGGTCCTTGACCCAGTAGCCGAAGACGGCGCCGCCGTCGATGTCGGCATGTTTGCGCAGCTGGGTGCCCATGCCTTGGCCGTAAAAGATGTTGTCGCCCAGGACAAGGGCCACGGTCTCGTTGCCGATATGCTCTTCCCCGAGGATGAAGGCCTGCGCCAGGCCGTCCGGGGCAGCCTGCTGGACGTAGCTGAGGTTGATGCCGAACTGTGAGCCGTCTCCGAGGAGCCGGTGGAACTGCACGGCGTCATGCGGGGTGGTGATGATCAGGATGTCGCGGATTCCGGCCAGGATCAGCGTCGAGAGCGGGTAATAGATCATCGGCTTGTCGTAGACAGGGACGAGCTGTTTACTGATGCCGTGGGTGATGGGATGAAGACGAGAGCCGGTCCCACCGGCAAGAATAATTCCGCGCATGGACTATATCCTCCCTTACCGGTCAGCGGTGAACCAAACCCGCGCCCTGCCGGATGGACGCCGCCTTCGCACCGGATTCAGTTCTCGTGTCCCCGGCCGCTGCGGCCCCGGAAGCCGTCCGTGATGCCCTTAACCGCGCAGCTGAGCCTGACGGAGCGCCCGGGCGCCAGCAGCGTGACGACCAGCAGGTGGCGGAGGTCGGTCCAGATCCCTGCGGCCACCCAGGCCGGATTGCGGGTGGCGTACCGACGACCCACCAGGACCCTGTTCCTGAAGATGTAGTAGTACCGCCACGTGGCTGCGATGCGGACCTTCAGCGGCCGTCCGCCCACGTTGACGGTCCGCCCGAAAACGCTGGATTCAACCATGGTCCCCAGGGAGTGGTTGAATTCCGTATCGGCGAGGACGGTCGGCAGGCCGGCGTCGAGGGCGCGGAAGTAGTATTCGGTATCCACAAGATCGATGAACAGCTCTTCCCAAAAACCGCCAATGGAATCGAGGGTTGCCACCGGAATCATGAGGCCGGACTGGATGGGTTCCCTGCCCAGGGCGATGCCGTTGCGGGATCCGGAGCGCTTGACCGGGTTTCCCTGAATCCGGGCGGGGGACACGAGGCCGGGCTCGATGCCGGCAGCCCGCGCGGCAACAGCCGCATCGTGAAGCGCACGGACGTAGCCCTGGGGCAAGTACGAGTCCTGGTCCACGGTGAGAATGTAGTCAGGCCTACTGCCTTCCCGTGCCCGGCTGATGCCCGCATTCAGGGCTGCGCCAATGCCCGAGTTTTCCTCGAGCCGGACCACCACGGCGCCGGCGCCGGCGAGGGCCGCGAAGATGTCTTCAAAGCCGGGCCCACCGCCGTCGTCCACCACCACCACGGCATGCACTTGCCGCAGGAGGGATGCAACGTTGCTGACCAGCCCGGCGTCCGGCCGGTAGGCCGTCACGACGCCGGCGACGCCGCTGACGTGCCCGTTCGGATTTTCATGCATCGTGCGGCCACTCACCTTCCGAAGGCATGCCGGAGGAGCGTGCCCAGCGGCCCGGTACCGCCCTGCCGGAGGGCGTTGGGAACGTACAGGACCGCGTGGGCCCGTGACGTCAGCCGCAAACGTGCCGCGCGGGTGGCCTTGTGCCACCCCTTCGCCGCGCAGAGACGCTCCGCAACCTCGAAGTAGTCGCGCTCACCGGTGAAGCGGGACCCGTCCACGAGCTTGGCCGAGGAAGCGCTGTTCGTGTGCCGCCGGTACTCAAAACACGTTTCCGGCTCGATCAGAAGCTCGGCGCCGCCCAGGACCATGTCCATGACCAGGGCGAGGTCCTGGATGACCGGGAAGCCGTCGCGGAACTCGTAGTTCCGGATCCGGTCCGTGCGGAAGGCGAGGGAGGGCCAGTACAGCCAGTCGCCGTGGAGCAGGCTGACCGCGAGTGCTTCGCCGGACACGAGGCGGGCGCCCGATCCGCGCGGCTTAACGAGGCGCTGCTTGACAATATCCGCCAGCGGGGCCGCGGCCTCACCGGTTTCGTCGATGACCTGGACGCCGGGCTGGATGATCCAGGCCTGGGGGAACGCCGCCTGGGCGCGGAGCACCACGTCGACATAGTTGGGCAACAACAAGTCGTCGCAGCCCATGACCACCAGAACGTCCTGAGTTGCCAGCGAGACGCAGGTCCGGAAGTTCTCGGTAATGCCCTGGTTCGTCTCTTTGCGGATGTAGGTGATCCGCGGGTCCTCCATCGCCTCGACGTAGCGGCGGATCTCATCACCGGGATAGGCGTCGTCCACCACCGTCAGGCGCCAGTCGCGGTTGCTCTGGGCCAGGACGCTGTCGACGGCCTGCTTCATGAAATTAGCGTCGCCCCAGTAGGGGATGAAGATATCGAGTGCCATAGGAAGTTTTCGGTACCCGCTACTTCGACATCGGCGACGCCGGCGTGTCGCCGCCGGAGTCCTGGGGCATCGCCTCGACCATGGTGCGCAGAATAGCCACTTCCTCGGCGAGCGTGCGGGTTTCGTCCTCGACGACCGAGATTTCCCACGACAGGTGCAGGCAGACGCCCAACAGCAGCAGGATGCTGATGATAAACAGCAGGTTCGACGGCAGCTGCACGCCCACGGCTTCCGCGACGATGGTCAGAAGACGGGGAAATGCGGCCAGGACGAGGGTTCCGACGCCGACGATCAGCCAGAGCGCGGCGTACTTTTCACGGAGTTTCTTCCGCCGAAGCATTTCAAAGACGACCCCTACGATCGCCAGCGAGAGAATGAATGCTGCCAGGTTCGTCACTGTGCCCTCCCCTGAGCGTTGACTGGTGCCGCGGGAATCCGTGACGGCTTGCGGGTCAGCGCGAGCAGCAGGGCGAAAATCGAGCGTCCGAGGTAGATGGCCGCCTTGAGCGGATTGTGGCTGGGGGTGCCGCCCTGGCGCGGGCGCATCGCGACGGGGATCTGCGTCACTTTGCAGCCTGACCGGACAGCGACCACGAGGGAATCGATGGTGTCACCCAGGTACTCTGCCGGGTAGTGGTCCAGATACTGGCTGATGGCCCGTTCGTTGGCCGCCCGGAAGCCGGAGGTCACGTCGGTGAGCCGGGTCTTGGCAAGTCCGGAAATCACTTTGGCCAGAAACTGCATGGCCCACTTGCGCGGTCCGCTGACCTCGTAGTCGCCCCGGTCGGCAAAACGGGCACCGATGGAGATATCGGCGTATTCGAGGCCGGCCAGGACCTCGTCGATGTTGCGGGGATCGTGCTGGCCGTCCGCGTCCACCTGTATCACCCGGCGGTAGCCGAGACGCTGCGCGTACTTGAATCCGGCCCGCATGGCGCCGCCGACACCCAGGTTGAACGGCAGGGTCAGGACGGTCGCGCCGGCTTCCTTGGCGATGTCCGCCGTGGAATCAGTCGATCCGTCGTTGACGACGAGAACATCGTAGGGGCGTCCGACGCCAAGCACCTCGCGAACGGTATTGCCCACCGACTCGGCTTCGTTCCACGCCGGCATGATGACCAGGACACGGGTCGGGTCATGAATTTTCATAGTTCTCCAATATATCAACGGGCCCGGAAGCGGTTGACGAGTTCATTGCTGATCTGGCCCTCTCGTCCGCGGCTGGAGTCAAGAAATCCGTGCCAGGCGGCGATCGCCAGGCTGCCGCGGTCGGGGCTGAACGTGAACCGCAGGAGCTGCGCCTTGGATTCCTCCACCAGACGGCGGAGGAGCCAGGAAGGGTTCCGCCGCCAGTACCGCCGAATGAGGGTCGTCCCGTTGCGCACGATGTAGTACATCCTGAACGGGGAGTAGTAGTTAAAGGACAGGGCGCTGCCCTTGAGCCGCAGCGGCCTGCCGAACACAGTGGCCGGAAGGCGCGCCCCGAGCCGGTGGTCGACAGCGCAGCCGGCACCGATCAGCACGCTGTACCCGGCGGCCCGGGCGCGGGCCGTGAATTCGGAATCCACGCAGTCGATGAAGAAGCCTCTGTCAAACCTGCCGATCGCGGCGAAGGTGGAGACCGGGATGAAGAAGCCGGACTGCATCGGGTCGAAGGCCTCAGCCAGGCCGTCTGACTTCCCGAGTGCGGGGACGCGGTGTCCGCTGAAGGATTCCGCCGACACGAAGCCGACCCTCCTGCCGGCGGCTGTGGCCAGGTCGTAGCTCGCGAGGGCGTTGTCGACGTAGCCGGCAACGGGCAGCGAGTCCTGGTCGAAGGTGAGGATGAATTCCGGCGCTGTTGTTGCCTCCAGCTCCTCGACGCCGCGGTTGAGGGCGGCTGCGATGCCGGAGTTGCGGGGCATCGCCAGGACCTTCACGCCCTGCTGCTGCAATCGGGCGAAGATGCCGGCCGCGGCAGGATCCGCGCTGCAGTCGTCCACGACGACGAGCTCGTCGACCTGTGCCCGGATGGCGGCAGCGTTGGCCAGGAGGTCGTCGTCGGGATTGAACGCTGCAATTACGGCGGCAATCCGCCGCTGGCCTCTTTCAGTCACGCTGTTGATACTACCTTTCGACTGTTGACGGGCGGGCAACGGCGGGCAGGACCCGCAGGGCGGGGGCCAGCAGGCCCAGGAAGAGAATGGCCTCACTCACCGCCATTCCCAGGGCGACACCCGGAACGTTCGACGTCAGGCCGGCAACCACCATGAGGAGAACCCCGGCCACGGCAGAGACCCCGGTCCACTTCAGGACCGACTTCTGGCGCCGGGCCGGAATCAGGATATTCCTGATGAGGGGGGTTGACGCCGAGAGGAAGAAGAAGGACAGCCCGTAGTAAATGCACGTCAGGGTATCGGCGCGCTTGTCGTCACCGAACATGAGGCCGGACACCCAGGGACCGAAGAAGGCGAGGAATAGTCCGCCCGCAATGCCGAGCCCGGCGTGCGTGCCCAGGGCAACGAGGTGCCGCTGGCGGGGGTCGGCGGCGTCGCGCTCAAGCGTCCATCCCTGGAAGGTGTTGCCGAGGGCAACAACACTGAAGAGTCCCAGCCGGTAGATGGCGTCGGCGGAGGCGAACCCGGCGGTGGCCGTCGCGGACGGCACCGTAGCGGTGGCGATCGGCACGGGCGAGGAGGCGTAGGCGCTCCCCGTGAGGTTGATGCCCGCGGTACCGGCGTGGGGGACGATCATCTCCCGGAGCACGCTCCGCGGACTCTTCGGGAACCAGGTTCCAGCCTCGCCGAAGCGCTTGTGGAACGCCGCAAGCGCCGCCAGGGTCGCAACGACTGACACGACACCGTAGGTCCAGACCTGGCCGGTGGCCACGATCAGGGGCGCACTGATGAGCGCCGCGAAGAAGCGGGGGAGCGTGTCGTAGACGGCCAGGATCCGGGGTTGCCCTGTCCCGATCCCGTACCAGGCGGGGGAAAACCCGGTGAGGACAGTCGCCCAGGCCATGGTGACGGCATCGAGCCCGTACCCGTCATGTGCCACGAACGTCACCAAAGCAGTCATGAGGGGCAGGACCACTGCCGCGATCACGATCCTGGAGCGGATGCTGCTGGAGTACAGGGCGGCCCGGGTGGGGGCGGCCCCGGCCCGGGCGATCTCCACGGGACCCGAGATGTTCCAGCTCCAGAGAATGATCGTCGCCCCAAAGACACCGATGGCCTGGCCTGAGGTGATGCTGGACCAGCCCGCCGCGCCCACGACGCGGGCAATGATCGGCAACAGGAGGAAGGGCAGAACCAGTGCCAGCAGCGGCAGCAGGGTAAAGCCCGCAAGCCGGAGCAATACGGGTCTCATGCGGTGTACGGTCCTAGTGCTCGAGGGCTTGACCTAACGATGATACGCGATCACCCCGTCCGGGCTTCCGCCGCAAGAGTTCACCTAGAGTGGTCTGCATGAACGATTTGACGACGCCGGACGGGCGGAAGATCCGGGTGAGCGTGTGCATGGCGACCTACAAGGGAGCGGCGTTCGTCCAGGAGCAGGTAGCCTCCATCCTCGCCGAGCTGGGCGCCGACGACGAGCTCGTCATCGTGGACGACGCGTCCCCCGACCAGACGGCCACCATCATCGCCGCGATCACGGACCCCCGCATCCGCCTGGTCCGGGCCGCCAGCAACCGGGGCTACGTGCGCACTTTCGAAGAGGCCGTCCGGCTCAGCCGCGGGAACTTCATCTTCCTGTCAGATCAGGACGACGTGTGGCTTCCCGGACGGATCGAATTGATGCTCGAGGCCCTCGCGGAATCCCAGGTGGTTGCCAGCAACTTTGACATGCTGGGGGGCGGCCCCCGGCCGTGGATACCCCGGCTGCGTTCCGCCGACTCCCGCCGGCACCTCGCCAACCTCGCCGGCATCCTGGTCGGATACCGTGCCTACTATGGTTGCGGAATGGCGTTCCGCCGGGACGCGGCCAAATACTTCCTGCCGATTCCCCCGTACGTGCGCGAATCCCACGACCTCTGGCTCGCCGTCTGCGGCAACGTTGCCGGGTCTATTTCACATCTGGACGAGTCGACCATCTGCCGGCGCCTCCACGAGGAAAACCAGACTCCTGCCGGCTGGCGGTCGCTCCCCAAAATACTGGCGGCACGCATGATGCTGCTTCGGCTCATGGTCGAAGCACTCCGCAGGCGGCGCAATCGGTTCTGAGCCGGCCGCGGGCATTCGGTAAGCTGGCAGGATGCAGAAACTCCTCGTCACCGGCGGCGCCGGTTTCATCGGTTCCAATTTTGTCCACTACGTACTGGAGAACACGGGCCATCACGTCATGGTCCTCGACAAGCTCACTTACGCCGGCAATGTGGAGTCCGTGAAAGGCCTTCCCGGGGACCGCTTCCGGCTCGTCCAGGGCGACATCTGCGATGCCGGCATCGTTGACGGGCTCGTCGCCGAAGCGGACGTGGTGGTCCATTACGCCGCGGAATCCCATAACGACAACTCGCTGCACGATCCGCGCCCGTTCCTGGACACGAACATCATCGGCACCTACACCCTCATCGAGGCTGCGCGGAAGTACAACAAGCGCTTCCACCACATCTCCACCGACGAGGTCTACGGCGACCTCGAACTGGACGATCCGGAACGCTTCACGGAGGACACCCCGTACAACCCGTCGAGCCCCTATTCGTCCACCAAAGCAGGCTCGGACCTGCTGGTGCGCGCCTGGGTGCGGTCCTTCGGCCTGCAGGCGACCATCAGCAACTGCTCGAACAACTACGGGCCCTACCAGCACGTGGAAAAGTTCATCCCGCGCCAGATCACCAACGTGATCGACGGGATCCGCCCCAAGCTGTACGGCAAGGGCGAGAACGTCCGTGACTGGATCCACGCCAACGACCACTCCTCGGCTGTCCTGGCCATCATCGACAAGGGCCGGATCGGCGAGACCTACCTGATCGGCGCCGACGGCGAGAAGAACAACAAGGACGTCGTCGAACTGATCCTGAAGCACATGGGCCAGGCCCCGGACGCCTACGACCACGTGATTGACCGTCCGGGCCACGACATGCGGTACGCGATTGATTCCTCGAAGCTCCGCAGGGAGCTCGGCTGGGAGCCCCGCTTCTCCAACTTCGACGCCGGCATCGAGGACACCATCGCCTGGTACCGTGACAACGAGCAGTGGTGGCGCCCGCAGAAGGCGGCCACGGAAGCCAAGTACAAGGAACAGGGCCAGTAGACGATGTCGATCGAGTTCTCGAAGAAGCTCACAGCGCACGAAACCCCCATCCCCGGCGTCGTCCTCTACGACCTCCCGGTCCACGGAGACAACCGCGGCTGGTTCAAGGAGAACTGGCAGCGCGAAAAGATGGTGGCCCTCGGCCTGCCGGACTTCCGCCCGGCGCAGAACAACATCTCGTTCAACGAAAAGGCCGGGACCACCCGCGGAATCCACGCCGAACCCTGGGATAAGTTCATTTCGGTCGCCACCGGACGGATTTTCGGCGCGTGGGTGGACCTTCGCGAGGGTCCGTCGTTCGGCGCGGTCTTCACGGCGGAGCTGGACCCGAGCCAGGCCATCTTCATCCCCCGGGGCGTGGGCAACGCGTTCCAGACCCTGGAGGACAACACCGCCTACACCTACCTCGTCAACGACCACTGGTCCGCGGACGCCCAGGGCCAGTACACCTTCCTGAACCTGGCCGACGAGACCGCCGCCATCGCGTGGCCGATCCCGCTGGAGCAGGCCGAACTCTCCGACAAGGACAAGGCGCACCCGCGCCTGGCGGATGTGGCGCCGATGCCGGCGAAGAAGATCCTGGTGGTTGGCGCGGACGGCCAGCTCGGCAAGGCCCTGCGGGAGCTGTACGACGGCGAGACCGGCGTTGAGTTCGCCGGCCGGAATGAGTTCGACCTGGCCAGCGAGGATTCCTTCGCGTCCCGGAACTGGAAGAACTACTCGACGATCATCAACGCGGCCGCCTACACGGCCGTGGATGCGGCGGAGTCGCCCGAAGGCCGGGCCGCCGCCTGGGCGATCAATGTCACGGCCGTGGCGCGGCTGGCCCGCACCGCCGTCGAGCATGACCTGACCCTCGTCCATGTCTCGTCGGACTACGTCTTCGACGGCGCCCGCACGACGCATGCGGAGTCCGAACCGGTAGCGCCGCTGGGCGTCTACGGCCAGACGAAAGCCGCGGGGGACGCCGTCGTCAGCGTTGTTCCCCGCCACTACATCGTCCGCACGAGCTGGGTGATCGGCGAGGGGAACAACTTTGTCCGGACCATGGCCTCGCTCGCGCGGCGGGGGATCGAGCCGTCCGTCGTCGATGACCAGATCGGACGGCTGACGTTCACGCAGGACATCGCCGCCGGCATCAGGCACCTGCTGGAGACGGGCTCGGACTACGGCGTCTACAACCTCAGCAACGACGGCGAACCACAGTCCTGGGCCGCAATTGCAGCCGATGTTTTTGACCTGGCGGGCGGGCAGGCATCACATGTCTCGGGCGTCAGCACGGAGGAGTACTTCAAGGGCAAGCCGGCGGCGCCGCGGCCCCTGAACAGCGTCCTGGCGCTGGACAAGATCTGGGCCACCGGGTTTCAGCCTCCGCAGGTGTCCCAACGGCTCAAGGAGTACCTCGGCGCAGAACTTTCGCAGGGCTGAGGCAGCCCTAGCGGTTGCCGGATGGCCGGTTCAGGGCGGAACGCAGTTTTCTGACCCGGCGGGACAGCCTCGGCAACAGCTCGAAGCCTGGATGCAGGTAGGAAAACAGTTTCGAAGCGGCGACCAGCAGCACTGCTGCGAATACCACGGTGAGGACCTCCCAGGAGAGGGGAGGCTGCCAGCCGGGAACCGTGACCATGGTCTGCCAATTGCCCCACTCCTGCAGGCCGACGACGTAGCGCCGCAGCACGTTCAGGAAGGCGTAGATGTGTGCAACCCAGGCTGCCAGCAGCAGAATCCTGGTGATGGTCCGGCTCTGGGGGCGCTGGTGGAACGGGCGGAACCTCATGGCCAAGCCCGCTGAGATCAGCGCGATCGCGAACAGCGGGAGGCTGTAGCGTCCCTGCCAGATGAAGCCGGTGGTGTTGATCAGCGCTGCCTGGAGCGCTGCCGGCACCACCGCGAGGAATGCCAGCGCCACCCAGAAGGCCCCTTGCAGGCGGTAGGGCCGGACGAGGAACACCATAAGTACCAGCCCGACGAGCAGCAGGCTCCAGAAGGCGAGGACTCCCTGGGGCACCGGCGCATCGAGCCACCCTGCGACGCCGACGTACTGGTGCACAAAGTCGAACGACCTGTCCATCATGGTCAGGAAGGCGTTGTAAGGGCGCACTTCTCCGCCGAGATTCGAAATGCCTGCCGGGGCTTCCCCTGCGGAAGCGGGCGCCTTCAGCATGATGAAGTTCCAAGCCACGCCCAGGACAATTCCGACGCTCGCCAGGGCTGTGACTGCCAGCACGATCCGGTTCCTGAAGATGGCTGCAACGTCGGCCCGCCGGAAGACCAGGCATGCAACGATCGCGCCGCACAGCAGCCACAGCAGCGACACGTTTCGGGTGTTGGCCAGGGTTGCGGCGGCGACGCCGACGGTCACGATGCCGGGGCGCGCACGGTCCAGGTGTCGGGAGTTCTCCAGCACCGAAACCAGTCCACAGAATGCGGCCATCGAGGCCGCCACTTCCAGGGAGTTGGGATTGATGCCGCTCGCCAGGAACAGCACCATCGGTGTCGTCGAAATGCTGGCCGCGATCAGCGGCCACTTCGGGTGGCGGAGACGTGACAGTGCGGTGAAGCCGGCCGCGTAAAACGCCGCCGACATCAGGCCGCTGACGATCCGCATGGCAAACAGTGCGGGGGCACCTGACATGAAGAGGCTGGGCAGCCCGACCAGCCAGTAATAGAACGGGTTGTACAAGCCTGCCGAGGTTACGCCGATGGTTTGGTAGTTGTCATCCGGCGGTATGGCCGGAGCGCAACCCGCGGGTTTTTGCATCTGGAACGAAAAGCACATCTGGGATTCGACGTTGGCGATGTAGGACGGAACCTGAACATGGATGCCGTGGCCGTAGGACTCTCCCGGTGCGGGGAAGAACTGGCCCCGGGCCACTGCGGCCGCCTTGATGGCGTGCGAGGGTTCATCCGGATACGCCATGAGCGGTGTCGCCAGGATCCACAGGGTGGTGAGGAGGGACAGAAGAGCGAAGACGGGCAGGAAGAACCTCAGCCCGCTGCGGGTGGCCGGGGACAACTCGCGCCTGCGGGAGCGGCCGCGGAGTGTGCTCTTTGTGCCAGTAGTGACGGACGACGGCTGGGTGCCGGTCTCGGTTGCGTGCATCAACTCGCCTCCCCGATAGTTTCAATCAGTTTGTTGGACTCGCGCAGGGCGGCTTCGCTTGGCGAGGCCACGTTTGCGAAGTAGGTCGAGGCGACCTGGCCATCGGGGCTGAGCACGAATTTCCCCCAGGATTTCACGAGCGTGGTCAGCTGCGCGTTCTTGTATGAACGGCAGAATGCCTGGTAGCTGACGACGCCCAGGGCGTAGCCTTGGGCGCTTGTTTCCGGAAGCGTGAACTCGACGCCTGTGGGGACGGTCCGGGTGGCCCCTTCCTGGGCAGCGACGGCCGCTGAGTCCTTGGAGATGCGGATGAAACCGTCACCGAAGCTAAGGAGTGCCGTGTCGAAGCGACCGCCGATCGAGCCGAGATCCATAAACGCTATGGCCCCCTCCGTCTCGTCGACCTTGGATCCGACATCGGAGAGTTTCTTGACCTCGATCCCGTCTTCAGATTTCGGCCAGACGGCGGAAACGCCGGCGGTCCACTCCGGGGCGCCGCTGAGATATTTGGTGGACGCTGTCGTTTCGGCACTTGGTGCCGTCGCCGTGACCGGAACGATCTTCGTGGATGGAAGCGTGAGGCCGGGATTCAGCCCGGCGATCTCACTCGCGTCCCAGCGGGTGATTTCCCCGGAGAAGATGCCGGCCAGCACAGCCGGCGTCAGCTTCAGGCTCCGGATACTGGGCATGTTGAACGCAACGCCGATGGACGTGATGGAAACCGGGACGGAAAAAGCCCCCGAGGGCCCGCAGGCCGCCTTGGTCCGATCCTGCTGCTCAACCGTAAGGGGCGCATCCAGTGCCGCAAAGTAGGCCTGCCCCGTTGCCAGGGCAGACAACCCGACGTCGTGACCATCGGGGGAGTAGTTCAGGGACGTGGCGTTGTTCTTCTTGGTCCAGGCGCTGCTCCATGCCCCGATCGGGTCTTTTTGCACGGGGGTCCCGATCGCGGTGAGAGAACCTATGACGCCGTTTGCGGACGTCCCGCCGGAGCAACCGGCCACTCCTATGCCAGCGAGCAGAATGCAGGCGAAAGCCCCGCCTATGGACCGATTGCGCAACGAAAATCCTTTCCCAATCTGGAGTGTGCCGAGTCCTTCCTCCCTACAACCCTAGCCTCTCCGCCCTTGCGGCTTGCCATTTCGGCGGGTTGCAGCGGCCTCCGATGCTCCGCACGGAACAGCAATCAGGCGCCGCACGGCGGCGCCGCTGCCTACCTTCGATGCTGCTGGAACGTCCGCCTGGCACTTAGGAGAACTTGTAGGTGAATATGTCCTGATCGGACCACTTAAGGACCCGGTCCGCTCGGAGACATGGATCATTCAGCGGGTGGGTGGAAGCGATTCCCTGCAGATTCGGGATGCGCAGCTTGAGGTCGCAGGGGTCCGCTCCGACCATTGCGGAGTCCGAGCCATTGTTGCCGAACGAGATGGGTTGGCCAGGCAACCACTGGAAGTAGATGAATCCGCCACCGCGGTTCCATTCGTTGGCGTGGGCCTGATCCGGATCCAACTTGGCCCATTGCGTCTTGTCGGGCCCGGATCGCTGCAGCCCGCTCAGCGACGGGACACCGTTGGCCAGCATGACGGTGTCAAATGCTGGTGAGTCGGACACCCACACCCCGTCCGTCGCCCGTGCAGTCTTTCCTTGATCGCGCAGGTAGCCTGCAGTTGCGGATACGCGCAGATCGCCCATGCCGAAGAGCAGCGGGTTTGCATTGATGACAGGCACCGCGGCCAACGCAGAGACGAGCAGCATCGGCCAGATCTTGTGGGGAAACCGCGTCACGCAAAAGACCGCGACGGCAACGGCGATAGCCACAAGAGCGATGAACGTGTTCGTGATCACGGGAAGCTGTGACTGCTGAAGCAGCGAAGCGGCGTAGGCAGTAATCAGGCCGCAGACGACCGCCGAGACAACAGGTAGCCGCCAGCCGGGCCTGGCCGGCAGACGGGAAAGCAGCAGGCAGACCAGGACGGCTCCAGTTATCCCGCAGACCTGGGCCGCCCGCGCGGGCTGAATGTAGTTCAGCAGGGGGATAGCTGCGCTCTGGTCTCCGAGGTTTATCGTGCACCAGGCGAGCCACGTCAGCCCGAATCCCAGCAGAACCAAGACGACGACGTTGTCCCGCGGGCGCCCAAACTTTCTGAGACCGACGAGCAGGAAAGCTGCCCAGACGAACGTGATGGTGAACGCTGTCGACAGCTCACTCTCGTTGCTTCCCACCGGAGTCATCTCCTGCAGCGCGCCCAGGGCCGGAGCGCCGAAGAGCATGCCGAAGCTCTGCGCTGCGCCCGCGGACCTGCGTGAGCCCGGGTACACGGATTCCAGCAGCGCCGCTATTCCAGCACGGTTTTCCCCGAGGACACCCCCGGCAAACACCATGGCAACCAGGCCCGCGCTGCCCAAAGCCAGGATTTTCGGCTTCCAGTTTGCCCGGACGGCGAAAATCCAGGCGACGGTCGCAACAAGGATGGGCAGGCCAAGAACCAGGGACCACGGGATGTAAAAACTGGGCATTCCGGCGATCAGAATTCCTGACGCAACGCTCTGCAGCGCGGGAATGAGGCGCTCTTGACGCGTGAACCGCTGGAACGCGGACAACAGAAGACTCGAACCTGCCACTGTGTAGGCGATGAGCTGGATCGGCATCATCGTCCACCACGATGCGGCCGGGGACAGCACTATCAGCATCGCTGCCAGCCACCCCCAGCGGCCGCCGGCACCTACCTGGACAAACCACTTGGGGAGGAAGAGGAAAAGCAGCAGTGCCGGCAGCCACCAGTGGGCAGCGAACACCATGGCGTCCGGCAAGAACGATGCACTGTGCAGGAGGGTGGAATCGAAGAACACAATGGATTCAAAAAAACCACCGGAAGAGTAGCGGTGAACCAGATCCGCCGGGGCAGCAAGCACGCTGGTCGTCGGTGCGCCGCCGGTCGCCATGATCGAAAGGACAATGGGGGAGAACGCATTGTATTCGTCCGCCCGAATCGGGGATGACTCTCCGAGTTGAAGACCCAAGGGATGACTTGAGTCCTCCCTGAGTACGGAAATCCCAATGGATGAAGTGGTAGCTCCGCTGGCCACAACAACCAAATACGCAAGGACAACCGCAACCTTTAACGCATTGTCATTGAGGCATATCCACGTAAGAATTTTCTCTTTAGATCGTGAAACACGTGAAGAAAATGTCGCTGTCGTTGGCAAACTATTAGTCCTAAAAAGGCTCGTCGTGGAATCGCTTTCGAATCTAACATGCAGGCAGATGGAGGACGTTTGGTGGTTGCCATCAGCCTGACGCGGCGACCTCAGTATGCTACCGTATAGCGGAGGGTTCCATGCGGACCCACCGAAAGCAGGGCACCTCGCTGACAGCGGACCCTCGGGTGATGCGGCCCCTCGGGCGATGCAGGCGGCGCCTACGCTGGATCGGTGCGCGGCCTCTCTAGAGCTGAAAATAGCCTGATCCGGTTTGATTGTTTCGGCGGCGTTATTACTAGCGTGGATAACGCAGGATCCACTGAAAGCTAAGAGGATAAGTGCTCAGAAGGCATTCAAAAGTCGTGCTAAACAATGAGGTGGCCAGGTTCTTGATCGTCGGCGGTTTATCCTTCGCCATAGATTTCGGCCTTCTCACGCTGCTTCACGAGGTCTTCGGTGTTGAGCTGTGGTTGGCCACTCCGATCGCGTTCCTGACGAGTCTCGTCTTCAACTTCGTCCTTCAACGAGTCTTTACTTTCCGCGCGCAAAATGGTCGAAGCGTCAGTTTGCTCAAGTATTGCTTGCTCGTTGCCTTTAACACCGCGGCCGTTGACTTCATCGTCAATTTTGCTGAGTGGATGGGGCTCGGCTATCAGATCGGGAAGATTGCTTCCACTGCTCTGATCACGGCGTGGAACTTTCTCCTCTATAAGCACTGGATTTTCCGGTCCGGCAGCAGTGCGCCGAGTGACTCCGAAGAAATTTCCGCCTGACAGCTCCTATTTCCCCGGCCTGGACCGTGTTGTCAGTCGCAGCCTGGCGTAGCCGCGTGTTGCCTCCGCAGGACTTCGAGGGGTTACAGGCCCCCCGCGGCTTTGCTGCCCTTGTATCCGTCGGTGCGCATGCCGTCGCCGGCGTAGAACCACAGGCTGCCGTCGGAGCGGCGCCCAAGGAGGTCAGCCTTTCCGTCGCCGTTGTTGTCTCCGGCCCCGAGGATCTGGTCGTAGATGGACCAGCCGGTACCGATTTGGCGGCCGGACCGGTAGCCGCCGTTGCCGTCACCCGGGTAAAACCAGAGGCTGCCGTTGGAGTGTCGGGCCAGGACGTCGGGGATGCTGTCGGAATCGAAATCGCCGGAACCGACGATCAGGTTGTAGATGCCCCAGCCCGTACCGATTTTCGAGCCGGTTCGGTAGCCGCCGCTGCCATCGCCGGCGTAGGTCCAGAGTCCGCCGACCGAATCTCGTGCCACCAGGTCCGGGATTCCGTCGCCGTTGGCATCGCGGGCCCCGACCAGTTGGTCAAAGACGTTCCAGCCGGTGCCGATCTGGCGGGCGGATTGGTAGTTTCCCTTTCCGTCGCCGGCGTAGAACCAGAGGCTGCCGTCGGGCCGGCGGGCCACCATGTCGGGTTTGCCGTCGCGGTTGGAGTCGCCGACGCCCACGAGCCTGTCGTAGATGTTCCATCCGCTGCCGATGACGCGACCGGTCCGGTATCCGCCGCCGCCTGTCCCGGCATAGAACCACAGAGAACCGTCCGAATGCTGCGTGACCAGGTCCGGTTTGCCGTCACCGTCGGAATCCCCCACCCCGGTGACGCGGGTGAAGATGTTCCAGCCAGTGCCGATCTTTTGAGCGAGGTTGTATCCGTCGGTGCGCATGCCGTCGCCGGCGTAGAACCACAGGCTGCCGTCGGAGCGGCGCCCAAGGAGGTCAGCCTTTCCGTCGCCGTTGTTGTCTCCGGCCCCGAGGATCTGGTCGTAGATGGACCAGCCGGTACCGATTTGGCGGCCGGACCGGTAGCCGCCGTTGCCGTCACCCGGGTAAAACCAGAGGCTGCCGTTGGAGTGTCGGGCCAGGACGTCGGGGATGCTGTCGGAATCGAAATCGCCGGAACCGACGATCAGGTTGTAGATGCCCCAGCCCGTACCGATTTTCGAGCCGGTTCGGTAGCCGCCGCTGCCATCGCCGGCGTAGGTCCAGAGTCCGCCGACCGAATCTCGTGCCACCAGGTCCGGGATTCCGTCGCCGTTGGCATCGCGGGCCCCGACCAGTTGGTCAAAGACGTTCCAGCCGGTGCCGATCTGGCGGGCGGATTGGTAGTTTCCCTTTCCGTCGCCGGCGTAGAACCAGAGGCTGCCGTCGGGCCGGCGGGCCACCATGTCGGGTTTGCCGTCGCGGTTGGAGTCGCCGACGCCCACGAGCCTGTCGTAGATGTTCCATCCGCTGCCGATGACGCGGCCGGTCCGGTATCCGCCGCCGCCTGTCCCGGCATAGAACCACAGAGAACCGTCCGAATGCTGCGTGACCAGGTCCGGTTTGCCGTCACCGTCGGAATCCCCGACCCACGAGGCCTTGTACGTGGACGAAAGCGGCAGTGGCGGCGCAGGGGGGGCCGCACTTGCCTTGGCGGCAAACGTGGACAGTTGGGAGAACGTGCCGTTCCAGACGTTCGAGTCACCCGCGAACGGCCCCGTGCTGCTGTACTGCCAGATGCTGTAGTTGCTCCAACTCGAGGGAATGGCACCCGCATTGTTCGTGGGGGCGCTCGGGTAGGCGGCAACCCACAAGGGGTAGTTCCCGAAACCGGAAGCGTTGCCGGTGCACTGGTTCCACCAGGAGGTGTTGGTGTAGATAACGGGAAGTCGCCCGGTCAGCGACAACATGGTGTTCCCGAAGTCGCGCACCCAGGACGTCAGCTGCGCGGGTGACATGCCGTAGCACGTATTGCCGAAGTAGAAGCCGTTGATCGTTCTGCCGGCATAAGGATTGAACTCAAAGTCAAGCACTGGCGGGAGCGTGTAGCCATCCGCACTCCATCCGCCGCCGTTCTGGACGAAGTACCGGGCCTGGTCGGCACCGGACGACCAGTTCGGGATCGCAAAGTGATAGGCGCCGCGGATCATTCCCACGTTTCGGGAACCCTCGTACTGGGAGCCAAAGGTCTCGCTGGCGTAGTAATTGCCCTCGCTGGCCTTGACGTAGGCGAACCGGGCGCCCATATTCCACTGCTGCTGCCAGTTGACGCTCGGCTGGTGGCCGCTCACGTCCAGCCCCGTGATCCCGAACGACGGCGACCACGTGCCCTGCGTCGTGAGCGTTCCGATCGCCGCGGACTGGGTGGACCTCTTGAGGGCCTGGGAGGACGAGGTGACCCGGGCAGAGCGCTGGCCCATCTCTGCGCCGCCGGGACCGATTGCCGCGGCCATCGCCGCCCGGTCCTTGAGTGCACCGGTATCCGGGGCAGGGCTGGCGGTGGAGGGCCCGGGCGAGGCTGGCGCCGCCGCCTGGGTTGTGCCCCGGGAAGCGGATGGAGTCGGAGCCGCTGTCTTGGCGGCCGTGGGCCCGGCGGTGGCCGTCGGAGCAGGCGGGGCAGTAGCAGCCATGGTGGCGGCGGGAGCCGGCGACACGGTGGGCGACGGCTCGACGGCGCCCGCCGGCTGGGCCAAACCTGGACCGGCCAGGAGTGCGACGGCGAGGATGGTGGCCCCGATTCGGCGGCCGCACTGACTGGCTGGGGCAAGTAGGGTCCGCTTCATATTCCGCTCCGGAGCAATGACACGCTGTCCGAGCCGCGTCACGTAGGTCTCGTGCCCGGTTGAACTGCGAAAAGGCTGTCCGGGGCCAGAGATGGTTTGTTATCGCGCCCACCCTAACATCGGTGGATTTGTGAAACCAGTGTTTCTGGTGTTGCCCACGGGAAAGTTGTCATGTCGAAATCTTGGCAGTTATCCACATACCGCCTGGTGCGCTATTGTCCCGCCGATCACCCTCCCATAGCTTTAACCCAATTGCCCTGCCTCGGCGGAAGGGCGGCAGTCATATATCGGGGGCCAAGTGGAGGCTGTGCGCATTGTTGAGGATGAAGTCCGCGAGCTGATCCGACGCCGCGGGCTGGACCCGCTGCGGCAGGCCGGAGAAGTCCGGCGACTCGTCGAGGCAGCCGTCACTGACTACGACGAGCGGGCCCTCCTGGCGCCGTTGCCTCCGATCGGACCCTTGGAGCCGGCCAGACGATTCGTCTTCGACGCCGTGGCCGGCTTCGGCGCATTGCAGCCGCTGCTGGACGACCCCGGGATCGAGGAGATCTGGATCAACGCGCCGCATGAGGTCTATGTGGCCCGCAACGGCGAATCGGAGCTCACCTCCATCTCACTTTCCGACCAGCAGGTCCGGGATCTGGTCGAGCGGATGCTGAAGAGCTCGGGGCGGCGCCTCGACATGTCCTCTCCGTTCGTTGATGCCGCCCTTCCCGATGGATCGCGGCTCCATGTTGTGATTCCGGACATCACCCGGCGGCATTGGGCCATCAACATCCGGAAGTTCGTCGTTAAGGCCAGCAGGCTCGAACACCTTGTGGAGCTGGGAACACTCACCCCGCAGGCTGCGCGGTTCCTGGGGGCAGCTGTGGCCAGCGGCCTCAACATCCTGGTGTCCGGTGCGACCCAGGCAGGCAAGACCACAATGCTCAACTGCCTCGCAGCCGGCATCGGCACCCGGGAGCGTGTCATCACCGTGGAGGAAATCTTCGAACTGCAGTTTCCGCTGCGTGACGTGGTGGGCCTCCAGTGCCGGCAAGCGAATCTGGAAGGAGAGGGCGAGATCCCTCTGCGCCGGCTCGTCAAGGAAGCACTGCGAATGCGGCCGGACCGGCTGGTCGTCGGCGAAGTCAGGGAGGCCGAAAGCCTCGACATGCTGATCGCCTTGAATTCCGGGCTGCCGGGAATGTGCTCGATTCACTCGAATTCGGCCCATGACGCCGTGACGAAGCTGTGTACCCTCCCGTTGCTGGCCGGGGAGAATATCTCCAGCGCCTTCGTCGTTCCCACTGTCGCCTCCTGCATCGACTTGGTGGTCCACTGCAGCCGGTACGCCAACGGGCGCCGGCAGGTCACGGAAATCCTTTCGCTCGGACGCAGAGTCGAAAACGGCATCATCGAATCTTCCATGGTCTTTGCCATGATCGACGGACAGCTTCAACCAAAGGCCAATTCAATGCCCGCTGCGGAGAAATTCGCCCGCTCCGGGTATGACGTCGCTGCGCTGCTGGAGCCACGCTGATGGCCCCGCTGCTCGGGGTGCTCGCAGGGGCCGGACTTCTGCTGATCTGGTGGTCCGCCTGGGAGCAGCCGCAAGCTGCCCAGCGCGCGCCGCGAAGCCGCAGACTGGAGGACCTGCTGCGGACTGCGGGCATAGAGAAGGTCAGCGGACCGGGTTTGTTGGCAAGCTGCCTCGGCGTCGGGGCCTTTACGACCGTCGTGTTCTTCGCACTGACCAGGTCCTGGCCGATCTCGGGCTGCTTCGGATTGTTCGGCGCCTGGTTGCCGATGGCCGTCGTGAGGTGGCGCGCCCGGAAACGCGCCGCCGTCCTCCGCCAGCTCTGGCCCGACGTCGTCGACCACCTGCGATCCGCCATTCGGGCCGGCCTCTCGCTGCCCGAGGCCCTCATCCAGCTCGGGGACAACGGTCCGCTGGAGCTCCGTCAGGTGTTCCGCGACTTCGGTTCCGACTACCGTTCGGGAGGCCGGTTCGATCCGTCCCTGACCAGGTTGAAGGATCGTCTGGCCGACCCTGTGGCCGACAGAATTGTCGAGGCGCTCCGGCTGACCCGGGAAGTGGGCGGGTCGGACTTGGGCCGCCTCCTGGGCACCCTTGCCGAGTTCCTGAGGGAGAGTGCCCGGACCCGCAGCGAACTGGAGGCCCGGCAATCCTGGACCGTCAATGCGGCACGCCTCGCGGTCGCCGCACCGTGGATCGTCCTCGTCCTGTTGGCAAGCAGACCCGAAGCTGTAGCGGCCTACAACACGCCGATCGGAGCGGGCGTCCTGCTGGGCGGCCTCGCGACCTCCCTGGTCTCTTACGCCATCATGTTGCGCATCGGAGCCCTCCCGGAAGATGAAAGGGTCCTGCGTTGAGCGGGCTCATGGCCAGTGCCACCGTGTGCGGTGTGGTCCTCGGCGGCGGACTCTGGCTCCTGCTCGTGCGGCTGCCCTTCATGAGACCCATCAGCTTTGCCGAGCGAATCGGGCCGCAGCTGAAGTCCCACAACCTTGAATCGCGACTGCTGCGCACAGCAGCCCGGGACGTGACCCCGTTTGGTCCGCTGGAGCGCATTCTCCGGCCGGTGCTGCGGGACGCAATCGCCACTCTGGGCAAAATCAACCCCGGTACCTCGGCCTTGACGCGCCGGTTGGCCCGGTCGGGGAGCTCCAAGTCGCCGATCGATTTCCGGGCCGAGCAACTCCTGTGGGGCGCCGGGGGCCTGGTACTGGCCGTCGGCGCGGTGATGCTCTTAGGCGCCGCCGGACGGTTCAGTCCCACGATTGCCGCGGTGGTCGTACTGGCCGGCGCCAGCGGCGGTTACCTGCTTCGGGACTACGCGCTGTCGGCGCACATCAAGAGGCGGGAGTCCCGCATGATGGCGGAATTCCCCAGCATCGCGGAACTCATGGCGCTCGCTGTCAGTGCAGGCGAGAGTGCCACGGGCGCGCTGGACCGGGTCTGCCGAAGCGCCCGCGGCGAATTGTCGAAGGAATTCACCCGCGTTCTCGCCGAGACCAGGGCTGGGACGCCCCTGGTCGACGCGCTGCAGGGGTTCTCGTCAAGGACGGACCTGGGCCCGCTGATCCGGTTCGTGGACGGAATGATCGTGGCCGTCGAACGCGGGACGCCACTGGCCGACGTGCTGAGGGCCCAGGCGCAGGATGTCAGGGACACGGCGAAACGCGAACTGATGGAATCAGCCGGAAAGAAGGAAATCGGGATGATGGTGCCGCTCGTTTTCGGGGTTTTGCCGCTCACAGTCGTATTTGCGGTTTTCCCGGGTCTGGCTGCCATCAGTCTCGGACTCTAGGCCAGCAGGAAGACAACCAGGCCAGCAGGAAGACAACCAGGCCAGGAAAGAACTGGTCCAACAGGAAAAGAAAAGGACCAAGGCGTAGACAAGGCTCCAACCACCAGTACAAAGGGGACACAGTGAATCTCATTGGTATCCGCATAGCGATGTCGATCTTCGCCTTGAGTACGCTGCTTCGGCGGCCATCGGCACGGGCCGCGCTGGAACGGCGGCCGGCCCAGGACCACCCTGAACGCGGGGACGTGCCGGGGTGGGTGATGATCACCCTGATGTCGGCCGTTCTTGTCGCTGCCCTGCTGGCGATCGCGGGGCCGGCGCTCGAGGGACTGTTCAACCAGGCGATGGACAAGGTCGGGCAGTAACCGGTGGGTGCACCCGGCGAATGCTGGGGCCGAGGTCTGCACGCGGGCCGGGAAACGGACAAGGAAGCGGACCGGGGCGCGGCCGTGGTGGACTTCGTCCTGGTCGGCGGCCTGCTGACGCTGTTCTTTCTGGCCATCATCCAGCTCACCCTGGTCCTCCACGTCCGGAACACCTTGATCGACGCGGCCGCCTCCGGTGCGAGATACGGCACGCTCGCGGACCGCAATTCCGGCGATGCCCGGGACCGGACGGCCCAGCTGATCGGCGTGGCCCTCAACCCTGACTTTGCCAGAGACGTGACCACGAGTGAAACCACCTATCAGGGCATCCGTACGCTGGAGGTGATCGTCCGTGCCCCGCTGCCGGTGATCGGTCTGATCGGGCCGCGGGAACTCCTGGAGGTGCGGGGGCATGCGGCTATCCAGTCCTGACTGCCAGGAGTCCAGCGGAGCTGATGGCTCCGAACAGGGGAGCGCGGTGGTGGAATTCATCTTCCTGTCCCTGCTGCTGATGGTCCCGCTCGTTTACTTCGTCATCACCGTAGGGCAGATCCAGGGAGGCTCTTTCGCCGTCGTCGGGGCCGCGGACCAGGCCGCCAAGGTCTTCGTTTCCCAGCCGGATGCGGTGAGCGGGAGGGCCGCCGCGGAGCAGGCCGTCCTGCTGGCGCTCGCCGACCACGGGCAGGAGGCCGGAAACGCGAGCCTGGACACGAGCTGCCAGCCGGCTGACTGTATGGCTGCCGGCTCCGCCGTGACCGTCACCGTCACCGTCAATCTCACCGTGCCGCTGCCGTTTGTTCCGTTCAGTGATGCCCTCCACCTCAACGCGAGCCGGCTCAGCGCCTCGGCGACCCAGCTGGTCGGACGCTTCCGGTGAGCCGCATGATCGGGCCGGGCCCCAGCGACTGGAGACACGACAGGCGGCACAGCGGTCGGCGCAGAAGGCTGCGTGCAATGCACGGGGAAGGCGGCCAGATGACGGTGCTGATCATCGGCTACGTCCTGCTCGCCCTGCTCGTCGCGACCGTCGTGGTGGCCGTGTCCAGCGTCTACATCGAGCACAAGAAGCTGCTCTCGCTGGCCGACGGCGCCTCGGTGGCGGCGGCCGACAGCTTCACTCTGGGGCAGCTCGAGAATTTCACCGGAACGCCCACCGCCGTGCTGGACGGAGGAAGGGTCAGGGGCGCCGCCGTCGACTACCTGGAGCGCAACGGTGCCTTCTCCCGGTTCAGCGGCCTCGCCGTGGCTCCCGAAACCGGCAGCCCGGACGGTTCCACCGCCGTTGTGACCCTGAGCGTCGCTGTGCACCCTCCGGTGGTCAATTTCCTGGTCCCGGACGGCATCAGAGTCGAGGCGAGTTCGACGGCGCGCTCGCGGCTCACCCGCTGATAACCAGGCAAGTCCGCCGGAGTGCACCGCCGGGAGAACGGGCGGACCGGCCAGCACGGATAGCGTAGGGTTAAAAAACCATGGCTAACATTGATTTTCCCGCAGAAATCCGCGCGCTGCGCGCCACCTACGCCTCCATCGAAAACGTTTCGAATGTCGAGGCGCTGAAGGAAGACATCGCCGAACTGAGCGAACGGGCGGGTGAACCCAATCTGTGGGACGATCCCGCCGCCGCCCAGGTGATCACCTCCCGGCTCTCGCACCGCCAGTCCGAACTGGCACGCCTGGATTCGCTCACCTCGCGGATCGACGACCTCGAAGTCCTCGTGGAGCTTGGCCAGGACGAGGATGACGCCGCCTCCATGGGGGAAGCCGCCACGGAGCTGGAGTCGATCCGGAAGACGCTGAAGGAACTCGAGGTCGTGACGCTGCTGTCCGGCGAATTCGATGAACGCGAAGCCGTGGTCACCATCCGCGCCGGCGCCGGCGGCGTGGACGCCGCCGACTTCGCCGAGATGCTGATGCGGATGTACTTGCGCTGGGCCGAACGCCACGGCTACCCGACGACCATCATGGACACCTCCTACGCCGAAGAGGCCGGGCTGAAATCCGCCACCTTCGAAGTCAAAGCACCCTACGCCTACGGCACGCTGAGCGTCGAGGCCGGCACCCACCGCCTGGTTCGGATCAGCCCATTCGACAACCAGGGCCGCCGCCAGACCTCCTTCGCCGCCGTCGAAGTGATCCCGCTGATTGAACAGACGGACTCCATCGACATCCCGGACAACGAAATCCGCGTCGACGTGTTCCGCTCCTCCGGCCCGGGCGGCCAGTCGGTCAACACCACCGACTCGGCCGTGCGCCTGACCCACATCCCCACCGGCACCGTGGTGTCCATGCAGAACGAGAAATCCCAGCTGCAGAACCGTGCCGCTGCCCTCCGGGTGCTGCAGTCCCGCCTCCTGCTGCTCAAGAAGGAGCAGGAGGACGCCGAAAAGAAGGCCTTCGCCGGCGATGTGAAGGCCTCCTGGGGTGACCAGATGCGCTCCTACGTGCTCAACCCGTACCAGATGGTCAAGGACCTCCGCACCGAACACGAGGTGGGCAACACCTCCGCGGTGTTCGACGGCGAGATCGACGACTTCATCGACGCGGGCATCCGCTGGCGGACCGACAACCGGAACGCCGAGAAGTAGGCCAGCGCCGGCGCCAGGCCTGGCGGACCGAGCCTGCCCGCACGGCGCGCTGACGGCCGCAATCGCGCGACACACCCCGCAGCTCCAGATCAACGGCAGTTACCCGTGCGTATAGTCGAGAAGCCGGAGCTTTACCTTCCCCCAACGAAAGCCCGCGCACCGGCAGCAGGACTGGCCATGAGCCACGCCCTGCAGGGTACTTAGGGCCATGATCCGATTCGAAAATGTCACCAAGGTCTATGACCAGAAGGCGCGCCCCGCGCTGGATTCGATCAACCTTGAGGTCGACCGTGGCGAATTTGCCTTCCTGGTCGGCGCCTCGGGCTCCGGCAAGTCGACCTTCCTCCGGCTGGTCCTCAAGGAGGACCACGCCTCCTCCGGCGCCGTCTATGTCGCGGGCCAGAACGTGGCGAAGATTTCCAGCTGGAGGGTTCCCCGGCTGCGCCGCGGGATCGGCGTCGTGTTCCAGGACTTCCGGCTACTGCCGCAGAAGACGGTGTTCGCCAACGTCGCTTTCGCAATGCAGGTCATCGGCAAGAGCCGCAGCGTCATCCGGGACACCGTGCCCGAGGTCCTGAAGACCGTCGGTCTGGAGGGCAAGGAGAACCGCCTGCCGCACGAACTTTCCGGCGGCGAGCAGCAACGCGTGGCGATCGCGCGCGCCGTCGTCAACCGCCCCGGGATCCTGCTGGCCGACGAGCCGACCGGAAACCTCGACCCCACCACCTCCATGGGCATCATGGGCGTGCTGGACAAGATCAACCAGAACGGGACCACCGTCGTGATGGCCACGCACGACGACGACATCGTCAACGAGATGCGCAAGCGCGTCGTCGAGCTGAAGAACGGCGTCGTGATCCGCGATGAGGCCAGGGCCCTGTACACCTCGATGATCCCGGTCGTGGGACAGTCGCGCCGGCTCAGGGACGCCAGCGGCAGGGACCCCGAGCCCGCTGCCGGATCAGCCTCCTCCACCCGCAGCGAGGTACGCGCCGACTCACGCGCTGCCGCCCGTGCCGCAGGGGAGGGCCAGCTGTGAGGCTTGCTTTCGTTCTCGCCGAGATCGGCAGCGGACTGCGCCGCAACCTGTCCATGGTGGTCTCTGTCATCCTGGTGACCTTTGTGTCCCTGACCTTCGTCGGTGCCGCCGGCATGCTGCAGCTGCAGATCAACCAGATGAAGGGGTACTGGTACGACAAAGTCCAGGTGGCCATCTTCCTGTGCAGTGACGGTTCGACGGCGGCCGGCTGCGCCACCGGCCCCGCCACCGCCGAGCAGCAGGAGAACCTGCGCGCGCTCCTGCAGTCACCCGCGGTGGCCCAGTACGTCAACGACTTCCAGTTCGAGTCCAAGGACGACGCCTACAGACACTTCAAGGAACAGTTCTCGAACTCCCCGATCGTTGACTCCGTGACGCCGGACCAGCTGCCGGCGTCGTTCCGGATCAACATGAAGGACCCGGAGAAGTACCAGATCATCAGCGAGACCTTTTCCTCGCAGGCCGGCGTGGAGACCGTGATCGACCAGCGCCAGCTGCTCGAGCGGCTGTTCTCCGCGATGAACGCCGCCTCGCTCGTCGCGGTCGGCATCGCCGGCGTGATGATTGTCTGCGCGATCCTGCTGATCGCGACCACCATCCGGCTGTCCGCGTTCAGCCGCCGCCGCGAAACCGGGATCATGCGCCTCGTCGGCGCCTCCAAGATGGTCATCCAGCTGCCGTTCATCCTGGAGGGCGTGATTGCGGCCGTGATCGGCGCCGCCCTGGCCTCGGGCACGCTCTGGGCGGTGGCCTACTTCTTCCTCGGCGACTATCTGTCCCGGCAATACCCGGACACGGCCTTCATCTCACCCGGGCAGACCCTGATCCTGGCCCCGGCCCTGATCGGGATGGGCGTTCTCCTGGCCGGAATTTCCTCACTGCTGACCCTCCGCCGATATCTGAGGGTCTAGTTTGCGCAACGAAAAGGGATGGCACATGACACCGACGGATCGACGGGCACGGCCGTTCAGCCAGGCCGGACAGCGCCAGGCCGGACAGCGCCTGGCCGGACAGCGCAGCCGCGTGATCAGCGCCGCACTGGCGCTGGTGCTCGCGGCCAGCCTGGGCACCTCGACCCCGGTTGCGTTCGCAGACGAGCTTGAAGACCAGCAGGCCGCGCTCCGGGACGAGGCGGCCCGGGTCCAGCACTCCCTCGAATTCGTGGATGCCCGCATTGCCCAGGCCGCGGGGGACCTGGTCCTCTACCAGGGTCAGCTTCCCGGGGCGCAGCAGGCACTGCTCGAGGCCCAGGGCCGGGTGGCCGGCGCCGTCAAGGAGGTCGAGGCCCTGGCGGCCCGGGTAGATCTCGCGCAGCAGAACAAAGCCAAGATCACGCAGCAGCTGGAGACCGACAAGCAAAAGATCGCGGACACCAAGAAGCTGATCGGGCAGATCGCAACCCAGGCTTACAAGTCCGGCGGCGTCCCCTCCAACCTCTCGCTGTTCTTCGGCTCGAACAACGGCAGCCTGACGGACACGATCGACCTCGCCGACCAGGCGATGCGCAGCCAGAACGCGGCGATGGACAAGCTCACCCAGCAGAGCGCCACGAACACCAACGCCCAGGCCCGCCTCGAAGCGGTGGAAGCCGAAATCAAGGACCTCAAGGCCAAGGCAGACGCAGCGTTGGCGCGGGAAAAGGCGGCCCGCGACGAGGCCGAGGCCAAGAAGGCCCAGGTGGACAAGCTCATCGCGGACACCACCCGGCTCGACGCCGAACTGCAGGCGGCTAAGCCGGGCATCCAGACCCAGCTGGCTCAGGTCAAGGCCCAGCAGGACGCCGTCGCCGCGGAAATCGCCGAGCGCGACCGGAAGCTGCGCGAGGCCTGGGAAGCCGAGCAGCGGCGCATTGCCGAAGCTGCCGCGGCAGCCGCCCGCGCCCGGGGCCAGGCAGTCCAGCCGTACGTCCCTCCGGCGCAGGGGTCGCCGTCGGCGTTCGGCCTGCGGAGTCCCTTCAACGGCGTCCCGATCACCTCCGGCTTCGGCTGGCGTGCGACGCCGCCGGGCACCATCGACTTCTACGGCCAGGGTGGCTATATGCACACCGGCATCGACTTCGGCGCCGCCTGCGGCACCCCGGTCTACGCACCGGCGGCGGGTACCGTTTTCTCCGCCGGCTGGACCAACGACGGCGGCGGCAACAATGTGAAAATCTCGCACGGCGTCGTCCAGGGCAACTCGCTGACCACGATTTTTTATCACAACACCAGTGTCGTTGTGTCCCGCGGGCAGCAGGTCAGCCAGGGGCAGCTGATCGCCTATTCCGGAACCACCGGAAACTCCACCGGCTGCCATTCACACTTCGAGACCTGGCTCAACGGCCGGGCCGTTGATCCGATGAACCTGCTCTGATCCGCCCGGAGCGAAGCCTCGCGGCCGAGCAGCGGCTCTGCCGTAAACTGGAAGAAATCCGCGTCGGTGTGGCTGCGGACCCCCGGACCCCTGGCGCGCAGCCAGCCAACACACGATTCAAGGAGTTCTACCGTGCCGAAAGAAAGTGGCCGTAAGGTAGTGGCCACCAACCGCAAGGCCCGGCACGACTACCACATCCTCGACACCTACGAGGCCGGGATCGCGCTCATGGGCACGGAGGTGAAGTCCCTTCGCGAGGGCCACGCGTCCATGGTTGACGGCTTCTGCACCTTCTATAACGACGAGTTGTGGATGGAGGGTATCCACATCCCGGAGTACCACCAGGGGAGCTGGACCAACCATGCGGCCCGCCGGCGGCGGAAGCTGCTGCTGCACCGCGACGAGCTCACCAAGATCTCGCACAAGATCCGTGAGTCAGGCTTCACGATCGTGCCGCTCCAGCTGTACTTCCTGGACGGACGCGCGAAGGTGGAAATCGGCGTGGCCCGCGGCAAGAAGGAATACGACAAGCGCCAGACGCTGCGCGAGCAGCAGGACAAGCGCGAGGCCCTGCGGGTGATGCGCGAACGGAACCGCCGCTAGCGGGAATCATTCTGCGGGGGCGTGCGTTATGCTAGATAGTCCGGGAAGGAATCGAGCGGAATCCGCGAAGCGGTTCAGCTGCAGATCTGACCGGTTTGATAAAAAAATACGGGGATGATCGGTTTCGACGATGTTAGTCGCGACAGGTGAAGCGGGCCGAGGATGCAGAATTATCTCGTAAACGCTGTCTGCAAACCAATAAGTGCCGAATCAAAACGCACTGACTTCGCTCTTGCTGCCTAAGCAGTAAGACAGTCCGTCAGCCCGAGGTTGCTATTGCCCCGGATCCTGGCGTCATTTAGATAGCCACTGCTGTTTACCTCCGTCATCGGGGTGAACGGGACTCTTAGATGACTGGGCCCGGATCAGCCAGCTGTTTGCAGCGTGGCCGGGGCCGAGAAAGTCCGACGCAAACTGCGCCCGGAGAAGCCCTGACAACACGACATCGGACGGGGGTTCAATTCCCCCCATCTCCACATGTGAGCGCCGGAAACGGTGCTCCACCCCGTATAAAAAGGCCGGAAGCTCATGCTTCCGGCCCTTTTGGTTTCCCGAGCTTTCGCTCCGTGTTCCCGAGCGTTCCCGCTCAGCGTTTCTTGATGTGCGCTACCGGGTCCGCGTGGGTTTCCGCGATGTTCTTGGTCTTCTTCTCGGCCCGTTTTTCCTTGATGGTTTTCACCGGCTTCTTGGCCTGGTGCTGGTGCGGCGTTTTGTCAGGCATTGCGCCCTCCCTGAGGCGGAGGGGCCCGCGTGGCCCCGTGCTTCTTAAGTTACGCCTCCGGCACCGCGACGTCCACGATGCCGACGAACCGGCTGCCGACTCCCTCATACTCGCTGCGGACCAGCCCCTCACCGAGCGGCGGGATCTCATACGACGCGTGATCGGCGCAGATGACATAGGTGAACTCCGGCCACCACTTCTTCGGCCGGGCCGCTTCGGAGAACCCGCAGACCGCACATGTCAACTGGACCCAGACCGGGCGCTTGCCCGTCCGGTTCGCCCTGGACTGGACCAGCCATGCCGGGGGATTGTCGAGGAGCTCGCCGAGCTCCGCATCGGAGAGACGTGGGGGGATACCGTGACGGTGAGCCATTTCCAGCGGAATATCGAGGATCTGGGCTGCAACACGACGGGTAACCATCCATCAACGATACGTGATGGCAGGGCGGCAGCAGGCCCTGCAGGCGGCCCGGGCGCCGCGATGTTAGGCTCATCACAAACCCGGTGCCGCCTTGCCGCGGGAGGCAGTGAGGAAGGCAGCAGCCATGTCCGGAACGCCCGCCGCAGCCATGTCCGTCCTGGAAAAACGCGTACTGTTCGCCTCCTTCATCGCCTCCTTCATCGCCTTCTTGGACGGCTCGGTGGTCAATCTTGCCCTCCCGGCGATCGGGCGGGAGCTGGGCGGCGGCCTCGTGGTCCAGCAATGGGTGGTGGACGCGTACCTCCTGACCCTCGGCGCGCTGATCCTGGTGGCGGGATCCCTCTCGGACCTGTTCGGCCGGGTCCGGGTCCTGCAATGGGGCCTCGCCGGTTTCACCGCCACCTCCGTGCTCTGCGGCCTCGCCTGGAGCGGGGAGTCGCTGATCCTTACCCGCGGTCTGCAGGGTGTCGCCGGGGCACTGCTCGTGCCGAGTTCGCTCGCGCTGATCGTGAGCGTTTTCAGCGGCCCGGCGCAGTCCCTGGCGATCGGCCGATGGTCGGCGTGGACGTCCGGGGCGATCGTCGCGGCGCCCCTGCTCGGCGGCCTCTCCGTCGACCTGTGGACGTGGCGGATCATTTTCTTCCTCAACGTGGTTCCGGCAATTGCCGTCTGGCCGGTCCTGCTCAAACTGCGGGAACTGGACCTCGCGCGCACTCCCGGCGGCCGGATCGACGTCATCGGGACCATCCTGGCGGTCGTAGGGCTTGGTGGTACCGTCTATGCCCTCATTGCCCGCGGCAGCATGGGCTGGGGCTCTCCCCAGGTCTGGTTGCCGCTGGCCGCCGGAGCCGCAGGCCTGACCGCATTCCTGATCCATGAGGCGCGGACTCCGGCCCCGATGATGCCGCTGCGGCTTTTCGCCATCCGCAACTTCGGCTGGGGCAACATCGCGACGACGGCGATCTACGGCGCCCTGTCGCTTGGCTTCTTCGTGCTGGGCCTGTTCCTGCAGCAGGTGGCCGGGCTGGGTGCCACCGCGGCCGGCTTCGCCCTGCTGCCCTCCACGCTCATCCTGTTGCTGCTCTCCTCCCGGGCCGGAGCCCTCGCCGGCCGCTTCGGTCCCCGCTGGTTCATGACCGTGGGACCATTGCTGTGCGCCTCCGGATTCCTGCTGCTGCTCACGATCGGCCTGCCGCTGAACTACGTCGGCCAGGTCCTGCCGGGCTTGCTCGTCTTCGGTCTGGGCCTGGCCGTCACCGTCGCACCGCTCACCTCGGCCATCCTCGGAGCGGTGGATCCCGAAGAAGCCGGCATCGGCTCGGCCGTTAATAACGCCGTCGCCCGTATCGCAGGCCTGGTCGCAATCGCCTTCGCGGGGGTGATCACGGGACCGGCCGTCACGACGTCGGGCCTGCACAACACCTCGGCGGTCACCGCGGCGCTGTTCGTCGTGGGGGCGGTGTCCTCCGCCGTCGGCATCCGGAACCGGCCGCCGGGGGCTAAGCAGGCGCCGGACGCGTCTAGCCGGCCAGGCTGAGGCCGAGCGCCGCGGCAGCCAGGCCGGCCAGCAGATTGGCGGCCACATTGAGGGTGGCGGCGCGGTAGCGCGTCTCGCTGACAAGCCGCACCGTGGCGGTGGTCCAGGAGCTGAAGGTGGTGAGGCCCCCGGCCAAGCCCGTCGCGAGCCCGGTATGCCATTCGGGTCCCAGGCCAAGCCGGTCCGTCACGCCGATGGACAGGCCGATGATGAAGGATCCGACGATGTTCACCGTCAAGGTTGCCCAGGGCCAGTGCGGGTGGGGCCCCGGGCGGTGCGCAAACCAGGAGTCAACGGCGAACCGCAGCAGGGCGCCGGCCACCCCGAAGACGCCCACGAGCAGCCCGGCGATCATGAGACCCTTCCCCTCAGGTCGGACAGCGCCTTGCCGGACTTCCAGCCGGCGGCGGCGGCCCCGAGCCCGAGCACCACGGAAAGCCCCAGATAGGCCAGCCAGGTTCCGTGGAAGCCGCCGCGGAGCTGCTGGTCCACCGAGAAGACGACCGCTGAGAAGGTGGTGAAGGAACCCAGCAGCCCGGGGCCGAGACCGGCCCGCAGCCAGAAGGCCGTCTTCGGCCGAGCGATCCAGATGGTGGTGAGGGTGGCGAGAACAAAACTGCCGACGACGTTGATCGCCAGGGTGGTCCACGGCACCGCGTCTGCCGCCTCCGGAAAGGCAATGCCAGCCGCGTAGCGCAGCTCCGTTCCAAGCAACCCGCCGGCCGCCACGGCCGCCCACGCCCGCCAGCCCGGTAGGCCCGGGCGTTTCCCTGCCCTGGCCTGCTTCAGCGTGCCCGGCATTCAGCGTCCTGCGATACGGCAGCCTGCGTGGGCCGCCTCGCTGTGAACCCACAGCGCCGAGGCTACTTCCTCGGCGAGGTCGACCTCGCGCCCGCTGGCGCCGGAGCCGACGCGGACGACGAGAGCGCCGCCGAAAGGCCTCCGGCCGATGACTTCGACGGCGGCGTCAAGGTCGATTTCCTCGGCGGCAAGGTAGCGGAGCAACTCGGGGTTTTCATCGCTGATCCGGATGATCCGGCCGCTGTGGCCGTCGTCGAGATCGCTCATCCGGTGGGCCGGGGGCATCAGCACGGAGCCGTCGACGGCCGGGATCGGATCGCCGTGCGGGTCCCGGACCGGGTTGCCCAGCTTGGCCGCCATCCTCTCGATGAAGGTGTCCGAGACCGCGTGCTCCAGCAGCTCGGCTTCGTCGTGTACCTCGTCCCAGCGGTAGCCGAGCTCCTGGACGAGGAAGGTTTCGATCAGCCGGTGACGCCGGACCATCAAAAGTGCCAGCCGGACGCCGTCGGCCGTCAGCGTGATCGCGCTGTACGGCTGGTGATCCACCAGGCCCTGGTCCTTGAGCTTGCGGACCATTTCGGAGACCGAGGAGTTGGCGACCCCGAGCCGCTGGGCCAGCTGTGTGGAGGTGATGGGCTTGTCCTGCCACTCCGTGAAGGAGTAGATGACCTTGACGTAGTCCTCAATGGAGGAGGATGGCGGGCTGGTCTTCACAGCCACAAGCCTACCGTCAGGCAGCCCCGGAGAACGTAAGCCACAGCAGGACCAGGTTCAGGGCGACGACGAGGACCACGCTGATGATGGCGGCAATCCGGAGCGGGATACCGTCCGCGAAGCGGCCCATGAGCGCCTTGTTGCTGGTCAGGACCACCAGCGGGACCAGGACGAAGGGAATGCCGAAACTCAGCACAACCTGGCTGAGGACGAGGCCCCACGTGGGGTCGAAGCCCACGGACAGAAGCACGACGGCCGGGATCAGCGTAATGACGCGGCGGGTCATCAGCGGGATGCGGATCTTGAGCAGGCCCTGCATGATGGTTCCGCCGGCGTAGCAGCCCACCGAGGTGGAGGCCAGGCCCGAGGCGAGCAGGCCCACGGCGAAGATGACGCCGACGACGGGGCCCAGGTTGGCGGTGATCGCGGCGTGCGCCCCCTCAATGGTGTCCGTCCCGTCCTCTCCGCCCAGCGTTGACGCCGCCAGCAGCAGCATGCCGATGTTCACGATGCCGGCGATGGCGAGCGCCGCCACGACGTCCCACCGGGTGGCCTTGACGAGCCTGGCCATCGCGGGCAACGGAACATGCAGGTGCGGATTCGGACGGTGCCGGTCCCGGGAGAGGGCGGAG
The DNA here is from genome assembly GCF_054059215.1 of Arthrobacter sp. UYCu723. Taxonomy (NCBI): domain Bacteria; kingdom Bacillati; phylum Actinomycetota; class Actinomycetes; order Micrococcales; family Micrococcaceae; genus Arthrobacter; species Arthrobacter sp. UYCu723. Next base: position 3,075,147 of record NZ_JBSSBW010000001.1, read on the forward strand.
TGGACGTAGATGGCGTGCGGCATCACTGTCGCGCCAAGCATGCTGGCGGCCAGCAGGACCGTGTCCGGGCCCTGGAAGCCCGGCACGAGCCCGGCCAGGACGCCGCCGGGGCTGGGCGGGCTGATGAACAGGCCGGCCAGGAATCCGATGGTGATGATGCCCAGCAGGAAGATGATGACGAATTCAAACGGCCGTTGTTTGTTCTTGGCCTGTACCGCGAGCAGGAGCATCGACACGCCGCCGACGATCACGGCGCCGAGGGGCAGGGGCAGCCCGAAGAGCAGGTACAGGGCGATCGCTCCGCCCACGACCTCCGCGAGGTCGGTGGCTGCGGCCACGATTTCGGCCTGGACCCAGAAGGCACGCCGCCAGAACGGCTTGAGTCGTTCGCCGAGGATCTCCGGGAGGCTCTTGCCGGTCACGATGCCGAGTTTTGCGGACTGGTACTGGACCAGCACGGCCATGACGTTGGCTGCGACGAGGACCCAGACCAGGAGGTAGCCGTACTGCGCCCCGGCCGTGAGATTGGCGGCGACGTTGCCCGGGTCCACGTAGGCGATGGAGGCCACGAAGGCAGGACCCAGCAATCCGATCAGTGCCCTGCGCGCTCCCGGTGTCCGCCGGTTGGGCGCTCCCGCCGCCGGCGGTTGGTGTCCAGTTACTTCCAGCACTGCGGGCTCCCATTGCTCGGGGCGTCAACATTGACGCGACGGTCGGTTCCGGCGGATGGTGCGGGCCGGTTCCAAAGTTGTGACTGCCTACAACTGATTGTTAGGCATACCGAAACCATAAACCCCCGCGGTCACTGCCTGCAACGTGGCCGGACATCCTCAGGCCCGGACGGCCCACCAGCTCTGGGTCAGGTAGGGGAGCGGAAGCACCTCGCCGGGGGCATGGCCCAGATGCTCGTGCAGGTACCAGTCCAGGTTGGCGAGCACCTTGGCCCTGGTGGCCTCGCCCGCGGCAAGGTAGTAGCTCCGGGATTTTGCCAGTTCTATAATGTCCGCTGTGGTCACCGGATCCTCCCAGCGGGTCAGGTGGCTCTCGAGTCCGGTGAACTCGGGCCCGAGGAGCGGTTTGAAGTGGGGCTTGTGCACATCGCCGGCATGCATGATCCGCGTGAGCCGGTGGACCCAGGGAACGGAGGTGTCCAACTGGTTCCAGATCAGCCCCAGGACGCCGTGCGGGCGCAGGATCCTGGCGATCTCGGTGCTGGCTCGGAACGGATCGCACCAGTGCCAGGCTTGGGCGATCGTGACAAGATCGTAGGCTGCCGGAGCCAGCCCGGTGTCTTCGGCGGTGCCCTCGATGGCGGCCACGCCGGGCAGTGTCCGCCGGAGCTGTTCGAGCATATCGGCGGAAGGATCGACCGCTACGGTGTGCAGCCCGCGTTCAGCCAGGAGGGCCGTGAACTTACCGGTTCCGGCGCCGATGTCCGCGGCGTCCCTCGCGCCGGCCGGGATCAGCCAGTCGGCCGACTCGCCGGGATATCCCGGCCGGACCCGCTCATAGTGGGCTCCGCCGTCCCGGAAGCTCTGCCCGAGTTCCTGGCGGCGGTCCTCCTGCAGTTTGGGGCCGCTGTGTAGGGTGGGGCCGCCGCGTGCCACGTGCGATCTCCTTCGGGCAGGTCCGGTTGGTACCCTTCGAATTTACCGCACGTGGGGTTACCGCGGAGGCCTACTCCGCCACCGCGCACGGCGCGGCGCCGGCGGTCCCCGGCGTGTTCGGTGCCCAGTGAGGGTAGCTGCGGGCGTCGTTGGACGGCACCCAGCGGCCGGCATCCACCACGTAGTCCCAGCCGAGGCCGGTCCGCCGCAGCTCCTGGATACCGGCGAGCAGCCGCTGCGCATCCTCGAGCCGCGAGCCGAGGCCGAAGCTGGCCCGCAGCGAGCCCGAGGGCAGGCCGAGCCGCTTGAGCAGCGGGTGGGCGCAGAACCGGCCGTCACGCAGTCCGATGCCGTGTTCGGCGGAAAGGTAGGCGGCAACGAGGCCGGCGTCGTAGCCTTCGACGGAAAAATTGACGACGCCGATCATGCCGGCGCCCTGCCCGTCGCCTTCAGGGTCCGTGTCCGCGAAGATCCGGTGGACCGTCACGCCGTCGATCTGCTGGAGACCCTCGACGACGAAGGAGCGGATGGTGTCCTCGTGGGCGTACCACTGCGTCTGGTCCAGGGCGGCAATCACCTGGGTGGCCCGGGCCAGTGTTGCCGCGCCCAACACATTGGGGGAGCCGCCCTCGTGCCGGGCCGGGCCTGTGGTCCAGCTGACCGTGTCCAGCCTGGCGTCGCTGACGGCTCCGCCGCCGGCCAGGTGCGGGGTGCCGGCGTCGAGCCAGTCCGGGCGCCCCACCAGCACGCCGGAACCGAACGGCGCGTAGAGCTTGTGGCCGGAGAAGGCGAGGTAGTCGACGTCGTCCGCGGTGATGTCGATGCGCCGGTGCGGGGCGAGCTGGGCGGCATCGACGACGATCCGGGCGCCGTACTCGTGGGCAAGGGAGGCCAGGGTGCGGATGGGCAGGATCTCGCCGGTGACGTTGGAGGCGCCGGTGACGGCGAGCAGGCTGATGCCGCCTTGCGCCAGCTGTTCGCGCAGCTTGTCCAGGGTCGCGGCAAGGGTGGGGGCGGCCACGACGCTGCGGTGCGGCACGGTCTGCCAGGGCAGCAGGTTGGCGTGGTGCTCGATATCGAGGTAGAGAACCTCCCCGGTGTGCCTGCCGTCGCTGACCGGCAGGCAGCCGGCCAGCAGGTTCAGCGAGTCGGTGGTGTTGCGGGTGAAGATCACGGAGTCGCCCGGGCGGCCGCCAACAAACTCGCGAACGATGGTGCGGGCGTTTTCGTACACGGAGGTGCTGATCTGGGAGGCGTAGCCGGCGCCGCGGTGGACGCTGGCGTAGAACGGCAGGATCTCGTTCAAGTAGGCCGACACCACGGACAGTGCGGGGGCGGAGGCTCCGTAGTCCAGGTTGGCGTAGCGGACGTGTCCGCCCTGGATCAGCGGGGCCTGGATCTCCGCCCCGGTGACCGCGGCGAGCGGCCTGCCGGCGACGGCGAAGCGGTCGGGGAGCGCCGCTGCGGAGGCGGGGCGGACCCCGCCGGAGGCAGGAAAAGTGGCAGGAAAGGTGGCGGGAAAAGTGGCAGTCGTCATGGGACCTCGCTCGAAAAAGGACCCCAAGCACCGGGGATCCGCGCTTGCCGCGTCCGTTCCGGACCGGCCAGGTCGTCACCCGGGGCACCCCACCGCGAATGGAGGGTTGCCGGCCAGCAAACCGGGGTTTAGCGCTGGCACTCGTGACCTGCTTCGAGCCTAGGACATCCCGGCCGCCGCGGAAAAGGCAGGGCAGGAATGTGAAGCGCTTTGTTACGCACCGCAGTGGCTGGTGCCTTTGGTGCGTCGCGGCCTACGGCGCGGCGCTGGCTGCGCTGCTGAGCTGGACATCAAGGCCGAACAAGGCCTCCAGGGCTGCCGTGTAGTCGGCCTGGCGGCCGGCGGTGGCCAGCTCCCTGGCCCGGACGGTCGGGGTATGGAGCAGCCGCCGGACGATGCGGCGCAGGGCGATGTTCACGTCCTCAGCCGGGGCGCCACCGCCGTGTTGCCGTCTGACCCGCTCCATTTCGGCGTCGAGGACGTCCTGGATGTACCGGCGCAGGGCAACGACGGCGGCGTCGACGGCGCGGATCGCTTCCTGCTCCTCGAATTGCCGGGCAGCCTGCCTGACCAGGGCATGGGCGAGGCGAAGTGCTTCGGCGTCCGCTGGGGGAGCGGCAAGCTGCACGGATCCCAGCGTGATCAGTTCGACGCCCGGCAGGTCCGCCACGTGCGGGTCGAAATCGTGGCTGGGAGCCAAGTCAATGACGGTAAGCGGACGGGCTGCGTCCTGCCTCCAGCGCGCCAAGCTGGCGGCGCCAATGCGAGCCCCGGTGCCGCTGCTGCCGATGATGACATCTGCCGCGGCGGCGGCGGCGGGCAGCTCCCGCTCTGTCAGCGGCGTTCCGCCCCGGGCGGCCGCAAATGCAGCGGCCCGCCCGGAGTGGGAGTAGACGGCAACACTGATGCATTGCCTGCTTCTCAGGAGTTCCGCCACGTGCGCGGCGTAGGCACCCGTGCCTACCAGGACCACGGATGCCCCGGCCAGGCTTCCCTGGCTGGATCCTATGGCTGCCAGATCCAGGGCGACGGTGGCGATGGATCGTCCGGCGGCGCTGAGGGCTGTCCGCGCCCCTACCGCCTTGGAAACGCGGGAGGCCGCTTGAAACAGCCGACTCAACCGTCCGCCGGCCGTACCCGCCAGCTGGGCGTCGGCGAGGGCGCGGCGGACCTGGCCGGACACCTGGCGCTCACCGACCACAACGGAATCCAGTCCTGCCGCCACCGCGAAGAGGTGCGCGGGGACCGACGCGCCCTGGACGTACTCGAAATGCGACGTGAGCAGGGCGGCCGGCAGGCCGGAGCAGCGGCAGAGGGCGGCCAGCGCATCGGACCGCGCGGACTCAACGTCCCGGGCCGAGGGGACTTCGCAATAGATTTCGAAGCGGTTGCAGGTGGACAAGACCAGCGATCCGGAAACGGCGGGACTGCTGGCGAGGAGGTCCGGGGCTAGCTCGGTGGAGACAGCATGCAGCCGCGCAGCCGAATCGTGGTCCAGATCCCGGTACCTCGCAATGAGCGCCAGTAGCACCGGCCCCGATCCGGAGTCCCCGGATGCGGGATCCGCCGTTGGATGTGTTCCGGACATGGCTGTTCTCCTCCCAGAAAAGGTCCAGGCCGCGTCGCGACAGGCACTCAGGCCCGCTGCCGTGGCCAGAGTGATGCATCGACCTTCGGGATATCTTGAGCGCGGGACCTTACAGCAGGTCGTCGAGGCCCGGGTTGAGGCGCTTGAGGACCTCCGAGTGCAGGATCGAGTTCGTGGCCAGGGCGTTGCCACCGAACGGCCCGTCCTCACCCTCGAGGGAGGTGAAGCGGCCGCCGGCTTCCGTGACGATCGGGACCAGGGCCGCCATATCGTACAGGTTCAGTTCGGGCTCGCAGGCGATGTCGACGGCGCCCTCGGCCACCAGGCAATAGGACCAGAAGTCACCGTAGGCGCGGGTCCGCCATACTTCCTCGGTGAGGCCCAGGAACTCGTCGAGGTTTCCGCGTTCCTTCCAGCCGCCCAGGCTTGAGTAGGACAGCGAGGCGTCCGAGAGCTGGGAGACGTTGGAGACCCGCAGCCGGGTGGCTGCGGCGAGCGAGCGGCCCATGTAGGCGCCGGCACCCTTGGCCGCCCACCAGCGCTTGCCCAGTGCCGGTGCACTGACGACGCCGACGACGGGCTCGCCCTCGTCAACGAGGGCGATCAGGGTGGCCCAGACGGGGACACCGCGGACGAAGTTCTTGGTCCCGTCGATCGGGTCGATGATCCAGCGCCGGGACCCGTGGCCGGAGCTGCCGAATTCCTCGCCCAGGACGGCATCGCGCGGGCGGGAGCGGGACAGTTGGCCGCGGATCGCTTCCTCTGCGGACTTGTCCGCATCCGTCACCGGCGTCAGGTCAGGCTTCGTTTCGATCCGAAGGTCCAGCGCCTTGAAGCGGCTCATGGTCTGGGAATCTACGGAGTCTGCCAGTACATGGGCAAGGCGCAGGTCATCGTTATAGCTCGAAGCGGGTTGACTCATGGTTCCAAACTACCGCCAAAGGGGGCGGCTCGCCGGGAGGCCACGTTGCCGGGCCACAGGAGGTGGACCGGGCGTGCCCTGCACAAAACTAGGAAACGGTGCCGAGTTCCTTGACGTCCTGCGCTTCCATCCGTGGGTCCGTGCCCAGCAGCCGGCGCAGCGAGGACAGCCTCGCCGGGCCGGATGGCCCCGCATGGCCCGCAGCCACCCACGCATCCACGCCGCAGTTGACGGCGCTGGAGTCATGCTTGCAGCCCCGCTCACAGTTGTCGGTGCCGGGTTCGAGGTCCGGGAAGGAACGCAGGATCCGGTCCGGATCCACATGGGCCAGGCCGAAGGACCGGATGCCCGGCGTGTCGATGATCCAGCTGCCCGCCGGGGCATCGTTGACCTTGAGCGCCAGCGCGGAGGAGGAGGTGTGGCGGCCGCGCCCGGTGACGGCGTTGACACCGCCGGTGGCGCGCTCGGCACCGGTCAGGGCGTTGACCATGGTGGACTTCCCGACGCCGGAATGGCCCAGCATGACCGTGACCTTCCCGTCGAGGTACGCGCGCAGCTGTGACACCGCGTCCTTGTCCAGCCGGGCGGACAGTCCGTCATCCGAGCGGGCATCGATGCCGGAGGCGGCCGAATCCGCCGTCTTGCTGATGATGACCGGGAAATCCAGGTGCTGGTAGTTGGAGAGGAGCTCGGCAGGATCCTTGACGTCGGCTTTGGTGACGAGCAGCAGCGGCTCAATGCCGGCGTCGTACGCGGCCACCAGGGCGCGGTCGATGAACCCGGTCCGCGGCTCCGGGTTGGCGGCGGCCACCACGATCACGAGCTGGTCTGCGTTGGCGACGACGGCACGCTCGATCGGGTCCGTGTCGTCGGCGCTGCGCCGCAGCAGGGTCTTGCGGTCCTGGATCCTGACCAGCCGGGCCAGGGTGTCCGGTTCGCCGGTGACATCCCCCACGAGCGAGACGAAGTCGCCGGCCACCACGGGGTTGCGGCGCAGTTCCCGGGCGCGGGCGGCGATGATCTTGCGTTCGTGCCCGGTGCCTTCGCCGACGACGGCAGTGTAGCGTCCGCGGTCGACGGTGATGATCCGGCCTGTGACGGCTTCGTCATGGCTGGGCCGGTCCTTGGTGCGCGGTCGCGTGCCCTTCTTGTTGGGACGGATCCGGACGTCCGATTCGTCCCAGGAATCAGTGCTGCGGGCCACGGGGGGCGTCCTTTTCTGCGGCCGGGCCAACCGCGGCTTCTGCCCCAGGGCCCTGTGCCAGCATGGCTGTCCACAGCTGCGGGAAGTCCGGCATGGTCTTGGCCGTGGTCGCGATGTCCTCGACCTCGATGCCCGGCACGGCCAGGCCCAGGATGGCGCCCGCAGTGGCCATGCGGTGGTCCGCATAGCTGCGGACCACGCCGCCGTGCAGGGCAGCGGGCCGGATGATGAGGCCGTCGCTGGTCTCCTCGGCGTCGCCGCCCAGGCGGTTGATCTCGGCCATGAGCGCGGCCAGCCGGTCCGTTTCGTGCCCCCGGAGGTGGGCGATGCCGCTCAGCCGCGAAGGGCCGGTGGCCAGGGCACAGAGTGCTGCCACGGTGGGGGCGAGTTCGCTGGTTTCGTCGAAATCGCCGCCCTTGATCTCCTCGCCGCCGGTCACGGTCAGGGTGCCTTCCTCCAGCGTGACGGTCGCGCCCATCGTGGAAAGGATGCTGCGCCAGAGGTCACCCACCTGGGTGGTCTCGGCGGGCCAGTTGGGGATCCGGACCGTCCCGCGGGTGGCCAGGGCGGCAGCGAGGAAGGGCCCGGCGTTGGACAGGTCCTGTTCGATCCTGAGATCAAAGGCGCTGATGGCCCCGGGGGACACGATCCAGTGGTTGGGACGGGAATCGTCGACAGCCACACCGACTCCGCGGAGGACGGCGACGGTCATGTTGATGTGGTCCAGGCTCGGGACGGGGGCGCCGGGGTGGTCCACGCTCGCGTGTTCCAGATGCAGCCCCTCGCTGAACCTGGCGCCGGCGAGCAGCAGGGCGGAAACGAACTGTGAAGAGGCGCTGGCGTCGATGGCGAGGTGGCCGCCGCGCACCTCGCCGGTACCCTGGACGGTGAACGGCAGCGCGGACGCCGGACCGCCGTCGGGCGAGCGGACCTCGACGCCAAGGCCGGCCAGCGCCTCGATGATGGTTCCCATCGGCCGCTTGCGGGCGTGCGGGTCGCCGTCGAACAGGGTGGCTCCGCGGCGCAACGCTGCCACCGGCGGGACGAAGCGCATGACAGTGCCCGCCAGGCCGCAGTCGATCCCGGTCCGTTCCGCAGCGGCGTCCAGGCCGATCGGCAGGATTTCCAGGTCGGGGCCGAAGGTGCCGTCGCCCGGGACCTCCGTGATCGTGGCGCCGAGCTGGCGGAGCGCCCCGATCATCAGCGCCGAGTCCCGCGAGTGCAGCGGGGCGCGCAAGCGCGAGGGTCCGTCGGCGAGGGCGGCCAGCACGAGGTATCTGTTCGTCAGGGACTTGGACCCCGGAACGGTAACCGTCGCGTCGACGGGCCGCTCGGCAAACGGCGCCCGCCAGTGCGGAGCGCAGTCTGCCGGAACGGGGGTGGCGGCTGCTGTGGGGGTGGCGCCTGTCATTGCCTTCTTATGCTCCGACGGTGTGGTCAATGGCTTTGCGTACGGCCTTGTCGGCCTTCTTGAGCTGCTTGCCCGTGGTCTTCTTGACGTCGGTGGCGAGGTGTCCGGCGTTCTTCCTGGCGTCCGCAGCGAGGTGCTCGGCGCGCCAGGCCAGGCTGGGCTTTCCGTTCGTGTCGACGGAGGCCAGCAGGACGCCTCCGGTCAGCGAGACGTTCTTGAGCAGCTGCTTGCGGCGTGCGTCGCGGCCCGCCTTGGAGGTGATGTCCGCGCTGCGCCATTCAACATAGCCGTTGAGCGCCGAGATGACGGCCAGCACCGTGGCTGCGAGACGAGACGATTTGCCCAGGGCGAGGCAAACCCCGGCGCCGACCTGAGTGCCGCCGATGACGCGGGCAAGGACTTTCTCATTGGTCTGGAACGGCAGCGATTCAGCCGCGCGGCGCAAGAGGGGAGAGAGCTGTGTCGCAGTGTCATCCGCATTCTTCAGCTTGTCCATGCCTGCGAGGACGAAACTGGAGGCGAGCATGGGCCGGGCGAGAAAACGGACAAGGGACATGAATTTCCTCCTGGATGGACGAACCGCGGATATGAAGCGGGAGAACCGGTTCTAGTCTTGCACTTTTGCGGAATATTTGCCTGTTGCACGTGGTTGTCAATTGCAGGTTCCAGCCGCTTACTGTGGCCGGATTAAGACCCACATCGGCCCGGTTTGCGGCTCGAAGACATTTGCGGGCTCGAAGACAGCAGTGCAGTGCAGAAGTAATGCACTGCAGAAGCGTGGTCGCGGTGCCATGACGGCAATGCCGTAACGGCGGTGCTGTGACACTGGCGCGTCGGCCGCGGGCCGGGAAGGTAAAGGAGGCGGAAATTTGTTGCTGGTGAAGGAGAGCGTAGAGGTGGAGGCAGGCCCGGGGAATCCTTGGACCAGGGCCCGGCCGGTCCGCTGGGTTGAGGCCCCGGGCACGGTTTCGGGTGGCCTCAGGAAGGTGACAGTAGACTTGAAGGCAATGAGCACCATGGATCCGGCCGTTGCGGCCATGCACGAGGTTGCCGGAAACGACGCCACGCCCAACAAGTCCCCTGTAGCCAGCCCGGCTGGCGCATCTCCCGATCCTGCCCAGGAGACGCTGGTGGACGGGCAGCCGCTGGATACCTCGACCGAAACAGTGGAACAGCGCCGGGTCCGTTTTGAACGCGATGCGATGCAATACGTGGACCAGCTGTATTCCGCGGCCATGAGGATGGCGCGGAACCCCGCGGACGCCGAGGACCTGGTCCAGGAGGCCTACACGAAGGCGTTCTCGGCCTTCCACCAGTACAAGCCGGGAACCAACCTCAAGGCGTGGCTGTACCGCATCCTCACCAACACGTACATCAACCTGTACCGCAAACGGCAGCGTGAGCCGTTGCAGTCGAATTCGGACACCATCGAGGACTGGCAGCTGGCACGTGCCGAGTCGCATACGTCGTCGGGGTTGCGTTCGGCTGAGGCAGAGGCCCTGGACCACCTGCCGGATTCGGACGTCAAACGCGCCCTGCAGGCTATCCCGGAGGAGTTCCGGCTGGCCGTCTACTTCGCCGATGTGGAGGGCTTCGCGTACAAGGAAATTTCAGACATCATGAACACCCCGATCGGGACCGTCATGTCCCGGCTGCACCGCGGCCGGAAGATGCTGCGGGATATGCTCGCCGACTACGCATCCGAGCGGGGATTCAAGGCCGCACAACCCACCGCAGCGGCCGGAAGCAACAAACAGGAGAACAGGAAATGAGCGACTGCCAGGGACTGGGCGATTGCGACGACGCCCGGATGCAACGTATCTACGAGTATCTGGATGGGGCGCTCACGCACGATGACATCGCTGAGATCAAGGACCATCTGGACGGGTGTCCGGAATGCTTTGAGCAGTACGACCTCGAATGTGTCATCCGCGTGATGGTGAAGCGTTCATGCACCGAAGCTGCCCCCGAGAACCTCAAGAACTCGATTCTCGACCGGATCCATTCGATCCGCCCGGTCGAAGCCTGAGCCCTCGCCGCCGCCAGGCCGGATCCACTGGAGGGGCCAGGAATGGCCTACAGACAAATGACCCCGGAAACCGTCAGGTTTCCGGGGTCATTTGTCTAAAGCTGTCATTCCAAGCTTTGCTTAGGCGTTGGGGCGCTTGCCGTGGTTCGCGCCGCCACGCTTACGGTCACGACGTTTACGTGCACGCTTGCTCATAGCTGGCCTCCTTAATATTGGTACTCAAAAGAGCTGCCCTCAAGTCTCCCACATCGGGACACGAGCTGCGAACCGGCCGCAGACTGCCGCTCAACTGTCCAGCGAATTGCGGATGGAGATCCGTGCCTGGTCCAGCACGGTCCTGACTGTCTCCAGGGTGACAGGAGTGACGGGGTTGCGGCTGCCGTGGCGGCGCAGCTCTACCCGGATGTCGTCGCGGAAGGCCTGGACCAGCATCTCCGCTTCCCTCAGCCGGCGGTCGCCCTCCTGGGAGTAGCGCGGGCCTGCCGCGGCCCGGGATGCTGGTCCCGCAGAGCGGGCGGTGGAACGTGCGGCTTCTGCCGTCGCGGCCAGGTCCGCCCTGAGCCCCCGCATGTTGACGCGGATGTCCTGCCGCAGATTGTCGGCGAGCCGGCGGACCGAGGCAGAGATGTCGTTCTCGACGCCGGCGAGTTCGTCCCGGCGGCTGTTGAGTTCCACGAGCCCGGCGGGGGTGATGGAGTAGTTGGTCCTGCGGCCCTCTGGCTGAGTGGCCACGAGCCCTTCCTCCTCGAGTTTGCCGAGCCGGGGGTAGATGGTCCCGGCGCTGGGGGAGTAGGTCCCGCCGAAGCGTTCGCTGAGGGCCTTGATGAGTTCGTAGCCGTGTTTGGGGCCCGACTCAAGCAGCGCCAGCAGATACAGCCGCAACGCGCCGTGGGCGAAGACGGGAGGCATCAGAGGCCCGTTTCGGGATCCGTGGTCGGCTGGCCGTGGAAGATCGAGGTCTTTCCGGAGACTGAGTTGGTCCGGACCAGCATGAGGTGGGTGTCGGGGCCGGCGATGGTCTGCACGGTGCCGCCGGGTTGCGTGTACTTCTGCTCGTCAATGATGACGGCACCGCTGGCGGACTTCGCGACGATGTCCACGCCGACGTCGTGGGGGAGCCGGATGGTGACGTCGCCCGAGACGGAGTTGGCGCCGAAGTCCTGGGTGAAACCGTGCAGATCGAAGCTGAGATCGCCGCTGACGGTGTTGGCGCGGATGTTGCTGAACTCGCCGGAGGCCGTGACTTCGCCGGAGACGCTCTTGGCGGTCAGCACACCGTGGTGGTTGCGCGCGATGACCTCGCCGCTGACCGTATTGACGGACAGGTTCCCGGAGGTGCCGTCGGCGAGGACGGAGCCGGAGACGGTGTTCAGACGGGTATGGCCGCTGATCCCGGACACCATGCCGTCGCCGCTGACGGTGCCCGCCTCGACCTCGACGCCGGCCGGCAGGGCGATGCTGATGACCACGGAATTGCTGCTGTTGTTGTTGACGGTGCCCATGAGGTTCTTGAACCAGCCTTGCGGGCCGTGCAGCTGGTGCCGAACCTCCAGCCGGCCGTTGACCAGGGTGACGGAGAGCGGATCCCCGGAGATTTCGGATACCTCGAGCCGGGCGACGTCCTCGTCGTGCGTCACGATGTCGAAGCGCCCCCGGACGATGCCGAGCTTGAGCGAGCTGACGCCGTCGACGTCGATGGTCTGCGGGCCGGTGACGGTCCAGGTGTTCTCTTCCATGGTTCCTCCGGGAATGGGCCGTGCGAGGCGTTTACGATATATCGTGTCTATGGATGCCACGCTATATCGCCTCTTCGTCACGGTCAAGATATATCGCAAGATTGCCTGGAGGGGAGGAGGGGCGGCGCTGGTCTACTCCGGCGCGTCCATGCCCAGCCATTGGAACCAGCCGCGGTGCAGCACGAGCCACGCCATCAGCCCGTAGCCGGCCTGGCCGGGGGTGCCGCCGTTGGCGGCAAGGTCCTGGCGCCACTGTTCGTGGTTCAAGAGCGGCGAGAAGGTGTCCACATACAGGTGTTTGCGGCGCGTGGTGACATCGGCGAACGCGGTGTTCAGATCGCCCAGCCGGCGGTTCTGCGTCGGATCGAGCGTGGGCGGCGGCCCGACGACGAAGACCTCGATTTTGTTCTGCGAGGCTGAGTCCAGGATGTTCGCCAGGTTCAGCCGGCTGCGGGCCGTGGAGAGCCCGAATTCAATGTCGCGGCCGGAGAGCCCGATCACCAGGCGGTTCTCGTGGTGGGCGCTGAAGCGGCGGCCGGCCTCCTCGAGCCAGCGCGCGGCCAGCCCTTCGGTGCCTTCCTGCGGGCACGGCAGGGAGTAGCTTTCCATGACCAGGCCGTCCTGCGGCGTGCGGGCCAGCACACGGCCCAGCCAGCCCAGCGCGCGGGGATCACCGAGCCCGGCCAGCAGTTCATCGCCAACGGCTGCGATCCGCAGCTTTCGATCTTCCACGACTACCTCTTCAGTCCAAAGCGTCAACTGATCAGCGTCATTTAGACGGCGTCAATTAAACACAGACGGTTAAACAAAGCTGCCCGGCCGGAGTTGCGTGTTTCCATCTCCGGCCGGGCAAGCAATGACCCTACTTACGTGCGAATGCCTGCTTGAGCAGGGCGTCCTGCTCGGCCGAGTGACGCTTCATCGACCCCGCCGCGGTGGAAGCCGAGGCAGGACGGGACACGAGGCGCACCTGGCGGTCGAGGGCGTCCGGCAGGTTGAGCCCGATGAACGGCCACGGACCCTGGTTGGCCGGCTCGTCCTGTGCCCAGACAACTTCGGCGTTCGGGTACTTGGCCAGCTCCGCGGCGATCTCGGCGGCGGGCAGCGGGTAGAGCTGCTCGACCCGGACGATCGCCGTCGTCGTGTCCTCGGTCTTCTGCCGGGTGGACAGCAGATCGTAGTACAGGCGGCCGGAGACGAGCAGCACCCGCTCGACGGCGTCCGCCTGCAGCTGCTCGTGCTCGGGGATGACCGTCCGGAAGGAACCCGTGGTGAAGTCCTCCACCGAAGACGCTGCGGCCTTGAGGCGGAGCAGCTGCTTCGGGGTGAAGATGATGAGCGGCTTGCGCGGCCGGCTGTACGCCTGGCGGCGCAACAGGTGGAAGTGCGAGGCCGACGTCGTGGGGTTGGCCACGATCATGTTCTCTTCGGCGCACATCAGCAGGAAGCGTTCGATCCGGGCGGAGGAGTGGTCAGGCCCCTGGCCTTCGTAGCCGTGCGGCAGCATCAGTACGAGAGAGGAGCGCTGGCCCCACTTCTGTTCGGCCGAGGAGATGAACTCGTCGATGATGGTCTGCGCACCATTGACGAAGTCGCCAAACTGAGCCTCCCAGAGCACGAGGGCGTCCGGTCGTTCCACCGAGTACCCGTATTCGAAGCCCATCGCGGCGTATTCCGAAAGCAGCGAGTCGTAGATCCAGAGCTTGGCCTGGCTGTCCGACAGGTGGGCCAGGGGCAGCCACTCGTCACCGTTGGCACGGTCATGGAAGACTGCGTGCCGCTGGACGAAGGTGCCGCGGCGCGAGTCCTGGCCGGCGAGCCGGACGGGGACGCCTTCCATGATGAGCGAGCCGAAGGCCGCGATCTCGCCGAAGCCCCAGTCAATGCCGCCCTCGCGGGACATCTGCTCACGCTTCTCCAGCAGCTGCTTGAGTTTGGCGTGGACGGTGAAGCCCCCGGGAATCTCGGTGTGGGCTTTGCCGATGCGGGCCAGCGTCTCGGCGGAAATCGCGGTTGAGGCCGGGGCGTTGGTCCCGGTGTCCGCCTGCTGGGCCATCGGTCGCTCGAGGTCCGAGACCGCAGCGGAATCGGCCGTGATGATCGGAATCGGGGAGGTCTGGGCAGCGTGGGTTTCCGCGAAGACGCGCTCCAGGCGTTCCTGGTAGTCGCGCAGCAGCTGCTCGGCTTCTTCCTCGGTGATGTCACCGCGGCCGATCAGGGATTCGGTGTAGAGCTTGCGCACCGAACGCTTGGCTTCGATCAGGTTGTACATCAGCGGCTGCGTCATCGAGGGGTCGTCGCCCTCGTTGTGCCCGCGGCGCCGGTAGCAGACCATGTCGATGACAACATCCTTGTGGAAGCGCTGGCGGAACTCGTAGGCGAGCTGGCCGATCCGGACCACGGCCTCCGGGTCATCGCCGTTCACGTGGAACACCGGTGCCTGGATCATCTTGGCGACGTCCGTGGAGTAGGTGGAGGAGCGCGACGACGACGGGGCGGTGGTGAAGCCGACCTGGTTGTTGACCACGATGTGGATGGTGCCGCCGGTGCGGTAGCCGCGCAGCTGGGAGAGGTTGAGCGTTTCCGCCACCACGCCCTGGCCTGCGAAGGCGGCGTCGCCGTGCACCATGATCGGCAGCACAGGGAAGGCCTCGCCCTGGTCCAGGCGGTCCTGCTTGGCGCGGACAATGCCTTCGAGGACGGAGTCCACAGCTTCGAGGTGGGACGGGTTGGCGGCGAGGTAGACCTTCGTCTCCTTGCCGTTGTCCGAGCTGAAGGTGCCCTCGGTGCCGAGGTGGTACTTCACGTCACCGGAGCCCTGCACGGAGCGCGGATCCTGGGTGCCTTCGAATTCGCGGAAGACCTGGGCGTAGGTCTTGCCGGCGATGTTGGTGAGCACGTTGAGCCGGCCGCGGTGGGCCATGCCGATCGCCACTTCGTCGAGTTGGTCGTCGGCCGCATCGGAGATGATGGCGTCCAGCAGCGGAATCAGGGATTCGCCGCCCTCGAGCGAGAAGCGCTTCTGCCCGACGAACTTCGTCTGCAGGAAGGTCTCGAAGGCCTCGGCGGCGTTGAGCTTGGAGACGATGCGCAGCTGCTCGTCGCGGCTCGGCTTGGAGTACTTGTGCTCGATCTGGTCCTGGAACCACTTGCGCTCGGCCGGTTCCTGGATGTGCATGTACTCGATGCCCGCAGTGCGGCAGTAGGCGTCGCGGAGGACGCCGAGGATGTCACGGAACTTGAGCATCGGCTTGCCGCCGAAGCCGCCGGTGGGCCATTCGCGGTCCAGGTCCCACAGGGTCAGGCCGTAGGTCAGGACGTCGAGGTCCGGGTGCTTGCGCTGGACGTACTCGAGCGGATCGGTGTCCGCCATGAGGTGGCCGCGGACGCGGTAGGCGTGGATCAGCTGCTGGATCCGGGCGACCTTGTTGATTTCGTCCGCCGGGTCCACCTGCAGGTCCGGGCTCCAGCGCACGGGCTCGTACGGGATGCGCAGGGATTCGAAGATGTCGTCGTAGAAGTTCTGGGCACCCAGCAGGAGCTGGTGCACGAGCTTGAGGAACTCGCCGCTGCCGGCACCCTGGATGACGCGGTGGTCATAGGTGGAGGTCAGCGTGAGGACCTTGCTGATGGCGTTCTGCGCGATGATCTTCTCGCTGGCGCCCTGGAACTCCGCCGGGTAATCCAGTGCACCGACGCCGATGATGGCGGCCTGGCCCTTGGACAGTCGCGGCACAGAGTGCACGGTGCCGATTCCACCCGGGTTGGTCAGTGAGACCGTGGTGCCCGAGTGGTCGTCCGCGGTCAGCTTGCCGGCGCGGGCACGCTTGATCAGGTCCTCGTAGGTGTGCCAGAACTCGGAGAAGTTAAGCGTCTCCGCCTTCTTGATGTTGGGCACCATGAGCAGGCGGGTGCCGTCCGGCTTCGGCATGTCGATGGCGATGCCGAAGTTCACGTGCGCGGGCTGGACAGCTACCGGCTTGCCGTCGACCTCGTCGTAGTAGACGTTCATCGAGGGGAACTGGGACAGGGCACGGATGACGGCGTAGCCGATCAGGTGCGTGAAGGAGACCTTGCCGCCACGGGCGCGGGCGAGGTTGGAGTTGATGACCACGCGGTTGTCGATCAGCAGCTTCGCCGGAATCGCCCGGACGCTCGTGGCGGTCGGAACTTCCAGGCTGGTGATCATGTTGGTGGCGATGGCCTTGGCCGGGCCGCGGAGGACGGAGACGACGTCCTCTTCCGGTGCGGTCGGGGCCTTGATGTTCTTGGGCAGCTGGGCCGGGATCGGCTGGGTGCCGGCGCCGGCCTCAGTGGTCTTAGTGGTCTTGGCGCCGTCCCGGGCGACAGTGGCCGGGGACCTCTGGGCGGCGGCGGGAGCAGCGGCCTGGGCCGGAGCAGGAGCAGCGGCCGGAGCCGGGGCTGCCGGCGCAGGTACCGCCGGCGATGCGGCAGCAGGAGCTACAAGAGGAAGTTCGCGAGTGGCCGGGTGCGCAACAGGCGCTGCACCCGAGGTCCCGTTGGTGGAGGAACCGTCGCCGGCGTCGAAGGATTCGAACAGCGGCCACCACTTGGCATCAACCGTGTTCTTGTCCTGCTGGTAACGCTCGTACAGTTCGTCAACGAGCCACTCGTTTCCGCCAAATTCCTCTGGTAGACGGTGGCTAGGCTGCTCTGGCACTTGAAATACGCCTCTTCCATGAGTTTGATTCCCACTGGCTTCCACGGTGCATCAGCACGACGATTGAACCAGTCTCCGCGTCCAGTGAACCCAGACCCCTGCCAGTCTAGTGACGATTCTTCCCAAACCGCCAATAAGGTCGACTCAAATCATGAAGTCATCGGGAACGTTCGCGAAGTCGCCTCCCAGGGCAGCATCCGGAGCCACTACGCAGGCAGGCGAAGGCTCGCCTAGAATCGCAAGAAGAACCCTAAGCACTGAGAGTGCCTACCAAGGAGAAGCGTGCGATTTCTGACTGAGCCCACCACCGACCTGACGTATTCGGACATCTTCCTGGTGCCCTCCCGTTCCGATATCACCTCGCGGCTGGACGTGGACCTGGCCGCAGACGACGGAACGGGCTCGGTGATTCCTCTCGTGGCCGCGAATATGACGGCGGTGACCGGCAAACGGATGGCGGAAACCATGGCACGCCGCGGCGGACTCGCCGTCCTGCCGCAGGACGTGCCGCTCGAGGTGATCCGGGACGTCACCGCCTGGATCAAGACCCGTCATGCGGTCCTCGAGACGCCCGTCACGCTCTCGCCCGCTGACACGGTCATCGACGCGCTGCACCTGATGGGCAAGCGGCCGCACGGCGCCGTGACCGTCGTGGACGAGGCCGGCGCCGTGGCCGGCGTGATCCGCGCGGCGGACTGCGAGGGCCAGGACCGTTTCGCGTCGCTGGCCTCTGTGGTCCGGCACCAGCCGCTCGTGCTGGACGCGGCGCTGTTCGAAGGCGCCTTCGACGGCGGGAGTGGCTCCGGACCGGAAGCGGCACTCCGCCGCGCTTTTGACGCGATGGACGCCGCCGGCACCGACTACGCGCCGGTGCAGCAGGGCGGTGTCCTGAGCGGAGTGCTGACCCGGCAGGGAGCCCTGCGCTCCACCCTGTACCGGCCCTCGCTGGATGACTCCGGGAGGCTTAAGGTGGCCGCCGCCGTCGGGATCAACGGTGACGTCGCCGGACGGGCGGCGGAGCTCCTCGCCGCCGGAGTCAACGTCCTGGTGCTCGACACTGCGCACGGCCACCAGCAGAAAATGTTCGACGCGCTGGCCGCGGTCAAGGGCCTCAATCCCGGCGTTCCGGTGGTGGCGGGCAACGTGGTCACCGCCGACGCGACCCGGGAGCTCATCGAGGCCGGGGCAGACATCGTCAAGGTCGGCGTCGGACCCGGCGCCATGTGCACCACCCGGATGATGACGGCGGTGGGCCGTCCGCAGTTCTCCGCCGTGCTGGAATGTTCCGCCGCCGCCCGCGCGGCCGGCGGCCGGGTCTGGGCCGACGGCGGCGTCCGCTACCCGCGCGACGTCGCCCTGGCCCTGGCGGCCGGGGCCAGCCAGGTCATGATCGGCTCCTGGTTCGCCGGCACGCACGAGAGCCCGGGGGACCTGCAGCTGGATGCCGGCGGCAGGCAGTTCAAGGAAAGCTTCGGCATGGCCTCGGCCCGGGCCGTCCAGAACCGCAACCAGCGCGAGGGTGCCTTCGAAAAGGACCGCAAGGCCCTGTTCGAGGAGGGCATCTCCACCTCGCGCATGTACGTGGACCCCGCCCGCCCCGGCGTCGAGGACCTGCTCGACATGATCACCGCAGGGCTCCGCAGCTCCATGAGCTACGCCGGCGCGGCAGATCTGGCCGCCTTCCGGGAACGCGCCGTCGCCGGGATCCAGTCCGCTGCGGGCTACGAGGAGGGCCGTCCGGTTCCGCAAAGCTGGTGATGTGCACTGCCGGCTGAAGCGGCCGCCGGCCGTCACGTGACGGCCGGCGGCAGCCGCTCCTGTAGACTGAACTTCTCATGGACAGTAAATCTAGGTGCCGGCCTGGGGGCTGTCAGCGGAGAACGGAAAACGTTACCGCGCAGTCCACCCGCAGAGCCGGCAAACCCCGTTCACGCGCCCATCATTCTCCGGCCCCACACCCATCCGGAGCCTTCCAGGAAACAGGGTCGGCTCATGCCGACCATCCTCCGCCGGGCCGATTCCACGAGCACCCACACTGTGCCGCTGCTCCGGAAGCAGGCCGCTAAATGGAATGGTTCCTTCTGGCAGTAGGCCTGCTGCTCATCCTCGGCACGGGCTTCTTCGTAGCCGTTGAATTCTCCCTGGTCGCCCTCGACCAGTCCACCGTCCAGCGGGCCGTGGAAAACGGGGATCCTGCTGCCGCACCGCTGCTCAAATGCCTCAAGTCCCTGTCCACGCAGCTCTCCAGCTGCCAACTGGGCATCACCATGACCACGCTGCTGACCGGATTCGTCATGCAGCCATCCGTCGGCAAGCTGCTCGAAGTGCCGCTGGCCGCCGTCGGGGTCCCCGAAGCCGCGGCCATCTCCATCTCGCTGGTGGTCGCGATGACTCTGACCACCCTGCTCTCCATGCTGATCGGCGAACTGGTGCCGAAGAACATGGCCATTGCGCTGTCATTTCCGATCGGAAAGGCCCTCGCCCGACCCCAGCTGGTCTTCACAGCCATCTTCAAACCCGCCATCGTGGTGCTCAACGGCTTCTCCAACAAGGTCCTCAACGTCTTCGGACTTGAGGCCAAGGAGGAAATCTCCGGCGCCCGAACTCCGGCCGAACTGGCATCCCTTGTCCGACGCTCCGCGGCGATGGGAACCCTTGACGCAGGGACCGCCAACTTCATCGCGAGGACGCTGAAGTTTTCGGGCCGGACGGCGGCGGACGTGATGACGCCCCGCATCCGCGTCGAAACGATCGACGCCGACCAGCCGGTCTCGGACATCGTGGAAGCCGCCCGGCGCACGGGCTACTCGCGCTTCCCTGTTATCGGGGACTCCTCCGATGACATCCGTGGCGTTGTGCATATCAAGAAGGCCATCGCCGTGCCGTCTGACCGGCGCGCCAACCTGGAGGCCGGCGCCATCATGACCGATGTGCTCCGGGTGCCGGAAACCATCCATCTCGATGCCCTGCTGGCGGAACTGCGCGAAGGCAACCTCCAGCTGGCCGTGGTCCTCGACGAATACGGCGGAACCGCCGGCATTGCCACGCTCGAGGATCTCGTGGAGGAAATCGTCGGGGAAGTGGCCGATGAACATGACAAGGTCCGTCCGGGGCTGTTGCAGAGCGCCTCGGGGGACTGGTACTTCCCGGGACTGCTGCGTCCCGATGAACTCTCCGAACAGATCCCGGGCCTGACCGTGCCCGACGAAGCTGCCTACGAAACGGTGGGAGGGTACGTCATGAGCCAGCTGGGCCGCATCGCGTCCGTGGGGGACGCCGTCGAGGTCGGCGGCGGGACGCTGAGCGTGACCCGCATGGACGGGCGCAGGATCGACCGGATCTGCTTCAAGCCCGCCCGCGCCCACGGCCAGGAGCATGGCGAGGACCACGGCGAAGACCACGGCGAGGACCATGGCGAGAACCAGAAGTCCGGCCAGGTCGGTGCCGCATGAGCGACTGGGTAGGAATTCTCTGGCTCGTCGTCCTGCTGGTCGGCAACGCCTTCTTCGTGGCGGCGGAATTTGCGGTCATGTCCGCCCGGCGGAGCCAGATCGAGCCGCTGGCCGAGGCCGGGTCCAAGCGCGCGCAGACCACCCTGCGGGCGATGGAAAACGTCTCCCTGATGCTGGCCTGCGCCCAGCTGGGCATCACGGTCTGCTCCCTGCTGATCCTGCAGGTTGCGGAACCGGCAATCCACCACCTGATGGCCGTGCCGCTCGGGGCGGTGGGCATCCCGGTGGAAATCGCCGACGTCGTGGCCTTTGCCATCGCGCTGCTGGCCGTCACTTTCCTGCACGTCACCTTCGGCGAAATGGTCCCGAAGAACATCTCGGTTTCCGTCGCGGACAAGGCGGCCCTGCTTCTCGCGCCGCCGCTGATGTTCATCGCCCGGGCGGTGAGGCCGGTGATCGTGTCCCTGAACTGGTCCGCGAACCACATCCTCAAGCTCATGCGGATCGAGCCGAAGGACGAGGTCACCTCCTCCTTCACCCTGGAGGAAGTCCAGTCGATTGTGCAGGAATCCACCCGTCATGGCCTGGTGGATGACGACGCCGGGCTGATCACCGGTGCGCTGGAGTTCTCGGAACACACCGCGTCCCGCGTGATGGTCCCACTCGACAAGCTCGTGATGCTGAAGGCAAACACCACGCCGGTGGAGTTCGAGAAGGCTGTGAGCCGGACGGGTTTCTCCCGATTTCCGATGCTCGATGACGACGGCATGCTTTCGGGCTACCTCCACATCAAGGACGTGCTGTCCATCCCCGACGCGGCCTATCACCAGCCGATCGCCGAAAGTCGCATCCGTTCCCTGGCGAACCTCTCAATGGACGATGAGATCGAGAAGGCCATGTCCGTCATGCAGCGGACGGGCTCGCACCTCGCCCGTGTGATCGGGCCGGACGGGCACACTCAGGGCGTCCTGTTCCTCGAGGACGTCATTGAGCAGCTCGTCGGCGAGATCCGGGACGCCACCCAGGCCACCGGTTACCGGCGGCTCGGCCAGGACTAGGCAGCGGCGTGCTATTACCCTAAATGGGAATGATTCCCATTTAGGGATAGACTCGTGGCTGTTGCTAATGCTCCTGATTCTCAATAACTGATCCGAGGTTCCCCGTGCGTCGTCCTGCTGCCCGTGCCATAGTTACCGCCGTTGCCGGCCTCAGCGTGATGCTGACGGCCTGCAGTCCGACGGCGGGGAGCACCCGGGGGACCGCCGGGGAGGGGGTCGTTGAGGTCGTCGCGTCCACGAGCGTGTACGGCGACATCGTCAGCACCATCGGCGGCGACAAGGTGCGCGTCAACTCCGTCATCACCCGCACCAGCCAGGACCCGCACTCCTACGAGGCGACCACCCAGGACAAGCTGGCGGTTTCCAAGGCCGAACTGGTCGTGGAGAACGGCGGCGGCTACGACGATTTCATCCATAAGCTGGCGGACGATACCGGGCTGGACCAGGCCAACGTGCTGAACGCCGTCGAGCTTTCCGGGCTGGAGAGCGCCGACGCCGGCAGCGGAGGCACCGCCAGCGCGGACGGCCACGACCACGCCGGCTTCAACGAGCACGTCTGGTACAGCCTGCCGGCCATGGCACGGCTCGCCGACGCCGTCGCCGCCAAGCTCGGCGAGCTGGAACCGTCCTCTGCCGGGACCTTCCGTACCAACGCGGCCGCCTTCAAGGACTCGCTCGCCGGCCTTGAAGCCAAGCTGGCCACGATCAAGGCGGCGTCGGGCCCGGGGGCGGTTGCCGTCACTGAGCCCGTGCCGTTGTATCTGCTGGAGGCGGCCGGACTGGAAAACAAGACCCCCGCCGAGTACATGTCGGCCATTGAATCCGGTTCGGACGTTCCGCCCGCCGTGCTGAAGTCCGCCGTCGACCTTGTCCGCTCCGGCGGCGTCAGGCTGCTGGCCTACAACCTGCAGACCGAGGGCCCGCAAACGGTGGCGCTGAAGGATGCCGCTGCGGCGTCGGGCGTTCCGGTGCTGAACTTCAGTGAGACGCTGCCGGACGGCAAGACGTACCTGCAGTGGATGGCGGACAACGTGGACGCCATCGGCAAGCCGCTGTCCTGAGGACAGCCCGGGCCACCATCGCCGTCGGAATGACCGGGCCCGGAAGCCGGGGCCTAAGATTATCGGGACAGCGTGAGCAGAACGAGTCACGCAGAAATCGAGGAAATCCAAGTTGACACCCGTAGTGAGCCTCCGCGGTGCGTCCCTCACGTTCGGCCAACGGACCCTCTGGGAGAACCTGGACCTGGACATCAACCACGGTGAATTCTTCGCCGTCCTCGGCCCCAATGGGAGCGGCAAAACGACCTTCCTCAAGGTGCTCCTCGGACTGCAGGAGCTCAGCTCCGGAACGGCCATACTCGACGGCCGCCCCGTCGAACGCGGCAGCCGGCGGATCGGCTACATCCCGCAGCAGAAATCGTTTGATGCGGACACCCCGTTGCGTGCCCGCGACCTCGTCGGCCTCGGCGTCGACGGCCACCGCTGGGGAGTGCGCCTCGGTGCTGCCCGGGCGGACCGGAAGATCGACCGGCTGCTCGAGCTCGTGGGTGCCGAAGACTATGCCAAGGCGCCGGTGGGGCAGCTCTCCGGCGGCGAGCAGCAGCGGCTGCGGGTGGCCCAGGCCCTCGCCACGGACCCGAAAGTACTGCTCTGCGATGAGCCCTTGCTGTCCCTCGACCTGCAGCACCAGCAGGCGGTCAGCGGCCTGATCAACAACCAGTGCCGCGAGCAGAAAAGCGCCGTGGTGTTCGTAACGCATGAGATCAACCCCATCGTGGACTACGTCGACACGGTGCTTTACCTGGCCGGCGGACGCTTCCGCGTGGGCAGGCCGGAGGAAGTGATGACCACCGAGGTCCTGTCCGATCTTTACGGCAGCCATGTCGAAGTCATCCACGCCAACGGCCGGATGGTCGTGGTGGGCGTTCCGGATGCCACCACGCACCACCACGAGGATGCGCACGCGGTTGCAGGGGAGGTCGGCTAATGGACCTCGAGAACATACTCAATTCCATCTTCAATTTCGAGAACTACGGCGAACTACTCGCGCTGGTCCAGAATTCGATCTGGGCCGGGGCTGTCCTGGGACTGTTGGGCGGCCTGGTCGGGACCTTCGTGATGAAGCGGGACCTGGCGTTCGCGGTACACGGCATCTCCGAGCTCTCCTTTGCCGGTGCGGCCTTCGCCCTGCTGATCGGCATGGACGTCGTGCTCGGTTCCTTGCTGGGGTCGGTGGTGGCGGCCCTGCTGCTGGGCCTGATGGGGGTCCGCGCCCGGGACAAGAATTCGACCATCGGCGTGCTCATGCCCTTCGGCCTGGGCCTGGGCATCCTGTTCCTTTCGCTGTATGAAGGCCGCGCCGCCAACAAGTTCGGCCTGCTCACCGGGCAGATCGTGTCTGTCGGGACCGTCCAGCTGCAGGTGCTGGCCGTCGCCGCCGTCGTCGTGATGCTGGCCCTGATCGCCATCTGGCGGCCGCTGACCTTTGCAAGTGTCGATCCCGACGTCGCCGCGGCCCGGGGCGTGCCGGTCCGGGCCCTCGCCCTCGGATTCATGCTGCTGTTGGGCTTCAGCGTGGCGCTATCCATCCAGATTGTCGGCGCGCTGCTGGTCCTGGCGCTGCTGATCACGCCTGCGGCTGCGGCCTTGCGGGTGACGTCATCGCCCCGGCTGGTGGTGCTCCTCAGCGTGGTGTTCGCCGTGACGGCGACGGTGGGCGGCATCATGCTGGCCCTCGGCGGCCGGCTCCCCATCAGCCCCTATGTCACCACGCTGTCGTTCCTGATCTACGTGGTCTGCCGTGCCATCGGCGGCATCCGGGCCAAGCGTGGAATGAACGGGCGGGTGCTGCGGGGCGCACCGGTCCCGGCGGCCTGAGACAGTGAACGGGGTCAGGCGCCGAACGGGGTCAGGCGCCGAACGGGGTCAGGCGCCGGGAATCGGGTGCATCAGGCAGAAAGGGTGCCCAGCCGGATCAAGCAGGACCCTCCAGCGGTCCGGCGAGGGCTGGACGCCAGCGCGACGGGCGCCGAGCGAAATAACCTGCTGTTCAGCAGCGTCAAGATCGTCAACAGCAAACTCAAGATGGAGCTGCTTGGGTGAAACGTCCCCGGGCCATTCAGGCGGACGGTAGTTCTGCACGCGCTGCAATGTCAGCATCACTCCCGCACCTTTGAGTGCAACGAAATCGTCAGACTCGAAGAACACTTCCGCATCGAGCAGCCGTCGGTAGAAGTCCGCCAGCACGGCGGGGTCTGCACAATCGACGGAAACTGCGGCCAGGCGGGCTATTGCTGTCATGAAATCTCCAATCCCGGTACGGGAAACCACTGCGTGATGGCACCACTCTAGGGCGCCATGTCAAGGCATGGTGAGCGGTGCGCACGTTTCGCTGCGGTGTTCTGTCCCGACGGACCTGTCCCGCCGGACCTGGCCCGCCGTTGACCGCGTCGGTGCTGGCCACATCCGGTTCAGCAGGGACTGAGTTGCCGCGCCGCCGGTAAGACCTTGGCTATATCCCGGACTGCCGGGCCGTGCACTCCGGGCATAGCCCGAAGATCTCCACGGTGTGTTCCACAGCGGTGAAGCCGTGCTCTTTGGCGATCCGCGCGGCCCAGGCTTCCACCGCGGGTGCCTCGACCTCGACGGCCTTCCCGCAATTGCGGCAGAGCAGGTGGTGGTGGTGGCCGGTGACAGCGCAGCGCCGGTAGACCGCCTCGCCATCGGCGCTCCGAAGGACGTCTACCAGACCGTCATCGGCAAGGGACTGCAGGATCCGGTACGACGTGGCAAGGGAAACCGAGGTGCCCCGCTCCTGCAGGATGCGGTACAGCTCCTGGGTGCTGACAAAGTCTGCCAGTTCGTCCAGGGCGGCGCTGACCGCGAGGCGCTGCTTGGTGACACGCTGTTCCTTACCCGCGGCGGGAGCGGGGGCCGGTGTCCGGTTGCCGTCGGCTGTGGCGCCCTGGGACATTGTGGAACTCGTTTCACTGTCGGTTTCGTTTGGAGTGCTGGCAATGTCCAAGATTACCAGCCGGGGGCGTGGACACCGCGACGACCGATCCCTAGGCTGGCCCGATGAAGCTGACGAAATTCACGCACGCATGTGTCCGCCTCGAGAAGGACGGCAAGGTGCTGGTGCTCGACCCGGGGACGTTCTCGGAGACGGAGCAGGCGCTGGCCGGTGCGGACGCCGTGCTGATCACGCACGAGCACGCGGACCACGTCGACGTCGACGCCGTCGTTGCCGCCCTGGTGGGCAGCGACTCGCTGCAGCTCTTCGCGCCGGCGGGGGTCGCGGGGCAGTTGCGCGGCAAGGCGGACAGCGCTGCGGATCGGATCCATGCCGTGGCCCCCGGCGAGGAGTTTGACGCCGCAGGCTTCGCCATCCGGAGTTTCGGCGGCCAGCACGCCCTGATCCATCCCCAGATTCCGGTGGTGGCGAATGTGGGCTATCTGGTGGATTCCAACGTCTACCACCCGGGGGACTCCTTCGCGATACCGGACGGCGTGGACGTCCGCACCCTGCTCGTGCCGATCCACGCGCCGTGGAACAAGGTGGGCGAGGTGGTGGACTTCGTGATCGGCGTCCGGGCACCCAAGGCGTTCCCGATCCACGACGCCCTGCTCAACCCGAACGGGCTGGGCCTCGTTGAGGGGCACGTGACGCGGATCGGCGCCAAGTACGGCACCGAATATCGCCACCTCTCCAGCGGGGACACGGTGGAGGTCTAACCCGCACGGAGGCCCCTTGGGGAAGTCTAGGCCGGCCAGACCCCGCTCGCGAAGAACTCGCGGACGGCGGCCTCGTACGGTTCGGGGTCCAGTCCCTGGGCCTGCAGCCAGTCCGGGTTGTAATAGTTGCCGGCATAGCGGTCACCGCCGTCGCACATCAAGGACACAACGCTGCCGCGCCGTCCTTGGGCGATCATCCCGGCGATGAGCTGCCACACGCCCCAGAGGTTCGTGCCGGTGGACGGGCCCGCGTGCAACCCGGCGAAATGCCGAAGGTGACGCATCGCCGCCACCGACGCTGCGTCCGGGACCTGGATCATGTGGTCGATCACTGTGGGGACAAAGCTTGGTTCCATCCGGGGCCGGCCGATGCCCTCGATCCGCGACGGGAGCCCGGCGACGCCGGCTGCACCGGCGCCGACATCGCCGCCGGCCAGCCACGCGGGATAGAACGCCGAGTTCTCCGGGTCCACGACCGCCAGCTCCGCATCGTGGCGGTGATAGCGGAGGTACCGGCCGATCGTGGCGCTCGTTCCTCCGGTCCCGGCGCCCACGACAATCCAGCGCGGGATCGGGTGCTCTTCCAAGGCGAGTTGGCCGAAGATCGACTCGGCGATGTTGTTGTTCCCCCGCCAGTCCGTGGCCCGCTCGGCGTAGGTGAACTGGTCCATGTAGTGGCCGTTGCTGCTCCTGGCCAGTTCGGCGGCCGCCTCGTAGACCTCCGACGCGTGATCCACCAGCAGGCAGGACCCGCCGAACTGCTCGATCAGGGCAATCTTTTCCCGGCTGGTGGTCCGGGTCATCACGGCGATGAACGGCAGCCCCAGCAGCTGGGCAAAATACGCTTCCGAGACGGCCGTACTGCCGCTGGACGCTTCCACGATCGTGGTTCCTTCCGCGATCCAGCCGTTGACCAGGCCGAAAAGGAACAGGGAGCGCGCCAGCCGGTGCTTGAGGCTGCCGGTACGGTGCGTGGACTCGTCCTTGAGATACAGCTGCACTCCCCAATGTTCCGGGAGCGGGACGGAATAGAGGTGGGTGTCGGCGGAGCGGTTGTTCTCGGCATTGATTCTGCGGATGGCTTCATCGGCCCAGGCCCGGTCGTTTGCGCGCTCTCTCATCACCGCACCAGCCTACCCGCGGCGGCCGCGCGCCAACGATGACGCGCACGGATAGAGTTGGCGGATGCAGACCCTCATGGATGTAGATTCGCTGAAGGGCCGGCTGGATGCCGGCCGACGCACTGTATTGCTGGATGTGCGCTGGGCGCTCGGTGACCCGCACGGCCGGGAACATTACCTGGCGGAGCACCTCCCCGGCGCCGTCTTCGTGGACCTCGCCACCGAACTGGCCGGCCCCGCGGATCCAAGCCGCGGCCGCCACCCGCTCCCTTCCCTGGAGCAATTCCAGGCATCCGTCCGCTCCTGGGGCGTCCGCAGTGGAGATGTCGTCGTTGCCTACGACGACAGCGGAAACATGGCTGCCGCCAGGCTCTGGTGGA
The DNA here is from genome assembly GCF_054059215.1 of Arthrobacter sp. UYCu723. Classification (NCBI taxonomy): domain Bacteria; kingdom Bacillati; phylum Actinomycetota; class Actinomycetes; order Micrococcales; family Micrococcaceae; genus Arthrobacter; species Arthrobacter sp. UYCu723. Next base: position 3,102,609 of record NZ_JBSSBW010000001.1, read on the forward strand.
TGCTCCGGAACGCGGGTTTCGCGGACGTTTACCTGCTCGACGGCGGACTGGCCGCCTGGCGTGCCGCCGGATTCGACGTCGAACGCGGCGAATGGCAAGCGGAGCCCGGCGACGTCGTCCTGGCCGCCGGTGCCATGCCCGCGATCGACGCGGGGCGGGCGGCCAGTTGGGGCCAGCAGGGCTTGCTGCTCGACGCCCGGGCGGGGGAACGGTACCGCGGGGAAATCGAACCCGTGGACCCGCGCGCAGGCCACATCCCGGGAGCCGTGAGCGCGCCCACCACCGGCAACCTCGGCGCGGACGGCCGGTTCCTGCCGGCCGAATGGTTGCGCGAACGCTTTACCAGCCTCGGTGTGACACGGGACGTCTCCACCGCGGTCTACTGCGGTTCGGGGGTGACGGCGGCCCACGAAATCGCGGCGCTGGAAATTGCCGGTTTCCCGGCCGCCCTGTACCCGGGCTCCTTCTCCGAATGGTCCAACAATCCCTCGAACGACGTCGTGACCGGTCCGGCGCCCTATGCCGACGGCACTGCCGCGGACTCGGCATAACGGCTATGCGATAACGGCTATGCGGCTGGCTGCCTCACGGGGCGCGGCCGTTTTTGTGCTTTCGCGCGGTGTCTGAGTTCCCTCCTGTGGCGTCCATCGGCGGGGTCCGCCGTGTCCGGAGGTCCGCCCGGGTCCCGGGTCATGGCCGTGCCCGGCAGAGGTGGTGCGGTGGAGTGGTAGCTGTGGCCGGTGGGGGTGGTGAGTTCGAGGCCGTGTCTGTGTCTGAGTTCGTTCGTGCCGGCGGGCCCGGGTCGTGGCTGGGCTTTCCAGCCGGGCTTTTCCTTGGTGTGGTTGCAGGCTTCGCAGGTTCCGGCGCCGTTGATGTTGGTGGTGGGGCCGCCTTGATGCCAGGGGATGATGTGGTCCAGGTGGCGTATCGGGGCGTCGCAGTAGGGGGTGCGGCAGGTGTCGTCGCGGGCCTGGATGTAGCGGCGGAGTCCGGCGGGGAAGAGCCGGGCGCGGGAGTCCATCGCGATGAGGCTGCCGGTTGCCGGTGCGGTGTAGAGCCGGCGGAGCCAGATGTCCATTTCTTTGTCGCCGCCTGTGCCGTCCCCGCGGCGACGGCCGGACCTCGTGCCGTCACCGGCCGGACCTCCGCCTGCGCCGTCACCGGCCGGGCCTCCGCCTGCGCTGTCCCGCGTGCCGCCGTCCCCGGCGGCAGCGTTTTGGGCACGTGTGTCGTTGATCAGGTTCCGGGCCCAGCCGGCGGGGACGATGCCGTAGCCGGGGAGGCGGGCGGGTTCGGAGTCGGACTGGAGGAGGGTGCGGTCGGTCATGATGAGCTGGATCTCGATCCCGGTGATCCCGCCGGGGGTGCCGGTGAGGCGTTCGACGAGGCCGTCGGCCATGAGCTGGCCCCGGCCCCTCGGATCCCCGGCGGCGCGCAACGAATCGGCGTGGCGGCTCAGCGCCGCGTACGCGGCGACGCCCTCGGCGACGGGGAGCAGGGCGGTGAGGTAACACATGGTGTCCGGTGCGGGGCGGAGGCTGACGTGCCGTTCAGTGGCGGCGTGGCTGGCGCGTTGGGTGACGGAGCGGGGGTCCAGCCGGTGGGCGGCGGTCCGGGCGGCGGCGATGATCTCCCGGTCGCCGGCGCCGGCGAAGGCGCCGGTGTCGGCGGCGAGCTGGCCGTCGACGGCGCAGCGGTCCGCGGCGGACAGGCAGGCGGTTTCCTTCACGAGGAGGGTGGCGCGCCATTCGTTGAGCTGGCCGGTGTGCAGGGCGGTGAGGGTGTGCGGCATTTCGGTGACGAGGGCTTTCGCCAGGCCCAGGAGCCGTCCGCCGCGGGCGGGGGATTCGCGCCGGGCCAGGGCGATCTGCGCCGCGACCCCGGCGCCGAGCTCCGCCGCCGGAACGCCCTGCGCGCGCCGGGTGCGGCGCTGGGCGGCAGCGAAGGCGACCGTGATCCGGGCCTGCAGCGCGGCCGCGGCGGACTTCAGATCCTCCAGCTGCCGGAGCTGGTCGATCAGCCCGGCCCCGCCGTCGTCGTCGGCGTGGCAGAGGCGGACGGCTCCCAGGGAACGGAGCACGTCGGTGACAGTTCCACCTCCTGCTGCCGCGCTGCGAGCCACTTCGGGCTCCCGATTGCCGTCCATGGGATTAGTCTTCCAGTGACCTGTGACATTAACAGGCCTCACGCCCTTCGATGTGGACCGCCGAAGCACCTGACACGAGTGGTCGCGGCGGAGTATGGATTCCGGAAGGATCGGATCGGCCACGGAGCGGCCCAAGAGTGGGTAACGCGGTCCGCCAAGGGCGCTCGGGATTGGCCATGTTCCGGCGCGCGGGGGTAGCGTCGAGACATGACTCCCGGACGCCCCGTACCGCCGCCCTTTGCCCAGCCGCTCCCGACTCTCGACACGCCGTCCGAGGCCATTGACGCGCCCCGCCGGGCAGCCGCTTACGGCGCCACCGCCAGCGACAGCGGACTCGTCCCCTTGACCGTTGCCCGGCGCGCGCCGAAGGAAGACGACGTCGAGATTGCCATCGATTTCTGCGGATTGTGCCACTCTGACGTCCATGCCACCCGTGGAGAATGGGGTGCCCAGAACTACCCGCTCGTGCCTGGCCACGAAATCGTGGGCCGGGTCGCCCGGGTGGGCTCCGCCGTCGACGACTTCACCCCCGGTGAGCGCGTGGGCGTCGGCTGCATGGTCGATTCCTGCCGCGAATGCGGCAGCTGCCTGGACGGCCTGGAGCAATATTGCGAGAACGGCATGGTCGGGACCTACGGCGCGAAGGACCACCGCAACGGGGACACCGTCACGCAGGGCGGTTACGCCAGCTCCATCGTGGTGGACCGCCGCTACGTGTTGCGGGTCCCGGAAAGCCTCGACCCCGCCGCCGCGGCGCCGCTGCTCTGCGCGGGCATCACCACCTTCTCGCCGCTGCGCCACTTCGAGGTCGAGGAGGGCGACGTCGTCGGCGTCGTCGGCCTGGGCGGCCTGGGACACATGGCCGTGAAGCTCGCCAAGGCGATGGGCGCCGAAGTGAAGGTGTTCACCGCCTCCGAGACCAAATTCGCCGCGGCCCGCGAGCTCGGTGCCGACGACGTCATCCTCTCCCGCGACGAGGCCGCGATGAAAGCCGCGAACCGGAGCATCGACGTCATCATCGACACCGTCGCCGCGCCCCACGACCTCAACCCGTACTTCCGCACCCTGCGCCTGGACGGGGCCCTGTTCCAGCTCGGACTCCCCTCGGAGGACATGCCGCCGGTCAACCCCGGGGCCCTGATCGCGCGCCGGATCGCCTACGCCGGCTCGCTGATCGGCGGCATCGCCGAGACCCAAGAGATGCTGGACTTCTGCGCCGAACACGGCGTGGTGTCCGAGGTTGAAGTGGTCCGGGCGGACCAGCTCAACGAGGCCTATGACCGCATGGTGGCCGGCGACGTGAAGTACCGTTTGGTTTTGGACGCCAGCACCCTGGGGTCACCTTCGGAAAGGGCGGATGTATGAGCACTCTCTTCACCAGAATCATCAACGGCGAGATCCCCGGCCGCTTCGTCTGGCGCGAGGACAATGTGGTGGCCTTCCTGACAGCGGGCCCGCTCGCCGACGGCCACACGCTCGTAGTACCCACCGAGGAAGTGGACCGCTGGACGGACGCTTCCCCGGAACTGCTCGGGCGGGTCATGGAGGTGGCCCGCAAGATCGGCGCCGTCCAGGTCGACATCTTTGATGCGGCCCGGGCCGGGCTGATTGTGGCAGGCTACGAAATCAACCACCTGCACGTGCACGTCTGGCCGTCCAACTCGATGGCTGACTTCGACTTCGGCTCGGCGGACCAGCACCCCGAGCCCGTGAAACTGGACGCCAACGCGGAGAAACTCCGCGAAGGCCTGCGGAAGGCGGGCTACGCGGAGCACGTTCCGGCCGCCTGAGCCAGGCCCTAATCAGGCCGGCGTCAGGCCGGCGCCAGCACCTTGTTCAGCACCGCCCGGATCCGCTTTTCCGAGACCGAATACGCCGTTCCGAGTTCGACGGCGAACAGGCTCACCCTGAGCTCCTCGATCATCCAGCGGACCTGGGTTAACTCGGCCCCGGCCCGGCGGCCGGGGAGCAGCGCCGACACGGCGTCGTCGTAGTCGTCCTCTAAAGCCTGGATCGCCGTCATGTGCTGCGCATCCCGCGGGACATTAGTGGGGAGCTTCTCGAGGCGCTTCTCGATCGCAGCGAGGTACCGCGGCAACTGGCTCAGCCGGGCGTAGCCCGTGCGTGCCACAAAGCCGGGGTACACCAGCTGCTCCAGTTGGCTCTTGATGTCATTGAGGGCGCTGATCAGGGCCAGGCTCGTGGTGCCCTTGAGCTGCTTTTCAATCCGCCGGGTGCTCGCCAGGATGCGTTCGACGACGGCGGTGACAGTGAAGACGGTGTCGATCAGCTCGGCGCGGACCTTTTCGTACAGGGCTTTGAACGAGGCCTCGTCCCAGGGCAGCTCGGCGGGGGTGAGCTTGTCGACGGCGGCAAGCGCGCAGTCCGCGATCAGGGCCGAGACGGAACCGTGCGGGTTCTGGCTGAAGGTCAGCTTCTCGGTGTTGTTCAGATGCTCCAGGACGTAGCGGTCCGGCGGCGGCACCTTGAGTGCGAGCAGGCGGATGACGCCGCCGCGCATGGCCTGTTCCTGTTCGGAACTGGTCTGGAAGAGCCGCACGGCCACGGAACGGCCTTCGTCCACCAGCGCCGGATAGCCGGTGACGGTATGCCCCTTCACGGTGCCCTGGACCTGGCGCTGCACCGTCCCGACGGACCACTCGGTAAGGCCGGACTCCTCAGTGAAGCCGGACTGCTGAGTGAAACCGGTCGAGGCCGCGGAAGTCGAGGCCGCGCCCGCGGCAGGTGCGGTGCCCATCCCGGCACCCTGACCGGCACCCTGACCGGCACCCTGCCCGCCGGCCCTGCCACCTGATTTCGGCGCCGTCGTGCGCGGCGTGGCGCCCAGGGATTCGGCGATCGCCCGGCGGGTTGCCGGGGCCAGGCGTTCCTGCAGCGCGGGGAGGTCCTTGGCCTCGTCCAGCACCTTGCCCTGCGAGTCGACGACGCGGAAGCTGACCCGCAGGTGCGGCGGCACGGCGTCCCAGTTCCAGGAATTCGGCGGGATGACCTGCCCGCGGATCCGGCGCAGGACCAGTTCCAGCGAGGCCTCCAGCTCGTCCGTGGCCGGATCGAAGTCGGCTTCCAGAGCCGCCACGGCCTGGCGTGCGACGTCGGGTGCCGGAACGAAGTTCTTGCGTACCTGCTTGGGCAATGACTTGATCAGGGCCGTGACCAGTTCCACCCGCTGGCCTGGAATGAGCCAGCGGAAGGCGGCGTCGTCGAGCTGGTTGAGGAAGAGCACGGGGATCTCGGCGGTGACGCCGTCGGACGGATGAGGCGGCGAGCCGGGGGCCACAGGGTGGAACTCATAACTCAGTGGAAGCTCGAAGCCCTTGTGCAGCAAGGTCTTCGGGTAGGCGGAATCGTCGAGCGCATCGGCGTCCTCGCTGATCAGCAGCGCTTGGTCGAAATCGAGCAGTGCGGGATCCTGCTGCCGCGCTTCCTTCCACCACTTGTCGAAGTGCCGTTCGGAGACGACCTCCTTGCCGATCCGGGCGTCGTAGAACTCGAACAGGGTTTCGTCGTCTACCAGGATGTCCCGGCGCCGCATGCGTGACTCGAGCTCCTCCACCTCGTGGAGGAGGGCCCGGTTGCGGTGGAAGAACTTGTGGTGGGTCTGCCAGTCGCCTTCGACGAGGGCGTGCCGGATGAAGAGCTCACGGCTGAGCTCCGGATCCACCTTTCCATAGTTGATGCGCCGGCTCGGGATGATCGGCACGCCATACAGCGTGACCTTCTCGTGGGCCATCACCGAGCCCATCTTCTTGGACCAGTGCGGTTCGCTGTAGCTGCGCTTGACCAGGTCCGGCGCCACCTGCTCTACCCACAGAGGATCAAACTTCGCCACCACCCGGGCCCACAGCCTGCTCGTCTCCACGAGTTCGGCCGCCATGACGAAGGTCGGGTTCTTCTTGAACAGCGCCGAACCGGGGAAGATCGCGAAGCGGCTGCCCCGGGCGCCGGTGTACTCGCGCTTGCGTTCGTCGAGGATGCCGATGTGGCTCAGGAGGCCCGAGAGCATGCTGATGTGGATGCTCTCGTGGTTGCCCACCGGGTCCGCCAGCCGCTTGTTGTCCAGGCTGATGCCGAGCGGCCGGGCGAGCTGGCGCAGCTGGGCGAACAGGTCCTGCCATTCCCGGACGCGGAGGTAGTTGATGAACTCGTTGCGGCACAGCCGGCGGAACGCGGTGGAGGAGAGCTCCTGCTGCTTCTCCTGAATGTAGTTCCAGAGGTTCAGGAAGCCGGTGAAGTCCGAGTTCTCGTCCCGGAAGCGCGCGTGCTTTTCCGCGGCGAGCTGCTGCTTATCTGACGGTCGTTCCCTCGGGTCCTGGATCGTCAGCGCCGCCGCCAGGATCATGACCTCGCGGACGCAGCCGCGCTTGCCGGATTCCACGATCATCCGGCCCAGCCTCGGGTCCACCGGCAGCTGGGCAAGCTGCTGCCCGACGGCGGTCAGCCCGCCGTTGCTTCCGGCAGCAGCGCCGGACGGGCGGCGGCCCGGTCTGCCGCCGTCGGGGCGGCCGTCGCCGTCGCCGGTCTGCTCCTGTGGGCGCGCCGCGCTCAGGGCGCCGAGTTCACGGAGCAGGGTGACGCCGTCGTTGATGGCCCGCGAATCCGGCGGTTCCACAAACGGGAAGTTTTCCACATCCTTGGGTCCGCGGGCCACGCCCATGGCGGTCATCTGCAGGATGACGGCGGCGAGGTTGGTGCGCAGGATCTCGGGGTCTGTGAACGGCGGCCGGGACTCGAAGTCGTCCTGCGAGTAGAGCCGGATGGCGATGCCGTCGGACACGCGGCCGCAGCGGCCGGACCGCTGGTTGGCCGAGGCCTGGGAGACCCGCTCGATCGGCAGGCGCTGGACCTTGGTGCGGTGCGAGTAGCGCGAGATGCGGGCGGTGCCGGTGTCGATGACGTATTTGATGCCCGGGACGGTCAGCGAGGTTTCGGCGACGTTGGTGGCCAGCACGATCCGACGCTTGCTCCCGGGATGGAAGACCTTGTGCTGTTCCTGCAGGCTCAGCCGCGCAAAAAGGGGCAGTATCTCCGCACCGGCCAGCCGGCGGTTCGTCTGGATCCGTGCGTTGAGCGCCTCGGCGGCGTCGCGGATCTCCCGTTCGCCGGAGAAGAAGATGAGGATGTCGCCGGGGGCTTCCAGCGCGAGTTCGTCGACGGCGTCGCACACCGCGTCCAGCGGGTCGCGGTCCTCCTCGAGCTCGTCGTCGGAAGCGGGGATTCCCTCATCGCCGGCCGCGGAGCCGCCAGGCGGCTGGGAGAGCGGGCGGTAGCGGATCTCGACGGGGTAGGTGCGTCCGGTGACCTCGAGGATCGGCGACGGTTCTTCCTCGCTGCCGAAGTGCCTGGCGAACCGCTGCGGATCGATAGTGGCGGAGGTGATGATGATCTTCAGGTCCGGACGCTGCGGCAGGATCCGCTTGAGGTAGCCCAGGATGAAGTCGATGTTGAGGCTGCGCTCGTGGGCTTCATCGATGATGATGGCGTTGTACTTGCGCAGCAGCTTGTCGCGCCGGATCTCGGCCAGCAGGATGCCGTCCGTCATCAGCTTGACCTTGGTGTTGCGGCTGACCTCGCCGGTAAAGCGGACCTGGAAGCCGACTTCCTGGCCGATCTCGACGCCGAGTTCCTCTGCGATGCGCTTGGCCACGGTCCGGGCGGCAAGCCGCCGCGGCTGGGTGTGGCCGATCAGGCCGTCCTCGCCGAGGCCCAGCTCCAGGCACATCTTGGGAATCTGCGTGGTCTTACCGGAACCGGTCTCGCCGGCAATGATGGTCACCTGGTTGGCCGCGATGGCGGCCATCAGGTCATCGCGGCGCTCGGAAACCGGCAGCTCGGCGGGGTAGGAAATATGCAGTGTCATGGCTGGAGACAGTCTACTGGGCTTGCTGCCCGGGACGGCTCCTGCGCGGGGGGCCTGCTGCCCACTGCCCCTTCGGCCACTGCCGGGAACGTGACGTTGCCCGGTCCCTGGGGGCCGGGCAACTGTTGGCGACTACGGGATTTGGCCGGATCCGACTCCGGGACGCGGGCCTCAGAAGATCCGCAGCGTGTAGCTGGTGCTGGGGAGGTCCAGGGCGGACCAGGCGTCCTCCGAGCGGACGGGCGGGGTGTGGCTCCGGCCGTCGTTGCGCAGGACCGAGGCGGTGGCGGCAAGGCCGACGATGATCAGGATGATGAGGGCAATTCCGATGAGTTCCATTCCTCCATGGTTCTCCGGTCGGGGGAGCAAAAGAAGTGGCAGAAATGCCCAAAAAGGTATAATTTCTGCCACAATGGAAGCATGATCAAATCAGTGGCAATGATAGTGGTCCCCAACTTCTCGGTCTTCGAGTTCGGGACCGCGTTCGAGGTCTTCGGCATAGACCGTTCAGCGCGCGGAAACGGTGTTCCTGCCTTCGACTTCCGGGTCTGCACCCCGGACCCGGGCGATGTCCCGATGAAGTCCGGGCTGTCGATGCACGTCGGGCTCGGGCTGGAGGCCGCGGCGGATGCCGACCTCGTCATCATGAGTCCCTACGGCCGGGACGAGGACCTACCCGAATCCGTCCTGGACGCACTGCGGGCGGCGCACGCCCGCGGTGCGTGGGTCATGTCCATCTGCTCCGGTGCTTTTGCCCTGGCCCGGGCAGGCCTGCTGGACGGCCGGCGCTGCACGACGCACTGGCACTATTCCCAGGAACTCGCCAGCCGGTATCCCGCCGCGCTGGTGGACGAAAACGTCCTCTACGTCGAGGACGGCCGGATCATCACGAGCGCCGGCACGGCAGCGGGCATCGACGCCTGCCTGCATCTGATCCGGGTTGAATTCGGGGCTAACGTGGCGGCGGGTATCGCCCGCGACATGGTGGTTCCGCCGCACCGCGACGGCGGTCAGGCCCAGTTCATCGACCGGCCGATTCCTGCCTGCGGCTCCGAACCGATGGAGGAACTGCTGCAGTGGATGGTGCGCCACCTGGAGGAGGAGCATTCCGTCAATGAACTGGCAGCCCGGGTCCATATGTCGCCCCGCACGTTTGCCCGGCGCTTCCGTTCCGAGACCGGTGCGACCCCTGCTGCCTGGCTCAACTCGCAGCGGGTTCTGCGCGCCCAGGAACTGCTCGAGACCACGGAACTCAACATCGACGAGGTCGCACGGGAAGCCGGGTTCGGCCACTCGGTGCTGCTTCGCCACCATTTCACCAAGGTGCTTGACACGAGTCCGCAGTCGTACCGGCGAACTTTCCGGGGCCAACTGGCTGCAGCGGTCTAGGCAAGCCGTCTAGCGGAGCGGTCCCGACAAGCCCTCCGACGGCGGGAGGCCGCCCGGCGGCGTCCTGCCGCCCGGATCTTCGGGTATTGACTCGTCGGGTATTGACTCCGCCGCCGCCCGGGCGTGGTCCACGAGTTCCCGCCACGGACCCGTGACGGCCTGCTCCGGCAAAGTGGCCTGTCGCTGGCCCGCACGGATGCTGTACAGGAAACGGTCCGGCTGAGCGCCGGCGGCTGCCCCGGCGGTCTTCGGGGCTTCGTCCCAGGGGCAGGCCTCAACGAGCGGCTGCCAGAAGTCCTTGTCATCCGGGGGCGTGGCCAGCACCGACCAGGTCCGCTTCATTCCGGCAATGCCGCCGCTGCGCTGGACGGTGATTTTCATGCGACTCGGATCTTCTTGAGACTGGCTTCATCGTCTGATTCCGGAGAGCTTTACCTTCACAGTTTCCCACGCAGACAGCACGGCGTCATGCTCTGCGGATTCTGCTCCAAAGAGTTCCCTGGCGGACGCCGCGGTGGCCCTCGCGAAGGCGCCAAACGTTGCATTCGCGGCCAGCGTCCCTCCCGTCAGCGTCTCGTACCAGATCTGGGCGGGCGCGTCCCAGGCGTTGCCGCCCAGCTCCGTGGCCGTCAGGCAGAACGCGCGGTTGGGGATGCCCGAATTGATGTGCACGCCGCCGTTGTCGGCCCTCGCCTGAACGTAGCCGTCCATCGAGTCCGGCTGCGGGTCCTTGCCGAGCACGTCGTCGTCGTACGCCGTACCCGGAGCCTTCATGGAACGCAAGGCCGCGCCCTGGACCTGGTCCGTGAACAGACCCTCACCGATCAGCCAGCTGGCCTCAGCCGTCGACTGCTTCTTCACATACTGCTCAACGAGTGCTCCGAAGACATCGGACATCGATTCGTTCAGGGCGCCCGCCTGGTTCCGGTAAGCCAGCCCGGCCGAATACTGGGTCACGCCGTGGGCGAGTTCGTGGCCGATCACGCTCAGCGACTTCGTGAACCGCTGGAAGACCTGGCCGTCACCGTCGCCGAAAACCATCTGCCTGCCGTCCCAGAATGCGTTGTCGTACAGGTTGCCGTAGTGGACCGTGGCATCAAGGTGGAGGCCCTTGCCGTCAATGGAATTGCGGCCGAACGCCTCGGCGTAGAGCCGGTGGGTATGGCCCAGCCCGTCATAGGCCTCATCGGCAGCCGGATCGCCGGTGGGTGGTTCCCCCTCCTTGCGCACCACGCTGCCGGGCAGCTGTTCGGCGAACTTGGCGTCGTAGACCGTCCGCTCAGGCGGGGAGGGCTTGAGGTCCCGCATGCCCGGGGGAGCTGCGGGGGAGGGGGCTGCCCTGGACGCCTGGAAGCTCTGGACGTGCAGCAGTGCTTCCCGGGCCGCACGCGCAGCCTCGGAGAGCCGTGGTTCACGCTGCGCCGCCAGGCGGCGGAGCAGGTAGGGAGGGACGATGGAACAGTACATGTGAGACCCCTTTGTGCTTCGGCGGAGTCCTGACGCGGAAGGCAACCGGCACGGAGTCCCGCCGCCCGCCGGCCGCCGGAACCCCGCTGCCGATGCTGACAGCCTACGAGGGGGCACCGACATTTGGCAGGACCAACTCTCTGCCGGCCAAAGCGGGCTATCGAACCGAGACTTCCATACCGTGGCTTCCTATACCGTGGCTTCCATGGACCCATTAGGCGAGGAAAAGAAAAGCGGCTCGACGCTGCTGACGGTCGTCATCGCCTTTGTGGCGAATTTTCTGGTGGCCGGTTCGAAGACCGTGGCCGCCCTGATCACCGGCTCCGCGTCCATGACCGCTGAGGCGGCGCACTCGTGGGCGGACACCGGAAACCAGGTCTTCCTGTTTCTGGCCGAACGGAAATCGGCCAAGAAACGGGACAAGAGCCATCCCCTGGGCTACGGCAGGGAGGCCTACGTCTGGTCCATGTTTGCCGCCTTCGGGCTTTTTACGGCCGGCGCGGTGGTGTCGATCATGCACGGAATCCAACAACTCGTCACCCCGGAGCCGGCCGGGGAGTTCCTCGTCGCCTACATTGTCCTGGCCGTTGCCTTCGTGCTGGAAGGCATTTCCTTCGCGCAGGCCTTCCGGCAGACGCGCCGTACCGCGCGCGAGCTGGAACGTCACACGCTCGAACAGGTGCTCATCAGCTCAGACCCCACCCTGCGCGCCGTTTTTGCCGAGGACGCGGCGGCGTTGATAGGCCTCGTCCTGGCCTTCCTGGGAGTGCTGCTGCATCAGCTCACCGGCTCGGCCGTCCCGGACGCGGTGGGATCGATCGCCGTCGGCTTCCTGCTGGCGGTGGTCGCCGTCGTGCTGATCGACCGCAACCGCCGCTTCCTGGTGGGGCAGGGCGTGACTGCGGACATCGAGCAGTCGATGGGGCGGCGGCTGCTGGAACACCCCGGGATTGAACGGATCACGTACTTGCATCTGGAGTTTGTCGGGCCCCGCAAGCTGTACCTTGTTGCGGCGGTGGACCTGCGGGGCGACCGGCCCGAGCATGAAGTTGCCGTAGCCCTGCGCCGCATTGAACGCGAACTTGAAGATCATGAAACGGTCGAGGAAGCGGTGCTGACCCTGGCCACTCCTGATGAGCCGGCCCTCGGCTTCCGGACGGAAGGAAGCACGGTCCGGTCCTGATGTCCGGATGCAAAGAACCCCGCCGCTTCACTGAAACGACGGGGTTCTTGCTGTGTTGCCAGGATTCTGTGCCCTCGATTGGAATCGAACCAACGACCTTCTGCTCCGGAGGCAGACGCTCTATCCCCTGAGCTACGAGGGCAATCAGGGATCCTGCCGTTACCGGCGGGACGTCCTAGAGCTTAGCAGGAAGGTGGGCTCCAAGGGAAAATCGACGCGACGCGACGCCCTGCCCGGCGTTGCCCCGCACGCTGCCGGGCGCCGTGCCGGGCGCCGGGCTCAGTAGCCGGCAAAGGAGTCCACGTGGATCCTCCGCGCCCCGGCACCCCGCGCGGCGGCGCGGAGCGAGCGGACGCTGGCCGGCGAACCGGACACGAAAACGTCCCGGCCGGCGATGTCCGGGACCAGTTCCTTCAGGATGGCGCTGTCGATCCGGGCCCTGCCCGCATCCTGCATAAAGGCCGGGGGCGGGGAGCCGTCCGCGAGCCTGGCCACGACGCGGGCGCCGGAGCCTTCGAGCTCCTGCGCGTAGGCGAGCTCGGCTGCATTCCTTGCCAGATACAGCAGGATGACATCCCGGTCCGTGGCGGAGCCCGCGGCCAGCTGGGCCAGATACGGCGTGATGCCGATCCCGGCCGCTATCAGCAGCACGGGCGCGCCTGACTTCCGGGGCAGGACAAAATCGCCGCCCACGGCGGTGCCGGTCAGTTCGTCGCCGGGTTCCAGGGCCAGCAGCGTGCGCTTCGCCGAGGACAGCGGTTCGGCCGTCCCCACCCCGATCGTCAGGACACGGGACTCCGGGGGGCTGGTGAGGCTAAAAACGCGCCGCAGCCCTTTTCCGTCGGACTTTTCGTGCGGCAGGTGCAGTTCCATGTACTGGCCGGGGCTGTAGCGGACGGGACGCTCCGGCTGGAAGCGGAATTCCGTCGTCGTCGGCGTCAGCGGCCGGGAGCCCTGGAAGTGGAGGCGGACCCGGCCGCGCTGGCCTGCCGCGAAGGCGAGTGCGTTCCCCGCCAGCAGCGCCAGCTCGGGGGAGTTGGCGACGAAGCCGAGGTTGTAGGGGATAGCGAACAGCAGCCCGACGACGGTGGCCAGCGCCAGCTGCTGCCAGCGGCGCGGCGGCAGCGTGAGCGGCTCGCTGAGCATGAACCCGACGAAGAAGAGCACCGGGCGCTGGGCGAGCGGCTGCCACAGCGCCTCGCCGATATCCGAACCGGCCCGGAGGAGTTCGGCCGAGACGATGGACACGACGACCACCGTAAACACGGCGGCCATCAGCAGCTTCCGCACCCGGTACAGCACCAGGAGCGCGCCCGGCAGCAGGAGCCAGAGCATGGCAGGCGTGGCGGCCCACCAGGTGGCGATGTTGAGCCCGGTCAGCCCGGTGATGAAGGCGCCGGCCGCCGCCGGATTGAAGATATGGCGGCCGCGCCAGGCCAGCGCGTACTTGGACACGGAGGCCAGTACACAGGCCAGCGCCACCCCGGCCAGATCCGTCAGCTGCAAGCCGGCTGAGAACTGCGTCGGCCAGAACAGGAAGTACAGCAGCAGGCCTGTGATCAGGGACGACTCGCTATGCGGCTGCACATGGAAGAGGACGGCCAGCACGCGGTTGGAGCCGTACGTCAGTCCGAGGCACAGTGCGAGGTGCGCCAGCATCTCCGGCAGCCCGAAGCTCAGCCAGCCGAGCACGTTCAGCAGCATGCTGTAGACCGCGAGCACGGCCAGGACCCAGAGCACCAGCCGATACATCGTGAACCGGCCCAGCGCAGAGTCCAGCCGAGAGCCGATGGGAGTGGAGATAACGGCAGTCATGAGAAAAGCACCCCTTCAAAATCGGTCGAATACTCGGCGTGGCCGTCCGTGTAGACGGTCAGCCAGGAAAAATCGAACTCCTCCCGCAACCGGGCTCCTTCGACGAAAAACAGGGCCGTGGCCAGCGCGTCAGCCACCATTGCGGTCCCGGCCATTGCCCAGCTGGCCACGACGGTCCGCACCGGGACCCCCGTGCTGCCGTCCAGAACGTGGTGCAGCCCGTCGCCCCAGGCCCGCCGGTTGGCGGCGGACGCGCACAGGGCGCCGGCACCGAGGCTGACGGTGCCGATCGCCCGGGACGAGTCGTAGGGATGTTCCAGGGCCACCTCGACCGGGGCCGTACCGGGGTCCGGAGCGGAGTTCAACAGGTCCCCGCTGGCATCGATGAAATGGTCATCGATCCCGCCCGCGAGGAGCTCGGCAGAGAGCAGATCAGCCAGCTGCCCTTTGCCTGCCGCTCCGACGTCAATCACCACAGGCGCCCGGGTGGTCAGCACCGTCCCGTCCCAGTCCAGCACGTCTTCCCAGCGCGGGGCGGGGACCGGAGGTCCGGCGGGGCGGAGGGAGTACGCGGCGTCGTAGCCGAGTTGTTCGAGGCTGCCGCCGATCAGTGGGGTCATGGCGCCATTGCTGAGCCGGTACAGCGTCCCGTAGAGCGGGCCGAGGGCAGCGGCCCCCGCGGGCAGCCGATAGCTCCCCGGCTGCCGGGCTGCCCCGGCGACGAGCGAGTCCGGCCGGAAACGGGACCAGGCGGCATCGTAGTCCGCTACGACCTCAAGCAAGCGACGGCGGTGCCTGCCGGGGAGCGGGGAGGGCGTGGAAATCTCCCAACGGGTACCGATCCCGTCGAAGCTGAAATCCGTCCAGCCCGGATGCGGCACGTGGCCTCCCTTACCGCCCGGCTGCCGGGCCTCTACTTGGCATCGGCCTTGATCTTTTCCACGGCCTGGTTGAAGCCGCCGCTTGTCAGCGAGGAACCGGCCACCTTGGAGACCTTGATCTCATCGAGTTTCTTACCGACGATCTGGGACCTGATGCCGCCGGCGAACTCGCCCTGGAACTTCTTGGTGTTGGAGTTGGAGGGATGCGGGGTGATCGTGACATCGGACACAGTCCCGCCGGCCAGCGTCAGTTTCACACCCACCGTCTCGGTGCCGTTCGGCGACACGTAGTTGCCGTCGGCGGAGTAGATCCCGTCCTTGTAGCTGGCGGTCCCGGCAGCGGGCGCGGACGTCGCGGCCGGGGCAGCGCCCTGGGCGGCCGTGCCCTGGCCGCCCGGTGCGCAGCCGGCTGCGGTCCCGGCCAGGGACAGGCCGGCAATGCCGACAAGGACGCTTTTACGGAGAGGGACATTCATGCCGCGGCTCGTTTCAGGTGTTGATCGGATGGGGCGGTGACTCAAGGCGGTGACACCGATGACAACGTTCTCCCCAGCGTAATCGTTCAGTGCGGGGCATCACTGGGAAAACCCTGGCCTTCTTCCGGCCGCCCCCGGGCCGTCTCCCCGCTGTCACGCCAAATTCCGCCACACTGCGGGCCACGGGTAGGCTGGAACTGTGACCCCAGAAGAACTCTCCCTCGCCATTTCCGCCTGCCTCAAGGACGCCGTCGCCGCCGGCGAAATCGGGCTGTCCGCATCCGAGATCCCGGATGAGGTGCGTGTGGAGCGGCCGAAGAACCGGGACCACGGCGACTGGGCCACCAACATCGCCCTGCAGCTGGCCAAGGCCGCCGGTACCAGCCCGCGCGAGTTCGCTGCCGTTCTCAGCGCCCGGCTGAAGTCCATCGACGGCGTGTCCGCCGTCGACATCGCCGGACCGGGCTTCCTGAACATCACGGTGGACGCCGGGGCCGCCGGCGCCCTGGCCAGGGCGATCGTCGAAGCAGGAGCGGGCTACGGCACCAACACGGCGCTCGCAGGCCACACCGTCAACATGGAGTTTGTCTCCGCCAACCCCACGGGCCCGCTGCACATCGGGCACACCCGCTGGGCGGCCCTGGGCGACTCGATCGCCCGCGTGCTCCGGGCCTCCGGCGCCGATGTCACGGCCGAGTACTACGTCAACGACGCCGGCTCGCAGATGGACGTCTTTGCCCACTCCGTGCTGTCCAGGCTGCACGGCCGCGGCGTGCCGGAGGGCGGCTACCCGGGCGAGTACATCGCGGACCTCGGCCATGAAGTGCTGACGCAGCACCCGGACATCCGCGAACTGACCGACGTGGCGGCGCTGCCGGTCATCCGGGGCGCGGCCTACAAGGCGCAGCTGCACGACATCAAGCGGACCCTTGCCGAGTTCGGCGTCGACTTCGACGTGTACTTCTCCGAGCAGGAACTCCACGACGCCGGCGCGATCGAGGACGCCGTGGCGCGGCTCCGCGAGCAGGGCCACGTCTACGACGACGGCGGCGCGGTCTGGCTGCGCACCACGGACTTCGGCGACGACAAGGACCGCGTCATGATCCGCGCGAACGGTGAGCCGACCTACTTTGCCGCCGACGCCGCCTACTACCTGTCCAAGAAGGACCGCGGCTACACCGAGAAGATCTATCTGCTCGGCGCCGACCACCACGGCTACATCAACCGGCTCAAGGCCATCGCCGCCGCCGCCGGCGACGATCCCGAGGTCAACATCGAGGTCCTGATCGGCCAGCTGGTCTCCGTCAACGGCGCCAAGCTGTCCAAGCGGGCCGGCAACATCATCGAGCTCAAGGACCTCATCTCCTGGCTCGGCAAGGACGCCGTCCGCTACTCGCTGGCACGCTTCCCGGCCGACTCGCCGCTGACCCTGGACCCCGAGCTGCTCAAGAAGCACAGCAATGAGAACCCGGTGTTCTACGTCCAGTACGCCCACGCCCGGTCCCGCGGCACGGCCCGCAACGCGGTGGCGGCCGGGGTTGACCGGAGCGCCTTCGACGCCTCGCTGCTGGACCACGCGACGGAAAACGAGCTGCTCTCCTACCTGGGCAGCTACCCCTCGATCGTGGCCAGGGCTGCCGAGCTGCGCGAGCCGCACCGGATCGCCCGCCACCTCGAGGTCATTGCCGGCGCCTACCACCGCTGGTACGACGCCTGCCGCGTGGCGCCGCAGGGTGACGAGCCCATCACCGATGTGAACCGTACCCGGCTGTGGCTCAACGACGCCACGAGCCAGGTGCTGGCCAACGGACTGGAACTGCTGGGCGTCTCGGCGCCGGAACGGATGTAACTGCCATGGCCGCTGCTTCAGGAAAATCTGCCAGCTCACGCAACACCGGTACTGCAGGCTCGCCGCTTGCGCCGGATTGGCTGCAGGTCCCTACGGACCTCAACGCCCTGCATGAGCCCCTGTGGGCTGCCGGCGCCGCCCGGAACGACGACGGCGAACTCGCCCTCGACGGCGTTGCGGTCAGCGAGCTCCAGCGCCAGTTCGGGACGCCGCTGTTCGTCATGAGTGAGAACGACTTCCGGGCCCGGGCCCGCGCCTTCTCCGACGCGTTCAACGACGCCTTCGCCGACATCTGCGGGGGAGTGGACGTCTACTACGCCGGGAAATCCTTCCTGTGCACCGCAGTGGTCCGCTGGGTGGAGGAAGAGGGTCTGCGCCTGGACACCGCGTCCGGCGGGGAACTCGCCGTCGCGGCACGTGCCGGTATTCCCGGCGCCGACGTCGCGCTGCACGGCAACAACAAGTCCGACGCCGAGATCCACCGTGCCCTGGACATGAAACTGGGCCGGATCGTCGTGGACAGCCTCGTGGAGCTCGACCGCGTTGCCACGATCGCCGCAGCCCGGGGCGAAACCGCCAAGGTCCTGCTGCGGCTCACCCCCGGCGTGCACGCCCATACGCACGAGTTCATCGCCACGGCGCATGAGGACCAGAAATTCGGCCTTTCCATGGCCGGGGACTCCACGGAGCAGGCCGGCCTGTCCGCGGCCGAGGAGGCCGTGGCCGCGGCGTCGGGCTACGGGAGCGTTGAACTCCTGGGCCTGCACTGCCACATCGGCTCGCAGATCTTCGAGCCGGACGGCTTCGCCCTCGCGGCGGAGAAGCTGCTGGACTTCCTTGCCGCGATGCAGGCCAAGTACTCCATCGTGCTCCCGGAACTGGACCTGGGCGGCGGCTACGGCATCGCCTACACCCCCGTGGACACGCCTCGACCGGCCGCCGAGATCGCCCAGGCGATGGCCGCCGTCGTCCGCTCCAAATGTGCCGAGCTCAGCATCACCGCCCCGCGGATCTCGATCGAACCGGGCCGCGCGATCGTGGGCAGCAGCACCTTCACACTGTACGAAGTCGGCACCCTCAAGACCGTGCGGGTCGACGCGCCGTCCGCCGGAACAGCAGAAACGCTCGAAACCCAACCGGAAAACGTTACGTACCCGCGCCGGTATGTGTCAGTGGACGGCGGCATGAGCGACAACGCCCGTCCGGTGCTGTACGACGCGGATTACTCGGCAATTCTGGCCTCCCGGACCTCCGGCGCGGCGCCACAGCTGTCCCGAGTGGTGGGCAAACATTGCGAGAGCGGCGACATAGTTGTTAGAGATGTATATCTGCCCGAGGACGTGGCAGCCGGTGATCTGCTCGCTGTACCGGGGACCGGCGCCTACTGCTGGGCCCTGTCAAGCAACTACAACTATCTGGCCCGGCCGGGCGTTGTCGCTGTGCGCGATGGATCTGCCCGGCTCATTGTCCGCGGGGAAACCGAACAAGATCTGCTGAACCGCGACATGGGAGTCTGAATGACCGAATTGCGAACCCTGAAAGTAGCCCTGCTGGGCTGTGGCAACGTTGGGGCCCAGGTTGCGCGGATTCTCATTGACGACGCCGAGTCGCTGGCCTCCCGCACCGGGGCCCGCCTGGAACTGGGCGGCATCGCCGTCCGGAATGTCGATGCGCCCCGCGACGTCGAACTGCCGCACGAGCTGTTCACCACCGACGCCGAGACCCTGGTCAAGGACGCCGACCTGGTGATCGAGCTGATGGGCGGCATCGAGCCCGCCCGCACCCTGATCCTCACCGCGATCCGCCACGGAGCCAGCGTGGTCACCGGCAACAAGGCCCTGCTGGCACAGGACGGCCCGACCCTCTACGAGGAAGCGGACAAGGCCGGCGTCCAGCTGTCCTACGAGGCCGCCGTGGCCGGGGCCATCCCCATCCTGCGCCCCATCCGGGACAGCCTGTCCGGTGACCGGATCACCCGGGTGCTCGGAATCGTCAACGGCACCACCAACTTCATCCTGGACCAGATGGACTCCACCGGCGCGCAGTTCGCCGATGCCCTGGCCGAGGCCCAGCGCCTGGGCTACGCGGAAGCGGATCCTACGGCCGACGTCGAAGGCCACGACGCCGCCGCGAAGGCCGCCATCCTCGCGTCGCTGTCCTTCCACACCCGCTTCGCCCTGGAGGACGTGTACTGCGAGGGCATCAGCTCGGTCAGCGCGGCGGACATTGCCGCCGCGAAGGACGCCGGGTTTGTGATCAAGCTGCTCGCGATCGCCGAGAAACTGACTGCCGCAGGCGGTGCCACCGGCGTCTCCGTGCGCGTGCATCCCACCCTGCTGCCGCGCGAACACCCCCTCGCCGCCGTCCGCGGCGCGTTCAACGCCGTCTTCATCGAAGCCGAAAATGCCGGTGAACTGATGTTCTACGGCCAGGGCGCCGGCGGCACCCCGACGGCGTCAGCGGTGATGGGCGACCTCGTGTCCGCCGCCCGACGGCTGGTCCTCGGCGGCCCCGGCCGCACCGAAACCACCACCGGCCACGTCCCCGCCCTGCCCATCGACGCCGCCGTCACGAGCTACTACATCGGCCTCGACGTCGCGGACCAGCCCGGCGTGCTGGCCAGAATCGCCCAGCTCTTCGCGGAGCACGGCGTCTCCATTGAAATCATGCGGCAGACCATCCACCGCGATGCCGATTCCAAGGTCGAATCAGCGGAGCTGCGGATCGTCACGCACCGTGCAAGCGAGGCTGCACTGGCAGCCACCGTCGAGGCCGTGAAGGGCCTGGACGTTATCAATTCCGTTACATCCGTACTGCGGGTAGAAGGAGTCTAAGTGGCTCACCAATGGCGCGGTGTCATCCGCGAATACGCTGAACGTCTGCCTGTCACCGAGGCAACGAAGGTCATCACCCTGGGCGAGGGCGGCACCCCGCTCGTGCACGCCCGGCACCTCTCCGAGCTGACCGGCAGCGACGTCTACCTCAAGGTCGAGGGCATGAACCCGACCGGTTCCTTCAAGGACCGCGGCATGACCATGGCCATGACGGCCGCCGTCGCCGCCGGCGCCAAGGCCGTCGTGTGCGCCTCGACCGGAAACACCTCCGCGTCCGCCGCGGCCTATGCGACGGCGGCCGGACTCCAGTGCGCAGTGCTCGTGCCCGAAGGCAAGATCTCCATGGGCAAGCTGAGCCAGGCGATCGCGCACGGAGCCACGCTGCTGCAGGTCGACGGCAACTTCGACGTCTGCCTGGACATCGCCCGCAAGCTGGGGGAGTCCTACCCGGTGTTCCTGGTCAACTCCGTCAACCCAGCGCGGATCGAGGGGCAGAAGACCGGCGCTTTCGAGGTTGTCGACTGCCTCGGCGACGCCCCCGACTACCACATCCTCCCGGTGGGCAACGCTGGCAACATCAGCGCGTACTGGAAGGGTTACAAGGAGTACTCGGCACCGTTCGAGTCGGCTACGGCCGGCACCCTGGCCCCCGTGGCCACGAAGACCCCGGTGATGTGGGGCTTCCAGGCCGCCGGCGCGGCACCGTTCGTCGCCGGCCATCCCATCACCGAACCCGACACCATCGCGACGGCGATCCGGATCGGCAACCCCGCGTCCTGGGATACCGCTATTGCAGCACGGGACGAGTCCGGTGGCGTGATCGAGGCCGTGACCGACGAGGAAATCCTGTCAGCGCACCGCTGGCTGTCCGCCCGCGAAGGCGTCTTCGTGGAGCCCGGCTCCGCTGCCGGGGTTGCGGGACTGATCAAGAAGCACGCCGCCGGGGAAGTTCCCGCCGGGAAGACGATCGTCATCACCGTCACCGGGCACGGCCTGAAGGACCCGCAGTGGGCCCTCCGGACCGAGGACGGCAGCGACGTTGAGCCCGTAAAGGTCTCCAACGACGTCGTCACGGTAGCCTCCGCACTGGGACTGGAAGAAAAATAGCCTTGGAAACCACGCTCACGATCCCGGCCGAGTCTCCCGCCGACGCGCCGGCCGTACCGGCCGGTCAACTGGTCACCGTGAGGGTGCCGGCCACCAGCGCGAACCTGGGACCCGGCTACGACAGCCTGGGACTAGCGCTGTCGTTGCACGACACGCTGACGGTGGAAACCCTGGCCAGCGGTGAGCTTGAGTTCGAACTCAGCGGCGAGGGCGCGGAAACGTTGCCGCGGGACGCGAGCCACCTCGTGGTCAAGGCCATCACCGAGGCCCTGCACCGCCTGGGCTACCGGCACGACGGACTGCGGATCACAGCCGACAATGTCAATCCGCACGGCCGCGGGCTGGGCTCTTCTGCTTCCGCCGTGGTCGCGGCGGTGACGGCTGCGAATGCGCTGGTCCCCGGGGCGTCCCGGCGCGGCAAGGACTGGATCCTGCAGCTGACGAGTGAAATGGAAGGCCATCCGGACAACGTCGCACCTGCCATATTCGGCGGATTGGCGCTGTCGTGGCAGGACAGTGACCAGTACAGCAGCACGTGTGCCACCGTCGCGGATTCGGTGATTCCGGTCGTCGCCGTTCCGGATTTTGAGCTCTCCACGGAAGCGGCGCGTGCGTTGTTGCCGGCCTCGGTGGGCCACCACGCCGCGGCCATGAATTCGGGCCGGGCGGCCCTGCTGATCCATGCGCTGACGCAAAAGCCCGAATTCCTGCTGCCCGGCACGGAGGATTACCTGCACCAGAGCTACCGTGCCCAGGCGATGCGGCCCAGCGCAGAGCTGATCGCAGCCCTGCGCCACGCCGGCCACGCCGCCGTCGTCTCCGGAGCGGGACCCACGGTGCTGGTCCTTGCCGACGGGGAAGCGGAAGCCGGGACGATCGTCGACTTCATCGGCTCCCATGCCGCAGACAACACGCCGGAGGTCGCTTGGCGAGTGATGAAGCTGGCCGTGGACGTCGAAGGTGCTAAAGTGGAAGTGCACCGGCGGTAATCACGCAGGCGGTAAATCAGCAACTGTGCATATGACCGCGATGTTGGCCAAGTTGCCTCTCTCATCTTTTACTGCGCAATGCTCTCCGGTGCCACCTGCTTTTGGTCTGACGCAGGAATCAGCGGAAACTTTCTCTGCACCCCTGAAATGTCAGCCCGCCGTTCCTTAATTTCGGAACGCGCTAGGTGTAACGCAGTATCCGGCCTTGCTGGCCGATATCCATCCGGCAGGGCCGAAATCCCGGCTGCAGATCTGAACTGCAGCCCAGATCAAATCATCGCGTCCAGCTCCCAGTCTGGACGCCGTCGAGGGGGAAGGATCCTTCGTGACCGAAACCACTGAGCTGTCTTCAGCTGTGGAAACATCATCTTCTGCTGCCGGATCGTCAACGGCCGCACCCGCCAAGAGCAGCGGCCTTGCAGGCCTCAAGCTCGCCCAGCTGCAGGCGCTTGCCAGCCAGCTTGGTATTTCAGGCGGATCCCGCATGCGCAAGGGCGATCTGGTCTCAGCCATTTCGGCCCACCGTGCGGGCACTCCGGTGAGCAAGGCTCCGGCCCGTGCTTCTGAAAAGGCGAGCGACAACGGCACCGTTGCCCGCGCCGCGGCTCCGGCCGCTGCGCCTGCAGTCGCCGCCGAACCGGAAGCGACTGCCCAGGAAATCACCCGTGCCCGCGGACGTGGTCGCAGCCGCCGCGCCGGCAGCGACGGCGTCATCACGGCTCCGGCCGCTGCAGCCCCGGCGGAGACCCAGACTGCCCCTGCCGAGTCTGCCCCTGCCGGGCAGGCCACCGAAGGCGCCGACCGCACCCGCCAGCCGCGCACCCGCAATCGCCGCCGTGGCGAAGCCGCAGGCCAGGCCACCGAGGCCGCTGGCCAGGTTGCCGTCGAGGCCCAGGCCGAACAGCCCGCCGCCGAGCAGCGCACTGAACAGCGTGAACAGCGCACTGAACAGCGCACTGAACAGCGTGAACAGCGCACTGAGCAGCGTGAACAGCGCACTGAGCAGCGCGAACAGCGTGAACAGCGCCAGGGCGAGCCCAGCGAAGACGGCCAGCGCCGCGACACCCGCACCCGTGGCGGCCGCGACGACACCGCCGGCAGCCGTGAAAACCTCCGCGACAACGATGACAGCGACGGCGGAAGCCGCCGTAACCGCCGTAACCGTCGGGACCGCAACGACCGTAATGACCGCTCCAGTGGCCAGGACAGCCGGGACAGCCGCGACAGCCGCGACAACACCTCGCGCAACGACCGCTTCCGCGACCGCAACGACCGCCGGCGGGGACGCGCCCAGGGACCGGACGTCGACGACGTCGAGGTCACCGAGGATGATGTCCTGCTGCCGGTCGCCGGCATCCTTGACGTGCTGGAGAACTACGCGTTCATCCGCACCTCCGGCTACCTGCCGGGCCCGAACGACGTCTACGTGTCCCTCGCCCAGGTCAAGAAGTACAACCTGCGCAAGGGCGACGCCGTCGTCGGTGCGATCCGTGCACCGCGTGAAGGGGAAGACCGCAGCCAGCAGTCCGCCCGCCAGAAGTTCAACGCGCTGGTCCGTATCACCTCGGTCAACGGCAAGACGCCCGAGGAACTCAAGGACCGCGTCGAATTCGCGAAGCTCGTCCCGCTGTACCCGTCCGAGCGCCTGCGCCTCGAGACGGACCCCAAAAAGATCGGCCCCCGCGTCATCGACCTGGTTGCCCCGATCGGCAAGGGCCAGCGCGGCCTGATCGTTTCGCCGCCGAAGGCCGGCAAGACGCTCATCCTGCAGTCCATCGCCAACGCCATCACCATCAACAATCCTGAGGTCCACCTCATGATGGTGCTCGTTGACGAACGTCCCGAAGAAGTCACGGACATGCAGCGCACCGTCAAGGGCGAGGTCATTGCCTCCACCTTCGACCGTCCCGCCGACGACCACACCACCGTGGCCGAGCTCTCCATCGAGCGTGCCAAGCGCCTCGTGGAAATGGGCATGGACGTCGTGGTGCTCCTCGACTCGATGACCCGCCTGGGCCGCGCCTACAACCTGGCAGCGCCGGCATCCGGCCGCATCCTGTCCGGTGGGGTGGACTCCGCAGCCCTGTACCCGCCGAAGCGCTTCTTCGGTGCAGCCCGCAACATCGAAAACGGCGGCTCGCTCACCATCCTGGCAACGGCTCTCGTCGAGACCGGCTCCAAGATGGACGAGGTCATCTTCGAAGAGTTCAAGGGCACCGGCAACATGGAACTGCGCCTGTCCCGCCAGCTCGCGGACAAGCGCATCTTCCCGGCAGTGGACGTCAACGCGTCCGGTACCCGCCGTGAGGAAAACCTGCTTTCCCCCGAGGAAGTCAAGATTATGTGGAAGCTGCGCCGTGTCCTGTCCGGACTCGAAACGCAGCAGAGCCTTGAACTGCTGACCAACAAGATCCGGGAGACCCAGAGCAACGTCGAGTTCCTCATGCAGGTGCAGAAGACGACGCTTGGTGCGAAGTCCGATAACGACAAGTAGCTGAGTCCAAGGCGGGGTGCCGGAAATCTCGCGCGGTTAGCCGTGCGGGATTCCGCCCCCGCCTTCGCCGTTCGGTTTTTGCCGCCCCCGCCCCTACGCTGGGAGGCTTGCGATCTTCGATCGCAGGCCTCCCAGCTCCGGCAGGCCCGATGCCACTCCCGGGGCGGCAGAAAACCGAACGGCTTCGCTGTTTGCCCACCTTCGCTGTCGCGTTACTAGACTTGTAAGAGTCGAAAGAGGTTTTGAAAATGTTTGAGTCCGTACAGGGGCTGTTGGATGAGCATGATGCTATCCAGGCGCAGCTTGGGGATCCGGCTGTTTATGCGGACCAGCGGCTGGCCCGGAAACTGGGGCGGCGTTCTGCACAGCTGAACGGCATAGTCGAGGCTTACCATGCCTGGCACGGGATCCAGGACGACCTGGCGGCCGCTCAGGAAATGGCGGGCGAGGACCCGGAGTTTGCCGCGGAGGTGCCCGAGCTGGAGGCTGCGCTGGAGACGGCGGCCGCGAAACTGCGGCGGCTGCTGATCCCGCGGGATCCGGACGATGCCCGCAACGTCATCCTCGAGGTCAAGGGCGGTGAAGGCGGTGACGAGGCTGCCCTGTTCGCCGCTGACCTGCTGCGGATGTACACCCGTTACGCGGAATCCCGCGGCTGGAAGACTGAAATGATTTCGGCCAACGAATCGGACCTCGGCGGGTACAAGGACGTGCAGGTGGCCATCAAGGGCAACTCGAACGACCCGGCCGAGGGCGTCTACGCGCGGCTCAAGTTTGAAGGCGGCGTGCACCGCGTGCAGCGCGTCCCCGTGACGGAATCCCAGGGCCGTATCCACACCTCGGCTGCCGGCGTGCTGGTGCTCCCCGAAGTGGATGAGCCCGAGGAACTCGAGATCAACCAGAACGATCTCAAGATCGACGTCTACCGTTCGTCCGGCCCGGGCGGGCAGTCGGTCAACACCACCGACTCGGCCGTCCGCATCACCCACCTTCCCACCGGAATCGTCGTGGCCATGCAGAACGAGAAGTCGCAGCTGCAGAACCGCGAAGCCGGCATGCGCGTGCTGCGCGCCCGCATCCTGGCGCACCAGCAGGAACAGATCGACGCTGAGAACTCGGCCCAGCGCAAGTCCCAGATCCGCACCATGGACCGCTCCGAGCGCATCCGCACCTACAACTATCCGGAAAACCGGATTGCGGACCACCGCACCGGCTACAAGGCCTACAACCTGGACCAGGTCATGAACGGCGATCTGGAACCGGTGATCCAGTCGGCCATCGAGCTGGACGAGCAGTCCCGGCTCGACGCCATCGGCGAATAAGCCCCAGGTACCGTTGCTGATGACAGATGGCCCGGGGCTGAGCCTTGCGGAAGCAGTCCGCGAGGCGACAGCCGTGTTGGCTGCCGCCGGGGTGCCCAGCCCGCGGGTCGACGCCGAACTCCTCGCCGAGCACCTCCTCGGCGTCGGGCTCGGCCGGTTGCGCGCGCTGATGCTCGGCGACTCCCCGGCGCCGGAGGGCTATGCCGATCTCGTTGCCGAGCGGGCGCAGCGGATCCCGCTGCAACACATCACGGGCGTGGCGCACTTCCGCTACCTCGAACTTGCCGTCGGTCCCGGCGTGTTTATCCCGCGGCCGGAAACCGAATCCGTGGTGCAGCTGGTGCTGGACTGGCTCAAAGGCAGGGACGGGTTGGCGCACCCCAAAGTGGTGGACCTGGGCACCGGATCCGGCGCCATTGCCGGTTCGATCGCCCACGAGGTGCCCGGCGCCGACGTCCACGCGGTGGAATTCAGCGAGTTCGCGCACGCGTGGGCGGCGAAGAACCTGCTGCCGCTCGGGGTCACACTGGTGCGTGGCGATTTGCGCGATGCCCTTCCCGAGCACAACGGCAGCTTCGACGTCGTCGTCTCCAACCCTCCGTACATCCCCGCCGAAGCCATCCCGAACGAGCCGGAAGTGGCGCTGCACGACCCCCCCGAGGCGCTCTACGGCGGGGGAGCGGACGGCATGGAACTTCCGACGGCGGCGGCGGCCTCCGCCGCGCGGCTGCTGAAAGTCGGCGGCTACTTCGTGATGGAACACGCGGAGGTCCAGGCGCGTTGGATAGCTGGGATGATGAACAGTTCCGGCGTGTGGTCCGAGGTGACCACGCACCTGGACCTCAACGGCAAGGAACGCGCAACGAGCGCGGTCCTGACGGCCCGGGGCGCAGCGGTCAGAGCGGCCCGGCAGTGATGAAAGAATAGGGCAGTGACGACTAGCTACGATTGCACGGCAGCTGAGCAGCGCGCCGCAGGACTTGAGCACGCGCAGCGGGCCATCCGGGAACACAAGTGCGTGGTTTTTCCCACGGACACCGTGTACGGGATCGCCGCCGATGCTTTTTCGCCCCTGGCCGTGACCCTTTTGCTGGCGTCCAAAGGCCGGAGCCGGAAGATGCCGCCGCCCGTGCTCATCCCCAGGCTCAATGCCCTCGACGGCCTCGCCACCGACGTCCCGGCCGAGGCCCGGCGCCTTGCCGAGGCCTTCTGGCCCGGCGGGCTGACCCTGATCCTGCATGCCCAGCCCTCGCTGGACTGGGATCTCGGGGAGACCAAGGGTACCGTGGCGCTCCGGATCCCGGCCGACGACATCGCACAGGACCTCCTCACGATCACCGGACCCCTGGCGGTGTCTTCCGCGAACCGCACGGGACACGCGGCAGCGCAGACCGCCGCGGAGGCCGAGGAACAGCTCGCGGAGTCCGTCGAGGTCTACCTTGAAGACGGACACCGGCCTGTCAAAGGTGCCGATGCCCTGCCTTCCACGATCGTTGACGCCACCGCACTGCCGTTGCGGGTGGTCCGCCAGGGCGCGATCAGCCTGGAACGCCTGCGCGAAGTGGTCCCCGGATTGCTGGACGTGGACGGCAACGCCCCTGAAGAGACTCCCGACACCGGAGCCACCGCCGGGCCGGAGAATGACCCGTCCCGATCCGTCGAAGGTCCCGGCACCGCATGACCCTGCACCGGCAGCACGTCCCCGTTCTCGAGGTGGACGCGACACCCTTGACTGTCGTCGAACTGACGGACGTCCTCGACCGGTTCATCGCCGAGGGCAGCACCAGGACCATAGTGGGCCACAACCTCCACAGCGTCACGTTGCTGCATTCCGATCCAATATTCCGTTCCTTCTACGAGCAGAGCGACGTGGTGCTCATCGATGGCGCCCCCGTGCTGTGGCTCTGGGCCAAGAGCCTGGAAGGCGACGGCGCCAAGGATCGTGCCATGGACTACCGGCTGGGCTCTACCGACTGGATCCCTGCGCTGGCGCACGTCGAGGGACTCGAACGCATCGCCATCATCGGGGCCGGCAGCGTGGCCAACGCCCAGGCCGTGGCGCGGCTCAAGGACGTCGTCCCGCATGCGCAGGTGGACGGAATGCCCGGCGAGGGCTGGGACGAAGAGCTGGAGGAGAAGGCCATCGCGTGGCTGGAGGGCATCCGCCCACAGCTGGTGCTGCTGGGACTCGGAATGCCCCTGCAGGAGCAGGTACTCCACCGCAGCCTCCCGTCCCTGCCCCCGGCGGTGTACTGCACCGTGGGGGGAGCCATCGAGCAGATTGCGGGGATCCAGAAACTGGCACCGCGCTGGATCGGACGCCTCGGACTCGAATGGGCCTGGCGGCTGCTGCTGCACCCGAAGCGCGTGGCGTATCGCGTTTTCGGCGAACCCTGGGTGTTGCTGGGACTGCTGATCCGGCGTCGCCGGCGGCTACGCGGCAAACGCTAGAACTTCTGGTCCTCCAGGGGCCCGAAGCCCTTGCCGCGGAGGCCAGTGGAAAACGCCCGGAACCAGTCTGCCAGGCCGCGGAAATCACCGCGGCGCAGGAAGTACCCGAGGTAACCGCCGACATCCGCGACAAGGGACTTGACGCGGAAATAGCGGCGGATGAGGTAGCCGCGGTTGCGGTAGTAGTAGTAGCGCTTGAAGGCGGTTTCCGGAACGATCACGTGCCAGCGGGCACCGAAGACATGCTTGGTCTCAGCTAACGCGTGGGGGTGCATGATCGCCGCCGTCGTCACGGTGCCAAAGCGGATGCCTGCCTTCCGCAACCGGATCGTGAAGTCCACTTCGTCGCCGCGGATGAAGAGGCGCATATCAGGCAGCCCCACCTTGAAGAACACGTCGGAACGGATGAGGGCGCCGTTGAAGAAGTGTCCGTCATCCGGGAGGAACCCGACCTTTTCCAGTTCGGCCCGCTCATGGGTGACCTTGCCGTCCAGACGGAAGAAGAAAGACAGCCGGTCCGGGTGCCCGGGGGCAACCACGAGCGGGACCACGGCGTCGAGATTCCGGGCCTCAGCCTCCCGTAGCAGGGTGGCGAGGCACTGGGCATCGGCCGGTTCGGCGTCGTCGTCCATCATCCAAATCCAGTCCGCCCCGCTGGCAACCGCCTTGAGAACCGCGAGGGAGAAGCCGCCGGCCCCTCCGAGGTTGGCTTCGGACCGCACATAATCCACGTTGCCGTGTGCTTCTGCGACGTCCCGGGCGGGCACCGTGCCGCTGTCGACGAGGCAAATGGAGTGCACCGGAGCCGTCTGGTTGTTGATGGCGTTCAGCAGAACCGCCAGCTCCCGGGGACGGTCAAACGTCACGGCGGCAACTGCAACCGACAGGGTCATCGCGGGGGTCCTTTCAGCAGGCCGGCAGTGTTTTTCCCGCCGGCGAGGGGCCGTGTGACGCGAAGACAGGTGGCCGTTGGCATTAGTATCTTGACTAGAGTCCACTGTAATACAGCCCTGTCAGGCACTACGCACTGCCTGCCCTGAGCCCGGCGACGGAGAAGTTTCATTTACCGAAAGACAGTCCCACGGCCATTCGCGTCACCCCCCTCCCCAAACCCGCTACGGACACCGTGGCTGCGAAATGTGCAGCCGGGTGCCGCGTGCGCTGACGTCTCCGGGCAGGTGGCTTTGCCGTGATTATGTACCTGCTCATGGCCCTGACAGCCGCGGTCGTGAGCTATGCGGCGACGTGGGGGGCCCGCCTGGTCGGCAACAAGCTGGAACTGTTCTCGCCCATCCGCAGCCGCGACATGCATTCCACCCCGATCTCCAGGCTCGGCGGCCTGGGCATCTTTGCCGGATTCCTCGTCGCGCTGCTCATCGCCAGCAAGTCCTTCTTCGTCAAGGACATCTTCCGGAACAACGACGCGCCCTGGGGGATCCTGGCGGGTGCGGCCGTGATTGTGCTGGTGGGAGTGGCAGATGACCTGCTGGACCTGCGCTGGTGGGTGAAGCTGATCGGCCAAAGCGCCGCAGCGCTCGTCGTGGCGATCTGGGGTGTCCGGATGACAATCATCCCTTTCATCCCCGAGCCAATCGTGGTCGAGAACCCGACGCTGGTCATCATCCTGACAGCCGGGCTGATCGTGACCACCATGAACGCTTTCAACTTCATCGACGGCCTGGACGGCCTGGCCGCAGGGGTCGCGATCATCGGGGGTGCGGCATTTTTCCTCACGGCCTACTGGGTGCACCGCAACTCGGACGTGCTGGACAAGTCCGATCTTGCGACACTGCTGACCGCCGTGCTGGTCGGCAGCTGCGTCGGCTTCCTGCCGCACAACTGGTTTCCGTCGAAGATCTTCATGGGCGATTCCGGGGCCATGCTGATCGGCCTGCTGATGGCCTCGGCCGGTGTCGTGTCCACCGGGCAGATCGGCTCCGGGCTCTACGACCGTGCCAACGGTATCCCCACCATCATCCCGATTCTCCTGCCCTTCGCCGTGCTGTTCCTGCCGCTGCTGGACTTGAGCTTGGCGGTGGTGCGGCGCACGGCCCTGGGCCGTTCGCCGTGGTCTGCCGACCGCGGACACCTGCACCATAAACTCCTGGACATCGGGTACTCGCACCGGGGTGCGGTGGTACTGATGTACCTGTGGACCTGCATCCTGGCCTTCGGGGGACTGGCCTTTGCCATCTTCCCCTGGCAGATCGTGGTGGCCGTCGACGCGGCAGCCACCGCCATCATGGCCGTGGTGACGGCCTGGCCCTACCTCCGCCAGCGCGCCCCCGGACAGGTGACAGGGACGCAGGAGTGAACCGCGGAAATGTACAGCGGACCGGGATGCTGACACCCTTTTCCGAATAATTTCTATCTGCTGTAGAATTCAGGAGCGGCCAGTCGCCGCGCCATCCTGACCAGCACCCACCCCCGACGATTGGGATCTTATGACCTCCGACGCCGATCCCGGACCCGCGTCCGGCACCGGACCTGTTGGTGTCTCCGGCCCCACAAAGTCCCTGTGGTTACGGTTGCTGGCCATGAGTTCAGCCGTTGCAGGCGGCGCCTTGGTGCTGGCAGGAATTGCCGCCTTCCTGTTCAACGGCGCGTCCGGCATGTTGTCGTGCGTTTTCGGGGGAGCCCTGGTGATGGCGTTTTTCGCCATCAGTCTGCTGATCGGCCACATAGCGGGGCGCAACAACCCCTCCGGAGCCATCGGCCTCTTCGTCGCGACCTACTTCGTCAAGGTCGTCGGGTTTGCCGTCGTTCTTTTCGCCATTGGGGCGCCGGCGTGGCTGCACGGCCGCTGGTTCCTGATCGGCGCCGTCGTGACCGTGGTGTTCTGGCAGGCGGCAGAGATCTATGGCTTCAGCAAGGCGCGGCTTCAGATCTATAACGACCCCGAAAACACAGAAGGCGGCACCGATGTTTAGCCGCAAAGCCGGACGCAAAACCAAGCCCGGAACCAAGCCCGATGCCCCCAAAACCACGGCCGGCGCCCCCGGTGTATCCGAGAACGGCAGGGACGGCGGATACAACGCCGGGATAGCCGTCTTCAGCTACATTGTTGGCGGAATCGTCGTCTGGAGTTTGATAGGGTGGGGTCTGGATAATCTGTGGGGAACCCGCTGGATTGTGCTCGCAGGCGCTCTGCTTGGAGCCGCGGGAGGGTTCTATCTTTCTCATATGCACGGCCTCACCAGTTCGGCTAATTCGGCTGGCGGGGACAATGCTGCACGTGGCCCGTCCAAGGACGAGGAACAGTAATGCCAAACAATTTCACAGGGGGAATGGCTGACAGGAATGTCGCCGGTCCCCGACCAACGCCCAATGATGGACACTGCAGAGAGGAAACGCGTTGATCGCGCTTGCGCTCCCGGCCCAAAATTCAGGAGAGTTCACTCCTCCTGGAATTGAAGAACTGCACCTGCCGGCAATCCTGCCGTGGGGCGCGGCAGACGGATTCTCCAAGCAGATGCTGCTGGTAATCCTGTCGGTCGTTATTATCGCCACATTCTTTCTGCTAGCTGCGCGGAAGCAGCAGCTGGTTCCCGGCAAACTGCAGTTCGCAGGCGAGATGGCCTATGGCTTCGTCCGCAACAGCATTGCCAAGGACATCATCGGCGGCAAAGACTTCATGAAGTTCGTCCCGCTGCTGTTCAGCCTCTTCTTCTTCATCCTGGTGAACAACATCTACGGCGCGATCCCCTTGATCCAGCTGCCGAGCTTCTCGCACGTCGGCGGAGCCTATGTGCTCGCAGCGATCGTGTATGTCACCTGGATCGGCATCGGCATCAAGAAGAACGGCCTCAGGTATTTCAAGCTGGCCACCGTTCCTTCCGGCGTTCCGTGGTACATCCTGCCGATTGTGATCCCGATCGAGATCATCTCCAACTTCCTGGTCCGTCCCGTCACGCACAGCCTCCGTCTGTTCGCCACCATGCTGGCCGGCCACCTCATCGTCATGATCGCGGGATCCGGAATCGAATTCCTCGTCATGCAGGAGAGCGTGCTCCTGAAGGGCGCCTCCGTACTCGTACTGGCCGGCTCGATCGCCATGTACATGCTGGAAGCGCTGATCATGGCGCTGCAGGCCTACGTCTTCACGCTGCTGACCGCCATCTACATCGAAGGCGCCCTGCACGCGGACAGCCACTAGGCACCCACAAACTTCCCCTCGCGGGGACGAAGCAACCAAACAACCTGCCACATAGATGGCATCTTGAAAGGAAAAAAATGGAAGGCTCCATCAACGGCTCCCTCAACCTCATCGGCTACGGCCTCTCCGCCATCGGCGGTGGTATCGGTGTTGGTCTCGTATTCGCTGCCTACATCAACGGTGTGGCACGCCAGCCGGAAGCGCAGCGCGTACTGCAGCCGATTGCATTCCTTGGCCTCGCGCTGACTGAAGCCCTCGCCATCCTCGGCCTGGTCTTCGCCTTCGTTCTCAAGTAAACCTTCAGAACCAAGCGAACATCCAGAACCGAGTAGATAAGGACGGGTGAATTATGCATCAAATGATCATCTCAGCCGCCACAGAAGGCGCCGAGGCGGCCAACCCGCTCGTTCCCAATCCCTGGGAAATGGGCGTCGTCCTCGCCGGCTTTGTTGTCCTCTTTTACATCGTGGTCAAGTTTGTTGTCCCGATGTTCGAGAAGACCTTCGCAGAGCGTGCCGAGGCCATTGAAGGCGGCATTGCCAAGGCTGAAAAGGCCCAGGCAGAGGCATCCGCCGCCCTCGAAGAGTACAAGCAGCAGCTCACTGATGCCCGTGCCGAGGCCAACCGCATCCGCGAGGAAGCCCGTGCCGAAGGCGCTCAGATCCTGGCGGATCTGAAGGAGAAGGCAGCTGCAGAGTCTGCCCGTATCACGGCGCAGGCACACGCGGCGATCCAGTCCGAGCGTCAGGCGGCCGTAGTGTCCCTCCGCGCGGAGGTAGGCACGCTGGCCACCACCCTGGCAGGTCGCATCGTCGGCGAGGCGCTCAGCGATGACGCGCGTTCGGCCCGTGTGGTTGACCGCTTCCTGGCAGATCTGGAGACCCAGAACGCAGGTGCAGCCAAGTAATGGCAGGTGTATCGAGCGAATCGCTGGCCGCAGCCCTGGTGTCGCTGGAAGCCAAGCTTCCTGGCACATCGCTGCAGTTGGCTAAGGACCTCTTCGGAATCCTGGGAACGGTGGACAGCTCGGCTGGCTTGCGCCGCGCCCTGACTGACCCGTCCCGTAGCGGTGACGAAAAGTCGGCGCTGGTCAAGCAGCTCTTCGGCGGAAAAGTCTCCGCGGATGCTGCGGAAATTGCGAGCGGACTGGCCAGCTCACGCTGGGCAGCGGCACGGGATATCGGCGATGCACTCGAGACTCTTGCCGCTTCGGTGGTAATCGCCGTTGCTGAAAACAAGTCGGCCATCTCTGCCTCGGGAATCAGCGGCCTGGAAGCGCTGGAGAACGATCTGTTCGCCTTCAGCCAGGCCGTCGAGTCAAACCACGAGGTACAGCGTGCCCTGTCAGAGCCGCAGGCGAGCCCGGCTGCCAAGATTTCCCTCGCCGAAAAGCTTGTTCCCGGTGCAAGCGAGGAAGCGAAAGTCCTTATCGGACAGGCAGTCTCGCAGCCCCGCGGCCTCAAGGTCACCAAGCTCGTGCGTCGTTTCGCTGAGCTTGCAGCAAAGCGCCAGCAGCGCTGGATTGCTACGGTCGGCGTCACCCGTCCGCTGACGGAGACACAGGCCAGTCGCTTGCACGCGGCTCTGAACGCCCTTTACGGGCGAGAGCTTAAGATCAACATGAACGTTGACCCGGAGCTGATCGGTGGCATCCGGATCCAGGTTGGTGACGAAGTGGTTGACGCTTCGGTTGTTGCCCGCCTGGGCCAGCTTCACCGTCAGCTTGCTTAGCTAGCCGGACAAGCACAACTTAACGAAACGAAACCCCGGTCATCGTGAGCAACGATGATCACGAAAACAGGAGAGCAGGGACTGCAGATGGCCGAATTGACCATCAACGCCGACGACGTCCGTATTGCGTTGAACGAGTTCGCGGCGTCCTACGAACCCGGAAACGCAGAGCGCGTAGAGGTCGGCCGTGTAACAACCGCAGGTGACGGCATCGCCCGTGTTGAGGGCCTTCCCTCGGTCATGGCGAACGAGCTGCTTCGCTTCGAAGACGGCACGCTGGGCCTGGCCCAGAACCTCGACGTCCGCGAGATCGGCGTCATCATCCTCGGTGACTTCACCGGAATCGAAGAAGGCCAGGAAGTTCACCGCACCGGACAGGTTCTGTCTGTGCCGGTGGGCGACGCCTTCCTCGGCCGTGTTGTTGACCCGCTGGGCGAGCCCATTGACGACCTCGGCGAAATCAAGACCACCGAAACCCGTGCACTGGAACTCCAGGCGCCCGGCGTGACCCAGCGCAAGTCGGTCCACGAGCCGATGCAGACCGGCCTCAAGGCTATCGACGCCATGATCCCGATCGGCCGCGGCCAGCGTCAGCTGATCATCGGTGACCGCCAGACCGGCAAGTCGGCAATTGCCATCGACACGATCATCAACCAGAAGGCCAACTGGGCTTCGGGAGACGTCAAGAAGCAGGTGCGCTGCATCTACGTGGCCATCGGCCAGAAGGCATCCACGATCGCAGCTGTCCGGCAGACCCTCGAGGACAACGGCGCACTGGAGTACACGACCATCGTGGCTTCCCCCGCGTCCGACCCCGCGGGCTTCAAGTACCTGGCACCGTACGCCGGCTCGGCAATCGGCCAGCACTGGATGTACGGCGGCAAGCACGTCCTCATCGTCTTCGATGATCTCTCCAAGCAGGCCGAAGCCTACCGCGCTGTGTCGCTGCTGCTCCGCCGCCCGCCGGGACGCGAAGCCTACCCGGGTGACGTCTTCTACTTGCACTCCCGCCTGCTGGAGCGTTGTGCCAAGCTCTCCGACGAACTCGGTGCAGGTTCGATGACCGGCCTGCCGCTCATCGAGACCAAGGCAAACGACGTTTCCGCCTACATCCCGACCAATGTGATCTCCATTACCGATGGCCAGATCTTCCTGCAGTCGGACCTCTTCAACGCCAACCAGCGTCCAGCTGTTGACGTGGGCGTGTCCGTCTCCCGTGTTGGTGGCGCCGCCCAGGTCAAGTCCATGAAGAAGGTCTCCGGTACCTTGAAGCTGGAACTGGCCCAGTACCGGGACATGCAGGCGTTCGCCATGTTCGCGTCGGACCTCGACGCCGCATCGCGCCAGCAGCTGACCCGCGGAGCACGCCTGATGGAACTGCTCAAGCAGGGCCAGTACTCGCCGTTCCCGGTTGAGAACCAGGTCGTCTCCATCTGGGCCGGCACCAACGGCCACCTCGACGAGGTTCCGGTTGAGGACATCAACCGCTTCGAGACCGAGTTCCTGGAGCACCTCAAGCACAAGTCCTCCATCCTGACGACGCTGGCCCAGACCAACGTCATGGACGATGACACTGCGGAAGCACTGAAGACCGCGATCGTGGACTTCAAGAAGGGCTTCTTCGGCGAGGGGGACAGCTACCTGGTAGGTGCGGGGCACGAGGAGCACGCCCCCATCGACGAGGCGCAGGTCGACCAGGAAAAAATCGTCAAGCAGAAGCGCTAGTTTCGCTGGCAGGGACTGCCGGGGCCCCACCGGGTTCCGGCAGTCCCGGCCATCGGGATCTTAGGAAAGGATAAGTATGGGAGCCCAGATCCGGGTCTACCGCCAGAAGATCAGCTCGACGACGTCGATGCGCAAGATCTTCAAGGCGATGGAACTGATCGCTACCTCGCGCATCGGCAAGGCCCGCGCACGCGTAGCAGCTTCACTGCCTTACGCAAACGCGATCACGCGTGCCGTTTCTGCTGTCGCAAGCCAGAGCGAAATCGACCACCCGCTGACCACCGAGCCGGAGCAGATCCGCCGGGCCGCCGTCCTGGTAATCACCTCGGACCGTGGCCTCGCAGGTTCTTACTCGGCGAGCGTGCTCAAGCAGGCGGAAGGCCTCAACGAGCTGCTTCACGGGGAAGGCAAGGAAGTCAAGACGTACCTGGTGGGCCGCAAGGCACAGGCGTACTTCGACTTCCGGAACCGTCCTTACGAGCGGGTATGGACCGGCGGCACGGACTCCCCGGAGTTCATTACCGCGCAGGAAGTCGGCGAGGCACTGCTGGCTGATTTTGCGGCTGCCTATGAAGAGGGCGGCGTCGACGAGATCCATGTCGTGTACACCCGCTTCAAGTCGATGGTTGTCCAGGAGCCGACGGTTGTCCGTCTCCTCCCGCTCGAGGTGGTTGAAGAGAAGGCGTCCGAATCGGACCTCCTTCCGCTCTACGAATTCGAGCCGGAAACGGAGCAGGTTCTCGATGCTCTGTTGCCGCGCTACATCGAATCACGGATCTTCGCCGCCATGTTGCAGGCAGCAGCTTCGGAGCTCGCTTCCCGCCAGCGGGCGATGAAGTCCGCCGGCGACAACGCCACGGACCTCATCAAGAAGTACACGCGT
The DNA here is from genome assembly GCF_054059215.1 of Arthrobacter sp. UYCu723. NCBI lineage: Bacteria > Bacillati > Actinomycetota > Actinomycetes > Micrococcales > Micrococcaceae > Arthrobacter > Arthrobacter sp. UYCu723. The sequence goes on from NZ_JBSSBW010000001.1 coordinate 3,139,385, forward strand.
CTGCGCAACACTGCCCGCCAGGCTGAAATTACGCAGGAGCTTTCCGAAATCGTGGCCGGCGCCGACGCCTTGAACGCGTCCTAGCCAGCACGGTTCGGATCCAGCTGTACCTGCACCAAAGAATGAACTTAACCCCCACGCCATCTACTGAGTGAAGTGAGAGAGATGACTGCCACTGCTACCGAACACGTAGCCGCAACGACCGGTGCTACCGGCCGTATTGCACGTGTTATTGGCCCGGTTGTCGACGTCGAATTCCCGGCTGACGCAATCCCCTCGATTTACCACGCCCTCACCACCGAGATTACTCTCTACGGTGAGACCAAGACCATCACGTTCGAGGTTGCCCTGCACCTCGGTGACAACGTCATCCGCGCCATCGCCCTGCAGGCAACCGACGGCCTGGTCCGCGGCACCGCTGTGGTGGACACGGGAGCCCCCATCTCCGTGCCCGTCGGCGACGTCGTCAAGGGTCACATCTTCAACGTCCTGGGACAGCCGCTTGACGTGCCCGCGTCCGAACTCGAGATCACCGAACGCTGGCCGATCCACCGCAAGGCTCCCGCCTTCGCGACGCTCGAGGGTTCCACCGAGATGATGGAAACCGGCATCAAGGTGATCGACCTTCTTACCCCGTACATCAAGGGTGGCAAGATCGGTCTGTTCGGTGGTGCCGGTGTCGGCAAGACCGTGCTGATCCAGGAAATGATCACCCGTGTTGCCCGCAACTTCGGTGGCACCTCGGTGTTCGCCGGTGTCGGCGAGCGTACCCGTGAAGGCAACGACCTCTGGGTTGAAATGGAAGAGGCAGGCGTCCTCAAGGACACCGCCCTTGTATTCGGCCAGATGGATGAGCCGCCGGGAACGCGTCTGCGTGTGGCACTGTCCGCACTGACCATGGCGGAGTACTTCCGCGATGTGCAGAACCAGGACGTGCTGCTCTTCATCGACAACATCTTCCGCTTCACCCAGGCAGGTTCCGAGGTTTCCACCCTCCTCGGCCGCATGCCGTCGGCCGTGGGCTACCAGCCCAACCTGGCAGACGAGATGGGTCTCCTCCAGGAGCGCATCACGTCCACCAAGGGCCACTCCATCACTTCGATGCAGGCCATCTACGTCCCCGCAGATGACTACACCGACCCGGCTCCGGCCACGACCTTCGCACACCTCGACGCGACCACGGAACTTTCCCGTGAAATCGCCTCCCGTGGTCTGTACCCGGCCGTTGACCCGCTGGCGTCGACCTCCCGCATCCTGGATCCGCAGTACATCGGCAACGACCACTACAACACGGCCGTCCGCGTGAAGCAGATCCTACAGAAGAACAAGGAACTCCAGGACATCATCGCCATCCTCGGCGTTGACGAACTCTCCGAAGAGGACAAGATCGTCGTGTCGCGTGCACGCCGCATCCAGCAGTTCCTCTCACAGAACACCTACACCGCCAAGCAGTTCACCGGCGTCGAGGGCTCCACCGTTTCCATCAAGGACACGGTCGAAGGCTTCACCGCGATCTGCGACGGCGACCTCGACCACGTTGCAGAGCAGGCGTTCTTCAACATCGGCGGCCTGGACGATGTCGAGCGCCAGTGGGCCAAGATCCAGGAACAGACCAAGTAATATGGCTGAGCTTGAGGTTGAGATTGTCGCAGCGGACCACTTCGTGTGGTCCGGAGCGGCCAAGATGGTCAAGGCCCGCACCAGCGATGGTGAAATCGGAATCCTGCCCGGCCACTCGCCCCTGCTGGCGATTCTGGCCGAAGGTGAACTGGCAATCCAGCCGGTGTCCGGTGACCGCATTGCCGTAGTTGTCGACGGCGGGTTCTTCTCGGTCGATAACAACCGGGTCGTCATTGTTGCCGACAACGCCCAAATGGGTGACGCGGCTACTGCGGGGATCCGCTAGCACGACCTGATGAACGTTCCTGGTTTTCCGTTCATCGTCCTGGCAACGATCTTTGCGTTGCTGGTACTTGCACTGTGCCTTTCGGGGGTGCGCCGCTTCAATCTGCGGCGTGCCCTCGGCACGGTGGACGCCTCCATTTGCACGGCTGGAAACAGTTGGCAGATGGGGGTTTGTCGTTATCAGGACAACGAGCTGGAGTGGTTCCGGCTGGCCTCGCTCAGCACGCGGCCCAAGCACACCTTCCGCCGCAGCTCGCTTGAACTGCTGGGACGGCGCAGGCCCACGGAGTCCGAACTCGTGAAGGTCCAGCCGGACGCGGTGATCGTTGAACTCCGTCATGAAGGCCAGGACGTCCTGCTCGCGATGAAGTTCGACGCCTACACCGGCCTGTCCTCCTGGCTCGAGGCGGGACCGGTCATTGGCGTCGGCACCTGGCGCTAGCCCCGGTGGACTTCATTGAAGACCTCAGGCTTGTTGACGGCCCGGTGCTGTGGTCTGCCTGGGCCGCCGGCGCTGCCGGCCTGCTCTATCTGCTCTGGTGGCGTTCAGAGGCGTCCTGGACTCGACGCGCGCTCGGGGCAGGCGCCGCCGCCCTCGTCTCCGCCCTGCTCGCTGCCGCCCTCGTGGCCGGCGTGCACTGGCTGCTGATCTACGTTTTCTCGGTCTTTCCCGACGTACTTCCGCTGGATGTCCTCGCCTGGTCAGTTCCCGCCGTCGCTGCCGCGCTGTTATTGCCCCTTCATCTCCGGAGGACCTGGGGAGCGGAGCGCGCCGCGCGGCCCTGGCGGAAAACCGCCGCCGCGACGGCTGCCGTCCTGGGCGTCGTGTCGCTTTCCGCAGTTCAGATCAACGACTATTTCGGGCTGAACCACACCGTCAGCGATCTGACCGGCACGGCCGTGGCCCGGATCCAGCCGCTGGAGGACAGCCTGAAGCGCGCCCCCGCGGCACCCTCCGGCGTGAGCCTGTCCCGCTGGCAAGCGCCGGCAGGCCTTCCTGACGGCGGCGGGTTCTGGCGGGCCTCGATCCCCGGTACGGACTCTGGCTTCCAGAGCCGCGCGGCGTACATCTATCTTCCGCCGGCCTATCAGGCGTCCCCGCGGCCGGCATTGCCCGTGCTGGTGCTTTTTTCCGGGCAACCGGGGGCTCCGGGCGACTGGCTTACCGGGGGCGCGCTCCGCAGCCGGATGGACCGCTTCGCGGCTGCGCACCAGGGCGTGTCGCCGGTGGTGGTGGTGGTCGATCCGAACGGCTCCGCCTCGGGCAACACGATGTGCATGGACAGCAGGATCGCCCAGGCTGACACCTTTCTGTCCCAGGATGTCCCGGCCTGGATCAGCCAGACGCTCGACGTCGATCAGGACCACCGGCAGTGGGCCGTCGGCGGATTCTCCTTCGGAGGCACCTGCGCCATGCAGATGGTGACCCGCCATCCGGAGATCTACAGCGCCGCGCTGGCCTTCTCGAGCGAAAAGGAACCGGCCATTGCCAAGGAGCGCGACAAGACAATCGGCGCCTCTTTCGGCGGCGATGCCGAAGCCTTCGACCGCCTGACGCCGTTGCGCCTGATGGCGGAGCGCCGCTTCGAGGGGGACGCCATCTACTTTGCGGCCGGTGCCCGCGATTCCGAGTTCATCGGCTATATGGACGTGCTCTCAGATGCGGCGCGGACAGCCGGCTTCACCGTGGAAACCCGCAGGATCGCCAACGCGGGGCATTCGTGGCAGACGGCCTCCAGCGGGCTGCCCGGCGGCCTCGATTTCCTGGCGGCGCGTTGGGGAATCCAGCCATGAGGCCGGTAGCTGCCACCGGAGGGCAACTGGGGGCGGGGCAGGGCGGGGCGTCGCTCGGGGGAGTTTCGCGGCAGTGGCTGCGCGGGGTCCTGGCGCACTTCCGGGCCGTACCGTTCACGCTCGCGGTCCTCGGCGTCTTCCTCGTCACCGGGGCGGTCACGGGCAGTTTCCTCTCCGGGCCGCCGGAGCCGCTGCTTAACGTGGCCTCCGTCAGCGCCCCGGGCCTGAAGGCGGGCCATTGGTGGTCCTTGTTCACCTCGCTGTTCTTCGCGACCAACCTGCTGGCCTATCTCTCGGCCGCGCTCATGATCCTGCTGCTGCTGGGCCTCGCCGAACGGCGGCTCGGTTCGAGGCGCACGGCCGCGTTTTTCTTTGCCGGCCAGTTTGCCGCCGTGACCCTGTTCCTGCTGTTGACCCAGCTCGCCCGCTATGCCGGCGACGGCTGGCTGGGCCTCATGGTCGACGCCGGGCTGATCGGCCCCTATGCCGCGGTCCTCGCCGTCTCACTGGCCTCCAGCGGTCTGCTGCCCACGCTCTGGCAGCGCCGGCTGCGGACCGCCGTGGTCTCGGCCTCGCTCCTGCTGGTGCTGTACGTGGGTCACCCGGAAACAATCGTCGGGCTCGCGGGTGCGCTGGCAGGGATGGCGGCGGGCTGGTGGATCCAGGGCGACAAGGGCACTCTCCACCGCCACCGCTCGACCGGGCGCGAGACCCGCAACCTGCTGGCCCTCACCGTGGCGATCTTCGCCGTCGGACCCATCCTCACCGCCGCGGTGAGGAGCCCCACCGGGCCCCTGGCCCTGTTGCGGGATGTTGTCCTGAACCCCCTGCCCACGCTGAGCCAGCTGGAGCAGAACTGCGGCGGCACCATCGACGTCGGATGCCTCGAGGTCGGCCGGGCGGGCTTCGCCGGCCCGCTGGGCCTCGCGCTGGCGGTAGTGCCCGTGGTGCTTTTGCTCATCTGCGCGGACGGCATGCGGCACGGCCGCCGGGTCGCCCTCCGGATCGCCGTGATCGTCCAGCTCGCGGTGACGGCGATGGCGGCGGTGTACCTCGCCCTGTTTGCCCGGATTCCGCACTACCCGAACAGCCGGCCCCATACCGCGGTGATGGGGTCCGGGTTTGTCCACGTGCTGCCACTCGTAGCGGTCCCGCTGCTGCTGGTTGTGCTGCTCTGGGCCAACCGCCGGCAGTTCCGCGTCGAGACCACCCCCCGGGCCCGTCGCACCCTCGGCGTGGTGGTGGGCGGCACCTGGCTGCTGCTGGCGGCCGGCTACACCGCGGCCTGGCTCGCCGCGGGAGGCATGGACCGCGACGGCGGCCTGCAGGGACTGGCCGCCGAGCTGGCCCGGCAGTACCTGCCGCTTCCGATCCCCGGTGCCTACAACCGCATCTTCCAGAACCGCAACGCCCTCGAGGCCTTCCTCTTCGCATACTCCGGCATCATGTTCTGGGTTGTTGCCCTGGCCGCGGTGTGGCTGGTCCTGCTGCGCCGGCTGCACCGCACCGATGCAGGCTCGGGGGACCGGGACGTGGCCCGCGGCCTGATCCGGCAGGGTGGCGACGCGCTGTCCTGGATGGCTCTCTGGGAACCGAACAAGTACTGGTTCGCTCCGGACCGGCGCAGCGGGGTCGCCTACCAGCAACACGGCAATGTCGCGCTGACCCTTGCCGGCCCGTTCGGCCCGGCCGCGCTGCACCAGGACACGGCAACCGGGTTCATGCGCTATTGCGCGGAGCACGCCCTCATTCCGTGCTTCTACTCCTGCACGGACGGGCTGTGGCCGACCCTTGAGTCGCGCGGCTTCCGCCGGGTGGCCGTGGCCCAGGAAACCAGGCTGGCCGTGCGCGAACTCGAGTTCAAGGGCAAGGAATGGCAAAACGTCCGGACCGCCCTGAACCGGGCCGCAAAGACGGGCGTTCAGGCGGTCTGGGGCCGCTACAGCGACTTCCCGGTGCCGCTGCGCGCCCAGCTGAGCGAGGTCTCCGAAGAATGGGCTGCGCAGAAGTCAGTCCCCGAGATGGGCTTCACCCTGGGGGGAATTGACGAACTCGACGACGACGATGTGCTTTGCTGCCTTGCGGTGGATGCCGACGGGCAGGTGCAGGGCGTCACCAGCTGGTTGCCGGTGTATGAGGACGGAAACCTCGTGAGCTGGACCCTGGACTTCATGCGCAGGCGCGGCGAGGCGTTCCCCGGCGTGATGGAGTTCCTGATCGCCTCCGCCGTGCAGGAGCTACGGAGCTCGGTGGAGGTAATTTCGCTGTCCGGATCGCCGCTCGCCAAGGAGGCGGCCGCCAGCAAACCCGAAGGCCTGGCGGGCATCCTGGACGTGGTGGGCTTGGCGCTGGAACCGGTTTATGGATTCCGTTCCCTCGCCACGTTCAAATCAAGGTTTAAACCCGACTACCGTACCCTTTACCTCTATTACCAGGACCCGCTGCAGTTGCCTGCCATCGGACGGGCCCTGAGCCGGGCCTACCTTCCCGGCCTGTCGGTGCGGCAGAGCGCGCGGCTGCTCCGGACCCTCGTGCGCTAATTGCGCGAGCGGGCCCCATTGCGGGCCGGGTCATTCCGCGCTGTCCGGCGGGAATGCGAATTGAGACTTCGTTCAACGAGGCGTTCAACGAGGTGTTCAAAGAGGCCAAAAAATGATCCCCGGCACTAATGCCGGGGATCATTTCCGCTCGGAGCCTGCCTCAGGCAGTTCCCCGTGCGCGACTAGAAGTGCGTGACTAGACGAGCGTAACGCCGGTAGCCTGGGGGCCCTTGGCGCCCTGGCCGATTTCGAACTGAACGCGAGCGTTCTCGTCGAGGGTCTTGAAGCCACCGGTCTGGATCTCGGAGTAGTGAACGAAGACATCGCCATCGGAGTCATCCGGGGTGATGAAGCCGAAGCCCTTTTCAGCGTTGAACCACTTGACGGTTCCCTGTGCCATTGTATTTCTCCTCATTGTGGATCTTGTTTAAGTCCGGCACACTTCGCGCCGGACTTGGTCACTCTGCGAGAAGAACCTTGGCTTTCGGACCGGGACAACCGGGCTTCGGCGGCAGGAGCTTCACGCTCGCAACATGTCTTGCGAGCATGAAAAAACACCTACACAAAGACTCGTATAAGAATTTCATGCCAGTTGCGTCAGGTCAACGGGCGCGGCAGAGAATTCCATAAATTTTGTACAAAGAACGGACGAACCCGAGCGGGAACGAATTCCCGGAACGGTGCCGGTGTCAGGAAAGCGGTGCCAGGAAAGCGGCGCCAGCCATTGCCCGGCGCATTACCTTCGAAAGCGACTCCGTCTTTGACAGGGACAGCGGTGGGGCCAGGCCTGAACGGGCCGTCGGGCAGGCCGGTGGCAGCCCGAGTCCGCGCAGCCGCCAACTTGAATTACCGGCGCTTTCGTAAAGTTTTGACAGCTAAACTTGAACTATGCCACAGACTTTCAAGTTTGGTCGACATCACTCAGGAGGCACTCCTATGGATACCTGGCCCGCACTAAGGTACGAAACGCTGCCATGGGAGCCCTCCGACCAAGGGCCGAAAGCTGACCGACACTTCCGCCGATATGACGCTAGTATCCCTGCGTTCATTTCCGATCTGGAATGGCGCTCTTCGGCCAAGACGGCCACGGTGGCCGAGGAGGCGATCGCGGAGATCGTCCGGCTTGATGCGACGGCTGGCCAGGTGCTCGCCCCTCTATGCGGGTTCCTGCTGCGCAACGAGGCCGAGTCTTCCTCGAAGATCGAGCTTGTACAGTCCACGCCGCTGGCCCTGGCACGCGCGACGCTTGGCATCAGGAGCTCGGACGCCGCCATATCGACCCTCGCGGCGGCCGCGGCCATCGAGGACCTGATTTCCGTGGGGGAGAGGACCAATCCGGCTGATCCAGCGAACCTCAACCACGCTCACGCCATCCTGATGCGGCCGGACGCGCTGAACCAGAAATTCGCAGGGGGGTTGCGCGATCAGCAGAACTGGATCGGCGGCTCAGACCATACCCCTCGTGGTGCCTTGTTCGTTCCTCCGGAGCCGGGCCGCGTCGTGACCCTGATGGCCGATCTCCATGACTTTTGCGACAGGAAGGACCTGCCCGCTCTCGCGCAGGCCGCGATAGCGCACGCCCAGTTCGAGACGATCCACCCCTATACCGACGGCAACGGTCGCCTAGTAGTACTTAGTTAGGTCGGCGTGGCGGCTTTTAATCCCTGACCGATCCTGTTAATTTTCGAGGCATGAAACCGGATGAGCTTGCCGAGACCAAAGCGGAACTGGAAGCGTTCGTTCAGGATGTGTTCGCGTCGCTTCCGCGTAAGGATCAGCGGAACAAGGGGAACCTGTATCTGCACGGTCTGATGCTGGACGGGCGGCGGAAATCGATGCAGCCGATGGGCGGCCGGCTCGGGGTCGATTACCAGCAGCTGCAGCAGTTCGTCTCGTCCTCGCCGTGGAAGCTCGAGCCGGTCCGCCGGGTCCTGGTGCGCAAGGCCGTCGAGGTGATCGGCCCCGACGCGTGGGTGGTTGACGATACCGGTTTCAAGAAGGACGGCGGCTCCTCGCCGTGCGTTGCCCGGCAGTATTCGGGCACCCTGGGCAAGATCGGCAACTGCCAGATCGCCGTCAGCATCCACGCGGCCACCGACCAGGCGTCCTGCCCGCTGGACTGGCGGCTCTATGTGCCGGAAGCCTGGGATGACACGTCCGCAGACACGAACGCCCACGCCGAAATGATCGCCGCCCGCCGGGCCAAGGCGCAGATCCCCGAGATGCAACGCCATCGTACGAAGTGGGCGATGGCGCTGGAAATGATCGACGAACTCGGCGCCTGGGGGTACCGGCCCCCGATCATGGTCGGGGACGCCGGCTATGGCGAGATCACCGCGTTCCGGTCCGGGCTCAGCGAACGAACGATCCCCTACATGGTCGCCGTCAAGCACTCGACGACCGCGCACCTCCAAGACGCAGCCATCGGCGTGGCCGAGTACGCCGGCAAAGGCCCCCGCTCAAACCAGCGCCGATACCTGGACGCCCCAAAGTCACTCAAAGACCTCGTCATGGACGCCGGCCGCCGGAAGCTACATCAGGTCACCTGGCGGCACGGCACCAAGTCCACCACCAGCAACAAACCCGCGTCGATGACCTCCAGGTTCATCGCACTGCGGGTCCGGGCAGCCAACCGCGATATCCCCCGCGCCGAGGACGGTTCCCTCCCCGCCGAGTGGCTGCTCGCCGAATGGCCCAAAGGCGCACCCGCGCCCACCGACTACTGGCTCTCCACCTTGCCGGAGACGACACCGCTGAAGGAACTCGTCCGGATCGCCAAAATCCGGTGGCGCATCGAGCACGACTACCGCGAACTGAAGACCGGTCTCGGCCTCGACCACTTCGAAGGCCGCACCTGGCTGGGCTGGCACCACCACGCCACCCTCGTCACCGCCGCCCACCTCTTCATCACCACGCTGCGCCTGACACGCCCAAAAGCGCCTGGGGCAGCCTGAGTCTCTACGGCATCCTCCGCGAGCTCCAACACCTCGTCGCCGTCCGGACCGGCTACTGCCCCTACTGCCAACCGCGAGCTCCAACCTAACTAAGTACTACTAGGGCGGGCCCTTTTGAACGCGGTTCTCCGCTACCGGAGGGTCACGACCGCCGCAATCGTACCCATCGCATCGGCCTTCATGGCCAGCCGCGACACCTACTTCGCGCTCCTCGGCGCTTACAGGGACGGGGAGGCAGACCTGTTCGTGGACTACATCGCCCGCTGCGCGCTCTCTGCCTGCCGGGCTGCATCCGAATCGGCCACCACCCTGGCCGGGCTACCCCAGCAGTGGAGGGACGCCGTAAATCCCCGCTCGGGCTCCGCAGCCCTGAAGCTGATCGACTCGTTGCTCGGCCAGCCGCTCCTCACCGCCGGGCTCGCCGCTGAACGCGCGGACTGCACCCCACAGGCGGCGTACAACGCCATCGCGAAGCTGGAGGAGGCCGGCGTGCTCCGCAACATCGGCAAGGGCCCCCGCGCCCAAGCCTGGGCGGCCGGCGACGTGCTGGATGAGACGGAGAACCTCGTCGAGCGGATCAACGAGTCCAGCGCAGACCTCCTTAGTCCTGCCGCGCGCTCCTACATCGTCCACCAACAGGTCAAAGCCGACGCCGCGACGCACACCTAAGGCCTGCTCTACTCGAAATATGGGACTGCCTGTCTTGGCGCGCATGGGAGTTTTCCGCGCTGGGTGCGCAAGATTTTTTCCTTCTGACGGCATGACAAAACGTTGGTAAGAATTGCGGCTCCGCCATGCCCGCGGACCACGTCAAGGCCGCTGGGTTACTGGGAACGGGCTGGCGGCGTGGCCTCAGAAGAGCCGGGACTCGACGTCGTCGACACCGCGCATGGCGTCGTAGTCGAGGGTGATGCAGTCGATGCCGCGGTCCTTCGCGAGGACCTTGGCCTGCGGCTTGATCTGCTGGGCGGCGAAGATCCCGCGCACCGGGGCCAGCAGCGGGTCGCGGTTCAGCAGTTCCAGGTACCGCGTGAGCTGCTCGACGCCGTCGATGTCGCCTCGGCGTTTTAGCTCGATGGCCACGGTGGCACCGTCGGCGTCCCGGGCCAGGATGTCCACGGGTCCGATCGCGGTGAAGTACTCGCGGCGGATCAGGGAGAAGCCGGTGCCGAGAAGCTCGATCTGGTCGGCCAAGAGACGCTGCAGGTCTGCCTCGACCCCGTCCTTGATCAGGCCCGGGTCCTGGCCCAGTTCGTGGGAAGTCTCATGCAGCTGCTCATGGATGTTGATGATCAGCCGGTCGTCGGTCTTGGCGGACTGGACGGTCCACTGCTCGATCACACCGACCTCGACGTCCACCTCGTCCGGGGTGGAGACGCGCAGGGACGCCGGCGGGCTCATCCAGTTCAGCGGTTTATAGGATCCGCCGTCCGAGTGGACAAGGACGGAGCCGTCGGCCTTGACCAGCAGGAGGCGGGTGGCCAGCGGAAGATGGGCTTTGAGCCGGCCGACATAATCGACAGAGCATCGGGCTATGACTAAACGCACCCGGTCAACACTACCGTCTGGAGGGAGCGGGAGGCATCCGGGCTGGGGCAGAATGGAAGCATGCCCCGTTCCAACCGACCCCGCCGAGCCGTCTCCGGAAGAACAGCCGCCGGAAGAACGGCCGCCGGAAAAACCGCGAGGCCCGGGGCCAAGGGCGGGCCGGTGCCGGAGCTGGACCTGGAGCGCGCACGCTCGGGATTTGCCCGCCGGGAGAGTGCGCCGGACGGGGAATGGATGGTCCGCGCCATCACGGCGGCGCGGGCCGAGAAGAGCTATATCTGCCCGGGCTGCTTCACCGCTGTTTTGCCGGGGGTGGCGCATCTTGTGGTCTGGTCCGAAGACCATATCTTCGGTGCGGCCGCCGGTCTGGCCGAGCGCCGGCACTGGCATTCGAACTGCTGGACCTCGCGCAGCTACCGGTATCGCTAACCGGTTTCGCTAAGCTGGACAGCATGACTTTTGACCCGGCGTCGTACGTTTTCAGCCAGCCTTCCGAACCCACCGCGATCCGCGCCTCCACCGTGCTCCCGGCGCATCGGGAAAACGTGGAGCTCCGCACCGGGGACGGCCACCGGCTGGTCGGCGAGCTGGCGGTGCCCGAATCCGGCGAGATCAAGGCGACCCTGATCACCCTGCACCCCCTGCCGACGCACGGCGGGTTCATGGACTCCCACGTCTACCGGAAGGCCTCCTACCGCCTGCCCGCCCTGGCCGGAATCGCCGTGCTCCGGTTCAACACCCGGGGCACGGCCTCGCCCCGCGGCACCAGCTCAGGGGCATTTGAAGAGGGCATCGGCGAACGCCTCGACGTCGAGGCCGCCGTACAGTTCGCCGTGGACCGCGGGCTGCCGAACCGCTGGCTGGTGGGCTGGTCGTTCGGGACGGAGCTCGCCCTGATGTACGGGGCGTCCGGGCCGGTGGCTTCCAAGATCGAGGGCGCCATCCTGCTTTCGCCCCCGCTGCACCGCGCCACCGATGCGGACCTCAAGGAATGGGCCGGCTCAGGCAAGCCGCTGAAGGTCCTGGTTCCGGAACACGACGACTACCTGCAGCCGGCCGCCGCGGCGGAGCGCTTCAGCCTGGTGCCGCAGGCCCGTGTGGTAGGCGTCGACGGCGCCAAGCACCTGTGGGTGGGCGAGAAGTACGCGGGCCGCGTCCTGAACGAGATCGTGGACGAGGTCCTTCCCGGTGGATCCGGCGGGGCCGGCGGATCGGGTACTGCGCTGCCGCAGGAATGGGACGGCCCGGTGGCCACGGCGCACGCCTGAGGCAACTTCCCGTCAGTGATTGTCCTGGCGCACAATGAAGAGCTCCTTCACCAGCAGCATGATCGCCGCGGCAGTAGGGATGGCGATCAGCGCACCAAGGACGCCGAGAATGCTGCCGCCGGCGATCACCGAGATGACGGCCACGGCGCCCGGCACCGCGACGGCCTTCTGCATGACGCGCGGCGAGATGAAGTAGGCCTCGAACTGCAGGTAGGCGAAGTAGCAGATCGCGTACACGACGGCCGTCTGCCAGCCCGCGGTCAGGGCGATCAGCGTCACGAGCACACCGGCAATCATGCCGCCGACCAGCGGGATGAAGGCCAGCAAGGCCACGACAAACGCGAGCAGCACGGCAAACGGGACGCCGACGATCGACATCACGATGAACGCGAAGGTGGCGTTCAGCAGGGCGACGACGGCCTGGCCGATCACGTAGTTGCCGACCGAGCCGGTGATTTCCTCCGAGAGGGCCTCGACCCGGGCCCGCCGGGACCGTGGCGCCAGCCGGTAGCCCCATTTTTTCATGGCAGGCAGGGCGGCCAGGAAGTAGAGGCTCAGGACCAGGACGATCAGCGCCCCGAACAGGCCGTTTGCCACGGTGGAGCCGAAGCCGACGACGCCGCCGAAGATGCCGCCCATCGCCTCCGGGTTATTGACGAACTTTTCGAGTTCCTGGGTGATGCGTTCCCGCACGCCGAATTGGTTGTCGACGCTTCGGAAGAAGTCCGAGTCGATGAAGTCCTGGATCCAGCGCGGCGCCTGCTGCACGATCTGGGTCACCTGCTGGACGATCGTCGGGATGAGGGTGGCGAAGAAGCCGCCCACGGCCAGGGTCAGGGCAGAGACGGCCACCACGATGCCGGCGGCCCGGGGGACCTTCCTGCCCTCCAGCCAGCGCACCACGGGGTCCAGGCCGAGGGCGATGAACAGCGCGGCCACGATCCACAGCAGCAACTGGGTGGTGTTGGATCCGATCCAGTACACCAGCAGGGCAACGCCGACGCCGACGGTCCCCATGAACCCGACGTAGAGGGGGTGCTGGGAGGACATGCGCGGTCCGGGGTCGCCGAAGCGGGCGCTGCTCTCCATCTCCGGCGTCGGGGCTTCCGCTTCATGCTCCGGCGGCATTTCGAAACGGAGCCGCGGCTGGGCCCCCGGGAGGGGTTGGCGCAGGCGGCGCGCCAGCGTGATGAGCACTCCAGCCACAGCGGCCCGGCGGTTCGAAACCTGCTGTTGGGGTCCGCGTCCGTGTTCCCTGGGTCCGCGTTCGTGTTCGCGTCCGTCGGATTCGGATTCTTGGCTTTGTTCTTGTCCTGCGGGGGACGAATCCGTGTGTTCACTCACTGCGTTGAAGCCCTTTATCTCTGTTTGTCCCCTGCGGAGCCGCGGTCGCGGGCCGGATGTGATGATCACCGCAAAGACTATCAGCAGGCTTGCTAGCGCGCGGGTCTGTTGCTTGCGGGCTCGCAGCCGGAGGGCTTGACAAATCTGCCGATCTGACTCCCGGGTAACAAAATGGTTACTATTGAAGTTAAGTGTCCGCTGATGATAGGTAATATTTTGCGTTTCAAGACTGCAGTTGCATTAGTGCTGCTGGGCCTCCTGACACTGCTGGCGGGAATCGGCCAGAAGACATTCTGGGCTCCGGCCGAGACCGTCACGGCTACCGCCCCTGCCGACGCCGCCGCGGCGCCGCTGACCGTTTTCGACGAGAAGCTGCGCACACTCCACGGCGGCACGGTCAAGATCAAGGTCAAGGGGGAGGGCAGCTTCATGCTGGCCGCCGGCCGGCCGGACGACGTCGATGCGTGGGTCGGCCCGACCGCTCACAACACCGTTTCGGGGGTCTCCGACGACGGCAAGGCGCTGCAGTTGACGCATACCGACGGCGAAGCAACCGCGCCGTCGCCCGCCGGTTCCGACCTGTGGGTCACCACCGAGAACGCCAGCGGCGACATGAACTACTCGTGGACGCCCCCGGCCGATGGCGACTGGTCCCTCCTGCTCGCGACGGACGGCACCAAACCGGCCCCGACGTCGATCACCATGACGTTCCCGAATGACACCTCCACTCCATGGGCCATACCGTTCATGGTGCTCGGCGGCCTGCTGATCGTCGCCGGTGCCGCGCTGCTGGTCCCGAAGCCCAAGCCCGGTGCCGGAAACGGCAAGGGCGGTTCTCGCGGCAACCGGTTCCGTCACCGTCCGGGGGCAAAGGCCGCCGGACGCACGCCAGCCGCCCCGGCCGGGGATACAGCAGCCGGTACAACATCCGCCATCCCGACGGTGGAACCCAAGGATCCGGCCGAAAACAGCGCTGCCGGTCCGCGCACCGCGCGGCGGCGCCTACGCCGGTCCGGCGCGGTCCTGGCCGTACTGACGGCTTCCGCCGTCGCCGGCACCGGCGTGGCCGCGCAGGCCAGCCAGACCCCCGCGCAGGCCCCGGGCACCTCGACCAGCGCCGCTCCCGCGCCGCCGTCGTCCGCCGCTGCCGACACGGCTCCGGACGCTCCGGTGCTGATCGATGTGCAGTTCCGCCGGATCCTCGAGCAGGCTGCCGGGGCGGTCGACGCCGGCGATGCAGCGAAGGACGCCTCCAAACTCGAGCCGCGAGTGGCGCAGACAGAGCTCGAAGTCCGCACGGCGAACTACAAGATCCGTTCCCAGGTCGGCTCCTACGAGGCGAGGATGCCGGTCCGGGCGACCAAGCTCCTGACCACGGTCGTCACCAGCAAGCGAAGCTGGCCGCGCTCGGTCCTGGCGGTGACACAAGGCGAAGGCAATGTCGTCCCGCAGTTGCTCACGCTCACCCAGCCTTCACCGCGGGAGAACTACAAACTCGTTGCCACCACGCCGCTGCAGCCGGGCACCACGTTCCCGGCCATCGCGAGGGACGGCACCGAGACGCTTGCACCGTCCGACAAGTCGGGGCTCCTGTACAGCGGTGAGGAAGCGCTGGCCGGGCTGGGCGACCGCCTGACCAGCGCCGATTCCGCGTTCAAGGACAAGCTCGTGGAGGGAGAGTCCTCCCCGTACATCGCGGACACGCTCGCCTACCAGGCGGACGCGGTCAACTCCGGTGTCAACGGCACCTTCGCCTTCACGCACAAGGTGGTCCCGGAGAGCACCGTCGTGTTCCGCACCGCCGACGGCGGCGCTCTTGTGCTGGGGAGGCTGAACTTTGGGTTCGACGGCACTCCCAAGGCTTCCGGTGACAAGCTGACGATCGGCGATGACGCGGCTGCCCTCGCGGGCGGCAAGGAAACGAGCACCGGCATGGTGCTGAACTTTGCCGAGTCCATGGCGGTCTACGTTCCGCCGGCTGGGTCCACGGATCCGATGAAGCTCATTGCCGCCACCCGTGGCCTGGTCGGGGCAAGCTTCAAGTAGCCCCTGCGCCAGTAGCAGTAGTAGCAGTAGCAGTAGCAGTAGCCGTAACAGCGTCAGCGGCCGGGCCGCTGCCGCCGTGCCGCTGCGTTTTCGGGTGGTGACGGGCGTCGGGGTGCTAACGGGCGGGGCCGCAGTGGTTAGAGTGGAGCTATGACTTCGCCAGCTTCCCGCCCGGTCCCGCCAGCTGCCGCCAACCCGCTCAACCTGCGGGGCGCCGTCGACCTCTCCTCGCTGAAGCAGCGGCCGCCAGCGCCCCCTGCCGGGGGTCCCGCCGCCGGTCCTGCCGCCCCAGGCGGGACGGGTTCCCCGGCCCCGGGAGCCGGCGCGTCGGGGGCCGACGGCACGGGGGCCGACGGAACGGAAAACTCAGTGCGCCCCCTGCGGGTGGACGTCACCGAGGCCAACTTCCAGGAACTCGTGGAGCTCTCCGCCCAGGTCCCCGTGGTGATCGCGCTATGGGCCCCCTATTCACCGGGCTCCGGCCAGCTCGTGGACGACCTGGCCCAGATCGTGGACAGCTACGACGGCCAGCTCGTGCTGGGCGCCGCCGACATTGAGGCCTTCCCGCAGCTCGCCCAGGCCTTCCAGGTCCAGGCCGTCCCGACCGCCGTCGCGGTGGTCAAGGGCCAGCCGGTTCCCCTGTTCCAGGGCGGCGCAGAGGAACAGCAGATCCGCAGCCTGCTCGATGAACTGCTCAAGGTTGCCGCCGCCAACGGTGTGTCCGGGCGGATCGGTGCCGGTGGCCCGGGGGCGGACGAGGCCGAGGCTCCGCCCCTGCCGCCCCTGCACCAGGAGGCGTTCGACGCCATCGAAGCCGGGGACTACGCAACGGCGGCCGCTGCCTACCGGCAGGCCCTGCTGGAGATGCCGGCGGACGCAGAGGCCAAGGCCGGACTGGCTCAGGTGGAGCTGATGGGCCGCCTCCAGCCGCTCTCCGCCGCGGACACCGACGCCCTGCGCGCCCTGGCCGCCGACGAGCCGGACAACCTGGACGCCCAGCTCGGCGTGGCGGATCTGGACGTCGCCGGCGGCCACGTCGAGGACGGCCTCGGCCGGATCGTCTCCTTCATCGGCAGGAATTTCGGCCCCGAGCGCGAGACCGCCCGGGTCCGCCTGCTGGAGCTGTTCGACGTCGTGGGCATCCATGATGACCGCGTCGCAAAGGCCCGCCAGAACCTTGCCCGCGTGCTCTTCTGATGGCGTCGGCCCTGTTCACGCCGCTGGAACTGCGCTCCCTGCGGCTGCAGCACCGCGGCTGGGTCTCGCCGATGTGCCAGTACAGCTGCGGGCCGGAGACCGGGGAAGGCGTCCCCAACGACTGGCACCTCATGCATCTGGGCTCCTTCGCGACCGGCGGCGCGGCCCTCATCCTCACCGAAGCGGCAGCGGTGAACGCCGCAGGCCGGATCAGTCCCCGGGACGCCGGCCTCTACAACGACGAGCAGGCTGCAGGCTGGGAGCGGATCACTTCCTTCGTGCACCGCCACGGAACCGGGGACACCAAGATCGGCACGCAGCTGGCGCACGCCGGCCGGAAGTCGTCCTCCTACTGGCCGTTTTCCGGGAAGCAGGGCTCAGTCCCCGCCGCCGACGGCGGCTGGGAGACCGTGGCCCCCAGCACCGGTGCCTTTGACGGCTATGCGGCGCCCTCGGCCATGACGGCGGAGGAGATCGACGGCGTGATCGCCGATTTCGCCGCCAGTGCCGTCCGGGCCGTCGACGCGGGCTTCGACACCATCGAAATCCACGGCGCGCACGGCTACCTGCTGCACCAGTTCCAGAGCCCGCTCGTCAACGACAGGACCGACGCCTGGGGCGGCGACGAGGAACGCCGGAACCGGCTCACCCTCGCCGTTGTGGATGCCGTGCGCAAGGTCATTCCCGATTCCATGCCGCTGCTGCTGCGGATCTCCGCTTCCGACTGGGCCGAGGGCGGGATCGACGCCGAGGCCTCGGTCCGGATGGCCAGGGCCGCCTCGGAACACGGCGTGGACCTCGTTGACGTCTCCAGCGGCGGCGCCGTGGCGCACCAGCAGATTCCGGTGGGCCCGGGCTACCAGACCGGCTTCGCCGCCCGGATCCGGCGCGAAACCGGTGTCCGGACCGGCACCGTCGGCCTGCTGACCTCGGCCGGCCAGGCCGAGCACGCCGTGGCCACCGGCCAGGCGGACGGCGTCTTCATCGCCCGGGCCGCGCTCCGGGACCCGCACTGGTGGCTGCGGGCGGCGTTTGAGCTGGGCCACGAGCTGGCCTGGCCCCCGCAGTACGAGCGGGCCAGGCCGCGCCACTCGTTCTAAGGGCCGGGACCGGGAGACCGGTTCCGGAGTCTGCGTCCGCAGGGGAGCACGCCCCGGTAAGGACCGCCCGGAGTACGCCTTTCGGACGATCCTTTTCCCGCCCGGCGGCAGTTAGTCTAACGACATGACTTATCAGCAACCGGATCCTCATGCCCCTGAGAACCTGCCGGCGTCGAATCTGTCGGCCCCGCCGGTTCCCGCCCTGTCGCTGCGCGGGCTCGCCAAGCGCTTCGGCGAGAAGATCGCCGTCGACGGCATCAGCCTGGACGTTCCGGCCGGCTCGTTCTACGGAATCGTAGGCCCCAACGGGGCAGGCAAGACCACGACGCTGTCCATGGCCACGGGTCTGCTGCGGCCCGAGTTCGGCACGGCGCTCGTGCACGGAGTGAACGTCTGGCAGCGGCCCCTGGACGCCAAGAAGCTGATGGGCATCCTGCCGGACGGCGTCCGGCTCTTTGACCGGCTGACCGGCGAGCAGCTCGTGAGCTACGCCGGGCTGCTGCGCGGCATGGACAAGAACGTGGTGGCGTCCCGGGTCAAGGAGTTGCTCTCCGCCCTGGACCTGGGCCAGGACGCCGCCACGCTGGTGGTGGACTACTCCGCCGGCATGACCAAGAAGATTGCCCTCGCCTCGGCCCTGATCCACGCGCCGCGGCTGCTGGTGCTCGATGAGCCTTTCGAATCCGTGGACCCCGTCTCCGCAGCAAACATCCGCGACATCCTGGACCGTTACGTGGCGTCCGGCGGCACCGTCATTGTCTCGAGCCATGTCATGGACCTGGTCCAGCGGATGTGCGACCACGTCGCCGTCGTGGCCGCGGGCCGGCTGCTCGCGGCCGGCACGGTGGACGAGGTCCGGGCCGGCGAGTCCTTGGAGGACCGATTCGTCCAGCTGGTCGGCGGCCGCAGCCACACAGAGGGGCTGGAATGGTTGCGCACCTTCTGAGGCTCAAGCTCACCCTGCTGCGCAACAGCGTCCGGCGCAGTCCCTGGCAGCTCGTGGGCCTCGGCATCGGGGCCCTGTATGCGCTGGGAATTGTAGGGCTGGGCATCACCGTGCTGCTGTTCCTTCGCCAGGCGGACATCGCGCTGGCCCAGACTGTCGTGGTGCTCGGCGGTGCGGCGGCACTGCTGGGCTGGGCCATCATCCCGGTGGCGGCTTCCGCCGCGGACATGACCCTGGACCCGGCACGGTTCACCACCTCCGCCGTGCCGATGCCGCAGCTGCTGGCCGGTCTGGCACTGGGCGGCCTGGTCGGGATCCCGGGCGTGGCCACCTCGCTCGTGGCGTTGGCCACCGTGGGCACCTGGTCCCGGAGCATCCCGGCCGCGGGAGGCGCCCTCGCGGGGGCCGTCCTCGGCGTGCTGAGCTGTGTTCTGCTGTCCAAGGTGGTCACGACGGCGACGGCAGGACTGGCCGCTTCCCGCCGCTTCAAGGACGTCAGCGCCATCGTTTTCCTGATCCCGCTGGTGCTGACGGGGCCGATCGTGGCCAGCGTCGCCGAAGGTATCGCGGGCTCCGGCGATTTCCTGGCAGAACTGGCCGGCTCGCTGTCCTGGACTCCCGCTGGGGCTGCCTGGTCGCTCGGCGGCGAGCTGGCCGCGGGCAGTTACGGGGCCGCGGCATGCAAGTTCGTCATCTCGCTGGCCACCGTCGCCGGGCTGGCCCTGTGCTGGAAGCTCCTGCTGCAGCGCGCCCTCGTCACCCCGCCCTTCGCCGGCAGCGCCAAGAAACGGGCGGGCGGGCTGGGACTCTTCGCCCGGTTCCCGGCGACGCCGACCGGAGCGGTCGCTGCCCGCTCGCTGAGCTACTGGCTGCGCGACCCCCGCTACGCCGGAGCCCTCGTCGTCGTCCCGCTGTTGCCGGTGCTGCTGATGTTCCAGGCCAGCCAGACGGGGTCCTACGGGATGCTGGTCTTCATCGGCCCGCTGACCGCGTTCCTGCTGGCCTGGTCCATCTCCTCTGACGTGTCCTACGACAGCACGGCCTTTGCCCTGCACCTGTCCACCGGCGTGCGCGGAGTCCACGACAGGCTCGGCCGGGCCGTGGCGTGCCTGGTCTTCGCGCTGCCCGTGGCGCTGGCGTTCAGCATCCTGCCGTTCCTGTTCAGCGGGGACTGGGTCCTGCTGCCGGGAGTGCTGGGGCTCTCCCTCGGCGTCCTGTTCAGCGGCATGGGCCTGTCCTCGGTGGTCTCGGCGCGCTACACCGTCACCGTTCCGCTCCCGGGCGACAGCCCCTTCAAGAAGCCGCCGGGCAACGTGGCGCAGACCATGGCGGTGCAGTTCGGCGGCATGGCGGCGCTCCTGCTCCTGGTGGCACCGGAAGCGGCACTCGTGGCTGCACAGCTCGTCACGGGAAGCGCGGTGCCTGGCTGGATCAACCTGGTCCTCGGGCCGGTCCTGGGCCTGGCGCTGTTTGCGGGCGGCGTCCGGCTGGGCGGCAAGTGGCTCGACGCACGAGGGCCGGAGCTGCTGGCACAGCTGGCCGTCAACCGTTGACGATATTGGACGGCTGTGCCGTCGAACCGCTGTGGGATAGCCTGCCAGTAACGCAAGGCACCCGAGATGCAGCGAACCATGGCTGCACGGCAGCGTTACACCAGGAGAGGGGCCCGGACCATGGAAGTCGTCATCCTTCCCGGCAGCAAGGCGATCGCCATGCTCGCGGCGGACGCGATCGAGGCGCTGCTCCGGCGCAAGCCAGGTGCCGTCCTGGGCCTGGCCACCGGTTCCTCCCCGCTTCCGGTCTACACTGAGCTCGCGCTGCGGCATGAGCGGGACGGCCTGGACTTCAGCCAGGCACGGGGCTTTGCCCTCGATGAATATGTGGGCCTGCCTCCGGGGCATCCCGAGTCCTACCGCGAGGTCATCAGGCGCGAATTCACAGAGCGGGTGAACATCGGCGAGGCCAACGTGCACGGGCCGGACGGCGCGGCGGCGGACATCCCCGCCGCCTGCCAGGCCTATGAGGATGCCATCCGGGAGGCCGGGGGAGTGGATCTGCAGCTCCTCGGCGTGGGCACGGACGGCCACATCGGCTTCAATGAGCCGGGTTCCTCACTCGCTTCCCGGACCAGGATCAAGACGCTGGTTGAGCAGACGCGCCGGGACAACGCGCGGTTCTTCGGAAGCCTCGCCGAGGTGCCCCACCACGTCGTCACGCAGGGGCTGGGCACCATCCTGGACGCCCGGCATGTGATTCTCATTGCGACCGGGGCGCAAAAGGCGCAGGCCGTCCGCGACCTGGTCGAAGGCCCCGTCGCTGCCATCTGCGCGGCCTCGGTGCTGCAGCTTCATCCGCATGCCACGATCCTGGTGGACGAGGCTGCCGCATCCTCGCTCCGGCTCGCCGATTATTACCGGCACAGCTATGACAACAAGCCCTCCTGGCAGGGCCTGTAGGGCCCCGTTGTTGGGATGTTGTCGGAATACCGTCGCAATTCTGTCCGTTCCAGCGGCTAGGATGGGTGTCATGACTAGCATGACCGATCCTCTCGAAAACGACCCGATGCGCGAGCTCTCCGGAGCCGGAACGTCGACGGCCACGATCGAGCGCGAGGAACTGCGCCAGGAGGTGGAACCGGGTGACCGGGACCGCTTCTCGCACTACGTGCGCAAGGAAAAGATCATGGAATCCGCACTGTCGGGGGAGCCTGTCATCGCTCTCTGCGGCAAGGTGTGGACCCCCGGCCGTGACCCGAAGAAGTTCCCCGTCTGTCCGGAATGCAAAGAGGTCTATGACGGACTCCGCCCGGGCAGCGACGGCGGCAAGGGCTCCGGCGACAAATAGGCAGACCACGCCCAGGGCGGCGCAGCCCGCCGCCCTGCTTCCGCGCGTGACCATCATGACCGCCCCCGGCTGAGGGATCTCCCACGGCGGGCCATTAATTCTTCCGTGCGCAGTTGCGCACGGCGTTGTGAAGTGCTGCGTGGTTCACGGTGTCCGGGGCACGCTCCCGGCACATGCTTACGGTTCATCCGAAAAAGATTGGTGTTTTTGTGCTTAATTGGGTCTCTCCGGCAGCGGCAGACATTCGCGGGATGGAGGGCACCTAGGTGACAGAGACACTCTTTGGCGGCCCCACACTGCCTCCCGCGTATCCGGAGCGGGCCGCCTGGGGCACCGCGCCGAAGCTCCGTGCCTGGCAGCAGGAAGCGCTCGACAGCTACTTCGGCACCCACCCGAAAGACTTCCTCGCGGTCGCTACGCCGGGCGCCGGCAAGACCACTTTCGCGCTGCGGGTGGCATCGATGCTGATCGAGGCCGGCGTCGTCAACCGCATCACCATCGTGGCGCCGACCGACCACCTGAAGCGCCAGTGGGCCGACGCCGCCGCCAAGGTGGGCATCGCCATCGATCCGAACTTCAAGAACGCCGACGGCCAGCATGGCCGCGGCTTCATCGGCGTCGCGGTCACCTACGCGCAGGTGGCCAGCAAACCGATGCTGCACCGGGCCAAGACCGAGGCGGCCCGCACCCTGGTCATCCTGGATGAAATCCACCACGGCGGCGAGGCCCTGTCCTGGGGCGACGGGCTCCGCGAGGCCTTCGAGCCCGCCGCCCGCCGGCTCTCCCTGACAGGAACGCCGTTCCGCTCCGACACCTCGCCGATCCCGTTCGTGGAGTATGCCGAGGACCGCGACGGCATCCGGCGTTCCAAGGCCGACTACACCTACGGCTACGGCAAGGCGCTCCGCGACCATGTGGTCCGGCCGGTCATGTTCATGGCCTACTCCGGCCAGATGCGCTGGCGCACGAGCGGCGGCGAGGAAATGGCGGCCTCGCTCGGCGAAGCGGCGGTCACCAAGGACGTCACCTCGCAGGCCTGGCGCACTGCTCTGAATCCCACGGGAGAATGGATCCCTGCGGTGCTCGCCGGGGCCGACAAACGCCTCAGTGAGGTCCGCAGGACCGTTCCCGACGCCGGCGGTCTGGTCATCGCGACCGACCACGACGACGCGCGCGCCTACGCCGGCCAGCTGAAGAAAATCACCGGCGAATCGCCCACCGTCATCCTCTCCGACGACGCCAAGGCCTCCAGCAAGATCGAGGAATTCACCGCCAGCGAGAAGCGCTGGATGGTGGCCGTCCGGATGGTGTCGGAAGGCGTGGACGTCCCGCGGCTGTCCGTCGGGGTCTATGCGACCTCCACGTCCACTCCGCTGTTCTTCGCCCAGGCCGTGGGACGATTTGTGCGTGCCCGCAAGCGCGGTGAGACGGCGTCGGTCTTCCTGCCCTCGGTGCCGCAACTGATGGCGCTGGCGAACTCAATGGAAGCCGAGCGGGACCATGCCCTGGACCGCCCGGAAAAGGAAGACGGCGATGGTCTGTTCAATCCCGAAGACTCGCTCATGGACGAGGCGAACCGGGAGGAGAAGGCCTCCGACAGCCTCACGAAGGGCAAGTTTGAGGCCCTGGACTCGCAGGCCTCCTTTGACCGCGTGCTGTTCGACGGCGGCGAGTTCGGCACCGGCGGCGAGGTCGGCTCGGAGGACGAGCTGGACTTCCTCGGAATCCCCGGCCTGCTCGACGCCGAACAGGTCGGCACACTGCTGCGCCAGCGCCAGCACGAGCAGCTGAACCGCAAGAACGCCCGCGCCCCGCAGGCAGCTTCAGCTGGTGCTGCTGCCGCCGCGGCGCCGGCCGTCCCGGACCACCGGATGCTGATGGACCTGCGCACGGAGCTGGCCAAGAACGTGGCGGCCTGGTCCGCCCGGACCGGCACGCCGCATGGGGTCATCCACACCAAGCTCCGGACGGTCTGCGGCGGCCCGGCCGTGGCGCAGGCCGACGAGGAGCAGCTGCAGACCCGGCTGCGGAAGCTCCAGGACTGGTTTATCGGCCGGAAGTAGCCCAAGTCCTGGGCCTGCTGTCCGAATAAATACGCTCTAGGGACGATTCGGCGGCATCTACCGTTGAAGTAGTAGGCGGATGGGCTCGAACGCCCCGTCATGAGAAGGAGTTTGTTTGCTGATTGTTTTGACAGGAATTGATGGCTCAGGAAAAACAACGGCAGCACGGGCGACGGTCGCTGCCTCCCGCCGGGCAGGCAGGGACGCGCTCCTGCTCAGCAACTATGCCGGCCGGCGCAGGATGTCCCTGCTGAGCGCGAGGTGCGGCGTACAGTTCCATCCACGCCTGGCGGATGCCTGGGAGACAATTATCCGCACTGCGAATGTGCTGATTTCCCATGCCAGGGCCCACAGGTATCCGGGCCTGGTCATCATGGACCGGCACTTGCACTGCCAGCTGGCGTTGCGCAAGGCCCGGGGCCTTCCCCGGGGACGTTTTCTTCCTTTCCTCCTCCGGAAGCTTCCAAAGCCTGACCTGGTCCTCCACCTCGTCCTTGACCCTGAGCAGGCACACCGAAGAGTGTCGGCACGCGGCACGGACGCGGAAACCCTCGATGATCTCAACTCATTCCGTGCCGCCTACCAATCGATTCCCGAATACACGCAATTCACCGAACTAGTGGTGTGTCTCAGTTTTGCTTGACGGCTTGGAGTGCGACGCGGCCGCGGGCGACTTTTTCGAGGATGGATTCCGCTGTCGCCGTCCACACCAAGGGCTTGGGCTCATCGTTGTGGGCGGCGAGGTATCCCTCGATCGCCGTGATCAGGTCCGGGACTGAGTGGAACGCTCCGCGCCGCAGGGCCTTGTCCGTCAGTTCCCGGAACCACCGCTCGACCAGGTTCAGCCAGGACGAGGAGGTGGGCGTGAAATGCAGGTGGAACCGGGGATGTTTCTCCAGCCAGGCCTTCACGTTGGCATGTTTGTGTGTCGCGTAGTTGTCCAGTATCAGGTGCACCTCCAGTCCGTCCGGGACTTCCCTCTCGAGTGTCTTCAGGAACGTCAGGAACTCGTTGTGCCGGTGTTTGGGCAGACAGGAACCGATGACCTTGCCGGTGGCCACATCGAGGGCGGCGAACAGGGTGGTCGTGCCGTTGCGCTTGTAGTCATGGGTCATCGTTTCGCCCCGGCCCTTCTTCATCGGCAGTGACGGCTGGGTCCGGTCCAGGGCCTGGATCGAGGACTTCTCATCCATGCACAACACGATCGCCTGCTCCGGCGGGTTCAGATACAGGCCCACCACATCGATGAGTTTCTCCTCGAACCGCGGATCGGTGGAAAGCTTGAACGCCTCCACCCGGTGCGGCTTCAGCCCCCGCGCGGCCCAGATCCGCTGCACCTGCGCCGGGGACACCCCGACCTTCGCGGCCATGGTCCGCACCGACCAGTGCGTATGCCCTTCCGGCCTGGAGTTCCGCGTCAGCTCAACGATCTCATCGATCTTCGACTGCGGAATCGAGGGCTTACGGCCCCGCCCGGCACGGACCTTCCCCAGCTTCGCCAGGCCCTCATCCTCGAACCGGTCCCGCCACGCACGCACCGTCCCCGGGCTTGTCCCGGCGACCTTCGCGATCGATTCATTGGCCAGCCCCTCCGCGGCCAACAACAAGACCTGTGCCCGCTGCACCTCACGATGGGACGCCGTCTGCGATTTCGACAGCACCTCCAACGCGGCACGCTGACCATCGGAGACCACCAAAGCAGGAGCTGGATTCGACATACCTTCAGTTTAACGGAAGTCTCATAGATTATTTTGGAGACACACCACTAGCTGCCGGTGGTACACCGGCCGAAGTGCTCTCCGAGCTGAGGCTCGCCATCACCAACGCCGGCAGCAACCAAGGCGAAGATCTGGTCCTGACCGGATAAAACCGCCACACCAGGGCCAGGAGCGGCCTTGCAGCGCACGCACAGTCCTTTAGCTCCGCACGCTGAGCCTCTCGATGAATTCGTCAGCCTGGGCCAGGTTGCGGGCCATCTTGGTCCGCTGGTGAACGGCCTTCTCGAGAAATTCGGCGATTCTGTCCGTCCCATCGCTCGTCGGTTCCGCTGTGTTCGGTTCCTCTGTGTGCTGAGAGGCAAGGATGCTGAGGATCTCTGCCATTTCCTCCAGCGAGAATCCCAGGGGCTTCATCTGCTTGATGACCATGAGACGTTCGACGTCGTCCCCTGAGTACACGCGGAAGCCGCCATCGGTGCGGGCGGTGGCAGGGAGCAGCCCGACGTCGTCGTAGTGACGGATAGTCCGCAGCGAGAGCCCCGTCCTGTCAGCGAGTTCACCGATGTGCATGGTGTTGCTGCTGGTCTTTGCCGCCATTCGGGTCTCCAATCCTGTTCCGAAACCTCGCCATCGGCGTCGGCGTGCTCGTGGCCATGGTCATGTTCGCCCGCCGCGTCGCCCACTTCGTCACTGTGGAACGCTCCGTCAAGACGATCGACGGCCAGGAAACGGCGACCTACGTGGTGGACGGCGAATTGTTCTTCGCATCCTCCAACGACCTCTACACCCAGTTCGAATACGCACAGGACCCCGAGCACGTCGTCATCGACATGCACGCCTCCCACCTCTGGGACGCCTCCACCATCGCCGCACTGGACGCAATCACCGAGAAGTACCACCACAACGGCAGGGTCGTGTTGATCATCGGCCTCAACGAGGCCAGCATCCTCATGCGCGAACGCCTCGGCGGCAAACTCGGAGTCTGAGGAGGATCGGTACGGACATTCACGTTTAGGGGCGGCAGTGCGAATTCCGGCTTCTGATGGCGGAATCTCTCGGTTCTAGACGGAGGTGTCGCTGGCGCGCTTGATGGCGCGGTAGGCGGTTGAGCGCGCTACCGCGAAGAGTTGTGTTTCGTCAACTTCAAGTCGGCCATTTCAGCGCTAAGAATCCGGCCATGTGGGCGCGGTTTCCTGCCATGTTGGGGTTTGGCCTATTTCATGAGGGCGTTCTTGACTCTGTAGGATTCGCCACGGAATTGCAGGAGGCGTCCGTGGTGGACCAGCCGATCGATGACGGCGGCGGCCATGTTGTCGTCTCCGAACACCGTTCCCCAGCGGGAGAACTCCAGGTTGGTGGTGATGATGAGGCTGCGTTTTTCGTAGCCGTCGGCGATGACCTGGAACAACAGTCTCGGCGATGACCTGGAACAACAGTCTGGCCCCTTCGGTGTCGATCGGAAGATAGCCCAGTTCGTCAATGGCCAGGAGCTGATTCTTGGCCAGGGAAGCGAGCTCCTTGTCCAGCCGGTTCTCGTCCTTGGCCCGCCGCAGCATCATGACCAGGGAAGAGGTGGTGAAGAAGCGTGCCTGGATACCTTGCCGGCAGGCGGCTGCCACCAGGGCGGTGGCCATGTGTGTTTTGCCGGTGCCCACGTCCCCGTAGAGGACCAGATCCTGGGCCCGGTTGATGAAGTCCAAGGACTCGAGGGGCTCACGGCCGTAGTCCTCGGGGAACCTGACGCTGGTGTAGTCGAATCCGGTGAGTGTTTTCATGGCCGGTAGTCTCGCGGATTTCAGCAGCCGTTGGCGGCGTGATTCCTGCCGGGATTCGTGTTCGGCCATCAGCACCCCGTGGAGGTATTCGCGTTGCTTCGGGGTGCCCTTCTCTGCCCATTCGGTTAACACGCTGCCGGTCAGCGAGGAATGCTTGCCCGCTTCGATGATGTCTTGGACGGTGATTGGGTTCATGCGACTTCTCCCGTGCTCGTGTTGACGGTGGTGAAGGCGTCATAGACGCTCAAGTCCACGTTTGCTGCCGCCGGTTCGGTGCCGTGGGCCAGCCGGCGGGCGAGCATGCCCAGGGCCGCCATGTCCGGGGTGTCACCTCGCCGGATTAGCGTGTCGGCGGCGGCCATCGCGGCATCAAAGCCGGTGGACCCGGACGCGGCGTCCACCGCGTTGAGCAGGCGGCGACGCTCAGTGGGCGCCGCGGCATCGAGCCAGTCGCGGACCGGGTCGGTGACCAGGGCCCGCAGCGGGGAATGGCCCCACGCGCCGGGCTTGGTCACCAGCAGTGGGACCAGGGACGCGGGGTCGAAGATCGTCTCGGCCTGCCGCCCGAACACCCGGTCAAAGGACCGGACCGGCTCGGAGTGCTCATCGAGGATCTGCACCACGTCGTGGCGCAGCCCGACGGTGAGCATACGCCCATGGAAGGATGGCCCGGCGGCGTAGGTGTTCCCGTCTATGAGCAGGTTCCCGGTCTTGTCGGCCTTGCGCGATTCGTAGCGGACCGGGTCGAACCCGACCCCGGGCAACGCCAGGGAGGAGGCAATGTCTTGGGCGAACAGCTCGCCCAAGGGTAGGCCCTTGCGGTAATGCGTGGTGGTGGCCAACGCCTCGCACCGGGCCATGAGCACCTCGTTCAAAGCCTGCAGGCTGGAGGCCTCAGGTTCGGGAACCATGAGGTTGCGGCGCAGGAACCCGACCGCGTTTTCCACGTTGCCCTTCTCGTGGCCCGAATACGGGTTGCAGTAGCGTGATTCGGAGCGGTAGTGCAGCTTGAACGCCCCGAACAGTTTCGTTTCCACGACCTTGGTGCCCACCCGGCGCCCGATGCCGGTGGCGTTGTCAAAGACCAGGTGCCTCGGTGCGGCCCCGATGTGTTCGAACACCTTCCGCAGTCCGTGGCGAGACGCATTCGGCGGTTTCGCCGCGGTATGCCTGGACGAAGCGCATGTTGGAGAACGGGAAGGTGACCACCAGGATGTGCAGGACCTGGCGGATCCCGGCGATGATGGCCTCGGCCTGCCCGAAGTCGACCTGCGCGGTGCCGGCGGGCCAGACCAACTCGGTGAACCCTTCACCCGTGGTCCTGTTGCGGGCGTTCCATTTCTTTACAAAACGTTGGACAGGAGAATATGTGCCGGTGAAACCATGCTCGGCCACCAGCCGATCAAAGACGCGCTTGGCCGTATGCCGTTGCTTCCGCGGCCGGCGCTGGTCCTCGCCCAGCCACTGCTCAATGATGTGATCGAACCCGGTCAACACCGAGGCCCCGGGCCGTGCAAACGGTGCCGGCGGTTCCGGGGAGAAGTCCTGCTGATCGGCGTACTTGGTCACCGAATCACGGCTGATGCCCAGCGTGCGGGCGATCTCACGCCCCGGGACTCCCTGAGAGTCGAGTCTTCTGATATTTTCTTGAACGGACATGGGTACCGTCATCTGCTTTCCAGCCCTTCCGGCGCACACGCTTCGCAATGGCAGCGCCGTAAGGAACCTATCTGGGGGTGGCGGGCCCATGTCCCCAACAGGACATCGGACCGGGCCACCGGGTGATCTCAATCTCTGCGCAATCCCCGAATCCATGATTTGGAGGGGCATTGCCTGGCCTGATTCTTAGCGCTCTTTTGGCAGGAAACCAGCCACCAACTCGGCAGGATTTCTCGGCTGAAACGGCCTACAAATAGTCGATCACACACAAGAGTTCGGCAATCTCCACCGTTGTGTGTGACCCCGCCCGGTGAACGGAGACCAGGCGCGCTTCCTGTGTCTTGGAGAGCTTGGGCTGCGTCCCCCCGGAGACGGCCCTTCGCCTTGGCGACCGCCATGCCCTCCAGGGTTCGTGTGCGGATCAGGTCTGCTTCGAATTCGGCGACCATGGCCAGTACGTCAAAGAGAAGCCGGCCTACGGGAACGGTGGGGTCGTGGACGGAGCCCCGATGCTGAGCTTGACCTCGCGGCGGGTGAGTTCGTCGACAAGGTCCTTCGCGTCGCGGAGCGACCGGGCCAGGCGGTCTAGTTCGGTCGCGACCAGGGTGTCCCCGGCCCGGCAGGCGGCCAGTGCTTCCCTGATTCCCGGTCGTGCCCGGTTGGCGCCGGTCAGGCCCTGGTCGGTAAACGTCTTCTCCGGCGTCACCCCAGGAGTCACCAGGGCGTTTTTCTGGGCGGTGAGGTCTGGGTCGTTGGTGGATATCGGGCGTATCCGATCATGAGTCCGGTCATGGTTCTGAATGCACCGTTTATCCCCCGCATCACCGGGCATTTTCTCGGGCCGGTCCTATGGGAATTGAGTGGCCGTGGAAACACGGCGTTCGAGATCCAGAAACTTCAACGAAATTCTCGCCCTTGAGCGACCCTCTTACGGGACGATTTTGGGCTCTCCTGACGTACGTGTGGGTCAGGGTTTGTGTGCTATGAGGGCATGGGTAGCCCGGTAGATTTGGGAGTTCTCACACTGTCCAAATTTCGGAGCTACCCATGCGTGCTACTACTCTACTCAACCGCGTCTTGAACCTGACGGGGGTCCGGGTTGTTGATGTTGATCCCGGCTCCGGTGGTCCCATGCTGGTGCGGGTGGCGTTGAAGGCCCGCAAGCGCCTTGACTGCCCGCACTGCAGTTACTCAACGATGGCGGGATATGACACCCGCTGGGCGGAATCCACGTGGCGGCATCTGGATTTCTCCGGCAGGGTCCTGGTGCTCACAATGCTCCGCCGGCGCCTGGTCTGCCCCGGCCACGGCGTCGTGGTGCAGGGCGTGCCGTTCGCCCGGCCCGGCTCCCGGTTCAGCACGGACTTTGAGGACATGATCGCCTGGCTGGTCATCCGGGCGGACAAGACCACCGTCTCCCAGTTCGCCCGGATAGCGTGGCGGACCGTCGGGGCGATCTGTGAACGCGTCGTGGCCGAACAGCTCGACGAGAGCCGCTTCGAAGGCCTGCTCAATATCGGGGTGGATGAGATTTCCTGGCGCAAACACCACCGCTACCTCACCCTCGTCTCCGACCACTCCACCTCGAAGATCGTCTGGGGTGCACCGGGGAAAAACGCGGCGACACTGGATGGATTCTTCAAAGAAATCGGACCGGTGAACACGACGGCCATCGAGGCCGTCAGCATGGACATGGGGCCCGCTTTTGCCAAGTCCGTGAAGACCAACGCCCCGGACGCGGTCATCTGCTACGACCCGTTCCACGTCATCCAGCTAGCCACGAACGCGCTGGAATCCTTCCGCCGTTCCATCTGGCAACGCGCCCGTGAACTGCCCGATCAGCACATCGCGAAGAAGTTCAAGGGAACCCGCTGGGTGCTGCTGAAAAACCCGCAGAACCTGACCGAAAAGCAACAAGTCACCTTGGCCGGGCTCGAACGCACCGGAGGGCTGCTCTGGGACGCCTACCAGCTCAAGGAATCCCTCCGGGAAGTCTTCGCCGGCGACCTCAACCCCAATGACGTGATGGAGATGATCACCACCTGGTGCGACCTCGCCGCCAAATCCAACATCCGCGAGTTCGCCAGGGCCGCCGCCACGATCCGATCCCACACCGAAGGGATCTACGCCGCCGTCACCAGGAAACTCTCCAACGGCCGCCACGAAGGACTGAACAACAAGATCCGCACCATGACCCGCCGCTCCTACGGATTCCACACACCCGAAGCCGCCCTCGCCCTGATAATGCTCGCCTGCGGCCCCGTCGAGATCGAACTCCCATACCAGAAATAACCGAACCCACATTCACGTCAGGAGAGCCCGATTTTGGTGGTCTATATGGGACTGCGGTCGTCAAGTTTTTGAGACAGTTTCGTAGTTGATTCGGGTTACGCGGCCAGGGTTTCCGGGTCGCAGGTTTGATGGGTAGCAAGGGCCGCTGTCGGAGGGATGCCGCCGGCCCTTCGGTTTGGCCGACGGCGGTTGTACCAGCCCTCGATGTATTCCATGACAGCGGTCCTCGCGGCAAGCCTGCTGCCGAAGGTGTGCTGGTGGTACATCTCGGTCTTCAGATGCGAGAAGAAATTTTCGGCGACAGCGTTGTCCCAGCACACCCCGACGGCTCCCATGGACTGGGTAACACGGTTCCCTCCACACCATTTCTGGAATTCGTCAGAGGTGTATTGGGAGCCGCGATCTGAATGAAAAACGACTGTTCCCCCGGCGAAGTACCCGTGGTCACGGGCCATTCCCAGCGCGTCGGTACACAGCCTGGCGCGCATGTGATCGGCCATGGCCCAGCCGATGACCATGCCCGTGCACAGGTCGATCACGGTGGCCAGGTAGAGCCAGCCCTCGCCGGTGCGCAGATACGTGATGTCCCCGCAGAGCCGGGTCCCGGGCACCAAGGAGGTGAAGTCCCGCTTCCCCTTTTGGTCGAGCATGTGATTGCGGATGTGCGCGGTCTTCGCCTGTGGGTCCTGCACGGT
Source organism: Arthrobacter sp. UYCu723 (assembly GCF_054059215.1). Classification (NCBI taxonomy): domain Bacteria; kingdom Bacillati; phylum Actinomycetota; class Actinomycetes; order Micrococcales; family Micrococcaceae; genus Arthrobacter; species Arthrobacter sp. UYCu723. The sequence goes on from NZ_JBSSBW010000001.1 coordinate 3,171,073, forward strand.
GGTCTGCTTCCACGCCCTGGTGCGTACGGCCCGCAGGCCCTGCTCGCGCATGATCGCCCCGACCGTCGGAGCGGCGACCTGCACGCCCTTGGCATTGAGCATCAGGGTCAGCTGGTCACGGCCGGCACGGCCCTTTTCCTGCTCGAACAGGTCAGTCACCTCGGCAACCAGGCGCTGGTGCCGGAGGGCCCGCGGAGACGGGCCCTCGGGGCTGCGCCACCGGTAGAACGAGGCCCGGGAGACCTTCAGGGCCCGGCACAACCAGACGATCGGGTGGTTCGTCTTCTCTGCTTCGATGAACTCGTAGAAATCCTCTACCGTTGCTTCGCTGCAAAGAAGGCGCTGACTTTTCCCAAAAAATCGACGTCCTGCTTCAGCTTGGCAATCTCAGCCAGCGCCTTCTGGTGCTCTTCCCAGGACACCGGCGCCTTCTCCTCGCCAGCGGTGAACCGTTCCGGATGATCCTCCCGGTACTTGCGCACCCAGTTCCCCAGCGTGCCTTCCAGGACGCCTATATCGAGGCACACCTGTGCGATCGGACGGCCCGAGGAGATCACCAGCTCAACGGCTTCGTCCTTGAACTGCTGCGTGTACTTCTTACGATCGGTCATGCGAGAAAGGGCTCCTAACAAGCTGTCTCACAAAACCATACGGCCGCAAGTGGTCATTCACAGCCCACTGCTTGAAAGGAGCACTGACATGGCCCACCAGAACGATCTCCTCCATGCCCGTCAGCCGGCGCTGCCGTTTCCTGACGATCTGCGGATCGAACGTCGAGCCCGTGTCCCGCGGCACGTCGATCTCCACCGGCCCGATCTCGGTCAGTACGGTCTTCGTGCGGGTGCCGTTGCAGGAGTTCCCGCTCCCGCGCCCGGACACGTCGTGTGTGTGCCGTATCCCAGATGCTCGTCCATCTCCGCTTCCAAAGCGGTCTCCAGGACGTTCTTCGTCAACCGGTTCAACAGCCCGCCCGGGCCCACGAGCTCGGGGGTGTCTCAATTCCTAGGAACTGAGACGGCCGGTCGGCGTCTTCGAAAGAAACACGACACGCCTTTGATTTTCTGTGATTGTTAGCCAGATTCTCAACCAACAGTTACAGAAACCCGGCGTTCGAGATCCAGAAACTTTCAACGAAATTTGCGCCCTTGGGCGACCGGCTTGCGAAGCGGGTTGATTGCCCGTCGATGCTCGGCGAACGGCAGGATCGCTTCGGAAACAGATGGTTGGCCGCTCTCTGGAGGCGCCCTTCACAGTCCACAGGCGATGCGTTACCTGAGCTGGATGAGCTCGAACCCGACCACGGAATTTCAGGAGGAGTCGGCCGGGCGGAGTTCATCGCAGGCGGGAATGACCGGATTCCTCCGAACGTGCTCCCCGGAATCGGCGCTTGTTCCTGAATTTCCGTGGTTGCAGCACGCTGGTTCAGTTGGGCGGGGCGAGAGATCCGGTTCTCAACTCACCCCGACCTGCGGCTGTTGCTCGGCGATCTCATCGCGAAGCTCGTCATCCACGTTCGCACTTTTGCGTGATCCGCGCGGGGTTCACCATGCGACAAAGGTAATTCGCTCACCTCGAGGACCCGTCCTCCTTGAGGTGGTGTCCGGCAGGAACTCACGGCTTGGAAGGCATTACTTAGCGTTGAAATGCATCCGCGGATCGGGACACCCGTTATACGTCTGGCTAGCCTTTGATCAGCCCACAGAGGGGATCGCTGTACGGAGATCCCTCGGAGGACCAGCCGCGTCGCCGCTAGCGATTCAGTCCGAAGCAGCTTCTTCCGCGGCTTCGCCCCGTTCCACGATGTCACCAGTCTTAAACAAGATGCCCTTGGCTGTTTCTCGCCACTTCGGCGTGCGTCGCAGCAGGAACTCGAGCTCCATGCTGAAGTGCTTGAACTCCTCTCCCATGGAGTCCTCCATGATGGCGCGCGCTTCGGCATCAGGCTCAACCGAGATTCGCTGCACGTACCAGCCGATCGCTTCGGCTTCTTCACTCAGCGACGCACACATCCGCGCAAAGGTGCGGGTTTCTGCAGATAGTTCCTCGGGTGGCTCGTGGTACTGGTCGGCGCCCATTCGTATCTCCTTCTGTTCCTCGTTCGACCGTCTGCCCGTCGAATGATAGGTCTTTTGACGGAACGCGCCGGGAGTCCTAACCAAGGGTGTTGCAGCCACCGTGGAATTCACCGGTGGCCCGGTCAGTATAAACAGCGCTTGTCAGGGCAGCTTCCCGCCTGCTACTGGCCGCCGCCGCAGACCTTGCCGAGGGTCTGGCCGGCAGCCGTGTACTGGGCCTGGAGATCCTGGACCTTCGCGGAGTCCGGGTTGGCCTTCGCGGACTCATCCAGGTACTCGATGATGGACTTAAGCGGAGCCTTCAGCTCATCCGAGGCGGTCGCATGGACGGGCCTGAGCCGGTTGGCGAGACGGATCATGCCTGCCTTGTCCGAGTTGGACGTCGGGCCCGAGCCGACGGACTGGATCCGGGTGCAGGTCTCCTCGTTGCTCGTTGCCGGGGCGGCCGAGCAGCCGGCGGCGCCGAGCAGGGCCGCGGCAGCGATCAGGACGGTGAGGATCTTTTTCATGGTGTACTCCGGGTTTCACGGGTCAGACGATAGTGGCAGTTTGTCGAGTCTACTGTGGGGGACAGCTTCTTCCGGCCCGGCGTCGCAACAATGCTGCACGCTAAGGACTGCTGGTGGCCTCAGGCGATGTCGACGCCGCCGAGTTCCATTTCGGCGACGGCATCGTCAAGGTCCTCGGCCACCCCCACGGTCAGGCCGCGCAGCACCGTCACCGAGTATCCGGCCTGGACGCCGTCCAGCGCGGTGGCCCTCACGCAGTGGTCGGTGGCGATCCCCACCACCACGACGTCCTCGACGTCGTGGCTCTGCAGCCAGTCATCGAGTCCGATCGCGTCCTCGCCAGCGGCGAAGTCATTGGCGGCGAAGGCCGCTGCGTCCCCGGCGTCGGCCGTGCCGACCCCGATTCCGGAGACGGGCATGGCTCCGGGCTTACGGTCGCCGGTGGGGACGGCATCGTCCGGGGCCAGCAGCCCCTCAAAGCCGGAGTAGGCCGCCGTGTACTGGCCCTTGCGGAAGTAGGCCTGGATGTATTCGGTGTCGAGATCCGGATGCAGCTCGGCCCCGCGGGTTCCTGCCACGCAGTGCCGCGGCCAGCTGTCCGCGAAGTCCGGCTCCTCGGAGAAATGCGCACCCGGATCGATATGCCAGTCCTGGGTCGCGACAATGTGGTCGAACTGGCCGTGGTGCGAGTCGACGTATTCGCTGATCTCGGCGGCAAGCTCCGACCCGCCCTCGACCGGCAGCGAGCCTCCTTCGCAGAAATCATTCTGCACGTCAACGATGATCAGGGCGCGGGACATTCAGTACTCCTCGTAGATGGTGGGAATGGCTGGCTCGCCGCGCTGCAGCCGGTTGACTACGGCTGGAAGCTCCTTCATGGTGTCCGCGTGGCGGCGGCGGGCGCGCACTACGCCGTCCGGGCCGGTCCAGCCGGGCAGGAGCTCACCGTTCTTGATGAACTGCTGGAGCAGCGGACGGTCGTTGCCGTCGTCTTCCGGGCGGCGGCCGACGCCCACGATCTCCTGCGTCGCTGTGCCGCGTTCGTTGAGTTTGCGCAGGGCGTATTTGCGTCCGCCCTTGCTGGTTTTGTTCTTGGCGGCCTTCGCCACCGGGACGAACTCGCCGGCATCGTCCGTGCGGCTGACCAGCTTGTAGACCATGCTCGCCGTCGGGGCGCCGGAGCCGGTCACGAGCGAGGTGCCGACGCCGTAGGAGTCCACCGGGGCGGACTGCAGCGCCGCGATGGCAAACTCGTCCAGGTCCGAGGTGACGATGATCCGGGTGCGTTCATTGCCGAGTTCGTCGAGGAGCTGGCGGACCCATTGCGCCTGCGTCACGAGGTCCCCGGAGTCCAGGCGCACCGCGCCGAGTTTGTCCCCGGCGAGTTCGACGGCGGTGCGGACGGCCGCCTCGACGTCGTAGGTGTCCACGAGCAGCGCGGTGCCGGCTCCCAGCGAGGCGATCTGTGCCTCGAAGGCCTCGCGTTCGGTGTCGTGCAGGAGGGTGAAGGAGTGCGCGGCCGTGCCCACCGTCTTGAGCCCGAAGCGCAGGCCGGCCTCAAGGTTGGAGGTGCTGTCGAAGCCCGCGATGATGGCGGCACGGGCGGCCGAGACGGCGGACTCTTCCTGGGTCCGGCGCGAGCCCATTTCCACGCAGGGCCGGCCGCCGGCCGCGGTGATCATGCGCGAGGCCGCGGAGGCGATAGCGCTGTCGTGGTTGAGGATCGAGAGGATGTATGTCTCAAGGATGCAGGCCTCGGCGAAGGTGGATTCGACAATGAGGATGGGGGAGTTGGGGAAGTACGCTTCGCCCTCCGCGTAGCCCCAGATATCGCCCGAGAAGGAGAAGCCTGCCAGAAAGTCCAGTGTCTGTTCGTTGACCACCTTGGTACGGCGCAGGAAGTCGATCTCGGCGTCGCCGAAACGGAAGTCCGCGATGCCCTCCAGCAGGCGGCCGGTGCCGGCGACGATCCCGTAGCGGCGGCCGTCCGGCAGGCGCCGGGCGAAGGCCTCGAACACTGACTTGCGGTGGGCGGCGCCGGAATGCAGCGCGGCCTGCAGCATGGTCAGCTCGTAATGGTCGGTGTACAGGGACGTGCGGGGACGGCCCCGGCCAGCTGAGGTACTCACAAATTCACTCTAGTGCGCATCCCCATAGAATGGACAGATGACCCTCAGCGTTGCGCTCGGCCCTGATACACAGGCGGGCACCCAGACCGGAACAGCGACGTCCACCGACGTCCTGACCGCCCCAGACATCCCCTGGAACCTCGTGATCTGGAACGATCCGGTAAATCTGATGAGCTATGTGAGCTACGTCTTCCGCAGCTATTTCGGCTATTCGGAGTCCAAGGCCAACAAGCTCATGATGGAGGTCCATAAGAAGGGCCGCTCCATCGTGGCGCACGGCAGCAAGGAGCAGGTGGAGCAGCACGCGGTCGCCATGCACGGCTACGGGCTCTGGGCCACGGTGGAAAAGGCGACCGGCGGCGGCGACGGCACAGGAGCAGGCAAGGGCAAGGGAAAACGTGGCTAAGGCATTCACCTACGGACTCAAGGGCATCACCGGCTACCTAGAGCCGGCCGAACGGGAACTGCTGCGCAGCCTCTTCGACGACGTCATCTCCATGCTGGAGCCGGAAGAGCGCGCCAACCAGGATCCCCTCGCCGCGCTGGTCGGGCTGGACACCGAGGCCCGCGAACCCTCGGACCGCGCCCTGAAGCGGCTGCTTCCCAACGTCATGAAGAACGACGACGACGCCTCCCTCGAGTTCCGCCGGTACACCGAGCGCTCGCTGCGGGAGAACAAGATCGGCGCCCTGAAGGCCGCGGCCCTGGGCCTGGACAAGGACGAACTGCTCCTCACCCCGGCCGATGCCCGGCACTGGTCCACGGCGCTCAACGACGTCCGGCTGGTGCTGGCCGAACGCCTCGACATCCGCGACGACGCGGACGCGGAGCATGTCCACCTCATGCAGGACTGGTCGCAGGCCGAGGACGTGGAAAGCTACCTGGCCCTCGTCTACAACTTCACGACGTGGCTGCAGGAGTCCCTGGTCCAGGCCATGCTGCAGTCGATCGAACCGCGCGGCTGAACGGGCGCGTTTGCGCACGTCGTGTGACTCACTAGACATGAGTCGCACGCCACAATGTGATGGCCGCACCCCCGGCTAAGCCCTATCCTCGAATAATCATGACTTCAGCATCGAACATTGATCCGGCAGCGGAAGCTGTTGCGGACTCCCGGGTGAGCAGCACCGCAACCAGCCAGCTGGGGTCGCGGCCCATCGGTGTATTCGATTCAGGCGTCGGCGGACTCACGGTTGCCCGCTCCATCATCGACCAGCTGCCGAACGAATCCATCCTGTACGTCGGCGACACAGCCCATGGCCCCTACGGACCGCTCCCCATCGCCGAGGTGCGGGCCAACGCCCTGGGCGTGATGGACGAACTGGTGGACTCCGGCGTCAAGCTGCTGACGATCGCCTGCAACTCCGCCTCCGCCGCCGTGTTGCGGGACGCCCGCGAACGCTACACCGCCCGGTACGGGATCCCCGTGATCGAGGTGATCCAGCCGGCTGTAAGGCGCGCCGTCGCGGCCACCCGCAGCGGCCGCGTCGGCGTGATCGGCACCTCGGCCACGGTCGGATCCCGCGCCTACGAGGACACCTTCGCGGCCGCCCCGGACCTGCAGATCACTTCCGTGGCCTGCCCGGCGTTCGTGCCCTACGTGGAGGCAGGCATCACCACCGGTCCGGAGCTGCTCGCCGTCGCCCGCGAATACCTCGCACCGCTCAGGGCCGCCGGAGTGGACACCGTGGTCCTCGGCTGCACCCACTATCCGCTGCTCACCGGCGTCATCTCTTTCGTCTTGGGCGAGGACGTCACCCTGGTCTCAAGTGCCGAGGAAACTGCCAAGGACGTCTACCGGGCCCTGGCGTCCCGCGGCCTCGAACGGCAGGACACCACCCCTCCCGGGCACACCTTCATCGCCACCGGGGACGCCGCGCAGTTTGAGCACCTCGCCCGCCGCTTCCTGGGCCCGGAAGTCCTCAGCGTCCGCCACGTGGACCATGTCGCGGCGCAGTACCCCACCGGAAGCCTGGCCCGGATCACCCCGGAAATGATCGCCGCCGCGCAGGCCGGCGCGGGCCGGCCGCGGATCTCCAACTTCGTTGGGGGTCCGGGCCTGTGAAGCTGACCATCGTTGGCTGTACCGGATCGTTTCCGGGCCCCGGCTCGCCGGCGTCGTGCTACCTGCTCACCGCCAGCGACGGCGAGCGGAACTGGAAGATCGTCCTGGACCTCGGCAGCGGCGCGCTCGGCGCCATCCAGCGGTACACGGACCTCGAGGACATCGACGCGATCTTCCTCACCCACCTGCACCCGGACCACTGCATGGACCTGTGCGGGCTGCACGTTGCGGTGCGCTGGAAGCCGGGCGGCTGGGGCCGGGGCCGGATCCCGGTCTGGGGACCCGCAGCGACAGCGGACCGGATGGCCACCGCCTATGGCCTGGAGCTGGACCCGGGCATGCACGAGGAGTTCGATTTCAGCAACTGGGCCGAGCGCAAGCCCGTTACGATGGGGCCGTTCACGGTGACACCCTTCGCGGTGAACCACCCCGTCGAGGAGGCGTATGCGCTCCGTGTCGAGGTCACCGAGCCCGGCAAGGACGGCACCCCGGTCAGCCGTGTGTTGAGCTACTCCGGGGATACGGACTCCTGCAGCGGGCTTGAGGACGCAGCGCGGGACGCCGACCTGTTCCTGTGCGAAGCAGCCTTCGAGGAGGGCCGTGACGACGGCATCAAGGACGTCCACCTGACCGGCAAACGCGCAGGGGAAGCCGCCAAGGCCGCCGGTGCCCGCCGCCTGCTCCTGACCCACATTCCGGTCTGGACGTCCCCGAGCACTGTCATGGCGGAGGCCAGGCCGGTGTTCGGCGAAGACGTGGCCGTAGCCGTCGCGGGCGTGCACTACACGATTTGAGCCGCATCGCTGCGGGACAGGCAGCCGCACGGCGGCGTCTCGCCAAGTCGATAAGCTAAAGGCATGACTTCCGAAGCCCTTATTGCCCCCGTCATCCGCGCCGATGGCCGCACCCCCGACCAACTCCGGCCGATTAGCATCACCCGCGGCTGGTCCAAGCAGGCCGAAGGCTCGGCCCTGATCGAATTCGGCAACACCCGGGTGCTGTGCACGGCTTCCCTGACCCAAGGCGTCCCTCGCTGGCTCAAGGGCGAGGGCCGGGGCTGGGTCACGGCCGAGTACGCCATGCTGCCCCGCGCCACCAACACCCGCTCGGACCGCGAGTCCGTCAAGGGCAAGATCGGTGGCCGCACCCACGAGATCTCCCGGCTGATCGGACGCTCGCTGCGCTCCATCATCGACACCAAGGCCCTGGGCGAGATCACGATCGTGCTGGACTGTGATGTCCTGCAGGCCGACGGCGGCACGCGCACCGCCGCCATCACCGGCGCGTACGTGGCCCTCGCGGAGGCCATCCGCTTTGCCCGCGAGAACAAGATGCTCGCCCGCAACGCCGAGCCCCTGATCGACACCATCGCCGCCGTCTCCGTCGGCATCATCGACGGCATCCCGATGCTGGACCTGCCGTACGTCGAGGACGTCCGGGCCGAGACCGACATGAACGTCGTGGTCACGGGCTCCGGCAAGTTCGTGGAGGTCCAGGGCACGGCCGAGGGTGCCCCGTTCGACCGCGACGAGCTGAACAAGCTGCTGGACCTGGCACTGCTGGGCACCGAACAGCTCGCCGCCATCCAGCGCGAAACGCTGGCGGAAGCCCCGTGACAGCAAGTCCTGACCAACCGGGGCAGGCGCCGGTTCTGGTGCTGGCCACGCACAACAAGGGCAAGCTGCGCGAGCTCCGCGAACTGCTGCGCGGCCAGGTGCCCGGGCTCGACGTCGACACCCAGGTGGTGGATGCCGGCGCCGTCGGAGCCCCCGACGTCGCCGAGACCGGCGTGACCTTCGCCGAAAACTCGCTGCTGAAGGCGCGTGCCGTGGCGCAGGCCACCGGACTCGTGGCGATCGCCGACGACTCCGGGCTCGCCGTGGACGTGCTCGGCGGCGCGCCGGGCATCTTCTCGGCCCGCTGGTCCGGCCGGCACGGGGACGACGCCGCCAACCTGCGGCTGCTGCTCGCCCAGCTGGCCGATGTGCCGGACGAGTACCGGGGCGCCGCGTTCGTCTGCGCGGCGGCGCTGGCCGTGCCCGGATCCTCCCCCGAGGAGGTCCGCGAGGTCGTGGAGTACGGGCAGCTGGAAGGGACGCTGCTGCGCGCGCCCCGGGGTGCCGGCGGGTTCGGGTACGATCCGGTGCTCCAGCCGAGCGGCCTGGACCGCAGCTGCGCGGAACTGAGCCCCGAGGAGAAGAACGCCATCAGCCACCGCGGCCAGGCCTTCCGGGCGCTGCTCCCGGCAATCGTGGAGGCGCTGGCCGGGAAGTAGCCTGGCCACGGCAGTGCGCTACGGGGTCTTGCGTTCTTCTTCGGGCTCGTGCTCTTCGATGAACCCTTCCACGGGATCCGTGCCGTACTTTTCGGCCTGGCGCTTGGCGATGAAGCCGCGGATCACTTCGATGCCGATCGGGATGACGGACACCAGCACAATGGCGATGAAAATGATGTCCAGGTTCTCGCGGACCCACGGCACCTTGTCGCCGAGCAGGTAGCCCAGCAGGGTGACGCCGCCGCCCCAGAGCACGGCGCCGATGACGTTGAACAGGAGGAACTTGCGCTTGCTCATCTGGGCGACGCCCACGATCACCGGGACGAAGGTCCGGATGATCGGCACAAAGCGGGCCAGGATCAGGGCCTTGCCGCCGTGCTTCTCAAAAAAGGCGTGGGCGCTCTCGACGTTCTCGCGCTTGAAGAGCTTGGAATCGGGCTTGTTGAAGATGGCCGGGCCGGCCTTTGAACCGATCAGGTAGCCGGCCTGGTTGCCGATGATGGCGGACACGATGATCAGGGCCGCGAAGGCCCAGATGTTGAATTTGATCGTGTCTGTCGCGACGAGGAGTCCGGCAGTGAACAGCATCGAGTCGCCCGGCAGGAAAAAGCCGACGAGCAGGCCCGTTTCGGCGAAGATGATGCCGCAGACCAGCAGCACAACCCAGGGCGCGAGGGCCGGATCGGCCAGGAAGACCTGCGGGTTGAGCCAGTCGGGAAGGAGCGAGGAAAGGTGTGGCTGTACCGGACCGGCCCCTCCGATCGTGGACACGGCAAAGTCGCTGATAGCTAAAAGGTTCACCCGTCAAGCCTACTGGACGGCCACCGTCGGGCGTTGCGCCGGCGTTCTGCAGGCGTCGGCGGCCGGGGCGACGGGCCAGCGGTCGATGCGGGCGGGAGGGCCGGCGGGCGGTAAAGTCGGGGCGTGGGTTTGGACTTTACGGCGATCGACTTTGAGACCGCGAACGGCTTCCGCGGTTCACCGTGCGCCGTTGGCCTGAGCAAAGTCCGCGGCGGCGTCGTGGTCGAGGAAGCTTCCTGGCTGATGCGGCCGCCGGAAAACCACGACCGCTTCGACCACCACAACGTCCGGATCCACGGCATCCGTCCGGAGCAGGTGGCCGGGCTTCCGCGCTTCGGCGAGTTGTTCCCGGAGATCGGCGCCTTCATCGGCGGCGACGTGCTCGCGGCCCACAACGCCGCCTTCGATCTCGGCGTGATCCGCTCCGGACTGGAAGTCTCCGGGCTGCCGGGCCCCGCCTACGACTACGTCTGCACCGTGATGCTGTCCCGGCGTTGCTACTCGCTGGTGTCCAACTCCCTGCCCTACGCGGCCGAGGAAGCCGGCGTCCCGCTGGTCAACCACCACGACGCCGCCGAGGATGCCCGCGCCTGCGCCGGCATCCTGATTGACATCGCCGCCCGGAACGGCGCCGGCAGCATCGCGGAACTCTACCTGTCCCTGGGCCTGACCGTGTCCCGCCAGCCGGCCTTCGACCCGTTGCGGGACCCGCTGTCAAAGCCCAGCCAGTCGGCCCTCGAGGCGCTTGCCGCCGGACAGGGCCTGGTTCCCGTGATTCGGCCCTTCCAGGCCGGCTGGCCCGAAGAAGGCGCCAACCCGCTCCCGAACGCCGCGGCAGAACCTGGCCACCCGCTGTTCGGCCAGACCGTGGTGTTCACCGGCGAACTGGCGATACCCCGGCCGGAAGCGAAGAACCGCTCCGCCGAGCTGGGAGCCAGGCCCGAGAGCCGGGTCACCGCCCGCACCACCGTCCTGGTGGTGGGGGACGGCTTCGTGGCCGCCGACCTGCGCTCCGGACGGCTCACCGGCAAGGCCCGGCGGGTCCTGGAACTGCACGAGCGGGGCCAGCGGATCGAAGTCCTCTCCGAAGGCGAATTCCTGCAGATGGTCGGAGGCCACGTGGCCCCGGCGACGATCGGCTGACGCCGCCGTCGAGGATGGCGGGAAGGGTCATGCGGCGCAACAATCATTTCGCCCGGGCTGCGGCTGTATCTAGCCTTGGGTGATGAGCAAACCGACCGGGACCCCGGCTGCTACACCGACGACTGCAGCTTCCGCGACCGCCGTTGCCGCACAGACCGGGATCGACTGGGGACAAGTCTTCGCGTTCCCCAACCCGGTGAATGAGTACTCCGCCCGCATCACGGCCGGACTCGTAGTGCTGCTCTCCGTGGTGACCTTGCTGACCGGCTTCGGCTGGGGACTGGCAGTGATCGCCGTCGGCTTCTGGCTGCGCCTGGGGTTCGGCCCGCGGATCTCGCCGTTCGGGATCCTCTCGGTCAAGGTCCTGACGCCGTTGCTGGGGAAGACCCGGCTGGTTCCCGGGCCGCCGAAGCGCTTCGCGCAGGGCATCGGTGCCGCCCTGTCCACCGCGGCCGCCATCCTGCTGGCCGCCGGCCTGGCGCCGGCCGCCTGGATCCTGCTGGGCCTCCTGATTGTGGCCGCTTCGCTGGAATCCTTCGCCGGCTTCTGCCTCGGCTGCGCCATCTTTGGCGTCCTGCAGCGCCGCGGCCTGATCCCCGAAGACGTGTGCGAGGCCTGCAACAACATCCCGCTCCGGCGCGCCTAGACACATTCACCACAGACGCCGCAGGCATCAGCCGGGTAGCATGCCGCGTCCGTGCGTCCGTGCGTCCGTGCGTCGGTGCGACCGGCGCCGGGTCAGGGGCCGGTGGCTGCTGCCAGCCGCGAGGCCATGCCCCGGATGACGTCCGGGGCTTCCAATGCCTCAAGCCACGCTTCCGGCAGACACTCCTCGCCGTAGAACGCGCCCAGGATGTTCCCGGCAATCGACGCCGTGGAATCGCTGTCCCCGCTGTGGTTCACCGCGAGGGCGATCGCCGCGCGGAAGTGGGCCTCCGGGCGGCCGGCGGCCGCCGCCGTCGGGTCCGGCTCGCTTTGATAAGGCTCGCTTTGATAAGGCTCGGTGGGATCAGGTGTGGTGGCGAGCACAGCGTAGAGTGCGACGGCGAGTGCCTCCTCGGCCACCCAGCCTGCGCCGAGTTCCCGGACCAGCTCCTCGGGGTCCAGGAGTTTCCCGGCCCCGGCCAGGCGCACGGCCGCTTCGAGCCGGGCGATGAGGTCCGGATCAGGTTTTTCACCCTTGCGCAGGTGACCTGCGTCCAGCTGTCCCAGCGCGAAGTCGGCGGCTTCACGGAGGCCCTGGCCGGCGGTCAGGGCATGGATGACCAGGCTGAAAACGCCGGCGCTCTGCCGCGCCGCGGGGTGCCCATGGGTCAATGAGGCGGCATCGGCACTGAGCTTGTAGACGGCCTCGGCGCCGATGTAGGGGACCAGGCCGAACGGCGCCGAGCGCATCACCGTGCCGCAGCCCTTGGACTCCGGATTGACCGGCCGGTAGAACGTTCCCATCTCACCGGTGGCCAGACCGCTCAGGCACGCGTTCCCGGGGGCGCGGCGGTGCTTGAGGACCTCGTGCGAATCGATCCAGCGGGGAGGCTGGAACGGGGCCGCTTCCGGAACCGGGACGCCCTGGGTGCCGAGCCAACGCAGGTAGGCGAGCCACAGGCAGGCATTGGTGTCCGCGCCCACGCCCGAGTTCGCCCATTCCAGCGCCTCCAGCAGCCCGTCCACGGTGTAGAGCGTGAGCTGGGTGTCGTCGGAGAAGTGGCTGCCGCCGTCGAGCGCTGAAAAGTCCTGCAGCCCTTCGGGGCCGAACTTCGCACGGATGGTGGAGATGTCGTCGAACTCGACGGCGTAGCCGAGTGAATCACCGAGGGCGCCGCCCAGCAGGCAGCCGTGGATGCGGGATTCGTGGGTCGGGGCGGGTGGCGGGGCGGGGGCCGCTGCGGCGGTGGTGCGGGGCTCGTTGCTCATGACTTCCAATTTTACCCACCCGGAGGTATTGCATTGAGGCAACAGGGGACAGGCCCTTTGCCGCCGGGCCGGCGGAGGCGGACCCCCGCCGCGATTGCGCTGGGACGTTAGGCCGGGGGCGTTAAGCCCAGGTCCAGGCAACGTCCAGACTCCGCTGGCAGACTGCTCGCAGACCATACTCCCGGACGTCGGCTTGCCGCGCGCCGGGCAGCGTGCGGGCTGCAGGCCCGCAGACCGCACCGCAGACCCCAAGCGAAGGACTTCCTGAACATGAGCACGCCGTCAGCCCCCGAGCCGGCCGCCCGGCCGGCCGCCACCCCTGAGGATCCGCGGCAGCCCCGGCTGCTGGCCCGGGTGTCCGCCGAGGCCCTCGGGACCTTGTTCGTGGTGGTTGCCGGCCTGGGCGTTCCGCTGTTCACCATTCCGCAGTCGAACCCGCTCTCCGCCTCCCTGGCGGCGGGCCTGGCCGTCACCGCGTCGATGCTGGCCTTCGGCTACCTCTCCGGCGGCCACTTCAACCCCGCCGTCACCGTGGGCAACGCCGTCGCCGGCCGCATCCGCCTCACGGACGCCGCGGCCTATCTCTGGGCGGCCAGCTGCTCGGCGCGCTGCTCGGTGTTGTCACGCTGTTCGGCATCCTGCGCACCATCCCCAAGATCAGCGACACCCGGGCCGCGTTTGACACCGTCACCGCAGGGTTCGGTGGGCACTCCATCATCCAGGCCCCGATGGCCGGCGCCCTGCTGGTGGAGGTCCTCGGCGCCGCCCTGCTGGTGGCGGTCTACCTCGGCACCGCCTCGGGGCGGAACCCGTCCCGGGCAGCGGCACCGTTCGCAGTCGGCCTGACCATGGCCGTGCTGCTGCAGCTCGGCCAGGCAATCGGCAACACCCCCATCAATCCGGCCCGCGCCACCGCCTCGGCGATCTTCAGCAACGCGGACGCACTCGGCCAGCTGTGGCTGTTCTGGGTGGCTCCGCTGGTGGGCGCGGCCCTCGCGGGACTGGTCTTCCGCGGCTTCGCGCAGGCCACGCGGCCCGCCATGGCGTCGGTGCCGGACACGGCACCGGAGCCGGACACGGCGCCGGAGCCGGAAAGCGACGACGACGACGAGCTGGACACCGGGGACGCCGACATCACTGAGCCGGGCGGCACGGCTGCCCGGCCGCGCACGGCCAAGGCCCGTACCACTGGCCGCACCGCCGGGGTGGGGACCGCGGATGTGGAGGGCGGCGACGACGCGCGTGACTTCTTCGACGGCAAGCGCGGAAATCGCGGCGAGCGCGGCGAGTAGTCCCCATCCGGAGCGGTGGCGCAATACTGTCGGTGGCAGCCGATACCGTAGGAACATGCGGTTATTGCACACCTCGGACTGGCATTTGGGCCGGTCGTTCCATGGCGTCGGGATGCTTGACGCCCAGCGCGCGTTCATCGACCAGCTCGTCAATTTCGTGCAGGATGAATCGGTCGACGTCGTCCTCATCGCCGGCGACGTGTACGACCGCGCCCTGCCCGGGGTGGACGTGGTCGGCCTCCTCGACGACGCCCTCGTGCGCCTGACCGGTGCCGGCGCCCAGGTGGTGCTGACCAGCGGCAACCACGATTCCGCCATCCGGCTAGGCTTCGCTTCCCGGCTGCTGGAACGCGGCGGAGTGCACCTTCGCACGCGCCTGGCCGAGCTGGACAAACCCGTGCTGTTCCCGCTCGACGGCGCCGACGGCGCCGACGACGCCACGGGGCCCGTGCTGGCTGTCTACGGCATTCCCTGGCTGGAGCCGCGGCTCGTGGCCGGGCAATTGGGGGTCGAGACCGCCAGCCACTTCGAGGTGACGCGGGCCGCCACCGCCCGCATCCGGACCGATCTCGCCGCCCGGGCCGGGACCCGGACCGTGCATTCGGTGGTCCTGGCGCACACCTTCGCGAGCGGCGGCATCAGCTCGGACAGCGAACGGGACCTGAGCATCGGCGGCGTGGGCGCCGTCCCGCTGGACCTCTTCGACGGCTTCGGCTACACGGCGCTGGGCCACCTGCACGGCCGGCAGGAACTGTCCTCCGCCGTGCGCTACTCCGGGTCGCCGCTCGCCTACTCCTTCTCCGAGGCAAAGCACAGGAAGGGCAGCTGGCTCGTCGAGGTGGAGGCCGCCGGAATCGGCGAAATCCGCGAAGTGCTCTGGGAGCCGCCGCGGGCCCTGGCGGTGCTGCGCGGCAAACTGGACGAACTTCTCTCCGCCGAAGGCCTCGCCTGGGCCGAAACCGCCTACTGCCAGACCACCCTGACCGACGCGCAGCGCCCGGCTCAGGCCATGGAGCGGCTGCGTGCCCGCTTCCCCGACACCCTGGTGCTGGGGTTCGACCCGGAGGGCGCCGGCGCCGCCGCCAGGACCAGCTACAGCAGCAGGCTTGCCGACGCCGAGGACGACCTCTCCATCTGCTGCGGCTTCCTCGAGCACGTCCGCGGCCGTGGGGCCGACGACGCCGAATCCGCCGTCCTCGCCGAAGCCCTGGAAAACGTGCGCCTGGAAGGAACATCCCTGTGAGGATCCACCGACTCGAAATCTCCGCCTTCGGCCCGTTCGCCGGAACCGAACACATCGATTTCGACCGCCTCAGCACGCACGGGCTGTTCCTCCTGAACGGCCCTACCGGCGCCGGAAAGACCAGCGTCCTGGACGCCATCTGCTTCGCGCTCTACGGCTCGGTGCCCGGCGCCCGCCAAGACGGCAAACGGCTGCGCAGCGACCACGCCGAGGCCGCCGCCGAGCCCCGCGTCACCTGTGAGTTCTCCGCCCGGGGCCGGCACTTCGAAGTCTCGCGCTCTCCCGCCTGGGACAAGCCCAGCGCCCGCGGCAGAAACGGTTTCACCGTGCAGCAGGCCAACACGCTGCTCCGCGAGCGTGTCAACGGCGAATGGATCGAAAAATCGGGCCGCAACGACGAGGCCGGCGCCGAGATCGCGGACATTCTGGGGATGAAGCGGGAACAGTTCACCCGGGTGGTCATGCTCCCGCAGGGCGACTTCGCGGCCTTTCTCCGGTCCAAGCCGACGGACCGCCTCGAGCTGCTCCAGAGCCTGTTCGGCACCCAACGCTTCGAGTCCGTGGAGCAGGAACTCACCCGGCAGGCGAAGGACGCCGGCACCGAGGTCGCCAGCCTCAACAGCCGGCTTGACCTGCTCCTTGCCCAGGCCGAGGCGGAGACGGCGGCCCTCGAGCTCTGCACCGCGGAAGCGCCGGACCGGGCCGATCCCGACTCGCTCCTGGCCTGGCTCGAGGCCAATGCCGCCTCAGCGGCGGCAGAGCGCCAGGCGGCCGCAGCCCTGGCCGAACGGCTGCGCGCCGAACACACGGCCCAACTGGACGCAGCCACCGCCCGCGCCGCCCGCCACACGAAACTCACCGCCGCAGAACGCCGCCGGGCCGAAGCAGAGTCCGCCGCCCCGCTGCTGACGGTCAAGATCGAGAAGCTCGGCCTGCACCGCAAGGCGGAAGTGCTCGGCGGACAGCTGCAGGCCGTGGAAAGTGCCGAAGCGGCCGAGAAGCTCGCAGCCGCGGCCATGACCGGTGCGGCCGAAGAACTGCGCACCGCGGCCCTCACCGACCCCGAGTTGTCCTCCCTCCGGGGCGGAGCCACGGACAATCCCGAGGGTGCCGGCCGTACCCCCGGCCGCGGTCTCAGCGGCAGTCTCGCCGGCGGGCTCATCGACGGGCTCATCGACAGTGCAGGCCTGCGGACCTCCCTTGCGGGTCTCCGGTCTGTCCGGGCGGTGCTGGAGGAACGGCTGCCCGACGAGGGCAGGCTTTCCGGGCTGGAGACCCGTACCACCCAGCTGCGCACGACGCTGCAGCAACTGGAAGCAGGACGCCGCGCCGGCGCTTTGGCTCTGCAGGCGCTCCGGGCTGAATCCGACGCCTTGCTCGCCGGACTGCGCCCGCTCGAAGAGCTCGCGGCAGAACTCCAACTTCGCAGCAAGGAAGCCGACGCCGCCGAGGAACTTGTCCTTTTGGTCGGGCGCTACGCCGCCGCCATGGCTGCCTGCGGCGCGGTCACGGAACGCCACCGCCTCGCGCGGGACGAGCACCAGGACCGGCGCCAGCGCTGGCTTGATCTCCGCGAGGAACGGCTCGCCAACGCCGCCGCCGAGCTCGCGTCCCAGCTGCAGCCCGGCATCCCCTGCGCAGTCTGCGGCAGCCCCGAACACCCGGCCCCCGCCCCGGCCGCAGCCTCCGCCCTGGCCGTCGCCGAAGCGGAACAGGCGGCGCAGGACGCGTGCGAGGCCGCAGAAACAACCCTGGCCGCGCTCGAACGCGAACTGGCCGACGCCCAGCAGGAAGTTGCCGTACTGGCGGCCCAGGGTGGCAACACGGCGCCCGAAGACGCCCGGTTCGAGGCCGCGCTGGCCACGGAACGCGCGGCCGCGGCAGGACGCGCGGCACAGGAGCTTTCAACAAGCCGGGCCCGGCAGACGGAGCTCGAAGAAGAAATCACCGCCGCCGAAGCGGCACTGGTGGCCGCCGCCTCCGGGACGGCCCAGACAGAATCCATGATCGCCGAAGTCCAAGAACAGGCGGACGCCCTCGAACTCGCGCTCGATAAACGGCGTGCCGGGCATGCCACCCTGGCGGAGCGCATCACCGCGCTCAAAGGGACCGCGGCCATCCTTGAGCGGGCGGAGGAGGCACGGAGCAGGCTGGAACAGGCCGAGACCCGCACCGGGGAGGCCCGGACGCAGCTGGAGCAGGCACTGCCGGCGTCCGGTTTCGAGTCCGCGGAGGCGGCCCGGGCCGTCATGCTCCCTGCGGGCGATGCGGCAGGCCTCGAAGCCTCCATCCGGGCGACCCAGGACGAGGCTGCCCGGATCGAGGAACTCTTCGCCGGCGAGGAACTGGCGCTCGCCGTCCGTGAGCTGGAATCCGGCGGCCCCGTCGGGGAAGAGGCCCTGGCAGAGCTCCGCTCCGGCGCAGCCACCGCGGAATTCGCTGCACGGCAGGCAGTTCTCGCCTCGGGTCTCGCGGAGAAGTCTCTGCAGACGGTGGGGCGGATTGCCGCCGCCTATGCGGAGCTTGCCGCCGCAGGCCGGGAGCCGCGCGAGCGGGCGGCACTGCTGAACGCCGTCGCCGACGCGGCCCGCGGTGCGGGGGACAACAACTACCGGATGAGCCTGAACAGCTATGTGCTCGCGGCCCGGCTCGAACAGGTGGCTGTCACCGCCTCGGAACGGCTGATCGGCATGAGCGATGGCCGCTACACCCTGCAGCACACAGACGCCAAGGCAGCCCGGGGGGCCAAATCCGGGCTTGGCCTGGAGGTCGTGGACCAGTGGACCGGGCAGCGCCGCGACACTGCGACGCTCTCCGGAGGCGAGTCGTTCATGGCCTCGCTCGCGCTGGCGCTCGGGCTGGCGGACGTGGTCCAGCAGGAGTCCGGCGGCGTGGACATCGAGACCCTCTTCGTGGACGAGGGCTTCGGCAGCCTCGACGAACAGGCCCTGGAACAGGTGATGGACGCCCTCGAAGGGCTCCGGGACGGCGGCCGGGTGGTCGGGCTCGTGAGTCACGTGGCGGAGATGAAGCAGCGCATCAGCACCCAGCTGCAGGTGGTCAAGCAACGCAACGGCTCCACCCTCCACATCTCCGACGACGCCCAGCTCTAAGGACCTCCCAGCTCTAGGACCTCCGGCTCGGCTATAATCGGAGGGTTACCGGGTTGCGCGCATCGGGAGGAGGGACGATGCGCACCATTGAACGAACCCGGAATCATGAACCCTTCAACGTTTTCCACGAGGCCTATGTCCACAGCGCCAAAGTCCACAGCGCCAGCTCCCGAAGCCGCCCTTTACCCTGAGCCCGCGCCTGTGTCCGCGCCCCGCACCGGCCGCTTCGCCCGGCTCCCGCTGCTGGCAGGCCGCAGCTTCATCCCGCTGGGACTCTTTGCCCGGCTTCCCCTCGCCATGCTGACCGTCGGCGCCCTCACCCTGGTCACGGCCGTGACCGGTTCCTATGCAGTCGGCGGTGTATCGGCCGGCGCGGTCGGCATCGGCTCCGCGCTGGGCGCTCCCGTTCTCGGCGCGCTGGCAGACCGGCTGGGCCAGCGCCCGGTGCTGGTGTTTGCCGCGGTCTTCAACACCGTCGCCGTCATCGCGCTGATCCTTGCCGCGTACCTGATCCCCGACGGACAGGAGATGGCCACGGCCGTCCCCGTGCTTGCGGCCGCGTTCGTGGCCGGCGCGAGCTGCCCGCAGGTCGGCCCGCTGGCCCGGGTCCGTTGGATGGCCCTGACCTCCCGGGGCGGACGCGAAGCCAACACCGCGGACCTGGACACGGCCCTCTCCTACGAAGGCACCGCCGACGAACTGACCTTCGTGTTGGGCCCGGCGCTGGTCGGGATCCTGGCCAGCCTGATCGCGCCCTGGCTGCCGCTGGCCCTCGCCGCCGCGCTCACGATCACCCTGGTCCCCGCGTTCGCCGTGCACCCCACCCACCACGCGGTCATCCGGACGCCGGCGCGCACCCCGGCCGCTTCGGCACTTGAGAAACAGCGCCGCAGCGCCATGCCGGTCCGCCAGCGGGTGGGGGCCTTCGCCGCCGTCGCCCTTCCCGTGCTGGCGATGGTCTGCATGGGCACTTTCTTTGGCTCGACGCAGTCCTCGCTGAGTTCCTTCTCCGCCAGTTTTGCCACCTCCGAACTGGCCGGGCTGCTGTACGCGGTGATGGGCCTGAGCTCGGCCGTGACCGCGCTCTCGGTCGCCTACTGGCCCCAGCGGTTCACGGCCAATGCCCGCTGGCTGGCCTGCGCGGCGCTCATGGCCGGCATCGCCTTGCTGTTGCTGCTGCCCTCGACGGCGCTGCCCATGATCCTCGTGCTGCTGGTCCTGGGGCTGCCCGTGGGCCCGCTCATGGTCACCGTCTTCGCGATTGGCGGAATCGTCGCCCCGGCCGGCAAGCTCGGCACGGTCATGACGGCGCTGGCCAGCGGCATCGTCGCCGGCACCGCGCTGGGATCCTCCATTGCCGGGCCGCTGGCTCAAAATTACGGCTACTCCACGGCCTTCCTCGTGCCAGTCTGCGCCGCCTCGGCGCTGTTCCTGCTGGGAGCGGCAGCAGCCGTCGTCCTGCACAGCAAGAGGACGACGGCGGTCCCGGCCTAGCATCCCCGACCCCGGGTTGCGCTATCACCTGTGGTCGCTCCGGGGCCCTCAGAGCGACGTGGAGCGATAGCGCATCGGGGGGACGGCGCTAGAGCTGGGCGCCGAGCTTGAAGCCGCGCTCCTCGCCCGGCTCGCGGGTGTAGGCGAAGCCGTCGGCGCCGACGGTCACGGCCATCTCGCTGCTCTCGGTCCGGATCACGAGCGGCTGCGGATTGCCGTCGAGGTCCAGGACCAGCGAGGCCTCGGTGTACCAGCTCGGGACCACGGGGTTGCCCCACCAGTCGCGGCGCTGGTTGTCGTGCACGTCCCAGGTGATGGTCGGGTTGTCCGGGTCGCCGGTGTAGTAGTCCTGGGTGTAGATCTCGATCCGGTGGCCGTCCGGATCCAGGATGTACAGGTAGAAGGCGTTGGACACGCCGTGCCGCCCGGGGCCGCGCTCGATCCGGTCCGAGATGCGCAGGGCGCCCATCTTGTCGCAGATCTGGATGATGTTGTGCTTCTCGTGGGTAGAGAAGGCGATGTGGTGAAGCCGCGGGCCGTCGCCGCCGGTCAGCGCAGTGTCGTGGACGGTCTGCTTGCGGTGCAGCCAGGCCGCGTAGGTCACGCCGTCGGAGTCCTTGATGTCCTCGGAGACGCGGAAGCCGAGGTCCTCCAGGTACTTGCGGCCGCGCGGGACGTCGGGGGTGACCTGGTTGAAGTGGTCCAGCCGGACGAGCTCGCCGGCGCTGTAGATGTCGTAGCGCTGGGTGAGGCGTTCCACGTGCTCCACCTCGTAGAAGAACTCGTAGGGGAACCCCAGCGGGTCCTCGACCCGCACGGAGTCGCCGATGCCCTTCGTGAAGCCGTCCTTGCGGCGCTCGGTGCGGCAGCCCAGTTCCTTGTAGTAGGCCTCCGCGGCGTCCACCTCGGCAGGGGACTTCACCCGGTAGGCGAACGCGGCGGCAGCCGGTACCGGCCCCTTGCGCAGGACCAGGTTGTGGTGGATGAACTCCTCGAAGGAACGCAGGTAGATGGCGTCCGCGTCCTCGTAGGTGACGTGCAGGCCGAGCAGGTCCACGTAAAACGCGCGCGACTTTTCCAGGTCGGTGACCACGAGGTCCATGTAGGCGCAGCGGACGATGTCCGGTGCCGGGACGGTGGGGGTGATGATGTCATTGGCCATGGCCGGGACTCCTCATTGAGTGGTGGCGAAGCAGGTGGCGGGGCGGCTGGCAGGGGACGCGCTAGCGCGGGGCCGAAGCCCCGAATTTCGGCGTGTGGACGCTGCCCAGGGTGATGTGGACGGCCTGCTGGTCGGTGTAGAAATCGATCGAGCGGTAGCCGCCCTCGTGGCCGAGGCCCGAGGCCTTGACGCCGCCGAACGGGGTGCGGAGGTCCCGGACGTTGTGGCTGTTGAGCCAGACCATGCCGGCCTCCAGGCTGTGGGAGAAGTTGTGCGCCCGGGTCAGGTCGTTGGTCCAGACATAGGCGGCCAGACCGTACCTGGTGTTGTTCGCCAGCGCCAGCGCCTCGGCGTCGTCCTCGAACGGCGTGATCGCGACGACGGGCCCGAAGATCTCCTCCTGGAAGATCCGGGCGTCCGGCTTGACGTCGGCGAAGACCGTCGGGGCGATGTAGTTGCCTTCGGGCAGGCCTTCGGGCCGTCCGCCGCCGGCCAGCAGGCGGCCTTCGGTCTTCCCGATCTCCACGTATTTGGCGACCTTCTCGTAGTGCTCGGGATGCACCAGCGCGCCGACCTCGGTGGCAGGATCGTGCGGGTCGCCCACCACGATGTTCCGGGCCCGCGCCGCGTACTTCTCGCAGAACTCCTCGTAGATGTCCCGGTGCACCAGGATCCGGGAGCCGGCCGTGCAGCGCTCGCCGTTGAGCGAGAACACCCCGAACAGGGTGGAATCGATCGCGGCGTCCAGATCGGCGTCGGCGAAAATAATGGCCGGGCTCTTGCCGCCGAGTTCCATGGAGAGTCCCTTGAGGTTCTCCGCGGCGTTGCGGAAGATCGTTTTTCCGGTGGTGGTTTCGCCGGTGAAGGAGATCAGCGGCACATCGGGGTGCTTCACGAGCGCGTCGCCGGCTTCCTCGCCGAGGCCGTTGACCAGGTTGAAGACGCCGTCCGGCAGCCCGGCGTCCTTGAAGATCTTCGCCCACAGGGATGCCGAGAGCGGCGTGAACTCGGCCGGCTTGAGCACCACGCAGTTGCCCGTGGCCAGCGCCGGGGCCAGCTTCCAGGACTCCAGCATGAACGGGGTGTTCCACGGCGTGATCAGGCCCGCGACGCCGATCGGCTTGCGGTTGGCGTAGTTGATCTGCGCGCCCGGAACCTTCATGGCGTCGTCGAACTGGGCCACGATGAGGTCGGCGAAGAACCGGAAGTTTTCCGCCGCCCGCAGCGCCTGGCCCTTGGCCTGGGTGATGGGCAGCCCGGTGTCAAAGGTTTCCAGCTGGGCCAGCCGCGTCTCCTGCGCCTCGACGGCGTCCGCGATCCGGTTCAGCACGCGGGCGCGTTCGCGCGGCTTCATCTTCGGCCACGGCCCGGTGGTGAAGGCCTTGCGGGCGGCGGCGACGGCGAGATCGATGTCCTCCTTCTGCCCGGCTGCGGCGGTGGCGTACGTTTCGTTGGACACCGGGTCCAGGACGTCGAAGGTCTTGCCGCTGACGGAGTCGACGAACTCGCCGTCGATGTAGTGGCGGATCCGCGTGGGCAGATCGTCCGGAACGTAGTGCTCGGCCATGGGAATCATCCTTTGCTTCTGCGTGGAATTCTGCGTGGAATTCGGGTGGGAGGGTGTTACTGAGTGATCCGGAAGGCGTCGACGGGGGTGAGGTAGTCCCGGCCCGCTTCCATCAGTTCGTTGATCTTCTTCAGCCCGGCTTCGGTGGGCGTGATGAGCGGCGGCCTCACATAGCCGGAGGTGATCAGGCCGGCCTCGGCCATCAGCCACTTGCTGGGGGCCGGGTTGGTCTCGACGAAGAGCAGATCCACCAGCGGGTGCACGCCGTAATGTATCCTGCGGGCGGTCTCGAAGTCGCCCTCGATCCAGGCCTTGTACATGTCCGCGGATGCCTTCGGCGCGATGTTGGCCAGCGCGGAGATGAAGCCGACCCCGCCGATCGCCATCAGCGGCAGGCAGAGCAGCTCGATCCCTGACCACACCAGCAGGTCCCTGCCGGCGAGGTGCATCACACGGGAGAAGTGCTCGAAGTCCTTGGTGGTCTCCTTGATCCCGACGATGTTCTCGAAATCCCGGAACAGCCGCGCCACCGTCTCCGGGGCCATGTCCACTGCCGTGCGGGAGGGCACGTTGTAGATCACGAACGGCATCTGCGGGAACTCGGTGGCGATCGTGGCGTACCAGCGGTACAGCGCCTCCTGCGTGGGACGGGAGTAGTACGGCGTGATGATCATCGACGCGTCAGCACCGGCGTCGACGGCGGCCTGCGTCAGTTCCAGCGTTTCGGCCAGTTTCGCGGTGCCGGTGCCCGCCATGAACGGGACGCGGTCGCCGATCGCGGCGGCGGTGACGCGGATGGCTTCGGCGCGCTCCTCGACCGACTGGGCGCTGGGTTCGCCCGTGGAGCCGCCGATCGTGATCCCGGAGGAACCGCTGGCGATCTGCCATTCGACCATGTTGCGCAGGCTGGCATGGTCCACGTCCCCGGCCTCGGTGAACGGGGTGAACATCGCGGCGAGGGAGCCCTTGAGGTGCAGTTGGGGATCGGAACGGAACTTCATCGTTTCTTCCTTATCGTTCGGTGTGTCCGGCGGCGGGCCGGGAGTGGTGTCATTCGGGAATGCAGTCAGGACAGGGCAGGTGCCGAGTCCGTGCGGCTGTGGGCAAGGTAGGCGTCCAGGGTGGCGGCGCGGTGGGCGCGGGCGGCGCGTTCGACGTCGTCCGCCGGAGCGCCGGTCTCGAGCAGCACCAGCAGGGCCTCGTGTTCCGCCACGGATTCCTTGGCACGGCCCGGAACGTAGCTGAAGGTGGAGGATCTCAGGGCCTGGAGCCGGTTCCAGCCACGATGCACAAGGTCCAGGATGTGCGGGTTCGGGCAGTGCTCGAAGAGGACGCTGTGGAAGTCCCGGTTCAGGCTCGTGAACCGGACCGGGTCAAAGTTCTCGAGGCAATCGCGCATCAGGGCGTTGACGGTTCGGGCCCGGGCGATGTCCGCGGCGGAGATCAGAGGTGCGGACAAGGCCGTGGCGGCACCCTCCACGATGCTCAGCGTCTGCATGGTGTACAGGTATTCGGTGGGTTCGATCCCGGCCACCGTGGCGCCGACATTGCGTTCGAACAGCACGAAGCGCTCGGCTTCGAGCCGGCGGATGGCTTCGCGGACCGGCACGACGCTGACGCCGAGGTCCTCGGCGATCTTGGCCAGCACGAGGCGGTAACCGGGGGAGTACTCGCCGCTGAGGATGCTGGCTTTGATCGCGGCGTAGGCCTGTTCCGATTTGCTGGCCGCTGCAGGGATGGTCACCGCGCTGGTCACCGCCCGTCACGCTCCCGGGCGGCGGACCATTCGCGGTATTTTTCCTGCCACTGCGCATTCATCGGGTACAGCCCGTCCACGCTGTGTCCGGCCGCGACCATCCCCGCGATGTAGGCCTCCTCGGCCTCCTGGACCAGAGAGTCGCTGGCCACCTCCTCGGCGAGGGCCGGCGGGATCACGAGGATGCCATCGGCGTCACCCACGATGATGTCGCCGGGCTGCACCGTGGCACCGCCGCAGGAAATCGTCAGGTCAATGTCCCAGGGGATATGGCGCCTGCCAAGGACGGCGGGGTGCGCGTTGGCGAAGTAGGTGGGCATCTCCAGGGCGCCGACGGCGGTGACGTCACGGACGCCGCCGTCGGTGATGATGGCCACTGCCCCGTTGACCTCGGCGCGGAGGGCGAGGATGTCCCCGACCGTACCCGTGCCCTTCTCGCCCCGGGCCTCCATCACCAGGATCTCGCCCTCCCGCAGGGAGTCGATGGCGCGCTTCTGGGCGTTGAAGCCGCCGCCGTGGGACTTGAACAGGTCCTCGCGGTTGGGGACGTACCGCAGCGTGCGGGCGACGCCGACGACCTTCCGGTCCGGGCGGGTGGAGTGCAGGCCGTCGATGCTGACATTGTTGAGTCCGCGCTTGCGCAGCTGGGAACTCAGGGTGGCGGTTCCGACGGATTCCAGTTTGGCCCTGAGCTCCGGGCTGAGCGCGGGCTGCGCGGCCGTTGCGGGGGCAGGGGTTCCGTAGGCCTCGGCGCGCTGGGTGTCATCGCTGCGGGGCCGGGCGCCGAAGCCGGCGAGCGGAACCGTGCCCTGGACCACCTTGGTGGCGAGCCGCCCGGTGCTGAGGGCGGACTCCGGGGCATCGACTTCGACCTCCATCACGTCTCCCGGCTGGGCCACCGAGGCCCCGGCAGGAGTCCCGGTGAGGATGATGTCACCGGGTTCGAGGGTGAGCAGCTGGGACAGGTCCGCGACCAGCCGGGCGAACGGAAAGAGCAGGGTGCCGGTGGTGTCCTCCTGGACCAGCGTGCCGTTCAGCCAGGTACGGATCCGCAGCCCGGCCGGGTCCACGTCGCGGGCGGAGAGCAGTGCCGGGCCCACGGGGGTGAAACCGTCGCCGCCCTTGGACCGCAGGTTCGAGCCCTTGTCCGCGTAGCGGAGATCGTAGACGCCGAGATCGTTGGAGGCCGTGACGGCGCCGACATGGTTCCAGGCGTCCCCGGGGGAGACCCGGCGGGCCCGGGTGCCGATCACCAGCGCCACCTCCCCTTCGAACGCCAGGAGTTCGCAGCCCTCGGGCCGTTCGACGGTGCCGCCGCTGAAGCTCAGCGAGGAGGAGGGCTTCAGGAAGTAGGAGGGCTGCTCCGGCGTCCGGCCGCGCTGGGCGGCGCGGCTGGGGTAGTTGATGTGGACGGCGATGACCTTGCCCGCGGCATCAAGGGTGTCCTGCGAAAGCTGCTCCATCGCATCTCCTCATTGAGTATGAAATCGTATACGATACAAACTGCCCGAGAGCGGGCGGCTTGTCAAGCATCTTCTGTTACGGCGCCCGGAGGCGTCAGCCCAGCTGGCCCTCGATGCGCCCGGCGCTCGCGGTCAGAGCCGCGGCAACCTCCTCCGGGTTCTGGGATGAGCGGATGTAGACGACGGCGAGGGCTGCCGGCCGTCCGCCCGGCACCCGGATCGGCACGGCGAGCGACGATACCCCGGCTATCACCTCGTCATGGCTGGTGGCGTAGCCCCGGCGGCGGGCCTCGGCGGCTTCGGCGCGGTAGGGGACCCCGGGCGCGGCGGCGTTCCATTCCTGCTCGGAGTGTGCCGACTGTATGGCGATGCCGGGGGCGCCGGCGCTGATCGGATGCCGGGAGCCGGGGTGCTGGACCACAGTGGCCCCCGTATGCCGCGGATCGACCGTGACGAGCGTGACGCAGTCCTCGTGGTCCCAGACCGCCACGAAGGCACTCATGGTCAGTGCGTTGGCAAGCTGGGTCAGCTCCGGCAGGGCCGCCGTCTGCAGGCTGCGCGATACCCCCCTGGCCAGCACGGCAAGCCCGGGACCGGGCTGGACCCGGCCGCCGTCGTCGCGCACCAGCAGGGAGTGGTCCTCCAGGGTGCGCAGGATGCGGTAGGCCACGGAGCGGTGGACGCCCATGGCGTCGGCGAGTTCGGCGATGGTCAGCGGCCGCTGGGCCTCGGCGAGGATCTCAAGCGCCCGGATGCCGCGGGACAGCGTCTGGGAGGGGGAGGCCTGGGCGCTGCCGGCGTTCGGGGTCATGGTGTCCATCCTAGGGGCGGGCTGTCGCGGTGCCGGGGACGCCGTGAGCAGACCCTTGTGTTCCCGGTCACAGTGCGCTAGCGTTCTATATGGGAACTATAAGTTCGATTATAGAACAAAGTATAGAAACAAATCCGATTCTGGAACAGCCCCTTCGGGAACAGTCCACCGAAACCACCATCACCAAGAGTTAAAGGGATCAATGATGACTGCCAAGCCTCGGGCCGAAGCCGCTCCGGATCTTCCGGGCCGGATCTCCGCGCCCCGTGCCCATCATTTCCGCGGCAGCCTGGGGCGATTCGCTACCGGCGTCGCGATCGTCACGTTCGACGGCGTCACGAAGCGCCACGGCATCACGGTGAACTCCTTCACTTCGGTCTCCATGGACCCGCCGCTGGTGCTGGTGAGCATCGCCCGGACCACCAAGGCGCACGACGAACTCGCCGGCCGGCCCTTCACCGTGAACATCCTCGGCGCCGAACAGCGTCAGCTGGCCATGCACTTCGCTGGGCGTCCCGGCCCCGAACCTCTTTGGGTGGAAGGCGAAACGGCGCCTCGGCTCTCCAATGTCCTCGCGCATTTCGAATGCAAGCCCTGGGCGGCGTACGACGGCGGCGACCACACCCTCTACATCGGCGAGGTGGTGGATTTCAACTACCGCAACGGCGATGCCCTGGCCTTCGCCAACAGCACCTTCACCACCATCCCGGAAAGCCAGCTGGGCATGGAAGACCTGCTCTAAGACCTCACCGCTCAAAGACACCGCTCAAAGACGACTGGAGAAACAAAAATGGGTATCCGTACCGGACAGCAGTACCTGGACAAGCTCAACTCAATGACGCCGCACGTGGTGATCGACGGCGAGGTGGTCAGCGAAAAGATCGCCGAGCACCCGGCATTCCGCAATGTGGCGCGCTCCTACGCGAAGCTCTTCGACATGCAGCATGATCCGCAGTACCAGGAGGCGCTGACCTACACCTCGCCCACCACCGGCGATCTGGTGAATGCCTCGTTCCTGGTGCCGAAGACCATCGAGGATCTCAAGCACCGGCGCCGCGCCATCTCCACCTGGGCCGAGTCCTCCAACGGCTTCCTGGGCCGCTCGGGCGACTACATGAACTCCTCTCTCACCGCACTCAGCACGGCCGAGAAGTGGTTCTCCCAGGCCGACCCCAAGTTCGCCGAGAACATCCGCAAGTACTACGAGTGGGCCCGCGAAAACGACGTCCTCGCCACGCACACCCTGATCCCGCCGCAGGTCAACCGATCGGTGTCCGGCTCCGAACAGCTCGGCGGCCAGCTCTCGGCCCGGATTGTTGAGGAGCGCGAGGACGGTATTGTCATCCGCGGTGCCCGCATGCTCGCCACCATCGCCCCGATCGCGGACGAGCTGCTGGTCTTCCCTTCCACCGTGCTCCGCGGAACCCCGGAGGATGCCCCGTACTCGTATGCGTTCGCCATCCCGAACGACGCGCCGGGCCTGCGCTACCTCTGCCGCACCTCGCTGTACAACGGCGGCAGCACCCACGACGAGCCGCTGGCCTCGCGCTACGAGGAGATGGACGCCGTCGCGATCTTCGACGACGTGTTCGTGCCCAGCGAGCGAATCTTCATGCTCGGCAACCCGCAGCTGTGCAACGGCTTCTACGCCGAAACCGGCGCCGGCGCGCTCATGACGCACCAGGTGGTCACCCGCACCATCGCCAAGAGCGAGTTCTTCCTGGGCCTGGCCTCCGAGCTGGCCGATTCGATCGGCATCGACGGCTTCCAGCACATCCAGGAGGATATCGCGGAGCTAATCGTCGACGTCGAAATCGGCAAGGCGCTGGTCCGCGCCTCGGAGGCCGACGCCGAGCTGAACGAGGCGGGTGTCATGCTGCCGAAGTGGTCAACGCTGAACGCGGCCCGCAACTGGTACCCGAAGATCGCCCAGCGCTTCCCGCAGATCATCCGGAAGTTCTCCGCCTCGGGCCTCATGGCGCTGCCCGGCGAGGCAGACGTCAACAGCGAGGCCCGGGCGGACATCGAGCTGTACCTGCAGGGCAAGACCCTCACCGGACCCGAGCGTGTCCGGCTGTTCAAGCTGGCCTTCGACGCCTCGATTTCCGGGTTCTCCGGCCGCCAGTCGCTGTACGAGTACTTCTTCTTCGGTGACCCGGTCCGGATGGCCGGTGCCCTGGTGAACAGCTACGACCGCGAACCCGTCCGGGCCAGGGTCCGCGAACTGCTCAACCGCGAGGACTGACACAGCCGCCCTTCCACCGCCGGCCGCGGGGCAGGAGTCAGGGCGCGGAGTCGGGGCGCAGCGAAGGCTGGGCCCCGGCCCACTTCGCCCTCATTTATTGGGGGCGGCGAAGGTTTATTCGAAAGTTGTGTGCTCCATCACACGATCCGTAGTAGTATCTTGGATACTAACTGACCGTTCGATCAGTAAATCCAGAGTCATTCAGTTATTCACTTCGCACCCACCCTGGGCAGTACCTCTGCCCCCAGCAACGGAGTTTCAATGACCGCAGCTTCAACCGTCGATTCCGAGACGGGCCCCAGCAGCAAGCATGAGGAACGCAAAGTCCTGGCCGGGACGCTGGTCGGGACCACCATCGAGTGGTACGACTTCTTCATCTTCGCCCAGTTGACCGGAACGCTGCTGTCACCGCTGTTCCTGGCGCCGCTGAACGCGTCCAACCCGGGCCTGGCGCAAATCCTGTCGTTCGCCCTCATCGGCATCAGCTTCCTGTTCCGCCCGCTCGGCGCCATCATTGCCGGCCATCTGGGCGACCGCCTCGGCCGCAAGGCCATGCTGGTCTTCACCCTCATCATGATGGGCGCCGCCACGGCGCTGATCGGCATGCTGCCGACGTACGCCCAGATCGGCGTCCTGGCCCCGATCCTGCTGATCATCCTCCGCATCATCCAAGGCTTCTCCGCCGGCGGCGAATGGGGCGGCGCCGCCCTGATGGCCGTCGAGCACGCGCCCAAGAGCAAACGCGGCCTGTTCGGCGCCTACCCGCAGATCGGTGTTCCGGTCGGCATGATCCTCGCCACCGGCCTGCTGTATTTCCTCAACACCAGCATGTCCAAGGAAGACTTCGCTTCCTGGGGCTGGCGTGTGCCGTTCCTGCTCTCTATCGTCCTGATCGTGGTCGGCTACCTGATCCGCCGCGCTGTTGCCGAGAGCCCCGTCTTCAAGGAGATGGCTGCCCGCAAGGAAGAAAGCAAGGCGCCCCTCGGTGAGCTGATCCGGAAGCACAAGAAGGCCGTCCTCTACTCGACGATGATCTTCATCGGCAACAACGCTGCCGGCTACCTGCTGATCGCCTTCTTCATCTCCTACGCCACCAGGGCCCTGAAGATGCCTACCCCGCAGATCCTGCTGGCCACCACGCTGGCGTCCTTCGGCTGGCTCATCTTCACGCTGGTCGGCGGCTGGCTCTCGGACAAGATCGGCCGGGTCAAGACCTTCCTGATCGGCTACGGCATCGTCTTCGCCTGGATGATCCCGATGTTCGCCCTGATCGACACCAAGGACATCGTGCTGTACGGCGTCGCGCTGTTCGTCCTCACGATCGGCCTGGGCCTGTCCTACGGTCCGATGTCCGCGATGTACGCCGAGATGTTCCCGGCGAACGTGCGTTACTCGGGCATCTCGATCGGCTACGCCTTCGGCGCCATCCTCGGCGGCGCGTTTGCGGCGACCATCGCGGAGGCCCTCCTGCAGAGCACCAAGTGGACCGGTTCCATCGGCATCTACATCATGATCCTGTGCGTCATTTCCGCCGTCGGCGTCCTCCTGGCCAAGGAAACCAAGGGCCGTCCGCTCGGAGTCAGCAAGCACTAACCCGCTTTCATGGCTCCGTGCCGGGGCACTTTGAGGGATTTTTCGGCGGCCGCACCGGGATTCACCGGCGCGTCCGTGTCAAAGTGCCCCCGCATGGCGCGCCCGGGCCAGTCGTGCGCGGCCCCGCTGCTATGTGCGCGGCCCAGGCGGCCGGGCACCGAGAAGCTGCACGACGTCGTCGTCCTTCAGTTGCTCAAACGTCCGGTAGTAGCTTCCGACGGCGCGGAACTGTCCGGGGGTATGGAGGCTGAAGACGGCATCGGCGGGTTGCTGCAGCGACGTCTGCGCCTCCAGCGAGGCGACCGGCACCGCGACGACGACCATCGCGGCGGCTGCTTCGCGCACCGCTTCGACGGCGGCCAGCATGCTCGCGCCGGTGGCCACGCCGTCGTCGGCCAGGATGACCGTCTTGCCGCGGAGATCGTGCCCGGAATCCGGATAGCTCTCCGCGCGGCGCTCCAGCTCCGCCCGCTCGCGGCGTTCCACCTCGTCCAGGGACGACTGGCGGATGCCTATCCCCAGCAGCCGAGCCACAAGGGACCGGTTGAGGATGCGCACCACCCGTCCGCTGGACCAGGCCAAGGCGCCGAAGGCTGTTTCCTCGTGGCCCGGGATCCCCAGCTTCCGGACCGGCAGCGCGCCGAACGGCAGCCCGAGCTCCTGGGCGAGGGCCGCCGCCGCGGGAACGCCGCCGCGGGTCAGGCCCAGGACCAGGGTGTCCGGCCGGCCGCGGAACTGGGGCAGGACGGCGGCCAGCTGCCTGCCGGCCTGCTCGCGGTCTGTGAAGCGCATGCCCATCGGTTCCTCTTCCGGTGGCAGGCCCGGCCTGCTGGCCCGCGCCTGCCCGGGCCGGCCTACGTCCGGCGCGGCTAGACGCCCAGGAAGCCGATCGCCCCCTGCTTGAAGGCGCGGCTGGTGACGGCGTTGGTGTGGTTCCGGCCCGGCAGGACGAGCTGTTCGACCATGGCCCCGGCCTTGGCGCCGAGAGCGGCGAGTTCCGGCATGGAGGCGGCGCGCTCGTCGTTTTCGCCCGCCACCAGGAGCATCGGCATGTGCGGCACGGCTTCGGCGGGGTCGAACGGCTCGCTCTTGATCGCCTCGACCAGGGAGAGCAGCGCGAAGATGTTGTTGCTGGGCAGCAGCATGGCCATCTTCAGTAGCCCGGCGGTCGATTCGTCGGCGATCGGGGTACCGTCGGCCAGGTAGCGCTGCGCGGCCACCAGATCGAAGTCGGCCAGGGGATCGGCGACGTTCGGCCCGCCCAGGACCAGGCGGTGCACCAGCTCATGCTGGGTGGCACCGAATTCCCAGGCCAGCCGGGAGCCCAGGGAGTACCCGATCACATCCAGGCCGCTGCTCGGGTCGCCGTCGCGCAGGGGCCGGGCTCCGGCGTCGAACGCGATCTGGAGCAGGTCCGCCCGGATCCGGCCGGGGGCGTAGGAGTCCATGTCCTCGGGCGCGCCGCTGCGGCCGTGGCCAGGGAGGTCCACGGTGATGACCCGGCGGCCGGCCTCAAGCAGGGCCGCGATCCAGCCGGAGTCTTCCCAGTTGAGCTTCGAGGAGGAGGAAAAGCCGTGCAGCAGCAGCACCGGACGCAGCCCGGCGTCGTCCTTGGGATCGTGCACCCCCACGTACAGCTGGGGGTCGGTGCCCTCCACGGTGTGGGAATGCTGTTCGCCGGTGTGTCTGCCGCTCATGCTCTCAGTCCTCATCAAGTACGGCGCTCAGGCGGACCCGGCGCTTAGGTGCCTCTTCCTTCGGGACCGTGCCCACGATGCCGGCGGTGTTGTCCGGCACCTCAAACACAATCAGGGGCTCGCCGACATTGATCTTGTCGCCGGGCCCGCCGTAGATACGCACTACCTTACCTGCCTGCGGGCTGGGCAATTCAACGGCCGACTTGGTGGTTTCGACCTCCACCAGCGGCTGGTTGCGCTCCACCTGCTCGCCCGGGGAAACCAGCCATTCCAGCACGGTGGCCTCGATCAGGCCCTCGCCGAGATCGGGGAGCGGGAAGGAAATTTCAGCCACGTTTGTACTCCAATACTCGCTGGATGCCAAAGAGGATCCGGTCAATGTTCGGGATGTATTCGTCTTCCAGATCGCCCGAGGGGTACGGGACGTCGAAGCCGGTGACGCGCTCCACGGGCGCCTTGAGGGTGTCGAAGCAGCCCTGCGTGATCAACTGCGCCACTTCGGCGCCGAGGCCGGAGGTCAGCGGCGCTTCGTGGACGACGACGGCGCGGCGCGTCTTGCGCACGGAGGCGGCCAGCGCCTCGGCGTCGATCGGCTTGAGCCAGCGCAGGTCCAGGACCTCGATGTCGATCCCGTCCTCGGCCGCGAGCTCGGCCACCTGCAGGCAGCGCGCCACCATGGCGCCCCAGGCGACGAGCGTGAGGTGGCGTCCCTCGCGCATCACCTTGGCGCCGGTGGGGGAGCCGGCGTGGTTTACGTCTACCTCGCCTTTCTGCCAGTAGCGCGACTTCGGCTCCATGAAAATCACCGGGTCCGGCCGCGTGGCGGCGTACTTGAGCAGGTGGTAGGCCTCATGCGGGTTCGACGGCGAGACCCCCTTCAGGCCCGGGACGTGCGCGAAGAGCGCCTCCAGGCTTTCGCCGTGGTGTTCGGGGGCGCGGATTCCGCCGAAGCTGGGCACCCGCAGGGTGATGGGCATCGGCATGGTGCCGCGGCTGCGGTAGTTCATCCGGGCGATCTGGCAGACGATCTGGTTGATGGCGGGGTAGGCGAAGCCGTCGAACTGGACCTCGGGGATGGGGTGGAAGCCGGCCATCGCCAGGCCCACGGACATGCCCAGGATGCCCGATTCCGCCAGCGGGGTGTCGAAGACCCGCTGCTCGCCGTGCTTGGCCTGCAGGCCGTCGGTGATGCGGAAGACGCCGCCGAGCCGGCCGCAGTCCTCGCCGAAGATGACGGCCTTGGGGTTGTCTGCGAGGACCTCGTCGAGGGCCCGGTTCAGCGCCTGCTGCATCGACATCACGGTGGTGGCTGCGGGGGCAGTGCCCTCGGCAGTGCCCTCGGCGGTGCTCTCGCCGGTGGAGCTTGCGCCTTCGAGAATCGAGTTAGACATGTTCGGACTCCTCGCGCCAGTTGGCGGCCTGGGCCTGCAGGGCCGGGGTGGTTTCCTGGAAGACCAGGTCAAACATTTCGGTGCCGGGGCGCGGGCCGAGCGCCTGGATGCCGGTGCGGATCTGCTCCTCTTCGGCCTTCGCCGCGTCGAGGGCTTCGGCGAAGAACGCCTCGTCCGCAATCCCGTCGGCGAGCAGCCGCGTCCGGAAGCGTTCCAGCGGGTCCGCTCCGGCGCCGTCGCGCTCCTCGTCGAGGGAACGGTAGCGGCCCGGGTCATCGGAGGTGGAGTGCGGGCCGCGGCGGTAGGTCATGGCCTCGATCAGCACCGGGCCGTTTCCGGACCGGGCGTGCGCGAAGGCCCGGCGGGTGGCCTCGACGACGGCGACGATGTCGTCGCCGTCGATCTGCAGCGCCGGGATCCCGTAGCCGGCGGCGCGGGCGGCGACGGAGCCGCCGGCCACCTGGCGTTCGGTGGGGACGGAGATGGCCCAGCCATTGTTCTGGACGAAGAAGACCACGGGGGCCTTCATCACGGCGGCGAAGTTCATGGCCTCGTGAACGTCGCCCTGCGAGGAGGCGCCGTCGCCGAAGTAGGTCATGGCGACGCCGAGGGTGCCGTCGGCGCTGCCGGCGAGCGTCTGGCCGTGGGCCCAGCCGACGGCGTGCAGCACCGAACCGGCCACGACGGCCTGGATCGGGGCGAGGCGGGATTCCATCGGGTCGTAGAGGCCGCCGTGCCACGTGGCCTTGTGGGTGGACATGTAGGCGATCATGTCCACGCCCATGGTCCGGGCGACGCCCATCTCGCGGTAGGTGGGGAAAACGAAGTCACGGGTGGTGTCCACGGCATAGCCGCTGCCCACCTGGGCCGCTTCCTGGCCGAGCTCGGGCGCGTAGCCGGGGATGATGCCCTGCCGCTGCCAGGCGATGGCGGACGTATCGAGGTGGCGGACGGCCACCATCAGCGAATAGAGCTCGCGGAGCTGGGAGGGGGTGAGCGGCCCGGCAGCGTCGCCGGAAGCCACGGGAGGGAATGTATCCATGCCTGTGACCCTAGTCACCCCCGCACGGCTGGGCAATCAGCGCGGTAGACGCTGACCAGACTGCACAATGCTGCCGGTCGGACCGCCGTCGGGCATTACAGTTTGTGCAGTCCGTCCGGGACTACTTGGGCAGCTCCGCGCCGTCCCTGCCGACCTCGGCCGGCTCGGTGCCGCCGGTGCCATCCCTGCCGGCATCGGATAGCTCGGTGCCGCGGTTGCGGGTGAGCCGGGCGCCGATCCAGCAGGCTGCGGCGATCCCCGCGACGAGGCCCATGGTGCTGAAGAGCTGCTTGCTGCTGTCCGGGCCGCTGAAGCCGACCGCGAAGATCAGCGCCAGGAGCACGAGCCCGAAGATCGTCAGTCCGGGGAACCCCTTCATCCGCAGCGGCAGCGCGGTGCCGTCGCGGTCCGCGCGGCGCCGGAGGATCAGCTGGGACACGAGGGCCGTACCCCAGACCACGAGGCACGTGGAGCCGACCAGCTGGAACAGCGCGGGCAGGATCTGCGCCGGGAACAGCAGTTCGAGCACGGTGGCGATGAAGCCGAAGGCCACCGAGACGCCGACGGCCACCACGGGAACCCGGGCATTGTTGATCCTTGACAGGATCCGCGGGGCCTCGCCGCGTTCGGAGAGCGAGAATACCATGCGGGACGCGCCGTACAGGTTCGCGTTGAGGGCCGAGAGCAGCGCGACGACGGCCACGAGGGTGATGGCGGCGCCGGCGCCGGGGATGCGGGCCACGTCGAGGACGCCCGCGAACGGGGACTTCAGCGCCTCGGAGGTGTAGGGAAGGACGGCGGCGATGACGAATATGGAGCCGATGTAGAAGACCAGGATCCGCCAGACGACGGTGCGGATGGCCTGGGCGACGCTGCGCTCCGGGTTCTCGGTCTCGGCGGCCGCCACGCTGACAATCTCGGTGCCGCCGAAGGCAAAGATCACGACGAACAGGGCGGGGGCGATGCCGCCGAGGCCTGCGGGGGCGAAATCGGAGGTGATGTTGCTCAGGCCGGGAGAGGGGACGTCCGGCAGCCAGCCCAGCAGCAGGGCCGCGCCGATGGCCAGGAAGACCACGATCGCCGCAACCTTGAGGATGGCGAACCAGAACTCGAACTCGCCGAAGTTCTTCACGCCGGCGAGGTTGATGGCCGTGAACAGCACCATGAAGACCAGCGACAGCGCCCAGACCGGGATCACCGGCCACACCGTGAACAGCAGTCCGGCGGCACCGAGCGCCTCGGCCGCAATCACGACGACGAGCTGCAGCCACCAGAGCCAGCCGACGGTGGCGCCTGCCGTCGGGCCCATCGCCTTTTGCGCGTAGACCGAGAAGGCCCCGCTGTTGGGGTTGGCGGCGGCCATCTCACCGAGGGCCCACATGACGAGGATGATGAGTGTTCCGGCGACAAGGTAGGAGATGAGGACGGCCGGCCCGGCGGCCTGGATTCCTGCCCCCGAGCCGAGGAACAGGCCGGCGCCTATGGCGCTGCCGAGTCCCATCATGGTGAGCTGGCGTGGCTTCATGCTGTGGCCCAGTTTCTGGGCCGGCTCTGCGGTGTGCTGCGCGGCGGACTTCATTGTCATGCTGGCGAACCTTCGTGTGGTTTGGATTTGTGAGTCCTTGTGGGACGTATTGAATTTACCGCCTTTGAACCGCAGCAGTGGGCTGCCCGGAGACCATCGGCGTGAGAATATGGTGGCAGTTTGTTAGCTGAAAACGGAGTATCGGCAGCGGTTTGCGCGGCGGATGCCGCCTTGGGAGGGATATCCGATGGACGTTGATCCTCTGGACGCGAAGATTGTCCGATTCTTCACGGACTCGCCGCGGGCCTCTGTCCTGGAAGCCTCGCGCGTGCTGAAAGTTGCCCGCGCCACCGTGCAGTCCAGGCTGGACCGGATGCAGCACGGCGGTGTCATCGGCTCGTGGGTGCCGCAGCCGGACCCGGCGCACTTCGGCTTTCCCGTCGTGGCGTTCTGTTCCCTGACGATCAACCAGGACCTGGGGCACGACGCCGTCGTCGAGGCCCTCGCGGAGATCCCGGAACTGATCGAGATCCACACCGTCTCCGGCAGCTCGGACCTGATGGCGCGCATTGCAGCGCGCTCCAACCCGGATCTGCAGCGGGTGCTGGATGCCATGATCGCGACGAGGACGGTGCTGCGCTCCTCCTCGGTGATTGTGCTCAACACCCATTTCCAGGGGCGCACCCTGCCGCTGCTGGAAGCCGCCGCCCAAGGCCAGTGAGCTCCGCCCAAGGCCGGTGAGCTCCGCCCAAGGCCGGTGGGCTAGAGCACGCTGAGGTTTCCGGGCAGTCCGGTCCGGCCGGTGAGCAGCAGCAGCAGATCCGGCGCCGAGGGCAGGTGCGCGCCGATGGCTGCGGCAAGCTCCAGGGACGCGGCGATAGCCGGGTTCAAAGCAGCGGGCGCCTCGAGCTTCAGGGCCCGGGCGAGGTCCAGGCCGTGTACGGCCAGCTCGAAGGTGCGGGTCGGCAGGTAGTCGATCAACGTCATGGCTCCCGCCGGGGTGGCGACGGGCGCATCGTCGGGAGTGTTCCTGACAAGTGCACTGACCCGCTGGACGAGCTCCCTGACGGCTGCGGCCGGGTCCTCGCCCAGGGTGCCCCCGGTTTCGCGGCCGCGCTGCGCGATCGCCGCCGGCGATGTGGCGCCTCGGACAGTGAGAAAATACGCCACCGGGCCGTCCACGCGTTCCCCGGCCGCCGGCGTCGAAAGGTAACTCTCGACGGTGCTCAGGGCACGGCTCGTGTGGCCGGTCAGTCCGCGGACGTCCCATTCGCCCAGCGCGGGTTCGGTCCAGGCGGTTTCCGGTACCGCCTCAACGAGCTCCAGGAATGCAGAGGCCGCAGCGAGGTAGCAGGATTTGATTGCTTCAGTGTCCATAACCCAAGAGTTATACGGATGCCGGCGGGTGCGTTCAACCCCCGTGCTCACGGCAATGCCCGCGAAGTGTGCGCTGAAACATTTTGCGCCCGGGCCATCAGGTCGTAGAATTAGTTCTAGTCAATTTGACTATAACTACTCCGGCGTCGGGCCCGAACCGTCCGGGCAGTCCCCGGGGATCCGCCCGGAACCTAAGAATGCGGGGTGAATCACCGTTTACACAGCAGCAGCCAATGTCGCCGAGCGTCAGCTTGCACCGCCGTCGTTGGCCATCTCCACCGTGATCTTCGCGCTTCGCCCGAGCGAGCGCTCCGGACGCCCCACCCTCTGGATCCCGCTGGTACGCCGGATCCGCGAGCCGTTCAAGGGCCTGTGGGCGCTCCCCGGCGGCCCGCTGATCCACTCCGAGTCGCTGCAGGACGCCGCATCCCGGAACCTGCGCGAGACCACCGGGCTGGCGCCGAGCTACCTCGAACAGCTCTACGCCTTCGGCGGCCTGCACCGCTCGCCCACCCAGCGCGTCGTGTCGATTGTGTATTGGGCGCTGGTCCAGCCCACCGAGGCCGCGCTCGCGGACGAATCCGAAAACGTCCGGTGGTTCCGGGCGGACCGGCTGGGCGGGCTGGCCTTCGACCACAACGCGATCATCGACTACGCCCTCTGGCGGCTGCGCAACAAGATGGCCTACGGGTCCATCGCGTATCACCTGCTGGGCGAATACTTCACCCTGGCCCAGGTCCGGGAGGTCTACGAGGCCGTCCTGGACCGCGAACTGGACCCGGCAAACTTCCGCCGCCAGGTCAAAGCCACACCGGAGATCGAAGAGACCGACCAGTACCTGCAGGGCGGTAAACACCGGCCGCCCCGCCTCTACCGCTTTTCCGGCCGCCCAGGCCTTGACCCAGACAACAGGAGCACACCATGAGCAGCGTCAACACGGCCATCCAGCTGATCACGCGCGAACAGGCCGCCGCGCTGGCCGCCAGCAGCGCCAAGGGCATTGCAACAGCCGCCTCCACCTGCAGCCCGGCACTGGCCCGCGGTCCCTGGGACTACGACCTCGCCGAGGCCCTCGCCGGCGTGCCCGCCTACGGACCGGGTGCCTCCGTCGCGGACATCGCCCCGGCCTCGACTCCGCGGCAGGGCCAGCTCCCGGAGGAGTACAAGCTCGCCAGCGACGCCGAACTCGACGTCCGGATCCGGGCCGCCAAGGCGACGCTCGGGGACCGCGCCGTTGTCCTGGGCCACTTCTACCAGCGCGACGAGGTGGTGGAATACGCCGACTTCGTAGGCGACTCCTTCCAGCTGGCAAACGCTGCCCTGACCCGGCCCGACGCCGAGGCCATCATTTTCTGCGGCGTGCACTTCATGGCCGAGACCGCGGACATCCTGTCCCGGCCGGACCAGGCCGTGATCCTGCCGAACCTCGCCGCGGGCTGCTCGATGGCGGACATGGCGGACATCGACTCCGTGACCGAGTGCTGGGAACAGCTCGAGGAACTGTTCGGCACCGAGCCCGACGCCGACGGCCGGGTCCCGGTCATCCCGGTCACCTACATGAACTCCTCGGCCGCCCTCAAGGGCTTCTGCGGCGAGCGCGGCGGGATCGTCTGCACGTCCTCCAACGCCGCGACCGTGCTGGAGTGGGCCTTCGAGCGCGGCCAGCGTGTGCTGTTCTTCCCGGACCAGCACCTGGGCCGCAACACCGCCAAGGCCATGGGCGTGCCGCTGGGGCAGATGCCGATGTGGAACCCGCGCAAGGACCTCGGCGGCAACGAGGAACAGACCCTGCTCGAGTCCCGGGTGATCCTCTGGCACGGCTTCTGCTCGGTCCACAAGCGCTTCAACGTGGGCCAGATCGAAAAGGCCCGCGCCGGTTTCCCGGGCGTCCAGGTGATCGTCCACCCCGAATGCCCCATGGAAGTGGTGGACGCGGCAGACGCCGCCGGTTCCACCGACTTCATCCGCAAGGCCATCGCCGCCGCGACCGAACCGACCACCTTCGCCGTCGGAACGGAAATCAACCTCGTCAACCGCCTCGACGCCGAGTACCCGCAGCACACCATCTTCTGCCTGGACCCGGTGATCTGCCCCTGCTCCACGATGTACCGCATCCACCCCGGCTACCTCGCCTGGGTCCTGGAGGCACTCGTCCGGGGCGAGGTCATCAACCGCATCACCGTGGAAGAAGCCGTCGCGGCCCCGGCAAAGGTCGCCCTGGAGCGCATGCTGGCGGCGCGGCCATGACCAGACGGCTTGTGGTCGTCGGCAGCGGGATCGCCGGGCTCTACGCCGCGTTGCTCGCCTCCGACGCGGTAGCTTCCGCCGCCGGGAGCGCCCCGGGCGGCAGCCCCGCCGTCGAGGTGGTGCTCCTGAGCAAGGGCACGCTCGAGCAGAGCAACACCTTCTACGCCCAGGGCGGCGTCTCGGCCGTGCTGGAGCCCGGGAACGCCTTCCCGGGCGATTCGGTGGCTGCCCACATCGCCGACACCCTTGCGGCAGGGGCCGGACTGAATGACCCGGAGGCCGTGCGGATACTGTGCACCGAAGCAGTCCGGGACATCGCGGGACTCCGGCGTTTCGGCGTGCACTTCGACGCCGGTCCCGGCAGCGGCCCCGCACTGGGGCTCGAGGCCGCCCACTCGGCCCCCCGCATCCTGCACGCCGGCGGCGACGCGACCGGTGCCTGCATCGCCCGCGGACTCGTTGCCGCCGTCCTGAAGCGGGCAGCCGAGGGAAGGCTGCGGGTCGAGACCGGCGCCTTCGTCACCGACCTCCTGACCGGGAGCGAGACAGGGGGCGTCACCGGCGTCGCCTACCTCGCCAACGCGCAGCCCAGGCGGCTCGCCGCGGACGCGGTGCTGCTCGCCACCGGCGGCGCCGGACGGCTGTATGCCCGGACCAGCAATCCCTCCGTTGCCACTGCCGACGGCCTGGCCCTGGCCTGGCGTGCGGGCGCGGCCGTGCGGGACCTTGAGTTCTTCCAGTTCCACCCCACCACCCTGGCCGCGGGTGAGGTCCCGGGCGGGCCCCCGGCGCTGCTGATCTCCGAGGCGGTCCGCGGCGAGGGGGCCGTGCTGCTGGACGCGGCCGGGTACCGCTTCATGCCGGACTACCACCCGGACGCGGAACTGGCCCCGCGCGACGTCGTCTCCCGCAGCATCGCCCTGCATCTGGCCGCCACAGGCGCGGCGGCGGACAGCCCGGTCTATCTGGACGCCCGGGGCGTCGAGGCGGCCCGCGGACCGGGCTTCCTCGCCCGGCGCTTCCCCACCATCAACGCGGCCACCCGCGCGGCCGGCTACGACTGGGCCACGGAACCGCTGCCGGTCTCCCCGGCGGCCCACTACTGGATGGGCGGCGTGGCCACGGATCTCTGGGGACGCACCTCCGTCCCGGGGCTGTACGCCGCCGGTGAAGCGGCGTGCACCGGCGTCCAGGGCGCCAACCGGCTGGCGAGCAATTCACTCCTGGAGGGCCTCGTCTTCGGGCGCCGCGCGGTGGAGGACTTCCTGCGCGGACCGGGCATGGAGCCGGCCCCGGCGGCATCCGGCTCGGGCAGTTCCGGCTCCGGCAGATCCGGCTCCGGCAGCCGGAATGTACTTCCGGCCGCGGAGCCGGCGCAGGCAACAGTTCCCTTCAGCCGCGGAGCCCTGGGACGCCTCATGACCGGCGCCGCCGGGGTGATGCGCAGCGGTGCCGAACTCGACGCCGCCGCGGCCCGGCTCGCGGAGTGGGCGGCAGCCGCCCGCACCGCGGATCAGGGGGCCAGCCTCAATCAGTCCGCCCACGAGGACCGCAACCTGCTGCTGGCCGCGCAACTGCTCGTGGACGCGGCGCGGAACCGGAGCGGCTCCGTCGGTGCCCACTACCGTGCCGACGCCAACGTCAACGGCACCCTCCCGGCCGTGCTCGCTGCCCCTGCCCGCTCAACGTCGGCGGCAGGCAGGTCCGGCCACCGGTACGCCGCCGGCTCCCGTTCCAAGCAAAGGATCTCCTCATGAGCGCACCCGCTGCCGCTGCAAGCACCGCTGCCCGTCCGGACGCGCTGTCCGTGCAGGCGCTCGCCGGCACCCTGCCGGCCTCCGCCGTCGACGCCGTGCTGCGCGCCGCCCTGCAGGAAGACGCACCGTACGGGGACATCACCTCCCAGACGCTCATCCCCGCCGACGCGCGCGCGACGGCGGTGCTGGCCGCCCGGGTGCCCGGCGTGT
Organism: Arthrobacter sp. UYCu723; assembly: GCF_054059215.1. NCBI lineage: Bacteria > Bacillati > Actinomycetota > Actinomycetes > Micrococcales > Micrococcaceae > Arthrobacter > Arthrobacter sp. UYCu723. The sequence continues at coordinate 3,212,969 of NZ_JBSSBW010000001.1, forward strand.
TCAGCGGCGGCGAGGTGTTTGCCGCCGCCATGAAGCTCACGGACGCCGACGCCGCCGTCGAACTCCTGGTCGCGGACGGTGCGGCCTTTGCCGCCGGAACGCCGCTGGCGAGGGTCCGCGGGAACGCCCGCGCCGTGCTGCTGGCCGAACGCGTGGCCCTGAACCTGGTGCAGCGGATGAGCGCCATCGCCACCAGGACGGCGGAGTTCGTCGCCCTCGTTGATGGCACCGGCGCGCGGATCACCGACACGCGGAAGACGACGCCCGGGCTGCGCGTGCTGGAACGCTACGCCGTCCGCTGCGGCGGCGGCGCAAACCACCGCTTCAGCCTCTCGGACGCCGTGCTCGCCAAGGACAACCACCTGGCCGTCCTCACCGGGGGAGACCCCTCGAAGCTCACGGCGGTGCTGCGGGATGCCAGGGCCCGCCTGGGCCACACCACGCACTTCGAGGTGGAGGTGGACAGCATGGAGCAGATCGAACCGGTGCTGGCCGCCGGAGTGGACACGATCATGCTGGACAACTTCAGCCTGGAGGAGCTCGCCGCAGGGGTCGCGCTGGTCGGCGGGCGTGCGCGGGTGGAAGCCAGCGGCAACGTCAACCTGGCCACCGTGGCCGGCATCGCCGCCACCGGGGTGGACGTCATCTCGATCGGCGGGCTCACGCACAGCGTCGCCGCCCTGGACCTCGGGCTCGACATCGAGCTCGAGCCCGTTTATGCCACGGAACAGACGGCCGGCTGAGGGACGTCATGATCTTCCTGGACGCCGCCGCCACCACTCCGGTCCGCCGTGAGGTACTTGAGGCCATGTGGCCGTACCTCACCGGCGAGTTCGGCAACCCCTCGAGCCACCATTCCCTCGGTGATGCGGCCGCCACGGCGCTCGCCGGGGCGCGGGCAGCCACGGCCAAGGCCCTGGGATGCCGCCCGGGCGAGGTGGTCTTCACTTCCGGCGGCACGGAGGCGGACAACCTGGCGGTCAAGGGCCTTGCCCTGGCACGCCGCGCCGCGGACCCGCGGCTGGACCGGGTGGTGATCAGCGCCGTCGAGCACCCTGCGGTGGTGGAATCGGCCCGGTATCTGGAGCGGGTCCACGGCTTCGCCGTCGACGTGGTCCCGGTGGACCGCTACGGCCGCGTCACCGAGGAAGCCCTCGCCGCGGTGCTCCGGCCGGAGACCGCCCTGGTCAGCATCATGTACGCCAACAACGAGGTGGGCACGGTGCAGCCCATAGCCCGGCTTGCCGGACTGGCCCGCGCGCAGGGCATCCCGTTCCATACCGACGCCGTCCAGGCCGCCGGCTGGCTGCCGCTGGATACCGCCGCGCTCGGCGTGGACGCGCTGAGTATTTCCGGCCACAAGCTCGGCGCACCGAAGGGAAACGGCGCCCTGTTTGTCCGGAGCCGGACCCGGCTGGAACCGGTAATCCACGGTGGCGGGCAGGAGCGCGGGCGCCGCTCGGGCACCGAAAACGTCGCCGGAGCCATGGCCCTCGCCACGGCCCTTACTCTGGCCCGGGTGTCCCAGCCTGAGCTGGCTGCCCGGGTTGCCGCCCTGCGGGATGACTTCATCGACAGCGTGCTGGCGGGGGTCCCGGGCGCCGTCCTCACCGGGCACCGCACCGGACGGCTTCCCTCAGTGGCGTCGTTCTGCTTCCCCGGGACCAGCGGCGAGTCCGTGCTGCTGGAACTCGAGCGCCAGGGGGTCATCTGCTCGAGCGGCTCCGCCTGCGCGGCGGGTTCGGACGAGCCGTCCCCGGTGCTGCTCGCTCTCGGCATCGAGGCCGCAGTGGCGCAGACAGCGGTGCGCTTCAGCTTCGATTCAACGATCACGGCAGCCGAGCTGCACGAAGCGGCGGCCGCGGTCCGCACCGCCGTCGGCAGCGTCCGGGCGCTGGGCAGCCCCTCTTGCGGTTGAGCTATCACCAGAGGTCGTTATCGGGCATGAATAGCGACATCAACTGATAGCTCACGCCGGGGTTGTAGCTCGAGCCGGGCTCAACGGTGCCGGGCCCGCCGGAAGATCCAGTGCCGCAGCATAGTGAAGCGCACGGCCGTGGCCACGAAACCGGAAAGCGTCGTGGTCCACAGCTCATCGGCCACGGTGGCGTCCGGGTTGAACCAGTGCAGGACGGCCAGGCTGCCGCCGGTGATCAGCAGCGCCACAAGGATCACGATCAGCCCGTTGAGATGGTCGCGTTTCATCCGCCGGCGCTCCGTGATCTTGAACGTCAGGCGACGGTTCAGCGCGGTGTTCATCAGCGAGGTGAGGATGAGGGCCGCCGCGTTGGCCGGCTGGGCGCCGATCCACGGCCGGAGGAAGGCATACAGGGCCAGGGACGTGACGGTGCAGACCATGCCGACGCCGGTGAACCGGATCAGTTGCCGGACCAGCGGATAGCGGAGGATCCCGCGGTGTCGGTGGTGGTGCCGGTCGGGCCGGACGCGGACTGTGCCAGCGGGAGGGGGCTGCTGCTCAAGCTCGGTGGCGGGCGCAGCAGGGGATTCCATCCGTCCAGCCTGTCACACGACGGCGCGGTTCCCGAATGACGCCGCCGCGAATGGATCACACCGGGCCCCCGGAACGGCGTCGGTGCAGGAACCGTCGGTGCAGGCTCGTCAGTACAGTTCGCCGACCGGGATCTCCACGGCAAGCCGGTTGGAGGGGCCGGCGAGGGGGCATGCCCACGCCTCGTTGTAGGCACAGGACGGGTTGTAGGCGAAGTTGAAGTCCACCACGAATTCGGCCTCCGGGCCGGACCCGCGGACGCCGTGGAAGGCACCCTTAATAGTGTCCAGCAGGTAGCGCCCTGCGCCGTAACTGCCGCCGGGATGCCCGGCCGTGGCGTCACGGAACGGCACGAAGATGCCACCGCCGTAGCCGTTCAGCTTCCAGACGGCGAGCTGGCCCATCTCGGGAAGGTCGAAGGTACCCAGCCGGACGAACCGGACCAGGCCGTCAGTCCCCGTCTCGACGTTCATTTCGCGCCCGGCGCCCTCGCTCGTCAGCGGGATGTGGAACCGGTAGATCGGATCGTAGTGGGCGGTGTTGAGCCCACCGAAGCTTGACCTGGCCTCGGCGGTGAGCGGCGAAGCGGGGTGCGTGCCGAACATCCGGTCCCGCTCGTGACGCCAGTAGGTATGGGCCTCGGCCGGGTCCTCCGCGGCGAGCTTCCGCACGCTGGCATAGAGCGCAAAGGTCCGGAGCCGCCAGTCCGCGATGTCGACGGCGGAGATATCCGCCACACTGTCCTGATCCCCAAAATGCGTTCCGTCAAAATGCTGTTCCGCCATGCCCCCAGCGTATCCCTCTTTCTCCGCGGCATTCTCTAGGGCCGAATGCCCGGCTACGGCCTGGCAAGGACGCCGCCGGGACATGGACTTTCGCGCATGCAAGAAACCGCCACCCGTGCCACCGCCGCCGGACATCGAAGCCCGCGCCTCCACGCCGTGGACGAGAGGATTTCGCTGGAGACGCTGGCCGTGGGGTCAGATTCTACGAAACGCGGATCCGGAAACTTTGAGCCGTCCCGGACCGGGCTACGCTGGCAGCATGACTGGGATGGCTATCTCCCTCGGGATCCGGATCGCTGCGGTGCTGGCGGTCGCCGCGGCCGCACTTTCCGGCTGCAGCAGCGACGGCAAGGGCACGCCGGCCTGGACGGCAGGCGGCAGCCCGGGCGCAAGCACGGCGTCGGCGGATCCGTCCGCGGGCACCGCCTCGCCCGGCGCGTCGCCGGAGGCCACGGCCTCCGGGACAAGCTCGACGGCGTCCGGCACGGCGGCGCCCGGCTCGACGGCGTCGGCCTGGAAAGTCTTCACGGATCCGGCAAGGAGCGTGAGCTTCGAGCTCCCGCAGGAATGGGTTGCCCAGTCCGTGACACCGGAGCAGGGAAGCATGCCTGGCGCGCTCAAGATCGAGGTCAAGGACGCCAAGGGAGGCTACGTCGCCACGCTGCAGACCGGACTCCAGCCGCAGCCGGTCCCGGCCTGCCCCGATGACGCGGCCAAACCGTACGTCGTCGTGAGCAGCGTGCCGGTGGAACTGCCGCACCGCGGCGGCGAAGGGACCATCGACCCCCACGTCGTGTTCCGGGTGATCCAGGGCTACAAGTTCTTCGGCTCCTACGGCATCACCAACGTGGTGGGCGGCGCCGGGGAAAAGTCCTGCGGGCTGCAGAACGTGGTCCGGGGCCCCGAGGGCAAGGGCGACTATTCCTTCGGCGACCTGACAGTGTTGAAGGTCCTCGCCCCGGACCAAAAGGTGGCCCCGGCAAAGGCCTTCGACACCCTCGACCAGGCAGACAAATACGTCAACCAGGGCTCTGAATTCGCCAATGTCCAGCGGATGCTAATGTCTCTGAAGGTCAAAAACTAGTACCGCACGCCCCGCACACCGACGGGCAGGCGACCGCGGCCGACCTTCTGCCAATCTGTTGCTTCCTCACACCCCGGAGATCCATGGAACGCTCTGTCGCCGCACGTCTGGCCTTCAAGACCGTGGCCGACACCAAGGTCGCCCTGGCGGTGTCGGTGGCGCGCAACGCCGGCTACAGCGGCTTCGAGGAATCGCTATCCGTGACGGCCGGCGGCGTGGATGTCGCCCTGACGGAGCTCTCGGACCACCACGGCGGGCGGTTCCACTACATGGAATTCGCTGGGCCCGCCGAGGTGCTGGTGGACTACTCCGCCACGGTCGCCGGTTTTGCGCTGCCGGAAGAACCGGGGCTGATGGAACTCATCCGCTACGTGCGGCCCAGCCGTTACGCCGAGTCGGACAGGCTGCTGCCGACCGCCTACGCGGAATTCGGCGGGCTGCTGGGCGTAGAGCTGCTGCACGCCGTTCGCAACTGGGTCTTCAGCGAGCTGCGCTACGTGAGCGGTTCCTCGAGGGGGACCGACGGCGCCGTCGAGACCCTGCTGCACCGCCGCGGGGTCTGCCGGGACTTCGCCCACCTGGCGATTTCGCTGCTCCGGTCCAAGAACGTCCCGGCCCGGCTGGCCGCGGTTTATGCGCCCGGGCTGAGCCCGATGGACTTCCACGCCGTCGCCGAGGCGCACATTAACGGGGCGTGGCACGTCATTGACCCCACAGGTCTGGCGCCGCGCGCGAGCATGCTCCGGATCACGGCCGGCCGCGATTCCTCCGACACGGCCTTCCTGTCCACGGTGGGCGGCAGCCTGGTACTCAAGGAACTCAAGGTCACGGCGATCGTCCACGGCGAACTGCCGGAGGAGGATCCGGCGGAGCTCGTCGCCATCCACTAGCGACGGCGCCGGGAGGCGCCGTCGCGGTCCCATCTCCGGTCCTCAGCGGGTGGCCACCGAGGCCCGCAGCTTCTCCGTCAGCCGCAGCAGCTCCTGCTGTTCGGCGGCCGTGAGGGCCGGGACCACGAGCGCGGCGATGTCGCGGACATGTTCCCGGCCGATCTGCTTCTGGAGCTCCCAGCCGGCTTCAGTGAGCTTGATCAGGACTCCGCGGCCGTCGTTGGGGGCCGGCATCCGCTCCACGAATCCGCGCTTTTCGAGCCGTTCCACGAGCCGGCTCAGGCTGGACTGGCTCAGCAGGACGTGGTCGTTGAGCTCGTTCAGGCGGAGCCACCCGGACGGGCAGCGGGAGAGGGTGAACAGCACGTCGTACTCGTTGAGGGCGAGGTTCTTGAACGCCGGGCCCGCCTGCAGCCTGCGCATCACGGCCACCTGGGCGCGGAACAGGGATTCCCAGGTCTCCGCGGCCAGGCGCACCGGCGATTCTGTGGTCTTGGCGGACATCACGCTTCCTGGCTGGCGGTTTCGCTGGAAGGCTGGCCGGCTCCGGTCAGGGAGGCTGCGGGCAGGGATGCTGCGGGCAGCGACGCTGCAACGCGTCCGGCATGGGTGGGCGGTTCCGGAACACGGGCCGGGGTGAGGGCGGCGTATTCCTTCCGCAGCACCGGCAGCACGTCTTCGCCGAACAGGTCAAGCTGCTCCAGCACTGTCTTCAGCGGCAGGCCCGCGTGGTCCACCAGGAACAGTTGGCGCTGGTAGTCGCCGAAGTACTCACGGAAGGCGAGGGTCTTCTCGATGACCTCCTGCGGGCTGCCGACGGTCAGCGGGGTCTGCGAGGTGAAGTCCTCGAGCGACGGGCCGTGGCCGTAGACCGGGGCGTTGTCGAAGTACGGGCGGAACTCCTTGACGGCGTCCTGGGAGTTTTTCCGCATGAAGAACTGGCCGCCGAGGCCCACGATCGCCTGGTCTGCCTTGCCGTGCCCGTAGTGCTCGTAGCGTTCGCGGTAGAGGCTGATCAGCTGCTGGTAGTGCTCCTTGGGCCAGAAGATGTTGTTCGCGAAGAAGCCGTCGCCGTAGTAGGCGGCCACTTCGGCGATCTGCGGCGTGCGGATGGAGCCGTGCCACACGAAGGGGGCGACGCCGTCGAGCGGGCGCGGTGTCGAGGTGAAGTTCTGCAGCGGGGTACGGAACTTGCCTGACCAGTTGACGGTGTCCTCGTCCCAGAGGCGGCGCAGCAGGCTGTAGTTCTCGATCGCGAGTTCGATCCCGTCCTGGATGTTCTTGCCGAACCAGGGGTAGACGGGGGCGGTGTTGCCGCGGCCCAGGACCAGGTCCACGCGGCCGTCGGAGAGGTGCTGGAGCATCGCGAAGTCCTCGGCGATCTTCACCGGGTCATTCGTGGTGATGAGCGTGGTGGCCGTGGACAGGATGATGCGCTCTGTCTGGGCCGCGATGTAGGCCAGGGTGGTGGTGGGGGAGGAAGAGAAGAACGGCCGGTTGTGGTGCTCGCCGATGGCGTAGACATCCATGCCGATTTCTTCGACCTTCTTGGCGATCGCCACGGACGCCTTGATGCGCTCGTGCTCCGTGGGGGTGCGGCCCGTGGTGGGGTCGGTAGTGATGTCGCTGACGCTGAATACGCCGATCTGCATGATGTGCCTTTCCGTGGCCGGTCTGATCCGGAAGCTGTTTCCACTATAGCGGATTTACATGCATTTGCATGTAACGTCCTGTACAACGCCCGCAACGGATGAATATTCCCGCCGCCGTTCCACCGTGTGGGCAGGCGCGGGGAAACCCGGCCCGGCGCTGCATGGCTACGGCCTGGGCTTGCGCACCGGCTAGGTCTCGATCATCATCGGCGTCTATGCGCCGGCCCTGCTGGTGGGTGCCCTGCTCTACCCGCTCGTGACCCGGCGGCTCATGCCGCGCTGGACCCTTGTGGGCGCCACCGCGTTGGACCCTTGTGGGCCTGGGCTACTTGTTGTTCCTGCCCTTACCACGGCAGCCTGGCCGAAGCGCTGGCGAACATGGCGGTGGCTCCGGAGCGCTGGTCGCGACACTGCCCCCGGCGGCCGCAGCCGCGGCGCTGGTCCTGGTGCCGCGGCTGGCATACTCCGACCCGGCTCCCGTCGTCGTCGTCCCTGCCCGGGCCGGTTGAGCTGGCAGTAAACGTCGTGCTGAGCCGATCTTGGCGACGTTAAGTGCCAGCTCAACGGAGGGGCCAGGGCTGGGTGGGCGGGAGGGGCTAGTGCGAGCCGGTCGGGAGGGGAAGCTCTTCGGAATCAGGGTCGAAGTCGGTGTGAGAACCGGCCTCCGCATCCGGCGGCGTGGGCTTTGCCCGGCGGCCTCGGGTGGCGGGGACCGGCGGGGCAGCATCGGCCTTCTGCAGCGCCCGCTTCTCGCGCCGTCCTTCCACCAGCCGGTAGAGCACCGGCACCAAAACCAGCGTCAGGGCGGTGGAGGAGATGAGTCCGCCGATCACCACGATCGCGAGCGGCTGCGAGATGAAACCGCCGCCCCCGGTCAGGCCCAGCGCCATCGGCGTCAGCGCGAACACGGTGGCCAGGGCCGTCATCAGGATCGGCCGGAGCCGCTGGCGGGCGCCATGGGTGATGGCCTCGGCCACGTTCATTCCTGGCGCGCCGTTGCGCGGCTGGCGGTACTGGTTGATGAGGTCGATCAGCACGATCGCGTTCGTCACCACGATGCCCACGAGCATCAGCATCCCGATCAGTGACGGCAGGCCCAGCGGCACACCGGTCACGAGCAGCAGGGCGATGGCCCCGGTGGCGGCGAACGGGACGGAGACCAGCAGGATCAGCGGCTGCACGAGGGACTTGAACGCTGCCACCATGATCACGTAGACAATGGCGATGGCTGCCAGCAGCGCCAGTCCAAGCTGTCCGAAGGACTCGGCCTGCTGCGTCGTCGCGCCGCCGATCGTGGCGGTGACGCCGGGCGGCAGCCCGACGGTCTTGAGCCGGGCCTGCACTTCTGTGCTCACCGCGCCGAGGTTGGAGCCCGACGGCGTGACGGACACCCGTGCGGTCCGCTGGCCGTTGCTGGCGGTGATGGAGACAGGCACGTCCACCTGCTGTACGGAGGCGATGCTGCCCAAGGGAACCGTTCCTGCCGCCGCGGGCAGCGGGATGGCCCGGACGGCATCGATGCTCGTGAAGCGGGTGCCTTCGCCGATCCGCACCGGGAAGTCGTTGGTGTCGATGCGGACGGTTCCGGCCGGGATCGGGCTGATGGTGGAAGCCAGCACGCCGGCGACCTGTTCCTCGTTGAGGCCTGCGGCAACGGCCTTGACACGGTCCACCTTCACCTGGACCACGGGCTGGCTGGCGGCCAGGTTGGTGGCGACCTCGCTGCTGCCGGGCACCCCGTCCAGGGCCTTGACCAGCGCATCGCTGGCGGTGCGGAGATCGGCCGTGGTCGCGGCCTTGAGCGTGATGTCGACCGTCGAGCTCGTGCCGAAGCCGCCCTGCTGGGAACCGACGGTGATCTTGCCGGCGTCGGGGACCCTGGCGAGCTCGTTGCGGACGGTGTCCTGAAGCTTGCCCTGGTTGGCCTTCCCGTCGGTCACCACGGTAAAGCTGGAATTGGAGGCGCCGGCGGAAAGCAGCGCGGAGAAGCCGGTCTGGGCGTTTCCGGTGGTGACCTGGACGTCCTTGATGCCGTCGATGTCACGGAGCACGTCTTCGAGCTTGACGGCGGCGGCACTGGCCTCGGCCAGGCTGGTGCCGGCCGGCAGGGCCTGCCGGACGGTCATGCTGTTTTCGCCGGAGCGGCCCAGCAGATCGGTGGCGAGCAGCGGGGTCATGGCGGCGGTGCCGCCCAGCACCAGGACGGCCGCGACGAGGGTGACCACCGGATGTTTCTGGGTCTTGGTCAGGACAGGCAGGTAGCCGCGCTGCAGGAGGGTGCGCTGCTCGGCCTCGTGGGCCTTGGCCGCGATCTCCCGGGCGGAGGCTTCCGGGGCGCCCCCGCCGCCGGTTTCCGAGGCGCCGGACACGGCGGGCGTCCGCAGGAACCAGTACGCCAGCACCGGGACGATCGTCAGCGAGACGAGCAGCGAGGACAGCAGCGCGATGGTCACGGTGAGCGCGAAGGGGCGGAAGAGCTCCCCGGCGAGGCCTGCGACGAAGGCGATCGGCAGGAACACGGCCACGGTGGTCAGTGTCGACGCCGTGATGGCGCCGGCGACCTCGCGAATGGAGGTCAGGATGGCGGTGATCTTCTGCTCGCCGTAACTGAGGTGGCGTTTGATGTTCTCAATGACCACGATCGAGTCGTCCACCACCCGGCCGATCGCGATGGTGAGTGCCCCCAGGGTCAGGATGTTCAGCGAGTAGCCGGTGGCCGAAAGCCCGATGAACGTGATCAGCAGGGACAGCGGGATGGACACGGCGGTCACCAGGGTGGAGCGGACGGACATCAGGAACACGAGGATCACCGCGACGGCGAAGCCCAGGCCCAGCAGGCCCTCGGTGGTGAGGTCCTTGATGGACTTCTCGATGAACGGCGCCTGATCGAAGATCGGGGTGAACTTCGCGTTGGAGCCCAGCTCGGCCTCCAGCTGGGGGATGGAGTCCTTCACCGCGTGGGAAATGCCCACCGTGTCGCCCTCGGGCTTTTTGGTGACGGACAGGGCCAGGGTTTCTTTGCCGTTGGTCCGGGTGATCGAGGTGCGGGCGTCCTCGGTGATGCTGACGTCAGCAACGCTGCCGATCGTGGCGGCGTTCCTGGCGCCGGACAAGGGGAGGGCCTTGATCGCGTCGAGCGAGTCCACCGGGCTGCCGATCTGCAGCGAAAGCGTCTTGCCCTGTTCCTCGATGGTGCCGGCCGGAACGAGGGCGCCGTTGTTCTTCAGAGCATTGCTGATCGATTGGATGCTCGCCCCGGACGCCGCCATGGCGTCGGCGCGGGGGAGGATGCCGATGTGCTGGGTGGCGCCGCCGGTCACCTCGGCGCCGCGGACGCCGTCGAGCTTCTGCAGCCGCGGCACGCTGAGCCGGGCGAGGTCCGCGTTCAGCTCGCTGAGCGGTTTGTCCGAGGACACGGCGAGGAAGACGATCGGGAAATCGCTGATGCTGCCGGCGATGGCCTGCGGCTGGACGTCGTCCGGCAGGGACCGCTTGGCGTTGGAGATGGCGCGGTCGATCTGGTTCCGGGCACGGTCCAGATTGGAGCCGTAGGTGAACACCATGCTGATCTGGGACACTCCGTTGCGCGAGGTCGACGACGTCGACTCCAGGCCCTCGACGCCCTTCAGCGCTGTCTCCAGCGGTCCGCTGATCTGCTTGTCCACGACTTCCGGCGAGGCCCCCGGCATCGAGGTGATGACCGTGATCTGCGGGAACTCGATGGACGGGATGAGCTCCTGCTTGAGCGAGGACATCGTGATCACGCCGAAGACCGACGCGAACACGGTGATCAGCGCGATCAGTGCCCGGTTTGCCAGGGACAGCTTTGCCAGCCGGAACATCTTATGGTCTCCTGATGGGTCGACGGAGGTACTTCAACGGGGTTAAACCTGAAAAGGGATCAAACCTGCCGCAACCCGGAGGGGGGCATCAGCTCCGTGCGGCGCCGACCGGTTCGAGCTGCAGGGCCTTGGCCGTCCCGGCTTCCAGCCGGGCGGCGAGTTCCGGGTTCTCGTTGAGCTTGACGCCGTAGCCGGGCATCATCTCCTTGAACTTGGACTGCCAGCCCTTGAAATTCTTCGGGAAGGACTTCTGCAGCAGCTCGATCATGATCGGCACTGCGGTGGATGCGCCCGGGGACGCCCCGAGCAGGGCGCCGATGGAGCCGTCGCGTCCGGCGATGACCTCGGTGCCGAACTGCAGCACGCCGCCCTTCTTCGGATCCTTCTTGATGATCTGGACACGCTGGCCGGCCGTGATGAGTTCCCAGTCGCCGTCCTGGGCTTCCGGGTAATACTCGCGCAGGGCCTCCACCTTGGCGCCGTGCCGCTTGGCAACTTCCCTGACCAGGTATGCGGTGAGGTCCATGTTGTCCCTGCCCACGGCCAGCATCGGAATGATGTTGGAGGGCCGGATGGACAGCGGCAGGTCCAGGTACGAGCCGTTCTTCAGGAAGTTCGTCGAGAAACCGGCGTACGGGCCGAACAGCAGCGAACGCTTGCCGTTGACGTAGCGGGTGTCCAGGTGCGGCACGGACATCGGCGGGGCGCCGACGGAGGCCTGGCCGTAGACCTTGGCGCTGTGCTGCGCCGCGAGCGTCTCGTCGGTGCAGCGGAAGAACTGGCCGGAGACGGGGAATCCGCCGTAGCCCTTGCTTTCCGGGATGCCCGAGGCCTGCAGCAGGTGCAGTGCGCCGCCGCCGGCCCCCACGAAGACGAACTTCGCGTGGATCGAGCCGTGCTCACCGGACTGCGGGTGCTTGAGCGCGAGGTCCCAGCCGCCGTCGGACGCGCGCTTGATGCCGGAGACGTCGTGGCCGTAGTTGACCTCCACGCCGTTGTTGCCGAGGTAGCCGGTCAGCTCGCGGGTCAGGGCACCGAAGTCGACGTCGGTTCCCTCCGCCGCGCGGGTTGCCGCGATGCGCTGCTTCGGGTCGCGGCCCTTGACGATGAGGGGGGCCCACTTGGCGATCTGGGCGTGGTCATCGGAGTACTCCATGGACCGGAACAGCGGGTTCGGCTTGAGCGCCTCGTAGCGGGTGCGCAGGAACTTGGCGTTGGCTTCGCCGATCACGAAGCTCATGTGCGGAACCGTGTTGATGAAGCCCTTGGGTGAGCCGATCATGCCGTTCGTGACGAAGTGGGACCAGAACTGCCGGGAGAGCTGGAACTGCTCGTTGATGAGCAGGGCCTTGGAAGGATCCACTGAGCCGTCTTTGGCGGCGGGTGAGTAATTAAGCTCACACAGTGCGGCGTGCCCGGTGCCTGCGTTGTTCCACGGTCCGGAGCTTTCCAGGCCCGGTTCGTCCAGCTTTTCGAAGAGGGAAATGGTCCAGTCCGGCTCGAGCTGCTTGAGGAAGGCGCCCAGCGTGGCGCTCATGATGCCGCCGCCAATCAGGACGACGTCGGCATGTTGGGTCTTGGAAATGAAGGTCACAATCAGTCTCCGATAGCAGCGGGTCTGGCTGTCACAGAATATCCCCGCGTGGCCTACTAACTGAAATTGGGGCTGTCCGTCAAGGCTTTAGCTCGATCTTGGTGAAAACTTCGTTCAGGACCGGCGATGCCGGGTACTTCAGGACTCGGTCGGACAGGGCCAGGGCCGAGATCGGGAAGGCAATCGGAACGGCCGGAGCCGTCGCCGCGATCTGCGCATTGATGGTCTGGTACTGCTCGGTCCGCTCCTTGCCGTCGGGCAGGCCGCGGGCCCGGGCGATCTTGGAGAAGACCTGGGGATCCTGGTAGCCGAATTCACCGGTCTTCTCGCCGAACAGCGGACCCACGAAGTTGTCCGGGTCCGCGTAGGAACCGTTCCAGCCCAGCAGATGGAGGGCATGGTCGCCGGGAGACGTGACCTTCTGCAGATACCCATCGGACCAGTCCACCGGCACCGGCTTGATGTTCAGCCCGACGGCGGTCAGCTGACTGCTGATCTCCGCGTACACCTTTTCCGGCGTCGGGAGGTAGGGGCGGGTGACGTTCAGCGGGTAGTAGAACTTCAGTTCCTCGCCCTGATAGCCGGCTTCGGCGAGCAGCTCCTTGGCCTTGGCCGGGTTATGGCCCAGGGACGGGGCGTTGTTGTTGAAGCCGCTGAGCTTGGGCGGGACGAACTGGGTGGCCTGGGCGGTGTTGTCGATGAAGAACCGCCGGATCAGGGTGTCCTTGTCCAGCGCCATTTCGATGGCCTGCCGGACCTTGAGGTTCTGCAGGATGGGTACTTCCTGATTCATGCCCAGGTACATAACGGAGAAGGGGTCGCGCTGGATGATCTGTTTGCCCCGCTTGACCAACGGGTCGAAGTTTCCCACCGTCACGGTGTCATAGCCATCGATCTTGCCGTCCAGCAGGGCCTGCATCCGCGTTTGCGGGTGATCGTACGTGACGAACTTAATGGTTCCGATCTGGCCCTTGTCTCCCCAGTAGTCCGTGTTGCTGGAGAGCGTGATGCTGCCCTCGTCCCAGGAGCTGAAGACGTAGGGTCCGGTGCCCACCGGGTGCAGCGCGTAGGAGGAGACGGCCTGGCCGTCGCGGCTCTGGTTCAGGACGTCCGCATTTTGCGCGGCGAGTGCCTGGGGCGAGGACATGGCGAAGGCGGGGAGTGTCAGGGCCTGCATGAACCCGGTGAAGGGCTGGGTGAGCTCGATCCGGACGTTGTCCGGGGCCAGTGCGGTGCAGCCCTTGTAGATGGAGAGCGCGGCCTGGTCCGAGTGCGCCTTGAAGACGCCCTTGAAGGTGCTCCCGGTGGACTGCTGCCGGAGGGCCTCCGGGAAGTTGAACCAGCGGTTGAAGTTGCTGCAGACGGAGGCCGCGTCGAACGGGGAACCGTCCTGGAAGGTCACCTTGTCGCGGAGCTTGAAGGTGTAGCTCCGGCCCTCATCGCCGTTCTGCCATTCGGTGGCGAGCAGCGGCGTGGGCTGGCCCGTGGTCTGGTCCACTCCGACGAGTCCTTCCAGCACCTGGCGGGTGATCCTGTAGGACTCCACGTCCGAGACGAGGGCCGGGTCGAGGCCGAGTGGCCGCGAGGCCGTGCCGAACGTGAACACGGCACTGGGGTCGGGGCTGGCGGTGCTTGTCGCGGCAGTCGACGGAGCCGGGCCGGGCGTAGGGGCTCCGGTGCAGGATGCCAGCGGCAGCATGAGTAGGACGGCACCGATACCGGCTGCAACGCGGCGCAAAGTATTGCTGGCCACTGAACTGCTGGGCACTCGTGAATCACCTCTGGGAGTCTGGATGGCCCGCCGGCTGCGGAACAGCCCCAGTCTAATTGACGGCCGGGTCCGTCAGCCCCGGGCAAAGGCGAAGGCCCGCACCATCGGCGCGGGCCTTCGTTTCTCCTAGTTGGTCCAGGGAGTCAGGCTGGAACCGCAGCAGGAGCGCTTCGTGTTGCCTACTTGGGCATCAGGACGGAGTCGATCATGTAGACCGTGGCGTTGGCGGTCTTGACGCCGCCGCAGACCACGTTGGCGTCGTCAACCTTGAGTGCGTCCTTGGTGCCGGTGACCGTCACGGAACCGCCCTCAACAGTCTTGTGCGTGCCCACGATCTTGTCCGGGCTGATCTTGCCGGGAACCACGTGGTAGGTCAGGATCTTGCTCAGGAGGGCGTCGTCGGTCTTGAGAGTCTCGATGGTGGCGGCGTCGATCTTCTTGAACGCGTCATCCGTCGGGGCGAAGACCGTGAATTCGCTGCCGTTCAGGGTGTCTACCAGGTCCACCTTGGGGTTGAGCTTGCCGGAGACGGCGGCGGTCAGGGTGGTCAGGATCGGGTTGTTGGAAGCGGCGGTGGCTACCGGATCGAGGGCCATCCCGGATACCGAGCCGGCGCCGCTGGGAACCTGGGCGGCGTAGCCGGCACAGCCGGCACCGACGAGGTCGGCGGCCGGATCCATGGCGGCGGCGGAGGAGCTCTTGGACGGCGACGGCGCCATGCTGGAGGCCGACGGCGTGGAAGCCGGAGCCGACGAGCTGGGCGCCGTGCTGCTGGAACCGCCACAGGCAGTGAGGCTGAGCATGGCCGAAGCAGCGATACCTGCAACGGCGAAAGTCGTGCGCTTGATGGTCTGCATTTTTGGTTTCTCCTTTGTTGTGCCGATCGTTGCCTGCGGCGTACTTTGCCGCTCTGGCCCTTTTCCGACTGGTTGGGCACCGACCCGTGGTTGGTGTCTCAATGGGTATTCGCGGGGTCGGAGGAAACGGATGGGTGCAGTGTTGAAATTCTTTTTCGGACGGCGGACGGCAGCCTGATATCCGCTTTTAACAGAGAGAACCCCGGTCCGAAGACCGGGGTTCTCTCTGTGATCTGTGCGCAAGGGGGGATTTGAACCCCCACGCCCGAAGGCACAGGAACCTAAATCCTGCGTGTCTGCCAATTTCACCACTCGCGCGCGGCGCCGGCCGTTGCGGGTCAGTTGACCCTCGACGGCGGATGCCAAGGCTCCATCATACCGTTGACCGGCACAGTTCGCCGGTTGCCTTCACCTGCAGCGGACGTCCCGGGCCAGTGCCGGCTTAGGCGTCCACCTTCAAGTCCCGGCGGAGCTTGGCGACGTGCCCGGTGGCCCGGACGTTGTACTGCGCCACGACGACCCTGCCCTCCGGATCGACGACGACGGTGGACCGGATGAGCCCGTCGTAGGTGCGGCCGTAGTTCTTTTTCTCACCCCAGGCCGCGTAGGCCTCGGCCACGGCGTGGTCCTCGTCGGAGAGCAAGGGAAACGTCAGTCCCTCCGTTGCGGCGAACGTGGCGAGCTTGCCGACCGCGTCGGGGGAGATCCCCACCACGTCATAACCGGCCTGCTGCAGGGACGCCAGGGAGTCCCGGAAATCGCAGGCCTGCTTGGTGCACCCGGGAGTGGAAGCGGCCGGGTAGAAGTAGATCACCGTGCTGCGGCCCCGGAAGTCGCGCAGGCTGACATCCTCCCCGTCCGAATTTTTCAGCGTGAAGTCCGGTGCCGGGGTTCCGGGAATGAGTCGTTGAGGCAAGTTATTCTCCTTCGCAGGGTGCGGGTACACCAGCCTAATGAGCGTTCGTGCGGGCGGCGAATCCGCCGCTCGCTATACTCATTGATATGCCTGATATGGATCGCTGGCCCACTGGGCGCCTATTGTCCACGGCGGCACGCCTTGTTGAGCACTCCTGGAACGAAAAGTTGGGGGCCATCGGCCTGACGCACGCCGGGGTCATCGCCATTGAAGTGCTCTCCGTCAACGGACCCATGACGCAGGCCCAACTGGCCCAACTGGTTCGGGTTCAAGCTCAGACCATGGGGAAGACGCTGAGCCGATTGGAAACGCACGGCCACATTTCCCGGCAACGCAGCACTTCCGACCGACGCAGTCACGTCGTGTCCCTGACGGACCGGGGCCGCGAGGCTGTCGCCGAAGCCGCGGACATGGAGCGCGCCGTGCTGGCCGCCGCCTCGATTGACCCAGACGTACTGCGGCAGGAACTCCAAGCCGTCGTCAGAGAGCTGGCCACGCATATTTCCTCTCCAGAAGCCAAGGCCATCGTCACCGTCACGGAGCCCGGCATAGCCGTCGAGGCGACCCGGCTCAACTGAGTTCCCGATCCGCGGATGCGTCTATCCCGGAACCGGCCTCGCCTTCTTCAACGAATACCACCACATGGACCTACGACGCCGAAGACGCGCACCGCGCCGGTTCGTCGCCTTGGCGTTAGGCGTGTCCCTCACCCGCCCGCCCGCCGGCGGCACCTAGGCTCATGTCATGGACGCGAACCCTCCTGTGGAGCTGGAAGGGCAGACCTCGATAAACGAGCTGCTCGACGATCCCATCGGCACCGTCCCGGTCCAGCTGCCGCTGCCGATCCATTTCGCCTGGGAAGTGGCAGCCCGCCGCGTGTCCTAAAAGCCTGGGCAGCCAGGAATCCGTGACGCCAGCAACCAGTCACTCCTGACGAACCAAGGACACAACAAAAACCCCGTCCCGACGAGCTTTTCAGCCTGTCAGGACGGGGTTTTCTTTGGTGCACCCCCCGGGACTCGAACCCGGAACCCATTGATTAAGAGTCAATTGCTCTGCCAGTTGAGCTAGAGGTGCAGCTGTTGTTTTCGTTCATCGGGGGCTTTTTGTTTCCCTCGTTGTTCTCCGCAACGACATGAAACTCTACACGAGTTTGGACACACTGTGAAATCGGCGAGGGGTGCCACGGGTGGCCCTAGCCGGGGAGCTCCAAAATCAGTACAAAATCAGGGTTTTGGTTGTTGCTGAGCACCCACAGACGGCCGTCCGGAGCCAGTGAAACGTCCCGGATCCGCCCGTACGTCCGCGTGAAATAGCCCACAGGGTCGGCGGCGAACTCGCCGCGGAGAGGCACGGTCCAGACGCGCTGGCCGCGAAGGGCACCCATATACGCCGTATCCCCGACGATTTCGAGTCCGCTGGGGGAGGAGTCCGCCGTCGACGGCCACACGACCTTGGCGTCCAGGAAGCCGGCGCGGTGCGGGGCCCCGGTCACCTCCGGCCAGCCGTAGTTGCCGCCGGGCACAATCAGGTTGAGCTCGTCATCCACGTCGGGACCGAACTCGCTGGCCCACAGCCTGCCCGCACTGTCCCAGGCCAGGCCTTGGACGTTGCGGTGGCCGAAGCTGTAGACCGGGTTGTCGCCGAACGGGTTCCCCGGGGCGGGACGGCCTTCGGGAGTGATCCGCAGGATCTTCCCGCCCAGTGCCTTCGGATCCTGGGGCTGTTCGCGCCGTTGCGAATCGCCCGTCCCGACGTAGAGGTACCCGTCGGGTCCGAACCGGATCCTTCCGCCGTTGTGCGTCGACGCCTTCGGGATCCCGGTGAAGATGACCCCGGGGGCGCCGAGCTGCAGTTGGCCGTTGCCTTCGTCGACGCGGAGGCGGGCGATTCTGTTGTCCCCCGCGGCTGTGAAGTAGGCGTACAGGTAGCGATCGGCAGCGAAGTCCGGGGAGAGAGCCAGTCCCAGCAGCCCGCCTTCGCCGCCGGGCACGACGCCGGGCACCTTGCCCAGCGTTCCGGCCGGGCTGTCGCCGGCGGCGCCGGCGGTCCCGGAACCAGCACTGACCGTTCTGAGCAGGGCACTGTCACGTTCGGAAATGATGGCCGTGCCGTCGGGCAGGAAAACCGTGGACCACGGCACCTGGAGCCCAGCATTTATTCTGCCAGCGACCGTCGGCTGGCCGGCCGGAGCTGCTGCGGAACTGCTCGCGGCGGCGGGGCTGCCGCTTGCCGGCTGCGGGGAGCCCGCGGACGCGGTGCCCGGCGTTCCGCTGCCGCCCGGGGTGCATGCAGCCAGCAGGATCGTCGCCGCAGCCACCAATGCCGCCCTGGCGTGCCTGCCCGGACGGCGACTGCCCCGGAGGTGCCCGGGGTACGAGAAAAGGCGGGACACGGGTGTTTGCCCGCGTCCCGCCCCCGTGCCGTTCATCAGCTCTCCCAGTCCTGTGCGCCGGTGACCGCGGCCCGCCCGCCGGACCCTACTGCCGTGACCGGCGGGGCGGGCGGAAGCCGGCGGCTTCGGCATGGGCTGCGGACAGGAACCACACCTCCGCCCGGGTTTCTTCGAAGAAGGGGCTGGTCTCGTCGTGGTAGATCATCGAGGAAGCATTGCCCTTGACGGTGAAGCCAGCCGGACCGCTGCCGTCCGCCGCGGGTGCCGCCGATCCCTCCCCGTAGGGCTGATCCAGGGCGAGGTGCCCCGACGGCTCCGCGGAGTGGCTGGCGAATCCCTCAGAGGCGGCTGCCGACGACGCCGTCTGCTGCGTTTCAGCCTGCGCCTGCGGTTCCCGGGATGGGGCGGGCGCGGATGTGTCTCCTTCCTCCAGGAGACCAGCCTCGGCCGCGGCCGATTCCGCACCGGGAAGGGTAGGAGCATGCGTTTGGGTGTATTCGGGGTGATGCACGGGTGCGTTTTCCGCCGCGGCGGCATCCGCTCCTGTCGGCGTCATACGCTCTCCCTGGCCGGCGTGCGCTCCGGACAAGGGCTCGTGATGGACGGGGGCGTGCGGTTCGGCCGGCGGGGTCTCCGACCACTGGGTCTCCCACTCGGCCGGCGCGGTCCCGGCGGCTCCGCGGCCGCCGTCGGAAGTCTCCATGGCAGGCTCTTGGGCGGACGGCCTGGCCGCCGCGGAGTCCTGTGCGGTGGTAGGCGCCGCGGGCTCGGCGTTGCTGAATCCTGCAGCTGTCGGTATGCCGGTGGTGGCGGCCGCAACGGCCGACGCCGCGGCGCTTCCGCCGGACAGGGCGCCGTCGTGCGTGCCGTTGCCCTGGGGAGCCTGCGGTGACGCGTCGGCGCCTGGGCGGCCGGCCGTTCCCGCCCCCGCATTCGCGCCTGTCCCTGCATCCGAGGTGCCCGTGCCGCTACGGGAATTGCGGTTCAACAGCCACCAGACGATGGCGACAATCACCACGATGACGATGAGCCAGATAATCCAATCCATAGCAGAACCCTTCTGTCCAGGAGGCAAGGTTGCCGTTGCTTGACCGTACGTCTGCCTTAGGCGGCTGTCCACCCTCCCGGCACCCGGCCTGTAGCCTCTGTTCATGGATTTCAAGAGACTGCGGATTCTCCGGGAGCTCGCCGACCGCGGCACGGTTGGCGCCACTGCCGAGGCGATGAACGTGACGCCCTCGGCCGTCTCCCAGCAGCTCAAGACCCTGCAGGAGGAACTGGGGGTGGTCCTCGTGGAGAAGTCCGGCAGGGGAGTGCGCCTGACCGAGGCGGGGCTGGCCATGGCCTCGGCAGCGGCAGAGGTGTCCACTGCGATGGCGCGCGCGGAAGCCACCATCGACACCTACCGGCTGGGCTGGCAGACGCACGTCAAGGCCGCCTTCTTCCCGAGTGCCGCGGAGATGTTCCTGCCGGGGCTGTTGCACCGGGTCAAGGCGATCGACGGGCTCCGCTTCGAGGCCCACTTCGAGGACCCGAACGTCGCCGGATTCGCGGGGCTGACGGCGGACTACGACATCGTCCTGGCCCACAGCGTCGACGGCCCGGACGTCTTTGCCCGGCTGGGACTTGTTGTGGAGCCTTTGCTGGACGAGCCGCTGGACGTCGCCATGCCGGCAGGCCATGTCCTCGCCGGCAAGGACACGCTGTGCGCGCAGGATGTCATCGGACATCCCTGGATGGGAGTGCCCAACGGCTTCCCGTTCGATACCGTGCTGCGGCAGATCGAGGTGCAGGCGGATTCACCGGCCGTCCGCGCCCAGCTCTACCCCGATCTCCGCGTGCTGGAGGCCCTCGTCAGCGCGGGGCACGGATTGAGCCTGCTGCCGCGCTACACGGCGTTGAAGAACCAGGGCAAGGGCTTCGTCCTGCGGCCGCTGGCCGGGGTCAAGGCCAGCCGCAGCATCGTCGCCCTGGCGCGCCCCGACGTCGCGGCCCGGACCACCATCCAGCAGGTGCTGTCCCTGCTCAAAGCCGAGGCACAGGCCGTTGCCGAGGCCCCGGAACTGCGTGACGCTGCCCACCTCAACTGACCTTGCCCACCTCAACTGACGCGGAGCAAAGTACTGATTCCATCAGGTGAGACGAGAGTCCACTATTTGATCGAAATATTCCCGGTTTTCCGCTTAATCCGCCTGTTCAGGTCGTTGCCGTCCTCGGGGGAGCCCTAGACTTTGAGCCATGAGTGAGGACACCCAAACAGCAACAGACGCCAAACCTGACATCAAACCCCGTAGCCGGGTGGTCACCGACGGTATCCACGCCGCGCCCTCGCGTGGCATGTTACGGGCGGTCGGCATGGGCGACGACGACTTCGCAAAGCCGCAGATCGGCGTCGCCAGTTCCTGGAATGAAATCACTCCCTGCAACCTGTCCCTGAACCGGCTGGCCCAGGGCGCCAAGGAAGGCGTCCACGCAGGCGGCGGGTTCCCGATGCAGTTCGGCACCATCTCCGTCTCCGACGGCATCTCCATGGGCCACGAAGGCATGCACTTCTCCCTCGTGTCCCGCGAAGTGATCGCCGACTCCGTGGAAACCGTCATGCAGGCCGAGCGCATCGACGGCTCGGTCCTGCTGGCCGGCTGTGACAAGTCCCTGCCCGGCATGCTCATGGCCGCCGCCCGCCTGGACCTGGCCAGCGTTTTCCTCTACGCCGGGTCCATCATGCCGGGCTGGGTCAAGCTTGAGGACGGCTCCGAAAAGGAAGTCACCCTCATTGACGCTTTCGAGGCCGTGGGTGCCTGCGCCGCCGGCAAGATGAGCCTCGGGGACCTGGAACGCATCGAAAAGGCCATATGTCCCGGCGAAGGCGCCTGCGGCGGTATGTACACGGCCAACACTATGGCCTGCATCGGCGAGGCACTGGGCATGTCCCTGCCCGGCTCCGCAGCTCCGCCCTCCGCGGACCGCCGCCGCGATGCCTTTGCGCACAAGTCCGGCGAAGCCGTGGTCAACCTCCTGCGCCTGGGCATCACCGCGCGCGACATCATGACCAAGAAGGCCTTCGAGAACGCGATCGCCGTCACCATGGCCTTCGGCGGCTCCACCAACGCCGTGCTGCACCTGCTGGCCATCGCCCGCGAAGCCGAAGTCGAGCTCAACCTCGAGGACTTCAACCGCATCGGCGACAAGATCCCGCACCTCGGCGACCTCAAGCCCTTCGGCCGCTACGTCATGACGGACGTGGACAAGATCGGCGGCGTGCCGGTCATCATGCGAGCACTGCTCGACGCCGGGCTGCTGCACGGCGACTGCCTCACCGTCACCGGCAAGACCGTTGCCGAGAACCTCGCCGCGATCAACCCGCCGGACCTGGACGGCAAGATCCTGCGCGCCCTGGACAACCCGATCCACAAGACCGGTGGCATCACTATCCTGCACGGGTCCATGGCCCCCGAGGGTGCCGTGGTCAAGAGCGCCGGCTTCGACGCCGACGTCTTTGAGGGCACCGCGCGCGTGTTCGAACGCGAACAGGGCGCCCTGGATGCCCTGGACAAGGGCGGGATCAAGGCGGGCGACGTCGTCGTCATCCGCTACGAAGGCCCCAAGGGCGGCCCCGGCATGCGCGAGATGCTCGCCATCACCGGCGCCATCAAGGGCGCCGGCCTCGGCAAGGACGTCCTGCTGCTGACCGACGGCCGCTTCTCCGGCGGCACAACCGGCCTGTGCATCGGCCACGTGGCACCGGAAGCGGCCGACGGCGGCCCCATCGCCTTCGTCAAGGACGGCGACAAGATCCGCGTGGACATCGCTGCCCGCACCTTCGACCTCCTGGTCGACGAGGCGGAGCTCGAAGGCCGCAAGATCGGCTGGGAGCCGCTCCCGGCCAAGTTCACCAAGGGTGTCCTCGCCAAGTACGCCAAGCTCGTCCACAGCGCCTCCACCGGCGCGTATTGCGGGTAGCGGGTGATTCCTACCCTGGCGATGCGGCGCGGCCGCCGCATCGCCAGGGGCCCTCGGAATCTCCCTTATTAAGCCCTGCCGCCAGTGCGGCAGGGTGACCAGAGGAAACGAAAGAGGGCCAGTACGTGGACAGTGTTGTCCAGATAGTGAGACGGGAGCGGGGCTCGTTGACACCCGTCTCACTAAGAGGGAAAACTGGGGGCATGATCGAGATCGTTACCGCCGGCCTAGTCGTCGTCCTTGCCAAGCGCGTGGCTCAATAGCCGCAACTGGTAACGAACCGTCACGCGCAACCCCTCGAAGAGCCGTCAGGCTGAGGGGTTTTTTTATTTCCGCACCACCTGCATCACCCGCACCAGAGATTTCCCGCAGTTCCACGATCAGAGATGATCACCACAGCAGATCCCCAAAGGAAGAGTCCGATGAGCAAAGGATCGCCGATCAGCCCCTCGCTGATGGCCACGAAGTCCGCTGGAGCCCCCAAGGCTCCGGACCGCGTCGAACGTCCGGCTGATGCCGGCGTCGACACTGCTGCTGCCGTCTCTCCTGTCCTCGGGCCGAACAACGTCGTACCCCCGACGGTGATGACCGGCTCACAAGCAATTGTCCGCTCGCTCGAAGAACTCGGCGTCGACGATATTTTTGGTTTGCCCGGTGGCGCGATCCTGCCCACCTATGACCCCTTGATGGCTTCCCGAATGAACCACATTCTGGTCCGTCATGAACAGGGAGCCGGCCACGCCGCGCAAGGCTACGCCATGGTCACCGGACGGGTCGGCGTCTGCATCGCCACCTCGGGCCCGGGTGCCACAAACCTCGTTACCGCCATCATGGATGCCCACATGGACTCCGTGCCGCTCGTTGCCATCACCGGCCAGGTGTCCAGCGCCGTGATCGGCACGGATGCCTTCCAGGAAGCGGACATCGTGGGCATCACCATGCCGATCACGAAGCACTCCTTCCTGGTCACCAACGCCCAGGATATTCCGCATGTCATGGCCGAGGCCTTCCACCTCGCGTCCTCGGGCCGCCCCGGCCCGGTGCTGGTGGACATCGCCAAGGATGCCCAGCAGGGACAGATGACGTTCTCCTGGCCGCCAAAAATCGATCTGCCGGGATACCGGCCGGTCACCCGCGGCCACAACAAGCAGGTCCGCGAAGCCGCCAAGCTCATTGCCGCAGCCAGCAAGCCGGTCCTGTACGTCGGCGGCGGTGTGGTCAAGGCGCACGCCTCCGCCGAGCTCCGCGAGCTGGCCGAACTGACAGGCGCGCCTGTGGTCACCACTCTGACAGCACGTGGCGCATTCCCGGATTCGCATCACCAGCACGTCGGCATGCCCGGCATGCACGGCACGGTGTCCGCGGTGACGGCGCTGCAGCAGTCCGACCTGCTCATCACCCTGGGAGCACGCTTCGATGACCGGGTGACGGGCATCCTGAAATCCTTCGCGCCGAACGCCAAGGTCATCCACGCGGACATCGATCCGGCGGAAATCTCCAAGAACCGCGCGGCCGACGTTCCGATCGTCGGCTCGGTCAAGGAGATCATTCCGGAGCTCACCGAGGCGGTCCGCGCCCAGTTCGAGATTTCCGGTACGCCGGACCTCACCAACTGGTGGGCCTTCCTGAACAACCTCAAGGAGACCTACCCGCTCGGCTGGACCGAACCGGAGGACGGCCTCAGCGCCCCGCAGCGCGTGATCGAACGCATCGGTGCGCTCACCGGTCCGGAAGGAATCTACGTCGCGGGCGTCGGCCAGCACCAGATGTGGGCCGCCCAGTTCATCAAATACGAGCGCCCGCACGCCTGGCTGAACTCCGGCGGGGCCGGCACCATGGGCTACGCCGTGCCGGCCGCCATGGGCGCCAAGGTGGGCGAACCGGACCGCGTGGTCTGGGCGATCGACGGCGACGGCTGTTTCCAGATGACCAACCAGGAACTGGCCACCTGCGCGATCAACAAGATCCCGATCAAGGTGGCCATCATCAACAACTCCTCGCTGGGCATGGTGCGGCAGTGGCAGACCCTCTTCTATGAGGGCCGCTATTCCAACACCGACCTCAACACCGGCCACGACACCGTCCGGATCCCGGACTTCGTCAAGCTCGCCGACGCCTACGGCTGCGCCGCGTTCCGCTGCGAACGCGACGAGGACATCGACGCCACGATCCAGCAGGCCCTGGCGATCAACGACCGCCCCGTGGTCATCGATTTCGTCGTGAGCCCCAACTCCATGGTGTGGCCGATGGTCCCCGCCGGAGTCAGCAATGACCAGATCCAGGTTGCCCGCAACATGACCCCGGAATGGGAAGAGGAGGACTGAACATGACCCGCCACACACTGTCCGTTCTGGTCGAAGACAAGCCCGGTGTACTGACCCGCGTCGCCAGCCTCTTCGCCCGCCGTGCCTTCAACATCAATTCCCTGGCCGTCGGCCCGACGGAGGTCCCCGGCATGTCCCGGATGACCGTCGTCGTCGACGCCGACGGCGAGCTGATCGAACAGGTCACCAAGCAGCTGAACAAGCTGGTCAACGTGCTCAAAATCGTTGAGCTCACCCCAGAAACTTCCGTACAGCGCGACCACATCCTGGTCAAGGTACGTGCGGATGCCGCAACACGTCTGCAGGTCACCCAGGCTGCAGACCTGTTCCGCGCTTCAGTGGTCGACGTCTCCACAGAGTCGGTAGTCATTGAGGCAACGGGCCACCCCGACAAGCTCAGGGCACTCCTTTCAGTGCTCGAGCCGTTCGGCATCCGCGAAATCGTGCAGTCCGGCACCCTGGCCGTCGGGCGGGGATCCCGCTCCATGAGTGACAGGGCCCTGCGCAGCGCGTAGGGCCGCGTAAGCACCACGAGCACCGCAGATATTCACCGCACACGAGCACCACAGACAAGCCAACACAAGCCAACACAAGAATCCACTTAAAAGGAGACACCCCAGTGACTGAAATGTTTTACGACGACGACGCCGACCTGTCGATCATCCAGGGCCGCACCGTCGCCGTTATCGGTTACGGCTCCCAGGGCCACGCCCACGCCCTCAGCCTGCGCGATTCCGGTGTTGACGTCCGCGTCGGCCTCAAGGACGGCTCCAAGTCCCGCGCCAAGGCCGAGGCCGAGGGCCTGCGCGTCCTGAACGTCGCCGACGCCGTTGCCGAAGCCGACCTCATCATGGTCCTCACCCCGGACCAGGTCCAGCGCCACGTCTACGCCGAGGACATCGCCCCGAACCTGCAGCCCGGCGACGCGCTGTTCTTCGGACACGGCTTCAACATCCGCTACGGCTACATCAAGCCCCCGGCCGACGTGGACGTCGCCCTCGTTGCCCCCAAGGGCCCGGGCCACATCGTACGCCGCGAGTTTGAAGCCGGCCGCGGTGTGCCGGACCTGATCGCCGTCGAGCAGAACCCGTCCGGCAAGGCCAAGGAACTGGCCCTGTCCTACGCCAAGGCGATCGGCGGCACCCGCGCGGGTGTCATCGAGACCACCTTCACCGAAGAGACCGAAACCGACCTCTTCGGCGAGCAGGCAGTCCTGTGCGGCGGCGCCTCGCAGTTGATCCAGTACGGCTTCGAGACCCTCACCGAGGCCGGCTACAAGCCCGAGGTCGCCTACTTCGAGGTGCTGCACGAGCTCAAGCTCATTGTGGACCTCATGGTTGAAGGCGGCATCGCCAAGCAGCGCTGGAGCGTCTCGGACACCGCCGAGTACGGTGACTACGTCTCCGGCCCGCGCGTCATCACCCCGGAGGTGAAGGAAAACATGAAGGCTGTCCTCAAGGACATCCAGGACGGCACCTTCGCCAAGCGCTTCATCGACGACCAGGACGCCGGGGCCCCCGAGTTCAAGGCCCTGCGCAAGAAGGGCGAAGACCACCCGATCGAGGCCACCGGCCGCGAACTGCGCAAGCTGTTCTCCTGGATCAAGAACGAAGACGACTACACCGAAGGCTCGGTAGCCCGCTAGGCACCGACCGGCAGGGGAGCCGGACACCATTGACTGGGGTCCGGCTTTCCTGCGTTCCAGCAGCACCTTTTGCACCAGACGTTTCACCAAAATCCCCACCTGAAATACAAGAGAGCTAAAGAGGTCACCGGTGACAAGCACCAAACCTGTAGTACTCCTCGCTGAGGAACTTTCGCCCGCCACAGTCGAGGCCCTCGGCCCGGACTTCGAAATCCGGCAGACCGACGGCGCCGACCGTTCCCAGCTGCTCTCTGCGATCGCCGACGTCGACGCGATCCTCGTCCGCTCCGCCACCCAGCTCGACGCCGAGGCGATCGCCGCCGCGAAGAACCTGAAGGTCATCGCCCGCGCCGGCGTGGGCCTGGACAACGTGGACATCAAAGCCGCCACCCTGGCCGGGGTCATGGTGGTCAACGCGCCCACCTCGAACATCGTCTCCGCCGCCGAACTCACCGTCGGCCACATCCTGAGCCTCGCACGGCACATTCCGCAGGCCAGCGCCGCGCTCAAGGACGGTGAGTGGAAGCGCTCCAAGTACACCGGCATCGAACTGTTCGAGAAGAAGATCGGCATCATCGGCCTCGGCCGGATCGGCGCCCTTGTCGCGGCCCGCCTGAAGGGCTTCGACACCAAGATCCTCGCGTATGACCCCTACATCACCTCCGCCCGGGCCGCCCAGCTCGGCGTGCAGCTGGTGACCCTGGACGAGCTCCTCGCGCAGTCCGACTTCATCACCATCCACATGCCCAAGACGCCGGAAACCGTCGGCATGCTCGGCGCCGACGCCTTCAAGAAAATGAAGAGCACCGCCTACGTCGTCAACGTCGCCCGCGGCGGCCTGGTGGACGAAGAGGCTCTGTACGCGGCGCTGGAGTCGGGCGAGATCGCCGGGGCCGCCGTCGACGTCTTCGTCAAGGAGCCCAGCACGGACCTGCCGTTCTTCAAGCTCGACAACGTGGTGGTGACCCCGCACCTGGGCGCCTCCACCGACGAGGCCCAGGAGAAGGCCGGCGTGTCCGTCGCGAAATCCGTCCGCCTGGCCCTCGCCGGCGAGCTGGTGCCCGACGCCGTCAACGTCGCCGGCGGCGTCATCGACGAGGACGTCCGCCCCGGCATCGCGCTGATCGAGAAGCTGGGCCGCATCTTCACAGCGCTGACCCACGCCTCGCTCACGCAGTTCGACGTCGAGGTGGCCGGCGAAATCTCCTCCCTCGACGTCAAGGTGCTGGAGCTGGCGGCCCTCAAGGGCATCTTCGCCGACGTCGTGACCGAGCACGTCTCCTACGTCAACGCCCCCGTGATCGCCGAGCAGCGCGGCATCAACGTCCGCCTCATCACGACGCCGGACACGGAGTCCTACCGCAACGTCCTGACCCTGCGCGGAGCGCTCAGTGACGGCAGCCAGATCTCGGTAGCCGGGACGCTGACGGGGCCCAAGCAGGTGCAGAAGCTCGTGGGCGTCAACGGCTATGAGGTGGAGATCCCGATCAGCGAGCACCTCGTGGTGGTCGCGTACTCGGACCGCCCCGGCGTGATCGGCACCATCGGGCACATCCTGGGCATGAACAACATCAACATCGCCGGCATGCAGGTGGCGCGCCAGGCGGAGGGCGGCCAGGTGCTGGCCCTGCTGACCATTGACACCGCCGTTCCGCAGCAGGTCCTTGACGCGATCAAGGCCGGAATCGGCGCGGACATGGTCCGCGAGGTCGACCTCGAGGACTGACACCCCCTCTGACACCCCCTCAGCGGGCGCCGGCGGCGGGCAGATCGCTTCCGGCGTCCGCGAAGGAGCGGCCGGTCTGCGTACAATGGCTAGGTCCGAATTTCGGATCCGGCCGGCAGCCCGGCCTTTACTTTTGCACACCCGGCAGGGGACGCCTTCACTTCCGCACGGAATGAATTACGGTGTGCGCACGCAATCCAGCTTTCAGGAGCCCAATGAACGCCGTCCAAAGGTTCATCAGAAGCAGAGTGCTTCTGCTGACCGCGTCCATTTTGATCGTGGCCATGTGCCTTTCGGTCCTCGTCCAGGGGCAGTCGCAGGCTGCGCTGAACCGGACCGTTGACCAGAACTCCCGGGGGCTCTACGACGTGCTCGTCCAGGCGAAGGCCGACGACAACGGCGGCCTGATGCAGCCGGAGATCGCCACCGGCCAGGGCGGCGTCAGCTTCGAGCAGCTGGATTCCATCCGGAAAGTCTCCGGCACCTCCGTGGCTGCCCCGATCAGCCTCGTCTCCCGGGTCACCCAGAACCTGGAAGCCCCGCGGCTGGAAGCCACCGACTACCTGGGCTTCAACGCCGGACTGGCCGGCACCGCCGGAGATCCGAGCGCCACCGACCCGAGCAAGTGGCCGGCCGCCGAGTCCGTCCTGTCCGATGCGCCCAAGAAGTACCGCCTCACGGCCAGCGCCGTCAGCTCGGACGGACACTCCGACCAGACCCTGTTCAAGACGATGGCCGAGGGCTCACTCGGCAAGGCCAAGCTCATCGAAGAGCAGGTAGCCGGCGGCAAGAACGTCCGCATCGCCGGCCCGGCGGGGGAGACCGGCATCAAGTTCCCAGCCCCGGCCGGGGGCTCGGAGCACAACCTCTTCAACCTCTCCGTCGCGCTGCCGCAGGCGCCCCAGGTGAGCGAATCCGTCGTCGCCGTCGACCCCGTCTCGGAACGCGCCCTGCTCGGCACGGCAGGTGACTTCCTGGCCCCGCTGGAGAAGGCACCGCCCGCAGACGCCCGCAACGCCGGCGCGATCGGGCGCCACTTCGAAAGCCTTTTCACCAGCGGCATCGGCATGGACGAACTGAAGGAAGGCCCGGACTTCCTCGGCGTCAAGCTCAAGTACTGGGCCCCGCTGATGTCCCAGTACCAGCAGGCGAAGCGCATCGGACAACTGACCGCCGATTCGCAGGCCATCCCGCTGATCGTCCGCTCGGGCACCTCGCTTGATCTGAAGTACTCGGTCAAGATCGAGGAGATCGACGCGTCCGGGAAGGTCACCAAGGACGTCGGCACGGTCACCCGCTCGCTGGACAAGGACTACCTCCCGTTCGTCTCCAAGTCCCCGTTCTCCCTGGCATGGCCTGGTTCCAAGGACCTGTCGCAGCTCATGGGCGACACCGGTACCTTCAGCCAGGGCCTTTACAATCCGGCCACCTGGAGCACCAACTTCGCTTCCGCCCCCAAATACAAGGACGGGGAGACCGCCGGCAACGGTGCCGTGGACAAGAGCGCCACCCCCGGCGAGTGGGTCACCGTGAACCGCCTGCCGGAGAAGGCCGCCAACGGCGACGCCGTCGACCAGACGCAGCGCGAACCTGTTGACGAGCGCTCCTACCGGGACAACCTTGAAACCGGCAAGAAGCTGGCCACGCCGCTCGCCATGGTCTACGGGACCTTCGACGCCGGCCAGGTCAAGAATGCTGCCGGCGACGTCAACCGCCTCCCGCTCGGCGGCTATGATCCGACTCCCTTCACCCTGACGAAGGACGCGTCCGGCCAGGACGTCCCGAACACCGAACTCAAGCCCTCACTGAGCGCGACCGGACTGGCAAGCCAGTCCGCCGGTGCCATCACCGACTACTACGGCCTGGCCGCAGCCCGCGGCTTCGAACAGAACGCCAACGTGATCGATGCCGTGCGCGTCCGCGCCAAGGTGCCCGGCAGCTGGAAGCAGGCGCAGCCCGAGGTTGAAAAGCTCGCCAACGAGATCCGCGACATGGGCCTGCAGGCGACAGTCGTTGCCGGTTCCGCCCGCGAGGACGCCGGCATCTTCGTTCCCGGCTACTCCAAGGACGACGCCGGCAAGGAATCCCCGCTCGGCACGGTGCAACAGTCATGGGTCCGGCAGAACGCCGCTGACGCCGTGTCCGGATCGCTGACCGGGACAAACCTGACGTTGCTGTTCATCACACTCTGCGGCGCCGCGCTGCTGACCGGTGCCTCCACCGTCAGCTACGTGCGCAAACGCCGCAGCGAGGCCGGAACCTTGCGTGCCATGGGCTGGACCCAGCGCAAGATCCGCTCCTGGGTGCTGGCAGAATTCGGCGTCGGAGCGGGCCTGCTGGCCATCGCCGGAACTGTCCTCAGCCTGATCAGCTGGAACCTTGCAACAGCGATTGTCTCCGCCTCGGTCGTGGCGCTCTACGTGGGCGCTGCCTTCTTCGCGGCGCAGCAGCTGCGGCACCGTGAGGTCATCGACCAGGAACCGCAGCACGACGAACGCCTCATCGCCGTCGACTCGCCGCTCACGTTCGCCAACCGGCAGCTGAGCACCAACAAGTTCAACACCATCTCCCTGGCCGTCGCCGTCGGCGTCTTCGGGGCGGCGGTGGGCGGGCTGATCGCGCTGCTGATCGACATCCCCCGGGCGGCCGGCGCGAGTGCGCTCGGCGGGCTGGCCGCGGCCAGCATCGCGCTGCCGAGCATCATCCTGGGACTCTCGGGCGTGGCCGTGGGTCTGCTGTTGACGATGGTCACCGGCCGGTTCGAGCTGCAGGCCAAGCGCCAGTACCTCGGCACGCTGCAGGCGATGGGCTGGAACCCCGACATGCTCGGCCAGGTCCGGTTCTTCGAAAACGCCATGGTGGGTGCGGTTGCACTGCCGCTGGGTGTTGTCGGCGCCCTGGGCATCGGCCTGCTCCTCGCTCCCTATGCCGCGCTCTGGGCCGCCATCGCCGGGCTCGTGGCTGTACTCTGCTGGATTCCCATTGCAACGAAAGTGGTCCGATGAATAACGACCTGAACCTTGACCGGGCGGCTCATGACCGAATGACGGCGAGCACCCGTCGCGGGGCCCACAAGACCCGCGCCAACACCATCGTGAAGGCGACGGACCACGCCACGCCGCTGGAGCTGAGCAACATCACCATCCACTACGGCGGCGGCAAGGGCGGCGCGGAAGCGGTCAACGTGGTGGACGACTTCAACATGACGCTGCATGCCGGCGAGATGCACTGCATCGCCGGCCGCAGCGGCTCCGGCAAGACCAGCATCCTGACGGTCGGCGCGGGCCTGACCCTGCCGACGTCGGGCCGGGTGTTCTGGGAAGGCGACTCGCTCGAAAGCATGGGCGACGACGAAATCGCCGACCGCCGCCGGGCCCTGATCGGCTACGTCGACCAGGGCGGTGCCCTCATCGACGGGATGAGCGCCCTGGAGAACGTCCTGCTCCCGGCCGTTCCGGACGGCGAGGTGGACAAGCGCCGCGACATGGCCAAGGACCTTTTGGACCTCGTGGGACTGGGACGGCGCATGCGCCACCGCCCGGCCCAGCTGTCCGGCGGTGAGCGCCAGCGCGTGGCGATCGCCCGGGCTCTGATCCTCGGCACCCGGGTGCTCGTGGTGGACGAACCGACGGCCAGCCTGGACCGCTCCGCGGCCAACCGCATCATCAGCATCCTCAAGGACACCACCTCGGACGGCATCGCCGTCCTGGTCGCTTCACATGACCA
Source organism: Arthrobacter sp. UYCu723 (assembly GCF_054059215.1). Taxonomy (NCBI): domain Bacteria; kingdom Bacillati; phylum Actinomycetota; class Actinomycetes; order Micrococcales; family Micrococcaceae; genus Arthrobacter; species Arthrobacter sp. UYCu723. The sequence continues at coordinate 3,244,645 of NZ_JBSSBW010000001.1, forward strand.
CGAACTGGTCCGCCAGAGCGATACCCTGACCGAACTGATCTAGGTTAAGCCCGTGACAACTTCTGAAAAGACCCCGTTCTACATCACAACGGCCATCTGTTACCCCAACGGCGTGCCGCACATCGGCCACGCCTATGAGGTCATCGCCACGGACGCGATGGCGCGCTTCAAGCGGCTGGACGGCTATGACGTCTTCTTCATGACGGGCACGGACGAGCACGGCCTCAAGATGCAGCAGACAGCGGAGAAGGAAGGCATCCCGGTCAAGGAGCTTGCCGACCGCAACTCGGCCGCGTTCCGCCAGATGAGCGATGACCTGGGCATCTCCCTGAGCCGCTTCATCCGCACCACCGATCCGGACCACTACGAGGCGGCCAAGGCTCTCTGGCAGCGGATGGAAGCCAACGGGGACATCTACCTGTCCAAGTACACCGGCTGGTACTCCGTCCGGGACGAGCGGTACTTCGTGGAGGACGAGACCGAGGTGCAGGCCGACGGCCTGCGCTACGCGCGCGAAACCGGCACCGAAGTCACCTGGACCGAAGAGGAAAGCTATTTCTTCAAGCTCTCTTCCTTCCAGGACAGGCTGCTGGCGCTCTATGCGGACCACCCCGGCTTCGGCGCGCCCCACAACCGCTTCAACGAGGTGGTCAGCTTCGTCAAGGGCGGCCTGGAGGACCTGTCCATCAGCCGCACCTCCCTTAAGTGGGGCGTCCCGGTCCCGGGCAACCCGGACCACGTCATGTATGTCTGGGTGGACGCGCTGACCAACTACCTGACCGGCGTCGGCTTCCCCGCCACCGAGTCCGAGGCCTTTAAGAAGTACTGGCCGGCCGACGTCCATGTGATCGGCAAGGACATCTCGCGCTTCCACGCGGTCTACTGGCCGGCCTTCCTGATGTCCGCCGGGCTGGAACTGCCCAAGCGCGTCATGATCCACGGCTTCCTGCACAACCAGGGCGTCAAGATGTCCAAATCGCTGGGCAACGTGGTGGCGCCCGCTGACTGGGTTGCGCAGTACGGCCTGGACCAGGTCCGCTTCTTCCTGCTCCGCGAGGTCCCCTTCGGCGCGGACGGCTCCTACAGCCACGATGGAATCGTGGGCCGGATGAACGCGGACCTGGCCAACAACTTCGGCAACCTGGCGCAGCGTTCGCTGTCCATGGTGGCCAAGAACTGCGACGGGCGCGTCCCCGTTCCGGCCGGGTTCACGGCCGAGGACGCCGCGCTGCTGGGCCAGGCCAACGGGCTGCTGGACATCTCGCGTGCCGCGTTCGAGAAGCAGGAGTTCAGCCGGGCGCTGGAAGCGATCTGGGGCGTCCTGGGCGACACCAACGCCTACTTCGCCGAGCAGGCGCCCTGGGTGCTGCGGAAGACCGACGTCGAACGCATGAACACGGTCCTCTACGTCACCCTCGAGGTGCTCCGGATCGTCGCGATCCTCGCCCAGCCGGTGATGCCGACTGCCGCCGCGGCCATCCTCGACACGCTCGGCCAGCCCGAGGGGGAGGCGCGCGAGTTCGCGGCCCTGACGGAACCGATCGTGGCGGGCACCGTGCTGCCCGCACCCGCCCCGGTCTTCCCCAAGTACGAGGAACCCGCCAAGGCCTGACTGCCTTGCAACCCGCCGAGGTGAGACTTCGCGCCCATGATTTTCGGGCAAACATGGGCGCGAAGTCTCACCTCGACGTCGTCTTAACGCGGGAACGCTGCGGTTCGAATAGTGAGACGACTTGACCAGCATGTGGATGTCTTGGCTACGCTGAAAACATGAGCGCATCCACGATTGATCTGGCCGTTATCCCCGGCGACGGCATTGGGCCCGAAGTCACGGCCGAAGCGTTGAAGGTCCTGGCGAAGGCGGCCGCCGCCGACGGGATCGTGCTGCGGCAGACCCACTACAAGCTCGGTGCCCAGCACTGGCTCGAGACGGGGGAGACGCTGCCGGAGGAGACCCTCGCAGACCTCCGCACCCGCGACGCCATCCTCTTCGGCGCCGTCGGGGCGGCCCCGGGCGACACCCGGATCCCCTCCGGCATCATCGAGCGTGAGCTGCTGCTCAAGCTGCGTTTCAGCCTCGACCACTTCGTCAATCTGCGGCCTTCGCGCCTCTACCCCGGCGTCGCCAGCCCGCTCGCCAACCCTGGGGACATCGACTTCATCGTGGTCCGCGAAGGCACCGAAGGACCCTACGTGGGCAACGGCGGCACGCTGCGCGCCGGCACCCCGCACGAGGTCGCCACCGAGGTCTCGCTGAACACCGCCCACGGTGTGGAGCGCGTGGTCCGGGACGCCTTCCGCCGCGCCAACGACCGCCCCCGCAAGCACCTGACCCTCGTGCACAAGCACAACGTCCTGGTGTTCGCCGGCCACCTCTGGAAGCGCACAGTGGAAGCCGTGGCGCAGGAATTCCCCGAGGTCACCCACGACTACCTGCACGTCGACGCCGCCACGATCTTCATGGTGACGGACCCGGCACGCTTCGACGTGATCGTCACCGACAACCTCTTCGGCGACATCCTCACCGACCTCGCCGCCGCGGTGACCGGCGGGATCGGGCTGGCCGCCTCCGGCAACATCAACATGGAGCGCACCGCGCCGTCCATGTTCGAACCCGTGCACGGTTCCGCACCGGACATCGCGGGGCAGCAGAAGGCCGACCCCACCGCAGCCATCCTCTCCGCCGCGCTGCTGCTGGACCACCTCGGCCATGCCGGCGCGGCCCGGAAGATCGAGGCAGCAGTGGCCGCCGACGTCGCCAACCGCGACGGCGGCTTCCGCAGCACCAGCGCCGTCGGCGACGCCATCGCCGCAGCCCTGTAGGGACGCCCTTCGGGGCCCGCGTTCGGGCGTAAGCTTATTTCGAATCACCAACATTGCTGCCGTGGTCCGAGGATGAACCACGTTCACACGCCAGGCAGCCGACCGTGGAGGAACCATGACTCAGACTGCCCATGGCGTCGAATTCACCCAGCAGCTTTCGGCAACCCCGAAGTCCGCTGAAGAGCGTGCAGCCATCCTGGCGAACCCGGGTTTCGGCAACTATTTCACTGACCACACCGCGATCGTCGACTACAGCGTCGACCCCGAGGGCAAGGGCGGCTGGCACGGTGCTCGGGTTGAGCCCTACGGTCCGATCTCGCTGGACCCCTCCGCCGCGGTGCTGCACTACGGCCAGGAAATCTTCGAAGGCCTCAAGGCCTACCGCCACGCCGACGGTTCCATCTGGACCTTCCGCCCCGAAGCGAACGCCGCCCGGCTGAACAGGTCCGCCCGCCGGCTGGCCCTCCCCGAACTCCCCGAGGAGTACTTCCTGGCCGCCATCCGCGAGCTCGTCTCGGCGGACAAGGAATGGGTGCCCTCCGGCGACGGCGAGTCCCTGTACCTGCGGCCGTTCATGATCGCCACCGAGGCGTTCCTCGGCGTCCGGGCCGCCCGTGAGGTGTCCTTCCGCGTCATCGCTTCCCCGGCCGGCAACTACTTCGGCGGCGAGCTCAAGCCCGTCTCCATCTGGATCTCCCGCGAGTACGCCCGCGCCGGCCGCGGCGGAACCGGTGCCGCCAAGTGCGGGGGCAACTACGCCGCGTCACTCATCGCCCAGCAGGAAGCTGAAGCGCACGGCTGCAAGCAGGTCCTCTTCCTGGACCAGTTCAACGACAACGCCGTCGAGGAACTCGGCGGGATGAACGTCTTCTTCGTGATGAAGGACGGCTCGCTCGTCACCCCGGCGCTGAGCGGAACCATCCTTGAGGGCGTCACCCGGATGTCCGTGATGCAGGTGGCCAGGGATATGGGCCGCGAAGTCACGGAACGCAAGATCACCCTCGATGAATGGCGCGACGGCGTGGCATCCGGCGAGATCGCCGAAGTCTTCGCCTGCGGCACCGCCGCCGTCATCACGCCCATCGGCGTGCTCAAGGACACCACGGAGTTCATCGGCTCCGAGGACGCGACGGCGGGGGAGGCCACCATGGCCATCCGCGAGCAGCTCCTGGGCATCCAGACCGGCACCGTCGAGGACACCCACGGCTGGCTGACCCGCCTCGCCTAGCAGCGTCCGGTTCCATCAGCGTTCGACGGCGGCCTCCCACCTTTGGTGCGGGGCCGCCGTCGTTCTGGGAAGATGGAACTGTGATTCCCGAAGACTCCCGCGACGTTGTCCGCAGCACAGCACTGACGCGGTTCCGGCTCGCCCCCAATCCGGGGCCGATGAGCCTGCACGGCACCAATTCCTACGTCATCGGTGCCCCCGGATCCGCGGCCACGGTGGTCGTCGACCCCGGCCCCCTGGACGAGCAGCACCTGCAGGAGCTCGCGGACGCCGGAGCGGTGGAACTCATCCTCATCACGCACCGCCATGCCGACCACAGCGCGGCCGCCGCGAGGTTCGCCGAACTGACCGGCGCGCCGGTGCGTGCAGCCGACCCCGCCCACTGCCTCGGCGGCAGCCCTCTGCAGGACGGCGAAGTCCTGCACGCCGCGGGGGTTGAAATCAGGGTACTGGCGACGCCGGGGCACACCTCGGACTCGGTCTGCTTCCACCTTCCGCACGACGGCGCCCAAGGCTCGGTCCTGACCGGCGACACCATCCTGGGCCTGGGCACCACGGTCCTGGACTACCCCGACGGTACGCTGGGCGACTACCTGACCTCGCTGGACCGGCTGGAACAGCTGGGCCCGGCGACCGTCCTGCCGGCCCACGGGCCGATGCTGCCCGCCCTGGACAAGATCGTCCGCGCCTACCGGGACCACCGCGAGGACCGCCTCGCCCAGATCCGGTCCGCCCTCGCGGACCTGGGCGCAGGTGCCGAGGTGACGGACGTGGCCGACGCCGTCTACGCCGCCGTCGACCCTGCCGTGCGTCCGGCGGCGGAACTCTCCGTGGCGGCCCAGCTGCACTACCTCCGGTCCGGCGGAATCACGGGCTAGCGGTCATTTTCGTTAATTCGTCGGGGGGCCCGGTCTTCGCGCCCGGGAGGACATGCCCAGTCTTCGCCCCCGGGACAGGGCATGACCGGAATATGTCCATCCGCCGGCCCCGGCGCGGGGCATGTCCTGATCCGGGGGCACGTGCAGTGGCTCCGCTGGGGGCGTCGGGCCATTTCCCCGGGAGGACGTGTCCAGTCTTCGCCCCGGGGACCGGGCATAACCGGAATATGTCCATCGGCCGGCCCCGGCGCGGGGCATGTCCTGTCCGGTGGTCATTTTCGCTGACGCCGTCGGGGCTGCCGGTGCGTGCCCGTGGCTGCCCAGGCGTAGCAGCTGGTCGTTGGGCCGGTGGTGTATTCTGGTCGACCCGGCCGGCTGGTCGAGGACCTTGAAACCGCCGCCGGTGATGGCCGGGCGCGACACCGCCTGCGGCCTCTACCTCAACGACCCCACCGCCTGGACCTGACCCCCGACGAACCAACGAAAATGCCCGCTAGCGAGAAGGTACGCTTGGACCCATGCGTATCGCCCGGTTTGTAGTCGATTCTGATCCCCTCTACGGCATCGTTGAAGGTGAGCCCGGCAGTGAGGAAGTCACTGTGATCGTCGGCGACCCCTTCTTCCACGGCGTGGAACGCACCGCCGCCCGGCACAAGCTGGAAGACGTGCGCCTCCTGGCCCCGATCATTCCGCGCAGCAAAGTGGTCGGCGTGGGGCGGAACTTCGCCGAGCACGCCCACGAACTCGGCAACGAGGTCCCCAAGCAGCCGCTGCTCTTCCTGAAACCGAACACCTCGGTGATCGGCCCGAATGATCCGATCATCCTGCCGGAGTTCTCCGAGGACGTGTCCTTTGAAGCCGAGCTGTGCGTCGTGATCGGCCGGATCTGCAAGGACGTGCCCGAAGAACGCGTCGACGACGTCATTTTCGGCTACACCTGCGGCAACGACCTCACCGCCCGCGACGTCCAGAAGACGGACCTGCAGTGGGCCCGGGCCAAGGGCTTCGACACTTCCGCACCGCTGGGGCCGTGGATCGAGACCGAACTCGACACCGAAGACCTCCAGATCCAGGGCCGGCTCAACGGCGAGCTGCGCCAGGACGGCAGCACGAGCCAGATGATCCGCGGCGTCCGCGAACTCGTCTCCATCGTCTCGCAGGCCTTCACCCTGCTGCCCGGCGACGTCATCATGACCGGCACCCCGGCCGGCGTCGGCCTGGTCCAGGCCGGTGACCGCTTCGAGGTGGAGATCGAGGGCATCGGCCGCCTCTCCAACCCCGTCGTCCGCCGCTAGCCAGAGCGCAGGGGGAGCGGGCCGCGGAGGGGACACCCCGCCGGCCGCCGGTAATGCGTGCCGGGCAGGCGGTAAAGTTGGTGGCACTATGACTACTCCTACTGCGCCCGACGCCGTCTCCAGCTCCGCCCCCAGTGAAGTTACCAGTGAAGTTACCAGTGAAGTCACCAGTGAAGTTACCAGTGAAGTCACCGCCGACACCCCGGTCCGTGTCCGGTTCTGCCCCTCGCCGACCGGCACCCCGCACGTCGGCCTGATCCGCACGGCCCTTTTCAACTGGGCCCACGCCCGCCACACCAAGGGCACCTTCGTGTTCCGCATCGAGGACACGGACGCGGCGCGCGACTCGGAGGAGAGCTACCAGCAGCTGCTCGAGGCCCTCAAATGGCTCGGCATCACCTGGGAAGAGGGCGTGGAAGTCGGCGGCCCGCACGAACCGTACCGCCAGTCGCAGCGCCTGGACCTCTACAAGGACGTCGTTTCCCAGCTGATGGATGCCGGCTACGCCTACGAGTGCTACTCCTCGCCGGAGGAAGTCGAGGCCCGCCACCGCGCCGCCGGCCGCGACCCCAAGCTGGGCTACGACAACTTCGACCGCGAGCTCTCCGAGGAGCAGCTCGCCGCGTTCCGGGCCGAGGGCCGCAAGCCCGTGCTCCGCGTGCGGATGCCGGACGAGGACGTCACCTTCACCGACCTCGTCCGCGGCGAGATCACCTTCAAGGCCGGCAGCATCCCGGACTACGTGATTGTCCGCGCGGACGGTTCCCCGCTGTACACCCTCGTCAACCCGGTGGACGACGCCTTGATGGGCATCACCCACGTGCTCCGCGGCGAGGATCTGCTCTCCTCGACCCCGCGCCAGGTGGTCCTCATCAGCGCGCTGATGGCCATCGGCTTCGCCAGCTACATGCCCGTCTTCGGCCACCTGCCGTATGTCATGGGCGAGGGCAACAAGAAGCTCTCCAAGCGCGACCCGCAGTCCAACCTGTTCCTGCTCCGGGACCGCGGCTTCATTCCCGAGGGCCTGCTGAACTACCTCTCGCTGCTGGGCTGGAGCCTCTCCGCGGATGAGGACATCTTCACCGTCGAGCAGCTGATCGAGCACTTCGACGTCAAGGACGTGCTGGCCAACCCGGCCCGCTTCGACATCAAGAAGGCCGAGGCGATCAATGGCACCCACATCCGGATGCTTGATCCGGAGGATTTCCGTGCCCGGCTGGTTCCGTACCTGCGCACCGCCGGTTTCGTCGGCGAGAGCCTCACCGCGCGCCAGGAAGGGATCCTCGCCGAAGCGGCGCCGCTGATCCAGGAGCGGATCTCCTTGCTGGGCGAAGCCCCCGAGATGCTCGCCTTCCTGTTCAAGAACGACGACGCGATCGACGTCGCGGACGACGCCCGCAAGGGGCTTCCGGAGAACCTGGCAGAGGTCCTCGACGCCGCCCTCGCCGCCCTGGAGCCGGTTGCCGACTGGACCGCGGAGAACATCCAGACTGCCCTGAAGGAGGCACTCGTGGAGGGGCTCGGGGTCAAGCCGCGCCTGGCCTTCGGGCCGGTCCGCACGGCCATCTCCGGCCGCCGCATTTCCCCGCCGCTGTTCGAATCCATGGTGATCCTCGGCAGGGATTCCTCCCTGGCCCGCCTCCGGGCCTTCCGCGGCTGATGATGCCCGCGCCCGAGACCAGGAACGGCGTCCTGGCGAGCGGACTGGGCGTCATCCGCGGGATCCTGTTCGACATCGACGACACCCTGGTGGACCTGGAATTCGCGATGACGGCCGCCGTGCGTGACGCCAGCGAGCATCTCCTGCCCGGTCTGGACCAGGCCGGGTGGGAGAAGTTCGGACGGATCTTCACCCGCGAGACCACGCATTACTACGACCGCTACCTGTCCGGCGAGCTGAGTTTCAATGAGCAGCGGCTGCTGCGCGGCCGGGCGGCCCTGGGGCACTTCGGCGTCGAGCTGGAGGAGGGCGAGCAGTCCCACCACTGGGTCAGCTCTTACGCGAGCCAGCAGCACGGCTACATCCGGGCCTTCGACGACGTCACTCCGCTGCTGGACGCCCTGGACGCGGCCGGCATCCCGTACGGCGCCGTGAGCAACAACGTGCACGACTACCAGCGCGTCAAGCTCGACGCCGCCGGGCTGGAACGAATCGGCGTGCTGGTCGGGACGGACACCCTCGGCGTGCCGAAGCCGGACCCTGCCATCTACCTTGAGGGAGTGCGGCGCCTCGGTACCGGGGCGGGCGAAACCCTGTACGTCGGGGACAACCGCCTGCTCGACGCGGAAGGTTCGACGGCGGCGGGACTGCTGGGAGTCTGGCTGAACCGCGGCGGGGAGCCTGCCCCGGGCTATACCGGCCACGAGGTCGGCTCCCTGCTGGAACTCCTGGACCTGCTGGAACTGCTGGCCTGACAGTCCCCAAACGGGCGGCCGACGGGCGGCCGGGCGAGGCCGATTTGTGCGATGGAAAACTCTCGGGTAAAGTAATTACTCGTGCTGAGGCGCCGGGAGCGCGGGTTTGAACCCGTGAAACCGGCCCGAAAGTTCCATTGGGATATGGTGTAATTGGCAACACTACGGTTTCTGGTACCGTCATTCTAGGTTCGAGTCCTGGTATCCCAGCTTGCTGAGTGTATGAAATAATCACTGAGCACGAACGGCTGCGAAGCTGTTCTGGAGAGTACGCGGCCCCATCGTATAGCGGCCTAGTACGCTGCCCTCTCACGGCGGTAACGCGGGTTCGAATCCCGCTGGGGTCACAGATCAAACGGTCCCGGGCATCAGCCCGGGGCCGTTTTTCATTCCCCTGAGACCGGAGCCCGGGTACCGGAGCAGAACTGGCATGATGATGCAGTGACGTCCGAAGAGATCCCCGGTCACACCGGGAGCCAGGTACCGGCAGGTCTGCCAGGCGCCGCCGTCGAACTGCTGGAGGCGGTCCGCGCCGAGCTGGCCGCCGTAGCCCTGCCCTTGGCTCTGCCGGACGCCGAGCAGGCCCGGCAGGACATCCGCAACGCCTTGGCCCAGCTGGATGACTACATCCTGCCCCGCTACCGCAGCCTCGACGCGCCTCTGCTCGCCGTGGTGGGCGGCTCCACCGGTGCCGGGAAGTCCACGCTGGTGAACGGGCTGGTGGGGCACGCCGTCACCCGCGCCGGCGCCATCCGGCCCACCACCCGCCAGCCGATCCTGCTGCACCACCCCTCCGACGCCGCCTGGTTCGAGGACCAGCGGGTCCTGCCGAGCCTCCACCGGATCCGAGGCACCCTCGTGAGCAGACCCCTGCCCGCCACCCAGGCCGGGCCAACTCCCGACGCCGCCGCGATCTCCTCCCTCGTGCTCGTCTCCGACGGCGCTGTGCCGCCGGGGATCGCGCTGCTGGACGCCCCCGACGTCGACTCCATCTCGGATGACAACCGCAAGCTGGCCGGCCAGCTGCTCGCCGCGGCCGATTTGTGGGTGTTCGTCACCACCGCCAACCGCTACGCCGACGCCGTCCCCTGGCGGCTGCTGCTCGATGCCGCGTCGCGGGACATCATGGTGGCCGTGGTGCTGGACCGGGTGCCGCCGGCCGCCGAGGCGGAGGTCCGGGCCGACCTCCGGGCCATGCTCAGCAGGGAGGGACTGGGCGAAGCCCGGCTGTTCGTGGTGCCCGAGGTGGTGTTGGACCCGATGGGCATGCTGCCCGCCGACGCCGTGGAACCGCTGCGGACCTGGCTCCGGGAACTCGCCGCGGACGCCGCCGGGCGGTCCGACATCGCCCGGCGGACCCTGAACGGAACCGTCAAGGCGCTCGGCGGACGCGTGGAGGCGGTGGCGCTGGCGGCCGGGGCCCAGCAGCGTGCGGCCGGGATCCTCGCTGCAGATGCCCGCGGCGCCTACCAGGATGCCGTGGCGCGAATCCTCGAGGCCACCCGGGACGGAGCGCTGCTGCGCGGTGAGGTCCTGGCCCGCTGGCAGGACTTCGTCGGCACCGGCGAGTTCTTCCGGGCCATGGAGCAGAACATCGGCAGGCTCCGGGACCGGATGGGTGCCTTCTTCCGCGGCGCGCCGACCCCGGCGGTCAGGGTGGAGACAGCCATCGAAACCGGGCTGCAGGCCGTCATCATCGATGAAGCCGCCAACGCCGCGGAGGATGCGGACCAGCGCTGGCGTTCCGACCCGGCCGGCCGCCAGCTGCTGGGCAGCGACGACCTCTCCGGGACGTCGGAGGGCTTTTCCGAGACAGTGGCTGCCGAGATCCGGGCATGGCAGGGGAGCCTCATGGAGCTCATCCGGACCGAAGGCCAGGGCAAACGCACCCAGGCCCGCTGGCTGTCCTTCGGCATCAACGGCCTCGGTGCGGCCCTCATGATCGTGGTGTTTTCGATGACCGCCGGCCTGACCGGACTTGAGATCGGCGTCGCCGGCGGCACCGCCGTCGTCGGGCAGCGGCTGCTGGAAGCAGTGTTCGGCGAGGACGCGGTCCGCCGGCTCGCCCGGACGGCACGCGAGGACCTGCACACCCGCTGCCAGAAGCTGCTCCGCACCGAACAGCAGCGCTTCCTCTCCCGGCTGGACGTCCCACAAGGGGTTCCCCCGGACGTCCTCGCCGGCCGCGCCGCCGCGCTCCGCCGCCTGGCGGCCGCCGCATGAGCCGCCACGGTGCCGCCCGCGAGGCCTCCCAACTGCACCGCCGGCTCCAAGCCCTGGACGAGGCACGCGGGCTGGCAGCGGGCGCCCTCCCGGAGGAAATCCTGCAGGAAGCCCTGGAGGTGATCGAGCGTGCCAGCTCGCGGCGCTCGCTCTCGGCGGAGCACACCGTGGTGGGTTTCTTCGGCGCGACCGGCAGCGGAAAATCCTCCCTCTTCAACGCCGTCAGCGGCGAAGAGATTGCGACGGCGGCGGCCCGGAGGCCCACCACCTCGGAACCGCTCGCCGGCATCTGGGGCGCCGACGGCAGCGAGCCCCTGCTGGACTGGCTTGAGGTCCGCAACAGGCACCTCGCAGCCGCGGTGCCGGGCTTCGCCGACGAGAGCACGGGCCTCATCCTGCTGGACCTGCCGGACTTCGACTCGACACGGGCAGCCAACCGGGAGATCGTGCAACGGATGGTGGGGCTCGTGGATGTCCTCGTCTGGGTCCTCGATCCGCAGAAGTACGCCGATGCCGCCGTGCACAATGACTTCCTGGCGCCCCTTGCATCCCACGGGGCAGTCACCCTCGTGGTGCTCAACCAGGTGGACCGGCTGCCCGATCACGAGGTGCGGCCCGTGCTGGAATCCCTGCAGGGCATCTTGGTGCGCGACGGCCTGGGCAAGGTCCAGGTCCTTTGCGCCTCGGCCGTGGTGGGCACCGGGGTGGACAAGGTCCGCGCCGCCATCCGCCAGGCGGCCACGGAGCGCCAGGCCCTCTCCCGGCGTCTGGCCGCGGATGTCACGCGCGTCTCGGCCCGGCTCGCCGAAGCCTCGGGCGAGGGGGAAACGGCAGGCGTGAACGGCGCCTCGAAGGCGCGGCTGGCGGAGGAACTGTCGGTTGCCGCCAACGTCCCGCTCGTGGTCGACGCCGTGGTCCGCTCCTACCGGCAGGAAGCCACCCGCCGCACCGGCTGGCCGGTGACGCGCTGGCTGGTCCGGTTCCGCCCCGATCCACTGAGACGCCTGAACCTCCGCCGGGACGGTGCCAAACCGGAGCTGAACCGGACCTCACTGCCGCCGGCCGGCGCTCCGGAGCGGGCCCGCACCGATGCCGCGGTCCGCGAATTCGCTGACGCGGCATCCGACGGCGCGCCGGGACCGTGGCGGGCGGTCATCCGCGGTGCGGCCCGCGACGGCAGGGAACAGCTGCCGGATGCCCTTGACCAGGCGATCGCGGCCACGGATCTCAAAGCGGGCAGGAAATCATGGTGGTGGACGGTCTTCAACGTCATCCAGTGGCTGGCTCTGCTGACGGCGCTGGGCGGGTTTGCCTGGCTCGGTGTCCTGGCTGCACTGGGGTATCTGCAGCTGCCCGTCCCGGACGTTCCGCTGGTGCAGGGGTGGCCGGTTCCCACGGTGATGATCGCCGGGGGAGCGCTGTTGGGCATCGTCCTGGCGATCGCGGCGAAGTTCATTGCGGGCGCCGCCGCGCGGGCCCGCGGGGCGGCGGCCCGGAAGCGGCTCAAGGCCGCCGTCGCAGCTGTGGCGCAGGATCTGGTGGTGGAGCCGGTGGAGGCCGAGGCCGGCCGGCTGCGGTCCTTCCGGAAGGCCCTGCAGGCCGCGGCGCGTTAGGCCGTTGCGCTTTAGGACCCGGCGCTTTAGGACCCGGACAGGGCCCAGGCGGCGTCGCGGACTTTGATCATGGTCCGCAGGTTCCGGGTGGTGGTGGCGGCTTTGTACTTCGGCTTTGCGGATAGCTTGCTGAAAGGGCTGTCCAGCGTACCGCCTGCGGGAGCCAGCCAAGCCATGGCCTCCGGCCCCAGCCGGGTCAGCTCCACCCCGTCCAAGGCTGTTCCGGCGTCGTGGAGGTCCGTGAGTACGTCCGGGTCCGAGGCAAGGGTGAGGTACGTGTGGGTGGAGGAATCGTCGGCGGGGTAGGGGCACGCCGTCACGAGCTCCGCGACCCGGTCCGCGTCCAGCACCACCACCCACGCGTCGTAGCCGAACGTCTCGCGGAGGCAGGCTTCGAACTCCTGCTTGACCCCAGCCGGTGGCAGTTCGCTGGCAAGCACCACGTTGCCGCTGGCGAGGAGCGTCTTCACTCCGGAAAAAGGCCGGGCCTTCAAGGATTCCTTGAGCTCGGCCATCTTGATGCTGATCCCGCCCACGTTGATGCCGCGTAGGAACACCGCATAGCTGTTCATGCGCACAGCCTATGCTCTCCGCCGGGCTGCGGTCAGCACAGCTATCGGCGCCAGCCTAAGCCTCAGCCGAAGCGCGGCGGTCAGTCGTTCGTCTTGCGCAGCGCTTCGGTCAGGACGCGGGCGGCGGTGCACACGACTTCGGCGTGCAGCCGGCCGGGCTGGCGCGTCAGGCGCTCGATGGGCCCGGAAATCGAGACGGCGGCGATCACCCGGCCGGACGGTCCGCGGACGGGGGCGGACACGGAGGCGACCCCAGGCTCGCGTTCACCGAGGCTCTGTCCCCAGCCCCGGCGTCGGACTCCGGCCAGGACGGTGGGCGTGAAGCGGGCTGACTGGAGCCCCTCCAACAGGCGGTCGTGGTCTTCCCAGGCGAGCAGCACCTGGGCGGCGGAACCGGCCTTCATGGAAAGCTGCGTGCCGACGGGAATAGTGTCGCGCAGGCCGATGGGACGTTCGGCGGAGGCGACACACACGCGCCATTCGCCTTGCCTGCGGAAGATCTGGGCGCTCTCCCCGGTGGCATCGCGCAACTGCATCAGCACCGGTCCGGCGGAGGCGATCAGGCGGTCCTCGCCGGCGGCGGAGGCGAGTTCCACGAGCCGGCTGCCGAGGACGAACCGGCCCTGGATATCGCGGCTGACCAGCCGGTGGTGGACCAGCGCCAGCGCAAGCCGGTGCACGGTGGGCCGCGCCAGTCCCGTAGCGGCAACAAGCTGCGCCAGGGTGGTGGGGCCGGCCTCAAGTGCGTCAAGCACATGGGCCGCTTTATCGATGACGCCGACTCCACTAGAATTGTCCATGTAATGATATTGCCGTCTCATTATCTGAGATGCAAGTCAGTGCGCTGGCGTATTACGGGGGACTGCTGATTCAGTGGACACAATCAGCAGGCATCAATGAACATTCATCAGAAAACATTGCTTTGAAGGGAGAAGGCCGTGGCAAAGACACTGGCCGAGAAAGTCTGGGACGCCCATGTGGTGCGCAAGGGGGACGGCGAAGGAGCCAACGCCCAGCCCGATCTTCTCTTCATCGACCTCCACCTGGTGCACGAGGTGACCTCCCCGCAGGCTTTCGAAGGGCTGCGCCTGGCCGGGCGCAAGCTGCGCCGGCCGGACCTCACCATCGCCACCGAGGACCACAACACGCCGACGCTGGACATCGACAAGCCGATCGCCGACCTGACCAGCCGCACCCAGATCCAGACGCTGCGCAACAACTGCCAGGAGTTCGGCGTCCGCCTGCACTCCCTCGGTGACGCCGAGCAGGGAATCGTCCATGTGGTCGGCCCGCAGCTGGGCCTCACCCAGCCGGGCATGACCGTGGTCTGCGGCGACTCGCACACCTCCACGCACGGGGCGTTCGGCGCGCTGGCCATGGGCATCGGCACCTCCGAAGTGGAGCACGTCATGGCCACCCAGACGCTGTCCCTGAAGCCGTTCAAGACCATGGCCATCAACGTCGAGGGCACCCTGCGGCCGGGAGTTTCCGCCAAGGACATCATCCTGGCCGTCATCGCCAAGATCGGCACGGGCGGCGGGCAGGGCTACGTGCTTGAATACCGCGGCTCCGCGATCCGGGCGCTGTCCATGGAAGCCCGGATGACGGTCTGCAACATGTCCATCGAGGCCGGCGCCCGCGCCGGGCTCGTTGCCCCGGACCAGACGACGTACGACTACATGGAAGGCCGCCCGCACGCGCCGCAGGGCGCCGAGTGGGACGCCGCCGTCGAGTACTGGAACACCCTGCGCACGGACGACGACGCCACGTTCGACGTCGAGGTGGACCTCGACGCCGATACCCTGGAGCCGTTTGTGACCTGGGGAACCAACCCCGGCCAGGGCGTGTCGCTCTCCGCGAAGGTGCCCTCGCCCGAGGACTTCGGTGACGAGAACGCGAAGGCCGCGGCGGAACGCGCGCTGCAGTACATGGGCCTGGAAGCCGGCACCCCGATGAAGGAAATCCGGGTGGACACCGTCTTCCTGGGCTCCTGCACCAACTCCCGGATGGAGGACCTCCGCGCGGCCGCGGACATCATCCGTGGCCGTACCAAGGACCCCAATATCCGGATGCTCGTGGTTCCCGGCTCCGCCCGCGTGCGCCTCGAGGCCGAGGCCGAAGGGCTGGACAAGGTCTTCAAGGACTTCGGTGCCGAATGGCGCTTCGCCGGCTGCTCCATGTGCCTGGGCATGAACCCGGACCAGCTGGAGGTGGGGGAGCGCTGCGCCTCCACATCCAACCGCAACTTCGAGGGTCGCCAGGGCAAGGGCGGCCGGACCCACCTCGTCTCCCCGGTGGTGGCTGCGGCGACGGCGGTGCGCGGCACCCTGAGCTCGCCGTCGGACCTGGAGCCCGCTCCGGAGTCCGCCGCCGTCCGTGTCGACGCAGCATAGCTGCCGGCAGCCCCCGATCCACACAGCCGAAGAAGGATCCGCCATGGAAAAGTTCACCACCCACACCGGAATCGGTGTACCGCTGCGCCAGAGCAACGTCGACACGGACCAGATCATCCCCGCCGTCTACCTCAAGCGCATCACCCGCACCGGCTTCGAGGACGCCCTCTTCGCCGCGTGGCGCAAGGACCCGGCCTTCATCCTGAACCAGGCGCCCTTCGACGCAGGTTCCGTCCTGGTTGCCGGCCCTGACTTCGGCACCGGTTCGTCCCGGGAACACGCCGTCTGGGCGCTCAAGGACTACGGCTTCAAGGCTGTCCTCTCCTCGCGCTTTGCGGACATCTTCCGGGGTAACTCCGGGAAACAAGGACTCCTGGCGGCCGAATTGGCCCAGGACGACATCGAACTCATCTGGAAAGAGCTGGAGAACGCCCCCGGCACGGCGGTCACCGTGGACCTCGTGTCCAAGACAGTTCAGTGCGGCAACATCGTGGCGCCGTTCGAGATCGACGACTACACGCGCTGGCGCCTGCTTGAAGGCCTGGACGACATCGGGCTGACCCTTAAGCACGAGGAAGACATCACCGCCTTCGAGGCCACCCGGCCCGCCTTTATGCCCAAGACGTTGCCTGCCAAGCTGTCCTGACACGGCTGTCCTGACACGGCTGTCCTGACACGGCTGTCCAGGACACTGTCACGGTTCCGCCCGTCCTGCACCCTTGTCCCCGGTCCGCCTCGATTGTCGAAGTGCCGCCGTCGAGTTCGACGGCGGCACTTCTGTGCGTAAACGAGGCCCTCGATTTGAAGAGCCACTCACTGCGCAAGGCCGGATCAGGCGGCTGGCTGCCTCACGGGGCGCGGCCGTTTTTGTGCTTTCGCGCGGTGTCTGAGTTCCCTCCTGTGGCGTCCATCGGCGGGGTCGGCGGTGTCGGGAGGTCCGCCCGGGTCCCGGGTCATGGCCGTGCCCGGCAGAGGTGGTGCGGTGGAGTGGTAGCTGTGGCCGGTGGGGGTGGTGAGTTCGAGGGTGTGTCTGTGTCTGAGTTCGTTCGTGCCGGCGGGCCCGGGTCGTGGCTGGGCTTTCCAGCCGGGCTTTTCCTTGGTGTGGTTGCAGGCTTCGCAGGTTCCGGCGCCGTTGATGTTGGTGGTGGGGCCGCCTTGATGCCAGGGGATGATGTGGTCCAGGTGGCGTATCGGGGCGTCGCAGTAGGGGGTGCGGCAGGTGTCGTCGCGGGCCTGGATGTAGCGGCGGAGTCCGGCGGGGAAGAGCCGGGCGCGGGAGTCCATCGCGATGAGGCTGCCGGTTGCCGGGGCGGTGTAGAGCCGGCGGAGCCAGATCTCCATTTCTTTGTCTCCGCCTGCTTCTGTGTCGCCGCCTGTGCCGTCCCCGCGGCGGCGGCCGTCCCGCGTGCCGTCACCGGCCGGGCCTCCGCCTGCGCCGTCCCGCGTGCCGGCGTCCCCGGCGGGGGCGTTTTGGGCACGTGTGTCGTTGATCAGGTCGCGGGTCCAGCCGGCGGGGACGATGCCGTAGCCGGGGAGCCGGGCGGGTTCGCTGTCGGACTGGAGGAGGGTGCGGTCGGTCATGATGAGCTGGATTTCGATGCCGGTGATCCCGCCGGGGGTGCCGGTGAGGCGTTCGACGAGGCCGTCGGCCATGAGCTGGCCCCGGCCCCTCGGATCCCCGGCGGCGCGCAACAAATCGGCGTGGCGGCTCAGCGCCGCGTACGCGGCGACGCCTTCGGCGACGGGGAGCAGGGCGGTGAGGTAGGCCATGGTGTCCGGTGCGGGGCGGAGGCTGACGTGCCGTTCGGTGGCGGCGTGGCTGGCGCGTTGGGTGACGGAGCGGGGGTCCAGCCGGTAGGCGGCGGTCCGGGCGGCGGCGATGATCTCCCGGTCCCCGACGCCGGCGAAGGTGCCGGTGTCGGCGGCGAGCTGGCCGTCGACGGCGCAGCGGTCCGCCGCACTCAGGCAGGCGGTTTCCTTCACGAGGAGGGTGGCGCGCCATTCGTTGAGCTGGCCGGTGTGCAGGGCGGTGAGGGTATGCGGCATCTCGGTCACGAGGGCTTTCGCCAGGCCCAGGAGCCGTCCGCCGCGGGCGGGGGATTCGCGCCGGGCCAGGGCGATCTGCGCCGCGACCCCGGTGCCGAGCTCTGCCGCGGGCATCCCCTGCGCGCGCCGGGTGCGGCGCTGTGCGGCATCGAAGGCGACCGTGATCCGGGCCTGCAGCGCGGCCGCGGCGGACTTCAGATCCTCCAGCTGCCGGAGCTGGTCGATCAGCCCGGCGCCGCCGTCGCCGCCGGCGCCGCCGTCGCCGCCGTCGCCGTCGTCCGTGGCGTGGCAGAGGCGGACGGTAGCGAGCAGGCGGGCGACATCCGGGACCGTCGCGCCGCTTACAGCGCCACCGTGTCCTCCCGGAACCACTTCGGGCTCCCGATTGCCGTCCATAAGAAGAGTCTTTCAGGCACCACCGACAATAATGATGGAATTGGTTGTGTTGCTGCGTGCTTGTGGATGCGACTGACGCCCCGGGAGTTGGTTTGTCTGCCATTGTGATCTGTCCTCCGCCACAACTGCAGTGGACGCGGCGGCCAGGCGGACATGACCTCATTGGGAGCCTGCTCGAAGAGTCCCATTACCGTCTTGACTGCCCACCCGGCCGGCGCGCCCCTTCGTGTTCCACCTCACGCAATGGAGCGGTCAGGACAGTTTCATCATGGCAAATGAACGTCTGAAAGTCATCGCCGGGAACGACACCCATCGGACACACATTAGGTGGCCATCATCAGCGAATCCGATGCACGCCTCGCCGCCATGGAGTTCCTGGAGCGGACCCGGTGGCCACCAGACAGAGCGCGGCATTGACGGATTCCCGGACGCCGTCCTGTCCGGTGATTCCAGGACTGGATCCTCCTGGGTGCCGGCGAACGCGGCATAGCCCGAGCACAGCTCCCAGCCGTGGTCCGCGATCAGGTCCACGTACTTATCCGAAAGCATCGTCTTCATTAGGGAACGCTTTCCGCCGATCAGCCCGGCCATGTCCAGCCGCCCGGCGGACGTGCGGGGGTTTCGTCCTCACGGTCCTGTGGCGGAGGATGTCGGAGGAGCAGGCCAGTGAGACTGACGGATCTCCGGCTGGCGGCTGACCGGTACCGGGCTGGAGAGTCTGGGCCGCGGTGAGTCGAACGCCACAGGGAGCTGACGGACGATGTCCAGGGCTTCCACGTCCAGTAGCCTGCGGGCGCCGGTCCGGGCGTCCATGATCCAGAACAGGCCCATGCCCGGGAACGTCTGCATCGCGCCCCGTGATGGTAGACCTGCCGTTGCACCAACTTCGTCCTCGAGCGAGAGCTCCCCGCAGTCGCGGACCTTGGATCCGCTGTGTCGTTCATGATCGGCCTCAGCCGGAGTAGATTCACCCAACGTCATCGTTGCCGACCCCGATCGAGGCGTGTGTTTGAACGAAGCGCCAAGTGTCACCTTCGCGGTGGAAAACGGAACTCCATCGGGGCGAAACATGCCCGCCGTCGGGCAGGGTGATCGTGAGCCGAGTGGTCGCCCACCCCACAGTGCCCTCCTCATAAGCTTCGGTGCCTTCCGGGGAGAACCGCGCCTGGCCCCCGGCGTTGGTCAGCTCACCACGCAGGAACTTCGCCACGGCCTCACCACCACTAAGCCATTCGCCAGGGTCACTGCCAATCAGGCACGTACCAGGGTTCGTCGAGATTAATGTGTCCACCACCGCCGCCTCGCTACGAGTGGCCGCCTCGAACAAGCTCGCCACCAGAGCTTCCAATTCCGGAGAACGTTGCATGACCGATCCCTTCCATCAGCAGGGCCCAAGATGATTATGGCCCCCGAAGAATAGCCACACAATCGGATCAATCAGTCTTAGCAACATGCCCTCGCTGACGTCGGTTGGCGGCCATGAAAACTGCCCACTTCCCGTTCTGAACCCGATCAGTCACGTCCCGCCCGATGTCGAAGCTGATAAGACCATCCAGCGCCCGGCTCGGCGGAACGACATCTTTCAACGCGGCCATGACTCTTCCGCCCTGCCTGGCTGGAACCGCACCATGAAACGAATGACGACCATCGGGCCTCCTCACTCGGGGAACTCCCATCCGGCCTAAGTGCAGAGGACTTCGGACATTCGGTGCAGGTTCGCCGGAAATGTCAGGTGCCGGGAGGCCGATACTTAATCTGCTCGGCTTTCCGCAGGGCTTCCATCGTTTCGTCGATGGTCAAGAGCACTGTCGTATCGAACGAGCTCAGTGCGCCGCCTCCGCTGATCGCCAGTGCAACCGCGGCCATGGACACGTTGTCAGGAGCCTCCCATAAGTTATAGCCGTCGTGGGCGCCGAAGGCGTACCAGAATCCATGGAGTTTCCCTCCGACCGATTCGATGTATGCCTGGGCGGCCTTTCCGCGGTCCTCGGGGTTGCTGATCAGCCTCGCCCAGGTCTCCGGTGTGTAGCTGAATTTCGACAGATAGAGCGGCATCGTCTCTTCCTTTCGTTCACTGCCGGAAGTGCGGATTCACCCAGAATGGCAGTCTGCCGCCAGGTCAGCAATGAGCCACATCTAAGTTGAGCAGCTGAAATGTCGGCAGCGGGGCGCCGCACTACGGATGTCCCATGTCCAAGCAACTGGATCGACTCTGAGCTGACCATAGTGCCAGCCGGAGTCGCGCAGACGACTTCGGACAATCCGTGCAGACGAGAAAAATGACAATTGCCGGGGAGCGGCTGGTGCTGGACTGGCTTAGTTCCAAGGGAGTGAGATGCCCCCGCTGCTCTCGAAGGAAGCATGGCAGGACGTCCTGCATCTGTTCTGGGGATGTTGAGCTCAGAAAAGTTGTTCTTCAGTTGGGGAATATTGCCGACCCTAGCGGCTCTGGTCCATGCCAGCCGGCATGGGTCCCCTGGCTCTTCGGATTCATCCTGCTGCTGTTCTCTCTGATCGGCGCCAGCTTCGTGCTAACCCTCGAAGACGGCGACCGCAACATCCGCTACTACCTTAGCCTTGATCCACCGATGTTGATTGGGGCTACGTCGGCGTTTTAAACCGAGAATGGCCGCCTTTTCAAGGAAAATGAAGTTTGTCTAGAACTCATTTTTCACCGAAAAGAGGCCATCTCGTAGATGCAAGTTTCCCACAAACCATCCGCGGTGTCGGTTTCCTTTGACGAGCCCAATCTCGTGTCGGCTGCCGGGCTGCTGCCGGTCATGACGCTGGCCCGGGACGCCGGGCTGCACGAGCTCGCCCAGGACTGGCTGACGGTGCCGACGGATAAGGGCGCGAACGCCGGGCTGAAAGTCGCTTCCCTGGTCGCCGGGATGGTCGCCGGGGCAGACTCGATTGATGACATGACCCTGTTGCGCCACGGCGGGATGAAGCGGCTCTTCACCGCCTGCTACGCGCCCTCGACCCTGGGCTCGTTCCTGCGGTCCTTCACGTTCGGGCACGTGCGCCAACTGGACGCTGTCGCCTCCCGTTTCCTGGCCGGCCTGGGGACCCGGGCCCCGCTGCTCGGGAGCCCCGGGGCGGAGGACTTCGTGTTCGTCGATGTTGACGACACGATCATCGAGGTCCACGGCTACGCCAAGCAGGGTTCCGGCTACGGGTACTCCGGGGTCCGCGGCCTGAACGCCCTGCTGGCCACGGTCTCCACCAAAGACACCGCCCCGGTAATCGCGGCCCAGCGGCTGCGCAAGGGCGCGGCGAACTCGGCCCGCGGAGCCAAACGCCTGATCACCGATGCCCTGTCCACGCTCAAAGGCCTCCAGACCGGAGGGCAGAGTCGCGGGCGGGTGCTCTGCCGGTTCGATTCGGCCTTCTATGGCCATGCAGCGGTTTCCGCCGCGCTGGCCGGCGGGGCCGAGGTCTCGGTGACCGTGCGCATGGACCCGGCCGTCAAACGGGCTATCGCCGGGATCCCGGAGACGGCATGGGAAATGATCGAATACACCGACGCGGTCTTCGACGAGACCACCAACACCTGGGTCTCGAAGGCTGAGGTCGCCGAAACCGTGTTCACCGCGTTCTCCTCCCGGAAAAAGGCCGAGCAGGTCACCGGCCGGCTGGTGGTGCGCCGCATCCCGGAACTGAACAAGAAAGCCAGCGACGGACAACCCACCTTGTTTGAAACCCATCGGCACCACGCGTTCTTCACCACCGTGGACGCCAAGGTTCTGGACACTGTCGCCGCGGACCAAACCCACCGCAAACACGCTCAGATCGAGCAGGTGAACGCCGATCTGAAGGACAGTGCGCTGGCTCATATGCCCTCAGGTGTTTTCGCGGCGAACTCCGCCTGGCTGGTTGCCGCGGTCATGGCCTATAACCTCACCCGCGCCGCCGGGCTCCTCGCCGCAGGCCCCTTCGGCAAGGCCCGGACCGGCACGATCCGCCGCAAACTCATCCACGTCCCGGCCCGCATCGCCACCAGCGCCCGGAAAATCCGGCTTCATCTCCCCGAAGCCTGGCCCTGGCAAACAGCATGGCAGGGCCTCTTCGAGCACCTCTACCCGCCGCCACAACCGGCCTGAACCCACACCAACCAGCCACACGGCGCAACCAGGACCACCAGTGGAACACCCCGACAGCGAGGCCGGATGATCCACCATGCCCAAACACCTCACCGCAGCCAGCCCGGAATTACGCCCGGGACCGGCTGCCGATCGGTGGATCAAGGCTTAGGCTCACCGTCCTGCTGTGCGGCGTCGGCTTCTCCTGGCCGCAGTCTTGGAAGTGGCTGATCTTCCTGGTCCCCATTGGTCTGTCCCGTGAGAGGAGAGGCCTGACCATCTGCTGCGCACAGAGGCCTGGCCAACTTGCCCGATCTCGTAGCAGAAACTCCCAACTCTTCCCCGGTCCGTGCCGTAGCGTTTTTCATCGCCTCCGCCGCGCCGGGCTTTGCCCCTGTCGTAGATGGAGCTCCTCTGGAACGAATGGGCCGGACCATGGGTTCGGCCCAGCCGGGCGGGAAGTTCAGGATGCCGGGGGCGCTACTTGTCGGAGGCTTCGCTTCCCTCGCCGTGCTGCTGCTCGGCCTTGTATCCCTTGAGTCCTGATAGCAGGGCCAGTCTCCCCGGTTCGCTGCGGCGGGCGAAGAGATCAGAGTGACCCTCCCGCGGCTTCCGGCGATCCGGAGTCGTGGCTTCCTCCGCCCTGGCCTGTGTGGTGCCCGCCAGAGTGGCCCCCGGCGTGGCTACCGGGATGTCCGTGGGCGCCGACCCGTTCGCGGGCGAGGAAGTTTTCGATGTCGAATAGGTTGTCCGCGCGGCGGGCGATGTTCAGCAGAGTGGTCATCGAGGCCACTTCTTCGACCTGTTCCTTGAGGAACCAGAGCATGAACTGCTCGCCCAGGGCATCGTTTTCCGATCTGGCTGCGGCGAAGAGTTCCTTAATGTTCTCGGTGACTTCCTGTTCCTGCGCGAGGGCTAGGGCCAGGGGTTCCTCGACCTTGGCGAAGTCATTGCGGACAGGCCCAATGCCGGGGACGGCGATTTTGAGTCCGCGGTCCAGGACATACCGGACCATCATCATGGCGTGGTTTCGTTCTTCCAGGGATTGGCGGTAGAAGTGCTTGGCCAGCTGGGGAAGGTCCTGCCTGTCAAACCATGCGGCTACAGCGATGTACTGGTGGGAGGCGGCGAATTCGTTGCCCACTTGGCGGGTCAGCAGTTCGTTGAATTTAGGGGTGCTCATCTGGATCTCCTCGGGTTGGTGTTCAAAGTCGCGGACCGGGCTGGCCGGGCGCGGTCGGGTCTGGACTGGCGGGGGCTCGCCTATTTACGAGAGTCCTCCGCTGCTGCCCTGCCGGTCAATGCCCTGCCGTTCCTGTTTCCAGCAGCGAGTTCACCGTCCCTGGCGTTCGGAGGCGGGGCAGCCATGCACTGGTACATTTAGCCGTTGGCCCAGCGCCGCAGTGTGCTGTTGAGCAGCCCGACCAGCACACTCGTCCACCAGCAGCCTTGCGAGATGCACAGTGCAACCAGCAAGCGCACGCGCAGCCCCGTGGCCACCTTCGTGAACAATGTTCCCTGTGGCAGTAGATGCAGTTGCTTCATGGTTTGAGCCAGGGCCAAGCCGTTGAGCATGAGCATCAGGACGCACAGAAGTTTGATCTGCGTCAGAGGGCTGGACAGATCCGGACGCAGCATCGCCCCGGAAGCGAGCAGCAGGGCCAGGCCGCCCCAGATCAGCGGCTGCGCGGCGGATTCGAGGCGGCGGGTGTCGTCGACGTCCCGGCGGCCAAGGAGCCACAGCAGGCCCACCCAGTCGAGCACCAGTATGGCTCCGAAGGACACCACGAGTGCGAGAATATGGCATGCGAGGGCGATCCGGTGGATCTCCGTCCCGCAGTCGAGGAAGCCGCCGAGCAGCACCGAGGCCAGCCATGCGGCCGAACACAGCAGTGCCAGCAGCACCGTTTTCAGGGAGGGCCTGCCGGTTGGCCTGGCTAGCCCGCTGCCGTTCGGTTCACAGACTGCCGTACTGTCGGACGCGCTGCCGCCACCGGGCTCGGCGACTGGAGGCTTCATGCGAAGAGCCCCTCACCGATAAAGCCGCCGGCGCTGGTTCCCGGCGGAACGGCGAACAGGCCCGAGCCGGTGTGCTTGAGATATTCCAGGGCCAGCGTGTCTTCCTTCGCCATGGCCAGCTGCATGGGCACGTAGTGGGTCCGCGGGTCCTTGACGAACGCGATGAAGAACAGGCCGGCGTCGAGGTGTCCCAGGCCGTCCGAGCCGTCCGTGTAGTTGTAGCCGCGCCGGAGCATCTTCACGCCGTCGTTCCGGCTCGAGTGCGCCAGGCGGACATGGGCGTCCAGCGGGATCAGCGGTTCCCCGCCGCGCCCCTGGATCTCGAAGTCAGGAGCGGTGAATTCCCCGCCGCCGGACAACGGGGCGCCGGCGCCCTTGGTGCGGCCGATCAGGCCTTCCTGCTCGCGCAGCGAGGTCCGGTCCCAGATTTCGATGTGCATCCGGATCCGGCGGGACACCAGATAGGTGCCGCCGGCCATCCAGGCCTCGCCCGGACGGGTTCCCGCTCCGGCCCACACGTGCTCATCAAGCAGGGCGGTGTCCTCCGCTTTGAGGTTGCTGGTGCCGTCCTTGAAGCCGAAGAGGTTCCGCGGGGTCGGCTGGGACCGCGACGTGGAGGAGGTCCGGCCGAAGCCCAGCTGCGACCAGCGGACCCGCGCCTGCCCGAATCCGATTCGTGCGAGGTTTCGGATCGCGTGGACAGCCACCTGGGGGTCGTCGGCACACGCCTGGACCACAAGATCGCCGCCGGTGCGCCCCGGCTGGAGGTCATCGCCGGGGAAGTGCGGCAGGTCGATGAGTGCATCCGGGCGCAGTCCTTCCAGGCCGAAGCGTGCCTTCCGGTCGTTCTCGAACAGGCCGGAGCCGAAGCCGAACGTGAGGGTCAGATTTCCGGCCCCAAGGTCCAGGGCCTCGCCCGTGTCCTCTGGCGGGGCGTCGTAGGGACCGTCGACGGCGCCCGTGCTTCCCGTCGTGCGCCCTGCCGTCATAGCCTCCGCAGCGGCGGTCCAGGCCTTCAGGAGCCGGATGAGCGCTGCACGATCCTCGGTGACGACGTCGAAGGCCGCAATGTGCAGGCGGTCCTGGGCCGGCGTGATGATGCCGGCCTGGCGGCCACCGTGGAAAGGGATGATATTGCCGGACGCGGCAGGGGTTGCCGCCGCAGCCAGCGCGTCCGGCCCCAGGAGGCCGGCGGCCAGGCCGGCCACGGCCCCGGCGCCACCCACACCTGCGAGGGACAGCAGCCCGCGGCGGGACAGCCGGCCCTTTCCGGGCAGGGGAGCTGCCGCGGCAGCCGGCGAAGGTGCCGGATCGTCGGCGGAACCCGGGGCGGCGCCGGAATCCGGGGCGGCGCCGTCGGGCGTTTCGGCGGTGTGGCCGTTGAAGGGGCAGCCGCTCACAGGACCACTGCCGAGGTGAGCTTGGAGAGTGGCTCGCCAAGGGCATCAACCAGGGAGGCGAGCTGCTGGATCTCGGTCTGGCTGAGCTCGGTGTAGTAGGTGAACCCCTCGCCTTTGGCGTGCTTCTTGAGCCCGGCCTGCAATGCCGAGAACTTCTCGTCGAGGCTTTCGGCCAGGGCTGGGTCCTTCTGCTGCAGCACGGGCAACAGGCTCTCGAAGGCGATCCGGGCCCCGTCCACGTTGGCCTGGAAGTCCCAGAGATCCGTGTGTGACCATGCTTCTTCCTCCCCGGTGACCTTGCCGGTGGCCACTTCGTCCAGCAGTTCCTTGGCGCCGTTGCCGAGCATATCGGCGGTGAGTTTTACCTCACCGGTGCGCTGGCCCAGGTCCTCGGTGTCGGCGACGAGCCGCTTCGCGATGACGGTGCGCTCCTCCGCGGTTAGCGGGGTGTAGCCAGCGGGCGGGAACAGGTCCTTCTCCGCGCGGTGCCAGCCGGTCCATTCCTGGCCGGGCTCAAGGTCGGCTTCGCGGGCATCGAGCTTGGGGTCAAGGTCCCCGAAAGACTCCGCGACCGGCTCGATGCGCTCCCAGTGCATGCGGGTGGAAGCGTAGAGTCCGCGCGCCTTCGCTGCGTCTCCGGCAGCGTAGGCTTCGGCGAACGCTTTCGTGCCGGTCACCAGTTGTTCGGTCTGATCCTTCACATACGCGGAGTACTGGCCGGTGCCGGTGTCCAGGACCTTCTGGAGGTCGGCGTCAACGATGGGATTGGTGCCGGAGTCGGTGACGTCGAAGGCTGCACGGATGCCGTCCCCCTGGATTCCGGGCTTGCAGGCCGTGGTGTACTTGCCGGCGGCCGCCGTGACCACGAGGTTGCGGGTAAGGCCCGGGCCGATGTTCTCGACTTCGCCAATGATCCGCAGCCCGTCCTGGGCCAGAAGGTAGAACTCGGTGACCTCGGCGCCTTCGTTCCTGACGGCGAAGGTCAGGTTGCCGCTGGAGACATGGTTCGCAGAGACCTTGCATTCGGTCTTGGTGCTGGTGACCTGGATCGGCCCGGAGGCCGCGCCCCGGGTCTTGGAGTTGTCCGTGCAGCCGGCCAGAGCCAGTGGAACGGCAGCGGCCGCCGCTACCAGGGCAAGCGACTTCCGGAATCGGGGGGCTGTTTTGGGCAAGGGGGTGCCGGGCATGGGTGTTTCCTTTGGTCGGTTGGTAGAAACGGCGGAGGGCGGCGGTTGCGGAACCGTGACGCGTGGGGACGTCCCTAGGTGAAGGAGCTGACGGAACCCTTACTTAGGCGCACCTAAGTAAGGAGGATACTTATCCAAAACGATTACGCAAACTTTTTATACCCTAATTTTGTTTAGGTAAGGCTTATCTAATAACATCGTCCGAGTGACAACGCACCTTGATTTCGCGCGGGTGTCCTTTGCCTCGGATCTTGCGAGCTACGGGGACAGACCCGCAATTCTCACTGACAGCCTCACCCTGACCTACCGGGAGCTGGCGGAGCGCGTCGATGCCCTCGCCCTCCGCCTCGGCACCGGGCGGCGCCTCGTAGCGCTGGCTGCCGCCAACGACGTCGACTCGCTGGTCGCCTACCTGGCGGCCCTGGTGTCCGGGCACCCGCTGATCCTCCTGCCGGAAGACAAACCCGCAGCCCTGGAGTCCCTGGTGGCGGCGTACGATCCCGACGTCATTGTGCGGTCCGGGAACGGGCAGACTGTCCTGGAGGAGCGCAGGCCCGGCACACGGCACGAGCTGCACCCGGACCTTGCCCTGCTGCTCAGCACGTCCGGCTCCACCGGCTCTCCCAAGCTCGTGCGCCTCTCGCATGCCAACCTGCAGACCAACGCGGAGTCCATTGCCCAATACCTGAGGATTGGCACGGACGACAGGGCGGCTACGACCCTGCCGATGTCCTACTGCTACGGGCTGTCCGTGATCAACAGTCACCTGCTCCGCGGGGCAGGCCTGGTCCTTACCAACCTTTCGGTCGTTGATCCCTGTTTCTGGGACCTGTTCCGCCGTGAGGGTGCGACGTCGTTCGCGGCCGTCCCGTACACGTTCGAACTGTTGGAGCGGGTGGGGTTCCCCGAGATGGAGCTGCCCAACCTTCGCTACGTCACCCAAGCCGGAGGCCGGCTCGCACCGGAGATGGTGCGAGGCTACGCCGAGCTCGGCCGCCGGCAGGGATGGGAACTTTTCGTGATGTATGGCCAGACGGAGGCCACAGCCCGGATGGCCTATCTGCCGCCGGAACTCGCAGCCGCAGTCCCCGGCGCCGTCGGTATCCCGGTGCCCGGCGGCGCATTCCGGATCGATCCCGTCCCCGGGCTGGAGCACGGGGAGCTCGTGTACACCGGCCAGAATGTCATGCTCGGCTACGCCGAAAGCCCTGAGGACCTCGGAAAGGGCCGGACCATCACCGAGCTCCGCACCGGCGACCTCGCCCGGAAGCATCCCGCCGGAGTCTACGAAGTTGTGGGGCGCCGCAGCCGGTTCGTCAAGATCGTGGGACTGCGCGTTGACCTCGGTCAGGTCGAGAGGATCCTTGCCGACCTCGGAGTGCACGCGGCCAGCGCAGGTACGGACGACGGGCTGGTTGTCGCCGTCGAAGGCGGGCACGACCCGCACCTGCTGGGCAAGGTCCTGGCCCAGGGCGTCGGCCTGCCGCGTGCGGCACTCGAGGTGCACGCCGTCGAACATCTCCCCAGGCTGGCCACCGGCAAACTGGACTACCCGGCGGTCCTTGCGCTGTCCCGGCCTGACCCGGCAGAGCCCGCGCCCGGGACTGACCCTGCAGCCGGTCCCGACAACGTCCGAAAAATCTTCGAGGACACCCTGGAGCGCGCGGACATCGCCGACGACGACACCTTCGTCTCGCTCGGCGGGGACTCGCTGTCCTACGTGGCAGCGTCCGTAAGGCTGGAACAGGCGTTGGGGCATCTCCCGCGGGATTGGCACGTGACGCCGGTCCGGGATCTGGAACCGCGCCGACGGGATATGCCGGTCCGGAAGCTGCGACGGTTCTTCGCACCGATCGAAACCGGCATTGTGTTGAGGGCCGTGTCGATCATCCTCATCGTCAGTACCCACGTCGGCCTTTTCAGGTGGCAGGGCGCGGCCCATGTGCTCATGGCGGTGGCGGGCTACAACTTCGCGCGTTTCCAGCTTTCCGGGGAGCGGCTTCCGCGCCTCCGGCGGCAGCTGGCCAGCCTGGCCAGAGTCGTCGTGCCGAGCGTGGCCTTCATCGGTGTGGCCTATCTGATCACGGATAACTACACCCCTGCCAACATCGTGCTCCTCAATGCCGTCCTCGGACCGGAGGCGGTGACCACTCAGTGGCATTTCTGGTTCATCGAAGTACTTGTCTACCTGCTCGTGGGAATGACTGCCCTGCTCGCGGTTCCCTGGGCGGACCGCGCTGAGCGGCGATTCCCCCTCCTCTTTCCGCTGGCCCTTACGGGAGCCGGGCTCCTCACGCGCTATGACGTGATTGATCCCGGCGTGCCGCACACGGCGCCGGCCCTCTGGCTATTCGCGCTGGGCTGGGCCATTGCGCGGACCCGGAACGTGGCCCAGCGCTGCGCCGTCTCAGCCGTCGCAGCCCTGACGGTCCCGGGGTTCTTTGAGGACGCAAACCGGGAATACACGCTCCTCGTCGGAATCCTGCTGCTCATCTGGCTGCCCGCTATTCCCGTGCCGAAGGGGTTCCGCCGCCTGACGATACTGCTGGCCAGCGCCTCCCTCTACGCGTACCTGGTCCACTGGCTGGTCTACCCGCCGCTGGCCCCGATCAGTCCACTGCTGGCCGTGGCAGCATCGCTCGCCGCCGGGGTTGCGTACTGGGCACTGTACATGCGCGTGATCAGCGCGGTCATCCGCCGGCGGACCCGCTCGACGAGCTCCCTTCCCAAGTTGGATCCGCAGACCTAACTTATTGAGAGGAGCTTTGTACCGTCCGGACGGAGTTCCCGGGTGGGTGATACGTGCCGGTACCGGGTCTGTTGGGTGATTCCCGGATCCTGGCAGAGGTCGCTGACTGTGGTGCCGGGCCGGCCCATGGAGGCGGGAGCGAGCCGGACTTTGGCGGGGGTCATTTTGAAGGGGCGTCCACCTTTCGGGTGCGGGCGGAGGCGAGGCCGGCGATGGTGCGTTCGGCGCGGCCATAGGTGCCGGGCACGGCTCCGTCCGGATACCCGCCGGATCCTCCTCACTGTTCACCACCGTCGTGCACCGGATTGAGCGGCCCCTGGACCCGGAACGCTTCCGCCACGCCCTGGCCGGCCTTGCCGAGGGATGCTGCTGGCTGAGCGGACGGCTCTAGGTCGCCTCAGCGCCCGGCTGCAGGATCGCACTTCAAGGCATCGGACCCCGAATCTGGCTGGAAAACACCGGTCCCTGGCAGGCCGACCGGAAGTCCTCCCGTTCATGTCCCCGGTGACCGGTCCTGACGCCGTTCTGGACTTGCATCCCGAATTCGGCGACCGCGGAACTGTCCTGGCCGTACTGCCTGACGTCCGGTTGACGTATACCCCAACCGGACACATGTTGCAATGAAGCGTGCTTCCCAAACCGGCACGAATCGAACTGGCGAGGATGCCAGCGGTCTCCGGCGCCGCGGGGAGTGACCAAGCCGGCTGCGGCTCATAAAAGCACCAGTGGGTATCCGGTTAGCTCAGGTAGACTGCGTAAATGTCGAGACCGGACTTTCCGAAGACGATTCTGGAGTTCCAGGCGAGATTCGGCGACGAGCAGGCTTGCCTGGGCTATCTGTTTGAGTGCCGCTGGCCGGATGGCTATTCGTGTCCCCGGTGCAAGGGGGAGTCCGCCTGGCCCGTGGCGGCGCGGGGGCTGTGGGAATGCGCCGCATGCCGTTACCAGGTTTCGCTGACAGCCGGTACCGTGCTCCACAAGACCCACACTGCACTGCATTTGTGGTTCTGGGCGGCCTACCTGATGACGACGGGAACTCCGGGGATCTCGGCCAGGCAGCTGCAGCGCCAGCTCGGACTCAGCCGCTACGAGACGGCCTGGACCATGCTCCACAAACTGCGCCGCGCCATGGTCAACCCCGAACGCACCCTGCTGACCGGCGAGGTAGAGGTGGACGAATGCGAAGTCGGCGGCCCGGAGGTGGGCCGGCGCGGCGGCAGAAATCTCACGGCCCGGGCCGCGCAGATAGTCGTGGCGGTGGAGGTGCGTGGTCAGGGCTCCGGACGCGTCCGGATGAAGGTGATCCCCAACGCGTCCGGCGACACGTTGGGCACTTTCGTGACAGACACTGTGGCTCCCGGCGCCATCGTGCACACCGACGGCTGGATGGGGTACGTCCCGTTGAGGAACAAAGGCTACGACCACCGCCCGCGATCCCAGCGGGCCGCCAAAAGAGCCGGCGACCCCGACCTTGTCCTTCCCCGCGTGCACCGCGCCATCAGCGGCGGTGTCATACCGTCGTAGCAACAACATTGGTTTGAGCGGTGGGAGTTGCTGGTGGTTCGCAGGGCGTTGGCGATGTCTGACAGGGCGGATATTGCGGTAGGCATCAAGGCGGGCTGGACGGACCGGCGGATCGGTGCGGATATTGG
The DNA here is from genome assembly GCF_054059215.1 of Arthrobacter sp. UYCu723. Classification (NCBI taxonomy): domain Bacteria; kingdom Bacillati; phylum Actinomycetota; class Actinomycetes; order Micrococcales; family Micrococcaceae; genus Arthrobacter; species Arthrobacter sp. UYCu723. Next base: position 3,275,616 of record NZ_JBSSBW010000001.1, read on the forward strand.
CCGTGATCACACGATCGTGTGGCGGGAGCGACGCCGCAATTCCACGAAGACGCGGGCATACCGGCCGGTCACGGCGGACGTGAACGCGGAGAAGCGGAGGTCGCGTCCGCAGACACGGAAGATCGATGGGAATCCGGTGCTGGAAGCCCGGATTCGCGCTGATTTGAAGAGGTCGAGAACGCCACGGCAGATCGCTGGGCGTTTGCAATTGGAAGCGTCAGAGCCCAGCGTTGAGATCATGACCAAATCCCCTGATGCCGACGGCGCTACCGTCTCCCACGAGGCCCTCTACAGGTGGATCTACGCCCTGCCTAAAGGCGAGCTGGCCAAGGCCGGGATACTGCTGCAATCCAAGCGCACGAAGCGGAAAAGCCGTAAGCCCCTGGGTGAGCGGACCGGCGGCCGGATCATCGGGATGGTCAGCATCGATGACCGGCCCGAGGAAGCGACCGACCGGCGTATTCCTGACGCGTGGGAGGGGGATCTCATCGTGGGTAAGGGCGGTAAATCCGCTGTGGCAACGCTCGTGGAACGATCGAGCCGGTTCGTGATCATGCTCGGCCTGCCCGAAGGTAAGAAGGCACACGGCCTGGCGGACGTTCTCATTGACCGGGTCCACGATCTGCCGGCCCTGATGCGTGGCTCCCTGACGTGGGACCAGGGTACCGAGATGGCCCGCCACGCCGCCTTGACCGTGGCAACGGATCTGCCCGTCTACTTCGCCCACCCGCATTCACCATGGGAGCGGCCAACGAATGAGAACACCAACGGGCTCATCCGCGAGTACCTCCCCAAGGGCACAGAGCTGACCAGTCACCAGCCCTACCTGGACTCCATCGCCGACGAACTCAACGACCGCCCACGAAAAGTTCTAGGCTTCTACACGCCACGGGAAGTATTCAACAAGCTACTCAACGACAACGTTGCTTAGACGAGTTGACACCGCCCATGGCTGCGGGGAACCCACCGCTCCGTGGGCAATGAACACCTGCAGGTGTACCTCGACGAGTTCACGTTCCGCTACAACCGGCGCAGCACACCCATGGCGGCCTTCCAATCCCTGCTCGGTCTCGGCGCACAGCAGGCGCCAGCCACCTATCGCCAAATCGTCGCCCACGGTCCGGGGTCGAAAAGCACAACCTGAGCTAACCGGATACCCACTAAGCACCGATGCCGATACCGCTACCGCTACTTGTGCAAGCCGTCAGGAATGACGGATCCAAGGCCTGGCTTTCTTCCCAGACATGAAGGCCGCGCCCTTCCTCCGCGGGTTCCTTATCGAGTAGGCGGAAGCCGGGAACACCAGCAGAACCCCAGCGATGACAATTCGCGCCACCCAGCGCCCTCGTTGGTTTCCTCTGTGACGCATGGATGGCGTTGGGCAAGTCTTTTGAGGGTGGCTGCGTTGGCCACGGCCGGGTCAGGCGACTAGCTCCACGTCGATGACAGCTCGGTGAAAGCCTGGCTGGCTGCGCTCACGTAGGCGCCCTTCCTTCTGAGTAGGGCTGCGGTGCGGTGTGGAATGACCGGCGACAGGTCAACTGGGTGGAGCCCAGGCTGTTCGCGGGCAATGGCTTCGGGCAGCACGGTGGCGAGCTGGCCGCGGCGGATGATTTCCACGATCGCGCTGATGGAGTCGGCTTCAATCGCGATGCGGGGGGCAATGCCGTGGTCCCGGAAGTGCAGGTCGATGTGGCGCCGGGTTGCAAAGTCGCTACTGAGAAGCACAAGCCCCTCTTGTTCCAACTCCCGCAGGGCCATGGGTGCCTGCGCGCCGGCGCGGGGGTGGTTATTGCCGACGACCAGGCCAAGGGTTTCGACGAACAATGCCTGGGTCTCGATCTCGGACGAACGCCCCTCGGCGAAAGCGATGCCTAGATCGAGGGTGTCCTCGGCCAGTGCCGCCTCGATGCGGTCCTGGGTCATCTCCTGCACGCTCAAGGTGATGCCGGGATGGCGGGTGCTGAAGCGTTCGACCAGTGGACCGATCAGGTAAGCGGTGAACGTGGGCGTCATCGCCAGCCGGAGCGATCCACGGCTCAGATCCTGCACGTCGTGGATGGCCCGGGTTCCGGCGTCAAGCTCCCGCAGGGCGCGGCGGGCATAGCGCAGGTAGGTCTCGCCGGCGTCTGTCAGCCGCACGGTCCGCCCGGACCTGTCCAAGAGCCGGACGTGCAGCGAGTTCTCCAGTTGCTTGATCTGTTGCGACAGCGTCGGTTGGGAGACATGCAGTGCCTCGGCCGCGCGGGTGAAGTTTTGGTGTTCCGCGACCGCGGTCAAGTAACGAATGTGGCGTAGCATTACGACCCTCCAACTATAGGAATTACTTATTGATTTCATTGTAAACAAGTCTTGGACACTATAGTTCATTTCCGTCATCCTTGAGTTATCCCCCAAAACATAAGGAGACGGCCCATGCAAGACATCATCGAAGGCTTTCTGAAATTCCAACGGGAAGCCTTTCCGGAGCGCTCTGGACTCTTCAAGGAGCTGGCCACCGCCCAGAACCCTGGGGCTCTGTTCATTGCCTGCTCGGACAGCCGGGTCGTGCCGGAGTTGCTGACGCAGCGGGAACCGGGTGACCTGTTCGTGATCCGCAACGCCGGCAACATCGTGCCGGCCTACGGCCCGGAGCCCGGCGGTGTCTCCGCGACAGTCGAGTACGCGGTCGCCGTCCTGGGCGTCACGGACATCATCATCTGTGGCCATTCCGACTGCGGAGCGATGACTGCCATCTCGACCGACACGAACCTGGACCACCTGCCGGCCGTGGCCAGCTGGCTTGCCCATGCCGACGCGGCGAAGGCCGTCAACGCCGCCCGCACCCACGGATCGGCCCAGGAGCGACTGGAGGCCATGGTCCGCGGGAACGTCATCGCCCAGCTGACCAACATCAGGACCCATCCCTCCGTCGCCCTGGCCCTGGACCAGAACCGGCTGAACCTCCACGGCTGGGTCTACGACATCGAAACCGGTTCCATCGACACCCTGGACGGTGCCACCGGCCTCTTTGTCCCACTTGCGGACAACCCGCAGACCTGTGCCACGCCGGCCACATCCGGCCTGGCCGCCTAACCACCTGATATCACCGAAAGAATAGGAAAACACCATGATTCATTCCCAGAACACCCAGGCTCCGCGCGAGGAACTGACCGCCGCCATCATCGACGCCAAGATGCGCAAGGACCTCTCCTGGCAGGAACTGACCGATGGCACTGGTCTGAGCCTTGCCTTCGTCACCGCCGCCCTGCTCGGCCAGCATCCGTTGCCTGAAACCGCTGCGGAAATCGTCGCTGAGCGCCTGGGTCTGGGCGAGGACGCCGTAATGCTGCTGCAGACCATTCCGCTGCGCGGCAGCATCCCCGGCGGTATCCCGACCGACCCCACCATCTACCGGTTCTACGAAATGCTGCAGGTCTACGGCTCCACCCTGAGGGCCTTGGTCCACGAACAGTTCGGTGACGGCATCATCAGTGCCATCAACTTCAAGCTGGACATCAAGAAAGTTGAAGACCCCGACGGCGGCTCACGTGCCGTGATCACCCTCGACGGAAAATACCTGCCCACCAAACCGTTCTGATCCCCACCGTGGCTGTGTCCTCGAAGTGAGGACACAGCCACGGTTGTGCCCGAACTTACCTCTCAGCCAAGGAACATCACGGACTTCATTCAACGCACCATCGACATCGCCCGTGCCAACGTCGAGGAAGGTGGGCGACCCTTTGCGACCGACGGCGAGATCCTCGCCGAGAGCCCCAACCGTGCGTCCCAGACGAACGACCCCACCGCGCACGCCGAGATCCTCGCGATCCGCGAGGCCTGTTCCCGACTCGGTACCGAGCACCTGACCGGGTGCACCATCTACGTACTCGCCCATCCCTGCCCGATGTGCCTGGGCTCGCTGTACTACTGCAGCCCCGAGAAGGTCGTCTTCCTCACCCAACGCGACGACTACGAACCGCACTACGTCGACGACCGCAAGTACTTCGAACTGGCCACCTTCTACGCCGAGTTCGACAAGGACTGGACCGAACGCCGGCTGCCGATGAAGTACCAGCCGTGGGACGCCGCGATCGACGTCTACCGCGAATGGCAGCAATGCAACTCGGGCAACCGCCACGTACTCACCCCGCCACCCCCACCCGGGGCAACTTCCGCCTCATCGACAGGCTCTTCACCCAAGTGGAAAGCGTCATGAAAATCAACGAACTCAGCACCATCACTGACGACGTCATCGAGGCCGCACGCTCCACCCTCGTCATCGGAATCAGCTAAAACCGCCAAACCGAACTGTGAAAAAACCGCCATTCCGAACCAACAGTCACAGGTGACAGGGAGTCCTGCCTGACGTTGGGTTGGGGTATACCCCCAACCGGACGGTCGTGCCGCCGGCTTTGGACAGTCCGTGCAATCGTCTTCGGAAAATGACACCATTTCGCGAGCATTTGTGATGAGTCCCGTCGGACTATTGACTGAAAATTCAGTCAGGATTATGGTTAAGGCAATACATCACCGTGATGTATCTCACGAAAGGCTTGCCATGATCAGCACGCGCTTCCGCAAAGACGCGGATTCCGCCGGTGCCGCATCGGCGCACAAGGACCGCTTTGGCCGCATTGAGTCGGCCGGCATTGAGTTCATTCCCGACGCGGAACGCACTTCCCGCCCCCGGAACCTGTTCACCGTGTTCTTCGGCGGCAACTTCGCTTTCTCTGTCATCGTTTTCGGCTGGCTTCCCATCACCTTCGGCCTGAACTTCGTCGGCGCCGCCACGGCCAGCCTCGCCGGGCTCCTTGTTGGCACGGCCTTGATCGGCCCGATGGCCCTCCTCGGACCGCGGACCGGCACCAACAACACCGTTTCCAGCGCCGCACACTTCGGCACCCGCGGGCGCTTGATCGGTTCCGCCCTGACCCTGTTGTTCGCCCTTGCCTACGCCGCCATCGCGGTCTGGACTTCGGGCGACGCACTGGTTGCCGCCGCCGAACGGCTGCTCGGGATACCCGTCGACGGCGTCACGCTCTCCATCGGCTACGCCGTGATCTCCGTGGAAATCGTTCTCGTGGCGCTCTTCGGCCACGGCACCGTGGTGGCGATGCAGAAGTTCGTCGCACCCGTCGTCGGCGTTCTGCTGCTCATCGGCGTCGTCGCCTTCGCACCGACGTTCAGCCCCACAACAGTCCATGCCGACTACCTCCTGGGCGACTTCTGGCCCACGTGGATCCTCTCGGCCGTCATTTCCGTCGGCGGCCCCCTCTCCTATGCGCCCACGCTGGGCGACTACAGCCGGCGCATCTCGCGGACCAGGCACTCGGACCGTTCGGTGGTGACCTCGGCATGCCTCGGCGTCTTCCTCGGGCTCTTCGTCACTGCCCTTTTCGGTGCCTTCACGGCCTCGGCCTTGCCGGAGCTTGGCGGCTCGTACGTCGCCGATCTCGTGAAATCATCCCCGGCCTGGTACCTGCTGCCGATCCTCGTCATCGCCCTTGCCGGCGGCCTCGGACAGGGCGTGCTCAACCTTTACGCCAGCGGCCTGGACCTCGAAGCACTCTTCCCGCGCCTGCGCCGCATCCACACCACGCTGATCACGTCGGTGATCGCCGTCGGACTCCTCTACCTTGGTGTCTTCGTGTTCAACGCGGTGGACTCGATCACGGCCATGACGCTGGTGCTCAACGGATTCGCCGGCCCCTGGGTGGCCATCAACGTCCTGGGCTTCCTGGTCGCCCGCCGCGGCAAATACCACGCCGCAGACCTCCAGCTCTTTCGCGCCAACGGACCGCGCGGACGGTACTGGTTCAGCAACGGCTGGAACCTCAGGGCCGTGATCCCCTGGGCCATCGGATCAGTATTCGGCCTGCTGGCCACGGACACGTCCCTCTACACCGGCCCGCTCTCGCAACTCGCCGGGGGAATCGACCTCAGCTTCCTTGGCTCCACAGTCATCGGAGCCGTCGGCTATCTCGCGGCGCTCCGGCTCTGGCCCGAACCGCATGCCTCCCTGGTCGAGGCCGCACCGGAGCGGGGTGAGCACGTATTACTGTCAAACCATGACTGACAAACTAGCCAAGATCCTCACCGCCGCCACCACCTGCATCGCCAGGAACGGCGTCCGGGGAATGCGGGTCAACGATGTGGCTGCAGAAGCCGGAGTTTCGCCGGGCCTCCTGTACTACCACTTCACCGACCGGGCCGGCCTGCTTGCCGCAACGCTTGAACACATCAACAAGCAGGTCAGCAAGGACGACGCCGCTCCCGCCTCCCCTGACGCCGAAGACCGCGCCCGGCACTTCAGGCACCTGCTCCTTGACGAAATCAAGGACGACGCTGATGTCCGCCGGAATTCGGTGGCCTGGAACGAGCTCCGGGCCTGCTCCATCTTCGAACAGGAGCTGGCGGAACCGCTTTCCCGGACAACGGCGGAATGGAACCGTGAGATCGCCCAGGCCATCGTGGCCGCCAGCGAAGGCACCAGCGAGGACGAGGCCGCAGTCACTGCGGAGATCCTCACCAGTTTGGTGGAAGGGATCTCCGGCCGCTGGCTCAACGGTTTCATCACCACAGACCACGCGCGTTCCCTGTTGACGACGGCCATCGGCTCACTCACCACAGCACGCCCGGCCACCTTGCAGGAACCTTCCGGACAGGGTCTGGGCAAATGAACCACCAACCCAACTCTCACCCACTTATCAAGCGACGTGATTCCAACGGAATCCCGCGATCATGCAAGGACCCCTAGGGTCCCGTTAGGAAGCACCACCATGGACATCATTGCCAACGCCACTCCGCCCGTATCCTTCGCCCGGAGCGGGGACAGCAGCCGCCGGCCCCTCCGCGTGGCACTGGTCCAGCACCACTGGCGGGAGAACGCCGCCGAGCTGAGGTCGGTGCTGACCGAGGCCATCGGCAAAGCCGCCGACGCCGGAGCCAGGGCCGTGTTCCTGCCGGAACTGACGCTGTCCAAATATCCTGCCAACGTCCGGGCCGGCATCAACCCCGCCAAGGATGCCGAGGACCTGCTCAACGGCCCCTCCTTCGAGTTCGCCGCCAACGCGGCCCGGAAACACTGCGTCACCGTCCACGCCTCGCTCTACGAGCGCTCAGACGGAAACGACGGACTGGGCTTCAACACCGCCATCCTCGTCTCGCCCCAGGGCGAGCTGCTGGCACGCACCCGCAAGACCCACATTCCCGTCAGTGCCGGCTACTACGAGGACACCTACTTCCGCGCCGGACCGGCCGGCGACGCCTACCCCGTGCACCGCCCCGCGGAACTGGACGGGGCCGCCGTCGGACTCCCCACCTGCTGGGACGAATGGTTCCCGGAGGTCGCCCGGCTGTATTCGCTGGCCGGTGCGGAAATCCTGGTTTACCCCACGGCCATCGGCTCGGAGCCGAGCTTCCCGACGTTCGACCACCAGCCGCTGTGGCAGCACGTGATCACCGGCCATGGCATCACGAACGGCACGTTCATGGTGGTCCCCAACCGGACGGGCGACGAAGGCGACATCAACTTCTACGGTTCCTCATTCATCTCCGACCCCTACGGCCGCGTCCTGGTCCAGGCGCCACGGGACCGGGAAGCCGTCCTGGTGGCCGACCTCGACCTGGACCAGCGCAAGGACTGGCTGGACCTGTTCCCGTTCCTGACCACGCGCCGCCCCGACACCTACGCCGAGCTCACCCGCGACGTCGACGTCGACCGCCCGTACGGCGCGGTGTCCGCCCGGCAGACCGCGGCCCAGCCATGAGCTGGATGATGCCAAGCGAAACGGCCCGCCAGGAAAGGGTCTGGATGGCCTTTCCGCCGGAGCGCTCCTCGATCGGGCACACCCCGGAGGAAACCCACGAGGCACGCACGGCCTGGTCCGCGGTGGCGCACGCCGTCGCGGAATTCGAGCCGGTCACCATGGTGGTGGACCCACCGGACATGGCTGCCGCGAGGACATACCTTTCGGCCGGCATTGACCTGGTCGAAGCGCCCCTCGACGACGCCTGGATGCGGGACATCGGGCCCACATTCGTGACCGGCGACGACGGCCGGCTGGGCGGGGTGGACTGGGTCTTCAACGGCTGGGGGCAGCAGGACTGGGCCAGCTGGGGCAAGGACTCCGCGATCGGTGCCGAAGTGGTGAGGCAGGCCGGGGCGGAGCTTCTGGACAGCCCGCTGGTCAACGAAGGCGGCGGGATCCAGGTGGACGGCCTGGGCACAGTGCTGGTCACCGAGACGGTGCAGCTGGATACGCTCCGGAACCCGCACCTGACCAAGGCGGACGTCGAAGCCGAGCTGGCCCGCACCATCGGCGCCACGCACGTCATCTGGCTGCCGCGCGGGCTGACCCGTGACACGCAGGAACTCGGAACCCGCGGACACGTGGACATCGTGGCCGCCATCCCGTCACCCGGTGTGCTGCTGGTCCACTCCCAGCGCAACCCCTCGCACCCGGACTTCGAGATCACCGCCGACATCATCGCGATGCTCGCCGGGACCCGGGATGCGCAGGGCCGTGCCTGGGACATCGTGGAGGTGCCGGCCCCGGACACGCTGCGCGACGAGCTCGACTGGGTCGACTACAGCTACATCAACCATCTGGTGGTGAACGGCGGCGTCATTGCCTGCAGTTTCGATGACCCGGCGGATGCGGGAGCCCGCCGGATCCTGGAGCAGGCCTATCCGGGCCGCAAAGTGGTGATGGTCGATGCCCGCCCCATCTTCGCCCGGGGCGGCGGCATCCATTGCATCACCCAGCATCAGCCGGCCGTCTGACCGCGGCAGCCATGTAGCCCCCTGCTGCGGCCGTCGTACCCGTCGCCCGCAGCAGGGGGCTACATGCTCAGCCGAAGGAGACCTCCGGGATGGCCGGACCCCGACGCGAGCTGATGGTGTCCCGCGGCCAGTCGCGCAAGTTGTGGCCATACCGGCTGCCCCCAGCACGGAATGTCGGCCGACAGGATCCGCCAATATACCAAACTGCACGTCTGGCAGATCCGCCACACAGCAAGATCCGGTGATCGAACCGGGCCTGCATGAGCAACCATGCAGTCCTACCGGCCACCAGCCGGAAAATTGGGTTGGTGGCCGTGCGTTTCCATGGCTTCATGGATCTGCAGAGCAAACCACAGCTGAGCGATGGAGGAGGTTTCGGTAAGGTCCAGCCCGGTCAGTTCGCTGATCTTTCGAATGCGGTAGATGATCGTTTGCCGGTGCGTGAACAGCTCTGCAGCGGTTTTCTGCCATGACCGCTGGAGGGTCAGGAATGTCTTCAGGGTGATCATCAGGTCCGGCTGGCGGCCGCGTTCATAGTCAAAGACCGGGCCGAGCAATCTCCGCACCAACGCGTTGCCTTCCTCATAACTGGTCAGCCCGAGCCATGCGGGTCCCTGCGCATAGTGGGCAAGCTGCTCGGAGTTGCTAGCCGCTGTGCCTGATGCCCAGAGGGATTCCTGCAGTGCCCGGCCGATGCCGGCCGCGTCCGCCAGCTGGCTCACTCCGATCCGGACTCGGGCCGAAACCACATGGCGCAGAATTTCATCGGAACAGTCCGGGCTGACGGCAAGGTGGAGGCGGTTGAACCGCCGCAGGCAGGCGTTGGGGTAGCCATGGCGCCAGAGTCCGATGTGGATGGGGTCAAGATCGTGCAGATCCTCCGCACCCATGGTGACAATGAGGAACTGCCGCGCGGTGACGCCAAATTCCTGCAGCCTCCGCTCCACGTCGGCGGTCGAGTAGCCGCCCTCGAAGGCCTGGCTCAGGAATTCAGCCCCGAGCCGGCGCTGGTTTTCAAGGTCCAGTGTCGTCCGGGACAATTCCAAACCCAAAACCGTAGCGGCATGCAGCAAGATGACGGCGTCCGGGTGCGCTTCCGCCTTCGGTAATACGACCAGCAGTGCGTTGGGGTGCGTGGGGATATCCATCAGGAGAATGTGCCGGCCGTCTGGGAGAATGTGCCACTGAAAACTCTTTGAGGCTGTTGCTGGGATCCGGACTAGCAGTTCCAACCCGGCCGCCACCTCCGCGGGCAAGGGTTCGCCGTCGGGATACCAGGGATGCAGACAGTGCCGGTCGATGACAAACAACGTCGTGTTTAGCTCTGCAGCCAGCCCCGAGATGAGATTCTGCCAGTGCTGTTCGGCTGCCCCGGCGCGGCCGATCAGATCGTAAATTCTGGCGGTCTGGCGCAGCCTGTGCGATTGCTCAAGCAGGGAGGATTCCGCAACGGAGCGGGCGATGGCGATGAACGGCAATGGGTAGGGGATGTTCAGGACCGGAAGGGACAGCCGGTCGCAGGTATCCAGGAATTCCTGTGACAGTGGTGGAGCATGCATTTTCTCCCCGATGGCCAGGGCGCTGGCGCCCGCGCCGGCCAGAGCCTCCGCGAAGGCAACCTGCCCGGCAGCATCGGCCGGCAGGGACAGGCCGTTGGTCATCATGAGTTCCCCGCCGGTGACCCATTCCCATAGCCGCGGCAGGTCCGAAGTGTGGGCCCAGGCTATCGGGTGGTCCAGGCCGCTGGAACCTGCCAGCAGGGACAGGCCAAGCTGGGGTTCAGCCAGCAGTTCTGCCACGGTAATTGTCACGCGCCGCTCCTTTCGTTGCGGGAGCCGCCGGCTTGAAACCGGACGGTCTGTACACATGTATAGATGCTGCGGACAGATGTAGTCAATCGCAGTATGTTCGCCGTGATGCGGGCCAACGATCATTAACTCAATGGGTTCCGTGTTCGGTGATGACTATCCGGGGAGAGGATTTAGATGGACGTGACGATGAACCTCATTGATAATGCCCCGCCGGGGACCTCTCGCCGGAACCCGACGGGGCCGCTGGCCACCGAGACCGCCAACAAGACCCTCCACGAACTGACCACCCGCAAAAAGGCCCGGGCGACCGCGGCCGATGTATCTGAAGGATCCCTGCCATGACCACGCACAAGCCCATCGGCCCCGTTGACGCAACGAAGGTACCCCGCTATGCCGGACTGGGCACCTTCGCCCGGCTTCCGCAGATCGACCGTGTCCCGGACTACGACATCGCCATCGTCGGCGTCCCGTTCGACGGCGGCACCTCCTTCCGCCCCGGTGCCCGGTTCGGTCCGGCATCCGTCCGTGAGGCGTCTCGGCTGCTGCGCCCCGGCTACCACCCCGAACTCGATGTTGAGCCCGTTTACGAGGCGCAGGTCGTGGACGCCGGCGACATTGCCTGCACCCCCTACGACATCACCCGCGCAGTCCGCGAAATCGAGGAACAGGCCCTCCCGCTCCTCGGCCAGGACAAGAAGCTGATCTCGATCGGCGGCGACCACACCATCGCCCTGCCGATGCTGCGGGCCCTGAACAAGGTCCACGGACCCGTCGCGCTGCTGCACTTCGATGCGCACCTGGACACCTGGGACACCTACTTCGACCAGCCGATCACCCACGGCACCATCTTCCGCCGGGCCTTCGAGGAGGGCCTGCTGGTCGAGGACAAGTCCATGCATGTGGGAATCCGCGGCCCGGTTTACGACCGTGACGACTTCCTCCGTGACCACCAATTCGGCTTCCAGATCATCCGGTGCTCTGATCTGGACGTCATCGGTGTTCCGGCCGCGATCCAGCGCGTCAAGGACCGGCTCGGGGACACCCCCGTGTATGTCTCCATCGACATTGACGTGCTGGACCCGGCCTACGCTCCGGGCACCGGTACTCCGGAGATGGGCGGGCTGCACTCCCGCGAGCTGCTGGCCCTGCTGCGGGGGCTGAACGGCATCAACATCGTTGGTGCCGACGTCGTCGAAGTGTCGCCCGCATATGACCACGCAGATATCACTTCGGTGGCCGCCGCGACGCTCGTCTTTGACCTGCTGGGTCTGATGGTCAACCGGAGCAAGGGAATTTCCCTCGCCGACGATGCATCCTTGGAAGTAGCAACCGTCTAAGACAACCCGTCGGGAAAAGTCGTGGCTCTGTGGTCAAACCGCCGAGCCACGACTTTCCCATGTGCCGACCGGGCTGGGGCTAGCATGCGACCACGTTGACGGCGAGGCCGCCCATGGCGGTTTCCTTGTACTTGGAGGACAAGTCCCTGACGGTTTCGCGCATGGTGACAATGACCTCGTCGAGGGAGACGCGGTGGGTGCCGTCGCCCCAGGGTGCCATCTTGGCGGCGTTGATGGCCTTGGCTGCGGCAATGGCGTTGCGCTCGATGCAGGGGATCTGCATCAGGCCGCCGATGGGGGCGCAGGTCAAGCCCAGGTTGTGTTCCATGGCGATCTCCGCGGCGTTCTCCACCTGCTCGGGCGTGCCGCCCATGACCTCGGCCAGGCCGGCGGCGGCCAGGACAGTCTTGCCGTCGACGACGGCTGCTTTGTGTCCGGTGGACCTGTTGGCGCGGCGCATCAGCAGGACCGCCTCGGCCACGGCGGTGGCCTCGTCCAGCAGGGAGGCGTTGGCGATCGGCAGGCCCACCAAGTCCTGGACCATGGTCTGGAAGTTCAGCAGTGCTTCGAGCCGACCCTGGGAGATCTCCGGCTGGTAGGGGGTGTAGGCCGTGTACCAGGCCGGGGATTCGAGGATGTTGCGACGGATCACCGGGGGAGTCACGGTGTCGTAGTAGCCTTGGCCGATCATCTGCACGGCGGACTTGTTCTTCGTGGCGAGCTTGCGGAGCTCGGCCAGCACCTCAACCTCGCTGAGGGCCCGATGCAGGGTCAGGGGAGTATTCTGGCGAATGTCGGTGGGCGCGGCCGTATCCACCAAGGATTTCAGCGTGTCGTAGCCGACGGACTTGAGCATGGTGTCGACATCGGCCTGGCGGCGCACGCCAATGTGGCGGTCAACGAATGCGGCGGGGGTTGCTTGCACCGCCAAGCAAGAGGGCGGCCGGAGAGCTCGGCGCTCCGACGTGGGGCCGGCAGGGCCGCCCGTAGCGCCCCCGCGGCGGAGAAGCTGCCCCCGACCCGTGGGTCGGGGGCAGCTTCCGGGGATTTGGCTGTTCAGCCAACCAGGGCGCGGGTGTGGTCGTTGAGGAACACCCCGTGGGGATCGAATTCCCGGCGGATCTGGATGAAGGTGTCAAGATCCGGGTAGAGCCGCTCCAGACGTTCCCTGGTCATGAAATGGATCTTGCCCCAGTGTGCGCGGGGCTCGAAGTCCTGCAGCAATGCATCCGCATCACGGAAGAACGGCCAGTAGTCCGTCCCTGGCTCAGTGGTGAGCGTGATGACCGTAGTGTCGCGTCCCTGGAACTGGGACATGTAGCCATCGTCGGCTTTCACCCAGCGGACTTCAACGGGGTACTTCTGGTCTGCGTGCTTGGTGCGGATCAGCTCCTGTACAGCTTCGGTGGCGGCCAGGCCGTGCTCGGTGGGAACGAAGTACTCGAGTTCATGGAACGGTGTCGTGAATCCGCCGGGGTAGATGCGGTAGGACCGGTCCAGCCGTGACCCCTCCCTGCAGGAAATTTCACTCTCATCCTGGACTTGGACGATGTTGTACCGCTTGGTGTAGCTGCGATTCGTCATGCTCTGTCCGGGCGTGCCCGGCAGGTCGAGGAGTTCGGATGACCCTTCTCCCGGGCACCAGAGGAAGGAGTAGTGCCTGTTGCCGGCGATATCTTCCTCCCATGTCGAGGCGGTCTCGGCCCAGGTCGGATAGGTGATCTGCTCCTGCAGGTAGTAGCGCTCCTCCACGGCCAGCTCGACCTCAAGGAAGATTCCCAGCGTGCCCAGGGCGACCTGCGCCGCCCTGAGCTCGCGCAGCTGCCCTTCACCGATTTCGACGATTTCGCCGTAGCCGTTGATGAGCTTGACCCAGCGCAGGCTGGAGGAGAAGCTGCCCAGGTCCTTCCCGGAGCCGTGGGTGCTGGTCGAGAGCGCCCCGGCGATCTGCTGCTTGTCGATGTCGCCCTGGTTGCCCAGAGCCAGCCCCCGCTCCCACAGCGGATCGCCGAAGGCGCTGATGGTCGTGCCGGCCAACGCCCGCGCGCGGCGGCGCATCTTGTCGGTTCCGGTGATTCCCGTCATCGCGGACATCTCCATCAGGACGCCGCCGGTCTGGACGAGCGGTGACGATGAATGACCGGCACCCGCGGCGCGAACGGGGAGGCCTTCCTTGATGGCGAAGCGGACCGCGTCGAGCGCTTCCTGTTCCGTCCGCGGCCGGACGGTGAACGCCGGTGTGGCGCACTGGTTCCGGCCCCAGTTGGTCCATGGCACCTCCGTATCAAAAGGGATGGAAGGGATTGCGGCACCCGTCAACGGGCGTGACGGCGCGGAGTGTCGAAGATTCGTTGTCATGTCAGGCTCCAGTGCTGGTCTCAACGCTCATGCGCCGTGGTTGATCATGACGTGTTTGGTCCGGGAGAAATCGTCTAGAGCGTACAGGGAGAGGTCGCGACCGTAGCCGGAGCCCTTGAATCCGCCCCACGGAACCTCGCACGCCAGCACCAGGTGCGAGTTGACCCAGACCGTACCGAAATCCAGCTGCTTGGGAATACTGAGGGTAAGTCCCGCGTCCCTGGTCCAGACCGACGCCGACAGGCCGTAAGGCGTCTCGTTCGCCCGTGAAATTGCCTCTTCGGTGGTGCTGAAGGACTCGACGCTGACCACGGGACCAAAGATTTCGTGGCTGGCAATCTCCGCTCCGGCCGGCACGTTGCTGAACACGGTGGGTTCGATAAAGTAGCCGGGTCCTTCCAGGACCGAGCCACCGATAGCGGCCTTAAGCCCGGCTGCTTTTGCTTCTGCCAGTGAGTCCCGTACCCGCTCGAAGTGCGGGCGCGAAATCATGGGACCGATTTCAATGTCGTCCCCTGCTCCTGGCGCGCCGACGACGAGGGTACCGACTTCCCTGACCAGGAGGTTGGTGAATTCTTCGGCCACGGATTCGTGCACCAGCACCCGGCAGGCAGCGCCACAGTCCTGGCCCGCATTCCAGAACCCCGCGTTGCGCACGCCGGCCGCGGCCGCGGCGAGGTCAGCGTCGGGGAAGATGACCACGGGTGCTTTGCCGCCGAGTTCCAGGTGGACACGTTTGACGGACCGTGCCGCTGTTTCTGCCACGGCTTGTCCGCTGACGACACTCCCCGTCAGCGCGACGAGTGCGATGTCCGGGTGTTCCGCCAGACGCTGCCCGACGGTTCTGCCCTGTCCCGTCACGACGTTGAAGATTCCGTCGGGAATGTGTCCGGCCACGAGTTCTGCCAGTTTCAGGGTCGACAGTGGGGTCTGTTCGGAGGGCTTCAGGACGACGCTGTTTCCCGCGGCCAGGATGGGTGCAATTTTCCAGGCCGCCATCAGCAGCGGATAGTTCCACGGGGTAATGACGCCGACTACCCCCACCGGCTCCCTGAGTATGACCGAGGTGTGTCCGGTCGCGTAGTCTCCGCCTGCCAGCGAGGTCAGTGTCCGGCATGCCCCGGCCATGAAACGGAATGTGTCAATGGTGCTGGAGACATCATCTTCCGCGACGCTGCGCGGCTTGCCGGTATTTGCGGACTCGAGCAGCTCAAGTGCTTCGCGGTTGGCTTCGATGATGTTGGCAATCCGGGACAGCACCTCGGACCGTTCCTTGGGCGTTGTGGAACCCCAGGCGTTCTGAGCCGCCACGGCGGCTTCAACGGCCGAATCCACGTCCGCGGCGGTTCCCGCCGGCACCGAGGCAATGACGTTTTCCGTAGCCGGGTCCAGGACGTCGATGACATCCGTGGAGGAACCCGGAACAAACGAACCGCCGATGAAGTGCCCCGCCGGCGGCAAGTCTGCCGCAGAGCTCTGATCGGCGGAGGGGCGCCGGACTGTAAACCGCTCGATGTCAGTGAGTGTCATAGTATTTCGCCTTTGCTTTCTGTGCCGTAGTCGGCGTTGGGAGGTTCTCAGCGGTGGCCGCGGGCGTATCGTGCCCGCGCAGTTTCAGATCAGGTCAGTCACCAAATTTGGGGACTGGACGGGTGCGGGGTCCGCCGTCTTCCGGAACAGGCGTGCGACAAAGTAGTAGAGAGGGGCGACGACGACCAGACCGACAATCCATGACAGGTCGACACCGCCCATGGCTGCGGCGGCGGGTCCCGTGTAAATGGCCGTTGATGAGAATGGGACCTGGATAAGCGCGCCAGCAACATAGCACCCAATAGCAACCCAGTTGAACCGGCCATAGACTCCGCCATCGCGCCGAAAGAAGTCTTCAACCCTGTAGTCGCCGTGGCGGAGGAGGTAGTAGTCGACCAAATTGATGGCCGTCCACGGGACCAGGACGTAGAGCAGGAACGAGAGGAAGTTTTGGTAGAAGACCATGAAGTTCTCGCGTGCAAACAACGCGATCATCAGGGCCAGTGTGAAGAGAATGATTGCTGCCACGCTTCGCGTCTTGGCGCGTGGCAGCCAGCTCGGCTTGAAAGTCTGCCCAATAGTGAGGGTGCACAGGACCCCACAGTAGAGGTTCATCGCGTTCGAGGCGGCAACACCGAGACAGAAAATGCCGATGATCACCAGTGTCCATGGCTCCAGCTGGGCACCCAGGCTCCCCACGATATCCACGTTGGCGGCATCCTCGGCCACCACCATCGCAAGAGATCCCACCAACGCGCCCAGCACCATCGGAAAGAGCGTCCCCAGGACGCAGCCCGAGTAGGAGGCCCAGAAAGCCGGGCGCGAGCCGGTCCCGTGCGGCATATAGCGCGAGTAGTCCGAGACGTACGGGGCGTATGCCAACTGCCAGAGGGCGGAAACGGAGATGGTTCCCATGAACCCGACCCAGTTGAAATTTCCCTGGTCCAGGAATCCGGCAGGCAAGCCATGAACGAAGAGAATCCAAACAAACGCCAGCAGCAGGGCCACGCCAGCGACAATGCTTAAGACGCGGGCATAGGCGTGGATGAGACGGTAACCGAAGATCGTTGCTACGACACTTACCACGCCGAGGATAATGATGCCGGCATCGACACTGATGCCGGGGGTGACCGCGGCCATCGCCTGGCCACCAAAGACCAGATTTGCGGCGAAAAACCCGACATACATGATCACGACGATGACAACAATCAGCAGCGCTCCATAGGAACCGAATTGGCCGCGGGTCTGTATCATCTGCGCGACGCCCAGTTGTGGTCCCTGCGCGGAATGCAGGGCCATAAAGACGCCACCGATGACGTTGCCGATGATGATGCCGACAACGGCGGTGACGAAGTCGAGTCCGAACACCGTGGTCGCAAGCCCACCAGTCACGATGGTCATGATCATGATGTTGGAACCGAACCATATGGTGAAAAGGTCTCTGGCCTTTCCATGTCGTTCGTTCAAAGGAATGGGCTGAATGGTCTTATCCTCGAGCCGGGGCACCTCTGCCGCGGGGGAGGGCGTGTTCGTGTTCATGATGTGCTCCAGGAGTTCATGTAAACCTCTTTGTTCTCTCCCTGAATGCCCTCACTGAGCTAGGAAGCTGATCATCCAATTATTCGTGACCTGCATCACTGGCGGTATTCTGCGATTGGATAGATATGTCGAGGGCGTTTAGACATGTGTACAGATCAGCATCCTGTCCTGGGTTTTGGGCCCCGGACGACTGCCCCAGGGGCAGATGATGTTGGGGCTGTCAGGAGTTGAGGCATCATGGTCTCAATGATGTTCCCGCCGAAGGTGAGCCGGTCAGCGCTACCTGCGCGCAGGCTTGCGCGTGATGGCAAGAGGGGTCAGGAGTCGTCACTGAGTGCCGGGTCCAGTCACATCCGAAGCTGCGCTGGCGACCGGCGCCTTGATAAGCGAAAGCATTGTAAAGATCGCCAAACAAACGGCGACGGCAGTTCCAGATCTAATGTTGGTGGTCACCAACGGGTCCCCAGGCTCTCGCGGCGAGACCGCCGCAATTCTTCTTGCGTCCACGAACGACGGACCTCGTGATTGTAGCGGGCGTGAGACCCCAGCCTGCCTCCGCGCATTCCAACACGCGATGCACAGTACGGTTCTGCAGCCGGGACGGCGGGTCGTAAGCACTCGGACCGGGCCAGCGTGGCCCCTGTCAAACCAACCCATATTTCAGATCGGTAGGGCAAGCTCCTATGCTTAGCTGGAGCCTTTGTAAGGATTTGGGGGCGAGTAGTCGTGAGGAAACCGGTAAATGAGTAGTGTTCTGACAATCCGCGGAGGCGTCCCGCTGACTGGCCGCGTCACCGTCCGAGGGGCCAAGAATCTTGTCCCCAAGGCAATGGTCGCCGCCCTGCTGGGCAACGAGCCGTCCGTGCTGCGCAACGTCCCTGAAATCAAGGACGTCGAGGTTGTCACCAGCCTGCTCCAGCTCCACGGTGTCACGGTCGAGAAGGATCCCGTCACGGGGGACCTGACCCTGGACCCGACCAACGCGAAGACGGCCTCCCACACGGCAATCGATGCCCACGCCGGAGACTCCCGCATTCCGATCCTGCTCTGCGGGCCCCTGATCCATGCGATTGGCGAGGCCTTCATCCCTGACCTCGGCGGCTGCAAGATTGGCGACCGCCCGATCGACTTCCACCTGGACGTGCTCCGCCAGTTCGGCGCCGTCGTGGAAAAGCGGCCCGGCGGCATCCACATCTCTGCGCCCCAAGGCCTCAAGGGGGCCAAAATCTCCCTGCCGTACCCGTCCGTCGGTGCCACCGAGCAGGTGCTGCTGAGCGCCACCCGCGCCGAAGGCATCACCGAGCTTTCCGGCGCGGCCACAGAGCCGGAAATCGTGGACCTCATCGCCGTGCTGCAGAAGATGGGCGCGATCATCAGCGTCCAGACGGACCGCACCATCCGGATCGAAGGCGTCCAGGACCTCGGCGGCTACAACCACCGCGCGCTCTCGGACCGCAACGAATCCGCTTCCTGGGCCTCAGCGGCCCTTGTCACGCGCGGCGACATCTTTGTCCAGGGCGCCACCCAGCGCGACATGATGACCTTCCTCAACACCTACCGCAAGGTCGGCGGCGGAATGGACATCGGCGACGACGGTATCCGCTTCTACCACCGCGGCGGCAAGCTCAACCCGCTGGTCCTCGAAACGGACGTGCACCCCGGCTTCATGACCGACTGGCAGCAGCCGTTGATCGTCGCCCTGACACAGGCCGAGGGTGTCTCGATCGTTCACGAGACCGTCTACGAGAACCGCTTCGGATTCACCGACGCCCTGATCCGGATGGGCGCCAACATCCAAGTGCACCGTGAATGCCTCGGCAGCGTGCCGTGCCGCTTCGGCCAGCGCAACTTCCTGCATTCCGCCGTGATCTCCGGCCCGACGCAGCTGACCGGCACCGACATCGACGTGCCCGATCTGCGCGGCGGTTTCAGTCACCTGATCGCGGCACTCGCGGCCACCGGCACCTCGCGGGTCACCGGAATCGACATCATCAACCGCGGTTATGAGCGCTTCACCGAGAAGCTCGCCGGGCTTGGCGCCGATTTCGACATCTCCTCAGCCGAGTAGTTGGGACCTGTGAAGGAACCGGCGAAGAGCCACATCACCTTTGTCATTGTGGCCGGCATCGTCCGGCCTGCGATGAACCTCCTGATGAGGAAGAAATGGGAGGGCCTCGAGAAGCTCCCGGCAGGGGGCTTCATCGCCGCGCCCAATCACTGCACCGAAATCGATCCGCTCGTAGTCGGGCACATGCTCTACAACCAGAAACGGATGCCGCACTTCCTCGCCAAGGCAGGGTTGTTCAAGGTCCCGGTCGTGGGGGCGGTGTTGCGGGCCACCAAGCAGGTTCCGGTGGAACGCTCGTCGTCGGGCGCCAACCGAGCGCTGCAGATCGCCAAGGAGGTAGTTGACGAGGGCGGTGCCATCGTCATCTACCCCGAGGGCACGCTGACCCGGGATCCCGGGCTGTGGCCGATGAGGGGCCACACGGGCGCCGCCCGGATGGCGCTGGAGAGTGGCATCCCCGTGGTGCCGATCGCCCACTGGGGAGCCCACGAGGTCTTTCCCCGCTACGCCAAGCGGTTCCACGTCTTCCCGAGGAAGACCTCGCGCCTGATCGTCGGTGAACCGGTGGACCTCAGTGCCTTCGCCGGACGCCCGTTGGACAAGGCGACCCTCACCGAAGTAACAATCGTCATCATGGACGCCATCACGGAACTGCTTGTCATACTCCGCGGCGAAAAGCCGCCGACGGTACGCTGGGATCCTTCGGCGCACAACCAGTCCGCGCACGGCCGCTTCATCGAACGTGGCGAATCCGGTCCAGGCAAGGCCACCCGTGAGGGCGGCGCGTCAAACGAGAATATTGGGGACAGCACCGAATGACGGTCAATCTTGAACGAACAACATCCGCCAGCACCGTAGCCGTCCTCGGGGCAGGCTCGTGGGGAACCACCTTCGCGAAGGTCGTCGCCGACGCGGCCACCGCCTCCGGCGTCGAACGCAGGATCCGGCTGTGGGGCCGGCGCGCCGAAGTGGTGGACCAAATCAACCTCAAGCACCGGAACGAGCAGTACCTCAAGGACATCGTCCTTCCACCCAGCATCAGCGCCTCGACCGACGTCGCGGAGGTCCTCGACGGCGCCGAGCTGGTCATTCTTGCCGTTCCGGCCCAGACCCTGCGGCCGCAGCTGCGCGAATGGAAGAACCTCGTGCCTCCGGGCGCATTCGTGGTGTCCCTCATGAAGGGCCTCGAGCTGCACTCCGACGCGCGCATGAGCGAGGTCATCTGCGCGGAGCTGGGGATTCCCGCCGAACGGGTGGCCGTGGTCTCCGGCCCCAATCTGGCCATGGAGATCGCGCGGGAAGAGCCCACAGCCTCCGTTGTTGCGTGCTCCGACTCCGAGGCCGCCGGCTGGATCGCCCGCAGCTGCACGGCGCCCTACTTCCGCCCGTACACCACCACCGATGTGATCGGGGTCGAAATTGGCGGCATCGTCAAGAACGTCATTGCCTTGGCCGTCGGAATCTGCGAAGGCAAGCGGATGGGGGACAACACCAAGGCTTCCGTCATCACCCGCGGCCTTGCGGAGACCTCCCGCCTGACCCTCGCGCTGGGCGGCGAGGCACGGACCATGGCCGGGCTCGCGGGTCTGGGTGACCTCGTGGCCACATGCTCCTCCCCGCTGTCCCGGAACCACACCGCCGGCCGGCTGCTGGGCAAGGGCCTCACCCTCGAGCAGGTCACCGCTGAAATGAATCAAACGGCTGAGGGCATCAAGTCCAGCCAGGCCGTACACGAACTGGCCGGAAAGCTCGGCGTCGAGATGCCGATCACCGCTGCCGTCGTCGCCGTGCTGGCCGGAAAATTGACCGTAGACGAACTGGGACCGCTGCTGCTGTCCCGGGACCTGAAACCTGAAGGCGATCACTGACAGTGTCGGAAGATAACGTGAGCACAGAGGTCCGCCCCGCCCGGCCCCGGCCCAGGGTGGCGGTGCTTTTCGGCGGACGCTCCAGCGAACACGCGGTGAGCTGCGTGACCGCGGCGGGAGTCCTCGGCGCCATCGACCAGACCAAGTACGAGGTCATCCCCATCGGCATCGCCAAGACCGGCCAATGGGTGCTGGTTTCCGGCGACACGCGCGAGTGGTCGCTATCGGCGTCCTCGCTGCCGGAGGTCGCTCCCTCGGAGCAGACCGTGGCGCTGGCCGAGATCGGCGGCGAACACCAGCTCATTGTGGCCTCCCCGAACGAGGTCCCTCAGGAACTGGGTTCTGTGGACGTCGTCTTCCCGCTGCTGCACGGGCCGTTCGGCGAGGACGGCACCATCCAGGGCCTTCTTGAGCTGTCCGACACCCGTTATGTCGGCGCAGGAGTGCTGGCCTCCGCCGTCGGCATGGACAAGCATTTCATGAAGGTGGTGTTCGAATCCGCCGGGCTACAGGTCGGGCCGTACATCGCCGTCACAGACCGGCAGTGGCGCAAGGATCCGGAGACCGTCCGCAAGCGCGTGGACCAGCTCGGCTTCCCGGTGTTCGTCAAGCCGGCCCGGGCAGGATCCTCCATGGGCATCTCCAAGGTCGACTCCCTCGAGGGACTCGACGCCGCCATCCAGGAAGCCCGCAAGCATGATCCGAAGCTCGTCATCGAGGCCGGCATCGTGGGCCGCGAGATCGAATGCGCCGTGCTGGAGGGCCGGGGAACCGATGCTCCGCGCACGTCCATGCCCGGGGAGATCTCTGTCGCCGGCGGAGGGCACGAGTTCTACGACTTCAACGCCAAATATGTGGAGGACGACGCCGCCGCGCTGAGTTGCCCGGCCGATCTCCCCGAAGAGGCCATCGCCCGGGTCCGCGAGCTGGCCGCCGTCGCCTTCGACGCCGTCGGCGCCGAGGGACTGAGCCGGGTCGATTTCTTCTACACGCCTGACGGCGAGTTGATCATCAACGAAATCAACACGATGCCGGGGTTCACGCCCAAGAGCATGTACCCGCAGATGTGGAAGGCCTCAGGCCTGAGCTACGCGGAGCTGATCGACGAGCTGATCTACCTTGCCCTGCACCGCAGGACCGGGCTGCGCTAGTGGTCATTTTCGTTACTTCGTCGGGGGTTGAGGTCCAGTCTTCGCGCCCGGGAGGACATGCCCAGTCTTCGCGCCCGGGACCGGGCCTAGCCGGAATATGTCCATCGGCCGGCCCCGGCGCGGGGCATGTCCTGTCCGGTTGTCATTTTCGCTTAGGCCGTCGGGGTCAGGCTGCCGGTGCGTGCTCGTGGCTGCTCAGGCGTAGCAGCTAGTCGTTGGGCCGGTGGTGTATTCCGGTCGACCCGGCAGGCTGGTCGAGGACCTTGAAACCGCCGCCGGTGATGGCCGGTCGCGCCACCGCCTGTGGCGTCTACCTCAACGACCCCACCGCTTGGACCTGACCCCCGACGAACTAACGAAAATGCCCACTAGCACGGCTTTTTTGTCCTCTGGATCCACACTTTTGGGAAAGAACACATGAGTTTTGAAACCGAGCAGCAGACTTCAGACAGGCTCCGGCCGCGGCGGCGGAAGAACCGGAAACGGCACACTGGCCGCAACGTGCTGCTGGGCTTCGTAGCGTTCGTCCTCGTCGCCGCCGCCGCGGCCGGGGTGTTCGCCTTCAACCTCGCCCAGAGCTTCGATTCCAAGGCGCAGAAGATCGACAACGCGTTCCCCGACGAATCGACTCGGCCGGACAAGGTCGAGGCAGCAGCGGGACCCAGTGCCACCAATATGCTGCTTCTCGGAAGCGATAGCGGTGCGGCAAGCGTGGATGAGGCCGAAGCCGGCGCTCCGACCGACCAGCGGTCAGACACCATGATGTGGGTCCACATTCCGGCGGACCGGAAGAACATTTACATCATGTCCATTCTGCGCGACACCTGGGTTGATGTTCCCGGCCACGGGGAGTCCAAGATGAACTCCGCGATGGCCTTCGGCGGCATACCCCTGACGGTGCAGACCCTGGAAAACATGTTCGATACCCGGCTGGACAACGTGGCCAACATCGACTTCGAGGGATTCAAAGCCATGACCGACGCCCTGGGCGGCGTCGACGTGAATGTCCCCGTGGCGTTCAATACCCAGCAGTTCGCCTTCCCTGCCGGCAACAGGAGCTGACGGGGGAGCAGGCGCTGGCCTTCGTCCGCGAACGCAAGGCATTCAGCGACGGTGACTACCAGCGGGTCAAGAACCAGCAGGTGTTCCTGAAGGCCATCCTGTCCCGGTTCCTCACGGCCGAGACGCTCTCCAATCCCATGACGCTCAGCAAACTGGTGGACACCGTCTCGCCGTATGTCAGTGTGGACGCATCCCTGGACGCCGGAAAGGTGGCGGGCCTCGCGGTGGAGCTACGCGATGTCAGAGCGTCCGATGTCACCAGTTTCACTCTGCCCACGCTGGGTATCGGGACCTCGGCCGACGGCCAGTCCATCGTCCTCCGCGATGACGCGGCGATTGCTGATATCAGGGACGCTCTGAAGAACGACACCCTCGGTACCTATCTGCAACAGTCCGGCGTTGCCTCTAAGCCGTAGTGCTTCCTGGACCGGCCCGGTAAGCGCCAGTGCCCTACTTGCTGGGCGGCAGGTTCTGGAGCTCTTCCTGGCCTACGCAGCCCCGGGTCGCCTTGATTTTCGAGGCGGAGGCGGAAAGGTCGGCCAGGACGGTGGCCGAACTGATCTTGTCCGGGTCCATCAGGAGTTCAGTGGCTGGTTCGCGCCCGAACGTTGTCAAGGTCCACACCGGGCTGCCTTCCTTGATGACCCAGTCGACGCCGTTCACCGTTACGCAGCGGTCCGTGGTGGGTCCCGGGACGTTGACGCCGCAGCGCAGGATTACCAGTGACGGATCCCCCCAGGCAGCCGTTCCCTGGCTGTTCGTCTTGCGGAGTTTGGCCTCGCCCAGGGCATCCGGCAGGGCCACCATCATGGGGGCACAGGCGGCGTTTGCGCTGTCCTTCGCCGGGGAAACGTCCACGGCGGGAGAACAGGCCGTAAGGACCGCTGCGGAGGCTGTGGCGATCGCCAGGGTACGGAACAGGCGTGCGGAAGCCGGGGGGCGGAACTGGTGCATTATTCCAGCCTATCCCGGCTCGACGCGCCGAATCGACGCGCCCGGCGCCCTGCCCGGACCGCCCGTCCCGGGCTCCCTGCCGGGACGCGCCGGACACCCTGCCCGGACGGCGTTGGCGGGTGCGCTTGGTGCCTTCCAGTAGAATGGAAGGATCGTGTATTCTGGGGCACTGCCGACAGCGAGGTCAGTTCTGGCCGGAAACTAGGCACGGTTGGGAAAATCTCGCACCCAAGGGGGAGGCACTAGCTATGACTGTACGTTGCCGCATGGCCAATTCAGCACGCGCCGGAATGCTGGCGTTGGCGATGGGTTTGGCCCTTGCCGGACCCGCGACCGCCGCGCGCGCTGATGATCTGCTGACAGTGATCGGCACGCCTCCTCCGACGCTGAGTCCAACGGCGCCCCCGATCGTTGTTTTACCGGCGGTCCCGCCCGGCGAGGTGCCGCCGGGCGGTGAGGTGCCGCCGGGCGGTGAGGTCCCGCCGGGCGGTGAGGTCCCGCCGGGCGGTGAGGTCCCGCCGGGCGGTGAGGTCCCGCCGGGCGGTGAGGTCCCGCCGGGCGGTGAGGTCCCGCCGGGCGGTGAGGTCCCGCCGGGCGGTGAGGTCCCGCCTGCCGCCGAGGTGCCTCCCGCCGTCAGTCCTCCGGTCGTCCAGACGCCGCCGGCCCCTCCTGCGTCGCCGGCCGCCACCGCCGTCGTCGCCCCGCCATCCTTTGCGCCTGCGCTCGTGCCTGCACCGGTGCCGCCGGCAGTCGTGCCCGCCGGAGTCGACGAGAGTACCGTCGACGCAGCACCGACCGCGGAGCCCTCACCCTCACCTTCCCCCGTGCCCGAACTGGCAAAGGCACATGCGGCGATTGCCGCCGTCGCGCAACCGCCTGCCGTGATGAAGTCCGAAATCCAGGCCGCCGTGGCTGTCGCAACCGGCAGCCCGCTGGTGGTCCAGCTGATCACCGTGCTGATTCTGCTGGGCGCCGGCCTCCTCTACTTCCGTTTCCTCGCTGGCAAGAGCCCCAGCATTGCCCCCAAGCCCAGCAAGTAAGCAATGGCCACGCAAACTAACGCCGGGACTGAACGTGCCCGCACTGGAACCGATACCCCAACGGTACGGATCACACTGCTGACCCACTCCTACTGGCCGGAGCAGAGCCCGCCCCAGCGCCGTTGGACGGCGATGATCAAGGAATTTTCCCGCTCCGGCTGGGACGTCGACGTCGTGGCGCCGGTTGCGCACTATCCCTTTGGCCGGCGGGCGTTGCCACGAAAACTGGCGGGCCAGCCGTTCCAGCTGCAGAAAGGGCAATTCACCGAGAAGGTCCTCCGGGTGCCCTACCTCCGGCACGGCAACTCACGCGCTGCCCGCCTGGTGGACCAGTGCTTTTCGGCAGCGCTCTCCATTCCGGCCGGGATGCTCCTCCGGAAGCCCGACGTCGTGATTGTCACCGCGCCGGCGCTGCCGTCCCTCGCCGCCGGCTACATCCTGGCCAAGCTGCGCGGTGTGCCGCTGATCGTGGAAATGCGCGACGCCTGGCCGGACCTCGCCCGGGACGCCCGCCTTGTCCAGGGACAAGTCAAGAGTGTCATTGAACACGTTGTGGAGTTCGTGCAGCAGCGGGCGGACCTCGTGGTGACGGTGACCGAGGGTTTCGCTGACACGCTGCGCGCCCGCGGGATCCGCCAGGTGGCGACCGTCAGCAACGGACTGCATCTGGACGCCATCCCGGTGATGGATGCCCCCGAAATGGAACGGCCCGTCTTCGAGGCCCTGTACCTGGGAAACCATGGCGAGAGCCAACGGCTTGATGTGGCCATCCGGGCCAGTGCGCTGGTGGGTGACTCGATGCACCTGCACATGGTGGGTCACGGGACCCAGCGCCCGGCGCTGGAGAAGCTCGCCCGCGAGTTGAAGGCGCCGGTAACCTTCCACGCGCCTCTTCACGGCGAGGCCATGATGCAGCGCTACGCTTCCGCGGACACCTGCCTCGTCACCCTCCGCGATGACTGGAAATCCTTCGAAACCACCGTTCCCTCCAAGACCTATGAGGTCCTGGCCGTGGGCCGCCACGTGACGGCCATGGTGCGCGGCGAGGCGGCACGAATCATCGCCGACGCCGAGGCGGGGGACATCGTGGCCAGCGATCCTGAGGCCCTGGCCGCTTTGTGGCGTGACCTTGCCGCCGACCGTGGCCGGCTGGTCCGCAACGGTGACAGCCGGCAGTGGGTCAAATCGCACGCCGAGTATGGGCAGCTGGCCGGCCGCTACATGGAGCTCATTGAGCAAGTCCTGGCCAAGGCGCCCGTAACCACACGATGATCCAAGTCTTTAAAAATGCGCGGCTCGCCGCACACACTGCGGGACAACACCTCACGGACGATCCGATGGTGCTTTTCCTCCAGCTGTCCCGCCGGCTCCCGCCCGCGGTGGTCCGCCCGCTTGCCCGCCTCACCTGCGCCGTGGCAGCCAAAAGCTCCGTGGCTGTGCCCGTGCTGCTCGCAGCGCTCCTGCTCGGGGACGACGGCGACGTCGCTCGCCGTCTCCGGCTCGCCGCAGACCGGAACGTCACGGGGCGGAACCTCACGGCGGACCAGTCGAGGAGGCTGGCGGACATCGCGCTGGCCGCCAGCCGTCCGGAGCTCGCGGACCGCTTGCTGGCCGGCGCACGGAAGGCGCGCGGGTTCAAGTCGGCCCTGGCGCGCAGGCTGTGGCATGACGGCAACCTCAGCGGAGCCGTCGCGGTCCTCGAGGGCTCCGGCCCGGCAGGACGGCGGCAGCAGGCACGGCTTGCCGGCGAAGCGGCGCTGTACACCGGCACGGCACCCTCACTGGCCCCGCAGGAGTTCACGCCCGTTCCGGGCCGGGTCCTGCATCTGCTGACGAATTCTTTACCCCACACCGCCAGCGGCTACGCTCAGCGGTCCCACTCCATCATGGCGGCCCAGCAGGAAGCGGGCTGGAAGGTCCTGGCCGTCACGCGGCTCGGGTATCCGGTGCAGGTGGGGAAGCTCCTGGCACACGCCAGCGACGCGGTGGACGGGGTGGAGTACCGGCGTCTCCTTCCGTCACGGCTGGCGCCCACCATGGACGCACGCCTGCAGCAACAGGCCGAGGAATTGCTGGCCGTGGCGCTGGAATTCAAACCCAGCGTCCTCCACACCACCACGCACTTCGTCAACGGAATGGTGGCCCGGGCGGTGGCCGGGGCCTTGGGCATCCCCTGGGTGTATGAGGTGCGCGGCCAGTTGGCGGACACCTGGGCAGCCACGCGGGGACCTCAGGCCCGGGACAGCGAGAAGTACCGGCTGTTCCAGGAACGGGAAACCGACGTCATGCGGGACGCCGGCCTGGTGGTGACGCTGGGGCAGGCCATGAAGGCCAACATCGTCGCAGCAGGCATCCCCGGGGAGAAGGTCCTCATCGCCCCGAACGCCGTCGGCGGAGCCTTCCTCGAGGAGCCGCTGGATACCACCAGTGCGCGCCGCGAGCTAGGGCTGCCGGAGGACGGACTCTACATCGGCACGGTCAGCAGCCTGGTCGAGTATGAAGGCCTGGATGACCTGGTTCGGGCCTTCGCGCTCCTGGTACCGGAATTCCCACAGCTGCGCCTGCTGATCGTGGGCGACGGCGTGGCCGGCCCCGCGCTGCGGGAGCAGGTCCGCGGCCTGGGCCTGGCTGACAGGGCAATTTTCACGGGGCGGGTACCGCGGGATCTGACCCCGCTCTACCACCAGTCCCTGGACGTGTTCGTGGTCCCACGCAAGGACCTTGACGTGACCCGTGCGGTAACTCCACTCAAGCCTGTGGAGGCGCTGGCGAGTGCCCGGCCGGTGGTTGGCACTGACCTGCCCGCACTTCGGGAGATAATAGACGACGGCGGTAACGGGCTTCTGGCCCCTGCCGCGTCCCCGGGCGAACTTGCCAGCACGATCTCGGCGCTGCTCTCGGATGGGAGCCGGAGGGCGTCGATGGGGCAAACTGGGCGGGCTGCAGTTCTCGCCGAGAGGACCTGGGCGGCCAACGCCAATGCCCTGGCCACACGTTACGCCGAGCTGCACCATGAACATGAGGAGAATCAGTAGTGTCCGCAGATAGTGCAATTGACCCGGAGCCGGTGGCCGTACAGCCCCTCTCCGTGGATATGCGGCGGCTGACCCGTGTCGGTTCGCGGCCAAGTTTCCTGGACTATCTTGTCCAGCTCTGGGACTTCCGGCAGTTTATTTTTTACGATGCCCGTGCCCGCGTTCAAAGCGGCACGCGCAGGGACCGCCTCGGCAGCGCCTGGCTGCTGCTGAACCCGATCTTCAATGGCCTGACCTATTACCTGATCTTCGGGCTGCTGCTGAAAACCAGCCGGGGCATCGACAACTTCCTCGGCTACCTTGTGGTGGGGATCTTCGTCTTCCAGTTCAGCTCTGGTGCCATCACCTCCGGCGCGCGCTCCATCCGCAGCAACAAGTCCGTGGTGCAGGCATTCAACTTCCCGCGGGCGGCGCTGCCCATCGGTGCCAATGTGCGCGAGCTGTTGTCTGCCGTGCCGCTGATCCTTGCGATGCTGCTGATCGTGGTGGTGCTGCCTCCCGGCGAGGAAATCACCTGGCTGTGGATCCTGGTAATACCAGCCGTACTCCTGCAGTCACTGTTCAACCTTGGGGTGGGGCTCATCCTGGCCCGCATCATCTCCCGCGTCCACGACGTCACCCACCTGCTTCCCTTCATGCTCCGCGCCTGGATGTACGGCTCGGCCATCTTCTACACGTATGACCGCTTCGTCACCCACCCCGAAATTCTTGCCGTCATCAAGCTCAATCCCTTGTTTAACGTGATCGACATCATCCGGGACTGCGTGCTGTATGCCCGGGTTCCGCAGTGGCAGTCCTGGGCCACTCTTGCCGCCTGGGCCCTGGGGGCGCTGGCCGTCGGCCTGGTCTATTTCTGGAAAGGGGAGGAATCCTATGGACGAGGGTGAACGGGAGATTTTCATCGAAGGACATCCGTGTGTGGTGGTGGACAGCGTGCGGATGCGCTATCGCGTGGCCTCCACTGCGGCTTCGGATCCTGACGCTGACCGCTCAGCACCCCGCCTTTTTCGCAGGGCGGTACGGAAGCCCAACATGGTGACCGTCCACGCCCTCAACGAGCTCTCGCTCGTGGTGGAACGCGGCGAGTCGGTGGGGATCATCGGGAGGAACGGCTCCGGAAAGAGCACGCTGGTGAAGATCATCAGCGGCCAGTCCAAGCCGACGTCGGGGGCCGTGTATGCCTCCAGCACCCCCATCATGCTCGGCGTCAACGCAGCCCTGGTCCAGGACCTCTCCGGTGATCAGAACGTGATCCTCGGGTGCCTGGCCATGGGCATGAGCCGGGCCGAGGTGGACGAAAAGTTCAGCAGCATCGTGGAACTGTCCGGACTTGAGAAGTCCATCCACCTGCCGATGAAGTCCTATTCCTCCGGCATGGCTTCGCGCCTCAGGTTTGCCATTGCGGCGAGCGTTGATCCCGAGATTCTCCTGGTGGATGAGGCACTCAACACCGGTGACGCCCAGTTTGGCGACCGCAGCAAGCTGCGGATGGATGAGCTCCGCGAGCAGGCGGGCTGTGTCTTCGTGGTCAGCCACAGCCTGGACACCATCAAGGACATGTGCACGCGGGTGGTCTGGCTGGACAAGGGCGATCTGATCATGGACGGGGACACGGACGTAGCGGTCAAGGCTTATCAGGAGTTCACCCGTCACCTTTCCAAGGGCAACAATATTTCAGCCGCCAAGATTCTCGACGATGCCAAAGCGGACCTCGTGGCCACCGAGGTCCGCGGGCGGTCCTCACGCCGGAGCCGAGGCTGATGGCGGATCTCCGGGAGCTCCGGACGGGGCTGTGGCATCTGCGCAGGGGCGGGCCTGCGCAGTTCAATTCGTGGCGTTCCCGCCAGCGGATCGAACAGGGTTTCGCCGCACCGCGCAACGTGCAGGGCGTGGAAGCGGCCTGGACCGGCCGCGGGCGCAGGCGGCGGCTCTCGCTGATGCCGGCGAGCCTGCCGCAACAGCAGCCCTCCCGGCCGGACATCCGTGCTGCGGTGATCCTTGACGACTTTTCGGCGCTGGCTTTCGGTTACGAGTGGGCAACCAGCCCCGTCCATCCGCACACCTGGCGCAGCGACCTTGCCTCCGGGGCAGTTGACCTCCTGTTTGTCGAGTCGGCCTGGGCCGGAAACGGCGGCCTGTGGCGCGGCAAGCTGACCGGTCCCGGCGGGCCCAGCAAGGAATTCCGCGAGCTGGTCCAGTGGTGCCGGGAGCAAGGGATCCCCACGGTTTTCTGGAACAAGGAAGACCCGCCGCACTATGAGGACTTCCTGCCTGCTGCCCGGCTGTTTGACCAGGTCTTCACCTCCGATTCCGGCCGCATCGCGCAGTACACAGCCGATCTGGGGCACGAACGCGTCGCTGTGCTTCCGTTCGCGGCCCAGCCGGCCATTCACAACCCGGTCCGGCCGGCACATGGCCGGCACACGAGGGACGTCGCCTTTGCGGGAATGTACTTCGCCCACAAATACCCCGAGCGCCGGGCCCAGATGGACCTGCTCCTGGGCGGCGCGCTGGACGCGTCCGCCCGGATGGGGACGGGCCTGGAAATATTCTCGCGCCAGCTGGGCGGCAACGCCGAGTACCAGTTCCCTGCGCCGCTGGATTCTCGCGTGGTCGGTTCGCTGAGCTATGCCCAGACGCTGTCCGCCTACAAGGCGTACAAGGTTTTCCTCAACGTCAACTCGGTGGTTGACTCGCCCAGCATGTGCGCCCGGCGGATCTTCGAGATCTCAGCGTCCGGGACACCGGTGGTTACGGCGCCCAGCCAGGCCATGGGACAGTTCTTCACGCCGGCAGCGGTGCCCG
Organism: Arthrobacter sp. UYCu723; assembly: GCF_054059215.1. Taxonomy (NCBI): domain Bacteria; kingdom Bacillati; phylum Actinomycetota; class Actinomycetes; order Micrococcales; family Micrococcaceae; genus Arthrobacter; species Arthrobacter sp. UYCu723. The sequence goes on from NZ_JBSSBW010000001.1 coordinate 3,306,941, forward strand.
TGGCGGCCACCCGCAAGGAAGCCGAGCACCTGGCCCGGGCCCTGGTTGCCAACCCGGAGCTGAACGACCGCACGGCGCACCTGGCCCAACGCGCCATCTGGGCGGCCCACACCTACGCCCACCGGGCGGAGACGGTGCTGCAACACGCCGTGCCGGGAAGTGCCACGGGCGTCACGCGGCCGTCAGTCTCGGTGCTGCTGCCCACCATCAGGCCGCAGAACCTGGAACGCGTCTTCCGCACCCTCGCCGGTCAGCGCGGCGTAGACCCCGAGCTGGTGCTGCTCACGCACGGCTTCCGGCTCTCCACCGAACGGCTGGCTGAACTCTCCGAGGAGTTCGGGCTCCGGAACGTGGTGCTCCTGGAGGCACCGCGGGAGGTCTCGCTGGGGGAGTGCCTGAACAGGTGCGTCGCCGCCGCCAGCGGGGACGTGCTCACCAAGATGGACGACGACGACCACTACGGGCCGCACTACCTCAGCGACCAGCTGCACGCGCTGTCCTACTCAGGCGCCGACGTCGTGGGGAAGCAGGCGCACTACATGCACCTTGAGACCTCGAACGCCGCGATCCTGCGGTTCGCGGTCAGGGAGCACCGCTTTACCGATTTCGTGATGGGACCCACCATCATGGCTCGCAGGGAGGTCTTTACGGATCACCCGTTCCAACACGTCACCGTCGGCGAGGACACCGGATTTCTCCGGGCCGCCCACGCCGCCGGGAGGATCATCTACTCTGCGGACCGCTTCAACTATTTTCAGGTCCGCACGGGCGATGGACACACCTGGCAGGTCGAGGATGCCGAACTTCTTGCATCCGGCGACCTCAAATTCTATGGAAAGTTATATGAACATGTTGACATCTAGCACCCTGGCGACGGAGGCCCCGATCAGGACGGTCGCCGTCGTCGGGCTCGGCTACATCGGGCTGCCCACGGCGGCCATCCTGGCGACCAACGGACTCGAGGTGATCGGCGTCGACGTCAATCCGGGCACCGTGGCCGCCATCAACAACGGCGACGTGCCGTTTGTGGAACCTGACTTGAGCATCCACGTCGCGGGCGCGGTCAGCCAGGGCAGGCTGCGGGCCCAGCTTGAGACCCCCAGCGCGGATGCCTACATCGTGGCGGTGCCTACGCCATTCAAGGCGGACAAGTCCGCGGATATGTCCTACATCGCTGCGGCGGCGCGCGCCATCGCCCCCACACTGAGTGGCGGCGAACTGGTGATCCTGGAATCGACGTCGCCCCCCGGGAGCACGCGCCAGCTCGCCGAGCTGATTCTTGGACTGCGCCCCGATCTCAGCCTCGATGGCCAGGACGGCAAGCCGCTGCTCCTGGTGGCACACTGCCCCGAGCGGGTGCTGCCCGGCCGGATCATGATCGAGCTGGTCACCAACGACCGCGTGGTGGGCGGCCTCACGCCCGAGGCTGCCGAGGCTGCCGCGGCGCTCTATGCGGTGTTCTGCCAGGGTGAGATCCATCTGACGGACGCTGCCACGGCGGAGATGTCCAAGCTCGTGGAGAACGCCTACCGCGATGTGAACATCGCGTTTGCTAATGAGCTCTCCGTCATCAGCGACAAGCTGGACATCGACGTCTGGGAACTCATCCGGCTGGCCAACCACCATCCCCGGGTCAACATCCTCCAGCCCGGCCCCGGCGTGGGCGGGCACTGCATCGCGGTGGACCCGTGGTTCATCGTGGCCGCCGATCCCGAGAATTCCGTCCTGATCCGGACCGCGCGGGAAGTCAACGACCGCAAGCCCGGCTACATCGTGGAACAGGTCCGGAAGGCCGTGGGCAGCGCCAGCCGCCCGGTCATTGCCTGCCTCGGCCTGGCCTTCAAGGCCAATATCGACGACGTCCGCGAGTCGCCGGCGGTGGAGATCGTCCGGCGTGTGGCCACGCAGCACCCGGATGCCGAGATTCTCGTTGCGGCACCGCACAAGGATCATCTGCCGCAGGAACTGGCCGCGATACCCAACATCCGCCTCGTCGAGACGGACGAAGCGGTTCAGGCCGCCGGCGTGGTGGTGCTGCTGGTCGATCACGACAAGTTCCGGGAGATCGAACCCGACGCCCTGCAGGGCAAACAGATAGTCGACACCCGCGGCTTCTGGCGCTGAGCGCTGCATCCCTGAACTCCGTTTCCAAGGGGATGCGAACATTGACATTTGGCAAGAAAGGCGTTGCGTTACGATGGACTTAATTGGCGCGGGAAGGTCCCGCTTGGGACTGGCTTCCCGGCTAAGAGGCCTGGCTTCGCGTGTCAGCGGCGGTATGCATCCGGCCGTCAAATCCCGCCTGCAACGCCTCGTCAGTGGCCGTCGAAAGTACCTGGGGCGTCTGTCCGTGATCGTGCCGGTATTTAATGTCGAGCCCTATGTGGCTGACTGTCTGGCCAGCATTGCGGCCCAGAATTACCCGTTCTTGGAGATCATCGTTGTTGACGATGGCTCCTCCGACGGTTCACGGGCCATCGTGGAGGGTTTCGCCCGGCGCGACCGTAGGTTCCACATTCTCGATGTCCCGCACGGGGGCAATGGCCGGGCACGGAACGCAGGCCTCGAAAGAGCGACGGGCAAATACATCGCATTCGCGGATTCTGACGACATTGTGGCCCCGGACGCCTACAGGGTCATGATCACGAAGCTGCAAGCGACATCCTCCGAGTTCGTTGTGGGGTCCTCAGACCGGCTGGTGGGGCGCAGGAAAAACAGCGTGCGGATGATGGAGAAGCTTCATGCAATCCCGCGAAACGGAATCAGCCTGTCAGATTATCCCGAGATCATTTCGGACGTCTTCTTGTGGAACAAGATGTTCCGCAAGGATTTTTGGGATTCTGCGGTCGCGGCTATTCCTCAGGATGTCCTCTATGAGGATCAGGAGACAACGGCTCGGGCATACGCAAGAGCCAAGGCGTTCGACGTCATCCCGAATGTCGTCTACAGCTGGCGTTCTCGTCAGGACGGCTCCTCCATTACACAGGGTAAGCATTCAATTCGCGACCTGAAAGATCGATTAGGTGTGGTGGACTCCGTCAGCAAGCTGCTGCTGAAGGAGACAGGGCCTGATGTGCTTATGCCCTGGTTCACCAGGGTTCTCGGCTCGGACCTCGTTCCATACTTCGATCAGGTGCCGTACGCGGGTGAGGACTATTGGCACACGCTCCATATTGGCCTGTCTCAAATCCTCGCCTCGGTGCAGAGCGTGGGCATGGAATTTTCGGCTGCTGTGCTGAAGAACATCGGTCCTCACGAGCAAATTCTGTGCAGCCTGACGGCCTTAGGAGCCCGTGCTGACCTCGAAGACGCACTCATCCATCGATTCGAAAACGGCACAGGATTTGAAACGCAGATTCGTAATGATCGATTTCTTGCTCGTCTTGAATATTTGGAGCAGCTCACCACGTCTTACCCGGATGACCTGCTGGAGTTCCCAGCCTCTGCATTGACGCCTGTCTCTCAGATGAGCAGCCGGGGATGGTCCAACGACGGCGCCCTCATGATCAGTGGCCATTTCTACCTGCCCGGACTCGACTCTGCAGCCCATCCCGGGGACATTAATGTCCAGATGAGGGATGGCGCGGGCAACCTCCGGGACGTGGAGGTCAAACGCTCTGAAGATTCGCAGATAGATACGCTCGGCACCGATCCCTACGCCCGTCACTCGGCTGCCGCCTTCACCTGCGGCATCGGTGCAGACCGCTTGCGCGAGCTCCGAACGACGTCGGTTGAGCTGGTGGTCAGATTTGCTGTGGCTCAGGAGGTCTATGAGCGAAGACATGTTCTCAGCCTTCCTCCTGCGGGTTCGAGGGACGTCGCAGCCGGTGCTGCACCTCGCCGGCCCACGGTCACGGACGTCACGTTTGACGAACGCCAGGAGCAGTTCAGCGTCTGTGTGAGGATCCCGCGATCAACGAAGGGAGGGCCACCGCGGCTGGACCTCGCTTTGGTCACGGCCCGAAATACGGTCCGCCCGATCTCGGTTGACGAGCATGTTCCGGATTCCAGGATATTCAAGTTCCCGCTAAAACAGATCCACTGGGGGAGAGAAGTCGCTGCGCCATTTCCAGGTGCCTATACACTTCGTTATGCGAACGAGGGCGAGGTCCTCAACAAATCGTCGCTACCGGTCCTGGTCGATGATCGATTGACCACCGATCTTCCCTTGGAACACGAGTTTTCGCATGCGATAGTCACGGTGTTTCGGGCTCAATCCGGAGCTTGTGCTGTGGGAATCGCACCGCCATTTCAACGCGGGGAGCGCGGAAAGTACAACCAGCGGCAGCTCCGAGATGAATACGCAAGCGCGCCAGAACCGGATGCCCTTACCGATGGCGTCTTGTTTGAGAGTTTTGCCGGCAAGAGCTGCACCGACAATCCACGTGCCCTCTCCGACGCCCTGCAGACAAAGTTCGCCAACGTGCCCGTTTATTGGTCAATCAATGACTTCTCGGTGGAGTATCCCGCGTACGCCATCCCGGTCCTTCGAGGGTCGCGGGAATGGTTCCACAGACTTAGGACCACTAAGACGGTGGTCAATAACAATAATTTCCCGTTTTACTTCAGAAAATCTGCAGGACAACGATACATCCAGACGTGGCATGGCACACCGCTGAAGAAATTGGCACGGCATGCTCCCCGCCGTTATATCTCTGCCTCGTACCGACGGATCATGGAACGGGAGGCGCAGATGTGGGACCTGATTCTTGCACAAAACGAGTTTGCGTCGAATGTCTTGCCCGAGGCGTTTGGTTACACCGGCTGTGTCCTGACTGCGGGCTATCCCCGCACGGACGCGTTGGTGCGCCCGGGTCGGGAAATCAGGGCAGAACGGGTTCGACAATCTTTGGGGATAGCTCCAGAAAAGACTGTCGTCTTGTATGCGCCTACTTGGCGTGATGATGCCCGGGACGGGTCGCAGCGGCACAGTCTTGTGAGCCATTTGGACTTCGCGAGGGCACGGAAGAGCCTCGGATCAAACTATGTGTTCCTGATTCGCGGGCACCACAACGTGGCCCACAACTCCTCCACGCAAGTTGGTTCGAACGTGATAGACGTCTCTATGTATCCCGAGATCAATGATCTGATCATGGTTTCGGATCTCCTGGTGACAGACTATTTACTCCTCGATTTCTTTCGATTACTGCGTGACTGACAAGCCCATGTACTTCCTGGTTCCCGATCTGGGCCAGTACCGGGACGAGACTCGCGGGTTCTATCTGGACTGGGAGGCGATAGCCCCTGGCCCGCTTTGTTCAGACACTGACCTGCTCTGTGAAGCCATCAAGGAAGCGGGTACCGCATCGAATGACGCGGCCTATCGACAATTCAAGGCGAGTTATGCGGCCATGGATGACGGCGGGGCAACGGACAGAGTCGTGGAAAAAATCTGGCCCTCAGCAGGAGCGCCGATCCTATGAGGATGATGCGCGGACTGAAGCCGGCTGGCCGTCAAACCGGCAAAGTGCGATCCTGCACTCTGCCTGCTGGCAACTTAAACTTAGGCGTGGACAGTGCCGGCAGCGCGTCTGCTCGGTGGTTCTAGAACATGGAGGAAAATAATGATTGGTTGGCAATTCGGTTATTGGGGAGGTCGCGAGTTCGAGAAGCGGGGCAACTGGAAGATGGCTGCCTCCGTCTATCAGAAGTTGTGGGATCAGGGGGGATCTGACAACGCGAGGGTTGCCTACAAACTCGGCCATGCATACTTCCGGCTCGACCACCTCGACCTGGCGAAGAAGTACATCGCCTCAGCGGTCGAGCTAGATGCGAAGATCGCCACCTGGCACTACCGGCTCGGATTCATTAACGAACGCCAGAAATTGTGGGCCGAGGCGCTGCACTCCTACACCTTGGCCACTGACCTTGAGCCTCAGAGTGCCGAGTGGTTCTACAGGAAGGCCCAGTGCGAACAGGCCCTGGGGGCAAAGGAGGCAGCCCAAGAGTCCCTCCGCACTGCCGTGCATCTAGACCCTAACAACGCCAAGTTCCACAAGGCATTGGGAAAGCAATTGGGCCAAGGCGCTGCGCGCTGGCAGGAGATCGAGGCGCTGGAGGACGGTTTGGCGCTGCACCAGCAAGATGCGGACTGGTTGGTCAAGCTCGCCGGGGCCTACTTTGAAATGGAACGCTTCTCGGCGGCGTCGGAGCTGTACGAGCGCGCCATTCAGCTGCGGCCGAAGGATGCCCGGCTGCTGTTCGCTACAGGTCTCGCGCATGCAGGAACAGGTGCTCCAACCGTGGCACAGGAATGGTTCAGCCGTGCTGTGGCCGCTGATCGGGAACTGGGGGCGGCCCGCTTCGGGTATGGCGTCTTTTTTGAAGCCTTGAGGGACTGGGACGGTGCTGCCGGCGCGTATCTGGAACAGCTCAAGGTCAAGCCGCTGGATGCCGAGCTGCACTACCGCCACGGCTTCGCCAACGATCGTTGCTACAAGTGGTCTGAGGCGGTTTCCTCCTATGAGGCTGCAGTTGCCCTGAAGCCGGATGAAGCATATTGGCACTACCGGCTCGGTTTTGCCCAGGAGCGCCTTCACCACTTGCAGGAAGCTGCTGATTCGTATGGAGAGGCGATACGAGTCAGTGAGCCGCAGAAACCGTATTGGCTATTTCGGCTGGCCTATGTGCTCCACGAAATGGGGCGCTACCGGGAAGCTACTGAATCCTATGTCGCGGCAGCAGGACTGACGCCGATAGATCAGATTTTCGATGAGTCCGGTGAAGCGCAAACGTCAGAGGTGCATGAGCGGCTGCTGAGTTTGGTGAGGCAGTTGGCCGGATCTGTGAAGAGCAAGTTGGACGCAAAGTCGTATTTCGACGTCGGCGCGGATGCAGAAAAGCTTGGGGACTGGCCGGCTGCAGCCAACCTCTACAGCCAAGCCGTTCTGCGGAGCAACGATCACAAACCCGGGTGGTATAACAGGCTCGGCCATGCCTTGGCTAAATCCGGAGAGGCAGAAAAAGCCTGCGATGCTTTTCGGCAGAGCCGGATCTTCGCACGTCCGTATGGCGTAAGCGAGCAGGGCTACTCAAAGTCGCCCGCCGTGAAGACGGTCATTGAATACGTGGAATACTACGAGAGCCTGCCGATCGTTGAAAACACTATTCTGTACGAAAGCAACTTGGGCACGTCTATTGACTGCAACCCCCTATCAATGTACGAAAAAATCGTCGAAGATCCAAAATACTCCGGATACGTCCATATTTGGACTGTGGCAAACGGGAAAGTGTCGTTGCCTGCCAGCCTCTTGGGCAGGGAAAATGTCCGCATCGTAGTGAAGCAGTCGGACCTGTATCTGAGGTACCTGGCGACCGCCGAGTACCTCATCAACAACTCAACCTTTCCCTCCTACTTCGTTCTGAAAGACGGCCAGTCTTATCTGAATACCTGGCACGGGACCCCGATGAAGAAGATGGGCACCGATGTAGAAGGTGCTGCCCTTGAACATGCCAACGTCACTCGAAATCTTCTTCAGGCCACCCACCTTCTCAGCCCGAACGAGCACACCACCGATGTGCTCACCCGTGCGTTCGGAGTGGACCAGCTTTTCGCCGGTCGCATAGCGCTCACCGGTTACCCCCGAATTGATAAGACGGTGAAATCTTCGGCTGCGCGCCGTGACGCCGTCTTCGGCGCGCTGGGTATAGACCCCGAGGACCACAAGCCAATCGTGCTCTACGCACCCACCTGGCGAGGAAGTATGAACGCCAAGGTATTGGACGCAGAGGCGATGGCTCACGACATTGAAGCGTTGGCTTCGTCGTCTGATTTTCACTTGATGGTGCGTGCCCACCACTACACCGAGGACCTCTTGGTCGGGAGCGACCAGCCAATCGCAGTGGTCCCGCGGACCCTGACGACTAACGATCTGCTTTCCGTTGTCGACGTCCTTATCACGGACTACTCGAGCGTCGTTTTCGACTTCATGGCGACCGGTCGCCCTGTGGTGCTGTACGCTCCGGACCAAGAGGAATACGCGGCGGAACGCGGGCTGTACTTCGATATGGAAAGCCTCCCCGGTCCTGTCTGCAGCACTGTCGAAGAGGTTCTGGAGGGGGTTCGCAGCGGGCTGGCCGCCGACCAAACGCATCCAAGGTACGCAGCCAACCAGGCGCGCTTCACGCCCGCAGAAGATGGTAACGCGGCAGAAAGGGCAATAGCGTTCTTCTTCGAAGACGACGCCCAACATGAAGTCGCTCTCCAGAAGAAGGAAAGCTCGCTTCTCTTCAGGCACGGAATGAACCCTAACGGCATGACGGCTTCCCTGCTCAATCTGCTGCAGGCGCTCGATGCTGACCGCCATGCCCTGACCCTTCTCATTGACGCAGCCGGGGTGTCGAACGATCCCCAGCGGTTCGCCGCGTTCAAGTCGCTTCCGGAAAACGTACGCACCGTGGGTCGAGTGGGTCGTCAGATCTCCAGCGTGGAGGAGCGCTGGATAATTTCGACCTTCAATCGGTTGAACAGCTTTTCAACTGATGAGCAAAAGCAGATATATTTCAATGCGTTCAACCGGGAATTCCGGCGACTCTTTGGAAAATCGGCGTTCGACGCTCTTGTGGAGTTCGATGGCTATTCTCCCTTTATGGCTTCAATCCTGCTTGGCGGTCGCAGCGGGGCAAACAATAGCGAGATTTTCCTGCACAACGACATGCTGGCCGAGAACCAGTCGAAGTACCCATATTTGCGTGAGATGTTTGCGCTATACCGCGAGTTTGACGGGGTCATATCGGTATCGGAAGCTCTTAGCGAGGTCAACTCCTCGAAGTTGTCGGGCAGCTTCGACATTCCGAATGAAAAGTTTGGCTTCACGCCGAACGTCATCATTCCGAGTACTATTCTGGCCAAGGCCTCCGAGCCAATCGTGTCCCCTGTTATTGAATGGATGGCCGGCCCGGGCCAGGTTTTCACCATAAGCGCGCGTCTATCCCCTGAGAAGGATCACGCCAAGTTGTTGCGTGCGTTCAAACAGATCGTAGATGAATCGCCGGAAACGCGACTTGTCTTGATCGGTGACGGGGTTCTGGCAGGGGAACTGCGGAGATTGACCCACGACCTTGGGCTGGCGGATTCCGTCTTCTTTGCCGGAATGCAGGAGAATCCCTTCGCAATTTTGCGAAGCAGTGACTGCTTCATCCTGTCGTCCAATCATGAAGGCCAGCCAATGGTCTTACTTGAAGCCATGGTCCTGGGCATGTCGATCGTTGCCACAGATATCGACGGCTCCCGCGGCGTCCTCGCAGGTCCGGACGGAGATCACGGGCTGCTGGTACCGAACTCGGTGGACGGGCTCGTTGCAGGCATGCGGGAATATTTGGCCGGGAATGTCCAGCCGGCCACGTTTGATGCCGAACAGTATGTGGCTGGTGCAATAGCCAAGTTTGAAAGTGTTGTTGGCTCGGAAGTTGCACTAACCCGATAAGAGGATACGACAAGAGCGGCTAACGGAAGGTGAATCCGTTAGCCGCTCTTTGTTCTGGCCCTTCCGCAGCGCCTAGTTGGTTCAGCGCACGCCGCCTCGGACCAGAGCCGGTTAGTTGTCCCGGACGGATGTCATGCGGCCCGCGGGGTGGTAGTTTCCGAGCTCGAGCATGCGGGAAAATACTACTTCTGAACACCTGGGACTGTCCCAAGGATTGAACTCCTTGGTCCACGCGGCATACGACTCCTGGTATGTCTTCCGAGACTCCGTCAGGTCCCGAAGAACCTCAATCACTTCTTCACGGGTGTGGCACAGGGGACCGGGGGCCTTGTCCGCCAAGTCAAAATACACTCCCCGACCTGATCCGGTGTAGAAATCCCAATCCGGGACGAAGAAGACCACGGGTTTTCCGGTGACGCTGAAGTCGAACATGATGGATGAATAGTCTGTCACCAGGACGTCGGCGGCGGCCATGAGGCCCGACGGGTCATTGTATGAGGTCACGTCAATGACCCCCGTGGCTTGCACATTCTGGCCGCGTCGAAGGCTCACGGAATGACCGCGGAGGAGAACAACGAAGTCCGGACCCAGCGCTTCGGCCATTGCTCCCGCTTGGATGAGGTCCGGAGAGCCGGCGCTTTCCTCCCTCCACGTGGGCGCGTAGAGTACCACCGTTTTCCCGGCAGGAATGTTCAGCGAGGCACGGACTTGTTGTCCGAGGTCGTCGCTGTCGAACAACGCGTCGTTGCGCGGATAGCCTGACTCCAGGATTTCCCCAGAATAGGCGTACGCACGTTTGAAGACTTCGGTGCTATGAGGGTTCTGGGAAACCAGGAGGCTCCACTCGTTGGCGTCCCGCTCTATTTTCGCCGCCCGGCTGGCCTTGTCCCTGGTGCCCGGCCGGTCTAATCCTAGGAGCTTCAAGGGGGTTCCGTGCCATGTTTGCACTAGGATCTGTTCCGGGTGCCGCTGATACTTATCAGGCACCCAGCAGTTCGTGATGACAAATCTGGATTCAGCAAGGGCCTTCCACGACTGTGAGCTGTTGCGTACCACCGGCGTGGCACCTTCGGGCAGCGAAACGGACAGGTCTGCCACACCGACATAGAGTCGGGCGTCCGGAAGCCGCCGCCTCGCCTCATGGAAGAGAGCCAACGGGCTGTCGGAGAAGTTCTTTCCAAACCAACTTTCAAAATAGAAACAATCGTTCCGTAGTTCGGACGAATCACGACTTGCCGTACTAACTTTCCGTTGGTTGTACTCACCCAACTCAGTAGGCAACATTGGCGGACTGACATGCACATAAACCTCGTTTGCCGGAGAACGCTCCAAGCGAATGTTGAGGCTGTCCGAGTAGTGGGCCTTATACAGCCGGGCCGTTAATGACTTCGCGGGGCGCAAACGGTCGTATGACTCATCATTGAACTGGACAGTAACCCGGTAACCGCCTGACGGTACGGGAGCTGTGCCGGATTCCAGCGGACTGAGGAGGGGAATCGAAAAGATAAAGCGGCCGGCCTCGTTGGTAACGAGTGCCCCCGGAACGCTGGTACGTTGCCCGTCGAGGGACAGCCCTACCGGCTTGGACTGCTCGCCCGAGTAGGACCCCGAGACGGTTAGGTGCGGGCTGGGAAGAGGGTAAAAATCGATGCTACTTGCCTCGATATTGTGTTGGAGACGGTCCAACCGCAGTACACCGCTGGGACCGGTAGTCAGGACGAGCCCGTCCTCACGCTGACCAGCCTGTATAGGGGCATTGGTCCAATGCACGAGTCTGCTTTTGTCGCCTGCCTGGAGGTAGATTCGCCAGGTTTCCTGGGCGTCTGCCGCAAAATCCGGAAGGTTTGCGGTGTTGAAAGCGATTTCAACCCAGCTTCCCTCGCGGTTGAAGAATGAGGCGTCTACCTCACGCTCGGCCTCATCCTTGAGGACGGCCAAGTCCGGCGTGAAGCGTCCGATGCTTTTGACCCAAAGCCGAAGTTCCTCTCCGACGAATGAGGCTGCATGGGCGACTGCTATGCGTTGGGCAACCTTAAATTGCAACCCGTTCACGGTCCAACTGGGAACGACTTGTACGCCATTGTCGAAGCCGCACGCATCCAGTGCACCTGCCGAACCCCATCTATATCGATCAGTCAATTTCGATTCGTGTGTCTGCCGGCCGTCAGATATGGCGACATGAGCGGTCAAGACGTTACCCTGCAAAGTGGCCGCCGCCAGATGACTGTCAAAGTCGAACACTGCTTCAAAGGCACAAGTTGAAACGTCAAACGAAGTGTTCGAGCTCCGCTCGTTGGCTGCCGGCTCGGTGTATGGGCGGACCAACGCATTCGTCCGGCGCCCATTGTCGTCCTCCAGCCAGACCTCGACCTCCGTCGTCGCAGACTTCGAGGTTGCAGACAGCAGGTAGGCCCAGAGCCTTATGGTGTAGGTCCGTGCGCCCGTCCAGGTAGCCGCGCGAAGCTCGGCCCTCGCGGGAAGGGCTTCGTTTGTTACTTCCTTGTTCATCTTGGGAAAGTTCGCCTTTGGTTAGGTTCTGTTGTGGTTCGCTTCCAAATTGTACCGTGGAGCGATTTTCGGCCGCTTCGAGGGGAGCCTCCTCGCAACAGGGATGTCGCCGTTCTGACGGTGGTCACCGAAGCCGAGTGGCTGCCTCTGTACCTCCGTAGAGGGTGAGGACTGGCCAGTAGATTAGCCAGCGTTTAGTGTTTCCTGTGTCCGAGGCCGCTATGGCGTTCGGGACGTCGTGGTGGCTGGTCCAGCAGGTCATCGGCGACGCCGCCCTCCGCCTGCCGGGAGCATGACGCAGGGACCCGGGCGTGGCTTTAGCTGTGTTAGCTTGTGGCATGAGTGCTGGGGTATAGTTATCTCCGCAGAATATGGCACAGCGTGGAGGCGTTCCTCACCCAGTCAGGGGTTTACCCCGGGCATTGTGTCCGAACGGACGAACGGCCCCACCCCCACAGCGAAGGTGAGGATGGAGGACAACGCCCGTCAGGCTCGTCGCCGGTAGAATCTTGAGATTACATCTAGCAAATGGGGAAAGACATCGTGATACCGGGCCTTGAGTTGCGTCGCGAAACTGACCGAATTAATCGTGCAGGAACCCTCGCAGCGCGGGAAAAAAATAGCGAAGCGAAAGCGCGGGAGCTCTTCGCCGAAGCGTTGGGCAAGGACGTGTATGCATGCCAGGACGACTGGGACCTCCTTGCGGAATCCACCCGGGCATTCCGGGCTCGCGTGCAGTTAAGGAACCTACTTCGTCTTCGAATGGTTCCTATGACCCGTGCGGCCAAGGTTTTCAACGCAGAGTATGTGATGCCTGAGGATTGGAAGCCAAAGGTATTCGTCTATTGGGGGCAGGGTTTCGAGAATGCCCCGGACATTGTTAAGTTCTGCCATGCGGAGCTTCATCGTCTACACGACGCCGATGACCTCGTGGTCCTCACGGACGAAAACCTATCTGACTGGGTGGAGCTGCCGGCTGACTTGCGGGAAATGCTTGGGGAGAATCGAACCGCATTCTCGGATGTTCTGCGGTTTGAGCTACTCGCTAAGTACGGTGGTATCTGGATCGATGCCACGTGCCTTCCCACGGTTCGCCTTCTGGATCACTTCGACGAGCTGATCGGCGAGGCAGGGTTTTTCGCCTTTGAGACCAAGGAAAAAACTATTTCCAGCTGGTTCCTCGCGAGTCGTCCTGACAACTATTTGACGCATCTAGTCAGGGACTCTCTGCGGCTTTACTGGCGGGTGTTTGACCGACCCGTGACGTACTTCTATCTCCACTTCATTTTCCAACTCTTGCATACCATGGATAGCCGATCGGACCGGATCTGGTCCAAAGTTCCAAGGCCGAAGTACGATCCGCGGACTTTCGGTCGCGTTCTCAAACGTCGCGCAGATGAAGTCGATGCTGAAAAGATCGTAGGTGCCAGCATTGTGCATAAGTTGTCGTACAAGCGAGACCCCTCGGAAGTGGGTCCGGGTACAGTATTCCACGAGCTAATCCATGGATCATTTGTCAAGCGCTAGCGTGAGCTGCTAACGCCAAAAAAACATGACAATTTCTGCCAATTGAAAACAGGGCCACCGACCATTCTGGAAGGTGATCAATTTTGATGATTGGGCTGATGCGCCACCTGGTTTCGACAGGCAAGCACTCGAAGCGTGAGATCGGCAGGCCCTTAAGAGTTTCCCGCGGAACGGTGGAGCGCGCGCCGGAGTCGGACCGGGCGCCGAATTACCAGCGGGCAGCAGCAGGACAGCGGGAGTGTCGAGTTTGATTCGTTTGCTCCCAAGGTGCGCGAGCTGTAGGTGAGGGCGCTGAGAATGTCAATCTGACTTGAGCCCACCTTGGGGTGAAATTGCAGTCTGATCGGGGCCCACCTGAATATGTCAAACCTGATTCAGGGCCGGTGTTGCAACCTGATTCAGGACCACCCACGACCCTGCAAACCAGCGTCCCGACCTGCAGCTTCTGCCTCATCCTTGGTGCCGTAGTCAGCACCGAAAGCACGGCCAGTGCCCGCATTATCCAACGGAGACTGCCCGTACCGCGTGAATACTACGACCAAAAGGGAGTTGATACTGGTGAGGCCAACCCCCGTCCCGGTCGGGAATCGAGTACTACAGTGGATGCATGGCTGCCAGCCGCAATCCGCTCGACGACCTGCGCGAAACCATCGGCCATCTGACCGATCAGCTCAGGCTGCACGGTTCGGAGCGCGTTGATGACCTGGTCGGCGATCTCATCGGTGCGAGGCCCGGGCCGGCCCGGCCGCTGTCCGAGGTGCAGGCCGAGCTCGACGCGCTGGTCGGACTGGAGACCGTGAAGGAACAGGTGCGGGCGCTCGTCGCACTGCTCCAGGTTCAGGCCCGCCGTAAGGCGCACGGCCTGCCGGAGGTGGCCACATCACAGCATCTGGTGTTCCTCGGAAACCCGGGCACGGGCAAAACCACCGTGGCGCGGCTCCTGGCCGAGATGTACCGCGCGGTCGGTCTGCTGCAGAAGGGCCACCTGGTCGAGGTCGACCGTTCGGGCCTGGTGGGGCAGTACGTCGGCGCGACCGCCATCAAGACGGACCGGGTGATCCGGCGTGCGCTGGACGGGGTCCTGTTCATCGACGAGGCCTACGCGCTGGCCCCGGAGGACGGCCGGATGGACTTCGGCCCCGAGGCGATCGAGGTCCTGCTCAAGCGGATGGAGGACCACCGCCACCGCCTGGTCGTGATCGTGGCCGGGTACCCGCGGCTGATGGAGTCCTTCTTGCTCTCGAACCCCGGACTGCGCTCCCGGTTCGCGCGCGAGATCACGTTCCCCGACTACTCCGTCGACGCACTCCAGACGATCTTCCACCAGATGCTGGCCCAGCACGAGTACAGGCTGGAGCCGGGTGCGGACCAGATGCTGCGCCGCATCCTCACCGGGCTCCACGCGGGTGAGGACTCCGGCAACGCACGGTTCGCCCGCACGCTGTTCGAGCAGGCGCTCAACCGTCAGGCGCTGCGGCTGTCGCTCGACGAGGAACAAAGTCTCGACGCGCTCGATCGTGAGGCCGTCATGACGCTCACCGCGGACGACATCGTCCAGGCCGCGCTGGCCTTGGGCGAGGAGCCGGAGCCGGAACCGACGCCGGAACCGGAACCGGAGCAGTCACGCTGGTGGCGCTGGCTGGTCTGACCGGATCTGCGGCGGCTGTCAGGCGAATGCCCGTCCCGCCCCCGAGCGGGAAAAAGCACAACTATTCCACTCTCGTGCAACCGGAGGACAGCTTTCCTACCGACCCCAAGCTTGCTCGCTACGGCCCTGGACCCCCAACCGGTCACAAACAGCGCCACCGCGGCTTCGCGCTGCTCCTCAGACAACGAACTGCCCTTAAACATGAAACTGCTCCCCGAAAGTTAGAACTGAATCTTCAGTCCAACTTTCGGGGAGTTCATTCAGCTGGTGCCCGCCTTCTTCGTCTTCCGGGGACGATGGGCACGAAGGGTAAACCTCAACTGCCTGCCGTCTCAGTTCCCTAACGTGGGACAGTCCCGGTTGGGCACCCCCTCCACACGGCCGGACGCCTTTAGTCGTCTGCGAGTTGTTGGTTCTTGGTGTGGGCGAGGCGGTAGGAGTCGGTGCCGGTTTCGATGATGGTGCCTTGAAGGTGAGCCTGTCCACGATCGCTGCGCAGAGGCGGGGGTCGGTGAAGGTCTTCGTCCAGCCGGAGAATGATTCGTTGGTCGCGATCGCAACAGATGCTTTTTCTTCCCGTTCGGTGAGGACCTGGAAGAGGAGTTCGGCGCCTCGTTTGTCCAGTTCCATGTAGCCAAGCTCGTCGATGCAGAGCAGGTCAACGCGCCCATAGCGGGCGATGGTCTTGGCTAGAACCTTGTCGTCCTCTGCTTCGACGAGTTCGTTCACGAGGCGAGTGGCGAGGATATAGCGGACCCGGAAGCCTTTCTCCGCGGCTGCTGTCCCGAGGCCGATTAGCAGGTGGGATTTGCCAGTTCCGGAGTCTCCGATGAGGCACAGGGGCTGGCCTTTGCGGATCCAGTCTCCGGTGGCCAGGGTATTAATGGTTGCCTGGTTGATGTTCGGGTTCGCGTCGTAATCGAAGCCGCCGAGCCACTTGTCCGAGGGAAGTTCGCTGATTTCACCCGTCTCAGGGAGGAGCGCCGGTCCCGGTCATCACACTCTGCAAGCAGGATCTCAGCGAGGAATCCCTGGTAGGAGAGTTGTTCTTTCCCTGCCACGGCCAGCGCTTCGTCCAGGACTGCCCTGATGGTGGGCAGGCGCAACCGCCGGAAGGCCTGATCAACGGCCGCTACTGCGGCTTGTTCTGTCAGGCCGCGTCGGCGTCGAAGGGTCTGGGACACAACAACGGGTACGGTGGGGCTCATGAAACCTGCTCCTTGACTGGCGGGGTGGGTGATGACTTGGCACGGTGTTTGAGCAACTCGTCGTAGCCGGCCACCGAAGGCAGGGGGCGTTTGTCCGGCGGGAGGCCGGCGATGACGGCTGCGGGGTCGGTGAGGCGGCGTTGGGTGAGACTGACAACGCGGTGCTCGAGGACATCGGCTTTCGCGCCGGGATGGCAATCGGGCCGGACCCACCCTGGAGCGGTCCTTTCGGCGGCGACCCGCCTGGCTTCGACGGCGACGACGTCGGCGCTGACGGCACCGACCCCCAGGGCAGCGCTGATCCCGTCGGTGACGTCCCGGGCATCCATGGTCCGGTGCAGGAGCAGGACGTCGATGAGTTGCCGGGTGGCGTCGGCGTCGCCGACTGTCCTTCTGGCCGCGGCCCAGAAGGCGTCGTGGGCGGGTGTGAACTCACCGGATTCCCGCGCCTGGGCCAGGGCGGTGGACCCGGGCAGGGCGCCGGGTTTTATCCTGAGTACTTCCAGATAGTGGTCGAGCTGCACGCATTGCCCGCCTCTGGCCACGGTCCTGGGGTGTGAGGCGATCAGGGTTCTGCCGTCGAAGATGCGCACCTCGGTGGCGCGCAGGGAGACCCGGACTTTGCGGTTGATGAATCGTACCGGGACGGAATACTTCGTCGACCGGATGGTAATCAGGGATGACCTGTCCACCCGGGGCGTGAGGATCAGGCCGGGATCAAAGTCCTCTGCCGGCAAGCGAGACAGCAGGGGCTGTTCGACGGCGAAGTCCTGACCAATGGTCCGGATGCGTTGAGAGATCCGACGCCGGTCTTCGGCCTCGTCCCAGACGCGGAGCTTCTCATTGAGCTCCATCAGGCTATCCACTGCCGGAACGGGGGTCAGGAAGTTCCGGCGGAACCGGCCCACTTCCCCTTCCACTCCGCCCTTCTCGTGGGCGCCCTTGATTCCCGGTTCGCAATAGAAGGCATCGAAACCATAGTGGGAGCGGAACAGGACCCACCGCTCGTTCTCCACTCTCTGGCGGCCGGCACCGTAGATGACTTTCGTGACCGCACTCGTGAGGTTGTCATAACGGATGTGCTCCGCCGGGACACCTCCGAGTGCTCAAAAGCCTCGATGTGGCCTTCCAGGAATGCCTCCTGGCCGCAGGTCGGATATACCCGGTGCACGGACTTCCCGGAGTGGGACAGCCGGAAGGCGAACATGTAGCAGCGGGTGCGGACCCCGTCGATGTCGATCCAGACATCACCGAAATCGACCTCAGCCTCCGCGCCCGGGGAGTGTTCCTGGGGGACAAAGACTTCCAAGGGTGCTTTTCCGGCCTCGAACGCGATCTCGGCCCGGCGGGCCTTTACATACTGGCGCACCGTCGAATATGAGATCACCGCCTGGTGTTCGTCAACCAATCGGTCAAAGACGCGTTGGGCCGTGTGGCGTTGCTTCGGCGGAGCAACAAGATCAGACTGAAGCATCAGATCGATCAGGGACCTGTACCTATCCAACCTCGGGGAGGAACGGGCGGGAACCCTGCGGGTCGGTGGTTCTGCCGCTGCGAGGGCCTGCCGGACCGTCCTGCGGGAGACGCGATGCTCCCGGGCAAGCGAACGGATCGACCATCCTTTGACCCGGGCGTCCCGACGGATCCGTGCGAATAACTCCACCCTCAACCCCATCGCTGCCTTCCATCGTCGGAAAAACACTTTGATGAAATCAACGGTGGGGTGGGCTCAGCTGAAACTGCGATTCATCTCCCGGCGAGCCGTCAGGTGGGTCCCAAACAGACTGCGAAAGTGGTACCAACTCAAGCTGCCATAATCAGGGCGCCGACGATGCCGGCTGCGACGCTGGCGGAACAAGTGGCTTGTCCGGTTCCGCGTCGCTGTTCCTGGCGAAGGCCGCCGCGATCCGGCCGGAATACGAAGCGCCGGACTCGGCTGACCGTGTGGTCCACGAACCGGGATTCCGGATCCAGTGCGACCTCTGGTTCCCACGAACGGCTGCCGCGCGGTGACGGCCTAGGGCTCTAGGAGTTCAAGGACGAGCTGTGCCGCGAGGTGATCAGCACGTCCAAGCCGATCAAGGACGTGGCCACCTCGTACGGTGTGGGCCCCGAGACGCTCCAGGACTCCTGACATTGCCATTTAATTTGTGAGTGACGTTTCGCGGTTTTTGATCTCGAATCGCAGGATCCGGGTGCTCTCCCGAGTTGGTGCGGCAGATCATGCGCTGTCAGGGCCTGGTGGCCTGTCAACCACGCCCGTTCTGCATCACCACCGAGGCTGACGCTTATGCAGCAGCGGGCATGCCCGACCTCGTCAAGCGGGACTTCACCGCCGGCCGCCCGGGGGCGAAGTTCGTCGGCGACATCACCTACATCCACTCCCGGCAAGGGTTCGTCTACCTCGCCACCGTCATCGACAGCGACTCGAAGAAAGTCGTCGGCTGGTCCATCGCCGATCACATGCGCACCGAGCTCGTCGCCGATGCGCTCAAGAACGCCGGCCGCTAGGACCCGGATCGAGCCTCTCGCGACCTGGCACTCCGATCGGGGCAGCGTCTTACACCTCGACGGATTTCAGGGCCCTGGTAACCGGCCTGGGCATGCGCTCGTCGATGGGACGCACGGGCGTGTGCTGGGACAACAGCACGGCTGAATCGTTCTTCTCGATGCTCAAGAACGAGCGCGTCTATCGGACCGTTTACGCGACTCAATCACAGGCTCGGAGCGACGTCATTCGCTACATCGAGGGGCGCCGTCATTCCGGGCTCGGTTACCGGCGGCCTAACGAAGTCCACCATGGTTATCAACAGCCAACCTTGGCAGCGTAGAAGAATCCACTAATTCCGCTGTCCGAAATCTCCGCGGCAGCTCAGTCTTCTGGAGCACAGTTCCGGCGGTCAGCGACCTGATAGCGGCAGGCGGCGCATTCCCACAGCCCGCGAGCCGCAACCGGCCACCCGGACTGTCCCTTGCGTCGGGGACAAACGTAGCCCTCAGGCTAGACGGGTCATGCCGATTCGGCATAGCCCGTTCCGTGTCGTAAAACGGCCGCACCTATCCGTTCGAGCACGTCTAGGGACCGGCTGCGCCGGTTGCTTGCTGGCTCCGGTGCTCACTACGGCTGAATGCGCGACCCGCCGCTTTTCTCCTGTCCTGGCTAACGAATTGGCGGATATGGCCGATGGTAGCTGGTGCGGGAATGTCTCCATTTAGCACCGGTGGGCCTTGCATGATATCCAAGGCGGGCCGGAAGAAACGTTCCCAGAAAATATGGAGCGAAAACGATAGACGTGTTGCAACGCGAATCAAGCACCAAGGGAAGGTTTCAGATGTTGATCGGCTTGCGAACAGGAAGACGCCCAAGACTGGGCGCGGCAGCGGTTCTCATGACAATAATGCTCGTTTTGGGCGTGGGTGCGCAAAGCGCTGTCGCTGCGACGGCTCCGCCCACGGGGCTGAAGTCGACTTCTCAGACAACCTCAAATTACCTGAGCATGTCCTGGAACTCCGTAACGGGCGCGGTCGGATACCGCCTCATGTATTCGACCAAAGCCGACATGAGCACTCCCTTCTATCGCAACATCGCCTCCGGCCTCACCGGGGGCTACGGCGGACTGACGCCGGCGACGACTTATTACGTCAAGATCAAGGCCTTGAACTCATCCGGCGCGGACCTCACCGCATATTCCGCCGCCGTAACGGCTAAGACCCTCCCCCCGATGCCTGCCCCTCCGACAGGCCTGAAGCCCATTTCTCAGACCGCAAGTTACTTGACCATGGGCTGGAACTCCGTTTCGGGGGCGGTCGGATATCGCCTCATGTATTCAACCAAGCCCGACATGAGCGCACCCTTTTATCGCAACATCGCCTCCGGCCTCACCGGGGGCTACGGAGGTCTGACCCCGGCAACGACTTACTACGTCAAGATCAAGGCCTTGAAATCATCCGGCGCGGACCTCACTGCATATTCAGCCGCCGTAACTGCCAAAACTCTGGTGGCCCCACCCGCTCCACCGGCGGGACTGAAGTCCACAGCCCGCAGCACCACGACCTTGACTTTCGCCTGGGGCGCGGTTCCGAATGCGACACAGTATCGGCTGGCTCTGAGCAGCAAAGCTGACATGAGTGCCCCGACATACGCAACAGCATCGACCACTACAGGCGAGGTGCGTGGCTTGTTGCCTGCAACCCCGTACTACGCGCAGGTGCGGGCGCTCTCGGCAACCGGAGGCGGAATCACTTCCTACTCCACCGTTGCCAAGGCAACGACCGCGGCTGTGCCCGTTCTGCCGGCTATCACCCGGCCGCTGTCCGTTGCCTCCTACAACATTCGTTGCGCTACTTGTATCGAGGGGCTGCCAGAGGAAAAATCCTGGGCGGATCGCCGAAGCGCCGTTGTACAGACAATCGTTTCCAAAATGCCAGACGTCATTGGCATCCAGGAAGCCTCACAAACCTGGCTGAACGATCCGAGACCAGGCGGCTACACACAATTTGAGGATCTACGAGATCGCCTGGCTTCCGCGGGTGCACAGTACAAACTCACTAACTCGAACCGTAACAACTGTGTCGACTCGCGGCTTCCCGCGAGCTGTGTCTATGCCGACCAGGGCGCCTCAGCCGGGACGAGGATCTTTTACAATGCGAAAACTGTCAAGGTAGTGCGGTCGGGCTCGAAGTTACTCCCCGCAGCTTCGGGGGCGACCGTCCCCCGTTTCGTTGCTTGGGCAGAGCTAGTCCAACTGTCCACTGGCAAGCACTTGTTTTTTTCCGACGCACACCTGGAGATCGGCAAGGACGCTGCCTCCAACGACCTCCGCAAGCGGCAGGCCCAGGCTGTCCTGGACACCGTTAAGAGCCGGAATACGGGCAACATGCCGGTCGTTCTCGTAGGCGACATGAATTCCAATAAGTGGACGGAGCCGGCCAACGGCCCTTACGACGTGCTCACGAGCCAGGGACTAGTGGATCCCCTGGGTAATACGTTCAAGAGCTGGTACCCGAGTGGTGCGGCGACGGCTGAGAAGGTTGTCAACCGGCGCGTCAACAGCTGGAACGGCTTTGAACGAAGCGTCCGACAGGGGGCCGCTGGAACTAGTGGAACCTACATCGACTACATTTTCACATCCAAGATGCGGGTTCCGTACTACGAAAACGTCGCCAAAATCGACGCACTTGGGAACTATGTAGGAACGATGCCCTCGGACCACAACATGCAGTTCGCTACAGTGGGTCTGCCCTGATCCGAACACGGAGGTGATCTGACGTGCCGCCGCGCCTCTACCGCAGAGTGGGGTGGGGTCGATGTCCCCGCTGCCGGTGAGGGTCTGCCGGACCAGGGCGTGGGCCTCCTCACCGGCGCGGGCGCAGCCGGTGTTGGTGCGGATTTCCCGGGCAAGGGTGGCCGCGCTGTTGAATGCGGCCATCCGGATCGCGTGGCTGAGCAGCTTCTTCTCGGTCTCCAGGACCGGCTGGACGGGTGCGATCTCCCCGAGCGGCATTAGCCTTGGGCTTCGGGTGCGGACGCGCCCATCGCGCGCCCGTTCCGGCGACAGGGGAAGTTCGTCGGCCGTTGGTGGGAGCAGGCGTCAGAAGGGTTTCCGCAATATCAAATCGACATTCTGGTCAACGTCGCGTCCCATCTTTTCAGCGCGGTCAAGTCCCGGGCGATTGCCTGCGAGTTCGAGGCTCAAGGCCGCCAGGGATTGCGGCGTGTGGGTTCCTTCATGCACCACGCTCTCCGGGGCCGAGTGGTCTACCAAGGTCGCAGCGATGGACAGTGTGCCGTCGCCGTTGTCCAGAAGTTCAACAATTCTTGATTGTTGCGGATAGTCAATGAGTGAGGCCGTAGTGATTTCCCAGAACCCGCCGTATTCATATTTCCCCTCGTGGGGGGTCACCCTGTGCTTGTGGATGTGGCCGTTCATCCAGGCGATCACATTGGGAAAACGGGAGAGGAGATCCAGAACAGCTGACCGGTTCAGCGGCGGCGGCCCGTCGTCGGAGGAGCGCTCATCCTTGTCAAAGGAGGACAGGGGATGGTGGCTAAACAGGATCACGAGACGATCCTGAACCTTTGACGTGGTGAGCTTGCCCTTTGCATCGTAGGTCTTCCGGGAGACGCGCTGTAGTTGTTCCTCCAACCACTCCGCCTGGGCGGTGTCCAGCACGGCTCTTATGCCGCCATCCGGGCTCGCCGTGTTCAGCATGATCCCGATAACGTCCTGCGAGATCTCGAAGGTGTAGTAGGGCGCCACTTTGGCGTTTCGGCCGGAACTTGATGGAGCTTGGGCGGCATTCGCCGGCAAGGCATCAATGAATTCAGTCTTGCTGAATGGGCGGCGAAGCGTGGAGGCGCGCACTTTTCGCGAAGGCATAGATGCGATGAGAGTCTGGCGTTCACTGTCGCTGGAACCCTCCACCTTTTTCCAGAAGTCCGAGGTGTCCATGCCACGAGGCAGGCGGATCGGAAGCTGGTTGCCGATCCGCAGAGTGTCCAAAAAGTCATCCTTCGGTGAATCGGACGCCGAACGCCCGGATTCGTCGTGATTACCAAAGCCGAGATACCAGGGGAAGTTGGCACCTTCCGCTGCTACTGGCTTGACTGCGGCCGCGAGGAGTCCTGGAACCGTGGGATAACCGTGCAGCGTTTTCCAGTTGTCCGGGGGTATCAACGAATACTCCGGTTCGGGATGCCAGATGCTCTTGGAGAGTTCGAGAGGAGCCGGGCCGTGATCCTGGACCCCTTGGTAACCGCCGCCGGGGTGCGAGGTCACTGGAAGGCCCTCGAACACGCCCACCGCCGCCGCCAGTTCACTGAGGGCATATGCATTTGTAAGATCGCCCGTAATCACCAGACAGTCCAGAGTGCGTTGACCAAGGGGGCCACGCCGGACGGCATTGAGTTTCCGGATCGTTGCGTCCAACACATGGACTGTGAATAGGTCTTGCGGCCGGAATCTTGTCGAGCTGGGAAATTCATCCGAGAAGTCGACGTACTGCCAGAGAAAGGTCAGCCGACCCGGATTGGCTGCGTCGAGGACATGGGTGTCAGTCAGGTGGCCGAAAGTCGCCAGAGCTGTCCGTTGGCTCTTTGGAGTGCCGTTCCGGGGGCACAGTTCTTCGCGTACTTGTGTCTCGAGGGCCGGTCCGCTTGTGAGTCGGCGGTAGGGTAGGCGCTGCACTCGCCGGGAACCGAAGGTGACTGTGGCGTCCAGGGTCGTCAGTGGTGCACCAACCTGCAGTTTCGTACCTGCCGCGCTGGGAGTTTCGGGCGGTTTCACGCCGGTAGATTCAGACAGCCCCAGCACGGTGAACCCGATGGCGCCAGTTGATGCCCACCGAATGGCGTCCCGTCGTGATATTTGCATCTTGTCCCGCTGTCGCACGTCTTGGTGTGGCCCTTACTGCCCTGGATGCCGGCATTCGCCGGGACAGGATCGTCCGAAGATTCTATCAGCGCCTACCCGCCGGCGAACTCGCCGATCCGTGAGCCGACGCCGAGCAAATCTTCAATTTGCCGCCACGGTTCGCACGGCGGCCTTGCCGTCCCCGTAGGGGTTGACGGCGTTCGCCATGGCGGTGAAGTGGTCCTGCTCGTGCAGCAGAAGGGCCTCGGCCACAATCCGGTCTTCGTCCGTTCCGATCAGAAGGACCGTGCCGGCGTCGTCAGCCTCGGGCCGTTCGGTGTTCTCCCGCATCACCAGCACGGGCTTGCCCAGGCTGGGATTGGCATGAGGCTGTGCATGGACCTCCCCCAAGAGGCGCGAGCGGTGGTTTGTAAGGATGGCGTTTGCTGCTGTAGGTCATTTCCTCAACGTCCAGGACCAGCTCAGCGGCGCGTTTGGTGGTTGCGGGGCGTTCTGGTGCGATCGGACCGCCGCGATCCTGCGGTTCGCGGGCATGGAGCACCGCTATACAGACTTCGTGATGGGGCCGGCCATCATGGTCCGCCGGGAGGTTTTCACCGACCATCCGTTCCAGCACGTCGCCGTGGGCGAGGACACCGGATTTCTCCGGGCCGCCCATGCCGCGGGTAAGATCGTCTACTTGGCGGCGCTTTAACTACTTTCAGGTCCGCACCGGTGACGGGCACACCTGGCAGGTCGAGGATGCGGAACTGCTTGCCTCCGGCGAGCTCAAATTCTATGGAAAGTTATCTGAACATGTTGACATCTAGCACTGTGGCGACGGAGGCCCCGATCAGGACGGTCGCCGTCGTCGGGCTCGGCTACATCGGGCTGCCCACGGCGGCCATCCTGGCGACCAACGGACTCGAGGTGATCGGCGTCGACGTCAATCCGGGCACCGTGGCCGCCATCAACAACGGCGACGTGCCGTTTGTGGAACCGGACTTGAGCATCCACGTCGCGGGCGCGGTGAGCCAGGGCCGGCTGCGGGCCCAGCTCGAGACCCCCAGCGCGGATGCCTACATCGTGGCGGTGCCGACGCCGTTCCAGGCGGACAAGTCCGCGGATATGTCCTACATCGCCGCGGCGGCGCGCGCCATCGCCCCCACGTTGCGTGGTGGCGAACTGGTGATCCTGGAATCGACGTCGCCCCCCGGGAGCACGCGCCAGCTCGCCGAGCTGATTCTGGGACTGCGCCCCGATCTCAGCCTTGATGGCAAGGACGGCAAGCCGGTGCTCCTGGTGGCGCACTGCCCCGAGCGGGTGCTGCCTGGCCGGATCATGATTGAGCTGGTCACCAACGACCGGGTGGTGGGCGGCCTCACGCCCGAGGCTGCCGAGGCTGCCGCGGCGCTCTACGCGGTGTTCTGCCAGGGTGAGATCCACCTGACGGACGCTGCAACGGCGGAGATGTCCAAGCTTGTGGAGAACGCCTACCGCGATGTGAACATCGCGTTTGCGAATGAGCTTTCCGTCATCAGCGACAAGCTGGACATCGACGTCTGGGAACTCATCCGGCTGGCCAACCACCATCCCCGCGTCAACATCCTCCAGCCCGGTCCCGGCGTGGGCGGGCACTGCATCGCAGTGGACCCGTGGTTCATCGTGGCGGCCGATCCCGAGAATTCCGCCTTGATCCGGACCGCGCGGGAAGTCAACGACCGCAAGCCCGGGTACATCGTGGAACAGGTCCGGAAGGCCGTGGGCAGCGTCAGCCGCCCGGTTATTGCCTGCCTGGGCCTGGCCTTCAAGGCCAACATCGACGACGTCCGCGAGTCGCCGGCGGTGGAGATCGTCCGGCGGGTGGCCACGCAGCACCCGGATGCCGAGATTCTCGTTGCGGCACCGCACAAGGATCATCTGCCGCAGGAACTGGCCGCGATACCCAACATCCGCCTCGTCGAGACGGATGCGGCGGTTCAGGCCGCCGGCGTGGTGGTGCTGCTGGTCGATCACGACAAGTTCCGGGAGATCGAACCGGACGCCCTGGCGGGCAAACAGATAGTCGATACCCGCGGCTTCTGGCGCTGACGGAATAGTCGAAACTGACTCGCAATGGTGAACTGGAACGTTCCTGTGAAGAAAAGAAAATGGGGATTAGTTGAACTCTGATCCAGCAGCCACGCTGCTTCCGGCCGGCAGGCATTTTGCCGTGACCTGGAGCCTGCCGGCAGAATTCGCAGGACGAACGAACGCCATGCTGCACCGGTCGCGGTCATTCGCCTCCAAAGGCGGAGCGCCCGTCGACATCCTGACCTTCGACGGCTTCCGGGACTACTCCGTTCTCCGCGGCGTCCTGGAAGAACGGGGCTTCCTCTCGGACGGCACCCGCATCCTGAATCTCTGGGAAGACCTCCCGGCTATGGCTGCACTGGACGGGTCACCGTCAGCCCATGCCGCTGCCACCGAGGCTGACGCCTTTGTTGCGTACTCTCCCTTGTCCACCCAGAGTGCCCCGAACCTCGTCGAGCTGGAGGGCCCGCACAAGCGTCTGGCGCGCTACGCGGACGACGGAAAAACGCTGTTGCAGGTCGATCATTTTCGGTCCGACGGATCGCTCCTCTTGTCGGACCGGCACGACGCGAAGCAACTGGGGGTACACGGAGGGCGGGCGCTGACCCTTTGTGATTCTGCAGGCCTTCCCTTTCAGGCGTGGGGATCCGCCTGGGGTTTGTATCGTTCCTGGCTCGACTTCGTCGTGGCAGGGGAACAAGCGTACTTCGTGGTGGACAATAAGAATACTGCTCGCTTCATGGCGAGTTACCAGCGAGACACGGCCGTTGTGTTTTACCAGGTCCATGAAAGCCATCTGGAAGACGCTACCGCGGGTTTCACGTCAGAAATGACCGCGTCTGCTCAGGAAGTCTTCCCGCTGCTGGACGCCTTCGACGGCGTTGTCTTCCTCACGGAGCAGCAGGCGACTGACGTGCGCAAGAGGCAATCTGACGTTGGAAGCACTTACGTCATTCCGAACGGAAGGTCCCTTGAATCTGCACCAGAATCCATGGGCACGCGAAAAGCGCGGACTGGTATGCAGGCCGCGACTCTCAGCCACCGAAAGCGCGTTGACCACTCTGTCCGGGCCATTCACCTTGCGAATTCCCTCCTCCCGGCTCCTGTCGGGCTAAGAGTTTTCGGTGACGGATCCCAGCGCGCCCAGTTGGAGGAGCTGATCATCGACCTGCAGGAAAGCCACAACGTTAAGCTAATAGGTCACGTCACGAACGCTCAGTCCCATTTCAAGGAAGCGTCGTTTTCGTTGTTGACCAGCACCTCGGAGGCCTTGCCTCTGGTCATTGTGGAGAGCATGGCGGCGGGCTGTATCCCCATCGTGTACGACCTGCCGTACGGCCCCGCGTCCGTCATCACTGATGGAGTTGACGGATTTCTTGTGGAGTACGGAAATATCGAGAAGCTTGCGGCATGCATAGCCGTCTTCGTCGAGATGCCGCTCTCCCACGTGGAGCGGATGCGCGATGCCGCGCGGAGGAGGGCGGATGACTTCTCGGATGGAAAGGTTGTCCGGCTCTGGGTGGACGCCATGAAGGAGGCATCCGCCCGGAAACGGGTCAGAAAAGTTGATCATACGGTAGAGATAACCGACTCCGCATGCCTGTACGGGGCCGGCGGAGCCCTGAATTACCAATGATTCATCGGTGCGTACTCCGTCCAATTCGCCTTCGAGTCGGATATTCTTGCCGCAATAGGAAGCCGCACAGTAGGCGTGTACCTTGAACCCGGCTAGGTGGAGCAACTGCCGTGACTCGGATGCCGTTGACGGACGCCAAGGCTCTGCTCCGCGCCCGTACGCAACGGCGCACGGCAACATGAGCATCAGCTTCGCTTAAACCTGATACTTGAACAACCACAGATACGAGCCAGAAATGCCTTCAACAAATAACGAAACTCAGTCGCCGATAAAGATTCCGGCGGGTTATCACTGCGCCGTCACCTGGGGGATACCCGTAGACTTCGGCGGCATGACCAGCGCTCTTCTTCGGCGTTCCAGGGCATTTGTCCGCGAAGCCGGAGTACCTGTCGACATTCTCACCTTCGAGTATGACAACACCCTCGATGATGTGCGCTGCGAGATGCAGGTTGCCGGTGAGCTGGTTCCGGGTATGCGCCTACGGAACCTTTGGGAAGAACTTGCCGCCCTGCCGGACGAAGGGCTGTCCGTGGCCCGCGCAGACAAGAACCTTAAGGGAACTTTTGCGCCAATCTCCGACGATGAGCCTCATACCCAGGAACTTTCGGAGGGGTCCTTGGGCCGCAAAATACGCGTCGATGCCGCGGGAGACAAAACACTCCAGGTGGACTATTTCCGTGCCGACGGGAGCCTGTTCGTCGCGGATCAGCGCGACATCAAGGAACATGGCACCGAGGGTGGGCGGCTTATCACCCTGTGCGACCACAACGGGGAACCCGTAGCGGCCTGGAACAGCATGTGGGCGCTGTATCTTTTCTGGCTGGACACCGTTGTGGGCACCCAGGAAACATTCATGATCGTGGACAGTAAGTCCACCGCCAATTTTATTACGCGTTTCCGCCGGGACAATGTGGTGACCCTGCATCTCGTGCACAATTCGCACATGGCATCCGGCCAGGTTCCCCCGCACGGGGAGTTGAGCTCCGTACGCCGTTATGTCTTTGAACGGTTGAATACGTACGACGGGATCGTGCTGCTGACCAAGCGCCAGAAGGACGATGTTGATTTGGCCTTCGGCAATCCCGGCAACACGTTCGTTGTGCCCAACAGCACCGAGCTCCCGGAAAGCCTGCCATCGTCAGCCGGGCGTTCCCAGACCCGCGGGGTGATGCTGGCAAGTCTGACAACCCGCAAACGGGTGGACCAGGCCATTCGGGGAATCGAAAAGGCAAACACCCTGGCAGGCGGGCCATTTGACCTGACCATTTACGGACAAGGCCCGGTCCGGGAACAAATGGCTGCACTCATTTCCAAACTTGGCTTGAATGACAGCGTCCGCCTCGGCGGCTTCGACAACGATCCGAGGGCACGGCTCTCGGAGGCGTCTTTCGTGCTCCTGACGAGTCGAATGGAAGGTCTGCCGCTGGTGCTCCTGGAGGCGATGAGCGTCGGCTGCATTCCGATCGCCTACGACATGCCCTATGGACCTGCCGACATCATCGAGGACGGCGTGAATGGATATTTGGTCGAGGCGGGGGACATCGAGGGCCTGGCCGAGCGGATCGCCCGGCAAGGCTCCCTTTCGGCTGACGAGCTGGAGTCCATGCGGCAGGCCGCCAGGGAAACTGCCGAGCGCTTTGACGACCACTCAGTGACCTCGCAGTGGGCCACTGTGATGCGGTTGGCCGTGGACCGCAAACTTGGCCAGATGGCGGATTCAGTCCCGCAGTAGTCTCACGAGCCGGAAACCGCAGAGGACCCGTGGTTCTGTTGGGTTGGCATGGATTTTTCTGAAGTCCGGCCGCTAACCGAACCGCGGGTCCTCAATTTATGTCCGAGGGGACCGACTCCTAGGGGAGCTGGACCGTTGCCTTGACCATGTTGTGATCAGAGGGAATGGTACCGATGAAGTTCCCACTGGAATCAACATTCACCACCGTGCGCCATTCAACCACGCGCATTTTGGACGTGAAGATGTAATCCAGGTAGGTCCCGTTGCCCCATGCGTTGCGGGCGTTGGCCCGACGGTTGAAATCGTTGTAGCTGTCATAGTTCGCCCCAACCGTCTTCTCAGCTGTCGCCTTCCCGCTGGGCAGATCGGTGGCGTACGTGTTGCCGAGCGGATCAACGTAACCGGCCGCCGTCAGGACGTCATAGGGCGCATTGGCCGGCGACGTCCATTTATGCGAGTTCAGGTCTCCCGTCAAGAGCACGGGAAGACCCTGGGGGTTGCGTTTCTTGATTTCTGCAGTGATGGCCTGCGTCTGCTTCGTGCGTAGGTTCTGGTAGTCAGTTCCGCCGCCGGGCTCCAAATGTGTGTCACCGACAAAGAATTTCTTGTTCGTTGACTTTTGGGTGAATATGCCCCAGGCCAAGTAGCGGGGGTTGTCTGTTGCCCGGATTACCGGCAGTGCCAGGGAACCCTGGCTGACCAAGGAGACGCTGGTGGCGTTGTAGTAGAGCTTTGTGCCTTGCGAGGCGCCCTTATAAGCATAGACACACCCGGTGGGCGTCGTGTCCTTCACGCAGTTGTTGCGCTTGTTGTTCGTGAGCTGATAGTTAGCTCCAGCCGCCTGAAGCCGCTCTTGGAGATCCTCAAATTGGGATATGCCGCCGGCCCTGGAGTCATTGTCGAGCCAGCCCTGGGACGCCTCTTGTACGCCGATCACATCTGGCCTGTGGGCCTTGATATTGCTAATCACTGCGGACCTACGGCCGGCCCACGTCAACTCGTTCGCGGCCGCCGAGAAGCAGTTGGCGCACTTCACGTTATAGCTTGCAACCGAGAGTGGATTGACTACGGGGGCAATAACCAGTGCAGTCTTCGTCTTGGTTGTCATGGCGGCTGAATAGGGGCTTAGGCTCGTGGTTCCATCTGCAGAGATGACTCTGACTCGAAGATAATAGGTGGTGTTGCTCTTCAGTCCGCGTAGTTCGGTCGACGTGGTTGTATACCGGTTGTACGTCGAGTCCGAAAAGTCAGCCTTGGTGGAATATTGGACCCGATATCTCGGCGCGCCGCTAACGGCGTTCCACGAAATGAAGACGGACGTGCTTGTTTGAGCCGGGGACTTGAGGCCGGACGGAGCGGGAGTCGCCGCAAACGCTCCCGGGGCCCCGGACAGAAGGAGAAGTATTGCCATGATCAGAACGGAAAGCGGGCGAAGACGAATTGTCGAGCCACGACTGTTTTTTGGCATGCGAGACCTTATCAGTGGGACTTTGGACACCTGAAGGGCGGCAAAGAGCGCGAGTAAAAGGTGCGGTTAAGCGACAGGAGTTGCCAGCGGACACCATAGTGTGGCACGAGCGAATCCATATGTACAACGCGCAGGGATCATTCTGCGATTTACTTCTCGCAGCCACGGCAACCGCCCGGGCTGAGCGCATCGAATGCGCAAATGGAGGACCTGTTCCAGGCCTGGATTCTGCACCTCGCACGCCTAACGGATGCGCTTTACGTGCCGATAGCTAGGGATAGAACTCGCACCCACGGAATCGATGCGTCGGATGATTCCATATCGAAAGCACGGTCCCGAAATGGCGAACATCTGGCAACGAGCGGCCGCCGGCCGGAAATACCTTATTGCGGTGATTGCCTCCACCCTTGTGCTGTTGATGGCGGGGACTTCCGCCCACGCACTGTCAGCCGGCGTCGCCACCGAGGCAGCGCCGGCTTTTGCGGTGCCTGTGGGATTGAAATCCACGGCTCAGACGGACACGTCGGTGAGTTTGTCCTGGCTGAAGTCGGCGAATGTGCCGCGGTACCGGGTGCAGGTGTACAGCAAAGCGGATATGAGTGACTCGCTGTATTTCCGGTTCACCGATTCGGCCGCGGAGATCAAAAATCTGGTCAAAAGCACCACGTACAAGTTCCGGGTCCGGGGGATAGCCGATGACGGCACGACTCTGACGGGGTATTCGGCTCCGGTATCGGCGACGACGGCGGCAGCGCCCGCGTTCGCGGTGCCTGTGGGGTTGAAATCCACGGGTCAGACCGACACGTCGGTGAGTTTGTCCTGGGTGAAGTCGGCGAATGTGCCGCAGTACCGGGTGCAGGCGTACAGCAAGGCGGATATGAGTGACTCGCTGTATTTCCGGTTCACCGATTCCGCCGCGGAGATCCGCAATCTGATCAAGAGCACCACGTACAAGTTCCGGGTCCGGGGGATAGCCGATGACGGCACATCGTTGACGCCGTATTCGTCTCCGGTGTCGGCGACGACGGCGGCAGCGCCCGCTTTTGCGGTGCCCAGCGGTCTGAAGGCGAGCACCACAAGCCACAGCTCCGCGAAAGTCTCCTGGAACCCTGTCGCAAACGCCGTGGGCTACCGGGTGCAGACTTTCAGCAAGGCGGACATGAGCGATTCGGGCTTCACCCGTTTCACCACCTCGTCCGGCACCATCAACGGACTCAAGCCCGAAACAACGTATTTTGCCCGGGTGCGCGTCATCGACGCTGCGGGGCTGAACCTGACGTCGTATTCGCCAACGGTGACGTTCACTACGCCGGTTGACCCCTATCCCACCCCCACGGGGTTTAGCGCAACATCCACCCACCGGACAGTGAACCTAAAGTGGAACGCGGTGCCGAATGCTCCCGGGTATCGAGTGGCTGTTGCCAGCCGACCGGACATGTCGGATGCCACCTGGCGTCGCTACGCCGGCATTACGGCAACCGAAACGCGGGGACTGAACCCCTCAACTACGTACTACTTCCAGGTTCGGGTCATCGACGGCGCCGGGGTGTCACTCAGCGCCTACACTCCGGTCCTGCCCATCAAGACCCAGCCGCTGCCGCCGGCCCCGGCGCCCCTGGTGTCCCCGCTCACCGTGGCGAGCTTCAACGTCATGTGCGCCAACTGCGTCGCGGAGGATGACGAGAATCCGAATGCCCTTTCCTGGGCCGGGCGGCGCGGAGCTGTAGTCAGCACCATCAAGTCGCGAATGCCCGATATTCTCGGTGTCCAGGAAGCCTCTCAGGGCTGGCTCGATGAGGCGGGGCACGCCGGAGGGCTCTCGCAGTTCGAGGACCTGCTGCAGAGGCTGAAATCTGCGGGCGCTCAATATGAGCTCACCAACACGCAACGGAACAACTGCGTAAACTCCACGACGCCGGATGGCTGCGTTTTCCAGGACCGGGGGGCCTCGCAGGGAACCCGGATCTTCTACAACCCCGCTGCTGTACAAATCATCCGGTCGGGTTCCAGCGCGCTGCCGACGAGCAGCGTCCCGGAGAACCGGCGCTATTTCGCCTGGGCCGTTGTGAAGCAAAAATCCACAGGCAAAACCTTCTTCTTCGGTGACACGCATTTGTCCTCCAGCAAGGCCGCCGGCTTCTACGAGCTGCGAAAGAAGCAGGCTGAAGCCATCGTCTCGGTGATTAGGACGCAAAACACGGCCGGCCTGCCCGTTGTTGTCGCCGGCGACTTGAACTCCAGCAAGTGGCTGGAACCGTCAAACGCCCCCTACGACGTCTTCACGGCAGCAGGACTGGTGGATCCCCTCGGCAACGACTACCTGCAGGAATTCCCGAGCATGGGTGCAACTGCAGAGAAGCGGATCAACACCCACCTGAACAGCTGGAACGGCCTGGGGACCGTCCCGCGGGCCAACGCCAATCCGGCCGCCAACGGAACTTACATCGACTACATCTTGACGTCGAAGATGCGGGTATCCCAGTGGGAGACCGTGGCCAGCGTTGACAGCGCCGGCAACTACACCGGGATATTTCCCTCCGATCACAACATGGTTGTGGCGAAGGTGGGCCTGCCCTAAGGGAAGCTCGGCGGCGGAGAAGGGTTCACTCCGATGGCCCCATTGGTCGTCCCCGAGGCATGGAATGAAGCCAGGTCCTGCCGATCTGAAGTCTTTCCGTCGACCGTTGTGAGTACCTATGCGGCTGCACTGACGATTGCCGGAATGACTCCCGAACCGGGTGAAGACAAGTCACACTGCGCGTCTAAGAGGAACGCCTCAACCCAGAAAGGGAAGGATCCCCCCCACGTGGTTGGGGTGAAGGACGTTGAAGGCGTGTTGTCTGTTGCGTTCGACATAACGACGAGAGGAAGCAGAGGACATCCTGCTGAGCGGGGCCTCTACGTCCTATTCTGATGGCCGTCTTCTGATGGCCGTCATTGGGGAAGTCCGGGACGACCAGTCCCCCGTCGGTATCATCCATCGTGTTTCCTACGGCCACCAAGGAAACTCCAGGCATCTGATCATCGTGCACGAGCTTCCCGACGACTCAGGGAGCGGCGCTACGATAGTAGGAGACAAATGTGCCGGAGGACCGGCCCATAGCGACAAAATGGGAGTTCAACTTTGGCGATCAGCTTGAACGAAATTGGCCTGCGCAACAAGATTGATCAAGCATCCGGAGGGCACGACTACCTCGGCCGGTACGAGTCACTGTTCGCGGGCAGAGACATTCGGCATCTAGCCATCGTCTTGGGCACTCGACCGGTGGAGATTGCTAACACCTTCGCCGAGTTCCTCCCGGGCGCCACGATCACGGCAATCAGCTACGCGCCTGTAGATGACCTAACCCGGTTGAGGCCAAATGTGCGCATGCACGCCGCTGAGAACATAATCCGCGTGCACCGGGCCCTGGCCACAGCATCTCCCTATGACGTCTTGATCGAGGACAGCCCGAATCGGAAGAGCCAGAAGCGCGAGATTTTCAGGCTGTTCTTCCCCCTTGTGCGCGACGGTGGGCTCTACATTTCCGAGGACCTCCACGCCAGCTACATCCCTTCCCTCCTGGACGATGCCAAAGAAGACATCTGGCAGCTCGTCAATCGACTGTTGATGCTCAAGGGTTCCGGCGGCAAGGCCCCGGCTCGAGCCAGCGCTGACGACCTGGAACTGGCCAAGGCTATCGATAGGGTCGAGTTCGATGGCAAATTCCTTGCCATTCTCAGTAAGGGGAACAAAGCCACCAAGCTCCGACACGGGGAAACAAACAACATCCTTCATGATCGGTACGGCGAAACGTGGGGTCGCGTCCTAGAGACAATCGAAACGACCGTGATCACTTCAAAGGCGCTCCTAACCGCGAACAAGCCGGGTGTGGCCAAGGAAAAGTTCCCCAACCCAATCAATGTCCCTGAACTCGACGTTCGCGAATACTATGACGTGGTCGCCTTGCCGCGGCAGATCCTTCTCAAGGACTCGATGCTTCTACCGGACACATTCCGGCTGGGTCTCATCGGCCGTCTTAATAACACCGCACTTAATTCCCTCAATCACTACTCCTCGTGGTCCCCGATGCCGGAAGAGGAGCCGGAGAGACTGGCAGGCCAGTACTACTATCTGGACCTCGAGTACAACCGCCATTTCGGTCACTTTATGACGGAGGCCGTTCCGCGGCTTTACGCATGGGACGAGGCAAAGTCGAAGAACCCTGACCTGAAGGTCCTGATCAGTTCCCCAACGGACCACGGCGCACTGCTCCCGTACCAGTCCGCGATACTGAACGCCTATGGAATCCGAGATGAGGACATCCACACGTTCCGGGCCCCGGTCCAGGTAGCATCGCTGATTTCGCCCATGCCGCTCTTCCACAACATGACGTACGTCCACCCCAAGCTCGCCGAAACCTTCGCACGGCTCGGGCAGAATCTCAACAGCGGACAGAGCGAGTTCGGTGACCGGATCTTCGTTTCCCGCCGGCCCGGTATGTGGCGGGAGTGTCTGAACATGGAGAAACTTGAGGCCGTTTTCGTGCGTCACGGTTTCAATGTGATCTACCCGGAAGACTTGTCTATCCAGGAGCAGGCAACCGCCTTCGCAAACGCGAAGGTCGCTGCCGGCTACATCGGGTCGGCCCTGTACAGTGCAATGTTTTCAGCCCAGCCCATGGACATCATCGGGTTCGTTAACACGTCGTATGTTGCGACCAACGAGTACTTCATCTCGACCGCATTGAATCACCGGATGCATGTCTTTTGGTGCAATGACATAGAGGGCAACCGGGACCGGGACTCAAAGGGCCGGCCTCTCGGAACCACAAATTGGGACTACCAATTCGACTTCGGACGAGATGGAGCCCTCTTGGAGCAGCTACTTAACGACCTCTGAGCAACCCACAAGCGCGCCCACCCGATAACGGTGGGCGCGCAATGTCAGCAGGTGGCTGGGTCTTCTAAATTAGGCCCGCGATAGGTGGAATGCTTGAGGTGTGTCCCGAAATTCTGCTCTCGATGATCAGCGGTGTCGCCGCCACGAGCATGGGACCGTTGTAGCCCGTTTTCTGCCACCCTCATGGGACCACCTGTGTAGCCAGTCATGGACCACCCAGCGCGCCTTGCCGGGAAGTCCTCCGAGGCCCTGTTGGATGAGTATTTGAAGCTTTGAGCGCCACCTGTTCGTGCGGTTCAGCGCCGGGGTTCGTGCGAGAGAGCGCCAGCGGTCGCGTGGCCTTGGCGCCGCTGACGCCCTCCGTGACAGTTGCTAGGCGGTTGCGAGTGCTGTGTGTTCGCGCATGTTGTAATTGCCTGTCTCGACCCAGATCGTGTTGTGGATGATCCGGTCCATGATCGCGTCGGCGTGAACGCCGGAGCCGAGCCGCTGGTGCCAGTCCTTCTGCGAGTACTGGGTGCAGAACACTGTGGACGTCTCCCCGTAGCGGCGTTCCATCAGTTCCAGCAGCATGGTGCGCATCGATTCCGTGGGCCGATCCAGCAGCCACTCATCAATGACCAGCAGGGTGAATGCCGCGTACTTGCGCAGGAACTTGCCGGATCCGCCAAGGGTGTCTTGGGCGGCGACCCAGGCTTCCTCGAGGTCGGGCATGCGGACGTAATGCGCGCGGATTCGGTGTTCGCATGCGCGTTTAGCGATCGCGCATCCCAGGTAGGACTTCCCCGACCCGGTGAACCCTTGGAAGACAACGTTCTGCTGCCGGGCCACGAACGAGCAGGTGCCGAGCTGGCTCAGCAGCGGCCGGTCAAGACCTCGCTCGTCGAGGAGGTCGATGCGGCGCAGGTCAGCGTTCGGGTAGCGCAGCCCCGCCCGCCGGATCAGGCCGGTGACTTTGGCATGGGTGAACGACGCGTAGGCGTCATCGACGACCAGCCGGAGACGATCTTCGAACGGCAGGCTGATGCTCAGCGTCTCGTCTTGAGTATCTATGGCCTCCAGCAGCTCGCCCGCGTTCATCTCCCGCAGCTTGCGTTTGGTTTCCGTGTCCAGGCGGCTCATCGGGTCCCTCCTGCGTAGTAGGAGCTGCCGCGCACGTATCCGCCATCTTCGTCATCAGGCTCCTCGACGTGCCCGGTTTTGTCCTGCCCGGTGTCCAGGATCGGCCGCAGGTGGGCGTAACGGGGCGATCGTATCGGACCGCGCAGCGCGAGCTGGCATGCGGCTTCCACCCGGGCTGGTGAGAACCTACGAGACAGGCGCAGGACCGCCAGGGCTGGATCGTAGCCGGCTTCCTCAATGCGGACAGACTCGAAGATCTTCTCGATCACGGTCCCGGTCGCCGGTCCCATCCGTAACGCCCAGGCGTCGATCCGGGCCCGGTCCCAGGCTTGCCAGCTGTGCCCCTCGGGAAGGTCGGCTTCGTTCGTCCGATACTGGTTCGTCGTCGTCACGGGCAGCAGCAGGTGGCTGGTCAGGCGCTCATCACCCCGATAGATCTCGAGCATGGTGTCCGTGACGCGAAGATCAACATGCGCGCCGATGTGGGTGAACGGGACGGAGTAGAAGTTTTTTGCCCAGACCACGTGTCCGTTCCGGCCTACTTTGCGCCCATATGTCCAGGTGCTGATCTCGAAAGTCACCGCCGGCAACGGTTGCAGCAGCGGCTTCTCCTCGGCCGCGAACACGCTCAGCCGGGAGCCCTCCCGCTTCTGGAACGGCTATCGGTTGTAGGCATCGATCTGCTCCCGAATCCGGGCCCGCAGCTGCACCAGGCTGGTGAACTGCTCCTGCCTCAGACCCGCAATCACCCAGGTGGCGACGTGGGAGACAGTGTTTTCGACGCTGGCTTTGTCTTTCGGGTGCCGCACCCGGCCCGGTAGTACCGCCGCCGAATAATGCGCCGCCATCTCGCGATAGGCGTCGTTGAGGACGACTTCGCCCTCGCGCGGGTGAGAGATCACCCCGGTCTTGAGGTTGTCGGGGACGATCCGCGGGACCGTGCCGCCGAAGAACGCGAACATCGCCGCATGCGCGCGCAGCCACGACTCCTGCCGCATATCCAACGTCGCCTCCACGAACGCATATCTGCTGAACGGCAGGCACACGACGAACAAATACACCTTCGAGACCTCTCCCGTTGCCGGGTCAACGAGCTGCATCGTCGGCCCGGACCAGTCGACCTCGACGCTGCGGCCGGCCTTATGGCCGACCCGAGACGACGCGCCAGTGACGTTGGCGTAATCGCCGTAAAGCCTGCAGAACCGGTCATAACTCATCGCCGCTTGCCCGGCCCGACCGCACCCGTCGAGATACTCCTGGTGCAGCAGCTTCAACGTCACCCCGACCCTGGCCAGCTCGCGGTGCACCTGGACCCAGTCCGGCTGCGCGAACACGCTCTCCCGCACCCCGCGACCGGGAAACAGCGCCAGATACACCTCGCCCTCAGACTTCTCCGCAACGTCGTCCCAACCGAGCCCGAGCTGATTCGCGGCATCGATCACCGCCTGAACGCTGTGCCTGGACATGCCCTGAGCGAGCGAGATCGCTCTGCCGGACAGGCCCTGATTATGCAACTGCAAGACGAGCTTCGCCTTGATCTTCCGTACCATTACCGGTACTCCTTCCACCACGTGGCCCTCACGCGGTGGAAGGAGCTTTTCAGGTGGCGCTCAACCACACCAACACCGGCGCTGACCAGCGCAAACCGTGGGCCCGGACCCCGGCGCTAACCCGCACCACACATGGACCCCTCAAGAACGAATATTCACTGTTGGATCATCGCGTCAGTGTCGTCGACGCGGAGGTCTACGGGGATGGGGTTCAGGGAGGTCAGTGTGGTTGAAATCAGAGAAGTACTCCGGGCCTGGTTGGAGGGGCGGGGTTGCGGACGGCGGGCGAACGGGCCGGGGTGGACCGCAAGACCGCCCGCCGGTACGTCCAGGCCGCCGAGGCCGCTGGGTTGGACCGGGCCGCAGGGATCGGGGCGGTGACCGACGAGTTGGTCGGCGCGGTGGTGGCCGCGGTCTGTCAAGGCCGAACGGGCACGGCGCCGGGTGGACGCGCTTGCCGCCCATGAGGAGCAGATCCGGACCTGGATCAGCGGCACCGGTGCCGGGAAGGGCGCCAGCGCCCTGTCCTTGGTGAAGGTCCAGGAGCTGCTGGCCCGGCAGGGCTGCCAGGTCCCGTACCGGACGTTGCACCGGTTCGCGACGCAGCGCTGCGGCTACCGGGCCAATGCCACCGCGGTGCACGTGAACGACGGGGCGCCGGGGGTGGAGTGCCAGATCGACTTCGCCCTGATGGGCGCGATCACGGACCCGGAGACCGGGCGGGACCGGAAGGTCCACGCGATGACCTTCACCGCCGTGTATTCGCGCCACATGTTCGTCTGGCTGACCTACACCCAGACGCTGGCCGCGGTGATCGCCGGGTGCGAGATGGCCCGGGCGTTCTGCGGCGGCGTTTTCAAGGTCCTGATTCCGGAATATGTTCCGCGGAACATATTCCGGAATCTGTGGCCGGCTGGGCTAGCCACGACTTTGCATTAGCCCTGGCCAATGAGGTCACCGAAATTGGTGCGCCCGGACCACCAGTTAGGACGGGAACTCTGTCGCCTCATGAATGGGCCTGTCGGGAGACAGGACAATGCCAGCCTCATGCCCCGCGTTAACAAGAAGCGCCATGCGCTTGGCAACTTCAGCCCCGGCACCAACGAACGGCTCTCGAAGTTCGAGAACGATGTGCTTCTGCTGCGGACTAAGAGTGCTTGCGATTCCGGCAGCGGACACGGTGCGCGCCACCAAGCTTTCCGAAGCCTGGTCCCGGCCAAGGAACTGAATAGTCAGTTCACCCTGTTTCTTAGTGATATCGAAAGCAAAATTCTTGCCGTTCCACTTGTAGTCGAAAACGAGCGTTGATACCGTATGGTACCACTCGCGGGCAACCGGTTGGGGCAGAAGACCGCTGGCATGAATGTCCTTTTGGATCCCCTGAAGGGCATAGTAATCCGAACTTCTCGTCGGAGGCTGCTCGGCTATCATGGGCGCAGTTTCGATCCCTTCCCCGAATTTCGATCTCTGGCTTTCTAGAAGATCAACCAACAGTTCGTCTACAACAAAATACTTCGAGTCGAAGGCATTTTCCTTTGTCCGATCGAACTTCCAACTTGAACTGATGCCGACAAAATGCCGATGGACGACGGAGTCAGTCTTCTCCACCACGGCACCCTGGACATAGTGAGTCTTCCATTGCTTGGCTTCAGCAATGCCCTTCGTTAGCGCCGACCACTTTGGGCTCGTAGGGGGACGCCTCAAGTCAAAATACCTGAAGTCCCCAAAGCGATAGACCTGAGACTGATCGGCCCCGGTGGCCTCAATCCATCGTCCCGAATAGCCAATGACCGGCGCAGCGGAACCCTCGAGGATCTCGAAGACGGTCCTCCCATCGTCTGACATTACTAGTTCATCCACATCCGCCTGAATGACGCCGTAGCTATCCTTAAGGAAACGGTGCCTAGCATGCTGAATAATTCCATATTCGCAATAATCTGAATCCCATGGGGCATTCCTTAGCCCATCCCAGCTGCCGCCCTGCGGCCCAAACGGGAAAGGCCAGTGGACAACTACGGCCACTTCTAGGCCTTCGATTCCCTTGAGGCAGTCCAGGACATCCTCCGGCTCGTACTTTGTGGAGCCATTGTCGTAAATGAGAATGGCATCGATTTTCTGATTTAGGACATGGAAAATCGCCCAATCGCGAATCCATTCCAGTTCATTATCCTTGGATTTCGTGAACAGCACTTTGCGATCGGTAAAGAGACCCGAAAGACTGGGCGCAACCGGAAATGAAAGTTCGGTTCCATCAATAGAAGTCGTCAAGAGAAGGGAGTCAGCTGCATCATGAACTCTCGAGTCTTGGGTGCGATCCAGATCGCCAAAAGACGCGGACAGTACTCTGCCATTCTCGTTCGACAATTGGGCGGAATCCAAGATGGGCTTCAAATTTAAAAGTGGGGGGCCGGAGAGAACAACATCGGAACCTTCGCGGAAGACGTCATAAAAAAGCGTTCTCGCATCAAACTGGTCTGCATAACTCGGTTGCCGTAACTCTACCGGGCGGGGCGGGTGTCTAACTGTCTTCGACTTCGAAGGCAGTATGACTGGCCACGGGCGTACGACTGTGCGATACATTGGCATTAGGATATCAATTCTCTTGTAGTTTAATCAAAGCGTGTAAATTACAATATGAGCACAAGCCACCGGCTGCCGGCGGGTGCCCGTGGGCGTGTCACTTGCCGTCTACTCCCACTTAAATGTCACTTGGCACAATGTCCGACGCCAGGAAGTATATCGGTCTCCTGTGTGTTGGTTGTCGGACTAGATGCTGGGTTGAAACGTGTTGGCTAGATTGTGGTTCAGGAACTGGCTGCGCGCGCTGGCTACATATTTCAAGGTGTCAAAGTATTCGTTGGGAACCTGACCCAGTTCCGCAGCCGCGAAGCCCGTAATAAGCCCTTCCTCCGAGTTTTCTACAATCATTCCATATCGGTCTTGGAGGACATCCCGAGGCCCTGGCATGTCCGTGCAGACTATGGGAAGACCCAAGATCATGGCTTCAAAGAGGACCATGGGCTGACCCTCGTGCAAGGATGATAAAACGAAGCAGTGGGCGTGCTTCAAGGCCGGATATGGGTTGGAACGCTGACCTGCAAGCCATATGAAGTCAGTGGCCCCCAAATCGGCTATAAGTCTTTCCAGATCCTCCCGCAGCGGCCCGTCACCAAGAATGAGCAACTTCGAAGTTGGGCTGTCGCCATGAAAGCGGGCAAAGGCCCTAATAAGCTTGGCGTGATCTTTTTCGGGTGACAGGCGGCCAATGGCAACGTAATTTCGCGGCGACGAAGAATACCACTCAGCGATATCGGGATCGACATCCTCCTCGGCCGCTTGTAGAACATTTTGTGGATTGATCTGATTATCGCTGTGAACAAACCTGTCGGGATTCAGTCCATATTTGTGCGCGATCTGTTCTCGGTTGCGTTTGGACACGCTGTCGGCAACCGAGATAAGCGAATCGAAGTCATGATATTGACGGAACACCGTCTCCAGGACGGGAAACTTCATCTTGTTTTCGTCGGCCATATCATTGTGCATATAAATCGATTTATGGCCGGATGGGCTTCCGTTGGCAATCAGACCAGTCCAGAAGGGCGCATAGCCGTCAAACTCGATGAGTGAATCGAAGCTCGCAACGCCAAAGATTCGCTTGAATTCGCGGCGGTAAGAGGACCGGTAGATACTCCATTGTGCGTCGGACGCCAAGTTGAACTGAGCAGTGAACTTTCGGTTAATCCAACGCTCCTCTGGCGTGTGGGATTGGACGCCGACCCGTCCAATGATTTGTACATGCTTGGGTAAATCTCGGAGCTTTTCGAGTCTCCCTTCGTTTGCGGCGAGGACATGCGGTTCCACGATAAGGACGACGCGGAACTTTTGCGTGTCCAAGCTGGACACCAAGTTGTGGAACGAGGTGGCGATTCCGTTGGGAAGAAGGCCGTGGTGGAAGAGAAGAGTCGTTTTGTCGTCGGTAATCGCTTCAGCCAGGCCGTCGGGATCGTCCTCAAAGAAGAAGCGCACGACTCTTTCCGCGGACCTTCCGTCCTCTGAGGGGCAGTAGTCAGCAAGGGCGGAAAGATGACGCGGATGACCGAACTGAGGCTCTTGCAACGAACTAGATATTTCGGTTGGAAGAAGCGACCGCTCCGTTACCAGTCGACCAGGCATATCGTTCATATCGAAATACAAGCCACGTTCTGCGGAATAGTCGGCAAGGTCGTAGGCGTAGAAGACTATAGGGCGGCCCGTGGGCAGAAAATCGAAGAAAATACTTGAGTAGTCGGTTATGAGGAGGTCGACTGCAATCAGTAGATCGTTAGTGTCGATATCCCCCGGGACCAGGGCCTGTCCAGCATCGAAGTCGCTGAGGAGGCCTTCCGTTAGGCGGTGTGCCCGGAAGAAGAGGTGGTGATCCGCACCTTGCATGCCTTCAAGGTCTTGCTGCAATCTGCTCGCATCTACATACCTGTCGTCCGACGCGCCGCGCCACGTCGGTGCATAGAGCACGACAGGCCTCGAATCATCCGGGTCAATACCTAGCCGCCGACGAAGTTCTTCGCGCCTGGACGGGCTGGGCGTCACGAGCCCGTCGATGCGCGGGGAACCCGTTACCGCGATCTTGCCCCGGAAAATCCCCTCGATGTCATGACGCTGCACGATCGCTTGGGACGTGTGGGTGTTGGGGCTCATTATGTGACTAGCCTGCAGGAAGTTTCGAGCAATGTTCGCGTGCGCGACCGGGCCGCCGGCCATGTCGCGGCCGAGTGTCTTCAACGGTGTTCCATGCCAGGTGTTGAGATAATGTTGCCGGTCTTTGCGGATAAAGTACGGCGGGAAGGACACGTTATTGACAAGATACCTGGCGGAGGCTAGTACTCGTTTGTAGAGGTCCGAGTGCGTCTGAACGAAGAAGACGTTCTCCAGGCCTCGAAGCCGGTCCGGGATATTCGAGTCATTGTTGATTACCCAATAATGGCTGAAATGCGCATAATCGGGATCTTGCTGTACTTGATCAAAGATGGCCAACGGGTGGCATCCAATGGACGCACCATGGTTGCTTTCCCACAGGATTATGTCGTCCCTGAGGTCCAGGTTTTCGTAATGTTCAACATATTCCATGCTCAACTTTTGGGTTTTGTTCTTCAAATATTGTTCGACGTCTATTCCGTCGGAAGTCTTGAAAAGTCTGGTCTGACGGAACGCCTGGCAAGCTGCCGGGTAGTCTTCCAGCTTGAAGTGAGCCACGCCGAGCAGAAAGAAGCGCTGGGAGTTAAAATCGGCGCTCCGGGCCGTGGCTTCCGTGAGCGCCGAGCGTGCGGCCTCCCAGTCCCCAATGCGGATTGCAAGCTCTCCGGCACGGCCCATGGCGTCCCCTGAATGCAATGGAACCAAGGCATCGATTCCTAGAGAGAGAACCTGCCGCCAGTACGAGCCTGCCCCGAGGC
The DNA here is from genome assembly GCF_054059215.1 of Arthrobacter sp. UYCu723. Taxonomy (NCBI): domain Bacteria; kingdom Bacillati; phylum Actinomycetota; class Actinomycetes; order Micrococcales; family Micrococcaceae; genus Arthrobacter; species Arthrobacter sp. UYCu723. The sequence goes on from NZ_JBSSBW010000001.1 coordinate 3,350,522, forward strand.
TGTCTTCTTGGGCGTGGAGCCCAGCCTGCAGTGACGCCGGGAGCGTGCCGGAAGCCATGTAGTGAGCGGCAGCCTGCTGCGGCCGCCCCGCAGCCTCAAGGGCGTAGCCGGCCTTGTAAGACCAGTAGGGCTTGGCCGCATCGAAGGCAGCTGCATGCGCGTAGGCAGCAGCTGCGCCAACCCAATCGAGCTGGCGTTCGCGAGCGAGGCCCAGTTTATAGTGCCAGTATGGAACGTCCGGCCCAAGGGTTATGGCGGTACCGTAGGCATATTCGGCTTCCTCCCACCGATAACAGCGGTCGGAAGCGAGGCCGACTCTGTAGGCAAGCTCCGCTCTCGACGGATGAAGAAGTGCGAGCTGCTTGTAATGTTCGAGAGCCTCAACCCACAGGCCCTTTTTTTGGAAAAATGCGCCCACTCCGTAGATGTCAGCTTTCAGTAAAGCGTCGTGCTGTATAGCTTTTTCATATGACTGTTGGGCCTGGTCCAGCCGTCCGATGATCTCGTAAGAATGGCCCGCAAGGAAATGCCACTCAGAATTGGCGTCGTCGATTGCAGAAGCGGCGGTAAAACTGTTGGCTGCTTCGGCAAATAACTTCATGCCGTATTGAGCGGCTCCCAACTGAGCCAGCCACTCGGCGTCCCCGCTGTGTGCCTGCGCCCCAGCCTCCAAGACATCGAGTTCCTGCCATAGTTGGCCTTTGGCTGCCCGTAATTGCTCGAGTTTCGTGGAGTAGTGGCCCGGATCAGTGGAAGGCGCGCCACCCGGAACTGACCCGCGTCCCGCTTTTGCATGCAGATCGCGCGCCGCCTGCAGTCGGAGCTGCCACCTTTCCCGATGAGGTTCGAGCGAGATTGCCACAGTGTAATTTTCAAGCGCGTCCTTAAGACTGCCGAGCTGCTCCTGGACAAAGCCGAGCCGGTAATGCCAAGATGCCATCCCCGGTTTCAGCGCCGTAGCCTCCTGGAGATGCTCAGCCGATTCCTCGAATTGCCGGAGGTGGAAGTGCGCATGCCCCAGACGAAACGCTAACTCGGCATCGGCTCCTTGGGGACCGTCCAGCAATTCGGTATAGACCTCAACGGCGGCCGTCCACTCTTGTCTCTCTTCGAGAAGAAGGCCATAATCGATCGTGTCTTGCGCGGGGCTCATGATGTGTACTGCGTCCTAAGGTCGTGGTTGACAGACGGACAGAACCGTCTGGCAACCTGATCATGCTTGTTTGTTTCGTTGCCGCGGCAGCGGTCGACTAAATCTCCGCCTGCGAAGCCGATTGACTGGATCCCACCGGCACCGGCGCGCCTGGGACTTCCGGCCACAGCGCATCGAACACGCGCTGAGTGGCCTCTCCGTCGCATAGGGGCGCAAACTCCTCGACGAAGGCCTCATATTTAGGCGCGTACCGGCGCGAAACCGAAGAGATGTTCTTGATGGAACGAACCACTTGCTCCGTGGTGTTGTGCAGGGGACCGGGCGCCTTTTCTTCGAGATCAAAGTAGAAGCCGCGGGTCGCGTCCCGGTACTGCGCGATATCCGGTGTCAGGAAGATGATCGGCTTGCCGGTGACACAGAAATCGAACATGACGGACGAATAATCGTTCACCAGGATATCCGCGGCCGTGTAGAGGTCGTTGACTTCCGGGTATTCGGTCACATCGATGACAAACTTGTTTGCCGCCGTCTGCCGCTGGCCGGCGATGTTGTGGTGTCCGCGCAGCAGCAGCACATAGTCGTCGCCGAGCAGCTGCTGGGCCTTTTCGAAATCGAGGTACGTGACCAGCTCATACTGCCGTGAGGCGTTTTTGGCATCGTCGCGCCAGGTGGGCGCATAGAGAATCGCCGTCTTGCCCTCGGGGATGCCAAGCCGGCTGCGGATGCCCGGGCGGTCCTCGGCCATCCGTTCGCGGGTCAGGCTGTCGTTACGGGGATAACCCTCCGTCACAACCCGTCCCTCAAAGCCGAAGCAGTTGGCCAGGACACCGGCGGCTGAGCTGCCGCGAGGATTTCGGACAGCGGAATTGGTGAATTCTTCTACGCTGCCAAGGCTGGCTGTTGATAACCATAGTGGACTTCGTTAGGCCGGCGGTAACCGAGCGCGGAGTGTCGGCGCCGACTATTGTAAAACCCCTCGATATAGCGGATAACGTCGCTGCGGGCCTGTGATTTCGTCGCGTAAACGGTCCGGTAAACACGCTCGTTCTTGAGCATCGAGAAAAAAGATTCCGCCATACTGTTATCCCAACACACGCCCGTGCGTCCCATCGATGAGCGCATCCCCAGGCCGGTCACCAAGGCCCGAAACCCGGCCGAGGTATACACGCTGCCGCGGTCCGAGTGCCAGATCGCGTCAGGCTCGATCAGGGTCGTTGCGGCGGCGTTGCTGAGGGCGTCAGCGACGAGTTCAGTGCGCATGTGATCGGCGATCGACCAGCCGACGACCTTCTTGGAGTAGCAGTCGATGACGGTGGCCAGATAAATGAACCCCTGCCAGGTGTGGATGTAAGTGATGTCGCCGACAAACTTCACCCCCGGGCGAGTGGCGGTGAAGTCACGCTTGACGAGGTCAGGCATGTTCGCCGCGGCCAAAGCGTCGGCCTCGGTCGTGACCCGGAAGGGCCTCGGTTGGCAGGCCACGAGACCCTCCTGGCGCATGAGGTGCCGCACAAGCTCGGGCGAACACTGCGTCTTTTCCGCCGCGAGGTCGGCGTGGATTCGACGATACCCGTACGTTCCTTCGGACTCCTCAAAATAGTGCTGGATCCGCGCTATCAGGGCCTTCCGGCGAGTGGCAGTCGCCGATTGCGGACGCGTCAGCCAGTGGTAGAAACCGGAGGTTGAGACGCCCAGCCAGCGGCACATCTTCACGACCGAATTCAGGTTGGCGGGCTCGGTTCTTTGGGAGTCGATGTATTCGTACTTGCTCACTACCGCTGCTCCCGCGCGAAGTAAGCGGCTGCTTTTTTCAGGAATAGAGTCTCCGCGCGCAGCTCCTGATTTTCCCTCTCGAGCTCCTTCAGCCGCGCCCGTTCCGGCAACGTCAGGTCCGTCTCGGTGCCCCCGTTGGCCTCGCGGTATTTGTTCAGCCAGTTGCGGAGCGTCTCGGGGCCGACGCCGTATGCGGTGGCAACATCCTTGATGGGTTTGGACGCGTTGATCACCTCACGGCACAACTCGTCTTTGAACTCCTGGGTGAAACGCCGCCGTGCTGCACTCATGCTGATCTCTACTTTCAGTCGACCCCCATTTTAAGAGGGCCCACTGTCCGAGAACTCCGCAGCAGCTCAGGCGTAGTCGTTCTGCGCCAGCAGCGCATCCCAGTACTCCGCCTCGCGCCACATCAGGTTCCAGTACGAAAGCGAGAAGTTGGTGCGCGCAACATCGTTGCCAAGCTTCTTGAGGGGTGTTCCGTGCCAGGTCTGGATGTAGACCTGCCCCTCGCGCTTGCGGAAGTAGAACGGGAAATTGTTGTTGTTGATCAGAATCCGGGCCTCGGTCAGGAGCCGGTACCACAGCCGGGAACCGATCAGCACCGGTTCGGTTCCCGCGGGCACGGGCACCGAAAAATCAGCAACGGCCCAGTACATGGGCCACTGGCTTCCCCGGCGCTCGAATTCCTCCAGAAGGCGCCGCGGGCTGTCTGTGGCGCGGCGTCCGCCGAAGCACATGAACAGGACGGCGTCCGTAAGCTCGGCGTCGCCGCCCACCGTTACCGGCGTGCGGAGCGCCTGCTGATCGAACCGACCCACCTCATCAGCCGCGAAGGGGGGCCGCAGGTGGATGGTCAACGCCGCCGCCTTGGCAGTGCGGCTCAGGCCGACTTCCAGCCGGCCCGCCTCCATCCGCCGGGGCATCTGCGTCTGAAGCCCGGACGACGCCGGGAACCAGTGGCCGAGGTGGTCGGCGACTCCCGGCGGAACGAAGCGAACACTGTAGGCGCCAGCCTCCGGCATCACTTCCTCGCCGCCCCACGGGTTCTGGGGCAGCAGGAAATCGGCGGTGAAGGCGTTGCTTCCGTCGTTGGTACGGACCGTCAGCGAAACGTCGGTCGCGGGGATTATTGCCTTCCCGCTGGCGAGGACAAACCGGGGCGAGTGGATGACGGGCAGATCGGCCGTACCCTCGATCCGCAGGGTGCGCTTGTCGGCTGACAGCTCGACGGTGGAAGCAATAACGCGGGTCTTGCGCTCCTCCACGGTGATGAACCCGTACCCTGTCAGGCCTAGCCGGAGGCTGCGGGTCTGGTCCGACAAGTCTTCCAGCTCCGCGGAACCTTCCGGCCACGCCACCGGCTGGGGGGTCTTGAACCCGCTGTCCAGGCGCAGCTGCCATTCATACTCGGCAGTGTTGGTGGCCTTGGGCCCCAGTGCTGGAACATTGATGACGTAGACGGCCCGGTTGCCATCCACATCGAGGCACGTCGCCGTCTTCCTGATGCCCAACTTGGGGGACTCGATGGATACCTTTGCGGCCACGGGGGCCGAACGGGACTCGACGGTCAGCGTCAACGTTCGTCCCGTCAGCTCCAGGGAGGTGGCCACGTACAGCGGGGTGACCGGAACAAAGGTCAGGCCCGTGGTCGCCGGGCGCATCTCCACGGCCATCCGCGAAGTTTCCAGCATCGGCCCCACAGGCAGGTGGCCGGTGGATCCGTTCAGGTCCCGGCGGGTCAATGGCTCTGCGAAGGTCCTGCCGCCGGCGGCGACAGTAAGGAGAACGTACCAGTCGGCGGGGGCCCCGGTTCCGCCCTGCATCACGGCCGGGTCGATCATGGCGCTGAATCCGGCTTCGGCGTAGCTGGTCCAGTTGTCGTTGGATTCCCAGTCGATGGATTTGTCCGAGTGGCGCTGCACTGTCAACGGGACAGTCTCGCCGCTGCCGGCTTTGACCAGGGACATCTGGATCGCGAGGTTGCCCTCGAGCGGATCCACCGAGGAGATGTAGGCATGGCCGCCGATTTCAAGCCGGCCGTCGGCCTGCCAGGCGAAGCGCGTCATCTTGCTGATCAGGCGAAGGTCGATATCGCGGCAGGGCAGGAGCTCCGGGTCGTAGCCGGTGAGTTCGTCGAGGTACCTAGGCTGTGCCAGCAGGCCGGATTCCGTGATCCGGGTGGGGAAGCTGGAGCTGTAGTCGCTGCGGTGGTTACAGATCCGGACAACGTCCTCGCGCTTGTCCGCGAGGACAGCCGAGAGGATCAGGCGGTTGTGGATTCTGATGACATCCCAGTCCAGCTCCTGTCCGTCGCCGAGACGACGGACAGCGGCGTGCAGCAGATCCCAGTACCCGGGCTCGGTCCGGGGGACCACCTCGTAGTAGGGGAACAGCCCGTTGCCTAGCTCGCCGGAGAGCCAGCGACGGTACGTGTCCGGCGCTGAGAGTTCATGGATCACGGCAGCCAGCGATTCGAGGCGGCTGAGGCGGTCTTGGAGGTGCCCCGTCTGGCAGAGCACTTCGCGTTCGGGCGTGCGCACGGCGGCGTCCAGGGAGGTGTCAACGACTGTGAGTTCCACGATGTCGAACGACTCTGCCCGGGTGTAAAGGGTCGGAACCGCCTGGTACTGCCAGTGCTCCCGGTCCAGTGCGACGTCGGCGGTTGCCGAGATCCAGAAGTCCCGAGCGAAGACCTTGTTGGCGAGGGCGCCGTCCAGCAGAATGTCCGGAACTTCCGAAACGGTCGCGGCGGGCCGCGGATCTGCATGGATTTCGCGCTGCCACTCCGGCGTGGTGCTGGACTTGCCCTTAGCTATCCCTGTCATGCCGACGGCGAAGGACGAGCCGGTCTCACGCAGCGTTCCGAACATGACGTCCAGGCTGTCTTTCTTGACGACGTCTCCGGCCGTAAGGAACATCAGATACGGGGCCTCCGAATCCGCTACAGCGCGTTTGCGGGCTTCCTCCTCGCCGGCGCCAGCAAGCGCGAGGTACTTCACCCGACCGTCCCGCTGCGCGAACTCCTGGACCTGTTCGCGGCCCAGCCCCGCCAGAGAGGTATCAACGACGATCATTTCCATGGCGGACGGATTCTGGCCGACGAGGCTCCCCAGCGTCTCGGCCGGATCACCTGCGTAGTCCGTCAGGAGCACGACGACGGAGAGCTGCGGCTGCTGCAGGGTTGCAACCGGAGTTACGGTGACCGCCCGACGGGCTTTGGCGAGATTCGCCGGGTGGGCCACCTTCCGGATCTGCCGTTGCTGCTCCTGCGGCAAGGCCCGCCATACGCGACGAAGGTTCCTTTCGGCGGTGGCTTTCAACGCAGCTATTGCTTGGCTCTGCTTGGGACGTGGCATTCTCGTCTTCGCTTCTCTCGTCTGTTTCCAACCGGTGGTTGTCACGTGAACATGATTTGGTACAAGTCAATGGGGTGCTGGCTCAATGGTGGTGCTGGGCGGCGCTGGCCAGACGGCTGCCTGGTCCGCGCTCTACGGCATGCTGCCCTCTGCGCGTCCTGTCAATAATGGCACGGCGGCCGGCAACTGACCGATCCTGCGGCGTCAGCTTCAGAAGGGTTTCCTCAGGAGCAAGTCGACATTCTGGTCCCCGGCGCTTCCCATGACCGCCTCACGGTCAAGTCCCGGGCGGTTGCTGGCGAGTTCGAGACTCAGAGCGGCCAGGGACCGCGCTGTGTGCGCTCCCTCATACGTCACGCTCTCCGGCGCCGAGTGGTCTACCAGAGTGGCCGCGATGGACAGCGTTCCGTCTCCGTTGTCCAGGAGTTCAACAATCCTCGATTGCTGCGGGTAGTCGATCAGCGAGGCCGTGGTGATTTCCCAGAATCCGCCGTTTTCATACTTCGCTTCATGAGGAGTCACTCGGTGGTGGTGCCTGTGGCCGTTCATCCAAGCGACTACGTTGGGAAAACGGTCTACGAGTTCCAGGACGGCTGATCGATTCAAAGGCGGCGGCCCGCCGTCGGACGAAGGCTCAACGTCGTCAAACGATGCCAGGGGATGGTGGCTGAACAAAACCACGAGGCGATCTCTAGCGTTCGAGGTGGTGAGCTTGCCCTTTGAATTGTAGAATCTCCGGGAAACCCGCCGGAGTTCTTCCTCCAGCCAGTCGGCCTGGGCGGCGTCCAGCGCGGCCTCGGTGCCTCCATCCGGGCTCGCGGTGTTGAGCATAATGCCCGTAACGTCTGGCGATAGCTCGAACGTGTAGTAGGGCTCGGCCTGTGAATTAGGGCCGGAGCCAAACCGGGCATTCCCAGCATCCTGCGGCCAGGCGTCGAAGAACTCAGCCTTGCTGAACGCTCGCCGAAGTTTGGAGCCACTCACTTTTCGTGACGTCATGGACGCGATGAGGCGCCGGCGTTCAGCGTCATCGGAACTCCTGACTGTTTTCCAGAACTCAGTTGGGTTCAGGCCACGAGGCAGCCGGGTGGGAAGCCGGTCGCCGATTCGAACAGCATCGACGAACTCGGCCTTCGGCGAAATCGGACCGGACGCCGGCCGGCCGGCTTCATCGTGGTTACCCACGCCGATGTACCAGCGGAAATCCGAGCCTTCTGCTGCCACCGGCTTGATCGCCGCGGCGAGGAACCCCGGAACTGTGGGATAACCGTGCCGGGTCTTCCAGTCGTCCGGGGGCAGCAGCGAGGTTTCAGGCTCGGGATGCCAGATGCTCTTGGACAGTTCGAGGGGGGCCGGACCGTGATCCTGGATCCCCTGGTAGCTGCCAGCCGGGTGTGAGCTCACCGGCACACCCTTGAATACGCCCACCGCCGCCGACAACTCAGTGAGGGCATATGAGTTCGTGAGGTCACCGGTAATCACCAGGCAATCCAGGGCTCGTTGGCTGACAGGACCGCGCCCCACGGCATTGAGTCTTCCTACCATTGCGTTCAACACGTGAATCGTCAGCAGGTCCTGTGGCCTGAACTTCCCGGAATTGGGAAATCCTTCGGCGAAGTCCAAGTACTGCCACAGGAAGGACAGCCGCCCCGGATTCGCCGCGTCCAGCACATGCGAATCGGTCAGGTGCCCGAAAGCGGCCAGCCCTGTCCGCTTGCCGGTCGCGGTGCCGCTCCGGGGGCAGAGCTCTTCACGAATCTCTGTCTCGATAGCCGGCCCGCGCGCGAGCCGCCGGTACGGCAGACGCGACACGCGCCGGGGCTCGGCGATGACTGTGCCGTCCAAGGTTGTCAACGTGGCACCAAGCTGCGGCTCCGGCGCAGCACCGGGCTGGGGCTCCAGTGCACCAGACTGCGGCTTCACGCCTGCGTTGCCGGTGGACTCGGTCAGCCCCAGCACGGTGAAGCCGATCGCGCCGCCAAATGCCCACCGAACGGCGTCACGTCGCGATGCTAGCTTCCTGATCTGTCGCACTTGCTGATGTGGACCTTTGCTGTTGCCTCTAGATGCTGGCGTTGGCGCGGATCAGGTCGTCCGGGAAGTCCACCTCAACGGCATAGAACTCGCTGATGTCCACGGGGGTCCACTTGACGTCGTCCTGCTTGATGGTCAGTTCGATGGCGCCCTCGAAGTAGTCCTGGTCGTCGACCTCAATGAGGCGCTTGAGGAACTTCTTCTTGTCCTTCGAGCTGACGTAGTTGATGCCGACAGCCTCGCCCTGAGCGACGTCCGCGGGCACCCGTTTGGAAAGCTCCTGGATCTTGCCGTCAGCGTCGGTGGTGTACTTGACTTCCTCATCGGAAACCGAGGAGACATCGACGGTGATGAATGATTCGTCCCGCTTGATGTAGGGCGCCAGCATTTCCAGGATGTCCGGGTCGAACACGACATCGCCGTTCATCCACAGCACGCCGCCCTTGGCGGAATTCCTGATGGCCTTCAGGAGGCTCTTGGACGTGTTGGTCTGGTCAAAGTTCTCGTTGTACACAAAGGAAGCGTTGGGCACGTGCTCGAGGATCATCTCGAGCTTGAAACCGACCGCGATGGTGAGCCGAAGCTTTTTGCCGAACTTGTTCTGCAGGTTCTGCACCTGCTGGTGCATGATGGTCCGGCCATCACTGAGCTCGGTCATGGGCTTGGGGTGCGGACGCGCCAACCGCGTGCCCATTCCGGCGGCAAGAATTACGGCCTGGATTTTCATATGTTCATTCCTCTTCGACGAGCGATCCTGGTGGCGGGAGCGGCGAGCCGTGGCATCACTCAAGATCACCTCGGAACCGTCTGCACGGGCCAAAGGGAGCTTCCCCCGGGGTCAAGCATAACGGTTGAGCAACGCGGGCCCCAAAGCCGCAGGTCACCGGGCGTTAATGCCGTGTTAGCTTCGGCGCCGGCCTGTTCAGCCCAGCAGCAGCAGCGCGATGACCAAGGCCGGGACGGCGACGATAACCACTATGACGGCCACCAACGCCGTGAGGCGTTTGCGGCTGTACGTCACTTCCGCGTCGTCCGTGTCCAGATCGGCGGCGCGCTTGGCCGTCGTGGGGCGCTTGGCGGTCGTGGGGCGCTCAGCGGCCGGCGGGTGCTCTGGGACCCGTGGAAGCGGCCGTGCGCCGGGGACCAGAAGCCAGTCCGGGATGTCCCCGTGAAGTCGGCGGCGGCGCAGGTGCCGCGGGGCGGCGACCAGCGGGGGAGCGCCGTAGGCAGGGTTTTCCAAGGTCTCGTCCTCCTCGCCCCAATGGAACATAAATCAGGCTGACGGGTTCAACCTGATGATCATCAATTGTTACATTGCAGCCGACTGATCCACGCATTCCGGCCGTAGAGACGCGTCGATGAGGCCCCCGGTTTCGATGACAAAACGCCGCAACCACTGGCCTGGGTCGAGATCCGGGTGCGAGGCAACCATCTGTACGTCCGCCGTCGTGCACTGGCCTATCAGCCGTCCGGCGCGGGTCACATGGTAGCTGGAGGTGACCACGGTGACGGACTTCCAGCCGTTGAGCGCCACGATCCGGGAAATCGCCCGCGCTTCGCCCCGGGTGTCCAGATCCGGTGGCCGGAAGCAGACCAGCGATGGGTTGGGGAATGCGACCGAGCGGCAGACGGCGTCGGCCGCCCTGTTGCCGAAGGTGTCCGTGGAGGAAAGTACCAGGACGGGGATGCCGAGGTCCTGCTGGAGGCGCTGCGCCGCGGGCAATCGTTCCGAGGCGGCGCCCCCGAGCATGATGACGGCATCCGTGCGGTGCACGGTCAACGGATCGGTGTTGACGAAGAGCTGCACGGCGACGATCAGCCACAGCAGGAAGCCCCCGGCGGTGAAGGCAAGCGCCCTGCGGGTTGCGGTAGTCACCGCGGGGACGGAAGGAAGCACGGGTCAGAGTCTTTCACGCGCGGTTGACTGGGCGAAATGGTGGGAAATTCCTGCGCCAAAACTGACAAAGAAAATGGCGCGGCGCCCTTGTGGAGGAAGTGACGAAAGTGTGTGGGGTGACAGATGTGATTTGACGCTTATGCTATAGGCACCCACGTAGGTCTCACCAACAGGTCTCAACCTTTAGGTCTCACCCTTAAGCGAGCAATCTTGCGAAAACTGAACGTAGCGGCAACCGTCATTGCCGCCGTGATGCTGGCAGCCGCGCTGCCACCGGCAGCCTCCGCCGCGACGCAGATTGATGCGGGAGTAGCGGTGGCCGTGCCCTCGGTCACGGAGCCTTCGCCCACACCACACGTGGACGACTTTGTCCGGCCGGAGCCGCCTGCCGGCAGGGCCAAATCCGAGTACACCTACGTGAGTGCACCGCTCGCTGGGACCATGAAAACCACATTGTTGACGGTCCAGCTGGCCGACAAGTCGGCAGCGGCAACCGACGATGCCGTGCCCATGGACGCAGCAAAGGCGTCCATCAGCGCCGCCAAGGGCTACTGGCGGAGTGCGACATCAGGCAGGGTGGACATTTCCCTGGTCGAGACCAGGACCCGCCACAAATCGGCGGCCCGGTCCAGCCAGTCGCCCGGCGAAATCGCCGACATCGTCACGGCCGAGCTGGGCTGGAAACAGAACCCGTACACCGCGCTGGTGATGTTCATTCCCGGGGCCTACCTGAACAACGGCGCCGCGGGTATGACCTACAGCAACGGCAACATCGGCGGCCGGATCGTGATGCCGCAGAACAGCAGGCTCACCACCCCCGTGCTGACCCATGAGTTCGGCCACGCCCTCGGCATGGACCACGCGAACAGCCTCCAGTGCGGCAGCGGGGCAGCCGACGTGGGCTCCGGACCCTTCGCCGGATTCGCCGACTCCACCTGCACCATCAGGCCCTACGGTGACAACCTGGACCTGATGGGCATCTCGCACTGGGACCTCATGCCGGTCATCAGCGCCAGCTTCTGGGAAATGGGACGGTTCGGGAACGGCGACGAAATCGCCAACCTCGGCACCATTTCCTCGCCCCGCAACGTCACCCTCAAGCCCTGGGCGGGTTCCGGAGCGAACCGGGCCGCAAAGTTCACGGATCCGAAGTCCGGTGAGGTCTACTATCTGGAGCTGCGGGCCCCGGCGGGCTACGACGCCGGGATCGCCACAGGCGGAAACCGCGGCGTGAAAATCACGCAACAGGGCGGCGGCAATTCCTCCATCCTGCTGCCGCCGAACACCCGTCCCTTCGCCGGCTACTACAGCAACACACAGGCGTGGCAGGAAGGCCAGACCTTCACGACGCACGCCGGAACAAAGGTCTCGATCGAATCGGTCAGCAACTCCGCCGCCACTCTGACAATCAGTCCGCCGGGCGCTCCCGCGACGGGTTCCTTTGACCGCGCAAACCCCTCCGTCACGTCCTCCGGCGCCTACTTGAAGGTGGACGGCTGGGCCGTGGACCCGTCCAAAAGCTCCGCCTCCACCCAGGCCCACGTCTATGTCACAGCCCCGAACGGGACGCAGACGGGCTACGCGCTGACGGCGGACGAGGCCCGTCCGGACGTCAACTCGGCCCTGGGCATCAGCGGAAACCACGGCTTCCGGAGCTCCATCGCCGTCAAGGCGGCGGGCACCTACCAGGCGTGCGCCTATGCCATCGGCGCCGCCGGCAACACCGCGCTGGGCTGCCGCAAGGCGACCTTCACCGGCACGCCGGCCGCGGAAGGCTTTCTGGACTCGGTGAGCACGGAGATGGAATCAGGCCAGCCCAAGCTCAAGCTCCGCGGCTGGGCCGTCGACCGCGGCACTCCCGCGGCATCGATCCCCGTCCACGTCTACGTGACCACTCCCGACGGCGTCACCACCGGACGGGCTTTCACCGCGGACCAGACCCGCACCGACGTCAACCGGGCCTTCGGCATCACGGGTCGCCATGGTTTCGCCGTTACCCTCCCGGCCACCCAGACCGGTGACTACAGGGTCTGCGCCTACGGCATTTCCGTCTCGGCCTTTGCCGCAGCGCCCAATTCCCCGCTTGGCTGCCAGACGGTCACGGCCGCCGCCGCCGATTATCCCCGCGGATACCTGGACTCAGCGGACTTCACGAACGCCAAACCGTCAGCGGCCCTCCGGGTGGCCGGCTGGTCCTACGACGTCGGTACGCCCGCAAAGTCGATCCCCATCCACCTCTACGTCACATCACCGGACGGCTCCACCAAGGTGGTGACAACCACGGCCAACCTGCCGAGGCCTGATGTCAACGCCGCCATGAGGATCAGCGGATCCCACGGCTACCGGACCAGCATCCCGGTGACTCAGACAGGGAACCACCGGGTCTGCGCCTACGGGATCGCGGTGACCGCCTTCACGAAGGGCAATGCGTTCCTCGGCTGCAAGGACATCCGGACGACGGCGGCCGCGGCCCCGGTCGGCTATGTGGATGACGCGCGCATCGATGCCAGCAACCCGTCCGCCGTCGTCCGGGTGTCCGGCTGGAGCCTCGAACAGGCGACGCCGTCGGCGTCGAACGATGTCCACGTCTACGTCACGGGCCCGGACGGCAAGAGCACCGGCTACGCCTTCACCGCCAACCAGGCCCGGGACGATGTCAACGCGGCGCTGTCCGTGTCCGGCCGCCATGGCTACAAGGTCAGCATCCCCATCACCCGGTCCGGCCAGTACCGCGTCTGCGCCTACGGTATCTGGGTGAGCCCCCTCAACGAGGGCAACACGTTGCTGGGCTGCAGGGACCTCACGGCGGCGGCAGCGTCTGCCCCGACGGGTTACCTGGACACCGTGAGCCTGACCGGCACGAGCACCAGCAGGTCCGTGACGGCCAGCGGCTGGACTGTGGATCCCAGCTTCCCGAGCCGGAGCGTGCCGGTCAACGTCAGCGTCAGGTTTCCGAACGGCACGTCGAAGACCTTCAAGTCCACCACGAACGTTGCCCGGCCGGACGTCAACGCTGCGCTGAGAATCAGCGGAATCCACGGTTACCGCACGGTTGTGCCGATCTCGAGCCGGGGAAAATACACCGTGTGTGCCTCCAGCCCGGGAATCACGGTGCTCACCACCGGCGTTTCCCAGCTCGGGTGCAAAGCCATCACCTATTGAGAACTGCAGCCGGGCAGGGCGGAGGTAACCGGCTCTCCGGGCGTCGTTAGTCCTGCGTTCACGTCGGACCGCCATTCTCTTTACCTGAGACCCCTACCTTCGATGAAGGTACAAAACGTGCCCAACTTCCTTTTGGCGGATTAGCCCGAGGGATCTCTGCGCTGCCGTGATGCAGTGGCCCTCGCCGCCACCACGCTTACTGCAGCACGAACGTTGAGGAGAACCGGGCAGTGCGTGCAGAATGCGACGTCGTACCGGATACGGCCGCACAGTCGCCGCAGGATCAGGGAGACGGGCGCCGGGAACTGCCGGGCGTCGTCGGCGGCATGCGAAAAGCCGTGTGGCATTTGAGATCCGGTGGCATGGCTCAGCTCCTGGAGTGGAGACGGCGGCAGAAGGCGGAACCGGGCATCCCTGTCCCGCAGGGCACCAAGGGTCCCTCAGCGGGGGAGCGTGCGGGCCGAGGATCAAACCGGCAGGTGCAGTTCGCGCCCTACGAATCCTCCCGGCTGGCACGGCGGCGCACGGATCTGAACGTCGGCGTGATTCTTGACGATTTCACGCGTACCGCTTTTTCGTTCGAATGGAATCTCCTCGAACTGCGCAGGGAGCTGTGGCGTGATCAGCTGGGGAAAAACCGGATCGATTTCTTGTTCGTGGAATCTGCCTGGAATGGAAATTCCGGATCCTGGCACGGTCAGCTCACGGGTGCCGCCGGCCCGGGCCTGGAGTTTATCCGGCTCCTGGAATGGTGCAGTGAGCACGGAATTCCGACCGTCTTCTGGAATAAGGAAGACCCGCCCCACTACGATGATTTCCTTCCGGCAGCCAGGTTGTTTGACCATGTCTTTACCAGTGATTCGGACCGCATTCCTGACTACGTGAGGGATTTGGGCCATGACAGGGTTGACACTCTTCCGTTTGCCGCGCAGCCAGCCATTCACAACCCCGTCCGGACGGGCCACGGACGGCACTCGCGGGGCGTGGCTTTCGCTGGGATGTATTTTGCCCATAAGTACCCCCAACGGCGCGCCCAGATGGACATGCTCCTGGGGGCGGCCATGACCGAAGGAATAACGGGCGGCGCCGAGCTGGACATATTCTCCCGCCAGCTGGGAGGTGCCACGAAGTACCAGTTCCCAGATCCGTTTGACAAGCATGTTGTGGGCTCATTGAGCTACGCCCAGATGCTGACCGCGTACCGGGCGTACAAGGCCTTTTTGAATGTCAATTCCGTGACCGGATCGCCCAGCATGTGTGCCCGCCGGATATTTGAGATCACGGCCTCGGGCACACCGGTGGTCTCGACGCCCAGCGCCGCGATACCGCGGTTCTTCGAAGACGATGAGGTCCTGGTTGCCGAAGCCAAGCCTGAGGCGGAGAACATGCTGCGGATGCTGACATCCAACGTGGAATTCAATGAACGGGTGGTCCATAAGGCCCAGCGCCGAATCTGGCGGGAGCACACCTACGCGCACCGGGCCGAGTCCATCGTCCGGGCGATCGCGCCGGAGCGATGCCTGCCGGTCGATCTTCCCCCGGTCAGCGCGTTTGTGAGCACCACCCGCCCGCAGCAGCTGAGCCGCATATTCCAGACCGCGGGGAGCCAGGACGGCGTGGACCTGGAGCTGGTTCTGCTGACCCACGGTTTTGTGGCCGCCGAGGGGCAGCTGGCGGATCTGGCCCACACCCATGGCGTGGCGAGGTACACAGTACTCGCCGCCCCGGACGCCCTGACCCTCGGGGAGTGCCTCAACCTGTGCGTAAAAGCATCGGCCGGGGCGGTCCTCACCAGGATGGACAACGGCGACTATTACGCGCCGAAGTACCTCGTTGATTTGCTGCATGCGCTGAGCTACTCCGGCGCGGATGTGGTGGGGAAACAGGCCCACTACCGGCATATCCGTTCCAGCCAGGCGACGGTGCTCCGCGCTGCGCACCATGAGCACCGGTTCAGCCGCCGTGTCATGGGACCAACCATCACCGCACGGCGGGAGCTCTTCGAGGCGCACCCCTTTGAGGCGCTGAGCCGAGGCGAGGACACCGCCTTCCTGGCAGCGGTGTCGGCGGCCAACGGCTCCATTTACTCAGCCGACAGGTTCAATTACTGCCAGGTTAGCCCCGGAGCGGGGCGCCCCTTGACCGCACCGGATGACGAACTCGCAGCGCGCGGCAATATCCAAATTTCCGGAAATCCACGTGAGCACATCACTCTTTGATTGGGGACAACAGATTGACAAAGATCCAGACCATCGCCGTGATCGGGCTCGGGTACATCGGGCTGCCCACGGCCGCAATCCTGGCGGCCAACGGGCTTGACGTGATCGGCGTCGACGTCAACCAGCGGACCGTGGACGCGGTGAACAACGGGCGCGTCCCGTTTGTAGAGCCAGATCTTGAGATCCACGTCGCCGGAGCCGTCAGCCACGGCCGGCTCAAGGCCACCACCGAGACGCCGGCTGCCGATGCGTACATTGTCGCCGTGCCAACGCCGTTCAGATCGGACAAAAGTGCTGACCTGAGCTACATCGAGGCAGCCGCACGCGGCATCGCACCCCTGCTGCAGGGCGGCGAACTGATCATCCTGGAATCGACGTCACCACCCGGGGCAACCCGCCACCTGGCGGAGTACATCATCTCGCTCCGGCCGGACTTGTCGCTGGACGGCGCCAACGGCAGGGCTGCGATCCTGCTGGCCCACTGCCCCGAGCGCGTGCTGCCCGGCAAAGTCATGATCGAGCTGGTCACCAACGACAGAATTGTTGGAGGCATCACCGGAGAAGCGGCCGAGCTCGCGAAGGAGCTTTATTCGGTGTTCTGCCAGGGGGAGATACTGGTCACCGACGACGTAACAGCGGAAATGGCCAAACTGGTGGAAAATGCCTACCGCGACGTCAATATTGCCTTCGCCAACGAACTTTCCGTCATCAGTGCAAAGCTGGACATCAACGTCTGGGAGCTGATCAGACTGGCAAATCACCACCCACGCGTCAACATCCTGCAGCCCGGGCCTGGTGTCGGCGGGCACTGCATCGCAGTGGATCCTTGGTTCATCGTGGCTGCAGCACCGGAAGAATCACGTTTGATCCGGACGGCACGGACCGTCAACGACCACAAGCCGCGCTGGGTCTTGCACCAGGTGCATGATGCGTTTGCCAAGCTGCCCGTGAATTCCGAGATCGCCGTCCTGGGACTTGCGTTCAAGGCAAATATTGACGACCTTCGTGAGTCGCCCGCTGTTGAAATAGCCCAAGCCATTGCCGATTCGATGCCAGCCACGCAGATCAACGTCGCCGAGTCCCACATCGATGAGCTGCCCCCGCGCCTTCGGGGCCGGGACAACGTCCGGCTGGTGAACCTGGAGGAAGCCGTGAGCCGGTCCTCACTGGTGGTTGTGCTTGTTGACCATGACGCCGTCCGTGCTCTGCCCCCTGAGGCCCTTGCAGGGAAGCTCCTCGTCGATACCAGAGGGGTCTTCAGCTCATGATCCGCCGGTTCCTTGAGAGTATGCGCACAGCCGTCAAGAGTCGGGGCGTCATCGCGATGGCCCTCTGCGGGATCGCCGCGCTACTGGCCGGATCCCTCTACTTTTCAGTCGGGCATCCGGCGTTCGCGGTTCTGTCCCTCGGGTTGTTCACCCTCATGGCGGTGACGGCCCAATCGCAACTGGTCAGTATGCGGTGGGTCCAGGAAACCGAAGCCAAGAAGTCCCGCTCGCGCTTCCGCGAACTCCGTGACATGTTGGGCGGAATTTCCAAGTCGGTTCAACAGATTCCGGAAACGAGAGTGGCCACAGCGTCGGCGAAGCCGCCCGCGTCTCCCGGGACCGGTTCATCGTCCGGACCGGCTCCATCGTCCGGGGGAGCAATCGGCCGGCTGGCGGCCGCTGCAACGGACGACCGGCAGCGTCAGTCCAGAATTCTTGGCTATCTCGGGGTGCCTCCGACTGCGCCGTGGGGCGGACGGGTCATTTACTCCATCCTCGGCAGGGACCTGTCCCGGTACTTGGGCGATGCGCACGCGCTGGAAGCTCTGCGTCCGAGCACCATAGCCGCCCAGATCGCGAACGGGAGTGGATCCGCGCTGATCGTCGACGACACCGCATTTGCGTCGGGAATCTGGTTCGGAGCCGATTCCGCGGCGGGGACCGTGCTGGCGAACGAAATCCTCCAGGCACTGGCTGAATGCCGGTCCCAGGGAGTGCCCGTCTATTTTGTGAGAACGCGGCGAGCGGCCGAGATTTACACCAGGGATTTAGAGGCTGCATCGGATGTTGTGTTTTCGGATCGTTCGTCCATGGACGAGTGGACCGAAGACTACAAATTTGGCCTGCTCAATTCGCTGGAAACTTTTGTCAAGATGAAAAAAGAGGCACTCATTGGCTCGCACTGACACAATTCGCACTGACACAACTCGCACTGACACAACCGTGTCCGCGCGGACCGTCCTCCTGTACGGAGACGTTGACCTGAACATCATCGACGGTTCAGCCGTCTGGCTTGTCTCCATGGCCGAAGCGTTGTCACTGACGGGCTCCGAGGTCTGCGTACTGCTCAAGACCGCGGTCACCAACACGCGGCTCCTGGAACGGATTGCCGGCCTGCGTGGCGTGGAAATCGTGCAGCCAGACGCAACCGAGGACGTTGAGGCACTGAAGCCTCGAAATGCAGCCCAGCGCATGGCCCAACTCGACGCCGAGAGGCCGTTCGACGTCGTGATCGCCCGCGGCACCCAGGTAGCGGCGCACGTCGCAAATTCCAAAGTCCTTGGTCCCAAATCGTGGCTTTACATCACCGACATCGCACATCCCAGCTCCCGACTTTCTGAAGGCGATCTCGCGATGCTCCGACGGACCGTCGGACAATGCCGGCGATTCTTCGTGCAGACTGAGGCCGCACGCTCGTACGTTGAGGCGACGATTCCCGAAGCTGCCGGTAAGACACTTGTCCTCACGCCGATGGTGCCCGATGAATACTTTGATCTGCGGGGAAGCTACCCGAGCAGCGGAACGCAATTGAGCGCCGTCTATTCCGGTAAGTTCGCCAAGAAGTGGCGCACTCTTGAGATGTGCTCACTCCCGGCTGCGGCCGAGGAGAACGATCTTCCGCTGGCGTTGACAATGATCGGCGACAAATTCCAGCATGACCCCCAGGACCCCGCATGGTCGGTCACGATGGAGGATGCCATGGCCTTGCCGTACATCGACTGGACGGGAGGGATGTCGCGTGATGAGGCGGCAAAGGAGGTCAGCCGGCACGATGTCGGGTTGAGCTGGCGTGATGCAAGCATGGACGCCAGTCTCGAAATTTCGACCAAGGTGCTCGAATACGCTGCCCTGGGGGTACCGCCCATGGTGAACCGAAATGCCCAGCATCTTGAGCTCTTCGGCGCCGATTACCCGCTGTATGTCGACGACGATTCGACGGAGGGCGTTGTAAACACCCTTCTGGATGCCAGGGAAACCCTGGCAGAGGTGAAAGAGGACGTAAGTTCGCGGGTCCGGCACTATTCGATTTCATCCTCCGCAGGCCGGCTGAAAGCCTACTTCGAGCGGTCCGAGGGCGACTACGTCCGCAGTCCTCGCTCCAAGCACAAGACCAGGGTGCTGATTGCCGGTCACGACCTTAAGTTCGCAGGCGAGCTCGTTTCCGTCCTCGAAATGAGGGACGACATCGAACTTGCTTTCGACCACTGGAAAACACTGCATCACCATGATGCCAAGGAGTCCGAGCGGCTCAGGGACTGGGCTGATGTCATCATTTGTGAGTGGTGTGGACCCAACGCAGTGTGGTACTCGAATAACAAACGGCAGCGACAGAAGCTCATTGTGCGTCTTCACATGTTCGAGCTCAACGGTCCCTGGCTGACGAATGTGGCCGCTGAAAACATTGACGCCCTCATCTGCGTGTCGCAGCTGTTCGTGGAGCGCACCCTCGAAAGTACGGGTTGGACCAGCACTCCGTTCCGGGTCATTCCGAATGCAATTGACCTGGCGGACCTCCGCAGGCCCAAAGCAGCGGATCACAGATTCCGGCTGGGCCTCGTGGGCATTGTTCCGATGCGCAAGCGCCTGGACAGGGCACTGGACTTGCTGGAGGAATTACTGGACGAAGACTCCAGGTACACCCTGCACATACGGGGAAGAATGCCCTGGGAGTATCCGTACGAGTGGAAGAAGCCGCTTCAGAGGGAGGCGTACCTAGAAATCCTGGACCGGATCGGACAGTCCCCGGCGCTGCGGGACGCCGTGGTCTTCGAACCGTTCGGCCCGGATATGGCCAGCTGGATGCGCAAGATCGGATACATTCTCTCGCCCAGCTCGGACGAAAGCTTCCACCTTGCCCCCGCCGAGGGAATGGCATCAGGTTCCATACCGCTGTTCTGGCAAAGGCCCGGCGTGGATCAAATATTCAGCAAACGCTGGACCCGCGAGACCACGTCCCAGGTTCGAGAGTTCGTCTCCGCGCTCAACAGCTCTCCGGAAGCGCATGAGGAGGAGTCCCTGGCGGCGGCCGAATACGTCCGGCGGTTCGATATGCGAGCCACCGGCGAACAGTGGCTGGAGGAGATCTTTCGGAGCTGAACTCACGGCTCACCCGTCCGGTCCATGCGGAGGGTCAAGTGACAAAGTGACCGTCCGCATCAGCCAATGGGTTGATGCGGACGGTCGTCGTCATCACTTGATGTTGATCGTCGAGGCGACGCTGGGCACCCCGTTGGCGTCCATTGCGAAGAGCATGTAGGTGCCCGGCACCAGCACGCCGCGGTCCGCCGGCAATTTCAGCGACGCGGTGTTGCCCGACACCGATGTTGCGGTCAGCGGGATCCGCCGCTGGTCGGTGTTGACGGTGTGGGTCACCGTGCTCATCCGCATCAGGGAAAACTTGGTGACCGGCGATTTGGTGGTCACCGAAATTGTGCTGCCGGCCGCGGCGGTTGCCGGTGCGGTCACAATCGCCGGCCGGGTGCGGGCACTGCCGTCGGCGTTCAGCAGGTACGGCGGCGTGAAAATCTCGCCGTCCAGATGGTTGGTCGTACAGGTGTTGCACAGCCCGCCACCGCCGACGAAGACCTTGCCATCGGGAAGCAGCAGGCCGACGCTGTGATACGTCCGGGGGATGGCCATCGGGGCCAGCGTGGTCCACTTTCCGGTTGCCGGGTTCCAGATTTCCGGGGCCATCCTGGCGCCGGTGTCCGTGAACTGAACCGGGGTGGCCTGACCGCCGACCACCAGCACCTGGCCATCGGGCAGCGCGACCCCGTTCGCGTACGACCGGGTCACGGCCATGTCTGCGGTGCGGGTAACCTTTACCCCGTTGTTGATGTCGATCGTGTAGGCCCGCGCCGTAGCCGGGATGCTATTGTAGGCGGTCGACCCGCCCACGGTGAGGATCTTTCCGACGTCGTACATCACGGCGTCGCCGTTCATCGCGTCCGGGCTATCGGAGCGCAGACCGGCCGAGGTGATGCTGCCGTTGCCGGTGGTGGAGATCCAGTTCATCTGGCGGCTCGGCCCGGCGTGGAACACCCGGCCACCGGGGGCGGCAAACAACCAGGGGTGATTGTCGGAAGTGAAGCCGCCACGGGGATCATCGGTCAGGATGTTGTCCACCAGGACATTCGGCAGCTTTCGCCAGCCGCCGGCGGCGGACCACACCTCGCCGTTCTTGTTGCCGATACCGCCGGACCACGACCCGCCGATGGTGAACACCTCGCCGGTGGAGGTGGTCACGTTGCTGTGGTAGCCGCGGGCGATCTTCATGTCCGGCCCCGGGCTCCAGGTGTTCGTCGCAGGGTTGTACAGGCTGGTTTTCGTGCTGCTGCTGCCGCCGCTGACCATGATCCTGCCATCCGGTAGCAGCGAGGTCCCGGGGCAGAACATGTCGTGACCGGTGTTGGACACCTGGGTCTGGCTCACCTTGCCGGTGGTGAGGTCCAGGATGGACGTCTGGGTGTAGCCCCTGTTGCCACCGAAAGCGGTGGGGGAATAGGCGGACCAGGTCAGCAGCTTGTTGCCGGGCAATAGCGCCGCCGCGACCGGGACGATCGGGAAGCTGATCGTCGGACCCCAGGACCCCTGCGACGGGCCGAGGAGATTGATCTCGGCGGCGCTGCTCCACGGACCGCGGTTGCCGGCCTCGGTGGTCGCGGTCAGCCGGACGTACCGGGCGCTGACCGCGGCGAAGTTCACCGTCTTCTCCGCACTCGTGTCCGGCCAGGCACCGCTGGCGACCACGCTCCAGGTGAGTCCGTTCGTGCTGACTCCGATCGAGTATTTGCCGACCCGCCCGTTCGTTCCCGCAGAACGCGGGAGGTAGCGGAAACCTGAGATGCTTCGCGTGGCCTTGGTGTCGATCGTGATGGAGTGCGGCAGCGGCGCGGCCGGCGCCGGGGACCACCTGCTGTGCCACATGGTGGCCGCACTGCCGTCGAGAACATTTCCCGCGCGGCCGTTTGTGCGGGTGACTTCTTCATCGCTGGCCGAAGCCGTCCACCCGGTCCGTGGCAATGAAGCCGGAAGCGCCTCCGTCGCGGCGGCCGGCAGAACCGCGGGGATGTGCAGGTGTGGTCCGGCCACGCCCGCGGAGTCTTGCAGAGCCACCTCCCTCGCGGCGGCCGGCAGCGCCGCCGAGTGCACGTGCTGTCCGGTCGCGCCCGAGGAGGCTTGCGGAGCCACCGCCACGTATCCCATGATCAGCAGTACTGTCACCAGAAGTGTGGACGCGCGGAGAATTCCAACACGCGGCGCCCCCAGGACCACTGGCCCCCGCGTTCCGCCGCGGCCAGCCCGATGCCTGCCGGCCGTTGGCCCCAAAATGAGGGATTGAATCAGTGTGGTGTGGGGCCGCCGGTAGGAATCACGCGGGTGCCCATGACTAGAGTGCCTCCCAAGGGACCGGGTCACGGAGAGGGGGATCGGTGCTACGTAACGATCCATCTGCGCCTCCTGGCGGCACTGGTCTGAGGGGACACGACTGACGCTAGGCCGGGCAGCATGGAAAAACCTTGGGCGGCAGAAGTGGATCCCAGATCGTCCCGGACACGCCTGGGGCGGATTCCGGCCAACGCCACACTCAAGGAACGCATGGCGAGGAAACTCAAAACCAAGAGGGGCCGGGCCGTCTACGCGCGGCGCAAGGCGATCGCTGAACCGGTCTTCGGGCAGATCCATACCCGCCAGCGAAAACACGTGCTCCTGCGTGGGCTCGAGCAAGCCGTCCGTGAATTGGGGCTCCTGGCGGGATGCCACAACCTGCTCATACCGCTGTTCTGGCAAAGGCCAGGCCCGGCGTGGATCAAATATTCAGCAAACGCTTGACCCGCGAAACCACGGCCCAGGTTCAAGAGTTTCACTTGATCATGATCGTCGAGGCGACGCTGGGCACCCCGTTGGCGTCCATGGCGAAGAGCATATACGTGCCCGGCACCAGCACGCCGCGGTCCGCCGGCAACGTCAGCGACGCGGTGTTGCCCGACACCGAGGTCGCGGTCAGCGGGATCCGCCGCTGGTCGGTGTTGACGGTGTGGGTCACGGTGCTCATCCGCATCAGGGAGAAGTTGGTGACGGGCGCTCCGGTGGTCACGTTAATGGTGCTGCCGGCCGCGGCGGTGGCCGGTGCGGTCACAATCGCTGGCCGGGTGCGTGCACTGCCGTCAGCGTTCAGCAGGTAGGGCGGGGTGAAAATCTCGCCGTCCAGATGGTTGGTCGTACAGGTGTTGCACAGCCCGCCACCGCCGACGAAGACCCGGCCATCGGGAAGCAGCAGGCCGACGCTGTGATATGTCCGGGGGATGGCCATCGGGGCCAGCGTGGTCCACTTTCCGGTTGCCGGGTTCCAGATTTCCGGGGCCATCCTGGCGCCGGTGTCCGTGAACTGAACCGGGGTGGCCTGACCGCCGACCACGAGCACCTGGCCATCGGGCAGCGCGACCCCGTTCGCGTACGACCGGGTGACGGCCATGTCTGCGGTCCGGGCCACTTTGACCGCGTTATTGATGTCGATCGTGTACGCCCGCGCCGTAGCCGGGATGCTATTGTAGGCGGTCGACCCGCCCACGGTGAGGATCTTTCCGACGTCGTACATCACGGCGTCGCCGTTCATCGCGTCCGAGCTGTCAGCCCGGAGTCCGGCCGAGGTGATGCTGCCTTGGCCGGTGGTGGAGATCCAGTTCATCTGGCGGCTCGGCCCGGCGTGGAACACCCGGCCACCGGGGGCGGCAAACAACCAGGGGTGATTGTCGGAAGTGAAGCCGCCACGGGGATCATCGGTCAGGATGTTGTCCACCAGGACATTCGGCAGCTTTCGCCAGCCGCCGGCGGCGGACCACACCTCGCCGTTCTTGTTGCCGATACCGCCGGACCACGACCCGCCGATGGTGAACACCTCGCCGGTGGAGGTGGTCACGTTGCTGTGGTAGCCGCGGGCGATCTTCATGTCCGGCCCCGGGCTCCAGGTGTTCGTCGCAGGGTTGTACAGGCTGGTTTTCGTGCTGCTGCTGCCGCCGCTGACCATGATCCTGCCATCCGGTAGCAGCGAGGTCCCGGGGCAGAACATGTCGTGACCGGTGTTGGACACCTGGGTCTGGCTCACCTTGCCGGTGGTGAGGTCCAGGATGGACGTCTGGGTGTAGCCCCTGTTGCCACCGAAAGCGGTGGGGGAATAGGCGGACCAGGTCAGCAGCTTGTTGCCGGGCAATAGCGCCGCCGCGACCGGGACGATCGGGAAGCTGATCGTCGGACCCCAGGACCCCTGCGACGGGCCGAGGAGATTGATCTCGGCGGCGCTGCTCCACGGACCGCGGTTGCCGGCCTCGGTGGTCGCGGTCAGCCGGACGTACCGGGCGCTGACCGCGGCGAAGTTCACCGTCTTCTCCGCACTCGTGTCCGGCCAGGCACCGCTGGCGACCACGCTCCAGGTGAGTCCGTTCGTGCTGACTCCGATCGAGTATTTGCCGACCCGCCCGTTCGTTCCCTCAGAACGCGGGAGGTAGCGGAAACCTGAGATGCTGCGCGTGGCCTTGGTGTCGATCGTGATGGAGTGCGGCAGCGGCGCGGCCGGCGCCGGGTACCACCGGCTGTGCCACATGGTGGCCGCACTGCCGTCGAGAACATTTCCCGCGCGGCCGTTTGTGCGGGTGACTTCTTCATCGCTGGCCGAAGCCGTCCACCCAGTCCGGGACAGCACGCCGGTAGGGGGTGCGAATTGCCCGGCGAGCAGGTTGATCTCGGCGGCACTGCTCCACGGACCGCGGTTGCCGGCCTCAGTGGTCGCGATCAGCCGGACGTACCGTGCGCTGACCGCAGTGAAGGTCACCGTCTTCTCCGCACTGCTGTCCGCCCAGGTCCCGTGAGCCACCGGGGCACTCCAGGTGGTGCCGTTGGTGCTCACCAGGATCTCGAAGCTGCCGACCCGCCCGTTCGCGAGGTCAGTACGCGGGAGATAGCGCAGCCCCGAGATGCTTCGTGTCGCCTTGGTGTCGATCGTGATGCTGTGCGGCAGCGGTGCCGCCGGCGCCGGGTACCACCTGCTGTGCCACATCGTGGCAGCATTGCCGTCAAGCACATTGGCGGCGCGGCCGTTCGTGCGGGTAACCTCTTCATCGCTGGCCGTAGCCGTCCACCCGGTCCGCGGCAATGCAGCCGGAGCCGCCTCCATCGCGGCAGCCGGCAGAACCGCATTGTGAATGTGCGAACCGGCCGCGCCCGCGGAGTCGTAGGTAACCGACCCCGCGTGCAGGTGCGACCCGGCAGCACTCGAGGAATCGTGCGGAGCCGAGACCCCCTCTCTCACGATAACCAGGAGTACGACCAGAAAAGTGGACGAGAGACGAAATCCCATAGGCCGCCCCACCAGGAACGCTGCACCCGGCGGCCTGCTGCGGCCAGCCCGGTGCCTGCCACCGGCCGGCACCGCGAGGAGGGAGATCAGCGAAGTGCGGCGCGGCCGGAAAGTATCAGGGGCGAAGGCCAGCGATGCTTGTCGCGTTCCAGCGGGAGTACTTGCGGCAGATGCCAGGGACCGGCCAGCATGCGGACGCCTATGACGAGCGCTGCTGCCGGGCGCCCTGCCCACGGGGAAGCGACCAGATGTGCTATCCATCTGCGCCTCCTTGCGGCACGAGTACCCTGTAATTGGAGACGCTAGCCAGAGCAGCATGGGAAAACCTGCGGGCGGCGGCGTAGACGCTGAGATTGCGCGCAGTGACGCGGTTATTGGTCGGAGGGGCATCCCGGGAGGAACGCGCGGACCCAATCCCGCCCACAAACAAAAGACCCCGGAATCACGAGGATTCCGGGGGTCTTAGTTGGTAGCGGTGGGGAGGCTCGATCTCCCGACCTCACGATTAGCTGGTGGCAGCTTTCGTCATCATCCGTGCTTTGCTGATGGTCCGGGAATCTCGGGACAAAATGCGTGTTGGCGCACGTTTGCTGTTCCATCACTTATCATCGAACAGCTCGCGTCGTAGGCGCTGTCACGTCATTTCGGGGGGCCGGCGATGTAGTAGCCGGAGACGTCGGCGATGAAGTGGGTCGTTCCCGAGGAGCGGTTGAAGAGCGTGACCTTCCCGTCCGCACCTACGGGAACGGTCACCGAGTTCGGGACAGTCTGGCCCGTGGCGAAGTTCAAGTTGGAAGCGTTCGGGCGCGCAGTGCCGGCGTAAGCGGCAGCGAAGCCGAAGGACCGGGGCTCGGTCACAGTGAGGTTGAACGTCACGGCCGAGACCTTCGCCGGGATCCCGTTCGCCCCGCCGACCTGGAAGGACACCGTCGAGTCAGCACCGACCGCGGCGCGGCTGCGGGTATCCAACGCCCGGAACGGTGCTGTGGGCTTGAACGCACCAGCCACGGTCGGGGTGCCCGCAATGTAATAACCGGAGACGTCGGCGATGAAGTGTGTGGTACCCGAGGAGCGGTTGAAGAGCGTGACCTTCCCGTCCGCACCTACGGGAACGGTCACCGAGTTCGGGACAGTCTGGCCCGTGGCGAAGTTCAAGTTGGAGGCGTTCGGGCGCGCAGCGCCGGAGGCGTAGGCGGCGGCGAAGCCGAAGGACCGGGGCTCGGTCACGGTGAGGTTGAACGTCACGGCCGAGACATTCGCCGGGATCCCGTTCGCCCCGCCGACCTGGAAGGACACCGACGAGTCAGCACCGACCGCGGCGCGGCTGCGGGTGTCCAACGCCCGGAACGGTGCTGTGGGCTTGAACGCACCAGCCGCCGTCGGGGTGCCCGCAATGTAATAACCGGAGACGTCGGCGATGAAGTGGGTGGTGCCTGAGGAGCGGTTGAAGAGCGTGACCTTCCCGTCCGCACCTACGGGAACGGTCACCGAGTTCGGGACAGTCTGGCCCCTGGCGAAGTTCAAGTTGGAAGCGTTCGGGCGCGCAGCGCCGGAGGCATACGCGGCGGCGAAGCCGAAGGACCGGGGCTCGGTCACAGTGAGGTTGAACGTCACGGCAGAGACATTCGCCGGGATCCCGCTCACGCCGCCGACCTGGAAGGACACCGACGAGTCAGCACCGACCGGGGCACCTTTACGGGTATCCAACGCCCGGAACGGCGTTATTGGAATTTGTGTCCCTGGTTCAGTCGCAGAACCTGCCGTAGAACCTCCCGAAGAACCTCCCGAAGAACCTGCCGAAACGGTGATCCTGATCGTCGAGGCGACGCTGGGCACCCCGTTGGCGTCCATTGCGAAAAGCATATAGGTGCCCGGCACCAGCACGCCGCTGTCCGCCGGCAACGTCAGCGACGCGGTGTTGCCCGACACCGAAGTTGCGGTCAGCGGGATCCGCCGCTGGTCGGTGTTCACGGTGTGGGTCACGGTGCTCATCCGCATCAGGGAGAAGTTGGTGACGGGCGCTTTGGTTGTCACCGCGATCGTGCTGCCGGTCGCGGCGGTGGCCGGTGCGGTCACAATCGCCGGCCGGGTGCGGGCACTCCCGTCGGCGTTCAGCAGGTAGGGAGGGGTGAAAATTTCGCCGTCCAGATGGTTGGTGGTACAGGTGTTGCACAGCCCGCCACCGCCGACGAAGACCTTGCCATCGGGAAGCAGCATGCCGATGCTGTGATACGTCCGGGGGATGGCCATCGGGGCCAGCGTGGTCCACTTTCCGGTGGCCGGGTTCCAGATTTCCGGGGCCATCCTGGCGGCTGTGTCCGTGAACGGAACCGGGGTGGCCTGACCGCCGACCACGAGCACCTGGCCATCGGGCAGTGCGACTCCGCTCGC
Source organism: Arthrobacter sp. UYCu723 (assembly GCF_054059215.1). Taxonomy (NCBI): domain Bacteria; kingdom Bacillati; phylum Actinomycetota; class Actinomycetes; order Micrococcales; family Micrococcaceae; genus Arthrobacter; species Arthrobacter sp. UYCu723. The sequence goes on from NZ_JBSSBW010000001.1 coordinate 3,378,131, forward strand.
GAACGACCGGGTCACTCCCATGTCTGCGGTCCGGGCCACCTTGACCCCGTTGTTGATGTCGATGGTGTACGCCCGCGCCGTAGCCGGGGTATTGGAGTAGGCGGTCGACCCGCCCACGGTGAGGATCTTTCCGACGTCGTACATCACGGCGTCGCCGTTCATCGCGTCTTGGCTATCTGCGCGCGGACCGGCCGAGGTGATGCTGCCCTTGCCGGTGGTGGAGATCCAGTTCATCTGGCGGCTCGGGCCCGCCTGGAACACGCGGCCACCGCTGGCGGCAAACAACCAGGCGTGATTGTCGGCACGGTACTCGCCGCGGGGATCGGCGGTCAGGATCTTGTCGACCAGCACGTTCGGCAGCGTTCGCCAGCCGCCGGCGGCGGACCACACCTCGCCGTTCTTGTTGCCGGTACCGCCGGACCACGACCCGCCGATGGTGAACACCTCACCGGTGGAGGTGGTCACGTTGCTCTGGTAGCCGCGGGCGATCTTCATGTCCGGCCCCGGGCTCCAGGTGTTCGTCGCAGGGTTGTACAGGCTGGTTTTCGTGCTGCTGGCGCCGCCGCTGACCATAATCCTGCCGTCCGGTAGCAGCGAGGTCCCGGGGCAGAACATGTCGTGACCGGTGTTGGACACCCGGGTCTGGCTCACCTTGCCGGTGGTGAGGTCCAGGATGGACGTCTGGGTGTAGCCCCTGTTGCCACCGAAAGCGGTGGGGGAATAGGCGGACCAGGTCAGCAGCTTGTTGCCGGGCAATAGCGCCGCTGCGACCGGGACGATCGGGAAATTGATCGTGGGACCCCAGGACCCCCGCGACGGGCCGACGAGCTCGGCGGCAGCGGGTGCGGTTTGCCCGGCGAGCAGGTTGATCTCGGCGGCAGCGGGTGCGGTTTGCCCGGCGAGCAGGTTGATCTCGGCGGCAGCGGGTGCGGTTTGCCCGGCGAGCAGGTTGATCTCGGTGGTAGGGGGTGCGGTTTGCCCGGCGACCAGGTTTATCTCGGCGGCGCTGCTCCACGGACCGCGGTCGCCGGCCTCAGCGGTTGCGATCAGCCGGACGTACCGTGCGCTGACCGCGGTGAAGGTCACCGTCTTCTCCGCACTGCTGTCCGCCCAGGTCCCCTGAGCCACCGGGGCACTCCAGGTGGTGCCATCGGTGCTCACCAGGATCTCGAAGCTGCCGACCCGCCCGTTCGCGGTGGTGGAACGCGGGAGATAGCGGAACCCCGAGATGCTTTGCGTCGCCTTAGTGTCGATCGTGATGGTGTGCGGCAACGGGCCGGCAGGAGCGGTCCACTTGCTGTGCCAGAAGGTGGCGGCGTCCCCGTCGAGCACATTGCTGGCGCGGCCGTTCTGGCCGGAGATCTCCTCGTCGCTGGACGAAGCCGTCCACCCGGTCCGTGGCATTGGAGCCGGAAGTGCCTCCGTCGCGGCAGCCGGCAGCACCTCGGGGACGTGCAGGTGCGGTCCGGCCACGCCTGCGGAGTCTTGCGGAGCCGGCAGCGCCGCCGAGTGAACGTGCGATCCGGCCGCGCCCGAGTAGGTTTGCGGAGCCGTCGCCACGTACCCCATGATCAGCAGGACTGTCACCAGAAGCGCGGACGCGCGGAGAATTCCAACACGCGGCGCCCCCAGGATCACTGGCCCCCGCGTTCCGCCGCGGCCAGCCCGATGCCTGCCGGCCGTCGGCCCCAAGATGAGGGATTGAATCAGTGTGGTGCGGGGCCGCAGGAAAGAAGCACGCGGGCGCCCCTGGCTAGAGTGCCTCGCAAGGGACCTGGTCGCGGGGAGGAGGATAGGTGCTGTTCTGCGATCCATCTGCGCCTCCTGGCGGCACTGGTCCTAGGGATAGGACAGACGCTAGACAGGGCAGCTTGGGAAAACCTTGGGCGGCAGACGCGGACATTGCGCGGGGTTGCGGGAAGGTGGCTCGCGAGGGCGCTTTCTGAGATGGCTCGTCGCTGTCCATGGGCGTTTCGGCCGGAGACGGTGATGCTGGTGCCGCCGTCGCTGGACGAGTGGCTGCCGCAGAAAAATTTGGCCCGGTTCATTGCCGAAGTCGTCGCCGAGGAACTGGATCCGGCCCGGTTCTACGGCTCGTATGCGAAGGCGAAGGGACAGCCGCCGTGCGATCCGCGGCTCATCGTCCGGGTCCTGCTCCACGGATGCTGCGTCGGGGTGCGCTCCTCACGGGAGCTGGAACGGGGCTGTGAGGAGGTGGTCGCGTTCCGTTGGCTCGCCGGACAGCAGGTTCCGGTTTTCCGGTCCATTGGACGGTTCCGCCAACGTCACCTGGTGTTACCGCGCACGTTATTTGACGCCGTAGGCGTCATCGTCGGTGCCGACGCGCATCGTCAAGGTGACGTGTGCTGTCCAGCCCACGTCGGGCGGCCCCGTCGGCATGTTGACGCGCTCAAATCCCGTGTGAATCGCTCGGATGCGCGACGGCAGAGATCCGCCGGCGCCGACTGTGCACCGCACATGGCCTGGGCCAGCCAGGAGCCCCTGGCCGCGCGTTCACAGCGCTGACCACACAGGGGCTTGGCTCGTCGGGGCGCACCACGGGCTGGAAGACCCTCCGGCGGCCCACGAGCACACGGCTCGACGCGCTGCACGAAGGCGGGTGGCTCATCGTCATGCTGACGCGGTCATTGCTCACGCCTCGATCGTCAAACCGTGTAACGCGAAGGACCGAAGAAGAGGGCTCCATCGTCAGACAACGTGACCGACCCGTCGTCAAATAACGTGCGCGGTAACACCTGGCCGCGTTGGGCCATGTGGTCCTCCAGGCCCCGGGGCTCTGCCGGGCCCCGGGCATGGTCTCTCGGAGGAGGGTCGCGTTGGGCGGGACGAAGGTGCGGGCCAGCTCCTCCGGGCGCAAGGTGATGAGCTACGCGAGGCTGACGGAGAAGCAGAGGATCCTTGCCGACGAGGTCAGCGATTTGCTGGCCCGGCCCCAGGCCGTGGACGCGGCCGAGGGACAACCGGTACGGTGCGGGCAAGCGCGGGGACCAGCTGCCGGAGGCTCTGGCGGACAGGGAATCGCGGCTTGCGACGCTGGCCGCTGCCCGCAAGTCCCATGGAGGGCGAAGCCGCCCGGAAGGCCCGGGCGGAGGCGGCCACTGGCCTCGATGATCGAACACACCACCCGGCGCGTGGGACAGATGCCCTTCCAATGGACCATTGATGCCGGGCATTGTGAAGCAGCCAACCACGAATATGTCACGGAAATCGAGACCGCCGGTGGGACCGAGTTCTTCATCGCGACGGGCTGGCACAAACACGGGGTGCCGCTATGGTTTTCGTCAAGATGCATGGGAGGGCATGTCGCACCCTGGACCGGGGCACGCCCGGGACAATGGGGCTCGGCGTCGAGCGCACGGCCGTTTGTCCGGCCGGCCATGTGCGTCTGCAACCCCGGGGTGGATTCGGATCGCGTGAATCCCGTGCGCTATTTTCGCAGCACGGCGTCCGGTGCCTGCGGTGTGGTGATTGGGTTTGCGTGGCGGTGCACAAGTGCCCAAGTGTCACCTTCAAGGCGATAAATGCTCGTTACCCGCAGATCAAACGGCGATATTTTGTCTCCTCCTCCGACCTTGGCCTGCCAGTGTTCTATGTCCAGGAAGCAGGCGAGATCGGTAGTGACGTGCTTGGTGAGGGCATCAAAAGCGGTGACGCGTCCATCTTTGAACCGTGCCGCCGCTGAATCGAGGGCCTCTGATACTCGCTCCCAGCCCACCACCGGAGGGCCCCAGGGATTAGCAAGGGAGACATCCCCGCTGTGGGAGAAAATGGCCTTGACGGGTTCCGGGTCGCCTTTAGCAAACTGATTTACCGCTCGATGAAACTGGTCGATGACCTCGTCAAGATGCATTGGTCCCACCTTCTGACTCATAGGGGCGTCTGGGGTATGCGAATCCTAGCGGCTCCGTGCCCAGCCCGTCGCCGGCCTCCTGAATCTTCCAATCGGGCGGTGGCTGCTGTACGGAGATCCTTGGGGTTCTATCAGGTCACTGCGGTGGTTCTCGGCTGGTGGAGGGTTCAGTCCCGAAGCATGCTGTAGAGGGTATCGCAGCGTCTCCTGGCGAGGACGACGAGGGCCTGGTTGTGGCGTTTGCCTTTGCCGCGTTTCCGGTCGTAGCAGGCCCAGTAGGCCGGGTGGCGGTCCCGGTGGGGAAGCCGCCCGCGAACGGGAGCTCCCGGCGGGTTGCCACAACCTGCTCAAACTCTTCAAATACCGGGAAACCACCGGGATCCTGGCCACCGCAGAAGCCTAAAGGAAGGGCGCCTGAGTCACGGAGACCCTTTCGACCCACGCTCTTGGGGGCTCGGCTACCCCTCAAGATACGTCAGCCGGCCCGCAGCTACTGGCCGAATTCGGGGAGGCGTGGACCGAGGTTTAGCATGGCGGCCACGGCCGCGACTGTCCGCTCGGATGCGCGGCCGTCGCCGTAAGGATTGACCGCATTGGCCATGGAGTCAAAATGTTCCTGATCATGCAGGAGACGGTCGACTTCCTTGAAGATGACCTCTTCGTCTGTCCCGATCAAGGCCACGGTGCCGGCGTCGACCGCTTCGGGCCGTTCAGTGTTGTCCCGCATGACGAGGACGGGCTTTCCGAGGCTGGGGGCCTCTTCCTGCACACCTCCCGAGTCCGTCAGGACGATGTGGGCGAGGGAAAGCATCCGGGTGAATTCACCGTAGGCCAGCGGCTCGGTCACAATGACGTTGGATAAGCCTGCCAACGCCGGGAGCACAGCTTCGCGGACCACCGGGTTCTTGTGGGCCGGCAGCACGATCATCAGATCCGGTTCGGCTTCCGCGATTCTGGCCAGGGCCCGGCCCACGCCCTGCATGGCGCCTCCCTGGTTTTCACGCCGGTGGGTGGTGACCAGGAGGATCTTCCTGCCGCTGGCAGCGAGTTCCTCAAGCTGCGGGTCCGTGAATGGGATCTGCTTGCCGACCGTGGTGAGCAAGGCGTCGATGACAGAGTTTCCGGTAATGACGATGTTGGCAGGGTCGATTCCCTCGGCGACGAGGTTGGCCTTGCTCACGCTTGTGGGTGCAAGGTGGAGGCTGGCGATTTGACTGGTGATTTTGCGGTTTGCCTCCTCCGGAAACGGGGAGAACAGGTCTCCGCTGCGAAGGCCTGCTTCAACGTGCACCACGGGGATGCCATGGTAGAACGCTGCGATGGCGCCGGCGGTGGACGTCGTCGTGTCACCCTGAACGATGACGACGTCTGGCTTGTTGGCTGCGAAGAGTTTGTCCAGCCCATCGATGGTCCGGGTCATGATGGCGGAGAGTGACTGGCGCTGCTGCAGAATATTCAGATCATGATCCGGCACAATGCCGAAGAGCTGGTTGACTTGATCGAGCATCTCGCGATGCTGACCCGTGACCGTGACGACGCAGTCGAAATGCTCAGATTCCTGAAGGGCGGCAACTATAGGGGCCATCTTGATAGCTTCGGGACGGGTCCCGAAAATTGGCATGACACTAGGCATGGTGATTCCCCCGAAAGAGTTTAGGCCGCTGACCCATCGATCGTACTGGACGCCCTCAACGCGGTGTGAATCTGCGTCCGCGGCGACCCCACCCCGCCGGGGATCCTGCCGGGGTGCCTGCCGGGGGGTCCTGCCGTCCCGTCCCGTCCCGTCCCGTCCCGTGAGTCTGTTGTCCGGCCCCCGCGGTAGCGTAGGGCTGTGCCTGAATCGACTGTGCCCGACTCCACCGTGCCCGACTCCACCGTGCCCGAAGCTTCCCTGACCGTTGCCGCGCTCTCCGAGTCCGAGCTCCTCGAACGGATCTTCCCCCGGCTCAACCGCGGCACCGGCGGCAACCTGGCGGTCCTGCTTGGCCCGGGGGACGACGCCGCCATCGTGGCGGTGCCCGACGGCCGGACCGTGATCAGCATCGACACCCAGGTGGCGGACCAGGACTTCCGGCTCGAATGGAAGAACGGTTACCGGACCAGCGGATACGACGTCGGCTGGAAGGCCGCCGCGCAAAACCTCAGCGACATCAACGCCATGGGAGCCCGCGCCACGGCCATGGTGGTGAGCCTGACGATGCCGCCGGAAACGGCCGTCTCCTGGGTGGAGGACTTCGCGGACGGACTGACCGCCGGCATCCGGGAACTTGGCGCCCCGGACTGCGCCGTGGCCGGGGGAGACCTGGGCCGCGGGCGGGAGCTGGCTGTCAGCGTCGCGATACTGGGGACCCTGGACGGCAGGGAACCGGTGCTGCGCTCCGGAGCCCGCCCCGGGGACACACTGGCGCTGGCGGGAACCGTGGGACGGGCGGCCGCCGGGCTGGCCCTGCTCGAATCGGACACCGGCGTCCACTCGCTCAGCGGGGAGCAGCGGGCCCTGATGGACACCCAATGCCGGCCCCGGCCACCGCTCGCCGCCGGTCCGCTGGCCAGGGAAGCCGGGGCCACGGCGATGATGGACATCTCCGACGGCCTGGTGCGGGACGGCGGCCGCATGGCGGCAGCCAGCCGCGCGGTGCTCAACCTGGACGCCGCCGCACTGAAGGAACTCGCCGTTCCCTTGCTGCCGGCGTCGACGCTGCTTGGCACTGACCCGCTGGCCTGGGTCCTGGGCGGCGGGGAAGACCACGGACTGCTCGCCACATTCCCCGCAGGCCTTCAGCTGCCTCCCGGTTTCACTGCGATAGGCTCGATAGAAGCCCCTGCACCTCTGGACAGCGCGGGCGTCAAGATCGCGGGCCGGCCCGCTGACACCGTGGGATGGGATCACTTTGCAGACTAAAATTGCCGCCAACGCGCAAGCGATGAAGCGGTGGTTGGGCAAGGCAGAAACAACGCTAGGGAACCACAGCGACCGCCTGAACGCCATCAACATCTTCCCCGTCGCCGACGGCGATACCGGCACCAACCTTTACCTGACGGTCCGGGCCGCGGTGCACGCACTGCAAAGCACGAACACAGCCACGGGCACGGCCATGGACACGGCCTCCTTAACCGCCGACACCGCCTCCATCCCGCTGGTCGCCGGGGACCTGGCCCAAACCGCTTTCGGGAGCCCCGGTCCGGCCCAGAACGACGTCGGCGCGGTCCTGGCACGGGCCGGCCAGGCCGCCATGGAGCAGGCCCGCGGTAACTCCGGGACGCTGTTCGCTGTTTTCCTCTGCGCCGCAGCCGAGCCACTCGCCGGCCACACCCGGCTGAGCGCCCCGCTCTTGGCCGCCGCCCTCAACCGGGCCCAGATCCGGGCCTGGTCCGCGCTGAGCGATCCCGTGCCGGGAACCATGCTGTCCGTCATGGAAGCCGCCGCCCGCGCCGCCGCCGCCGTGGACTCAGCGCACGACGGCGACGACAGCAACCACACGCTCGGACTGGCACTGGATGCCGCCGTCGAGGCTGCCCTGGCAGCGGTGATCCACACCGAGGACCAGCTCGATGCCCTGCATGCCGCCCATGTGGTGGACGCCGGCGGGGTCGGAATGCTGCTGATCCTTGACTGCCTGCGCTCCGCCGTCCTGGGCGAGGAACTGCAGAGCGAACTCCTCGACGGCCTGCACGGCTACGACGTCCAGGATCCGCACATCCACGCCGCCATGCCCCGGGACGAGGGCGTGGAAGTCATGTGCACCATCACGCTCTCGCCGCTGGATGCCGCGATGATGCGCCAGCGGCTCGATGAGATGGGCGACTCGGTCATCATGAGCCAGGTGGGCGCCGCGGCCGACAGTTCCGGCCAGTACCGCTGGCGGGTCCACGTCCATGTTCTGGACGCCGGCCCGGCCGTGGCCCTGATCCGATCGCTCGGCGAGCCCTCGGACTTTTCCGTCAGCGAACTCGCCCTCCCGCGTGAATTTGAGCCGCGGGACCCCGACGGACATGAACGCTGAACTGGACCTCGGCCTGGAGCGCCGGATCGGCAAGCGCTCCGCGGCGGTCATTGAGAAGCACCTCGGCATCACCACCGTGGGCGGGCTGCTGAACTACTTCCCGCGCCGCTACCTCAGCCGCGGCGAGCTGACCCCGATCAGTGAGGTCCCGCTCGACGAGGAAGTCACGCTCATCGCCCGCGTGATCTCCAACAGCACCCGCCAGATGCGCGCCCGCCGCGGCTCCCTGACCGACGTCGTGATCTCCGATGATGCCGGGGGAGCCGCCGGCGCCGTCCGGCCCCCGGGAGCAAGGATGCCGGGCACCCTGAAGGTGAGCTTCTTCAACGGCTTCCGGGCCAAAGCCGAACTCCAGCCGGGCCGGCGCGCCATGTTTTCCGGCAAGGTCACGCGCTACGGCGGCGCGCTCGGGCTGACCAACCCTGATTTCCTGCTGCTCGACGAGGACCCTGAGACGCCGGGGATGGATCCGGAAAAGCTCGCGGCCATGCCCATCCCGGTGTATCCGGCCACGGCCAAGCTGACCAGCTGGTCCATCCAGAAGGTGATTTCCACGCTCCTGGACACCGTCGAGCTCGAGGCCCTGGGTGACCCGCTGCCGGCGGAGATTGCCGCCCGGGAGAAATTCCTGCCCGTCGCGGAGGCCTACCGCCTGATCCACGCCCCGCAGACGCCGCCGGACTGGCAGCGGGCCCGCGACCGGTTCCGCTACCAGGAAGCCCTGGTACTCCAGTCCGCACTGGCACGGCGCCGCGCCCAGCTCGCCGCCGAGGAGGCCACCGCCCGCCGCCCGGCAGCCGGCGGTCTGCTGCCCGCCTTCGACCGCCAGCTGCCGTTCACGCTGACAGCCGGCCAGTCCGCCGTCGGCAAGACGCTCGCCGAAGAGCTCGGCCAGGCTTCCCCGATGAACCGGCTGCTGCAGGGCGAGGTGGGGTCCGGCAAGACGATCGTGGCGCTGCGCGCCATGCTGCAGGTGGTCGACGCCGGGGGACAGGCGGCCCTGCTGGCACCCACCGAGGTCCTCGCCGCCCAGCACTTCGAGTCGATCCGCCGCACGCTCGGCCCGCTGTCCCGGGACGGGATGCTCGGCGGCCTCGGAGCCGACGCCGTCCAGGTCAGCCTGCTGACGGGCTCCATGCCCACCGCGGCGCGGAAGCAGGCCATGCTGGATGCCGCCTCCGGAACGGCCGGGATCGTGATCGGAACCCACGCGCTGCTCAGCGACAACGTCTCCTTCTACGACCTCGGCCTGATTGTGGTCGACGAGCAGCACCGCTTCGGCGTGGAACAGCGCGACGTCCTGCGCTCCAAGGCCTGCAAACCTCCGCACCTCCTGGTCATGACCGCCACCCCGATCCCGCGGACCGTGGCCATGACCGTCTTCGGCGACCTCGAAACCTCCGTGCTGGACGAGCTCCCGGCCGGCCGCGCGCCCATCACCACGCACGTCGTGGGGCTGGCCGAGCACCCCGCGTGGCTCGCCCGGCTGTGGTCCCGCTCCCGTGAGGAGATCGACGCCGGCCACCAGGTCTACGTCGTCTGTCCCAAGATCGGCACCGACGACGACGGCGACTTCAGTCCCGGGGAAACCGAACCGTCCGCCGCCGACCTCGCAGGCGACGGCGGCGGGCGCGAGCTGGCGTCCGTGACCGGCGTCGTCGAACAGTTGCGGGACGAACCGGCACTCGCCGGGGTGACCGTGGCGCCCCTGCACGGCCGCCAGGACCCTGCGCTCAAGTCCGGGACCATGGCCTCGTTCACCGCGAACGAGACCAAACTGCTCGTCTCCACCACCGTGATCGAAGTCGGCGTGGACGTGCACAACGCCACGCTCATGGTGATCCTGGACGCGGACAGGTTCGGCATCTCGCAGCTCCACCAGCTCCGCGGCCGGGTGGGCCGTGGCGGCCTGCCCGGGACCTGCCTGCTCGTCACCACTCTGGAACCCGGCCATCCCAGCCGCCGCCGGCTCGATGCCGTTGCGGCCACCACGGACGGGTTCGAGCTCTCGCAGGAGGACCTCAAGCTGCGCCGTGAAGGCGACATCCTGGGTGCCTCCCAGTCGGGCGGCCGGTCCACGCTGAAGCTCCTGCGGGTGCTCGAACACGAGGACATCATCGCCCGGGCCCGGCAGGACGCCCAGCGGATCGTGGCGGCCGACCCGTCGCTAGCGGGCCACCCCGGGCTCGCCGAGGCAATCGACGAATACCTTAACCCTGAGAAGGAGGCGTTCCTTGAACGCGGCTAGCAGAATCCACGCAGCTACGGGGTCCCGGCGATGAGCCGCATCATCGCCGGCGCCGCGGGCGGAACCACGCTGGTCAGCGTGCCCGGCTCCCTGACCCGCCCCACCACGGACCGCGTCAAGGAAGCGCTGTTTTCCCGGCTGGACGCCTTCGAGGTCGTGGCGGACGCCCGCGTGCTGGATCTCTACGCCGGCTCCGGTTCGCTGGGGGTGGAGAGCGCCAGCCGGGGCGCCGAGACGGTGGACCTCGTGGAGTTCGATGCCAAGGCCAGCGAGGTCTGCCAGCGCAACGCGGACCTCGTCAACACCGTCGCGCGCCGCAAGGTGGTCTCGGTGCACCGCTCCAGGGTCGAATCGTTCCTCGAACGGACCCAGGAGGCTGTCCGCTGGGACCTTGTCTTCCTGGATCCGCCCTACCCGCTGGAGGAACCCGCGCTGGCCGACGTGCTGGCCGAGCTCGCACCGCACCTGGCGGAAGGTGCCGTCGTCGTGGTGGAACGCTCCTCGCGGAGCCCCGAACCCACCTGGCCGGACGGCTTGGAACGGTTTGCCGAACGGAAGTACGGGGAGACCCGGCTCTGGTTCGCTGAGCCCAGTGTGCCGGAAGTCCCGGAGGTAGTGCTGGAAGACGGGGAGTAGCCCGCCACTGGCGGAGCCACCGCACCTGCCGCCGGAGCCTGGACATGCCCCGCGCCGCGGTTCGCGGATGGACATAGACCGGTTATGCCCGGTCCTGGGCGCGAGGCCTGGACATGTCCTTCGGGGGCCCTGGAACCGGACGCGCCCCTGGTCCGGACGTGCCACCCCGGAGCCCGGACATGCCCCGCGCCGGGGTCTGCGGATGGACATATTCCGGTTATGCCCGGCCCCGGGCGCGAGAACTGGACATGTCCTCCCGGGGGAGCAGCCCGGTCAGCCCGGCTGGTCCGAGAGTTCATCGAGCCCGACGCCGGACAGCACCCTCGCCGGATGCGGGCCGCGGGCCAACAGCGCCGCGGTCCACGCCTCCGGCCACGGCGTCTGCGTGCCGGTCAGGATGATGTTGCCGGGATACCTGCCGGTGAACATGCCGGCCTCGGCGACGGCCGACACGTCCGTCATCGCCCGGCGCAGCGCGGCCACCTGGCTCCGGACCAGGGTCAGCCCGGGTTCGTCACCCACGTTGACGATCAGCACTCCGCGCGGGGTCAGCTTCGCGGCGGCCTCGCGGTAGAACTCTGTGCAGGCAAGATGCGCGGGTGCCTCGGGGCCGGAAAAGATGTCCAGGATGACGACGTCGAAGCGCTGTCCTGCAGGCAGCCCGGCCAGCGCCTCCCTGGCGTCGCCGATCAGCGTGTGCAGCTGTATGCCTTCGGGCAAGGGCAGCTGCTGCAATACGAAGTCCAGCAGTTCCCGCTCCAGTTCCACCGCGTACTGCACGGAGCCGGGCCGGGTGGCCTGGATGTAGCGGGCCAGCGTCAGGGCCCCGGCGCCGAGGTGGAGGGCGCTGATGGGCTCACCCCACGGCGCCGCGAGGTCCACCACGTGCCCGATCCGGCGCAGGTACTCGTAGAAGATGTCCGAAAGGTCGGTGAGGTTCACGTGTGACTGCTCGGCCCCGCCGATGCTGAGCACGAAGCCGCCCTCGGTGAATTCATCGGGCTCGATCGTGGCGTGCTGGCCCGTGGTCCGCAGAAAGCGCGACGCCGCCGCCGGTGTTCCGGCCACCCTTTTAGAGCCGGTCCCGCAGGGTTGCCAGCCGTTCGGCGGCCTCCTGCAAGACGTCAATCCGCTTGCAGAAGGCAAAGCGCAGGAGGCTGCGGGTGCGCTCGGCTCCTTCCGGGTGGCAGAAAACCGGCACCGGGATCGCTGCGACGCCGATGAGCGCCGGCAGCCGGCGGGCCAGGTCCACGGAGTCCGAGATGCCCAGCGACGCGGTGTCGACGTTCACGAAGTACGTCCCCTGCGGGGTGAAGACGTCCAGCCCGGCGGCGCGGAGGCCCTCGCTGAGGATGTCCCGCTTGAGCTGGAGCGTGTCGGCGATCCCGGCGTAGAACTCGTCCGGCAGGCCGAGGCCCACAGCGATGGCGCCCTGGAACGGTGTGCCGGAGCTGTAGCTGAGGAACTGCTTCACGGTCCGGGCGGCCGCGACGAGGTGTTCGGGGCCGCTGAGCCAGCCGATCTTCCAGCCGGTGAAGGAGAACGTCTTGCCGGCCGAGGAAATGGTGAGGGTGCGCTCGGCCGCTCCGGGCAGGGTGGCCAGGGGGATGTGGCGGACGCCGAAGGTGAGGTGTTCGTAGACTTCATCGGTGATGATGACGGCGTCGTACTTCGTGGCCAGCTCGACGACGCGCTCAAGCACCCCGCGCGGGAACACCGCACCGGTCGGGTTGTGCGGGTTGTTGACCAGCACCACCTTGGTGCGGTGGCTGAACGCCGCTTCAAGGGCGTCCAGATCCGGCATGAAGTCCGGTGCCAGCAGCGGCGCGGTGACGTGGCGGGCGCCGGAGAGGCCGATGATGGCGCCGTAGGAGTCGTAGAAGGGTTCGAAGGTGAGGACCTCGTCGCCGGGGCCCACGAGGGCGAGCAGCGAGGCGGCAATGGCCTCGGTGGCGCCGGTGGTGACGATGATTTCAGTCTGCGGGTCCGGGGTCAGGCCGTAGAAGCGCTCCTGGTGGAGGGAGATTGCCTCGCGCAGTTCAATGATGCCTTTGCCCGGCGCGTACTGGTTGTAGCCGGCGGCGATAGCGGCCTGGGCGGCCGCCTTGATCTCCGCCGGGCCGTCCTCGTCCGGGAACCCCTGTCCCAGGTTGATGGCGCCGGTGTGCAGCGCCAGCGTGGTCATTTCCTCAAAGATCGTCACACCCAGGGTGCCGTCGGCGGAGAGCAGGTTGGCGCCGGTCGCGGCCCGCTGCCACGGGAACCGCAGCGGGGCGGTCACCGGGAGCCTGCGCGGAGCGCGTAGAGCCGGCCCATGCCCCTGGCGGCGCCCGTGACGAGCACGACGCCCCCGGCCACGGCGAAAGGGTTGCTGGAAGCTGACATTCAGCCATGGTATCCCGCTCGGCGGCGCGGATACGGTAGGTTCGGAGCATGAGACGCGCCGTATGCCCTGGCTCCTTCGACCCCATTCACAATGGACACCTGGAAGTGATCGCCAGAGCAGCCGGCCTCTTCGACGAGGTGATCGTGGCAGTATCCACCAACTACGCGAAGAAGTACCGCTTCAGCCTGGACGAGCGGATCGAGATGGCCAGGGAAACCCTGGCGTCCCTGCGCGGCATTGTTGTGGAGCCGGTGGGGGAGGGGCTGCTGGCCGAGTACTGCCGCCAGCGGGGTGTGTCCGCCATCGTCAAGGGCCTGCGTTCGTCGTCGGACTTCGACTACGAACTGCCGATGGCCACCATGAACCGGCAGCTCACCGGCGTCGAAACGGTCTTCCTTCCGGCGGAAGCCCATTACCTTCATTTGTCGTCCACCCTGATCAAGGAAGTCTTCACTCTGGGCGGCAATGTCTCGGAGTTTGTGCCCCGATCCGTGCTGAAACGGCTGCACGCGGGCGGGCCTGTCCAGGATTAGGCGCACAGAGGGTAAGCTTGATCGGTACTCGGCGGCCTGCTGCCGGTTGCGCGGCCCGAATCCAAAGCCGTTTGCGGTGTGAGCCCCAGGCGTATCCGCGGTTTGAGTCCGTCCGGAAGATCAGGCTAAGATAGTACGTCGGTCATATGTTCAACAGGAGTTCTCATTAAACGAGATGCTAGTTCGCCCCTGGCGTTCGACGTCAAGGACCTCGGACGCAGTCCGGGAAGCATGCGGACGCTGACGGAACATGTACCCGCACCAGGTGATCTTGGTGTGGCGCTCATTGGCGTGCAGGAAGGCTCGGATGTCGGGCTGGACCTGCGGCTGGAGGCCGTACACGAAGGAATTCTGGTATCAGGAACCGCAAACGTCGAAGTAACCGGCGAATGTGGCCGATGCCTGGATCCCCTTGCGTATGACCTCGAGGTCAATGTGCAAGAACTTTTCTTCTACGAGGATGCTGAATTCTCGGATGAAGAAGACGAAGAAGAGCAATATCGAGTCGAGCGCGATGTTATCGATCTTGAGCCGGTGTTGCGGGACGCAGTTGTAACCATGCTGCCGTTCCAGCCGGTGTGCCGGGAAGACTGCCAGGGCCTTTGCTCCGAATGTGGAGTTCGCCTGGAAGACGAGCCGGGGCATCACCACGAGATCGTAGATCCTCGCTGGGCTGCCCTAGCCGACTTGGCTAAGCCTGACCGGCAAAACTGATTTGTAAGTGTTGGACTAGAGAGAAATGAGTTAGCCGTGGCTGTCCCGAAGCGGAAAATGTCTCGCTCGAATACCCGCGCCCGCCGCTCCCAGTGGAAGGCAACTGCCCCCCACCTGGTGAAGACTGTCGAGAACGGCCAGGTTACCTACAGCCTGCCGCACCAGGCAAAGGTCGTTACCGACTCGGCTGGCACCGCGCTGTTCCTTGAATACAAGGGCCGCAAGGTCGCAGACGTCTAATCCGCCGACAGGCTGAATAAGATGTCTTCAACTGAAGAGCTTCTGAAGCGTCTCGGTGTCTCTATTGACGCCGGGACGCTTCGTCTTGCGCTCACACACCGTTCCTACGCCTACGAAAACGGCGGCATTCCCACCAACGAACGGCTCGAGTTCCTGGGTGACTCCATCCTGGGCTTCTCCGTCACCGACGCGCTGTACCGTGACAACCCCACGCTGCCGGAAGGGGACCTCGCCAAGCGCCGCTCCGCCGTCGTCAGCACCCGGGCACTGGCCGGCATCGGCCGCAGCATCGGGCTGGGCGAATACATCTTCCTCGGACAGGGCGAGAAGCTCACCGAGGGCAAGAACAAGGCGTCCATCCTGGCGGACACCATGGAGGCGCTGATCGGCGCCACCTACATCTCCAACGACATTGAGACGGCACGCCAGCTGGTCATGCGGCTGATCGGGCCGCTGCTGGCGGACGCTGCCGCCCTCGGCGCCGGCACCGACTGGAAGACCAGCATCCAGGAGCTGGCCGCCAGCCGGCAGATGGGCACCATCAACTACGCGGTGGAGGGCTCCGGCCCGGACCACGCGCGGACGTTCGAGGCCATACTGCGGATCGGCGGCACGGACTACGGCACCGGCTCGGGGAATTCGAAGAAGGAAGCCGAGCAGGAAGCCGCCGCGGACGCCTGGCGCCGGCTCTCCGCACCGGTTCCCCCTGCACCGTCGGCACCGGTTCCCCCGGCACCGGTTCCCGAAACGCCTTCGGAGACGCGGCAGCTGACCCAGACCGACAGCTAGGCGCGCTGTGCCTGAACTGCCGGAGGTTGAAGTTGTCCGCCGCGGCCTGGTGAGCTGGGTACGCGGCCGGACCATCACGTCCGTTGACGTGGTGGATCCGCGCTCCGTCCGCCGGCACGCGCTCGGTCCCGAGGACTTCGCCGGCAACCTCGAGGGTGCCCGGGTGCTGGACGTGGTCCGGCGCGGGAAGTTCCTGTGGCTGCCGCTGGCCGATACACCGGACGGTACCGCCGTATCGGGACCCGCCGTATCGGGAGACGCCGAATCGGGACCCCCCCGGCCGGCCGTGGCACTCATGGCCCACCTCGGCATGTCCGGGCAGCTCCTGATGCAGGACGCCGGTGTTCCGGACGAGAAACACCTGAAGGTCCGGCTGCGCCTGAGCCCGGCTGAGGGCATGCCGGAACAGCTCCGCTTCGTGGACCAGCGAATTTTCGGCGGGCTGTTCCTCACCTCGCTGATCGCCACGTCCGACGGCGGTCCCGGCGGGCTCGCCGAAACGCCGCTTCCGCTGATCGCCGAGGAAGCCTCGCACATCGCCCGGGACCCGCTGGACCCGTACTTCTCCTTCGACGAGTTCTACCGCCGCCTCCGGGCCCGGAAGACCGGCCTCAAGCGGGCGCTGCTGGACCAGGGGCTGGTCTCGGGGATCGGCAACATCTACGCGGACGAGGCTCTCTGGAAGGCGCGGCTGCATTACGCACGCCCCACGGACACCCTGCGCCGGGCGGACGCCGAGCGGGTGCTGGACGCCGCGCGGGAGGTCATGACGGACGCCCTGGCCGCCGGCGGAACAAGCTTCGATTCGCTCTACGTCAACGTCAACGGCGCCTCCGGCTACTTCGACCGTTCCCTCAACGCCTACGGCCGCGAAGGGCAGCAGTGCAAGCGCTGCGCCGCCGCCGGTCTGGTGAGCATCCTCAAGCGGGAACAGTTCATGAACCGGTCCTCCTACACCTGCCCCGTGTGCCAGCCCAGGCCCCGCAACGGCCGCTGGTAGACGGGCTGCCAAGCAGCACCGGCAACCCTGGAAATCCGCGGATTCCCGTGGTCCACGGGGTAGATTGGGCACGTAGATTCACGGCACTGCCGCCACTGAAGGAGTTCCGAAGCACTTTGCACCTCAAGAGCCTGACCGTCCGGGGATTCAAGTCTTTCGCTTCGGCGACGACTTTCGAATTCGAGCCAGGCGTCACCGCCGTGGTCGGACCCAACGGCTCGGGCAAATCCAATGTGGTGGATGCCCTGGCATGGGTCATGGGCGAGCAAGGGGCCAAGACGCTCCGCGGCGGCAAGATGGAGGACGTCATCTTCGCCGGGACGTCCGGGCGGCCGCCGCTGGGACGCGCCCACGTGTCGTTGACCATCGACAACAGCGACGGCGCCCTGCCGATCGACTACAGCGAAGTCACCATCTCCCGCACCCTGTTCCGGACCGGCGGCTCGGAATACGCCATCAACGGCGCAGGCTGCCGGCTGCTGGACATCCAGGAACTCCTCTCCGACTCCGGCCTGGGCCGGGAGATGCACGTCATCGTCGGGCAGGGGCAGCTGGACAAGGTCCTGCATGCCACGCCCGAGGACAGGCGAGGTTTCATCGAGGAAGCCGCCGGCATCCTCAAACACCGGCGGCGCAAGGAAAAAACGGTCCGCAAACTCGAAGCCATGCAGGCCAACCTGCAGCGGCTCAGCGACCTCACCGGGGAAATCCGGCGGCAGCTGACCCCGCTGGGGAAGCAGGCGGCGGTGGCCCGCCGGGCCCAGACTGTCCAGTTCGAAGTCCGCGACGCACGTTCCCGCCTCCTCGCCGACGATCTCGTCCAGCTGCAGTCCGCGCTGGAGCAGGACGTCGCCGACGAGTCAGCCCTCAAGGCCCGGCGCGCCGTCGTCGAGCGGGAGCTGGAACACGGCCGGCAGCGCCGGGCCGATCTGGAACAGCTCGCCGCCGGGGCCACGCCGAAGCTGAACGCCGCCCGGGACAACTGGTACCAGCTCTCCGCCGGACGCGAAAGGCTCCGGTCCCTCGGCTCCCTCGCCGAGGAACGCCGGCGGCTGCTGGGCGCGGCAGATTCGGTCCCGGACACCGGCCGGGACCCGGACCAGCTGGACCGGCAGGCCGCGCGGGTACGCGAGGAACAGGCCGACCTCGAGCGGCAGATCCTGGACCGGCGCGGCGCGCTGGACGCTGCTGCCGACTCCAAGCAGGACGCCGAGAACGCGGCCGCCGCCGAGGACAAGCGGCTCGCGGCCCTGCTCCGTGCCGCCGCGGACCGGCGTGAGGGCCTGGCGAAACTCGCCGGCCAGGTCGGCGCGGCGCGGTCCCGCGTCGAGTCGGCGCAGGCCGAACTCGGCCGGCTCCGCGAGTCCCAGAAGGCAGGGGAGGAGCGCCGCCGGCACGCCCAGAGCGAATTCACCGCCCTGGAATCCCAGGTGGCCGGCGTCGAGGACGGCGAGGAAACCCTCGACGCCGACTATGAGGACGCCAACGGTGCCCTCGACGCGGTCATCGCCGAGATTGACGCCCTCAAGGCGGCCGAGCGCGAGGGCGAGCGCGAACGCGGTGCCCTCGTGGCGCGCCGCGACGCCCTGCAGCTTGGCCTGAACCGCAAGGACGGCACCGGCCATGTGCTCGGCGCCGGGCTGCCCGGCGTGCTGGGGTCCCTGGCGGCCATGATCACGGTGGAGAACGGTTTCGAGGCCGCCATCGCCGCCGCCCTCGGTACCTCCGCGGACGCCGTCGTGGTGCAGGACGCGGAGGCCGCCGCCGCCGCGGTCCAGCGATTGAAGGACGACGACGCCGGCCGCGCCTCGCTGCTGCTGGTAGCGGGGGCCCCGGACGCCCCGGCTCAGCCGGACATCTTGCTGCCGGACGCCGGGCTGCCGGGCGGGGCTCGCTGGGCCTCAAGCCTTGTCGCCTCCGCCGGGTCCCCGACGGCCATCGCCGAACTGCCGCTGTCCGGCCTGCTGGCGGGCATCGCCGTCGTCGACGATCTCGCCGCCGCCGCGGAGCTGATCACGGGACGGCCGGAGCTGACAGCCGTCACCCGGGCAGGGGACGTGTTTACCGCCTTGACGGCCAGCGGCGGCTCCGCCAAGGCACCCTCGCTGCTGGAGGTCCAGGCCGCCGTCGACGACGCCGCCGCAAGGCTGGCCGCGGTGACCGCCGGGCTGGAGCGAAACCGCTTCGCGCTGTCCGCAGCGCAGGCACGGCGGGCCGAAGCGCAGGACCGCGCGGACGCCGCCCTGGAGAAACTCCACGACTCGGACGCCCGGCTCGCGGCCGTGGCCGAGCGGCTGGGACACCTCAATTCCGTGCTGCGCAGCGCCGTCGGCGAAAGTGAACGGCTCGCCGCGTCCCTCGCCAAGGCCGAGGCGAACATCCGCACGGAACAGGCGTCCCTCGAAGCGGTGGCGGCGAGGCTGGCCGCCGCCCAGGAAACGCCCGCCGAGGAAGAGCCGTCCGCCGAGCACCGTGACGCCCTTGCCCTTGCGGCTTCGCAGGCCCGCGCCGCCGAGATGGAGGCGCGGCTCGCGCTGCGCAGCGCCGAGGAACAACTCACAGCCACCGCCAACCGGGCGGCCTCGCTCGAACGCGCCGCCACCGCCGAACGCCGCGCCCGCGAGGAAGCCGCCGAACGCGCGCGCCGCCGCCGCCGCCAGGCGAAACGCGCCGCCGCCGTCTCCGCCGCCGTCGAACAGGTGCTCGGCTTCATCGATGTCTCCGTTGAGCTCGCCCGGCAGGAGCGGGACAGCGCCGAGGAGCGTCGGGAGCAGATGGACCGCGAACTCGCCGAGGTCCGCACCGGTACCGACGCCCTGGCCCGCGAGCTCGCGGAACTCACCGACTCCGTGCACCGCGACGAACTGGCCCGCGCCCAGCAGCGGCTGCGGATCGAGGGCCTGGAACTCAGGAGCGTCGAGGAACTGGGGCTCACGGCCGATCAGCTGGTGGCCGACTACGGTCCGGACCAGCCCGTGCCCCTGCCCGCCGGGGAAGCGGCGGACAAATGGGCTGCCCTGCGAGCCCCCGTCGGTGAGGACGGCGCCGAGATCGTCGAAGGAAAGCCCTTTGTCCGGGAAGAGCAGGAGAAACGGCTCAAACGTGCCGAACGTGACCTCTCCGCGCTGGGCCGCGTCAATCCGCTGGCCCTCGAGGAGTTCGCCGCCCTGGAGGAACGCCACCAGTTCCTGAGCACGCAGCTGGAGGACCTCAAGTCCAGCCGCAAGGACCTGCTGGACATCATCAAGGAAGTCGACGAGCGCGTGCAGAAGGTCTTCGCGGAAGCCTTCGCGGACACGTCCGCCCAGTTTGTCCGCGTGTTCGCCCGGCTGTTCCCGGGCGGGGAGGGGCGGCTGGTCCTGACGGACCCGTCGGACATGCTCACCACCGGCATCGAGGTCGAAGCCCGCCCGGCGGGCAAGAAGATCAAACGGCTCTCGCTGCTTTCCGGTGGCGAACGCTCGCTGACGGCCGTGGCCCTGCTCGTGGCGATCTTCAAGGCCAGGCCCTCACCGTTCTACGTCATGGATGAGGTGGAGGCAGCCCTGGACGACACCAACCTGGGGCGGCTTATCACCATCTTCGAGGAACTGCGCGAATCCAGCCAGCTGATCGTCATCACGCACCAGAAGCGGACCATGGAGGTCGCCGACGCGCTCTACGGTGTCACCATGCGCGGCGACGGCGTCTCCACGGTCATCAGCCAGCGGCTCCGCGCGGAGGTCTGAAACCCGCTTTGCCCGGACGGCGGCCCGGGCCGCTCCCCGGACCCAGGCGTCTCCGCGGCCGCTTTCGCGTTTGTGAGAAGCTAGGGGAGTGAACGACATCCTCCCCATTATCCTGCCCATTCTCGCTGCCCTGGTGGTCCTCGGTGCGCTGATTCCGGTCCTCATGAAGACCCGGAAGAACATCACGAGCTACCCGGGCACGCGTGACGAGAACGATCCCGTGCAGTCAGGCTCCGCCGGAGGAACCCTCGTCGAGGACCGGCCCTCGCCAACGCGAGAACGCGGGGCGCCGGAGACCGCCGACCTGGAGGGCCTCGAAACGGTCGAGGTGCCGGACGATGTGGCCGGCCTGGAAACCGTCCCGGTGGAGACGCCGCTGCCGGTGGCGGGCCGCCTGACCCGCCTGCGCGAACGCCTCGTCAAGTCCAACAACATCTTCGGCAAGGGCCTGCTGGCCCTGCTCTCCGCGGACAAGATCGACGAAAACGTCTGGGACGAGGTGGAGGAGACCCTCCTGCTCGCCGATCTCGGCACCGAACCGACCATGCAGCTCGTGGACGCGCTCCGCGAACGGGTGAAAGTCCTGGGCACGCGTTCCCCGGAGCACGTCAAGGCCCTGCTGCGCGAGGAACTGATCAAGCTCGTGGACCCCACGATGGACCGCAGCCTGCGGGTGGAGCGCCATGCCGACAAGCCCGCCGTCGTGCTGGTGGTCGGCGTCAACGGCGTCGGCAAAACCACCACCGTGGGCAAGCTTGCCCGCGTGCTCGTGGCCGAGGACAAGGACGTGCTGCTGGGCGCCGCGGACACCTTCCGCGCCGCTGCCTCCGAGCAGCTTGCCACCTGGGGTGCACGCGTGGGCGTCCCCACGGTCAGGTCCCACGTCCACGGGGCGGACCCGGCGTCCGTCGCCTACGAGGCGGTCCAGGCGGGCATTGATCAGGAAGTCGACGTCGTCATGATCGACACCGCCGGGCGCCTGCAGAACAAGGTGGGCCTGATGGACGAGCTGAGCAAGGTCAAGCGCGTCATTGAAAAACTCGCCGAAGTGGACGAGGTGCTGCTGGTCCTGGACGCGACGACGGGCCAGAACGGCCTGAACCAGGCCAGGGTCTTCGCCGAAGTCGTCAACATCACCGGCATCGTCCTGACCAAGCTGGACGGCACCGCCAAGGGCGGGATCGTCGTCGCGATCCAGAGATCGCTGGGCGTCCCGGTCAAGCTGATCGGCCTGGGCGAGGGCGCAGACGACCTCGCTCCGTTCGACGCGGAGGGCTTCGTCGACGCCCTGCTGAACTGAGTCCGCAACCCAACTGGCTCGCAGTAGTTGCCGTTTTGACCGCTGAAAACGACAACGAATGCGAGCCAGTTGGGAAGGATCAGTACTTGAAGTTCAGCACCGTCACGGTGCCGGCCGTCAGCTTGAAGTTCTGGGTCCCGGACTTGTACTGGAAGCCCGGCACCGTGGCGCGGTCCGCCAGCGGCGTCGGTTCGGACGTGACCCCGTCGATCACGGTGCTGTCCTCGGCCCCGTAGCTGGGGCCGGTGAGCTGGGTCATGGTGCCGGTCAGCGGCTTGCCCGGAAGGTTCAGCGTGACATCGGTCTGGGCGGCCTTTTCCGGATCGTTCTCATTGACGATGACGACGCTGGTGCTGCCGTCAGCGTTCTGCAGCGCGTAGCTGTACGCCAGCCCGCCTCCGGAGCTGTCCAGTTTCATGAACTTTCCGGCCTCCAGCTCGGCCACCATCGAAATGCCGAAGAAGTTGGCCCGGCCGGACATCTGGCCGTTGCCCAGAGGGTAGGCGCCGGCGCTGCAGATGGCGGACATGGGCGGGCCGCCCTTGCAGCTGAGCATGGAGCTGTGGAACCCGATCCTGGTGATCCCCAGCTGCGCGGCGTTGAGGGCATAGTCTGCGGTCCAGAGTGCCGATGCGTGCGTGCGGGAGGTCTCGTTGGAGCCGGGGCAGGCTGCGATCCCGGTTTCCGGGAGCCACGTTTCCAGGCCCGCCGCCTGGCCCACCTTGAGGGCCGCCTGCTGGTAATCGGCCGCACGGTCGTGCATGAGCCGGCTCATCAGGTTGGACATGGTGGGCGAGCCCTTGGGGTCGCTGCCATCACAGCTGTAGAGCGGGTAGTTGTGGAACGTGAGGATCTTCTTCTGCGGGATGTCCGCATCGACGAAGGGCTGCCACCACTTCTGGTCATAGGCGCCCGGACCTGAAATGGGCACATTCGGGGCCACGGCATAGATCGCCTTGGCGTAGTCCTTGAGCTCCCGGATGTACTGGTCCAGGCTGTAGCCGTCGGTCTTCACATCGTTGAAGACGAAGCCGTTGGGCTCGTTGCCTATGGTGATGCTGAGCAGCCGGTCACCGAAGATTTCCGAGGCGTGCTTGACCATGTCCGCCGCGCGGTTCGGGTCGTAGTGGCCGAGGTCGACGGTGAGGCTGACCCTGGCGTCCGTTGCGTCCAGCAGCGTCTTGACCCGGGTGAGTTCCGCCGGACCGACAGCCTCTGCGGGATGCGCCTTGTCTCCGCGGTAGTTGGAGGGGAGGGCCTCGTTGGAGGACGTCCAGAAGAACCGGCGGTCCACGGCGTTGCCGCCAAACCGCAGGACCGGCTGGTCGATCTCCTTGAGGAGCTTCACCATCGAGGCGTTGTCGCTGCTCAGATCGGGGTCGGCCAGGTCCGTGGCCTCCAGCGAGATTCCTGTCAGGCCCTTGTTCAGGGAGGTGCCCACCAGGTCCTTGGACACGTCGACCTTAAGGGGTTCAACCTTTTCCAGCGGTGAACCGGCTGGTGGCCCGGCCTGCTCGTAGTAGGTGACGGCAGGACCCACTTCTGCGGGTTCGCTGCTTGCGGCCGTTGCGGCCGGGCTCGAGACAGCGGACTGCGGCCCCGGCGCGGGTGCGCCGAAGGTCAGCGGGATGGCCACCGCGGCAGCTGCCACGACGGCGACGATCCCTGCGGCGGCGATCAGCCGCGAGCGCTTCTTGTTGCCCTTGGGCGCGCCGTCATCATCGGAGGGGTCGGGGGCAGCTGAATACCCGCGTGAATGGTCGATTGGCGCCATAAGGCAGTACCTCCGGAAGATTTGGCAA
This sequence comes from Arthrobacter sp. UYCu723, assembly GCF_054059215.1. Taxonomy (NCBI): domain Bacteria; kingdom Bacillati; phylum Actinomycetota; class Actinomycetes; order Micrococcales; family Micrococcaceae; genus Arthrobacter; species Arthrobacter sp. UYCu723. Next base: position 3,401,382 of record NZ_JBSSBW010000001.1, read on the forward strand.
GTCCCGTCCAGCTTAGCCAAGGCCGGGGCGCCCGGTTGACCGTGGCGCCGCCCCCGGCCTCAGGCCTTCGCCGCGGGCTGGGCCCGGAGGCTCTCCCGGGCCACCAGCCAGCCGGCTGCTGCGGCGACCAAGATGCCGCCGGTGACGCCGAAAGCCCAACCGTAGCCCAGACGGTCCGCCAGCAGCCCGGCGAACACGGGACCGATGATGGCGCCGCTGTCCGCGGTCATCTGGAACACGGCGAGGACGCGGCCGCCCGAACGTTCATTGCCGATCACATCGGCAATGGCCGCCTGCTGGGCGGGGCCGAGCAGGCCGGAGCCGATGCCCGCGACGGCGGACGCCACGAGGAACCAGGGCAGCTGCTCGGTGAAGCCGATGGCGGCCGTGGCGGTGCCGGTGACGAGCAGGCCAGCCAGCATCAGGGGTTTCCGGCCCAGGTTGTCGGCGAGCCGGCCGGAAAACGTCAGTGCCGCCGCGTTTCCTGCCGCGAACACGGCCAGCGCCCAGCCGGCGGCCTCCGGTCCCGCCCCTAGTGCCGCGACGGCGAACAAGGGCACGGTGGCCATCCGCACGCCGAAGGTGGCCCAGCCGTTCGCGAAGCTGGAGACCAGGGCGGCGCGGTAGGCGCTGTCCCGCAGGGCTTCCCGGAGTTCCATCGCCGGGGCCACCCCGCCCTCCGGCCGGGACGCGGCCGGAACATGGCTGAGCTGGGTCTGCACCACGAGGGCCGCCAGGACCAGCGCTGCCGCGTACGCGAGGAACGGGACGCGGAGACCAAAGCCGGCGAGAAGGCCACCCACAATCGGGCCGCAGACGTTTCCGATCAGGAAAGCCGAGGCATAGGCGCCGGAGACACGACCGCGGCTTTCCGGTGGCGCCAGCCGGATCACGAGGGCCATCGATGCCACCGTGAACATCACCGAACCCGCACCGCCGAGGCCGCGGAAGACCAGCAGCTGCCAGTAGTCCTGGGCGAAGGCGCAGGCCGCGGTGGAGGCCGCCACAATGAGCAGACCGGCCACATACACCGGCCGTTCGCCCAGCCGCACAATCAGTGCCCCGCCGGCCGGGGCGAACACGAGCCGCATGAACGCGAAGATGCTCACAATCACGGCGGCGGCCGTCGCGCCGACGTCGAACGTGGTGGCGAACTGCGGAAGGACCGGCGCCACCAGCCCGAAGCCGAGCGCAATCAGGAAGGCGGCAACCAACATCACCTTGATGTCCCGGGGGAGCCGGGCGCGGCCCGATGGGCGGCCGGCGGCCTGGGACCGGGTTTCACCGGCGGGGCGGGGGGTCTTGCTCATGATGCTGTGGTCCTCGATCACGGAACGCGGAAGGCGGAACTAAAGGCGTGAAACATAACCGTAACAAGGCGGAGACGCACCATTTACTTCCGGGAGGTTCTTGTAACAACCCGGCAATGTAAATCCTCTGCCGGTGAAACACTGCCCGGCAAAACTCTTCTTAGAACGCAAAACGCGTTGGGGCAGGCGGAGCAATCCGCAGGAACAAACCTTAGATCGCATCCAAGCAAGGAGGACGTGCACCATGGAACTTACCGCAGGTCACGTATGGCTGATGGTGGCGGCGGCACTCGTGCTGTTCATGACACCAGGACTCGCATTTTTCTACGGCGGCATGACGCGCGCCAAGGCTGCACTGAACATGATGATGATGAGCTTCATCTCCATCGGCATGGTCGGTGTCGTGTGGGTGCTCTGGGGCGCCTCGATGAGCTCCGGCGAGGGCTTCCTCCAGATGGTAGGGAACCCGTTCGCCACCTTCGGGCTGGAGGGCGTCACCACCCCTGACGGACTCATCAAGGTCGGCTACGCAGCCACCTTCGCCATCATCACCGTGGCACTGATCAGCGGAGCAATCGCGGACCGCGCAAAGTTCGGCGCGTGGACGGTCTTCGTGCCGGTCTGGGTCACGCTGGTCTACTGCCCGCTGGCCTACATGGTCTGGGGCGGCGGGCTGTTCGGCCCGGAAGGCGCCATCGGCAAGGCCCTGGGCCCCGCGATTGACTTCGCCGGCGGTACGGTGGTGCACATCAACGCCGGCGTCGCCGCACTGATCCTCGTGCTGATCATCGGCAACCGCAAGGGCTTCGGGAAGGACCCGAACCACCGCCCGCACAACATCCCGTTCGTGATGCTCGGCGCTGCCATCCTCTGGTTCGGCTGGTTCGGCTTCAACGGCGGCGCAGCCACGACGGCGGAGCAGGGCGGCCTGATCTGGGTCAACACCCTGGCGGCCCCCGCCGCGGCCATGCTCGGCTGGCTCGTCACGGAGCGCATCCGCGACGGACACCCGACCTCGCTCGGTGCAGCTTCCGGTGTGGTTGCTGGCCTCGTGGCGATCACCCCGGCCTGCGCGAACGTCAGCCCGGTCGGTGCACTGTGCCTCGGCGTCGTGGCCGGTGTGGCCTCCGCGCTCGCCGTCGGACTCAAGTTCCGCTGGGGCTTTGACGACTCGCTCGACGTCGTCGGCGTCCACCTGGTCTCGGGCATCATCGGCACCGTCGCGCTGGGCTTCATCGCGCTCCCCGTCGAGGGCGTCGGCGGCGGCCTCTTCTACGGCGGCGGCTTCACCCAGCTGTGGGCCCAGCTCGCAGTGGCCGGCACGGCCATCGCCTACTCGGCAGTCCTGACCACCGTGATCGCCCTGGCCATCCACAAGACGATGGGCTTCCGGGTTTCCCAGGAACAGGAAGTGGTGGGCGTGGACCTCAGCCTGCACGCAGAGACGGCCTACGAATTCGGTGTCGGCGGCCACGGCGGAAGCTTCCAGCCGCTGCATGAACTGATCACCGGCAAGCCGCAGGGCGAAGCCGGGATCCCGGAAGAAACAGCCGCCGCGGCCGCCGCCCCGGCGGACCCGGCGTCCAATGGCAAGAAGACCGCAGCAGGCAAGGAAAGTGTGGGGGCATGAAACTGATCACAGCAATCGTCCGGCCGGAAAAGCTCGATGCAATCCGGGAAGGCCTTGAGGCCTACGGGGTGCAGGGCCTCACGGTCAGCGCGGCCAGCGGCTACGGCCGGCAGCGCGGCTACACCGAGGTGTACCGCGGAGCCGAATACAACGTGGACCTGCTGCCCAAGATCCGGGTAGAGGTCCTGGCCACGGACGAACAGGCGGACGACATCCTGGATGTCATCATCGCCAGTTCGAACACCGGCCGGGCCGGGGACGGCAAGGTCTGGACGATGGATGTGTTTGAGGCCGTGCGGGTCCGCACCGGGGAACGCGGATCGGCCGCCATCTAGCTCTAGCGCCGCCATCTAGCAGAGCGTCACCAGCAAAAGCGGGCCGGCTGCCTGAAGAGGTAGCCGGCCCGCTTTTCTGTGCCCGGGTATTTTATGGCTTACGTGGGCCAGCCCTCCGGACCGGATGTCCCGGCGGCGTACTCCTCCAGCGGGACACTTCCCCGGGCCCACGACTTCAGGACGGGGTCGACCATCCGCCAGCAGTCCTCCGCGGTGTCGGCACGGACGGACAGCAGGGGATCGCCGGCGAGGACGCCTTCCAGGACTTCGCCGTAGGGGAGCAGCTCGGAGGCGCTCAGCTCGGCCGCAAGGGTGACGCGGTCCAGGGCGAGGACGTTGCCGGGGCCGTTCACATCGACGTCGAACTGCAGCGTGTCCGGGCCGAATCCGATCCGCAGCTGGTTGGGGGAGTCCACCCCGGTGAACCCTTGCGGCAGGTGCGGCACGGGCCGGAAGGTGACCACGGCTTCCTTGCGCTTGTCGCCCAGGGCCTTGCCCGAGCGGAGGATGAACGGCACGCCCTGCCAGCGCCAGTTGTCGATCTCCACCTGGACCTCGGCGAGGGTTTCGGTGCCCCGGTCGGGGTCCACGCCGTGCTCCTTGGCGTAGTCCGGGACCTTGCGGCCGCCGGTGGTGCCTGCCGTGTACCGGGCGCGGCGTGTGCTCTTGGCATAAGGTGCCTTGATGCTGCTGGCGCGCAGTACGGTGGCCACCGCGTCCCGGAGATCCCGCTCGTCCACGGACGCCGGAGGCTCGATCGCCATCAGGGCCATGATCTGGAGCAGGTGGCTCTGGATCATGTCGCGGAGGGCGCCGGCGCCGTCGTAATAGCGCGCACGCCCTTCCAGTGCGAGGTCCTCGTCGAAGATGATTTCCACTTTTTCGATGTGCTGCCGGTTCCAGACGGGTTCCAGGAACGTGTTCGCGAAGCGCAGGCCCAGGATGTTCAGCACCGTCGCCTTGCCCAGGAAGTGGTCCACCCGGTGGATGTGGTCCTCCGGGACCAGGGTGGCCAGGATCTTGTTCAGGTGGCGGGCAGAGTCCTCATCGGAGCCGAACGGTTTCTCCATCACCAGCCGGGTTCCGGGCGGCACCTGCTCCGGCGTCAGGGCCTCGCAGGCCAGCTGGCTGATCCGCGGCGGCAGGGCGAAGTACACGGCCACGGGACCCTTGAGCTGCGCCAGCAGCCCGGCGAGCTGCCCTTCGGCGGTGACGTCCAGCTGGTGGTAGCTGGTGGTTTCGCGGATCCGCTTCAGTTCCCGCCTGCCGTGGGCCTCGGCCTGGGAATTGGCGTCGGCAAAGGACTCCTCGACGCGGTCCAGCCACTGTTCCGGCGTCCACGGATCGGAGCCTGCACCCACGAGCGTCAGGCCCTCGGCATGCCCGCGGGCCACCAGCCGGGCCAGCCCCGGCAGCAGCAGCCTTCCGGTCAGGTCGCCCGAGGCGCCGAGGATGAGCAGGGTTTTCACGGTTGTTTGGCTGGTCACCTAAGCCAGCATGCCATCTTGGAGGCGCGTCTTGGTACCCTAGATAGTCGAGTCCCGTTGTCGAGGCGGTTCGTTCAGGCGAACATCAGTCGCGACGCTGGCGTGCCGGACCGGCCGCCATCCGTAGATCCACTGAAAGAAGTGCACGGCGCGTGTTCAATTCACTCTCTGACCGGTTGACAGCAACCTTCAAGAACCTCCGTGGCAAAGGCCGCCTGACCGAGGCGGACGTTGACGGCACGGTCCGCGAGATCCGGCGTGCCCTGCTGGACGCCGACGTTGCCGTGCCCGTGGTCCGCGAATTCACCGGCCGCGTGCGCGAGCGTGCCCTCGGCGCCGAGGTCAACGCCGCGCTGAATCCGGGCCAGCAGATCGTGAAGATCGTCAACGAGGAACTCGTCGAGATCCTCGGCGGCGAAACCCGCCGGATCCGCCTCGCCAAGACCGGCCCCACCGTCATCATGCTCGCCGGCCTCCAGGGTGCCGGCAAGACCACCCTCGCCGGCAAGCTCGCCAAGTACCTCAAGGCCCAGGGCCACAGCCCCATGCTGGTCGCCTCCGACCTGCAGCGCCCCAACGCCGTCAACCAGCTCCAGATCGTCGGCCAGCGCGCTGGCGTGCCGGTGTTTGCCCCGCACCCGGGCGCCACCTCCACCGAGCTCGATCACCCCGCCGGCGACCCGGTCGCCGTCGCCCGCGCCGGCGTCGAGGAAGCCCGCCGCACCCTGCACGACGTCGTGATCGTGGACACCGCCGGCCGGACCGGCGTCGACGCGGACATGATGGAACAGGCGCGCCAGATCCGCCGGGCCATCGTCCCGAATGAAGTCCTGTTCGTGATCGACTCGATGATCGGCCAGGACGCCGTCAACACGGCCTTGGCCTTCGACGAAGGCGTCAACTTCACCGGCATCGTGCTCTCCAAGCTCGACGGCGACGCCCGCGGCGGTGCCGCGCTCTCCGTCGCGTCCGTAACCGGCAAGCCCGTCATGTTCGCGTCCACCGGCGAAGGCCTGGACGACTTCGAGCTCTTCCACCCGGACCGGATGGCCTCGCGTATCCTCGACCTCGGTGACGTGCTCACCCTGATCGAGCAGGCCGAGCAGAACTGGGACAAGGACGAGGCCGCCCGGATGGCGAAGAAGTTCGCCGACCAGGAAGACTTCACCCTGGACGACTTCCTCGCCCAGATGCAGCAGATCCGCAACATGGGCTCCATGAAGAAAATGCTCATGATGATGCCCGGCGCGCAGAACATCCGGCAGCAGCTCGAGCAGTTCGATGAACGGGAGATCGACCGCGTCGAGGCGATCGTCCGGTCCATGACCCCTCACGAACGGGTTGCGCCCAAGATCATCAATGGCTCCCGCCGCGCCCGTATTGCCCGTGGTTCCGGTGTGCACGTCTCCGAGGTGAACGGCCTGCTGGAGCGCTTTGCCCAGGCGCAGAAGATGATGAAGAAGATGGCTGCCGGCGGCGGCATGCCCGGAATGCCCGGTATGCCGGGCATGGGCGGCGGCGGCGGTGCCCGCAAGGGTGCCAAGAACGCGCCCAAGAAAAAGGCCCGCTCCGGGAACCCGGCCAAGGCCGCGCAGGAACTCCGCGAGGCCGAGGCCCGGCGTGCCGCCGGACCCAAGCCACTGCCCACCGGGGCATCCTTCGGCCAGCAGGGTGAGGATTTCGATCCCTCCCAGCTGAACCTGCCCAAGGGCTTCGATAAGTTCCTCGGCGGCAGCAAGTAACGGCATTAAGTAGCCGACCAGGCAAACCAGACGCCGGGACCGTTATGTCGCCGGGGCTGATTGCCGGGCCGGTGCCATAGGGTTGGATCATGTTCAAGCAGCGGGTAGTTTTCGTCCACGGGGCCGGCAGCTTCGGCGCCGCGGCGTGGCCGAAACAGCACGGGATGGCGCTGGGCTACGACGCGCTGTTCCTGCGCCGGCACGGCTTCGACGCCGTCGCGGAACCCCTTGAATCGGACTTCGCCGCGGACGCCGTCATTGTGCTGCGGGCCTTGGCCGACGACGGCCGCGGCGAGTCGGGCGGCCACGTCGTGGCGCATTCGCAGGGCGCCATAGCGGCGATGATGGCCGCCGTCGAGCGCCCCGACCTGGTGCAGTCCCTGACCCTGGTTGAACCGGCCTGCCTCTCGCTGACGGCGGAACTGCCCGCGACGGCGGCGCACCGGGCCCTGATGCAGCCGCTCTTCGATGTGCGGCACCACCTCAGCGATGACGACTTCCGGCGCGAGTTCATCCGCCGGGCGTTCGCCGCCCACAGCCCCGGCGCCGGAACGGCCGAAGTCCCGGGACCCGAAGAGCAGCGTGAAGCCCGCAGGCTGCGGCTGCAGGCACCGCCCTGGGAAGCCCCGCTGCAGATCGTCCCCGGCGTCCCCACCCTGGTGCTGACCGGTGGCTGGGAGCCGCTCTACGAGGAAATCGCCGGCTACCTCCGCGAGACCGGCGCCCTGCACCGCATTGCGGCGGGCGGGCACCGGCCCCAGGATTCAGCAGAGGGTGACCGGGTCATCCGGGCCTTCATCGCCGACGTCGGCCGGAGCCAGCACGCCCACGCCTCTTGAGCCCGCTGGCCCAACTGGGTCGCAGTTAATGTCGTTATGGGCGCCCAAAACGACGTTAACTGCGACCTAGTTGGGCGGGTCCGCTAGCGCTGAGCGGGAAGCTGCGGCTCAGGCAGGTAGACCTTGCCGCCCGAGGCCAGGAACTCGCTGCTCTTCGCACGCATTCCCGCCGCCATGTCGGCGAGTGCGGCCTGTGAATCCGCGGAGCCGTACTCGTCCCGGATGTCCTGGCTGATGCGCATGGAGCAGAACTTGGGCCCGCACATCGAGCAGAAGTGGGCCGTCTTGGCCGGCTCCGCGGGGAGCGTCTCATCGTGGAAGGCCTCGGCCGTGACCGGGTCCAGCGACAGCGCGAACTGGTCCCGCCAGCGGAACTCAAACCGGGCCTTGGACAGGGCGTCGTCGCGTTCGTGCGCTCCGGGATGGCCCTTGGCGAGGTCGGCGGCATGGGCGGCGATCTTGTAGGTGATCACGCCGGTCTTCACATCGTCCTTGTTGGGCAGTCCGAGGTGTTCCTTGGGTGTGACGTAGCAGAGCATCGCGGTTCCGTAGCGGGCAATCTCCGTGGCGCCGATCGCCGAGGTGATGTGGTCATACCCGGGCGCAATATCCGTGACCAGCGGCCCGAGCGTGTAGAACGGGGCGCCGTCGCACAGCTCCTGCTGGCGTTCCACATTTTCACGGACCAGGTGGAAGGGGATGTGCCCCGGGCCTTCGACCATGACCTGCACGTCGTATTTCCACGCCCGCTTGGTAAGTTCGGCCAGGGTGTCCAGTTCGGCGAACTGGGCGGCGTCGTTGGCGTCCGCCGTCGACCCTGGCCGCAGACCGTCACCGAGGGAGAACGCGACGTCGTACTTGGCGAAAATTTCGCACAGCTCGTCAAAGTGCGTATACAGGAAGTTTTCCTCGTGGTGGGCCAGGCACCAGCCTGCCATGATCGCTCCGCCGCGGGACACGATCCCGGTGACCCGGTTGGCGGTCAACGGCACATAGCGCAGCAGCACACCGGCGTGGACGGTCATGTAGTCCACGCCTTGCTCACACTGCTCGATCACCGTGTCCCGGTAGATCTCCCAGGTCAGGTCATTGGCCTCGCCGTTGACCTTCTCCAGCGCCTGGTAGATCGGCACCGTCCCGATCGGGACGGGGGAGTTGCGGATGATCCATTCACGGGTGGTGTGGATGTCATCCCCGGTGGAAAGGTCCATCACCGTGTCCGCGCCCCACTGGGCGGCCCACTGCAGCTTGTCCACTTCCTCGGCGATGGAGCTGGTGACCGCCGAGTTGCCGATGTTGGCGTTGATCTTCACGAGGAAGGCCTTGCCGATGATCATGGGCTCGGATTCGGGGTGGTTGATGCTGTTGGGAATGATGGCGCGGCCTGCGGCCACTTCGCTGCGGACCAGCTCCACATCGCAGTTCTCCCGCACAGCCACGAACCGCATCTCAGGCGTGATGTGCCCCTGGCGGGCGTAGTGCATCTGGGTGACCGTCTTGCCGTCGACGGCGCGGCGGGGCACCGGCTGTGCACCCTTCCACTCAGCAGACGCGGCGCCCCTGCGCACCGCGGACTTGCCGTCGTCGAGCAGGTTTCGTTCCCGGCCGCCGTAGGGCTCGGTATCGCCCCGGGATTCTATCCATTCGGACCGGAACGGCTCCAGGCCGACCACTGGATCGCTTCCGGGGCCGGCCGTCCGGTATATCGTGAACGGCGGATTCTTCACCCCGCCGGGGGAATCCTCCAGGGCAATTTCGGTCACCGGAACGCGGATGCCGTGTTCCTCGTCCGTGGTGAAAGCCAAAGAATGGGACTTCAGCGACTGTGTTTCCTGGACAGTCTCATATTTGGCAGGGATCAACTGTGTTTCTTGCGTATTCACGGGAATACTCACTTCCTTCGCCGGCATTACCCGGACAGGTTCAACGGTCGCAGGCTGCATCAGCCCGATCTCAGCCCCTGCAAGGGCACCCGTGTGGTCGTAGACGAAGCTACCACAGGTGTTGACGGGGACCGGAGTTGGCGGCCCCCCGCGCCCACGAAGCGCAACTCGGACTGGACCACCTGGGCCGGCGGATCGCCATGAGGATTAGGCTTTAAGCCATGACCAGCATCATCGAGTTCAGCGGCCCCATCCTCACCGGGCCGGACCGGGAACACCACGGCCTGTGGTCCGTCGACGGTCTGCTGACTTTCCGCCGGCCCGCCGACACGCCGGACCTCGTGCTGGACGGGTGGGTCATCCCCGGGCTGGTCGACGCGCACTGCCACATCGGTCTCGGCCCCGGCGGGGATGTCGCGGAACAGGTGGCGGAGGCGCAGGCCATCACCGACCGAGACGCCGGCGCCCTGCTGGTGCGCGATGCCGGCGCCGTGCACGACACCCGCTGGCTGCAGCGGCGTGCCGACGTGCCACGCATCATCCGCTCCGGCCGGCACATCGCGAGGACCCGGCGCTACCTGCACGGCTTCGCCGTCGAAGTCGAGCCGGAGGGGCTGGTGGAGGCCGTACGCAAGCAGGCCCGCGCCGGCGACGGCTGGGTCAAGCTCGTGGGGGACTGGATTGACCGCGACGCCGGTGACCTCGCCCCGGGCTTCCCGGGCCGGGAGCTCAAGGACGCCGTGCAGGCCGCCCATGATGAAGGCGTCCGGGTGACGGCGCACTGCTTCGCCGAGGACACCCTGGATGACATGCTCGACGCCGGGATCGACTGCATCGAACACGGCACCGGCCTGCTTCCGCGGCACCTGCCTCGTTTCGTCGAACAGGGCGTGCCGATCGTCCCCACCCTCATCAACATCGCGACGTTCCCGGCCATCGCGGCGCGGGCGGACACAAAGTTCCCCCGCTACGCCGCGCACATGCGCTCACTCTGGGAACGCCGCGGCGAACGCATCCTGGAGGCCTTCGAAGCAGGGGTGGCCATCTATGCCGGCACGGACGCCGGCAGCGTCATCAAGCACGGGCGGATCGTTGACGAGATCCAGGCCCTGCACGATGCCGGTCTTCCGGCCCGGGCAGCCCTCGACGCCGGTGCCTGGGCCGCCCGCGCCTGGCTGGGTGCCGACGCGATCAGCGAAGGTGCCAGCGCCGATGTCCTGGTCTGCGCCGACGATCCGCGGAGCGGCCTGGACACGCTGCGGCAGCTGAAACACATCGTGCTGCGCGGAGAGCCGGTCCGGCAGGGACAAACCAGGCCATTAGGAATAAATTGAAGCTTCAAGTAATTTACTCTATGTAAGGTCATCGAAGGTCGGTGGCCGCTGAAGCACCGGAGCGATCAAATGACTGCAGAAGCCAGCACCCAGGATCTTCTTCCCGCCGCACTCACCATGGGCACAGTGATGCTCAAGGTCGGCGATATGAAGCTCATGACCGACTACTACCAGCGCGCCCTCGGCCTCGACATCGTGGCCGAGCAGGACGGCGGGCTCTACCTTGGACGCCGGCAGAAGCCGCTGGTCCACCTCGCCCCGGCGCCCGGACTCAGCCTCCCCTCGCGCGGCGAGGCCGGCCTCTTCCACACCGCCCTGCTGTTCGACGACCAGCCGTCCCTCGCCGCCACCGTGGCCAGCGCCGCCCAGTTCGAGCCGCAGTCCTTCACCGGCAGCGCGGACCACCTCGTGAGCGAGGCCTTCTACTTCAACGATCCCGAGGGCAACGGCATCGAGCTGTACTGGGACCGTCCGCGCGAGGCGTGGTCCTGGGAGGGCAAGAACGTTGTGATGGACAGCCTGGCCCTGCCGCCGCAGCGCTACCTCGAACAGTTCCTCACCGAGGAATCCGTCAGCGGACAGCGTAAGGCGGAGGCCGGCATCGGGCATGTCCATCTGCAGGTGGGTGACGTGCACTCCGCGCAGGAGTTCTACGTCGGGACCCTCGGCTTCGAGAAGACCGCAGGCTGGCACGGCCAGGCGCTGTTCGTGTCCGCGGGCGGCTACCACCACCACATGGCGATGAACGTCTGGAACAGCCGCGGCGCCGGCCCCCGCCGGGACACCCTCGGCCTGGGCGAGGTGCTGATCGAAGTACCGTCAGGCGACGACGTCGGAGCCCTCGCCGACCGTCTCAAGACCGCCGGCGTCCCCTCGCACCACACGGGAGCCGAACTGCGCTTCGACGACCCGTGGCGGAACCAAATCCGCGTCGCCGTGCGCTGACGGCACGCCGGCTGCGCGCCGACGGTGCGCTGCGGCGCTGACGGCACGCTGGTTGCGGCGCTGACAGCACGCCGTCCGGACCGCGCGGCTGGGCTAGGCTGGAGCCGGACTTTCCGCCGCGCGATCAGCGCCGAGCCACTAAGGATCACCCATGGGATTCACCGAAATCTTTGTCTCCACCCACGATGAAGCCCTCAAACGCGCGGCTGCGCTCGAGGGCGGCGGAGCCGCGGCCGCCGGGGCCCTCCGGATCCCGGACATCAGCGACTTCGAAGTCGAACGCCTCGGCGATCTGGCCGGGACGGCCGTGCACTCCGCCGGCGCCGACTACGAGCTCGCCATGGTGGACGTGGCCAGCGACTCCCTGCTCGGCGTCCCGCCGGCCATGGTCAGGGCGCTCGCGGACCTGCTCAGTTATGAGACCGAGGGGGAGGGCGACGTCCTGGCGGAGGTGGCCCTCAGCTGGGCCGCCGAGGAGGACATGCCCTTCGGTGCGGACCAGGCCGCCCGTTATGTCCGCCAGCTGGCGGAACTGGCTGCCGGCGTCGATCCCGCCACCCGGTCCGGGCTCTACGTCTGGACCCGCTGACGCCGCAGGCCGGACCCGCCTGGCCCGGTGAATTGTCTGCAGATTTGCCCTCTTATTTGCACTGTTATTTTCCCGCAGTGAGAGTGTCAAGTCGAAATCCGTGCGTTGATCTGGCACAATGAACAGGTACTCGATCTGCGTGGCCCCTCTCTCCGCGTCCGGATCTTGTCCTTTTAGAACCCCCTAGTACGGCCCGCCCCACGGGTGCAGAACGCCGGGCTCGACCCCGTTTCAGAAACAGGAGTGACCACAAAAGTGGCCGTAAAGATTCGCCTTAAGCGCTTCGGTAAGATGCGCGCACCGTACTACCGCATCGTCGTCATGGACGCACGCTCCAAGCGTGATGGCCGTGCCATCGAAGAGATCGGCAAGTACCACCCGACCGAAGAGCCCTCGTACATCGAGGTCGACACGGACCGTGCCCAGTACTGGCTCGGCGTCGGCGCACAGCCGTCCGAGCAGGTTGCCGCGATCCTCAAGATCACCGGTGACTGGCAGAAGTTCAAGGGCCTCCCGGGCCAGGAGGGCACCTTGAAGACCAAGGCTCCCAAGGCTGCCTTCGTTACCCCGGAAAAGGGTTCCGTGATCATCCCGGAAGCCATCACCAAGAAGGCCAAGAAGGACGACGCAGCCGAGGCCCCCGCCGACGCCGCAGCAGAGACCACTGAGGCTTAGTACATTGCTGGCAGAAGCGCTCGAACACCTCGTCCGCGGGATCGTTGACAGCCCTGAGGATGTCAAGGTCAGTGCGAAGAACAACCGCCGCGGGGACACCCTCGAAGTGCGCGTTCATCAGGACGACCTCGGACGGGTGATCGGCCGGCAGGGCCGCACCGCACGCGCACTGCGCACTGTGGTTGCAGCGCTGGCGGATGGCGAACCGGTCAGGGTCGACGTCGTCGACACCGACCGCCGCCGGTAACGCTTTCAGCAACACTTGTTTTGAGTCCGGCCCCTTCACCAGATAATGGTGGAGGGGCCGGACTGTTTTCCCTTGATCCACAGAATCACCAACCCCGAGCAAACCAACCCCGAACAGAGGAACAGATGCAGCTTCAGGTGGCACGAATCGGCAAGCCCCACGGCATCCGCGGCGAAGTAACCGTCCAGGTGCTCACCGACGCGCCCGGCGACCGCTTCGTCCCGGGCACCCAGTTCGTGGTGGAGCCCGCCTCGGCCGGCCCGCTCACCATCCTCAGCGCCCGCTGGAACAAGGACATCCTGCTGCTCGCATTCGAGGAGATCGAGACGCGCAACGAGGCGGAAACCGTCCGCGGCGCCAAGCTGTTCATCGAAACCGAGGAACTGGACGAGGACGACGACGACGAGGGCTGGTACGAACACGAGCTCGTCGGCCTGGACGTCCGCGTCGGCGACAAGGTGGTCGGCAAGGTCTCCGGACTGAACACCCTCCCGGTCCAGGACCTGCTCGTGGTCACGTCGCAGGACGGCAGGGAAATCCTGATCCCCTTCGTGGAGCAGATTGTCCCCGAGGTCAACGTCGGCGAAGGCTTTGTCCTCGTCACCCCGCCGCCTGGACTCTTTGAGGTCAACGCCGAAGAGGGCGCCGAGTCCGACGACGCCGGGTCCGAGGACGCTGCCGAGTCCGACGACGCCACTGGAGAAACGCCTAAATGAGGATCGACGTCGTCAGCATCTTTCCCGAGTACCTGGCGCCGCTGGAACTCTCGCTGATCGGAAAGGCGCGCCAGGACGGGCTGCTGGAGCTCAACGTCCACGACCTCCGGGACTTCACCACGGACCGGCACCGGACAGTGGATGACACCCCGTACGGCGGCGGTGCCGGCATGGTCATGAAGCCGGAGCCGTGGGCCCAGGCGCTGGCCGCCGTGGCCGCCGCCCGACCCGAAGCCGCCAGCGCGGAGACCGAGGCGTCTGAAGCGGCGGCCAGGCCGGTCCTGATTGTGCCGTCGCCGGCGGGGGAGCGGTTCACCCAGGCCACGGCCCACGAACTCGCCGAGGAGGACCGGCTGGTGTTCGCCTGCGGACGCTATGAAGGCATCGACGAGCGCGTGATGGAATGGGCGGCCGATCACTTCACCGTGCGGCCCATGAGCCTCGGGGACTATGTGCTCAACGGCGGCGAGGTGGCCGTGCTGGCCATGGTGGAGGCCATCGGGCGGCTGCTGCCCGGCGTCGTCGGCAACCCCGAGTCCCTGGTCGAGGAATCCCACTCGGACGGGCTGTTGGAATACCCTGTCTACACCAAGCCCTCCAGCTGGCGGGACCGCGAGGTGCCGGCGGTGCTGCTGAGCGGCAACCACGGCAAAATCGCCCAATGGCGCCGGCACCAGCAGTACCGGCGCACTGCCGAACGCCGCCCGGACCTGCTCACGGAGTTCGACGCCGCCAAGCTGCCGCGCGCGGACCGTACGGCCTTCTCGGACCTCGGGTACGACGTCGTCGACGGGCACCTCAGGCGCCGCCCCGACGCCGGTGCGGAGCAGTCCTAGAGTCCGCGTCGCGCGGGATTGGCCGGAAGCCCCCGGATGTGGCAAAATTAGTCCTTGTGCCTGCTGGGTACGAACCTGCCACAGTGGGGATCGTTATCAACAGCCCGGCACCCCGGCCCTGTCAATTCCTGGCGGAGCCGGACTGAAAATTTTCGGCGGGAATTTCCGGACCGCATTTGCGCCCGGGCTTCGCCGCCGTGACCCAACGTGAATGACCTGTGGCGTTCACCAGGAGTGGATCAATGCATATCCTCGATTCCGTAGATGCAGCCTCGCTGCGCACCGATGTTCCCGTCTTCCGCGCGGGTGACACCCTCAAGGTTCACGTGAACATCATCGAAGGCAAGAACTCCCGTGTCCAGGTCTTCCAGGGCTTCGTCCTGGGCCGCCACGGCGACGGTCTCCGCGAAACCTTCACCATCCGCAAGGTCTCCTTCGGCGTCGGCGTGGAGCGTACCTTCCCGGTGCACTCCCCGATCATCGACAAGATCGAGGTTGTCTCCAAGGGTGACGTGCGCCGCGCCAAGCTGTACTACATGCGTGATCTGCGCGGTAAGGCCGCGAAGATCAAGGAAAAGCGCGACTTCCAGACCAAAAAGTAAGTCCCTTCCGGACTTCACCGCGGGTCCACGGACCGTATCCGGCTTGTCGCCGGAGCATCCGCAACAGCGCCGTTCAATTCAGAAAAGCGTTAGAGGATACGGATCATGGAACAGACAAAACGCCAGCCCAGGAAACTCGGCTGGCGTTTTGCGTTGCTGGCGCTGGCTCTCGCCTTCGTCATCAGCGGGGTGGTCCGTTCGGTCTGGCTCGACGTCTACTTCATCCCCTCCGCCTCGATGGAGCCGCTGTTCCGCGAGGGTGACAGGATCGTGGTGTCCCGGACGGACTTCCAGGCCGGGCCGGTGCGGCACGGCGACGTCGTCGTCTTCGACGGCCGTGGCTCCTTCGCCCCGCTGAACAGCGGCAAGGGCCCGGTGCACGATTTCCTCGCCGCCGCCGGGCGCTGGCTTGGCCTGGCCGGCAGTGAAGACACCTACGTCAAACGCGTCATCGGGCTTCCGGGTGACCACGTGGTATGTTGCGACGCGCCGGGACGGCTCACAGTCAATGGCCAGCAAGTTGCGGAACCATACCTAAATGCTGGCGATGCCCCCAGCGTGCAGACGTTCAGCGTGACCGTGCCCGCCGGACGGCTGTGGCTGATGGGCGACCACCGCTCCATGTCGGCCGATTCCCGGAGCCTGCTCGGCGCCCCCGGCGGGGGAATGGTGCCGCTGGACCGCGTGGTCGGCCGGCCGGTACAGATCATCTGGCCCCTTGATAGATTTACAGCAGTAACACGGCCCACTGCGGCCGCCAACAAAACAACGAACGGACAGTAGATGCCCGAGACCGGACCCCGGACTCCTGATCCGCGGGGGCAGCACCAGCCCCGGGTTACCTCCTCAGCGATCCCCACCTCTGTTCAGCCGGTGAGCCCTGATTTCCAGGCTGACCCGGAGCTCGCGGTGGCACCTCAGTACCCGACGGCGGCGGTGCCGCAGGCGCAGGACCCGACGGCGGCGGTGCCGCAGGCGCAGGACCCGACGGCGGCGGTGCCGCAGGCGCAGCGTGCTCAGCGTGCGGGGGCGGGGGCATCTCACACCGGTCCGTCTCACGCCGGACCCACGTCAAAGCGGGCCAGGAGGGCCAAGGCGAAAGAAGGACGCAACCCGTTCTTCCTTTGGGTGAAGGAAGTGGCCACCGTGGTGGTCGTCGCCATTGTGCTGTCCTTCCTGATCAAGACATTCCTGTTCCGCGCGTTTTACATCCCGTCCGAATCCATGGTCAACACCTTGGACGTGAACGACCGCATCTTCGTGAACCTCCTTGTCCCCGAACCGTTCGCGCTTCAGCGCGGCGACGTCGTGGTGTTTAAGGACACCAAGGGCTGGCTGGTCCCCGCGGCGGAGAAGGTCGACGGCCCCTTCACCTGGGTGCAGGACGGGCTGACCTTTGTCGGCCTGCTGCCGGACAACTCCGAACAGCACCTCGTCAAGCGGGTCATCGGGCTGCCCGGCGACCATGTCGTCTGTTGCGACGCCGGCGGCCAGCTCACCGTCAACGGCGCGCCCCTGGCCGAGAAGTACATCAACGCCGCGGAAGTGCCGCAGGTGCGCGACTTCGACGTTGTGGTCCCCGAGGGCAAGGTCTGGGTCATGGGAGACAACCGGAACCATTCCGCCGACTCCCGCGCCCATCTGGAGAGCAACGGCGGCTTCGTGGACGTGGCCGATATCGAGGGCAAGGCTGCCGTCATCGCCTGGCCGCTGAACCGGATCACGTCCCTGGATAACTACCCGGACGTCTTCCGCGGCGTTCCCGCCCCGGCCGGACAGTAACGGGCAGCGATGTCTGACGCACCCACTCTTGACTACGAACGCCGCTTCCGCAGCTCCGCCCGGCTCCTCGCCGGTATCGACGAGGTGGGCCGCGGCGCCCTGGCCGGGCCGGTCAGCGTGGGGATCGCCGTCATCGACCTCGAACAGCAGCAGCTTCTGGCGGATGTGCGGGACAGCAAGCTGCTAAAGGTGGCAGACCGGGAACGCCTGGTGCCACTCGTCCGGAGCTGGAGCGTTGCCTCGGCCGTCGGACATGCCTCGGCCAACGAAATCGACACCCTCGGCATTGTGGGGGCGCTCCGGCTCGCCGGAACGCGGGCCTGGCTCTCGGTCCTGGCCGGCGGCGTGGTCCCGGACGTGGTGCTGCTGGACGGCAGCCACAACTGGCTGTCGCCGGAGGCCCAGCCCTCGCTGTTTGACGACGGCCCGGCGGAGCCCGGCTGCGACGCGCCGGTGCACACCCTCGTCAAAGCGGACATGCAGTGCCTGAGCGTCGCCGCGGCCAGCATCCTGGCCAAGGTGGAACGCGACGGGCTGATGCGCGAGCTGCACACGGAGTACCCGGCCTTCGGCTGGGACGAGAACAAGGGCTACGGGACCGCCGAGCACAAGAACGCCCTCCGCGCGGCCGGGCCCACGCCGTACCACCGGGTCAGCTGGCAGCTGCTCTAGCTTGCGGCCGGCCTCGACGGTCCGGGCCCGGTAGCGGACCGTTGTGGCGCACCTCGTGGCGCGCGCCCGGCGCCGGATGGTGCAAGATGGAACCATGAGTGCCGAGGACCTTGAAAACTATGAGACCGACATGGAGCTCCAGCTCTACCGCGAATACCGCGACGTCGTCGGGCTGTTCAGCTATGTGGTCGAGACCGAGCGGCGTTTCTATCTGGCCAACCACGTGGACCTGCAGGCCCGCAGCGCTGACGGCGAGGTCTACTTCGACCTGACGCTTCAGGATGCCTGGGTGTGGGACGTCTACCGTTCCGCCCGCTTCGTCAAGAGCGTCCGCGTCATCACCTTCAAGGACGTCAACGTCGAAGAACTCCCGCACGGCGAGGAACTCGCCCTGCCGAAGGTCGAGGACCTGGGGAATTGACGCCCGGCAAATTAGTTGGTCTGTTCGAACTCCCGAATGAATTGGCCAAGATTTGCGTACAGCTCTTTAAGGCCGGCGATTGTGGTGCCGAGAATGGCAGAGTCCTGGTCCTTGGCAATGTCCCGAAACCTCAGGACTATCTCCGGGCTATCCTCTTCGTCCGGGATAAAACTCACTTCGGTGAAGATGGTGTCGATCTCATCAGGGAACCCGCCCAAAGCCTTGAACTGCGCAGCCAGGGTTGCGGTTTTCGGACTGCCGGGCGGCGCGGGAGGATCCTCGCGATCAGAGTAAAGGCAACGCAGGGTCAGGCACTCGGCAGCGGCGTCATTGTGTTCATCGCACCACGGCTGACACGCTGAATTTGTTGGAATGTAGGTCCTCCTCGTAGTCGTTCATTGGTGTGTTCCGGCAGCCGTACATGGCTGCGAACCCCCACCCGAGGGTACATAATCCGGGTAGTGGGTATCCGGTTAGCTCAGGTAGACTGCGTAAATGTCGAGACCGGACTTTCCGAAGACGATTCTGGAGTTCCAGGCGAGATTCGGCGACGAGCAGGCTTGCCTGGGCTATCTGTTTGAGTGCCGCTGGCCGGATGGCTATTCGTGTCCCCGGTGCAAGGGGGAGTCCGCCTGGCCCGTGGCGGCGCGGGGGCTGTGGGAATGCGCCGCATGCCGTTACCAGGTTTCGCTGACAGCCGGTACCGTGCTCCACAAGACCCACACTGCACTGCATTTGTGGTTCTGGGCGGCCTACCTGATGACGACGGGAACTCCGGGGATCTCGGCCAGGCAGCTGCAGCGCCAGCTCGGACTCAGCCGCTACGAGACGGCCTGGACCATGCTCCACAAACTGCGCCGCGCCATGGTCAACCCCGAACGCACCCTGCTGACCGGCGAGGTAGAGGTGGACGAATGCGAAGTCGGCGGCCCGGAGGTGGGCCGGCGCGGCGGCAGAAATCTCACGGCCCGGGCCGGGCAGATAGTCGTGGCGGTGGAGGTGCGTGGTCAGGGCTCCGGACGCGTCCGGATGAAGGTGATCCCCAACGCGTCCGGCGACACCTTGGGCACTTTCGTGACAGACACTGTGGCTCCCGGCGCCATCGTGCACACCGACGGCTGGATGGGGTACGTCCCGTTGAGGAACAAAGGCTACGACCACCGCCCGCGATCCCAGCGGGCCGCCAAAAGAGCCGGCGACCCCGACCCTGTCCTTCCCCGCGTGCACCGCGCCATCAGCAACTTCAAGACATGGCTGCGGGGAACCCACCGCTCCGTGGGCAATGAACACCTGCAGGTGTACCTCGACGAGTTCACGTTCCGCTACAACCGGCGCAGCACACCCATGGCGGCCTTCCAATCCCTGCTCGGTCTCGGCGCGCAGCAGGCGCCAGCCACCTATCGCCAAATCGTCGCCCACGGTCCGGGATCGAAAAGCACAACCTGAGCTAACCGGATACCCACTATCCGGGTTATCTGCCCTCTGGGATCGTTTGGGCCGGTCAGTGACGGATGCAGTCGAAAGCCATGTTGGGCACGTACGGAGCTGTTGCGGCGACGTCGTCTCAGTTCCAAGGTCTTGGGCCATCGTGAGATGTCTACAAGCGCGGCATGATGAGAATCATGACCATTGCAAAGTCTGTGCTGCTGTTTCATCCTGGCCCCTGGCCCCTGGCCCCTGGCCCCTGGCCCCTGGCCCCTGGCCCCTGGCCCCTGGCCCCTGGCCCCTGGCCCCTGGCCCCTGGCCCCTGGCCCCTGGCGCCGAGATAGGCGGCGTTTGGTTGGTGTGGCAGGCCGTTCGGGAGGGCCGTGCCTGGTGGTGGGCCGGGATCGGGATCATCGCCCTGGGCGGATACGGTTTCGTTGCGACCTTGCAGCCCGACGCGCACTTCAGAAGGATCCGGGCCGCTTATGGCGGCGTATTCGTCGCGGGATCCCTGGCCTGGGGAGTAGCCTTCGATGGATTCCGGCCCGACCGCTGGGACGTCATCGGATCTCTGATCTGTGTTGCGGGAGTGGCCGTGATCATGTTCGCTCCAGGCGCAGGCTCAGCAGGTCCGGCAGCAGCCGAGCGGCTTCTCTCATGCTGACCGTTTTCGAGTGTTTCGGGCATAGAGGGCCAGAAGGACAAGCAGCACGGCGTAGATCAGGACCACACCGCCGACGACGTCCAACGCCACGTCCCACCAGTTCATGCCGCGGCCTCTTTCGGCGGTGTGCTTGAAGGCGTGGCATGCCTCGCGGACGGCGTAGTAGATGTAGTAGATGATGACGGAACCGGCGAGCGGGTCGGCCCACCACCATCCGAGGAGGGAGTTCAGGACCAGGCCGGCAAGGACCGCACCTGCCAGGCCGGCATCGACCAGGGTCACTTTCCCTTCGACGCGCAGCACCGGATTGCCCAGGGGGCGCCCGGTGCGGATCTTGCCCCAGGCCAGGGCGAGCATGACCGCGAAGGTCAGGGCTGTCCAGACGGTGCCCAAACCGGAGGGGGCGGGCCGGGTTTCCGGCGGCGAACACGACGGCCAGCTGGATCACCAGGTAGGCGGCGAGGACCGCGAAGGCCGCCCCGATCAGGCGCATCGCCCGGGCCTCGCGGTCTTTTTGGGTGCCTTTGAGCTGCCAGACCACGGCCAGGGAGGCGAAGACCTCGATCAGGGAATCCAAGCCGAATCCGGCCAGGGCCAGGGCCGGGGACCCGGCGCCGATGGGGGCGGCGGCCAGGACACCGAGGCCAAACAGGTTCCAGCCCAGGGTCGCGTATTCAGGACGCAGCCCCCGGCGCAGCAGCAGGCCGTTGTCTCTGAGTGTGGTGGTGCCTTCGGCATTATGCCGATGTCCGGATTATGCCGATGTTGACGGTGGAGCCCTTGTCTTTGCTGGTCTCGGTGTGGATGTTGTCGGCATAATCAGGCATCGGGTGCACGCTGGTCCTTCGTTGAGCGAAGGTGGGCGCAGTGGCCGTTGTTGTGATGAAAGTTCCAGTATCAGGACGGTTGGAGGAGTGGGCGACGGGAATCGCTGGGTATCTGGCTGTGGCCGGGTATGCGCCGACCTCGATTGTGTTGCGGGTGCGATTATTCGCCCATCTGAGCCGGTGGTGCGACGCTGAGACACTGCTGCCGACGGTGCTGGATGCGGCGGCGATCGACCGGTTTCTCGTGGCGCGGAGAGCGTCTCATGTCGATTTGTCTTCACCGGTGACGTTGGCTCCGGTGGTCTCTTTTTTGCGGTCGATCGGCGCGGTTCCGCCAGCGCCGGAACCGCAGGATGGTGCAGTCGGTGCGGAAGAGGCTCTGCTGGATCGGTGGGGTGCTTTCCTTCTCAGCGAGCAGGCGTTGGTGCCGTCAACTGTGAACAATTACCGCGCGTTAGCGGAACCATTCGTGACCTCGCGGCTGCGCGGGTCGGTGTTGGAAGGGGACACGGTCGACGCGACTGTAGTCGCTGGGTTTGTGGCGGCGACGATCCCGAAGTTCAGCATCGGGGTGGTGGCCGACCGGTTGGATGCGGTGGTGCCGGGCCGGGCCGGCTACCGCGACGCGGGCCTGCCGCGCGGTGTCACTGCGGAGCAGGTCGCGATGATGGTCGCGGCCACGGGCGGGGATTCGGTGGTGCGGCGGCGGGATCGTGCGGTGTTGGCGGTGCTGTCTCGCGTGGCGTTGCGGGCGGTGTTCTGCCGCAGCCGGGCCCCTTTCACGGCGTTGAGTGTCTCGGGAATTCAGGGGATCGTCCGGCATGCGGGGCGGCGGGCAGGGTTGGGTGCAGTGGGCGCACACCGGCTGCGCCACACGGTTGCCACTGCAACAATCAACGCGGGCGCTTCGCTGGAGGAAGTGGCGTGAACATCCGGGATGAGGCCCCGACGGCCGCCGCCTATGAACGTACCTTCGGAGTGACGTATCCGAGTTTCTATGACAGAAACGGCGGCGTCCTGCTGGCCATGGCCAGCTTTGTGCCCCTCAGGCCGTTCCGACCACCATCGTGCTCGACAGGCAGGGCCGCGTCGCGGCCCGGATCCGGGGAGTCGCGGACAAATCCACACTGAAATCGCTCATCGGTGACACCCTGGCCAACTGACTGATCCACGGCGCCCGTACACCGTGAGCGTCCGTGACCGGCCTGCCGGTTCCCGGCCGCCGTCCTATCCAAGTGTGTCGCGGCGGGTGCGGTATTCCTCGTCGCCGATTTCCCCGCGCGCGTACCGCTCATCGAGGATGCTGCGGGCAGAGCCGGACCGGTTATCCGGTGACTGTCCGCCGCCGAGGGCGAGGCGGACGATCACCCAGACGAGTGCTGCCAGGCCGGCGAGCAGCAGCACCGACCATCCCAGCATCCACAGCCACATAGGCCCCATGTCGCCGTATCCGTAACCCATCATTGGTTTTGTCCTTTCTCCGTGGTGCGGGGGCGTGTGGCCCGGTCGGCCGGTTCAGAGCTGCCCGTTTCCCCGGCCCCCGGCAGCTACTTGACCTTGCCTGGTCCGTCGAGTCCGCCGGTGCAGGGTGCGCCGGGCTCCGGGGCTGTCTTCGCGCTCCGGTATTTGGCGATGAATTCTTTGACCCGCGGGTCATCAGCGCCCGCGGCCTTCAGCTGCACGCCCCAGGCGGACGCGACGACCGGTGAGGCAAGCCCGGTGTACGGGGAGAGAATCGCGTAGGTCGAGGGGATGTCCTTGCGCAGTGTGTCCAGTTGTGTGCCGCTGACCGCCTGCGGATCATAGGTCACCCAGACCGCCCCGTGCTCCAGTGAGTGGACCGCGTTTTCGTTGGGCACCGGTTCGCTGTAGACGGCGCAGTTGAGCGGAACCGCCGAATGATCCCCGCCCACGGGCGGGCTCTGGGCGTACTTGACCGGGGCCGTCACATGGTTGGAGCTCAGCCCCGAAAAGGTCTGGACCCCATTGATGGCGGCCGGCGGGCTTTTCGGCAGCGTGCTGATCACGGCGAAGACGACCAGGCCCGCCGCCAGGGCAATCCCGACAGTCCAGGCGGTGATAATGAGGAGGAGCCGGTTGCGCCGGGATCTGCGGTGCTGGAGTTTGAAGCCGGCCAGCTTCTGTTCGATCTGCGCCGCCCGCTGCTGCTTGAGCGTGGGATTGCTGGCGGCGGCCGGCTCCGCCTGCTCGGATTTCTGGCCGGCCGTCCCGACCGGCCGGTCAGGGTTCTTTGATCGGGACATTCCCTGAATCCTTTGCTTGACGGGCACCGGGCATCCGGCGCTGCGGTCAACGCCGGCGGGCCGGCATTCCTGCACCAAACCTAACGTACTTAGGTAATTAGGTGCAATGCCGGGGCCTATCTCCTATCCTTGATAGGACACCACACGGCCGAGGAGGCAGCATGCCAAAGTTTGGCGATCTGGAGAGTGCCATCATGGAGCAGATCTGGCGCGCGGACGGCCCGCTGCTGGTCCGGGAGGTCCTCGAGGGCCTGGACCGGGGGCTTGCCTACAACACGGTGCACACCGTGACGGAGATTCTGCACCGCAAGGGCTGGCTAACGAAGGAACGCGAGGGCCGGGCCTTCCGTTATGGAGCAGCCGCGGGCCGGGAAAAGTACGTTGCCGGACTCGTGACGGAAGCCCTCTCCCTCACCGATGACCGGACGGCAGCCCTGGTCGGCTTCGTCGAGGGGATGCGGCCCGAGGAGGCCGACGAACTGCACCGCCTGCTCAGCGCGGCGAGGGAACAGGACGTGCAGGCATGATCGCCGCGTTGTCCCTCCTCGGTTACGCCCTGGCCCTTGCCGTTGCCGGACCCCGGCTGCTGCAGGCGGCGTCCTGGGCCGACAGGGCACCCAGGCTGGCCATCGCGGCGTGGCAGGCCCTCACCGTCACTGTCCTGGCCTCCGTCGCCCTCGCCGGTCTGGCCCTGACCTTCCCGACCGTGACCGTCAGCGGCGACCTCGCCGAGCTGCTGCGGGCCTGCGTCATGGCCATCCGCGAGCAGTACGCTTCCCCCGGCGGGGCAGCGGCCGGTGCCACCGGCGCCGTCCTGTCCCTGGCCATCCTCGGCCGCACCGTGTGGTGCATCGGTGCGGGACTTGCCGGCATGGCCCGGGAACGCGCCCGCCACAACAGCATTCTTGACATCGTCGGCCACACCGACACAGACCGCGGCGTTGTGGTCCTGGACTCGGCTGAACTGGCCGTCTACTGCCTCCCCGGCCGGCGGCGGCGCACCGTCGTGACAACAGGGGCACTGCAGGCACTGGATGAGGCGCAGCTGGACGCGGTCCTGGCCCACGAACACGCCCACCTCGCCGAGCGGCACGACCTGATCCTGGGCCTCGCCCGTGCGCTGGCGTCGGCCTTCCCCGCCGTTGCGCTCTTCCGGACCGCCGCCGACGAGACGGCCCGGCTGATCGAACTGCGTGCCGATGACGCCGCCGCCGCCCGGTCCGGCCGGCTCACCGTGGCCGGTGCGCTGCTGGCCGTCGCCTCCGGCGGCATTGCACTGGCCCCTGCCGTGGCGCTGGCGGCAGGAGGCCACGGGGCCGCGGCCCGCGTGCGCCGGCTCATCCCGCCGCACCAACCCCTGGGCAGTGCCAGGACCGCCGCCGGCTCCTTTGCCGTGGCCGCGCTGTTCGCCCTGCCGGTGCTCCTGCTGGGCGGTCCGGCAGCTGCCGCGGCCGGCCACAACCTCTGTCCCGACGCGAACGTCTCCGTCAGCAGTTCCGCCCTCTAAAGCCAACCGCTAAAGCCAGCCGCCCGGTCCCGCCGCTGGACACCGCCGGCCCATTCTCCTAAACTCCTTAGGAGTATAGTTTTAGATGCGTCGAGTGGTGAAGGGCGAATGTCCATGGAAGATCTGCTGTTCGGCGGGACGCTGCTGACCGCGTTCCTTGGCGGTCTCGTGGCCCTGCTGGCCCCGTGCTGCGTCTCGGTGATGCTGCCCGCGTATCTGGCCACCGGCTTCCGCCGCCGCACCGGCATTCTGGCCGCAACCTTCGTCTTCGCCGCAGGGGTGGCCACCGTCATCGTCCCGATCGGGCTGGGGGCAACCTTCCTCGTCAGTCTGGTCTCGGGCCAGCACGTGCTGGTGTTTTCGGCCGCCGCCACGGCCATGCTGGCCGGCGGGACCGCGATGCTGTTTGGGTGGAAGCCGCGGCTTCCGATGCTGCCGGGCCGGGCGCCCACCCCGGGGCAGGGTTCGGTTCGGTGTACGGGCTCGGAGTGTTTTCGGGGGCCGCCAGTTCCTGTTGCGCCCCGGTGCTGGCCGGCGTCGCGGTGCTCTCCGGGGTGACCGCCTCGTTTCCCGCGGCGCTGGCGGTGGCGCTGACCTACGTTCTGGGCATGGTCGCGCCGCTGGCTGTCCTGGCCCTGGTGTGGGACCGCAGGGACTGGAGCAGGAGCCGGTGGCTGCAGGGCCGGCAGGTAACCCTCCGGCTCGGCCGCCTGCGCCGCACGATGGCGTTCGGGACGGCCGCTTCGGCCTTCCTGCTCATCGCGATGGCCGTACTCACCTACGTCCAGGCCACCCTGGGCCCGGGCATGGGATCTGACGGGGTATTCCTGCAGATCACCGCCGGGCTGCAGCACGCCGCCGCCGTCATCGCCGCAGCACTGGGCTGGCTGCCCGGCTGGGTCCTCGCCGCGATGCTCACGGCGGGCCTCCTCTACCTGATCTCCCAGGCACGGCGGCACGCCGGACCCCCGGCCGGCCCGCAAAAACCCGTCGATGACGCCCCCGTCGATGACACTGAAGCCGGCCCCGGAAACGACTGCTGCGCCCCCGACACGACCGCCGAGCCCATTCCCGCAAAGGACAGCCGATCATGACCACCACCAAAGGCCGCGACCCCAAGGCCCACCGGGTCCGGGGAACGAACCGCCGCTGGCTCCTCTGGACCCTGGCGGCGGCAGCCCTTGTCGTCATCCTCGTCGCCCTCTACGCCATCTTCTCCGGATCCACCGCCCCGAGGAACGCCGGGTCCGGGAAGAACTACGGTGTCGGCCAGCCGGGCCCCGGCCAGGCCGCGCCCGCATTCACCCTGGAGGACAACAGCGGCCGGCAGGTGTCCCTGGGTGACTACAAGGGAAAGAATGTCCTCCTGTACTTCCAGGAGGGCCTGACCTGCCAGCCCTGCTGGGACCAGCTGAGCAGCCTTGAAAAGGACAGCACCAAGGTCAAGGCCGCCGGCATCGACGCGGTCCTGTCCATCACGACCGATCCTGCCAACCTCGTTGCCCGCAAAACCCGGGACATGGGCCTGACCACACCTGTCCTTTCCGATCCCAGCCTCACGGTGTCGGAGAAATACAGTGCGAACCGGTTCGGGATGATGGGCGCCATGAGGGACGGGCACAGCTTCATCCTCGTCGGCCCGGACGGCACCATCCGGTGGCGGGCCGACTACGGCGGCGCCCCGGACTACACGATGTTCGTTCCGGTCGACAAGCTGCTCGGTGACCTCAAGGACGGAAGCAGGCCATGATCACACTCACCCTGCTGACCCGGGCCGACTGCACCTGGTGCAGCGACGGCAAGCAGCTGCTGGCAGGGCTTTCCCGCGAGTTCCCGCTCAGCGTTGACGAGGTCGACCTGAACAGCGACCAGGGGCGCGCCCTCGCGGCCGAGCACCGCCTCCTCTTCGCCCCCGGACTCATCGCCGACGGCAGGCTCATCGCCCACGGCCGGCTCTCCGCACGCGCGCTCCGGCGCGACCTCACCCGACTCCGCCCCACCCCCTGACCGCTAAGGACATCCCATGGAACAGTTTTTCCTCATCCTTCCCGCCCTGGTCTGCCCCGTCGGTATGGGCCTGATGATGTGGCTCATGATGCGCGGCCGCGGCCGCAGCGAACAGCCCGCCACACCCGATCAGGAACAGGAACTGGCCAGACTGCGGGCCCAGATCGAGGCCCTCCGCCCGGCGCCGGCAGACTTCGACGGGCGCCACCCGGCACCGCGTCCCGGCGGGAACCCCGCCGCATGAACACGGTCCTGATCGGACTGGCGGCCACCGCGGCGGCCATCGCCCTGACCTGGTTCTTCTGCCTGCGCCCCATGCGCCGCCAGGCCGGTACCACGGGCGGCACGACGGGCGCAGGGTGCTGCGCCGGCCCGGCGCAGGGCATCGATGACCGGATCCTGGCCGCCCGGGAAGAACTCGCACAACTGCAGAGGGACCGCCCCGGCACCGGCGGCGACGTCATCCCCCCTCCCCGGCGTGAAGCGTAGGGCCCCCCGGCGAACGCACCGTCTCGGCCGTGCCGCCGCACTGCTCGCAGCCACGGCGGGGCTCGTCTTTGCCGGACTGCTGTCGGCGGTCCCTGCTTCCGCGCACTCCAACCTGCTCTTCACCGCACCGGCCGCCGACTCGACCGTGGCCACGGCCCCCGAGACCCTGACGCTGCTATTCGACGAACCGGTCACCACCGCCGGGACGCCGGTGACACTGGTTGGCCCGGGCGGCAGCCGGAGCCCGGGCGCTTCCCGGCTCACCCATGAGAACCGTGCCCTGGAAATACCCGTTCCCGGCCCGGGCGGCCCGGGCATCTATACCGTCCAATGGCAGGTCACCGCAGGCGACGGGGACGTCATGAGCGGCAGCTACCGCTACGCCGTGGGGCCCTCCGCCGCGGCCCTCGGCGGCGGGCAGACCACCGACACCCAGGGCTCGTGGCAGACTACCGTCCTTCGTGCACTGCTTTTCGCCGCCCTCGCCCTGGCAATGGGCGAACAAGCCGGAACCCGGCTGCTTGCCCGGCTTCGCGGCGCCCCGCCCGGTCCGCGGCCGGTCACGGCGTGGGCCTGCCTGGCGGGTCTGGCCGCCGCCGCCGGGCTGGCCGTGTTGCTGCTGGGCAACGGCTCCCTGACAGCAGGCCTCACCCGTCCCGTCCCGGACGCCCTGACCGGCAGCCGCCCCGGGATCCTGACCCTTGTCCAGATCAGCGGATTCGCCCTGGCAGCAACCGCGGCCGTTGCACGCCGCCCGGCCTGGCTTTGGCTGCCGCTGGCAGCCGTGATCGGCGCCGAGGCCCTGCGCGCGCACCCGCAGCTGGCCGACCCGTTCCTGGGCATCCCGCTGACGGTACTGCACCTGGCCGCGGCCACCCTCTGGACCGGGATGCTCGTCCACATCCTGCGCACCCTCATCCGCTGGCGCCAGCAACGGGACCTGGCCCGGGATGCACTCGGCGCCTATTCACGGACTGCCGTGTGGCTGTTCACCGCCGTCGTCCTCACCGGCCTTGGCTCCGCCCTGATGCTCGTCCCGCCTGACAGCCTCCTCACCACCGACTACGGACGGGTCCTGCTGGCCAAAACGGGACTGGTCGCAGCGGCAGCCGGGCTTGCCCTGGCCGCCCGCCGGCTCCTGGGCCGGAAGTCCGCCCTGGAAAAAATCGGGCGCCCCGCACGGGCCGAAGCAGCCGCCCTGTCCGCCGTCCTGATCGTGTCCGCGGTGCTGACCGTGCTGCCAGTGCCCGGCAGCGCGGACGCGCCCCTGGCGTTTCCGCCGCCCGCCACGGGCCCGGTCGTCCCGGCGGCGGCCCTGGCCGGGGAGATCGGCGTCAACGCCCGTGCCAGCTCCGGCCAACTCGTCATCCAACTGCTGACCCCCGAGCTCACCGACGCCTCAGGAACAACCGCCTCCACACAGCTTGGACTCTCCGGCTCCCTCGCCGGACCCGCCGGCGAGACCACCGACCTGACGTTCCGAAGCTGCGGGGAAGGCTGCTTTTTCAGCCCCGCAACGTGGCACGACGGCACTAGCCGCCTCACCGTCACCCCGACATCCGGCATCTGGAACGCGAAACCCGCCGCGCTGGCCATCACCTGGCCGGCCGTCCCTGCAGAGGACCTGCTGCGCGAAGCGGTGACGGCGGTGAAGGCCGTCCCGGCCTTCACCCTGCACGAACTGGTCACCAGCGACACCGCCCGCGGCCTAGGAACACCGCGGTCCTTCCAGACCACCGGCACGGACTTCATCCGGCGCGCCCTCTACGCCAGCGGCCTCGCCACCACGGCCACCCGGCTTCCCGACGAGGACGGCAACCGCCGCCTCGTCCTGTCCTACCCGGCCGAGAACGCGGTCCTCGAACTCACCCTGGCCCCGGACGGACGGATCCTGCACGAGACGCAAACCGCACCCCACCACCTGGTCACCCGCACGCTCATCTACCCCGAACCCGAGGCCCATCATGACTAAGCGCCCCGCACCTGACAGGCGTTCGCCGGCACGACACCTCGGCGGCGCACCCCGCAAACCACAGACGGGGGTCCCGGCATGACGATCGGCGGCTATTTCGCGGAAACCGTGCAGAGCGGCATCCTGCTGATTGCGCTTCCGCTGGCAATGATCGCAGGCCTCGTCTCCTTCCTGTCGCCCTGCATCCTGCCACTGGTGCCCGGATATCTCGGATACGTCTCGGGCCTGACCAACCCGACACAGCAAGGCAACCGCCGGCGCGTGCTGACAGGAGTCGGGCTCTTCGTCCTTGGCTTCGCCGCCGTCTTCACCCTCTATGGGGCCGCCTTCGGCGCCATCGGCACATGGATGGCCCGCTGGCAGGACACGCTGATCCGTGTCCTGGGCATCGTCGTGATCCTCATGGGCCTGGCACTGGCCGGGAAGCTGCCCTTCCTTCAGCGCTCCGCGAAGATGTCGTGGAAGCCCGCGTCGGGCCTGGCCGGCGCACCCGTCCTGGGAGTCGTTTTCGGTCTGGGCTGGACCCCCTGCATGGGCCCGACCCTGGCCGCGGTCCTGGCCCTGAGCACCACCACCGGCGACCCGTGGCGGGGAGCGCTGCTGGCCTTCGCATACTGCATGGGTCTGGGCATTCCCTTCGCCCTGGTCGCCCTGGGCGTCAGCTGGGTCACGCGCGCCCTGGCCTTCGTCCGGCGCCACATCCGGGCGTTCAACATCGCCGGCGGCCTGCTCCTGGCGCTGCTGGGCGTGCTGATGGTCCTGGGAGTGTGGACCTCATGGATCTACCAGCTGCAGAACCTGGCCGGAACCTTCAGGACACCCGTCTGAAAGGCAATCCCGTCCAGACGGCTGCGAACCTATCCACGGGGTGGCCTGAACCGCTGTGTATACCCTAGGGGGGTAGGGTATCGTTGAGTGAAAAGGAGGATCATGAGCGAACAGACTGATGAACACCTGGGCCACGGCTACACCTCGGACAAGGAGGCGTACCAGCGCCGGCTCAAACGCATCGAAGGCCAGGTGCGCGGCATCGCCCGCATGATCGACGAAGACCAGTACTGCATCGACGTCCTTACCCAGGTCTCCGCCGTCACCAAGGCCCTGCATGCGGTGAGCATCGGATTGCTTGAAGAGCACATCGCCCACTGCGTCGTCGGAGCCGCCAACGAGTCCAGGGATACCGGTAACCCCGCCATCGTGGGCGACAAGGTCAAGGAAGCCACCGACGCCATCGGCCGGCTGCTGCGCTGACGCCGGAGCTGCCTGCACAAAGAAGAAGGAATGATCATGGAAACCACTGTCAACATCTCGGGCATGACCTGCGGACACTGCGTCGCCTCTGTCATCGAGGAGCTCACAGCCGTCGAGGGGATCGACGGCGTCGACGTCGCGCTGAACAAGGGCGGCATCTCCCGGGCTGTCGTCACATCATCGGAAACCGTCGACCCGGCCGAGGTCAGCGAAGCCGTCGCCCAGGCCGGCTACACCGTGGTCTCCGCCGACGCCTGACCGGACACCCACGCACCAGGAAAGCAGCCACAGCATGGATACCGAGACCGTGTTCACCACACCGGAGACCCGGATCGTGGACCTCGACGTCGAAGGGATGACCTGCGCATCCTGTGTCAGCCGGGTTGAACGCAAACTCGGCAAAATCGGCGGTGTCACCGCCACCGTGAACCTGGCACTGGAAACCGCCCGGGTCACCGCCCCTGCGGACGTCACCGACGAACAGATCGTCGACACCGTCAACGCCACCGGATACAAGGCAACACTCAGGACAGCGCCGGGCCGACCGGCCACCAGGTCCGCCCAGACCCCGACCCCGCCAGCCACCGACAATGCCCCGGCCGCCCGGCCCGCCGGCCTGCTTCCGCGCCTTGTCGTCGCGGCAGCCCTGAGCGTCCCCGTGGTGGTCATCTCCATGATCCCTGCCGCCCGGTTCCCCCACTGGGGGTGGTGGGCCCTGGTACTTGCCCTGCCGGTCGTCACCTGGGCGGCGTGGCCGTTCCACCGGGCAACGGCAGTCAATGCCCGGCACCTGGCCTCGACGATGGACACCCTGGTCTCCATCGGGATCTCGGCCGCGTTTCTCTACTCGGCGTGGGAGCTCATCACCAATCCCGGGCTCACCGCAGACCCGGGTACCCACGGCGAAGGCCCCGAAGTCTACTTTGAAGTCGCCACCGTCATCGTGACGTTCCTGCTGCTGGGCCGTCATCTGGAAGCCCGCGCCAAACAGCGGGCAGGCGATGCCCTGAAGGCGCTGCTGAACCTCGGCGCGAAGGACGCCACCGTGCTGCGCGACGGGGTCGAAACGACCGTCCCCGTTGACGCCCTGGTCACCGGAGACATCTTCGTCGTCCGCCCCGGCGAGAAGATCGCCACCGACGGCGTCGTCACCGGCGGGCAAAGCGCCGTCGACACCTCGCTGATAACGGGCGAATCCCTGCCGGTGGAAGTCGGCCCGGGCGACAAAGTCACCGGAGCCACGATCAACACCAGCGGCCGCCTGTTCGTCACCGCCACCCGTGTGGGCAGCGAGACCATCCTGGCGCAGATGGGCAGGCTCGTCAGCCAGGCCCAGAGCGGCAAGGCACCGATCGCCAGGCTCGCGGACCGCATCAGTGCCGTGTTCGTCCCCATCGTCCTGGGCATCGCAATAACCACCTACATCCTGTGGTCGGTTCTCACCGGCGACACCCAGGCGGCCTTTACCGCCGCCGTGGCCGTCCTCGTGATCGCCTGCCCCTGCGCCCTGGGCCTGGCGACCCCCGTGGGCCTGCTCACCGGCACCGGCCGCGGGGCGCAGCTGGGCATCCTGATCAAAGGCCCGCA
The DNA here is from genome assembly GCF_054059215.1 of Arthrobacter sp. UYCu723. Taxonomy (NCBI): domain Bacteria; kingdom Bacillati; phylum Actinomycetota; class Actinomycetes; order Micrococcales; family Micrococcaceae; genus Arthrobacter; species Arthrobacter sp. UYCu723. The sequence continues at coordinate 3,433,420 of NZ_JBSSBW010000001.1, forward strand.
GGTACTCGAGGACACCCGCACCGTCGACACCATCCTGCTGGACAAAACCGGAACCGTCACCACCGGCCGGCTGTCCGTCAGCACCGTGACGCCCCTGTCCGGGCTCGCCAAGGAAGACGTGCTTGCCCTGGCCGGCGGCGTTGAAGCAGGCAGCGAGCACCCGCTGGCCCGCGCCGTCGTGACCGCGGCCTCCGCCGCAGGAACGCTTGCCGAAGTGACCGCCTTCGCCAGCTCCCCGGGAGGCGGCGTACGGGGCACAGTCAACGGCCAGACGATCACCGTCGGCCGCACCGCCTGGCTGGAAGAGAACGGCATAAACCCGTCACCACGCCAGCTGGCCCTCCTCAGAGAAGGACAGAACGCCGGAGCCACGGCCGTCTGGGTCGCCGTCGACGGTGACCCGGCCGGACTGATCAGCCTCCGCGACACCGTCAAGGACGGATCACCGGCAGCCATCCGGCGCCTCCGGGAACTCGGGCTTCGTCCCATCCTGCTCACCGGCGACAATCTTCCCGTCGCGGCTCAGGTCGCCGCCGCCGTCGGCATCGATCCCGACGACGTGATTGCCGATGTCCTGCCGCACGAGAAGGTCGAACAGGTCAAACAGCTGCAGACGTCCGGGGCCACCGTCGCGATGGCCGGAGACGGCGTGAACGACGCCGCAGCACTGGCCCAGGCGGACCTGGGCATTGCCATGGGATCCGGCACAGACGTGGCAATCGAGGCAGCCGACCTGACCGTGATGGGAAACAGCCTGGGCCAGGTCGTCCAGGCCATCGAACTCTCCCGCCGCACCCTGGCCACAATCAAAATGAACCTGTTCTGGGCCTTCTTCTACAACGCCATCGGCATCCCCGTGGCCGCACTGGGGCTCCTGAACCCCATGATCGCCGGAGCCGCGATGGCAGCGAGCTCAGTGCTCGTGGTGGCCAACTCGCTGCGCCTGCGCAACTTTGCACGCTGAGGCGCGGTCCGGTTCACTCGTTGCGTCCAAACCTCAACGCTGGAAACACACCTAAAGAAACATACGGACATCGGCTTCTGAAAACGCCCCGCTGCTCGATTCCGGGCCTTCTCGGAATAGTTCGATATCAAGAGGGCCAAGGGACGCTCCTCCCCGGGGTTGCCCCGATGCTGATGCGCTCCTTGGGCCTGGGGGAATTCAGCGGAGAACTTGCATTGGCCTGGGTTCTGGTTAGAGGTAGCTGCAGATGCGTTCGGGTTCGCAGGAGGCGGGGTACCAGGCGGCCGTGGCGTGATGGAATTCGGCGACGGTTGCGCGCAGTGCGGTGAGTTCTGCGATCCGGGTATCGAGGTCGCGGAGCTGTTTGGCCAGCAGATCCTTCACGTGTACGCAGGGGGCCTGGCCGATGTCCCGGACGGAGAGGATGCCACCGATCTGGGCCAGGGTCAGTCCGGCGGTGCGGCCGCGGCGGATGAATTCCAGCCGGCTGACCGTCTCGTGGGTGTAGTCGCGGTATCCGTTCGGTGTCCTGTGGGCGGCCGGCAGCAGGCCGCGGTCCTCGTAGAACCGCAGTGTCTTGGCCGTCATGCCGGCGGCTGCGGCGGTTTCGCCAATACGCATCATGCACTTCTTGTCCCGGGGAATTCCCCCTTGACCTTCCCCCGTGGTGGAAGGTGCAGACTGGGGGCAGGCCCATACACGAGGCACCGTCGCGGGCTTTGCAGGACGGCGCCGCCGTACGACTTTGGAGGAATTCATGTCTGAACCAACACCTGATTTTGATCTGGCCGTCATCGGCTCCGGCGGCGGAGCGTTCGCGGCCGCGATCCGGGCGACCAGCCTGGGCAAACGGGTCCTGATGATCGAGCGTTCCACCGTCGGCGGGACCTGCGTGAACACCGGCTGTGTTCCCTCCAAGGCACTCCTCGCCGCGGCAGAGGCCAGGCATGTTGCCCTGGACGCGTCCGGCCGGTTCCCCGGCATCAGCACCTCCGCCGGGGAAGTGGACATGGCCGGGCTGATCGGCGGGAAGCGTTCCCTGGTGGAGACGATGCGTTCGGATAAATACGTGGACCTGATCGCGGACTACGGCTGGGAGCTGCGCCAGGGCAACGCGGTGTTCGCCGGCACCCAGGACGATCCGGTCCTGGAAATCACCGGAGGCGACGGGACCCGGGAATCCGTGAGGGCCGCGCACTATCTGGTCGCCACCGGGTCCGCCCCGTGGGCGCCCCCGATCGAAGGGCTGCAGGACACGGGCTACCTGACCTCCACGACCGCGATGGAACTCCACGAGGTCCCCGAGTCCCTGCTGGTCATCGGCGGCGGGTACGTGGCACTGGAACAGGCCCAGCTCTTCGCCCGGCTCGGGTCCAAGATCACCATGCTGGTCCGAGCCCGCCTGGCCTCGGCCGAGGAACCCGACGCCTCGCGCGCCCTGATGGGCGTCTTCGCCGACGAGGGCATCCGCGTCGTCCGCCGGGCGAGCGTGTCCGCGGTGCGCACCGACCCGGCCTCCGGCGGGATCGTCGCGACCGCGGCCGTCTCCGGCGGGCAGGAGGACTTCCGGGCCGCCAGGCTGCTGGTCGCCACCGGACGCCGGCCGGTCACGGACGGCCTGAACCTGGCCGCGGTCGGCGTCAAGACCGGGGACGGCGGCGAGATCCTGGTCAACAGCCGGCTGGCCAGCTCCAACGCACGCATCTGGGCCGCCGGGGACGTGACCGGACACCGCGAATTCGTCTACGTCGCAGCCTCCCACGGTTCCCTGGTGGTGGAGAACGCCTTCAACAACGCCGGCCGCGAGGTCGACTACCGGCACCTGCCCCGGGTCACCTTCACCAGCCCGGCCCTGGCCGCGGTCGGGATGACCGACCAGGAAGCCAACGAGGCCGGCATCCGCTGCGAATGCCGGGTCCTGCCCCTGGAGTATGTGCCCCGGGCCCTGGTGAACAGGGACACCCGCGGCTTCATCAAGATCGTCGCCGACGCCGACACCGGGCGGATTGTGGGAATCACCGCCGTCGCGAAGGACGCCGGGGACCTCGCCGCCGCCGGGGTCTACATCCTGGAAGCCGGGATGACCGTGGAGCAGGTGGCAAACCTTTGGAGCCCGTACCTGACCATGGCCGAAGGGATCAAGATCGCCGCCCAGTCCTTCACCACCGACATCTCCAAACTCTCCTGCTGCGCCTCCTGATCCCTGCCCCTTTTCACACTGGAAGAAGACCCGCCATGAGCAATAACTTCATCGACCTCACCGACCGTCTGACCTCACCGGACACCGGCATCGAACCCGCCCTCTGGCTGCCCCTCCTGCACCTGCTGGCACAGGGCGAGCCCGTGGGCATCGGGGACCTGGCCGCCGTCACCGGCCGGACCGTGCCGGAAGTCAGCGCCGCGCTGGCCGCGGTGCCGGACACCGAGTACGACGGGGACGGACGCATCATCGGGCAGGGCCTGACCCTGCGCCCCACCCCGCACCGCCTGGAACTCGCCGGCGAACAGCTCTACACCTGGTGCGCCCCGGACACCCTGATCTTCCCGGCCCTGCTCGGCACAACCGCACGGATCGAATCAACATGCCACGCCACCGGAGTCCCGGTCCGGCTCAGCGTCGGCGCGTCCGGCGTGACCGGCGTGGAGCCGGCCACGGCCGTGGTCTCCCTGGTCAACCCCGAGGACATGAGTTCGGTACGGTCGGCGTTCTGCAACCAGGTCCACTTCGTCGCCTCAGTCGAGGCCGCACAACCCTGGCTCGACGCCCACCCGGGCGGCTCCGTCGTTCCCGTCGCCGAAGCCCACCGGATCGGCACGGCCATGGCCGGGTCCCTGCTCGATGAAATCCTGCCCGCACAGCCTGCCGCGCCCGGAAAGGGCGCACACGGATGCGCCTGCTGAGGACCCGCCCGGCTCCAGCAGCGGGCAGCCACCCGTCCCGGGCCCGCCCCGGCCACTGACCTGAAAGGCCTCCGCCCCCATGACCATCGCAAAATCTGTACTGCTTTTCATTCTGGCCGACGTTGCCGAGATTGGTGGCGCCTGGCTGGTCTGGCAGGCCGTGCGGGAGGACAAGTCGTGGTGGTGAGCAGGGTTCGGGGTCATCGCCCTTGGCATATATGGATTTGTTGCAACGCTTCAGCCTGACGCGCACTTTGGCCGTATCTTGGCCGCCTACGGCGGAGTGTTCGTGGCCGGGTCTCTTGCATGGGGGATGGTTTTGACGGTTTCCGCCCGGACCGGTGGGATGTAGTCGGCTCTGTAGTCTGCCTTGCTGGTGTCGCCATCATTATGTTCGCACCGCGGAACGCCGGATGAAATGCGACGAGCTGCAGGACAAGTGCCTCACGCTCCGAGGACGGCGCACCAGCCTCAAGGCACCTGTCCGGTGAACATCATCTGACCGGCCGCCTGTCGCGGAGCAGCTCTGGACTTGGATCCCGCCTGATTTCGGTCCAGAACATGGCCGGCCAGAAAGGCTGGCCGTTGTTCATCATCGGGGCTGGACTGCCCAACCTCCCTGGACAACTCAGCGCCACGAGGTCATACTCAGAGCGCCTCTTCGACTACCGCACCATCGGAGCCCTTGACCACGCGTCGGCAGCTGACGCCATCAGCCTCCCGATGAATCGGCTGGGTGCGCACGTGGATGCAGATGCCCTTCGGGCTCTCGTGACGGCAGCCGACGGGTATCCCTTCTTCCTGCAGGCCTACGGCAAGGCCGTTTGGGACGTATCTTCCAGGAGGACAGTGAACATTGACGACGCCCGACTGGCCATCGAAATAGGGACCGAACAACTCGACGCAGGCTTCTTCAGGGCACGCTGGCAAAGGGCGACACCGGCGGAACGCCAGTATCTGCGCGCCATGGCCGAAGACCATGACGAAGCCTCGTCCACCGCCCAGGTGGCCTCACGGCTTAACCGGGCAGCGAACCAACTGACCGTCGCCCGATCCAGCCTCATCTCCAAAGGCCTGATCTACGCCCCGGATCATGGTGCCGTCCGCTTCACAGTTCCCGGCATGTCGGGCTTCATCAGCCGCCAGTTCGAAGAGTAGCCAGACGGGAAGGCCGGAACCGGTTCGCAGGGGCCGGCCGCGCACGCCCGGGAACTGCCGGGCCGGCGGCCGCACGGCTGGGTCGCCCATCGTTCCTTGCGCTTTGCCCACCTATCGGAGCGGTTGGCTGAGACTTAGCTGTCGCTGCTTAGTGAAAACTGACCCCATAGCGCCGTTTGAATCTTGACCCCTCCGGGGTTGGATTGAGGATGATCATCATGGAAGATTGGGCAGAGATCCGGCGGCTGCACCGCAGCGAGCATCTGGGGATCAAGACCATCGCGCGTCGGCTGGGTTTGGCGAGGAACACGGTCCGGGCGGCGTTGGCGGCCGCTACGCCTCCACGCTATGAACGGCCGGGCAGGGGTTCCCTGACGGACGCGGCGGAACCGCGGATCAGGGCGTTGCTCAAGGACGTGCCGACGATGCCGGCGACGGTGATCGCTGAACGCATCGGATGGGAACATTCATCAGCGATTCTGCGCGCGAAGGTCGCGTTGCTTAGGCCGGAGTACCGTGGTGTCGATCCGACTGACCGGACCGAGTACGTGGCCGGGGAACGGGTGCAGTGTGATCTGTGGTTCCCGCCGGCAGTGATTCCCCTTGGTGCGGGGCAGACAGGAACGCCACCGGTACTGGTGATGGTGCTCGGGTTCTCCCGGATGCTCGCGGCGATGATGATCCCGTCCCGGCAGACCGTTGATCTGCTCTGCGGAATGTGGGCACTGTTGAGTGTTTTCGGCGGCGTGCCCAAGGAACTTGTATGGGACAGCGAGAGCGGTATCGGACGGAGGAACAAACTCACCGAACCGGCCCGGTCCTTCGCCGGGATCCTGGGGACCAGGATCTACCAGGTCGCCGTGCGGGAGCCCGAACATAAAGGCATCGTTGAGCGCGGCAACAACTTTTACGAGACCTCGTTCATGCCCGGGCGTGCCCTTGCCTCCCCGGCGGACTTCAACACCCAGCTCGGTGCCTGGCTACCCGGGGCCAATTCCCGGCTGGTGCGCCGGACAGGGGCCAGGCCCGTTGACCGGCTGCCCGCGGACCGGTTGGCCATGGCCGTCCTGCCTCCGGTTGCACCTCATCTGGGGTTTGCCGACCGCGTGCGGCTGCCGCGGGATTACTACGTCCGGGTCCACGCCAACGATTACTCCGTTGACCCGGTGGCGGTCGGACGGATGGTCGATGTCGCCGGGACGCTGGAGCGGATCCAGGTCCGCCTCGAGGGCCGGCTGGTGGCCGATCATCCGCGGTCCTGGGCGGTGCATCAGACCATCACGGACCCGGCCCATAAGGAATCGGCGGGCAGGCTGCGCACCGAGTACTGGAAGGCGAACCACGCCCGTCCTGCCCCGCCGCCCACCGATGTCAGCGCCCGGGCACTGCCGGACTACGACGCGCTCTACGGGATAGATTTCAGCCACCGCACCGGCGCCGCTTCGAGCGTTCCGGCGCTGTCATGACGACCACTGCCGAACTGTCCGCCCCGGCGGCCGGACAGCCGGGCCCAGGAACTGCGGGAGCCGTCAAGCCATCGGCGCAGTTGGCGTACCTGGCCAGGGCGCTGCGGGCGCCGGTGGTCGCGGAGGTCTATGAACGTCTCGCCGAACGTGCCAGGGCGGAAGGCTGGGCCTACGAGGAGTACCTGGCCGCCGTGCTGGACCGCCAGGTCAGTGCCCGGGCGGCCAACGGCACCCAGCTGCGGATCAACGCCGCGCATTTCCCCGCACGGAAGTCCCTGGAGGAGTATGACTACACCCACAACGTTGGACTGGCCAGGCAGACGATAGCCCATCTGGGCACCACGTCCTTCATCGATGCGGCGGAGAACGTGATCTTGCTAGGGCCGCCGGGAACCGGGAAAACACACCTGGCCATCGGGCTCGGCATCAAGGCCGCCCACGCCGGGCACCGGGTGCTTTTCGATACGGCCGCAGGCTGGATCAGCCGACTGCAGCAGGCTCACGCCACGGGTGAACTCCCGACCGAACTGGCCAGGCTCGCCCGCTACCCGCTACTCATAATCGACGAAGTAGGTTACATCCCGTTCGACGCCGATGCCGCGAATCTGTTCTTCCAGCTTGTCTCTTCCCGCTATGAGCATGCGTCCCTGATTCTGACCTCGAATATGACGTTTTCCCGGTGGGGAGAGGTTTTCAATGACGACATCATCGCCGCCGCGATGATTGACCGCCTTGTCCATCACGCCGAGGTCGTGCCCCTGAAAGGGGACTCCTACCGGACTAAGAACCGGCGCGATCAGCTCGCCAGTACAACCATCAAGGACTAACAAAACTACAGACCCTGGCCCCGTCAAGGGGTCAATTTTAGAACAGCAAAAAGGGGTCAATTTTAGCCAAGCATTGACATTAGCTGTCGGGCGTGGAAGTCGAAGTGAAGTGTGGGGTAGGCGTAGACGTCGTTGAGTGTCATGGTCGGGGCGAAGAACGGATCCCACCGGTCCGGGAACGGCATCGATCTTGATAGCGACGTGGGGCTCTCGCGTTCCAGCCGGCGGGTGATGGCGGTGATGGTTTTTTCGAGTTTCCGGCCCATCCGTTGCCTGTTGTAGACGAGGGATGCGGCCCGGGATCCCCCAGTAGTTCACGACGTCAAACGGGCGCGTTCCGGCGTTCAGGCCGGCGGCGAAGGCTCTGCCGACTGGCTTGGGGAGCCCGCTGATGACATGGACCATCGGAAGCAGGGTGCGGACGACCATGTATCCGAAAACCATGTGGAAGAGCAGTTCTTCGTTGGTCCACCGGGTTCCGTTACTCCTGCGCCGAAGATCCGCGGCCGTCGCGCTCTCCAGCCAGGCGTCGAGGGCGTGGCGGGCGCGGCTGTATCCGGCCTGGATTTCGGCCTTGGCTGGTTCCACGTCTTGCCGTCCCCTTCTTCAGGCCTGGATCCCGCTGCGGTCCGGGTGTGTCGGCGATTCGCTGCACATGTCTTCATTATGGGTCGCGACAGGGCGGCGCCGGAGCGTTTGACTGCAATAGGGGCAAAGACAGTATTCGCCGGTCACTTGAGAGGCGGGGCCGGACACGTGGCTGTTCAGGTGGCGGGGGACCGGCGTTCGATCAGGACTGTGTCGCGCCAGTGCCCGTTGAGCGGCCCGTGGGTCATCCTGGCGATGCGGTGCCTGCGCCCGACGACGACGTAGCCGTTGGCGAGGTGGAGTTTGAGGCTGGCTTCGTTTTCGGGGAAGACGCTGGCCTGGATGGTCCAGATCCCGTCACCCTCTGTGGATTTTGCCAGGGCCCGCAGCAGCGCTGCGCCCAGGCCGAGCCCGCGTGCAACGGCTGCGATGTAGACGGAGTGTTCGACCACGCCGGAGTAGACGGGGCGGGCGGAGACGGGGGAGACGGCAGCCCAGCCAAGGATCCTGCCTTCTGCGGTTTCGGCGACGAGCCGGTGGCGGGGCAGTCTCGAGTTGTTGAACCGTTCCCAGTCGGGCGCCTCCGATTCGAAGGTGGCGTGGCCGGTGGCGATTCCTTCACGGTAGATCCGTTGGACGGCCGGCCAGTCGTCGTCGCGCATGGGACGGATCGTGACCGCGGACTGTTCCGGCGCGGTCACAGGGTCGCCAGGAGTCCGGCCGTCTGTTCCAGGGCCCCGGGGACCAGGGAGTAATAGGCCCACGTGCCACGCTTCTCGCGGTGCAGCAGCCCGGCCTCAACCAGGATCTTCAGGTGGTGGGAGACGGTGGGCTGGCCCAGGTCCAGCGGACCGGTCAGGTCACAGACGCAGGATTCACCGGAGGCCTCCGCCTTGACCATGGAGAGCAGCCGCAGCCGGTTCGGATCGGCCAGCGCCTTGAAGACCAGGGCCTTCTGCTTAGCCTCCTCAGCGCCCAGGGCAGGCATTCCTGCCGGGGCGCAGCAGGCTTCATCCGTGGCCGGTTCGAGGATAGGCAGCGAGTTCATGTACTCATTATGCCCTGATATTGACAATCATCAATGTATGAGCCGCAAGGCCTCGGGTCGGGGGCGACCCCGGCGCAGGCCCTGTTCATGCGGAGACGCACCCTGGTCGGCCCGCCAGATGCCGGCGATGGCTATGAACTGGCCGTTTCGGCACTGTGCCGGAGAACGACGTCGTCAGCGGTGCGGGCCGCGGAGGGGAACAGGGTGAGGAGGAGGCCAAGGCCTACGGCCGCGCCGACCAGCTGCGCCACGACGAAGCCGGGAACGGAGGCCGGTGCGATGCCGGCGAAGGTGTCACTGAAGATGCGGCCCACCGTCACGGCAGGGTTCGCGAACGAGGTCGAGGACGTGAACCAGTACGCGGCCCCGATGTAGGCGCCCACCGCCGGAGCGGCGAGGATGCCACGCTTGGTGGCAGCCAGGGCGAAGATGAGCAGGATGAGCCCGGCGGTCGCGATAACCTCGCCGAGCAGATGCCCCGTGGTTGCGCGCTCCTTGGTCGAGATGGAGGTGCCCACCTCAAACATGGCGTTCGCGACCACACTGCCGCTGATGGCACCGACGGTCTGCGCAATGACATATGTGCCGAGCTCCGGCAGGGTCAGCCCGGAGCCGCTGCGTCGACCCAGTATCCAGTCGGCGAGGGACACCGCGGGATTGAAGTGCGCGCCGCTGACGGGCCCGAGCACCAGGATCAGCGCCGTCAGGCCCAGCACCGTGGCGGTGCTGTTCTGGAGCAGCTGCAGGCCAAAGTCATTGGGGGAGAGCTGCTGTGCGGCGATCCCGGAGCCGACGACGATCATCACGAGCAGGCTGGTGCCCAGCAGTTCGGCAACGGCACGACGCCACAGTGGCGGCTGGTTAGAAGTCATGCCAACAGCTTGACCCAAAGAATTAACTCAGTCAAAATTGAATCAATGAATACTGAGGCAATCACCGGATTCCAGGCGCGGGTAGCCAAGCACGCGGCCCTCGCCGATCCTGCGCGTCTGCGCATCGTTGACCTGCTGACCCTGGGGGACTTCTCCCCGACGGAGCTTCAGGCGGAGCTGGGAATGCCGTCGAATCTGCTCTCCCATCATCTGCGCGCGCTGGAAGAGGCCGGGCTGGCAACCCGCCACCGCTCCGAAGCCGATCGGCGCCGGAGCTATATCCGGCTTGCTGCCGGCGCTCTGGGGGGCCTGGTCCCGGGGGCCGAACATGGGGCCAGCCGCGTGCTTTTCGTCTGCACGCGAAACAGTGCACGGTCCCAGCTGGCCGCCGCGCTCTGGCAGCAGGTCAGCGAAATCCCCTCGACGTCGGCGGGAACGCATCCCGCGGACCGCATCGCTCAGGGCGCCATCGACGTCGCCCGCCGTCACGGCGTGGACCTCGCAGACCTCCCTCCGCGCAGGCTGGAGCAGGTGGCGGGGGAGGGGGACTTCGTGGTTACCGTATGCGATAACGCCCATGAGGAGCTAACCGACCTTGGCGGCGTGCACTGGTCGGTGCCGGATCCGTTGCGGCTGGGCACCGAGGACGCCTTCGAGAAGGCCTTCGACGACATTGCCCACCGGATCAATGACCTCGCACCCCGCGTGCTCGCCGCCTAACTCGCCCCCGACAATGCCCCGTTCACTGCTTCCCGCTACGGACAAGGGGCCTATCCCGCGGGCCCCATTTAGAGCCGTCAGGGATTCCCGAAGGGGCGGTGAAGTCGGCATCATCTAAATATTGACAATCATCAATCTATGGTCCAATACTTTTTACATCGATCTTTATCAATGTTCCGCTGAGCGCAGCATGTGCAGGGCGCAGGACCTCAACCGGGCCGCACAATGCACCCGTCACCCAACTGATTCCAGGAGAAACCCCGTGAGCACCGAAATCGCCGAGAAGCCGTCCGTCCTGTTCGTCTGCGTGCACAACGCGGGACGCTCCCAGATGGCCGCCGCGTTCCTCACCACCCTCGGCGAAGGCCGGATCGAGGTCCGCTCCGCCGGCTCCCAGCCCGCTGACAAGGTGAACCCGGCCGCCGTCGCGGCGATGGCCGAGCTCGGCATCGACATGTCCTCCGAGATCCCGAAGGTCCTTACCACTGAGGCAGTGAAGGAATCGGACGTGGTGATCACGATGGGCTGCGGCGATGAGTGTCCGTACTTTCCCGGCAAGCGCTACGAGGACTGGGTCCTGGAGGATCCGGCCGGGCAGGGCGTGGACTCCGTCCGCCCGATCCGCGACGAGATCAAGACCCGCATCGAGGCCCTGATCGAATCCCTCACCCCGGCCGCCAAGTAACCCGTTCCAAGCATTAGGAGTCATTTCGTGAGCACCGCCACCCGAAACACTGAACAGTTGATTATCATCGGGTCCGGCCCGGCCGGCTACACCGCGGCGATCTACGCCGCCCGTGCGGGCCTCAAGCCCCTGGTCCTGGCCGGATCGGTCACCGCGGGAGGTGCCCTGATGAACACCACCGAGGTGGAGAACTTCCCCGGGTTCCCCGGCGGGATCCAGGGTCCTGAGCTCATGGATGGCCTGCAGCAGCAGGCCGAAAGGTTCGGCGCCCAGGTGGTCTTCGACGACGTCACCGAAGTCACGCTGACCGGCCACCTCAAGCGCGTGGTCACCGGCGCCGGCGAGACCCATGAGGCGTCCGCTGTCATCCTCGCCACCGGCTCCGCCTACAAGGAACTGGGCCTGGCCGAGGAGAAGAAGTTCAGCGGGCACGGTGTCTCGTGGTGCGCCACCTGCGACGGTTTCTTCTTCCGGGAGCAGGACATCATCGTTGTCGGCGGCGGGGATTCCGCGATGGAGGAAGCGACCTTCCTGACCCGCTTCGGGAAGTCCGTAACCGTGGTGGTCCGCAAGGGCGAACTCCGGGCCTCGCGGATCATGGCCCAGCGCGCCAAGGACAATCCCAAGATCCGCTTCGCCTGGAACTCCGCCATCACGAAGATCCACGGCGATGGCAAGGTCACCGGCGTGACGCTGACGGACACCCGCACCGGGGAAACCCGCGAGCAGGCAGCCACCGGCATCTTCGTGGCCATCGGGCACGTGCCGCGGACCGAACTCTTGGCCGGGCAGGTGGACCTGGACGCGGAGGGCTACATCAAGGTCGATGCGCCCGCCACGGTCACCAACCTATCCGGTGTGTTCGCGTGCGGTGACGCCGTGGACCACCGCTACCGCCAGGCCATCACCGCGGCCGGCACCGGCTGCGCCGCGGCCCTGGACGCCGAACGCTACCTCGCCGCGTTAGAGGACGCCGACAGCATCGCCACGGCCCTGGTGGAAGAACCCACCCACGCCTGACTTCGAACGGAGAGGGGGTGAGCTGAATGAACACAGGATGCAGCGGCGACGGTTGCTGCGACGACTGCCCGGATGACATGCAGGACTGCTGCTGACACCTTCCCGCCTGCCGGCCCCAGAGTGGACCGGCAGGCACCTCCGGCAAGAACCGCCACACCTACGGATGAAACAGAGGACACCATGGATTCAGCGAAGACCCTTCCCGTTGCCGTGATCGGCGCCGGGCCCGTGGGCCTGGCCGCCGCGGCACGACCGGGTCAAAACCCTGGTCGGCTCACTCACAAAGGAAACAACGCACTCATGACCCAGGAAACATCCGACGCGCACAAGACCCCTGCCGTGCTCTTCGTCTGCAGCAAGAACGGCGGCAAGTCCCAACTGGCCGCCGGCCTGATGAACCAACTCGCCGGCGGGGCCGTCATGGTCTACTCCGCAGGCACCAAACCGGGCAAGTCCCTCAACCCCCAGGCCGTGGAGTCCCTGACCGAACTCGGCATCGACATCACCGGCGAACACCCCAAGCCCGTCACGGAAGAGGTCCTGGCCGCCGTGGACGCCGTCATCATCCTCGGCACCGAAGCCAAACTCCAGCCGCACGAAGGCACCCGCTTTGAGGTCTGGGAAACGGATGAGCCCTCCGAACGCGGCATCGAAGGCATGGAACGCATGCGCCTGGTCCGGGATGACATCAAAGCCCGGGTCGAGAAGCTCTACGCGGAGCTGACCGGGAACTAGGCATGCCCACCCCCGCGGTATCCCGGGCACTGGTCGCGGAGGGTGCACCACGCGGCGGCCTTGCCGCGCTGTGCATCACCCAGACCACCGAGGCACGCCGTCCGCCCAGTCCAACCCGGCCGGACCGAGCCAGGTGAAGAAAGCGGCCAGGCGGTGCGCGTAGGCCTTGATGGTGTTCGTGGACGGCAGAACCAAGAAGGTAGTGAAGGTACGCGCTGGCCTCAGGATGCAGCTCGTAGGTGGAGGCGTCCACGACTGCCCAGGACGGGCCTCCAGCTTTGTGGATGACCCTGAACGCGATCCAGCGCCGTGAAATCGGGACGTTCGGGTGGTTGGTCGAGGGAAACGGAATCAGGGACTGCGCCATACGAACGTACCTCGTCAGAGGTAGATAATCCGTGCGTTCCGAGACGACGCTAGTTCAACACACACATGGCTGTGAACCCCACCCGAGGGTAGATAATTAGAACCTGGCTACGACAATCAGCGGACTCGTCTAGTCCTCCACCGATAGACGACAGCCCGGAGTTTCCCACATAGGGGCAGGGAGCCCTGTGCCGCTCCTGCGTGGCACCCCAGTCTGGTGTCATGAGAGCAAAAGATGTGCTGGGCCGGCGCGGGGAGGAACTCGCGGCGGAATACCTTGAAGCCCAAGGCATGCGTGTCGTGGACCGCAACTGGCGGTGCCCGGAAGGCGAAATAGACATCGTCGCGCTCGACGGCGACGCGCTGGTCATTGCGGAAGTGAAGACCAGGAAGTCCCTTGACTACGGGCATCCCTTCGAGGCTGTCGGCGTGGACAAGCTGGCCCGGCTGCACCGTCTGGCGTCCGCCTGGTGCCGTGACCACGAGCTAAGAATGCCGTTGCGCCGCGTCGATGTGATTGCCGTGCTCGACGACGGCATCGGCGACCCGGCGGTGGAACACCTCAAAGGGGTGGGCTAGATGGCGTTGGGCCGGACCTACTCGGTGGCCCTCGTCGGACTCAACGGTTACATCGTCGAAGTCGAGGCTGACATCGGCCAGACGCTGCCGGCGTTCATCATCCTGGGTCTGCCGGACGCCTCGCTCAACGAGGCCAAGGAGAGGATCCGGTCTGCGGCCCAGAACTCGGGTATCCCGCTGAGCCGCCGAAAGATCACAGCCAACCTCATCCCGGCTTCGCTGCCGAAACGCGGTTCCGGCTTCGACCTGGCCATCGCGATGGCCGCGCTGTTGGCTTCGAACGACATCAGATCCACGGGGCGCACCGTCTTCATTGCCGAACTGGGCCTCGACGGCAGGCTGCGGCCGGTCCGCGGCGTCCTGCCCGCGGTCATGGCTGCGGTTCGGGCGGGATACCCGGATATTGTAGTGGCGCACTCCAACGCCGCCGAAGCCGAGCTTGTGCCCGGCGCGCGTGTGCAGGGTTACTCGACGCTGGCGCGGCTGGCTTTTGACTTCGGTGCCGATCCGCAGGATTTGGCCCTCGGCTTCGAGCCCGGGCCTGAGGACCGTGACGGGGAAACCGAACCGGAGGCAGGTTCAGCCATCCCGCCCGACATGCGTGACGTCTCGGGGCAGGCCGATGCCCGCAAGGCCGTGGAAGTCGCGGCCGCCGGCGCCCACCATCTCCTGCTGACCGGACCGCCAGGAGCGGGGAAAACGATGCTGGCCGAGCGGCTTCCGGGACTCCTGCCGGACCTGGGAGACACAGAGGCGATGGAAGTTACCGCCATCCACTCCCTCTGCGCCCTCACCTCCGCGTCCGTGCAACTGCTGCGCCGGCCGCCCTATGAGAATCCACACCACACTGCCACCTCGGCCGCCATCATCGGCGGCGGGTCAGGGCTGCCCCGTCCGGGCGCCGCCTCCCGGGCACACCGCGGCGTGCTGTTCCTGGACGAGGCACCCGAATACGAACGCCGGGTGCTGGACGCACTCCGGCAGCCGCTGGAGAGCGGGGAGCTGGTGATCCATCGTTCGGCTGGCACGGCTGCTTATCCAGCCAGGTTCCAGCTCGTCCTCGCCGCCAACCCGTGTCCTTGCGGCAAGGCGTCAGGAAAGGGGGTTGATTGCACCTGCACCCCCACCATGCGGCGGCGCTATCTTTCCCGTCTGTCCGGTCCGCTGCTGGACCGGGTAGACATCCAGCTTGAAGTCGAGCGGGTTTCATTGGCCGATTTCGGTCAGACGGGTTCTGAGGAGGACACCGCCACGATCGCCGAACGGGTCCGGACAGCAAGGAACCGTCAGTCGGAGAGGCTCATGCCGTTCGGATTCGAGACCAACGCACAGGTCCCCGGACGGCTCCTCAGGGGTGCCTTGCGGCTGGGGCCACCCACCACGCGGATCCTGGATCTCGCCCTGGAGCGTGGCGTGCTTACGGCCCGCGGTTACGACCGCGTGCTGCGTCTGGCCTGGACGTTGGCAGACCTGGCCGCGCGGGACACCCCCGGTGCCGACGACATCGGCCAGGCACTCGGCCTTCGGCAGGCAGCCGCTGCCGCCTAAGGGTCGGCGCCGCGCCACGCACTGCCCCCACACCTGGACAGCACCAAACGCCGGGCGAACGCTCGATGAGCCTGCGAAAGGACACCATGATGATGAACGAAATGACAGCCCGGGCGGCGTTGTCCCGCCTGTTCGAGCCCCAGGACGCCGCAGGCCTGGCGCTCGTGCACGTCGCCGGGGCGGAGGACGCGTTGCGAATCGCTACCGGCGAGGTCGCGCCAGGCCCGGAGCTGGAACAGGAAATGTCCCGGGTACTGGAAGACAACAGCTCCGGTGGCGGCTGGACAGGCCTGGCAGCCGCACGGAAGCGCTGGGCGCCCCGCGTTCCCGATCTGGCGCCCGCAAGGGACCTGGCCACGATGCAACGACTGGGCGGACGCCTGATCATCCCGTCGGACGAACTGTGGCCCCGACAGCTCGCGGACCTCGGCCTGCAGGAACCGATCTGCCTCTGGTGGCGCGGCGTCGAGCAGCCGCTGCCTCCCGGCGCCAAATCCATTGCTCTGGTGGGCTCCCGTGACAGCACCGCATACGGCTCTGCCGTGACCGGCGACCTCGCCTACTCGCTGGCGCAGCGGGGCTTCACGATCATCTCGGGCGGCGCGTACGGCATCGATGCGCACGCTCACCGGGCGGCTCTGGCCGGCGGCGCCGGGGGCATGCCCACGATCGCCGTGATGGCAGGAGGAGTGGACCGGTTTTATCCCTCCGGCAATGAGGAGCTGCTGCGGGCGGTCGCCAACCAGGGCGCTGTCCTCGCCGAGGTTCCGCCAGGCTCCGCGCCCACCCGGTACAGGTTTCTCCAGCGGAACAGGCTTATCGCGGCCCTGGCATCCGTCACGGTTGTCGTCGAAGCCCGCTGGAGATCGGGTGCCCTCAACACGGCACACCATGCCGAAACCCTGGGCCGGGCCGTCGGGGCCGTGCCCGGGTCGGTGCACAGCGCCAATTCAGCGGGCTGCCACCGTCTGCTCCGGGAAGGCGGCGCGGTTTGCGTCACGGACGCGGGGGAGATCGCGGAGCTCGCCGCCCCAAGCGGGGAATCGTTGCCGGAGACAAAGACGGGCAGGATGGAAGTCCAGGACGGCCTGACCCTGGAGGACCTCATCCTTCTTGACGCCCTTCCGCTGCGGACCACCAGCTCCGTCGAAAAGCTCACTGCAGTGGCGGGGCTGAGTGTGGACTCGGTCCGTGCCGGACTCGGCCGGCTCGGGCTGCTGGGTCTGGCCGAGTCCCATCGGGGAGGCTGGAAACGCGCCGGGAAGGCGGGGTGAGCGATGACCGGCGGGCAGGCTGCAGCGGCGGGCGGTCAGGCTCGGCGGCGGCTCGCCGACGGGCTTCTTGATTGCCGTGTGAATCCTGCGAGAGTAGGGGAGTGTCTACTCCGCAGATCCCGGCCGCGCTGGCCACCGCCGCCGACGGCTTCAGCCGCTACCTCGTGGCGGAGCGGGGATGCTCCATCCACACTGTCCGCGCCTACGTTTCCGACGTCGGCAGCCTGCTCGCCCATGCCGCGTCCGAGGGCGTGGAAGACCTTGCCGGGCTGGAGCTCGGCACCCTGCGGCGCTGGCTCGGTGCCCAGAGCGAAGCGGGCATGTCCCGCGCCACCCTGGGCCGCCGCTCCGCCACCGCCCGGGCCTTCACCGCCTGGGCGGTCCGCGAGGAACTGATCGAAACCGACCCGGCCCTCCGGCTGAGAGCGCCCAAACGGGAGAATTCCCTGCCCGGCGTGCTGCACCAGGGCCAGGTCCTCCGGCTGGTGGAAGGGGCCGAATCTGCCGCCGCCGAGGGTGGGCCGATGCCGCTGCGCAACCGGGCCATGGTGGAACTGCTGTATGCCACCGGCGTCCGGGTGGGCGAGCTTGCCGGCCTGGATGTCGATGACCTCGATCCGGACCGCCGGACCCTGCGCGTGCTCGGCAAGGGCAACAAGGAACGCACCGTGCCCTACGGGCTTCCGGCGGCACTCGCCGTGGACGACTGGCTCCGCCGCGGCCGCCCGGCCCTTGCCACGGGCGCCTCGGGACCAGCCCTGTTCCTCGGTGCCCGAGGCAAACGGGTGGACCAGCGCCAGGTCCGCAGCGTAGTCCACGATCTGCTGGGGGCGCTGGGGGACACCGCGGCCACCGGGCCGCACGCGCTGCGCCACTCGGCCGCCACGCACCTGCTCGACGGCGGAGCTGACCTCCGCGCGGTGCAGGAAATTCTCGGCCACAGCAGCCTCGCCACCACACAGATCTACACCCACGTCTCCGTGGACCGGCTCCGGAAGAGCTACCAGCAGGCCCACCCGCGCGCCTGACAGCTCGCCATAAAGCCGTACCCGGCGCCTTGGATGGCGGTCTGCACCACCCCGCACGGCGCGCCGGGAAAGACGCGCCGAATTTCACTGGCGTAATTAGGTGGGGTACGGCAGAATAAGACGCACGCCCACCAACTTTCAAGTGTTGCTTGAAGCTCTTTGCCTCGAGCTCCACCCAGAAACCGGGCAGTAACTTAATAGTCTGGCAGGGACCACCCGCACAACTACGGACCCGCGCAACAGACAGACATCCAGGCAGAGGTCGTTGGGGAAGACGTACCTACAGCTATGGAGGATGGAATGTCTGTTGCACTGACCCGCGGTGTGTTGTTTGTTCACTCGGCCCCGACGGCCCTGTGCCCCCACGTTGAGTGGGCCATAGGATCTGTCGTGGACAAGCGGACCGACCTTGAGTGGACCGCTCAGCCGGCTGCGCCCGGAATGTTCCGGGCCGAGCTGTCGTGGACCGGAAATCCGGGCACGGGGGCTCAATTGGCGTCCGCTCTCCGGGGCTGGGCGCACTTGCGCTACGAAGTCACCGAGGAGCCCAGCCAGGGCGTCGACGGCGGACGTTGGTCGCACACCCCCGAGCTCGGCATCTTCCACGCCGTCACCGACGTGCACGGCAACATCATGGTCTCCGAGGACCGCATCCGCTACGCCTACGAATCCGGCGCCGGCGACCCCTCTGCGGTCTACCACGAGCTCTCCCTCGCCCTCGGCGAAGCCTGGGACGAGGAACTGGAACCCTTCCGGCACGCCGCCGAAGGCGCCCCGGTGCGCTGGCTCCACCAGGTCGGCTAGAACTCCTCGGCTGGAACTGCTCGGACTGAGTGCCGGCGCGGCGGATCACCGCAACACACCCCATAGCTATGCCAAGAGACAGATGGCGGCAATGTTCACGAAGAACATTGCCGCCATCTGTCATCTCGGCGGAGGGACGGGACCGCTAGATGCTCCGCACCGCGATGACGGCGTTGTGGCCGCCGAAGCCGAAGGAGTTGCTCAGTGCCACGATGCTGCCGGAGGGCAGCTCGCGCTCGGAAGTGACGACGTCGAGCGGGATCTCCGGATCCTGGTTCTCCAGGTTGATGGTCACCGGCGCCTTGCGTTCGTGCACTGCCAGCACGGTCAGCACGGCTTCCACCGCACCGGAGGCACCCAGCAGATGGCCCATCTGGGACTTCGTCGCGGAGACCGCCACGCTGTCCAGCTGGGCGCCCAGGGCGGCCTTGAGGGCCGTGTACTCGGGCTTGTCGCCCACCGGTGTGGAGGTGGCGTGCGCGTTGATGTGCACCACGTCCTCGGCCTGGATCCGGCCGTCGAACATGGCAGCCTTGAGCGCGCGAGTGGCGCCCAGGCCCTGGGGATCGGGCGCGGTGATGTGGTAGGCGTCGGCCGTCACCGAGGTGCCTGCGAGCTCGGCGTAGATCCGCGCGCCGCGGGCGAGGGCGTGTTCCTCGGCCTCGAGGACCAGCGCGCCGGCGCCTTCACCCATGACGAAGCCGTCGCGGCCGAGGTCGTAGGGGCGCGAGGCGCGCTCGGGCTCATCGTTCCGGCGTGAGAGGGCCTGCATGGAGGCGAACGCTGCGATCGGCATCGGGTGGATGGCGGCTTCGGCGCCGCCGCAGACCACGACGTCGGCCTTGCCGGAGCGGATCAGTTCCAGGCCCATGTGCACGGCCTCGGTACCGGAGGCGCAGGCGGAGACCGGGGTGTGGGCGCCGGCGCGGGCGCCCAGGTCAAGGCTGACCGCCGCCGCGGGTCCGTTGGGCATCAGCATCGGCACGGTCATGGGCAGGACGCGGCGGGGGCCCTTTTCACGCAGGGTGTCCCAGGCATCGAGCAGGGTCCAGACGCCGCCGATGCCGGTGGCGAAGGCCACGGCGAGGCGGTCGTGGTCGATCTCCGTGATGCCGGAGTCGGCCCAGGCCTCGCGGGAGGCGACAACGGCGAACTGCGTGGACGGGTCCATCCGCTTGGCTTCGACCCGGCCCAGGACCTCAAGCGCGGGGGTGGAGGCGCGTGCTGCAAAATGCACGGGCAGCTCGAACTTGGCCACCCAGTCGTCCTCGAGCGTGTGCGCGCCGGAGACGCCCTTCAGCGCGTTCTTCCACATCGTGGGGACATCGCCGCCAATGGGTGTGGTGGCACCCAGACCGGTAATGACTACTTTGCGTGCCATGGGATCACTCTCTGTCGGTGCGCCTGCCGGGTCCGGATTCTGGAAAGGACTGCCGGGGCCTGCGTGGGGAAAACTCTGTGGTCATGCGAACTTGTTATGCGAACTTGTCATGCGAAATGGTGCTGCAAAATCTGTGCTTCAAAAAAGCAACAGGCAAAGTGGTCCGGTCCGGGGTGCTGCTGCAGCGCCCCGGACCGGCCACGGATCTCAGCCGTTGCCGGCAGGAGCCAAAACGGTCAGGATCAGGCCTGGGCGTTGGCGATGAAGCTGACGGCGTCGCCGACGGTCTTGAGGTTCTTGACCTCTTCGTCCGGGATGCGCACGCCGAACTTTTCTTCAGCGTTGACCACGATCGTCATCATGGAGATGGAGTCGATGTCCAGGTCCTCGGTGAAGGACTTGTCCATTTCGACAGCTTCCGTGGCCAGGCCGGTCTCTTCGTTGACGATTTCAGCCAGGCCGGCCAGGATCTCTTCGTTGCTAGCCATTGATGGCTCCTTTTCTTGTAGTTGCCCTCCGCAGCCGGTGCTCCGGCTGCTTCGGACGGAAATGATTCAAACCGAGAATTCGGCTTGGTGTGGGAATCCGTACTGTGGAAGAACGTATTCAGTTCAGGGGAGGGCGCGGGCGCCTACGGAAGCACGATCACTTGGGCACCGAACACCAGTCCGGCACCGAAGCCGATCTGCAGTGCAAGCCCGCCGCTCAGCTCAGGGTTTTCCTGCAGCAGGCGGTGGGTGGCGAGGGGGATGGAGGCCGCCGAGGTGTTGCCCGCTTCGGCGATGTCCCGGGCGATCGTGACCGTCTCGGGAAGTTTCAGTTTCTTGGCCATCTCATCGATGATCCGCATGTTGGCCTGGTGCGGGATGAAGGCCGCGAGGTCATCGGCCGTGATGCCGGCAGCCTCCAGCGCCTGCTCGGCCACTTTGGCCATCTCCCAGACTGCCCAGCGGAAGACCGTCTGGCCGTCCTGGCGCAGCGTCGGCCACAGCGCGGCGTCCGTGACTGCGGCTTCTTCTTCGCTGAGGGCAGTGCTCCGCTTGCCGGTCAGTGCCAGTTCGCGGATGTCCAGCATCGAGTGGGTCATGCCGATCGCATCCCACTTGCTGCCGTCCGAGCCCCACACCGACGGGCCGATGCCGGGGGTGTCGGAGGGGCCGATCACGACGGCGCCGGCACCGTCGCCGAGCAGGAAGGAGATGGTCCGCTCGGTGTTGTCGATGACGTCGGAAAGCTTTTCCGCGCCGACCACGAGGACGTAGTCGGCCGTACCGGAGCGGACCAGGGCGTCGCCCTGGGCGATGCCGTAGCAGTAGCCCGCGCAGGCGGCCGAGATGTCGAAGGCCGGTGCCGGCGTCGCACCCAGGCGGTCGGCGAGGCTTGCGGCGGCGGAAGGTGTCGCGTAGGGATGCGTCACGGTGGAGACGATCACGGCGCCGAGCTGGGAGGCGGCGATCCCGGCCTTATCCAGCGCCTCGCGGGCGGCGCCTTCGGCCATGTCGATCACGCTGACATCGGCCGGGGCGCGGTGCCGGGTGATGATGCCGGTACGCTGGCGGATCCACTCATCGGAGGAGTCGATCCACTGGCAGACATCCTCGTTGGTGACGATCACGCTCGGCCGGTAGGCGCCGACCCCCATGATGCGGGTGTTCTCGTGCACGGGCAACTGCTTCAGGGCGGGAACGCTCATGCCTGTCCTTCCAGTTCTGCGAATAGGGCCAGGGCGGCTGAGAGGTCGTCCGGGGTCTTGACAGCTACGGTCTTCAGGCCGGGCATGCCGCGCTTCGCGAGCCCGGCAAGCGTTCCGGCCGGGGCCAGCTCAATGACTCCGGTCACGCCGCGCTGCACCATCGCCTCCATGCACAGGTCCCAGCGGACCGGGCGGGACACCTGGGCGATGAGGCTGTCGACGGCGGCGCCGCCGTCGGTGACTGCTGCGCCGTCGTAGTTGGACAGGAGGGGGACCTGCGGATTCCGCGGGTGGAGCGAGGGCCGCAGGGCCTGCAGCGCCGCGACGGCCGGGGACATGTGCGAGGTGTGGAAGGCACCGGCAACCTTCAGCGGAATCACCCGGGCCTTGGCCGGTGGATTGTCCGCGAGGGCTTTGAGCTGGTCCAGGGTGCCTGCGGCGACAATCTGGCCGGCACCGTTGACGTTCGCAGCGGTGGCGCCGCAGGCCTCGATGGCGGTCAGGACCTCGGCGGGGTCTCCGCCCACCACGGCGCTCATGCCGGTCGGAGTGGCAGCAGCGGCGGCGGCCATGCCGTTGGCGCGTTCGCGGACAAACGTCATGGCTTCGGTTTCGGTCAGGACCCCGGCCAGGGCCGATGCCGTGATTTCTCCGACGGAGTGACCGGCGAGGATCACCGGAAGAGTGCCGAGTTCGACGTCGAACAGGGACTTGGCGGCGACCAGCCCGGCGGCAACGATGAGGGGCTGCGCGACGGCAGTGTCCTTGATGGTCTCCTCATCAGAGGTGGTGCCGTGGGCGGTGAGGTCGATACCTGCTATCTCGCTGAGGGAGGCCAATTGGCCTGCGACGGGTGGCAGTTCCAGCCAGGGGGCCAGAAAACCAGGGGTCTGGGAGCCCTGTCCAGGGCAGACGATTGCAAGCACGTATCCAGCTTTCCAAATTACTGCGTGATCAATGGTGTTTTCATGCACCAAGCTCACAGGGTCAGTTTGTAGGAAGTCTACAACGGGTCAGGGGTTGTTGCGGGACGGCTGGCGTTCCGTGGCGGGCTTCGGCGGGGCCGAAAGACGGCCCACGACGAGGGCCGTCTGCAGCACGAAGGCCTCCCGCGGCAGGAGCGGATCCCAGCCGGTGACGTCGCAGACCCGCTTGAGCCGGTAACGGACGGTGTTGGCGTGGACGAAGAGCTCCCGGGCTGTGGCTTCGAGTGAGTGGCCCAGCTCGATATAGGTGCCGAGGGTCTCCACGAGCCCGTTGGAGGCCGCCAGCAGGGGGCGGTAGATGTTCTTGACGAGGGACCGCCGGGCGGCGTCATCGCCCGAGATCACCCGTTCCGGCAGGAGGTCGTCGGCCGCCACCGGGCGAGGGGCGGAGGGCCAGGCGCGGGCGGCGGTCAGGCCGGCGAAGGCCGACTGGGCGGAGCCGCTGGCCTCAAGCAGTGACCCCGCCTCGGCACCGTAGACCACGGGGCCCGGGGCGAAGAGTTCGCTGAGTTTCAGATAGGCCGTCTCCTGGTCATGGACACCGCCGAGAATCAGGATCAGCCGGTCGCCCTGGATTCCCACCAGCGCGTCCTCGGCGAAGCGGCCGGCCGTTCGGCGGAGTTCGCTGACGTAGCTGGCGCTG
Organism: Arthrobacter sp. UYCu723; assembly: GCF_054059215.1. Classification (NCBI taxonomy): domain Bacteria; kingdom Bacillati; phylum Actinomycetota; class Actinomycetes; order Micrococcales; family Micrococcaceae; genus Arthrobacter; species Arthrobacter sp. UYCu723. Next base: position 3,456,706 of record NZ_JBSSBW010000001.1, read on the forward strand.
GGCTCGGACGGTGAATTCCCCACCATGACGGTGAAGCGTTCCTGCGCCTTCCAGCCCAGGGCGGCGATCCGGGAGCGCAGGGCGTCGGTGTTTTCGCCGCGCAGGATGGCGTCCACGATCAGGGCTTCCAGCCGCGTGTCCCAGGAGCCGCGGGACTCCGCGGCCCGGGCATAGACGTCGGCGGCGGCGAACGCGACCTCGCGTGAATACCGCAGCACGGCCTCGCGCAGGGCGGACTGATCTGCTTCAGGGGCGATCACGGGGACCTGGTCCTCGACCACCTCGACCACGATCCGGATGAGTTGGAGCGCCTTCTGCAGGCTGATGGAGCGGGTCAGCTCTGTCGGTGCGGTGCCAAAGACATCGGAAAGGATCCACGACGGCGAACTGGGACGCTCGTACCAGGTAACGAACGCCGCGATGCCGTTCTGGGCAACCATGCCGAGGGCGGAGCGCTCGTCGGAGTTCAGGCGGCTGTACCACGGCAGGGACTTCTCCAGCTGGCGAAGCGTCGTGGTGGACAGCTGGCCCACGCTCGCCCGCAGCTTTTTGAGGGTCTCGGCCTTCTCCGGCGTCATCGCCTTCGAAGCCGGCTTGCGTTTTACGGGAGTGGTGATCGGCTCTGCCATGCATCGAGCATACGGTGCCCGCCGCCCAAGCTCCATTTGTGCAAAGGCTACAACGCGCCCTGTCTGGACCACAGCCCTAAATCACCGCCCTAGATCACAGTTCTGGATCACCGGGTTAAACGCCCGACGGCGGCCCCCACCAACCGGAGGGAACCGCCGTCGTACACGGGTTGCCTGGCCTGGCGGCCCTGCCTAGGAGTCGCCCCCGGCGTTGCCGGTGGTGCCGGCGTTCACGTTGTGCAGCTTGTACTTCTCGATCGCCTGGGCCGGAGCCTGGGCGTCCACTTCGCCGCGGCGGGCCAGCATCTGCAGGGATCGGACCACGATGGAGTGGATGTCGTTCTTGAAGAAGCGGCGCGCGGCGGCGCGGGTGTCGGAGAAACCGAAGCCGTCAGCGCCGAGCGAGGCGAACTCGTTCGGGAGGAACTGGCGGATCTGGTCCGGGACGGCCTTCATGTAGTCGGTGACTGCCACGATCGGCCCGGTGGCGCCGGCGAGCTGTTCGGTGACGAACGGGACGCGGGCGGGCTGGCCGGGGTTGAGGAAGGCGTCTTCCTCGGCGGCCATGGCGTCGCGGCGCAGTTCGGTCCAGGACGTCACGGACCAGACGTCGGCGGAGACGCCCCAGTCCTCGGCGAGGACCTTCTGGGCTTCGAGGGCCCAGGGGACGGACACGCCGGAGGCGAGGATCTGCGTGCGCGGGCCGTCGATCTTGGCCGGTGCCAGCAGGTAGATGCCCTTGATGATGCCCTCGGTGTCGAGTTCCGCCGGCGCCGGCGGCTGGAAGATCGGCTCGTTGTAGACGGTGAGGTAGTACATCACGTTCCTGGACGGGTCGTTGTCGGCGGGGCCGGGGCCGTACATGCGGTTGAGGCCGTCGCGCATGATGACGCCGATCTCGTAGCCGTACGCCGGGTCGTAGGAGACAACGGCCGGGTTGGTGGCGGCCAGGATGGGGGAGTGCCCGTCGGCGTGCTGCAGGCCCTCGCCGGTCAGCGTGGTGCGGCCGGCGGTGGCGCCGATGATGAAGCCGCGGGTCATCTGGTCCGCCGCGGCCCAGAAGGAATCGCCGGTGCGCTGGAACCCGAACATGGAGTAGAAGACGTAGATCGGGATCAGCGGTTCGCCGTGCGTGGAGTAGGAGGTGCCCGCGGCGGTGAAGGCTGCCACGGAACCGGCCTCGTTGATGCCGGCGTGCACGATCTGCCCGGAGATGGACTCCTTGTAGGCCAGGACGAGTTCGCGGTCCACGGAGAGGTAGTTCTGGCCGTTCGGGTTGTAGATCTTCGCGGTCGGGAAGAACGCGTCCATCCCGAAGGTCCGTGCCTCGTCCGGGATGATCGGCACGATCCGCTGGCCGAACTCCTTGTCCCGCATCAGGTCCTTGAGCAGCCGGACGAAGGCCATGGTGGTGGCTGCCTGCTGCTTGCCGGAGCCGCGGTTGGCGACCTCGTAGACCTTCTCCTCCGGCAGGGTGACCTCGGTGTGGCGGGAGCGGCGCTCGGGGACAAAGCCGCCGAGTTCCTTCCGGCGGCCCATCAGGTACTGGATCTCCGGGGAGTCCATGCCGGGGTGGTAGTAGGGCGGCCGGTAGAGGTCGGCTTCGAGCTGTTCGTCGGTGACCGGGATGCGGAGGTGGTCGCGGAAGGCCTTGAGGTCCGCGAGGGTGAGCTTCTTCATCTGGTGGGTCGCGTTGCGGCCCTCGAAGTGGGTGCCCAGGCCGTAGCCCTTGACCGTGTGGGCCAGGATGACGGTGGGCTTGCCCTTGAACTCGGTGGCGGCCTTGTACGCGGCGTAGACCTTGTTGTAGTCGTGGCCGCCGCGCTTGAGGTTCCAGATCTCGTCGTCGGTGAGGTCCTGGACCATTTCCTTGGTCTGCGGGGTCTGGCCGAAGAAGTGCTCGCGGACGAACGCGCCGGATTCGGCCTTGTACGTCTGGTAGTCGCCGTCGACGGTCTCGTTCATGATCTTGACGAGCGAGCCGTCCTCGTCCTTGGCCAGGAGCGTGTCCCACTCCCGGCCCCAGACGACCTTGATGACGTTCCAGCCGGCGCCGCGGAAGAAGGCCTCGAGTTCCTGCATGATCTTGCCGTTGCCGCGGACCGGTCCGTCGAGGCGCTGGAGGTTGCAGTTGATGACGAAGTTGAGGTTGTCCAGCTTGTCGTTCGCGGCGAGCTGGAGCAGGCCGCGGGACTCGGGCTCGTCCATTTCGCCGTCGCCCAGGAACGCCCAGACCTGCTGGTCCGAGGTGTCCTTGATGCCGCGGTTCTGCAGGTAGCGGTTGGACTGCGCCTGGTAGATCGCGTTCATCGGGCCGATGCCCATGGACACGGTGGGGAATTCCCAGAACTCCGGCATGAGGCGCGGGTGCGGGTAGGAGGAGAGGGCATGTCCTTCCTTGGACTTCTCCTGCCGGAAGCCGTCCAGGTCCTCCTCGGAGAGCCGGCCTTCCATGAAGGCCCGCGCGTACATGCCGGGGGAGGCGTGGCCCTGGAAGAAGACCTGGTCCCCGCCGCCGGGGTGGTCCTTGCCGCGGAAGAAGTGGTTGAAGCCGACCTCGTAGAGGGTCGCCGCGCCCGCGTAGGTCGAGATGTGGCCGCCGACGCCGATATCCGCGCGCTGCGCCCGGTGCACCATGACCGCGGCGTTCCAGCGCAGCCAGGCCCGGTACTTCCGCTCGATCTCCTCGTCGCCGGGGAACGGGGCTTCCTGGTCGACCGGGATCGTGTTGACGTAGTCCGTGGTGGTGACCATCGGAACGCCCACACTCTGTGCGCCGGCCCGCTGGAGCAGACTGCGCATGATGTACTGGGCACGCTCGGTGCCCTGTTCCTGAATCAGGTCATCCAGGGACTCCAGCCATTCGGCGGTCTCTTCCGGATCACGATCAGGCAGCTGGTTTGTCAACCCGCTGAGGATATGGGAGGTATCTTCTCCTGCAGCCACGTCCAACCTCTCTTTGAGCGCATTCATCGGCACCCTCAGCTCCGGCAGGGTAACTGCCTGGCGTGAACGCGACGTGTGCGACGTATCGGTTACAACTGCCCGGTCATGTGCGCCGGGCAAGGTCCAATCACAACTATGCCCGCCTGCGTCAGCGGGGCGTTCGCCCTCGCAGGCGTAGTCGTCATCAGCCACTCTAGCTCTGACAGCTCGGGGATGCGTAGCTGTCGAGTGGGGGTCCCGTCGTATTTGACCGGCATACTGGTTGTGTGACGAAGTGCCGCCCGGCGGTGCTCGGATCGCCGTGTGTGACGCAGAATATGGCGGATCGCGGGGCCAACAGCTTGAAGCGGAGGCTCAAAGGGTGTTGGCTTGGAGTAATGGAAATCACTAGGTTCAATAAAATGACTAAGCATAGGAGCAACACGTGAGCGAGGCCGACGCCGCCACTTCGGTAAATGTGGCGGAAAAACTGGGTTTCAAAACCGGGGATCTGATTCAGGAATTCGGTTATGACGACGACGTCGACTTCGACTTGCGTGACGACATCGAAGATCTCACGGGCTCGGAACTCTTTGATGAGGACGACCACGAAGTAGTCGATGCCGCCATTCTCTGGTGGAGGGCCGGCGACGGCGACCTCGTTGACACGCTTGTCGACTCGCTGACCACCCTCAGCGAGGGCGGCGTCGTCTGGGTCCTGACGCCGAAGTCCGGACGGGGCGGCTACGTGTCTCCCTCTGACATCCAGGACGCGGCCCCCACTGCCGGTCTCCACGTCACAACTTCCGCGGGCGTTTCCCAGGACTGGAGCGCCACCCGGTTGGTCACGCGGAAGAACAAGTGACCTCAGCCAGTGGCACCGTAACCGGCACTGTAACCGGCACCGTGCCCGCCGTCGGGGAGCAGGCTCCCGACTTCGAACTGGTTAACCAGTTCGGCGAACCGATCAGGCTCTCCGGACTACGGGGCCGGACCGTGGTTGTGGTGTTCTTCCCCTTCGCGTTCTCGGGCATCTGCACCGGAGAGCTGTGCGAAATCCGGGACAACCTGGCGCTTTTCGAGGATGCCGACGCCGCTGTGCTGGGCGTATCTGTGGACAGCAAGTTCGCCCAACGGGCCTACGCGGAGAAGGAGGGCTACACCTTCGACCTCCTCGCCGACTTCTGGCCGCACGGCGCCGTCGCCTCACAGTATGGGGTGTTCGACGCCGGGAGCGGCATGGCCCAGCGCGGCACCTTCATCGTCGATGCGAGTGGAATCGTGCGCTATGTGGTGGTGAATCCCCGCGGCCAGGCCAGGGACTTTGCTGAATACCGCGCCGCCCTGTCGGGACTCGCCGGGAGCTGATCCAGTGAGGCAGCGGCGCCCCGGCATCGGCATGACTGGCTTCGCCAGTCTGCCGCCCGTCGCCGCCGCCGAACCCGCCCGGGATGAACTCGAGGTGTTGCGGGAAATCCACGGCATCCTTGCCGGCGGCCGCTTCGCCGTGTTGACCGGCGCCGGCCTGAGCACTGACTCCGGAATACCCGATTACCGCGGACCCGGCGCCGCGCCCCGTGCGCCGATGACGTACCAGGAATTCATCGGCGAAGCGGAAAACCGGCGGCGCTACTGGGCCCGGAACCACATCGGCTGGTCGCATCTGCGGCGCGCGGACCCCAACGGCGGCCACGCCGCCGTCGCCCGGCTGGAACAGCGCGGGCTGCTCACAGGACTCATCACCCAGAATGTGGACCGTCTGCACGAGGACGCCGGCAGCGTCAACGTGGTGGACCTGCATGGACGGTTCGATCAGGTGGTCTGCCTGGACTGCCACCGCCGCTACAGCCGCAGCCTGCTGGCTGGCGTGCTGGAGGAGCTGAACCCCAGCTTCCTGGAACGGGCACTGGCCGCTGGTGTGGTGGAGATGGCGCCCGACGCCGACGCCACGGTGGAGGATTCCGTCCTGATCGAGAGTTTCGTCGTGGCGCAGTGCCCGGCCTGTGGCGGAACGCTCAAGCCCGACTTCGTCTACTTCGGCGAGAATGTTCCCAAGGACCGGGTGGAGCGCTCCTATGCCATGGTGGACGAGGCCGGGGCGCTGGTGGTGGCGGGCTCTTCACTGTCGGTGATGAGCGGGCTGCGGTTCGTCCGGCATGCGGCGAGGCAGGGCAAGCCCGTCGTCATCATCAACAGGGGCCAGACCCGGGGGGATGCCCTCGCCACGATCAAGTTCGACGCCGGTGTCAGCGGGGCCCTGACCTGGCTCGCCGAGGAGCTCCCGCCGCTCTGACCGGTCCATCGCCGGCCGGGCCTCGGGTGGTGGGACGATTGGCGTACTGCCTGCTTCATCCGGTACAGTAGCTGTTCGTTGGTTGAAGCGCTGAAGCGCCAAGACCACGGTTTGGGTCTTTAGCTCAGCTGGTAGAGCGCCACGTTTACACCGTGGATGTCATCGGTTCGATCCCGGTAGGACCCACCAGCAGAACCCCGTCATTGCAGGCCGAGAGGCCGGCAACGACGGGGTTTTTTAGTCGTCTGGAGGGAAACTATCCTCTTAAGCGGGAGCAGGGCATCGCTACGCCTGAGATAGACCAGCCGGTGGGTGCCACCTGGACAGGACGAGTCTCATCATCGCGTGCCCCGAGGCACGCCGCGCGGGCGCCGGCCACGCCTGCACTCCAGGACGGTCCCTGTTCCCGGCCCACTTGAGTAGGAAAGTAAGAGACGGCCAACAGGACTGCGAAGGATGCCAGGACTGCGGCAGGTGCCCGGACCGACTCACGACGGATGGATATTGCCAGCAGCGGAAACAAGGCCAGCATGAACATGGCCGGTGCCGCCGAATATCTGGTGAGCGTGAAGTGCGCCCACTGGTCATCCGTGAGGTGGAGATAGTCGAACTGCGCCCGGGGATTTGCCACGAGACAGGCCGCCCACACCCCGAACGAGGCGGCCAGAAAAAACAGGGCCAGAAGACGATGCTCGCGCTTGCCCCTGACGAGGAGATACACCAGGGCGGCGGCGATCGGAAGAAACCCGAGGATCACCGGGGCCGCCCCGAAATTCAGGATGTTGATCCCCATGTTGCGCGACGAACCAAAGAAGATGACGCCCGCCATGTTGATGAACCAGCCCGCCACCACTGACAACGGGTCCCAGGCCTGCCCGCTGCTGGGAACTCGGGGATAGAGAAGGGTGGTGTAGATCTGGATGCCGGCGCCGGCCACCAGGCCGGCGCGCGCCGGCCAGTACGCCTTGTCACGAACGTGCAGCAGAACCAGGGGAAGGAACAGCACGGAAATCACCTCGGTGAGCCCGGACGAAACGGTCGCGAGGCAGAGGATGACAGCTTCGGGGCGGCTTTGCGCAGGCTTCAGTAGCAGCCACGGAACGAGCCACAGCAGATACCAGTGGAGGTTGGCCGTGTTGCCGAGGATTTCGTATGGCCCGACGCTGACCAAAATCGGGATTGCCGCCCAGGCGAGTCTGACCCAGAGACTGTCAGTCAGGGCCGAGGCGCAGTGGAACGTCAGGTAGGCAACCACGGCGACGACAAGGCAGGAGACAAAGGCCAGGCTTGCGGCGAAGTTCTCGACCGGAACGAAGTCCACAACCGCCTCTGCGGCGAGCCGTGGAAGGACGTGCAGATAACCCTCGTAGGGAGCGAAGATTGCGCCGGGTCCCCCGCCAGACATTGCCTGCTGCAGGAACACCGGACCATCTTCGGCCCAAACGGTATCCAAGGCAGTTTTAGGGAGTCTGACGATCGAGATGAAGGTGGTGATTGCGATGGCTACAACGGCGATGGCCGCGCGAGTGGCGGTGGCTCTCAATCGGATGCTCCCTGTTTTTTGCATGCTGTGAACATCATCCTCCGTAGTATGGCGCGGAGTCGCTGCTGGCATGCCCAGGGATCAAATATAGTCCAGAGCGATCCACGGGTTTGTCTCCAGCGCAGCAGCCACGGGACCCGCGCGAGGGAGTGTCATACCCTCGCAATAGCTTTGTCGGCATGGAACATGTGATGGTGAAATCAGGCCCGGACGGGAAGCCCTGGGCGGTGGTCCGCGGCGGCCGGGAATGGATTGTCGGCGCCGAGCCGGTCCGCTGGTTTGAGCGGGTGAGCTGGTGGGAGTCCGAACGGCGGATGCCGAAGGGGCTGAGCCGCGTCGACGTGGAGGTGTGGCAGGTCCAGGCGACTCTTGGCCGCAACCGGGGCTCGGCGCTGACCACAATGGAACTCATCCGGGATGGGCTGGGCGGTGGGTGGCGGCTGCGGGACGCCGTCGCGGACGCCGCCTAGGGAGGCGCGGGAAAGAGGCAATGGAAAAGCCTTCCACCGCGACTATTGGGGGATGCTGCGGTGGAAGGCTTGTTACGAATATACCGTGAAAGTCCGGAAATGTTAAACCCAAGGCCACAGTTGCCAGCCACTGGAATGGCCCATTCGGTGGCGTAATGGGGCCATCGTCGATGGCTTCCGGCAGGGCCTGCTGCCGCTGGGGTGAATCCGGGCCTGGTTCCATCCGCCGACGCCCCGGCCCTGCGACACTCCGGCCGCGGGACACGCCGGCCCGGGATCTAGGATGTCTTCATGACTGCCACGAGTGCCCGCCGAATCGCCCGAGTCCGCCCCCTCGCCCATGTTTCGGAGGCCGAGCATTTTTTCGTCGCAAACGACGCCCCGGGCTTCGGCAGTGAAGCAGGAAAGGCGTGGACGGTGATCAACACGCCCTTCCCTGGATCCGTGGCCAACGCCGGCAGCGCACCCCGCAGTGGTTGGGAAAGCGGTGACACGGTCGAAGAAAGCTCGTTCACCTTTCTGGCGCCAAGTGTCCCGGCCAATGTCCTGGGTATGGCGCACAACACCGGCCAAGCGGGACGCGATCTCCCGCCGCAGGCCTTCCACAAGGCAGCGACCAGCGTGGTCGGTCCGGGAGACGCCATAGAACTGGGGCCAGACGTGGGCCGCGTCGACCCGGAAGCGGAACTGACGATCGTCGTCGGGAGCAAAGTCCGCGGACTGACGCTCAGCAACGCGCTGACCGCAGTTCTGGGGTTCACCATCGGAAATGACGTCTCCGCGCGGGACTTGCAGATGACCGACGAGCTGTGGATCAGCGCCAAGAGCCGGGACACGTTCACTCCGATGGGGCCGTGGATCGTCACGGAGCTGAGTGGCGCCAACCTGGCGATCGGAATCAAACACAACGGCACGGAACTCAGGGCGGCCGGCTCCGCTGATCTCGGCTGGGGAGTGGAGGAAATCCTGGTCTACGTGACATCCTTCATGACGCTTCACCCTGGCGATCTGGTGCTCACGGGCTTCCCCGCCGAGTGCGCGCGCATCGTTCCCGGCGACACCGTCACCTGCCACATTGAGGGCATCGGGGAGCTGACGAATCCCGTGGTGGCCGCGGACTGACTGCGTTCGTTTGCATCGCGTGTCAGGCTTGACCGCTGAAATCACAACGCAGCACTCTTCGGGGACCAATGCGACGAGGCAGCGGCAGCGGCAGCACGGTTTCCGGCTCTAGCCATTATGATGGTTACTGTTCAGCTGAATGAACAGCACTCGAATGGCGCCGGCGACATACGCGCGAAACCTGAAGGAGAATCATGGCCGATTCCCGAGTTCCCCGAATCTCCGACGGGCTGGGGAGCGCCTCACCCGCACCGGCGGTCACCCGCGCCGCCGCTGTGCTGGAGGCCCTGGCTGCCTCTGCGACCGGGCGCCTCACGCTGAGTGACCTCGCCAGGGAGCTGGGAATTCCGAAGTCTTCGACGTCGAACCTCCTGCTTGCGCTCGAGGAGGCCAGGCTCATCAATCGCAAAGGCGCCGAGTTCACTCTCGGACGGAAGTTGGTTGAGCTCGGCGCGGCGTACCTCAGCCGCCTGGATGAGGTCCAGGAGTTCTACCTGTTCTGTGAACAGGCTCCAACGCTTTCGGGGGAAACCGTCCGCATCGCCATGCTGGATGGAGCAAACGTCATCTATCTGGCCCGCTATGAAGGCCACCCTGCAGTTCGCCTGACCTCCAACGTCGGGGACAAGATGCCGGTGTCACTCTGTGCCGTGGGCAAGGCGCTGCTGGCGCGGCTGCATGACCACGACATCGCCGAGATGTTCCCGGACGACGCCCAACTGCCCGTCCTCACCCCGAAGTCGCTGCGCACCGGGGCCGAGCTCAAGGCCCAGCTCGCCGTCATCCGGGACAAGGGTTTCGCTTTCGAGGATGAAGAATCGACCACGGGGGTCGTCTGCCTGGCCGTCGCGGTCCCAACGCGGGGGGCGCACGGGCCCAGCCTGGGCCTGTCGGTAACCGCGCTGAAGGCCACGTACTCGGAAGAACAAGGCGCCATGATGGTTAAAGAACTGCAGGAACTGGCCCGGTCCCTGGGCAATCCCATGGGGTAGGGCTGGCGGCGTCAGCCAGGCAAGTGGGTTCCCCGAAAACTAAATCTGATTACACATTGGCGCATTGATCACCATGTTGTACGCTGTTCAACATGGTGATCAACCCCTCAGGGGGTTGCTCCTATCCCACCAGGCCAACGGGGGTCTGGAGTGATCTTGAGGGAGTGCTTGTGACAACTAGTACTAATACACCGCTGGCCGAAGCGGACGGCGCCGTCGTCGATCCGGAACAGCTGCGAAGGGCAACTCTTGCCAGCTCCGTGGGCTCCGCTCTGGAGTACTACGACTTCTACATCTACGGACTGGCGTCGGCCCTGATCTTCGGCCCGCTCTTCTTCAAGCCGCTCGGCGAGGATGGAGCCCTGATCGCATCGTTTGCCACGTACGGCGTGGGTTTCGCGGCCCGGCCTTTTGGCGGCCTGATCTTCGGCTACATCGGCGACAGGTTCGGCCGCAAAATGGTCCTGATCCTCACTATCGGCCTGATGGGAACAGCAAGCTTCGCCATCGGTCTGCTGCCGACGTTTGAACAGGCCGGCATGCTGGGCGCCGTTCTCCTGGTGACCCTGCGCATTCTTCAGGGTCTGGGCGCCGGCGCGGAGCAGGCAGGCGCCACCACATTGATTTCCGAAGTCGCACCGCGCCGGCGCCGTGGCTTCTTCGCCTCGCTGCCGTTTGTCGGTATCCAGCTGGGCACCCTGCTCGGTGCGGGAACCTTCGCCCTGATTGCAATGGCTGACAAGGCCGTCCTGGAAGGCTGGCTGTGGCGGGTGCCGTTCCTGGCGAGTGTGATCCTGATTGCGGTGGCCATCTTCATCCGGCTGAGGCTGAGGGAAACGCCCGTATTCCAGGAGCTGGAGAAGCACAAGAGTGTGGCCAAGAACCCCATCGGCCAGCTGTGGAAGCACTCGAAGAAGAACGTGCTGATCGGCATTGGCCTGCGGATGGGCGAGAACGGGAATTCCTCGATCTATTCCGCCCTCCTCATCGCCTTCCTGGCGTCAAAGGACGGGGTCTTCCCGGGCGACAAGTTCATTGGTCCGGTGGGCCTGCTCATTGCCGCCGGCTTCGCCGCCGTTATGGTGGTCACCTTTGGTGCGTTGTCGGACAGGTTCGGCCGGGTGCCCGTCTACCGTTACGGTGCACTCTTCCAAGCGATCATCGCGCTGCCGGCGTTCTATCTGGTGACGCTCGGCAACGTCACGCTCGTCTGGATAGTCATGGTGGTGGGCATCGCCCTCGGCGTTCAGTCCATGCTCGGCCCGCAGTGCCCGCTCCTGCCCGAACTCTTCGGTTCGCAGTACCGGTTCACCGGCGTGGCCATGAGCCGTGAACTCTCTGCCGTCATGGCTGGCGGACTCGTTCCCCTGGTGGGTGCCGCGCTCCTGGCGGCCACGGATCACTCCTGGCTGGTGCTCGCCATCTACTCGCTGGTTCTTGCGCTCATCTCGTTTGTGACCACCTTCTTCACCCCCGAGACGGTGGGACGCGACCTCCTCCTCACAGAAGACGCGAGCTAGGCGCTCCTCGCTCCCAGCCCGACGTCGGCACAACCTGAGGCCGCGGCCCCTCCCTTCAGGAAGGGGCCGCGGCCGTTTGTGCGGCACGGCACCAACGCAAAAGGCGGCCCTCCGTTTCCGGCGGGCCGCCTTGTTTGGTTGGTGCCGAACAGGCTGCCGGGCTTAGCCTGAATCCACCGGTTGGGTTTGGGCCGGTCCGGCGTTTTAAACCGGAAATGCCCTTCTGATCAGGGAAAATAGGACTTGTCTAGAGTTCCGTTTTCGCCTTGCAGAGGAGCATTCCGTAGATGCAACTTTTCCATACCCCGTCGGCTATTTCCAGCGCTTTTGATGATCCGAATCTCGTGTCGGCCGCGGGGCTGGTCCCGGTCATGGGTCTGGCCGGGAAAACCGGGCTCGGGGAACTGGTCGATGAGCATCTGAAACTGCCGGACTATTTCGGTGCCAACGCGGGGTTGAAGGTCACGGCCCTGGTCGCCGGGATGGTTGCCGGCGCCGATTCCATCGATGATATGGGACTGCTGCGCCACGGTGGGATGGGGAAACTGTTCAAGGGCGCCTACGCGCCTTCGACGCTGGGCTCGTTTCTGCGGACGTTCACTTTCGGCCATGTCCGCCAGCTCGACGCGGTCGCCTCCCGCTGGCTGCCCGCATTGGCCAGGGCCGCCCCGGTCACGGCCGGGATCGACGCTCTGGCACTGGTCGATATCGACGACACGGTCAAGGCGACCTACGGCTATCAGAAGCAGGGCGCCGGTTACGGGTACAACGGCGTCAAGGGCCTGAACGCGCTGATCGGGACCGTCACCACCAACGAGGCCGCACCGGTCATCACCGGGGCGCGGCTGCGCAAAGGCGCCACCAGTTCGGCGCGCGGGGCCGGCAAATTCGTGGCCGACACCCTCGCCACCGTGAATCGGCTGCGTTCGGCGGACGCGGACGGCATGGTGCTGCTGCGCGCGGACAGCGCGTTCTACAACCACGCGGTTGTCACCGCCGCGGCACGGGCCGGCGCGAAAGTCTCGATCACGGCCCGGATGGACCCGCACGTGAAGAAAGCCATCGCGAAGATCCCGGACTCCGCGTGGGAGAAGATCAAATACACCAATGCGATCTTCGACGAGGAATCCAACACCTGGATCTCCGATGCCGAGGTCGCCGAAATCGGGTTCACCGCGTTCATTTCCAAGAAAAAGGAAGACCGCGTTGCCGGCAGGCTGGTGGTCCGCAGGGTTCCGGAACTGAACCCCAAGGCCGTCACGGGTCAGGAAACCCTGTTCGACACCCACCGGTTTCACGCGTTCTTCACCACCGTCGCCGCAGACGTCCTGGACACCGTCAAGGCGGATAAGACCCACCGCGCCCACGCGGTGATCGAGCAGGTCCATTCCGATCTGCGCGCCGGTCCGCTGGCCCACCTACCCTCAGGAAAGTTCAACGCCAACGCCGCCTGGCTCGCCGCCGCGGCCATGGCGTTCAACCTCACCCGCGCCGCGGGCACCCTCGCCGGAGGGCATTTCGCCAAAGCCACCACCGTGACGATCCGGACCAAAATCATCAACGTCGCCGCCCGGACCGCATCTTCGGCCCGGCGTATCAGACTGCATCTGCCCGAAAACTGGCCGTGGCAGGACGGTTGGGAAAAGCTCTTCGACACGATCTTCCCGCCGCCCAAACCGGCCTGAACCCTGTCAATCCAGCCGATACGGCGCAACCGAAAGAAACAGTGGAACACCACCGGACAGCGAGGTCCTGCCATCCACCCTGCCCCCGGCCCGAAAACAAGACTGAATCAGAATCCGGCCATCAGCGACAGCCGACCGGTGGATTCAGGCTTAGTAGAAGTGGACCGTGTCCACGAGGTGCGGGAGTTCGCCGCCGTCGAGGAACGTGCGCAGGTTGGTGCAGAAGCGCTCCGAGATCAGGCGGTTTTCGGCTGCGCTGAGGGCAGAGGTATGAGGGGACACCATCACCCTGGGGTGGTTCCACAGCGGGCTGTCCTGGGGGAGCGGCTCCACGGCAAACACATCGAGGCACGCATACGAGACCTGGCCGTTCCCGAGCGCCTCCAGCAGGGCCTCCTCGTCCACCACGGTGCCGCGGCCCACATTCACAAAGACAGTCCCGGGCTTCATGGCCGCGAAAACTTCGCGGTTGAAGAGCCGCTCGGTGTACGGCGTGCCGGGAAGTGTATTGACGACGGCGTCCGCCGTGGCCAGCAGGCCGGCGAGGCCGGCATTGTCCGCGACTTCCTCGATGCCGTCGATGGGCTCCACGGTCCTCTTGGTGCCGCTGACGGTCATGCCCAGGGCGCGGGCGATCCGAGCAGTCTCAAGCCCGATCTCGCCCAGTCCGGTGATCGCCAGGCGGGAGCCGTTGACCAGGCGCGTGGGGGTGCGGAGCTCGGGCCAGACCTTTGCCGCCTGGTCCTGCGCCAGTTCTGCGCTGCGCTTAAAGCCGTTGAGGATGCCGAGGGCGGCGAACTCCGCCAGCGGCAGGGCGTGAACGCCCGCCGAGGTGGTTACCTTGAACTTCTGCAGCGTTCCGGCGTCGAGTCCCGATGCCTTCACGGCACCGCCGGCGCCGGCCGCCATGGCATGGATCCACTCAAGGTGGGGGTTGCTGCCGGCGATCCTGGCGAGGCCTGCCGGGCTTTCGTTGGGGAATCCGTACAGGACCTGCGCGCTGTTCAGCATGTCCCAGTAGCGCTCCTCCTGCTCCGGCGTCCGGCGGAAGTCCGGATCTCCGGAGTGGTCCGCGGGAAAGCGTTCCGGCGGCAACAGCTCTGGTTCGTAAAGGACAGTAACGGAAGGATCTACTGCACGGATGCGCTCCACAAACTCTGCTTCGAGCGGGACGGCGATCGCGACTGTGGTTTGAGTCGTCATGGTGTTCATCATACTGAATGAAGGTTAGGATATTGAACAGATTTCGAAGATTGACCAGGATCAGTCACGACGAAGTGAGGCAGCATGGAGAGGGACCGGAAGGAAGCCGGCTTTGTCGGCCTGGGGCTGATGGGTGCGCCGATGGCGGCAAACCTGCTCAAAGCAGGCTGGGCCGTCAGCGCCTGGAACCGCTCACCGGCAGCACTCGACGCGTTCGACGCCCTCGGGGGCGGACGCGTGGCCGCGGTGGAGGACCTCCGGGACGCGCCGGTCATCATCTTCATGCTCCCTGACCTCTCCTACATCGAGGACTCAGCCGTGGGCCTCCTGGCCAGCTGGTCCGTGCAGCCGCCGGCCGCCGGAACCGCCGTTGTGGTCATGAGCAGCGTCTCGCCGGCCGGGGTGCAGGAATTTGGGGCCCGGGTCGCCCGGGCGAGCGGCGGTAACGCCGTCGTCGTCGATGCTCCCGTGAGCGGCGGCACCAAAGGTGCCGTGGACGGGACCCTGGCCATCATGGCGGGCGCAGGCGACGAGGACTTCCGGCGGCTCCTGCCGCTGTTCAGCGCGATGGGCACCACGGTGCGGAGGCTGGGACCGCTCGGTTCGGGATCCCTCGCCAAGGCGTGCAACCAGCTCATCGTGGGAACCACGACGGCGGCACTCGCAGAAGCCGCCGAGCTCGCCGAACGCTCCGGCATGGACGTCGCGGCGCTCTACGAGGTGCTCGCCGGCGGCCTGGCCGGAAGCCGGGTCCTGGACATCGTGGGGCCACGGCTCGCCGCCAAGGACTACGCTCCCACCGGCCCCGCCAAGTTCATGCACAAGGACCTTACGTTTGTGCTCGAGAGCGCCGCCGCCGTCAACGCCGCCGTGCCGATGGCGGGCGCCGGCGTCGAACTCTACGCGGAACTAGAGCGCCAGGGACTGGGGGACCAGGACCTCGCCGTCGTCCGGCAGACCATCTCGAATCTCAGCGACCACAGCAGCCAAGACCAATTGAGGATCAGCAAACCATGAGTGCACTTTTTGACCTGACAGGCCGGACCGCACTGATCACGGGCTCCAGCCGGGGGATAGGCAATGCCCTGGCGCGCGCGCTGGCGGACGCCGGCGCGACGGTGGTGCTCAACGGCATCAACCCCGAACGGCTGAAGGCCGCAGAAGCCGCAATGGCCGCGGAATACCCGCCAGGGCGGGTTCACAGCTGCGCCTTCGACGTCACGCGCGACACCGAGGCGGCCCGCGGCGTCGCCTGGGTGGAAGAAAACGTCGGACCCCTGGAAATCCTGGTGAACAACGCAGGCATCCAGCACCGTGTCCCCATGCTGGAACTGGACGTGGCCGACTGGGAACGGGTGATCTCCACCGACCTGACCAGCGCGTTCCTCGTGGGGCGTGAGGCCGCGCGGCACATGATCCCGCGCGGCCGGGGCAAGATCATCAACATCTGCTCCGTCCAGACGGACCTCGCCCGGCCCACCATCGCTCCCTATGTTGCGGCCAAGGGCGGACTCCGGAACCTGACCCGGGCCATGACGGCGGAATGGGCGGGTTCCGGCCTGCAGATCAACGGCATCGCACCTGGCTACATCCACACCGAAATGACGCAGAACCTCGTGGACGATGCGGAGTTCAATTCCTGGATCCTCGGCCGGACGCCGGCACACCGGTGGGGGACCGTGCAGGACCTGGCCGGCCCGGCGGTCTGGCTCGCGTCCGACGGCTCGAACTTCGTCAACGGCCAGACGATCTTCATCGACGGCGGAATGACTGTGGTGGTCTGATGGGCGCCGTAACAGAACTGCCGGCCACGGCGGCCGCGGTGGTGGCTCACGCAGCGGGCGATCTCCGGATCGAGGACATTCCAGTGTCCGCACCGGCGTCCGATGAAGCTGTTGTCGAAGTGGCGTTCGGCGGCATCTGCGGCTCGGACCTGCACTACTGGATGCACGGTGCCGCCGGCGAGTCGGTCCTCAAGGCGCCCATGATCCTGGGCCACGAAATCGTGGGCACCGTGCTCCTGCCCGCCGCGGACGGCACCGGGCCTGCGGCCGGCACGGCCGTCACGGTGCATCCCGCCACGCCCGGCCCGGGCGCGGCCCGGTACCCCGAAGACCGTCCGAACCTGTCACCGGGCTGCACCTACCTGGGCAGCGCCGCACGCTTCCCGCACACCGACGGGGCCTTCAGCCGCTTCGCCACGCTGCCGGCCCGGATGCTCCGGCCCTTGCCAGCAGGCCTGCCGCTAAGGACCGCCGCGCTGGTGGAACCGGCCAGTGTCGCCTGGCACGCCGTCTCGCGTGCCGGCGACGTCGCGGGAAAGACGGCCCTGGTGATCGGCAGCGGCCCCATCGGCGCGCTGGCGGTGGCTGTCCTCAAACGAGCGGGCGCGCAGCGGATCGTGGCCGTGGACATGCACGCCAGGCCGCTGGAAATAGCCCGCGCCGTGGGAGCGGACGAGGTCCTCCAGGGCGACGACGCCGAGGCCATCGCGGCGGTGGAGGCAGACGTTGTCATCGAGTCCTCCGGCAGCCATCACGGCCTGGCCTCGGCCATCAAGGGAGCGGTGCGCGGCGGCAAAGTCGTGATGGTTGGGCTCCTGCCCTCCGGCCCGCAGCCCGTCCCGATCTCGCTGGCGATTACCCGCGAGCTGGAGCTGCTGGGCTCGTTCCGCTTCAACAACGAAATTGATGAGGTCATTGCAGCACTCGCCGACGGATCGCTGTTCGTGGATCCGGTGGTCACCCACACCTTCACGCTGGACCAAGGACTGGAGGCCTTCGAGGTCGCCAAAAACTCGGCTGTCTCCGAAAAGGTGCTGCTGGACTTCAGGCCGGCCGCTGAAGGGTGAACGGCGGGGAGTGAACGGCACCCGTCCGTGGCGGGGCCGCTTGCCTTAAAGCCGCTGGAGCGGCACGAACACCCGGGGCTGGTTCTTCCAGCTGGGCTCCATCTCGGAGATGGTCTCCCGCATGATCCGGTTCGAAGCGTCCCTGGCGGCGGTGGCCTCTCCGGCGGCAATCGCTTCGGCCAGCTCGACATGCCACCGGAGTGCCGTTTCCCTCGGGTGGTCCGGCATCAGGCCGTGCACGGTGCGCCCGGTCAGGGTTTCGGCCACCTGGCCAACCATGTTGGCGAACATCTCGTTGCCGGAGCCGGTCAGCAGCAGGGAGTGGAAGTGGATGTCCAGCTCCAGGAACCGCGGCACGTCGCCGGCCTGGCCGGCGTCGCGCATGGCGAGGGAAATGTCCACCAGCTCGCGCCGCAGCTCTTCGGGGGCATTGACCGCCGCCAGTTCCGCGGCAACGGGCTCGACGGCGGTGCGCAGCTCGGCGAGGGAGCGCAGCTGGGCTCCGCGTCCGGCGCCGGCCAGCCGCCAGCGGATCACGAGAGGATCGAAGGGGTTCCACCGGTTGGCCGGCAGGACCCGGATTCCCACCCGCTTGATGGTCTCGACCAGGCCCAGGGACTGCAGGACGCGCACGGCCTCACGGACTACCGAGCGGGAGACTTTGAGCTCGGCTTCAAGGTGCTCGGCCAGCATGACGTGGCCGGCGGGGAGTTCTCCCGCGACGATGCGGGCGCCCAGATGCTCGATGGCACGGTGGTGGAGGCTGGTTGACATAGTCGTAAGCATAGTGCGCAGCACGGGGACCCAGCGGCGGCATCCAGCCGCCGTTCCGGTCCGGACCGGTGGAGCGGGTGCCGGAAATCATAGACTGTTTATGACGCGCCGTTATTCCGCCACGTGGGCGCTGCTTTCCCGTAGACCGCGGAAATACATATGGTTGATTGACAGCCACTGTTCCCAGAAGCGTGTTCCGCATGAAATGCGGGACGAACTGCACTCGTTGCACAGAAATGAATTGGAGTTTTGATGTCAGCACACATCGGTGTCACCGGCCTTGCGGTGATGGGGGCCAACCTCGCCCGCAACCTGGCCCGGAACGGCTTCACCGTTGCCCTGCACAACCGGTCCGTGGAGAAAACCGACGCGCTCCTGGAAAAGCACGGCCAGGACGGAGACTTCGTCCGCACGGAGACGCTCCAGGAACTCGTCGACTCGCTGGAGAAGCCGCGCCGCGTGCTGATCATGGTCAAGGCCGGCAAGCCGGTGGACTCCGTGATCGAGCAGCTCGAGCCGCTCCTGGAGGCGGGCGACATCATCATCGACGCCGGCAACTCGCACTACGAGGACACCCGCCGCCGCGAGGCCGCGCTGGCCAAGAAGGACCTGCACTTCGTCGGCATCGGCGTCTCCGGCGGCGAGGAGGGCGCCCTGAACGGCCCCTCGATCATGCCCGGCGGCTCCAGGGAGTCCTACGACGCCCTCGGCCCGCTGCTGGAAAAAATTGCCGCCCACGTGGACGGCAAGCCGTGCTGCGCCTGGATCGGCACCGACGGCGCCGGCCACTTCGTCAAGATGGTCCACAACGGCATCGAATACGCGGACATGCAGGTCATCGGCGAAGCCTTCGACCTGCTGCGCTCCGGCGCGGGGATCGAACCGGCCGAGCAGGCGCAGATCTTTGAGGAGTGGAACCAGGGCGAGCTCGCCTCCTTCCTGATCGAAATCTCCGCCGAGGTCCTCGGCCACGTCGACGCCAGGACCGGCAAGCCGTTCGTCGACGTCGTGGTGGACGCCGCGGGCCAGAAGGGCACCGGCCGCTGGACGGTCATCTCCGCGCTCGAACTGGGATCGCCGACGTCGGGCATCGCCGAATCGGTCTTCGCCCGGGCCCTGTCCTCCCAGTCGGAGCAGCGTGTGCTGGCCCAGGAACTCCTGGCCGGCGGAGAAGCCGCAGTCGAGGTCCCCGAGGGCTTCGTCGAAGACGTGCGCCAGGCGCTGTACGCCTCCAAGCTGGTTTCCTACGCGCAGGGACTGGACATGCTCACCTCGGCCGCGAAGGAATACGGCTGGGACCTGAAGCTGGACGAGATCGCCTCGCTGTGGCGCGGCGGCTGCATCATCCGGGCGGAGCTGCTCAAGGAGATCACCAAGGCCTACGCCGCAACGGAGAAGCCGGCCAACCTGCTCTTCGCGCCCGCCTTCACCAAGGCGATCGCCGAGGTCCTTCCGGCCTGGCGCCGGGTTGTTTCCACGGCTGTCCAGCTCGGCATCCCGGTGCCGGTGTTCTCCTCCTCGCTGGCCTACTACGACGGCCTTCGCCGCAAGCGCCTCCCGGCCGCCGTGATCCAGGGCCAGCGCGACCTCTTCGGCGCCCACACCTATGGCCGCATCGACGCCGAAGGCACCTTCCACACCCTCTGGGGCGAAGACAAGTCCGAGATCGAGGCCGTGGACACCCACTAGTCCCGGCCACCGTCTGACACAGCGGCCGGCGCTTCCCGATACTCTGGGGGCGCCGGTCGTTCGTGTTTCCGGCCGCAACCTGTCCAAGGAGTTCAGCTCATGCCCCAGCCCGTAGCGTTCGTCACCGGTGCGTCCACCGGGATCGGCTTTGAAACCGCCAGGAAGCTTGCGGCGTCCGGGTTCACGGTCTATGCCGGGGCCCGCCGGGTGGAGAAGATGGAGCCGCTGAAGGCCTACGGCGTAAAGGTCGTGGCGCTGGACGTGACGGACGAGGCGTCCATGGGCGCCGCCGTCGGAGCGGTGATTGCCGCGCACGGGCGGATCGATGTCCTGGTGAACAACGCCGGCTACGGGTCCTACGGCTCGCTCGAGGAGGTGGAGCTCGCCGAAGGCAGGCGGCAGTTCGACGTCAACGTTTTCGGCCTGGCCCGGATGACGCAGCTGGTGATTCCTGCCATGCGGGCCGCGGGCCGGGGGAGGATCATCAATGTGTCCTCCATGGGCGGGAAGATGTATGAGCCGCTCGGCGCCTGGTACCACGCCACGAAGTTCGCCGTGGAGGGCCTCAGCGATTCCCTGCGGATGGAGCTCAAGCCGCACGGCATCGGCGTGTCCATCATCGAGCCGGGAGGCACCCAGACCGAATGGGGTGCCATTTCCGCGCAGGGCCTGCTGGCCAGCTCCGGGGATGGGCCGTACGCGGCGCAGGCCAAGGTCATGGCGGCGGTGCTGGCCACCACAGACAAGGCTGCGCTCTCCACGCGGCCCGAGGTGGTTGCCGACGTGATCGTTCAGGCCGCCACCGCTCTGCGGCCCAAAACCCGTTATCCGGTGGGCGGGAGTGCGCGGGCTCTTCTGCTGCTGCGGCGCCTGCTGCCGGACCGGGTGTTCGACGTCGTGATCTGGAACATCTACAAGCGGTTCCCCGTCTAGCGGCCGGCCGGTTGGCTTCAGGGTTGGCTAGATGTGGTAATCGATGAGGTATTCGGCCGGGTCGACGGCGGGCTTGGTCTCCCGCTGCGCGTCCCGGTGGCGCCAGGTGGCCGGCACACCCGTGATGATCGATTCGGCCGGGGCGTCCTTCACCACCACGGCATTGGCGCCCACGGCGCTGTCCCGCCCGATGGTGATGGGTCCCAGGATCTTGGCCCCGGCGCCGATCACGACGCGGTCCTCGATGGTCGGGTGCCGCTTGACCTTCGCCAGCGAGCGTCCGCCGAGGGTCACACCGTGATAGATCATGACGTCCTCGCCGATCTCGGCGGTCTCGCCGATGACGACGCCCATGCCGTGGTCGATGAAGAAGCGCCGGCCGATGGTCGCCCCCGGGTGGATCTCGATGCCCGTGAGGAACCGGGCCAGCTGGGAAATCAGCCGCGCCGGGAAACGCAGGGCGGGGTTCTGCCACAGCCGGTGCGTCAGGCGGTGGAACCAGATCGCGTGCAGGCCGGAGTAGGCAAAGAAGTTCTCAAAAGAACCCCGAGCCGCCGGGTCGTGTGACCGGGCGGCGTCGAGGTCTTCCTTAAGTCTTGCGAAGAAGCTCACAAAGACCTTTCTACAGCGATGGTGGGACAGTGGGCTGGGACTCAGCCGCGGATGTCGTCGTACAGCACGGTGGAGATGTAGCGCTCACCGAAGTCGCAGACTACGGCAACAATGAGTTTACCGGCGTTCTCCGGGCGCTTGGCGAGCTCCACGGCCGCCCAGACGATCGCGCCGGAGGAAATGCCGCCCAGGATGCCTTCCTTGTTGCCGAGCTCGCGCGCGACGCGGACGGAATCCTCCAGGGTGGCGTCAATGACCTCGTCGTAGACGTTGGTGTCCAGGATTTCCGGGACGAAGTTGGCGCCGAGGCCCTGGATTTTGTGCGGGCCCGGGGCTCCGCCGTTGAGGATCGCGGAATCCTTGGGCTCGACGGCAACGATCTGGACGCCGGGATTGCGCTCCTTGAGGACCTGGCCGACGCCGGTGATGGTGCCGCCGGTGCCGACGCCGGAGACAAAGATGTCCACCTTGCCGTCGGTGTCGGACCAGATTTCCTCCGCGGTGGTCTGGCGGTGGATCTCCGGGTTGGCCTCGTTGGCGAACTGCTGCGCCCAGATGGAGTTCTCCGTGTTGGCCACGATCTCCTGGGCCTTCTCGACGGCGCCGCGCATCCCCTCGGAACCGGGGGTCAGCACGATCTCGGCACCGTAGGCACGGAGCATGACGCGGCGCTCCGTGGACATGGTTTCCGGCATGGTCAGGATGACTTTGTACCCGCGCGCCGCGCCGACCATGGCCAGGGCGATGCCGGTGTTGCCGGAGGTGCCTTCGACGATGGTGCCGCCGGCCTTGAGGGCACCGGACTTCTCGGCTGCATCGATAATGGCGACGCCGATCCGGTCCTTGACGCTGTTGGCCGGGTTGTAGAACTCCAGCTTGACGGCAACCGTGGCGTCCAGCCCTTCGGTGAGCCGGTTCAGCCGGACCAGCGGGGTGCCGCCAACCAACTGGGTAACATCGTCATAGATCCGTGCCATGGGTATAAGCGCCTGTCTGTTGAAGGGGGAATACTGAGGTCAGCCTAACGAGGGCCTGCAGGGCCTAGCTAAGCATTAAGCCATGCAGAGTAATATTTCCTGGCCTTGGCGAGCTTCGGGTTGATGATCACCCGGCAGTAGCCCTCTCCCGGGTACTTGGCGTAGAAGTCCTGGTGCATCGCTTCCGCGACGTGGAACACCGGCAGCCGGCTGACCTCGGTCACGATCGGGTCGGCCCACAGTTGCTGGTTCCGTTCGATCGCCTCCTCGAAAAGGACCTTCTCCTCCGTGGTCTCGTAGAACATCGAGGAGCGGTACTGCGTGCCGACGTCGTAGCCCTGGCGGTTGAGCGTGGTGGGGTCGTGCAGCGCGAAGAACATGTCCAGGATGACTTCCGCCGGAACCACGTCCTCGTCGAATGTCACCGCCACCACCTCCGCATGGCCGGTGGTTCCGGAGCACACGGTGTAGTAGTCGGGGTCACGGTCATGGCCTCCGGTGTAGCCCGAAACAACAGAGCTGACACCCTTGGTTTTCTGGTAGACGGCGTCGAGGCACCAGAAGCAGCCTCCGCCGAGGACAAAAGTTCTCATGTCCTCTTCAATGGTTGAAGAGCCCCGATGATTCCCGACGCCGGTGGCCCGGCGCGCCGAGTAGGGTAAAAATGAGGTTATGGAACCTGTAAACGCCGTTGTTTCAGCCGGCTCTTCCGAAGGAAACGACGCTGCCACCAACACTGATTCACATGCCGGAGCCGGGGCCGGAGAAGCGTCCGGCCCGCCCATGCTGGGCATGATCCTGCTTGCCGTCGAGGAGCTCTGGCCGGAATCGCTGGCCGAGGACTGGGACGAAGTGGGCCTCGTGGCAGGCCATCCTTCGGCTGAGGTGAGCAGGATCCTCTTCGCCGTCGATCCGACCCTCGAGGTGATCGAGGAGGCCATCGAATGGGGCGCGGAGCTGTTGATTACGCACCATCCCCTGCTGCTCAAGGGCGTGACCTCGGTCGCCGCGACCACCGCCAAGGGCCGGGCGGTGCACCGGCTGATCGAGTCCGGAACTGCGCTGCTGACGGTGCACACGAACGGTGACTCCGCCGTCGGTGGGGTGTCCGATGTCCTGGCGGACGCACTCGGCCTGCAAAACGTCGCCCCGCTGACCCCGGCAGCGGATGGCTTGCCCGAAGAGGGGATAGGACGGGTCGGGGACCTCAAGGAAGTCCTCACGCTGGGTGAATTCGCCGCCCGCGTCTTCGGCATCCTGCCGGCGGTCGCCGGTGGGGTCCGGGTTTCCGGGGACCGGGACGGACTCGTCCGGCGCGTCGCCCTCTGCGGCGGGGCCGGTGACTCCCTGTTCGGCGCGGTGCGGGCCAGCAACGCCGACGTCTACCTGACTGCCGATCTCCGGCATCATCCGGCGTCGGAAGCCCGCGAGGCGGCAGTCAACGACCGGCCCTACCTGATCGACGTTTCGCACTTCGCCAGCGAGTGGCTGTGGCTGCCGGCCGCCGCCGAAGCCCTCGGCAATGTGCTGAACGATCAGGGCCATGACGTTGAGATCCGGGTCAGCACCACCAACAGCGACCCGTGGGACTTCATTCTGACTCCGGGCGGGGACTAGAGTCTAGGGAGCGCCGACAAGGTGCCCGGCTCCGGCCGGAAGGGAACAAGCGGAGGTAATAGTGGCCAAGGCAGCACCGGCGGAACAGTTGAAGTTGCTCGAATTGCAGGGACTTGACGCCAAGCTCAAGTCCTTGTCCAACCGCCGCCGAAGCCTTGAAAGCGACTCCCGGATCACCGATCTCGAGGCTGCCCTCGGCGTGGCCAACGGCGAACTCGGTGCCGCGAAAGTGGCCGTCCACGACGCCGAACTCGAGCTCAAGCGCGCCGAGGCCGACGTGGAGCAGGTTGCCTCCCGGATTGAACGCGACGAGGCGAGGCTGAACAGCGGCACCGGCCTCTCCAAGGACCTCGTTGCCCTGCAGAAGGACCTCGTGTCCCTCAACAAGCGCCGCTCCGACCTCGAAGATGTCGAGCTGGAAGTCCTGGAACGCCTGGACTCGCTGCGCCTCCGCCAGGCAACGCAGCAGCAGATCGTCGATGACATCCAGGGTTCCTTCGGCGTCATCCGCGCCGAACTGGACGAGCAGCTGGCCGAGATCGCCACCGAGGCCACGGTGGTACGCGCCAAGCGAGCCGAGTTCGCCGAAGGACTGGACGCCGGGATGCTGGCGATTTACGAGAAGACCCTGGCCAAGCGGGGTGTCGGCGCCGCCCGGCTCTTCCACGGCACCTCGGAAGGCTCCGGCATGCACCTCAGCCCGGGCGACCTTGCCGAGATCAAAGCCGCGGCCGAGGACGACATCGTGTTCTGCCCCGATTCCGGCTGCATCCTGGTCCGCTCCGCCGAGTGGGTCTAGCCGCCGCCTCGTCAGCCCAACTGACCCGCATTTGTTGTCGTTTGGAGCGCTCCAAACGACAACAAATGCGAGCTAGTTGGGGCTTATGGAACTAGTTGGGCAGGACGATGTTGAGGGTATGCGGCTTCCGGGCCGTGCCTTCGACGAGTTCCGCGGCCCACTTCTCGGCCGCGGCCTTCTGCAGCTGCGCGGGCGTCCCCGGAGCCTTGCCCCGGCGGCTCAGCAGGTGCCGCGCCAGCTCCCCGCGGGTGTGCTTGGCGAAGTGGCTGACCACCTTGCGCACGCCGTTGACCTCGGTGAAGACGTTGACCGCGACGGTCTGCGGCGGCGGGGGAGTCCACGCGGCGGCGTAGGTGCTGGAGCGGCAATCCACCAACAGCTCACCTTCCGTTGCGGCCAGCAGTGCCTCGTTGAGCTGCGGTTTCCAGAACGAGGCCAGCCGTCCGACGTCGGGAAGTGCGGTGCCCATCGACAGACGGTACGCGGGCACCCGGTCGGCGAAGCGGATGGCACCCCAGAGTGCTGAAATGACCAGCACGGACTCGTCCGCCTTGCGGCGCTGCGCCGCGGTCAGGGAGTCATAGCCCAAGGCGTCGTACAGCACCCCGGAATAGACCTGGTGTGCCGGCGCCGCCGGTTCGGCATGCAGCCGCGTGTTGCGTTCGACGTCGGCCCGCAGTGAGGCGCCGACGCCCAGGAGCGCGAGGGCGTCCTCGTGAGCGCTGACCGTGCCGAGGGCTTCGAGGACCTTCGCACGGTACGTATTGAGTCCGGGAAAACTCAGGGAGGCCCACTCGACGGCGTCGCCGCCCACGGCGGGGGTCTTGCCTTCGGAGGGCGGCAGCAGAATCAGCACCGTCCAATCTTACCGGTGGCTGGACGTCCGCAGACCCTCCAAAGGCGCCGGCTCAGCCGAGGTGCCGGCCCAGGAAGGAGACCACGTCCGGCAGGATGGACCGCCAGTAGTCTTCGTCGTGCCCGCCGGGCTGGAAGCCGCCCTCGATCCGGCCGGGGAGGGCGCTGACGTAGGCCTGGACTGTGGGGAGAAGATCATCGTCGGTACCGCAGTCGATCCTCTTGGGCAATGCCTCCAGCTGCGGCCGGAGAGCGAAGACGTCATTTGCCGCGAAATCCTCCGGGCTGTCGAAGGCACCGTCCAGGCCGACGTCGTACTCGCTCCAGACGGCGGGGCTCATGGCGGCTACGCCCCGGAGTCCGGCGACCTTCCCCTGTGAGGCGAGGAGCAGCACGCCGAGTCCTCCCATGGACAGGCCGAAAAGGCCGAGCTTGCCGGTGTCGAACCCTTGGCTTGCCAGGAGCGGGATGAACTCCGCCAGCAGCATCGCCTGGGTATCCGTACCGTCCGCGCGCGCGTGCCACCAGGTGTCGCCGCCATCCACGGAGGCTATAGCGAAGGGCGGGCCGCCATCAGCGAGGTGCCGCTGCAGTACCGCCTGGGCGCCGAGGACATCGAAGATGAAACGGTTGCTGCTGCCGGTGCCGTGCAGGAACACGGCCACGGGGAGCTTTTGTTGCCCGGCCAAGCCGGACGGCACCGGCGCGGCCACCGACCACCCGGTGGAGGTGCCCGGCCGGAAGCCTGAGACGAAGGAACCGGATGTGACCTCCACCTGCGGACGCGGGTCGACGGTCGCCGTCGCCGGGTCTCCCGGATTGGCCGCCGTCGGCTTTGCGGTCAGCCCGTCGGTCGCCGGGTCTGCCGTAGGCTTGGCCGCAGCAGCGCATGACGCCAGCGCGGTGGCGCCCAGCAAGCCGGCTCCGAGCTCCAGCATCCGCCGGCGTCCAAGCAACGGCCAGTCCATAGTCTGATCATAGGCATGGAGGCTACCCGGCACACGAGTAGTTCTACCCTCCTACGCCGCCTTAATCGGGGTGGCGGACGCAGATGCCGAGGTTTGGGCCGCCTGGGCTGCCTTGTTTTCGCGCGCCAGGAAAGCAGCGAGCTCTGCAATGGTGCTCATCATGGGTGCAGGGAAGACTACAGTCGAATTCTTGTCCACCGCGATTTCCACCAGGGACTGCAGATTCCGCAGCTGCAGGGCAAGCGGGTGGGCCATCATGGTGTCCGAGGCGTCTCCGAGGGCGGCGGCGGCGATGGACTCGCCCTCGGCGGCGATGATCTTCGCCCGCTTCTCCCGCTCAGCCTCCGCCTGGCGGGCCATGGCGCGCTTCATGCTCTCCGGGAGCTGGATGTCCTTCAGCTCCACCAGGGTGACTTGGACGCCCCATTCCAGGGTGAGGGCATCCAGGATTTCCCGGATATCGCTGTTGATGCGCTCGGTCTCGGACAGCGTCTGGTCCAGGCTGTGCCGGCCGACAACTTTCCGCAACGTGGTCTGGGCGATCTGGTTGATGGCCGCCGCCACGTTTTCGATCGCCACCACGGATTTCACGGCGTCGATCACCCGGTAGTACGCCACCGCGGAGATATCGACGCTCACATTGTCCTGGGTGATGATGCCCTGCGACTGGATCGGCATCGTCACGATCCGCAGGCTGACGAGCTGGAGCTTGTCGATCACGGGAATGATGAAGCGCAGCCCGGGCATTCTCACCCCGATGACCCTGCCCAGCCGGAAGAGGACGCCCTTCTCGTACTGGCGCACAATCCGGATGGACATCCGGGCCAGCGTCAGCACGAGCACGACGACGACGATGAGAACGACGATGCCGGTGAGGTCCATGCGGATCCCCTCCTGATTGCCTGAAGTGCCTGCGTTGTGGAGTTTCCCTAGGTCGCTCACCTTGGTTCAATTGTCCCACCGCGGCTTGGAAAAGGCCCCGGAATCGGGACCATGGCTGTCCTCCCAAGCCCCGGCGATCAGCGGTCCCCGGTCCCAGTAGAATGGACAGCGGATGGGTTGACCAGGCGGCCGCGCGTCACGCAAGTGGCTCGAGGAACGTCCGGGCTCCGCAGAGCAGGGTGGTGGGTAACGCCCACTCGGGGTAACCCGCAGGCCAGTGCCACAGAGAACAGACCGCCTGCGTGCCGTGTGTGCCTGCACAGGCGGCAGGGCAGGTAAGGGTGAAACGGTGGTGTAAGAGACCACCAGCTTCCCGGGTGACCGGGAAGGCTAGGTAAACCCCACCCGGAGCAAGGCCAGACAGGGCACGTTTGAGGGCTGCTCGCCCGAGTGTCCGGGTAGGCTGCTGGAGGGCGTCGGCAACGGCGTCCGTAGATGGATGGCCGCTATTCCCGCGCCGGTAACAGCGCGGGAACACAGAACCCGGCGTATCGGTCAACCCATCCATCCACCGCCGCAGGGCTAGCCCAGGTGCAGCTGCTTCGAAAGCTCCCAGGGGTCGTCGGTGAAGACACCGTCGGCGCCGTCGCTGCGCAGGCGGGACGCGGTGGCGTCGTCGTTGACCGTATAGGGCCACACCGTCAGCCCGGCATCCTTGAGCTTGCGCAGGTAGTCGGCCCTGATGCTTTTGTTCGGTCCCACATGGTCTATCCCGGCAGCGCGGACCTCGGCCGGATCAGGCTCCTCGCCCTCGCGCAGCAGGTACAGGACCTGCAGCCCGGACTTGGCCAGGGTCTGGGCAACCGGGTAGCTGAACGACTGGACAATCACTGTGTCCTGGACGCCGCGCCTGAGGATCGAGTCGGCAAACGCTGCCAGGTCGATAGCCGGATCCTTCACTTCCGGCACCAGGACACTGCGTCCGCCGTACTCGTCCAGCATGGCTTCCCAGGTGGTGGGAGAACCCTCGGCGCCTCCCCGCGGGTTCTTGATGTGCGCCGCCTTCCATTGCTCCAGGGTGATGTCCGCCGGGCTGCCGGTCACGCCGTACATGGTCCGGTCCACGGTGTCGTCATGCAGCGGCACGAGGGTCCCGTCCCTCAGCGGCCGCAGATCCGTCTCGATCGGGAACGCCGTCTTGCTGACGGCTTCGAAGGCTTCCGCGGACGATTCCGGATACACCAGTGAGCCGCCGCGGTGCGCCACCAGCGTGAAGCCGGCCGCGGCCTGGTCCCTAGCGGAAGAGGCTGGGGCGGAGGACGACGAGGCGGACGGCGTCGGCTCTGCAGCCGCGGACGACGACGGCGTTGCCGCCGGCTGTTGCGCGGCGCAGCCGGTACACAGCAGCAACGCGAGCCAAAGGGCCCAACGCTTGACCATCGCCTCAGCGTAGCGGGTTGCGCCCTTCCCGTGTGAGTGATTTCACGCGTAACGGGGCACCGGCCGCCGCGTTGCCGACTTAGAATGGATAGCGAACGTAGAAGTTCTGCCACCGGGTCTGCGTTTGCGGCCGGTGGTTTTTCTTTGCGCCACACGCAGGCGCCCGGGGTGGACCGAATCCCCGGCGAAACCCAGGTTCCGGACACCCTCCGGCGGCCGACTTCCACATACGAGGACGTATGTGGTGGATTTTAGGAAGGTAGTTCTGTGAGCCAGACGTCAGATTCTTGTCTTGATACGTGGATGGGCCGCGAGGCGCTCGCCGAGGCCATGATCCCGGTGATTGGCCGGCTGTACCGCGAGAACAACGTGGTGACGAGCATCCATGGTCGGAGCCTGATCAACAAGTCCACCATGAATATCCTCAAGGCGCACCGCTTCGCCCGCCGGATGAGCAAGGAAGAACTCCGCCTCGAGGAGACCGCCCCGCTGCTGGACGCCCTGACGAAGCTTGATCTCGGCGCGGCGGCTATCGACATCGCCCGCCTCACCGAGAAGTACCGTGCCGAGGGCGATGGCGTCAGCTTGGATGAGTTCCTGCGCGAGGAACTCGCCGAGGTCGTCGGGAAGCGCGGCGGCGACGACCGCACCAGCACCGACGTCGTCCTCTACGGATTCGGCCGCATCGGCCGGCTCCTGGCCCGCCTCCTGATCGAAAAGGCAGGCGGCGGGCACGGCCTGCGTCTGCGCGCGATCGTGGTCCGCCGCGGTTCGGACAACGACCTGGCCAAGCGCGCCAGCCTGCTGCGCCGAGACTCCGTCCACGGCTCTTTCGAAGGCACCATCAAGGTGGACCTCGAGAACGACACCATCACGGCCAACGGCGTCCAGATCCAGGTCATTTACTCGGACAACCCCGCCACGGTGGACTACACCGCCTACGGCATCCATGACGCACTCATCGTCGACAACACGGGACGCTGGCGCGACGCGGAGGGCCTGTCCCAGCACCTGCAGAGCAAAGGCGCCTCCCGCGTGCTCCTCACCGCTCCGGGCAAGGGCGAGCTGAAGAACATCGTGCACGGCATCAACCAGGGCACCATCACCGACTCGGACAGGATCGTCTCGGCCGCTTCCTGCACCACCAACGCCATCACCCCGGTCCTGAAGGCGATCAACGACCGTTACGGCGTGGTGCACGGCCACGTGGAAACTGTCCACTCCTTCACCAACGACCAGAACCTGATCGACAACTTCCACAAGGGCGACCGCCGCGGACGCTCGGCCGCGCTGAACATGGTCATCACCGAAACCGGTGCCGCCAAGGCCGTTGCGAAGGCCCTGCCCGAACTGCTCGGCAAGCTCACGGGCAGCTCCATCCGCGTCCCCACCCCGGACGTGTCCCTGGCCATCCTCAACCTGAGCCTGGAAAACGGCACCACCAAGGATGAGGTCAACGACTACCTGCGGGAAATGTCGCTGCATTCGGGGCTGCGCAAGCAGCTCGACTACATCGATTCTCCTGAGGTTGTCTCCACGGACTTCGTCGGTTCCCGCCGGGCAGGCATCGTCGACGGACTGGCCACCATCTCCAACGACAAGAACCTCGTCGTCTACGTCTGGTACGACAACGAGTTCGGCTACAGCTGCCAGGTTGTCCGCGTCATGGAGGAAATGGCCGGTGTGAACCCGCCGTCGTTCCCCGCCAAGGATGCGGCTTCGATCCTTGCCGCCGCCGGTCTGCCTGCCGGCGTCTGACGCCGGCGGCTTCGCTGCACGCCCCTGACCGGGACTTATTGTTCCTTTCCCGGCCGATGCTCTGGAATCGGCCGGGAAAGGGAACCACAATGGAGCCATGGAACAGAACTCGGCTGTGGAGCACGAAACCACCCTGGAACGCGCGCTGGATATCGCCCGCCGGAACGTCAAGGAAGCAAAGCGTCTCCTTGATGATGCCCTCGCCAAGCACAATGCCGGCGAGATCGACGACGCAAGGGTCAAGCAGCTCGAGGAGCTGATGGACCTGGCCAACGAGGACCTCGTGCGGGTGATGAAGGAGAACTAGCAGGGCACTTGTCCTCCACATTGTGGAGAACGCCCTGAGCGTCGGGGGTCTGCCCTAGGATTCTGGGGTGCAGCAAGAACGAACCGCTCCGGAGCTCAATGACCGCGCCGGGTCATGACGGTCACCTGGGCGGATTTCCGCCGGGCGCGACGCCGGTCCCGCCAGGCCTGGGCCCTGCTGGCCGCCGTGGCTATCGTTCTGGCCGGTGGATTGGGCTGGTTCTTCACCAGCGGACAGTTCGCCGCCATGGAGCCGCCGGCCGCCGGACCCAGCGAGGCGCCGGTCCTGGCGAAGGGCTGGATGACGGCCGTGCACTCCGTGCACCCTGTTCCGCCGGGCGCTGCGGCTGCTGCGCTGGACACGCTGCCGGTCAAGGGCCGGGCGGCGAGCGGCAACTACGACCGCGCCGCCTTCGGCCAGGCCTGGCTGGACGTGGACCGCAACGGCTGCGACACCCGCAACGACATCCTCCGCCGCGACCTGCCGGACGCTCAATTCACCGAAGCCTCCCGCTGCCGGGTGGCCGCCGGGACATTGCAGGAACCGTACACCGGACAGCTCATCGCCTTCCGCAGGGGCGCCGAGAGCAGCAAGGCCGTGCAGATCGACCATGTCGTGGCACTTGGCGACGCCTGGCAGAAAGGCGCGCAACAGCTGACGGCCCAGCAGCGCGAGCACCTCGCGAATGATCCGCTGAACCTCATCGCCGTGGACGGCCAGGCGAACCAGGACAAGAGTGCGTCCGACGCCGCCACCTGGCTGCCCCCGAACAAGGCCATCCGCTGCCATTACGTCGCCCGGCAGATTTCGGTCAAGGCGGCCTACCGGCTGTGGGTCACGCCGGCGGAGAAGGAGGCGATGAAACGGATCCTCACGTCGTGCCCTGAGCAACAGACGATCGTTCCTCGCCGGGTCCGCTGAGGGGCCGGGAAGCGGGGTTGACGGTACTCAATTGACTTGCTCAGTAGACTGCAGCATGGACATTGTGAGATACGTTACGCCGTTGCTTGGCACCTGGCAGGGAGAAAACCGCTCCCGGATCATGCCGACGGACGACTACTAGGACTCGGCGGCCACCGCCACAGTGAGGGTGACCGCGGCGCACTTCGCGAGCGCCGCCTACACCTGGTCAGACGGTGAGAGCCCACAGGAAGGTCTGCTGCTCCTGGCCGGCGGACCGTCCGACGCGGAGCCGGCCACCGCCGTGTGGGTGGACTCCTGGCACACGGGCCGGGCACTGATGCAGTTCTCCGGGACCGTGGGCGGGGACGGTGTCCTCCGGCTCAACGGCTCCTACGCGGCGCCGACCGGCCCGGACTGGGGCTGGCAGATCCACATCCACCCGGGGGAGGGCCGGGGCGGACGCCTCACCATGCACAACGTCGTCCCAGGTGAGGACCCCTATCAGGTGGTGGAGCTGGTACTCGAACGGTAGGGTACCGGCATGGACATCATCCTCGTACCCGGATTCTGGTTGGACGCCTCGTCGTGGGAGGAGGTCACCCCGCCGCTCACCGCGGCCGGGCACAAGGTCTACCCGCTGACGCTGCCGGGCCTGGAGTCGGCCGATGCGCCGCGCGCCGGCATCGGCCTGCGCACCCACATCGACGCCGTCGTGGCGAAGATCGATTCCTTCGATGCACCTGTGGTCCTTGTGGGCCACTCCGGCGGCGGCGCCATCATCCACGGCGCCGTCGATGCCCGCCCGCACCGGGTGGCCCGGGCAATCTACGTGGACAGCGGCCCGCTCGCCGACGGCGGTCTCATCAATGACGAGCTGCCGGCCGACGGCGACGGAATTCCGCTGCCGCCGTGGGAGCTGTTCGACGACGACGACCTTGTCGACCTGACCGACGAGCTGCGGGCCATGTTCCGCGCCCGCGCCATCCCGCAGCCTCGCGGCGTAGCCCAGGACCGGCAGCAGCTCAGGGATGAACACCGCTTCGAGGTTCCGGCCACCGTCATCGCCTGCGAATTTCCGTCCTCCCTGCTGTCGGAAATGATCGCCGGGGGCCACCCGTACGTGGCTGAACTCGGGAGGATCCGCGACGTCGAATACGTGGATCTGCCCACGGGACACTGGCCCCAGTTCACCCGGCCGGCGGAGCTCGGCGCCGCGATTCTTGCCGCCGTCGACCGCTCGTCGTGAAGGGGTTCAGACCCACGGAGCTGCAGGGCCGCGCTAGCTGGCCGGCCGTCGTCGGCTCTCAGTGCCCGAACGGGTCCGGATCCACGCCAGGCATCCAGATCAGCCCGGGGACGCCCCAGCCGCTTTTCTTGGCCTGCTTCATGGCCTTGCGGGCGTAGCGGTCGATCAGCCGGTTGACATACAGCTTGCCGTCGAGGTGGTCGTACTCGTGCTGGATCAGCCGGGCGAACCAGCCTGTTGCCTCGAAGTCGACCGGTCTGCCGTCGCCGTCGAAGCCCTGCACCCGGGCCCACTCGGCGCGCTTCAGCGGGTACTGCCCGCCGGGAAAGGACAGGCAGCCCTCTTCTTCCTCGTCAGGGTCCGGCAGTGCGCCGGAGATCTTGGAGAGGGTCAGCACCGGGTTGACCACGACGCCGGATGGCGGCGCGCCGTCGTCGTTCTCGAACCTGTACACGAAGAGCCGCTTGCCCACCCCGACCTGGGGCGCAGCCAGACCGACGCCGTTGGCGGCGTCGTTGGTCTCGAACATGTCCGCGATCAGGGTGCGGAGTTCGTCGTCGAAGGCGGCGACTTCCGCGGCCCGGCGGTGCAGCACGGGCTCGCCCCAGATCGTGATTGGCAGAACGGTCATCTCAGGTGTTTTCCTCTAATGCTTGCTGGCTGGTCGCTTCCGGAACGTCAGCCGGCGATGGTGCGGCCGACGACGTCGCGCATGATTTCGTTGGTGCCGCCGAAAATGGTCAGCAGCCGGGCGGCGAGGTAGGCCTGGGCCACGGGGTATTCCAGGATGTAGCCGTACCCGCCGTGCAGCTGGAGGCAGCGGTCCGTGATGGACTTGGCGCGCTCGGAGGCCCACAGCTTTGCGCGGGCGGCGGAAGCTGCGTCGAGTTCTCCGGCGTTGAAGGCAAGGATCGCCTGGTCGACGTAGGCTTCGGTGACCTCGACCTCGGTGAGGATATCGGCGAGCTCGAAGCGGCTGTTCTGGAAGTCGATGATCCGCTCACCGAAGGCGTTGCGTTCCTTCGTGTAGCGGACGGTCGCCTCGTACATGGCGCGGACGACGGCGGAGCTGGCGGTGGCGATGGCGAGCCGGCCCTGGGGGAGCTGTTCGGCGGCGTACTGCAGGCCCTTGCCTTCCTCACCCACGAGATCCGCGTGCGGGACCCGGACGTTGTCGAAGAACAGTTCCGCGGTATCCGAGGCCTTGAGGCCCATCTTGTCCAGCTGCTTGCCGGTGTTGTAGCCCTCGCCCTTCTGGACCATGAACAGGGAGAACGAGTCGCGGTTTCCCCGTCCGGTGCCGCCGTCGGTCCGGGCCAGGACCAGGGACGCGTCGCCGGAAATGCCGTTGCCGATGAAGGTCTTCTGGCCGCTGATCAGCCAGTCGCCGCCGTCGCGCACGGCCTTGGTGCGGATGCCGCGCAGGTCCGAGCCGGCGCCGGGTTCGGTCCAGGCGATGGAGGTGATGATCTCGCCGGACACCATGCCGGGCAGCCACCGGCCCTTGAGATCATCGGAACCATAGGCCAGTAGATGGGGGAGGACCATGTCGTCGTGCAGGTGGAAGGCCAGGCCCACGGCGAGGTGGTTGCTCTTGGCGAATTCCTCGTCGAGTACAGCCCGGTAGCGGTAGTCGTCCATGCCCAGGCCGCCGAATTCCTCCGGGACCGCGAGGCCCAGCAGGCCCTGCTCGCCGGCCGCAGTCCACAGCTCCCGGGACATCATGTGGTCCTTGTCCCACT
Source organism: Arthrobacter sp. UYCu723 (assembly GCF_054059215.1). Taxonomy (NCBI): domain Bacteria; kingdom Bacillati; phylum Actinomycetota; class Actinomycetes; order Micrococcales; family Micrococcaceae; genus Arthrobacter; species Arthrobacter sp. UYCu723. The sequence continues at coordinate 3,491,441 of NZ_JBSSBW010000001.1, forward strand.
GGGCGTAGTGCGGGGCGACCGCGCGCGCGTTGAATTCGGCGGCCATTTCCCGGAACATCTCGTGGTCTTCTTCAAAGAGCTTGCGCCTCATTGCGGGTCCTTCCGTTGACAGATCCTGGGATGCCACTGCACAGGCAAACAACTGCACAGACGACAAAGGCCGCACCGGTTATCCGGTGCGGCCTTTGTCTAAGGTCGGACAATTCTGCCGTCCTTCATGAGGGTGAGCGACGGGGGTTGAACCCGCGACCTCCTGGACCACAACCAGGCGCTCTGCCAACTGAGCTACGCCCACCATGTGCCCGGCCATGCCCTCCGGCGAACCGGCTGGCTGAAAAGGCAACGACAAATAGCTTACCTGCTGTTCGGGGCTGCTTTCGCCATTTTTGGGGTTTTCGGCAAAATTTTCCGTCAAACGTGGCGCAGATTACTCCGGGGCTACTCCGCGGCGGCTGATTCTGCCGTTCCCATGACCTTCCTGGCGATCCGCTGCGCGGTGGCGCTGTCCGGTCCGGGGGCGGGAACAAAGACGGCCTCGCGGTAGTAGCGCAGCTCGTCGATGGAATCCTGGATGTCCCCGAGGGCGCGGTGGCCGCCAAGCTTGGCGGGGGACTGGAAGTAGGACCGCGCATACCAGCGCCGGGACAGCTCCTTGATGGTGCTTACGTCGATGACCCGGTAATGCAGGTGTTCCACCAGCTCCGGCATGTCCCGGACCAGGAAGACGCGGTCGGTTCCCACCGAGTTGCCGCCCAGCGGCGCCTTCTTGGGGTCCGGCACCCACTGCTTGATGTAGTCCAGCACCATGGCCTGGGCTTCGGCCATCGTCTTGCCGTGCGGCAGCTCCTCCAGCAGCCCGGAGCGGGTATGCATGTCGCGCACGAAGTCGCTCATCTGGGCAAGCGCGGCGTCGTCCGGCTTGATGACGACGTCGACGCCGTCCCCCAGGATGTTGAGCTCGGAGTCGGTCACCAGGGCGGCCACCTCGATGAGGGCATCGTTCCTGGTGTCCAGGCCGGTCATTTCGCAGTCGATCCAGACGATGCGTTCGTTAGTTATAGGCACGCGCCCAGCCTACCGTTTCGTCGCCGTAGAGCCGTCCGGTGCTAGGATTTCGGGTACGCGGCCGTCGAATTTTTTCGTCATCGCGGCGTGCCCCGGGCCATTTCAAACGGCCGGCTGCGGGCGGATTTCAGCCCCACAAGAGATTGGACGATCCTGAGATGACGGCGCCTGTACCTGCGGCGGGGAAAACGGCCGCCGGTACGTCCCGCACCGCCCAAACGGCAGCTGTTGCCGACGTGGACAACGCCCGTTCCCCCCTCCTGGCCGGATTCGTCGGATCAGTGTTCATGGCGATCGGTTCGCTCGGCGTCGGCTGGCTCGCGCCGGCCTCCGAACTCCGCAGGGTTCTGCTGTTCATCTGGCTGCGGACGGAGTCAGTCGGCGTCGCCCTGAGCATCGTCCTCCTTGCCATCGGCGGGATGCTGCTGGTCCGGGCCTGGCTGCGGCTGGGCCAGCGGGTGCGCGTCTGGGGGGCGGATGCCCGCACGGCGACGCTGCAGGCAGTGGTGGCCTGGGGGCTTCCCCTGATGTTCTCCGTGCCGCTCTTCAGCCGGGACGTGTACGCCTACATCGGCCAGGGCCGCCTGATGGTGGAGGGCTTCAACCCCTACGAAAACGGCATCTCGGCGCTGTCCAACTACTTCCAGCTCGGTGCCGACAGGATGTGGACCGAGGCGCCCGTCCCGTACGGCCAGCTTTTCCTCTGGATCGAGCAGTTCGTCGTCTGGTCCACGAACGTGCACCCGGAAGCCAGCATCATGCTGTTCCGGCTCGCGGCGCTGGTCGGGATCGTGCTCTGCATCATCTACGTGCCCAAGCTCGCGGAACTTCATGGCGTCAACCCGCACCGTGCGCTGTGGTTGACCGCCGCCAACCCGCTGTTCCTCACCAACTTCATCGCCAGCGTCCACAACGACGCCCTGATGATCGGCCTGGCCCTCGCAGGCCTCTACTACTGCGCCACCCGACGGGTCATCTTCGGACTGGTCCTCGTGACGCTGTCCATCTCGGTCAAGCCGATCACCATCGTCTTCCTGCCGTTCATCGGCCTGCTGTGGGCGGGTAAGAACGCCAGCTGGCCGCGGAAGGTCGTCTTCTGGGGACTCACGGCCGGGATCAGCCTGGCGCTGCTCTACGCCATGAGCCTGGTCAACGGCTTCGGCTTCGGCTGGATCAACGGACTGTCCGCGCCGGGCAGCATCTGGATCTGGTACGCCCCGATCGGCCTGCTCGGCCTCGTCGTCGCCTCCATCTTCAACGCTGTCGGGCTCGATGGCTGGGGGCTGGCCAAGTGGGTGTACGACGCCGGCAAACTGCTTGCGCTCGGGATCGTCGCCTGGCAGATCTTCCGCGGGGACCACGACCGCCTGATGCGCCGGCTCACGCTGGCGTTCGCCGCCGTCGTCGTCCTGGCCCCGATGATCCAGTCCTGGTATGTCGTCTGGCTCATTCCGCTGTTTGCCGTCACCGGCATCCGGGATGACTGGCAGGTCAAGGCACTGTACTTCATCGTGTCCTTCTTCATGGTGTACGCGATCTCGGACCAGCTGGAAGTCTTCCCGTACCTGCAGACCGCTGACCTGGGACTGGCCCTCGCACTGGCACGCAACGCCGCGGCCATCATCGCGCTGCTCTTTGCCCTGTACCTGATCTTCCTGGACCCGAAGACCAAGATGCTGTTCAGCAAGCAGGAGGAACCTGTCACCACCCGGCCCGTCATCTAATCCGCCGGCAACTTACCTCAGGGCAGGTTCCGGAGGGCTTCCTTGCGCGAGAGTGCGCTGAGCTTCTGCCCGTGCCGCTCAACGAACGTTCGGACCCAGTCCGGTTCCGTTCCGGAGTAGTCGCGCAGCGCCCAGCCGATCGCCTTCCGGATGAAGAATTCCCGGTCTACCAGGTTCGCCTCGATGACGTCCCGGAGCAGGGCGGCGTCGGTCGCGGCTTTCGCGCCCAGCTGCGCCGTGATCGACGCCCGCCGGATCCAGAAGTCCTCGTCCGTACTCCAGCGGCGGAGCACCGGGGTGAGGTCTTCCCGGTGTGCCTGCAGCAGGGCGCACAGCCGGTGGGAAACCCCGTCCACGAGATCCCACCACGCCCCGCTGCGGATGATTTCCTCGTACACCGGCAACATGCTGAGCTCGCCGGCGGCCAGCCTGAGCCCGGTCAGGTCGATGGCGGCATACCGTTCCTCACGCCAGCTCGCGCCGCGCCACAGTTCCAGCACCGTCGATTTCAGCTCCCCAAGGGGGCCGGGCGGCAGCTCCGCGGCGGCGGCCTTGACGATCCGGCGGACTTCCGGCACCCGCACGCCGAGGGAAGGCATCTCCGATTTCATGTAGGCCTGCGGCCCGGCGGCCCGGACGGGATCGGCGGCGGCCCGCAGCCGGGAGCGGATGGCGTCGGTCAGTTCAGCGTTGGCCATGAGCCCACTTTAGCCACGGCCACCGTGGCTCTCGAGTTCCCGGTGGCTCTAGAGTTGAAGCCATGTCGATGATCAAGAGTCCCGCCGAGATTGCCCTGATGCGCGAAGCCGGCCGGGTGGTGGCGAACACGCTGGCGACGGTCCGGGAAGCTGCCGCCGTCGGAGTGTCCCTGAAGGAACTGGATTCGGTGGCCGCGGCGACGATCGCCGGTGCCGGAGCGACCCCGGCGTTCCTGAACTACAAGCCGCGCTGGGCCTCCGTGCCGTTTCCCGGTGTGATCTGCACGAGCGTCAATGATGCCGTGGTGCACGGCATTCCCAACGATTACCGGCTGCAGGACGGCGACCTGCTCAGCGTCGACTGCGGCGCCTTCCTCGAGGGCTGGTGCGGGGACGCGGCCGTCAGTTTCATCGTGGGCGCGGCCGATCCGGTGGACCAGGCCCTGATCGATGCCACGGACGCCGCCCTGGCGCGGGGCATTGACGCCGCCCGGACCGGGAACAAGATGGGGGACCTGGGCTACGCGATCGGCGGGGCGTCACGCCGCGCAGGCTACGGGCTGCTCGCCGACCACGGCGGCCACGGGATCGGCAAGACCATGCACGCCGAACCGCACGTTCCCAACGACGGCAGGCCGGGCCGGGGCATCAAGCTGACCGAGGGGCTGGTCATCGCGATCGAGCCGATGCTGATCCTGGGCGGCCAGGACGACTACTTCCACGACGACGACGAGTGGACCCTCCGCTCGGCGAACGGCCGCCGCGCCGCCCACAGCGAGCACACCGTGGCGATCACGGCGGACGGACCGGTCATCCTGACCCTGCCGTAGGGTTTGCCGACGGCCCAGGGCACCGCGCCTGGCCGCCAGCCCGTCGGAGTGGCGGCCGCACGGCGATGCCTCAGCGGCGTCCCTTGGGCCTGACGCGCCGGCGGTGGGCGGCGAGCCGGAGCTGGATGATGCGGGCGGCGCCGGCAATGGCGACAAGCACGCCCCCGCCGACCGCCGCGATGAACAGGGCGACGCCGAGCGCTACAGCTCCCTGCAGGCCAAAGAACCTCACCTGGACATAGTCCTGGTTCTGCAGGATGAACGCGATCAGCAGGATCAGCACCACCAGGGCGCTGGCGACGGCGGCCCAGACCATTCCCGCGCGGGTGACCTGGCGGGGTTCTGTTCCGCCGGCACGGCGCGCCGGTGCTGCCCTGTCCGCGCTGTCAGTCCTGTCTGCCCTGGCCGTCCTGCCTGCCCTGGCCGGGCGCGGCGTTCCGACGGTGGCCGGCGACCGGTCCGGGACCATCGGGGCGCCGTCGGCCGGAGGCTGCGTAGGGTGGCCATCCTCGGGGTATCCGGAGGCGCCGGCGGTTTCAGGCTGCCGGGCCGTCGCTGGTTCATTGGGGTCGAATCCCCGGGGTGTCTCGGTCATGGCGGCCTTACCTTTCACGAGTCTTCCCGCCTGGCGGGAAGAGCGGCTCGACACCGATGCGGCGTCGGTTGTGACAAGGTGCCCGGGCTCCTCCGGCCCCTGCCGCACCCTCGCGCGCCTCCGGATCAGGCGGACTGCACGATCCCAATGATGTTGCCTTCGCTGTCTTTGAAGAATGCCGCTTGCCGGCCATCAACCTCGGCAACCCCGTCGACGGTTTTGAACCCAGGACGGTCGTATTCCTCGAACACGAGCCCGTTGCCCCGGAGCGCCGCCATCTCCGCGGTCAGGTCGGACACCTGGAATCCCATCTGCGTGTGCCCGCCGCGGTCCGGGTTGGGGGTGGCGTACAGGACGAAGCCGGACCCGCCGGCAGCCTCATAACGGAATCCGCCGCTGGTTTCCTCGACTGGCTTTAATCCCAGCTTCTCCTGATACCACTGTTTCGCCCGTTCCAGATCCAGCGCTGGCAAGGTCGTATGGACCAAGGATTCACCCAACATTTTTCGCCTCCATAGTGGAAGGAACTCGGCCGATCGGCCTATGGCGCATTTTAGTCTCGGGCGGCCTGCACCGGTAGCGAATCTTGCAGCTGTTGGCACCCGTGATGCCACGGTATAACGTCGCAGCCAAGGGATGTCTGGCGGAAGAGGCGCGGCCGTGACCATCGTGGACAACGCCGTGTACGTGGACGGTTACCGGACTGCGGACCCGGAGGGTTTGGACGAGACGTTCTTCGTCTTACGGCAGCGCCAGGGAATGGCCTGGATCGGGCTCTACCGGCCGGATGCGGAGGAACTCCGTTCGGTCGCCGATGAATTCGACCTCAGCCATCTGGCTGTGGAGGATGCGCTCGCCGGTCACCAGCGGGCGAAGCTGGAACACTACGGCGAGACCCTCTTCCTGGTGCTGCGGCCGGCGCGTTACCTCGACGACGTGGAGAAGGTTGAGTTCGGCGAGATCCATGTCTTTACCGGTCTGGACTTTGTTGTCACGGTCCGCCGTGCCGAAGCACCGGACCTCGCGCGGGTGCGCCGGCGGATGGAATCCGAACCGGAGTTCCTGGCCCTCGGGCCGCACGCTGTGCTTTACGCGATTCTGGACCAGGTGGTCGATGAGTACGAGCCGGTTGCTGCCGGCTTGGAGAACGACGTCGATGAAATCGAAGACGACCTCTTCGCAGCAGACCCGGGCGTGTCGCGCCGGATCTACGAACTCTCGCGCCAAGTCATCATGTTCCAGCGCGCGACGGCCCCTCTGACAGGGATCCTGCAGTCATTGATGGTGGAGTCATCGGACCATCATCCGGACCCGGAGCTGCAGGACCACTTCCGGGACGTCCTGGACCACGTCCTGCGGCTGAGTGAACGGATCACGGCCTTCCGGGCACTGCTTCAGAATGCGCTCGCCGTCAACGCGGCCCTGGTGGCGCAGCGGCAGAATGACGAAATGCGATTGCTGACCGAGTCCAGCTACGCCCAGAACGAGCAGGTCAAGCGGATTTCCTCGTGGGCGGCGATCCTGTTCGCTCCGACGCTGATCGGCACCATCTACGGAATGAACTTCCGCGCCATGCCCGAACTCGACTGGGTTTTCGGCTACCCGATGGCGCTGGGACTCATGGTGGCGATGGGCCTGGTGCTGTTTTGGACGTTCAAGCACAACAAGTGGATCTAGTGTCGCGGCCCTGACCTGTGCGGAAAAAATCCGGCAGGCCAGAGCCGCGCTCTGGTGCCCCAGGAGGGAATCGAACCCCCGACCGGCGGATTAGAAGGCCGCTGCTCTATCCCCTGAGCTACTGGGGCACTGTCGGCGCCGTCCGGCTGCTGCCGGGGGCGCCTCAAAAAGTTTACAGTGCCCTGCCCCGGAAGGTGGTCAAGTCCACCGGGCGGCTTGTCCAGCGTGGCCCGACTCGTCCCCAACAACCTCGACGGGCGCTGGTTTTCCACATAGCGTCTGTGCGGCCTCCCCGCAGCGCGTTCGCTGTCCGAAGCTGAAGTTGCCTGCTAGGGCACGACAATTCGAGACAGGACATGAGAATGAGTGACAACATCACGGTCCGTGGCTTCGTTGCCTCGGAGATCAGAAGTTCGACCACGCCTGGCGGCGTGGCCACAGCGTCATTCCGGCTGGGTTCCACCGAGCGGCGCTACGACCGCGCCTCCAACGCATGGATCGACGGGAACACGAATTGGTTTACGGTCCAGGGGTACCGGCAGTTGGCGGGGAACATCGGCTGCAGCATCAAGAAGGGCCAGCGCGTCGTCGTTGTGGGGCGGCTGAAGATGCGGAGTTGGGAAAAAGATGGGCGGATCTACCATGTGGCGGAAATCGACGCCGAATCCGTCGGCCATGACCTCATGTGGGGATCCGCGAACTTCACCCGCATGGCCGGGGCCGGTGGCCAAGCCGCCGCCGCCCCAGTCGCAGCGTCCGCGGTCGATGACGAGAGCCACAACCAGCATCTGCCGGAGGACGGCGCGGACGATCACGGGGCTGATGAAGGGGCTGACTCCCACACCATGTTCATTGACAACGCGAGCGGCGAGGCGGAGGAGGTGGACGAGGAGACCGGCGAACTGAAAGCGGCCGCAGCCTGATCCCGGGCCGCATGGCAGAATTGCCGGGTGATGTGGGCCAGCGTGAACATGCGGGAGACGGCGCCCAGGGGAGGGATGCCGATTTTCCCTGACGGACGCTTGGGACGCATCCCCGGGGTACTGGCTCGCGGCATCTCTCGGAATTTTCGCGCTGTGCCTTCTGTCAGCGGCGGGCTGCTCGGCGGGCAAGGGCGCAGGCACGAGCAGTGCCACGCCGCCCGCGGCCGGGGCGGCCTCCGCGCCGGAGGTGCCGGCCCCGGTGGGCGGCGCGCCGGCGTCCGCCCCAAACCCCAGCGCTGGGTCAATGGCCGGGTCCATGTCCCCGGCCACGCCGGCTGCGAAGACCAGGCTGGACGCGGCCCTGCGACAGGTTGCCGGCGGCGGAAAACCCGGCACGAAACAACTCCGAGACGCGGTGACTGCGGCGGGCTTCCCTGCCGGGGACATTCAAGTCACCGCAATCCGCACGCCCACGGGTCTCGACGCCGACGCGGTCGAAATCGCGGTGAGGGAAGGCGATGACTGCATCGTCGGCCAGGTCCGGAACGGCACAGTCAACGTCACCGTCCTTCCCGTACTGGCGGACGGACGGTGCCTTGTCGGCGCGGGCGTACCCGGAATGTGAGATATCCGAGCCGAGCCACTAGATTTGTAGGCATGGCGGAATTTATCTACACAATGACCAAGGCCCGTAAGGCTGTTGGCGAAAAACTTATCCTCGACGACGTCAGCATGTCCTTCTTCCCTGGGGCAAAAATTGGCGTCGTTGGCCCGAATGGTGCCGGTAAATCCACCATTCTCAAGATCATGGCGGGCCTGGACACTCCCTCCAACGGAGAAGCCCGGCTCAGCCCCGGTTACACGGTCGGCATCCTGCTGCAGGAGCCGCCGCTGAACGAAGACAAGACCGTTCTTGGCAACGTCCAGGAAGGCGTGGGCGAGATTTACGGGAAGATCCAGCGTTTCAACGCGATCTCCGAGGAAATGGCCAGCCCGGACGCTGACTACGATGCCCTCCTCGAGGAAATGGGCCAGCTGCAGGAGGCGATCGATGCCGCCGATGCCTGGGACCTCGATTCCCAGCTCGAGCAGGCAATGGACGCCCTCCGCTGCCCGCCGGCCGATGCGGATGTCACGCTGCTCTCCGGTGGTGAGCGCCGCCGCGTCGCCCTCTGCAAGCTCCTGCTCCAGAAGCCGGACCTGCTGCTGCTCGACGAGCCCACTAACCACCTGGACGCCGAAAGCGTGCTGTGGCTTGAGCAGCACCTCTCCAGCTACGCCGGCGCAGTCCTGGCCGTCACCCACGACCGGTATTTCCTTGACCACGTCGCCGAATGGATCGCCGAAGTGGACCGCGGCCACCTCTACCCGTACGAGGGCAACTACTCCACCTACCTGGAGAAGAAGCGCGCCCGCCTGGAAGTCCAGGGCAAGAAGGACGCCAAGCAGGCCAAGCGACTCACCGAGGAACTCGAATGGGTCCGCTCCAACGCCAAGGGCCGCCAGACCAAGTCCAAGGCGCGTTTGGCCCGCTACGAGGAGATGGCTGCCGAGGCGGACCGGACCCGCAAGCTCGACTTCGAAGAGATCCAGATCCCGCCGGGACCGCGCCTGGGCGGTCTCGTGCTGGAGGCGAAGAACCTGCAGAAGGGCTTCGAGGACCGCACTCTGATCGACGGATTGTCCTTCACGCTGCCCCGCAACGGCATCGTGGGCGTCATCGGCCCCAACGGCGTCGGCAAGACCACCCTCTTCAAGACCATCGTCGGGCTGGAGCCCCTCGACGGCGGCGAGCTGAAGATCGGTGACTCCGTCAAGATCTCTTACGCCGACCAGAGCCGCGGCGGCATCGACCCGAACAAGACGCTGTGGGAGGTAGTCTCCGACGGTCTCGACTACATCCAGGTCGGCCACGTCGAAATGCCGTCCCGCGCCTACGTGGCCGCTTTCGGCTTCAAGGGCCCGGACCAGCAGAAGAAGGCCGGGGTGCTTTCCGGTGGTGAGCGCAACCGACTGAACCTGGCACTGACCCTCAAACAGGGTGGCAACCTGCTGCTTCTCGATGAGCCGACCAACGACCTCGACGTCGAGACGCTCAGCAGCCTCGAAAACGCCCTGCTCGAATTCCCGGGCTGCGCCGTCGTGGTCTCGCACGACCGCTGGTTCCTGGACCGGGTTGCCACCCACATCCTCTCCTACGAAGGCGACGAGGAGAACCCCTCCAAGTGGTACTGGTTCGAGGGCAACTTCGAGTCCTACGAGGAGAACAAGGTCGAGCGCCTCGGCCCGGATGCCGCCAAGCCGCACCGCGTGACGCACCGCCGCCTCACCCGCGACTAAGCGCCGCGGCAGTACGCAGAAAGGCCGGCTCCCCGGGGGAGCCGGCCTTTCGTGTATCCCTGGGTCCCAGGGTCCCAGGGTCCCAGGGGAGCAGTGCGCCTTAGCCGCGCTCGGCCTTCCGCATCTGGTGCTGCAGCACCTTGGACTGCACGGCGCCCTTGACCTTGTTCTTCAGGTCGGTCGGGACCCTGATCATGCCCTCCTGCGCCACCGTGGCCACGTGCCGGCCGTCGCGGCTGAAGATTTTGCCCGTCGCCAGTCCGCGGGCACCCTGGGCGCTGGGGGACTCCTGGACGTACAGCAGCCACTCGTCAACGCGGACGGGGCGGTGCCACCACATGGCGTGATCCAGGCTGGCCACGGACATCCCCGGCGTAATCCAGCTCATGCCGTGCTGGCGGAGGACGGACTCCAGGATGGTGTAGTCGCTCGCGTAGGCCAGGGCCGAGCGGTGCAGTTCCGGGTCATCAGGCATCGGGCCGAACGTCTTCATCCAGACGGCGTTGCGCGGCTCCTTGTCCCCCTTGGCCGAGACGTAGAGGGCCGGATCGACGTGGCGGATGTCGAAGGGGCGCTCATAGGCCCAGTGCCGGGCCACCGGGTGGTCATACTTGCCGAGCAGGTCGGCCGTGCTGGGCAGCGACTCCGGGTCCGGAATCCCCGACGGCATTTCGGACTGGTGCTCGATGCCCTCGTCCTCGGTCTGGAACGACGCGATCATCGACAGGATGGGCATGCCCTCCTGGTAGGCGTGGACCCGCCGCGCCGAAAAGGACCGCCCGTCCCGCAACCGCTGGACACCGAAGGTGATCGGTTTGTTGGCATCGCCCGGGCGCAGGAAGTAGCCGTGCATGGAGTGCACGCCGCGTCCCGGCTCAACGGTGCGGCTCCCTGCCACCAGGGACTGCGCCAGCACCTGCCCGCCGAAGACGCGCTGCCGTGGCTGCTGCTGCGAGGGTCCCATGAAGATGTCCTCGTCGGTCCGGGCACCCTCCAGCTCACCAAGGTCCAGGAGCTGGATGAGCGAGGAGGTGGGGTCCTGGGTGGGCAGCCCCTGCAATCCGGCGTCGGCGTCAGTCATGGTCTGACTCTAGACGTCACCCCGGCACCGCTCAAAAGAGGCACAGCCGGTAGAGTCCATATTGTGTCTGACGTCCTAACCCAGCCCCTGCAGTTCACCGATCCCCGAGACCTTGCCGACCTGCGCACCTTCGCCGCCCGTGCCAAGTCGATCGACGACGGCGCCATCCGGCTCCAGGCTTCCGGCCCGGTGCTGGGCCGCCTACGTGTGTGTGCTGCGGCCGCGGCTGCTGGGGGAATCCACCCCCACCATCCTTGGCCTGCGGACCATGGCGCTGGCGCAGCCTGCCGAGACCGACATGACGGTGCCGCTGTCGGCGGTGCTGGACCGGCTGGCGCGGGCGGGGGAGAACGACGTCGAGCTGCCGCTGCCGCCGGTGACCGTCACCGAGTCCTGGGCGGGCGTGGGCGCACCCCGGGGCGGCTGGGAGCTGGTGGGCACCCTGCAGGATTCGGCCCTGCGGCAGTCGGCCGAGGCCGGCATCACCGAGGTCGCCGCCATCATGCCGGACAAGCCCGGCGCACTGATCGTCAACAACGCCCGCGCCGCGGTCTGGGGCAGGGAACTCCCCGGCGGGGCCGGACTCCCGGCAGGTGCTGCGTTCGCGGCGCTCACCCTGGGTTTCCTGGCCGACGGCGAACAGCAGCTGTACCGTGCCGGACGCTGGTTCCGGCTCAGCGGCAGCCGCGGGCACGTCCTGGCCCGGACCGGCTCCGGGCTCTGACCCGGAATCGCGTTAACCCGCCGCCGGGCAGCGGGCCCTGGTCAGGGGCCGGACGGGCTGTTCACCATGGAAAGGGCAGCCCGCTCCATGTAGTCCCAGAGCGTCCCCTCGTACAGCGGCGGGAGTTCCAACGCGTCCACCGCGGTCCGCATATGATGCAGCCAGCGCTCCTTGGCCTCAGGCGTCACCCGGAAGGGCTGGTGCCGCATCCGCAGCCGCGGGTGCCCGCGTTCCTCGCCGTATGTCGTCGGCCCGCCCCAGTATTGCTCGAGGAACATCAGGAACCGCCGCTTGGCGGGGCCGAGATCCTCTTCCGGGTACATTTCCCGTAACAGCGGATCCGTCGCGACGCCGTCGTAGAACACGTCGATCAGCTTCACGAAGGTCTCGTGCCCGCCGACGGCGTCATAGAAGTTGTCGGTGTACCCGGGCTGGCTGAACGGGTCGTTCTGCATCAGCTGCTTGGGCTGCCGGGGTTCGCCGGCGATGGGGATCGTCATTTCATTCTCCGGCTTTCTGCTGGGGTGCCGCCCCGGCGTCGGGAGCGTCCGCCTGTTCCTCGGCGGGAGGGACATAGGTGCCCTGGGAACGGTTGCCCACACGCAGGATCTCGCCGTTGCGCAGGTACCAGATGGCGCCGTCCTCCGCGCGGACGCGGGTGATCCGGAGGCCCATGGCCTCCACCTCGCCGACGACTTCGCTGGTCTCGATGACGTCGCCGATCCCGTACTGGTCCTCAAGGGTGATGAAGATGCCGGCCAGGAAGTCGCGGATCAGCTGCTGGGCGCCGAAGCCGATGGCGATACCAAGGATTCCGACGCTGGTGAGCAGCGGCGCGATGTCCACATTCAGGTTCTTGAGTACGTACATGATGGTGATGACCGCGACCAGGACGCCGACCACACTGTTGAGCAGCGAGCCGATGGTGTTGGCCCGCTGGACCCGGCGTTCGTGGTCCAGGGCACGCAGTGCCGGTGCCACCCAGCGGAAGTGCGGTTTCTTGAAGAAAGTGGTTCCGGCGGCGACGCGTTTGGTGATGCCCACGATGACAAAGGACGCCCCCAGCCAGATGGCGACGCCGAGCCCGATGCTGATGAGGACTCCGGGCAGGTTGATGGCCGAGATATCCGGAGGGGTGATGGGGGTGGTCGTGGACAGGCCGTACATCGTCTGGGGGTGCTCCTTGCTGCTGCGCTGGGGCGCTCTGCTGCCGTTCGGCGTTCGCCGGGCGCATAACGCTCTGTTCACTTTCAACATTAGCGCCGTAGCGTAGCCGCATGCGCATTCTGGTCCTTGGCGGTACGGCCTTCCTCTCTGCTGAAATAGCCCGGCAGGCCCTTGTGGCCGGGCACGACGTCACCTGCCTGGCGCGCGGGACTGTTTCCGCGCCGCCGGACGGCGCGGCCTGGCTGCGGGCAGACCGCGCCCAGGGGAAGACCGCCTATGCGGGGGCAGCGGCCGCCGCTGGGAGGGACACCGCTGGGAGGGACACAGCTGGGAGGGATACAGCGGGGTGGGACGCCGTCGTCGAGGTCTCCCGGGATCCCGGGCAGGCGCGCGAGGCGCTTGAGGTGCTGGCTGGCTCCGCCCGGCACTGGACCTTCATCTCCAGCTGCTCCGTGTATGCCGACCACTCGGTGGCCGGCGCGGCGGAGGACGCCGCGGTATTGCCCCCGCTGGCTGCCGGCGCCGTGCTGACCATGGACACCTACGGCGAAGCCAAGTCCGCAATCGAACAATGGACCCAGGAACTGGCCGGGGACAAGGCCCACATCTGCCGCGCCGGGCTGATCGGCGGACCCGGTGACGGCTCGGACCGCTACGGCTACTGGCCGGCCCGCTTCGCCCGGGACGCGGAGCCCGTCCTGGTCCCGGACATCCCCACCGACGCCACCCAGATCATCGACGTCCGCGACCTTGCAGGCTGGGTCCTGGCTGCAGCGGAGACCGGCGTCACCGGAGCGCTCAACGCCGTGGGCGAGATAGTGCCGTTTGCCGCGTACCTCGAAGAAGCCCGGCAGCTCACCGACGGTGAAGCGGAGGTAGTGGCCGTCCCGGGCGAGTGGCTGGCCGAGCACGGCGCCAACTACTGGGCCGGACCGGACTCGCTGCCCCTCTGGCTGCCGCCCGGACAGGACGGCTTTATGGCCCGCGGCAATGACGCCGCCCGCGCGGCCGGGCTTCAAATCCGCCCGTGGATGGACACCCTGCGGGACACCCTGGCGGATGAACGCAGCCGCGGGCTCGGCCGGGAGCGCAGGGCCGGGCTCAGCCCGGAGGCCGAGCGCCGGCTCCTGACCGAGTACCGGGCAGAGTTCGGCTGAAGGGCTCAGCCCTCCGGGTTCTGAACCGCGGCGGTGGGCTCATGGAGCACCGGGAAGTTCACGCTCCTGGCGATGAAGCAGACCTTGTTGGCTTCGGTGTGCAGCTGCCCCAGCAGCTCATCGGAGACCGGGGCGGCAGTCGTCACCCGGGGCTTGAGCGTGACCGACTCGAACTGGCCGCTTCCGTCCCGGCTGGTCCGCATCAGCCCCTCGGCCCGGTCCTCGTACGCGGTGACCACCACGCCGTGCTTCACCGCCACATGCAGGAAGGACAACATGTGGCACTGGGAGAGCGCCGCCAGGAGCAGCTGCTCCGGGTTATAGCGGTTCCGGTCGCCGTGGAACGTCGGATCCGCGGAGCCCGGCAGGACCGGGAGACCCGGGATCTCGACGTCGTGGTCCCTGGAATAGCCCCGGTACGACGCTGTCCCCTTGCCCAGGTTGCCGGTCCAGCGGACCGTTAACGCATAACGGTGCTCGTCGAGGCTCATGCGTCGACGTCCGCCTGGCGGGCCCGCAGGGCGCGGGCCACGCCGTCGCGGTTCTCCAGCATCATCCGCCGCAGCGCCGTGCTGTCTTCCGGCAGCGAGGCCAGGAACTCATCCGTGCGGTCCACGGTGGCCTGCGTGGTCAGCTGCGCCGGGTAGAGCCCGACGACGATCTGCTGCGCCAGCGCGTGCGTGCGGCCCCTGACGATGCCCGGGACGGCCTCGAAGTACTTCTCGGCATAGGGCGCCAGCAGGGCGGTGTCCAGCACCCGGGTGAAGCCGGTGACGGCCGAGCCCTGGAGGGCGTTGGACAGCTCGCCCTTGACCACAATCGACTCCCAGGCCGCGGCCTTGGCCTCGGCGGTGGGGATGGCAGCCTTGGCAAGGGCGGCCGCGTTCTGTCCGGTGGCGGTGTTGTCGTGTTCCAGTTCCGCGTCGATCCGGTCCCGGCCGGCACGGCCCCCGGTGACGAGGGATGCGATCAGTTCCCAGCGGAGGTCCTGGTCCACGGTGAGGCCACCCAGGGTCAGGGTGCCCTCCAGCAGGCCGGACACGGTGTCCAGCTGCCCGGCGCTGCGGGCCAGCAGGGCGTAAGACTTCACGAACTGCAGCTGCGCGTCGGAGCCGGCCGGGACACTGGAGGCGAGCTCCCAGAGCCGGTCGGCCGCGGCGGCCGCGGTGGCTTCCTTGTGCGCCTCGGCCACATAGAAGTTCAGTGTGGTGGCGAGCTGGCGGAGCTGGACCAGGATCACGGAGGAATCGGATTCCTCGGCAATGTTGGCCAGGATCAGTTCCACGTAGCCGCGGGCCGGGGTTTCGCCGTCCCGGGCCGCATCCCAGGCCGAGCCCCACACGAGGGTGCGGGGGAGGCTCTGGCTGAAGTCCTTGAGGTGCGCCGTGGCCGTCGCGAGCGACTTCGGGTCCAGCCGGACCTTGGCGTAGGCGAGATCGTCGTCGTTGAGCAGGATCAGGTCCGGCTGCGAGAGTCCGGCCAGCGCCGGGACTAGAGTGCGCTCGCCGTCGACGTCGAGCTCCTCGCGGTGGACGCGCTCCAGCTTCCCCGCGGCGGTGAGGTTGTAGAAGCCGACGGCGAGGCGGTGCGGGCGGATGGTGGGCTGGTCTTCCGTGGCGGACTGCACGATGGTGAAGGAGGAGATCCTCCCGTCCTCGCCCACGGCCAGTTCTGGCTCGAGGGTGTTGACACCGGCGGTCTCCAGCCAGAGCCGGCCCCACTGGTCCAGATCCCGGCCGCTGGCCTTCTCGAGTTCGGCCATCAGGTCGCTCAGCTCGGTGTTCTGCCAGGCGTGCTTGCTGAAGTATTCGCGGACGCCGGCCATGAATTCTTCCGGGCCCACCCAGGCAACGAGCTGGCGCAGCACCGACGCGCCCTTGGCGTAGGTGATGCCGTCGAAGTTCACCTCGACGTCCTGCAGGTCGTTGATCTCGGCAAAGATCGGGTGCGTTGTGGGCAGCTGGTCCTGCCGGTAGGCCCAGGACTTCTCCACCGAGGCGAACGTGGTCCATGCGTGGTCGAACGTTGTGTTCTCCACGGCGGCCAGGTGGGACATGTACTCGGCAAAGGATTCGTTCAGCCAGAGGTCGTTCCACCAGCGCATCGTCACGAGGTCCCCGAACCACATGTGCGCGAGCTCGTGCAGCACCGTGATGGCGCGTCGCTCCACCTGCGCATCGGTGACCTTGCTGCGGAACACGTACCCCTCCAGGATGGTGACGGCTCCGGCGTTCTCCATGGCCCCGGCGTTGAACTCCGGCACGAAAAGCTGGTCGTACTTCTCGAACGGGTACGGGCAGCCGAACTGCGCCTCGAAGAACTCGAAGCCCTGGCGGGTGAGCTCGAAAATGTTGTCCGCATCCAGGTACTTCATGAGGGACTTGCGGGCGAAGATGCCCAGCGGGGTGACCTTGCCGTTGGCGGAGGTGACCTCGCTGCGGACCGACTGGTACGGCCCGGCGATCAGGGCCGTGACGTAGGAGGAGAGCGGCGGCGTCGGGGTGAATTCCCAGACGGACCGCGCGCCGCCGTCCACGCCGGGAATGGTCTCGACCGGCACCGGGGTGGGGGAGTTGGAGATGAGGTCCCAGTGCGAGGGCGCTGTAACGGTGAAGGTGAAGCTTGCCTTGAGGTCGGGCTGCTCGAAGACGGCGAACATCCGCCTGGAATCGGGGACCTCGAACTGGGTGTAGAGGTAGACCTCGTTGTCCACCGGGTCCACGAAGCGGTGCAGGCCCTCGCCGGTGTTCATGTACGGGGCGTCCGCCACGACCAGCAGATTGTTCTCGGCGGCCAGCTCGGGCAGTTGGATCCGGATGCCGTCCGAGACCTCCGCCGGATCAAGCTCGCGCCCGTTGAGGGTCACGCTGTGCACGGCGTGCGTCACGGCGTCGATGAAGGTCGAGGACCCTGGCGTGGCCGAGAACTTCACGGCGGTGGTGGAGCCGAAGAACTTCTCGCCGCGCGTCAGGTCAAGGCTGACCTCGTAGGATTCGACGGCGATCAGTTCGGCGCGCTCGCGTGCTTCGGCGCGCGTCAGGTTCATACCGGGCAAAGTGGGGCCTCCAGAAAGTATCAGCGTTAACGTGAAATTATTCTTTCACGTCAGCGCCGCTTGGCAAGTTGCGTGAATCACATGTCTGCCTGCAGCCCCCGCGGTAGCGTTGGGGAGCGGTAGCCTCGGGGAGCGGTAGCGTTGGGGATATGGGAAAGCTCCGGGATTCCGTCGACGCCAGGGCACTGCGCTTCGCAGTGGGCTTTCCCTTGATGCTCGCAGCCGCGTTTGTGGTCTGCGCCTTCCTGATCCGCTCCGATTTGCCCGATCCGCTGGCCGTCCGCTGGGACCAGGGCGGCGCCGCGGACTTTGCCCCCTTCGTAGCTGTCGTGGGGGTCGGTGCGGCGATGATCGTGCTGATCGGCTGGGCCGTGCTGGTGCAGGCGGTGCCGCTCTCCCGTCCGGCGGTGATGCGCCGGATCATGATGGGAGCTGGCCTGTCGATGAGCCTCTTCGTCACCACAGTCCTCGCCGCCGTGCTCGTCGGCCAGCTTGGCCTGGCGGACGCGAGGGAGTCCCGGGTGGACGTCGCCGTGCTGGCCATGGGCAGCGGTGCGGCCCTGGGCCTGGGCTTTGTGATGGGCTTCGTCTTCAAGGCGGACGAACGCTGGTCCACGGATGATGACCGTGCCATGCGGGAGGCCCTGCAGCGTGAAGTTGACCCTGAACTGGCCCGGGACTCCCTGAGCCTGTGGGTCCACGCCCGCAGTTCGGTCTTCGTGATGCTCGGGATTGCCACCCTGCTGCCCGCCGCCCTCCTGACCATCGCAGTGCCTTGGCTGGCCGCGGTTCTCGTGGCGCTGGCCCTGTTCGCCGCCGCATTCCTGTTCGCCCGCATCCGGGTGGACCGCAGCGGCCTCCGGGTCTTCGCCGCGGGATTCGTGCGGGTCATGGACGTTCCCGCCGCCGCCATCGACGCAGCAACGCCGAAAGAGGTCAGGGCCGCCGACTATGGCGGCCTGGGCTACCGGAGCCAAGGCACCACCACGGCACTGCTGGTCAGCAGCGGCCCCGCCGTCGTCGTCGTCCGCTCCGACGGACGGAAACTGACGGTCAGCGGCGGCAGCGCCGCGACGGCGGATAACGTCGCGCAAGCCCTGTCCAGGGTGGCGGCACGGGCGCGCCGCGGTGGCGAAACCGCCGAGCTATGACCGGTTTGTGAAGACCGGTCTCCCGGCCTGCGGGCCGCCGGGCCTGCCGGCCTCCGGCGCCCTAGTAGGCTAGGAAGCAGCCCCAAGACCCGCTCCGGCAGCTCGTTTTCCCTCACCGACCTGCCCCCAACTGAACGGATACGCCGTGACCCCAACTGATCTCCCGCGCGTGCACATCGCCACGGACCACGCCGGAATGGAACTCAGCGCCCACCTGGTGAGCCACCTCAGTGCCAAGGGATACGACGTGATCGACCACGGCCCCGAGGCCTACGACGCCCAGGATGACTACCCCTCCTTCTGCATCAACGCCGCGCTCGCCGTCGTGGCCGACCAGGAAGCCGGGAACAACGCCCTCGGGATCGTCCTCGGCGGATCCGGCAACGGGGAGCAGATCGCCGCCAACAAGGTCAAGGGCATCCGGGCCGCGCTGGCCTGGAACCTATCCACCGCCAAACTGGCCCGGGAACACAACGACGCCAACGTCGTCGCCGTCGGCGGCCGCCAGCACAGCGTCGAGGAGGCCACGGCCATCATCGAGGCTTTCCTGGCGGAGCCCTTCAGTAACGACCAGCGCCACGTCCGCCGGATCGGCAAGATCGCCACGTACGAGCGCACGGGCGAGGTCCTCGAGTAGTGCCGGAAGGGCACTCCGTCCACCGGCTGGCGCGCCAGTTCGGGGACGTCTTCACGGGGGAGCGGCTCGCCGTCTCGAGCCCGCAGGGAAGGTTCGTGCAGGGCGCGGCGCTGCTGGACGGCCACGTCCTGACCGGTTCAGTCGCGCACGGGAAGCACCTCTTCCTGGCGTTCGAGCACGGTCTGCTGCTCCACGTCCATCTGGGCCTCTACGGCGCCTGGGACTTCGGCGGGGACGCCACCTTCCGCGGCGCCTCCAGCATCGGCGCACCCCGGAAGGTGGGGGAGCGGGAAGTCTACTCCGCCGTCGGTGGGGACGCTGCCGGTGCGGACGCACCCGCCGGCTCCGGGCCTGACAGCTACGACGGTCCCCCAGACCCTGTCGGTGCCGTGCGCGTGCGGCTCGCCGGCACCCATGGCTGGGCCGACCTCCGGGGAGCGACCACCTGCGAGACGATCATCGAGGCGGAGGCCGAGGCCGTGATGGCGCGGCTGGGCCCGGACCCGCTGCGCAACCGGTCCGGCGACCGGGACGCCTTCGTCGCCGGGATTCTTGCCAGGCGCACGCCCCTGGCGGCGCTGCTGATGGACCAGAAGGTGATTGCCGGCGTCGGCAACGTCTACCGTGCCGAACTGCTCTTCCGCCAGCGCCTTGACCCCTGGCTGACCGGAAAGGCGCTGCCCGCGGAGGCCGCGGAGCTGCTCTGGGATGACACCGTCGCCATGATGTCCGACGGCGTCCGCGACGGCCGGATCATCACCACACCGCCGCGCTATTGGGGCGGGACCGGCTGGAGCGGGAGCGGCGCCACAGAACCGGCCGGCGGACTGCCGGCCCCGGAGGTATCACACTTCGTCTACCGGCGGCAGGGCCTCGACTGCCGCGACTGCGGGACCCCGGTGGCAATCACGGAACTCGGCGCCCGGAAACTCTACTGGTGCCCCGGCTGCCAGCAGGCCTGACCAGCAGCCGGGCCAGAAGGCCAGGCCAGCAGGCACAAAAGAGCCCCTCCGGAGAGGGGCTCTTGAGGATCCTGCGGTGGATTTGCGTCCTGCATTGGAGGGGACGACGGGAATCGAACCCGCATCATCAGTTTGGAAGACTGAGGCTTTACCACTAAGCTACGTCCCCGGGAACTTGCCTGAGCCATCCTGCAACTTTCCGGGCGGCTGTTGAAGCCGGATACAACTAAACCTAATTCAGGGCCCCGGTGTCAAATGTGCAAATCAGCACAGTATGACCGTAGACTGTTCTGTGCATTACGGGGTGTAGCTCAGCTTGGCTAGAGCACCTGCTTTGGGAGCAGGAAGTCGCAGGTTCAAATCCTGTCACCCCGACTCTGCAGGAACCGCCAGAACGTGGCAAAGGCAGATCCCCACCCCCTAAAACCAGGAGTACTTAGACTGTGAAGAGCGCTGTCGAGAACCTCACCCCCACGCGGGTCAAGCTCAATGTTGAGGTCCCCTTTGAGGAATTGAAGCCCAGCATCGCAGAGGCATACAAGACTGTTGCTTCCCAGATCCAGGTCCCGGGTTTCCGCAAGGGCAAGGTCCCCTCCAAGCTCATCGACCAGCGCGTCGGCCGCGGCTATGTGCTGGAGACTGCCATCAACGAAGGCCTCAACGGCTGGTACCAGGCCGCCGTGCAGGAAACCGGCATCCGCCCGCTGAGCCGTCCCGAGGTTGAAATCACCGAGGTCCCGGACCCCACCGCCACCGACGGTGAACTCAAGTTCCACGCCGAGGTCGACATCCGCCCCGAGATCGAACTGCCTGACTACGCCGGCATCAAGGTTGAGGTTGCCGCCGCCGAGTCCACCGACTCCGACGTCGACACGGCCCTGGACGAGCTCCGCGGCCGCTTCGGCACGCTGAAGTCCGTCGACCGCCCGGCGGCCGACAAGGACTTCCTCACCATCGACATCACCGCCACCATCGACGGAGCCGAGGTTGACTCCGCCTCGGGCCTGTCCTACCAGGTCGGCGCCGGCACCATGCTGGAAGGCCTCGATGAGGCCGTCACCGGCCTGAGCGCCGACGATGACGCCATCTTCGACACCACCCTCGTCGGCGGCGACCACGCCGGTGAGTCCGCACAGGTGAAGGTGGTCGTCAAGTCCGTCAAGGAGCGCGAGCTGCCCGAAGCTGACGATGACTTCGCCCAGCTGGCGTCCGAGTTCGACACGCTCGCCGAGCTCCGCGAAGACCTCGCCAAGCAGGCCTCCGAATCGAAGGTTGTCGAGCAGGGCGTAGAGGCCCGCGACAAGGTCCTGGACAAGCTCGTTGAGCTCGTCGAGGTCCCCGTTCCGGCCTCCGTCGTCGACGAGCAGCTCGAGCAGCACTTCAACGCCGAGAACGCCCACGGTGAAGGCGAGCACGACACCGAGGAGCACCGCGCCGAGGTCAAGGCCAACACCGAGCGTGCCTTCCAGAACGAGATCATCCTTGACGCCATCGCCGAAAAGGAAGAAGTCAATGTCAGCCAGAACGAGCTGATCGACTACATCGTCACCACCGCCAGCCAGTACGGCATGGACCCGAACCAGTTCGCCCAGATCATCGATCAGAGCGGCCAGGTCCCCATGATGGTTTCCGAGGTCCGCCGCCGCAAGGCATTGGCCGTGGTCCTGGGCCAGGCCGAGGTCACCGACTCCGAGGGCAACAAGGTTGACCTCAGCGACTTCGTCCGCCCCGGCGGCGAGGAGGTCCCTGTTGAGGCAGCTGCCGGGACTGACGCAGAGGCCGAAGCCGAGGTCGCGAACGAGGCTTCCGAGGAAGCAGCGGCCACCGAGACCGCGAAGAACGACGACCCGGCAGCTGTGAAGTTCTAACAGCAGCCAGGCAGTACTGGCAGCCCCTGGATCAGCGATCCGGGGGCTGCCGCATTTAAGCCCTGCGCTTCACGCCTGCGGGACTCCGCGGACCCGCCCCCGGCAATCGTGCGCCGTCAGCGAACAGCCCTGCGCCTGCGAACAAAGCAGGCGCGAAAACGGTTAGTGTCGCTGTAGGAAAGTTCAGTGACGTCGTCCAGTGGCGTCACCGTCGCCAGCGAGAGGTAAGTACATATGTCACAGCAAGCAGGGGCACCCCGGATGGCGACCGTCGATCCGGCAGCCCAGGATAACTACATTTACAACCGCCTGCTGAAAGAGCGCATCATCTGGCTCGGCTCCGAGGTCCGCGACGAGAACGCCAACGCGATCTGCTCGCAGCTGCTGCTGCTCTCGGCGGAGAATCCCGAAAAGGACATCTACCTTTACATCAACTCACCCGGCGGCTCCGTCACCGCCGGCATGGCCATCTACGACACCATGCAATTCATCCCGAATGACGTCGTCACCGTAGCCACCGGCCTCGCAGCCTCCATGGGTCAGTTCCTGCTCTCCTCCGGCACCAAGGGCAAGCGCTACGCCACCCCCAATGCCCGCATCCTGATGCACCAGCCCTCCGGCGGCATCGGCGGCACGGCCTCGGACATCAAGATTCAGGCCGAGCTGATCCTGCACATGAAGAAGGTCATGGCCGAACTGACCGCAGACCAGACCGGCCAGACGGTTGAGACCATCCTCAAGGACAACGACCGCGACAAGTGGTTCACCGCGAAGGACGCCCTCGATTACGGCTTCTTCGACAAGATCGCCGCGCACGCGGGCTCCGTGGCCGGCGGCGGCGGAACCAACGCCAACGGCAATAGCGCCGGCGCCGGCACTGGCATTGACACTGCCACGGGCATTGACGCAGCCACCGAGAACTGACCGGCACGTAGACAGAAATGAATTCAGGAGCAATGAACATGAACTACAATTTCGGATCGACTGCCGGTAACCTGCCGAGCAGCCGTTACGTGCTGCCGCAGTTCGAAGAGCGCACCCCCTACGGCTTCAAGCGCCAGGACCCGTACACCAAGCTGTTCGAGGACCGCATCATTTTCCTGGGCGTCCAGGTCGACGACGCCTCGGCTGACGACGTCATGGCGCAGCTGCTGGTGCTCGAGTCCACGGACCCGGACCGCGACATCACGCTCTACATCAACTCCCCGGGTGGTTCCTTCACCGCCATGACAGCGATCTACGACACCATGACGTACATCCGGCCGGAGATCCAGACCGTGTGCCTCGGCCAGGCCGCCAGCGCCGCCGCCGTGCTCCTTGCGGCCGGCACGCCGGGCAAGCGCCTGGCCCTGCCCAATGCCCGTGTGCTGATCCACCAGCCCTCATTGTCCGGCGGACAGGGCGGACAGGCCTCCGACCTGGAGATCCAGGCCGCCGAGGTCATGCGGATGCGGTCCTGGCTCGAAGACACCCTGGCCAAGCACTCCGGCCGGACCCCCGAGCAGGTCAATAACGACATCGAGCGGGACAAGATCCTCACCGCAGCCGAGGCCATGCAGTACGGCCTGATTGACCAGGTCCTCGATTCACGCAAGATGAAGCCCCAGGCGATCACCGCCAGGCAATAGGCAATCCACGACGCCGGTGCGGCTCACCACAAATGGCCGCACCGGCGTCGGGTATCCACCCAACAGGCCGAAAGTGACCTAGAGTGGAACCTGTCACAGGCACCAGCACGATACTAAAGGGGTTCACATATGGCTCGGATTGGCGAGAGCACCGATCTGCTGAAGTGTTCTTTCTGCGGGAAGAGCCAGAAGCAGGTCCGGA
Organism: Arthrobacter sp. UYCu723; assembly: GCF_054059215.1. NCBI lineage: Bacteria > Bacillati > Actinomycetota > Actinomycetes > Micrococcales > Micrococcaceae > Arthrobacter > Arthrobacter sp. UYCu723. The sequence goes on from NZ_JBSSBW010000001.1 coordinate 3,514,925, forward strand.
AGCTCATTGCCGGGCCCGGCGTCTACATCTGCGATGAGTGCATTGAACTCTGCAACGAGATCATTGAAGAAGAACTCGCGGAAGTCGCCGATCTGGGCAGTTTCGAACTGCCCAAGCCCCGCGAAATCTTTGACTTCCTGCAGGAGTACGTGATCGGCCAGGAGCCCGCCAAGCGTTCGCTCGCCGTGGCGGTCTACAACCACTACAAGCGCATCCAGGCCGGGCACGCCCCCAAAAGCGGAAGCCTCGCCGAGGGCGGTCACCACGACGACGTCGAGATCGCCAAGTCCAACATCCTCCTGATCGGCCCCACCGGCTGCGGCAAGACGTACCTGGCCCAGACCCTGGCCCGGCGCCTCAACGTCCCCTTCGCCGTCGCCGATGCGACGGCCCTGACCGAAGCCGGCTACGTGGGCGAGGACGTGGAGAACATCCTCCTGAAACTCATCCAGGCTGCCGACTACGACGTCAAGAAGGCCGAGCAGGGCATCATCTACATCGACGAGATCGACAAGATCTCGCGCAAGAGCGAGAACCCCTCCATCACCCGGGACGTTTCGGGCGAGGGCGTACAGCAGGCGCTGCTGAAGATCCTCGAAGGCACTGTCGCCTCGGTCCCGCCGCAGGGCGGACGCAAGCACCCGCACCAGGAATTCATCCAGATCGACACCACCAATGTGCTCTTCATCGTGGCCGGCGCCTTTGCCGGGCTCGAGGAGATCATCGGTTCACGCTCCGGACGGAAGGGCATCGGCTTCGGCGCCCCGCTCCACGAGGCCAAGAACAACGCGGACTCCTACGGCGAGGTCATGCCGGAGGATCTGCTGAAGTTTGGGCTCATTCCGGAATTCATCGGCCGCCTTCCGGTGATCACCACAGTCTCCAACCTGGACCGTGCGGCGCTGATCCAGATCCTGTCCACGCCGAAGAACGCCCTCGTGAAGCAGTACCAGAAGATGTTTCAGCTCGACGGCGTCGAGCTGGTCTTTGAGGACGAGGCGCTCAACACGATTGCCGAGCAGGCACTCGAGCGCGGCACCGGAGCACGCGGGCTCCGTGCCATCATGGAGGAAGTCCTGCTGCCCGTGATGTTCGATCTGCCCAGCCGCGACGACGTCGCGAGCGTCGTGATCACTGAAGAGGTCGTCTCCAAGAAGACCGCGCCCACGATGATCGGCCACGACGTCAAGCGCCGCAAGTCCGCCTGACATACCTGCCTGAACACACTGCCTGATTCGGAATAATTTAGCGCCACGGGCCGCTGTCATGTGTTGATGCGCCTGTGCAATTGAGGTGCCGTTGAAGGTTGATGTGCCGCGGTGCAACTTCCCCTGACTTCCCTAAGGAGAACACCTGTGTCTGAAACCATGACCACCAAAGCCGATTTCTGGTTCGACCCGATGTGCCCCTTCGCCTGGGTCACCTCCCGCTGGATCGGTGAAGTGGAAGACGTCCGCGATATCAGCACCGACTGGCACGTCATGAGCCTCGCCGTGCTCAACGAGGGCCGCGACGAGCTCCCGGAGCAGTATAAGGAGTTCATGGCCAAGGCGTGGGCGCCGGTGCGGGTCATCGTTGCTGCCGCAGAAAAGCACGGCGCCGAGTACGTCAAGCCGCTCTACGACGCCATGGGCACCAAGATCCACAACGAGGGCAACGGCGACATCGCCGAAGTCATCTCCAAGTCCCTTGCGGAGGTGGGCCTGCCGGCGGAACTGGCTGCCGCCGGCCAGAGCGATGAATTCGATGCGCAGCTCCGCACCAGCCACGAGGTGGGCATCTCCCTGGTCGGCCAGGACGTGGGCACGCCCGTCGTCGCCTTCAACGGCACCGCCTTCTTCGGCCCTGTCCTGACCCGCATCCCGCGCGGCGAGGATGCCGGACGGCTGTGGGACGCCACCGTGACGCTGGCTTCCTTCCCGTACTTCTTCGAAATCAAGCGCAGCCGGACCGAAAGCCCGGTCTTCAACTGAACTACTCTGATGTAGTTCTCCCGGGGCCCTTGTGCAGGGGAACCCGGGGGAGAACAATAGGACTTACCCACTTCGCGAGAAGTGGGACGCAGGAACCAAAGATTCAGTGACACTCATCCGACGCAGCCTTCGGCAAAGTTAGATGATGGCTACCAGTGACGAGGTAGGAAGACCTGAAAATCCAAGGATCTTGCCAGATTATCTAAGACGTCACGTGATAATCGAAAGTCGAAGCCCCACCGACGGCAAAACGCTGATGGGGCTTCCCCTTTGCCCTAAGAGACACGCCGGGCAAGACTTGCCCGGAAGGCCAGTCCGGAAAGACCTGTACGGAAAGACCTGCAGAAGACGGGTCCGAAACAGCGCGGTCAGGGTGTGCCAATGAGCAGTAAGCCGATTGCGGACTATGCACTGCTCTCAGACTGCGCCTCCGCCGCACTGGTCAGTGCCGCCGGCTCCGTGGACTGGCTGTGCTTTCCGCGCTTTGACAGCCCCTCCGTGTTCGGACGCCTTTTGGGCCAGGACGCGGGGTTCTGGTCGATCCGTCCCGCCGGAGAATACTCCTCAACCCGGCGCTACCTCGGACCCACGATGGTTCTGGAAACCACCCACACGGCCCCTGCAGGTTGTGTGACCGTCACGGACGCCCTGGTCCTCGGTGACGGCAGGAGGGGCCATGACCTCGGCGCGGATTCCCCCGGCACCTTGCTCCGCCAGCTGTCCTGTACCGAGGGGCCGGTCGAGGTCGACATGGTCTTCAGCCCCCGCCCGGAATACGGGCTGGGCCGGCCGGTGCTGAGCGCGGTGGACGGCGGTATCGTGGTCCGAGCGGGGGAAGTGGTGCTGTCATTCTCGACTGCGGCAGCCTTCCAGCTCGGCGCGGACACGGCGCACGCCCGGCTGACCCTCCAGGCCGGAGACGTCCTTGGCTTCGCTCTCCACTTCCAGGCCAGCGGGAGCGGGGAACCGGTCTTCTGGGGCCAGGCGGACATCGCGCGCCGGCTTGAGGACACCGTGCAGGGCTGGACCAGCTGGTCGGAGCTGCACCAGACCTACAACGGCCCGTGGCAGGAGCTCGTCGCCGGCAGCGGACGGATTCTGCAGGCCCTCACGTACTACCCATCCGGGGCCATCGTGGCCGCCCCGACGACGTCCCTGCCGGAAGTGGCCGGCGGCACGCGCAACTGGGACTACCGGTACAGCTGGATCCGGGATGCGAGCATGACCCTGCAGGCACTCTGGGTGGCGGCCTGCCCGGACGAAGCGGGAAATTTCTTCCAGTTCCTTGCGACTGCAGCCGCAAGCCAGCTGGCCGCGGGCGAGGAACTGCAGATCATGTTCGGCATCGGCGGGGAACGCGAGCTGCCCGAACGCGAACTTGCCCACCTGCCGGGCTGGCGTGCCAGCTCCCCGGTCCGGGTCGGCAACGGTGCCTGGAACCAGCGGCAGCTCGACGTCTACGGCGAACTGCTCGACGCCGCCGCCACGCTGCCGGAGTATCTCGCGGAGCTGGCACCGGCAACGAGAAGGTTCCTCGCCGACGCAGCGGACGCCGCGGCCTCCCGTTGGCGCTCCGCCGACCACGGCATCTGGGAGGTTCGCGGGGAGCCGCGCCACTTCCTCTACTCCAAGCTCATGTGCTGGGTCGCCGTCGACCGGGCCATCACCCTTTCCGAGCTCCTGCAGGCGCCCGAGCGGGTCCGGCACTGGGAGGAGGCGCGGGACCAGATTGCCGCGTCCATCCGGACCTACGGCTGGAGCGAAGCGGCGAATGCCTATACCCAGGCGTACGGCTCCGAGGACCTCGACGCTTCGGCGCTGATGCTCGCGATCGTGGGCTTCCTCCCGGCGGACGATCCCGGTATCCTCGCCACAATCGAGGCCATCGAGGAGCGTCTCACGGACTCGCGCGGCCTCGTGTACCGCTACCTCGCCGACGACGGTCTTCCGGGGGAGGAGGGCACTTTCCTCCTGTGCACCTTCTGGCTGGCCCATGCCCTGGCCTTGGCCGGACGCACACAGCGCGCCCGGGCAGTCTTCGAGCGGGCCGCCGGGTTCGCCACGGACCTGGGCCTGATGGCGGAGGAAGTCGCGCCGGACAGCAACGAGCTCCTGGGGAACTTCCCGCAGGCGTTCAGCCACATCGGCCTCGTCAACGCCGCCTGGGCGATCAGCGAAGCGGAGGCCCGGGCCGGTAGCGCAGGTCCCGGCGCTGGTGTCGAGGCGAGGAACGCTGCCGGCGGCTGACGCATTTTGAGACGGGCTTGGGGATCTGGGGCCCCTCCGGGAAGCAAGAAGGGGCCCTCCGGCCGGCCTAAGCCTTGGATTCTAGGGATCGTTGCAACACCTGTTGGTTAGGTGGTTAGTAGTAAATCACGTAAACGCTCGGCTGGAGTATTCCAGCCGAGCGTTTTGCGTGGGCGTCCGTTGAGTTCCTGCGCGACGTGTTCGAGGTCTTCAGGCCCGTAGACGGACAGGTCGGTGCCCTTCGGGAAGTACTGGCGCAGCAGCCCGTTGGTGTTCTCGTTCGAGCCGCGTTGCCAGGGGCTGGCGGGATCGCAGAAATAGACGGGCATGTCGGTGGCAAGGGTGAAGGATTTGTGGGTGGCCATTTCCGCGCCCTGGTCCCAGGTCAGGGATCCTCGCAGGTGCGCGGGCAGGGTGGCCATGGTCTTGACGAGGCCGTCGCGGACGGTTTCGGCGGTGTGGTCATGTGGCAGGTGGACGAGCATCACGTAGCGGGTGGTCCGTTCGACCAAGGTCGCAATCGCTGACTGGTTATAGGCGCCGGTAATGAGGTCCCCTTCCCAATGGCCTGGCACGGCGCGGTCCTCGATCTCGGGCGGGCGCTCGGAAATCATGACCATCGGGTCCACGAACCTGGGGGTGCGTTGCTCGCCGGTGCGGTGCGGTTTGCGGCGGGTCCGGCCGGTGCGCAGCGCTGCCTGTATCTCGCGTTTGAGGCCGCCTCTCGCCTGGACGTAGAGGGCTTGATAAATCGTCTCTGGGCTCACACGCATCTCCGGGTTGTCGGGGAACTCTTCGACCAGCGTGTGGCTGATCTGCTCCGGAGACCAGCGTAGGAGCAGCTTGTCCTTCACATAGTCACGCAGCTCCGACTCCGCAGCGAGCTTGGCCGTCTTGGGCCGCGCCCGCCGGGCAGCGGCCTTCCGATGCGCCCCGTGCGGCAGGTAGCCCATCCGTGCATCGGCATTTCGGCGAAACTCACGACTGATCGTAGAAGGGGAACGTTCAAGCGCCTGGGCGATCGCCCTGATCGAAGAGCCGGCGGCCTGCAGGTCCCGGATCAGCTCCCGTTCCTGCACGGTCAGGAACCGCGGATCGATAGATTTCTCCAACGCTGATACCGGTACGGGGACCAGGGTCGTTCCGGTCGTGCCGGCGGGAGGGGTCATGGTGGTCACACCACGTTTGTAGTCGACGATTCGGCCATCCGGGTAAATGCGTCGGCCGCCGGACTTACGGATTCCCTGGTCCCACTCTTCGGCGGTCCGGAGATGTATCCCGACCGCTGCGGCAGCTTTGCGCCGACTCACGCCGGTCTTGCGCAGCCGGAAGTACTCATCCCGGCCTGGGTGAGGACCCGTCCCCGTTTTGCCATGGCTTTTCAGCCCGGCTTTACGGACCCAACCGGCGCAAGTTGCGGGATTCAGTCCCAACTCCCGTGCGGCCTGCGTCGTGCTCTTGACGCGGTCGAACACGACGAAGAACTCAGCCTTCTGCGCAGGCGTGTATTTCCTCTGCCCAGCTTCCCGATTCCGTGGGACCCGCTCAGGGAGCCGAGATTTATGGACCCATTGGTAGCACGTCATCTGATTGAAGCCGAGCTCCGCCGCGGCCGCGCTCACACTCCCACACCGGTCCAACACCGAAAAGAACTGAGCCTTCTGCTCCGGCGTGTATTTCCTCCGGCTGGCAGCTTCCTTCGTTAAAGACGACACGGTCGTTGCAACTCCCAAAAATTCTGGGTGTTGCAACGACCGCTAGAACCCGCCAGCCCGGCGGAGGGCCCCTTTTCCTGTCGTGTCGCTTTGCCGACGCGGCGGACTGAGCCTGGGCGTTACGCCTCGGCAGGTGCCAGGACGACGTTGCTGACGGTCAGTTCGCCGTCGCCGGCTACCAGCGCCAGCTCACGCGCGTTGGCCGCGGCCTTCAAATCGGCGAGGCCGGCCTTCAGCTGCGTCGTGAGCGATTCCGAGGCCGTGATGGTCGCGGACAGCACCTCGGTGCGCTGCTTGACCTTCGCCTCGGACTTGGCCTTGCGGATGCCGCTCAGCGCGGTCCCCACGGTGGACAGGAGCGTGGTGTCGCCGTCGATCTCGAGGGCTGAGGGCCACGGCGCACGGTGCACGGATCCGGCACGCCACCAGCCCCAGACTTCCTCCGTGGCGAACGGCAGGAACGGGGCGAACAGGCGCAGCAGCGTGTCCAGGCTGGTCGCCAGTGCGGCCAGCACGGACGCCTGCTGGGACTCGCCGGCGGCGCCGTACGCGCGGTCCTTGATGAGCTCCACGTAGTCGTCCGTGAAGTGCCAGAAGAAGCTCTCCGCGATCTGCAGGGCCCGGGCGTAGTCATAGTTCTCGAACGCCTTCGTGGCCTGCAGGACAACGTCCGACAGTTGGGCCAGCACGGCCCGGTCCAGGGGATTGATCAGCACGGAAAGGTCTTCGGAAACCACAGAGTCCTCCGTGGCGCCGAGGTTCAACACAAACTTGGACGCGTTGAGCAGCTTGATCGCCAGGCGGCGGCCGATTTTCATCTGCGCGATCTCGTAGGCGGTGTCCGCGCCGAGCTTGGCCGAGGCTGCCCAGTAGCGCACGGCGTCCGAGCCGTACTCCTCGAGGACATCAGTGGGCACAATGACATTGCCCTTGGACTTGGACATCTTCTTGCGGTCCGGGTCCAGGATCCAGCCGGAGATGGCGGCGTGCTTCCACGGTGCGGTGTCCTGCAGGGCGTCGGCGCGGACGGCGGTGGAGAACAGCCAGGTCCGGATGATGTCATGGGCCTGCGGGCGCACGTCGAACGGGAAGACGTTAGCGAAGAGTGCCTCGTCGGTGCTCCAGCCGCCCACAATCTGCGGCGTCAGCGAGGAAGTGGCCCAGGTGTCCAGCACGTCAGCGTCGCCGGTGAAACCGCCCGGCACATCGCGCTGTCCTTCTTCGAAGCCGGGAGCCGCGTCCGCGGCGGGGTCCACCGGGAGCTGCGCGTCGGAGGGCACGATCGGTGCGCCGTATTCGGGATTGCCGTCGGAATCGAGCGGGTACCAGACGGGCACGGGCACGCCGAAGAAGCGCTGGCGGGAGACCAGCCAGTCACCGTTCAGTCCGGAGATCCAGTTCTCATACCGGGAACGCATGAAGGCCGGGTGGAATTCCACTTCGTTGCCGCGGCCGATCAGCCGCTCGCGGCGGTCAGCGTCGCGGCCGCCGTTGCGGATGTACCACTGGCGGGAGGTGACCACTTCGAGGGGCTTGTCGCCCTTCTCGAAGAAGTTGACCGGGTGCATGATCTTCTTCGGCTCGCCGTCGAGGAGCCCGGCGGAGGCCAGGAGCTCCACCACGGCTTCCTTGGCGCTGAAGACCGTTTTGCCGGCGATCGCCGCGAAGCTGGCCCTGCCCTCGTCCGTGGTGATCCAGTCCGGGGTTTCGCCGATGATGCGGCCGTCACGGCCCACGATCGCGCGCGTCGGAAGCTGGAGTTCGCGCCACCAGGTGACGTCGGTGAGGTCGCCGAAGGTGCAGACCATGGCGGCGCCGGATCCCTTGTCCGCCTTCGCGAGCGGGTGGGCCATGACCTCCACCTCGACGCCGAACAGCGGGGAGGTGAGCTTCTTGCCGAACAGCGGCTGGTACCGTTCGTCGTCAGGATTCGCCACGAGGGCGGCGCAGGCAGCCAGCAGCTCCGGGCGGGTGGTCTCGATGTAGATCTTCTCGCCCTCGGCGGTGAAGAACGGGTAGCGGTAATAGGCACCCGCGACCTCACGGTCCTCCAGCTCGGCCTGGGCCACCGCGGTGCGGAAGGTGACGTCCCACAGGGTGGGCGCCTCGGCCATGTAGGCATCGCCCGCGGCGAGGTTGGCCAAGAAGGCCCGCTGCGAGATGGCCCGCGACTTGTCGTCGATGGTGCGGTACGTCAGATCCCAGTCAACGGACAGGCCGAGCTTCTGGAAGAGGTTCTCGAAGACCAACTCATCCTCGACGGCGAGCTCCTCGCACAGCTCAATGAAGTTCCGGCGTGAAACGACGTCAAAGTCGCGCTGGTTCTTCGCGGGCTCGGCGGGAGGCCGGTAGCCGGCGTCGTAGCGGACGGTGGGATCGCAGCGCACGCCGTAGTAGTTCTGCACCCGGCGCTCGGTGGGCAGGCCGTTGTCGTCCCAGCCCATCGGGTAGAAGACGTTTTTCCCGGTCATGCGCTGGTAGCGGGCCAGGACGTCGGTCTGGGTGTAGGAGAACATGTGCCCCACATGCAGGGATCCCGACGCGGTGGGCGGGGGAGTGTCGATCGAGTAGACCTGCTCCCGGGTGGTGTCCCGGTTGAACTTGTAGGTTCCTTCGTCAAGCCAGCGCTTGGTGAGGGCGTCTTCCAGCCCCTCCAGGGCGGGCTTGTCCGGAACGTTGATGGGGGCGGTGGTGGGCGTGTCTGTACCCTGAGTGTCTTCAGCCATGGGGCAATTCTTTCACGGCGTCTTTCATCCCACGGCACGGTGTCCTGCAGGCCGCACTCCGGCACCCCGTTTCGGGACCTGCGGTAGCATGCGCACATGGAGAAGTCTGCCGGACATTTTGCCATCAAGCGCGTCCATGACGAACCCGCCGACGACGACGGCTGCCGGGTCCTGGTCGACCGGCTCTGGCCACGCGGGGTCAGCAAGGAACGCGCGCAACTGGAGCTGTGGCTCAAGGAGGTGGCGCCGTCGCCGCCGCTGCGGAAAGAATTCGCGCACATGCTGGAGCGGTTCGACGGTTTCCGCGCCGCCTACGAAGCCGAGCTGGACACGAACCCCGCCGTACAAACGCTGCTGGACCTAGCCGCCGAGCACGGGAAAGTGACGCTGCTTTATGGTGCGCGTGACCCCGAGGTCAACCACGCCCGGGTGCTGCTGGCGTTCCTGCAGCGCTGATCCATCCGGCGTCGTCCTGCGGGGTGGTTCGTCCTGCGGGCCGCCGGGCGCGGCGAGCGTGGCCGTGCCGTTACTGTGGAGCCATGACCGAGGGAATCGACAACAAGGCAACAGTAGTCAAAGCAGCAGTCGTCACCGGCGCCAGCACCGGAATCGGCGAGGCCACAGTGCGTGCACTCCGGACCGAGGGCTGGACGGTCTACGCCGTCGCCCGCCGCGCGGACCGGCTGGAAGCGCTCGCCGCCGAAACCGGCGCCGTCGCGCTGCCAGCCGACGTGACCGAGGATGCCGACGTCGCGCGGCTGCTCGAGGAGGTGACCCGCGGCGGCGGCATCGACACGCTCATCAACGTTGCCGGCGGCGCCCGCGGCGCCGACAGGGTGGGCGAGACCAAGACCGAGGACTGGGAGTGGATGTACCGGGTCAACGTGCTGGGCACCATGAAGCTGACCCGGGCCTTCCTGCCCATGCTGCGCGCCTGCGGTGAAGGTACCGTCCTGAACCTCACCTCGACGGCGGGACTGTCCGCCTATGAGGGCGGCGGCGGCTACAACGCTGCGAAGTTCGCCCAGCATGCCCTGACCGGCGCGCTGCGGCTGGAAGAGGCCGAGCACAACGTCCGCGTGATCGAGGTGGCTCCCGGCCTGGTCCAGACGGACGAGTTCGCCCTGAACCGGCTCGGCGGCAATTCCGATGCCGCCGCTAAGGTCTACGCCGGCGTCGAGAAACCCCTGACCGCCGCGGACGTCGCCGACGTGGTCCGCTACGCCGTCGTGGCACCGCACCACGTCAACCTGGACCAGATCGTGATCCGCCCGGTGGCACAGGCCTCCAACTACAAGACGATCCGCAAGGGCTGAGCCTGGCGCGGCGCGGCCCGCACCAGTGCGGTGCTCAGCCTCCGGCCGGGACGGACAGCGTGGCCAGGACGGCCGCGTGGTCCGTGCCGGCCACGGACTGCACGGAATAGCCGCTGCTGCGCACGTGCGGGCTGGTGACGACGTGGTCGATCACCACGCCGGGCAGCCATTGGCCGTCCTTGGGCCAGGTGGGAACAAAACGGCCCAGTGCCGCGACCCCCGCATCCACAAGGCTGCCGGCGCCGGCAGCCTCCTCCGGGCCGCCGGCCAACAACTGGCGGAACTCGGCGTGGTCGAAGGTGGCATTGAAATCGCCCAGCAGCAGCACGTTTCCCGGACGGGAAGCGACGCTGCCCAGCAGGGCCAGATCGCTCCGCCACCGCGGCGCCTGCCCCTCCACGGGAGCCTGGCTGTGCACGTTCGTCACCGCCAGCGCCACCCGCCGGCCACCCGCATCAAGGCTCAGCCGCAGGGTCGGGATGTGGAAAGCGGAACCGTGCACGGCGTCCATCGGAGCCAGCGGACGGGTGGAATACACGCCGCTGCCGCCTGCGCCGTCCCGGGGGTTGCTGATCCGGTGCGGAAGCAGCCCGCCCAGCCCCTCGGCGTCCAGCCGCTGCTCCAGGGCCGGCGAAAGTTCCTGGACCGCCAGCAACGCCACGCCGTTGTCCCGGACCAGCCGGACTATGGCGGCGGCATCCGCACCCCCCACTCCGGCGTTGAGGCTCATGACTTTCAGCTCCGCCGCCGGCGCCGCTGCTGAAGCATCCGGCCCCCGTCCCTGGAGCTGGCCCGTGTGCCGCGCCAGGAGCACGTCCGGCGGGAACAGCCACACGAGCTGGACGGCCAGGAGAACTGCCGCAGGCAGGACAGCCCAGGAACGGCGGCTCGGCAGTGCCAGCAACAGGCCCGCCGCGGCGGGGAACACAAGCCAGGGAGTGAAGGCGACCAGCTGTACCACGGGGGTCGGCCACGGTGCCGGAACGGCCCGGAAGAAGGACAGCACCGCCACGGGTGCGGCAACCAGGGCAGCCGACAGCAGCCAGCGGCGGCGCGCACGGCGGCCCGTCACGCAGCGGCCCGAATCGCCCGGGGGACTGTCATGGCACGAGTCTAGGCAGTCCCCGCCCGCGGCGTCGTTGTTGATTTATTCGCCGTGGCCGTGACGCCCAACATTCACCATCCCGTGGTGCGTCGGCCAGCCCGCGGTGGCCGGCAGTTGGCCGCGGAACGGAACCGTGGCAGGCGCAACTGCACACCACCAGAGTGGAGACCCTTTTCCCATGCGAACCCCGACTAAGCTTGGCGCTGCCGTACTCAGCGCAGCCCCGCTCCTCGCCACCTCTGCCCAGGCCCAGGCCGCCGACACGAACGCCAACGGCACGGACAACCATTTCGATCTTGAAGCCCACCGCGGCGGAATCGGCCTGACCGTCGAATCCACACTGGCTTCCTTCGCCAAGGGCCTCGAGACCGGGGTGTCGACCCTGGAGCTTGACCTCCAGATCACGAAGGACGGCCGCGAAGTCATTACGCACGACCGCAAGGTCAGCGACAAGAAGTGCCTCGATACGGCGCCGGTCACGCCCAGCGACCCGGAGTTTCCCTATGTGGGCAAATACATCAAGGACCTGACCTTCGAGCAGGTCCGCAGCCTGGACTGCGGTTCGCTCACCCAGCCGCAGTTCCCGGGCCAGACGGCATCTCCCGGAGCCAAGATGCCGACCCTTGCCGAAGTCTTTGCGCTCGCCGACTCCCACCGGGCCAGTTAGGTGAAGTTCAACATCGAAACGAAGGTCGAGGCCGGCGCGCCGGAGGAAACCGCCCCGCGCGAGCAGTTCGTCGACGTCGCACTCCGGGAAATCAAGGCCGCCCACATGCAGAGCCGCGTCTCCATCCAGAGCTTCGACTGGGGCTCCTTGCGCCTCGTCCAGCAGCGCGATCCGCACATCCGCACCGTGGCCCTGACCAACAAGGACTTCCTCCAGGCCGGCCTGCCGGGCAGCTCTCCGTGGCTGGGCGGCATTGACGCCGACGACTTTGGCGGCGACCTCATCGCGGCAGCGGCCTCCCTCGGTTTCGACGCCGTCTCTCCCGTGCACGGTACTCCGCAGAACGGCAAGGTGACGGACCCCGGCTACGTCCCCTACGTCACCGCGGACATGGTGCAGCGTGCCCACGACTGCAGGTCATCCCGTGGACGGTCGATGACCAGCCGACCATGCGGGCGCTGATCGACGCCGGCGTCGACGGGATCATCACCGACTACCCGGACCGGCTCCGCGAGGTCATGGCCGGTGCCGGCATGAGACTTCCGCAAAGCTTCGAACTCCAGCCCGGGCGATAAGACGCCGTCGCTGCGTTCCACTGCCCGGCGGAGTGGGCTTGGCAGTGAAACGCACTGACTTCTCCGGTAACATCGACATATCAGCTTTGACCCGGCCATCACCGGTGAGCTTCCGGAAGAACGCCCCGGCGCAACGTCAGCACGCGCCAGGGCCGGTAGAACCGGACGGGTAAGCCCGTCACAGCAGTAATGAGCGGCCGACGCCGGAGCAGCTTCTTTGCCAAGAAGGAGCAGGACCGGTGGCGGTAAGTGAGGTGGTACCGCGGTGCCGGTGCTGGAAACAGTGCACGGGCCGTCCTCGCATCCTGAATGATCCGTTGTTCACCAGCTCAAGCCAGGATGTCGAGATGACTTATTACCCGAAGGCCTCCGCCGCGCTCTCCGGCGCAGGCGCCCTCACCGCTGCGTCCAACACCTCCGGTGTGTCGGCCTCCGTGAAGTTCCCGGAAATCGAAGAGCGGATCCTCAAGTACTGGGATGAGGACGGCACCTTCCAGGCCAGCATCGACCAGCGCGATGCGGGCAAAGACGGGTCCAACGAGTTCGTCTTCTACGACGGCCCTCCCTTCGCCAACGGCCTGCCGCACTACGGCCACCTGCTGACCGGCTACGCCAAGGACCTCGTGGGCCGTTACCAGACCCAGCGCGGCCGCCGGGTGGAGCGCCGCTTCGGCTGGGACACCCACGGCCTGCCCGCCGAGCTGGAAGCCATGAAGCAGCTGGGCATGACGGACAAGACCCAGATCGAGGCCATGGGCATCGACAAGTTCAACGACGCCTGCCGCGCCTCCGTGATGAAGTACGCCGACGAGTGGAAGAGCTACGTCACCCGCCAGGCCCGCTGGGTGGACTTCGAGAACGACTACAAGACGCTCAACGTCGAGTACATGGAATCCGTGCTCTGGGCCTTCAAGCAGCTGCACGAAAAGGGCCTGACGTACAACGGCTACCGCGTCCTGCCGTACTGCTGGAAAGACGAGACGCCGCTGTCCAACCATGAACTGCGCATGGACGACGACGTCTACAAGAACCGCCAGGACCAGACCGTCACGGTGACCTTCCCCATCACGGCGGGGGAGTCGGAGCTGTCCAGGCAGCTCGCCGGCGTGCAGGCCCTTGCCTGGACCACCACACCCTGGACCCTGCCCACCAACCTGGCGCTCGCCGTCGGGCCCGCCATCCACTACGTCGTCCTGCCGGCCGGGCCCCACGGCATCAAGGCCGCCTCCACGGACGCACCCGTCACCGGCAGCTTCCTGCTCGCCGCCGAGCTGCTGGGCACTTACGCCAAGGACCTGGGCTACGGCGACGGCGCCGAGGGTGCCGCCGCCGCCGAGGCCGCGGTCACCTCCAGCCACACCGGCACCGAACTTGCCGGCCTGACGTACAAACCGCTGTGGGACTACTTCAACGACGCCGAGAAGTACGGCACCGAAAACGCCTGGCGCTTCCTGGTGGCCGACTACGTCACCACCACCGAGGGCACCGGCATCGTCCACCAGGCACCCGCCTACGGTGAAGACGACCAGCAGGTCTGTGAAGAAGCCGGCATCCCCGTCGTCCTCTCCGTGGACGAGGGCGCGAAGTTCCTCCCGCTGTTCGGCCACGGCGACCTCGCCGGGATCGCCGGCCTGCAGGTCTTCGAGGCCAACAAGCCCATCACCCAGGTGCTCCGCGCCCAGGGCCGCATGGTCCGGCAGGCAAGCTACGAACACAGCTACCCGCACTGCTGGCGCTGCCGCAACCCGCTGATCTACCGCGCCGTGTCCTCCTGGTACGTCGAGGTCACCAAGTTCAAGGACCGCATGTCCGAGCTCAACCAGGACATCAACTGGATCCCGGGCAACGTCAAGGACGGCCAGTTCGGCAAGTGGCTAGCCAACGCCCGCGACTGGTCCATCAGCCGCAACCGCTACTGGGGCAGCCCCATCCCGGTCTGGCAGTCCAGCGACCCGGAATACCCGCGCACCGACGTCTACGGCTCACTCGCCGAGATCGAGGCCGACTTCGGCCGCCTGCCGCTGAACAAGGCCGGCGAGGTGGACCTGCACCGGCCCTTCATCGACGAGCTCACCCGCCCGAACCCGGATGACCCGCGCACCCCGGCGGAAGGCCAGTCGGTCATGCGCCGCGTCGAGGACGTGCTGGACGTCTGGTTCGACTCCGGTTCCATGCCCTACGGCCAGGTCCACTACCCGTTCCAGAACGAGGAATGGTTCGAGACGCACAACCCGGCGGACTTCATCGTCGAGTACATCGGGCAGACTCGCGGCTGGTTCTACATGCTGCACATCCTCTCCACCGCGCTGTTCGACCGGCCGGCCTTCCGCAACGTCATCAGCCACGGCATCGTGCTGGGCTCCGACGGGCAGAAGATGTCCAAGAGCCTGCGTAACTACCCGGACGTCTCCGAGGTTCTGGACCGCGACGGCTCCGACGCCATGCGCTGGTTCCTGATGTCCAGCCCCATCCTGCGCGGCGGCAACCTCGTCGTCACCGAACAGGGAATCCGCGACGGCGTCCGGCAGGTCATCCTGCCGCTGTGGAACGTGTACAGCTTCTTCACGCTGTACACCAACGCGGCCAACGCAGTCGGAGGGACAGCGAAGGGCTACGACGCCAAGCTCCGTTACGACGGCTACGCCGACACCCTGGACCAGTACCTGCTGGCCAACACCGGCGCGCTGGTCCGCAACATGACCGCGCAGCTGGACGGCTACGACATCTCCGGCGCCTGCGACGAACTCCGCAGCTACCTGGACATGCTCACCAACTGGTACGTCCGCCGCAGCCGCCAGCGCTTCTTCGACGAAAGCGTGGACGCCTTTGACGCCCTCTACACCGCGCTGGAGACCGTCTCCCGCGTGGCCGCCTCGCTGCTGCCGCTGGTCTCCGAGGAGATCTGGCGCGGCCTCACCGGCGGGCGCTCCGTGCACCTGGCCGACTGGCCGGACGCGGAACTGTTCCCGGCCAATGCCGAACTTGTCGAGGCAATGGAACGCATCCAGCAGATCTGCTCCACCGGATCCTCGCTGCGCAAGGCCGCCAACCTCCGGGTGCGCCTGCCGCTGCAGGAACTCACCGTCGTGGCACCCGGCGCCGATGCGCTGGAAGGCTTCGCCGCCGTCGTCGCCGATGAACTGAACTTGCGCTCAGTACGCCTGCTCGACGCCGAAAGCGCCTCCCCGGAGGAGTTCGGCATCGAACAGAAGCTCGTGGTCAACGCCCGCGCCGCCGGCCCGCGCTTGGGCAAAAACGTCCAGCAGGCCATCAAGGGAGCCAAGTCCGGCGACTGGAGTGTCAACGACGCCGGTGTGGTCACCGCGGGCGGGCTCGCCCTGGAGCCGCAGGAATACACCCTGGAAACCGTCGTGGCGGAAGCCGCGGAAGGTGAGGGATCCCGCGCCGCGGCCGTCCTGCCCGGCGGCGGTTTCGTGGTCCTCAACACCGAGGTCACCCCGGAACTCGAAGCCGAAGGCGCGGCCCGCGACATGGTCCGCGCCATCCAGCAGGCCCGCAAGGACGCCGGACTCAACGTCAGCGACCGGATCCGCACCACCGTCACCGCGAAGCAGGACATCATTGACGCGCTCCTGGCCAACGCCGGGCTCGTCAAGACCGAAACCCTCACGGTCCAGCTGGACACCGTTGTGGCCGACGTAAAGGAACCCCAAATCAGCGTTGCAAGAGTAACCGCAGAAGTAGAGGCCTAAGCCATGACCGACGAATTCTCCGTAGAAAGCGTCTACGCCGAGCTGCTGGGACGGGCGCCGGAAAACAAGATGGAGCCCCGGCTGGCTCCCCTGTACCGGGCGATGGACCGCCATCCTGGGGGAGCCGAACAAGGCCTTCCCGATCATCCACGTCACCGGCACCAACGGCAAGACCTCCACGGCCCGCATGATCGAGGCCGGGCTGCGCGCCCACGGGCTGAGCACCGGGCGGTACACAAGCCCGCACCTGTCCAAAGTCACCGAGCGCATCAGCATAGACGGCGAGCCCGTGTCGGACGAGACCTTCGTCCGGATCTGGGACGAGATCCGCCCGTACCTGGCCATCGTGGACGGCGAACTCGAGGCGGAGGGCCAGCCCCGGCTGACCTACTTCGAGTGCCTGACCATCCTCGGCTTCGCAGTCTTCGCGGACCAGCCCGTCAACGTCGCCGTCATCGAGGTGGGCCTGGGCGGCATCACGGACGCGACCAACGTCGGCGACGGGCAGGTTTTCGTGGTCACCCCGATCTCGCTGGACCACACGGATCTGCTGGGCGACACCACCGAGGACATCGCCCACGAGAAGGCGGGAATCATCAAGCCCGGCGGTTTCCTGATCAGCGCCGAGCAACCCCGTGACGCGGCGCAGGTGCTGCTGGAGAAGGCCAAGGAAGTCAACGTCCCGTTCCGCTTTGAAGGCGTCGAGTTCGGCGTCGAATCCCGCACCGTCGCCGTCGGCGGCCAGGTGGTGAGCATCCAGGGCATCGCCGGCCGCTACGAGGAGCTGCTGGTTCCCCTGCACGGTGCGCACCAGGCCGAGAATGCCGCCGTCGCGATTGCCGCCCTCGAGGCGTTCTTCGGCGGGGAGAAGCCGCTCGACGCCGGGATCCTGCAGGAGGCGTTCGCCTCTGTCACCTCCCCGGGGCGGCTCGAGGTGGTCCGCACGGCGCCGACAATCATCGTGGATGCGGCCCACAACCCCGAGGGGGTCCGGGTCTCGGCCGAGGCCATCCACGAGGCCTTCAGCTTCACGAAGCTCGTGGTAGTTGTGGGCGTCCTGCGGGAAAAGGACGCCGAGGAGATCCTTCGGCAGCTCAAGGAATCCCTGGGCGATCTCGCGGCCGAATACTGCTTCACCCAGTCCAATTCGCCCAGGGCCGTCCCGGCCGAGGACCTTGCGGAAATCGCGCTGGACCTGGGCTTCGGTGAGGACAATCTGCACGTGGCCGACAAGCTCGACGACGCCCTGGAGTGGGCCGTTGAACGCGCCGAGGCCAACGACGACCTCGCCGGCGGCGTCCTCGTCACCGGCTCCATCACGCTCGTGGCGGAAGCCCGCATCCTGCTCGGCAAGGCGGATGCCTAAGCGATGGCCAGACTCACCAAAGCCCAGCGCGAATGGCGCCCGGGCATGCCCAAAAAACGCCGCTCCACCAAGGTCATGTTCGCTTCCACGGTCCTGCTGCTGGAAGCCTTTGTGGTGCTCTTCGGCATGCTGGCGGTCTTCGGCCTCCGCCGGAACGAGTTCCCTCCCGTTCTGATCTTCTCGGTGGGGATCGCACTGTTCCTCGTGTTTGTGTTCACCTGCGCGGTCCTCTCCAAGCCGTGGGGAGTGGGCTTGGGCTGGATCCTGCAGCTGGTGCTGATCCTGGGCGGAATCGTGGAGCCCACGATGTACGTGGTGGGCTTGCTCTTCGCGATTTCCTGGTGGTACGGCATCCGCACCGGCATCCGGATCGACCGTGAGGCAGCCAAGCGGGAACGCGAACAGGCCGCCTGGGAGGCGGCGCATCCGAGGGGCCCCGGCCCGGAACCGGCGCCGGATACCGGCGACCAGAACCCGTAGACTTATTCCAAACCCCACCCCACATCATTGGAGCAACTGTGAGCATTGAGCGCACCCTCGTCCTGATCAAGCCCGACGGCGTCGCCCGCAACCTGAGCGGCAGCATCCTCGGCCGGATCGAAGCCAAGGGCTACACCCTGGCCGAGCTCAAGAAGGTCGATGCGAGCCGAGAGCTGCTGGAGCAGCACTATGAGGAGCACGTGGGCAAGCCGTTCTACGAGCCGCTGGTCGAATTCATGCTCAGCGGCCCCGTGGTCGCCGCGATCTTCGAGGGCCACCGGGTGATCGAGGGCTTCCGCTTGCTCGCCGGCACCACGGACCCGACGACGGCGGCCCCCGGCACCATCCGCGGCGACTTTGGCCGCGACTGGGGCCTGAAGGTGCAGCAGAACCTGGTCCACGGCTCGGACTCGGTGGAGTCCGCCGAGCGCGAGATCAAGATCTGGTTCTGACCAGCGTCCCTTACTAGCGCGAACGTACACTTGAGGCCCCAAATCATGCCGATTTGGGGCCTCAAGTGTACGTTCGGGCTCCTCGTAGTTCGCGCTCCCTGTAGGTCCGGGCTCAGTAGCCGGACGTCCCGATGAAGACCTGGATGAAGGCGAAGAAGATCGTCGCGATCACGGCGACGTAGAGCAGTGCCGTGAGGATCCAGCCCGAGTCGCCCAGGATGCGGGTGGGGCCGGCGGGCAGCCGGATCACGCCCTGGGACACGTTGCGGACGGTGACCCAGACGAACAGCGGAATCATGGCGGCCCAGACGATCATGCAGAACGGGCACAGGATGTGGATGGAATACAGCGCCTGGGACCAGAGCCACACCACGAAGATGAAACCCAGTGTCACACCGGCCTGCAGCCCGAGCCAGTACCAGCGGGCAAACTGGGCGCCGGCCAGGATGCCCATGGCCGTGGTGATGACGACGGCGAACGCCACGATGCCGATGAACATGTTGGGGAAGCCGAAGAGCGAACTCTGCCAGGTCTGCATCACCTGGCCGCAGGAGATCCACGGGTTCACGTCGCAGACGGTCACGTGGCTGGGATCCTTGAGGACCTCCAGTTTCTCCAGCACCAGGGTCCCGGAGGCAAGCCAGCCGACGACGCCGGTGATCAGCAGGAGCCAGGCGAACGGACGGTCACGGGTCATGGGCGGCAACGGCCGTTCCGCTACCGCCGGGCCGGATCGCTGCTGCTGGGTTGAACTGCCGGTGGCACTGGAGATGCTGGGCATGGAATGTCGGTCCTTTGCGTCGGGTGCTTCTGGCCCCGATTGTATCGCCGGCGGCTGGGGGAAGCCGGGGAATTGCCTTCAGCGGCCCGGACCGGGCGCACGCCCTGCGATTGGAACCCGGACCTACGCCTGCTTTGACGGCTCCTGTGAGACAATGATCGTGGCTGGAACCCGATCCACATCCGGGTCCCGGTCCGGCGACTTTGTTCCCAAGACCGCCAATGATGAGCAGGGAGCTGCGGATCCTCTGATCCAGGCTGTCCCGCAATGCCATTGGACGGCACCTGGTTGTGGCGTGTAGATCAACGGGTTCCAGAACAATCTCGCCGGCCCTCCAGGGCTGCCGCACCCCACTGCCGGTGCGAACCTGAGGGTATCCAATTGACTTCTGTCAATGCCTGCGGGTGTTGACAAATAATTGCCCCAACGGGTGCCGGATGTGGCGGTACGCAGGGGCAGGAGTGTCACCACATATGGATAATGACCAGGTTGTATCCGGTAACGAAGACGCGCTTGTTACCAAAGAAACAGCAGAAACTGCGGAAACAGCGGAAGCAGTAGAGACCGCAGCAGCACCGCCCAAGAGGCCCGTCAGGACCCGACGCAAGGCCCCAACCAAGGCAGAGGCCATGGAGGCCGCTGTCGTGGCAGAGGCAGCTGATGCCGCGGCCGCCGAGCAGGCTCCGGAAGCGCCGGCTCCCGAAACCAAGGCCAAGGCCCCCGCCCGCCGGAGCCGCGCCCGCAAGGTCGCCGAGGTGCCCGAGCCACTGCCGGCCTTCGCCGAAGAGACCGAAACATCTGGCGCAGTCGGCGCTGCGGTGGCGGACGTCCCCGCAGTAGTTGAGACGGCCGCGGCGGAAACGCCCGCCGCCGAAGCGCCTGCAGAAAAGCCCGTCCGGCGTCGTGCCAGCCGAGCCAAGGCCGCCGCCCCGGTGGCCGAAGCAGGGCCAGTAGCCGAGGCCCCCGCCACGGCCCCCGAAGCAGTTGCCGTGTCCCCGGCAGAGCCCGCCGGCACGCCGGCCGCCGCGGAAACCCCTGCCGAAGCAGCCCCCGCCGCGGAAACCCCGGCCGCCGCAGAAACCCCTGCCGAAGCATCGTCCGCAGCCTCCTCGCTCTTCCTTGAGCCGGGAGCGGTCACCTCGATGATCTTCCAGGCTCCGGATTTGAGCGCCGTCGTGCGCCCGGTTCCGGCTGCCGCCGCGCCCGCAGAGTCCGAAGATGAAGAAGGCGAAGAGGGCGAGGGCGAAGACGCCAGCGGCCGCCGTCGCCGCCGCAGCCGCGGACGCCGCGGACGGAGCAGCCGGGGAGCCGACAGCGAGCCGGGTGCCGAGACCGAAACCGAGGTCTCCGGCGAGGCAGCCGAGGAAGCCCAGGAAACAGACGAAGGCTCCGAGGGGACGCTGGAGGACGGTGTGACCTCGCGGCGGCGCCGCCGCCGCCGTCGCGGTGACCAGGACCTGGAGCTGACCGGCGGGGAAGGCGACGATCCGCCCAACACAGTGACCCGCGTCCGTGCACCGCGTGCCCAGACCGAGGCGCCGGTCAACAACCGCGTCACGTCCCTCAAGGGTTCCACCCGCCTTGAGGCCAAGAAGCAGCGCCGCCGTGAGTCCCGCGACACCGGCCGGCGCCGCACCGTCATCACCGAGGCCGAGTTCCTGGCCCGCCGTGAATCCGTGGACCGCCAGATGATCGTCCGCCAGCGCGACGACAGAATCCAGATCGGCGTCCTCGAAGACGGGGTCCTGGCCGAGCACTTCGTGTCCAAGACCCAGCAGGATTCCCTGATCGGCAACGTCTACCTGGGCAAGGTCCAGAACGTGCTGCCCTCCATGGAAGCTGCCTTCGTGGATATCGGACGCGGCCGCAACGCCGTGCTCTACGCCGGTGAAGTGAACTGGGAATCCGTCAACCTTGAAGGCAAGCAGCGCCGGATCGAGAATGCACTGAAGTCCGGCGACTCCGTCCTGGTCCAGGTCACGAAGGACCCGGTCGGCCACAAGGGCGCCCGCCTCACCAGCCAGATCTCGCTGCCCGGCCGCTACCTTGTGTACGTGCCCGGCGGTTCCATGACGGGCATCTCGCGCAAGCTGCCCGACGTCGAACGCAACCGCCTTAAGCGGATCCTCAAGGACCGCCTGCCGGAGAATGCCGGCGTCATTGTCCGCACCGCGGCGGAAGGCGCCTCGGAGGAGGAGCTGACGCACGATATCAACCGGCTGCGCGCGCAGTGGGAAGGAATCGAGAGCCAGTCGACGTCGACCAAGGTCCTCGCCCCCGAGGTGCTCTACGGCGAACCGGACCTGACCATCAAGGTGGTCCGTGACGTCTTCAACGAGGACTTCTCGAAGCTGATCGTCTCCGGCGAGGAAGCCTGGGACACCATCGAGGCCTACGTCACCTACGTGGCACCCGACCTGGTGGGCCGGCTCGAGAAGTGGACCAAAGACGCGGACATCTTCTCGGCCTGGCGCATCGACGAGCAGATCCACAAGGCGCTGGACCGCAAAGTGTTCCTGCCTTCCGGCGGCTCCCTCGTCATCGACCGGACCGAGGCCATGACCGTGGTGGACGTCAACACCGGCAAGTTCACCGGCAGCGGCGGGAACCTCGAGGAAACCGTCACCAAGAACAACCTGGAAGCGGCAGAGGAAGTCGTCCGGCAGCTCCGGCTGCGCGATATCGGCGGCATTATCGTGATCGACTTCATCGACATGGTGCTGGAATCGAACCGAGACCTCGTGCTGCGCCGCATGGTGGAGTGCCTGGGCCGCGACCGTACCAAGCACCAGGTGGCCGAGGTGACCTCCCTGGGTCTGGTGCAGATGACCCGCAAGCGGATGGGCACCGGGCTTCTGGAAGTCTTCGGCGAACAGTGTGAAGCCTGCGACGGCCGCGGCATCGTCACGCACGACGAGCCGGTGGAGCACCGCCGCGCCAACGTCGTGGCCGCCGAGCACCATGTCCCGCGGACCGAGAACCTGCCGGCACCCCGGACCGAACGCAAGAGCCGCCGCCGCGGCAAGGGCGGCCAGGGAATGCCGGAGTCCGCCCCATCGGCAGCCTCAGCCGTCCATCCGGAGCCTACCGAGGCCGAGCGTCATGCCAAGGCAGAGGCGACCCGTGCCGCACTGGCAAACATCGCAGCCGCCGCGCATGCCGCGCACCTCCACGACGGCGAGACGGTATCCGCTCACGCGGCGGAGGCCCGCCAGGCCGCCGTCGAGGCAGCCGCGCGGCTTGCCGCGACAGAGGAGGCAGCCGGACGTCCCGCGGCCGTGCTGACCTTCGGCGGCGAGCAGGTCGCCCTGCCGTTCGTTGAGCACGCCGACGAGACACCGTCTCCTGCCCTCACCCTCGACCTGCTGACCGAGGCCTTCGCCAACCTGGGCGAAGCCGATGAAGCCAGGCCCGCCGTGGACCGGACTCAGGCTGCCAAGGCCCCTGCCCCGGCCGTGGTCCCGGCAAGGACGGAGCTCGAAGCCGGCACCTCCCGGGGCCGCCGAGTCCGCCGCAACCGGAGCGCCAGCCGCGCCCAGGGTGCAGCGAACGAGACGACCATTGAACACCACGAGGCGGCTGAACACCGCGAGGCAGCGGCCTCCGCCGCGGCCGGATCGGTGCACGTGGCCAAAGCGCCCGCCCCGGCCGCGTCCGCGGGCAAGCCAGTGGGCAAGGCAGCAGCCAGGCCGGCAGCGAACGAGCCGATCATCCTCGGCGTCGGCGTCCCGGCTTCGGAGCTCTGACAACCCGGCAGTACGGGACAGTTCCGCGTGACCGCGGGGGCGATCCGGGACTCGGCGTAGCAATACGCTGAGGCCCGGGCCGCCCCCGTGACTTCGTTAAGCGATTCGGACTAGGCTGTAGGACTGACACGGGGTGCCGCGCATCGAGCCGGCTGAGATCCAAACCCGTCGAACCTGTCCGGTTAGCACCGGCGAAGGGATGTCTCTCGTGGCTTCACCTGTTCTGCTTTCACCTGTTCTGACTTCACCGTTTCTGCCCTCCGTGCCGCGTCGCGCCGGGCGCCGGATCCCGCGGGTGCTGGCTATTGCAGGTTCGGACCCCTCCGGCGGCGCCGGGATCCAGGCCGACCTGAAAAGCATTGCCGCGCACGGCGGCTACGGCATGGCCGCGATCACGGCCCTCACGGCCCAGAACACCCGCGGCGTCAGCGCCGTCCACGTTCCGCCGGCGTCGTTCCTGACCGCCCAGCTGGACGCGCTGAGCGGGGACATCGGCATCGACGCCGTCAAAATCGGCATGCTGGGGGACGCCACCGTGATCGCTGCCGTCCGCGGCTGGCTTGAACAGGCCCGGCCCGGCGTCGTGGTCCTGGATCCGGTGATGGTGGCGACGAGCGGCGACCGGCTCCTGCAGGAAACGGCGGAGGCCGCCCTGCACGCGCTGCTGCCCCTCGCGGACCTGGTCACACCCAATCTCGCCGAACTGGCCATCCTCCTCCGGGAACCCGTCGCAGCCGACTGGGCCGAGGCCCTTGACCAGGGCAAACGGCTCGCCGCCCTGACCGGCACGACGGTACTCGTGAAGGGCGGCCATCTGGGCCGCAGCGCCGGTGGAGATGACCACAACGACGACGACGGCTGCCCCGATGCGCTCGTCAACACAGTGGGGCTCCTGGACCAGGAGACGGTGGTGGTGACCGGCGCACGCGTGCCCACCGGCAACAGCCACGGCACCGGATGCTCCTTGTCCTCGGCGCTGGCCACGGTGCAGGCCCGGGTGGGGGACTGGGAGGCGGCGCTGCGCGAGGTCAAGCCCTGGCTGACGGGTGCGCTGCGTGCCTCGGACCGCCTCGACGTCGGAACGGGCAACGGTCCGGTGCACCATTTCCACCACGTGCAGCATCTGACCGAAGACCAGGGCGGCACAGACCAGATGAATACCGGGCACCGCGTTCCGGACGAGGGGGAGTTCGCCGCTGCCCTCGGGAACAGTGCCGCGGCGGACCTTGACGCGATCTATGGCCTGGCGTTCATCCAGGGCCTGGCCGACGGCACGCTGGCCGAGAAGGATTTCGCCTACTATCTGGCCCAGGACGCCCTCTATCTCAATGGCTACTCGCGGGTGCTGGCCCGGGCGGCAGCCATCGCACCTTCCGAAGCCGAACAGCTTTTCTGGGCCCGCTCCGCGCAGCAGTGCCTTGAAGTCGAATCGGAGCTGCACCGGAACTGGCTCAGCACACGGGCCGTGGAGGTGAAGCTGGGCCCCGTCACGAAATCCTACGTGGACCATCTGCTGGCCGCCACGGTCTCCGGCAGCTACGGCGTCCTGGTCGCAGCCGCCCTGCCGTGCTTCTGGCTGTATGCCGAGGTCGGCGCAACACTCCATGCGCAGTTCCTGGCGGCCGGCGCCCCGGAAGGTCATCCCTACGCCGAATGGCTGCGGACCTACGCCGACGAGGACTTTGCCGCGGCGACGCGGCAGGCCATCGCACTGACGGATCAGGCGGCGCGGCGCGCTTCCGCCAGCGAGCGGGACGCCATGGCGGCGGCCTTCAGGCAGTCGGCCCGCTACGAGGTCGAGTTCTTCGACGCGCCGAGGCTGCACGCCTGAGCACGGCCTCCCCGGCCAGCCTGTACGATGGTGAGGCACGGTTCCGGGAGTCGTTGCAGGACCGCTCTGTCCTGATTGAATGAAGTCTTGATTGAATGAAGTCTTGATCGAGTTGCGTTCATCACGCACGGCCCCTCCGGAACCAGCCTCATTTGCGGCCGAAGGCAAAATTAGCGTAGTCTAGGTCTTCGGTGCTTACGCCAACACTTGGGTTATGACCTTGAGGATCACGTCATTCGATATCGAATGGCATTGTCCACGGGATAGCTCATGGGTTCCCCCGGGGAATCCACCGGCGTAGAGGCACAGCGTGAGCCAGCCAAACAATTTGGACCAGGTTCCGCACGCAAATCTAGTAATAAACGTCGAGAGAAGTGAGTTCCCCAGTGGTGTACGCGATTGTCCGCGCAGGCGGCCGCCAAGAGAAGGTTTCCGTTGGAGACTTCGTTACCCTGAACCGCGTCCCCGGTGGAGCCGGCAGCACCTTTGAGTTGCCCGCACTGCTCCTGGTAGACGGTGACAAGGTCACGTCTGCTGCTGCGGACCTGGCCAAGGTAACGGTTACGGCTGAGATCCTCGAAGACCTTCGTGGTCCGAAGATCGTCATCCAGAAGTTCAAGAACAAGACCGGTTACAAGAAGCGCCAGGGCCACCGTCAGGAATTGACCAAGGTCAAGATCACCGGTATCAAGTAACTCTTCGTTACTGTTCAGGTTCCAGCAGATTCCCCAGAATTTTTGAAGGCAGGCATTTCAGATGGCACATAAAAAAGGCGCGAGTTCCACTCGCAACGGTCGTGACTCCAACGCCCAGTACCTCGGCGTCAAGCGCTTCGGCGGCCAGGTAGTTTCCGCAGGCGAGATCATCGTCCGCCAGCGCGGCACCCACTTCCACCCGGGCGCCGGCGTCGGCCGCGGCGGGGACGACACCCTGTTCGCCCTGGCCCCCGGTGCAGTCCAGTTCGGCACCCGCCGTGGTCGTCGCGTTGTGAACATCGTGACTGCTGCAGCTGCAGAGTAGCTACAAGTTCTAAATCGGTGGGGCGGGCCATTTGGTCCGCTCCACTGTTCTTTTAACCGCATTACAATCATCTTGGTGTCTTTGGACGTCCAGGAAACAGCACTGAGGAGATCCACGTGGCGAGCTTTGTAGACCGGGTAGTACTGCACGTATCCGGCGGTACCGGCGGCCACGGCTGTGTCTCCGTTCACCGCGAGAAGTTCAAGCCCCTCGGCGGTCCCGACGGCGGCAACGGCGGCAACGGCGGCGACGTCATCCTGCGCGTTGACCCCCAGACGACCACCCTGCTCGACTACCACCACGCCCCGCACCGGCACGCCACCAACGGCGGCCCCGGCATGGGCGACTGGCGCGGCGGCAAGAACGGCGAAACCCTGATCCTGCCGGTGCCCGTGGGCACCGTGGTGAAGTCCAAGTCCGGCGAAGTCCTCGCCGACCTCGTGGGCGAAGGCGCCGAATACATCGCTGCCGCCGGCGGCATCGGGGGCCTCGGCAATGCCTCGCTCTCCTCCCAGAAGCGCCGCGCCCCCGGCTTCGCGCTGCTCGGCATCGAAGGCGAATCCAGCGACGTCGTCCTGGAACTGAAGTCCATTGCTGACATCGCGCTCGTCGGCTTCCCCTCCGCCGGCAAATCCAGCCTGATCGCCGCCATGTCCGCGGCCCGGCCCAAGATCGCCGACTACCCCTTCACCACCCTGATCCCGAACCTGGGCGTCGTGCAGGCCGGCGAGGTCCGCTTTACCATCGCAGACGTCCCGGGCCTGATCGAGGGTGCCAGCGAGGGCAAGGGCCTCGGCCACCACTTCCTCCGCCACGTTGAGCGCTGTGCCGCCCTCGTCCACGTGCTGGACTGCGGCACGCTCGAATCGGACCGCGATCCGCTGTCCGACCTCGCCATCATCGAAGCGGAGCTTGAGAAGTACGCCGTGGACATGAGCTACAGCGGAGCCGACGGCGAAGTCGTTCCGCTGAACCACCGCCCCCGCCTCGTCGCCCTGAACAAGGTGGACCTGCCGGACGGCAAGGACATGGCCGAGTTCGTCCGCCCGGAACTCGAATCCCGCGGCTACAGCGTCTTCGAGATCTCGGCCACGAGCCACGAGGGCCTGCGCCAGCTCGGCTTCGCCATGGCGGAAATCGTCCAGGCCGCCCGCGACGCTCTCGCCGCAGCGCCGCCGAAGGTACATGCCCCTGTGCTCAAGCCCCGCGCGGTGAACGAATCCGGCTTCAAGATCCGCCGCGAGGAGAAGAACCTGGAACCGCTGTTCCGCGTGCTCGGCGACAAGCCCGTGCGCTGGGTCAAGCAGACCGACTTCACCAACGAGGAAGCGATCGGCTACCTCGCCGACCGCCTTGCCAAGCTGGGCGTCGAAAACGAACTGTTCAAGCAGGGCGCCCTGCCCGGCGACACCGTGGTCATCGGCGAGGACGACGGCGTCGTCTTCGACTGGGAGCCGACCATGATGGCAGGTGCCGAACTGCTGGCATCCCCGCGCGGCACGGACGTGCGTTTCGCCGATATCGGTGACCGCCCGACCCGTGGGCAGAAGCGCGACGAGCAGGTCGAACGCCGCGAGGCCAAGGCCGCAGCCCGCGCCGAGCTCGAAGCCGAGCGCAAGGCCGGCATCTGGACCGAATCCGTCAGCGGACGCCGGGCCGCCAAGCCGCTCAAGGAGAGTGGACTGGGCGCAGCAGATGACGAGTAAGACCGTCATCGTGCCCGGTTCATCCGTCACCCCGGAGCGTGCAGCCCCGGACCGTCCGGCTCCGGACCGTTCAGCCCCGGACCGTCCGGCTCCGGACCGTGCAGTGCTGTCCGGAGCCAGCCGGATCGTGGTCAAGGTCGGTTCCTCCTCGCTGACCAGCATCAAGGGCGGCATCTCGGAAGAGGCCCTGACGGACCTCGCCGATGCCTTGGCGCACAAACACAACGAAGGCGCGGAGATCATCCTGGTGTCCTCCGGTGCGATCGCCGCCGGGCTCGCCCCGCTCGGGCTGGACAAGCGCCCCCGCGACCTCGCCACCCAGCAGGCCGCGGCGAGCGTGGGCCAGGGTCTCCTGATGGCCCGGTACACGCACGCCTTCGGCGCCCACGGCGTCACGGTCAGCCAGGTGCTGCTGACGGCCGACGACTTCATGCGCCGCAGCCAGCACACCAACGCCTTCCGGGCCCTGAACCGGCTGCTGAACCTCGGCGTCGTGCCCGTGGTCAACGAAAACGACACCGTGGCCACCCACGAGATCCGGTTCGGCGACAACGACCGCCTCGCAGCCCTCGTGGCGCACCTCGTGCGCGCCGACGCGCTGGTGCTCCTCTCCGACGTCGACTCGCTGTACGACGGTCCACCCTCGCACGGCGCCAAGCGGATCCCGCACGTCACGGGCCCGCACGACCTCGACGGCGTCTCCATCGGCAGCCCCGGCAAGGCCGGGGTGGGCACCGGCGGAATGGTCACCAAGGTGGAGGCGGCCATGATCGCCGCAGGCTCCGGAATCCATGCCCTCGTGACCTCCACGTCCAATGCGGCCGCCGCGTTGGCGGGCCAGGATGTGGGAACCTGGTTCTCGGTCAACGGCTCCCGTAAGCCGATCCGCCTCCTCTGGCTGGCGCACCTGGCGTCGGTGCAGGGCACCCTCGTGCTCGACGACGGCGCCGTCAGGGCCGTGCGCGACCGCCACACGTCCCTGCTGCCAGCTGGCATCACCGCCGTCCAGGGCTCCTTCGAAGCCGGCGACGCCGTCGAGATGGTATCCCCGGACGGCACCGTGATCGCCCGCGGGCTGGTCAACTACGCCGCCGACGAGCTTCCGCAGATGCTCGGCCGGTCCACCAGGGAACTTGGCAAGACCCTGGGCCGCGGATATGACCGCGTAGTTGTTCATGTTGACGATCTGGTGCTGGTCTAAGCCTCCCGCTCGCCTAAACTGGAAGCATGACTGAGGCCCTGACCCCCCGATCTGCCGTGCTCGCCGAGAAGCTGTTTGCCGAAGGTCTGATCCCTGCGGACGGACCGTCGGCAGGCGCCCGCGAGGTTCCGGCAGCCCTGGAGGCGACTTCGGAGCAGACTTCTGGTGCAGGCGGGGCAGCCGACGTCGAGGCCGCCGTCCACGCAATCGCCGACCGCTCCCGCCACGCCGCCCGCCGGATGGCCCGCGCCAACCGCGCCTGGAAGGACCGTGGCTTGCGGGCAATCGCCACCGCGCTGCTGGAGCGCACGAGCCAGGTCCTGGCCGCCAACGCCAAGGACGTTGCCGCGGGGCGGGCCAACGGCACCTCCGCTGCCCTGCTGGACCGGCTCACCCTCACCGACGCCCGGGTTAAGGCCCTCGCCGCCGCCCTGGAGAACCTCGCCACCCTTCCGGATCCGGTGGGGAATGTGGTGCGCGGCCAGACGCTGCCCAACGGGCTGCGGCTGCGCCAGATCAACGTGCCGATGGGCGTCGTCGCCGCCATCTATGAGGCGCGGCCCAACGTGACGGTGGATATCGCCGGGCTGGGCCTCAAGAGCGGCAACGCCGTCATCCTGCGCGGCGGAACCGCCGCGGCCGCCACCAACGCCGCCCTGGTCACCATCCTCCGCGACGCGCTGGAATCCGTGGGCCTGCCGGCCGACGCCGTGCAGACGGTGGACCAGTACGGCCGCGAAGGCGCGAACGTCCTGATGCGCGCCCGGGGCAGGGTGGACGTCCTGATTCCCCGCGGCGGCCGCGAACTGATCCAGTCCGTTGTGATGAATGCCTCGGTGCCGGTCATCGAGACGGGGGAGGGCAATGTCCACATCTTTTTGGACGCCTCAGCGAACGAGGACATGGCCGTGGAGATCCTGCTGAACGCCAAGACCCAGCGGCCCAGCGTCTGCAACACCGTGGAAACCCTGCTGGTGCACTCCGGCTCCACCGCGCTGCCCGCCGTGGCCGCGGCCCTGCGCGCCGCGGGCGTCACCCTGCACACCGACGAGCGGATCCGCGCAGCGCTGCCGGCGTCCGTCGACTCAGTGCCCGCCACGGACGTGGACTGGGCCACCGAATACTTGGACCTGGACCTGGCCGTGGCCATGGTGGACAGCCTGGACGACGCCGTCAGGCACATCCGCGCGTGGTCCACCGGACACACTGAGGCCATCCTGACCAACGACCTCGCCAACGCCGAGCGCTTCATCGCGGAGGTCGATTCGGCCGCCGTGATCGTGAATGCTTCCACCCGCTTCACCGACGGCGGCGAGCTGGGCCTGGGGGCCGAGGTGGGGATATCCACCCAGAAGCTGCACGCACGCGGCCCGATGGGATTGACCGAACTGACCACCACCAAGTGGATCGTGCAGGGCGAGGGCCAGATCAGGGCGTAGCAACGCTGTAACATGGAACAGAAGTCCGGAACGGCGGGGACAAGCGCCGTCGTCAAATTTTAAAGTCTAGGGGAGAACATGCTGTCGCAGCAGATCGCCACAATCATCGCCGCCGCTGGCGAATCCGGGCACGAGGAACTCGCGCCGCTCATTGCACCGCCGTTCGTCATCGGCGGCTCGATGTTCGCTATCCTCCTCGTGCTGATGTTCATCACGCTGTCCTACTCCAGTCTGGGCAGGCGCCACGAGGCCGTCGACGAGCACTCGGATCCGCACCGCCAGCACCCGAACAAGCACGATCACGGCCAAGGCCACTGATATTTCCGCCACCGTGAAGCAGCGCGGCGCCAAACGCCGCCTGCGTCTGGGTGTGATGGGCGGCACGTTCGATCCGATCCATCACGGCCACCTTGTCGCGGCCAGTGAGGTCGCGGCCAAGTTCAACCTGGACGAAGTGGTGTTTGTGCCGACCGGCCAGCCGTGGCAGAAGACGGCGAGAAAGGTCAGCGAGGCCGAGCACAGGTACCTCATGACCGTCATCGCCACGGCTTCGAACCCCCGCTTCACCGTCAGCAGGGTGGACGTGGACCGGCCCGGACCCACCTACACGATCGATACGCTGCGAGACCTGCGTACGCTCCGCCCCGACGCCGATCTCTTCTTCATCACCGGCGCGGACGCCCTGGCCCAGATTCTTTCCTGGAAAGACATCGACGAGCTGTGGTCGCTCGCGCACTTCGTCGGGGTCACCCGGCCCGGGCACGTGCTGGACGGCATGGGCCGGAAGGACGTCAGCCTGCTCGAAGTCCCGGCCATGGCCATCTCCTCCACGGACTGCCGCACGAGGGTGGCGGCCGGAAATCCGGTCTGGTACCTCGTGCCCGACGGCGTGGTCCAGTACATCGCCAAATATGGACTGTACGACGGCGACACGGACCCCGTGGCCGACGCAGCGGCGGACCCGGAGGGAAGTGCTGCCGGCATCGAAGCGGAGAACGAAGCCGCCCGGTACAGCCGGGCTACCGAAATAAGCCAACCAGCCAGCACTGAATGAGTTTGCAATGAGTCAGGAACAGCCTCCCGTCCGCAGCCGTCGCGAATTGCGACAGGCTAGAGATGAACGCCCGGAAGCGGGCCAGGAGCCGGGTACCGCGGCTCCCGGCGAGGTTGACCCTGCCACAAAAAAGCCGGCCGCGAAGGCTGCAACGCCCAGACCGGCTACCCCAGTTGACCCCGGCGAACCGACGCCGGCCGACGTCGCGGGACGGAGCCGGAGGGTAGCTGACGGGCCCGTGGATTCGGTGCGGAACCCCGGCGGCTCCGAACGGTCCTCGCAGGCCCGCGCGCGGGACCGCGCCGCGCTCCGCACGATCAAGGAGCTCGCCGAAAAAGAGGGTCACCTCGCCGGCGGCGGTCCGCCCACCCGGCGCCAGCTGAGGCTTCTGCAGCTGGCAGCCGAAACCGCGCCCGCCACCGCGGCCAACCTGATTGTCCCCGCGTCACCGCGGACCCGGGCCACCCCGGTAGTCGGCCAGCCTGCGTCCAAGCCCGCCGCCGCCGAGGCTGCCGGAGCCAAGGAGCAGGCAGCCACAGACCAGGCAGCCCCACCGGCCCCCGCCAAGGGCGCGAAGGACACCGGTAAGAAGGACACCGGTAAGAAGGACGGCACCGGCAGGCCCGGTGCCGCGGACCAGCTGCCTCAGGGGATGACCGTCGAGCAGGCCTTGGCCGCTCGCGAACTCCTGGCCCAGCAGGCTCAGAACCAGCTGGCCAAGATGGAGCACATCGAGGCCACTGACCCGGGGGCGGTCGATCCTGATGTGCTGGCTGAGCAGATCGCCCTGGCCGAGCGGGCCGCGGTGCTCAACCGCCGGGCCGCCGCCAAGCAGAAGCTGGCCGAACAGAACAACCAGCCGGCACCGCCGCGGAACGATCCCTCGACCGCCAGCAACCTGGCCATGGTCACACCCTTGGAATTTGAGCAGGTCCCCGGCGTGGAGCGGCCCATCATGAAACGCCCTGCCACGTCCTACGTTCCGGTCGTCACGAATCCAGGTCCCCGGGTTGAAGATCGCCGGAAGTCCGGCAGCCGCCGTCCCGGTTCGTCCCGGCAGCGCTCAGTCCCGGCGACCGGCCGCGCCGGTGTGCTGGCCCGTGCAGAGGCTGCCGCGAGTGCCGCGTCCGGAGCAGCTCCGCGGGCGAATCCGGCCGCAGCCAGTCCGGTCCCGCCGGCGTCGGAGGAGGAGTTCGCCGGCAGGGCCCCGGTGGCCGCAAACACTGCCTACGGCCTCGATCCCCTCGACGCGGCCACGGCCGGCCTTGGCCGGGCCCGGCGCCTCCGCATGCTGCAGCTGGGCGTGCTGGCCCTGGGCGTTCTCGCGCTGATCGTCGGAATCACGCTGATCATCTCCGGTCTCGCAAGCTAGTCCCGCAAGCTGCGGCCGCTCAGCCTCACCCCCAAGCATTTTCACAAGAGCTTTTTCACCCCAACAAGGAGTCCCGTGACTGCAACAGAATCATCCATCGCCACAGCCCGCCACGCAGCCCGAGCTGCCTCGGAGAAACTCGCCGACGACATTGTCGCCCTTGACGTCAGCGAGCGGCTGGCCCTGGCCGACGTCTTCCTGATCGCCTCGGCACCGTCCGAACGCCAGGTCAACGCCATCGTTGACGGCATCGAAGAAGAACTCACCAAGTTCGACCTCAAGCCGACCCGCCGCGAAGGCCGCTCCGGTGGCCGCTGGGTCCTGCTGGACTACGGCGACATCGTCATCCACGTCCAGCACGAGGAAGACCGCGTGTTCTACGCCCTGGAGCGACTCTGGAAGGACTGCCCCGTCGTGGACCTGCAGCTGGGCGACGACGCGTCAGCCAAAGCCACTGCCGCCTCCGAAACGGAGTAACAGTTTGGCGCAGCCTTCAGACCAAAGCGTGAATATGCCCGATTTGGAATTTTCCGAGAGGCTGTTCTAAGATATTTGAGTTGCTTCGGAGAGATCCGGACGAAAAGCCGGAGCCGGCAGCGTAAGCTGACGGAGTCGGAGCAGCGAAAATTCGGGGCTGTGGCGCAGCTGGTAGCGCACCTGCATGGCATGCAGGGGGTCAGGGGTTCGAGTCCCCTCAGCTCCACAAGATGATCCGCCGGAATCGTAAAGATTCCGGCGGATATTTTTGTGCCCGGATCCGGATAGTTCCGGCCGGTCCGGGCTTTTCTGGCAGCCCGGCGCGCCGATTCGCGTCAGCGGGAAATGTGGTTTAAGATAATCAGGTTGCTTCCGGGAAGACGGTTCTTCCCAGCACACTTCGGGGCTGTGGCGCAGCTGGTAGCGCACCTGCATGGCATGCAGGGGGTCAGGGGTTCGAGTCCCCTCAGCTCCACCATAGAGGCCTTACTCGAAACATGGACCAAGTTCATGGCATCGAGTAAGGCCTCGACTGTTTGGAAATGAGAAGAGCCACCCGGTTGGGTGGCTCTTTTGTTTTCTCCGGTGTTCTCGGCGTAGATCTGCCGGGCGTGTTCGCGGATCTTGTCCGGGTCTTTCAATCCGCTCGCAATCAGGTTCTGGGTTCTTTGGACGGTCAGGAGCTCGGCGAACGGCTCGTGCAGCACGTGAGCGCTGACATTGTCTTCTTCGATCAGGAGCTTGACGAACAGGGCCTGGTTGAGCGATCGCCGTTGTTCATCGTCACAGCGGCTGTAGAGCTCCTGCGGTTCCTCCAGGAGTTCCAGGCAGGCGTCGATGAGGGCGACGCCGACGCCGAGGTCTTCCACGACGCCGTTCATGCGCTCTGTGAGCTTCTCGCGCTGTCCGGCGATGTCCCGGAGTCTTGTGCGGACTTGATCGCGGGGGAGAGTGCCGTCGGCGGCCAGATCGATGAGGTTTCCTTCCTTGACGTTGAGGCTCTCGATCTGCTCATTCAGTTGCTTCTTGAGCAGGCGCGCGGATCCTTCGCTGTCGCCGAGGACGTCGTAGATGTGTGACCGGACGCTGGCAATGAACTCGCGTGTGAATCTCACCTGTGAGTAGTGCCGGAGGACGGCGTCTTCGGCAATGCGGG
Source organism: Arthrobacter sp. UYCu723 (assembly GCF_054059215.1). Lineage (NCBI taxonomy): Bacteria > Bacillati > Actinomycetota > Actinomycetes > Micrococcales > Micrococcaceae > Arthrobacter > Arthrobacter sp. UYCu723. Next base: position 3,549,043 of record NZ_JBSSBW010000001.1, read on the forward strand.
TATTGATGTAGGGCTCCTTGCAGGTTCCTTCCTGGGCTCCGCGGCAGAAGAAGTAGGTGTATTCGTTGCCTTTGGTGCGGGTTTTCTGGATGATCATGCGACGGCTGTCGCCTTTTCGGTGGCAGCGGCCGCAGTAGAGAGTGCCTTTGAGGTAATGGTGATGGATGCGGCGGCGTTCGCCGGCAGCCGTCCGGGTGGCCATAACACGCTGTACTTCGGCGAACGTCTCGTCGTCGATGATCGCCTCGTGGCGTCCGTCATACTCCTGCCCCTTGTAGGTGATGTAACCGAGGTAGTAGCGATTGCGGAACATCTGGGCGATTTTACTGACGGAGACCTGCTGGCTGGGCCGCCGAGCGGTGGGACGGCTGAACAGGCCTCGGTCGCCCAGCTCGTCGGCGAGGTCGGCCAGCGTGTAGTCGCCGGTCGCGTATAGCTCAAAGGCGAGCTTTACGAGCGGTGCGCGTACCTCGTCGATTTCCACTGCACGGATTTCGCGGCCTTCGACGCGGTCGATGGAGTTGGTGTAGCCCAGGGGAGCACGGCTGACGGTGCCGCCCTTTTTTGCCTTTTCGCCCATTTTGTAGGCGATGTCGGCACCATCCTCACGTGACCGGTATTCGTTGAACGCGGCCAGGATGCCGTGCATCAGCTGGCCCACCGGTGTTTCATCGATAGACTCGGTGGCGCTGATCAGAGTCACGCCTCGCTTGCGCAGGTCGGCCATCACGACGGCGTCGTCGTAGCGGTTTCGGGACAGGCGCGAGAGTTTGTGGACGATGATGTAATCGATGTCTTTTTCATGTCTGACGCGCTCGAGCATCTGCTGAAACGAAATCCGGTTGACCATGGTGGTGCCGGACTTGCCTGGTTCGACGTATTCATCGATGACGGTCAGGCCGAGCTGTTCCGCTTTCTTCTGGCAGGCGACTCTTTGGGCGGGGATCGAGATGCCCTCGGGATCGTAGTCGGTATTGACCTGGCCCATGCTGGACACCCGTAGGTACAGAACCGCGCGTTTCCCTGTCAGCGGGTCGTCCGGCAGCTTGTCGCGCATGGGGTCGGCATAGCCCAGCAGCGGTTCCTCGTAGAGTTCGTCGTTTAGTTCGGCGGTCATGGCCGTTTCTCCTCTATTTTGAGTGGGTGGTTGGCTACGGTCGGTCCCGTGGGTGATGGCACAGGCTGTGTGTCTGGCCATGGATTACGGAGCTGGTTCACGGCATTCCGCAGACCATGCCGCAGGGCCGTCAGCTGCTCCCACCTGCCGAGCATGCAGGGTGTCAGTGGCCCGACTCTTTGGTGGCTAGTTTTGACGGCAACCGCTCCCAATATCTGCGTACTGATGCGCGTGCTCAGCGCCCCAATAACGGGGGTCGCCGACGGTGTGCTGATGAGAAACATCAAACTCTTAAGCAGGGTGTCGAGGGTTCGAGTCCCTCCTGGCCCTCCAGGGGTGAAACGCAAGTTTTCACCAACAGAATTCATTTTTGACGGATAGTTTTGACGGCTACCGTTGCCGTCATCCCCAAACACCAGCGATCGTCCTACTTCTTCGAGGGCGATTTTTTGGCCTTCAATGTCGGCGTGCTGGTAGAGCTGTTGCGTGGTGGTGACGTTGGAGTGTCCGAGAATCAGCTGGGCATCCCGGGCGGGAACGCCCAGATTCTTCAGCAGCGTCGCGGCGCTGTGCCGGATGTGATGAACCGTTATCCACGGCAACCCGGCGTCTTCACGGATCTGATGAAACGTCCGGACGAAGTTCTTGGGATCGATTGGTGTCCCTGCTTGGCTGGTGAAAACCAGAGTGTTGGCCAGTGGCCCGTCCGGGGCCACGGTACCGGCCTCTGGATCAAATCCGGCCCTTTGGGCGGCTTTGGCCAGAGCGGCCCACACAGGGGCGATGAGGGGCAGATCCCGGCGACCGGCAGCAGTCTTCACTGGTCCTTGGGTGAGGACGCCGCTGACTCTTTGCAGCTGTTGGCGGACATGAAGCCGATTCTTGTCGAAGTCCACGTCGCGCCAGCGGAGTCCGAGGACTTCACCCCGGCGCATCCCGTAGACGCAGAGGATGAGGTAGGCGCCGAACCAGGGCGAGTCTTTTGCTGTTTCCAGGAATTGAGTGACCTGCTCCGGTCCCCAGGTGCTGATCTCCTTGCGCTCCCAGCGGGGCATGTCCACAAGGCTGGCGACATTTCGGGGGATGAGCTCTTCGCGGATGGCCCGGTTCAGGGCGGCGCGCAGTACGGATCTGGATAGTTGGATAGTTCGGCTTGATTTCCCTTCGGCCTGCATGTGGTTGATCACGGCTTGAAACTGCCGGACGCTGAGGTCGCGAAGATGCGTTGTGCCGATGTGGGGCTTGAGGTGGACTCGGACAGCCATCTCGTAGAGTTCGATGGTGCGGGGACGATTTTTATGGGCGACGACTTCGGTCATCCAGTAGTCCAGATAGTCGCTAACCGTCCAGCTCTTGTCGGCCATGAGGATGCCCTTTTGTGCTTCGGCCAGGCGCTCCACCAGTTTTCGGCGTGCTGTGGCTCGACCGGTACTTACCACCCTGAACCGTTTCGTCTGACCGGACACTGTCTTTTGGTAGGCACAGGCCTCCCATCGTCCGTCTTTCCTCTGGTAGATACTTCCTTCGCCGTTACCGTTTCTCTTGGCCATGTTTTCCTCCTTCCGGTTCATATTGACTGCGGACAAATCGCTCGACTTCGTCCGCTGGCACCAGATGCCGGGTGCGCACGAAGACGGAGCCGAGCTGCTTCGAATGGATGAGTGAGTAGACCGACCACTTGCTCACGCGGAGTGCCAAGGCCACTTCCGGAATGGTCAGGAGCCGAGGAAGCCCGTTATTGCCCTGGGCTTTGATCCCGCTTGGAGCCTTGTCGGGTATTTCGTAGCTGACGGATTTCGGAGTCCGGGGCGTGGTCATGACGTCCCCCTGACCGATCTGCTCGTCGTTGAGGGGGTCAACCCGGTGTCGCGGAGTCTCTGTTCGATGCAGGTTTCGCTGGCCCCGAAATATGCGCTCATCACGGCGACGCTGGGAAGACGCGCTGCGGCTTGCCGCAATTGATCCTCGGGAACGAGAGAACAAGCAGCAAAGTAGTCTGCCGATTGTTCCTGCTGTTTTGCTGCCTCGGCGGGACTCCCGGTGTACAGCTGGCCCGCGAGCGGATGGTCAATGATGTGCTTGAGCTCGTGCAGCACGGCGAATCGCCGGTCTGCTTCGAAGTCGTTGCCGTTGAGCTCAATATGCCAGGAGCCTGCGCCCCAGTAGACCGTGCCTGCGACAGGCAACACGTCGTTGATGTGAACGTCCACCCTCGGGATCTGGACAAGTAGGCCGATGTCAAAGCGCCCCTCGGCTGACTGCAGCAGTTCGCGCAAGCAGGTAGCCTGCGTTACTGCCAGCTGCATGATGGTCTCGGTGCCGCAGATGGCTGGCAGGGCCAATGACCGGAGTGATTTCAGGATTGGTTCAGTTTGGTTTTCGGAATGAGAAGAACGGTTGGGTGGGCGGCGTTGCTGGCTGTTCATCGCCGATGTCTTCATCCGTTCCTCCCGAGGTCTGCCGCTTGTTATGCGGTTTCCTCGTCCTCTCCGGGAAGTGGCCCGTTGAGGTCGATGCCATGCTTGTCCACGGTCTGTTGGAAGTAGTTGTCGATTTCCGCGACTGCGTATTCCGGAAGCGCAGTGTATTTGCTGCGAAGGAACGCCGTCAGGCTCGGCAGATCGTATGGCACGGTGTAGCCGGCCATGGCGAAGACATCGGCATGAGGCAGCCCCAAGGCATCGGCCATTGAGGTCAGGGTTGTCGGGCGGGGTGATTTGAGCTTGCCCTGCTCGAGCCGCACCAAGGTTGCTATGTCGATACCGGCGGCTCGACATAGTCCACGTGCTGAAAGCCTTGCTTGCTTTCGCTCGTCCTGGATATATTGTCCGAATTGTTGTGCGCGAATTTGGTCCATTTATGGGGTGCTCCTCTTGTAACCCCATTTTACCTAAATTGATGGTTAAAGTCAGCAATTGTAGACCATTCCGCAACACCCAGCTGTTCGCCCATCGTGAATTATTCGATTTCAACGGCGGTGACAATTTATGCCATTTGATTCTATTTGATAAATACATGGAATTGTCCTCCCATCTTGACGATGTCCCAGGTGTTGCGTGCGATGCGTTCGACCTGCACGCGGTCGAGGCTGACCAGCTCTTCGATGCCGCGTTCGGCGGCGAACGCCTGGAGGTCGGACTCCCACTCGAGAACCTCGGTGAGCTCGTCGATGACACGGGTCATGTCCGGATAGGACGCCACATAGAACTCATGGAAGTTCTCTTCGAGCTTCGGATCAGTGGCGTAGACGCCAGCCAGGGTCAGGTAGGCCCGGAAGGCCGTGCCGAAGTAGTTGATGAGCTCCCGGGACTTGGCTATCGCTGCGTCGACGGTGTCAGGCGAATCTGCGGTGGAAATCTTGACGGAGAATCCGCCCTCCGGGGTCTGCTGGATGATAGTCAGGTGCTCGCTGTGTTCGACGGGTTCGTCCCGGCTCAGCTCGTCGGCTGCGAGGAAGGTGCCGAGCCAGATGATCCATTCCCGGACGCCGATCGGACAATCCTGCGTGGAGTAAATGCTCATGTATTCGGTTCGCATCAGGGGCCGGTTGACAACGCCGTTTTCGGCAAATTCCTGCAGGGCGGGCGTCTCGGCCGGGCTGCTTGACGTGAGGTACGCGGCAATCGTTCGTGCCGTTTCCGGGTCTACTTCCGTCCCTTTTTCCTTTGCCTCGGCAATGCCTTGTTCGATGGTTGCCTCGGCTGCCAAGTATTCTTCAGCGGCTTTGGCTTCGTTGTCATCGGGGGTTTGTGAGTGTTCCATGGGTGGTGGCTCCTTTCGCTGTTGCAGTTGTAGCTTCAATTCGGGCGTTGACGTAGTCGATCAGGGCTTGGCAGCCGGACTCCCCGCGAGACGATGACGAAGTTTTCAAGAGTTCCTTGGCTGCGGTTTGGGCGTCGAGGCGCCCGGTTGCTGCGAAGGTGCAGAGGGCGGAGTCGATGCCGTGGTGGTAGCAGGCAGCGAGTAGCCGGGCGGCGTTGAGGGGAACGGGCTTGCCGGTGGTGAGTGCTTCGGCAATGTGTGCGTCGAGCCGGTGGACGATGAACGGGTTGCGGACCCCCGCCGGACGACTCTGGGTGTTGGTGAATTGGGTAGTCATTGGTGTCTCCTTTCAGAATGAAATTGGTGAGCGTCAGTGGTTTCGGCTGGTGGCGGTGGTCCGTGGACCTCATTGCCAGCAGCGATGAAGTCGTCGAAGGCTGCGACGGTGACGACGCGGAACAGTTCCGGGGCCAGGGCCTTATCGGAAGCCAACGCCGACCTGATCGCTGTCTCGCGGCTGGCGTCGGGAACAACCCAGATGACGGCCGGAAAGACCTCGTGCTCGGCCTGGTGGGCGCCAGTGGCGGCGTAGCGCTGGTAGACGTGGGCCTTTCGGATGACGGCAGGAATATGTTCACTGGCGAGATCCGCTTCAAGAAACCATTCATCTTCGAAGTCGCCGGAGGCGGTGACGGCATAGAGATCGGGTTTCAACCATTCCCGCGCTCCGTGGCGGCCAAGGAATGTCCTCCAGCAAGACGGCTCAGTTTGTAACCGGGCCACCTCGAAGCGGCCAGTGGTGGACGCCTCATGTAGGCGAACGGCGAGTTCCGCAACAGTGAGCGTGTGGGTGATGAAGGCCATCGAGGGTTCGACGTAGCGTCGACGAGGCCCGCCGCTGAGTGACCGCAGGAGCGACTCACCGCCCGGGCCGAGGTGGTACGCCATTCCGGCCGACCCCTGGCGCACCCCACCGACGCGTTGCCGGATCTTTGTCACCAGCCCGCGCTGCTGGAGCCTGTTCATCACCCTCGTGGTGGCTCGGGTGGCGGCCGAGAGAGTGGCGTGGCCGTTGGCGAAGTGCAAGCGCTGGATCAGACGGGTGGTGAGGAGCCGATGAGCGTGCAGGGAGCGCAGGATGGCCAGATCGCGGTCAGAGAGGCTGTCGATCAGGCCTGCTGCTGTGCGGGCGCTCATACGGCGGCTCCTCGGGTCAGCGCCCGGCGGCCAACCTGACCCCTGTTACAGGGGTCAGTCCCATCCAACAGGGAGCGGACAACGGCCACCACGGGGCAAACTGGCGTCAACGTCGGCATCGTGGCTGGATGGGCGGCTGGACGGGTGACCGGAGCGTCCGGGATGCAACGGTGGGCTCTCATGGTCGCCTCCGTTTCCGGCCGACGGGGCCAGCGGGAGAGGCTGCTTCGGGCATTGCTTCGGGCGTTTGGGTCGGCAGTATCGATGGTCGAGCTACGGCAGGATCCGGCAGCGGAGCGGGCTGGTAATTTCGTACGCTGGCTGCCAGCACTGCTGCCGAATCGGAGATGGCCGCACGTGCTGGGAGAGTGGCCACTGATGCCCAGCCGGAAGGACTCCCGTTCGCGACCAGATTCACGTAGGCGTGGTACTTGGGTAGCTCGACGAAATCGTCTTCGGTCAGCTGCCGCGCTTTGCGGGCGAAATATTTGGCATCGTCGGGCTCCTGGGCGAAGACGATTTTGTTCCTGGCATTGGTTGAGACGGCGTCACGGATTTCGGTTGGGAATTGGGTCGGGTACTGCGTGGCCAGATGCCATCCGACGCCGAGTGACCTGCTCTGGTTGAGTGCATCCGCAAGTGATACCGGGAGGTGCAAGAATCTGTGGGCTTCATCGACGAAGATCATGCCTGGACGCTTGTGAGGGTCTTTTTCTGCTGCCCGTTCCTGCGTGGCCTGCCACAGCTCAGCAATGACCAATGACCCCAGCAGGGATGCGGTCCCTTCCCCGATCAGGCCCTCGTTTAGAGGTACCAGGACGATCTTCTTCTCCCGGAAGACGTTGCGTAGATTGACCGGGGGATGGGGCTGACCCAACATGCGCACAAGCGAGGGCCGCAGCAGCAACTGGCGCAGCTTGTTGAATGGTGCGGCCACGGCAGAGGCTTGGGCAGCCGGTGAAAGGTTTTCGTACCAGGCCCAGAATCCGGCCAGACCGACGTCGGATTGCAGCCTGCCGACCAGGGCACGACGAAATGCCGTATCAGTCAGCAACCGCGGGATATCCATGAGGGTGGATGGCTGCCCGGACGTGCTGGTGCGAGTCAGGGTCCGAAGACACGCCGAGTAAATGTCCTCGGTGCGGGGGCCCCAGCCCTCATGAAAGACCGCCTTGAATACAGCCAACAGACCGTCGGCGATAACATCCGGATCTCGACCGTCGCTCACCGCCAGCGGATTGAACCCCACAGGGTTGGTGCTGCTGGCATCCAGCGCCACAACATCGTTCAGCCGGTCCGCCGGAATGTGCCTAGTCACGCTGTCGATGGCGAGCTGCTTCTTGGGATCAATAACGACGACGGCCAATCCAGCCGTGACGTCGGCAGCAATTAGGTTTTCGAGGGCCGTCGACTTGCCAGAGCCCGTCGGGCCATAGGCGATCGTGTGCATCAAAGCATCGGCACTCGACACACCCAGCTTTCGGGTGTCGCCGGGAAGCGTGCTGGTAGCGAAGACGCGTTCGCCGGTATGCATTGCCTTCGCCGCTGGCAATTGTTTCGGGTGGGCAGACGCGACACCCGGCAGTTCGTCCTCGACTATTGGCCATGCGAGCAAGGCAGCGAGTTCTTGGCCTGACAGCCGTAGCGGCCAGCGCCAAGGTAGCTTGCCGCCATCGATGCGATCGGGCTGCTCGAATTTGAGGTCCATGTGCTGGCCGGGTCCTTGAAGGATGCGAAGTGCGCTGAACAAGCCAATTGCCAGGCGGCGGCGTCTTGTGGGATCAGCGGAGCGCACCCCGATGCGAATCGTTGCGTGGACGCCGTGCTGTTCGTCCCGTTGTCGGCGACGGCTGCGCTCATCTGCCGGCGCACCGGGCACTTCACCCAGCAGGGGCTGCCACCAAGGGGTCATGATCGAAGGGGCCTTCTCGGGCAGAACACGGGGTGCCGTCCGAGGCCCGATGACGACCTGCAGGACGAGGGCTTCGTCTTTACCTATCTGGGCGGACAACGCGGAGAGGATGGCTCGGGTGGCTTCACCGGTGGTGCCGGTGTGAAGTGGCAGCCCGCTCGGGCGGAGCACAAGCCGGCGAGCTTTCTCAAGCCCGAGCCTGGGTTGGCTTAGACCGTTCAGGAGCGCACCGGGTATGAAGTCCGCGAGCAATTTGCGTATGCGATGCATGTCCGTTGCACGGCAGCCCAGTAGGAAGCGCACACACTCCTGTTCTCCCCGCGCTTCGAATACAACGCGGGCGGCGTCCTGGTCACTCGCCAGCCGCGAGATGAACTGTCCAACGGCGGCCGGGGCGAGCGGACGTGGCAAGTAGAGCTCTGAGAAGACCACCCCGTCGTTACTGGTCATTCTGATCTTCTCCCTCATGAGATTGCTGGGCTTGGGCTTCACGTTGTGCCCTGGCCAGGCTGAGTAGTGCTTGGCAGAAGTGGGTCAGTTCCGGGGGATCCCGGCGCAGGCTGCGTACGACGAACCGGCGTGGTTCACGCTGTGTACGGCTGCGTGTTCGGTTTTTTCGAGGCATGGGATTCCTCCTTTCGGGTGAATGAATTCTGCCGTTTGCTGATTGTCGTCAGCAGGCGGTGCAGATAGTTATTGATGATTTCGGGCATCAGGTCAATATGGTTTGTAAAAAGCACAACGATCCTGCCTGGAAATATCGGATGCACAATTCACCACCGGTCTTTGCGAAGGCGAAGAATGGAGAGTGCGATCCAGACAATGGCGCCGAGCAGAATGGCGGCGAAAATGTACGGCAGGGCCTGCTGGATGAACCCCCAGGCAAGGTTGAGGAGAATGACGGAACCGAAGATGAGCAGGCTGATGTGCCAGAGCCATTCGAACGGTCCGCGTGCCGGGTCCTTCTTGCCGGCCATCTCAGACCGCCTGCTGGGCGCTGTCATGGCTGAAATCTGAGGGCACCGGGTAACCCGGAATGGAGATGTCAGAGTCGACTTCATTTCCCCACACGCTCCACGGTTTGTCGCTCGGCGGCTGACGTCGGGCAAACAGTTCAAGGTAAGGCCCCGGGGATACCCGTTCGATGACCGCGAACTGCTCTTCTGGCTTGTGGCTGTGATCCTGCAGTGGTGCGAACATCCAGGTCGGCTGTGAACGGAACTGCACCGGAGCTTTGCCGCGCGTTGCAAATATGAGGTGCTCGGTCGCGTTACGGAGGTACACACCGAGGGTGAACCGTGGTTTGATCCACGTGAGCGGCGACCTCGGCGTGAAGCCCCAGGACTCGATGACGTCATAGCCAGCACGCAGCGTGGCGTTGGTTACCCAGAACCACAGGTGAGCGTCGTCTTCCGCTATTTCGGCAACGGGCATCGCCTCGAGCTGGTCCAAGGTCATGAGGTCGTAGTGGGCAATGGCGCCGCGGGCACCCTTCTGCTCGACGTCCCACGGGCAGTCGGCGAGGATGGTCCGGAACTTCGGCCCCTCATAGGGTGCTATCGGGCTGGCGCTGTGATCGGTGTTCATGGTTGTGTCCTTTCTGAGCCTGCTTTTCGGTGCAGTCATCCACGGCGTGGGGTGGAGGACTTGGTTTGCCAGAAGTTTGGCGTGGGCTCTGGCTGTACTTAAGACCAGATGCCGTGGCTGGTAAATCGTCCGGTCGCTTGACCTGCCGGGCGACGCGTCGCGCGACCGGACGGGTACGACGAGGGGCAGGCACTCGCTTCGTGACAGATAGCTGGCGGTGTTGTGACTGGTGTGGAATTCACAACGCGTCCAGCATGGATAGTCGTATCAGCTGACCAGCTCCCGGCCTTGCCGGTGGAGCGTCAGGCTGTCGAACACGGTCCGGGCCAGGCTGCCTCTCGGCGAGTTCGGAGTAATGGTCACCGTCTGGATGGCCGGATCGAGTACGTCCGCTGGCGGAGTATTGCGGAGCCCGACGGCGCGAACGGTGCCGGGGAAGCTGTCCAGCTTAGAGAACAGTTCAAGTACGTTGTTGTCGAAGAGTTTCCAGTCGGTCAGGACGGTCAGGGAGAGGCCGTGATCCGGGTACTGTTCGGCCAGGGATTCAGCCTTAGCGAGGCTGGCTCCGAGCAGACTGGCTCCGGCCGCATCCGGGGGGAGGCGGAGACCGGTAGCTAATTGCCGGCGTCCGGCCCGGGTGAGCGGCGTCGGTTGGACGCATCCCATGGTGGGAGTATCGAAGTGGATGATCGCCGCCAGGCATTCCCTGCAGCTGCAATGCCGCCCAACGACTTCGAGCGCCCGCCGTGCTTCCTCGTAGCGGTTGCTGAGCGGATCGTTGCCGACCGGACCAGACAGACTTCCCGAGTCGTCAAAGACAAACAGGTTGAGCGTGGGCGCCTTCGGGCAGCGCCCGGGATAACCGAGCCGGATCCGACCAGCCCTACGAGTGCTTTCTGCTGTTGGGGCCGTGGCGAGTATCGCCGGTGGACGGAGGCTGCTGGGCAGCGTGGGCGAGGCTTTCACGTTGCTTCCCCTGGCGTTGCCTTTGGCTGGCGCCGGTGTCGGGACACCGGGCCAACAGCGGCGGCTACGCCGTCTTCGGGGCGAGCTGTGGTAAGTGGGCGCTTGCTGGTGCTCTGTCCATGCCCGACGACTCCCGGGTTGGCGGTCAGGGATTGGTATTTCATGGCCCGGACGTGGTGGGCGGCGGCCTGACCGCGAAGCGTGTGTTCCTCGGTCAGGGAGCTGACCATCTCTTGGGAGTGTGCCCGGCGGCGTAACGGCGCGGCCCGGCCCAAGCGGCGGTGCCGCCGCACGGCCTGGCGAAAGGTCCTCTGTGCGACGGAGATGAGGTCAGCCACTTCGTCGGCATGGGAGTAGCTGTTAATGAACGAGGCCAGCGCGGTGGCGGCGGCCAGGGTACCGAACAGGAGCCCCGCCAGGCCGCCCTCGATACTCGCACGGAGCCCGAAAACCCCTAAGGCGACCAGGAAAACGATGGTTCCTGCCAACCAGGCCACGACCTTGAGGAGCGAGTCCCCAGCCGAGGTGTCGTCGAAGAAGCGCCGGTAGTGTTTTTCATCGTCGGTCAGATCGTCCGGGTCACGCCGGCGCTGCCGGGCCATACGCAACTCTTTGAGGTCGTGCCCGGCCGAACCGGCCGTCAAGGCGGCGAGGCCGGTGGCCATGGCCTGGCCGACGGCGATCCAGATCTCCTCACCGAGGAGGATGGCCGCCCCGGCGACACCGACCGCATCGCCGAGACCCAGCACGGTCCACCCGATCCAGTAACGGAAGTTGTGGTGCGGGCCGCGTTGCACCCAGGGGAGCAGCGTCTTTTGGCAGTGTTCGTAGGACTGCTTGCTGGTGGTGAGCAGGCTGGCTGACTCGTGGAGGAGGAACTGTTGGGTCTCGGCGGCAGTGCCTAGACCCAGGGCGGCCGCAGCGTGCGCGCGGCTCGCCTCTTCGCCTTTGGCGGGCCACAGGTGTTCTTGCTCGGACGCGAGCTCGTCGAAGCCGCGCTCCATCCATGTTCCGGCGGAGATCGTCTCCGGGGTTGTGACTGCTGCGGCCTCGTCCACGCGCTGCAGGTTAACAACAGCTGCCGGACTGGCCATGACGCGGGCAGGGTCGCCAGCGACGGGACGACCGGATGTACCGGGGAGAAAGCGATGCAGGATCGCCATGGTCATCAGCCCCCAGCCGGGGTGTAGTCGGTGACGCTGACGCAGGTGGTGGCCCCGGTGCGCGAGCAGAGGGCATCGTAGAAGGCTTTCATGCCGGTAATGACATTCGTGGGGGCGCTGTCCTGGCCTGCTGTCTTCCCAATCCCAGCGACCGTGATTGTGGCCCCGGGCAGCTGGGGAATATCCACCTGCGCCGCCAGTGCGGTGGCCTCCGCCTCCGTCAGCGCCCGGTCGCCCAGCACGAAGCCAGCGTTCTGGTAGCCATCGGTCAGCAGCACCAGGTTCAGGTGCCGGTTGCCGCCCAGCTGCTGGAGGTACTCGTGTCCCAGCTGGTACTGGGCGACGATATCCGTCCCGCCGGGCGTCAGAGTGCGTGCCTTCTCTGTATAGGCCTCGCTCACCGCTGTCATGACCTCCTCTGTGGCCTGCGGGACACGGCGCAGCCGCGCGTTCTCGGTCGAGCCGGGCATCTGCAAGTCTCCGTCATACAAGCTGACTGTTGCGGCGCTGCTGGCCGAGAACACCACCACGCTGAGGTGGCCTCCGCAAACGGCCGTCCGGCGGACGAGATCCTGGAGTGCCGCCGCATACGATTCGGGTATGGCGTCGGAGCGGACGGTGCCGCTGACATCGATCGACGCGCGGCTGGCCAAGGGGCTAGCCGGGCAAGATGCCAGCGTCTGTTTGTTGACAGTGAGGCCGCCGCTGCCGGAGCCGCTCGAGCATGCAGCGAGTGCGGCGATAACGAGGATGGTGCCAGTGATGACGGCGCCGTTCTTCTTCCGATGAATAGTTATTGCAACCATTGGGAGTCCTAAGCTCGATCTGTTTTGGGATTCTTTGCGATGTCTGGGGCAGAAATACCGCCCCACGAATTCGGAAGAAAGGCGACTACTGTTTGCTTGTGTGGAATTCAGCGGCGGCCTGTTCGTCGAACAGGCTACTCATCTTGTCTTCGATGATCTGGTCAATGAATTCACGCCAGCGGCTGCTTTCGGGGCCAAAGCCCGGATTGGCAAAGTACAGCAATGTTGCCTGAGAGATGCCGGACGACGTAACGGTCCGGGGATCTTGTGCGGGGTCTTGACGAGAGATTGGCATTTCGCCTCCATGTTCGGAATGAATCGATTGCAATTCCAATTAGAAATTGCTTGCCTTCTCAGCGCCAGCCTTCTGCGACTAACAGAATATTGTTGGAAGAAATTATTTCTCACGCCACGCATGATGAAATATTCCAGTAGTAGGAATATCATTGACGCACTCCGCAGATCATGTAAATATAAGGATGTATTCAGTCAATACGGAGGAGACGAAGATGGAAGTTATCGCGAAAATCAACTGCAGTGGCAAGAACTGTCCGACCATCTACAGAAAGGACGAAGACACGATCATCGTTCAGGGCTACGTCGCGGAAGACCTTTTCGGCGAACCGTTGCCCGAGGGTGAGCAAGCGGTGGCCATTCCAGTGAGCTTGCTCGTGGGTCTAAAACTGTGAAGGCCGTGGTGGGCTGGCGCCGGGCAACAGGGGCGCCAGCCCACCACCTGATTCGTATCTTCGAGGGAACCAAACATGCCTGACGACGACCCGTTCGATTCATTCCGACGCGAAGCCTTCCGTGTCGAACGGCTTCCCGTTTACGACGTGACAGATGAGGCAGCTGCCTTCGAGTCGTTTAAGGAGTCCGGAACCCTACCCAGCGGGTTCAATCACGAATGGGTGGGGATGCTGGAGGAAGTTCGGCAAAGAGGCGGCGTGGTGCGGCGACTGCGAATAGTCTCGGATCCACCTACAGAGTATGAACTTTTCGAGTTGCTGGCTGCATTCGCGCCAGGCATTGAGGTCGGAGAAGATATCAGAGTGGCTATTCGTGGGTCCGATGACCGAATCCCAGCGTCTGATTTTTGGCTTTACGACCAAGAGCTTCTCGAAAGGCTTGATTATTCTCGAACGGGCGTGTTCGTAGGTTCACGGACAATGCGCGTCTCGGCCGATAATGAGCCGGCTCTTACGGCGGCCCGGAAGTTGTTCGAGGAGATGCCTACGGTCGAGCAGTTTCGACAGCAACGGGAGCTCGGGTGGCCGCCGAATCAGTTGGACTAAATCCGGCGCTGGTTCACTTTGGCGCTATGGTCCGATCGGTCCGCCTCGAATCGAAGATGCGTGGTCAAGACTTGGCGAAAGCCACGTACCTTTCGCAGGCCACGATATCGAAGATCGAAACGGGCAAATACAGAATTCTTGAACCGAGCGAGCTTAAACAACTGATCCTGGCTTTGACGTGTGGTGAAGAGATGGCACAGCAGCTCAGACAGCAGTGGAGTCTGGCGCAACTCGATCCCTCAAGCTTTGCGTTTATGCTGAAGCATGGGCCTGACGCCGCTCAGCGACGCCTCGCGAGTCTGGAATCAACGGCCTCAAGGATCTACGTCTACGAATGTGCTGTCTTTCCTGGGCTGCTTCAAACTCGTACTTATTCCGAAGCACTGTTTCGAGATATTGGTCATGCGGCGGCGGCCGCTGGTCGGTTGGCACAGGCGAGGATGGAGCGTCAATATATCCTCTCGCAACCAAAGAATTTCACATTTGTGATGTCCGAGGCTGCCCTGTTCTCACTTCACGGGACATCGGACAAGCAAGTTCTCACGGATCAAATTTCTCACGCGATTCGAATCTCATGGCAGCGAAATATTGATATCAGGATTTTGACGACCAGAGGCGGATCCCCCTCGGTAGCAGCGAATCCGTTCATGATTATTGATAATCGATATGTGAGTGCTGAGGCTGCGATCAGTGAACAAGAAACCACTAACACTGGTGAAGTCATTGAATATCATGGTGTTTTCCGGCGGCTCTACGAGGCTGCCATAGATGATGTCCAATCGCGGACGCTCCTGCAGTCCGTTCTAGACGATTCAGCGACTATAGGCCGGTAGTTATCTGTCGAACTGCTCCAGATGCCCCAACCGGGCTGCGCCGGAGCGACCAAGGCGCGGACAAACTCACGACGTTATTTCGCGACGAAGAGTTGTTTTTTCGGGCTCTCCTGACGTACGTGTGGGTCAGGGTTTGTGTGCTATGAGGGCATGGGTAGCCCGGTAGATTTGGGAGTTCTCACACTGTCCAAATTTCGGAGCTACCCATGCGTGCTACTACTCTACTCAACCGCGTCTTGAACCTGACGGGGGTCCGGGTTGTTGATGTTGATCCCGGCTCCGGTGGTCCCATGCTGGTGCGGGTGGCGTTGAAGGCCCGCAAGCGCCTTGACTGCCCGCACTGCAGTTACTCAACGATGGCGGGATATGACACCCGCTGGGCGGAATCCACGTGGCGGCATCTGGATTTCTCCGGCAGGGTCCTGGTGCTCACAATGCTCCGCCGGCGCCTGGTCTGCCCCGGCCACGGCGTCGTGGTGCAGGGCGTGCCGTTCGCCCGGCCCGGCTCCCGGTTCAGCACGGACTTTGAGGACATGATCGCCTGGCTGGTCATCCGGGCGGACAAGACCACCGTCTCCCAGTTCGCCCGGATAGCGTGGCGGACCGTCGGGGCGATCTGTGAACGCGTCGTGGCCGAACAGCTCGACGAGAGCCGCTTCGAAGGCCTGCTCAATATCGGGGTGGATGAGATTTCCTGGCGCAAACACCACCGCTACCTCACCCTCGTCTCCGACCACTCCACCTCGAAGATCGTCTGGGGTGCACCGGGGAAAAACGCGGCGACACTGGATGGATTCTTCAAAGAAATCGGACCGGTGAACACGACGGCCATCGAGGCCGTCAGCATGGACATGGGGCCCGCTTTTGCCAAGTCCGTGAAGACCAACGCCCCGGACGCGGTCATCTGCTACGACCCGTTCCACGTCATCCAGCTAGCCACGAACGCGCTGGAATCCTTCCGCCGTTCCATCTGGCAACGCGCCCGTGAACTGCCCGATCAGCACATCGCGAAGAAGTTCAAGGGAACCCGCTGGGTGCTGCTGAAAAACCCGCAGAACCTGACCGAAAAGCAACAAGTCACCTTGGCCGGGCTCGAACGCACCGGAGGGCTGCTCTGGGACGCCTACCAGCTCAAGGAATCCCTCCGGGAAGTCTTCGCCGGCGACCTCAACCCCAATGACGTGATGGAGATGATCACCACCTGGTGCGACCTCGCCGCCAAATCCAACATCCGCGAGTTCGCCAGGGCCGCCGCCACGATCCGATCCCACACCGAAGGGATCTACGCCGCCGTCACCAGGAAACTCTCCAACGGCCGCCACGAAGGACTGAACAACAAGATCCGCACCATGACCCGCCGCTCCTACGGATTCCACACACCCGAAGCCGCCCTCGCCCTGATAATGCTCGCCTGCGGCCCCGTCGAGATCGAACTCCCATACCAGAAATAACCGAACCCACATTCACGTCAGGAGAGCCTTTTTTCGTCCCTCGGGACATCTGACGATGTACCAGTTCGGAAGCAGTGTCCTGGCTACCGTCGCCCTGCACATTGACCCGCAGTCCGAGTACCGGCCACCGGCCGTCTGGGTGAACGACGAGCCGATCGATGACCTTATGTTCAACTTCGAAGAGCCGAGTGCGGCTACCGGATATGTCCGCGCCGTCCAGCACATCGATGGGTTCAAACTGAAGCCGGATGCGCAATGGCTGTTCAAGATCGACGCTGAATGGCGCATGCCCGTCTGGCCCCAATGGGTGCTCGGCGCGCAGCTCGCCGACAACCGGCTAGTCACCAAGATCCAGACCCAACGCAACTTCATGACCGAAGCCACGATCACCTGGGGCTCGTGGCTGTACGGCCAGATGCCGAAAGACGTGGATTTCCGCAGTTTCTCGGCTCCCACCCCCAATAGCGGCGGAGAGGATGCGTGATTCAAGGGGGCGCCTGCCCCGAGGGAACCAATAGCGACTACGGGGGAATGACCACAATTAACTATCTTGGAGGCTGATTCCTCGATCGCATTGGCATAGTCGTCTGACACTTCTGCCGGTTTGAATTATATTGACTGTCGATACTTCGTGGAGCGAAACTTGTAGTTTGTACTTGACCGCCCATCCGAGCATGCCGGCCTCAGCGGGACCAGCTGAGAATGTCCAGGATGCGCAAGTCGCTCAGGTCCGACAGCCTGTTAGTCCCAGCATCCTCGTTGGCCAGACCTTGGCGAAGCTTCTTGAGGGCGTCCTTGTTAGCTATGACGTCATTGCGGATGGCCGCCCAATACATCCGCTTGAAGCCGCGTTTTTTGTAGTGTTTCGCCGCAGCGACCGCCGGGTCCCGGTAGAGCTCCATGGGACGTGAATCTAAGATTGGGGTAAAGGTCTGGGCGCTTAAAGTGCAGGACCTTCGATGCTTTGGCTGCATCCACTCCGTGAACGTCGGTCATGAGGGAGCAGAGCTTTTGCATCGCGTTGATACCGAGCCGGAGCAATGTCCGGGGACGAGAGCATGAATCACACGACACTGACTACTACGTAATCGAGCGAGTAGGATGCGATCACCACTTGTCCGTCAGAAGGAACCTAATGGCCGCCAGTCGCCCCGTCACGTTCGGAATATACAGCTATCCATCGGAAAATAAGGCCAAAGAAGAATGCAAGCGCATCCGTGACAAGTACGTCCCGGACCGTCGAGTGTCTGACCTTGCCGACGATGCCTTCTTTCGTGCACTTGTCGAGGAACACCGTAACCGCGACGAAAAAGTGGGTAACGGGATTGAGTACTTCCAGGTTCGGCGGAACAACTCCTTGGGCGCAAGAGCGGGCAACTACGGCGTCTGGATCAAGCAACGCGGGGTGGATGACCTCATCGACTTCGGCTATGGGGGAGTCGTCACGGGTATCGCTGACACTGGAGGGGCCCGTCAAGAACTCGCCCGAGTCGACAGAGCCTTACGGCTTGCGATTCGCCCTATGACGGACAGGTTCCTGTCTGATTGGCGAGAATCGGGCCGACCTCTCGTTTCATGTCTCAGCGGCAAGACCTTGGACTCCACTGAACCCATCGACGTCATTCACGATAAGCCGCGTTGGGGTGAACTCGTGCGCGGGTTTACTGACCTAGTTGGTGGGCTCTCACACATTGAGACGCGGCGTCTCGACCAGTCGCTGGGTGAGATCCTTGTAAGCGAAGATATTCGGGCTTCATGGGCCCAGTACCACCAAGATCATGCCGTTCTTGGGCTGGCGACGCCTGAAGAGAATGCGGCCAGACCTCGATCCTCAAAATGAATGATCCAATTCACGAGCACTAGTCCGCATGGCTCTCGGTCCTCAGAGCTGACCGGACGTAGCCCAAGCTATATTGCCGTCGTTCCAAATTGCTCCCGGCGGAGGAATCCGGGGAGAGAGACGCAATCGATACCGAACTCCTTGCAGATGTTCGGGATCTTCGGGCGTTGCCGACTATTCTGTGGGTTCTGACTCTCAAGGCTAACGACGGCGATCCCGAGAGTATCTGCCAACGTCATAACTTCAAGATCACCCAAGTAGTTCATTGACTCCCCGTAGGCCGGATAGGCATTTACGATTTTCTTGGCTGATAGCAACTGTTTCTCTGTCTCGACGCTTCTGAACATGTCTTTGTTTTTTCTGAGCCATTCCTTCATTGTGGGAATGGTCTTGCACCATTTCCCAAGTTCGTGTTCCACCTGTCGGGGCGCCACGATGGCACCGGAAGTTATGAGGCGCTGGATGTGTTCCCACTGCGGTCTGAAGACGTCAACTCCATAGTGCTCGTCATCCGTGCCTCTGAGAAAACTGACGATGACATTCGTATCAATGCAGTAACGCGGCTCCTCGTCAAAGAGGCTCGGCTGGCGGCTCATTTGGATCCAGAGTCACCTTGGAAAAGCTCGACCCGATATCGGTCCACGAGGTGTTCGCCCACACCAAGTAGCGCCCCGGCATCCTGGCGGTCCAGCGTCCCATCGCTCAGTGCACCGAACACGTTATGGGCGAAACGGCGTCCGACGCGGTTGATGGCACTCGTGTAGAACTTGCCCCCACTCCGCTTCTTACCAGGACGGCGGGCCCGTCGTCGATTCTCAATCTCGTCATAGCGATCCTGGGAGATGGTGCCCCGATCTCGCAATCGGATCAGGAGTGCTGCCTGGCTAACGCGCAGTCGGTGGCTAAGTGCTATCAGTTGTTCATCCTCTGACTCCGAGGATGCCATTAGGGTTCTCGCGTGGAGCTCTTTCGCGAGAAGGTTGTCTGGTAGCAGCACCGCCGCGGCCACGTCGTTGCAGTAACGCTCGACGTCGCTAAATTCGTCCAGATCGCAAATGCCCGCAGTGCGCAGGACGATGTGGCAGTACTCATGGACGGCTGAAAAGATGCGAGCATAGGCCGTGTCACCGGTGTCGACGACGAGCAACGCGTGTCCGCCATGCACCTTGCTGAATGCCCTGATAGTGGTGTCGCGTAGTCGACGCTGGGAGACGTATACGCCCCGGCGATGCAACGCATCTACCCAAAGCCTCAGAGCCGAAAACTCGTCTTTGGTCGTCAACTGCTCGTCGTGCGAGACCTCGAGGAAGGCTCGAATTTCGGCAGCGGCACGCATTGGTGCCAGATCACGACTGATCCGATTGGGGGGCACTTCGTATGCCTCATCTGGGAACAGCTCAGCGGCTGCTTCAAGCATGAGAGAAGCCGCCTCGAACTCTGTCATAAGGTCTGCGGTGACGCGGAGACGCTGATTGGCGAACGTGCGGTTGTCCTGGCCTAGATCGCGGAATTGTTCTTCATCGTCACAGAGTAGGTAGGACCAGGGGCGCTTGAAGTGCTTCGCGATGGTCTGCAGGTCCTGGAAGCCGACTTCTTGATCCTGCGACGCAAGGACACGCAGATCGACTTCCGTGGTAACCGAGGCGGCCACCCCATCCGCGGTCCAGTTCCGATTGGCCAGCATGCTGCGAAATCGCGCTGCGCTGACGGTGATCCTAGACATGTTCCGACTCTATACAACTGGGCTGATACTCAGCGTTTGACGGCGTGGCGCACAACCGAATTGATCGACCCGTGCGTGAAGGCCTGGAGTCGATACGGGCCGGAGCACTTCTGACGGCAATGCCGGTGCTGGCTGCTCGATCGATCTCTTGAGAAAAGCCCCTGCAGATTTGCTCTGCAGGGGCAGCCGAAACTAGTCGATGGCGCTGACTCGTACCCTTTCCACGGCAGTCCAGCGTTCGGATAGATTCAACCCACTGGCGGCTGCGGCGAAGTAGTCGTCGAAGACTCGGCTGTTGCCGTTCCAGATGCTCGGGTCATCAACCGTTTGGACTTCGATCTTGAAGGCGCGCGTTTGAAACAGCATTCGGTGCATGTCTTCCGGGATATCCAGCGTCTTGCCGTCGTCGGCAGCTGGCCCAACCAGAACGACGTCGCCGCAAAGCACATCCCTGTGCCTGGCACTGGGTATCAGCAACCACCACAACAGGGTAGCTCGTCGGTTCACTGGAAGACCCTGGAGCTTGCCTTCCTCATTGGCGAACATTGTCATGGCTGGCTGCTCGATGCTGATGGCCTCGATGTAGCCGCCGACAGCCTTCTGGTAGTCGTGCAGGCTTGCAAATGTTTCCTGGCGAATCGCCAGTTCCCCATCGTGGGGAATGATCACTCCAATGACCACTTTGATCACCTTCCTAATCGTGAGTGTTTTCCCTAGCCGGGTGGCTAGAGATTCACAGCCGCGATTGGAGTCGGGAAGGTGGTGTTGCGGTGGGAACCCGACCCTGACGACGAGTTGATCGCGTCTGGGTTGGATTCCCACCGTTGTGCCGACTGGGTCGACGGCGTTCGCACTACGCGCTGGGAGCCTTTGCGGCGGCCGGCGTTGTGCGAGGGGGAGCGGACTTCCCTTTGGGGTCGCTATCGACGTTGAAGATCGCCGCGATAGCGTTTCGTCGGGTTTGAGCTTCACGCTCAATGTCCGCTCGGACGGCCTCTGCCTTCTTGAGTACTGCAGGATCGGATTTAGTCCGATCGATCCAGTGCTCCAAGGCGAGGCGGATTTCCTCGGTTGTGCTGCGGCCGGTGAGCTGGGCGATGATGTCCAGCTGGGCGCGCAGATCATCCGAGATACGGACAGCCAAGGTGCGTAGCTGTCCGCTGCTGCCGGTTGAGCCGGCGGCTGACGTCTCACTCATTGTGAGCCTCCTCGGTGGAGTGCGGCCGATGAATCCCGATTGGAATCATAGTGACGGCCGCAGTATGCCGACGAGGATTGTCGAAGCGCGCTCGGTGATGACTTTGCGCATCACTAGTTATGAGCCGAGTGCTGACCAAAGTCAACAGCCTGACACATGTTCCGGCCGAAACTACAACGTTTGTCCCTGTCGAGGACGGAGACTCCAGCCCTTCAAGATATATGCCTCTTGTGGTATAAATAGGGGCAGTACTCCAGCATTAGGTAGAGGACGTCCTCCCGGCTGAGACAGATGGCGACCGTCAAAAGCTGGATATTCCCAGTAAAGTCAGACCCAACTAGTACGTTTGCATCAACACATAAATCTCGGTCCCTCTTCAGGGTCCAGGAACACGGAGTAATTCCAGGCATGAATACTGAGCATCAGCCAACCGGCTTGCCCTTGGCAGCTTCCACAACAACGAACCCGACCCGACGCGGCAAGGCGGTGGCGTGGTAGTGGCGCTCAAAAAGTCTGACCTTTACAGCTCCCTCTGGAAGAGCTGCGATGAGCTTCGCGGCGGCATGGATGCCTCTCAGTACAAGGACTACATCCTGACGATGCTGTTCGTTAAGTACGTCTCTGACAAGGCTGCGGCGGATTCCAACAGCCTGATCGACGTACCCCAGGGCGGGTCGTTCGACGACATGCTCGCACTCAAGGGAAAGCCGGACATTGGCGAAAAGATCGACAAGATCATCGGCAAGCTAGCCGAGGCCAATGAGCTGGTGAACGTGATTGACCTGGCGAGCTTCAATGACGACGAGAAGCTCGGCAAAGGCAAAGAGATGGTTGACCGGCTCTCGAAGCTGGTGACTATCTTCCAGGACCTGAACTTCAGCGGATCCCGAGCAGAAGGGGACGACCTTCTCGGTGACGCCTACGAATATCTGATGCGACATTTCGCCACCGAATCTGGCAAGTCCAAGGGCCAGTTCTACACCCCGGCGGAAGTCTCCCGCGTCATGGCCAAACTTATCGGCGTAACGGCCAGCACGCCGCGGTCGGCAACTGTCTATGACCCCACTTGTGGATCCGGTTCACTGCTTCTGAAAGTCGCTGCCGAGTCTCGCAATGGCCTGACCATTTATGGTCAGGAAAAAGACAATGCTACCTGGGCCTTGTCGAAGATGAACATGATCTTGCACGGCAACGAGGACGCCGACATCCGCAAGGGTGACACCATCACTAGCCCGCAGTTCACCAAGAACGACCGCCTAGACAACTTCGACTTCATCGTGGCCAACCCGCCGTTCTCCATAAAGTCGTGGAACAACGGACTCGAGAATGACTATGGTCGCTTCGAATTCGGCATGCCGCCGGAGAAGAACGGCGACTACGCCTTCCTGCTACACATCTTGAAGTCAATGAAGAGCACGGGCAAGGCAGCTGTCATTCTTCCCCACGGTGTCCTGTTTCGAGGCAACGCCGAGGGCGCTATCCGCCAGCGCCTGCTCAAGAACGGGTTCATAAAGGGCATCATCGGCTTGCCAGCTAACCTCTTCTACGGAACCGGCATTCCCGCCTGCATCATCATCCTGGACAAGGAAAACGCCCAAAGCCGCACAGGTGTCTTCATGATCGACGCGTCCAAGGGCTTTCTCAAAGACGGCAACAAGAACCGGCTGCGATCCCAAGACATGCACAAGATTGTCGACGTGTTCACAAAGCAGGTCGAAGTCGAACGGTACTCGAGGATGGTCCCTCTTGCTGAGATCGGCAATGACGCGAATGGCTTCAACCTCAACATCCCACGCTACATCGACTCATCCGAGCCCGAGGACGTCCAAGACCTCTACGCGCACATCCACGGTGGAATCCCAAACCGCGACATCGATGCATTGAGCGTCAGCTGGGACGCGTTTCCGGCCCTCAGGCAGCACCTGTTCAAGAACAACGGAGGCGACGGCTATAGCGAGCTGACTGTCGACATATCCGAGGTGCAGCAGGCGATCCTGGACTCGGAAGAGTTCAAGGAGTTCTCAAACAACGCCACGACGCAGGTTGGAGAATGGTACGCCGGCTACCGGACAGTGCTTGAAGGCATTAACCCGGATACCAAACCGAATGACTTGATCGCCACGATTGGCGACGATTTATTGGGGCGGTTCAAGCAGACACCTCTGGTCGACGAATACGACGTCTACGAACAACTCATGACGTACTGGCACGAGATTATGCACGATGACATCTTTCTGATCATGAACGAGGGCTGGGATGGCGCGGCGAAACCTCGGAAAACTATTGAGGACAAGGACCGCAAGATCGCGGAGACGCCTGACCTCGTCGTCGGCTCGGGCCGTAGCGCCACAAAATACAAGATGGACCTCATTCCGCCGGTGCTCATCGCTGCCAAGTACTTCTCGTCTGAGCAGAAGCACATTGATGATCTGACATCTGTCGCAGACGATGCAGACCGTCAGATCGAAGAGTACTCCGAAGAGCACGCCGTCGACGAAGGACTCCTTGCCGATGCCATGGACGACGGCAAGATCAGCAAGGCACTGGCTACGGCCCGGCTGAAGGACGCCCAACGCGAACACGCCGATATCGAAGAGATCAAAGCCCTTGAACATCTGATCAAGCTGTACAACGGTGAAGCGGCAGCCAAGAAACTCGCCAAGGACGCTCAATCCAAGCTGGACATTACTGTCCTCGCGCAATACGGCAAGCTCACCGAACAGGATGTGAAGGGGCTCGTTCTCGACGACAAGTGGCAGAAGTCCATCGCCAGTGGCATTGCCGGTGAAATTACAAAGTTGACCCACAATCTTGTTGCCCGCATCAAGGAACTCGGCGAGCGTTACGACGAGACGGTACATGACCTTGACGCGGAACTTGAGAGGCTCGGATCGCAGGTTGTTCGGCACCTGGCAGAGATGAGGATCAAGTGACTGGCACTAAAATAGATGGTTGGACGCGAGTCCGGCTGGGGGAAGTTGGCCAGAGCATCATCGGGCTCACCTACGAACCCAGTTCGGTGAAACCAATGGGCACGCTTGTCCTGCGATCCTCAAACGTTCAGAATGGGCGGCTCGCGTTTGATGACAACGTATACGTAGATTGTCCAGTTCCAGAACGGATTCGGGTTCGAGACGGCGATATACTAATCTGCGTTCGGAATGGTAGCCGTCGATTGATTGGCAAGAGCGCCATGCTTGATAAACGCGTCTCAGGTGAGACATTCGGCGCTTTCATGGCCGTCTATCGTTCAAAAGCAAATCGATTTGTTCAATATTTCTTTCAGTCCAATGAATTCAAGCGTCAGATCGATGAGCACCTTGGTGCAACAATCAATCAAATTACTAATGGCAGCCTGAACAGTTTCATGGTTTCCTTACCTGCGACCGCAGAGCAGGAGGAGATCGCATCCCGACTGGCTGACGTCGACAATATGATTGACACTCTTGAACGTTTCATTGCCAAAAAACAATCTATCAAACTTAGCCTCTTGCAGCAGCTGCTCACCGGCAGAACACGACTTCCTGGGTTTTCCCAACCCTGGAGTCACGTTCGCTTAAATGATATTGGTATTTTCCTCAAAGGCCGTGGGATAAAGCGGGACGATGTGCGTCGAGCTGGCACGCCTTGCATCAGGTACGGAGAACTCTATACAGCGTTCACGGACTACACGTCAACGACAGTTTCGTTTGTAGACGACGATATTGCTGCGACTGCCCTGCCAATTCGCTCAGGCGACTTACTCTTCGCTGGGTCCGGAGAGACGCGCGAGGAGATTGGAAAGTGCGTGACGTATACGGGATCCACAAAGGCCGTCGCTGGCGGTGACATTGTGATATTGAGAGGACAGGGTTTCAATCCCGTCTACTTGGCTTCTCTGACAAACACGCCTTTGGTCGCAAGCCAAAAGTCACGACGAGGCCAAGGTGATGCAGTGGTGCATATCAGTAGTCGCGCACTGGGCGAACTCGAGGTATCGCTGCCGCCTCGGCCCGAACAGGATGCCATCGCTGCGGTACTTATGGACTCTGACGGCGAGATCCGATTGCTTCGAAAACGGCTCGCCAAGACAAAGAACATTAAGCGAGGCATGATGCAAGAACTCCTGACGGGCCGCACGCGATTGCAGCCCGTGGAGGCCACATCATGAGGCAGGATAAGGAACGTATTTTTGGGGGAAATGAATCATGAGCACCGTTGGACAGATTGAACGTAGGACGCAGGATCGAGTCGTGGAACTGTTTGAGAAGCAGCTTGGCTACGAGTATCTCGGTAGCTGGGAGCAACGCCCAGATAACTCGCACATAGAGACCAGTCTGCTCGAGCAGAACCTCTTGGCTCGTGGCTACAACAGCAATCTGTCCAACAGGGCGATTGATCAACTGAAGAAGTCGGCTTCCCTGGGTGGTGGCCGCAACTTGTATGAAGCGAACCGAGAGGTCTACGATCTGCTGCGCTATGGAGTAAAGGTCCGACCTGGAATCGGAGAGCAAACTGAGACAGTCTGGTTGGTTGACTGGCGCAATCCCGAAGCCAACCACTTTGTGGTGGCCCAGGAAGTCTCTATCAAGGGTGAGCACAACAAGCGCCCCGACGTCGTCCTCTACGTCAACGGCCTAGCTCTGGGAGTCATTGAACTCAAGCGGTCCAAGGTCAGCGTGACGGAGGGGATCCGACAGAACATTGGAAACCAGAAGAAGGACTTCATTCGCCCATTCTTCTCCACCGTCCAGCTGGTCATAGCGGGCAACGATGTCGAAGGTCTTCGCTACGGGGTGATTGACACCTCTGAAAAGTACTGGCTTGAGTGGAAAGAGCCGTCAGACGTTCAGGAGCCGCTTGATCGGGCCCTCCTGCAGATGTGCGCCAAGGACCGTTTCCTGGAGATCATCCATGACTTCATGGTGTTCGATGCAGGGACGAAAAAAACCTGCCGCCACAACCAATACTTCGGCGTCAAAGCTGCGCAGGAGCGCATTGCCAAACGCGAGGGCGGCATCGTCTGGCATACCCAGGGATCAGGTAAGTCCCTGACCATGGTGTGGCTGGCGAAGTGGATTCGCGAGCACCAGGACGAAGCCCGAGTTCTCCTGATCACGGACCGCACCGAGCTCGATGATCAGATCAAGAACGTATTCAACGGCGTCAACGAAAACATCTACCGCACAACCTCCGGCTCGGACCTCATCGGTGTCCTCAACAAGCACGAACCTTGGTTGGTCTGTTCCCTAGTCCACAAGTTCCGCGGCGGTGACGACGACAATGACCAGAACGAAGCCGATGGTGACTTCATTGCCGAACTGAACTCGAAGATCCCCGCCGGGTTCGCGGCTAAGGGCAACCTCTTCGTCTTCGTCGACGAAGCCCATCGCACTCAGTCCGGCAAGATGCACACCGCCATGAAGCGACTGCTTCCCGGGGCTATGTTTATCGGCTTCACGGGCACGCCGCTGCTTAAGGCCGACAAGGCCACGAGCATCGAAACCTTTGGCAGCTTCATCCACACGTACAAATTCAATGAGGCAGTCGAGGACGGCGTTGTCCTAGACCTTCGCTACGAAGCCCGCAGCATCGACCAGGACTTGACCTCGCCGGCGAAGATCGACCAGTGGTTCGACGCCAACACTCAGGGCATGACCGATCTTTCTAAAGCTGAACTAAAGAAGCGCTGGGGCACCATTCAAAAGGTGGTTAGCGCCGAACCACGATCCAAGCAGATCGTCAGTGACATTCTCTTTGACATGAACACCAAGCCGCGCCTGATGGATGGTCGCGGCAATGCCATGCTGGTCAGCGCCAGTATCTACCAGGCATGCAAGTTCTATGACATGTTCAGCCAGGCCGGTTTCAAGGGCAAATGCGCCATCGTCACCAGTTACGCCCCTCAGGCCAGCGATATCGCCAACGAAGACTCCGGTCATGGCGCAACCGAGAAGCTCCGTCAGTACGATATCTACCGGCAGATGCTGGCGGATCACTTCGATGAGCCTGCCGATCTGGCAGTGACGAAAATTGAGCAGTTCGAAAAGGACGTCAAAGAGAAGTTCATCAAGCAACCTGGCCAGATGCGTCTGCTCATCGTTGTCGACAAACTTCTGACTGGCTTTGACGCACCGTCGGCGACGTACCTGTATATAGACAAGTCGATGCGGGACCACGGACTATTCCAAGCCATCTGCCGGGTCAATCGGCTCGACGGCGAGGACAAAGACTACGGCTATATCGTCGATTACCAGGACCTCTTCAACTCCCTGGAAGACGCGATCACGGACTACACATCCGGTGCTCTGGATGGGTACGAGAAATCGGATATCGACGGGTTGCTCAAGGACCGTGTGGAGCAGGCGCGCGAAGACCTCGACGAAGCGCTAGAGCGGATTCGGGCTTTGTGCGAAGCAGTAGAACGGCCCAAAGGCACCCTGCAGTACCAGCAGTATTTCTGCGCCCTTGATCATGGCAATGCGGAGCAGATCAAGAATAACGAAGCCAAACGAGTCGAGCTGTATAAGTCTGTCTCTGGGCTGGTTCGGGCCTACGGGGCCATCGCTAACGATATGGTGGATGCCGGCTACTCTGTAGTCGAGTCGACGCTGATCGCCCAGGAGGTGGCTCACTACGTCGCCGTCCGTGACGAGGTGAAGCTTGGCGCTGGTGAGAACCTCGACTTCAAGCAATACGAAGCCGGAATGCGTTTCTTGTTAGACACCTACATTCGGGCAGATCCTTCGGAAATTGTGGCGGACTTCGACGATGTCGGGTTGGTGCAGCTCATCGTGCAGCAAGGCGCCGGCGCCATTGACAAACTCCCCGCCGGGATCAAGAAAGATCCCGAGGCCGTGGCCGCGACGATCGCCAACAATATCCGCAAAGTTATCGTCGACGAACACGCGCTAAACCCGAAGTACTACGACACAATGTCGAGCTTACTAGACGCCATCATCGAGAAGCGCCGCCAAGGAGCTTTGGACTACAAGCAGTATCTTGAGCAACTGATTAGTCATGCGCAGAAGATCGGCTCCAAGGAATCGGATACTGTCTATCCAGACTGGGCAAGCAACGGAGCGCAGCGGGCTATAGTCGACTTCGGCTGGGCCGATCCAGCGACACCGATACGGGTCGACGCCGCTATCCACACCAGCAAACCGCACGATTGGGTTGGCAGCCGGATGAAGGAGAAAGTAGTTGCCCGGGCAATACGTGGAGTCTTGCCTGCCGACTTTGACCGATTCGATGAACTCTTTGACCTGGTGAAGGCGCGGAATGAATACCACTAGCGCCTACCTCACCGTTTCGGGCATCGACGTGGACGTGATTTACAAGAACATCAAGAACTTGCACATCGCCGTCTACCCTCCCATGGGCCGAGTCCGTGTCGCTGCGCCCGACCGGCTGGACGACGAAGCCATCCGTTTGGCGATTGTCCAGCGATTGCCCTGGATCAAGAAGCAGCGCCAACAGCTGCGCGACGCCGAACGACAGACGGCACGGGAAATGGTGACCGGCGAATCCCACTATGTATGGGGGAGACGCTACCGCCTGCAGGTCGAGGAAAGACCTGGACACACCAAATTGGAAGTCACTGGTGCACGCTTGCAAATGAAGGTGTCGCCCACTAGTTCTACGGACCAGCGCCTGGCTGCTCTAGACCGTTGGCATCGGATTCAGCTGAAAGAAGCCATCCCGGAAGTAATTGCGAGGTGGGAACCCATCATCGGTCGGGAGGTTCCAAAGTGGACAGTTCGCCGGATGAAGACCAAATGGGGCACCTGTAATCGCGAGTCCGGGCACATTTGGCTCAACCTCGAACTGGCAAAGAAGAGTCCACGGTGTCTTGAGTACATCGTGGTACATGAGATGGCTCACTACCTGCAGCGCTCCCACGATGATGCGTTCGTTGCACTGATGGATAGGTTCTTGCCCGATTGGCGGTCACGGCGCGACGAGCTAAATGCGGCGCCGCTGGCCGATGAGAAGTGGGGGTCGCAATGAGGCTGATCAGTGCGCACATCAAGGGCTACGGGCGACTCGTTGACGCCAAGATCAACCTGGACAGCAAGGTGATCGCCATCGTCGGCCCGAATGAGGCCGGCAAAACTACCCTGCTCAAAGCGCTAGCTCAGGTGGACTCGGATCAGGCGGTGCCGCTTCCGCAAAGAGCGCGAGCCACCCAGGTTGCCGACGACACCACCATCGTGTCGCTCAGGTACATCCTCGATGACCAAGACCGGGAAGTAGTCGCCGATCTCGTACTGGACGAACCTCCGCAGACGATGACCGTTGGCCGGAAGGCTCAGGGCGGGACTGTCACCGTGGGACTCGAGCCTGCGCCACGGAAGGCGCGCGCCCCACTGGCGCAGGCGGTCAAGCAGCTGCGCCGCGGTGCCAGCGCGAAGGCGCTGCCGGACTGGATCGATCCGGACACTGTATACGGAGACCCGGGTTCCGACGCTGCGCCGGACTATCCATCGGAACTTGCCAGTCTGGTCGATGACGTCGATGCGATACTTGTCGACTCCTACGCGGGAGAACATTTCGATCTTGGCGAGCGAGCCAAGTCACTCTTGTCCGTGATGCTCGATGAGTCGGGGGCGCGGGAACTTCGAGAGGGTCTTGCGGCGGTCATTGAATGGATGGAGCGCCAGGATCCTGCGCCCGCTGTGCGTACCGCGCTGTGGAAGCGCACCCCGGATCTCTTGATGTTCGATGAAAGCGATCGAACGATCCAGTCTGCATATCCGCTCGGCGACGAGTTGCTGGCCAATGTGCCAGCCGCGTTGCGGAACCTGACAGGCGTGGGCCAACTCGACCTGGCCGCGATCTTCCAGTATGACCAGAGCGGGGACATTGCCCGACGCGATACCGCAATAGCCCAGGCCAACAAACGACTCGACGCGCTCTTCTCCGAGGCTTGGAAGCAATCGCGCCTCTCGGTTCGATTCACCGTTGACGGTTCCTTCCTTCGTATCGTCATCTGGGAAGACGGGGACAACATCACGGTCTTCGACGAACGCAGTGCAGGACTGAGGATGTTCGTGGCCTTGACCGCGTTTCTCAAGGTTCACGGCACCGAGCGGCCGCCAATCCTGCTGATCGACGAGGCCGAGAACCATCTTCACATTGATGCGCAGGCCGACCTGGTCAACATGTTTGTGACACAGGACCAGGCGATCAAGGTGGTGTACACGACTCATAGTCCGGCCTGCTTACCTCCGGATCTCGGGTCTGGCATTCGATCAGTGGTTCCGCGCCAGGACAACCAGCAAGTCAGCGACGTCAAGAACAGCTTCTGGCAGGGCGCGGCTGGGTACTCGCCGCTAATGCTCGCGATGGGAGCGGCTGCGGCTGCCTTCACTCCAGCGCGTTGCGTCGTCCTCGCTGAGGGCGCGACCGAAATGATCTTGCTTCCGACCTTGCTGCGCGCAGCAACGGGCGAGGCATCGTTGGCATACCAGGTGGCGCCGGGCTTGTCGGAGGTACCAAAGGACTTCTATTCGAAACTTGACCTCGAGGGTGCAAAGGTGGCCTACCTTCTCGACGGAGATGGTGGTGGCGATGACTTGGAAAAGGGACTCCTGCGAGCCGGCGTGCCAAAAAGCCTGATCGTTCGACTCGAGACTCCCGGGGTCGAGAACGTACTCGAGCCAGACGCCTATCTTGTGGCCGTGGGTGCACTGCTGAGCGAGTGCAACCCAGGAGCTACTTTCTCAAGCCTTCCCGAATTGGGAGACCCGTCTGGCGATTCGTGGGCCAAGCAGCTCGATGCCTGGGTAGCAGGTCAGGGATTGAAGAGTCCATCCAAGGTAGCAGTGGCGAACTGGCTGATCGAGAACGAGAAAGCGACGCCCAGCTCGGCAGGCGCGAAACAGCTTCGCGCCCTACATCGCAAGCTGACGAAGGCCGTCGGGGGAGAGATCTGACATGCGAGAAGACGAACAGATTGCTGACACTAGAAAGCCGCCAACTGACCCACGTATCTCACTCGCGACTTGGGCGAACCAACAGGACGAGTGGATCCGCTACATCGTCCGTCAGGTGCTCAGCACTGCACGCTCCCTTCCCGAGAGCGATCTCACCTACACGTATGACCTTTTCCGTCAGGAGAAGGCGCTCGACAATCGGGAGCTGCCAGTTGAGCAGGACTTGGCAGTCGACTCAACTCAGGACGACGCCGAGCTTCCGCTGGCCATTACCAAGGTCGCGGACGTCATGGGAGTCAATGCCCTCGTTCCTGGATCAGTCATCGAGCCCCATGCTGGGATAACGATTCTGTTCGGCGAGAACGGCACGGGAAAGACTGGCTACTCACGGATCTTTAAGGCCATCGCGGATAGCCGGACGGCCGACCGCATATTGGGAGACATTGCAGCTGACAGCGAGAAACCACAGTCGGCTAAGATCTCCTACACCCTTGGCGCTGAAGAGAAAAACCTCGTCTGGTCAGGACAGCGTGGGCACGCGCCCTTCACACGTATGTCTATCTTCGACAGCCCGTCGGTGAACTTCCACGTCGACGATGATCTCGAGTATGTCTACGTCCCGACGGTGCTGTCGCTTTTCAAACACGTAATTGCCGGGGTTAAGTCGGCGCAGGCGCGGATTGACACTGCCGTCACGGAACTCGGTGCCGGTTCGTCGACCCTTCTCAGCCGCTTCCCGAAAGACTCCAGCGTCTACCCGTTGGTTGAGACGCTGGGCGCCTCAACTGATCTCACCGCGTTGAAGGCACTCGCCGATAACGACCCGAAGATCGACGAGCGTATTGACGTGATTCGGCGTGCCGTAGCGGCGCTCGAAGCCAATACGCTCGGTGCTGAAATTGCGTTGCGACAGCGCGGAGAGCGGGTACTCAAGCTCGCGAGAATCGCGGCTGAAACACTTGCCGCCTTCGATGCCAAAGCGTACAACGATGCGCTTGCAAAACGCGCTGAGCTGCAGGCGGACTACACGGCATTCCGATCGGAATTGTTCCAAGCGGCCGATCTACCAGCCGAACCAGAGGCGACCTGGGAGGCGTTCGTCTCAAGTGGTGAGGCGTATCGCCAGTACCTAGATGGCCGGGACGTCCATGATGCAGATAGGTGTCTATACTGCAGGCAACCTCTGGCAGACCCAGCGAAGCAACTGGTTCAGAAGTACGGTGACTATCTGGTCGACAAGATCAGCAAGGATATCACTGAACAGACCACCCTGCTGGCAGGCCTGACGGGCAAGGTGCGCCCGCTCGAAACGACCGAAATCTCTACCCTACTGGCTGAGCAGGAGGGGCGTGAGGACCAGGCTACATACTGCGGTCAGCTCAGTGAGATCGTTGGTCTCGTGAGCGAGACCCGACGTGTAGTTGCGGCTGAAGAGGTGGCGCCACTTGACGGTCAAGATGCATTGGACGGCGCTCTCAGAGGCATCAAGAAGGCTCTCACCGAGACGACCGCGGAGATTGTGGACCTCAGGGAACAGGTCGCCAACCGGACGGACGCTCTCCGCAAAAAGAAGCGCGATCTTGCCGAACTCATCACAGCCGCGGAGCTGGCAAAGTCATGGGACTCTATCCAAGGGCAGGTCGAGCGTGCCAAGGAAGCAGACCGGCTCCGGATTCTCCTCCGACCGATACCAGGCATCGGTCGAGCCGTCACTGAGCTCGCAAAGCAAGCGAGCGATCAGCTAATCAATCAAAACTTCGACAAGTTGTTCGTAGAGGAATGCACGGCCCTGCGTGCGCCGAGCCTCAAGGTTGAGTTTGTCGGGCGTCAGGGCAAGGCCCAACGTCGCAAGGTCCTTGGCGGCAAACACAAGCCATCAAAGGTGCTCTCGGAAGGCGAACAGAAGGTGCTCGCTATGGCAGACTTCCTCGCTGAAGCACGCCTTGCGGGCATCACCGCGCCTGTCATCTTCGACGACCCCGTATCTAGCCTCGATCACCGGCGGATCAACGAGGTCGCCCAGCGTATAGCGCTGCTGGCGGAAGACAACCAAGTCATCGTCTTCACTCATGATATTTTCTTTGCAACGACTCTGCTCGCCCTGTTCGAGAAGTCGAAGCGGTGCAGTTACTTCCATATCACCGATGACGAAGGTAAGGGCAAGGTCACGCGGGCGAGCGGTCCCCGCTGGGACACGCTGTCGAGCCTAAAAGGGAATATCAACAAGACGATCGCGGCAGCCAAGGCGGTTGATGGAGAGGCCCGTGCCGCCTTGGTACGCGAGGGCTACGACTGGATTCGGTCCTGGTGCGAAGTCTTCACAGAGACGGAGCTCTTGCAGGGCGTCTCGCAACGCTACCAACCGAACATCCGCATGACGGTGCTGCCAAACATCAAGACCAATGCGCTTCCTGCGGCAATCGAAGTGGTGACCCGCGTGTTCGAGGACGCGTGTCGATACATCGCAGGGCACTCGCAGCCACTTATAACACTCGGTGTCGCGCCCACGTTGCCCATGCTGGAGTCTCACTGGAGTGAATTGGAGCAGTGCCGGACAGCCTACGTTCAATCGGACTAGGAGATCTCTTCGCTGTTGCCCTAAGCGCCGACTCCCTGCTTTACAAGCAGAAGGTCGGGGCGCAAGACCGGCTACGGACCCTGGAACTTCACAATCCAACAGAATCACACAGTCGAAACGCACGCGCCCAGCCCACCAGATTCAGTCGGGCTTTGGCCGTGGAAGAGGCGTGGCACTCCCGTCCACGGCGTGTCTCGTCGTGGACGGGAGTGCCACGATTAAGATGGGGTGATGGGCTACAGGATCAAACCGGAATGAGCCTAGACTGGTGGCTTCAGATGTCCAAAGGTCCCGGCACTAGAAGGCTTCAGTTGTTCGTTGCGGCAAGACGTGCTGCACGTGGTAGCGACAAGGTTGTGGTTCATGGTGCCTAGGACGTCACGACTGACCCTATCCGCAGGACGCAAAATGAGAAAAGGGCTTGACATGGCCGTGCGAATGTTCATAATCAGGGTCAGCCATGGAACAAAATGCGCCCCCACCCGAGATATTGCACGAATGCCCAAACTGCGGACACGACTTAGGTGTACCCCATTCTCGTCCTCACACACGCAAGGCAATTGGTCGGTCGGCGCTCTCAACACAGTCAGGGGTTACTGAAGTGGGTAAACAACAGACGAATGAGAGTTCGGAAGCTGAGACCTGGGAGCAATACAGGAAAGCCTACATCGAAAAATTCGTGAGCGACGCCATCGCCGGAGCCCCAAACGAAGCAGCAATACCTTGGGTGCGCCAAGTCGCCGAGCGGACTGCCTTGCTGAAGCTCAAGGAACTAGGGGCATTTCTGGATCGCCCAAATAGGTCAGCGCGTATTGCTAACGCGTCGAAGCCACAATCTCGAATAGTAAGACTTTCGGACGCAGTTGGGAAGGTACAGGTACTTGAGCGCACCTGATGAGCCTTTATTTAGACGCAGCACGGTCGAATTCTTTCATTCTCGACAAACAAAATCCGCTATTGATAAAATTTCCAACAGTCGAAACCTGATCATATACTGTGGAGCCGGAACAACAATAGATCGTACGGGACTTTCATGGGGTGCGCTCATCGCCGAAATATTCAAGAATGGCAATAAGCGCTCTCCAGAATACCCTACCGACGACGAGATCGATCTTCTTATCAGTGGCGAAGACAGCCCAATGCGAGTCGCTTCCATCCTTACTCAATATGCGATGGATGATGCAATCACGATGGACGCGCTCGCCAATACGCTAGGCTCGCGACTTGCAATAAGTCTCTACAAAAGATCGCACTGGTCTAGCGGGTCGCTCGTTGAATTCATTGCGCGCCTAGCCACGGGGACAAGTATGTCCGGCAAGCAAGTCACCGTTATTACGACTAACTACGACACGCTTATCGAAGACGCCGTCAAGATAATTCTGGATGGCGACAAGAGTCGCCATCCCACCGAGCCAATAGGGCTGAATGTAATCGACACAAACTTACAGGCAAGGGAGCTTACGGACGGAATAAATCTGGCGTACCTTCACGGTCGAGTCAATGAAGACGGTGGCCACAGAGGGAGACTAGTCCTAAGTGAGATCGATTACCAGGAGACTCACGATAGGTCAGTCAAGTTCTTGGCGAGCAGCTTCCGCAGACCGAACACTGCAGTATTAATTCTCGGGTCGAGCCTTACCGATCCTCCTCTCGTCGAGGCTCTGTCGATAAGCCGAAAAAAGAACAGAATAAGCAAATTTGCAATAATGCCAATCCAGGCCACAAAGTATGCGCAGAAAACTCTGACTCGGCAGGACACGAGTAGATCAAAGAAGCATATTATGCGCAGAGGTGAGCTCCTGGGCCTTAATATTCTTATTCCTGATTTCTACTTTCAAATTGCGCAGTTTTGTCTTGAGGCTGACCTTGTGCGGACAGTCGATAGTGTTAGTTATGATGCATGGTCAGATCGATATGGACAACGCCTCCTCGGCTGGTGGTCGGACTGGAAAGACAACTTTATCGATGTCGATTTTCTAAATAACTTTGCGGCTGACTCTCGCGGTTTTCTAGACGAACTTCGACGAGATTTTCTGACTTACAACCCTGACGATATCGGCGAGGATGAATCTCTCAGACTGGAACTCTGGGTTCGAGAGGATCCCTCAGCACGACGAGGACTTTCGCTCGTTGCAAGTTCGGCCGGCTATTTCACTGATGAGTCTGTACTTAGACGTGAAGAATTTAGCCTCTACTCCGCAAACGCTTCGCTGCGCGCGTTCCAGGACGGTAGGGTGCAACACACGGACGCCAGTCGATTATTGCGGGATGGCAAAAAGGAAATAACCAGCCGATGGAGATCGTATTTGTGCGTTCCTATTCGGGTCCAAACAGGCAGTGCAGGCAGCCTGCCGGTGGGCGTTATTACCCTATCAAGTACCAGGTCGGTATGGCATTCCGGTCTTCCGTCAGGACGCAATGAGACGATGGCCCAGATCGTCCGAGGCATGGCGGTCATCGGCCAGGAACTGCTTCAACCGGACGACGCCTGAGGCTGTGAACTATTGTGCGTGAGATAGTGCCCAGGATGTCCGGACGCGCTAAGTGCGGGGCTGCCCAGATATGCCGTGAGTCTTGGGCAGTCCATGTGGTCAGGCATCATTGCTTGGGATGACACGGATTAGCCTGTCTTGCTGGCTGAGTTCGAGAACAATGAGACCCCTGACATCTTCGATTATTGATGCGGGTATGTCATTGTCCACGGCAATTAGTTGAAGGTGGTCCTTGTATTCCTCCCCGACTTCAATTAGCAATCGATACATGTCGCTTATCCGGTCGCGATCAAACCCTTCGCGGCCGGCGTTGGCTGAGATCCCATCGAGTACGAGCAACCCGGGCAAAGGTAGGCCTCTGTCAATGGCGACCGTGTGGTGGGCGAGTGCATGAGCAACATTGACCAGCGTCTTAAGCCCCTGGCTGGAAAGCTCATCAAACGATCTGCCGCTAATTTCGGGTAGGTATGTCGTTCGATTGACCCTGACCGTGAGAAGGTCTCCCAACTGTGGAATGTGTAGTCGTTCCAAATAGTCGAGCATTCGTTTCTCAAGCGCTTGCAGGTTTTCGTCGGCTTCGTGCTGGCTGGCTTCCCGGCTCTCTATTGCATGGCTGATGTCGTCACGTTCCTCTTCCAGTTCCCTACGAACTTGAGCGTGATCTTGGTGACGCGAAACGAGTGAGGCGTAGTCGTTGAGTTTTTCGATCTCCGCACTGACCGTAGCCAGGTCTCGGGCTTGCGCACGAATAATGGCAGCACCGTCCGAAACAAATGCCGCGGTTCTTTGGTCCAACTCAGCGGACAAGCGATGCAAGACCGCTTCGTTGGATAGAAGCTGTGCTCCTATTTTTTCGAGCGACAGCTGACGCAATTCCAGAACGCGATCAGTCTCAGAAACCTGACTAATAACCCTGTCTTGCTCGGTTAGAAGCGATTCACGCGAAGTCGTCGAGGTTTCTGGTTGCAAGCACAGATAGCAATGGCCGTCACCACCGCGGTGCGATTCGACGCTGTTGCCACATCTCGGACAGACGACAAAGTCGAAGTCCACCAGCCATTCGTCGGCAACAATGGCGCGGGTCAATCGCGCTGATTGGCTGATAAGTTGACGTCTCAGTTCCTGCAGATCGGCAAGTTGGGTCGTGAGGAACGCCTCTTCAGCTTGTAAGTTATCTTGCGTCTTCCGGTGTTCCAGAACAGCTTTGCGGAGATCTCCGACTTCGGCCGCGTCCACGGTTTCCTGAGCCACTGTCCGCTGATGCTCCTCGAGAGAATTGCGTACTCGTTCCTTGTCTGAAATTTCCCCCTGAATCGCGGTCGCGTCGGAGAAAGGCGTGTCTTCCAGGAAACGCCGGATGATTTCTGCCTCTCTATCAAGGCTGTCCAGACGGAGTTCCACCCCTCGGCGCCTGGCGATCAAGCCGGCCAGCTCGACGTCGTAGTAACCGTAGGCTAATTCGAAGATCCACCGTCGCTTTTGGTTCTTGAAGCGGTCCTTGTGACCGAATACATCCGAATCCAGTTCATCACCGGTGACGATGCAGTACCCCAGCCAATCGGTCATACTGACTGCAGACAACCTCGAGGTGGGGTCGGTTCGAGCCTCGGGGACGCTCACAGCGGGCAGAGTCAGTTGATCAAGGAGAAACCGGCTATAGGATGCTTCGGCGCCTGAAGCCGGCAGGCGGACCGCCTCTTGTGAGAGAGTGTCGTCGTCGGCATCAAAGCGAGCGACCTCAACAGGCGCGGTCCGAGTGGTTACTAGCGGACGATAGACGTGCCAAGTGTTCCTGCGAAGCTGGACTGTCCCTCGCAGCGCCCGGACAAGTCCTACTTCAGGTGGCAGAACGTCGGGCACTGTGCCCAGCAGGGCCCGGAGTAATCGAACGAAGGTTGTCTTACCGGTTGTGATATCTCCGCGAACGAAGTTCAAAGATGGAAACAGCTGAATATTGCGGCCGCCGCCCAGCAACTCGACCTCGACAATGCGTAGACGATGATCCTTCGGCGCGGAGACTGCTGTGGACGTCGAGTCACCAGTGTTACCGCCTGGGGACGTGTTCACTGTATGTCCTCCTTCCATGTGGCATCTGCAACCTCGGGCAGGTCATAGAGCAGGTTCTTAAGGGCCGTTCCGGACAAGTCGAGATGGCGACGAAGAATCCTGATGCGAGCGTTGAGCTCGCCGAAGCAATCATCTGCTGCGAGGTTTGCGGTTACCCTTTCCCCTTCGGCCGTCGTACGGTAGCCAAATCCGCTGCTTCCCGACAGGGGCAGGGCCTGAATCAGGCGCCGTCCTATCAGCGCCCCCAATAGCGCGTAGTAGGCCGGGTCCCATGGACCGTACCGATAGCGCATCATTCGGCTGTCTATTGGTGCGGCGTCCTCGATATCGACAACTTCCGTTCGCGTCCTCGAGTCAACGTTTCGTCGCTCCAGGACTCGTGCCAGGTGGTGTGGATATCGAAGGAGGAAGTCCAGCTTCGCGAGTTTTACGCGTCCCTCGAGTGTCCGCGGGCCCGTCGTCTTCCTGCTGAATCCGTCGATAAGCAAGAGGAGGCGTGCTTCTGCTTCAGGGGTAGCGCGGAACTGCTGCCACCTCGACGCCGGGCCTGCCTGCGATTCATAGAGATGTGTTTCTTGGTTTTCTGTCACGAAGCTTGCCACCAGTACTTGCAGGTATCAGAAAGGTGGCACAGAAAACCGAACACTAAGTTGCTGTCCGATTGGAAAATCCTGTCGCTGTCGAGGTACGCGAGATGCATCGGTTGACTCAAGAGCTCGGCAACCACATACTCTCCAGGCTGTGCTGCGATTGCAGGATTGCCCCCGGCCATCAACTTTGCGCGCGCAGCGGTTGCTTCGGCTGTTTGAAGAACTCGTTTCTCCAGACCTGCCAGAACAGTACCAGCGTCCGGCCGACTTCCAAGGATTTCTTGGCGACCTATCTCAGCATCCGCGCGTAGTCCTTGGGCCATGTCGATCTTTTCCTTGGAGACACCGGCAGCCCGCATTTTTAGTTCCAGGGCAGACGTCACTTCCCCGTTTCTGATCCTTGTCAGGAGGTCCTCTCGAGAACTGTCCGGAAGAGGCGGAACTATGGACATCAGGGATGTTCTTGTTAAGGTCTGATTAGTGAGGGCTCCCAACCCCAACATTTCGATGCTCGCGGAGTCGCGGGCATTCGCCGGTAAATCATGGATCTGTTCGGCAAGACGAGCCACGACGTTGGACAGACTTGGCTCGTTAGCTTGAGCCTGTTGTGCGGCCACAAGAAGCGTGCTGAACAGGTTCTCTCGCTCGGGCGTTGTAAGCGCGGGCCAAAGGGCTCCAATGTACTGCAAGATCACGGCATCGATGTGAAGGCGAGTTGGCTGCTGGGGCTTAATGACGAGTCGGTCAAGGAAGCTATCCAGTTTTTTGGAAGGCATTCCAAGTTCCATGATCTTCCTACGGAGCTTGAGGCCGGCCACCGGCGGGGCGGAGAAGAAACTGACAGTTTCCCGTGCCTCGGCCATTGGTCCCTCCAGCCAGAGCTCAAAGGTACTCACCTCGTGTAGGCCGTGCGTTTCGGCTTCCAGAAACGAACGGATCAAGGCGTCGATACCGTGCCCTTCTGAACACACCCTACTGGCGCTCCACGATCCCTTGTCACGGGTCTTGAGCTGTGCGAAACGAAGCTTGGAGTTATAGACGATCACTATGTCTTCGACGTGCTCACAAACAATTGCCGCGGGCGGATCAACTGAACTCAGGCAGGTTAGCCATTGCCACACTGACTGTTTTGCTTGCCAGCGGTATCTTGAAAATGTCTCGTAGCCAGATCTGTCTGACGTGAGTTCAGCGAGCGCGTCCGTCTTGCCCGAAAGGAGGGTGGGTTGCTGGAGACCCGGCACTTGATGCGCAGACCCGCTGTTCTGGAATTCAGACATTGGCCCCCATCCTCAAATCTGCTCCCTCAAAGTCGACGATCTCTTGGCTTAAAGATGACTCTACTGGCCAGCCGAGAAAGTCGAGCACTTATAGCTCGAGTAGCCTACGTTGGCCTGGCCGTGGGCCAGACAAGTGAGCGGAGTGCAATGTTCCAGCATCTCCCCGGAGTTCACTATCTGGGATTGGTTAGAGTTACCTGTTGCGCCCCGTCGTGTCCCGGGTCTGGATCCCCCGCTCCCTCAGCCTCAACTGAATCGTTCTCGATGCCGCCCCGATCTGGTCGCCAACCCGAGAAAGTGAGAGACCGGATTCATAGAGCCGAACTGCTTCATCGATCTGGCCATTGGTCAGCGGCCGACGTCTGGTGATCACTCCGGCGCGCGCAAGATGTGTGCTGACCATCGTCCGTGGCACCTCCAGCGACTCGGAAATCTCGTAGACGGTCTTGCCAGATTCGTACTCTGACCCGATCTTGGCCACCTGTTCTTCAGTCAACCTCCGTGCTCTGCGCCGAGGCGCCGGGTCTGGATCCGGGATCCTGTTGGCGGTTGTATATATACTGACGAGATTTCGGATCTTGCCCAGCTGCCGGGATTGCTTCGAGTAGGCCTGCAAAACGCCCTCACGTCGCCACCTTGAGTGTCTTACTCGAAATCCAGTGCAGCCTGCTGACCTGCGATGACGTGCGCCATTGGCATATTCATCCTATGTAGGTCCTCGGACACAACGCATGGACGCGGTTGCTTAGTGCACTTTCCCTCTTTGGTTTCCCGGCTAGTGTCTGCTTTCGTCCCTGGGCTTCGTTGTCGCTGCCGTTGGCTACAGTGGGGATGTTCCGCCAACCTCCTGGGAGAATTACGTGCTTTCGACAAATGAGTCGCAGCTAGACCAACTGATCAGCTTAGCGTTTTCGATGCACTCATCACCCGGCTCCTACACGTTTGTGCTTGGCGCTGGAATTTCAGTTCCCAGCGGTGTGCCGTCTGCATGGGGCGTTCAAACGGAGTTGCTCGCCAAATTGGCAACGGTCTATGGCGAGCAGCCCGACGACACCGTGGCCTGGTATGCAGACAAGTTCGGGAACGAGCCCACATACGAGAGCCTGCTCGAGCACTTGGCGCCGACCCAACATACTCGCCAGAGCCTCCTCAAACACTTCTTCGAGCCGACAGAGGAAGAACGCGAGCAGCGGCTGAAGGAACCGACCCTCGCGCATCGCTCCATC
Organism: Arthrobacter sp. UYCu723; assembly: GCF_054059215.1. Taxonomy (NCBI): domain Bacteria; kingdom Bacillati; phylum Actinomycetota; class Actinomycetes; order Micrococcales; family Micrococcaceae; genus Arthrobacter; species Arthrobacter sp. UYCu723. The sequence continues at coordinate 3,590,040 of NZ_JBSSBW010000001.1, forward strand.
GCCCGGCTAGTGGCCGAGGGAGTCGTGAGAGTCATTCTGACGCTCAATTTCGACCGCCTTATGGAGACGGCGTTGAAAGACGAAGGCATTGAGCCGGTCGTGATCAGCCAGCCGTCTGATATTGAAGGAATGGCTCCCTTACATACACTGTCTTCCGTGGTCATCCACCTCCACGGGGACTACTTGAACCCAACGGCAATGCTCAATACAAAGTCGGAGCTGGCAGCATACTGCCCCACGACGAAGGACTTTCTCAGCCGGATCACATATGACCACGGGTTGGTGTTCGTAGGATGGTCCGCAACTTACGATCCAGCCCTAAGGTCCGCTATCGCGGCCAGTTCACGCCGTGTCTACCAGCCGTATTGGGTCGAACCGGGGCAATTCAGCGAAGTTGCAGATAGCCTCCGATCGAGCATTGGCGCGGTCCACGTAGCTGCGGACGCTGACACCGCACTGGGCAGACTTTCCGACGCCGTGGCATCCCTGGCTGATAGGCAAAGCCGCCATCCTCTGACGCTTGCGACCACAGTGGCATCTGCCAAGCGCTATTTGGCCGGCCGCCCGACTGCCATAGGTCTGCACGATCAGATCAAGCAGGAAGTCGACACACTTCAGTCCCAGAAAGACTTAGCGACCTGTATGTCCGGCGAGGAATCGCCGAACGGTGGATATCGCGCCATGGTGGACCGCGTCGAAGAGGCAACAACCATCCTTGCGGGCCTGGCTGCTACATCTGCCTACTGGGGCGACGATTCGACGGATCGGTGGTGGATGGATGAAATTCCTCGACTGGCAACGAGAAGTCGCGGCAGCGGCCTAGTCAACGTACTTGAGCTGCCCAAAGTGAGCGGCGTACAGCTCTTGTATGCTTCCGGTGTCGCCGCGGTCGCGGCAAGGCGTTTTGACCTGGTTCACAGATTGCTGACCACGGTGGCAGAGGATCCTGACCGGGGGCCTGCAAAGTTCTGTCTCGGCTTTGAGCCCGTTCGTTCTTATGGTGGTGCGGACAAAGCAGGAAAACGCCTCTTTGAGCACTTGGCCCCTCTATTCGTTGATCATCTAAATGTTGGGGCCGGCGCATACGACGAAGCCTGGGATGCGTTCGAATTCTTGCGTTTGGTTGAAGCTACCTTCAGCCTGAGCGGTTCCAACCTGCAGATCACAAAGATTGAGGCCATTCGTCAAGCGCGACTCGAGGCCAAGGGTGCCGTGGATGAAGCGATGGGCACAAATGATGTTGACCGATTGGAAAATGCAGAGGCGTCGTTTCGTCAAAGTAGTCAGCAATTTGATCGCGCTCTTGGCCAATATGCCAGCATCGTTCCGGCGTGGTCGCCATACTTGTTCGCGCAAGCTGCCCGCAACCGCTATGGACACAGCTCTCTCTTCGGGCAAAAGATACTCGCGGAGCTTGAACGACAGGGCCATCTGCATGTGCTGATGAAGGCAGGCTTTTGTGGCGGCGACTGGGCCTCACTAGTGGCCACATGTGAGGCCGTGGATATCGCAGTCGGAAGCTTGGGACACACGGCGGCAATCCGAAGTCTTCCGGGAGGCAGCGGCGTTGTCCCGGACTACTTCCGCATAGGGGACCTTTAGGTCCGGCGTCTGTCGACTGATTCTGATACGTTGGCATCGATTTGGTAGACAGATTGATTTGGAGACAAGAGGCCTTACGTTGGATGCAAAAGCGTGGTTGGTTCGCGGAGGACGTGCGGGAGAGCGCGACCAGTGGGCTCTGGATTCAGGTGTCGCAGGACTCGGATTTCATGAGATCCCGGACCTCAGCGCGGTGATGAATACTGATCACATGCGAGAAGTGGTCCGCGACAATATTCCTGGAGTGACCAGACCCCAGACGATAAACTATGCGGCCCAGTTGATGGCATTCTCAATGTCTATGACGGTCGGAGACGTTGTGGTGCAGCCGCTGAAGGGCACGCCATATCTTGCGGTCGGACGAATCACTGGTGACTACAAATATGATTCTGCGAATCCCGATCCAGGGAGGCGCCACATTCGGACTGTCGATTGGATTCAAAAGGACCTGCCTCGAACCAGTCTCGGACAGGACTTGCTGTATTCACTCGGCGCGTTTCTCACCGTCTGTCAGATTCGTCGAAATGACGCCGCTTGGCGGCTAGCCAAGGTCTTGACAGGCGCTGCGGACCCTGGTGCTCGTCCGTCTCGTGGCGCCCCGCGTGACACGCAGGAGGAGGCCGCAGCTGTTGCCCTTGACGAGGACCTGGCCGCTGATCCTGTTGGATTCGATGTCTTGCGCTATACCAAGGATCGGATCAGTTCACGGGTTCGCGAATCGTTTGACGGCCACCGGTTGACCGAACTAGTCGCTGCGATCCTGGAGCAGGAGGGCTTCAAATGTACTGTCTCCCCACCAGGACGGGACGGGGGCATTGACATCCTTGCTGGAACTGGAGTCTTCGGTATGAACGCGCCTCGCTTGGTTGTCCAAGTCAAGTCCCAGCCAACTCCGGTGGGCGACGATATCCTTCAAAAGCTCCACGGTGCCGTGTCTCGCAATCAGGCTGACCAAGGGCTGCTTGTGGCCCTCGGTGGCATCACCAAACCCGCGCGCGACGAGCTAATTGGGCAGCACTTTCAGATTGCTGTTTGGAACTCCGACGATCTCATCGATGCGATCTTCAAGCACTACAACGCGCTTCCTGAAGACATGCAGGCCAGCCTTCCTTTGCAGAAGACATGGGTATTGCTCGAAGACAGTCGATAGCCCGACATCTCTTCCGTAGGGCTTTGGGGGTCAGCTGCGGAACTTGAGTCGGCGACGGAGCTTGCCGTTCTCGACGATGAGGCGACGGCCTTCGTAGAACTCGATCTTGTTGTGCTGTACTTGGGCGTGGACCGATCAGGGAGGGCCCGGTTCATAGCGCTAGGTCTGGGTGAGAACTGCACTCACGACACCGCATCCAATACCCGAAATCACATGGAAAATGCTTTTGACCATGGTGGCCTCCTTTCTGGCTGTTCTCTTCTTTTCATTTCTGCGGTTGATCGTGAATCGCTTGCTTGTTCGTGCGAAAAGAGGAAGCAACGCTGAGAGGACTCCGATAGCGGTGACCCAGAGAGGACTTGCACCCCCTTGCCCGGACCCACACCTAGCTCTATGAACTTGAGTGTCAAGAATACAGCCCCTAGCCGGATTTCATCAGGGCATGATCTGCGAGGCTAGACACACGCTTGTCCTGAGGAATCCCTCATCTGAACACCCCGTTCCCTCAAACGCAATTGGACAGTTCTCGCCGCAGCTCCGATTCTGTCTCCAACCCGAGCCAGTGATAGGCCGGTTTCATAGAGGCGAACTGCTTCGTCGATTTGACTCTCGGTCAGCGGCCGATGTCTCGTGATCACCCCGGCGCGCGCAAGGTGTGTGCTGACCATTGTCCGTGGCACCTTCAGCGACTTCGAGATCTCGTAGACGGTCTTGCCGGATTCATACTCCGTGGCGATCTTGGCCACTTGCTCCTCTGTCAGCCTCCGTGCTCTGCGCGGAGGCATCGGGGCCGGTTCTGGGACTCGGCTGGCCGTGCCATGCAGCTCGATGAGGCTCTTTAGCTTGTCCAACTGCCGGGACATCTTCGAGTACGCCTGCAAGACGCCCACCGAAGAGGCCCTACTCATTGAGTAGGGCCTCAACCGTTTTTCGGCCGTCGCGCCGCCAGACCCGCCGCCAGACCGGCCCGGTAGCAACGGCTAATATTGGGCACGTGAACGAGACCCTGCCGCCGTGCCCCGAATGCTCCAGCGACTACACCTACGAGCCGGGGGCGCTCCTGGTCGGCACGAAGGTCCGCGGCCTCCGCCTCGCCAGCGGCGTGGGGGACCACGACATCGACTGCAAGGTCGACGGCGTCGGCCCCATGCAGCTCAAGTCCAGCGTCGTCAAGAAAATCTGAGCGGGGCCCACCATTCCTGAGCAGCCGGAAGTAATGCCGCGGCCCGCCGACGTCGTCGTGATCGGCGCCGGCCAGGCCGGGCTCTCGGCTGCGTACCACCTGCAGCGCCGCGGCTTCGTCCCCGCGGGAACGGAAGCCCCGGGTATTGACGCCGCTGGGGAACTGGCAGCGCCGGCCCGGACGTACCTCGTGCTCGACGCTGAGGACGGCCCCGGCGGGGCGTGGCGCCACCGCTGGAAAAGCCTCCGGATGGCGACCGTAAACAGCATCAGCGACCTGCCCGGCATTCCGCAGCCGTCCGTCGACCCGGAGGAGGCGAGCTCGAGCTTCCTGAGCCGCTACTTCGGCGGCTACGAGGACGAGCTCGGACTGGCCATCCTGCGGCCCGTCAAGGTGCATGCCGTCCGCCGGGAGGACGGCGACCCGGCCGGACGCCTCAGGATTTCAACCTCCCGGGGTGACTGGTCCGCTCGGGCAGTGATCAACGCCACCGGCACCTGGACCCGGCCGTTCTGGCCCATCTACCCTGGGCGCTCCGGCTTTCGCGGACGTCAGCTGCACGTCGCGGACTACGTTTCTGCCGAAGAGTTCCGGGGACAGCATGTGATCGTGGTCGGCGGCGGCATTTCAGCCGTCGGCTTGCTGGACGAGATCTCGCAACTCACCGCGACGACGTGGTTCACGCGGCGCGAACCGGTGTGGCGGGACGCCGGGTTCGACCGGCAGGCCGGCCGCGACGCCGTCGCCCTCGTCGAAGAGCGCGTCCGCCAGGGCCTCCCGCCGCAGAGCGTCGTCTCGGTGACCGGACTGATCCTGACCCCGGCCCTTCGCGCCGCGGCCGCCCGGGGCGGGCTGGAACGGCGTCCCATGTTCACCGCGATCGAACCCGACGGCGTGCGGCTGGCCGACGGAAGCTTCCTGGCCGCCGACGTGATCCTGTGGGCCACCGGCTTCCGCGCCGAGCTCGATCACCTGGCGCCGCTGCACCTGCGGGGTCCGGGCGGCGGCATCGCGATGGACGGCACCCAGGTGGCTTCGGAGCCGCGGGTCCATCTGGTCGGCTACGGCCCCTCATCCTCCACGATCGGCGCCAACCGGGCAGGCCGGGCCGCCGTGGCCGGCATCCTCAATATGCTGACGGAGCAGGATAAGTTTGGTACAGGCCCTGAACCCTTGGGGCCCCTCAAGACCCAGGCCTGAACAGACAATCCTGAACAGACAATCCTGAACAGACAATCCTGAACAGACAATCCTGAACAGACAATCCTGAACAGACAAGGCGGCAGCCCGCGCGTGGCGGACAACAATCTCGAATCGCTCTTTTCTCAGCTGCGGAGGTTCCCGGACGTTGAGGCAGCCAGCCTCCAGGCCTGGGACGCGACGGACAAGCTCCTGCTGGACACCGTGGCAGGAATGCTGACGCCCGGCAGCCGGCTCGCGGTCGTGGGGGACCGCTACGGTGCGCTGACCCTTGGGGCGCTCGGCCTGGACGCCGTCGCCGCTTCAGCCGGAACCTGGCCGGTCCGCGTCCACCAGGACCTCGTCACCGGCGAACGCGCGCTGCGCAACAACGCCGATGCCCTGGGCATCACGGCTGGCTTCGAACAACTCCCGCTCGGCGCCGCGCTCTTGGAAGGGGCCACCGCCGTGCTGCTCCAGCTGCCCAGGTCCCTGGCCGAGCTCGAGGAAATCGTCGACGCCGTGGCCCGGTACGCCGCTCCCGACGTCGTGCTGCTGGCCGGCGGCCGCGTCAAACACATGAGCCTGGGCATGAACGCGGTGCTGGAGCGCTATTTCGGCGAGGTCCAGCCCCAGCTCGCCCGGCAGAAGTCACGCATCCTGCGGGCCAGCGGCCCGAGGCCGGTCACTGCCGGCCCGCCCTTCCCCGTCACCGCGGGCAACGCGGAGCTGGGACTGACGGTCTGCGCCCACGGGGCCGTCTTTGCCGGGACGGGGCTGGATATCGGGACCCGGTTCCTGTTGGACTTCCTGCCCCGGATGCCGTCCGCCGCTCACGCCATTGATCTTGGCTGCGGCACGGGGATCCTGGCGGCCACTTACGCCCGGGCCAACCCAGGCGCCCGGGTCATCGCCACCGACCAGTCCGCGGCCGCCGTCGAGTCCGCCCGGGCCACGGCCCGTGCCAACGGACTCCAGCAGCAGATCGAGGCGCTCCAGGACGACGCCATGAGTTCCCTCCCGGCCGGGAGCGCCGAACTGGTCCTGTTGAACCCGCCGTTCCACATCGGAGCCGCGATCCATGCCGGTGCGGGTATCAAGCTGATCGAGGCCGCGGGCCGGGTCCTCGCGCCGGGCGGGGAGCTGTGGACGGTGTACAACAGCCATCTGCATTACCGGCCCGCGCTGGAGCGGCTGATCGGTCCCACCCGCGAGGTCGGGCGGAACCCGAAATTCACGGTGACGGTGAGCGTCCGGAAATCTGCCGGAGTGTGAAGCCGGTGCGTGGGCGGCAACAGGTGCGTGACGTACGATTCTGAGATAAGCAGTGCTTAGCCGAAGACGTTGAGGGGAATCAGTGACTGAGATCCGCCAGACCTCGCCACGGCGCGGAACAAATTTGCCCCGCATGGGCGACTTCAACCTCACCGTTATCCTCGACGCCATCCGCCGTTCCCCGGGTGGTCTGAGCCGCGTGGAGCTGGCCCGGATCGTCGGCCTGTCGCCGCAGACCATTTCCAACATCTCCCGCCGGCTGCTGGACCAGAGCCTGATCGTCGAGGCCGGAAAGGAGGGCACCGGCCCGGGGAAGCCCCGGACCATGCTCCGGCTCAATCCGGCCGGCATGTACGCCGTGGGCGTGCACCTTGACCCTGCCGTGGTGACGTTCGTTGTGTTGGACCTGGTGGGGGCCGTGGTCAAGCACTCCAGGATCACGACGCCGTCCGGCACGGACCCCGGTGCCGTCATTGAGACCATTGCTGCGGAGATCAAGCAGCTCGTCGAGGACTCCGGCGTGGACCCCTCCAAGATCGCCGGGCTCGGCGTCGCATCGCCCGGCCCCATTGACCTTGAGGAGGGCACCGTCGTTGACCCGCCGCTCCTGCTTGGCTGGCACCGGGTCCCGCTGCGGGACGCCCTGGCCGAGGCCACCGGCCTGTCCACGCTGGTGGATAAGGATGTGACCAGCGCGGCCGTCGCCGAGACCTGGGCAGGCGGCCCGAGCGGTACCGGCAGCTTCGTGTTCATGTACATGGGAACAGGCATCGGCTGCGGCATCGTCCTCAACGACGAAGTAGTGCGCGGCACCTCCGGAAATGCCGGCGAGATCGGCCACATCACCGTGGACCCCGACGGCCCGCCCTGCGATTGCGGCAAGCGCGGCTGCGTCAAGTCCTCCTGCATTCCGCAGGTGCTGGTGGCCCAGGCCGAAGCGGCCGGAGTCCTGGACGGCTCACGGCAGGACAGGAGTGCCCCCGCGGTCCAGGAGAGCTTCGCGGAACTCTGCGCCGCCGCCTACGCCGGGAATCAGTTGGCCACGGACATCATCGAACGATCCGCCGTGCTTGTTGCGCGCGCCGTCTCGGCCGTAACCAATACCCTGGACGTGGACCGTGTGGTCTTCGGCGGCCCGTTCTGGACCGGCCTCTCCCAGGCATACCTGGCGCTGGTCCCGGGGCTTGTCGAGGAGAACAGCGCCACCCGGAAGATCCACGCCATCGAGGTGGTGGGCACCGGCGTCGGCGAAGACGTCGGCGCAGTCGGCGCGGCCTGCCTCGTGCTCGAGCACACGCTCGCTCCGCGATCCCAGCGACTCCTGCTCGAGGGGTAGGTGCTCGAGGGGTAGGCCGGGGCAGGCCTCCTCCCGGGGCCGGCGTCCTCCCGGGTAGGTATCAGTCGATGTCCTCGATGACAGTGCCGAAAGGGATGGATTCGTCGAGGTGCGCCTGGTGGCCGGTCGGGCCGCGGTTGTAGGAGACGCGGACGCCATGTGACTTGTCCGCTGCGGACTGCATCAGAATGGGCCGTACGGTGTTGACGAAGCTCTCGCTCTTGCCGACGAGATATTCCTGGTAGCTGGCTGGAAGCTGGATCATGGCAACAGGATAGTCCCGCACACGCGCAATGGGGAGGGCTCCCATCGGCCCGGTTTCCGCTTCCACAGCAGTCTCCGGCCCGGCCCTGCTTTTACGAGCCGCTTTTGATGATGATGTCGTCGAGGTAGTTGTCACCCATCTGCCTGGTGTGTTCGGCGCCGAGCTGCACGGCCGACAAGGTGGTGAATCCGGTGCTGACCTGGTTGCTGGAATAGACGATGACGCTGTCGAACCAGACCTCTATCGTTGTGGCGCTCGTGTTGGCAATGACGTGCGTGACGACGTGATGCCAGGAGCTGAGGGGGATGCTGGAGGCCAGCAGGCGTGTGTAGACGGAGGCGCCGGTTGGTGATGTCACGCGCAGCCAGAGCTGGCCGTTGCTGTTGTACCGGTAGACGTCCGCGACCCGGATGGTTCCGGAGAAGAACCGGAAATAGGGTACGTTGCCGCCTGCCAGGCCGGCCGTGGTGATGTTGAACCAGCCATCTGCGTAGGCGGCCGGGGTGCCCGCGGGAAGAGGGGCGGAGAGGTAAGCCAGGGCGCCGGGGTCGGAGGTTACGTGCAGGTAGCCGGCGCAGCCGCCTGAGTGTGCCAGTGCTGACGAGACCGTGGCGGTTCCGGTTCCGGCGCTGTGGACGATGAACGGAACCAGGCTTCCTGATTCGAAGTTGTCGGCCACGACCGTGGTGCCGGGGTAGGGGTCAGTCGGTGCGGGTGTGGCGGGCTGGCAGCTTGTGGTGGCCGCAGACGCGATCCCCGCGGTGGCCATTCCGGCCCCCAGCAGTGGCGCCAGAAGCAGGCCGATAAGCCCCAGTCTTTGTAGCTGTTTCATTGAGCTGCCCTCCGGGTTGGTCAAACAGGTTGGTCAAACAGTCGTCCGTGACTTCGGTCGTTTATCGAGAGTTCACTCGTGTCAAGCCCCCGCGAGGAACCACACAATCGGCCCAAACTGCGAACAAAATTCTGTCCGGACCCGCGATGTCGCGTAAAGCCGCGTCTTAATTCGGCAGTCGACTTGAATGCCCCCGCGGGGGCCCCTACAGTTGTAGACAAGTTACCGAGGTAACGTGTCAGCGATCCTCCGCTGAAGGCCAGCCCCACGGCGGCCAAGGAGGGTGTGGGTGCCCCCATGTGGGCCTGACATTTGCTCACGGATAACTTCGTGTCAGGCGTAACAGTCGCGGCTGCGTCCTGCCGAAGTTTTCTCCGTGTTCCCCAAACTCAATTCACTGACGGCAGTGTTTTCCGGACTTCCGGTTATCCGGTTTTTCGGCGTCCTGGCGTCAGTGTCCACAGCCAAGGACGCAAATGTCTCCACCAAGCCTTATCGACACCCATCCCAATCTGGCGGGCGCAGCACCCGTCGCGCTGTCCTACGAACTCTTCCCGCCGCGGTCGCCCGCGGCTGCGGAATCGCTCTGGACCACCATCGGCGAACTGGAGTCCACGGACCCGGACTACGTCTCCGTGACCTACGGCGCCAGCGGCTCCAACCGCAACAACGCCGTCGAACTGATCAACAGGCTCGTGCAGGAAACCACGCTCCGGCCTTTGGCCCACCTGACGTGCGTGGGCAACTCCCCGCAGGAGCTTGCCGAGATCATCGGCGAGCTGCTGGACGTCGGCGTGCGCGGCATCCTTGCCCTGCGCGGCGACCAGCCCAAGGACGGCGGCACGCCGCCGGAGGGCTCACTGCGCTACGCCCAGGACCTGATCGAGCTCATCCGCCGCGTGGAGCAGCGCCGATCGGCGCTGCTGTGCGCCGGCAAGGTGGCCGTCGGTGTGGCCGCGTACCCCACCCGGCATCCGGAATCCCCGAGTGAGGCCCACGACGTCGAGGTGCTGCTCGCCAAGCAGCGCTCCGGCGCCGACTTCGCCATCACCCAGGTCTTTTTCCACACCGAGCAGTACGCGGACCTCCTGACCCGTGCCCGCCGGGCCGGCGTCACCATCCCGATCATTCCCGGCGTCATGCCGCTCACCAGCATCCGCCGGCTCACCCGGCTGGGCGAACTGACCGGGGTGGAACCGGCTCCGGAACTGCTCGAACGCCTCGCCGCCGCGGACACGGACGCCGAACGCAACCGGATCGGGGTCAGCGCCACCGTGGACCTGGCCAACGCGGCCCTGGCGGCCGGCGCCCCCGGCATCCACCTCTACACCTTCAACGAACACGCCAGCGCCCTCGAGGTGCTGGACAAACTCGCGCTGCCCCGCCCGCACCGCGGTCACCGGCAAAGCGCATCACGCCACAACAGCGCGCGGCGCACTGCCAGCCGCCTGCTCGCCAGCTAGGCACCACCAGCTTCCCTCCGCACCGAACCACCAACACCAAGGACTTTCCATGACTGAAGAGAACACCCCCTTCCCCTCCGCCTCGATCCTCGGCTACCCGCGCATCGGCCGCCGCCGCGAACTCAAGAAGGCCGTCGAGGCCTACTGGGCGGGCAAGATCGACGCCGCAGCCCTGGACGCCGCCGCCAAGGAAATCCAGCTCGGCACCGCCAAGCGCCTCCAGGGACTCGGCCTCACCGAGGCCGCCGCCGTTCCCGGCACCTTCTCCTACTACGACCAGGTGCTCGACGCCGCCGCCCACCTCGGCGCCGTGCCGGCCCGCTTCGGCAAGCTCCTCAACGCCGAGGGCCAGCTCGACATCGACGGCTACTTCACCCTCGCCCGCGGCACCAAGGATCAGCAGCCGCTCGAAATGACCAAGTGGTTCGACACCAACTACCACTACCTCGTCCCCGAGATCGGTCCGGAGACCAGCTTCGCGCTGACCTCCAACCGGATCGTCGAGGAGTTCGCCTACGCCCTCGCCAACGGTGTGGAGACCCGCCCGTACCTCGTCGGCCCGGTCACGTTCCTGCTGCTGAGCAAGGCCTCCGACGACGCCCCGGCCGGCTTCAGCCCGCTGTCCCGCCTCGAGGACGTCCTGCCCGTCTACGCCGCCCTGCTCGAGAAGCTCGCCGCCGCCGGCGCCAGCTGGGTCCAGCTGGACGAACCCGCCCTCGTGGTGGACCAGGACATCCCCGCAGTCGAGATCCAGGCCGCCGTCGCCCGTTCCTACGAGGTCCTCTCCGCCGCGGCGAGCCGCCCTCAGCTGTTCGTCTCCACCCCCTACGGCGCGCTCAACGGCCAGCTCGGCACCCTCGCCGCCACCGGCATCGACGCCCTGCACCTTGACGTCTTCAAGGGCGAGGTCCCCTCCGCCGCTGCCCTGGCCGCGCTGGGCAACAAGACCCTCGTCGCCGGCGTCGTGGACGGCCACAACATCTGGCGCAACGACCTCCAGGCCTCCGCGGACAAGATCGCGGAGCTCAAGAAGTCTGTCGCCAGGCTGGCCGTCAGCACCTCCACCTCCACCCAGCACGTCCCGCACGACGTCGACGAGGAAGTCCAGCTGTCCGCGCAGCTGCGCAGCTGGCTGGCCTTCGCCGACCAGAAGGCCACCGAGGTTGTCACCCTCGCCGGCCTGCTGAGTGACGAAGCAGATGTCCAGCCGGCCATCGATGAAGCCACCCGCATCATCGCCGACCGCGCCGGCGCCGAGGGCGTCCGCCGCGCCGAGGTCCGGGCCCGCATCGGCGCGCTGACCGACGCCGACTTCAGCCGCTCCGAGTACGGCGTCCGCGAGACCGCGCAGACCGAGGCCCTGCACCTGCCGCCGCTGCCCACCACCACCATCGGCTCCTTCCCGCAGACCGGCGAAATCCGCACCGCACGGGCCCGCGCCAACAAGGGCGAGCTCAGCACCGAGCAGTACAAGCAGCTCATGAAGGACGAGATCAAGCGCGTCGTGGAGCTGCAGGAAGAGCTCGGCTTCGACGTCCTGGTCCACGGCGAGCCCGAGCGCAACGACATGGTCCAGTACTTCGCCGAGAACCTCGAAGGCTTCGACGTCACCGTGCACGGCTGGGTCCAGTCCTACGGCTCACGCTGCACCCGTCCCTCCATCCTGTGGGGCGACGTCACCCGCAGCGCCCCGATCACAGTGGAATGGGCCACGTACGCGCAGTCCCTGACGAACAAGCCGATGAAGGGCATGCTCACCGGTCCGGTCACCATCCTGGCGTGGTCCTTCGTCCGCGATGACCAGCCCCTCGGCGAGACCGCCAACCAGGTCGCCCTCGCCCTCCGGGACGAGATCGCGGACCTCGAAGCCGCCGGCATCAAGGTCATCCAGGTGGACGAGCCCGCCCTGCGCGAACTCCTGCCGCTGCGCCAGGCAGACCAGGCCGCGTACCTGGACTGGTCCGTGAAGTCCTTCCGCCTGTCCACGGCCGGCGCCGGGGACAGCACCCAGATCCACACGCACCTGTGCTACTCCGAGTTCGGCGCCATCATCGACGCGATCGACGGCCTCGACGCCGACGTCACCTCGATCGAGGCCGCCCGCTCCCGCATGGAGGTTGTCCACGACCTCGAATCCCACGGTTTCGGCCGCGGCGTGGGCCCGGGCGTCTACGACATCCACTCGCCGCGCGTCCCGGGCGAGCAGGAAGTCACCGAACTGCTCGGCACCGCCGTCAAACACGTTCCGTCCCGCCAGCTCTGGGTCAACCCGGACTGCGGCCTGAAGACCCGCGGCTACGCCGAGACTGAGGAGTCCCTGCGCAACCTGGTCCACGCCACCCGGACGGTCCGCGCGCAACTGCTGGAGGCGGCTAAGTAGCACGCTCAACCACGTACGACGCCGGCCGGTCACCTCGCAAGGTGACCGGCCGGCGTCGTACGTTCCGCTGTGTCCTGCGACGGCGGCGGAGTCAGGACTCCCAGAGGATCTCGTCGTCCACGACGCCGTCCTCGTCCGCCGAGGCCACCAGGACCTCATCGGTGAAATGCACTCCGAGGGTGAAGTCCAGCACGAAATAGCGTTCCGGCTGGCCGGGGAAGATGCCCACGTGGCCCAGCTTCAGCGCCTTGAGGAAGACCTCGTCGGTGAGCTGGCTCTTGTCCTGGACGCCGAACACCTTCTTCAGGTGCTCGTCCTTGATCGCGTTGCAATGGAAGTGCCGGTACTCCTGCGGGCTGGTGCCCTCCTGCTCGAGTTCCTCGGCGATCATTTCGCGGACCTGGTCCACGAGTTCAGGCAGGAAGCGCAGCCGGTAGTCAACCTTGTGCATGGCTGCTTCGTCGAAGCGGTCATGCGCGTTGACATTCAGGTCAAGTTCCACGGGATGACCCGCCAGTTCGTGCTTGGCGGTGAAGTTGTGGTCCCTTCCGTGGTTGAGCTCGACGTCTCCGAAGTGCTTGCTCGCTACCTTGTTCATATCTTCAACATAGTCCTGAAAACCGCTCCGTTCCAGCATCCCCAAGGTTTTATCCGGTACCGGACCGGCCCCGCGGCCCGTGGCGGGTACATTGAGCGGATGCAAACCGTTGCCCCTGCCGCCGCCCGCGCCCGGAACTTTTTTGACAGCGGCGCCACCCGCCCGCTGGCCTGGCGGCTGGTGCAGCTCCGCAATCTGCGCCGGATGCTGACCGAGCGGCGGGCGGACATCGTGGCGGCCCTCGGCAGTGATCTTGGCAAGCACGGCACCGAGGCGCTGCTGACGGAAATCGGGTTTGTCACAGCCGAAGCCGCGCATTTGGAGAAGAACCTGGCATCCTGGCTGCGGCCCCGGCCCGTGCCGGTGCCGTTGGCGGTCCGGCCCGCCCGGGCGTGGACCGAGCTCACCCCGCTCGGCGTGGTGCTGGTCATCGGTACGTGGAACTACCCGCTGCAGCTGCTGCTCGCCCCGCTGGCCGGTGCCCTCGCCGCGGGCAACACGGTGGTGCTCAAACCCAGCGAACACGCTCCGGCTACCTCCGCGGCGCTGGCGCGCTGGCTTCCGGAGTATCTGCCCGGCGCGGCCGAGGTGGTGCAGGGAGGCATCCCCGAGACCACCGCCCTGCTGGCGGAACGCTTTGACCACATCTTCTTCACGGGGGGTGAGGCCGCGGCCAGGGTGGTGCTGCGCGCGGCGGCCGAGAACCTCACCCCGGTGACCCTGGAGCTGGGCGGGAAGTCTCCGGCGTATGTGGATTCGTCCACGGACCTGTCCAAGGCCGCCAAACGGATTGCGTGGGGGCGGTTCATGAATGCCGGGCAAACCTGCGTGGCGCCGGACTACGTGCTGGCCACGGACGAGGTGCTGGAGCCCCTGCAGCGCGAGCTGGTCAAGGCCATCCGTTCCCTGTTCGGGCCGGACTCCGCCCTGAGCGCGTCCTACGGCCGGATCGTCGACGACCGCCACTTCGAACGGCTCGCCGCGCTCGCGGACGGCAGCACCGTGGTCCACGGCGGGCAGCGCGACGCCGCCAGCCTGTACTTTGCCCCGACGCTGCTGCGGCCGGCGCCGGGGGACACCGTGATGGACGAGGAGATCTTCGGCCCGCTGCTGCCGCTGGTGCCGGTCAGCGGCCGCGAGGAGGCGATCCGGATCATCAACGGCCGGGCCAAGCCGCTGGCACTGTACGTGTTCAGCAATGACGCCGAAACCCGCCGGGCGTTCGCAGAGGGGACGAGCTCGGGGGCACTGTGCTTCGACGTGCCCGCGGCGCACCTGATCGTTCCGGGCCTGCCGTTCGGCGGCGTGGGCGGCAGCGGCACGGGCGCCTATCACGGCGAGCACTCGGTGCGCACCTTCTCACACGAGCGGGCCAGCCTGGCCAAACCATACTGGCCGGACACCCTGGAACTGATCTACCCGCCGTACAACAAGACGAAGCAAAGGATCATCAGCATCATCAGCGCCCTCGTGGCGCCGGCGGGGAAGCTGTTCAAGAAGCGCTAGTTGGTCCGAACTTGTGCATGGTGTCCGCGAGCAGCTCAACAAACAGCTGAACCTTCGCCGTCTGCTTCTCGTTGATCAGCAGGGCGAAGACGTTGCGGGCCAGCCGGATCTCCGGGACGTCCAGGACCACCACCCCGGCCGGGCGGTGCAGCAGGGCAAGTTCGGGAACCAGGGCGGCGCCCAGCCCGGCCGCCGCCATCTCCAGGCTGGCGTGGAAATCGTCGCTGTAGGCCACCACCCGCGGGTGCAGATTGCAGCTGGCGAAGAGCCGCTCGATCACGGTCGCGTCGGACGTGCCCGGGTGGTGCACAATCCAGGGCATGTCGGACAGGTGGTCCGCGGCGACCTTCGAATCCGTGCCGATGCCCCACGCCGCGGGCAGCACCACCCGGAAGTCGTCGTCGCCGATCCACTGCCGGTTCACGGTGTGCGGCCAGGCGAGTCCGGACTGGCCCACCTGGTAGACCAGGGCCACATCGAGTTCGCCGCCGGTGCGCAGGCCCTGGATGGTCTGGGCGGGTTCAGCCACGGAGACCCGGAGATCGATCCCGAGCTTCTTCCACGCCGGGTTCTGCAGGATACGCGGCAGCACATAGGTGGCGAGGCTGGGGAAGATGCCGAGCCGGAGCTCCTGGCTCGTGGAGTCCTGGGTCCGGGAGGCCGCGGCCATGAGCGCTTCGATGTCGGTGAGCACCTTGGCCGCATGCCGCGTCATGACGACGGCGGCTTCGGTGGGCTGGATGCTGCGCGCCGAGCGCTGGAACAGGGTGACCCCGGTGTCGCGTTCGAGGGCGGACATCTGCTGCGAGACGGCCGACGCCGTGTAGCCGAGCCTGCCGGCGGCCGCCGCGAAGGAGCCCAGCCGGATCACTTCAACGAGGGTCCGCAGATGGACGGGGTTGATCAAGGGCTGCCCTTCAGTGGTTGCAGTGAGGCGGGAGCTGGAATCCCGCTTCATTCTGGCATATCCGTGCCGATCCGGCCGGGCCGGGACCCGTCCCGTGCGCCGCCGCTGCCCGGCCGCGCCGGGACACGTGCGGAATGCCTCCACGGCGCGGCGCGGTTCATGCCGGAGAATCCCTGGGAAGGCGGCCGCTGGGAATTCACACTCATCCGGCTGCCCCTTGGTTACGAATTGCCCATAAGACGATTCACCAGGACGATTTCGGCAAGCCAACATTCGGCAAGCCAACTTTCGGCAAGCCAACAGGAGCAGATCAGTGTCGCAAGCAGCAGGGATCCCGGAGGGCCGGCGCGTCGCCGTCATTGGCAGCGGCGTGGCAGGACTGACCGCCGCCTACGTCCTGAACCAGCAGGACAGCGTCACCCTCTTCGAGGCTGATACCCGGCTCGGCGGCCACGCCCACACCCACGACATGCCGCAGGCCGACGGCTCCTTCCTCGGCGTCGACACCGGCTTCATCGTCCACAACGAGCGGACTTACCCCACGCTGCTGCGGCTCTTCGCCGAGCTGGGCGTCGAAACCCAGGACTCGGAAATGAGCATGTCCATCCGCTGCGACGGCTGCGGCCTCGAATACGCCGGTGCCCGGGCCAAGGGCCGCGGCATCATTCCCCGGCCGTCCACCCTGCTGCGCGGCCGGTACCTGTTGATGCTGGTGGAGGTCATGCGCTTCTACCGCCGGGCCCGTGCCCTGCTCGCGGAGACGGGGATGGCCGCAACGGAGACGGACCGGGCCGCACTGGCCGGTCCGGAACCGACCGGTCCGGAACCGACCCTCGGCGAGTTCCTGTCCCGTGAAAAGTTCAGCGGCTACTTCATCTCGCACTTCATGACCCCGATCGTGAGCGCCGTCTGGTCCTGCGACCCCGCCACCGCGCTGGCCTACCCGGCCCGCTACCTGTTCACCTTCCTGGGCCACCACGGACTGCTCGGCGTCGCGGGTTCACCCCAGTGGCGCACGGTCACCGGGGGGTCCCGCAGCTACGTGGACAAGCTCGCCGCCACCTTGCCGGACATCCGGCTCGCGAGCCCGGTCACGGCAGTCCGCCGCCATCCGGGGGGAGTGGAGCTGACCACGGAGCACGGCGGCGGCATATCCAACACCGAGAGCTTCGACGCCGTCGTGATCGCCACACACCCTGGGCAGGCGCTGCGCATGCTCTCCGATGCCTCGCCCGCGGAGCAGGCAGCCCTGGGCGGGATGCCGTACTCGGTCAACCACACCGTCTTCCACCGCGACGCCGCCGTGCTGCCCTCCAGCGACAATGCCAAGGCCTCGTGGAACTACCGGCTGCCGTCCTGCGACGCCCGGCCGGACAAGGTCTTGGTCAGCTATGACATGACGCGGCTGCAGCGGCTGGAACCGGCGGACGGCCGGCCCTACATCGTGAGCCTGGGCGAATCCGGGCTCATCGCCGACGGCACCGTGCTGGACCGGATGGTCTATGAGCACCCGCAGTACACCCCGGAGTCCCTCAGGGCCCAGCAGCAGATCCTCGAGCTCGGTGACAGCCGGCTGGCCTTCGCCGGCGCCTACCACGGCTGGGGTTTCCATGAGGACGGCGCCCTGTCCGGTGTCCGGGCCGCAGCAAGGCTCGGACGCGACTGGGACGCGTCCTCGGACGATACTGCAGCCGAGACTGCAGCCGGGCTCAACGGGCAGTACCGTGCCGTCGCCATCGACCCGGATCTGCACGCCGTCTCCGCGGAGCGCGCATGAGTGCGCCGGCAGCCATCTACCGCACCTCCATCGCGCATGTGCGGCGCACCCCGCTGCGCAACGCCTTCACCTACCGCAGCTACAGCTGGTACATCGACGTCGACCGGCTCCCTCCGGTGCCCCGGTTCCTCAAGCCGCTCGCCGGCTTCTCCGTTGCGGACCACCTGGGCGACCCGGCCGGCACCCTCCGGGGCAACGTTGAACGGTTCCTTTCCACCCGGGGGATCGAGCTCGACGGCGGCCGGATCACCATGCTGGCCAGCGCCCGCGTATTCGGGCACGTCTTCAACCCGCTGAGCCTGTTCTGGTGCCATGACGCGGCCGGGGAGCTGCGCTGCGTCATCGCCGAGGTCCACAACACCTACGGCGAACGGCACTGCTACGTGCTGGAAACCGACGACGCCGGCCGGGCCAGCGTGCCCAAGGCCTTCTACGTCTCACCGTTCAACGACCTCGCGGGCGAGTACCGGATGAAACTTCCGGAACCCGCCGAACTGCTCGCAGTGTCGATCGTCCTCGAGCGGGAAGGGCACCAGCCCTTCATCGCCACAGTGGACGGCGAACGCCGGGAAGCGACCGTGCGGAACATCCTCGCCGCCGCGCTCGCGGTTCCGCTGGCGCCCCTGCGGGTGAGCGCCCAGATCCGCTGGCAGGGCATCAAGCTTTGGGCGCGTGGGCTGCCCGTCATCAAAAAACCACACGACCCCTCACAGGAGGCAGTTCAGTGACTATTACCGAAGCGACCGGATCCGCCGCAGGACGGGGACACGAGGCCACACCGGCTGCGCGCCCCGTCGCTGTCCCCGCGGGCCCTGTGCCGTACACCGTTCCCCAGGCCCCCAGCACCGTCGACGCCGCCATCTGGCCAAGCATCGCCACGGTGCCCTCAAGTCTTAAGGCCCGGGTGGCCGGCAGGGCCGCGGACGCCATCTTCAAGGCCGCCGTCCGCCGGCTTCCGCTCGAAGTCCGGTACCCCGACGGCACCGTCCTCGGCAAGGCCGCCATGCCGGGGCACACGTACCCCGTCATGACCATGAACCGTCCGGCGGCCTTCGCGGCCCGGCTCGGCGACGGCGGCCTGATCGGCCTGGGCGAGTCCTACATGGCCGGTGACTGGGACGCTGACGACCTCACCGCCGTCATGGAGGTCTTTGCCGCCCGCGTCGGATCGCTCGTTCCGGAACCGCTGCAGAAGCTGCGGGCGCTGTACCTGCCGCGCCAGCCGCGCAAGGAACGCAACACCGAGCAGAACACGCGCTCCAACATCTCGCGGCACTACGACCTCTCCAATGAGCTCTTTGCCACCTTCCTGGATGACACCATGACCTATTCCAGCGCGCTCTTCCCCGAATCGGGACCGGCCCTGAAGAACGTCGCCTGGGACGGCTTCGCCGCCGCGCAGCAGGCCAAGATCGACCGGCTGCTGGACAAGGCCGGGGTCACCAAGGGGTCCCGCGTGCTGGAAATCGGCACCGGCTGGGGCGAACTCGCCCTCCGGGCCGCCCAGCGCGGCGCCACGGTCTACTCCGTGACCCTCTCCAGCGAACAGCAGGAACTGGCCCGCAAGCGCGTCGCGGACGCCGGCTACGCCGACGCCGTCACGATCGAGCTCAAGGACTACCGCGCGGTCGAAGGCGAGTACGACGCCGTCCTCTCCGTGGAGATGATCGAGGCCGTGGGCTTCGAGTACTGGGCCACCTACTTCCAGACGATCGAACGCGTCCTGGCCCCGGGCGGGAAGGTGGCCATCCAGGCCATCACGATCGCGCACGACCGGCTACTGGCCACCCGCTCCAGCTACACCTGGGTGCACAAGTACATCTTCCCGGGCGGCGTAATCCCCTCAGTGCGCGCCATCGAGGACATCACCGAAAAGCAGACCGGCCTCCGGGTCCGCGAACGCCTCGCGATGGGGGAGCACTACGCGCAGACCCTGCGGCTCTGGGAGGAGCGCTTCATGGCCCGCGCCGAGGAAGTCCGCGGCCTGGGCTTCGATGAGATCTTCCAGCGCATGTGGCTGTTCTACCTCTGCTACTCCCGCGCCGGCTTCGAGACCGGCTACCTCGACGTGCAGCAGATCGTGCTGGACAGCCGGACAGCGGGCGAGGCCAGCAGCTAGCAGCAGCTGTTGGACGCCTCAGGCTGACGGAAGGCGGACACCCCACGGTGCCCGCCTTTTTCGTGTTCCCGGACACCAGATCCAGTGTTGTACGGCACGGTTGGCCGCCGTGTCCCACGCCCGCGACACGCCGTCCACAACGCGACACGCGGGGGGATTAATTGTGCATAGGTACTCCACAGCCTGTGGATTTCGTCCTGCAAAATGGCGGAAATACGGACATTTTGAGGGCCCCTGCCTGTGGACTGGCGGTGCATAAAATGACATACTTGTAATACATCATCTTGGGGTCCATATCGGGCTCGTGCACTACATGTAGTATCGACATACAGTTCCAGCGGAGCAGCAGTGCTCGCCAGGCAAGGCCAGTAACGGATAAGGATTCCTGTCCCGGATCGGCCCGCCCGGACTACTGGCACCAGACGCTTACCAGGGGCTCCAGCAAGAGGCCCCGCACCAGAGACTCAGCTCAAAACGACTCAGTTCAAAACGCAGTACACATCTCGCAGTAAAAAGACTTCAACTAAGGGGACAGGAACCATGACCGTTACGGTTTACACGAAGCCGGCCTGTGTTCAGTGCAACGCGACATACCGCGCGCTGGACAAGAAGGGCATCACCTACCAGAGCGTCGACATCTCGCAGGATGCGGATGCCCTCGAGCGCCTGAAGGCCCTGGGCTACCTGCAGGCCCCGGTTGTCGTCACGGACCAGGACCACTGGTCCGGTTTCCGCCCGGACAAGATCGAAGAACTGGCGCAGGCCGCCGCCGTCGCAGTAGCCTGAGCACTGCTTGAAAATGAGGTGACTCCCATGGCACCGGTTGCAACCGCACCCGCCGCCGTACCGGCGTCGGACGCTGCGCGGACCACCCACAGCCACCTCATCTACTTCTCCTCCACCTCGGAGAACACCGCACGCTTCGTCAGGAAGCTGGGCATCGACGCCGCCCGGATCCCCCTCCACGCGAGGGAATCCGCGCTCGTGGCAGCCGAACCCTACGTGCTGGTGCTTCCCACGTACGGAGGCACCGGGGGAGAGGGCTCCGTTCCGAAGCAGGTGATCCGCTTCCTGAACGATCCGAGGAACCGGCAACAGCTCCGCGGAGTGGTCGGCGCGGGAAACACGAATTTCGGGGACAACTACTGCATGGCGGGGGACATCATCGCCGCGAAGTGCAACGTCCCCCATCTATATCGATTCGAACTCATGGGCACTCCAGAGGACGTCCAGCGGGTACTAGAAGGATTGGAAGAGTTTTGGACACGACTGTCGCAGACACAGCAGTAACTGAGGGCCCGGGCTCGCACGCGCCCACCGCCGTCGAGAAGCACGAGAAGCACGAGATGCCGGCCGCGTACAAGGGCCTGGGCTACCACGAGCTCAACGCCATGCTGAACCTCTACGGCCCCAACGGGGAGATCCAGTTCGAGGCCGACCGCGAGGCTGCGCACCAGTACTTCCTGCAGCACGTGAACAACAACACCGTGTTCTTCCACGACCTCGAGGAAAAGCTCGACTACCTCGTCAAGAACGAGTACTACGAGCGTGAAACCCTCGACCAGTACACGATGAACTTCATCCGCGAGCTCTACAACCGCGCATACAAGAAGAAGTTCCGCTTCGAGACCTTCCTGGGCGCCTTCAAGTTCTACACCTCCTACACGCTGAAGACGTTCGACGGAAAGCGCTTCCTGGAGCGCTACGAGGACCGCGTCTGCATGGTGGCCCTGCACCTGGCCCGCGGCGACGAGCAGCTCGCGCTGCAGATGGTGGACGAGATCATCGAAGGCCGCTTCCAGCCGGCCACGCCCACCTTCCTCAACGCCGGCAAGCGCCAGCGCGGCGAGCTGGTCTCCTGCTTCCTGCTCCGCATCGAAGACAACATGGAGTCGATCGGCCGTTCCATCAACTCCGCCCTGCAGCTGTCCAAGCGCGGCGGCGGCGTGGCGTTCGCGCTGACCAACATCCGCGAGGTTGGCGCGCCGATCAAGCAGATCGAGAACCAGTCCTCCGGCGTCATCCCCGTGATGAAGCTCCTCGAGGACAGCTTCTCGTACGCCAACCAGCTCGGCGCCCGCCAGGGAGCCGGCGCGGTGTACCTGCACGCGCACCACCCGGACATCTACCGCTTCCTGGACACCAAGCGCGAGAACGCGGACGAGAAGATCCGCATCAAGACCCTCTCGCTCGGCGTCGTGATCCCGGACATCACCTTCGAGCTGGCCAAGCGCGACGAGGACATGTACCTGTTCTCCCCGTACGACGTCGAACGCGTCTATGGGATGCCGTTCTCCGACGTCTCGGTCACCGAGAAGTACTACGAGATGGTGGACGATTCCCGGATCAAGAAGACCAAGATCAAGGCGCGCGAGTTCTTCCAGACGCTCGCCGAGATCCAGTTCGAATCCGGCTACCCGTACATCATGTTCGAGGACACCGTGAACCGGGAAAACCCGATCGACGGCAAGATCATCATGTCCAACCTGTGCTCCGAGATCCTCCAGGTCAGCCAGCCCACGACGTACCACGATGACCTGTCCTACGACCAGACCGGCAAGGACATCTCCTGCAACCTGGGTTCGCTGAACATCGCCAAGGCCATGGACTCGCCGGACTTCGGCCTGACCATCGAGACCGCCATCCGCGCCCTCTCGGCCGTTTCGGACATGTCCAACATCACCTCGGTGCCCTCGATCGCCCGCGGCAATGACCAGAGCCACGCCATCGGCCTTGGCCAGATGAACCTGCACGGCTACCTGGCCCGCGAGCGGGTCCACTACGGCTCCGAAGAGGGTCTGGACTTCACCAACATGTACTTCTACTCGGTGGTGTACCACGCCATCCGGGCCTCCAACAGGCTGTCCATCCAGACCGGGCAGACCTTCGGCGGCTTCGAGAAGTCCAAGTACGCCTCCGGCGAGTTCTTCGACAAGTACACCGAGCAGGAATGGGTCCCGCAGACCGAGAAGGTCGCGGAGCTGTTCAAGAACATCCACATCCCCACCCAGGATGACTGGCGCCAGCTCAAGGCTTCCGTCATGCAGCACGGCATCTACAACCAGAACCTGCAGGCCGTCCCGCCCACCGGCTCGATCAGCTACATCAACAACTCCACCTCCTCGATCCACCCGGTGGCGTCCAAGATCGAGATCCGCAAGGAAGGCAAGCTGGGCCGCGTGTACTACCCGGCGCCGTACCTGACGAACGACAACCTGGAGTACTACCAGGACGCGTACGAGATCGGCTACGAGAAGGTCATCGACACCTACGCCGCCGCCACGCAGCACGTGGATCAGGGCCTGTCCCTGACGCTGTTCTTCAAGGACACCGCCACCACGCGCGACATCAACAAGGCCCAGATCTACGCCTGGAAGAAGGGCATCAAGACCATCTACTACATCCGTCTCCGCCAGCTCGCGCTGGAAGGGACTGAGGTGGACAACTGCGTCAGCTGCATGTTGTAACCGATATCGGTTGATATCTGTTGAGGTACGACGGCGGGCGCCCGCCCGCCGTCGTACGCTTAACTTCACGAAGAACCCAACTTTTAGGGGATGACATGACCGAGAAGGTCAAGCTGCTTAGCCACGTTGAAGCCATTAACTGGAACCGCATCCAGGACGACAAGGACGTGGACGTCTGGAACCGCCTGGTCAACAACTTCTGGCTGCCGGAGAAGATCCCGCTGTCCAACGACGTGCAGTCGTGGGCGACGCTGACCCCGGACGAGCAGCAGCTCACCATGCGGGTGTTCACCGGCCTGACCCTGCTGGACACCATCCAGGGCACCGTCGGTGCCGTCTCGTTGATTCCGGACGCTATCACCCCGCACGAAGAGGCTGTCTACACGAACATTGCCTTCATGGAGTCCGTGCACGCGAAGAGCTACTCCTCCATCTTCTCCACACTGGCATCCACCAAGGAGATCGACGAGGCGTTCCGCTGGTCCACCGAAAACGTAAACCTTCAGAAGAAGGCCCAGATCGTCATGGACTACTACCAGGGCGACGATCCCCTGAAGCGCAAGGTGGCCTCCACGCTGCTGGAGAGCTTCCTCTTCTACTCGGGCTTCTACCTGCCGATGTACTGGTCCTCACGGGCCAAACTGACGAACACGGCCGACCTGATCCGCCTGATCATCCGCGACGAGGCCGTCCACGGCTACTACATCGGCTACAAGTTCCAGAAGGGCCTCGAGGGCCTGACCGAGGAGCGCAAGCAGGAGATCAAGGACTACACGTTCGAGCTGCTCTTTGAGCTGTACGAGAACGAAGTCCAGTACACGCACGACCTGTACGACTCCGTCGGCCTGGCCGAGGACGTCAAGAAGTTCCTGCACTACAACGCCAACAAGGCGCTCATGAACCTGGGCTACGAGGCCATGTTCCCGGCATCCGTCACCGACGTGAACCCGGCGATCCTCTCGGCGCTGTCGCCCAATGCCGACGAGAACCACGACTTCTTCTCGGGGTCCGGGTCTTCTTACGTGATTGGCAAGGCTGTTAATACCGAGGATGACGACTGGGACTTCTAGTTCTTTTGTGAGATGTTGACCTATTTGGAAGAATCGCTTCCTATTTGGAAGAAACGCATCGTCTAGTTGGAAGTCTTCCAAGTAGCTGTCACTAAAGGCGCCCCTGCACGGTATGAGCTGCCGCGGAGATCTCGGACAGTGGGCCCTCTTAAAATGCGGGTCTACCGAAAGTAGAGATCAGCATGACAGCATCACGCAGACGATTTACCCAGGAGTTCAAGGACGAGCTGTGCCGCGAGGTGATCAACACGTCCAAGCCGATCAAGGACGTGGCCACCGCGTACGGTGTCGGCCCCGAGACGCTCCGCAACTGGCTGATCAAGTACCGCGAGGCCAACGGCGGCACGGAGACGGAGCTGACGGTGACGGAACGGGCCCGGCTGAAGGAGCTCGAGCGCGAAGTTCAAGAGCTGCGGGCGGAGACTGCCTTCTTGAAAAAGGCCAGCGCTTACTTCGCGCGGGAGCAGCGGCAGTGAGCAAGTATGAATTCATCGATTCCCAAAAAGCTGAGCCCGCCAATCTGAATTCGGTGGTGAAAATGTGCCGCTGGTTGGCCGGCCGACCGGACAAGTGCTCCGGGCTGCCTACTGGGTTTCGCTGACAACACGCGATGAAGCTTTGATGCGACAAACGGGGCCCGGCGCAGGATCTCGTTCTCCTGCTCCAGCAGCCGGATCCGCTTCCTGGCATCCCTGCTGGCTTCGCCCGGTAGTAGGGCCCGTCAGCTCCTTGTCGGGCTGGCCGACTGGGCGGTCGCTGACACCGGGTTGGGCAACCGGTTCCTGAGAGTGCCTGTCTCAGTCCCTCGTAGATTCCTGAACCGCCGGGACTACTCTGAGGCATGAATAATCGAGTACAGACCTGGCACGACAAGCACAAAGCATCCCTGACACGAGGCCAGCGGGCCGCCGATGTCATGCGCAACGGCATGGGAAGCTGGCCCTTCGTGGGAAGCTTCATCGGTTTCATGCTGATTTGGGCCGCCATCAACACCTGGGCGCTGGCGAACAACGCCTGGGACCCGTATCCCTATATTCTTTTGAACCTCTTGCTCTCCATGCTGGCCGGGCTCCAAGGCGCCATCCTGCTTATCGCCGCCAAGCGCCAGGATGCGATCGCCGCGGCGATGGCGCAGCACGACTACGACACCAACGTGAAAGCAAAAGAAGAGATCGAGCTTTTGATGGACATCAACAACCAGCAACTGGAAATCCTGCACGAGCTAAGAAGGCTGGCGACCGCGGAAGGCCTTGACCTGGACCGCAGCCCGGGCACCTGACACGCCGTTACCCTCCCAATATCCGCGCACTTCACCGTGCGCAGGGCACAACGCAGAGGTCGGTGGATCTCACCGCCGGTGTCTGGCACTGGATGAGCATCGGGGCGGACTGGCTTTCACAGCCTCCCCATAGGCAATCGGTGCCCTGTTCCCATGTGGGGAGCCCATGATCAGGGTATGAGCGCATGGAGAAGAAAAATAGTTCCCGGGCTGGCAGCCGTCGCGGGGTTTCTCCTGGTCGCAGCCGGCGTGGCCGGAATCGATGAAATGGCCAACGCCAAAATACCGGGTCTGGCCACCGGAACCGTCCAGACAACGACCATGAACACCGAGCCGGGGCTTGAGCATGTCCTTCTGGCTGGCCTGAACCAGGGCACACTTCCCGGTGGTTTCCCGAATGATGAACCCCGGGAAGACAAGTACGACGAAAACTATCTTGAAACACTCCACTTCCAGCCACGTCCCCCGGCCTGAGAACACCGGACCACCAGCAGGCCATCGATACCGGAACGAAGAACTTCATGAGCCGCGTCAAGAGCTACTGGTACTGCAGCACCGCGCTGGCCATCACTTGGGCTATGGTCCTGATGCTGGTTCTCAGCATTCGCGGACCGTCCGGTGAGCAACCCTTCCTGTTGGTCTTCGCCGGATACTGCCTCGGATGGGTTTCAACCACGATCGCGAGATAATTTTATCCCCCTCCTGCGCGCTGGGCCCCCCGGGAATCCTGGCTAGGAATCCTCAGCTGCGGTGCTCCCGGAACGCTCCGTCACTGTTCGAAATCGCGGTCGCTCATCGGCTGCTGAAGCCTGGCCAGTTGTGGCCAGGGCCGTTTGACGTTCCTGACCCACGCGGGAATGAGGCCACTGCTGGTCCCCGGTCAGACTGCGATACCAGGGCAAATTGGGCTCGTGTCTGATTGACATTCTCACCAGGCGGTCATTTTCCGCCGTCCGTACAGGGATTCCGGTGTCTACGCCGTGTCCTTTAGCGCCTTGACGATGGCGGCGTCCGTGACGGTCCGGGCGGCGGGTGCTTTGGCTTTCCAGGACCGGTAGGTCCGCGGGGCGACCTGCACGCCGTGCTCACGCAGGACCTTGCAGGCCGGCTGTGTTTCGTCAACTTTAAGTCGGCCATTTCAGCGCTAAGAATCCGGCCATGTGGGCTCGGTTTCCTGCCATGGCGGCGTTTGGCCTATTTCATCAGTGCATTTTTGACTCTGTAGGACTCCCCGCGGAACTGGAGGAGCCGTCCGTGGTGCACGATGCGGTCGATGACGGCTGCTGCCATGTTGTCGTCCCCGAACACGGTTCCCCAGCGGGAGAACTCGAGGTTGGTGGTGATGATGAGGCTGCGTTTCTCGTAGCCGTCGGCGATGACCTGGAACAGGAGCCTTGCTCCTTCGGTATCGATCGGCAAATATCCAAGTTCGTCAATTACGATTAATTGGTTTTTGGCCAATGAGGCCAGTTCTTTATCCAGGCGGTCTTCGTCCTTGGCGCGGCGCAAAGCCATCACCAGGGATGAGGTGGTGAAGAAGCGTGCCTGGATGCCTTGCTGGCAGGCCGCTGCCGCCAGCGCGGTCGCCAGGTGGGTTTTACCGGTGCCGACGTCTCCGTAGAGGACCAGGTCTTGGGCGTGGTTGATGAATTCCAGGGAGGCCAGGGCTTCGCGTCCGTAGTCTTCGGGGAACCTGACACTGGTGTAGTCGAAGCCCGTCAGGGTTTTCAGGGCCGGCAGCCTCGCGGATTTCAGCAGTCGTTGGCGGCGTGATTCCTGCCGGGATTCGTGTTCGGCGACCAGCACGCCGTGGAGGTATTCGCGTTGCTTCGGGGTGCCTTTCTCTGCCCATTCGGCCAGCACCGTGCCGGTCAGGGCCGCCTGCCGGCCGGCTTCGAGGATGTCTTGGACGGTGATCGGGTTCATGCGACTTCTCCCGTGCTCGTGTTGACGGTGGTGAAGGTGTCATAGACGCTCAAGTCCACGTTGGCGGCGGCCGGTTCGGTGCCGTGGGCCAGCCGGCGGGCGAGCATCCCCAGGGCTGCCATGTCCGGTTGGTCCCCGCGTTGGATCAGGGTGTCGGCGGCCTGGACTGCGGCATCGAAGCCGGCGGACCCGGACGCGGCATCCACCGCGTTGAGCAGGCGGCGCCGGTCGGTGGCCGTTGCTGTGTCGAGCCAGTCGCGCACCGGGTCGGTGACCAGGGCCCGCAGCGGGGAATGGCCCCAGGCGCCGGGCTTGGTCACCAGCAACGGCAGCAGGGACGCGGGTTCGAAGATCGTCTCGCTCTGCCGGCCGAAGGCCCGCGGGAAGGACCGGACCGGTTCGGAATGTTCATCAAGGATCTGCACCACGTCGTGGCGCAAACCGACGGTGAGCATCCGCCCATGGAAGGATGGTCCGGCGGCGTAGGTGTTCCCGTCAATGAGCAGGTTCCCGGTCTTATCAGCCTTGCGCGATTCGTAGCGCACCGGGTCGAACCCGACCCCCGGCAACGCCAGGGACGCCGCCCGGTCCTGGACGAACAGCTCACCCAAGGCCAGGCCCTTGCGGTAATGCGTCGTTGCGGCCAACGCATCGCACCGCGCCAGTAAAACCTCGTTGAGTCCGGCCAAGGTGGCGGCCTCGGGCTCGGGGACCATGAGGTTGCGGCGCAGAAATCCAACCGCGTTCTCCACGTTGCCTTTCTCATGTCCCGAGTACGGGTTGCAGTAGCGGGACTCGGCGCGGTAGTGCAGCTTGAACGCACCAAACAGCTTCGTCTCCACGACCTTGGTCCCTACCCGGCGTCCAATGCCCGTGGCATTGTCAAAGACCATGTGCCGGGGCACGGCCCCGATATGTTCAAACACCCTCCGCAGCCCGTGGCAGACACACTCGGCAGTCTCACCCCGATACGCCTGCACGAAGCGCATGTTCGAGAACGGGAAAGTCACCACCAGGATGTGCAGGACCTGCCGGATCCCGGCGATGATGGCCTCGGCCTGCCCAAAGTCGACCTGCACCGTGCCCGCGGGCCACACCAGCTCGGTGAAGCCCTCACCAGCCTGCCGGTTCCGGGCCGTCCACTTCTTCACGTGCCGTTGGACCGGAGAATAGGTACCGGTGAAACCATGCTCATCCACGAGCCGGTCGAAGATTCGTTTGGCCGTATGCCGTTGCTTGCGCGGCCGGCGCTGGTCCTCGCCCAGCCACTGCTCGATGATGTGATCGAACCCGGTCAACACCGAGGCCCCGGGCCGGGCCGAAGGCGCCGGCGGTGCCGGGGAAAAGTCCTCCTGATCGGCGTACTTAGCCTTGATCCACCGATCGGCAGCCGGTCCCGGGCGTAATTCCGGGCTGGCTGCGGTGAGGTGTTTGGGCATGGTGGATCATCCGGCCTCGCTGTCGGGGTGTTCCACTGGTGGTCCTGGTTGCGCCGTGTGGCTGGTTGGTGTGGGTTCAGGCCGGTTGCGGCGGCGGGTAGAGGTGCTCGAAGAGGCCCTGCCATGCTGTTTGCCAGGGCCAGGCTTCGGGGAGATGAAGCCGGATTTTCCGGGCGCTGGTGGCGATGCGGGCCGGGACGTGGATGAGTTTGCGGCGGATCGTGCCGGTCCGGGCCTTGCCGAAGGGGCCTGCGGCGAGGAGCCCGGCGGCGCGGGTGAGGTTATAGGCCATGACCGCGGCAACCAGCCAGGCGGAGTTCGCCGCGAAAACACCTGAGGGCATATGAGCCAGCGCACTGTCCTTCAGATCGGCGTTCACCTGCTCGATCTGAGCGTGTTTGCGGTGGGTTTGGTCCGCGGCGACAGTGTCCAGAACCTTGGCGTCCACGGTGGTGAAGAACGCGTGGTGCCGATGGGTTTCAAACAAGGTGGGTTGTCCGTCGCTGGCTTTCTTGTTCAGTTCCGGGATGCGGCGCACCACCAGCCGGCCGGTGACCTGCTCGGCCTTTTTCCGGGAGGAGAACGCGGTGAACACGGTTTCGGCGACCTCAGCCTTCGAGACCCAGGTGTTGGTGGTCTCGTCGAAGACCGCGTCGGTGTATTCGATCATTTCCCATGCCGTCTCCGGGATCCCGGCGATAGCCCGTTTGACGGCCGGGTCCATGCGCACGGTCACCGAGACCTCGGCCCCGCCGGCCAGCGCGGCGGAAACCGCTGCATGGCCATAGAAGGCCGAATCGAACCGGCAGAGCACCCGCCCGCGACTCTGCCCTCCGGTCTGGAGGCCTTTGAGCGTGGACAGGGCATCGGTGATCAGGCGTTTGGCTCCGCGGGCCGAGTTCGCCGCGCCCTTGCGCAGCCGCTGGGCCGCGATTACCGGGGCGGTGTCTTTGGTGGAGACCGTGGCCAGCAGGGCGTTCAGGCCGCGGACCCCGGAGTACCCGTAGCCGGAACCCTGCTTGGCGTAGCCGTGGACCTCGATGATCGTGTCGTCAACATCGACGAACACGAAGTCCTCCGCCCCGGGGCTCCCGAGCAGCGGGGCCCGGGTCCCCAGGCCGGCCAGGAAACGGGAGGCGACAGCGTCCAGTTGGCGCACGTGCCCGAACGTGAAGGACCGCAGGAACGAGCCCAGGGTCGAGGGCGCGTAGCAGGCGGTGAAGAGCCGCTTCATCCCGCCGTGGCGCAACAGGGTCATGTCATCAATCGAGTCTGCCCCGGCGACCATCCCGGCGACCAGGGAAGCGACTTTCAGCCCGGCGTTCGCGCCCTTATCCGTCGGCACCGTCAGCCAGTCCTGGGCGAGCTCGTGCAGCCCGGCGTCCCGGGCCAGCGTCATGACCGGCAGCAGCCCGGCAGCCGACACGAGATTGGGCTCGTCAAAGGAAACCGACACCGCGGATGGTTTGTGGGAAACTTGCATCTACGAGATGGCCTCTTTTCGGTGAAAAATGAGTTCTAGACAAACTTCATTTTCCTTGAAAAGGCGGCCATTCTCGGTTTAAAACGCCGACGTAGCCCCAATCAACATCGGTGGATCAAGGCTTAGCCACCGAATCACGGCTGATGCCCAGCGTGCGGGCGATCTCACGCCCCGGGACTCCCTGGGAATCGAGTCTTCTGATATTTTCTTGAACGGACATGGGTACCGTCATCTGCTTTCCAGCCCTTCCGGCGCAATCGCTCTGTCAATAGCAGCGCCGTAAGGAACCTATCTGGGGTGGCGGGCCCATGTTCCCAACACACTGGGAACCGCCCCGTGCCACCGGGTGATCTCAATCTCTGCGCAATCCCCAAATCCATGATTTGGAGGGGAATTGCCTGGCCTGATTCTTAGCGCTCTTTTGGCCGGAAACCGGCCACCAACTCGGCAGGATTTCCTGGATGAAACGGCCTACAGATAGTCGATCAC
Organism: Arthrobacter sp. UYCu723; assembly: GCF_054059215.1. Taxonomy (NCBI): domain Bacteria; kingdom Bacillati; phylum Actinomycetota; class Actinomycetes; order Micrococcales; family Micrococcaceae; genus Arthrobacter; species Arthrobacter sp. UYCu723. Next base: position 3,620,765 of record NZ_JBSSBW010000001.1, read on the forward strand.
ACACACCGGCTCGACCCCGTGGCCATCGGCACGCAGTTCGTCGATGAATCCGGCTATTTGCGGCGGCGAGGGTCGAGCTCCCTCGCGAAGAAAATCGAGGCCTTCTTCAGGATCTCGTTTGCCTCCCGCAGCTCACGGTTCTCACTCTCCGGCTCCCTGATCCGGGCCTGATCGGCACTGCTGACGCCGGGGCGTTCGTCCGCGTCGACCTGGGCCTGGAGAACCCACCGGCGCAGGGACTCCCTGCCGATGTTCAGCTTCGGGCCGATGGCAGAACAGGCGGCAAAAACGGAGTCGTACTCACCGAGGTGGTCCAGGACCATCCGCACGGCACGCTCACGCTGATCCTGGGGGTATCGCTTGGGCATAATCGCTATCCTTCACAAAAAAGGAAGCGGCATCAAACCCGGCACGGTTCACTCCCGCAGATTCTTCTCGGATGCCTTGATCCGCGCGACCTCGATCTCTCGATACGTCTTGAGTTTCTCGCGCTTCGTGCTCTCCGTCTGGTGGATCTGGATCGACTCGCGCACAACATCCACGATCTGGTTGAGTGCGCTGAGTGCATCGGCCGAGCTGAGCTTCCCCACCGCCAGGATCAGCCGGCCGTTCGAAGAGCTCGTGGCGGCGACGTTCGGAAAGCACCACCAGTACCCGGACGGGTTCGCGCTGTTCACAGGCACCCTTTTCGCCCCGACCCAGGACAGGGACGAGCCGGGGCAGGGGTTCACGCAGCAGTTGGGCGACGTTGTGACCATCCGCAGCAGCCATCTCGGGGCTCTCGTCAACTGGGTGGGCTCTGCGGAAGAGCTGCCGGAATGGTCGTTCGGCCTGCGGCAGCTGTTCGATTATCTGCATGACCAGCGCTTGGTCCAGGAATCCGCGCTCACCGCTTGATATCCGACACGGGGTAAGGCGGCCCGACTGGCCGCGGAAGGCTGCAACTGATGAGGACGACGGCGGGAAGCTCCCGCCGTCGTCCTTAGCGGGTTGGCATTGGTTCCGGGACCGAAAAGGCACCGCTGGTTTTAGGCCCGTATACATACTTTCCGGGCTTTGCTCTGGATAGCATTGGGTGTACGGACAGAGCCGTCCGGACGGGTGTCAAATGTCAGAAGGAAGCACATGGCCGCAGCTACAGTGGACGACATCCTGTCGGATCTCCCTCTGGGTTTCGCCAGTCTCATTCTTCGACCGTCCCGCGCCGATTCTCCGATCGAGCGCTTCCTGATCGTTGACGCCGACGACGAGACTTCCGACGGCGGGGCTGCGTTCGTCTTGCTTATCGGGGTTCGCGGACGCTCTGCGTTGCCGGCGCTGCGGCGTCTTCTGACGAATCCTCCCCTGGTGCTGGCCGTCAAGGGCAGTCCCGAGGAATTAGGGGAAGCTGAAGAGCTGCTCCGGGCTGCCGGAACGGGTCTCTTTCTGGTGGACCCGGCCGCGGACTGGGACCGGCTCCTGTCAATTGCCAAGGACCGGATTCAGCCACGCAGCTACCAGAGCGAAGTGCTGACGCTGTTGGAAGAAGACCTGTTCGCCATTGCTCAGACGACGGCCCGCCTGACGTCGAGCCACGTTGTCATAGAGGACGCTGCCAACAAGGTCCTGGCCTACTCCACGGTGTCGAACGACATCGACGAGCTGCGTAAGGCATCGATTCTGGCCCGGCGTGGTCCGCGCAAATACGAACTTCTCCTCAAGGATCTTGGTGCCTACCGCGAACTGCATCGAACCCGCCTGCCTGTCAGGGTTCCGGCCAGGCCCCAGGACGGTCTGAGGGAGCGCGTCGCGACCGCCTTGTTCGCAGGCGATCGCGTTATGGGGTACATCTGGCTCCAGGAAACAGGGGATGGCTTCGGCGCGGACGTTGACTATGTATTGACCGGATCAGCTGCGCGAGTGTCAGCCGAGCTCATCCGCTACCGCAACCAGCAGTCGGTGCACATGCGCGAGGACAGGATTGTCCGTATCCTTTCGGGTCCGGCAGAAGCCGCGGCGAGCGCCCACAGCGAGAAAATCCCCGCGGACCGCCCAACAGCGCTGATGCTGATAGGAATGTCAGCCGCTGAAGCGCAGGCAGACGATGCAGCCCTCAAACATGGGGAGCTCGCCAACCTCGCGTCCATACATGCGGCAGCCTACAAACCGTCAGCCATAGTGGGACAGTTCAACGGCGACACCGCCGTGATCATCCCGGCGCTCCAGTCCACCAACGCCGAGGCCGGACTTCGAAGCGTTGCCGAGGCCATCGTCAGGGACGCCAGCAAGCATCTTGGCATCACTCCATTCGCAGCAGTGGGACCAATCGCCCCCGATCTGCTGTCGATTCATTCGGTGACCCGCAAAACGGAGGCATTGCTCGGCTGCATGCGGCGGTCCGGGGACGTCTCTGTGGCCACTGTGGACGATTTCGAAACGGACATCCTTTTCCACGAAGCAGTTGAGAACTTCACGGCCTCGGCCTTCCGTCATCGCAGCCTCTGGGCTCTCCTCCGCGACGATGGCGAGCTGGCCGAAACCCTTCGGGCTTATTTCGAGGCGTCGCTGGATGTGGCCGCATGCGCCCAGCGGATGAAGCTGCACAAGAATACCGTCTACTACAGGATCAGCAAGGTCAGCCGGGTTACCGGCCTGAACTTCAGCGATCCCCGCCATTCATTGGTCGCCCTCCTTCACATACAGGAGTGGGCCGGCACGCATAAGGAGCATCTGGGCAAGAAATGATGACAGCACTCGATTCGCCGCCTCTTGGCCTGGTCCTGGATGACATTGTCCGCAGCCACCGGCCCCGGAGTGAAGCAGGGTCGGTTCCCGCCAGCATCCCCCACCTGTCATCGCCGCCGTTCGACGGTTTCGGAATTGCGGTGGCCACCACGTCCGGGGACGTGTTCAGCTCCGGTGACGCCGATCTTCCCTTCTCCATCCAGAGCATCTCGAAAGTCTTCACCCTGGCCATGGCGCTCAGCGCCAATGACCCCGATGCGCTCTGGTCACGGGTGCTCCGCGAACCGTCAGGAACGTCCTTCAACTCCCTTGTGCAGCTTGAAGTGGAGCACGGGATTCCGCGGAACCCGTTCATCAATTCGGGCGCTCTGGTGGTCACGGACCACCTGATGGAAAGATTTCCCGACGCCGCCGGCCAGGTCCTGCGCTTCCTCGCCGGTCAGGTGGGTCACCAGAATGGAAGACAGAGTCCGTTCATCGACGAGGTGGCCGCAAAGAGTGAGCTCGCCAACAGCAGCCGCAACCTGGCCCTCGCCCACTTCCTGAAGGACTTCGGCAACCTGCGGCGGCCCGCCGAATCGGTCGTGGAGAACTACGTCAGGCAGTGCTCCATCATGATGACCTGCGTGGAGATGGCCAAGGCCGGCCTCTTCCTCGCACAGGACGGCCGCGGAGCACAGGGAACCGTCGTCTCCAGGAGCGAGGCGAAACGCATCAGCTCCATCATGCTGACCTGCGGCATGTATGACGCGGCCGGCGAGTTTGCCTACCGCGTCGGCCTTCCGGGGAAAAGCGGTGTGGGCGGCGGCATCCTGGCCATCGTCCCCGGCGAGTGCGCCATCTGCGTCTGGAGCCCCCGGCTGGATTCCAAAGGCAATTCCCTGGCCGGGACAGCGGCCCTCGCTGATCTGTCCGACCGCACCGGGTGGTCAGTCTTCTGACCTGACCCCAGCTGTCCCCACAATTTCCCGCTAGTACCCCCATTTAGATCTTTGACAGGTCGAAAGGAACACCCATGCCCAGCAACCCCAATGACGAGGTTGGTTTGTACGAGGCCGACGGCGGCCACGCCCATGCCCCGGATGCCCTGATCCATGCCGAAGACGCCGGCTACCACAAGGGCCTCAAGGCGCGGCAGATCCAGATGATCGCCATCGGCGGCGCGATCGGCACCGGCCTGTTCCTCGGTGCCGGCGGCCGGCTCAACGCCGCCGGGCCGTCCCTGGTGATCGCCTATGCCGTCTGCGGCTTTTTCGCTTTCCTGATCCTCCGCGCGCTGGGCGAACTGGTGCTGCACCGCCCGTCGTCGGGCTCATTTGTCTCCTACGCCCGTGAGTTCTTCGGGGAGAAGGCGGCTTTTATCTCCGGCTGGTTCTACTGGATCAACTGGGCCACCACCACCATTGTGGACATCACGGCCGCCGCGCTCTACATGAACTTCTTCGGCAAGTACGTCCCCTGGATGGGGGCGGTGCCGCAGTGGGCCTGGGCCCTGATCGCGCTGGTGGTGGTTCTTTGCCTCAACCTCGTCTCGGTCAAGGTCTTCGGCGAACTCGAGTTCTGGTTCGCCCTGATCAAGGTGGCGGCGCTGGGGGCGTTCCTCATCATCGGCACGTACTTTGTCATCTTCGGCACGCCGGTGGACGGCCAGGATGTCGGGCTGAGCCTGCTCTCCGACAACGGCGGCATCTTCCCCAACGGCCTGCTTCCGATGATCATCCTGATGCAGGGTGTGCTGTTCGCCTACGCCTCGATTGAGCTGGTGGGCACGGCCGCGGGTGAGACCGAGAACCCGGAAAAGATCATGCCCAAGGCCATCAACTCGGTGGTGTTCCGCATCGCCGTGTTCTACGTGGGCTCCGTCATCCTGCTGGCGCTGCTGCTGCCGTACACGTCCTACGAGAAGGGTGTGAGTCCCTTCGTGACGTTCTTCGGCTCGCTGGGGATCCAGGGCGTGGACGTCATCATGAACCTGGTGGTCCTCACCGCCGCCCTGTCTTCGCTCAACGCGGGCCTCTACTCCACGGGCCGCATCCTCCGCTCCATGTCCATGGCCGGCTCGGCGCCGAAGTTCGCCCAGCGCATGAACAGGGCAGGCGTCCCTTACGGCGGCATCGCCCTCACGGCGGTGGTCTCGCTGCTGGGTGTGCCGCTGAACTATCTGGTGCCCGCGCAGGCCTTCGAGATCGTGCTGAACGTGGCCTCGGTGGGAATCATCGTCACGTGGGCCACCATCGTGGTGTGCCAGATCCAGCTCAAGCGCTGGGCGGACAGGGGCTGGGTGGAACGCCCCTCCTTCCGGATGTTCGGTGCGCCCTACACCGGCTATCTGTCGCTTCTGTTCCTGCTCGGCGTGCTGATCATGGTCTTCATCGATTCGCCGCTCACGCTGCTGGTGACCCTCGTGGCCTCTGCCCTGATGGTGGCCGGCTGGTATGCCTGTCGGAAGCGGATCCACGAGATCGCCGAGACCCGGAAGGGCTATACGGGCGCCGCCCCCGTGGTGGCCAACCGGACTCCAATCCGCTAAGCGATTACCCTGCCACCGCCCCCGGTTCGGCTGCCCAATCCCCTCACCAAAGGACTGAAAGCCCCCATGAAGCTACTAAATCCGCTGAGTCCCAACACTTCGCCTACGGAAAGCCAGGCGACAGACAGTTGCGAGGACGGCTGCTTCTTCTGCACCGGACCGGAAACAGACTAGGCACCACCAATCGTTCCGCTGGTTCCAGCGGAACTGCCCTGCACCCTCACCCAACGCAACCAACCCAACCCAATCCGAGAAGACAAGAAGTGATGACAACGGAGTCCGCAGCAACCATGACCGCAACCGACACGCAGCCGTTCGAAGGCGACACCATCGACCAAGGCCCCGTACAGCCCGTCCCATCGACTATCCCGGCGAACCTGAATGGCGGCGGTACCCTGAAATCCGCCGGGCACGTAATTGTTGACTCCCTCGTGGCCCACGGCGTCGAACGCACCTTCGTTGTTCCCGGCGAGAGCTTCCTGGACGTCCTCGACGGGATGCACGGTTCCGACATCGAGACCGTGGTCTGCCGCCATGAGGGCGGCGCCGCCTACATGGCCGAAGCGGACGGCAAGATGAACCAGCGTCCGGGCGTGGCCATGGTCACCCGCGGGCCTGGCGCGGCAAACGCCCACGTTGGCCTGCACACGGCCTGGCAGGACTCCACCCCGATGCTGCTCTTCGTCGGGCTGATCCCGTTTGCGCACCGGGACCGGGAAGCGTTCCAGGAATTTGATATCAAGGCTTGGTTCGACACAGGAGCCAAGCGCGTCATGGTCCTCGATCACGCCGAGCGGGCGTCCGAGATCGTTGCCGAAGCCATGTTCGCGGCAATGAGCGGTCGGCCCGGCCCGGTTGTGGTGGGCTTGCCGGAAGACATCATCCGCCAACTGGTGGATCCTGCCCTGCACCCCACCATCCCGGTGGCCACGGGCGGCATGAGCACCACCGATGCCGCAGCACTGGCCGCAGCCCTTGCAAAGTCTTCGAAGCCCCTTTTTGTCACGGGCGGCAACGACTGGACCCAGGACGCGGCCGATCAGCTCACCGGATGGCTCGAAAAGCACCATATCCCGGCCGCCGCGGAATGGCGCACGCAGGGAACAGTACCCTTCGACTCCCCGTCCTATGTGGGCCCGATCGGCTACGGCCGCCCCCGCCCCACGTACGACCTGTTTGAGGAAACCGACCTGCTCGTTTTTGTCGGGACGGTCCCGGGCGATGTGATCACGGACGGTTTTGTCTGCAGGCAGGACTGGAACAAGCAGAACTTCCTGGTCACCATAGATCCCTCTTTGCGCGGCCGCTCCGGCCCGGTCTCACGGCAGATTGTGGCAAAACCGGACGCCTTCGTCCGGGATCTCCTTGAAATCGACCTGCCCGTGAAAGACGAGTGGAAAGCATGGACGGCCCGGATGCGCGCCGAGCAGACGTCCTTCGCAAGCCTGCCCCCGGCCACACCGGGCGTAGGGCCCGCAAAGATGGACACCCTGATGGCGAACCTCGTCCCGCGGCTGCCCGAGGACGCCATGGTGACGTTCGGGGCCGGCGAGCACACCAACTGGGCGCACCGGTACTTCCCCACCCGGCGCTACGCCTCCATGATCAGCGCCAGAAACGGATCCATGGGCTACTCCGTGCCCTCCGCCATCGCCTCCTCGCTGGCCAGCCCGCAGCGCCGGGTGGTCACCATCGCCGGCGACGGGGAATTCCTCATGAACGGCCAGGAGCTGGCCACCGCCGCCCAGTACGGAGCCACGCCGCTCATCATCGTGATGGACAACCAGGAGTACGGCACCATCCGCACCCACCAGGAACGCCACTACCCGTCCCGGGTTTCGGGTACGCAGCTGAAGAACCCTGATTTCGGCCTCATGGCCCAGGCCTTCGGCGGTTTCGGCATCACGGTCACCCGGGACAAGGACGTGCCGGCCGCCCTCGACGCAGCGCTTCAGGCCATCGACCAGGACGGGGTGTTTGCCCTCATCCACCTCATCGTCGAACAGCGCGTCAAAGCCTACTGACTAGACTAGCGGCCGTCGGAGTCCCGACTCCGACGGCCGCTTCCCCTGGGCAGGTGCCAGTAGAACCACGGCCGGTGCACGATACGCTGATGGAATATTCCGAATGGATTTTTGGGGGCGCCATGCTGAACTACTTTCGCGAGCGGCAAGAAGCGCTGGGAGCTACTCCCGGGCGGCGGATCTACAACTATGCCTCTGGTGCCGTGATCCTTGTAGTCATGGCATTGGTTTTTGCGGTCCTCGCACCTGCGTGGATTTTTTGGATCGCCTTCGCCGTGTCTTGTGTTCTGGATGTCTTCTTGACCAGAAAGTGGATCAGAGAAGATGCGCTCAGAGCTTACCGAGCCGGTCAGCGTCAGTAAAATTCCTCAGCGGACGGCGTTGGAGCGCGGGACTGGCGCTGATTTCGCAGTTGTCTTTCGTCAAGCCGCGGGTGCTGGATGTCAGGACGGGATGAAGAGGGCGGGCCTCCACAAGGGCCTCGACCCGGCTCAGGACCTTCGCCCGTGCCTCATGGATACCGGCCAGTATTCCCGCCAGCCCTCATACACACGCCGCCAGACCCGGCCGCATGCCCGACTCTTCGTACTCGTCCCTGAAGGGATCACCAAGATCTGCGCAGTAAGGATTACGGGGTCTCTAGCCCCGCCGCTGCGCCGTGCCGGAGTTTGTGCGCCGAAATAGGCCAGAAAGTTGGCACAGCAGACCAACTCGGCGAACTACGAACCGGCGCTACAAACTTTCAACTAAACGGCCCACTATGACCAGACCATCGGGCAAGCGCCCCGCGGCATTCCGCGGATTCGTTGTTGCAAGTGCTTCCAATTAGATCTACATCTCACAGCTTCTGTGAGATGTCGACCTAGTTGGAAGAACCTCTACCTAGTTGGAAGAAACGCATCGTCTAGTTGGATGTCTTCCAAATGGACGGCTGGTCGACCAGAGGTTTAGATCGCCAAACGCATGGTCCTTCTGCCAATTACTTAGTCTTTGACAAACGTATTTGGGCTTTTGGTCCTTTGGCTGCCACCAAAGCGGGCCCTGCACGGGAAGTCGTGCAGGGCCCGCTTTGTGAGCTTCCAGCCATGTAGCCATCTTCCTGCTCGTGTTGCCTGACCGAATCGGCATCCGCGTCGAGCTCCCTCAGCTGATGCTTCGAGGATAGCGATCGGAGCAGCCGTGTCGTTCATATGGACAGCCTAGCCGCGGGGATTGACTAACGAGCTTCAGACTGGTTATTGCGCCTCGGGTGCCGGGGATTCCTCGCCGACCCGGGCGGTGTCGATCTACTAGCACGGCGTTGGCACGAGCTCCAGCCCATGTCCACCAGCGAAGCCTCCCGTTCGGCTCACGGATCATGACAGTGGAATTACCGGAAACCCGGTGTGCACATTCTTCCCGCAGCTCGCCCAACTTGGTCACGGCCCTTTTGGACGGCAGCACGCCGGCGGGAGTGGCCCCGAGCAGCACCCGCCGCGTTGCATCGCTCAGGGCATAGGACGCGGGCTGCGGCATGCTTGACCATTTGGAGTCGGCGGACTTTGCAGACGGTTCAACGTAGGCGCGGTGGCGCTTTCAATCGACGTAGTTCACCTGCCAGGCCATGCGTCCGAGCGGAAGAAGCCGCGGACCGTCAACTTTGCGCTGGAGCACCATTGGGTCAACGGAGCCGATTTCCTCGCGACCGTGCAGTATTGCTACCTGTGGGTCCGCAGTGAAAACGGCCATGAGGTCCCGGTAGTGGATGCCGCCGTACTTTCGCTCAGCTTCGGGCCCCATGAAGAGCATCCCTTGGTCGGAATCGAGGTGTCCAGTTTCCACCAGCCAGGCTGCGATCTCTTGCCACTCGCCCGGCGACGCGAGTTCGAGCCCGGAGAACCACTCGTGCCAGGTACTGGCCCCTACTCGACGCTCCTGCAGGGTCAAGCCCAGGAGTTGCTGTGCTGCCACGTGGAAGGTCTTCCAAATCGCTGTGTGTGGCGATGCGGCGAAAGTGTCGGGACACGGCAACACCCCCTTCCCGAAGGCCACCTGCTGGCGGCCGGTGCATCGGAAGGGGGTGTTACCAGTGGTGTACGAATCAGGCGTCGGCGGACTCCTCCACCGGCTCGACAGAGGTCTCTGCCGCGGCTTCTGCCGCCTTTTCGGCAGCTTCCGCGTCAGCCTCGGCGGCGGCCTCCGCAGCTACGGCGGCGGCTTCCTCTGCAGCCTTCGCGTCAGCGGCTGCCTTTGCGGCTGCCGACTTCGCTGCTGCGGTTTCACGCTTCTGCGCCTGGGTGGCCTTCTTGGTGATCTTCTTGGCCTCCTGGGCGGCGCGCTTCTGCGCGGCATCCGCAACGGTGGCAGCCTTCTTCGCCTCGGCGGCAGCCTTCAGGGCGGTGACCTTGGCCTTCACCGCGGCAAGCTTCGCGGCGGCCGCCTGCTTCTTCAACTCCGCCTTGGCCTTCGCCTCGATGGCCTTTGCGGACGCCTTCGCGGAGACCGAGTGTGCGGACTTGGTCGGGGCCGCGTTGGCCACACCGGCACCTGCTCCGGTGAGAACGGCGGCGGTCAGGACGACAGCGCCCAGCTTCTTTGCAATCGACATGCGTAATGCTCCAATCATGTGTGGCCCGGGCAGTGCGGGCGGGGATCCGGCTCGCCGGTTGCCGTCAGCCTAAAGTGGAAGCAGAGCGCTGTTCAACCGGAAGCGCCGATGCTTGGCAGAACCTTGGCGAATGTTGAGGCTTCAGTCATCCAGGCCCCCCATATTGTGCCGGACGCTTTCGCGATGGACGCCTGCCAGTCTCCGCCGCCGTCCCCGGCCCGCCAACTCTTGCTGATCCACTTCAGTCGTCATGGGATCCATGGTTCCGCTCACGATCAGTCCTTCCTGCCAGGCACCGGCCGGCGTGTCAGGCCACTCTGGATCCACCGTTAGACACTCCCGCGGCCGGTGACCTTCGGCGGCCAGTGGGTCCGGGAATGTGGCGCTTGCTGACTCGACAGCAGTTGGCGCAGGACTCCCGCGCGGCTCGGAGACGGCGGTAGTAATCCCGGTCTTCCCGACAGGCGGGGAGGCTGGCGAGGTCGGGTCGCCGGGGCTGAATCGTCGTTCAGCGCGGGTAGGTCAGGGCGTGGAAGCATACGGGATCGGTGCATCGTCGTGGGCCCGGATACAACCTTCTTCCAAGCTGTTGCGCTCGGACAGGTTTTGACGCTATGAGAACGCCAAGTTCGAAGCCTATGGTTCGTCGTGCCGCGAGTAGGAGGAGCCGGAGGGCGTCCGTTCCAATAGTCCGAAGTCGATCATGTAGCGGCGCAGCATAATGACATCATCGGTATAACTGAGGAGCCGTTGATTTACCTGCTTTTCCGTTAGGTGTTCGCCCGGCTCGATGGCTTCGCTGACAATCCAGGCCAGGAGCTCCCGCCGTTCCGCCATGTTGGCTGGATACCTCTCGATCCTGCCCAGGCGCATGAAGCGAGCCAATCCGGTCTGCGCCTGTCGGCGGGGTTGCTGCGTGAGCAGGTCGCGGAAGATCGACTCAGACGCCTCCAGTTCGTTGGCAGCATTCCGTTCGACGAGCCCTGACTCAAGCAGAGCGGCGATGGCCCGGTTTCGCCGTTGGTCATTCAGATCAGCAACCACGTCGGGGGGGCTTGGCGCCCAGCACGATTTGCGCGTAGGCGGTCCGCGCGTCGTTGTTGGCGAGGGCTGCCACCACTCGCCGCCAGTGCGGTCCGCTCAGCCTCGTCCCTCCGGTCACAGCGTTTTCCTCACTCTGCGTCTGCCCCCGTCTGTGCTGGTCACCGTGTGCTTGGTCAACAGGCAAAATCGTAGTCCTGCGCGGGTGTGACGGACAGGGTCTGCGGGCGGCAGGCCGGCGGCCTGGACCTTGAGGTTGCCTTGGCGGTGTTGAGGTGACGTTTGGTCGCAAACGAGAGGAGAACTAGGCTCTGTCCGGCTAAGCGCGGCCCCTTGCTGATCGGGTCGACGGAGTGGTGACACAAACTTCCAATTAGTCGGGCCACCATGATCCAGTTCGCTTGACGGCTGGTCGCAGATTTCTACCCGGTCAACTGTTGGAAGGTCTTCCAAATAGATCTACATCTCACAGCTTCTGAATAACTTATGAAGGACGGCGGCTGCGGCCGAAGAAGTTCCCGGCATCTGTTGAGGTTCCGGGCACTTCTTTATTCCACGAAGGCTCCCATGTACACTTTGTGCACTTAGGTGTACATTTAACGAATGTCGACCATCAACATCACGGATGCGCGAGCTCATCTGCCCGAGCTCCTCAGCATGGCTGAATCCGAGCCGGTATTCATTGAGCGCCGGGGGCGCCGGGCAGCCGTTCTGGTATCACCGGAGCGCTACGAGCAGATGCTCGATGCCCTGGAAGAAGTCGAAGACATCGCAGCGTTCGACGCGGCTATGGCCGAAGAGGGCGGAAACATCCCCTGGGCCCAAGTGAAAGCCGATCTTGGCTGGGCATGACCACCTACCGGATTGAGGTCCGTCCTGCGGCAATTCGGGGGCTCAAACAGGTCCACCCGAGCGACCGCGATCGGATCCAAGGCGCTATCGCACTCCTTGGATCCGATCCCAGGCCACCCAAGGCCATCGCCTTGCGTGGCCGTCCGGGCTTTCGGGTGCGTGTTGGCGATTATCGGATCATTTATACAATCCACGACGATGTCCTGCTGGTGGTCGTGGTGACCCTTGGCCATCGCCGCGACGTCTACAGCAAGTAAGCAGCGCGGCGCCTGCGTGCACCCTCCGCACCGCGGATGACTAGATCGCCTGCAACTCCGAGGTCGACTGCTGGGGGTCGCCGTTTGTATCGCCATTATTGAGTTCGTTCTTGCCGCGGCTGCCCTGAGCCGGGACGTCCAATCGGAAGGACTGCCGGCTTTGTTTCCCAGTGGGATTGCTGCCCATCCACGTCAGAGCAAGCAGCACGGCCAACACAGTCCTAGAACGATGCGGGCGGCGTTGGCCGCTTCGACCCTTGCTACCTTGCGCGGCTTGGCCTTGAGCTGGGGTGCGTGGTCCGGCGTCGGCGGAGCATTCCGTTGCCTAGCCCCGCGCCTCCGCGAACCGCGGCGCCATGGATTCCATCTGTTCCATGACCAGCTTGATCGCCTCGGGCTGCTGGTCGGGTGGATACCCGAAACGGACCAGGAGCCTCTTGATCGAGGAGCGGAGCTTGGCCCGGACATCGTCGCGCACGGTCCAGTCGGTGCGCACATCCCGCCGCATCACGGACACCAGCTCGCGGGCGATGTCCGCCAGGATGCCTTCGCCCTGGACCTCCACGGCCGATTCGTTCTGCGCCACAGCATCGTAGAACGCCAGCTCGTCAGAATTCAGCGGGGGAGTGAAGCGCTCACCGCGCCGGGATTCGGCGGCAACCTCGCGCGCCAGTTCCACCAGCTCAGCGATGACCTCCGCCGACGTCAGCTGCTGGTTGGTGTATTTTTGCATCAGCTCGGTGATGCGCTCGGAAAACGCGCGCTGGCGGATCACATTGTTCCGCGTCGTTGCGGCCGACTCGTCGGCAATCAGCTTTCGCAGGGCCTCGATGGCCAGCTGCGGGTTGCGGGCCTGCTGGGTCTTGGCGATGAACTCCGGTGTCAGGTCGTCCAACGAAGGTTTGGGCATGCCGGCCGCCTCGTAGATATCCAGGACTTCGCCGGAGGATGTTGCCGAAGCGATCAGATTGCCCAGCAGCCGCTGGATCTCCTCCGGCACCGGCTCGCCGCTGGCCTGCCGGTCGGCGGCGTCGAACTTGGCCATGTACACGCGGGTCTCTTCGTAGACCTGGATCTCCGGCCGCAGCTCCGCCAGGGTCTCGGACCCCGAGCACAGCGCCCACGCCCGGGAGAGCTGGCTGGAAAACCGCCGGTACTTCGAGGCCAGCGTCTCCTCGCCCGGGACAGGCTGGTTCCCGGGCGTCTCCGGGCTGCGCAGGTAGTTGGCCGCGCCCGTCGCAGCGGACACAAACGCCTTCGGACCGCCCTTCATCAGCACGTCCCGCCAGTCGTACCCGGCGAGCAGCCCGCGCAGGGACTCCACCAGCCCAGTAGCAGCATCTACGGCCTCGTCGATGTTCTTGCCCACCGGCTTGTTCGCCCGGTCCGACTGCGTGTATTCGCCCAGCGCCTTGGCCAGGTTCTCCGCCAGCGGCGCGTACGCCACCAGCAGCCCGTCCTTCTTGCCACGGAAGGTCCGGTTCACGCGCGCCAGGGTCTGCATCAGCAGGGCGCCCTTGAGCGGCCGGTCCAGGTACAGCGTGTGCAGCGGAGGGGAGTCGTAGCCGGTGAGCATCATGTCCTTCACGATCACCAGTTCCAGCTCGTCGTCGACGTCCTTGAGCCGTTCCTTCACCACGGCGTTCAACGAGTCACGGCGCACGTGATCGGAGACCGGCGGCACGTCGGACGCGGTGCCGGAGTAGACCACCTTGATCTTGCCCTTCCCCAGGTCGTCGGAATGCCATTCCGGCCGCAGCTCCACGATCGCCGTGTACAGCTTCGCGCAGATTTCCCGCGTCCCGCCCACGATCATCGCCTTGCCCGGCGCCTCGATGAACTTGCCCATCCGGGCGCTGCGGTTCTCCCAGTGCGCCACCAGGTCGGCGGCCAGCGCCGCGATCCGCTGCGGCGCACCGTAGACGGCGTTCACGACGGCGACGCTCGCCTCGATGCGCGCCCGCTCGGTATCGTCCAGCCCCAGCGTGGCCTCGTCGGCCGCCTGATCAAGGATCTCCTCCGTGACGTCAGCGGCCAGCCCCACTTTGATCAGGCGCGGCTCGAAGTACACCGGGACCGTGGCGCCGTCCTCCACCGCCCGGGAGAGATCGTAGATATCGATGTAGTCGCCGAACACGTCCCGCGTGTTCCGGTCGTCGAAGGAGATCGGCGTCCCGGTGAACGCGATCAGTGTGGCGTGCGGCAGGGCGTCGCGGAGATGCCGCGCGTAGCCGTCGAGGTCGTCGTAGTGCGAGCGGTGCGCTTCGTCCACCACCACGATGATGTTGCGCCGGTCGGACAGCAGCGGGTGCTCGGCGCCGGCGTCCTTCTCCGACTTGCTGCGGCCGAACTTCTGCAGGGTGGTGAAGTAGATGCCGCCGGTGGTGCGGTTGCTCAGTTCGTCCCGGAGTTCGGAGCGTTTCTTGATCTGCTTGGGGGACTCTGCCAGCAGCAGGCTGCGGTCGAAACCCTCGAACAGCTGCCCGTCGAGTTCGTTGCGGTCAGTGATGACCACCACCGTCGGGTTCTTGAGCTTGGGGTGCCGTGCCACGAGGTTGGCGTAGAGCTCCATTTCCATGGACTTGCCCGAACCCTGCGTGTGCCAGACGACGCCGGCCTTGCCATTGCTTTCCACTGCCTGGACGGTGCTGCCCACGGCCTTGGTTACCGCGAAGTACTGGTGCGGTTTGGCGATGCGCTTGCTCAGCCCGTCCGATCCTTCATCAAACGCGGTGAAGTTGCGGACCAGCTGCAGGAAGCGCTCCTGGTTGAAGAGACCCTGGAGTGCGGTCTCCAGAGCCGTCACAGCTTCGCCGTCTTCCATGTACCCGGGCGCGACTGGCACGCCGTCGTCGTCGACGTTCCACGGTGAGAAGTGGTTGAGGGGAGTGAACGGCGTGCCGTACTTGGCCTGGATCCCGTCCGACGCGAGCGTGAACACGCAGAAGCGGAACGCCATGGGGAACTCGCGCAGGTAGGTCTGCAGCTGGGCGTGGGCGGAGGCGACGTCGGCCGTGGCGCTGCCGGCCTTCTTGAGTTCGATGACGCTGACCGGCATGCCGTTGCAGTAGAGCACGACGTCGAAGCGGCGTTTGTAGTCGCCCTGCACCAGGGTGACCTGGTTGACGGCGAGCCAGTCGTTCTGGTGCGGCTCGGCGCTGAGCAGGTGGATGGTGGGGTTGGCCTCGTTGCCGCCCGAGTCGATGTAGCTGAGCCGGTAGCCGTCCACGAGGTAGTTGTGGATGCGGTGGTTCTCGGTGATGGCGTCGTTGGACTTGGGCGCGGCGATTTCGGCGAGGGCCTGCTGCAGGTACTGGGCCGGAACCGTCGGGTTGAACCGCTGCAGGGCCGCGAGCAGCCGGGGCCGGATCAGCAGCTCGTCCCAGGAGTCCCGCTCACCCCTGCCGGGCGCGATGTCCTGCCCGGAAGCGGGCCGCCACAAGAGCGGCTCGGCCAAGAGCTCCAAGGCCACGCCTTCCCAAGCGGCTTCGGAAAAGGCTACTGCGGGTGCTAGCGTCACGGAGATTCCCCCTGGTTGACCGGAATGTCATTCTGAAATATCGCCTGAAAGTTCGGCTTCGAGTTCGCTGATGCTGGGCAGAGTCGACGCGAATTCTTCGGGCAGCGAATCGACGATTTCCGCTTTCCACTCCGAGACACCGATCGGCATTGCGGTGGTCCGAAGCGCATACTCGGCCACCAGATCATTCTTGGACTTGCAGAGCAGCAGGCCAATGGTCGGCTTGTCGTCAGTATGGGCCAGCAGGTCATCCACGGCCGCCATGTACATGCCCAACTGGCCAAGGTAGCCGGGATCGAACTTTGTGGCCTTGAGCTCCACCACCACATAAGCGCGCAGCTTCAAATGGTAGAACAGGAGATCGGCGAAGAATTCGTCGTCGCCGATTACCAGGCGGACCTGCCGGCCGACAAACGCGAATCCTTGGCCCAGTTCCAGCAGGAATTTCTGGATGTGGTCCACAAGTTGGTTTTCGAGCTCGCGCTCGTTCCGCCGGTCCGTCATGGCGACGAAGTCAAAGACGTACGGGTCACTAAATGATTGCTGCGCCAGGTCCGAGTCCGACGGCGGCAAGGTCGCCTTGAAGTTGTTGATCGCTTTGCCCGAGCGCTCGTGTAGCTTGGTCCCGATCTGGTGAACCAGCACGTCGCGGGACCAGCCCTGTTCGACGGCGGCCGCTGCGTACCACAGGCGGGTGTCGGCGTCGCTGAGCTTCTCGATCAGGACAATCTGGTGGCGCCAGGGCAATTGTGCAACGCGTTGCACAATTGCAAGGTCCGGCCAGGCTTCTGCGAATGACCGCATGTACTTGAGGTTCCGCGGTGAAAATCCTGTCGACCCCGGAAACGTTGTCTTTAAGTCGGCAGCGAGTCGATCGATGACCTTCGCTCCCCAGCCTTCGCTGTCCTGCCTGTCCAGAATGAGTCTGCCGATCGTCCAGTTTGTCGAGATGAGCTCCCGGGTAATTGCGGTGGTCGAGCTGAGCCGGCCAAGCTGGATGCGCTGTGACACGGATTCGAGCAGGTCCTGATACCACGGGGGCATGGTGCTTGCTGCCGGCGTTGCCGGGAAGCTGGCATGGTCGGCGTGCTTTCGTGTGCCTGGACCAATCCCCATTTTGGGTGCCGGGTTCGGTTTACTTGGCGTTGACATGACAGGTCCCCTCCGCGGTCTTCGGTCTGGCTATCTCGAAGCTACCGAAGGGGTACGACATTGAGGCGGAACACGGCCGGCCAACAAGAGTTGAAAGCGGCGCTTGCAACATCTCCCCGTTCTTCGGCAGCAATTGTGCAACGGCTTGCACAATTGCGTTGACGCTACTCGCCGTCACACGCCAACCTTGGCCAACTCGGATTCGGCATCCTTGACGCGAAGTTTTCCAGACATGAGCTGGGGGAGGAGAGCGTCGCGGGTCGCGACGAGCTTGAGGTTTTCGACCTCTGCTGCCAAGGACCGCTCCCATAGCCCTGCCATCAGCTCTTCGTGCTCGTGAATCTCTTCGAGCGCCGGAACGGCAACCGGTTCGTCCAGATGCTTACGCTGAATGTGGCCCATAGTGGTTGCTTTGTCGGCTGCCACGGACTTGAAGTATGCCAGCTTTTCTCGGAGCAGTTCATGTACCAGCCACATGGGGTATTCCTCGTTGGGAATGACCTTGAAAATGTGCTGATTCACTATGCCAGCGGGCCGATACCAGCGATGGAGCGTTAGTGGCTCTTCAAGGTTCCCGGGGAAATAGGTTCGTGTTGTAGATAGCAGAGGACTCGTGGTTCTGCTGGGATGAGTGTTACTACGCATTCAACCTGAACAGGAACCACGAGCCTTGTTAGAGCCTACTGTGGCTGGCCATGATGCTGCCAGCATGATCTTCAACCTGCCCGATTACCGTGTCACCGGCACCGTGCTGCTCCCCGGCGGGGTGCGCCATGTCACGGTCGAATCCACGTTCCCGCCCGGGTGCCCGAGCTGCGGGGTCATCGCCTCCCGCGTGAAGGAACGCCGATGCCAGCGCCTGCGGGATATTCCGGTCGCCGGCGCGGTGGTGCTCCTCTGGGACAAACGGCGCTGGTTCTGTGACGAGTACCTGTGCGGGCGGAAATCGTTCTGCGAGGCGACGCCGCAGGTGCCGCGGCGGGCCCGGTCCACACGGCGGCTGCGGAAGACGGTGCTGGACGCGGTCATCACCTCCGGCCGGGCCGTGTCCGAGACCGCCATGGCGTTCGGGATCTCGTGGTGGCTGGTCCAGCAGGCCATCGGCGACGCCGCCCTCCGCCTGCCGGACGTGGACCTCCTCGCACCCAGGATGCTGGGCATCGACGAGCACCGCTACCGGTCCGTGCGGTTCTTCCAGGACCCCGGCACGAAGGCCTGGACCCGGTACGAGCCCTGGATGACCACGATCGTGGACCTGGAAACCGGCCAGGTCCTGGGCATCGTGGACGGACGGGACCACAAGGGCGTCGGGGACTGGCTCTTCGCCCGCCCGCTGGAATGGCGGCTCGGCGTGCAGGTCGTCGCGATCGATCCCTCCGCGGCGTTCAGGAAGGCGCTGCGGATGTGGCTGCCGCGCAGCGCCGTGTCGGTGGATCTTTTCCATATGACCATGCTGGCCAACGACATGCTCACCTCGGTCCGGCAGGGCCTGTCCCAGCAGGTCCGGGGACGGCGGGGCAGGGCCACCGACCCGGCCTGGGCGAACCGCATGCTACTGCTGAAAGCCGATGAAAACCTCTCCGAACGCGGACAGCACCGCCTGGCCGGTGTCTTCGACACCGACGACCCGACCGGCAAGCTCAAGGCCGCGTGGCAGGTCAAGGAACAGCTCCGGACCCTGCTGCGTACCGGCTCCCTCGAGGACGCCGCAGCCGCGAAAACCACCCTGGCCGACCTCGTGGCGCAGGCAGCGCTGCCCGAAGCAAACAGGCTCTACCGGACCGTGTGCCGCTGGTGGGCCGAGATCGAAGTCCTCATCGTCACCGGGGCAACCACGGCCAAGGTGGAGGCCAACAACACCGCAATAAAACACATCAAACGGACCGGCCGCGGATACCGGAACCCGGACAACTACAAATCGCGTATCCTCTTGAGAAGTGCAGCCCGGATGGCAGCATGAGCAATCATCTCAGCAGAACATTCCCCGGGAACCTTGAAGAGCCGCGTTAGTGAGCCGGACCAGGCAAAGAGTAGATCCCCGGGGTTGGCAATGTGCTGATCGGATACCTCAGCATCGCTGTAGACGGTCGATCCGCCGATGCCAGAATTCAGCTCGGCGATCCGGATGACGACGCGGCCAGTCCCACTAGCCCCCTTTGTGAAGGCTTTGCCGTTCACGAACTGGGCTGTAGATGAGAGCGGAAGCAGTTCAGCCTCTTCCATCATGGACTGAAAGATTGCGTGTGCGAGAGCATCGACTCCGCTCAAAAGTTTGGTGTTGGCGGCGATCTTGTCGTCGAGGGCCCCCAGCACGTCTTCAATTCCCGCCCGAATTTCAGCTGGCGGCACAGGTATGCGGAGACGTTTGAGATCTGCCAGGTTGAGCGTTGACTGCACCGTCGTATTCAGGAGGCCGAGAATTTCCGATCTTATGGGCGCAGACTCGAAACACAGCTGCAGCCATCTTGCACTCACTTGGATGGGGCGGATGACCGCTATAGCGCGAGCAACATTCCAACCGGCCAGGGTATTTGGGGCAACCGCTGATTCGCCCACAGTGCCCACCAGCGAAAGCAACAATTCACCCCCCACGAGCGCAGTTCGGCTGTGCTTGAGGGCAATATCTTTTCCTACGCGCATGGGCGATGACGTATCGATGGTCCCATTGCGGACATCTTTGACCCGAACGATCGGAATTCCACTTTCCGAGTCATTGCCCGGCTGGACTACGCCATAGGAAATCTGGCGATCGCGGACAAGGTCCATGAGCGGAAGGCTCGGCCACTCAGACATCGACCCGCCCCAATTGCTCGCGCACAACCGCCGCCAGCCGCTCGGACTCGTCGAACTGCTCGAACAGCTCCTTGGACAGCCGCGCGATCTTCTCCTCGATCGGCTCGCCGTCGTCCTCCACATCAGCCGCGCCGACATACCGGCCGGGCGTCAGCGCGTAATCAGCAGCCTTGACCTCAGCGAGGCTGGCAGAGTAGCAGAAGCCGGCTTCGTCGTCGTACGTCAGCCCCGCCTCGACCGCCGAAGCGGTGCCGCGCCAGGCGTGATAGGTGTCGGCGATCTTGGCGATGTCCTCGTCGGACAGAGCCCGTTCAGCCCGGTCCACCATGTAGCCGAGGTTCCGGGCGTCGATGAACAGAACCTGCCCGGTGCGGTCGACGGACCCGCGCGGACCGGCGGTCTTGTCCTTGGCGAAGAACCAGGTGCAGACGGGGATGCCGGTGCTGCGGAAGAGCTGGGTGGGCAGGGCCACCATGCAAGAGACCAGGTCCGCTTCCACCAGCTGGGCGCGGATCTCGCCCTCGCCGCCGGAGTTGGAGGACATGGAGCCGTTGGCCATGACCACGCCCGCGCTGCCGCCAGGGGCCAGCTTGGAGATGATGTGCTGGATCCAGGCGTAGTTGGCGTTGCCGGCAGGCGGCACGCCGTATTTCCAGCGGGGATCGGATTCGGAGCGGGCCCAGTCCTTGATGTTGAAGGGCGGGTTGGCCATGATGAAGTCGGCACCGTTGTTGCCGCTCAGTTCCGGGTGCTGGTCCCGGGCGAAGGTGTCGCCCCAGCGGGAGGCGAGGTTGGCGTTGAGCCCGTGGATGGCGAGGTTCATCTTGGCCATCCGCCAGGTGCGCTCGTTGAGCTCCTGGCCGTAGACGGAAATGTCCGAGCCCTCCATGTTGTGCGCTGCCAGGAACTTCTCGGCCTGGACGAACATGCCGCCGGAACCGCAGCAGGGATCGTAGACGCGGCCGCGGTGCGGTTCCAGGACCTCGACGAGGACGCGGACCACGCCGGCGGGGGTGTAGAACTCGCCGCCGCGCTTGCCCTCGGCCTTGGCGAACTTCTCCAGGAAGTACTCGTAGACCTCGCCGAGCAGGTCGCGGGCCTTGCTGGCGCCCTGGCCGGTGAAGCGGGCCGAGTTGAACAGGTCCAGCAGCTCGCCGAGGCGGCGCTGGTCCACGTTGTCGCGGTTGTAGATGCGGGGGAGTGTGGCGGCAAGGCTCTTGTTGTCCGCCATGATGAGCTCCATGGCGTCATCGATGAGCTGGCCGATCTGCTTGGGTTCGGCGCCGTCCATTGCCGGAAGGCCCTTGGCGTTATCGGCCAGGTAGGTCCAGCGGGCCCGCTCGGACACCCAGAACACGCCGCGGCCGGTGTACTCGTCCACGTCGTCGATCAGCTGGGCGATCTGCTCCTCGTTGAGCCCGTCGGCCTCCAGCTCGGCCTGGATCTGCCCGCGGCGCTCCTCGAAGGCGTCCGAGACGTACTTTAGGAAGACCAAGCCCAGGATCACGTCCTTGTACTGGGAGGCATCCATGGAACCGCGCAGTTTGTCCGCGGCCTTCCAGAGGGTGTCCTTGAGTTCCTTCATGGTGGACGGGGCGAGGTCCACCTTTGTCTTCGGGGGCATTAAGAAATTCCTTCGGTCTGTGGTTCGGCGAGCTTACTGCTGGGGTCTGTCAGGGTGAGGCTTCCGCCCGCGACGCCGTCCGTAATCAGGGTAGCGAGTTCTTCGAGCCGCCCGAGGCGTTCGCGGGCTTCTTGCTGCTGGTGTTGCAGTCTGGCCAGGGACTCCGCCAGATTCTTACGCTGGGCATCCGGCGTGCTGCGCAGGCGCCACTGGCGCCAGGACTTGTCCGCCGCCGGGAGGCTGTTGATGTCCGTGGCGACGACGACGGGCAGCAGCCCGCCGGGGTCCCCGGCGTCGATCCGCAGCACGCGGGCGGGGAAGACGACGGCGGATCCGCCTTGCGTGTCCACCAGCGCGGCGGGACGGGGGCTGGTGCAGAAGACGACGTCGCCGGGTTCGGTGAGGCGCCCGGAAGGATTGCTGGCGGCGAAGTCCAGGAGGCTGAGGTGGCGGGACGGGGCGGTATGCGGGTGGATCAGCTCGGCCGGCCCCAGGACTCGTGTCCCGCCGCTGGGCGTCAGGTCCGCATCCTCGAGTCGGTTCCCTTTGATGTATTTGAGGTTGCCGGCGGCGATGAGTTCCTGGACGGAGGTGGGCTGAGTCTTCGCGTTCGGATCTCCCGGGAGTACTGCCACCTCGGCGGATTGTTGAGGTCCGCCGGTCTGCAGCATGCGCACAAGTTTTTCCACCCGAAGGGCAGCCTCCGCGCCGCTGGAACTCGGAGTAAAGCCGTGGGAAGGCGCTGCCACCAACGACTTCCTGCTGGCCAGCAGGAGGCGGGTCTGCACCAGCCGGGCGAAGCGGAAGGAGTGGGCGCGGATGGTGGCGCGGTCACCCATCGACGCGACGATATCGCTGATGAGGTCCTGGCTGACGTCTTCTGCGAGGTCGCGGGTGCTGAGGTCGGCCACCATGGTCCACCGCTCGGCAATGGGCACCTCAGCGAACGACGGTCCCAGTATCCACAGTGCCTGGGCCTCGCGTGGCTTGGAACGCAGCAGTCCCTGCGGCAGCCGCACGATGGCACGCACCCGGCCCGTTCGCAGCAGCCCCGACCGGAGCCCAGTGGCGCCGGCGGCCAGCGGCACATCACACAGAACCCGGGCCGGGGCGATGATGACCGCCCGCTGCTGATCGTCCATCTGCAGGACAAGGTGCTCCACCGCCAAGAGAATCTGCCTCGCGTCCATTCCAGGTTCACCGGGGGACGGATACTGCGCCACATGTACTACAGGTCCATGGACGGCGAACTCGCCACTCGGATCAACACGGATCTGCCCGCCGTCGACACCGTGGACGCGCAGGCGGCGACGCACGAGGCGGCCCGCGCCGCCGTCGTCGTCCGCCGTCAGAAAGGTGACGGGGGCACCCTCGCCGGCAGCGTTCGCAACGCCTATCAGAAGGTCGCTCCCGCCGCGTGTGGAGTCGGCAAACACGGAGTTCCCGCCGAGCGTCGCGGCCAGTTCGACGACCGCAGCGGCCACCAGCCCCACGGCAGAGTCGGCGAGGGCGGTCTCCGAGTGCTCCCGCAGCCCCGCCCGGAACCTCGCGGCAAGCAGCTGCTCGAAGGCCGCGGCCGCGTTGTAGGCACTGTCCACAAGCCGGTCCGCGAATGCTGCCGTGGACGCAAGCGACGCGCCCAGAGCTTCCAGTTCCGAATACAGGAACGTGTCATCCGGATCGCACTCGTCCGCGACGTCCAGCAGTTCGTCCGGGCTCAGCTGCCCCACCGAATTGCCGGTCATTGCCTTGAGCGTCAGCAGGGCCGTGAGAGCGTCGAATGTGTTTCCCGGGGCGCCACCGGCAGCGGTGCCGGGCATCCGGGCGAAGGCGGCGACATCGTTGGCGGCCTCCGGGTTATTGCCCCGCCCAGTGACGGTCAGCCAGGCGGCGATGTGGTCGGCGTCGAAGAGTTCCCGCCCGTCGTCGAGCGCTGCCGGCTCCGGAAACGGGTGGACAGTCCCGGCGCTGCGTTTGCGCCACATGGAAACGACGGGGCGCTGGACCTGCGCGAGGGCGGCAACGTCCGAGAGGGTCATGCGCAGGGCTTCTGCTTCGTTCATTCGCGCCTCCTTACGACGTCGACCCTCAGCCTAGCTGTGTGGGGCGTCTTTTCTGATCAGGTGCTGATAACGGGGGTTATCAGTGTTCTTTGGCCTGCGGCACCCAAGGGAGCCATAGCTTCGTTCTGCAGCTACGAAGGAATCCTCCGGAGCTGCGACGGCGGCGGGGAACCACGCATTGGGGGATCGGTATCCCGCCGCCGCTCAGCAGCTATCCGTGAACAGAGGAAGAGAACATGTTGAACACCGAAACCAACGAGCCGGCGGGAACGCAGATCAAAGAAGTACTGGAGGAGGCGCAGCCGGCCAGGGAAAAGGCAAAGCCGGGACGAAAGAGGCGGATCTTCGCTGCCGTCGCCGTACTGGCGCTGTTGGTCGGCGTACTCGGCATCGGCACGACGCTGCCTGACCCGAAGTCCAGCGACGCCTACGTGGCGCTGGCGGGGGAGAAAGCGTCCGTGGAGTCGGACCGCGACGCTGCCAAATCCAGCTACGAGTCGATGAAATCGAAGTACGACACCCTCCAGAACGGCATCGCCGCCCGCGAAGCGAAGGTCACGGCACGCGAAGCAGAGGTCGGCAAGGCAGATGCAGCCGTGAAGACTGCTGATGCGGCCGTCAAGAAGCGCGAAGAGGTGGTGACCGGCGCCGAGAAGACAAAGGCAGCCAACACCATCGCCGACGGCACCTGGACAGTCGGCAAGGACATCGAGGCCGGCACCTACCGGGCGGCAGCCGACGTCGGCTCGTCCTGCTACTGGGGCATCTACGCGACCGGAAGCAACGGCAGCAACATCATCGACAACGATCTCCCCGGCGGTGGCCGGCCCTCAGTTGCGCTGTCCGGCGGGCAGGACTTCAAGTCCAGCCGGTGCGGCAAATGGGAAAAGCAGTAGCAGCCGCACGCACACACAATTCATCCACCTTTAGAAAGGCACCACATGTCACATGAGAACTCCGGACAGCCCTTGACCGCTGCGATTGCAGCGCCTCAGCCGCGGCCGTTCTTCAAGAAGAAGCGCTTTCTCATTCCGGCCGGAGTCCTGGTGCTGGGAATCGCCCTCGGCTCCTGCTCCGGCGGGTCCAAGCAGGCCAGCGATGCGAGCCCGGCGGCGGCCTCGGCTCCTGCGGCAGCAGCACCTGCCTCTTCGGCAACTGCTGTACCGGCCGCTGCGCCGGCTGCGCCGGCTGCTTCACCGGCGGCACCGGCCGGACCCGCCGTCGGCGCTCCGTTCAGCGCCAAGATGCGCAACGGCGACGTCGCACGGATCACCGTCGTATCCGCAGTTCGCACGGACGCTGTCACCACCACGGCCTTCGCGACCCCTGCGAAGAACGGCAGCTACTTGCTCCTGGACGTCCTGTGGGAAACGGAGACGGGGAAGACCAGCTCCAACCCGTTCTACTTCTCGGCCAAGGACTCCAATGGGCGCAAAGCCGATCTGAGCCTTTTCGCGGACAACCAGCTTGGCTCCGGCGACGTTCTGCCGGGTGACAAGGCCCGAGGATTCATTGCTTTCGATATCGCGCCCGGCGCTTCCACCGTGATGATCTCCACCCCGCTGATGCAGGAAGCCGCACGGATCCAGATCCCGGGGTAGGGCTTCATCGGCGCCGTGTCGGAACGTCCGGCTCCATTGTGAAGCTTTACAGTTCAACTGTTCACGCATCGCATTATCAATTGGGGGATTCCTTGAGCATCAACAACGAGCAAGTTTCGGCGTATGGGCAGGCGCCTGCCGCAGGCCCCGGCACCATGGTGACCGCCGGCGTCGGCACCGTTCCCGGTGTCCAGATTTACCAGTTCCGCGGTGGGGCCGCGACGTGGTTCGGCACCCAGATCCTCGGAGTTTTGATCACGATCTGCACGATCGGGATCTGCTACCCGTTCGCCGTCGTTCTGGTTGAACGGTGGCGTGCCAAGAACACCTACCTGCACGGTAGGCAGCTTCAGTTTGTCGGCACCGGGTGGGGCATCTTCGGACTGTGGATCAAGTGGCTGCTCCTGAGCATCATCACACTGGGCATCTACACGTTCTGGGTCTACCCGCGGCTGATGCAGTGGAAGGTCGAAAAGACCGTCTACGCCTAAGCCTTGATCCACCGATGTTGATTGGGGCTACGTCGGCGTTTTAAACCGAGAATGGCCGCCTTTTCAAGGAAAATGAAGTTTGTCTAGAACTCATTTTTCACCGAAAAGAGGCCATCTCGTAGATGCAAGTTTCCCACAAACCATCCGCGGTGTCGGTTTCCTTTGACGAGCCCAATCTCGTGTCGGCTGCCGGGCTGCTGCCGGTCATGACGCTGGCCCGGGACGCCGGGCTGCACGAGCTCGCCCAGGACTGGCTGACGGTGCCGACGGATAAGGGCGCGAACGCCGGGCTGAAAGTCGCTTCCCTGGTCGCCGGGATGGTCGCCGGGGCAGACTCGATTGATGACATGACCCTGTTGCGCCACGGCGGGATGAAGCGGCTCTTCACCGCCTGCTACGCGCCCTCGACCCTGGGCTCGTTCCTGCGGTCCTTCACGTTCGGGCACGTGCGCCAACTGGACGCTGTCGCCTCCCGTTTCCTGGCCGGCCTGGGGACCCGGGCCCCGCTGCTCGGGAGCCCCGGGGCGGAGGACTTCGTGTTCGTCGATGTTGACGACACGATCATCGAGGTCCACGGCTACGCCAAGCAGGGTTCCGGCTACGGGTACTCCGGGGTCCGCGGCCTGAACGCCCTGCTGGCCACGGTCTCCACCAAAGACACCGCCCCGGTAATCGCGGCCCAGCGGCTGCGCAAGGGCGCGGCGAACTCGGCCCGCGGAGCCAAACGCCTGATCACCGATGCCCTGTCCACGCTCAAAGGCCTCCAGACCGGAGGGCAGAGTCGCGGGCGGGTGCTCTGCCGGTTCGATTCGGCCTTCTATGGCCATGCAGCGGTTTCCGCCGCGCTGGCCGGCGGGGCCGAGGTCTCGGTGACCGTGCGCATGGACCCGGCCGTCAAACGGGCTATCGCCGGGATCCCGGAGACGGCATGGGAAATGATCGAATACACCGACGCGGTCTTCGACGAGACCACCAACACCTGGGTCTCGAAGGCTGAGGTCGCCGAAACCGTGTTCACCGCGTTCTCCTCCCGGAAAAAGGCCGAGCAGGTCACCGGCCGGCTGGTGGTGCGCCGCATCCCGGAACTGAACAAGAAAGCCAGCGACGGACAACCCACCTTGTTTGAAACCCATCGGCACCACGCGTTCTTCACCACCGTGGACGCCAAGGTTCTGGACACTGTCGCCGCGGACCAAACCCACCGCAAACACGCTCAGATCGAGCAGGTGAACGCCGATCTGAAGGACAGTGCGCTGGCTCATATGCCCTCAGGTGTTTTCGCGGCGAACTCCGCCTGGCTGGTTGCCGCGGTCATGGCCTATAACCTCACCCGCGCCGCCGGGCTCCTCGCCGCAGGCCCCTTCGGCAAGGCCCGGACCGGCACGATCCGCCGCAAACTCATCCACGTCCCGGCCCGCATCGCCACCAGCGCCCGGAAAATCCGGCTTCATCTCCCCGAAGCCTGGCCCTGGCAAACAGCATGGCAGGGCCTCTTCGAGCACCTCTACCCGCCGCCGCAACCGGCCTGAACCCACACCAACCAGCCACACGGCGCAACCAGGACCACCAGTGGAACACCCCGACAGCGAGGCCGGATGATCCACCATGCCCAAACACCTCACCGCAGCCAGCCCGGAATTACGCCCGGGACCGGCTGCCGATCGGTGGATCAAGGCTAAGCGGAACGGCCCTGCACCCTTCGGGGTGCGGGGCTTTTTTGCTATCGCTTGGGCATAATCGCTACCTTTTCTCCTTGCCGCGGAAGGTGCCGTTCATTCGGTCCGGTGTCCGCCTCAGCCACATGCAGAACTGGCATGCTGCCCGCAAGGTCAGTACCGTCGTCGTAACAACACATTCGCAAGCAGGCAGGTGCGGCATGAGCAAGAACAACAAGAACAGGCACAAGAACACGGGTCCCGCGGGGAAAAGCGGCCCCGGTTCCCCGGCCACTGGCTCCGTTTCCTTGAGCACTTTCCGTGCCGAACGTGCCATGGACGCTCTCACGCCGGCATTTGTCCAGTGGTTGGACGACGGCGCGCCCGGGGCCGCCGCTGCCGCCTTGCGATGCCTGGAGCAGGTCAAAACCGTCGCCGGCCGGTATATGGACAGCACGGCCGCGGCGGAGGTGACAGGTTTCGAGCCTATTCCCTTGGCGATCGCGATCTCGGACGAAGTCGCTGCCACGGTCCACGCTTCTGGGGGTGAGATGGCTGTCAGCGAGATGGCGGCCGTCGAGAACGCTGTCTTCGTCGTCGATGCTGTTCACACCTTCGTCGACTTTCTCTCCGAGACGGGCCGATGGAGCGGATCCGCGGAGCAGCTGGCCGGAGTCATGGACTTCTTCGACACCATCGCGGAGGAGGCTGACGGACGGGGTTACATCGATGTGCCGGACATTTCCGAAGAACAGACCCTGGAGGTATTCTCCGAGCTGCCGCTGATCCAGCGCGCCACGGCGCTGCTGCAGTGGATCGGAGAGGGGAGGCCCGTCACCGGAACCGGTGCGCTTCGCCTGCGGGACATCGAAGCGGCAGCCGCCTGCGTCGGGGTGACGGTCAGGGGTGGCACTAAGCGGGCGGAATCCGCGTTGCCGGGCACTGCAGCTTCGGCGGATTCTGTGCCGACGGTCCGGAGCATGTATGAGGTGCCGCTGCTGGCCCAGATGTGGGCCGCGCTCGAAGCCTCCGAGCTGATTGAGCTCAAGTCAACCAAGGTGGTGCCGTTCGAGGATGCCGAAGGCTTCCTGACCGGCGGTGCTTCTGAGCGGCTGGAGGAGTTCTTCACTTTCACTGCGTGTTTCCTGGAGCAGGCTGTGCTCGGGTTCGACCAGGACCAGCCGTGGGAACGGCCGATCGCCGGGCTGCAGACGTCGATCCTGATCGCGGCGGCAACGGCGGATCCGCCCTTGCTGGAACGCGTGCTGGCCGCCGCGGATTTTGCGCCGGAAGCCGAGAAGAAGACGGCAGGCCTGATGACCAGCCTGGCCGTGGGCCGGCTGGAAGCGCTCGCCGAGCTGGGGCTGCTTACCATCGACTCTCACTTCCGGATGCCGCCGGCGCTCATCGGATGCGTGGCGGAAGTGTTCGACCATGACTGGGTGCTGGCAGACCTGGGCCTCGAGGAGGACCCCGACGATGCGGATATTGAGCCGACAGTTGCTGAGCCGGCCGCTCTTCAGTCGCCCGTGACAGCGGCGCGGCCGGCTGCCACATCAACTCTGCAGCTGAAAATCATGCTCAAAGGGTCAAAACCGCCCATCTGGCGGCGTGTCCTGGTTCCGGGCGGGATGCCGCTCACTCAGTTGCACCAGGCGATCCAGGCACTGTTCGGCTGGCTGGACTACCACCTGCACCAGTTCCAGACCGGGGGATTCCGCGGCCCCACGTATGCGCCGGTGAGCGCGGACGGCGAAGATGATTCCTACGGCGAACCTTCCAGCGACGAATCGAAGGTGACAGTCGGTGAACTGCTGCCGGCCGTCGGCAGCACGATGACCTATACGTATGACTTCGGCGACGACTGGGAGCACGCCATCACGGTGGAGAAAATCCTAGCGGACGACGGCGGCGGGCAGCTGCCGCGGTGCACCGCTGGGCGCGGTGCCGCGCCGGCGGAGGACAGCGGCGGCACATGGGGCTGGGCGAACATTGTCCAGGCCGTCAACGATCCGGGCCACGAGGAGCACGAGGAATACCGGGAGTGGCTGGGATTGCAGCCGGGTGAGAGGGTGGACCCCAAGGCCTTTGATGTGGACCAGGCCAACGGGGACCTGGCAGATCTTTTCTGAGCGACAGAGACCATGGCCCGAGGGGCGGAGCAAAAGCCCGGCTATAGACTCGGTGGCACGAACAAGAGTTGGGGGAGAACATGTCCGTGCAAAGCACTCACAGTAAAACACCCGTGAGGCCGTTCAATCGGTTGGCCGTCGGGTCACTGGTGATGGCAGTCGTGGCAGCGGCCGCCCTGGTCCTTTCCAGTGTTGCCGTGATAGCAGTCTTCGCCGTAGGTGCAGGGCATGTTGCCCTCAACCAGATCAAGCTGCGAGGCGAACGCGGCAGGGTCTTAGCGGTAGCCGCTGTGTCCATTGGCTACGCCATTGCTACGTTTGCCCTGGCCACCACGATCTACTACGCGGTTACATTCGCCGCACAGCAAGCGCAGATGTAATTGTCGGGATCAGTCATGACCCACCGCCTGATGCTGCTCGACACTGCGTCGCTGTACTTTCGCGCCTTCTACGGCATACCGGACACGATCCGCCGCGCCGACGGCACGCCGGTGAACGCCGTTCGCGGGCTGCTCGACATGATCGCGCGGCTCACCACCGACTACGACGCGACCCATCTCGTTGCGTGCTGGGACGACGACTGGCGTCCGCAGTGGCGAGTCGACCTCATCCCGAGCTACAAGTCGCATCGAGTCGCGGAGGTGGTGGCGGGCGCCCCCGACGTGGAGGTTGTGCCGGACGCGCTCGAGGCGCAGATTCCGATGATCCGCCGGGTGCTCAGCCTCGCCGGCATCGCCGTTGTGGGGGCTGCGGACCATGAGGCCGACGATGTCGTCGGCACCTACGCCAGCCACGCCGAGCTTCCGGTCGACGTGGTGACGGGCGACCGCGATCTCTTCCAGGTCGTCGACGACGCCCGCCAGGTGCGGGTGATCTACACCGCGCGCGGC
Source organism: Arthrobacter sp. UYCu723 (assembly GCF_054059215.1). NCBI lineage: Bacteria > Bacillati > Actinomycetota > Actinomycetes > Micrococcales > Micrococcaceae > Arthrobacter > Arthrobacter sp. UYCu723. Next base: position 3,650,701 of record NZ_JBSSBW010000001.1, read on the forward strand.
ATGAAGAACCTCGAAGTCGTTACCGACGTCGTCGTCGTCGGCAAGTACCGCGTGCTGCCCGAGCAGTATGCCGACTACGCGACGCTCCGCGGCGACGCCTCCGACGGGCTCCCGGGCGTCGCCGGCATCGGCGAGAAGACCGCCGCGTCGCTGCTCGGAGAGTACGGCACGCTCGACGGGCTGCTCGCGGCGGCATCGGATGCGGGAAGCGGGCTGTCTGCATCCGCGCGGTCGAGGCTCGCCGCGGCCGCGGATTACCTCGCGGTCGCGCCCACCGTCGTGAAGATCGTGCGCGACCTCCAGCTGCCGACGCTGGAGGAGGCGGGCGCGCAGCTGCACCCTGTGGTCGGCGATGCGCGCGCCGAACTCGAGCGTCTCGCCACGGAGTGGAATCTCGGCGGCTCGGTCAGGCGACTGCTCGAAGCGCTCGACCTACGTCATTGAGAAGGAGAATCCCTGCATCGTGGCGGCTTCCTGCCTTTGGTCGAGTGGTGGCCACGCCACACGGCGATGAGTTCCAGCGCCGGGCGCGACAAGCGGTGAGGACGTCGAGCTGATCATCATGGTCGGTCGTTGGGCCGCCAGCCAGCGGGGGCCTGTGGCTACGTAAACCGGTTCACGGCGCCCCGTGGCCGTCCGAAGTGCCCATGGAAGGTCTCGGCATCCGCCAGAAACTCGACCAGGGCCTCTGCACCCCAATCCCTGAGCACTTTACGGGCCGAACGTGCCCAGGCTGGGACCGGTGCCGCCAGACGAGCTCAAGGGTAGCTCGTCCAGGATCAGCTTCTTCGCCGCCCTGTCCGACAGCGCTTAGCGGGTAGCGATCGTCTTCGAGGCAGACCTTCGTTCACGCGGGTGCTGGACGAAACCACCCAACTCACGCCATAATGCACACCACCACAAAGCAACGGGCACAACGATTTACACCACCCCACGGGACTCTATCGTCGGGGGTGTCGGATTCGCTTCGCGATGGGGTTGCGTCTGGTGGTTGGATGCAAGTGGAGGGAGAGGCTCATGACCGCACAGGAAACCGGGCGAAAGAGTGTCGGGGGGCGGGTGTCGGTCCGCCCGCTGCGCGAGGCGGACCTCGATCGCGCTGACGAGATCGTCAGGGTGGCGTTCGGGACGTTCCTCGGGGTCCCCGATCCGTTCGGGACCGCCGACTATGTCCGTACCCGCTTTGCCGCCGATCCGCACGCCGCCTTCGCCGCGACGGTCGACGGCGAGCTTGCCGGATCAAACTTCGCAGCCAACTGGGGCAGCGTCGGGTTCTTCGGACCGCTGACGGTACGTCCGGACCTGTGGGACCACGGCGTCGGCAAAAGCCTGATGGAGCCGATCATGGGCTGCTTCGAGACCTGGGGGAATAGCCACCTCGGCCTGTTCACCTTCTCGCACAGCCCTAAACACCTCGAGCTCTACCGCCGGTACGGCTTCTGGCCCCGATTCCTGACCGCCGTCATGCATAAGCAGGTCGCGGCCCGTGGCGCGGTGCCCGCCAGTGTGACGTATGCCGGGCTGTCCGCCGCCGAGCGGCCCGACTACCTCAGTGCGTGTCGCGCCCTGACCGACGCCGTGTACGAGGGTCTGGACCTGGAACGCGAGATCGTGGCCGCGCACGCGCAGGGACTCGGCGACACCGTGCTGCTGCCGGGGGAGTCGGGGCTCGACGGGCTGGCCGTGTGTCACTGTGGACCGGGATCGGAGGCCGGCGCGGATGTGTGCTTCGTCAAGTTCGGCGCCGTACGCCCCGGCCGGCAGGCCGGTGACAGATTCGAACGACTACTCGACGCCTGCGAGCAACTGGCCGCCGAGCGCGGACTGGGCCAGCTCGACGCCGGGATGAACCTGGGCCGCCCGGATGCCTATCAGCGCATGGTCGCCCGCGGTTTCCGTACCGGCTTGCAGGGCGTGACCATGCACCGGCCCAACGAGCCCGGCTACAGCCACCCCGGCGCCTACGTGATCGACGACTGGCGCTGACATCCCCGTCCCCTACCGTGCACACGTACTGCTTGCAGCACGTGCAGTTCCCCGGTGCCGTCTTCCGCTTCATCCCGCGGGGCACATGGCCCTCAATCGGATCAAGCTGCGGGACGAACGGGGGAGGGGCCTGGCGGTGGCCGCCGTGTCCATTTGGCCATTGCGACCTCTGCCCTGGTCTCCACGATCTACTCCGCGGTGACATTCGCCGCGCAGCAATCGCAGATGTAACGCACCGTACGCTCATCCCGCTGCAGGTAGTGGGCGATCCTATAGCAGGAAGGAAATGGTCCGGGAGCCAGCGGCGTCCGTTTCCATCGTGGCGGAGACCGAAGAGTAGTCATTGATGTGCAGCACACCGTCGGGGAGCGGGCCGGTATTCGGGCCTACTGCCACCGTGCGGATGCCGGCAGCCAGGCCGGCCGCGATCCCGGCGGGCGCATCCTCGAACACGAGGGCCTCCGCAGGCTCCACACCCAGCAGTTCGGCCGCCCGCAGATACCCCTCGGGATGCGGCTTGCCGTGGGTGATCAGGTCAGCGGTGACGACCGTCGCGGGCATTGCCAGGCCGGCCGCGTCCATGCGGATGTCAGCCAGGGCCCGATCGGCCGACGTCACCAGGGCAACGGCGTCGCCGGGAAGAATGCCCAGGAGTTCCGCGGCCCCGGGCAGCGGCACGATCCCCTCGGTCCGGACGCGTTCCATGGCACCGAGCTCGGCAGCAAGCACCTCGACGTCGGCGCCCGGCGGGGCGAACCGGCGAACAGTGTCGATGGCCTGCACACCATGGGACGTGCGCAGGATCTCGGCGGAGTCCAGCCCGTATCGGGCCGCGAACTCACTCCACACCTGCTCCACAACAGGCGTGGAATCCACCAGCGTGCCGTCCATATCAAACAGGACAGCACGGCAGGCGAGAGTGCGTGGAACAGCGGGGGCGGGGATAGGCATGATTCAATCATGGCCCACCACGCCGGTGGACAGACGAGTGTTACGCGCCGATAACGCCCCCGCGGTGCCCGGTCAGCTGGCCGGGATCACCAGGCCCTTGAACTTGGTTTCAATGAAATCCTTCATGTCCTGCGAGGTCAGGATCTTGTACAGCTTCTGCACCCGCGGATCATCCTTCATCTCGGCCTTCACAGCCAGGACGTTGTAGTAGGCGCTGTCCTTGCCCTCGACCAGCAGCTGCTTGTCAGCGCTCAGGCCGGCGGGAAGGGCAAACGCCAGCGTCACGATGGCCGCGTCCTTGTCGTTGAGGGCCTGCGGCAGGCTGGCGTTCTCGATCTCCGTGAACTTGAGGTTCTTCGGGTTGGCCTTGACATCCTTGAGCGTGATCGGGTTGTCGGTGACTTCGATGAGTCCCTTGGATGCCAGCAGCTTCAGGGCGCGGGACTCATTGGTGGGGTCGTTCGGGATGGCGACCGACGCGCCGTCGGGAAGGGCCTCCAGGGTGGCCACGTCATTGGAGTACAGGGCCATCGGCGGCAGGTACACCTTGCCCACGCTGACGAGGTTCTTGCCGGACGCCTTGTTGTAGGTCTCCATGAAGGTGGTGTTCTGGAACAGGTTGGCGTCGATGTCGCCGTCACTCACGGCCGGGTTCGGCGTGTTGTAGTCGCTGAACTCCTTGTACTCCACGGTGAGGCCCTCCTTCGGGGCGAGCTCCCGCTGGACATGCTTCAGCATGTCCCCGGCCGGCACGGCCAGGGCGCCCACCTTGATGGTCTCGGCCGGGCTGCTGGAGGTGCTCGCGCCGCAGGCGGACAGGGCGAGGACGGCGGCCACTCCGGTGACGGCGGCCTTCAGGATGTGTGAACGGAACATTGGAACTCTTTCGCAGAATGGAATGTGTGGTGGAAAGGAATCTGGTGCGGGGCGGCGGCTACCGGTGGGACAGGCGCCGCGCCGCGAAGTTGCCCAGGGACTGGAACACCTGCACCAGCAGGACCAGGAGGATGACCACGCCGAACATGTATTCGGGGCTGTAACGCTGGTAGCCGTAGCGGAAGGCGACATCCCCGAGTCCGCCGCCGCCCACGGCGCCCACCATGGCCGAGTAGCCGATGAGTCCGACAACGGTGGTGGATAGCCCGAGGGCCAGGGCCGGTACTGCCTCGGCAACCATGACCTTGGTCAGGATGGTCCACCGGGTGGCGCCCAGGGACTGGGCGGCTTCGACCAGTCCCACCGGCACTTCGCGGATGCCGATCTCCACCAGCCGGGCGAAGAAGGGAATACCGGCGATGGTCAGCGGGACAATGGCCGCCGTCGGTCCGATAAAGGACCCGACCAGCAGGCGGGTGAATGGAATGAGCAGGATCATGAGGATGATGAACGGGATGGACCTGCCGAAGTTCACCACAACGTCCAGCACCCGGTTCACAACGAGCCCCAGCGCCCGGCTGCCGAAAAGCTTCGACAGCAGGCCGCCGGACTCGGTGGTCACAAGCAGGACGCCGGCGGCCAGGCCGAAAACCACCGTGAACAGCAGGCTCAGGCCCACGGTGTAGAACGTCTCGCCCGTACCTTTGAGGATCGTGTCCAGGAGGTCCGACCAGAAGTACGGGTCATTGCGGTCGATCACTTAATTACCTCCACGAAGAGTCCCTGGGAACGGAGATCGGCGACGGCGGCGGCCACGGTCCGCTCGTCACCGGGCAGCTCCAGCCGGGTGCGTCCGGTCTGGTGCCCGTGAATGGTTTCGACCGCAGCACCCAGGATTCCGACGTCGATACCGTGCTTGCGCGCCAGCTGGGCGATCACGGGCCGGTCCGTCTTGACTCCGTTGAACGTGATTTCAACGATTGCGCTGGACGTCTCCGGGATCTCGCCCAGGGGGAACAGTGCCTGGCCCAACAGGGATTTCTCCGTTGTGAGCAGCTGTTCCACGCGCCCCTGTTCAAGGATCCGTCCGCCGCTCATGACGGCGGCGGGGTCACAAATCCGCTTGACGACGTCCATCTCATGCGTGATGGGCAGGACCGTCAGGCCCAGGTCCTTGCTGAGCTGGCGGATGAGATCAAGAATCTGCCGGGTCGTTTCGGGATCCAGCGCCGACGTTGCCTCGTCACTGAGCAGGACTGAAGGGTTGGATGCCAGTGCACGGGCAATGCCGACGCGCTGTTTCTGTCCGCCGGACAATTGTGCGGGATAGGCGGTGGCCTTGCCGTGGAGGGCTACCAGTTCAAGGATCTCGAGAGCCCGGGCCCGCCTCGCTGCGCGCCCCGCGCCGGTGATCTCCAGGGAGAGCTCCACATTGGCCTGCACGGTCCTGCTGCTGAGCAGGTTGAAGTGCTGGAAGATCATGCCGATGTTGTGGCGTGCCTCGCGCAGCTCTGTGCCGGCGAGGGTGGTCATCTCGCGGCCGTCGACGCTGACGCTTCCCGAATCGGGACGCTCCAGTGAATTGATCGTGCGGATCAGTGTGCTCTTACCGGCGCCGCTCTGGCCGACGACGCCGAAAACCTCGCCGCGCCCGACGGACAGCGAGACATCGTCAAGCGCCCGCACCGCCGTCGCCCCTGAGCCGGAAGTGCCCGGCCAATCGGGAACTCCGCCTGCATCCACGGCAGAGTGAGAGCTTCGTCACTTTCTATCCGGGCGTGTTGCCCCCGTGCAAGCATGGGACTCACCGACAAAGCACCGTGAGGGGACCCGATTAAATCCAACGAACTGCTGCTGGACGCCTTCGGCCGGATCCGAGACACCGTGGGCACCACTCTTGAAGGAACCGACGGCGAGGCTCTGGTCCGTAGGCCCTCCGGTAACGGAAACTCGATTGCGTGGCTGATCTGGCACCTCAGCCGGGTGGAGGACGCGCAACTGGCCTCCGCCGCCGGCCTGGAACAGGTCTGGACCTCGCAGGGGTTTGTCGGCCGCTTCGACCTGCCGCTGCCCAAACGCGACACCGGCTACGGCCATTCGACCGGCCAGGTCGACGCCGTGAAGGCACCGCCGGAGCTCTTGCTCGAATACTACGACGCCGTTCACCGGCAGACGGTGGCGTTCCTGATAACCCTCGGCGATGAGGACTTCGACCGCATCGTCGACACCCGTTGGGACCCGCCCGTCACGCTCGGGGTGCGGCTTATCAGCACCATTGCTGATTGTCTCCAGCACGTGGGGCAGGCCGCGTATGCCAAGGGCTTGAACCCCGCATCGGCAGACTGACGTGTGCGGGGCCGTTCTGCTTGTCTAGTACTCCGCCGGCCGGAGGTTAGGCAACGTTTGTGTTGGTGGTACCGGGGCCGGCATTAATTGCCGCGGCGACCAAGCGGTCGAAGCTGGCAGTCCCGTTCTCTGGAGGGACTACGGTAAAGACCGCAATCCATTTCTCGGGTGCATTTTTCTCCAGTGTTGAAGCCCGAGCCACATGCAGGTTCAACCCGGGCACCCCGCTGACAAGGAGCGGAAGCTTCTCGCCGCTCTTGGCCATGTGCCGAAATTGCTTGACCGACAATTGGTCGCCAGGGCGACTCGTTACCTCGGCGATGGTGTCATTTATCCTCTTGGTCAGCCCCCGCCTGAATCTTCTCTGGGCCGAGACCGTGGGCGCCGTGAGAAGCGCGGCGAAGAAGAAAGTGAACAAAACCACGGCGCCGAAACTTCTGAGGCTGGGCAGGATGATCATCAGGATCAGGCACAGGATCAATCCAAAGAGACTGGACATGATGAACTTGATAACGGGGTTTTCGCCTGGTTTCTTTGACCAACGAACAAGAGCGACGGTGTCCTTACGGGGCTGATCGCGCCTTGAAATTTCCATGATTAGTACCCCTTCACTTCCATGAGCGCTTCAGCCAGGATGATGGCCTCGCGTGCTTCCTTGAGATCGCTCAGCAGACCCATGTCGGGAATGGCTCCGGTGGCAACGGTGGAGCCGGCGAGTTCAGAAAAGATGCCGCTCAGCTTTTCGCGGTCCTGTGACAGCATCCGGGACGAATTCAGTTTGACTCGGCTCAGCTCAAGCTCCAGAAGTGACTTGTCGATTGCCTCCCGGCGTCCCTGCATGACCGACAACTTTTCCGTGACGCGCTGGGCACGGCCGCGGAGCATCGATTCCATCTTTAGTGCCACGTCGTGGAGTTCGCTGAGGGCGGTGTACGTCTGCGGCGACCCGGAGTGCCCGGCGAGCTGCTCGCTGACGTGGAGGCGCCGTTGTTCCCATTTCCGGACGGCGGATTCGTATGGTCCTAAGAGCAACGAGACGGCAGCCAGCGCCTTATCCAGCGACCCCGCCCGCGTGCTCAGGCTTGTCGTGGCGGCGTCCAGCCTCGCCAGGAATGCGTCGTAGTTGTCATGGGGAGGGGCGCTATTGGTAGTCATGAGCCACTCGCACGCGGTAACGCGCTTCCCCTCGCCAAAAACTGCCCCCATCTCTCATGGCAAGAGAATAGAGGCTCCGAGCCCGATGGCATAGAGTCCGGACTTGAACCCCGCCGAACTGCGCCGGCAGCGACGTGGATGCTTACGACGGCGCGGCAATGGTGTCGTACGAAAAAGTGTGAGTTCCTATGAGAAAGTGTGAGTTCCTATGAAACGGATCGGTTTTCTCTCCTTCGGCCACTGGCGCAACGTCCCCGGTTCGCTCGTGCGCTCCGCCCAGGACTCCCTCCTGCAGGCGATTGAGCTGGCCGTGGCCGCGGAGGAAGTCGGCGTCGACGGAGCGTACTTCCGCGTTCATCACTTCGCCGAGCAGCAGGCCTCGCCGTTCCCACTGCTCGCGGCGATTGCCGCCCGCACCTCTCGTATCGAGATTGGCACCGGCGTTATTGACATGCGCTATGAGAACCCGCTCTACATGGCTGAGGAGGCCGCCGCCGTCGACCTCATCAGCGGAGGCCGTCTGCAGTCGGGGGTCAGCCGCGGTTCCCCCGAGTCAGTGGTGGCTGGCTACGAGGCGTTCGGGCACCTCCCGGCCGAGGGCGAGTCCGACGCCGACATGGCCCGCCGGCACACTGCGCGCTTCCGGTCCGCCATCTCCGGCGCAGGCATAGCCGGCGCCAATCCGCAGATGGGCGGGCGCACCGGACTGGTCCCGATTCAGCCCCTGTCACCAACGCTCCCCGAGCGAATCTGGTGGGGTGCCGGAAATCGGGCCAGCGCCCGCTGGGCGGGACAGCAGGGCATGAACCTCATGTCTTCGACCCTGCTGACAGAGGACACCGGGGTCCCCTTCGACCAGCTGCAGGCCGAACAGATCGCCGGGTACCGGGAGGCCTGGGCAGCGGCTGGCCACCGGCACACTCCCCGGGTGTCCGTGTCGCGAAGCATCGTTCCGCTGATCGATGACGACTCCCGTCGCTACTTCGGACTGCGCGCCCAGGCCGACGCCCGGGACCAGGTGGGCTATATCGACGGCGGGCTGGCCCGGTTCGGGCGTAGCTACGTCGGTGAACCCGACCGGCTCGTTGAGGAGCTCGCCCGGGACGCGGCCGTGGCCGCGGCGGACACATTGCTGGTAACCGTCCCGAATCAGCTTGGCGTGGACTTCAACGTCCGGCTTCTCGAGTCGATTTCTCGCGACCTCCGCCCCTCCTTGGGATGGGATTGACGCGGGCGCCACGGCGGCAGGGGCGAAACCAAAATGACGCGGCAGCTTTGACCTGGGTCTGGACATGGAAACCGGCCCGCACTAGATTCAGCCGACAAGCCGGGACTGAACGCAGGTCTTCCAACTCAAGGAGCATTGGCGATGGAGAAACGGAAACTGATCGCCCTTCTCCTTGACAGGGCGGTCCTGTCGGCCGGTGCGCCAACTGTGGAGTGCGTCGAACGGCTACGCAGAAGTGGAGGCAGGCACAGCTCAACGTCGCGGGGCTCCTCCGTTCACCATCAACCTCAAGGAATAACATGTTGATCAAGTCGCCCACCGCAGCCGTACTCATGACGTTCCTCTTGGTCAGCGGGTTGGTTGCAGGAATCTCGGCTCCGGCCTCGGCTGCGGGTACCACGTACTACGTCAGTGCCGCGGGGAGCGACAGCAATTCGGGAACCTCAAGCTCGGCGCCGTGGAAGTCTTTGTCAAAGGTTAATTCCATCGTCCTTACACCCGGCGACACCGTCAGTTTCCGCAGGGGCGATACTTGGACCGGAGGCCTTGTGGCCAACCAGAGCGGGACAGACGCCGCTCCGATCACCTTGAATGGCTACGGCAGCGGCAACGCTCCGACGATCACCGGCGGTAAGTCGGGAAACTGCATCAGGATTAACGGCAACTACACCATTGTTGACGGACTACGCGGTGTTTCCTGCGGCTATGCAGGCATCAGCATCACAGGGGACCGCAATACGGTCCGGAACTCCAGCGCCTCCAACAATGCTGTGGGCATCAAGGCAGGTTCCGGGTCTGACTTCGGGAAATACACCGGCAATGTACTGACCAACAACAACATCATGAATGTCTTAACGCAAGGCACGAATTGCGGAACGCCTCAGGCAGTGAACTGCAATGACGACTCTGGTGCTTCCGGCGTGCTGATCAACGGCAACGACAATGAGCTTTCCGGTAATACGGTCAGCGGATCCAACGCGTTTTCCTATGATTACAACCGCGACGGCGGCTCGTTCGAAATCTACAACGGCAACCGGAACAACATTCATCACAATGTGGCCCTGGACAACAACAACTTCTCCGAGATCGGAAAGTCCTCGGGAACTGCGGACGGCAACACGTACCGCTACAACCTGGTCCGTTCAACCTGTGGTGCCAACTGCACCCAGGCCAAGGGCTTGATCGCCCGCGGGACAGGGACCTCGTTCGGACCCACGAACGGCACCATTTTTGAGTTCAACACCGTGTATCTGAACGGTCCGCAGTCCCAGGCCATTGTCTGCCATGCGAGCTGCCCTTCATCGACGGTGATCCGGGCCAACATCCTGGCAGGCGTCAAGAACTCCCTGTGGATCAACGGCTCCGGCTGGACCGAAAAGCAGAATGTTCTCAACGGTCCGATCAACTTCGTGCCGAACAGCACGTCCACCACCGCGCCGGCAGCTTTCGTGAACGCGCCCACCGATCTCCACTTAACCGGCAGCAGCCCGGCAATCGACCGCGCCGGAACCAGCTTTTCCACTCTGGACCTTGACGGACGGGCAGTGCCCCAGAACGGGGACTGCACCGGAACGGCCGCTGCCGATTCGGGGGCCTACGAGTACGACTCGCCCAACTGCTGAAATCTTGCCGCCGTCGCCCCCGGTCACCATCGGATGGATCAGGGCTTGGTCATGGACTCGGGCGGCGGCGGGAACGCTGCGGCCGGGTAGAGTTCGGCGACCTGCTGCATGTAGTTCGCCCACTGCGGGCCCGCGAGCATGTAACCGTCAATCCCCTTGTAGAACTTGCCGTTGATGGTGACATTCTGGCCGGGCCGTGTCTGACCTTCCAGGGTGTCCCCGAAGAAGGAAGCGGTCGCGAGTCCGGAGGTGTAGCCGACCACCCAGGTCGCGCCGTTGTTGTTGGAGGTGCCGGTCTTAGCCGCCACCGGGAACTTACTCTGGACCTTGGGGTCGATGTAGACGCCGGACCCCCGTTTCAGCACGTCCTGGAGCACGGAGTTCACGCCGCGGGCAACCTCGGGCTTGACGGCGGTGTGGCAGTTGCTGGTCTCGGCCGGAAGCTTTCGCCCCGCCGCATCGGTCACGTCCACAATGGCGATCGGCGCGCAGTATCTGCCGTCGTTGGCGAACGTGGCAAACGCGTTGGCCAGGTGGAGCGGCGCGACGCCGATGGCACCCAGCAGGTTGCCCAGCTGGTGCATGTTCACCGGGGCGTTATCCACGCCGCTGTGGAGCCCCACGGCGTCCACCATTTTCTGGATGCCGCAGAAATCCAGTTGGGCGGCCTCAGCGAAGGTTGCGGTGTTGATGGAGTTGTAGAGCCCGTAGTTGACGGGCATGGGGCGGTAGTATCCCTCATCGTTGTTCTGGAGGTCGTCCGCGGCGCCGAGATTCTTTTGCGCCGAGTCGTAGGCACCGAGCACCTTGCCGCAGCTGGATTTCCATGGAAAATCGAGGGGATACGACCGCCGGGAGGCGTCCACTTCAGTGGTCAGGGACTTGCCCTCATTGAGCCATTCCGCGAACGTGAACGGTTTCATGGTGGACCCGGGCTGGAACCCGCCGGCGCCGTTCAGGTCATTGCCGTTGGCGTCCTTGGAATCGACGTTGAAGTTCAACTGGGTATCGAATTTCCCGGGTTCGGTGAGATACACGGTGTTTTGCGCCATCGCGAGAATCTTGCCCGTTCCCGGCCCGATGGACACCAGCGACGCACCCCACTTGTCCGGGTTGGCCCCGGCCGTGGCGTCGACCTGCGCCTGCGCGGCCACCTGCAGTCGACTGTCCAGCGTGGTGGTGATGGTCAGGCCGCCGCGGTACAGCTTCTTCTCGCGGTCGGCCAGGTCGACGCCGTACGCCGGGTTGTTGAGGAAGAGGTGCGAGACATAGTCGCAGAAATACGGTGCTATTTCCGCAGCGGCGCAACCCTGTTGCCCCTGGGTGATCTTGAGGTCCACTCCGGTGGCGACGGCGGCGTCATGTTCAGCTTGCGGAATCTTGCCCTGGCTGAGCATATTGTCCAGGACCTGGTTGCGTCGCTGGATGGAGTTTTCCGGGTGGACGGCGGGATCGTAGAAGCTGGGGCTGTTCACCAAGCCGGCAAGCAGGGCAGCCTGCGGCAGGGTGAGGTCCTTGGCGGTTGTGCTGAAGAAGTGGCGCGCCGCGGCCTCAATGCCGTAGGCGTCCCGGTTGAAAAACACGATGTTGAGGTAGCCCTCGAGGATCTGCTCCTTGGTGTACTTCTTCTCCAGTTCGATGGCGAGCTTCATCTCGCGCACTTTGTCGCCGATACTCTTCTGCCCGCTGAGGATGACCTGATCGCCCCTGTCCGCCGACAACAGCGACTCGTTGAGCACATTGGTGACGTATTGCTGGGTCAGCGTGGATGCGCCCTGCCGGCCGCCGCTGGTCAGGTTCGACGTCAGCGCCCGGAGAATCCCCTGCGGGTCCACACCGCCGTGCTCGTAGAAGCGGCTGTCCTCGATGGCGACTATCGCGTCCTTGATGAACGGGGACATCTGGTCCAACCCGACTTTCACGCGGTTCTCCGCGTAAAAGGTGGCGATCGGCTTCCCGTCCGCGCTCAGCACCTTGGTTGACTGTGACGGCGTACCAACCGTCAGCTCAGAGGGGAGGCTGTTGAAGAATATGATCGAATTACGGACGGCGACGCCGGCAGCAGCCACACCGGGGACCACTAGGCTGGCGGCCAGAACGCCGCAGATCGCGCTCACCGTAAAGAATCCGATGACCCTCCAAAAGGCCGCGACCAGACGAGATCCTATTCGGTTCTTCGACGCCATTTTCTGTCCAGCTATCACGCTCGAAACGTGTGTTCAGAATACGCCGGAAGACCCCCATGGGCCAGACGGCAGGGTGGATGGTTCCGAGGCGTTGCACTGGCGGTTGAACACCCAGAGGTCCAAGCTTTAACTAGTCGGCGCCCGGCCGGTACCGGCTGTACGGCAGCGCCGACGGCGGCATCTGGAGTGCGAGGAGAACGAGCATGGTTGACACGGCGGCACGGACTCGCAGGGCCGGCGCAGGACGCGATCTGGTGACAGAACTGCTGGGTATCTGGCTCCTCCTGGCCGTCTTCCTGGACGGCTGGGCACACCTGCACCTTCTCGGGCTGGAAACCTTCTTCACCCCCTGGCATGCCGCCCTTTATTCCGGTCTCGTGGCCTCAGCCGCGTGGACGGCCAGCGTGATCTGGACGAACCGTGAGCCCGGGCAGCCGCTGGCCCGGGCGATACCAGCCGGCTACAAGGGCACGGTCATTGGACTCGTCCTCTTCGCCCTCGCGGGCGTTCTGGATCTGGCATGGCACGAGATACTGGGCATCGAAACCTCGCTCGACGCCTTGGTGAGCCCTACCCATCTGCTGCTGGGGTTCAGTCTCTTCCTCATCCTCGGAACCGGCATCCGCAGTGCACGGGCCGCCGGCCGATCAGACGCCTTCGAATGGACACCCCCGGCGGTACTCGCTGTGGTCCTGATGGCCGGGCTGGGCGCCTTCTTCCTCATCTACTGCTCGGCGTTCGTCCGGACCCCGCCGGCAGTCCCATATATACCGACGCCGATCGGGAGCCCCGGCCGCACCCAGGCGGAGATGCCCGCGGCACTCGGAATGGCCAGCTACCTCGTGACCACAGCGCTGATCATCGCACCCTTCCTATACACCCTCTCCGGAGCCCGACGGCCGCCTCACGGCATCGCCACCATCCTGGTCGTTGTGGTTGCGTGGCTGCCCCTGGCCATGTCGGGGCTCCCCCCTGCGGCGGCTGCCGGGGCCGCAGGGGCCACGATAGCCGCGGTCGTGGCGGACCTGCTGCTCGCCCGCTGGGCGCGGCCGTGGCTGGGGCGCCGGCTGGCGGCGGTCACCGCACTACTGGCGGCGCTTATCTGGACGGGCCAGCTGGTCGGCATCGCCATGACGTCAGGGATTGCATGGCCTGTGTCGATGTGGCTGGGGGCAGTTGTGCTGAGTGCGGGATTGGCTGCGGGCCTGGCCTTCGTCAGCTCGTGGAATTCGGGGAGCGTCCAAAGTCACGCGCCGATCAGCCCTTTACCCGTTGCCGGTGGTGCCGCGGCGTTTCGCCGGCGTCGCTGAGGAAATGCCGATTGAAATTCGACAGGTTGGAAAAACCCACTTCATAGCAGATGTCGGAGATGGCTTTGTCGCTGCACTCCAGCAGCCGTCTGGCATGTGCGAGTCGCAGTTTGCGGACCAAATCGCTGAAGTTCTGGCCGGTTGCGCGCTTAAAGTACTTCGAAAACGTCGGCTCTGACATCCCGACAAGTGCTGCTGCCTCGGACATCTTGACGGTGCCGGCATGGTTGCTGAACACGTATTCCAGGACAATGTCCACCACGGCGGCTGCCTGGCCATCCAGCTGAGGCCTGAACCATTCTTCCGCCAGGTAACGCCGTTCGTCCTCCGGTGCGTGCGCAAGAATGGCAAAGAGTTGAAACATGTGGTGCAGCCGTTCCAGTCCGGTGGATGAGCCCATCGCCTCGATGGCCGCGGCGGCCAACTCGGCTGACCTCCCGAGAAACTCGATGCCGCGCGCGGACTGTGCCAATAGGGGTTCGATTTCAGCCATTTCCGGAACCATGGAAGCTGCTTGCTGAACCCATTTCCCGTCGAACTGAACCACGGCATCACGCCGCTCCAGCACTTCACCGGGTTCAAGGTCGCTGACCCAGTCGTGCGGAAGCCCCGAGCCCACCAACGAAACGTGTCCGGCCTCGAACGTGCCGATGTGGTCTCCCACAATGAATTTGCCGGTGCCCTTCCGGATCAGATGGATCTCGTATTCCGGATGGTAGTTCCACCGGGCCAGTGGGCTGGGATAGTCATGCTCGTTCCACCGCACCGAATGGTTGGGGTCGGCAGGTATGACTTCTCGGTTGGCCCGCATGCCGACAAGCCGTTCGGCTAGCCTGGCCGCGGCGCCTTCGCTCAGGTCCGCTGTGCTCATGCGATTCTCCACATCGTCGGAGGTTATGAAATCGGGACAGCGCTCCTGGCGCTTTCCCTTAGGTTAGCGCCTGCAATCCCGTGCGCACGGCAAATTAGTATCAAAACTACGCAAGCAGCGTGCTAGTTGTGCCCCACCCCACAGGCCTAATCTTGAGGAACACATCAGCGAGGCACCCCGGCATCCAGCCCACGTCACGCTTTCAGCCCCGCCTCGGCACCGCAGCCGGTGCAGGGCAGCTTTGCACCCCCCATGAAGAACAAAGGAGTCCTTAATGCGCGCAAAAATACGCGTCGCCTCGTTGGCCGCAGGTGCCCTGTGCGTGGCCCTCAGCGCCTCGGCCTGTTCAGGTGCCGGCGGAGGCAATTCCGCAGGAGACCCGAACAGCATCAACGTCCTGATGGTGAACAACCCGCAAATGGAAGACCTGCAGAGGCTGACGGCGGATAACTTCACCAAGGACACCGGCATCAAGGTCAACTACACGGTCCTGCCGGAAAACGATGTCCGCGCCAAGATCAGCCAGGAGTTCTCGAGCCAGGCTGGCCAGTACGACATTGCATCGCTATCTAATTACGAGATCCCCTTCTATTCCGCGAACGGCTGGCTGGCACCGCTGGACAATGTGGCCAAGGATGCCGAATTCAAGCAGTCGGACATCCTGCCGGCCTACACGGCGTCGCTGACGGGCAAGGACGGCAAGCTCTACGGCGAACCGTTTTACGGCGAATCGTCCTTCCTGATGTACCGCAAGGACATTCTCGACGCCAAGGGACTGACCATGCCGGAGCAGCCCACCTGGGACGAGGTCGCCGACCTTGCCGGCAAGGCCGACGGTGCAGCTCCGGGCATGAAGGGCATCTGCCTGCGCGGACAGCCGGGTTGGGGTCAGGTTTTCGCCCCGCTTACCACCGTGGTCAACACCTTCGGCGGGACCTGGTTCGACAAGGACTGGAACGCCAAGGTCAACGCGCCCGAATTCACCGCAGCGACCGAGTTCTACACCAAGCTGGTACGCGAGCACGGTGAAGCGGGCGCCGCCCAAGCCGGGTTCACCGAATGCCTCAACAACATGAGCCAGAGCAAGGTCGCCATGTGGTACGACGCCACCTCCGCAGCGGGTGCGTTGGAAGCCGACGCTTCCCCGGTGAAGGGGAAAATCGGCTATGCCCAGGCTCCGGTGAAGGAAACCAAATCCGCCGGTTGGCTATGGACCTGGTCCTGGGGCGTTCAGGCTGCCTCCAAGAAGCAGGACGCTGCGGGGAAGTTCATCGCCTGGGCCAGTTCGAAGAAGTACGAAGAACTGGTGGCGTCCAAGCTCGGCTGGGCCAAGGTTCCGTCCGGCAAACGCATCTCCACTTATGAGAACGCCGAGTTCCAGAAAGCCGCGCCGTTCTTCAAGGCCGAACGCTCGGCCATTGAAAACGCTGATCCGAAGAACCCCGGCGTCCAGGAGCGCCCGGTGATCGGTATTCAGTTCGTTGGAATCCCCGAGTTCGCCGATCTGGGCACCACTGTCTCGCAAGGAGTGAGTTCCGCTATCGCCGGACAGGGCTCAGTATCCGATGCGCTGGCCAAGGGGCAGGAAGCCGCACAAAAAATCGGCGACAAGTACAAGAAGTAACAACCCACCAATCGGTCCGGTGGCCCGCTTCCGGGCGGGCCACCGGACCGAAGGAGACCGTCATGACTACAGCAACAGCGCGCACCGCCCGTACCGGGCCGAGCGCACCAAAGTCTTCCAAGAATGCCAAGGCCCGTGAACGTGCTTTCGCCTGGGCACGGCGTGCGCCGCTGCTGCCGGCGCTGATTTTCCTCATCATCGTCACCCAGCTCCCGTTCGTGGTGACCCTGATCATTTCGTTCCTGAACTGGAACAGCCTGCGCCCGGACCAGACCGGATTCGCTGGCTTCGACAACTACATCCAAGTCCTCACCAACGCCGACCTTCGCCAGGCGATCTTCACCACCATCATCCTCACCGTCTCCGTGGTCCTGGCCAGCCTGGTGATCGGCCTCGGACTGGCCCTGCTCCTGGACAAGAAGTTCCTCGGCCGCGGACTGGCCCGGACGCTGCTGATCGCACCGTTCCTTGTGGTCCCCGTTGCCGCGGCCCTCATCTGGAAGCACGCCCTCCTCAACCCCACCTACGGCCTGATCAACGGCACCCTGACTTGGGTCTGGTCACTCTTCGGCAGCGACGCCCCGCCCCAGCCGGACCTCCTGTCCCAGGCACCGCTGATGGCCGTCATCGTCTCGCTCGTCTGGCAGTGGACACCGTTCATGATGCTCATCCTGCTCGCCGGTCTGCAGTCACGGCCGATGGACACTGTCGAAGCCGCCCAGATGGACGGGGCCAGCCCATGGCAAATCTTCCGCCACCTCACCCTGCCGCACCTGCGCCAGTACCTGGAACTCGGCGGCCTGCTCGGCGCTATCTACATCGTGCAGAACTTCGACGCAGTCTTCACTCTCACCTCAGGAGGCCTCGGCACGGCCAACCTGCCGTATGCCATCTACCAGACGTTCTACTTCGCCAACGAATACGGCCTGGCGTCCGCCGCCGGCGTCGTGGTGGTCATCGGCACGATCATCGTGGCCACGTTCGCCCTCCGCACCGTATTCTCGCTCTTCAAGAAGGAGGCAGCACGATGAGCACCCTCACCCCTGCCGCACACCGCAAGTCCGCAGCCCGACCGGCCGCCGTCAACACCGGTTCACGGCGGCGCGGCAAGTCCCGCATGGACCCCACCCGTAACAACACCGCAGCCGGAATCGCGGCCTGGCTCCTTGCCCTGCTTTTCGCAACGCCGGTCCTGTGGATGATCCTCACGTCGTTCCACTCGGAAACGGACGCCGCCACGAACCCGCCGTCCCTCGCCGCCGGCCTCACCCTGGACGCTTACAAGGAGTTCTTCGGGGCAAGCTCCGGGGTCAGCCCGTGGCCACCGCTGATCAACTCCGCCACAGCCTCGATCTTCTCCACCGTACTGGTCCTCCTGCTGGCCATCCCGGCCGCCTATGCGCTGTCGATCCGGCCGGTCCGGAAGTGGACGGACGTCATGTTCTTCTTCCTCTCCACGAAGATGATGCCTGTGGTCGCCGCGATCCTGCCCCTCTTCCTCTTCGCCAAGACGGTGGGCGCTCTGGACAACATCTGGTTCCTGATCCTGATGTACACCTCGATGAACCTGCCCATCGCCGTCTGGATGATGCGCTCGTTCCTTGCCGAAGTGCCGGTGGAAATGCTCGAAGCTGCCGAGATCGACGGAGCAGGTCTGCTCCTGACCCTCCGCGCGATCATCGCACCCGTGGCGATGCCCGGCATCGCCGCCACCGCCCTGATCTGCTTCATCTTCAGCTGGAACGAACTGCTCCTGGCCCGGGTCCTCACCGGCGTCATGGCCGGCACCGCGCCGGTATTCCTGACCGGCTTCGTGAGCAGTCAGGGCCTGTTCCTCGCGAAGGTCTGCGCTGCTGCCGTAGTCATCTCCCTGCCCGTGCTGTTCGCCGGGTTCGCCGCACAGGACAAACTCGTTCAGGGTCTCTCCCTCGGCGCCGTGAAGTAACCCGTCACCAACCAAGCAACCATTTCCCAGAGGAGCACTCCGATGACAACACCAACCGCTCAGACCACCGCGGCCTTCTCCGCGCCCCCCACGACAATGCGTGCCTCCGTCCTCCAACGCCAGGGGGAGATGGCCATGGAAACCCTGCCTGTCCCGCAGCTTGAGACCGACCAGGTTCTCGTACAGGTCGCCGCCGTCGGAGTCTGCGGCAGCGACGTTCACTACTACGAGCACGGCCGGATCGGCGAGTACATGGTGGACCACCCGCTGATCCTGGGCCACGAACTCTCCGGGAGGATCGCCGCCGTCGGAAGCTCCGTTGACCCGTCCCGCATCGGCAACCGGGTCGCCGTCGAACCCCAGCGGCCCTGCCGCAAGTGCAAGCAGTGCAAGGCAGGACGCTACAACCTTTGCCCCGACATCGAGTTCTACGCCACCCCGCCGGTCGACGGCGCCTTCGCCGAATACGTGACCATCCAGAGTGACTTTGCCTACGACATCCCGGACGGCGTCAGCGACGAGGCCGCGGCCCTCATCGAGCCGCTCTCGGTCGGGCTCTGGGCCTGTGAACGCGCCGACATCAAGCCTGGCAGCCGGGTGCTGATTGCCGGCGCAGGCCCGATCGGCATCATCGCCGCCCAGGCCGCCCGGGCCTTTGGGGCAACCGAAATCTACATCACGGACATCGCCGAAGACCGCCTGGCCTTCGCCCTGGAACATGGCGCAACCCACGCCCTCAACGCCAGGACGGATTCCGTGGACGGGCTGGATGTCGACGCCTTCATCGACGCCTCCGGCGCCCCACAGGCCGTCCGCGCCGGCATTAGGGCCGTGGGGCCAGCGGGCCGGGTCATTCTGGTCGGCCTCGGGGCCGACGACGTCGAACTCCCGGTCTCCTTCATCCAAAACCGCGAAATCTGGCTCTCCGGCGTCTTCCGCTATACCAACACGTGGCCTTTGGCCATCCAGCTGATCGCTGACGGCAAGGTGGATCTGGACGTCCTAGTCACCGGCAAATTTGCGCTTGCTGACGCCGAGGAGGCGCTCAAGGCTGGCAAGCGGGCCGGACAGCTGAAAACCGTTGTTTACCCCGGCCGCTGATGCACGTCACGGACACCGGGCAGCCGGGCACGAAGACATACTGCAAGGAAGCAGCCATGCCATCACATGACACCACATCCGCATCCAGCCGGGCTGTCGGGAACACCGTCCTGACCGTGATCGGCGAATCCCTAGTCGATATCATCATTGATGGCCAGCGGGCGGCGGCAACCCAGGCCCACCCCGGCGGGAGCCCCCTTAACGTGGCTGTCGGGGCCGCGCGCCTGGACCTCCGGACCACCCTCGTGACCCACTACGCCGCAGATCCGTACGGCCTCATGATCGAAGACCATCTGCAGTCGAACGGCGTCGACGTGATCAACGGCGGGACCGCGCCGACGTCAACTGCCGTCGCTACGCTGAATGCCGACGGCGCTGCTGAGTACACCTTCGCCATCAGGTGGGATATCAATGGGGCCTCACTTCCTGCCCTGGCCGCCGTCGAAGGGTCCACGCACGTGCACACGGGATCAATCGCCACCGTGCTCGGGCCGGGCGATCAGGTCACTCTTGCCCTCGTGAAGGCAGCCCATGGGCACGCGACCGTCAGCTACGACCCTAACTGCCGGCCGGCGATCAGCCCGGATTCGGTCGCCGCACGCAGGCAGGTTGAACTCTTCGTGGCTGCCAGCGACATCGTCAAAGCCAGCGACGAAGATCTGCACTGGCTCTACCCGAACCGGACACCGGACGAAACCCTGGAAGCCTGGCTCGGTCTCGGGCCGGCGATGGTTGCCTTGACACGGGGAGACGCCGGCCCGATCATCCTCTCCGCCAGGGGCCGGGTGGAGATGGCAGCCGAACCCATCACGGTTGCAGATACCGTGGGGGCGGGCGATTCGTACATGGCCGGGCTCATCTCCGGGCTGGCCCAACTTGGTGGCCTCGGGGCCACGGGCAGGCAACGATTACAGACCCTGACACTGGATCAGCTGTACGCTCTCGCCGCCTACGCCAACCGTGCCGCGGCCATCACCTGCTCCCGGCAGGGTGCAAGTCCACCGTGGTCCGCGGAACTCGGCCTGCTGCCCGCCCCCTCACAGGCACAGGAGCGCTGAAACATGCAGACGCTACGTACAGCACAGTCGCCGCGCCGCGCTGTCGCGGCTGGACGCGGCCACGGTGACGGCCGTTAAGGATCCGTAAGGATTGATGCGGGGGCGGGAGCAAAGCGGCTGGCCGTTGTTACCTTGGGTAGTGATCGCGGTGGCGGACACCGCGCGTGAAAGGCACTCATGACCACGCTCAGCAGGCCGCCGGCCGATCCCTCGGCACCACGCCCCGGGACGGCGGACAAGTTCAGGAGCTGGCTCCTGTTCGGCCTGCAGGACGCCAAGGGGACTCATCAAGGCCCCGGTGCCGTGGGCGACGCCCATCTGAAGAGGCATTCGTGGTGGCAAGTGATGTGCCTGACCGGCGTCGACTATTTCTCCACTCTGGGGTACCAGCCGGCTATCGCGGCCCTGGCTGCGGGGGTGATCTCCCCTCTGGCCACCATGGTGCTGGTTGCCGTCACACTCTTGGGCGCCCTGCCGGTCTACCGCAGGGTTGCCGGCGAAAGCCACCGTGGCGAGGGGTCCATCGCCATGCTTGAGCGTCTCCTGCCGCGCTGGAGCGGCAAGCTCTTTGTACTGGTCCTCCTGGGATTCGCCGCCACCGACTTTATGATCACCATGACCTTGTCAGCCGCAGACGCCACGGCACACGCGATCCAGAACCCCTTTGCCCCGGCCTGGCTGCAAGGTCAAAACGTCCTGATTACGCTGTTCCTGCTCGCCATGCTTGCCGCCGTTTTCCTCCGCGGATTCAAGGAGGCCATCGGGGTAGCGGTGGTCCTGGTCGGCATCTACCTGGGGTTGAATGTGGTGGTGGTCGTCGCGACCATCGTTGAAGTGTTCGCCCACCCGCTTGCCGTGGGGGACTGGTGGCACGCACTGTCCACCTCACACGGGAATCCGTTCATGGTGGTCGGCATCGCGCTGCTCGTCTTCCCCAAGCTGGCCCTGGGCTTGTCCGGCTTCGAGACCGGCGTGGCCGTGATGCCGCAGATCAAGGGATGGCCCAGCGACACCGAGGAGAATCCGGCCGGCCGGATCCACGGGGCCCGCAGGCTGCTGACGACGGCGGCCGTCATCATGAGTGCGTTCCTGATAACCACCAGCTTCACCACCGTGGTGCTCATCCCGGAGCAGGAATTCCAGCCCGGCGGACAAGCCAACGGCCGCGCCCTGGCGTTCCTGGCCCACGAATACCTTGGGCCCGGTTTCGGAACCGCCTATGACATCAGCACCATCGCCATTCTCTGGTTCGCCGGTGCCTCCGCGATGGCCGGACTGCTGAACCTCGTCCCTCGGTACCTGCCCCGTTACGGCATGGCCCCTGAATGGGCCAGAGCAGTGCGCCCTCTGGTGCTCGTGTTCACCGCCGTCGGGTTCCTGATCACCTACCTGTTCAACGCCGACGTCGATGCCCAGGGCGGCGCGTACGCCACCGGCGTCCTGGTGCTCATGACTTCGGCTGCAGTGGCCGTAACCCTCTCGGCGCGCCGCCAGCAACAACCCAAGCGGACCGTCGGATTCGGGGTGATAGCCGTAGTGTTCATCTACACCACCGTGGCCAACATCTTTGAACGGCCCGAAGGCATCCGGATCGCCTCTTTCTTCATTGTGGGCATCATTGTGATCTCACTGCTCTCCCGGATCCTGCGTTCCTTCGAGCTGCACGCCACCCACGTCCACCTCGACCGGCAGGCGCTGGAATTCATGTCCTCCAACCTGGACGGACCCATCGCCATCATCGCTCACGAACCCCTGCGCCTGAGTCCCCAGGCCTACCGGGACAAGCTGACGTCCGCCATCGAGGTGGGCCACCTGCCCCTGGATTACCGGACGCTGTTCCTGGAAGTCATCGTGGACGATTCCTCCGATTTTGAAACGGCACTGGAGGTCCACGGCATCCACCGGCACGGCTACCAGATCCTGGAGGTGCACGGACCCGTGGTGCCGAACACGATCGCCTCGGTACTGCTGCACATCCGGGATGTGACCGGGCTGATGCCGCACATCTACTTCCGCTGGACCGAGGGAAACCCAGTCACCAACCTGCTGCGTTTCCTGTTCCTGGGCGAAGGCGAGATCGCACCCGTCACCCGCGAAGTGCTGCGCGAAGCCGAACCCGATGTCACCAAACGGCCCTGGGTCCACGTCGGCTGAGCCGCCCGCGGAAGTGAAGCAGGAACCGTCATGGATGCCACGTCTCGATCGCAACCGGACCAGCCCGGCGGCCCGGCACCTGTCAACGGTCCCCGGGATTTCGTCGCCGTCGACGACAGCGGCGCGTTTTCGTATTATCCGTCCGAACAAGACCTCGCCGCGGCCTTCGAGTACGTGGCGGAAGCGGCGTGCATCCTCGACCGCAGCGGCAAGTCCTATGATCTCGCCCTGGACCGGGACCGTCACCTGATTCTCGGGGAGGACCACGGTCCGGTCGAGTTTCACTGGCTGCTCCGGGCATTGACGGACGCGTGGGAGATCCATCCGGAAGAACACCGGCTGAGGCGCCTGTACCCCGCTACGCTCAACGCGTTGGTGTCCGGCCTGTTCGAAACCCTCGAACTCAGTCAGGGCTACAGCCCGGCCCCCGGACCGTGGACCTTTGACATCGGCGGCATCACCGTCCGCCGGTCAAGCCTGCGGGACGTTGATCAGCGTCTGGCCGCCGAGGCCCAGCTGGACGACATCCGGGTAAAGGACCCCCTCGGCCACACCTACCGCCCGGTGAGGCGCCGCAGGCACCGGTTCCTGCCGGACCGGACCGGTTACATTACCTACGAAGAAGTGCCTGTCAGGACCCGGTGAATGCCAGCCACGGACAAGGGCAGGCACCGTGCAGTATTCGCCGAGGGGAGATCTTGCTATCGTCGCTAGTGGACTGCCGCCATGCGGCGCAGCGGGCGAGCCCCTTCCGGCTCCACGACGAAGGACCATCATGAAGCGCACACGACTTTCCGCTATCGGTCTTATTGCAGCTGCAGCACTGGCCTTGGCCGGCTGCGGGTCGGGGTCAACCGCTCCGTCCACCTCGGCTCCGGCAGCCGGCGCGGACACGTCTTTGAGTGACGTCACGAGCGCAGGCACGCTCAAGATCGGCACGGAGGGAACGTACAAACCTTTTACATTCCACGCCAACGGCAGCGGTGAACTGACCGGATATGACGTGGAGATCATCACGGCCGTCGCTGACAAGCTGGGCGTCAAGCCGGCCTTCCAGGAAACGCAGTTCGACGCCATCTTTGCCGGCCTGGACGCCAAGAGGTTCGACGTCGTCGCCAACCAGGTTTCGATCACGGACGAACGCAAAGCGAAGTACCAATTCTCGGCGCCCTACACCGTGAGCACAGGCGTGATTGTCACCAAGACAGACAACAACAGCGTCAGCTCCTTCGACAGCCTCAAGGGCAAGACCACTGCGCAGTCGCTGACCAGCAACTGGTACAAGCTGGCGCAACAAAGCGGCGCCAATGTCGAGGCCGTGGAGGGATGGGCGCAGGCGATCACGCTGCTCAAGCAGGGGCGCGTCGACGCCACCGTCAACGACAAACTGACGTACCTGGACCACCAGAAGGCCGAACATGACAGCAGCATCAAGATTGCCGCCGAAACCACGGACAAGTCCCTGAGCGCCTTCGCCTTCCGCAAGGGATCAACCAGCCTGGCGGAGGCCGTCAACAAGGCCCTCAGCGAGTTGCAGACCGACGGCACCCTGACCAAAATTTCCCAGAAGTACTTCGACGCGGACGTCACGAAGTAGCGGGAAGGCGGGCCGTCGGAGAAGGCTGCGTTAGATGACCATCAACTGGGATCTGGTGTGGGGGTCGCTGGGACCCATCCTGATTGGCGCGGTCACGGGCACAGTTCCCTTGGCGCTGGCGTCCTTTGGAATTGGCCTGCTGCTGGCCCTACTGATAGCCCTCATGCGGCTGAGCCATAATCCCGTCTTCGCCGCGGTCGCCCGCATGTATATATCAGTCATCCGCGGCACACCCCTCCTGGTCCAACTGTTCGTCATTTTCTATGGACTGCCTTCCATCGGACTGACCATCAGCCCCTGGCCCAGTGCGATCATCGCGTTCTCACTGAACGTGGGCGGTTACGCGGCAGAGGTCATTCGGGCGGCCATCCTGTCTGTGCCCAAGGGGCAGTGGGAGGCGGGACACACCATCGGCATGTCGCGCCGGCAGTCACTGGTCCGGATCATCCTGCCGCAGGCCGCGCGCGTCTCGGTCCCGCCCCTGTCCAACACCTTCATCAGCCTGGTCAAGGACACGTCGCTGGCTTCCCTGATCCTCGTGACCGAACTGTTCCGCCAGGCGCAGCAGGTGGCGGCCTTCAGCCAGGAGTTCATGCTGCTGTATCTGGAGGCAGCCGTCATTTACTGGATAATCTGCCTGGTCCTCGCCGGCGGACAATCCGTCCTGGAGAAGAGATTGGACCGCTATGTCGCTCACTGACTCCACGCTCCCGGACGCCGACGCGATACTCACCGTACGGGGATTGCGCAAGGCGTTTGGCCGGCATGAAGTGCTGAAATCCATCGACATGGACGTCCGTCGGGGCGAGGTCGTCACCCTGATCGGGCCGTCGGGGTCAGGCAAGACGACGGTCCTGCGGTGCCTCAACGGGCTGGAAGTGCCCGACGCCGGCGTGGTGGCGTTCGCAGGCGAACTCACCGCCGACTTCTCCGCACCGGTGTCGAAGAAGCAGCTGGCCGCACTGAGGGACCGCAGCGCCATGGTATTTCAGCATTACAATCTCTTTCCGCACAAGACCGCCCTGGAGAACGTCATCGAGGGCCCGGTCCAGGTGCAGAAGCGGCCCAAGGCGGAGGCTATGAAAGAGGCCAGGGAGCTACTGGCCCGCGTCGGCCTGGCCGACAAGGAGAACAGCTATCCCTTCGAGCTCTCGGGTGGGCAACAGCAGCGTGTCGGCATCGTACGTGCACTTGCCCTGCGCCCTCAGCTGTTGCTTTTTGACGAGCCGACGTCGGCACTGGACCCGGAGTTGGTGGGTGACGTCCTGACGGTCATCAAGGAGCTGGCGGACGAAGACTGGACCATGGTGGTGGTCACCCACGAGCTTGCATTCGCCCGGGAGGTTGCCGACGAGGTCATCTTCATGGACGGAGGCGTCGTCGTCGAACGCGGCCACCCTGACACCGTGCTGCGCGACCCGAGGGAGGAACGCACCCGGCAGTTCGTGGACCGGCTGCTGAACCCGTTCTGACCCGTGCAGGTATATTCCAAGCAGACCAACCCGAGCAAACTGCTGGCCGCCAAGAGCCGGGCCGTGGGCATTGCCGTGGAGGCGTACAGCCCGCTGGGCCAGGGCGCCGACCTGGGTGCGGCCCCCGTGGCATCCCTCGCCGCCAGGTACGGTGCGACACCGGCCCAGATTGTGCTCGCGTGGCATCTCGCCCAGGGCACCATCGTCATCCCGAAGTCGGCCGACTCCGCACGCATGCGGGAAAACCTGGGCGCCGTGGCCGTCTCGCTCACGCCGGCCGAAGTCGCCGAAATCACGGCTCTGGAGTCCGGCGCCCGCGTCGGCGCCGATCCCGCCGTCGCCGCGTTCAGCCAGATGTAGCCGGCACCGCCGGGCTTTCACAGCCAATCCTTGGAAGTCTCCGACCCTGTACCAATGCGGGTGGACCACGATTGGTCGATGAAGGTTGGGAGGAGATCGATGCAAATGTGGAACAAGTTCCTGGTGCCGGGACTCGCGGTCATGGCCATTGCCCTCCTTGGGGCGGCCGGCGCGTCCGGGATTGACGAGATGGCGAGTGCCCGGATCACGCAGCCGGCACCGGCCGCGGCGGCTGCCGCTGCAGACGGGCGGCCGCCGTTGCGCCACCTCATCCTGCTCGGGCTGGACAAAGGCTCACTCCCGGGAGGGCTGCCGTACGACGAACTGCGCGATGAAAGGTACGAGGAGAATTACCAGGAAGCACAGGGCGCGGCAACACAGACCCTGGTTTGAATCAGGGTCTGCCGATCGCACGGCGCCTCTTGCCGCTCGCCGGACTTCGGAGGAGGATATGCGGCAAACTCCAGGAGGCATCGTGACCCAGCTTGGCAAGTTTGAGAAGTACCTGATCGAGGAATTCTTCGACGATTACCGCGCCGGCGCCATGACCCAGCGCACGTTCACGCGGCGCGTCGCGTTCATCACCGGCAGCATGGCGGCAGCCGCGACCGCGATGCTGCTGGTCGGCTGCACGCCGGATGAAGTTCCGCGCGGCACCGAACCCATGCCGGCCGCCAATCCGTCCTCGCCCGCCGCAACCGCCGCGGCCACCGGCGGCGCCGTACCGGGGGCCAAGAGCCCGCTTTCCATTCCCGAGGGCGCATCAGGGCTGGTGACTTCCACGGTAAAGTTCCCCGCCAGCGGCGCCGACATCAGCGCCTACCTGGCACGGTCGGAGGGGAGTACCAAGGGCCCCGCCGTGCTGGTCTGCCACGAGAACCGCGGGCTGACCCTGCACATCAAGGACGTGGCACGCCGCTTCGCCCAGAGAGGATATTCGGCCCTCGCGCTGGACCTGCTGAGCAGGGAGGGCGGCACGGAGGCCCTGGACCGGGATGCCGTCCCCGCGGCGCTGACCAAGGCCGGAGCGGACCGCCACGTTTCCGATTTCGCCGCTGCTTTCGACTACTTGAAGTCCCAGGACTTTGTTGACTCCGGGCGGATCGCGATGAACGGCTACTGCTTTGGCGGCGGCATCACCTGGCAGGCGGCGACGGAACTGCCCGGGCTGAAGGCCACATCGGCGTTTTACGGACCCTCTCCCGACCTGTCCAAGGTCCCGGCCATCAAAGCGGCGGTCCTGGGCGTGTACGCCGAACTCGACCAGCGGATCACCAGCGCCATGCCGGCCCTCGAGGCGGACCTGGCCGCCGCCAATGTCCGCCACAAGCTCACCGTTTATCCCGGCGTCGACCACGCGTTCCACAATGACACTGGAGACCGCTACGTTGAGGCGCAGGCCACGGCAGCCTGGAACGACACACTGGCCTGGTTCGGACAGTACGTCTGACGGCGCCCTACGACCGCCGGCCTTTCTCCTGCCGTCTCAGCACGAAGAAGACGAACACGGCAGTGCCGCCAGCGGCGACCAGCAGTATCCCCAAGGGGAGGAGGTCTGCGCCGCTCGTTTCTGACGTCGGGGCGCTCCTGGCCTCGGACGCCGCGGGGGAGGGAACAACCGGTGTGGCTGTTGAAGATGTGGGAGGTGCCGCAACGCTAGGCGCGGCAGGAAGGAAGACGTCGCTGACCACGCCCATGATGAATCTGTCTCCCGGCACCAGCGTTTTCACGACCTGCGTGGACGTTTCCAGTGTGGTCGACACACACCCTGCCGAAACCCTGTTTCCCGCGCCGAAGAAGATTGCGTAGTCGGCACCGGGCACGGGAGGAGAGTCCGGGAGGCGGTTGTAGTTGATGACGGCGGCCTGGGCGTAGGTGCCCTGATTCGCCCAGTACCAGAGGTTCTCGTCCGCGGGCGACCCGCCCTCCAGGTAGTCGTTGTAGGTGGGGCTTCCCGGGCCACCCCAGCGCGACCTCGGATTGACCACGTGATACGTCAGCCTGGTCCCCGGATCGGCAAGACCGAGCGCCTCCGTCGCCGTGAACGAGCCTGTCGGTGACCGGTACTCACGTTCCCTCAGCATGCCCTCAGGGGCGAATCCGTTCTCGCCGATAAAGCCCGTCGCCTGCCACTCCGGCGCGTACCCGTCGGTGCCCCTGACACACCCTGTGATCAGTACGGCGTTCTGCGTGAAGTCCGTGGCGGTAACGAAGACAACCCGGCTGGCGTCACCGGTAGAAAACTTCACCTCGCGGGCCGTCAGCTTTGCGCACGGTGAGGTTTCCTGGGCTGCGCCGTGGGCGGCTGACGGCAGCGCCGTGAATGCGGCGACCAGGGCTATCAGCAGCAGAGTCCTACGCAAGGCGTGCAGGGACATAACAAAATTTTAGTCGCCAGGATCCTCCATGGTCAGGGCTCCAGGGCTCCAGGGCTCCAGGGCTCCAGGGCTCCTTGCCTGTTGCCGGATCGGCACTCATACTGGCAGCGTCACGGACTGGCAGGACGGCCCTCAAATGCGGCACGGAAATACCCTGGAGCTGATTTCCTCGGCGCTGGTGTCGTTGTCGGGTTTTGTCCTGTTCGTGCTGGAACAGGACATCGCCGGCTTTGGCCTTCTCGCCGTGGCGCTCTTGCTGGCAGGGTTCAGCAGTTGGGGGCTCCTGCGGGATCTGGCCCTCATCGCGGCCGGGCTCGTGGCGATCAGCCTTGTCCCGATCACAACCGATATCAGCACGGGGCACATGTTGGTCATGGGTTCGGCCATGATCCTGGCCGTGGGAGTTCCGTACTCGGTTTCACGCTTTGTTTTCAAGGACCGTGCGGTCAGGTTCCCCGTGCGTACCGGGCAGGCGTGGACGCGGGCGGAGAAATGGTACCTGCCGGCCGTCGTCGTCATAGGCTACGCGCTACTTCCGGCGTACATGGTCAATACGGGCGTCTACCGCAACTGGCCCGCGGTCTCGGACCCGGAAGGAATCATCCGGCTCTTTCTGGGTACCAATGTGCTGGGGATCTGGGACGAGCTGTTTTTCGTCTGCACCGTCTTTGTGCTCCTGCGCCGGCATCTGCCCGCGGCACAGGCCAACGTGCTGCAGGCCGTGCTATTCACCTCGTTTCTGTGGGAACTGGGTTTCCACGTGTGGGCGCCGTTGTTCATCTTCCCCTTCGCCCTCGTCCAGGCGCTCCTTTTCACGCGGACGAAATCCGTGTCCTACATTGTGTGCGTCCACTTGCTCTTCGACCTGGTGCTTTTCCTGGTCCTGATTCACGCCCACAACCGGGCTTGGATCAACATCTTCATCTACTGAGGGACGGGGCGACTATCCAATGGCTTCGCCCCCAGGCTGGGAACCTGGCCGCCGGTTGGGGAACGCGATCCGGTCAAGGTCGTTCGCGGCCACGACGGCCGCCCCGCCGGCGCGGGCCCTGGCCTGTTCGGCGAGAGGGCCCACGTCCGGATAGCGCGACGAGAAGTGGGTGAGGACGAGGGTGCCCACACCGCCGTCGGCCGCCATGGCGCCGGCCTGTCCGGCCGTCAGGTGACGGAACTGCGCCGCGAGGTGGGCGTCCTCGTCACCGAAGGTGGACTCGGCCACGAGCAGGTCGACGCCGTCGGCGAGTTCCTCGGCGCCGGGACATGGCGCCGTGTCCATGACGAAGGCGAAGCGCTGGCCGGGCCGCGGCACGCTCACGTCCTCAAGGCGCACGCCGCGCAGGCTTCCCTCGTGCTGAAGGCGGCCGACGTCGGGCCCCGCGATCCCGGCGGCCGCCAGCCGGTCCGGCAGGAGGGTGCGGCCGTCGGGCTCGACGAGCCGATAGCCGTATGTCTCGATGCGGTGGTGCAGGGGCCGCACTTCCAGGCCGGGCGCGATTGGGCCGGCCTCCCCGTGCGGATAGAGTCGCAGGTCAATTCCGGGGGAGGCGACGGCAACTAGCGCCCAGATGATGTCCTCCCCGGAGGCGGGATAGTGCAGACGGACGGGATGCGTCACACGGTCGAGGGCCATCCGCGAAAGCACGCCGGGCAGCCCAAAGCAGTGGTCACCGTGGACATGGGTGACGCAGATACGCGTGATCTCCGAGGCCGCGACGCCGGCGTGTATCATCTGCCGCTGGGTGCCTTCCCCCGGGTCGAAGAGCAGGCCCTCACCGTCCCAACGAAGCAGGTATCCGTTGTGGTTGCGGGTCCGCGTCGGGACCTGGGATGCGGTGCCGAGGACGACGAGTTCGCGCATGGAACCGAGTGTCCCACTCGTTCGGTGGATGCACGACCGGTCCGCCCTCAATACCCAGCTCCGGGTTACCTTGTCGCCAACCGTTGGGCGGTTCAGAATGGTCACCATGACAGCGTCCGGAGATGCAGCGCGTGACAAGAAGCTTGCGGCCATCGGCACGGCTGTGTCCGCCGCCGCCCCCGCAACCGTTGCGGGTCTGCTGCCGTGGGTGGTGACGCGCTGGAAAGTGCAGCAGCCTGTGCCGGGCGGACTGGTGGCCCAGTGCGCAGGCGTCCTTCTGATCGGCGCCGGCGCAGCGGTGATCACCAATTCCTTTGTGCGGTTCGCCCTTGAGGGAATCGGAACCCCGGCCCCTTTTGCCCCGCCGAAACACTTAGTGGTTAGCGGGTTTTACAGGTTCGTGCGGAATCCCATGTACGTGGCCATTGGGGCCGTGGTCACCGGACAGGGCCTCCTGCTGGGACAGCCGAAGCTGTTCGGCCTGGCGGCGCTGGGCGCCGTTCCTGTGGTGGCCTTCGTCAGGTTGTATGAGGAGCCGACGCTGGCACGTAAATTCGGCGTCGACTATGAGGTCTACTGTAAAAATGTCCCGCGGTGGGTGCCGCGGCTGACACCATGGCGGCGAGGCTAATCCAGCGGCAGCGTTATCACCACGCACGTTCCTGTGGCGGCGGACGAGTCGATAGTCATCTCACCGCCGGCAAGGCCGACGGCGAGGCGCATGAGGCGCAGCCCCATGCCGGAGTGCCTTCCACTGGTGGCTGCCGGCACATCGAAACCGCCGCCGTCGTCGGTCACTTTCAGCTGCACGGCGTGGCTGACGCAGCCCAGCCGGACCGTCACCGCTGATGCATCTGCGAATTTGTAGATGTTGCTGAGGAGCTCCTGGGCCGCCCGGTACAGCAGTACTGCCGACCTCCGGTCCACTTCCATCCCATGGTGCGGAGTCTCCAGGCGCACCACGGTGCCGCGTTCACGCAGCGGAAGCGCAATTCGGTCAATCGCTCCGGCGACACCGAGCGTGTGGAAATCGACCGGATGTGTATCAGTCAGGACCCCACGTACGGCCACCACTTCGTCGCTGAGTAGTGATTTCATGCTTCCACTGTGCGCCTGCGCCCTTGGCATTTTCTGGTGCCCGCCAGAGACGGTGCATGCCCGCCGTCCAGAAGGTGCGGCGCCGGGTAATCGGGTCCGTTCTTGCCTCTGGTCCCGGTCCCCGGAGTGGGTTACTTTGGAATGAGCGGAGTGCCCTAGTGGGCTCGTTGCCGACGGACGCCGGCGGGCACTGAAGTCGAGTAGGAAACTCACGGTGGCATACAGTGTGGCTCAGAAGCTCATCGCCTCCCATTTGGTTGCGGGGGAGATGATTCCCGGGTCCGAGATTGGTCTGCATATAGATCAGACCCTGACTCAGGACGCGACAGGGACCATGGTGATGCTGGAGCTGGAGGCGCTGGCGCTCGACAGGGCACGCACGGAAGTGTCCGTGCAGTACGTTGACCACAACCTCTTGCAGGCCGACAGCAAGAATGCCGAGGATCATGATTTTCTCCGTTCGGCCTGCCGCCGGTTTGGCCTGTGGTTCTCGAAAGCCGGCAACGGGGTGTCACATCCAACCCACATGCAGCGGTTCGGCGTCCCGGGCAAGACCATGGTCGGCTCGGACAGCCACACCCCGGCCGCAGGATCGCTCGGGATGCTCGCCATCGGCGTCGGGGGCACCGAGGTTGCCATGGCCATTGCGGGTGAGCCGCTGTACCTCAAGATGCCGGAGATCTGGGGTGTGCAGCTCACCGGTAATCTGCCGCCGTGGACCAGCGCCAAGGACGTCATCCTCGAAATGCTGCGCCGGCACGGGGTCCACGGTGGCGTCAACCGGATCATTGAGTACTTCGGCCCCGGCCTGGCGACGCTGACCGCAATGGACCGGCATGTGATCGCCAATATGGGCGCTGAACTGGGGGCGACCACCACGGTCTTCCCGGCCGATGAACAGGTTCGGGCCTTCCTGCGTTCCGAGCAGCGGGAGGGCGATTTCACCGAGCTCCTCGCCGACGCCGATGCCACCTACGACGTGACCGAGGAGATCGACCTCGCCACGATCGAGCCGCTCATAGCGCTCCCCAGTTCGCCGGGCAACGTGGTTCCTGTGCGGGAGGTCGCAGGGAGGCCGGTGGCGCAGGTGGTGATCGGGTCGTCTGCGAATCCCGGGCTGCGGGACTTCGCGATTGTGGCCGCAATCGTCAAGGGACGCCAGTCGCCGCCCGCCCTGTCCTTCGACGTCAATCCGAGCTCGCGTCAGATTCTGCAGGACCTGACGAAAATGGGTGCCACCTTGGATCTGATCCGCGCGGGCGCCCGGCTGCATCAGACCGGATGCATGGGCTGCATAGGCATGGGCCAGGCGCCGGCGAATGGGAGCAACAGCCTGCGCACCATGCCGCGCAATTTTCCGGGCCGTTCCGGTACCAAGGAAGACTCGGTCTACCTGTGTTCGCCCGAGACGGCGGCAGCGGCCGCATTGACAGGAACGATCACCGACCCGCGGGACCTGACGGGGCTGTTCGGTCTCGAGTATCCCAGGCTCGAAATACCCGCGGTGTCGAGCGTGAACACCTCGATGCTGGAGGAGCCGTTGCCTCCGGAGCAGGCCTCCGGAGTGACCCTGGTCAAGGGCGAAAACATCTCCTCGCTTCCGGTGTTCGGGCCGCTCGCCGACCGCATAGAGGCACCGGTCGCCCTGGTCCTGGGTGATGATGTCTCCACGGATGAGATCCTGCAGGCCGGGGCGCGCGCATTGCCATATCGCAGCAACATCCCGAAGCTAGCCGAATTCACCTTTGCCCAAATAGACGAAACCTATCCTGCGCGGGCCGCGGAAACCCGGGAGACTTCCGGCCATATTGTGGTTGCCGGCACGAACTACGGCCAGGGGTCCTCGCGGGAGCACGCCGCAATCACCCCACGGTTCCTCGGGCTGCGCGTGGTGGTGGCCGTATCTTTCGCGCGAATCCACTGGCAGAACCTGGCCAATTTCGGGGTGCTGGCGCTTGAGTTCGCCGACGCAGCCGATCGCCACCGCATTCGGAAAGGAGATGTGCTCCTGCTGACAGGCCTGCGCGACGCGCTCCTGACCGGTACGGAGATCCAAGTGCGTAACGAGACCCGGGACGAGCAATACGCCGTCCGGCATTCCCTCTCAACGCGTCAGGTTGAGATGCTCCTTGCCGGTGGCCTGATCCCGTGGCTGCGCGAGCGGGGAGCGCGGGCTGCACAACAGGCCGCGGATTGAACCCGCTGTTGGCGGCAGCACAGCGTTGACGGCAGCACAGCGGAGGGTGCAGTCCGTCCGGGCTGCACCCCTTTTCCGGCTCAAGAATCAGTGCTTCCTGAACGTGTCCTTGATCTTTTCTCCGGCCTGCTTCAGATCGGCCCGGAAGTGGCGGGCCTTGCCCTCGGCCTTGAGCCTGTCATTACCGGTGGCCGCGCCGGCTGCTTCCTTGCCCCTACCGTGGAGTTTCCCGGCAGCGTTATGGATCTTGTCACCCCAACCCATGATGTCCTCCCTAGTAAGCGGCCCCGCAGCGTGAACACCGCAGTAACCGACAATTAATTGTAGGGACGGACCGGCCCCAAAAACACCCTTTCCGACCTCAAGACGACAGCCCCCGCGGAGCGAGGAGAGTCGTCCCTGGTACAAGGGTGCCCTGGGCGAAATTGCCGTCGGGCAATACTGGCCTGGCCAGAAGAAGCGCCACCGGCTGCCCACTCCGCAAGTTGGACTCACGGGGTGGGCAGCCGGAATTCGCGCGGGGCGAAGCTGGGGTTACTTGTAAACGCGGACCCAGTCGACCTGCATCTGGGAAGCCTTGGTGGCGGATCCGTCAGGGAACCAGTCGAGCTGCAGGGTCTGGTGCATGCCCACGGTGGGCTGGTGCGCCGGGTTCGTGTCGCTGAAGGTCTTCACGCCGTCGACGTATCCGGTGATGCCGGCAGGGGTCCACTCGACTGCATAGTTGTGCCACTGCGTGCTATCAACCGGCTTAGCCGCGTAGGTCTGGAAATCCTTGCCGTCACAGGCGTAATGCAGGAAGAACTTCATCATGGCGGTGTCCGTGCTGCCTTCGGCGTAGTCGATCTCGGCACAGTTAGCGGACGTGTTGTTGTTGGGCCAAAGGATCAGGACCGGATGGTACTTCGGGTCCCGGGCGTTGGTCTTCATGCGCGTTTCCCAGCGACCGTACTTCTGCTGGGCAAACTTCGCCGACATGCCGCCTGTGGTACCTGCGGCGTCACCATTTACCGTGGCCAAGCCGTTGGCGATGGACCAGGCCTGCGGGCTGCGGACGCCCTTGCCCGAATGTCCTGCACCCTTGAAGACACTCCACTTTGCGGAGTCCGGGGCGCCGGTGTTGGAGAACTCGTCTCCAGCCAGAACCGGGCCCCAACCAAAGTTGGTGGCTGCCTGCGTGCCGCTACCCGGCGTGGCAGCTGCTGCCTGGTTGGCGGCAGGAATGGCGGGCGCTGGGGCGGCAGGAACGGCGGGCGCTGGGGCGGCCGGGGCGACGGCGGGCGCTGCCACGGCCGGGGCTGCTGCGGCCGGTGCACCGACAGCTGGCGCTGCCGCGGCTGGCGCCGCATCCGGGACCGTAGCAGCAGCAGCAGGCGCGTCCGCGGTGGCCGTGCCGGGTGCGACGGCGGCGTCGGTGGCCGGAGCGGTCTGCGTCGGGGCTGGGGTTGTTGCCGCTGGCTTTGCCTCTGCAGTGGCGGACTTGGCCGGCGCGGTGGCCGGCGCCGAAGCATGCCCAGCCGCTGGCGGAGCACCAGCCCCATCTGTTGCGGGAGCGATGCTGCACCCCGTCAGGGACAGCGCGCCCATCGTGAGCGTGATGGCTATTTTCTTGAACAAGGGAACCCTCCGGGCTTAGGACTGACGCAAACGACAGCTGCAACTAAGGCGATGACGAATGCGCGAAGCTTCATTCAGCCCCCAGCACTGGGCGGGAGCGAGCAGGCACCGATCGGCGCAGCGGCGCCCGACATGCGGGGCATCCGGGGCCCTGCGTGCGGGCCAGACCTTGAGGGCCAGGCGCCAACGTTACCTGATCGTAACCTTCGCCCGCAAGTCGCCGACGTCGGGTCCAGCAGCTGGTCCAGCAGCTGGTCGCGCCGGAGCGGGATCGGGTCGCGGAGACGGCCTCATTGTAAAACCGAAGTGCGGGCAGAATGAAGATGACTGGGGTATGCTGCACGCCGCTGTCGGCTCATTCGCACGGGCGCGTTTTTGAGGGCCTTGGCGTCGTGGCGGAGCTCGCGCCGTTGGCAGGCATCAGCTAACGCCGTGCCCGGGCAGGGGTGGTGCAGTGGAGTGGTAGCTGTGGCCGGTGGGGGTGCGGAGTTCGAGGGTGTGCCTGTGCCTGTTGGTGCCGTCGGCTCCTCGGGCCGGTTTGGCGGTCCAGCCGGGGGTTTCTTTGGTGTGGTTGCAGGCTTCACAGGTTCCGGCGCCGTTGCTGTTGGTGGTGGGGCCGGCTTGATGCCAGGGGATGATGTGGTCCAGGTGGCGTATCGGGGCGTCGCAGTAGGGGGTGCGGCAGGTGTCGTCGCGGGCCTGGATGTAGCGGCGGAGTCCGGCGGGGAAGAGCCGGGCGCGGGAGTCCATCGCGATGAGGCCGCCGGTTGCCGGGGCGGTGTAGAGCCAGCGGAGCCAGATGTCCAATTCTTTGTCTCCGCCTGCTTCTGTGTCGCCGCCTGCGCTGTCCCCGCGTCGGCTGCCGTCCCGCGTGCCGTCACCGGCCGGGCCTCCGCCTGCGCCGTCCCGCGTGCCGCCGTCCCCGGCGGCCGCGTTTTGGGCACGTGTGTCGTTGAGCAGGTCGCGGGCCCAGCCGGCGGGGACGATGCCGTAGCCGGGGAGGCGGGCGGGTTCACTGTCGCCCTGGAACAGGGTCCGGTCGGTCATGATGAGCTGGATTTCGATGTGCGGCCGTATGGTTTTGTGAGACAGCTTGTTAGGAGCCCTTTCTCGCATGACCGATCGTAAGAAGTACACGCAGCAGTTCAAGGACGAAGCCGTTGAGCTGGTGATCTCCTCGGGCCGTCCGATCGCACAGGTGTGCCTCGATATAGGCGTCCTGGAAGGCACGCTGGGGAACTGGGTGCGCAAGTACCGGGAGGATCATCCGGAACGGTTCACCGCTGGCGAGGAGAAGGCGCCGGTGTCCTGGGAAGAGCACCAGAAGGCGCTGGCTGAGATTGCCAAGCTGAAGCAGGACGTCGATTTTTTGGGAAAAGTCAGCGCCTTCTTTGCAGCGAAGCAACGGTAGAGGATTTCTACGAGTTCATCGAAGCAGAGAAGGCGAACCACCCGATCGTCTGGTTGTGCCGGGCCCTGAAGGTCTCCCGGGCCTCGTTCTACCGGTGGCGCAGCCCCGAGGGCCCGTCTCCGCGGGCCCTCCGGCACCAGCGCCTGGTTGCCGAGGTGACTGACCTGTTCGAGCAGGAAAAGGGCCGTGCCGGCCGTGACCAGCTGACCCTGATGCTCAATGCCAAGGGCGTGCAGGTCGCCGCTCCGACGGTCGGGGCGATCATGCGCGAGCAGGGCCTGCGGGCCGTACGCACCAGGGCGTGGAAGCAGACCACCGTGCAGGACCCACAGGCGAAGACCGCGCACATCCGCAATCACATGCTCGACCAAAAGGGGAAGCGGGACTTCACCTCCTTGGTGCCCGGGACCCGGCTCTGCGGGGACATCACGTATCTGCGCACCGGCGAGGGCTGGCTCTACCTGGCCACCGTGATCGACCTGTGCACGGGCATGGTCATCGGCTGGGCCATGGCCGATCACATGCGCGCCAGGCTGTGTACCGACGCGCTGGGAATGGCCCGTGACCACGGGTACTTCGCCGGGGGAACAGTCGTTTTTCATTCAGATCGCGGCTCCCAATACACCTCTGACGAATTCCAGAAATGGTGTGGAGGGAACCGTGTTACCCAGTCCATGGGAGCCGTCGGGGTGTGCTGGGACAACGCTGTCGCCGAAAATTTCTTCTCGCATCTGAAGACCGAGATGTACCACCAGCACACCTTCGGCAGCAGGCTTGCCGCGAGGACCGCTGTCATGGAATACATCGAGGGCTGGTACAACCGCCGTCGGCCAAACCGAAGGGCCGGCGGCATCCCTCCGACAGCGGCCCTTGCTACCCATCAAACCTGCGACCCGGAAACCCTGGCCGCGTAACCCGAATCAACTACGAAACTGTCTCAAAAACTTGACGACCGCAATGCCGGTGATCCCGCCGGGGGTGCCGGTGGTCCGTTCGACGAGGCCGTCGGCCATGAGCTGGCCCCGGCCCCTGGGGTCCACGGCGGCGCGGAGCGTGTCAGCGTGGCGGCTCAGGGCGGTGTACGCGGCGACGCCCTCGGCGACGGGGAGCAGTGCGGTGAGGTAGGCCATGGTGTCGGGTGCGGGGCGGAGGCTGACGTGCCGTTCGGTGGCGGCGTGGCTGGCGCGTTGGGTGGTGGAGCGGGGGTCCAGCCGGTAGGCGGCGGTCCGGGCGGCGGCGATGATCTCCCGGTCCCCGGCGCCGGCGAAGGTGCCGGTGTCGGCGGCGAGCCGGGCGTCGACGTCGCAGCGGTCCGCCGCACTCAGGCAGGCGGTTTCCTTCACGAGGAGGGTGGCGCGCCATTCGTTGAGCTGGCCGGTGTGCAGGGCGGCGAGGGTGTGCGGCATCTCGGTGACGAGCGCTTTCGCCAGGCCCAGGAGCCGGCCGCCGCGGGCGGGGGATTCGCGCCGGGCCAGGGCGATCTGCGCCGCGACCCCGGCGCCGAGCTCTGCCGCCGGAACGCCCTGCGCGCGCTGGGTGCGGCGCTGGGACAGGTCGAAGGCGACCGCGATGCGGGCCTGCAGTGCGGCCGCGGCGGACTTCAGGTCCTCCAGCTGCCGGAGCTGGTCGATCAGCCCGGCACCGCCGTCGTCGTCGGAGGCGCGGGCGTGACAGGGGCGGACAGTACCGAGAAGGCGGGCGACATCCGTGACCGTAACGCCGCTTCCAGCGCCGCCATGTCCTCCCGGAACCACCACTTCGGGCTCCCGCTTGCCGTCCATGAACCCAGTCTTCCAGCGGGGTCAGACAAAAAGACCCGGCAGAATGAGCCGCGAGATAGGCCACCGAGAAACCGGCGCGGCGACCCCACAACAATGCGAAAGAATGGTCCCATGAGCGACGCCGGCGAGTTTATCGATTCCTCGCTGCAACGCGAAGGGTCCTGGCCCCGGGCGGACGAGTTGCAGGCACGCGTGGGCGGCGATCTGCGCTTCTATGGCGCCTCGGTCGGAGCGGTGCGCGGAACTGTCCGCGACGCGCTGCGCCGCCACCGCGAGTTGCTGCATGATGACATCACCGCGCTGAGCTCAGAACTTTGGTCCGTACCGGTTTTCGAGCGACGGCTGGCGGCCGTGGTCCTGCTGCAGTCCAAGGTCCGCATGCTGGACAACGCGGACCTGACCCGGATTGAAGGCTTCCTGAGAACCGCGCAATTGCGGGAGCTGGCCGATCCGCTCGCCGTCGACGTCGTCGGCCCACTGGTTTCGGGACTGGACCTGCTGGGCAGGGTGCGAGCGGACAGCGTGCTGGACCGCTGGGCCCGGGAACCTGACGTCTGGCTGCGCCGCGCCGCCCTGCTCTCGCCGCTCCGGGCGCTCCGGGCCGGCGGGGGAGACTGGCGCAAGTTTGTCGGCCATGCGAAGGCGGCGCTGGCCGTCTCACCGGGGCACGACGCGGACGCGGACGCCGATACCGACGCCGACCTCCTCCGGGAGGCAGTCGCCGTGGTGCTCGACGACGTCGCGAAACACCGGCCAGAGCTGGAATTCACGGCCACCGGGACGTGACGGAAGCGTCCCGCATCAGCTGTCGGACCGTCGCTCCACAACCGCGTAGGCCTTGCCATCCAGGAACTGCCAGTCCGTGACCACCATAAAGCCGAGTGCATCCACACGGTCGTTCAGGACATGGACGTCGAAACCGCCGTCGCGGGGCTCAGCGTCCCAGGTTGAGACGCGGACTTCCTGGCCTTCGAGGATCAGCAGCTCGGTGTTGACGTCAAAATCCTCCTGAGGCTGATCGCTCAGCTGGCAGATGGCGACAGAGTGGATGTTCATTTCGGGCCTCCGCTTCAGGGATCGCTGCTGGCATCATCCTATGCCTGAGCCCGGCGATGCCGAGGGAAAAAGCCCCGGGTGGACCCCGGCCCCGTTACCTCAATGTGACATTCCGTGATCATCCCGTTACCGTTGTTAGGTGCCTGTTGTCTCCGATACGGGCGCTCCCCAGCCGATTGCCTAACTCTGCCGCGGCCCGGGGTAACTCGCATCAACGTCCGGCAGAGACGGGGAAACCACTTTTTGACCAGCTGATATGCAGGTCTTGGGGTGAAGCCGCACGGCCCGCCACGCGGGCCCCGAGTGCGGCCGGGTGCCTCCCATCCGAATCCGACAGCTCACCTCGCAGGCATTGGGAGAGGCTACATTCATGACTTCAAGCAATACTTCCGCGCGCCATCGTGGCGCCACCACGAGCCCGCTTTCGGCAATTTCCTCCGCATTTGCGGGCAATGCAGGCACCATCGGCCGCCAGGCTGCCGTGATCGCCGCAGCGTCCGGTCTGGTACTCAGCAGCGCCATGGCCGCCAACGCGGCGCAGGCACCCGCCGAGCGCAACTCCGCACCGGCGTCGTCCGTTGACGTCAAGGATCAGGTCTCCGCTCCGGTCAACGCGGATTCCACTGTTCAGATCGCCTTCGAGCGTCCGGCCGTGGTCTCGACTCCGGCGCCCGTCGTCGAACAGCCCAAGCCGGCTGCAGCTGTCCCCGCCGCCGCCCCGGAGCTTGCCGCAGCCCCTAAGGCTACCGTGCAGGTCCAGGCAGCTGCCCCCGCCCCCGCCGCTGCCCCGGCGGCCGGCGGCGTCAGCGGCGCGCTGCTTTCGGCCGCCTACGGCCAGGTTGGAATCACGCAGGACTGCACCGCGATGGTTGAAAAGGCCCTCGGCGCAGCCGGCATTCCGGTAGGCGACATCGGCCCGGCGGCGTTCCTCAAGTACGGCAAGGTGGTGGCGACTCCGCAGCCGGGTGACATGATCGTCCAGTCCGGCCACGTTGCCATCTACGCCGGCAACGGACAGGCCGTCAGCGGTGGCATGAACGGTGTCAACGCAACCATGGCGCACCCGCTGTCGTGGCTCACCGCCACCGGCCCCGTGACGTTCGTCCGCGCCGGGGTCTGACGCAAGGCTAACGTGCAGGGTTTTACGCAGTAGGATAACGAGCCCAGCGGCTTAAGCGGCCGGTGATCAGTTGCCTTGGGGGCAGCGGATCACCGGCCTTCTGCGTGCCCGCCCGCGCTGCAAGACCGGCACCCGCGCTGCAGGCCCGGCACCCGCGCTGCAGGCCCGGCACCACGCCTAACCAGAGTTGCGCGGTGCGAACATGATGACCGCTACTCCAACCAGGCAGATCGCCGATCCCGCGATGTCCCAGCGGTCCGGCCGGAAGCCGTCGAAAACCATTCCCCAGGCCAGCGACCCTGCGACGAACACGCCTCCGTAGGCGGCCAGGATCCGGCCGAAGTGCGCGTCCGGCTGGAGCGTCGCGGCGAAACCGTAAATTCCCAATGCGAGCACCCCGAACCCGGCCCACCACCAGTCCTTGCCCTCCCGCACCGACTGCCACACCAGCCAGGCGCCGCCGATCTCCGCCGCGGCGGCCAGCACGAACAACAGGACGGTTTTTGCGATAGTCACCGACTCATCATCGCAGCGTGGTCAGGGATTCCGGGTTGTCGCAAGGCGCAGGCGCACCACGCGGTACACGACGCCGGCCGCGAACATCAGCACCCCCGCGATCACGGACTCCACCGGCAGGGTTGCCACCAGGACCACGCACGCGACGGCGCCGATGAGCTGCAGGGCCTTGGGGTACCGGCGGTTTTCGCCGCTCTGGGTGTAGGCGGAGACGTTGGCTACGAGGTAGTAGATGAGGACGCCGAAGGAAGAGAAGCCGATGGCTCCGCGCAGCTCGGCGACGCCGATGATGACGCAGATAACGGCCGCCAGGACCAGTTCGGCCCGGTGCGGGACTTTGAAGCGGGGGTGGACGGCGGCCAGCCACCGGGGCAGATCGGCCTCGCGGGCCATGGCCAGGCTGGTCCGGCCCAGTCCCGCGATCAGGGCCAGCAAGGCGCCCAGCGCTGCCAGTGCGGCACCCAACCGCACGATCGGCGATGCCCAGTGCCAGGAACCGGCGGCGACGGCGGCGGCAAGCGGGGCCGGCGTGCCGGCAATTCCGTCAGCGCCGAGGACCGCGAGGATGCTGACGGCGATGGCGGCATAAACCGCGACGGCGATCCCCAGCGCGATCACGATGGCGCGCGGGATTGTCCTGCGCGGGTTGATGACTTCCTCCCCCATCGTGGCAATGCGGGCATAGCCGGCGAAGGCGAAGAACAGCAGACCTGCCGACTGCAGGATTCCGTACCAGCCGTGGGTGAGGACGCCGCCGTCGAACAGCTTCGGGGGATCAGCCGCGCCGGGGATCCAGCAGGCGGCCACCACGATAGCCAGGACCAACAGCACAGCCACCACAATGAACCGGGTCAGGGCCGCCGTGCGCGTCACGCCCCGGTAATTCACGGCAACCAGCAACACGACGGCGGCGATCGCCACCGGCCGCTCCCACCCGGCCGGCGCGGCATAGGCGGCAAACGTCAGGGCCATGGCTGCGCTGCTGGCCGTCTTCCCGATAACGAAACCCCACCCGGCCAGGAACCCCGGCCAGGGGCCGAGCCGCTCCCGACCGTAGAGATATGTCCCGCCGGAGGTCGGGTATTCCGCCGCAAGCTGGGCCGAAGCCGTAGCGTTGCAGTACGCGACGATGGCGGCGAGCAGCAGGCCGATCAGGAGTCCGGACCCGGCCGTCTGGGCCGCGGGCGTGAAAGCGGCGAACACGCCCGCGCCGATCATCGACCCGAGGCCTATGACGACCGCATCGAAGGTGTTCAGCCTGCGGGCAAGACGGGGGTGGGAACTCAACGCTGGGGCCTTCCTGGAGGACGACGACGGCGGACCGCCCAGCGGGCCGCGCGTTCCAAATCTAGCGAGCACCGTGGCCTTTCGGCCTCAAGTAGTCGTGTAGCGAAGCAGCACGACGCCGTTGCTGAAGCCGCGGTTCTCGTCCAGGCGGAGCCGGGTGGTGCCGTCGGCGGGCCCGAACAGGGGCTTGCCGCGGCCAATCAGCACGGGGTGCACGTAGATTCTGTACTCATCGATCAGGCCAAGGCGCCGGAAGGTCGCGGCGAGGTCCGCCCCGCCGAGCGCCAGGTCACCGCCGGGCTGTGCCTTGAGCGCCGTTACCTCGTCGACGACGACGTCATGCACCACCGTGGTGTTCCAGCCCGCCGTTTCCAGGGTCCGGGAGTACACGATTTTCGGCATTTCGCGCCAGATGCTGGCGAATTCGCTCATCGGGCCGCTGTTTGCGGGGTCACTGTCCGCCGTCGGCCAGAAACCGGCCATCAGCTCGTGGGTGACCCGCCCGCTCAGGAACGCACCCATGGTGCGGAGCTCGTCGTTGACGTGGCGGTGTAGTTCGTCGTCGACCATATGCCAGCTGATGTCCCGGCCCGGCCCTTCCATGTACCCGTCCAAGGAAACCTGCATCATCAGGATGATTTTTCGCATTACGGACCTCCGTGTTCACCGACCCAGCGTACGCCGCTGACCCCCGCAACGGTCCAGAGCGTGAGCCGCCGGACCCAAGGGTTTTCCAAGGTTTGCGCCTTGCGCTCCCGCCCAGCCTGCATCACAATTCAGGAAATCTAAAGTCCACCGCAGATTCTTTTACATTCGGGGGAACGCATGCCTGCGAACGTACTTGTGGCGTCAGCCGATACGGGGCCCTTTCCCGATATCCGACAAACCTCCATGTGCCGGGAATGAGACGCGGTGGATTCGACGGAACCGCGCCGGCACTACCGCTCAGCCCGCCACAGCGAGGGTGAAGAGAGTCCTGCGCCCGGTTACTTCCGCAGGCTCCTTCCGCGGGTCCTGACGGCGGCCGCAGCGGTCGTGGCCCTGATTGCAGCGACCGCCGTCTACGTGTCCATCCAGTCCAGCGTACCCGCTGATGCGGTCGCGCGGCCCGAAACATCAGTGACCGCAGCCCCGGGCGCGCCGGGCACGGCCAGCGCCGCGACCAATGAGGCCGCTACGGCAAAACAGGCACCTTCCGCCCCTGCTTCAGCTGCGGCGCCGTCCCCGGCGCCGGCCGCGGAGGCGCCCGTCTCCCCGGCGGCCCCGCCCGACGTCGAGGCTCCGTCCGTCGAGTCTCCGTCCGCCGGCGAGCCTCCGCTCGTCGTCGAGGCTCCGGACCGGGGTCCGCTGCCCTTCAGCCCCGCCTTCGACGCCCCGATCAACGCCATCATCGAGGCCAACAGCCGGTACCAGGTGGGGGTGGCCCTCATCGATGTGAAAGACGGCGTGGTCCACGAATACGGGGATAAGACCAAGTTCGTCGCCGCCAGCACGGCCAAGATCCTGGCCGCGGCGGCCTACTACCACCTGGTGGAAACCGATCGTGCCTCCCTGACGGCCCGGATGGGCTCGTCCACCGCCGCAGTCCAGATCCGGCAGATGGTCCAGCAGAGCAACAACGACTCATGGGCGCTGATCCTGGGCGCCGTCGG
Organism: Arthrobacter sp. UYCu723; assembly: GCF_054059215.1. Taxonomy (NCBI): domain Bacteria; kingdom Bacillati; phylum Actinomycetota; class Actinomycetes; order Micrococcales; family Micrococcaceae; genus Arthrobacter; species Arthrobacter sp. UYCu723. The sequence goes on from NZ_JBSSBW010000001.1 coordinate 3,694,514, forward strand.
GAACCAGGGGATGACCGCCTACGCGGCGTCGTTGGGCATCAGCTATGACCGCACCGTAAACCTCCTGTCCCCGGCGGAAACAGGAAAGACGCTGTCCTTGCTCTACTCCGGCCAGCTGCTCAATCCGCAGCACACCGCCCAGCTGCTCTCATACATGCAGCACACCAACTACGAAACGCTCATCCCTGCCGCGGTGCCGCCGGGCATTAATGTCTTCCACAAGTACGGTCTGCTCTTCGGGAATCTGCATGACGCCAGCATCCTCGTCCAGGGGGACAGGGCCTACGTTTTCGTGGTGTACACCCTCGGCAAGAATACGTCGGACATGGCGGCCCGAACCCGGATCATCCACGAGCTGACGCAGGCCGTCACGGCCGGACTGTTCTGATGACCGTTCCGATCTGATGACCGTTCCGATCTGATGACCGTTCCATGGAGGGGCGGACAACCGTAGGCTGGACAAGGGAGGTGAATGGAATGAAAGCAACCCAAGGGGACCGCATCATCATCCGGGGCCACACCGTGGAGTCTTCGGACCGGCACGGTGAGATTCTCGAGGTCAGGGGCGCCGACGGGGCACCGCCGTACCATGTCAGGTTCGACGACGGCCACGAGACGATCCTGTTTCCGGGCGGTGACTTCGTCGTCGAAAGCAGCCAGAAAGGCTGACGCCGTCGACTGGAAGCCGCCCCTAGAAACTCGATGAACTGCCGGAGCCGGAAAAGCTCCCCCCGCTGCTGCCGTAGCCGGTGGTGCTGCTCCCGCCGCGGGCGCTGCTGACACTGCTGACGCCTGTGTTGAAGCCGGAGTTGAAGGTGGGCACCGAGAAAAAGTAATAGGACGGGTAGACCGTGCCGAGGATGCTGGGCTCGTAACTGCGGCCGTACCTGGCCTTGGACCCGGCTTGGGCACTCTCCATTTCCTTGCGCATGAGGCTGGCTTCCTTCTCGCTCTTGGCGAAGCCACTAATCACGGTGTCGGCGTGGTTCTTCAGCAGTTCGGAAAGCTGCGTGCGGGCGTCGCGCAGGCGGTCGAGCGCAGTCTCCGGCGTGGTGGTGCCATCAGCCAGTTCAGAGGTCCAGCGCTCCAGCTCGCGATGACTCTGCTCGCGGAAGGACCGGAGGGCGGCGGCCGTCGCGGAGTCACCCTGGGCGTGGCGTTTGCTGAGCATCAGCTCGACGGCGGCGAGGTCGTTGCGGAACGGGGCCAGCTGCCGGTCCCAGGCCGGGGCCCAGGACGATCCGCGGTTGAGCAGGGCGTTGGTGTCGGCAATCACGTCGTCCAGGGCGTCGAGTTCGGCGGCGGCATCGGCGTAGCTCCGCACCAGCGCCAGGTTCGGACGCCGGCTCAGCTCCTTGGCAGAGAACGCGTGCGCCTGGTTCGAGAGTCCGGTGGCGGTGTTGTACTTGGCCATGAAGCTGCGGTGCTTCTCCAGCACTGTGCTTCCATAGCGCGAGGCCTCCGGAATGGTGCCGGCGTTGAGCTCGGTGACCTGCAGGTCCATGCTGACGTTCGCATAACTGGCGTCCCCGCGGGCGAGTTCCTTCCGGCTGATCAACCGGGTCCGCCAGCGCACCATCAGCCACGTGCCAGCCCCGGCGACGGCCGCCGCCGCCGTCGCCCAGGCCGTGATGAGGAAGGCCGCAGACCGGTACCACGGCTGGTTGATCAGCTCGGCCCCGCGCCTGATGCCGGCAATCGTGCCGTCCGTCCACTGGGCGTCACGGAGCAGCTCCTTGGACGCGTTCTGGATGTCATCGCGCTGCTCCGGGGAGACCTTGCGGTCCTCGCCCAGGTAGGTCCCGACATGCCTGCCCACCGGATCCAGCGCGAAGATGAACAGCCCGTCCGCCCACTTCTGCCCGTCCGCGCTGATCCATTCGGGGTGCTCGGCGCGGGCAAAGCGCAGGACTTCCTCATTGAGGTTGGCCGAGGCCGTTCCGTTGTAGGTGTACACGGCCACTTTCGTGGGCTGGTAGAAGTCAATGGACTGCACTGCGGGCAGGAGGGTGTTTCGGTCCAGCACCCCCGCCCGGTCCTCCACGACGACGTCGACGGGCCGGACGGCGAGCGCGGCCGGCCCGGTGCCTACCAGCCCGATCAGGACCAAGGCCAGGACGCCAAAGAATTTCCGCATGACTCCCATTTGCTGAGCGTAGTGCAACCGGACGTCCGGGCGGAATGGGGCCTAAAGACACCGTGACGGGCCAATCCTGCTCGTCCATACTGGCGGCATGAGCGCAGAGGCGAGCGAGGACCAACCCCCCGCGGCACCAGCCGAAACGCCGCCGCGGAAGCCGGACCGGACCCTCCTCGCCATGCTGGCCGCGATCGCCGTCCTCGTGATCGTGGCCCTGGCCGTCGTATTTACCCGCGGAGAACCGGCGCCGCTGGACGAGTCCACGCCGGCCGGGGCGGTGCAGCGGTATTCCGCCGCCGTCATCGCCGGCGATGAGGCCGCCGCGGCGGCCCACCTGAGCGAGGCTGCCAGGACCAGGTGCAGCAACGTGGGACGGACGACGGCAGACAACCTCCGCGTCACCCTCGTCTCCACGACGGAACGCGCCGGGTCCGCGGATGTGAGGGTGCTGATCACAGTCTCGGAGGGCGGCGGCCCGTTCGGCAGCGCCGAGTACCAGGTGGCGGACGTCTTTGACCTCGTCAAGACAGGAGACACGTGGCTGATCGACAACGCCCCCTGGCAACTGACGGTCTGCCCCAACCCGGCGGTGAAGTAATGAGTGCCGGCATCGCTGTCGGTTCCGCGCCGCGCACCGTGCGCCGCCTGATCGTGTGTGCCTTGCTGTTCGCGCTCGTGGTGGTCGCCGCCGTCGGCCTCAGCGGGCTGCTGGCGCGGCTGCTGGTGGCCGGCACCGCCCTGGCAACCGGGGATGTGGCCGGACTGGCGCGCTCGCTGGCCTTTGCCGTGATCGGCGGCCCGCTCGCGGCGGTCCTGTGGTGGGCCGTGTGGCGGAGGCTGGGGGAGGAGCCGGAGCGCGCCTCCGTCGGCTGGGGCCTGTACCTCGCCGGCGCCTACATGCTGGCATTGGTCATCGCCACGAGCAACCTGCTGGGCACGCTCACCAGCCTGATCGGCGGGCGGTCGCTGCAGTGGCGCCTCTCCCTCGCGACAGGTGTGGTCTGGGCGGCGGTGTGGCTCTGGCACCGATGGATGTCGGGGAACGCCCGGAAGCGACCCACGGATCTGGCCGACGCCCCCACCGTGCTCGGTGCCATTCTGGGGCTGGTGATTGGCGTCGGCGGCACCGTCGGAGCCATGTCCACCCTGTTCGATGCGGCCCTGCGGGGGGCTGTCGAGGCGGGGTCGGTGGGCAGGCCGTGGTGGCTGTCCGCCCTGCAGTCCCTCGTCTGGGCTGCGGGCGGCGGGCTGGTCTGGTGGTGGCACTGGAAGCACGACGGCGGGCAGCGGCTGCGCACCGGGCTCGCCGACGTCGCCCTCATCACCGCCGGCGTCCTGGGTGCGGGAATCCTCACGCTGGGCGGCGCCGGAGTGGCGCTCTTCGTGCTGCTGCAGCTGGCGTTTGACCGCACCGAAGCGGTGGACGTCCTGCTGGAGCCGCTCGCCCCGGCGCTCGCCGCCGCCGCCGTCGGCTCGCTTGTCTGGGTCTACCACCGAGGACTGGCCCGGGGGCGTGCTGAGTCGACCCGGCAAGGAGGCAGACTCGTGACCACCGGCGTCGCCCTCGTGGCGGCCGCCTCCGGTATCGGGGTGATCGTCAACGCTGCCCTCGCCATGGCGGCGACGCCGCTGGCCGGTTTCGGGGTCCGCACGCTCCTGCTGGCGGGGATCAGTTCGCTCCTGGCCGGCGGCCCGGTCTGGTGGCTCGCCTGGCAACCCCGCGGCTGGAATACCGCGGCCGGCACAGGTGGATCCGGGAACGTGCTGAACGCCCGCCGCGTCTACCTGATAGTGGTGTTCGGCCTCAGCGCGGTGGTCGCTGTCATCACGCTGCTGGTGATCGGGTTCAGGGTCTTCGAGTACTTCCTGGACGACGTCACGGGCGCGAGCCTCGTGGACCGGATCCGCGCCCCGCTCGGTCTCCTCGTGGCCACGGGGCTGGCCTCCGGATACCACTTCGCGGTGTGGCGTCATGACCGCGCCGCCCTCGCCGCCGGGCCCGCCCGGAAACGCACGATCGGGCACGTTGTCCTGGTTACTGGGACCGATCCGGCGGCGCTGCATCGGGCGATCGAGGAGACCACTGGTGCCAGTGTGACCATCTGGCGGCGGGCCGACGCCGGCGCTGCCGCCGGCACGGGAGCGGGCTCCGGCGCTGCCGCCGGGGCTGGTTCCGGGCCTGTCGACACGGCGCAGCTCACAGGCAGGGTTGCGGCGGCGCTGGTTGGTGTGACCGCCAGACGAGTGCTCGTCACGATCAGCCCGGATGGCAGGATCGACGTGGTTCCCCTGCTTGCCTGAACGGCGGCAGCACGGGTCACAAGACTTTGGCGCACGCTTCAGCGGCGGCGGTATTCTATGGCGTGCCGGCCACCCGACCGGCCCTGCGGACCGAAATCAGGGGTGCGAAATGGCGGGAAAATTCGAGGTCTACAAGGACAAGTCCGGCGGGTTCCGCTTCCGGCTCAAGGCCGCCAACGGCGAGGTGATCGCGTCCTCGCAGACCTATAAGTCCAAGGCCAGCGCCATGGGTGGGGTCGAGTCCGTCAAGAAGAACGCAGCGTCCGACGTCGTCGATCTCACCGAAGAGCCGGCGGGCACCATCACCGGCGTGGCAGGCTGAGGCGGGCCAGGGCTAGACGAGGCCGAAAGTCTTCTTGTAGCTCCGGACCGCGGTATTGACGGTGGGGAAGCAGTGATCCGGGCCGAACCGGCTGCTGACGCCGAAGCGGATCAGACGGCAGGCCTCATGAAGGTGCTGGACGGCCTCATTAAAACGACGCAGGCAGAAGTTGCCCAGCTCAAGGAACTGAAAACGGTCATCGCAGAAATCCAGCGCGCCGCGACGGCCGGCCCGGGGTCCGGCGGACCGCAACCGTCTAGGATTGCCCCATGTCCACCTATGAAGTCACCCGAAATGCAGTCATCCCGGGCCCGGCCGAAGCCATCTTCCCACTGGTCAACAGCTTCCATGAATGGACCAAATGGTCGCCGTGGGAGTCCGTGGATCCCGCAATGCAGCGCAGCTACTCCGGGAGCGATTCCGGCGTCGGCGCCAAGTACGCCTGGAGCGGCAACCGCAAGGCGGGCTCCGGCACCATGGAGATTGTCGAAGCTTCCGAGCCGAACAGCATCAAGATCCGCCTGGAATTCACCAAGCCCTTCAAGGCCATTAACCCGACCAGCTTTACGTTTACGCCGTCCGGCAGCGGAACACAGGTCACCTGGACCATGACCGGAGAGAACAAGGGTGTCGGCAAGCTCTTCGCCCTGTTTATGAGCATGGACAAAATGGTCGGTACGGACTTCGAAAAGGGCCTGGCCGCCCTCGCTGGCGCTGTCAGGCAGCGCAGGGCCTGAGCCGGAGGACGGCAGCCGTGTACGTTCATGGACAGCCCCAGCTGCTCCGTGCCGACCTCATCACCTAGCCAGCGCCGTTTGAGGATCCCGATGCCGTGCTGTCCTCGACCAGCATGGTTCAGTCTTTTTGACCCGGCTAGCCGTCTCATAACCGGTAACTGGTCAACACGGGGAGCGAAACGAAGCTGGACAAGACCTCCTTACGGAAAGCACAGGTCAGGCGGCCACGATTTTGAGCGGGACGGAGCGCCAGCCGCGGAGGGTGTTGTGCAGGTACGGCACGGGCTCGCCCACCAGCTCCAGGCTTTTGATGCGCTTAGCCAGGGCTGTGAAGAGGACGTCCATCTCGAGCCGGGATATAGGCTGGCCCACGCAGTGGTGGATGCCCATGCCGAAGGCCAGATGTCCCCCGGCGTTCCGGCCGATCATGAACTGGTCCGCGGTTGGTCCCCACTGGCCGGCGTCGCGGTTGGCCGAACCCATGAACAACAGCACCTTTGACCCGGCCGGCAGCGGGATGTCCCGAAAAACCGTGTCAGTCGCAACGGTCCGGAAGAATGACTGGAACGGTGACTCGTAGCGGAGTGCTTCATCAATGGCGAACTTGGCCAGCCGCGGATTGGCGTGAAGCCTGGCCCACTCCTGGGGGTGGGAGGCCAGCGTCTGAAGGGTATTGCCGATAGAGAAAACGGTGGTGTCGAGGCCTGCGGACAGCATCGCCCTGACCAGCAACGCGGCCTGCTCTGCCGTGATTTCGCCGCGGTCGGCGTACTCCCAGATCTGGGCACCCATGCCGTCCGCGGACAGGTTTTCGCGGGCGCAATTGTTCATGACCCATTCGTGCGTCGGCCCGCCCTTTTCAAAGAATTCGCGGGAGCGTTCATCGTCGGGGCCGAAGGAGCTGAAATTCATGGCGCCGTGGGGCAGCAGGTTGGCTTCGCGGCCTTCGCGGGGGATTCCGACGGCGTCGCCGAAGACGCGGATAGGGAATAGCTCGGCGAGGTCTGTGACACCGTCGAACGTTCTCCGGGCGATGAGTTGGTCCACGAGTTCATCGGCAAACACCTCGAACTGTGCCCGCAGGGACCGGACACCGCGCGGGGAGATGACCCCGGCCATCGCGGCGCGCATGGGGCCGTGGACGGGCGGGTCCGATTCCAGGATGCCTTGCGGGCGCCACGCGGGCTCGTGATGGAGGTTCTTCGGGCCGACGCCGGCGCTGGAGATGAACGTTGCGTAGTCCTCGAGGATCTCCTTGCATTCCTCGAAACCGGCAAAGGCCAGGACACCGTACTTCTCGAGCCACACGGCCGGACCTGCCGCCCGCATCCGATCGAACAAAGGGTACGGGTTTGTGAGGTTCTCGTCCGTGTAGGGATCGTCCGACAACACGGGAACGTTCTTCCGGGGACTGCTTACTGACATCGTGGGCCTCGAAACCGTCGGAGTGCTTTGCTGCGGGGCAGCCAATTCGTGGCATCAAAGTATCGAGAAACGGAAGCACCCGATAAATGCCGTTCTCACTCTGTGAGAATGGGTTTTGTACATCCGGCCGGGCGCCCTGCACGATCACTTCGTGACTGGCGACACAGGCGCCCGAATCAGACAGGAGGCAAAGCCATGGCAACACATACATCCTTCGAGAGGGGACTCATGATCCTTTCCGAAGTTGCGGAAGCCGGCGATTCCACCGTGGAGAGTGTGGCCCTGAAGCTCGGGATTCCGGTCAGCACCACCTACCGCTACTTCCATCAACTGCGTGAACAAGGCTTCGTCCAGGAGGACTCCGGCATCTACCGGCCGGGGCGCGCCCTGCTGGCGCTGTCGGGCCGGCACCTGACGCAGAGCCATCTTGCGGAAGTCGGCACGGCGGTGCTTAGGAGCGTCGTGGACGCCGTGGGGGAGACCTCCGTCCTGATCATCCGGGTCGGCACACAGGCCCTGTGCCTGCGCCGCGCGGAACCGGACAAGGCCTTCAAGTTCACGTTCGCGGTCAATGAGCTCCTGCCGCTGACGGCGGGAGCCGGACCCCGGACCCTGCTCGCGTGGGCGCCGTCCGACGTCGTGCGTCAGGTGTTGGACGGGGACCTGCCGCGCTTCACGGACAACACGCCGTCGGCGGAGCAGATCCAACTCAGCCTTGCGCAGATCCGGACGAACGGTTGGGTGGTATCCCGCGGCGAACTAGATCTGGGTGCCGTCTCCGTCGCCGTGCCGGTGATGCTCGACGGTGAAGCTGTCTGCGCCCTGAACGTGGCCGGACCGGAGAGCCGCTGCGGCTCCCGTGCCTGGCTGAACTCGACGCTAAAAACAATGAATGAGGCAGCGGAGAACCTGGCGGCATCGCTGGGTTCCCTCGCTAGCCGCCGAACAACCCGAGAGGTACGCGATGACGCTCGAAACTCTGCTTGATACCGCGCCGGTGGTCCTTGGAATGCACCGCACAACCTTGCAGGACCTGATCGACGTGGCCCGCCACCGGCGCCCCGTAGTGGTGGATGAGCAGGCACTGGCACGGATGAAGCCCAGCCAGGAGTGGTTGGACGGCGTCATGGACGCAATGAAAGCCGGTAAAAAGACCGCACCCATCTACAGCATCAACACCGGGTTCGGTTCCCTCGCCGGCCGCCAGGCCTTCGATGAGCCGTCTGACGCCGCGGAGCTGTCCCGCCGCCTGGTTCTCTCCAACGCGGCAGGCGTGGGCCGGTACGTGGACGAGGAAGTGGTGCGGGCGACCATGTTCATCCGCATTGTCAGCCTCACCCAAGGCCATTCGGGCGTTCGGGCGGACATTGTGACGACGCTGACGCAGATGCTTAACCGGGGCGTGTACCCCGCCATCCCGGAATACGGTTCCCTCGGCGCCTCCGGCGACCTCATCCCGTTGGCCCACGTGGCCATCGTTATGTCCCGCTCCCACACCGGCGAGGACGAGGAACTGGATTCCGGCGAGGCCTTCGTGGACGGCGCCGTGGTTTCCGGGATCGCCGCCATGGCCCATGCCGGGATCGAGCGCCTTCCGCTTGGCGCGAAGGACGGACTGGCCCTCCTGAACGGCACCTCCTTCTCCTGCGCCCAGGCGGCCCTGGCGCTCTACGACGCGCAGAACCTGCTGGAAACGGCGCAGATCACGGCGGCCATGACCATCGAGGCCCTCATGGGCTTCGGTGATGCCTTCATCGATGAACTCCACCAGGCCCGGGGCCAGCGCGGCCAGATCGAGGTGGCCGCGCGGCTCCGCGAACTCCTCGCCGGCAGCGGGCTGGTGGACGGCGACGCCGGCAGCGACCCCGTGCGCCAGCCGCCCCAGGACGCCTACTCGCTGCGCTGCATCCCGCAGGTCTTCGGCCCGGTCAAGGACACGCTGGAGTTCGCCGCCGGGATCATCGACAACGAGATCAACGCCGCCACCGACAACCCGCTGATCTTCCCGTCACTGCCGTCCACCCGCACGCTTAAAGCCGTCTCCGGCGGCAACTTCCACGCCGAATATGTCGCCTTCGTAGCGGACTTCATTTCGATTGTGGTCACGGAAATCGGCAACATCACCGAACGCCGGCTTTTCCGGCTCGACGACGGCACCCTGAACCGCGGCCTGCCGGACATGCTGGTGGCGAGCGAACAGATCGGGATGGACTGCGGGTACATGCTGCCGCAGTACCTCGCGGCTGCCCTGGTCTCCGACTGTAAGACGCTCGCCCATCCGGACAGCGTGGACTCCATCCCCACCTGCGCGAACCAGGAAGACCATGTGTCCATGGCCAACAACGCCGGCCGGCACGCGCGCCAGATCGTCACCAACATCGAGTCCGTGGTGGCAGTCGAACTCCTCATGGCCGCGCAGGCCTTGGAATTGCGCATGCGCCTTCCTGCCACGGCCGGCGCCATGCCGGGGGCCGCGAGCCTGGCCGCACTGGCTCTGCTGCGCTCCACGGCCGCCGCCGATGGCCGCCCCATCGACCACCTCAAGCAGGATGTGGTCCTGTACCCACGGCTGCGCAAAGCCGGCGAACTGGTCCACGACGGAGCGGTGGTCACCGCCGTGAACGCTGTGCTTAGCGGAGGCAGCGATGACGCTCCAGACCGCTGACACTGCCAGGCTCAGCGTGCCCGCGTCGGCCGGAAAAGGCTTCGTCCGCCTCACCGTCAGCGAGGTCCGGCGGGAAGCTGATGGCGTCCTTTCATTGATTCTGTCGGATCCCGACGGTGGTGCGCTGCCGGCATGGGAGCCGGGTGCCCACATCGATGTCCTGTTCGCCAATGGGATCCTGCGTCAGTACTCGTTGTGCTCCGATCCGGCCGAACGCTACGAATGGCGCATCGCGGTGCTGCGGGAGCAGTCCAGCCGGGGCGGCTCACGCTACGTCCACGAGTCGCTGAAGGCGGGCGATGTCCTCGACATCCGCGGCCCGAAGAACAACTTCCGCGGCACCCCGGGCTCCGGGGAGAAGGTGTTCATTGCCGGCGGCATCGGAATCACACCGCTGCTGCCCATGATCCGGACGGCGCACCAAAATGGGGAGTCCTGGCGTCTGCTGTACCTCGGGCGCGGCCTGCACTCCATGGCTTTCGTGGACGAGTTGGCCGTCCTCAGGACTCCGGATATCGCGATTTAATGCCTCGGAGCCGGCGCCTTGGATTTGACCTCGTATTTGAGGATGAGGTCGGTCCCGGGGTAACGCGTCGCGGTTTGGGTGAGGTGTTCGCAGAGTTCGGCGATCGCAGTGGTTTTTGCCTTCGTGGGCAGCGGGTCCAAGCTGATCGTCAGGATGCCGGGGACGGTGGGGTCAATGTTTCCTGACTGGCTGAAGGCCTGGCGGATGAGGGCGTGGGCTTCATCGGCACTGCGCTTGTAGCCGGTGTTCGTGCGGATCTCCCGGGCGAGGGTCATCATCGTGTTGTAGGCGCCCATGCGGATGCCGTGGTGGATGAATTTCGTCTCGGTGTCCAGGACCTGTTGGCCGGGGGCGAGGTCGCCGAGGCGGATCCTGGCAGGGAGCTCGGCGTGGGCCGTTTCGGCCTGGGTGAGGGCTGTTTCCGCGTCCCAGAAGGGTGCCTTCAGCTGGTTGATCATCGCATTGGTGACCATGAGCTCCTCGGTGTCGGGCGGCGGGGTCTTCAACACGAGTTCGGCGGCATCAACGGTCGCGGTGACCTCGGCGTGGTGTTTCCGTGCTGCCACAACCCGTTGGTAGGCCTTGGCCTTGGCGGGGTTGGGGACCATCCGCTCCGGATCATCATCAGCGCTGGTGTAGGAGTCGTGGGAGTCCAGGTCGAAGTGCATGCGGGCGTAGCGGAACTGGTTTTCCTGCCGCCACCGGTTCCCCATCCGGTGGATCGCCTCCCCGGCCGGGACCGTGTGGTCGGTGGTGAGGATATGAATCTGACGGGTGCCACCACCGGACGCGGCCACGATGCGGGTGATCTGGCGGATCCGGAACACCTCCCCGGTCTTCGCAGTGGTGGTCAGGGGCAGGTCAACGAGCATGTCCGCTGCGGAGAAGGTGCGGGTTTCCCCGTGCTCGTCGGCGTGGGTGATCTCGGTAAACAGGGCCTCGTCAACGTCGTCGGTTTTGCCTTTCCGCCAGGTCAACACATCAAAACCCTGCTCCTTCATGTGTTGGAAGAGGGCCGGGGACCAGCCGCCGCGGTCAAAGCCGACCAGCACCCGCCGCTCATCGCCGATGATGTCCCGCAGCTTCGGCAACAGGGCGCGCAGTTCCCCGGCCAGGGAAGCGCCGGGGGCCGCCATGACCAGGAACACCGGGGATCCGTTGGCGTCAGAGACCCAGGTTTCCTCCGTCGCCGGGACCGGGAACTTCAACCGGGTGGAGTAGAGCTTCCCGATCTTCTTCGTGCCCTGGTAGGCGCGCACATGCCCATCCACATAGAGGACCGCGGCCAAGTTTTCTCCACCATTCTCCCCGCCCGGGCCCACGTTGCCCAAGTGGTGGGCGGCCAGGGCCGCAATCAAATCCTGCGCCTTCCCTGTCTCGGCGAGTTGGGCGATGCGCCGGCGGATCGTCTTCACTTCCGGGGCCCGATCCAACCCCAAGACCCGGCCCAGGTCCTCCGGGTTGAAGCGGGTGGCGCCCTCCGCCCGGGCCTCCCCGGCCAAGGCCCGCAACACCGAGTCGATCAGGATCGTTTCCAGACCGTAGAACCCGTTCGGCAACGCCCCGTAGGTGGCTTTCGCACAGGCCAGAAGGCCGGTGGCCTCCAGTGCGGGGAAGGCCAGGAACAACCCAGCATGCGGGACCCGTGCCGCCGGGGCAAACACCGGTTCAGCGCATTCGGCCAGGCCGGCTGCGGTGCGCTCACTGGTGCGTGGCACGGGGGCTGGCAGGATCGGCAATTCCGGCTGCACCACAACAGCCGACACCGGCGTTTCCGGCTCACTGGCACCGGGTGCTGTTGCTTCTATTGCGTCTTTGGTGGCCTGTTCAATGGCTTGTTCGGCGGCGAGTTTCAGGGCCCGGCGGACACTGAATTCCGAGACCCCCACAGCATCCCCGACGGCCTGCTGGGACAGGCCGGTGGCGCGCAGTTCCACGATCTGGTTGATGACATCGGCACTGAGCCGGGATGCCTTCTTGGGGCCCTTCTTTTCCGGCACCAGGGCCACGATGCCGCCGTCGGCCAGCAACTGACCCCACGCCCACACCGTGCCGGGCGTGACCGAGAAAGCTGCTGCGATCTCACCCAGCGGGGCAGCCTTGAGCTGTACCAGCTTCACTGCTGCCCAGCGGCGTGCGGTTTCGTCGCCGCCATCCCAGGCAAACGATATCTGGCCATGCAGGTACACGGCCCCGCCACCGCTGGCATCCTTCACCACCGAACCCGCCAACCCCAACGGCACGGCATCCGAAACCATCGCCACGGGAAGAGGTGGCTGAGCAGTCATAAGACTCATCATTCCACCCTTCTCAACGACACAGATTCTATGATCTATTATATCGAAGAATGGGTGAAGTTAACAGCCCTCACCAAGCAAAAACACCGAAAAATCAACAAACCCGCAAAACCGCCACCCGACCATGACCAGAGTCCTGGTCCTTGACTCTGCCGGAGACAAGGTCCGCATCCGTGCCCTGGAGGAATCCGGCCGCACGGTCCTGACGGAGTATCTGCGCGGGGCGGGGCTGACCGGGGATGCCACTGTCTTCACGTGCGGCCCGGAACGGATGCTCGCCGAGCTTCGCGCGGCACACGCGGACGGTCTGGTGCCTCACCTGCTGTTTGAGGACTTCGGTTCGGAAGACGACGGCGGCGCGGAGCCAGGCGGCGGCCCGGCTGACGACGATGCCCCGTTCGTAGTGGAAACCGCCGATGGAATGGAAATCGAAGTTAAGGCAAATGAGACAATTCTGGACGCCCTGCAACGTGCCGGAATTCCCGCATTGAATTCCTGCCGGAAAGGCACATGCGGAACATGCGAAACGGTTGTCTTAGGCGGGATTCCGGATCACCGTGATGAAATTCTCAACGATGAGGAACGGGCCGCAAATGAAACAATGATGATTTGTGTTTCGCGCTGCCGAAGCGACAGGCTGGTGCTGGACCTTTAGGCCGTCAGGTTCTCAAAGCCCGTGGTTATCGACCGAACCAAGGGGTTTGCCGACCCAGTGGCCTGGCCTGCCCGCCTCTCGGTTGCCGGCGGGATTCTATTGATCCATAATTTTCGTGGCCTTTTTCGAATGCCGTATCCGAATTGGCCGGATGCGGCGTCTGTCATTTAATGCTCCTTTGAAATCATGGTGAATAATTTGAGGGACAGGGCATTGTGGGTGGCGGGCGCGCCGGCGGCCCTCCAGCTGCTCCCGGCGGCGGAGCGCGGTGGCGGTGGCCGTTCCTGCGGCGGTCATGAACGTACGTCTGGAGTGGGTCACGCCCAGAGGTAGATCACGGGAAGGCAACGGCAACGGTGCTTTCGGCAGTCCGTTCACGGCCTGTTCACCGGGAGTTGTTGCGGCTTCGACGGCTACTCTGCGGTGGGTGACGCCGGGTCGTCAGCTTCCGGTGCGTCCTGACCGTATTCCGCCGAAATCAGGATGGGCAGGTGGTCCGACGCGCCGCGGGGGAGGGTTTCCACGCTTTCGATCTCGAGCCCCTGCGACGTCGCGAAGTCGAAGTGGCCCTTGAAGACCTTGTACCGCGTGTACGTCCGCCGGTCGCTGAGCGTCAGGTCGTAACCGGCGTCCTTCATCTGGGCGGTCAGGTACTTGGTGAAGAACGGGTAGTTGAAGTCGCCCACCATCAGCGACAGGCCCCCGCCCATGCTGAGCAGCTCCGCGTGGGCGGCGTGGATCTGGTTCCGCCGCAGCGAGTTCGACGCGGTCAGGGGTGCCGCATGGAAGGACGCGATGACAAGATCATGGTCCGTCTCCTTGTCGATCACCCGGGTGCCGATCAGGCGCTCGTGCGCGGGCGACAGGACGCGGTCATGCAGAGACTTCTTCAGGGCGAATGTCTTGGTCTCATAGGCCGTGAACCGGTCCATCCGGTAATAGATCGCCAAGCCCAGCCGGTTGCCCTTGGTGGCGTCGGCAAGGTGCAGGTTGCCGATGGTTTCCGGGAGATCGTTGGTGTCGCACTCCTGGAGGCACAAAGCATCAATCTCAAAATCGCGGGCCAGATCAACCAGCTCACCACTGGCCTTGTGCTTGCGGAGGTTGTAGCTGATGACTCGAATCAGGGGAGCACCTCTTCGGAGGATAGTCGTGAAAAACCTGATTCCGAGTCTACCCAGTCCGGCGGAACGAGTGGGAGCACCGGCCGCGCGGGTCCGCGGGTTCCTCCGGATGCCTGCAGACTCCGAGTACCTGGAGGACAGCAGCCATAGCAGCGTCTGCGTCTGGAAGGGCCAGGCCGGCTATTACAGCCTCCTGGTGGACGGCCAGCGGAACCAGGATGCGGCCTGGTTCTACGCCGAGCCGACGTCCGAGGCCGAGCACATCAAAGACCATGCGGCCTTCTGGCGGGGCGTCCGCGTAGAGGCCTGAGGCACGCCGCAGCAGGGGATAGGGTGGTTTGGGATTCTCTACGATTGATGCTGCGAAAGGGCGGACGTTGACTGCTGAACTACCGGTGCTTGCCGAGGGCGACTTCTATTACGAGGTGCTGGGGGAGGGGCGCTTCCGCTCCACTATCCACGCCCAGGGCGCCTGGAACGAACAGGAGCAGCACATGGCACCCGCGTCCGGCATCATGGCGGACTGCCTGGCCCGGCACGAGCCGCGGGACGACATGCGGATGGCGCGCCTGAGCTACGAAATCCTCGGACTGATCCCCGGCGGCGAATTCGAAGTCACCACCACCACGCTCCGCCCGGGCCGGACCATCGAACTGCTGCAGGCCGAGCTGGTGGCGGAGGGGCGGGTCGCGATCCGCGCCACGGCCTGGCGGATGATCATGTCCGACACCGCCGCCATCGCCGCCTTTGAGGATCCCCGGATCCCCGCGCCGGAAGGATGCGAACCCTACGACGCCGCGAGCATCTGGCCGGGCGGGTACATCGCCTCGCTGCAGATGCGGATTGCCGAGGGGCACCGCGCCGGCTCCGGCACGGTCTGGCTGCACACCACACACCCGCTGACGGACCAGGCGGACAGCAGCGACCTGGCCCGGCTGGTCGGCCTCGTGGACACCGCCAACGGGATCGCCGCGCGCGTCCCGCCGGGCCAGGGCAGCTACGCCTTTCCCAACCTTGACCTGCAGATCCACATGTACCGGCGCCCCGAAGGGGAATGGCTGGGGCTGGACAACGAGGTGTCCTTCGGCACGGACGGAATCGGCCTCACGTCGACCGTGCTGCATGACCTCACCGGTCCGTTCGGCCGCGCGGAACAGATCCTGACGCTGCGGAAGTCCTGACCACCCAAGTGGCTCGCAATAGTTGTCGTTTTCAGTGCTCAAAACGACAACAACTGCGGGTCAGTTGGGGACCGACGCCGACGCCGCTCGCCGGGAAATGCTAGTGGAAGACGAGCCAGCCGACCAGCGTGGCCAGGCCGGTCAGGAAGGCACCCCAGACGATGTCCACCACGACGATGACGAGCGGCCAGCTCTTCAGGGTCGCGGCGTTGGTCAGGTCATAGGTGGCGTAGGCGAACGTTCCCAGCGCGGCGCCGTAGCCCAGCGCGTTGAGCCAGCTTCCGCCGTCGAGCGCCGGCTGGAGGGCGAAGAAGACGATCCCGATGATGTACAAGACGTAGAAAACAACGGCGTACCCTAGATGGGGCTTGTCCGCCAGGACGTGCCCCAGACTCCGCCGGTAGAACTTGCTCATTGACTTGAGCCAGACGGCGTCGATGACGGCGAACGCTGCGGCCACGACGAGGAACTGCAAGATGACCATAAGGGAGCATAACAAGATGCCGGAGGCCCCGGGCGGACCACGCACGCTGACGATCGTCCGGCAGGAGGAGTCCCTCGGTGCCGCCGGAGATCTCGACTTCGCGATCGAACTGCTGCAGAAGGTCAAGGCCGGTGAGGTCAGACCCATGCTGCGGCTCTACCGCCCGGTGCCCACTGTCGCCTTCGGGCAGCGGGACACACACCTTCCGGGCTTCGACGCCGCCGCTCAGGCATGCCGCGAGCTGGGCTTTGAGCCGCTGGTCCGCAAGGCCGGCGGGCGTGCCGCTGCCTACCACGAGGGCACCCTCGTGATCGATCATCTGGAACCGCACCGGGACGCTATCGCCGGCGCCAAAGGACGCTTCTCCTTCTTCGGCGAACTGCTGGCGCAGGCGCTGCGCAGCGCCGGAGTCGACGCCGCCGTCGGGGAGATTCCCGGCGAGTACTGCCCCGGCGAATTCAGCGTCCACGGCCAGGATCCGGAGCATCCCGCCCACCAGGTGAAGCTGATCGGCACCGCCCAGCGCGTCGTGGCCGGCGGCTGGCTGTTCAGCTCGGTGATCGTGGTGGAGAACCCCGCCCCGATCCGCGCCGTGCTGGAAGCCAGCTACGCGGCGCTCGGCCTGGACTGGGACCCTGCCACGGCCGGCGCCGTCAACGACCTCGTCCCGCACCTGGACGTGGACGCCATCGAGGCGGCCGTGATCGACACCTACGCCCGCTACGCGCAGCTCGGCTTTGGAGACTTCGCCAGCCTGCGCGGCTGACCGCGCAGGCCGGCCGTCCGGGCTCAGTGCCCCCGCGCGATCCATTCCTCGAGCTGCGGCGCCTCGGCGCCGACCGTCGTCGTATTCCCGTGGCCGGTCCGCACCACGGTGCCCGCCGGGAGCGTCAGCAGACGGCTCCGGATGGACTCGATGATGGTGGGGAAGTCGCTGAAGGACCGGCCGGTGGCTCCCGGGCCGCCCTGGAACAGCGTGTCGCCGCTGAAGACGGTGCCCTCGCTTTCCAGGTAGAAGCACGTCGAACCCGGCGAGTGGCCCGGCGTGTGCAGGGCCACCAGCCGCGCACCGGCGACGTCGAACGTGTCGCCGTCCGCGATCGCGTGGTCCGGTTCGGTGCCCGGGAACACGCGCTCCCAAAGCATCCAGTCCTCACGGTTCAGATGGACCGCTGCGCCGACGCGGTCGCGGACCTTGCCGACGGCGCCGATGTGGTCATCGTGCCCATGCGTCAGCAGGATGGCGGTGACCTTCCGGCCCGCGACGGCGGCCTTGACCGCAGCCGGGTCGTGCGCCGGGTCGATGATCAGGCATTCCTGGTCGTCGCCGACGATCCAGACGTTGTTGTCGACGTCCCAGGTGCCGCCGTCGAGCGAGAACGTGCCCGAGGTTACCAGCTGCTCGATCTTCAGTGTGCCCCCGGTTCCGGCGCTCACAGTTCAACGACCGAGCGCAGCACCGCGCCGGCGTGCATCTTGTCGAAGGCTTCCTCGATCTGGTCGATCGTGATCCGCTCCGTGACGAAGGCGTCGAGGTCCAGCTTGCCCTGCCGGTAGAGGCTGATGAGCATCGGGAAGTCGCGCGAGGGCAGGCAGTCGCCGTACCAGGAGGATTTCAGCGAGCCGCCCCGGCCGAAGACATCCAGCAGCGGCAGTTCCAGGGTCATCTCCGGGCTGGGAACGCCCACCAGGACCACCGTGCCGGCGAGGTCGCGGGCGTAGAACGCCTGCTTGTACGTCTCGGGGCGTCCGACGGCGTCGATCACGACGTCGGCGCCGAAACCGCCGGTGAGTTCGCGGATCGCCTCGACCGGATCGACGGCGGAGGAGTCCACGGTGTGGGTGGCACCGAATTCCCTGGCGCGTTCGAGCTTCTTGGCGTCGATGTCGACGGCGATGACCGTGGTGGCACCCGCGAGCGCGGCGCCGGCGACGGCCGCCATGCCCACTCCGCCGCAGCCGATGACGGCGACGGAATCGCCGAGCTTGACGTTTCCGGTGTTGATGGCGGCACCCAGGCCGGCCATGACGCCACAGCCCAGCAGCCCGATGGCGGCGGGGTCGGCTTCAGGGTCCACCTTGGTGCACTGGCCGGCGGCCACAAGGGTCTTCGCGGCGAACGCGCCGATGCCCAGGGCGGCGGTGAGCTCGGTGCCGTCCTCGAGGGTCATCTTCTGCGTGGCGTTGTGGGTGTTGAAGCAGTACTGCGGCTCGCCGCGGCGGCAGGCCCGGCACTCGCCGCAGACGGCACGCCAGTTCAGCACGACGCGGTCGCCGGCGGCCACCGAGGTGACGTCCGGTCCCACGGCGCTGACGACGCCGGTGGCCTCATGGCCCAGCAGGAACGGGAAGTCGTTGTTGATGGCACCGAGCTTGTAGTGCAGATCGGTGTGGCAGACACCGCTGGTGAGGATGTCCACCAGCGCCTCACCGGGGCCGGGATCGGGGACCAGGATGGTCTCCACCGTGACGGGTGCTCCCTTGGAGCGGGCTACTACACCTTTGACTTTGTGGACCACGGAAAAGCTCCCTTGAGTACAGTGCGGGAAATGGAGGCAGCGCTATTTGTGACTGTGATCTGTCTATCACACAGCCAAGTCCAAATTCCAGAAGTTGTTGCGCAATGTACAACAGGTTGCACAAACGGCCCTCGGGCGAGACTCAGGCGGCGAGCCTGCTCTTGACCTGTGCCGCGGAAGGGTTGGTGGCCGCGGTGCCGTCCGGGAACAGCACGGTGGGGACGGTGCGGTTGCCTCCGTTGAGCCTCTCCACGAGATCTGCGGTGCCTTCAACTTCTTCGATGTTGATCTCGGTGTAGCCGATACCCTGGGCGTCCAACTGCTTCTTCAGGCGGTTGCAGTAGCCGCACCAGGTGGTCGAAAACATGGTGATGGTGCCGGATTCGGGGGTGAAGTCCACGAAGTTCTCCTCAAAGCTGGTTGACGGTGCCGGGTGACAGCGCCGGTTGCCGACAAAAGTCGGACGTCATTGTCACTAACCGTAACCCGGGGGCCGGTATTCCCGCAGAGGTGGCGGCCGCTACGGGCGTATTACCGTCTCGCCCTCATCAGCAGGTGCCTCGAAGCCGGCGAGGAACTTGTCCAGGTATGCAGGTCCCACCGGCGCCGAGTTCGGTCCCGCGTGCAGCCGGCGCAGCTCCAGCCGCCGGAGGAGCTCATCCCTGGGCACGTCAAGATACACGAGCTGCCATGCAGCGCCGTGGGCGGTGACGAGCTCTTTGTATTCCTCGCGCCGCTGTCTGGACCAGAAGGACAGATCGACGACGATGTCCCGGCCCTCTGCCATGAGCTCCACGAGCCGGATCCGGAGCTGCCGTTCCACCGCCACGGTGAAATCGAAGTATTCGGGGGTGCCGAAGCGTGCCGCCAGCTCCCGGTCCTGACGCCACATCTCCTCGTCGACCGAGAGCCGCACGTAACCTTCGGCCTCAAGGGCCTTGGCGTAGCTTGTTTTTCCCGAGCCGGCCACGCCGCACATCAGGACCACCGTTGACGTTTTGACCATGCGGGGAGTCTAGGGGATACGGCCAGCCGGCGGGTGTCCCGGACTGACGGCCAGGCGGATGACACGGAATCCGTGCGGTGGCATGCTGGTGCCATGTGTGGACGCTACGTGATGGCCCGGGCCGTCGGAGACCTGCTGGCCGAATTCGATGCCGGGCTGGAGGAGGAGTTCGCGATTCCGCCGTCGTGGAATGTTGCCCCGACCGCGGACGTGCCGATCATCCTGGAACGGCTCGTGGACGGAAGCCCGGTCCGGCAGCTGCATATCGCGCGCTGGGGGCTGGTGCCGTCCTGGGCCAAGGACCCGGGCATCGGTTCGAAGATGATCAATGCACGCAGCGAGAGCGTCCTCGAGAAGCCCGCGTTCCGGAAGGCCACCCGGTCCCGGCGCTGCGCCGTCCCGGCGGACGGCTACTACGAATGGAAGGGCGAGGGCCGCAACAAGCAGCCCTATTACGTTCACCCCCGGGACGGGCGCCCCATTGTGTTCGCCGGACTCTTCGAGTGGTGGAAAGACCCTTCCAAGGCCGAGGGGGACCCGGAGCGCTGGATGCTTTCGACGTCGATCATGACCACTGACTCGCCGCCGGAGGGCTACGCCGGGGGAATGCTGGCCGAGCTGACCGCGCTGCACGACAGGGTCCCGCTGCCGATGGGCCGCCAGACCATGGAGACATGGCTGGATCCGCAGGCCGATGACGCTGCCACCCTCGTGGACCTGGTCCGGGCCGGGGCGCACGACGTCGCGGAGGGCTGGACGATCGACGCCGTGGGCACCGCCGTCGGGAACGTGAAGAATGACTCCCCGGAACTCATCCAGCCGGTGGGAAGCCTGTTCTAGCGCGCCGCTGGAGCGCAGGAACGCAGCCCGTAGGGGCGTGGCCGGAAGGAACCATCGATCTGCGCGGACTCCCGTGGTGACGGTGGGCGTCAGAGCGTCACCTTGCCGCCGCCGTCGACCGCCCAGCTGGGGTTGAAGGCGACCTCCCAGCGGTAGCCGTCGGGATCGGCGAAATAGCCGGTGTAGCCGCCCCAGGGCTGGGTCTGCGGCGCCGCGACGATGGTGGCCCCCGCAGACTCCGCTTCGGCCATCACCCAGTCGACTTCCGCCGCGCTGCCCAGATTGTGGCTCAGCGTGATGCACGGAATGCCGGCAGGAGGATCGGTGGCTGCTTCGGCCTGCATCTGCCCGGCGTCCCAGAGCGAGAGGACCAGGCCGTGGTTGGCCTGGATGAAGAGCACCTCGCCGGGGACTTCCCGCTGGACCGGCCATCCGAGGCCGTCAACGTAGAAGCTGCGGGCGGAGTCAACACTGCGGACACCCAGTGAAATTAAGTCGACTCGTGGCTGCATCATTCGATACTGTCATGCACATGTCCACAAATCACGCAGACGACAAGACCGCCCAGGCCGACAGGGAACAGCTCGCCGCCGTGCGGGTGGCTGTTGACGAGGTGGACGAGCAGATTGTGTCCCTGATCGGCCGCCGCGAGCGGCTGATCCGGATCGCCGGAACCCTCAAGGCGGACAGCGCCGAGGTGCGTGCTCCCGGCCGGGTGGAGCGGGTGATCGAACACGTCCGCGCCACTGCGAAACAAAAGGACATCGACGTCGACCTCGTCGAAAAGACCTACCAGGCCATGATCGATGCCTTCATCACCCTTGAGCTGGAAGTGTACAAAGCCAGCTCCTAGCAGGGGCTTAGAGGGACTCTTCGACAGGCACGTTGGCCTGGTAGTCCCGGCCGTCACAATCGCTGAAGGCCGTCATGAGGTGGCCCTTGGGGAGGCCAAGCACAGTCGCAATGGGGAAGTTTCCGGTGATGGTGTTCCCTGAGTGTTCCACGCCCTTGAGGTCGAAATTCTCTTCCGTGCCGTCATGGTTGAAGTAGTAGAAGGAAACGGCCTCGCCGTTCATGAACTCAATACCCAGCCTGCGCTGATGGGAATAGTCCGGCCCGGCCGCCAGGAGGCCCACCACGTAGGCGCCTTGCCCCGGGATATTTCCGTCTATATCGAACGTCGCCACCAAGGTTGGATCCTTGGCGGCGATGCTTACATGCTTCAGGAGTGCGTTATGGGAGCTCATGGCTCAATCCTGCTACGTGTGCCAGCGTCCGTCCACCCCTGATCTAGGTTTTGTCCCGGGCCGGGCGTAGACTGGAATCATTCGAAGATATATTCGAACAAGGATTCGGTCGGGGTTTCCCGGGAGGCACTGTGGCATGTTCAGCGAGTCGGTAGACGTCGTCTGCACACCCTCCGGCGTGCCTCTGAAGCTTGACTGGGCCGGCCGGCACTACACCGTCTGCGCCGAACCGGTCCGCTGGTATGAGCGGCGCCAATGGTGGGCGGAGGAACCGCGGGCCCCGCTGGGGAGCGGCCCCGGGCTGGTGGACCACGAGATCTGGCGGGTCCAGGTGCGCCCGGCTGATCCGTCCCCGGTTGATGGAGCCCAGGCGGAAACCCTCACCCTGGACCTGAGCCGGCACGTCGGCAGCGGCCGCTGGCGGCTGCTGAGGATCCATGACGGCCTCCGTCCGCAGAAATCAGCATGAGCTTCACCCATCTCCACGTCTCCACCGCCTTCAGCGCCCACTACGGGGTCTCCTGGCCGGATGAACTGGCCGCCGCGGCCGCGGCCGACGATGCCACCGCGCTCGCCTGCACTGACCGCGACGGCCTCTACGGGACGGTCAAGCACCTGTTGGCCTGCATGGCTGCCGGACTCGATCCGATTGTCGGGGTTGACCTTGCGGTCCTTGACGACGACGGCGACCTCCGCACCCAGGTGGGCGGACGCGTCGTCGCCCTGGCCCACGGACACAACAACGGCGCCGGTTACCGGGCGCTCTGCCGGCTGATCTCGGACGCCCACGCCCGCACCACCGGTAAGGCCGGGGGAGCGGTGCCAGTGGCCGTGACCCGGGCGGAGCTCGCCTCCCGGACTCTGCATCCGGAGACCCTGCAGCCGGTGCTGACGGTACTGATCGGTCCGGATTCCGACGTCGGCCGGGCGGTGGGCGGGCGGCGCTACCTGCGCCCCCGCACCCTGTTCAAGCGCTGGCTGGATGCCATGCCGCCGGGGACCCTCGCCGCCGAGGTGGTCACGCAACTCAGCACTCCCGGTGAGCCGCTCAGCACAGCCCACGCTGTGCGGATGCTCAAACTCGCCGCGGAACATGGCGTGCCCGCCGTGCTGAGCAATGCCGTGCGGTACGTCGCCGAGGACGGCGCGGCCACCGCGGATGTGCTGGACTCCGCCCGGGCGCTGAAATCCCTGCCCGAACTCTCGGCTGCCCCGCTGCTCCAGCCCAACGGGCAGGGCTGGCTCAAGTCGTCGGCGCAGATGCTGCAGCTGGGCAAAGAGATCATGCATGCCGCCGGGTACGGCGCCGCGGACCTGAAACGGCTGATGGCCCAGACAGAGGCGCTCGCGGACCGCTGCCGGGTGGACCCGGTCACGGACATGGGATGGAAGCAGCCCGTGGTCCCCGAAGCCTCCGTGATCGGAATCGCCGGGGATCCCCTCGTGGAGCTCAGCCAGCGTTGCGAGGCAGGCATCAGCCGCCGCTTCCCCGGGATCGCCGGGAAGCCCGCCGAGGAGCTGCGCGCCAGGCTGGGGCATGAGCTGCGGATCATCGACAGCCTGGGCTTCGCCGCCTACTTCCTGACCGTCGCCGAAGTCTCACGGATGATCCTGGACATGGGCGTCCGTGCCGCCGCCCGCGGCTCGGGCGCGTCCAGCCTGGTCAATTACCTGATCGACGTCAGCCAGGTGAACCCCCTCGAGCACGACCTCATCTTCGAACGCTTCCTCTCCCGTGACCGCGCCACCTTGCCGGACATCGACATCGACGTCGAAAGCGCCGAACGGCACAACGTCTACCGGAAAATCTTTGAGCGCTTCGGGTCCGAACGCGTCACGCTGATGAGCATGCAGAACGGCTACCGCGCTCGCGGTGCCGTGCGGGACGCCGGGCTGGCGCTGGGCATGGACGACGGCGAGATCGGGGACATCGCCAAGCAGCTGTGGCGGTTCTCGGCCCGGAACTTCCGGGAAGCCCTCGTGGAGAAACCGGAGCTGCGGGAATTCGCGGGGAGGGTGGAGCAGCGCGACTTCACCGAGAACCAGCAGCTGGACCTGCTGGTGGACCTCACGGAACGGCTGGACCGGCTGCCGCGCCACATCTCCATGCACCCGTGCGGCGTTATCCTGGGCGACGCCACCCTGCTGGACCGCACGCCCGTTCAGCCCAGCGGCCTGGGGCTGCCGATGAGCCAGTTCGACAAACACGACATGGACCCCATGGGGATGCTCAAACTCGATGTGCTGGGGGTCCGGATGCAGAGCGCCATGGCCTTCGCCGTCCGTGAGGTCATCCGGCTGCACCCCTCCAAAGCCGAGGTGGTGGCAGCAGGGGCGCACCCGGCCGGCCCGGACGGCAGCGGCCCGGACTACATCGCCGCGGACGGGCGCATCGACCTCAACGCCGTCCCGCTCGACGACGAACCCACCTACGAGCTGATCCGCAGCACCCACACCCTGGGGTGTTTCCAGATCGAATCCCCGGGCCAGCGCGAACTCATCGGTAAACTGGCGCCCCGGGATTTCAACGACCTCATCATCGATATCTCCCTCTTCCGGCCGGGGCCGATGAAATCGGACATGGTGCGGCCCTTCCTGGAGCACCGGCACGGCTTCGCGCCGGAGGTCTATCCGCACCCGAAGCTCAAGCCGGTCCTCAAGGAGACGCACGGGGTCACCGTGTTCCATGAGCAGATCCTGAAGACCTTCGACGTCATGACGGAATGCGGGCTGGCGCGGGCCGATGAATTCCGCCGCGCCCTCGGCAACGAGGTTCTGGAAGGCAAGGTGGAGGAGTTCTTCCGAAAGGAGGCCCGTGCCCGGGGGTACAGCCCCGAGGTGGTGGACAAGGTCTGGGGGACGCTGAAGGCCTTCGGCAGCTTCGGCTTCTGCAAGGCCCACGGTGCCGCCTTTGCCGTGCCCACCTACCAGTCCGCCTGGCTCAAGACCCACCACCCGGAGGCATTCCTCGCCGGACTCTGGGAGCACGATCCGGGCATGTATCCCAAGCGGCTCCTGGTGGCCGAAGCCCGGCGGCTGGGGATCCCCATCCTGCCCCTGGACATCAACCGCAGCCAGGCCGAGTACCGGGTGGAACGCGTGGCTGCGGGGCCGGACCGCGGCAAGCTGGGCATCCGGCTGAGCCTGAACGGCATCTTCGGGCTCTCCGGCACCGAGCTGAAGCGGATCGTGGCAGGACAGCCGTATGACTCGCTGGCGGACCTGCGCGCCCGGTCCCGGCTCAGCAAGCCGAGCATCCAGCGGCTGGCCCAGCTGGGTGCCTTCGATTCCCTGCACCGGGCCTCCGGGGGAGCAGCCAACCGTGCCGACCTGGTGCGGCACCTGCAGAACCTGCAGCACCGCCCCCAGCGGAAGGGC
The DNA here is from genome assembly GCF_054059215.1 of Arthrobacter sp. UYCu723. Lineage (NCBI taxonomy): Bacteria > Bacillati > Actinomycetota > Actinomycetes > Micrococcales > Micrococcaceae > Arthrobacter > Arthrobacter sp. UYCu723. The sequence continues at coordinate 3,719,361 of NZ_JBSSBW010000001.1, forward strand.
ATGGAGATCATCGAGGGCCAGCTGGCGCTGCCGCTGGGGGACATTGAGCTGAAAAACCTGAAGGCGGAGCTGCCCGCGCCCAGCATGGTGGATAACGTCCGGGCGGAGCTGGACCTGATGGCCGTTGACGTCAGCGAACACCTGATGACCAGCCACCGTCCCCTGCTGGACCGCCTCGGGGTCACCACCGCGGACAAGCTGCTGGGGCTGCGCAACGGCACCGAGGTGCTGGTCGCCGGAGTCCGGGTCGCCACCCAGACTCCGCCGATGCGGGGCGGCCGCCGGGTGGTCTTCATCAGTGTCGACGACGGCACGGGCTGCGTTGATTCGGTCTTCTTCCATGAGGCCCAGGAGCTGGCAGGACCGCTGCTGTTCGGCACCCGGCTGCTGCTGATCCGGGGCACCACCCGGCGGACCGGGCCGCGGGGGATCAGCATCAGTGCCAGCATGGCGTGGGACCTCAGCCGCACCGGGACGCTGCCGTTCCCCGAGCCCGTTTCCGGCGCCCCCGCCTACACCGGGCCGGAACTGCCGGGCCCGCTGGACGGAATCAGCCGGAACCTTGCCATCACCGGGCTGGGTGGCTGAAGCGCGGCGCCGCCGGCGCCGCGCGGGGAGGCTGAGCACCGCGCGGCTGGCGCCGGGCGGGCTGCTGCACCCGGCGCCGCGCCGCCGTCGTGCGTTGGTTGGCCCATCCGGAACCCGATAACATGGACGAGGCTGGCTGTGGTCCCCGTACGCCACAAGCTACGAAGCCTTAACCTTGAATAGGAGACACCCGTGTCAGATGCCCAGCAGATCACCCTTCTCGTCGATGGCGAAGAGACCAAGGTGGCTACCGGGACCACCGGCGCGGAACTCTTTTTTGAGCGCCGCGACGTCGTTGTGGCCCGCGTGAACGGCGCTCTGTTGGATCTGGACCAGCCGCTGCCCGAAGACGCCACGATCGAGGGCGTCACCATCGGCTCCCCGGACGGACTCAACGTCCTGCGCCACTCCACGGCGCACGTCATGGCCCAAGCCGTGCAGCAGCTGCGCCCCGACGCCAAGCTCGGCATCGGCCCCTACATCACGGACGGCTTCTACTTCGACTTCGACGTCGAGGAGCCGTTCACGCCGGAGGACCTGCGCCAGCTGGAAAAGATGATGCAGAAGATCATCAACCAGAACCAGAAGTTCGTCCGCCGGGTGGTGAGCGAGGACGAGGCCCGCGAGGCGATGAAGGACGAGCCCTACAAGCTCGAACTGCTGGGCAAGAAGAACAACGCCGCCGATGCCGGGGAGGGCGTCAACGTCGAGGTGGGCGCCGGCGACATCACCATCTACGACAATGTGGACCGCAAGAGCGGCGACAGCGTCTGGTGCGATCTGTGCCGAGGCCCGCACCTGCCCAACACCAAGCTCATCTCCAACGCCTTCGCCCTGACCCGGTCATCGGCCGCCTACTGGCTGGGCAACCAGAGCAACCAGCAGCTGCAGCGAATCTACGGCACTGCCTGGCCCACCAAGGAAGCCCTCAAGGCCTACCAGGAGCGGATCGCCGAGGCTGAGCGCCGCGACCACCGCAAGCTTGGCGCCGAACTGGACCTGTTCTCCTTCCCGGACGAACTGGGCTCCGGCCTGCCAGTGTTCCACCCCAAGGGCGGCATCATCCGCAAGGCCATGGAGGACTACTCCCGCCAGCGGCACGTCGACGCCGGGTATGAGTTCGTCTACACCCCGCACATCACCAAGGGCCACCTCTACGAGGTCTCCGGCCACCTGGACTGGTACCGGGACGGCATGTTCCCGCCGATGCACATCGATGCGGAACTGAACGAGGACGGCACGGTCCGCAAGCCCGGCCAGGACTACTACCTGAAGCCGATGAACTGCCCCATGCACAACCTCATCTTCCGCGCCCGCGGACGGTCCTACCGCGAGCTGCCGCTGCGCCTCTTCGAATTCGGCTCCGTGTACCGCTACGAAAAGTCCGGCGTGGTGCACGGCCTCACGCGCGTGCGGGGCATGACACAGGACGACGCCCACATCTACTGCACCCGCGAGCAGATGAAGGATGAGCTCACCACCACGCTGAACTTTGTCCTCGGCCTGCTCAAGGACTACGGCCTGGACGACTTCTACCTGGAACTGTCCACCAAGAACGAGGACAAGTTCGTAGGCGAGGATGCCGCCTGGGACGAAGCCACACGCACCCTGGCCGAGGTGGCCGAAGCCTCGGGCCTGGAACTGGTGGCGGATCCGGGCGGAGCGGCGTTCTACGGCCCCAAGATCTCCGTGCAGACGAAAGACGCCTTGGGACGCACTTGGCAGATGTCGACGATCCAGCTGGACTTCAACCTGCCCGAGCGCTTCGAACTCGAGTTCCAGGCCGCCGACGGCACCCGCCAGCGCCCGGTCATGATCCACCGCGCGCTGTTCGGATCGATCGAACGTTTTATGGGGGTCCTGACCGAGCACTACGCCGGCGCCTTCCCGGCGTGGCTGTCCCCGGTGCAGGTGGTCGGCATTCCGGTGGCCGAGGCGTTCAACGATTACATGTTCGACGTCGTGGACCAGCTCAAGGCCGCGGGCATCCGCGCCGAGGTGGACATTTCCTCGGACCGTTTCCCGAAGAAGATCCGCACGGCCAGCAAGGACAAGATCCCGTTCGTGCTGATTGCCGGGGGAGACGACGCCGAGGCGGGCGCCGTGTCCTTCCGCTTCCGCGACGGCAGCCAGGACAACGGCGTGCCGGTGGCCGAAGCTGTCCAGCGGATCGTCGACGCCGTCCGCAACCGGACCAGCTAGCGGAAACGGAAGGGCAAGGCGTGCAGGAGACCACAGGGGCCGGTCCGGAATATCCGGGCGACGACGCAGTGACGGACGACTTCGGCCTGGCCGGAGTTCCGGACGCTTTCCAGCGCCTGTGGACCCCGCACCGGATGGCGTACATCAAGGGCGGCCAGCACCAGTTCAAGAACCCGGACGATTGCCCGTTCTGCGTCGCGCCCGGGCGCAGCGATGATGAATCGCTGATCGTGTACCGGGGCCGGACCAGCTACGTGGTGCTGAACCTGTTCCCATACAACCCCGGCCACCTGCTCATCTGCCCGTACCGGCACGTGCCGGACTACACGGACCTGACCGTGGAGGAAACGGCGGAATTTGCCGAGCTGACCCAGACGGCCATGCGCGTGCTGCGCAAGGTCGCCAACCCTTCCGGCTTCAACATCGGCATGAACCAGGGCGTGACCGGCGGGGCCGGGATCGCAGGCCACCTGCACCAGCACGTGGTGCCGCGCTGGGGCGGGGACGGCAATTTCTTCCCCATCATTGCCCAGACGAAGGCCATCACGCAGACTCTGGGCGAGGTCCGCCAGCAGGTGGCGGAGGCGTGGCCCCAGGAGTCGGATCCGCAGGCAACTGACAGCGCGCGGGAGACTTCCGCCAGGGAGCCAGATGCTGAATAGGCACGCGCGCGGCTTCTTCACCGCGCTGTTCTCCCCGCTCGCCCGCTGGCTGCTGAGGATCGGTGTCTCCCCGGACGCCGTCACCGTCGTCGGCACCCTCGGCGTCGTCGTCGGTGCCCTCGTGTTCTACCCGCTGGGGCAGCTCTGGTGGGGGACCCTCTTCATCACGGCGTTCATCTTTTCCGACGTCATTGACGGCATCATGGCGCGGATGCAGCAGCGCGAAGGGCGCTGGGGCAACTTCCTGGACTCCACCCTGGACCGGGTGGCGGACGGCGCGCTGTTCGCCGGCGTCGCCGTCTGGTTCTTCACCGGCGGCGCGGACACGCCGATCGCGGTTGCCGCCCTCGTCTGCCTCGTGCTGGGGATGGTGGTCTCCTACGCCCGGGCCAAGGCCGAAGCCCTGGGCTTCCACGCCAACGTCGGCGTCGCCGAGCGCGCCGAGCGGCTCGTCTCCGTGCTCGTGGTCACCGGGTTCACCGGCCTTGGCCTGCCAAGCGTGGTGCTCTTCGTGACGCTGTGCCTGCTGGCATTGGCCAGCCTGATGACGGTGGTGCAGCGGATCGTTGCCGTACACCGCCAGTCGCTCGACGAAACCGAAGGCACCGCCACCGAACAGGCCGCCTGACGGCCTCTGTGCCCCGGCCGCGGCGCGTGTAACCGGAATTCAGACGTGTCGCAGCCGGGGGCTAGTATTAGCACTACCGGCCAATGGATCCGGTAATCCGGTGTGTGCGAGAACGGCATCTGTGTGCCGCCTGCACCCCGGCGAGGTCATCTATCTACCCATAGGGGTTTTTGTGTCTACACCTGATGTAAGCAGCGAAGCCGGCGCGTCCGCCAAGAACGTCACGGGCAGCAACCGCGTCAAGCGCGGTATGGCTGAGATGCTCAAGGGCGGCGTCATCATGGACGTCGTCAACGTCGAGCAGGCCCGCATCGCCGAGGATGCCGGTGCCGTGGCCGTCATGGCGCTGGAACGCGTTCCCGCCGATATCCGCGCCCAGGGCGGCGTGTCCCGCATGTCCGATCCGGACATGATCGACAAGATCATCGCGGCCGTCTCCGTGCCGGTCATGGCGAAGGCCAGGATCGGCCACTTCGTCGAGGCCCAGATCCTGCAGTCGCTCGGTGTGGACTACATCGATGAGTCCGAGGTATTGACCCCGGCTGACTACACCAACCACATCGACAAGTGGAACTTCACGGTTCCCTTCGTCTGCGGCGCCACCAACCTCGGTGAGGCCCTGCGCCGCATCAACGAGGGCGCGGCCATGATCCGCTCCAAGGGCGAGGCGGGCACCGGTGACGTCTCCAACGCCACCACCCACATGCGCCAGATCCGCGCCGAGATCAAGAGGCTGGCCGGACTGGCCGAGGACGAGCTCTACGTTGCCGCCAAGGAACTGCAGGCCCCGTACGAACTGGTCAAGGAAGTTGCCGCCACCGGCAAGCTCCCCGTGGTCCTGTTCACCGCGGGCGGCATCGCCACCCCGGCCGACGCCGCGATGATGATGCAGCTCGGCGCCGACGGTGTGTTCGTCGGCTCCGGCATCTTCAAGTCCGGCAACCCGGCCCAGCGTGCCGCCGCCGTCGTGAAGGCCACCACCTTCTTCGACGACCCGGAAGAGATCGCCAAGGCCTCCCGCGGCCTGGGCGAGGCCATGGTCGGCATCAACGTGGACGAGATCCCGCAGCCGCACCGCCTCGCCGAGCGCGGCTGGTAGTTCGCGCCTTTGGGGGCGCCGGACGGCGCTGATCCTCTGCGTGCTATTCCCCGCGCCTTGTTGACAGCTGAGAGGCTGCTCGGGGCGCGGAGCCCCTTTTACGCACGCTGCCGGATCACACCGTCCTTCGCCTTGCGCTCCTGATTGAACGAGTCCGGCCCGTCACCTCTCCAGGTGGCGGGCCGGCCTCGTTTTTTGGGTCAGTCGAGGCCGCGGCGCTTCAGCAGCGGCCCGAGATCCGCGTCCCGGCCGCGGAAGGTGCGGAAGGATTCCAGCGGGTCGCGGCTGTTGCCGCGGGAGAGCAGCTCGGCGCGGAAGAAATCACCGTTGGCCCGGCTGAGCCCGCCGTTTTCCTTGAACCACTCCACCGTATCGGCGTCCAGCACTTCGCTCCAGATGTAGGAGTAGTAGCCCGCGGCGTAGCCGGCTCCGGCGAAGATGTGCTGGAAGTAGCCGGTGCGGTAGCGCGGCGGGATCAGGCTGTGCGCCACTCCGGCCGCTGCCAGCGCCTTAGCCTCGAATTCCAGTGCGTCTTCGGGAACCTCGGAGCCGTCAAGGACATGCCAGGCGAGGTCCAGCAGGGCCGCACCCAGGTATTCGGTGGTGCCGAAGCCCTCGCCCCAGAGCCGGGCAGCGTCGAGTTTGTCCACGAGCTCCTCCGGCAGTGCTTCACCGGTGGCGTAGTGGCGCGCGTAGTTGGCCAGGACCTCCGGCCACATGATCCACATCTCATTGACCTGCGAGGGGTACTCCACGAAGTCCCGCGGCACGGACGTGCCGGAGAACCGCGGGTAGGTTACGGAGGAGAACAGCCCGTGCAGGGCATGGCCGAACTCGTGGAAGGTGGTGCGGAGCTCGTCGAGCGTCAGGAGCGTGGGCTCGCCGGCCGGCGGCTTGGAGATGTTGAGGTTGTTGATCACCACGGGCCGGGCGTTCAGCAGCCCGGACTGTTCCACGAGGGAGTTCATCCAGGCCCCGCCGCGCTTGGATTCGCGGGTGTAATAGTCGCCCAGGAACAGGCCCAGTTCCGTGCCGTCCGAGTTCCTGACTTCCCAGACCCGCACGTCCGTGTGGTAGCCGGTGAGGTCGCTGCGTTCGTGGAAGGTGATGCCGTAGAGGGCGTTGGCGGCGAAGAACACACCGTCGTTAAGGACGCGGTCCAGCTCGAAGTAGGGGCGCAGGGCCGGCTCGTCCACGGCATACCGTTCGCGCTTGACCTTGGCCGAGTAGAAGGCCCAGTCCCAGGCCTCGAGCGGGTGCCCGGCGACCTCGGCCAGTGCCTCGGCCTCGGCGTCGGCGTTCCGCACGGCGGCGGGGGCCAGCCGGTTTATCATGGCCTGCACGGCCGCGAAATCGGGGGCGGTCTGCCGGTCCACGGTGAGCTCGGCATAGTTGGCGAAGCCCAGGAGCGCGGCCTTCTCGGCGCGGAGCCTGACCATCTCCTTGACCAGGTCCAGCACATCGAGGCTGCCGCCGCCGCTGCCCCGGCCGATGGAGGCCTCGTAGAGCCGCCGGCGGACGTCCCGGTTTTCCAGGGCTGCCAGCGCCGGCTGGTTGCTGGGCTGGATGAGGGTAAGCAGGAACTTGCCCTCGTGTCCGGTGTTCCGGGCTGCCTCCGCGGCGCTGGCGACGTCGTCGGCAGGGAGTCCGGCGAGCTCGGCCGCGTCGTCCAGGAGCAGGGAGGCGGACTTCATTCCTTCCTTGACGCGCTGGCCGAACTCGGTGCCAAGGCGGGAGAGCTCCGCGTTGACGGCCTTGAGGCGCTCCTGCCCCGCCGCGTCCAGTTGGATGCCGGACTGGCGGAACTCCTTGAGGTACTCGTCGACGAGTCGGCTGGATTCGGGGTCGAGCTTGTCAGTGTTGATGGCGGCGAAGCGCTCGAATAGGCCCCGGTTTAGGTAGACAGCGTCCTGATGGGCCGAGAAGAGCGGGGACAGTCGGGTCTCCAGCTCACGGATCGTGTCCGAGGCGTCGGCGGAAACGAGAGTGAAAAACGACGCCGCCGCCCGCTGCAGCAATTGGCCGGACCGCTCCATCGCCAGGGCCGTGTTTTCGAAGGATGCCGGCCCGGGGCTCTCGACGATCGCGTGGATCTCCGCCAGGTGCTCGGCGAGGCCGGCTTCGACCGCTTCGGCGTAGTGCTCGTCGTCGATCACCGCGAACGGCGGCAGGCCGAACGGCAGGGTGCTGGGGCTCAAAAGGGGGTTGGTCATGAAATAACTCTTTCATGTGGGCGATGGGTTCTCAACGGTGCCGGCGGCGTTCTTGTGATGGAGCCCTAAGCTTGGGCAGCATGGAGACATTGAAAGAACGACGGCGTACCGTCGCGACGCACCGAGCCGAACTGGCAGTGTTTGAGTACGGCCCGGAACCGGGCCCGGATGTTCGGACGCTGCTGCTGGTACACGGCTACCCGGACAATCATCAGATGTTCCTGCCGGCCATCCGGGACCTCGCCCGGACCCACCATGTGGTTGCCTACGACACCCGAAACGCGGGCGCGTCCGTCGTCGTCGAGACCCCAGGTGACTTCACGCTGAAGACGCTGGTGGATGACGTGTTCGCCGTGCTGGCAGCCGTGGGCGCTGCGGACGTGCATCTCGTGGGCCATGACTGGGGGTCGATCCAGGGCTGGGCCACCGTGCAGGATCCGCGGGCCGGGGGCCGGATCGGCCGATACACCAGCATCTCCGGCCCGGATCTGCGGCATTTTGCCCGCTGGATGCGGAGCCGGCGTTCGCGGCCAGGCGCCTGGCCGCAACTGGCGGGACAACTGTTGCGCAGCTGGTACATTGGCGGCTTCCTGGTGCCGAAGCTGCCGGAGGCCGCCTGGCACCTGTTCCTCACCCGGCGCTACGAACAGACGGCCAAGCGCGACGTCGGCAGTGACCCCGTCCGCGGGCTGGCACTTTACCGCACCAACTTCTTGTCGGGCGGGAACTGGCCGGCCGGGAGCCGGGTGACCATTCCCGTCCAGGTGGTGGTGCCGCTCAAGGATCCCTTCCTGTCGCCGGACCTCATGGAGGGGCTGGATTCGTGGGTGGACGACCTTACGGTGATCCGGGTGAACGGCGGCCACTGGTGGCCCGCCTCCCGGCCTGCGGAGTTCGCAGAACTGCTTTTGGGAAGCCACGTCGGCCGATGACGGCGGTCGAGCGTACCGCCAGGAGCGGGACGTTCCGGAATGGAATGGCGTACCTGTGCTGGGGCATCGGCCCGAAGACGCTCTTGTTCATTCAGGGCGGACCCGGGAGCACGGTGCCCCAAGGGACGATGCGCCGGATGTTCCGCCGGCAGTTAGAGCCGTATCTGAACGCGGGGTTTTCCGTCTGGATTGTCACCCGCCGCAGGAACATGCCCCCCGGGCACACGATTACCGACATGGCCGGCGACTGCGCCCACGTGATCACGGAGGAGTTCGGCGGACACGTCGACGTCGTAGTGGCCGAATCGTTCGGCGGAATGATCGCCCAGTATCTCGCGGCCCTGCACGCCGACGCTTTCGGCCGGATCGTTGTGGTCATCGCCGCGGCTGAGCTCAGCGACTGGGGCAAGGACGTCGACGCGCGGATGGCGGGCGCCCTCGCCAGCGGCGACGCCGGGCGGGCCGGGACGGTGTTCGCCGAGTACCTGTTTCCAGGGACGCGGCTGCGGTGGCTCCGCGGGCTGCTGGGTCCCTTCATCGGCGGTCGCCTGCTCCGACTACCCGCCGGAGGACGTACAGACTGAAGTCCGGGCGGAGCTGAGCCATAATTCACGGGACGTCCTGCCGAGGATCCGGCCGCCGGTACTGCTCATCTGCGGGGACAGCGACAGGTTCTTCCCGAAGGATGTTGCCACCGAGTCCGCCGGGCTGATCCAGGACTGCACACTGATTTGGTATGAAGGCCTCGGTCACCTCCGGGTGGCGGCCAGCAGCCGGGTGGCACGCGACGTGTTGGCGTTCGTCAGCGGCAACTAGTGCTGTTCAAGGGTCATGAAGACACTGTTCGGATCAAGTACGTAGCCGGCAAACGGCGGGCAGTCGATGAATCCGTGCCGGTGATACAGCCGACGGGCGGGCCAAGAACTCCTGGCTTCCGGTCTCAAGGAACAATCGTTCGTAGCCGCTTCGCCGGGCCTCCTCAAGGATGTGTTCGAGCAGCAGCTTGGCTATGCCCCGGCCGCGGGCGTGGGCCGGGGTGCGCATTGACTTGATTTCGCCCTGGCCGGGGTGCAGCTGCTTGAGCGCACCGCAGCCGAGGACCTCGGAGTCCTGCCGAGCGGTCCAGAACGTGATCGCCGGACCGGGAAGCGCCGCGTGATCCAGCGCGTGCACGCTGTCCGCGGGCGACGTGGCATACAAGTCCGCGAGGTGCCCGCTCAAGAGTTCCTGGACATCCGAGCGCCCCGGGTCATCCTGCTCAATCCGAATCATCTGAATCCTCCGCCGAATCTGTTCCCTGTCACCCAGGCTACCGGCTTGCGGCACCTCAGTAGGCTGACGCCATGGAATCTTTCAACGCCGCCGACTCCGGCAGTTGGCTCCGGCCTTTGCTCGATCCCGCGGCCAGGGACATGCATTGCGTCGTGCCGCACGGCTTTTCCGCGTATGCCCGGGTCCTCCATCCGGTGAGCCGGGACCGGCCGGCCGATACCTTGTCCTGGCACAGGCAGGACAAGGAAGTCCTGGTCGACGTCGACAGTGAATCCGTTCCGTGGTCGGAGGTGGCACGGACGTTCGGCGCGTCGATGCACGCCCTGGCACAGTATCACCGCCTGTCCGGGCCGGCCGCGGGGCCGTACGGTGAGGTCCTCGACGCCGCGGGCTGGCGCTACTCCGAGCCGCGGCAGGGGAACTTGGACATCCACGTGCTGGCCGCGGCGGCGTCGATCCTTTCCCGGCACACGACGACGCCGGTCAACGGCGTCGCCGCGATCTGGGAAGGGTGGGGCGGCCTCACGAGCTCGGCCGGATACAGCCAGTTGAGCTTCGGCATGGACGGCGGCGGAGGGCGGGGAACCGTAACGCTTGGCGCCGAGGACGGGGCCGGTTCAGGGCTTCTGCCGGCCAGCGTGGTGCGCGGGCCGAGGCTTGAGCTTCCGGGCCGCAGTCACTTTCTTTTTTCGTCTTCCCCGGCCGAATTCACAGACCCGGCCTGGGCCCTCAACGCGCCGTGGCACCATGATCCGCGCTGGCCGCAATCACCCAGCCTGCTCTGGCCCGAGGACAGGGCCTGGGTAATGGTCACGGAGATCGACTTCGATTCGACCATCATCGCCGGCAACCCCGCGCTGGTTGCCGGGCTAGTCTCAAGTCCGGAAATCGAGGCCTTTGAGATTCCTGAGGGTGCGGACCTTTCCTGGGATGCCTGTTGACGTTGCTCTCCGTGCCGATGAAGCGTCGCCAGGGTCTTCGCGCGTTGGATATCGCGGCGGGCACGCTCGGATTCCGGATTCGAGCCCAGGGGTAAATGCCTGGCCCGCGTCAACAGATGACGCTCCAGGGATGCGACGATGATCAGTCCGGCAGCAATAGTTACAATCAGCAATTCCATGAGTCCCCTGGGTGGAAAGCCCAGCGCCGCAGAAGCGATCGCAGCAGGGCCGGGACGGAGACCAGCTCAAGGGGCGGCGACGAGCTCTATTTCGAACCCGTCGGAATTCACCAGGTAGGCAGCATAATGTCCGGGACCGCCGGCATTAGGATATTTCCCCGGAAACAGCGGTTTCCAGCCTTGCAGCGGGGCTGCGTCCGCCAAGTCGTCAACCCGCTGTCGGCTCCCGGCGTGGAATGCCAGGTGATTGAGCCCGGGCGCGGTGCGTTGATGCTCACGGCTGCTCAGGTCCGGTGACTCTTCGACCACTATGTAGGTCTGGCCCCGGCGCCAGCTGATTCCGTGGGACCAGGTCTGGAAGGTCTCATATCCCAGGCTGGTCAGGATCCATCCCAATTCCGCCTTGGCGCGCACCAGGTCTGGCACCCACAGCTCGACATGGTGCAAGGCACCTTCGGAATCACCACTCACGTCCTGAGTCGCTGTCAGCGCGGCCGGCGGGCCGCGTGTTCGCGGGCGAGGACCGCGTAGGAGTCATCAGGGGTGCCGGGGGAGAAGCTGCCGTACTTGCGTTCGACGGCGGTCCGGATCAGGAAGTCTGCCAGTGCCGGGTTCTTGGGCAGCAGCGAGCCGTGCAGGTAGCTCGCCACGATGTTCCGGTAGCGGGCGCCTTCCTGGCCGTCGTTGCTGTTGTTGCCGGTGCCCTTGGCCGTGGATCCCAGCGGTGAGACGCCTGGCCCGAGCGTGGTCTGGCCGCTGTGGTTCTCGTACCCGAGGATGCTGCCGAATTCCGGGGAGGACACCGCGACGTTGCCGATCAACCGCACTTCGGTACCGTGCGTTTCCACATCCAGGATGCCGATTCCCGGAATGACCGAACCCAGCCGGGTCTTGAAGAACTTCCCGAACAACTGGTACAGCCCGCAGATCACGAGCATGGGGGTGCCGTCCTCGGCCAGCTCCCGCAAGGTGGATTCCCGGGACAGCAGATCGTCCTTGATCACGAGCTGTCCGCTGTCCTGGCCGCCGCCGCCGAGGATCAGGTCCACGTGTGCGGGGAAGTCGTCGCCGACGTTGTATTCGAGCAGTTCCGGCGTATAGCCGTGCCAGCGCAGGCGCTGGGCGAGGACCAAGGCGTTGCCCCAGTCTCCGTAGATATTCATGTCGCGCGGATAGAGCTGCAGGACCCGGATGGTTCCCTTGCTGGGCGCAGCCAGTTCCTCGGGCGGCAGTTCGTGTCCGTAGGAGAGCCCGTGTCCGGACTGCCGTCCGGTCTGCCCGGACGAAGGCTGGGGGGTCATGAGACCACCTCCACTGTGGTGATTTTGGCTAGCTCGCGGCGGATGGCCAGCATGGCTGTGTAGGTGCAGAAGATCCGTTTCGGTTTGCCCTTCGCGCCGCGGATGAAGGCAGCCAGTGCGGGCGCGATGTCGGTATCGACGGCGCCGATGGGGACGTCGTCATACTGCAGCCGGAGGGCCATGTCGTAGGCCCGCGAGCCGCTCAGCTGGTCCGCGCCCTCCTCACGGAGGGTGTCGAATTCGACGTCCCAGAGCCAGGACATGTCCCGGCCGTCTGCATAGTTGTCGTTGATCGCGATCATGGTGGCGTAGCCCGCGGCAGGGAAGGACTTCAGGCCGAGCCGGAAGCCGCTGGGGTTCTTCACCAGCACCAGTTCCAGCGGCAGGCCGTCGACCACGAGGCTTTCGCCGCGGCCGAACGCCGGCGCTACACGGGACAGCGCCCTGAGCAGGCCGTCGTTATCTGCCACAGCCGTCTTTCCTTGACCGGCGTCCCTGACCGCGATGGCCCGGGCCAGGGTCAACGCGGCGGCCGCGTTGAAGATGTTGTAGACACCGCGCAACAACATCGCGGTGGTGACGGTGACGCCGTCGTACTCAAAGTCCGCATTATCGGCACCGACCCGGCGCAGCACGACGTCGGCGTGCGGCTTCGCGGGGGCAGGAGGCACCGGGCTGCCGGGGGCCGCCCGCAGCTCGTCGTCGTTCGGGAAAGTGCTCAGCAGCGAATCATCGAGGCCGAAGTAGAGGACGTCGGGGCCGTTCAGGGTGCCTGTTTTGTGCGTGTCTGTTTTGTGAGTGTCCTCGCTGAGCGTTTCCGCGATTCGGGCCACGCGGGGGTCTTCCCGGTTCAGCACAACGGTCCCTGTGGTCTTGGAGGCAACATGCTGCAAGAGCTCCGCGGTCTTGTCGATCTCCCCGAAGCGGTCCAGCTGGTCGCGCAGGACATTCAGCAGGAGGCTGTAGCGGGGTGGCACCTGGTTGACGAAGTGCACGGCGTGGGCCTCGTCCAGTTCCAGCACCGCGACGTCCGCCCTGAGCCGGCCGCGCCAGTCCACCTCGCCGAGCAGCGCCGCGGCGACGCCGCGGGTGAAGTTGCTGCCGGTGCGGTTGGTGAAAACCGTCAGGCCCTGGCTTTCCAGCAGCTCCACGACCATCTTTGTGGTGGTCGTCTTGCCGTTGGTACCGCTAACGACGGCGACGCCGAGAGGCAGCGTGGACAGTGTCCTCCGCATGAAAGCGGGGTCGATTTTCTCGACCACCAGACCGGGAAGGGCAGAGCCTCCGCCCCAGAGCCGGGAGACCCGGCGGACGAGCTTGCCGAGCGGAACACTGAAGTAAAACATGCTTTGTAATATATCCCAGCGGCGGCATGAAAGCCTGCCGGGCGGCGGAGCCGGTGCAGTTCGGGAAAGCCCGGCGCACTATGCTGGTCGAATGACCAACCCCCCTTCTGCGCTTCCTTCCCGCGCGGGTGCAGGCCTGCGGATAGGTGTCCTTTCCCTCCAGGGCGATTTCCGCGAACACCTGCACGCGGTGGAGGATGCCGGCGCCACCGGCATCGGAGTACGCCGCCCGTCCGAACTCGACGGCCTCGACGGCCTCATCATTCCGGGCGGCGAATCGACCACCATTGACAAACTGTCGAGGATTTTCGGCCTCCGGGAACCGCTGTGTGACAGCATCCGGGGCGGGCTGCCGGTCTACGGTTCCTGCGCCGGCATGATCCTGCTGGCGAACGAGATCGCCGACCCGGCCAGGGACCTCGCCGGGAATCCGCAGCAGACCTTCGGCGGCCTGGATATCACGGTCCGCCGCAACGCCTTTGGCCGGCAGCGGGAATCCTTCGAGACGGACCTCGATTTCAAGGGACTGGAATTCAGCGCCACGGAGCACGGCGTGCCCCCCGTCCATGCCGTCTTCATCCGCGGACCCTGGGTTGAGCGGGTGGGGGATGGTGTGGAGGTCCTCGCCATGGTGGAACCGTCCAGGGCGGGCCACCCCGAGTCGCTGGACGGGACGGCTAGAATTGTTGCTGTGCGTTCCGGCCAGCTGCTGGCCACCTCCTTCCACCCCGAAGTGACGGGGGAGAAGCGCGTGCATGAACTGTTTATCCGAATGATCAGAGGAGAAGCGTAAAGCATGTCAGGCCACTCCAAATGGGCGACGACCAAGCATAAAAAGGCCATCCTCGACAGCCGCCGGGCCAAGTCGTTCGCCAAGCTGATCAAGAACATCGAAGTTGCAGCGCGCATGGGCGGACCGGACCTCGCCGGCAACCCCAGCCTGGAGTTGGCGGTCACCAAGGCCAAGAAGACCTCGGTCCCCGCTGACAACATCGACCGCGCCATCAAGCGCGGCGCCGGCCTCACCGGCGAAGTCGTGGACTACACCGAAATCATGTACGAATGCCGCGGCCCGCAGGGCTCGGCGCTGCTGATCGAGTGCCTCACGGACAACAAGAACCGCGCCGCCTCGGAAGTCCGCCTCGCCATCTCCCGCAACGGCGGCACCATCGCCGATCCCGGTTCGGTCAGCTACCTCTTCTCCCGCAAGGGCGTCGTGTCCCTGCCGAAGAACGGCCTGAGCGAAGACGACGTGCTGATGGCCGTCCTCGACGCCGGCGCTGAGGAAGTCAAGGACAACGGCGACAGCTTCGAGATCCACTCCGAGCCGACCGACCTCCAGGCCATCCGGGATGCCCTCAAGGAAGCCGGGATCGAGTACGACACCGATGAGGCCGAGTTCGTGCCGTCGATGGAGGTGCCGCTGGACCTCGACGCCGCCAAGAAATTCATGAAGCTCGTGGACGCCCTCGAGGAACTCGACGACGTCCAGAACGTCTACAGCAACGCCGACCTCAGCGACGAAGTGCAGGCCGCACTGGAAGCCGAGTGACCCTTCGCGTCCTCGGCGTCGATCCGGGCCTCACCCGCTGCGGGATCGGCGTCGTGGACGTTGAGAAGAACCGCCGTGCCACCATGGTGGCCTTCGGCGTCGTCGGAACCTCTCCGGAGGAAAGCCTCGACCAGCGGCTGCTGGTCATCGCCACCTCGATCGATGACTGGCTGGACAAGTACGAACCGCACGTCCTCGCCGTCGAGCGCGTCTTCTCCCAACTCAACGTCAGCACCGTGATGGGGGTCGCGCAGGCCTCCGGTGTGGTGATCGCCGCGGCCGCACGCCGCGGCATCCCGGTGGCGCTGCACACGCCGTCGGAGGTCAAGGCCGCGGTTACCGGCAGCGGCACGTCCAACAAGGACGCCGTCACCAAACTGGTCACGAAGATTCTCCGCCTTGACGCCCCTCCGCGGCCGGCCGACGCCGCCGACGCCCTGGCGCTTGCCATCACCCATGCGTGGCGGGCCGGCAGCGGAACTTCCAACAAGGGCGCAGTCAGCACAGGACCGGGCGGCCAGTCGTTGACCCCGGCCCAGCGTGCCTGGGCGGACGCCGAGGCCAAAGCGCGCCGTGCGCGTTGAATGTCCGACTGTGCCGGCGTGGAGCTTGGTAGGGTATTCGTAGATATGTTCGGATAGCCGGTTCTTCCGGTTTATATTGTCAGCTATATTGTCAGCTGTATTTTCGCTGTAAACCCAGGAGCCCGGCTTTGATCAGTTTTCTCCGCGGAACCGTAGCGCACGTCGGCCTGTCCTCGGCAGTGATCGACCTCAACGGCGCCGGTATGAGCGTGAACGCCACACCGCAGACCCTCAGCAGCCTGCGGGTGGGTGAGGAGGGGAAGCTCTTCACGTCGTTGATCGTCAGGGAGGACTCCCTCACCCTGTTCGGTTTCGGCAGCGACGACGAACGCGAGGTGTTTGACGTCCTGCTCAGTGTCAGCGGCGTCGGGCCCCGGCTGGCGTTGGCGGTGCTGGCCGTGCACGAACCCGAGGCCATCCGCGTCGCCGCCCACTCCGGCGATGGCAAGTCCTTCACCAAGGTGCCCGGGATCGGGCCTAAGGTCGCCGGGCGCATCGTGCTGGAACTGGCCGGCAAGCTGGTGCCGCACGGGACCGCAGGCGCCACGGCCCCGGCAGTATCCGCGGAAGCGGTCTGGAAGCCGCAGGTCGTCGCTGCCATGACGAGCCTCGGCTGGTCCGAAAAGGACGCCACCGCCAGCATCGACAAATCCCTGGCGGATTCCCCCGAGCTGGCAGACAAGGGCAACGTGGCGGAAATCCTTCGCGCCACCCTCCGCTGGCTGGGCCAGGACGGCGCCCGCGCCGGGAACAGGGTAGGCGCCCGTGGCTGAGCCGTCGCTCGTCGCCGGGGGAGAGGAGCCGGAGGAGCGGGTCATCGAGGCCGCGCTCCGGCCCAAGAACCTGCACGACTTCGTCGGCCAGCACCGGGTCCGCAAGCAGCTCTCCCTGGTGCTGGAGGCCTCCCGCATGCGCGGACGCAGCGCCGACCACGTGCTGCTCTCCGGACCTCCCGGGCTGGGCAAGACCACGCTTTCGATGATCATCGCGGCCGAAATGAACGCCCCGCTGCGGATCAGCAGCGGTCCTGCCATCCAGCACGCCGGCGACCT
Source organism: Arthrobacter sp. UYCu723 (assembly GCF_054059215.1). Taxonomy (NCBI): domain Bacteria; kingdom Bacillati; phylum Actinomycetota; class Actinomycetes; order Micrococcales; family Micrococcaceae; genus Arthrobacter; species Arthrobacter sp. UYCu723. The sequence goes on from NZ_JBSSBW010000001.1 coordinate 3,735,912, forward strand.
CGCCGCGATCCTGTCCTCCCTCTCGGAGGGCGAGGTCCTTTTCCTCGACGAGATCCACCGGATGTCCCGGCCGGCCGAGGAAATGCTCTATATGGCGATGGAAGACTTCCGCGTCGACATCGTCGTCGGCAAGGGTGCCGGCGCCACTGCCATCCCGCTCGAACTGCCGCCTTTCACCCTGGTGGGCGCCACTACCCGCGCCGGCCTCCTGCCCGGGCCGCTCCGCGACCGCTTCGGCTTCACCGGACACCTCGAGTTCTACTCCGTCGAGGAACTCGAACTGGTGCTGCGGCGCTCTGCCGGGCTGCTGGACCTCAAGGTCAATTCCGCCGGTTTCAGCGAGATTGCCGGACGCTCCCGGGGCACCCCCCGCATCGCCAACCGGCTCCTGCGGCGTGTGCGCGACTGGGCACTGGTGCACGGTATCGAGCAGATCGATGCCCGGGCAGCCTCCGCCGCGCTGGACATGTACGAGGTGGACAAGCGCGGCCTGGACCGGCTGGACCGTGCCGTCCTCGAAGCGCTCATCACGAAGTTCGGCGGCGGACCGGTAGGCCTGTCCACCCTCGCGATCGCCGTCGGTGAGGAAACGGAGACCGTGGAAACCGTGGCCGAGCCGTACCTCGTCCGGGAGGGGCTGCTGGGGCGGACACCCCGGGGCCGGATTGCCCTGGCACCGGCCTGGACCCACCTCGGCTTTGCCGTGCCGGCCGGAGTCTTCGCGCAGGACCCCCTGGAGTTGTTCCGGGCCACCGACCCCGGTGATGAAAACGTTGAAGAACTGGGTGAGGAAGCGGATCCGGAATGGATCCGTAACAGTCAATAACACCGCCCCGTGACCTTTTCCCTTTAGACTGGAATGACGCTCGGCACGTTCGGGTCTTTGTTTCTGTGGGCGGCGCGCATCTGGCCGCTCCTGGCCGGGTATGGTTTTCTGGCAGGTTCACTGCCAGGCATTTTGCCAGGCGGCCCGGAGCGAAGCGGACGTTGCTGAAACCCAGCTAGGCAAGTAAAAGAATGGAATTTCCCCTTGGATCCAATGACAATTCTCCTGTTCGTCATGCTCGGCGTCTTCGTCTTCATGATGTTCCGCCGGAACAAGAAGACGCAGCAGCAGCAGGCGCAGCTCCAGTCGAAATTCGGCCCCGGCGTCGAGGTGATGACGAGTTTCGGCCTGTACGGCCGCATCGTCGAAATCGATGAGGAAGAGAACAAGGTCCTGCTCGAACTCTCCCCGGGAAACACCGCCACCGTGCACCGTCAGGCCGTCACCAAGATTGTTGAGCCGGTTGTCGCAACCGAGGAGCCGGCGGTTATTCCCGACGACGCTTCCTCGCTGACCACTGAAAAGGCGGACAGTGCCGCTCCTGTCAATGAAGCGCCCCGCAATGAAACTCCTGATGAAACTCTGCGCCGCCTCAATGACGAAGGCAAGAAAGACAGCTAGTCTGCCTATCTGAGCTATCCCGCGAAGTAACGGTTGCGGGCATCCGCCGGTGCGGGCCTCCGGGCCCGCACCGGCGGTTCCTCCGTAAATAATAGAAAGATCGACAATGGCACGTACTGGCCCCAAAAACACAGCCCTCAGGGTGCTGGTCTGGCTTGGCGTAATTCTCGCCGTCCTGACTGCCGTCCTGGCGGGCGGCACGATTGCCGGCCAGGCGAGCTGGGCTCCCAAGCTCGCCCTGGACCTTGAAGGCGGCACCCAGATGATCCTGGCGCCCAAGGTGGAGGGCGGCTCGGACATCAACGAAGAACAGCTCAACCAGGCCGTGGCGATCATCCGCCAGCGCGTGGACGGCTCGGGCGTTGCGGAAGCTGAAATCAGCACGCAGTCCGGCCGCAACGTCGTGGTCAGCCTTCCGGGCACGCCTTCCAAGGAAACCCGTGCGCTGATCCAGGCCTCTGCCGACATGAATTTCCGGCCGGTCCTTCAGGCCGGCCCCGGCGCAGCAGTTCCCGCGGCGTCCCTGACCCCGGACGACAAGCTGCCCAAGCCTACGGCCGAGCCTGCCAACAGCAGTGACGAGAACTGGATCACCCCTGAGGTCTACAAGAAATTTGAGACGCTCGACTGCGACAACCCCTCCCAGGACAAGCAGGAACGCTCCGACCCGGCCAAGCCGCTGGTCACCTGCGAGCCGGCGTCGGCCAACTCGCCGGCCATCAAGTACGTCCTTGGCCCGGTTGAAGTGAAGGGCTCGAACATCAAGGGTTCGACCTTCCAGCTCCAGCGCGGTGCCCAGGGCGCCGTGACCAACGAGTGGGCCGTCAACATCCAGTTCGACGACCAGGGCACGGCCAAGTTCAAGGAAGTCACCGAGCGCCTGTACAAGTTCTACGTCGCCGGCGGCGGCCAGGGCGGCTCGGATCCGAAGGCCCAGTTCGCAATCGTCCTCGATGACCAGGTCATTTCGGCGCCGCGTTCCCTAGCCGTCATTACCGACGGCCGCCCGCAGATCACCGGCGGGTTTACGGAGAAGTCCGCGAAGGCCCTCTCGGACCAGCTGCGTTTCGGCGCCCTGCCGATCAGCTTTGAGATCCAGAGCGAGCAGCAGATTTCGGCAACCCTCGGCGGTGAGCAGCTCCGCATGGGCATGCTGGCAGGCCTGATTGGCCTGCTGCTGGTGGTCGTCTACTCGCTGTTCCAGTACCGGGCGCTCGGCTTCGTCACCGTAGCCTCCCTCGTGGTGGCCGGTGCGCTGACCTACCTGGCCATCGCGATCCTGGGCTGGACGGAGAACTACCGTCTATCCCTTGCCGGCGTCGCAGGCCTCATCGTCGCCATCGGCCAGACGGCGGACTCGTTCATCGTCTACTTCGAACGCATCCGCGATGAGCTCCGTGAAGGCCGCGGCCTGGTCTCGGCCGTCCAGAACGGCTGGAAACGTGCCAAGCGCACCGTCCTGGCATCCAAGGCAGTCAACCTCCTGGCCGCCCTCGTGCTGTACTTCGTGGCGGTGGGCAACGTCCGCGGCTTCGCGTTCACCCTCGGCCTGACCGCCATCGCTGACCTGATCGTCGTCTTCATGTTCACCCACCCGACCCTGCAGGTGCTGTCCCGCACCAGGTTCTTCGGTGAAGGCCACCGGTTCTCGGGACTTGACCCCAAGCGCCTCGGCGCCGTGCCCCTGTATCGGGGTGCAGGCCGGATCCGCACGCCGGAGGACAAGCCCTCGGTGGCGGTCCGCGCCAAGAACACGGGCGCCGCGGCGGAAGCCGAGCGCCGCATGACCATTGCAGAACGCCGCCTCGCGGAACGTCAGGAACAGCTAAAGCAGGGACAGCTTGCCGGTTCCTCCAAGAGCGCTTCAAAGGAGGGCAAGTAAATGGCCAGCTTCGCCAATTTCGGTAACGAGCTTTACACGGGCAAGCGCTCGTACGACTTCGTCGGCTCCAAGAAGATCTGGTTCCTGATCGCGGCGGTCGCCGTCGCGCTCTCGATCCTTCTCCCGGTCGCCAAGGGCGGCTTCAACCTCGGCATCGAGTTCCGCGGCGGATCCGAATTCACCGTCTCCAATGTGAAGACCACGGACGCGACTACCGGTGAGCAGGCCGTCCAGGGCGTTGTCCCCGGCAGCATCCCGCGGGTGGCGAATGTCGCCGGCAGCACGATGCGCATCCAGACGGACAAACTCACCGACGACGAGACGCTGCAGATCAAAGAAGGCCTCACGAAGGCCTACGGCGTGACCGAGAACGAGGTGACGTCCACGTTCATCGGGCCCACCTGGGGCGCAGACGTGACCAAGCAGGCCCTGCTGGGACTGCTGATCTTCGTCGGCCTGGCCGCCGTGCTGATGGCGCTGTACTTCCGCACGTGGAAGATGTCACTGTCCGCCATCGCCGGTATGCTCGTGACGATGTTCATCACCGCCGGTGTCTACGCCCTCAGCGATTTCGAGGTGACGCCGTCGGCCATCATCGGCTTCCTGACTGTGCTCAGCTACTCGCTCTACGACACCGTGGTGGTATTCGACAAGATCCGTGAAAACACCGCGGACCTGCAGGCTTCCACCCGGCGGACTTTCGGCGAGGAAGTCAACCTGGCCGTCAACCAGACCCTGGTCCGCTCCATCAACACGATGATGGTGGCCATCCTTCCCGTCGGTGCAATCCTCTTCATCGGCGCCGGGCTGCTGGGGGCGGGAACGCTGCGGGACCTCTCGCTGGCGCTGTTCTTTGGCATCCTGATCGGAACGGCTGCGACGATCTTCATCGCCGCGCCGCTCTACGCCTGGCTGCGGCAGAACGAACCTGAGCTGGTCAAGCAGGCCAAGCGCGTGGAGCAGCGCCGGGCAGAGGCTGCGGCCAAAACCTCCGCACCGGCCACGGCGTAGCCTACAGCCGGTCCGCCCGGTGTGATCCGACGGGCCGGAGAACGTCATCCGTGACGCTCTCCGGCCCGTCGCCGTATCCCGGTCGGTTATCGAAGTATCCTGCCGCGGGAATAGACTTGAATAATTAACGGGTTGTGAGGGGTGCTTCATTGGAAGAACGTTCGACGCCGGTGCCGGCAGCACCAGCGGACAAGGGTACCGGCCAGGGTTCGCAGACTGGTGTGGTTGCTTCCGTAGGCGCCGATCCGTCTGTCCCTGTCGACAGCTCGGGCGCGCGGCCCACGTTCCCCGGCCGCCGCGAACGCACCCGCTCCCGGCTCGCCCGGCTGACAGGGCGCGGTGCCCCGGCCTACTCGCCCATCCTGGAGCCCCTGCTCCGCACCGTGCGTGCCAACAACCCCAAAGAGGACTTCGACCTCATCCAGCGTGCCTTCGTCGTGGCGGAGCGCTGCCATCGCGGGCAGAAACGTAAGAGTGGCGACCCGTACATCACGCACCCCGTAGCGGTGGCAACGATCCTCGCCGAACTGGGCCTCAGCGGCACAACGCTGGCCGCGGCACTGCTGCATGACACGGTCGAGGACACGTCATACACCCTGGCGGACCTCAAAGCCGAGTTCGGGCCCGAAGTCGCGATGCTGGTTGATGGCGTCACGAAACTGGACAAGGTCAGCTTCGGCGAGGCCGCCCAGTCCGAAACGGTGCGCAAGATGGTCGTGGCGATGGCCAAAGACATCCGGGTGCTGATGATCAAACTCGCTGACCGGCTGCACAACGCCCGCACCTGGCGCTTCGTGTCCGCCGAGTCCTCGGCGCGGAAGGCCCGGGAAACCCTGGAAATCTTTGCACCGCTGGCCCACCGGCTCGGCATGAACACGATCAAGTGGGAACTGGAGGACCTCTCCTTCGCGGCCCTCTACCCGAAGGTCTACGAGGAAATCGTTCGCATGGTGGGGGACCGGACCCCGGAGCGCGAGAAAAACCTGAGTGTCATCCGCAACCAGATCACCGAGGACCTGCGCGCGGCCAAGATCAAGGCCACCATCACCGGACGGCCGAAGCACTACTACTCGATCTACCAGAAGATGATCGTCCGGGACAAAGACTTTGACGACATCAACGACCTCATGGGCGTCCGGGTCCTCGTCGACTCTGTCCGGGACTGCTACGCGGCCCTGGGCGCGATGCACTCGCGCTGGAATCCCCTGCCGGGGCGGTTCAAGGACTATATCGCGATGCCCAAATTCAACATGTACCAATCACTGCACACCACGGTGATAGGTCCGGGCGGCAAGCCGGTCGAAATCCAGATCCGCACGCACGAGATGCACCGCCGCGCCGAATATGGCGTCGCCGCGCACTGGAAGTACAAGGACCAGCCGAACCGCACGGCAGCCGGTCCGGGCAGCCCCCGCGAAGGCGACATGGGCTGGCTCCGCTCCCTGGTCGACTGGCAGCAGGAGACCTCCGATCCGGGCGAATTCCTGGACTCGTTGCGCTTTGAAATCAACGCCCGTGAGGTTTTTGTCTTCACCCCCAAGGGCGAGGTCATGGCCCTGCCCGCCGGCTCCACACCCGTGGACTTCGCCTACGCCGTGCATACCGAGGTGGGCCACCGGACCATCGGTGCCCGGGTCAACGGCAAGCTGGTGCCGCTCAACAGCGAACTGAACCACGGCGACTGGGTGGAGATTTTCACCTCGAAGGCCGAAGGGGCCGGGCCCAGCCAGGACTGGCAGCACTTCGTCAAGAGCGCCCGGGCCCGCAACAAGATCCGGCAGTGGTTCAGCAAGGAACGCCGCGAAGAGGCGATCGACCGCGGCAAGGAACTGCTGACCAAGGCCATGCGCAAGCAGAACCTCCCGCTGCAGCGGCTCATGACGCACGACGCCCTCGCCGCAATCGCCGAGGACTTCAAGTACGCGGACATCTCCGGGCTCTACGCCGGGGTGGGCGACGGCCACACCTCGGCCCAGTCCGTCATGGAACGCCTTGTCGAGAGCCTCGGCGGGAAGGAAACGCCCGACGATAACCTCTCCGAGGTCTCCATCCCCACCCAGGTCAGCAAAGCCAAGTACTCCGATTCCGGCGTCGTTGTCCGCGGCGTGGACGACGTCTGGGTGAAGCTGGCACGGTGCTGCACACCCGTGCCGCCGGATCCGATTCTGGGCTTTGTTACGCGCGGTTCGGGCGTGTCGGTGCACCGGACCGACTGCACCAACGTCGCGGGCCTGATGGACCAGCCGGACCGGATCGTCGACGTCGACTGGGCGCCCACGCAGTCGAGCGTGTTCCTGGTGGAAATCCAGGTCGAGGCCTTGGACCGCAAGTCCCTGCTCTCGGACGTGACGCGGATCCTGTCGGAAAACCACGTCAATATCCTGGCGGCGAGCGTGCATACCTCCACGGACCGGGTGGCCATTTCCAAGTTTGCCTTTGAAATGGGCGATCCCAAGTACCTGAGCCACGTGCTCAGTGCGGTCCGGCGGATCGACGGTGTCTTTGACGTCTACCGCACCACCGGGAACCGGCGGCGCAGCTAGGGCGGTTTCCCGTTCTCCAGGGCAGCGAGTTTCTCCAGTGCCCCCTTTTTGTGCGGCACGCGCGGGGTGGCTTCCACGGCGAGCCGGAGCAGGCGCAGCCGCACGCCCAGCTCAGTCCGGGCCAGGAGCGCGTTCAGGGCCGGCAGCGCCCGTTCCGGTTCCACATGGAGGGCGATGTCCACGCCAGTCCGTAGCGGGCTGGAGACCATCAGCCCGCCGAGGCTGACGACGTCGAACGGACCCAGGCGCACCTCATGGAAAGTGCAGCCTCGCGTGGATCTCAGGCTGGAAAGTCTCCGGTTGGCGTCCACCAGCAGCGCCAGGCGGTCCGGTTCCCGCGCGCAGCCGTAAACCCAGGCCGCCGTCATCCTGCCTGCGACCACGCGCTGCCTGATCTGCGGCGGGATCATCGTGGCGAGAGCGCGGGCCCGGAGCCGCGGGGTCGCACGGGTGCCCGGCGGCAGGTAGCCGCGCTGGTACAGCTGCGTCAGGACGCCGTCGGCCGCCATGGCCTGCAGCTCCGGCCACGAGAAGAGCGTGCCGGGGGAGTACAGTTCGGCCGGAAGAGCAACAGGGGCAACCGGATCAGCGCCGGGCGGGTGGACCATTCAGCAATCGTGCCGGGTGTCCGGGTCACGAAACAGGCCCCGTCCCGGTCATGTGGATAACCGAAACGGGGCCTGGACGAGATTCCAGCCGGGGTGCTAGGAGAGTTCGCTCGCTGAACGCTCGAGCTGTTCCAGCCACGCCTGGCGGGCTTCGAGAGCTTCCTTGGCTACCGTGATCCTACGCTCGTCGCCTGCCTTCTCGGCCTTGGCAAGGTCATCCTTGAGGCCGGCGATGGCGGACTCAAGCTGGCTCAGCGCGCTGTTGGTGCGGGCCTTCGTTTCCGGGTTGGACCGTTTCCAGTTCTCATCCTCGGCTTGGCGGACGGCGTCCTCCACCTTCCGCAGCCCGGCTTCGACGCGGCCCATATCGGCGCGCGGCACCTTGCCGGCCTCTTCCCAGCGGTCACGGATGGACTGGAGTGCCTTCTTGGCGGCGGCGAGGTCCTTGACGGGCAGCAGCCCGTTGGCTTCCACCAGCAGGGCTTCCTTCACCACGAGGTTCGTGCCGTATTCCTGATCGATCTCATCGTTGGCTGCCTGGCGGTGGGTGAAGAAGACATCCTGCGCGGCCCGGAAACGTGCCCAGAGGGCGTCGTCGTCCTTGCGGCTGGCGCGGGGCGAGGCCTTCCACTGGTCCATGAGGCGGCGGTACTCGCCGGCTGCGAAGCCCCAGTCGGTCGAGGAGGACAAAGCTTCCGCCTCGGCGATCAGGTTCTCCTTGGCAGCCTTGGCTGCCGAGTTGTTGCTGTCCAGCTGCGAGAAGTAGGCGCGGCGGTGCCGGTCAAAGACGGTACGGGCAGCCCGGAAGCGCTTCCAGAGTGCGTCCTCGTTGCTCCGGCCGAGCCGGACGCCGCTCTTCTGAGCCGTCTTCCAGCCCTCGAAGAGTTCGTTCATCCGGGCGCTGGAAGTCTTCCACTGGATCTGCGCCGGGTCGTGTCCGGCGATCTCCTCGGCTTCGGCCACGATGGCTTCGCGGGCGGCCAGTTCGGCGGCGCGGACGGCGTCGTGTTCGGCCTTCTCGGCCTTCTCGAGCTCGCTGATCTGCGTGGCGAGGGCGTCCAGGCGGGCCTCGGCGGCGCGGAGATCGCCCACCATGTTGCGCTCGGCAAGCTGCTCGCGCAGGTGCGTGACGGTCTTCTGCATGTCCGTGGTGGTTGCCTTGGAGCTGACGCGCTGTTCCAACAGGACAATCTGCGCGACGACGTCGTCGTACTTCCGGGCGAAATAGCCCAGGGCCTCGTCATCGCTGACGCCCGGGTACTGGCCGACGGGGTGTTCCTCACCGGCGACGGTCAGGAAGACATGGCCGTCGCCTTCGACACGGCCCCAGCGGGCGGCCTCGGCGAGCGAGGCCGCCGAGGAGACCGACGCCGGTGCGGCGGCCGGAGCGGCCGGGGAAGGCTTTGCCTTGGGCCGGGCCGCGAAGGACGCCGGGGACGGCGCGGGGCGCGACGCAGCAGCCGGGGCGGCTTCCGCGGCGGGTGCTTCGGCGACCGGGGCGGATTCCCCGGCTGGTGCTGCTGCCTCGGGAGCTTCCGGGGCGGACTGAACCTCGGCCTGCGGCTCTGTTACCTGCGGTTCTGTTGCCGTGTCCGCTGCCGGGTCCGGGGGAGTGTCTGTCGCCTGTGCTGTGGTGTGTCCAGTGGCGTGGCCTACGGACGTTGCCTCGGCATCGGTCTCGTTGGCAGCTGCTGCTGACACTGTTTCGTCGGATTTCTGACTGTCTGTCACCGCTAGAAGTCTTTCGCTTGGAGGGAAATACCGGGACCGTGGCCGCAAGGGCCCCGGCTGGTTACTTCAGTGAGAACGAGTCTATCGTGACTGGTTCCACAGGTGCGCCGTCGGTGGCGTTATCACCCGGTTTAAGGCCGGCGGCAGCGATCCCGGCAACCACGTCGAGTCCGGACGTCACCTTGCCGACGACGGTATAGCCACCGGCAGCATCGGCCGGAATGACGGTGTCTTTGTACACAATGAAGAACTGGGTGCCGTTGCCGTTGGCGTTCCCGCCCGTCCTGGCCACGGCGATGGTGCCTGCCGGGTAGTCATTGTCCGGCGGGGTGTTTTCCAGCGGACCCCAGGTGTAGGCCGGATCGCCGCTGCCGTCGCCGGATTTGGAGCCGCACTGCAGCACGCCGAAGGTCTCGCCCGTGGTGAGCCGGTGGCAGCTGAGGCCGGCGTAGAAGTTCTGGTCCGCCAGGGACTTGAAGACGGCGGCAGCCTGCGGTGCCTTGGTGCCGTCCAGTTCGACGCCCATCGTCCCGGCATTGAGCTTGAGCTCGCCCGTGAAGATCTTGCCGGCCGCGGTCTCCGGTTTGGGGATGTTCTCGCCGTTGCCGGCGGGGGCCGGGGCCGAGGCCGACGGCGTCGCGGTCGGTGAGGCCAGTTCGGCCTGCGCGGCGGCGAATTCCTCCTCGGTCGGGTTGGAGGAGAAGACCGTCAGCTGGAGCACGAGGGCGAGGGCCACCGCCGCGGTGCCCGCGCCAACGGCGAGGACGTTGTCGCGCTTCCGGCGCTTGTCCTGTTCCCGGCGAAGCCCGCGCTTCGCCTCCATCTGCTGGACGCGCCGCTTGGCATCGCGGGCGCTCCGTGAACTGGCCGCCAAAAGTCCTCCTGGTTGTCGGGCCGGAACCTTGACGGGCCGTGGCGCCGTCGCGGTTTCAGCTGCAAAGCTGCCGGCAGTCCCGGTGGTGCCCGGCCGCATTAGAGTTGCCGGCGCCGAAAGCATAAACTGACTGCCGCACACAGTTTATGCACGACTGGCCGGTCTGCCGCCCATCTGTTCGCCGTTTCGGACAACCCGTCTCGGCCGGGATGCGGCGCCAGCGAACCGGCCGGTGATACCTGAGGAGAAAATTCCACCATGGCACGCACCGCCTCCCTGTCCGGATTCCCCGAGTGGCTTCCCGAGGAACGGCTGGTGGAGCTCCATGTGTTGGATACCCTGCGCCGGACTTTTGAGCTCCATGGCTTCTCCTCGATCGAGACCCGGGCCGTGGAGACGGTGGGCCAGCTGCTGCGCAAGGGCGAGATCGACAAAGAGGTCTACGGGCTGAGGCGGCTCCAGGACGAGGAAGGCGAAGCGGACCAGGACAGCCGGGCGGGCAAGGGTGATCCGCATGCCTTGGCCCTGCACTTTGACCTGACGGTGCCGTTCGCCCGCTACGTCGTGGAGAACGCCGGCTACCTCGCCTTCCCCTTCCGCCGTTACCAGATCCAGAAGGTCTGGCGCGGCGAACGCCCGCAGGAGGGCCGGGCCCGCGAGTTCACCCAGGCGGACATCGACATCGTCGGCGACGGCGAACTGCCGTTCCGCTACGACGTCGAGATTGCCCTGGTCATCGCCGAGGCCCTGGGCGCCCTGCCGATTCCGGATTTCCTGCTCCGGATCAACAACCGCAAGCTCGCCGAAGGCTTCTATAGCGGCATCGGGCTCATGGACACAGCCGGGGTACTGCGCAGCATCGACAAGCTCGAGAAGATCGGTCCCGCCAAGGTGGCGGAGCTGCTGCAATCCGAACTCGGCGCCAGCGAGGAGCAGGCACAGTTGGCGCTCAAGCTCGCCTCGATCCGCACCGAGGACACGTCCTTCGTGGAGCAGGTCCGGGCTCTGGGCGTGAGCAGCGAACTGCTGGAGGAAGGACTGAACGAGCTGGAACAGGTCATTGCGGCCGCCGTTCAGCATGCCCCCGGCCGGGTCGTCGCGGACCTCAGCATCGCCCGCGGCCTGGACTATTACACCGGCACCGTGGTGGAAACCATCCTTGTGGGCCACGAACAGCTCGGCTCGATCTGCTCCGGCGGCCGGTACGACGCACTGGCCAGCAAGGGCAACCGCAAGTTCCCCGGCGTCGGACTGTCAATCGGTGTGACCCGGCTGGTCTCCCGGATCCTCAGCCAGGATCTCGCGAAAGCCTCGCGCTCCGTGCCCACCGCTGTACTCGTGGCGCTCACCAACGACGACAGCTGGGGCGCGGCCCAGGACGTCGCCGCGCAGCTGCGCAGCCGGGGGATCGCCACCGAGGTCGCCGCGAAGGCCGAGAAATTCGGCAAGCAAATCAAGTTTGCCGACCACCGCGGCATCCCGTTTGTCTGGTTCACCGATGACGACGGCAAGCACCAGGTCAAGGACATCCGCTCCGGCGAACAGTCCGACGCCGATCCGGCCAGCTGGGCCCCCGCCGAGGACGACCTGCACGTCCGGGTCACCAAAGCCTAGGACCCCCTGCCCGCTGGCCGGGCTGGTCCCGGAATGACAGCAGTCATGCCTGGCGGCTGTCATTCCGGGACAACCCCGGCCAGCGGGTAAACTCGGACGGGACCGTTCCAGTAGCGGGCCTCACTTACTTGATTCTGTCTTCCCTCTGAAAGGTATGCTGTGCTGCGCACACATGACCTCGGATCACTTCGCTCCGAGCACATTGGACAAACCGTAACCCTGGCCGGCTGGGTCGGCCGGCGTCGTGATCACGGTGGTGTCGCATTCGTTGACCTGCGTGACGCTTCGGGCGTCGCCCAGGTTGTCGTCCGTGAGGAAGAGGTTTTCCACGGTCTGCGCAACGAGTACGTGCTGCAGATCGTGGGCACCGTGTCCAGGCGCCCCGAGGGCAACGAGAACCCCGCGCTCGGCACCGGCGAGATCGAGGTCATGGCCGAGAAGGTCACCATCCTCAACACCTCCGAGCCGCTGCCGTTCCAGATCGATGAGCACGTCGAAGTGGGCGAGGAAGCACGCCTCAAGCACCGGTACCTGGACCTGCGCCGCCCCGGCCCCGCCCGGAACCTGCGGCTGCGCTCGGAGGCCAACCGCGTGGCCCGCGAACTGCTGCACCAGGACGGCTTCGTCGAGATCGAAACCCCCACGCTGACGCGCTCGACGCCGGAAGGCGCCCGCGACTTCGTGGTCCCCGCCCGCCTCGCGCCCGGTTCCTGGTATGCGCTGCCGCAGTCCCCGCAGCTGTTCAAGCAGCTCCTGCAGGTGGGCGGTTTCGAAAAGTACTACCAGATTGCCCGCTGCTACCGCGACGAGGACTTCCGCGCGGACCGCCAGCCGGAATTCACCCAGCTCGACATCGAAGCCAGCTTCGTGGAGCAGGATGACATCATCCGCCTCGGCGAATCCATCGTGAAGGCACTGTGGAAGCTGATCGACGTCGAGATCCCGACGCCGATCCAGCGCATCACCTACCACGACGCGATGGCCCGCTACGGCTCGGACAAGCCGGACCTGCGTTTCGGCGTGGAGCTCACCGAGCTGACCGGGTTCTTCAAGGACACCGGCTTCGGCGTCTTCAAGGCCCCCTACGTCGGCGCCGTCGTCATGCCGGGCGGGGCCTCCCAGCCGCGCCGCACCCTGGACGGCTGGCAGGAGTTCGCCAAGCAGCGCGGGCACAAGGGACTGGCCTACGTCCTCTTCAAGGAGGACGGTGAACTGGCCGGCCCCGTGGCCAAGAACCTGACTGAGACTGAGCGTGCCGGCCTGGCCGGTGCCGTCGGTGCCAAGCCCGGCGACTGCATCTTCTTCGCCGCAGGGGAGAAGTCCGCGGCCCGTGCCCTGCTGGGTGCCGCCCGCGTCGAGATCGGCCACCGCACCGGCCTGATCAACCCGTCGGACTGGGCGTTCGTGTGGGTTGTCGACGCCCCGATGTTCGAACCGGCCGCAGCCGCCGTCGCCTCCGGCGACGTCGCCGTCGGTGCCGGCCAGTGGACCGCCGTGCACCACGCGTTCACCTCGCCCAAGCCCGAATTCATGGACAGCTTCGACAAGGATCCCGAAGCGGCATTGTCCTACGCGTACGACATTGTCTGCAACGGCAACGAAATCGGTGGCGGCTCCATCCGTATCCATGAGCGCGACATCCAGGAACGGGTCTTCGAACTCATGGGCCTGGACAAGGCAGATGCCCAGACCAAGTTTGGCTTCCTCCTCGAGGGCTTCAAGTTCGGTGCGCCTCCGCACGGCGGCATCGCCTTCGGCTGGGACCGCGTGGTCGCACTGCTGGCCGGCGTTGAGTCCATCCGCGACGTCATCGCCTTCCCGAAGTCCGGCGGCGGCTTCGACCCGCTGACCCAGGCGCCCGCGCCGATCACGGCGCTGCAGCGCAAGGAAGCCGGCGTTGACTTCAAGCCGGAAGCCAAGAAGGCCGAATAACCTGAATGGTTCAACGGCAGAGGCTCCCCGGGAAACCGGGGGGCCTCTGCCGTCTCATTGAAGGTGTTGAAGGGAAGAAATGACGGAGCCGGCCGAGTTGCCCGATCTGGAGGCGCTGATGGATGCCGCCTGGCCCGCCGCCGAGCGGGAGGAGTCCGGCGGCTGGGTGCTCCGCGCCGCGTCCGGCGTGACGCAGCGTGCCAACTCCGTCTGGCCCCGGAACCCTGGCGAAGACCCGCACCGGCAGCTCCCTGCGCTGCGGGAGGCGCGGCTCTGGTACCGGAGCCGCCGCCTGCCGCTGATTTTCCAGATGTTCGAAGGCCCGCGTCATGCCGGCCTGCACGCCGTGCTCGACGAGGAGGGCTTCACCCGGCAGTCCGAAACGTTGGTGCTGGTCCGGGACGGCGGCACGGAGTCGCCGGAGCCAGGCTCCGGCGTCGAGCTCTCCGCTGAGCCCACTGCGGAATGGATGCGTCTCTGGTGGAGCGTTGACGGCCGGGGAGACGAGGCGGCGCTCGGCGTCGCCCGCGAAATCCTCGAAGGTTGCCCCTCGCTGTACGCGCTGCTGCGGGACGACGACGGCGTGCCGGCCGCCGTCGGACGGCTCGCCGTTCCTCCTCCTCCCGGCGGGGCAGTCGGGGCAGGCGGCTGGGCCGGCCTGTACTGCATGGCAACCCGGCCGGACGCCCGGCGGCGGGGCTACGCCGCCAGGATCCTGCGGGCGCTGCTGGCCGCCGGGTCATCCCGCGGCGTGGAAGGCTGCTGGCTGCTCGTGATGGCCTCCAACGCCGGGGCCCGGGACCTCTATGCCCGGGCCGGCTTCCGCGAAGCCTGCCGGTACCTCTACCGGCAGGAGCGGCCGAAGCGGCACCTGACCGGCTGCTGAGGATTGCCGCCATGGGCGCCGCCCGCGCGCCATTCCGGCGGTCCCCCCGCCTGCAGGGGCGCGGGTCTTTCAAGCGGGCGGGTCGGTCACCAGGATCCGCACCGCGCACAGGTCCGCGGCGGCCTTCTTCAGCACCGCAGCGCGCGGGTCCGGGACGTCCAGGAACGCCAGCCTCGCCAGCGCACCGTACTGCTTCAGCACCGGCTCGTCGAGCACCTGTTCGGCGAGGGTCCGGTCGCCGCCAGGCGCGATGTATTCGATGGGGTGCGCCCCGAAGATCCGGGCGGCATGGCCGGCGACGGCCTCCACCAGGGCATCGGCCTGGTTGGCCCGGCGCCGGGCAAACCGCTGCTGGGACCAGCCGCCGGCCGCTGTCCGGGACTGGACATGGCGCGTGCCGGTCTTGGACGCCAGCACGGCGCCGGCGCTGATAACGGCCACGGAGTAACCGCCCCGGCGGACCAGTACGGCCCCGATGCTCCTCGGCTGCCCGGCGAGGGAAGCCAGCCGGGAGACGGTGTCGCTGCCGCGGCCGGGCCGCCCGTCCACCGGCCACGGTGCCTGCAGCAGGGCCGCGGCCCCGTCCGCGGCGCGCAGCTGGAGGCCGCCGTCGAGCTCTTCCCCGTTCACCGCGCCGTGGCTCGCGGCGAAGCGCTCCACCCAGCCAGGCAGGCGGGTGCCGGACACGAACGCCAGGCGGGTGTCGGTGGTGGCCATGGCTCGGGACTCCGTTCAGGGTTGTGGGTGCAGTGCGGTCGGGAACTAGAAGTAGCCTATCTATGTGGATGATCTCTTTGGCGCAGGGCAGGACAACGCCGGCGGAAACAACGACGGCGATGCCGAGGAGTCCGGCGACGGGCAGTCCGCAGGCGGCCCCTCCTCGCCGCGCAGCCCGCTCGCGGTCCGGATGCGGCCCCGGACGCTGGATGACGTGGTGGGCCAGCAGCATCTCCTCGGCCAGGGATCACCGCTGCGGCAGCTCGCTGCCGGCACGGACGCCACCGGCCCCGCCGGCCCCAGCTCGCTGATCCTCTGGGGACCCCCGGGCACCGGCAAGACCACTCTCGCGCACGTGATCGCCAAGGGTCCGGGCCGGAAGTTCGTGGAGCTCTCCGCCATCACCGCCGGCGTCAAGGACGTCCGGCGTGTCATGGAGGAGGCCCTGACCGCCCGGGACCTCTTCAAGACCACCACCGTGCTGTTCCTGGACGAGATCCACCGCTTCAACAAGGCCCAGCAGGACGCGCTGCTGCCCGGCGTCGAAAACCGCTGGGTGGTGCTGGTGGCCGCGACCACCGAAAACCCGTCCTTCTCCGTCGTCTCCCCGCTGCTCTCCCGGTCCCTGCTCTTGACCCTCAAGCCACTCACCGACGCCGACGTCGAGGGGCTGCTGCTGCGGGCCGCAGCGGATCTCCGCGGGCTGGGCGGCAAGGTCGAACTCAGCGCCGAGGCCCTGGGACATCTTGTCCGGCTCTCCGGCGGGGACGCCCGCCGGGCGCTGACAGCGCTTGAGGCGGCCGCCGGCGTCGCGTTCGGCGACGCGGACGACGCCGACGGCACGGCCGGTACGGGAGAACCGGCTCCGGTCACGATCGAGCTCAAGCACACGGAACGGGCCCTTGACGTCGCCTCCGTGCGCTACGACCGCGCCGGCGACCAGCACTATGACGTCGCCAGCGCCTTCATCAAGTCCATCCGGGGCTCCGACGTCGACGCCGCCCTGCACTACCTGGCCCGGATGCTCGAAGCCGGGGAGGACCCGCGGTTCGTGGCCCGGCGCATTGTCATCTCTGCGGCCGAGGACGTCGGCATGGCCGATCCGACGGCGCTGCAGACCGCCGTCGCCGCGGCGCAGGCCGTGCAGCTGATCGGCATGCCGGAAGGCCGCATCATCCTGGCCGAGGCCGTGGTGCACCTCGCCACGGCGCCCAAGTCCAATGCCGCCTATCTGGGCATCAACCAGGCGATCGCCGATGTCCGGGCCGGGCTGGGCAACGGCATCCCTGCGCACCTGCGCGACGCCCACTATCCGGGGTCGAAACAGCTGGGCCACGGGAAGGGCTACAAGTACGCCCATGACGCACCGCACTCGGTGGCCACCCAGCAGTACCCGCCGGACGACCTGGTGGGACGCAACTACTACGAGCCGACCGCCAACGGCGCGGAACGCGACATCTCCACCCGGCTGGAGCGGCTGCGGAAGATCATCCGCGGCAAATGACCGGCGGGCACGGAAACTGCCCGTTGACTTCCCCTCCGGGAGGTCTAACGTGGAATTACGTGAGCAAGGATCTGCTGCACGTGCGTGCCTTGCTGGGGGGACAGCGGCACATATTGCCGGTTCTTCGCTTTCCCGGACCTCAGGTCGGCGGCCGGCACGTCAGTCGCCTGGTTCCACACCGGGTTGCTCCGTCCCAGTTCACAGGTCGTATCCAATGCCCGTAAATTTCGTCACAACCATGGCTGTTAAGTCCTTTGATGCCCCGGACAAGAAGCGGTGCCCGGAGAAAGCCGAATTCGATCTTGTCACCGTGAATGACTATTCCGTGGCCCGGCTGATTCTCGGTCCGGGCTGGCGGTGGTCCGAATGCATCAAACCCTTCGAACAGACCGAACTGTGCCAGCACCACCATCTCGGATTCTGCGTCTCCGGGGCGATGGAAGTGGAGTCCTCCGACGGGCTGCGCTCCACAATCCATGCCAACGATACGTTCGCGATCCCGCCCGGCCATGATGAGTGGGTGGTGGGGGCCACATCCTTCGTGGCCGTGGAATTCCTCGGAGCGGCCTCGTTCGGGCGGCGCAGCAGCCGGGGCGTGCACGCCAGGACCTGACGGCCCGCCAGCCCCGCCATGGTAGGCTTATTCGTTGTCTGGCAAGGCACGGACGCACAATCCCACCGAATTCAGTATCTGATGCTGATTTGATGGGGTTTGCCCTGTGCCCAGTAGCAAAAGGCAGCGGTTGGCCGATGCTCTCCATCGTGGAGGCCAGTAACACTGACACACCGCAGATATTGGAAGGACACAAGTGGCTAACAACACTCGTGCTCGCCGTACCGCCCGCCTTTCGCGTGCGCTCGGCATCGCTCTGACCCCCAAGGCCGCCAAGTACATGGAGCGCCGCCCGTACGGCCCCGGTGAGCATGGCCGTGCCCGCAAGAAGCAGGACTCCGACTACGCCGTACGTCTGCGCGAAAAGCAGCGTCTGCGCGCCCAGTACGGCATCCGCGAAGCCCAGATGACGCGTGCCTTCGAAGAAGCACGCCGCACCAAGGGCCTGACCGGTGAAAACCTGATCGAACTGCTCGAAATGCGTCTCGACGCCCTCGTGCTGCGTGCAGGCTTCGCCCGCACCATCGCCCAGGCCCGCCAGCTGGTTGTCCACCGCCACATCCTGGTTGACGGCATCCGCGTTGACCGCCCGTCTTTCCGCGTCTCCGAGGGCCAGCTGGTCCACGTCCACAGCCGCAGCGAAACCATGGTCCCGCTCCAGGTTGCGGCGGCCGGCGCGCACCGCGACGTCCTGCCGATGGTTCCGGCCTACCTGGACGTCAAGCTTGACGCCCTGCAGGCCCGCCTCGTGCGCCGCCCCAAGCGCACCGAAATCCCCGTGACCTGCGAAGAGCAGCTCGTCGTGGAATTCTACGCACGCTAGATCCAACGCAACACCTTACAAGGAAGCCCGTGGCAAGCGCCGCGGGCTTCTTTGTATGTAAGGTACTTGGGGGAGTTCTGCGGTTGCCGGCTGTGTCAGTCGGAGCACGCTGCAGGAATACGACGCAACAAGGAGATGAACGTCTATGTCTGGTGGCGATATTGCCGGCCTGATCGCGGCCGGAGTGTTTGCACTGCTGGTCCTGCTGCTCGCCGTGCCGATTCTGAAGCTCGGGGGAGTGTTTGACGAGGTGCGGACGTCCATCCGCTCGATCAGCGACGGCGCCACCCCGCTGATGGACGAAGTCACCGCCACCGTCTCCACCACGAATGAGCAGCTGAAGAAGGTCGACGGGATCGCCTCCAACGTCTCGGACGCCTCTGCCAACATCTCGGCGCTGTCCTCCCTCGTGGCCGCCACGGTGGGGTCGCCGCTGATCAAGGTTGCGGCCTTCAGCTACGGCGTACGTTCCGCCTTCACCGCCCGCAAAAAGCCCGCCACCGGCCGCCGCAGCCGCTAAGCCCAGCTGGAGAAACTGACATGAACAGAATCATCTGGATGGGAATCGGCGTCGCCATCGGCGTCATCGCCTTCCGCAAGGTCACCGAGGCCCAGTCCAATCTCGGCCCCGCAGGCCTGAACCGCGCCGTCGGACGGCTCGCCGACGGCCTGTACGACTTCGCCGGCGCCGTGCGTGAAGGCATGCACGAACGGGAGACCGAGCTGCGCCGCGCCCTGGGCGTTGACACCGGCATTGACGGAGACGCCGACAGCGTCGTTGGCAAGGGCGCCGACAAGGGCGCCGACCGCCGGGATGCAGTCCGGCGCTAGCCGGGAGAGAATTAGTAAGGGCCGCACCCTGCCACGGGCGGCCAGGCCGGTCCGCGGACCGGAACCACATTGTTCCGCGGAGTACACGCGTGGACCACGAACGCAGTGAATATTGAAGGGTAAGTAATCAGCTCATGAAGTCGCAGGAGATCACGAAGCGCTGGATCGACTTTTTTGTCAGCAATGGCCACACGGCGGTTCCCTCCGCCTCCCTGGTCTCCAGCGACCCTTCCCTGCTGTTCACGGTGGCCGGCATGGTCCCGTTCATTCCGTACCTGACCGCGCGGGAGGAAGCCCCCTACAAGCGGGCAACCAGCGTGCAGAAGTGCATCCGGACCGGCGACATCGAGGAAGTCGGCAAGACCGCCCGGCACGGCACCTTCTTCCAGATGTGCGGCAACTTCTCCTTCGGCGACTACTTCAAGGAAGACGCCATCAAGTTCGCCTGGGAGCTGCTCACCAGCAGCGTTGACGACGGCGGCTACGGCCTGGCGCCGGAGCTACTCTGGGTCACCGTCTACGAAGAGGACGACGAGGCCGAGCAGCTGTGGCTGAAGAACACCGGCATGCCGGCCGGGCGGATCCAGCGGATGGGCAAGGCGGACAACTACTGGTCCACCGGCCAGCCCGGACCGGCCGGCCCCTGCTCCGAGATCTACTACGACCGCGGGCCGTCGTACGGCGTCGAGGGCGGCCCGATCGCTGACGAGAACCGCTACGTCGAGATCTGGAACCTCGTGTTCATGCAGTACCAGATCGATAACGTCCGCTCCAAGGTGGACTTCGACATCACCGGCGAACTGCCCAAGAAGAACATCGACACCGGCCTCGGCATGGAGCGCCTGGCGATGATCCTGCAGGGCGTCGAGAACATGTACGAGACGGACCAGGTCCGCCCCGTGATCGACAGGGCCGCCGCCCTCTCCGGCCGGGAATACACCTCCGCCGAGTCCGCCGAGGACCCGCACCACACCGACGACGTCCGGATGCGCGTCGTCGCCGACCACATCCGCTCGGCCCTGATGCTGATCGCCGACGGCGTCACCCCCTCCAACGAGGGCCGCGGCTACGTGCTGCGCCGCCTGATCCGCCGCGCCGTGCGCTCCATGCGCCTGCTCGGCGTCGAAAAGGCCTGCCTGCCGGAGTTGCTGCCCGCCTCCCGCGACGCCATGAAGGGCGTCTACCCGATCGTGGAGACCGACTTCGACCGGATCAGCCGGATCGCCTACGCCGAAGAGAGGGCGTTCCTGCGCACCATCGCGTCCGGCACGGCCCGGCTCGAGGACGCCGTCCAGGAGTCCAAGGCCGCCGGCCGGCCGCTCTCCGGCGCGGACGCCTTCGCCCTGCACGACACCTACGGCTTCCCGATCGACCTCACGCTCGAAATGGCCGAGGAGGCCGGGCTGAAGGTCGACGAGCCCGAGTTCCGCAAGCTCATGCTCGAACAGCGCCAACGCGCCCAGGCCGACGCCAAGGGCAAGAAGGGCTCCCACGCCGATCTCAGCGCGTTCCAGGAGCTGCTGGCCGCCGGCGAGACCGTCTTCACCGGCTACGCCGAACTCACCGGCGAATCCAAGGTCCGGGGCATCCTGGCTGGCGGCCGGAAGGTCCCGCAGGCCTCCACGGGCGATGAAATCGAACTCGTCCTCGCCGAAACCCCGTTCTACGCCGAGGCCGGCGGGCAGGCAGCCGACACCGGCCTGATCACCGGTGACGGCTTCGTCGTCGAGGTCCTGGACGTCCAGCGCCCGATCAAGGGCCTCAGCGTGCACAAGGCCATCGTCCGTGAGGGTGAAATCGGTGCCGACTCGTTGGTCCAGGCTGCGGTGGACCGGGAACGCCGCCACGCCGCCGAGCAGGCCCACACCGGAACGCACATCGTGCACGCGGCCCTGCACCAGATCCTCGGCCCGGACGCGTTGCAGCGCGGCTCCTTCAACCGAGCCGGCTACCTGCGCTTCGACTTCGCCTGGGGCGAGGGCCTCAGCGCCGCCACCCGCTCCGAGATCGAGGAAGTCTCCAACATCGCCATCAGGAACAACTTCCGGGTGGATACCAAGGTCATGGGCCTCGCCGAGGCCAAGGCCCTCGGCGCCATGGCGCTCTTCGGTGAGAACTACGGCAACGAGGTCCGCGTCGTGGAGATCGACGGCGCCTGGTCCCGCGAGCTTTGCGGTGGCACCCACGTCGAGAACACCTCGCTGATCGGCAGCCTGTCCCTGCTCGGGGAACAGTCCGTCGGTTCAGGAAACCGCCGCGTCGAGGCCTTCGTGGGCATGGACGCCTTCCGGCACCTCGCCGCCGAACGCGCACTCGTCACAGAGCTCACGGAAATGCTCAAGGTTCCCTCCGGACTGCTCGCGGACCGGATCGCCACCACCCTGACCAAGCTCAAGACGGCCGAGAAGGAACTTGAGCGGCTGCGCAGGGAGCAGCTCACGGCGGCCGCCGCACAGCTTGCCGGCACCGCCAGGGACGCCGCCGGCGTTAAGGTCATCGCCCACGACGCCGGCCAGGTCAGCGGCGCGGATGACCTGCGCGGCCTGGCCCTGGACCTGCGGACCCGGCTCGGTTCCGCGCCTGCCGCCGTCGCGGTGGCCGGTGTCAGCAACGACCGTCCCGTCATCCTGATCGCCACCAACGAAGCCGCCCGCGCGGCCGGAGTCAAGGCGGGCGCCCTGGTGCGCCTCGCCGCCGGCATCCTCGGCGGCGGCGGCGGCGGCAAGGACGACGTCGCCCAGGGCGGCGGCACGGACGCGTCCACGGTCGGCGCGGCCCTCACCGCCGTCGTGGACGCCATCACCCGGCGCTAGCGGAATACCAGTGACTGGAGCTGCAGTGCCCGCCGTCTACCCCCAGGGCGTGAAACTCGGGGTGGACGTCGGCACTGTCAGGGTCGGCGTCGCGGTCTGTGACCGCGACGCCATCCTGGCGACGCCGTTGCGCACGCTGGAACGGAACGCGAAGAAAAACACCGACGTGCGGATCCTCGCGGCCCTGGCCGAAGAGCTCCATGCCGTCGAGATCTTCGTGGGCCTGCCGCGGACGATGAAAGGCGAAGAGCACGCCTCCGCGCGGATGGCCACGGACTACGCAAAGCTGCTGGCAGGTGCCCTCCGGGACCGCGGTTCCGAGGTCCCGGTCCGGCTCGTCGACGAGCGGCTGAGCACGGTCACCGCGCACCGCAACCTGCACGAAGCTGGCGTGGGCAGCAGGAATCACCGTAAGGTAGTTGATCAGGTTGCGGCCGCAGGTATCCTGCAACACGCGATCGATATGCAAAAGGCCAGGGGAACGGAGATCGGAAGCCGCGTCTACGCGGAGACCGCTCCGGGGCCAACCGGGCATGGCGCGAACGCCGCCCCGGACATACACACGCAATCTGCCCAACGCAATCAGCACCAAATGGAAGGCTACAGTGAGCCCGGTCAACAGTGACGACTCCTCTGGTGACGCTTTCGGCGGCTCCGGCCGACCGCTGACGCGCAAAGAGCTCAGGGCCCGGGAAAAGTCTCTTCTGACCCAGGGTCACGAAGCCATCCCGCCGCAGGCCTTTGAGACCGGGCAGGACAGCCCGACGGCGCCGCCGCCCCGTCCGGCGCCGGACGCCGAATCCGCCCCGAACCGCCCCGAACCGCAGCCGGAAGCAGCCCGGCCCCAAACGCAGCCGCCCGGCCCTCCCCGGCATTCCGAGCCCCTCGGGACGGCCGACGCCCCGGAGCTCCCCGCCGCTGAGCCCACCGTGCACGAAGAGGCGGCCCACGAAGACGCCGTGGACGAAGACGCCGGGCACGAGTATGCCGGCGGCATCTCCCCTGAGGCTGAACCGCACCGCGCAGCTGATCAGCAGCACTTCTACCAGACCCACCACGGGGCTGAACACCACGGCAACGAGGCCCACCCCGACGACGAGGCCCATGTTGTCTACGCCGATGAAGCTGTCCGCGACCCTGATTATCACCACGAGGAAGCCGGGCATGAGGTGATGGCCGGAGCTTCCGCCATCCGGACCGCCAAGGGCCCTTCCAAGAAGATCCGCCGCCGGCGCCGTTTCCTCGCCCTCGTGCTGAGCCTGACGGTCTTCGTGGTGGCGATCGTCGTGGGGGCACAGTTAGTCAAACCCCTCCTCGGCGGCGATACGGTGGCCGACTACCCGGGACCGGGAACCGGCGAGGTGACCATCACCGTGCCCCCAGGTGCCGGCCCCAAATCCGTCGCCACGGAACTCCAGGACAAGAAGGTCGTCGCCAACGCAGACGCCTTCCTCAAGGAGTTTGCGGCCTCCGGCGGCGCGCTGAGCCCGGGAGACTTCTCCCTGCGCACCGAAATGAAGAATTCCGACGCCGTGGACGTGCTGTTGAACAAGGACAAGGGCAAGGTCATGTACTTCGCCCTCAGCGCCGGCCTCAGGATCGGCGAATCCCTGCAGGCGATTTCCGAGGGCACCGGAGTTCCCGCCTCGCAGCTGAAGGAACTCAGCGATTCCCCGGCCCAGTTCGGCCTTCCGGCGAAGTCAAAGAACCTCGAAGGCTTCCTCGCCCCCGGTGAATACCGGTTCCCGCTCGGCACCCCCGCCAAGGACATCCTGCAGAAGCTCGTGTCCGCGACCCTGGACGAACTCAAGGTACAGGGCGTCACGGACCAGGCCAAGCAGTACGACGCCGTCACGGTGGCCAGCATCGTCCAGGCGGAAGGCGGCCAGGCTGAATACGGGGACGTGGCCGGTGCGGTCTATAACCGGCTCAAGCCCGACAACACCGAAACCAACGGGCTGATCCAGTCCGATGCGACGGTCACCTACGGGCTGGGGATCCGGAGCTTCCACATCGATGAGGCGCAGAAGACCGACAAGTCCAACCCGTACAACACCTACGCCAACACCGGCTTGCCGGCCGGGCCCATCGGTTCACCAGGGAAGACGGCCATTGACGCCGCTGCGAAGCCCAAGTCCAACGATTACCTCTACTGGGTGACCATCAACCTGGACACCAAAGAGACCAAGTTCTCGAAGACCCTCGCCGAGCACAACGGCTACGTGGAAAAGTACAACGCCTGGTGCGAGGCCAACCCGGGCCGCTGCGTATGACGCTCCGGGCCGCCGTCCTTGGGCATCCCATCAGCCATTCGAAGTCGCCCGCGCTGCACCGGGCTGCCTATGCCCATCTGGGGGTTGAGCTCGGCTACTCGGCGATCGACGTGACGGAGGCGGAGCTGCCGGCCTTCATGGCCCGGTTACGGGACGATGTTCGGCGCGGCGTTGGCTGGCGGGGTCTGTCGGTCACCATGCCGCTGAAGACCGCAATGGTCGCAGAGGTGGATGAGGTCCGCGGCGTGGCCCGCGCCCTGGGCGTCATCAATACGGTCGCCTTCGAACCCGGCGCCCCCGGCGGAGACCCTTCCGGCGTCGGCCCTTTCCGGGAGAGCACGGGATCCCCCCGGCTGATCGGCTACAACACGGACGTCGCCGGCATTGTTAACGCCCTGCGTCACGCGGGCGCGGCCTCCGCACCCGCTGCCGCCATCCTCGGCGGCGGCGGAACAGCGGCAGCGGCAATCGCAGCGCTGAAGGAACTGGGGGCCGCCGCCGTAGACGTCTTCGTGCGCGACGTGGGCCGCGCCGCCGAAGCACGCGCCGCTTCCGCCGCCGTCGGGCTGCCCGTCCGTGTGCTTCCGATCGCCGGCGCGGCAGCCGCCGTCGCCGCCGCAGACGTCGTCATTTCCACCCTGCCGCCGCGGGCCGCGGACACGCTGGCCGCGGAGCTGGCCGAGGAGCTGGCGGAGTCATTTGGGCAGGAATTCGGGCCGGAATTTGGACAGGCACAGGCGGGGGAGCGTAGCCCGGAAACCGGCCGGAACCGCCCCGGCGTGCTGCTGGACGTGGCCTATGATCCCTGGCCCAGCCGGATCGCGGCGGTCTGGCAGGATGCCGGCGGCACCGTGGTCCCCGGACTCGAGATGCTGATCTACCAGGCGCTGGAACAGGTACGCCATTTCACCCGGCTCGGCGACGCCGTCCCGGAGGAAGTCATAGATGTGATGTGTGACGCAGTGGGGGCGCCCCGACGGGTGTTCTGAGCTCCTTACATGGCAGGATGGAATCTATGTTGCGTTGGTTGACTGCCGGAGAATCCCATGGTCCGGCCCTGGTCGGAATTATCGAAGGCGTCCCCGCCGGTGTTGAACTCACCAGCGCCGGGATCGCCGATGCGCTGGCCCGCCGGCGGCTCGGTTACGGCCGCGGCGCCCGGATGAAATTCGAGCAGGACGTGGTCACCATCCTCGGCGGCGTCCGGCACGGCCTGACCCAGGGCGGACCGGTCGCGATCCAGATCGGCAACACCGAATGGCCCAAGTGGGAGCAGATCATGTCTGCCGATCCCGTGGACCCCGAAATCCTCGCCGACCAGGCGCGCAATGCCCCGCTGACCCGCCCCCGGCCCGGACACGCGGACTTCACCGGCATGCAGAAGTACGGCTTCGATGAGGCGCGACCGGTCCTGGAGCGCGCCAGCGCCCGTGAAACCGCCACCCGCGTAGCCCTCGGCACTGTCGCTTCGGCCTTCCTCAAGCAACTCGGCATCGAGCTGGTCTCCCACACAGTGTCGATCGCCAGCACCGCCGTTCCCGAGGGCCGTCCACTGCCGGTCCCGGGCAACGTCCTGGCCCTCGACGCCGACCCGTTGCGCTGCTTCGACCGTGAAACCTCGGACGCCATGGTGGCCGAGGTTGACGTCGCCCACAAGGAGGGCGAAACCCTTGGCGGCGTGGTCGAGGTGCTCGCCTATGGGCTGCCGCCGGGACTGGGCAGCTACGTCCACTGGGACCGCCGCCTCGATTCGCGCCTTGCCGGCGCGCTGATGGGCATCCAGGCGATCAAGGGCGTCGAGGTCGGCGACGGCTTCCTCACAGCCTCCCGGCGCGGCTCGGCCGCCCACGACGAGATCGTCAAGGATGCGGACGGCAGGATCATCCGCACGTCCAACCGTGCCGGCGGCATCGAAGGCGGCATGAGCATCGGCGACGTGCTGCGCGTCCGCGCGGCCATGAAGCCGATTGCCACGGTGCCGCGCGCCCTCAGGACCGTGGACGTCAGCACGGGGGAGCCCGCCAAGGCGCACCACCAGCGCTCCGATGTGTGTGCGGTCCCGGCCGCCGGCGTCGTCGCCGAGGCCATGGTGGCCCTCGTCCTCGCCGAAGCGGTCACGGAAAAGTTCGGCGGCGATTCGGTGCAGGAAACCGCCCGCAACATCAAGGGTTACCTGGACAATATTCCGGCGTCCCTGGACTCGATCGGCCAGTAGTGCCGGCCGGAAACAGTGCCGTGCCGGCCATGCAGACTGGCCGGCCCATTGCGCTGATCGGGCCGATGGCCGTGGGTAAATCGGCGATCGGACAACAGCTCGCCCAGCAGCTGGGGGCAGCGTTCGTGGACACCGACGCCGTGATTGTCGCGAACCACGGGTCCATCGCCGAAATCTTCGCGGGCCGGGGCGAGCACGCCTTCCGTGAACTGGAAGCCCGGGCCGTGGGGCAGGCCATCGAGGACGCCCAGGGCACCAACACTGTCATCTCACTTGGCGGCGGTGCCGTGCTGGACTCCGGAACGCAGCAGCTGCTCGAACATTGCACCGTGGTGTACCTCGAATGCGATGCGGAGACGGTAGCAGAGCGCATTGCCAGGAACTCCGGCCGGCCGCTGCTGGCAGGCGACGCCATGGAACGCTGGAAGGCACTGTTCGCCACCCGCCGGCCCGTCTACGAGCGGCTGGCCGACCTTGTCATCGACGTCCGGAGCGGATCAGTTCCGGACATCGCACACCGGCTGGAAGATGCGCTGGGTGGGCCCGTCACCGCGAAAACCGCGGCAGGATCCATGCCGGCAGCGACAAAGGAAGTTGAAAAGTGATTACCGAATCAACCGTCATCAAGGTAACCGGCCAGACGCCCGGCGAGAACTACGACGTCGTGGTGGGCCGCGGCCTGCTGTCGGGCCTCCCGGCCCTGCTGGGGGAGCGCGTCAAACGGGTCCTGGTCATCCACCCCCGCGCCCTGCGGCTCACCGGCGACACCGTCCGTGAGGAACTCGCCTCGGCGGGCTTCACCGCGCTGACCGCCGAAATCCCGGACGCCGAAGAAGGCAAGCATATCGAGGTGGCGTCCTTCTGCTGGCAGGTGCTGGGACAGAACGACTTCACCCGCTCGGATGCCGTCGTCGCCGTCGGCGGCGGAGCCGTCACCGACCTCGCCGGCTTCGTGGCAGCCACCTGGCTGCGCGGGGTCAAGGTCATCCACATGCCCACCAGCCTGCTGGGCATGGTGGACGCCGCCGTCGGCGGGAAGACCGGCATCAACACCGCCGAGGGCAAGAACCTCGTCGGGGCATTCCACCCGCCCGCCGGCGTCCTCGCCGACCTGGACACCCTGGACACCCTGCCGAAGAACGAGATCATCTCCGGCATGGCCGAGGTCATCAAGTGCGGGTTCATCGCCGACCCTGCCATCCTCGAGCTGATCGAACAGGACCCTGCCGCCGTCTCCGATCCCCGCTCGGACGTACTGCGCGAACTGATCGAACGCGCCATCACCGTCAAGGCCAGGGTGGTATCGGCGGACCTCAAGGAAACCGGACAGCGCGAGATCCTCAACTACGGCCACACCTTGGGGCACGCGATCGAACTGGCCGAGCGCTACTCCTGGCGCCACGGCGCGGCCGTCTCCGTCGGCATGATGTTCGCGGCGGAGCTCGCCCGCAGCGTCGGCCGGCTCAGCGACGCCGACGCCGACAGGCACCGCACCATCCTGGAGAGCCTCGGGCTTCCCATCACCTACCGCCGGGACCGCTGGCAGGCGCTGCTGGACGGCATGCGCAGGGACAAGAAATCGCGCGGCGACCTGCTGCGTTTCGTGGTGCTCGACGGCGTCGGGCGTCCCGGCATCCTCGACGTCCCGGACACCTCGCTGCTGTTCGCCGCCTACCAGGAGATCGCCTCCTGATGAACGGCACCAGGGGCGGCACCAGCGACTGGCCTGACGGCGGCTTCCTCGGGATCAAGATCAACCCGGTCAGCCTGATGCCGGAGATCGTCAACGAGGACGCCTGCGCCGCGGCGCTTGCCGGCTCGCAGGATCCCGGCGACCTGATCTTCGTGCGCCTCGTCGAAGGGCACGCCGCGGAAGCCGCCGAACTGCTCGCCGAGGCCCGGTACAAGAACCCGGATTCCCTGCGCCTGCGCATCTTCGAGGCTGACGTGCTCAGGGTGACCCACCGCGCCGACCGGGCCGTGGAGCTGTTCCGCCAGCTGCTGGCTGAAACCAGGGGCACCCCGGACGAGGCCGTCATCCGCCAGCACCTGGGGCGCTCCTACTTCGCCGGCGGCAACATTGCCGCCGCCGTCGAATCCTTCGCCAACGCCCTGGACCTGCGCGTGGCCGGCTCCGCCGACGCGGCCCTGATCTACGCGTCCACAGTGGCACTTCAGCGCGCCCGGGACGTGCTGGATCTCGCCTCCTAGGGGCCGTCCCCGAGGCCTCCTGATACCCCGTCCGGCAGCCAGCCGCGGGAACCGGTAGAATGGATCTTGGATTTTTGATAAATACGCGCTGGCGGGCCGTTTGGCATGCCTGCCTGGCATAAGCGGCTGGCAGCTAGAACCAGTCACAAAGGAAACCAGAGGATACAGTGGCAACCACTAACGACATCAAGAACGGAACCGTCCTTAAGCTTGAGGGCCAGCTGTGGAACATCATTGAGTTCCAGCACGTCAAGCCCGGCAAGGGTGGCGCGTTCGTGCGCACCAAGATGCGCAACGTGATGTCCGGCAAGGTCGTCGACAAGACCTTCAACGCCGGGCTCAAGATCGAGACCGCCACGGTTGACCGCCGCGACTACCAGTACCTGTACCAGGACGGTGCCGACTTCGTGTTCATGGACACGCAGGACTTCGACCAGCTCACAGTCCCCGGTCCCACGGTGGGCGACGCCACCAACTTCATGCTCGAAAACCAGATGGTCAACATCGCCATCCACGAGGGCAACCCGCTCTACATCGAGCTGCCCCCGAGCGTCGTGCTCGAGATCACCTACACGGAGCCGGGCCTGCAGGGCGACCGCTCCTCGGCCGGCACCAAGCCCGCCACCCTCGAGACCGGTTACGAGATCCAGGTGCCACTGTTCGTCGAGAACAACACCAAGGTCAAGGTCGACACCCGCGACGGCAGCTACCTCGGCCGGGTCAACGACTAGTGAGTGCCCGCGGTAAGGCCCGGAACCGGGCCCTGGAGGTACTCTTCGAGGCAGAGCAGCGCTCCGTCTCGGCGTTCGATGTGCTGAAGTCCCGTCGCGAACAGACGGACCAGATCGTCAACCCGTACACCCTCGAAATCGTCGAGGGCGTCGTGTCGCACCAGCTTGCGATCGACGAGTTCCTGGAAACCTATTCGCAGGGCTGGACCCTGGAGCGGATGCCTTCGGTGGACCGCATCATCCTGCGGATCGGCACCTGGGAGCTGATCTACAACGACGACGTCCCGGACGGAGTCGCGGTGAGCGAGGCCGTGGCGCTGGCCAAGACCCTCTCCACGGACGAGTCGCCGTCGTTCATCAACGGCCTGCTCGGCCGCCTGCAGCAGCTGAAGCCTTCGCTGCTCGCCTGAATCAGGCAAGAGGAAACCCCGTCCGGCGCACACCGGACGGGGTTCTTTTTGTTGGAAGCTTCACTTTCCGCCGTCCCTTCCGCTAGCGGAGGACGGCGGCGCGGAGGGCGACGACGTCGGCCAGCTGCCGTTGTTCCTCGAGTTGGTGTGCCGGCACGTCCCGGCCGCTGAGGATCCGCTGCCGGGTGAAGGCAAGCTGCGTGGCGGCGTGCAGGAAGGCCTTCATCTGCGGTCCCCGGCCGATGGACGCGGCCCAGCGCAGGGCCGCACGACGACCGGCCCCGGTGGACAGCATTGCCACTTCCGCGGGCGTGAACCAGCCAGCCGCCGCGTACTCCTTGAGCCGCTGGCGGGTGAGCCTCCGCTCCGCCACCCGCAGCAGCACAATGACCACGACCGCCAGCAGGAAGATCGGCACCTGGACCAGGATGTATCGGGCCAGGAAGTCCTGTCCCATGCTGTTCCACCCGCTGTGCAGCAGCATCGCGGGGATCAGCCCCACGGCGAACGCGGCCACGGACAGGCCGGTGTGCCAGCGCCGCGCGGCGAAGCCCATGATGAGTCCCGTGGTCCCGGTGAAGATGGCGTGGGCGAAGGGCGACATGACACCGCGCAGGAAGATGACCACCGCGAGATCCGTTCCCGGGCTGCTGGATTCGGCGATGGCGCGGCCGAAGTACAGGATGTTCTCGGTGAAGGCGAAGCCGCCGGCGATCGTGAAGGCGAACACGACGCCGTCGACCGGGCCGTCGAAGTGCCTGCGGGCGAAGAGCAGGAGCAGCAGCAGGCCGAGGGACTTGGCGAACTCCTCAACCACCGGGGCCTGGACCGTGACGGCGAAAGTCCGGTAGTCCAGGCCCGAAGCCGGCCCGACGGCGAGCGAGAAGGCCGGCTGGACCAGCAGGGTCACCGAAATCGAGACGACCGCACCCCATATGAAGGCGAAGAGCAGCAGCCGCTGGGGCTCTGGCTCCCAGCGGTCGATGACGCGCACGGCGAGCAGGACGGCCCCCAGCGGCAGCAGCGACGCCACGAAGCCGATGACAAAGCCCGCGACGCCTGTGTTGCCCAGGACAAAGGGCAGCACCATGAACAGGCCGATGAAGCCGAGCACCCAACCGGCCGCCACGAGCCCGGCCACGCCGGCAGCGCTTCTGCCGGGGGCGCGTCGGCCGCCGCGGACCGCCGGAAGCGCGGCAGGCAGTGCGGCCTGGGGCTGGCCCCGGTGATTGGCCGGCGCCGGGCGGTAATGCTGTTCCGGGACTTGCCCCATCCAGCTGGGGTTGGCCTGTTGCGGCAACGGCGCGGGCGCGCCGGTACGGGGATCTTGGCCTGTCATGGACACGAGCCTAGGGTGCCTGCGCCCCGGCACCCAAGAGGCGGATCAAAGCCGGGTTGCCCTGGCCTCCGTGGGTGAGGCTTCTAAACGTGCTGGCCAGGGGCTGTCTTGGTGGGGGTCTAGGCAGTTTGCGGACGGAGAGGTGGAGGCCGGCATGCTCGGCCCGGCGGGCGAGAACGAGACGACGTGGGGATCTTTGAGCTGGCGGAAGCTGACTCGGCGTCGGACTGGGACCGGTAGGCGGCCACGACGTCTGCGATTGGCCACTGGTCGTGGGTGGTGACAAGGATGCGTTTGCCCAGGACCTCCGCCGCCAGCCGGGCCCCCAGAGGCCGGGCCTGCGCCGGTAAAACGGCCGATTCGTGGGCGTCGGGCAGCTTCTCAATGTCAGCCCCGGTGCCCAGATACCGTTCCCGGACCATATTCGGCTTGCCACCACCCGTGCCATCTCACGCAGGTACCAGTACGGCTTCCCGTTGATCGTCTTCATACAAACCAGCCATGACTTTAGGTCATGCAGTATTCCGGCCAAACAAACATCCGCCACGCCGCCAGCCGCGGTGGGATTCGCCAAAGGCTTCCGGAACGTGCGGGGGGTGCAATTCCGCCCTGCCCCTGCCCAGGCGTTTCCCGGCATGGGCGGGCTAGGCGCTGACCGAAGCCGTCAGGAACGGGAGCCATTCCGGGACGGGGTCGTCGAGGGGCGCTGGCCAGCCCGCCGGATCGTCCGTGTCTGCCGCGGGCAATGAGTCCCAGGCCGTGAATGAGTCCCAGGCCGTGAATTGGTGCCAGTCCGGGAAGGGGTCCGGGGGCAGTTCCGGTTCGGGATCCGGGCCGGGGTGCCCGGTTGGCGCCGGGTCCGGATGATGTCCCGGATCCGCGGGCAGGCCTTGGTCCGGGCCGGTGTCCGTGCCTGTGTCCGTGGTCAGGGTGTGGTGTGGCCAGTGGGGTGGTTCCCAGTCCTGGTGTTCGCTGGGGTGGTGCCGGCCTGAGGGTGAGGTCCACCCTGGTGG
The DNA here is from genome assembly GCF_054059215.1 of Arthrobacter sp. UYCu723. Taxonomy (NCBI): domain Bacteria; kingdom Bacillati; phylum Actinomycetota; class Actinomycetes; order Micrococcales; family Micrococcaceae; genus Arthrobacter; species Arthrobacter sp. UYCu723. Next base: position 3,767,933 of record NZ_JBSSBW010000001.1, read on the forward strand.
GTTGTCTTTGCTGGCTTCGGTTGGTGTCCAGGCGGAGCTGTGTTTGAGGCGGTGGTGTCTGGGGCAGGGCTGGCCGAGGTTGGAGATGCCGGTGTTGCCTCCGTCGGCCCAGGCCAGGAGGTGGTCTGCTTCGTTGTCCAGGGAGTGGTTGCTGCAGCCGGGGAAGGGGCACTTGCCGTCGCGGAGCCGGAGCCATTGACGCTGGGCCTTCGTGACGCGGTAGCTGGTCCGTCCGATTTCCAGGGGTGCGCCGTCGCGGGGGTCGGTCAGGACGCGGTGGAAGGAGTCGGCGCCGTCGGCGATCAGGCGGCGGGCCATCGACGGCGGGATCGGCCCGTACCCGTCCAGGGTGGCTGGTTCGTCGGTGGCGCCCAGGAGGGACAGGACCGGGACGGTGATCAGGACCTGCGCCCGCGGGGACGGGACACCCCCGGCCACGCCCCCGGCCACACCCGCGCCCGTGCCGGTTCCGCCGCCGGCCGTTCCGCCGCTGGTGGTGCCGGTGCCGGTGGTGTGGCTGGTGAGGAGCCAGGTGGCGGTGGTGTCGGCGCGGAGCTGGGGCAGCGGCCGGGCCTCGGCCGGGCCCTGGAGGGCGCGGGCGGCGGCGGTGGTCCGTTCCCAGATCCCTGCGGCGGTGTCTGCCGGGAGGTAGGCGGAGAGCCAGGCCATGCCGTCCCGGTCCGGGTGTAGTCGACCCGGCGGTCCTCGGCGCTTTTGGTGTGGCGTTTTTCGATGCTGACCAGGTGGTGGCGTTCCCGCCAGGCGCGTGCTTTGGCGCGGAACCGGGACGGGACGAGGTCCCCGGCCTGGCACCCGCGGGCGGGGTTGGAGGCGCCGGGGTCCAGGAAGTGGGCTTCCAGCGCGGCCGCTCCGGCGGGATCCAGGCTGGTGGTTTCGTCGACGATGATCCGGGCGTGGCCCCAGGAGATCGTCCCGGCCTGAAGGGCCGTCAGGGTCAGCGGCAGCGCCGTCGTCAGGGCCTGGCATTCGGACAGGAGGGCTCCGGCGGTCCGTTCGCTGACGGTCAGGACACAGGCGACCTCCGCGACCAGGGCCATCTCCTGGGCGGTGTGTTCCTGCGGGGACGCCGCGGGTGAGGCCAGGGCCCTGGTTGCCTGCACGTATTCGGCGGCCAGCCTCACCTTCAGCGCGGCGGTCCGGGCTTCCAGCCGGGCCACCTCGGCGAGACCGTCCAGGCAGGCATCCGCCAGATTCCGCAGCGGATCGGTGTCTCGCAGCGGATCGGCGCCGGGCGGATCAGTGCGGTCCGCGCCGGCGCCGGTGAAGGCAGCAAGCACAGCAGCGGACGCGGCGACGGCCGCCACGGCCTCCCTGCTTTCCGCACTCCAGGCTGTTCTGCTTTCCATACCCAAAGCATCTCAGGAGGCACCGACATTTTAGGGCGGCGCCGGCGGCAACTAGTCGTCGCCGTCCGTTCACGCTGGCCAGGACCAGCGCGAGTTTCCGGGTTGCGGCAGGGGCAGCGACGTTTGCCCTGGTCAGCAAGGGGGTTCCGTTTCCCGGAAGCGGCGGTGGTCCAGGGCCTTGGCCGGCCGGGAGTTTCACCCACCGGTCCGCCGCGGTGGCGGCCCCCATTTGCCGAAGGCCAGCTTCGAACACGGCGCGACGAAACGGTTCAGCGCCGCCAGCGCCAGATACGTGCCCACCGACCCCGAAGCGTCCGCCGCCGCGGCCCGACGTCGATCATCGCCGCCCCCAGGCGCTCCGGCTGTGACGCACACCGCCTCTCAACGGCCGCACCGGGGCAGGTCCGCGGCGGCCCGTGTGGTAATTTGAAAGGGCAAATGATCCTTTTTTAATTCCGTCCCGTGAGGCGGGGAAAGGGGAGACGAGCGTTGACTTCTGTTCCAGAAGCACCGGTTCCGGCCAAGGTTGTTCTTACCCGAGTGGTACTCAGCCAGGCGGACATCGACCGTGCACTCACTCGTATCGCCCATGAGATTCTCGAGTCCAACAAAGGCTCCCAGGACCTGGTCCTGCTGGGCATCCCGCGGCGGGGCTACCCCCTCGCCGTCCGGCTCGCCGAGAAGATCGCCGCCGCAGATCCCACCGTGGACGCCGCTGCGATCGTGGGCCAGCTGGATGTGACCATGTTCCGCGATGACCTCTCCCACCAGCCGACGCGGCCGCCGTACCCCACGCAGCTTCCGCGCACCGGGATCGACAACAAAGTCGTTGTGCTGATCGACGACGTCCTCTACTCCGGCCGTACCATCCGGGCCGCTCTGGACGCCATCATCGACCTCGGCCGCCCGCGGATTGTCCGCCTCGCCGTGCTGATCGACCGCGGCCACCGGGAACTGCCCATCCGCGCGGACCACGTCGGCAAGAACCTGCCCACCTCCTCGTCCGAAAAGGTCCGCGTCCGGCTCGAGGAAACCGACGCCGTCGACGGCACCCCCGTCAACGAGGTCGTCATCGAGGCCAGCGCATGAGGCACCTGCTCTCCACCGAAGACCTCAGCCTGCACGACGCCATCCGCATTCTTGACACCGCCGAGGAAATGGCGGCGGTGGGGGAGCGCGAAGTCAAGAAGCTCCCCGCGCTGCGCGGCCGCACGGTGGTGAACCTGTTCTTCGAAGACTCCACCCGCACCCGGATCTCCTTCGAAGCCGCGGCCAAGCGGCTCTCGGCGGACGTCATCAACTTCGCCGCGAAGGGCTCCTCCGTCTCCAAGGGCGAGTCCCTCAAGGACACCGCCCAGACCCTGGCCGCCATGGGGGCGGACGCCGTCGTCATCCGGCACTGGGCCTCGGGCGCCCCGCACCGCCTGGCCGCCACCGACTGGATCGACGCCGCCGTCATCAACGCCGGCGACGGCACCCACGAACACCCCACCCAGGCCCTGCTCGATGCCTTCACGATGCGCCGGCACTGGTCGAATCTCGCTGGAACGCCGTCCGCCGGCGCAGACCTGAAAGGCATGCGCGTCGCGATCGCCGGGGACGTGCTGCACTCGAGGGTGGCCCGCTCCAACGTCTGGCTGTTGCGCACCCTGGGCGCCGACGTCACCCTCGTCGCGCCGCCCACCCTGCTGCCGATCGGCGTCGAGAAGTGGCCCTGCACGGTCAGCTATGACCTGGACGAGACCCTCGCCCGGGGCGTGGACGCGATGATGATGCTCCGGGTGCAGGGCGAACGGATGAACGCCTCGTTCTTCCCCACCACCCGCGAATACTCCCGCCGCTGGGGATTCGACGACAACCGGCTCCGCGCCCTGGACAGCCTGGGCCTCAAGGACACCATCATCATGCACCCCGGCCCGATGAACCGCGGGCTGGAAATTTCCGCCGCCGCTGCGGACTCGCCACGCTCCACCGTGCTCGCCCAGGTGCGCAACGGCGTCTCCGTCCGCATGGCAGCCCTGTACCTGCTGCTCTCCGGCGACACCCGCGAACCAGCCGCCGCACCGGCTGCCGCACCTGTATCCGCGGCCGCGTCCCACGCCGCCAATCCGAACCTCACTTATTCCCACCAGGAGAGCCACTGATGGCCGAACAGCAACAGAACGCAGACACCACCGGCACCTACCTGATCCGCGGCGCCGCCATCCTCGGCGGAGCCCCCGAAGACCTCCTGATCCGGAACGGCGTCATCGCCGAACGCGGTCAGAACCTGTCAGCCGAAGGCGCGACCGTCCTTGAGGCCGCCGGGCTGGTCGCCCTGCCCGGCATGGTGGACATCCACACCCACCTGCGCGAACCCGGCCGCGAGGACGCCGAAACGGTCGAGACCGGCACCCGCGCCGCGGCCCTGGGCGGCTACACGGCCGTGCACGCGATGGCCAACAGCACCCCGGTGGCGGACACCGCCGGCGTCGTCGAACAGGTCCTGACCCTGGGCCGCACCGCCGGCTGGGTGGACGTCCGCCCGGTCGGTGCCGTCACGGTAGGCCTCGCGGGGGAGCAGCTGGCCGAACTCGGCGCGATGGCCGATTCCCGCGCCCGGGTCCGGGTCTTCTCCGACGACGGAATCTGCGTCCACGACCCCGTCCTGATGCGCCGCGCCCTCGAATACGTCAAGGCGTTCGACGGCGTCGTGGCCCAGCACGCGCAGGAACCCCGGCTCACCGCCGGCGCCCAGATGAACGAGGGCGAAGTCTCCGCCGTCCTCGGCCTCACCGGCTGGCCCGCCGTCGCCGAGGAAAGCATCATCGCCCGCGACGTCCTGCTCGCCCAGCACGTCGGCTCCCGGCTGCACGTCTGCCACGTCTCGACCGCCGGCTCGGTGGAAATCGTCCGCTGGGCCAAGTCCCGCGGCGTCAACGTCACCGCAGAGGTCACCCCGCACCACCTCTGGCTCACGGACGAGCTGGCACGCAGCTACGACCCGGTCTACAAGGTCAACCCCCCGCTGCGCACCGACGCCGACGTCCAGGCCCTGCGCGCCGCCCTGGCCGACGGCACGATCGACGTCGTCGGCACCGACCACGCCCCGCACCCGAGCGAACACAAGGAATGCGAGTGGGCGCAGGCAGCGATGGGCATGACCGGGCTGGAAACGGCGCTCTCCGTGGTGCAGCACACCATGATCGAAACCGGCCTGATGGGCTGGGCGGACTTCGCCCGCGTCACCTCCACCCTCCCCGCCGCCATCGGCCGACTGGAAGACCAGGGCCGCCCGCTCGACGCCGGCGAACCCGCCAACGTCATACTGGTGGACCCGGCTGCGCGCTGGACCGTGGACCCTTCTAAGATGGCAACCATGGGCCGTAACTCTCCGTTTGCCGGCCGGGAACTCCCCGGCAAGGTGGTGGCGACGTTCTTCAAGGGCCACCCCACCGTCCTGGACGGCAAGCTCAACACCCCGTACCGGTATCCGGCAGACGCACCGGAGACTGCAGCGGCGGGCCGCAACTGATGGACCGGCTGCTTCCCGGACTGTTGATGCTTTCACTCGCCGTCATCGTCATCGCCCTTCTGGCGCTCGGCTGGCGGAACCGCCTGCGCCGCCAGGCCGACGTCGACCCCCTGCCCGCGGTCCCCGCCGAACTCGGTGCTGCGCTGGCGGCGGCCGACGGCCAGTACGTGGCCTCCACCACCGCCGGTGACTGGCTGGACCGCATCGCGGTCCACAACCTCGGGCTCCGGACCAACGCCGGACTCAGCGTCCACCCCGAAGGTGTGCTCTTCGACCGCTCCGGCGCCGGCCCGGTCTTCATCCCCGCCGCCCGGCTCACCGGCGTCCGGCAGGAAAGCGGCATGGCCGGGAAGTTCGTCGAAAGGGACGGACTGCTGGTCATCAGCTGGATGCTGGGCACCCGTGAGCTGGACTCCGGGTTCCGCACCCGGAACGCCGGCGACAAGACAACCCTCCTCAACGCCCTGCAAGATTTGATCTCCGCGGCCCCCCAGGCCAATGCCGATAGTGGAAAGTAACAACGTGACGGACACTAACGAAGTGACAGAAACAGTAACAGCAGTGACAGAATCCGCTGCAGCTGCATCCACGCCCGCGGCCCTCGTGCTCGAGGATGGCCGGATCTTCCGCGGCACCAGCTACGGCGCCACCGGCACCGCCCTCGGCGAGGCGGTGTTCGCCACCGGCATGACCGGCTACCAGGAGACCATCACGGACCCCTCATACGCCCGCCAGCTCGTGGTCCAGACGGCACCGCACATCGGCAACACCGGCGTGAACACGGACGACGCCGAGTCCCGGCGGATCTGGGTGGCCGGCTACATCGTCCGCGACGCCGCCCGGCGCCCCTCCAACTGGCGCTCTGAGCGTTCCCTGGATGACGAGCTCGTCGAGCAGGGCATCGTGGGCATCCAGGGCGTGGACACCCGCGCCATCACCCGCCACCTGCGCGAACACAAGACCATGCGCGCCGGGATCTTTTCCGGCGAAGCCATCCGTGGCACGGACAAGGAACTCCTGGACGCCGTCCTGGCCAGTGCCCCGATGGAAGGCGCCCGCCTGGCCGAGGAAGTCAGTGTGGACAAGGCCTACACGGTCGACCCCAAGGACTGGGGCTGGGACGGCGAGCCGCGGTTCAGCATCGCCGCGATCGACCTCGGCATCAAGCGGATGACCCCGATCCGCTTCGCCGAGCGCGGCGTCCGCGTGCACGTGCTGCCGGCCACCGCGACCATTGAAGACATCACCGCCCTCAACCCGGACGGCGTCTTCATGTCCAACGGCCCGGGCGACCCCGCCACCGCCGACACCCAGGTCACACTGCTCCGCTCGGTGCTCGACGAGAAGATCCCGTACTTCGGCATCTGCTTCGGCAACCAGATCCTGGGCCGCGCCCTGGGCTTCGGCACCTACAAGCTCCGCTACGGCCACCGCGGCATCAACCAGCCCGTGCTGGACCGGCGCACCGGCAAGGTGGAAATCACCTCGCAGAACCACGGCTTCGCCGTAGACGCCCCGCTCAACGGCGCCACCCAGGCCCCCGAGGAGCGCTTCGGCCGCGTCGAGGTCAGCCACGTGAGCCTCAACGACGACGTCGTGGAGGGCCTGGCCTGCCTCGACATCCCGGCCTTCTCGGTGCAGTACCACCCCGAGGCCGCCGCCGGCCCGCACGACGCCGCCTACCTCTTTGACCGTTTCATCGAGCTGATGACGGACACGAAGAACGCGGGCTCCGCGGCCGCTGCTGCGTCCGACACGAAGACTTCCACCGAATCCAAGACTGAGGACAAGAAGTAATGCCCAAGAGAACTGACCTTAAGAGCGTCCTGGTCATCGGTTCCGGCCCGATCGTGATCGGCCAGGCCGCCGAATTCGACTACTCCGGCACCCAGGCACTGCGCGTCCTCAAGGAGGAAGGCCTCCGCGTCATCCTCGTCAACTCCAACCCGGCCACCATCATGACCGACCCGGAGTTCGCCGACGCCACCTACATCGAGCCGATCACCCCCGAAGTGGTCGAAAAGATCATCGCCAAGGAACGCCCCGACGCGATCCTGCCCACCCTCGGCGGGCAGACCGCACTCAACACGGCCATCGCGCTGGACAAGAACGGCGTGCTGGAGAAGTACAACGTCGAACTGATCGGCGCCAACATCGCCGCGATCGAACTCGGCGAGGACCGGGAGAAGTTCAAGGGCGTCGTGGAGCGCTGCGGCGCCGAATCGGCCCGCAGCCACATCATCCACACCATCGACGAGGCCCTCACCGCGGCCGAGGACCTGGGCTACCCGATGGTGGTCCGGCCCTCCTTCACCATGGGCGGCCTCGGCTCCGGCCTCGCCTACGACGAAAACGACCTCCGCCGGATCGTCGGCCAGGGCCTGCAGTACAGCCCCACCAGCGAGGTGCTGCTCGAAGAGAGCATCCTCGGCTGGAAGGAATACGAGCTCGAGATGATGCGCGACAAGAACGACAACGTCGTGGTCGTCTGCTCCATCGAGAACTTCGACCCGGTCGGCGTGCACACCGGCGACTCGATCACCGTCGCGCCGGCCCTGACCCTGACGGACCGCGAATACCAGCGGCTGCGCGACATCTCCATCGCCGTCATCCGCGAGGTCGGCGTCGACACCGGCGGCTGCAACATCCAGTTCGCCGTCGAACCTGACACGGGACGCGTCGTCGTGATCGAGATGAACCCGCGCGTCTCCCGCTCCTCCGCCCTCGCCTCCAAGGCCACCGGCTTCGCGATCGCCAAAATCGCCACCAAGCTCTCCCTGGGCTACACCCTGGACGAGATCCCCAACGACATCACGCAGAAGACGCCGGCCTCTTTCGAGCCGACCCTGGACTACGTCGTCGTGAAGGTCCCGCGCTTCGCCTTCGAGAAGTTCCCGGCCGCGGACCCCACCCTGACCACCACCATGAAGTCGGTGGGCGAGGCCATGGCCATGGGCCGCAACTTCACCGAGGCCCTGCAGAAGGCCCTGCGGTCCCTCGAGCAGAAGGGCTCCCAGCTGGACTTCAGCCACGTCCCGGAATGGGAAGTCCCCGAGCTGATCGAGAAGTCCAAGCGGCCCACCACGGACCGCCTGCACCAGGTCCAGCGCGCGCTGCTCGGCGGCGCCACCCTGGAACAGCTCTTCGAAGCCACTAAGATCGACCCCTGGTACCTGGACCAGCTCCAGCTGCTCAACGAGATCTCGCTCGAAATCCGCCAGGCCGCCGCCCTGACCCCGGAGATGCTGAAGCGCGCCAAGCGCCACGGCTTCTCCGACGAGCAGATCGGTGCCCTGACGCACAATTCCGAGGACGTCGTCCGCGGCGTCCGGCAGGCCCTCGGCATCCGCCCGGTCTACAAGACCGTGGACACCTGCGCCGCGGAATTCGCCGCGTATACGCCGTACCACTACTCCTCCTACGACGAGGAGGACGAGGTTGCGCTGCACGCCAAGCCGTCCATCATCATCCTCGGCTCCGGACCCAACCGGATCGGCCAGGGCATCGAGTTCGACTACTCCTGCGTCCACGCCTCGATGGCGCTGCGCAAGGCCGGCTACGAGACCGTGATGGTCAACTGCAACCCGGAAACCGTCTCCACGGACTACGACGTCTCCACCCGCCTGTACTTCGAGCCGCTCACGCTCGAGGACGTCCTCGAGGTCATCGCGGCCGAGGAGCGCACCGGCGGCGTGATGGGCGTCTTCGTCCAGCTCGGCGGCCAGACCCCGCTCAAACTCGCCCAGCAGCTCGCCGACGCCGGCGTGCCGATCCTCGGCACCTCCCCGGAAGCTATCGACCTCGCCGAGCACCGCGGCGCCTTCTCCCGGGTGCTCGACAAGGCCGGCCTCATCTCGCCGAAGAACGGCACCGCCGTGTCCTTCGAGGACGCCAAGAAGATCGCCGACGAGATCGGCTACCCGGTCCTGGTCCGCCCGTCCTACGTGCTCGGCGGCCGCGGCATGGAGATCGTCTACGACGAGCCCAACCTCTCCCGCTACATCGCCAACGCCACCGAGATCACCCCGGACCACCCGGTGCTGATCGACCGGTTCCTGGAGGACGCCGTCGAAATCGACGTCGACGCCCTCTACGACGGCACCGAGATGTACCTCGGCGGCATCATGGAGCACATCGAGGAGGCCGGCATCCACTCCGGCGACTCCGCCTGCGTGCTGCCGCCCATCACCCTGGGCAACAACGTGCTGGACCGCGTCCGGACCGCCACCCTGGCGATCGCCGAGGGCGTGGGCGTCCGCGGCCTGATCAACATCCAGTTCGCCCTTGCCTCCGACGTGCTCTACGTCCTGGAAGCCAACCCGCGGGCCTCCCGCACCGTGCCGTTCGTCTCCAAGGCGACCGGCGTCCAGATGGCCAAGGCGGCGGCCCTGATCGGCACCGGCGTGACCATCAACCAGCTCCGCACGGCCTACAAGATGCTGCCGGAAACCGGCGACGGCTCCACGCTGCCGCTGGACGCCCCGGTCTCGGTCAAGGAAGCCGTGCTGCCGTTCAGCCGCTTCCGCACCCCGGAGGGCAAGGTGGTGGACTCCCTGCTCGGCCCCGAGATGCGCTCCACGGGCGAGGTCATGGGCATCGACAAGCACTTCGACACCGCCTTCGCCAAGAGCCAGGCGGCCGCCAACAACGCGCTGCCCACCGAGGGCAAGATCTTCGTCTCGGTGGCCAACCGGGACAAGCGCTCGGTCATCATGGGCGTCAAGCGGCTCTCCGACCTCGGCTTCGAGATTGTCTCCACCGGCGGCACGGCGGATGTGCTGCGCCGCAACGGCATCCAGGCCACCCCGGTCCGGAAGGTCGCCGAAGGCTCCAGCGCCGAAGGGGAGGGCACTATCGCCGACCTCATCATCGCCGGTGAGATCGACATGGTCTTCAACACCCCCTCCGGTGGCGAGGCCCGCAGCGACGGTTACGAACTGCGTGCCGCGGCGACGTCGATCGGGATCCCGTGCATCACGACCGTGGCGGAGTTCAACGCCGCCGTCCAGGCCATCGAGGCGCTGCGCACCTATGAATGGTCCGTCACGAGCCTGCAGGAGCATGCCGCTGCTCTCGCGGTCTCGCAAAACACAGCTTCGCAGAATGCAATCTCTCAGAATGCCTGAGTCTCGCGCCGGGACCCCTGACACGGCCGGTGTCGGCCGGGAGTCGTTCGGCTCCCGGCTCGGCCGGGCCATGGCCGAGCGTGGTCCGCTCTGCGTCGGGATCGATCCGCACCCGTCGCTGCTTCAGCGCTGGGGGCTGAACGACGACGCCGCCGGGCTGGAGCGCTTCTCGCTCACCGTGCTGGAGGCCGTGGGTTCCCTCGCTGCCGCGGTGAAGCCGCAGGTGGCACTGTACGAGCGCCACGGCTCCGCCGGGATGGCGGTGCTGGAACGCACCCTCGCAGCAGCCGCGGAGGCCTCTGTGCTGACCATCGCCGACGCCAAACGCGGCGACATCGGCTCCACCATGGCCGCCTACGCCGACGCCTGGCTCCGGGACGGCTCCGCCCTGGCGGCGGATTCGGTGACGCTGAGCCCGTACCTCGGCTTCGAATCGCTCCGGCCGGCCCTGGACCTCGCCGCGCAGTCCGGACGGGGCGTATTCGTCCTGGCCCTGACCTCCAACCCGGAGGGCGCCTCCGTGCAGCACGTCGGCGGTACGGATTCCGTGGCCCGCCGGATCGTGCAGGCCGCAGCGGAGGAGAACCGCCGCTACTGGGCTGCTCAGGGCGCGGGGGAGCCGGCCGTTTGGCTGGGCTCCGTGGGCCTCGTGGTCGGCGCGACGGTCGGTTCCGCACTGACCGAGCTGGGGCTGGATCTGGCCGCAGTCCGGGGCCCGATCCTGGCCCCCGGCCTGGGCGCGCAGGGCGCCACGGCCGCGGATCTGCGGCGCACTTTCGGGGACGCCTATGGCCAGGTGCTGGGCACGTCCAGCCGGGACATCCTCTCCGCCGGACCGCGGATCCAGGACCTGCAGGACGCGGCCCGGCGCACTCTGGAGGAACTGCGCGCGGCCTAGGCATCGCGCAGGCTTCCCTGCGGGCAGCGCCGCTGTACTGGTCCATTGATTTCTGCCTCATCCAGACGGTAGGTTCAGGACACGTCCGCGGCACCGGTCCGGGCGCTGTTCGGCCCGTCCGGCCGGGCCGTTTCTGCGGCCCGGCAGACAATGCAGGGAGGACTTCAGTGAGTTTGCGACCCCTCACCCCGCAGGAGCGGGCCGACGCCCTGGGCAAGGCTGCCGCCGCCAGGACCACCAGGGCCGCGGCCAAGGAGCGGCTTAAGTCCGGGGAGCTCACCATCGCGCAGCTCCTCAGCGCCGGGGATACCGACGACGCCATCGCCCGGATGCGGATCATTGAACTGCTCGAGGCCCTGCCGGGGATCGGGCGGGTCCGTGCCGCCGCGATCATGGAACAGCTCGGCATTGCCGCCTCGCGCCGGGTCCGCGGCCTGGGCATCCACCAGCGCCGGGCGCTGGTAGATTTCATAGACGACAAATAGCTCGTTCCACCAGCTATGCCAAACACCGCCCGAAGGAATATGTGAGCAAGAAACCGGGACTGACAGTCCTCGCCGGCCCGACGGCTGTTGGTAAAGGAACCGTGTCCACCTACATCCGGGACAACTATCCCGGCGTCTGGCTCTCCGTATCAGCGACCACCCGCCCGCCGCGTCCCGGCGAGGTCGACGGCGTCCACTACTTCTTCAAGTCCGCCGAGGAATTCGACTGCCTGGTCGAGAACGGTGACCTCCTCGAGTGGGCCGTGGTCCATGGACGCAACCGCTACGGCACCCTCCGCAGCACCGTGGACGCCGCGATCACCGATGGCCGGTCCGTGCTGCTGGAAATCGATCTGCAGGGCGCACGGCAGGTCAAGCGGGCCGTACCGGAGGCCCAGTTCGTCTTCCTGGCGCCGCCGAGCTGGGACGAAATGGTCCGCCGGCTGGTGGGCCGCGGCACGGAAACAGCCGAAGAACAGCAGCAGAGGCTGGAAACCGCTAAACTAGAACTTGCCGCTGAACCGGAGTTTGACCACACCGTCATCAATGATGACGTTCGACGGGCAGCGGACGAGCTTGTTTCACTCATGGGGCTGACCCCGAACCCACGCTAGGCGCCGGGACGTATCGGCCCGTTAGAATTTGGAGAATTCGTGTCCACGAACCTTGAAGGCATCATCAACCCGCCGATCGACGAGCTGCTGAAGGCCGCCGATTCGAAGTACGGACTGGTGATCTTCGGCGCCAAGCGCGCACGTCAGATCAACGCCTACTACGCCCAGCTGCACGAGGGCCTGTTCGAGTACGTCGGCCCGCTGGTCGACACCAAGCTGAACGAGAAGTCGCTCTCCATCGCGCTGCGCGAAATCAACGAAGGCAAGCTCGTTTCCACGCCGATCGAACCTGCAGAGTAATTCCGCAGACGCAGACGGAGGCCACGTGCGCATAGTCCTCGGAGTCGGGGGAGGGATAGCCGCCTACAAGGTGGCGTCGCTCCTCCGGCTTTTTACTGAAGCCGGCCATGACGTCACGGTCATCCCCACGGAGGCCGCCACGCGCTTCGTCGGCGTCGCCACCTGGGAAGCCCTCTCCGGGCACCCGGTCAGCAACAGCGTCTTCGACGAGGTGCACACCGTCAACCACGTCCGCCTCGGCCACGAAGCCGAGCTGATCGTCGTCGCCCCCGCCACCGCCGACCTGCTGGCACGTGCCGCCACCGGCCAGGCCAATGACCTCCTCACCAACACCCTGCTTGTGGCCGGCGGCTGCCCGGTGCTGATGGCCCCGGCCATGCACACCGAGATGTGGCAGCACCCGGCGACCCAGGCCAACGTCGAGACGCTCCGCAGCCGGGGCGTCACCGTGCTGGAGCCCGCCTCCGGCAGGCTGACCGGATCAGACTCCGGACCGGGCCGGCTGCCCGAACCCGAGGCCATTTTCGAAGCGGCCCTGGCCCTCGCCGGTGCGCCGGCGATTTCCGGCACCGCCCCGCTGACGCCGGACGCCGTGCTGGTATCGGAGCCCCCGACGGAGCCTGCGTTGGCTTCCCGGCCTACGGCCACCAGGCCACTGGCCGGACTGACCGTTACCATCAGCGCCGGCGGCACCCGCGAACCGCTGGACCCGGTACGTTTCCTCGGCAACCGTTCCTCCGGCAAGCAGGGCGTGGCGCTGGCCGCCGCGGCCCGCGACGCCGGCGCCAGGGTACGGCTGCTGGCCGCCCACATGGAGGTACCGGCGCCCGCCGGCGTCGAACTTGTCCAAGTCGAGACTGCCCTGGAGTTGCGGAAGGCGGCCCTGCACGCGGCCGCCGACTCCGACGTCGTCATCATGGCCGCCGCCGTCGCCGACTTCCGCCCGGCGGACGTCTCCGGCACCAAAATCAAAAAGCGCGACGACGTCGCCGATCCCGTCATCTCCCTGGTCCGCAACCCGGACATCCTGCAGGAACTCGTGGAAGTCCGCTACGCGGCCTCCCGGAACCAGCTGATCGTCGGCTTCGCGGCGGAGACCGGGGACGCCGAAGGCGACGTGCTGGAGTACGCCGAAGCCAAGCTGCGCCGCAAGGCCTGCGACCTGCTCGTGGTCAACCAGGTGGGCAAGGACCGGGTCTTCGGCGAGGACACCAACTCCGTAGTCATCCTTTCCCGCTCCGGCTCCGAACCCCAAGAGGCGTCGGGTTCCAAATCCGACGTCGCGGCTGCCGTCATTGACCGCATCAGCGCCGAGTTGAGCCGGGTTGTCCCGCCGGCCTGAGCCCTGGCGTCATCAAGGTCTCCTTAGCATGGGGACACACGCCGCCGGACGTCCGTTTTCCAACCAGTAAGGTAGTTGAGTGACTTTACCGCTGCACATCCCTGATTTCCACGGGTCCACGCCCGCCTCGCTCCGGCTGTTCACGTCCGAGTCGGTGACCGAGGGGCACCCAGACAAGATCTGTGACCAGATCAGCGATGCGATCCTCGACGCCCTGCTCGCCAAGGACCCCGAGTCCCGGGTTGCCGTGGAAACACTGGCCACCACCGGCCTGGTCCACGTGGCCGGCGAGGTCACCACCGACGCCTACGTCGAGATCCCGCAGATCGTCCGCGAGACCATCCTCGGCATCGGCTACGACTCCTCGGCCAACGGCTTCGACGGCGCCCGCTGCGGTGTGTCCGTCTCGATCGGCCAGCAGTCCAACGACATCGCGGGCGGCGTGTTCAACTCGCTCGAAGCCCGCGAGGGACGCCAGGAGGACGACTACGACCTCCAGGGCGCCGGCGACCAGGGCCTCATGTTCGGCTACGCCAGCGACGAGACCCCCTCCTACATGCCGGTCCCGATCTGGCTCGCGCACCGCCTCTCTGAGCGGCTCACCGAGGTCCGCAAGAACGGCGAACTGTCCTACCTCCGCCCCGACGGCAAGACCCAGGTCACCGTGGGCTACGACGGCGAGCTCCCGGTCTCGGTCGAAACGGTCGTCATCTCCAGCCAGCACGCCGAAGGCGCCAGCCTGGACCAGCTCCGCGCCGACCTGGCCGCGTATGTGGTCGATCCGGTCATGGCGATGTCCAACTTGGACATCTCGCGGACCAAGAACATCCTGAACCCGGCCGGCGCCTTCGTCATCGGCGGCCCGGTCGGCGACGCCGGCCTCACGGGACGAAAGATCATCGTCGACACCTACGGCGGCATGGCCCGCCACGGCGGCGGTGCCTTCTCCGGCAAGGATCCGTCCAAGGTGGACCGCTCGGCGGCCTACGCGATGCGCTGGGTGGCGAAGAACGTGGTGGCTGCCGGACTCGCGAAGCGAGCCGAGATCCAGATCGCCTACGCGATCGGACAGGCCCGTCCGGTCGGCACCTATGTGGAGACCTTCGGCACCGAGACGGTGGATCCGGCCAGGATCAGCGCCGCGATCGCCGAGATCTTCGACCTGCGCCCGCGCGCCATCATCGATGCCCTGGACCTCAAGCGCCCGATCTACGCCAAGACTGCAGCCCACGGCCACTTCGGCCGCGAGGATCCGGACTTCACCTGGGAGCGGCTGGACCGCGTCGATGAGCTGAAGGCATTCTTCAACGCTTAAATGTCAGTGCCGTTAAATGTCACTGCCGTGTGATGTGCTGTAGCCAGGCCGCCGTCCCGGGGGCCTGGCTACTTTTTTGTTGAGCTGAAGGGAGGGAAACGCCATGACCGCGGTCCATGGCGGCGCGCCAGCGCCGGACGGGCCCCGCCAGCTCTCGCTGCTCCAGGGCTTCCCCACTTCCTCAGCTGCGTCTGCGGCATCAGGTCCTGTCCTCGCGGCCGAGCTGCCGGTGGCACGGGTCCAGCTTGAATCGTCCCTCCCGCACCTGGACAGGCCGTTCGACTACAGCGTCCCCGCGGACCTCGACGCCGCGGCACAGCCCGGCGCCCGCGTGAAGGTGAAGTTCAACGGCCAGGAACTGCCCGGCTACCTCGTGGCGCGGGTGGCCGACTCCGACGCCGGCCACGCCCTCGTGCCGCTGCACAAGATCGTTTCTCCGGTTCCCGTACTCACCCCTGCCGTCCTGGAGCTCGCCGGGCGCGTGGCGGCACGCTATGCCGGAACCGTCAGCGACGTCCTGCGCGTCGCGGTGCCGCCGCGGATGGCGAAACTGGAAAAAGAAGCCGCTCCGGAGGGGCACCTGGATCCGGCCCTGTTTGCGGAGGCCGGGGCCGACGACGATGCGGGTGCGGCTCTTCCTGCCGGGCTGGAGTCCTCAAGCTGGTCGGGCTACCGCAACGGTCCGGCCTTCCTCCAGCATCTCAGTGCGGGGGAGGCGCCCCGGGCCGTGCTCAGCGCGCTCCAGGGCTACGGTCCCGGAGGCTGGCCCCGGATGATCGCCGAAGCCGTCGCCGCGGTCCGCCTGTCCGGCCGCGGCGCCGTCGTGGTGGTGCCTGACTACCGGGACCTGGACCGGGTGGAGGCGGCCCTGCTTCAACTCCTTCCAGCCGGTGACATCGCCCGGCTCACTGCGGACGACGGCCAGACACCGCGCTACCGGAGCTTCCTGCGGATCCTCAGCGGCGCAGCCGGCGTCGCCGTCGGCACCCGCTCCGCCGCGTACGCTCCGGTCCGCAACCTCGGACTCGTGGTCTGCTGGGACGACGGCGATGACCTGCACATCGAGCAGCGCTCCCCGTATGCGCACTCCCGCGAGGTCCTGCTGCTCCGCGCCGGCCAGGAGCGTGCAGCCTGCCTGCTCGCAGGACACGCGCGCAGCACCGAGACGCAGCGGCTGGTCGAATCAGGCTGGGCCTGGCCCGTCGAAGCGGACCGTACCGTGGTGCGGCGGACCGTTCCGCGCGTGCTGAACACCGCCGACAGCTTCGAGCTGGAGCACGATCCGCTGGCCAGGGTGGCCCGGCTGCCCGCCGCGGCCTGGCGCGCCGCCAAGGAAGGCCTCGAACGGGGCCCGGTCCTGGTGCAGGTGGCCCGGGCCGGCTACGCCCCCTCCCTGGCCTGCGAGAACTGCCGTGAACCGGCCCGCTGTGCCGCGTGCAGCGGGCCGCTCGCCGTTGCCGGGTCTACCGGGAGTTCCGCCGTGCCGCAATGCCGCTGGTGTTCGACGCCGGCTCCCGCCTGGCGCTGCAGCACCTGCAACGGTGTCCGGCTCCGGCGGGGCGCCACGGGGGCGCTGCGCACGGCAGAAGAACTCGGCCGCGCCTTTCCCGGCAAGCCGGTCATCACCTCCTCCGGCGACAGGGTGCTGGCCACCGTTCCCGACGCCAAGGCGCTCGTGGTGGCGACCGTCGGGGCGGAACCCGTCGCCGCCGGCGGTTACGCTGCCGCGCTGCTGCTCGATGGCGACTCGCTGCTGCGCCGCGAAAACCTCCGGGCCGGGGAGGACGCCGTCCGCCGCTGGTTCAACGCCGCGGCCCTCGTGCGCCCGGCCGCCGACCGGGGCCTGGTGGTCATCACCGCCGACGACACGGCCGGCGTGGGCGCCCTGCTGCGTTGGGATCCCGCCGGCTACGCGCATCGCGAGCTCGCACTGCGGCAGGAGCTGCAGCTGCCGCCGGCCGTCCGGATCGCCTCCGTCACGGGCGGCCGGACCGCCGTCGGACACTTCACACAGGCCGTCGAGCAGCGGCTGGGCGCGGAGGGTGCCGTGCTGAGGACCGCCGGGCCCGCGCCTCTGATGCTGGCGCCCGGTGCCGCCCCGGGACCAGGAACCGCGGGCGGGAAAGCTCCGGCCCGGAGCGCGGCCGGCGACGTCCGGACCCTGCTGTTCATTCCGTACGCCCAGGCCGCGGAAGCCACCAAGGTGATGAGGGCGGTCAAGGCCGCTGCTGCCGCGAAACGCAGTGACGACCCCGTCCAGCTGCGCCTCGACGGCGTCGACGTCCTCTAGCGAACGTTCCCGGCCGGTCAGCATTGCTTCCGGGCTGGTTCTTTCCGGCGTTGGCGCAGCACGTCGAGTTATCTAAGTTCAGCCGAGCTGGAACACCCCGATCTGTGTCTTCCCGTCACTGAGATAAACCGGGACCTGTCGGCTTGGCCTGGTCGGGCTCCCTCACCGGCGGCCATTCGCCACAGACGGCCGGAATGGCGGCTCCTGTTGCGGTACTCTGTGGCAAATGGGTGCTCCGCAACCTGTGGTCCGGCGTCATCCGGCCTCGCGGCGGGTGCGGCACGGATTGGTTCGGGGCTGGCCAGCTCCGTCCCGGCTATTTCGAGTTACCAGGCCGGCCTCGGCGAAGTGCGACGGCCTGCTCGGCAACTTCCAGCAGCCTGCGCGCGGACTCGTCCCAGCTGAACTCGGCGGCACGCTCCACCGAACGGCGCGAGCGTTCCTTCCATAGCTCCGGTTCCTCGAGCTTCCGAACGGCCCCGGCGAACTCGGCCGGAGACCCCGGATGGACATAGCTGACCGCGTCGCCGCCGACTTCGCGGAAGATCGGGATGTCGCTGGCGATCACCGGCGTGCCGTGGGACATGGCCTCCACGAGGGGGAGGCCATAACCTTCGGCCCGGGAGAGGCTGACCAAGGCCGTCGTGCGGGCCAGCATGGACTCATACTCGGCGTCGGTCACGCCATTGTGGAAGACGATGTCCGCGCCCGCCGGCGCCAGGGCTTCCAGTTCCGCCTTGCGCTGCGGGGTGATTCGGCTGAGCAGATGCAAGGTCATATCGGGCAGTTCCGCCATGCCCCGGATCATGGTCTCCACGTTCTTGTAGGGCATGAACGATCCCATGTAGAGAAGCGTCTTGTCCGCCCCGGCCCCGGGGTCCCGGGGGCTGAGGCCGGGTTGCGGGGCGTTGCCCACGATCCGTACGGGGCGGCTGGTGAGCCGGTACTTCGAGATCAGGGCCGCCGTCGTGGAGCTGATGGTCGCGACGACGTCGGCCCGGTTGAGCAGGAGCCGCTGCGGCCAGTACGCCTTGTGGTACAGGCGCCAGAGGATCCGGACCGGGGCGGGCAGGAAGCCGGGCGGGGCAGGGTGCTCGTAGTAGATGAGGTCGTGCAGGGTCAACACGAGGGCGTATTTCCGGCCCCA
The DNA here is from genome assembly GCF_054059215.1 of Arthrobacter sp. UYCu723. NCBI lineage: Bacteria > Bacillati > Actinomycetota > Actinomycetes > Micrococcales > Micrococcaceae > Arthrobacter > Arthrobacter sp. UYCu723. The sequence continues at coordinate 3,786,331 of NZ_JBSSBW010000001.1, forward strand.
GCTGCCCATCGTCTGCATGGGGCACACGACGGCGTCGGCGCCGAGCCTGTTGACCTTCGCAGCGACAAACAGTTCGGCCGGGGACAGCGGGCTGTTGATCAGGGTGTACGGCACATCCGGCAGCAGGGCCAGTTGCCGGACGTCACTGATCAACATGGAGACGTCGGCGAGCCTGGCCGTGGCCGCGATGAGGCTCGCCCCGTAGCGGCTGATCCCGTCGTGGTGGTCCAGCCGGGTGAAGCGGGCATCGATGAGGATTTTCACGCGGTGTGGTCCTTCAGGAAGCGGAGGATGAAGCCGGCGGCGGACTCCGGGGTTTCGTAGTGGATCAGGTGCCCGACGCCGGGAATCACGTCCAGGTGTCCGTCAGGCAACAGGGCGAGGAGTTTGTACTGGTCCGGCAGGGCGGCGATTTGGTCCTTTTCGCCGGCGATGAGGAGGACCGGCAGGGTCAGCCGGCACGCCACCTCGGAGACGTTGTTCCCGACGGAGGCCTTGAACGCCTCGAGCAGGCTCTCGCGGTTCGCGAAGGCGGAGAAATAGGCGCTGTGCTGGGCGTGGACGAACCGCCGCAGCGCCTTGTCCGGGGTCTTGGCCATGGCTTCGCTCATCACGCGGACGATCAGCTGGCTGCGCAGCAGGGCGTGTCCGAGTGTACGGGGGAGACGGGCGGCGGCCTCGTAGTACAGGATTGCGAGCTTCGTCATGAGCCCCTTGTTGCCTTCGAGGGCGGGGGCGGCGATGGGGTTGATGAGGATCAGCTCGGCAACCGTGCCCGGGTTGGCTGCGACGAAGTGGCTCGCCACGATCGAGCCGAAGGAGTGGCCGAGCAGGACCGTGTCCCGGCCCAGGCCCAGGGCAGCCATGAATTCGGCGATGAAGCGTCCGTAGCGTTCCACACTGTGCTCGTCTGCCGTGAAGGCGGCGGAGCCGCCGAAACCCGGGAGGTCAGGCATGATGAGGCGCAGGCCGGGGAGCTGGTCGGCCACCCGGAGCAGGCCGTGGTGGTCGCCGCGGAAGCCGTGGATCACCAGGACCGTGCGGGTTTCCGGCGTGACCCGGACCGGCTCGTAGGTCCAGTAGGCCACTTTCACGCCGGCCAGGACCACCTCGGCGGGTACGGTCCGCGCCTCGAGTTCATGGCTGAACAGGGGCGTGGGGGAGGACTCGGTGTCCACGTTTTCCATTCGTTCGGGTCCTAGCTGACGTTGTCGGGGTGGGAGCCGGTCCGGAAACCGCGGTCCAGCGCCGCAATGTCGGCAAGGTCCGTGGCGGAGAGTTCGAAGCCGAACACCGTCCGGTTTTCCCGGATCCGGTCCGAGGAGCTGGCCTTGGGGATGGTGATGTTGCCCAGCTGGAGCTGCCAGCGGAGGATGATCTGGGCCGGGGTGCGTTCGTGTTCCGCGGCCAGGGCCAGAATCACCGGGTCACGCAGCACCTGTCCCCGGCCCAGCGGGCTCCACGCCTCCGTGCGGATGCCCAGCGCGTCGTGCTTCTTGCGCAGCTCGGCCTGCTGAAGCCAGGGGTGGAGTTCAATCTGGTTGACGGCCGGCACCACCTCGGCCGTCTCCATGAGCCGGTCCAGGTGGTCGGGCTGGAAATTCGACACTCCGATCGCCCGGACCTTGCCCTCGCGGTAGAGCGTCTCCATGGCCCGGTAGCTTTCCGCGTACAGGCCCTTCTTGGGGCAGGGCCAATGGATCAGGTAGAGGTCGATGTACTCCAGGCCCAGGTTGGACATCGAGGTGTGAAATGCCCGCATGGTCGCGTCGTAGCCGTGATCATCGTTCCAGACCTTGGTTGTGACGAAGAGGTCCTGGCGGGACAGGGCGGGAGACAGCTCACCGGACCCGCTGCCGGCGCCTTCGAACCCGGCAAGGGCACCGATGCCCTTGCCCACGCCCGTTTCGTTCCCGTACATGGCTGCCGTGTCGAAGTGGCGGTAGCCGGCTTCCAGCGCCATGGTTACGAGCGAGGCGGCATCGTCAGGAGGGACTTTGTACAGCCCGAATCCCAGCCGGTCGATCATCACGCCGTTGTTCAGGGACGTCCGGGGGGAGATTCTCATAGCAACGACTTTACCCATTGCCGCGGCACCTGCCGGTCAGGCCGCGCAGCACAGGCCGCGCAGCACAGGCCGCGCAGCGCAGGCCGTCCGGGACGGCCGGCCACCTGCCGGTCCCCTGGGACCGCTCAGGACAGGCCGTCGAACCGGACCAGCCGCCGGGCACTGGCCTCGTCGAGGATCAGGTCCGTGGCCAGGCCGGAGGCGAGCGCACCGCGCAGGCCGTTGATCTTGGACGCGCCGGACACCACGCAGATCCGCCGCCGGACCTGGCGCAGCTGCGCGAGGTCCGGCCCGGTGGAACGCTCGTTGAGGATGATTCCGTCCGAGGAACCGTCCGCCCGGAAGAACACGGTGGCCACGTCACCGACCACGTCCGAGCTGGCCAGGATGCTCAGATCGTCCTCATCGAGGTAGCCGCCGGCATAGACGTGGCTGGGGTAGTCGGCGTCGACCGATCCGACCCCGAAAATGGCAATGCTCATCCGGGCCTGAAGCTCGAGGACGCGCTGCACACTACGCTCATTCCACATCGCCTTCTTGGTCGCGGCGTGATCAAAAAACGCGGGCACCGGGAACTGCTCCACCCGCGCCCCGTACGCGCTTCCGAAGCGGCGCATGATGTCCGAGGCGTAGGTGATGCCGGTGGTCTGCATGTTTCCGGCGCCGTTGAGCTGGACGATCACGCTGTCATGGGTGATCTTCCGGGTCAGGTGCCGGCTGACGGCGCTGAGGGTCGAGCCCCAGGCGACGCCGATGATGGCGTTGGAATCCACCAGCGGGCCGATGGTGCGGGCGGCCTGCATGGCCACTCTGTCCAGTGTTTCCGCCTCATTCAGCGTGTCCACTACGGGAACGACATGAACGTCCACCTTGTATTCGGCGCGGATCATGCTTTCCAGCTCGGGGCCGGTATCGAGAGGGCTGCGGATCTGGATCTGCACGAGGCCGGATTCCCGTGCCGAGGACAGCAGCCGGGAGACGGTCGACCGGGAGGTCCGGAGTTCACGGGCAATCGCGTCCATGGTCAGGTCCTGGAGGTAATACAACTGGGCCGCGCGGAGGGCGTCGGACTGGCGTGAAGGCAATTCCCACATTCCGTTCTGCACGTTTGTGCATAGTGCTTGACACCATTTTCCATTATTCCAAACAATAGTGTTGAACGGCGACGCGCCCCGTGGCGCGCCGCACAGAACCAAACCCCAGGGAGCAGTTTTGGGATCTAAGGAATCAGCCCGCAACCAGGAGCCGGCCGGCACTCGTTTACCCGTGCAGAAGCTGCGGTCGCGGCGGAACGCACAGGTGCTGATCATCGGCGGCGGAATCAATGGAGTGGGTACTTTCCGGGACCTGGCACTGCAGGGTGTCGATGTTGCCCTCGTGGAACGCGGCGACTACTGCCAGGGCGCCAGCGGGGCTTCCTCGCATATGATCCACGGCGGAATCCGGTACCTCGAAAACGGCGAGTTCCGGCTCGTCCAGGAGTCCGTGGTCGAGCGCAACCGGCTCCTGCGCATCGCTCCGCACTACGTCAAACCGCTGCAGACTACTATCCCTATCTTCAGCACCTTTTCCGGCGTCCTAGCGGCGCCGCTTCGTTTCCTGACCCACAAACAGCGGGGCGCCCCCCAGGAGCGCGGCGCCTTCCTGATCAAGCTTGGCCTGAGCATGTATGACTTCTTCTCCCGCGACGGCGGCAGCGTGCCGCGCCACCAGTTCCGCGGCCGCAAGCGCGCCCTGGCGGAGCTCCCGCGCCTGCACCCGGGCATCAAATATGCGGCAACCTACTTCGACGCGTCGGTCCATAACCCGGAGCGGCTGACCCTCGACGTGCTGCAGGACGGCGAAAAAGCCGGCGCTCCGGGCGGCACCGCCCGCGCCAGCAACTACGTCTCGCTCGTCTCGATGGAAGGAACGGCGGGCTCCGGGACCGGCAGCCGGGTACGGCTCCGCGACGAACTCACCGGGGAGCTCTTCGACTTCACCGCCGACGTGATCGTCAACACCACCGGCGCCTGGGTCGATCTGACCAACGAAGCCATGGGCGCGGCGTCCTCCTTCATGGGCGGCACCAAGGGTTCGCACATTGTCCTGGACCACCCGGAGCTGCTCGCGGCCTGCAACGGGAGGGAAATCTTCTTCGAGCACACCGACGGCCGGATCGTGCTGATCTACCCCATGGGGGACAGGGTCCTCGTTGGAACCACGGACGTCGACGCGGACATGACCGAGGACGCCGTCTGCACCGAGGCCGAGATTGACTACTTCCTTGAGCTGATCGGCCACGTTTTCCCCGACATTGCCGTGGACCGGGAACGGATCGTCTACACCTTCTCCGGTGTGCGTCCGCTTCCGAAGCACGACGCCACCCAGCCGGGCTTCGTCAGCCGCGACTACCGGATCGAGCGCCGCGGCGGCTCGGTGCCGGCAGCCGGTGGAGCCGGCGGCAGCGGCGCCGTCGTCCTCAGCCTGGTGGGCGGAAAGTGGACCACCTTCCGGGCCCTCGCGGAACACCTGAGCGACCGCGTTCTCGCGGAACTCGGACTGGAACGGAAGGTGTCGACGGCGCAGCTCGCCATCGGCGGCGGCGCCGGCTTCCCGGACAGTGTTGACGGCGTCCAACGGTGGATCAAGGCCCACATGTCGGCCGGCCGCGACGCCGACCGGGTCGCAGGACTCCTGACCCGCTACGGAACCCGCGCCGAGGAAGTCATCAACTTCCTGGACGCATCCGCGGCCGGCGCCCCCGACCGGCTGCTGCAATCCACCCGCGAACTCAGCGTCCGTGAACTGGAGTTCATGGCGCAGAACGAACAGATCGGGCACCTGGTCGACGTACTGATCCGCCGCACCTCCCTCGCCTTCCGGGGCCTGGTGACCGGCGAGCTCCTCAACGAGGTTGCCGAAATCCTGTCCGGCCCGCTGGGCTGGGACGCGGCAACGCGGTCCTCCGAGTTCAGCCACGCTCAGGAGGTGCTCAAGCGGTTCCACGGCGTCCGGGTCCACAGCCTGGTCTCCTGAAAAATACTTGCGTGCCCGGGCAGGGATGCCCGGGCGCAAAGACTGCGCGGTCCGCCCCGGCGGCCGGCGCAGTGGCCGGCCGGCAGCGCGAACACGCTGCCGGCCCAACGGCCCTTCAAACTCGCGAAGGGCTGACAACAGAAAAAAGAGGAGTCAAAGATGTCTCTTGGAATAGTTTTCCTGTCCGAAGTATTCGGCACCGGGATGCTGACCCTGCTGGGTTGCGGCGTTGTGGCCAACGTCGCCCTCAAAGGCACGAAAGGCAACAACGGCGGCTTCCTGATGGTCACCTGGGGATGGGGCATCGCCGTCTTCGCCGGTGTGTACGTCGCCGCCAGGTCCGGGTCCCACCTGAACCCCGCTGTCACCCTGGGCCTGCTGCTCAACGGCAAGGCGGAGTACGCTCCCGGCGTCAAGGTCGAATTTGCGTCCACATTGACCTACTTCGGCGGTGAACTGCTGGGTGCCTTCCTGGGCGCCGTCGTGATGTGGCTGGCCCACAAGCAGCACTTCGACGTCGAGCCCGAGCCCGCCAGCAAGCTTGCCGTCTTCTCCACCGGCCCGGCCATCCGCTCCACCCCGTGGAACCTGATCACGGAAATAATCGGCACCTTTGTCCTCGTCTTCGTCATCCTGATGTTCGGCGGCATTCCTTCGGGACTGGGCCCGCTGGCCGTCGCCCTGCTGGTTGTCGGCATCGGTGCCTCACTCGGCGGCCCCACCGGTTACGCCATCAACCCGGCCCGTGACCTCGGCCCGCGCATCGCCCACGCCCTGCTTCCGATCAAGGGCAAGGGCTCCAGCGACTGGAGCTACTCGTGGATCCCGGTCGTGGGACCCCTGATCGGCGGCGGACTCGCCGGTCTCGTGGCAGCTGTCGTGCCGATCGTTGTCACCGTCGCCAAGTAGTTTCCACCCCAGCCAGAGCAAACCCAACAAGGCCAGATAGACAAGGACGTCAACATGAACCAGTACGTAATCGCCATTGACCAGGGCACCACCAGCACCCGCGCCATCGTGTTTGACCACAGCGGCCACATTGTCTCCTCCGGGCAGATGGAGCACGAGCAGATCTTCCCGCAGGCCGGCTGGGTGGAGCACGACCCCGCCGAGATCTGGGACAACACCCGCGAGGTCATCGCCTCCGCCCTGTCCAAGGCGAACCTGACCCGGCACGACATCGCCGCCGTCGGCATCACCAACCAGCGCGAAACCGCCGTCGTCTGGGACAAGACCACCGGCAAGGCCATCTACAACGCGATCGTGTGGCAGGACACCCGCACCCAGCCGATCGTGGACGAACTGGCCAAGGACGGGGGACCGGAACGCTTCAAACAGAAGGTGGGCCTGCCACTCGCGACCTACTTCTCCGGCACCAAGATCAAATGGATCCTGGACAACGTCGACGGCGCACGCGCCAAGGCCGAAGCCGGCAACCTGGTCTTCGGCAACACCGACTGCTGGGTGCTCTGGAACCTGACCGGCGGGACCGACGGCGGCGTGCACGCCACCGACGTCACCAACGCCTCCCGGACCATGTTCATGGACCTGGAGACGCTGTCCTGGGACCAGGAAATCATGGATGCCTTCGGGGTGCCGGCCTCGATGATGCCGGCCATCAAGTCCTCCTCCGAGGTCTATGGCACGGTCCACACCTCCCAGCTGCTGCGCGAAGTACCGGTCGCAGGCATCCTGGGCGACCAGCAGGCGGCGACGTTCGGCCAGGCGGCGTTCGAGGCCGGGGAAGCCAAGAACACCTACGGCACGGGCTGCTTCCTGATCTTCAACACGGGGGAGGAAATCGTCCACTCCAAAAACGGACTGCTGACCACCCTCGGCTACAAGCTGGGTGACGCCAAGCCGCACTACGCGCTGGAGGGCTCGATTGCAGTCACCGGTTCACTCATTCAGTGGCTGCGGGACAACCTCGGCATGATCAGCAGTGCCCCGGAAGTGGAGACCCTGGCGGCTTCCGTGAAGGACAACGGCGGCGTGTACATCGTCCCGGCGTTCTCCGGCCTCTTTGCCCCGTACTGGCGTTCCGATGCCCGCGGTGCGATCGTCGGCCTGACCCGCTTCGTGAACAAGAGCCACATCGCCCGTGCCGCGCTGGAGGCGACCGCCTTCCAGACCCGTGAAGTCCTCGACGCCGTCAACGCAGACTCCGGCGTGCCGCTTACTGAGCTCAAGGTCGACGGCGGCATGGTCGCCAACGACGCGCTCATGCAGTTCCAGGCGGACATCCTCGGCGTGCCGGTGATCCGGCCGAAGGTCGTCGAGACCACCGCCCTGGGCGCCGCCTACGCCGCCGGCCTCGCCGTCGGCTTCTGGAAGGACCTGGGCGAGTGCTCGGCCAACTGGTCCGAGGACAAGCGCTGGGAACCGAAGATGGAAGCGGCAGAGCGGGACCGTCAGATGCGCCTCTGGAAGAAGGCCATCACCAAGTCCATGGACTGGGTGGACGAGGACGTGAAGTAAGGCCGTCCACAGAAGAGCTCCGGCCGGGGAAACCCGGCCGGAGCTCTTCTGTTGCTGACCGCCTTTCGGCGCTTCCCCGCCTACCAGTCGTTGTGCAGAGACCGGCCGCTGTGGCTTGAGGACTTTGCCACGACCGCGCGGGGCGTCTTGGCGTAGACGTCCGTGCTGACGGTGTAGCCGCGGCTGTCCTGCATCAATGCCTGTTCGTTGATGCGCTTCAGCTCCGAGCTGCTGAGCTTCTTGATCTTGACCAGCTCCATATTCTCCTGGTCATCCCCGCCCTCGGCCGTGACCTTGATCAGGCCGGTCTTCTTGGAATAGAACTTGTGCTGTTTGCCGGCGCTGCTTAGCGGCTCCAGCGGGTTGGATTCAACGATCTCCACCACATCGTGGTAGCAACCTGTCTTGACGCAGACGCGTTGGTCCTTGTTCAGGACCTTCGCGCAGTCCAGGAAGTCCACGCTGGGTGCGGAGGCCTGGGGGTAAGCGGGGGCCTTCGGGCGGGGGTGGTCCAGCATGGCGATCCCCGCCTGGGCCTTGTCGATTCCACTGATGAAGGTGCTCGGCGCGCCCGCGAGCTCCCCGTTTTCATACTCTTCGGGATACTCGCCGAACAGCCACACGGTTCCTTTCTTCGTCTCCGCAAAGAAGGCCAATTCTGATTCCGCGAGCTCACCGTCAGTGAAGTCCCGGTCCCACACCACCTGGGTGTTGACGCCGTCGATCATCTTGGTCAGCCCGGTCACCGTGGAGATGACCGTGCGCTTGCTCGTCTCCTTGCCCGAGACCACCGTGCCCGTCGTGGTGAACTGCATGCCGGGCTCGAGCGGGAACCACTTGTTCTCAATCTCCGGGGTGCGTGGGAAGGCTGAGCGGTCTAATTTGATCGCCGTGCCTTTTCCGCAGAGGTCCTGGGGATTGGGCGCCGCCGCCGCCGTCGCCGTGGCTGCCGACGTCACCGTCAGCGTACCCAGCACGAGCAGAACTGCGGAGCCGTACGCCGTGAATCGTTCTCTTCGCTTCGACATCTGTTTTAGCCTCTCGTAGTGGTGGGTTGGTTGCGGCTAGACGGCCGGGGCCGGCTCGGCCTGACGGGGCCGGCGCTCACGTGCCGGGCCCTTCTTGGCAAACCGCAAGTACAGCGAGGGGACGATGAACAGGTTGACCAGCGTCGACGTGACGAGACCGCCCAGAATCACCACCGCCATGGGATGTTCGATCTCATGGCCCGGAATGTTGCCCATGACCACCAGAGGCACGAGGGCCAACGCGGTAGCAAGGGTGGTCATCAGGATCGGGGACAACCGCTCTGCAGCTCCGCGCAGCACCAGGTCCCGGCCGAAGGGCATCCCCTCGTACTGTTCGAGGTGCTGGCAGTGATTGATCAGCAGGATGCCATTGCGGGCCGCAATACCCATCAGCGTCAGGAAGCCGACCAAGGACCCCAGCGATAGGATGCCTCCGCTCAGGTGCGCGGCGATCACCCCACCCACCAGGGCGACCGGCAGCGTCAGGATGGCCAGGATCGCCAGCCGCCAACTGCGGAACGCCGCCTGGAGCAGGAGGAAGACGACGATGACCGCGCCAATCGAGTAGAGCAGCAGGCGCTGCGAGGCGGCCTGCCGTTCCGCGTATTCGCCGAGCACGACCGCTTCGTAGCCGACCGGGAACTCAACCGACTCCATCTCGGACTTCAGCTTCTCCACGACCTTGGCGAGATCGCCCTCCTTGACGTTGGCGCTGACGTCGATGCGCCGGGAGCCTTCCGAACGCTCAATCACGTTCGGCGTTGGCTTCACCGAGATCTTGGCCACATCCGCCATCCGGATCCTCTCGCCGCTCGGTGTATCGAGCGGGAGGTTCTCAATACTCGTGACACTCGTGCGGGTTTCCGGCGCGCTCCACACCTGGACATCGTAGGCCTTGCCGTCGCGGTACACGTCGCCGACTTCCTCGCCAGACACCAAGGTAGCCGCCGCGCGGCGGACATCCCCTGGCTTCAGCCCGTAACGGTTGGCGGCGTCCAGGTCCACTTCCACATCGATCTGCGGAACGTTGGCCTGGAGCGCAACCTTCGCGCCGATGGCTCCCTCGATGCCGCCCAGGATGGTTTTGAGCTTGTCCGCCTGCTCGCGCAGAACCGCCAGGTCATCGCCGTACACGCGGACAACAACGGCGTAACCCGTGCCCGTAAGTACCTCGCGGATGCGTTCCTTGAGGTAGGTCTGGACGTCCCGCGTAATTCCCGGGTAGCCGTCAACTACCAACTGGATTGACGCCAGCGTTTCGTCATAGTCGACGGCGGGGTCAACGCTGATCCAGTTCTCACCGAAATTGACGCCCACCACCTCATCGGCGGCGAAGGCCTGTCCAATATGGGACCCGCAATTGTTCACGCCCGGAATCGTCATGAGTTCCTTGCAGGCCAGCTGGCTGACCCGGACCTCCTCGGAGTTTGACGTGCCGGGCGTGGTGACCCAGTGCATCAGGAAGTCCCGTTCCTTGAAGGACGGCAACAACGACTGGCCCAGTAGCGGGGCCAGAACGATCCCGACGACGCCCAGGCTGGCGAGGGCAACGTACCCCGGGACCGGCCGGCGGACAATGGGCCGGAGCGCGCTGGCGTACCAGCGCTTTAGCACCCTGACCACCGGCGGATCCCGGTCCTCCAGTTTGGCATTTCGAAGGAAGATGTAGGCCATGGCCGGGGTGACGGTAAGCGCGACAAGCATGGACGCCATGACCGCAAGGGTGTACGAGGTGGCCAATGGCCGGAAGAACGCGCCGGTCAACCCGTCCAGGAAGAAAATCGGCACAGTCGCTGCGACGATGATCAGGGTGGCATACACAATCGGTCCGCGGACCTCAAGCGAGGCATTGACCACCACTCTGGCAGTACTATCAGTGCTGCCACTTGCCCGGTGATGGCGGAGCCGCCTGACGATGTTTTCGACGTCGATGATCGCATCGTCGACCACCACCCCGACGGCAATCACCAATCCCGCAAGCACCATCGTGTTGACTGTGCCTCCGGTCCAATACAACACAAGCGCCGCAGCCACCAGTGACAACGGGATGGCTGTCACGCTGACCAGCGCAGTCCGCCACTGGAAGAGGAAGACGCTCAGCACCAGGATGACCAAAAGGCAACCCAGCAGAAGAGCCACGCTCAGATTGCCCAGGGATTCCTCGATGAAGGTCGCCGGCCGGAACAGGGTCGTGTCCACGGCGATCCCGGTGAGCCCCGGTGCGAGCTGCTGCAGCGCCTCTTCCACCCCCCGCGTCACTTCGAGGGTGTTGCCCCACGGGAGCTTTTCGACGATCAGCATGAGTCCGGGGCCGCCGTTAATGACAGCGTCACCGATCAGTTGCTGATGGTCTTCCACCACGTTTGCCACATCGGAGAGCCGCAGCGGCGGCTGGTCCCCCCGGTCCTCCACGGCCACCTTTGCCAGTTCGGCCGGCGAAGTGATGGGCTGCACGTGACGGATCCCCATGGTCTGGCTGGGCGTCTCAAGGGCGCCGCCGGTACCGATCAGGGCACCCGGCGAATACTTGAGCAACCCGGCGTCCAAGGCGTCGGAGGTGGAGTTCATCACACTGTCCAGTGTCACGTTGTTCGCGGCCAGTTTGGCCGGATCAACCTGTACCTGAAGCATCTGGAGGCGTTCTCCCCAGATGGCGACGTTGGCCACCCCCGGAACGCGGAGCAGATGAGCCCTGATGTTCCAGTAGGAAATCATCGACATCTCGATGAGTGAGCGGGTGTCCGAGGACAGGCCGATCTTCATGACACGGCTGGTCGAGGACAGCGGCTGCAGCATCAGCGGCGGCGCTGCCCAGGTGGGGAGGGTCGGTATGACCGTGGCCATCCGCTCGGACACCAGTTGCCGGGCTGTCAGCAGATCGGTGCCGTTTTCAAATTCCAGCACGATGGACGAGAGTTGAGATACCGACTTGGACCGCATGTGATTGAGGCCATCGATGCCGTTGAAGGCCTCTTCCATAGGGACGGACACAAGTTGTTCGACTTCGGCGGCGGTGAGTCCCAGGCATGCTGTCTGGACTTCCACCTTCGGCGGAGCAAACTCAGGGAACACGTCCACCGAGGCACTGCTGAGCTGTGCGCCGCCCACGATCATCAGCGCAGCCGCCATCGCGATGATGATCGATCTGAACCGTAGACTGGCGGCGACTATCCGGCGCATGTCATTTACCTGTATTGAACTCGGCGCCGAACAGTTCTGCCGCGCCTACCGTTACCACCGCAGTCCCGACGGCGGGGCCCGCGCTGGCCGTAACCACGCCTGCTTCCACCTTGGTTACGGTGACGGCCTGGCGCTCGAAAACCCGCGGGGCCGGGTTGCTGTACACCCAGGTCTTGCCGCTGGCGTCATACATCAGGGCGGCGTAGGGCAGCAGCACGTCCGTTCCCGTGCCGGCAGCGGCAGGCTCGGTCTTCACCTCGAGCCGCTTCAAACCGTTCTCGGTCAAGGTCAGTTTCGCGATGCCGGTCGTGGCATTCTTCTCCACCTTGGCGGGGGCCTCGCCCACGGATGCGGGGGCGGCCGCGGGCTGGGCGCAGGCCGGAAGGGCGAACACGAGGGCGGCACAGACAGCGGCCGCCAGGGGCAGGCGCCGTTGGGGCTTTTGGCTGGTCATTTTGCTTCCACCTTTTCCTGCATAACGGGCTGAACGGGGATTTCCGATTCGTAGACTTCCGACCACTCTTCTGGTGCGGTGCGGGGACCAAACCACAGGGTCAGTAGAGGCAGCACCAACAGTGCCACCAGCGTTGTGGTGACGAGGCCACCCGCAATGATCAGGAGCATCGGGACGATCAGGGCCTGGCCCACGGTGCCGCCGATCAGGGCGGGCGGGATCAGGACCGCAATGGTGATCAGGGCCGATTTGAGGACCGGTGCGACCCGGTCCCGGGCGGCCATCAGAACAACCTCGGCGTGGGACGTCTGCGGCGCGGAGCGCCACAGTTCGTCGACCCGGGCGGACAACGTTGCCGCGTTGCGGGCAGCGATGGCCAGAACCGCTGCCAGCGCCGTCAGTGAGAGCAACGAGAGCGAGCCGGAGCCGATCCAGGCGGCCAGAGCAGCACCGGCGAGCGCCGCCGGCAGGGCCAGGAAGACGGCGAGGGCTAGCTTCCAGCTCCGGACCGTCGTCTGGAGCAGCAACAGCACACCGAGCAGGGCAGCCGCTGCCAGCCACAGCACGAGTGTGTCGGCAGCCTGCAGTTCGCTGTACTTCTTCGGCATCTCGGCGTGGTATTCGAGCGGGAACTGGATCTGCTGGACTGCAGCTTCGATGTCGCGCTGGACATCTGCCAGCGGCCTCCCGCTAACTTCGGCCACAACGTCGATCCGCCGCGAGGTGTCGTCGTGCTGGATGACGACTTCGTTGGGGACCAGGCGGACGGCGGCGATCTCGCCCAGCTGGACGTGGCCTCCGTTGGGGGTGTCGAGGAGCAGTTCACGGATGCTGGTCAGATCATCCCTGACGTCTACCGCACCACGCACGACGACTTCAAACACCTTCTGCTGTTCGAAAAGGTTGCCGACGACTATGCCCTGCATGAGTGCCGCTGAGGCGCGCCTGGCGTCGCCGGGTTTGATGCCGACCTTCTGGGCGGCTTCGAGGTTGACCTCAACTTCCACGATGGGGGCGGTGGCGCTGGCATTGATCGTCGGGTTCTTGACGCCGTTGATGTTCTCCAGCGCCTTACGGACCTCTTCGGACTTTTCGCGGAGGATGGACATATCAGTGCCGTAGACCCGGACCGCAAAGCCCGGTTCCAGGCTCGTCCGCATGTCGCCGATCTTCTGCTGCGAGTAGTTCACGACGTTATGCGCGATGCCGGGGTAGCCCTGGACCACGTCCCGGATGGCCTGCTCCGTCTCACCGAAGTCAGCGTCCTGGGCAACCGACACCCACAGCTCGGCAGAGCTGTTGCCGACCACCTGATCAGAGGTGATGGCGCGGCCGATATGCCCGCCGACCCCGGATACGCCCGGCAACGCGCGCAGTTCGTCGGAGGCTTTGGAAGCGATCCGGCGGACCTCGTCATTGGAAGTGCCGGCCATGGAATCCCACTGGACGAGCAGGGTTCTGTCCGGCAGGGTCGGGACCACCGGCCGGTTACCAAGCAACTGTGATCCGGCAGCGAGGCCCAGCACCCCGATGACGGCTACAGCCACAAGGCCGAGCGCCTTCCGGGAACGGGCGCCTGTCAGGGCGCGATCGTAATAGGCCCGGGCGCGGCCGGCGGCAGGAGACTCCCGTCGCGGCGCGGTCTCCCGCGGCAACAGGATGTGCGCCAGCACCGGCGTAGCAGAGATCCCGACCAGCAGCCCGGCCGCGAGAGCCAGCGCCAGGGACCAGAAGAGCGGCTGGAAGAAGGAGCCACCCACCCCGGTCAGGAACAGCGTCGGGATGAGGGTGATCACCATGATGAGCGAGGCGTGGAAGAGCGGGGTGCGGATACCCCGGACGACGCGAGTGATGCGTGACCGCAGGGTGGCCTCGGTTTCCGTGGCCTCGGTGACCAGGGGCCGGCGGCGCTGGGCTTGAACGTCCTCCACAATGTCGCCCACGATGACGGACATCCCCAAGATGATGCCTACGAGGACGGTGACGTTCAGCGTGGCGTTTTGCGCGAACAACACCACCGCTGTCACTACGACAGTCGTCGAGATCGCCACAAGAGAGATCACGGCGACCCGCCAGGAGCGGAAGAGCAGCCAGAAAAGCGCCACCGCGACCAACAGGCTGATCAGCAGCCCCACGCCGAGACCGTCCACGGTTTCCTGGACGGCCGTCGCCGGGCGGAAGACGCCGGTGTCGATCTGGACTCCGGTGAGGCCCGGTTCCATGTCCTTCAGGGCTGCTTCAATATCCTCGGTGACCTGTACGGTGCTGGTACCGGGGAACTTTTCAACGACCAACATCAGGCCGGCGTCCTGCCCGACAACGGCGTCGCCGATCAGGGGCTGATGGTCTTCCTTGACCTGGGCGATATCACCCAGCAGCATCGGCTGGGGCGCATCCTCCACACTGACCTTGGCCAAATCCGCCGGGGTGCGGATCGGCAGGACATGCTGGATGCCCAAACGCTGGCTGGGGGACTCGACGAACCCGCCGGTGCCCGGCGTCGACGCCTCGAGGAAGCTCAACGGCGAGACCCAGACGGCATTGCCGGTGGTCTTAATGACCTGCTCCAGGGTGATGCCCTTGTCGCGCAGTTGCGTAGGGGTGACTTCGACCTGCAGCTGCTGCTCGCGCTGGCCCCAGATGGACACGTTCGCCACACCCGGAATGCCGATCAGCCGCGGCTTAATCTTCCACCGTGCCAGGACGGACATCTCGATGCCGGAGAGCTGCTTGGAGTTCAACCGGACCATCAGGACGCGGCTGGTGGATGACATGGGTTGCATGATCAGCGGTGGGGCCGATACGTTCGGCAGGGCCACGGCCTGTGTCATCCTTTCCGCCACCAGCTGGCGGGCACGCAGAAGATCCGTGCCAGGCTCAAACACGAGTTCGATTGATGACAACCCCGGTACAGACTTCGAGCGGATTTCATCCAGCCAAGCCACTCCATTGAGGAGGTCGGCTTCCATTGGGGAGGTAATGAGCTGCTCAACTTCGGCAGCGGAGAGGCCAAGGGCCTCGGTCTGGATCTCCACCTGCGCGGGTGCGAACTCAGGCATGGTGTCCACCGCGATGTGGGGAACGTTTATGACGCCGAAGGCGATGACTCCGGCGGCGAGCGCGAGAACCAGGATGCGGAACTGCAAACTGAACCGGGTTATCCAGCCAAACATGGCTAACCCTTTTCCTGGTGGCTGCCGAGAGCGCCGTTGCGCCCGGACAGACGAAATAATTGTTGCAGGACAGAAACACGCAATAGATACATGACAGGCTCCTCAACCCGAGACCTTTTTTGCGAATCCCCCCAGGGATCATGGGAGAATAGTGTTCCTAATTGCCACGTTTGGCAAGACAGTCGGAATTACTGTGTCCGGCAGGTTTTCGGGCCACCGAGTCCATCAAAGTGTTGTTTTTTTCGGCCCCCCCGCGGACTACGCGAAGGGAAGCAGGCGGATACTCACGCCGACGCTAATTGCTACTTGCAAATTAATACCTGCTAATGTGAGGTGACTACTTGGAAGGCCATATAATTACTCGCCCGACTTTTTGGGGATAATAGAGTAAGTACGGTAATTTCCACGTGATGCATTTGTAACAATTTGAATTCGCGCCACGTCCGGGACCCGCAGGGCTAATGCAAAGTCGTGGGTAGTGGGTTGATTCTGGCGAGTTTGAGGGCTCGTTTGGCGTCTCTGGCGGTGTGTCGGGTGGCTTTGGCGATGTTGGTGATTTTCGCTATCCGGTAGAGGCTGATGATGAGGTTTCGCAGGGACGCCATGAGCCGGGGAGCATTGCCGGACCTGACCATGGACTTGTCTTCCAGGAAGACCACGTCACGGACCCAGTGGAGCCGGTTCTCGATGGTCCAGTGACCTTGCACAAGCGTGTTGAGCTCGGCGGCGCTGGTGGTCTCCAGCGGCAGGGACGTGATGATGTACACCGTCTCAGCACTCCACTTTTTACCCTTGAGTTTCCGGGACCTGCGGGTGATCTGGGCTGCCTGGGCGGCATGCGGAAAGAGGATGCCGGCATCGATGGTGACGACCTTGATCGCCCGGGAACCGGCGCGGCCATGGCCGCGGTGCCGCTGCCTGTTGCCAACCGGGACGTCCTCCCACGGCAGTTCTTTCAATTGCCGTTGCAGGGCACACTGGTTGCCTTTCACGGTGAGCACGTAATGGGCTCCGCGGCCATGGAGGTATTCCGCGTGGGAGCGTTGGGTATGCATCGCGTCGGCCGTGACCACCACGTCCTTGAGGTTCGTGATGGTGTTCAGAAGGTCCTCGAAGCGGGTGATTTCATTAGTCTTGATGCCGACGTCAACCTGTCCCAGAACGGTGCCGGCTCCGTGGTCAACGGCGGCCATCAAGTGGACCCGGTCACCGCCACCGTTCTTCGCCCCGCGGACTTCCTTCCCATCCACGGCAATGGCCTGTGGTTTCACTTGGCCCATGACCCAGGCGCCCAGGGCGGTGTCGAAGGCATCTCCGTCCACCCGGGCCAGCACCCGCTGGATGGTCGTCACATGCGGGACACTGACGCCGGCCCTGGCCAAGGGTTTGCGTCCCGTGTCGGCGGCCCACTCAGCGATCTCGGCAAACGACTTCGCCCCGGCAAGCATGGCGCAAACCGCCAAAATCAGGATTCCCGCCAGCCCGTACCTGATGCCCCGGCGCTTCCGAGGATCCGGAACGGAAGCAAGGACTTCCCGCATCGTCCCCGGCGTCAGCGATGACTTCACCGGCTCCGGAATGACCTCCAACTGGCGGGCAATGGTATTGATAGGGGAAGATGGCATGAAGGAACTCCTGGTACACAGTGATCTAGACAATCACCCTGTTTAACAGGAGTTCCCCTACTTTAAAAGCACGCACTGGGCGCGTGTCACCGCCAGCCTGCCGGACCCACCCCACGACTTTGCATTAGCCCTGCCGGGACCCGCCGCCGGCGCATCAGTGCCTCCCGGCGGGCCGCTGTCCCACGGCACAGGCGGCGGGAGCGCACCCTGGGGCGGCGCATTCCGCCCGCGAACCAGCCGGAGGCGCTAAAGTAGTTCTATGCGTGCGATCCTTCTGCTTAGCTAGCCGCCCGGCATCCCGAGGAGAACTCGGATTGTCGAGCGGCAGCCCCTCCATGTCGAGGGGCTTTTGTGTGTCTGGGCCCTTTCCGGGCCGGCAACAGGGATCAGGGGCCAGAGCGGGACAATCGGCAGCAGCACAACAGAGCAGTGCAGACTTGAAGAGCAGTACAGACTTGACGGTAATCAGGCGTGAAGAACAGAAGAGGCCAGCAGTGAGCGTTCAGCCGGAGACAGAGACCGGAACAGCAGAAGTCGGAGCGGAAGGTCCCGGCGAGGGTGCCTACAGCTTTGCGGCGATGGAAGCCAAGTGGCCGCAGGTTTGGGAGGACCTCAAGGTCTTCACGCCCGTCGACGACGGTTCCAAGGAACGCCGCTACGTGCTGGACATGTTTCCCTACCCTTCCGGTGACCTCCACATGGGCCACGCCGAAGCGTTCGCGATGGGCGACGTCGTCGCGCGTTACCTGCGCCAGCAGGGCTACGACGTGCTGCACCCGATCGGCTGGGACTCCTTCGGGCTGCCCGCGGAAAACGCCGCGATCAAGCGCAACGCCCACCCGAGCGAGTGGACCTACGCCAATATCGAGACCCAGGCGGCATCGTTCAAGCGCTACGCCATCTCCGCCGACTGGTCCCGCCGGATCCACACCTCGGACCCGGAGTACTACCGCTGGACGCAGTGGCTGTTCAAGCGCTTCTACGAGCGCGGCCTGGCGTACCGCAAGGATTCGCCCGTCAACTGGTGCCCCAAGGACCAGACCGTGCTGGCCAACGAACAGGTGGTGAACGGAGCCTGCGAGCGGTGCGGCACCCCCGTCACCAAGAAGTCCCTGAACCAGTGGTACTTCAAGATCACCGAGTACGCCGACCGCCTGCTGGATGACATGGACGAACTGCGCGGCCACTGGCCCGAACGGGTCCTGGCGATGCAGAAAAACTGGATCGGCCGCTCCGAGGGCGCGCACGTCCGCTTCGAGATCGAGGCGGACGGCGGCAAGCCCGCCAAGGACGTCACGGTCTTCACCACCCGTCCGGACACCCTGCACGGCGCCACGTTCTTCGTCGTCGCCGCCGATGCGCCGCTGGCCGTCGAACTGGTGACCGAAGAGCACGCAGCGGCCCTGGCCTCGTACCGCGAGCAGGTCACGGCCCTCTCGGAAATCGAGCGTCAGTCCACCGAGCGGGAGAAGACCGGCGTCTTCACCGGCCGCTACGCCACCAACCCGCTGAACGGCGAAAAGCTGCCCGTCTGGGCGGCCGACTACGTGCTGGCCGACTACGGCACCGGAGCCATCATGGCGGTTCCGGCCCATGACCAGCGCGACCTCGACTTCGCCCGCACCTTTGGCCTGACGGTCCGGGCGGTCCTGGATACCGGTGAGGAAGATCCCGCCGTCACCGGCACCGCGACCACCGGCGAGGGCACGCTGATCAACTCCGGCGCACTGGACGGACTGCCCAAGGCAGAAGCGATTCCGGCCGCCATCGAAATCCTGCAGGAGCAGGGCACGGGCGAGAAGTTCGTGAACTTCCGCCTGCGCGACTGGCTGCTGAGCCGACAGCGATTCTGGGGCACGCCGATCCCGATCATTCACTGCCCGGCCTGCGGCGAGGTCCCGGTTCCCGACGAGCAGCTGCCCGTCACGCTGCCGGCCCACCTGCGCGGCGAAGACCTGTCCCCGAAGGGCACGTCGCCGCTGGCCGCCGTCGAAAGCTGGGTCAACGTAGAGTGCCCCAACTGCCACGGCCCGGCCAAGCGGGACACGGACACCATGGACACCTTCGTGGATTCCTCGTGGTACTTCCTGCGCTTCGTCTCCCCGGAGTACACCGAAGGCCCCTTCGATCCCGCGAGGATTAACGACTGGATGCCGGTCGGCCAGTACGTCGGCGGCGTCGAACACGCCATCCTGCACCTGCTGTACGCGCGGTTCTTCACCAAGGTCATCCACGACCTGGGCATGATCGCGGCCGACGAGCCCTTCAGCGCGCTGCTGAACCAGGGACAGGTGCTCAACGGCGGCAAGGCCATGAGCAAATCCCTCGGCAACGGCGTGGACCTGAGTGAACAGCTGGACAAGTTCGGCGTCGACGCGGTTCGCCTGACCATGATTTTCGCCTCACCGCCGGAGGACGACGTCGACTGGGCGGATGTCTCGCCGTCGGGTTCGGCGAAGTTCCTGGCCCGGGCCTGGCGGCTGGGGCAGGACGTCGCGAGCGAGCCCGGCGTCGACTTCTCCGCCGGTGACCGCGCCCTGCGCACCGTCACCCACCGCACCATCGCCGACGCCGCAGCACTGCTGGACCACAACAAGTTCAACGTGGTCGTGGCGAAGTTGATGGAGCTGGTCAACGCGACCCGCAAGACCATCGACACCGGTGCGGGCGGGGCGGACCCGGCAGTGCGCGAGGCCGTGGAGGCCGTCGCGGTGGTCCTGAGCCTGTTCGCGCCGTACACGGCCGAGGACCTGTGGAACATGCTGGGACACCCTGCTTCCGTAGCCAACGCCGGCTGGCCTACCCACGACGACGCACTCCTCGTGCATGACACTGTCACCGCCGTCGTCCAGGTCCAGGGGAAGGTGCGCGACCGCCTGGAGGTTCCGCCGGGCATCGGTGAGGACCAGCTGCGCGAACTGGCGCTGGCCTCGGAGAACGTCCAGCGCGCCCTCGAAGGGCGCGGCATCCGCACCGTCATCGTGCGGGCGCCTAAGCTGGTCAATATCGTGCCCGCATAGCCGGACGGGCCACTGTAAGTAAACCGGCCGCCGGTGCAAGCCGGCGGCCGGTGCAAACTCCCACCAGCACAGCAGGAGGTGCTTCGTGCCCGACCGTGAGCCGGCAGGCTGGCCGTGGCTGCGGGAGCGCCTTCACCGGCTCCGCCAGGCCACGCGGCCCGGAGCTGCCCCCGAAACTGCGCCGGCCGCCGTCGTGCGGACCGCCGTGGTCACGGACTCCGCCGCCGCGCTGCCAGCCGACTGGGTGCGGGCCTTCACCGCCGACGGCCGGCTGACGGTTGTCCCGATGCCCGTCATGGTGGGCGCGGAAATCTACGGTGAGGGCGAGGACGACATCGCCGACACCATCGCCGTGGCCATGGCCAGCGGCAGGCCCGTCAAAACTTCACGCCCGTCCCCCGGACAGTTTGAACAGGCGTACTTGGCCGCACAGAAACGTGGCTACGACTCCGTCGTGTCGATCCATATTTCCGGCGAGCTGTCCGGCACGGCCGAGTCCGCCCGGCTCGCGGCCGCCCGGGTCGGAATACCGGTGGAGGTCCTGGACTCGCGCACGGTCGGAATGGCCCAGGGGATGGGGGTCCAGAGCGCCGTCGTCGCGGCTGCGGACGGCAGGAACGCGGCGGAGGTCCGGGTATTCGCCGAGGAACGGCTGGCCCGCACCAAGGTCTACTTCTACGTTCCCAGCCTGGAGCAGCTGCGCCATGGCGGGCGGATCGGCGCGGCGGCCTCGCTGTGGGGCACCGTGTTCTCGATCAAGCCCATCCTGGGGGTCGAGGAAGGGAAGATCGTTCCGCTGGAAAAGGTCCGGTCCGCGGCCAAAGCCGTGGCCCGGCTGGAGGAAATCGTCGCAGCCGACGCTGCCGCCAGGCCGGAGGGGCAGGCCCGCATCGCCGTCCACTATTTCGGCAACAAGGCCGAGGCCGAACGGCTCGCGGCACGCCTCGCCGTCTCGCTGCCCGGTTGTCCGGCGGCGCAGGCCAGCGACCTCCCGGCCGTGCTGGCCGCCCACGCGGGACTCGGTGTGCTGGCCGTGATCGTGGGGGAGAGCAGCACCCCGGCGCTTCCTCCGGCGATATCCCCGGCACTTTCCACATAGAGCCGGCAGGGTGTGGGCACCCGACCGGGGACTTCCTACCGTTGTTCCTATGTCACGCCGGAGCCTGCCACGCCGGAAGCCGGGAGCTGAACTGCCCGCAGGCGTCACGGCTGCCCGGCACAGGCTGTCCGCGACGCTCGGCGGCCCTGAGGCCGCCGGGCGCCCGGCGGGTCTGCTGAACCTTCCACCGGCGGACGGCGCCTTCGAAGATCCGCGCGGCGAAATGCCTTCGGCCGGAAGCGGGTTGCGGCGCCGGACCGGGCTGAGGGCAGCTGCCCTGCTGGGCGCGGTTGCTGCCGTGCTCGGCGGCTGGTTCTGGTGGCGCGCGGCCACCGGCGCGCCGGAGGTGGTCCCGCTCAGCGAGGTCTCGTCGGCCGGGGTCCAACAGCCGGACACCGGCCCCGGCATCGAGGTTTCGCCGTCACAGAATGAAACGGGCGGGGAAGCGAAAGGAATTACGGTCCATGTGGCCGGTGCCGTGGCGAGACCGGGCGTGGTCGAGCTGCCGGCGGGAAGCCGCCTGCACGAAGCCATCGCCGCGGCGGGTGGCCCCACCGGGGCTGCGGCTCCGGACCGGCTCAATCTCGCAGCTGTGCTGGAAGACGGCCAGAAAATCGTCGTGCCCGAAGTGGGACAGCCCGATGCTTCGTCCGGCCAAGCCGCCGGTCCGGAAGGGTCCGGGAGTGCCGGAGCAGACAGTGCCGACGGGAGTGCCGGAACAGGCGGCGGCAAGATCAACCTCAACACCGCAGGCGCCGAGGAACTCGGAACACTCCCTCGGGTCGGGCCGGTCCTGGCCCAGCGGATTGTGGACTGGCGCAAGCAGCACGGCCGCTTCCAGACGGTCGAGGAGCTGGACGCCGTCGACGGAGTGGGACCCAAGCTGCTGGAGACCCTGCTACCGCTGGTCAGGGTCTGACATGGGAAGGGCGGATAAGCAGGAAGACCCGGACGTGGTGCGGCCGGGCCGCTGGCAACGCTACATTGACGCGGCCGTCGCCGGCCCGGCTCCGGCCGGCCGGAGCGTCCTGCCGGAGTCTGCCTTTGACACGCCCGGACCTGCTCCGGGAACGCCCGGATCTGCTCCGGGAACGCCCGGATCTGCTCCGGGAACGCCCGGATCTGCTCCGGGAACGCCCGGATCTGCTCCGGGAACGCCCGGATCTGCTCCGGCGGTGGCGCGGGCACGGGCACGGACCGACCGGCGGGCGGAACACCGCGCCCGGCTCAGGGACCGGTATTCTGCGGCCACGGCCACGGCCACGGCCACGGCTCCGGTCCGGTCCGGACCGGGCCGTTCTGGATCCGGCCGTTCCGGGGCGGCGGTACGCCGGACAGACCTCCGCCTGGTTCCGGCGGCGCTGCTGGTCTGGGCCACCGCGGCTGCCGCAGGCTGGCTGGACCCCGCCGCGCTGGCGGCCCTCTGCAGCGTCCTGCTGGCAACCTCCGGAGCGCTACTGCTCCGGGCTGCCGAACAGACCAGGCGCCGGGATAACTCCCCGAAATCGTCCGGCCACGGCAGAACCGCGCCACGGAGTTTGCTGGCGACGGCCGCCGTGGCGCTGCTGCTTTCCACCGTGGCGGGCGCCCACTCTGCTGTCGCTTCCGCCCAGCGCCACGACGCCGACATGGCCGGAGCTGTCGCCGCGCGCACCGCTGTCGTGGCAGAGCTCGTTGTCAGCGGCGCTCCGCGGCGGCTCCAGACGCCGGGGAGGTCGGGACTCGCCGACCGGTGGGCGGTACCGGCCACGCTGCTCGCGATTAATTTCGATTCCCGCCGGGTCCGGGCCGCCGCCAGTCTGCTCGTGATGGGCGGCCCGAAGTGGGAACACGCCACGCCGGGCCAGCGGATCAGGACGACCGGAAAACTCAAGCCGGCCGGACCGGGCCAGACGGAGGCCGCCGTACTTTCGGCCTCCTCCGCCCCGCGCACGCAACAGGTCCCGGGGTCATTGCAGCAGGGTGCCCGATCGCTCCGCGAAGGCCTGGCCAGCGCAGCCGGCCGTTTCGGCGGGGATGCCCGCGGCCTGCTGCCCGGGATGGTCACGGGCGACACCAGCAGGCTCGACCCTCAGCTGGACATCGCGATGAAGACGGTCGGGATGACCCACCTCACTGCCGTCAGCGGGGCCAACTGCAGCCTCATTCTGGGTGCGCTCCTGCTGGGTGCCCGCAGCCTCCGCCTTGGCAGGGTTGCGGCCGCGGTAGTGTGCCTGGCCGGACTGGGAATGTTCGTCCTGATGGTGGGGCCGGACGCCAGCGTCCTGCGTGCCGCCTTGATGGGTGCCATCGGCCTCGTTTCTCTGGCAGGCGGCAGGTCCGGACGCGGCCTCAGCTTCCTGTGCCTCGCCATCATTGGCCTGTTACTGGCGGACCCCGCGTTGTCCACGAGTTTCGGGTTCCTGCTTTCCGTGCTTGCCACGCTCGGCATTGTGGTGGCCGGCAGGCCTATCATGACGTGGCTGCCGCGTGCCGTGCCGCCCTGGGCGGCTGCCGGCCTTGCCGTGCCGCTGTCGGCGCAGACGTTCTGCGGTCCGGTGATCGTGCTGCTGCAGCCACAGTTCTCCAGCTATGCGTTTGCCGCCAATGTGGCAGCCGCGGCGTTGGTGGCGCCGGTTACGCTGCTGGGCACCGCCGCTGTCCCGCTCGTCCCGCTGGCCCCGGGGCTCGCAGCTGTACCGCTGGCGGTTGCGGCGGCCTTCGCGGCCGGGGTTGCCGGCATAGCCCGATTCTTCGCGGGACTCCCCGGGGCCGTCCTGCCGTGGCCGGAAGGTCTCTTTGGCATGACGACGATGGTGATGTTCTCCTCGGCCGTCCTCACCTCGGTCTGGCTTGTCCTGCATCCCGCAACAGTCGTCACGCTGGCAGTGGCGGCGCACGCGCGGACTGTGGCAGTCCTCGCCCGGCGGCAGGCCGGTCAGCACCGCCGGCGGGGGCCGTCCGCACCGGGCCGCCGCGGCTTGGCGCACCGGTCAGGCCGTGGCACGCTTAGAGTCTGCAAACAAACTTCCGGGAGGAAACTTCAGTGGCTGCTGCCCAGACCCAACGCACCACGACCGCTGCGTCGAGGACCGCCACCTGGCGCGATGTGAAGCCGGCCGCCGTGGTGCTGGTCGGCGGTCCGGAGGACTATCTGGGCGCCCGTGCGATGGACCGCATCCGGTCACAGGTCCGCGCTGCCGCGCCCGACGTCGAAGTCACCCGGCTCAACGCCGGCAGCTACGAGCCGGGCTCCCTGGCCATGAACGTCAGTCCGTCCCTGTTCGGGGAGCAGAAGCTGATCGAGGTCGAGGGGCTCGAGGCCATGAACGATGCCTTCCTGGCCGACGCGCTGAAATACCTGGCGCGGCCCGAGCCTGACGCTGTACTGGTCCTCCGGCATGGCGGCGGGGTGCGCGGCAAGAAACTGCTGGACGCCATCAAGGCAGGCGGCTGGCCGGTGGTTGACTGCCAGCCGTTGAAGAAAGACGCCGACAAGGTCGCCTTCGTCACCGGTGAGTTCAGGGCAGCGGCCCGACGCATTGATCCCGATGCCGTGCACGCCCTGGTCAATGCTGTCGGAGCGCACCTGGCGGAGCTGGCGGCAGCCTGCAGCCAGCTGATTGCCGACGCCGCCACGGGAGTGGACTCGGCCATGGTGGACCGTTACTACGGAGGCCGCGTCGAGGCCACCGCCTTCAAAGTTGCCGATGCTGCCCTTGCCGGGAATGCCCCGCTGGCGCTGTCCACGCTCCGGCATGCCCTGGCCACCGGTGCGGATCCCGTTCCGCTCGTGGCAGCGCTGGCGTCAAAACTGCGCACCCTGGCCAAGGTTGCCGGCGCCCAGGGCTCGTCGTCACAGATTGCCAAGCAGCTGGGCATGCAGCCGTGGCTGATCGAGCAGGCGCAGCGCGAGGTCAGGCGCTGGACCCCCGGGGGACTGGTCCGGTCCATCCAGGTCACGGCCGAGGCGGACGCTCAGGTCAAGGGACTCTCGCGGGACCCGGTCTACGCCGTGGAACACGCTGTCACGGTGATAGCGACGTCGGTCCGGCGCTGACGCTTCATTCACGGCGACGATCCCCGTCAGGCAGCTGGCCGGGGAAAGTCACTGGGCGCTGGCCGCCAGGGCCCCTAACGGAAATGTGCTTGACCGGAAATGGGCTTAACTGGAAGTGGCCGGCACCCTGGGGTGCCGGCCACAATCATCAGTTCAGTTGAACTGGAAACCTTAGAGCGCGTTGACCTTCTTGGAGATCGCGGACTTGCGGTTTGCTGCGTTGTTCTTGTGAAGAACACCCTTGCTGACAGCCTTGTCCAGCTTGCGGCCGGCAGCAACCAGTGCGGCAGCGGCGGCATCCTTGTCGGTGGACTCAACGGCGGTGTTGACGGCGCGGATGGCCGTCTTCAGCTCTGACTTGACTGCATTGTTGCGCAGGCGAGCCTTCTCGTTGGTGAGGATGCGCTTCTTCTGGGACTTGATATTAGCCACGTGTGAACTCTCTTTTTCAATGCGGAAAATGGTCTAGAGGGCTTTCAGATTGGCCATTGACTGAGCGGCGTGGGGATACCTATGGCGACCAACCATATGTGGCCGTCGACCTGCACGGACACACAGCTGTCAATAATAGCAGAAGAGACGCCGCCGCCGTGGCGATCCAATGGCTCAGTGCCTAGGACCAGCCGTGCCGGGTCCGCAGGGCCGTGGCGATCAACGCGAACCGCCCGGCGTCGAGGATGGCTCCTTCCCGCCGGACATCCTTGGGATTGATCTGCAGGATGCGGTCCAGTTTCGCCTCACTGGGGCGCCACTGGCGGTCCCACGGTCCCGTGCCGATGTCCACGTAGTCGTCCGCGCGGCGCGCATCGTCGTCGTGGTCCTTGCTGGTCAGCATGAGTCCCAGCAAATACCGGCCGGTGTTGCCCACCAGCAGCACCGGGCGGTCTTTGCCCTGCGAATAGTCCTCTTCATACGGAACCCAGGTCCAGACGATCTCGCCGGGCTCGGGAAGTCCGTTAGGGGACGGGGCGTAGCGGACCGCCGTGGTTCCGCGGAAATCACCGGGGTAGGTACCGGAGAGGCCGACGGCGGTGCGGGCGGAAGACGGGCGACCGGTGCCATGCCGTTCCGGCCGCACCTTCGTCGCCGGCCTGCCCGGACTCCGCGGCGCGGCGCCGCCAAGCCGGTCCAGGAGGCGCAGGGTGGTACGGACCGCGTTGCCGATCGAGCGAAAGTTCAAGGCCATAGGGAAACCATACCGGCAGCGCCCGGCGCGGCGGGGTGCTCGCCGACGGCAGGAATGCGCTCCGACGGCCCCGGACGTGGGAGACTATAGGTTCAGATATGCGGCACCTCGCGGGATGGCACCACCATCCGCACGGGTCCGCGAACGGCTAGCAGTAAAGCCAACCGTAATGCCAACAGTAAGGACCCTGCGTGTCTCCCATGGCCCGCACCGCCCCGGTGCCCGCCGCAACAGATCCGGCCATCATCCGGAACTTCTGCATCATTGCGCACATTGACCACGGCAAATCCACACTGGCCGACCGGATGCTCCAGTACACCGGCGTCGTACAGTCCCGCGACATGAAGGCCCAGTACCTGGACCGCATGGACATTGAGCGCGAACGCGGCATCACCATCAAGTCCCAGGCTGTCCGCATGCCCTGGGAACTCGACGGCACCAGTTACGCACTGAACATGATCGACACCCCCGGACACGTGGACTTCACCTATGAGGTCTCCCGCTCGCTCGCGGCCTGCGAAGGCGCGGTGCTGCTCGTGGATGCGGCCCAGGGCATCGAGGCCCAGACCCTCGCCAATCTCTACCTGGCGATGGAAAACAACCTCACGATCATCCCTGTGCTGAACAAGATCGACCTCCCTGCCGCCCAGCCGGAGAAGTACGCGGCGGAACTGGCCAGCCTGATCGGCGGCGATCCGGAGGACGTGCTGCGCGTCTCCGGCAAGACCGGCGCGGGAGTCGAGGTCCTGCTGGACAAGATCGTCCGCGACCTGCCCGCCCCGGTGGGCGACCCCAACGCCCCCGCACGTGCCATGATCTTCGACTCGGTCTATGACACCTACCGCGGCGTGGTCACCTACGTGCGTGTGGTCGACGGCATGCTGCACCCCCGCGAACGCATCCAGATGATGTCCACCCGCGCCACCCACGAACTCCTCGAGATCGGTGTCAGCTCTCCGGAGCCCACCCCTTCCAAGGGCCTCGGCGTCGGCGAAGTCGGCTACCTCATCACCGGTGTAAAGGACGTCCGCCTGTCCAAGGTCGGCGACACCGTCACCAACCTGGCCAAGCCGGCCACGGAATCCCTTGCCGGCTATGCGGATGCCAAGCCCATGGTCTTCTCCGGCCTGTATCCGTTGGACGGAACGGACTATCCGGCGCTCCGCGATGCGCTGGAGAAGCTGATGCTCAACGATGCCGCGCTCGTGTATGAGCCTGAGACGTCTGCCGCGCTGGGATTCGGCTTCCGGGTGGGATTCCTCGGCCTGCTGCACCTGGAAATCACCCGTGAGCGCCTGGAACGCGAATATAACCTGGACCTGATCTCCACCGCCCCCAACGTGGAATACGAGGTGACGCTGGAGGACAAGAAGATCATCCACGTCACGAACCCCAGCGAGTATCCGAGCGGCAAGATCGCTGAAGTCCGCGAGCCGATGGTTTCCGCCACCATCCTTGCGCCGAACGAGTTTGTCGGCGCCATCATGGAGCTGTGCCAGAGCAGGCGCGGCGTGATGGGCGGCATGGACTATCTCTCCGAGGACCGGGTGGAAATCCGGTACCGCCTGCCGCTGGCCGAAATCGTTTTCGATTTCTTCGACATCCTCAAGTCCAGGACCCGTGGCTACGGGTCGCTGGACTGGAAGGCCGACGGCGAGCAGGTGGCCGATCTGGTCAAGGTGGACATCATGCTCCAGGGCGAGCAGGTGGATGCCTTCTCCGCCATCACGCACCGTGACAAGGCCTACGCCTACGGTGTGATGATGACGGGCAAGCTGCGCGAACTCATTCCGCGCCAGCAGTTCGAGGTGCCCATCCAGGCCGCTATCGGCTCGCGGATCATTGCCCGCGAAAGCATCCGCGCCATCCGCAAGGACGTCCTTGCCAAGTGCTACGGCGGTGACATCACCCGAAAGCGCAAGCTGCTGGAAAAGCAGAAAGAAGGCAAGAAGCGCATGAAGATGGTGGGCCGTGTGGAAGTGCCGCAGGAAGCGTTCATCGCCGCCCTGACCACGGACGAGTCCAAGGACAAGGCCAAGAAGTAGCGGTGCCGGATATGACTGTCCCCACGCAGGCGGGCCCGGCCCGTGCCTAGCGTTCTTCCCCTGGGCGACCCGGCTCCGCCGGACGGCCTCCTCCCTGCCCAGGCACTGGAGGGCGCCGCCGGCCGGGCCTTCGGGCTCTACGTGCACATCCCGTTCTGCGCCGTCCGCTGCGGTTACTGCGACTTCAACACCTACACCGCCACCGAGCTCGGCGGCGGGGCCTCGCAGGACGCCTACGCCAGCACGGCCATCTCGGAGGTCGAATTCGCCGCCGCGGCGCTCCAGAACAGTGGCCTGCCGGCAAGGACCCTCGGGACCGTCTTTTTTGGCGGCGGAACACCGACGCTGCTCCCCGCCGAGGATCTGGGCCGGATCCTGACCGCCGCCGTCGCGGCGTGGGGACTGCAGCCCGGGGCGGAGGTCACCACCGAAGCGAACCCGGACTCCGTCACGCCCGAATCCCTGCAGCTCCTGGCCGACGCCGGGTTCACCCGGGTTTCCTTCGGCATGCAGTCGGCCGTCCCGCATGTCCTGAAGGTTCTGGACCGCACCCACACGCCCAGCCGTGTCCCGCAGGTGGTCCAGTGGGCCCGGGAGGCGGGGCTCGCCGTGAGCCTTGACCTGATCTACGGCACCCCGGGGGAATCGCTCGACGACTGGCGCTACTCGCTGGAGACTGCGCTGTCCTACGGACCCGACCACATCAGCGCCTATGCGCTGATCGTCGAGGAAGGCACCAAGCTCGCCGCCCAGATCCGCCGTGGCGAGGTGCCCGGAATCGACGACGACGACCACGCCGCCAAGTACGAGCTCGCGGACGAGCTCATCTCCGCTGCCGGCCTGGGTTGGTACGAGGTCAGCAACTGGGCGCGCACGCCGGAGCAGGCGTGCCGCCACAACCTCGCCTACTGGCGGGGGGACGACTGGTGGGGGATCGGTCCCGGGGCGCACTCGCATGTGGGTGGCGTCCGCTGGTGGAACGTGAAGCACCCCGCGGCCTACGCGAACCGGCTGGGTTCAGGGCTCTCGCCTGCTGCCGGGCGGGAAACCCTCGACTCCGAGACCCGGAACGTGGAGCGCATCATCCTGGAAGCCCGGCTGAGTACCGGGCTGGACATCCCGAGCCTGGGCGGCCTGGGGGACACCGGGCGGCACGCCGTGGCGGGGCTGATTGCCGACGGCCTGGTTGATCCGGTGGCGGCCTTCAAGGGCCGGCTGGTGTTGACGCTCAAAGGACGGCTGCTCGCCGACGCCGTGGTCCGCCGGATCCTGCCGGACTGAGCAGACTAGCTGAGGCCCAGCCGGGCCTGACAGCCTGACGCCCAGCCGGCTGGGATGCCCCTACTTGATCCAGCGCAGGTTGAACTCATAGCGGTGCGGCTGGCCACGGTTGACATGGATGCCTGCGGCGACAGAGAAGCACGTGACGGCAATCCAGATCACGGTGGCGAGCACGGCGAACAGGTTTCCCACCACCGGCACAAAGACCAACAGGTTCGCGACCACAGCGGCGATCGTCGGGGGCAGCGTGAAGTTGAGGGCTTCCTTGGACTCCTGCGCCGTGAACGGGCCGCGGTCCTTGAAGATCAGGTAGATCAGCAACGAAGGAACGCAGCCGAGGATGCCGCCAAAATGCGCCAGCGTGGCCCACTGCCGGTCCTCGCTGGCCGTCAGGGGCAGCGCATTGGCGGGAACGCCATGATACGGGGGCTGGCCATGGCCGGCCTGATTGCCCGTGTGTTCGCGTGCGTCTTCTGCCACGGTTTAGTCCTTCGGATTGCTGTGATGCGTTGTTGCTGGAAGTTGTTACCAGTAGTGCCGGAGCCGCGCAGGGTGCGCAGCCGCCGATCCAAGAATACTTGCTCGGACGCCGAATCGAGGATCGGGCCCTCAGGGAACCGTGAGGAAATCGATGACCTCTTCCACGCGGCCCAGCAGTGAAGCTTCCAGATCGGCGTAGTTGCGGACGGCGCCGAGGAGCTTCTGCCAGCCCAGGCCGATATCCTCCTTGGTGCTGTGCGGCCAGCCGAAGGCCATCAGGATGCCGGTCTTCCAGTCCACGCCCCGGGGGATGACCGGCCACGTCTCGATGCCCAGGACCGAGGGACGGATGGCCTGCCACACGTCCACGTACGGATGCCCGACAATCAGCACGTTCCCAGCCGCGCCGGGGGAGGCCATCACGGCGTCGGCGATCCTGGACTCCTTGGACTCCGGCACCAGGTGGTCCACCAGGACGCCGAGGCGGCGTCCTGGGCCGGGCCGGAACGCGGCGACGGCGGCCGAGAGGTCATCGATGCCGTGCAGCGGCTCGACGACGATGCCCTCCACCCGGAGATCGTCACCCCAGACCTTCTCCACCAGCTCGGCGTCGTGCTTGCCTTCCACCCAGATCCGGCTGGCCTTGGCCACCTGCGCGCGCTGGCCCTCGACCCGGATCGAGCCGGACGCGGTGCGGCTGGCTCCCGCCGGTGCAAGGGCGGGCCGCGGGGCCGGCGGCATCAGCCGGATCGGCTGGCCCGCCAGGAGGAAGCCGAAGCCGAGCCGGAAGGACCTCGACTTGCCGCGGCGGTCCTCCAGGGCCACCACATGCATCCCGCCGGACTTCTCCACTCGGGTGACGGCCCCCACCCAGCCGGACTGTACGTCCTCGAGCACCATTCCGCGTTCCACGGGGACTTCGGGCAGCTGGGGCTTGGCGGGGGCGGACAGGTCCTGCGGGCCCCAGTTCTGGTATGACATCTGTTCACACTGCTTTGCGCTCGGAATGATACGGCGGGCTGTGCCCGAAAACACCAGCCCCGGGAACGACGCCTGGAGCGAATCCAATGCTAACAACGCGGCGACTCATATTAGACTGGTTAGCACTTAGGCATGTCGAGTGCTAACCACGCCCAGTGCGGACCGCCTGCCCGGCGCGGCCGGAGGGGCGGCACCGGATGCGGGACAGTCGATTGGAGGTGGGGCGTGAGCGAACCACGCAAACTCGAAGTGCTGCGCGCCATCGTGGAGGACTACGTCCATTCGCGTGAACCCGTCGGCTCCAAAGCCCTCGTGGAACGGCACCATCTGGGCGTGTCCAGCGCCACCATCCGCAATGACATGGCCGCACTGGAAGATGAAGGCCTCATCACGGCGCCGCACACGAGCTCCGGAAGGATTCCCACGGACAAGGGCTACCGCCTGTTCGTGGACCAGATCTCCGCCGTCAAGCCGCTCTCCCCGGCGGAACGCCGGGCCATTCAGGCACTGCTGGAGGGGTCCGATGACCTCGACGACGTCCTGGACCGGACGGTGCGGCTCCTGTCGCAGCTCACCAACCAGGTCGCCGTCGTGCAGTATCCGCATCTGAGCCGGGCCAAGGTGCGGCATATCGAATTTGTCCTGCTGGCGCCCCGGAAGGTGCTGGCGGTCCTGATCGCGGACACCGGCAAGGTGGAGCAGCGGGTGATCGACGTCGTCCAGGACCTTCCGGAGGAGGCCGTCGCGGAACTGCGGTCGCGGTTCCTGGGCAGCCTCTCCGGGACGCCGCTGAACCTGCTGCCGCAGTCGCTGCAGGCCGTGGTCGTCAGCTGCCCGCCTGCGCGGCGCAGCGCCGCGCAGGCACTGGCCAGGGGGCTCGAAGCCCTCGCCGCAAGCAGCCGCGAAGAGCGCATGGTCATGGCCGGGACAGCCAACCTCGCCCGGTCCAACGTGGACTTCCCGCTGAGCATCGGTCCCGTGCTGGAAGCACTCGAAGAGCAGGTGGTCATGCTGCGCCTGCTCAGCGACATGGCGGCGGACCCGCGCGGAGTGACTGTCAGCATCGGCCGGGAGAACCCGTACGACGGGCTCGCGGAGGCGTCGGTGGTGGCTACCGGCTACGGCCCGGACGCCACGGCCAAGGTCGGTGTGCTCGGTCCCACCCGGATGGACTATCCGACCACCATGGCCGCCGTCCGTGCGGTGGCCCGCTACCTTTCCAGAATCCTCGGGCCCTGACCGCCCGGGCGGCAGGCCGCCGCGCCGCTGTTGACCAGACTTCATGCCCCTAACAGGCAGTACAACCAGGAAGAGATACGAACTTTGAGCAGCCACTACGACGTTCTTGGAGTCTCCCGCGAAGCAACGGGAGAAGAGATCAAGAAGGCCTACCGCAAGCTTGCGCGGACCCTGCACCCGGACGTCAACCCGGGCGATGACGCGTCAGACCGTTTCAAGGCCGTCACGCACGCCTACGAGGTGCTCTCCGACCCGCAGAAACGCCGGGTCTACGACACCACCGGCAATGAGAACGGCACCGACAACGGCTTCGGCGGCGGCAGCTACGCCGGCCAGGGCTTCGCGTTCCAGGACATCTTCGACACCTTCTTCGGCGCCGGCGGCCAGGCCGGTCCCGCGTCCCGGGTCCGCCGCGGCCAGGACGCCCTGATCAGCGTCCGGATCGAGCTCCGCGACGCCGTGTTCGGCGTGAACAAGAAGCTCGAGGTCGACACGGCCGTCACCTGCCCCACCTGTGAAGGCTCCTGCTGCCGGCCAGGCACCCGCCCGGAGCGCTGTGACATCTGCGGCGGCAGCGGCCAGGTCCAGCGCGCCGTCCGGTCCATCCTGGGCCAGGTCATGACCACGGCTCCCTGCGGCAGCTGCGAAGGCTTCGGCACAGTGATCAAGGATCCCTGCAACGAATGCGCCGGCCAGGGCCGGATCCGCAGCCGCCGGACCCTGACCGTCAAGGTCCCGGCCGGAGTCGCCACCGGCACCCGCATCCAGCTCTCCGGCCAGGGCGAGGCGGGTCCCGCCGGCGGCCCCGCGGGCGATCTCTACGTGGAGATCCGGGTCAACAACGACGCCACCTACGTGCGCGACGGCGACGACCTGCACGCAAGCCTGAATATCCCGATGACCGCCGCCGCGCTCGGCACCGAGCTCACCCTCGATACCTTTGACGGGCAGCAGGAGATCGACGTCAAGGCCGGCACCCAGTCGGGCGAGGTCATCACCCTGCGCGGACTCGGCGTCACCCATCTGCGCGGCTACGGCCGCGGGGACCTCAAGGTCCACCTGCAGGTGGAGACCCCGGGCAAGCTCGACGCCGCCCAGGAGGACCTGCTCCGTCAGCTCGCGAAGCTGCGCGGGGAACAGTTCACCGAAGGGAAGCTCGCGGCGAGCGGCGGGGTCTTCGCCAAGCTCCGGGACCGGCTCGGTAACCTGTAGCGGTGAGCAATCCGGTCTTCTTCACCGCCCCGGGAACACTGGACCAGCAGGTCCCCGGTTCCACCTTCGTCCTTGACGGCGCCGAGGCCCGCCACGCGGTCACGGTGAAGCGCCTCAGCCTCGGCGAGCCGGTGGACATCGCCGACGGCGCCGGGAAGCGGCTCACGGGAACAGTGACAGCCGTCGCGCCCGGCGAACTGACCGTGGAGTGCGCCGAACTGACCGCGGAAGCGCGGCCGGACATCCGGCTGGTCCTGGTGCAGGCCCTCGCCAAGGGCGACCGGGACGAGCTGGCGGCCGAAACCGCCACGGAGCTGGGGATCGACGCTGTCATCCCCTGGCAGGCGGAACGCTCGATCGTGCGCTGGAAGGCGGAGCGGGCGGCGAAGGCGCATGCAAAGTGGCAGTCCGTCGTGACGGCAGCCGCCAAGCAGGCACGCCGCGCCTGGATTCCGGAGGTCCGCTCCGCCGTCGACAGCGCCGGACTTCAGGCGGCTGTCGCCGCAGCAGGTCTCGCCATCATCCTGCACGAGGACGCCGTGCGTCCCCTGCGGCAGGTGCTGGAGTCCTGGCAGGCGACGCTGGGCACGCAGGGCACGCTGGACAGCCAGCCGGCTCCAGACGCGCCGGACGCCGCCCGTGAAGTGCTGCTGATCGTAGGCCCGGAAGGCGGCATCAGCCCCCGTGAAGTGACGAGGCTGTGCGGCGCCGGCGCCGTCACCGCCCTGCTCGGCCACCACGTGCTGCGATCCTCCACCGCCGGCCCCGCCGCGACCGTGCTGGCGAGCGACATCCTGGGCCGCTGGTAGCGGCAGGCTGCCAGGCGGGCTGCCTGACTTCCTTGGCTGTTTCCTATTTGACTGTGTTCCTATTTGCTTCTTATTTGACCGTTCTTATTTGACTGTGAAGCCGCGCGTGTCCACATTCAGGTCCTGGGACGGGTTGCCGTCCTGCAGCTGGGAGACCCTGACCTCGTAGTTCCCGGGGCCCAGGTTCACCGAAAGGCTGAACAGTCCGGACTGGCCGGCGTCCGCGGAGGCTGGGGTGTTCCCGTTCAGGTAAGTCGTCTTGACGCTGCCGTCGATCCGCAGGATCTCCCAGCGGAGCTTCCCGCCCGGAACGGTGCTCCGGCCGCTGACCTTGACCGCGCCGTCCTCCATCGAGGTGCCCTCCTGGGGATTGATGATCCACACCGGGGCAACCATGCCGGAGCTGCGGGACGTAGGGGAACCGAGGCGGACATGGTTGAAGGCGACATAGTCGGTGTGGCCGTCCACGAGCACCACGACCTGGATCTGCTGCCCGGAATCGATCAGGCCCGCGCTGGCACCGGCTGCCGTCGCGGTGTAGACAAGCTGCTGGATGGCGCGTTCGGCCATCGCCGCATCCACGTTGCTGTTGAAGGCGTCGTCCGAGAGGTCCACGGTGATGACGTTCTTCCCGGAAATGGAGGTGGCCAGTTTCTTCGGGTTCTGCCAGGGGGTGAAGAAGTCCGGATCGAGCGGCTTCTCGGACATCATCACCCGGAGCGCACGGGTCACGGGGTTGTCCTGGTCCGGAACGTCACGGAACTCACGGTAAAGGAACATGTTGTCATTGCTGCGGCCGATCCAGTAGACCGGAGCCTTGTTGGAAGCCTGGCTTGTCTCCAGCGGGGCGCTGGTGGCTGGGGCGCCGGGGGAGGCCGGACTGGACAGCAGCTGCGACGGGGTATTCGAGTTGGTGATACCGGGTTGGGGGGTGGCTACGCAGCCGGAAAGGACAAGCGCCGCGGGCAGCACCAGCAGCAACATGCCGGGGCGAATGCGCCCGGTTGTCGACCTCTGGCTGGTTCCGCGCTGCCTGATAGCTGCTTTCCTTTCCTGTTTCATGGCCTCCGGGGCCCGTCCTCGCCATGTCCGCCATGCCGCCGGAAGCACTGCTCCCGGGGCGGCCGATTCCCAGCATGGCATATGGTCCGCGCGCAGGACCGGGGTTTGGGCCCGGGCGCCGGAACTGCAACGGGAACGATATGAGGCCGATACAAAGTTGATACCTAATGTCGGAAATCGCGGCCCGATCGCGGCCCGACGGCGGCCTGACTGCGGCCTGACTGCGGCGCCATGGCGGCCCGACGGCGGCCCGACGGCGGCCCGCGATGGCGGCGCGCGCTGGCGTAAGATGGAAGGACCCGCTGAGACCGGACCAGAAGGCGAGCACCGCCGTCGGGCCGGATCAGCGGGACAGATCAATTCCGAACTGGAGGGGACCAGAGGCCCGCGGGCCAACACCATGACTGAAGCAGCGAACGGCAAAGCCCGGATCAGCGCCGCAGGGCGCTCCGCAGGCGAATTTCCACACTCCCTCCCAGGGTTGCGGACGGAGGTGGTCCTGTTCGACAACTCCGACCAGATGGTTCAGTCCCTCGGCAGTCATGACGAAGCCCTGCGTTTCATCGAGAGCCAGTTCCCGGCCGTGGACTTCCACGTCCGTGGCAACGAGCTCTCGATCAGCGGGTCGTCCGTTGATGTGCCCCGGATCATGCGTCTGCTCAACGAGGTGCGCGGCCTCGTCGCCCGGGGCACGGTTATCACCCCCGCCGTGCTGCAGCAGCTCGTGTCGCTGCTCCGGAGCCAGTCCCTGCAGAACCCGGTTGACGTCCTCACGCACAACATCCTCTCCAGCCGCGGAAAGACCATCCGCCCGAAGACCCTGAACCAGAAGAACTACGTGGACGCCATCGACGCGAACACTGTGATCTTCGGGATCGGTCCCGCCGGCACCGGCAAGACGTACCTGGCCATGGCCAAGGCCGTCCAGGCGCTGCAGCAGAAGGAAGTCAGCCGCATCATCCTGACGCGTCCGGCCGTCGAGGCCGGGGAACGGCTCGGCTTCCTGCCCGGCACCCTCAGTGACAAGATCGACCCTTACCTGCGCCCGCTCTACGACGCCCTGCACGACATGATGGACCCCGAGTCCATCCCGCGTCTGATGGCCGCCGGCACCATCGAGGTCGCCCCGCTGGCCTACATGCGCGGGCGCACCCTCAACGACGCCTTCATCATCCTGGACGAGGCGCAAAACACGACGCCCGAACAGATGAAGATGTTCCTCACCCGGCTTGGCTTCGGCTCCAAGATGGTGGTCACCGGTGACGTCACCCAGGTGGACCTGCCGTTCGGGACCCGTTCCGGCCTGCGGATCGTCGAAGAGATCCTGCAGGGCATCGAGGACGTCAACTTCACGGTCCTGGACGCGTCCGACGTCGTCCGCCACCGTCTGGTGGGCGACATCGTCAATGCGTACAGCATCTGGGACGACATCCAGAGACACCGGGTCAAGCAGTCCGTCGCCCGGGAAAAGCGGGGAGGGAACGCATGAGCATCGAAGTCAACAACGAATCCGGCGTGGCCGTCGACGAATCCCAGCTGGTCTCGCTCTCCCGATTCATCTTCGAACGGCTCTTCATCCACCCGCAGGCGGAGCTGTCCATCCTGCTGGTGGATGAGCCCGCCATGGAGAAGCTGCACATCGAGCTGATGGACGAATCCGGCCCCACGGACGTGCTGTCCGTCCCCATGGACGAACTCACCCCGGGCACCCCGGACAAGCCGACGCCGCAGGGCATGCTCGGCGACATTGCCATTTGCCCGCAGGTGGCCGAGATCCAGGCGAAAGACGCCGGCCACTCCACCCAGGACGAAATGCTGCTGCTCACTACGCACGGCATCCTGCACCTGCTCGGCTATGACCACGCCGAACCGGAGGAGAAGGAAGAAATGTTCGGCCTCCAGCGCGAACTGCTCTCCGCCTTCACCGGCAAAGAGGCCCCGTCAGAGACGATTCAGTGACCCCACTGATCCTTGCCGGCATGGCGCTGGCGTTCCTCAGCTTTGCCGCTCTGCTCACCGCCGCCGAGTCTGCCTTCAGTTACCTCCCCCGGCACGACGCCGAAGCGGCCATCCTGCAGAGCCGCGGCACGGCGCTGAGACGCATAATGGCACAGCCGGTGGCGCACATGCGTGCCCTCAGGTTCTGGCGGATCTGGTTCGAAATGGCCTCCGCCGTCGCCGTGACCGTGCTGCTGCACAGCCTGCTGGGCGACGTCTGGCTGTCCGGCCTGTCGGCCACCGGCATCATGGCGCTCATCGGCTTCGTGATCGTCGGGGTGTCGCCGCGGCAGCTCGGACGCGTGCACCCCGCCGCACTGGTCCGCTTCACGGCCCCGCTGATCCGCTGGCTCTGCGGTGTGCTCGGCCCCATTCCGGGGTGGCTGGTCACGCTGGGCAGCGCGGTGGCCCCTGGGGCGCCGGCCGACAACGAGGCCTTCTTCAGCGAAGAGGAATTCCGTGAACTCGTGGATCGCGCCTCCGAGTCCGACGTCATCGAGGACAACGAGGCCGAACTGATCCAGTCGGTCTTCGACTTCGGCGACACCCTGGTCCGCTCGGTCATGGTCCCGCGGACCGACATCCTCTGCATCGACTCCGGCTCCACCCTGCACCGGGCAATGTCGTTGTTCCTGCGGTCGGGGTATTCCCGGATCCCCGTCATCGGCGAGAACACGGACCAGATCCTCGGCATCGTGTATCTCAAGGACGTCGCCGCGGTGCTCCACAACCTCGGCCCGGGTGAGGAACCCCCGGTCGTGGACGGACTCGCCCGCGAGGTCCGCTACGTTCCGGATTCCAAGCCGGTCAGCGAACTGCTGCGCGAACTCCAGAAGGAGTCAACGCACGTCGCGATCGTGATCGACGAATACGGCGGAACCGCAGGTCTGGTCACCCTCGAGGACCTCATCGAGGAGATCGTCGGCGAGATCGTGGACGAGTACGACACCGAGGCCGCGGAGGCCGTGGAGCTGGGCGACGGCAGCTTCCGGGTCAGCGCGCGCATGAGCATTGATGACCTCGGCGAACTGTTCGACCTCGAGCTCGACGACGACGAGGTGGACACCGTGGGCGGGCTGCTCGCGAAGGCGCTCGGCCGGGTGCCGATCGTCGGCAGCACCGTCCAGGTCCACGGGCTGTCCCTCCGCGCGGACCGGCTCGAGGGCCGGCGGAACCGGGTCAGCCACATCATTGCGGCCGCCGTTCCAAAGGAAGAAACTGACCTTGAAGAGCTTCTCGACAAGGCCGCACCAAACCAACAGGGAGTACCACGTGAGCAAGCAGAATAAATCCGACGGCGAAGCGGCTTACGGCGGCTATCGCGCCGGTTTCTCGGTGCTGGTCGGCCGGCCCAACGCCGGCAAATCCACGCTCACGAACGCCCTCGTCGGCAAGAAGGTCGCCATCACCTCGGCCAAGCCTCAGACGACGCGCCACACCATCCGCGGCATTGTCCACCGGGATGACGCCCAGCTGATCCTCGTGGACACCCCGGGCCTGCACCGGCCGCGCACACTGCTCGGCAAGCGCCTCAACGAGCTCGTCGCCGACACCCTCGCCGAGGTCGACGCGATCGGCTTCTGCCTTCCGGCCAACGAGAAGATCGGCCCCGGTGACAAGTTCATCGCCGCGCAGCTGGCCGCCGTCGGCAACAAGCCGATCATTGCGATTGTGACGAAGGCAGACACGGTGGACCGCCAGGGCCTCACCGAGCAGCTGCTGGCAGTCGCCGCCCTGGGCCGTGAGGTCCTGGGCGAGGAGGGCTGGAAGGACATTGTTCCGGTCTCCGCGACGGACGGCTTCCAGGTCGGAACCGTGGCCGACGTACTGATCAGCCACATGCCGCCGTCGCCCCCGCTGTACCCCGACGGGCACCTGACGGACGAGCCGGAAGCGGTCATGGTTGCCGAACTCATCCGCGAAGCCGCGCTCGAAGGCGTCCGGGACGAGCTGCCGCACTCGCTGGCTGTCGTCGTCGACGAAATCGTGCCCCGTGAAGGCCGGCCCGAGGACAGCCCGTTCCTGGACGTCCGCGTCAACCTGTACGTCGAACGGCCGTCGCAGAAGGCCATCATCATCGGCAAGGGCGGGGCCCGGCTGCGCGAAGTGGGGACCACCGCGCGCAAGGGGATCGAGGCGTTGCTGGGTACCCGGATCTACCTCGACCTGCACGTCAAGGTCGCAAAAGACTGGCAGCGGGATCCCAAGCAGCTGGTGAAACTCGGTTTCTGAGCCGCGCTTCCGAGGGGGCCTCCTGCCGGGCCCGCCACTCCCATGGCATCGGCCATCGGGGTTTTCCCAGATAGGGACACTAAAATAGGCGGACTCCCGTTCGTGAAGGAAGGCTCAACAAGTGGCTCGACCCCGCCCAGACCGTGCAGACGGCATCCAACCGCCGGTTCGGTCAGCCGGTGCTGCCCGGCACTCGGACGATCCCGCCGTCGGCCCGGCCCGGCATCTCGGTGCCCCCCGGCGGCTGCCGGCCTGGCTGAAAATCGGCACCGCCGTCGTCTCGGTCCTGCTGGTCGGTGTCCTGGCCTTCGGCGCCTACTGGGTCATCCGGTTGCAGGGAAACATCTCGAAGGCCTCGCTGAGCGCGGGGAGTTCCAAGACCGAGGGAGCGGTGAACGATTCCAACGACAGGATGCAGATCCTGATCCTTGGCTCGGACACACGCGACGGCAAGAACGCACAGTACGGCACCGCCGATGACTCCACGGGCTACGGGCACTCGGACGTCATGATGCTGATGGACATCTCGGCCGACAACAAACGCGTGAACGTCGTCAGCTTCCCCCGTGACCTGCTGGTCGACATCCCCAAATGCACCGACCAGAAGACCAAGACCGTGTATCCCGCGCAGAAGAACGTCATGATCAACGCGGCGATGTCGGAAGCCGGAATCGGCTGCGCCGTGGACACGGTCAACAAGATCACCGGCCTGGAGATTGACCACTTCATGATGGCCGACTTCAACGCGGTCAAAGAACTCTCCAACGCCGTCGGCGGCGTCGATGTCTGCATCAGCGACGCGGTGTACGACCCCGATTCGAAGCTCCGGCTCCCCAAGGGAACGTCCAAGGTGCAGGGCGAGCAGGCACTGGCCTTCGTGCGGACCCGGCACGCCTTTGGCGACGGCGGCGACCTCGGCCGCGTTCAGGCGCAGCAGAGCTTCCTGTCCTCGCTGACCCGGAAGATCAAGGCGGACGGCACGCTCACGAACCCTTCCCGGATGCTGGGCATCGCCGATGCGATCACCAAGAACCTCACGATCGACGACGGGCTGGCCTCCATCCCGACGCTGCTGACCGTGGGCAACCGCCTGAAGGACATCGACGTCGGGAAGGTCGCGTTTGTTGCCGTGCCGACCGTCCCGGCGGCGGCCGACCCGAACCGGCTTCAGCTGGCGGAGCCTGGCGCGTCCCAGCTCTTTGCCGCGATGCGCAAGAACGTGGACCTCACCGACCCGACGGCGACGCCCGGCGGTTCCGCGGATCCCAGCGCCAGCCCAACGCCGGCACCCGCCTACGACAAGACTCTGCAGCCCGTCGCGGTAGCCAACGGCTCGGGGGTTCCGGCCCGGACCCAGGAGATCCTGCAGTCTCTGACGGCCGGCGGCTTCACCCAGCTGGCTCAGCTCGCGGCCAAGCCCGTCGCCACCACCGGCGTCTACTACGGCGCGGGGTTCGCCGATGTGGCCGCGGACGTTGCCGCGCTGCTGGGGATTCCGGCCAGCCAGGTCGCTCCAGCCGCCGGCGTCACGGGCGTCCAGGTCTACCTGGGCAGTGACCTCGTCGGCGGCACGGCGAGCGGGGACGCCCAGGTGGCACTGCCGCCGGACATCGTCAACCAGACGGCCGGGGACACCGTGTGCCAGCAGGCCAATCCGGAGCTGATCACCCGCTAATCCCCACCCGCTCGAAGGCCCGGACTGCGCCAGTCATCCCGCCGGCAGGTGCCCCGGACCGTTCCGGAAACGTAAGGACTCTCGTCTTGCGCCGCTCCGCCCATGGGTCCTTAATGGGTTCCATGAGCAGGGATCGTTCTGCGACGGCTGCATTGTCTGCCCCATTTGAGACGGTGGACGGCCGGCTGGCCCGCGGAGGGATCTTCGCGCTCCGGGCAGGGGTGGCGTTGCTGTGGATCCAAAACGTCGCCTGGAAAGTACCGCCGGATTTCGGCGAACGCGAGAACACCGGACTCTATCTATTCACCCGCTTCGCCGTTGACTACCCCGTGTTTCCCCCTTTCACATGGTTCATTGAACAGATAGTGCTGCCCGCTTTCCCGTTGTTCGGGTGGATGACCCTTCTTGTCGAAGCGGGCCTGGGCGCGTTCCTGCTCATCGGTCTCGCCACCCGCTTCTGGGCGGTCGTCGGAGTGGTCCAGTCGCTGGCGATCACCCTGTCCGTCCTCAATGCCCCGAATGAATGGCACTGGGCGTACTATCTGATGATCCTGGCCCACACAGCCATTTTTGCCACTGCGGCCGGGCGCGCCTACGGGGTCGACGGAGTCCTCCGGCCCCGCTGGGTGGAATCCACCGGACGCTTCGAAAAACTCCTCGCGAGGCTCTCATGACCGGGCGCCACTTCGATCAACCCGTGCTCGCCCTGGGCGAGGCCGCACTCCTGAGCTCTGCGTTCACCTTC
The DNA here is from genome assembly GCF_054059215.1 of Arthrobacter sp. UYCu723. Taxonomy (NCBI): domain Bacteria; kingdom Bacillati; phylum Actinomycetota; class Actinomycetes; order Micrococcales; family Micrococcaceae; genus Arthrobacter; species Arthrobacter sp. UYCu723. The sequence continues at coordinate 3,828,458 of NZ_JBSSBW010000001.1, forward strand.
TCCAGCGGTGGACCGGCTCAGGTCGAGTTCATCCACATCCGGGGGCGGGACTTGTCCTGCTCCTTATCCTCGGAGTTGCCGCGGTGATCGCCGGGATCCTGCGCGTGGGCGTCCTGGCGGTCGCGTCCGGGGCAGGATTCGTGGCGGCTGCGTTGCTTCAGCTGCTGCAGGCTGGCCAGAGCGTCAACTGGCTCGCCGGCGACGGTTCCACCGTGGCACTTATGGGAGGCCTGGGGATCGGACTGCTTGCCGTGACGCTGACGCCGCGCCCTTCATCTGCCGCGCATCCCTCTACTGCCTAGGACAGGACTACGAATGATCAATCTGACCGAGCGGCTTGAACCGGTAATCGCCATTGCCGGCGCCAACGCCCACGACGTTGACGCGGCCGCCCGGTTCCCCGCCGAGGCCGTGGTGGCCCTGCGCGAATCCGGGTTACTCGGCCTGACCCTGCCGCCGGAATCCGGTGGCCTTGGCGGCGGCCCGCACGACCTGGTCGAAGTCCTGAGCGCCCTCGCCGGTGCCTGCGGTTCAACAGCCATGATCTACCTCATGCACATTAGCGCCGCGATGCCCGTGGCGGCCGCACCGCCGCCGGGTTCACCGGGCCTGGTGGCCGACATGGCGAGCGGCCGGGTCCTCGGATCGCTGGCATTTTCCGAAGCCGGGTCCCGGTCCCATTTCTGGGCCCCCGTCTCGCGGGCACGCCGGAACAGTGCCGGCATCGTCCTCGACGCGCGTAAGAGCTGGGTGACCTCGGCAGGATACGCCGATGTGTACATCGCCTCGACCCGGACGCCCGGCGCGGACACCGTGGACTTGTTCGCGGTCCCCGCCGATTGTCCCGGCGTCGAGGTGGCCGGCGCGTGGCGGGGCATGGGGCTGCGGGGCAATGCCTCGACGCCGATGCGTTTCGCGGCCGAAGTGCCCGAGGACACGCGGCTGGGCGGGGAAGGCGGCGGAATGGACCTGATGCTGCAGACTGTGCTGCCGTGGTTCAACCTTGGCAACGCATCCGTGTCGGTGGGGCTGGCACGCGCCGCCGTCGAAGCCGCAATCCGGCACACCAGCGCCGCCCGCCTCGAACACCTTGACGAAAGCTTGTCCGCGCTCCCGACCATCCGCGCCCGGCTGGCGAAAATGTCGATCGAACTGGCCGTCACAACGGCCTACCTGCATCAGACGGCGGGCCGGATTGCCGAGCCACAGGAGGACACGATGCTGCACGTGCTGGGCGTCAAGGCAGCGGCCAACGACGCGGCCCTCAGTATCACCGATGCCGCGATGCGCGTCTGCGGCGGTGCGGCGTTCTCCGAGCATCTTCAGATTGACCGTTACTTCCGCGATGCCAGGGCCGGCCACGTGATGGCCCCGACGGCCGATGTGCTGTACGACTTCTACGGGAGGGCGATTACCGGCCAGCCGCTGTTCGACAGTCCCTCCGCCGCGGTGAAGGAGCGGGCGTGAGCGCCCCAATGATGGTGGGCTCGGTGGCCTACACACCTACCGTGGTCACCGTCTGGGAGGGGATCCGGGACTATTTCGCCGGGACGCCGGCCGAGATGGATTTCGTGCTGTTCTCCAACTACGGACGCCAGGTGGACGCACTGCTGGAGGGCACCATCGACATCGCCTGGAACACCAACCTGGCGTGGGTGCGTACCGTCGCACAGACCCAGGGCGGGTGCCGCGCGTTGGCCATGCGGGACACTGACGCCGTCTTCCGGACCGTCTTCGTGACCCGTGCCGGTTCCGGCATGTCAGGGCTGGCGGACCTGCGAGGGCGGCGGCTGGCACTGGGCTCGCGGGACTCCGCCCAGGCTGCGATCCTGCCGGTCCATTTCCTAACCCAGGCCGGGCTCGGCGATGGAACGGTGGACCTGTTGCGCCTGGACAGCGATGTCGGAAAGCACGGAGACACGGGCCGCAGCGAACTGGATGCCCTGCGGGCGGTGTTGGATGACAGCGCCGACGCCGCCGCGATCGGCATCAACACCTGGGAGGCAATTGGACGCGACGAGTTGATGCCCGGCGCCTTCGAGGTGTTGTGGGCGTCGCCCGTTTACAGCCACTGCAACTTCACGGCGTTGCCCGCGCTCTCGGAGGAACGTGCCACGGCATGGGCCGGGCACCTGTTCGCGATGGACTGGGGCAACCCGTCACACCGTCCGATCCTGGAATTGGAAGGACTCCGCCGCTGGGTGGCCCCCCGGTTGGAAGGCTACGAGGTATTGTTCGACGCCGTCCAGGAGCAAAGGATCGGGTCCCGATGGTAAATCCCGTCGTCATACTGGAAATCCTGGAACGGATCGCCGCCGTGCCCGCCGGCTCCACCGTCACCGTACCCCTTGGCCCCGGCGGCCACGACGAGGCAACGCCCACTCTGTCTGCCTGGTGCGCACGGACCGGCAACGAACTCGTTGGCATCCGCGACGGTGCGGTCACCGTCCGGCGCGGTCGCGCCCCCGACCCGCTCGCGGGAGTGGAGGACGGGCGGCTGCCCGGGACCCGGCTGTGGATGTACACGAACTTCGATTGCAACCTGGCCTGCGACTACTGTTGCGCCAGATCCTCACCACAGACCGCCCGGCGCGCCCTCGGAATCGACCGCATCCGCCGGCTGGCGGCGGAGGCCGTTGAATCGGGCGTGAGCGAACTCATCCTGACCGGCGGTGAGCCATTCCTGCTGCCGGACCTCGACGAGCTCGTCGCCGTCTGCACGGCGGCGCTCCCGACCACGTTACTGACGAACGGGATGCTCTTCCGCGGGCACCGGCTCGAACGGCTGCGCCGGATGGACCGCACCAGGCTCACGCTGCAAATCAGCCTTGACTCCGCCACTCCGGAGGGTCACGATAGCCACCGCGGCAAAGGATCGTGGGAGCGCGCCGTCGCCGGGATCCGGATCGCCCAGGACGAGGGCTTCCGGGTGAAGGTCGCGGCGACGCTGCCCGCCGCCCAAACCCACGAACTCGAGCCGTTCCACGAGTTCCTCGACTCGCTCGGTATCGACCCCTTTGACCAGGTCATCCGGGCACTGGCCCACCGCGGCAACGCCGACGCCGGCATCGAGTTAACGGTTGAATCGTTGATCCCCGAAGTCACTGTGACCGCCGAGGGCGTCTATTGGCACCCGATCGGAGCCGACGACTCAGACCAGCTGGTCACTGCGGAGATCTTCCCCCTGGCCACGGCCATCGCCGAGGTCCGCCGGCGGTACGCAGACCAGCGGGCCCGCGCCTACGCCGCCAGCCAATGGTTTCCCTGCGCCTGAACGCCCCCGACACGAATCAGCAACTGACATCACCAGATGCTGACGCGCTCCGCCGGCGGCATCCACATGCCGTCCTGCTCCGCGGTGCCGAAGGCCTCGTGGAACGCGTCGAGGTTCTTGCTGATCTGGTTGGTGCGGAACTCGTTGGGGGAGTGCGGGTCTGTGGCGAGCCGGCGGATCGCTTCCTCGGTCCGCATGACCTGCCGCCAGCCCGCAGCCCAGGACGCAAAGAACCGCTGGGCCCCGGTGAAGCCGTCCAGCACGGGCGGATCCTGGCCGTCGAGGCTGATCAGGTACGCCTTGTAGGCGATCGTCAGGCCGCCCAGGTCGCCGATGTTCTCGCCCAGGGTCAGTTTTCCGTTGACGTTGTGGCCGGGAGCGGCGCCCGGGGAGAGCGCCTCGAACTGGGCCACGAGCTTCGAGGTCAGCGCCTCGAACGCGCTGCGGTCATCCTCGGTCCACCAGTTCCGGAGCAGTCCGCAGCCGTCGTACTGGGAGCCCTGGTCATCGAAGCCGTGGCCGATCTCGTGGCCGATCACCGCCCCGATGCCGCCGTAATTGACGGCATCGTCGGCCTCGGCGGTGAAGAACGGCGGCTGCAGGATGGCGGCCGGGAACACGATCTCGTTGAGCAGCGGGTGGTAGTAGGCGTTGACGGTCTGCGGCGTCATGAGCCACTTCTCGCGGTCCACGGGTTTACCCACTTCGTCCAAGTGGCGGTCGACGTCGGCGCTGTGGGCGCGCTCCACATTGCCCAGCAGGTCGGCCGGATCGATTTCTACCGCCGAGTAGTCAATCCACTTGTCCGGGTAGCCGATCTTGGCCCGGAAGGAGTCGAGCTTCTTGAGCGCCTCGTGCTTCGTTTCCTCGCCCATCCAGGCCAACCCGGTGATGGACTGCCGGTACGCCTCGATCAGGTTCGCGACGAGCGACTGCATGCGGGCCTTGTGGGCCTCCGGGAAGTGCCGGGCGACGTAGATCTGGCCGACAGCCTCGCCGAGTCCGGCCTCGACGACTGCGACGCCGCGCTTCCAGCGGTCCTTGTTGCGCGGCGTGCCGCTCAGGGTGGTCCCATAGAAGGCGAAGCTGGCGTCGACGAACGCGGATGACAGGAACGGAGCGGCGGCGCTGACGACCCGCAGCGCGAGCCATTCCTGCCAGCTGGCCAACGGCACCGTCTCCAGCAGGGAGGCCGCCCCGGCGAAAAAGTCCGGGGTGCTCACCACGAGTTCGGCGCGCTTGTCCGGCGCGATGCCGGCGGCATCGAACCAGTCCCCGAGCAGCGGGAAGAGCCGTGCAGCCTCTTCGGCCGACTTCAGGTTGTACGTCTTTTGCGGATCGCGCATGGTGACGTTGTCCCAGTGGTGTGACGCCAGGGCGGTTTCCAGCTCCACCACCCGGCCGGACGCAGCCTCCGGATCGGCGACGCCGGCCAGATCGAACATGGTTTTCACGTGCCCGCGGTAGGCCTGGACCATCGGCGCGAACTTCTCTTCGCGGTAGTAGGACTCGTCCGGCAGGCCCAGCCCGCCCTGGCCGGTGTACAGCAGGACCCGGTCGGGGTTGCCGGCGTCGGGAGCGGGATAGATGTAGAAGAGGCCGCCCACATCGGCGCGGAACAGGCGTCCGGCCAGCGCCACTAGGCCGGCGATGGACTCCGTGGCAAACACCTCGGCAAGCCGCTGCCGGATCGGGTCCAGGCCTTTGGCCTCCACCGTGGCCTCGTCCATGAAGCTGTTGTACAGCCCGCCGATCTTCCGCTCGATCCCGGCGGCTTCCCCGCCGCGGGCGGCGGCGTCCTCAATGATCTCCTTCACTGCAAGCTCCGAACCGTCACGCAGGGCCGTGAATGTGCCCTCCAGCGGCCGGTCATCCGGAATAGCCGTGTTCTTCAGCCAAGTGCCGTTGACGTGCAGGTACAGGTCGTCCTGCGGCCGTACGGTGGAGTCGATATCGGACAGGGCGATCCCCGAAAGTGGCACGGATGCTCCTTTGAGAGGCAGCCTGTCCGGGGTTGGCGCCGGTACAGAGTCTGCATGGTGGACGTTGTGGAGGTATGGCTCCTTCATCTTACGCACGCGTGTTACTGTGAAATGGTGCGCGCAGAACTGCTCCTTCTTAGCTGCCGCGGCGAGGCTTCAGACGCTATCTAGCGCAAGGCCCACCCTCGCTGCGGAGTTTGTGTTGCCCGGCCACCCTTTCACCAGGAATCACAGAAAAGGCCCCGATAGTAATGCGAAACGCACAGAAACCCTCAGGAATGCCGGTCCACCGCTACGTCCCTTTCCAGGACCTGATCACGGTCGAACTGCCGGACCGCACCTGGCCTGACAAGGTCATCACGAAGGCCCCCCGTTGGTGCGCGGTTGACCTGCGCGACGGTAACCAGGCCCTGATCGACCCCATGAGCCCCGCCCGCAAGATGAAGATGTTCGACCTGCTGGTCCGCATGGGCTACAAGGAGATCGAAGTCGGATTCCCGTCCGCCTCGCAGACCGACTTCGATTTTGTCCGGCAGCTGATCGAGGGCAACCACATCCCCGATGACGTCACCATCCAGGTGCTGACCCAGGCCCGCGAGCACCTGATCGAACGGACCTACGAGTCCCTGGTCGGTGCCAAGCAGGCCATCGTGCACCTGTACAACTCGACATCGGTCCTGCAGCGCCGGGTGGTCTTCAACCAGGACGAGGACGGCATCCTCGACATCGCCCTCCAGGGGGCCCGGCTGTGCAAGAAGTACGAGGAAACCCTCGCCGACACGCGCATCACCTATGAGTACTCGCCGGAATCCTTCACCGGGACCGAACTCGAATACGCCGTCCGCGTCTGCAACGCCATCGCCGACGTGTTTGAGGCGTCCGCCGACAGCCAGGTCATCATCAACCTGCCGGCCACCGTCGAAATGGCAACACCGAACGTCTACGCCGACTCCATCGAGTGGATGAGCCGCAACCTGCACCCGCGTGAGGGGATCATCCTGTCACTGCACCCGCACAATGACCGCGGCACCGGCGTCGCGGCCGCCGAACTGGGCTACCTGGCCGGGGCCGACCGGATCGAAGGCTGCCTCTTCGGCAACGGCGAACGGACCGGCAACGTGGACCTGGTGACGCTGGGCCTGAACATGTTCGTCCAGGGCATCGACCCGATGATCGATTTCTCCGACATCGACGACATCCGCCGCACCGTGGAGTACTGCAACCAGCTGCCGGTGGCCGAGCGCGCCCCCTACGGCGGCGACCTCGTCTTCACGGCCTTCTCCGGCTCGCACCAGGACGCGATCAAGAAGGGCCTGGAAGCCCTCGAGAAGGATGCCGCCGCCGCCGGCAAGGAGGTCGCCGACTTCGCCTGGCAGGTCCCGTACCTGCCGGTCGATCCGAAGGACCTCGGCCGCAGCTATGAAGCCGTGATCCGGGTCAACTCCCAGTCCGGCAAGGGCGGCGTGGCCTATCTGTTGAAGAATGAGCACAATCTGGACCTGCCGCGCCGCGCCCAGATCGAATTCTCCGGTGTCATCCAGAAGCAGACGGACACCGTCGGCGGCGAGGTCAGCGGCGCCCAGCTGTGGCAGGTCTTCCAGGACGAATACCTGCCCTCCGCGGCTGCCGACACGCAGTGGGGACGCTACGCTCTCGGCTCGTTCAGCACCGAGACGGACGAGGACGGCACCATGGCCCTGCACGCTTCGTTGAAGGTGGACGGCACCCCGGTCCGCCGGACGGGCACCGGCAACGGACCGATCGCGGCCCTGCTGAGTATCCTGCGCGAAGACGGCGTCGACGTCCGCGTGCTGGACTACACCGAGCATGCGCTGTCCGAAGGCGGCAGCGCCCTCGCCGCAGCCTACGTCGAGTGCGCTGTGGGGGAGCGCGTGCTGTGGGGCGTCGGGATCGACGCCAACACGAGCACGTCCTCGCTCAAGGCCGTCATCTCGGCCGTGAACCGGGCCATCCGGGACGCCCGCGCCTAGGCTGTTCTACACGGTTCTGCACGCCGTTCCACCCTGCGCCGCCGGATCCGTCCGGCGGCGCAGTGCGTGCCCGCGCTGCGATTGGTGCCGTGTTTGGCGAAAGACCGTTGTGACCTAAAGCAGTCACTGCCGAAAGTGGGCGGTTACCGAAGGCAGTCATTGCCGAAAGCAGCCATTGCCGAAAGTCGGCGGGTACCAAAATAGAGTGCGAAGATTAACCGTGGCCCAACCATCTTCCTTTGCAGCCCGCGCCTACCGCGATGACGCCGTCGTGCTGCGTACCCACAAGCTGGGCGAGGCGGACCGCATCATCACCCTGCTGACCAAGCACCACGGCCAGATCCGCGCCGTGGCCAAGGGGGTCCGCCGCACCAGCAGCCGCTTCGGTGCCCGGCTCGAGCCCTTCATGGTGGCGGACCTGCAGCTGATTTCCGGCCGCAGCCTGGACATCGTCACCCAGGCCGTCGCGAAGGGCGCGTATGGCAGCAACATCGCCGCGGACTACGGCCGTTACACGGTGGCCGCCGCGATGACCGAGACGGCGGAAAAGCTCACCGACGTCGACGGCGAATCCGGCACCGCCCAGTACAACCTGCTGGTGGGTGCCCTGGCCTCGCTGAGCCGCGGCGACCACACCCCTGAACTGATCCTGGATTCGTACCTGCTGCGCGCCCTGTCCACCGGCGGCTGGGCGCCGAGCTTCACCGGCTGCGCACGGTGCGGCGCCCCCGGGCCGCACAATGCGTTCTCCGCACCGCTCGGCGGCATGGTCTGCGCCGAGTGCCGGCCGCCGGGTTCCCCGGCTCCCGCCGCGGAGACTGTCCTGCTGCTCGGCGCTCTGCTGACCGGGGACTGGACGACGGCGGACGCATCCCTGCCGCTGCACCGCCGTGAAGCCGCCGGCCTGGTGGCGGGCTACCTGCAATGGCATCTGGAACGTGTCCTGAAATCCCTCAAACATGTGGAGCGAAGTTAACTGTGGTGTTGGGCAGGAGCGCCGGAAAGAACGCGGCGAAGAAGAACGGACCGGTCCGGCCGCGGAGCACCCCGGTGGTGGCGCCGTACCCGCACCCCTCGGGCGCGGCGCCTCCCGCCATCCCGGCGGAATTCATCCCGCGGCACGTCGCGATCGTGATGGACGGCAACGGCCGCTGGGCGAACCAGCGTGGGCTGCCGCGGATCGAAGGCCACAAGGCGGGGGAACCGGCCCTGCTGGACGTGATGGCGGGGGCCATCGAGCTCGGCATCGAACATGTCAGCGTCTACGCCTTCTCCACCGAAAACTGGCGCCGTTCCCCGGAGGAAGTCCGCTTCCTGATGGGATTTAACAAGGACGTGCTACGCCGGCAGCGGAACCAGCTGGATGCATGGGGCGTCCGGATCCGCTGGTCCGGCAGGCGTCCGAGGCTCTGGGGCTCGGTGATCCGGGAGCTTGAGGAGGCGGAGGACTACACCCGCGGCAACAGCACCTGCACTTTGAACATGTGTGTTAACTACGGCGGCCGTGCCGAGATCGCCGACGCCGTTTCCGCCATTGCCGAGGAGGTCGCCGCCGGACGACTCAGGCCGGGAGCCATTACCGAGAAGACCATCCAGAAGTACCTCGACGAGCCCGACCTCCCGGACGTCGACCTGTTCCTGCGCAGCTCCGGCGAACAGCGGCTGTCCAACTTCATGCTCTGGCAGTCGGCCTACGCCGAGTTCGTCTTCCTGGACACGCTCTGGCCCGACGTGGACCGGCGCACGCTGTGGGACGCCGTCGAGATCTACGCCCAGCGGGACCGCCGCTACGGCGGAGCAGTCGATGCCGCGGCCCCGGCGGCGGGCGGCCCGGGCGGCCCCGGCGCCTAACGACGTGGTCGGCCCGGGACGGGAGCCCGGTCGGCACCTTAATGACCGGGTCGGCACCTTAATGACAGGAACAGAACGCAGCCCGCGGTGCGATCATTCCGCCCGGCCGTCGTCCAGGACGTAGGCCTGGATCCACCGGCCCAGCCGGGCGTACGCATCCTTGCGGACGCGTGGCGCGGAGAGGAACACATCGTGCAGCGCCCCGTCGATCCGCTCCAGCGTCACGGTGCGGCCCAGGCCAAGCGCGCGGAGGGCGATCATGTTGACATCCAGGACCGCATCGGTGCTCCGCATGGACTCTTTCCAGAACATCCCGTTGGCGCTGGCACCGGAGATCAAAACCAGGATGGGGATCTCGATCTTCAGGCCTCGTGCCACCCGGGCCTGGCCGGCGAGCACGGCGCTGAGCCAGCCGGCGCGGACGGGAAAAGCATGAGGAGGCCGGTATTTGTCATCCAGGCTCCACTCGCCCTCGGCCGCGCTGCTGATGCTGCGCCAATAGAATGCCCGCTCGGGGAGCCGGATCACGGACTCCGGCCGGAACCTGGCAAGCGGGCCCACCATGGTCCGGGTCGCACGCCGGACGGCAGGGCTGCCATGCATCTCCAGCCACGGGCTGTCCAGGATCAACTGCGAAGCCAGTCCCGGGTGACGGTTCGCCCAGAGCGCGGCAATCAGGCCGCCGGTCGAGTGCCCCATCAGCGTCACGGACGGCGGGTCCGCGCCCTCGGGCTGGAGCGATCCGATGATGCCGATCGCCGCGGTGATCTCGGCGTCGTAGTCCGCGAGGTCGGCGACATAGCCGCCAGGGGCGTCCGGGCGCAGGCTCCGTCCGTGGTTGTGCATATCGAGCGCGAAAAACTGGAAGCCTTTGCCGGTCCAGAATTCAGCGAGCTCCTCGTTGAAGAAGTAGTCGCTCCAGCCATGCAGGAACAGCACAGCCCGTGCAGGACGGCGGCCCGGTTGCAGCGGCTCCGTTATCTGCTGTCCGGCCTGCTTTGGACCGGCCTGCCGGGGCTGGCCGGGCCGGGTCTGGCCGGCGCAGGGTTCGACGGCGCAGCGGGGGACGTGCCGCACGAGCGTGGCGGTCCGTTCGACGCCGTCCGCGCCTGCCGTCTGGAAGGTGCAGGCCTCGAAATCGTCTCCGAGGATGTCCGCTTGCCAGTCATGGTTGCTGGTCATGGCTTCATGCTAGCGCCCGGAAGCGTGCTGGTTTGGTCTGGACCGCCGGAACCGGAAAACTAGAGCCATGCGCGTATATCCGACATTCTTCCGGCTGGCCTTCTCATGGATGGACGCCGAACGCGCCCACAAAATCGGGTTCCGGGCCATACGCCTCGTCCACAGCTGCGGAGCCGGGCGGGTGCTGCAGAAGTTCACCGCCCCGGCATCGTCCCTGCGGACCCAGGCGTTCGGCCTGACCTTCCCCTCGCCGTTCGGGCTGGCCGCCGGCTTCGACAAGGAAGGCCACGGCATCGAGGCCCTCACCGAGCTCGGCTTCGGCCACATTGAAGTCGGCACCATCACCGGCCAGCCCCAGCCCGGCAACCCCGCTCCGCGGCTCTTCCGCCTCGTCGAGGACAGGGCGGTGATCAACCGGATGGGCTTCAACAACGACGGCGCCGCCGCGGTGGCGCCCCGCCTGAAGTCCGCCCGGGCCGCCCTGCAGCGCCGCCATCCCGGCACCCGCCCGGTGATCGGTGTCAACATCGGCAAGAGCAAGGCCATGGAGCTGGAGGATGCGGTGGCCGACTACCTCGTCAGCGCCCGCAGCCTCGCGCCCGCCGCGGACTACCTCGTGGTCAACGTCAGTTCCCCGAACACCCCCGGCCTCCGCCTGCTGCAGGATGTGGAGACGCTGCGCCCGCTGCTGACGGCGGTGGGGGAGGAGGCGGACAAGGCGGCCGGCCGCCACGTGCCGCTGCTCGTCAAGATCGCGCCGGACCTCAGCAACGAGGACATCGACGACGTCGCCCAGCTGGCGCTGGACCTGAACCTGGACGGCATCATCGCCACCAACACGACCATCGCCCGCACCGGGCTGGCCTCGAGCCCCGACAAGGTCGGGGCCTGCGGCGCCGGCGGACTCTCCGGGGCGCCGCTGAAGACGCGTTCGCTCGAAGTGCTGGCACGGCTCAAGGCAGCAACCGGCGGGGCGCTGACCCTGGTCTCGGTCGGCGGCGTCGAAACGGCGCAGGACGTCCAGCAGCGGCTCGACGCCGGGGCCACCCTCGTCCAGGGTTACACGGCCTTCCTCTACGAAGGTCCTTTCTGGGCCGCCCACATCAACCGGCTGCTTGCAAAGCATCCGTCCCGGCGCTAGGCGCCTGGCACGTCGTGGTCCGGAGTCCGGACATGAAGAAGCCCCGGCAGTCCGGCTGCCGGGGCTTCTTGTTGAGGAATATCAGGCGGGGAACTCGCCGCGCTTGACCTGGGGCTTGGGCAGCCGCAGGCGGCGGAACTGCAGGGAGCGCATGGAGCCGTACCAGACCGTGCCGCGTTCGACCTCGCCGAACTTCTCGGACAGCCGCTTCTTGAGCTTCCTGGAGAGGATGAAGACGTCCACGAAGACCGCCAGGAACATCACCCAAAAACCGCCCAGGACGTAGATCATCTGCTCGCTGGACGCGGGCACGAGGAGTGAGACGACAACGAACACGAGGGCACCGAACATGAGGTACTCGCCGAGGCTGAAGCGCGCGTCCACGTAGTCGCGGGCAAAACGCTTCTGCGGGCCCTTGTCCCGCAGCGGCAGGAACTTTTCGTCGCCGGTGTCCATTGCCTGCCGCATCTTGAGCCGCTGGTCCTGGATGGCCGCGCGTTCGGCGGCCTTGGATGCCTTTCGGTCCTCAGGCACGAGCGGCCGCTTCCGGGCGGCCACCTGCGCGCTGCGCTTGGGCGTGGGTGCGCCCTTGCCAATGGCGGCGTCCCGGGCTGTTGCCGCGGCCGCCTGCTGGTCAACTATCTGCTGCGCCGAAGGCGCTTCCTTTTTACGTCCAAACACCCCTACAGAATACCCCGCGGTTGCAGGCGCGAGACCCAGCCCACACGCCCCTGAACGGCTGAGGCGCAGTTTATGGTGATCCTCGGCACCGGTAGTGTTTCCGCCATGACTTCATCACCCGCGGGGAACCCGCAAACCGCCATCGGCCCGCTCGGAAACTTCGACGCCGAGGCCCTCCGTCAGGCCGTCACGGAATCGTTCGAGGCCACGATCACCCAACTGAAGGAACTCGTTGCCATCCCGGGCATCGCGTGGCCCGGTTTTGATCCGGCCCCGCTGAACGCCAGCGCCGACGCTGTCGCCGCTCTGGTCCGGGCGGCCGGCTTCGACGACGTCCGGATCCTGCGCTGCGACAAGGAGGACGGCACCCCCGGCGGCCCCGCGGTCGTCGCCCGCCGTCCTGCCGCCGAGGGCAAGCCGACCATCCTGCTGTACGCGCACCACGATGTACAGCCCACGGGCGATCTGGCGCTGTGGGAAACGGAGCCGTTCATCGCCGTCGAACGCGAGGGCCGGCTGTACGGCCGGGGCGCGGCGGACGACAAGGCCGGGATCCTGGCCCACATCGCGGCCTACTCGGCCGTGACCCGGGTACTGGGTGACGATCTGGGCCTGGGCGTGACGTTCTTCTTTGAAGGCGAGGAGGAAGCCGGCTCCCCGACGTTCCGGTCCTTCCTTGAGACCCACCGCGAACTGCTGCGGGCCGACGCGATCGTCGTGGCCGACTCCAGCAACTGGAAGGTGGGTATCCCCGCCCTCACCACGAGCCTGCGTGGACTTGTGGACGGCACTATCGAGGTCAAGGTCCTGGACCACGCGGTCCACTCCGGTATGTTCGGCGGCCCCGTGCTGGACGCCCCGACCCTGCTCGCCCGCCTGATCGCCACCCTGCACGACGCCGACGGGACCGTCGCGGTCGCCGGCCTGGTCAGCCGCGACGACGTCACCGTGGACCTTACCGAAGCCGAATACCGTGCCGACGCCTCCGTGCTCGACGGCGTTAGGCTTGCCGGTACCGGCAGTATCGCCTCCCGGATGTGGACCAAACCCGCCCTGTCCATCATCGGCTTCGATGCGCCCGCGGTGGACATCGCCTCCAACACCCTGTTGCCGCGGGCCCGCGCCAAGTTCAGCCTCCGGCTCGCCCCCGGCCAGGATCCTGCGGAAGCCATGGACGCCGTACGGAAGCACGTTGAGGCCAACGCGCCTTTCGGCGCCCACGTGGTTTTCACCCCGGGGGAGAGCGGCAACGCCTTCCTGACGGACACCTCCTCCAAGGCTGCCAGCGTCGCCATGTGGGCTCTTGGCGAGGCCTGGGGCGTACCGGCGGTCGAAATGGGGATCGGTGGCTCCATTCCCTTTATCGCGGACCTGACCGAGCTCTTCCCGGACGTGCAGATCCTGGTCACCGGTGTGGAGGATCCCGACTCACGCGCCCACAGCGCCAACGAATCCCTCCACCTCGGAGACTTCCGGAACGCGGTCATCGCCGAAGCGTTCATGCTGGCCCGACTGAATGAGGAGGGACTGGCCTGACCGGCCCGCCCTCTCAGCCCTCACGGGGAACATCCATCCAGCCCCGACGGTTACGTCAGGAGTTAGAGCTACACGTCTGACCGACGTAGCATGTAGCTATAGCCCGTACCGTTTCAGTTAGGGGCGGGCACCGCGCACGCGGAGCCGCCACCACCGTCGTAAGAAGGTAGGCCATGAGCACTACAACCAATGAAAACAGCGCCGACACCACCGCTATTGCGGGACAGGAACTGGCCGCCCACGAGGTCAAGCTGACCGACGTTGCCGCCGGCAAGGTCCGCAGCCTGCTCGAGCAGGAAGGCCGCACCGATCTGCGCCTCCGCGTTGCCGTGCAGCCGGGCGGTTGCTCCGGCCTGATCTACCAGCTCTACTTCGACGAGCGGCTCCTGGACGGAGACGCCGTCCGTGACTATGACGGCGTCGAAGTTGTCGTGGACAAAATGAGCGTCCCCTACCTCAGCGGGGCCAGCATCGACTTCGAGGACACCATCTCCAAGCAGGGCTTCACGATCGACAACCCGAATGCCGGCGGCTCCTGCGCCTGCGGTGATTCCTTCCACTAAGGCCGGCAATCTGCCCGGCCTTAATGCCGCCGCAATGGTGGTGGGCCGGGCCGGCAAAAACGGTCCCGACGCACGGCGCGTGCATGTGGGCGAAAACTCCTGGGGAGCGGTAAGCTCTACACCGAGTAGTAAAACTTTTAGTGTGCCCGGGACGCCATCGGCGGACGGGCGACAGCAACAAGTAGGAAGGGCCGTCTGTGAGTTCGCAGAACCGAACCGGCAGCCGACGCAAACAGATCACTACGATCACTGGCTTGGCACTAGCCGGCGCGTTGGCTTTGACTGGATGTTCACCAGAGGTACAGAAAGGGTGGTTGCCCACCGAGCGTGGCACCACCAATCACACTGACCGCATCATGGACCTCTGGGTCAACTCATGGATTGCCGCGCTGGTCGTCGGCATCATTACCTGGGGTTTGATGATCTGGTGCATCGTCGCTTACCGGCGGCGCAAGGGCACCGTAGGGTTCCCCCGCCAGACCAGCTTCAACCTGCCGCTTGAGGTCTTCTATCTGACGATCCCGCTGTTCATGGTCCTGGTGTTCTTCTACTTCACCGACCGCGACCAGCAGGCGATCGACAACCGCGCCCAGCCCGCCGACGTCGTAGTGGACGTCCGCGGCAAGCAGTGGGCGTGGGACTTCAACTACAAAAAGGGCGACGTCATCACCGGAGACGTCCACGAGGCCGGCGTCCAGGCGCACCTCACGGGCAACGATGTGGACAAGGAAAAGCTGCCCACGCTGTACCTTCCGGTGAACAAGTCGGTTGACCTCGAGCTCAACGCACGCGATGTCATCCACTCCTTCTGGGTTCCTGCCTTCCTGCAGAAGCGGGACATCATCCCCGGCAAGACCAACTACATCAGGTTCACCCCCACCAAGGAGGGGACCTACGACGGCAAGTGCGCCGAACTCTGTGGCGAATACCACTCCGAAATGCTGTTCCGCGTCAAGGTTGTCTCCGAGTCGGAGTTCAATGGGCATCTGGTCAAGCTGCGCCAGGACGGCAACACCGGCCTGCTCGGTGACGAGTACGACCGCAACCCGGCCCCGGCCGAAACCAAGTAAGGGGAGCGACGTGGCAACCACCTATTCTCAGCCCACCGGGATCCTTGGTGCTCCCGTGGTACCGAAGTCCAAGGGGCGCATCGTCGTCAACTGGATCACTTCCACCGACCACAAGACCATCGGGTACATGTACCTGATTGCGTCCTTCGTGTTCTTCTGCTTCGGCGGTGTCATGGCACTGCTGATCCGCGCCGAGCTGTTCGAGCCCGGCATGCAGATCCTGCAGACCAAGGAGCAGTACAACCAGCTTTTCACCATGCACGGCACCGTCATGCTGCTCATGTTCGCAACGCCGCTGTTCGCCGGCTTCACCAACGTGATCATGCCGCTGCAGATCGGCGCACCGGACGTCGCCTTCCCGCGGCTGAACGCGCTGGCCTTCTGGTTCTTCCTCTTCGGCTCCACCATCGCCGTCTCCGGCTTCATCACCCCTCAGGGTGCGGCGTCGTTCGGCTGGACCGCCTACGCGCCACTGTCCAACACGACCTTCAGCCCCGGCGTGGGCGGTGACCTCTGGACCTTCGGCCTCGCGCTCTCCGGTTTCGGCACCATCCTCGGCGCGGTCAACTTCATCACCACGATCATCTGCATGCGTGCCCCGGGCATGACCATGTGGCGGATGCCGATCTTCACCTGGAACGCGCTGGTGACGTCCATTCTGGTCCTGATGGCGTTCCCGCCGTTTGCCGCCGCCCTCTTCGCCCTCGGCGCGGACCGCCGCTTCGGCGCGCACATCTTCGACCCCGAAAACGGCGGCGCCGTCCTGTGGCAGCACCTTTTCTGGTTCTTCGGCCACCCCGAGGTCTACATCATCGCCCTGCCGTTCTTCGGCATCGTGTCCGAGATCTTCCCGGTCTTCAGCCGCAAGCCGATCTTCGGCTACAAGGGCCTCGTCTACGCAACCATCGCCATTGCCGCGCTGTCTGTGACCGTATGGGCGCACCACATGTACGTGACCGGTTCGGTCCTGCTGCCGTTCTTCTCCTTCATGACCATGCTCATTGCCGTTCCTACCGGTGTGAAGTTCTTCAACTGGATCGGTACGCTGTGGGGGGGTTCAATCACGTTCGAAACCCCGATGCTGTGGAGCATCGGCTTCCTGGCGACGTTCCTCTTCGGCGGCCTGACCGGCATCATCCTGGCCTCCCCGCCTCTGGACTTCCACGTATCGGACTCCTACTTCGTGGTCGCCCACTTCCACTACGTCGTGTTCGGCACCGTGGTGTTCGCGATGTTCGCAGGCTTCTACTTCTGGTGGCCCAAATGGACCGGCAAGATGCTCAACGAGCGCCTCGGCAAGATCCACTTCTGGATGCTGTTCCTGGGCTTCCACGCCACGTTCCTGATCCAGCACTGGCTCGGCGTCAGCGGCATGCCCCGCCGCTACGCGGACTACATGCCGCAGGACAACTTCACCTGGATGAACCAGTTCTCCACCTACGGTTCATTCCTCCTGGGCGCTTCGCTGATCCCGTTCTTCTGGAACGTCTACATCACCTGGCGCAGCAACGAACGAGTGGAAGTCGATGACCCGTGGGGCTTCGGCGCCTCGCTCGAGTGGGCTACGTCCTGCCCGCCGCCGCGCCACAACTTCACGTCCCTGCCCCGGATCCGTTCGGAGCGTCCTGCGCTGGATCTGCACCATCCGGAGCTTGCCCAGTCGCACACCGTTGAGTCACCGGCACCGGCAGCAGCCGTGCTCGGCAACGCCGATCAGAAGGACGCTGCCCAGTGAAGATCGAATCATGGATTTTTGGAGCCGGAGCCTTCTTCTTCGTACCGGTCTCCCTGATTTACGGCTTTCTGACGCACTGGTCTGAATGGGTTGGAATCCTCGGTGTGTTGCTTGTCGGCGGCCTCGCCGGCATGATCGGCGCGTACCTCGGCTTCACCGGCAAACGTGTCGGGATGCGCCCCGAAGACCGCAGCGACGCCGAGATCCACGAGGGCGCCGGCGAACAGGGTCACTTCAGCCCGTGGAGCTGGTGGCCGATGGTCCTGGGCCTGTCCTGCGCCACCGGCTTCCTCGGCTTGGCCTTGGGGTTTTGGCTCGTGTTCATCGCCGGAGGCATGGCAGTCGTGGCCCTGATCGGCTGGGTCTACGAGTACAGCCGCGGTGACCACGCGCACTAACGCCGTGTAGGCACTGCCGCGAACAACGACGGCGGGCCCCACCTTTTGGTGGGGCCCGCCGTCGTTTGCGTTCACGTCGTTTGCGTTCAGCGGGGGACTCTGCCGGGCCGGTGGGGGACCGGCAGCCTGGTCGAGGGGCATGGAGCGTCCCGCAGGCGCTCAGCGCGCCTGTGCAGACTCGAGCAGGAGCCGCAAGCCCTCCAAGGCATCCTCGGCCTCGGCGAGGCTGTAACGGGCAGGGATCGCTTCCGCGGCAACGGCGAGTTCGACTTCGCAGCCGCAGGAGAAATCCTCGGTCATGACCTCCAGCAGTGAGCGGGCATCCACGCCCGGCTTGCCGCTCTTGCTGATCGTGACCGGAAGCCCCGTTTCCGTCACGGCCCGGACAAACACTGCCGCCGGCCGGGCGTGCAGGCCAATGGCCGCCTGGACGATTGCCTTTCGTACTGGCAACGGGACTCCTTCGTTTCTGGCGGGTGTGATTTAAGCCTAGCCGGGGGTGCCGCAGCGGGCGAACCGGGAGTGCGGTGGTCTAGACCTGCTACCGGCGTGGCCTACGCTTAATGCATGTACGAACGCACCAGACGGCTGAGCCATGGGATCTAACGCATCGGCCATGGCCGGTGAGATTGACCGTCACAGCGGCTCCCCGATCTATGTCCAGCTCCGGGAAATCCTCCGGGCCCACATCGCGAAGGCGTGTCCGCCCGGCTCGGCGTTGCCGTCGGAGCGCGACCTCGCCGAACGCTTCGGGCTGGCCCGGATGACGGTGCGCCAGGCCATCGATGCCCTCGTGGGGGAAGAGGTCATTGAGCGCGTCGTGGGCCTGGGTACCTTTGTCCGAAAGCCCAAGCTGGACCTGCAGGTCAAGCTGACCTCCTACAGCGAGGAAATGCAGCGCCGCGGCATGGTCCCGGCGGCCAGGGTGCTCAGCTTTGAACAGATCGGGGCCAGCGCCTTCCTGGCCCGCGAACTGCAGCTGGAGGAGGGGACGCCGCTGGTACGGTTCCGCCGCCTGCTGCTGGCCGACAACGAGCCGATGAGCGTCGACGAGAACTTCATCCCGGCACACCGGGTTCCCGGCCTGCTCGACGGCGAACCGCCCACCTCGCTCTACAACGTCCTGAGCGAGCGCTACGGCCTCGTGATGGAGTGGGGCGAGGACATGATCGAGGCAACCGCGGCCTCACCGTCCACGGCAAGGCTGCTGAATGTCGAAGTGGGTTCACCGCTGCTGAAGATCCAGCGCCACGCCTTTGTGGCACGGGCCATGGTGGACTACTCGGTGTCCTACTACCGGGCCGACCGCTACAAGCTCTGGGTGCCCCTGCAGCGGCCCGGGGTCCGGCCGACGCGCAACTACGCCTCGGGGTACCGCCCCTAAAGGTGCAACGCGGGGTCGCGTCGCGCCCATGCCGGTAGGGACCATGGGCCGGAAGTGACTAAGCGTTGCTGTTTGCGGGGTGCTGTTTTGGGGTACAGGAAAGGCCCGGTCCTGGCGGGCCGGGCCTTTCTGCGTCATGCCGTGGATCTAGTGGCTGAGGGTCTTCTGCGACTCCGCCGCTTCGATTGCCTCGGGACCGCCGTGGTGGCCATGGGCCGCCTCGAGCTCAGCTGGGGTGGCCGGGGCAACCCGGTCCTCGAAGAACCACTGGGAGAGCTTCGCACGGCGCTTCTCCTTGCCGTCGACGACGCCGTGGGCGTTCGGCACAGCGGGGAGCGGAGACGGAGACTCGAAACCGACCAGCTTGTACCGCTTGTACTCGTCCAGCGGGGCGTGAACCTCGATGAACTCACCGTGCGGCAGCCGGACGATGCGGCCGGTTTCGCGGCCGTGAAGGGCGATCTCGCGGTCCTTGCGCTGCAGGGCCAGGGCGATGCGCTTCGTTACCGCGAACGCGATGACCGGGCCGAGGAAGAACAGCGCGCGAAGCCAGTAGGTGACATCGTTCAGGGCGACATGGAAGTGCGTGGCGATGAGGTCCGAGCCGGCGGCTGCCCACATGACGCAGTACCAGGTGAAGCCGGCTGCACCTATTGCAGTGCGCGTGGGAGCGTTCCGGGGACGGTCCAACACGTGGTGCTCGCGGTTGTCTTTGGTGATCCAGCGCTCGAGCCACGGGTACATGAACAGCACGGTGAAGATGATGCCGGCCGGGACAAGCGCGGGCAGCAGCACGTTCAGCGTCAGCACATGGCCAAAGATCACGTACTCGAAGTGGAAGTTGCCGATCACACCGGGCATCAGGCGCAGGGCACCGTCCACGAAGCCGATGTACCAGTCAGGCTGGGTGCCTGCGGACACGGGGGAGGGGTCGTAAGGCCCGTAGTTCCAGATCGGGTTGATGGTGAAGAAGCCCGCCATGAGGGCAATGACACCGAACACGATAAAGAAGAAGCCGCCGGCCTTCGCCGCGTAGACCGGGCCCAGGGGGTAGCCGACGACGTTGCCGTCATTGCGTCCCGGGCCGGGGTACTGGGTGTGCTTGTGCACCACCACCATGAACAGGTGGAGCACGATCATCAGCAGGATGAGCGCCGGAACCAGCAGGATGTGAAGCATGTAGAGGCGGCCGATGATGGCGGTTCCGGGGAACTCTCCGCCGAAGAGGAAGAAGGAGATGTACGTTCCAATGACCGGAATGGCCTTGATGACACCGTCGATGATGCGCAGGCCGTTGCCCGACAGCAGGTCATCGGGAAGGGAGTAGCCGGTGAATCCTTCAGCCATGGCCAGGATCAGCAGGACGCCGCCGACTACCCAGTTCATTTCGCGGGGTTTGCGGAAGGCGCCGGTGAAGAAGACGCGGAGCATGTGAACACCGATGGACGCCACGAAGAGCAGAGCTGCCCAGTGGTGGACCTGGCGCATGAACAGCCCGCCACGGACATCAAAGGAGATGTTCAGCGATGAGCTGAACGCGGCAGACATTTCGACGTTGTTCAGCGGCGTGTAGGAGCCCGCATAGTGAGTCTCCACCATTGACGGATCGAAGAAGAAGGTGAGGAAGGTACCTGTCAGGAGCAGGATGACGAAGGAGTAGAGCGCTACTTCGCCGAACATGAATGACCAATGGTCCGGGAAGACCTTGCGGCCAAATTCACGAAGGATTCCGGATCCGCCAACGCGCTCGTCAACGAAGTCGGTGATGCGGCCGCCCTTGGTCTTGGCGACGAAGGTGGGGGCATTAGGCGTTGTTGTTGCGCTCATGCTCATCACGCTCCCAGTAGCTAGGTCCAACAGGTTCATGGAAGTCGCTGGTAGCGACCAGGTAGCCCTCGGCGTCGACCGCGATCGGCAGCTGGGGGAGAGGGCGGCTGGCCGGGCCGAAGATAACCTTGCATTCCTGGGTCAGGTCGAAGGTTGACTGGTGGCACGGGCACAGCAGGTGGTGGGTCTGCTGCTCGTACAGGGCAACAGGGCAACCGACGTGGGTGCAGATCTTGGAGTAGGCGACGATCCCGTTGTAGCTCCAGTCCTCGCGGCCCGCGGAGGGCTTGAGGGACTCGGGGTTCAAGCGCATGAGCAGAACGACGGCCTTGGCCTTCTCGTTCAGTTTGCCTTCATGCAGCTCGTTCAGGCCCTCCGGGATCACATGGAAGGCGGAGCCGATGGTGACATCCGAGGCCTTGATGGGGGTGCCGTCAGGATCGCGGGTAAGCCGCTTGAGCTTGCCCTCCTGAGGCGCCCACATGGTGTGTGCCAGCTTGTCGTCAGGACGGGGACCGAGATCGCCGAAGACGGCCAGCGCCGGCAGCGGAGCCAGCGCGACGGCGCCGAGGAGGGTGTTGCGGATCAGCGGGCGGCGCTTGATTCCGGTTTCCTCCACGATGTCGTCGACAATGCGGACGGCAGCCAGGCGGTCTTCCTCGGTGCGGATCGCATGGCGCTCTTCCGAGACTTCATGGTCCGGCATGAGGGCCTTCGCCCAGTGGACGATCCCGGTGCCGATGCCCAGCATCGCGAAGGCGGTGCCGATGCCCAGCAGCGCGTTCTGCAGCCGGATGGTGGCGATCGAGGAGTCATCTCCCAGATCGATGGCGAAGTACGCCACCAGGAATATCAGGGTGCCAACGACCGAGCTCCCAAAAAGAAGGGCTACCTGCCGTTCTGCTCGCTTGGCGGCCCTCGGGTCCGTGTCAGCCAGGCGCAAACGATGCGGGGGAATTCCAGGATCCTGGAACTTCTCCACCTCATTCTGACCAGCCGTAGCTACGGTGCCCGAGTGGCTCGGACTGCCGTCACTATGGTTGCCCATAATTCGCCTCATCCTTCTCTCGTTCCGGCAAGTGCCGGGTTAGCTTTCAATTCAAACTGCTGACGCGTCAGCAGAAAATTCTTACAGGTGCTACAGGTCCGGCTAGGACGTCCGGGACGTCAGCCAGATGGTGAAGGCGATGATGACGCCCAGGCCGGCGATCCAGACGAACAGGCCTTCCGAAACCGGACCGATTGCGCCAAGGTCGGCGCCACCGGGTGAACCGTTGGCCTCAATCTGCTTCAGGAAGGTGATGATGTCGCGCTTGCCCTCGGGGGACACATTGGCGTCATTGAAGACCGGCATGTTCTGCGGGCCGGAGACCATCGCTTCGTAGATGTGCTTGCCGGAGACGTCCGCCAGGGCCGGGGCGAACTTGCCGCGGGTCAGTGCACCGCCGGCTGCGGCAGCGTTGTGGCACATGGCGCAGTTCACCCGGAACAGCTCGCCACCCTTGGCGGCGTCGCCCTTTTCATCGAGGAGACCCTCCTCGGGGATGGACGGGCCGGGGCCGAGGGAGGCAACGTACGCAGCCAGCTGGCGGGTCTGCTCGTCGTTGAACTGGGCGGGCTTCTTGTAGGCCTGCGGGCCGTTCATCTGCATGGGCATACGGCCGGTGCCAACCTGGAAGTCAACGGCGGCAGCGCCGACGCCGACGAGCGACGGTCCGGCCTGCGACCCGCTGGCACCCATGCCGTGGCAGGTGGCGCAGTTGGCGGCGAACAGTTTGCCGCCTTCTTCTGCGTCGCTTGCGCTGAAGCTTGTGGTGTCGGCCTTGGCCTGATTGACGGTGGTGGCAACGGCGTACAGCCCACCAGTGACCAGGAGGCCCAACAGCAGCAGTGCAATTGCTGCCAGTGGGTGACGTCGCTTCTGCGAGAGTGCCTTCACGTGGTGGTTCCTTTATTCGATCCTGCGTTGGCTCGGGGAGCCACTTCTAGAAATTCTGCCTCTTGTAGACCAAGATTTTGTATAAAAACAGTCAAGTCGCGGCTACTGGAGGACGTAGATGACCAGGAAGAGGCCGATCCACACGACGTCGACGAAGTGCCAGTAGTACGAGGTGACGATCGCGGACGTTGCCTCAAAGTGGCCGAACTTCTTCGCTGCGAAGGAGCGGCCGATGATGAGCAGGAAGGCAACCAGGCCGCCGATGACGTGCAGGCCGTGGAAGCCTGTGGTCATGTAGAAAGCCGAACCGTAGGCGTTGGACGAGAGGGAGACATGCTCGGAAACGAGCATGGCGTACTCGGTCGCCTGGCCGGCAACGAAGAAGGCACCCATGATGAAGGTCAGGGTGAACCATTGGTTCATTCCCCAGCGGGTGAAGCTGAGGGGTCCGCCGCTTCGGCGCGGCTGGAGCCGCTCAGCGGCGAAGACGCCCATCTGGCAAGTAAAGGAACTTGCCACGAGGACGATCGTGTTAACGAGCGCAAAGGGGAAGTTGAGCTTGGCTGTCTCCTCGGCCCACATCTGTCCGGAAGTCGAACGGAGCGTGAAGTACATGGCAAAGAGACCGGCGAAGAACATCAACTCACTGGACAGCCAGACTACGGTTCCTACGGAAACCATATTCGGGCGATTCAGCGTCGGGTGCGCCGGGGTACTGGGGGCATGGGTCGCAGATGTCACATAGACATTATGTCTATAAAAGTCCGTCCTGCCCAACGCAAACCGCGTTTTCGGAGGACTTTTTCTACAAAGACGCGAATTCGCGCGGAAAAGTTCCCGGCCCGTTCACATTGGTCATTGCAGTACGCACCTCGATAGCATCAGCAGGTGACTTCTCAGGCATCCGCACAGGCGGCAGGCAACACCTGGCCGCGGCTCATCGGCGCACTCATAGACGGCGCTGACCTCACGACCGGCAGCACGCAGTGGGCGATGAACTCGATCATGTCCGGGGAGGCCACGCCGGCGCAGGTAGCGGGATTCCTCGTTGCGCTGCGGTCCAAAGGGGAGACCGTGGATGAGCTGGCCGGGCTCGTTGAGGCGATGATCTCCAACGCCAACCCGATCGACATTGCCGGCGAGAAGCTGGACATCGTCGGTACCGGCGGGGACCAGCAGGACACTGTCAACATCTCGACCATGGCTGCCCTGATCGCCGCCGGCGCCGGTGCGAAGGTGGTCAAGCACGGCAACCGCGCGGCGTCCTCGACGTCGGGGTCCGCCGATGTCCTGGAAGCCCTCGGCGTCCGCCTGGACCTGCCGATTCCGCGCGTTGCGCTCAACGCCGACGAGGCCGGAATCACCTTCTGCTTTGCCCAGGTGTTCCATCCCTCGATGCGGCATGCCGCCGTCGCCCGCCGGGAACTCGGCGTGCCGACGGCCTTCAACTTCCTCGGCCCCATGATCAATCCCGCACACGTCCAGGCCTCGGCCGTCGGCGTCGCCAATGAGCGGATGGCGCCCCTCGTGGCCGGAGTGCTGGCCAAGCGCGGCAGCCGCGGACTGGTGTTCCGCGGCAGCGACGGGCTGGACGAACTGACCACCACCGGCCCTTCCCACGTCTGGGAAATCCGGAGCGGCGGGGTTACTGAGGTGATGTTCGATCCGCGTGAGCTGGGCATCCGTCAGGCGACGCTGGAAGAGCTGCGCGGCGGTGACGCAGCGGCCAATGCCGCCGTCGTCCGTGCTGTCCTGTCAGGAGCCCCGGGGCCGGCCCGCGACGCCGCGCTGCTGAACGCTGCCGCCGGTCTGGTGGCGTTCGACCTCGACGCCGTGGGCCCGCTCAAGGACCGGATGGCCGCGGCGCTGAAGCGGGCCGAGGAGTCCATCGTGTCCGGTGCGGCGGCCGCCGTGCTGGACAGGTGGGTCGCCCTCTCGCAGAGCTGACGTTAACGCGCCGGGACCCGCAGGCCGGGCGCGGGGCTGTGGCCGCGGCTACTGTTCGAAGCCGAGGGCGAACGCCGCGTCGAGGTCGTGCTGGGAGTAGGCGCGGAAGGCGATCTGGGTGGTGGTGTGCACAACCCCGGGAACCTTGGACAGCTTGTCCGCGATGGCGTCGGCGAGGTCCTCATGCTTCGGCACCCTGGCGATGGCAATGAGATCCCATTCACCGGTCACGGAATAGACCTCGCTGATGCCTTGGATGGCGGAAATTTCTTCCGCGGTTTCCGGGATGCGGGAAGCGTCTGTCTTGATCAGGACGAAAGCGGTGACCACATCTGTTCCTTTCCGGATCTGTTGCGCCGTTGCGGGCCGGCCCGTGCGGACCCTGCCATATCCCTGCAAGCCTAGTACATCAGCCCTGCCGGCGGCGTGCCCGCAACCGGCGTACCCCTGCTGCCAGAAGCCGGTATCCCAGCAGGAAAACACCCAGGGCGAGCAGGGCCACGATCACAAACGGCAGGACCACCGTCTGGCCGGTGAGGGCGCGCAACAGCATGCCCACGGCCACAGTGCCGAGCCAGATGCCGACGCCGGCCGGCCACACCGCCAGGGGCGCGCGCCAGACGCGCAGCGCCGCCCAGCTTGCGGCGGCACCGGCGAGGAACGGCCAGGCCGTGGCAAGGACCCCCGTGATGATCCCGCCGCGTTGGTGCGCGTCCCGGCCGATGGCGGCAAAGAGGAGGATCAGCGCCACGTCGGCCACAGCGGCCAGCACGGCCGCCCGTTTGACGCTTGAGTTCCTGGCGGCGGGACGGGGGAGCGGGGGAGTTGGCGACGTCATGGTTCAACCCTAGCCGGGCAGGGAGGGTTGAATCGATCAGCTCTTCGTCGTCGCAATCTTCGCGGCAAAAACCAGGAGGGGCGGCGTCCGGATGGGGCAACCGTTGTGCCGTTAATCCGGCAGGTCTAGGCTCGGGCTCAAACCCGCATCGCCGCCGGACACCGCCTCGCGGCACGGGCAGAACGGAAGAAGTGTGCAGTGAGCGAAAAAATCACCACCTGCCTCTGGTTCGACAACCAGGCCGAGGAAGCCGCCGAGTTCTACGCTTCCGTCTTTGAGGGCGGCAAGGTCCTTGACGTGGCACGCTACGGCGAAGGTGGTCCGGGACCGGCTGGCCAGGCGATAACCGTGCGCTTCGAGATCGAGGGCCGCACGTTCACGGCACTGAACGGAGGACCGGCCTTCACCTTCAGCGAGGCTGTGTCATTCGTCGTCGATTGTTCCTCGCAGGAGGAAGTGGACCGCTACTGGGCGGAGCTGAGCCAGGGCGGCTCCGAAAGCCAATGCGGCTGGCTCAAGGACAAGTACGGGGTCTCGTGGCAGGTCATACCGTCTGAGCTGGTTCAGCTCATCGGGGGCCCCGATCCGGAGGGCTCCCAACGGGCAATGCAGGCCATGCTCGCGATGGGGAAACTTGACATCGCCGCGCTGCAGAAGGCCTACGACGGGCGCTGAGCCGCGGGTGGACCGGGACTTCCGGGGTTCCCACGGCCGGAGATTGGCAGCGCATCTTGCTGTCCGCGCCCCTCAGGGTGTCAAATCCTTTAGAGGGGCCCCACCCCGCAGACGCTGGATACAACGCCAGGAGGTACTCATGCCGACGAAAGACGTAAAGGTCCCGGCGAAGAATCCCGGCCGCAGCGCCGACCTCCGGCGGGCCGACGCATCCGAGGGCCTCCCACCGGACCGGCCCGAACAAATCCGGAACGTCGCCCTTGTAGGCCGCTCAGGATCAGGCAAGACCATGCTGACCGAGGCGCTGCTCGCCGCCACCGGTGCCATCTCACGCAAGGGCTCGATTGCGGACGGCACCACCGTCAGCGACTCGGAGCCGGCCGCGATCCACCAGCAACGCTCGGTGGCGCTTTCCGTGGTGCCCGTCGGGGCCGGCGGCGTCAAAGTGAACCTGCTCGACACCCCCGGGTATGTGGAGTTCCTCGGCGAGTTGCGCGCCGGACTGCGGGCCGCCGACGCGGCGCTTTTTGTCGTCTCGGCGCTGGACGATATCGACGCGGCCACCACCGCGCTCTGGGCCGAGTGCCAGCGGGCGCGGATGCCACGGGCGGTCGTGATCAGCCGCCTGGACCATCCCCGGGCGGACTTCGACGCTGCCCTCGCCCGGTGCCGGAGAGCCTTCGGCGACTCAGTGGTGCCCCTCTACCTGCCGGTCCGCACCGGAGCTGCCGTTACCGGATTGCTGGGGCTGCTCTCCGGCACCGTGTCGGAGCAGCGGCCGGACAATCCGATGCCGGCATTCCGGAACGCCGACGACGCCGAACGCGCCGCCGCAGAGGCTGCGCGGAGCGCGCTCATTGAGGGCATCATCGCCGAGAGCGAGGATGAGACGCTGATGGACCGGTATCTCGGGGGCGAGGACATCCCTCCGGAAACCCTGGTCAGCGATTTGGAGACGGCCGTGGCCCGAGGCTCGTTCCACCCGGTGCTGCCGACCTCCGCAGAGACCGGCGTCGGACTGGCAGAGGTGCTGGAGGTGGTGACGCGGGCGTTTCCGTCCCCGGCTGAGCGGGAACTGCCGGCGGTGACGGAGCTTGACGGTGCCCCGGCGGGACCCCTGGCCTGTGACCCTGCGGGGCCACTGGCCGGCGAGGTGGTGCGCACCACCACCGATGCGTTCCTGGGCCGGGTCTGCCTCGTCCGCCTCTTCTGCGGCACGCTGCGGGAAGATTCGGCCGTCCATGTGGGCGGGCGCGGCCTGGCGGACCGGGGACACGAGGACCACGACAGCGACGAGCGCGTCACGCACCTGTACTCTCCGCTGGGTTCGAGCCTGCGTCCGGTGCCGTACTGCGTGGCCGGAGACATCTGCGCGCTCACCAAGCTGGGTGTCGCCGAGACCGGCGACACCATTTCGGCCAAGGAGATGCCGCTCCTGGTCCAGCCGTGGGAGATGCCCGCACCATTGCTGCCCGTTGCCGTCGAGGCGGCCTCGCACGGCGACGAGGATGCCCTGGCCAAGAGTCTGGGCAAGGTCGCGGCCGGCGACCCGACGCTCCGGGTGGAGCGCAACTCCGAGACCCATCAACTGATCCTGTGGTGCATGGGCGAGGCGCACGCGGAGGTGGTCCTCGGCAGGCTGCGGGACCAGGGTGTCAACCTGCAGACGGTCGAGGTGGTGACACCGCTGCGGGAGACGTTTGCCGCCCCGGCGGCGGGCCACGGCCGGTACGTCAAGCAATCCGGCGGCCACGGCCAGTATGCCGTCTGCGACATCGAAGTCGAACCGCTCGAACGCGGTGCCGGCTTCGAGTTCGTCGACAAGACCGTGGGAGGGGTGATTCCGGGACCGTTCATCGCCTCGGTGGAAAAGGGTGTGCGGACCCAGATGCAGAAAGGGGTCTCCGCGGGCTTCCCGGTCGTCGACATCCGGGTGACGCTGGTCGGCGGCAAGACACACAGTGTGGACTCCTCGGATGCGGCCTTTCAGGCTGCCGGGGCGCTGGCCCTGCGGGAGGCCGCAGCGGCCGCGCGCATCCAACTGCTGGAACCCGTCTCCGCCGTGACAATCAGCGTTTCGGACGAGCACGTGGGTGCCGTGATGAGTGATTTGTCCTCCCACCGTGCCCGCCTGACCGGGACAACGTCCGCCGGGGGAGACGCCACCGAGATCGGAGCCGAAGTTCCGGACCAGGAACTCTTGCGGTACTCGATCGAGTTACGCGCCCTGACGTCCGGGAGCGGCCGCTTCAGCCGGAGCTACCTGCGGCACGAACCGGTGCCAGCAACCACAGCCCGTGCCGCCGGGAAGGCCTGAACCCGGCATACCGGCGAGCGAAGCCGGGCACTAGAGAAGTCGATCCGAATCACGCCGCGGCGCCGCAGGCTGGCCAGGTGGGACATGCCCTCCCCTCGGGTGAGGGGACGGGCATGTTGGCATTATGTCCGGTGCCGGCGGCCGGGACTGGGCATGTCCCGCGGAGCCGCAGACTGGCCAGGTGGGACATGTCCTTCCCTCGGGTGAGGGGATGGACATGTTGGCATTATGTCCGGTGCCGGCGGCCGGGACTGGGCATGTCCCGCGGAGCGTCAGGACGACGCCGGCGCCGTCCCGGCGGTTACGGTGGCCGAACCGTCCGGGGTCTGGTCCTCGCTGGGCTCGAGCCGGACAATCACCGCCTTGGAAACCGGGGTGTTGCTGCCTTCGGCCGTATGGTTGAGCGGCACCAGCACGTTGGCTTCGGGGTAGTAAGTTGCCGCGCAGCCACGGGCGGTGGGATAGGAGACCACCCGGAACTTGCGGAGTATGCGTTCCACGCCGTCCTTGTACTCGCCGCGGATGTCCACGAACATTCCGTCGGCCACGCCCAGCTCGGCAATGTCGTCCGGATTCACAAACACCACGTGGCGGCCCTTCTTGATGCCGCGGTAGCGGTCGTTGTGGCCGTAAATCGTGGTGTTGAACTGGTCGTGTGAGCGCATGCTCTGCAGAATCAGCGTGCCCTCCGGCCTCGCCACGTGCTCGAGTTCGTTGACGGTGAGCACGGCCTTGCCGGTGGGCGTCGGGAACGTACGGGAATCGCGCGGCCCGTTCGCCAGGATGAAGCCGCCTTCCTGCCGGATCCGCTCGTTGTAGTTCTCACAGCCGCCCACGACGCGCGAGATGTGGTCCCGGATGAGGTCGTAGTTCTTCTCAAAGCCATCCCAGTCGGCCTTGATCCGGCTGCCGACAACCGCATTGCCGAGGCGGCTGACGATCGCTGGCTCGGACAACAGATGGTGGGACACCGGCTCCACGCTGCCCCTGGAAGCGTGAACGGCGCAGACGGTGTCCTCGACGGACACGAACTGCTCCCCCGACTCCTGGATATCGATCTCGGTGCGGCCCATCGTGGGCAGGATCAGTGCTTCCGCACCGGTCACGGTATGGGACCTGTTGAGTTTCGTGGAGATCTGGACGGAGAGCTCGGTGTTCTGCATGGCCGACCAAGCCGCGTTGGTGTCCGAGATGGCACCGACGAAGTTGCCGCCGAGCGCCACGAAGGCCTTGATCCCGCCGTCGGCCATTTTGTTGATGGTTTCCACCGCGTCCACGCCGTGTTCGCGCGGCGGATCGAAACCGAACTCCTGGCCCAGGGCCTCCATGAACGACTGCGGCATCTGCTCCCAGATGCCCATGGTGCGGTCGCCCTGGACATTGCTGTGGCCTCGAATGGGGGAGGCACCCGCCCCGGGCTTGCCCATATTGCCGCGCAGCAGGAGCAGGTTGATCATCTCCTTGATCGTGGCCACGGCCTTCTTCTGCTGCGTGATGCCCATGGCCCAGGTGATGATCACCTTCTCGGCCTTCAGATACCGGGCGGCGAGCTCATCGATTTCCTCGGTGCGAAGCCCCGTCGCTTCCAGCACCGCCTGCTCGTCCAGCGCGCTGAGGTGCTCCTTGAGCTCTGCCAAGCCCTCGCAGTGTTCGGAGAGGAAGGCGTGGTCCAGGACGGTCCCCGGATTCCGGTCTTCGGCGTCGAGCACGCGCTTGGAGATGGCCTGCAGCAGAGCCATGTCCCCGCCGATGCGGATGTGCAGGAACTGGTCCGCGATCTCGGTGCCGCGGCCAATGATGCCCTTGACCTTCTGGGGGTTCTTGTACCGGCGGAGGCCGGCCTCCGGCAGGGGATTGACGGCGACAATCTCGCCGCCGTTTTCCTTGCACGCCTCCAGCTCGGTGAGCATGCGCGGGTGGTTGGTACCCGGGTTCTGGCCCATGATTATGATCAGGTCCGCTTTGGCGTAGTCGTCAAAGGAGACCGTGGCCTTGCCGATCCCGATGGTCTGCCCCATTGCCCAGCCTGAGGATTCGTGGCACATGTTGGAGCAGTCCGGCAGGTTGTTGGTGCCGTAGCCGCGGACGAACAGCTGGTAGAGGAACGCGGCCTCGTTGGAGGTCCTCCCGCTCGTGTAGAAGGCGGCTTCGTCGGGGGAGTCCAGGCTGGTGAGTTTGTCCGCGATGATCCGGATCGCCTCGTCCCAGCTGACCGGCTTGTAGTGGTCCTCGCCGGCGGGCTTGTGGACCGGTTCGGTGAGCCGGCCCTGCATGCCGAGCCAGTACTCCGAGCGGCTGCGCAGTTCGGTGACGGAGTGCTCCGCCCAGAAGTCTGAGGCGACGACCACCGGTGTTGCCTCCCAGGTGACGGCCTTGGCGCCGTTCTCGCAGAACTCGAACGCCTTGCGGTGGTGCGGATCCGGCCAGGCGCAGCTGGGGCAGTCGAAGCCGTCCTTCTGGTTCATCGCCATCACGGTCTTGCGGGTGCGGTTCAGACCCATGTGTTCGATTGCGGGTTTCATGGAGTGCAGGACGCCCGGGATTCCCGCGGCCCAGTCCTTCGGGCCATGGCCGACCTCCAGGTCCTTTTCGTCAGTTTCCTCCACTGGAGAATTCTTGCGCGTCACGTCGAACTTCCCTTCTGCAAACATCATGGGTTTGGATGGTGCGCTCATCTGCCACTACGCACCCTACCTTCACGGCTATTACAGGCCTACCAGCTTGTCCGGAGCGCCGCAAGGAAATCGCCGTCGACGGCGTCCTGGCGGTTCCGTAGCCCGGCCATCCGACGGCCGCCGCGCCGGCACGTACGCCCGATTTCAGCACCGAGCTCGTGAAACCGGGCACCCCCGCGGCAGTTAAATTTCCCGCGTGGCCGGGCCGCATGCTCCAAGTAGCCGGCAGGGTCCCCGGCGCTGTATTCGGGTAGCGGCTACTCGTGCCCAACGGAGGGTGAGCCTTCCCGGCCAGGCACGGGGGAGTCTCGGCAAAGCATTCCCGAGTAGGAACCCAGAAACGCGTTCATTCCGCTTACCTGCGTCCAGATTTCCGGACCGCGGTCAGGAGAGATAGTTACCACCCGGTTCAAGTTTTCCCGAAGAAATGCCCTGCACTGTTGCCCCATCATTCACTTCAAGAGGCAGGTGCGTAATGAATGTGTTCGCAAGCATGAAGGTCGAGGGTCAAAGACGCGTCTTTGGCAAGCCGACCCGGATAGTCGCGGCAGGGACAGCAATGGCGCTGCTCAGTTTCCTCGGACTCACGACGACGGCGGTGACAGCGGGCGCCGTAGTGGCGCCGGCTGGCCAGGGGTTCACCGTCAGCCCGTCTGATCTGGCATTTATCCTCAAGCAAATCAAGATCGCCGAAGCCCACGTGGCCAACACCACGTCCGCTACCGGCCCGTGCGGCGCCCTCATCGGCACCGGACCCAATCAGATGCCCAGCCCCCTCGTCTCCCAGGGGCTGCGGACGGTGGACGGCTCGTGCAACAACCTCCAGCCCGGCCAGGAAACGTTCGGCGCTGCCGATCAGACGTTCCCGCGCCTGACGACGCCCGTATTTAAGGCCGCCGAGGACTCTCCCGCAGCATTCGGGCCCAGTCATCCGACGAGCTATGCGCAAAAGAAGGGCTTGGTCTTCGATTCCGAGCCCCGCACCATCAGCAACCTGATTGTCGACCAGACCGCGAGCAATCCTGCCGCAGTAGCAGCCGCCGGCAATCCGGTGCGGACCCAGGGCAACACCGGCGTTGTCCCGTGCCCCGCAACCCCGCCGGCCACAGAATGTGTCCCGGCGGGAGAGACCCTGTTCATCCCGAACGTGACTACCGACGTCGGCCTCTCCCCGCCCTACAACTCCCTCTTCACCCTGTTCGGCCAGTTCTTCGACCACGGTGTGGACCAGACGGTCAAGAGCGGCGGAACGGTATTTGTCCCCCTCAAGGACGATGATCCGCTGATCCCCGGCCCGGACCACATCCTCCTGGACGACCCGGCAACGCCAGTGGACGAGTCCGCCGACAATCTGCGGCCGGAGTTGCGCTTCATGGTGCTGACCCGCGGCCAGAACCAGCCCGGCCCGGACGGCATCGCTGGCGACAATCCCGCGACCACCACTGTCGACGAAAGCGCCGACGATATCCAGAATGCGACCAACACGGACACGCCGTTCGTTGATCAGAGCCAGACCTACACGTCCCACCCCTCCCACCAGGTGTTCCTGCGGCAGTACGCCAACAACCCCGCCGGCAA
The DNA here is from genome assembly GCF_054059215.1 of Arthrobacter sp. UYCu723. Lineage (NCBI taxonomy): Bacteria > Bacillati > Actinomycetota > Actinomycetes > Micrococcales > Micrococcaceae > Arthrobacter > Arthrobacter sp. UYCu723. The sequence continues at coordinate 3,861,042 of NZ_JBSSBW010000001.1, forward strand.
CCCGGTCTCCACCGGCAAGCTGCTCGGCGGCCCGGCCGGAATCATCGACGGTAAGAAGACCGACGGTGGAATGGCCACATGGGCCATCGTGAAGGAACAGGCCCGAACCCTTCTCGGCCTCCAGCTCGAGGACAAGGACGTCACGAACGTCCCCATGATCGCCGCAGACCCTTACGGCAAGTTCATTCCCGGCGCCAACGGACTGCCGCAGTATGTCACGGCGTCCGGATTGGTGGAAGGCAACCTTGCCGTCCCCGTGAAGGTTCCCGCCGATGTGAAGCACTTCGACACGCCCTTCCTGACCGACATCGCGCACAATGCGGAACCGGGCACGCCCTGCGTCACTCCTGTCGGTACCGAGCCTCGGGACCCGGCGGGTTGCCTGTATCCCGATACCGACACAACGGCCTCGGCAGATTTCGCCCATCAGCCCGCAGGCACCTACGACGACGAAATGCTCGACGCTCACTTCGCCGCCGGTGACGGCCGCGTCAACGAGAACATCGGGCTGACCACAATCCACCAGGTGTTCCACTCGGAGCACGACCGGCTCGTCGACGACATCAAGAGGGTGCTGACCACCGACACGTCGACCAGCGGGGTTGCTGCCCTGCCCGAATGGCAGTCGGCATCGGGCGCGGCCAACTGGAACGGAGAACGTCTTTTCCAGGCTGCACGGTTCATCACCGAGATGGAATACCAGCACCTGGTGTTCGAGGAATTCGCCCGGAAGATCCAGCCGGCGATCAACCCCTTCCAGCCGTTCGCGTTCACGCAGACGGAACTCAACCCGGCGGTCAAGGCCGAGTTTGCGCATGCCGTCTACCGCTTCGGTCACTCCATGCTGACCGAGACGATCTCCCGCAGAAACGAGGACACGGCCGGCCCCGACACAATCTTCGGTAACGCCGATGACGTCCGCGGGACCACGAATGACATCTCGCTGCTCCACGGCTTCCTCAACCCGCCGGAGTACACCAATGGCGGCTCCGCAGGCGAGCTGACGTCCGAAGAGGCTGCCGGCAGCGTCATCATGGGCATGTCCGACCAGGTCGGCAACGAGCTGGACGAGTTTGTAACGGATACGCTCCGCAACAACCTGCTGGGCCTCCCCCTGGACCTCCCGACCATCAACATGACCAGGGCGCGGTCCGAGGGCATCCCGCGGCTGAATCCCCTGCGCAAGGAAATCTTCAACGCAACCAACGACGGCCAGCTCAAGCCCTACGTCAACTGGGTTGATTTCGGCGAGAACCTCAAGCACCCGGAGTCACTCATCAACTTCGTGGCGGCCTACGGTCAGCACCCATCGATCACCGGCGCTGGTCCGGATGCGATCTTGGGGAATGCCGACGACGTTCCGGTAACCCTGGCCTCTCGGCGGGAGGCTGCAAGGTTGATCGTCAACCCCAACGCCCTTGCCGGCGACGTCGCCCCTGCTGACGCCGCGGCGTTCATGAACAGCACGGACGCGTGGGCCAACACCGGTGCCCGGTCGACCACCGGCCTGGACGACATCGACCTCTGGGTCGGCGGCCTTGCCGAGCGGACGAACCTCTTCGGCGGACTGCTCGGCAGCACCTTCAACTACGTGTTCGAGAAGCAACTCACGGACCTTCAGAACGGCGACCGCCTCTACTACCTCGCGCGGACACCGGGCATGAACCTGCGGGCCCAGCTTGAGGGCAACTCGTTCTCCGAGATGATGATGCGTAACACGAATGTCCACACGCTCAAGGCGGATGCGTTCGCCACGGCGGACTGCAAGTTCGAACTGAAAAAGCTGGCCGGAACACCGGCGGGCTTTGCCCAGGACGGTAACAAGGTTCTAGACGACCCGGACTCGGAATGCAGCGAGCCGGATCTGCTGCTCCGCCAGCCCGACGGCACCATCAAGTACCGCGCGCGGAACACCCTGGACCCCACCGGCATTAACGGCCAAAGCGTCTACAACGGCACTGACGGCGTCGACCGGATCTACGGCGGCAACGACAACGACACGTTCTGGGGTGGCGCCGGCAACGACATCATCGAAGGTGGTGACGGAGCCGACATCGCCCTGGGCGGGGAAGGCGACGACATCATCACCGATATCGCCGGCGACGACGTCCCCAAGGGTGGTCCCGGTAACGATGCCATCGACGCCGGACCCGGACTGGACATCGTGATGGGCGGCGACGGCAACGACTTCACCAACGGCGGAGCCAACATCAACGAAACGTTCGCCGGCGCCGGTGACGACTTCGTCATCGCCGGACAGGGTGAAGACGCCGTCTTCGGTGACAGCGGCAATGACTGGGAAGAGGGCGGTGACCAGCCGGACCTCCTGCAGGGGGACAGCGGCAACCTGTTCTTCCTGGACGACTCCCAGACACCAGGTCACGACATCCTGATCGGCCAGGGCGGTGACGACGACTACGACATGGAAGGCGGCGACGACGTCGGTGTCGCCGGTCCGGGCATCGAGAAGGTTGCCGGCGCTTCCGGTTATGACTGGGAAATCGGCGTCGGCGATCCACAGCCGCAGGACGCTGACCTGGCCCTCCCGATCCCGCCGCTGGGTATCCTCCAGGTTGGCGTCAGGGACAAGTTCAACGAAGTGGAAGCGTTGTCCGGCGGGGACCTCAACGACACCCTCCGCGGCGACAGCCTCGTTCCAAGCGCCGTGGGTGGCGCCGGGTTCATCGGCTGCGACGTGCTGGACCAGGCGGGCCTTGACCGGGTTGCCGGGCTCGACGCGCTGGTGCCGCCGTTGAACACTCCGCTGGCTTCCGTAGTAGCGGCGTCGGCATCGGGCAACTGCCCGCTCCTGAGCGGACCGAACGTCTGGGGCGATGGCAACATCCTCCTGGGCGGCGGCGGAAGTGACGTGATCGAGGGACGCGGCGGTGACGACATCATCGACGGCGACGCCTACTTCAACGTCCGTCTGAGCGTTCGGAATGCGGCTGATCCGACAATTGAAATCGGCAGTGCAGCAGTGACCGGACCAGGGCAGAGCGCCATGGCCAGTCAGTACCTTCGTGACGGCGCCGGTGCACTTACCGGGCCGACGCTCCAGGAAGCTGTCTTTGCCGGTACCGTCAACCCCGGAAACATCGTGGCCGTCCGTGAGATCCTGAACGGCTCCGGCGGAACCGATTCAGCGGTCTTCTCCGGCCCGCAGGCGAACTACACGGTCACCACGACCCCTGTCGGCGCCACCCTCGGCTCGCCGGGCTCGACCACCACGGTAGTCGACAACGTCGGAACCGATGGGACGGACACCCTCCGCAACATCGAAGTCCTCCAGTTCGCCGACACGGTTGTTCCCAACGCACCGGTCATCGGCACCGCAACGGCCGGCAACGGCCGGGCAACCGTCAACTGGACGGCTCCCACCGTCGGAATCGCCAGCAGCTTCTCCGTGAAGGTGTTGGACGTAACGACGAACCCGGCCGGCGTCCAGGTCGGGGCCCTGCGCCCCGCTCCCTCTGGCGCTACCAGCCTGCTGGTAGACGGTCTGACCAACGGATCCTCTTATAGGTTCCAGGTCCTGGCCACCAACGCACTCGGTGACAGCCCGTTCTCGGCGGTTTCCAACTCGGTGACGCCGTCGCCGACTGCGGAAGCAACCGCCCCGGGTGCCCCGGCTATCGGAACGGCTACGGCAGGGGCTGCTTCGGCAACCCTCACGTGGACCGCCCCCGCCTCTGACGGTGGATCCCCGATCACCGGCTACCGGGTGCAGGCCTTCACCGGAACAACGGTGGCCGCTACCCAGACGGTCACCGGGAACGTCGGCACGGTCGTGGTCACCGGGCTCACCAACGGCACGGAGTACACGTTCGACGTGGCAGCCATCAACGCCGTCGGGACGGGAGCCGCCTCGGCTGCTTCCAACCTTGCGACACCGGCGACCCTCGCCGGGGCCCCGACCATCGGTACGGCCACGGCCGGGAACGCTTCGGCGACCCTGACCTGGACCGCCCCGGCCTCCAACGGCGGTTCGGCGATCACCGGCTACCGCGTGCAGGCCTTCGCCGGCACAACGCTGGCCAGGACCCAGACGGTCACCGGAAACGTCGGCACCGTCGTGGTCACCGGGCTCACCAATGGCACGGCGTACACGTTCAATGTGGCAGCCACCAACGGCGTCGGAACGGGAGCAGCCTCGGCTGCTTCCAACCTCGTCACTCCGGCGACTATCGCCGGTAATCCGACGATTGGTACGGCCACCGCCGGGAATGCTTCGGCAACCCTGACCTGGACCGCACCGGCCGCAAACGGCGGGTCGGCGATCACCGGTTACCGCGTTCGGGCCTTCGCCGGCACAACGGTGGTCAGGACCCAGGCGGTCACCGGGAACGTCGGCACCGTCGTCGTCACCGGGCTCACCAATGGCACGGCGTACACGTTCGATGTGGCAGCCACCAACGGCGTCGGCACGGGTGCAGCTTCGGCGAGGACGGCTACGGCCGTAACCCCCCGCACGGAGTTTGTGCTTCCGACGATTACGGCACGGACCCCGGCAACGGGTGCCCGTTCGGTAAGCCAGGTAGCCGACCTCACGGCAACCTTCAGCGAACCGGTCACCGGAGTCAACGGCAGCACCTTCGTACTCCGGCAGGGCACAACGGTGATCACCGCCGTAGTGACCTACAACGCCACGACCCGGGTTGCAACGTTGAACCCGACCGCGACGCTGCTTGCCGACCGGACGTACACGGCCACAATGTCCGGAGTCCGTGACACAGCGGGAAACACGATGACGGCGAGCAGTTGGTCGTTCCTCACCGGCCCGGCGCCAACGATCACGGCCCAGTCGGCCCTGACCGGGGTCCGCCGGAACAGCAACATTACGGCGACCTTCAGTGAGATCATCACCGGGTTCTCGCCGACCACGGTTCGGGTCACCAATCTGACCACGAACAACGTCATCACCACCACGATCGGGTTCAACCCCCTGACCCGGGTGCTGACGATTGATCCCGCCACCACCCTGGTCGCGAACACGCAGTACCGCGTCCAGATCACAGGCGGTACGGCGGCTGTACGGGATACGGCCGGGAACCCGCTGGTCACCCGGACGTGGACCATCACAACCGGATTTGCGCTCTGACACCAGCAGTAAGAGTTTGCCGGCTGGCGGGTCTCCAACGGCCCGCCAGCCGGCATCCTCATTTGTCCGAAGGTTCACCTTCGGCACGTTATTCAGTCCTATTTCCCCATATTGGAGGGGCCATGACGACACGACGAGAACTCTTGAAACTGGGTGCTGTGGGCGCACTCGGCCTGGCGGGGATGAAGAACGGCGACGACGACGCCCCCTCGACGGCCCCGGCCACCGCCAGCCTGCTGGCACCCCAGAACATGCCCATCCCCTACGCGGGAGTCTTCCGGCGTCCGCCGGAGCTGACGCCTTTTGATTCGGGCTACGACGACGGCGATCCGGCGCGGCCCTATGCGCGCTACGCCCTCACCCAGAAGCTTGGCCAGGCGCAGTTCGTCCCCGGACTGAACACCACCGTGGCCGGCTATGACGGCATCTTCCCCGGCCCGACGATCCGCGCCGTCCAGGGCACGAGGACCGAGGTGCGGATCCGCAACGCCCTGCCCGCGCGTGGCGTGCTTCAGCCGGGTGCCTTCGACACGGTCACCCACCTGCACGGCTCGGCGTCGCTGCCGCAGTACGACGGCTACGCCAACGACTTCACCGCGCCCGGCAATGTCAAGAACTACCGTTATCCGAACTGGCAGACGGCCAGGACGCTGTGGTATCACGACCACAAGCACCACATCACGGCCCAGAACGTGTACTCGGGGCTCGCCGGCTTCTACCCCCTGACCGACAAGTACGAGAGCGCCCAGTTGCCGCAGGGTGAGTTCGACGTGCCGCTGATGATCTCGGACGCGATGTTCAACGCGGACGGATCCCTCGGCTACAACGACAACGGCCACAACGGTCTGTGGGGCGACATCATCATGGTTAACGGCGTGCCATGGCCGACTATGAAGGTCAAGCCCCGGATCTACCGTTTCCGGGTCCTGATCGCCTCGATTACTCGGTCCTACCGCCCGACGCTTTCCACCGGGGAGCCGGTCTACGTGGTGGGGACCGACGCCGGCATGGTTCCGGTGGTCCAGGCGGTCAAGTCCTGGCGCCAAGGCACCGCCGAGCGGTACGAAGTGCTGATCGACTTCCGCCGGTACCGGCGCGGGCAAATGATCGAGCTGCGCAACCTGAGCAATAAGAACAACGTCAATTTCGCCAATACCGGGAAGATCATGCGCTTCGAGGTGGTCGAGGACTCCGGATCCGCCACCGGTTCCATCTCCAGTATCCCGGCGACGCTGGAGGACGGCGGCGCGGTCAACGCAGCCATGGGTGCCGTAGCCACCATGAAGCTGACCCCGGACATGGCCGTGGTAAAACGCGACCTCAAAGTGCTGCGGGCGAACGGGCAGTGGACCATCAATGGTGTCACCTGGGCGGACGTGGAGAAGTCCGGGTTGACTAAGTTGTTCGGCAATCCAAAGCCTTATGACATCGAGCAATGGACTATCACAAATGCTTCCGGAGGCTGGTTCCACCCCGTCCACATCCACTTGATAGACGCCAAGATCATTGGCCGGAACACCAACGGCGGCAAGCCGTTCCCCTGGGAAACCGGACCCAAAGACGTCTTCTATGCGGGCGAGAACGAGTCGATCACCGCGCTCATGCAGTTCGACACGGGTAAGGAGCGGGGCGGGCGGTACATGGTCCACTGCCACAACCTGGTGCACGAGGACCACGACATGATGGTCCAGTTCGCCGTGGGCGACTACAGGACCAACGACCCCGTGACCTCCGACCCGCCCGTCCTGGATACGTCCCCGGCCGACGCCTTTCCGCCGGTGTACCGGCCCGGCCTGCCGCCCGGGACCTGAGATGGGCCGGATCGGAAAAACGGCGGCAGCCGCCCTGCTCGTGCTGGCAATCAGTGCCTGCACGGGCGGGACGCCGGACCCGGCCGCATCTCCGGGCCCGACGGCCGCGGCACCGGCCGGCGCCGTCAACTCCACCGCAGCGGACCCGGCCGGGCCGGCCAGCGGCGAGGCCGCCTCGCTCGAGACCGGTGCCGACGTCGGGAACGGCCGGCCGGCCAGCAGCCACGACGGGCTCATGGTGCGGCGCCGCCTGGTCATCGCCGTCCACCCCACCGCGGACGCTGATCCGGCCGCGCTGCGTCAGCAGCTAGACCGGACAGCCGCCGCACAAGGCATGGTCTTCTCCGACATCTCGCCCGATGTACTGGATCCCGTCGTCCTGGAACACGTCGTCCCGGAGGTGATCGTGGCACTCCCACCCGAAGGCACGCATGAGGAGGCTGATGCACTGGCCGGGCTTGCCTTCGGACCTGTGGGTTCGTTTACCGGCGTCGAGCATGTCCATGTCGGGTCAGTGCTCGTCCACGACCTGCAGTTCAGGATCGGGTCCGCGGACCCGGCCGCGCTGGCGGAGACGATCGCCAGCGAAGGGATCCTCTCGGACGCGCTCGGAAACTATTCCACGTCGCTTGACGGCGGCGCATTGACCGTGGGCTACACCGGACCCTTGCTCAGCGACGAGTTGGTGGAGGCGGTCCGGGAGGGCATGGCCCGCGGCGCGGGTGTTGGCCCCGGGGAGGTCGAGCTCGCCCCGCGTTCGGCCACCGGGGAAGGAGTGGACCTGTCCGCGGAGCCGGAGCCGGCGGAGACCGAGGGCGCGCACGCTTCGGGCCGCGACGATTCCGGGCATTGACCGCGTTCGTGGCCGGCCGGAGGGAGTATTCCCCTACCGGCCGGCCACGAGCCTGTCCCGGATTTCCCGGCGCAGCACCTTCCCGATCAGGGAGCGGGGCAGCTCATCGAGCACGACCACGCGCCGCGGCACCTTGTAAGCAGTCAGGTGCCGCCGGGCGAAGGCCAGCAGCGCATCCGGATCGAATGTGGTGCCCGGGACGGGGACGACGGCCGCCACCACATCTTCGCCGCCGCCCGCGCGGGGCAACCCGACGACGGAAACCTCCTCAAGGCCCGGGAAAGTGACGAGCACGTCTTCGATCTCGCTGGGCGAGACGTTGAACCCTCCCGTGATGATCAGTTCCTTGATCCGGTCCCGGATCGTCACGAAGTAGTCCTTATCTACGGAGACGATGTCGCCGGTGCGGAACCAGCCGCCGTCGAGCAGCGCCTCCTCGGTTTCATCCGGCCGGTTCCAGTATCCGGAGAAGACCTGGGGGCCGCGGATGAGCAATTCTCCCTCGTCGCCCGGGGCACGGTCGACCGCGACATTCTTCGGATCCACCACCCGGATATCGGTCAGCGGGAACGGCACTCCCACGGTGCCCGGTTTCCGGCTGGAACCAAAGGGATTGCCCAGCGCGATAGGGGACGTTTCGGTCAGTCCGTAGCCCTCGATCAGGTACCCGCCGGTAGCCTTCTCCCAGGTCTCCACTGTCGCCGTCGGCAGGTTCATGGCCCCGGAGATGGAGAAGCGGATGCTCTCGAGCCCGACGCCGCGCTCCGCCGCCGCAGCGGCGATCCGGTCGTAGATCGGCGGGACCGCCGGCAGGAAGGTGGCCGGCGACTTCCTGAGCGCCTTCAGCACCAGCTCGACGTCGAACTTCGGGAACAGCACCAACTTCGCGCCGATGCTGAGGGCGAAGGTCATGCAGAGAGTCAGTCCGTAGGCGTGGAACATGGGCAGCACCGCGTACACGGTTTCCCGGCCGTCCCGGAGCCCCGGCACCCACGCCCGGCCCTGGGCGGCGTTGGCCTGCAGATTGGCGTGCGTGAGCATGGCGCCCTTGGGCAGGCCCGTGGTGCCGCTCGTGTACTGCAGGACCGCCAGGTCCTGGGGTGCAGGACGGGGGTGTTTCTTCTTCAACTCGCCGGCCTCCAGGAGCTTCCGCCAGGGCAGGACCAGAGGGCGCCCCCGCTTCTGGGTGGTGTTCTTCCCGGCGGCCAGGGCTGCGCGGGCTTTCCGCGCCGCGGGCACAGGGAGCCGGAGTGCCAACCGCTGGAGCAGCGGCATCGCCGGGATCAGCTCGACCGAGATGATGGTCCGGAGCCCGACGTCGGGCGGCAACTGACTCACTCGCTGCACCGCCTTGTCCCAGACGATCGCCACGGTGGCGCCATGGTCTTCGAACTGGTGGCGCAGCTCCCGGTCCGTATATAGGGGATTGTGCTCCACAACGATCGCGCCCAGCCGCAGCACGGCATGGAAGGCAATGATGTGCTGAGGACAGTTCGGCAGGACGAGGGCCACCCGGTCACCGGCCTTGACGCCAAGTTTCTTGAGTCCGGCGGCGGCCCGGCTGATAAGCGCGCCCAATTCCCGGTAGCTGGTGCGTGCCCCGAAGAACTCCAGGGCCGTCTTGGAGCCGAAGCGCCGCACGGAGGAATCCATAATGTGTCCTTGCCACTGGAATGCGCCGGTGCGGTTCGCGAGCCGAAAAGCCTGCCGGAAAAATCCTATCGGTGCGTCGACCAGGGCTCATGCTGGTGCTCCGGGGCCCCCTGTTAGCTAGGAGGGGCCCGGACATGCGCCCGGACGCGGCCGCGATCCGGTGTCACGGAAGAATCCGGGCCCGGAAAAGTCCCAGTGTTTTTCCCAAGGTCTGCGACTCACACTGATCGCGGGGGAACCGCATCACGAAGCTGAGTGGACAAAGCAAGGAGTTTCGTCATGATCAAACCTCAAACTGGGGAACGCCGTGCAATCGACGGCGAACCGGTGCCGCAGGGCTACCTATCGGCCCCGTGCGAAACGGACGCAGACTGATGCCGGAGGATTCTGCAAACGCCGGCCCGGTGTCCCGCCGCACGCTCTTGAGGTTGGGGGCGGCCGGGGGAGCCGGAGCCGCGCTGGTCGCCGCGCAGGGGTGGGGCGCCCCGTTTCTGGCTCAGAGGGGACTGCTCTCGGCCGACGGCGCTTTTGCCGCCACATCCACAGCGCTTAGTGATGGCTTTTTCTACCTTGAGAAGTTCCCGACGAGCCCGCTGATCATCTCGCCGTTTACCGATCCCCTACCGATCCCGAGGGCGCTCGCCCCGGTCCCGAGGTCGGTGTACAGCGCCTGGCGGAATCCGCCGGGACCCGGGACGGGCCAGCAGAACTCGCTGCGCAACGAGCGGCACCAGATCTGGCCCGGTCAAATCGGCTATCCAGACCCGATCGTCTACAAGATCGACGTACTGCTTCGGACCCACGCCTTCACCACGTCTCAGGTGCTGCCGATCGACGCAGACGGTAAGCCGACTGTCTCGTTCGACTCATCCGGCAAGGCTTATTCCCCGGGCACGAAGCGGACCTTGCCTCTCAGCACGATCTACGGTTTCAACGGCACCTTCCCCGGGCCGATGATCAACGCCGAATACGGCAAGCCGGCGCTCGTCCGCTTCGAGAACCACCTGGACGAGAACCCGCTCAACCTCGATCGCCAGGACTTCGGCTCTCCGGACTGGTCCTTCCTCACCCACCTGCACAACGGTCACACCGCGCCCGAGAGCGACGGCAACCCGCACTACTCGATGGTGTCCGGGCCGAGGCGCATGGGGTTCCTGCCGCAGATGTGGGTCGACAACCTGTACCTGAACTGGCCGGCCGGTGGAGACGACCGGGAGAAGCAGAGCTTCTTCTGGTTCCATGACCACCGGATGGATCACACCGGCTCGAACGTCTACAAGGGCTTGGTCGGCCTGTACCCCATCTACGACCCGAAGTACGGTCTGGACATGGGAGACGAGCGGCAGGGCCTCCGGCTGCCCGGCGTCCGCACTGACAACCCGGACGGGTCCTTCGACGTCAAATACGACATCCCGCTGGCCTTCTCCGACTTCCGCCTTGACGACGGCGACACGGTGCACAAGGACATCCACGACGGGCAGGGCGAGTTCCCGGCCGCCAAGAACCCGGCCAAGCACCCCGAGTGGTGGGGCAAGACGTTCTACAAGCACTTTCCCAACCACGGCTTTGTGGGCGACATCTGCACGGTCAACGGCACGGCCTCCCCGGTGCTGGAAGTAAAGCGGCGCAAGTACCGCTTCCGGTTCCTTGACGCCTCAGTCTCGAGGATCTACGAGTTCAAGCTGATGAGCTCGACGCTGGGCCCGAAGTCGTCGGCGTCGCTCGGCTACGTGGATGACGAGCTTGAGGGTCAGTACCGCATCGAGGACGGCCAGCAGTGCATGCAGTTCACCCAGATCGCCTCGGACGGTGGGCTCCTGCCGTTCCCGATCAAGCGGGACTCGTTCGAACTGTGGCCGGCCAAGCGGCGCGAGGTCATCGTCGACTTCACCAGGTACCAGGACGGCACGCCGACTACCAAGGGCGATGTCATCTACCTCACCAACGTTATGAAGATGCCCAACGGGCGGATGTGGTCCAACTCGTCCCGCTTCTTCCCCGATCCGAAGTACAAGGTGCCGGTGCTGAAGTTCGTGATCGGCGACAACGCGCCGGACGACAGCCAGATTCCGGCGCCCCAAATGCCCCTTCGTCCGCTACCGCCGCTGCCGAGCAACTGGCAGAGCCTGCTGGACAACCGCCTGATCTTCGAAGTGAAGCGCGGCAGCTTGGGCGGGGAGACCGAATGGCTCATCAACGGCAAGCCCTTCGACCCGACGACGGTGGTGACGTGCCTGAAAAACCCGGCCGGCGCGACGCCGCTGGCCCGGCAGAAGAAGAACAGCTTCAGCCTCTGGGAGGTCCGCAACGGCGGCGGCGGCTGGGTGCACCCCTTCCACCTCCACATGGAGGAGCACCGCACCGTCATGCGCAACGGCAAGGACGTGACTCGTGCGGGAAACCCCGGGCATCCCGACGACGTCTCGAAAGAAGACCTGGCGGCGCTCGACCCGGACGAGTCGGTGATCCTCTACCGCGGATTCCGGGACTTCGTCGGGCCCTACGTGGCGCACTGCCACAACCTGGCGCACGAGGACCACGCCATGATGTTCGGCTGGGAGATCACACCGTGACTGCCTCCCTCCTCCCCTGATGAACCAAGGGGCCGGGGTATGTCGCACCAGGCAAGCCCCGGTTCCGACAACGGATATGCGAGGTAACGGGAGATGATCGACACCAAACTCGGCAACTCCGTCAACGAGCGCAGCGGCGCGATCCCCGGCCCAGCCGTCCCGTGGCTGACGGTTCTATCGCTGGCTGTCGTGATGGCCTACGCCGACGGTTTCTGGATGATGTCGCTGCGGGGTGCCGTTGGGGCCATTGAACGCACGCAGGAGCCATTCGCGAGCTGGCTGCGGGAGTCCACCTTGGTCCTGCCGGTTTTCGTCGTCGCGGTGCTCGGGGCACTGACGTTGGCGCTCCGTCTATTCGGGCCGGTGCTGCGCCCGTCGAGGACGGTCCTGGCGGCGCTGCTGGTCGTTGCGGCCGGCACCGCCGTCGGCATCGCAGAAATTTCGGTCAGTTCGGCCTACGACTATGACCTGCAGTCAAGCCAGCTGCAGCTGATGGACTCGATGAGCCATACGTGCACGGAAGGGAACTGCCTGGCGCTGCAACAGCAGGCGACGCTAGGGCTACAGATGCGCGCCGTGGGCTATGGTAGCGGGATAATCCTGCTCACCAACCTCGTCCTCGTCGGCTGGGCGGTGGCGATCCGGGGCGGCCGACTGGACGTCAGCAGGCCCCGACGGCGAACGGCCCGCGGCGGCCGAATTGACCACCGGCGGCTGTATCTGGCTACTGCTCTGTTCGGCAGCGCTGCCATCCACGCCGCCGTCGTACCCCAGCATCTCAGCGAGTGGGCCGCCGCCGGTGCCTTCTTCATTGTTCTCACCGCAGCACAGCTTGCCCTTGGACTCTTGTCCCTCGGACGGCGGCACCGCACCATGCTCCGGGCCGTCGCGGCAGTCTCGATCGTGCCGCTGGCGCTGTGGCTGTACTCCCGCACGGTCGGACTGCCCTTCGGACCCGCAGCCGGCGTACCCGAACCGTCGGGACTGCCGGACTGGGCTGCCGGCGTCCTGGAGCTGAGCACGTTGGTGGCCGCCGTCGTCCTACTCCGCGAAAAAGGCCGGCTCCCCAAACGCCCACCGGCCTCAGCCCACATCCGCTCGCTCCCGGTTGTGGCGGCGATCGCCGTCAGCGTCCTGGGACTCGCCGGAACCGGCCTGGCCTCGTTCGACAACCCGGGAAGCCCGGGGGAAGAATCGGTGAGAACTTCCCCGCATTGAGACGCGCAGAGGTTGACGCAAGGGAACGAGGAGCGCCGACCGCTGGCATCAGGCCGCTGACGGGACAGCAGCGACGAAACTGTGGCTCGGGAAGGCATGTGGGGGGCTTAAGGCCCTAACCGAGCTCCTGGCAGGCGGCGCACACTGAAGTGTCAGCGGACCGTTGGGCACTGCTGCTCGGGTCGTGGGCTGGCGGAGCCGTCACGCCACGAGAAGAGCAGGATTCGCAATGATTAAACCAATCGTCGTCGGCATCAATGGGTCTGCCGGAAGCGAGGCCGCACTCACGTGGGCACTTCAGCGGGCGGCCCGACTCCAGCTCCCGGTCATCGCTATTCATGCAGTGGACGACCGTTGGATGTCTCCTGATTTCCAGTATCAGGAGCTCATCAGGGAATCGGGCATGGAACTGTTGCATAAGGCAGCGGCCAGCGCCAGCCGGCAGGCGCCCGACGTGAAGGTGGAGATCCAGCTTCGTCATGGCAGCGCGGGCGCGGCACTGCGGGAGGCGTCCAAACAGGCGTCCATGGTGGTTGTCGGCGTACATGACAGGCATTGGATGGACGGCGGTCCCCTGACGGACCGCGCTCTGCAGATCGTCTCCGCCTCGGACAGCCCGGTAGCCGTCATCCCGCTCAAGCAGGGGGCCGCTGCCGGGGGCGTCGTCGTCGGCGTCGACGGCTCCGAAGAGTCTAGCCAGGCCGTCCAGTTCGCTGCCGCCGAAGCCGACCGCGGCCGCGATGAGCTGACCGTGGTGCTCGGGTTCCGGAGCCCTGCGCGCTGGGTCGAGAACCGGTTGCCGTCGAGCGGACTCGCCGAAACCATGGTCGCGGAGAACCGGATCGTCCTTAGCGAATCCGTGGCCGGCCTGGGCGACAAGTACCCCGACCTGGTGGTCCATCAGCGCCTCGAAAAGGACACCGAGCCGGCCAAAGCCCTCGTCGACATCGCTGCGGAGGCACGCCTGCTGGTAGCCGGCAGCCGGGGGCGTGGAGGCTTCTCCCGGCTGGTGCTCGGCTCCACAGCCCACGCTGTCCTGCTGCACGTGCCGTGCCCAACCATTGTCACCCGGGTGCGCAAGGTCAAGCACGAGGACTGACACCCGGCGAGGCGCTGATGACGGCCCATGACGAGGTCAGGGGAAGATCGCCGGGATGCTGACCGACGGGATGTCCGGCGTTCGCCGTCCCCGAAGCTTGTTTTGCCCTGATGCCTTTCCCACGTACGATCTATAGGGTTTCAAGCTACTTTGCTGGACGCCGCACGTCGTCCCGGTCAATCCCGGATGAACGTTGCGCGGCGACGGGAATGAAAATGCTGACCGTCGACTCTGCAGATTGGGCAACAAGTGGAAATCACCGTAATGGTTGCGCTGGTGATATCGCTGGCGCTTTTCTTCGACTTCACCAACGGATTTCATGACACTGCCAACGCGATGGCCACCCCCATCGCGACCGGTGCCATCAAACCCAAAACGGCAGTCGCCCTCGCGGCGGTGCTGAACCTGGTGGGCGCTTTCCTTTCGACGGAAGTGGCCAAGACCGTGTCCGGCGGCATCATCAAGGAAGGCTCGGACGGGATCCAGATCACCCCGGAGATCATCTTCGCGGGACTGATGGGCGCCATCCTCTGGAACATGATCACCTGGCTCAAGGGCCTGCCGTCGAGTTCCTCGCACGCGCTCTTCGGGGGCCTGATCGGCGCCGCCATAGCGGGCATCGGCATCCACTCGGTGAACTTCGAATCCCTGCTCCAGAAGGTGATCCTGCCGGCCATCTTCGCGCCCATCATTGCCGGCGGAGTGGCGTACCTGTGCACCAGGCTGGCTTACGCCCTTACGTCCCGGCACGACCCGGAAACCGGCAGCAAGCTCACCCAGAAGCGCGGCGGATTCCGCACTGGCCAGATCTTCACCTCCAGCCTCGTTGCCCTCGCCCACGGAACAAACGACGCCCAGAAGACCATGGGCATCATCACCCTCGTGCTGATCGCAGCGGGAACCCAGCAGGCCGGCACCGGACCGCAGCTTTGGGTCATCACCGCCTGCGCCCTGGCCATCGCGGTCGGCACCTACGCGGGAGGCTGGCGCATCATCCGGACCATGGGGTCCGGCCTCACCGACGTCAAGCCCGCCCAGGGCTTCGCCGCCGAGACCAGCACCGCCTCCGCGATCCTGGCCTCCTCCCATCTGGGCTTCGCATTGTCCACCACCCAGGTGGCCTCCGGCTCCGTGATCGGTTCCGGACTGGGCCGCCGCGGCACAACAGTGCGCTGGGGCACCGCCGGACGGATCGCCGTCGGCTGGCTCTTCACCCTCCCGGCCGCCGGCATCATGGGCGCCCTCACGGCGATGCTGGTAGGGATCGGGGTGGTGGGCGTTGTCATCGCCGCCGTCGCCGGAACCGCCGCCGTCCTGTACATGTTTTTCCAGTCGCGGAAATCGCACGTGGGCCACCACAACGCCGTCGAGGTCGAGGAAGCCGGGCAGGCCGTGCAGTTCCGCAAGAAGAAGGCGATTGCCGTCAGGCGCGGCAACAACAAGACGAAGGGTGGCCAGTAATGAAGTGGCTGGAACTGTTGCAGGTCGCCGGAGCAACCCTCGTTGCCGCGGTAACCGTCGTCGTCCTCTACGCCCTCGGAGTCCGGCTCACGGCCATCGCCGGCGACGTACGTGAAAACAAGCCGGTATGGGTCCGTCCGCTCGCTATCGCGTGCTTCGGCCTGTGTGGCATCGCCGTCCTGTTTGGGCTATACCTGATCATTCCCTACTTCAGCAAGTAGCCCGCGGCACGGCACCGTCTGCCGGCCCGGCTGCCCGCGGTCACCGCTGCCCGCGGTCGCCGCGGGCTATGGGAACCCCGGACGGTAATCGCTAGGCTGGGGCCATGTCGAGTCTCCAGTACTTCGTGGCCTCATCCCTGGATGGATTCATCGCGACAGCCGATGACAAACTGGACTGGCTGTTGCAGTTCGACGGCTTCGCCGGGGGCAAGGAAAGTTACGATGCGTTCATGGCCGACGTCGGCTGCATCGTGATGGGCGGCGAAACTTACGCCTGGCTCATGGAACACGAACCCGGCAACTGGCCCTACCCGTCCACGCCGTGCTGGGTCTTCACCCACCACGAACTCTCGGCTCCCAAGGGAACGGACATCACCTTTGTCCGTGGCCCCGTGGGGGAGTTCGTCGAGGACCTCAAGGAGGAGGCGGGCGGGCGTAACGTCTGGATCGTAGGCGGCGGTGTGTTGGCAGCGCAGTTCGCGGACGCCGGCGTGCTGGACGAACTCATCATCTCAATCATCCCGGTGGTGCTCGGGAACGGCAAAGGCGTGCTTCCGCTGGCCGGCCCGACGGCGCCGCTGGAGCTGATCTCCTCCCAGACCATGGGCCGGGGCATCGTGGAGCTGCGCTACCGCTTCGGCGGACAGCGGCCCTAGCGGGCGTGCGACGACCTACTCTGCGATGTTGCGGATCAGGTTCGTGATCCGCGCCGTGGACAGCCGGCGGCCCTGCTCGTCCGTCATAACAATCTCATGCGTGGTGATGGTCCGGCCGAGGTGGATGGCCGTGCACGTCCCGGTCACGGTGCCCTTGGTGATGGCCCGGTGATGCGTCGCGCTGACGTCGATTCCCAGTGCCTGCCTCTTGGGCCCGGCGTGCATTCCGGCGGCAAAGGAACCAAGAGTCTCGGCCAGGACCACATGGGCGCCGCCGTGCAGAATCCCGGCCACCTGGGTGTTGCCTTCCACCGGCATGGTGCCTACCGTGCGCTCGGGACTCATCTCCAGGAAATGGATCCCCATCTTCACCACCAGCGCCCCCACGCCGTACTGTCCGAGCCAGTCATGCATTTCCTCGGGCACTCCGGCAGCCGCCAGTTCGGCCGCGAACGGGGCCGGCGTGAAATTGTCCATCATGGGAACTAGGCTGGCACCTGTGAGCGAAACTACCAAACCGGCCCTTGCCCCATCCGCAGCAGACATCCTCCCGGCAACTGAGACCGAATCAGTGACTGCGGCCAGGCCCGCCCGGAAGTCCAGCCGGGCCGCGGGGCCGGTTTCCGCCACTGAGGCACCCGTGATTCCCATCACGGACCAGCCCCGGCTGATGGTCCTCGACGGCCACTCCATGGCCTTCCGCGCCTTCTTCGCCCTACCGGCGGACAAGTTCTCCACTGCCAATGGGCAGCACACCAACGCGATCCATGGGTTTACTTCCATGCTCATCAATCTCATCAAGGAACAGAAGCCCACCCACATTGCCGTAGCCTTCGATGTCTCGGATGAGACCACGCACCGCAAGGCCGAATACAGCGACTACAAGGGTGGCCGCAACGAGACCCCCCGGGAGATGAGCGGCCAGATCGACCTCATCGACAAGGTCATGGGCGCGTGGGGCATCAAGACCATCAAGATGCCCGGTTATGAGGCTGACGACATCCTGGCCACTCTTGCCACCATGGGAGACAAGGCCGGTTTCGAGGTCCTTCTCGTATCGGGCGACCGTGACGCCTTCCAGCTGATTACGGACAACGTCTTTGTGCTGTACCCCAAAAAAGGCGTGAGCGATATTCCCCGGTTGGACGCGGCAGCCATCCAGGAAAAGTACTTCGTCAGCCCCGAACAGTATTCTGACCTCGCCGCGCTGGTGGGGGAGTCCGCGGACAACCTCCCCGGTGTTCCCGGCGTCGGCCCCAAAACGGCCGCCAAGTGGATCAACCTCTACGGCGGGCTGGAGGGGGTCCTCGAGAACCTGGATTCCATCGGCGGGAAGGTGGGGGACGCCCTCCGCGAAAACGTTGAGGACGTCAAGCGCAACAGGCGGCTGAACAGGCTGCACACCGACCTCGACCTCCCGGTAACGCTGGACGAGCTCGCGGAACCGCGGCCGGACCAGTCCGCCCTCGAGGAGCTGTTCGACACCCTCGAATTCAAGACCATCCGTACCCGGCTCTTTGCCCTCTACGGCAGTGAGGCCCCGGAAACCGCGGAGCGGGAAAGCGTCGACACGCCGGATTTCGTGACCCCCGGCCGGGCAGCTGAGCTGGCCGCCTTCCTGGCGGCAGGCGCCACGCAGCGATCCGCAGTAGCCGTCGATCTGGTCCCCGGGCGGATCGGCGAGGACGCCGCCGCGCTGGCGATCGTCCGCGACGGCGCCGCCGCATACATCGACCTCGCCGGCCAGGACGCCGCTGCCGAGAACGTCCTGGCAGCGTGGCTGCGGGACCCCGAATCGCCCAAGGTGATGCACGGGTACAAGGCTGCCGTGAAGGCACTGGACGCCCGTGGTTTGGAACTCGAGGGCGTCGTGGATGACACCTCGATCTCCGGCTACCTGATCGAGCCCGACCGCCGCAGCTACGAGCTCGCGGAGCTGGCGCAGCACCACCTCAACATCGGCATCTCCACCGCCGCAGCGAAGGCTGGACAGTTGGAGCTGGACCTTGATGGCGATGAAGCCGCCGCCGGCGCACTCGTCCAGGTCGCCGCCGTCGTCCACGCCCTGAGCCGCTACTTCGAGGCGGAGCTGAGGGAGCGCCAGGCGCAGGAGCTCCTGTCCACTCTCGAGCTTCCGGTCAGCCGCGTCCTGGCCGACATGGAACGTGCCGGGATCTCCATCGATATGCGGCGTATGGACGAGCAGCTGGCGGATCTTTCCAAAGTGATCGACAACGCGCAGGAGCTTGCCTTCGCCGCAATCGGACACGAGGTGAACCTGGGATCGCCCAAGCAGCTGCAGACGGTCCTCTTCGACGAGCTCCAGCTGCCCAAGACCAAAAAGATCAAGTCCGGCTACACCACCGATGCCGCCTCGCTGAAAAACCTCCTGGAAAAGACCGGGCATGAATTCCTGGTCCAGCTGATGGCGCACCGCGAGTCGTCGAAGCTGCGCCAGATGCTGGAGTCGCTCAAGAAGTCCGTCACCGACGACGGCCGGATCCACACCACCTACGCGCAAAACGTCGCAGCCACGGGCCGGATCTCCTCCAATAACCCCAACCTGCAGAACATCCCCATCCGCAGCGAGGAAGGCCGGCGCGTCCGCGGCATCTTTGTCGTCAGCGAAGGCTATGACTGCCTGCTGTCCGCGGACTACTCGCAGATCGAGATGCGCATCATGGCCCACCTCTCGGGGGACGCCGGCCTGATCCAGGCCTACCAGGACGGCGAAGACCTGCACCGGTTCGTGGGCTCCAACATCTTCCATGTGTCCACCGACCAGGTGACCAGCGCGATGCGTTCCAAAGTCAAGGCCATGTCCTATGGCCTCGCCTACGGACTGACCTCGTTCGGGCTCTCCAAGCAGCTGGAGATTTCCGTGGACGAGGCACGTACCCTCATGAAGGAATACTTCGACCGGTTCGGCGCTGTCCGCGACTACCTGCGCGGCGTCGTGGACCAGGCCCGCATCGACGGCTATACGGCCACCATCGAAGGCCGCCGGCGCTACCTGCCGGACCTCACCAGCACGGACCGGCAGCTTCGCGAGAACGCGGAGCGCATCGCGTTGAACTCACCCATCCAGGGATCGGCTGCGGACATCATCAAGCGGGCCATGCTGGGCGTCGCCGGCGCGCTGGCCGAGCAGGGACTGAAATCGCGGATGCTCCTGCAGGTCCATGACGAACTGGTCCTCGAGGTGGCCACCGGCGAACGGGAGGCCGTGGAGAAGCTGGTCACGGAACAGATGGGCGCTGCGGCCGAGCTCAGCGTCCCGCTGGAAGTCCAGATCGGCGTCGGTCCCACCTGGTACGACGCCGGGCACTAGGTTTTACGGCTCCGGCTTGCCGGGGCAACAGGGTTCAGCGGCAGGTCTTTTCACAGTGGGAGACGTACGTGGCAGAGAAGTATGAGATCAGACGGTTCCGCGCGGCAGAAAAAGGCGGAGCCGGCTACGCCTGGGGCACGGAATGGCTGCGCGGCGTGGGCGTCGGGTTCTACGACGAGCGGCACAAGGACGAGTTCGTGGACAAGGTCATGGCCATGTACCGCGTGGACAACCGCGAGATGACGGGGGTCTACCAGACCGGCGACGTCGCGGCCCACTCCCTGGCCTCCGACGTCCCGGTGGCCACCTTCGCCACGCTGCGCAAGGAACTGAACATCGGCTACGGCCGGAAGTTGCCGGCCCACATGGTCACCGCGGTCACGGTGCGCGGGACGCACCGTCGCCAGGGGCTGCTGCGCCGGATGATGACGGAGGACCTGACGGCCGCCCGGGCGGACGGGATGGCCATAGCGGCCCTGACCGCCTCGGAAGCGTCGATCTACGGCCGGTTCGGCTACGGCGTCGCCACCTTCGAGCGCAGCATCACGGTGGACACCGGGCCGCGCTTCCGGCTTCGGCACAGCGCCACCGGCCGGGTGGAAATCGCCGACCCCAGGGTCCTGCTGGACCTTGCCCCCGAGGTGTTCGCCCGCGTCCACCGGCTTACCCCGGGTTCGCTGGGCCGTCAGGAGGCGTACCGGCAAAGGGTTTCCGGTGCACTGTCCAAGGACGGCACCGAGGACGACGGGGTCAAGTGCGCCCTGCACTACGACGCCGACGGTACGGTGGACGGCTACGTCTCCTACAAGTTTGCCGGCTGGGAGGCCAAACCTCCCACGGTAAAAATTGTCGACCTGCTGGCCGCCACCGACGCCGCCCAGCTGGAGCTGTGGCAGTTCCTGGGCAGCATTGACCTCGTGGAGCGGGTCAGTTGGCAGGAGGCGCCGGTTGACGATCCCCTGGGCTGGGCGCTGGATGACCCGCGCTGCGTTGAGTCCTCGGACCACCGGGACATGCTCTGGCTCAGGATCCTGGACACGGAGGCGGCCCTGGCGGCACGCCACTATGCCGCGGACGGCACCCTCGTCCTGCGGATCCTGGACGGCCTGGACCTTGCCGGCGGAACGTTTGAGCTGGCCGTGTACGACGGCGGCGCCACCGTCAGCCGCGTGGAAGGGGACCGTGCAGCGGACCTTGTCATGGAGGTCGCGGCGCTCGGCTCTATTTACCTCGGCGGCGTCTGCCCGGTCACGCTGGCCGCGGCCGGCCGGATCAGCCAGCCCACCGCCGGAGCAGCGCTGACCGCCCGGCAGATGTTCGGCGTCGAACGCGCCCCGCACTGCCTCACGCACTTCTAGGCGGATGCGGCGCCGGGAGAGCCTCGACGGGCCTCGTTGCGCGCTTTGACCGGCGTTGACGTAAACGACTAGACTAAACGGGCGCGTACTACGTGCGCGCATCTACAATCCACAAATCAGGATGACCCGGCTGATCTCAATTGAGGTGCCGTGTGCTTCGCCTGCATTCCTTAATGCGGGCGCAGCGGTTTGCCTGACCGACTCACTATCCACAACGGAGCCCCTACTACATGACCATCACCTCCACCGAGAAGCCCGGTACCCCCGTAGTCGCGATTAACGACATCGGTACCGCCGAGGACTTCCTCGCAGCAGTCGACGCCACCATCAAGTACTTCAACGACGGAGACCTCGTCGAAGGTACCGTCGTGAAGGTCGACCGCGACGAAGTTCTGCTCGACATCGGTTACAAGACCGAAGGTGTCATTCCCTCCCGCGAGCTGTCCATCAAGCACGATGTTGATCCCGGAGACGTCGTCTCCGTTGGGGATCTCGTCGAAGCCCTGGTGCTCACCAAGGAAGACAAAGAAGGCCGCCTGATCCTCTCCAAGAAGCGTGCTCAGTACGAGCGTGCCTGGGGCGACATCGAGAAGGTCAAGGAAGAAGACGGTGTCGTCACCGGTACCGTCATCGAGGTTGTCAAGGGTGGTCTTATCCTCGACATCGGTCTGCGCGGCTTCCTGCCCGCATCCCTCGTCGAGATGCGCCGTGTGCGCGACCTTGCTCCGTACATCGGTCAGAAGATCGAAGCCAAGATCATCGAGCTGGACAAGAACCGCAACAACGTTGTGCTGTCCCGCCGTGCATGGCTCGAACAGACCCAGTCCGAGGTCCGCTCCACGTTCCTCAACAAGCTGGAAAAGGGCCAGGTCCGTCCCGGCGTCGTTTCCTCCATCGTCAACTTTGGTGCCTTCGTGGACCTGGGCGGCGTAGACGGCCTGGTCCACGTTTCCGAGCTGTCCTGGAAGCACATCGACCACCCGTCCGAGGTTGTCGAAGTTGGCCAGGAAGTCACCGTCGAGGTTCTCGAGGTGGACCTGGACCGCGAGCGTGTTTCCCTGTCGCTCAAGGCCACGCAGGAAGATCCGTGGCAGACCTTCGCCCGCACCCACGCCCTCGGGCAGGTTGTTCCGGGTAAGGTCACCAAGCTGGTTCCGTTCGGCGCGTTCGTTCGCGTTGAAGACGGCATCGAAGGCCTGGTCCACATCTCCGAGCTCGCAGTCCGCCACGTTGAGCTGGCCGAGCAGGTTGTCTCCGTAGGGGACGAGCTGTTCGTCAAGGTCATCGACATCGACCTCGAGCGTCGCCGCATCTCCCTCTCCCTCAAGCAGGCTAACGAGGGCGTTGACGCCGAGTCCACCGAATTCGATCCGGCTCTCTACGGCATGGCCGCAGAGTACGACGAAGAGGGCAACTACAAGTACCCGGAGGGCTTCGATCCGGAGTCCAACGAGTGGCTTGAAGGCTACGAGACGCAGCGCACCGCCTGGGAGCAGCAGTACGCTGACGCCCAGACCCGCTGGGAAGCCCACAAGAAGCAGGTTGCCCAGCACGCTGCCGACGACGCTGCAGCTGCAACGTCCGGCGAGAGCGACTCCGGCACCACCAGCTACTCCTCCGAGCCGGCTGCAGCCGAGACCGGTGCAGGCACGCTTGCTTCGGACGAGGCTCTTGCAGCACTGCGCGAGAAGCTGACCGGCAACTAATTGCCACTGATGCTCAGGGAGTCCGCTCCCTGAGACCTGGCAGTTGCTAGCTTAGAAGTAGCACCGTGAAGGTGGCCGTCCCGTAGGGGCGGCCACCTTTCGTTAATCCGCGGCGCGTCCTTGGCCGTTGATCCAGTGGGACATGTCCAGTGTCCGGTAAGGATCCAGTGGGACATGTCCAGTCCTGGACCCAGCGAGTGGGCACTTCGGGATTATGTCCGGTGGCTGCGGCAAGCGTGGGGCATGTCCCGTGGAGGGCCGTCAAACCGGGCAGATCCTTGACGGCGGAGCGGCCCCGAGTCCACACTTTGCAGGTGCACACCGCGTCTTACCCGGGGGACTATTCATGAGTGAAGCATCACGAACGGCACAACCCGCAGCAGCACCCGACGGCCCCGGCCCGTGGCCGCGGGGGATCGGCGCCATCACCTTGTTCGTCGAGGACCTGGCGGCCACCAAGCACTTCTATCAGGAGGTCTTCGGCCTGCCGATCGCCTTTGAGGACGATGCCTCGGCCGTATTCACATTCGAGAACACCATGATCAACCTGCTGAAGACCAGTGCGGCACCCGAGCTGATTCAGCCCGCGGCTGTGGCCCCTCCCACGGCCGGGGCCCGGATGCAGTTCACCATCGAGGTCGACGACGTCGACGCCATGTGCGCCGAACTGGCGAGCCGCGGCGTCGAACTGCTGAACGGCCCGATGCACCGGCCATGGGGGATCCGCACTGCCAGCTTCCGCGATCCGGCCGGTCACATCTGGGAGATCGCGCACTGAAAGCAACCGCCGCTGAAGGGCAGTCCCGGTGTGACCGCGCCCCATTCCGGGGCAGCGCGCCCGAGCGTACGATGAGCCCACGGGCGCCTTGAGACCCGGAGCCCTGACCGCCAAACGCACCCGCGGATGCTCTGTCAGCATGGTTATCCCATGATGGTCCCAACCATCCCTGGCGGGCGACGGGCCAGTCCCGTACGGGCACTGTGCGCCCCTGACTGTGCGCCCCCGACAGAGAGTAGGATTCCGATGTCAAGCCGAAAGTTATTGAACCCGCCCGAAATGCACGCCGCCCCCGGTTTCACCCATGTAGTCGTTGCTCCGGGAGCCGGCCTGGCCTTCTTGTCCGGCCAGGTGGCGCTCGACCCCAACTTCGCCCTCCTCGGCGGTGACGATCTCGGAGAGCAGACCAAGGCAGCCATGCGCAATATCAAGACTGCCCTCGATGCCATCGGGGCGTCCTGGGAAGACGTGTACCGGCGGACCATTTACACCCTCCGGCCCACCGACTATCAAGTGATCACCGCCGCCATCGAGGAGGTCCAGGGGTCGACGGACCACCCTGCCCAGACGATTGTGGGTGTCACCGGATTGGCCGTGGAAGGGTTGCTGATCGAAATCGAAGCCACCGTCGTCCTGCCGTAGGAGCGGCTTGGACCTATCTGGAAGATTGCCGGGTAGCAGGAACGATCCGTCCGCAGTTCCGGAGGACATGTCCAGTCCCCGCGGGCATTGATGGGACATGTCCAGTCCTAGTGTCGGATCCGGAAGGACATGTCCAGTCCTGGGCCCGGGGAGTGGGCACAGGGGGCATATGTCCAGTGGTCGCGGGGCGGGCGGGGCATGTCCCGCGGGGGGGGGGGCGTGGTGGGGGTCAGCCCAGCAAGATGCGGGCCTTCACCGGAACAGCCGCTTCGCCGGAGGCATCCCCGGCCACCAGTTCGGCGCCCGCTGCTCGCAGGAGCGCCAGCGCACCGGCGTTGCCAGCCGTGGTATCTGCTTCCAGGGCCGTGGCTCCTGACGCCGCGGCCTGCGCCTTGACCAGCCGGAGTGCCTCGCTGCCGATTCCCCGGCCGCGGAAGCTCCGCGCCAGCCAAATCCCGGTTTCCAGCGTCCCGGGACCGGCCCGCCGGAGCCGGATGGACCCGGCGAGCTCGCCGTTGCAGCTGATCGCCCAGCTCTTCTGCCGCGCGGGACCGTCGAGCCCGGACGCCGCGTCATGGTGGTACTCGCGGAACCAGCTGATCCGTTCCGAGTTCCAGCCCTCGGCGCTGCCCAGTGGAGGCGTCACTTCGTCGGCGTCGGCATCCTGGATGGCGACGGTCAGGAGATGCTCCAGCACCTCCTCGCTGACATCCACAAGCGCCACGGCAACGGACAAGTCAGCTGATGGGGACATCGGTCCACTCCGTTTCTCCGGGCAGCAGCACTGCTCTTCCGGCTGAGAGGGCGGCGAGCCGCTCACCGGCCTCGGCCAGTCCGGCCGGATCGTCCGGCAGGGCAAGCCTGAGAACAGTAGTCTGCGCCTCGTAGCTGGTTTCCGCCATGACGTAGCCCGCGGCGCGCAGCTCGTTTTCCAGCCGCCCGGCCGCCGTATGCGGCACCGGAACAGCGCAGATCCGCAGCCGGCGCCGCTGCACCCGCGGCGCCCGGTCCAAAGCAGCCGACACCGATTCGGAGTAGGCCCGCACCAGCCCGCCGGCGCCGAGCAGGATCCCGCCGAAATAACGGACGACGACGGCGGTCGTGTCGCTGAGATCGGTCACCCCGGGGGCGGTCTCGCGTTTCAGCAGCGCTTCGAGCATCGGGATGCCCGCCGTCCCGGAGGGTTCGCCGTCGTCGCTGGAGCGCTGCACGTCGCGGTCGGGACCGAGCACGAAGGCGGAACAGTGGTGCCGCGCGTCGTGGAATTCCCGGCGCAGCCCGGCGAGCACGGACCGGGCGCTGTCCTCGTCTGCCGTGCGGTGCAGCACGGTGATGAACCGGGACCGCTTGACGTCGATCTCGTGGCGGAACTCCGGTCCGGCCAGAGTGGTGTACGCCGTGGCCCTGCTCTCCGGGGACACCGCATCATCTGCCACCCGATCAGTTTAGTCTGGAGGGGTGCTGAAGATCGGATTGACGGGCGGCATCGCCTCAGGGAAGTCAGTGGTCGCCTCGCGCCTGCGCGAACTAGGCGCGGTGCTGGTCGACGCCGACGCACTGGCGCGGGAGGTGGTGGAGCCGGGGACTCCCGGGCTGGCGCAGGTCGTCGATGCTTTCGGCGCCGCGATCCTGACACCCGACGGAGGCCTGGACCGCGCCCGGTTGGGCGTCCTGGTGTTCGGCAACCCGGAACGCCTTGGCGTCCTGAACGGCATCATCCATCCCCTCGTCCGGGAGTGTGCCGCCGCGCTGGTGGCAGCCGCCCCGCGGGGCGCCGTCGTGGTCCAGGACATCCCGCTCCTCGTCGAAACCGGGCAGGGCGCAAACTTCCACCTGGTCGTGGTGGTGGACGCCCCGGACGCCGTCCGCGTCCAGCGGATGATCGAACACCGGAAAATGACCGCCGAGGACGCCGCGTCCAGGATGGCCGCCCAGGCCACGCGTGAGGAACGCCTCGCCGCGGCCGACGTCGTCCTGGACAACTCCGGGTCAAAGGAAGAAGCCCGGGATGCGGTGGATCTCCTCTGGCGGCACCGGCTCGCGCCATTCGCGGAAAACCTGGCCAAACACCGCATTGCCCCGCGCACCGGCGGCCCGGTGCTCAACCCCGCGAATCCCGCGTGGCCGGCCCAGGCCAGCCGGCTGATTGCCCGTCTGCAGGCGGCGGCGCCGCAGGACATCCTGTCCGTCGAACACATCGGCTCCACGGCAGTTCCCGGCCTCGACGCCAAAGACGTGATCGACCTGCAGCTCAGTGTCACGGACCTGGCGACGGCGGACCGGCTCGAGCCGCTGCTGGCCGCGGCAGGGTTCCCGCGCTGGCCCGGCATCGTCACGGACAACCCCAAGCCCTCGCACCCGGACCCCGTCGACTGGGACAAGCGCCTGCACGGCAACGCGGACCCCGGCCGCGCCGTGAACCTCCACGTCCGTTCCGCCGGGTCACCGGGCTGGCGGTACGCGCTGTGCTTCCGGGACTGGCTGCGCGACGACGCCGCAGCCCGCACGGACTACCTCGCCGAAAAACGGCGGGTGGCACGGCGGCACGGCGTGGACAAATCCACCGCGGGCTACGCCGCCGACAAGGAGGCGTGGTTCACCGACTACGCCGCGCCGCAGATGGAAGAGTGGGTGCGCCGCAGCGGTTGGCAGCCGCCGTCGTACGCCACCGATCAGGCGGGCGGCAGCGCGCAGGATGCCGCCCCCGGTACGGCCCAAAGCTGAAACAAGGAGTTCCTGTCGGTGGCCGGCGGTAGATTAGATGCATGAGTCTTGCCCAGGAAATCAACCGCGTCGTGGCCCCCTTCGAGGTCATCAGCGACTTCCAGCCTGCCGGCGACCAGCCCGCCGCGATCGCGGAACTGACCGAGCGCATCAAGAACGGCGAGAAGGACGTGGTTCTGCTCGGCGCCACCGGCACCGGTAAAAGCGCGACGACGGCGTGGCTGATCGAGCAGGTCCAGCGGCCCACCCTGGTGATGGTCCAGAACAAGACCCTCGCCGCGCAGCTCGCCAACGAATTCCGCGAACTGCTTCCGAACAATGCGGTGGAGTACTTCGTCTCCTACTACGACTATTACCAGCCCGAGGCCTACGTGCCCCAGACGGACACCTTCATCGAGAAGGACTCATCCGTGAATGAGGAAGTGGAACGGCTCCGCCACTCCGCAACGAACGCGCTGCTGACCCGCCGCGACGTGATTGTGGTGGCCACCGTCTCCTGCATCTACGGCCTGGGCACGCCGGAAGAATACATCGCCGGCATGGTCACGCTCCGCAAAGGTGCGGAAATGAACAGGGACGATCTCCTCCGGAAGTTCGTCGCCATGCAGTACACCCGCAACGACATGGACTTCCACCGCGGCACGTTCCGCGTCCGCGGCGACACCGTGGAAATCATCCCGATGTACGAGGAGCTGGCGATTAAGATCGAGTTCTTCGGGGACGAGATCGAGAACATCTACACCCTTCACCCGCTCACCGGGGAGATACTCCGGGATGAGAACGAGATGTACGTCTTCCCCGCCTCGCACTACGTGGCCGGTCCGGAACGCATGGGCCGGGCGATCACGAAAATCGAGGACGAACTCGCCGAGCGGCTCCAGGTCCTCGAAAGCCAGAACAAGCTCGTGGAGGCGCAGCGGCTCCGGATGCGCACCACCTATGACCTCGAAATGATGCAGCAGATGGGCTTCTGCAACGGCATCGAGAACTACTCCCGGCACATCGACGGCCGCGCCGGCGGCACGGCGCCGCACTGCCTCATCGACTACTTCCCGGACGACTTCCTCCTGGTGATTGATGAATCCCACGTCACCGTGCCGCAGATCGGCGCCATGTATGAGGGCGACATGTCCCGCAAACGCACGCTCGTGGACCACGGCTTCCGGCTGCCCTCGGCGATGGACAACCGCCCGCTGAAGTGGGACGAGTTCCTCGAGCGGGTGGGCCAGACGGTCTACCTCTCGGCGACGCCGGGCAAGTACGAGCTCGGCAAGTCCGACGGTTTCGTCCAGCAGATCATCCGTCCCACCGGCCTGATCGACCCCGAGGTGATCGTCAAGCCGACCAGGGGCCAGATCGATGACCTGCTTGGCGAGATCCGGACCCGTACCGAGAAGAACGAACGCGTCCTGGTCACCACCTTGACCAAGCGGATGGCCGAGGACCTCACCGACTATCTGCTGGGCCACGGCGTCAAGGTGGAGTATCTGCACTCGGACGTCGACACCCTGCGCCGGGTGGAACTGCTCCGCGAACTCCGGATGGGCGTCTTCGACGTGCTCGTGGGCATCAACCTGCTCCGCGAAGGCCTTGACCTGCCGGAGGTGTCCCTCGTCAGCATCCTCGACGCGGACAAGGAAGGCTTCCTGCGCTCGGCGACCTCGCTGATCCAGACCATCGGCCGTGCCGCCCGAAACGTCTCCGGCGAGGTCCACATGTACGCGGACCGGATTACGGACTCGATGGCCAAGGCCATCGACGAGACCAACCGGCGCCGCGAAATCCAGGTGGCATACAACACCGAAAAGGGGATCGACCCGCAGCCGCTGCGGAAGAAGATCGCCGACATCACGGACCAGATTGCCAAGGAGGACGCGGACACCCGCGAACTGCTGGCCAGCGCGGGCAAGGCGCGCGGCAAGGGCAAGGGCGCTGCGAAGGTCCGGGCGGACGGGCTTGCCGCCGCGCCGGCCGAGGACCTCGTGGGCCTGATCGAACAGCTCACGGAGCAGATGCACGCCGCGGCCGGGGAACTGCAGTTCGAGCTCGCGGCCCGGCTCCGCGACGAGGTGGGCGAGCTGAAGAAGGAACTGCGCCAGATGCAGTCCGCCGGGCACGCCTAGGGTAAAGTTGTTCGAACGTAGGGGAGTATCCCAAGCGCTACGATCGTCAACACGCACGGCACAGATGCCTTGCCGGGCGTAGCGGGCAGCCAGGCAGTACCAGGTACGTAGTACCGGACATTCAGGGCGGTCGGAGAGACTTACACCGCACAGTCGCACCCTGCGAAAGGTATCTTCGTGCCCGAACTTCCCCTTTGGTTTGAGATCGGCTCCTTTGTCGTTCTCGGCATCATCCTCGCCATCGACCTGCTGCTGGTCCTGAAGCGCCCGCACGAGCCCTCCATGAAGGAGGCCGGACTGTGGGTTTCCTTCTACGTGGCCCTCGCCCTGGTCTTCGCCGCCGCCATGTTCGCCTTCACCGGCCCGGAGTACGGCGGGCAGTTCCTCGCCGGCTGGGTGACGGAATACAGCCTCAGCATCGACAACCTGTTCGTGTTCATCATCATCATGGCGCGCTTCTCGGTACCGCGTAAGTACCAGCAGGAAGTCCTCATGGTGGGCATCATCATCGCGCTCATCCTCCGCGGCATCTTCATCATGCTCGGCGCCATCGTGATCGAACAGTTCAGCTGGGTCTTCTACATCTTCGGTGCCTTCCTGCTCTGGACCGCCTGGAAGCAGGCCCAGGACGAGGGCGAGGACGAGGAAGACAAGGAAAACCCGCTGATCGCCCGGATCCGCAAGATCCTGCCGATGTCCGAGAAGTTCGACGGCGGCAAGCTGCGCACCGACGTGAACGGCAAGAAGGTCTTCACCCCGATGCTGATCGTCTTCGTGACCATCGGCATGACGGACCTGCTCTTCGCCGTCGACTCCATCCCGGCCATCTTCGGCCTCACCCAGAGCGCCTTCATCGTCTTCACCGCGAACATCTTCGCCCTGATGGGACTGCGGCAGCTGTACTTCCTGCTCGGCGGCCTGATGAACCGGCTCGTCTACCTGAAGCACGCGCTGTCCGTGATTCTCGCCTTCATCGGCGTCAAGCTGGTCCTGCATGCAATGCACGTCAACGAACTGCCCTTCATCAACGGCGGCCAGCACATCGAGTGGGCTCCCGAGATCCCCACCTACGTTTCCCTCGGGGTGATCATCGGCACCATCATTGTCGCCGTCATCGCCAGCCTGGCCAGCTCCAGGGCATCGAAGGCCAAGCTCGACGTCAGGCTCGAAGAGGACTCCCGCAAGAGCCTCAGCGACGTCGAGTAGTCCCCTGGTCCGGCTAAGCTCGGACTGTGAAAATGATTGAAGCAGCAGCACCCGGCGGTACGGCGCTGGATCCCCAACGGGTCCAGCGCCGTACCGTTTCCGTGTTGAGCGCAGCCCAGCTCCTCAGCGGCGTGGGCAGCGGTGCCAGCCTCTCCGTCGGGTCCCTGCTCGCCGTGCAGCTTTCCGGCTCCAACGCCTGGGCCGGTTCGGTGACGACGGCCGTGACGCTTGCTGCCGCCGTCGCAGCTCTCCCTCTGGCCGGGCTGGCAGGCCGCCGGGGCCGTCGGGCCGCCCTCGTGACCGGGCAGCTGGCCGCGATGGCCGGGTCCCTGCTCATCATCCTCGCAACCGTGACCGGAGCCTTTCCGGTGCTGCTGCTCGGGGCCGCCCTGCTCGGGTTGGGGACCGCCGCCAACCTCCAGGCCCGCTTCGCCGCCGTCGACCTGGCCGACGCCGGGCACCGCGGCCGCTCCCTCGCCATCGTCGTGTGGTCGGTCACCATCGGTGCCGTCGCCGGGCCCAACCTGATCCGTCCGGGAGCTGTCGTAGGGGAGGCGCTGGGGTTGCCGGCCCTGGCCGGTCCGTTCGTGTTTTCGACCGGCGGCCTGGCCCTCGCAGCCCTGCTGCTGGTGGTCGGCCTGCGGCCGGATCCGCTGCTGCTGGCCGCCCGGATCAGGGCTGCCGGAGCCGTGCCGGCCGCGAAGGGAACCACGGGAGTCCGACGGCGGCACGCCCTCCGCAACGGCCTGCGGGCGGTCGGGGCGTCGCCGCGAGCCCGTCTGGCCCTGCTGGCCATTGTGTCCGCGCACGGCTGCATGGTCGCTGTTATGTCGATGACTCCGCTGCATCTCCAGCTGCTGAGCGAAGGGACCCTGGCCGGCATGCCGGCCGGCCATGCCCATGCCGCCAGCACCGATGTCCTGGTCCTGATCGGCTTCACCATCTCGCTGCACATCGCCGGCATGTTCGCGCTGTCCCCGGTGATGGGCTGGCTCACGGACAAGGCGGGGCGCCGGCCCGTGATCATCCTGGGGCACGGGCTGATCCTGCTCGCGGTCTGTGTTGCCGGCTTCGGGCAGCAGCAGCCCGTTCTGGTGACCGCGGGCCTCGTCCTGCTGGGACTCGGCTGGTCCGCGGCCACCATCGCCGCGTCCACCCTGCTCGCCGAAAGCGTCGGCGCCGAGGACCGGGTCCTGGTCCAGGGTGTGGCCGACACCCTGATGGGAGCCGCCGGCGCAGTCGGTGCGGGGTTCTCCGGAGTCGTGATGAGCGGAGTGGGCTATCAGGGCCTCAACCTGGCAGCCGCAGCCCTCGCCACGGCCGTGTTGGCCGTCGCCGTCCCTGCCGTGGTCCGGAGCCGCAGCACCTCACACGCAGCCGCCCAAGCCGGCTAGCTGTATTACCCACGGAGGTTAGTGACGTGGCCAGCTGAAACCCCGGCCGGGCAGCGGCCATACCCGTGCGGCCGGGTCAGTCCCGGACGGAGCGGGTCATGCCCAGCAGCCGGGCGAAGATCCCTTCGCCGTCGTCCGCGATGCCGTCGTGGTGGAAGTCCGCGGACTCCCAGACCTGCAGGCCGCGGACCGCGGCCGCGGTCTCTAGTGACAGTTCCCGGTCCACGTAGATGTCGTCGCGGTAGACGGCGGCGGCCACGGGAACGCTGTTGAGGGCCAGCCGGTCCGGATCGTAGAGCGGCGCCCAGTCGGCCTTCTCCGCCAGCAGCTGCGCCACGTTCCGCAGCGGGCGGAGGGCCGGATCCTGCTCGAAGTACCAGGGGTAGACCATCTCCCCGGTCAGCAGCGGCTCCGGGACGTCCGGGCGGAACCCCGGAAACTCCTGGAGGACGCGCCAGGCAGCCCAGCCGGTGGCCTCGCCCTGCCCGTAGATGGACTCGTGCATCAGGGCGTACAGCGGGTTGACGGACCGGGACACGAGGCTGCGGACCTGTTCGAGGAAAGGATCGGAGAGCCGGCCGCCGTCGGCTGTGCTGACAAAGGCGTCCTCCAGCAGGTGGTGCAGGGCGTCCACGCGGGTGTTCCCGCCCAGGAACGAGCCCACCATCTGGAAGCGCTCCACCGTCAGCCGTTCGCCGTCGGGCAGGAATTCCTCGGTGTCCCTCAAATGCTTGGCGATCCTGTTGACCGTGTTCCGGTCGCCGGGGTACCAGCTGAAGTATTCGGTGTTCCGGGCGGCGACGCGCTGGAACGTGGCCCGGTACACCCGGTCCGCGGGGCCCGCCAGCGGAGCCAGCCCGCCCGTAATGAGGGCTTCGCGCAGGCCCTCGGGGGCGAAGGAGAGGTAACTGAGCGCACAGAAGCCGCCGTAGCTCTGGCCGTAGATGGTCCAGGGATCCGAGCCCAGGGCGTGCCGGATGGCCTCGGCGTCGGCGACGATGGAGTCCGCCCGGAAGTGCGACAGGTACTCCGCCTGGTCCGCGTCGCTGCCGCGCAGCGGCAGCGTGTTGCGGTCGACGGCGGAGGACAGCCCGGTGCCGCGCTGGTCCAGCATGAGGATGCGGAAATCCTTGGCAGCCGCCTTGCTCCAGCCGCCGAGGGACGGGAGACGGTTGCCGCGCCCGCCGGGACCCCCCTGCAGGTACAGCAGCCAGGGCAGCTCTGCCGCCGTTTCCGCACTGTGCTCTGCCGAGACGTACTCGCGGGCGAACACGGTAATCGTCTCGCCGCGGCTCTGTCCCGTCCCGTCGCCGCGGAAATGGTCCAGGGGCACCTCGAAAAAGTGTTCCGCGGTGCGCAGGCCGCGGTACTCGTGCCGTGCCTTGACGGTGTGGGGGACGGTGCCCCCGGCTTCCGCAGCTGCCTCGAGCAGATCGGCTGCGGCCTGGCCTGCCGCCGGCAGGTCAGCCAGGGGGCGGTCAGCCACGGATGTGGGCCTGGCGTGCGGTGCCGAAGGCTTCGAGCGCGTCGCCGGTGAGCCGGAAAGTGGACCATTCCTCCATCGGGGCGGCGCCGAGGTTCTTGTAGAAGTCAATGGAAGGCTCGTTCCAGTCCAGGACACTCCACTCGACGCGCGCGTAACCGCGTTCGACGGCGGTCGCGGCCAGGTGCTGCAGGAGCGCCTTGCCGTGGCCGGCACCCCGGGCCTCGGGCATGACGTACAGGTCCTCGAGGTAGATCCCGTGGACGCCTTCCCAGGTGGAGTAGTTCAGGAACCAGAGCGCGAAGCCCTGGACGCAGCCGGATTCGTTCTCGGCCATCGTGGCGAAGACCCGCGGGTTTGCGCCGAACAGCACGTCGGCGAGCATCTCCTGGGTGTTCCGGACGGCATCGGGTTCCTTTTCGTAGATGGCCAGATCATGGATCATCTGCAGGATTGCGGGGACATCGTTCGCGGTCGCGGGCCGGATTACACTCATTATTCGAGTTTACCTACAGCCGGTTGGCGTTGGTCACCCGCACGACGGCGGTGCCGGTCTCGTCGGAGGCCGCGAGGTCCACCTCGGCCGATATGCCCCAGTCGTGGTTGCCGGCCGGGTCCTCGAAGATCTGCCGGACCTTCCACGTGCCGGGTTCCTCGGTGATGATCAGCAGCCCGGGGCCCCGGGCGTCGGGGCCGGTGCCGATGTCGTCGTGTTCGTCGAAGTAGTCGTCCAGGGCGTCTTCCCAGCGTTCGGCGTCCCAGCCGGATCCGCCGTCGAGCTCGCCGAGGGCGGTGGCCGCCTCATCCGCGAACAGTTCCACGCGGCGGAACATCTCATTGCGCACCATCACCCGGAAGGCCCGGACGTTGGACGTCAGCGAGGGCGGCGGGGGCGGCGGAGCGTCGTGCGGCGTCGGCGCCTTGCCGGAGGTGAGCTCCTCCCATTCGTCGAGCAGGCTCGAGTCCACCTGGCGGACCAGTTCGCCGAGCCAGGCGATGAGGTCCTCGAGGTCCTCGCGCAGGGCGTCCTGCGGGACGGTCTGGCGCAGCGCCTTGAAGCCGTCGGCGAGGTAGCGCAGCACGATGCCTTCGGAACGGGCCAGGCCGTAGAACTGGACGAACTCGCCGAAGTTCATGGCCCGTTCGTACATGTCCCGGACGATTGACTTGGGCGCGAGCTCGAAGTCGCCGATCCACGGGGCGGCCTTGCGGTAGACGTCGAACGCCTCGCCGAGGATTTCAGCCAGCGGCTGCGGGTACGTGACGTCCTCGAGCATGGCCATGCGCTGGTCGTAGTCGATGCCGTCGGCCTTCATCGCCGCGATCGCCTCGCCGCGGGCCTTCTTCTGCTGGGCAGAGAGGATCTGCCGCGGCTTCTCCAGGGTGGATTCGATCACGGACACCACATCCAGGGCGTACGACGGCGACTCCGGGTCCAGCAGGTCCAGCGCCGCGAGGGCGAAGGGGGACAACGGCTGGTTCAGGGCGAAGTTGGCCTGGAGATGGACCGTCAGCCGGACGGTGCGGCCGTCCCGTCCCTGCTCCTCGGGCGGGATCCGCTCCACGACGCCGGCTGCCAGCAGCTCGCGGTAGATGCCGAGGGCCTTCTTCATGAGCTGCAGCTGGGAGGAGCGCGGCTCGTGGTTCTCGGTGAGCAGCCGGCGGGCGGCCTTGAACGGGTCCCCCGGCCGTTCCATCAGGTTCATCAGCATCGCATGGGTCACGGTGAAGCTGGACGTGAGCGGGTCCGGGACGGACTCCACGAGGCGTTTGTAGGTGGGCTCGCCCCAGGACACAAAACCCTCGGGCGGCTTCTTCTTGACCACCTGGCGCAGCTTCTTCTGGTCGTCGCCGAACTTTGCCGTGGCTTTCGCCATCGCCTTGACGTTTTCGGTGACGTGCTCGGGGGCCTGCACGACGACGGTCCCGGCCGTGTCGTAGCCGGCCCGTCCGGCCCGGCCGGCGATCTGGTGGAACTCGCGGGAGTTCAGCAGCCGGGTGCGGACGCCGTCGTACTTGCTCAGGGCGGTCAGCAGCACCGTGCGGATCGGCACGTTGATGCCGACGCCGAGGGTGTCTGTGCCGCAGATGACCTTGAGCAGCCCGGCCTGGGCCAGCTGTTCCACGAGCCGGCGGTACTTCGGCAGCATCCCGGCGTGGTGGACGCCGATACCGTGGCGGACCAGCCGGTTCAGGGTCCTGCCGAAGCCGGCGGCGAAGCGGAAGCCGGCGATCAGCTCAGCGATCCTGTCCTTCTCCTCGCGGGTGCAGACGTTGATGCTCATCAGGTTCTGCGCCCGGTCGATGGCCTCCACCTGGCTGAAGTGCACCACGTAGACGGGCACCTGCTTGGTGGCGAGGAGCTCTTCGAGGGTCTCGTGGACGGGCGTCTGCTCGTAGTAGTAGTGCAGCGGGATGGGGCGTTCGACGGAACTGACAGTCGTCGTCGGACGCCCGGTCAGTTCGCTGATGCCCTCCTCGAACCGGCTGACGTCGCCGAGGGTCGCGGACATCAGCAGGAACTGGGCCTGGGGGAGTTCCAGCAGAGGAACCTGCCACGCCCAGCCGCGCTGCGGGTCGGAGTAGAAGTGGAACTCGTCCATGACGACGGAGCCCAGGTCCGCGGCAGCACCTTCCCGCAAAGCCGTGTTGGCCAGGATCTCGGCGGTGCAGCAGATAATCGGGGCGTCCTGGTTCACGCCCGAGTCGCCGGTGATCATGCCCACGTTTTCCGCGCCGAAGATCTCGCACAAGGCAAAGAACTTCTCGGACACGAGGGCCTTGATCGGGGCGGTGTAATAGCTGCGCTGCCCCCGGGCCACGGCCTGGAAATGCGCGGCGATGGCAACGAGGGACTTTCCGGAACCCGTGGGGGTCGCCAGGATCACGTTGGAGCCGGCGGCCAGTTCCATGATGGCCTCGTCCTGGGCGGTGTACAGGGCCAGTCCGCGGCTTTCGGTCCACTCGACGAACCGCGTGTACAGCTCGTCCGGATCCAGTCCGGTCCTGCCTGGGACTCGGGCGGCCGGGGCGGGGAGCTGATCAACAAGTTTCATTACTCCCCAGCTTAGTGGGCCGGACCCTGAAGGGGGGACCTGCCGGAGGGCTCGGCAGCCGGCCGGCAGGGCGCGCGCCTCCTTGGTCCCGCCCCCGGCCGGGGTTACGCTTCGGAAGTCGCATCCGTGCCGGTGACTGGAGGAAATAATGAAATGGGATCCCGTCAAGTACGTGCAGTTCGGGGACTACCGTGACAGGCCCTACTTTGACCTGACGTCCCGGATCCACGCGGACGATCCCCAGCTGGTGGTGGACCTCGGCTGCGGCCCCGGGAACCTCACCGCCACGCTCGCGGAGCGCTGGCCCGGCGCCAGGGTGGTGGGCCTGGATTCCTCCGAGGAGATGCTGGCGAAAGCAGAGGCCTACGCGGACAAGTTCGCCAATCTCTCCTTCGGCCTGGCCGACATCGCCGCCTGGATGCCCTCTGAACAGACGGACGTTGTGGTCACCAACGCTGCCCTGCAGTGGGTTCCCGGCCACCGCGAGCTGCTGCCGCGCTGGCTCGCAGCCCTCAGGCCCGGGGCGTGGTTCGCCCTGCAGGTGCCCGGAAACTTCAACTCGCCCTCCCACACCCTGATGCGTGGACTGGCGGAGTCCGGGGCCTGGGCCGGCCGGCTCAGCGGTGTGCTCCGCCATGACGACGTCGTCGGCGACGCCGCCGAATACCTCGACATCATGCTCGACGCCGGCTGCGACGCCGATGCCTGGGAAACCACGTACCTGCAGCTGCTCCCGGGCAAAAACCCGGTGCTGGAGTGGGTCCGGGGCACCGGGCTCCGGCCTGTGCTGGCCGCACTGTCCGCCGAGGAGGCCGGCGAATTTGAGAGCGAATATTCCGCACGGCTGGCTGAGGCGTACCCGTCCGGCGCGCACGGGACGGTCTTCCCGTTCCGCCGGATATTTGCCGTGGCCCGCAAACGGGAATGAGCGGCGCCGGGGGCTTCCGGACCCCCGTCTCCGGACCCGGAAGAGTAGACAAAAGAGCACTCTGCGGCCGGGCCTACAATGACGAAGCGGCTCGGGGCGGCCGCCACACTGATTCTGGATCGGGGCCCTGATCCAGGGATGGAGGTTCGGTGCTAATTGGCCTGATGGGGCGCCTGCTGTCCGCCCATAAGGTGACCGTGCTGGCCATCGTTCTCCTCCAACTGGTGCAGTCCACCGCCAACCTGCTTCTGCCCACCCTCAACGCCGCCATCATCGACGACGGGATTGTCGGCGGCAATACGGCGGAAATCCTGGACCTCGGTGTCTGGATGGCCGTGATCGCCGCAGTCCAGGTCGTGGCGGCGATCATCGCCGGCTACCTGGGCGCCGTCGTGGCCATGGACGTGGGCCGGCAGCTGCGCGAAGAGCTCTTCGCCAAGGTCCAGTCCTTGTCCTCCCAGGAGGTGGCCGCGTTCGGCGCCGCCAGCCTGGTCACGCGGGCCACCAACGACGTGGCCCAGATCCAGAACCTGGCCGTCCTGGTGTTCACCATGCTGGTCGCCGCCCCCGCCATCTTCCTCGGCGGGATTGCCCTGGCCGTCCACCAGGACCTGGCCCTGTCAGGCATCGTTATCGCCGTGGTGCCGCTGCTCGCCGTCATCATGGCCATGATCGTGCGGCGCCTCGTTCCGCTGTACCGGGAGGGCCAGGGGCTGATCGACCGGATCAGCCGGGTACTGCGTGAGCAGATCATCGGCGCCAACGTGATCCGTGGCTTCGTCCGGCAGGGTCACGAGATCCGGCGGTTCAACGGCGCGAACAAGGACCTCACCCGGAACAACCTGCGCTCAGCACTGCTCGTCGCCGGGATGATGCCGATGATCATGCTCGTGGTCAATCTGTCCTCCGTCGGCGTCGTCTGGTTCGGCGGGCACCGGATCCACGCCGGCGAGATGCGGCTGGGAGCACTGACGGCGTTCATCGCCTACATCCTGCAGATCCTGATCGCCATCATGATGGCCATGTACGTCTTCATGACGGCTCCGCGCGCGGCTGCCTGCGCGGAACGGATCCAGGCGGTTCTGGATACGGTTCCGGCCATCGCGGACGGGCCCGGTGTGGCGGACGGTTCAGGTGCGGTGGACGGTTCCGCTGCGGACGGCCACGGCCCGGCGGACAACACCGTGGAGTTCCGCGACGTCGAGTTCGCCTACCCGGGCGCCGAAGCGCCGGTCCTCGCCGGCATCAGCTTCAAGGCAACGCCCGGCACCACGACGGCCATCATCGGCGCCACCGGCAGCGGCAAGAGCACGCTGCTGAACCTGCTGCCGCGCTTCCTGAACACCACTGCCGGGAACATCACGATCGGGGGCCACGCGGTCCGTTCCCTGCCGCTGGACGTGCTCCGCGGTCTCATCGCCCTGGTGCCACAACACTCCTACCTGTTTTCCGGGACGCTCGCAGACAATCTGAGGATGGGGTCCCCCGCGGCCACCGATGAGGAACTCTGGGCGGTGCTCACAACGGCCCAGGCCGCGGGCTTCGTCCGCCAGCTGCCGCACGGACTGCAGTCCCCGGTGAGCCAGGGCGGCACGAACTTCTCCGGCGGCCAGCGGCAGCGGCTCTGCATTGCCCGCGCACTGCTCCGGCGTGCCCCCGTCTACCTCTTCGACGACAGCTTCTCGGCCCTGGACTATGGCACCGATTACCGGCTGCGGGAGGCCATGAAACCGCTGCTGCGCTCTGCAACGGTGCTGATCGTGGCCGAGCGGGTGGCCACGATCGTGGACGCCGGGCTGATCCTGGTGCTGGAAGACGGCCGGATCGTGGCGCAGGGCACCCACCAGGAACTGATGGACGCCTCACCGAGCTACCAGGAGATCGCAGCCTCGCAGCTTGTGCTGGAGGAGACTCCGTGAGCCGCAAACCTGGCCTCGAAGACGAGGACGAAGACAAGGCCGAGGCCTGCGATGCCCCCGTATCCCCGAAGGATTCCCCGGCCTCCACGGACGGCGGCGCCCGGCCGGCCGGCCCGACGGCGGCACCCGGGGCCACCCTGTCCGGCCGCCGGGCCATTGGCCGGCTGCTCGGATTGCTCCGGCCGTCGAAGTGGCGGATGACCGGCGTCATCGCGGCCACCTGCGCCTTCGTGATCCTCAATGTGGCGGCCCCCAAGGCACTGGGGGACGCCACCGACGTCGTGGTTGACGGCGTCTTGCGGGGCACCTTCAACGTGGGGAAGCTGGCGGCGCTGCTCACGGCTGTCTCCCTCATGTACCTGGGTGCCTCGGTCTTCAGCTGGATCCAGGGCGCCCTGGCCGCCACGGCCGTCCAGCGTCTGGGCTTTGATCTCCGCTCCTCCGTCGAGGAGAAACTGCACGTGCTGCCGTCCGGCCACTTCGACGAACAGCACCGGGGTGAAGTCCTGAGCCGCGCCACCAACGACGTCGACAACATCTCGCAGGCCCTGAACCAACTGCTGAACCAGTTGATCATGTCCCTGCTGATGCTCTCCGGGGCACTGGCCATGATGCTGTGGATCTCGCCGGTCCTGGCGGTGATCGCGCTGGTGTCCGTGCCCGTTTCGGCCCTGATCACCGTCCTGGTAGCCCGGAAGTCGCAGGCCTACTTCACCGAGCAGTGGGGGAGCACCGGCGAGCTGCACGCACAGCTGGAGGAGTTTTTCACCGGGCACGAGGTGATCAAGGCCTTCGGCCGGCAGGAAGCCTCGGCGGCCAGCTTCAGGGAGAGCAACGGGAAACTCAGCCGTGCCAGTGCCCGCGCCCAGTACGTGTCTGGCGTGGTGCAGCCGCTGATGGTCTTCGTTTCGAACCTCAACTACGTCGCCGTCGCCGTGGTGGGGGCCCTCCAGGTCACGGCGGGCGCCATGACGATCGGCGGCATCCAGGCCTTCATCCAGTTCAGCCGCCTCTTCAGCCAGCCGATGGGCCAGATCGGCGGGATGCTGACCCTCATGCAGTCCTGCCTGGCTTCGGCTGAGCGGGTCTTTGCCCTGCTGGACGCCCCGGAGATTTCCCCCGACCAGGCGGCCAGGGCGGGGGTTCCGGCGAAGGCGGCCAGGGCGGGGAAGTCGCCGGCCAAGGCCGGGGCGGGGAAATCACCGGCCGGCGGGACGACGCCAGTGGCCGAAGGCCGCATCGCCTTCGAACACGTCAGCTTCAGCTACAGCCCCGGATCCCCCGTGGTCCAGGATCTGTCCTTTGCCGTGGAGCCGGGGCAGACGGTGGCGATCGTGGGCCACACCGGCGCCGGCAAAACCACCGTGGTGAACCTCCTGATGCGGTTCTACGAACTGGACTCCGGCCGGATCACCGTCGACGGCATGGACATCGCGGCGATGCCCCGGGACGAGCTGCGCTCCGCCTTCGGCACCCTGCTGCAGGACGCCTGGCTGTTCACGGGCAGCATCCGGGAGAACATCGAATACGGCAGGCCCGGCGCCAGCGAGGACGACATCGTCGCCGCGGCGCAGGCCAGCCACGTGGACCAGTTCGTCCGCTCGCTGCCGGACGGCTACGCCACCGTGCTCGGCGACGACGGCGACTCGCTCAGCAGGGGGCAGCGCCAGCTTGTCTCGATCGCGAGGGCGCAACTGGCAGGCCGCAGCATCCTGGTCCTGGACGAGGCCACGAGCTCGGTGGACAGCCGCACGGAGGTGCAAATCCGCCAGGCGATGCAGCGCCTCCGTCACGGCCGGACCAGCTTCGTGATTGCCCACCGCTTGTCCACAGTCCGGGACGCTGATCTAATTCTCGTCATGGACCACGGACGGATCGTTGAACACGGGACCCATCAGCAGCTGATGGCCAGGGGCGCGCTTTACACGGATCTCTACCAGGCCCAGTTCGCCGGCCGCGAACAGCGGCGCGGCCTGAGGAAGCCGGAACAGTGAGCCAGACCGAGAACGTGGCGGACCGATTCCCCGGCACCTGGAAACCCAACCAGGCCAGCTCGGTGCCGCTGTTCGAACAGCTCCGGCTCAACGTCATCGAACGGGCGGACAACGGCACCCTGGCACCGGGAACCCGGCTGCCGGCCGTCCGCAGCCTCGCCGCCGAACTGGGCGTAGCCCCCCACACCGTGGCGCGGGCCTACAAGGAACTCGAGGCCGCCGGCGTCGTGATCACGCGGGGCCGGAACGGGACGGTGGTCTGCGCCCGCGACGAGGCCTGGGGCTCGCTCTCCGCCGCCGCCGCCGACTTCGCCGCCGCTGCGAAGGCCCAGGGCGCCAGCTTTGCCGCAGCCGTTCAACTGCTCGCCGCCGCGTACGACCGCGAATAGCACACCGCTAGCACACCGGCGCTGATTCTCCGGCCTGGGACACAGCTGGGAATAGATATTCGAAGAAGTTTTCGATTAGCATTGGTAGCGTGCCTAAAGCCGTAGCTGAAGATCCAGCCGTTGATTCCCAGACCTCCGTTCCGATGGGCTCCGTTCCGATGGGCTCCGCAAAACAGGGCCGCGCGGTCGAATCCCGCCCCGAGGTGAAGCGTCCGGACATGTCCCGGCTCGTCGTCAAGGGCGCGCGCGAACACAACCTGCGCAACGTGGACCTCGACCTGCCGCGGGACTCCATGATCGTCTTCACCGGGCTCTCCGGCTCCGGTAAATCGTCCCTCGCCTTCGACACGATCTTCGCCGAGGGCCAGCGCCGCTATGTCGAGTCGCTCTCCGCCTACGCCCGGCAGTTCCTGGGACAGGTGGACAAGCCCGACGTCGACTTCATCGAAGGCCTCTCGCCCGCGGTGTCGATCGACCAGAAGTCCACCAGCAAGAACCCCCGCTCCACCGTGGGCACCATCACCGAGATTTACGACTACATGCGCCTCCTGTGGGCCCGCGTGGGCCGCCCGTATTGCCCTGTCTGCGGGGAGCCTGTCACGAAGCAGACCCCTCAACAGATCGTGGACCAGCTGCTGGAACTGCCGGAGGGCACCCGCTTCCAGGTCCTGGCCCCCGTGGTCCGCGGCCGCAAGGGTGAATTCGTCGAGCTGTTCAAGGAGCTCACGGCCAAGGGTTACTCACGCGCCCGGGTCGACGACAAGCTGATCCAGCTGAGCGATCCGCCCAAGCTCGGCAAGCAGTTCAAGCACACCATCGAGGTTGTGGTGGACCGTCTGGTGGTCAAGGAAGGCATCAGCCAGCGCCTCACCGACTCGGTGGAAACCGCGCTCGGGCTGGCCGAGGGCCGAATCCTGGCCGAATTCGTCGACCTCGACGAGGACGACCCGGAGCGGGTCAGGGCGTTTTCCGAACACCTCGCCTGCCCCAACGAGCACCCCCTCGCGATTGA
The DNA here is from genome assembly GCF_054059215.1 of Arthrobacter sp. UYCu723. Classification (NCBI taxonomy): domain Bacteria; kingdom Bacillati; phylum Actinomycetota; class Actinomycetes; order Micrococcales; family Micrococcaceae; genus Arthrobacter; species Arthrobacter sp. UYCu723. Next base: position 3,903,731 of record NZ_JBSSBW010000001.1, read on the forward strand.
CGAGATCGAGCCGCGCTCCTTCTCGTTCAACAACCCCTTCGGCGCCTGCTCCGCCTGCAGCGGCATCGGCACAAAGCTGGAAGTCGATGAGGAACTCATCATCCCGAACGGGGAACTCTCCCTGGCGGAGGGGGCCATCGCGCCCTGGTCGCTCGGGACGGCGACCTCGGAATACTGGGGCCGGCTGCTCGGCGGACTCGCCCAGGAACTCGGCTTCTCGATGAAGACGCCGTGGGACAAGCTCTCCGAGGACACCCGCCAGACCGTGCTGCACGGTAAGGACCACAAGGTCGTGGTGCAGTACCGCAACCGCTTCGGCCGGGAACGCAAGTACAGCACCGGCTTCGAAGGCGTCATCCAGTACGTGCACCGCAAACACCTCGAAACCGACTCGGACACGGCCCGGGACCGCTACGAGGAATACATGCGGCAGATCCCGTGCCCGGCCTGCAACGGCGCCCGGCTGAACCCGGCGTCGCTGTCCGTGCTGATCAACCGCAAGAACATCGCCGAGGTCGCAGCGCTGCCGATGCGCGAATGCGCGCACTTCCTGGACAACCTCGTGCTGACGGACCGCGAAGCCCAGATCGGGCACCAGGTCCTGAAGGAAATCCAGGCCCGGCTGACCTTCCTCCTCGACGTCGGCCTGGAATACCTGAACCTGGAGCGGCCCTCCGGCACGCTGTCCGGCGGCGAGGCCCAGCGCATCCGGCTCGCCACCCAGATCGGTTCCGGCCTCGTGGGCGTGCTATACGTCCTGGACGAGCCGTCCATCGGGCTGCACCAGCGGGACAACCGCCGCCTCATCGAGACGCTCACCCGGCTGCGGGACCTCGGCAACACGCTGATCGTGGTGGAACACGACGAGGACACCATCCAGGAAGCCGACTGGGTGGTGGACATCGGACCTGGCGCCGGCGAACACGGCGGCATGGTGGTGCACTCCGGGTCCTACAAGGAACTGCTGGAAAACACGGAATCGCTCACCGGCGATTACCTCTCCGGCCGCAGACGGATCGAGATCCCGAAGAAGCGCCGCAAGTACGACAAGAAGCGGGAACTGAAGGTTATCGGCGCCAAGGAGAACAACCTCCTGAACGTGGATGCAACCTTCCCGCTGGGCCTCTTCACCGCGGTGACGGGCGTCAGCGGATCCGGCAAGTCCACGCTTGTCAACGAGATCCTCTACAAGGTGCTGGCCAACAAGCTCAACGGCGCCAAGCAGGTGGCCGGACGGCACAAGTCCATCCAGGGCCTCGAGCACCTGGACAAGGTGGTGCACGTCGACCAGAGTCCCATCGGCCGCACGCCACGCTCCAACCCGGCGACCTATACGGGAGTCTTCGACAACATCCGCAAACTCTTCGCCGAGACCACCGAGGCCAAGGTCCGCGGCTACCAGCCGGGCCGGTTCTCCTTCAACGTCAAGGGCGGCCGCTGCGAGGCCTGCTCCGGTGACGGCACGCTGAAGATCGAAATGAACTTCCTGCCGGACGTCTACGTGCCTTGCGAGGTCTGCCACGGGGCCCGCTACAACCGGGAAACCCTGGAAGTCCACTACAAGGGCAAGACCATCGCCGATGTCCTGAACATGCCGATCGAGGAAGGCGCCGTGTTCTTCGCGGCGTTCTCGCCGATCGCCCGGCACCTCAGCACCCTCGTCGACGTCGGGCTCGGCTATGTCCGGCTGGGCCAGCCCGCCACCACGCTCTCCGGCGGCGAGGCCCAGCGCGTGAAGCTCGCGGCGGAACTGCAGAAGCGCTCCAACGGGCGCAGCATCTACGTGCTGGACGAACCCACCACGGGCCTGCACTTCGAGGACATCCGGAAGCTCCTCCTGGTGCTCCAGGGCCTCGTAGAGAAGGGCAACACCGTCATCACGATCGAGCACAACCTCGACGTCATCAAGAGCGCCGACTGGATCGTGGATCTCGGGCCCGACGGCGGGTCCGGCGGCGGCCGCATCATCGCCTCCGGCACGCCGGAGCAGGTGGCCAAGTCGACAGAGAGCCACACGGCGGCCTTCCTCGCCGACATCCTGGCCTGAGGCCGACAGGGGATAGATGTATTCCCTTCGGGGTATGCGAGTTTCTGGCATTCCGGCACTCGTGAGAAACTAGGCCGGTGACCCATTCAACAGTGCCCGTGATCTTTGACCTTGACGGCACTCTTGTCGATCCCGCCGGGGGGATATCGGACGGAATCGCGGCGGCCCTCACGGAACTCGGAATCGCCGTCCCCGGCAAGGCCCGGCTGGACGCGATGATCGGCCCGAAACTCAGCCACTCGCTCGTGGACATCGCGGGCGTCCCGCCGGAGCAACTGGAAGAGGCCATCCGGATCTACCGGGCACACTACCTTTCCACCGGGATCGCCCGGAGCCGGCTCTACCCCGGCATCCGGGCCCTGCTGGACTCCTTTATCGACGCCGGGCGGCCGATCGCCGTCGCCACCCAGAAGCCCGAGCACCTGGCCCGCATCGTCCTGGAGCACCACGGCATCGCGGCCCTCTTCCACGTCATCCGCGGCTCGGCCGCCGACGAGGCAGGCGCCGCCACCGGACCGTCCGGGAAGGCCGGCATCGTTGCCGCCGCCCTGGCCGACCTCCGCACGCCTTACGCGGTCATGGTGGGGGACCGGGCCCAGGACGTGGCCGGCGCCGCCGCCAACGGCCTGGACTGCATCGGCGTCGCCTGGGGCTTTGCGCTCGACGGCGAACTGCGCGAGGCGGGCGCCGTCGAGATTGTGCACAGCACGTCAGCGCTGCATGACACCATTAGCAAGCTGGACTCCGTTCGCGCCGCCGCCCTGATGACTGAAGCCCTGAACGAGGTGCCCACCGATGGCAATGTTTGATGCAATCCGCTGGACCACGCGGGGACTTGTCACCTCGACCTGCCGGCCCACGGTCATCGGACTTGACAACGTGCCCAGGGAGGGCCCGTTCATCGTGGCGCCGAACCACCTCTCGTTCCTGGACAGCGTGATTGTCCAGGCCCTCATGCCGCGCCCCGTGGCGTTCTTCGCCAAGGCCGAGTACTTCACCACCGGCGGTGTCAAGGGCAAGGTCATGAAGTCCTTCTTCGAGGCCGTGGGCTCGATCCCGGTTGAGCGCGGCGAGCAGGCCGCCAGCGTGCAGGCGCTCAAGACGCTGCTGGCGATCCTGGACGAGGGCAAGGGCATCGGCATCTACCCCGAAGGAACCCGCTCCCGTGACGGCCTCCTGTACCGCGGCCGCACCGGCGTCGGCTGGCTCGCCCTGACCACAGGCGCCCCGGTGGTCCCGGTCGGCCTGATCGGCACCGAGAACCTGCAGCCGGCGGACAGCAAATCCGTCAAGCCGCAGCACTTCACCATGAAGGTCGGCGAGCCGCTCTACTTCGATAAGACCGGACCGGACCATTCGCTGCCGGCACGCCGCCAGGTCACGGACCGCATCATGGACGCGATTGCGGAGCTCAGCGGCCAGGAGCGCTCCACGAGCTACAACCAGAGCAAAGTCGCGGAGTAGCCGCCGTCCCCGGCACCCCCGGTGCCTCAGTAGACTTGAAGTGTGGCAGATCCAGCGAGTTACCGACCCCAGACGGGTGAGATCCCGAGCAATCCGGGCGTGTACCGCTTCCGCGACCCGCACGGCCGGGTCATCTACGTCGGCAAAGCCAAGAACCTCCGTTCCCGGCTGAATTCCTACTTTGCCAACCCCGCCGGACTGCTGCCGAAGACGCATGCGATGGTCCACGCGGCCAGCAGCGTCGAATGGACCGTCGTCGGGAGCGAGCTCGAATCCCTCCAGCTGGAATACACGTGGATCAAGGAATTCACGCCGCGTTTCAACGTCATGTTCCGGGATGACAAGAGCTACCCGTACCTCGCGGTCACCATGGGGGAGAAGTACCCCCGCGTCCAGGTGCTGCGCGGCGAACGCAAGAAAGGCACCCGTTACTTTGGCCCGTTCACCGCCGGGGCCATCCGGGACACCCTGGACACCCTGCTGCGCGTCTTCCCCGTCCGCAGCTGCAGCCCCGGTGTCTTGAAGCGGGCCGAGGCCAGCGGCAGGCCGTGCCTGCTCGGCTACATCGACAAGTGCGCGGCCCCCTGTGTGGGCCGCATCTCGGCCGAGGACCACCGCGCCCTGGCCGAGGACCTCTGCACCTTCATGGGCGGCGAAGCCAAACCCTTCGTCGCGAGGCTGGAAAAGGAAATGGCCGCCGCCGTCGCCGAACTGGACTACGAGCGTGCCGCCCGCCTCCGGGACGACATCGTGGCACTCAAGAAGGTCTTCGAGCGCAACGCCGTGGTGCTGGCGGAGGGCACGGACGCCGACATCTTCGCCCTGCACGAGGACGAGCTCGAAGCCGCCGTGCAGGTGTTCCATGTCCGCGGCGGCCGGATCCGCGGCCAGCGCGGCTGGGTCGTGGAAAAGGTCGAGGACTCCACCACCCCGGACCTGGTCGAGCATCTCCTCCAGCAGGTGTACGGGGACGAAGCCGGCAGCCAGGGCCGGCTGCCCCGCGAGGTCCTGGTCCCGGCGGAACCCAGCAACGCCGCGCAGCTCGCGGAGTGGCTCAGCGGACTGCGCGGGGCGAGGGTGGACGTCCGCGTCCCGCAGCGCGGCGACAAAGCCGCCCTCATGTCCACCGTCCGGGAGAACGCCGAACACGCACTGAAGCTCCACAAGTCCCGGCGCGCCGGCGACCTGACCATGAGGTCCCAGGCACTCCAGGAGCTGCAGGAGGCCCTGGACCTGCCCGTGGCGCTGATGCGGATCGAATGCTTCGACATCTCGCACGTCCAGGGCACCAATGTGGTCGGTTCCATGGTGGTGGTCGAGGACGGTCTGCCGAAGAAATCCGACTACCGGAAGTTCTCCGTCACCGGCGCCGCCGCGAATGACGACACGGCTGCCATGCATGACGTGCTGACCCGGCGGTTCCGGCACTACCTGCAGGAGAAGGCCGAGCAGGCGGAGGGGGCCCGGATGACGGGCCACCAGCCGGGCCACCAGGCTGCCCTGGAGGCTGCCGTGGCGGTCGCGCTTGCGGACACCACGACACCGGCGCCGCGGACCAAGTTCGCCTACCCGCCGAACCTCGTGGTGGTCGACGGCGGCCAGCCCCAGGTCAACGCGGCGGCCCGAGCGCTGGCCGAACTTGGGGTCGAGGACGTGTACGTCGTCGGCCTGGCGAAGCGGCTCGAAGAGGTCTGGCTGCCGGACAGCGACTTCCCCGTGATCCTGCCGCGCGCCTCGGCCGGGCTGTACCTGCTGCAGCGCGTCCGCGACGAGGCACACCGCTTCGCGATCTCCTTCCACCGGCAGAAACGCGGCAAGGCCATGACCGTGTCCGCACTCGACGGAGTGCCCGGCCTCGGCGACTCCAAGCGCAAGGCGCTGCTGGCGCAGTTCGGCTCGGTCAAGAGCATCAAGGCGGCGACGGCGGATGAACTCACGGTCGCCAAGGGGATCGGGCCGTCCCTGGCCGCGGCGATCGTGCGGCACTTCAACCCGGAGGACGGGTCCGAGGCCGCCACCGTACCCGCCATCAATATGACAACGGGGGAAATCCTCGAAACTTAGCTAGCCCCGGCAAACTTAGCTAGGGTAAGGACTTGGGAAACGGCACATTCGGTTGCAGCGAACGCCGCAGGGACGTGACAACAGACGTGACAACAAAGAACTGCGCAGCAGAACGGGGCTTCACAGATGGCAGAGTCAACGGCAGGATCCGGCACGGAGACGGACGGCATGACGCCGGTCAAACCCGTCGAGGCGGAACTGCTCGTGGTGACCGGGATGTCGGGTGCAGGCCGGAGCACAGCATCGGACGCGCTGGAGGACCACGGCTGGTACGTCGTGGAGAACCTTCCCCCGCAGATGCTCGGCACCCTGGCCGAACTCGTCTCCCATGCGCCCGGCTCCATTTCCAAGCTCGCCGTCGTGATGGATGTCCGCAGCAAGGATCTCTTCGCGGACATCCGCGCCGCCCTCCGCAACCTTGAGGCCAGCGGCGTCACCTTCCGCGTACTCTTCCTCGACGCGAACGACGACGTCCTGGTGCGCCGTTTCGAACAGGGCCGGCGGCCGCACCCGCTGCAGGGCGGCGGCAGGATCCTCGACGGGATCGCCGCCGAACGCGAGCTGCTGCACGAGCTCCGGACCTCCTCGGACATCGTGCTGGACACCTCGGCCCTGAACGTGCACGGACTGGCCACCGCGATCACGGAGCTGTTCAGCGAAACCGGCCCCGTCGCGCTGCGCCTGAACGTCATGAGCTTCGGTTTCAAGTACGGCCTTCCCGTGGACGCCAACTTCGTCGCGGATGCCCGCTTCATCCCCAACCCGCACTGGGTCCCGGCGCTGCGCCCGCACACCGGCCTGGATCAGGACGTGAGCGACTACGTGCTCGAGGCCCAAGGGGTCAGCAGCTTCGTCGAGCGCTACGTCCTGGCCCTGGAACCGGTCCTGGACGGCTACCGGCGCGAGAACAAGCACTACGCAACGATCGCCATCGGCTGCACCGGCGGCAAGCACCGCTCGGTCGCGGTCGCCGTCGAGCTCTCCCGCCGGCTCGCGCAGTATCCGCGCGTCACCGTGACCACGACGCACCGGGACCTGGGCCGCGAATAATGGCGCTGCTCACCGGGCCCCTGCCGCTCGTCCCGCCGGCCAGCGCCGCCTTCGCCAGCCAGCAGGACAAGGGCCCCTCTGTGGTGGCCCTCGGCGGCGGCCATGGCCTGTCCGCTTCGCTGTCCGCCCTGCGCCTGCTCACTTCCGAACTGACCGCCATCGTCACCGTGGCGGACGACGGCGGCTCCTCGGGGCGGCTGCGCGAGGAGTACGGCGTCCTCCCGCCCGGAGACCTCCGGATGGCACTGTCGGCGCTGTGCGACGACACCGACTGGGGCCGCACCTGGCGTGACGTCATGCAGCACCGCTTCATGCCGGGCAAGGGCCGCGGCGGTTCGCTCGACGAACACGCCATGGGCAACCTGCTGATCGTGACTCTCTGGGAGCTCCTCGGCGATACTGTGGCCGGCCTCAAGTGGGCGGGTGCCCTGCTGGGCGCCCGCGGCGAGGTCCTGCCGATGTCGAGCGTGCCGCTCACCATCGAAGGCCAGGTCCGCGTCACAGCGCCGGACGGCACCTCGGTGTTGCAGACCCTCACCGGGCAGGCGAAATGCGCTGTGGCCGGGTCGCTGGAGCGGGTCCGCCTGCTGCCCGAGGACGCCCCGGCCTGCATCGAGGCCCTCACCGCCATTGAACTGGCGGACTGGGTGATCCTGGGCCCGGGGTCCTGGTACACCTCGGTGCTGCCGCACCTGCTGCTGCCGGAAATGCGGGAAGCGCTGTGCGACACCGCGGCCCGTCGCTGCCTCACCATGAACCTGGCCACGGACACCAAGGAAACCCTGGGGATGACCGCCGCCGACCACCTGCGCGTGCTGCGCCAGTACGCCCCGGAGTTCACGATCGACGTCGTCCTGGCCGATCCGGCGTCGGTCCCGGACCTCCGCGCGTTCGAACGGGCGGCCGGGATGCTGGGTGCCGAGGTGGTGTTGGGTAAAGTGGGGGCGTCGAGCCGCCGGCCGATCCACGACCCGCTGCGTCTGGCAACGGCGTACCACGACATTTTCGGGAACAGTTAGGAAAGGTGCCATGGCACTGACAGCATCAGTCAAGGAAGAACTTTCCCGGCTGGACATCAAGAAGTCCTCGGTCCGTAAGGCTGAAGTGTCGGCTATGCTCCGCTTCGCCGGCGGACTGCACATCATCTCCGGCCGGATCGTGATCGAGGCTGAAGTCGACCTCGCCTCAACCGCCCGGCGGCTGCGCGCGGCCATCGCCGAGGTCTACGGGCATCAGAGTGAAATCATCGTCGTCTCCGGCGGGGGACTGCGCCGCGGCAGCCGCTACGTGGTCCGGGTGGTGCGCGACGGCGAGGCCCTGGCCCGCCAGACCGGCCTCCTTGACGCCCGCGGACGCCCGGTCCGCGGCCTCCCCTCGGTGGTGGTGAACGGTTCCGCCTCCGACGCCGAGGCAGTGTGGCGCGGGGCGTTCCTCGTCCATGGTTCCCTCACCGAACCCGGACGCTCCTCCGCCATGGAGGTCACCTGCCCCGGACCGGAATCGGCACTGGCCCTCGTCGGCGCGGCGCGCCGCCTCGGCATCCAGGCCAAGGCCCGCGAGGTCAGGGGAGTGGACCGCGTCGTGATCCGCGACGGCGACACCATCGCCGCGCTGCTGACCCGGATGGGCGCGCACGACGCCCTGATGGTCTGGGAGGAACGCCGGATGCGCAAGGAAGTCCGGGCCACCGCCAACAGGCTGGCCAACTTCGACGACGCCAACCTGCGCCGCTCGGCGCAGGCCGCCGTGGCCGCGGGAGCCCGCGTGGACCGTGCCCTGGAGATCCTTGGCGACGACGTCCCGGAGCATCTCAAGTACGCGGGCGAACTGCGCGTGGCGCACAAACAGGCCAGCCTGGACGAGCTCGGCAGGATTGCCGATCCCGTGATGACGAAGGACGCCATGGCCGGCCGGATCCGGCGGCTCCTGGCCATGGCGGACAAACGGGCCCAGGACCTTGGCATCCCCGGTACGGAGGCCAATGTGACTCCGGACATGCTGGACGAGTAGCCTCTCCCCAGAAACAATTGCCGAATCAGATCCAGACGGTGGAAATACCTCAGCGACGCCGGAGGTTATGCGCACCGGATTCCGGATTCACCACAACCGTCCGGGTGCCATACCATCCGGGTGCACCATCCGAGAGTTACCGAACCGGACAACCCGTCCACGACATTGGAGGATTTTTGTGACCGAGTACGTACTGCCCGAACTCAGCTATGACTATGCAGCGCTGGAGCCCCACATTTCCGCGAGGATCATGGAGCTGCACCACAGCAAGCACCATGCCGCCTACGTGACGGGCGCCAACAACGCCCTGGCCCAGCTCGCCGAAGCGCGCGAGAAGGGCGACTTCGCCAACATCAACCGGCTGTCCAAGGACCTCGCCTTCCACACCGGCGGCCACATCAACCACTCCGTGTTCTGGAACAACCTCTCACCCGACGGCGGCGACAAGCCCGAGGGCGAGCTCGCGGCCGCCATCGACGACGCGTTCGGCTCCTTTGACGCCTTCCGCGCCCAGTTCAGCGCGGCGGCCCTTGGCCTGCAGGGCTCCGGCTGGGGTTTCCTCGCCTACGAGCCGATCGGCGGCAACCTCGTGATCGAGCAGCTCTACGACCAGCAGGGCAACGTCGCGTTGGGCACCACCCCGCTGCTGATGCTGGACATGTGGGAGCACGCCTTCTACCTGGACTACGTCAACGTCAAGGCCGACTATGTCAAGGCCTTCTGGAACATCGTCAACTGGGCCGACGTCGCCAAGCGCTTCGATGCGGCCCGCAGGAACGCCACCGGGCTCATTACCCTCTAAGGGTGTTGTAGTGCACATCCGTTTGTAACAAAGCTCACATTTCGCGCCGTTGGGGCCGAATCGTGGACGGCCTGCCCCCGCACTTGCGGGGGCAGGCTTAGTTAAACGTAAGATAGGTCACGGAAGGCGGTTAGCCTTCAGCAATGTGGCTGGTCGCCCTCCGATCTGGTAATCATCTCTGCCCAATGGCGTGCGGGATCTGTTAGTTGGCTTGAACGCCCGACTCAACTAGTCGTGCTTGCAAAAGCACCAAGGAGACTGAAAACGTGACCACCCGTATTGGTATCAACGGCTTCGGCCGCATCGGCCGCAACTACTTCCGCGCCGCCCTGGCCCAGGGGGCAGACCTGGAGATCGTTGCCGTCAACGACCTCACCAGCCCGGAAGCCCTCGCCCACCTGCTCAAGTACGACTCCGTCGGCGGGCGCCTGCAGGAGACCATCGAGGTCAAGGACGGCAACATCGTCGTCGACGGCAACATCATCAAGGTCCTCGCCGAGCGCGATCCGGCGAAGCTGCCCTGGGGCGAGCTGGGCGTCGACATCGTCATCGAGTCCACCGGCTTCTTCACCAAGGCCTCGGACGCGCAGAAGCACATCGACGCCGGCGCCAGGAAGGTCCTGATCTCCGCTCCCGCCTCGGATGAGGACATCACGATCGTGATGGGCGTCAACCACGAGCTCTACGACCCGGCAGCGCACCACATCATCTCCAACGCGTCCTGCACCACCAACTGCCTCGGCCCGCTGGCCAAGGTCATCAACGACTCGTTCGGCATCGAACGCGGCCTGATGACCACCATCCACGCCTACACCGCCGACCAGAACCTGCAGGACGGCCCGCACAAGGACCTCCGCCGCGCCCGCGCCGCCGCCATCAACATGGTCCCCACCTCGACGGGTGCGGCCAAGGCAATCGGCCTGGTCCTGCCGGAGCTCAAGGGCAAACTCGACGGCTACGCCATCCGAGTCCCGGTCCCGACCGGTTCGGCCACGGACCTGACAGTCACCGTGTCCCGCGAAACCACGGTGGCGGAAGTCAACGCCGCCCTCAAGGCCGCTTCCGAATCCGAGGCGCTCCAGGGCCTGCTGACCTACACCGACGAGCCGATCGTCTCCTCGGACATCGTCGGCGACCCGGCGTCGTCGATCTTCGACTCCGGCCTGACCAAGGTGATCGGCAACCAGGTCAAGGTTGTTGCCTGGTATGACAACGAATGGGGCTACTCGAACCGCCTCGTGGACCTCACGGAGCTTGTCGCAGCCAAGCTGGGCTAGGGTAAGACACATGACATTCCACACCCTCAACGAACTGATCGCTGATGGTGTCCGCGGGCGGTACGTTCTGGTCAGAAGTGACCTGAACGTGCCGCTCGACGGCTCTACAGTGACTGACGACGGCCGCATCAAGGCCTCCCTGCCAGTGCTGGAGAAGCTCACGGACGCCGGTGCCCGCGTGCTGGTCACGGCACACCTCGGCCGCCCCAAGGGCGCCCCGGAAGAGAAGTACTCGCTGAAGCCCGCCGTGTCGCGCCTGGCCGAGCTTGCCTCGTTCAAGGTCTCCCTCGCGCAAGACACGGTCGGCGGCTCGGCGAAGGAACTCGCCGCGGCGCTGCAGGACGGCGAAGCCCTCGTGCTGGAGAACGTGCGCTTCGACGCCCGCGAAACGTCCAAGGACGACGCCGGGCGCGGCGCCTTCGCGGACGAGCTGGTGGCCCTCACCGGAGCCAGCGGCGCCTTCGTGGACGATGCCTTCGGCGCCGTGCACCGCAAGCATGCCAGCGTGTACGACGTCGCGGCCCGGCTGCCGTCCTATCAGGGCGACCTGGTCCGCACGGAGGTCGAGGTGCTTCGCAAGCTCACCACCGACACCCAGCGCCCCTACGTGGTGGTGCTCGGCGGTTCCAAGGTCTCGGACAAGCTCGCCGTGATCGACAACCTGATCGGCAAGGCGGACACCATCCTGGTCGGCGGCGGCATGCTGTTCACCTTCCTCGCCGCGGCGGGCCACAAGGTGGCCGGCAGCCTGCTGGAAGAGGACCAGATCCCGGTCGTCCAGGACTACCTCAAGCGCGCCGCGGACGCCGGAACCGATTTCGTGGTCCCCACCGACGTTGTGGTGGCCAGCAAGTTCGCCGCCGACGCCGAGCACGAGACGGTCCGCGCGGAGGCGATCGAGGACAGCAGCTTCGGCGCCCAGGGCATCGGCCTGGACATCGGACCCGAGTCGGCAGCCGCCTTCGCGGAACGGATCAAGGGCGCCAGGACGGTGTTCTGGAACGGTCCGATGGGCGTCTTCGAGTTCCCGGCGTTCGCGGCCGGCACCCGGGCGATTGCCCGGTCGCTGACGGAGACGGAGGCGTTCACGGTCGTCGGCGGCGGCGACTCCGCCGCGGCAGTCCGGACCCTCGGCTTCGCCGATGACCAGTTCGGCCACATTTCCACCGGTGGCGGCGCCAGCCTGGAATACCTTGAAGGCAAGGAACTCCCCGGACTGACCGTCCTGGACCGCTAAGCAATCCAGCCGGCGGCGCGCCCGTCCCGCACAACGCGGGTCCGCAACTATTCGGGCGCGCTGCCGGCTGCTTCCCTGACTGATTCTTTCGATCCGCCTCTTTCGATCCGCACCTCTTTGGAGACAATGTGACAACGTCAACCAACGGCACGTTTGACCGCACGCCCCTCATCGCAGGCAACTGGAAGATGAACATGGACCATGTCCAGGGCATCACCCTCCTGCAGAAGCTGGCATGGACCCTGTCCGACGCCAAGCACGACTACAGCCGGGTGGAGGTTGCCGTCTTCCCGCCGTTCACGGACCTCCGCGGCGTCCAGACCCTCGTCCAGGGCGATGAGCTGGAGCTTGTCTACGGCGGCCAGGATCTCTCCCCGTCCGACTCCGGCGCGTACACCGGAGACATCTCCGGGCAGTTCCTCGCCAAGCTCGGCTGCCAGTACGTCCTCGTCGGCCACAGCGAACGCCGCACCCACCACCACGAGTCCGATGAGCTGCTCAACGCCAAGACCAAGGCCGCCTTCCGCCACGGCCTCACGCCCGTGCTCTGCGTCGGCGAAGGCCTCGAAGTCCGGCAGGCGGGCACCCACGTCGAGCACAGCCTCACCCAGCTCCGCGCCGGCGTCGAAGGCCTCACGCCGGAGCAGGCCACCGAGCTCGTGGTCGCCTATGAGCCGGTCTGGGCCATCGGAACCGGCGAGGTCGCCGGACCCGGGGATGCCCAGGAATTGTGCGCCGCCATCCGGGCCGAGCTGTCCACCCTCTTCGGTGCGGACGTCGCCGCCAAGGCCCGGCTGCTCTACGGCGGCTCGGTCAAGGCCAACAACGCGGCGTCCATCCTCAAGGAACGCGACGTGGACGGATTGCTTGTCGGCGGTGCCAGCCTGGATGCTGCCGAGTTTGCTAATATTGTGAGGTTCGAGAGTCACCTGCTGACGGATTAGTCCGGACACAGGTTTGGCCCCCGCAATCCAATTCTTCTGAAAGGCCGTCGTGGACGTTCTTCATGTCATTCTGCAGGTGCTTCTGGGCATCACCAGCCTCCTGCTGACCTTGCTCATCCTGCTCCATAAGGGACGTGGAGGCGGTCTGTCCGACATGTTCGGTGGCGGCATGAGCTCGGGACTCAGCTCCTCCGGCGTTGCCGAGCGGAACCTCAACCGCTTCACGATCATCCTGGGTGTCACCTGGGGCGTCGTGATCATCGCCCTCGGGCTGTTGATGCGGTTCAGCACCGGAGCCGACTCCTAGGACTCCGCGGAAAATCTTCATATGGGGCCCTTATGGCCCTCCCGGCATCGGGAACTCCGAACTACACTGTCGCTGGTTGTACGCACGTTCCAACAGTCCAGTAGCCAGGAGTTCCCGATGCTGCATTCCGCTTCCGGATTCAAGGGCATCCGTGTAGGAGCCACCGAAGGGGCCACACCCCGCCACGAGCCACTGGACGGGGCTGGCGTACGCCAGCCCCGTATCCGCGTCTCCTATGTGTGCGCCAAGGGACACGAGACCGCCTTGGTGTTCGCCCAGCTTCCCGAAGACCAGATCCCCGGGGTCTGGGACTGCCGCCGCTGCGGCGGCACGTCGACCCGGGACGAGGCGCAGTTCGCGCTCGAGGACACCCCAGTCGAAGGCTTCAAAAGCCACTTGGAATACGTTAAGGAACGGCGCTCCAGCCAGGACGCCGAAGACGTGCTGGCCGGAGCGCTCGAGAGGCTACGAGCCGGACAGGCCCTTCCGGATTAGCTGCTCCGGGACCCGGGCCGCCGCGTTTTCGTCGATCAGCCACAGAGTCTTCTCGCGTCCCCGGGGGCCGGCCGCCGGAACCTGGACCGGGTTGGCGCCGGCGAGTGCCAGTCCCACGGCTCCGGCCTTGTCCTCGCCCGCCACCACCATCCACACCTCCGAGGCCGTATTGATCGCAGGCAAAGTGAGGGAAACCCTGGCCGGCGGCGGCTTGGGCGAATTGCGCACCCCCACCACCGAGAGCTCTTTCTCACGGATGCCTGCCTGCTCCGGGAACAGCGACGCCACATGGGCATCAGGCCCCACACCGAGCAGGACGACGTCGAAGCGGGGGAGCATGCGGGGGTCGTCCGGGCGCTCATCCGACATGTCGGCGGCATGTTCCGCCGCCGCCGCCTCGGCCAGCCGCCGGGCGTAGTCTTCAGCGGCCTCCTCCGGGGTGCCGAAGTCCCCGGCCGCTCCCGGAACGTGCACCCGGGCCGGGTCCACCGGAATGTGCGAGAGCAGCGCCTCATGCGCCTGGCGCGCGTTGCGCTCGGCGTCGTCGGCGGCGACGAAGCGTTCGTCACCCCACCAGAAATTGACCTTGGACCAGTCGACGGCCGGGGCCGCGGGCGACTCCGCGACAGCCTTGAGCGAACCGATCCCCATCGAGCCCCCGGTAAGCACCACCGTCGCCTCGCCGTGTTTGTCTTGGATATCCACAAGCTTGGTGATCAGGCGGGCCGCGATCGCAGCCATCAGGACGGTCGAGTCGGGATGGATGCTTACTCTGGGGTCAGCGCTCACTGGGACGGACACTCCTTAGATTGGTACGTGGCAGTCCAATAGTAATCACTTCGCCGAAGACTTCGTCCGGATCGAGGCGGCGGAGCTCTTCGGCCAGGCAGTCCTTGAGGTTCCGGCGCGGCAGCGAGATGCGCTGCGCGGGCTGGCCGGGCTGGGTCAGTTCGGCGATGGTGAGGCCGGGCCGGAACAACTGGACATCGCCGCCGGTCCGGGTCAGCCGGACCCGCCGGATGCCGGTGCCTGCAGGATCCGCCACGATCGTGACCGGTGCGTCCAGCGCGAGGGTAAGCCACGCGGCGAGCAGGATGGTGCTGGGGGAGTCCGAGGCACCTTCGACGGCGACAGCCGTCACGGGGGAATCGTCGACCTGGTCCAGCACCGCGGCCAGCTGGATCCGCCAGTTGGTGAGGCGGGTCCAGGCAAGGTCCGTGTCGCCGGCCTTGTAGGTCCGGCGGATGTTGTCCAGGGCACGCTGCGGATCGGCCTCGTTGGCCGAGTCCGTGATCCGGCGGTGCGCGATCCGCCCGATGGACGTCTCGCAGGCGTTCTTCGGGGCACCGTGCGGCCACCAGGCCACAATCGGCGCATCCGGCAGCAGCAGGGCCGCCACGAGCGACTCGCTTTCCTCGGCGAGTTCGCCGTAGCCGCGGAGCAGGATCACCTCGGAGGCGCCCGCGTCGCCGCCGACCCGGATCTGCGCATCAAGCCTCGTCGGGGCGGAGGCCCCGGCGTCCGCCAGCACGATGATCCGGCAGGGGTGCTCCCGGCTGGCCTCGTTGGCGGCCTCGATCGCCTCCTCCTCCAGCCCGGACTTGGTGACGACCACGAGGGTGAGCACGCGGCCCAGGGCAATCACGCCGCCCTGCTCGCGCAAAGCCATGATCTTCTTGGAGATTTTGGACGTTGTTGTATCGGGAAGATCTACGATCATGGCCTTCTCCAGGTTCGTCCGTCGCGGGCAAGCAGCTCATCGGCCGAGGCGGGGCCCCAGCTTCCGGGCGCGTAGGGCTCGGGCTGTTCATCGAGGCTGGCCCAGTAGTCCTCGAACGGGTCCAGGATCTTCCAGGACAGCTCGACTTCCTGGTGCCGGGGGAACAGCGGCGGTTCACCGAGCAGCACATCGAGGATGAGCCGCTCGTAGGCCTCCGGGC
This sequence comes from Arthrobacter sp. UYCu723, assembly GCF_054059215.1. Taxonomy (NCBI): domain Bacteria; kingdom Bacillati; phylum Actinomycetota; class Actinomycetes; order Micrococcales; family Micrococcaceae; genus Arthrobacter; species Arthrobacter sp. UYCu723. The sequence continues at coordinate 3,919,368 of NZ_JBSSBW010000001.1, forward strand.
TGGATTCCGTGAAGGAGTGGCCGTAGCCGAAGTCCATCGTGACGTCGCGGACTTCCATCTGGGTGCCGGGGACCTTGGAACCGAAGCGGATGGTGGCGCCCTCGTCGGGCTGGACCCGGATCACGACGGCGTTCTGGCCGAAGTCGTCCTCGCCGTGGTCGGTGAACAGCAGGTTCGGGGCCCGCTTGAGCACGACGGCGATCTCGGTCACCCGGCGCCCCAGCCGCTTGCCGGCCCGCAGGTAGAACGGCACGCCGGACCAGCGGCGGGTGTTGATGTCCACCCGGATCGCGGCGAAGGTCTCCGTCTTGGAGTCTTCCGGGATCCCGTCCTCCGCCAGGTAGCCGACGACCTTCTCGCCGCCCTGCCAGCCGCCGGTGAACTGCCCGCGGGCCGAGTGCGTGGAGAGGTCCTCCGGCAGCCGGACGGCGGCGAGGACCTTTTCCTTCTCGGCGCGGAGGTCGTCGGCGTTGAAGGAGATCGGCTCCTCCATCGCGGTCAGGGCCAGCAGCTGCAGCAGGTGGTTCTGGATGACGTCGCGGGCCGCGCCGACGCCGTCGTAGTAGCCTGCCCGGCCGCCGGTGCCGATGTCCTCGGCCATGGTGATCTGGACGTGGTCCACGTAGTTGGCGTTCCACAGCGGCTCGAACAGCTGGTTGGCGAAGCGCAGCGCCAGGATGTTCTGCACCGTCTCCTTGCCCAGGTAATGGTCGATCCGGAAGACCGCGTCCGGCGGAAAGACCGACTCGACGATGTCGTTCAGCTGCCGGGCCGATTCGAGGTCATGCCCGAACGGCTTCTCGATCACGACGCGGCGCCAGTTGTCGCCCTCGGCCTCGGCCAGGCCGTGCTTGGACAGCTGCCGGCAGACCAGTTCGAAAGCCTTGGGCGGAATCGACAGGTAGAACGCATGGTTTCCCCGCGTGCCGCGCTGCTCATCCAGCTCATCGATCGTGGCGCTGAGCCGCTCGAACGCCTCGTCGTCGTCGAACTCGCCCTGCACGAAGCGGATCCCCTCGGAGAGCTGCTTCCACACGATCTCATCGAACGGCGTCCGGGCGTAGGCCTTGACCGCGGCCTTGACCTCCGCAGCGAAGTCCTCGTTGTCCCACTGGCGCCGGGCGAAGCCGACGAGGGCGAAGCTCGGCGGCAGCAGCCCGCGGTTGGCGAGGTCGTACACGGCTGGCATGAGCTTCTTGCGGGCGAGGTCCCCCGTGACACCGAAAAGGACCAGCGACGACGGTCCGGCAATACGGTTCAGCCGGCGGTCCCGCGGGTCCCGGAGCGGGTTGCGCCCCCGGCCCGTGGACCTCCGGCCGTCGGTCATTGTTTCTGGCATGGTTGTGTGGGTGCCTTAGCTTTTGGTGGAGGGGGCTGCCTGGCCGGCCAGGGCCGAGACCAGGTCCTGCAGCTGCCGGACGCCCGCGGCGCGGTCCGTGAGGTGGAGGCGCAGGACCGGGCGGCCGTGTCCGGACAGGACCTGGGCGTCCCCGGCGGCCTGCGCGGAGATCAGCTCACCGAAGGTGAAGGGACGGTCCGGGATGGCGAGGTCGGTGGCGGACGCCGCCGTCACCTGGAGGAACACACCGATGGCGGGTCCGCCCTTGTGGAACTGGCCGGTGGAGTGCAGGAACCGCGGGCCCCAGCCGAAAGTGACGGGACGGCCGCTGAGCGCCGCCAGCTGGTCCCGGACACCCTCGAGGGGCGCGTAGGCGAGCCGGTCGAAGTAGGCCTGGACGCTCAGGTAGCCGTCCGGGCCTAGCTCGCCGAGCAGCGCGCTGACCGCGTCGGCTGCCGTGCCGGCACCGCCAAGCCATTCCCCGCCGCGGACCTCGATGGCACCGTCGGTGAAGTCGGCCGGGGTCGGTTCCGGCTGGGCATCCAGGAGGCCGCGGGCAGCCACTTTCGCGGCCTCGACGTCGGGCTGGTCAAAGGGGTTGATGCCGAGCAGGCGGCCTGCCACGGCGGTGGCGAATTCCCAGGCCATCATCTGGGTCGGGAGCCCGCCCGCGATGGCCACTTCATTTTCGCCGAGTTCGACGTCGGCATCCACCGCAACAAGGCGGATCACCAGGACATCCGGGGCACCGAGGGTGGCCTCGGGCGACTTCGGTCCTGCCACGACCGGCAGCACGCCGGTGCCGAGCTTGCCGGTGGATTCGGCGATGAGCTGTTCGGCCCAGTCGGCGAAACCAGCGATCCCGGAGCCGTCCTCGGCGATCACGATCTTGTTGCGCAGCGGGTTGGTGCCGCCCAGCGCCGCGGCGAGGGCGAGGCCGATGTTTTCCTCCGAGTCATCGTTCAGGACTTCCGCGGCTTCCTCGGCCTCGTCCAGGAATGCCTGGATGTCCACGCCGGCCAGGCCGCAGGGCACCAGTCCGAACGCGGTGAGGGCCGAGTAGCGTCCGCCGACGTTCGGATCCGCATTGAAGACGGCGCGGTAGCCGGCCTCACGGGCGGATTTGTCCAGCGGCGAGCCCGGATCGGTGACGATGATGATCCGGCTCTTGGCGTCGACGCCGGCCTCGGTGAAGGCGTGTTCGAAAATCCGGCGCTGCGAGTCTGTTTCCAGGGTGGAGCCGGACTTCGAGGACACCACGATCGCGGTTTCGCCCAAACGGTCCGCCAGGGCGGCCGAAACCTGTTCGGGATCGGTGCTGTCCAGCACGGTCAGCTCGACGCCGGCGGTCCCCGCGATGACCTCCGGGGCCAGCGAGGAACCGCCCATGCCGCACAGCACGATCCGGCTGACGCCCTCGTCGCGGAGCGCATCGCGGAGCGCAAGGATGTCCGCGACGAGCGGTTGCGAGACGGTGGCCGCCTCAACCCAGCCGAGCCGGACGGAAGCCTCGGCCTCGGCGTCGGGACCCCACAGGGTGGCGTCCTTGGCGAAGATCCGGGTGGCGATCTTGTCTTCCAGCAGGGCCGGGAAGTGCTGTTCGTGGGCCTGACGGGCAGCGCCCGTGGCGTCGTAGCTGAGAGTCGTCATGGAGGACTATGCGTCCTTCCGTGCAGCGGCGAGGGCTGCCTCGACGTCGCCGAGCAGTTCCTTCCAGCTGGCCACGAACTTGTCGAGGCCTTCGGACTCGAGCACCGCGACAACCTCGTTGTAGGAGATGCCGAGCGCTTCCAGGGCGTCGAGTGTCGCGTTCGCTTCCTGGTAGGTGCCGGTGACGGTGTCGCCGGTGATGACGCCGTGGTCGAAGGTGGCGTTGAGCGTCTTCTCCGGCATGGTGTTCACGACGCCGGGAGCGACGAGCTCCGTGACGTAGAGGGTGTCCGGGTAGGCCGGGTCCTTCACGCCGGTGGAGGCCCACAGCGGGCGCTGGGGGAGGGCGCCGGCGTCGGCCAGGAGCGCCCAGCGTTCGGTGGAGAAGAGTTCCTCGTAGACCTGGTAGGCCAGGCGGGCGTTGGCCACGCCGGCCTTGCCCTTCAGGGCGCGGGCTTCGTCGGTGCCGATCGCGTCGAGGCGCTTGTCGATTTCGGTGTCCACTCGGGAGACGAAGAAGGATGCCACGGAGTGGATCTTGGAGAGGTCGTGGCCGTTCTCCTTGGCCTGCTCGAGGCCGTTCTGGAAGGCGTTGATGACGGCGCGGTAGCGCTCGAGGGAGAAGATCAGGGTCACGTTCACGCTGATGCCGGCCGCGAGGGTTGCCGTGATGGCCTCCAGGCCTTCGAGCGTGGCGGGGATCTTGATGAAGACGTTTTCCTTGTTGACCTGGCCGTAGAGCTCCTTGGCCTCAACGATGGTGCCGGCGGTGTCCCAGGCCAGGCGGGGGTCCACCTCGATGGAGACGCGGCCGTCGACGCCCTTGGTGGCGGCGGCCACCGGTGCGAAGAGGTCACAGGCGTCGGCGACGTCGGTCGTGGTGATCGCGAAGACGGTCTCCTCGACGCTGGCGCCGGCTGCCGCCTGGGCGGCGATGACGGCGTCGTAGTCGTGGCCGGTGCTGATGGCGGCGTGGAAGATGCTCGGGTTCGTGGTGACGCCGACAACGTTCTTCTCTTCGATGAGCTGGCGCAGGCTGCCGGTGGTGAGGCGACTGCGGGAGAGGTCGTCGAGCCAGATGGAGACGCCGGCGTCGGAGAGCTGCTGGGTGGGGGTGGAGCTGGGGCTGGTAGTCATGTTTAACTCCTGAAAGTCTGGGGCCGGATTGCTGCGGCCCGGAAAGCGTGGTTTTGAATCAGGCGGTGAGGCCGGCCAGGGAATCCCTGGCGGCCGCGGTGACGGCTTCGGCAGTGATGCCGAATTCCTGGAAGAGGCGCTTGTAGTCGGCGGAGGCGCCGAAGTGCTCGAGGGAGATGGAACGGCCGGCGTCGCCGACGAATTCCTTCCAGCCCAGCGCGAGTCCGGCTTCGACCGAGACGCGTGCCTTGACTGCAGCGGGCAGGACCGCTTCACGGTACGCGGCGTCCTGCTGGTTGAACCATTCCACGCAGGGCATGGAGACGACGCGGGTGGGGATGCCTTCGGCCTGGAGGGCTTCGCGGGCATTGACAGCGAGCTGGACCTCGGAGCCGGTGCCGATCAGGATGACCTTCGGCGCCGCGGTGGCGCCGTTGGCGGAAGCTTCGGCCAGCACGTAGCCGCCCTTGGCGACGCCGGCGGTGGAGCCGAAGGTGTCGCCCTCCGCTTCGCCGGTGCCGCGGGCGTAGGTCGGGATGTTCTGCCGGGTCAGCACGATCCCGGCGGGGTTCCCGTGGTTTTCCAGCATGATCTTCCAGGCCGCTGCGACCTCGTTCGCGTCTCCCGGGCGGACGACGTCCAGGCCCGGGATGGCCCGGAGCGAGGCGAGCTGCTCCACCGGCTGGTGGGTGGGTCCGTCTTCGCCCAGGCCGATCGAGTCGTGGGTCCAGACGTACAGCGACGGGACGCCCATCAGGGCACCGAGCCGGATGGCCGGGCGCTGGTAGTCGCTGAAGATCAGGAAGGTGCCCGAGAACGCCCGGGTGCGCCCGTGCAGGGAAATGCCGTTCACGATCGACGCGGCGGCGTGCTCGCGGATGCCGAAGTGCAGGACCCGGCCGTAGGGGTTGCCCTTCCACGCCTCGGTCTGCCGGGAGGAGGGGATGAACGAGGGCGAGCCTTCGATTGTGGTGTTGTTCGACTCCGCGAGGTCCGCGGAGCCGCCCCACAGTTCCGGCATGACCGGGCCGATCGCGTTCAGGACCTTGCCGGACGCGGCGCGGGTGGAGACGTCCTTGCCTGCTTCGAAGACCGGGAGGGCCGCGTCGAGTTCGGCCGGAAGCTTGCGGGCCTCGATGCGCTCCAGGAGCGCGGCGCCCTCGGGGTTGCCGGCCTGCCAGGCCTCGAACGCGTCCTGCCATGCGTTGCGGGCCGCGGCGCCGCGGTCGGCAGCTTTCCGGGTGTGGGCGAGGACGTCGTCGTCGACCTGGAAGGAACGCTCCGGATCGAAGCCGAGGACCTTTTTCAGGCCTGCGACTTCCTCGGCGCCCAGGGCGGAGCCGTGGATCTTGCCGGTGTTCTGCTTCTTGGGGGCCGGGTAGCCGATGATGGTGCGCAGCGAGATGATGGACGGCTTGGAGGTCTCGGACTTCGCGGCGAGCAGCGCGGCGTGGAGTTCCTGCACGTCCTCGACGTATTCGCCGGTCCGGGTCCAGTCGACGCGCTGGACGTGCCAGCCGTAGGCCTCGTAACGCTTCAGGACGTCCTCGGTGAACGCCACATCGGTGTCGTCCTCAATGGAGATGTGGTTCTCGTCGTAGATCACCACGAGGTTGCCGAGTTCCTGGTGCCCGGCCAGCGAGGACGCCTCGGAGGTGACACCTTCCTGCAGGTCGCCGTCGGACGCGATCACCCAGATCGTGTGGTCGAACGGGCTGGCGCCCTCGGCGGCGTCGGCGTCGAAGAGGCCGCGCATCCGGCGCTGGGAGTACGCGAAACCGACCGCGGACGCGAGGCCCTGGCCCAGCGGGCCGGTGGTGATCTCGACGCCGGCGGTGTGCTTGTATTCCGGGTGGCCCGGGGTCAGCGAGCCCCAGGTCCGCAGCGCCTGCAGGTCCTTCAGCTCCAGGCCGTAGCCGGAGAGGAACAGCTGGATGTACAGGGTCAGGGAGGTGTGGCCGGGGGAGAGGACGAAACGGTCCCGTCCCAGCCAGTCCGGGTTCTTCGGGTCGTGCCGCATCAGCTTCTGGAACAGCAGGTACGCGGCCGGAGCCAGACTCATCGCGGTCCCCGGGTGGCCGTTACCGACCTTCTCCACGGCGTCCGCAGCGAGAACGCGGACAGTGTCCACCGCACGCTGGTCCAAGCTGGTCCATGACAGTTCTTGCTCTTCCAAATGTGGCACGAAAACCGGGCCCCTCTCTGTGCTGACGGCGGGTGGAATGGTCAGTCCCGTCCGGGCACAGTTCGGTGCCCGCTGCGGTACGTCCCAGCCGTTCACCATCGAAACGTTGATCTATCTTCAGTCGCGCCGGCAACTGCACGTGTCCGGACACAGTTACGTCTCTGGCGGCTATCGCCCGTGCGCGCTGATCTGCAGATAGCTTAGCCCTATTCCACCTGTCGGGTGGCGTATATCTCACCAATTGGACCGGATTTGTCGCTTATATGAATCACCGCCCGGCGCCGCGGCGGTGAGCCCGCGTTAACCTGTTCGAATCACGGCGGTGTTCCGGCGGCTTCATCACGGCAACTTCATGACGGCAACCCGGGACCCCGACGTCGGCGGGTCACGGTATGATGGTGCGTGGCTACCAACGGGGGGCGAGGACACGCCCGTACGCGGTGCGCGGACCCCCTCCAGCAACGCGCCGGATTCAAGGCGCACTGCGAAAACCAGCCCGACTGAACAGCCAGACAGAACAGAGTGACTGCCACCGTGAGCACAATCGATACGCCGCTGAACGCCTCCACGATCCCCGGAAAGATCGGCTTCTCCCGCAAAGCCAAGGCATACTTGGCGCTCACGAAGCCCCGCGTCATCGAGCTTCTGCTCGTGAGCACGCTGCCGACCATGATCTACGCCCAACGCGGGTTCCCGTCAATCGGTCTGATCCTGGCAACGCTCGTGGGCGGCGCCTTCGCGGCAGGCAGTGCCGGTGCCTTCAACTGTTACATCGACCGCGACATTGACAAGCTCATGCACCGCACGGAGAAACGGCCGCTGGTCACGGGCGAAGTGACGCCGCGCGAGGCACTCGTCTTCTCCTGGCTCCTGGGCGCGGCGGCGATTGCCATTCTCTGGTTCGGAGCCAACCCCCTCGCTGCGTGGCTCGGCCTTGGCGCCATCGTCTTCTATGTGGTCATCTACACGATGATCCTCAAGCGCCGCACCGCGCAGAACATCGTCTGGGGCGGGGCTGCGGGCTGTTTCCCGGTGCTGATTGCCTGGGCCGCCGTGACCAACACGGTGGAGTGGCCCGCCGTCGTCCTCTTCATGGTGATCTTCCTCTGGACCCCGCCGCACTACTGGCCGCTGTCCATGCGCTACGGCGAGGACTACCGTAACGCCAACGTGCCGATGCTCGGTGCCATCGCCGGCGCCAAGGTGGTCTCGGTGCAGGTTGTACTGTACGCGTGGGCCATGGTCGTCTGTTCGCTGCTGATGGTTCCGGCCGGTGGCGCAGGCTGGGTCTACACCGTCACCGCCGTCGTCGCGGGTGCCTGGTTCCTGTACGAATCGCACGCGCTGTACAAGCGGGCGCAGGGCGGGGACGTTTCCAACAAGGGCGCCATGAAGGTCTTCCACGGCTCGATCAGCTACCTGACCCTGCTCTTCATCGCCCTGGCCGTAGACCCGTTCGTCGGTTCCGCCATCGTCGGCGGCTAGCACTTTTCCCCTGGCCACCATCGCAGGCTGCTCCTGGATGGAGGTTCATCTGCGGGCGACCGACACAGGCAGCACCGAACTGCGGAGGCACAAGGCGCCGGTGCGCTATCGCCCCGCAAGCTGGCTCCATCGCTCTGAGACCATGGAGCCAGCCTTTGCGGGAATCGGCATCCGGAGAGAATGCCGCGCAGCCTGCCCCCAAAAACTACTTGCCGGACCACGTCCCAACCACAGGGTAAACGCCGGAGGGCTGGCTGGCAACGACCCATGTAACAAGAACTGGAATCAAGTGAGCACCTAATTGTCAAGTCCGTTTTCTGCATGTAAGGAACATTGCCGGGCTGAACCAGCAGCGTGACAGACCGGTTGATCCCGTTGTACAGTCCTGTCACGGACTTCCTCGTTCCAGCGCTGGAGACGCCGGACGTGTGCAGGCCGGTTCCGGACTCACCCGGGACACGGAACAAAGGAATAGCCAATGTCGCCGGAGCCGTCGTCCTTTCCATCCAGCAGCGACAGCCAACACCCGGAGGCACCCGCTGTAAACGGGAAGCCTGAGGATGAGGCTTCGGGGATACGCCGACAGGCCGCGGAGATCGTCGAGGCGGTGCTGTCGCAGACTTCACCAGAGAACGCCCCCACGCGGGATCAACTTCGCAAACACCTTGCCTCCAACCCAGGACGCCCGGAAATAGCACTCGCGGAGCATCTGGTCTCCCTCGGTTCCCTGGCCGATTACACGGGTGGCGTGCATCAAGTGCAGCGCCCGCACGTCCCGTCAGAGGGGAAAGACGCCGTCGAAACGACGGCCACGGCGACAACCGAGAGTGCTTCGCGCATTCAGGCGGTCCTGGCACACCGGACGCTGTTGACGGCTTTCCAGCCGATATTCGATCTCTCCACTGCCGCAGTCGTCGGTGTCGAAGCGTTCACACGGTTCGTCAGCGACGGGAGCGACAGCGCCGACTACTGGTTTACCGAGGCCGCCAACGCACAGCTCGGTAGCGAACTTGAATTCGCGGCGCTGGAGTCCGCCCTTACTGCCGCGCAGCACCTGCCTGCCCACCTGTACGTGGCGTTGAAACTCTCCCCGGCCATTTGCCTGGACCCGCTCCTGCCGGAATTTCTTCAGGAATCGGGGCTGTCCCCCGGGCGGACGGTACTTCAGCTCACCGAGGCGCTGACCGACGAGGAGCCCGCCGCCCTTGCTGCAGCGCTGGCACCCCTGCGACGGCGCGGAGTCCGCCTGGCGATTGACCATGTGGGCTCGTACTTTGCCTCGATCCGCCACGTCAGGCAGCTCGAACCAGACATCATCAAGCTTGACCGGAACCTCATCGAGGGAATCGACACCGACCCGCTGCGCCACGCCTTCAGCGAGGCCATGACCGGCATCGCCGGTCAGATCGGTGCGTCGGTTACCGCGGAAGGAATCGAAACCAGTGCTGAATTCGCAGCCGTCACCGGGCTCGGATTAACAGCCGGGCAGGGTTACTTCCTGGGCCGGCCATCCACCCGGCCTCAGGACTGGGACAGCTGGAGCATCCCCGCGCACGCCTTCGAGTCGTTGACGGATCCTGACGCGTCCGCGCGGTCATGAAGACGAACGACGGTCTGCCGCCGGGCAGGACAAAGCCCACGGCACTGTTTCGACGGCGGAACCGGTGATCCCTACCAGCTGCGAGAATCGTTGAGGCCACATCCCTGGCGGCTGCACTGTCGGGCGCTGATGTGCCAGTCTGGCTGCGTGCCAGCCTCGGACGGAAAGGGGTGCTTCTCAGCGACGAGGCAGGCCGCTGCGCGCCTACCTCGGATGCCTACTTGACCGGGCTGTCGCGGGCGAGGTCGGCGGCGTTCGTGGCGGCGCTCATCAGCAGGGCGGCCCCCAGCATGTGCGTACCGACAAGCAGCGCCGGGATGCCGTTGTAGTACTGGGTGAAGCCGATGATGGCCTGCAGCACGGTGACGCCCAGGAGCAGGAGCACGGCGGTGCGGAACGGCCCGGAGATCCGGCCGCGGAGCACCAGGACCAGCCCGAAGAGTGCGCCGGCGGTCACCAGGTAGGCGGGCACGGCGTGGATGTGCGAGAACAGGTCCCAGTCGAGTTCATTCCGCGGGGCATCGGCGTCGCCCGCATGCGGGCCCGCTCCGGTCACCACCACGCCCAGGCAGACCGCCACGGCGGAGATGAGCGCGACGGCGGTCATCACCGGGCGTGCGGCGCCCGGGAGCGCGGCGAGCCCGGCAACCCGGGCCTTGCCCGTGCGGCCGTAGGCGCGGTTCACCAGCAGGGTCGCGAGGACCACGAGGCCCATGGAGACGAGGAAGTGCAGGCCCACCACCCAGGGGTTCAGCCGGGTCAGTACCGTGATGCCGCCGATCACGGCCTGCGCCGGGATGCTGGCGAGCAGGCCGAGGGCCGGCAGGAAGAGGTCGCGGCGTTCCTTGCGCAGGTTCCACAGGTACACGAGCATCATCACGGCGACGGCGGCCAGCGCGAAGGTCAGGAGCCGGTTGCCGAACTCGATGATGCCGTGGATCCCCATTTCCGGGGTGTTCACGAGCGAGGCGTCCGTGCAGCGCGGCCAGGTGGGGCAGCCAAGTCCCGAGGCGGTGAGCCGGACAGCGCCGCCGGTCACCACCAGCACTGTCTGGCCTATCAGGGACAAAACGGCCAGCCGCTTGACCGTCTTGTCAACGGTGACGGGCAGCCGGGAGGTGATCCCGGAGATGATCCGGGGTGGGCGTGACGCCGTACTCACAGTTTTCTCAATTCCACTTGAACCAACGGGTGGCTGCGCCGCCGGCAAGTGCCGTCCAGAGCAGCAGGACAAGCACGGCACCAGCATTGATGCTGCCGTGCAGGAAAGCGTCCCTCAGCGCCTGGCCCAGCGCACCCGAGGGAAGGACATGCACCACGGCCTGCGCCAGCGCAGGGAGCCGTTCGGCCGGGATAACAATCCCGCCCAGCGCCCCGAGCAGGATCCACAGCAGGTTGGTGATGGCAAGGGTCGCCTCCGGCCGGACCGTTCCGGCGACGAGCAGGCCCAGTGCCGTGAAGGACGCGGCCCCGAGGACCAGCAGGGCCAGGCCGGGCAGCCAGCCCGCCGGCTCGGGCTGCCAGCCCAGTATCAAGGCCACGGCCGTTACGACGAGCACTTGCAGCAGCAGCACAGCCAGGACGGCCAGGCCCTTGCCGGCAATCAGCCCGGTGCGGCCCAGAGGGGTCGTGGAGAGAAAGCGCAGGACTCCGTAGCGGCGGTCGAAACCGGTGGAGATGCCCTGGCCGGTGAAGGCGGTGGACATGGCGCACAGCGCCAGGATGCCCGGGACGGCGATATTGATCCGGCTCGAACCGAGCCCGTCAAGCAGCGGCGTGACGGTCAGGCCCACCATCGCCAGCAGCGGCAGCACAATCGCGAGGATCAGCTGCTCGCCGTTCCGGAGCATGGTGATCGTTTCGTACCTGCCCTGCAGCGCGATCCGCCGCAACAACGGAGCGGGCGCACGGCCAGGCGCCGCGCCGCCGCGAGCCGAACTGCCGAGCGGCGCACTGCCGCGAGGTGAACTGCCGGAAACGCGGGTCATCGGATCTCCCTTCCGGAGATGTCCAGGAAGACATCCTCGAGGCTGCGTGCTTCAAGGCTGAGGGAGCTGGGCATGATCCCGCGCGCGGACCACCACGCGGTGATCGCGGCCAGATCGGCGGGGGTGAGGGCGCCGGTGGCGGCGTAGCTGCCGGCCCGCGCTTCGGTGACGTCGACGGCGTCGGGCAGCACCCCGGTGAAATCCAGCCCGGGTTCTGTCTCGAACAGCAGGGTGCGGATGTGCTGCTCCCCGGCGCCGGCCGGAAGCTTGTGCTGCAGGAGCTGGGCGACGGTTCCCTCGGCGACGTTGCGGCCTCCATCGATGATGTAGACATAGTCGGCGAGGCGCTGGGCATCGTCCATGAGGTGCGTGGTCAGGATGATCCCCATCCCGCGGTTGCGGAGTTCGGAGATGAGCTCAAAGACCAGCTGGCGGGACTGCGGGTCCAGGCCGGCGCTCGGCTCATCCAGGAAGAGCACCTCGGGATTCCCGACGAGGGCTGCGGCGAGGGCGAGGCGTTGCTTCTGTCCGCCGGAGAGCCGCCGCACCGAAGTCCGGCTGAAGCCGTCGATGCCAAGGCGTGCAATGAGCTCCTCGACGGGCCACGGTTCCTGGTACATGCCTGCGATGTGCTTGAGCAGCGGAATGGGCCGGGCCGACGGCGGCAGCCCACCGTCCTGGAGCATCACGCCGACGCGCGCGCGCAGTCCGGCCCCGGCCGTGTCCGGGTCCTGGCCTAGCAGACTGATGCTTCCCGCGGTACGCTTCTGGAGTCCCTGGGCGCATTCGATGGTGGTGGTCTTGCCGGCACCGTTGGCGCCCAGCAGTGCCGTGACCTGTCCTCGTTCGGCGACAAGGGAGAGGCCGCTGACCACCCGCAGCATCTTGCCGTCAAGGGTGGGCAGCGGACCAACATCCTTGACTAGCCCGCTGATGGACAGGACGGGGGATTCGGGAGATCGCACCAGAGCATTCTACGCGATGTAGTACGCGCGGCCGGGTGCGGTGCCGGATCCCGACAGCACGGAAGCCGACGGCACGGACGCGGACCGGAGGGAAGCCCTGCCTTACTGGATCGCGGGACTAAATTACGACATGATTGTGTTGTGTATTCCATGAGCCCCTCTTCTTCTGCTGCCCTTGCCGGGCATGGTGCGTCACACGCGCCCCAGGCGGCTGGGGCACCTCATCCGCCCGTGGCGGTGGCGCAGGCGGCCGACGCCGATGAGCGGACCCGGGACCGCGTGCTGAACGCGGTACTGGAACACGGACCCATCAGCGCCGCCGAACTCGGCGACCTGCTCGGCTTCACTCCCGCCGCGGTGCGCCGCCACCTGGACCACCTCGCACGCCACGGCGTGATCGAGGTCAAGCGGGTTGCCCGTGCCGGCGCCGGAGCGGGACGCCCCGCACGCCGCTATGTCCTCAGTTCCCAGGGCCAGTCCACGCTCGGCAACGACTACCTCGACATCGCCACCCTGGCGCTGCAGCGCCTCGGCGAGATGGCCGGCCCCGAAGCCGTGCGGCAGTTCGCCGTCGAACGCTTCGGCGAAATGGAAAGCCGCTACGCACCCGAGATCGACGCCGCCGGACCGGACATCACAGCCCGCGCGCAGGCGCTGTCCGAGGCCCTGAGCCGCGACGGCTTCGTCGCGTCCGCGGCCTCCCGTGAAGCCAAGGCGCCCCTGCCGGCGGCGCTCTCAAGCGTCCAGCTGTGCCAGGGGCACTGCCCCATCCAGCAGCTGGCCGCGCAGTTCCCCGTGTTCTGCGATGTGGAGACCGAAGTGTTCTCCCGGCTGGTCGGCGTCGACGTCCGCCGGCTCTCCACGCTGGCGCGCGGCGGCCACGTCTGCACCACCCACATACCCACAGGCCGTCCGGCGGCCAGGGGGCTTTACAGCCCCGCGACCACCCCGGGCAACCTGGACGAAGTATCCAACCATCTGCAAGAAAGGCCGTGATGACGGACCAACTATCAGAGAAGAAGGTTGCTGAATCCACTGTGATTTCGGAGATTCTGGAAAAGAATCCCGAGCTCCACGGAATCGGCACCTATGAGTACGGCTGGTCCGACAAGAACGATGTCGGGGCCAATGCCCGCCGCGGTATCAATGAAGACGTCGTCCGCGACATTTCGGCCAAGAAGAACGAGCCGGAATGGATGCTCGACCTTCGGCTCAAGGGCCTGAAGTACTTCGACCGCAAGCCCATGCCCACGTGGGGTGCAGACCTCTCCGGCATCGACTTCGACAACATCAAGTACTTCGTGCGGTCCACCGAGAAGCAGGCCGCAACCTGGGAAGACCTCCCCGAGGACATCCGGAACACCTACGAGAAGCTGGGCATCCCGGAAGCGGAGCGCAGCCGCCTCGTCTCCGGCGTCGCAGCCCAGTACGAGTCCGAGGTTGTTTACCACCAGATCCGCGAGGACCTGGAACAACAGGGTGTCATCTTCCTGGACACCGACACCGCGCTGCGCGAACACCCGGAGATCTTCCAGGAGTACTTCGGCACCATCATCCCGGTGGGCGACAACAAGTTCGCGTCGCTGAACACTGCCGTGTGGTCCGGCGGTTCCTTCGTGTACGTGCCCAAGGGCGTCCACGTGGACATCCCCTTGCAGGCCTACTTCCGCATCAACACGGAAAACATGGGCCAGTTCGAACGCACGCTGATCATCGCGGACGAGGACTCCTACGTCCACTACATCGAAGGCTGCACCGCACCGATCTACACCTCGGACTCGCTGCACTCCGCCGTCGTGGAAATCATCGTGAAGAAGGGCGCCCGCGTCCGCTACACGACCATCCAGAACTGGTCCACCAACGTGTACAACCTGGTCACCAAGCGCGCCATCTGCGAAGAGAACGCCACCATGGAGTGGATCGATGGCAACATCGGCTCCAAGGTCACCATGAAGTACCCGGCCGTCTACCTCGTGGGCGAAGGCGCCAAGGGCGAGACCCTGTCCATCGCGTTCGCGGGTGAAGGCCAGCACCAGGACACCGGCTCCAAGATGGTCCACATCGCGCCGAACACCAAGAGTTCGATCGTGTCCAAGTCGGTGGCCCGCGGCGGCGGCCGTGCTGCGTACCGCGGCCTGGTCCAGGTCCGCGAAGGCGCCAAGCACTCGGCCAACACGGTCCGCTGCGACGCGCTCCTGGTGGACACCATCAGCCGGTCGGACACCTACCCGTACATCGACATCCGCGAGGACGACGTGACCATGGGGCACGAGGCCACGGTCTCGCGTGTCAGCGAAGAGCAGCTGTTCTACCTGATGTCCCGCGGCATGCGCGAAGACGAGGCCATGGCGATGATCGTCCGCGGCTTCATCGAGCCGATTGCCCGCGAGCTCCCGATGGAATACGCCCTTGAGCTGAACCGACTGATTGAACTGCAGATGGAAGGATCGGTCGGTTAATGACTGACATCACTACTGAAAAGGCCCGCGTCGGCGCGCCCTCATCCCAGCCGTTCATCAACGGTTTCACCGAGGAAGGCGAAAGCCTTTCACCCGTGAACGCCGCGGAGTCGAAGTCACCGCTGGCGGGCGACGCCGTCAAGCGCCATTCGCACGGTGGCGGCGTCGGCATCCCGGACAGCTCACGTGCCGGCCGCCTGACCTCCTACAAGCTGGCGGACTTCAAGCCGCTGACCGGCATGGAGGAAGACTGGCGGTTCACCCCGCTCAAGCGCCTCCGCGGCCTGCACACCGACGTCCTCAACGGTGCCGCACCGTCCGTGAGCGTCACCGCTCCGGACAGCGTCACGGTGGAGACCGTCGGCCGTGACGACCGCCGGATCGGCTCCGCCGCCATCCCCGAGGACCGCGTCTCCGCGAACGCCTGGGAGAACTTCTCCGAGGCCACCGTCATCACCGTTCCGGCCGAGGTCCAGGTTGACGGCGAGGTCACCGTCCTGCTGACCGGCCAGGGCACCGAGGCTTCCGCGCAGCACGTCGTGATCGTCGCGGAAGAGCTCTCCAGGTCCGTCGTGGTCCTGGACCACCAGGGCACCGCCGTCGTGTCGGAAAACGTCGAGATCGTGGTTGGGGACGGCGCGCAGCTGACCGTCATCTCGCTCCAGGAATGGAACGACGACGCCGTGCACGCCTCCTCGCAGCAGGTGAAGCTCGGCCGCGACGCCAGGTTCAAGCACATCGTCGTCAGCCTCGGCGGCGACCTGGTGCGGGTCACGCCTTCGGCCCGCTTCACCGCCCCGGGCGCCGAAGTGGAACTGTTCGGCCTGTATTTCGCCGACGCCGGCCAACACCTCGAGCAGCGCCTGTTCGTGGACCACGCCGTCGCCAACTGCAAGTCCAACGTCCTGTACAAGGGCGCCCTGCAGGGCCGCAATGCGCACACCGTGTGGGTGGGTGACGTTCTGATCCGCAAGGAAGCAGAAGGCACCGACACCTACGAGGCCAACCGCAACCTGGTCCTGACCGACGGCGCCCGCGCGGATTCCGTGCCGAACCTTGAGATCGAGACCGGCCTGATCGCCGGCGCCGGCCACGCCAGCGCCACCGGACGTTTCGACGACCAGCACCTGTTCTACCTGATGGCCCGCGGCATTCCGGAAGAAGTGGCCCGCCGCCTGGTGGTCCGCGGCTTCCTGAACGAGATCATCCAGCAGATCAAGGTTCCGGCCATCGAAGAGCGACTCACGGCCGCTGTCGAGCGCGAACTCGCGGCAACGAACCACTAGACAGCACAGGAAACCATCAATGACTGAACAGCCAAGGGGCGAGCTGGTCTGCAACGCCAGCGAGATCCAACTCAAGCAGGCGCTGCGGATCCTGATCGACGACTACCCCGTAGCGATCGTGAAGGACTCGATGGGGGAGATCCACGCCATCGGCGACACCTGCTCGCACGCGGACATCTCCCTCTCCGAAGGAGAGGTTGAAGGCTGCAAGATCGAGTGCTGGGGCCACGGTTCCCAGTTCGACCTGCGCAGCGGCGAGCCGCTCCAGCTGCCGGCCTATGATCCCGTTCCCGTCTTTGCCGTCACCGTCCTGGATGACGAGGTCTATGTGGACTTCACCAACGTCCTGAACGGTGCCGAGGCTCCGACCTTCAGCTAGCTGCCTGCAGCCGGCAACCCGCACCAGAATACTTATCGACCAGAAACCGCACAGTGCCGGAGCGCACGGTGCAGAGGAGAACAAGGCACATGTCTACTCTTGAGATCAAGGACCTGCACGTCAGCATTGACACCGAGCAGGGCACAAAGGAAATCCTGAAGGGCGTCAGCCTGACCATCAGGACCGGCGAGACCCACGCCATCATGGGCCCCAACGGCTCCGGCAAGTCCACGCTGGCGTCCACGATCGCCGGCCACCCGCGCTACAACGTCACCTCCGGCTCGATCACCCTCGACGGCGAAGACGTCCTCGCGATGACCGTTGACGCCCGCGCCCGCGCCGGCCTGTTCCTGGCCATGCAGTACCCGGTCGAGGTTCCCGGCGTGAGCATGACGAACTTCCTGCGCACCGCCAAGACGGCCATCGACGGCGAAGCACCCAAGCTGCGCACGTGGACGAAGGACGTCAAGGCTGCCATGGCGCAGCTGCGCATCGATGCGGACTTCACCCAGCGCAATGTCAACGAAGGCTTCTCCGGCGGCGAAAAGAAGCGCGTCGAGATCCTTCAGCTGGAGCTCTTCAAGCCGAAGTTCGCCATCCTCGACGAGACCGACTCCGGCCTCGACGTCGACGCGCTGAAGGTTGTCTCCGAGGGCGTCAACCGCGCTCACGCCGAAGGCAACATGGGCACCCTGCTCATCACGCACTACACCCGGATCCTGCGCTACATCAAGCCGGAATTCGTGCACGTGTTCGTCGATGGCCAGGTTGTGGAAGAGGGCGGCCCGGAGCTCGCCGACCGCCTCGAAGAAGAAGGCTACGACCGCTACGCCACCGGCGCAGGGGCGGCCACCATCGCTGCCGCCTCGGCTGCAGCTCAGGCGTAGTTAGGACTCCGCAATGACCGAACTCAATGTGGCCCGCACGGGCCTCGAGGATGTCGAAGAGGCACTCAAGGATGTGATCGACCCGGAACTCGGGGTCAACATCGTTGATCTGGGCCTGCTCTACGGGCTGAAGTACTCAGACGACGACGGCGCCCTGCTGATCGACATGACGCTCACCACGGCCGCCTGCCCGCTCACCGATGTGATCGAGGAGCAGGTCGGCAAGGCCCTGGACGGGGTCGTCGACGAATGGCGCCTCAACTGGGTCTGGATGCCGCCGTGGGGTCCGGAACGGATCACCGAGGACGGCCGCGACCAGATGCGGGCCCTCGGCTTCAACATCTAAATCCCCACCGCCTCCCCGCGCTCCCCGCGCGAAACGAACGGCGGGCCCACCTCCCAGAGGTGGGCCCGCCGTCGTCGTTAGCCGGTTGTGTGCGCTACGGTGTGGCGACGCCGAAGGTGTCGCACCGGTTTATGTCGCCCGTGCTGTAGCCCTGGTAGAACCACTTCTGCCGTTGCGCGCTGGAGCCGTGGGTCCAGGCCTCCGGCGAGACCCGGCCGGTGGCGGCTTTCTGGATCCGGTCATCGCCGACGGCCGACGCGGCGGAGAGGGCGTCCTTGAGGTCCTGTTCCTTCAGCGGTTCCAGGTACGGCTGCCCGGATTTGGGATCCGGCTGCGTGGTGGCGTAGCGGGCCCACAGCCCGGCATAGCAGTCGGCCTGCAGTTCGACGCGGACGGCACCGGATTCCGGACCCTGGGGATCCTGCTGGGCGCGGTCCAGGTTGCCGAGCAGATTCTGGACGTGGTGGCCGAACTCGTGGGCCACCACATACTCCTGTGCCAGCGGCCCGCCGGAGGACCCGAAGCGGTCCACGAGCTCCTGGAAGAAGCCCGGGTCGAAGTAGGCAGTGGTGTCGGCGGGGCAGTAGAACGGGCCCACCTCCGAGGTGGCGGCGCCGCAGCCGGTGCCGGTTCCGCCCGTGAAGATGACTGTCTTCGGCTGGGGGTACTGCTCGTTGTACTGGGCCAGGTAGGCAGGCCAGAAGGCGTTCAGGCTGTTGACCGTGCCAAGGATGCGGCAATCGAGGCGGGCATCGGCGTCGGCGCCGCTGGCGCAGGCCAGCTCGGTGCCCTGGCCCTGCGCGCCGGAGTCCTGGGTGGTTCCGGTCAGGCCTTCCAGCAGCGCCGGGTTGATGCCGAACAGGGCCGCGATCAGCAGGACGATGCCGCCGCCGATCCCGCCCCCGACCTTGGCGCCGCGGCCCATGCCCCGCCGGTCCTGCACCTGCGAGGGGTCCAGCTCGACGTTGTCATTGAAACTCATGCTGTCACAATATCGTTTACCGGTGGCGGGGGCGCCTGCGCTCGGTAAAGTTGATCCGATGCCTTTCCTCGACAGACTCCAGCGCTGGGCCGGCGAGCGCCCCGACAGCACCGCCGTCGTGGTCGCCGGTCAGGGTCTCAGCTGGGAGCAGCTGCGGGATGCCGCCGCGGCGCTGGTGCCCGCGGCGCCCGCCGTCACTGTCGTGTCCGAAGCGAACTCGCTGCACTTCGCCGTGTCCTTTGCCGCGTCGGTGGCGGGGGAGCGGCAATGCGCCGTGCTGGACCCGACCTGGCCGCAGCAGCTGCAGGACAGCATCACCGAACGGATAGCGGAAACGGTCCGGCGTGCGGCTCCGGTCACCGGGCACGGGCGCACTGACGAGCTCATCGACGGCCCGCCCGACGCGCCGTTCCTGATCGGTTTGACCTCCGGCACCACGTCTGTCCCCAAGGCCTTCACCCGCACCCGTCGGTCCTGGCAGGTGTCCTTCGACGCCTCGATCGAGTTCTTCGGCCTGACCCCGGAGGACAGGACCCTTGCGCCCGGGCCGCTCGCCGCGAGCCTGAACCTCTACGCCCTGGCCGAATGCCTGTACGCGGGGTCGGAGTTCCACACCCTGCCGAAGTTTGACGTGGGCGACGTCCACGCCGCGGTCAGCCACGACGGCATTACCCGGCTGGTCCTTATCCCCACCATGCTGCGGCTGCTCAGCGAGCGGGGCCTTGCGGGCGGCGTGGACGCCTCCGGGATCCGCAGCATCATCTGTGCCGGCTCCAAACTGGACGCCCGCACTCTGGACGCGGCACGCCGCTGGGCGCCCAATGCCACCATTTTTGAGTACTACGGCGCCTCGGAACTGAGCTTCGTCGCCGGTGCCGGCCTGCAGCCCGGGCAGCGGCCCCGGCTGGGCGGGACCGGGATCGGGAAGCCGTTCCCCGGCGTCGAGATCCGGATCCTGGACGGTGCCGGCGCGGCGGTTCCGGAAGGAAGCGACGGCAACATCTGCGTCCGCAGCGGCATGGTCAGCGAGGGCTACCTCTGGGGAGACGACGGCCAGGCGCTGCAGTGCTTCGACGGCTGGTACACCGTGGGGGACCAGGGCTACCTGTCCGGAGGGACGCTGCACCTGCTGGGCCGCCGCTCGGACATGATCATCACCGCCGGCACCAACGTGTACCCGCACGAGGTGGAGCTGGCCCTCGCCTCCGTGCCCGGTGTCGCCTCGGCGGTGGCCGCCGGCCTCGCCGATGATCTCCGCGGACAGCGTGTGGTGGCCGCGGTGGTGCCGTCCCACGGCGGCGTGACAGCGATGCAGTTAAAGGCCGGGGTGGAAGACGTGCTGGCCCGAGACAAGCGTCCGTTGGAGTACTTCGCGCTGACCGAGCTCCCGCTGACGGACCGGGGCAAGCTCAGCCGGCAGCTCCTGCTCGACTGGATCACCGGACATGACCCCAGGGCCCGCCGCCTTGGCTGAGCCGCCGGTCAGGTCCGTCGTGCCGGCCGTGCCGGCCGTGCCGGCCGTGCCGCCGCTCCCCGCGGACCGGCAGCCCGTCATCATTGCCGCCCGCCGGACGCCGATCTGCCGCGCCAATGGCGCCCTGAAGACACTGCGCGCCCATGAGCTGCTGGCCCCCGTGCTGCGCAGCCTGCTCACCGACGCCGGCGTGGCCGCGGAGTCGGTGACGGATGTTGTGATCGGCAATGCCGTGGGCGGCGGCGGGAACGTGGCCAGGCTCGCGGCCCTCGAAGCCGGCCTGCCGGTCAGCGTCCCCGGCCTCACGGTGGACCGGCAGTGCGGGTCCGGACTCGACGCGATCGCCCTCGCCTCCCGTCTCGTGGCCGCCGGCGGTGGCGGCGTGTACCTGGCCGGCGGGGTGGAAAGCATCAGCACGGCACCGCTCCGCGCCAACCGGAACAGCGACGGCGGCCCGGAATTCTTCTCGCGGGCGCAGTTTGCGCCGAGCCGCTACGGCGATCCGGACATGGGGGTGGCTGCCGAAAACGTGGCTGCCCGGTTCGGGATCAGCCGGGCACGGCAGGACTCCGCGGCGCTGCGCAGCCACCGGCGCGCCCTGGCCGCCGCCGCTGCCGGCGCGTTCGACGCCGAAATCGTCCCGCTCCCGGGAGGCCCGGACCCCGGCGGCCCCCTGGCAGTCGCCGCCGACGACGGCCCCCGCCGCGGGTTGACCGCCGCGGTGGTGGCCCGGTTCCCGCCGGCGTTCGTGGCGGGCGGTACCGTCACCGCCGGGAACTCCTGCTTTGATGCGGACGGTGCGGCCGCCGTCGTGATCACATCGCTGGAGCGTGCCCGCGAACTCGGTGCCCGCGACGGGCTGCTGGTGCTGGGCACGGACACGGCGGGCGTGGACCCGCAGCTGCTGGGGATCGGCGCGGCCGCAGCGGGGAAACGGCTGCTCGCGGCCCACGGCCTGAGGGCGGGCGCGATTGGGCTGATTGAATTCAATGAGGCGTTCGCGGCGCAGGCCATTGCCTGCCTCGAGCAGCTCGGTATCGACCCGGAACGTGCCAACCTCGACGGCGGTGCCCTGGCCTTGGGCCACGCCTACGGGGCCTCCGGCGCGGTGCTCGTCACGCGGCTGCTCGGCCAGGCGCGCCGCACCCCGCTGGAGGGGCAGCTGGCGCTGGCACTGATCAGCATCGCCGGGGGAATGGGCACGGCGGCGCTGCTGGAATACCGCAGCTTGTCATAGTCTCAGGGGGACATGCCCATTCTTGGGCTTGAGGAATGGGCATTGTGGGCATATGTGCTGTGGCTGCGGGCCGGGGAGGGCATGTCCCGCGGTCACGGCCGCGGGGAGGGCGTTCCGCGTGCACCAGCCGGGGGACATGCCCATTCTTGGGCTCGGGCAGCGGGCAGAGTAGGCATATGTGCTGTGGCTGCGGGCCGGGGAGGGCATGTCCCGCGGTCACGGCCGCGGGGAGGGCGTTCCGCGTGCACCAGCCGGGGGACATGCCCATTTTTGGGCTCGGGCAGCGGGCAGAGTGGGCATATGTCCGGTGGCTGCGGGCAGGGGAGGGCATGTCCCGCGGGTGGGCGCCTGGGAGGGCTGTCAGCCGTCCAGGTCCTCGGCTTCGCCCAGACCCCGTGCCGCGAGTGCTTCACCGGTCTGCCGCGCGAAGGCCACGGTGGTGATGAATACCGGGAGCACGAGGGCCCTGGGGTTGCGTTCCAGGCCGCGGGCACGGGCGGAATCCCTGACGTCGGAGTATGCGCCCGCGATGAACGGGATGCTGCGCAACATGATGGCGATCGTCAGGGCGAACCGTTCCGGATCCGCCCCGATGCGCCGGAACGGCGTGGCCAGAGACGCCACCCCGTCGAGCAACCCCTGGACCGGCGTCGTCGCCGTGAGGATCGACGCCGCCACGACGCAGACCAGGACGTTCAGCACGATCCGTGCCGCCGTGGGACCGCCCAGCTGCCACCACTGGAAGAGCCCGATCGCCGCGAGCACCGCCAGTACCGGCCGGACAGCGCGCCACAGGCGGGCCGCCCCCGCCCCGCTGAGCAGGAACACCCCGCACATCAGCGCCAGCACTCCGGCCGCAACCGCCCAGTCCACGATCAGGAAGGACGCCATGCCGCAGCCGAGGACCAGCAGGAATTTCAGCCACAGCGGCGAGCGGTGGACCACGGAGCGGCCGGGCACGTAGTTCGCCAGCAGGAATCCGTGCCCGCTCACGGCTGCTCCACTGCCGGCGACTCCAGGCCAGCCGCGCTCAGCGCCCGGTAATGGTCGACGGCGGCCGCCGGCCCGCCGTCGAACACGACCCGGCCGGCATGCACCACGAGGACCCGGTCCATGTCGCGAGCGAGCTCAAGGTCGTGGGTGGACAGGATGACCTGCTGGCCAAGCCCGGCCAGGGTCCGGCGGAGCAGTTCCCGGTTGCGCAGGTCCAGCAGGGTGGAGGGTTCGTCCAGGACGAGGACTTCCGGGTCCACCGCGAGGACCGCGGCGAGGGCCAGCAGCTGTCGTTCCCCGCCGGAGAGTTCGTAGATGCTCTGGTCCGCCAGCTGCAGCAGCCCGAAGCGGTCCAGGGTCGCTTCGGCCTGCCTGCGCCGCTCCGCGGCGTTCCGGACCGAGCGCCGGAGCGACAGTTCGACGTCCTCGCGGCCGGTGGGCATCACCAGCTGGGACAACGGGTCCGTGAAGACAAACCCCACGCGGCGTCGGACTTCCCGCACCGCGCGGACGGTATCCGCACCGCCCACCAGCACGGAGCCGCTGCTCGGTGCCACGAGTCCGTTCAGGAGCCGCAGCAGCGTGGACTTGCCGGAGCCGTTGGCGCCGATGATGCCGATCCGCTGCTCCGAGAGGTCCACCGACACCCCTTCGAGCAGGGTCTTGGGTGCGGCGCGGCCGTCAACCTGGACCCGTACCGCCACCCGGTCCAGGACAATGCTCACGGGCGGACTTCCGCCTTCGCGGCGCCGGCGGTCCGGACGCGGCGGATGAGCAGGTCAGGGAAGGCCTTGTGCAGGGACAGCGCGATGGTCACGGCCAGTGCGTTCTTGATCACATCTCCGGGGTAAAAGACCAGGTCGGCCAGGAACGCCTTGGGGAAGTCCAGCTTCGCGTTGACCATCATGCCAAGGATGCCGAGGCCATGGACAAAGATGATGCTGCCCACCATCGCGGCGGCGAAAAGGAGGACCGCACGAAGCCTGCCGGGACGTCCCGCCGTGCGGCGCAGCACGACGACGGTCAGCCAGCCCACCGCCGCGGCCGCAAACACGAAGCCGACGATGTAGCCCGCCGAGGGACCGGCCAGGACACCGAGTCCGCTGCGCCCGCCGCTGAAGATCGGCAGCCCGGCGAGGCCCAGGAGAACGTACAGCCCGACGGCGGCGAAGGCCCGCCCGGGGCCGAGGGCCAGCCCCGTGAGCATGACGGCAAGGGTCTGCAGCGTGATGGGGACGCCGAGTCCGCCCACGGGAATGGCGGCGATCAGCGCGGAACCGGCCACGAGGGCGGCGAAGACGGCGATCAGGCCGAGGTCGGTGGCGTTCCAGCGGTGGCGTCGCACGGGCACCGGGGTGACGGCGGTGGCGGTGCGGTGTGTCTCGGGCATCGGATTTCCTCGCATCAAAAAGGGGGGGGGGCGGTTCTTACTTCCGACCCTACGGCGGCGGCGCGGTCCCTATTTTGTAGGTGCTCCACTAACCGGCGGCCCGGATGCTGGAGGGCGCCGCCAAAGGCCGGGTCCGGCCGGGATCCGGGGCTCTTGTCTTCGGGCGGAGGCGGGGCCGGTAGACTGGTGGAGGCCGTTCTCTCGGCCGCACTGCCCCGGCCCCCTCCAGATTCCATCCGTTGTGCCGCGGCGTTCCCTGTTGTGAAAGGCCTTAGCTGCATTGATTACCGTCCAGGATCTCGAACTGCGCGCCGGCGCCCGCCTCCTTATGGACCAGGTGAGCTTCCGGATCGACAAGGGAGACAAGATCGGCCTCGTCGGCCGTAACGGTGCAGGCAAGACCACACTGACCCGGGTGCTCGCGGGCGAAGGCCTGCCGGCCGGCGGCAAGGTTACCCGCAGCGGCGAGATCGGCTACCTGCCGCAGGATCCCCGCACCCCGGACATGGAGCAGCTGGCCCGCGACCGGATCCTCTCCGCCCGCGGCCTGGACATCGCCGTCGGCAAGCTCCGGCAGACCCATGAGGACATGGCCAGCGAGGACGCCGAGGTCCAGCGCAAGGCGATGAACCGCTATGACCGGCTGGAATCCGAATTCCTCGCCGCCGGCGGTTACGCGGCCGAGGCCGAGGCCGCCGCGATCTGCTCCAACCTGGCGCTCCCGGACCGGCTGCTGAACCAGCCGCTCAAGACCCTGTCCGGTGGCCAGCGCCGCCGTGTGGAACTCGCCCGGATCCTGTACTCGGGCGCCGAAACGATGCTCCTCGATGAGCCCACCAACCACCTCGACGCCGACTCCATCTCCTGGCTCCGCGAGTTCCTGAAGAACCACCAGGGCGGGCTGATCGTGATCAGCCACGACACCGAGCTGCTCGAAGCCACCGTCAACAAGGTGTTCCTGCTGGATCCCAACCGCGCCCAGATCGACTTCTACAACATGGACTGGAAGCGCTACCTCCAGCAGCGCGAAACGGACGAGCGCGCCCGCAAGCGTGAGCGCGCCAACGCGGAGAAGAAGGCCCAGGTCCTCATCGACCAGGCCAATAAGATGCGCGCCAAGGCCACCAAGGCCGTCGCCGCGCAGAACATGGCCAAGCGCGCCGAACGTCTGCTGGGCGGCCTCGAAGCCGTGCGCGCGACCGACCGCGTGGCAGCCCTGCGCTTCCCGGATCCGTCACCGTGCGGCAAGACGCCGCTCACCGCGGACGGCCTCAGCAAGTCTTACGGCTCTCTGGAGATCTTCACCGACGTGGACCTCGCCATCGACCGCGGCTCCAAGGTGGTCATCCTGGGCCTCAACGGCGCCGGCAAGACCACCCTCCTGCGGATGCTCGCCGGCGTCGACAAGCCGGACACCGGCGAAGTCGTTGCGGGCCACGGCCTGAAAGTGGGCTACTACGCCCAGGAGCACGAGACGCTCGACGTGGACCGTACCGTCCTGCAGAACATGCGCTCCTCCGCCCCGGACATGAACGACGCGGAAGTAC
The DNA here is from genome assembly GCF_054059215.1 of Arthrobacter sp. UYCu723. NCBI lineage: Bacteria > Bacillati > Actinomycetota > Actinomycetes > Micrococcales > Micrococcaceae > Arthrobacter > Arthrobacter sp. UYCu723. The sequence goes on from NZ_JBSSBW010000001.1 coordinate 3,944,697, forward strand.
GAAACATCCTGGGCTCGTTCCTGTTCTCCGGCGACGACGTCGACAAGCCCGCCGGTGTGCTGTCCGGCGGCGAGAAGACCCGTCTCGCGCTGGCCACCATCGTGGCCTCGAGCGCGAACGTGCTGCTCCTTGACGAGCCCACCAACAACCTCGACCCGGCCAGCCGCGCCGAGATCCTCGGGGCCCTGAGCAACTACACCGGCGCCGTCGTGCTGGTCAGCCACGATGAAGGTGCCGTCGAAGCCCTGAACCCGGAGCGCGTCGTGCTGCTGCCCGACGGCATCGAGGACCACTGGAACGAGGACTACCTGGACCTCATCACCCTCGCGTAGCGTCGGCACCCCAACTAACTCGCAGTTGTTGTCGTTTTGACCAGTCGTTTTGACCGGTCAAAACGACAACTATTGCGGGTCAGTTGGGCTAACGGACGGGCACGATCTCGGCGTCGGTGATGCGCTGGAGCTCGGCATAGCCGATGGAGAACATCGAGTTGTGATCGCCGGCGCCGGCCCAGAGGACTTCGTGGATTTCCAGGGAGCGGTCCAGCAGGGTGCGGATCTTCTCGGGGTGGCCCAGCGGGGCTACTCCGCCTACTTCCTGGCCCGTGTGTTCCAACACGAACTCTGGGGTGGCGCGGCGGATTTTGCCCGTGCCCAGTTGCGCGGCGACCTTCCGGAGGTCGACCTTGGCGGCGCCGCTGGCAAGGATCAGCAGGGGAGTGCCCCCGACGTCGAAGACGAGGCTGTTGGTGATCGCCGCGACGTCGCAGCCCAGGACGGCTGCCGCCGCTGCCGCCGTCGGGACTTTAGAATCGAAGACCGTCACCGTGTCCTCGGCTCCTGCCGCGGTCAGGGCATGCTTCACGTTCGCCACCGGTTTCGGATCCATGCGGGGCTCCCTCAGTAACCCTGGGCGTCCAGGATGGCGTCTTCCTCTTCCTCCGCCGTCGCATTCTTCCGCTTCCGGGGGGCAGGACGACGCCGCGCCACCGGCCCGCTGGAGTGCAGGAACCCGCCGCCCGTGTCTGTGCCCTGGGCTTCCGCGTCCTCGGCGTCGACGGCCGCGTTCCGGGCCTGCTGACGGGCCGCGTAGCCGAAGCCGATGAACATCAGCACCCCGAAGGCAAACCACTGCAGTGAGTACGACAGGTGCGTGCCTTCCTCGGTCGTGGGCTTGGGGAAGGCGATGGGCATGTCCGCAACGGATGGTGTCTCCGAGGCCAGTTGTCCATAGGCGCCGGTGAGCAGCGGGTAACCCAACTGCGCGGAGTAGGCGGCCAGGTCGATGGACGCCAGCTGCCCGTCCGGCGCACCGCGCTGGAGCTCGGGCTCGGCGTGCTTGAGGCGGGCGACGACGCTCACGGTGCCCGACGGCGGTGCGGGCACCGAGTCGGGCCGGCCCGGATTGTTGTTGCCGATGGGCAGCCAGCCACGGTCAATTACCACGGTCTCGCCGGTCCCCAGCCTGAAGGGGACCACGACTTCGTAGCCGGGCTGGCCGTTGAGCGGCCGGTTGCGGACGATGCGCTGACCGGCGGCGTCGTAGCTGCCCTTCAGCTCCACCTGGGTCCACTCCCGGTGAGCGTCCAGGCTGCTGAACTGGTCCTTGACATCGGCAAACGGAATGGGCGTTGCGGAGTAATTGGAGGTCACGCGGTTGATTTCGGCCAGCGTCTCGGCGCGGCGGTCCATCTGCCAGCGGCCCAGGAAGACACAGGCGGTGGCGAAGATGGCAGCCAGCAAAAGGTATCCCAGCCACTTGCTGGAAAAGAGAAAGCGATACATTCAGCCGGCCCCGCCTGCCGGCTCAAGGGCCACGGTTTCTTTCCACAGACCCCGGGTCTGGAGGTAGTCCTCAAGCCAGGGCCGGTGCTCGCCGCAGGCGAGCCAGATCTTGCGCCGTTCCGGAGTATGGATCTTCGGGTTATTCCACAGCAGCTGCCACTCGGCACCGGCCCGGCATGCCTTCCGTGAGCACACCGCTTCGGCGGGGCCCGCCGTCGGGCCGCCGTTCCCGGCAAGGTCAAACAGGTTCATGAAGCAGCCCGTCCGTGGTCGCCTTCATCTTCAGCAAGTCCATCCTCGTCTTCGATCAGTTCGCCCTGCAACAACGTCACCGAGGGGTCTTCAGACGCAGCAGCTGCCCGCCCGGCGCTTCCCGGCGCATCCAGTTCACCCAGCGGAACGTAGTCCAGCAGTGAGTCACTGTGGATCTCCGCCTTGTCGCCGCCGTTGGCGATGATAACGGCGACCCACGGCAGGAACACCGCACCGATCGCGGGAATAAACTTGAACCAGCCGTCCACCACGAATATCAGGATCAGGCACACCATGCGGATTCCCATGGCCACGGCGTACTTGATCATCCGCTGGCGCATCTCTTCCGAGTGTGCGGTGGCGGCGTCCGTGATGCTGTGGACCTCGGTGTCACCCGGTAACTCACCCGGGTCCCCAGGCAACGGTCCACCGGGTCGGTTTTTGAGGGTCAAGGCTGTCAGATCACGCTCCCAAGGCTTACTTCAATTCTCTCACCATCGGAGGAGCCGCCCAAACGCGCGCCGCCCGGGCGCTAAGATCGGAGGCAGGAAAATCCACCCCTACGCGGCGCCGTCACGCCGCAGAATTCCGGAGCCCCCACCATGCCTGAAGCAGCAACCACCGGCCGCAGCGTCCTGATCACCGGCGGCAACCGCGGGATCGGCCTCGCCATCGCCGAATCCTTCCTGGCCAACGGGGATAAGGTGGCTGTCACCTACCGCAGCGAGTCAAAGCTCCCCGAGGGCATCCTCGGCGTCACGGCAGACGTCACGGACGAAGCTTCCGTGGACGCCGCCTTCGCCGAAGTTGAGGCCGCGCACGGACCCGTCGAGGTGCTCGTGGCCAACGCCGGCATCACCAAGGACACCCTGCTGATGCGCATGAGCGAGGACGACTTCACCTCGGTGATCGACACGAACCTCACCGGCGCCTTCCGTGTCATCAAGCGGGCCTCCAGGGGCATGATCCGGGCGCGCAAGGGCCGCGTCGTCCTCATCTCCTCCGTCTCCGGCCTCTACGGCGCCCCGGGCCAGATCAACTACTCGGCCTCCAAGGCCGGCCTCGTCGGGATCGCCCGTTCGCTGACCCGTGAACTCGGCGGCCGCGGCATCACAGCGAACGTCGTCGCGCCCGGCTTCATCAATACGGACATGACGGCGGAACTGCCCGAGGCGACCCAGAAGGACTACCTGTCAAAGGTCCCCGCCGGCCGCTTCGCCGAAGCGTCCGAGGTGGCCGACGTCGTCCGCTGGATCGCGAGCGACGAAGCCGCCTACATTTCCGGCGCGGTCATCCCGGTAGACGGCGGCCTCGGCATGGGCCACTGAGGCAGCCGGAGCCGCCACGATAGGACTTTTTGCCCTTAACAGCGCCCCTTCCCGGGTGTCTAATGGGGCTACAGCCCCTCACTATGCCAAGGCAGGGGCATGGAATCAGGAGAAATATCATGGCTGATATCAGCAAATGGGCGCCGTCGGACGTGCTGGAGCCGATCAAGCGGTTCCTCGACGGTGACCTCCCGATGACGTCGTCCATCAAGGTGGAGCAGTTCCAGGACGGCGACACCCTGGTGGTCCGGGCGGAGGTGCCCGGGATCGATCCCGACCAGGACGTCGACGTCTCCGTGAGCGAGGGCATGCTCCATATCAGGGCTGAGCGCGTGGAGAGGTCCGAGCACAAGAGCAAGATGGGGTACCGTTCGGAGTTCCGCTACGGCTCCTTCCAGCGCAGCATCGCGCTGCCACCCGGCGCGAAGGACGAAGACATCACTGCCACCTACAAGGACGGCGTCCTTGAAGTCCGGGCGCCCGTGCCGGCGGCACCACCGGAGTCGACCACGAAGAAGATCAGGATCGACCTCAGCTGACGGGACCGCCCGGCAGCCCGGGCACGGCCCGATCCGACCCGGAACTAGCCCGCTGTGGCTTCTTTGTGGATCCTGAACAACGGAAAAGCCCTGCAACGCTGGCATGATGGACTGCAGACCCACCGTTTTTGGACGTTTGGAACAAAGGAGCTCGTATATGGGACTGCTGGACAATAAGACCGCAATTGTGACCGGCTCATCGCGGGGAATCGGCGCCGAAGTCGCCAAGTACCTGGCGGCCGAGGGTGCCGCCGTCGTCGTGAACTACCGCCAGAAGGCACCGCGCGCCAATAAGGTGGTCGCAGAGATCGAGGCCGCCGGCGGCCGCGCGGCCGCCGTCGGTGCGGACCTCACCACCCAGGCAGGCGTTCAGGCTTTGGCCAGCGCGGCCATGGAAAACTTCGGCTCACTCGACGTGCTGGTGCTGAATGCCTCCGGCGGCATGGAGTCGGGCATGGAGGAGGGATATGCCCTCAAGCTCAACCGCGATGCCCAAGTGAACATGCTGAACGCCGCCGTGCCCCTGATGCCCGAGGGCTCCCGCGTCGTCTTCGTGACGAGCCACCAGGCCCACTTCATCGACACCGTGCCCACCATGCCGGATTACGAGCCGGTGGCCCGCAGCAAGCGCGCCGGCGAGGATGCCCTCCGTGAACTCGTCCCGAGCCTCGCCGAGAAGGGCATCTTGCTCGTCGTCGTGTCCGGCGACATGATCGAGGGCACCGTCACGGCCACCCTGCTGGACCGCTCCAACCCGGGCGCCATCGAGGCCCGCCGCGCCGAGGCCGGAAAGCTGTACTCGGTCTCCGAGTTCGCCGCCGAGGTGGCCAAGATGGTGACGGCCGACGTCGAAACAGGCCACACCGAGTACGTCGGCGGCGCCGATTACTTCGACAAAGCAACAACGGACAAGAGCAACAGCTAAACGTCCGGCACGGGCAAAGAACCAGCAGGGGGCGGGGCAGCCCCATCTCCCGGCAGCGCCCCGTCCTCGGCCCGAGCTGAGGAGATGGGGCCTGCCCCTCTCCTCAGGCATCATCGGCGGCCCGGCCGAGCGACCGGCCAGGTTTCATAGGGAGGGCCCCGCGTCCAACGGGCGGCCAGCGTCCCGGTTTCGTCTTGCTCGTTCAACGTCGGCGGCGCTCTCCGCCAGCCCCTGGGCAGTAAGTCCGGCCACAACGCCGTCGATGTCGGTGCCGGTCCGGTTTTGGCTGAGTTTGGTCTTCGCTTCGATCCTTGTGATCAGCAGTTCGACGCCCACGATGGCGCGCAGCTGGCCGGAAATGTAGCGCTCGGGGGCATCGTCCACGGTCCACGGGCGGTCTGAGTTGGCTTCGTTGAGGTCCGTCAGCCGTCGAACGTGATTTCCGAGCCAGGCCGGGTCGTCGTGGATGACCAGTTGGCCGTACACATGGGCTGTGGAGTAGTTCCAGGTTGGCACGACGCGTCCGTGTTCGGCTTTCGAGGCGTACCAGGAGGGCGAAATGTAGGCGTCCGCGCCCTGGATGATGACGAGTGATTCTCCGATCGCGGGTTCCGACCACTGGGCGTTGTTCCGGGCGAGGTGCCCGTGCAGGGCGCCATGTTCACCGACCGACGAATCGTAGACGAACGGCAGCAGGGTGGCGAGCAGGCCCTGCAAGGTCATGGTGACAAGGTTGGCGGCGGCCGGCCGGGTGAGGAGGTCATGGATCGCGTCGGGGCCGGCTGCGAAGTGCGCTGGGGTGTACATGCGGTTCTTCCTTTGTTGGTCGAGGAACTTCGTGGTCCGGGGGTCATGAGCGATTCCGCGGCGTGGGCGGCGGGTTGAGCCGGACGCGGACAGCGATGCCGGCGCAGAGGATGACGGCGAGGCCGCCGAAGATGGTGGTCCAGGTCAGTGTCTCGCCCAGCAGGAGTCCGGCCCAGCAGATGCTCAGGACGGGCTGGACGAGTTGGATTTGGCTGACCTGGGCCATGGGGCCGATGGCCAGGCCGCGGTACCAGGCGAAGAAGCCGAGGAACATGCTGACGATGCCGAGGTAGGCGAGGGCAGCCCACTGGACCGGCGTGCCCGACGGCGGCTGCCGGGCCGCGGAGAGCGCCGCCAGGAAGACCATAAGCGGGGATGCGAGGACAAGGGCCCAGGACACCGTCTGCCACGCGCCGAGTTCACGTGCGAGCAGGCCGCCTTCCGCGTAGCCGATGGCGGCGGCCACTACTGCGCCGAGGAGCAGCAGATCCGCCCAGTGCAGCTGCCCGAGGCCCCCGGACTGCGCAAAGGCGAAAGCTATCGCCGCCAGCGCACCAATGGCTGTCGCGACCCAGAAGGCTTTCCGTGGACGCTCGCGGGCGCGGAGGACTGCGGCCGTTGCCGTCGCGGCCGGAAGCAGCGCGATGACGACGGCGCCGTGGGTGGCGGGCGCCGTCGTGAGGGCGAAGGAGGTGAGCAGCGGGAAGCCGACGACGATCCCGCCGGCGACCACCGCGAGCCGCGTCCACTGTGCGCCGCGAGGAAAACGCTGCCGGGTGAGGGAGAGGGCGAAGGCGGCCAGGACTGCGGCTATCACGGCGCGGGCGGACCCGATGAACAGCGGCGAGAGCCCCGCGACGGCCAGCCTCGTGAACGGGACAGTGAACGAGAACGCCGCTACTCCGAGGAGGCCCCACCGCAGACCGTTAGGCTGTCGGTGCAGTATCACTGGGCGAATAAGTGTAGTAGCGCTACTATTGTCTCTCATGAACAACGATAGCAGTTCCCGAATTGCCGCGCGACTCAGGGAATGGATCGCCGGAGCGGCGCCGGGATCCCGGCTGCCGTCCACGCGGTCGCTGGTTGCCGAATACCACGCCAGCCCCGTGACGGTGCAGAAGGCCCTGGAGACCCTCACCACACAGGGCCTGATCGAGAGCCGGCCAGGGGTCGGGACCTTCGTGCGCGCCGTCCGGACCGCCCGACCGTCGGACTACGGCTGGCAGACGGCGGCGCTTCGTTCGCCCCAGGCGCCTCTTCGCTCGGCCTCCACTGCGATGCGCAGCGCGTCGAACGATGTCATCGCATTCCATTCCGGCTATCCGGACCGGGAACTCCTGCCGGAACGCCTGGTGCGTGCAGCACTCACCAGGGCAGCCCGGGGCGACGCCGCCTTGGCTCGCCCACCGGCCGCGGGGCTTCCCGAACTGCAGTCCTGGTTCGCCCACGAACTCGGCACCTCGACCCCGGCAGGGGTCACCCCGCCGACGCCGAGCGACGTCATCGTGCTGCCGGGAAGCCAGAGCGGACTCAGCTCCATCTTCCGGGCCCTGGTGGGCCATGGGCAGACCCTGCTGATGGAATCCCCGACCTACTGGGGCGCCATCCTCGCTGCAGCGCAGGCCGGCGTCCGTGTCGTCCCTCTGCCCAGCGGACCGGACGGTCCCGGCCCGGACGAGTTGGCCCGGGCCTTCGCGGAGACCGGCGCACGGATGTTCTACGCGCAGCCGAACTACGCGAACCCCACCGGAGCGCAATGGCCGGCCCGGCGCGGCGAACAAGTCCTGGACGTCGTGCGAGAGCACGGCGCGTTCCTCGTTGAGGACGACTGGGCACACGACTTCGGCATCACCTCCACCCCCGTCCCCGTGGCCGCGAGGGATGATTCCGGCCACGTCGTCTACCTTCGCTCACTGACGAAAAGCGTATCCCCGGCCGTCCGGGTTGCCGCGGTCATCGCCCGCGGCCCGGCCCGTGAACGCATCCTTGCCGACCGCGGAGCCGAGTCGATGTATGTCAGCGGCCTTCTCCAGGCCGCGGCACTCGATGTCGTCACCCAGCCTGCCTGGCAGACGCATCTGCGAAGCCTCCGGCACCAGCTCCAATCGCGCCGCGACCTCCTGGTCACCAGCCTGCGAGAGCACGCCCCGCAGGCTCACATCAGCCACATCCCCAAGGGAGGGCTGAACCTCTGGGCCCGGCTGCCCGACGGGACCGACCTCGAACAGCTCACCCGCGACTGCGAGAGTGCCGGGGTCATCATCGCCGCCGGCACCGAATGGTTCCCCGCCGAACCGGCGGGCCCGTTCATCCGGCTCAACTACGCCGGACCCAACCCCGGCGCCTTCCCGGAAGGCGCGCGCATCATCGGCCGCTCAATCGAAAGCAACAGGCCCTAGAAATACATTCGGTTCAGACACCGGCGATGTACCGCACCGCGTCGAGATACGGCATGTTCACGGTGGCGTCCGCGACGGCGCGGACGGCCGGCTTGGCGTTGAACGCGACGCCGATCCCGGCGGCCCCCAGCATGTCCAGGTCATTGGCGCCGTCGCCCACGGCAATGGTGTGCTCCAGCGGGATTCCTTCCGCGGCGGCCCATTCACGCAGGTACTTTTCCTTGGCCGCCCGGTCGATCACATCGCCGAGCACCTTCCCCGTCAGGGCGCCGTCCACGATTTCGAGTTCATTGGCGATCCAGTAGTCCAGCCCCAGGCCTTCGGCGATGGGTTGCAGGATCTGGTTGAACCCGCCGGAGACCACTGCCACGACGTGGCCGGCGGCCTTGAAGGCGGCCACCAGCTCCGCCGCGCCGTCGCTGAGTTTCACTTCGGCCCGGACCGAATCGACGACGTCGGCCGGCAGTCCGGCGAGCACCGCCACCCGGGCGTGGAGGCTCTGGGCGAAGTCCAGTTCGCCGCGCATGGCGGCCTCGGTGACAGCCGTGACTTCTTCGCGTTTTCCGGCGTGGGCTGCCAGGAGTTCAATGACCTCCTGCTGGATCAGGGTGGAGTCCACATCCATGATCAGGAACTTCCGCGGGGCATTCCGGAGCGAGGCCGGCACGATCGCCGTATCCACGCCCTCGATTGCGCCGGCCGCCACCCGGCGGAGTTCCGCGAGCTCCGCGGCCGTCCCGGACTCCAGTGAGCAGTCCGCCGAGTACACCTCGAAGCGGCCGTCCCCGGTGCGGCTTTCCGCGTCGACGCTCACGCCGGCTGCGGTGAGCGCGGCCCGGAGGCGCTGCACGTCGGAAAGGCGCAATTTCGGGGCATAGCTGACCGCAGTCACGTTCGAACTCATGGCTGCAATCCTAGCCAGCGCCCGGCCGGCGCCCGAATTCGTTTCGCTGCGGCGACTTCCCTGAATGGACCGGACGCGCCGGACGCGACGCGCGGACCCGGCGCGCACCCGCACGCGGGCGCGCCTCCGGTTATCAGTAGTCCGCTTTTTTGTCCTAGTGTCTACTCCTATGAGTGATGTTCTTGAAATGGCCGCCGTCAGCGTTGTACGTGGGGCGAAAACGCTCCTGGACAAGGTGGACTGGCAGGTCAAGGAAGGCGAGCGTTGGGTGATCCTGGGCCCCAACGGTGCCGGTAAGACCACACTGCTGCAGATCGCCGCCGCCCGGATCCACCCCACGAGCGGCATGGCCGGCATCCTGGAGGAAATCCTCGGCGCCGTCGATGTCTTCGAGCTCCGGCCCAGGATCGGCCTGTCCTCGGCGGCCCTGGCCAACCAGATCCCCGAGCAAGAGAAGGTCCTCAACGTCGTCGTGACGGCCGCCTACGGTGTCACCGGCCGCTGGCGCGAAGGCTATGAGAGGGACGACGAGCGCCGCGCCTTTGGCCTGCTCAACGAATGGGGCATGGGCCCGCTGCTCAACCGTCCTTTCGCCTCGCTGTCCGAGGGGGAGCGGAAGCGCGTCCAGATCGCCCGGGCCCTCATGACGGACCCGGAACTGCTGCTCCTCGACGAACCCGCCGCCGGGCTCGACCTCGGCGGCCGCGAAGACCTCGTCCACCGTCTCAGCGAACTCGCCCGCGACGCGGCCGCCCCGGCGATCGTCCTCGTCACGCACCACCTCGAAGAGGTCCCGCCGGGATTCACCCACGCCATGCTGATGCGCGACGGCGGCGTGGTGGCCCAGGGTCCGCTGGCGGAGGTCCTCACCGCGGAAAATCTGAGCGAGACGTTCGGGCTGCCGCTGGACGTCAGCGTCACAGCGGGACGCTACACCGCCGCAGCCCGCCGCTGACGGGCCCCTGACAGCGCGTGGAGTTCCTCAGTAGCGTCCTCATCTTCTTCGCCGGGCTCTGGGCAGGCACCATCAACAGCGTTGTCGGGTCCGGAACCCTCGTCACGTTCCCGGTGCTGATCGCCCTCGGCTACGCGCCCGTCACGGCGTCCATCAGCAACGCGATGGGGCTAGTGGCCGGCAGCGCCGCCGGGGCCTGGGGCTACCGGAAGGAACTCACCGGCCGGGGCAGGCAGTTGCTCCGGCTCCTGCCCGCCTCGCTCCTGGGCGGCGTCAGCGGAGCCTACCTGCTGCTGCACCTGCCCGAGAAGGTCTTCCACTACGCCGCCCCGGCCCTCATTGTGGTGGCCCTGCTGATGGTGGTGTTCCAGCCCAAGCTCCAGCAATGGGTGCGGAACCGGGAAGAGAACCCCGAACACGCCATCCGGGACCGGCGCCACAGCATCCTGCTCGTGGTCCTGGTGTATCTGGCCGGCGTCTACGGCGGGTACTTCGTCGCGGCCCAGGGCATCCTGCTGGTCGGCATCCTCGGCGTCTTCATGACCGGGACCATCCAGAACGCCAATGCCATGAAGAACATCCTGGTCCTGGGTGTGAACGTCGTCGCGGCCGCCTCGTACCTGCTCTTTGCCTTCGGCCGGATCAACTGGGCCGTCGTGGGGCTGATCGCCGTCAGCTCGCTGATCGGCGGCGTGATCGGCTCCAAGGTGGGCCGCCGCTTGTCGCCGGGGGTCCTGCGCGGGGTCATCTTCGTCCTCGGCCTCGTCGCCCTGGGCTTCATGATCGCCAACCTGCTGAAATGACCTGCCGAAGTGACCGCCCGTGACCTTCCACTATCTTGAATCGGCCGACGACCCGCGCGTCTCCGATTACACCCAGCTGACGGACGTCCACCTGCGGAAGCTGCGCGAACCCGCCGAGGGCATGTACATCGCGGAGTCCTCGCGCGTGTTGCGCCGGGCGCTGGCGGCAGGGCACCGGCCGCGCTCCTTCTTCCTCGCCGAGAAATGGATCCAGGACCTCGCGGATGTCTTCGAGGAGTACCCGGATGTGCCGGCCTATATCGGCTCCGCCGGGCTCCTCGAGGACATCACCGGCTTCCACCTGCACCGCGGAGCCATGGCGGCCATGCACCGGCCGGCTCCGGTCCCGTTGCCCGAACTGCTCGCCGGTGCCCGCCGGGTTGCCGTGCTGGAGGACATCGTGGACCACACCAACGTCGGCGCGATCTTCCGTTCCGCGGCCGCACTGGGCGTGGACGCCGTCCTCGTCTCGCCGCGCTGCGGGGACCCGCTCTACCGCCGCAGCGTCCGGGTCAGCATGGGGACGGTGTTCCAGGTCCCGTGGGCGCGGCTGGAGGACTGGCCGGGGGACCTGGCCATGCTCCGGGACCTGGGCTTCACCGTGGCGGCCATGGAGCTCACCGAGGATGCCGTCTCCCTCGAGGACCTGGCGGTCCGGAACCCGGAACGGCTGGCGCTCGTGCTCGGAACGGAGGGCGCCGGCATGAGCGAAGGCACGCTCGCCGCCGTCGACCTCGCCGTGAAGATCCCGATGCGCGCCGGCGTCGACTCCCTTAACGTCGCGGCGGCATCCGCCGTCGCGTTCTGGGAGCTGCGGCCCCGGGACTAAGTGTTCGGCAGTGACGCTGACTTTCCGCTATGATTGATAGCTGGCCGTCCGGTGCATTCCGCAAGCCATCCCATTCATACCTGGCAGCTGGCAAAATCCAGTTGTGCGAACAAAGGTCCAATTATGAAGTCTGATACTCACCCGAAGTACGAAGCTGTTGTTTTCAACGACCTGGCTTCCGGCGTCAAGTTCCTGACCAAGTCCACCGTGTCTTCCAAGAAGACCATCGAGTGGGAAGACGGAAACACCTACCCGGTTATCGACGTCGAAATCTCCTCGGAGTCCCACCCGTTCTACACGGGCAAGCAGCGCATCATGGACTCTGCTGGCCGCGTCGAGCGCTTCAACGCTCGCTTCAAGGGCTTCGGCGGCAAGAAGTAATAACTTCTCCCCAAGGTCTATTGGAAAAGCCCGCACCGCTTACGGTGCGGGCTTTTTGCGTCCGGCCGAGTGCACTTGACGCAGCGGCGTCGTGGCAGGATTAAGCACATGACAACGATCCCCTTGGGTCCCGCTTCCGGCAAGGCCGACGACGGCGGCGGCCGCCACCACGGGGAGTACAAGGTGCCCGGCGGAAAGCTCGTGGTCGCCGACTTCGATGTCGTCGACGGCATGCTCGCGAATGTCTCGGTGAGCGGGGACTTCTTCCTGGAGCCGGACGAAGCGCTGCTGGAGATCAACCGGGCCCTGACCGGTCTGCCGGCGGACGCCGGCGCCGCGGACACCGCCGCGGCGGTGGACGCCGCCCTCCCGGCCGACGCGGTCCTGTTCGGCTTCTCCGCCGACGCCGTGGCGGTCACCGTACGCCGCGCCCTCGCGAAGGCCACCGGCTGGGCGGACCACCACTGGAACATCATCGGCCCCTCCGTGCTGCCCACCCACGTCAACGTCGCCCTGGACGAGGTCCTCACCGAAGAGGTCGGCGCCGGGCGCCGCAACCCGACGCTGCGCTTCTGGGACTGGGAAGAGCCCTCCGTCATCATCGGCAGCTTCCAGTCCGTCCGCAACGAACTCCACCCTGAAGGAGTGGCCCGGCACGGCATCAGCGTGGTGCGCCGGATCAGCGGCGGGGGAGCGATGTTCATGGAGGCCGGAAACTGCATCACCTACTCGCTGTACCTCCCGCAGACCCTCGTGGACGGGATCAGCTTCGCCGATTCCTACGGCTTCCTGGACGCCTGGGTGATGGCGGCACTCGAAAAAGTGGGCATCAGCGCTTTCTACGTCCCGCTCAACGACATCGCCACGGACCAGGGCAAGATTGGCGGCGCGGCCCAGAAACGGCTCGCCAACGGCGGGATGCTGCACCACGTGACCATGAGCTACGACATCGACGCCGACAAGATGGTTGAGGTACTGCGCATCGGCAAGGAAAAGCTCTCCGATAAGGGCACCACGAGCGCCAAGAAACGGGTGGACCCGCTCCGGCGCCAGACCGGCCTGGCCCGCAGCGAGATCGTCGCGGCGATGATGGAGGTCTTCACCGAACGCTACGCCGCGACGCCGTCGGAACTCACCGACGCCGAACTCGACGCCGCCCGCCGGCGCGTCGACGACAAGTTCGGCACGGCGGAGTGGCTGCACCGGGTGCCCTAGCACCTGGACCCCGCGCCCAGCTGCGCACGTCGCACCCTCGTATGCTCAGCCGAACGTGCAGTGGACGATGACTTTTCTCAGGGCGGTCTCGAGAACGGCGAGTTCCTGATCGTCGAGCCGCTCGACGAACAGTTTCGAAACATCGCGAAGATGGACCGGCACGGTTTCGGTCAACCGGGCGATACCGGCGTCGGTCAGGGCGACCACTACGCCGCGCCCGTCCTCAGCGGTGTTTCCTCGACGTACCAGACCCTCATCGACCAGCCTCGCGACGCGGCGCGTCAACCCCGAGCGCGAGAGGAGCGTGCGGGCGGCCAGGTCAGTCATCCTCAGCTGCCCGCCTGTCTCGGCCAGCTGAGCCAAGACGTCGAAGTCGGTGAGGCGGAGCCCCGTGTCCGCCCGGAGATCGGTGTCGAGCTGGCGCATCAGCGTCGCGTGCGCCTGCAGTAAAGCGCGCCACGCCGGCTCTCCGCGCCGACCCGGCAGCGAGTCCTCAACAAGCCGGCCGAAGAAAGCAGCCACATCACCAGGTGGGGAATTTTCGTGCATATCCACCAGTTAACCCCATAGGTATTTGCAATCGCAAGTACATGGGAGCGGTGAGGAGGACCGTCTCATGAGTGAAGTCGAGCCCCTCGACAGGGCACTCCGCCGGGGATTCCCGGTTTCGGCGGAGGAGGCGCGCGTGACGCGAACCGCCGGTAGGTACGAGCCCCTCCGGACTCGGGTCGTAAACAAAGTTCTCATCATCAATCGCAAGTGGGCACCGGAGCGCCTCACCTTGGTCCTCTGCGATGAGCCGCTGGGGTTCTAGCCATGCCTGAATCGACGTTGGGTGTCGGGATCCTCGGGGTCAGCCCCATGCGGGGCTGGGCTGCCACCGCCCACATCCCTGCCCTGCGCGCGCTGCCGAACTACGAGATCCGGGCACTGAGCGCGCACAGCGCGGAATCCGCGCACGCAGCAGGCGAAGCCTACGGGGTGCGTGCGGTGTTCTCCGACCACGAGCAGCTGCTGGCCCGACCGGACATCGACGTGGTCGCCGTTACGGTCAAGGTCCCGCACCATCGAGAGCTCGTCTCCGCCGCCCTTGCCGCCGGCAAGGCCGTCTACTGCGAGTGGCCGCTTGGCCGCGACCTCGGCGACGCCCGGGCGATGTCCGGACTCGCCGCGGAGCACGGGGTGCCTACGGCCGTCGGGCTGCAGGCCCGCCAGGCCCCCGCGATCCAGTTCGTCCAGGAGCTGCTCAGCGACGGATACGTCGGCGAGGTCCTCTCAACGACCATGCTCGGGCTGTCGGTCCCGGGCAACGTCGTGGGCCGGCCCAACGCCTACATGCTCGACAAGACAAACGGGGCCAACGTGCTCACGATCGCAGTCGGGCACAGCCTGGACACACTCAACTACGTACTGGGCGAGTTCGCGGACCTGTCGGCCGTGTCGGATCTTCGCAGGCCGCTCATCACCATCGATGAGACCGGGGAACAGATCGTCAAAACGGCGCCCGACCAAATCGCCGTGATCGGCACTCTCACGTCCGGAGCGACCGCCAGTGTCCACATCCGTGAGGGAGTGGCCGGCGGCACCGGGTTCCTCTGGGAAATCAACGGCACCGACGGAACACTCCGGATCACCGCCGACGCCGCATACCCCGAAATCTACCCCCTGTCCGTCCGGGGAGCGCAAGGGCGGAACGAGCCCACCGAACTTGACGTCCCTGCGCCGGCACAGAAATGGCCCGCGCTCAGCAGCCTGGAAGGATCGCCGGCATATAACGTCGCGCGCGCCTACGCGGCGTTCGCGGCAGACATCGACAACGGCACCCACGCCGTGCCGGACTTCGCCGACGCCGTCGCCCGCCACGAGACCATTGCCGCCATCGAGAAGTCCGCGGCATCAGGGGAACGCGTGAAGACATGACCCGCTGCGCCACGCCGGGCCGAATTATCACGAAATATCATGAAAGGAGCCGACCGTGAGACTCACCCACATCCCTCTCCGCCTGACCACAGGAGCATTCATCCTGAATGCCGGTTGGGGCAAACGCAAGCTGGACAAAGACAGCGCGGCCGGGCTTCAGGCCATGGCAGCCAAGGTCATTCCGCCGGTCAGCAGAATCGACGCCGAAAAGTTCGGCAAAATGCTTAGCTACGCGGAAATGACCCTGGGTGCGGCACTGCTGACACCCTTCCTGCCCAGCCGCCTGGCCGGGATCGGTCTCGGGATCTTCTCCGGGTCCCTGTTCACCATGTACCTGAGGACACCCGGCATGACGCTGGAGGATGGCATCCGTCCCAGCCCGCAGGGAACTGCGCTGGCAAAGGACATCTGGATGCTCGGCATCGCCGCGGCCCTCGTGCTGGACCGCAAGCCCAAGCCTGGAAAAGCAACCCCGGCGGATCCCTTTCTGAAGCGCCGCTAAGACCGGCCCTGCGCGAGCGGCTGTGCTATCAGGGCCTGTGGCGTCAGTGCTTGTGCCGTTAGGGAACGGTGCAGCTGGCTGCGCTGTTCAATGATGATGCGGCGCAGCGCACGGGGCGCGTCCGCGTGTTCGGCCAGCCAGTTGTCGCTCCGGACAATCACGGCGTGGGTCTCCGGGGTGCCGCCATGCCCGTCGAGGTCCTGCGCGGCCGGGTAGAGGCCACGGACGATCCGGCCGGCGATCTCGATGCTGCGGCCGGCCCACACCTGTTCCAGGCATTCGAAGTAGCGGTCGGTGAAGTACGCTAGCAGTGCCGCCGGCCCGGAGTTGAAGCCGGCGATGGTGGCGCTCAGCAGCTGGTTGGACAGTGCGGTGCCGTGGACTGCCGCATTCCAGACCGCTTCCTTGACGGCCGCTTCGGGGCGGGCTGCCATGGCCGTGGCGTGGCCGGACTTGCCCGCGGCGGTGTTGTCCCGGACCAGCTCTTCATCGAGCTGGGCGGGGGTCGCCTGTCCGTTGGCCGCCAGGGCGTGCCAGAAATTCCAGCGCAGTTCGGCGTCGACGGCGAGGCCTTCGACTACGGTGCTGCCGGCCAGGATACCGCGGAGCAGGTCCAGCCGGCCGGCGTCGTAGCGGCTGGTCGCGGCCAGGGTGCGGGCCCAGGCCAGCTGCTGGTCGGAGCCCGGTTCGGCCTTGAGCAGTTCGGTGGCTGCCACGGTGAGGAATTCGTGGCGCACGTCGTCGCGCTGCGCTCTCGGCACATAGCGTTCGATCGCGGTCGCGGCATTGCCCAGCACGTTGAGCAGCACCCCGATGCCGGTCTCGGCCGGGCCGAAGCGCTGCACGGCCTGGACATACAGCGTCGACGGCGTGACGGCGTCGCGGGCGGAATCCCACAGCGCGGTCCAGCACAGGGCCCGGGCCATCGGGTCGCTGAGCTTGTCGAGGGAGCTCCGCACGGTGGCTTCGGAGTGCGCGTCCAGCCGCACCTTGGCGTAGCTGAGGTCGTCGTCGTTCACCAGCAGCAGGGCCGGCCGACGCTTGCCGGCCAGCTCAGCCACCTGCGTGCGGGGGCCGCTGACATCGGTCTCCACACTGTCCCCGCGGACGAGGGCGCCGGCGTCGTCCACGTCGTAGAATCCGATCCGCAGCCGGTGCGGCCGGGGTTCCTGCAGGCCGGTGATCGGATCCTCGGCGTCCTGCACGAGCGTCACTGCGGCCAGGACGCCGTCGTGCTCGTCGATCTCGCTGGAGAGGGTCGAGATGCCCGAGGTCTGGAGCCACCGGCGGGCCCAGTCCCCGAGGTCGCGGCCGGAGGCGGCGCCGAGCGCAGCCAGCAGCTCGGCCAGGGTGGTGTTGCCATAGGCGTGGTCCTTGAAGTACTGGCGTGAACCGGCGATGAAGGCCTCGAAGCCCACATAGGCGACGAGCTGCTTCAGCACGGAGGCACCCTTGGCGTAGGTGATCCCGTCGAAGTTCTGCTTGGCCGCCTCGAGGTCGGGGATATCGGCGACGATCGGGTGCGTGGTCGGCAGCTGGTCCTGTACATACGCCCAGGCCTTGCGGTTGTTGGCGAAGTTCACCCACGCCGTGTCCCAATCCGTGGTCCGGTCCACTCCGAGGGTCCCCATGTAGTCCGCGAAGGACTCCTTGAGCCACAGATCGTCCCACCACTGCATGGTGACGAGGTCGCCGAACCACATGTGCGCCATCTCGTGCAGCAGAGTGTTGGCGCGGGCCTGGTACTGCGAATCGGCGGCCCGCGAGGTGAACACGTAGCTTTCGGTGAAAGTCACGAGCCCGGGGTTCTCCATCGCACCCAGGTTGTACTCCGGCACGAAGGCCTGATCGTACTTGCCCCAGGGGTACGGGAAGTCGAAGAGCCCGTTGAAGAAGTCGAGGCCGTTCCGGGTGAGCGTGAAGAGCGCCTCGGTGTCGAAGGAGGACGCCATGGATGCCCTGCAGTACAGCGCCAGCGGCACCTCCAGGACCGTCCCGTCCCCGAGTACCCCGTGCCAGGAGTCTGCGGCTTTGAAGTACGGACCGGCGAGCACGGTGGTGATGTAGGTGGACATCGCCTTGGTCGGGGCGAAGTCCCAGCGGCTCGTGACGGGGTCGCTGGTCAGCTGGGTGCGCTGGGTTTCGATGCCGTTGGAGGCGACCTGCCACTCCGAAGGGGCCATGACGTGGAAGGTGAATTCGGCCTTGAGGTCGGGCTGCTCGAAGTTCGCGAAGACCCGGCGCGCGTCGGCGGGTTCGTACTGGGTATAGAGGTAGCACTGCCCGTCTGCCGGGTCGAAGAAACGGTGCATGCCCTCGCCGGAGGTGCTGAACAGCGCCGTGCCGGTGACCGAAACCTGGTTTTCGGCCTGCAAGTTGTCGAGCCGGATCCGGGCGCCGTCCGTGATGTCGGCAACGGCCAGCCCCGTGCCGTTGAGGAAGACGCTGTGCACGTCGCTGCTGATGAAGTCCAGGAAGGTGGAAGCCCCGGGCTCGCTCGCGGAAAAGTTGATGACGCTGCGGCTGGTGTAGCCGGCAACGTTCGGATCCGCCGCCTGCCGCACGTCCAGGGACACGTCATAGCTGTGCGTGGTGATCAGGGCTGAGCGTGTTGCCGCTTCATCGCGGCGCAGGTTCTGGTTCGACACCCAGCTATCTAATCATGATGACGGCAGCGCCCAGCCCCAGCAGGGCAATCAGCAGCCAGGAAGCCAGCGCGGCCAGCAACGGCCGGACCCCGGTATGCAGCAGCTGGGCGACCCGCACAGCAGAACCGAGGCCGAAGAGTGCCATGCCCAGCAGCAGGTCCTGGAGTACGGCGGCAGCGTCCAGAACGGCCGGGGACAGCCAGCCCGTCGAGCGCAGGGCGGCCAGCGCCAGGAAGCCGATGACGAACAGCGGGACGATCGGGGGCCGCCTGCCCCCGGAAACGGCAGAGCCGTTGCGATGCTGGCCGTTGCGGTGGTGCAGGCCCGCGGCGGCCACCATCGGCGCCAGCAGGACCACCCTAGTGAGTTTGACGACGACGGCGACCGCGAGCGCCGAGGCCCCGGCCGTCTGCGCGGTGGCCACCACCTGGCCGACGTCGTGCACCGATGCCCCCGCCCACGCCCCGAATTCATCCGGGCCCAGTCCCAGCGGCTGCATCAGCAGCGGCAGCACGCCGATGGCCAGCGTGCCGCACAACGTCACGAGCGCGATCGGCAGCACGGTGTCCTGCTGCCGGATCCGGCGCACCGCCGCCATGGCACCGATGGCCGATGCGCCGCAGATGGAAAAGCCGGTGGCGATCAGGAGCGACACCGGGGGCGGCAGCCGGAAGAGCCGGCTGATGCCGTAAGTTCCCGCGAAGGCGGCCAGGACCACGCCGGTGATCAGGAGCAGCGCGGGCCCGCCCAGGCCCAGCACGTCGACGAGGCTGACCTTCAGGCCCAGCACCACGATCCCGCTGCGCATGAGGTGTTTGCCGGCGAAGTCCAGCCCCGGCCGGGCACGCCCGGCGCTCCAGACGGCCACGCCCGGCAGGTTCGCCGACAGCAGACCGAGCACCACGGCCAGGGTCATCGCCGGGAGCACGGGAACAAGGGCATGGATGGCAAGGGCCACCCCGACGGCGGCCGCGGCCGCCAGCAGGCCGGGCGCTGCTCGGTACAGGGCTGTTTCATAAATCGCTGCTGGGGACTTCGGGCTGAACAGGGGCACGCACTCAACCATGCCGGATGGCCCCCGGAATCCCGCAACCCAACCGCAACCGCAACCGCCACGGCTGCCGCTCCGGCCCGCACGCCGCGCCGACTCCGCCCGGCAGGCGAACTGCCCACGCACCCCGGAAATGATTTCGTAACAAAAAGGTGGTTGGCTAGTGGCCATGTCTGACCTTTTCCAGGATTACGCCGAGGCCGCCGGACGCACCGGCGCCTACGACGAGATGTTTACCCCCGGCCAGCTGGCCAGGAAGTCCTACGGGCAGGTGTCCGGCGCCCTGAGCGAACTCTCGCTGGCGGACGTCACCGCCCGCGCCGACTCCATGGCCCGGACCTTCCTGGACCGCGGCGTCACCTTCGACTTCGCGGGGGAGGAGCGGCCCTTCCCGCTGGACATCGTGCCCCGGGTGATCCCGGCCGATGAGTGGGCCGTCCTGGAGGGCGGCGTGGCCCAGCGTGTGCGGGCCCTCGAGGCTTTCCTCAACGATGTCTACGACAAGATGACCGTGGTGTCCGACGGCGTCATCCCGCGCCAGCTCGTCACCACCAGCGCCCACTTCCACCGCCAGGTGCACGGCTTCGAGCCCGCCGGCGGCGTGCGGGTCCACATTTCCGGCATCGACGTTGTCCGCGACGCCGAGGGGACCTTCCGTGTGCTGGAGGACAACGTGCGCGTACCCTCCGGCGTCAGCTACGTCCTGGAGAACCGCCGCGCCATGGCCAAGGGCCTCCCCGAGGCCTTCGGCCAGCAGCTGATCCGGCCGGTGGAGGAGTACCCCCGCCGGCTGCTGTCGGCCCTGCGGAAGACGGCGCCGTCCGGGGTCGATGATCCCACTGTGGTGGTCCTGACCCCCGGCGTGTTCAACAGCGCCTACTTCGAGCACACCCTGCTCGCCGGCCTGATGGGCGTCGAACTCGTCGAGGGCAGGGACCTCATCTGCCGCGCCAACCGTGTCTACATGCGCACCACGGCGGGCGAGCAGCGCGTGGACGTCATCTATAAGCGCATCGACGATGAATTCTTGGACCCGCTGCAGTTCCGTGCCGATTCCATGCTCGGCTGCCCAGGCCTGGTCAACGCGGCCCGCGCCGGCGGCGTCACCATCGCCAACGCCGTGGGCAACGGCGTCGCGGACGACAAGCTGGTCTACAGCTACGTGCCGGACCTGATCCGGTACTACCTGAACGAAGAGCCCGTGATCGCCAATGTGGACACCTTCCGGCTGGAAGAGAAGGAGGCCCGGGAACACGTCCTGGACCGCCTGGCCGAACTCGTCGTCAAGCCCGTGGACGGCTCCGGCGGCAAGGGCCTGGTGATCGGCCCGGACGCAT
Organism: Arthrobacter sp. UYCu723; assembly: GCF_054059215.1. Classification (NCBI taxonomy): domain Bacteria; kingdom Bacillati; phylum Actinomycetota; class Actinomycetes; order Micrococcales; family Micrococcaceae; genus Arthrobacter; species Arthrobacter sp. UYCu723. The sequence continues at coordinate 3,965,276 of NZ_JBSSBW010000001.1, forward strand.
CCAAGGACGAACTCGTTGCCCTGCGCAAGCGAATCATTGCCGACCCCCGCGGCTGGATCGCGCAGCCCGTGCTGCAGCTCTCCACCGTCCCCACGCTCAGCGGCGACAAGTTCGGCCCCCGCCACGTTGACCTGCGGCCCTTTGCCGTGAACGACGGCGACGACGTCTGGGTCCTGCCCGGCGGGCTGACACGCGTGGCGCTCAAGGAGGGCTCGCTGATCGTGAACTCCAGCCAGGGCGGCGGCTCCAAGGACACCTGGGTGCTGGCGGATTCCCCGCAGGTTCCGGTGGAGACGCTCCCACGGCCTTCCATCGCGGTCCGCGAGCGGGTCTCGGTCTGGCCCGTGGAGAGCAACTGGCGCGACCGCCAGACGGAGCAGCAACAGCAGCAGATTTTGGATGCGCAGGAGGTAACCGCGAATGCTTAGCCGTATCGCCGAGTCCCTATTCTGGATCGGCCGCTATGTGGAACGGGCCGACGGCACCGCCCGGATCCTCGACGTCCACCTCGAGCGGCTCAACCACCTGCCCATGGAGGAGCAGCGCAGCGTCGCGCAGGAACTGCTCGCCGTCATGGGCGCCCGCCCGCAAAGCGAGGAATTCGGCCTCCCTGAGCTGCTGAACGCGCTGGCCTATGACAAGCACAGTGCGACGTCGATCGCCGGCTCGCTCGGCGCGGCGCGGGAGAACGCCCGCCGCGCCCGCGAGACGGTGTCCTCGGGGCTCTGGGAGAGCCTGAACACGACCTACTACGGGCTCAACCAGCACCGCAAGGACGTCGTAGGAACCTACCGCTTCTGCAACTGGGTGCTGGAACGCACCGCCATGGTCAGCGGGCTCGCGGACACCACGGTCAGCCACGACGAGAGCTGGCTGTTCCTGGTCCTGGGCCGCTCGCTGGAACGCGCCGACATGACGGCGCGGATGCTCTCCACGCGGGACGTGCTCTCCGCCGGCATGTCCTGGGTGAACATGCTCCGCTGCGCCGGTGCCTACGAGTCCTTCCTGCGGACCCGGCGCGCGGCCTTCGGGGACCAGCACGCCGCCGAGTTCCTGCTCCTGGACCGGTTGTTCCCGCGTTCCATCGTGTACGCGCTGCGTGACGCCGACGAGTGCCTCGCCAAGCTGGACCCCTCGGCGCAGCGCGTCGGGTTCATCAACGACGCCCGCCGCATTGTGGGCCAGGCCCGCACCTTCCTGGAGTTCCACCGCACGGATGACCTCATGTCGGAACTGCCGGAACACATGGAACGGGTGCAGAAGGCCGTCTCGCAGGCCTCCGACGCCATTTCCCGTAAGTACTTCAATCAGGCAGACGAACTGGCCTGGGTGGGAGAAGTTTCATGACCCGGCTGAGCATCATCCATAAGACCGCCTACCAGTACAACAAGCGCGTCACGCTCTCCTACAACGAGGCGCGCATGACGCCGCTGACGGATCCCCAGCAGGTGGTGCTCGAGTCCTCGATGAAGGTCTCGCCGTCGCAGGCCGCTTTGAGCAGCTACCGCGACTTCTGGGGCACCCGGGTGACGGCCTTTGACATGCAGATGCCGCACGAGCACCTGGAAGTGCTGTCCACGACCACCGTCGAGGTGCACCGGGTGGAGAAGATCCCGTCCGAGACGGACATCGTCGGCTGGGACGTGCTGGCCGCGCCGGAAACCCAGAACCAGTTCAGCGACTGGATTCCGCAGTCGCAGCTCACCGGGCCGGGCACCGAGGTGCTGAGCATCATTCCCGGCGTCGTCGAGGGCCGCAACCCGCACGAGGCGGCCCTCGCCGTCGTCGAGTGGATGCGCGGTGAGATGACCTACATGAAAGGCAGCACCGGCGTCACCACCAACGCCGAGGAAGCCTGGACCCAGCGGCAGGGCGTCTGCCAGGACCTCGCGCACCTCGCCATCGGTGCGCTGCGCAGCTGCGGGATTCCCGCCCGGTACGTGTCCGGATACCTGCACCCGCGGGCGACGGCGGAACTCGGTGAGACGGTGGCCGGGCAGTCGCACGCCTGGCTCGAGTGGTGGGACGGCGAATGGCGGAGCTGGGACCCCACGAACCACAAGCCGGCCGGTGATTTCCACGTCACGGTGGCACGGGGGCGGGACTACCGCGATGTGCCGCCGCTCAAGGGCATCCTCTCCGGCGGCGGCGGCTCAGCCCTCAGCGTGAGCGTCGAGATCACCCGGCTCGCCTAGGCAGGCATCCAGGGCCGGGATGCGCTATCAGTTGCCGCTGCTCTGAAGTCCCCAGAACAGCTCCGTCTGATAGCGCATCCAATGCATGCAGGGTCTCGGGGGCTATTCGAGTCCGGAGCGGGTAGCGTCGTCCAGCGGCGTCCACCAGGTCAGGGGCGGGACCACCTTGAAGCGCCGGCCGCTGACCGTGTCCGGGGTGACCCTCACGAAGTGCTCCTTCTTGCCGCCCTGCCAGGGGAACAGCAGCAGCCCCACGGTGTCCAGGAGCTCCTGCTGGTTCGCGACCGGTGCCGCCAGGCCCTTGACCACCACGCTCCACGCGACGCCGCTGTCCGCATCGATGCCGTCCGCTTCGACTGCCACCGGCGTGTCACCGGTGGCGGCCTGAAGCTTGGTTCCCTCGGCCGTCCGGAAGACGAGGGTCCCGTGGTCCACTGTGTAGGTGATCGGGAAGATGTCCGGGTGGTCGTCCACCCAGACGGCCAGCCTGCCGATGCTGACGCTGCGCAACAGCCGCCAGCATTCGTGGTGGTCCAGGTTCTCGACGTCGTGGGGGTTCTGGCCTGGGAGGGGCTTGCCGGCCTGGCTGGGATCAGTACTCATGGCGCCGAGCCTACGGCCCGGCTGCGCCGCGGAACTAGGGCCCAAGGTCACAAGGAGGCGACAGGCTCCGGCATCACGGGGCTTTCGGCACCGGCGCGGGGTATTCTGGCATCACGTCGTCAGCGCCGATGCGCGGGGTAGTGAATTGGGGCCAGGAACATGCATTCAATGGGTGAAAGTCCGGAGCAGGCCGAAGCCGAGCCACAACCCAGGATCGATGGTGTGTTGAAGGGATTCGTCTCCCGCGGCGAGGAGTTGCTGCAGTCCCAGGAGCGGATGGCAGGTCTGCTCGAGGCCGTTGTGGCGGTGGCCGAGGACCTCAGCCTGGACGCCGTCCTGGAGCGCGTCGTCCAGTCAGCCTGCCGGCTGCTGCATGCGCGCTACGGGGCTCTTGGTGTCATCGGTGACGACCACGCGCTCAGCCACTTCATCACCGTCGGCATCGACAACGAGCTATCCCATCAGATCGGCCCGCTGCCCACCGGCCACGGCGTATTGGGGCTGCTGATTTCCGAACCCAGGCCGCTGCGCCTGCATGATCTGCGCAAACACCGGGAATCCTATGGCTTTCCTGCCCTCCACCCGCCGATGCAGACTTTCCTCGGCGTCCCCGTCCGCGTCCGGGACGTGGTGTTCGGCAACCTGTACCTTACGGAGAAGGAAGACGGCAGCGACTTCACCGCCGAAGACGAAGGCCTGGCCGTCGCGCTGGCCGCCGCTGCCGGCGTCGCCATCGAAAACGCCCGACTCTACGACGACGCACGCCGCCGGGCGCGCTGGCTGGAAGCGTGCATGGACGTCTCCGGGCTGATGCTCAGCAGCCACCGGGACTACACCGCCGGCGGTCTCGACCCGATAGCGAGCAGGGCGCTGCAGGAGTCTGGATCGCAGCTCGCCCTGCTGGTGGCGCCCGCCGTCAACGGCCCCGGCTACATTGTCGCCGGCGTCGCAGGTGAGCACCGCTCCGTCTTCTCCGGCCGGTCCTTGACGTTGGACGCGCCGCAGCTCCAGGACGTCCTCGACGGCGGGGAGCCGGTACTGCTGGACGACGCCGCGGCGCTCTTCGGTGAGATCGACGGCGGGATCTCGGGCCCGCTCCTGGCGGTGGCGCTGAGTACGCAGGGTGCGCACCACGGCCTCCTGCTGCTGGTCCGGGAACCGGGCGAGGTCCAGTTCGCCCGGACGGACATCGAAATGGGCGCCGTCTTCGGCTCCCATGTGGCCCTGGCACTGGAGCTGGCCCGCGTCCACAGGCTCCGCGAGGAACTGCTGGTCTTCACGGACCGCGACCGGATCGCCCGGGACCTGCACGACCTCGTCATCCAGCGGATATTCGCGGCAGGACTGAGTGTGCAGAGCCTGACCCGCTTCACCAGGGACGAGCTCGCCCTGGAGCGGATCCGCAACATCACAGGCGAGCTCGATGAAGCGATCCGCAGCCTCCGCGACACCATTTACTCGCTCAAGAGCAGCAGCGGAGAAACCGAGCTGCTGAGCGGACGGATCCGCCGCGTGGCCCGTAGTTCCGCCAAGTCCATGCCGTTCACGCCACGGCTGACCATCACCGGCCCGGTGGACGCGGTCACGCCGGACAAGGCGGACAACGTGGTGGCCGTCGTGTCTGAAGGACTCAGCAACGCCATCCGGCATTCCGGCGCCGATGCCATCTCGGTGTCTGTTGCCGTGATCAAGGGCCGCGTGACAGTCGTCATCACGGACAACGGCTCGGGCTTTGCTGATCCGGAAAAACGAAATGGACTGGCCAACCTCGAAGACCGGGCGCGGATGCTCGACGGCGAGTGCACCATCACCAGCGCGCCCGACGCCGGAACCAGCCTGGAGTGGTCCGTCCCGCTTTAGCGGACGCTGCCTTTAGCGGACGCTGCCTTAGCGAATACTGTGGCGGCTTCCCTCGCCGGCGTGGCTTCCGGGGGTCACGGGCGAGGCGGGGCTCGCGATGAAGACGGCGGCCTGGGTGCGCCGCTCGAAGCCAAGCTTGGCCAGCAGCGAGGAAACGTAGTTCTTGACCGTCTTCTCCGCGAGGAACATCTCGGCCGCTATCTGCCGGTTCGTCAATCCGCCGCCGACGAGTTCAAGCACGCGGCGCTCCTGCGGTGTCAGGGACGCCGTCCGGGGGTCCACCTCTTCGGCTTCGACCAGGCTGTCGACGATGCCCGCCGCGACGCCGTCCTCGAACAGCGATTCTCCGCGGGCCGCCCGCCGCAGCGCCCCAATCAGGTCCGTGCCGCCGATTTCCTTCAACACATAGCCACTCGCACCCGCCAGCACCGCGCCGCGCAGGGCTTGTTCGTCGTCGAAACTCGTGAGAATGATGCAGTTGAGCGAGGGGTCCACGGAACGGACGTCCCGGCAGACCTCGATGCCGGTCCCGTCCGGCAGCCGGGCGTCCAGGACACAGACGTCCGGATGCAATGCGGGGATGCGCCGTGTCGCTTCTACCGCGGACCCGGAGCTGCCCACGACGAGGAAGCCTTCGCCCTCCAGGAGTTCCTGCAGCCCCCGCCTGACGAGTTCATGGTCGTCGAGAATGAAGACGCGGATGACGGCCGGAAAGCCGTCGTGTGCAGAGAGACCTGCGTCTGCCCAGGCAATCATGATTCTCCCGTCCGGCCGCTGACGCTGCCTCGTGTGATGCGGTGCTCCCCAGCCTGCCGTGCCGATCGTGTCAGCGGACTGCGCGTGCTGATAACTTTGCCTGCCGAATGATTGTCGCCGTCTGAAGTGTCGCCGTCTGAATTGTCACTGACTCCATTGTCACTGAATCTATTGTCACGGTCCGACGGCGTTTTCCGTCAGCGGACTCTGCAATTCTTCTCCCCACCCTGATGCCGGACAAGGGCCGTTGGACCCAGACGGGCGGCGCCGCCCCCGCTTCAGCGGGTACCGCCACCGGACTGCGGTCCGTGACTTTCGGCCCTAGTCCTACCCCGGCGTGGGCGGGATGCTGGGGCAGGACGCGCTATCAGCAAGGGAATGGGATGCGCCATGAGCGACGCCAGGGGTGTCAAGAACATCGTGGTCGGCGTTGACGGGTCCGATGCCTCCATTGCGGCGCTCCGCTACGCGCAGAACCTGGCCGTCCCGCTCTCGGCCTCGGTGACCGCGCTGGCGTGCTGGGACATCCCGGCGGTCTACGACGGCTATGTTGCGATGGGGATCGACGACTTCGACGTGCGGGCCGGTGAAATCCTGCAGGAGGCCGTCGGAAAGGCGTTCGGCCCCGAGACGCCGGCCAACCTGGACACCCGTCTCGTGCAGGGCCACCCACGGCACACCCTGATCGAGGCCAGCCGTGACGCGGACCTGCTCATCGTGGGCCGGCGCGGGCATGGCGGCTTCGGGGGACTGCTGCTGGGCTCGGTGAGTTCGGCCCTGGTGGCGCATGCCCATTGCCCGGTGCTCGTCGTCCACACCCCGGAAGCCAAATAGGCAAGGACACCGCAGCAGCCCCTCAGACTCCGGTCTACTCGAAGGAGGCCCAGGGTCTATTCGAAGGAAGCCCGGCGCGGATCCGAGAGACGCGTGGTCCAAAGATCCGGCTTGTTCACTTTGAACCGGCGGCCGGTCAGCGCCTTCGGCGAGAGCCGTACGTAGTAGTCCTTGTCGCCCGGCTGCCATGGCTCAAGGAGAAGGGCATCGACTGCCTGCTTTTCCGCCAGGTTCTCGATCAGTTCGATCTCGCCGCGGGCCACGACGCTCCACGCCGTCTGTTCGTGCACGTCATAGCCGTCGATTTCAAAGGCGACGGGCTTGGCGGTCATGGCACCCCAGAGCTTGATGCCCCCGGCGGAGCGGAACACAATCGCCCGGCGCTCCAGCACGAAATTGACCGGGAAGATCTCCGGATGGCCGTCCACGATCAAGGCGATCCGCCCGACGACTCCGGTGTCCAGCAGCATCCAGCATTGGTCCATGGACAGTTGGCCGTCAGGCGGCGTTGCGCTCGTGTTCATAGAGACCCACGTTACACGGACCGCCCGGCAGGTCCATTAGGGCCGTAAGGCCTGTACCCCAAGCCTCAGACGGCCCGGGAGCTCCCGGCGGACGGTTACCAGGGGCTGGGCTTGTAATCCTTGAGGAAGACGCCGTACTGGTCCGCGCCTGCCTCGCCCATAACGATCGGATCGTAGACCCGGGCCGCACCGTCGACGAGGTCCAGGGGAGCGTGGAAGCCCTCCTCCATGAGCCGGACCTTCGTGTAGTGCGGGCGTTCATCCGTGATCCAGCCGGTGTCGACGGCGGTCATCAGGATGCCGTCGGCGTCGAGCATTTCCTGGGCGCTGGTGCGCGTCATCATGTTCAGCGCGGCTTTGGCCATGTTGGTGTGCGGGTGGCCGGGGCCCTTGTAGGCGCGGGAGAACTGGCCCTCCATGGCGCTGACATTCACGATGTACTTGCGCCTCGCGGTGGAGCGCTTCATGGCGCCGCGCAGGCGGCTGACCAGCAGGAACGGAGCGGTGACGTTGCACAACTGCACCTCCAGCAGCTCGAGCGGATCCACCTCGTCCACCACCTGGGTCCAGCTGTTGATGGTGGCCAGGTCCGGTACCAGGCCGCCGGCGTCGATGGCGGTGCCCGCTGAGATGCGCTCCAGCGACGCGGAGCCGGTGGACAGAGCGAGCGAGGTGATGGCATCGCCGGCGAGGACGGGATGCTCCAGCACGGTGCTGGCCAGTGCAAGCGGGTGCTTGTCGTGGGCGTGGCCGAAGGTGACGAGTTCGGGCCCGCCGTTGGCCGCCTCGAGTGCAGCGGGCAGCGGCTCGTCCTCGGCGTCGACGAGGGGCTTGTAGGCGTTCCCGGACCGGCGAACGGTCTGGGCCGCGTTGTTGATGATGATGTCCAGCGGGCCGGCCGCATCCAGGGTGTCCGTCAGCGCCAGCACCTGGGAGGGATCGCGGAGGTCGATCCCGACGATCCGGAGCCGGTGCAGCCACTCGCTGCTGTCCTCCATGGCAGCGAAGCGGCGGGCAGCGTCCTTGGGGAAGCGGGTGGTGATGGTGGTGTGGGCGCCGTCGCGGAGCAGCCGGAGCGCAATGTACATGCCGATCTTCGCCCGGCCGCCGGTCAGGAGCGCGCGGCGGCCGCTCAGGTCCGTGCGGGCATCCCTCTTGCTGTGGCTGAAGGCGGCGCACTCGGGACAGAGCTGATGGTAGAAGGCATCAACCTGGGTGAAATGCTGCTTGCAGATGTAGCAGGGGCGCGACTTGATCAGGTGCCCGGCGATCTCGCCTGTGGCGGACGGCGCGAGTTTGTTGCCGCGGGTTTCGTCGTCGATCCGGTCCGGGGCCGCCGTCGCGGTCTGGGCGATCACGGCCCGGTCCGCGTCGGCAATCAGATCCCGCTTGCTGACGCGCCGGTGCCGCTTGACCGCCTTGAACATTTTGCCGGTGGCGCGGCGCACCGAGACGTAGTCCGGGTGCTCCTCGTCGTAGACGTGGATGCTGTTCAGGACCTTGAGGCAGGCCTGGATTTCCTCGGCCGTCAAGTCGGCGGCCGCCAGGTCAGCAGGCGCCAAGTCGGCGGGGGTCAAGTCAGCAGAGATCAGTTCGGAAGGCAGATCGGGGGAGCTCATTGCCCCAATTTTACAGCCTGCAGGGAGCCCGGCCAGCCGTTGTCGCCGGGCTCCCGCTCCAGCAGATCCGGCTCAGGGCGTTTTGGGTGACTGCGTGCCGGGCACGCCGACACCCACGGCCGCGGCCTGGACTTCGCGGACCTTGTCCACGGAGTCCCGGATGGCGGGCCACTTTTCCGTGGCGGTCCTGACAGCATCCGGCACGAGGTGCAGGTTTGCGGCCGACAAGGCCCGCTCGGCGTCGTCCGGTTCCGGGACGAACTGACCCTTGGACAGGACCGTGATGCCGGAGTCCGTGACCTTGAACCCGCGGGCCCGGTCCAGCTCGTGGTCCAGGCCGATGGCCGCCCCCGCGGGCACCCTGACGTTCTTGTCGATGATGGCGCGTTTGACGACGGCGCCTTCGCCGATGTTGACCTTGTCCATCAGCACGGAGTCGAGCACCCGGCTGGAGGTACTGACATAGACGTCGTTGGACAGCACGGAGCCTTCCACGATGCCGCCGGAGACTACGACGCCGCTGGCTACGATCGAGTCCAGGGCCGTGCCGACGGTGCCGCCCTGGCCGCGGACAAACTTCGCCGGCGGGGAGATGCTCTGCCGGGTGTAGATGGGCCATTCCGAGTTGTACAGGTTGAATACCGGCACGGGGGAGATGAGGTCCATGTGCGCGTCGTAGAACGAGTCGATGGTGCCGACGTCGCGCCAGTAGGTGCGGTCACGTTCGGTGGAGCCGGGGATGTCGTTGAGGGTGAAGTCGTAGACGCCGGCCTCGCCCTGGTTGACGAAGTAGGGAATGATGTCGCCGCCCATGTCGTGCTTGGTGTCGAGCCGCTCCGCGTCGACGTGCAGGGCTTCAACGAGGGCGTCGGCGTTGAAGACATAGTTGCCCATGGACGCGAGGAACTGGCTGGGATCGGCGGCCAGGCCGGGCGTGGAGGAGGGCTTCTCGACGAAGGCGGCGATCTTCTGCGGATTGTCCTGGTCCACCTCGATGACGCCGAACTGGTCGGCCATGTTCAGCGGCTGGCGCACGGCGGCGACAGTTGCCTTGGCGCCGCTGGCAACATGCTGTTCCACCATCTGGGCGAAGTCCATGCGGTAGACGTGGTCGGCACCGACAACCACCACAATGTCCGGGTTGGCGTCGTGGATGAGGTTCAGTGACTGGTAGATGGCGTTGGCGCTGCCGAGGAACCAGCTCTTGCCCACGCGCTGCTGCGCGGGGACCGAGGCGACGTAGTTGCCCAGCTGCGTGGACATCCGCCAGGTCTCGGAAATGTGGCGGTCCAGGCTGTGCGACTTGTACTGCGTGAGGACAACGATCTGCAGGTACCGGGAATTCACCAGGTTGGACAGGGCAAAGTCTATGAGCCGGTAGCTTCCGGCAAAGGGTACGCCGGGTTTGGCCCGGTCCGCCGTCAACGGCATCAGCCGGTTGCCCTCGCCACCTGCAAGGACAATGGCCAGAACTTTCTTATGCGGCATGGTGGTCGCTCCTGTACGCCTTCGTAACTCCCCAACGGTTCGGCACGCCCGAACGTTCTTCACACTAGATCAGTTACACCGTAACGACTACCTTGGGGTTTGTGCGTATAGACATTGTGACCAAAGAATTCCCGCCCGAAATCTATGGCGGCGCCGGGGTCCACGTGGCCGAACTCAGCAGGGTGCTGGCCCAGCACGTGGATCTGCAGGTGCGCGCCTTCGGTGCGCCCCGTGAACCCGAGTACCACGGAGCGACGGTCACGTCCTACCCGGTGCCCGGGGACCTGGGCGGGGCGAATGCTGCCGTGCAGACGCTCGGGGTGGATTTGCGGATCGTCCCGGACATTGCCGGCGCGGATCTGGTGCACTCGCACACCTGGTACGCCAACATGGCCGGGCACATCGCCGCGCTGCTGCACGGGATTCCCCATGTGCTCAGCGCCCACAGCCTGGAGCCGCTCCGGCCATGGAAAGCCGAGCAGCTCGGTGGCGGCTACGCCGTGTCCTCCTGGGTGGAAAAGACCGCCTACGAGGCCGCCGCAGCCATCATCGCCGTCTCCGAGGGCATGCGGCAGGACATCCTGCGCAGCTACCCGGACGTCGACCCGGCCAAGGTCAAGGTGGTCCACAACGGCATCGATGTGAGCCAGTGGAACCGGGACGAGGGCGACGACATCATCCGTGCCCTCGGCATCGATCCGGAGCGGCCGAGCGTGGTCTTCGTGGGCCGCAACACCCGGCAGAAGGGCGTCCCGTACCTGCTGCGGGCCGCCGCGAAGCTCCCGGCCGACGTCCAGCTGGTCCTGTGCCTGGGTGCTGCGGACACTCCGGAGCTGGCGGCCGAAACGGCCCGCCTGATCGAGGAGCTGCAGAGCCAGCGCAGCGGCGTCATCCTGATTGAGCGGATGTTGCCGCGCAACGAGGTGATCCAGGTGCTCAGCCACGCGACCGCGTTCGCGTGCCCGTCCATCTACGAGCCGCTGGGCATCGTGAACCTTGAGGCAATGGCCTGTGGCGCCGCCGTCGTGGCCAGCGCCACCGGCGGCATCCCCGAGGTGGTCCAGCACGGCGAGACCGGGCTGCTGGTCCCGATCGAGCAGGTCACGGACGGCACGGGCATCCCGCTGGACCCGGAGAAATTCGTCACCGACTTTGCCGCCGCGCTCATCGAGGTGGTGTCCGATCCCGAGCGGGCCCGCGCCATGGGCCAGGCCGGCCGGCGCCGCGCGGAGGAGCACTTCTCCTGGGAATCCATTACCGAGACCACCCTCGAGGTGTACCGCTCGGTGCTCCCAGGCGGCTCCTGACGTCCCCTTCTGAAGAACAGACGGCGACGGCGCCGCCCCGGCTGTGGGAGCGGCGCCGTCGTCGTTGGCGGCCGTGGTCTTTGGGGTGACAGTTCAGCTCCGGGACGCCTTCTTGTCGAAGGCCGTGCGGGCCAACAGGATCTTCTCGTCCACGGGCGCCTGGCCGCTGGCGCGTTGCCGGCGGAAGTACTCCCGCGCCTCGTCCTGGCGGAGCTTTTCCGCGCCGGTGGCGATCTCGGCGCGGAGGTGTTCCGGGCCGAAGCCGAAGGCGTCCACCAGGTCCAGGGCGTGCGGGCGAATTTTCACCAGGAGCCGGTTGATGTATTCGCCCACGGTGCGGCCACGCTGCATGGACAGCCGGCCGTTCATGAGGTACCAGGCCAGGTTCTTCTCGATCAGGGACAGGCCGAAGAGGTCCCGGAGCCAGGTCAGGACCACCTCGGTGCCCGGGTCCGTGACCTTGCCGAGGGCGTCGGTGAACGCCTCCCACTGGAGCAGCTCGGCGTGCGCCTGGGCGGCTTCGATGAGTTCGTTCTGGTGCTGGTTGAACAGCGCGGCTCCCTGCTGCTGCGGCAGCTTGTTCGCCCCCTTCAGTCCGGCGGCCACCTCGGCCACCATGGTCTGGACCCGGTCCGTCAGCAGGGCCCGCTGGCTGGCTTCGTCCTTGATCGCGAGGGCCGCCTTCTGCACCGAACCCGAGTCGGCCACGAACTGGGCAACGCCGCGCAGGCCGGTGCGGTGGATCGCTACACCGGTGGCCTGCCCGACGACGTAGCGGGCCAGCACCCCGAAGTTCACGGTGCGGAATTCCCTGGCGTAGTCGGCCAGCAGGCGCTTGGCGACGAGCTGCAGCAGGACCGTGTTGTCGCCTTCGAAGGTGGCGTAGACGTCGAGGTCGGCGCGCAGCGAGGCGAAGCGGTTCTCGATCAGGAAGCCGGCGCCGCCGCAGGCCTCGCGGCATTCCTGCAGGGTGTCCAGGGCATGCCAGGTGCTGAGCGGCTTGAGGGCCGCGGCGAGGGTCTCAAGGTCCTGGCGGTCCTCGTCGGTGTCGTTCCTGCCGGAGAACACGTCGTCGAATTTCTGCAGCAGCTGTTCACTGGCGAAGCTCGCGGCATAGGTGGTGGCCAGCCGGGTGAAGAGCCTGCGCTGGTGCCGCTGGTAGTCCAGCAGGACCTCCTCGTCCGTCCGGGAGGAGGCGTTGAACTGGCGGCGTTCGGTGGCGTACTGGATGGCGGTTTTCAGGGCCAGTTTCGAGGCCGTCACCGCGGCGCCGTCGAGCGATACGCGGCCCTGGACCAGGGTGCCGAGCATCGTGAAGAAGCGGCGGCCCGGGCTGGAGATGGGGGAGCTGTAGCTGCCGGCGGCGTCCACGGTTCCGTAGCGGTTCAGCAGGTTCGTGCGGGGGATCCGGACGTGGGTGAAGTGCAGCCGGCCGTTGTCGATGCCGTTCAGGCCGCCCTTGACGCCGTCGTCGTCGCCGCCGATGCCCGGCAGGAATTCCTTCGTCCCGGGGTCCCGGAGGTCCATGTAGAAGGCGTGGACGCCGTGGTTCACGCCGTTGGTCACCAGCTGGGCGAACACGACGGCGGCCAGGCCGTCGGCCGCGGCGTTGCCGATGTAGTCCTTCCAGGCAGCCCGGAAGGGCGTGTGCACCACGAATTCCTCCGTGGCGGGGTCGTAGGTGGCGGTAGTGGCGATGCTGGCCACATCGGATCCGTGCCCGGTCTCGGTCATGGCGAAGCAGCCCGGTATGTCCAGGCTCATGATGCCGGGCAGCCACTTCTTGTGGTGTTCCGCGGTGCCCAGGTGGTTCACGGCGGAGCCGAACAGTCCCCACTGGACACCGGCCTTGATCTGCAGCGACGGGTCGGCGATGACCAGCTCCTGGAAACCGGCCACGTTGCCGCCGTGATCATCCGAGCCGCCCACGGACTTCGGGAAGGCGCGGTGCACGGCGCCGTTGTCCACCAGGATCTTCAGCTGGCCGAAGGCGCGTTTGCGGTGTTCGGTGTGGGTCAGGCCCTCGGTCTTGTACAGTTCCGGCCGGCCGGCCAGGGCCCTGGACTTCAGCCGTGTGTCGGCCCACTTTCCCAGCAGCAGCTCACCAAGCGCCGCAACGTCGACGGCGGCGGCTCCGGCCACCGCTGCCGGTGTGGCTGCCTGCGGCGTCGGGGCCGGGGTGGACTGGGTGGTCCTGCTGCCGTTGCCGGTGGGAATTCCGGCGGTTCGGTCCGTTAGTTCAGTCATGTCGATTCCTTCTTTGGTTCTGACAAGGTCGGTTCTGAAGTCTTGGATTCGAGGTTCCGGAGCTCGGGCGCGAGCCCGAGGCACAGCCAGTCGGTGATCTGGCGCGCCATCGCCTCTTGATCCGGTTTGCCGGGAGAGGCCGGACTCGCGAGCCATTGCTCGCCGGCATTCCGGACGAGGCCGATCGCGGCATTGGGCCAGTAGCCGATCACCGCTTCCCGTCCGGCGGACGGGGCCAGGTGGCTGCGCATGGGCCGGGCAATCATGTCGCTGATGGCGGCGAAGAAGTGGCCCAGGGCCCCGGCCGTGGCGATCGGACCGTTCGCCGTTCCCGCTTCGCCGGGCGCATAGCGGGTCACGAAGGCATAGACGTTGGGGCTTGTCTCGGCCATCTGCAGGTACGCGGAGACCATGGCGAACAGCCCCTGGCGGGGCGTCTGGGCGCCCTGGGCGGCTTCCTGGATGCGCCGCTGCATCTGGCTGAGCACCACTTCGCCCACCGCCTGCTGGAGCCCGGCCTTGTCCCCGAAGTACCGGTAGAACACAGATTTGGAGGTTCCTGCCGCTGCGGCGATCTCCTCCATGGAGGCGTCGCTGCCCAGCGCGTGCACGGCCCTGCGGGCTGACTTGATCAGCTCCCGCCGTCGATCCTCGCGGTGCTGCTGCCAGCGGGAGGCACGGCCGTCCACGGAGGACGAAACGTCCGGGGCAGCACCGGAGTCCGGAAGATCCACGGGATTGTTCACGATACCCAGCGTATCAGGTACGCTGGGTACCGGTAACCGCTTTGATCTAAGGAGACAGCCATGTCCGTCCACGGACAGTCCGCACCCGGACTCCAGGATTCGACCCCGTCCGCCGCCCCGGCAGCAGTGCCGCAGCTCCGCAGGGCAGTGGTGGTGGGCGGCAACCGGATTCCCTTCGCCCGGACGGGGGGCGCCTACACCAAGTCCTCCAACCAGGACATGCTCACCGCGGCCCTGGACGGCCTGATCGCCCGGTTCGGCCTGCAGGACGAACGCATCGGCGAAGTCGCCGCGGGCGCCGTGCTCAAGCACTCCCGCGACTTCAACCTGACGCGCGAAACCGTGCTTGGCTCCGCGCTCTCCGCCGAGACCCCGGCCTATGACCTGCAGCAGGCCTGCGCCACCGGGCTGGAAACGGTCCTGGGACTCGCCAACAAGATCAAGCTCGGCCAGATCGATTCAGCCATCGCCGGCGGCGTCGATTCCGCCTCGGACGCCCCCATCGCCGTGAGCGAGGGCCTGCGCGAGGTCCTGCTGGATCTGAACCGTGCCAAGACGCTGCCCCAGCGGCTCCAGGTCCTCAGCCGCCTCCGGCCCAAGGACCTCGTCCCCGATGCGCCGAACACCGGCGAACCGCGCACCGGGCTCTCCATGGGCGAGCACCAGGCGCTCACCACCGCCCAGTGGAAGATCACCCGCGAGGCGCAGGACGAGCTGGCGTACCACAGCCACCGGAACCTCGCCGCCGCCTATGACGCAGGCTTCTTCGACGACCTGCTCACCCCGTACCGCGGTCTCACCAAGGACTCGAACCTGCGCGCCGACACAAGCCTGGAGAAACTGGCCACACTCAAGCCCGTCTTCGGCAAGAACCTGGGCGCCGCGGCCACCATGACCGCCGGGAACTCCACACCCCTCACCGACGGCGCCTCCACCGTGCTGCTCGCCTCCGAGGAATGGGCTGACGCCCACGATCTGCCCAAGCTGGCCGCCGTCGTCGACGGCGAAGCGGCGGCCGTGGACTTTGTGCACGGCAAGGACGGCCTCCTGATGGCACCCGCCTTCGCCGTGCCGCGGCTGCTTGCCCGCAACGGCCTGACCCTCGATGACATCGATTTCTTCGAGATCCACGAGGCCTTTGCCGGCACCGTACTCAGCACCCTGGCTGCCTGGGAGGACGAGGAATTCGGCCGCACCCGGCTCGGACTCAAGGGTGCCTTCGGCAGCATCGACCGGTCCCGGCTCAACGTCAACGGCTCCTCGCTCGCCGCCGGCCACCCCTTCGCTGCCACGGGCGGACGGATCGTGGCCTCACTGGCGAAGATGCTGCACACCAAGGGCCGGGTGGACGGACGCCCGGCGCGCGGGCTCATCTCGATCTGCGCCGCGGGCGGCCAGGGCGTAGTCGCTATTCTTGAAGCACCCTAGGGGGATCCGATGACCGACAAATACACGCAGCTGGTGAGCCGGGGCCTGGGCAAGGACATCGCGCGGAAGCTCGGCCTGCCGCAGCCCGTGGAGCTCCGGCGCCATAAGCCGGGCCAGCCGCTCATTGACGGGCCGGTGCTGGTCCAGGGCGCCGGAACCGGCGCCGAGGAACTGGCGTCGACCCTCCTGGCCTGGAACCTGGATGTCCGGCGGCATGCGGTGCCGAAGGAAAAGCTCGGCGCCATCATCCTGGTCCTGGACGAGCTCACCGGGCCCGAGGACCTCGAGAAGCCCGTCCTCTCGGCCGCCACCTCACTGCGCGACCTGGCCGCCAACGCCCGCGTCATCACCGTGTCCCGCGCCGCCTGGGACACCACCGAACCCGCCGTCGCCGCAGCACGCCAGGGCGTCGACGGGCTGCTCCGTTCGCTGGCCAAGGAACTCCGCGCCGGTGCCACCGGCAACGGCATCCTGCTCGCCGACGGGGCCGGTACCACGAGTCCGAGCACCCTGGGCGCACTGCGCTTCTTCCTCTCGGGCCGCTCCGCGTACGTTGACGGGCAGTTCCTGACGGTCACCTCAGGTGCCGGGCAGCTGCCTGCCGACGTCGGGAAACCGCTGGCCGGCAAGGTCGCCGTCGTGACCGGTGCCGCCCGGGGCATCGGCGCCGCGATTGCGCGCACCCTGCACCGGGACGGCGCCACCCTGGTGGTCGTGGACATCCCGGCCGCCGGGGACCACCTCGCCAGGGTCGCCAATGAGGTGCACGGCACGGCTCTGCAGCTGGACATCAGCCGCGAGGACGCGGGGCAACGGATCATTGACCACGCAGTCCAACGCCACGGCCGGCTCGACATCGTGATCCACAACGCCGGGATCACGCGGGACAAGCTGCTGGCCAATATGGACCAGGGCCGCTGGAACTCGGTGATCGCCGTCAACATCGCCGCACAGCTGCGCATCAACGAGGCACTGCTGGCGTCCGAGCACTTCCGGAGCTCTCCGCGGATCGTGTCCGTTGCCTCGACGAGCGGGATCGCGGGCAACCGCGGCCAGACCAACTATGCGGCGTCCAAGGGCGGCGTGATGGGCATGGTCCGGGCCACGGCTCCGCTGATCGCCGTGCACGGCGGCTCCATCAACGCCGTGGCCCCGGGCTTCATCGAGACCGAGATGACGGCCCGGATCCCTTTCGCCACGCGCGAGGTGGCCCGGCGGCTCAACTCGCTGCAGCAGGGCGGCCAGCCGGGAGACGTGGCCGAGGCCATCGCGTTCCTGGCCAGCGACGCGGCCGCCGGGATCTCCGGCGACGTGCTGCGCGTCTGCGGGCAGAACCTGGTGGGAGCATGACCGGTTCCCAGCCCGTCATTCTGGGCGAGATGCCCTCGCTCTCCAAAATGTATGTGAACGCGGCAGCCACCGCGGCCCGGCGCCGCGTGCTTGGCACCCATGCGGGCACCGCCCTCCCCGACGGCAGCCATGAGGTCCGCGGCGTGAAGGCAGGGGTCGCGAATCTCACCGCGTACCAACACCTGATCGGCGAGACCGCGAGCGACATCCTCCCGGCCGGCTTCATCCATGCGCTGGCGTTTCCGCTGGCCATGAGCGTGATGAACCGCGACGACTTCCCGCTGCCCCTGCTCGGCATGATCCACCTGGGCAACCAGGTGGTGCAGTCCGCGCCGGTGCGCTTCACCGAGGCCGTGGACATCCGGGCCCGGGCGGAGAACCTGCGTGGCCACCGCTCCGGTACCCAGCTGGATCTCGTGGCCGAGGTGCGCGGCGCAGGGGATGGCGACCTCCGCTGGCGCGGCGTGTCCACCTATCTGGCCAAGGGCGTGTTCCTGCCCGGAATCGACAAGCTCTCGGCGCCGCCGGTGCAGGTGGACTTCAGGGCCCCGGATCCGACGGCGCTGTGGCAGCTGGGCGTGGATACGGGACGCGCCTACGCCGCCGTTTCCGGCGACTTCAACCCGATCCACTTGAGCGTCCTCTCGGCCAGGGCCCTGGGGCTGCGGCGGTCCATCGCGCATGGAATGTACCTCGCCTCGCGGGCACTGGCGGATGTGGGCGCCGTGAAAGGGGAGGCCTTCCGCTGGGATGTGGCCTTTGAGGCTCCGGTTTTCCTGCCCGCCCGCGTGGCGCTGGACATCAGCACCGTCCAGGACGACGACGGCGGCTGGCAGCGCTCGGACTATGTCGCCTGGAGTCCGCGTTCCGGCCGCAAGCACTTCAGCGGAGCAGTGGCGGCAGTGTAGGGTTTCCTCGCCTGGATCGACGACCACGGCGGCCGTCCGCGGGAACCACCGTGGGCGGCCGCCGTCGGCGTTCCCCGGCGCTTAGCTAAGGGCTACACAATTGAACGTTTGCGTGTCTGCGGTGTCGGCATGGTGACGGTCAGCGGCGGCCCACTGTAGAGAGCGGGCCGTCGCCATATGAAATGGAGCACGCTTGGACCGAGGGAGGCCGGTCAGCCCGAGGCGGTCTGACCCCTGGGGAAAACATTGGTCGTATGGTCTCATACCCTGCTTCTGCGGCCGGCAACGGCGCCATATATCAGCAGCACGATGACGGCGCCGAGGATTGAGAGAAGCCAGGTCCTCAGGTCGAAGAAGTCACCCAGGCCTCCGCCGAAAATCAATGAACCGATCCAGCCGCCGAGTATTGCTCCCACGACGCCCAGAACGAGGGTGATCACCCAGCCCCCGCCCTGCGGGCCGGGAAGGATGGCTTTAGCGATTGCTCCTGCGATAAGCCCGAGCAGGAGAAATCCGAGAATTCCCATGGCTGTACTTCCTTTCGGTAGGACCGTCGCGTGTTAAGCGGCCGTACCCATGAGTTAATCAGCATGCTTACGGCTCTGCAATGCCCACCACTCTAGACGACATGAGGGGGCCCCGGTTTGGGGCTGGAACCTCCGGTTCAAGTTGATCCGTGGGTTGCCATGCGGGACCGTGGTCTTGCCAACGGTAGAGCCACATTTGAAGGTGTGGAGGTTCCAGCTAAGGCTGAGGATACGAGGTTCACGGGGGTGTTGGGCTGATCCTCTATATGTGACAGAAAGTCGAGGGGTATTTGAAGCTCGGCGAAGTTTCCCGGAGACCGCGCACGGATTCTTTACTCCGGCATCCGTACCGTGCGAAGTCGAAGAGATGTTTCGCTACGACAGGGTCTTCTTTGGCTGCTGCGATGGCGGCGCCCAGTGAATCCATTGCCTGTTTCCACAGCACGTCTTTGTAACCCCTTGCGGGGGCGGACTCATAGACTGCGGTAGTGACAGACCTCCCAGCCTGATGACTGCAGTCCTCTCTCCCGGCAGGCCGCGTGGATGACCAGCGCCCCGGAGGTCGTTGGCCCTACTCTAAGGGGACGCCAATAAATAGAATTGCGTCATGGAACAGCTGCAGGACACGAGTGCTGAAGAACCGGCGTTGTCTGCCACCACGGTTTTCGCCAGTCTCGCGGAGTTGAGGGACGCCCCTGGCTATAGCCCAACGGCAATAGCCGAACGGCTAATAAACTCGCTGGGCATGGATGCTGCGGCACCCCTGCTGGGCGTCAATGTGGAACTTCTGGATCGCTGGACATCGGGCCAGGATGCGCCGAATGCGGCTGGCCGGCTCCAGCTTGCGGACCTGGACGCCCTTGTAGGGCACCTCCACTGTGCTTTCACGCCGGCCCAGGCCATGGTCTGGATGTGCAGCCCCAACGTGCAGCTGGGCTCCAGACCAATCGATGTTTACCGCATTCAGGGATCGGCGCCCGTGATCGGCGCCATCCGGGCCCACGTGCAGGAGGCCTTCGGCTGATTGGATTCTCCGGGCGGAGACCGACCAGGGCACAATCTCCGTGATCGGCCGGACCTCAACGACCTCCAAGTCCAGTGTCTTCGCCGCCGGTGACGTCATCGACCCGACCTACCGCCAGGCCATCACCGCTGCTGCTTCCGGCTGTGTCGCCGCTCAGGACGTCGAGCAGCCCCGATCATTGTCATCGCACAGTCCGTGGACGCGGATGGACAAGGAAGTCCGCGACGAGCAGCTCTAGGCGCCCTGCGATCAGGCGCTGAACTCTCCGGCGCTCAGCTTTCCAATAGCGCTGCTCTCAAGGTTCTCCAACAGGTGCCGCGGATTGTCGTATACCTCCGCGGCACGGACTTCATTCAGATTGCCTTGCGCGGGGCCGCGCACCGACCGCCGACTCCGGGTCCCCGGCATCTGCTTCATTGGGAACTGAAGTGTGGTTTTCTTATTCAGCCCAGGACAGGGTGCTGTCAAGGGACCCCAGCCAGAAATCAAGCGCCGCTACCTTGTCGCTGCTGCTGAACAGGGATTGATGCTACCGGATGCTTCAGCGCGACGGGTGGGACCGGCGCCCGGGACACAGGTGGAGCCCCACGCGGAGGGGTTGCCCGGCACAGGCGGTGGCCGGAAGGCGCCCCTGCACCGCCGGTTTCGGCTTGGAGAGTCCAATTCCCGCGACAGTCTGATGCCCGACCGGGGGAGATATGTCCTGTTGCCAGCGGTCTACGTAGGTGCCGGCTGGGTCGTGTCCTGACCTCCTTTCGGGTGTCCTCCGGCGCAAGGTCTTGTCGGGTGGCGCTGACGGCTCTACCGTGGTGCGGGGGGCTACATGAGCCGGCGGAGCATCCGGCGCCGGGGCATGCGTGGCCGGGAACCGCTTAAGGAGGCACTATTTGACGCTATATCAGCCTGAACCAGTGGAGATCTCCACCCGGATCCGCCCTGGAGAATGGACGGAGGAAAGCCTTTCTGCGACTGTGGCCGCGTATCGGCGCGAACTTCTGGGAATGGGGGCAGCGCCGTCCGAGATCAAGGTCGTGACTGATCGTGATGAAAGCGGCGGGGTCAGCGTGGTGGCAGCCTGGACGAAGCCCGACCTGATCGGGGAACCTGGGGTGACCGGGGAACCAGGGCCAGGAGCCACTGCCGGCTGACCAGCGCCCGGGGCCGCTTCTGAATAGTCCGCGGGAACCTGACCTCCAGCGGCGTCTTTGTGCCGGTACTCCGAAGGTTCTGAGGTGAGGTTGAGCTGCTTGTGGCCGGTTTGCCCGCTTAGTGATCAGTAGTATTTTTCTTGGCCGGGTGTTCCTCGCCGGCTGGATGGCGGGCCTGTTCGAGATGGTGCGCGAGCTTTTCTTCAGCGTCCGCGCGCCGTTTCCCGATGGTGCGCATCTGCTGCGTGGTCAGGTTTTCGCGCCGGACTTGGTGTCCGGAGTGGCGTGCGCGCCCGGCTCCGCCGGGAGCGCCAGCGGCGGGGCCATGTTCGGGGTGATCGCTCATGGAGAAATCGTCCCACAGCATTTCCGCAAGTAAAAGTGACCACATTTTCTCCCTGCAGACGACCTCGAAGAGACTCGCGGTCGACCGGACTTCCCAGGCCTGTCCTCGAGGCCGATCTCCAGAGGGTGTTGTCAGCCCGGGCTCTGGTGTCTTTGTCAGCACTTAGGCCGGAGTTACGCTGATCCATCGGGGCCGCCACCCTGATGAGGCCACGGTCGGCGGGTCCCGGACAGTGCCCTTCCGAACAAAAGAGTCAGTCAATGTCTCCCATCTCCCATCCCCGGAAAACCGCTCGTGCCAAGGGCCCGCACAGACAGCGGCTCTGGTGCACTCAATGCGACAGCGCCGAGCACCTGATCATCGAGTCCATCCAGCCTCTGGAACCGCCAAGAACAGGGCTCGTCCATGCCGCGCACTCGTGCAGTGACCGCGGCTTCTTCTATGAGCATCCGGCATTTGGGGCGCTCGTTGCCGCGATCTTGAACGGTCCAGGCCAAGGGGCTGGAGTGCTGAAGTTCGGCGGCGTGTATCTTCATTGCGGGGAACCGATGAGGACGGCCGGCTCCCAGCACCGCAGCATCTACGCGCCAGCGTCTACCGATCCTTCCCCGACTGTGCCACTGGAGGTATATCTGCGCACTAAACTCTTGGCCTGCGGTTGCGGATTCCCTGGAAATACCGGAATGATATCAACCCGGCCACAAGGGGTCACCGGCCGATTCTTGGCTGTTCCGATACCTGGCAACTGGTTACCAACACGAGCACCACCATGGTGGCGTTCCTGATGGTGGTCATCAACCGGGACAAGGAGGTCGGGCGTGTGGATCGGTCATGCTCGAACTCAAGGTGAGCAACGCCAAACGCTATGACGCCGAGAATGTGGGCGAGAAGGGATGGGATTTCCACCTGGAGGCCGCAGCGGCACTGCAGGACTTTCGTTTGTAGGTAGACCTCCAGCAGTCCCATGGACGGTCTGGATAGACGGGAGGCCGCTCTGGTGTCCTGCCGGTCACGGTGGGACGATGCATGTATGAGCGAGAATACGACGCACCGTTCCGACCGTTCTGCTCCTCGCGAAGAGGAACACGGGCATACCCACCCAGAGAAGCGATCCACGCAGCAGATGCGCACCGTGGCGTCAACGCCGCCGGGATTCCGAGAGAAGCTCGAAACACCACAAGCGCGAAGCCGGACAAAATCGACGGACTGATCCGGACGACGGACGACGGCCGACGGCCGACGGCCGATGACTGTCGACGGTAAGGGAACGGCGCTCCGCGCCGGAGGAAATCACGAACGCAACCCAACAAGAGGCCCCGGCGGGGTCGATGAGGTGAAACACGTAACCGGAAGGAAAGCCGATGGGCGGAAACACGCGGGCAGATGACAAGGGGAACAGCAACTCTTTCTCGGCGTACCTGCATAGCCATCTGATGGCTGCGTCCGCGGGCGAACGGCTGTTCGAGCAGGCGGCCAAGTCCTGGGCAGGTTCACCTCTCGGGACCGAACTGAGCCGGCTTGCCGTGGAGGTAAGCGAGGATAAAGCAGCGCTCCAGGAAATCTGTGAACAGATGCATGTGGACATGCCCGCGTATAAGAAACCTCTGGCATGGATCGGGGCGCACCTGGCCGCCTTGGACCCGCTGAATCCGATGCATTCCCCTGATGGGGCCGCCGGACAGCTGGAACTGGAAGCGCTCATTGCAGCAGTCTCCGGCAAAGTGCTGCTCTGGAAGACCCTCATCGTTCTGACCAGCACCGACCTGGAAATCGACCAGAACCGGATACAGCGTCTCCTCGATCGCGCAGTGGGACAGATCCGCGACCTGGAACCACTTCTCTTGGATACAAGCGGGAGCCGGCTCGCCCCTGTACCAGTATGAGGAGACGTTTTCCGATTCGGGGACGGCCGCGGTGAGGGCCTGCCCGGCCAGGGAACCCCAGTCAGGTTTGAGGAGGAAGAGTGCGACGGCGAAAACTATCAGGCTCAGCCCGAGCAGGCCGGTGACGTTTTCCATGATGGAGAATTTCACCCGCCAGATGACCAGCCAGACCGCCAGGACGGCCACGGGGATCCACAACAGATAGTGGACACTGCTGGCCAGTTGGAGCGCCAGGGAGATCCCGCCGAGTTCCAACCGTCATCAGGTTAATGAAAAACGATGCCCCGAGGTTCGCCAGGCCGGCACGGGCGCCGAGCCGCTCCCTGATCACCTCAAACGTCGCACGGCCGGACGCTGCAGCTACCCGCCCGGACATGTTCGCGAACAGGCAGATGCCCAGCACTCCGACCATCACCACCCAGACAAGGGACAGGCCAAAGCGGGAACCGACGACGGCGTTGGTCACCAGGTCGCCGATGTCGACAAAGCCTCCGATGGCGGTCAGAACGCCCAGGGCGACTCCCAGCAGCCGCTTCATTTCCCGCCCAGCCGCTTCTTCAGTTCCGACAGCCTGTCCGCCGCGGACTCCAGAAGACTGTCCGTTTCGGCGATTGACGGGGCACCGTCAGCACCGGACGCGGATTCGATGACTGCGACCATAGCGGCCATGCACTCATTCATGACCGACAGCGCCGCGCCGCGCACGTCGCGGTCCTCCTGCACCATGGGGGAGAGCTCCAGGACTGTTGTCCGCGCCTTTCCCAGCTGCTGCCGGGCATCCTCGAGCGCAGTTGACGCAGCGACGTCGGTTAATTGTCCGGATGCATCCATGGCGGCAGCCAGATGTGCCGTCCGACAGCCGAAATGCTCTCATCGACTGCCTGAGACACAGACTCCGTAACGCCGCCGGCGGCACAACCACCAAGCAACAACGAAAAGGCCAGTGGAAGGGCCGCGCGGCAACGGCAGGTCGTTCGTCTCTGCCCGCCAGCTCCCATGCGTGCCTCCAGATTTTCGGGACGAACCCGACCGGTCTAAAGGGCTTCACCTGCCCCGGAAACTCTGACCGCCGGGCCGGCGGTTTACGCTAGGGGCTTTGGTCCCGCCGCTCGCGGTCGTGACGTTCGCGCAGGTCGCGACCCCGCCGGATGTCCGCTTCCTCGCGGGCCTGGAGCTTGTCGCTCTGCTTTATGTCCCGGGGCGGCAGCTGGATGGTTTCCTCGGCCTTGATGCCGGCTTGGAGCTGGCGCCCGCGCTCCATCTCGGCGTCGAACTCGGCGCCGAAGAGCAGGGACATATTGAGGATCCACAGCCACAGCAGCATCACGATGACGCCGCCGATCGTGCCGTAGGTCTTGTTGTAGTTCCCGAAGTTGGCGACATAGAAGCCGAAACCCAGCGAAGCGATCACGAAAATCATCAGGGCAATGAAGGAACCCATGCTCATCCAGCGGAACTTCGGCTGCTTCACGTTGGGTGTGGCGTAGTACAGGGTGGCGATGACTGCCACCACGAGCAGCACGATCACGGGCCATTTGAGGATATTCCAGGTAGTCAGGAAGACTCCGCCCAGTCCAATCGCGCCGCCCACGGCCTCGGCCACAGGACCGCTGAGCACCAGCATGGCGGCCGTCAGTGCCACAATGACTACGGTGGTGAGGGTGACTGCCAGCATGGTGCTCCGCAGCTTGAAAAAGGGGCGGCCTTCATCGACTTCGTAGATGCGGTTCATTGCCCGACCAAAGGCACCGACGTAGCCTGACGCGGACCATAGGCCCGTCAGGACACCGACGATCAGTGTGATGCCGGCGGCCGATGAGCTGGTCAGCTCCTGGATGGGCTGTTTGATGATCTCCAGCGTGGTGCCGGGCGCGATGCGCTGGGCGATTTCCAGTATTGCCTCGGTGGTCTTCTCGGCCTGCCCGAAGATGCCGAGCAGCGAAACGAGGGCCAGCAGTGCAGGGAACATGGAAAGGACGCCGTAGTAGGTCAGGGCGGCGGCGAGGTCCGGGCACTGGTCCTTGGTGAATTCACGGAGTGTCTTCTTGGCGATGTATTTCCATGAGGGCCTGGTGACTTCGGTGGGGCTGTCCGGTTTGCGGGAATCGTCCGGGTCGGGTGCCGTCCGGGCCTTGGCGGTGCTGCTTTCATCGGTTTCAGCACCGGTATTCGCGGTGGTGCCGTTCTCGGTGGCGGGGTTGTTGGCCATGGGAAACATCCTCAAATCTGGACAGGCTTGCCCCGCCGCAGCGAGGACAGGCCTGCCCGGTACCGGTGTGGCTACACCTCCCGGACGTTGTCCTTGGCGTCCTCGGCGCGGTATTTCACGTCGTCAACGGCGGTTTGGCCTTCTGCTTTGACGTGGTCGGTGGCTTCCCGAGCGGTTGCCTTGACGTTTTCCATTGCTTCCTGCGTGGGCGCCTTCAGCCCTTCGGCGACGTCCTTCGCCGCTTCGGTCAGTTCGGTCGTGAGGGGCTCGGCATTGGCCTTGAGTGTTTCGGCGGCCGCCCGTTCCTTCTCACTGGCCGGGATCAGGGACGAGAGCAGCATTCCGGCACCGAAGGCGATCAGGCCGGCAGCGATCGGGTTGCCCTGGGTCTTCGCTTTGAGCTGGTGCGGCGCGTCACCGATCGCCGCGCCGGCGTCGGCCAGGTGCGCGCCGGCACTTCCGGTGACCGCATGGGCGCCTGAATGGACCCGGTCTGTGGAGGTGTGCTCGGCTGCTCCCATGACTTTCTCCTTCATGCCGAACACGGCGTCTTTAACCTTGTCCGTTTGCCGCTGGACTATGTGCGACGGGGTGACTTTGTCGGCCACGGCGTCGACGTCGGTGCCGAGCCGTGCACGGGTTGCTTCGATGTCGGCGCGGATGGCGTCCGGGTTTTCAGTCATCGTGTGTACCTGCTCTAGTGGCTGGGTTTGAGGGTGGGTGGTATTTCCTGGAGCGTCTCCGCGGTCCGGGGCATGCCCTTGATCGCGTTGAGCTGCTTGCGGCCGACGGCGGCCAGAACAGCGGCGATAATGCCCCAGATCACAGCGAGGACGACGGCGGACCAGCCCAGCCCCGTCACCGTTCCCAGCGCCCACCAGAGCGCCAGGGAAAGGAACAGGAGCACGAAGTGACCGGCCACGCCGGCCCCGGCCAGCATTCCGCTGCCCTTCCCGGCGCGGGTGGCCGACTGCTTCAGCTCGGCTTTGGCGAGTTCCACCTCCTGGCGCATCAGCGTGGACATGTCCCGGGTCACGTCTCCGAGCAGGTCAC
This sequence comes from Arthrobacter sp. UYCu723, assembly GCF_054059215.1. NCBI lineage: Bacteria > Bacillati > Actinomycetota > Actinomycetes > Micrococcales > Micrococcaceae > Arthrobacter > Arthrobacter sp. UYCu723. Next base: position 3,991,331 of record NZ_JBSSBW010000001.1, read on the forward strand.
CGAGGGACGTCGTCTCCGCCTTCGCTTGCGCAGCCGAGGGAGGTGTTTCCGGAAATTGGCTGCTCATCGCCGACCGCCACCGAGGGGATCGTCACGGTACGGGACGTCGTCCGCACGGTCGCCGGCCGGCGGGGCTTCCGGGACGCCGTGGCCGGCCATGGTATCGCCGGACCGCTCGTCCTGCTGCGTTCCTTCGTCCGCAAGCGGGTTGGGCGGATAGATGTCCGCCGGATGCGTACTGGGAGCGCCCGCATACGAGCCCGCACGGCCGTCTGCGCCTGCCATTCCAGCGGTCGTGACATCCGGGCCCGGCAGCTGAACCGGAGGCGGGGGAACGGCCGTTCCGGCTCCGGCCTGGTAGGAGCCGGAGGTGCGGTCATCGGGAGCGCCGGAGATCGGTGCCCGTTCGGCACTCCCGCTTCCTGCCGTAGCGGCCTGGTTGTCCGGGGCTCCCTCGCTGAGGCTGCGCGTCAACCGGCCGGCCAGGATTCCCGCCCCGGCCGCCAGGAGCAGGAACGTGCCCGGGCGCTGCCGTGCAAAGGTCTTCACCTCGTTGAGCAGCGAGCCAGGGTCCCGGCCCTCCAGCCACGACGCCACGGAGGCAGACCGGTCCGCCGCCTGTCGAACCAGATCCGTGGCCACGCCGGGCTGCACGGAAGCGTCAGCCATCGTGCGGAGCTCGCCGGAGATGGAATGCATGCCCTGGGCCACCTTTTGCTGCTGCATCCCGGCCTGGTCCGTGAGGTCCGTCTTTGCCATGTAGAGCAGATCCTTGGCATTGGCTTTGACCTCACCGGCGACCTTGGTGGCCTCGGCCTTAGCGGTTTCCCCCACGTGCTGCGCGGAGTCGGTTACCTGGTGGGCAACATCCCCGGCCTCATGCTTGGCTGTCTCCGTCTTCGACGGCGAACCCGGTGTACCCGGCGCCGCCGGATAAGCGGCATCGTTCGGGACGGACGTTTGCTGGCTGGCCCCAAGGGTGCCGTAGCTCCCGTCCTGCGGCCATTGGCTCTCTGTCATCTTCGCGCTCTTTCCAAACGGTTGGCTGCTGATCAAGATCCAGAAATTACTGGCGATAAAATCGTAAGCTTGATTACTATCAGATAGTAAGTGCCTTGCTGCATCAATTTTGTGGGTGATGGCAGGCCCCGATTCGGGGTTTGACTGCCCTAGCGCCCCGGCCTCGGACACGGGGGCGGCTCCGGATGAACCGGGGAGGATGCAAGCGGTCTGCCATCGGCCAGGACGCCACAACTACGAACGGGCTTGAACATGAATGCGGGACGGCATGGGAGCGACACAATCGGCGAACGCTCGTTGGCTGCGTACCTGCACCGTAACCTGATAGCCGCGGCGGCCGGTGAGCGTCTCTTCGGGCAGGCGGCCAGGACCTGGAAGGGCTCGCCCACGGCGAAACTCTCGGCCGGCTCTCGAGGGAAGTCGGCGCCGACACGGCAGCCCGTCAGGGCATTACCGGCGTAGTGGGTATCCGGTTAGCTCAGGTTGTGCTTTTCGATCCCGGACCGTGGGCGACGATTTGGCGATAGGTGGCTGGCGCCTGCTGTGCGCCGAGACCGAGCAGGGATTGGAAGGCCGCCATGGGTGTGCTGCGCCGGTTGTAGCGGAACGTTAACTCGTCGAGGTACACCTGCAGGTGTTCATTGCCCACGGAGCGGTGGGTTCCCCGCAGCCATGTCTTGAAGTTGCTGATGGCGCGGTGCACGCGGGGAAGGACAGGGTCGGGGTCGCCGGCTCTTTTGGCGGCCCGCTGGGATCGCGGGCGGTGGTCGTAGCCTTTGTTCCTCAACGGGACGTACCCCATCCAGCCGTCGGTGTGCACGATGGCGCCGGGAGCCACAGTGTCTGTCACGAAAGTGCCCAAGGTGTCGCCGGACGCGTTGGGGATCACCTTCATCCGGACGCGTCCGGAGCCCTGACCACGCACCTCCACCGCCACGACTATCTGCGCGGCCCGGGCCGTGAGATTTCTGCCGCCGCGCCGGCCCACCTCCGGGCCGCCGACTTCGCATTCGTCCACCTCTACCTCGCCGGTCAGCAGGGTGCGTTCGGGGTTGACCATGGCGCGGCGCAGTTTGTGGAGCATGGTCCAGGCCGTCTCGTAGCGGCTGAGTCCGAGCTGGCGCTGCAGCTGCCTGGCCGAGATCCCCGGAGTTCCCGTCGTCATCAGGTAGGCCGCCCAGAACCACAAATGCAGTGCAGTGTGGGTCTTGTGGAGCACGGTACCGGCTGTCAGCGAAACCTGGTAACGGCATGCGGCGCATTCCCACAGCCCCCGCGCCGCCACGGGCCAGGCGGACTCCCCCTTGCACCGGGGACACGAATAGCCATCCGGCCAGCGGCACTCAAACAGATAGCCCAGGCAAGCCTGCTCGTCGCCGAATCTCGCCTGGAACTCCAGAATCGTCTTCGGAAAGTCCGGTCTCGACATTTACGCAGTCTACCTGAGCTAACCGGATACCCACTACCGACGATATTGGCCTGAGCATCCTGGCCTACAAAAAGCCCTTTGCCTGGATCGGTGCGCAAGTCGCGTCGCTTGGCCCGCTCAACCCGCTGTACGCAAGGACCGGCGCGCCGCCGGACAGCTTGAGCTCGAAGCCCTGATCGGCGCCGTCACCGGCAAGCTCTTCGGCGACGGCCATCCTCCCGTCATCTTCCGGCGCGGAGTTGGCGGGCCCCCGGGGTTCGGGTCATCACGCGCCGTGCCCCAGCGTGGCGGAACCGATCAGAAGCGCTTGGCGGCGCGGCGGAACCGGGCTAGCCTTGCGCTATGCGGATCGGCATCGTGGCCCCGCCCTGGATTCCCGTGCCGCCGCCGGGATACGGGGGAATTGAATCGGTGATAGACACCTTGGCCCGTGGCCTGGTCCGGGCGGGACACGAGGTGTTGCTCGCCGCGCCGCAGGAGAGCACGTGTCCGGTCCGGACGGTTCCCGGGACCGGGTCCGCGAAGGGCGTCACCATGGGCAACACCCTGGACGAGTTGGAACACGTCGTTCGTGCGTACGCCGCCATGGCGGACACCGATATCATCCACGACCACACGCTCGCCGGCCCCGTGTACCGCCACCGGCCTGCCGGCGTTCCGGTCGTGACCACGGTGCATAGCCCCTTTGCGGCAAAGGTCCGGTCACTCTGTCGGGCCTTCGACGCCGATGTGGCCATCGTGGCGATATCGGAGCACCAGGCCGGCACGGCAGCGGACATTCCGATCGCTGCCGTCATCCATCATGGCCTGGCGATGGACGGGATCCCCGTCGGCCGGGGAGACGGGGGCTATGCGTGCTTTCTGGGCCGAATGCACCCGCACAAGGGAGTCACGCAGGCCATCGAGATCGCGCGGGCGGGCGGGGTTCCGCTCCGCATTGCCGCAAAGATGCAGAATCAGCAGGAACATGAGTACTTCAACACGCAGATCCGGCCAAGGCTAAGTTCCAATGAGGAGTTTCTCGGCGAGGTGGGCGGCCTGGAGAAATACGAGCTGCTGGGCGGAGCACTTGCCCTGATCAATCCGATCCAATGGCCGGAACCTTTCGGGATGGTCATGATCGAGTCGCTGGCGGCGGGAACCCCGGTGCTGGCCACTCCCAACGGTTCGGCCCCCGAAATTGTCGAAGACGCGGTCAGCGGCTTCCTCAGGTCCACGACCATGGGGCTGGTGCGTGCCCTGCCGGACTGCGAACGGCTGGACCGGACGGCCTGCCGCCGGGCCGTGGAGCAGAATTTCAGTGCCGATCGAATGGTCGCCGCGCATCTTGCCCTCTACACCGAGATCTGCGCCGGCACCGCGGCACCGACGGTCGCTGCGGCCGCCCCGGAGCCCATCAATACGTGGCGCTTCCCCGACCGACAAATGGCGCTGCCCGGTTCCACCGTTTTTGTTGACGATGGCGGCATCGACGCTGCCCGATGACGAGCCGCGCTTCGGATCCAACACCGGCGGCCTGTGTGTGGCTGCGCCAGGGCGATAGATTATCCCTCGGCCACAGGATCAGATGCGGGTGCCGAGTCGAATTCGGGCCGGCCTGTCCGGTGCCGGCGGTTCAGCCGTCGCTGCCAATCCCGATGGACCTCATCCGGGGAGGACGGTCGGAGCATCGCGGCGCCACGGAGCGGCCGCGACTCTTGAGCGCGGAACGCGGCCGCTCCGCTGTTCCATCAGTCCGCGGACAGTCTCGGTTGCGACCACAGCACAGGCGCATCTATCCCTGTTGCCTCATTGCAATACCTCCGGGAAGAGTGATTCGTTGCCTCATCTGAAAACCTCCGCCTGGGTGTTTCGTTGCCTCATTGAAAAACCTTCGGGAGTTCAGTTGTTCCAGGCCCTGTTGACAGGTTTGGGTTGTGCCGGTTTCTTCGCCAGGGCCAGTGTTTCCAGCTGGGCGGTGAGCGCCAGGATTCGGCGTGAGAGGGCGCCGGGTTTGAACTGCTTGAAGGCGGAGTTCATCTGGATGACCGGGCGTTTGTGCATCTTCCCGTGCCGGATCGCGCGTTGGTGGGGTGTGGCCGGGTCGTCGTGCTTCTTGCTGACTTTCGCCCCGTGGCGCTGCTTTTCAATGAGTTTCTCCTTGTGGCAGCAAGTAGTTGGTAAGACGCGGTCCAGTTCCCAGATCTCGTTGAGCTTCGCCAGCTCGGTGGTGGTGTCGTAGCGGAGGTAGCCGACGATTGCGGCCGCTGCGGCCAGGGCGAGAACCGTCCAGAACCAGAGGAAGTGCCCGGCGTAGTCGGCCTCAAGGACGCTGGTGTTGCGGGCCTCGGACTGTGCCTTGAGCAGGATTCCGGTGATCAGGGTCACCACGGCACCTGTCATGAGGGCCCCGCGCAGCACCGCTGCGGAGGCGGGCCGCCATCCGGAGCCCAGGCGCGTCAGTCCCGCGCCGGCCAGGCTGGACAGCGGCACGATGACGCCGTCGTGCAGCACGATTGCGGCGGCCAGCCAGGTCAGCAGCCCCACCAGCTGGGCGGGGCCCAGCTGGGTGGGAAGGCCCGACCGCCGGTATTCCTGGGCTCGGACCCGCATCAACGGACCCGCCGAAACCGGGGAACACTGGCTGCTGGCCCGCCGGTCCCCGATGGACCCCGCCGACCTGGCCTACTACATCTGCCCCGGCCCAAACCGGGTCTCGCTGGCCGAGCTGGTCAGATCGCCGGTGCCCGCTGGGCGATTGAGGAAACCTTCCAAACCTCCAAGGGTGAAACCGGACTGGACCACTACCAGGTGCGGCAATACGCCGGCTGGTACCTGCACGTCACCCTCTCCATGTTCGCCCACGCCTCCCTGACCGTCAACCGCTCTAAAAAAGGGGCCCTGCCGCCGGGGACGGGGAACTGATCCGGTTCTCCCTGCCGGAGACCAGGCACCTGCTGGTCCGGCTGATCTGGTACCGGACACTTCACCCGGATCGGATCCTGGGGCATTCGATCTGGCGGCGGAAACATCAGCAGCGTGCACGATACTGTCATTACAAGGCCCGCGGGCACACCCATAAACGCGACTGTAGTATTAGGCCCCCGTGGTCTTCACGATACGAAGCACCCGGTGCAGGCTCAGCAGGATTGATTCGACAGCACTGGGCGCGTCAGTGGCCGCTTCCTCCGCACCGATGCGCCGGGTGAGGTCCTTGACGGCGGCGTCGGCCGTCTCGACCAGCTCCAGCTGCCGTTCCGTGCTCTCCTCTTCGATGGAGTGCAGCACGTCACCCACCGCTGACATCGCCTCAGCCAGCTGCGCGAAGTACTCGTCCGGCACAACGAACGGTGTGTCCTCGGCCCAGATGACATCCGACAACACCTGCGTCACGTCCTGCACATGGAACGTCACCCGTTCCAGATCCCGCAGGTTGCGGTAGTCCAGCTCCATGTCCCGCGGATGGAGCCGCCGCCGAGGATTCGCCCGGCGGCTGGCGTCCGCCTTTTCCACGGCCAGGCGCACGGAGCGGGCCGAGGCTGCGAGCGCATCTGAGCGGCGTGACCAGTCCTCGTGCTCGGGCGGCCAGTTCTCATTCAGGGCCTTGCTCATGTCCCAGAGCTGCCGGGCGAGAGCCAGCCGCAGCTCCGCGATGCTGAGGGCCGCGGCTTTGAAGTGCAGCGGCGGGAACACCAGGAGATTGACCAGGATGCCTACCGTGACGCCGGTTCCCATCTGGACCAGGTAGCCAAAGGAGAATTCGTCCGGGTTGTGGCCGCCGACCAGCAGGACCAGGAGCGCCGCCGTCGGAATCCAGTCGCTGCCGGAGCCGATTCGGGGCAGCCCCGCGAGGATGACACCCAGCCCCATGACGATGGCGACCGTCACCGGGGTCGGTTCCCCGAGGCTGAAGAGCATGAAGGCCAGGCCGATCCCTAACGCCAGACCCACCAGCGTCTGCACGCCCTGGCGCAGGGAGCCGGAAACATTCTCGTACATCGCCACCAACGCGCCGAGCGGCGCGTAGTAGGGGTAATCGGCAGCGGAACCGGGCATAAAGGGGGCAATGAAAAAGGCAAGGCCCGCGGCGAGCGCCGCCTTCAGGGCCAGCTGCAGCCGGGGCCAGAGAAGCGCCGAAACCACGCCGCCGCTGACGCTCCGCCAGAGCCTTCGGAACGGCGGGGGGTGTCTGGTGTCTGTCGCCTCTGGTGTCGTACGCATCCCGGCTCACCCTAGGCGGGGGGCATTGCTGCTACAAATGGAGGAACTTTCCGCCGGCAGCGTGGGCGGCCTTCCGGACGGCGGCCGAAAGTCGCTGGGCGCGCCCGTTGGTGCGGCCTTCTTCGTTGCGGCGGGGAACGTATCCGAAGCCGAGCCCGTACGCCGGGTCCGCGAAGCCCAGCGCGGCGCTGGCCCCCTCGTGGCCGAAGGCGCGGTGGCTGCCGAAGTCGCGGCCCGGCTGCGGTTTCATGAACACGATGGCGAAGGCGTTGTCCTGGCCGGAGGCACGGTCCAGCCCCCACACCTGTTCCTCGGACATGGTCCCTACGGTCCGCGGTGTCAGGAACGGCGCGCCGCCGTCGAGCCCCGTTGTGGCGGCGGCATAGAGCCGGGCGAGGCCGTCGGCGGATCCCACGCCGCCGGCACTGCTCATCCCGCCGGCACGGATGGCGCGATGGTTTGGCAGCTCCATGATGGTGCTGACCGGTGCGTTGCTGTTCAGACCGGCCAGGCTGTGCGGGTCAAGCCACGAGCGGTCCGGGTCTTCCGCGTACAGGACGTCCCGGTAACGCGGTTCCTGGTCCTCGGGCAGTCCGAGGAAGAAGTCGATCCCGAACGGCCGGCGGATGCGTGCCTCGTACAGCTCCTGCAGGGTGGTGCCGGCCACCCGGCGGCACAACTCCTCCATCAGGATCCCCATGGTCAGCGCGTGGTAGCCGAACGCGGTACCCGGGCGCCAGAGCGGCACCGCGGCGGCGAGCCTGGCTGCTGCGGCCGCAGTGGTGAACTCGTCCAGGGCGAACCCGCCGACGACGCCGGGCACGCCGGCCTGGTGCGAGAGTGCCTGCCGGACGCTGAGCCGGTCCTTGCCCTGGGCACCGAATTCCGGCCAGTAGGAGGACATGGTCCGGTCCAGGTCCAGTGTCCCGTCCTGCACGAGCAGGGCGATCACGAAGGCTGCCACCCCCTTTGAGCAGGAGTAACGTGCCGGTGATGTCACCGGGGGCCAGCTGCGGACCGCCGCTGAGCTCGAGCACCTTCGCGCCTTCGCGGTACACCGCCAGCTGGGCGCTGTAGTCCGGATCCTCGGCCAGGAAGGTGTCGAACAGCGCACGGACGGCAGAGAATTCCGCTGTAGCGAACCCGGTGGACAGCGATGTCGTTGAGGGCCGCACCGTTCAGGCCGCCCCGTGCCCCGGGATGACTTCTTCGCCCGCCCGGACGGGTCCGGGCGGCGTACCGTCGCCGAAGGGCCGGCCGCCGAGCGCTTCGCGGCCGTGGTCGGTGAGCCAGTTGCCCAGCGCGGGTCCCTTCGGGACAATCCCGGTGGGGTTGATGTCCTCATGGACGATGTAGTAGTGCTGCTTGATCTGCACGAAGTCCGTCGTGTCGCCGAAACCGGGCGTCTGGAACAGGTCCCTCGCGTAGGCCCAGAGCACCGGCATTTCGCTGAGTTTCTGCCGGTTGCACTTGAAATGGCCGTGGTAGACGGCGTCGAAGCGGGCCAGGGTGGTGAAGAGGCGGACGTCGGCCTCGGTGATGGTGTCGCCCACGAGGTACCGCCGGCCGGCGAGCCGCTCCTCCAGCCAGTCCAGGGCTGTCCACAGCCTGTCGTAGGCGGCGTCGTACGCCTCCTGGGAGCCGGCGAAGCCACAGCGGTACACGCCGTTGTTGATCTCGGTGAAGACGCGCTTGTTGACCGCGTCGATCTCTTCCCGCAGGTGCCCGGGGTACAGTTCCGGGGCGCCGGGGCGATGGTACGCGGTCCACTCGGTGGAAAAGTCCAGCGTGATCTGGGGAAAGTTGTTGGTGACCACCTGCCCGCTGGGGACATCCACCATGGCCGGCACCGTGATGCCGCGTGGATAGTCCGGGAACCGGCGGAAGTAGGCGTCCTGGATCCTTTCGATTCCCAGCACGGGGTCCTTGCCGCCGGGGTCCAGGTCGAAGGTCCAGGAGCGTGCATCGTGGGTGGGGCCGGGCTGCCCGAGCGAGATCACGTCCTCCAGGCCCAGCAGCCGCCGCACGATTACCGTCCGGTTGGCCCAGGGGCAGGCACGGGCCGCGATCAGCCGGTACCGCCCCGGTTCCACGGGCCAGCCGGGTTCGCCGTTGCTGCCCGGGGTGCCGTCCCGCGTGATCCGGTCCTCGATGTAGTTGGTGTCCCTGCTGAACTCGGCTCCGCCGGTGACATAGGCGCCCCGGGTGCTGAATCCGGCGTCATCCGTGTGGGCGGTGCCGCCGTGGTCCGCACTGGAGGGGCTCTTGCTCGTGGATGTCTGGCTCATGGACCCAGCCTATGACGGGGAATCGCTGTGACCCAGCAGGGCGGTCACTACCCGCGCCATCGGCTGCCAGGCAAACCACCAGGCGCCCGCCACCACGGCGGCGAAGAGCACAATCCACACGACTGCGGGGATGGAGGTGGCCCGGAACAGCAGGTACGCATCCGACGTCGGCAGCCTGTCCCGGCGTCGCAGATGAACGTTCGCCAGCTTTCCGAGGTCCCGGACGGCGGCAACCAGCAGGGCGAGGCCGAGCACGATCATGACGTGGCCGTTGAATTCCGGCGGCACGAACAACACGAGGAGCGCGGCGGCCAGCACCGCAGCCGTCGTGATCAGCAGGCCCGCCCCGTTGCGGATGAACACCAACGATGCCAGCAGCAGCAGGGTCCCCACCGACATCGCCGCGGGACCCCAGCCGTTGAAACCGCACCAGACCATGGCGGCCCCGACGACGGCCGGCACCGGATAGCCCCAAAACGTGGACCAGACAGTGGGCAGGCGGCCCCGGCTGTACGTGGTGGTGGTGCCGGAGTGGTCCAGGCGCAACCGGATACCGCCGAGCCGCTGGCCCGTCATGAGGGCCGCGAAGGCGTGGCCGAGTTCGTGGGTCACGGTGGCCAGCAGGCCGAAGTATCGCCAGGTGGCGCTTGGCAGGGACAGGGCGACGGCCAGGAGCATCACGACGGCGAGCTCGGTGCCGGTGACGTGGGGAAGCTGCGACTGGCTGAAGCCGGAGACGATCCGGTCCCACCAGGTCCCGGCAGGGTTGTCCCCGACGGGGTTCGTCATGCCCTTCCCGAGGTGTGACGTATGCAGTACGGAGTCCAGGGCCTCGCCTCAAGGCGCCCTTCCGCGATCTCGTCGCCGCAGACCTCGCAGAGGCCGTAGGTGCCTTCATCGATGCGGGCAAGGGCTGCGTCTATCTGGGCCAGCCCGGCCTTGCTTTGCTCCAGCAGTGCCGAGGCCTGGGAAAGCTCGAACGCGATCGTCGCCCCCTCCGGATCGTGTTCATCGTCCACGTTGGAGTCCTGCCGGGCGGCGTTCACAGAGGTGATGTCCCGCTGGAGCGCGGGAAGGAGGGCTATTTTCCGGCGGCGCTCCTCCTGGAGGAGCATCCGGAACCGTTCGACGTCGACCATAGGCTGCAAGGCTAGCGCGGAACGAATCCCCGCGTCGAAAAGCGGAGCCGGCAACGAGGGGTCAGTAGACGGGCCAAAAGGCCCGTTCGCCGCGGACAGCCCGGCCCTACAGTGGTAAAAGAAAAGAGCAGGAAATCGCGGGCTGACCCCTGTACCGGGTCACGTTAGGAGGGCAGCTTCATGGATGAGTCGGTGCCACGTGACACCGGGCCACGGAACCCCGGGACGCTGAACTCCGGGCCACTGAACACTGGGACGCTGAACCCTGCCGCCAAAGACCCCGGCGAGGAAGCCGGCGCCCTTGAGGCCGTGGAGCAGCATCATGCCAGCATGCTCAAGCGGCTCGACGCCCTGGTCTCCACGCTCACGCACGCCGTCAAGGCGGGGGATGCGGTGGCCGAGCACGATGCCCATGAAGTGCTGGTGGAATGGTGCGAAACCGAACTGGTCCCGCATGCGCTCGCCGAAGAAGGCCCCCTCTACGGAGGTGCCGGGGATACACCCGAGGGCAAACTGCTCGTGGAAGGAATGCTGGCCGAGCATCAGGTGCTCGCGGGGCTGGCCGAGGACCTGCGCGGGGCCAGTGGGGTCGATGCCGCGGTGGCCGCCGGTGCCATCCGGCAGATCTTCGCCGTGCACGTGGACAAAGCGAACCGTCTCCTCCTGCCGCTCATCGTGGCGTCCCCTGGGCTCTCGCTTGCGCAGGCCGTGGGGGGCCTTTCCGAACTGGTCGGCGACGCCCACGTGCGTCGAGCACGCGCCGGCCGCGGGGGCACCGTCTAGAGTGGCCCCATGGCGGACGGTACGCACCACGACAACACTCACATCGAAGGCGGGCTGCTGCGGGAGCTCGCGGCGGCGCACGGAGTAGGGACAACGTTCCGGGGCTGGGACGGCGTCGAACGTTCAGTACCGGACAGCACCCTGCAGGCCGTCCTGGCAGCGCTGGGCGTCCCGGCCCACGGAGCCGAGGAAATGCAGCGGGCGCTGCACGACGCCCGGCTGGCGCCGTGGCGGCGCGTCCTGCCGGCCGCCGTCGTCGTGCGCGAAGGGCAGGAGACCCACGTCGACGTCCATGTTCCGCACGGAAGCGACGTCAGCGTCTGGATTGAGGCCGAGGACGGTGGCCGGCAGGAGGCTGCCCAGCGGGACAACTGGGACGCGCCCGTCGACGTCGACGGCGTCCTGACGGGACGCGCGACGTTCGCCGTGCCGGATCACCTTCCCCTTGGGTGGCACACCCTGCTGGCCGACTCCGAAGGCACCGTGGTCCAGTGCCCGCTCGTGGTCACCCCGCGCAGGCTCCGCACTACCGAGGCGCTCGCGGGCCGACGGAACTGGGGACTGACCGCGCAACTCTATTCCGTCCGGTCCTCCCGGTCCTGGGGGATCGGCGATTTCGCCGATCTGGCCGACCTTGCGGCAATTTCCGGGCAGCAGGGCGCAGGTTTTGTGCTGGTCAACCCGTTGCACGCCGCGGAGCCGCGGCCGCCGGTGGAAGACTCTCCGTACTTGCCCGCCACCAGGCGTTTCTTCAACCCGCTGTACCTCCGGGTGGAGGAGATTCCCGAATACGGCTACCTGGAGCCCGCCGGCCGGGCCGAGGTCCAGCGGCTGGCCGAAGAACAGCACCCCGCAAACAGCTCCGCCGGGCTGCTGGACCGCAACTCCAGCTACGCCGCAAAACTTGCTGCCCTTGAACTGGTCTTCCGGGTCCAGCCCGGCCCCGCCGGCGCCCGCGCGTTCGAGGATTTCTGCACCGCGGAGGGGCAAGGACTCGATGACTTCGCGCTATGGTGCGCACTGGCCGAGAAGCTACGCCCGGAGTCTCCGGAGTGGACCGCGGCCGCCTCAGCACCGGACACCCCCTACTGCAAGGAGCAGCGGATTCTGCTCGCCGACCGGATCGCATTCCACCGCTGGATGCAGTGGTGCTGCGACCGGCAGCTGGAAGCGGCGCAGCGTTCGGCCACGCAGTCGGGTATGGAAATCGGCGTCATTCACGATCTTGCGGTGGGGGTGAAACGAGGCGGTGCCGACGCCTGGTCCCTCGCCGGAGTGCTGGCCCGGGACGTCACGGTCGGCGCGCCACCGGACATGTTCAATCAGCAGGGCCAGGACTGGACCCAGCCGGCATGGCACCCGGTCCGGCTCGCGGAATCAGGTTATGCCGCCTACCGCGACATGCTCAGGACCGTGCTGCGCCATGCCGGCGGGATCCGGGTGGACCACATCCTGGGCCTGTTCCGACTGTGGTGGATCCCGGCGGGGGCAGGGCCGGAGCAGGGGACTTACGTCTACTACGACCATGAGGCCCTCATCGGCATCCTGGCCCTGGAGGCTCAGCGGGCCGGGGCGATCGTGATCGGCGAGGACCTGGGCGTGTTCGAACCCAGGGTCCGGGACTATCTGGCCGAGCGGGGGATCTTCGGAACGTCGATCCTCTGGTTTGAGCACGACGCGGACGGGCCGATCCCGCCGGAAAAGTACCGCCAGCAGTGCCTGACCAGCGTGAATACCCACGATCTGCCGCCGACGGCGGGCTACCTGGCCGGCGAACACGTCAACCTCCGCGAGTCTTTGGGGTTGCTGCAGCGTCCGGTCGACGAGGAACGCGCCGAGGCCGCCGCCGAGCAGGAGGCCGTGCTGGCCCTCGTCCGGGAGCGCGGGCTGTTGCCGGCTGACGGACCCACAGGCGTCCGGCAGGACATACAGGCGACGGTCGAGGCCCTGTACGCGTTCACCGCGCTGGCGCCGTCGTCGCTGCTGGGGGTGGCCCTCGTGGATGCGGTCGGCGAAACCCGGACGCAGAACCAGCCCGGGACCAGCACGCAATATCCAAACTGGCGCATACCACTGGCCGGTCCCCACGGCCCTGTCATCCTCGACGGGCTGCCGGACGATCCGGGGTTCCGTTCCCTGATCAGGACTGTCCGCACGGCATTGCAGCCAGGTACCTGACTTGGCCGATCCACGGCCTGGGACGGACCCCCGTCGCCAGACATCGGTGTGCTGCCCGTGCACCTACCTCAGGAAGTACCCCGCGATGTCCGCGATGAGTTGGGAGCTGCCCGAGGAGCGGTTGAACAGCGACACCCGGCCGTCGGAGCCTACCGGGACAGCGGCCAGGTTCGGAATGGTCTGGCCGGTGTTGAAGTTCAGGTTGGACGCGTTGGGACGCGCCGTACCGGAAGCGAACGCGGTGACGAAACCGAAGGACTTGGGCGAGGTGACGGTCAGGTTGAAGACGACGGCGGACACGTTGGCGGGGATGCCGTTGGCTCCGGAGACCCGGAAGGAAACGGCGGAGTCCGCGCCGACGGCGGAGCCGGTCCTGGTGTCCAGTGCCCGGGTGGGTCCGATGGCTTTGAAGGCACCCGATGCGGTCGGTGTGCCGGGGAGGTAGTAGCCGGCGACGTCGGCGATGAGCTGGGTTGTCCCGGCGGAGCGGTTGAACACGGTGACCTTCCCGTCGGCCCCGACCGGGACCGTGACCAGGTTAGGCACGTTTTGGCCGGTGTTGAAGTTCAGGTTGGACGCGTTGGGCCGCGCCGTGCCTGAGGCGTAGGCGGTGACGAATCCGAAGGACTTCGGCTCGGTCACGGTGAGGTTGAAGACCACCGCTGCCACCGAGGCGGGGATCCCGTTGACGCCCGCGACCTGGAAGGACAACGGCGTATCGGCGGCCACGGCTGAGGCATTCCTGGTGTCCAGGATCCGGGAGGGCGCGAGCGACTTGAAGGCGCCCGGGGTGGCCGGGGTGCCCGGGGCGTAGTAGCCGGTGACGTCCGCTATCAGGTGGGAACTGCCGGAGGAGCGGTTGAAGAGCGTGACCTTCCCGTCGGCCCCCACCGGGACCGTGACCAGGTTCGGCAGGGTCTGGCCGGCGTTGAAGTTCAGGTTGGACGCGTTCGGGCGGGGGGAACCGGAGGCATAGGCGGTGGCGAAGCCTGCGGCCTTGGGCGAGGTGACCGTCAGGTTGAACACGACGGATGCCACCTTGGCCGGGATTCCGTTGACTCCCGCGAAGGACACGGCGGAATCCGCACCGACCGGGGACCCGGTCCGGGTGTCAAGCAGCCGGGTGGGCGTGATCGGAGCAAACGTACCGGGAAGCCGGGTGCCCGCTTTTGCGCTCTTGATGACGACGTCATCGATGTAGCTGTCGCCTGACTGCCGTCGGTGCTCCGCACCCAGTTGCACCGCCGTAAACGACGTGACGCCGCTCGCCACCTCATTGCTGGCATAGAGCAGCTTGTCATCAAACCAGATCTCCACCGTTGTAGACGGCCCGTTGGCTATGGCATGCATTGTCAGGTGATGCCAGGTCCCGAGCGCGACGCTCCCCGCCAGGGTCGTGTAACCGAATTGTCCGGCGACGGTGGGCGACGTAACCCGAAGCACCAGGTCGCCGTTGTCGTTGCTCCGGAAGACATCCAGGATCCTGGTGCTGCCCTTGAAAAACCGGAAATAGGGAACGTCGTTTCCGGAGACTCCGGCACGGGTGACGTCAAACCAACCGTCGGCGTAGACCTCGTTGCTCGCTGCCGGCAGGGAGGCGGAGAAATTGGCGAGGGAGCTCGGGTCCGTCGTCACATGCAGGTGGGCGGAACACCGGCCCGAGTGCGCGGCTGTCGAGACGACCGTCGCTGTTCCGGTGCCCCCGGTCGTGGGGGCATTGAAGCCGGCACCGGTGATGCTTCCCGACTCGAAGTTGGTCGCCACCACTGTTGTGCCCGGATAGTTGTTGGACGGTGCCGGTGCGGCGGGATCGCAGCTGACAGCGGCTTGGGCCGGCGCGACACCGATTGCGAGACCCGCCAGCAGAACGAGATTCAGTGCCGCGATTCTTCGGGCCCATTGCAGCCGAACCATTGATCTGCCCCCGCTCTGACTTGAGACGCTCCATCAACGCTTGCCGGGGCCCGCCATGACGGGGTTGTTCCCGCAGCGGCACAATGAGAGGACCACAAGTGCGGCCACTCGTGCCGCCATAGCCGCATCACGGTACCGTAGCCCCTGGCGGCTTGGGAAAACCTTGCCACGGGCATCAGCTGCCGCCGGGACTACCCACAAACTCACCTCCATGGGGGCTGATGCCCGGTTCACAGTTATGAAAGAGTAAACGGGAAGGGCGCCCGCCGCTGCCGAACCCAACACCAGCCGTGGGTACCCGGCGGGTACCCAACGAAACGAGGAACACCATGACGCTGAAAGAGCGCCTGAAGCAAGACGTTGTCGGCCACATGAAGGCCGGCAATAAGACCGCACTGACGACTGTCCGCAACGTCCTGGGCGAGATCAGCACGCGCGAGAAGTCCGGCAAGACGCCCGTCGAGCTGGACGACGCCCAGGTGACGTCGCTGTTGCAGAAAGAAGCGGCCAAACGCCGCGACACCGCCCGCATCTACAACGAAGCCGGCGAGGCCGAGCGCGCCGCTGCGGAGGTCACCGAGGCAGAGATCATCGAGGCGTACCTTCCGAAGGCACTGACCCGTGACGAGGTCGAGGCCATCGTCGACGACGCGGTCGCCGCGCTCAGGGCCGACGGCCAGGAGCTCTCCATGCGTTCCATCGGCGCCGTGATGAAGCCGGTCACGGTGAAGGTGGCGGGACGCTTCGACGGCAAGACCGTCAGCGAGATCGTCCGCGCCCGCCTGGCGTAGCGGGCGACGAAGGGGACCCGCCCTGAGCACAGTGTTGGGACGGGCCTCGTCATGCTGGATGACGGTGTTGATGAGGACCCGTCGTATTTCAGATTATTCATCCAGACAAACGGCAGAGCCCGGGCCGGGAAAATCTCCTGAACCAGCAACACCGAGCCCCGAAGGCGTTCACCGTTCCGGGCTTCGTTGCCCATGGAGCGGTTCAGCAGTGCAGGGCCTCCACAGTTTTGGATGCAACCTGGATACTCATCCATCCGCGGCGGCCGGCGTCCGCGGTCCGACTGTCGAGATCCACACCCTTGTTCTGCAGGATGGCGACCAGGGTCGCGTCGACGATGTCCTCGCGCAGCTCGCTCTGCCAGGCGTTCCGGATGTTCGGCATGACCGGCACCCGTGAATGGAAGGTGATGAAGTGCCCGCCGATGAACGCCAGGGCAATGCACGCCACGCCGACGAGGACGAGCTTCAGCAGGTCCTCCCGGCCGGTTGCCACGATGGAGGACGGCAATGCAATCAGGGTGCCCATCAGGACGAGCCGCAGCAGAAGGATTTCACGGGCGCTACCCGAGGCGCGGCGCCGGCGCATGGTCCCGGCCAGGTGCTTGTCCCGCACGGCCTGTGCCTTCAGCCGCCACTGCCGCTGGGAGCCGAGGTGCAGCTTGACCAGGGCGCGGGCGGCGGCCAGCTCCTCAGGGTGGGCTTTCCTCAGCCCGTCACGAGCGGATCGGTCTTGTCGGCCCAGGAGCTTGTCAGCCGGCGGCTGATGGCTGCGGCCATGTCATCCAGTCCCAGGCGGGCCGCCGCCTCGGCTGCTTCTTCGACGCGGACGACGGGCGCTGGCACTTCTTGATACGGGGTGTAGCTTTCAGTGCGTGATCCGTACCGCGGCGAGCCGTCGGCAAGGCGGTATTCGTTGCTCATGTTTCCCCCAAATTGGTGGCAAAGAGTGCTGATCGTACGGTTGTCGCACCCTGGGCGGAGCCGTCAACGTCGGCCGGTCCGGAACTCATTGTGCGGCATGGCGGGCCGGAAGACGCTGACGGCCCGGTTTCGTTACGCCCTGCTCCGGAGCCGAAGGTGGTGCGGAGTTCCTGGGCCACGGACGCCGGCGTAGCGGGTGTGGTTCCGGCCGTGGGGCCTACACCCAGTCCGATGAGATCTCCGTGGTGGCTCCGGACCTGTCCGGACCCAACAGCCAGCCGTGGCTCGGCGGGCAGGTGCAGTAGCTCATCTCGACGACACGCGCCCTGGCCACCGCGAGGTTCAACACTCTCCGCCCTGAGATCGACGCCGTCGCCTCTTTCGACGGCCGCGCCCATCACCTGGACGGCGCAGAGGGGTCAGGAAGTGTGGCGCGGCTCGTCGCTCGCGAGTTCCGTCACCCATTCAGGTGTGGGCTTGCCGAGGCGGCGGTCGGTAACAATGCGAAGCTGGGCCGCGGCGATCTGCATGGCCCGCTCGTCCTCGTCGACGTCGGGGGCCCCGGCAGGCTCGTTCCAAACAAGCTCCCCTTGGGCCGATTCAGCAGAGCTGTGCGAGGGCTCTTCGTCCTGGCGCTGCTGTGCGACGAGTTTTTGCTCAGCGCCGGCGAGGGGCTTCTTCCACGCAGCTTCCAGGACGGCCAGCTCACCGAATCCTGCCAGGGGGCTTTCCCCAAGTACGCCGAGGACTTTCAGCCCGACGGTACCCCGCTTTTTGTCCCCGGACAGGATGGCGTCCAGTGCCCATTGGGTCCGCTTCCACCACTCGGAGCGGTTGTCAGCCTCGGACTTTTGGGTCAGGGCGCGTGCGTCGGCGGCAGTCCGCTGCCGCAGCGTGTTCCAGCCGATGAGCGCGGCGAGGGCGGCACCCAGGAGGACCGCCAGTGGGCCCAAGGCAGCAAGAAGCTGCCACCACTCAGCGGGCCCTGTATGCACGAAGACATCGATGGGGCTCGGAGTCGGGGTCGGGTTCACGGGACCAGCTTAGGCCGCGGTCCGGACGGATTGCGGTGCTCCATTCAGTGCGGCGTGTTCCCGGTGCCCGGGCGATCCCGGCGGCGATCTTCCTCAACTCCAGGGCGGCACTGGGTGGAATCCGGGGTGGA
This sequence comes from Arthrobacter sp. UYCu723, assembly GCF_054059215.1. Classification (NCBI taxonomy): domain Bacteria; kingdom Bacillati; phylum Actinomycetota; class Actinomycetes; order Micrococcales; family Micrococcaceae; genus Arthrobacter; species Arthrobacter sp. UYCu723. The sequence continues at coordinate 4,009,159 of NZ_JBSSBW010000001.1, forward strand.
ACTGGGCCTCGCGTGGGGGAGACACGAAAAAGCCCTGAAATCCTTGGATTCCAGGGCTTTTCCTGTTGTGCGCGGAGGGGGACTTGAACCCCCACCCCCTTTCGAGGACTAGCACCTCAAGCTAGCGCGTCTGCCATTCCGCCACCCGCGCAGGTGGTAATTCGGAGGCGATTTCCGCCTTTCGGCGTTTCGCTTTTCTCCGAAGCAGCGAGAAAGACTCTAGCATGAAGTTTCCGGAAACAAATAATCGGGGCTTGTGGGTAGGCTGAAGCCAGCAATCAGCCCCCGCCACAAGGAGTGCCCCATGACTGAAATCCGGCCCGAGGACGAAGTTGTCAGGATCTGCCAGGAACTGATCCGGATCGACACCTCCAACTACGGCGACGGGTCAGGACCGGGCGAGCGTGCGGCCGCCGAATACACGGCGGGACTTATGACTGAGGTCGGGCTGGACGCCGAGATCTTCGAGTCTGCTCCCGGCCGGGCCAGTGTGGTCACTAGGCTGGCAGGGGAGGACCCGTCCGCCAGCGCCCTCGTGGTCCACGGGCACCTGGACGTAGTTCCCGCGCTCCGTGACCAGTGGTCAGTTGACCCCTTCGGTGCGGAACTCAAGGACGGGCTGATCTGGGGCCGCGGCGCCGTCGACATGAAGGACATGGACGCCATGATCCTGTCGGTGCTGCGCAACTTCGCCCGCACCGGCCGCAAACCCAAGCGGGACCTCATATTCGCGTTCTTCGCCGATGAGGAAGCCGGCGGCAAATACGGTGCCGGCTACGCCGTCGACAAACGCCCGGAGCTTTTTGAGGGCGCCACCGAGGCGATCTCCGAAGTGGGCGGCTTCTCCGCCACCATCGGCGGCCAGCGCACCTACCTGTTGCAGACCGCCGAAAAGGGCCTGTCCTGGCTTCGTCTCGTGGCCCACGGCCGCGCCGGCCATGGCTCCCAGATCAACACGGACAACGCCGTGACGCGGCTCGCCGGTGCCGTCTCGCGGATCGGTGAATACAAGTGGCCCGTGGAACTGACACCCACCACCCGGCAGTTCCTGGACGGCGTGACGGAACTCACGGGGGTTGAGTTCGATCCCGATGATCCGGACAAGATCCTTAAGGAGCTCGGCACCGTCGCCCGCTTCGTCGGCGCGACGCTGCAGAACACCACCAACCCGACACTCCTGAGGGGCGGCTACAAGCACAACGTGATCCCCGAGTCGGCCGAGGCCCTTGTGGACTGCCGGACGCTGCCCGGCCAGGAACAGCAGGTCCTGGAGATCGTCCGCGAATTGGCGGGCACCGGCGTGGAAGTGAGCTATGTCCACAACGACGTCTCCCTGGAGGTCCCCTTTGCCGGGAACCTCGTCGATTCGATGATCGATGCCCTGCACTCCGAGGACCCCGGCGCCAAGGTCCTGCCGTACACGCTCTCCGGGGGCACGGACAACAAAGCGCTGAGCCGGCTCGGCATCACCGGCTACGGCTTCGCCCCGCTCCAGCTGCCGGACGAGCTGGACTTCACCGGAATGTTCCACGGCGTCGACGAGCGAGTCCCGGCCGAGTCACTGAAATTCGGCGCGCGGGTGCTGGACACCCTGCTCACCAACTACTGAGCTGAAACGACGGCACACCTTGACCCCCGAAGACGTCCTGCCCGATGCCCTGCTGGAGCGGATCCGCGGCCGCGCCGCCGGCTACGACCGCGACAATGCGTTCTGCCAGGAGGACCTCGAGGAGCTCGCCGCCGCGGGGTACTTGAAGATCTTCGTTCCAGCCTCCGACGGCGGCCTGGGACTGGGGCTCGCGGCGGCGGCGCAGCTCCAGCGGCGGCTCGCGACGGCGGCCCCGGCCACGGCGCTGGCGATCAACATGCACCTGGTCTGGACCGGCGTCGCCCACGTCCTGGCCACCCGGGGTGACTCCTCGCTGGATTTCGTCCTGAAGGAAGCGGCGCAGGGGGAACTGTTCGCCTTCGGGAACTCGGAAGCCGGCAATGACTCGGTGCTCTTCGACTCCCGCACCGACGCCGTGCCGCAGCCGGACGGCGGCTACTCCTTCACCGGCCGCAAGATCTTCACGAGCCTTTCGCCGGTGTGGACCCGGCTCGGGATCTTCGGAAAGGACACGGGCGCCCGGGACGGCGAAGGGGAGCTGGTGCACGGCTTCATCACGCGGGACACCCCCGGCTACCGTATCCTGGACGACTGGGACACCCTGGGCATGCGGGCCAGCCAGTCGAACACCACGGTGCTGGACGGCGCCGTCGTGCCGGCGGAGCGGATCTTCCGGAAGCTGCCGGTGGGCCCGAACGCCGATCCGCTGATTTTCGCGATCTTCGCCTGCTTCGAGACGTTGCTCGCCGCCGTGTACACCGGCATCGGCGAACGCGCGCTGCTGCTCGGCGTCGAGGCGGTCAAGCGCCGCACCTCGTTCAAGAACGGCGGGCGCAGTTACGCCCAGGACCCGGACATCCGCTGGAAGGTGGCCGAGGCGGCGATGGCCATGGACGCGCTGTACCCTCAGCTGTCTCGGGTCACTACGGACGTGGATGAACTCGCGGAGCACGGCAGCCAGTGGTTCCCGCAGCTGGTGGGACTGAAGGTACGGGCGACGGAGACGGCACGCGCCGTGGTGGACCTGGCCATCCGGGTATCGGGCGGCTCAAGCTACTTCCGCGGTTCGGAGCTGGAGCGGCTGTACCGCGACGTCCTGGCGGGCATGTTCCACCCGTCCGACGACGAATCGGCGCACAACACGGTGGCGAACGCCTGGCTGGGCCCGCTGGAAACGCCGTAGCTAGCTACGCGCTGCCTGAAGTCGTGAGGAACAGGAGGCATTCCGGGAAGGGGTCGTCGAGGGGCGCTGGCCAGCCTGGATCGTCTGGGTCTGCGGCGGGGAATGGGTGCCAGGCTGTGAATGAGTCCCAAGCCGTGAATTGGTGCCAGTCCGGGAAGGGGTCCGGGGGCAGTCCCGGTTCGGGATCCCGGCCGGGGTCCGGGCCTGTGTCCCTGGTCAGGGTGTGGTGTGGCCAGTGGGGTGGTTCCCAGTCCTGGTGTTCGCTGGGGTGGTGCCGGCCTGAGGGTGAGGTCCACCCTGGTGGGTTGTCTTTGCTGGCTTCGGTTGGTGTCCAGGCGGAGCTGTGTTTGAGGCGGTGGTGTCTGGGGCAGGGCTGGCCGAGGTTGGAGATGCCGGTGTTGCCTCCGTCGGCCCAGGCCAGGAGGTGGTCTGCTTCGTTGTCCAGGGAGTGGTTGCTGCAGCCGGGGAAGGGGCACTTGCCGTCGCGGAGCCGGAGCCATTGACGCTGGGCCTTCGTGACGCGGTAGCTGGTCCGTCCGATTTCCAGGGGTGCGCCGTCGCGGGGGTCGGTCAGGACGCGGTGGAAGGAGTCGGCGCCGTCGGCGATCAGGCGGCGGGCCATCGACGGCGGGATCGGCCCGTACCCGTCCAGGGTGGCTGGTTCGTCGGTGGCGCCCAGGAGGGACAGGACCGGGACGGTGATCAGGACCTGCGCCCGCGGGGACGGGACACCCCCGGCCACACCCGCGCCCGTGCCGGTTCCGCCGCCGGCCGTTCCGCCGCTGGTGGTGCCGGTGCCGGTGGTGTGGCTGGTGAGGAGCCAGGTGGCGGTGATGTCGGCGCGGAGCTGGGGCAGCGGCCGGGCCTCGGCCGGGCCCTGGAGGGCGCGGGCGGCGGCGGTGGTCCGTTCCCAGATCCCTGCGGCGGTGTCTGCCGGGAGGTAGGCGGAGAGCCAGGCCATGCCGTCCCGGTCCGGGATGTATTCGACCCGGCGGTCCTCGGCGCTTTTGGTGTGGCGTTTTTCGATGCTGACCAGGTGGTGGCGTTCCCGCCAGGCGCGTGCTTTGGCGCGGAACCGGGACGGGACGAGGTCCCCGGCCCGGCACCCGCGGGCGGGGTTGGAGGCGCCGGGGTCCAGGAAGTGCGCTTCCAGCGCGGCCGCTCCGGCGGGATCCAGGCTGCTGGTTTCGTCGACGATGATCCGGGCGTGCTGCCAGGAGATCGTCCCGGCCTGAAGGGCCGTCAGGGTCAGCGGCAGCGCCGTCGTCAGGGCCTGGCATTCGGACAGGAGGGCTCCGGCGGTCCGTTCGCTGACGGTCAGGACACAGGCGACCTCCGCGACCAGGGCCATCTCCTGGGCGGTGCGTTCCTGCGGGGACGCCGCCGGTGAGGCCAGGGCCCTGGCCGCCTGCACGTATTCGGCGGCCAGCCTCACCTTCAGCGCGGCGGTCCGGGCTTCCAGCCGGGCCACCTCGGCGAGACCGTCCAGGCAAGCATCCGCCAGATTCCGCAGCGGATCGGTGTCTCGCAGCGGATCGGCGGCGGGCGGATCAGTGCGGTCCGCGCCGGCGCCGGTGAAGGCAGCAAGCACAGCAGCGGACGCGGCGACGGCCGCCAGGGCCTCCCTGCTTTCCGCACTCCAGGCTGTTCTGCTATCCATACCGAAAGCATCTCAGGAGGCACCGACATTTTAGGGCGGCGCCGGCGGCAACTAGTCGTCGCCGTCGGCTCGTGCTAGTGGTCATGTTCGTTTATTCGTCGGGGTTCAGGTCCAGGCGGTGGGGTCGGCGAGATACAGGCCGCAGGCGGTGTCGAGGGCTTGCTCGGCAGTGCAGGCCAGGTCCCCGGCGGGCAGCCAGGAGTCCTCGTAGTCGTCGTGGCTGGCACGGTAGATGGCGAAGCCCCACTGGTTGGCGTAGCCGGCGTAGCGCAGCCGGCACAGCTGCTGGATTTCTCCGCAGGGCAGGACGGCGTCGACGTAGGCGAAGCCGGCCCGGTAGCGGGTGTTGATCCGTTCGATCTGCGGCCAGCGGCCCCTGGCGCGGTCGGTCAAGCGCTGGTGCAGGGAGTTTTTCGTCGAGTCGGGGATCTTGGCCATGGGTCCATTTTGCCCGCTGGTTTCCAGGCAGGCGGCGTGTCGCTTTCGACGCCGGGCCCTGGCGGGTGGACAACGGTTCCATGGTTCTCTCTTCTCCGTTCCAGATTGTCCTGTCCGCCACTGAGGAAGCGGCACTGAGGGCCGTGCGGGTTCCGCCCGGACCGAGTAACGGGACTTGATCCGGGGCACGGATCGTGCTGGCAGCCGCCGCCGGCGGCTCCAACGCGTCCATCGACCCCTAGAACTCGCCGTCCAGCGGGAGATTCGGGGCTAATGCGGGGGCAGTGACGTTTATCCTGGTCAGCAGGCGGGTCCCCTGAGAGCGTAGGCTTCAATGCCGAAGAGCGTGGCTGGTTGGCGGCGGTTTCGTCGTGGTCGGTGAGCATGCGGCGGGCTTTGGGGCGGCGGCCGGTGGAGAGCAGCACGGTCTCCTGAATGGACACCAGCGACGAGAGCAGTTCCCGGACGCTCAGGTGGAGTCCGGCTTGGCGGCGCATCAGGTGCGCTATGGCCAGGGCGAGGACGCAGTAGAAGGCGTGGACGCGGAGCTTCGGTTCGGACCAGTGGAATCGGCGAGAAGGAGACGGTTTTGGTGTCCTTGAGCTGGCGGTGAGCCGGTCACGACCTCGGGCTGGGGGCGGTAGGCGGCCACGACCTCGGCGACCGGCCAGTCCTGGTGGTCCGTGACCAAGATGCGTTTGCCGAGAAGTTCGGCCTCCAACTCCTGCCGGGCCTGATCGTCCATGGTCCAGGCCAGGCGGAATTCGGCAGGGGTGTTCCCGGCCAGGGGTCGTGGTGATGGCCCGGCTGTCCCGGTGGGGCGGAGGATTTTGTCGACCGCGGTCTGGACCTGGTCCCTGCCGCGGGCCAGGGTCGCGGCCAGTTCGGTCAGTTGGCGGGTGGCTTTGGCCAGGTCTGGTCGAACCCTGCTGATTGTTTGGCGTGCAGGTTCGGTGAACGCGTCAGTACGGCGCGCCGGTTAGCGCCGAGCGCGTCGACCGTGGCGTCGACCGCTCTCAGGCCGGGGTGGTCCGAGGGCGGCAGGGATCCGACGAAGTGCAGGCCTTTCTCGGCCAGGTGTTCGAAGAAGCAGGTGTGCGGCACCGCGGTCGACGGCGCTGCGGTCTCGCCTTGTGCGGGCTGCGCAGTGCGGGCGCCCGACCCCTGAGTATCACACGGTCCGCTGGACCTGGATGACCTTACGGCGGAGCCAGAAGCGCCGTCCGCCGCCCAGATAGAGGATGCTGCGCTCCAGTTCCCACTTGCCGTACTCGGAATGCTCCACGAGGCGGCGGCGGGCCTCGGACAGGGAATCCTCAGGACTGACGGTCAGTACGAGGTACTCGTACTGCTTCAGGTAGTCCCGCTCCCGCCGGACCGAACTGCTCAGAAAATGTTCCTTCATTGCTCTCCATTTTCGTCCTTTTCCGGCTAACGTGAAGTCATGAGCATCGATCCGCGTGTCGCGCTGCAGTCCCTGACCGCCGCCCTGGAAGAACACCTGGCCGCCGCTTCGGCGCGCCGGGGCGACGGGGACCCCGCGGTCGAGGCGGCGTTTTTTGCCGTTGCTGACGCCTTTGAAGTCTACGACGATTCACTCTATGAAGCGTATGGCGAAGTTACTCCACTTGAGGTGATCGACGACGACGGCGAAGAGGACGATGAGGAAGACGTCGACGACGAGGAAGACCTCGAGATCCTCGCGGACTGACCCGGCTGACGCGGCTGACGCGGACTGACCCCGGCCGGACCGGCAGTGTCTGCTCAGGCCGGGCTGGACACGTCCTCCAGCGCCTGCGCAATCTCCGGCGGCAGCGGTGCCAGCGTCGCATCCAGCAGTTCCTTGAGCTGCACGGGGGTCCGTGCGCCCACGATGGCGGCGGCAACTCCGTGCTGTGACAGCAGCCAGCCGAGGGAGACATCCAGGGCCGTCCGGCCGAGTCCTTTCGCCGCCATCGCCACGGCTTCCACCACGCTGGAGGCGGCACTCTCGAGGTACGGTTCGACGTAGCTGGCCAGCCGCGAGTGCGCCGCCCGCGAATCCGCCGGGATGTGCCCGCGGTACTTTCCGGTCAGCACCCCGCGGCCTACCGGCCCCCACGCCAACAGACCGAGTCCCGCGTCCTCGATTGCCGGAATCAGCTCGGCCTCCGGGGTACGGTGCACCAGTGAGTACTCGGACTGGTTTGCGATGAGCGGGAAGCCCGCCACCGCGGCTGCCTTTGCCGTCTGCCAGCCATTGAAGTTGGAGACGCCTGCGTACCGGGCCCGGCCGGAGCGGAGGGCAAACTCAAGCGCGGACAGGGTTTCCTCAAGCGGGACGTTGGGATCCCAGGCCTGGGCAAACCAGATGTCCACGTAGTCGGTGCCGAGCCTGGCAAGGCTCGCGTCCAGACCGGAGAGCATCGCATTCCGGGAGGTGTCAACGCTGCGCCGCTCGTCCGACGAAAGTCCTGCCTTCGTGGAAATGACCACTTCTGACCGGGCCACCACATCGCCCAGCATGCCGCCCAGCATGGCCTCGGCCTGGCCGCCGGCGTAGGAGGCGGCCGTGTCGATCAGGGTGCCGCCCGCGTCCACGAACGTGCGGAGCAGCCCGGAGGCATCCTGCTCATCGGTCTCCCGGGCCCAGGACATAGTGCCAAGGGAGAGGGCGGACACGCGCAACCCACTGTTGCCGACATAACGCTGCTGCATGTCAGCAAGCTTACGGGGATTCGGAAAGGTTCATGACGTAGGGTCTATAAACGTGAACTGGTTTGAAGCGGCCCTGCTGGGCCTTGTGCAAGGCCTGACAGAATTCCTCCCGATTTCTTCCAGCGCCCACCTGCGGATTGTCGGCTCCTTCCTGCCACATGCGGCCGATCCCGGCGCGGCGTTCACCGCCATCACCCAGCTGGGCACGGAAACCGCCGTGATCGTGTACTTCTGGCGCGACATCGTGCGGATCGTGAAAGCCTGGTTCGGATCGCTCCGCGGCAAGGTCTCGCGGCAGGACCCGGACGCACGGATGGGCTGGCTGGTGATCCTCGGCAGCCTGCCGATCATCTTCCTCGGCCTGCTGTTCCAGGACCAGATCGAGTCCGTGCTCCGCAGCCTCTGGATCGTTGCCACCACCTTGATCGTCTTCGGCCTGTTCCTGGCCGTAGCGGACGCCGTCGGGCGCCAGGACCGCGACCTCACGCAGCTCACCTATAAACACGGGCTCTACTATGGGCTCGCGCAGGCCATGGCGCTGATCCCGGGTGTCTCCCGCTCCGGCGGAACCATCACCGCCGGCCTGCTGATGGGCTACACCCGGGAGGCCGCGGCCCGCTACTCATTCCTGCTCGCCATCCCCGCCGTGTTCGGCAGCGGGCTGTACCAGCTCTACAAGGTGCTCTCCAAGGAGGGCATCACGGGGCCTTACGGCCTCCCGGAAACCGCCCTCGCCACCGTCATCGCCCTGGTGGTCGGCTACGTCATCATCGGCTGGTTCCTGAAGTATGTCTCGACCCGGAGCTACCGCGTGTTCGTCTGGTACCGGATCTTCCTGGGCATGGCGCTGTATCTGCTGCTCGGTTTCAATGTCATCAGCGCCTAGCACTAGGCTTGGTCTGTGAAATCCTGGACCTCCCGCCCTGTTCCCCAGCTCCCGGGCAGCATGCCTGCCCTGCGCCTTTTCGACACCGCCAAGGGCGGCATGGCCACCTTGGCGGCCACCGGCGAACAGTCGATGTACGTCTGCGGGATCACCCCGTATGACGCCACCCATATGGGCCACGCCGCCAGCTACGTGGCCTTTGACCTGCTCAACCGCGCCTGGCGCGACGGCGGGCAGCAGGTCTCCTACGTCCAGAACGTGACCGACGTCGACGACCCGCTGCTGGAGCGTGCGACGGCGACAGGCGTGGACTGGCGCGAGCTGGCCGCGAGCCAGATCGAACTCTTCCAGACAGACATGGCAGCCCTCAACGTGCTCGCTCCGGACCACTACGTGGGCGCCGTCGAAGCGATTCCGATGATTGTTCCCGCGATCGAACGGCTCGTGGAGCGGGGCCTGGCGTACCGCGTGGCCGGAGGCGGCGGCGGCGACGGCGAGCCCGACGGTGACGTCTACTACGACGTCGAAGCCGCCGGCAAGCACGCCCCGGAAACCCAAGACGCCTGGACGCTGGGTGCCATCTCCGGCCTGTCAGACGCCCAGATGCTTGAGCTCTTCGCCGAGCGCGGCGGCGATCCCGGCCGTGCCGGCAAGCGCCAGGCACTGGACCCGCTGCTCTGGCGGGTTGCCCGCCCGGGCGAACCGCGCTGGCCCGGCGGCGCGCTGGGGGAGGGGCGTCCCGGCTGGCACATCGAATGCACCGTCATCGCCCAGAAGTACCTGCCCGCGCCGTTCACCGTGCAGGGCGGCGGCTCGGACCTGATCTTCCCCCATCATGAGATGGGTGCCGGCCACGCCTATTCCCTGGCGGGGGTGCCGCTGGCACGGCACTTCGCCCATGCCGGCATGGTGGGCCTCGACGGCGAAAAGATGAGCAAGTCCAAGGGAAACCTCGTGCTGGTCTCCCGGCTCCGCGCCGACGGAGAGGACCCGGCCGCGATCCGCCTGGCCATCCTGGCGCACCACTACCGCACGGACTGGTCCTGGACCGGCGCCGGCTTCGCTGCGGCCAAGGACCGTCTCCGCGCCTGGCGTGAGGCCCTTGCCGTGGCCCCCGCGGGCTCGGCGGCCGCGCTCGTGGCCCGCATGCGCGCCGAACTGTCCAACGACCTCGATGCCCCCGGCGCACTCGACGCCGTGGACGAATGGGCCCGGACTGCCCTCAACGGCGGCGGTACCGGCGCGGCCGGAGACGCTGCCTTGGTCAGCGACGCCGTCAACGCGCTCCTCGGCGTCGAACTCTGACCGCCTGAGCCGCGGGCCGTCTGAGCCGCCGGGCCGGCTGAATCTCCGGGCCGGCTCCGGCTGCCTGCCGGGCTCCGCTTAGGGCTTGTCCTTGCCGCGGCGCTTGAGGTAGCGCTCGAACTCCCGCGCGATCGACTCGCCGCTCGCCTCAGGGAGGTCGGCGGTATCCTTCGCTTCCTCCAGCTGGCGGACGTAGGCCGCAATCTCAGGGTCCTCGGTGGCGAGCTCGTCGACGCCGCGCTCCCACGCGTCCGACTCCTCGACGAGCTCCGTGGTGTCCAGCGGAACCTGCAACAGCTCCTCAATCCGGTGCAGCAGGGCCAGCTGGGCCTTGGGCGAAGGCGCCTGGGCCACGTAGTGCGGCACGGCGGCCCAGAGGGAGACCGTGGGCAACCCGGCCAGCAGCGCCACCTCGGCCAGCACCCCGACGATCCCTACCGGCCCCTCGTACTGCGAGGCCTCCAGGTCCATCCGTTCGCGCAGGGCGCCGTCGTCCGTGGACGCGCTCACCGGGATCGGCCGGCTGTGGGGCACGTCAGCGAGCAGGGCACCCACCAGGATCACGTAGTCCACATGGAGCGCCTCCGCATGGACCAGCAGTTCGGCGGTGTAGGCACGCCATTTGTAGGACGGCTCCGTGCCCTGGACGAAGATGACGTCCACCTTGGAGTCCGGAACGCTGGCCTTGAAGATCCGGGTGGACGGCCACTTGATCTTCCGGTCGCCAGAGGAGGTCCGGCGGATGGTCGGCCGGGTGAACTGGAAGTCGTAATACTCATCGGCGTCGATCGAACCGACCTTCTTGCCGCCCCACAACTTGTTCAGATACCGCAGGGCATCGCTTGCAGCCTCGCCGGCGTCGTTCCAGCCTTCGAAGGCGGCAAGCATCACCGTGATGCGCTGGCCCTCGGGCACCGGCTGCAGAAGCCGCTCCGGCTCCGGCACGCCGCCCGCTTCCGTGGTGTCTCCCTCGAAGCTATTCATTTCCTCACCCTACGTCCAAGGACCCGGCACACGCATGGAATGAAGCGCCGGAAATCTTGCTCCGGCGGGTGAAACCCGCTCCGGAGCGGGCCACGCGGTACCTGGTATTCGCCGTGGGCGTAGTACCGGGCGGCGAAACAACGCCGCACCGTAGACTTGAGGGCATGCGATCCTCAGCTTCCCAGCCCCTTCTCAAAGCCGCGCTATGGGACATGGACGGCACCATTGTCGACACCGAGCCGTACTGGATTGAAGCCGAACACACCCTCGTCGCCGCCCACGGCGGGCAGTGGTCGCATGAGAAGGCCACGCAGCTCGTGGGCCAGTCCCTCACGTTCTCCGCCGGGATCCTGCAGGAGGCCGGCGTCAAGCTGGAGCGCCGCGAAATCATCGACACCCTCACGGAGCACGTCATCAGCCGCGTCCGTACCTCGGTGCCCTGGCGGCCGGGGGCCCGGGAACTGCTCGATGAGCTCCACACCGCGGGCGTCCGCTGCGCCCTCGTGACCATGTCCGAGGCCCCGCTGGCCCGGGAAATAGTGGCCAGCCTGCCCAAGCCCTACTTCGACTTCCTCGTCACGGGAGACACCGTCACGCAGGGGAAGCCCCACCCCGAGGCCTACCTGTTGGCCGTCGAACTCCTCCAGCAGGCAGATCCGGAGCTCGGCCTGCAGCACTGCGTGGCGCTCGAGGACTCGGCACCCGGAGTAGCCGCGGCGGTGGCCTCCGGTGTCCTGACCGTGGCGATTCCGCACATCGTCCCGCTCCCGCCTGATCCCCGCCACGCCATCTGGGACACCCTGGCAGGGCGCACCGTGTCCGACCTCGAAGAGCTCGTGGCGCTCCGCCACGAGTTTCCGGACGCGACGTTCGGGCTGGAACGCGCCAGCGGGAGCCTGGCCCCATGACGGACACCGGCACCCAGGGACAGCCGGGCAAGGCCGCGGATACGCGCAAGGACGGGATCCCGCTGGGCCGGATCGCCGGTATCCCCGTCGTCCTTGCCTACTCCTGGTTCATCATCGGCGCCTTCACCGTGATCGTCTACGGGCCAGTGCTCCAGCGCAACAATCCCGATCTGGGCCTCGCCGCTTTCTTCGTGGCCTTTGCCTACGCCGTGCTGTTGCTGATCTCGGTGCTGGTGCACGAACTCGCGCATGCCCTGACCGCCAAGATCTATCATTGGCCCACCGAGAAGATCGTCCTCAATCTGTGGGGCGGCCACACCCAGTTCGAGAGTTTCACGGCCTCGCCGGGCCGGTCCGTCCTGGTGGCCCTGGCCGGACCCGCCGCCAACTTCGTCCTGGCCGCGGGCGGCTGGGTGCTGCTCACCAGCGGAAACCTCAGCGGCGTAGCGGGCATCCTGGCCAACATCTTTGTCTGGGCCAACCTGCTGATCGGCATCTTCAACGTCCTGCCCGGACTTCCGCTGGACGGTGGCCGGCTGGTGGAATCCGCCGTCTGGAAGGCGACCGGCAGCCAGGAGAAAGGCACCGTGGCAGCCGGCTGGGCCGGCAGGATCATCGTGATCGCACTCGTGGTGTGGTTCGTCGCCCTGCCCTTGCTCGGCGGTGAGCGCCCGGACATTTCGCTCATGCTCATCACGGTCCTTGTGGGCAGTTTCCTCTGGATGGGCGCGACCGCGTCGATCCAGCAGGCGCGTCTGCGCGGGCGGCTGCATCTCGTGGACGCGCGCGCCCTCGCCGAGCCCGCCGTCGGCCTTCCCGAAACCGCCACGGTCGCAGAGTTGCAGGACCTGGCACGGGACTCCGCCCCGGGCGCAGCGCCCGCCGTCGTGCTGTGTGCCCAGGACGGCCGCCCCGTGGCGGTGGTCGACGCCGGCGCTGTCGCCACGGTGCCGCCCGCAGCCGCGGCCACCACGCCGCTCACGGCCGTCTCGTACGCCCTCGGCGTCGGGGCCTATGTTCCCGAATGGTCAAAAGGCCAGGAGCTGATCGAGTACCTGGCCCAGCTCGACGGCCAGGAGTACGCCGTTGTCAACGGGGACGGAACCGTCACCGGGCTGCTCCGGCAATCAACCGTCCTGGACGCCATCACCGGCAAGAATCCCCGGGGCGGCGGACGGATCTACGGCCGGAACGGGTAGAGTTACCTGCCGGCTGTGAATTTCCGGCCCTGGGCGCAAAGTCCCCAGGCACAGACCCCAAGCACAAGCAGCCGGACCGCCGGCAGATCCGCGGCCACACAGCTTTACAGGAGCGAGGAATTCTTCATGAGCAGCGACACCGCCGCCAACGCCAGCCCGGCCGACACCGGCGCAGCCAAGACCGCAGCTACCAGCACCGCGGCTACCAGCACCGCGGCGGGCCCGGCCGGCAGCCTGGGTGCCATCTCGACGGGGCCGGTCGGTGCCGCCCGCAGGCGCGGCCCGTTCCGTGAAGGGGAGCGCGTGCAGCTCACGGACGAGCGCGGACGGATGAACACGATCAGCCTGGAAGCGGGCGGCGCCTTCCACACGCACCGCGGTTTCCTGAACCATGACGAGATCATCGGCAAGCCGGACGGCTCCGTCGTGGTGAACAACGTCGGCCAGCAGTACCAGACCCTGCGCCCCCTCCTCTCGGACTTCGTGCTCTCGATGCCCCGCGGCGCGGCAGTGGTCTACCCCAAGGACGCCGGCCAGATCGTGACCATGGCGGACATCTTCCCCGGCGCACGCGTAGTGGAGGCCGGGGTCGGTTCCGGGGCGCTGTCCATTTCGCTGCTGCGCGCGGTGGGGGACAACGGCTACCTGCACTCCTTCGAACGCCGGGAGGAATTCGCCGACATTGCCCGCGGCAACGTCGAAACGATTTTCGGCGGCCCGCACCCGGCCTGGAAGATCTCCCTCGGTGACTTTCAGGAGGAAGTGGTCCGCACCGAGGCGCCGGGCTCCGTGGACCGCGTGGTCCTGGACATGCTCGCGCCCTGGGAGTGCCTGGATGCCGTCGCCACGGTGCTCGCTCCCGGAGGCGTGTGGATCAATTATGTCGCGACTGTGACGCAGCTGTCCCGGACCGCCGAGGCCATCCGCGCAGACGGCCGCTTCACCGAGCCGGACGCCTGGGAGTCCATGGTCCGGGGCTGGCACCTGGAGGGCCTGGCGGTCCGCCCGGACCACCGCATGGTTGCCCACACCGGATTCCTGCTCGTCACGCGCAGGCTGGCCGACGGCGTCACCGGCATCTCCGTCAAGCGCCGCCCCTCCAAGACCGGATTCAACGAAGAGGACGTCAACGCCTGGACCCCCGGCGCCGTCGGGGAGCGTGCCGTCTCGGACAAGAAACTGCGCCGGGCAGCCCGGGACGCCATCGCCGGTACCAACGTCAAGGATGACCCCGACGCGACAAACTAGTCCGAATTCCGGAAGTCTTCAGCAGCACCCGGCGTCTTGGGGCTAATGTCTTAATAGAAGCGCAGGAAGGGGCTGAAGACGATGGAGACTCCGAACACCGACCCGGGCCGCACATCGGCAGACGATGCAGCGGAAACGGCAGCACGATCGGCGGTACAAGGTGCCGATGGTGACCGCTACGCCGCCAACGAGCTGTCCGTGGCCGAGCGGCAGGTCAATATCCTCCGGGACAAACTCCGGCATATTGACCGCCAGCTCGCCGCCGCGACGCAAAACAACTCTAAACTCGTGGGCATGCTGGAGGCGGCGAAGGCTGAGATCCTTCGGCTTAAGAACGCCCTCGACCAGGAGGGCCAGCCGCCTTACAGTTTCGGCACGGTGCTGCAGCTGAACCCGAAACGCCAGCCCACGGCAGGTAACAGCGGCCAGGCAGCCACCGAGGAATCGGTGGACATCTTCAATGCCGGCCGCAAGATGCGGGTGGGGATCAGTCCGCTGGTGAACATGAACCAGCTCGCGGTCGGCCAGGAAGTGCTGCTTAACGAGGCGCTGCTCGTAGTGGCCGGTCTGGGCTACGAGCGGGCCGGGGACCTTGTCACGCTCAAGGAAATGCTGGGCCCGGACCGCGCCCTCGTGGTGGGCCGCGCGGACGAGGAACGTGTCATCCGGCTCTCCGGCGCCCTGCTGGCCCAGAATCTCCGGGTCGGCGACGCCCTCTCCATCGACTCCCGCACCGGCTACGCGCTCGAGAAAATACCGCGCTCCGAGGTGGAGAACCTTGTCCTCGAAGAAGTTCCGGACATCACGTACCAGGATATCGGCGGCCTGGGACCCCAGATCGAGCAGATCCGCGACGCCGTCGAGCTCCCGTTCCTGCATCCGGATCTGTACCGTGAGCACGGGCTGAAGGCCCCCAAGGGCATTTTGCTTTACGGCCCGCCGGGCTGCGGCAAGACGCTGATCGCCAAGGCCGTCGCCAACTCCCTGGCGGCCCGGGCAGCCGAGCGCACCGGCAAGACGGACATGAAGAGCTACTTCCTGAACATCAAGGGCCCGGAGCTGCTCGACAAGTACGTCGGCGAAACTGAACGGCACATCCGGCTGATCTTCGCCCGCGCCCGGGAGAAGGCCTCCGAGGGCAGCCCCGTCGTCGTGTTTTTCGACGAAATGGACTCCCTGTTTCGCACCCGCGGCACCGGCATCTCCTCGGATGTCGAAACCACCATTGTCCCGCAGCTCCTGAGCGAGATCGACGGCGTGGAGCGGCTCGACAACGTGATCGTGATCGGGGCCTCCAACCGGGAGGACATGATCGATCCGGCCATCCTGCGGCCGGGCCGGCTGGACGTGAAGGTAAAGATCCAGCGACCCGACGCCGAAGCCGCGGCGGACATCTTCCAGAAGTACATCACCGTCGACCTGCCCTTCCACCAGTCCGACCTCGCCGAACACGACGGCGACGTGCAGGCCACCGTGGACGCGATGGTCCAGCGGACCGTCGAGGCGATGTATTCGACCGACAAGTCCAACGAGTACCTCGAAGTGACGTACGCCAACGGCGACACCGAAATGCTCTACTTCAAGGACTTCAACTCCGGCGCCGTGGTGCAAAACGTCGTGGACCGGGCCAAGAAGTACGCGATCAAGGACCTGCTCACCGTCGGCCAGAAGGGCATCCGCATCGACCACCTGCTGCGGGCCGTCGTCGACGAGTTCCGCGAGCACGAGGACATGCCGAACACCACCAACCCGGACGACTGGGCACGGATCTCGGGCAAGAAGGGCGAGCGCATCACGTACATCCGCACCATCGTCCAGGGCAAGGCGGGCCAGGAGCCCGGGAAGTCCATCGAGACGATGCCCAGCACGGGCCAGTACCTGTGACGGCACCTGCGACCGGCCGTCCGGCGGACGTTTCCGGCGGCCTGCCCGCGGGCGGCGCCATGCGGGTGATGGGCTCGGAGACGGAATACGGCATCCACGCGCCCTCCGCGCCGGGGGCCAACGCCACCATGATGTCGGCCCGGGTGATCCAGGCCTACGCCCAGGTGACGCGGCAGCGTGCCGCCGGCGGAGCGGAAACCCGCTGGGACTACACCGACGAAGAGCCGCTGCACGACGCCCGGGGCTGGACCCTGGAGCGGAGTGCCGCCGACCCGGAGCAGCTGACGGACCAGCCGCCGGTCCTGGACGCCGAGGCGGTTGCGTTGGCCTACGGCCGGGCCGAACTGGACCACGACGGCGAGGACGAAGCCGGCACACTGCTGATGAACATGGTGCTGGGAAACGGTGCCCGGCTCTACGTCGACCACGCCCATCCCGAGTACTCCAGCCCGGAGGTCACCAACCCGCGCGACGCCGTCGCCTGGGACGCCGCCGGCGACCTTGTGGCCCTGGCCGCGGTGCGGCGGCTGGCGGGCGACCCGGAACTGCCGCCGATCAACCTCTACAAGAACAACACGGACAACAAGTCGGTGTCCTACGGCTCCCATGAGAACTACCTCATGCCCCGGACCGTCCCCTTCGGTGACATCGTCCGCGGCCTGACCCCGTTTTTTGTCACCCGCCAGATTATCTGTGGCTCCGGCAGGGTAGGCCGGGGGCAGGACAGCTCCCGGCACGGCTACCAGATCAGCCAGCGCGCGGACTTCTTCGAGACCGAAGTCGGCCTCGAGACCACGATCCGCCGTCCCATCATCAACACCCGTGACGAACCGCACGCCACCGCCGACAAGTACCGCCGGCTCCACGTCATCATCGGCGACGCCAACCTGAGCCAGACGTCCAACTACCTCAAGTTCGGCACCACCGCGATGGTCCTGAGCCTGATCGAGGCCGGACTGGCCCCCCGGCTGGAGGTCCACGAGCCGGTCGGTGCACTCCAGGCCGTCAGCCATGACACCTCCCTCACGGCCACCCTGCGCCTGCTCGACGGCCGCCGGATCACCGCCCTGGACCTGCAGTGGATCTACTATGAGGCGGCCGCAAAGCACGCCCAGGACACCGGCGTCGCCGATGCCGTGGACGGCGACGGACACACCCACGCCGTGCTGGAGCGCTGGTCCGCCACCCTGACCGAACTGGGCAGCGACCGGGCTGCCGCCGCCTCCTCCGTGGAGTGGCTGGCCAAACTCTCCCTGCTGGAGGGTTACCGGGACCGCGACGGGCTGGACTGGGACAACGCCCGGCTGGGCCTGGTGGACCTGCAGTGGGCGGATATCCGGCCGGAGAAGGGGCTGTACTACCGCCTGCTCGCCCGCGACCGGATGAAGCGGATCGTCGACGACGCCACCATCGCCCGGGCGGTGACCGAACCGCCGTCGGACACCCGGGCCTTCTTCCGGGGACGCTGCGTCAGCCGCTTCGGATCCGACCTCGTCGGTGCCAGCTGGGACTCCGTGATCTTCGATGTGCCCGGCCGCGGCAGGCTCCAGCGCGTCCCCACCCGTGAGCCGCTGCGGGGTACGGAGGCCCTCACCGGCGGCCTGTTTGCCCGGCACCGGGAGGCCGGACCGTTCCTCGCCGAGCTCCTCGGGCTCAGCCCCGGTTCGTAGGAGCAAAGGCCCCCGCCGACGCCCCGGGCGTGGCAGTATTGCTACAGGATGTCCCTTCGAAAAAATAGGGACGGACAGAAGGAGAAAACAATGGCAGGCCAGGAGCAGCAGCAGCCGCAGTCGCGCGACACCGAGGTTGACGAGGACGTCCCCGCCGCCCCGCCGGCACCCGCGGAAGGGCAGGCATCAGCCGCCACGCAGGGCGTGGACGATCTGCTCGATGAGATCGACGGCGTGCTTGAATCCAACGCCGAGGAATTCGTCCGCGCCTTCGTCCAAAAGGGCGGCCAATAAGGCCGCGGCCGGCCGCCGGATGAGGGCGGGACCGGGCTTGAGGAAGTCGTTGATCCACCACGTTGAGGGAGTGCACCAGTGCAGGAAACCACAGCCAACCAGGTAGCAGCCAACGCGACGTCCTCCTTCACCGAGCACCTGCAGCGCGAGCGGCCGGGTTTACTGCCTCTCGGCCAACTGCACTTCGGCCAACTCCCCTTCGGCCAACCGCAGCCCGGAACCCTGGCGGCGAACGCCGCACCGCTTCAGGTGCCCCACGGGACCACGATCGTCGCCCTCAGCTACGCCGGGGGAGTGCTGATGGCTGGCGATCGGCGTGCCACGATGGGCAACGTGATCGCCAGCAGGCACATCGAAAAGGTTTTCCCGGCGGACCAGTACTCGGTGCTGGGCATCGCCGGGACCGCCGGGATGCGCCCTCGACCTCACCCGGCTGTTCCAGGTGGAGCTTGAGCACTACGAAAAGATTGAAGGGACCCTGCTGAGCCTCGAGGGCAAAGCCAACCGGCTCGGCGCGATGATCCGCGGAAACCTGCCGATGGCCATGCAGGGACTGGCCGTCATCCCGCTGTTCGCCGGCTTCGACCTGCCGGCCGGAGTCGGTCGCCTCTTCTCCTACGACGTCACCGGCGGCCGCTACGAGGAACAGGAACACCACACGGTGGGCTCCGGCTCCATGTTCGCCCGCGGCGCGCTGAAAAAGCTGTGGCGGCCCAACCTCTCCGAACATGAAGCCGTCGCCATCGCCGTCGAGGCCCTCTATGACGCCGCCGACGACGACTCCGCCACCGGCGGCCCGGACCCGGTCCGGCGGCTCTGGCCGGTGGTCTACACCGTCAACCGTTCCGGCGCCGTCCGGGTCCCGGACCGGGAACTCGCCGCGGTGGCCGGCGCGATCATAGAATCCCGGGCCGCAGCCCAGCGGGAGGCCTGAGATGACCCAGCAGTTCTATGTATCTCCAGAACAGCTGATGAAGGACCGTGCGGATTTCGCACGGAAAGGCATCGCACGGGGCCGCTCGGTGGTGGTGGTCAGCTGCCGGGACGGGATCGCCCTCGTGGCGGAAAACCCCTCTCCGTCACTGCACAAGATCGGCGAGATCTACGACAAGATCGCCTTTGCCGCCGTCGGCAAGTACAACGAGTTTGAAAGCCTGCGCCAGGCCGGGGTGCGGTATGCCGATGTGCGCGGCTACTCCTACGACCGCGAGGATGTCACGGCGAGGGGACTGGCCAGCGTGTATGCGCAAAGCCTGGGCGCCGTCTTCACCGCTGAACAGAAGCCGTTCGAAGTCGAACTCGCCGTGGCCGAGGTTGGCTCCAGCCAGGACCAGGACCACCTGTACCGGCTGACCTTCGACGGGTCCATCGCCGACGAAAAGGGATTCGTGGTGATGGGTGGCCAGGCGGACAAGGTAGCCGAGGCCGTCGCGGCCGGCTGGCAGGGCGAGCTCGACTTCGCCGCCGCCATCCGGCTCGCCCTGGCGGGACTCGTGGCGGACAAGGAAACCACCACCCTGCCGGCGTCGGCTGTGGAAGTTGCCGTACTGGACCGCGGTTCGGAAAGCAGCCGCGGCACCCGCCGCGCATTCCGCCGCCTTGAGGACGCCGACATCGTGGCATTGCTCGCTGAGGAGGACTGAGATGGACAAGCGTATTTTCGGGATCGAAACCGAGTTCGGGATTTCCTATTCGAGCCCGGAGTCACGTCCGCTGGCTCCCGAGGAAGTGGCCCGCTACCTCTTCCGGAAGGTGGTCAGCTGGGGGAGGTCCTCCAATGTGTTCCTGACCAACGGCTCACGCCTGTACCTCGACGTCGGTTCCCATCCGGAGTATGCCACGGCCGAGTGTGACGACCTCGCCCAGCTGATAGCGCACGACCGGGCCGGCGAACTGATCCTGGACGACCTCGTGGACGAGGCGCAGGAACGGCTTGCGGCCGAAGGCTTCAACGGCACCGTGTACCTCTTCAAAAACAACACGGACTCCGCGGGCAACTCCTATGGCAGCCACGAGAACTACCTGATACCGCGCCGCGGGGAATTCTCCCGGCTTGCGGAAATCCTGATCCCGTTCCTGGTGACGCGCCAGCTCATCGCGGGGGCAGGGAAGATCCTGAAGACCCCGCATGGCGCCACGTTCGCCTTCTCGCAGCGCGCCGACCACATCTGGGAGGGCGTCTCCTCGGCCACCACCCGGTCCCGGCCCATCATCAACACCCGGGACGAGCCGCATGCCGACGCCGAGTTCTACCGGCGGCTGCACGTTATTGTGGGCGATTCCAACATGTCCGAGACGACGGCGCTGCTCAAGGTGGGCACCGTGGACCTGATCCTGCGAATGATCGAGGCCGGGGTGATCATGCGCGACATGCGGATGGAGAACCCGATCCGCAGCATCCGCGAAATATCCCACGACCTGACCGGCCGTGCCCTGGTCCGGCTCGCCAACGGCAGGCAGCTCACCGCCCTGGAGATCCAGCGCGAATACCTGAACAAGGTCACGGCGTTCGTCGCCGAGCAGGGTGCCCACAATGCGCATGTGCCGCTGATCCTGGACCTGTGGGAACGCACCCTGGACGCCATCGAAAGCGGCAACACCAGCACCATCGACACCGAGGTGGACTGGGCCATCAAGAAGAAGCTGATGGATAACTACCGCGAACGGCACGGACTGGGGCTCGACGCGCCACGGATCGCGCAGCTGGACCTGACGTATCACGACATCTCCCGCACCCGCGGGCTCTATTACCTGCTGCAGTCCCGGGGCGCGGTGCGCCGGGTGGTGGATGACACTGCGGTCAAGGATGCGGTGGATGCCCCGCCTCAGACCACCCGGGCCAAACTCCGCGGCGACTTCGTCCGGAGGGCGCAGGAACTCGGCCGTGACTATACGGTGGACTGGGTGCACCTGAAGCTCAACGACCGCGCCCACCAGACCATTCTCTGCAAGGACCCGTTCCGCAGCGTGGACGAGCGGGTGGATGCCTTGTTGGACTCTATGGGCTGATATCCAGCTTTCCACGTTATTCTGGTAGAGGCCGCCAGGCGGCCAGTGCTTTCTTTGCCGCGGGAAACCATGCGGCATCGCGTCCACCCTGCCTCGACGAAAGTTTTTAAGTGCGCCGACTACTAGCAATTCTTCTGCCCGGACTGCTGATGCTGACCGCTTGCGGCGGCGGCGAGCCTCCCGCGCCGGAGCCCACCAGCCAGTCCGCTGGTGAGACCGCAAAGCTCGACTCCATCAAGGTGACAGAGAAGGGCGACAAGGAGGCGCCTGGTGTTGAGTTCACCAAGCCCCTGGAAGTCGCCGAACCCACCGTCAAGGTGATCACGGAGGGCAGCGGCGAGCGGGTCAAGGCCAACCAGATCGCGGAAATCTCCATCCTCGCCCTCAACGGCACGGATGGCACCACCCTGGAAGACACCTATGCCGGTGACCCGGAGCCGCTCGAACTGAACGACGAGCTCAAGACCAGCAGCGCCGTCATCTACAACGCCTTTGTCGGCGCGAAGATCGGCTCCCACCTGGCCCTGGCCGTCCCGGGCAAGGCCGCCGCCGAGGGTGCCGAAGCCCAGCCCAGCCAGCTCCTCGTCGTCAAGGTGCTCTCCGCCAAGGAGGCTCCGAAGGTGCTGGACAAGCCCGAGGGCGAAGCCGTGACCCCGCCGGCAGGACTGCCGACCGTGAAGGACAACGACAAGGGCACCCCGGAGATCTCGGTCGCCGGCGTCGCCGCCCCGACCGCCCTCATTTCCCAGGAGCTCATCAAGGGCACTGGCCCCGAGGTCAAGGAATCCGATACCCTCACCGTCAACTACGTTGGTGTGACCCTTACCGAGGGCAAGGTGTTCGATTCGAGCTTCGACCGCGGTGAGAAGGCCACCTTCCCGCTCACGGGCGTCATCAAGGGCTGGACCCAGGGCCTGAGCGGCAAGACCGTGGGCTCCCGCGTCCTCCTGGTCATCCCCAAGGACCTCGCCTACGGCGACGAAGGCCAGGGCGACGCCAAGGGCGACCTCGTCTTCGTCGTCGACATCCTCGGCGTCAAGTAACCCGCCGCCTTCCCCACAACACTCCAGCCCAAGCCACGCAAGAAGGAGCACCCATGTCATTTGGACAGCGCAACATCGACCGCCAGAAGCCGGAAATCGACTTCCCCCAGGGCGACGTTCCCACCGAACTCGTCATCACCGACCTGATCGAGGGCGACGGCGCCGAGGCCAAGTCCGGCGACACCGTCTCCGCCCACTACGTCGGGGTGGCCTGGTCCACCGGCGAAGAATTCGACGCCTCCTGGGGCCGCGGCGCACCGCTGGACTTCCGCGTCGGCGTCGGCCAGGTCATCCAGGGCTGGGACCAGGGCCTGCTGGGCATGAAAGTCGGCGGCCGCCGCCGGCTGGAAATCCCCTCCGAACTGGCCTACGGTTCCCGGGGCGCCGGCGGGGCGATCGGCCCGAACGAAGCCCTGATCTTCGTCGTCGACCTCGTCGCCGTCCGCTAGCCAGGCAGCGCCGGTCCGGGGAACCGGACCGCAATAAAACAACAGAGCGCGGTAACAATCGGAATCCACTTTCCGGCTGTTACCGCGCTTTTGTCATTTTCCCGCAGGGACTTTAGTAGCCTTGCGGGGTGTCCGCCTCACGTACAGAACGCCTCCTGAACCTGCTCATCGCCCTGCTCAACACCGAGTACGGGCTGCGCCGCAGGGAGCTGCGCGAAAAGGTCTACCACGACACCACGAGCAGCGACGTCGCCTTCGGTCGGATGTTCGAGCGCGACAAGGGCGAGCTGCGCCAGTTCGGCTTCGAGGTCGAGACGTTGACGGACAGGGGCTGGGGCTCGGACGACCCGGCCACCACCCGGTACCGGATCGGCAAGGAATCCAACCGCCTGCCGGACGTCAGCCTCACGCCCGAAGAGTGCACGGTCCTGATCCTGGCGGCCCAGCTCTGGGAACACGCCGCCCTCGGCTCCGCCGCCCTGGACGCGGTGCGCAAACTCCAGGCAGCCGGCGGACTGCTCTACGCCGAACTTCCGGCCGGGGTCCAGCCACGCATCCGTCCCGCCGGGCAGGCCTTCGAGGACCTCGTTGCCGCCATGCATGCCCAGCACCCGGTCGGCTTCCGCTACCTCGCCGGCAGCACCGGCAAGGAAGAGGAACGGCTGGTGGAGCCCTGGGGAATCGGCAGCCGCTTCGGCCAGTGGTATCTCGTCGGACACGACAGGACCCGCGGGGACAAGCGCTTCTTCCGGCTCTCCCGACTGGCCTCGGCTGTGACCGTGCTCGAGAAGGAAGCCTTCACCCCGCCGTCCGGATTCAACGTCCGCGCCGAACTTGCGGGGCTGGCGGAGCTGCCGGTCCGCACCGCCGTCGTCGACGTCCAGCACGGCAGGCTGCTGGGACTGCGCAAACGGGCCGTGGCCGGTTCGTCCGACACGCCGTCGGCCGTGGCCGGTGCGCAGCAGCCCGGGGCGAGGGACCGGCTCATGGTGCCGTTCCGGGACGCTGAGACCCTCGGCGAGGAACTCGCCTCCTATGGCCCCCGGGTGAAGGTTGTGTCCCCGCCCGAGCTTGTCACCGCCGTGCGGCGCCGCCTGTCCGCCGCCGCGGACTTCGCCGCCGCACCCGTCCCGCCGGTCATCTTCCCGGCCGCCGGCGCCGGTAACGCCAAGCACCGACGCAAACGCACCTCCGAGGACCAGCTCAAGCGGATGCTCCAGCTGGTCCCGTTCCTGGTGCACAACCAGGGCCTGCACATCAGCGAGGTCGCTGCACGCTTCGGCATCACCCGCAAGGAACTCGAGGAGGACCTGCGGATCCTGATCTGCTCCGGCCTGCCGGAGGGGTATCCGGACGATCTGCTGGATATCCAGTGGGACGACGACCACGTCTTCATCACCCAGGACCTGGACCTCAACAGGCCTGTGCGCTTCACCGTGGAGGAGGCCTGTGCGCTGCTGACCGGCCTGGAGACTCTCAACGGACTGCCCGAGCTCGCCGAGGGCAGTGCCCTGGAGTCCGTGACGGTCAAGCTCATGGCCGCGGCAGGGGAGGAGGGGCTGAAGGCAGCGTCACTGTCCGGCCCCGAGGTGGGCCCGGACAACGCGGCGACCCTTGATACGGCGCGGGAAGCCATCAGGACGGGCGCGCAGCTGCGGCTCCGGTATTTTTCCCCGCAGAACGACTCGGTCTCGGAACGCGACGTGGATCCGCTGCGGCTCTATTCGCTGGACAACACCTGGTATCTCGAGGCCTACTGCCACTCCGCCCGGGGCCTGCGCAACTTCCGGCTGGACCGGATCGAGGAACTGCACCCCAACGGCAGCCCGGTGTCAGCGACGGCCAAGCCGGCCGGCAGTTTCCCGGTGAAGCTTTTCACCCCGAACGACGACGACACGGTGGTCGTCGTGGAACTGACCCGCCGGGGCGTCGGCCTCGCCGATGACTACTACGCCGAACGAACCGCGCCGCTGCCGGACGGCGGCCTGCTGGCCGAGATCCGCTTCGGGAGTCCCGACTGGCTGCCGATGTTCGAGGCCCAGCACGGCGGGGCCGCCCGGATCCTCCAACCGGAGGCTCTGGCGGACAGTGCACGGGACTGGGTCGATGCCGCACGAGCCCAATATGAAGACTGAGCAGTACGCCAGCTAGACTACTCAGCATGCCTTGGTGGTCCTGGATCGTAATCTGGATAGCGCTTGTCGCGCTCTCCCTGTTGTTCTTCGTCGTGCTCGGCGTGCGCTTGTTCCGGCAGTTCATGACGACAGCCAGGGAAGCCGGCGAAGCGGGCGCGCGGTTCAGCCACCTGCCGTCCAGCCCCGTTGCCCCCGGTTCAGCCGCCGTTCATCGTGACGCCGTAGACTCCAACGGTGCCGAGGCGGCGGCAGCATCCGGTCCGCCCGCGGAGCCCGGCTCCGCCGTTTTTGCCTCGCCCGCCCGGATGCGCCACGATTACCACGCATCCAAACTGTCCCGGCAGGAGGGACGCCGCCTGCGCCGCGTCCGGCGTAAGACGGACCGCGGCCAGCCCCAGCGGCTGCACGACATCGGACTCAGTTAGACATAGGATGTACTCAAACGAAAGGACCTCTTGTCATGAGGCTTGAAGGCTGGCATCTCATCATCATCATCGTTCTGGCATTGGTGCTTTTCGCCGCGCCGAAGCTCCCCGGCATGGCCCGCAGCCTGGGCCAGTCGATGCGCATCTTCAAGTCGGAAGTCCGCGAAATGAAGAAGGACGGCAACACCGACGCCAAGGATGATCCCGACGCCGTCGAGGGCCGGGTCGTAAACCACCCGCGGACTGCCGGCACGGAAAGCCACCCGGCCGAAGGAACCGACGTTCCGCCCCCGAACCGCGCCTAAGTCCACATGGCAGTAATCATGGGCCGTCGATCCAACCCCGAGGGGCGGATGGCGCTGCTCGATCACCTGAAAGAGCTGCGGAACCGCCTCTTCAAGTCAGCGATCGCCGTCGTGCTGGGAACCGTCGTCGGATTCCTCGTCTACCAGCCGATGCTGGCGGCGCTGATCAAACCGATCCGCGACCTGAACGAACATGAGGGCCGGCAAGCCACCTTGAATTTCGACGGCGTGGCGAGCTCCTTCGACCTGATGATCCAGGTGTCCGTCTTCCTGGGCCTCATCGTGGCCAGTCCCGTCTGGCTGTACCAACTCTGGGCGTTCATTGTGCCCGGCCTGCACAAGAAGGAACGCCGGCTGGCCTTGTCCTTCGTCGCCGCCGCCGTGCCGCTGTTTGTCGGCGGCGTGCTGCTGGCCTGGCTCGTGCTCCCGAACGCCGTCCGCGTGCTGACCGATTTCACCCCGTCCGGGGGATCCAACTTCATCAGCGCCCAGATCTACCTGTCCTTTGTGCTGCGCCTGCTGCTGGCTTTCGGCATCGCCTTCCTGTTGCCGGTGATCCTGTTCGGCCTGAACCTCGCCGGGCTGGTGAAGGGCAAGCAGCTCGTCAAGAGCTGGCGCATCACCGTGTTCCTGGTCTGCCTGTTCGCCGCCATGGCCGCACCCGGGGCCGACGCCATGAGCATGTTCTATCTGGCCGGGCCCATGCTGGCCCTCTTCTTCGCCGCCATCGGGCTCTGCCTGCTCAACGACCGCCGCCGGGAACGGCGCGCCGTCAAGCGCGCCGCTGAAACCGAGGCCACCGCGGACCAGGCAACTCCCAGCTCCGAGCTGGAGAATCTCTAGCCGTTCGCGCACTAGGCTGGAATCATGTCCTCACTACCCGGGCCGGAGTCGCCGGCTGACCGCTACCGCGCCAGCGCCGAACGGGCCGCAGAAGCCAAAACCTATCTGGGCGGGTTCATCCGGACGCTGGAATTCGAACTCGATGACTTTCAACGTGAGGCATGCCTGACGCTTCAGGCCGGCCGCGGCGTGCTGGTGGCGGCGCCCACGGGGGCGGGCAAAACAATCGTGGGGGAGTTCGCCATCTACCTCGCCCTCCAGCGTGGCCTCAAAGCGTTCTACACCACCCCGATCAAGGCACTCAGCAACCAGAAGTACTCCGAACTGGCCGCAAAGTACGGTGCGGCCCAGGTGGGCCTGCTGACGGGCGACACCAGCATCAACGGTGACGCGCCAGTTGTGGTGATGACCACCGAGGTGCTCCGCAACATGCTGTACTCGGACTCCGACACACTCGACGATCTGGGCTTCGTCATCATGGACGAGGTCCACTATCTCGCCGACCGCTTCCGCGGCGCCGTCTGGGAAGAAGTGATCATCCACCTGCCCAGCGAGGTCCAGGTGGCCTCGCTCAGCGCCACCGTCTCCAACGCCGAAGAGTTCGGCGCCTGGCTGGACACCGTGCGCGGTCAGACCGACGTGATCGTCTCCGAACACCGCCCAGTGCCGCTCTGGCAGCACGTCATGGTGGGCCGGAAGATCGTGGATCTCTTCGCCGGCGACACGAGCTTCGATGAGATCGCCCCCGCCGGGGAGGCCGATGTCTCCGCCACCGCGGTAACTGCCGACCCCGGCACCCGCCCGGGCTTCGAGGTCAATCCCGAGCTGCTCTCCATGGCGCGGGCCGAAAGCCAGATGAACTTCCGCGGACGCTTCGGCCACGGCGGCCGCAGCCAGCGGCGGCAGCGCGACCAACAGAGCCAGCGCGACGACGCCCCGCAGGGCGAGGCGCGCAGCCCGGTCCGCAAGGCCGGCCGCCCGCAGGTCATTGCCAGCCTGGATCGGCAGGACCTGCTGCCCGCGATCACCTTCATCTTCTCCCGCGCCGGCTGCGACGCCGCCGTGGCGCAGTGCGTCTCCGCCGGGCTCTGGCTGACGACGGAGCGGGAACAGCTGATCATCGCCCAGCGGGTCGATGAATCCACCCAGGACATACCCTCGGATGACCTCGACGTCCTCGGGTTCTGGAGCTGGCGCGACGGGCTGCTCCGGGGCCTTGCCGCCCACCACGCCGGCATGCTGCCCACCTTCAAGGAAGTGGTGGAAAAGCTCTTCGTCGACGGCTTGGTCAAGGCCGTCTTCGCCACCGAAACCCTCGCGCTCGGCATCAACATGCCCGCCCGCTGCGTCGTACTGGAGAAGCTCGACAAGTTCAACGGCGAGGCGCACGTCAACATCACGGCGGGGGAGTACACCCAGCTGACCGGCCGCGCGGGCCGGCGCGGGATCGACGTCGAAGGCCACGCCGTCGTCCTGTGGCAGCCCGGCACCGATCCGGCCGCCGTCGCCGGCCTCGCGTCGAGGCGGACCTACCCGCTGAACTCAAGCTTCCGGCCCACCTACAACATGTCCATCAACCTGCTGGCCCAGTTCGGCAGGCCACGGGCCCGTGAGATCCTCGAGTCTTCCTTTGCCCAGTTCCAGGCGGACCGTTCCGTCGTCGGGCTGGCCAAGCAGGTCCGGGGCCGGGAAGAATCCCTCGCCGGGTTCAGCAAGGCGATGACTTGCCACCTGGGCGACTTCACCGAGTACTCCCGGCTGCTGCGGGCGCTCTCAGACGCGGAGAAGAACGCCTCCAAGAGCGGCTCGCGGGCGAAAAAATCTCTCACCGAGGACTCCCTGAGCCGGTTGCTGCCCGGCGACGTGGTGGACGTGCCCAGCGGCAGGTCGCCTGGCCTCGCCGTCGTCCTCAGCTCGGACCACGACGCCCGGGAACCCCGCCCGGCCGTCATGACCCTGGACAACCAGCTGCGCAGGATCGGCCTCCACGACGTCGAGGGCCCGCTCTCGCCGATCACACGGATCCGGATCCCGAAGTCCTTCAACGCCAAAGTGCCCAAATCGCGGCGCGACCTGGCGTCCTCCGTCCGCAACGCCATCCGGGAGAACCGGCCGCCGGCGCCGCCGAGCCGGAACGACGACTTCGGCCGCGCCGCAGCCCTGCCGAACCAGGAAAAGCGGATCGCGGAACTGCGGCGCGAACTGCGCGCCCACCCGTGCCACGGCTGCAGTGAACGCGAAGACCACGCGCGCTGGTCCGAACGCTGGTGGAAGCTTCGCCAGGAGACGGACGGGCTGGTCCGCCAGATCCAGGGCCGCACGAACACCATCGCCAAGACCTTCGACCGGGTATGCGGCGTGCTGGCCAGCTACGGGTATCTGGAAACCTCCGACTCCGGCGTGCTCACCATCAGCCGGGACGGTCAGCGGCTGCGCCGGATCTATGGGGAGAAGGACCTGCTCATTTCCCAGGCCCTCCGGATGGGCGCCTTCAGCGACCTCGACGCCGCGGAAGTCGCGGCCATCGCCAGCGTCCTGGTGTACCAGGCCAAGCGCGAAGACCGGGGGCTGCGGCCCAAGATGCCCAGCGTCTCGCTGGAATCCGCCGTCGACACGGTGGTGCGGGAGTGGTCTGCCCTCGAAGACGTGGAGGAAGCCAGCAAACTGCCGCTGACCGGCGAACCCGAGCTGGGACTCGTCTGGCCGATCTTCAAATGGGCCAAGGGCCGGCACCTTCAGGAAGTCCTCAGCGGCACGGACCTCGCCGCGGGGGACTTTGTCCGCTGGGTGAAGCAGGTCATTGACCTGCTGGACCAGCTGGCCAAAATCCCCGGCCTGGACCCGCGTATTTCCCGGCTGTGCGGGGACGCGATCAAACTCATCAAGCGCGGCGTCGTCGCGTATTCCTCGGTGGCGTAGTGCGCGCCTGACCCGATGATTCCCGCCGGCACACCCTTCCCTGCACCTTTGACCGCCCTTCCTTCGAGCACGATCCTTCTTTCGAACACGACACCTTCTTTGAACACGACACCTTCTTTGAACACGACCGGCGCGCCGGCCACCAGCTGCAAGGAGCTCCCGCACCATGACCGATTCACCGGCCACCCCCGCGCCCCGCAAGGTGACGATGTACCGCAACGGTTCCGTCTACACGGCCGCCGATCCCTTTGCGACGGCGATGCTGGTCGACGGCGACACCGTCGCCTGGGTTGGCTCCGAACAGGCCGCCACGTCCATCGCTGATTCCTCGATGGACGTCGTGGACCTGCGAGGGGCGCTCCTGGCCCCCGGCTTCGTCGACTCCCACGTCCACCTGACCGAAACGGGGATTGCGCTGGACTCGGTGCAGCTCGGCGGCGTCAGCTCCGCGCGGGAACTGCTCGACGCCGTGGCCGGCGACGCCGCGGAAGGCACCGTGCTGGGCCACGGCTGGGACGAGACCCTGTGGGCCGATCCCACCCTGCCGTCCCTGTCGGAACTCGAACGGGCAGCCGGCGGCCGCAAGGTCTACCTGTCCCGGGTCGATGTGCACTCGGCACTGGTTTCCCCTGCTCTGGCGGCGTCGGCCGGCTTGGCGGGTCTCGATGGCCTGTCCGCCGGCAGCCAAGTGAAACGCGCCGCGCACACAGCCGCCCGGCTGGCAACGCGGCAGATGCCCGCCGCCGCGCTCCGGGGCTACCAGCAAAAGGCCCTGACCGAAGCGGCAGCCAACGGCTACGTGGCCCTGGCTGAGATGGCGGCACCACATATCGGCAGCGTTGAGGACCTGCAGTTCGCGGTGGCCTGGAACGACGGGACCCACGACGGTCCCGCCGTCCCCGAGGTCCTGCCGTACTGGGGCCAGCTGGCACGTTCCGCGGAACATGCCCAGTCCATCCTCGACGGCCTGGGCGTGTCCGTGCTGGGCCTCGCCGGCGATCTCAACATCGACGGCTCGATCGGTTCGCGGACCGCGGCCCTGCGCTCGGACTACGGCGACGCCGCGGGGGAGCGGGGCAGCCTGTACCTCTCGGTGGAGGAAGCCGCCGCGCATCTGGCCGCCTGCTCGCTGCTGGGCATCCAGGCCGGCTTCCACGTGATCGGCGACGCCGGACTGGACGCGGCCCTGAACGCCCTGGACGCGGCCGCGGCGGAGGTCGGTGAACAGAAGGTCCGGGCCGCCGGGCACCGCTTTGAACATGTCGAGCTGGCAGACGCCGACGCCATCGGCCGGCTGGCCAAGTATTCGGTGACGGTCAGTGCCCAGCCGGTCTTCGACGCCCTCTGGGGAGGGGCTGGCAAGCTCTATGAGCAGCGGCTCGGCTCACGGCACGTCGGGATGAACCCCTTCGCCTCCTTCTACGCTGCCGGGGTCCCGATCTGCTTCGGCAGTGATAGCCCGGTTACGCCGCTGCGGCCGTGGTCCAGCGTCCGCGCCTGCCTCGAGCACAGCAACCCCGCGGAACAGATCTCGGCCCGCGCCGCGTTCCTGGGGCACACCCGGGCCGGCTGGCGGGCAGCCCGCTACCGGAACCCGATGGCCGGCCAGCTGGTCCCGGGCGCTCCGGCCAGCTTCGCCGTGTGGGAGATCGAGGAACTCATGGTCCAGGTGGCCGACGGCAGGGTGCAGTCATGGAGCACGGATCCCCGGGCCCGCACCCCTCTGCTGCCTGCACTGGACACGGGCTCCGAGCCGGACTGCCTGCTGACCGTCCGCGACGGACGCGAACTGTTCTCGAACGGGACCCTCGGCGGCTGACCGACGAGGCATCCGGCCGGAAAGATAGAACGCCGCCAGATGCTCCTGACCTGCGGCGAAGAACGAAACGGCAGGTCACCGTCCGGTTGACAGCTCAGGGTGGACCTGCCCCGGGGAGGGGACCCGGCCTTCGAGGCTCCGGCGATTCCCTATAATGGAGAGTTGCGCCTACTGCCAGCTATCAGCAGACTCTGCGGCGCACCGACCGCTCCCTCCAAGGAAAGGCCTCGCTGTGCGTGTCCTCACGATCATCCCGACCTACAACGAGCTGGAATCGTTGCCCAAGACCCTCGGGCGCCTGCGCACCGCTGTGCCAGCCTCCGACGTCCTGGTGGTCGACGACAACAGCCCGGACGGGACCGGGCAGCTCGCGGACCGTTTCGCGGCCGAGGACAGCCAGGTCCACGTGCTGCACCGGGAAGGCAAGGCGGGTCTCGGAGCCGCCTACATCGCCGGTTTCAGGTGGGGCCTCGACGCCGGCTATGACGTCCTCGTGGAAATGGACGCCGACGGTTCGCATCAGCCGGAGCAGCTTCCCCAGCTGCTTGAGGCCGTGGACCAGGGCGCCGACCTTGCGATGGGTTCGCGCTGGGTCCCCGGGGGCAGCGTGGTCAACTGGCCGCTCTACCGTCAGGCGATCTCCCGGGTCGGCAGCACCTACGCGCGGATCATGCTCGGCGTCAAGATCAGGGACGTGACCGGAGGCTTCCGGGCGTTCCGCCGCGGCACCCTGGAGAAACTCAACCTCGACGCCGTCGACTCTGTCGGCTATGGCTTCCAGGTGGATCTCGCCTGGCGGGTGGCGAAGCTCGGACTGACCATTGTGGAACGGCCGATCACCTTCGTTGAGCGTGAACTTGGAGCCTCCAAGATGAGCGGCAACATTGTTGTCGAAGCCATGATCAACGTCACTAAATGGGGCCTCACGGCCCGCTGGAACAAGCTCACCGGCAAGAAGGCCCTCTAGTAGCCCGTCCACAGGCCGGATGCGCCGGCAGATTGCCGCCGTAAAGCAAAGGGCCGGGCCCGCACCATCATTCCTGATGGTGCGGGCCCGGCCCTTTGCTATGGCTGGTGCGCCGGCTGCCTAGGCCGAGCGGCGTTCGCCCCGGCGTTCACGCAGGATCGTGAGGCGGTCGTCGAGGATCTGCTCGAGCTCGGGGAGGGAGCGGCGTTCCAGCAGCATGTCCCAGTGCGTGCGGACTGCCTTCTCGTTGCTGTTCACGGGACGTTCGCCGTTGACCAGCAAGGCTTCCTTGCCCGTCTTCGAAACCCAGACCGGGGGGATCTCCGCTTCGGAGGAGAAGGTCACGAATACCTGCTCGCCGTCCGCGCAGCGGTACTCAACCCGCTGGCGCGGAGCCGGTTCGACGCCGGATTCGGTCTCCATGCTCTGTGCGCCAAGGCGCATACCCCGCAGGCTGCGATCGCTCATCTTTTCTCCCTCTATTCGGTTCGCAGGATCGTGCCCTGCGTGATCCGGGGGCCAGGGGCCTCGCCGGACTACTGGGTGCATTGCGTTGCTTTGAGTGGCCAACCACTGGACAAATACTGGCTAAATCGTCACTGGATTCAACGCTTTGCGAAGCATAATTGTTCCGACGGGCTGAACCAGCCGGACAAATATTCAAGTATACGGGAAGGACACGCCTGGGGTAAAGTCTTTGCGGCGGTTCCGCACGGCCGGCAGGGGCCATCGGGCAACACAAAGCCCGCAACACAAAGCCCGCAGCACAAACAAGGAGGCACCCGCCCAGGCGGATGCCTCCATTGTCCCGTGTGCGCCTAGATCGGCGGCCGTGCAGGGGGAGTCGGGCCGGCAGACGGAGCGACGGCTTCCGTGCCCACGGCGCCCGCCGCTGTGCCCGATGCCGGGGCTGCGGGAGCCCTGCCGTCCGCGTCCGGGCCGAACAGGCCAACGGATGCCTGGCCGGAAACCGCCCCACCCAGGGCGTTGCCGATTCCCTTGAGCGCTTCGCCGACCTCACTCGGAATGATCCAGAGCTTGTTCGCCGAGCCCTCCGCGATCTTCGGGAGTACCTGCAGGTACTGGTAGGCAAGCAGCTTCTGGTCCGGGTTCCCCTTGTGGATGGCGTCGAACACCTTCTGGATCGCCTGGGCCTCGCCGTCGGCCCGGAGGATCGCGGCCTTGGCGTCGCCTTCCGCCTTCAGGATGGAGGACTGGCGCTGGCCTTCGGCGGTGAGGATGGCGGACTGCTTGGTCCCTTCCGCGGTCAGGATGGCGGCGCGGCGGTCACGCTCGGCGCGCATTTGCTTTTCCATCGAGTCCTGGATCGAATGGGGCGGATCGATCGCCTTGAGCTCCACCCGGGAGACGCGGATCCCCCAGCGGCCCGTCGCTTCATCCAGCACGCCGCGGAGCTGCCCGTTGATCTGGTCGCGGGACGTCAACGCTTCTTCGAGGTTCAGGCCGCCGACGACGTTGCGCAGTGTGGTGGTGGTGAGCTGCTCGACGGCCTGGATGTAGTTGGCGATCTCGTAGGTCGCGGCGCGGGCATCGGTGACCTGGAAGTAGACTACGGTGTCGATCGAGACCACTAGGTTGTCTTCGGTGATGACAGGCTGCGGCGGGAACGAGACCACCTGTTCACGAAGGTCCAGCAGCGGGAGCAGCCGGTCCACGAAGGGGATCAGGATGGTGAGGCCGGGGTTGAGCGTGCGCTGGTACTTGCCAAGCCGTTCGACGACGCCGGCCCGGGCCTGCGGGACAATCCGCACCGAACGCACCAGCACAATTATTACGAACGCAACGAGAACCAGCAGCACGATTGCGACTGCGATATCCATACATCACCTTTTCCCCAGTTATGTGTTCCTGCTATGGCTGCGGCCGGCTGCCTGCCGCGTGTCCTGCCGCCGGTGACGGCGGCTGGAAGTCTGTTTCCCGGCCAACGGGACGCCCGCTGCATTGCGTCTGCCGACCAGCGTCCGCCGACCAGCGTGTACTGACCTGCGCCTACTGACTTGAAATTTCCGGCTGCGGGGCCACGACGGCCGTTGCACCGTCAATGGCGCTCACGACGGCGTGCTGGCCGGGCGCGAGGACACCGGTCTCGGAGCGGGCGCTCCAGACGTCCCCGCCGATCTTGACCAGTCCGCCGCTCTCGCTGACGGGTTCCATGACCAGCGCGGATTCGCCGATCAGGCGTTCGATATTGCTGCGCTGCTCCGCCGGGCCCCGGTGGAGATGCTTGAGGGCGACGGGCCGCACGAAGCCGATCATGAGAAGGGAGACCACGCAGAAGGCCACGATCTGGAGCCAGAAGTCTGCGCCGGCGAAGTCGGCCAGCAGCCCGGCCAGGGCGCCACCGCCGAGCATGATGAAGAAAAGGTCGAGAGTGATCATCTCCACGACGGCGAACGCCAGGAAGCCGGTGAGCCACAATGCCCACCAGTTTTCGGCCAGCCAGTCAAACATCTTTTCCCCCTTCGCCCCGGGGGCTGCCGGCGCAGACCCTCAGTAACTGTCATTCCATCCTAAGCCGAAGGTTGCGGGCAGCGGGGGGCAGCGGAAGACTGTTCGGCAACGTGGCCAACTCGTTACTTTGGCTTCTCCCGGCAGGGGTAAGGAACCGGGCTCAGGACCGGGGTGTGAAGACGCTGATCCTGAACCGGGCGGACACCGCGGTCACCGGCGGAAGCCCCGCAGAAAGCGTGGCGAGGGCGACGCGGTCCAGATGGTGTCCGGCCGGGCCCATCAGGGCCAGTCTCGCAGCGTCGGCAGGGGAAAGGGCCAGCGGCACGTCCAGGTCTTGGGAGGTAGAGGCGGAGAAATGCCCCTCCAGCGAGGCCGCGAGACGTTCATCTTTCGCCGGTTCGATGCCGAGCATGCCGGTCTGCCCGGCGACCTCCGCGAGATGACCGGGCCGGGGCGTCACCACCACAAGACGTCCGCCGGGGCGCAGTACTCGGGCGAACTCTGCCGCGTTGCGCGGCGCGAAGACTACGGTGACGACGTCGACGGCGTCGTCCGCGACCGGCAGCGGCTGCCACACATCGCTGACCAGGTTCACCGCTTCCGGGTTCAATTTGGCCGCACGGCGGAGCGCAAATTTCGAAATGTCCACTCCGATGGCGGTGGCGGGTGCCCCGTCCAGCAGCATCCTGTCCAGCACGGCCCGAAGGTAGTGGCCGGTCCCGGTTCCGGCGTCGAGCACCGTGGCCGGCCTGCCGCCGGGACCGCCTGCGAGGACCGGAGCGGACAGTTCAGCCACCGCAGCGGCGAGCGGCCGGTAGTGCCCGGCGGAGAGGAACTCAAAGCGGGCTGCCACCATGTCAGCCGCGTCCGCTTCGAAGACGGTGCCCTTGCCGACCAGGAAGTTGAAGTAGCCCTGTTTGGCGGCGTCGAAACTGTGGCCCGCCGGGCATACCAGGGTCCGGCCGGAGCCGTCACCGAACTTCAGGCTGTTCCGGCAGACCGGGCACAGCAAGGCGGAGGCAACGGACGCGGGAAGCATACTGTCCATCCTAGGGCGGCCCCGTGCCGGCGTGCGGGCGCCGGGCGAGCGGCGGCTGCTGACTGACTTCTCTGCGGCCTTCTCTGCGGCGCTGCGCACGGGCGGGCCATCAAGGAAAAGATGGGCAGGCTGGACATGCAGGACGTACTGGCCTCTCACGCTCCGGAACGCCGCACCACCGGAAGCAGCGCTTCGAGGAGATCCTGCGGTGGTGGGCCCGTCACCTCCCGACGGCCGCAAACCCGGCTCCGGCGGACCCGGCTCCGGCGGACGAGGCGCTGGCGGACGAGGCGCTGGCGGACGAGGCGCTGGCGGACGAGGCGCTGGCGGACGAGGCGCTGGCGGACGAGGCGCTGGCTGCAGCCGGCGCGTCCGGCAGAAACCCGAGTTCCTGCCGGGCGAGGCCGATGTCCGGCTGGGCCCACCGGGCGGAGTACTCGGCAGTGTTGCTGATGGATCGGAGCTCCGCCCTGTCCAAGTACAGGATCCCGTGTACGTGGTCAGTCTCGTGCTGGACGATCCGCGCTTGCCAGCCGCTGAAGTCCCGCTGCCGGGCGGTTCCGTCCGGCGCCATGAAGTCAAGCCGGACGGATGCGGGCCGGGACACGGCGGCCTGCAGGCCGTTGAGGGACAGGCATCCTTCGTAAAACGCCACTGTCGAGGCGCCGAGCGGGCGGTAGGAAGGGTTCAGCATGGCGAAGAATGGCAACGGCTCCCGCCCGCGGACGGCGGCCACCTCGGGGTCAACGTCGAACTGGTCCTCGAGAACAGCCAGCTGCAGCGGAATGCCGAGCTGTGGGGCGGCGAGGCCGACGCCTGGTGCTTTGTGCATGACGCTGCGCATGAGGTCGATCAGCTGGCCCAGTTCCGCCGAAGTCAATTGGCCGTCGAAGGGCGCGGCCACGTGCCGGAGAACCGGGTGGCCCGCCTGGACAATCGTCGGAAGCATCCCGGCGGTAAGAATCTGCTGGACGGTTTCGTGAATACGTGCGGCGCTGAAGTCCGTGGGCTTGGCGTCTGGTGACATGGCAACAGACTACTGGCGTCCGCATGCCGTCGTCACAAAGTCGTAGATGCGTCCCCGCAGGAGGGCGCCGGCGTCGACCTTCAGCAGCCCGTCCCGTCCTCCCACGGTCACCCGGAGCGGAAGCAGCGTCCCGATTTTGTCCTCCGCCACCGCGTGCGGGTCGCAGCGGGCTGGCCTGATACGCAGCCGGAGCTCCCGGCGCTCCCCGCCGGCGGGCACCGGAATGGCGCGGGGCCACGGGGCGGACTGGTCCTCTGCCAGCAGCGTGGTGCCTTCAATCCGGTCGATCGTCAAGGAAGCCGGGTCAGCCGCCGGGCCGGCGTCGCGGGGTGTAATGAGGAGGCGCACGACGGCGGTCCGGCCGTCCGCGGCGACCTCCAGTGCCGGATCCAGCTGGAATCCGGCGACCGCGGCTGCCGCCTGCGCGAGACACATTTCGGTGTTCTTCCGGCTCAGGACGCCGAAGGGGTCGGCCGCGGCCACCGCTACCGTTTCGCCGGGCGAGGCGGCCATCGGCGTCGTTTGCGGGGCCCGGGCCATCCGGAGGGATACTGTCGGGGCGTCGTCCGCCGGGCCGTCCGCCGGGCCGCAGACCGGCGCCGGCAACTGGGCCGGGAGACTCTTGGTCTGGCCCGGCGGGAGCTCGATCCCGCCGGGCGGCGCCTGCCAGCCGATCTCCGCCGTGAACAGGGCACTCCCCAGCCGGGCACCCAACACGGTCAACACGCCTTCGGAGTTGTTGGTGAGCTGGATCGAGACGATCTGCTTGCTGTAGTTGTCGCGGAGCTGGTTGATCTCGGCACTAATAGGGAAGGCCTGCGGTGTCTCGCCGGTGCCGGCTGCACTTCCGCCGCCCGCGCTGCACGCCGTCATGACGGCCAGCACTGCCGCCAACGCGGTTGCTGGGAGCGCAGTTCGGAGGGCTGTTGGCAGTGTTGCTGGAATTGCTGTGCGCCGGTGCTTCGCGGGGAGGCAAGCCATGCGGTCAGTCTAATCCTCCCCAATGGTGCCACCGGGTGCCCGGCCGGGACCGTTCGGCTGGCCTTTTCTATGACTGAGCAGACCCCCTGACCGCGCCCTCCCTGCTCACTGCATCGTGAACCGGCGGGCCACAAACGAATTCACGGCAGGAACGGCGGCGGCCGCCGCGATGGCGTAACTGCGGATGTTGAGGAGTCCGCCGCCGAAGGGCCTGCCCAGCGCCATGTTGAGCTCGGACTGCCGTACCGCCCTGGCTGCTGCCGTCATCCGGCTCCGTTCGAAACTGCGCAGCTGCGCTCCCACGCCGTCACCCTGCAGGGCGGCGAGCACGAGCGGGGCCAGCGCCACCGCGTCGAGCCAGCCCAGGTTCATGCCCTGGCCTCCGATGGGGCTGACCTCATGGGCGGCATCGCCGATCAGCACCGTCCGGCCGGTCACCATCCGGCGGGCCAGCCTGGACCGCACTCCGAAGCTGCTGAGCATGCTGTTGCTGCCGGCGTCGACGTCGATGCCTGTCCGTTCCCGGACCTGCTCCGCCAGCCAGCAGGCGCCAGGCAGGTTGTTAGGTCCGGGGTTCGTTTCGGGGTTCCAGGCGGGCATCGTACGGTCCAGCCGGATGACCCAGCGGCGCAGCCCGCCGGGCAGGGGAAAGGACTCGACGATCCCCTCCGGGGCCAGGAAGAGGGCCGCATCCGGGCCGAAGCATGTGCTGTCGGCAAAGTCGCCCATCAGGTAGCTGTCGGGATAGTGCTTGGCCCTCACGGCCGTTCCCTGCAGGGTCCGCACCGCAGAGCGGACGCCGTCGGCGGCGATCACGAGGGCCGCCGAATGCCGCACCGGACCGGCGGGTGAGCTGCCCTCCACCCCGACCCGTCCGCCGTCGTCGTGCAGGCCGGTGAGCCGGACACCGCGGTGCAGGGCGCCGGGATCGAGCTCCCTGACGCGCTGTTCGAGGACAGCCTCGGTACGGCTCTGCGGCAGGGACAGGACGAAAGGGAATCTGTACGACACGCCGGCAAAGCTCATCTGGGCGAGTTGCCGGCCGCCGCCTAGGGCGATGCCGCGACGGATCGGGACCCCCTGTGCCACCAGCTCCTGCGCGACGCCGATCCGCCGCAGCACGTCCAGCGCCGGGGGATGGATGCCGATGGCCCGGGAGTGCTGGTCCCGCTCCGTTCGCTGTTCGAGCACCCGGACCCGCACGCCGCTTTGCAGCAGCAGGGCGGCCATGAACAATCCCACCGGCCCGGCGCCGACGATCAGGACCTCAGCCACCCGCGGCGCCTTTGTCGGTGCTGGTGTCGGCGTTTTTCTCGAGGATCAGCAGATTCCGGTAGGGGGAGTGGCGGGCCACGTTCCAGCCCGGGGGAGCGGCGGCGCGCAGCTCCGCCGCGGTATAGCTCCGCCGGATGGAGGTCAGGCCGTCCTTCCGGATGTAGGAGCCGGTGAAGGGCCAGGAGCCGGCAAAGAACAGCGCATAGGCGAGGGCGCTGCGGCGAAGGTCGTTGTGGATCACCTGTCCGTGGCACAGCTTCGCCGACTCTGCCAGGAAATCGGGCAGCTCGTCTGCGGCCAGATGGTGGAGCACGTGATTGGACACAACAAAGTCATAGCTGCAGCCCTCGCGGGCCAGTCCGGATGCCGTCGCCTGCCGGAACGTCACGCGGGCGGTCCGGTGCCGTTCCATGGCGAATCGGCTGGCGCGCGGATCCGGGTCAATGGCGGTGATCTCGAGTCTGAGGCCGTCCCGGGTGGCCCAGCGGGACAGCATCACCGGCACGTCGCCGCCGCCGCAGCCGATGTCCAGCAGCGTGGTGGCCGAGCCGGCACGGAGCCGTGGCCTGAGTTGGCGCAGGTAGATGTCCCGCCAGCCGGAGACGGCCCGGTTGACCAGCGCGAACTGCGCGTAGGTGCGGTCCAGCCGTGCCGGGTCGCAGCCGGGCAGATCCATTTCCTCGACGGCGTCAGCCGCACGTTCCCGCAGGAGCTGCACGTGGCGCCCCTCAGGCCAGCGCGGATTCCGGCTGCGCGGAGGCGGCGCTTCGCTCCGGCCGGCAGGACTCCGCCGAGCGGTGGTCGCGGAGCTTCGTGAACAGCGCCGTCTCCACCGTCAGCCCGGGCCCGAACGCCATTGAACAAATCCGCCCGTCGCCGTCTTCGGCCGGAAGATCCAGGATGTGCTTGATCACGAACAGCACCGTCGCGCTGCTCATATTGCCGAAGTTCCGGAGCGTTTCACGGGCCGGCACCAGCTGCTCGTCGCTGAGGTCCAGCCGGGACTGCACCTTGTCCAGGATGCTGCGGCCGCCGGGGTGGATGGCCCAGTGCCGGATGTCGCGGTAGGGGAGTCCGAGCAGGGAACTCTCCCGGGACAGCAGCGGTTCCAGGGCGCCGATGATGTGGTCGTCGATGATGTGCGGGACGTAGTTGCCGAGGACCATCTCGAACCCTTCGTCGCCGATGTTCCAGGCCATGGATTCCTCACCGACGGGCGTCAGGACCGTTTCGAAGTGGTCCAGCTGCAGGAGCGGAGCTTCGCCGGGGATGTCCCGCGCGCTGACGATTGCCGCAGCCGCACCGTCGGCAAACAGGGCAGATCCCATGATGGTGTCCGGATCGTTGGATGTCCGGACATGGAGTGAGCAAAGTTCCGCGCAGACCACGAGCACCACGGCGTCCGGGGCCGCCTCGCAGAAGGACTTGGCGGCCCGCAGCGCGGGAAACGCCGCGTAGCAGCCCATGAAGCCGAGGTGGTACCGCTGCACGGCCGGGTTCAGCCCGAGGGCGCGGACGATCTTGTAGTCGGGACCTGGGTTGAAGAATCCGGTGCAGGAAACCGTGACCAGGTGAGTTATGTCAAGTAGATCTATTCCCGGGCAGGCGTCCAGGGCCTTTTGCGCCGCCTCAACAAAGAGTTTCGTGGCCTCGGTAGCGAAAATATCGTTCCGCACCTTGGTGCTGGGACTGAGGAGCAGGCCGGTGGCGGAATCAAAAAACCGGGGATTCTCCGCCCGGCTGTCGAGGGTCATTTCCGCAACGGCCGTATACCGGGTGTCAATGGCTGCCGAGTCAAAACAGGTGCTGACAAGCCGGGTGCCGAGTCGGGTCAGCCCGGGCTGGGCCGCAAACACGTCGCGGGCTTCGGTTTGGATCAGGACAGTTGGCGGAACAGCAGTTTCCAGGGACCTCAGGTAGACCGTCATGGTTCATTCTCAGTGAGGCCAGCGCTTAAGACAATGGAATCGCCGAGGCAAAGGCCGGGACAATCCGCATCGGACCATCAGGATCCGCCCCGGTTGTCCAGCCCCGCCCGCGCACGCTCCCATAACGCCGATAGTGGGTATCCGGTTAGCTCAGGTAGACTGCGTAAATGTCGAGACCGGACTTTCCGAAGACGATTCTGGAGTTCCAGGCGAGATTCGGCGACGAGCAGGCTTGCCTGGGCTATCTGTTTGAGTGCCGCTGGCCGGATGGCTATTCGTGTCCCCGGTGCAAGGGGGAGTCCGCCTGGCCCGTGGCGGCGCGGGGGCTGTGGGAATGCGCCGCATGCCGTTACCAGGTTTCGCTGACAGCCGGTACCGTGCTCCACAAGACCCACACTGCACTGCATTTGTGGTTCTGGGCGGCCTACCTGATGACGACGGGAACTCCGGGGATCTCGGCCAGGCAGCTGCAGCGCCAGCTCGGACTCAGCCGCTACGAGACGGCCTGGACCATGCTCCACAAACTGCGCCGCGCCATGGTCAACCCCGAACGCACCCTGCTGACCGGCGAGGTAGAGGTGGACGAATGCGAAGTCGGCGGCCCGGAGGTGGGCCGGCGCGGCGGCAGAAATCTCACGGCCCGGGCCGCGCAGATAGTCGTGGCGGTGGAGGTGCGTGGTCAGGGCTCCGGACGCGTCCGGAGGAAGGTGATCCCCAACGCGTCCGGCGACACCTTGGGCACTTTCGTGACAGACACTGTGGCTCCCGGCGCCATCGTGCACACCGACGGCTGGATGGGGTACGTCCCGTTGAGGAACAAAGGCTACGACCACCGCCCGCGATCCCAGCGGGCCGCCAAAAGAGCCGGCGACCCCGACCCTGTCCTTCCCCGCGTGCACCGCGCCATCAGCAACTTCAAGACATGGCTGCGGGGAACCCACCGCTCCGTGGGCAATGAACACCTGCAGGTGTACCTCGACGAGTTCACGTTCCGCTACAACCGGCGCAGCACACCCATGGCGGCCTTCCAATCCCTGCTCGGTCTCGGCGCACAGCAGGCGCCAGCCACCTATCGCCAAATCGTCGCCCACGGTCCGGGATCGAACAGCACAACCTGAGCTAACCGGATACCCAAACTGGCATGCACGGATATTCGTGAGACGGGAGTTGGGCCTCCGTTGCTGATTTCACGAAGTGGGCTTAGCGTCGGGACTGGAGAGTCGCTGATGATTGTCGGAAGAGGACTTGGAGAAGTTCATGGCGAGATTCGGGTAGAGCGTTGACCGGACGTCGCATCCTTATGCACTGGCAGCATGTCGGGGCGCTTCATGTGGCCCGTAAGGGCCTGGGCGCACTTTCTTTTGGGGCGAAAGGTAGATCCGTGATGGCGCAGAAAGATTCCGGCATCGGTCATCCTGTTATTCCGCCTGGGACGCCCCCATGGCTCATTCCTGCACTTGGCGTGGTTTTTGCTGCGTCCGCTCTCATCCTGTTCATCATTGCAGCGACGTATGCGGGTGGCGCTGGGATCACGGTTCTTCTTCTAATATCCGGGCTCGTGTCGCTGGTGCTGGCCGTGAATATGGCCAGAGTATGGCGACGGAGCAGGCGGGAGCCAAGGGACCACAGCAGGCAGTAAGACACATGCGCAACTGTCTGTCTGGGGCGCCATAAGCCGCCAATGCCGTTAGCGGTGGGCGCTCTCAAATCTGCCAAGCGACATTTTCGCCGCTGCAATGTATTGAGCGTAGGCCGCGGCTGAGTCGGTGGCGTGGCGTTCGATGGTTGTGGGGGAGTAGCCGAGGGTTTCGGCGATGATGGCCACGGGTGCGAGTTTGGTGAGTTCGTGGAGGGTTCCGAGCCGCGCGGCACGGGTGCTGAAGAGCTTGCTGAGGCGTGTTGTGAGATGTCCGGGGTGGATGTGACGCCCGGGAGAGGCTCCGCGGAATACCCACTTGGTATTGGGATGTGAGGCGGTCAGGTCGTGCATTGGGTTTGCGGCGAGTTCGCGCCAGGGCTTGTCCAGTGGATCCGGCAGTGCGATCTGGGTGGTCCCGAGCTGGATGGTGACCAGTTGTTCGGTGATGGTCACGTCGTTCCAGGTTAGTTGTGCGATTTTTTCAGCCTGTTGTCCGAAGACGAGGATGAGGATCGCGGCGGCCCTGTCACGTGCCTCGAGTCCGTCTTCGTGGATGACTCGTTTGAGCGCTTCGTCCTGTCCGGGCTTGGCGAGTCTTGGGCTGGTGCCGCGGTGGTGCGGAACGATGATGAGACCGGCTGGGGCGGCTTTGGTCTTGATGGCCCATTTGAGGAAGCGCTCGGCGATGCGCCGGGTTGTGGGCCCTTCGGCTTGCCATACGTCGAGGTGGGATTGCTGCAGCTCGGGCAGTTTGATGTCATGCGCAGTGAGCCAGTTGAGCAGATCGATGGCCACGGTGACTTCCTGTTTGGCGCGTAGGAAGGTGCCGCGGGCGACTTCGTCCATGTGGTTCATCCGTCGTTGATGGTGCCAGCGGATGTAGCGGCGGATCACGTCAAGGTTCTGAGGATCCCTCACGCGTTCGAGGGCTTGTGCGGCCCAGCTGTCGTAGCGCGTTCGGAGTTCGTCGCGTTGGGGGAGCACCCCGTGTTCGGTAAGGAGG
Source organism: Arthrobacter sp. UYCu723 (assembly GCF_054059215.1). Lineage (NCBI taxonomy): Bacteria > Bacillati > Actinomycetota > Actinomycetes > Micrococcales > Micrococcaceae > Arthrobacter > Arthrobacter sp. UYCu723. Next base: position 4,052,402 of record NZ_JBSSBW010000001.1, read on the forward strand.
CCGCGGACGTACTCGCGGGTGCGTGAGTCGGGAAGTTCGTCGAAGGTTTCGTGCGTGATTTTTGGTGCGACCGCGAGGTTTCGGAGGAACGCGGTGACGTGCTTTTGGCGGATCCAGGTCAGGCCGCTGTTGGCCCGTTTCATCGACTTCAGCGCCGCCGCAAGCGGGATCAGATCGTTGGCGACGGATCCCGTGGCCGGGTCGGTGAGCAGGTCATCTACGACAGTTCCGAGGACGCAGGTCCAGCAGCGGCCGCCGCTGTGAAGTTCGTCCTCGGCTCCGCAGGTCCGGCAGTCGATGTTGAGTCGGATGCCTGAGCATCGACGGCACGCGGGTTGGCTGTCGATGAGGCCGGGGAGGACGCCTTCGTGTCCGCAGGCGCAGGTGCCGCGGGTGCGTTTGGCTTGTTGGTAGCAGTAGCCGCAGACTCCGCCGTCGGGCCATCGTGCGACGGTTTGGTGGTGCTGGCCGCAGCGGTTGCAGGGGACCGGCCAGCGGATGGGGTCCTCTGCTTTGCGTGGCCTACTCACCGTCCTCGGGTGTGACGAGGCGGATGCGTTTGGCGATCGGGTTCCCTGGTTGGATTCCGAGGTCTTCGCTGCGCTGGGGTGCGTTGGCTGTTGCCGCGGCGCGCATCTCAATGAATGGTTCGAACAGGTCGTTCGGGGTGCAGTCCAGGATGTCGCAGAGCGCTGCGAACGTTCTGGCAGGGATGCGTTCCGGCGTGGCCGTGACCAGCCTGTAAACCTGGCTCTCGGAGAGGTTGATTCCGCGGGACCTCAGAAGGGGCATCAGTTCGGTGGTCTTCCAGAGGTTGCGTTTGGCCATGAGGGCACGCAGGTTCCAGCGGTAGCCGATCCGGCGCTGTTCAGGCATCTGGGTCCTCCAGGGTAGCGATGCGGCGTGCGATCATCTGCTGCACGGTTTTCTGCTTGAAGTCCGACGATACTGATGTGTAGAGGCCGGTGGTCGAGGCGTACGAGTGGCCGACCTGTGTCTGCACGAATGCCGGGTCGTAGCCGGCTTCGATCAGGTGGGTCACATAGGAATGTCTGAGGCAGTGCAGCCCCAGTTCCTTGGGCAGCCCAACGGCGTCCCGTGCAGCTGCGAAGGCATCCCCGAAAGACCCAAGGGACATCCGGGCGCCCCGTTCGCTTGGCCAGAGAGCCGATGACCGGTCCGCCGTGGGGAACATTGCCCGCATTCCTCCGGAGGTCCAGGTCCTCAGCTGATCGACGACCCAGTCGAATTCCGGCACGGTCAGTACGGTGCGGCGTCTGGGCCCTGAACCTGCAGTGCCTTTGGCGAACCGCACCTGGATGGCACCGAAACGGCCATACTCACTCACGTGTGGATTCGGGCCGAAGTCCTCCAGATCCAGCATCGTCATCTCGCGCCGGCGAAGCCCATAGGCATAACAGACTTTGAACGCCACCGAATCACGGAACAGGGGCAGCCAGCGCTTGCTCCCGGCCGCGTACTCACGGTCAACCAGATCGTCGATGTGATCGAAAATCCGTTGCAGTTCCGCCTTGGTGAACGCCCGCCGCGCTGCCGGGACGGCGTCATCGGTCGTGTGCCTGGGCGTGTTCCATTCAAAGCAGATCTGGCTTGGAATATCGCCGAACGTGCGTTCGCAGAACTCACCCCAACCGTAGCCAGGGTGCGTCAGGTAGGAGCAGAACATCGCCACGGCATTGCTGTACGAGCGCAGCGTCTTCAGGCTGATCGGCTTTTCACCGGAGCGCAGTCCGGCCAGGAATTCCTCAATGTCCACCGGACGCCATTGCCACGGAAATTCGCCCGTGAACTCCTGAAACCGTTCCAGCAGCTGGCAGCGCTGCTTGATGGTCTGCGTCGTGAGCCCACGGGCCAGCATCTGCGCACGCCAGCCATCCAGCATGGCCGTGAAAACCCGCTCGTCAGCTCTAAAAAGCCCGACACCCGGATCCACCAGCATCCGCGGGACGAAACCCGGAACGGCACCACTCACTGCAACCCCTAAACCATGGAAACATGCATTAGATGCAGGAAACCTACAGCGGCAAGCGACCAAGGGCAAATTCACGCACCGGCGTCCGAATGCAGTCAGCCCCAGAAAAATAGCTTGACCTGCGGAAACGCCGAATTCGTCACGGAACGGGAGTTCTCGCAGCTGCTTCTACTCCCGTGCTTTCTACGCCGATAATCAACATTATGTAAAGTAGTACTCTGCGTATCTCATCTGATGAATCATGCTGCCTTGTCTCAAGTTAGTTGAACCAATGGCCCGACGCGTCTCACTTTAGGTGACGCATCCGGCCGGTCTGTCTCGAGTTAGTTGGAGCATTTGCCCCGGCGTGCCTCACTTTAGGTGACGCATCCTGGCCGCTGGGATGGCTAGACTCCGGGCTATGGGACGCTCGACGGCGGCGTCTGACACTCTTGCCGGGCAGCACTGTCAACGGCGCCCCAATAACCGCCTTCCTGGCGGATTGCCGGATGGTTCCGTTTGAGCTTGTCCGGCCCATCCGTTCGCCGGCAGCATTCAAGGGCAACGCAACGTTCGAATCCTGGTGCGAACGTGATCACCTGATGTGCATGGACTTTGACCCGGACGTTGTCGGTATCTCATCCCAGCCCTTCCGCATCGCCTGGCCTGCACCGCTCCCCCGGGATTCGCACGTCCCGGATTATTCCGTCCGCCGTGGCGACGGGTCCGCTGTTGTGCTCGACGTCCGCCCGGACACCCGCGTGAAGCCAGCAGATCAGAACTTTCCAGGCAACCAAGGGCCTTACGCCGAATCCAGCGTCGGCAGACCGCTACGCGAAAACGGGCCGCCTCTTGACAGGCCCCACTCATCGATCTAGCGTGTAAGTTATCGCTTACGTAAGAAGGTGCTTACATGGTCGCGCAGGACCGACTCAGTACGGCGTTCGCCGCTTTGGCGGATCCGACGCGCCGCGACATCCTAATGCGACTTCGAAGCGGCCCCCTCACCGTGAGCGATCTGGCGGTGCACTATCCGATGAGCAGACCCGCCGTTTCTCAGCATCTGACGGTGCTCGAGAAGGCGGGGCTCGTGGCACGAGATCGGAGGGCGCAGTGGAACGACTGCTCGCTCGCGACTGCCAGCTTGGATGAGGCGGCCGCGTGGATCGAACAGCAGCGCGCTGACTGGATTGAACGGTTCGACCTGCTCGACGAGCATCTCAGGAACCGCCGTGAACACGGCCGCGCGACCGACAACCATAGCGAAGGAGAATAACGATGATCGACGCGTCCAAGGGCTTCACCCTCGTCCGAAGGTTCGAAGCGACCCCCGAGGAGATCTGGAAGGCGTGGACCGACCCAGACTCCGCAGCGCAGTGGTGGCATCCACGGGGAGCGAGCACACCTCGAGAAAAAGTAGAAATCGACGCACGGGAGGGTGGCCGCTACACGTACACGATGGTGAACGACGCCACCGGCGACAAGGTAATCACCGGCGGTGTATACCGCGAAGTCGCGCCGTTCGAGCGCCTCGTGTTCACCTGGGGCCACCCGAACGGCGACCCGGATGACACTCCAGTCATTACCGTCACCCTCGAGCCGGTTCACGAAGGCACGCGCATGACATTCGATCTGCGCGGCGTCGACGGGAGCAAGGGCGATGGGTATTTCTACGACGGATGGCAGGAGGTGCTCTTTTCCCTGGGGGATTACCTGGGAAAGTCCCAGATCGCCCGGTGAGGGATGCGGCTGAGATCACCGTGCAAAGGAGATGCAGCTGGATCCGAATGCGAGATCCTCGAGCTCGATCCCTATACGCGAATCGTTTTCAACTGGGGTTTCGTCGGGCCGGATCGGCTCGACGGCCCCACCTTCGATTCGCGACGCACGCTCACGTTCACCGAAGAACGGGATGGCACAACAGCGTTGACGCTCGTCCAAGAACACCTCGATGACCTCTACGCAGCGATGCCCGACGTCGCTGACAACGTCGGTCCAGGCTGGACCGATGTTCTCGACAAGCTCGCCACGCTCGTTGACGCCGGCTGGTGGGCACGCTACAAGAAGGAGACGAATATGCGCACTCTGATCGTGACTGAATGGATGACACTCGACGGCGTCGTCCAGTCCCCCATCTACCCAGACGAAGACACCGAGGGCGGTTTCGCACACGGCGGATGGCACGCCCAATATGTCGACGAGTCGCGTCGTCGCGAGCGTGACGACGGCCGACAGCTACCTGCTCGGCCGCCGGACTTATGAAGTGTTCGCCGCCCACTGGCCACACGCATCCGCCGAGGAACAGACGCTAGCGCAACCGCTGAACTCACGTCCCAAGTACGTGGCCTCTACCACTCTCGCCGAACCACTCGGGTGGCGGAACTCGACCCTGCTGCGCGGTGATCTCGGCACTTCGGTGCGCACCTTGAAACAAACGGGGAACGGCGAACTGCTGGTGATCGGGAGCCCTGACCTCGTGCAAAGCCTACTCGAAGAGGACCTGGTCGATGAGTTCCGGCTGATGATCGACCCGCTACTTCTCGGCAGCGGCAAGCGACTCTTCCACACTGACGGCCAGGCCAGGCCACTGCGACTCATCGAAAGCCAGCAAACATCCACGGGAGCGATTCTCGCAACGTACGTCCCGGCGCACGCCTGAGCGTTGCTCAAACGGGACAAGGTGACGCGGCCTCTGTAAGTCTGCCGTTTGCACCCAACCGACGGACGGATTCGACGGTTTGAGTCAACTCAAGTGATAAATACGCAAGAAATCTGCCTCAGGTTAGTTGCCTAAATCCGCTAGATTCCGGGGTTTTCGTGGGTCACCTTAGATGAGAGGACACCATGTCTGGGCCCACCTCCAAAGCCGCGACGGCCAGCAGATCGTCGGGCCGGTCAGTGCCTGGGGGCGACGGCGATCTCCTCGCCGTCGACGGCGAGAAACGGCGCGTGGCGGTCCATGATCAGCAGGTAGATGACGGCGGCCAGGATCGCGCCGACGAACCAGGAGAAGCCGGAGATGTAGGTGAACGCAGGGACGAGAGCCAGCACCAGGGCGACGATCGCAGCCGGTGTACCTGCGATGACAGCCTTCCGGTTGATGCCACGGGTGTACGCATACTCCCCGTCGGGGGACTCCGAGTACAGGTCCGGAATGTTGACCCTGCCCTTCCGGACCAGCCAGTAGTCGGCCATGATCACGCCGAACAGCGGCCCCAGGAGGGCACCCAGCCCGCCGAGGAAGTAGACGATGACCACGGGCGAGTTGTACAGGTTCCACGGCAGGATCACCAGGCCGATCGCCGCGGAGATGATGGCTGCCCTGCGGAAGTCCAGGGTCCGCGGAAAAAGATGGGCCAGCGTGTAGATGGGCGCCACGAAGTTGGCCATGAGATTCACGGCCACCGTCAGGATGATCAGGGCCAGGCAGGCCAGCACCAGCAGGAATGTGTTCGGGATGGCGTTGACGACGTCGGTGGGCGACTCGATGACCGTCCCGTCGATCTTGTACCGGGCGCCGGAGAGGACGACGACGATGGCGGCGAAGAATAGCATGTTGATAGGGATGCCGAAGAAGTTGCCGCGCACCACCGACCGCTCTGAGGGCGCGCCCCGGGTGAAGTCGCAGAAGTTCAGCACGAACGTCCCGTAGACGACCACCCATAGCGCCGCGGACTGGAAAATCCGCACCCACATCTCGGTGCCGGTCAGCGAATCGGCGGTGGACCAGGCGATGGACCCGCCGGCCTCCAACAACATCCAGACGGCCAGCGCGAGCATGGTGACCAGGATGATGGGGCCGGCGAAGGCCTCGTACTTGCGGATCATCTCCATGCCGAAGCTTACGATCACCGTCTGCACCGCCCACAGCGCAAGGAACGAGATCCAGCCCAGCGTCGAGAGTCCGAGGAACGAGTTCGTATCGAGCGGCGCCAGGGACGGCGCGAGGGCCAAGATGAGCACCCGGAGCACAACCGAGGCCAGGTAGGTCTGGATGCCGAACCAGGCCACGGCCACGGCGCCGCGGACGATGGCGGGGATGTTGGAGCCCCGGATGCCGAACGCGATCCGGCTCATGACCGGGAACGGCACACCCGTCCGCTCGCCCATGAACCCGGAGAGGTTCAGGAGCAGGAACAGCAGGACGGCGCCGAGCAGGAAGGCGAGCATGATCTGCCAGGCGCCCAGTCCCAGGGCGAACAGTCCCATGGCGAACACGTAGTTACCCAGCGAGTGCACGTCGTTCGCCCAGAGCGTGAAGATGCTGTAGGCGTGCCACGTGCGGCCCTTGCGCATGGTGGGCGCTAGGTCCTCGTTGTAGAGTCGGGGGCTCACGCCCGCAGGCATTTGGTCCGGGACCGCTGGCCCTCCCCTGGCGATCTCCTCGACCTCGGGGTCACCGGTGCCCCACGGCTCCGGGTCAATCAGATGCGGATGTCCGTGCTCGTCGCGCGAGCTGGGACCGTGCTGGTGGGACATGGTGCAGACCTCCGTGTGGCGGAAAAGAGCGTTGCCCGGGTTTGGGCTGGTGTTGGACGGGAACCGTGCTGCCGCTGCGGGAACGCCGACCTTGTCGGAGTGGCGCTCACGAAAGCTGAATTTCGCATTGCGGAAAACAGCTTTCGTTTCGTGAAACAAATGTAGCTGTGGTGCAGGTCACAGTCAAGAGTTCCAGGCGTGCGGGGTTCGACTTCGCAGTGCGCCGTTCGCTGTCCCGGGGGTCGCTCAACTCTCCCCGCGCCGGATGAGCCTGCCCCGGGGTGAGTCGAAGTCCACCCCGCCCCGCAGATAGGTCTTGCGTACTTACCCGGCTTACCCGGACAGCGCCATGCCATTCCCGCCAGCCGGCTGCGTTTTGAGGTGCAGGTGGAAACGCCGCAGCTCATCCTGGGCCCCGGAGAACTTTGACGGAGGCCGTCGATATCCACGCAATGACTGGCTAGAGTCAGTGCAATCGTGATGTGCAGTTGGCGGCAGCTCAACCCAATCCGCCTTCACGTTCAGATCCATACGTTTGCATCCGCACTATGAAACTGAATGAACCCAGGAGAAAAACGCAATGACCTATACAGTGAACTGCTCCATCCTGCTGACGGAACTGCCGATCCTGGAGCGCGCCGCCGCAGCGAAGGCTGCCGGCTTTGACGCCGTCGAATTCTGGTGGCCCTTTGAAACTTCCGTCCCCGGCGACGCGGACGTCACCAAGTTTGAGCGCGCCGTGACCGACGCCGGAGTCCAGCTCACCGGCCTGAACTTTAACGCGGGCAACATGCCCGGCGGGGACCGGGGCCTGGTGTCCTGGCCTGCCCGCTCCGCAGAGTTCCTGGACAACATCGATGTTGTTGCCGGCATCGGCGAGCGTCTCGGCTGCAAGGCCTTCAATGCCCTCTACGGCAACCGGATCGACGGCGAGTCCGCAGAAAAACAGGACGCCATCGGCGCCGAAAACCTCGCGACCGCGGCCGCCGGCGTCGCCCGGATCGGCGGCACCGTCCTGCTCGAGCCGGTCAGCGGCGCCCCCAAGTACCCGCTTCTCACCGCCGCCGATGCTCTGAAAGTGATCGCCCGGGTCAGGGATGAATCCGGTGCGGGGAACATCCGGCTCCTCGCGGACTTCTACCATCTGGCGGTCAACGGGGACGACGTCGCGGCCGTCATCGAGAACCACGCCAAGGACTTCGGCCACGTCCAGATCGCCGACAACCCCGGCCGCGGGGCTCCCGGAACCGGTGAGCTCCCCCTCGGCCAATGGATCACCCGCAGCCGCGAACTCGGCTACGGGGGCTACATCGGCCTCGAATACAAGGAACCGGCGGAAACCGCCTTCGCCTGGGCCCTCCCCGAACGCCCCGCCGCCCACTAACGACCCGCCAAACCCCACAGCTCCTGAGCTAACGGGACTTCAGTAAAGGAACCACAATGAGCAATGTTGCAGTCATCGGACTCGGAATCATGGGCCTGCCCATGGCCATCAACCTCGTCAAGGCCGGCCACACCGTCACCGGCTTCAACCGCAGCCAGGACCGGATCGACGCGCTCATCGCCGAAGGCGGCCAGGGCGCCACGAGCATCGCCGACGCCGTCACGGACGCCGACGTCGTCATCACCATGGTGCCGGACTCCCCGGACGTCGAGGGCGTAGTCGGCGGCCCGGACGGACTGTTCGCCAACGCCAAGCCGGGAGCCCTGTGGATCGATGCCAGCAGCATCCGCCCGGACGTCGCCAAGCGCCTTGCCGGGGACGCCGCGGCGGCCGGGATCCGCGCCCTGGACGCTCCGGTGTCCGGCGGCGAGCAGGGTGCCATCGATGCCGCACTCTCCATCATGGTGGGCGGCGAGGCCACCGACTTCGAGGCAGCACAGCCGGTCCTGACCGCTGTCGGCAAGACCATCGTCCACGTCGGCCCGTCCGGCTCCGGCCAGACCGTCAAGGCAGCCAACCAGCTCATCGTGGCCGTCAACATCCAGGTCCTGGGCGAGGCCATCGCCTTCCTCGAGGCCTACGGCGTCGACACCGACGCCGCCCTCAAGGTCCTCGGCGGCGGGCTTGCCGGCTCCAAGGTCCTGGACCAGAAGGGCCAGAAGATGCTCGACCGCGACTTCGAGCCCGGCTTCCGCCTTGCCCTGCACCACAAGGACATGGGCATCGTCACCTCCGCAGCCCGCGAAGCCAACGTCTCCATCCCCCTCGGCGCCATCGCAGCCCAGCTCGTCGCCGCGACCGTCAACCAGGGCGACGGCGGACTGGACCACTCCGGACTCTTCAAGCAGGTCCTCCAACTTTCCGGCCGCAAGTAAGCTGACGGGCAGGCCAGCCAGCTGCCGGGAACAAGCTAACGCGCAGCCAAACACCCCTCGTCACAGGGCATTCAGAGCCCCGCGCCGGGCACCACAGCAGACTTTCAAGGAGCACAGAATGACCAAGATGCGCACCGTAGACGCTGCTATCGCCATCCTAGAAAAGGAGGGCGCCACCGAGGCGTTCGGCCTGCCAGGCGCGGCGATCAACCCCTTCTACTCGGCCATGCGGGAGCACGGCGGCATCCGCCACACCCTCGCCCGGCACGTGGAAGGCGCCAGCCACATGGCTGACGGCTACTCCCGGGCCAAGGACGGCAACATCGGCATCTGCGTCGGCACCTCCGGCCCCGCCGGCACCGACATGATCACCGGACTGTACGCCGCCTGGGCGGACTCCATCCCGATGCTCTGCATCACCGGCCAGGCTCCCGTGGCCAAGCTGCACAAGGAAGACTTCCAGGCCGTGGACATCGAAACCATCGCCAAGCCGGTCACCAAGATGGCCATGACCGTCCTGGAACCGGGCCAGGTTCCGGGCGCGTTCCAGAAGGCGTTCCAGCTGATGCGCTCCGGCCGCCCTGGCCCCGTGCTGCTGGACCTGCCGTTCGACGTGCAGATGGCGGAGATCGAATTCGACATCGACACCTACGAGCCGCTGGCCGTCGAGAAGCCCCGGGCCAGCCGCAAGCAGCTGGAAAAGGCCCTGGACATGCTGACCGCCGCCCAGCACCCGCTGATCGTCGCCGGTGGCGGCATCATCAACGCCGGTGCCTCCGCGCAGCTGGTTGAACTGGCCGAGCTGGTCAACGTCCCGGTCATCCCGACCCTGATGGGCTGGGGCGCCATCGCGGATGACCACCCGCTGATGGCCGGCATGGTGGGCCTGCAGACCTCGCACCGCTACGGCAACGAGACCATGCTGGCCGCGGACTTCGTGATCGGCATCGGCAACCGCTGGGCCAACCGCCACACCGGCGGCCTGGATACGTACACGGCCGGCCGCACGTTCGTGCACATCGACATCGAACCCACCCAGATCGGCCGGGTTTTCTCCCCGGACCTGGGCATCACCTCCGACGCCGGCGCGGCACTGGAGGGCCTGATTGAGCTGGCCCGGGAACGCAAGACGGCAGACACACTGCCGGACTACTCCGGCTGGGTCGCCGAATGCACCGAGCGCAAAGGCTCCCTGCAGCGCAAGACCCACTTCGAGAACATCCCGATCAAGCCGCAGCGCGTCTACGAGGAAATGAACCGCTCCTTCGGGCAGGACACCACCTACGTGTCCACGATCGGCCTGTCCCAGATCGCCGGCGCCCAGCTGCTGCACGTCTTCGGCCCGCGGAAGTGGATCAACGCCGGCCAGGCCGGCCCGCTGGGCTGGACCGGTCCGGCCGCGCTGGGCGTGGTCCGCGGCAAGCCGGACGAGACCGTTGTTGCCCTGTCCGGTGACTACGATTTCCAGTTCATGATCGAGGAACTGGCCGTCGGCGCACAGTTCAACCTGCCCTACATCCACGTGGTGGTGAACAACTCCTATCTGGGCCTGATCCGGCAGTCCCAGCGCGGCTTCAAGATGGAACAGAACGTGTCCCTGGCCTTCGAGAACATCAACTCCACTGATCTCTCGGCGAACGCAAGTGGCTACGGCGTGGACCACATCAAGGTCGCCGAGGGCCTGGGCTGCAAGGCCCTCCGCGTGGAGGACCCCAACGACCTGCCCGCAGCGTTCGACACGGCCAAGGCACTCATGGGCGAGTTCAACGTCCCCGTCGTGGTGGAAGTGATCCTGGAAAAAATCACCAACATCTCCATGGGCACCGAAATCAACGCCGTAACCGAGTTCGAGGACCTGGCCGAACACGGCGAGGACGCCCCCACAGCGATCATCGCGCTGCTGGACTAGTCCATTGATAGGAGGCTCCGGAATGCGCGTTGTCATTGCCCCCGACAAGTTCAAGGGCTCACCCTCCGCCCCGAACGTTGCCTGGCACTTGGAAGCCGGGCTGCAGGCTGGCTACGCGGTCCACACCGAAGTCCCGACCGGCACCGATCTCGAGGTAATCCGGATTCCCGTGGCCGACGGCGGCGAGGGCACCCTCGACGCCGCCGTCGGCTCCGGCTTCACCCGCCGCAGCGCCCTGGTCAGCGGACCCACCGGGCAGCCGCTCCGGGCCGAGTTCGCGGTCCGCGGACGCGAAGCCGTGATTGAAATGGCCGCCGCGTCCGGGCTCGCCGTCCTCCCGGGCGGCGGCCCGGACTCCACAAGCGCCAACAGAGCCACCAGCCTGGGCACCGGGGAACTGATCCGGGCAGCACTCGACGCCGGCTGCCGCCAGAACATCCTGGGCATCGGCGGCAGCGCCAACACTGACGGCGGCGCAGGAGTCCTCCAGGGACTCGGCGCCAAACTCCTCGACGCCGACGGACGGGACGTCAGCACGCTGGACAACGCCCTGGCCAACTTCGTGCAGGTCCTCGCCAACGAAATCGGCCCCCGCGCTGTGAAAGCCGCGGCCGCGCCGGGCGCCGGAGCGGCCGGCGGTGTTGGCTACGCAGCCATAGCGGTACTGGCCGCGACCCGCAGGCCGGGCATCGACGTCGTACTTGAATTCACCGAACTGGGCCGACCGGATGGTGATCACCGGCGAAGGCAGCCTGGACGAACAAAGCCTCCTCGGCAAAACACCCATGGGCATTGCCCGGGCCGCGTCCAACGCAGGCGTGCCCGTGATCGCCGTCTGCGGGCGCACTACACTGAGCCGTAAACAGCTCAGCGACGCCGGCTTCGCCCAGGTCTATGCCTTGACGGATCTGGAAGCCAATGTAGACAAATGTATAGCCGAAGCAGGACCGCTTCTCGAATTATTGGGCAAAAATACTGCAACACGATGGTCAGTTTCAGACGAAGACGCCTGAATCCGAAGACTAGGAGAATCTCCATGATTGAAGAACCAACGACATCGATTCAAACCGGCGCACGTTATGATCTGGTCATCCGCGGCCAGCGCGTCCTCACCACCGCCGGCATCGCCGCGCGTGAAGTGGGCGTGCGGGACGGCGTGATCGTGGCCATCGAGCCCCTAGGCAACAGACTCACCGGCACCGAGGTCATAGAACTCGCGGACGACGAAACCCTGATCCCGGGCCTGGTGGACACCCACGTCCACGTCAACGAACCAGGCCGCACCGAATGGGAGGGCTTCGCCTCCGCCACCCGGGCCGCCGCAGCCGGCGGCGTTACCACCATCATCGACATGCCGCTGAACAGCATCCCGCCCACCACCACCGTTCAGGCGCTGGATCTCAAGCGCGGCGTGGCCCGCGATCAGGCGTTCGTCGATGTGGGGTTCTGGGGCGGAGCGATCCCGGGAAATACCGGAGATCTGCGCGGTCTGCACGATGAGGGCGTATTCGGCTTCAAGTGCTTCCTGCTGCACTCCGGCGTGGACGAGTTCCCGCACCTGGACGCCGAGGAAATGGAAAAGGACATGGCCGAGCTCAAGTCCTTCGATTCGCTCATGATCGTCCACGCCGAGGACTCCCGGGCCATCGACCGCGCCCCCTCCGCCGGGGGCGATCACTACGACAGGTTCCTGGCCTCCCGCCCCCGCGGGGCCGAGAACAAGGCCATCGCCGAGGTCATCGAACGCGCCCGCTGGACCGGCGCCCGCGCCCACATCCTGCACCTCAGCTCCTCCGACGCGCTGCCCATGATCGCCACCGCCAAGCGCGACGGCGTCCACCTCACCGTGGAGACCTGCCCGCACTACCTCACGCTCATGGCCGAGGAAATCCCCAACGGCGCCACCGCCTACAAGTGCTGCCCGCCGATCCGCGAGGCCTCCAACCGGGAACTGCTGTGGAAGGGACTCCAGGACGGGACCATCGACTGCATCGTCTCGGACCACTCCCCCAGCACCCTTGACCTGAAGGACCTGGAAAACGGCGACTTCGCCGTCGCCTGGGGCGGCGTCTCCTCGCTGCAGCTGGGCCTGTCCCTGATCTGGACCGAGGCCCGGCACCGCGGCATCCCGCTGGAGCAGGTACTGGAGTGGATGTCCACCCGGCCGGCGCAACTGGCGCGGCTGGTGCGTAAGGGCCAGCTGGCCTTGGGCTACGACGCGGACTTCTCGGTCTTTGCGCCGGACGAGGCCTACGTGGTGGACGTCTCCAAGCTCAAGCACAAAAACCCCATCACGCCCTACGACGGCAAAGCCCTCTCCGGTGTGGTCCGCAAAACCTACCTGCGCGGCACCATCGTGGACGGCAAAACGCCCACCGGCAAACTCCTGCGCCGGGGCCAGAGCTAACGCACCCAACTCGGGCTTGCCGGATGGGCCAGGCACCGCACTTCGCTGCTCTAGGCCATAGCGGGCTTGCCGTGCAGCGAAGTGCAGAACCTCGACCGCAGCCGCGACGTCACGAATGCGCGCCTGTCGGCGTAGAGATCTTCCCGCACGCCGGACGAAAAGTAGGTCCGGTATCTGGCGGCCCGTGTCCTGCACCCCGGTCGAGACATGGCCATATCCGATCAACTCGGTCACGTTCATTATCAACGTCTCATGGGTCTGTCTCGTCTCGCATCCCTCGGCATGCAATTTCCTGTCTCATTCAACCCGACAGTGTCGACGTGGGAACTGACAGGTTGAATGAGACGACAAGTCGCCCGATCTGTCTCATCCGAGTTGTCAGTTCCGTATGCCTGGCCCTGCCTCCGACCGTGCCCAGCACGCGCTCGGATCCTGTCGAGTTCATAGGCGACCACTCTGAACAACGCTGACAAGTCAACTGAGACAGGGAGAAGAACCCCGTAGGCTCCGATTCAATTATAAAACTGACAACTACGTTGAGACCGGACATGCAAGACGGCGTACCCCAAGATTGGTTAAGCAACGCGACAGAACGCCGGTTGTCGGCGTTATGAAATCTGCCAAATACGGCTGATGGTGCTTCAAATTCTCCGGATCCTTGTACCGTGTCCCGGCTCAACTGCTCAACCGCCCACTTCCGCCGCTCCGGCTGCAGAGAGTACAGCCTGCGCGCCTGGGCGGATTCGCATCGGCTACGACGGTTTTCCCAACATCACGCGTGAGCTGATGGCGCGGCGTGGGACGAGAATGACATCATCAAGATCCTGCGCGGAAATTTCATCGACCTCTATTCGGGTAGTGGGTTGAGCCGGGAAGCAGGCAGGTCCGCCGGAACGAAGGAGTTCCAATGCCAGACATTTTGACCTCACGGTTCCTGTTGGGTCCGGGACCGAGCAACTGCTACCCGGAAGTGACCGCCGCGTTGGCGCATCCGGTGATTGGACACCTGGATCCGGTCTTCATCGAACTGCTGGACAACACCTGCGAGAGCCTCCGCACGGTCTGGGGGACTAAAAATGCCTGCACGCTGCCATTGAGCGCCACCGGTTCCGGCGGCATGGAGGCGGCTTTCGTGAACACAGTGGTTGACGGCGATGTGGCAGTGATCGCCGTCAACGGTCTGTTCGGTGAGCGCATGTGTGAGGTGGCCCGCCGCTGCGGCGCGACCGTGGTTCGTGTAGACCATGACTGGGGCACGCCCATCGACGTCGAACGCGTTCTGACGGCTCACCCGCGACCGAAGGTGATTGCGGCCGTCCACGCCGAAACCTCAACTGGAGTACTGTCCGACGTCGCATCGCTCGGGCAGAACAAGGGAGATGCGCTGCTAATAGTAGACGCCGTGACGTCCATCGGCGGGCTGGAACTCCTTGCGGACGACTGGGGAATCGACGTCGGCTACGCCTGCACTCAGAAATGCCTCGGCTTGCCGCCGGGGTTATCGCCCTTCACAGTGTCGGGTAGAGCCTTCGAGCGAAGGATTGAGAATCCCCGCTCCTGGTACTTGGATATCGGTCTGCTGGGCGGTTACGTCGGGGCCGCCAGCGGCAGCGGTCGGACCTACCATCACACGGCGCCGGTTTACCATGATCGCCGGTCTCGAGGCGGGCTTGCGCAGGATCCTGGCCGAGGGAATGGATGCGGTCCAGGCGCGCCACCGCGCGGCAGGGGCTGCGTTGCAGGCGGGGCTCCAGGAGATGGGTCTTGAGCTGTTCGCGGCCGAGGGCCACCGGCTGCCCAGCCTTACCACCGTCAAGGTCCCAGACGGTGTCGACTCAGCGGCCGTACGGCGATATCTTCTGGAGCATTTCAGCATCGAGATTGGCTCTGGGGCGGGCAGCTATGCTTCCAGCGTCTGGCGGATCGGAATGATGGGCCCCAACGCAAATGCCGCGTCAGTGACTCTGGTGCTGGGGGCTCTCAAGGAAGCCATCGCCTCTGCCTAGCCAAAGACTCTCCGAGAAAACACTGATTCGAGCGCCTCTTTACACCGGCACCAACAGCTGTGAGGTGAATGCCGGGGCGCCGGTATCCGGCGTGCAGCTCGGCTCGGCCGACGCCACGACAGGTTGGCAGGCCGCCCCGACCGTCACACGAGCGGCACCGCCTGCCATCGATTGGACCAGTTCTCGATGATGGCCTGTCCGGACATCACCACAGGAACCTCATCTCCCGGCATGGCCACTCCCGCGTTCGCAGGGCATTCCACACGTCCAGCGTCATCAACTGGCGCTGGTACGACCAGTTCAACCACTTCACCCACGCCATGGAAATCTACGACCACTGGCCGGGGACCAGCCGCGGCATGGCCAAAGCCAGGCCATTGTTGCCGCCTCAAGACTGTTTGACTATATCGAACCTTCGACGGCTCTTAATTGCGGAACAGCGTCCAAGGATCCGTCGGGTGGGGGCCGGCCTACTCCGGGACCACCAGCGCCGGGGTGTCCTTGCGCAGCGTTTCGCCCCGGAAGAAGCCCGGCCGGCGCAAGTACGTGATGGCCATGACCACCAGGCCCAACGCCAGCAGACCAATCCCGATCAGGAACACCAGCCCGATCCCGAACAGCTCAGAGCCGCTGCCGAACTCCGGGCTCCAGCTGTCCACCGCGGTCTGGATGAAGACCACAGTGAGGACCAGGCCCCCGAGCACCGGGAAGAGCATCCGCATGAAGAAGTTCCGGACGCTGGCAAAAAGGCTGTGCCGGAAGTACCAAGTGCAGGCGAAGGCCGTCATCGCGTAGTAGAAGCAGATCATCAGTCCCAGCGCCAGGATGGTGTCATTGAGCACGTTCTCGCTGGCCACCTTCATGATCGCGTAGAAGCCGCCGGAGATGGCGCCGGCCATGATGGTTGCGTAACCAGGGGAGCCGAACTTCTTGCTCACCGTCGCAAAGCGCGGCGGCAGTGCGCCGTAGTGGCCCATGGCCAGCAGACTGCGGGCCGGGGAAGCCATGGTGGATTGTAGCGAGGACGCCGTGCCGGCGAGCACCGCCAGGGACATCAGGATGGCCAGCGGACCCATCACCGGCGAGGCGAGGGCAGCGAAGGCGTTCGACTGGTTGTCCGGGTTGTTCAGGCCGATGCCGGTCCCGCCCACACCGGCCACCATCATGGTGGCCACAATTACGGCGATATACAGGCCCAGGACAGCGACTGCCGTCGTCGTCCCAGCCTTGCCTGCTGTGCCCTTGCCGCCCTTGGTCTCCTCATTGACCGTCAGGCACACGTCCCAGCCCCAGTACACGAAGACCGCCAGCGACATGCCGGCGGCAAACTGGTCGAACCCGGAAATCTTGGCCGGATTGAACCAGTCCCAGCTGAAGCCGATGGCCGTGGGGGTGTCGCCAGAGACCGCGTGAGTGAGGGCCATGACAATGAACAGGCCCAGCACCAGCACCTGGAAGCCCACCATGGAGTACTGCACCAGCTTGGTCGCGTGCAGGCCGCGGTAGCTGACCCAGACCGCCAGCGCCACGAAGGCCAGACACGTGGCGATGTTCAGCGCCTTGTTGCCGGTCAGGTCAGCCAGCGCGGGATCGTTGAACACCTGGGCCAGGAAGAGGTAGAAGAAGTCCACCGCGACGCCAGCCAGGTTGGAGAGCACAATGATGTTCGCCGCCAGCAGTCCCCAGCCGCCCATCCAGCCGAGGAACGGGCCGAAGGCCTTGGTGGTCCAGGTGAAGGTGGTGCCGCTGTCCGGTGAATCGGCGTTCAGTTCGCGGTAGGCGAAGGCCACCAGGATCATGGGGATGAACGCGACGATGAAGATGGCCGGCAGCTGCAGGCCGACAGCGTTGACGGTTGGGCCCAGGGAGCTGGTCAGGCTGTAGGCGGGCGCCACCGAGGAGATGCCCAGGACGACGACGGCGAGCAGACCCAGTTGGCCACCCTTGAGTCCCTTCCCTGTGATGCCGTGTTTGGTGTCGGCCGGGTCGTGCGGCTCGGGCTGATGGTGGCGCCCCGCCGGAGCACGCCGGTCCGGCGTGAACTGGTCCGCGACGGGAGCGTCCCGCGGCTGATCTTGGCTGGTCATTCGACTCATGAGCTGGCCTTTCTAGGCAGGCGGTGAATCCAGCAGCGGTTCCTGCTGGGTGGTACAGCGGATGCCTCCGCCGCGGGCAAATAGTTTGCACGCGTCCACACGGACTGCGCGGCGGCCCGGCTGGGCTCGGCGGGAACGGCAAGTACCTGTCATCCTTTGGATCTTCGAAGCTGCAGGCGATGACGCCCTTGGTGACGACGAGGTGGTTAATGAGCTGTAGTCCACATATCCTTCCTCGTCCCCTCGGGCGGCTCGGGGTCCAGCGCGGCCGCGTCCGGGATCCAGCAGATGGACCCGATTCCCGGACCTGGGCACGATATCGGCGGATCCGGTTTTGTCAGTTCAAGCGTGATTACTAGGTGAGTTGTGGATCACAAAATGAATGGAATTCATTTAGTATGGGGTCTGCACCAACACCTACGCAAGGGGGAAACCAACATTATTCATATAGTGGGTATCCGGTTAGCTCAGGTTGTGCTTTTCGATCCCGGACCGTGGGCGACGATTTGGCGATAGGTGGCTGGCGCCTGCTGTGCGCCGAGACCGAGCAGGGATTGGAAGGCCGCCATGGGTGTGCTGCGCCGGTTGTAGCGGAACGTTAACTCGTCGAGGTACACCTGCAGGTGTTCATTGCCCAGGGAGCGGTGGGTTCCCCGCAGCCATGTCTTGAAGTTGCTGATGGCGCGCGGTGCACGCGGGGAAGGACAGGGTCGGGGTCGCCGGCTCTTTTGGCGGCCCGCTGGGATCGCGGGCGGTGGTCGTAGCCTTTGTTCCTCAACGGGACGTACCCCATCCAGCCGTCGGTGTGCACGATGGCGCCGGGAGCCACAGTGTCTGTCACGAAAGTGCCCAACGTGTCGCCGGACGCGTTGGGGATCACCTTCATCCGGACGCGTCCGGAGCCCTGACCACGCACCTCCACCGCCACGACTATCTGCGCGGCCCGGGCCGTGAGATTTCTGCCGCCGCGCCGGCCCACCTCCGGGCCGCCGACTTCGCATTCGTCCACCTCTACCTCGCCGGTCAGCAGGGTGCGTTCGGGGTTGACCATGGCGCGGCGCAGTTTGTGGAGCATGGTCCAGGCCGTCTCGTAGCGGCTGAGTCCGAGCTGGCGCTGCAGCTGCCTGGCCGAGATCCCCGGAGTTCCCGTCGTCATCAGGTAGGCCGCCCAGAACCACAAATGCAGTGCAGTGTGGGTCTTGTGGAGCACGGTACCGGCTGTCAGCGAAACCTGGTAACGGCATGCGGCGCATTCCCACAGCCCCCGCGCCGCCACGGGCCAGGCGGACTCCCCCTTGCACCGGGGACACGAATAGCCATCCGGCCAGCGGCACTCAAACAGATAGCCCAGGCAAGCCTGCTCGTCGCCGAATCTCGCCTGGAACTCCAGAATCGTCTTCGGAAAGTCCGGTCTCGACATTTACGCAGTCTACCTGAGCTAACCGGATACCCACTATTCATATTTTGCGGGGAAGGTCCCGGCTCCGCCTGCCCCGAAGCCGGATGGCCTGGGAGTTCAGGACGTGGTCTTCAGACCGAGATGAGTTCCCTATAGCCGCCACTGACGGCACGGCCCCTATTCCCTGTGAAATGGCGGCAACAGCCAGATGGATGGCGCCCGCCGGCAGCCGGGAGGGGCTCGACGGTTGGCGGAGCGCCATGTGCTTCGAGGAGATGGTCGTGCTGGCCCTGTAGCGGCTGCGCCCCGGCGCCCACCCGGCCGACGGTCCGCCGCGGCCGCGTCTGGGCCTCTGTAGGTGTCTTACCCACGGAGGCCGAGGTGTATTGCGATCGGGGCTGGTCGCGGCTGCCCACCGGGCCCTTCGATTAGCTGGCCGTTTCTTTAGGGGCAGTCCTAAGTCCGTACAGGTCAGAGAGGTGACTGATTTCCCATGAATGGCCAGGCCCGTGTGTTGGTCCTTGCCGTAGCGGTGCAGTCCGCCGAGGTCGTAGCTGGCGGCGTAGGCGCCGCGGGTCCATTCCTCCGAGCCCCAGTCGGATTCGTAGTAGGGGGCGCTTCAGAAAACGGAAAAAAATACCACGCTAAGCCTTGGAAGGTGATCGTAGGGGCCTGAATTTGCCCGTGCCGATCCTGGCGCTGCTGCGCCAGGTGTAGTCGCCGGTGAGGTTGATGTGTTCCCAACCCAGTGGTGACAGGTATTGCAGGAGCGCGTCGTGGGATTCCGGGTCCTGGTCGCGTCGCGCGTTTGCGGCTCGTTCGAGGTAGACGGTGTTCCAGAGCACGATGGCGGCGGTGAGGAGATTGAGGCCACTGGCGCGATAGCGTTGCTGCTCGAATCCACGGTCCCGGATTTCGCCGAGCCGGTTGAAGAACACGGCCCTGGCGAGGGCGTTACGTGCCTCGCCCTTGTTGAGCCCGGCGTTTACCCGGCGCCGGAGTTCGACGCTTTGGAGCCAGTCCAGGATGAACAGGGTGCGTTCGATCCGGCCCAGCTCGCGCAGAGCCACCGCCAGGCCGTTCTGGCGGGGGTAGCTGCCGAGCTTGCGCAGCATCAGTGAGGCCGTCACGGTGCCTTGTTTAATCGAGGTGGATAGCCGCAGGATCTCGTCCCAATGGGCGCGGATGGCCTTGGTATTGAGGGCGCCACCAATCAGGGGCTTGAGTGCGCCGTAGGGGGTGTCCCCTTTGGGGATGTACAGCTTGGTCTCGCCCAGGTCGCGGATCCGGGGTGCGAAGCGGAATCCCAGCAGATGCATCAGGCCGAAGACATGATCGGTGAACCCGTTCGTGTCGGTGTAGTGCTCCTCGATGCGCAGATCCGACTCGTGATACAGCAGGCCATCCAGAACATAGGTTGAGTCGCGGACGCCGACGTTGACGACCTTGGCGCTGAAGGGAGAGTACTGGTCCGAGACGTGGGTGTAGAACATCCGCCCGGGATCCGTGCCGTACTTGGGGTTGACGTGGCCGGTGCTTTGGGCCCTGCCGCCGGCCTTGAACCGCTGGCCGTCGGATGACGAGGTGGTCCCGTCGCCCCAGTTCCCGGCGAGAGGTTGCCGGAATTGGGCGTTGACCAGTTCGGCCAGGGCGGTTGAGTAGGTTTCGTCGCGGATGTGCCAGGCCTGCAGCCAGGACAGTTTGGCGTAGGTCGTGCCGGGGCAGGACTCGGCCATCTTGGTCAGCCCGAGGTTGATGCCGTCGGCCAGGATCGTTGTCAGCAGGAGTTTCTTGTCCTTCGCGCTGTCGCCGGTCTTCAGGTGCGTGAAGTGGCGGGTGAACCCGGTCCATTCGTCGACCTCCATGAGCATTTCGGTGATCTTGACGTGCGGCAGCTGCATCGCCGTCTGATCAATCAGTGTTTGCGCCGCGTCGGGGACGGCCGCGTCGAGCGGGGTGATCTTCAACCCGGACCCGGTGATGATGGCGTCGGGCAGGTCGTTGGCTGCGGCCATCCGGTTGACCACCGCCAACTGCTGCTCCAGCAGCGAAAGCCGGCCGCGCAGGTACTGGTCGCAATCGGTGGCCACGGCCAACGGCAAGCCGCCGGACGCCTTCAGATCGCTGAACACCCCCGCCGGGACCAGGTATTCCTCGAAGTCCTTGAACTGGCGCGAGCCCTGCACCCAGACATCGCCCGAGCGCAGCGCATTCTTCAACTCCGACAGCGCACACAGCTCGTAATACCGCCGGTCGACCCCGCCTTCGGTGAAGACCAGTTTTGCCCAGCGCGGCTTGACGAATCCCCGTGGCGCATCGTCCGGCACCTTACGGGCGCTATCCGCGTTCATGGTACGCAGCACCTCGATGGCCTTGAGCATATCCTTGGCGGCCGGTGCCGCCCGGAACTTGAGCACGGCCAGGAATTCGGGGGCATAGCGGCGCAGCGTGGCGTAGCTTTCGCCCACGCGGTGCAGGAAGTCGAAGTCCCCGGGCCGGGCAAGCTTTTGCGCCTCGGTCACGCTGGTCGTGAAGGCATCCCACGACAGGACGGACTCGATGGCAGCGAAGGGGTCGGTGCCGCCCCCTTGGCTTCCAGCAGCGCCTTGCCGATGCTCCCGTACAGGCGCACCTTGTCGTTGATCGCCTTGCCGGACGCCTGGAATTGTTGCTGGTGCCGGTTTTTGGCGGTGTTGAACATCTTGCCGATGATGCGGTCGTGCAGGTCGATGATTTCATCGGTGACGGTGGCCGTGCTTTCTACGGCCACCGCGACCAGAGTCGCGTAGCGGCGCTGCGGCTCGAACTTGGCCAGATCAGCCGGCGTCATCTGCCCGCCCTCGCGGGCGATCTTGAGCAGACGGTTCTGATGGACCTGGCGTTCGATGCCGGCGGGCAGCTCCAGCGCCTGCCAGGCTTTGAGTCGCTCAATATGTTCGAGCATGTGCCGCGAGTTCGGTTTGACCGGCGGCTGGCGCAACCAGGCAAGCCGGGTGGACTTGCCTTCCTCCCTGCGCTTGAGCAGACCATCCAACCGGTGTTTGTGATCAGCTGAAAGGTCACCGGTCAATGCCGCGTAGATGCGCCGGTTGGCTTTGGTGATCGCCTCGGCACAAACCCGCTCGATGACATCCACTGCCGGGACGACGATGCGCTGGCGGCGCAGGCTTTCCACCAGGGCGCCGGCCAGCACGATGCCTTTGTCCGTTTGCAACGCCAGCTCAACCAGCTCATGGACCGCCGCCCGGTACTGGCTCAGTCCGAATAGTTTGAATCCGAAACCCGTTTGCAGCTCGATGAGATGCTCGTGCCGGGTCTGTTCGCGCCGGCCGTACTCGTCCCAGCTCTCGACCGGAACGCCGAGCTGCGCGGCCACCATGGCCAACACCGGTGGGTCCGGTGTTTGGTCGGTGCCAAGGATGGTGCCGGGAAATCGCAGGTAGCAAAGTTGGATGGCAAAGCCCAACCGATTCTCCGGCTTGCGACGCTGGCGAATGAGGGCCAGATCGGCGTCATTGAGGGTGTAGTGCCGGATCAGCTCTTCCTGGCCCTCGGGCAGGGCGAGCAGGGTGTGCCGCTCGGCGGCGGACAGGATTGAACGACGGGGCATCGGTCCTCCTTCTGAAATCCTGGGTTCTCGATAAGCCCGGCCATGCCACCCATCGGACACGGAGAATCAAGTCATTCACATTTGCCACTGGTAGCCCGCGTCGACGGTTTTCCCGGCGTCCGGACTGCGGTTCCGGGGCCGCACGCGCGGGCTCCTCCGGCGTTGTTTTGAACGTCGGACGGTCTGGGCATCTGCGCCGATGGCTCTGGGGCCGACGGGATCGAGGCAGTCGTGGATGGAGGTCTGGCCTTCCCAGTTCCATGCCGGTCCCTCTCAGTCCTTCAGCCGGACGTTGGCTTGCTGGTGCCGGTACAGGGTGGCCCGGCTCCAGCCGACGAGTTGGGCGGCCTGTTGTGCGGTTTTTCCCTCGGCACGGGCCGCGGCGACGATCCGGAGCTTTTCGGCGGTGAGGGCGGGGTCGGTCACGGGGCGGCCGAAGATGGTCCCGGCGGCGCGGGCGGCGGTGATGCCGGCATTGACGCGTTCGACGATGAGTTCGCGTTCGTACTCGGCCAAGGTGGCGAGCATGTTCAGCATCAGGCGCCCCGTGGTTGTTTCCGGGTCAATGCCGTCGGCGATCGAGCGGACCATGATTCCCTTGTGCCGGAGCCCGTTGACGGTGTTCAGGACATCGAGCAGGGATCGGCCGAGCCGGTCGATGCGCCATACCACGATCGTGTCACCGCTTTGGGCGTAGCCCAGGAGCCTCTGCATCCCGGGGCGGCTCGTGGCCTCCTTACTTCCGGAGGTCACATCGGAGTAGATGTCCCGGGCCTGGACGCCTGCCGCGGTGAGGGAGTCACGTTGGAGCTGGTCGTCCTGGCCGGCGGTGCTGATCCGGGTGTATCCGAGAAGTGCCATGACCGTAGTCTGCCCCATAAACCCCTAAGAAAGTACCTGAGACACGCTATGCTATGAGACGACTTGTCGAGACATTGCCGTTCCGTGCCGCAGTGCGAAAGTGCCCTGTCTTCCTGGGGTCGGATCGGATGTCTCAACAAGTAAAAGCTTTGCAAGACACTCCACCGATGTGCCATTGCTCGGCAACGGCCGTCGAGCCTACCCGCCCAGCCCTCGTCGTCGTCAGGACAGTGCCCAGGCCCAAGAGCTTGTGTTGGGGCCGGAACGCAGGAGAGCGCGTCCAGCAGCGTCGCCAGCGTGACGCCCGGGTCCATTCTCACCAGCCAGCTGCCCCAGCCGGCCAACAAGGGTCTGGATGGGCGAAGACGTCATGACGGAACGCCTGTTGAAAGGCGATTTTGAACGATCACCTGTTTACCGGGGGTTCCCCTGCATTAAGAGCACTTGCACCGGGCATGCCGGCATCCGCACCACAACCCCGCACACGACTTTGCACCAGCCCTGGGTGCCGAGTCGGGGCAGGGCTTAGCGTGCGATTTTTTCCGTTTCCAGTAAGCGCCCCCTGAAGGGCCCAGCGGTGGACCTGATTCAAGCCGCCACAGCGGACCGGATGAGATTGACATAGACACAGCATCGGGTTGGTTGACTGTTCCTGATGCGCCGTCAAGGGCACCGACGCGGCACTCCATGAAACGCATCTGTCCCACCGATGGCGGTTCTCAGGCGCTTCGCTGTGCCGCTACCGTCCCGGATCGATAAGGTCTCACACCTGCCTGTGAGCCGCCGCGCAGCAGGGCCGTCACCGGCCGGGCGCTGCCGCCCGGGGATAGTCACCGGGCCCGGCAATGCTGGGGGCCGCGCCCGGTGACCAGACCCGAAGTGCGCGGACACCGTGCAACATCAGGACGGGGCAAGTCTGGTCGAAACTCCTTGTGAAAACCCCGGACGTGGACCCCACCCGCGGGCAATGCACGGACCCCACGCCGGGGTCAAGAGGGTCGTCCGCTGCGCGGCGGGCTGTGGGTGGCCGCGTCGGCAGGACTCCTCCGGTCGCGGTCGTTGTCTGCTCCCAGCAAGGTTTGAAGGACGTGCCGCCGTTCACCGTATGCGGTTACGAGCGTTCAGGCGATGAGTCCGGGGCCAATCAACGCCCGGACTTCCTCGCTCCGGTTCCTCAAGCGCCGACGCACCGTTGACGGAAAGCCCGCCTCAAGCCGCTCAAGGGCCGTTACTGGCTCGCCGGGGGTTCCTCGGGGCCGTCTTCGGCTTCGGTCTTGTGGCGGGCCTCCTGCTGATGCTCCTCAAGCTTCTGTTCCGCATCCCGGCGACGCTGGCCCACGGTGCGCATCCCCTGGGTGGGCGGCGCTGCCTGATGTTCTCTGCTTGCCGGCGCCCGGTCATTCCTTCCCGCTCCATCAGTGGCGGGGGGCGCCGGACCATTGTTTTCACTTTCGCTCATGCAGGCATGGTCCCACGATGCAGCCACAGGGAAAAGCGGCGCTCAACGCAGAAGGTTGATGCGGGGATGTCCAGTGCAGGGAATAACAGCACTCCTATGGTTCGGCGCGTGAAACGATGTACTTTATGGAGAGTCCAGGGACGTTGGACGCGCACCGCCTTGACGGCGAACAGCCTTCCCAGGCGGACATCGATCTGTACCGCGTGCTCAGCGCGGACATCTCCGCCGGCGTCGCTGTGGTTTCCACATCCCTGCGCAGGCGCGACTACGCGGCAACGGTGACTGCTTTTCTCTCCGTCTCCTATGACCCTCCTACGATGCTGGTCAGCCTCTACGCGGGCTCACGCATCGGCGAAGCGGTCGCCGCGACGGGTACATGGGCGTTGAGTCTGCTGCGCAGCAGGCACCAAGGCGCGGCGGACTGGCTGGCCAGTCCAGGGACCCCGGTTGAGGGCCTGCTGGCCCGGGTCCCGTACCGCCGTGGCCCGGCCACCGGATCGGTGATCCTTGACGGATCGATCGCGTACTTCGAGCTGAGAACGGTTGCCATCCATCCGGCGGCTACACATCTGCTCGTCGTAGGAGAGGTAGTGGCGTTGGGCGGTGACGCTCCGGGGTCGGAGGTACCGGACCCGCTCATACATTTTGCCTCCGCCTACCACCGCCTGGCGCTTTAGAAGCTGCCCGCCCGGATGTCCCAACCCGGTACGTTGGTGACGCGTTTGGTGGGTGAGGCGCCTTTGAGTGCCGTGTGGGGCCTGTGGTGATTGTAGTGCTGGATGAAGTCCTCGCTTGGGGGGCGGTGCCGAATCCACAGTTACAGCAGCGTCCAGTGGTGACATCCCGTCGTCGTGGCAGGCGGCGCCGACGAGGGAACCGTTGCTACCTGCCGGCCGCATCCCGCCGGCGGATGCTCCGGGAGGTTCCTGCCGTGTTTTAGCCGCTTTTTCCTTCAGGGGCGCAGCGTTTTGAGGGCGACGGCCCACGCGATGACCTGGTCGAAGACCGGTCCCAGGCCCTGCACCGCCAGGGGCGACGGGGTGAACGTGGTGTAGTTTTCGAACTCCGTGGCCAGTGGCAGGGAGACCTGGGCGCGGACATCGGCCATCTGCACTTCGGCGGCGATCTGCCGCAGATGTTCCACCGCCCGGGTCCCGCCGGCGCTGCCGTAGCTGACGAAACCGACGGCTTTGTTGTTCCACTCCCGGTACAGGTAATCGATGGCGTTCTTCAGTGCCCCCGGCACGGAGTGGTTGTATTCGCCGGTGACGATGATGTATCCGTCGAAGGAGGCGATGATCTGCGCCCATGCCTTCGTATGCTCGTTCCGGTACTGCCCGCGGGAGGGCGGGAGCGGTTCATCCAGCAGCGGTAGAGAGAAGTCAGCCACATCGACAAGTTCGAACTGTGCATCAGAACGCTTCTTCGCCTGCTCATAGACCCAGTCCGCGACCGCTTTCCCGACCCTGCCCGGGCGGGTGCTTCCCAGCACGATGGCTATCCTCACCATGGCACCTCATCTCCCCTGCTTCCACGGCAACCTGTGCCCGTTAAAACACTGTGGGAAGGGCGCTTCTTCCCCTGAGACGGTCGCTGGAGCCATCACCGGACCCGGCGGACTGCACAGCACGTTTGCGGTGTCTCAGATACTGGGAAGGGGAACGTCAGGAGATGAAGCGAGGAAACGTCCGAAATCGCCCAGAAAGGTGTTCCTAAAGCCCGGTTCAAGAGTCCGACCCGATTCATGTCTCCAGAGATAGCTGCCGAGGCGATGAAGTCGATCATGCCCGGCTGTCCGTCGGCTTTCGTTGGCCATTAGTCGCAGTTCGAATTGGCCGACTCTCAGAGGGTGCTTTCACCGTCGGCCCTGACGAGACTCGGCATGGAATCACGTCGAGACGTTCGACGGCCGGGTCCGACGGTGCGCGGCGGAGCCGGTCCTTGGCCGGCGGGTTCTGTTCTTCTCCGTGGTGAAGGTGGCGGGTCCGCGCGTGCGGGTGCTGGGGGCGTGCCGGCCCCTGTCGGAAGCCTTTGGCCACTGGCGCAGTTCCACCGCGCGGCTTAGCCTGAAGTGAAAGGCACCCCGGGAGAGGCGGCAGCCGTGTCCACGCACCGTCAGCGGGTACGCCCGTCAAGGCAGGGGGCCCGGCTGCGCGTGCGGCGGCGCGGCCATTGGGGAAAGGACCCGGTGGAGGACCTGCGCGAATGCTGCCGCGCTTCCACGGCCATTGACAAGGCCCTTGGCGAGACGATCCATGCGGCTGTCGCCGCTGGAACCCCGTGGCGTGACATCGGCCGGGTTCTTGGAGTAGCCGAGGCTGCCGGGTCCAAGCAGGACGTCATCGATGCTCTAGCGGAGAGCAAGCGCGAGCTGTGGCACCGGTTCCGGGGGGCAGGCCGGTCAGATGCGTGAAATGCCGCGGCACCCGCATTGGCCGGGTTCACCATGAGGAGGATGTCGTGAAAGCTGTCCAGTTCGCCGAGTACGGAGGTCCGGAGGTCCTCAAGGTCGTCGAGGTTGAGGAGCCGCATGCCGGGCCCGGCCAGATCCGCATAGCCGTCCGGGCGGCCGGCGTGAACCCGATCGACTGGAAGACCCGCAGCGGGGCCCTGGCGGCCATGATGCCCATGAGGCTTCCCTCGGGGGTGGGGATGGACGCATCGGGCGTCGTGGACGAGGTCGGTGAGGGTGTTGGTGGCGTCGTCATCGGCGACGCGGTGTTCGGCACCGCGGTTTCGGGTGCCGCCGCTGATTACGCCGTGCTGGCGGAATGGGCGCGGAAGCCCGGCGGCCTGTCCTTTGAAGAGGCTGCGGGTTTCCCGATGGCCACTGAAACGGCGCGGCGGGCGCTGAACCTGCTGCCCATGAGTCCGGGACAGACACTGGTTGTCAATGGTGCCGCCGGCGGGGTGGGTCTGGCCGCGGCGGAGTGACCGTGATCGGTACCGCCAGCGACAAGAACCACGAGTACCTGCGGTCACTCGGGGTGATCTCGACGACTTACGGCGGGGGTCTCGTGGACCGTGTGCGCGAGCTCGCCCCGCAGGGTGTCGATGTCGCCTTGGACACGGTCGGCTCCGGCGTGCTGCTGGACCTTACTCGGCTCACGGGCAGTGCCGATAAGGTCATCACCATCGCCGACAGTGATGCCGCCCGGTACGGTGTAGGGTTCGCTTCCGGCGGCGTGGGCCGCGCGCCGGAAGCACGTGCCGAAGCCGCGGAGCTGTTCGCGCGGGGAAAGTTCAGGCCGCCGGTCGCGGAGACGTTCACGCTGGAAAACATCGCGGCCGCCCACGCGAAAAGCGAACAGGGACACGGGCTCGGGAAGTACATCGTGAGGGTCAGCTGAGCCTCGGACCTGGCAGCAGCCGTGATGTACCGCTGCTGCGGCCTGTTCCTGAGGCAGCCGGTTCAGTGTCCGTGACCCGGCCGGAACCAGCCGGAACATCGAATGCGATCCGCGGGGAAATGAGGAACCAATGCGCCGTTACCGGGGGAACCGCGGTTCCGTGGCCGACCGGGCACCGTGGGTGTGAAGCCACCGGACGAGGTCGGCGGCACCGTTGCGCCGCGCCGCGTCCAGAGGCGTCAGCTCTTCCCGCGCCGGTATCCGGTTCAGGTCGGCCCCCCGGCCATGAAGGTAAATCGCGGCATTGAACTGCCCGCCGTGGCAGGCGTACCAGAACGCGGCATTGAGCTCTTCCGGCGACGGCGGCGCCGCGTCGGGGAAGCCCTCGAGGATGCGGGATCGTAGTCCCGTAGCCGCCGCCTGCCACAGCGTCGTGCGTGCACCGCGGTCGATCAGGTGCCGGGCCGCCTGCCACTGCCCGAAGCCGATGGCATCCGCCAGTGGTGTGCCGTCTCCGAACACCGCTCCCGGGGCTTCAATGTCCGCGCCGGCGTCCAGCAGGGCGTCGAGGGCCTCGACATCGTTGCTGCTCGCGGCCCAGTGCAGCGGGGTCTCGGCGTACGGCCCGGTGCACGGGGCGCTGACGTCAGCCCCGGCTTCGGCGAGTATCGTGACAGTCTCGGCACTGTGGGGGTAGTGGCCCGGGAGGTCGGTGGCCACATGCAGGAGTGTGCGTGCCACCCCGTGCGGGTCTCCGGTGCCAAATCTGGCGCCGGCCAGGGCGGGGTTCTCACGCAACAGCCGCCTCACCGTCAGCGGGTCGCCGGTGTGGATCGCCCGGACCATGGCATCAGCGGGCGGACCCGCAATATCAATCATCGCAACGCCTCTTTCTTCAACTGCATGCACTATCAGCCCGGCACCGGTGGAGGCACTCACCACGTGGCCGGGGACCGGCGTCGGCTGAGGGGAGCTGTCAGGAATCCGGGGCATCCGCCGGTCGTCAGACCGCAGTGCCGGCCCCCGGCCGGACTCGACCGGGTGGCTGTTCAGCAGTCCCTGTCCCGCGAATGCCGGGGAACAGGGTCCGGTAACTCCCGCGGGAGCGCTGCGTAACAGTCAACGGAGGGAACGCCGCACACGCGGCGACGAAGCAATTGTCCCCGGCTCACGGACTGACGCTCACCCGGTCCCGCCGGGGCGGCGCTGGCCACGTTTCTCGTGGAAAGTAGCGCGTGCCGATCCATGAATGTCCGCGACGATGTGGCGCGTTAAGCGGATCAAGGCCGTAAGCACATTATACGCTTTCGGTGCGGTACCGATCGTGGCTGTTACCTATCGATCCCGGGCCCGTCGGCTTGTTCCTGTCCGGCCCTGGACCGAATAAACTGCCGGTCCTCGTCGGAGAGTTCGAGCTGCCCGTGCTGATCCTCGCCAAGGTTCCCGTGAATGACCGTATTGATGGCGTGGACCACGGTCCGGGGCAGAGTAACGCACCCGGGGTTCTCCACCAGCCACTGCCGGGTGCTGGAATCGAGCTGATCCCACCACTGCTCCATTGAACCCATGGTCCGTTCCGTCCTGTCCGTGGTTGAGCCTCAGACGTACCATTGCCAGCCGGGAGGCGTCCATGCCGGCGGGACTGTGTGGCTGCTGAACCGGCCGCATTTGCCGCAGGTGTAGCTGACGGTGGCCGGCAGCGGCCGGCCGTCGGGCAACACCCGGGGTGGGACAAATACGTCAAAGATCAGAAGCCTGTCCGTGCCGCAGGCGGTGCAGTACGGCGCAGCCAGGTCCGGGGTCGGACCGGCTTCGGTTGTGCGGTGTCCCCGGCCGCGCGGTTGAGTCACGGTCACAGTGTTGCCACCTTCGTTGGTGCCGGTGCCGGGGCCGGTCCGCGTGCGGGTATGCGTGCTGCGTTCCGGCCGTTGCCGTTGCCTCTGGCTATGTCCCGTGGTCATCGTCGAACCACGCAACCAATGCGGCGGGAGAATGCCGTGTTCCCGCCGTTCGAGTCACTGCGTGTCAGCGCCCCTGGGGGCAGGTATCCAGCCTATCCCGGACGCCTGGGCATCGGAAGGGCGTACGGGGCAGGCTGCACCTTTTGACTGTCCGGTGCGGGACAGCGGGGAAAATGTGGTGCGGGGGCCATCCACGTCCGGCTGCGGGGTCGGTCGGGCGCGTCGTTCCACGGGAACCGGCCAGACGGTTTCAGGCGGCGGTTCTGTTGGCTGGAAATAGACGGTTCTTCCGCGTATGTTGGTTGGGGACGCGCTGTGGCGCGTTTCACATTTTCGTTCATTGAACAACTGATTGAGTTGCCAGACCGGCGGGGAAGGAACGCAGCGTGGCGTTCCGGCCCCGGGAGACAGCTTGTTGAACGTGGGCTTGTGTGCCCGCCTCCAGGAGGACCGCAATGACCGGAACTTTCGAACTCTTCGTTGACGAGGATTTTGGCTATAGGTTCACGCTGAAAGCCCCCGACGGAACCGTGATGGCCCTCTCCAGGTCGTTCCCGGACAAGCGGGCTGCCGTGAGCGGCATCAGTGCGGTGCGCGAGTATGCGGGAATGGGCCTGATCACGGACCTCTGTCCGAAACCGTCTGCCCAGCAGCAGGAATCCCGGCCCGCAGCTCCCGGCACCGGACAAATCGTCCGGCCTTCCCCGAACAGCCATTCCACCGCCAGGCTGCGGCGTGCCACGGCACCGGTTCACCCTTGTGATCCGCCGATTCCCCGCCGCGCAGTGGCCGCACGCGGAGCCTGAACGGGGTTGCCTGAACGCCAGGACCGGACCCGCGGACACCTGACACCGCTGCGGGCGTCGTCGTCTCACTCCAAGGATCCGGAACACCGTGTATTGACGGTCGACGGCCTCATTGACGGGTAGCACAGTCGTGGCGGTCAGGGCTTCCACGGTTTCCAACCGGCGGGCGCGGGAGTCTGTGTCGGTTGCCGCATTCACCCGTGCGTTGAGCTCGGCGATAGTGATGATGCAGATATAACCCTCCTCCGCCAGGTTATTTCGGTCGAGCGGGCGCCCGGATTCCAGAGCGATGAAAACGCTGGTGTCCAGGATCGCCCGGATCATCGGATAGGGCCGAAATCGTCGGCCGTGTCGCCGGCGAGTGGTCCTAGGTCGTCAGGCAGCTTTGGGTTGCCGCCGTGATGAACTTCGTCGTAATCGGCCTCGTCTCCGTGACAACGCGGCCGCCGCATGAGGAGTTTCCCCACTGGCGACTGGCCTCGAATCCCCGGCCCCCGTCGATCCCTGGCCCTATGCTGGTGCAATGACGCAGACGTCGATCAGCTCCGCCGCAGCACTGGCCGAAATGCTGGCCTCCACCGGCTACCTCGCCGATGAAGGCCTGGCCACGATCGGCTACCTCGCCCTGAGCATGGAACGCCCGCTGCTGCTCGAGGGGGAACCCGGTACCGGCAAGACCTCCCTGGCCGAGGCCCTCGCGCAGGCCCTTGGGCTGCCGCTGATTCGGCTGCAGTGTTACGAGGGAATCGATGCCACGCAGGCGCTGTACGACTGGGACTTCACCGCTCAAATTCTGCATCTGCGCAGCGTGGAGGCCGGCGGTGGCGCGGGGTTGAGCGTGGCCGAGCTGGAGCACTCGCTCTACGACAAGCGATTCCTGCTTGCGCGGCCGATCCTGAAGGCGCTGCAGCAGAGCCCTGCCGTGCTGCTGATCGACGAAATCGACCGTGCCGACGACGAGTTCGAGGCATTCCTCTTGGAAGTGCTCTCCACCTACCAGGTCTCCATCCCCGAGTTCGGCACGGTCAAGGCAGACACCGCGCCGATTGTCGTGCTCACCTCCAACCGGACCCGTGACGTCCACGATGCACTCAAACGGCGATGCCTCTATCACTGGATTGACCACCCGGGGCTGGCCCGCGAGGTGGAGATCGTGCGCACGCGGCTGCCGGAAGTCCCCCCGCTGCTGGCCGAGCAGGTGGTGCGCGTGGTCCAGCAGATCCGGGCTTCCGACGACGTACTCAAGCCTCCCGGCGTGGCCGAAACTCTGGATTGGGCCCGGGCTCTGCACCAGCTCGGCCGGGCCGAGCTCGACCTGGCCTCGGCCGCGGCGAGCATCGGCGCGCTTTGCAAGTACCGTGAAGACACCGAGCGGGTATCGGCAGCCCTGGCCCGGATGCTCGGCTGACTGATGGCGGCCGTGGAGCACAGCGCCGAGGAGATCCTCCTGGCATTTGCCGCTGCGGTGCGGTCGGCCGGGGTGAGGGTGACCGCGGACCGGGCGCGCAGCTTCGTCGATGCCGTAGGCAGGCTCGCCCTGGACCGCCGCGCCAGCGTTTTCTGGGCCGGCCGGGCAACTCTGTGCGCCTCGCCGGACGACTTGCCGACCTATCAGCGGACCTTTGAGGCCTGGTTCTCGGTGGAGCATTCCTCCGCCACCCGCGACTCGCCGTCCGCAACGTCCGTCAGCGAGGCCTCTTTGGACGACGACGGCGGCCGGCAGGACGGCCGGAACCAACTGAGGGCGCTTGCCAGCCGCCGGGAGCGGCTGAGGCACCGGGACGTGGCGACGCTGGATGACACCGAGCGGGCGCTGCTGCACCGGATGTTCGAGGAGCTGCCGGTGCGGTTGCCGACCCGGCAGACCCGGCGCAAACGCCCGGACCGGCACGGCGACGTCGATCGGGTGCGGACCCTGCGCGACCAGCTGCGCCGCGGCGGGGAACCGGGTCCGCTGCGCCGTGCCCGGGCGCCGCGCAAACCACGCCGGGTTGTCTGGCTGATCGATGTTTCGGGCTCGATGGCACCCTATGCGGACAGCCTGCTGCGGCTCGCCCACCGGGTAGTCGAGGCCGCCCCGCATCAGGTGGAGGTCTTCACGCTGGGCACGCGGCTGACCCGGGTGACCGGCGCTCTGCGCGTGCCGGACCCCGAAAAAGCCCTTGCCCTCGCGGGCCGCGCCGTACCCGACTGGTCGGGCGGAACCCGGCTGGGGGAAGTGTTGCGGGCCTTCAACGACCGCTGGGGCCAGCGCGTGGTGGCACGCGGCGCCGTCGTCGTCATTGCCAGCGACGGTTGGGAGCGGGGCGACCCCGCCCTACTGGGACGCCAGACCGAGCGGCTGCATCACGTGGCGAGGCGCATTATTTGGTCGAACCCGCATCGGGGCAAAGTGGGATACGAGCCCATACAGCGGGGAATTACGGCGGTGCTGCCGCACGTTGACTTCTTTATTGGGGGGCACTCAATGAAAAGTTTCGAGGAATTGTTGGACGTGCTTGCCAATGCGTGAGGTCTTGGATGATCTGGTTACCGCGATACGGGCCGGCCACACCGTGGGACTGGGTACGGTGGTGCGTACCTTCCGGTCCGCGCCGCGGCCGGCGGGGGCAGCAATGATGGTCGACGCCGACGGCCGCGCGGTCGGGTCGGTGTCCGGCGGCTGTGTCGAAGGTGCGCTCTACGAGTTGGCCACCGAGGTCGCCCACGACGGCCGGCCGGTGCTGCAGCGGTACGGCATCACCGACGACGATGCGTTCGAGGTCGGCCTGACCTGCGGGGGGATCCTGGACGTCTTCGTCGAACCGGTCTCGACCGAGACCTTCCCGCAGTTGCCGCAGGTGGCCGACGACGTCGGCGCCGGCCGGCCGGTGGCCGTGGTCACCGTGATCGAACACCCGGATCCGGCCTGGCTCGGCCGACACTTGGTGGTCCGCCCGGACGGATTCAGCGGCTCCCTGGGCAGCGACCGCGCCGACCACGCGGTCTGCGACGACGTGCAGGGCCTGCTGGCTGCCGGCCGCAATGCCACCCTTAGCTATGGGCCGGCCGGCCAGCGGCGAGGCGAGGGGATGCGCGTGTTCGCGGTCAGTTTCGCCCCGCAGCCGCGGATGCTGGTGTTCGGCGCGATCGACTTTGCTGCCGCCGTCGCCAAACAGGGCAGCTTTCTCGGCTACCGGGTCACGGTCTGTGACGCGCGTCCGGTATTCGCAACGGCTGCGCGTTTCCCTCAGGCGGACGAGGTGGTGGTGGAATGGCCGCACCGCTACCTGCAGGCGCAGATCGGCGCCGGCCACGTGGATGACCGCACGGTGATCTGCGTGCTCACCCATGATCCGAAATTCGACGTGCCGCTGCTTGAGGTGGCGCTGCGCCACAACGTGGCCTACGTGGGGGCGATGGGGTCCCGGCGCACCCACCACGACCGGCTGGAGCGGCTGCGCGAGGCTGGCCTGACCGAGGCCGAATTGTCCAAACTTTCCAGCCCCATCGGTCTGGACCTGGGGTCCCGGACGCCCGAGGAGACGGCCGTCTCGATCGCCGCCGAAATCATTGCGCTGCACTGGGGCGGGGAAGGCGGACGATTGAGCAGCATGGACGCGCGGATCCACCACGAGCCCATGGCAGACGCCGACCACGAGGACGCAGGGTAGGAACTTAGAAATCCCTGACCCGCAACCCTTCGGCTTGATGTAACCTGTGACACATCAAGACTGGAAGCCGGGCAGCCGTGCCCGTCCTCCCAGCGAGAGGAGATCTCAATGGCGAGTTCCAAAATGATCACCGTCGAAGTCGACAATGTGAGCTATACCGACGACGTCGAGCCGCGGCTGCTGCTGGTTCAATACCTGCGCGAACGGCTAGGGAAGACCGGCACATTGATTGGCTGCGACACCAGCAACTGCGGCGCCTGCACCGTCCATCTGGACGGCGTCAGCGTGAAGTCCTGCACCATGTTCGCTGTCCAGGCCGATGGCCACCGGGTCACCACCATCGAAGGCTTGGCCCGGGACGGGAAACTCGCCCCGCTGCAGCGGGCCTTCCACCAATGCCATGCGCTGCAATGCGGCTTCTGCACGCCGGGCATGATCATGCAGTCGGCGTCCCTGCTGGAAGAAAACCCTCACCCGTCCGAACAGGAAATCCGGGACGGTCTGGAGGGGAACCTGTGCCGGTGCACCGGGTACCAGAACATTGTTGCCGCGGTCCGGGCCGTCGCCGAGGGCACCGTGTCCTCGGACAGCGACGAAACGGAAACGGCAGGTGTGGCATGACCACCGCCGAAGTCGGCAGGGCCCGCCTCCGCAAGGAAGATGCCCATCTGATCACCGGGCGCTCCAGATACACCGACAACATCACGCTGCCCGGCATGCTGCATCTGGCGATGGTGCGCAGTCCGTTCGCCCACGCGAAGATCACCTCGGTCGACGTCGCCGCCGCGAAGTCTTCCCCCGGCGTCGTTGCGGTGCTCACCGGAGCCGACGTGGCCGCCGAGCAGGGCAGCCTGCCCAACGCGTGGCCGATTACGCCCGACCAAAAGGCCCCCGCGCACCCCGCGATCGCCGTGGATGAGGTTGCCTTCGCCGGCGAGGTGGTTGCCTGCATCATCGCCCGCAGCGCCGCCGCCGCCCGCGACGCTGTCGAGCTGGTCGACGTCAACTACGAAGAGCTGCCCGTTGTCCTGGATCTGGAGGAAGCGGCGAAGGACCAGGTGCTGGCCCACCCGGGCCTGGGCACCAACAAATCGGCCACGTGGGTCTTTGACTCGGGCGAGGCCGGCACCGGCAAACCGATCGCTGAGGCGCTGGAGGGCGCCGAGGTCCTCATCGAACGCACGTTCTACCAGCAGCGGCTCATCCCGTCCTTCATGGAGCCCCGCTCCACCGTGGTGGACCCCACCGGTGAACAGATCATTGTGTGGTCGGCCACCCAGGTGCCGCACATTCTGCGGCTGATGCTGGCGCTGACC
Organism: Arthrobacter sp. UYCu723; assembly: GCF_054059215.1. NCBI lineage: Bacteria > Bacillati > Actinomycetota > Actinomycetes > Micrococcales > Micrococcaceae > Arthrobacter > Arthrobacter sp. UYCu723. Next base: position 4,088,005 of record NZ_JBSSBW010000001.1, read on the forward strand.
CTGGCCATCCCGGAAAGCAAGGTGCGCGTGATCGCCCCCGACGTGGGTGGCGGCTTCGGCGGAAAATTGCAGGTGACCCCAGAGGAGGCCATCACCGTGCTGGCGGCCCGGCACACCGGCAAGCCGTGCAAATACACCGAGACCCGCAGCGAATCCCTGATGGCGGCCCACCACGGCCGGGCCCAGGTACAGCGGCTGAAGCTCTCGGCCACCAAGGAGGGGATCGTCACAGGACTGGACGTTAACCTGCTGGCGGACATGGGAGCCTATCTGGGCCTGGTCACCTCCGGCATCCCGATCCTGGGCGCCTTCATGTACAACTCGATCTACAAGTTCCCGGCCTACCGGTTCGAATGCACGAATCTGTTCACCAACAAGGCGTGGACCGACGCATATCGCGGTGCCGGGCGTCCGGAAGCCACTTTTGCGATCGAGCGGATGATGGACGAACTCGCCGCCGAACTGGGGCTGGACCCGCTGGAGCTGCGGGAAAGGAACTGGATCAAACACGAGGAATTCCCGTTCACCACCGTTGCCGGGCTCGAATACGACAGCGGCAACTATGAGGCGGCCACCGCGAAGGCGCTGGAGCTCTTCGGCTACGATGCGCTCCGGGCTGAGCAGGCCCGGCGCCGCGAAACGAACGACACAGTCCAGCTTGGCATCGGCATCTCCACCTTCACCGAAATGTGCGGCCTGGCGCCGTCCCGGGTGCTCGGTGCGCTCAATTACGGCGCCGGCGGCTGGGAGCACGCCCAGGTGCGCGTGCTCCCCACCGGCAACATCGAGGTGGTCACCGGGTCCTCCTCCCACGGCCAGGGCCACGAAACCGCGTGGAGCCAGCTCGTGGCGGACAAGCTCGGCGTGCCGTTCGAGAACGTCGAAGTGCTGCACGGCGACACGCAGATCTCCCAGCGGGGCCTGGATACCTACGGATCCAGGTCGCTGACAGTCGGCGGCATGGCGGTGCTGGCCGCTGCGGACAAGGTGATCGAGAAGGCCAAGGTCGTGGCCGCTCACCTCATGGAGGCCAGCGAAGACGACATCGAGTTCGCCGATGGCAGGTTCAGCGTGAAGGGCACCGATCAGTCGACGGCGCTGGGCGAAATCGCGCTGGCGACTTTTTCGGCACACAACCTGCCGGACGGGTTTGAGCCGAACCTGGATTCCGACGCGACCTTCGACCCGCAGAATTTCTCCTTCCCGCACGGCACCCATCTGGCGGCCATTGAGGTGGACACCGAGACCGGACGGGTCGCGATCCGCAAGTACGTCTGCGTGGACGACGTCGGGGTTGTGGTCAATCCGCTGATTGTGGAGGGCCAGGTGCACGGCGGTCTGGCACAGGGAATCGCGCAGGCCCTCTATGAAGAGGCTGTGTACGACGACGCCGGCACCTTGGTCACGGGCTCGTTTGTGGACTATCTGGTTCCCGGCGCACCCGACCTGCCGCACTACACCACGGCGCGCACCGAGACGCCCTCGACCACCAACCAGCTGGGAGCCAAGGGAGTCGGGGAGGCGGGTACCATCGCCTCGACGCCCGCCATCGTCAACGGCGTGCTGGACGCGGTGCGGCACATGGGCGTGAAGGACATCAGGATGCCCTGTTCGCCGTCCCGCGTGTGGGCCGCACTTGAAGAAGCCAAGACGACCGGAGGTGTCCAATGATTCCGAGCGCATTCGACTACGCCGCGCCCAATACCGTCGCGGAGGCGCTGGGCCTGCTGGCCTCGGCTGGCGACGACGTGAAGCTGCTGGCCGGGGGCCAAAGCCTGATCCCGGTGATGAAGCTGCGACTGGCCGACCCGCAGATGGTGATCGACCTGGGCCGGATTGAAGGGCTGGCCGGGGTGCGCGAGGACGGAGATGCCCTGCTGATCGGCGCCATGACCACACACCACCAGGTGGCCACCGACCCGCTTGTCGCCACCCATGTGCCGTTGCTGGCAAAGGCCGCGGCAACGGTGGCGGATCCGCAGGTCCGCCACCGCGGCACCTTCGGCGGCGCCCTGGTGCACGCAGACCCGGCGGGCGACCTGCCCGCACCCGTGCTGGCAGCCGACGCGACCTTCATCCTGGCCGGACCGGACGGGGAACGCCGGGTGGCAGCGGCGGACTTCTTCCTGGGCTACTTCACCACCGCCGTAGCCGAGGGCGAGATCCTCACCCACGTGCGGGTGCCGAAGTACACCGGCTGGGGTGCGCACTACGAGAAGTTCACCCGGGTGGCCCAGCAGTGGTCCATCGTCGCCGTGGCCGCTATGGTCCGGGTGGAGGGCGGCACCATCGCCGAGGCCCGGATCGGGTTGACCAACATGGCCAGCACACCGGTGCGGGCCACCGCCGTCGAGCAGGCGCTGGCGGGGGCTCCGTTGACGCGGGACGCGATCGCCGCCGCCAGCGCACACGCAGCCGAGGGGACCGATCCGGCCAGTGATCTCAATGGCGACGCAGCCTACCGGCGCCACCTGGCGGAGGTTTTGACCAGGCGGGCGGTCGTCACGGCCGCTGGGCTCTAGCGGACACGGCGAGAGGAAGACGTGGAACTCAAACATCATTTCGTGGTTCCGAGTTCGCTGGAGGACACCTGGCATTCCTTCAACCAATTGGAAGATATCGCGCCCTGCTTCCCCGGAGCGGCCCTCACGTCCGTCAGCGGCGACCACTTCGCCGGTACGGTCAAGGTCAAGCTCGGGCCGATAGCCATGCTGTATGCCGGCACCGGTGAGTTCGTTGAACGCAACGAGGATTCGCACACCGTGGTCATTGCCGCGACTGGGAAGGACAAGCGCGGCAATGGCACGGCAGGTGCCACGGTGACAGCGGTGCTGACGCGGGAGGGCGACGGCACCGCCGTGGACGTGACCACCGACATGAACGTCACCGGCAAACCGGCCCAGTTCGGCCGGGGTGTCATCCAGGACATCTCGGACAAATTGCTGGCCCAATTTGTCCAGTGTGTGGTCGGGAAAGCGGGCGGCGGGGACGCCGGGCAGACCGCGGAACCGGCACCCGGGACGACCACGGGACCTTCGGCGACAGCACAGGACACCGTGGAACCGGCCGAGCCCGCCTCCACGGGCCCGCGGGCCGCGCCACCGGTAACCCGGCCTTCGGCGGGAGAGCCTCCGTTCAAACCCCAGTCCGTGCCGGCGGCCGAATTGGACCTTGGCTCGACCATGTGGCCGATACTGGTGCGCCGTTTTGGTCCTGTCGCGCTCTGCGTCGTCGCTGTACTGGTGCTCATCGTCTGGCTGGCTCGCCGACGCCGTTAGGCTGGCGATCCGCCTTATGCGCACGTGCTTTCCGACGCGACATCGTCGCAGCAGCCGACGACCGTCAAGAACCTGTCCCCCGCCCAAATAGGCAGGACAGATTGACAGTAGGCCACGGTCACTCACGTTTTACTCACCTTTTCCAACTAAATGCAATGACCAGCGATGACATGCCACCGAATGGAGGATCTCCGTTCAGGCCCGGAAATTCTTTGAAAGGAGTATCGCGGGAGGTTTCTTCACGAACTCATTCAAAACGGCTACGACGCGCATCCCCGCGGTACCGGCGGAGACGGAATTCGGATCCTCAGGTGGGAGGACGGACTTCGCGGACGACCCCACCCTGGACGGTGACCTTTTCCAGCAGCATCCGGGCCTTGGCCAGCCGTTTGGCGAATCCGGATCGCTCCAAGGCCTGCTCCCTGAACTCGGGCGGCACGTTCGACGCCCAGCGTTCCATGAGGGCTATTTCGAGTTCGAAATTGCCCATTTTGCGGGCGATGATGCAGCAGTCGTCCGTCCACCCCGGCGCGGGAGCTGCCATCGGGTCCCTTGGCGACAGCCATGGAGCGCCCGAGAATCATCACCGTCAAGATGCCCGCCTGGGCTGTTTCGTGGAATCATTTGGTTTTGCCCGGATAGCCGGCTGAGGTTTCGGGCCCTGTTTGGCCGTGGTCACCGTCAGGAGCTCTGCGCAAAGGGCCTGGATCTGCCGCGAATACCCCAAGGGGGCCTGAGGCGACGTAGCATCAAGGTAGGCGGCAGCCAGGAGTGTGGCGAAATGTTTGAGCGATTTACGGACCGTGCCCGTCGCGTGGTTGTGCTTGCCCAGGAAGAGGCACGCATGCTGAACCACGGTTACATTGGTACCGAACACATCCTCTTGGGTCTGATCCATGAGGGTGAGGGTGTTGCCGCCAAAGCCCTCGAGTCGTTGGGCATTTCGCTCGACGGCGTCCGCGAGCAGGTGCAGGAGATCATCGGCCCGGGCCAGCAGTCCCCGTCCGGGCACATCCCCTTCACGCCGCGTGCCAAGAAGGTGCTGGAGCTCTCGCTGCGCGAGGCCCTGCAGCTGGGACACAACTACATCGGCACCGAGCATATCCTGCTCGGTCTCATCCGCGAGGGTGAGGGCGTTGCCGCCCAGGTGCTGGTCAAGCTCGGCGCTGACCTGGGCCGGGTCCGCCAGCAGGTCATCCAGCTGCTGTCCGGTTATCAGGGCAAGGAAACCACCGGTGCCGGCGTCGGCCCGGGCCAGGCTGAAGCGACTCCGGCCGGTTCCGTGGTCCTGGACCAGTTCGGCCGCAACCTGACGCAGGCTGCGCGGGAGAACAAGCTGGACCCGGTGATCGGGCGCGAATCCGAAATGGAACGGGTCATGCAGGTGCTGTCCCGCCGCACCAAGAACAACCCGGTGCTGATCGGTGAGCCGGGCGTCGGCAAGACGGCCGTCGTCGAGGGCCTGGCCCAGGCGATTGTCCGCGGCGACGTCCCGGAGACTCTCAAGGACAAGCAGCTGTACACCCTGGACCTCGGGTCCGTGATCGCGGGTTCCCGGTACCGTGGGGACTTCGAGGAGCGGCTGAAGAAGGTCCTGAAGGAGATCCGCACCCGCGGCGACATTCTTTTGTTTATTGATGAGATCCACACCCTGGTAGGTGCCGGCGCGGCCGAGGGTGCCATCGATGCGGCCTCGATCTTGAAGCCGTTGCTGGCCCGGGGCGAGCTCCAGACCATCGGTGCGACCACGCTGGATGAGTACCGCAAGCACATCGAGAAGGATGCCGCCCTGGAGCGCCGCTTCCAGCCGATCCAGGTCAAGGAACCCTCCGTGGCTGACACCATCGAGATCCTCAAGGGCCTGCGTGACCGGTATGAGGCGCACCACCGGGTCACCATCACCGACGGCGCCCTCGCCTCGGCGGCGCAACTCTCGGATCGTTACATCTCGGACCGTTTCCTGCCGGACAAGGCGATCGACCTGATCGATGAGGCCGGTGCACGGCTGCGCATCCGCCGGATGACGGCCCCGCCGGAGCTCAAGGTCATGGACGAGCGCATCGCCGCGATGAAGACGGCGAAGGAGTCCGCGTTGGATGCGGAGGACTACGAGGGGGCCGCGGCGTTGCGCGACGAGGAGCAGAAGCTGATCACGGTGCGCAAAGAGAGGGAGCGCCGATGGAAGGCGGGCGGCATGGACGACATCTCCGAAGTCGATGAGGATCTGATCGCCGAGGTGCTGGCGAACTCCACCGGTATCCCGGTCTTCAAGCTCACCGAGGAAGAATCCTCGCGACTGCTGAAGATGGAAGATGAGCTGCACCAGCGTGTTGTGGGCCAGGAGGAGGCGATAAAGTCGGTCTCGCGGGCCATCCGCCGCACCCGTGCAGGCCTGAAGGACCCGAAGCGTCCGGGCGGGTCGTTCATCTTCGCCGGCCCCACGGGCGTCGGCAAGACCGAGCTGGCCAAGGCCTTGGCGGAGTTCCTGTTCGGCGAGGAGGACGCCCTGATCACCCTGGACATGTCCGAGTACTCGGAGCAGCACACCGTGTCGCGTCTGTTCGGTGCCCCTCCCGGGTACGTGGGCTACGACGAGGGCGGACAGCTGACCGAGAAGGTCCGCCGTCGTCCGTTCTCCGTGATTCTCTTCGACGAAGTCGAGAAGGCCCACGCGGACCTCTTCAACTCGCTGCTGCAGATCATGGAGGACGGCCGCCTGACCGACAGCCATGGCCGGCTGGTGGACTTCAAGAACACGGTGATCATCATGACCACCAATCTCGGCACCCGCGACATCTCCAAGAGCGTTGCCGCCGGCTTCCAGTCCGGCACGGATACGCGGACCGGCTACAACCGGATGCGCGCCCGCGTCACGGAGGAGCTCAAGGCCCACTTCCGCCCCGAGTTCCTGAACCGGGTTGACGACGTTGTGGTGTTCCCGCAGCTGACCCAGGACGAGATCATCGAGATCGTGGACATGTTCGTGGGCCGGCTGGAGCAGCGCCTTGCGGACAAGGACATGGGCATCGAGCTCACCACCGCGGCCAAGGTGCTGCTGGCAACCCGCGGCTACGATCCCGCGATGGGCGCCCGGCCGCTGCGCCGCACCATCCAGCGCGAGATCGAGGACCAGCTCTCCGAGAAGATCCTCTTCGGCGAGCTGCACGCCGGCGACATCGTTGTGGTGGATGTGGACGGCAAAGGCGACGACGCCAGGTTCACCTTCGCCGGCAACACCAAGCCCCGCATCCCGGACGCACTGCCCGCCGCGAGCTAAACGGAAAACCGCCGCTGGCCACCGCCGAGGCGGGCTGAAATCCGGTGTCTCACCTCATTGTCCTGCAGGCCGCACAGGATCGGCACGGGCAAACTCAGGCCCCTTACGATCACCTTCCAAGGCTTAGCGTGGTATTTTTTCCGTTTTCTGAAGCGCCCCGTAGTAGGCCTCAGGCTCGAGCGCCTTCTCCCCCAGGAAGCCCGCGATGGATTCCAGGACGGCCCGCTTGCGGTCTTCGGCACTCAGCTCGAACACGGCGTCGGCCTTTTCGTCGGAGATGAAACCGACCGAGGGTGCCGCGGGCATTGCCGTGGTTGGTGTTGTCGTACACCTCCTGGACGAGGGATTCGGCGCCGAAGCCGGTGCCGGAGAGGCCGGCTTCCCGCCAGGGCGGCGTGCTGTACACGGCGTGCACCTTGATGACCAGGCCGAGCGACTGGTGCTGGTGCATCTGGTGCTGGCGGCGCGGCAGCGGCGGGTTGAAGAAACGCGCGAGTACAGATTGGGCGGCACGGCCATGATCCCGAAGCGGGCGTTCACGGTGGCCCGCTCGGCAACAGCGGTGACGCGGTGGCCGCCGTCCGCATCTTCCTCCCCTTTGATGGTGCGCCCCGGGCTATTTAGGACGACGTCGTCCCCCAGTTCCGCTGCCCGCAGCAGGGAGACCTGCTGCATGCCGCCGACAACCCGCTTGTCCAGGATGAAGTCCTCATCGGTCAGGTGGGTGAAGGATCCTGCGGACGCCGCCATCAGCACCGCCTGCAGGGCGGAGAAGGCGTGGGCGGGCTTGGTGAGGATGCCGCCGGCGATGAAGAGGCCGATGTTGTTGCAGGCTTCCTCGTCCGGGGAGTGCTGGCGCAGCCAGTGGTGGAAGGAGATGGTGTCCAGCTCGCGGGCCTTCGGGTGTGCCCACGGTTCGGTGGGCCCCATCTTGGCGGCCCAGGCGTCAAGCAGTCCGGTGAGCTTGTCCATTTCTGCGGCGGTTGTCTCGCTGGCCGGGAAGGTCTCGCCGGTGTACAGCGTGCGCTTTCCGTCGGCGCCGATGTAGACGGACTGGCCGTCGCGGTATCGCGAGTAGGTCTGCAGGCCGAGCTCGCCCAGGAGCGCCAGCAGGGCGGTCTGGTCCGGGGAAACCCACTGGCCGCCGATTTCGAGCATGGCGCCGTCAATGGTGTCGGTCCAGGTCCGGCCGCCGACACGGACCCGCGCCTCCACTACGGCCACACTCAGGCCGGCTTTCTTCAGTTCGCGGGCGGCCGTGAGCTCCGCGGGGCCTGCTCCGACGATGACGACGTCGCGGTCAAGTTCCAGCATGATGTCCTCTCTCTGTGGCCGCCGAGTGAGGCGGACCGCTAAATGAACGCTATTCATTTACGAGAACTATGGCTGTTTGCCGGAGTGCCGGAAGATGCTGATGGAATACTGATGGAGACCGCCCGCAGAAAGGCCAGCCATGCCGGCACCACCCGCCGCTTCCGGAAGCTCCACCCTCGGTAACACTCTGGGAGGCCCTGCCCCGGCGAACGCCGCCCAGCGGGACGCTGCCCAGCGGGACGACGCCGCCGAGCGGGTGCCGAAAGCCGAGGCCGGGGGGAAACGCCGCGCGGGCCGGCCAATGGCGGCGGTCCTTGACAAGGCGGGCATCACCGCCGCCGCACTGCAGCTCATTGAAAGGAAGGGCTATGACGGTCTCACGATGGCCGCGCTGGCCCGCTCACTGAATGTGGCGCCGTCGGCCCTTTATAACCATGTGGAATCCAAACGCGACGTGCTACTCCTCGTGGAGGACCACCTCACCGCACTAGTTGATGTCTCAGCCTTCGGCTCCGGGCCCTGGGAGGAAGCTGTGCGGAAATGGGCGTGGAGCTACCGCGACGTGTTTTCGCGGCACACCCCGCTGATTCCGGTCATCGCCGTACTGCCCGTAACCGATGCCCCGCAAACACTCGCGATGTACGAGACCGTTAGCGCAGGCTTCCGCGAGGCAGGTTTCCCGGCAGGGCGGATCGTCTCCTCCATCGTGGCACTGGAGTCGTTCATCTTCGGCTCGGCCTACGACGTGACCGCGCCCGCGGACATCTTTGACTCCGGCTCCATGGCCGAGGCGACCCCAAGCTTCACCGGCGCGGTGCGCAGCCTGGCCACGCAGGGCCACGAGAATCCGGCCAATGTGGCGTTCACACTCGGGCTCGAGGCGCTGATCTCTGGACTCGGGGCACTGCGGCAGTAACCTGCGGGAATAGGGGACAGCGCGGTCATCTCCGTTCTTGGGTGTCGGTCAGGCATGCCGACCCGGGGTCGGGAAACCGCCGATAAGCTCAAATACACCAGCGACTCCTCACGTGGTTCGAGAACCTGTCCGTTCATGAAGACCTCGAAAATGTCCAAACTTTGCGAATTCGTCCCCTGTGCCCCCGTATAGGCCTTGCTCTGTACGCGGCCTTGCAGACATGCGCGGCGTCAAAAGTGCCCCTGCCGTTATGCCTCGTCCTCCAGTCGTACCTGATGTGCGGCGTTTCTGCACGCACTCCGGTTGACAATCCAATGGTCTTAAACCAATAATGAATGCTATTCATTATAGTGGCGCTCCTCTCATGCCGGCACCCGCAAAACGGCGTCGCGGTCTTGCCATCAGAGCCAGAGCCCCATCAACGGCGACAATGCGTTGGCTGCAAGAGGCACGCCCACGCCCCGAGACGGGCATCATCGTGCTTGTACTCGCACTGAAAACCTACGAATTCCTCGAAGAAGGGCGACATCATGAGTGGCGGCACAGAGTACGAGTGGAACAACCTGATCGGCCGGCCGGTGCAAGTGTGGAAGGGCGGGCACCTCATCCGGACCGGCCATGTGGACGACGTCGCCCAGGCTGCCGGTGCCCTTTGGCTCGAAGGCCACGGCGTGGAAGGGCGGGCGCTCTATCAAAAAGCGGACGGCTATTCTGCCAAACCGGTGTGCGAGGCGGCGCCGTGAAGGTCTTAGCCCATGCCGAAACCACACTGAGTATTGATGTCGTGGCCCAGGATCGGGAGTCGATGGACCGCGGCCTCAATGCCGCCGTGGAACAAATGACGGAAGTCGCTGTCCGGCTTGCCACCCATGGCATCCTGGTGACCCGCCTCGATGACAGGCTCTTCCGCGTCGGGCTGAGCGAGCTCGTCCCCTTCGGCTACACGGAACAGCGCGACTGCCGAACGTGATGCTCCGACATTCTGCGGTGCACCGCCGCTTCGACGACACCTCACTGCTGACACTGGCCGCCGCGTTTGAGGCGACAGGTTCTCGCCGAACAGCTCCCCCACGGACGCCCCCGCTGGCGTAAGCCGTCGGCGCCCGCGAGGCACGGACAAACCAGACAGGTAACAGGTGTGTGTCCGGACCCGTTCCCTATTTCGGGGCGCACGCGAATGATCCGTTGAAGTCCGGCATGGTCGTCTCCATCGAGTCGTGGTTCGAGGACCACGACTCCGGATTCATCAAGCTCGAGGACACATTGATCGTGACCGACGACGGCTGGGAAGCCCCCGGCGACTCCGCACGCGGATGGAACAGCACCGGCAGAAGCCTCTAACCCACCGGAGGGTCATTCCAGACCACTCGTAAAGATCCTGCTCTGAACTATCCGCGCCGATCTGGCGGCCGACGAACCTCCCTACAGCGTCCGGCACGTTCGAACGCCCCCGAGGGGACCGGCCGTAACGGCGGTATCGCGCTTCAACAGCAGAGCGCCAGAACTCGCGCTCTCCCCTCGGCGTATGCGCGTGGCGGTGGTCTTGGGGTGTGCGTGAGGTTGCGACAGCTGACGTCGTCTTTTGCTTCAGCCGGCGCCCTGCTGGTCCTCCCCAGGGTGCCCCATGGTTTGGAGGCAGGCTTCCCTGACTTTGGCCACGAGCAGTGAATCGGTCATTTCGTTGCTGCAGATCAGGCTGAGGCGGGAGATGGCGTTGGTGTCTTGGATATCCAGATATGCCAGTCCGGGGATGACAAAGGCGCGGAGGGATTCGGGGACCACCGCGATGCCCAGGTGCGCGGCCACGAGCCCGAGGATCGTGGGGAACTGGACGGCCTGCTGGACGATGTCGAACTCGACATCGACGGCATGGAACAGTGCAGCGATGTGGTCGAAAAGCCGCGATATCCGGTCTCTTGGGAAAGCGATGAACTTCTCCCCCTTCAGCTCTTCAAGCCCGACCGACGTGCGGGACGCCAGATGGTGGTCAGTGGCGACGGCCACAACGAGGCGTTCGTTTTGAAGGAGTGTCGCGCTGAGGCCCGGAGCGTTCCGCACTTCCCGGGCTATTCCGGCGTCCAGTGTGCCGGCGGCAATGAGGTCAACCTGTGCATCCGTTGTTTCTTCACGCAGCTCAAGGTCGATGCCGGGCCATAGCGCTCGGAGATACCGGACCACCGGCGGCACGGCCGAGATAGCTGCCGAGGAAACGAAGCCGAGCCGAAGCCGGCCGATTTCCCCGTCACGGGCCTGCCGAAGTGCGGCCGTCATGGCCCCGTACTGACCCAGGACTTTCCTGGCGTGCTTCAGAAGAAGTTCGCCGTCCGCGGTGAGCGCCACGTTTCGCGAGTTGCGCACGAACAGCTGGAGTTTGCATTCCTCTTCCAACTTGCGGATCTGCTGGCTCAGCGGCGGCTGGGCCATGTGCAGCCGTTCGGCAGCGCGGTTAAAGTGCAGCTCTTCCGCCACTACGACGAAAAGCTCCAGACGCCTCAGGTTCATACGACCAAGACTAAACGAATATTGATAGGCGTCAAATAGATACTTCAGTGAACAGGCTCGCGGGTCTACCGTTGATCGTGAGGACAGTCACAGATCAACGCAACAAGAGGTTAGAGAATGCCCGTAATGACCAAGACCGCCAGTAGTTTCATCAACGGCGCATGGGTGGAGGGGACCGGCGCGTCCGCGTCCCGTTTCAACCCGGCGGCACCGGATGAAACGGTCACCACTTACCGCCAGGCCGGTTCCCCCGAGCTGGAAGAGGCGATTCAGGCTGCTGCTGCAGCGGCCCCGGCGTGGGACGCTCTGGGCATTTTGGCCCGGGGCCGGATCCTGTCAACTGCTGCGGCGCTGATCCGGGAACGGGCCGAAGACATTGCCCGGGTCATGACAGCAGAACACGGCAAGACACTGGCGGAGTCCAGGATGGAGGTCGAAGCCTCCGCCGATACGTTCGACTACCACGCCGGATCTGCCCGGAACCCTGTCGGCACTGAATACCCTTCCAGCCATCCTGACGAGCGGATCCTCACCGTCCGCAGGCCCCTGGGTATCGTCGGTGTGATCACGCCCTGGAACTTTCCGCTGCAGATCCCCGCCTGGAAGATCGCACCGGCGCTGCTGCACGGCAACACGGTGGTCTGGAAGTCCGCCAGCCACACCCCCGGCGTCTCCGTCCTGCTCATGGAAATCCTTGCCGCCGCGGGTGTTCCGGCCGGCGTAGCAAACCTGCTGCTGGGACCTGGCCCGCTGGGCTCTGAACTGGTTTCACATCCGATGGTAGCCGGCGTGACGTTCACCGGGTCCGTGCCGGTCGGACATCACATCCGCTCCATCGTCTGCGGCCGCGGAGCCAAGCTGCAGATGGAGCTCGGCGGACACAACGCGACACTCGTCCTTCCCGACGCCGACGTCGAGCTGGCGGCCAGCAGTGCCGTCAACGCTGCCATGGGCTCCACCGGGCAGAAGTGCACCGCCACGCGGCGCATCATCCTTGTCGGAGACGGCCACGAGGACTTCCTCGCGCGGCTGAAGGAAAAGGTCTCAGCACTGGTCCTGGGTCCGGGCACGGACCCGGCAGTCCAGATCGGTCCTGTCGTTTCCGGCTCGGCACGGGATGAAATCACCTCCGCAATCAGCCAGGCCGTCGCCGAAGGCGCCGACATTCTGGCCCAGGCCACGGTGCCGGCCGGCGGCGGACACTATGTTCCACCGACGGTGCTCACCGGCCCGGCGTCCATGACCATCTGCAGGGAAGAAGTGTTCGGGCCCGTCGTCACCGTCCTCCGGGCAGCCACCCTCGATGAGGCCATCGAGCTGGCCAACAGCACGGACTTCGGACTGACCGCGGCAGTGTTCACCAGCGATGAGCGCGCCGCCAGGCGGTGTGTCACCCACCTGGACGCGGGGCTGGTGAAAATCAACGCACCCTCGACCGGCTCCGAGCTGCACGCACCCTTCGGCGGCATGAAGGACTCAACCTTTGCCGGGCCGCGGGAACAGAACAGCGCCGTCGCTGCCGCCTTCTTCACCCACGAAAAAACCGCGTACCTGCGCCTGGCCCCGGAAAAGGCATGATCATGACTCTCCAGGACGAACGAACCATGGACACACTCCGGTCCCCCCACGACGTGCTCTCCGGCACGGACATGAACGGCGCCTGGGCGACACGGCACTCGTTTGCGCGCTCGATGCTCCGCCGTGCAGCCTCACACCGCTGGACTGTTGCCAGGACGCGTCTGGACCTCGACGAGCAAGGGTGCGGAACGGCGGTCTACACCGTCCACGCCGAAGGCACGGAGCTGAACTTCATCGCCTTCTCCCGGACGTTGGATGAAAGCGAACGCACCGACCGGGTCATCGCCGACGCCTGGGACGTCACGGCCGCCCTCATCGAGGGCGAACTGACCCCTGAGCGCGAAGCAGACCTGCGCCGCAACGTTCCGGTCCAGGAACGCGGCCGCGTCGATCCGGACACCATCATCCTGACCCGGGCCAACCGGAGCGCCCGCTTCTTCGACTATGTCAGCGACTGCCTCGCCACCGGATCCCAACCCGACGTCGCAAAGATCGGCCCCAGCCCCTACCTGATCCGCAGCACAGCCTTTTACGGCAACGGAAAATTCGGGCTCAAGGAATTCGCCGACATCCCCGCCGGGCACCCCCTCTCCGTTCCCTACCGTTCCCAGATGCTCACGGCATGGCTACTGCGCGAACTCAGCATGGATATGGTCGAACACGTCGCAGGGGCCAAGGCCGCAGCCGCCGGCACCCTCGCGGTACCCCTCGACAGGAACTGGGGTACCTACCTCGGGCTGGGCAACGCCACCGGCCTAGGCATGGTCCCGTTCGTCATCAACCACCCCGGCTATCTCGATGCCTGGTGCCGGCTCCGCGAGGTTCCCCTCGCCGCAGGGCTCAGCACCAGCTACGCGCCGGACCACCCGGATCTTTGCCGCATCGCGGAACTGCTCGTCAAAGCAGACCGGCATCTGGAAGAAAAAAACGGGCTCAGCACAGCCCCGTTCCTGCCAACAGATCGGATCCGGCCCCAGCTGCAGCAGCTCCTGGGCGAACTTCAGTCCTTCATGGCGTCCGGGGAGGAACCGGGCCCTGTGCTGGCTCGACTGCATGAAAACGCCGCCGGACTCAGCCCGGAAATCCGCGGCATCTTTGCCTCCATCGTCATCGAACTCCGTACCGACTTCGACGATGAAGCTGAGGCCCTGCTCACCCTCACCGGCTACGCACCGTTCGATCCTGCCATGCGCTGCCATGAACTGCAGAACATTCTGGAGCAGAACTACGGCTGGGCGCGAAGCTACGACTTCACGAACCCGGAGCGCACGAGCTACTACTGGTACTCATCTGCAGCCAACGAGGAACCCCGCCGGGCGCTGCGAACCGGTCTGGCCCCCGGCGCCACTGAGCACTGCACCGACATTGCACGCCGGATCAACGCCCTCGCCGCCGATCTGGAGCGGTTCCCTGCCCACCGCACGCTCGCTGACTTCCTCCTGGCACACCCCATCCACCGGTTTGCTGCAGTCCGCATCCAGCAGACCCGTCCCTACCTCTACGGCGAACTCCGGGACAACCTGCTCGACGCGAACTTCCTGCCCCTGAGCACCCAGCGCTTCCAGTTGGCCACGTACGGCATGAATAACTTCAGCCCCCAGTCAACGGACTGGCTTCGGGTCACCCTGTTCAGCGGCGCCCCGCGCGCCGCGGACATCAATCAGGGAACCGACGACGACGACTGGCTCTTCCCCCTCGCACCGGAAGGACCAAAACAATGAGCCTCCACGAAAAAACAACCGTCGTGGACGGACTCCAGATCAGTAACTGGAGCCGCCCGGTCCTGGAGGAACTTCGCACCGGCGGGGTGAGCGCCGTCAACGCCACGTGCGCCGTCTGGGAAAACGCCGCAGACACACTCCGCTCCATCGGCCAATGGCTTGAAGTGGCCAACCGCAACCCGGACCTTGTATTTCTCGCCACCTCAGGCGCCGACATCGAGGCCGCCAAAGCACAGAACAGAATCGCCGTATTCCTCGGATTCCAAAACGCCAGCCCCTTCGAAGACGACTACCGGTACGTGGAAGTCTTCCACCGCCTCGGGGTCCGGATAGCCCAACTGACCTACAACAACCAGAACCTCATCGGCGGCGGGTGCTTCGAAACGACGGACGCCGGACTTACCCGCTACGGCCAGGTGGTAGTGGAAGAGATGAACCGCGTCGGCATGCTCATCGACCTCTCCCACGTCGGGTACCGGACCAGCCGCGACGCGATCGAGGCCTCCGCCGTCCCTGTATCGGTCACCCACTCCAATCCGCTCTGGTTCCACGACACCCCCCGGAACAAACCCCACGAAGTGATCCAGCCGCTCGTGGACAGGGGCGGCGTTATCGGCTGCTGCCTCTACCCCACCGTCAGCGGCGGCGAACACGTCACCATCGAAAAATTCTGCGGAATGATCACGCGCATGGTCGACCAGTACGGGCCCTCCCACGTCGGCATAGGCAGCGACTGCACCAGGGGCTGGGACCAGGAATTCGTCGGCTGGCTTCGCAACGGCCGCTGGCAGCCCACCGACCCCCGGAATACACCCGCATGGCCCGCATGGCCCAACTGGTTCACCGGCCCCCTGGACTTCCCCCGACTCACCGACGGACTTGTCACCGCCGGCCTCAACGACCACACCATCTCAGCGGTGCTGGGCGGAAACTGGACCCGCCTCTTTACCGAGGTCATGGACACCACGAAGGAACACGCCCATGTCTGACACCATCACCGGGAACCACCGCGCCAACGCAACCAGGCTCTCCGCACCAGTCACCGTCCAGCCCCGGGAAATCACCGAAGCGGCCTTCCGGGCCCTGTGCGCAGCCGGCGCCGACCCGGCAGAAGCACAGGATGGAGCCCTCGCGGTCCTGCGCGCCGAAGCCGACGGACAGACTGGCCTGAGCCTCTTGCTGCAACTCCTCGAGGGGGACTGGACACAACCGCACCACCCTGCCATTGCAGAGTCCAGTTCCTGGGACGGCGGCACCGTCCGCGACCTCTGCCCCCCGGAACAGCCAGGGCTGCGGACAGCGCTTCAGCTGCTGGACCTGGCCTGCGACGGGCCGGCCGACGAAATATCCGTGGTCCGCACCAGAGCTCCCATCCCCCGCAGCCTGTGGAACGACCTGCTCCTCCGCCGGACCGCTGAACTTCAACGCCGAATCGTCGTCGCGCCCGCCAATGGCAACCCCGACGTCGAAGCCGGCACCAACTCTCTGACCGTCCGGAACGGCACCGTCACCGTCACCGCCACCGCCACCCTGCCCTCCGAAGCGCTCACGACGCTGCTGTCCCAACCGGCAGACCCGCGCGCAACGGTTGTCATCAGCCTCCCAGGCGGCTCCCAGCCCGACCCGCAAGACATCTCCGTTCCCTCGAAACCCCTGAAAGTACGAGAAGACCAATGGCATCAGATGTATCAGTTGTCCCGGACGTTCCTGGTGCCGGGCGCATGAACCGCATCGCCCGCACCCAGTTCTCCGACGGCAAACCCCGCCCCTACTCAGCCTCCGCCGCCACCAACGGCATCATCTTTCTCTGCGGCCAGGTCCCAACCGGCCCCGACGGGACCTGCCCGCCGGACATCACCGGACAGGTAAGGCAGGTCTTCGAAAACCTGGAACAGGCCCTCACCGCCGCACAATCAGACCTGTCCAGCCTGCTCAAACTCACCGTCTACCTCGCGGACCTGGACGAGTTCGAGGACTACAACGCCGCCTACCTCACCCGGCTCAGCGGCCACCCCCTGCCTCCGAGGACGACCGTGCAGGTTGCCCGATTCCGAGGCGAGAAACGCATCGAGATCGATGCAGTCGCAGCCGTAACAGCCTAACCGGACAACGGTCACGGATCTGTTGGGTAACCAACGTCGCTTTCCCTCTTCTCAGATCGGAACCATCATGCTCTCCCAAGCACCAGCCCCTTCCTCCCACATGACCATCGATTCAGCACCGCTGAACTCTTTCCATAAACGCCTGACCCTCTTCAGCTCCGGCGGACCCTTTCTCGACGGCTACATCCTGGCGATCATCGGAATCGCCCTGGTCCAGATCATTCCCAGCTGGCAGATGAATGACTGGTGGAACGGACTCATCGGCGCCTCCGCACTGATCGGCGTCTTCCTCGGCGGCCTCATCTTCGGAAACATCACGGACAAAATCGGCCGCAAGCTCATGTACACCATCGACCTGGTCGCCATCATCGTCTTCTCGATCATGCAGTTCTTCGTCCAAGAACCCTGGCAGCTGTTCCTCCTGCGGCTCCTCATCGGAATCGCCGTCGGCGCCGACTACCCCATCGCCACAGCCCTCGTCGCCGAATTCGTCCCCGCCAACTGGCGGGCCCGGCTCCTGGGGGGCCTGAACGCCATGTGGTTCGTCGGCGCCACAGTGGCGGCCTTCGTCGGCTACTGGCTGCTCTCACTCGAGGACGGATGGCGCTGGATGCTCCTGTCCTCCGCCGTACCGGCCGTGATGATCCTCATCGCCCGCGCCACCATCCCCGAATCCCCGCACTGGCTCGTCGGCAAAGGCCGCCACCAGGAAGCCCTGGACATCCTGCGCAAAACCATCGGTGAAGGCGCAACACTGGACGGAATCACCGCCCATGACCCCAACGCAGCCAAACTCAGCACCAAAAAAGCCTTCGGACTGGTCCTCACCGGCGGATACCTGCACCGCGTCGTCTTCATCTCCATCTTCTGGACCTGCACCATCGTGACCCTGTTCTCCATCTACGCCTTCGGACCCCAGATCCTGGCCCTCTTCAACCTCCAGTCCGGCGACGAAGCCAACATAGGCTACGGCCTGATCAACCTGTTCTTCCTCGTCGGCAACGTCGTGGCCCTCCTCGTCGTGGACAAACTCGGCCGCCGCCCGGTACTCATCTGGGGATTCATCCTCTCCGGTGTCGGGCTGGTATTCCTGGCCCTCTTCCCCAACGCGCCCCTGGCCCTGATCGCCCTCGCCTTCGCCTTCTATGCCATCTTCAACGGCGGCCCCTCCATCCTGGAATGGATCTACCCCAACGAACTCTTCCCCACCAAAGTCCGCGCCACAGCGGTAGGCCTGTGCACCGGAACCAGCCGCATCGGCGCCGCAATCGGCACTTTCGCCACCCCGCTGGCGCTCACCCACCTGGGACTCTCAGGAACCATGTGGATCGCCGCAGGCATCGCACTTGTCGGAGCAGCAGCAAGCTACTTCATGGCCCCCGAAACCAAAGGCCAGAACCTCGAAGAAGCAGCCGCGCTCCACGCCTAAACCTTGATCCACCGATCGGCAGCCGGTCCCGGGCGTAATTCCGGGCTGGCTGCGGTGAGGTGTTTGGGCATGGTGGATCATCCGGCCTCGCTGTCGGGGTGTTCCACTGGTGGTCCTGGTTGCGCCGTGTGGCTGGTTGGTGTGGGTTCAGGCCGGTTGTGGCGGCGGGTAGAGGTGCTCGAAGAGGCCCTGCCATGCTGTTTGCCAGGGCCAGGCTTCGGGGAGATGAAGCCGGATTTTCCGGGCGCTGGTGGCGATGCGGGCCGGGACGTGGATGAGTTTGCGGCGGATCGTGCCGGTCCGGGCCTTGCCGAAGGGGCCTGCGGCGAGGAGCCCGGCGGCGCGGGTGAGGTTATAGGCCATGACCGCGGCAACCAGCCAGGCGGAGTTCGCCGCGAAAACACCTGAGGGCATATGAGCCAGCGCACTGTCCTTCAGATCGGCGTTCACCTGCTCGATCTGAGCGTGTTTGCGGTGGGTTTGGTCCGCGGCGACAGTGTCCAGAACCTTGGCGTCCACGGTGGTGAAGAACGCGTGGTGCCGATGGGTTTCAAACAAGGTGGGTTGTCCGTCGCTGGCTTTCTTGTTCAGTTCCGGGATGCGGCGCACCACCAGCCGGCCGGTGACCTGCTCGGCCTTTTTCCGGGAGGAGAACGCGGTGAACACGGTTTCGGCGACCTCAGCCTTCGAGACCCAGGTGTTGGTGGTCTCGTCGAAGACCGCGTCGGTGTATTCGATCATTTCCCATGCCGTCTCCGGGATCCCGGCGATAGCCCGTTTGACGGCCGGGTCCATGCGCACGGTCACCGAGACCTCGGCCCCGCCGGCCAGCGCGGCGGAAACCGCTGCATGGCCATAGAAGGCCGAATCGAACCGGCAGAGCACCCGCCCGCGACTCTGCCCTCCGGTCTGGAGGCCTTTGAGCGTGGACAGGGCATCGGTGATCAGGCGTTTGGCTCCGCGGGCCGAGTTCGCCGCGCCCTTGCGCAGCCGCTGGGCCGCGATTACCGGGGCGGTGTCTTTGGTGGAGACCGTGGCCAGCAGGGCGTTCAGGCCGCGGACCCCGGAGTACCCGTAGCCGGAACCCTGCTTGGCGTAGCCGTGGACCTCGATGATCGTGTCGTCAACATCGACGAACACGAAGTCCTCCGCCCCGGGGCTCCCGAGCAGCGGGGCCCGGGTCCCCAGGCCGGCCAGGAAACGGGAGGCGACAGCGTCCAGTTGGCGCACGTGCCCGAACGTGAAGGACCGCAGGAACGAGCCCAGGGTCGAGGGCGCGTAGCAGGCGGTGAAGAGCCGCTTCATCCCGCCGTGGCGCAACAGGGTCATGTCATCAATCGAGTCTGCCCCGGCGACCATCCCGGCGACCAGGGAAGCGACTTTCAGCCCGGCGTTCGCGCCCTTATCCGTCGGCACCGTCAGCCAGTCCTGGGCGAGCTCGTGCAGCCCGGCGTCCCGGGCCAGCGTCATGACCGGCAGCAGCCCGGCAGCCGACACGAGATTGGGCTCGTCAAAGGAAACCGACACCGCGGATGGTTTGTGGGAAACTTGCATCTACGAGATGGCCTCTTTTCGGTGAAAAATGAGTTCTAGACAAACTTCATTTTCCTTGAAAAGGCGGCCATTCTCGGTTTAAAACGCCGACGTAGCCCCAATCAACATCGGTGGATCAAGGCTAAACCACACCGCCCTACGGCCAACAATTCAGACACAGTCGCGGGGCAGCCGCATCCCCCAGGACAGGCTGCCCCAGCGACGCGTCATCTCCGGACAGACCCCTCGAAGGAACCTACTATTCTGCTCCGTGAGGAATCATCTAATGCCAACGCCGAATTCACCGTTAGATGAGCGTTCCCGGAGCCAGGATCATCGGCCCGCTGGTCCAAGGTGGCATTACCTGTCGAGGAGGTCCAGGGCGGCAGACGCGATGGAGTCGACGTCGATCCCGTGGATCCCGTACGCCTCCTCAAGGCTGGAGGATTGGCCAAATTCGGTCACGCCCAGGTTGCGGGTCCGGTCCCCTCGGGCGCCGGCCAGGAAGGCCAGCGTGTGCGGGTGCCCGTCCAGGACAGTGACCAGCGGGGCGGGGTGTGCGGCTGGGAACAAGGTGTCCACAATGGCGCTGCGTGTTGAATCCCCCACGGAGTGCCGCTCCTGCATTGACGCAAAGACCAGTTCAGGGCTGGTCAGGCACACCACGCCGGCCGCGATGCCCAGCCCTTCCAGCTTTGCGGCTGCGGTCAGCACCTCGGGCATCATGGCGCCCACGCCCACCAGCGTCACCTGCTCCGTGCCGGCCTGGTGCGAGGTGATCCGGTAGCCGCCCGCCAGAGCCTGCTGCCGGCGTCGTTCCAACAAAAGCGGGTCCGCCGGCAGGGCGGCCAGAGACTGGTCCACCGGCTTGGTGGAAAGCCGGAAGTACGCGCTGCGGCCGCCGGGGCGCCCGATCTGGTTCATGGCGTGCAGCAGGCACCATTCAAGGTCCTGCGCAAAGGCCGGCTCCCAGGCCGTGCAGCCAGGCTGCTCCAGGCCGATCGACGGCGTCGTGATGGACTGGTGCGCGCCGCCCTCCGGGGCGAGCGTGACACCGGACGGGGTGCCGATGAGGATCGACTGGCCGCCGGCGTAAATTCCGTACGACCACGGCTCCAGGGCGCGGCTGACGAAGGGGTCGTAGATGGTGGCGATGGGGATCAGCGGCTGGCCCCACCGGCTCCAAGTTGCGCCCAGCTCGCCGGCCAGGCACACCAGGTTCACCTCGGCGATGCCCAGTTCAATGTGCTGGCCCTGAGACCCTTCGGTCCACTTCAGGAGCCGGTCGGCGTCGTCGGCAAACCAGTCGCGGCGCTCCCCTACGCTCCACACGCCCGACTTGTTGATCCAGCCGCCCAGGTTCGTGGAGGAGGCTACGTCCGGGCTGAGTGTGACAATGCGTTCGGCCGCTTCCGGGGCGCCGCGCTTGATGTCGGAAAGGAACCGGCCGAGCGCCGCCTGGGTGGACAGTTGTGCCTTGTACGCCCACGGCAGCGAGTCCGGCAGCTTCTTGATGGTGTTAGTCGCCGGTTCCCCGCGTTCCAGCCTCTTTGCTGCGGCGGTGCACGCAGCGGCTTCCTCGGTGCCCTTGGCAAAGCGCTGCCACGGCGCATCCAGGCCCATGCCGGAAAGCTCGGCCAGCTCCTCCATCTGCAAGCGTGTCAGTTGGGCGGAATGGTTGTTGGGATGGCCCTCGGTGGCCAGGCCGCGGCCCTTGACGGTATAGGCAAACAGGACAGTGGGCCGGCCCGGGTCGATCTGCTTGTACGTTTCCAGCAGCATGCCGATGTCGTGTCCGCCGAGGTCGCGGATGGCGGCCGAGAGTTCGCGGTCGCCCAGGGTGGCGACCAACTGGTCAAGGCGGGGGTCCGGCGCTTCCCCGAGCAGCCGGCGTCTTACATCCTGGGGAGGGGTGCGCAAAAGGCGCTGGAATTCCTCATTGGGCATGTCCTCAAGGCGCCCGCGCAACTGTTCCCCGCCGGGCTGCAGGAACAGCGATTGCAGGCGGCGGCCCCACTTGCAAGTGAGGACCTGCCAATCGGCGGCCGCAAACATGCCCTGGAGCCGCTCAATCTGGACGTCGGGGATCACACGGTCCAGGGACTGGCGGTTCAGGTCAACGATCCACAGCAGCTCGCCGAGCTGGCGCGCGCCTGGGTCGGTGATGGCCTCCCAGATGGCGCCCTCGTCCAGTTCCGCGTCGCCAAGCAGGCTGATGAAGCGGCCGGCCTTAGGCGTTTCCGGGAAAGTGTCGCGCAGGTAGCGGTGCGACATGGCAGCCCACAGGGGTGCGGTGGCGCCAATGCCCACGCTTCCGGTGGAAAAGTCGATGGCGTCCGGGTCCTTCGCGCGGCTCGGGTAGCTTTGCAGGCCGCCCTTGGCGCGCAGGGTGCCCATGTACTTCTCATCCAGCTTCCCCAGGAGGTAGTTGATGGAGTGCAATACGGGCGAGGCGTGCGGCTTCACCGACACCCGGTCCAGGGCAGTCAGTTCGGAAAACCACAGCGAGGTCATGATGCCCACCATGGACGCACTGGAGGACTGGTGGCCTCCCACCTTCACACCGGACGTGTTGGCCCGGCCGCGGTTGGCGGCATCGATCATGGCGGAGGAGAGCCAGAGGACCCGCTGGGCGATGGAATCAAGGACGTCCCCGTCCAAGGTGGCCGCGGCCGAGAGCGGGCGGCCGTTCACCGTGGGTTCTTCGGCCCCGGGTTCGACGTCGGTCAGTGCAGTCATGATCCATCCCTCCAGCAGGTTCTGTTGTGGTCGTTTGCCCCGCGGCGCCGTCGGCACGGGGCAGGTTTGCTTTAGCGGAACAGGCCGCTGTAGGCGTTCAAGGCCAGTTGGCCGCCAAGGTGGGCGTACAGGACGTTGCTGGTCTCGGGAATCTCCTTGGTGCGCACCAGGTCGATGAGCCCGGCCATGGACTTGCCCTCGTAAACCGGGTCAATGATCATGCCCTCCAGGGAGCCCGAGAGGCGGATGGCCTCCATGGTGGATTCCACGGGGATGCCGTAGAAGTCGCCGGCCCAGCCTTCCATGACGTTGATCTCGTCGTCGCGCAGCTCGCGGCCCAGACCGATCAGGTCCGCGGTGTGGCGGGCGATCCTTGCCACCTGGTCGCGGGTTTTCTCGATTGTGGCGGAGGCGTCGATGCCGATCACACGGCGGGGACGCTCCTGCCCGGCGAACCCGGCGATCATGCCGGCGTGCGTGGATCCGGTGACGGTGCAGACGACAATGGTGTCGAAGAAGACGCCCATTTCCTTTTCCTGCTGCTCCACCTCGTAGGCCCAGTTGGCAAAGCCCAGGCCGCCCAGATGGTGCTCGGAGGCGCCGGCCGGGATGGGGTAGGGCTTGCCGCCTGCGTCCTCCACGTCCTTGATGGCCTGTTCCCAGCTGCTGCGGATGCCAATGTCAAAGCCGGCCTTGTCCATGCGGACGTCAGCGCCCATGATGCGTGAAAGCTGGATGTTGCCCACGCGGTCGCTCAGCGGGTCCGGCCAATCAACCCAGCTTTCCTGGACCAGACGGGCCTTCATGCCGATCTTGGCGGCGACGGCAGCCACCTGGCGGGTGTGGTTGGACTGGTGCCCGCCGATGGATACCAGCGTGTCCGCACCCTGGGCAATTGCATCCGGGATGATGTATTCAAGCTTGCGGGTCTTGTTGCCGCCAAAGGCCAGGCCGCTGTTGCAGTCCTCGCGCTTGGCCCAGATCTGGGCGCCGCCAAGGTGCTCGGTAACGCGGGGCAGGTCGTGGATGGGGCTGGGGCCAAAGGTCAGCGGGTAACGCTCAAAATCGGTGATTGCCATTTTGCTGGTCCTCAACTTTGGTGGGAGTGCCGCGGATCACACCGCGTGCCGTTATGCAATATATTGCATGCCAGAGACGCGTGGTGTCAAGCCTTCCGAACTGGACCTCGTGGCGGGATACGATCAGTTGTATGCCCACACCTGCCCCCGATGGCATCCACAAGCGCTCCCTGCTGCGCGACGACGTATACGAATCCATTCGGGACGCAATAGTCGACGGCACCTTTGGGCCCGGGGAGCGTCTGAAGGACCCGGAGCTCGAGGCGTGGCTTGGCGTGAGCCGGACCCCCATCCGCGAGGCCCTGCTGCGGCTGGAGCGGGCGGGACTGATTATTGCCCAGCCCGGACGGGCCACCATCGTGACACCCGTGGACCCAGCATCGACCATCAGCGCCCAGCAGGTAGTGGCGGCCATGCATGAACTGGCGGCCCGGCTCGCCGTGCCCTCGGTGACGGGCCATCAGCTAGCCGCCATGGCCGAGGCCAACAGCAGGTTTGAGACTGCCCTGGGGGACGAAAACGTCGAGCTCGCCCTGGCTGCCGACGACGACTTTCACTCAGTCTTCATCGGCGCGTGCGGCAATGAAATGATCCCGGACGTCCTTGAGCAGGCCCTTCCCCTGCTGCGCCGCGTGGAACGTCAGCGGTTCGGCTCGCGTTCCGGGCGGCACTCAGTGACGGTGCATGCGGAGATCATCCGGCTCGCCGGCATGGGCGACGCCGACGGCGCGGCGCTGGCCAGCCGCGAAAACTGGCTCTCACTGGGGACGGCCAAGCCCGACGCGGGCTGATCGCGGGCGGGGTCACGGTTCCGAGAGCGAGTCGCGGAGGACATCAATAAACGCCGCAACGGCCGATGACCTCCGCCGACCAATCATCGTTTGAATCTGCGCTTGGCGTTGCTGGAACAATGGATGATCCACGGGAATAAACGCCAACCCCACCTCGGTGTCGGCATGGACCGCCAAATGGCTCAACAAGGTTGCCCCGGCGCCCGCCCGCACAAACTCCAGGGCTGGACTGACATGGACTGTCATGAGCCGAATGGACGGCCGGACATTTTCCATCTGGGCGGCAATGTCAAAGAATTCCCTCTGACCAACGCCTTTAGGCGGCAACGCCAGGGGAAAACCGCACAGCTCGCGGACCCCAATGGATCGGCGATCGGCAAGGTGGCTGCCGGCCCCCAAGACCGCATGCGCGGGCGACGCGGTGCTGAATTCAACAGTCACGTCACGCTGCATCCCCAGCGCATAGACAACGCCGACATCTGCAGTGCCTTCGACAACCCTTCTACTCGCCTCGGCGGAGGAGACAACGTCAAGATCAAACACCACGTCGGCATGCCTAGCGCTGAACTTCGCAATGGCTTCGGGAACACGGCATCGAGCCAGCCCCTCGGTGCTCACAACCTTGACCACGCGGTTCGACCGTGAATGAAGGTCCCGAAGCTCCGTCACCAGGGCATCCGCTTCAGCTGCGCTGCGCCGGGCGTGGGACAACAACAGCAGGCCCGCGTCAGTGAGCGTCATCCCCCGGGGATGGCGTTCGAACAAGGCCACGCCTATCCCGCTTTCCAACTGCGTTATTTGGCGGCTAGTGGGTATCCGGTTAGCTCAGGTTGTGCTTTTCGATCCCGGACCGTGGGCGACGATTTGGCGATAGGTGGCTGGCGCCTGCTGCGCGCCGAGACCGAGCAGGGATTGGAAGGCCGCCATGGGTGTGCTGCGCCGGTTGTAGCGGAACGTGAACTCGTCGAGGTACACCTGCAGGTGTTCATTGCCCACGGAGCGGTGGGTTCCCCGCAGCCATGTCTTGAAGTTGCTGATGGCGCGGTGCACGCGGGGAAGGACAGGGTCGGGGTCGCCGGCTCTTTTGGCGGCCCGCTGGGATCGCGGGCGGTGGTCGTAGCCTTTGTTCCTCAACGGGACGTACCCCATCCAGCCGTCGGTGTGCACGATGGCGCCGGGAGCCACAGTGTCTGTCACGAAAGTGCCCAACGTGTCGCCGGACGCGTTGGGGATCACCTTCATCCGGACGCGTCCGGAGCCCTGACCACGCACCTCCACCGCCACGACTATCTGCGCGGCCCGGGCCGTGAGATTTCTGCCGCCGCGCCGGCCCACCTCCGGGCCGCCGACTTCGCATTCGTCCACCTCTACCTCGCCGGTCAGCAGGGTGCGTTCGGGGTTGACCATGGCGCGGCGCAGTTTGTGGAGCATGGTCCAGGCCGTCTCGTAGCGGCTGAGTCCGAGCTGGCGCTGCAGCTGCCTGGCCGAGATCCCCGGAGTTCCCGTCGTCATCAGGTAGGCCGCCCAGAACCACAAATGCAGTGCAGTGTGGGTCTTGTGGAGCACGGTACCGGCTGTCAGCGAAACCTGGTAACGGCATGCGGCGCATTCCCACAGCCCCCGCGCCGCCACGGGCCAGGCGGACTCCCCCTTGCACCGGGGACACGAATAGCCATCCGGCCAGCGGCACTCAAACAGATAGCCCAGGCAAGCCTGCTCGTCGCCGAATCTCGCCTGGAACTCCAGAATCGTCTTCGGAAAGTCCGGTCTCGACATTTACGCAGTCTACCTGAGCTAACCGGATACCCACTAGGGAGCTTATTTGGGAAGCCTCTTGTGATTTGGTCGCATATTGACCGCGGCGGCAGCTTCGCAGAGCACCCGTCGGCCAAAGCCAACATGGAGTGGCTGAGGGACTTTGAGTCCATCGTCGAGGGCTCACAGCGTCGAGCTTGAAGCGATCCGCGCCGGCGACGAGAGCGCGGCGGAAGAAGCGATGACGGCTCATCTGGGACATACACGGCTCGGTGGAGCACGCTGCCGATCAACCCGAGCCCGATGCGGCCCCTTTCACAAAACGACTCCAAGAATCGGCCCATAAGCTACTCCGGGTATCTGGGGGCCAGATATTGGATGCGTCGTCGCACAAGTCGGCCTGGCTCCAAGCGCTGGGCAAATTAGCAGTGCCGTCTCGTTGGCGGTCAGCCGCCATGCCCTGCTGACATGAACAATGATCAGGCCGGCGGGCACCCGGAAAGGCGTGCAGGATGACGAGCCGATTGCCGAGATTATGTAAATAACGGTTTTGGGTAGCTTGTACTGGCACCTTGCCGTTTCAGCTTCTGAGCCCCACGCCGTAGTTCACCACTGTAAAGCCGGGTTGGCACCAAACCCATGCCGTCTGCTGACTCCCGGCGCGCATCCAGTCGCTCTCGACGAACGCACGGTTGTACGGCCAGAAATTCTGCTTGCACACGGCCCAGGCTTGGTAGGAGCCCGTCCCGCCGGAACAGTAAGCAGTGGCGTAGGGGAACCAGACGCCATCATTCGCCCAGCAGCCTGTCGGTGCGGCCGTCGCCGGCGCAGCACTCAAGGGGAGCAGCAATATGCCAAGCACAGTGGCGGTGAGTGCAATTCGTTTTGATCGTTGTTTCATAGCGGACCCCCTTTGCAGGCCGGGCGGGGCTTCGGGTCGCGCCCCGAATAGCCCAATGCTAGGAGCCTGCCCGATCGTGGGCAATAGGCCGGGCAAACTCCTTGAAGTTTCCGACGGCACCACGCCGGTCCCCCAATGCCTGCCATGCTCGGCCGACGGAATATCTGCACGGGTGAAAGGAGAGGGCTGGCGCGGGCCGGCCATCCCGGGGAATGTCAGGATGGCTGATACCGGAAACCGCCGGTCGGAGAAGGCAGTCCCAAAGAAGCCCCCAAGTGGTCCGGTACCCTGCACAGACGCGATGCTGCGCGCGGCAGCCTGCAACGAAAGCGAGGCTCCGGTCCGTGCCCGCGGGACTACAATTTTGCTGTAGCCAGCTACTCGGAAGAGGTCGTGGCCATGGATATTGGTTTCATCGGCATTGTCGCTGCGGCACTGTGCGGGCTTGGAGTTTTGACAGCGTTCTTCCGCAACTTGGAGAGGCGCGCGGACGCCATGGAGCATCGGAATCCCGATGTGGCCAAGGCATTGCGAGATCACCAACGACGTATGGACCAGGGCAACGGCTATTTGAACCTGTGACTCGGAGTATTTGTAAGACTTTGCGCTTCTGCAGGCGGGATGTCTTCATATGGAGCAGGTGTCCCGGGCGGTTGAACAGTTCAAATGTCCTTGGCCCATTGTTGAAGGGGCCGGAACCGGTCGGGACGTGGCGTTGCTCAGTCCCCGTATGGCTCCGTGGATGAGATGCGGAAGATCGTTGCTTCGGGTTCCCCGTTGATGGCCTGCTCAAGGACCCCGAGCGCCCTCACGACTTCGGGAAACGACTCCTGGCGGTCGAGCGCTTCGCGGTCCTCGAACACCTCAGTCGCGATGAACACGTCAGGATCGGTCACGTCGCGGCCGATGTCGAAGCTGATGACACCGTCCAGAGCGCGGCTGGGCGGGACCACATCTTTCAGCGCGGCCATGATCTCTTCCGCCATGCCAGCCTGGGACCGCACCACGAAACGAACAGCGATCATCAGATCTCCCCTCTCTCCGCCGACACAGTACTGCCGGTCGGATATCGCTTCATTGGTATGCCGGTATGCCCACATCTCTCCCGCCTGTACGACCCGCTGAGCTGGAGCAGGACGGATCAGGAAGCCGCGCCAGCGAAGACGTTTGTGGTGCCCGCTGACGGCTGGCGCCGGAATTCCGGCCCGCCCGGATCCTGCTTCGCCACCAGCCTTCGCGGCTGCAGTGCGCTCATGTTCCGGGGAGCAGTCCCAGTTGCCCCATCAGGTTCGCGGCATCAGGGTGCGCCCTGAACGAGATGATCTTTCCGTCCCTGATCGAGGCGAAATAGGTACCGGTTCCGGTAATCGCCCGTCCGGTCGCCGGGATCTGCTGGCCCCCCATCGCCAGCGGCCCGGTGTGGATTCCTGTGAACGCCACTTCGGCTGCAACCTGGCTCTCGCTGAGGACCCGGTTGGTCGTGGTGACGCGCATGTCCGGGAATGCCGTAAACCACGTCTCCATATATGCCTTTACCTGGTCAGGTGAATTCATTGGCTCCGGTAGTGATATATCAGAAAACGTAAAAACGTCTGCCAGTAGGGCGACGAACCCGGCCGCATCATGGCTGTCCCATGCCGCCATTCCCTGGTCATCAATTCGCTCAACATCGGCGATAGACATCGAACGTCTCCTTCTCCAAAGGGTGCTGATGTGCATCATCGGCTTCCAGCCGCGGGAGTCAATGCCCGGGCAACCTGGACCCCGCCATCCTGAACCCCGCCGGCCAGGCCGTCAAGAGGACATGTACTTGACGTCATGTTCTTCCCCTCCGGCAGCGGCGGAAAGAAGTGCCCGGCGAAGGATTGACGCGCGCGTCCTCGGAGATCATTATTGCCCTTGACGGCTGGGGGGCGCTAAGGCAACCAAGGAGCCGCGCCGTGGATAGCTACTCAGCAGCACAGGAATTCAGCAGGCCCGTTCATTTTCCGGAAAATAATTCCCAGGCACATCCTCGCCACAGTACCCCGGAGGCGGCCGGCAACCCCGAAGGGCCCCGCCACCGACGACACCGACGGCGCCACAATGGCATCCCCGTATCGGCTGCGGCTCCGGCGCCGGCGGGGTACCGGCCATGATGAGCGCGGCACTCCATTGGGTCCTGCAGTTCAGGCTATTGGTGCTGGCCCTGGCGGTCGGGGTCCTGGGCTTTGGACTCACTAGCCTGCCCAACATGCCGGTGGATGCGTTCCCGGAATTCGCTCCGCCCCAGGTCGAGATCCAGACTGAGGCACTGGGGCTGTCCGCCGCTGAAGTCGAACAGCTGATCACCTCCCCGATGGAGGCCGATCTGCTGAACGGCGTTGCCTGGGTGGAGGCCATCCGCTCCAAGTCCGTCCCGGGTCTTTCCTCGATCCAAATGGTCTTCAAGCCGGGAACCGATCTTTTCCGGGCCCGCCAGCTTGTCGCGGAGCGCCTGACCCAGGCGCGCGCGCTGCCGAATGTTTCGGCGGCACCGGTGCTCATGCAACCGCTGTCATCGACCAGCCGGGTGATGATGATCAGGCTCACCTCGAAAGACATGTCGGCCATCGACATGTCCGTCCTGGCACGATGGACCATGAAGCCCGGGCTCCTGGCGGTGCCCGGCGTTGCGAACGTCGCCATTTGGGGCCAGCGCGACCAGCAACTGCAGGTCCTGGTTGATCCGGGACAGCTCCAGGCCAAAGGTGTGACGCTTGACCAGGTCATCAAGACCACCGGAAATTCGGTCTGGGTCTCCCCGCTGAGCTACCTCGAAGCTTCTACCCCGGGCACCGGCGGCTTCTTCGAGACGGGACACCAGCGGATCGGTGTCCAGCACGTCCTGCCGATCACCACTCCCCAGGATCTGGGTCAGGTTCCGATCGAGGGGCCGGCCGGGAACCTACTCCTGAAGGATGTCGCCACGGTTGAGACTGACCACCAGCCGTTGATCGGCGATGCCCTCCTGAGCAAGGAAGCCGAGCTTTTGCTGGTCATTGAGAAGTTCCCCGAGACCAACACCATGGACGTGACGAAGGGCGTCGACGAGGCCCTGCGCGCACTCCAGCCCGGTTTGCCGGGAATCAAGGTAGACACCACCGTCTACCGGCAGGCGTCCTTCATCGAGGAAGAGGTCGGCACGGTCGGCGCAGCGCTGCTCATCACCTTGCTGCTCATCGTGGCACTGTTCGGGGCGTTCTTCCGGTCCTGGCGCGCGGCTCTCATCAGCCTGATCACCATCCCGGTATCGCTGACCGCGGCCGCTCTGGTGCTCTACGCGCGCGGGACCGGCATGAACACCATGGTCCTGGCCGGAATGGTCCTTGCCTTCGCCGTCATCGTGGGCGACGTCGCCGAAGACCTCACGGGGGCCGCCCGGGCAGTCCGGGCCTCCACCGCAACCGGAGGCAAGGAGACTACCGACGCCGGGGCCACGGCCCAGGAGGCGAGGGAAGCACGGGAAGGCCTGATCACCGGAGCCCTGCGGGCGGTTCGCACCCCCATTCTCTATTCCCTGCTCATCATGGCGCTGGCCCTCGTGCCCGCGCTCTTCGTCGCAGGCGAAAACGGTGCGCTGTTCGGGCCCCTCGTGCTCTCCTACCTGCTCGCCATGGCCGTCTCGATGATCGTGGGACTGACCGTTACCGCGGCGCTGTCATCTGTCCTCCCCGGCGGCTCAGCGCCGCGGCGGGACGTCCGCGCCGCCAAGCGGCTGGAAAGCGGATACGGCCGGCTCGTCTCGCGTTTGGCCGGGAAGACCCGCTGGGTCTTCGCCGCCTCGGCAGTGATCGCCCTGGCCGGACTTGCACTGGTGCCCCAGTTGGCCAGCAACCGTCCGATCGTGCCGGTACTGGCCGACAAGACCCTCGTGGTGCACTGGAGCGCGGTAGCCGGTACCTCGGACCAGGAAATGAGCCGCATTACTGAGGCGGCCGCCGACGAACTCCGAACCGTGTCCGGTGTAGCCAACGTGGGCGGGCACGTGGGACGCGCAGTCACTTCGGACCAGATCGGTGACGTCAGTTCAGGCGAACTGTGGATCACGGTGGCCCCGGACGCCTCGTACAGCGACACTGCCGCTGCTATCGAGCAGGTGGTCCACGGGTATCCCGGCCTGTCCAGCAAGGTATCCACCTATCCGCAGCAGCAGATCGACGAGATCCGGGAGGCCGGCGACAGCGGATTCGCGGTCCGGGTCTACGGGCTGGACATGGCAACCCTGCGGCAGAAAGCCGGCGAGGTGCAGCAGATACTGGAACACACGGCCGGCGTCGTGAATCCCCGGGTCGATGCACCCAATGAACAACCCATCGCGGAGGTCAAGGTGGATCTGGCCTTAGCCCAGAAGGCCGGCGTCGTACCCGGCGACATCCGACGCGCGGCGGCAGCCCTGCTGCAGGGCATCGAAGTCGGCAACCTCTACGAACAACAGAAGGTCTTCTCGGTGATCGTGAAGGGTGCGGCGTCCACCCGGAACAGCCTGGACAGCGTCCGGAACCTGATCATCGACACTCCCAACGGAGGGCACGTGCGCCTCGGCGACGTCGCCCAGGTCACCATGGTCGGGAATGAGGCGGTGATCCTGCACGACGACACGTCCCGCCGCATCGATGTGAAGGCCGAAATCCAGGGCCGCGCGCTGGGCGAGGTCCAGCAGGAAATCGACATGAAACTTCAGCAGATTCAGTTCCCGCTGGCCTACCACGCGGAGATCCTCACCCAGTATGCGCAGCAGCAGAGCAACTTCCAGTGGCTGTGGGTGCTGGCGGCGATCGCCGCAGCAGGCATCCTGGTCCTGTTGCAGACGGCCCTGGGAAGCTGGCGGCTCGCCGCCCCGGTCTTCCTGGGCCTGGCCGTAGCCCTGTCCGGCGGCGTGCTGGCTGCCATGGCCACCGGCGCGGTCAACTCGCTGATTTCCTTTGTCGCATTCGCCGTCATCCTCGGCGTCGCCGCCCGCGGTGCCATCCTGCTGGTCAGCCATGTCCGGAGCCTGCGGGCAGAGGACAGCACCGCCTCCGGGTCCGCCAGTGTAATCCGCGGCGCGAGGGAGCGGGTGGGGCCGGTCCTGATCTCGGCTGTGATGACGGCACTGGCGCTGCTGCCGCTCGTGCTGTTCGGCGGCGTGATCGGAACGGAAATCATTCAGCCGCTCGCGGTGATCATCTGCGGTGGACTGCTCACCTCGACCCTCTTCATTCTGTTCGTTGTACCCGCCGTGTTGCTCCGGTTCGGACCGGAAGCAGCGATGAACCATGCGGTCAAGGATCATCCCCTGGCCCGGCCGGAAAGTCAGGATGCATCATGAACGCGACATCTTTGCGGGGCAGCAGGACCATGGCCCTCATCATCGCGGCCTTCCTGGCCCTGTGCGTTGCGGGCTGCGGCCCGACGCCGGAAGCGGCCCCGTCCGGGGCCGACCCTGCGGTCCTTGCCGAGGTCCCGGGAACGGATCTCCACCGCATCACCCTGACGGAGCACGCCGTCGAACGGACCGGGCTCCAGACCGACGTCACGGCCACGGATCCGCAGACCCAGAAGTTGACCGTGCCCTACTGGGCCATCCTGTACGACAGCACGGGCAAGACCTGGGTCTACACGAATCCCGAGCCCCGGGTCTTCGTCCGCCAGGCCGTCACCGTCGAACGCATCAGCGGCGCCGTCGCCTTCCTGACGGACGGGCCGCCACCCGGCACCGTTGTGGTCACCACGGGGGCCGAGGAACTGTACGGCGCCGAATTCGATACGGCGCGCTGACATGCGCTGGCTCATAGGCATCAGCCTGAAGTTCAGAACCATCGTCGTCGCCCTCGCGTGCGCGGTAATGCTGCTCGGTTCCCTGCAGCTGGGCTCCGCGTCCGTGGACGTCTTCCCCGAATTCGCGCCGCCCCGTGTGGAAATCCAAACCGCCTGCCTGGGTTTGACCGCGCAGGAAGTCGAAGAGCTGGTCAGCGTCCCGATCGAGGCGGCGGTGGGCGGCATGCCGGGCCTGGACGAGCTGCGGTCGAAGTCCGTGCCGCAGTTGTCCTCGATCGTGCTGATATTCCATCAGGGTACCGAACTGCTCGACGCCCGCCAGCTGGTGTCAGAGCGGATGGCGGCCGTGACTGCGGCGCTGCCTACCTGGGCGGCCCCGCCCGTGATGCTGCAGCCGCTGTCCGCGACGAGCCGGGTCATGAAGATCGGGATGACCTCGCCCAACCGGTCCCTGATCGAGATGTCCATGCTGTCCTACTGGACCATCCGGGCCCGGCTACTCCGCGTGCCGGGCGTGGCCAATGTAGCCATCTGGGGCGAACGGCTCCAGATGCTGCAGGTCCAGGTGGAGCCGGACAAGCTCAAGGCCCAAAACGTGTCGCTCAACCAGGTCATGGAGGTCACCGCCGGAGCCCTCGACGCCGGGCTGCTGAAGTACTCGCCGGGAAGGTTCATCGGCACGGGCGGCTTCATCGACAGTCCGACCCAGAGAATGGGTGTCCGGCACGTCCAGCCTATCCAGACGCCTGCGGATCTGGCCCAGGTGACCATCCGGGAAAAGGACGGTGTGGCACTGCACCTGGGCGACATCGCCCAGGTCGTGGAGGACCACCAGCCGCTCATTGGTGATGCCGTCATCAACAACGGGCACGGGCTCATGCTGATCGTCGAGAAGCTGCCCTGGGGCAACACCCTGGACGTGACCAAGGGCGTTGAGGAAGCCCTGCACGAGCTCCAGCCGGGGATGAGCGGGATCAGCTTTGACACCACGATCTTCCGCCCGGCAAGCTTTGTCGAGGAGTCCATCTCCAACCTCAGCATCGCCCTGCTGCTGGGCTGCCTGCTCGTCGTCATGATCCTCGGCGCCTTCCTCTTCCAATGGCGCACGGCCCTGATCAGCCTGATTGCTATTCCGCTCTCGCTGCTCACTGCCGCGCTGGTCCTCTATTTCACGTCCAGTTCGATCAACACGATGGTCCTCGCGGGGCTGGTCATCGCTGTGGGCGTGGTGGTGGATGACGCCATCATCGACGTCGAAAACATCATGCGCCGGCTGAGGCAGCACCGCGCCCGGGGCAGCGACGAATCGGCGGCCTCGGTGGTCCTGAAGGCCTCGCTCGAGATGCGAAGTCCGATCGTGTACGCGACCCTGATCATTGTGGTCGCCGCCGTGCCGATCTTCTTCCTGGACGGACTGACCGGCGTCTTCTTCCGGCCGCTGGCCATCACCTACACCCTGGCAGTCCTCGCCTCCATGCTGGTAGCACTGACTGTCACGCCGGCCCTGGCTCTGATCCTGCTGGGTAATGCGAAGCTTGAGGAGCGGGACCCGCCGCTGGTCAGGGTGCTCAAGCGCGGCTACCACGCCGTGCTGTCCCGGATCATGAACCGTCCCCGCTACGGCTATGCCGGCTTCGGCGTCCTCGCCGTCGTGGGCCTGGCGATCACCCCCCTGATGGGCTCGTCGCTGTTCCCCACGTTCAAGGAACGGGACTTCCTGATGCACTGGATCTCGCAGCCGGGAACCTCGGCGGAGGAGGAGTACCGGATCTCGCAGCGCGGCTGCGAGGAATTCCTCAAGGTGCCAGGCGTGCTGAACTGCGGGACGCACATCGGGCAGGCGTTCGCGGCGGACGAGATCGTGGGTGTCAATGCCGGCGAGCACTGGATCAGCATCGACCGCCACGCCGACTATGACCAGACACTGGCCGCGGTCCAGGAAGTGGTGGACGGCTACCCGGGCCTTCACCGCGACGTCCAGACCTATCTGAAGGAGCGGATCGAGGAAGTCCTGACAGGGGCCAGCGAGCCCATTGTGGTCCGTGTCTACGGTGATGATCTCAACGTGCTGCGGGAACAGGCCCAAAGGGTCAAGACGATCCTCGATGACATTCAGGGCACCGATGACGCCCATGTGTCCCTCGAGGTGGAGGTGCCGCAGATTACCGTCACTGTGGATCTTCCCGCGGCACAAAAATACGGGCTCAAACCCGGCGACGTGCGGCGCGCCGCCGCGACGCTGGTCGCCGGGGAAGAGGTCGGCGACGTCTTCCGGGACGGACGGGCCTATGACGTCCAGGTCTGGAGCACCCCAGCAACCCGCTCCAGCGTGACCAGCATCGAGGATCTGCCGATCGACACCCCCAGCGGCCAGCAAGTCCGCCTCGCCGACGTCGCGGCCGTCAAACTGCAGGCGACGCCGAACCAGATCGACCGCACGAACGGGTCCCGCCGGGTTGAAGTGGGATCGTTCCTCGACAAGGGCGCCGATCTGGGGGTCGTGGTTGGCCAATTGCAGAATCGGCTGGACGCCCTGGTGCTGCCGCCCGGCTACAGCGTCCAGCTGCTGGGTGAGTACACCGAGCGCGAGGCGGCGACGAACCGCCTCATGATCTTCGCGGTGGCGGCCCTTGCCCTGATCCTGCTGCTGCTGCAGACCTCTTTCCGGAGCTGGCGGCTGGCAATACTCTCGCTGTTGACGCTGCCGATCGCCCTGGTCGGTGGGGTCATTGCCGCGTACATCTCCGGCGGGGTCCTGTCCTTGGGGTCGGTCGTCGGGTTCCTCACGGTCATGGGGATCGCGGCGCGTAACGGCATCCTGCTCATCAACCACTGCCAGCACCTGGAAAAAAATGAGGGCGACACCTTCGGCCGAGCCCTCGTGCTGCGCGGAGCGGGGGAACGGCTCTCGCCGATCCTCATGACCACCCTGGCCACCGGACTGGCCCTGGTGCCCCTAGTCGTCATGGGCACAGTCCCGGGCCACGAGATCGAGCACCCCATGGCCGTCGTCATCCTGGGCGGTCTCGTCACATCCACCCTGCTTAACCTGTTCATTGTTCCGTCGCTCTATCTCCGCTTCGCCAAGTCAAAGAAGGAGCGGGCGGCGCTGGTGCCGGTAACCGCGTAAACAACCGCGTACAGGCGACGCCCCTGCAGAAACCCCCGGGCCCTCTGTTCCACGGTCCCGGGGGCCCGGGGGCCCGTCAGGAGGCGTCGCCGGCGCCAAGAGTCATGTCGACAACCAGCCCGAACGAGTCACCGGCCGTTATTGGGCCCTCTTGGCCCAGCCCTTTTCGTCGGGGCCGCCGGACTCGCCGTGCTCGCACAGCTCAAGGACCTTGTTGGAGGCGGCGTGAACAGCCGCCTGGGTGCTCTTGCGACCGCTAGTGGACGCGGTGCCGGCCGCATAGCCCACGATGAACGCGCTGATGGCGTCCGCGTGCGGTCCGACGGCCTTCGCCGATTCCTCCGCGACCTGGATGATCTTCTCGTGGTCGACTTCCAGATCGAGTATCTGCAGTGCCTGGATCAGGCGGCCGCTCCAATGCCGCAGCGAGCTGTCTTCATCTCGGGTCAGAGTCATTGGTACTTCCCTTCGTAAACTGCGTGAGTCGAACGGCTACGCCTCAAGGGTTAGCACCGACACCGGCCATGTGCAATGCTGCACAGGGCATTTTCGGCCGGCTCACTGCCACTAACTCCACAAGGCGACGTGGAACTTCGACCCCCGGCGCTCAAGTCCGCGCGAACCTCCCG
Source organism: Arthrobacter sp. UYCu723 (assembly GCF_054059215.1). NCBI lineage: Bacteria > Bacillati > Actinomycetota > Actinomycetes > Micrococcales > Micrococcaceae > Arthrobacter > Arthrobacter sp. UYCu723. The sequence goes on from NZ_JBSSBW010000001.1 coordinate 4,124,457, forward strand.
GGGCGACCATCGCGGCGGTCGCATCCGCGGTACCGACGAATCGCTGCAGCGTCTGCGCCACCGTTGTGGTCCGTCGGTGGTCCAGCGTGCTGGCCCACCAGAGGCCAGAGACCGGGGTCCCGACGACGGGCACGCGAACCAGCGTCCCGCTGTGGAGTTCAGCCCGGACAATGTGGCCAAGCGCCAGCATGATGCCCTCCCCCGCCCGGACGGCGGCGAGGGCGTCAGTCTCGCTGCTGAGCCGGATGATGTCCGGCCCCACGCCCGTGGAGGCCAGCCAGCGTCCTTCCTCCGTGCTGTCCTGGATCCCGGCCGGGCCGGCAAACCACGGCCGGCCCATCAGCTGCTGCACGGAAACCGGTCCGTGCAGCCGGCCCAGAGGATGGGATGGCGCGGCAATAACAGCGCGCTGGTAGCGCAGGAACGCAACCGACTCCAGGCCGAGCTCCGTCACCGCGGTGCCGGCGGGCGCCGTCGGCCGTGCGCCCAGGGCGATGTCGTACGCACGCTCCTTCAGAAGGGAGCAAAGGTCCTCCGCGGACTCGACCACCACGTCGACCGACGCGCCCGGCACCCGTTTCGTGAAGACGTCGAGCAGCCGGCCGGCCGCATGCTCGGCAAAAGGTGCGGTCGCAACGATCTTGAGCCGCCCGGCGTCGTTCTTGGCGTTGGAGACCTCCCACCGGGCCTGATCCGCCAGACCGATGATGTCCTGGGCGTAGTCGGTCAAGGCCCGGCCGCCGGGCGTCAAGGCAATCCCGCCTCCGGCGCGCACGAAGAGCGGGTCGCCGAGGTCCTGCCGGAGCGCGGCCAGGGCGGAGGACACGGCCGGTTCGCTGACCTCCAGGGTTTCCGCCGCAGCATGAAGCGAGCCCAGCCGGGCCACGAGGGCGAACGCGCGGAGTTGGCTCAATGTCATCGACACGGCGTCATAACCTTTCGCTTATGACGATATTGACACTCCGTATCAGCCGGAGCAACACTTTCCTCAAATCGGTGCTGCGCGACGTTTGCCAGCGCCCGGGAGTGAGGTAGGGACTATGCAGATTCCGGCTCCGTTCGACTATGTGCGGGCCACCTCGGTGGACCACGCGCTGGCACTCCTCTCGCGCCACGGCCCGGAGTCACGGGTGGTCGCCGGGGGTCACAGCCTCCTGCCGATGATGAAGCTCCGGCTGTCCCGGCCGGATTGGCTCATCGACATCAACGACCTCTACGAGCTCGACTTCATCCTCCGCGACGGCGACAAGCTGCGGATCGGCGCCCTGACCCGCCACACCACGCTGTTCGAGTCCGATGAAATTAACGGGCTCTTCCCCATCGTCCGGGACGCCGAGTCCGTAATCGCCGATCCGGTGGTGCGCAACCGCGGCACCATCGGCGGCTCACTCTGCCAGGCAGACCCGGCGGAGGACCTGTCCACAGTGTGCAATGTCCTGGCCGCGGAAGCAGTCATCCGCGGACCAGGCGGCGAGCGCATCCTGACCATGGCCGACTTCCACCGCGGCCCCTACGAAACGGCCGTGGGCCAGGATGAGCTGCTGTGCGAGCTCCGCTTCCCCATCCGCCCGGGCTCGGGCAGCGCCTACGAGAAGGTCGAACGCCGGGTGGGCGACTGGGCCGTGGGAGCGGCCGGTGCCGCCGTCACGCTCGCGGCGGACGGCAGCATCGCCGACGCCGCCGTCGGACTTACCGCCCTCGGCCTGGACCATACCGTTGCGGAGGCCGCCGCGGTGTTGCGGGGCCAGCGGCCCACGGAGGAACTGTTCGCCGAGGCCGGACGCCTCGCTGCGGCGGCCTGTGATCCGGTGGATGACCAGCGCGGCCCGATCGACTACAAGCGGCACCTCGCCGACGAACTCACGCGGCGGGTGTTGCGGCTTGCCTGCACCCGCGCCGCCCGGACCCAGGAAGGCTGAAGCGGATGCAGATCAGCATGACCGTGAACGGCAGCGAAGTCACGAGCGACATTGAACCCCGGGTGCTCCTTGTCCACTACATCCGCGAGGTCCTCGGCCTGACCGGCACGCATTGGGGCTGCGACACCAGCAACTGCGGGACCTGCGTGGTCCTCATGGACGGGCAGCCCGTGAAATCCTGCACCGTCCTGGCCGCCATGGCCGCCGGGCACGACATCCGCACCGTCGAGGGGCTCGCGAGCGGCGGAACCCTGGACCCCGTCCAGCAGGGCTTCATGGAGGAGCACGGGCTGCAGTGCGGCTTCTGCACCCCCGGCATGATGCTCACCGCCCGTGCCCTGCTGGACAAGAATCCGCATCCGGACCCCACCGAGATCCGGCAGGCCATTTCGGGCCAAATCTGCCGGTGCACCGGTTACGCCACGATCGTCCGTTCAGTGCAGTGGGCCGCGGCCCACCCGGCAGGCGCCGACAGCGACGCCGCAGCAGACGAAGTCGACGGCACGGACACAGCAGTCCCGGAAAGTGCGACGGAGCTAGAGGACACGGAGGTGAAGGCATGACCGTCATCCACGAGCGGCCCGGCAACCCCGCGGCCGGCGATGAGGACCGCCCCATCGGCTTTGGCCGTATCCAGCGCAAGGAAGATCCACGCTTCGTGCGCGGCAAGGGCCACTACCTCGACGACATCGTCCTGCCCGGAATGCTCCACGGCGCCATTCTGCGCGCCCCGGTAGCGCACGCCCGGCTGGTCTCCATCGACACCACCAATGCCCTGGCCCATCCCAAGGTCTTGGCCGTCATCACCGGAAAGGATCTCCTGGGACTCAAGCTGGCCTGGGCCCCGACGCTCTCCGCGGACGTCCAGGCCGTACTGGTGACCGACAAGGTCCGCTTCCAGGGGCAGGAGGTCGCGTTCGTCGTGGCCGAGGACCGCTACGCGGCCCGGGACGCACTGGAACTCATCGAAGTTGAATACGACGTCCTCCCCCCGGTCATTGACGCCCGCAAGGCCCTCGATGCGGACGCCCCCGTGATCCGTGACGACATTGAGGGCCGGAAGGACAACCGGATCTTCGACTGGGAAATCGGCGACAGGGCGGAGACCGAGGCGGTGTTCGCCTCCGCCGACGTCGTCGTGTCGCAGGAGATCGTCTACCCGCGGGTGCACCCGGCCCCTATGGAAACCTGCGGCGCCGTCGCGGACTTCGACGCCGTCAACGGGAAGCTGACCCTCTACGAGACAACCCAGGCCCCTCACGCCCACCGCACCCTCTTCGCGATCGTCGCCGGGATTCCCGAGCACAAGATCCGGGTGGTGTCCCCGGACATCGGCGGTGGCTTCGGCAACAAGGTGGGCATCTACCCCGGGTACGTCCTGGCCGTGGTCGGCTCGATCGTCACCGGCCGGCCGGTGAAGTGGGTGGAGGACCGCTCCGAGAACCTGATGTCCACCTCCTTCGCCCGTGACTACATCATGCAGGGCGAGATCGCGGCCACCAAGGACGGCAAGATCCTCGCCGTTCGGACCAATGTGCTCGCGGACCACGGCGCGTTCAACGCCACCGCCCAGCCCACCAAGACCCCGGCCGGCTTCTTCTCCATCTTCACCGGCAGCTACGACCTCAAGGCCGCGTACTGCAGTGTCACCGGCGTCTACACGAACAAGGCGCCGGGCGGTGTCGCCTACGCGTGTTCTTTCCGCGTCACGGAGGCGGTCTACCTGGTCGAACGGATGGTGGACATCCTGGCCCGTAAGCTGGAAATGGATCCGGCCGAGCTGCGGCTGAAGAACTTCATCAAGCCGGAACAGTTCCCGTATGCCAACAAGACCGGCTGGGTCTATGACTCCGGCAACTACGAACCCGCCATGCGGCTGTCCATGCAGATGGCCGGCTACGACGAGCTCCGGCGCGAGCAGAAGGAGAAACGCGAGCGCGGTGAGCTGATGGGGATTGGGGTCTCCTTCTTCACCGAAACGGTGGGCGCCGGACCCCGCAAGCACTTCGACATCGTGGGCCTGGGCATGGCGGACGGCGCGGAACTGCGCGTCCACCCCACCGGCAAGGCCGTGGTCCGGATCTCGGTGCAGAGCCAGGGCCAGGGCCACGAGACGACCTTCGCGCAGATCGTCGCCGAGGAACTCGGCATCCCGCCGGAAGACATCGATGTGGTCCACGGCGACACGGACCAGACACCGTTCGGGCTGGGCACTTACGGCAGCCGCTCGACGCCGGTCAGCGGCGGCGCCGTCGCCCTCGTGGCCCGAAAGGTGCGCGAGAAGGCGAAGCTCGTCGCCGCCGCCATGCTGGAAACCCGGCCGGAAGACCTGGAATGGGAGAAAGGGCGCTGGTTCGTGAAGGGCGATCCCAGCGCCGGAAAGACCATCGCCGAAATTGCCATGGGCGCGCACGGCACAGTGGCCCTGCCGGCGGGCGTTGACGGCAACCTCGACGCCGAGGTCACCTACGATCCCCCGAACCTGACGTTCCCGTTCGGCGCCTACATCTGCGTCGTCGACGTCGATCCGGGCACCGGCCACGTCAAGGTGCGCCGCTTCATCGCGGTGGACGACTGCGGCACCCGGATCAACCCGATGATCATCGAAGGCCAGGTGCACGGCGGACTGACCGACGGCGTCGGGATGGCGCTGATGGAGATCATCGAGTTCGACGCCGACGGCAACTGCCTCGGCGGGTCCTTCATGGACTACCTGATCCCCACTGCCATGGAAGTGCCGGACTGGGAGACCGGTTTCACCGTCACCCCGTCCCCGCACCACCCGATCGGCGCGAAAGGCATCGGAGAGTCCGCCACAGTCGGCTCGCCGCCGGCGATCGTGAACGCCGTCGTCGATGCCCTCGCGCCTTACGGGGTGGTGCACATGGACATGCCGTGCACGCCGGCCCGGGTCTGGGCCGCGATGCAGGGCCGCGCAAGGCCACCGATCTGACATGACCACGGCCGCGGAGTCCCTTACGGCCCGGGCGAATGATCTCGCCTCCCGCCGTGAGCCGTTCGTCCACGCCACGGTGGTACGCGCCCAGCGGCCTACCAGCGCCCACGCCGGGGACACCGCGCTGGTACTGCCCACCGGTGAAATCCAGGGCTTCGTGGGCGGAAACTGCGTCGAGTCCTCGGTACGGGAGTACGGCCTTCAGGTCCTGGCGTCCGGGGAGCCTCTGCTGCTGCGCGTGCTCCCCAGCGAGCCGTCGCGCAGCGCTGAAGAGGGCGCCGTCGAGGTCTCCAACCTCTGCCTCAGCGGCGGCGCCATCGAGATCTTCCTGCAGCCGCGCATCCCGGAGCCCCGGGTCCTGGTGGTGGGCACGACGCCGGTAGCCCAGGCCCTCGCGACGCTCGGCTCCGGCGTCGGCCTGGCCATGGAGCTCACGGACGGGGAGTCCGCGGAACCCCGGGCAGACGACGCGGCGCTGATCGTGGCCTCGCACGGCAAGGCGGAGGAAGTAGCCCTCGAGGCGGCCCTGCGCGCCGGCGTGCCCTACGTCGCGCTGGTGGCCAGCGAGACGCGGGGCGCCGCCGTGCTGGACTCCCTCGAGATCAACGCAGAGCAGCGCGCGCGGGTCTTCACGCCGGCCGGGCTGCAGCTAGGGGCCCGCTCCCCTGGCGAGATCGCCCTGTCGATTCTCGCCCAGCTCATCCAGGAACGGTCCAGGGCCCGGCATCACCCGCCGCCCGTCGCACCCGCTGCCACGCCCGCAGGGATGCCGGACGCGGCCCCGGGAACCGCGATCGATCCGGTCTGTGGCATGACCGTCGCAGCGGTGGAGACGTCATTGCATCTTGAACACAACGGCGTCACCGTGTACTTCTGCTCACCCGGCTGCCGTGCCGCCTTCCGCAAGGATCCGGAGCGCTATGCCCTTACTACCTGAGCCCTCCCCCACTCACCGCAGGACCGCCGGGCTGATCCTGGCAGCCGGAGGCTCCCGGTGAACACGGCGGCGCGAACCGGCGCGGAGGAAGACGTGCAGCGCAGGGTGCCCGATGTCCCGTCGCTGATGGCGGCGCTGGACCGGGGCGATTACCTGGCCGATGTCGGCCTGGCCACGGCGCTGTTCCTCGCCGTCCGGCTGCCGCAGCCGATCCTGCTGGAGGGTGAGGCCGGGGTGGGCAAGACGGAGGCGGCGAAGGCCCTGGCGGAGCTGCTGGACACGCCGCTGTACCGGCTGCAGTGCTACGAGGGGATCGACGCCGGCGAGGCCCTCTACGAGTGGAACCACCAGCGGCAGCTCCTCGGGATCCGCCTGGCCGAGGTGCGGGACGCCTCCGTCACAGAAGCCGACCTCTTCAGCCCGGAGTACCTGCTGCGGCGCCCCCTGCTGCAGGCGATCGAGCATCCCGGCCCGCGCCCGGCGGTGCTGCTGCTGGACGAGATCGACCGCGCCGACGCCGAATTCGAGGCGTTCACCTTTGAGCTGCTCGCCGAGGCCGCGGTCACCATCCCGGAGCTCGGCACCATACGGGCCACCCATCCCCCGATCGTGATCCTGACCTCAAACCGGACCAGGGACCTGCACGATGCCCTCACGCGCCGCTGCCTCTACCACTGGATCGACTACCCGGGACCGGACCGGATCGCGGAAATCGTGCGCCGCCGGGTGCCGGCGAGCAGCGGCCCGCTGGCGCTGCAGGCGGCAGCCGTCATCACGAAGCTGCGCAGCCTGGATCTTGCCAAGCCTCCGGGGATCTCGGAGGCCATCGACTGGGTGTCCGCCCTCGCCGTGCTGGGCATCGAACGCATCGACGCCGCGACGGCGGAACAGACCTGGGGCTCGATCGTCAAGAACCGTGACGACCTGGAGTTGGTCGGCGCCCGCGGGGCGGCTTGGCTCGTGGACGGCACCGATGGTTGAGGCCATCACTCTCCCGACGGTGGAGGCGGCCGCCCTGTCCGCTGCCTTCGTCACCGCCCTGCGCCGGGCCGGTCTCTCCTGCTCCCCGGACCGGGCGGTCCGGCTGGCCGAAGCCCTCCGGCTGGTACCGCCAGACGACGTCGAAAGGCTCTACTGGACGTCCCGGGTGGTGCTGGTGACCGCGCGCGAACAGCTCCCGGTCTTCGACGCCGTCTTCACCACCGTGTTCCGCAGCGACTTCGACCCCGCCGCGCGGCTTGCCGGCCCGCGTGGGCCAGGAAGCCCGCCGTCGGCCGGCCCGGAAGAAGCCCGCACCCGACCCGCCGCGGCCGACAACCGGTCTACCCGGAGTGCGCCGCCCCGTAAGCAGCCCCGTTCCGCCGTAGCCTCGGCCGCGCCCACCAGTTCCGGGGACCACGACGCGGCCGCCCATGAAGCCGTCCTGGCCATGGCCTCAACCGAGGAACACCTGCACGGGATGTCCTTCGCCGAGCTGTCCTCCGAGGAAGTCCAGGACATCCGGCGGTTGGCATTCCGGATGCTGCTCGCAACTCCGTCGCGCCTGAGCCGCCGCACCCGAAAATCCGCCCACAGCAGCGCCCGGCTGGACGTGCGCGCCACGGTCCGCGCGGCCCGGCGTTCCGGCTCCGACACCACCCGGCTGCTGTACGCCCGGCGGCGTGAACAGCGGCGCAAACTGGTGCTGCTGTGCGACGTCTCCGGCTCGATGGAACCCTATGCGCGGGTCTTCGTGTCGCTGCTGCAGGGGGCGGTGGCCTCTGCCGGGGCCGAGGCGTTCGTGTTCTCCACACGCCTGACTCGGCTGACGCGGCAGCTATCGCTGCGCGATCCCGACGTGGCGCTGGCCCGGGCCGCCGCCACGGCGCCCGATTGGGCCGGGGGCACCAGGATCGCCGATAGCCTCCGCCGGTTCGTCGACGAACACGGCCGCCGCGGGCTGGCCCGCGGCGCCGTCGTGGTGATCTTCTCGGACGGCTGGGCCCAGGAGGATCCCGCTCAGGTCGCAGCCCAGATGGCGAGGCTGCGTAGGCTGGCTTACCGGATGGTGTGGGTCAATCCCCGGAAGGCGGCCCCCGGCTACCGGCCGCTGGCGGGCGGAATGGCGGCTGCCCTGCCGTACTGCGATGCCTTCGTCAGCGGACACAGCTTCACGGCTTTGGCAGAGATGGCGGCTGCCATCCGCGGCGACGGCCGGTCATCACTCGAGAGAAGGACGAGCTAATGCAGATCGACAGCACATTCTCGGTGGTCGCACCCATCGACGAGGTCTGGGACACCCTGATGGATTTCGAACGGGTCGCGGGCTGCCTGCCCGGGGCCAAGATCCTGAACAAACTCTCTGACGACGCCTATCAGGTCGGCATGACGGTCAAGTTGGGGCCGGTGAACATGCAGTACAAGGGTCTGCTGAACGTCGTCGAGCGCAATGCGGCCGAGCACCGCGCCGTTCTTGGCGGAAAGGCGCAGGAGATCCGGGGGCAGGGCACCGCCGAGGCCACCGTGACCATGATCCTGACCGAAGTGCCCGGCGGCACTACTCGGGGCACCGTTGACGCCGACCTGGCGCTCTCGGGCAAGGCGGCCGCGATGGGCAAGGCGGTGATCGGCAGCGTCACGGAGCAGATGATGCGCCTCTTCGCCAGCAATCTGCAAGCCATGCTCGCCGAGCCTGTGACGGCGCAGGCGTCCGCCGCCGGAACCAAGGTGCCGGGCCCAGTCCCCGCGGCTGAAGCCGCCGCCGAATCCGCCGCCGGCCAAGTCGCTGCCCCGGCGGCCCCGGCACAGTCCTCGGAGCTTCCGGGCCTGCCGTCGAGCGCCATGGCCGCTGCCTCCGCACCCGCAGCAGCCGCGCCCACCGCACCCAATCCGCCCACACCAGCCGCACCCGCAGCAGCGGCGCCAATCGCACCCGGGACCGGCAGCCTGGACGCTCTGAGCCTCGCGAAAGGCGTGGTGGCGGACCAGCTCGCCAGCCCCGGGAAGGTCCTGGCGCTGCTGGCCGTCGTGGCTTGTATCGCCTACTGGGCCGGCCGGCGGTCAGCGTTCCGGATGATCCGGATGTACGGGAGGCTGAGGGAGTTCCGTGCGTGATGTGCTGGCAGCCATGATGCCGGGCTGGCAGAAGGGCCGTATCGCCGGTCTGGCCACCGTCGTGAGCACCTTCAAGTCGGCCCCGCGGCTCCCGGGCGCGTCCATGCTGGTCACAGCCGAGGGGGAGGCCGTCGGCTCCGTCTCCGGAGGTTGCGTCGAGGGCGCCGTCTATGAGCTGGCCACGCAGGTCAGGGAGGACGGCACGCCGGTCCTGGTGCGCTACGGGATCAGCGACGACGACGCCTACGCTGTGGGCCTGACCTGCGGCGGAATCATCGACATTTTCGTCGAGCCGGTTTCACGGCAGAGCTTCGCCGAGCTCGACGCCGTCGGGCGGGACATCGCCGCCGAGCGCCGGGTGGGGGTCGCCACCGTCATCGAGCACCCGGACAGCAGCCGGCTGGGACGGCACCTGATCGTGCGGCCCAGGGGGTTCGAGGGCGACCTTGGGTCCGAGCGGGCCAATCACGCCGTCGGCGATGACACCCAAGGCCTGCTCGCCGCCGGCCGCTCCGGCATCCTGACCTACGGCCCCGACGGCGAACGGCTTGACTCCGGCATGCGGGTGTTCTTCTCAAGCTACGCCCCGCCGCCGCGGATGCTGGTTTTCGGGGCGATCGACTTCGCCTCGGCACTGGCTCGGCTGGGAGCCTTCCTGGGCTACCGAGTCACCGTGTGCGATGCCCGGGCCATCTTCGCCACCCCCGCCCGGTTCCCCGATGCGGCCGAAGTCGTCAACGCGTGGCCGCACCGCTATCTGGCCGAGCAGCTGGAGAAGGGTCTGGTGGACCAGCGGACGGTCATCTGTGTCCTCACGCATGACCCGAAATTCGATATACCACTGCTGGAGGTAGCCCTGCGCGGAAGCCCCGTTGCCTTCATCGGAGCCATGGGTTCCCGTCGGACCCACGCTGACCGGATCGCCCGGCTGCGCGAGGCGGGCCTGGGCGAGGAAGAGCTGGCGCGGCTGCACAGCCCGGTGGGGCTGGATCTGGGTGCCCGCACACCGGAGGAGACTGCAGTGTCCATCGCCGCCGAGATTATCGCGAAGCAGTGGAGCGGCAGCGGGGAGCCGCTCCACCGGCTCGACGAGCGGATCCACCACGACGAGCAGCATTGACAGGGCACCGTTGATCGAGAACGATTTCCTGCGCTGGGGGCTGACGGCACTGCTGCTGGCAGCGTCGCTGTACGCGGCGTTCCGCGCCAGCCGCAAGTCGCCAGCGGCCACCCGGGTCGGTTTCGGACTCCACGCCGCCATGATGACGGCCATGGTGCTGATGCTTCCCCCGGGCTCCAGTGGCCCGCACTCCCCCAGATCTTCTTCTTCGGCCTGGCCGCGTGGTGGTTCGTCCTCCGCGCCGTCTCCCGGCTGCCTGTGCCATTCACAGGGCCGGGGAACGGTCGACTTCCGGGACGAGACGGCCTCGGTAGTTTGCTCTACAACGCGCTGACGATGGCCGCCATGGCGTACATGCTGGCGGCGATGGACGTCCGCGGGAACCACGGCGCGCTGGCCGGTCTGGGGGCCGCGGGGCTTCCGGGCCAGACGGCGCACCACGGCGGGCCCGCTGCGGGGCTGCTGCTGCCCCGGTCCTGGCCGGACTCCTTGCCGGACTCCCTGCCGGACTGGAGCACCCGGCCCGCCCTCGTCCTGGCGGTTGCCTTCGGGGTGGCCGGAGCCGTGTGGGGCTTGCTCCTGGTCCGGCGGCTCCGCCCCCACACCAACCGGGGCCGCGGCGACGCAGTCCTGGAACTCGTAGGCGCGGCATCGATGGCAGTCATGTTCGCGGCGCTCGCGGTGTGACACTACGGAGCGGTACTTCAACTTCGCGTGATTGATTGGCGTGTTGCAGGATGTGTCCCTCGAGGCCCTTGCCAGGGCACTCACCGGGGCCCGCTCCGGTGCCTACTCACGGAACGGACCCAGCGGTGTCTGCGGGGTGGAGACTGCCTGAGGGATGAGGTGCAGGCTCTGAAGACGGCCGATACGTGACGTTCCCGCGGCAATGATCCCGGCCTATGGCGCCCCAGTGAGGAACCCTTGTTCCTTCATCCATTCGAAGGCGACATCCGCGGGCTCCTTGCCGTCGACGTCGACCTTCAAGTTGAGTCCGCGCATCGTCGTATCCGTCAGCAGCGGAGAAATTTGCGCGAAAATCCCTTCAAGCTCCGGGTGGGCAGCCAGGGTCCTGGAATAGAACACCGGCGCCACGTTGTAGGCGGGGAAGAACTTCTTGTCATCGGTGAGCACCGTCAGGCCAACGCGTCGATCCGGCCGTCCGTGGCGAAAACCTCGCCGAGGGTACACACACCGTTGTCCGTGGCACTGTAGACGGCCCCGACGTCGTACAGGCCGATGTTGCGCTCCGGCACCCCGGAATCGGAACCCCGGTCCAGGCCGTAGTGCTTGAGCATCGGGCCGAAGCCGTCTGGTCTGGAGTTGTGACCAAGAGTCCGTCGATTTTTGGAAGAAGGCCGGCAAATGCTCGATTCGCTGCACGAATGAGCCCTACACTTTAAGCCAGGCTGGGACGCAATCCTTCCGGGGGAAGCAGGACGGTATGGCAGCCACACGGCATGGGAATTCCCTGAGGGGTCCGGAAGTCAAAGGCCTCCTTCGGCCCCGCCTGATCCCCCGCTCTGACGGCACTTCCAACGCGCGGCTTGGCCTCGTAGTCGCACCGCCCGGGACCGGCAAAACGACTCTCCTGGCGCAATGGGCGGCCCAACGGTCCACCGCCGTGGCCTGGTACCGGTCCGTTCCGGGGGACGCAAAGCCCGGCCGAATGCTCACCAGCTTTGCCGCGGCGCTCGGCACGGCTGCCGACCAGGAATCCCCCCGCTCCTTCGCCGAGCTGGAGAGCCTGGCGGGGCGGCTTGAAAAGCCGTTCGTTTTTGTCGTGGATGACCTGCATGCGATGGCGCATTCGTGTGCGGAGTCCGAACTCGAGCGTCTTCTTGCACTCAATTCACCGCAGCTGCATTTCCTCGTGGGCAGCCGCCGCCCCCCGCACTTTAATCTGGCCAGGTCCGAGCTGCCTGCTGCCGTTACCGTGGGCGGTGACGACCTGCGTTTTCGCGCGAATGAGGTTGATCAGCTCTTCCGGAACACATATAGGCAGCCCCTGAGTCCCGCCGGCACTTTGAATCTGACGTCCAGGACGGACGGCTGGGCCGCGGCCCTGCACCTCTTCCACCTCGCGACGACAAGCCGTTCCACAGTGGAACGGCGTCGGGCAGCTGAGTCCCCCAGCCCGACGTCCCGCCACGTCCAGGACTACCTGACGCACCATGTCCTCGCCGGAGCCTCCGAGGACATGGAATTGCTGCTTCGCCGCAGCTGCCTTTTCGACGTACTGACACCGTCCCGCTGCGACGCGCTCCTGGAGGGCCGTGACAGCCGGCAATTGCTGCACCGCCTCGAACAGCTCGGCGTCATCTCGCGTGAGGGGGACGGCGCATCGCTGCGGGCCCCGGAGGTGCTTCGACACTACTTTGCTAGCACGCTGGATGCCACGCAGCACAGCCGAGCCGGTGGCACCCGTGAGTGCACAGCGACTGTCCTTGAACAGGAGGGAGACTTCGGCGCCGCCTTGGGGGTGCTGGCCGAAGGCCAGGACTGGGACAAGGTGCGGAGCCTTCTGGAACGGGCGGGGAAGCACGCCGTGCAACCGGGTGCCTGCGGGTGGGCTGCCCTGATTCCAGGGCCTGCGCTGCAGGATGACGCCGGTTGCGCCGTGGCCGCGTCGCGGCAACTGCTCGATGACGGATGCGTCGCGGCCGCCTGCAGAACCGCCGCCGGGGTCCCCGCGCTGACCAGCGATCCCGAGTGGCTCGCATTGGCCAGAGACCTTCAACTGGAAGCGGCTGTGTGGGCCGGGGACGCGGCCGCCCAGGGGCCGGGCCCGGCGGGCCGCCTTCGGGAGGCCACCCAGGGGAACCCCGCCGGCGTCGCCCGCTCGATGGGCGATCCTCACCGCCCCCGGGAATTCCTCGCCAATGGCTTGTCGCGTCTGCTTTCTGGAGATCAGCGCTCCTCCATGCCGGCGCTGCGGCGGTGTGCGGAGCTACTGGACGAGGAACCGGCCGCTGCACTCGCGGCCCAGCTTGTACTCGCTGTTTTTGGTCCGGAATCCTCGGTGTCCAACCCTGACGGTGCGGCCGCGGAATTGGACGCCGTGCAGCGGCAGGCTGAACGGCGCGGTTTCACCTGGCTGGCCCGCCTGGCCCAGGGTGTCCAGGCCGCCCTCCCCGGAACCTCAGGCTGTCAGGAGTCCGTTCGGTCCATCATTGACAGCTGTGAGCAGCGGGGCGACGAGTGGGGAGCGGCACTTGTCGCAGCCTCCGCCGCCCTCGTGCGGCTGCGTGCGGGCCGCCCGGATGCCCGGGAGTTCGGCGCATTGGCGGTCCGCTTCCGCAGACTCGAGGCAGGTGCCCTGGAAGCGTGGGCTCATTCCGCGCAGGCCCTCGTGAGTGCCGCTGTGGACTTGCCTGGAGCCGCCGAAGAGGCCCGGTCAGCGGAGGCGTTCGCGCGGGCGGCGGGAGTTCCCGGAGCACTTGCAATCGCTTTTGCGGCCATGGCCCTGCAATGGCCTGTGCACTATGGCGAACTGATGCAGGTGGCCCAAGAGACCGGAACCTCGGCGGGTTTGGTGTGCCGGCCGTGGACGTGGGTCGCGGCGGAACCCCAGGCCCCGGACGCTCAGCACGCCCCGAAGCGCCGGTCAGTGACCGGCCCGGCTGACGCTGCCGGCCTTGCACCGGCTAGCCGCGCCGTCGAGGTAGCGGACGGTGCGCCGCCGCCATCGCTGAAGGTGGGCTGTTTCGGTGGTTTTGCACTGCACAGCGACGGTGTTGGCGTTGATCTGACCAGAGTGCGGCCCCAGGCCAGGACTGTACTCCGGATTCTTTCCCTGAATGCTGGCCGCCCGGTTCACCGGGAACGGCTGGCGGGGTTATTGTGGGCAGATCTGGACACTGCCTCGGCACTGCATGCCCTGCAGGTGAGCGTGTCCAGCCTGCGCGGAGCCCTCCAGCCTCCGGGCAAACCCGAGGGCCAACAGCTCCTCGTCCGGCAGGGCGAGGCCTACGCCCTGGTGCTTGGCGAAGGCTCGGCCTTCGATCTGGCGGATTTCGACCGGACCCTGCATGATGCGTCGCTGGCACGGTCGGCCGGAGACCACCTCGGCGCGGCCGAAGAGCTGCGCCGCGCCGTCCAGCTGTATACCGGCGAGGTGCTCCCGGAAGACGGTCCGGCGGAGTGGGTGACCGACACCCGTGAGAGGTACCGGCTGCGGGCAGCCGAAGCTGCGGCGTCGCTGGCAAGCCTGGAGCTGGTCCTGGGAAACCCGGCCGATGCCGCCGCCGCCGCCACCCGGAGTGTCGAGATTGATCCCTGGCGGGACGAATCCTGGCGGACCCTGGTGGAGACCTTCCGGCGCCTCGGGGATCCGGCGGCCGCGGAACGCGCGCAACGGCGCTACCACCTCATACTGCACTCCCTGGGCGTACCGGCCGCAGCCGGGCTTTCCGTCCCGGACGGCTCGGCTACCGCCGGCCGGCGAACTGGACCTCGGCGACGGACACGGGTGCCCCCTCCGGACCGGTCGAGTCCAGGATCTTAAACCGCACCGCGGAGGCCTGGTCCGCCCCGATATAGAAGCTCTGGGGAGCGGAGTCGTCCTTGAGGTCTACGGTCCGGGAAGCCTGTCCCCCGTCCGGGCGGATCGCGGTGATCTCCACCCTGACCGGCCGCCGCTCCTTGAGGAAGACTTCCCGCACGTTCGACGCGCCGGCGCTGATGACCACGTATGACAGGCGGAACGGCCTGTCGAAGCCTGCCTCAAGTGCAGCACTGACATTACCCGGAGCTCCCGCAGCCCACGAGCGGTTGGAGAAATGGTCTATGGCCAGTTCCGGACCCCGGTTCATCGCCTTACTCGTCGCTGTCATCCTCTGGGCCGGCTCTTCCGAATCTCCGAGTTCATCCTGGACGCGGGCCACGCCCGCCGCGATCACGTCCCTGCCAAAGTAGGCGGCGCCGCCAAAAAGCCCGACAACCGCGAGGAGCGACACCGAGCGCACCGGGAAGCGCCATGGCTTCCGCCACTTGGGCCGGCTTCCTGCCGGCAGCGCCTGCCGCTGGGGGCGGCTCAGCAACCGCCGCCACCATGGCGGCGCAGGCACAGCGGCGGCCTCCTTGAGGCTGGCCGCGCAACGCCGGCAGAAGCTCCGGTCCCGCTTGTTGCCGGCCCCGCACCGGCCGCAGATCAGCTCTCCCGGAAGCGGCGGACGTTCATCGGGCAACGGGACCTGGCTCGGCGCCCGAACTTCCGGCTGGCCGGGCCTGACCTCGGCCGGTCCGGCGCCGCGCCGGACCGTGGAAGCCCCGGACGGCGTGCCCGGCGCCGAACCTGACCGGACACCGGACGGCGGACCCGGCGCGAGCCCCGGCGGACCAGGGATTACGGGAAGGGGTGCCGTTGTCACGGCTGGGCTGGCTCCCGAGCCCGAGCCTGCCGTCAGCGGCGGGCGTTTTGCCTCCGCCGCGGCGGCTGGCCGCTGCCAGACCAGATACGCTCCACAGTTGCTGCAGAAGCTTTCGCCGTCATTGTTGCGGGCACTGCAATCTCCACAAATCAGCACCTTGACTCCTCAGGGATCATCAACGCGAGGGGCAACTCCGGGCACTATCTCCAGGGTGTGGGGAACGTGGGCCGGCTTCACGGAATTGATAATGCCCTCCAGGCGACGGAGGTCGACGTCCTCTCTCGCCGCGGCGGATACGCGGATGTGCAGCATCGCGTCGGCCCGGCCCGGCAGTTCCGCGCCCGGGCTCGAGGACCATGCGGCACCACCGCTGTCTGCAACCTCGACGTCCACGACACCGCCGACGGCGAGCTTTACGGCGTCGGCCAGTCCCGGGACGGTGCCGCGGCGCCGGTGGATCGTTGCCGCGTGCGCAACCACGTCACGGCGCCGGGCGGCGGACCACGATTCGTCCAGCCGCACGCCCACCCACTCCGCCAGCCAGTCCAGGAAATCCTCGGGTGCCAACCGTGGGTCAAGGTAAGAGGCGAGCCCGTCCAGCGTCGTGAAGACCGGCGCGAGGGCGTCGTCGAACGCCAGCAGGAACCGTTGGAGGAACGCGTCCTCCTGCAGGACTGCCGGCAACCGGACGCCCAGGGGCACCGCGCTGCTGAGCCCCGGCACCATGCCGCGCATCTCAGCTCCCTTCCGTCACACGGACTCTGTGGTCAAAGGAAAAAACCAGTGCGTTCCGTTCCACTTCGACCCGCTGCAGCGGCTCACCACGCCGTCCCGTGATGGGATCGGCAGCGAAAACCAGCACCTCGTCGACGATCTCGGTTCCGGCCAGCCTCTGCAGCACCGCATGCACCTCGCCGGCGTGCACGGGACGGCCGAACGGCCATCCTTCGCCGTCCGGGCCGCCACGGATCGGATCAAAGTACTTATAGAGCGCCCGCAGAGCATCGCGCTTCAGCGCCTCACGCGACGTCCTGGGGCGTGCGGTGAGCTGGGCGACGACTGTCACGCCGCGGTAGAAGGGCGGCTCAACCAGGACCCGGGCACCCACCGGACGGCGTGCGTCAAGGTACTCCGCAACCACCGAGAGCGTTACGTCATCCGGCACCAGATCCTCGAACTTCAGCCGCTGCTCTTTGTCCGGGACGGCCGCCGGAACCACCAGCACCCTGACCCCGCCAGCCTCATCGGGCCCCGCGGCCGGGATGCAGCGGACCCGGGCAATGGCAGGCGCGGCGCGCTTCGCAAGCTGTTCGTAGTCCTCGGCCGTGATCGCGCGGTCACGGGTTCGCAATGCCAGCGGCCCGCGCTCCTTGGCCTGTTCAATGGTCTCCGGAGCTACCCCGCCGTGGGCAGCGCGGCGGTTCTCAACGCTGTTGACGAAGGGAATGCTGGACCGCAGCACCGACAGGGCCCGGGCTGCAACGTTTCCGTTGGGCCCCCCGCCGGTGCGGTACCGCGGAACGCGGACGGGGCTGCCGGCCGGCGGCACGGCCCCGTAGTGGTGCAGGGACCCGTCGGGCTCGCGTACTGCGGGTGGGAAGTGGACGATGCCCGCTGTGCGGTCGATCGCGATGACCCGGTCGTCCGGGCTGCATCCCGCGAACGAGTCCACTTCGGTCCAGGAATCCCAGCCGGAGCCGGCGGCGATCTCAACCACGAAGTCCTCGCCGCCGGGCACCACGGGGCGGCGACCCAATTCAAACGACTGCCCCGGGACGCCCTCGGACATTCCGATCACCTCACCGGATATCGTTTCGGCGTGGACGGCCGGAACGGACCCGCCGATCGTGAAGGCGCTCGCCAAGTGCACCGTGGGGGACGCGCTGTAGGGCGGGTAACCGGCAACCGGGTCCACCACACGGCATCGCAGCCAGCCCGCCCGGACTCCTCCAAGAAGCGAGGCCGTGTGGGTGTGCGGCACATGGATCACGACGTCGCCGGGCCGGTTCAACCCGCCCGTCCCGTCGGAGTCGAGCTCGCATGATGCCCACCCGGCGCCGTTCCACGCCTCCCACACCAGCGGTGGGTTGCTGGGGTTCACTCCCACTCCCCTGACCTCGCACTCGAACCGCAGGGCCACCGCGCAGGAGGGTGCCTGATCGTTCAAGCCGAGCAGCAGCGCGTCCCCGGGCACCGGCGGCGTCCCGAAGCAGGCGAAGCCGCCGTCCCCGTGCAAGAACTCGGTATGCGGCACCGGGGCTCCGCCGCCCGCCTGCGTCATGACTTGCGCCAGCCTGCGGGGCGGCACTGTCAGCTCCCTCGTCGTGGCGAAAACCACCGCCTCCTCCTCCTCCGTGCGCCGCGTCGAGGCCTCCGTTCCCTGCGGAATGAAGACGGCGTCGGGCTGCGGAGCGGACAACCACATCAGGAGCTCGACGGAGGCGGCTGTCGGCGGGTGCAGGGTCACTCCGAGCAGCTCCAGGAAAGCGATGTACAGCCGGTCCGGTACCCGGTTCAGCCGGTAGAAAAGCTGGTCCACCATGAACGCGAACGTTTCGATGAGGGTCACGCCCGGATCGGAGACGTTGTGGTCGGTCCACTCCGGGCAATAGTTCGCGACCATGCGTTTCGCGTCGTCCACAAGGTCCTGGAACCGCCGGTCATCGAGGTTGGGTGATGGGAGCATTAGTAAGCAGCCTCCTCGCCGCTGCGCGGAATGACGTAGAAGGGGAAGACGAGGTTCCGGGGGTCGTTAGTACCCCTGATCGTGTACTGCACATCGATCAGCAGCATTCCATCGGCGGCCCCGTCAAAATGGACCAGCACGTTTTCGACGTCGATCCGGGGCTCCCAGCGGTCGAGCGCCACCCGGACGGCGTAGGCGATGTCGCCTCCTGTTGCCGCGTCGGCAGGGGCGAAGACATAGTCGTGGACGGCGCAGCCGAATTCCGGCCGCATGGGCCGCTCGCCCGGAGACGTCGCCAGGATGAGGTGGATGCTCTCCTCGATCTCTCGCTGATCGTGAACCAGCGCGATGCTGCCCGTCCGGTCGGTGCGCAGCGGGAACGCCCAGCCGGCACCAATGAACTCCTGACCCACGTCACTGCCTCCTCTCGCCCGGTGGACTGCCCTTTGCTTCCCGGCTCAGTTGATGCGGACCAGACCGCCCTTGACCGTGGTCGTGGCTCCGCCGGACAGTTCAGCCGTCGCGTCTCCGGCCACCAAGACGTTCGGTGCCTTCACTTCGGCTGAGCCGCTGCCCGTGATCTTCACGGTGACGCCCTTCAGCTCCAGGCCGGAGGCCGCTTCCACTGTCACGTTCTTGCCCTTGATGACCACCTCGCCCGTCTGCGTTGTGACCGAAACATCCTTCTTGGCCGTAATGTTCACGGGGCCTTCGGAAAGGATCTCGATTCCCGCGTCCGGTTTCTGTCTGAGCGAGATCTTTTGCTTGCCGGCGTGCGTGCTGACGGTGAGTTGTTCGCCGTCGGGCGATTCCAGGAACTCAACCAACATGCCCGAACGGGAGACGAACGCGCGCCGCTGCACGGCGCCGTCGGTGGAACCGATGTGGTCCGCCCAGGGTTTGTCGGGCTTGTCCTTGCCATTGAAGAGGCCGCCCAGGACGAACGGCTGCTGGAAGCTGCCGTGCCCGAAGGCGACGAGGACCTCGTCCCCGACCTCGGGGAGTACGACGGCGCCACGGGAGGCGCCTGCACCCGCCTGGACCGTGCGCGCCCACCAGCTTTCGTAATTGTCGGACAGGACCGGAAACTTGACCTTGACCCTGCCCTGGTTCTCCGGATCCTTCGCAGCAGTCACCACGGCGTTGACAACGCCGGGCACGGCGGCGGCCCTGCCGTTCGCGCCGGCTGCGACTCCGTAAAGTGACCGCTCGGATTCATGGCTCACGGAAAACGTTGTGAGGTAGCCGCTGTCCGGGCTGAAATCGTGCCGGGACGCGCTCAGCGTGTAGCTTCCGTCAAAGGGCTTCCCGGCCCCTTTCAGCGACACGGCGGCACCGGACCGAAGTTTGGGATTTCCGCGGGCCACCCCCTCCAGCTCCGCAAACGCCCCGCTCAGGCGGGACGCGAGGGCAGCTGCGGTGGCCTCGCATTGGGCCGCTTGGTCAAAGGCCGTTCCCGGCGCGATGTACCGCGGGCTGTCAAACTTCTTGGCAAGCGCCGCGGGATTCACCTCGGACAGCTTGGCGCTGCGCGTCTTGGCCGGTGCGACGGCGACAATGGCGCGCTTCGCATTGACGTCCCAGCCCCTGACCTCGACGTCAGGCACTTGGTCAGCGGAGGTGACTGTTCCCCGCAGGGACACGAGGTTCACGCCCCGTTGGATCACCAGGGGCTCGGTTCTCGCCCCGCCGGCATCCGGCGGTGCCGTCGCCGCATCCGTGGAGGCTGTGAAGTGCAGGGCGCCGCCGGACACGGACAGGACCACGCCGGCTTCTATGGCCAGCCTGTGCAGGAAGTCCCAGTCGCTGATGCCGTCCTGTGCCACGTGCTGCATCACGGGGCCTTTCGCATCGATGGTCCCGGCCTTGATTCCGGCGCGCTGGGCCACCTTCCGGACGATGTCCGCCGCGGTGCTCTGCAGATATGCTTCAACCCGGCGCCCGCGGAACAGGCGGTGGGAATGATCCAGGCCGCGGACGATCGTATACAGGCCGTCGTGGTCCATCTCCGTCTCGAGGGCGGTGACTTCGCCGGACAGCAGCGGCTCCGGGCCTCCGGGTCCGCTCTGTTGGACGAGCAGCTTGACGGGCACGCCGATGCTGATCCCTGCCTTGTCCAGGACGGAGGAATATTCATCGCTGAAGCGGAGCACAAACAGGTCCGGAACGTTGCTGCTGTCATCGACGTAGCCGGACACGAGCCGTGCGGCGGTGTCCGGCGGAAGCGGCTGTCCGGCGACTTCCACCAGCAGCATGTTGCTGAACTCTTCACCGTGAGCCACGGATCACCTCCCGGCCCCGTGCCGGGTCATCCTGCAGTGCCACGGATGGCAGCTCATTCACTGCCGGCAACAGCACGGATGTGCCGGAGCGCAGACGCATCGGATCATCAATCCGGTTCGCTGCCGCCACCGCCCGCCACAGGGAAGCGTTGCCGTATTCGTTGTAGGCGATTCCCGCAAGGGTGTCCCCTTCCACAACGACGTGCACCCGCCGCGGCACGAGGCCGCCGGACGTCGGGTTCTGCTTCGGCGGATCCCCTGCTATCTCTTCAAGCGAGACGGTGCATGTAGCGCGCACCGGGACTCCGGCGGCCGTGAACAGGGTGTACTTGACCTGCACGCTGGCCACATAGGCCAGGAACCCCGTCAGCTTCCCCCACCGGAACAGCACCCACGGCGGCGAGCCCTTGTTCTGCTTCAGGGACGCCGCGGTGGGGGCGCAGCAGGAGAACAACTTTTCCACCCGCTGGACCACGGCATCATCCTGCTTCCCGGATGCGTCAAAGAACATCTCCAGGGCGAGTTTGGACGGCATCGGGCCGTTGTATTGCGGCGGGCCCGCCTTCTTGTTGGCCTTGGCGGTCTGCCGGGTCCACGAAGCCGTCTTGCCCAGGGTCAGCTCCTTCGGGTTGAACTGGAAGTCAATCCGTCCCAGCTGCGGTCCGGCCTTGTCCAAGGAGCCGTCCTTGGACGGCTCGTACAATTCCAGGTACGCGTGGGACAGTTTCAGTGCCGCCTCGCCGCCGGCACTGGCGGCGGCTGCCGCCGGGCCGGCCGCGCTGGCCGCGCTCGGCGGACGGGCCGCCACTGCGTTCGTGGTCATATCCGGTTCCTCCAGCTACCGCGTCTTCGAGACAAACCCGTGATGGGCGATCTCGAGCGTCTCCATGATGACCTTCGGCTGGTCCGGGTTGAGGGACGGTCCCTTCCACCGCACCGGGACGACGTCGTAAAGTTCCCAGCCGGCGATCTTGCGTCCACTTGCTGTCATTGCCTCGATAATTCCCGTGCAGCGGGTGTATCCGGAGGCCATGTCCGCGAACCACTTGGCAATCTTCTCGGTGTCCCGCCCCAGCGGCCGGCTCAACGTGATGTTGGGATATTTGAGCCGTGTGGGCAGCTGCCAGATGAAGGCGTTGTTGCCGCCCTCCTCGCGGGATTCGATCACCACCTCACAGCCGAGCCCCTCGCACGTGGTGAACGTCCCCAGATCCAGATTGTCCAGAGCCACGGTGTAGCGGACGCTGACCGCAGTCTCCACATCCTCCAGCATGATCTTCCTCAGTTCGCGTCGGTCCGCAGACCGCGGCGCTCGCGGTCCAGCAGCATTTCGGCCTTGATCCGGCGGATCAGCGGCCCCGCGAGCCGTTTGGCCAGATCCTCAAGCTGTTCCGGAGTCGCCGCGGTTGCGCCGCCCGGCACCGCTGCCCCCCTCGCTGCCGGCCCCTGCGGCGCTGGCCCGGGGGGAGCGGGCTCCGCGCCGGGCTGAACAGAAGAACCGCCATCAGCCGCCTTCGGCATGGCGCTGGACGGTGCGGAAGGACCCGGGGCAGCCGGCCCGCGGGCAGCCGCTGCAAAATCAGCAGCGGAGAACCCGTCCTCCCGCTGAATGACATCATCGCTTTTCCCTGGATCCGAGGACGCGGCGGCGAGGCTCAGGATCAAGGGAGGCGGGGTCTCCGACAAAGACCCCGTTCCGGCCGGAACCCTTGGCCCCGCGGCGAATCCGGGTGAGGCTGCGTTTGCGAGGCTAGACCCAGCCGCCGCATGCACCTGAGCCGGCAGGGCCGGCCCGCGGGCCGAGGCCGTGGACGCGCTCCAGCGTTGCAAGCCGGCGGATGGGGGTTCGGCAGATTGAGGCGCAGACGTGCCCGGGAGGTTGGACATGCGCACTGGAGACCTTGACGATGCGCCGGCCACCCTGTCTGCGCTGTCCACTGGGCCGGCACCCTGTACAGAAATTGTCCGCTGAATGACCCTTCCGACGGCGGCAGTCGGTTCTGGCGGGGCGCCGGGCCCCCCGTCGAAGGGGGCGCTGGTTCCCGCGCCGGCTTCAGTATTAAAGCCAGCGGCGAAGCCGAAGTCACCGCCTAAAATGCTGTCGATTCCGCCGATCACTGGGTGTGGCGCTGGAGCTGACGTTGGTGCTGGCACTGCATGGCCCTCAATCCCGGCAGTAGTGCCGGCAGTAGGACTGACCTGAGTGACGTCGGAGTACGCTGCCTGTGCTGCCGGAGCCGAGGCAGACTCAAGGAGCAACGGAACGGCCGCCAAAGGTGGCTCGCGCGCCGGGACCGGCGGCCGAGCCGCCGCCGGTGGCAACGCCGTCAGCCGCTGCCAGGTCTCCGGAGTTGTACCTGCCGTGGCAGTCCGGACAACCCGCATGACAACCGGACCGACTGGTTTGGGGATTGCCCGGGCCGGCACGTCAGCTAATGACCGGGAGGCTCGCTGGAGCTGGAGGGCGGCGGGCGCAAACGCGGGCCCGCCAACCCCCGGGCTCTCCCCGCTGCTTCGGCTGCTCGCGACTGGACTGCTCGAGCTCTGGCTGCCGACCCCAGTGCTGTGCTGCGGCGTGCTGCCCTGCGGGTTTGCCGCCGGCGGGGATTGGCCTATGGAAGCGGGGCCAAGGACCAGCGGCGGAGATGGAGTGGCTTCGACGGCAGGCCGTTCACGAGCCGGCCCGGTGTCCGAGTGTGCAGTCTGGGTGGGCGTGGCAATGGCCGCTAAGGAGCCTGCAATTCCCGGCTGTTCGGTGATTGCCGCCGCGACATCTGGACCGTCGACATCTGCACCGTGGAGTTCTGGACCGTGGACATCTGGACCGTCACCGGAATACGCGACGTCGGACAGCGGGGTGACGTCTGGGCCGGAGCGGGAAACGGCGGACATATTGGGTGTGCCGCCATCGTGGGTGGAGAGCGAGGGACTCTCCGCCGCGGACCCGTCGCGGCCTGGCTGCTCTGGACGCGCGGCAGGAACAACGGCCGAGGGCAGCGGCGCCGTCCGATCCTCGGAAGGCGGGGAAAGCCTGGCTTCCGCGGGCCAGGCGGCAACCGCGTGGACTGGCTCGTCCACCCCGGCATCCATCGCCGGTGCGGGATCCGGCCGCGACGGATCCGAAGACCCTGTTGATGGAACGGTTTGCCCCTCGGATGACTCGTTGGCGCTCCCCGCTCCGGCGTCCGGAACGGCTGCATCGTCGGCGTCACGGTCGCCCCCGTCAACCGCCGGGAGAGGCCGGAGCGAGCCGGAAGATTCGGGGGCGGACGCCCGCTGCACCGGTAATGGGAAGGATCCGGGAGACGTTCCGGCGGACGGTCCCGCCGGCGCCGCCGGCTTCGAAAAGCCAGCTTCCGAAGATGCCGGTTCCGAAAAGGCAGCTTCCGAAAAAGACAGGGGCATACCGATTCCCAGCTTGGACATGGGGGGCGCCTGCCGGAAGCCCGGCGAGAAGTCCGCCGGCCCGGCCGCTGCCCGCTGCACAGCCGGTGCGGAGGGCAGCGGGACATACGTGGCGCTTCCGTCGGACGTGCTGCCGTCGGTATGCCGGGACCGTCCCGGCCCGGAGAAATCCACGCCCGAAGCCGGGGCGGACACCCCGGCACGCGGGGAGGAATCAGAAGACTGCAGCTCCGCGGGCAGTGAAGCAGAAGGCTCCAGCGGCAGAGCATCGACGTACAGCACCTGAAAGGAGCCGGCTTCCGCCGCGAGCAGGGAGCCGCCGCCGTCGGACTCGACGCGTTGAGCGGTCTCCGGCGCGCCGCTGTGCCTGTCCGGCATCGGACGGACACGGGGCGCCGGAGGCGGCAGCAGCGTCATCTCCATGGGTGCCGTGGTGTACCCGTCGTTGCCCGGGGCCGGGCCGCCGCCGTCGACGTCGATGACGCCCGGTGGCGCCTGTGCGCTGATCAGGTGGGCCATGGGGCCGGTGAAGGAGGGGTCGCCCCAGGAGGAGAGCGCACCGGCGAAATGTTCAGGATCCGAGGTCAGCCGAACGCTACCGATAGTGCGTTGCAGCGGCGGCAGGAAGGCCCAGCCGCTGGGGGGAACCCGGTCCTCAACCGTTGCCGATGTCACCGGCTCGCGCGGTGCCTCATCCGCCCGGGCCTCGGGCGCCCCGCGCTGCCACGGCCACCGCATGGTTCACCGCTCCTGGGAGAGGCGCGTGTTGATGGCCGCGATTTCACGGACATAGCGAAGCCGCTGCCCGTGTTCCAGATCCAGGATGTCATCGAGTGGCCAGTGGAAGTGATAAGCCACGTACGACACCTCCTCGTAGATCCGGTCCGGCGCGTACGTCATGATTCCCCCAGGCGGCCACCGGCGAGGTCGGCGGTGAAGCGGTGGGAGCATTCCGGGCACGTTACGGCAATCCGGGTGTGGCCCTCGGCGTTGATCCGCCGGTAGAAGTCCTGCAGGAAGGCAACGTCGGAGGCGAACATGTTTTCCACGACGGCGGACGTGACGGCTCCCAGCGTGCCGAGGGAGGTGATGACCCTGCCGAGCAGGACCACGGTCGTGTAGGCAGCGTTCTCCTGGACCCGTGCGTCATAGAGCGGCAGCAGTTCGTCCCGGGCCGTTGCCAAACGCATGACTCCAGATTTGTGCACGGTCCCGTCCTGGTCCACGTAGCCGCGTGGAAGCTCAAAGCTGAACTCGGTGCGGAGCGGCTGACGCCCATTCTCCGGCCCCCGGCCGGCCGGAGCCCCGGAGGCATCCGCTTCCGGCTCCGGCAGCACCGCCCCGCCATGGGTCCGCTGCATCACGAGATGGTGGCTTCGTCGTAGCAGATGACGAACTTCTCCGTGGCCTGCTCCGTGGCACCGGCCTTCAGGGAATTCAGTTCGATGCTCTTCACCCAGCAATTGACGAAGTTGTAGGTCTTCAGCGTGTCCCCCTTGTAGTCAAGGAGCGAGACGGCGGCAGTCTTGCGTGCCCCGGCGACGTCGCCCTCCATGACCGTCTTGAGCCAGTCCGTCACGGTCTTGCTCTCGGTAAGTCCCCTGGTGACAGTCAGCTCCCCAGGTTTCGGCCGGCCAATCAGCTGGCGGACAACATATTTTCCGTCCTTGGTCTGCTGCTTCAGCTCGATCTTGTCGACCTCGGACTTGAGGCCGCTCACTTCGATCACCCTCGGCACTTCAATGCCGTCGATCGTGACCGTGAACGCATTGGCCGGTGAATTGTCAAAATCGCCGAGGGCCATGGTCTTGCTCCTTTTGAACTGGGATTACTCGCTCACGAGGCTGGTGCCGCCGGAGAACTGGGACAGCTGGAAAATGACGAACTCGGCCGGCTTCACCGGAGCAACACCGATCTGGCAGACCACCTGGCCGGCGTCGATACCCTCGGCCGGGTTGGTCTCCGAATCACACTTGACGAAGAATGCCTGTTCGGGCGTGAGCCCGAAGAGCGCCCCCTTGCGCCATTCGTTGGTCAGGAAGGCACTGATGGTGCGGCGGATGCGCGCCCACAGGGCAGGGTCGTTCGGTTCGAAGACCGCCCACTGGGTTCCCTGCAGGATGGACTCCTCCAGATAGTTGAAGAGGCGGCGGACGTTCAGGTAGCGCCATTCGGCGTCGCTGGACATGGTGCGCGCCCCCCAGACGCGGATGCCGCGGCCCGGGAAGGTACGGATGCAGTTGACGCCGATGGGGTTCAGCAGTTCCTGTTCCGTTTTCGTGATCTGGGTCTGCAGGCTGGTGACGCCGCGGATCACCTCGTTGGCGGGCGCCTTGTGGACGCCGCGGGTGTCGTCGTTCCGCGCCCAAACACCGGCCATGTGACCCGACGGCGGGATGAACCTGTTCGTTCCGGTGCTGGGGTCGAAGGCCTTCACCCACGGCCAGTAGAGGGCGGCGAACTTCGAGTCGTAGCCGCCGCCGTCCATACGCCAGTTCTTGATCTGCTGGGCGTTGAGGTTGGGCGGCGGGTCGATGATGGCGATCCGGTCCCCCATCAGCTCGCAATGGGCAATGGCGGCCAGTTGCACGGCCTTGACGGTTTCAAGATCGATGGAGCCCTGCTCAAAGGCGGCCATCAGGTCCGGCACCGCGACCATCGTTACTTCGTCGACGGCTTCGAGGCCGCTGAACCCGGTGCGGTCCGCTGCGTCGCCCACGTAATCGTTCACGTTCAGCTCGTCCGTGGTTGGCGGCTCAGGCTCCGGCTCCGGGGCGACCAGCTGGACCGTCCCCTTGTCGGGTTTGACCAGGGCACCGCCAGTGGCGACCTCCTCGATGGTGACGATCTTGGATTCAGCACTGATCTTGGTGGCAGCGTTATTGTTGCCGCGCTTGGTGGTGACGTTGTCCCACACCTCAGGCGGCTTGCCCTCTGCCGTGATGACAATCCTGAACTGGTCCTCGGATGGATTCTCGCCGCCCGGGTCGGCGATTTCGACCGTCACGGTCTTGGGGTTAGCCGCCGTGGATTTAGCCGTCAGCCGGTATCCGCCGAGTTCAGCCGTCGGGGCGGCCGTCACGGCTTTCTGCTGTTGCTTCGGCTTATCTTCCCGTGCTCCGTCGGCGCCGATGCGCACCACGTAGCAGTTCCCTCCCCCATTGAGGAAGTAGCCGTAGACCGCGTGGGCAAGATACGAACCTGGCACGAAGTCTCCAAAGGTTTCGGAGAATTGGGTCCAGTTGGACACGAGAGTCGGCTGGTTATCCGGACCCTTCGACGCCAGCCCGACGAAGGCAGCGACTGCTGTGCCTACACCCTCGATGGGACGAGTGCCCGCCGCGACCTCGTTTACGTAGACTCCTGGCGAAAGATAGCTTGGCATTTTGTCTCCTCGTTGAACCCAAAACGTGGTTCAAGGGTCCCGCGGGGTGGAGTGGGGCGGCACGGCTATGCGGATGCGCTGACGGGAAGGATGGTGTGCACGAAGGGGCAGGAAATGAAATGACTGCTCATAGACGCTGATGACGGCCTGGAAACTGACGCACGCGTGGCAATGTCAGGTGAACCCAGCAGCGCGGGCCACAGAGCGATTCTTGTGGCTGAAACGGACATTAAATGTATGACCCGTTTACACAATGTCGCCATATACGCCCGTCAGTCCGAGGACGTCCTTGAGAGTGTCCAGCGTAAGATCGCCAGGTGCCGCGCCCTGGTCGAGGCTAGGGCCGGATCGGCGCCCGCGAGTACGTCGACAACGACACTAGCGCCGCCAAGAACGAGGCGACGACACTGCCTGGGCCTCAATGCTGGCCGACCTTTCACGCGGCGCCGCCGACGTCGGTCGGCGGTCGCGTATGCGTCGTCAGTCGCGTCGTTCGTCCGCCCTGGGGCGTTACCGCCGTTCTGAGCAACGCGGCTAACCCGCACGGTCCTGAGGAGATAGAGGCGCCGCGCTGGGTAACCTATCCCTTGTGCCCTCACTCGCCGAAAGCGTCACCAAAAGAGCACCCATTCATCGTTTAAACACACCAGTTCAGGCCACCCACGATGAAAACCCCGGGCTACGGGACGACTTTGTACCAGGAGCCCTCAGAGTGGGCGAATAGACTGCTGCCCACGACATCGATGGTGCCGCGAACGATGAAGAGCCCCTTCAGCTTCTCCCCGCCGAGGACTTGACTCACCGCGTCCGCGTAGTGCCCCCACGATACCCATGCAGCGAAGTCGGTCCATTGGAAGGGCACACCGTTCCAGTGGTAATCCCGGGTCACCATGTCAAATATGGAGTTGCCCGTATATGTAAACCAGCTTCCCCGGTAGGGGTCCTGTCTCGGATTGACCATTTGGAAGACAGCGTCGTACGACAGTCCCGCCTTTACTAGGTCACTGGACACTTGGGCCCGTATGACTATTGCGAATGGATCAGATGAGACAAAGGACTCCTTGGGTGTCCATATGTCCCCCGGGTCAGCCGCGTAGACGGCGGGTATGTGGACGAAAGGCATCTATCTGCCCTTCTCGCCTTTGCCCTTGGGAGAAAATGTGCCGGCCGTCTCCTCGGATTGACTATTCGGTTGAATTTCTTTGAGTTCCTCAAAGCGCCCGCCTCCGTGGAGTTTACTCACGGCCTCGGCATGAGTTTGCGGTTCGAGCTTGTGGTTTGGCTTTTTCTCAGCGGAGTCCGCCATTGGATTCGCCTCCTGGCATCGTGTTCTTCGCTCACTACACCTGTTGGAAACTAATGGTGGACCCGTGAGCGGAGCTTTGTCCATGCTGAAGTAATTCCATTTCTGGAATTGCGCGGACTACGCCAGAGGCGATGCGGGTGAGCTGGCCAATCCGACCCGAGCTTTGTATCTCCGCCCGGGGCGACTTTCACAGGCCGGGTAGCCTTCTGCCGAAGCCATCAAATGCCCATGTCGTCGTGGACGCCGACGGTGGCGAAACGGATCATCCCGTCCGTGGCGCGCCAGAAGTGCATGCGGCGCGCGGATCCGGTCTTGATCTTCAGGGCGACCCGCCAGGCCGTTCCATAGACGGCATGCTCGATGAAGTTGGACGCCCCGGGAGTCCGCCGCGGAGGCGGTGCATGTCCCGGTCCGGCATGGAGTCAGCCAGACCCGTGAGGACCTCCACTGCGACGGCGACAATCTTGGACCGGTCGACGCCCTGGATGTCTTCGACGTCCTTGAGGAAGCCGTTGACGAAGCCGCATTTGGCCAGCGGCGTTTCGGCTTTGGAGCCGGCAGGAATCCGCGCCCATTCAAGGTGGACCTCGTGGCGGAACTGGTCGCCTTCCGTTAGGCAATTATTGGTCGCACGGCAGTCGGGGGCGCCTCGCCCTCAAGTGCTGGCGAACCGATGACCGCCTCCGATGACCGCCTCCGGTGCCGGCGCGAGCTCCGGCGTCGACATCCTCGACGTAGAACAGCGTGGCCTGACGTCCCATTCAGTGGGTCTACTTGAAGTCTTTCGTGCTCTTGATGGCTCCATCGGGCATGAACACGCGCACGTGGTCTGAGGCCACGACTATGAACTTCTTGCCGCTGACAGCCTGGTCCTTGAACCACAAGATGCACTGAGCGCATTGAGGCAGGGTAGAGACCCCGATGGCCTGTGCGCCGTTCATGCGGTAGATGTTCTTCTCTGCGTGCACCAGGTCGGCACGGCCTGGGATGCCTTGGTCGCGAGGACTTCGACGAGGCAGCCACTCATTGGTCTCTAGGCTGTGTGCCTCCCGCAGCTCCTTGTTACGCCCCTCGTAGCTTTGCCCGTGGACGTAGCTTCCCGTGCGGCGCAGCAGGCTCTTAATCTCCGTCTCCCGCTTCTCGCGTGTCTTGTCCGTCTTAGCAGCCTCGGCTCGCGCCTCCAGGCTCTTTAGTTCTTTCTGGGCAGCCGGTGTCAGGATGGTCATCGCGTCAATGTCGTGGGCGGGCGCTAGTTCGGTGAACTTCGCCATCTCCGCTGCGACGTACGGAGTCATGCGTCCCACTGTCTCCCCTTCCGCAGGTGCCTCGCCCGCGCCCTGTGGAACGAGGTCGCCCCCGCCGCTGGCCCAGACCTCCCCGCGGTCTCCGCCCTCCTTCTTGTGACGTGCCACGGCCTTCCGTTTCTCGGACTCGGCGGTCGCTATCGCGGCCTTGATCGACGCCTCGTCGACCGCCTGGGCCGTCGCCGGAGTCACGCGACTTCCGATATCAGACACACCGTAGGTCCGGCCGTAGGTACCCAGATTGCGTACTAATGAGTCGAGTCCAGTCTGGAGGGTCAGATCTTCTGGCTGAGCACTCTTGCTGAGCTCGACATGACTCTCGGCCTGGGCGAGCAGAGTCCCTGCAGCAGTCGTCTGCTCGGGGTGCCCGGCGGTAAGCGCGATCTCGCGACGCAGCTTCGTGACGAGATGTTCGGTGCTGGAAGCCATCATGAGTGACGGTTGCGGCCCCGGGCGAAGGGTCAGCGTGTGCACTTCGGAGCCGAGACGGAACGGTCGCCGAATGAGCTTTAGCTTTTCGCCCACTGCCCTCGCTCCGGCCAGGACTTTGGCCTTCCCAGCCGCCGCCTTCCCCTTCACCCACGCCTTCCCCGCGGCGACCTTCGCCTTCACCTTCCCGGCGAATCCCTTGATCCCCCGGATGATCGGCCCTGCCAGCTTGAGGCCGGTCTTGATCACGAAGTCGAGGGCCTTGTTGACCGGCTTCTGCAGCGTCTCGATGATCTGCCGGATCTTCTGGCCGATGCCGCCGATGCCGATCACGCTGGCGAGGAAGCCGATGAGGATCGGGACCATCTGGCCCAGGACATCGTTGATCTTGTTCACCACGCTGCTGACGTTGCCGCGCACGATGTCGGCAACCGAGTCGATGATGGTGTTGACGAACTTCATGATCCGCTCGGCGTTGTTCACGAAGAACATCACGACGTCGTAGATCAGCTTGCAGGCCTTGATGAACGCCGCGGCAGGGTTGAGCAGGCCGATGAGCCAGGTGATGCCGGCGGTGATTACCTTGGTGATCACGAAGTCCTTGACCTGCTCGAGGATCATGTCCTTGATGTTGCCGAGTTTCTCCAGGAGCATCTGCCACAGGCCCGCAACGCCCTGGCTGGCGATGACCTGGAAGATCTCGACGCCCTTCTCCACGGCGGCCATCGCCTTTTCGCCGATCTGCTTGACGAGCCGGTTGCGGATGTTGGCCCATGTCAGCCCGAAGATCGAGGCGAGCAGTTTGATGATGCCCTTGATATCGAAGGTGTCCGGGAGCTCGACGCCGCCCTCCGCCAGGGCGCCGAACAGCCAGCCCATCAGGCCCTTCTTGAGGTGGCCAAGGATGTTGTCCTTGAACTTGAGGATGCCGCCCTTCACACCCTCGATCAGGTTGCCCAGGAAAGCGACGGGGTTCTTGATAATGTCCCCCACGACGCCCGCCGCGCGGGAGAGCACGTTCTTGAGCATCGTGGCGAGCTCGCGGATGGTGTTGATGATCGCCTTGATCGCGCCGATCGCCTTGTCCACCAACCCCTTGTTCTCCGCCTGCAGTGCCTCGATCCGCTCGTCGAGGCCCTTGCGCGCCTCGACGTACTTCGTGGCGAGGGCGTCCACCACAGACTCCTGCTTGGCGTTGACGTCGCCCTCGAGCGCCTCGAACTTGTCACCGATTTCCTTCGTCGCCTCGGAGCCGACCTTCTGGAGGTCGGCGGGCAGGCTCTTGACGTACGAGGCGATCTCGGCCCTGCCCCTGGCGATGCGCTGCTTGGCCTTGTCCAGCTCGGTCCCGACAATGTTCGCCACGTTCGAGATGACGCCGTCCATCTGCTGGAGATAAAGCTCGCGGCCGGCCTCGTAAAACTCGTTGACCTTCGCGGGCATGCCCGCGATCTTGTCCCGGAGCCAGCGGTACCCTCCGAGCCAGCCGCCGTACCGGTCCTTCTTGTACGCCGACATCTTTGCCTCGACGTAGGCTTCGAACACCGACCGCGCCCGGGCCTCGCCCTCGGTGAAGGCAGCATCCACCTTCGGGTCGATTCCGTCGAGGGTCTTTTTTACGTCGGCCTCGGTTGCGGCGAAGATGCCCTGCACTTTCGCCGTGACCTCGGCGCGTTTTGATTCGTCCTTGGACTTGGCCTTGCCCTTGTCCGCGACCAGGTTGGCCAGCGCCGTCGCCTTGGCGCTTTGCATCCCCGTCACCCCCGCCGTGGTCTCCGCCCCGGCCTCGGCTTTGCCCTGCTGAAGGACCTGCTGCTCCTGCTGGCGGAACTCCGCGGGTGCGGTCTGGGCATGCTCGGCGGCGGCGTGCTTGCCGGCCAGTCCCTGCTGGAACTCAGGTTCGTTTGACTGCGCCAATTGCTGTTCGCTGACCTCGGCGTCGGCCATCTCCTGGTTGGCCTGATGCTGTCCGGCAGCGAGGTTGACCTGCTCGGCCGGAGCCGGCTTGGGCACGGCGCCTGCGGCTGGGACCGGCATCGCCTGACCCGGCTGCTCCTGGGCCATCGGGGTGACCGGCTTCGGGACGGCCTTGGACTGGTCCGGCGGGGCACTGGTGGCGGCCTCGATGTCCTTGGCCTGGCCCTCCTTGCCCTGGCCGACCAGGCCCTTGACTTCTCCCTTGGCTTCACCGGCCTTGCCGGACTTCTTGTAGTCGTCGGCCTCTTGAAGGGTCTTTGGCGACTTCGCCTCGATCGCCGTCTTGACGGCTGCGATGAACGCCTTCTTGTCGAAGACACCGGCCTGCTGGGCGTCCATCGTGTCGACCTTGGCCGCCTTCGCCTGACCGGCGACGTCATCGGACGGCGGAAGCGCGGCCGCCTGGGCTTCCTTGGCCTTGGCGGCAGCCGGAGGGTGGGCCCTTCGTGACTGCGCGAAGCCCGTGATGGTGCCCGTGACCTGACGGAAGGCCGGATCATCCTCGGGCCGCACCGTAACGGGTGCCACCGGGGGCTGTAAGAGTTTGTCGGCGGGCAGGGCACCGGGGGCCAGGGTGGCCGCTCCCCCGCTGGCCCCGGCGTGCGCGGCAGCGGGAATCTTCCCTCCCACGGAGCCCTTGCCCGGCCCGCCGATTTTCGCCCCTGCAGCTTTCCCCAGGGGGCTGACGGCAGGGACGGGCTTGGCGGGTGGAACCGGCTTCTTCCCGGCTACCTGCCCGGGTCCGAATCCCGTCTTCGCAACCGCCAGTGCCGAGGCTGAGGGCTTGGGACCCTCGAGGTCAACGGGCACGCCGGCCGCTTGGGCGGCCTTGAGCCCCTTCTCGACCGTGGCGACGGCGGGCTCGTCCTTGCGGATCTCCTTCAGGGCTGCATCGAGCTCGGCGCCGGCCTGCTCCCCGGGGAATTTCAGCTTCGCCGCCATGAGTGCACCGACGGCGGCGTTGCCGGCCTGCCGCTGCAACGCCAGCATGGCACGAGGATCGACGCCGGCCCGCGGATAGCCGCCGGCCCGCCGCCTGCCCGCGGCGAGGACGTCGGTGACGTCACTCCAGGCAGCAGCCTGGCGCGCTACGGCGGGCCCGGCGCGTTGCGCCGGAACCTTACCGGGTCCGCTCTGGAAAGTCGTGGCCATGGGCCGCACCGGCCGGGATCAGCCCGGCTCTTCCTCTTCCGCCTCTGCGCGCTGCACCGCCTGCCCGTCAACGAAGGACCCTTGGGCGGTTTCCTCCTCTTCCGCCTCGGCGCGCTGGACGGCGGCGCCTTCCACGAAAGTCCCCGGCGCGGTGTCCGCGCCAGCATCGCGCTGGACGACGACGGCGCCCACCGGGGAGCGCTGCGCGGTTACCGGAGCCGCGGGTTCGGACATGGCCCGCTCGGCCGTGGCCGCTGCCTCACGTTCAAACCGGTCGGACGGATCGCTGACCCGCACGCCGGTTCCCGTCGCGGTCCCGTCCACCGGCCCGCTCCGCTGCTGGACCACATGGGTGAGTTCGTGGGCGAGCATCGTCCGGCCGCTGTCCGATCCGGGATCATACCTGCCTCGCTGGAAGACGATGTTGGATCCGACCGTGTAGGCGTGGGCGTTCACCGATGCTGCGGAATTGTGCGCCGATTCCCCGGTATGGACGCGTACATCCGCGAAACTGTGGCCCAGGCGGCCCTCCATATCGGCCCGCACCGGCTCCTCCAGCCGCTGGCCGCCGCCGGAAGAGACGACGTCGAGCACGGGCGACCGTTCCTCCTCGGCGAGACCGCGGGCGCCGCTGTTGCCGACCGCGCGCTGCAGCGCCAGGAGGCCGCGGGATCCGACGACGTCGGTGCGGCCGGCCGCGGCCGCCCGGTACAGCACGGCGGTGTCGTTGGCTTCGGGCCGGGCTGGCTTGGAGCTCAGTCTGTCGGCGTCGAACTGGTCGTGGTCGTGGCTGTGCAAGGTGCACCCCTTTCATCAGACCTACACCGACGATGCGCTCCGCGGTGCCGCCCCGCAAGCGCCGGCCCGGCGCCGGAAAGGGCAGCCGCTCCTGCCCGAATGGGCACTGCGCCGGCTCAGCCACGGTGCTAGCCGCTCAACCGGCGCGACGCGGCCAGCATTCCCCAGTACGGGCCGAACTCACTCTCGAGCGTCAGGCGCCCGAGCTTGCGGTACTCGCGCTGCACGGCGGTGACAAGGTGCGCCATGGTCACCGTCCCGCCGTCGTCCGCGGCGAGATAGGCGGCGGTGACTGCGGCAGAGCGGATGGCCCCGCCGGCCAGTTCAAAGGCGCGGCCCAGGAACGCAAGGTCAATGTCACCGGCGCGTTCCAGTGTCCGGCCGAGGCACCGGTCCCACAGCACGGTCCGGTGCTCGGCATCAGGCAGCGGGAAATCCACGACGACGTCCAGCCGCCGGGTGAAGGCCTCGTCGATGTTCGCCCTCAGGTTGGTCGCCAGGATGGCCAGGCCGTCGAAGGTCTCCATCCGCTGCAACAGGTAGGCGCTCTCAATGTTGGCGTAGCGGTCGTGGGCGTCCTTGACCTCGGAGCGGCGCCCGAAGACGGCGTCGGCCTCGTCGAAGAGCAGCACCCCGTTGACGCCGGCAGCGGCGGTGAAGATCCGCTCCAAATTCTTCTCCGTCTCCCCCACGTATTTGTCGACGACCGTGGCCAGGTCCACCACGTAAAGGTCCAGTCCAAGTTCCCGCGCCACGACTTCGGCGGACATCGTTTTGCCGGTTCCCGAGTCCCCTGCGAAGAGGGCCGCCACCCCGTGTCCGCGGCCGGCCCCCGGACGCATGGCCCAGTCGCCGAGGACCCGCTCCCGGTGCCTGGCCCGCAGTGCCACCTCCTTCAGGGCCAGCAGCACGGCATCGGGCAGGACCAGGTCATCCCAGCCCACCACCGGTTCCACCCGCCGGGCCAGGCGGTCAAGCGCGGAACCGTTTTCGGCGCGCGCCCCCGCCGCGAGATGCGCGGCGGTGATCCGGCCGTCTGCGCTGAGGGTGGCCTGCACCTGCGCGGAGCCCGCAGCCCGGGCAACCTGCTCCGGACGCAGGCGGAACGCCGAAGTGGCTGCCCCGACGTCGAACCCGTTGAGGGGCCCGAGCGCTGTCCGCCACAGCTCCGATCTCTCGGCTGATGAGCTGGCCGGGACGTCCACCAGCAGGGGCGGCCGCTTGGTCCACGCCGGATCCCACGCGGCCTCGCCGGTGAGCAGCACAGGCAACGGTTCGGCGTGCAGTGCCGCCAGCACCGCGGGACGGTCCGGCACCGCGGCAATCGGCCCAGCCACCAGCCCGGCGCCCCGGAGCCTTGCTTCCCGCACCGCAAGTTCCACCAGCCGGAGCGGTTCCCGTTCGGCGGCCAGGCGGGTCAGGTCCACAAATACGGCCTCATAGCCCGCGGAGCGCAACGCACCAGCGGCCAGCACACGGCCCGAACCCGTGGCAGGTTCCCTCAGATAGGCCAGCAGGATACCCGTCCCGAGGGCCCGGGCCAGCGGCGCAGCATCTCCCCAGATCACGGCTGGAGGCTCGGCCAGAACGGCCAGGAGGGCAGGCTCGGGGGTGTCGTCGCCCAGGAGATGTCCGACGACGCGGTCCGGCACCCGCAGCGCCCGTCCGGGCAGCGGGCGGTCGGGATCCTCCACCGCCAGCAGGCCACCGCTGATGAGCGGGCCGGACAGCAGCCGGGCCCTGCCGTCCGCCGCGGACAGCGGTGTGCCGCAGAGCGCCAGCGCGACGGCGGCCGACGGGCGGTGCCGCGTGACGTCGTCGTTCAGGTAGCCGAAGAGCTGCTCGAAGCGCGGGTCGAGATCGGCCGCGAGCGCTACCAGCAGCAGATCGATATCGAGGGGCGTCAGGCCAAACGTGGACGCCAGCTCCCGGAGCCGGAGCCGTTGCCCTGCAGTCTGCGCCGTGTCCGCAAGGTCTTCGCAGCGCAGCTGTCGGGGCGATGCCCCGTCGAGTCCGTCTCCCTGCCCGTCCCCCTCCGGGGACAGACGTTCCCTGCCGAGCAGGCGGTCCACGGCCTCGTCGCTGAGGTAGA
This sequence comes from Arthrobacter sp. UYCu723, assembly GCF_054059215.1. NCBI lineage: Bacteria > Bacillati > Actinomycetota > Actinomycetes > Micrococcales > Micrococcaceae > Arthrobacter > Arthrobacter sp. UYCu723. The sequence goes on from NZ_JBSSBW010000001.1 coordinate 4,160,670, forward strand.
GCCCGCGGAACGGATCATCGGGCTGGGGGTCTTCGGCCCGCCGGGCCGCCACCAGGAGGCGGATGCGTTCCTCCACCACGCCGACGCGTCCGAGCAGGTGCGCGAGGCTGGGGTTCGCCGTCATCTTGCCGTCACCGGACTGTCACCGGAATTTCACCGTGCCGGCCGGTGGAGCGGGCCGCGGACCGGGGAAGACGGAGCGGTGTGCTGGTGGCGGCCCACATCGGCAGCGCCGCCCGTCAGGTCCGCCATGTCAACATGGGTGCCCTTCGAGGCCGGCGGCCCGGCCTCGTAGACAATGCCGGTGTCCACCGGGGCGATGACCACGATGTCCAGGGACGGCTTCAGCTCTCCGCCCAGGGCGGACCAGACGTCGGCGAATGCGCGGTCTTCGGGCGGGGGAAGTCCCACAGTCACGGGCACCACGAGCCCGGTCTCTGCGAGCGGACCCACCACGAGGTCATCCGGAAGCGCGTCGTGCTTGAGGAAGCAGCGCAGCAGCTGGTCGAGCAGCCGGTGCTCGTCTTCCGGGCGCTGCGTCCAGGCCGTGACGAGATAGGACAGCTTGAAATGGCGCGGGGCGGGCCGCCGGGTCCGGACGTACCCGTTGTCTCCGCGCTGTTCGGAAAAGCCGCGCTCCCGGCGGCGGACGTCCTCGCGGATGTCATAGAGGTACAGGTTGACCGTGGGCGCGTTGCGCCGGGCGGCCCAGTCCTTGGTGGGCGCGTCGAAGACCACTTCCACTTCGGAGGCGCCCAGGGCTTCGTTCCTGACCAGGGCGCGCAGGGCGTCGTCAATCTGAGCTATCACTGCCTGTCTCCCTGCCTAAGCGGTACTGCCCTATTGGTCGGTGCACTGGGCCTCCCCCTGGGCGCCGGCGTCAAGGGACCACGGCGGGCCTCACGGCACACGACACTTTCCACTGTGGTGGCAGGAGGCGCCGCCCGCAGCCGGGGCCGGGCACAGGTAGGGGAACCGGATGCGGGCTCTTGGGGCAACGGCCTAAATCAGCCCCTCCCGGAGTGCATAGGCAACGGCGTGGGAGCGGTTGCGAAGCTGGAGACGCGTCGTCACATCGTGGACCACGTTTTTCACCGTTCGCTCCGAGTACGCGAGCTGGTGCGCAATCTCGGACGTATCCAGCCCGTCCGCCAGCAGCCGCAGTACCTCCACTTCCCGCGGGGCCAGTCCGGTGAACATGATTCCGCGCGGACCCAGGACATGCCGCTGGAGTTTGCCGACCTGGTCCAGGAGCCTGCCGAGCAGATCCGGAGGCACGCTGCCTTCACCGGAAGCGGCGGCCATGATGACGGACACCAGGCGGTCCGGCGTCGCTTCGCTGCGACGGACCAGGCCCACCACGCCGGTTTCCACAGCCTTGACGAGATCGCCGTCGTCGAGACGCCCCGCCACGAGGACGGCCCGGGACAAGCCGCGCCGCTGCACAATGCGGAGCAGCGTCAGCGCGTCGTCGTCCACAGAGTCCGACACGACGACGACGACCCGCGCATGCTCGTCCTCGGCTGCCCTGACTACGCGGACTTCTGGGCGGGCGCGCAACTCGCTGGCGACACCGGCTTCGGAGATCGGGTCACGTGCGTGCACGCGGACAGTTATTGGTTCCATGAATCCTCCCATCTAGGCTCCGGGACTGCCATGGGCGGCTGCACGGTGGTGCCGTGTCTGCCCGTTCTGTCCCACTGCGATGACCATAGCGAACGGTGCTCTTCGTGCAGTCAACACAGGCTCAACGGGCAGCAGCGGTGCCCGGAAGTCCGGCCCACCGCTGTGCTGTGTCAGTGGGTTTCCGCCGTAGCCTCGGAGTACCGACCGGCGCTGGACGACGGCGCCGTGCACCGGTGGACGCAGCGCAGTTTCGCGAGGAGGATCAGTGAGCACCACTGCAACGCTGGATTCGCGCGTGGTGAGCCTCGAGGCCGGCGGTGAGGCGTTCGTCCCGTTGCACATCCGCAATGACGGCGAAATCGTGGAGGAGTACAGGCTCCGGGTGGTGGGCCCGAGCGGCTCATGGACCGAAGTCGTGCCCGGCTTCGTGTCGATCTACCCCGGCCAGGCAGCCACCGCCTCGGTGGAGTTCCGGCCCCCGCGGTCCGCCGCCGTCCCGGCCGGCGAGTTCCCCTACGGGGTTCAGGTGGTGCCGACCGAACATCCGGAAGACGCCGTTGTGCCCGAAGGGGTTCTCCAGCTTCTGCCGTTCTACGAGACGACGGCGGAGCTGATGCCCCGTTCGTCTCGGGGCCGGCTTGGCGCCAGTCATCGGGTGGCCGTGGACAACCGCGGCAATGTGCCCATCACCGTCACCTTCACGGGTTCCGATCCCGGCGATCTGTTGGACATATCCTCGCGGGAGCCGGTCCTTACCGTGCAGCCCGGAACAGTGGAATTTGCCCGTGTGCGGGTGCGCGCGCTCAGAGCCATCTGGCGCGGCAGGTCCGAGACGCACGCCTTCGCGGTGGCTGCGCAACCCCTGGACGGACCTCCGGTGGTGCTCGACGGAACCCACGTACAGGAGCCGGTACTGCCTGCCTGGATCTTCAAAGCCGTCCTCCTGCTCGTGCTCCTGGTCCTCGGCCTGGCGGCCCTTTGGTTCCTGGTGCTCAGGTTTGCAGCGGAACCCACAGCGCCGGCTGCCGTCCCCGGAAGCCACTACGTCGTCCCCGTGCAGGCTCGGTCATAGGTTCCCCATGCCCACCGGGCCTGCCCTTCGCGCCGGAGACACGGCGATGTGTCCAATGTTCGACGGCCCCAAACCCCATGGCGGTGGGCCCGTCACAGCCGCCGCGGCCGTGGTCACCGTTCTCATCGGCGGGATGCCGGCGGCCGTCGCCAATTCCATGCCCGGTGGCATCGTCTGCGTCTCGCCGGCACCGAACGGAATCGCGAGCGGCAGCCTGACCGTCCTGATCGGCGGTTTTCCTGCCGCCCGGGTGAGTGACCTGAGTCTCCACGGCACACCCATCGCGCCGGGCCCCGGGTGTCCCACCGTCATCATCGGCGGATGACTGATCCGCCCCGGACACTCATGGCGAGGGAGCGGCGGCCAGGGACGGGCATGACGGCTGAGCCTGCGACGGAGTCACACCCGGTGTCGCCATCATTGTCGGCGTCACCGCCGTGCCTGTGGGGTCGCATGTCCCCGCCTGCAATTCGACGGGCGTCACGCACGGCGACGGCGTCGCGCCCGGTCCCGCCGGCGACGTCGAAACACAGATCACGCACGGCGACGGCGACGCGCCCGGTCCCGCCGGCGCACATGTCACGCACGGCGACGGCGTCGCACCCGGTCCCGCCGGCGACGTCGAAACACAGATCACGCACGGCGACGGCGTCGCACCCGATCCCGGTCCCCGGGGACGACGTACAGGTCGGTCCCGGAGGTTTTGGAGACGTATCGGGCGACGGACTTGGTGACTCGCTGGACTGGGTGGGCGACGGACTTGGTGACTCGCTGGACTGGGTGGGCGACGGACCGGGCGACTCAGTGGACTGGGTGGGCGACGGACCGGGCGACTCAGTGGACTGGGTGGGCGACGGGGTTCCGGACGTCTGCGGAGCGGACGTGGGGGTGGGCGACGAAGGGGATTCAGTGGGCCCGGGGATACCGGGGCCACAGGCTGCAACGCCGAGCAGGAGGACCAAAACGAGGCAGGCAGTGCCTCGACGTCGGGTACCCATATTGCGTCCTGCTCCGTTCGTAAACGGTCCGCCCGTTGTGGTTCTCGGGCGAAAGGTCCTGATCCACTACGCATCCAGCGTGAGGGGCACGTGCGTTAGGAACACGGCGCCTTCGGGCAGACTTTGAGGCAGAATTCGACGATGGCCGGCTCCAGCAGATGAGCGGACTCCTGTTCGCGCCGCAGGCGGCCGGGCCGCGGCCGGGCGTAAGCTCGTGGCATGGCGAGATACTTCGATGTGCACCCCGAAAACCCCCAGCAGCGTTCGGTTCAGCAGGCGGTTGAAATCGTGCGTTCCGGCGGCTTGATCGCCTATCCCACGGACTCCTGTTACGCCCTTGGCGCGCAGTTGGGGAACAAGGACGCTCTGGACCGGATCCGGATGATCCGCCACCTCGATAGCAAGCACCACTTCACACTGGTCTGCAAGGACTTCGGGCAGCTGGGCCAGTTGGTCCAGATCGACAACGACGTGTTCCGCAGCATCAAGGCCGTCACGCCGGGTAGCTACACCTTCATCCTGCCTGCCACCAAAGAGGTTCCGCGGCGGCTGCTGCACCCGAAGAAGAAGACCGTGGGCGTGCGCATCCCGGACAACAGGGTGGTCCAGGCGCTGCTGACCGAGCTCGGCGAACCCCTGCTGTCCAGCACGCTGCTCCTGCCGGACGAGGAAGAGCCGCTGACCCAGGGCTGGGAGATCAAGGAGAGGCTGGACCATGTGGTGGACGCCGTGATCGATTCCGGCGACTGCGGGGCCGAGCCGACGACGGTCATCGACTACTCCAGCGGCGCCGCGGAAATCGTCCGTCGCGGAATGGGTGACCCTTCCCGGTTCGAATAGGCCTGCCTTGGGGCCGCACGCGCGGCGGGTCTCGGTCCGGCAACCGCTGGCGGCAGCCGCTTAGACTGAGGCCTGGCCGCCGGTATGCTCCGCTTCGTGCCGTCGGTTCCGCCGCCACCGGCGGGCCAAATCGAGGACGGCCAGAAGTCCCGCGAGGGGCGAGAGCACCGCTGCAGTGTAGACGAACAGCAACCAGCTGAGCGTGGTCAAGAGTGTCTGGTTGCTGCTCAACAGCGACAACCCGCCGAACAGTCCGAGGGTCCAGAACAGGACCACGCCGAACAGCACCGCCGCAGCGGGAAAGTATTCGTTGGTGACGACATTTTTCGCCGCGAGGAAATACTCGTTGTTGGCGACGTTTCTCAAGGTTTTCATCGACCCTCCTCATGCCTGGCGGTCGGGGAAGTCCGCCGGGGTCCTTCCAAGTATGGGGCCAGACACGCCCGGATTTACGAAGAACGCACGCCACGTGATCAAGCTAACTGCGCAGGTGCTGCGGTCAGCGTTCGTGGGTCAGACGGCGGCGCGTTCGTGGGTCAGACGGCGGCGCGTTCGTGGGTCAGACGGCGGCGCGGACCCGCTGCAGGAATGAATCAAGGACCCTGCCGGCGTTCTCGTGCATCCGCCGGGACTCCGCCGCAGCGTGCGGCTGGCGCTTGGGTCCATCGAGCCGTTCGCCGAGGTAGAGCAGCGCTGCCAGGACTTCCGAGAGCTCGGCGTTTCCTTCGGCGCGCTGGCGGAGGAGCCTCAGGTGTGCGGCCTGCAGGGCGGGGCCGGGTGCACATCCCAGATCGTGGTCGAAGAGGCGACGGCACCGGTCATACGCTGACAGGCCTTCAACCGGCAGCCCAGCCCGTTCGTACGCCGTCACGAGGACGGTCCAGGCCCTTTCGTTGAGCGGCTCGGAGCGGATGGCTGCCTGCGCCCAGTGGATGGCCTCGTCCGTCTTGTCCAGGACTGCGGCGGTTTCTGCTGCGAAGATTTGCGCCGCTACCTTTTCGGCTGAATGGCGCGTCCTTGCCTCGTCGGCCCAATCGGCGACGAGCTCGAACCCCAGCAGCGGCTCGGCGGACACCTCCAGCGCCTTGAGCAACAGGGGGTAGGCGTCGGCAGGCGAGGCCTGGCCGGCGGAACGGACCAGCTGCCGGAAGTCCCAAAGGTCCAGATCCACGAGCTGCGGATCCAGCACATAGCCACTGTTGGCGGTCCGCAGCGGCCCCGTCTTGGTCTGCCCAGGCTGGATGGCCCGGCGGATGCCGCTGACGTAGCTTTCCAAGGTGGCCACGGCCCCTTCGCTGGCACTCGCGCCCCAGAGAATTTCGATCAAGCGGGTCTTCGAGACCGGCGTCCCCAGGTTCAGCAGAAGTATTTCCAGAATGTGCCGCGGCTTGCATCCGCCCAGGTCAGTCGCTGTGAGCGTTGCACCGTTACGGCGTATTTCAAAGGTTCCGAATAGACGAACAGAAATTGACGGTGAAGGTCCCGCTGAATTTTCCACGATGTTCTCCGATTTCCCCAGCTGTGAAGATCTCAACCACTCTTCGAAAGATCGGAATAAACGCGGAACAATGAAGTGACGAGACTGTGTTCCTTCCGGCTTTCTAAGAAAACCGTGACACGCCCAACCTGCCACAACAAGCAACGAAGCTACCCGACTTGGCGCCCGGAGAAAGTCGAGTACCACGGTAAGTATGGCCAAGTAATCGCTTAAAGGTTTTTCCAAGTATCTCGTGCATAGTGCAGGTGTCCGGTACCCAGTGGCGGTACTTCCTGGACACCGGACAGCCCAGGCGCGCGGGTGGGCGCCGGCATCCGCCGAGCCGAGTCAAGCGCGGGTCCTTGCCGGTTTCCGCAGCACAAGATTTTCGGAAGTTCCTGCTCCTACGGTCGGAGCGTCCGGGTGTGCATGCGAGTGCGAGGTATTGGAATGACGCACGCTCCAGCCCGCGCTTTCGAGTCGGTCACGGACGCCGACCCCCTCGAGTCGACCTACGGGCAACTCATCTTATGTTCCCACTGTCTGATCCGTCGGCAGGGCTGGGGCGCGGTGGCGGGCGGATGCGTGTGGGGCGTCGGGCCGGAGCCCGGGGACCCTTCACGGCAGCGGCCTGACAGCGAGTGAACGCCGCGGAGTTTCCTGCATCCATTGCCGCCAATAGCAAAGCAGGAATTCAAAGCCATCAAATTGTCCACTGCAGGGACGCCACGGCCGCAATTTGCCGCAATTACCGGACCTCCCTCCTGCTTAGTTTTTTTCCGTCATCTCCTCGGGAACCGCAATGACACGCATTTCGGTGCCATCGCGCATCAGCGCCAGCTCCAGCGGCGCCCCGATGGCCTCCGCGAAGAGCAGCTTCTGCAGGCTCTCGGCGTTCGAGACGGCTTTCAGGCCGACGCTCAGGAGGATGTCTCCGGCACGGAGTCCGGCACGCTCGGCGGGTGACCCCGTGAGGACTTCGACGACGAGCAAGCCCTCCCTGCGCCCGGTGCGGACCACGGCGCTGGCCTGCAGCCGGACAGGCGTGTTGACGAGGCCGAGGTAGGCGCGCCTGACCCGCCCGTCCTTGAGCAGCGAGGCGATGATCCTGCGCGAGGTGGCGTTGACCGGGACGGCCAGGCCAAGTCCGGCGCCGGCCACGGCGGTATTGATGCCGACGATCCGACCCCGGGCGTCCGCGAGCGCGCCACCGGAGCTGCCCGCGTTCAGTGCGGCATCGGTCTGGATAACATCCTCGATCATGCGACGGTTGCGCCCGGACCACACCGGAATGGAACGGCCCAGCCCGCTGACCACGCCGGCCGTCACCGAGCCCGACAGTCCGAGCGGATTGCCTACGGCGATGACCAATTGCCCGACCCTGAGCGTCTCCGCGTCGCCCAACTCTGCTGGCGCTGCAGTGGGGGCCTTGCCATGGACGACGGCGAGATCCGAGAGCGGATCGGCGCCCACTACGTCCACGGCCGTCCGGGTACCGTCGGCAAAAACAGCGTGTCCGCCCTGGGTGCCGGCCACCACGTGGGCGTTTGTGACGAGAAAACCGTCGGAGGTGAACAGGACGGCCGAGCCGGCCCCCACCCGGAACCTGCCACCGCGTCCGTTGCCGGTCATTTCGATCGCGGCAACGTGCGGAGTGACGGTCGCGGCCACCCGGACCACGGTCGCTGAATAGGAATCCAGCGGGTCCTCGGACGCCTCCGGTCCAGGACCAACCCTTCTGATCGCAGTTGCCACGGCGCACCTCCCTTGACTCGTGCTTATCTAAGTCAACCACCGGCACCGTGCCCATAGTCCTGGGCACCGTACGCCGTCAGAGAAATCCGCTGCGGACTACGCGGCGCGTCGCGGTCGAAGGCCAGCAGTTCATGCACCCGGCGATCCGCCGCTAGGCTCAGAAGCAGACCAGCCTCTCAGCCACAGGAGAACTTCGTGAGTCCAGCGACCGCTTCGCCCGATCCGCTGCCCCCGCTGGGCCTTAGCTGGGGCATCAAACGCAGCTTCATCGACTACATCAACAGCCTGCCGGACGGCGCGGTATCGGCGGTCAACGGCGCAACCGTTGACGAAGCCGGTCTGTTCCGCTTCGCCCCCGGCGCTGCCGACTACGACGCCGTCCGTGGCACCGGCATCCTGCGATTCAGGGGCGACGTCCGTCTCGCCGGCCACCATGGCATGATGTTTGTCCGGCTGCTGGACCCGTGGATAGCATTCACCGGCGGACGCGGGATCCTCTCCATCAGTACGGGCGACGACGACGGGCAGGACCGCACCGCAGTGGCACTACTGCGGTCCGGGGCGCCCAGGAACGTGGGCGGGTCGCTCTTCTGGGAACACGTTGACGTCGTGATTTCGCCCGAAGGATCGGAACTCTTCGACGGCCAGTACGCCTCCGGGCAGCCGATGGACCCGCTGTTCATCCGGGTCGCCGCATAAGGGTACGTCCAGAGGATGATTTCGGTCCGTTCCAGCACCGCGGGGGTGGCCGGGACCGGCTGCCTGATTTGCAGCAACTGCACACGATGACCGGCCGCACACTGGTTGAGGAGAGCGTGCGGCCGGTAGCCTGTCGGGGCCCGCGGCTCGTGGCCCGGGCGGTGGTTCGGGAGCGGGTCCTTCCCCGTCCCTCCCCTATTGAATTTCGTCCTGCACCCACTGTCCCTCAAAGCACCTGAGAGGACGCTGAGAAGTCGCATCCCGGGGCGCCGGGCCCGGAGAAAAGTTGGCTTGTGGTTGTCCGGGGCGCTCGGTTGCCCCATTCTTGGAACATGGAACAGGTCCCGTCCGATTCCAGGGCCAGCCGCTCCCGCCGTCGCCGGACCCGCTGGGGAGTGCGCAAGCGGTCCACCGCGGCCGCCGTCGCCGTCGTGGCCATGGCGCTGCTGGTCGGCGGGCTGGTCCTACTCGCGCTGCTGGAGACGACCCTGACCGCCGCGACGGAGTCGGCGGCACGGCAGAAAACCCAGGATGTCATCGCACAACTGGCTGTGGACCAGGACATCGAGGACGCGATCGAATACGTCACTTCAACCGGATACGCTGGCCAGTACGTGCAGCTCGTCGATGCCGCCGGTACTGTGCTGGCCGGCTCGGAGCCCAAGGCCGTCGACCAGCCCTTGTCGGCACTTCGGCCAGCACCCGGCCACACGGTGATCCAGGACGTCTCCAGCCTGCCGAACATCGGCAACGACGACGACTTCCACATAGTCGCGACCGGCGCGCGGGTGGGCAGCCAGGAAGTGGTGGTCGTCGTCGCCTCGTCCGTGCAGGTCCAAGCGGACACCGTCTCCACGGTGGCGTGGCTCATGTTGGGGGCGACGCCACCGCTGCTGGCCGTCGTGGCTGTTTCCGTGTGGCTTCTGGTTGGTCGATCGCTCCGCCAGGTTGAAAGAATCCGGGGGCAGGTGGCCCGGATCAACGCCGAACGCCTGGACGGTCGCGTCGACGTCCCGCCCACAAGGGACGAGCTTGAGGCCCTCGCGCTGACCATGAACACCATGCTGGACCGTCTGCAGGCCTCGGACCGTGAGCAGCGGCAGTTCGTCTCCGACGCCAGCCACGAGCTGCGCAGTCCCCTTGCGACCCTGAGCGCCGGCGTGGAGATCGCGGCGTCGGATCCGTCCGGCGCGATGTGGCTTCAACTGAAGGATGATCTGGCTGGCGAAACTGTCCGGATGCGCTACCTGGTGGATGACCTGCTGACCCTGGCCCGGACGAACGACGGCGGCCTCGCTCCGGAGGACGCCGATGTGGACCTTGACGATGTGGTGGATCAGGAAGTCCGCCGGCTGCGCGCGGTCAGCCGGCACAAGGTCACGGCCAATCTCACTCCCGTCCGGATCCAGGGCGATGCCCGGCGGCTGGCGCAGGTGCTGCGGAACGTACTGGACAACGCGGACCGGCATGCCGTGTCCCGGATCCGGATCAGCCTGCACTCCGACGGCGACGGGGCCGTGGTGTGGGTCGACAATGACGGAGAGCCGGTAGCTGAAGCGGACCGGCAACGGATCTTCGAGCGGTTTGTCCGGCTGGATGAAAGCCGGTCCCGGGAGGGCGGCGGCAGCGGCCTCGGCCTGGCCATAGCCGCCGGCATCATGGCGGCGCACCACGGCTCCATCCGTGCCACGGAGAGCCCCACTGGAGAATGCCGCTTTGAAATTCTCTTCCCGCAAGCGGACCCCTGGGCTCCTGCTCCGGTCACTCCCGGGGCGGTGGTGCGGACGCGGACTCAGGGATCCGGTCGGCGCTGAGCAGGTAGCCCATGCCGCGCACCGTGGCCAGGGTCTGGACGCCGAACGGGGCATCGATCTTCCGCCTCAGGTAACCGATGTAGACCTCCACGACGTTGTCTCTGCCTTCGAAGGCAGAATCCCAGACGTTGTCGAGAATGTCCGCCTTTGACACGATCTGGTCATGGCGGCGCATGAGGTAGTGCAGGAGCCCATACTCCCTTGGCGTGAGGCTGATGAGCGTTTCGCCCCGCCGGACACGGCGGTTGACCGGGTCCATCGTCAGGGTCCCGAGCGTCAGGACGACAGGCCGCTCCGGCGCTCCCCTGCGGATCAATGCCCTGATCCGGGCGACCAGCACCAGGAAACTGAACGGTTTAGTCAGATAGTCATCGGCACCCAGGTCGAAGGCATCGGTTTGGTCGTACTCGCCGTCCTTCGCCGTCAGCATCAGCACCGGAGTCCAGATCCGGCGCTGCCGCAGTTCGCGCAGGACGTCATAGCCGTTCTTGAGCGGCAGCATAAGATCGAGCAGGATCACGTCGTAGGCGTTCTCCGTCGCGGCTGACAGCCCGCTGACGCCGTCATGGGTGACGTCCACGACGAAGCCCTCATTCGACAGTCCGCGGCGCACCGTGTCGGCCAGCACCTTCTCGTCCTCGACCAGCAGGATCCTCATTGCCCGCCTCCTCTCCTGAGAGACAGTATGGCGCCCCGGGTACCAGCATAGGTGCGGCGACGGCGTTACACCCTTACGCCGTCGCCCTCTTCACTATGCAGCCGTCCACGACAAGGTCGGGGAGGTCGAGGCCGGCCGTCCGTACTGACGCGGTTGCCCTGTTGCGGCGCAGCTGCCCTCGCTAGACTTGAAATGCGCCGGAGCAGACGCATCAGTTCGTCGCGGGAAAGGCAAGATCATGACCGACAGCAGCAAGTTCGAAGAGCCCGCGGAGGACGCGGGCGGTGCGGAAAATCGCGAGGAACCCGAGCTCCGGGGCAGGTATGTCGAAGGCAGCTACGGCAAGGCCGGCAGGCAGGGCGGCCGCCACACGGACGATGAGGAAGGCCAGTACATCGAAGGTGATTACGGTGCGGCTGGCAGCGAGGGCGGTGTGCCCGAACCGCTGGGCGACAAGGCCAAGGAGTCCGGGCGCTATGTTAAGGGCGACGTCGGCGATGCCGGGATGGTTCCGGGCCGTACCGCCGAGTCGGAAATCGGCCAGTACTCCGAGGGTGACTACGGTAAGGGCGGAACGGTGGATCCCAAACGCAAGGCCGGAACCGACAAGGAGTAACCCCGCATCAGGTCTGTTGGGGAAGAACGACGGGCTGACTGGGGCCGACAGATCGGTGTGGCCGGTGCGCGGGTCTTGGTTCCGGTCGCCGCCGGCGGCTGTACGGGTGTAATACCCGGCTCAGGACAGGCCGCGGCACCGAAGACACGTTTGAACGGTTCACCGGCCTATAAGTCGACCGCACAAGTGCTCCGAGCCTTTGGGGGCTGTTCCCAGGTGAATCTTCCGGAACTCCGGGAAGTGCGGGCATGGCAGGGGTAGACCGGCCCGGACAGGACGAGTCTCCAGCGCATGAAAGGCACTTGACATGACCGATCATCAGCGACAAACCCCGGTGCCGATGACCACAGGACAGGCCGGTGTCATCAGCGCGCTGGCCACACAGCTGCGGGTGGACTCCATTCGGTGCAGCACCCGGGCCGGATCCGGACACCCCACCTCGTCACTGTCGGCTGCGGATCTCATGGCCGTCCTGCTCGAGCGGCACCTCCGCTACGACTGGGACCGGCCGTCACTGCCTAACAATGACCACCTCATTTTTTCCAAGGGCCATGCCTCCCCGCTGCTGTACTCCATGTACCGGGCCGTCGGCGTGGTCGGGGAGGACGAACTGATCAATACCTACCGGCAGTTCGGCAGCCGGCTCGAAGGCCACCCCACGCCCGCCCTCCCCTGGGTCGATGTGGCCACCGGATCGCTGGGCCAGGGACTTCCTGACGCGGTGGGAGTATGCCTGGCCGGACGGTACCTGGACCGGCTGCCCTATCACACGTGGGTGCTGTGCGGGGACAGCGAACTGGCCGAAGGCTCCATCTGGGAAGCCCTGGACAAGGCCGCCTACTACAGGCTCGGCAACCTCACCGCCGTCGTGGACGTCAACCGGCTCGGACAGGACGGGCCCACCGAACTCCAATGGGACATGGACCGCTACGCCAGGCGTGTGGAGGCCTTCGGCGCCCACGCCCTTGTCATCGACGGCCACGACCTTGCCGCCATCGATGAGGCGCTCACCCGGGCGCGGTCCGATCCCGACCAACCGACGGTCATTCTGGCCAAAACCATCAAGGGCAAGGGTGTGCCCGAAGTGGAGGACAAGAACGGCTGGCACGGCAAAGCCCTCCCCCCGGATATGGCCGAACGCGCCGTGGCCGGCCTCGGCGGGCCCGGCAGCCTGCAGATCACCACGGCTCTCCCCGAACCCGGCACACCCGCGATCACACCCGACCCCCAGGCTGCGGTCACCCTGCCCCGCTGGGAGGTGGGCGACAAGGTGGCGACCCGGGCCGCCTTTGGCGCCGCCGTGTCCGCGCTGGCCGCCCGCCCCGAAGTCGTCGTTCTGGACGGCGAAGTGGGAAACTCGACCCACGCCGGAGAATTCAAAAACGCCGCCCCGGAACGATACTTCGAAATGTTCATCGCCGAACAGCAGCTCATCGCCTCCGCCGTGGGGCTCTCGGTCCGCGGCTACGTGGCCTTCGCCTCAAGTTTCGCCGCCTTCCTGATTTCGCGGCCCTTCGACTTCATCCGGATGGCAGGAGTATCGGAGGCCAGCATCCGGCTCGTCGGCACCCACGCCGGCGTCGAAATCGGCCAGGACGGCCCCTCGCAAATGGCGCTGGAGGACATTGCCGCCATGCGCGCCGTGCACACCTCCACCGTGCTGTATCCGGCCGACGCCCCCGCCACCGCCCGGCTCGTTCACACCATGGCCGACACCGCCGGAATCTCCTACCTGCGCGCCACCCGCGGAGCCTACCCGGTGATCTACGGGCCCGACGAGACGTTCCCGCTCGGCGGGTGCAAAATCCACAACGCCGGCCCCGACGACGAGGTGGCACTCATCGGCGCCGGCGTGACCCTGCACGAATGCCTCACCGCCGCCGGGCACCTGGCCGACGCCGGAATCAAGGCCCGCGTCATCGACCTCTACTCCATCAAACCCATCGACGTCGACACCCTGCGCCGGACCTGCCTCGAGACCGGGGGCAGGATCGTCGTCGCCGAAGACCACTACCCCCAAGGCGGCATCGGCTCAGCCGTACTCGAAGCCCTCGCCAGCACAAACACCCCAGAACTCCACATTGCATTGCTCGCAGTGAAGGGGCTGCCCACGTCCGGAGAACCCCAGGACCTGCTCGACGCCGCCGGCATCTCCGCACACCACATCGTTGCCGCAGCCCGCAGCCTGATCGGCGCCTGACCTGGAATCGCCCACCTCCACGCTGAAGGGCCAGCGATCCTGCGTTCTCCTGTTCGCCCAACCCGAGGCGCGGCGCAGCGGCCTAACGGGAGGAACCCCTCAGCTGGGAGGTTCCTTCAGCGGTAGCTGCGATGCGGCTCCGAAGAGCCAGCCGGAGACGTCGCTGCGCAGGACAAGATGGGGTCCGCCGGTGGGACTCACGCTGCCGCTCGGAACGTAGTAGCCGCGTCCCGCACCCGGGCCGCCGGCCGCACGGTCCAAGGCATCGGTGAGCTGCCTGCTCAGGTGCCCTCGGGGGCCGAGGGATCGGAGTCCGTCCAGTTCCTCAGGTGTGAGCCGTCCCAGCACCGCAGCAATGTCGGCCATGATGAATCCCTTCTGGCGGGTGGTGCTTCAGGAATCCAGCCTAAGACTCCAGAATTAACGGCACGTGAAATCCGGGCGACGATCAGCGAACAGAGCAGGATGTCACAATTGGGACCGTGGCAAAGGAAGCCTCAGCGCTCTCGCGCAGCGCTGTCAGCCGACAGGGTGCCCGTGGTCGCATGTGGTTTCGCCGGAGCGGACCTCATGCCCCTGGAGACACGTCACGCATGGCGGCAAGGGAGCCTCATGGGAGCCGATGAACAATCCGCCCATCCTCTGGCTGGTCCTCTGGCTCTCCCTTTTCAGCCACGCAGTCGCTCGGTGCTCGTGGGCCTTTGGAGTAGTCTCGTGGGCATTCTCGGAATGCCCGAACGGTAGCTTGACCACGGTGACCGCGACCTTCCACAACCTCCCGTCACTGCTTCGCGCAGTGAAGTGCCGGTAGCACAAGAATAGGCCTCCGGCGGGGGTAGTGTCAGGAGACTTGGCAGGGCTGGCAATCCTGTCCCGGCAGCCGGTGTCGCGAGGGTCACTGCACGGACGCCCAATACAGCCAGCTAATTAACGGTTGGATGCTGTACGGTTCAATCCCGGGAAACCCCGAACAACAGAATCGAGTATCAACCAGGTGGCAACCGATTATGACGAAGTACGATCCGACGTCGCGGAATCACGCAACGCCTCTCTGGAGGCCCTTCGCTCTGCAAATGCTCCGGATGCACGCAGCGTAGCCCGTGACCTCGATGAGGCCGACACCTCAGAGGGTGTGGAACTGCCCGGCGCCGACCTCTCAGGCGAGGAACTGACCGTCACGGTCATCCCGCAGAAGGAAGACGAGTTCACCTGCTACTCATGCTTCCTCGTCCGGCACCGCTCACAGCTCGCGCGCGAAAAAGCGGGTCACGCGTACTGCGCAGACTGCCTCAGCTAGCCTGACCGCTTCAAAATAGCGCCAGGACCGCGCCGGGCATGCTGTGCGCGGCGCGGTTCGATAGGCTCCTCTTCTTTGATGATGCGGCGCCCGCCGGCACATGGCCGGAGGCGACTGAAAGCGAGGTCGTCCCCGCCGACCCGGCCGGACAACATCGGAACTCCGGTGCTATTTCGTCGCGGCGGGCGCACAATGGAGCGTAGTAAGTCCTCCTGTAACTGTCATTCCACCGCAGCGGATGGTGCGCCATGAATACTCGCAAGGTCCGGGCTGGCTTGCTGGTCCCGGTGCTGGCCCTGATCCTGGCCGGCACAGCAGGTTGCGCGGGCGGTGGCGGGAGCCCGGCCCCGGCGTCGTCGGCGCCCCCGGGTGCCACTGCAACGGTGAGCCAGGGCACGGGCAGTCCGGCGAATGCGGCGGCGTCCATCACCATCAAGGACTTCGGGTACGGCGCGCCGGTCACCGTCTCCCCGGGTGCCACGGTGACCGTTACCAATATGGACAGCGCCGCGCATACGGTGACGGCAGACGAGGGGTCCGCGTTTGATGTGGACGTCAAGGGCAGCGGCGGGGCCGGCACCTTTACCGCCCCAATGCAGCCTGGAAGCTACGCCTACCACTGCACCTTCCATCCGGGCATGCACGGGACGCTGACGGTCAAGTGAGCGCGCCAAGTAGGACCGGCAGTGCCGCCCGAGTACGGGGAAACGACCTGCCCCTGCGGGGGCTGATCGCCCTCGCCCTCGTCATCGACGCGGGCGTCCATATTCACCTGGCACCCGGCTACCAGGCCGGGAGTTCGGCCGGAATCGGCCAGGGCACCCTCTTCCTGCTCGAGGCCGCCGCGGCCATTCTGGCCGCGCTGTATGTCCTGCTGCGCGGGAGCCGGGCAGCCTATTCGGTAGCCCTGCTGGTGGCCCTGAGTGCCTTTGCGGCCGTGGTCCTTTACCGCTATGTCGACATCCCGGCGTTCGGAC
Source organism: Arthrobacter sp. UYCu723 (assembly GCF_054059215.1). NCBI lineage: Bacteria > Bacillati > Actinomycetota > Actinomycetes > Micrococcales > Micrococcaceae > Arthrobacter > Arthrobacter sp. UYCu723. Next base: position 4,176,699 of record NZ_JBSSBW010000001.1, read on the forward strand.
CGTTCCCCGCCATGTACGACCCCACCTGGTTCTTCGAAAAGTCACTCAGCGCGGTGGCTGAAGCGGCCGGGGCAGTGCTGGCCGGCATTGGATTCATCCGGGCCGGACGGACCGTGCGCGCTGACGGGACCCGCGCCCCGCGGCCGACGGCCTGACTCCGCCAGCGGAGCCACAGTGTCCCGGCGTGTCCCGCCGGCGTGCTGAAGCCGGGGCCTGCGCTTCTTGCTAACATGGCGGCGAGGTGGTTCATGGACAGCAGGACGGCGCATCGGGCGGTGGCTGACGTGACGGCTGCGATGGGTGCATTCCTGGCCGCCGGCACCTGGCTCTGCCTGACCACCCTCCCCGACGCCGCTCCGCAGCACCTGACCCTCGCCGCCGCCCTTGCCGCCGGCGCGGGCGTGATCGGCGGCGCGGCCGCGTCCGTTCTCCGTCGCGATCCCCCGCTGTGCACCCCCGCGGACCGCGTCACGCTGGTCCGGGCCGTGCTGGTGGCATGCTGCGCGGCACTGACCGTCGCCGGATTGATGGCCGGTTCCGTTCCGGGCGGCATCATCGCCGTGCTCGGCACTACCGCTTTTCTGCTCGACGCCGTCGACGGGCGGGTAGCCCGGTTCACCGGCACCGCGTCCGCGGCGGGTTCGCGCCTGGATACAGACACCGACGGCGCCCTCGTCCTCGTGCTCTCCTGCGCCACCGCGGGAACCACCGGCCCCTGGACCCTGGGCCTCGGGCTCATGTACTACGCCTTCCTCGCCGCCGGCTGGTTCCGGCCGTCGCTGAGGGAACCCCTGCCACCGAATATGGCCCGCAAAGTCATCGGTGCCTTCCAGCCAGCCGCGCTGCTGTTGGCCCTGATCCCCGGTGTCCCGCCTGCCCTGGGCAGGACAGCGGTCGCGGTGGCCTTCATGTTGCTCGGCTTTTCCTTCGGCCGCGACATCGTTGAACTGGAACGGCTGCGCCGCGACGATCTGGCCGCCGTCGTTCCCCGGGCGTAGACTCCTCGCACTTACGCTCGATGAAAGCCACCTGATGAACAAGAACCGGCTCGAGGCCTTCAGCGACGGCGTGCTGGCCATCATCATCACCATCATGGTCCTGGAGCTCCACGTCCCCGCGGAACCGACCTGGCACTCGCTCCTCGAGGAGATGCCGACACTCCTCAGCTATGTACTGAGCTTTGTCTACGTGGGGATCTACTGGAACAACCACCACCACATGCTTCACCTGGCCGGAAGGATCAGCGGCGGGATACTCTGGGCCAACCTGCATCTGCTGTTCTGGTTGTCTCTGTTCCCTTTCACCACCCGCTGGATGAACAGCGCGGACCTGGCGGAGGTCCCGGTGCTGGTGTACGGATTGAATCTGCTCCTCGCCGCCATCGCCTTCTACGTTCTCAAGTCAGCACTGATCCGCCGGCAGGGACGGGGCGGCCCCCTCGACGTAGCTCTGGGCAGGGACTGGAAGGGGAAGGGCTCCCCTATCCTCTATCTTCTGGGAATGGGCCTCAGCCTCGTACACCCCGCCCTGGGCCTCGGCGTGTACTCAGGCGTGGCGGCAATGTGGCTCATCCCGGACCGCCGCGTCGAGCGCTTCCTCACACACGGCTCTGAGCCCCACGGGCAATCCACCAGCCCCGATTCCAGCAGCCCTGAATCCAGGGGCTAGCGGCCCTGCTCAGCGCCCGGTGCGCTGCGCCAGGTACCCGCTCAGAAACTCCCGGATGGCAGGGTTCGGCCTCTTAACATTTGCCGAGTAGCCGGGGTGTTTTTCGAGATACTTCTTGATGTACGGGCAGACAGGGACGATCGTGGAGCCGGCAGCCACGGTCTCGTTGAGGGCTTGGGCTGCCAGCCTGCCCGCGAGGCCCCTGCCCGAATATTCGTCATCAATGACGGTGTGATAAAAGAGGCTCTCCTGACGTGAATGTGGGTTCGGTTATTTCTGGTATGGGAGTTCGATCTCGACGGGGCCGCAGGCGAGCATTATCAGGGCGAGGGCGGCTTCGGGTGTGTGGAATCCGTAGGAGCGGCGGGTCATGGTGCGGATCTTGTTGTTCAGTCCTTCGTGGCGGCCGTTGGAGAGTTTCCTGGTGACGGCGGCGTAGATCCCTTCGGTGTGGGATCGGATCGTGGCGGCGGCCCTGGCGAACTCGCGGATGTTGGATTTGGCGGCGAGGTCGCACCAGGTGGTGATCATCTCCATCACGTCATTGGGGTTGAGGTCGCCGGCGAAGACTTCCCGGAGGGATTCCTTGAGCTGGTAGGCGTCCCAGAGCAGCCCTCCGGTGCGTTCGAGCCCGGCCAAGGTGACTTGTTGCTTTTCGGTCAGGTTCTGCGGGTTTTTCAGCAGCACCCAGCGGGTTCCCTTGAACTTCTTCGCGATGTGCTGATCGGGCAGTTCACGGGCGCGTTGCCAGATGGAACGGCGGAAGGATTCCAGCGCGTTCGTGGCTAGCTGGATGACGTGGAACGGGTCGTAGCAGATGACCGCGTCCGGGGCGTTGGTCTTCACGGACTTGGCAAAAGCGGGCCCCATGTCCATGCTGACGGCCTCGATGGCCGTCGTGTTCACCGGTCCGATTTCTTTGAAGAATCCATCCAGTGTCGCCGCGTTTTTCCCCGGTGCACCCCAGACGATCTTCGAGGTGGAGTGGTCGGAGACGAGGGTGAGGTAGCGGTGGTGTTTGCGCCAGGAAATCTCATCCACCCCGATATTGAGCAGGCCTTCGAAGCGGCTCTCGTCGAGCTGTTCGGCCACGACGCGTTCACAGATCGCCCCGACGGTCCGCCACGCTATCCGGGCGAACTGGGAGACGGTGGTCTTGTCCGCCCGGATGACCAGCCAGGCGATCATGTCCTCAAAGTCCGTGCTGAACCGGGAGCCGGGCCGGGCGAACGGCACGCCCTGCACCACGACGCCGTGGCCGGGGCAGACCAGGCGCCGGCGGAGCATTGTGAGCACCAGGACCCTGCCGGAGAAATCCAGATGCCGCCACGTGGATTCCGCCCAGCGGGTGTCATATCCCGCCATCGTTGAGTAACTGCAGTGCGGGCAGTCAAGGCGCTTGCGGGCCTTCAACGCCACCCGCACCAGCATGGGACCACCGGAGCCGGGATCAACATCAACAACCCGGACCCCCGTCAGGTTCAAGACGCGGTTGAGTAGAGTAGTAGCACGCATGGGTAGCTCCGAAATTTGGACAGTGTGAGAACTCCCAAATCTACCGGGCTACCCATGCCCTCATAGCACACAAACCCTGACCCACACGTACGTCAGGAGAGCCATAAAAGATCCGAAGCCCGTCGTCCTCGCGATCCACATAGTATGCCCGCCCGATCACGGTGCCGGCGTCGAGCACTTCAAAGCGGCTGCGCTCCGGATTCTGGCGGATGATGATCGGGCTCATCGCTCTCTCGCTTCTCGTCGCGTGGGGTCGGTCAGCCGCGGGGGCGCATGCGGGTGGCCGGCAGAACCGGGGCCGGCAGCGGTGCGGGTTCCCCGGCGGGGAAGGCGCCGAAGCGCGGGCGTTCGTCTCCCCCGCCGGCTTCGGCCCGGATTTCGGCGCCGATCTCGGCCTGCCATTGGGCCCGGTACCCGACGATTTCCTCGTGGCTTCGGCCCACGAAATTCCACCACATCACGATTTTTTCGCCCAGCGGTTGGCCGCCGATCATCAGGACGCGCAGCGGTTCCGGGCCGGCGGTCAGTGTCAGCGATGCGCGTCCGGTCGGCAGGTAGGACAGGTGGTCCTTCGGGACGGGGCGCCCGTCCAGGCCGAGGGTTCCCTCATCCACCAGCAGTCCGTGTTCGAAGCCCGGGTCAATGTGGAGCGACAACGTCGCCCCGGCGTCGAGGACGATCTCCGCGCCCAGCAGGGGCGTATGGGTGGTGACCGGCGAGGTTGAGCCGGCGAGTGATCCCAGGAAGACCCGCAGTGCCGAGCCGTCGCCCCTGATCGGCTCGGGGCGGTAATGCTCGAAGGTGGGTTCCATGCGGCGGGCGCTGTCCGGCAGGGCGATCCAGAGCTGCGCGCCGTGCAGGACATCGGTGCCGGGCATGGAGAACTCCGAGTGGCTGATTCCGCGGCCGGCGGTCATCAGGTTGACTTCGCCCGGCCGCACGGCGGCGTGGAAGCCCGCCGAGTCGCGGTGTTCGATCTCGCCGGCGAACAGCCAGCTGACGGTCTGCAGCCCGGTGTGAGGGTGCCGTGGAACCCTCATCCCACCGCTTTCGGCCACGCGGTCCGGGCCCCGTAGTGGTCCAGGAAGCACCAGGCGCCGATGAGGCTGCGCTGGCGTTGGGGAAGGGTCCCGCCGGACGTCCATCGCCCGGGGCCCGCCCAGCGGGACGTCCCGCGGGACCAGTATTTCCACCCCTGCCCAGCTCGTGTCGGCTTCGCAGAGGATTTCCTGAGGCGCAACCTCGGTACTGCTCATGAGGACAGCCTAGTGATTACCGCCCGGTCCACACAGGCGGCATCATGGAGTCATGCCCACTCCCGAGTCCCCCGTCACCATCACCGTCGGCGAGTCGTCCGTGTCCGGTGTCTACGCCCGGCCCGGCAACCCCTTCGCCACGCTCGTGGTCGCCCATGGCGCAGGGGCCGGGATGGAGCATCCGTTCCTCGCCGGCTTCACCCGGGCCCTGAACGAGGAGTCTGTGGCGACGCTGCGCTTCAACTTCCCGTACCGCGAGGCCGGGCGGAAGTTCCCGGACAGGCCGCCGGCGGCCACCGCTGCGTGGCGGGCCGCCCTGGATGAGGCCGCTGCACGCTCGGACGGGGAACCACTATGGGCCGCCGGCAAATCCTTCGGCGGGCGCATGGCCTCGATGGCGGTGGCTGAGGGAATGCCTGCCGCCGGGCTCGTCTACCTCGGCTACCCGCTCCATCCGCCGGGGAAGCCGGACAAGCTCCGCGATGAGCACCTCTACGGGCTGACCCTGCCGATGCTCTTCCTGCAGGGCACGCGCGACCCGTTTGCGACCCCGGAGCTGCTCGAGGCCGTGGTTGCCCGGATCGGACCGTCCGCAACCCTGGAGTGGTGCGAGGGCGGCGGTCACACCTTCGACGTCGCGGGCAGGAAGCGCAGCACGGAGGAGGTGGGGGCATCGCTGGCGGGCCCGGTCGTGGCATTCATGAAAGGGCGAGCCTAGGTCCAGGCAGTCCGGCGCAGTGGCGGTTCGGTGCCCCCTGGGCGCTGGACGAGCACCTGGTTCACGCCCGTAATACCGGCCTCGAAGCCCAAGGCGCTCGCGGCCATGTAGAGGCGCCACACCCTGGCCCGCCCTTCGCCGGCGGACTGCACGGCCTCGCTCCAGTGTTCCTCCAGGTTCCGGACCCACGCCCGCAGCGTCAGCGCGTAGTGCCGGCGCAGCGCCTCCACGTCGAGCACCTCAAGGCCGCCGGCTTCCAGCGCGCCGATTGTCTCCGCGAGGCTGAGCATCTCGCCGTCGGGAAAGACGTAGCGGGGAATGAAGGAATCCGGGTCGGGGTCCGTGGGGCCGGCGTTCCAGGAGATGGCGTGGTTGAGCAGCCGGCCGCCCGGACGCAGGAGCCCATGCAGCTGTGAGACGTATGTTGGCATCTGCTCGCGGCCGACATGCTCGGACATCCCGATGGAGCTGATCGCGTCGAACGGCCCGTCGCCGACGTCGCCGACGTCGCGGTAGTCCTGGACCCGGATGTCCACCCGCTCGGTCAGCCCGGCGTCGGCCACCCGTTTGCCGGCGAGCGCCGCCTGTTCCGTGGAGAGGGTGACACCGACGACGTCGACCCCGTAACGCTGGGCGGCATGCAGGGCAAAGCTGCCCCAGCCGCAGCCGACATCCAGCACCTTCATGCCCGGCTGGAGTCCCAGTTTGCGGCAGACGAGGTCGATCTTGGCTTCCTGGGCGGCGTACAGGCCGGTGCGCTGGTCATCCCAGACCGCGCAGGAGTAAACCATCGACGGGCCAAGGACGAGGGCGTAGAAGTCGTTGCCCACGTCGTAGTGGTGTGAGATCGCGGCGGCGTCGCGCTTCTTCGAGTGCCGGCGGCCGGCCCGGACGATCTTTGCCTCCTCCGGCGGGGGCGCCGGATTCGGCCCGAGCGCGCCGAGCCGCACGGCGGTTCTGAGAATCGTTCCGAGCTCGCCGAGAGCGGGTCGTCGGAAGGGGCCGGGTTCGGCGAATTTGCCGCCGGAGCTCAGCGCGGCGAAGCTGGCAAAGACATCGCCGGGAGCATCGATATCTCCGGAAACGTACGCACGGCTGAGGCCCAACTGCCCGGGCGACCACAGCATCCGGCGCAAGGCCCGCCGTGACCGGAATACAATCAGCGGGGCGTCTGCTGGCCCCGCTTCCGAGCCGTCCCAGGCCTGCAGCCGCAGCGGGATCTCCTGGGTGCCAAGGATAATGGCCAGCGCTCCGGCCAGCCGTGCTGCCACACCCGTCGTTGTCGTCATGTCCCTAACCTCTCGTCCAGTGGTTTCCTTGGCCAAATCTATGCGCAGTCCGCGCGTTCGAACAGGGGCCGGACGGCCCTGAATCCTCGGCGCGGCCCGGGACGGGATCCCGGCGCCTCTGGTGCTCCCCCGGCGGGATGCCTACGGTGGTTGTCATGACAGATGCTCTCCCGTCTCTCGCAGAGACGTTCAAGAATGTGGGTGTGGCCAGGGCCTACGGGGCTGCCGTGCAGGTGGACGGCGAGGAACTGGTCCCGGTGGCGCTGGTGTCCTTCGGTTTCGGTGGCGGTTCCGAAGCCGGCGGCACTGCTGCTGCCGACGGCGGCGCGTCCGGTGGCGGGGGCGGCGGCTTCGTGCTCCCGCTCGGCGTCTATTGCCGTGGCGGGAGCGGACACGTGGTGTTCCGGCCCAACACCATTGCGCTGCTCGCCGGGCTGGCGCCCTTGGTCTGCGCCGTTGGCTTCTCCGTACGCGGCGTGATCCGCACGCTGCGCCGTTGACCCCACGAGGGGGAAACCTTTAGGGTCCGCTCTCCGCCATTGCCGCAGGCCCAGGAGATTGCGACGGCGTGGGCGGTGGTGCGGCCGCCGGGGCGTAAAGCTCCCCAAGCAGTGCCTTGGAGATCGTCGCCGCGGGGTCGCGTCCGTCGGCCGAGGGCGCGAGGTTCGTCCACACCACGAGCGTCACCTTGTTGACCGGGTCGCTGCCCATGAAAGTGTTGAAACCGGGCAGTTCGCCCGTGTGTCCGTAGAGGTTTCCGAACTTCGCCAGGGCCAGTCCGTACAGCGCCCCGCCGGGGTCGCCTGGGTTGACCGGCCGGGGGCTGTCCAGCCAGATCTTCTGCATCTCCGGGTTCAGGACTTTGCCGGCGGTGATGGCCTCGGCCCAGCTGGCGAGGTCGCCGGCGGTCGAGATGCCGTGGCCGGCCGCCCAGGTCCACGACGGGTTCGAATTCGTGTAGTCGTTCGGCAACAGGGTTCCGGCCTGGGCCCGGGCGATCAAGTCGGCCGGCAGCTTTGCCGTGGCGATCGTCAGGACGTTGTTCATGAACATGTAGCCGCGCGGATGCGGCGCGGGCAGCTCATTCGATTCCGACGGCGGGAACGATGTCTGCGTCAGGCCCAGCGGCCGGAGTATCCGCTTCCGGATGATCTCGCCCAGCGGTTTGCCTTCGAGCTTCTCCGCTATGAGCCCCAGCAGAACGGTGTTCGTGTTCGAGTAGTGGAATCCCTCACCCGGGGCGAAGTACACCGGAAGAGGAAGGGCGATTGCCACCAGGTCCTCGGGCGTCCAGACCCGTTGCGGCCTCGTGTCCATGGCCAGGTTGAGCTCGTACGATTCAGAGTAGTTGTACAGGCCGCTGCGCATGCTAAGCATTTGTTCGATGGTGATGCTGTCCCCGTTAGGAACGTCCGGCCGGTATTTCGACACCGGGTCACCGAGCTTCAGCCGGCCTTCCTGCACGAGCTGCAGGATGACGGCGCCGGTCCAGGTCTTCGTGATGGAACCGATCCTGATGTGGTCGGCCAACGATACGGGGCTGCTTCCTCCCAGTCTCTTGACGCCATAGCTGAGGCTGAAGTCCCCCTCGGGCGTGCGCAAGAACATCACGGCGCCGGGCACGAGCAACTGGTCCGCCTGGGTTTCAAAGGTCTCCCGCAACCTTGCCTTGTCCAGCGGCAGGAGAGCTGTCGAAGCTGCGGAATTCACGGTTGCCGCCGCCGTTGCGCTTGGCGTCGCGCTTGCCGTTGCCGTTGATTCGGATTGGGGAGGGACAAGTGCGGCGCACGCTGTTGCCGGCAGCAGGGCCGCAGCGGCCGTACAGAGGGTGGTGAGTGAGCGGCGCGTGAGCGTCGTGCGCTTCGTGTGGGCAAGCGGTGTCGTCATCCTGGACTCCAGCCGGTGCTCGCTGCAGTCTTCGACTGGTAGGTAGGCTGCCGTACCGGCGTATGAGTCCCAATTTATTGCATGGCGGCGGGTAGTAGAAGAGTCCCGCTCGGAGCCTCCCTCAGGGTTCGCTCAGGTTCGATCAGGACCGGGCGTTGAAGACGTCGGCCCCGAAACGGTTCAGCCCCGGCGCCCCGGCATATCCGAGATGCGGCAGGGAAAAGATGTCTTCTATGCTGCCGAGGAGACTGAAGTGGTTGTAGGGCTTATCCGACGTCGTGCCCCCCTTGGTGAAAGGCGAGAGCACCAGTGCGCCGATCTTGCCCCCTGCCGTTCCACCCGGTATTCCCGAAGGCCCGCCGGTGTTGCCTTCAGATTCGTCGAACGTGATGACCAGCACCCCGTCTTTCTTGAAGGCGGGCGATTCCAGGATGGCCGGAATCTGCTGTCGGAGCCAGCTGTCGGCGCTGGCAAGGCCACCAGGACTTCCATCGACGCACGGGGCGTCGTGCCCGTCGTTACACAAGTTGGGCGTGATATAGGACAGGGCCGGCGTCGTCGCGATGGACTGCAGGTCCCCGGCGAGCTCGGTGAAGTCGACGACATTGTTCTGGCACTCCGGGGACGACGTGATCTCTTCAAAATACACAAACGGGTTGTGGCGGGTTGCGTATTGGTCATCCACCTTCGCCTTCTGGTCATCATCTTTGGCACCGAGCTCGGGATGGCGGCAGGGGGTTTTCATGTCCTCCATGTAGCCTTTCCAGGTCTTTCCTGCCGAACTGAGTTGGCCCGCCACGGTGGGAACCGACGCCGGATAGACGCAGCCCGTGCCCTGCACTTGCCCCTGGCCGGCGCTCCCGGTCTGCGTGAACGGGGCGTACGTCGGGCAATCGTCCCGGGTCATGGCGTTTGATGCCTGTCCCGAAATCTGCGCCAGGTAGTTCGCGTTGGAGTGGTGGGCGATCCCGTAGTAATCGGACAGCAGCACGCCGTTGGCGCGAAGAGTCTTGGCAAGGTACGGCGCTTCCGAGCCCGCACCCCAGACCTTCTCGTAGCCCTTGTTCTCCAGGTTGATCACGAACACATGCCCGGGCTTCCCGGTCCCTGGCGCCGCCGTCGGGGACTGTGGCCGGGCGGAGGCGCCGTTGCTGGGGGTGCCGGTACTAGGAGCGCCGGTACTGGGGGCGGCCGTCGCCGAGCCCGTGCCGGGCGGGCCACCACCGTCCGGCGGTGTCGGGGTACAGGCGGCTGTTGCCAGGGCGAGGATCACGGCGAAAGTCAGCCACGCGGCACGTCCCGTGACATTGAACCCCAGAGTTTTTGCGGCATTCCGGCTCATTGTTTCCGGCTTTCTCGTTGACCGACCCGGCGGGGGCAAACAGCCCAGTGCTGGAACTCTCCCACACGCGGATCAGGGCTGCCCCCATAGTTGCTCAGTATTCCCTGTGAGTCACTGCCCTCGGGATCCCCGCGCCTTGAGGTGCTGCTCTTCAGCCGCCCGCCACCTCCTCGGCGAATCCGGTGATGGTAGTTTGCAGGGATGGATGAAGAGACGCCCGAGCTGGACGCACGCCACGGAAGAAGCCGTGCGGAACCGCTGAGCGATAGTGACGTGCCCCGGTGGTGGGAACGGCTGGGTCTGCCGGGCCTGATCGATATCCACACACATTTCCTGCCGGAACGGATGATGAAGCGGGTCTGGGCGCACTTCGACGAGGCCGGCCCGCTGGTCGGCCGGCCGTGGCCGATCACCTACCGCTGGGACGAAGCGAGCCGGCTGGCCCGGCTGCGTGAACTGGGAATCCGGCGCTTCACCGCGCTGACTTATGCGCACCGGCCGGGCATGGCGGCGGACCTCACCGACTACGCCCTGAAGCTGGCAGCAGCCGAAGCGGACTGCGTCCCCAGCGCGACGTTCTACCCCGAGGACGGCGTCCTGGACCAGGTCCAATCAGCCCTCGAGCGCGGCGCCCGGGTGTTCAAGGTCCACGCGCAGGTCGGCGGGTTTGACCTCCGCGAGCCGGTCCTCGACCCGGTCTGGGGGCTGCTGGCGGACGCAGAGGTTCCGGTGGTCCTACACGTGGGCAGCGGGCCGGTTCCGCGGGCGGGCTTCACCGGGCCCGGTAGCTTGAGGGCGTGATGCGCCGGCATCCCGGGCTGACCGCCGTCGTCGCCCATCTGGGGGCACCGGAGTATGCGGAGTTCCTGGCCCTGGCCGAGACGTACCCTCGCGTTCACCTGGACACCACGATGGCCTTCACGGACTTCTTTGAGGCGGCCGCCCCGTTCCCGCCCGAGCTGCTGCCGCGGCTCGCGGATCTAGCAGACCGGGTTGTGCTCGGCAGCGACTTCCCCAACATCCCCTATCCCTATGCCCACCAGCTTGAGGCTCTCGAACGCCTGCGCGACAAGGAACCGCGGCTCGACGACGACTGGTTGCGCGCCGTCTGCTGGTTCAACGGTGAACGGCTGCTCGGCGTGTAGCCGGCACGGGCGTCCCTAGCCCTTGCTGCGGGCCCGGCTCGGTTGTACCCGCGGCGGTTCGCCCGGCATCTTCGGGTAGTCCGGCGGGAAGGGCAGCTCCCCCAGTCCGGCGGCGACGTCCCGTTCCCACCAGCCCATGAGGACGTCGATGGTGCCGGCCGTGGCGTGCATCTCCGCCCACGGGTCCCCGGTGGTCTTGAGCCGGTCCGGCACAGTGGCGATGGTGAAATCCGTTGGCTCGGTACTCTCGAGTTCTTCCCAGCCGATGGGGCAGCACACAGTGGCGTTCTCCAGGGCGCGTGGGCTGTAGGCCCCAGCCATGGTGCGGTCGCGGTTGGCCTGGTTGAAGTCAACGAAGATCCGCGCGCCGCGTTCCTCCTTCCACCAGGCCGTGGTGACCTTCTCGGGCATCCGCCGTTCAAGTTCGCGGGCGGCGGCGATCACGGCGTGCCGGACCTCCAGGAATTCGTGGCCGGGCTCGATAGGGGCGAAAACGTGCAGCCCGCGGTTTCCGGACGTCTTGATGAACGGCGTCAGCCCCGCCTCGGCCAGCACGGACCGCAGCTCCTGGGCTGCCGGGATGGCGTCCTCGAACCCGGTGCCGGGCTGAGGGTCCAGATCGATGCGCAGCTGGTCCGGGTTGTCCGGATTGCCGGCCCGCGACGGCCAGGGATGGAACACGATGGTGTTCATCTGGACGGCCCAGACCGCGGCCGCGATTTCGTCAAACACCAGCTGCGGATGCGAACGGCCGCTCGGATAGACCACGGTCACCGACCGCACATAGTCCGGGGCGCCCTTGGGCGGATTCTTCGAGAAGAACTGTTCGCCGTCGATGTTGTCCGAAAACCGCTGGAGCGTCACCGGACGGTCCCCGTTCGCGGCCAGGAACGCATCCCCGACGGCGACCATATAGTGGGCGAGATCAAGCTTCGTCAGCCCGAGCTTCGGCCACAGCACCCTCCCGGGACTCGAAATCCGGATCTCCCGGGTGCCGTGCGGGGAGCTGACAGTGACGTGGGCTTCTTCCTTGGCCATGGGGACAAGCTACTCCGCAGCAGTCGCAAAAGAATAGCCTGCCCCACGCCAAGGTGTGGCTCTTATCCCCCGGCGGTGCCGCTCAGGACTCGAGAACCAGCAGCTGGGCCTTGTCCGCGTCCCAGCCCACCCACAGCTCCTCATCCGGCAGGAATCCGGCGGCCCGGTCAGAACTGAGCTCACGCAGCTGGAGCTCATGGCCGCCGGCCCGGAGCCGGTGACGCGCCGTGGCCCCCAGATTCGTGGAGGACACCAGCGTTGCGGCGCAGCCGTTGCCCGCGGCCTGTGTGCTGAATTTGAGGTGCTCCGGACGGATGGAGACGGCGTAGTTCTCGCCGTCGGCTCCGCGGTCCCGGACCCTGGCCAGGCCCAGGCCGCCGAGATCCACCACAGCCTCGTCCCCGTTTCGCTCAACAATGCTGCAGGGGATGAGGTTGGTGTCGCCCAGGAAACTGGCCACCCAGTCGGTCAGCGGGTGGTTGTAGACCTCCTCCGGCGGCCCGGACTGGACCCATAAAGTGGCGACTCGAAAAACTGTTGACTTTTGCCAGTATGATCCCGCACACTCTTTTTGGGATCCCAAACCGGGATCCCGCAAAGTATCCCCAACGAGACTTTGAACGGACTCCAAACAAAGGACCCATCGTGGAGAGTTCAGTGAAGACCGACGACCGTCCTCTGCGGGAGAGCGTGCGCGACACGATCCGCAACAGGATCTTCGAGGGTCACTATGCTCCAGGTGTCCGCCTGGTGGAACGTGATCTCGCAGACGAGTTCGGCGTTTCCAGATTGCCGGTCCGGGAAGCACTGCGCATGCTGCGGCAGGAAGGCCTGGTCAGCGACAAAGCGAAGTCGCGGGGCACGATTGTCAGTAGCCTGACCCCGGAGGACGTTGCCGACCTTTTCGATGTGCGCCTGGCTCTGGAGGTGCTTGCCAGCCAGCTGGCGGCGGCGAGGGCGACGCCTGCCGACCTCAAAGGCCTCGATGCCCTTCTGGAACGGGCGCAGAGCTGCCTCGAGAACGGGTCGATCTTTGAGGCGCACGCAGCCAACAATGAATTCCACGACGCCATCACAACCATTGCGAGAAATGATTTCCTCCGTGCGGCCTTGGAACCGCTGCAGGGCAGGATGCACTGGCTCTTTCGTCATGTGTCCGATCTGCCGGAACTGATCAGGGAACACCGCCGGCTATACATGGCCATCGCCAGTGGTGACCCGGAGCACGCAGGACTCGCGTCCAGCAGCCACATTCAGAAGTACCGCAAGGACTACTACCAAACGCACTGACCTCAGCCAAACGGCCTGGGACTGTCTGCTGCCATCGGCGGACGGAGCCCTTCCGTCAGTGCACCCAAAATCCGATAGGTGCAGGAGAAACCGTGTACCAGGAACAGGAATTTCAATGGAGAATCTTCCAGACCTTGTTATCTCCAATGCCGTGGTCGTCAACGCAGACGGCCGCCGCAACGCCCATGTGGTCATCCATGACGGCAAAATAGCGGACCTGGTTGACGTCGATCACCCAGTGCCGCCAGCGGACGTCACCGTCGACGCCGGCGGGCGCCTGCTGCTTCCGGGCGGCGTGGACGGTCACTGCCACGTGGCGCAGGTGACCGGCAAGTTCCGCACCATTGATGACTACGCTGTGACGTCGATGGCTGCGCTGTGGGGCGGCACCACTACAATCCTGGACTTCGGCATCCCCAGGGACAGCTCGGAAACGCCGCTGGAGGCAGCCCATAACATGATCGCGCTGGCACGCGAATCGCGCTGCGGCGTCGGACTGCACGGATCGGTCGTCAACTGGGATGAGACAATACCCGCCCAGCTCGAGGAACTCGCATCGCTGGGAATCCGCTCGGTGAAGATGTACACGACCAATCGTGGATCCACCCTGGCGGACAACGACACAATCCTGCAGGTGATGAAGCAGATGGTCCGCCTGGACGGACTTACCTACATTCATGCCGAGCATGATGCGATCATCGTCGACTGCACCGAGGACCACGCCACTTCGGGAGCTATCGGCATCCGGCACTTGCACGAGACCCGGCCTGAACTTGCCGAAGAAGTTTCGGTCAAGGAAGCGCTGGCCATGGCCGAATACACAGGCGCTCCGGTGTACTTCGTCCATCAGTCCACCCCCGGCGCAGTGGACTTGGTTACTGCAGCCCGGTTGAGGGGAATCGCTGCGTACTCGGAGACGTGCCCGCACTACCTGGCCCTGGATGAGTCCGTATACGGCGAGCGGTTCCCCGAATGGTACGCCTGCTGTCCGCCGATGCGCAGCCCGGAGACGGTTTCAGCGTTGCGGGAACGCATGCTCTCCGGCGCAGTTCACACCATTTCTTCGGACCACTCTTGCTATGACCTTTCGCAAAAGCTCGAACGGAGCGACGACATCCGCCAGATGCCGCACGGGCTCCCCGGTGTTGAGACCCGGATGCCGGTCACATTTACGGAAATGGTCTCGCCCGACGGCCGCGGTGCCGAACGTTTCGCGGAGGTCTTCGCTGCAGGCCCTGCCCGAATCAACGCCGTTCCTGGGAAGGGCGTCATCGCACCCGGATACGACGCCGACTTGGTTCTTGTGGACCCGGCCGAGGTTCGAACGGTGTCCGGTGCCGGGCTGCACATGGGCACGGACTTCTCTCCGTTCGACGGCAAAAACCTGCGTGGATGGCCGCAGCTGGTGGTCTCCGCCGGCCGGATCGTCCTGGACGGAAACGGCTTCCACGACCCGGGACCAGTTGGCCGCTTCATTGAGCGCCACGGATTCCGGGAAGGAGCAGGCCTGCCTGCGGAGCTGGAGACAGCAGGCAGCAAGTCCTGGTTCCTAACGCCATCCCAACCCTCGATCCCAGCTCCACCCCACCCCACCCCGAAAGAATGACAAAGGAGTCACCATGGATACGGACCATAAGTCCTTGGCCGCGCTCGACCCAACGGGCCGGCTCTACAACGAAGACCTAGCTCCCGCCACGGAGCGGAAATGGACCTCGTACAGTTTCTTCGCCGTATGGATGTCGGCAATCCACAACATCGGCACCTACACCTTCGTTGCTGGCCTGTTCGTCATCGGCCTCACGGGCTGGCAGGTCCTTGCGGCGATATTGATCGGTACCGGGATTCTCTTCTTCGGCATGAACTGGGCCGGCAAGATGGGCCAGCGCACCGGCGTTCCCTTCCCGGTCATGGCCAGAATCAGCTTCGGCATCTGGGGAGCCAACATCCCCGCCCTGATCCGCGCGGTCATCGCCATTTGCTGGTACGGCATCCAGACCTATCTCGCCTCGATGGCCGTCGTCGTCCTCCTACTGCGGATCGACCCGGACCTGCAGCAATGGCAGAACCAGAGTTTCCTGGGCTTGTCCCTGCTGGGCTGGGCCTGCTTCATTCTGCTGTGGATTCTGCAGCTTCTGGTCATCACCCGTGGAATGGAAGCCGTGCGCCGCTTCCAAGACTGGGCCGGGCCCATTGTCTGGGCCGTCATGCTGGGGATGGCCGTATGGCTCTTCGCCATGGCTGGCTGGAACATCCCGATGGACCTGTCGATCAAGCCGATGGCCGGCGGAGATGCGTTCCGTGGCGTGCTGACTGGAGCTTTCCTCCTCGTCGCCACCTACGCCACCATGCTGCTGAACTACTGCGACTTCACACGCTTCGCCAAGTCGGCACGGTCCGTGGTGCGCGGTAATTTCTGGGGCATCCCGGTCAACTTCGCGGCATTCGCCGCAATCAGCATCACCATGACCATCGGCACCGTTGTCGTGTTCGGGGAAGCCATCACCGACCCCGCGCTGATCCTGGCCAGGGTCCCCGACACCACCGTCCTTGTCATCGGCGCAGTCATGTTCATCGTCGCCACCATTGGGGTGAACGTGGTCCTGAACTTCGTCTCACCCGCATACGACCTCGCCAATGTGTGGCCCAAGCACATAAACTTCCGCCGCGGCGGCATCATCAGCGCTGTGCTGGCACTGCTCGTCATGCCTTGGAACCTGTATTCGAACCCCGTCGTGGTCAACTACTTCCTGGGCGGCCTGGGAGCCTTCCTCGGCCCGCTGTTCGGAATCATGGCCGCCGACTACTTCTTGATCAACCGCGGAGTCATCAACATCAAGGACCTGTACCGCTCAGATGAAACGGGTGAGTACTTCTTCCGGAAGGGATTCAACCCTAAGGCCATCGCCGTCTTTGTCCCGACAGCCATCCTCGCCGCCATCATGGCGCTTGTGCCGGGACTTGAATCGGTGGCAGCGTTTGCCTGGCCTGCAGGGCTGGTGACCGCGGGGGTTGGCTACTTCTTCGCAATGGGTGGGTCCACAAAGCCCGTCGTTATCCCGGCAGAACTGGAGGCCGAGCTCGAGCCGGTCGAGTAACAAGCTGCCCTGCTCTTAACGGTGGCCAGGGGCCGGACACAGCACACTCGTGGTGCTGTGTCCGGCCCCTGGGCTCGGTGCCCCGCAACCCGCCCGGATCGACGCCCAACCGATCGGCCAGCCTGGCCACCGCCACCGACAATGCCCCCGACACCTTGTCCGGCACGAACCCCAACCACGGCAACGTGCACAGCGCCACCGCCAGGCCGAGCCGATCCGCCGGCCCACGCCCCCGGCCAGGATCGACGAACGCGACATCGGCCGGGGACAGGGTGAAGAACCGGAACAACTCGTCCCGGCCGATCTCCAGGAACCCCCGCAGACCCTCCAACTCCCCGTCCGCGAACACCCGCGTCGCCAATACGACCTCCAACCAGCCCCACAGATCCCCGCTCAGAAGTCTACCCAGCCATATCCGCCCGATTTTCGGCGAGTACTACGGACACCCCTCAGGGGGCGCGGCGAGGAGATCACCGGCCAGGAAGTCAGTCTGCGGCGCTGTCCGGTTGCAACCGAACCAGATGTCTGTGTGGCCGGTGGGACCAGCGGAGTGTCTCTATTGCGCCGGGTAGTAGAAATGCAGCCCGAGCATGGGATACCCGTAGCGCCGGGCCGTTTCCGCGTCATACGGCTATTTGCGTAGCGGAATCGTGGCCCCCACCGGCCGATCAGCCCCCCGTCGGATCAGGCCGCCGGCGTCAACGTTTCAGCAGGTCCGCGTGGTGCTCCGCGACGACGTTCGGGTGCGCCCGCAGCCGGTAGCGGAGGGCGTTGTCTCCATAGGTTTCCAGGATGGGGCTGTTCGTTGGGTCAACCGACAGGCCGCGGGCCTTCGCCTGGAATTCGGGGGCCACGGCCAGCTGTGGCATGGTCGCATCCAAGGCCGGGTTGTAGAAGAACGGCAGCGAGATCCGGTCAGTGCCGCGGAGCGGCGAGATCACCCGGTGCAGGGTGGCTTTAAGGTAACCGTTCGTGGCCAGTTCAAGCATCTCGCCGATGTTGACCACGAAGGTTCCCGGTACCTGCGGCGCGTCGATCCAGCGGCCCTCATGTTCAACCTGGAGGCCGCCTTTTCCGGGCTCCACCAGAAGCAGGGTCAGCACCCCGCCGTCGCGGTGGGAGCCCACACCCTGCCTGGGTTCCGGGTTGGACTCCCCGGGATACCGCACGATCTTCAGCAAGGGGAAAGCGCGTGCGGCGAATGCGTCGTCGAAGGTGTCCTCGGCCGCCCCCAGCGACACAGCCACGGCCCGCAGGAGTGTGAGCGAGATGGCACTCAGCTGCTCGGTCCATTCCGAGACAATCTCCCGCATCTCGGGCAACGCCTCCGGCCACAGGTTGGGCCCCTCCAGGCGCCAGTAATCCGCAACTCCGGGGCCCGGCTGCACAGCGCCGCGCTCGACGCCGACGTCGATCTGCTCGCGCCAGTCGACGGCGCCGTCCGTGAGTTCGCCGCCTACCCGGGTGTAGCCCCGGAACTGAGGGCTGAAAACGTTTTCGACGGCGAGCTTCTGCTCCTCCGGCAGGTCAAAGAACCTGCGTGAGACCTCCAGAATCGCCTCGGTCAGCTGCTCAGGAACCCCGTGCCCCGCCAGATAGAAGAACCCGACTTCATGCATCGCCTCACGAAGCTCGTTCCGGAATTGCGCCGCTTCTTCCGCACCTGCGTTCAAACGGGAAAAGTCAAGGATGGGCAATGATTCGAGTGGCAACGTCTTAGTCCTTTTCAGTGAACTTGGCAAGCTGGCGCCTGTACTTGCTTCAATGTTACGGAGGGGACTGCATCGTCGAAGATAAACGTGTCGAAATAAGACTTCCGGGCCAGGGCTCCGGCAACCGGACTCACATCCTGCCCTTCGTCCGCGCCGTCGCCGGTGCCGTCCACGGGTCCTCCGGCCACGGGTGCCTGGGATAGCGGCCCCGCATCTCCGCACGGACCTGCGCATAGGGTCCCGACCAGAAGGACGCCAGGTCGTCCGTCACGGCCAGCGGCCGGCGGGCCGGCGAGAGCAGATGGAAAAGCACCGGAACCCTTCCGCGCACCAGCCGCGGCGTCTGGTCCCAGCCGAAGCACTCCTGCAGTTTGACCGCCACCACCGGGCGGCCGCCGTCGTCATCCACGTCCGGGTAATCGATTTTCACCCAGGAACCGCTGGGTACTTCCAGTCGCTCCGGCACCAGCTCACCCAGCCGCGACGCCTCGGGCCATGGCAGCAGCCTCCGCAAGGGATCCGCCAGGTCGATGCCGCTCGTCGCGGCGCCGCCGGCCAGGCGGTCCAGTTCGGGTTCCAGCCACTCTTGCAGGCGGGCCAGCAGCGCCGGATCGGAAACATCCGGCCAGGGGCTGCCCAATTCCCGGTGCAGCAGGGCAAGGCGCCGGCGCAACGCGTCCGCCGCCGGAGACCACCCGATCATCCCGAGTCCTTCCTGCTCCAGCGCGAGGGCCACCGCCGCACGTCCTTCCGCGGCGGACGGCCGAACGGGTGTGGAGGACAGCACGATCGCGCCCAGCCGCCGTTCCCGCCGGGCCGTGACGCGGCCCTGGCTGAACCGCGCCTCCACAGTGTCAGTCAGCAACTGCCCGGCGGCGGCCTCCGCGGTATCCGCCGTCAGTGGCGCCGCGGAACGGATCACGGCACCGGTCCCCGCCGCATCCCGCCCCTGGGCGCGGGAGACTTCGGCGACGGCCAGCCACTCATGACCGGACAGTGAGCTGCCGGCAGGCAGCCCTGCCCGGGTACCGGACGAGAGGAGGTAGCGCTCCGGCCCCTCACCGGAGACCCGGCGAGCCACGCGGTCCGGGAACGCGAGGGCGACGACGAAACCAACCGCCGCCGCGGGCGCCGGCGGGGCAGCCAGTGAAGCGGCCACGACGCCGGACTTCTCCTGGCGCGCGATCGCCTCCATCCGCCGGACGTCCTCGTTCCAGCGCCGGGACGCCAGTTCCCCGCCCGTCCGCAGCCCGGCCAAAAGTCTTGTGAGATCGGCGCCGGGGGCACGCTGGTCCCCGGCCACGAGGGCGACGGCCTCCGCCGCGGTGCGGTGGCCGACGGCCGCGGCGCCGTCCAGCAGGGCGCGGGCCAGGCGCGGGTCGGCGGGCACCCGGGCAAGGGTCCGGCCCAGATCCGTGGCGAGGCCGTCCGGTTGGACCGCGCCGAGTTCCCGCAGTACCTCCACGGCCTCCGCCATCGCCGCCCGGGGCGGAGCGTCCGGAAGAGCCAGCCCCTGGCCGCCGGGCGAGCCCCAGCACGCCAGGATCAGGGCGGCGGCCGTCAAGTCCGCCACCACGATCTCCGGGGTTTGGTGGGCCGGGGCGGCGCCGAAGGTTTTCTGGTCGTAACAGCGCACCACCTTCCCGGGCCCCTGGCGGGCCGCACGTCCGGCGCGCTGTTCGGCCGACGCCCGGGAGCAGGACACGGTGACCAGGCCGGACATGCCGCGGCTGGCGTCCCGGCGCGGTTCACGGGACAGCCCGGAGTCAATGACGAGCCGGACTCCCGGAACCGTCAGCGAGGATTCGGCCAGGCCCGTGGACACAATGATCCGGGCGGGCCCGCCCGGTTCCCGCCCCGAAACCACACGGTCCTGCTCCGCAGGGCCGATCTGGCCGTGAAGTTCCAATACTTCCGCACCGGTCCGGCCGCGTATTCGGGCCGCGACGTAGGAGACTTCCCACGCTCCCGGGACGAACACCAGGGCGTCGAGGTCCTGTCCGGATGCACAGGCTTTGGCGTGCGACGCCGCGGCCGTGTCCGCCACGTGGTCCAGGAACGCCCGCGTCACTCCCCGATGATCCAGCCGTGCCCCCGCCGCGGGCGCCCATTCGACGTCCAGCGGGTAAAGCGCGGACGGGCAGTCGACGACGGGAGCCGGCCCGCCGCCGTCGGGCTCCCCGCCGGCCCCGATCCCGCCCCCGATCAGGGCGGCGAAGCGCGGCGCATCCAGGGTGGCGGACATGGCGACGAGGGTAAGGTCACCGCGCAGTTGCCGGACTTCACCGAGCAGGCCGACGAGCAGATCGGTCTCCAGCCCGCGTTCGTGCACCTCGTCGAGGATGACAGCGCCGGTGGTCTCCAGCCCCGGGTCCGCGAGCAGCCGGCGCAGCAGGATCCCCGGAGTAACGAACTCGATCAGGGTCCCGGGGCCCGTCTGGCGTTCCCCGCGGACCGTGTAGCCGACCCTGTCCCCGAGCCGGCTGCCGTCCAGGGCGGCCAGGCGGCGGGCTGCCGAGCGGGCGGCGACGCGCCGCGGCTGGGTCACCACCACGCGCGGTGCGGCGGCGTTGTCCCGTCCTTCCTTCATGGCGGAGCCGATATTGGCGAGCAGCGGGGGTACCAGCGTCGTCTTGCCCGTGCCCGGCGGGGCCTGCACCACCGCGGTGCCCGCCGGGCCTGCAGCCAGCAGCGCGGCAGCGAGCTCCGCCAGTGACTCCGCAAAGGTCAGCCCGGCTCCGATCGCACCCAGATCGAAGGGCCCGCGGGCGACGGCGGGGTCAAGGGGGACGAACGGGGAAGAAGGCACCACTCCATTGTGCCGACAAAGTCATGCCTGCACCGTCCGGGGCCGCCGATTCGCCCCGGGCAGGCGGCTCCGGAAGCGCACCGTACCGCACACCGTACCGCGCAGCGGATGCGGTCTAGAGTGAATTATGGATACCCCCGCCGGCTGGGAACGTCCACGGACATCCCTCTACACCGACCACTATGAACTCACCATGTTCCAGGCCGCCCTGCAGTCCGGCGCGGCGCACCGCAGAACCATCTTCGAGGCCTTCGCCCGGGCCCTGCCGGAGGGCCGGCGGTACGGCATCGTGGCCGGGACCGGCCGCCTGCTGGAGGGCATCGCGCAGTTCCGTTTCGGCCAGGCCGAGCTGGACTTCCTCGCCGACACCGGGGTTGTCAACGACGCGACGCTGACCCAGCTCGAAGGCTACCGGTTTTCCGGTGATATCTGGGGCTATCCCGAGGGCGAGGCGTACTTCCCACACTCCCCTGTCCTCATGGTGGAGTCGAGCTTTGCCGAAGCCGGCATCCTGGAGACGTATGTCCTGTCCGTCCTGAATCACGACAGTGCCATTGCCTCGGCGGCATCCCGGATGACCAGCGCCGCCGCCGGCAGGCCCTGCATCGAAATGGGCTCGCGCCGCGCGCACGAGGAAGCGGCTCCGGCTGCCGCCCGGGCCGCCGTCATCGCGGGCTTCGCAGCGACGTCGAACCTGGCGGCCGGCCGGCGCTTCGGCCTGAAGACCGTCGGCACGGCTGCACATTCCTTCACACTCCTCCATGATTCCGAGCGCGACGCGTTCCGGGCGCAGCTGGACTCGCTCGGGGCGGGCACCACACTGCTCGTGGACACTTACGACGTCGAAGCGGCCGTCCGGACGGCCGTCGAACTGGCGGGCGACAAGTTGGGAGCGGTCCGGCTCGATTCCGGCGACCTCGTGGCGCAGGCCAAGCAGGTGCGGGAACTGCTGGACCAGCTGGGCAACATCCATACCAAGATCGTGGTGACCTCCGATCTGGACGAGTACTCCCTCGCCGCGCTCCGCTCCGCCCCGGCCGATTCGTACGGGATCGGCACCTCCCTGGTGACCGGTTCCGGCGCCCCAACCGCCGGCATGGTCTACAAACTGGTGAGCCGGACCAACGACGCAGGCGAATTCGTTCCCGTGGCCAAGGCCTCCAGGAACAAGATCAACCCGGGCGGCCGCAAATACGCGCTGCGAAGGCTCGACGGGAACGGCGTAGCCACGCACGAGGTGGTGGGGGTCGGACAGCTTCCCGCCGAGCCGAACGGACGGCCGCTGCTCCACCAGTTCATGAAGGATGGCGGGCTGCTGCCGGGCTGGACCGGCCCGGAGGCCGTGGCGCGGGGCCGCCGGAGGCACGCCGATACGATGGCGGAACTGCCGCCCGTCGTGAACAGGCTGCAGCGGGGCGAACCCGCTATCCCGACTGTCTACGTATGACGGCGCCTACGTGTGCCGGTAGGCTCCAGCGGGCGGTGGCGGCGCTCCAATTCATCGGTGACGAGCCGCAACAGCCGTCGTGCGGAGTCGGAGAGTTCGCGACCCGTCTCCGGGCCGGACAGTTCCATACACTGCAGCAGCGCCGAGCGCAGCCGCAGCAGCTGGGATTAGGGCACCAAAGGCCATCGCCGGAAGGAATCTAAGATCCGGGGCAGCCCATTGGCATGGACGACGGCGAATTCCCAGCTCATGCCGGGCGTTCCTGCGTCACCCTTGCGGCTGCTGGCGCCACGGAAGCCGGTTCTGTACGCCGGGTCATGGGACCGTTGTTCCGCGTTTGCTGCTCATAGACACTAACCCACGGTGAAGCACGAATGGCCGTCTGCCTGACCGCTTTCAGAATACCCGACACGCCATGACGCAGGTCACAATTGCGTAACATCGGGTTCACCGCCCCGGAAGCCTCCGCAGAGCCTTGACGGACCAATGGCAATGTCTTTGGGTTTCCTACAAGTGTCCAAAACCTTCGTTTCCGCTACAACATTCGTGCGGCATCGGTGTCATTTTCCTCTAATGCACGGAATGTCCAAAGTCGCCTGCGCTGCGCGTTAGGGAGCAATTCTCAGCAGTAGACGTCCCGATTTCCTACGTTGAGCCTGCGCCTGGGTTGCCAAGGCCCTGTCCGATAGAGGAACCCTGAGCGGTCACTTCCGGAACCGGCATATTGCCTAGTCTCGCTCGGCGATCGCCTTCACGCCCTTCACAAGGCTGTCCCACATACCCTTCGAGTGCTCGGCTCCTTCAACGCTCGCGTTGTTATCCTGCGACAACGTCAGCTCTGTCATGCCGGCCTCACCCTCCAGCGTCCACGTGAGCGTGTGGTAATTCTCGGGCATGTCATCCTGGCCGCTCAGCGGACTGAAATGCGTGTTCACGCGTCGCCGTCCGGGTTCGAGCTCGAGGACCACACCCTTGTCCTCATACTCCTTACCGTCCCAAACGCCGCGCCAGACGATCGGGGCGCCGATAGTCCAATCGGTTTCGACATCCGTGCCGAACATGAACTCCTTGATCGCGTCACGGTCGGTGAGTACGGCCCACACCCGATCTGTTGGGGCATCGATCGTGATCGTCGAGGTCGCGACATACTTCCCAGTCATTGCTTTCTCCCTTCCGGATCCGGTGGCGTCCACTCTCATTGGCCCCTACGGTATCTTGAACGAAGGCGATGGAACAGAGTCGCGCGGCACCTGGCCCGCGCTGTTGTCAGCGAACGCCCGGAGGGCAACTCAGCCGAAAGCCACCTTGCCGTCCTCATCGATACGCCAGCCAGGATTGTGCGCAATTTCCCAAACAATGCCATTCGGATCGACAACGTGACCGTGGAAGATGCCGCCGAACGCACCAGCCTGTGCTGGCTTCAGTACGGTGGCGCCGGCTGACGCAAGTTTCTCGATGGTGACGGTCACTTCGGCCGCGCTAGTGTAGCGTGTCGTTGATTCCTTTTGGTTTGAGTGTTTGTCAGACTTGATCCATGGTTTATCTGGCAAGGGCATTGGAGTTGCGTGACGGGGACCGGGGAGCTCTGGAGGCGCTGACTCGTGGGAAAGCATCCACCGCGACAGTGGCCCTGCGGGCGCGCACGGTCTTGTTGGCTGCCGACGGGCTGCCGAATATCCAGATCGAGAAGATCACGGGGTTTTCGGCACCCACTGTTTTGAAGTGGCGCAACCGCTATGCCGAGGGCGGGATCGAGGCCCTGTCCGATGTCCAGCGTCCGGGTCGGGAGCGGGAAATCGACGAGCTCGCACTGATCGCGGACACCCTGACCAACGACGGGAAGCCGCCGGCCGAGCTGGGGATCTCGCACTGGTCCGCCCGCATCATGGCCGAACGCCACGGAGTCTCCTTTTCCTCTGTGGCCCGCATCTGGCGCCGTTGGAAAATCCAGCCGCACCGGATCGAGACGTTCAAGTTCTCCACCGACCCCGCCCTGGAGTTCAAGCTCCGGGACGTGGTGGGCCTGTACATGTCCCCGCCGGAAAACGCGGTGGTGGTGAGCATCGATGAGAAAACCCAAATCCAGGCCCTGTCCCGCACCGGCCCGGACCAGCCGTTGTCCCCGACGCACCCGCTGCAGCAGACCCACGACTACAAGCGCAACGGCACCACCACCTTGTTCGCCGCACTGGAGGTCCTCACCGGCAAACTCACCGCGAACGCCTTCTACCCAAAGCACACCAACATCGAGTTCGTCGATTTCCTGGGCCGGGTAACCGACGCCCACCCCGGGGTTGAGCTGCATGTCATCTGCGACAACTACGCGACCCATAAGCACCAGAACGTCAAGGACTGGCTGGCCAACAACCCGCGGGTCACCCTGCATTTCACCCCGACCAGCTGTTCCTGGCTGAACATGGTGGAGATCTTCTTCGGGATCATCACCCGCCAGTGCCTCAAACGCGGGGCATTCAGCTCCGTGAAAGAGCTGGAAGAAACCCTGGAACGCTACATCGAGAACTACAACCAGGACGCCAAACCATTCACCTGGACCAAATCAGCGGAGTATCTCCTGGGCAAGATGAAACGCAAACAAACCATTAACACGGAACACTAGCGACATTGTGCGAGAGGGTGACGCCGCTCACACCAGAAGTTCGGTGTTGGTTATTCAGGTCTTCGTCGAACTTCTTCGCCTCGAACAACCCAAGCACCAGTCCGGGCGCGACTTGGAAGAATATGATTTCGCCGGGAACATCTGCCAGCCGATCCCAGCCGAGCGCGTCCTTGTAGAACGCGCGGGCGCGGTCGAGATTTTCGGTCGCGAACGTGATGAAGTGCAATTGTTGTTCCAGGGTTGAATGCTAGTCGCGGTAGACACACTCAAATTCAGTGTGTCGGACGCGTCGTAAGCCGGTCCCCCAAGCGGGCAGGCGGATCCGGGTTTTGCTCATTTCCCTCCTATGTCACAGACGGCCGGGTTGTCTCGTCTCAGGTTTAGGAGACCGACTCTGGAATCAGGAAGGTGATGGTTATGCGGGTGTTCGTGGCAGGCGGGACCGGGGTTGTGGGGCGGCGGGTGGTGCTGCAGCTCGTGGCCCGAGGCCATCGGGTGACGGCTACGACGACGGGCTCGGGCAAGTTGGGCTTGCTGGAGCAGTTGGGCGCTGAGGCGGTCGTGATGGACGGCTTGGATGCGGTGTGGGTCGGTGAGGCTTTGGCCGCAGCGCAGCCGGATGTGATCGTGCACCAGATGACCGCAATTTCCCCGACGTACGCTGGCAAGCCCGATATCAAGCACATGGATCGGTGGTTCGCCCCGACTATTCGGCTGCGCACCGAGGGAACGGACCATCTGCTGGCTGCGGCCGAGGCGACCGGTGTGTCCCACTTCGTCACGCAGAGTTATGCCAGCTGGAACGGGATCGGCGAGGGCGGATGGGTGAAGACCGAGGAGGACCCGCTGGACTTGCACGCGGGGGACGGCGGCGGAAAAAGGGATGGCGGCGATCCGCTACCTCGAGGATGTGGTCGTCAAGGCTGGTGGCGCGGCTCTGCGATTTGGCGCGCTCTACGGGCCGGGTGCCATCGACGATCAGGTCGAGCTCGTGCGCAAGCGGCAGTACCCCCTCGTTGGGGACGGTGCCGGGCACAGCTCATGGGTGCACCTCGACGACGCAGCAAGCGCTACCGTCTTGGCTGTGGAGCAGAAGGCAACGGGCGTTTTCAACATCGTCGACGACGAGCCGGCCCCTGCCAAGGAGTGGCTGCCCTATCTGGCACAGTGCGCGGGCGCAAAGCCACCTATGCGCGTTCCCACGTGGCTGGCGCGGCCGCTGGCCGGGGACGTGGCTGTGATCATGATGACCAAGGGACGCGGCTTCTCCAACGCCAAGGCCAAGCGGGAGCTCGGCTGGGAGCTGCGCTACCCCTCATGGCGCCAGGGCTTCAAGGAAGAGCTGGCGTGACCCGCGCCGAGGAGTTCGAGGAGCTTCGGCCGCTGCTGTTCGCGATCGCCTACCGGATCCTCGGCAGCGTGAGCGAGGCCAAGGACGCGGTCCAGGAGACCTGGCTGCGCTACGACTCCTCCTCGACGCCACCCACATCGACCAAGGCCTTCCTCTCGACCGTGGTGACCCGGATCTCGATCGACGTGCTGCGCTCGGCCCGCGTCCGGCGGGAGCAGTACGTCGGGCAATGGTTCCCCGAGCCGCTGGTCACCGACCCCTATGAGGATCCCGCACGGTCGGCGGAGCTGGCCGACTCGGTGTCGATGGCAGCCCTGTTGCTGCTCGAGCGGCTCAGCCCGCTCGAGCGAGCGGTCTTCGTGCTGCGCGAGGTGTTCGCGTTCGACTTCCCCGAGATCGCGTCGGCGGTGGGGCGGTCAGAGGCGGCGTGCCGCCAACTCGCGGTGCGGGCGCGGCGCCACATGGACGCGGGACGTCCTCGGTTTGAGGCGGACCGCAGGGAGCGGGATGAGCTGGCGGCACGTTTCTTGGATGCGCTCCGGGAAGGCGACGTCGAGGGCCTCCGGGAACTGCTCGCCGCTGACGTCCAGATGGTCGGGGACAGCGGCGGCAAGGCCCCGCAGTGGGGCGGGGGCGTCATCGGCGCCGAGAAGGTGGCCCAGGTTCTTGCCTCGACCTTCCCCTGGTTCGTCCGGATCGGGGGGAAGTTAGAGCCACACGTGGTGAACGGTCAGCCGGGCGCGATCTTCCGCGATCGGAACAACAACGTGCTCAACACCTGGACGCTTGACGTGCTCGACGGGCGGATCCAGGCGATCCGCACGGTGATCAACCCCGACAAGCTCGGGCACCTGGGCCCGGTGGCGGACGCCTGGGCGGTCATCCGTGAGGCGAACCAGGCTCGCCGGCCAACGGATTGACCCGATGAGCCGACTGCGCTCCAGACCTATACCGCAAGGCTGAGCAAGGTTTCATGTTGATGTTAGTTTCCGTCATGCAGCCCGTTCTCTGGACCCGAAGCGGTTCATGAGGTTCGAGAACGCGCGGGAGACGGACTTTGAGGACGTCGGCAGCGGACACGTCTTGTTCTCGGCACCCGGTGCCAAGCTGCCCGCAAGCCGGTCCTTCACCCGACATACCGCCGACTGATCTGCGGTGTTGCACCGCCGGGGGGTGTGACTTCAGCGGTAAATGTCCTGATTTTCGCAGCGCTATTTATCCTTCTTGAGACGGCGCTTTGGGGCTTGCAGTGCAAATCAAATTGGCCCCTTGTGGTTGCGTGATGCTCAGGGTTACTGCTGCGGTGCTGGTGGTGACGGTGTTTCCGCCGGCGTCCTGGATGGTCACCACGGGCTGGGCGGCGAACACACTGTTGGCCGCGGCGCCGGAAGGCTGTGTGGTGAAGGCCAGTTTGGCGGCCGGTCCGGCCGTGACGGTAATGCTGGTGCTGACGGCGCTGGTGAGGGAACCGGTGGCCGCAGTCAGGGTGAACGTGCCGGATTTGTTGATACTGCAGCCGGAAAATGCGGCCACACCGGAGATGGTGGTGACGGGGTTCGTGGTGCAGGTGAGCGCGGCGCCGGCGGGGGTGGTGATGGTGAGGGTGACGGTCGCGGTGCTGGTGGAGGTGTTGCCGCCGGCGTCCTGGACGGCCACCACCGGCTGGGCGCTGAAGGCGATGCCGCCGGTGGAGCCTGAGGGGTTGGTGGTGAAGCCCAGCTTTGTGGCCGGTCCCAGGGAGATGGTGAAGTTCAGGCTGGCCGTGTTAAACCCGGCGCCGGTGGCGGTCAGGGTGTACGTTCCGGTCGTGTTGATGCTGCAGCCGGAGAAGGCTGCGATGCCGGCGGCGGCGGTGACGGGGTTCGCGGCGCAGCTCAGGACCGCACCGGCCGGGGAGCCGGTGATGCTCAGGGTGACGGGGGCGGTGCTGGTGGTGGTGTTGCCGCCGGCGTCCTGGACGGCCACTACGGGCTGGGTGGCGAAGGGTGTGCCGCCGTTGGAGCCGGAAGGCTGGGCGGTGAATCCCAGTTTGGTGGCCGCGCCGGCGGCGATGACGGTGGTGTTACTGACCGTGAAGATGAGTCCGGCGGAGGTGGCGGTGAGTGTGTAGGTGCCGGTTTTGTCGATGCTGCAGCCCGTGAAGGCGGCGACGCCGTTAACGGCCGCCACGGCGGAGGCGGCGCAGCTCAGGACCGCACCCGAGCTGCCGGTGAGTGTCAGGTCCACGGTGTGGGTGGAGGTGGTGACGGTGTTCCCGCCCGCATCCTGGATGCTGACGGCGGGTTGGGTGCCGAACGGTACGCTGCCGGTCGATCCGGAGGGCTGGGTGGTGAAGCCCAGTTTGGTGGCCGGTCCGGTGCTGATGGCGAAGCTGGTGCTGGCCGTGGTGAAGCCGGCGCCTGTGGCGGTCAGGGTGTAGGTTCCGGCCTTGTTGACGCTGCAGCCGGTGAAGGCCGCTCTTCCGGAGGTGGCCGTCACGGGGTTCGCGGCGCACGCCAGTGCTGCGTCGGCCGGGGAGCCGGGGATAGTCAGGGTGACGGGGCTGGTGCTGGTGGTGACGGTCCGCCCGGAACTGTCCTGCACGACCACGGCCGGCTGGGTGTCGAAGACCGCGCCGCCGCCGGCGTTCGACGGTGAAGAGGTGAAGGCAAGCTGGGCGGCCGGGCCGGCGACGGTGAACGTTGTGCTGACGGCGCTGGTCAGCGGCGCCGAGGTGGCGGTCAGCATGTAGCTGCCGGCGCCGGTGACGGTGCAGCCGGTGAACGTCGCCACGCCATTCACGGCGGCGGCGGCGGACAGGCAGCCGGTAAGGCCGCCGCCTGAGACTGTGAGGGTTACGAGCGTGGGTAACTGGGTGGTGACGATGCTGCCGTTGACGTCGATCACGGCGACAACGGGCTGGGTCGGCAGCGCGACGCCGGTGGTGGAGTTTGCGGGCTGGGTGAGGAAGACCAGTTTCGTCGCGGTGCCCGGCGGCGTGACTCCCACGCTGGTGCTCAGGGCGGTCGAAGCGGTCCAGGTGCGGTAGACCGAGGTGACGGTATAGCGGTAGGTCCCGACCGGCACGGTGAGGTCATCGCATGAGAGGCCGGTCGTGGTGGCGGTTTTGCTGGTGCCGCAGGCTGCCGCGGTGGAGCCGTCGCTTGTCAGCGTGCGGGTGACGTACGTAGTAGCCGGTGGGCTTGGGTGTTCCGGTGGCCGCGGTCCAGCTCAGATGCACCTTTCCGGTGCTCGTGGCGGGGACAATGACGTTCGTGGGGGGCTGCAGCGTGCCCAGCGCGGAGGAACCGGTGCCGGAACCCGGACCGGTGGAGTACGGCCATGCGGCCCCTGCGCCCGGCGCGAGGAGGGTCGCGAGGGCAAGGATGATGACCGTGATGGCTCGCTGCGCGCGGTGGATCCCTCCCGCTGCGCGGGGGTGCAGGTACTGCACGTCAGTCCTCCAATAGCCGGCGGGTTCCCTGCCCGGCGGGGATCGCCGCTGCCGGTTCTGCTAGTGGTGTGTCTCAGTTTTGCTTGACGGCTTGGAGTGCGACGCGGCCGCGGGCGACTTTTTCGAGGATGGATTCCGCTGTCGCCGTCCACACCAAGGGCTTGGGCTCATCGTTGTGGGCGGCGAGGTATCCCTCGATCGCCGTGATCAGGTCCGGGACTGAGTGGAACGCTCCGCGCCGCAGGGCCTTGTCCGTCAGTTCCCGGAACCACCGCTCGACCAGGTTCAGCCAGGACGAGGAGGTGGGCGTGAAATGCAGGTGGAACCGGGGATGTTTCTCCAGCCAGGCCTTCACGTTGGCATGTTTGTGTGTCGCGTAGTTGTCCAGTATCAGGTGCACCTCCAGTCCGTCCGGGACTTCCCTCTCGAGTGTCTTCAGGAACGTCAGGAACTCGTTGTGCCGGTGTTTGGGCAGACAGGAACCGATGACCTTGCCGGTGGCCACATCGAGGGCGGCGAACAAGGTGGTCGTGCCGTTGCGCTTGTAGTCATGGGTCATCGTTTCGCCCCGGCCCTTCTTCATCGGCAGTGACGGCTGGGTCCGGTCCAGGGCCTGGATCGAGGACTTCTCATCCATGCACAACACGATCGCCTGCTCGGGCGGGTTCAGATACAGGCCCACCACATCGATGAGTTTCTCCTCGAACCGCGGATCGGTGGAAAGCTTGAACGCCTCCACCCGGTGCGGCTTCAGCCCCCGCGCGGCCCAGATCCGCTGCACCTGCGCCGGGGACACCCCGACCTTCGCGGCCATGGTCCGCACCGACCAGTGCGTATGCCCTTCCGGCCTGGAGTTCCGCGTCAGCTCAACGATCTCATCGATCTTCGACTGCGGAATCGAGGGCTTACGGCCCCGCCCGGCACGGACCTTCCCCAGCTTCGCCAGGCCCTCATCCTCGAACCGGGCCCGCCACGCACGCACCGTCCCCGGGCTTGTCCCGGCGACCTTCGCGATCGATTCATTGGCCAGCCCCTCCGCGGCCAACAACAAGACCTGTGCCCGCTGCACCTCACGATGGGACGCCGTCTGCGATTTCGACAGCACCTCCAACGCGGCACGCTGACCATCGGAGACCACCAAAGCAGGAGCTGGATTCGACATACCTTCAGTTTAACGGAAGTCTCATAGATTATTTTGGAGACACACCACTAGTTGGACGTCAGTGTCAGGGTGACGGTGGCGCTCTTGCAGGTGTCCTGGTTGAGGCCGGTGTCGGCGAAGGTCAACGTTCCGGTGCCTGCCAGCGGGAAGTTGGTGCTGGCCGCGGGCACAGTGGTGTTGGAGACGACATTGGCAATCGTGAAGTCTGCCGCGAGGCAGCCCGTAGGGGTCGTGCTCACGACGTGGCTGATGGTCCCGACCCGCAGGCCCGATGTTCCGGCGTTGGTCGCCGTGTAGGTCACCACTTCGCTGGCGCCGGGCGTAAGCCCGGGGGCGAACGTGGCGGTCAGGGTGACCGTGCCGTTGGACGCGGCGTTGGGGGCCGCTCCGGTTCCCCCGCCGGTGGTGGTCCAGAACGCATATGCGCCGCCGCCGATGATGAGGAATGCGGCCGTAAGGGACGCAATTGTCTTCTTGCTGAACTTTTTCTTTGCCACGATGTACCCCATTAGGTTTGAGACCTAGTCCAGGGGGCATAAGAGAACGGAGAGACCACCCGTCCCGTATGAGGGCTGGAGGCAATTTTGGGCTCTCCTGACGTGAATGTGGGTTCGGTTATTTCTGGTATGGGAGTTCGATCTCGACGGGGCCGCAGGCGAGCATTATCAGGGCGAGGGCGGCTTCGGGTGTGTGGAATCCGTAGGAGCGGCGGGTCATGGTGCGGATCTTGTTGTTCAGTCCTTCGTGGCGGCCGTTGGAGAGTTTCCTGGTGACGGCGGCGTAGATCCCTTCGGTGTGGGATCGGATCGTGGCGGCGGCCCTGGCGAACTCGCGGATGTTGGATTTGGCGGCGAGGTCGCACCAGGTGGTGATCATCTCCATCACGTCATTGGGGTTGAGGTCGCCGGCGAAGACTTCCCGGAGGGATTCCTTGAGCTGGTAGGCGTCCCAGAGCAGCCCTCCGGTGCGTTCGAGCCCGGCCAAGGTGACTTGTTGCTTTTCGGTCAGGTTCTGCGGGTTTTTCAGCAGCACCCAGCGGGTTCCCTTGAACTTCTTCGCGATGTGCTGATCGGGCAGTTCACGGGCGCGTTGCCAGATGGAACGGCGGAAGGATTCCAGCGCGTTCGTGGCTAGCTGGATGACGTGGAACGGGTCGTAGCAGATGACCGCGTCCGGGGCGTTGGTCTTCACGGACTTGGCAAAAGCGGGCCCCATGTCCATGCTGACGGCCTCGATGGCCGTCGTGTTCACCGGTCCGATTTCTGGCTCTCCTGACGTACGTGTGGGTCAGGGTTTGTGTGCTATGAGGGCATGGGTAGCCCGGTAGATTTGGGAGTTCTCACACTGTCCAAATTTCGGAGCTACCCATGCGTGCTACTACTCTACTCAACCGCGTCTTGAACCTGACGGGGGTCCGGGTTGTTGATGTTGATCCCGGCTCCGGTGGTCCCATGCTGGTGCGGGTGGCGTTGAAGGCCCGCAAGCGCCTTGACTGCCCGCACTGCAGTTACTCAACGATGGCGGGATATGACACCCGCTGGGCGGAATCCACGTGGCGGCATCTGGATTTCTCCGGCAGGGTCCTGGTGCTCACAATGCTCCGCCGGCGCCTGGTCTGCCCCGGCCACGGCGTCGTGGTGCAGGGCGTGCCGTTCGCCCGGCCCGGCTCCCGGTTCAGCACGGACTTTGAGGACATGATCGCCTGGCTGGTCATCCGGGCGGACAAGACCACCGTCTCCCAGTTCGCCCGGATAGCGTGGCGGACCGTCGGGGCGATCTGTGAACGCGTCGTGGCCGAACAGCTCGACGAGAGCCGCTTCGAAGGCCTGCTCAATATCGGGGTGGATGAGATTTCCTGGCGCAAACACCACCGCTACCTCACCCTCGTCTCCGACCACTCCACCTCGAAGATCGTCTGGGGTGCACCGGGGAAAAACGCGGCGACACTGGATGGATTCTTCAAAGAAATCGGACCGGTGAACACGACGGCCATCGAGGCCGTCAGCATGGACATGGGGCCCGCTTTTGCCAAGTCCGTGAAGACCAACGCCCCGGACGCGGTCATCTGCTACGACCCGTTCCACGTCATCCAGCTAGCCACGAACGCGCTGGAATCCTTCCGCCGTTCCATCTGGCAACGCGCCCGTGAACTGCCCGATCAGCACATCGCGAAGAAGTTCAAGGGAACCCGCTGGGTGCTGCTGAAAAACCCGCAGAACCTGACCGAAAAGCAACAAGTCACCTTGGCCGGGCTCGAACGCACCGGAGGGCTGCTCTGGGACGCCTACCAGCTCAAGGAATCCCTCCGGGAAGTCTTCGCCGGCGACCTCAACCCCAATGACGTGATGGAGATGATCACCACCTGGTGCGACCTCGCCGCCAAATCCAACATCCGCGAGTTCGCCAGGGCCGCCGCCACGATCCGATCCCACACCGAAGGGATCTACGCCGCCGTCACCAGGAAACTCTCCAACGGCCGCCACGAAGGACTGAACAACAAGATCCGCACCATGACCCGCCGCTCCTACGGATTCCACACACCCGAAGCCGCCCTCGCCCTGATAATGCTCGCCTGCGGCCCCGTCGAGATCGAACTCCCATACCAGAAATAACCGAACCCACATTCACGTCAGGAGAGCCCGATTTCTTTGAAGAATCCATCCAGTGTCGCCGCGTTTTTCCCCGGTGCACCCCAGACGATCTTCGAGGTGGAGTGGTCGGAGACGAGGGTGAGGTAGCGGTGGTGTTTGCGCCAGGAAATCTCATCCACCCCGATATTGAGCAGGCCTTCGAAGCGGCTCTCGTCGAGCTGTTCGGCCACGACGCGTTCACAGATCGCCCCGACGGTCCGCCACGCTATCCGGGCGAACTGGGAGACGGTGGTCTTGTCCGCCCGGATGACCAGCCAGGCGATCATGTCCTCAAAGTCCGTGCTGAACCGGGAGCCGGGCCGGGCGAACGGCACGCCCTGCACCACGACGCCGTGGCCGGGGCAGACCAGGCGCCGGCGGAGCATTGTGAGCACCAGGACCCTGCCGGAGAAATCCAGATGCCGCCACGTGGATTCCGCCCAGCGGGTGTCATATCCCGCCATCGTTGAGTAACTGCAGTGCGGGCAGTCAAGGCGCTTGCGGGCCTTCAACGCCACCCGCACCAGCATGGGACCACCGGAGCCGGGATCAACATCAACAACCCGGACCCCCGTCAGGTTCAAGACGCGGTTGAGTAGAGTAGTAGCACGCATGGGTAGCTCCGAAATTTGGACAGTGTGAGAACTCCCAAATCTACCGGGCTACCCATGCCCTCATAGCACACAAACCCTGACCCACACGTACGTCAGGAGAGCCCAATTTTGTGGCGCTGATCTGCGTGTCTTACCCCGCTCCCAAGATATTGGGGGACGTATCGTGAACTGTATCACTCATCGGTCACAGGCACTTGACTAAAATAGTCAAGTGTCTGTCCCTTCAGTTGATCCGACTGCCTGCGCGGGTCCCGGGGACGTCAGAGGGATAGACCGACGTCTGTTATCGTCCCTCGTGAACCGCCATTCGAACAGTGAAAAAACGCCATTCCCAACTAACAATCACACGAAGTCGTCTGCACAACTCCGACTGGCGCTATGGTTCGCTGAGAGTCGATCCAGAACCTTGGAAGAACCGGACGTGAATCCGAAGCTCCGGCTGACGAGGGCGCCCCGGAACTCCTCGTGTCAAAGTAGCCGCCGGGCTAGGCCCAGAACGCGTCGCCCTGCGCCGTGTCGGCAAAGAACTCGCGGCCCTCCGTGATCTTTCCGTCGCGAACCTGGAAGGCGATGGCGCCGTCCAAGTCCAGGGTCCTGCCGTTGCTCTCACCATTGTTGTGCTGCAGGGCGACAGTGTGGTTTTCGCCGCCGACGATCTCCTGCACGGTCACCTTCAAGGTGCCTTCCGAGCGCGTAGCCAGTTCACCGAAGTACGCCAGGATGGCGTCGCGCCCCTGTTTCCTGCCTGAAAGCACGCCGTTTCCTGCGACATGCCAGACCGCGTCCTCAGCGATTATTTCGCTAAGGGTCGCCATATCCCCCGCACTGAACGCCTCATATCCCCTGCGGACCAGTTCAGCATTCTCCACGGTTGCCATTTGGGCCACCTCTCCGTCATCGATGTCGGGTCAGTCTCGAACGAACTAAGGGTATTCCTGGCCAATGTGCTTGTCGATGGGTCGCGGGTACCTGCCCTTTCAACCCGCCGGCTGCGCCGGAACACGCGCCCCGGGTACGTAGCTGCGGGTTGCCTGGCTCGCCGCCAGGTTCCGGCGCAGGTCCGCAAGGGTTCCCGTGACGGTGCCTGCTGCGCGGGCCTGGACCAGGACATTGCCCAGGGCCGTGGCCTCCACCGGGCCGGCCACGATGCGCCTGCCCGTGGCATCCGCCGTGAGCTGGCACAGGAGCCGATTCTGCGAGCCGCCGCCCACAATATGGACAACGTCGATGCTTCGGTCCGCGAGCCGCTCCGCGTCGGCGAGGGTGCGGGCATACCCGGCAGCGAGGCTGTCGAGGATGCACCGGACCACTGCGGCGGGCTGGGCAGGGAGGAGTTCACCTGTGTTGCCCACGGCGGCGCGGATCCGTTCGGGCATGTTCCCGGGTGCCGTGAACGATGGGTCATCGGCGTTGATTCGCGGTCCGCCGCCCGGCAAGGCCTCGGCTGCGTCGAGCAACTCGGCCAAGGAGACCGTCCACCCTTGCTCGGCCCAGGCGCGCTGACATTCGCTGAGCAGCCACAGCCCGCCCGCATTGCGAAGGTAGCGGATGGTCGAGTCCACGCCGCGTTCGTTGGTGAAGTTGGCCTGCCGGCTGGCTTCGGTGAGAACGGGATGGTTCAGTTCGACGCCGACGAGGGACCAGGTGCCCGAGGAGATGTAGGCGAAGTTTTCCTGGTCCGCCGGGACGGCGACGACGGCCGAGGCGGTGTCATGCGAGCCGACGGCGACCACCTTCGTAGCCTCCGGCAGCCCGGTCCGATCCGCAACGGCCGGGAGCAGAGTGCCCACGGTCTCACCCGGCTGCACCAGCGGCGGAAACAACGTGTCGGGCAGGCCCAGGACCGCCAGGAACTCGGTTGCCCACTCCCCCGCCACAGCGTCGAACAGCCCCGTGGTGGAGGCATTGGTGGCCTCCGTGCGGCGATGTCCGGTCAGGAAGAACGCGATCAGATCGGGAATCAGGAGTGCCTGGAGGCCGTCCAGGTCCCGTTCGCTGGCGAGCTGGTAGATCGTGTTGAACTGCAGGAACTGCAGCCCGGAGGTGGCGTAGAGCCTGGCGGGATCCAGCAGCGCGTGAACCCTGGAAACCGCGGCCCGGCTGCGGTCATCCCGGTAACTGTAAGGCTGTCCTGCCAGCTCCCCGGCGGCGTCGACGAGCCCGTAGTCCACGGCCCAGGTGTCAATCCCGATGCTCTCGATCCGCTCGCCCCGACTCGTGGCAGCCGCCGCGGCGGCCGCGAGTCCGGTGAGCACTTCGGCGAAGAGGGCGTCGAAGTCCCAGCGCAGGCCGCCGTCGGACTCCACCACACCATTCGGAAAGCGGTGCATGACCTCCAGCGCCACACCACCGGCGATGCCGCCCTCACCGCGGCGGGTCATCCTGCCGAGGATGACCCGGCCGGAGGACGCGCCAATATCAACCGCGGCGAAGACACTGGCGGCGGCCGTATCCCCGGCAGGCGCCGATGCTGCTTCCCCGGTCATCGCAGGAATGCCGCCGCGACGCCGGCGTCCACGGGGATGTGCAGGCCGGTGGTGTGGGAGAGCTCGGCGCTGGTGAGCACGGCTGCGGCGTTTGCCACGTTCTCCGGCAGGACCTCGCGCTTGAGGAGGGTGCGCTGGGCGTAGTACTTGCCCAGCTCCTGCTCGTCGACGCCGTACACGGCGGCGCGCTTGGCGCCCCAGCCGCCGGCGAAGATGCCGGAGCCGCGGACCACGCCGTCGGGGTTGATGCCGTTGACCCGGATGCCGTACTCGCCGAGTTCGGCCGCGAGGAGCCGGACCTGGTGGGCCTGGTCGGCCTTGGTGGCGGAGTAGGCGATGTTGTTCGGTCCGGCGAAGACGGAGTTTTTGGAGGAGATGTACACGATGTCCCCGCCCATCTCCTGTTCGATCATGACCTTCGCGGCGGCCTTGGAGACCAGGAAGGAGCCCTTGGCCATGACGTTGTGCTGCAGGTCCCAGTCCTTCTCGGTGGTTTCCAGGAGCGGTTTGGAGATGGAAAGTCCGGCGTTGTTGACCACCAGGTCCAGGCCGCCGAAAGCCAGCACCGCTTCCTGGATGGCGGCCTGCACCTGGGCCTCGTCGGTGACGTCGGCCTGGACGCCGAGGGCGACATCGTTACCGCCGAGTTCAGTGGCGACGGCCTGGGCGTTCCCGAGGTTCAGGTCTGCGATGACAACACACGCGCCTTCGGCGGCGAGCCGGGTGGCAATGGCCTTGCCGATCCCGGAGGCGGCACCGGTCACCAGGGCGATCCTGGTGGCGTGCGACTTGGGCTTGGGCAGCCGGGCCAGCTTGGCTTCCTCGAGCGCCCAGTATTCGATCCGGAATTTCTCGGATTCCTCGATCGGCGCGTAGCTGGAGATGGCCTCGGCGCCGCGCATGACGTTGATGGCGTTGAGGTAGAACTCCCCGGCTACGCGGGCGGTCTGCTTGGTGGCGCCGTAGGAGAACATGCCCACCCCCGGGACGAGGATGATGGCCGGGTCCGCGCCGCGCAGGGCCGGGCTGTCCGCGTCCGCGTGGCGGTCGTAGTAGGCCTGGTAATCCTCCCGGTACGCGGCGTGGAGTTCCTTCAGCCGGGTGATAGAGTCCTCGACGGACGCGTCCGCGGGCAGGTCCAGGACCAAAGGCTTGACCTTGGTGCGCAGGAAATGGTCCGGACAGGACGTGCCCAGCGCACCGAGCCGCGGGTGCTCGGCACCTTCGAGGAAGTCCAGGACGACGGCATCATCGCTAAAGTGCCCGACGACCGGCTTGTCCGAGGACGCCAGACCGCGGATCACCGGGGCGAGGGCCGCGGCCTTCGCCAGCCGCTCTGCCTCCGGAATTGCGGCGTAGCCCGGGAGCTTCGGGCCGAAAGGCTCCGGACGGCCGTTTTCGGCGATGTACTTCTCGGCTTCCTCGATGATCCAGAGCGAGTTGGCCTCGGCTTCTTCACTGGTGTCACCCCAGGCGGTGATGCCGTGCCCGCCCAGGATAGTGCCGATGGCGTGCGGGTTGGCGTCCTTGATCGCGGCGATGTCCAGGCCCAGCTGGAAGCCGGGGCGCCGCCACGGGACCCAGACCACCTTGCCGCCGAAAATCTTCCTCGTCAGTTCCTCACCGTCGGCGGCGGTGGCGATCGCGATGCCGGAATCGGGGTGCAGGTGGTCGACGTGTGCTGCGTCGACCAGACCGTGCAAGGCGGTGTCGATCGAGGGTGAGGCGCCGCCCTTCCCGTGCAGGCAGTAATCGAAGGCGGCCACCATCTCGTCTTCACGCTCGACGCCCGGGTAGACGTTTTTCAGCGCGTTCAGCCGGTCCAGCCGGAGGACCGCGAGCCCGGATTCGGTCAGCGTGCCGAGATCCCCCCCGGAGCCTTTGACCCACAGGAGCTGGACGTCCTCGCCCGTGACGGGATCTTGTTCGGTGCCTTTGGCGGAGGTGTTTCCGCCGGCGTAGTTGGTGTTCCGCTTGTCCGCGCCGAGGCGGTTGGAGCGGGCTACGAGCTGTTCAACTGTTGGGTTTGTCATGGTCTTAGGCTCCCCATCCGGCCTGGTGGCCGCCTTGGCGGTCGGCATTGATTTTCTCCTGGTATCCGCTGGCCGCGAAGGCGGCCATGGGATCCGCGGGCAGTCCGCGGGATTCCCGCCATTCCGCCAGGCCGGGGCGGACATCGGAATAGAACGCGTCCATCAGCACCGCGTTCGCTGCCAAAACGTCGCCGGCGTTCTGCGCGGCGTCCAAAGCCGCGGTATCCACAAGGAGCGCCCGTGCCGTCATTTCCTGGACGTTGAGCACCGAGCGGATCTGGCCCGGGATCTTCCCCTCAATGTTGTGGCACTGGTCCAGCATGAACGCCACCCCGGCGGCCGGCTCCAGGCCGCCTCCCCGAACCACTTCGGTCATGATCCGGAACAACTGGAACGGGTCCGCGGCGCCGACAATCAGGTCATCGTCCGCGTAGAACCGGGAGTTGAAGTCGAACGAGCCGAGCTTCCCGAGGCGCAGGAGCTGCGCAACGATGAACTCGATGTTGGTGCCGGGCGCGTGGTGTCCGGTGTCCAGGCAGACCTTGGCCTTCTCGCCCAGGGCCGCACAGTGCACGTAGGAGGTGCCCCAGTCCGGGACGTCTGTGTGGTAAAAAGCCGGTTCGAAGAACTTGTATTCGAGCACCAGGCGCTGGTCGTCGCCGAGCCGGTCGTAGACCTTGCGCAGAGACTCCGCCAGCCAGTCCTGGCGGGCACGCATGTTGCCCTGGCCCGGGTAGTTGGTGCCGTCAGCCAGCCAGATCTTCAGGTCCTGTGAGCCGGTCATGTTCATGACTTCAAGGCACTCATACATGTGGTCCACGGCCTTTTGGCGGACGGCGGGGTCGCTGTGCGTGAGGCTGCCGAACTTGTAGTCATCGTCCTGGAAGGTATTGCTGTTGATGGTTCCGAGTTTCACGCCCAGCCCGGCCGCATAGTCCGCCAGTGCCTGGTAGTCATCGGCTTTGTCCCACGGGATGTGCAGGGCCACGGAAGGGGCCAGACCGGTCAGTTCGTTGACCTTGGCGGCGTCGCCGAGTTTTTCCTCGATGGTGCGCGGGGTGCCCGGCGTGGCGAACACCTTGAAGCGGGTGCCGGAATTGCCGAACGCCCAGGAAGGCAGTTCGATGCTCTGATGTTCGAGCGTGGTTAAAACGTCGGTCGGGATGGACACGTCAGTCTCCTTTGGAGTTGGTCTGGGTGAGGACGGCCGCGGCGGCGGCCAGCTGGTCCTCGAGGTTGAAAACTTCAGTCAGTTGGAGGAAGCCCGTATCCGGGGCACCGTCGAGGTCTTCGAAGAAGCCGGACATTTCGTTCTGCCAGCGGGCGTTGACGTCCGTGGCTGCCATCCGCGCCTGGGCTTCCGGCAGGTTGTCGGTTTCGAAGTAGCCGATCAGCAGGCCGTCAGCGCGGAGGAAGAGTGAGTAGTTGGACCAGCCGGAGGACTTCAACGCCTGAAGCATCTCCGGCCAGACGGCGGCGTGCCGGCGGGTGTATTCCGGGATGAGGCCGGGTTTCACCTGGAGCTGGAAGCAGACGCGCCGGGTGCTCATGACAGCACCACATGCCGGTGTTCGATGCCCAGCAGGGATGCTGCCGCTTTGATGTCAGCGGCGCGGTGGCCGATGCACAGGGCCCAGTGGTGGCCGATGCCCGTCTGGCTCCATTCGTCCACCCAGACGCCCGGGTCTCCGCCGAAGTCCACGCGGGAAGTGGTGTTGCCGATCGCCAGGAGCGGTCCGGGCACCACAGCGCCCTCGGAAGTGACGAAGACGTAGCTGCCGTCCGGGTCCTGGCCGAGGCCGAACGTGGTGACCGGCCCCTGCCGGACATCGAACTCCACCGAGACGCCCCAGCCGCGTTTGCCGTGGAAGACTCCGAGCCCGCGCAGCAGGGGTTCCTGCGCCGAGACGGCCAGGTGCGCCGGACCGTCGTGGCCCATTTCGACGACGTTGTCGAAGAAGTTCAGGGCCTGGATCTCGGTGAACGACCCGCCGGCGCCGATGGCCTGCGAGGCCAGCATGGCGATGGAGGTCCGCAGTTCGAATTCCCCGGCCATCGGGATCCCCCGGGCCGTGAGGATGGAGGAGCCCAGGATCATCCCGGCTCCGAGCCGTTCGTGCTGTTCACCGGCGAGTCCTCGGTGGTAGTACGCCACGGAATCGAGATCGAAGTCCTCCACCAGGCGGTCCAGCCCGACGGAGACCTTTGCGCCCCACGCGAAGTCGTCGTCGTTCACGGAGTCGTCCAGCACAAACAGTTCGCGGGCCAGGTCAAGCCGTTCGGCCACCTCGGACCCGGTCACCGCGTTCACGCGTTCGCGCAGGTCATCGAATTCCAGCACCTCAACATGGGAGCCGAACGTGGTCGAGACCGTGGTCAGGTCAGTGGCGACATCCAGCATGCCGGGATAGAGGTGGCCCATGAGCCCGTGGCGGGCGTTGCGCAGCCGGGCCCGGACGCCGGCGGCGTGGACCCACTGGGCGATCCGTTCCCACGCGGATTCCTGCTTAAGGTGTCCGGACACGGAGCGGAAGTCGATTCCGGCGCGGCGGAAGACGTTGGCGACCTCCGGTACGGGGCATTGGCCGCAGTAAGCCAGCCACTTGCCGGTGTCGAAGTTGGTGTGGTCCATCGCCTCGGTCGGCTGCAGGTCGATCACCAGGACCGGGGTCTTGGCGCGCTGGGCGATGGGCAGCACCATGGACGATGTCAGGTACGTCGTCAGGAAGATGACGATCAGGTCGCAGTCGGCCACGCGCAGTTTTTCGCCTGCCGCGGCCGCTTCCTCGGCGTCGGAGATAAAGCCGGTGTCGATGACGTCGGCGTCGAGCCCCTGGAACCGGCCGGTGACGTACCGGACGGAGTCCTGCAGCTGCGGCAGCAGTTCAGGGAACTGCGGCCAGTAGGCGCCCAGGCCGCCGGAGACCAGTCCGATGCGGGTAGGGCGGCGCCGGTGCGGCTGCAGCAGCCGGGCGGCCGATTGTTTCGCGTTCATGTGAGGGGGCCTTCCGGCATGAAAAAGGGAACTCTGGTCTCTGAAGCGGGGAGTGAAGGAGTGGAGGTGCCGGGCGGACTTTCAGCGGCCCGCCCGGCTGCCTGGTTTCGGTTAGAAGTTGTACTTGTCGATGTTCTCCGTGTTGAAGACGGTCGGCGGACCGACGATCACGAGTCCGCCTTTTTCGACTTTGCGTTCGCCGAGTTCGCCGGCCGTGAAGGTGTCTCCTTCGGCGCCGGTCATCTTGCCGTCCTGCAGAGCCTTGCCGGCGAACGCCGCAACATAGCCGAGCTGGGCGGGATCCCACAGTGCGAATTCCTTGACGGTTCCGTCCTTGACGAACGGGCGCATTTCATTGGGCAGGCCCAGTCCGGTGAGGGCTACGTTGCCCTTGTAGGCGGACGTCGAGAGGTACCGGGCGGTGGCCGCGATGCCGACCGTGGTCGGGGAAATGATGCCCTTCAGGTTCGGGTGCGCCTGCATGAGTCCCTGCGCCTCCTGGAAGGACTTGGTGTCGTTGTCATCGCCGTAGACCTTGGCCACGAGTTTGATGTCCTTGTACGCCGGGTTGGATGCCAGCTCCTCCTCCATGAACTTGATCCACGCGTTCTGATTCGTGGCGTTTGCAGTAGCCGACAGGATGGCGATTTCACCGCTGCCGCCAATCTGCTCGGAAATCAGTTTGGTTTGGATCAGGGCCACGTCCTTGGCCACCACCTGGCTAATGAACACGTCGCGGCAGTCGGGGTTGGCGTCCGAGTCGAAGGCGACAATCTTGGCGCCGGGTGTCCGGGCTTCCCCCAGGGCCGTGCAGACGGCGTCCGGGTCATTCGCCGCGATCACAATGACGTTGGTGCCGGCCTGCGTCTCGGCATTGATGAAGGACACCTGGCTGGACGCGGACGCTTCGAGCGGTCCGACGACCTGGGAGGAGGCGAAGCCCGCATCGGTGGCGCCCTTCTTCCCGCCGCCCAGGACAACGTCGGTGTACGGGTTGTTCAGCTGCTTGGGGATGAACGTGATTTTCAGGTCCCCGCCCGCTGCCGGGCTGCTGCCACCGGCAGATCCCGAGCCGCTGTTGCAGGCTGTCAGCGCCAGCGCGGCCACGGCGGTAATGGCCGCCAAGGTCGCCAAACGGCCGGTCCGGCCTGTGTTCTTGCGGTTCAACATCATTGTTCTTCCCTTTTCCTCGATCGGTAGGTAAATCCGGTCCCGGGTGGGCACGGTTGCGGGTGGGCAGGTTTTTAGGGGGTCTTGCGGGCGAAACTTCGGCGGACCCGCCGGGTGTGCCGCCATTGTTTGATGGCCGAGCCGACGCTTGGGGCCACCACGGAGAGGATCAGGAGCAGCCCGGTCACGGTGATCAGCACAACGTCCGACACGCGGGCCAGCCGGAGGGCGTAGTTGAGTGTCCCGATCAGCAGAACGCCGGCGATGACACCGGGGATGGACCCCTTGCCGCCGAAGATCGACACGCCGCCAAGGAGCACAGCGGCGATGACTGCCAGTTCCAGGCCGGAGGCGTTGTCGCTGCGCGCGCTGGTGTAGCGCAGCGTCCAGTAGATGCCCGCCATTGCCGAAACGGCGCCGGACGCTACGTAGAGCCAGAATTTGCTGCGGGCCACGTTGATGCCCACAAAACCGGCGGCTTCCTTGCTGTAGCCCATCGCGAAGAGCCCGCGACCGAAGGGCGTGAAGTGGAGCAGGACCCCGAAGAAGATCATCACCAGCACGACGCCGATCATGACTGTCGGGATGCCGGTGCCGCCGAGTTTGGAGGTGAAGAACGTCGTGAGGGGCTTCGGGAAGTTGGCCACGGCGTTGTCTCCGATGATCACGAGAGCCAGGCCCCGGAACAAGGCCAGGGTGCCGATGGTGACCGCCAGCGACGGCAAGCCAAGGACGGCGATCAGGAAACCGTTGAACATTCCGGCCGCTATTCCGGCCAGCAGGCTGATGGCGAGCACCAGCCAGATGTCCATGCCGCCGGCCCAGAGGACACCCATCAGGGCGCTGGTCAGGCCAGCGGTGCTGGCGACGGAAAGGTCGATTTCGCCGGTAATGATGACCAGCGTCATGGGCATCGCTATCAGCAGGACCGGGATCACATCCAGGAGCAGGAATCCGGTGGTGACCGGTGAGGCGAAGCGCGGGATGGCGATAGCTGCGTAGATCAGGAACGCGGCCAGGGCGTAGATGGTGATGGCGTCGCGGCCGGTCAGGATCCGCGCGGCGCCTGTCCGGCCCTTGGGTTCGCTGGCCAGCGGCTTGGTACTGTCAGCCACGGGAGCCGGGGCCGCGCTGGTGGTCGATGTGGTCTCAGACATTGCGAGCCTCGCTTATCCGCAGTTTCCTGGCTGTGCGCAGGCTGGCCACGCGGTCGATGATGATGGCGGTGAGGATCAGCACGCCGACGATGGCCTGCTGCCAGAACTTGTCGACCCGCAGTGCGGTCAGGGAGCTGGTGATCGTGGTCAGGAGCACGGCGCCGAGGGCGGCCCCCGCCACGGACCCGCTGCCGCCGAAGATGGCCACGCCCCCGACGACGGCGGCGGCAACTACCGTCAGTTCCATGCCGGTGCCAGTGGTGGCGCCGACCGAGTTGAAGCGGCTGGCGTACAGCACGCCGGCCAGGCCGGCCAGCGCCCCGTTGGCCAGGAAGGCCAGGAATACCCGCTTGGAGACCTTGATCCCGAAGGCGGTAGCCGCATCCGGGTTCTCCGAGCCGATGGCGTACAGGTCCCGGCCCGGACGGGTGCCGGCCATGTAGACCGCCACGGCGATGACGACGACGATGGCGAGGAGCGTGATGATGGGGAACCCGAGCACGGTGTCCACCGAGAGGGCGCCGAAGGCGTCCGGCCGGTCGCCGGCGAAGAACTGCTTGCCGCCGGCCCAGGCGTTGTTGAGACCGCGGAACACGTAGAGGGTGCCGAGGCTGATGACGAGGGCGGGGACCTTGGCCACCGTCACCAGCAGGCCGTTCACTGCGCCCAGCAGTGCCCCGAAGGCCATCCCGATGCCGAAGACGGCGACGATCGGCAGATCAGGCATGGCCGAGAAAACGAAGCCGGTGCCGAAGGCCACCAGGCCCAGCATGGAGCCGACGGAGAGGTCGATGTTCCGCGTGATGATGAGCAGGGTCTGCCCCGCTGCCAGGATCATGATGATGGTGGCGTTCAGGAGGAGGTCCTTCACACCCTGGGGCGTGAGGAACAGCGGGTTGATCAGGTAGGTGACGAGCACCAGGAGCGCCA
This sequence comes from Arthrobacter sp. UYCu723, assembly GCF_054059215.1. Classification (NCBI taxonomy): domain Bacteria; kingdom Bacillati; phylum Actinomycetota; class Actinomycetes; order Micrococcales; family Micrococcaceae; genus Arthrobacter; species Arthrobacter sp. UYCu723. The sequence goes on from NZ_JBSSBW010000001.1 coordinate 4,221,488, forward strand.
GCGCGATCAGCACCGGCAGTTCGCGCAGCCGCAGCACCGAAGCCATGGTGCCCCGCGCGCTGGCGGCGGCGGGCGCCGTCGTCGTTGCTTTCTTATGGTCCAGAGCTGAGCTCACGGGGTTCCTCCTGCGGAAGACGTTGCTGCGTGCATGACCGACTCGGGATTCGCGCCTGCCCGGTCAAGTTCCGCGGTGATGCGGCCCTCCCGCATGACCAGGACCCGGTCCGCCATGCCGAGGACCTCCGGCAGTTCGGACGAGATCATCAGAATGGCGATGCCCCGGCCGGCGAGGTCGGATATGAGCCGGTGGACCTCGCTCTTGGTCCCGACGTCGATCCCGCGGGTGGGTTCGTCGATGATGAGCAGCCGGGGGTCGGTGGCCAGCCATTTGGCAAGCACTACCTTTTGCTGGTTTCCGCCGGAGAGCGTGGAAACGGCGTGCTCCTGCGAGCCGGTCTTGACCTGGAGCCGCTTGCTCCAGTCCTGGGCTGCACGGCGCTCCGCTGCGCCGTTGATCAGGCCCGCCGTCGCAAACTTGTTGCGCAGGGTGAGGGTGACGTTCCGGGCCACGGACAGGTTCATGACGAGGCCCTGCTTGCGGCGGTCCTCGGGAACGAAGCCCATCCCAGCGGTGATCGCCGCCTGCGGATCCCGTGGCTTGAGTTTCCGGCCCTCGAAGCTGATCTCGCCGGCGTCGTAGGGATCGATGCCGAACACGGCGCGCGCCACCTCGGTGCGCCCGGCTCCGACGAGGCCGGCCAGCGCGACGATCTCTCCTGCACGGACCTCGAAGCTGATGTCCCGGAAGACACCGGCACGGCTGAGCCCGTCCACCTTCAGGACCACATCCCCGATCTCCGCCGCTGTCTTGGGGAACAGGGCTCCGATGTCGCGGCCAACCATCTCCCGGACGATCTGCTCCACCGTCACGTCTGCGGTCCGGTGGGTGGAGATGTACCGGCCGTCCCGCATCACGGTGATCCGGTCGCACAAGTCAAAAACCTCGTCGAAGCGGTGTGAGATGAAGAGGATCCCGGTCCCCTTGTCCCGGAGGCTGCGAGCTACGGCAAACAGCCGCTCCACTTCCACGCCGCTGAGGGCGGCGGTGGGTTCGTCCATGACCAGGACTTTCGCGTCCAGCGAGATGGCCTTGGCAATTTCGATGATCTGCTGGTCCGCGATGGACAGGCCCTCGGCGATGCGTTTGGGGTCGATGGGGACACCGAGCCGGTCGAACAGCTTGTGCGCCTCCCTGACCATGGTGGCCTTGCTGATCAGTCCAAACCGTCCCTTGGGCTGGCGGCCGATGAAAATGTTCTCGGCGACGCTGAGGTCGGGAAAGAGCGTGGGCTCCTGGTAGATCACGGAGATCCCGGCGGCCTTGCTCTCGCCGACATTGCGGAACTGGACGCTCTCCCCGCCAACCCGGAAGTCCCCAGAGTCCGGGTGGTGCAGGCCTGCCAGGATTTTGACCAGGGTGGACTTCCCGGCGCCGTTCTCCCCGACCAGCGCGTGTACTTCGCCGGCCTGGATTTCAATGGTGCCGTCGGCCAGGGCGACCACGGGGCCGAAGGTCTTGGCGGCGTGGGAGAGGGAGAGGACCGGCCCGGATGAATCCCCAGCGGGACCGGATCGGGAACTGTTTGTCTGCTGCATAGATTAACCGCACCTTTGGGGCTTAGTGAACAACGCAATGAATCGTTTCATAACGTGCTGTGATTTGAATCATAGGGGTTCGGACCGGTGTCGTCAACAGGGCTCAACCGTCCGCATCGCATCATTTTGATTCGTTTCATTTGAAAGGGTTCAAAACTGGCTTCGGACGGTATCCTGAAGAGAGTATTTTGCGCACTTCCGCCCCGCCCGTCCCTCTTTCGCGGCGGCGGGGTCCACTTTCAGGAGCTCACGAAATGGTTTCAGCCAGCGTCAAGGACGTCGCGGCACTGGCCGGCGTCTCCGTCGGGACGGTCTCCAACGTCCTGAACCGGCCGGAAAAGGTCTCTGCCGACGTCATGGTCCGGGTCCAGTCAGCCATCGACAAACTGGGCTTCGTACGAAACGACGCCGCCCGCCAGCTCCGGGCCGGGATGAGCCACAGCATCGGCTTGGTGGTGCTCGACGCCGCAAACCCCTTCTTCACGGACCTGGCCAGGGGCGCCGAGGACCGCGCCGCCCAGGAGCATTTCACCGTACTGGTGGGCAACAGCAATGAGGACGTGGAACGGGAATCTGCCTATCTGGATCTCTTTGAACAGCAACGCGTCCGCGGGGTCCTGCTCTCACCCGTGGGGAACGTGATCCCTCGGCTGGAACAGATGCGGAGGAGGGGCATCCCCACAGTGCTCGTGGACCGCCAGACTGACAACCTGAGCTTTTCCTCCGTCGCTGTGGATGATCTGGCCGGTGGAGAAATGGCCGTTGCGCACCTGCTCTCCCTCGGCCGCCGGCGGATCGCGTTCGTCGCCGGACCGGTCAGCATCCGACAGGTGACGGACCGCCTGTCCGGGGCACTTAAAGCCATGGAAATGGTCAGCGATGCAACCATGGAGGTCGTCGAAACAGAATCGCTGACGGTGCTCTCGGGCCGGGCCGCGGGCGAGGCCATCCGCCACCGGCCCGCGGCCGACCGCCCGGACGCGATCTTCGCGGCCAACGACCTCCTCGCCGTAGGAGTCCTCCAGGGCCTGATGCTCATGGGCGGTGTGCGCGTGCCCGAGGAGATAGCCCTGATCGGTTACGACGACATCGAGTTCGCGGCCGCCGCCGTCGTGCCGCTCTCGTCCATCCGGCAGCCGAGCGCCCTGATTGGCTCCACAGCTTTGGAGCTGCTGCTGCGGGAGGCCGTCGCCGAGCCCGGGTTTGAACCCAGCCAGGTGGTGTTCCCGCCGGAGCTGGTAGTCCGGGCATCCACCCTTGCTTGAGGCGATGCCGGTCCCGGCTCCGCGAGGCACCCGCCTGATCGATCACGAATGCGCTGCCGGGCGAGGCGGGAAACGTTTGTCTCCGGCATCACGTGAGAGCATAGCTGGCCGCGGTTCGATGGGAACCGATACGCAGTCCCTCCCCCGGACACGTCATATATTCCGAGGACTTCGCCTCCGGACTTCCCCACGTGCGCTGGATATCACCGGGCAACGAACTCACCCGCCAAACGCCCCGAAGGCTCCCTCATCACCGGTGGCGGCACTGATACCGCCCCCATCCTGGCAACCAGGGTCCCTGACTTTCTGTGGAGTGCCCGCGCGACGATCAACCCCTCGCCGGACGCGATCGTGCGGCTCTTGCTCCGGGTCGACGACTCACACTGGTATGCCGTCGAGGCCGACCAGCGCCACGTACCGGCAGTAGCGCGGATCGGACAACTGCAACAGGAACTGGGAACGATGCCCTGGGAGCCGTCCGCGGGCCCATTGCAGCTTGAGATTGCCCGCACCGATGCACCCCTTGCCGGACAGCGCGGTTTCTCACCAACGTCGCAACACCCGACTGAAAAAGGTGCTTTTTATGGGACGTTCGGCGCGTCGTTTGCGAAAAATGGGGCCCGCAGGCTTGGTTGATAAGCGGCCCGGATATGTTCAGCTCATGAAAGACGGGCATTCGAACTTAGCGGCATGCAGGATCCTCGGTATCAGCCGGAACACGGGGAGTCGGTGGCTGAACGGACGCGACGGCGTAGCCGGCTTGCGGCAGCAAGGTCTGGATCCTCGGCGGCGGCTTCCTGTTCCCGCAGCAAGTGGGTCCAGCCGTTACCTGTCAGAAGACGAACGAGTGTTCATCGCGGACCGTTTGCTGGCACGGTCAAGCCTTCGGTCCATTGCCCGGGAGCTGGGGCGCTCCCCATCAACTGTCCTCAGGGAGCTGGCCCGCAATCGCCCTGACGCGAGACGCTATCACCCCTTTCGTGCTCAGAAGATGGCCCAGGGCAGACGCCCAAGACCTCGACTGTCCAAATTGGCCGGTGACGGCGATCTGCGGGAGTTTGTTGTAGAACGCCTGGCGCAGCGGTGGAGCCCGCAACAAGTCTGCCAAGCACTGAAGAAGCGGTTTCCCGGTGAGCCGATCAGGCATCTGGCCCATGAAACGATCTATCGTGCGCTCGACAAACTGAGCATTCAGCCCGTTCCGTCCGGCTCCGCCCGGCTGTTGCGTTCCGGAAAGTTCAATAGGCGGCCACGCTCGCGTACCAAGGTCAAGCCGCCCAACTACATCAGCGATGCCCTCAAGATCGGCGATCGGCCGGCCGATATTGCCACACGAGAGGAAGGGGGCCATTGGGAAGGGGACCTCGTGCGCCACGAGGCGCTGTTTTACCGAGCGGAGGTGGAAGACCTTCGCCTTTGTGCTGTCGCAGCAGCATGAAGAAGCTGGGGGCAGCCTGACCCGAGGAAACACCGGGAAGGGTGGCAAGCAGCCCCGACAACGCCGGGACGGACCAGCACTACTGAATGGGTCGGGTCCGGCAAGCAAGGCAGGAAGGTGTACGAGAGGAACCAGTGCTAAAGCTCCTCAAGTCTCCCGCCAGCTCAAATTCGGTGGATATGGGCTGGCCTGCGATGCGCACCGCCCCCTCATTACGGCGCGGGAACTTGGATGTCGGTTAAGGTCGTTGGCATTCGAGGCCACGGTGAAGGCCTGCGGCGTAGCCGTGGCGATATCGCAGGGGCATAGCTGGGCGCCTCACCTGCCAATCGGTAAACAGTGAACGTGGGAACCATCGTGTGTCTCCCGGAGCAGTTCGCCGCAGACCATCGACCCCCACGACTTCACCGAAGCCGAAGCCATCGCTGCCGTCGCCCACATCACCAACGGCAACTTCCGGCTCATCCAATGCCTCTTCACCCAAATCACGCGAATCCGAGACATCAACCAGCTCAACAGCATCACCAAAGAAGTCGTCGAAGCAGCCCGCGAAACCCTGCTCATCGGCACCTGAACGCGCCACATAACGCCGCCAAATACACGCCAAATACTGTAGAAATTACAACCCCGTCCCGTAAGACGCGTCCGGTGAAGGGGCCCTATACGGGAGGCGGATTCTAAGGGTTGCGGTCGTCAAGTTTTTGAGACAGTTTCGTAGTTGATTCGGGTTACGCGGCCAGGGTTTCCGGGTCGCAGGTTTGATGGGTAGCAAGGGCCGCTGTCGGAGGGATGCCGCCGGCCCTTCGGTTTGGCCGACGGCGGTTGTACCAGCCCTCGATGTATTCCATGACAGCGGTCCTCGCGGCAAGCCTGCTGCCGAAGGTGTGCTGGTGGTACATCTCGGTCTTCAGATGCGAGAAGAAATTTTCGGCGACAGCGTTGTCCCAGCACACCCCGACGGCTCCCATGGACTGGGTAACACGGTTCCCTCCACACCATTTCTGGAATTCGTCAGAGGAGTATTGGGGGCCGCGATCTGAATGAAAAACGACTGTTCCCCCGGCGAAGTACCCGTGGTCACGGGCCATTCCCAGCGCGTCGGTACACAGCCTGGCGCGCATGTGATCGGCCATGGCCCAGCCGATGACCATGCCCGTGCACAGGTCGATCACGGTGGCCAGGTAGAGCCAGCCCTCGCCGGTGCGCAGATACGTGATGTCCCCGCAGAGCCGGGTCCCGGGCACCAAGGAGGTGAAGTCCCGTTTCCCCTTTTGGTCGAGCATGTGATTGCGGATGTGCGCGGTCTTCGCCTGTGGGTCCTGCACGGTGGTCTGCTTCCACGCCCTGGTGCGTACGGCCCGCAGGCCCTGCTCGCGCATGATCGCCCCGACCGTCGGAGCGGCGACCTGCACGCCCTTGGCATTGAGCATCAGGGTCAGCTGGTCACGGCCGGCACGGCCCTTTTCCTGCTCGAACAGGTCAGTCACCTCGGCAACCAGGCGCTGGTGCCGGAGGGCCCGCGGAGACGGGCCCTCGGGGCTGCGCCACCGGTAGAACGAGGCCCGGGAGACCTTCAGGGCCCGGCACAACCAGACGATCGGGTGGTTCGCCTTCTCTGCTTCGATGAACTCGTAGAAATCCTCTACCGTTGCTTCGCTGCAAAGAAGGCGCTGACTTTTCCCAAAAAATCGACGTCCTGCTTCAGCTTGGCAATCTCAGCCAGCGCCTTCTGGTGCTCTTCCCAGGACACCGGCGCCTTCTCCTCGCCAGCGGTGAACCGTTCCGGATGATCCTCCCGGTACTTGCGCACCCAGTTCCCCAGCGTGCCTTCCAGGACGCCTATATCGAGGCACACCTGTGCGATCGGACGGCCCGAGGAGATCACCAGCTCAACGGCTTCGTCCTTGAACTGCTGCGTGTACTTCTTACGATCGGTCATGCGAGAAAGGGCTCCTAACAAGCTGTCTCACAAAACCATACGGCCGCAGGTCGACGCAACAGATGCGTGATATCGGGACGTTTTCCCGGTGTTTTGAGGCTACCGCAAAGCGGCGGACGGCGCGGTACGTTCGGCTTTGAATCGTGCTGCCGGGGTGTCGTAGGCGAGGGTCTTCCGTGGCCGTTCGTTGAGTTCACGCATCACGTAAGAGACGTGCTCAACGCTGTGAACGGCGAGGTTGGTGCCCTTGGGGAAATATTGGCGGGCCAGCCCGTTGAAGTTCTCGTTCGCGCCGCGCTGCCAGGGGCTGGAGCGTTCGGCAAAGTAGACCGCAACCCCGGTCTTCTTCGTTAGTTCCTCGTGCCAGGCCATTTCCACGCCCTGGTCCCAAGTGAGTGTTCGCTTCAGATGAGGTGGCAGCGTCGCGAACGCGCTGATGGCGGCCGCGTTGACGCTCGCAGCGGTGTGATCCAGGGGCAGATTCACGATGATGCCGTACTGGGTTTTCCTTTCCCTGAGTGTCATCATCGCCGAGACTGACCCGACACCGACGATGAGGTCCCCTTCCCAGTGGCCGGCCTCTAGACGGGTTTCGACCTCGGCAGGCCGTTGGTCGATCATGGTCATGTTGCGGATCCGTGATCCCTGCCCGGTGCGGGTGCGCCAGCGCGTCTTGCGGATCCGACGACCGGTGCGCAGCTTCGTGGCATACCGCTGGTGCAGGCCGTGGCCCTCACGCAGCAGCAATGCCCGGTAGATCGTTTCTGGGCATAACCGCATCGCCTGGTCATCGGGGTATGTCTTCTTCATCCACCCGCATATTTCGTCCGGCGACCAGAAACGGTTGAGTTTGCGTTGCACGAGGGTGCGCAGCCGGGCGTTGGCAACGAGCTTATGCACTTTCGGTCGGGCCCGTTGCAGCCGGGCGTCGTGATCGGCAGTGCGGGGCAGGTAGAGGCCCTGAGCGTCCCGATGACGGTCCAGTTCCCGTTTGATCGTGGAGGCGTGACGGCCCAGTTCCACCGCGATGCGCCGCATCGAGTGCCCCAGCCGCAGCAGGTCCGCGATCCGCAACCGCTCCCGCGCATCCAGGTAGCGGCCCGCGGTTACGGATGGAACTCTGATGGGTGGGATCTGGAAATTGCTGGCTCGACGTAACTGCGTCCCCGTTCTTCTGTGCATACCAAGAAGTCTGCATGCTTCTGCGTTGCTTACCCCGTTGCGCATCAGCTGCCAATACTTCCCGGCCCGTGCCGCGCGGTGTTGCTGCGCCTCTGAGAGCACCGCACCGAGCATCTGGTCTGCATAACGGCTGGAGGAGAGAACAGCGGCGTGCTGCGCCGCCGTCGCCGCATTCCGCTCTTTCGATTGTCGCGATAGTCGTTCGCGTTCGAAGTTCAGGCTGAGGCGGTCCGTCAGGCGCAATTGGCGCTGGCACCGCCTAACGGTCACTTTGGACTGACGTAGCTGGTCGAAGCGATTGTGCATCCACCGATACGCCGTTGAACGGCTCACTCCCGCTGTCTTAGCTGCCTCCCCAGGGCTTTTCCCGCGATCAAACGCCGCCCAAAAGCTGGCCTCCTCGTCGACGTTAACTCGAAGATGATGGCGGTCTTTGACCTGGCCGACGTCCGCTTCCCACGCCACGAGCCGGGACGTGGTGAACCCAAGCTCCGCTGTCGTCTCGCTAGGAGTCTTGCCGTCGCGACGCCGTTGCAAGTATTCCTCGCGCAGCAAGCGGTAGCCGACCTCTTTATCAATGCCAGCTTGGCGGGCGGACGGTTTGAGACCATGCCCGTGCTTTACCGAGGCAAGAAACCGGATGCCTGCTGCTGACGAGGAACTGAGATACATGTCGAACCACCTTGAAAGAAGGTGTTGCTTCGATCAACAGAATCCCGCGGACACCTTTCAGGGCTCTAGAAACGTCTGACGATGACGCAGCATTCGGTTGAACCCCTCGATCGTTTGGCGCACGCCGGCAGCGCCTTCGAAGGCTAAACAGGGGATTCTGATACCTTCAAATCGAACCTGTTGCGACGATGGTTGGAAACCGCCCAGCCAGGAAAGAACACCGGGCCCGATGAAGTCTCCCTCCGTTTTCGGCAGGGTCAACAGTTGGCTAGCATTGCCCGGCTGGACGGCCGGTAGCTCTTCAGCGAAGTCGCAGGCGGGCTCACCGGACGGGTGGTCGGCGTATCGGTCAACCGAGGCAGCGCCGTCCTGGAACGCTTCGACTACACCGCCACTTGACACCCCAGCTGGCAGAGGCTAGGACTTGCCTTGTTCGAGTCCAACCACCAGCCTAGGAGCAGACATGGAGACCACGGCCTACGGAATTGTGCACTTCTTCCCGGGAGGCACCAAGGAGCAGTACGAGGCGTCACTTGCCGCTGTCCATCCAGGCGAGGGGCTCCTGCCGGAGGGCCAGATCTTTCACGCCGGCGGCTCGTCCGCGGGTGGATGGACGATCATGGCCGTCCATGAAACGAAGGAGAGCTGGGAGAAATTCCGCGACACGATCCTCATGCCCCGGATGCAGCAGGGCATCGAGGGCGGCTTCGCCTCTCCGCCCGAAGAGACTGTCATCGATCTCTACAAGGTCATGCCCTAGCGCAGCAGTGGGGATAGACAGGTACCGGCAGGGCCTCCCACGTTCGCGTGACTTCTTCCAGGACTGGGAGGGCTCTGCAAACGGTCTCGTGGCCAACCTGCGCACGGAGGCCGGCCGAAACCCGCCCGGCCGCGCCCTCTCGGACCTCGTCGGCGAACTCTCCACCCGCAGTGAGGAGTTCCGCACGCGGTGGGCGGCACCGAGCCGGGTTCCGCCTCACAGGACGCGTTGCGCCTCCTCGCCAGCTGGGCGGCGACCGATGACGATGAGGCCGCCGCGCTCCGGAGGGATGTATCCTCCGGTACGACGAGCACAGACGGAGGAGCAGCAAGTCCCCGTCCGCAGCCTGCCGACTGACACTGCATCTGGGAGGTACTGCCCGTAACCGGATCAACAGGATCTCCCGCGCAAGGAAAATTCTCGGTTTTCCGGATACAGGCCAGCCCGTACCTGAACCAGGCAGTCGCCCATAGTAGCGGCGCAGTGCGGGCCGATTCGTCCCCAACGAAGGATCTGGAAACACATGACCGACAAGGTGTCCCCCTCCCTGGCCCTCACGGTGGTGTCGCGATGAGCACCCAAACCGCCGCTTCAACGAGGCACGCCAGAAGCCGGTCCTCGCCATCATCCTCGCCAGCTACTTGATGATCGACGTCGACATCTCGATCGTCATTGCCGCACTGCCGGAGATCCGCGCGGAGCTGGGGTTCTCGACCACAGACTTGTCCTGGATCCAGAACGCCTACACCCTCGCCTTCGGCGGATTGCTGCTGCTGGGGGCCCGGGCCGGTGACATCCTCGGGCGGCGCCGCATGTTCGTGCTCGGGCTGGCGCTGTTTACCGTCGCCTCACTGGCCGTCGGTCTTGCGCTCTCCCCCGCCTGGCTGCTGACGGCCCGTGTGCTGCAAGGCGTCGGCGCTGCCACCCTCGTCCCCCGACGCTCGCCCTGCTCTCGACGGAGTTCGCCGAAGGACCGGAACGCACCCGCGCCGTCGCCGCTTGTGCCTCCGTCGCGGGCATCGGTGCCAGCCTCGGCCTCGTCCTCGGCGGAATGCTGACCGATCTGCTCTCGTGGCGCGTCGGGTTCTTATCAACGTGCCCATCGGCGTCGTCCTGTTGATCGCCGGACCGCGCTTCCTCCCTGAAACCGAAGGGCGTCCGGCAAAGTTGATATCGGCGGCGCTGTCACCTCCACCCTCGGCATGAGCGCGCTCGTCTACGGCATCGTCCGGTCCGCAACGGCGGGATGGACCGAGCCTGAGACCCTCACCGCGGTAGTTGCCGGCGTCGTCCTGCTCGCGCTCTTCGTACTGGTCGAGTGGCGGGCGAAACAGCCGATCATGCCGCTGTGGCTCGTCGCCGACCGCGAGCGGGCCGGAGCCTACGCGGTCCGTGTGTTGTTCCTGGGGGCGATGGTCGCCTTCTGGTTCTTCACCTCGCAGTTCCTCCAGAACGTGAGCGGATTCAGCCCGCTGCTCGCCGGGGTCGCGTTTCTGCCGACAACGCTGGTGAACTTCGCGGCGGCCACCGGTGTCCCCCGGCTGACACGGCGGTTCGGCAATGCGCCCCTGCTGGCCGGTGGCCTTGCCGTGGCCCTGATCGGCATGTTCTGGCTCAGCCGCCTTAACGCCGACACGCCCTACCTCACCGGCGTCGCCCTCCCGATGATCCTCATCGGCATGGGACAGGGCGCCGCGCTGGGACCGCTCACGTCCTCCGGAATAGTCCGTGTGGGGCCGCGCGACGCCGGTGCAGCCTCGGGCGTGGTGAACGCCGCCCATCAACTCGGCGGCACCCTCGGCATCCTCGTTGCCGTCGCCGCACCTGCCGGCTCGGCATCCACGGCCCCGCTTCCCTGGCCCAGGGCACATCGGCCGCCTGCACCGTTGGCAGCGTCATGCTCGCCCTGGCCGCCCTGCCCGTCATGGTGCTCATCGTTCCTGCCCGGCAGCATCCCGCGAAAGCCGGGTAACCGGCCACGACGGCGGGGCGGATACCGGCTGCCGCTCGGGAGGGGTACTGCCAGTACCCGTATCAGCAGGGACTCCCGCCCGCGCTCTTGTGCCTGTTTACTGGATAGGAAGCCACGCGGGCCGCCGACGGCAGCTGGAACCAACGTCCGCCGATCCCCACTCAGACGACTGCAAAGGATTCTCATGCGAGTGACAGTCATGTACGGCGCCGGAGACGTGCGCGTGGAAGATGTGCCCGGCGCGGCCATCAAGGAACCGGGCGACGGCGTGCACCCCGGCTACCGCGCCATGGCCAGCCGCGAGGCACTCAAGGTCCTCGTTCGCCCCTGACCCTTCCGGAATAGCCGCGCCCCCGAATCACCTAACCTATGAACCAATCAACCAACACTGGAGAATCATTGTTTACCGTCAACGCTTACGCCGCCCCCTCCGCGACTGAAGCCCTCATCCCGACCACCATCAACCGCCGGGACGTCGGCCCGCACGACGTCCTGATCGAGATCAAGTTCGCCGGCATCTGCCACTCGGACATCCATACCGTCCGCGGCGACTGGGGCCCCCAGTCCTACCCGCTCGTTCCCGGCCACGAGATCGCCGGCATCGTCACCGAGGCCGGCCCCAAGGTCACCAGGCACGCGGTCGGCGACCGCGTCGGCGTCGGCTGCATGGTCAATTCCTGCCGTGAATGCGTCAACTGCCGTGCCGGCGAGGAACAGTACTGCCTCGCGGGGAACACCGGCACCTATGGTGCTGTCGACCGTGACGGAACGATCACCCAGGGCGGCTACTCCACCCACGCCGTCGTGACCGAAGATTTCGTCGTCGCCATCCCCGACGGAATCGAGCTCGACGTCGCCGCGCCGCTGCTGTGCGCGGGCATCACCACCTACTCCCCGCTGCGCCACTGGGGCGCCGGCCCCGGCAAGAAGGTCGCCGTCGTCGGCCTCGGCGGCCTCGGGCACATGGCCGTCAAACTCGCCCACGCCATGGGCGCCGAGGTCACCGTCCTGTCCCAGTCCCTGAAGAAGCAGGAAGACGGACTGCGCCTGGGCGCGGACCACTACCACGCCACGAGCGACGCCGGGACCTTCGAGACGCTCGCGGGAACCTTCGACCTCATCGTGAACACCGTCAGCGCCCCCATCGACATCAGCTCCTACCTGCAGCTGCTCACCCTCGACGGCGCCCTGGTGAACGTGGGAGCGCCGGCGGAGCCACTCCCGGTGAACGTGTTCTCCCTCATCATGGGCCGCCGGTCCTTCGCCGGATCCGCGATCGGCGGCATCCGCGAAACCCAGGAAATGCTTGATTTCTGCGCCGAACACCACCTCGGCGCAGAAATCGAAGTCATCCCGGCCAGCAAGATCAACGACGCCTACGAACGCGTCCTGGCCTCCGACGTGCGGTACCGCTTCGTGATCGACGCCTCGACGCTGAACTAGCGGCAAACACCCGCCCGCATATCAACCCAGAAGGAGACACATTGGAAATCGAGCCCAAGCAGCCGAGTGTCAAGGGCCCGGCCGCAATGTTCACCGGCGATGTCTGGTTCGACGTCATTGCCGCCCAGCAGCCCGAACCGTCCCGTATGCGCGTCAACGCGGTGCACTTCGCCCCGTGCGCACGCACCGCCTGGCACTCCCATGCTGTCGGCCAGACCCTGCACGTCACCGAGGGCGTCGGACTGGTCCAGTCCCGCGGCGGCGACGTCGTCGTGATGAAGCCCGGCGACACCATCTACACCCCGCCAGGTGAATGGCACTGGCACGGCGCCGCACCGGATCACCTCATGACCCACCTGGCGATGTGGGAAGCCCTGGGTGAGGGCCAGGGGCAGGAAACCCAATGGGGCGAGCATGTCAGCGACAAGGAATACGGCATGAAGTAGCACCCGCCGCGGGCAGCGGGGGGTCCCTCCGGCAGGAGGACCCTCCGCTGCCCGCGGCCGCTCCCAACCGGTCCCATCCACCAACATGAAAGTCGCCACTCATGATCCAGGAACAGCCCGGGCCGAGGTCCGGACCGGAATCAGAATTTGATCCGGACTCCCCCGCGGAACAGCCGGAATCCTCCCTCAGGTCCCTTGATCGACCGCATCGAAGACGAAATGGCGACCCTGCAGTTCAGCAGCTTCAGCCAGACCGAGGCGCTCGCCCTTGGACTGCTCCTCGTGGAGATAGGCACCGCACGAAACCTCGCGATAGCGATCGACATCCGCAGAAGTGCACACATTCTCTTCCACGCTTCCCTGGCCGGAGCAACCCCGGACAACGAGATCTGGGTCGAACGAAAAAGCCGAACAGCGGAACAGTACGCAGAGCCATCGCTTCTGGTCGGCCTGCGAGGACGACTCGGCGGCGGGAGAATCGAGGACAACGGCTGGTTCGATCAGTCGCGCTATGCCGCACACGGTGGAGCATTCCCCCTCTATGTGAGGGGAACAGGACCCGTGGCAACAGTCACGGTTTCCGGGCTGCCGCAGAAAGCGGACCACGATCTTGTCGTCGAGGCACTGACCTCATTCGGACGCACCACCGAGCGCAACCACCAGCCTGACCGGTGAGCTGATACCAGGATCCCGCTCCCTCCATAGGCCGGCGCTCCGGACACTTAACACCCAGCGGCGGCCGCACGCACGGCTTCGCGCATAGGCGTGGCTGGCCGGCCAATGAGCTTGCTGAGGTCTCCACTGGTCACCAGCAGCTCACTGCGCGCGATGCCGAGGTCGCTGTCGGCCAGGATGGCTGCATAGGCCTCCGGCAGCCCGGCACCCACCAGCACCTCCGTATACTGCTGCACCGGCAGATCCTGGTACTGCACTGGGCGTTGGGTGGCCGCACTGACTTCCGCGGCCAGCTCGGTCAGGGTGAACGACTGGTCGCCTCCGAGCTCGTAAACCTTTCCGGCTTGGTCCTCCAGCAGCAGTACAGAAGCGGCAGCCTGGGCGTAGTCGGCACGGGTAGCGGCACTGACCCGGCCGTCCCCGGAGCTGCCGAGCACGGCTCCGTGCTGGAGGTAGGTGGCAAGTTGTCCGGTGTAGTTCTCCAGGTACCAGCTGTTGCGAAGCAACGTGAACGGAACACCAGAATTCTGCAGGGCCATTTCCGTGTCCTGATGCTCGGCTGCCAGCTTCATCCCGGCCCGGTCGGCGTTCGCGATACTGGTGTAGGCGATCAGGCCCACGCTGGCCTGCTTTGCGGCCTCGATCGCATTCCGGTGCTGCTCAACGCGCTGGCCGACCGCGGTGCCGGAAACGAGCAGTACCTTGTCCGCGCCCGCGAACGCCTGGCGCAGGGAAGCCGGGTCGTCGAAATCGATCGGCCAGACCTGGACGCCGCGGTCTGCGAGGTCGGCGAGCTTGGCGACGTTCCTGCCCGCGGCCACGAGCTGTCCGGCAGGGACGTTGTGATTCAGGAGTGCTTCAACGACAAGGCGGCCGAGCTGTCCGGTGGCGCCGGTGATAACGATAGTCATGGTGGTCCTTTCACCGATGGGAGGCTGATACCCATGGCAACTGCACCGCAAGCCCTTTGCTTCCCAAAAGAGAGTACGCACTTTCAGGTAAGGTACTGATATGAAAGTAAGTACAGCGCCCACCCCATCAGCTGGCCCGGGGTTAGATGAGATCTTTCCCGCTGGTTGTCCCAGCCGGACGGTCCTTGACCACGTTTCCAGCAAATGGGGCGTGCTGATCCTGGTGGCGCTGTCGAAAGGCCCACACCGCTGGAGCGAGCTTCGCCGCCGGGCCGAGGGCATCAGCGAGAAGATGCTGGCCCAGACCCTTAAGACTCTGGAAGGTGACGGGTTCATCCGCCGCGATGCCCAGCCCGTCATCCCTCCCAGGGTTGACTACAGCCTCACCGGCCGTGGCCACGAACTTGTCGCCCTGCTGCTCCCGCTGGTCACTTGGATAGCCGAGCACGCCACCGAAATCGTCACTGTCCGACGTCCCGTAGAGTCCGATCCCAGAGAATGATTCCGCAGCACTTCCGAATGAGAGAATCGCGTTGTGACTGATCTTGACCTTGATGTCCGCTGGTTTGCCGGCGCCCGGTCCCGCCGGGGCAGGGGCGCCTCCCCGATCCAGGTCCACAGGGCGGCGCCGGATACCGTCATTCTCCGGCAGAGCATCACGGACAATTACGAAGCGCCGTTCCTCTACCTGTTGTTCGGCAAGGACCGTGCCTTGCTTCTGGACACCGGTGCGACGGCGGACGCCACGACGTTTCCGCTGCGGGAGACAGTCGACGCGCTCATCGAGGCGTGGCTTCTGGACCAACCCAACGCGGCCTTCGAACTCATCGTCGCCCACTCGCACGCCCACGGTGATCATGTCGCCGGGGACGGGCAGTTCGCTGATCGGCATGGCACCCGGGTGGTGGGCCATTCGGTCGGGGACGTTGCCGGGTTCTTCGGCCTGGACGACTGGCCGCACGGGGCGGCGGAGTTGGACCTCGGCGGCCGCGTACTGGATGTGATCCCGACGCCGGGGCACCATCCCTCCTCAGTCACCATCTACGATGCGATAACCGGAGCCCTACTGACCGGAGACACGGTCTACCCGGGCCGGCTCTATGTCCGGGACTTTCCGTCCTTTGAGGCCTCCATCGACACCCTCTGCGCGTTCAGTGCGGAGCATCCGGTGAAAGCTGTCCTTGGTGCACACATCGAAATGCCGACCCAGCCGTTCGGCGACTTTCCGCTCGGCTCGACCTGGCACCCTGACGAGGCTCCCCTGCCACTGACGGTCCGGGATCTGCACGCGATCAGGGACGCGGCCGCCGCGGTTGCCAACCGGCCGGGCGCACACCGGTTCTCCAACTTCATCATCTGGAACGGTCCGTGCCGGCTGGAATCTGCGGTCCACTTCGGCCGCCTCCTCCTGTTCCGGCTCTGTCGCCGATAGCCAATCCCGCTGGTTGCGTCCAGCATTTCGTGCCGCGCCGGTTTCCGGTCGATCACCCGCAGCCGCCTCCGGCGGGCGGAGGCTTTCCCTTGTTTACCTGAAAGTCCGCGCGACCCGTGGCCTTCGCCATGACCACGGTTAGTAATGACGGCCGTGTGTCCGGGGAGAGCCGCGGTCAGGTTCTCGGCTGCCCCTAACCATGAACAGTCGCCGAAGAACTCAAGGGCGGCGCGTTGACTCAGGGAAGAAGCCCCCGCTCGCCCCCTGATCCGTTTCCCCAATGTTTTAGGGCCCGCGATGTCCGACGCCGGGCACCGCGGACTGAAGTCCCGGTTGGAGACCGCGGGTGCGGGACGCCCTCGAAGCCGGGTGGGAGCGCCGGTAGATGACATACTCGGCCACTGCCAGATTGATCAACCAGGCCGTGCCCAGGAGGACAGCCCGTGTCAGCTCGTCAGTTGGGCCGACAAGCAGCAGCCAGGGGATGCTCACGAGGGCCTGCGTCCCCGCCGCGACGCCGATTGCATAGCCGCGGGTCATCCACGCGCTGTGCCGCACGAAGTCCCGGCGCCGGATCGCAACGAGCCCCAGAACGATGCTCGCCACCATTGCCGAACCGAAGATCAGCCGCAGGACCAGGAGTATGACGCCGTCGCCGGCCGGGAGGGGGTAGAAGACCGCCATCCATAAGCCGGAGAGGGCGGCAAGCAGGCCGGCGGGGATGAGGATGCCTCCGGCGATGCGGTGCCAGCCGCGTCGGCCTCGAAGAGAGGGAACGAACTGGAACGCCCCGAGCATGCTGTAGACGGTGACACAGACAATGTGCGTCACCACGGGGACGGGAGAGGCGAAGAACCGCGCGTTCTGCGGTGTGATCGCGGCGCCGCCCGATAACTCGGTCAAACGCATTGCCCCGAATATCACCGGGATAAGGCTTAGGAGGATCAACGCGGTGGGTACCGGCCACTGGGCCCGGCGCCTCGATCGAGGACCTGCGGGCGTGCGGACGATGATGGATTCCGTTGGCATGGCGGGCCCTCCGCTTCGGTGATGTACGGCGTACACCTTATGAGCCCAACCGTAGGTGTACGGCGTACACTTGTCAATGGGAGGGTGCTAGGGAAAGCCGCATTCTGTTGAACACTCTGGGCCATCCCGATGTTCCTGCTGATCGACACACGTTCGCCTCGTGCTGCTGCGGGACTCACACTTCACGGGCTTCCCGACCGTAGTTTCAAGGGCGTCAAGGGACGAGCGCCGAAGCCCGCCCGCCGCTGACATGCCCCGATGAACTCGCCCCCGCCACGTCGGCCCCGAAGGTCGATGACCGGGCGGAGGCGGCAGCCGGGGCGTTAGACGAGGGCGATATCCGAGGGATGCATGGCCAGGGGTGTTACCTCGATCTTCATGTATGGGAAGAGCGGCAGCCGCCAGAGGATTTCATGCAGGTGCTCGTTGTCCTTGGCGTCGAAGATGCTCAGGTTGGAGTATTGGCCGACGCAGCGCCAGATGTGCACCCAGACGCCGGAGCGTTGCAGCTCCTGTGAGTAGGCCTTCTCGCGCGCAAGGGTGTCGGTTTTGACCTGTGGATCCATCTCCACGGGTATGTTTACATCCATTTTCACAGCGAAGAGCACTTGAGTACCTTTTACTTTCTTGTTGGCAGGAGCCAGGCGGCTGGCCCTGCGTATGTACAGGGCCAGCCAGCCTGATTAGGCGGGGTCCAGGACGAAGTTGTACGTGACCTCGTTGCCCCCGCCGCCGGCGGCGGGCGTCGGATCAAGGATGAGCTCGGGCTTCACCGCGGAAGCGATGTCGTCAGAGATGTGCTCGTCGCCCTTGAAATAGAGCTGTGTGGTGATGGGCAGGTGGCCGGGCGCGGACACGATCAGGTGCAGGTGCGCTGGGCGCCAGGCGTGCCACCCGGCCGCGGCGATGAGCTGCCCGCAGGCGCCGTCGGTGGGGATCTGGTATGGCGCGGGCTGCATCGTGCGGATGTTGAAGCTGCCCTGACCGTCGGCGACAACGGTCCCGCGGAGGTTCCATTCGGGCAGACCCGGGGCGTACTGGGAGTAGAAACCGGCGTCGTCGGCGTGCCAGATCTCCACGTGCGCTCCGGCCAGCGGCTGACCGGACAGGTTCGTGACCTGGCCTTGGAAGGACAGCGGTGTGCCGGCCTCGTCCCCGCGCATCGGCAGGGTCGCCACCGCGGGCAGCTCGGGGGCGTTCGGCACGTAGTACGGGCCTTCGATGGTTCCCTTGCTGCCGTGGCGGTTCTCGTTGGCGACTTCCTCGACGGAGTGTTCTATCCAGACGTCAAGGAACAGCGGCCATTCCCCGTCCTGGCCGACCTGGATTAGCCACGCCTTCAAGGCGTTGTATTCGTCGTACGTCACCTTGTGGCGCCGGATCGTGTCATTGACGGCGTTGATCACCCCGGAGGCGAGCAGGTTGACACGCTCCTTGCTGGCCTGAACGCCGACCTTCTTGTTTTCCCTGAATCGTTCAGTCGCCGACGCGCCCGAAGCCGCGGCGGTTGCCTGCTGCTCGCTGAGTTCCTGTGTCATTTCATTGCTCCTAATTTCTGTGCTGTTCCCGGCGGTTCCGTCGGGACGGGATTATTTGGGTGGCGCCAGGGCTAAGTGTCCTGGCGGTATTTGGTGAGTTTTTCCGGGTCAATTTCGATGCCCAGACCGGGCTTTTGACTGATGGCCAGGATTCCGTCCGTGATCTGAAGCGGTTCGGCCAGCAGATCGTCCTGCATGTCCAGGAAGTTGGACAGTTCGCCGGCACGCTGGGTGGTCAGTTTGAACGCAGAGCCGAAGGCCACCGCGCACGCAGTGCCGATCTGGCTGTCAATCTGGTTGCCGATAACCACTTCTACGCCGAGTCCCTCGCACTGGTACAGGACGCGCTGGGAATAGGTGAATCCCGTCCGTGCCGTTTTGATGCTGATCGCGGTTGCGGATCCGCCCAGCAGTTCCTTGGTGACCTCCCCCGGCCGCACTGCGCTCTCATCGGCCACAAACGGGATACGGCTCTGGGTGACCAGCCAGCGGCGTCCCAGAACATCATCGGCGGGGCACAATTCCTCTGCCAGGGTCAGGTCCAGATCATCCATCGCCCGCAGTGCCCGGGCAGCCTCGGATGCCGTCCAGCCGCGGTTGCCGTCGACATACAGTTCGACGTCGTCCCCGAGCCCCGCACGCAGCGCCCGGCAGACCTCGACGTCGAGCATGAACGGCTTGCGGCCGACCTTGACCTTGAAGGTGGTGATGCCGTACTCGGAGCGGATCCGCTCGGCTTCGGCCACCATCTCCGCCGGCGGGGCAAAGCCGACCATGTGCGCAACCCTCATGTGGTCCGTGTAACCGCCCAGCAGTTCCGTGACCGGACGGTTCAGGGACTTGCCCAGGATGTCCCAGATGGCCATGTCTACCGCGGACTTTGCCGTCGGGTTGCCCACCGTGCGGTTCATCCGCTCGTGAATGACTTCACGCTGCAGGCAGGACAAGCCGATGATGGCGGGCGCAATGATATTGCCGACGACGTCGATGATGGAGGCCTGTGTTTCGCCGTAGGTGAAGGGCCTCGGCGGTGCCTCGGCCTCGCCGACCAGACCGTCCTCCGTGTGCACGCGGACCAGAACATGCTCCGCTACGCGGACCTCACCGCTGGCAAAGCGCAGCGGCTTCTTGTATGGGATGGCGAACGGAATCGCCTCAATTTTGGTGATTTTCACGCGGTTTCCCCGATGCTGTGGTTGGACATAAAAACATTGCTTGACGCCAGGACTTCCAGGAGTCTGGCCAGCAGCGGCAAGGGGTCGTTTTCCCGCCAGGCCAGCGCGAGGTCAATCATGGGTGCATCATCCACAGCTACGAACGCGACGCCGTCGAGCCGGAACGAGCGGACGGAATCCGGCACGAGCGCCACCCCAAGACCGCCGGCAACCAGGGACAGGACAGTGGAAGTCTTGGTCGCCTCATGCTCACTGCGGACAACGAACCCTGCTTTGAGGCAGGCGTGCACCACCGCGTCATTGACCACGGACCCCGAACCGGCGGGGTACATGATGAAACCTTCGTCCCTCAGCTCCGCCATGCTCACGGATTCCCGCCGGGACAACCGGTGCTGAGCAGAGACGATCAGCACCAGCGGCTCCCGGCCGACGAGCCGGGAGGAAATCCCCGGGGTCCGCGTTGGCGGCCGGAGGAAGGCTACGTCCAGCTCGGAATTGGCCAGCGCCTCCTCCTGCTCCGGTGTGAGCATCTCGGTGTGGATGTCCAGGGAAACACCCGGCATTTCGGCCTTGACGATGCGGACGAACTCCGGCAGCTGCCGGTACGACGCCGAGCCGGTGAATCCGACCCGGAGCCCGCCCAGCTGGCCGTCGCCGAACCTCTTGACTCGGTCTACCGCCTCATCCACGGACTTCAGGATCCGCAGGGCGTCGTCGTAAAACACGGCGCCGGCGGGGGTGAGGCTGACATTGCGGGTGGTGCGGGCCAGAAGCTCAACACCGATTTCCGCCTCAAGGGCCCGGATTTGCTGTGACAGCGGGGGCTGGGCCATGTGCAGGCGCTCGGCGGCCTGGCCGAAGTGGAGCAGCTCGGCGACAGCAACAAAATAACGCAGATGCCTTAGCTCCATTGCCTCACTCCCAAATCTTGTGTGCTACGGGACACACTCATGCCCGGCTCCCAGCGTACGAGCAGTCATTGAGGTTAAACAAATACTCATAAATGCAGAATTGATACTTCCTGCATCTCAATAAAACCCTTGGTCGACCCTAGGCATAACCCCAGTGTGATGCACGCCACCCCCTGTGACACTGAAACGAGACCCGTGAATTGCCGATCCTATTCGGCGCCTATTTCAACCCTTATTGGAGGAACCGTGAGTAAAACTCTGGACAACGTCCACACCAGGCTCGAAGGCGCGCTGGTGGAAGACGAAATCAACGGCATTTACCGTGTAGACAGGGGCATCTTCACCGACGAAGATATTTTCGAACTCGAAATGAAGCACATTTTCGAAGGCAACTGGGTGTACCTGGCGCACGACAGCCAGATCCCCAATGTGGGCGACTACTTCACCACGTACATCGGCCGCCAGCCGATCGTCATCTCCCGCAACAAGGAAGGCGACCTTAACGCCCTCATCAACGCGTGCAGCCACCGCGGCGCCATGCTGTGCCGCCGCAAGACGGACAACCGCACCACCTTCACCTGCCCCTTCCACGGCTGGACCTTCAACAACTCCGGGAAACTGCTCAAGGTCAAGGACCCCCGCGATGCCGGCTACCCGGAACAGTTCAACAAGGACGGCTCCCACGACCTGACCAAGGTGGCCCGGTTCGAGAGCTACCGGGGCTTCCTCTTCGGCAGCATCAACCCGGACGTCAAAACGCTTGAAGAGCACCTGGGCGAAACCACCAAGATCATCGACATGATCGTGGACCAGTCCCCGGACGGACTCGAAGTCCTGCGCGGCGCCTCCACCTACACCTATGACGGCAACTGGAAGCTGCAGGCCGAGAACGGCGCGGACGGCTACCATGTATCGGCGACGCACTGGAACTATGCGGCCACCACCGCCCGGCGCACCACCGGCGAGTCCACCAACGAGACCAAGGCCATGGATGCCGGCGGCTGGGCCAAGCAGAAGGGCGGCTACTACTCGTTCGACCACGGCCACCTGCTGCTGTGGACGGAATGGCTGGACCCGTCCAATCGCCCCCTGTTCGACCGCCGCGACGAGCTGGTCGAACGGCGAGGCCAAGGCGGACTGGATGATCAATATCTCCCGCAACCTCTGCCTCTACCCCAATGTCTACCTAATGGACCAGTTCGGCTCCCAGATCCGCCACTTCCGCCCCATCTCGGTGGACAAGACGGAGGTCACCATCTACTGCATCGCGCCCAAGGGTGAAAGCGACGCGAACCGCACCAACCGCATCCGCCAGTACGAGGACTTCTTCAACGCCTCGGGCATGGCCACCCCGGATGATCTGGAGGAATTCCGTTCCTGCCAAAAGACCTACCTGGCTACGGGCTCCCCGTGGAACGATCTGAGCCGCGGTGCAACCCATCAGCTGACCGGCCCGGACGAGAACGCCGACAAGATCGGCCTCAAGCCGATCTCCAGCGGCACCAAGACCGAGGACGAGGGTCTGTACCCCATCCAGCACGGCTACTGGCTGCAAACCATGCGCGCCGCCGCCGAGCAGGCAAACACCAGCGGACAGCCCGGAGACGGCCACGCCCCGGACCACCACAACCACAGCAACTGCGGCTAGCGGGAGAAGACCATGAACACCGCCACCATCAGCGCCGTCATCACCCGGCACGCCGTTGAAGACTTCCTGTACCGCGAAGCCCGTTTCCTGGATGACAGGGAATTCGACAAATGGCTGGACTGCTACCACCCGGACGCCGAATTCTGGATGCCGGCATGGGCAGACGATGACAGGCTCACCGGGGACCCGCAGCGCGAGATCTCGCTGATCTACTACTCCAACCGCGGAGGCCTCGAGGACCGCGTCTTCCGCATCAAGACGGACCGCTCCAGCGCCACCAGCCTGCCCGAACCCCGCACCGGGCACAACATCACCAACGTGGAAATCATCGGGCAGCGCGGTGACGTTGTTGATATCCGCTTCAACTGGTTCACGTTGTACTACCGCTATCAGAACATCGACCCGTATTTCGGCACGTCGTTCTACACCATCGATTACTCCGGAACTCAGCCGGTGATCACCAAAAAGAAGGTCGTTCTGAAGAACGACTACATTCACCACATCGTGGACATCTACCACATCTGATTTGTCCGGCCCTGAGCCTGAAAAGAGAGTTTCCATGAGTCATCAGATTGCCCTGAGTTTTGAGGACGGGGTCACCCGGTTCATCAAGTGCTCCCCCGATGAAACGGTTGCCGACGCGTCCTACCGGGCCCGCATCAACATTCCGCTGGACTGCCGCGACGGCGCGTGCGGCACCTGCAAGTCCTTGTGCGAGTCCGGGACGTTCGACGGGGGCGACTACATTGACGAAGCGCTGACCGAGGACGAGGCCGCGGCCGGCTTCGCGCTGCCCTGCCAGATGCGTCCGCTCAGCGACCTGGTCCTGCAGATCCCGACGACCTCGGACGTGGCCAAGACCGAAGCCGGCACCCATGCCTCCACCATCACGGAGATCCGGCGCCATTCCGGGACCACGTTCCGTTTCACCCTGAAGCTGGCGGACCGGGATGCGCTGGCGTTTCTGCCCGGCCAGTACGTCAACATCGCCGTACCGGGCACCGAGGTCGCACGCTCCTACTCATTCAGTTCAGGGCCCGCTGACCAGGATGTCTCCTTCCTGATCCGGATCACGGACCAGGGAGCCATGTCCTCCTACCTGCGGGACACCGCCCGGGTGGGCGACCAACTCGATTTCACCGGCCCCATGGGGAGCTTCTTCCTGCGCGAACCGAAACGGCCGGCACTGCTTCTGGCCGGCGGCACCGGGCTCGCCCCGCTGCTGTCCATCCTGGAGAGACTGACCACCGTGGAGCTCGAGCACCCGGTGCACCTGGTCTACGGCGTCTCAACGGACACGGATCTGGTGGAGCTGGACAAGCTAGAACACTATGCTTCCGTGATCGACCGGTTCACCTTCGATTACTGCGTGGCGGACCAGGCCAGCAGCGCACCGAACAAGGGTTACGTCACCGGGCTGATCGGGCCGGAGCATGTCAACGAGGGCGACGTCGATGTCTATCTCTGCGGGCCGCCCGCCATGGTGGAGGCAGTGCGCCAGTGGCTGAAGACCGAGGACATCACACCGACGAATTTCTACTACGAGAAGTTTGCGCTGGCCGTTCCCGCCGCCGCCGAGCCCGCCGCCGAGCCTGCCGCCGCCGAGCCTGCGGAAGCAGCCGCCTCCGGCACCTATGAGATCGGTGAGGAACACCTTTCCCTGGCCGATTCGGACGCACAGTTTGACGCCCGGATGGCACTGGAACTGGGCGCCGTCGAACTGACCATGGGGCGCCTGACTCCGGAGCAGCTGACCGAGTACCGGATCCTGGCCGAATTGTCCTCCGCCACGATCAGCGCCGACCGGTTTCTCGACGCGGCGGCATTCACCGACACCAACGCCGCCTTCCACGAATACCTGTTCAACTGCACCGGCAATGAGTTCCTGCTTCAGGCGTACCAGCGCCTCGATGTGAAGAGCTACATGACCCGGGTTCTGCGCAGTGGCCAGTGGGTGGACGAGAGTGTGCCCTCGGATCACCTCGAGCTGGTCCAGGCCTTCGAGCGCAAGGATCTGTCCGCAGCGCGCAACATCGTCGTCTCGCACTCCGCGCGCGCCAAGGCCACCATGCGCTCCTCCATCGAAGCGAGCCACGAAGGATGAGCGGAACAGTGCTGGCCGGCCGTTTCGCCGGGAAAAATGTTGTGGTCACCGGAGCAGTGCAGGGGATCGGCCTCACCGTCGCCAAACGGCTGGTAGCCGAGTCGGCCGCCGTCGTCCTGGTGGACCGCTCCGAGCTGGTGTACGAGGTGGCCAAGGATCTGAACGACGGCGGCGGCAACGCCCACGGCGTCGTGGCGGACCTAGAACAGTACGCGGACTGCGACGCTGTGATGGCCGAAGCCAAGCAGCATTTTGGCCGGATCGACGTCCTGATCAACAACGTGGGCGGCACGATCTGGGCCAAGCCCTTCCAATATTTCGAACCGGAACAGATCCAGGCAGAGGTGCAGCGGTCGTTGTTCCCCACCCTGTGGTGCTGCCGAGCGGTTCTCCCGTACCTGGTGGAACAGCAGCACGGCGTGATTGTCAACGTCTCCTCGGTGGCCACGCGCGGCGTCCACCGGGTACCGTACTCCGCTTCCAAGGGTGGGGTGAACGCGCTGACCGCTGCGTTGGCCATGGAAGCGGCTCCACACGGCATCCGTGTGGTCGGCACCGCACCAGGCGGAACAGAGGCACCCCAGCGCAAAGTTGCCAGGGGACCGGCCGCCCAGGACGCGCAGGAGGAAGCGTGGTATCAGGGCGTCGTCGATCAGACGGTCGAATCCTCGCTGCTGAAGCGGTACGGAACCCTCGATGAACAGGCCGCCGCCATCGTATTCCTCGCCTCGGATGAGGCATCCTACATCACCGGCACCATCCTGCCGGTGGCTGGCGGAGATCTCGGCTGACAATCCTGCTTGAACGCACCACCTCCCATTTCGACGAAGCAATGGAGTACAGCTATGCCAACTTTCCCGAACAGCATCCTACAGAACAGCACTTTACAAAACGGCGACGCCCCTGACCGGCAGCGACGGACCGTCCGGTGGGTTGTGGCCATTGCGGCCCTGGCACTGCTTTTCGATGGTTACGATCTTGTGGTCTACGGGACGGTCGTCTCGACCTTTATGCAGGATCCGAGCCAGCTCGGCCAGCTCTCCGCGGCGCAGCTCGGCGCACTCGGCAGCTACGCCCTGATGGGTGTGATGGTGGGAGCCCTCACCGCGGGCGCCATCGGGGACCGCCTGGGCCGCAGGCGCATGATGCTCATCAACATCGTCTGGTTTTCCGTCGGCATGGCCGCCACGGCGATGGCCCACGATGCTGCGACGTTCGGCGTCTGGCGCTTTGTGACCGGCCTCGGCGTCGGCGCGCTGGTGGCGACAGCCGGCGCAATGATCGCGGAGTTCGCCCCGGCGGGCAAACGCAACTTCTACAACGCCGTCGTCTACAGCGGCGTGCCGGCCGGCGGCGTGCTGGCGTCTGTCCTGGCCATCATCCTCAGTGACGCGGTGACCTGGCGCGGGCTCTTCTGGATCGGCGCGCTCCCCATCCTGTTCCTCTTCCCCCCGGCCCTGGTGAAGCTCCCCGAATCCCCGCTGTGGCTCTTGTCCCGCGGACGTCCGGCAGCGGGCGAACGAGTTGGCTTCCGGGCCCTGGCCGGCAAACGCTACCGGCTCCCCACCACACTGCTGGGGATGATGAGCTTCTGCGGACTGCTGCTGACCTATGGCCTGAACACCTGGCTGCCGCAGATCATGGCGCAATACGGCTATGACAAGACCTACTCGCTGATGTTCCTCCTGACACTCAATTTTGGGGCGATCATCGGCGGGCTCCTGGCCTCGCGGGGCGCGGACAGACTGGGCGCCCAGCGGGTCATCGCCACAACGTTCGGGCTGGCAGCACTGAGCCTGGTCCTGCTCACGCTCGGTTTCCCGCTGCCCGTGCTTCTGCTCTGCGTCGCCATCGCCGGTGTGGGCACGCTGGGCACCCAGGTACTCATTTACGGATTCGTATCCAATTACTACGTCACCTCGGCACGTGCTGCAGGCGTGGCCTGGTGTGCCGGATTCGGACGGCTGGGTGGAATCTTCGGACCGCTCATTGGTGGCTTGCTGATCAGCGCCGGCGTGGAAACCCACGTCGCGTTCTACGTCTTCGGCAGCATCGCCGTCCTCGGGGGCCTGGTGACGTTCTTCGTACCCGGGAAGCCCACGGATGCGGCCATGGAACCCACTCCCGAAAGTGACGCTGCGCCATCCCGCGCAGTTACTGAAGGCTTCGTTAGCGAACCGTGGAGCGGGCAGACGGCAGCCGTAGCCGAGAAATCCACTAGCATCAATGGGAATGAATGACTGGGAGCCGCAACGAAGCCTCGTAGGCCGCAGCCGGGAGCTCGCATCACTGGAGACGTTCCTGTCTGCGGCTCTGGCCGGGCGCCGCATGACGGCGCTCGTTGACGGACCATCCGGAATAGGAAAATCCGCCCTGATCAGTGGTTTCCTGTCCCGGCACCCCGAGCTACTGGTTCTGCGCGCCAGCGGGGTCCACTGGGAATCCGGCGAGGCGTACGGCGTCCTGCAGCAGCTGCGCTCCAGCGCAGGGCAGGGGACGCCGCTCGCACCGGATGGGCCGTCGGAACCCTGGCAGGATCCGCTCACCGCCGGCATCGACTTCATGCAACTGCTGGGCGAAGTTCAGCAGACGGCGCCGCTCGTGATCATCGTCGACGACGTGCACTGGGCGGACATCGAATCCCTGCAGGCCGTATCTTCGGCACTGCGGCGGATGACCACCGGCCGTGTTCTGCTCATTCTCCTTGGCAACACAAACCATCCCGGGGAACTGCCCGCAGGAGTTCCGGAGTTCATGGCCGACTTCGGTGGAGAGGTCATGACGCTGGGCCCTCTCACTGCGCCGGATATACAGCGCATGGCGGCAACCGCAGGTCCCGTCCTGTCCCTGCCGGCCGCCCGGCAATTGCTGGAGCATACCCAGGGCAATCCGCTGTATATCCGGCAACTTCTTCAGGAGTGTCCGGCCTCAATGTGGCTGCAATGGCAGGCCGGGCTGCCGGCGCCCCGCGCGTTCGCAGCGACGGTCCTGCAGAACCTGGCCTCCTGCAGCCCCTCGACGAGGGCCTTCACTGAGGCCGTGGCGACCTTGGGTCTGACGGCACGCCTTGCTGATGCTGCCGCCCTAGCGGACCTCGACGAGCCTCTGGGCGCGTTCGAAGAGGCCTGCACCGCGGGTCTGTTGGCCCGCTCACAGAGCGGAGGCCTCTACACGCTGAGTTTCCCGCATCCCCTGGTGCGGGCGGCCATCTATGAGAGCCTGGGACCGCTTCGGCGCGCGCTGTTGCATCGCCGGGCTGCGGACATCATGGACGACGAAGGCCAAAGGCTCTTGCATCGCGTGGCCGCAACTCCACTACCGGATCAGGGGTTAGCCGGCGACCTTGATGCTTTTGCTGCCCGGCAGGCAGCTTCCGGCGCGTGGTCCGCCGTCGCCGATGCCCTCATCAAAGCCAGCCGGCTCAGCTTGTCCAAAGAGGACCGTCAGTCCCGCTTGCTGCTGGCCGTCGATGCCTTGATTGGAGCCGGGGACCTGGACTCGGCCAGTGCGTTGATTCCGGAGGTGGAAAGCTTCGATCCCAGTCCGCTACGCGACGCCGTGCTGGGCTATCTCGCTATTCTGCGCGGACGCCCCAACGAAGCCGAGCAGCTGTTGACCAGCGCCTGGCAGCTGCGCAGCCCAACAGACCCTCCGGAGGTTTCCGCCCGCATTGCCCAGCGCCGCGTGCTCCATTCCCTCGCTCAATGGCGCGGACCGGCCATGGTCCGCTGGGCGGAGCAGGCAACGGAGCTGGCCAAACCGGGCGATCCGTCAAGGACCGAGTCCCAGGCCATCGTGGGGCTTGGACTGGGCGCCGCCGGCGAGACCCAGGAGGCCCTGGACACGTATGACCGGTACTGTTCCCAGGACAATCCGGGCGCCCAGTCCCAACGCGTCAGGATGGGCAGAGGCTGGCTGCTCCTGGCACTCGATCGGCCTGAATCCGCCCGAGTAGAGCTGGAAAGCGCCGTTCCCACCGAGTATCAGATGGGATCCGCGCGGATCTCCCTCTTTGCCCGGTCCTGGCTTGCCCGAACAGAATTTGTGCTCGGCAACTGGGACGCGGCGCTGCACATGTCCACCCGTGCAGCCTCCCTCGCGGAGAGTTCGGGGATTGAACTCCTGCGCCCCCTGGCGCCTTGGACCGCCACCGAAATCTACGCCCTCCGGGGGGACTGGGAAGCGGCCTCGGAACATCTGCGCAGAGCATCGGCCACCTCCGGCAACTACGAGATGATGTTCATTCCGGCCTGCCTGGCGCGGGCCCAGTTTGCCCAAGTCCAGGGCGACTACGAAGCAGTGGTCCGCGCCCTGCAACCGCTGGAGCTTCTCCAGCCACGCCAGGGGATAGATGAACCCGGCTTCTGGCAATGGCACGATGTGTATGCCAATGCGCTGGTCATGACGGACCGGATGCAGGACGCGCACGAGTTCCTGGTGCCGCACGAGAAACTCGCGCTGCTCCGCGGACACCGCTCGACCATCGCCCGTCTCGCGTATGTCCGGGGTCGCATATTCGGCGCCGAAGGGGACATCGAGGCTGCGAAGATGTCCTTCGAGCACGGTTTGGCGCAGCTGGACGGACTCCCCATGCCCTACTGCCGGGCAAGGGTGAAATTCGCCTACGGGCAGACACTTCGGCGGGCCGGCAAACGCCGCGAAGCTTCCGCACAGATGCAGGATGCCAAAGACGCGTTCACCGTTCTAGGACGGCGCTGATTAATCCGGCACCTTAAGGCGCGCCTCCTTGCGGATTCGTGGGTCTGGTTAAGACTTGGTGTATGCAGGGTCGTGATGATGGTCAGCGTCAGCTTTTGGATGTCGGTGCCCTGGCCGGGCATATGCTCCCGGTCGGGTCGGTGTTCAGGTTCCTTGCCGAGCACCGGCACGAGCTGTTCCCTGACGATGCGTTCGAGGACCTGTTTCCTTCCGGGCGCGGCCGCCCGTCGACCCCGGCGGACGTGATCGCTTCGGTCATGGTCCTGCAGACCCTGCATAATCTCTCGGACCGCGAAACTGCTGAGGCGTTGACGTTTGATCTGCGGTGGAAGGCGGCGTGCGGGTTCGGCCTGGACCAGGGCGCGTTCCATCCGACGGTGTTGACGTATTGGCGTCGGCGCCTGGCCAAAAGTGACCGTCCGCACCGGATTTTCGAGGCCGTCACCGAGGTCATCGCCGGCTCGGGTGCGCTCTCCGGGCGCAGGCGCCGGGCGGTTGATTCGACGATCCTTGAGGACGCGGTGGCCCGGCAGGACACGGTCACCCAGCTGATCGCGCAGATCCGCCGGGTCGGTCGGGACATCCCCGGCGCGGACGGGGTGGTCGCGGGTCTGAGGGGCCATGATTATGCCAAGCCCGGGAAGCCGGATATCGCCTGGGATGACAAGGGTGCCCGGGATGATCTCGTGTCCGCGCTGGTTACCGACGCCCTGACCCTGCTGGGCAGTATCGATGCCGAATCCCTGGATGATGGGCAGCAGGAAATACTTGCACTCCTGGCGTTGGTTGCCGGGCAGGACGTCGAGCCCGCCGAGGGCTCCGATGGCACGGACGGTCGGTGGAGGATCGCCCGCAAGGTCGCCCCGGACCGGGTGATCTCCACCGTTGACCCGGAAGCCCGGCACGCGCATAAGAGCCGGCAGAAGAAGATCGACGGATTCAAAAGCCACGTCGTGATCGAGCCCGAGACCGGCCTGGTCACCGCCGCGGCCCTGACGAAAGCGGCCGGGCCGGAGAACAGCGACGCGGCCCGCGGTGCCGAACTCGTTGCCGCTGACACCAGCATCGGAACGCAACAGGTCCAGGTGCTGGGCGATTCAGCCTATGGCAGCGGCGAACTGCTGGCCGCGCTCACGGCCGCCGGGCACACCCCGGTCATCAAACCGATGCCGCTGGGCCGTGCCGTCCCCGACGGGTTCACCATCGATGACTTCAGCATCGACGATGCCGCGAACACCGTGACCTGTCCGGCGAAAATCAGCCGCCCGATCAGCGCGAAAGGACGGGCCAGTTTCGGCAGTGCCTGCGGGGGTTGCCCGCTGATGAGCCGGTGCACGACGGCCAGGAACGGGCGGAAAATGCTGATCCACCCGCACGACCGGCTCCGCCGCGAACACCGGGCCAAGGCTACTGACCCGGGCTTCCAGGCCGACTACCGCCGGCACCGGCCGATGGTCGAACGCTCAATCGCGTGGATGACCCGCGGAGCAAGACGCGTCCCTTACCGCGGCGTGACCAAAAATCATGCCTGGTGGCTCACCCGCGCCGCCGCAATCAACCTCAAACGACTCCTCAACCTCGGACTCACCAACCACGAGGGGGCCTGGGCACTTGGATAACACCCCGGACCAGGACCGCCACATAGAGACCAGCCTGAACGGCCGACAGAAGCCCCACGAAGCGTTTAAGACTGACCACCGAACAGGATTTCAGCCCCACAACGCCACAACCAACGCCCGGCACCGATGCAAAAAACGGCCCTCCGCAAAACCCGGACCCTAAAGATCCGCCTAAATCAGCGGGCTCCTAGGGGCACACGCCTATGTTGAACGCTGTGAACGCGAGCTGCGGGCCGGCGGCCTGAGTTCCGCCCGGCGCGAAGGTTTGGACTTCAGCGGGCTCACGGCCCAGGAACAGGCCGTGGCCAAACTGGTATCCGGCGGCTTAAGCAACAAAGAGGCCGCCTCGGAACTCTATGTGTCCGTCAAAACCGTGCAGTACCACCTCACCAGGATCTACTCAAAACTCGGGATCCGTTCCCGCAGCGAACTGGCGGCCAGCTTCCGGAACGGGGCGGAGCGCTGAAGCAGCACTCCATCATAGCTTCAACGGTATTCTGGCCGCCACAAATTATCAGGCCACCGCCCATTGAAAGTTTGTGAGTCGACACTCCAACGAGATGTGCGGCGGGGAACCTCACTGGTCTTTGTCCTCACCCTCTACCTCCAGCAGGTCCTCGGCTACACCCCGCTGGGGGCAGGACTGGCGTTTGCCGTGCTCGGCGTCGGCACCGTCGTCGGCGGCCTCATCGCGCCGAAACTCATCGGCAGGCTCGGCGCCAAGACCACCATCATCACCGGACTCGGCATCCAGGCAGCAGCCACCGGGTCCCTGCTCTTCATCAACACCAGCCCGGCCTCGCTCATCATCGTGCTGATTGGAACCTTCATCGGCGGGGTGGCCAACCTCGCCGCCATCGTCGGCTTCATGGTCACCGCCACCACCGGGCTTCCCGACACCGAACAAGGCCTCGCCACCGGACTCACCACCATGAGCCAACAGGTCGGCATCACCATGGGCATCCCCGCCATGAGCAGCATCATCGCCGCATCCCTCTCCCACCGGACTGCCGAACACTCCCCGGCACAGGTTCTCGACGGCGTTCTTCCGGCCATCGGCGTCAACGCAGCCCTCTGCCTTGTCGCCGCCGTTCTGGTCAGCTGTTTCCTCCGAACCCCTGAACGGGCCGCCGTCTGACGCACAACGCTGCTTCGGGTGGTGAACGGCTGGCCGACCCGCAAGCCATGGTTCGCGCCGCAAACACGCGGCCCGGTCCCCTTCCTTACGGTCATTGATACCGGTTGTTCCACTCAAAGGCCTCGCCGGGATGCCTGTTGAAGGGACCGGCTTACGGGAATCTGTAAGCTTTGTGAGTGCTTCCCACCGAGACTGCTCGACTACGATTCCGTCAGATGACTTCAGCGGACCTCGACAGCATGAGCGAGCTGCTGGGTGATCCGGCGGTGATGACGTATTACCCCGCGCCCAAGTCCAGGGACGAAGCTGCGTTGTGGATAGCGTGGAATGAATCCAACTACGCCGAGCACGGCTACGGGCTATGGATCGTGGAAACCCACGACGGCATGTTTCTGGGTGACTGTGGCCTGACGTGGCAGGAAGTCAACGGCCGCTCCGAGCTGGAGGTCGGCTACCACATGCGCACCGACGTCCAGGGACGCGGATACGCGACCGAAGCCGCCGCAGCCTGCAAGGATTTTGCGCGCGATGAACTGCACGTTCAACGGCTCATCGCAATCATCCATCCAGAAAACGTTTCTTCACGTCGGGTGGCCGAAAAGATCGGCATGCAACGTATCGCGGACGACCACGGCGGCGCTATCGCCGTCCGTACGGTGCTCGGAGTCCAGCTAGGTGCCCGACAGGGGTTCCCTGCGGGCGCCTAAACGGCCAACCAATCCTGCGATATATAACCCCAATCGTCCGCGAATAGTCACACCCTTGCGGGCCGGACCGAGGGACGGAACGGCACCATAATGGGGGACATGACATCCGCATCGGGCGAAGGAGCCCCCATAGCCCCAGGCCTTGTGCCAGAACTCCTGATCACCGATCTCGTCACGAGCCTCCACTTTTGGGTCACACTCTGCGGTTTCGAGATTCTCTACGACCGACCGGAGGAGGGGTTCGCGTATCTTCACTCGGGAACGGCGCACGTCATGCTCGAGCAGATCGGGGTCGGTCGAAATTGGGTCCCTGGCACTCTTGAGAGTCCGCTGGGCCGCGGTGTTAATTTCCAAGTCGGTGTACCTGCGATAACACCTTGGTGGAACGTCTTTCGGCGGCCGGCTGGCCGCTCTTCATGGCCCCGGAAAACACGTGGTACCAAACGGGCGACACAGAGGCCGGAGTTTCACAATTCCTGGTCCAGGACCCCGATGGGTATCTCATTCGATTCGCTGCACGGTTAGCCACTCCCGTACGCTGATCCACGGCAGAAAGAAACCGCCCGGATATTCCGCGAATGAACAGCCATCGTCGGCTTTGAACCGCGCTGAATGCAATAGCGGTCGTAGTGGGTATCCTCTGACCTGTCCGCGGCCTGTGCAGGCGCCCTTGGGCCAGATCCCGGGCCCGGGAGCTCGCCCAGCACCGGCAACGGCACCGTATCCAGTGGCCGCTGCCGGTGTTGATGATCCCGATGACGAAGGGCTTCCGCAGAAACAGGGAGAATCCCGCATCTCCGTAGTCCGTCAGCCCCCGCCGGATGCCGCGCGTCGGCTCGGCCGCCGGTTCAGTCACAAGCTACTCATCGGAAGGCCGGAATCCCGGTGATGTGGTTGCCCAGTATCAGCGTGTGCACCTCATCCGTTCCCTCGTAGGTGCGCACGCTCTCGAGGTTGTCGGCGTGGCGCAGCGGGGAATAGTCCAGGGTGATGCCGTTGCCGCCGAGCATGGCGCGGGCATCGCGGCAGATCTTGATCGCTTCGCGGCAGTTGTTCAGCTTGCCCACGGAGATTTGGTGCGGCTGGAGGACTCCGGCGTCCTTCAGCCGGCCCAGCTGCAGTGCCAGGAGCGTGCCCTTGTTGATTTCCAGTGCCATGTTGACCAGCTTCTCCTGGGTCAGCTGGTAGCCGGCGAGCGGCTTGCCGAACTGCAGGCGCTGCTGCGAATAGTCCCGGACGGTGAGGTAACTGTCACGTGCCGCTCCCATGGCGCCCCAGATGATGCCGTACCGGGCCTCATTGAGGCACTCGAACGGGCCGCGGAGGCCCTTGGCGTTGGGCAGCATGGCACTCGCCGGCAACCGGATGTCCGTCAGTTCGATATCGCACTGAATGGACGCGCGCATGGAGAGTTTCTGCTGGATGGGCGTGGCCTTGAAGCCGGGAGTGCCGGTGGGGACGACGAATCCGCGGACGCCGTCGTCGGTCATGGCCCAGATGATGGCCACCTGCGCCACCGAGGCCAGCCCGATCCAGCGCTTGCTGCCGTTGAGGATCCAGTCGTCGCCGTCGCGCTTTGCGAAGGTCAGCATGTTTCCGGGGTCGGACCCGGCGGAGGGCTCGGTGAGGCCGAAGCAGCCGATGGCTGTTCCGGCGGCCATGCGCGGAAGCCACTCGTTCTTCTGCTCTTCCGATCCGTGCTTGGCTATGGCGCTCATGGCCAGCGAACCCTGGACGCTGACAAACGTCCGCAGACCCGAGTCGCCGGCTTCCAGCTCCAGGGCGGCCAGACCATACTCCACCGAGGTCCGGCCGGGGCATCCGTAGCCCTTGATGTGCATGCCGAGCAGGCCCAGTTCCGCCATGCGCGGCACAATCTCCAGCGGGAACTCCGCGCGCTCGTACCAGTCGGCGATATTTGGTTTGATGACGGAGTCCACGAATCCGCGGACTTTCTCCCGCAGGGTGAGTTCCTCCGGCGTGAGCAGTGTGTCGATGCCGATGAGGTCTGAAGTGTCAGTCATGGTTCTACTTTCCGGTGGGTGTGGGTTGGAGGGCTGCCCGGTTGTTCCGCTCCGGGAAGGTCGCGCCGCTGTGTTCGCCGAGCAGCGGCGGCAGCCGCCGGTACGTGGCGGGCGTTTCCGAGAGCTGGATGGGGTTGGCGACCTGTCGGGAGGTTCGGGGGCTGGACCCGTCCGCAATCTCCACCACGGGCTCCAGCCCCAGATCGGCGGCCAGCTGGATCGCTTCCACGATGGAGTTGACCTTGCCGGCGGGTACGCCCGCCTCGCTCAGCCGGCCCGACCATTCCAACGCCGGCTTTTTCCGAAGCTGCTCCTCAAGCAACGTCTTCAGCTCGACCCGGTGGGCTACCCTGTTCGCGTTGCCGCGGAACCTGCTGTCGTCCGACAGTTCGGGAACGCCCAGCACCCGTGTCAGGGCGGCAAACTGCTTGTCCGTTCCGACCGCCAGGGCTAGGGGCCCGTCCGCGGTGTGCAGCGTCTCGTACGGCGCAATGCTGGGATGAGCGTTGCCCATGCGCTGCGGGGATTCGCCGGTGGCCAGGGTGCTGGATGCCTGGTTGACGAGCCCGGCAAGCAGCGAGGACAGCAGGTTGACGTCAACCCGCTGGCCCCTGCCGGTATGGTCGCGGCTTCGCAGCGCGGCAAGGATGCCTACCACCGCGTTTTGGCCGGTCACCACGTCCACCAGTGCCACCCCCACCTTGCTCGGTTCCGACTCCGGGGATCCGGTGACGCTCATCAGTCCCCCCACGGCCTGGACCAGGAGGTCGTATCCGGGCAGGTGCGCCCCACCCTTGCTTCCGAATCCCGTGATGGAGCAGTAGACCAGGTCCGGGCGCTCCGCCCGGAGCGTTTCATAGTCCAGGCCGAACCGCTGCATGACGCCGGGCCGGAAATTTTCAATAACGACGTCGGCGGTCAGCGCTATGTCCAGCGCCCGCGCGAGCCCTTCCTCGGTGCGCAGGTCGCACACCACCGAGCGCTTGTTCCGGTTGACGCTGGAGAAGTACGTGCCCGCGCCGTGTTCGTCCACGGGCGGCACCCAGGCTCGGGTGTCGTCGCCGGCCGGGCTCTCCACCTTGATCACATCGGCGCCGAAATCAGCGAGCATCATGGTTGCAAAGGGTCCGGCGAGGACCCGGGAGAAATCCGCCACCTTGATTCCGTCCAAGGGTGCGGCGGCGGGAGGGCCAGTAGGGAAAGATTGTGTGCTGTTCAACGAGAGTCAGCCTCCTTTGGTTATGGTTCTGCAGTCTCAGCTGGAGGAGGTCACGGGATTACTGAGGGTTCCGAGCCCCGTCACGCGGCATTCGGCGATGTCCCCCGGTTCGATATGCACTGCTCCGGGCGTTCCCGTGGAGATAATGTCACCGGGGAAGAGCGGCATTACCTTGCTGTGGAAACTGATCAGGTATGCCGGGTCGTAGCGCATGTGCGACACCGTATTGCTGCGGCGCACCTCCCCATTGACCACGGTGGATACCGTGACCTCGGCCAGGGAGCCGGCGGCATCCTCCACCTCGGCGAGGGGCACGATCCGGGGGCCGAAGGAAAAGAATCCCGGAAAGTTCTTGGAGCGGGTGAGGAACCGCGGATTGCGCTGCAGGATGTCCTCCGCCGTCTGGTCCAGTACCGGTACAACTCCGGCCAGATAGGACAGCGCATCCTCAGGTTCGACATTGCGGCAGTATCGGCCGATCCCGACGGCGATCTCCGCTTCGGTGGTGGTGCGCTGGCTCTGTTCCGGGATCGGAATGTTCTCGTCCGGGCCGATGACCGTGTGGTCGCCTTTGATGAACGAGGCCGGCTCGTCGGGCACCGCCTCGGTGAGGTCGGAGGCGTGCTCCACGTAGTTCAGGCCGATCCCCCACAGCATGCGGGGGCGACGGTACGGGGCGCCGTAGGTGACGTGCTCCGGATCGCGGAAGACGGCGTCGTCGGCGTTGGCTGCGGCCGTTTCCAGTTCCCCGAGCAGGTCCCCGGTGAGGACGTCGAGGATGTCGCCGGTAAAGCCCGGGAGCAAGTCGCGGACCAGCGCGGCTCCGCGTCGCGGGTGGACGACGGCCGCCTCTTCGCGGGCCTGCCCGGGAACGGATCCGTCGGGGTTGGCTCCGGCGGGAACGGAACCGTCGCGGATGGAGCAGAGATGAAGGATTCGGGAAGTCATGGAATTGTTCTTTCGGTTAGTAGGAACGGACGAGTCCGCCGTCGCAGCGGATCTGTTCCCCGGTCACGTAGGATGCAGGTCCGCTCGCCAGGAAGGCCACGACTGCGGCGAATTCCTCGGGCTTGCCGTACCGGCCGGCAGGGATCGAGGCTTCCGAGTCCGCCCTCGTTTCCTCCGGCGAGCGGCCGGTGCGTTTGGCCGCCGCTGCGTCAAGTGATCCGACGCGGTCGGTGTCGATGCGGCCTGGGAGCACCATATTGACGGTCACGCCGTCCTTTGCCACCTCCGCCGCCAGGGTCTTGAGGTAACCGGCGAGCCCGGCCCGCCCGATGTTGGACAACGCCAGGTTGGGCAGCGGCTGCTGCACCCCGCTGGAGCCCACTGCCACTACGCGCCCCCAGCCGCGGTCCCGCATGCCGGGAAGCACCAGGGCGGTGAGTCGAATGTGTTGCAGCAGCAGCTGGTGCACGGCGTCAAGGGCCTGTTCATCCGAGACATCCGCGGCGCCACCGGGAGGCGGTCCGCCGCTGTTGAGGATGAGCACATCGATGGGGCCAAAGGCCTCCACCGCCGCCTCCACCAGGGCCGACGGGGCGCCGCCGTCCGTGAGGTCGATGCCGATGCCGACGGCGGAATCCAGACGCGCAGCTTCCGCCCGGACCAGGTCCCCGCGTCGCGCAGCCAGCACCACGTTGGCGCCTTCCTCGGCCAACGCCCGGGCGATGGCGAGGCCTATCCCCGAGCTTGCGCCCGGAACCAGAACGTTCTTTCCCTTCAAACCGGTCTCCATCAGGCAATCACCATCCGAACAGCTTCGAGGTGGGCATCGATCAGGTCCGCCAGCGCTGGCGGCAGTTTCGGAGCGGGCGGCCTCACGATGGATTCAGAGATGATGCCGCGGCGGCGCAGCACTTCCTTGCGCAGGGCCAGTCCTACGCCGGGCTGGGCCTCGAAGTTCACCAGGGGCAGCCACGGGGCGAAGGCCTCGCGGGCGGCGCGGAAGCCGCCGTCGGCCCATGCTGTCAACGCGGCCTGAAGACCCTCGGGATGCGAGAATCCGGTCATGGCACCGGCCGCGCCGGCGGCCAGCTCATCCAGCAGCCCCACTCCCCCGAGTCCGCCGTACACGGGCACGGACGTGGCGCCCGTCAGCCTGGCAATGGCGGAGGCGGTCGGCGGTGCCTCCGACTTGACGGCCACGATGAACGGGCACCGCGCCAGCACCTCAAGGATCTGCACCGCACTGATGTTCACGCCGGACGCCACGGGGTAGTCCTGCAGCACGATTCCCGCGCCCGTTGCCCGGTGCACGGCGGTCAGGTGGGCCGCGAGCACCTCCGGATCGGAGCTGTTGGCCTGCACCATGAGGGCTGCAAGGTTGCTGCCCGCCGCTTTAACCGCGGCACGGGCTTGTTCCAGCGCCACTGCCGTTGACCGGGCCGAAAGGCCCACCACGAGAGGTGCGTCTTCCCCCTCCTCTGAGACGGTCCGCACAATCAGGGCCTGCTCCCCGGCATCCAGGGATGCCCCCTCGCCGAAGACGCCAAGCACCACCATTCCGGTGGCCGGTATTGCGGTGTAAAGCTGCACTTCGCGGCGCAGGGAATCGGTGTCCACGGCAAAATGCGTTCCGCTGAACGGTGTGGCCAGAACTCCCCAGAGGCCGGCGGCGAGGTGCGGGATCGGTGTCGTCATAGTGATGCTGTCCTTTCGGTCAAGGGCCAATTCGGCCAAGGGCCATGGAAACTACGTGTTCAGCGCTGGCCAGCGACGATGTTGCGGCCGGGGCTTTGCGGACGCCGGGTCCGGCGCCTGCGGAGGTCACGTCCGCGCTGCCCTCTTCTCCCGGGACGCGGACACGGCGGGGGCTCCCACCGCTTCGTCCCGGCGATACCGGCGCAGCCCGAGGACATGTACCAGGACGCCCAGGGCAATGATGACTGCCCCGATGCCGATGTAGAGGGGCTCCATGACCAGCATGGGCAGTGACCCGGCGCCCAGCAGAACCCGTTCGGGCCAGCGGGCCGGGCCGAAGAGCCAAGCCCCGGTTGCCACGGCAAGGGAGGCCACAGCCAGGAGCGAGACGGTGAACGCCAGTGCGATCGACCCTGGACCGCCCTGCAGGAGCAGCCCGACGCCGTCATCGGACAGCACAAAGATGAACGGGACCAGGAAGGCCGACAGCGTGTACCGCCAGGTCAGCCACATCGTCTTGATGGGTTTTCCGCCGGTAATGGCCGACGCCGCGAACGGCGACAGTGCGGTCGGCGGTGACACCTCGCTGAGCACCGAGTAGTAGAAGATGAACATCGCGGCCGCGAATGCCGGAACACCGACATCCTGCAGGGCGGGTCCGATAATCACCCACGAAATGATGAAGCTTGCCGTTACCGGCACCGCAAGTCCCAGGAGGGTGACGGAGATGGCGGAGAAGATGGCGGTCAGCAGCAGGTTCCCGCCGGCAAAGTCCACGATGATGTTCGCTAGCTTCAGGCCCAGGCCGGTGAGGGTCATGATTCCGACGATGAGCCCGGCGGCCGCCATGACGGGGATCACGGACAGGGCGCCCATGGCGCCGGTGGCAAGCGCGTCCCAGATGCGCTTGGGCGTCAGCCAGGACTGGCGGTCCAGGAAACTGAACACAAATGCGAGACCGGTGGCGAACACCACGGCGCGGAAAGGTGTCATACCCATGGCCATGAACACCACGATCGCGATGAGGGAACTGAAGTGGTACCCGAACCGCAGCAGCAGTTTCCCGACCGGCTTGACGTCGAAGTCCACGGCCTTGGTCTTGAACCGCCGGGCATCCATTTCGATCGCGAGGATGATGCCGAAGTAGTACAGGACCGTGGGGATGGTGGCCCAGATGAGCACCTGAAGGTACGAGACTCCAAGCAGCGCGGCGATGATGAAGGCTGCGGCACCGAGCGTGGGCGGGGACATGATGGCGCCGATACCGGCAGCCGCCAGGATGGCGCCGCCGTGTTCCTTCGGGTAGCCTGCCTTGCGCAGCAGCGGCCAGGAGATGCCGCCCAGGGTCACGGTGGTGGCTACGCCGGAACCCGACACGGTGCCCAGCAGGAAGCCGGCAAGGGTCACGGTACGGCCGGGACCCGACTTCGACTGTCCGAAGGCGGAGAACGAGAGGTCGATGAAGAACTTGGTGGCGCCGGAGGCGCCCAGAACGGCGCCGTAGATGGTGAAAAGAATGATGTACGACGCCGCGACGTCGGTGGGAACTCCAAACAGCCCTTGCGTCCCCATGACGTTGTGGCCAACGAGCCGGATCCAGTTAAAGGACGACGTGTTGAACGGAGCAGGGACGAAGGAACCGAACGCCGCATACGCGAAGAAGCCCATCACCACCAGCGGGACGAGGATGCCCACCGTCCGGCGGGATGCCTCAAGCGTGACCAGGATCGCGATCACGCCCATGATCAGGTCAAGGTAGGTCGGCGTGATCGCGCGGCGGAAAAAGCCGTCCCAGTCCGAGATGATGTAGGCGAACGGAACCACGGCAATTGCGGCGAGCAGCCAGTCCAGTATGTGCGGGTTGTCCGAGCGTCCGGACTCCTTGGCCCCGGCCGAGCGGCCCCACCCCCGGTAGACCAGGAACGTCATGGACAGCCCGATCATCAGGA
Source organism: Arthrobacter sp. UYCu723 (assembly GCF_054059215.1). Taxonomy (NCBI): domain Bacteria; kingdom Bacillati; phylum Actinomycetota; class Actinomycetes; order Micrococcales; family Micrococcaceae; genus Arthrobacter; species Arthrobacter sp. UYCu723. The sequence goes on from NZ_JBSSBW010000001.1 coordinate 4,261,702, forward strand.
ACGCGGGCAGGTAGAACTGGGTGGGCATCGGGTTGAGGACCCAATACAGCGCAAACAGGGACAATGCCACACCGATGGCCTTCACCACGGTGCCGGGGATCCCGCTCAAGTGGCGGGCAGGTTTCTCCGCCTCGAACTCCGCGATCAGCGCCTCTTCATCAATCACCCCGTCCTTATCCGTGGGGTTGACGGCGACATCACCGTCCGCGTCCGTCCGCACGGAGCGTCCCGGGGAAACAGGTGAGGTACGTGCCTGAACGGCGCCGTTGCCGTTGGGTATCTCGGTCATGGGGTCTCCTTGAGGGATAGCACAACGAACGGGTCGCTGTCTTCGACTAACTTCCATAGTTCAAGCGGCGGGGCACCCGGGACGTACACGGTGCGGCGGCCTAGATCCGTTGCTGCCAGCGACAGCCGGCTAAACTCCGCAGGGTGCCCCGGATCAGGGTCGGTCACCCATTCCCTGCGGTCGGTGTCCCCGGCCGCGGACGGCGGTCCGGGAACGGCGTAGTACTCTTCAAGCACCGCCAGCTGGTCGGCGGCCAGCTGCGCCAGGCGGTAGCTTCCATCGTCCTGGGCGGTGTACCGCTCTTCAGCGACAGTGCCGTAAATCGAGTTGCGGTAGCTCACCGCGAACGTGTCCCCGGCAAGGGGAACGCTCGCCAGTTCGCCGCCGTCATTGCTGATCACAATGGCGCGGCTACGGTGAGATTCCGCCGGCGCGCCGGCCACGGCAATTCCACCCGCTCCCAGCATGCCGAGGCATACGAGGCCGACGACGGCGGCGGCTGGCCTAGGCATGGGGGCCTAGCTTCCGGACTTGTCGAAGTAGGCCTTCGACCCGGGGCACGTCTCCACGAAGGAAACGTCACCGGCGGTGGCCCGATCCATCTCGCCGGCTGCGGGATGCACCTTGACCAAGGCGTCCTTGTGGTCAAAGAGGGCGGTGGTGATGTCCTGCTGAAGCTGTGTTCCCATCTTCTTGCTGGCAACCAGGATGTTCGGCGAAGCGATCGCGGAGACGGCCTCGCCCTGCCCTTCGTAGGTGTTGGCCGGGATGTCCTGCTTCACGTAGTACGCGCCGTATTTCTGCGCGAGCGGGTCCGCGTACTCGCCGATCGAAAGCAGCTTCATGTCGCCGTCGCTCGCCAGGTCAATCAACGCGCCGGTGGGCAGCCCTCCGGACCAGAATCCGGCGTCGATCGTTCCGTCGCGCAGCGCTGCGACGGTCTCCGCCGCGCCGAGCTGGCGGCGCTCGATGCCCGTCTTCGGGTCAATTCCGGCGGCCTCGAGGATGCGCAGCGCCGCGACCTCGGTGGCGGAGCTGGGCGCGCCGACCGAGATGACTTTGCCCGCCATGTCCTTCACATTGTGGATCCCCGGGCCGTCGACGGTGACTGCCTGCATGAAATTGTTGTAGATGTTGCCGAGGGAGCAGAGAGCCAGGGGCTTTCCCTTGAATTCGCCTGCGCCTTCGACAGCATCGGAAACCACGTCGCCCACACCGAAGGCGATCTGGGCCGACCCGTTTTCGAGCAGCAGCATGTTGTCCACGGACGCGTTCGTTTCCTGGACGGTGGCGTCATAGCCCTTGACGTTGTCCCGGATCACGGTGGAGAAGCCTCCGCCCAGCGGATAGTAGACCCCGCCGGTGCCGCCCGTGGCGATAGACAACGTGCCGCCCTGGCCTGCCGCACTCCCGGCCCCGTCACTGCCGCTGACAGCGGGGCTGCCGCACGCGGAAAGAAAAACGGCCGGTACAAGGATTGCTGCTGCACACAGACGCTGCATGCGCCTCCGGGCAGGGATGGTCATAGCGGTCATGGTTAATCTCCCTAAGTGGTGATGATGGTGTAGCGATGGCTGGTTGGGCGTCAGTCGGCCCGGTGTGCGGGTTCTCCGGTGGCGGTTGGGGGAACGGGAACATCTCCGGCGGCGAGGATGCCTGCCAGCAGGCGGTAGTAGCCCACCAGCACCGAAAGCTCCGTAATCCCTCCGTGTCCAAAGTGTTCAAGGGCGGTCGCATGTATTTCCTGGCCGACAACGGTGCCGCGCAGCAGGGCACGCGTCAGGCCCAGCGCCGCGCTCTCGTCCGCGGTCAGGGTGTCCGGGATTTCGCCGTCGTGCAGCTTCTTCAGCTCGGTGCCGCTGATGCCCATGCTCGTGGCGACCCGGCTGTGCGCGTACCACTCGTAGGCGGACTCCAGTTCCGCGGCGACGGCGCAGATGACCAGTTCCCGCGTGCGGTCCGGCAGCGATCCGCCAAAGCGCAGGACGGCTCCCAAGGCCTGCACCGCGTTGCCGATCGCGGGCGAGTGCAGCAGCGCATTGAAGGGGCCGGCCAGGCGGCCGGATCCGTCGACAATGGAAAACGGCCCGTTTCCCCGCGGCGGGCCTGCGATGGCGCCATACAGATCATGCTGCTGATCCGAGAGCTCGTCCGGAGCGAGGAGCGGAAAGCGGCCTCCCCGGGGGGCTCCTGCGGGCCCCGCTTCTCCGTGGGAGGTCCTAGACAAGGGTCCTGCCCCCGTCCACATACATGACATGTCCGGTGACGAAGGCCGCCTGGCGGGAGGCCAGGTAGAGAACTGGGCCGGTCAGGTCGTTGACTGTACCGAGCCGTCCGGCCGGGACCATCGAGGTGTAGTGGTCGCGCACTCCGGGGCGGTCCAGGTGCGTCCTGGTCAGGTCCGTATCCACGTAGCCGGGGGCGATGGCGTTAACCGTTACTCCGCGGGAGGCCCACTCGCGGGCCATGACCCGGACCAGCTGGTTGATGCCGCCTTTGCTGGCTGCGTAGGGACCGTGGTCAGGATGGGCCAGGATGCCGGAGACCGACGAGCAGTAGATCTGGCGCCCGAAGCCGGCTTCCACCATGACGCGACCGGCTGCGCGGCCCAGCCGGAAGGCGCTGGTGAGGTTGAGCTCCAGGATGCGGTTCCAGTCCTCATCCGCAGTTTCGAGAATCGGCACCCGGTGGTTCACGCCAATGGAGTGCACCAGAACGTCCAGCCCGCCGAGCCCTTCCTGGGCTGCGGCAACGGCATCCTCGCAGCCCTGGGTCGACGTGAGGTCGGCCTGTTCGGTGGCCACCCCCTGACCAAGGGCAGCCAGCCGGGAGTCATCGCGGTCAACCGCGAGCACCCTCGCCCCGGCTGCCACGATTTCCTCAATGCAGGCGCTCCCGATTCCTCCGGCGCCTGCAACCAGTACTCGGGCACCGCTCAACCCGAGCCAGTCGTTCACGGGCGCCACGACGTTCCGGTGGGCGGTTGTGCCACGCCTGTGTTGAAGGCCGCATCATTGCGGGTTGCTGGGAAGACCATTTGGATAATGTATCCAATATTGTGGCCCGCAGTAACCCGTGTCACACAATCGTTATGTTATCCGGCGGTTAGGGGACGTCCAGGAAGGTTCGCAGGGCATCCACGGCATGCTCCCGGTGCTCGTCCAGCAGGGTGATCAGCAGCTCCGCGTCCCCCTCCGCGTAGGCCTCGATGATGCGGGTATGTTCCCGCTCCACTCTGGCCCGGTTGTCCTCCGCGCCGTAGTACACGAACCGGTAGGCCTCAGTCGCGTCCCACAGGACCTGCACGATCCGTTCCAGGCGCGGCATGCGGGCCGCTGTCAACAGTGCGAAGTGGAACCGCCGGTTCGCCTCGGTCATCTTGAGCAGATCACCGGCGGCACTGGCCGTTTCAACGTCCCTGGCGGCCGCCCTCATCGCGGCGAGGACACCCTCGCTCCGTTTCCCGACCGCAACCCGGGCGGCTTCGGCTTCCAGCAGCTGCCTGAGCCGGTAGACCTCCAAGAGGTCCGTGAGCGATAGGGTGGCGACTTTGTGCCCACGGTGAGGCTCGTAGACCACCTGGCCCTCGCTTTCGAGGACCTTGAATGCTTCGCGGACTGGAACGCGGCTGACGCCGAACCGCTCGGCGAGAGTGTTTTGACGAAGCGGCTGGCCGGGCAGGAACTCCCCTGCGATAATTCCGCGCCGCAGCTCGGTAAGGACGAAAGCCTGGGCGGTGGGAGGGCGCCTAAACTCTTTCGCGGCGTTCTCGCTCACGCCGCCACCGCCAACACGTCTGCTTTCACACCTGAATTCTAGCTGGCGGGCATCCGTCGCCGTTGTTATTCCGGCGGGACACACCCCGCTCCCCGATCAACAACGCCCGAGCGCAGGAGCGTCCGGCTGGCAGGACCGGCGTAGCTGGACCTTCTAATCAGCCGTTCTTCAGGAGGGCGACGTCGGAGACAAGGTCGATGTGCTCCAGCATTGCCGAGGCTGCCGCCACGGAATCCTGGGCCCGGATCGCGGCGGCGATCTTGCGGTGCGAAGCGAGCGACTGCTCCGGGCGGCCGGGCTGCCCCAGCGATTCCAAACGCGTTTCCAGGACCATGCCGGCAATGAACGTCATCAGCTGGGCCAGTACCGCCGAGTGCGCCGCGGCCGTCACGGCCTGGTGGAACAGCTCGTCGCCGCGTGCTCCCCTGGCTCCCGAGGCAACCTCTTCAGCCATCGCGTCGAGTGCCTTGTCGATGGCTTTCATGTCGTCGTCGGTGCGCCGGGCGGCAGCGAGCTCGGCAAGTTTTACCTCGAGCGTGCTTCGCGCCTCCACGATCTCGGGCAGCCGGCTGCGGTACTCGCGGAGGCCCTTGATCACGGACGGAACGTTGGGCCGGTAGACCAGCACCGCGCCGGTGCCGTGCTGGACGTCTATCACGCCGAGCACTTCTAGGGCCACGAGGGCCTGGGCAAGGGTTGCCCGCGAAACTCCCAGCCGTTCGGCAAGTTCCCGTTCAGCCGGCAAAGTGTCTCCCGGGCCCAGCTGGGCGGACTCGATGAAGTCCATGAGCTGCTCCACGAGCTGCTCATAGAGCCGGGGCCGCGAGACGCGGGAAATCTGATGCGTTGCTGCCTGCTTTGCCATGCGCGTCCTTCCGGCGACGTCCTTGGCAGTCAGCCTACCGGAGAACTATTGACAAAGTCACCTAGTGTCTAGGAGGCTAGGCCACTAAGCCAGTTCATCACCCTACTTCTATTCCGGAGGAACAAAGATGTCCGCTCCTGTCCTGTCAATCGTCATCCTGGCGGTGATGTTCCTGCTGGCCACGGTGCTGCCCCTCAACATGGGAGCCCTGGCCTTCGTGGGTGCATTCCTGCTGGGCTCGGTCGTGCTGGGAATGTCCACCAACGACATCCTCGCCAACTTCCCCGGCGGCCTGTTCCTGACGATCGTCGGGGTCACCTACCTGTTCGCCATCGCGCAGAACAACGGCACCATTGACCTCCTGGTCCGGGGTGCCGTCCGGATGGTGGGCAGCAAGGTGGCCCTCATCCCCTGGGTCATGTTCGCCATCACTGCGGTGATTACCGCCGTCGGCGCCCTCTCCCCGGCCGCCGTCGCCATCATCGCGCCGATCGCGCTGAGCTTCGCCGCCAAGCACAAGATCAATCCGCTCATGATGGGCATGATGGTGGTCCACGGCGCGCAGGCCGGCGGCTTCTCCCCCATCGCCGTCTACGGCGTCACCGTCAACGGCATCATCGCCAAGACGGAACTGGAAGCCAGCCCCATGGCGATCTTCCTGGCCAGCTTCTTCTTCAACCTCGCCATTGCGCTGGTGCTGTTCATCGTCCTCGGCGGCAGCAAGCTGCTGTCCACCCCGGGCGGGCGCCTGGTGGAGCAGGCCGCTGAAAAGCGCATGTCCGTCAGTGTGGGTGCCCGCGTGGCCGGCGTGACGCTGCAGGGCTCCGGATCCGACCTTTCCTCCGCCGGCGTCTCCTCGAAAGGCACCTCGGCCGCCTCCGGGGCATCGGCAACCGGTTCCTCCGCGGCCGGAGGGCAGGCAGGCAACGGTGCCCGCGCCTCCGTGCCCCAGGTCGTGACCATCCTGGGCCTGATCGCCCTCGCCGTCATCTCGCTGGGCTTCAAGGTGGACGTCGGCTTCGTCTCCATCACCATCGCCATCGTCCTGGCCCTCGTGTCCCCGGCAGCCCAGAAGGGCGCCGTCAACAAGATCAGCTGGTCCACTGTCCTGCTCATCTGCGGCATGCTCACGTTCGTGGGCGTCCTCGAGGAAGCCGGCACCATCAAGTTCGTGTCCGACGGCGTGGCCCACCTGGGCATGCCGCTGCTGGCCGCCCTGCTGATCTGCTACATCGGCGCCATCGTCTCGGCCTTCGCCTCCTCCACCGCAATTCTCGCGGCCCTCATTCCCCTGGCGGTGCCGTTCCTGGCCACCGGAGAGATCGGCGCCGTCGGGGTTATCGCCGCCCTGGCCGTGGCCTCCACGATCGTGGATGTTTCCCCCTTCTCCACCAACGGCGCCCTGGTGCTGGCCAACGCGCCGGAAGACGTGGACAAGGAAAGGTTCTACAAACAGATCCTCGCCTACAGCGGCATCGTCGTCGCCGTCGGACCCGCCATCGCCTGGCTGGTCATGGTGGTCCCGGGCTGGATGTAGCCGGCAAGGCGGCGAACAGCCGCATCACCAACGTGCAGCAGCAACGACAAGCAAGAGAAGGAACATCACGATGAGCACTGAATCCACGCCGCAAACCGAGGGTCCCCTCACGGGCTACCTCGTGGTGGACCTGAGCCGTGCCCTCGCCGGCCCGCACGCCGGGATGATGCTCGCTGACCTGGGCGCGCGGGTGATCAAGATAGAGAACCCCGGCACCGGAGACGATACCCGCGGCTGGGGTCCCCCCTTCGTGGGCCCCGAGGACGATCCCCAGGCCACCTACTTCCTGTCCTGCAACCGCAACAAGGAATCCATTGCCCTGGACCTGAAGAGCGACGACGGGCGGACAGTTCTGCGCGAACTGCTGGGGCGCGCCGACGTCGTGATCGAGAACTTCCGCCCCGGGGTACTGGACCGTCTGGGATTCCCGGCCGCGGAGATGCATGCCCTCAATCCGGCACTCGTGGTCCTGTCAATCACGGGTTTCGGACACGACGGGCCGGAATCCCAGCGGAGCGGTTACGACCAGATCCTGCAGGGTGAGGCCGGGCTGATGTCCCTGACCGGTTCCGGGCCGGACGATCCGCAGCGGGTGGGCGTGCCCATCGCGGACCTCCTCTCCGGCATGTACGGGGCGTTCGGCACCCTCGCCGCCTTGCTGCAGCGTGAGCGGACCGGTCAGGGACAGATCGTCCGCACGTCACTGCTCGCGGCGATTATCGGCGTCCACGCCTTCCAGGGCACCAGGGCCACGGTCGCCGGCGAGGTTCCGAAGGCCCAGGGCAACCACCATCCCTCCATCGCCCCCTACGGCCTGTTCCACTGCCAGCGGGGCCGGGTACAGATCAGCGTGGGGAGCGAGAAGCTCTGGGGCACGTTCGCCTCCACATTCGGGATCGACACCACGCGGCCGGAATTCGCCAGCAACGCGGACCGCGTACGCAACCGCGAGAAAGTCATCGAGGAAGTGGAGCGGGTGTTCTCCGATTTCGAGGCCGAACCGCTGCTCGCCAAACTGAACGAGGCCGGCATCCCGGCCGGCAAGGTCAGAACCTTGGACGAGGTGTACGAATGGGAACAGGTCCACTCGCAGGGGCTCGTGATCGACGTCGACCACAAAATCCTCGGCAACGTGAGCCTCCCGGGTCCGCCGCTGCGGTTCTTCAGCCCGGCCGACACCGCAGAAACGACGCTGAAGGCGCACACCGCCCCGCCGCTGCTGGACCAGGACGGGGACCAGATCCGGCAGTGGCTTGGGCTGGTGCCCGCCGGTCGAGGCGGCACAGAGCAGGCAGTTACGGACCCGGAAGGTCACCAGGCATGCTGACGGAGCAGAAAGTCCGGCACCTGGACGCTACCGAACTCCTCGACGCCGTGCTCGATCCCGGATCGTACCGGAGCTGGGACGCCCCGGTGGTGGACCCAGATCCGGGACCCGAGTACCGGCAGGAACTGGCGGCGGCCCGCGCAAAAACCGGTGCGGACGAATCCGTCCTCACCGGCGAGGGCCTTATCCGCGGCCGCCGCGTTGCGGTGGTCGTCAGCGAGTTCCGCTTCCTGGCCGGTTCCATCGGGCTCGCGGCAGCGGAACGCATCGTCAGCGCCGTCGAGCGGGCCACCCGGGAAGGACTTCCCCTCCTCGCGGGCCCGGCGTCGGGTGGCACCCGGATGCAGGAGGGGACCATCGCGTTCCTGTCCATGGTGAAAATCACCGCGGCCGTCCGGGCACACCGCCAGGCCGGGCTGCCCTACCTCGTCTACCTGCGGCATCCCACCACGGGCGGAGTGATGGCGTCCTGGGGTTCACTGGGCCATATCACTGTGGCCGAGCCCGGCGCCCTGCTCGGATTCCTCGGACCACGGGTCTTCGAGGCCCTCCACGGCACCCAGTTCCCCGAGAACGTCCAGGTGGCCGAAAACCTCTTCGACAAGGGGCTCGTGGACGCCGTGGTGCCGCCCTGGCAACTGTCCGGCGTCGTCGACCGCGCCCTCAGCATCCTGGTCACCGGTCCGCATTCCCGGCTCGACCCGCCCAGGACACTTTCCGTCAGACCGTCCGACGCCGGCGCCTGGGAATCGATCGGAATGTCCCGCAATCCGCGCCGGCCGGACCTGCGCCAACTGCTGGCGCACGGGGCCCGGGACGTGCTGCCGCTCAACGGCACCGGCCAGGGGGAAAAAGACCCCGGCCTTCAGCTTGCCCTGGCCCGCTTCGGGCAGGAATCCTGCGTGGTCATCGGCCACACCCGTCCCCGGCCCTCGCAGCAGACGGCAATGGGCCCCGCGTCGCTCCGCGAGGCCCGGCGCGGCATGCGCCTGGCCGAGGAACTTGGCCTGCCGCTGCTCACCGTCATCGACACAGGCGGCGCCGCCCTCTCCAAAGAGGCCGAGGAAGGCGGACTGGCCGGCGAGATCGCCCGGTCGCTGCACGACCTGATCGGGCTGAACTCGCCCACAGTGTCCGTATTGCTCGGACAGGGCGCCGGCGGCGGGGCGCTGGCCCTTCTGCCCGCGGACCGCACGATCGCCGCTCAGCATGCATGGCTGTCCCCGCTGCCGCCGGAGGGCGCCAGTGCCATCGTCCACCGAAGCACCGACCTTGCACCGGCCATGTCCGAGGCCCAAGGCGTCAACGTGGCCTCGCTCTACGCCAACGGACTTGTGGAACACATCGTGGACGAACGCGGCGACGCCGCCCGGGAGGCAAAGGCCTTCTGCCAGCGCATGGGGCAGGCCATCGAATACGAACTGGCCACCCTGTCCTGCGCCGGGATCAACGAACTGCTGCCGCGTCGGCTGGCTAAGTACCGCAACCTGGGCGGCCTCATCGCCGAGGAGGTGTTCCAGCAGGTGTAGTCGGCGTCAGAGTCCATTGCTCTTGAGTGCTTCCGTCAACTGATCAACGGTAGGCAGGCCCGAAAGACCGCTGGGAGTCATGTAGATCCGGCACGCCAGCTCGCCCGCCGGCGCTCCGGTTGGGAAGATATCGGTTCCGTTGACGGTGATCGTCGGAGATCCGGCGAATCCGGTGTCTTTTGTATCGGATGCGGACTTCAGAAGCCGCATGTGTACTTCCATGTCGTTGTGCCCCCGGGCGATCAGGGCTGCTTCCAGACGCTCACGTGCTACGGCCGAGTTTGGACAATCATCGATATGGAGCAATTCAATCCTCATGAATCTATTGTCCATGCCAGACCTCCAGCGCGGTACAGAATGAGCAGCTGTCCGGGGTGGGGCAAAGCGGCCCTGACCCGTCCTCGTGTCAGGTCCGAGGATGCGTCATCGCGGCTAACCGGCGGGTGCCACGACGTCTTCCAGCATTGCCCTATCGAAAAACCGGAGCTCGCCCGTTGCCTGGAAGAACACCGGAACCACTGAGGTGCTTGGGTCCTTCGAGGTTTCGTAGATCTCCGGAGCACCGCCGTGTTTGCGCGCAATGGTTCCGATCAGCTCGGTGCCGCGAACCCGGACGGTGCGATATTTGTAGCTCATGTTGACCCCTTCGTCAGTTGAGGCAAACCCTACACCTGGGACCTCCGGCCAACGTGTCAGGGTGTCGCTGACGCCAGCGCGGAACCCGTTGCGGTTGACGGGGCGCGTGCCTCAGATGCAGGAATAGTCGTAGTCGAATCCGCCCGAAACGTACTGGCCCAGCGTGACCTTGCCGCCGCCGGTCAGTGCGGCGTCCGAGCATTTGCGTTTCGCCAGGGCGAGAGAGTTTGCTCCGGCCAACCAGCTGGGCAGCGAGTACAGATTGCTTGAAGACGGCACAGTCCCCACTATCTGGGCCCACTGCGTTCTGGTGGAGTAAAGGCCCGTGCGGGCTCCGATGCTCGCGAAGTAGGCTGTCATGCCCTCGAGATCGGCCCTGTTCGCCACCGTGTCCGTTGACCAGCTGTTGCCGGTCTCCACATCAAGCCACCAGGTGTAGGACGCGGGGTTGCTCACGCCGCGGATGTTCGCATCGTCATAAGCCTTGGCGTACCCGTACATGTATGAGCAGGCCGCGCCGTAGGAACCACTGGTGCACTCGCCATACGGGGAGTGCACGGTAGTCCCGCCGTATGTGTTGCTGGTGGGCCACCACGATCCGGCTTTGCCCGGGTTGGCGGTGTTCACATACAGGGCGACCGGCGCCTGGCCCGTCCCGCCCTTGGATGTGCGGGCCCACGTCAGCTGGGTGTCCAGACAGGGGTTTGTGGCGTTCGCCAGGCCGTTGTTCACGCCGATGATGGCGAAGGTCTGGCCTTTCGGCAAGGCCTGACCGCACTGGGGCCAAGACACATCGTTGCCGGGGGCGGCAGTGGTGGCTGCCTCAGCCGCTGGGGCAAGGAGCATCAGCAGGGCAACGGCTGCTGCGGCGGCTGCGGCCAACACATGCCGGAAACGCGCAGCGGGGGTGGCTGAGTTGATGGCGGACATGGCCGGCCTTCCCGTCGGGCGGAGCGAACAGGAACCCAGCATGATCGCCACGGGCCCCGCGGTCAAGGACATGACGGTTCCATGGCAGGGCGCCCCGTGGCGCATCGGCTGGCGGCCAGGCACCAGCCCCGGGCCCTCATCGGAGAGGCTTCCCCGCTGCCGGCCGGAGACGTGTTGACCCCCGGTACCCGCCGGAGGAGCATGGACGGGCAAGGGCGTGGCAGGAGGAGTCGGGCGAGATGCGGCGAATGCGAGGAATGGCGGCGGCTGGTTTGTTTCGCGTGATCCAGGTGGCGCTCCTCCCGGTGGGAATGGTCGGTTATCTGCGGGCCGTACCGCAGCTGCTCCTCTACAGCCGGCGGACAGGCATATCGGCGACCCTGCTCGCTTCGCTCTACACCCGCTACATGCAGCACCGGCTGGGGACCCGGCCCGATGAGTCCGCTGCGCGGCTCATGATGGTTATGCCCAATGTCTCCCGGGAGGGGTTCCGCCTGGAGACCATCCCGACGATGACGGCCCATCTCGTGACGGGCCGTGTTCCCTGGATCTACCGCTATCCGTACGAGGGCGTGCCCCCGATGCGCCATCAGCAGACCGCACGGACAAGCTTCTACGACGCCGCCCTCCACCGGCACCTCCCCGGCATCGAGCAGCTGGTGATCCTCGGCGCCGGGTTCGACACCCGCGCCTACCGGCTGCCCCCGGAAGCGAACGTGCGGTGCTTCGAGATCGATCAGCCCCGGACCCAGGCCTTCAAGCTCCGGATGTTGAGGGACGCAGGTCTCGCCGCGCATCTCGCCACGTACGTGGCCGCCGATTTCCAGGCGGAAGACTGGTTCGAGAAGCTCGTGGCCTCTGGCTTCGACCCGGCCCGGCCCGCGTTCTTCCTCTGGGAAGCGGTGACCATGTACCTGGACCGCGATTCGGTCGAGAGAACGCTTCGGCGGATCGCGGGGACGGCCCCCGGCAGCGTCGTCGCCTTCGACTACTTCTCCGCGGAGATCATCGCGTCCCGGTCGCCGTATATGCGCTACGCCCGGGCCGCGACGAAATTCGCCGGCGAGCCGCTCACCTTCGGGATCGACAACACTCCCCCGGCCCGGGCGCGCGCCGCGGAATTCGTCGGGGCTTTCGGCCTGACCCTCGAGGAACACCGGAACTTCGGACAAGAAACCCGACGGCGGCCTGCCCCGGCCGGATTCGTTACGGCAGTCGTCGGCGGTCCGTCGCAGCGCCAGGCGGCCCAACGCCCCGCGGCCAACCGACCCTACAGCAGGGCACTAAGACGTGTCCTGTCGCTGCCGACAGCACGGTCGCCGTCCAACTCGCAACCTGGGTCGTGACGTGTATTTGTGGGATGCCGAGGGCCCTGGAACAACCTCGGGGGCGTTGATAAACCACCCACAAGGCGGGATGATCAGCACATGCTTGCGACTAGACGGCGCCATTCGGACGTACCGGCGGGAGCGCCCGCATGCAACTGCGGGGTGCTGAGGTGACGCCGTGACGGCCGGGCCGCCGGGTGGACGGCTCGAGGGCGAGCCCATGTCCCTCTGGGTGGCCAGCGCCGGGACCACAGGCTACCCGGCTCTGCGCGGGGATGTGGAGGTGGACGTCGCCGTCGTCGGCGGCGGCATTGCCGGGCTGACCGCCGCACTGGCACTCAAACGCGCGGGCCGAACCGTCGCGGTGATCGAGACCGGACGCGTCGGAACCGGCGTCACCGGCCACACGACAGGAAAGGTCACATCCCTGCACCGCCTCGCCTATACCGAACTCCAAGGCCGCCACAACGCCGACACTGCCCGCGCCTACGGGCAGGCCAACCAGGCCGGGCTCGAACACGTTGCGGAAGTGGTGGCTCGGGAAGGCATCGACTGTGATTTCCGCCGCGTGGACAACTACACCTACGCCGAGAGCGACGACGCGCTGGGCCTCGTCCGCGCTGAAGCCGCTCTTGCCTCCCGGCTCGGTCTTCCCGCCGCCTTCACCACCGATGTGCCGCTTCCATTCGCCGTCAAAGGAGCCGTCCGGTTCGACGGACAGGCCCAAATTCATACCGTGAAATACCTGCAGGGCCTCGCCCGGGCGGTCGATGGCAACGGTAGTTTTGTGTACGAGGAGACGCGTGCCCAAAGGATCCACGACGGCTCACCGTGCGTGGTCGACGCCGGGAGTGGAACAGTCCGTGCCCGGGACATCATCGTCGCCACGAATGTACCCTTCGGCGGTCAGGGCCTGTTCGAGCTGCGGTGTCATCCGCACCGCTCCTACCTCGTGGCCGGACGGGTGGGCACCCAGCCGCTGGACGCCACGTTTATCAGCGCCGATGAACCCGTGCGCTCCATCCTGACCGCGGACGCCGGCGGCGCGAGTTACGTGCTTGTCGGCGGCGAAGGCCATCGCGCGTCCGAGGCCTTCGACACAGCGGGACGTTACCGCAGACTCGCCGCCTTCGCCCAAGACCGCCTCGGCGTCGGCGAGGTCGCCTACCGCTGGTCAACGCAGGACGGCATCCCGCTTGACGGGCTACCTTACGTCGGACGCATGTCCCCCGCCGCCAAGCATGTCTTCGTGATCACCGGCCTGCGCAAATGGGGCCTGTCCAACGGAACCGCCGCCGCCCTCATTCTGACCGACACCCTCAACGGCCGGCCGAACCGCTGGGCCCCCGTCTTCAACAGCAACAGGATCACTCCCGTAGCCAGCGCCCGGCGGTTCGTACAGGAGAACATGAAAACTGCGGCAACCCTTCTGGCCGGCAAGCTCGGCGGCCGCCCCGGCCATGTGGCCCCGGCCCTGGCCCCGGGAGACGGAACGGTCATCGACGTGAACGGGGAGAGCACTGCCGTCTACAAAGACGCAGATGGTCAGGTCCACGCCGTCTCTGCCGTCTGCACCCACCTTGGCTGCACCGTCGGCTTCAATCCCGCCGACCTCACCTGGGATTGCCCCTGTCACGGTTCCCGCTTCGCGCCCGACGGCGCCGTCATCCAGGGCCCGGCCACCAAGAACCTGCCGCCCCGTCCGGCGCCGTGACCGCCGGCCGCCGGCGGCTGCCGGTGAACCTGGATTCGCCAGCCCGGATCATCGAGGCAGGCGAAATTGGACCACGGGCTGTTCCAATCGACGGACCGAACGTGAAGTATGGTGCCCATGAGTTCAACATATGAAGCATCCCGTCCCGTCTCGTCCGATACTCCCGATGACATCGCCGCCGCAGTCCGGGCCGCCACCAAAGAGCTGAGCGAAACCCTGCAGAGCCAGGGCATCGACGTCGCCTTTGAAGACATCGCCCGGCTGGGGCACTCCGAGTCGTGGGATGACGAGGGCCAACGGTGGGTTCAGGTCGTCTGGGTGGGTGAAGGGACCACTGAGCCCAAGCCCGAGGGCTGACAGGAGGTCGGGTTTGGCCGTCCGGCGTGCCCCGTGACAGCGCCCAGGCGTATTCGCGTCACGCGAAATAGGGTCTCCGGCCTCAAGGTTCGGCAACAAGAGGGGGTCCGGATGCATACGCTTCCGCGCATCACGGTGGAAGTGCCGGTCCTCAGCATCGGATCAGAGCCCACGGACTACGAGGAACTGGGCAGCTACGCCCATGCGCTGCGCAGGCGACAAGGACTGCACCTGACCCTGCTGCACATCGGCGTCTTGGAGGACTTCTCCCGGGACGTCGCGGATTGGACCAAAGGCATCACCGGTACCGCGGAAGCCTCCCGCACGACGGTTGCCTGGCTTCAGGCGCTGCCAGTGCTGGAAGGCTTTTCCGGAAGCGCCGAAAGGCTGATCGTGCTGGGCGGCGGAAGCGTGTGCGGACTTGAAGTGGACGTCCCGCAGCGGGTTCACGACTTTCAGGTCGGCCTCGTGCAGTCGTTGCACGAACTGCTCGACGAGCTCCTCGTGGACAACGTCGACGACTTCATTCTCGGCTCACGCGCCCTCGGCTTCCGCTACCCCCGCTGGACACCCCACATTGCCGTGGGTCGCCCGAAGACCAGGGACCGCGGACCCTGGGAGATTGGAGCGCTGCCGGTCGTTTTCGGCGAATCACGGATCAGGAACCGCCAGCTCCTGCCGGCCGCCGATGAAAACGGTCAGGCTTGATGGCGCCTCCCGCCCGCGCCGGCTCCGGCGGCCCGTCGTCGGGCCGGATTGACGACGCGCTGCGCCGTGTCACTGGCGCAGTGGTCTGAGGGCCCCGGCCCAGGCGATGACTTGATCGAAGACCGTACCCAGGCCCTTCACGGCCCGGTCCGACGGTGTGAAGGTGGTGTAATTTTCAAACTCCGTGGCCCAAGGCAAGGTGACCTGCGCACGGACGTCGGCCATCTGCAGTTCCGCGGCGATGAGCCGTAGATGTTCCACCGCACGGGTCCCGCCGGTGCTGCCGTAACTGACGAAGCCCACCGCTTTGTTGTTCCACTCCCCGTAGAGAAAATCCAGGGCATTTTTCAGTGCTCCGGGCACGGAGTGGTTGTACTCTGCGGTGACAATGATGTATCCGTCGAAGGACCCGATGGCTTTCGCCCAGGCCTTCGTGTGTTCGTGACGGTAGTGCCCCAGTGACCGCGGGAGGGGTTCATCGAGCAGCGGGAGATCGAAGTCGGCCACATCGACAAGTTCGAACGTCGCATCGGTACGATTTGCCGCCTGCTCAAAGACCCAGTCTGCGACGGCCTTCCCTCTGCGGCCCGGTCGAGTGCTTCCGAGCACGACAGCGATATTAAGCATGAAGCCGCGCCTCCCCTTATGAATAAGGCTCCCTACCTGGTTAAACGCTCCCGCACGGCCGCTGCTTCCCATGGACCGGGCCGGCTCGAGCCGTCCCCGGGGCAACCAACTGAACGGAGTGTATGCCTCCCCGAATGGCCCGGACGCTACTATAATGTGGTTCACACCCCACATCGGGAGATGAGCGATGATACGCGGATTTGACAGGCGCCAAACGGGCAGGCGCGGAATTGGTCTGATCGGGGCCGTGTATCTGGCGATCGGCATAGTTGTCGCAGCCACCCACGGCTATCTCGTGGCGTGGAACGTTCCCGGCAACATTCTGGAAGGCCTCGCGGCGATTGTGCTATGGCCGCTTGTGGCCATCTTTGGGGTCGATCTGCACGCCCTAGTCACATAGGGCCCCGCAGCTCCACGCCGGCCACTGTTGTTCAGCGTTCGTCGAAGAAATCGCGCGCTTGGCCGCGATCGTCGGTTAACCTGACAGATGTGGCGTTCCCCGTTTCGTAGGCTCCAATGGTTGGCCTTCCTTGTACAGGAACTGTAAGAGCTGTCGCCT
This sequence comes from Arthrobacter sp. UYCu723, assembly GCF_054059215.1. Classification (NCBI taxonomy): domain Bacteria; kingdom Bacillati; phylum Actinomycetota; class Actinomycetes; order Micrococcales; family Micrococcaceae; genus Arthrobacter; species Arthrobacter sp. UYCu723. The sequence goes on from NZ_JBSSBW010000001.1 coordinate 4,277,885, forward strand.
ACCGGCGGGTAGTTGACACCCGCAAGACCGTAGGGTTGACTTTTGCACATGCTGAAATAACAGTTCCACGATACGGAACAGTGCTCTGTAACATGCTCCGTATAGCCCTACACCGTGGATGCCAGCATTGACACATGAGGACCCGTCCCATGCAAATCGAACAGTTTAACGCGGCCAAGCGACCGGAGGCTGTTGCGCTACTGCGGCCTTGCCTGGACATCCAGCGCTGGATTGACAGCCTCGCCAACGCGCGCCCGTATTCCGACGTCGGCTCCCTCCTCGATGCCGGCCGCCGGGCAGCCGCCCCGTTCACGTCAGCGGAGCTGGAATCTGCCCTGGCCCACCACCCCCGGATCGGGGAACGCGCGGCGGGCAACAGTACGGAGGCCCGGCTATCCCAGTCGGAACAGGCGGGACTCGGTGCACCGGACGTAGCCGTTGACAAAGCCCTGGCAGACGGTAACCGCGCCTACGAGGCGAAGTTCGGCCAGGTGTTCCTGATCCGCGCGGCGGGCCGCAGCCGGGAGGAGATCCTGGCGGCCCTCAACTCCAGGCTCGACCACACGCCCGAGCAGGAAGAACTAATCATCGGCGAGCAACTGCGCGAGATCGCAGTGCTCCGACTCGAAGGACTGCTGAAGTGAGCGTCTCCCACGTAACCACCCATGTACTGGATACCGGCTCCGGTAAGCCTGCCGCCGGAATCGCCGTAACACTTCACCTCCTGGACGGCGAGCAATGGGTCCGGATCGCCACCGGCTCCACGGATGCTGACGGGCGGATCAAAGAACTCGGCCCCGACAGGCTTCCCTCCGGAACCTACCGGCTGGGCTTTAACACCGGGGCATACTTCGCTGCGACCGAAACCGGGACCTTCTTTCCCGAGGTGACTCTCACGTTCCTGGTGGACGCGGCGCAGGCGCACTACCATGTTCCGCTGCTGCTGAGCCCCTTCGCCTACTCGACCTACCGGGGCAGCTAAGCCGCCAAGAACTGAATAGACAGGCCAGGGCTCGCGGTTCAAACCCGCGGGCCTTTCCTGTGCCTGTCAGCAGTTCCGGCGGGATAGCCGGGGCCCGCAGCCATGTCTCCCGGTGTATTAACCACATCGCGAAGCAGTCACAATCGGTTTTTTGACGCTCGAGAGCCACAACGCGCGGAAACCTATTGACAGTGGCACGGGTCACTTCTATTCTCAATTTTGGGATCCCAACTTGGGATCCCAAAAGTCCGCGTTACGGATTCGGCCGCCGTAGTTCATTGCCCGGCTCCTCCGGATTGGTTCCTGGGGGCGCTTCGCCCCACCAGCCGGCCTCCTGCCCCGCGAACACCCACGTCTTTTCCCCGTCTGCAATCTTCCTCTCTGTAAAGGAGAAGTTGTGTCTCTTCAAAATACTGAAACCGCAGTACCGCTCCCCGACGACAAGACCGGCAAGGACGGCGTGCAACGTCGCACCAACGTCCGCTGGAAAATGTTCCTGCTCCTGCTGGTCCTCGTCGCCGTCAACTACATCGACAGGGGCTCCATCTCGGTGGCCCTCCCGATCATCCAGAAAGAATTCAACCTCGCCCCCGAGCTCGTGGGCCTGCTGCTCTCCGCGTTCTTCTGGACCTACGCGCTGATGCAGGTCCCGGTGGGCCTCCTGATCGATAAGTTCGGTCCCCGCAAGGTCATGACGGCCTCCTGCGTCGGCTGGGGCGCTGCCACGGCAGCCTCCGGCCTGGCAGGCGGCTTCCTCAGCATGTTCATCGCCCGCCTGGGCATCGGCGTCACGGAAGCCGGCGTCATGCCGGCCGGCGGCAAGCTCAACGCGATCTGGATGCACAAGTCAGAGCGCGGACGCGGTGCCACCATCCTCGACGCCGGGGCACCGCTGGGCGCCGGCCTGGGCGGCATCCTCATCGCCGGTCTCATCGCTTCCACCGGCAGCTGGCGCCTCTCGTTCATGATCGCCGGGGCCGCCACAGTACTGATGGGCCTTGCCGTCTGGTGGTACGTCCGCGACAACCCCCGCCAGCACCGCGGCGTCAACGATGCCGAGGCCGATTACATCGAAGCCTCCCACGCTGCAGAAGACGCCGAGGCGAAGCTCGACGGCAGCAAGGGCAAGCGCGCCCTCCTGCCCTACCTGAAATTCCGTTCCTTCTGGGCCATGTGCTTCGGCTGGCTGGGCTTCAACGGCGTCTTCTACGGACTGCTGACCTGGGGCCCGCTCTACCTGGCCCAGGCCAAGGGCTTCGACCTCAAGACCATCGGCTGGTCCACGTTCGTCATCTTCGGCGCCGGCTTTGTCGGGGAAATCCTCGGCGGCACGATCGCCGACAAGTGGCAGTCCACCGGCGCCTCCGCCAACCGCGTGATGCGCACGCTCCTGGGCACGTCCAGTGTTGTTGTGATCGGCGGCCTGATCGGCGTCACGGTCGTGGCCGATCCCACCACCGCCGTGGTGCTCCTGTCCGTGGTCATGTTCTTCCTCCGCTGGGTGGGCCTCTTCTGGAGCATCCCCTCCATCCTGGGCGGCCGGACCAATGCCGGCGTCCTGGGCGGCGCGATGAACTTCAGCGGCAACATCTCCGGCTTCGTCACCCCGATTGCTGTCGGCCTGATCGTGGGTGCCACCGGCTCCTACACCTGGGCGCTGCTGTACTTCGTCGGATCCGCCGTCATCATGGGCGTATCCGTGCTGACCCTGAACTACAACAAGCGGCTACCTGTCTAAGCTAGCCACGCACCTGTTCCTGAAGCCGGGAACGCAATGCCAGACAAGAACCGAAAGTGGAGAACCATTCATAACGCAGAAGAGACCCAGGACAAGGAACGCCCCCTTCGGGAGGCTGTCCGGGACACCCTCCGCAACAGGATCTTTGAAGGGCACTACGTTCCCGGCACCAGGCTGGTGGAACGCGACCTCGCCGCTGAATTCAATGTGTCCCGCCTTCCCGTCCGCGAAGCGCTCCGCAGGCTACGCCAGGAAGACCTCATCAGCGACCGCGGCGCCCGCGGAGCCGAGGTCAGCACACTGAGTCCGAAAGACGTCGAGGATCTGTTCGACGTCAGGCAGTCCCTCGAGGTGCTTGCCTGCCGCCTGGCCGCCACCCGCGCCACCCCTGCAGACCGCAGCAGCCTCAAAGGGCTGCTGGACGAGGCAGACCGGTGCCTGGCCAAGGGTGCCGTCATGGAAGCCCACCGGGCCAACAGCGAATTCCACGATGCCATCACCCGGATCGCGGACAACGGTTTCCTCAAGTCCGCGCTGGAACCGCTCCAGGGCCGCATGCACTGGCTCTTCCGCCACGTCAGCGACCTGCCGGAGCTCATCGAAGAACACCGCGCCCTCTACGCCGCGATCGCCAGCGGCGACCCGGAACGGGCAGCCGCCCAGTCGGCGTCGCACATCGGCAAATACCGCGAACAGTTTCCGGAGGATTTCAGCCGGACAGAACCCGCCCTTCATCGGAAGAAGTCATGAAACTTCTTGTCATCAACCCCAATATCAGCGACGAGGTTACAGCCATGATCGAAGCGGAGGCGCTCCGCTCCGCTTCCCCCGGAACCGAACTCGCGGTCCGGACCGCCGGGTATGGCGTCGAGTACATCGAAACCCGCTTTGAGTCCCTGATCGCGGCGGGAGCCGTCGCCGAAATCGTCGCCGAGTATACCCGCGACGGCGCCAGCGTCGACGGCGTTGTGGTGGCCGCATTCGGCGACCCCGGAATGCCCGCACTGAAGGAACTCACCGACGTCCCCATCATCGGCATCACCGAGGCGGCCCTCTGCGCAGCTGCCCTGCAGGGCCACCGGTTCTCCATCATCGCGATCTCGGACGGGATCCGGCCCTGGTACCAGGACTGCGTCGAGAGGTTCGGCCTCGGCGGCCGGCTGGCTTCCATCCGTTCCATCAACGAGAGCCTCAACGGCATCGCCTCCGTGCAGCAGGACTTCAAGGCAACCCTGCTGGCACTCAGCCAGCAGGCCGTCACCGAGGACGGGGCCGACGTCGTGATCCTCGCCGGCGCACCCCTCGCCGGGCTGGCGCGCGAACTTCGAGGGCAGATCCCGGTCCCCGTGGTGGACGGCATCTCCGCCGGCATCCGGATGGCAGAAGCCGTGGTCGGGCTCCAATCCGGCCGGCACCGCGCCGGCGGCTTCGCGCCGCCGCCGCTCAAGGCCCGGCGCGGCCTCTCCGCGAACCTCGACGCCGCCCTGACGGCCGCTCAGGACGCAACCCGCGGCGCCGCCGGCCAGCCTGTCTCGCCCGCGCCGTCCAACTAATTACTTCTACTTGAGGAGGACACCGATGTCCGACACCCCAGAACTCGTCATCACCTACGGCACCGTGGTCAACAGCTTCGGCCGGCGGCACGCCCACGTTGTGGTCCGGGAGGGCCGTATCGACCAGCTTGTTGACGCCTCCGAACCGGTTCCCCCCGCCACTCGCGTCATCGATGCCGCCGGCAAGCTGGTCATCCCCGGCGGCGTCGACGGACACTGCCACGTGGCCCAGGTAACCGGGCGCTTCCGCACCCTGGACGACTACCGGACCACTTCCACTGCCGCCCTTTGGGGCGGTACCACCACCATCATCGATTTCGGCATCCCCCGCGACGCCCAGGAAACGCCGCTGGAGGCAGTCCTCCATAAGAAGGAACTCGCCCAGGACTCACGCTGCGACGTGGCACTGCACGGGTCCGTGGTCAGCTGGGATGAAACCGTTCCCTGGCAGCTGGAACAGCTCGCCGCCGAGGGTGTCCGGTCCGTGAAGATGTACACCACCAACCGCGGCAGCACCATGGCGGACGGGGACACTATCCTGAAGGTCATGCGCGAAATGGTCCGGCTGGACGGCCTCACCTACATCCACGCCGAGCACGACCCCATCATCGCGGACTGCACCCAGCAGCACGCCGACGACGGCCGGATCGGGATTGAGCACCTGCACCAGACCCGGCCGGAGCTGGCCGAGGAAATCTCCGTCAAGGAAACTCTGGCCATGGCGGCATACACCAATGCGCCGGTCTACTTTGTGCATCAGTCGACGCCGGGAGCCGTGGATCTGGTCACCGAGGCCCGCCGCCAAGGCCAGGAGGCCTACTCCGAGACCTGCCCCCACTACATCACTCTTGACGACACGGTCTACGGCTCGGCGATGCCGGAGTGGTATGCCTGCTGCCCGCCCATGCGGAGCCCACAAACGGTGGCCGCGCTCCGGGAACGGCTGGCCAACGGCGCCATCCACACCGTCGCCTCGGACCATTCCTGCTACGACCTCTCGCAGAAGCGCGAACGGTCCGATGACATCCGCGCCATGCCCCACGGCCTGCCGGGGGTGGAAACCCGCATGCCGGTCACGTTCACGGCCATGATGGATGCTGCCAGCGGCGGCGAGGCCCGGGTGGAGGACTTCGTGGAGGTGTTCGCGGCCGGCCCGGCCCGCATCAACGCCCTTCCCCGCAAGGGAAGCATCACCCCCGGGTTCGACGCCGATCTGGTCATCTTCGATCCGGCCGAGGCACGCACCGTGGCAGGCAACGCACTGCACATGGGCACGGATTTCTCCCCGTTCGACGGCCGCAAACTCACGGGCTGGCCCGCCGTCGTCGTCTCCGCCGGACGCGTGGTGCTGGACAGCGACGGCTTCCACGACCCCGGCCCCGTTGGCCGGTTCGTGCCGCGCGACGGTTTCCGCGAGCACCAAGCCGCCGCGCCCGGCACCACGACTGTCTTCACCCCCGCCGCCCAGGCCACCAGCTAGGAGCCAGCATGCCTTCCGTAACCCGCGCCACCCGCATCGGCATGATCGTGCCGTCCTCCAACACCTGCCTCGAACCGCAAAGTTACCGGATCCTTGGCGACCGGGACGACGTCACCATCCACTTCGCCCGGATACCGGTCACGCGGATTGCCCTGGACAAGTCCTCGGACAAGCAATTCGATGCCGCCGTTATGCGCTCGGCCGCCGAACTCCTCGCCACCGCCGATGTGGACGTCATCGCCTGGAACGGCACCTCAGGCTCCTGGCTCGGCGCCGATCATGACCGCCAGCTCGTCGAGGAAATCACCAACGCCACGGGCATCCCGGCCACCACGTCCACCCTGGCGTACATGGAGGCGTTCAAGACCTTCGGCACCGAACGCATCGGGCTCTTCACTCCGTACACCGGGGACGTCAACGAACAGATCGTGGCGTCCTACCAACGTGACGGCATCAAGACCCTCGACCACCGGTTCCTGGGCCTGAGCGACAACGAGTCGTTCGCCCGCGTGGCAGATGACGAGATGCGTCCGGGATCGCTGGAGCTTGCGGCGTCCAGGCCGGACGCCATCATCTACCTCTGCACCAACCTCTACGGCGCCAACATCACCGCGGAAATTGAGGCCGAGACGGGCGTTCCCGTTCTGGACTCGGTGGCCGTCACGCTGTGGCATTGCCTCAAGATGGCGGGCGCCCCGGGGCTGGACCCGCGCTGGGGCAGGCTCCTCACCTCTGCCTGAGCCGGCGCTTCAGGCAGTCCCCGTCGGCTGCCGGGTCCCGGAGGACCTGGCAGCCGATTGTGACCGTCCGCCCGCCTTGACGTGCGGATCGTCACCCAGATAATCTCGAACTGCAAGAATGTTTTCTCACAATATGAAAACAACTGGCCCAGACATTCAAAGATGAAACGAGGTTGGACGTGGCTGCAGGAGAAGATACCTCCCATATCCTCAGCGGGTTGACAAACCAGCTGCCTGATCGTGATCCGGAAGAGACCGCCGAATGGCTGGAGTCCCTGGATGACCTGATTCAGGAACAGGGCACCGAGCGTGCCCAGTACATCATGCGCAGTCTGCTCCAGCGGGCCGGCGCACAGAGTGTGGGCGTTCCGATGGTCACCACCACGGACTACGTCAACACGATCCCGGTGGACCAGGAAGCCCCGTTCCCCGGCGACGAGGAGATCGAGCGGAAGTACCGGGCCTGGCTGCGCTGGAACGCCGCGGTCATGGTGCACCGGGCGCAGCGCGCGGATATCGGCGTCGGCGGCCACATCTCGACCTACGCGGGCGCGGCGACCCTCTACGAGGTCGGCTTCAACCACTTCTTCCGCGGCAAGGACCACCCCGGCGGCGGGGACCAGGTCTTCTTCCAGGGCCACGCCTCCCCCGGCATGTACGCGCGGGCCTTCATGGAGGGCCGGCTCTCCGAGGAGGACCTGGACGGCTTCCGGCAGGAGAAGTCCAAGGCAGGACATGCCCTCTCCTCCTACCCGCACCCGCGCCTCATGCCGGAGTTCTGGGAATTCCCCACCGTGTCCATGGGCATCGGCCCGATGAACGCGATCTACCAGGCGCAGTCCAACCGCTACCTGCAGAACCGCGGCATCAAGGACACCTCGGACCAGCAGGTCTGGGCGTTCCTGGGCGACGGCGAAATGGACGAGCCCGAGTCCCGCGGCCTGCTCCAGCTCGCCGCGAACGACAAACTGGACAACCTCAACTTCGTCATCAACTGCAACCTCCAGCGCCTCGACGGACCGGTCCGCGGCAACGGCAAGATCATGCAGGAACTCGAGGCCTTCTTCCGCGGCGCCGGCTGGAACGTCATCAAGGTCGTCTGGGGCCGGGAGTGGGACACGCTCCTGGCCAAGGACGAGGACGGCTCGCTCGTGAAGATCATGAACGAGACCGTCGACGGCGACTACCAGACGTACAAGGCCGAATCCGGCGCGTTCGTCCGCGAGCACTTCTTCGGCCAGACCCCGCAGACCAAGGAAATGGTCCAGGACCTCACCGACGACGAGATCTGGAACCTCAAGCGCGGCGGCCACGACTACAACAAGGTCTACGCCGCGTACAAGGCCGCCACCGAGTTCAAGGGCAAGCCCACCGTCATCCTGGCCCACACGGTCAAGGGCTACGGCCTGGGCACCCACTTCGAGGGCCGCAACGCGACCCACCAGATGAAGAAGCTCACCCTCGCGGACCTCAAGGCCTTCCGCGACCACCTGCGCATCCCGGTCACCGACGAACAGCTCGAAGCCGACCTCTACCGGCCGCCGTACTACCACCCCGGCATGGACTCCCCGGAGATCCAGTACCTGATGGGCCGCCGGAAGGAACTCGGCGGCTTCGTCCCCGAGCGCCGGCCGGACCACGCTCCGGTGGAGCTGCCAGACCCCAAAACCTATGAGGTGGCCAAGCGCGGTTCCGGGAAGCAGCAGGCAGCCACCACCATGACTTTCGTGCGCCTGCTCAAGGACCTGCTCCGGGATAAGAAGTTCGGACACCGCATTGTCCCGATCGTTCCGGATGAATCCCGCACCTTCGGGATGGACGCGTTCTTCCCCTCGGCGAAGATCTACAACCCGGACGGCCAGGGCTATCTCTCCGTGGACCGGGACCTGGTCCTCGCCTATAAGGAATCGGCGCAGGGTCAACTGATCCACCCGGGCATCAATGAGGCCGGAGCGGTAGCGGCCTTCACCGCCGCGGGCACCTCCTACGCCACGCACGGCGAACCGCTGATCCCGATCTACGTCTTCTACTCCATGTTCGGGTTCCAGCGCACCGGCGATTCCTTCTGGGCCGCGGCGGACCAGATGACCCGCGGCTTCATCATCGGCGCCACCGCCGGCCGCACCACACTGACCGGCGAAGGCCTGCAGCACGCCGACGGCCACTCGCCCATCCTGGCCTCCACCAACCCGGCCGTCCTCACCTACGACCCGGCGTTTGGGTACGAGATCGGCCACATCATCCGGGACGGCCTGGAGCGGATGTACGGCCCGGACTCCACCGACCGGAACCTGATGTACTACCTCACGGTCTACAACGAGCCGATCTTCCAGCCGGCCGAACCTGAGAACCTCGACGTCAACGGTGTGCTGAAAGGCATCTACCGGGTGTCGGCGTCGGACATTGAAGGGCCCAAGAGCCAGATCCTGGCCTCCGGCGTCTCCGTCCCCTGGGCCCTCGATGCCCAGCGGATCCTCGCCGAGGACTGGGGCGTCTCCGCCGACGTCTGGTCCGTGACGTCCTGGAACGAACTGCGACGCGACGGGCTCGCCGCAGAGGAGGACGCCTTCCTGAACCCGGGCCAGCCCGCCCGCGTGCCCTTCGTCACCCAGCAGCTCTCCGCCGCGACCGGTCCGATCGTGGCAGTCACCGACTACATGAAGGCCGTGCCGGACCAGATCCGCCAGTTCCTCCCGCACCAGTTCGCCTCGCTCGGCGCCGACGGCTTCGGCTTCTCCGACACCCGCGCCGCGGCCCGCCGCTTCTTCAAGAACGACACCCACTCGATTGTGGTGAAGACCCTTCAGCTGCTGGCCTCGCGCGGAGAGGTGGACGGCGGAGTGCCCGCCTACGCGATGGACCGCTACAAGCTCCTGGACGTCAATGCCGGGACCACCGGCGGCGCGGGAGGCGACTCCTGACCGGAGCGATACGGGAGCATGACGCACGACGGCGGTGCTCCTTGCTGCCGGCGCCGGGGCGCGGCTGGGGCTCGGGCCCAAGGCCTTGCTCCGGTTCCACGGCCGCACACTCGTTGAAGTGCTGGCAGACGTGCTGCTCGCGGGCGGCTGCCGGGAAGTCGTGACGGTGCCCGGCGCGGACGCGGCAACGGTCCGCGCCAGGGCAACGGGCGACGCCGGAGCGCGCTTTTCCTCCGGGCCCACCCGGGACCGATCGTCTTCGTGGACTGCAGCGACCTCTCCGGCGGCGAGGACCTCGACTCCCCCGAACAGCTGCACCTCCTCGATTAGGGTCAAGCTTAGCCGCCCCGCCGGTTCGCCCGCGTCCGGGGCCGCGGCCTAATGCTCCAGGCCGGGGGCCAACAGCTCCTGCAGGCCGGGCTTGAACCCGGCCCTGCCGCCGTGAGCGGGATGCCTGATTTTCGGCGCCGCCAGGCCGGTTCTCTGCAGGCTCCGGTGCGCCACGTTTTCCACCGCCACCACCGTCCGGATATCGAAGAGTTCCCGGGGGCATGGGTGTGGAAGGGGCAGGCGTTCCACAGCAGCGGCAGGAAGTCAAGCTCCGCCAGGACCTGCCACATCACGGTGGCCGTCGGTTCCGACGCTCTATGTCTTCGGACCCGGGCGGAAGCACGTAGCCCTTCCCCGGCCCGAACAACCCAAACTCGTTGGCGGGGCCTTCGAGAATGGAGCGGTTGGTGAAGGGAATCACGGTGATGCCCATGCCCCGGAAACCGGGCGCTTCGCCGAGCAGCAGCACCTTCGGGCGCCAGTCCAGCATTTCCTGCAGATAGAGCTCCAGGTTCCGGCGGCGCTGGGCATTTCCGGCAACGGCAGAATCAAAGAAGTTGTGGCACCCGGCCCGGTCTCCACGGACGCCAGCCGATCGACGAAGGCCCGGATCGCTGGATCGGCCATTCAGGGCGCTCCTTCCAGCATCCGGTGTGTGCCTGAAATCGTGGCCGGGTGCCCTGCCAAAGAGCATGTCCACCCTCCCCAGTGGGAGGGTGGACACGAAAGCCGCTCGACGCCGTCGGGAACCGTTAGGTCCGGCTCACGGGGTGGCCGGTGCGGGGGCAGCAGCCAGCGGCCAGCCGATGACCGTCTTGGGGCGCGGGGTGGCATAGGTCCGGACCTTTGAGGTGCTCAGCCGCAGCCGGACCAGCGCTTCAGCGATGGTGACGGCAGCCGCCACACCGTCCACCACGGGGACGCCGGCACGCTTCCGGATCTCCTCGTCCAGACCGGCCATGCCGCCGCACCCAAGGACAATGACTTCCGCCTTGTCCTCGCGGACAGCCAGCAGCGCCTGTTCGATGATGGCTTCCACTGCGCGCTCCGGCTCCTCCTCCAGTTCCAGGACCGCCATTCCACTGGCCCGGACCGAGGCGCACCGGGCGTCGAGGCCGGCCAGCTTCAGCCGGTCCTCGATCAGCGGAACGGCACGGTCCAGGGTGGTGATCACGGAGTACTTGTGGCCCAGGAACATCGCGGTGCTCGCGGCCGCCTCGGTGATGTCCACCACCGGAACGTCGAGGAGCTCCTGGAGCCCTTCGCGGCCGTGCTCGCCATAGCCGGCCTGGATCACTGCATCGAACGGCTCCGGATAGGACAGGACCTTGTCCATAACGGCGATCGCCGCGAGGTAACTTTCAAAGCTTCCCTCGCAGGAGTCCGCGCCGAAGCGCGGAGTGAGTCCCACGATCTCCGTATCCGGAAGCGCAACCTGGCGTGCCTGCGCGGCAATGGAGTCGGTCATGGACTGCGTGGTGTTGACGTTGGCTACAAGGATGCGCATGGTGCTTGCCCTTTCGGGACACGTATTTCGGGACGGGTAGGTCAGTGCGTGCTGGCGACGGCGATTGCCTCGCCGTCGACGTCGTCGAGCCGCTGGGACCGGTCCGAGACGACGTAGTAGACCACTGCGGCGATGCCGGCCGCGACGAACCACGCGAATGGGGCGGCGGCTTCCAGCGCCGGAACAAAGGCGATCAGCAGCGCGACGCAGGCGGCAGGCACCATGGCGATGATCGCCCGGGGGTTGACGCCCTTCTTGTAGTAGTAGGCTCCCGCCGGGTCCTCGGTGTAGAGCTCAATCACGTTGACTTTGCCGCGGCGCAGCAGCCAGTAATCGGCCATCACGACGCCGAACAGCGGGCCGAGCAGCGCTCCGAGTCCACCCAGGAAGTACACGATCACCAGCGGGTTGTTGTACAGGTTCCACGGCAGGATGATGAGGCCGATCGTGCCGCTGACCCAGGCCGCCTTGCGGAAATTCAGGTGCTTCGGGAAGAGGTTGGTCAGGGCATAGACGGGGGCCACAAAGTTGGCCATCAGGTTCACGGCGACGGTCAGGATCAACAGCGCAAGGCAGGCCAGGACAAGGAACAGCGTGTTCGGGATGGTCTGGACAATATCCGACGGGCTCTGGATGACCGTGCCGTTGATCTTGAACTGGCCACCGGCCATCACCACCACGATCGCGCCGAAGAGGAGCATGTTGATGGGGATGCCCCAGAAGTTGCCGCGCACCACGGCCTTCTTGGAAACAGCGGACCGGGTGAAGTCACAGAAGTTCAACACGAACGTTCCGTAAATGGCCACCCACAGCGCACCGCCGGCAAAGATGGTGCGCCACATTTCGGCGCCTTCGAGGGCGTTGTCCGCGGCCCAGGCGATGGAGCCCCCGGCTTCCACGAAGATCCAGATGGCGATTGCCGCCATGGTCACCAGGATGATGGGCCCGGCGAAGGCCTCGTACTTGCGGATCATTTCCATGCCGAAACTGACGATGACCAGCTGCACGATCCACAGGGACACGAACGAGGCCCAGCCCAACGTGGAGAGGCCGAGGATGGAGTCGGCGTCCAGCTCCCGCAGCGAGGGAACCATGGCCACGAGCATGACGCGGAGCACAACCGACGCCAGGTAGGTCTGGATGCCGAACCATGCCACGGCCACTGCCCCGCGCAGGAGGCTGGCGATCTGGGCTCCCCTGATGCCGAAGCTGATCCGGCTCATGACAGGGAACGGGACGCCGGTCTTTACGCCCATGAAGCCGGAGAGGCTGAGAAGCGCAAACAGGAGGACGGCTCCGACTCCCAGGGCGAGAAGGATCTGCCAGCCGCCCAGCCCGAGGGCGAAGAGTCCGATGGCAAAGGCGTAGTTTCCGAGGCTGTGGACGTCGTTGGCCCAGAGGGTGAAAATGCTGTAACTGGTCCAGCGGCGACCTTCCCGCCTCGTCGGGGCAAGGTCGATGTTGTAAAGGGTGGGGCTGATCGTTCGGCCGGAGGCGGCGCTGGCTGCATCGCAAAGCGCGTCCACACCCATGGAGGGGTGGGCTGCTTTGGTCAAGTCAACTGCGGTCTCGGTAGCCGGGTCGACCTCGGTCAACGGGGTCATCTGCATCGTGATCTCGCTTCTTGAAGATGTCTTCCATGCATTCCGCATTGGGATCCATGCCGGAAACTACCGGCAGGAGCGTCATTGCATTTATTCCACAATGCGGAAGATGGATATCGAGTAGTGAAATCACGGTATGACCTGGGTCACGCCTCAGTCAAGGATCGCCGGATCACGGCCTGTCACAAACGGTTGGGTCGACCCCCAGGCAGCCCGTTGTCTGCCCCACAAAGAATCCCTGCCGGGACAGCAGCACCTTAGCGGGAGCGGACCAGCCCTGCCTCCTTCAGGCCCAGATAGATCTTGTCCCGGGCGATCGGCAGCTCCGCGAACCGGACCCCCGTGGCGTTGCGGATGGCGTTGGCCAGTGCCGGCGCCACCGGATTGAACGGGCTTTCGCTCATGGACTTCGCACCCAGCGGGCCCAGTTTGTCGCTGGTATCGGCGAAGTACACCTCGCTGCGCGGCACGTCCGCGAAGGACGGGATGTGGTACTGCCGGAGGATGTCCGTGGTGACCCGTCCGCCGTCGTCCACCCTGACCTCCTCATACAGCGCGGCGCCCAGCGCCTGCGCGATGCCGCCTTCGATCTGCCCGCGGCACTGCCGCGGGTTGACCACCACCCCGGCGTCGGCAGCCTGGACGCTCTGCAGGATCCGCAGCTCGCCCGTCCCGGTGTTCACGGCCACCCGGAAACCGTGGACGTTGAACGCCACCGAACGCGGCGTCCCGCCCCAGCGCCCTTCGGCGGCGAGTTCGACGCCGGCGCGGGCGGCGGCGTCATGGATTTCGGGCAGCGGCACCCTGGTCCCCTCGCAGAGGACCGCGTCGCCGTCCAGCGTGCAGCCGGAAGCCTGGATCTTGCGGACGCCGGCGGCGAACGCCCGGATCCGCACCGCAAGTTCCTCGGCGGCAGCGAGTGTGGCCTTACCGGCCACCACGGTACCGGCGGAGCCGAAGGCTCCGGTATCGTGCTCGACCAGATCCGTGTCCGACTGCCGGACACGGATCCGGCCGGCCGTCGTGGCCAGGGCCGTCGCCGCGAGCTGGGCGTGCACCGTGGTGGTGCCGTTGCCGAATTCGGCGGTCCCGACGTCGGCCGCATACGTGCCGTCCGGCAGGAGCCGGAGCTTCGAATGGGCGAAATGACCTCGCGGCGGGACGGTGTCGATCATGGACAGCGCCGAGCCCTCCCCGGTGACCCAGTCCGGGCCAAGGTCGTCCAGACCTGCCGCGCGGTAGCGTTCGCGGCCCCGGTCCAGGGCGTCCGCGACGAGCCGCAGGCACTGGTCCAGCCCGTAGCTGCCGTAGTGCACGTCCTCCTCGGGTTCCGGATGCGTGGACAGCATGTCATCGCCTTCGCGGACCATGTTGCGGCGCCGGAACTCCATCGGGTCAAGGCCGAGTCCGGCAGCCAGCTCATCGATGGCTGACTCGATGGCAAAGATCATCTGACTCAGCCCGTAGCCACGGAAGGCCCCGGACGGCACAGTGTTGGTGTAGACGGCATGGGCGTCCACCTTTTTGTTGGCACATTTATACACACTCAGGGATTCGCCGCAGCCGTGGAACATCACTCCCACAGCGTGGTTGCCGTAGGCGCCGGTGTTGGTCAGCACGTCCAGCTGCAGGGCAGTGAGCCGGCCGTCCCGGCTGGCACCGGCCTTGAGCCGGATGGTGAACGGATGCCGCGTGGTGGCCGCCGTGAACTGTTCGGTCCGGGTGAACTCCAGCTGCACGGGACGGCGCAGTTTCAACGCGGCGAGCGCCACGATGTCCTCTGTGAGCACCTCCTGTTTGCCGCCGAAGCCGCCGCCAACCCTGCCGGCCACAACGTGGACCTGGTTCTCGGACAGCCCAAAAACCCTGCACAGCGTCCGGCGGACCAGGAACGGCACCTGGCTGGAGGTACGGACCTGCAGCCGGCCGTCGTCGTCGATCGACGCGATGGAGGCGTGCGTCTCCAGCGCCACATGCTGCACGCGCTGGGTACGGTACGTCTGCTCGTGGACGAAATCCGACCCGGCAAAGCCGGCGGCCACGTCCCCCAGCTCGGAATGCAGCTCCGCCACGACGTTCCGCTCCGGCCGGCCGATGCGCGCCATTGCCGCATCCTTGTCCCCGTGAATGGCCGGGGCTCCGGGCCGCAGGGCCTCTTCCGGCGTGAAGACGGCGTCCAGCACCTCGTACTCAACGGCCAGCGCGCGGACGCCGGCTTCCGCTGCGCTCACGGATTGGGCGACGACGGCGGCAACCCGCTGTCCGATGAACCGCACCACGTTATCCAGCACGCGGGTATCGTCCGGGTCGTCCGTGTAGAGCTCGTGCTGGGCCGTGGAGAAGAGCTGAGCCGGGGCATCCTCGTGGGTGAAGACGGCTTCCACTCCGGGAATCTGCAGGGCAGCCGTTGCGTCGATGGAGACCACCCGGGCGTGGGCGTGCGGCGAGCGCAGCAGCTTCAGATGAAGAAGCCCGGGGAGCTCGTCCGCGGGAACGTCGAGCGTGTAGCGCGCCGTGCCGGTGACGATCGCCCGGCTGGCGGGAGCCTGGACGTCGTCGCCGAGCTGGCCGGGACGCGGATCGGGCTGCCCACCACCCACGATCCTGGATCCCGGCCCCCTGGGGTCCGGGTGGCTGGAATCGCCGTGCCCTTCACGACCGCAGACGGAGTCCCCGCAGACGGCGTCCTCGATAGCCCGGTAGCCGGTGCAGCGGCACAGATTCCCCTTGAGGTTCCGCGGCAGGTTCGCCATCTGTTCGTCATCGAAGGTGGCCACCGTCATCACCATGCCCGCGGTGCAGAAACCGCACTGGAAGCCTTGCCGGTCCAGGAACTGCTGCTGCATCGGATGGAGGTCGGCACCGGCGGCTGCTTCAGTGTTGGCCAGTCCCTCCACGGTGGTGACGGCATGGCCTTCCGCCCGGACGGCCGGATAGATGCAGCTGTGCACAGGGGTGCCGTCCACGTGGACGGTGCACGCCCCGCAGTCGCCGCCGTCGCAGCCCTTTTTGACGCCGAAGTTGCCCTGCTCCCGCAGGAACGTGCGCAGGCATTGGCCCGGGCGGGGTTCGGCCTGGGCCGGGGCGCCGTTGATTTCGATGGCCATGCTCAGGCCCTTTCCTTCGGGGATGCGGCCGGGGACGCATTCAGGGTCGGATTCACAAACGAATTCAGGGCAGGAGCCTGAGGGATTGATGCCTGCGGAGGCCAGAAGTCGCCGGAAACGTGCAGAGGCGTGTCGCCGGCCGGGGCTGAAAGTTCGGCGCGGATTTCTTCGGCCAGCCGGTACGTCATGTCCCGCCGCCAGGCAGGGAGCCCGTGGATGTCGTCGTGATAGAGCGCCTCCGGGATCGCGGTATCGAGGGCAGAGGCCAATGCGGCGGCGTCCGGTTGCGCATCGAACCGCAGCTGAATCGGCCGCTTGGTCGCTGCGGTGACGGTGAGCGTCAGGTTTCCGTCGGCGTCGAGCCTTCCGATCAGCAGCACCCCGGACCGTCCCAGGTTGCTGAGGGAGAGCCGGCGGAACGCCGCCCGCGAGGCGAGGGCCGACGCCGGAAGGTGCACGCTGCGCAGCAGCTCGCCGGGAGCCAGTGCGTTCCGCCCGTCCCCCGTCACGAACTCCGTCACCGGAACAGTGCGGCTGGCGCCGCCCGGGCCCAGGACGGTGGCCCGGCCGTCCAGCGCGGCGCACAGTGAAATCATGGGTCCGGCGGGCAGTGCGGTGCAGAGGTTGCCGCCGACGGTGGACATGTTCCAGACCTTGAAGGAGGCCACGAACGAGTCGCAGCAGGGGCGGATGAGGGCAAGGGCGGGCCAGGATCCGGTGTAAATCCCTAGCCCGGGATCATCCGGGATTGCATACAGTTCCGCGACGGTGCACGTTGCCGCGAGCTCGAGGCCCTCCCCGGTGACCGTGACGGCAGGCCATCCGGTGGAGCCCAGGTCCAGCAGGCGCTTCAGCGGTTGCTGGCCGAACGCGTAGCTGCCGTAGGAGAACAGGACCGTGCCGCCGGCGAGCCAGGCATCGCCGTCGCGCCATTCGGCCGGGTCCGCGGTGGGGACAACGGCCTCAATGGTGTTCATGTCCATGCGATCTCCTGATGTGCTGTTTCTGAGTGCCCGGCTTCTGAGTGCCCGGCTTCTTTGCGCTTGGCTTCTTTGTGCTTGGCAGCGGTGCTGCGTCCGGCGGAGCGGTGGATGGGGCCGCTCCCGTCTTTCAGCGGAGCGCAGGCGGCGGAAGGTGAACCGCCGGCCCTCTGGTTGCGGCCGGCTATCAGCTCGGCCGTGATGGAGACGGCGACTTCAGCGGGGGTGACGGCTCCGAGATCAAGGCCGATCGGCGAATGCAGCCGTGCCAGCCGCTCCGGCACAACCCCCGCTTCGAGCAGCGAGTCGACCCGCTGGCGGTGGCTCCGCCGGGATCCCATGGCCCCCACGTACGCCAGCTCCAGGCCGAGGGCGGTCCTGAGCAAGGGGACGTCGAACTTGGGGTCGTGGGTGAGGACGCATACCACGGATCTGCCGTCCACCCGGCCGGCCGCAGCTTCGGCGGCAAGGTAGCGGTGTGGCCAGTCGGTGACCACCTCGTCTGCCACACTGAACCGCTGCTGCGCCGCGAAGGCTGGCCGGGCATCGCACAGGGTCACGCGGTAGCCCAACAGCTTCGCGGCGGGAAGCAACGCGGCGCCGAAGTCGTTGGCGCCGAAAACCAGCAGGCGCGCAGGCGGCAGACGGCTTTCCACCAGTAACGTGACGGGCTCGGTGTGCGGCAGGGTGAACACCGGGGCCACCGCATCCGGCTCCCCCATGCCAACTACCCGGCTGGCGCAACCATCCGCAGGCGCCAGCCACACCAGGCCCGTGTCCCCTCCCCGCAGGAGGGGTTCAAGCTGAGCCGCTGCAGCCAACATTGCGGAAGCGTCGCCGTGCACGCTGAGTCCCAGCAGCGCCGCGAGTTCGGTGGAGTGCGCCGCGGAAAAGGCGGCCGGATCGGGAACTACCATGGCGCCTCCGCCGTGCGCATCCACCCTCCGGATCAGCGCCAGCGCGCCGTCAGCGTTGGCCGGGAAACCCCGGAGCGCCCCCAGCTGCAGGGCGCCGGAGCGGGACCCGAGTGGCTGGATGTGCACAACAATCTCTCCCCCGCAGCTGAGTCCGACGGCGAATGCGTCCTCGGCGCTGTACCCGAAAGTTTCAAGGCGCGAACCGCCGTCGCGCATGGCTTCCAGCGCCGCCCCCACCACGGCGCCTTCAACACAGCCGCCGGACAAGCTGCCCAGCACCTCGCCGGATTCGGACACCACCATGGACGTGCCCAACGGCCGCGGCACGGACCCGCTCGCCGAAACGATGGTGGCCACGGCGCACTGCTGCCCGGAATCCGCGGGGCGCCATTCGTTCAGTGAAGGCATCAGGTCCAGCATGGCGGCACAGCCCTTTCCCGCGGGGTCCTGTCCCTGGTTTCAGGGAGGCAGTCCTTCTGACTCTTCAGCCGGATTTCCAGGTCCGGGCCGAGTGCTCTCGTGCCCATATTCTCGTTCCTATCGTGAGCAGTGGGAAGCATCAGCAGGGGTGGCACCTGCGTCAATTCGGTTTCCCGTGTCAATTTCGTTTCAGCGTGATGGACGCGGGCAGGCTTCACGCTCCTGCCCGCGTCCTGAGCGGATCCGGCCGCCGCACGCCGGGCCCGCACTCCGTCCCGGAGAACCGGGCTAACCGCCCAGCAGCAGGCTGATCGGTCCGCGCGCGAAGTACACCAGGAATCCCACGCTCACCACCCACATCAGCGGATGGATCTTCTTGGCCTTGCCGGACGCTGCCCCGATGATTGACCAGGAGACAAAGCCGACGCCGATGCCGTTGGCGATCGAGTAGCTCAGCGGCATCGTGACGATGGTCAGGAATGCCGGCAGGGCTACGGCAAACTTGGTGAACTTGATCTCGCGGATCTGTGCCATCATCATGGCGCCCACCACCACCAGGGCGGCGGCGGCCACTTCCAGCGGAACCACGCTGGTGAGCGGGGTAAGGAACATGGAGCCAAGGAACAGGACACCGGTGACCACGGAGGCCAGCCCGGTGCGGGCACCTTCGCCGATGCCTGCCGCGGAATCGATATATACGGTGTTCGAGGATCCCGAGGTGGCCCCGCCGGCAATTGCACCGAAGCCCTCAACGATGAATGCGGATTTCAGCCGCGGGAAGGTGCCGTCCTTGTGCGCCAGGCCGGCGCTCTTGGCGAGGCCGGTCATGGTACCCATGGCGTCGAAGAAGTTCGTGAACACCAGTGTGAACACCAGCATGGTTGCCGCGAGTCCGCCGATCCGGCCGAAGGCGCCGAACATGTCGAACTGACCCACGAGGCCCAGATCCGGTGCGGAGACCAGCTGGCCCGACAGCACGGGCGTGTTCAGGTGCCAGCCGCCGGGGTTGGTGGCGCTCGAAGGACCGATGTGCAGGATGGCTTCCACAACAGCTGCCAGCACGGTGGTGGCCACGATGCCGATCAGCAGACCGCCCTGGACCTTGCGTGCCACGAGGATGCCCATGGCCAGCAGGCCCACAACAAAGACGAGAGTCGGGATCGACGTAATGGAGCCGTCATTGCCGAGCTGCACCGGCGGGCCGCCCTTGGTGGCACGGACGAAGCCGGAATCCACAAAGCCGATGAATGCGATAAACAGGCCGATGCCCACGGTGATGGCAGCCTTGAGTTCCTTGGGGACGGCCCGGAAAATCGCGGTCCGGGCTCCGGTGATGCCGAACAGGACGATCAGGATGCCGTTGACGACCACCAGGCCCATGGCCTCGGGCCACGTGACCTCGTGGATCACTGAGACCGCGAGGAAGGAGTTGATGCCCAGCCCCGCTGCCAGGCCGAACGGCAGATTGGCCACCAGCCCGAAAAGAATGGTCATCACACCGGCGGTGAGTCCGGTGACCGCGCCGACCTGCGCGGCCGACAGCCAGCCACCGGCCACATCGGTGGGGGCGTTGTCCGCGCTGAAGCCGCCCAGGATCAGCGGATTCAGGATGACGATGTAGGCCATGGTGAAGAACGTGACCAGGCCGCCGCGGAATTCGCGGGCAAGTGTTGAACCACGCTCGGTGATCTGGAAGAAGCGGTCCAGGAAAGCGTTCGACGCCGGTGGCCGGGTGTTGCGGGCCTGTCGCTTGGCGTGGGCTGCGGCGTTGGGGGCCGGCTTCATTGCCGGTTGCGGTCCTTCGTGGGACTGATCGAGGATTGTCATGTCAGCCACCGGCCCTAGTAGTCAATCCTGGAGTCGAGCGTGTTCCAGGTGTTGAACGGTTCCAGTACTGCGGGGGCCTGGGGATCACCCAGCTCCAGCTTGGACACCGGCATCAGGACATCCCGGTTCTCGTTCTCGAAGTACTCGTAGAAGACGGCGTCGTCGAAGCCTACCGAAGCGGCGTCGTGCCGGTCTGCGGCGAAAACCACGCGGTCAATGCGGGCCCAGAGCGCGGAAGCAAGGCACATGGGGCATGGCTCGCAGCTGCTGTAGAGGGTGGATCCGCGCAGGTCGAACGTTGCGAGTTCGGCGCAGGCCCGCCGGATGGCCGTGACCTCGGCGTGGGCCGTGGGATCGTTCGTAGCGGTGACGCGGTTGACGCCGTCGAACGCTTGACCGTCCGCGGTGACAACGACGGCGCCGAACGGCCCGCCGCTGTTCAGGACGTTGGCCGTGGCCAACTGGATGGATCTGGCCAGAAAGTGTTCGGCCGTGACGGTGCTGCTCATGATGCGACTCCCTTTGCTGGGAAGCCGGTATACCGAGGTGAGACGGAAGGGCCAGATGCGACGGTTACCAGGCTTCAGCATGTGCTTTTGAAGGTTAAGTTGCGCCTGGTAGATAGCTTCCCCGGAGTCCGGGTGCCCGCCTTTGGCAAGATCGAGACTAGCACCGGGATGTGGCGCGCGCCATAGTTTTCTGGAATTTTAATACCGCAGTATGAAATCTGATTTTCCGCATGGTCGCATTCCGCGGGCGTTGACGGGCATTTGCCGGCTACCTTACGCTGATCCCGGGCCGCCGCTGTTCGCAGTGCCGGCCAACCTGGATCAGCAGACAGGGCCTCACTGAGCTGGAACATTTGCCACCGGGTCACCGGAACGAGCAGACCCGGAACCATCAGACAAGGAACCAGACATGGCCCCCACTCATCCGCATCGCTCCGCAACCCGGCTCTGGATCAGAAATCCACAGGCGGCATTCACCGCGAATGGCCTCGACGCCTCGGGCGGCATCGTGGTCAGCGGCGGCAAAATAGCGGAGGTGCTGGCCGCCGGACAGCGGCCTTCCGCACCCTGTGAGGAGACGTTCGACGCCGGAAATCACGTCCTGCTCCCCGGCCTGATCAACACCCACCACCACTTTTACCAGACGCTCACCCGGGCCTGGGGGCCGGTGGCCAACGCGCCGCTGTTCCCCTGGCTGCAGAACCTGTACCCCGTGTGGGCCAGGCTCACGCCGCGCGGTCTCGAGCTGGCCACCACGGTGGCCCTGGCCGAACTTCTGTTGTCCGGCTGCACCACCGCCGCTGACCACCACTACCTCTTCCCGGACGGCATGGAAGATGCCATCGACATCGAGGTGGAGGCGGTCCGCAGACTGGGAATGCGGGCAACACTCACCCGCGGTTCCATGACCCTGGGAGAGGACGACGGCGGCCTGCCGCCGCAGTCCACAGTGCAGGCGCCTGAGGTGATTCTGGCGGACAGCGAGAGGCTGATCGGCGAATACCACGAGCGCGGCGACGGGGCCACGATCCAGATTGCACTGGCCCCGTGCTCGCCTTTTTCCGTGACCAAGGAGATCATGGCCGAGAGCGCTTTGATGGCAGGGCGTCTGGACGTCAGGCTGCACACCCACCTCGCCGAGACCCTGGACGAGGAAGATTTCTGCCGGGAAATGTTCGGGCTGCGCACCGTGGACTATCTGGAGAGCGTCGGCTGGCTGACGGACCGGACCTGGCTGGGCCACGGCATTCACTTCAGCGATGACGAGATCGCCCGGCTGGGAGCCGCCGGCACCGCCGTCGCACATTGCCCCACCTCAAACATGCGGCTGGGATCCGGCACCGCGCGGATCCTGGAGCTGGAGGATGCAGGCGTGCCGGTGGGGCTGGGAGTGGACGGATCGGCGTCGAACGATGCCTCCAACATGATCCTCGAGGCACGGCAGGCGCTGTACCTGCAGCGGCTGCGCTACGGGGCGCAGGTCCCGGTGGAGCGGGCGCTGGGCTGGGCAACACGCGGCTCCGCCGCCGTGCTGGGCCGGCCAGATCTTGGCCAGCTGGCACCGGGGATGCAGGCGGATCTGGCCCTGTTCAAACTCGATGACTTGCGGTTCTCCGGAAGCCACGATCCCATTGCTGCGCTGCTCCTGTGCGCTGCCGACCGCGCCGACCGGGTCATGGTGGGCGGGGCGTGGCGCGTCGTGGATGGCCAGATCCCGGGCCTCGATGTTGCCGGGCTGATCGCGGAACACTCGGCCGCGGCCAGGAAACTGATCTCCGGGTAACCAAAGCAACGCGGTGTCACTTTGAGCCCAACCCGGTGGGATGGGCTCAAAGTGACCCCGCGCCGCTCCGGTGTCGCGCCAGGGGTCACGCCAGGAAGGGGTGCGCCCTAGGAACGCAGCCGGCCCACAAGCGGGAGGCGGTGCATCCAGCGCGAGAACGGACCGGGGCCATGCCCGCGGTCGGCCGGGATGAAGAAGTCCGGGTCCGTCCCGCCGCCGATGGGGAGGTAGAACTCCTGGGCTGGTGCTGCGGCTCGGGCCGGCGTGACATGTTCCTGCTCCTGCGGGGTCATCTGATCCTCCTCATCTGGACTTTCGCGGGTACTTCAAATTTTCGGAGTGAATCTTTTCGCAGTGTATATTTTCGCTATGCGGAAAAGAAATATTGTTGTGTGGAAATCATAGTTCGCCTGTGCTGGCGTCGTCAAGGGTCTGTTCTGGAGCGGGCGCCGGCACAGGCTCCGCGTCAGTCACAATCGGATTTTTCAGAAATGTGATGTACACCACCGGATTCCCGCGCTACGCTTTAACACAACTCGTGGCGCAGGTCACGTAACCTGGGAGCAGCAGGCAGGGTCGTAATGAGCTGGCGTCAATCGACGTCGGCTCATTTTTTGTTGGGTCGACGGTAAAAGAAAACGCACGCGGAACGCGTACGAAATTTCTATGTGGGAGTTTGATTCCACATACCGGAAGTTGGGAACCTACCATGAGCAACAAGATCGTCCTTGGACACAACCAGTACGGCAAAGCGGAGGTCCGCGTCGTCAAGATCACCCGCGACACGGAGCGCCACGAGATCGAAGACCTGAACGTCACCTCGCAGCTGCGCGGCGATTTCGCCGCCGCCCACCTCGAAGGCGATAACGCCCACGTGGTGGCCACGGACACCCAGAAGAACACCGTCTACGCCTTCGCCCGGGAAGGTATCGGGTCTCCCGAAGCCTTCCTGCTGCGTCTCGGCGAGCACTTCACGTCCAGCTTTGACTGGGTGACCGGCGGCCGCTGGGAAGCCGAGTCCTATAGCTGGGACCGGATCCAGGCCCACGGCAGCGCGCACAATCACTCGTTCGTCCGCAGCGGCCAGGAAGTCCGCACCGCGGTGGTGGTCCGGGACGGCGCAGCCACCCACGTCATCTCCGGGCTGACCGACCTTACTGTCCTGAAGTCCACCCAGTCCGGCTTCGTGGGCTACCCCAAGGACAAGTACACCACTCTCCCGGAGACCACGGACCGCATCCTGGCCACCGACGTCACGGCGCGCTGGCGCTTCAACGCCGGCACTGACTTCAGCTCGCTGGACTTCAACAAGAGCTACGAAGACGTCAAGGGCCTCCTGCTCGAAGGCTTCACAGAGAACTACTCCCACGCCCTGCAGCAGACCCTGTTCGACATGGGCACCAAGGTCCTCGAAGCACACACGGAGATCGACGAAATCAAGTTCTCCATGCCCAACAAGCATCACTTCCTGGTGGACCTCTCGCCGTTCGGCCTCGACAACCCGAACGAGGTCTTCTTCGCTGCGGACCGCCCCTATGGCCTGATCGAGGCCACCGTCCAGCGTGATGACGCCACCCCGGCGGACATCGCCTGGAGCGGCATCGCCGGTTTCTGCTAGACCGCCGCATCCTCGAATAAATCAACACCGCAACACCCCGGAGTTGCTGCACCCACAGGCGCAGCAACTCCGGGGCACCCTCAAAGTACCCAAAAGCCTCAAATTGTTAGCCAGACATTGTTAGCCAGACGAAGGCGTCTGCCATGAACCAAGAAAGTCTGCCATGAACATTAAGAAAAAATCCCGCACTTCGGAAGCCAGGGCAAGCCGCCAGCCCTCTACCCGCCCCGAGGACAAGCGACTCTCGATCGGAAGCACGTTCGCCTACGGGTTCCAGCACGTCCTGACCATGTACGGCGGCATCATCGCCCCGCCGCTCATCATCGGGGCCGCTGCAGGAATGAAGCCCCAGGACATCGGCCTGCTGATCGCCGCGTGTCTGTTCGTCGGCGGCCTCGCCACGATCCTGCAGACCGTCGGCATCCCGTTCTTCGGATCGCAGCTCCCGCTGGTCCAGGGCGTCTCGTTCGCCGGGGTCTCCACCATGGTGGCGATCGTCAACGGCGGCGGAGGCATCCAGGCGGTCTTCGGATCGGTCATGGTGGCATCGCTGATCGGGCTGGCCATCACGCCGCTCTTCTCCAAGATCATCAGGTTCTTCCCGCCGGTGGTCACCGGAACGGTCATCACCACCATCGGCCTGACCCTCATGCCCGTCGCGGCCAACTGGGCCATGGGCGGCAACGCGAAGGCGCCCAACTACGGGAGCATGGCCAACATCGGCCTGGCCGCAGCCACGTTTGTGGTGGTTCTGCTGCTCAGCAAGGTCGGCAACGCCGCAATCTCGCGCCTGTCCATCCTGCTCGCCATGGTGGTTGGCACCGTCATCGCCCTCGTCGCCGGCATGGCAGACTTCTCCAAAGTGGGCCAGGGAGACATCCTGGCCTTCCCCACTCCTTTCGCGTTCGGCATGCCCACCTTTGAGATTGCCTCGATCATCTCCATGCTGATCGTCATCCTGGTCACGCTTACCGAGACCTCCGCTGACATCATCGCCGTCGGCGAGATCGTCGACACCAAGGTGGACTCCCGCCGCATCGGTGACGGCCTCCGCGCGGACATGCTCTCCAGTGCGATCTCCCCCATCTTCAACTCCTTCACCCAGAGCGCCTTCGCCCAGAACGTCGGTCTGGTGGCCATCACCGGGATCAAGAGCCGCTTCGTGGTCAGTGCCGGCGGCCTCATCCTGGTGGTCCTGGGCCTGCTGCCCGTGCTTGGCCGCGTTGTCGCAGCGGTGCCGACACCCGTCCTGGGCGGCGCCGGCGTCGTACTCTTTGGAACGGTGGCTGCCAGCGGCATCCGGACGCTGTCCAAGGTGGAATACCGCAACAACATGAACCTGATCATCGTGGCAGCGTCCATCGGCTTCGGCATGATTCCGATTGCCGCCCCGGCGTTCTACAACCAGTTCCCGGCCTGGTTCTCCACCATCTTCCACTCGGGCATCAGCTCGGCCGCTCTCATGGCGATCGTGCTGAACGTGCTCTTCAACCACTTCAAGGCGGGCAACTCGGACAACCAGTCGGTGTTCGTGGCCGGCACGGCCCGTGTTGTCAGCGAGACGGACATCGCCTGCCTCGCACACGGCGACCGCTTCGAGAACGGCAAGCTGATCGACGCCGACGGCAAGGAAGTGCCGCTCAAGGCAGCCATGGAGCACTGACGATGGACGGCCACTGACGCCGTCGTCGTCCCTTGGATCACAAAGGCGCCGGACCATGGGTCCGGCGCCTTTGTACTGCGGCGGGGCGCCGCCAATGTGTTTTCCACCGGTCCCGGCGTGAGACGGTTGTTTCATGAGGATCGATGAACGAATCGAACGGCACTATCCGGAGCTGGGGCCCCAGGAACAGAAGGCCGCCGACACCTTGCTGGATCGTCTGGGCGACCTGGCCGTGTACAACGCCGCCGAACTCGCCCAGCTGAGCGGCGTCTCCAAGGCCACCATGAGCAGGCTCTTCCGCCGCCTGGGATTCGCCGATTTCAACGAGGTCAAGGAACACACCAGGTCCTTGAGATCCAGCGGGGTGCCGCTCGCCACCCAGGATGCCGACGGCGGCCTGCCGCTGCACCTGGCAGTGGAGCAGCAGAACCTGCAGCGGCTCTTCGAGACGCTCGACGACGCGCGGCTTCGGAAGGCTACCCAGCAGCTGGCCGACGCCCGGAATGTCCTCCTGATCGGCTTCCGCAACAGCTTCCCCGTAGCTTTGCACCTCAGGCAACAACTCGTCCAGTGCCGTGCCGCGGTCAATCTGGCGCCCCAGCCAGGGCAAAGCGTGGGGGAAGAACTCGCGGGGCTGGGAGAAGGCGACGTCGTCGTCCTGCTTGGCTTCCGCCGTCGGCCCAACGGTTTCCATAACGTCCTCAAAGCCGCGACGGCCACCGGCGCAACCACAATCCTGATCGGCGATCCAAGCGCCCGTTGGCTCGCTGCAGGGGCCTCAACGTGGATTGAATGCCCGGTGGAGGGAAGTGCAGCGTTCGATAGCTACGCCTGCGCGATGAGCCTCATGAGTGTCCTGGCCAACGGGGTGCTCGCCGAGCGGGGCCGGCCGGGACGGGACCGCATCAGGAAAATCACGGGCGTCTTCGACGCACTGGGAGAGATCGAAGCCTAAGCCTTGATCCACCGATCGGCAGCCGGTCCCGGGCGTAATTCCGGGCTGGCTGCGGTGAGGTGTTTGGGCATGGTGGATCATCCGGCCTCGCTGTCGGGGTGTTCCACTGGTGGTCCTGGTTGCGCCGTGTGGCTGGTTGGTGTGGGTTCAGGCCGGTTGTGGCGGCGGGTAGAGGTGCTCGAAGAGGCCCTGCCATGCTGTTTGCCAGGGCCAGGCTTCGGGGAGATGAAGCCGGATTTTCCGGGCGCTGGTGGCGATGCGGGCCGGGACGTGGATGAGTTTGCGGCGGATCGTGCCGGTCCGGGCCTTGCCGAAGGGGCCTGCGGCGAGGAGCCCGGCGGCGCGGGTGAGGTTATAGGCCATGACCGCGGCAACCAGCCAGGCGGAGTTCGCCGCGAAAACACCTGAGGGCATATGAGCCAGCGCACTGTCCTTCAGATCGGCGTTCACCTGCTCGATCTGAGCGTGTTTGCGGTGGGTTTGGTCCGCGGCGACAGTGTCCAGAACCTTGGCGTCCACGGTGGTGAAGAACGCGTGGTGCCGATGGGTTTCAAACAAGGTGGGTTGTCCGTCGCTGGCTTTCTTGTTCAGTTCCGGGATGCGGCGCACCACCAGCCGGCCGGTGACCTGCTCGGCCTTTTTCCGGGAGGAGAACGCGGTGAACACGGTTTCGGCGACCTCAGCCTTCGAGACCCAGGTGTTGGTGGTCTCGTCGAAGACCGCGTCGGTGTATTCGATCATTTCCCATGCCGTCTCCGGGATCCCGGCGATAGCCCGTTTGACGGCCGGGTCCATGCGCACGGTCACCGAGACCTCGGCCCCGCCGGCCAGCGCGGCGGAAACCGCTGCATGGCCATAGAAGGCCGAATCGAACCGGCAGAGCACCCGCCCGCGACTCTGCCCTCCGGTCTGGAGGCCTTTGAGCGTGGACAGGGCATCGGTGATCAGGCGTTTGGCTCCGCGGGCCGAGTTCGCCGCGCCCTTGCGCAGCCGCTGGGCCGCGATTACCGGGGCGGTGTCTTTGGTGGAGACCGTGGCCAGCAGGGCGTTCAGGCCGCGGACCCCGGAGTACCCGTAGCCGGAACCCTGCTTGGCGTAGCCGTGGACCTCGATGATCGTGTCGTCAACATCGACGAACACGAAGTCCTCCGCCCCGGGGCTCCCGAGCAGCGGGGCCCGGGTCCCCAGGCCGGCCAGGAAACGGGAGGCGACAGCGTCCAGTTGGCGCACGTGCCCGAACGTGAAGGACCGCAGGAACGAGCCCAGGGTCGAGGGCGCGTAGCAGGCGGTGAAGAGCCGCTTCATCCCGCCGTGGCGCAACAGGGTCATGTCATCAATCGAGTCTGCCCCGGCGACCATCCCGGCGACCAGGGAAGCGACTTTCAGCCCGGCGTTCGCGCCCTTATCCGTCGGCACCGTCAGCCAGTCCTGGGCGAGCTCGTGCAGCCCGGCGTCCCGGGCCAGCGTCATGACCGGCAGCAGCCCGGCAGCCGACACGAGATTGGGCTCGTCAAAGGAAACCGACACCGCGGATGGTTTGTGGGAAACTTGCATCTACGAGATGGCCTCTTTTCGGTGAAAAATGAGTTCTAGACAAACTTCATTTTCCTTGAAAAGGCGGCCATTCTCGGTTTAAAACGCCGACGTAGCCCCAATCAACATCGGTGGATCAAGGCTAAGCCCCGAGTCAAATTCGAAACCCTGAACCAGAATTTCTCGCCGCCGAAAAAGTCTTGAAACACACGTTCCATTCATTTAGGGTCATGAAACGGCTGGACCGGCCGTGGACGCGAACCGAAGTGAGGAAAATCATGGGCGAGATTCAAGCCAGCGCCGTGAGGCAGACTGCCGTCGTCAGCACAGCCGTCGAACGTGATCCACGGCTGAGCAACGAGGACCTGGAACCGCTGAAGAACCAGCGTTGGAGTAGCTACAACCTGTTCGCCTTCTGGATGTCGGACGTGCACAGCATCGGCGGCTACGTCACGGCGGGCAGTCTTTTCGCCCTTGGCCTGGCCAGCTGGCAGGTGCTCGTGGCGCTGCTGGTGGGCATCGTGATCGTGCAGGTTTTCTGCAATCTCGTGGCCAAGCCCAGCCAGCAGACGGGCGTTCCGTATCCTGTGATCAACCGCGCAGTCTTCGGCGTCAAGGGCGCCAACATCCCCGCCATCATCCGCGGCCTGATTGCCGTCGCCTGGTACGGGGTGCAGACCTTCCTGGCCTCCGAAGCCCTCGTGATCGTGTTCCTCAAGTTCTTCCCGGCCATGGCGCCGCTCTACGACGTCCAGCAATACGGATTCCTGGGCCTGTCTGCGTTGGGCTGGATCTGCTACGGCATCCTCTGGGTGGCCCAGGCCGCGCTCTTCTGGAACGGCATGGAAAGCATCCGCAAGTTCATCGACTTCGCCGGCCCCGCCGTCTACGTTGTGATGCTTGTACTGGCCATCTACCTGGTCTCCAAGGCCGGCATCGGCAACATCAGCCTCAACCTGTCCGCCGGTGAACCACTCGACTTTGGTGCCTCCATCCCGGTCATGATCTCGGCGATCGCCCTTGTGGTGTCCTACTTCTCCGGCCCCATGCTCAACTTCGGCGACTTCGCCCGCTACGGCAAGAGCTTCAAGGCGGTCAAGAAGGGAAACCTGCTCGGCCTGCCAGTCAACTTCCTGTTCTTCTCCCTGCTGACCGTCATCACCGCGTCGGCCACCATCCCGGTGTTCGGGCACCTCATCACGGACCCGGTGAAGACGGTCCAGGAGATCGACTCGGTGTTCGCGGTGCTGCTGGGCGGGATGACCTTCGTCATCGCCACCGTGGGCATCAACATCGTGGCCAACTTCATCTCGCCGGCTTTCGATTTCTCCAACGTCAGCCCGCAGAAGATCAGCTGGCGCATGGGCGGCATGATCGCCGCCGTCGGCTCTGTCATCCTGACCCCGTGGAACTGGTACTCCAACAACGACGCCATCCACTACACCCTCGGAGTGCTGGGCGCCCTGATCGGCCCGCTGTTCGGCATCCTGATCGCCGGGTACTACCTTGTGGGCAAGCAGAAGGTGTGGGTGGAGGACATGTACACCATGAAGACCACCGGAAAGTACTGGTTCCGGAACGGCTACAACCCCAACGCGGTCAAGGCCGTGGCCATCAGCGGCGCCATCTCGATCGCTTCGGTCCTGATCCCCAAGGTGCTGCTGGATTCCGGCGCCACCGACGTAAACGCCACCTGGATCGGCAACTACAGCTGGTTCCTCGGCTGCGCGCTGGGTCTGGCGACCTTCTGGTACCTGGAGAAGAGCTCCCCGATGATCAACCTGGAACCGAACGGCGTCGAGGCCAACGACGGCACGCTGAGCCACTGATCTCACCGCCGAGCTGATCCCCCACCGAACCGGCAGTTGTTGCCCCTATTTCCGCGGAAAAAGGGGCAACAACTGCCAGCTCGCGCAGGGATAGGGCACTACTAGTTCTGGTTCAGCTCCGCGGAAATCGCCAGCGCTGCTGCGCGCAGCAGCGGCACAGCGCGGTCCGCGAAGGACTGGTCCACGCGGGACACCGGCCCGGACACGGAAATGGCCGAGGGTGTAGGTGCATTGGGAACCGCCATGGCGAAGCAGCGGACGCCGATCTCCTGCTCTTCCTCGTCAATGGAGTAGCCGCGTTCCCGGATCAGCTTCAGGTCAGCCAGGAGGGAGTCGATGTCGCCGATGCTCTTGGGCGTGGCGACGGGCATCCCGCTGCGGTTGACGATCCCGCGGACGGTCTCGTCGTCCAGCTGCGCCAGGATGGCTTTGCCGACGCCAGTGGCATGGGTGTGGGCGCGGCGCCCCACCTCGGTGAACATCCGCATGGAGTGCAGGGAGGGCACCTGCGCGACATAGATGACCATGTCCGAGTCCAGCACCGCCATGTTGGCGGTCTCCCCCAGCCGGTCCACCAGTGACTTGAGCTGCGGCCGGGCCAAGGCACCGAGCTGCTTGTTGGCGCCTTCGCCAAGCCGAATCAGCCGGGGTCCCAGAGCGTACCGGCGGTTGGGCAACTGGCGGATGTAGCCCAGCGTGACCAGGGTGCGCAGGAGCCGGTGGATGGTGGGTAGCGGCAGATCGGTCGACGACGACAGCTCGCTCAGCGTGACGTCTCCGCCGGCATCCGTGATGAGTTCCAGCAGTTCGAACACGCGCTCGACGGACTGCACGCCTCCCGAGGGCTTTTCAGCCATTCCGTTGTCTCCAATGACTCAGATTCCGACAACTCTTATCCACATCGTGAAAGAATTGCTTAGAACTCTCAAGATACAGCACAACTGGCCTGGGTGCGATGACCAGCGAGGGGTTGTGTTTCCACAACGTAGATAATAATATCCATAATACGAAAACATTCGGTTTGACCGAAGGCCCGGGGACGGGCCCTACCAGGAGGAATATTCAATGGCGAACCCGAGCCCCGGAAATTCGATCACTTTGCGCGTGGAGGCGCCGTCCAGCTTCTCCGCCACCAGCGAGCTTGCCGCTGCCGTGGGAGCTGCCGGCGCGGCGATCACCGCGCTGGACGTCACCGAGTCCCACCACGAAACCCTGGTTGTGGACGTCACCTGCAACACCACCGACGACGAGCACGCCGTCCGCGTCAAGGACGCCCTCAATGCGCTTGACGGCGTCAAGGTCCAGCACGTTTCGGACCGCACCTTCCTGATGCACCTTGGCGGCAAGCTTGAGGTGGTCCCCAAAGTAGCCCTGCGCAACCGCGACGACCTCTCCCGCGCCTACACTCCCGGCGTCGCCCGTGTCTGCATGGCCATCGCCGAGGACCCGGCAGCCGCCCGGAACCTGACCGTCAAGCGGAACACCATCGCCGTCGTCACCGACGGTTCAGCGGTCCTGGGCCTGGGCAACATCGGCCCGGCTGCCGCGCTTCCCGTGATGGAAGGCAAGGCTGCCCTGTTCAAGCAGTTCGCCAACGTCGATGCCTGGCCGGTCTGCCTTGATACGCAGGACACCGAGGAGATCATCATGATCGTCAAGGCACTGGCGCCCGTCTACGGCGGCGTGAACCTCGAGGACATTGCGGCCCCGCGCTGCTTCGAAATCGAGAACCGGCTCCGTGCGGAACTCGACATCCCGGTATTCCACGATGACCAGCACGGCACGGCGATCGTCACCCTCGCGGCCCTCGTCAATGCCCTGCGTGTGGTGGGCAAGAAGCTCTCCGAGGTCCGCATTGTGGTGTCCGGCGTGGGCGCGGCAGGCTCGGCCATCATCCAGCTGCTCAAGGCCCAGGGTGCACGGCACATCGTGGCCGCCGGCCGCTCCGGCGCCATCCACTCCGGCGAGGAATACACCGATGAGCACCGCAGCTGGATCGCCGCGAACACCAATGAAGAGGGTTTCTCCGGGACGCTGCACGAGGCGCTCAAGGGCGCAGACGTGTTTATCGGTGTCAGTGCCCCGAATGTGATCGGCGAGGAGCAGGTTGCCTCCATGGCAGACAAAGCGATTGTGTTTGCCATGGCCAACCCGACGCCGGAAATCGATCCGTCCATCGCGTCCAAGCACGCAGCGGTGGTGGCCACCGGCCGCAGCGACTTCCCGAACCAGATCAACAATGTGCTGGCGTTCCCGGGCTTCTTCCGCGGGCTCCTGGATGCCGGTGCATCCGACATCACGCCCGAGATGCTGGTGGCCGCTGCCGAGGCAATTGCCAACCGGGTAGGTGACGACGAGCTCAATGCCAGTTACATTATCCCCAGCGTCTTCGATCCGCATGTTGCAGCCGACGTCGCATCCGCAGTGGCTGCTGCAGCCCACGCGGCTACCGCTAGCGCGAGCGCAACGAACCCAGAGCCCGCAGTCGCCGCCCGCGCCACCGCCTGATCCGCAGCCAAGAAAAGGATTCAAAATGGCTATCACCGTCACAGACCCCCGGCCGATCGATCGTGCGGAGGAGATACTTACCCCCAAGGCACTGGCCTTTGTGGAGGAACTCCACAAGCGTTTCGCCGGCACCCGCAACGAGCTGCTGGCCGCCCGGGTCGTCAAACGCCAGCGGGCCGCCGATACCGGCAAGCTCGATTTCCTGCCGGAAACGCAGGACGTGCGCAACGGGGACTGGAAAGTTGCGCCGGCACCGGCAGCTTTGCAGGACCGCCGGGTCGAAATGACCGGCCCGGCCACTCCGGCCAAGATGGCCATCAACGCGCTGAACTCTGGCGCCAAGGTCTGGCTCGCCGACCTGGAGGATGCCAGCACCCCCACGTGGGCCAACGTCATCGACGCCCTCCTGAACCTTCGTGACGCCGCTACGGGCAGACTCAGCTACACCTCACCGGAAGGTAAGGAGTACACGCTCCGCACAGACGCTCCGCTGGCCGTTGTGGTGGCCCGTCCCCGCGGCTGGCACATGCCGGAAACCCACCTGCTGATCGACGGCGAACCCGCCGTAGGGGCGCTGGTGGACTTCGGCCTGCACTTCTTCCATACCGCCAAGCAGCTGGTCATGAATGGCCAGGGCCCGTACTACTACCTGCCCAAGTTGGAGAGCCACCTTGAAGCGCGTCTCTGGAACGACGTGTTTGTGTTCGCGCAGGATTTCCTGGGCCTCGGGCAGGGCATGGTCCGCGCCACGGTGCTGATCGAGACTATCCCGGCCGCTTTTGAGATGGACGAGATCCTCTACGAGCTGCGCGACCATGCGGCGGGCCTGAACGCCGGCCGCTGGGACTACCTGTTCAGCATCATCAAGTACTTCCGCGACGCCGGCGAGGAATTTGTACTGCCGGACCGTGCCACGGTGGCCATGACTGCACCGTTCATGCGTGCCTACACGGAGCTGCTCGTCAAGACGTGCCACCGCCGAGGCGCTTTTGCCATGGGAGGCATGGCCGCGGTCATCCCCAACCGGCGCCACCCCGAGGTCACCGAGGCGGCCTTCGAGAAGGTCCGCGCGGACAAGACCCGCGAGGCCAACGACGGCTTCGACGGCTCGTGGGTGGCCCACCCTGACCTTGTATCCACGTGCCGGGAAGCGTTCGACGCAGTCCTCGGCGAACGCCCGAACCAGCTGGACAAACAGCGCCCCGAGGTCTCCGTGACCGCACGCCAGCTGCTGGACATTGCCTCGGCCAAAGGCCAGGTCACCGAAGGCGGAATGCGCCTGAACCTGTATGTCGCTGTCGCTTACACCGCGGTGTGGCTGTCGGGAACCGGCGCGGTAGCCATCCACAACCTCATGGAGGACGCCGCTACGGCCGAGATCTCCCGCTCCCAGGTCTGGCAGCAGATCCGCAACAAGTCGGTGCTCGCGGACACGGGCAATACCGCGACCCGCGAACTGGTGGAACGCATTCTGGGCGAGGAAACCGAGCGCCTGCGGACCGAGTTCGGCGACGAAGCCTTCCGCCGCTACTACGAGCCGGCCAGCAAGCTGATCGGGGAGATCTGCCTCTCCGAGGAATACACCGATTTCCTCACCACCCCGGCCTACGAACTGGTGGGCTGAGGCATGGCAGAGTCATCCTTCAGCACGGCCGATCTTGCTCGGATCGAGGAACAGCTGGCCGCCACCGACCAGCTCCTTGACCAGAGCTACCCCGGCGACGACGGCAGCCGCCAGCCCGTGCACACCGTGTACGTGCCGGCGGACCGTTTCACGCCGTCCCTCGCCGCCGAATGGGGCGCGCAGGCGCTCGCGACGGCGGAAGCCCACGGTGGGCTGGCCCGCCTGGGTTCCCTGCTCGGCCAGGACAGCGGACTCGCTTCCGCCGTTGCGGAGCGGGTTGCCGCGAAGCTCGCCAGCGAGCCGATCGAGGACCTGCGCCTGGACTTCGAGGATGGCTACGGTGACCGCGGCGACGACGCGGAGGACGCCGACGCCGTTGCTGCCGCCAACGCGGTGGCCGCGGCAGTTGCCGCCGGCACCGCCCCGCCGTTCATCGGTATCCGCTTCAAGTGCTTCGAGGCAGCCACCCGGGCCCGCGGCCTGCGGACCCTGGACCTGTTCGTCTCCACCCTCGCGGCCGCCGGGGAACTACCTGCCGGGCTCATCCTGACACTGCCCAAGGTCACCACGGTGGCCCAGGTGCAGGCGATGGACTTCGCAGTGTCCCGGCTGGAGGAAGTCCACGGGCTTCCCGCCGGCCGGCTCCGTTTTGAGGTCCAGGTGGAAACGCCGCAGCTCATCCTGGGCCCAGACGGCACCTCCCCTGTGGCGCAGCTGCCACACGCTGTTCCCGGCCGGATCAGCGCCCTGCACTACGGCACCTACGACTACTCGGCGTCCCTGCAGATCTCGGCGGAATACCAGTCCATGGAGCACCCTGTGGCGGACTTCGCCAAGGAGGTCATGCAGCTCGCCGTGGCCGGCACCGGGATCCGGCTCTCCGACGGTTCCACGAACATCATCCCGGTGGGCGATGGTGTCGAGGATGCCTGGCGGATCCACGGCCGGCTGGTCCGCCGCTCGCTTGAGCGTGGCTACTACCAGGGCTGGGACCTGCACCCGGCCCAGCTGCCCAGCCGCTTCGCCGCCACCTACGCGTTCTACCGTGAGGGCCTTCCCGCCGCAGCGGCGCGCCTGCGCAACTACGTTGAGCGCACCGAAGGCGGGGTCATGGACGAACCCGCCACCGCCCGGGCCCTGGCCGCCTTCGTCCTGCGCGGCGTCCAGTGCGGCGCCGTGGGGACCGAAGAGGTCCAGGCGCTTGCCGGCGTCGAACTTTCCCAGCTGACCGCACTGGCGCACCCGCGGCTGGCACACTCCACTTCGAAGTAAGGATCCAATGATGGGCAAGTACTACTACCCCCAGGGCGGACTGCCGCCGCAGACCCACCTCACCACGGAGCGGGCCATCGTCACGGAGGCCTACACGGTCATCCCCAAGGGCGTCATGACCGACATTGTGACCAGCACCCTGCCGGGTTTCTCCAACACCCGCTCCTGGATCCTGGCCCGCCCGATCTCCGGGTTTGCCACCACGTTCTCGCAGCTGATCGTGGAGATCGGCCCCGGCGGCGGCGCTCCGAAGGCCGAGTTTGAGCCCGGTGTTGAGGGCGTTGTCTTCGTCACTAAGGGCAAGGTCAACCTGACCCTCGACGGCGAACTGCACCAGCTTGAGGAAGGCGGCTACGCCTACATGGCCGCCGGTGCCACCTGGGGCCTGGAGAACGTCTCGGATGACATTGTCTCCTTCCAATGGATCCGCAAGGCCTACGAGCGGCTCGAGGGTTACGAGGCAAAGTCCTTCGTCACCAGTGATGCCGAGGTGGAACCCACCGCGATGCCGGATACCGACGGCGCCTGGAAGACCACCCGCTTCACGGATTCCAGCGACCTGGCCCACGACATGCAGGTGAACATTGTGACGTTCCAGCCGGGCGGGGTCATCCCGTTCCCGGAGACCCACGTCATGGAGCACGGCCTGTACGTCCTGGAGGGCAAGGCCATGTACCTGCTCAACAACGACTGGGTTGAGGTGGAGGCAGGCGACTTCATGTGGCTGCGCGCCTTCTGCCCGCAGGCCTGCTACGCCGGTGGTCCCGGCCAGTTCCGTTACTTGCTGTACAAGGACATGAACAGGCAGATCCGCCTCACCTGAGCCCGTTGTTGCCTCCCCTGCGCCCCGGCCCCTGGCCGGGGCGCAGGTGTTTAACGGCTGTTCGACGTTCCGGGGGTTGACTGCTCCCCCGTGACAACCTAAACTTTTCACAGAGCAAGATATAGTTTCCATCATACGAAATAAGCAAGAAAACACCGGACCCGATCCGGTGCAGAGCCCGAAGGAACCCACAATGACGTATTCCGTGAACTGCTCCATTCTGCTGACGGAGCTGCCCCTGCTGGAGCGTCCCGCCGCGGCGAAGGCTGCCGGCTTTGACGCCGTCGAATTCTGGTGGCCCTTTGAGACCTCCGTCCCCGGCGACGCCGAGATCACCGGCTTCGAGCGGGCCATCACCGACGCCGGAGTCCAGCTCACCGGCCTGAACTTCAATGCCGGCAACATGCCGGGAGGGGACCGGGGCCTGGTGTCCTGGCCTGCCCGCTCGGCCGAGTTCCTGGACAACATCGATGTTGTCGCCGGCATCGGCGAACGCCTGGGCTGCAAGGCGTTCAATGCCCTCTACGGCAACCGGATCGACGGCGAGTCCGCCGACAAGCAGGACGCCATCGGCGCCGAAAACCTCGCGACCGCGGCCGCCGGCGTCGCCCGGATCGGCGGCACCGTCCTGCTCGAGCCGGTCAGCGGCGCCCCCAAGTACCCGCTCCTGACCGCCGACGATGCCCTCCGGGTCATCTCCCGGGTCAAGGCCGAATCCGGCGTGGAGAACATCAAGCTGCTCGCCGACTTCTACCATCTGGCGGTCAACGGGGACGACGTCGCGGCCGTCATCGAGAACCACGCCAAGGACTTCGGCCACATCCAGATCGCCGACAACCCCGGCCGCGGGGCTCCCGGAACCGGTGAGCTCCCCCTCGGCCAATGGATCACCCGCAGCCGCCAACTCGGCTACGAAGGCTACATCGGCCTCGAATACAAGGAACCGGCCGAGACCGCCTTCAACTGGGCGATCCGCCAGCGCGTCGCCAGCTAACCCCTCGATCCCGCCCTACGCACCACCACCAGACTTCAGATAAGGAACCATCGTGAGCAACGTTGCAGTCATCGGACTCGGAATCATGGGCCTGCCCATGGCCATCAACCTCGTCAAGGCCGGCCACACCGTCACCGGCTTCAACCGCAGCCAGGACAAGATCGACAAGCTGGTCTCCGAAGGCGGCCAGGGCGCCACGAGCATCGCGGACGCCGTCAAGGACGCCGACGTCGTCATCACCATGGTGCCGGACTCCCCGGACGTCGAAGGCGTAGTCGGCGGCCCGGACGGACTGTTCGTCAACGCCAAGCAGGGCACCTTGTGGATCGATGCCAGCAGCATCCGCCCGGACGTCGCCAAGCGGCTGGCCGACGACGCCAAGGCAGCCGGCCTCCGCGCCCTCGACGCCCCCGTGTCCGGCGGCGAGCAGGGCGCCATCAACGCCGCACTCTCCATCATGGTGGGCGGCGAGGCAGCCGACTTCGAGGCAGCACAGGACGTCCTCAACGCTGTCGGCAAAACGATCGTCCACGTCGGCCCGTCCGGCTCCGGCCAGACCGTCAAGGCAGCCAACCAGCTCATCGTGGCCGTCAACATCCAGGTCCTGGGCGAGGCCATCGCCTTCCTCGAGGCCTACGGCGTCGACACCGACGCCGCCCTCAAGGTCCTCGGCGGCGGGCTTGCCGGCTCCAAGGTCCTGGACCAGAAGGGCCAGAAGATGCTCGACCGCGACTTCGAGCCCGGCTTCCGCCTTGCCCTGCACCACAAGGACATGGGCATCGTCACCTCCGCAGCCCGCGAAGCCAACGTCTCCATCCCCCTCGGCGCCATCGCAGCCCAGCTCGTCGCCGCGACCGTCAACCAGGGCGACGGCGGACTGGACCACTCCGGACTCTTCAAGCAGGTCCTGAAGCTCAGCGGCCGCAACTAAGCGGCCAGGCCGCCCCGCCAAGGGGCACTTCGACACGAACATGCCGGCCGCCGTCGTGATTTACGACGGCGACTCCCCCAAAGTGCCCCGCGACGGTTCGCGGGCCTCCATCAGCACACCCAAAAACAGACTTTCCCACTGACTTTCAAGGAGTACACCATGACGAAGATGCGCACCGTAGACGCAGCCGTCGCCATCCTGGAAAAGGAGGGCGCCACCGAGGCGTTCGGCCTGCCAGGCGCGGCGATCAACCCGTTCTACTCGGCCATGCGGGAGCACGGCGGGATCCGCCACACCCTCGCCCGGCACGTGGAAGGCGCCAGCCACATGGCTGACGGCTACTCCCGGGCCAAGGACGGCAACATCGGCATCTGCGTCGGCACCTCCGGGCCCGCCGGCACCGACATGATCACCGGACTGTACGCCGCCTGGGCGGACTCCATCCCGATGCTCTGCATCACCGGCCAGGCTCCCGTGGCCAAGCTGCACAAGGAAGACTTCCAGGCCGTGGACATCGAAACCATCGCCAAGCCGGTCACCAAGATGGCCATGACCGTCCTGGAACCGGGCCAGGTTCCGGGCGCCTTCCAGAAGGCCTTCCAGCTGATGCGCTCCGGCCGCCCCGGCCCCGTGCTGCTGGACCTGCCCATCGACGTGCAGATGGCCGAGATCGAATTCGACATCGACACCTACGAGCCGCTGGCCGTCGAGAAGCCCAAGGCCAGCCGCAAGCAGCTGGAAAAGGCCCTGGACATGCTGACCGCAGCGAAGCACCCGCTGATCGTCGCCGGTGGCGGCATCATCAACGCCGGCGCGTCCGCGCAGCTGGTGGAGCTCGCCGAGCTGCTGAACGTCCCGGTCATCCCGACCCTGATGGGCTGGGGCGCCATCGCGGATGACCACCCGCTGATGGCCGGCATGGTGGGCCTGCAGACCTCGCACCGCTACGGCAACGAGACCATGCTGGCCGCGGACTTCGTGATCGGGATCGGCAACCGCTGGGCCAACCGCCACACCGGCGGCCTGGACACCTACACTGCCGGCCGCACGTTCGTGCACATCGACATCGAACCCACCCAGATCGGCCGGGTATTCTCCCCGGACCTGGGCATCGCCTCCGACGCCGGCGCGGCACTGGAGGGCCTGATTGAGCTGGCCCGGGAACGCAAGACGGCAGACACACTGCCGGACTACTCCGGCTGGGTCGCCGAATGCACCGAACGCAAGGGTTCCCTGCAGCGCAAGACCCACTTCGAGAACATCCCCATCAAGCCGCAGCGCGTCTACGAGGAAATGAACCGCTCCTTCGGGAAGGACACCACCTACGTGTCCACCATCGGCCTGTCCCAGATCGCCGGCGCCCAGATGCTGCACGTCTTCGGCCCGCGGAAGTGGATCAACGCCGGCCAGGCCGGTCCCCTGGGCTGGACCGGCCCGGCCGCCCTGGGCGTGGTCCGCGGCAAGCCGGACGAGACCGTCGTGGCCCTGTCCGGCGACTACGACTTCCAGTTCATGATCGAGGAACTGGCCGTCGGCGCACAGTTCAACCTCCCCTACATCCACGTGGTGGTGAACAACTCCTACCTGGGCCTGATCCGGCAGTCCCAGCGCGGCTTCAAGATGGAACAGAACGTGTCCCTGGCCTTCGAGAACATCAACTCCCCCGAGACCAACGGCTACGGCGTGGACCACATCAAGGTCGCCGAGGGCCTGGGCTGCAAGGCCATCCGGGTGCAAAACCCGGACGACCTGCCCGCGGCATTCGGCAAGGCCAAGGCACTCATGGGCGAGTTCAACGTCCCCGTCGTGGTCGAAGTGATCCTGGAAAAAATCACCAACATCTCCATGGGCACCGAAATCAACGCCGTCAACGAGTTCGAGGACCTGGCCGAAACCCGCGAGGACGCTCCTACCGCCATCCTCTCCTCGCTGGCCTAACGCAAACAATGGAAGGAGGAACCAGCATGCGCGTGGTCATCGCCCCCGACAAGTTCAAGGGCTCCCTGTCCGCCCCCGACGTCGCCCGTCACCTGGAAGCAGGGCTGCGGGCAGCATGGGGAACCGCAGGCTCCCGCGGTGAGCTGGATGTCCTCCGGATTCCCGTGGCCGACGGCGGCGAGGGCACCCTCGATGCCGCCGTCGGCTCCGGCTTCACCCGCCGGAGCGCCCTGGTCAGCGGCCCTACCGGGCAGCCGCTCCGGGCCGAGTTCGCGGTCCGCGGACGCGAAGCCGTGATTGAAATGGCCGCCGCGTCCGGGCTCGCCGTACTGCCGGACGGCATCAAGGACGCCACCGGGGCCACCAGCCTGGGCACCGGTGAACTGATCCGCGCAGCGCTCGACGCCGGGTGCCGGCAGATCATTTTGGGCGTCGGCGGGAGCGCCAACACCGACGGCGGCGCCGGGATCCTCCAGGGACTCGGCGCCAAACTCCTCGCCGCCGACGGACGGGAACTCCCGCCCGGCGGCGGCGCCCTGGCCGGGCTACACCAGATCGATTTCTCCGGGTTCGACACCCGCCTGGACGAGGCCCGCTTCATCCTGGCCAGCGACGTGGACAACCCGCTGCTCGGCCCCGAAGGCGCCCCCGCCATCTTCGGTCCCCAGAAGGGCGCCACCCCTTCGGACGTCGCCGCGCTCGACGCCGCGCTGTCCCGCTTTGTCGACGTGCTCGCGAAGGAGATCGGCCCCCGCGCCGTAAAGGCAGCGGAAGCCCCGGGCGCCGGGGCCGCGGGAGGCGCGGGCTACGCCGCCATCGCGGTCCTGGCCGCGACGCGCAGGCCGGGCATCGACGTCGTGCTTGAATTCACCGAACTCGGGCAGCGGCTTGCCGGTGCGGATCTGGTGATCACCGGCGAAGGCAGCCTGGATGAACAAAGCCTGCTCGGCAAGACTCCCATGGGTGTTGCCCGGGCAGCCGGACGCGCCGGAGTCCCCGTCATCGCGGTCTGCGGACGCACCACGCTGGGCGCGGAACAGCTCCGGCGGTCCGGCTTCCGGGACGTTCATGCTTTGACGGAGCTGGAAAGCAATGTAGACACATGTATAGCGGAAGCGGGATCGCTGCTGGAACGCCTCGGGCGGCGCATCGGCGAGCAGCTGGCGGCCCTGGCTCCGGCAACGAACGCCGACACGAAGGAGGCCATCCATGCCTGAAGAGACATTTGACCTGGTCATCCGCGGCCGGCACATCCTCACCACCGCCGGCATCGCGGCCCGGGAGGTCGGGGTCCGGGGCGGGAAGATCGTGGCGATCGAGCCGCTGGGCAACGGCCTGGCCGGCGCCGAGACCATCGAGCTCGCGGACGACGAGACCCTGATCCCCGGGCTGGTGGACACCCATGTCCATGTCAACGAGCCCGGCCGGACCGAGTGGGAGGGGTTCGCCTCCGCGACACGGGCCGCCGCGGCCGGCGGGGTGACCACCATCATCGACATGCCGCTGAACAGCATCCCGCCCACCACCACGGTGGCAAACCTCAAACTCAAGCGGGAAGTCGCCGCGGACCAGGCGTTCGTGGACGTCGGCTTCTGGGGCGGCGCCATCCCGGGAAACCAGGCGGACCTGCGCCCCCTGCACGACGAGGGCGTGTTCGGGTTCAAGTGCTTCCTGCTGCACTCCGGCGTGGACGAGTTCCCGCACCTGGAGGCGGACGAGATGGAGGAGGACATGGCCGCGCTGAAGTCCTTCGATTCGCTCATGATCGTCCACGCCGAGGACTCCCACGCGATCGACCACGCACCGTCCGCCGAGGGCGACCAGTACGGGAAGTTCCTGGCCTCCCGCCCGCGCGGGGCCGAGAACAAGGCCATCGCCGAGGTCATCGAACGCGCCCGCTGGACCGGCGCCCGCGCCCACATCCTGCACCTCTCCTCCTCGGACGCCCTGCCCATGATCGCCACCGCCAAGCGCGACGGCGTCCACCTCACCGTGGAAACCTGCCCGCACTACCTCACCCTGATGGCCGAGGAAATCCCCAACGGCGCCACCGCCTACAAGTGCTGCCCGCCGATCCGCGAGGCCTCCAACCGGGAACTGCTCTGGAAGGGCCTGCAGGAGGGCACCATCGACTGCATCGTCTCGGACCACTCCCCGTCCACCCTGGATCTGAAGGACCTGGAAAACGGCGACTTCGCCGTCGCCTGGGGCGGGGTGTCCTCGCTCCAGCTGGGCCTGTCCCTGATCTGGACCGAGGCCCGGCACCGCGGCATCACCCTGGAACAGGTCCTGTCCTGGATGGCCGCCAAACCCGCAGAACTGGCCCGCCTGACCAACAAGGGCCAGCTCGCGCTCGGCTACGACGCCGACTTCTCCGTCTTCGCCCCCGACCAGGCCTATGTCGTCGACGTCACCAAACTCAAGCACAAAAACCCCATCACCCCCTACGACGGCAAGGCCCTCTCCGGCGTGGTCCGCAAAACCTACCTCCGCGGCACCCTGATCAACGACCACACCCCCACCGGCAACCTCCTCCGCCGCGGCGGCATATGACGGCCTCCATGGCAGCCGAAATCCATTCCCCGCGAGGCATGTATGCGCATCCGGCCCCGGTTCCGGAATCCGGTCCGCGGCTCAGGGCACATGGCGTGGCCGTCTGGGTCACCCCGGGCCGCGGGCAGGAGATAGAGGACGCAGTGATGGCCCGCGCCGCACAACTGCTGCTGGAACATGTTTGGAGCATTGCCCCGGAGGCGGAAGCCCAGGTTTGGCCTGCCCCCGGGGCTGCAACTTCCGCCGACGGCGGAAACCCGGTACCGTCGTCGTCCGCTTCGGAGGACTCCCCGCAAGAGGACGACGACGGCGCCCCCCACCTCCCGCCGACGGCGGGTCACCCCAGTCTGGTGTGCGTGGATCTTGCCGCCGCTCAGGTCTTGCTGGACGGGAAGCCCGTGCCACTGACCGGCATCGAGTTCAAGCTGCTGCGGTACCTGGTGGAGAATTGCTCCCGCACCGTCGGCCGCGATGAGCTCCGACGTTTCCTGGAATCGTTCGATTCCCCGGCGGCGGCATCGCGCTCCATCGACGTCTATGTCGGCCGGGTGCGGCGCAAGCTGCGGCGGGCGCGGCACGCCATCGCCACGGTGCGCGGCGGAGGCTACCGGTTCGTTCCCGGGCACTATGCCAAGGTGCGAGGACCCGCGGAGTACAGTATCTGAGTCCGCAATAGTGCAACCGCAGACTCTCATTGTCAGTAACCATTGTCAGTAAACAGACCCCCACAGACCCAAAAGGAACCCCATGAGCCCCCAGCTGACCACCAAGCTCCAGCCCGGCACGCAGGCGCCGGAGTTCACCCTGCCGGACGCCGCTGGCAAGCAGGTTTCCGTTGCCGACTATCGCGGCAAGAACGTCATCGTGTACTTCTACCCGCAGGCTGCGACGCCCGGCTGCACCACAGAGGCGTGCGATTTCCGCGACAACCTTGCCTCACTGAAAGCCTCCGGCTACGAAGTGCTCGGCATCTCCCCCGACGCACCCCAGTCCCTCAAGGACTTCACCGGCGACTTCACCCTCACCTTCCCCCTCCTCTCTGACGAGGACCATTCCGTGGCCCTCGCATACGGCGCCTGGGGCGAAAAGCTCGTCGACGGGCAAATCGAGGAGGGGATTGTGCGCTCAACCGTCGTTCTCGATCCCGACGGCGCGGTCACCTTGGCGAAGTACCACGTCACCGCCAAGGGCCATGTGGCCGCACTCAAGGCGGAGTTGGGCCTTCAGGTCGCTGCTGAGAGCGCATAGGCCCGTCACGCCAGCGCAAAACCATTGTAGTGGGTATCCGGTTAGCTCAGGTAGACTGCGTAAATGTCGAGACCGGACTTTCCGAAGACGATTCTGGAGTTCCAGGCGAGATTCGGCGACGAGCAGGCTTGCCTGGGCTATCTGTTTGAGTGCCGCTGGCCGGATGGCTATTCGTGTCCCCGGTGCAAGGGCGAGTCCGCCTGGCCCGTGGCGGCGCGGGGGCTGTGGGAATGCGCCGCATGCCGTTACCAGGTTTCGCTGACAGCCGGTACCGTGCTCCACAAGACCC
The DNA here is from genome assembly GCF_054059215.1 of Arthrobacter sp. UYCu723. Classification (NCBI taxonomy): domain Bacteria; kingdom Bacillati; phylum Actinomycetota; class Actinomycetes; order Micrococcales; family Micrococcaceae; genus Arthrobacter; species Arthrobacter sp. UYCu723. The sequence continues at coordinate 4,322,061 of NZ_JBSSBW010000001.1, forward strand.
ACACTGCACTGCATTTGTGGTTCTGGGCGGCCTACCTGATGACGACGGGAACTCCGGGGATCTCGGCCAGGCAGCTGCAGCGCCAGCTCGGACTCAGCCGCTACGAGACGGCCTGGACCATGCTCCACAAACTGCGCCGCGCCATGGTCAACCCCGAACGCACCCTGCTGACCGGCGAGGTAGAGGTGGACGAATGCGAAGTCGGCGGCCCGGAGGTGGGCCGGCGCGGCGGCAGAAATCTCACGGCCCGGGCCGCGCAGATAGTCGTGGCGGTGGAGGTGCGTGGTCAGGGCTCCGGACGCGTCCGGATGAAGGTGATCCCCAACGCGTCCGGCGACACGTTGGGCACTTTCGTGACAGACACTGTGGCTCCCGGCGCCATCGTGCACACCGACGGCTGGATGGGGTACGTCCCGTTGAGGAACAAAGGCTACGACCACCGCCCGCGATCCCAGCGGGCCGCCAAAAGAGCCGGCGACCCCGACCCTGTCCTTCCCCGCGTGCACCGCGCGCCATCAGCAACTTCAAGACATGGCTGCGGGGAACCCACCGCTCCGTGGGCAATGAACACCTGCAGGTGTACCTCGACGAGTTAACGTTCCGCTACAACCGGCGCAGCACACCCATGGCGGCCTTCCAATCCCTGCTCGGTCTCGGCGCACAGCAGGCGCCAGCCACCTATCGCCAAATCGTCGCCCACGGTCCGGGATCGAAAAGCACAACCTGAGCTAACCGGATACCCACTACCATTGTTACGATCCGGGACTGTTTTCTGTGGCATTCGCCAATTCGATCGGGATTCAGTCATAGGTTGGAACCGACGACGGCGATCGGTTGGGTGTCGCCGGCCACGAGAGGACCAACTTATGTCAGAACTTAAGAGGTTTTCGTCCCGGCTGTTAAGCCGGCGGGGAGCGCTTGCGCTGGGGCTTGGTGCCTTGGGTGCCGGTGCACTCGCGGGCTGTGGCGGCTCACCGACGCTGCCGGTCGCATCCGGTTCTGCCAGCGCCAGCGGGGCGGCAGCCGGTTCGGTCATCGACCTGGCCGCGTTCGACGCTGTGCTGGCCAAGGGCGCCGTGGCCCAGGACTCAATCGTGCAGGCCAGCGCCTGGGCCCAGGCGATCAAGGCCAAGGGCCAGTTGGTGCGCGGCGGCACTGACACCTCCACGCTCTTTTCACTGCGGGATCCTGGCACCGGCAAAGTGTCGGGGTTCGATGCCGGCCTGTCACAGCTCCTCGCCAAGTACATCATCGGCGAGCCGAAGGAGAACCTTTCTCAGGTCACCGTGGATACGCGTGAGACATTGCTGCAGAACAACTCGGTGGATGTCATCTTTGCCACCTACTCCATCACCCCCAAGCGCGCCGAAAAAGTGGATTTCGGCGGCCCCTACTATGAGTCCAAATCGGCCATCCTGGTGAAGGCAGACAACACCTCCATCAAGTCCGTCGCTGATCTCGCAGGCAAAACGGTGGCAACGCAGAGCGCGTCCACCGGCGTCACCCTCCTGAAGGAGGTGGCCCCGGAAGCGAACGTGCAAACATTCGATGACAACCCCAAGTGCCTCGCCGCAGTCCAGCAGGGCCGGGTGGAGGCCTACGTAATTGATCAGTCCATCCTGTTGTCCAATGCGGCCAGGAACAAGGACGTGAAGATCGTCGGCGAAACTTTTGGCAACAGTGACAAATACGGAATCGGACTCCACAAAGGCACGGACGCACTGGCCTTCGTCAATGCATGGCTGAATATCGTTGAATCAGACGGCTCCTGGGACGCACTGTGGAAAGCCACCGTGGGTCAGGTGCTCAAGACCGACCCGCCGAAGCCGCCCGCCATCGAAGCCTGAGGCCGGGCCTATGGACCAACTATTCACCACCTACCTCGACGAACTGCTGGCGGGCCTCTGGATGACGGTGCGGCTGACCGCCGTCGCCTTTTTCGGGTCGCTCGCTGTCGGGACCGTTATCGCCGCCTGCCGGGTCAGCCCCATACTGCCGTTGCGCGCTGTGGGGCGGCTGTACGTGGAACTCTTCGTCAACATCCCGCTGATCAGCCTGTTGGTGGTGGTGACCTTCGGACTCCCGGACATCGGCATCACGTTCGACCTGTTCACCTGCGCCGCCATCTCCATGATCCTGCTGGGCGGCGCGTTCACGTGCGAGGCCATCAGAACAGGGGTCAATGCGGTGTCGGTGGGCCAGGTTGAGGCCGCCCGCTCCATCGGCCTGGACTTCTTCGGAGTGCTGCGCTTTGTGCTTTTCCCCCAGGCCTTCCGCAGCGTGATCCAGCCGATCGTCAACGTGTTCATCGGCATACTGCTCAGCTCCTCGCTGGCCGGCGTCATCGGCGTGAAGGACCTCACCCTGCAGGTTTCGGAGATCAATAACGAAGCGGCCCTTGGCCTGACCACCTATCTGATGGCCGCCGTCGCCTATGTGGTCATTTCACTGCTGGCTGGCGGACTGGGAGCCCGGCTGGAAGAACGGCTGAGGGTCCAACGATGAAGGGGTTCCAGCCGTGAGTACACAGGACAGTCTCTTCGACGCCGCCGGGCCCAGGGCGCGACGTCGGATCCGGGTCCTCACCGTGCTCAGCCTGCTCGGCATAGCCGGCCTCGCGGCCGTGACACTCCTGCGGTTCGGGCAGGCAGGCCAACTCGCGGCCGACCGCTGGGTTGAATTCACCCAGGTGCCGTACCTGCTCTTCCTGCTTGCCGGCCTGGGCAACACGGTCGCAGCGGCGGCGGCGTCCGCGGTTTTTGCTTTGCCGCTGGGACTTGTCCTCGCCCTCGGCCGGCTGTCGGTGCGCCCGAACCTGCGGCGGATCGCCACGGGCTGGATCGAGTTCTTCCGCTCCGTTCCGCTTCTGCTGGTGGTCTATATCTTCGTCAGCGGACTCCCCCAATACGGGATTAACCCCGACATCTTCTGGAAGCTGGTCATCCCCATCATCCTGTGCAGTTCGGCCGTGATGGCCGAAATCTTCCGGGCCGGCATCAAGGCCCTTCCGGCCGGTCAGAGCGAGGCCGGGCTGAGCCTGGGCCTGTCCCAGGGCCAGGTCATGCGCAGCGTCGTGCTTCCACAGGCGATCAGGATCGTGGTGCCGTCCATGGTGGCCCAACTGGTGGTTCTGCTCAAAGACACCACCCTGGGGTACGCCGTCAGCTATCCGGAGCTGATGAAGACCTCCAACAATCTCACGGCCTACACCAACCACCTGATCCAGACGTACTTGATCATCGCCGCGGTGTACGTGGTCACCAACGTCCTCATCTCCCATTTGGCGCGTTACCTGGAGCGCCGCATGTCCGGGCGGACTGCCCGGGTCCGACGAGAGGTCTTGGCAGCGGGCATAGGCTGAGCCGTGATCACCGATGAGATTTGGATCGTCCTCGGCGTTTTAATCACGAAATCCCCGTCTCCCCACGTCAGCCGGCGCAGGGATAATCTAGGGAAGTGGAGGTCAAATGACGGTTCGGAGCGCAGGTATTCTGCTTCACCGGCGGAGCCCTACATCGGAGTTGGAAGTTTGGATAGCCCATATGGGCGGACCGTTCTGGGCCCATAAGGATGCTCGCTCCTGGTCCATTCCCAAGGGTGAATACCTGGAAGACGAGGACCCGCTGGTGGCCGCGCAGCGTGAGTTCGCAGAGGAAATGGGCACTCCTGCACCACCTTCCGCGGACTACATCCCGCTGGGCATTTTCCGGCAACCCTCGGGCAAGATCATCACGGTCTTCATGGCGGAGTCGGACTTTGAACCCGACCGAATCGTGAGCAACACCTTTTCACTGGAATGGCCGAGGGGATCCGGAACAGTCAGAAGCTACCCCGAGATCGACGACGCCGCTTGGGCCAGAGAGGCCGAAGCCCGCACCAAGCTGGTACGTGGACAACTGCCGATCCTCGACGCGCTCATCCAGCACCTCCGGGACAGCGGCAGATGATTGGCGCAACTCCCCGCGCACTGCTCGCGATGGAACTTCGTGGCTGTGGACCTTGCCCGACTGAATCCGGAGATCGCGACCCAACAGCGGAGTGCAGGAGCTATTAGGTTGCCACCTTCTCGATGGCGACCGTCTCGATGATCCTGGTCGATGGCTCACCGACCAGCACCGGCGCCGTCACACCGGTTTTCCACGTGTCGTTCTGCAGCCGGCCCAGAAAGTCCACGGCGGCCTCCTGCGTATCGAAATCCATCTCCAGCATCACGTAGTCCTCCTGGTCGAGCGGACGAGAGATCCGGTAGGACCGTACTCCCGAAGCGGCGCGGTCCAGCGGGTCACTGTCGAATGCCCTCCTCCACATGCCGAAGTCCCGGACCTGGTGTTCGATCTGCAGGGTAATCATGCGGTGCTCCTGTCGACGGTTCTATACGCCCAACCATAGGCCCTGTAGGCCGCCCCAAGTAAGGCTACGGGCAGGAGGGGCACACCGGTTGGAGTTGTTCAGGGTTGTCGCCGGTTCCGGGTGTCTGCCGCGGTATTCGACTGCGAGTTCGCCGTCTGATGCCGCGACCGTCACCCTTCCCGCTGCGCGGGACCAGCCAGGACACGCGTCCGCGGCCTTCGGACTGAACAGCAGAGCGGATCGGATGTCTTCCCGGAAAGCTGCAACGGCGCAGTGACTCCAGGTCAGCTGGCGACGACCGGAATCTGACGGGTTGCAACGACCTTTCCGGTGATCCAGTCCAGCAGGTCGACGGTGAGCTTGTAGGTTCCGGCCGCAGGCGGGTAGAGGAGGATGTCAAACCGCTCGGCGGCACCGAAATTGATGATGGCTGTCCGCAGGGGACCCGTGGCGGAAATCGGCTTCGCGGGTCCTGAGGGACTTGACGTGTCGCGGAAGGGCCGTCCGTCGTGCCCTATCAGTTCAGCCATGGCAACCCGCTTTCCGGCAGCATCGGTGAAATAGGCGTTCACCGGGAAGTAGTTTGCGTTGAGCAGGCGGAGCAGTGTGGGCTTGGCAGTGCCTCCGGTGGTCACGCGAGCGCGGATCCGGGTGAGGAAGGCTGGGCCCTCTTTGCCGGAGGAACGTGCCAGCTCTCCGCCCAACAGATAAAAGTGTTTCGGCTCGAATTTGTCCAGCCCCGCGTCGTCGCCCGAGAGCCCGGCGGCATGGTTGAGTTCGTGCCAGCGGGGATCCACCGAGTACGGGACCAGGATAGTTTCAGTATCGATGTCATATTCGGGCCCGTCGACGAAGGCTCTGCGGGCCCCTTTAGTCACCGGGAAGTCCGGATGGATCGCCGGGTCGACGATCAGCGCACCGAACATCCCCATCTGTACGTGCAGGGTGGTATTAACGTGGCAGTGGTAGAAGTACGTGCCTGCCGACCCCACATTCGGATTCCCTGGTTGTCCGCGATCCGGCCGCCACTGGTAGGTGTAAGAGCCGGAGACCTCAAATGAGGTGTGGCCGACGCCGTCGTTCCGTGGATCCGGTTCGATGCCGTGCCAGTGGATCGTATGGACCCTCTTGCTCGGGTGGATCGTGCCCTGGAACAGCTGCCCCTCCGTGAGCCGCACTAGAGGGGCGGGGAAGACCCGTCCTGAGTCCTCGGTCTCGAACGTCCACATCTCGAATTCGCCGCCGTCGTCGAATTTCATCTTGCGGTTAAAGAACTTAAACTCATGGGCAACATCCGGCTTCTGGCGGAACTCCGTCGCCGGGCTTCCCTCATTCATCTGATCCGAGCTGAAGTCGACCTGGCTGCGGTACAGCTGGTGCGCGTCCGAGCCACCCGTGGCTGGGCCGGGGGCAGCGACTGACCAGTGGCCCACCAGTCCGCCTGGATACATTCCACCCCTGGCCACCTGGGACGGTTCGGCGTGGCAATGCATCGGGTACCCCCAGTCCTCGTTCCGGGCATTCCACACCTCATCAATTGCCTCCGGGGGGCGATACAGCGGAAGCAGCGAGTCCTTCCGGTCAAGGGGGTGCATCTCCACCACGTCTTCCCAATGCTGGAGCACAACGTGGCCATCGGCATCCACCCTCCCGCCTGAGCGGGGGAACATCTCGCCGTTGCGGCCTGCGGTCCAGAGATGGTTTCCGTGAAAATGGAGCTGGTGATGCACGATCCCGGCGTTGAGGAAGCGCATGAGCTGGCCCGTCCCGACGGTGCCAACCGTAGCCCCCCGGCTGAAATCGCGGACATCGACCTGTCGGGCGGAACCGGACATCAGCGTATCTTCTTCACGGAGCCTGTTGAGGGCCACATCCGTGGAAGCGGCCAGAGACTGGAATCCGCTGCGACCGTTGAGGGTGAAATACCTGGGATACACGGGAGTCTTGTCCGGATCCACGGTTCCGTTGCGGGACGCGATGGCCGCCCACACAGGGTCTACGTTGTGGAGCAACCACAACCATTGGCGCTCGAATTCCGGCCCGCTCGGCATGGGACGCCACGGTGAGGCAGGATCCGTCACCAGCAGAGCCCCGAAGAGGCCAAGAACCCGCTGGACCGGGTCGGCCGTGGGATCAGCCGGATCAGCCCCGGGATCGCAATAGAGGTAGGTACCCTCCTTGGGGGCCTTGAATTCCAGAATTTTGCTCTGGCCCGGCTTGATCACGCCGGTACCAACATTCCCGTTTCGCGGCCCGGCGTTGAGGAACTGCAGCGAATGATCTTGGGCCAAGTGGTTGGTCACGCGGATGCTGATGGTGCTGCCGGTTTCGGCGATGAGGGTCCGATCCGGGAAGAAGCTGGCCCAGTACGCCCGGCGGACCAGGAATTCCCCGGCTTTGGCCGGATCCTTGGCAGCGGGCGCCGGACGTCCCCGCGGCGGGACGGCGGCTCTCAGGGGGTAGGTGCGGCTCGCCACCACGGACCCGTTGCGGAGGAACACCCGGGGGCTCACCGCGAGGCTCGGCTTGGGATCACTGGCCAATGTCGGCCGGTCGCCGAAGCCCCGGTGGTATACAAACGAGCCGTCCACCATGGGGAGGAATCCCTCGTTGATGTGAATGTCCAGAGTGCTCATGACTTCACCTGGCTAACGGTCAAATGTGGCAGCGCAAGGCTCAGCAGTCCGTCGCGTTCGGGCTCCGAGTACTCCAGCTCCATATCACCCGCATCGCGGGGTGCCAGGTAGCTGATCCAGACATGCTCTGTTGCGCCGGCGGCGATGGTTCCCGGGACCCTGTCGAAGTCCTGCGGGGTGACGGTGATGCCACTCGGGATCAGCTTCAAACGGAGCTGTCCTGGGCCGAAAAGCACAGGTACCTGCCGGTCATTCTTCAAGGCCACTTCCAGCACGACGACGTCGCCCCACGTGAAGTTTCCAGGTTGCGGCCAGTCCGAATCCGGTAGTTCGCCGCCGTCGTGCGAATGGGTGGCGACGGAGGCGCGCTGGGCCTTGTCTTCCCGCTGGGATCGGGGCACGCTGGCGGCCGCAGCGACTGCTCCCGCTCCGGCGCTGACCTGTGCAACCGCGGCTGACAGTGACTTGGAGGCGGGCCTTCCCTGCGCATCAAGTCTGGTCAGGCGGCCCGCCTTGACCACGGACAGTGCTCCGAAGGCCGTAGCCAGACCCGTCCCGTTGCCAGGCAGACTGCGGGATATGACCCCGTAAGTCCCGCCGGCCACCAGCAGGAAGGCCCCGCCACCCACCACTAGTCCGAACTGGCGACGGCTGAGAACCGGGCTGGAAACAATGCGCGGAATCGGATTCAAAATCGTTCCCCCAAATTGGCAAATCGGTAAGCCCATCCTCCACATACGACCTCGGGAAAACTTGGAGCCAACGCCGCACGTGCGGCGTTATGGACGGCGTCTATTTCTGGCCGGTCAACAGGGTGCCTTGAATCGCCGTCAAGGGCACGGCCCCGAAGTCCCTGGAATCGATTGACACGCCGCGGTTGTCCCCAAGAACGAAGACACTGCCGGCGGGCACCGTCGTGGGCCCGAAGTAGGTGCCGTCTATCCGGCTGTGGTCGATAAATGGCTCCGGGACGGCAACTTCATCGACGAACAGTTCCGAGTCCCGGATGGCTACGATTTGCCCCTCCCCCGCGATGACGCGCTTGATGGCCGTCCGGCCATCGACCGGGCTGGCAAACGCGACGACGACGCCATTCCGGATCCAGCCCGTAGCTGCTGCCGGCTTGTACAGGAACACGACGGCGCCCGAGGGAACAGTCGGCGCCATGCTGTCCGAGGAGACTGCGACAGGTTCCACCAGCCAGGTGCGAATGGCCAGAACAGCCAGGACCGGAATCAACGCCGCCACGAGCAGCCGGGTCCGCCCGCTGACGCTGTTCGTCCCGACGGTTGGCCGTGGCGGACGGCGGCGCGGGCGCGACCGCCTGCCATGGCCGGTCCGTTCTCCCGTGTTCACTCCGGATCATCGTCCCAGGCCGCTTTCGCAGCGGTCATGGGATCATCGACATCCAAGTCGTTTTCCTTCAGGCCCACCCTGAACTGGGTCATCATGTCGTGGTCCTCGTGCGGCAAGTTGTGGCAGTGCATCATATAGAGGCCCTTGTGCGGGGTGAACTTCATGAGGAGCCGGACAGTCTCGCCTTCACCGACGTACACGACGTCCTTGGGCCCGCGCTCGTGGGCCAAGGGCGGCCGGCCGTTGCGGCTGAGGACCTGGAAATCCACCAGGTGGATGTGGAGGGGGTGGAACCAGCCGCCGGACTTATTCTCGATTTCCCAGATCTCCACCGAGTTGAGTTCGGGGTCGGCAACGACTTTCTTGTAACCGCTCGCGATCACATCCTGCCAGCTGTCGTCGTTGATGGTCCACATTTGGGTACTGTCGTTCCTCTTGACCCGGAATTTACGCGTCTTCACGGACTGCCCGCTCTGCAGCGACATGGCCTCGCTGTTGACGAGCGTGGTCGGAATCCGGTTCCAGGTGGGGTCCGAGGTGTCCACCGGCTCGTCCGTGACGTCAAAGGCCATGATCTTGCTGGTGAAGTCGTAGTCCACGTTGTTCTTGTTGGACAAGTTGCGGATTTCAATCCGCTGCCCCGTCTTGTACCTCCGGAAGTCGATGAGGATCTCGTACCGCTCCGCTCCACCATGGCGCCAGCTGGCCACGGCCTGCGCCACAGGGACCAGGCCGCCGTCGGTAGCCACCACCACGACTGGATCACCGGTGCTGAGCGTGGGCCGCAAAGAACGGGAGATGGAACCGTTCAGGATCCGAAACCGGTAGACGCGTTTCTGCACCTTCATGACAGGCCAGGGCTTGCCGTTGACCAGGATCACGTCCCCCCAGAGTCCCGAGTGGCTGTTGTCGTCATAACCCAGCGATCCGTCCGCGGCGAACATGGCATCGCTGACCGTCAGCGCGACGTCGAAGTTGCCCTGCGGGAGGAGCTTCCGTTCTATGGGATCGTGCATGTGGTACTGCGCGGCGAGCCCGGAATAGGCGTTCAGGGCCGTGAAGTGGACGCCGTGGTCGTGGTACCAGAGCGTGCGGGCCGGCTGGAAGTTGGGGTAGTGGTAGTCCTTGTAGAACCCCGGGTGGGTGATGTCGCTGGCGTACCCGTCGAATTGCGGCTTCGAAGCAGAACCATGCAGGTGGGTGGACGTGGACAATGCGTGCCCGTCCAGCGCATGCGCGGCCGGCAGCTGGTTCCGCATCCTCAGCACGGCTTTTGTGCCCTGATCCACGCTGAGCGTCGGTCCGGGGAACAAGCCGTTGTAACCAAGGATGGGTGTGCGCAGCCGTGGCAGTATGTTTGCCATGGCGGCCTTCTGAGTCAGCCTGTAGTAATTGACGGGCAAGCCGTCCGCGGAATCGATACCGCTGGCGTAGGGCTGAAGGATCGGAGCCTGGACAAAGGCTGACTGGAATGGCCGCGGCATCTCGCTGGAGCTGAGCCGGCTGGCCGACTTGGCCTCGACCGAGCCGACCGGCAACATGGCGCCACCGGCTCCGAGAACGCCCAATCCCCCGATCAACAGGACCTGACGACGTGATAGGGACATAGCCGGTCTCCTTTTGTTCGGTAACCCGACTTTGCCGCACCCAGCTTGGAGATATCCTGCGCCGGAGTCACGGACCTTGGAGGAAACCTGAGTATCCCCGTACGAGTCAGTGAGTCGCCGCGAGGCGGGACTGCAACCGCGCTGTCACCGTCGTGCCCGCGCCTGGGACGCTGAGAATTTCCAGGTCTCCGCCGGCTTCACGGATGGTGTCCTTGAGTATCCGCAGGCCCAGATGGCCGTCGCCGGCGCCCCGTGCCGTGTCGAATCCCTTGCCGTTGTTCGAGATGCTTATTTCCGAGCCTCGCTGGTCTGTCCGCAGCGAAACCACCACCATCGTTGCACCGGAATGTTTGGCACTGTTTGACAGCGCTTCCCTGACCACACGGAAGAGCAAAGCCGACAATCCGCGGTCCATCCCTCCATCGTCCGGGATCAAGAGGCGCACGGTGAGGCCGCGTTCCTGATGTGGTTCCACGAGCCGTTCCAGGGAAGTCTTGAGCCCCAGTCGTTCAAGGTCGGGCGGATATAGTTCCCTTGTCATGGCCCGCAAAGAGTGGACGGTCTGCTGAAGAATCTTGCGGGCCCCGCCAAGCACAGGCCGTTGCTCGGGTGGTCCGTGGAGCTCTTCGGACTCAAGGGCGTAGCCCAGCCCCGAGAGGTCCTGGATAACCTCATCGTGCAGATCACGGGCGATTCTTCGGCGCTCCAGATCGGAGGCTTCAACAGCACGCTTGAGCAGCCGGTTCCGGGTCACCTGATGGTCCTGAATCCCACGGGCCAGCCTGACAGCCGGCGGCAGCTGGGCGAGCTGGAGAGCCGGTTTCCTTCCCCGGGAACTACCCGGATGAAGGCTTCTATTCCCTCACCAGCGGCACGATGGACACGGCCGGCGGAGGAAAAGCGCTCGCCGTCATCGCCTTGGAGCAGGCGTTCGGCAGCGGGCCCGTTGCCGACGGCGACCAGGTCACCTTTGCGCGGCTTCGACTGAAAATCACGAATGTCAGGGACGGCGTCGACTACAAATTCACCACACCGGCCGGCACCAAGACCGTCCGGACATCCAAGCCGGGCATCGTCTTCGATACCGAGGACATCGGCATCGGCGGAAAGGGGGACTTCTCGGGCGCCTTGGGAGGAAGGGTCGGACCGTTCCTGACCTGGGACACCTACCCCACCGACCCCGCGCTCAAGCCGGACGCGACCGGCAAGAACACCTACGTCGGCGATGGCACCACCCCCCACAAGATCACCGGCAGCCCGTACGGGTCCAATATCTTCCGCATCGAGGGTCCGGGGATCAATCCGAGCGCCACGGCGGATGCATGCCCTTCCGTTCCAGGCCCCGTGGCGGACTGCGTAGAGACCGATCTCTTTACCGTGCAGGGAAAACTCGCGACCAACAGCGGGGTGGCCGCCGAGCGGGCGACGTATTCAAGGTCATCGCTCGGCTCAGGGACGGTGGACGTCTTCGCGTCAAGCGAATCCGGACCGCAGTCAATTCAGCTCTCTGATGCTTTAGCCGGCAACGCGGTCTTCAGCCCCACGGCACTGGAGGGATCCGGCGGCCACTACTTCGCCAGGATCGCCTTTGAGGGGCCCCAGCCGCCAGCCACGGTCACTGTCACGAACTCGAGCGACGTTCCGGCGTCAGCGAAGAAGATCGACGTCGTTGACAAGGTCAGCGGCAAGGCCACCTTCAACACCGACACCGGTGTCCTCTCGGTTGAAGCGGTGTCCAGCGACACAGCAGGTGCGCGGACCCTGACCGCCGTGGGGTTCGGCGAGCTCGCATCGGGCTCCCTGGCATCGGGCCCCCTCGCGGCTCCTCCGGTTTCTGTCACCGTGAGGTCAGATGCCAAGGGCGAAGTCGTGTTGCCTGTCGAGGTGACGGGCAACGCCCGCGCTCCGATCCCGGTGGCCGCCCAGGCCGGCGCAGATCAAACGGTCACGGAAGGCCAGAACGTACAACTGGACGGATCCGCCTCCAGCGGTCCGGTGTCCACCTACTCGTGGAGCAGTCCTGCCGGAGTGATCCTCAGCGACCCCAACGCGGTCCGGCCCAGCTTCACTGCACCCGCACCGGGTGAATATGTCTTCTCCCTGACGGTCAACGGGCCGGGCGGTCCGAGCACGGCAACTGTCACGGTGACGGTCACAGCCACCGCCCCGGCAGCAGCCAACGCCGGACCAAACCAGCAAAACGTGCAACGCGGAACCAAGGTCACCTTGGATGGCAGCGGCTCCACCGGCGCGGCCACCTATTCCTGGACGCAGATTGTGGGCCCGGGTGATCCTACGGTCATCCTCACCGGCGCCAATTCCGCCCGTCCCACGTTCACCTTCCCGCATTACAAGTTCCCTGCAAGTCCGGGCGCGCTGACCTTCAAACTGACGGTCGGAAGCCCGGACGGGTCCTCCAGCGACGCCCAGGTGACTGTCACCCCGCGGGCGGACACCGTGGCGGTTACGTCCGCCCGCTATACGGCCAGCAAGCGCGAATGGCGGGTTGACGGCACCAGCTCCATCCCGGCCGGTCAGGCGGTCACCGTACACCTCGGCGGCTTGGAGGGAACCGTCCTGGGTACGGCCGTGGTGGACCCTGCGGGATCGTTTGCCATACGAGTTACATCGACTGTTGTCGGCCGGGCGGGTCAGAGCGTGAGCGTTGAGTCTGCGCTGGGCGGCACCGCAACCGGCTTTGCCGTCCGTGTCCAGTAACTATCCTGGCGCTGGACCCCGGGGGGCGGCCGTCAGGCCGGCCGCTCCCCGGGACCCCGGCGCCAGGCAAACTGCCGGTGCGTGGCCTGGTGCACTCAAAGGTGCGCTAGGGTCCGTCAAGGCGCGCATGGTGACAACCCTGGTAACCCTCATGGCCTCCGGAATGCTGGTCTCCGGGGTCGCCACCCACGCCGTCCAGTTGGGGCTGCTGGACAACCGCGCCAACCGAGAGCCGTTCACCGTGGACGACCGGGCCGTGCGGCTCGCCGTCTCCACCGGCGAGCTCGCCACGTCCGGCCCAGGAGGCCCGGTCCTAGCGAGGGGCGACGCCGGTCTTCAACGGGGCGAGATCCTACAGTCGCTCGGCGCGTACGGCGCCATTTCCCTCCTGGCCCTCCTTGCGGCAAGCCTCGTTGCGTATGTGGTTGTAGCTCGGCTGCTCCGCCCCCTCCGGAGTCTCCGATACGCCGCAGAACGTCTGTCGCTCGCTGATTGTGGTCAACGAGTCCCGTTGCCTTCCTCCGCTGACGACGACGTAGCCATGCTCGCCGCCAGCTTCAACGTTATGATCGATCGGCTCGAACGTGGCGGCGCCGACATCCGCCAAATTCTCGACGATGCCAGTCATCAGCTGGGGATTCCCGTTGCTGTCGTCAGAAGGCACATCGAGCTACTCAGTGCCCACGACGGCGGCGACGTCGCCTACGTCGCGCGAACGCGACATCTGGTCCTCAAGGAGCTGGACCGCATGCAGCTCCTGGTCAGCGGCTTCCAGGTTCTGGCCGGAAGCGGACGCCCGGACTTCATCCACGCCGAATGGATCGACGTAGATCAATTCCTGCATGACGCCATGCAGCGGGCCAGCAGCCTGGGCCGCCGGCGCTGGATCCTCAGCGTCAAGCCGGGCGGCTGGGTCCTTGCCGATCCCGAGCGCTTGGCCCAGGCAGTCGATCAGCTCGCCGCCAATGCCGTGCAATCCACCTCTGAACTAGACGTGATCTCGCTCGGCGGCGTCTGGGCTGATCCGCCCGCCGCAGCGATGCGCAACAGCCCGTCTGCCGCAGGGCGTGCGTCTGCCCTGATCGGAGGATTGGAACTGTTTGTCTCTGACACTGGTTCGGGGATTCCTGCCGAGGAGCATCAGCGAATATTTGAACGGTTCGCGGTCTCCAGTCCGAACTCCGTGAGCGGGAGACAGCGTCTCGGGTTGCCGATCGTCAAGGCAATCGCTGAGGCGCACGCGGGAAGTGTCCATGTGCATTCTGCGCCCAGGGGCGGAAACAGGTTCACGCTCTGGCTTCCGGCCCGGCTGGACAGCGACCGTCAATTTTGTCTGGTCGGGCACGCGCCCCTGACGTCCTGGCCCGGATAGGAGACCGGTGATTCTCGATGAACGGAGCACGAACAGCGGTCGCAGGGGCGCCGTTGTCTACCGCTCGGACCGCCGGCCGTTCGCGGGGACACGGAGAAGCGACATGATCCGGGGGGAAGACGCGTCCCGCGAACCCGGCCCGCTCCCCGCCTGTGGCAACGGTGCGGCGCCGCCGTCACCGTCCCCTGAGACCGGGTCCGACGAGTATGCAGGCACGTCCCTGCGGCTACAGGTACTTGAAATCATAGACAGCCTCCTCAACAGTACCGGGCCTCAACTGGAAGAGCTCCGGGCCCGTCTGCGGCGGCGTGTCAAAGAGCATCCCTGGGAACCGGAGACGGTCTTGTTGCAACACCTCTGGGATCGCGAGCAGTACATACCCACTCCGCGGGAAGCGAATGTCCCCCCGGCACGAGTGCCAGACAGTATCCCGACGACGACGCTTCCGCCGTGGCCGCCCGATGACTGATATGTAGGTTCGTTTGTCAAGAGGCAGTGATGAGCGGCTCCAGCTTTGCTTGCGTCGCCGCCCTCGATGAACCGGGGCGCTGCACGGAATACGGGCGGTCTCGCCGGTGCCGCGAGTGCCCCACTGCCGTTTCACCTCGCTGGCCTGGTGGTGGGCGTCGGCATGGTCGATGACCGTGGTCGTCTTCCACCGCTTCAGGCAGATACGGACCAGGCCGAGCCTGCGCATGGCTTGGCGACGGACTTGCGGGAGAACGTCTCGCCGTCGTCGCGGAGGTCGTCGAGGATCTTTAGGTGACCGGCCACCCTCGGGCTGCGGACCACAGCTCCGCCTATCGCAAAGGCAATACGTCCGGCGATCGGCCTTCGCCTGCAGCCAAGGATTCCCCAAGCTCAGGAGGGCACCATCTGGGAAGGGGCATCGGGTCCACGAGGGTTCCAACTCAGCTCTGAAACCCGCGGTCCGGTCAGGGCAACTGTTTGAGGGGACATTTTCATGGCCACCGATCATATTCACCGTCCAAGGATTAACATTCATGCCATTTGGCGCCGGGGCGTCGGCGAGAATCGGCCCGCGGGGCCCTGGATGAGAGGTGGTCTGGGTTCGTCCCTTGTTGGACTCCTGATACTCACAGGATGCGCTTCCACGACCGCCACGCCGATAGCCACGGCCACCGTCACGGCCACCAGCCCGCCGTCCTTAGTCGTATTTGACCCCCAGACCAGTGGCAAATTCCTGGCAGACCGAATCTTGGCCCGAGCGCGGCCTAAGACACCCGAAGTAACTATTTCCGCCGTGGAGTGCAAGAACTTTCCCGATATCAAGGTTGCCACGCATACCGATTGCCAGATGGTTGTCAACGGGGTCAAACGAGGGTACCTGGCGACCTTCACCCAACGTGACGGCCACTACGAGATCAAGGCACAGGACCTCACCTGGTAGCCAATCGGCCCTTCGGGTCACGTCCGCCTCGTCAGAACGGAATTGCAACTCAGACGCCGACAAGGCACCGCCGTCCGTAAGTGTCATTCGGCGTTCGACGCTTCCCGGCGGCGGGGCTCTCTGCGGGCCGTCCCGACCCTCCAGATGATGAGGCCGACCACCGTGACAGCTCCGGCGATGGCGGCGATATCGCGCCCGGCAGCCTTGGCGACGGTGTCATAGGAGTTGCCCGCCAGGAAGCCCAGGAGGACGAAACCTGCACCCCAGGTGGCGCCCCCAGCGACGTTGAAGGCCAGAAACCGCCGGTACGGCATGTGTGCTGAGCCCGCTAAGGCAGGCATGACGGGGGCACGGAAGAACGCTACGAAGCGTCCGAGGAAGACGGCGGCGCCGCCTTTGCGGCGGAGAAAGTCCTGTGCCTCCTCCAGCTTCGTTCGCCTCTTCCGGAAGACCCCGAGATCAAGGAATCGTGGGCCGAGATGCTTGCCAACTTCGTAACCGACCGAATCCCCCAGGACCGCGGCCAAAACGACCAGCACGATCATGAGCCACAGCTGCACGTTGCCGCGGCTGGCAACAACCCCGCCCAGAACGGCCGCTGTTTCTCCTGGCAGAAGAAAACCGACGAACAGTGCATCTTCGGCAAGACCAGGGTCACTACGAACACGTAGGCAAGGAGCGGCGGGACGTTAAGGATTCCTTCAACGAACTGAGCCACCGAAACGCCCCTCTTATTGTCCACAGGTGCGCGAGCCCCCATTACGGGCCACCCACGTGCCGATGGATTCGACGATACGCTCATCAGGGTTCGGGATGAACCGTTCGCTCGGCCGCGAACAAGCGTTTAGCTGGGACTGCGGCATGGCCCATATGGGTCCACAATCGGTTCGAAGCCCCAGGTGTGGACAATGTCCACGCTGCAAGAGAGGGTGCGGCTCCCGTGGACCCGCGCCCTCTCTGCGGTTGGCGTGGTGTTATGAGTTGGCGGCGCTGGTGTTGATGTCGCCGTTGACGCCCTTGGGGAAGAACCCGCCTTCGCGTACTGCCTTGGGGGTGAGGTAGGCGATGTTGAGGACCTGTCCGGCGCTGCGGCTGAAGGCGATGCCGTTCCCGTCGGTGGGCACGAGGTTGGCGGTGCCTTTGGTGCCGATTCCCTGGTCGAGGTCGGCGGATCCGTCGAGGCTGTCCCGGGCATCGGAGATGGCCTGGGCGGGCATCTGCAGGTCGCGGGCGTAGAGGGTGGTTCTGATGATGCCGGCGTGGTAGGCCTCGACGGCCAGGATGCCGGCGGCGGCTTCGAGGTAGGTTTTGTTGTCGATCAGCGGGGCGGCTCCTTTGTAGGCGGTGACACCGACGTCCTCGAAGATGAAGGCGCCCAGGAGGAAGCTGGTTTCATCGGCGAAAGGGTTGAATGTCTGGCCTGCCTTGATCAGGCCGGCGGCCTTTGCCGCGGCGGTGAAGCTAGCTTCCAGATCAATCTGGGGCCGGGAAACCGCGGCTTTGCCCAGCGCGGTGCGGAGGAACTTGACGTGGGATTCCTCGTCGGCGGCTATTTCCTTGGCGTATTTTTCGATCAGGCTGCCGGACTTGAACGGGACCTGCGCGCCGCCAGTGACGCCGCCCTTGCGTCCCTTGCCGTCCGTGAGCCCGTCGCTCAGGCCCCGGCCCGTGACGGCACGCAGGTAGAACTCCGCCTCGAGGTATTCCAGGTTGAGGGCGAAGTTCAAGATGGCCCCGTCGCTGGGTCCGTGGCCGGATTTTTCCGATTCGGATGATGCCTGGGCCGGCGAACTGGCGAGCAAAGCCGCAGCGCCGCCGATCCCCGCGATCCCTGCGGCCCGGAACAACAGACGCCGGTCCATCGGGTCTTCCGCGCTGCGGCTCATTGCATCGGTGATGAATTTCTGGTCGAACATGGGTGTGCTCCTGTCATGAGTGCGTTTTTGAGACCATGACATCCGGAGGGTGCTCCCGCCGGGTCGCCAGCCAGAAGAGCCAGCCCAAACCGCTGGCTATGGGCGTGCTCACAATGGTGACACTGAAGGTTCGTTGTGATCCGTGTCACGGATGGGTGGCCGAAGAATCTTTTTCACGCCGCTTGCGGAAGTCGGCAGGCCATCACCCGTCAACGGGTGACGACATCGTCTACTACGGCTGGGATTCGGCGTCCGAGGTGCTGGTCGGGGCGTTGGCCTGATCGGCCTGGTGGCGTTGCCGGCGGCTCGCCAGCAGGAAAGGCACCGCGATCAACTCAATCACGCCGCCGATCGCCAGCGAGGCCGGGTAACTGTACACATCGGCCGCCCGACCGAGCAGCGGCTGCACTACCACGCCACCGCTTGAGCCCATGAGTGAATCGAAGCTGAGCACTGTTGCCCGTTGCTTCGAGGCGATCATGTCGTTCAAGTACGCCTGCCGGACCGGGATTCCCGCCGACGATACCAATGCCCAGAGCGCCAAAAGCACCAGGGCCACCCAGAACACCTGGGTGAACCCGAGCACCACCAGGACCACTGCGCCCATGATGCTGCTCAGGATCAACACGGTGGTGCGTCTGCGGACGAGGCGCCGGACGCGGGGTGCCATCCAGCCGCCGAGCACCTGCGCTCCGGCCACGATTGCCGCCGCCAGGCCCGCGACGGAATACGCGTGAGGATCCCCGAAAAGATCAAGCAGGTACGGCTGCAGAGCGTAAAACACATAGATCACGACGCCGGCGCTGAACGGCGCGGCCAGCATCACGTAACGAACGGGCGGATTCTTCAAGCCGTTCTCGATCGAGGCGGCGAGCACCGCTCGGGTCGCCTGAAGAGGATGGGTCGAGCGTTCGGGGGTGAATCCGACGTCGCGCATGAGCCCAAAGGCCACCGCGAACATGGCCAGCAGCACACCCACGCGCAGCAGAAACGGCACGCCCAGGTTGGTGGCCTGCGCGATCACGCCGCCGGCCGCAGAGCCGGCAAGCATCGCGACGCCGGACACCATCTGGCCCCGCCCCAGCACCGTCTCCATCCCGCCTTCATACCCCGCGAAGCGCAACGCATCCACGAGCCAGGCCTCGACCGCTCCAGAGAAGAAGGTGAAGCCCAGGCCGAGCAGGACCGACACCACTGCCCACCACCAGAACGGGGCGGAAAACTGCCAGAGCAGGTAGTAGAGGTAGGTGGATACGGCGAGGGTCACGGTGCCGAGCAGGAACGATACGCGCCGCCCCCAACTGTCGGCAACCACCCCGGTGGGCACCTCGAACAGCACCATACCGGCCGTGAAGAAGGCGTTCGCGGCAAACGCCTCGAGGTTACTGAGTCCGGCATCCAGCAGGAAGAGGGTGTTGATCCCCCAGATGAACGAGGCCGCAAGGGTATTGCCCAGCGTCAACGTGAGATAGATGCGCTGAATCTTTCGGGCGGCGGCGTTCATCGCGTCGCCGTCCCCGCCGGGGCGAGGAGGGAGCACGAGCCCATTCTCGTCTCCCCTGCCGGCGCGCGCCAGAGCAGATGTCAGACCGGAGGCGTGACGCCGACGGCCTGTTGGAACGGGCCTCCCACGGCACCATGCTTGCACGAAATACCCCCTAGGGGTATGTTGGTGGTGTTGTCAGTGAAGTGGTTTGTCCAGGCCCAGTAGTTCATCGAGCCGTCACAGCCGTTCAACCCCAGCACCCCATAGCTCCTTCTCATAAAGGAAGACTGACATGTGCGATACAACTGCCGGACCGAACTTCCCCTCACCGCCCCGAACACGTCCGGCTGCAGCTGCTGTTCGACCGGCGCCCGGACACACCCGGCGTCCCTCGTCGAGGGCTTCGAGTACTCGCTCGAGGGCCTCGCCTGCGCGCACTGCGTTCAGACCGTTGAAAAAGCCGCCACCTTAGTTGACGGGGTGGAATCCGCGACCGTCGAGCTCGTTGCCGGCGGGACGTCCCGCCTGACGGTAGCCGGAACAGCCAGCGTCGAAGCGGTCCGGGACGCTGTAACCTTCGCCGGGTACAGCGTCGCGGCCAGCAGGTAGTCCCGCGGCACACATAATGACAGGCCGGTCACCGGTCACCGGTCACCGGAGGAATTTCCCAAGGAGCGCACCAATGGACAACAACCACCACAACGGACCGGCCGCCCAGCAGAACGCGCCAAGCGCCCCCCGCAGCGGGTCCGCAATAGCAAATGCACCAGACCCCCACGCCGGCCATGCCCACGGCGCCGGGGGCGACGACGATCACATGGTTCACACCCACGGCCAGCACGCCCGGCACAGCACCGCAATGTTCAAAAACAGGTTCTGGCTGACGCTGGCCCTGTCCGTACCGGTGGTCTACTTCAGCCCGATGTTCGGGCATCTGCTCGGCTACATGCCCCCGGTATTCCCCGGCTCGGCCTGGATCCCTCCGGTCCTGGGCACCATCATCTTCCTTCACGGCGGGCAGCCCTTCCTCAGAGGTGGCCTGGACGAGCTGAAGAGCAGGAAACCGGCGATGATGCTGCTGATCGCCATGGCGATCAGTGTCGCTTTCGTCGCATCCTGGGTCACGAGCCTCCGGATCGGCGGTTTTGACCTGGACTTCTGGTGGGAACTGGCCCTGTTGGTGGCGATCATGCTGCTGGGGCACTGGATCGAGATGCGCGCCCTCGGCTCCGCCCGAGGGGCCCTCGACGCTCTGGCCGCCCTGTTGCCAGACGAGGCGGAGCGGATATCCGGTGCGGGCACGGAAACGGTCAAAGTCAGCGAGCTCGTGGCAGGGGACACGGTGCTGGTCCGCTCCGGGTCCCGGATGCCAGCCGACGGCACGGTTGTCGACGGGCAGGCGGAGTTCGATGAATCGATGATCACCGGTGAATCCAAGACTGTGCTCCGCTCACCCGGCGACCGGGTCATCGCCGGAACGGTCGCGACGGACAACACCGTCCGCGTCCAGGTCACCGCCGTCGGGGAAGACACCGCCCTCGCCGGGATCCAGCGCCTGGTCGCCGAAGCGCAGGCCTCGTCCTCCAGGGCCCAGGCCCTGGCCGACCGGGCGGCCGCGTTCCTGTTCTACTTCGCCGCCGGCGCGGGAGTCATCACGTTCATCGTCTGGTCGCTGCTGGGCAGCGTCCCAGACGCCGTCACCCGGACCGTCACCGTGCTCGTGATCGCCTGCCCGCATGCCCTGGGCCTGGCCATCCCGCTGGTGATTGCCATCTCCACGGAACAGGCAGCCCGGGCCGGTGTGCTGATCAAGAACCGGATGGCCCTGGAGCGCATGCGGACCATCGACGTCGTGCTCTTCGACAAGACCGGGACCCTCACCAAGGGCGAACCCGAACTCAAGGACGTCGCAGGCGCCGAGGGTGTGGACCGGGACGAACTCCTGGCGCTGGCAGCAGCCGTCGAAGCGGACAGCGAACACCCGGTGGCCCGCGCCATCGTCCGGGCGGCCCGGGAGCAGGGCCTGACCATTCCGCCGGCCGGCGGCTTCACATCGCTGACTGGCCGCGGCGTCCGCGCCACGGTCGACGGCAGAACCTTACAGGTCGGCGGACCCGCGATGCTCCGTGACCTCGGAACAGAAGAACCGCCGGCACTGGCCGCGACCACAAAGGCCTGGCTGGACCGCGGCGCAGCCGTCCTGCACATCATTGACGGGCACCGGATCCTCGGTGCCGTGAGCCTCGAGGACGCGGTACGCCCGGAGTCCGGCCAGGCCGTCGCCGCCCTGCAGAAGCGCGGCATCAAGGTGGCCATGATCACCGGCGACGCCAAACAGGTCGCCCGCGCCGTGGCCGAAGACCTCAACATCGACGAGGTGTTCGCCGAGGTCCTGCCGGCGGACAAGGACAAGAAGGTCGCCGAGCTGCAGAGACGCGGCCTGAAGGTGGCCATGGTCGGTGACGGCGTCAACGACTCCCCCGCCCTGGCCAGGGCCGAAGTCGGCATCGCAATCGGCGCCGGCACCGACGTGGCGATGGAATCCGCCGGTGTCGTCCTGGCCGGAAACGACCCGCGGGCCGTGCTGTCCATGCTGGACCTGTCGCGGGCCAGCTACCGGAAAATGTGGCAGAACCTGATCTGGGCCACGGGCTACAACATCATCTCCGTCCCACTGGCCGCCGGAGTGCTGGCCTTCGCCGGCGTCGTGCTGTCCCCCGCTGCGGGTGCCGTGCTGATGTCCGTCTCCACGATCGTTGTTGCCCTGAACGCGCAGCTGCTGCGCCGGCTGAAACTGAACCCTTCGCAGGTCCAGTGAACCCGGCAGACACCCGGAGCATCCCGGGCCGGTACTCTTGAACGAACATGCTCCGCAGGAAAGGAGGAACACCATGACCGCAACCCTGTCCGGGCGTGCCATGGCCTTCCTCCTCCGGACGGCCCTGCTGGCCGGAATGCTGGCCGTCATCGCCGGGATTCTTGGGATGCACATCATCACCGGTTCCCACAGCATGCATAATTCCCCCGCCGCCCCGGCCGCGGACATGATGCAGGTGATGCAGCCACCAGCGACGGGACACACAGCCCATGCCGCCGGGGCCGTCTCGGCCGCGGACAGTCCACCAGCACCGGACACGACGTCGATGCCCGGGCCGTCGTGCGCTCACCCGGGCGGGTGCGCGGCAATGTCCGCCATGGATGCGTCCTGCATCCCGTCCTCCGGCAACACATCGCTGGCAGCGCCGCTGCCCGGCAGCACCCCTTTTGCGGCCCACAACGATGCCGACGCGCCGACCCCGGCCGCCACATACTCCTACCTTCCGGAAAGTCCTTCACCGGGCCAACTCTGCATCAGCCGGACGTAAACGGCTGAGCTGCGCCGTGTCCTGCCCGGCGCACAAGCCCTTACCCTGACGCGTCTCCGCCGACTTCATAGTCATGCGCGTCACCAGCCACGGCGCCCGGCGCCGGTTGATGATTGAAGGACCCCGATTCCCATGAAAAAAATTCTAACCCTCTCCACCGCAGCCATCGCCGCCGCGATTGCCCTGGCCGGATGCTCCGCCGGCTCCACCGATTCCAGCGGCGGTAGCACGCCCGGTATGAACCACGACAGCACCGGAATGTCCCCGAGCTCCGCCCCGGTTGCTGCCGGGGACCACAACGCAGCCGACACGATGTTCGTCCAAGGAATGATCCCCCACCACACCCAGGCGGTGGAGATGAGCGAGCTGATGCTCACCAAACAGGGCATCGACCCGAAGGTGGCTGCCCTGGCCACCAGGATCAAAGCGGAACAGGCCCCTGAGATCAGCACCATGACCGGCTGGCTCAAGACCTGGAACGAATCGGCGCAGGTGTCCGCCGGCCACAGCATGTCCGGGATGATGGGCGCCGATGACATGGGCAAGCTCCAGTCGGCGCAGGGCGCCGTAGCGGCCAGGTTATTCCTGACCCAGATGATCGCCCACCATCAGGGGGCCGTGATGATGGCCAAGTCAGAGGAAGCCGGAGGGCAGAACACCGATGCCGTCGCACTCAGCAAGAACATCGTGATTTCCCAGCAAGCGGAAATCCGGGAAATGCAGGACCTGCTGGGCGCCCTGTAGCCTGCGGCCTGCGGCCAGCGGCACCGGTCCTCTGCGGGCCGGTGCCGTCCCACCCTTTCCTTCCGCCCCGATACCTGGAGTTATCCATGCCCTTCCCATCCTTCCCGCGTCCGCGAATTGCCGCCCTCACCGCGGCCGCCGGCCTTGTCCTGAGCTTGTCTGCCTGCATTCCGGCCTCGGTCCCGGCCGACCCTGCCCCACGCCAAAGCGCCAGCAACGGTCTTCCCAGTGCGCATATCCATGGCCTCAGCGTCAACGGCGAAACCGGCCGCGTGCTCTTGGCCACGCACGATGGCCTGTTCGACGTGTCCAAAAACCCAGCCGTCAAAATCGGCCCCACTAACGACTTGATGGGCTTCACCGCCGCCATGGACGAAGGGGTCTTCTACGCCTCCGGCCACCCGGGCAAAGACTCTTCGCTGCCCAACCCGCTCGGGCTGATCAAAACCAGCGACGGCGGCAAATCCTGGGAACAGCTCTCCCGGCAGAACGAATCCGACTTCCATGCGCTCACGACGACGAAGTCCGGGATCGTGGCCTTCGACGGGACCCTGCGCACCAGCACCGACGGGTAGGACCTGGAAAACCGTCGCCACAGGGTTCATCCCGGCAGTTCTGGCCGGGAGCCCCTACAGCGACACCGTTCTCGCCACCACCCGGGACGGCGTGCAGCGCTCGACCGACGGCGGCGCCACCTGGACGCTGGACAAATCCTCCCCGGTGATCCAGTTCGCCGCCTTCGCCAGCGCCAAGGAAGCCGTCGGCGTCGCACCCGACGGCGTGGTTCACTACTCCGCTGACAGTGGCGCCACGTGGGCCCGGAAGGGTCAAGTCACCGGGGAGGTCCAGGCCGTCGCCGCAACCGAAGGCGCGGACGGGAACCCCTGGATCTGGGCCGCCACCTCCACCGGCCTGGTGGTTTCCACCGACGGCGGGGCCACGTTCCGGCCCTCCGACGCGGACTGAACCGATGGACATCACCGGATTCTTCGCATCCGGTGACCTCCGGCGCCCTGACCATCGCCATTCCATTTTGGTAGCTCAGGAACGCAAGTGCCCTGCCTGCCTCGGACCGTGAATGTTGATAGACAGGCGGTGACCGGCCGCGTCCTGAGAGTACAGAATTGCATGGATACATCCGACCATGTACTTTGAAGGCATGGAAGCCCTCACCCACGCGCCTGTGCTGGCACGGTTCGGCTACGCCGTCTCTGACCCCACCCGCGCGCGCATCCTTTTGGCCCTCGCGGATGCGCCCGCGTACCCGTCCGACCTTGCGGATTTTCTTGAAGTGTCGCGGCAGAGCATCTCCAACCATCTGACGTGTCTTCGCGGCTGCGGCCTCGTGGTGGCTGTTCCGGACGGGCGTCGGAGCCGGTATGAGCTCGCGGATGCCCGGCTGGGCCATGCGATCGGGGACCTGATCGGCGTTGTGCTCGCGGTGGATCCGTCCTGCTGCGCACCGGACGGGACGTGCCTGGCATGACCGCGCGCCAGCTCGCACCGACGCCCGCCCGACGCGCGGTTCTGAGCCGCAGGATCCGGTTGTTCGCCGTGGCGACCATCACCTACAACGTCATTGAAGCCATCGTGGCTCTCTGGGCCGGCGGCGTCGCGGACTCTTCGGCACTGATCGGGTTCGGACTGGATTCAGTGATCGAGGTGGCTTCCGCCCTCGCATTGTCCTGGCAGTTTTCGGCCAAGGATCCTGAGCGGCGTGAGCACCTGACCCTACGGATCATCGCGGTCTCCTTTTTCGCCCTGGCAGCGTTCGTAGCCGCCGATGCCATCCGGTCGCTGACCGGGGGCGGCGAAGCCCAGCACTCCACCCCGGGCATCGTGATTGCGGCACTGAGCCTGGCCATCATGCCCGTCCTGTCCTGGCTGCAGCGCCGTGCCGGCCGGGAACTCGGTTCCAAGACCGCGGTTGCCGACTCCAAGCAGACCCTTTTGTGTACCTACCTCTCCGCGGTCCTCCTTATCGGCCTGGTCCTCAACAGCACGCTAGGTTGGTGGTGGGCCGACGCCGGGGCAGGCTTGGTCATCGCCGTGGTCGCCGCCCGTGAAGGCATCAGCGCATGGCGCGGCGATGTCTGCTGCACCGTCCCGCACACCGTTGAGGCGACCGGCGCCGGAAAATCCCGCCCGGAGCCGAGCTCCGCCGTCGGCTGCTGCCAGGGGTGCGGTTCCGTGCCCGGAGGGCAGACGGTGAGCTTGACCGGCGCGGCTCCGGAAAAGCACCTATGAGCGGACACGCCTGACTCCCTGTCGTCCACCGGCCCGGCCCCGGACGCGGTCGCGATAAGGGCCCCAAACTGTGTCCCTGGCGCCGTCGGCGCCGCCAGCCGATCCCAAGAACCTGAACCTCAGTACCGTCAACGTCACAGATGGCGCCGGCAACCCGTCAGTGACGGCAAGGTGGCCGTCTACGGCTCGACGCTTTCTACGCACGTCGCTGACCGGAGCCCCGGAACCTACAAGCTGGCCAGAGACTTCATCGGCGAGCACCGAGTGTCTCCGCAGGAGCAGAAGACGCAGCAGTTCCCGGGCCGCGGTTGCGGTCCCACCGCAGGCGGCACCGGTGGGTAGACGCCACGTCTGTCGGCATGTCCCGTAATTACTGGCTGCCGCAGGCCGGACATGCCAGGGTGCTGGTGAGCCGTGGGCCACTCATGGGGTGGTTGTCGCAGTCCCGGCCAGGCGTTGGATCAGCGCGAGGCCGGCGGGTGTCCCGGGCCAGTGCTGTTCCAATGGTCCGTTGCCCGCCTTACGGATGACCGAGCGAAGAACCAGGGCCACGATGACGACGTCATCGGCGTATCCGATGACCGGAAGAAAGTCCGGGACCAGATCAATGGGCGAGGCAAGGTAGACCAGCAGCAGGACCAGGCGGACCCGGATCCCGCGCGGCAGGGTCCGATCCGCGGCCAGCCGGCGCAGCAGGGTCAGCAGGTCCGGCAGCAGCAGCAGCGCTTCCTTCATGCCCACCGTTTCCGGGTGACGGCGGGCGTACAGGGCCAATAGAACCAGCAGTACGGCATAGATGAGGACGACCCCACCCGCGACCGCGATCGCCGCATCCCACCAGTTCACGCCGTGGCTTCTTCTGGGGGGTGCCCCAAGGAGTTTCGGGCCCGAGGGTCAGTCATGGGCGGGCTCACCGGTGACTTTGTGGTCCGCGTGGTTCAGGCCTTCCATGACGAGGCGGGTCAGGTGACCGTCAGAGATGCTGTAGACAACGTGCCGGCTGTTTTTACGGGTGGTGACGAGTCCGCTGAAGCGCAGCTTGGCCAGATGCTGGCTGACCGAGGTCCGGGAGGCTCCGGTCCGCTCCACCAGGGAGCCCACGTCCGAGGGCTCCTGGGCCAGGAGCCAGAGGATCTGCAGCCGTGTCGTGTCCGAGAGCATCCGGAACGTGGCCGTGGCCGCGTCCAGACGGCGGGCGTCCGGGGCATCCGGGTGGTGGAGGCTGGCGGCCGGGATGTGCTGTGCGTTTTCCACCGGCTTACCCTTTCATGCTCGCCGGCACGGAGCCGGAACTGGAGGCCGCGGGCCAGAACTTGAAGGCCGCTGCTGTACTGATTGTAGCCACCACGGCCAGCACGGCGGCGGCCGCGGGCTGGCCGGCAGACGCTCCGATCCAGCCAGCGACGGGATAGGTGACGATGAAACAGGCATGGGAGAGAGAGAACTGGGCGGTGAAAATGTAGGACCGGGTACTGTCGGTCGCGGCGCGGCGCAGCAGCCGCGCCGAGGGTGTGTCGATCATAGAGGTCCCGACGCCGAGCAGCACCCACAGTCCCAGCAGGACCGGCCAGGTCCCGGGAACGGCGAGCAGCGCGAACGCCCCGGCGAGCCCGAGCGAAAGCAGCACTGCCCCTGCCCTCATGAAGACCCGGTCCGGTAGCCGGTCCAGGATTCCGGGTGCCGTGAGGGCCACGGCCATGGATCCGGCGCCGTAGCAGGCCAGAGCGATCGCGACGTCGGCGTTGGACCCGCCGAACAGGTCTCGGGCGTAGACGACAGTATTCACCAGCACCAGTGCCGTGGCTGCGGCGACGGCCACGTTCAGGGCCATCAGCCCGCGCAGCTCAGGTGTTTTCACGAAGATCCGGGAGCCCAGGGTGGTCCGGTGCCACAGCGTCCCTTCCTGCCGGGCCGCAGGGGCTGCGGGCAGTCTGGTCGTGATCACCAGAGCGGCTGAGAACAGGAAACCGGCCACGGTCCCGAGGAACAGCTCATGGAAGGACAGCACCGTCAGGAGCGCCGCCGCCAGCGCCGGGCTGACCAGGGATTCCAGGTCGTAGGCCAGCCGCGAGAGTGAGAGTGCCCGCGTGTAGTGCCGTTCTGCAGGCAGCACCACGGGGATCAGTGCCTGGAACGCCGGAGTGAAAGTTGCCGAAGCACTCTGCAGCACGAAAACCAGGACATAGATTTGCCAGCTCTGGTCCACCATCGGCAGCATCAGTGCGATACCCGCGCGGATCAGGTCCGCTCCGACAAGTACAGCTTTCTTCGGCAGCCGCTCGACCACGGCCGCCATCAGCGGGGCAACGAACACGTAGGCGAGCATCTTGACCGTCAGCGCGGTCCCCAGAACGGCCCCAGCCTGACCGCCGGCCAGGTCAAAGGCCAGCAGTCCCAGTGCCACCGTCAACAGGCCGGTGCCCAGCAGTGCAACGATCTGGGCCGAAAAAAGCTTCCGGTATGCCGGAACGGCCAAGACTTCAATCAACGGGACTCCTCGGAACCATCAGAATGCATCAATAGGTGCTTACGTGTGCACGTCTTATGCTAATCCACTTCGTCCCTGATCCACAACGGTTCCGGGACGCTTGGAAGCCGATTCAGTCCGGCTGGTGGTGCGTCCGGATATGGGGGCGGTAGCACACGGTGCCGGTTTCGAGGGTGATCCCGCCGAACGTTGGACGGTCCATGATGGCGGCGCAGAGCCGGGGTCGGAGAGTCCCGAAGTGGGGGCTTAGTTCCTGGTCAGCTCCGTATACAGCTTCTGGACACGGGCCTTGAGGTCATCCCTGACCAGGCGCATGCGCTCCGTGCCTTCGATGCCGCGCGTGGAGGGCTCGTCCGTGTCCCAGACTTCGAACCACGTGCCCTCGCGGGACTCGAGTTTTGCATCGTTCCCCAGGACGATGACGACGTCGACTGCGTCCAGCACTTCGTCGGTGACGGCTTGGGGTGCTCGCCGGTGATGTCGATGCCGAGTTCGGCCAGGGACTCTACAAACTGGGGGTTCAGCGATTTACCGGGTCCGGTCCCTGCCGAGTGAACCGTGACGGTGTGAAGCGGCCAGGGTCCTGACCCTGTCGAGGACTTTCGCTCCGGTCATTTTCGCCGGATTCAGTCATCAGTGCTCAAGGCGTGTGGTTAGTGGAACACAGGCTTAGTACTCGCGGGAGCGGCCATGGGACAGCCCAGTGGGGAGGCCGACCAGCACGGGCTCCGGAGTGCCACAGCACGAAGACTCGGACGCGACGACGGCTGCCGCAGGAACGTCGCAGCTAGTACCGGCGTCGCTGGAGCAGACTCCGGTCTCAGGGAGTTCAAGCTGGACGGTGTCAGCGGCGGCACGGTCCCCGGCCAGGGCGGCCACGACGGAGCGGACTTGTTCGTAGCCGGTAGCGAGCAGGAAGGTCGGTGCCCGGCCGTAGGACTTCATGCCCACAATGTAGAAGTCCTTGTCCGGGTGGGCCAGCAGCTTCGCGCCGTGCGGGGGGACGGTGCCGCAGGAGTGGAATTCGGGGTCGATCAGCGGGCCCAGTTCCCGGGGTGCTTCGACGGCGGGATCGAGGTTGAGGCGGAGTTCGCGCAGGATCTTCAGGTCCGGCCGGAAGCCGGTGCAGGGGACAACGATGTCGGCCTCCAGGGTCCGGCCGTCCACGGCTTCGATGGTCACCTGCGAGTCGAGGGATTTCAGCGAGCTGATGCCGAAGCCGGTGTGCAGTTCGATGGTGCCTGCCTCGACGAGGCGGCGCAGGCGGGAGCCGAGCTGGCCGCGGGCGGGCAGCCCGTCGGCGTCGCCGCCGCCGTAGACCTTCTCCGCGGAGGCGCCACGGACGGCCCACAGGATCCGGGTGTCCGGGGCGTCCTTGGCGAGGTCCGCGAGGCTGATCAGGGTGTTGGCTGCGGAGTGGCCGGCGCCAACGACCAGTACGCGGCGTCCTGCGAGTGACGTGCGGTCCCGGCCTGTGACGTCGGGAAGAGGCGAGGATATCCGCTCCGCGGCGGCGCCTTCGCCGATGGCGGGCAGGCCCGAGGTGCCCAGCGGGTTGCGGGTGGACCAGGTGCCGGAGGCATCAATGACACTTGCAACCGTGTGGTCGCGGGTTTCGCCGCCCTCGTGCTCGACCCGGACGACGAACGGTGTGGTCTCGCGGTTGCGGGTGTGGGTCTTGTCCATGCCGGCGCGAGTCACGGAGACAACCCTGGCGCCGGTCTGCAGCCGGGAACTGATGGCCGGAATTGCGGCCAGCGGGGCCAGGTAATTGTCGATGAGTTCCCCGCCGTAGGGAAGGGCCGTGGGCCGGGGCGCTTTCCATCCGTCGGCTTCGAGCAGGCGGACGGCGGCGGCATCGATGTTGTACCGCCACGGTGAGAACAGCCGGATGTGGCGCCACTGCTCGATGGCAGCGCCCGCCGTCGGGCCTGCCTCAAAGATCAGCGGTTCCAGGCCGCGTTCGATCAGGTGGGCCGCGGCGGCCAGGCCCACCGGGCCGGCGCCGATCACGGCAACGGGAAGGTTCTTCGCTGAATCCAAGGTGTCCTCTGTTTCATCCGTACGTGTGGCGGTTCTGTTTGGACGCGCCTGCCGGTCCCTGTGGGGCCGGCAGGCGGGAGGGTGTCAGCAGCAGTCCTGATCGTCGTCGCAGCAACCGTCGCCGCAGCATCCTGTATTCATTCAGCTCACCCCCTCTCCGTTCGAAGTCAGGCGTGGGTGGGTTCCTCCACCAGCGCGGTGGCAATGCTGTCCGCATCATCTAACGCGGCGAGGTAGCGTTCAGCGTCGAGCGCGGCGGCGCAGCCGGTGCCGGCGGCGGTGATGGCCTGGCGGTACCGGTGGTCCACGGCGTCGCCGCAGGCGAACACGCCGGAGAGGTTGGTGACCGTGGCGGGCGAGTCCACCTGGATGTAGCCCTCGGCGTCCAGCTCCACCTGGCCGGCCACGAGTTCGGTGCGCGGCACATGCCCGATGGCTACGAAGAGGCCGGTGGCGGCCTGCTCGCGGGTCTGGCCGGTGACGGTGTCCTTCAGGGTCACGCCGGTCACCTTGGCGTCGCCGTGGATCGCGGTGATGGCCGAGTTCCACGCGAAGCGGATCTTCGGGTTGTCCTTGGCGCGCTGAGCCATGATCCGGGAAGCCCGAAGTTCGCCCTTGCGGACCACCACGGTCACGGTTTTCCCGAAGCGGGTCAGGAAGGTGGCTTCCTCCATGGCGGAGTCGCCGCCGCCGACGACGATGATGTCCTGGTCGCGGAAGAAGAAGCCGTCGCAGGTGGCGCACCAGGAGACGCCGTGGCCGCTGAACTTCTTCTCCTCCGGCAGGCCCAGTTCCTTGTAGGCGGAGCCGGTGGCCAGAATGACGGCCGGCGCCTCATGGGTCTCGCCGGCGCCGGTGACCACACGCTTCAGGTGCCCGGTCAGCGTGACTTCAGTGGCGTCGTCGAACACCACCTGCGCGCCGAACTTTTCTGCCTGCTGCTGCAGGCCGTCCATGAGCTCGGGCCCCTGGATCCCGGAGGGGAAGCCGGGGAAGTTTTCCACCTCGGTGGTGTTCATCAGGGCGCCGCCGGCCGTGACGGAGCCGGCCAGGACCAGAGGCTTCAGCCCCGCCCGGGCGGCGTAGATAGCCGCGGTGTAGCCGGCGGGGCCGGACCCGATGATGATCAGTTGTTCAGTGCTCATGGAACTCTCCTGGTCCGTGGTGGTTACTTGTCGGAGGGGGCGAGGGAATTGATCAGGCCCTCGATGCGGGTCCTGATCTCGTCGCGGATCGGTCGGACCGCGTCCACGCCCTGGCCTGCGGGATCCTCGAGCACCCAGTCCTCGTAGCGCTTGCCGGGGAAGTACGGGCACTCATCGCCGCAGCCCATCGTGATGACAACGTCGGATTCCTTCACGGCTTCCGTGGTCAGGACCTTGGGGATCTCCGCGGACATGTCGATGCCGAGTTCGGCCATGGCCTCGACGGCGGCGGGGTTGATCTTGTCCGCGGGCTGGGAGCCAGCGGAGCGGACCTCGATGCGGCCTTCGCCGAGGGTGGTGAGGAACGCGGCGGCCATCTGGGAGCGTCCCGCGTTGTGCACGCAGGCGAACAGGACGGACGGCTTCTTCGTCGTTTCGGTGGTCATGATGTTCTCCTGGGGGTGTAGTGGTGATCAGAGGGCAGCGGGGACGGCGGTGAAGTAGCGTTTGCGGGCCCACAGTGCCGCGTAGACAAGGGCAACCAGGGCGGGGACTTCGATCAGGGGTCCGACGACGCCGGCCAGCGCCTGACCGGAGGTGACCCCGAAGGTTCCGATCGCCACGGCGATGGCCAGTTCGAAGTTGTTGCCCGCCGCGGTGAAGGCAAGCGTGGTGGTTTTGGCGTAGCCAAGGTCCAGCCATTTTCCGATCAGCATACCGGCGCTGAACACCACCAGGAAGTACACCAGCAGGGGCAGGGTGATCCGGGCGACGTCCAGCGGCCGGGCCGTGATGCTGCCGCCCTGGAGTGCGAACAGCAGCGTGATGGTGAAAAGCAGGCCGTACAGCGCCCACGGCCCGAGCTTCGGAAGGAGCGCGCCTTCGTACCAGTCGCGGCCCTTGGCCTTTTCGCCGATGGTCCGGGTGAGGAAGCCTGCCAACAGCGGGATGCCCAAGAAGATGAGCACGGAGAGCGTGATAGCCCAGAAGGAGAAGTCCGCGCTGGTGGTCGGCAGGCCCAGCATCGAAGGCAGGAGCTGGAGGTAGAACCAGCCGAGGGCGCCGAACGCAATGACCTGGAAGACGGAGTTGATGGCCACGAGCACCGCCGCTGCTTCGCGGTCGCCGCAGGCGAGGTCGTTCCAGATCAGCACCATCGCAATACAACGGGCCAGGCCCACGATGATCAGCCCCGTGCGGTACTCCGGGAGGTCAGGGATGAAGATCCAGGCCAGTGCGAACATGAAAGCCGGGGCCAGGACCCAGTTCAGGACCAGCGAGGTGATCATGAGTTTGCGGTCCGCGATGGCCCGGTGCGCCTGGTCATAGCGGACTTTGGCCAGCACCGGGTACATCATCACCAGCAAGCCGATAGCGATGGGCAGGGAGACTTCGCCGATCTTCACCGCTTCCAGCGCGGTGTTCAGACCGGGGATCAGGCTGCCCAAGGCCAGTCCCAGCAGCATGGCCGCCACGATCCAGACCGGGAGGAACCGGTCCAGGGCGGAGAGTTTGCCGATCACGGCAGCCTCTCCGGTGGCGGGCGGCGTTGATTGAGTCTGGGTACTCACGGTGCTCCTGTGCTTCAGTCAAGATTGATGAATGTCGATATGTGAAGTATCATCACCTATATCGATGAATGTCAATCTGTGTGCATAATGGGTTCATGAATTCTCTGCAAGCTCTCGAGCCGCTGGCCGACCCTTCGTGCTGCGCGCCCTCGGACACACGGGCAATGAGCGCAGAAGAAGCCCAGCGGAGAGCTCTGGTTTTCAAGGCACTGGCCGACCCGAACCGCCTGCGCCTGCTTTCCATCGTCAAGGCCGGCGAGTCCGGGGAGGCATGCGTATGCGACCTCACCGAGCCCTTGGATCTGGGCCAGCCGACGGTGTCCCACCATCTCAAGATTTTGGTCGAGGCGGGGTTGCTTCACCGTGAAAAGCGCGGCACCTGGGCCTACTACTCCCTGGTGCCGGGCGCGCTGGAACGGGCGTCCGGACTCCTGGCCACACTGTGAAGACCCGATCCGAGGACTTCTCCGTCCGCTGCATGCAGGGAAGCGACTGGCCTGCCGGCAGGCGACACGCGATGGGGCGCTCGCAGCTGCACGCAAGATGGAACGGGGCCGCTCTGGTCCCAACCGTCCATCATTCACCGTTCGTGTGGGGCATCTCCGGCAGCTGCATTCGGGACAGCGGGGCCTGGCCCTCTCACAGCTGGCATTCCGGCATCTGTTGACGAACCCAGTGGTTGAGCGTAGACCATGCCGTATCAAATCAATTGCGGGCCGCTGCCCTGCGGCCTGCCTCCTGTAAGGAGAGGGACATGGCCGTCGCAGTCATCATGGAATTTGCCGGAGCCACTTTGGAGCAATACGACCAGGTAATCGGCAAAATGGGCCTCACCCCGGGAGGGCCGGCGCCCGCCGGCGCCCTCGGACACTGGGTGGCGGCTACCGACGACGGGATCCTCGTCACGGACCTCTGGCAGACGAGGGAGCTCTACGACACCTTCGCGAAAGAGCAGATCGGACCCTTCACCGCCGAGGCAGGGTTCCCCGGCCCACCCAAGATAAGGTACCTGGACACCCACAATTACTTCACCCCGGGCGCCAACCCCTGACCACTCCCACACTCCGGGCCTACGCGGCTTCCCTCGCGGCTGCCTTCCGAGCTTTGGCGGCCGCCAGCGAACCACTGCGGATGCTCGCCGAACCACCCGCTTTCACCTGCTGTGACAACTGTGCGCGGGCCCCTGACCGTCACAGAGCTGACGGAGGCGCCAGGCGTGCCCCGCACCGTGGTCAGCCAGCTCCCTCCACATGGACGGGTGGCAGGCGCAGCCACACCGAAGAGGCACGGCCCGACTACGCCGAAACCTTGAGCTTCGATCTGCTGGTACCCCGGCAGGCTTACGCTCTTCTAGCTCTCAACAGCTGAGGCGCAAAAGTGTCGCGGCCCGTGCCCTTCCAGCTGGAAGGGCACGCGCCGCCTTTGCCGTTCCCGTGCCTCATCCGGTGGCCAGGTCCCGGCCGTTGGGGGCCTGCAGCACCAGGCCGTCCAGGCTTGGCCCCGCCACGCCGGCAATCCGCACCGCAGTGGCGCCGGCGCCGTTGGCGATGATCTTGCCGCCCACGGCCAGCGATCCGACTGGCCCCTCCAGATCCACAGTGGCCAGCCCGTCGCCGTCGGTGGAGATGTCCGCCCCGATGTCCACGGAGCCGATGCGCCCGGTGGGCTTCACGCTCAGGGCGATGGCCGCCAGCGGCATCAGGACGCCCTTGACCAGGCTTTCGCCGCTGCCCCCGGAGGTGGACAGGGAGCCCTTGACGGTCAGCTTGGGCAGTTCGCGGCTGACCTGCACCCCCACGGACCCGTCCCCGTGGGTGGTGATCGAGTCGAAGACGGCCTCGTTCAAGGAGCCGTCATAGACGTTGAATCCGCGGGCACCCAGGCCGGTGGTTTCGATGGGTGCCTCCACCGTGAGCACGCCGATGTCGCCAAAGTTGACGAAGCCTATGCCGCTGGGGCCGTGCGAGGTGACCTTCGCCTTGGCCGTCCAGTTCTCCACCGCACCCCAGTTGTCCAGCACCATGTCGTTCTGGCCGAACGTGGTGGTGGTGCCCAGGTTCACCACCTCCGCGGCATTGGCGCCGCTGATGATGAAGACGCCGCCGCTGATCAGGTCCGGGGTGCCCGGGGCGATGCCGCCGTCGGAGAAGACGTTCCCGGTGGAGAGCAGCTCGAGGGTGACGCGCCGCCGTCGGAGAAGACGTTCCCGGTGGAGAGCAGCTCGAGCGTGACGGCGCCGCCGTCGGCCTTGCCGGCTTTATCCCCGTGCCCGCCGACAAACACGCCGCCGCCGCGCACCGGGGCCCCGGCGCTGCCCGCGGAGATGTTCTCCAGCCGTGCGGTGAGCACGACGGCGGTGTCCGGCTGCCGGTTCCAGAGGGTGAAGGCGCCCTGCAGCGCCTCGACGCCGAACCCGGTGGGCCGGTCCGCCCGCCCCCGGGTGTCCGCCTCGGCCACGTGCACGCCGTCGGCCTCGATGCGGCCGGCGCGGATGCTGCCCTCCGCGCTGAGGTAGACCTGGCCGTAGCTGGTGACGTTGGCCAGCCGCAGCGTGCCCAGGTCCGCCACGGTGTGGTCGTTGTAGATGGCGAGTTCGTGCGCCGAGGTTCGCACCGTGACGTTCTCCAGGGTGTTGTTGCTGGTCAGCCGCAGGCCCTTGGCCCCGAAGACCAGCTCGCCGCCGCGCAGAGCCACCCCGGGCGGCAGGGTCACCGAGGCCATTCCCTTCAGCGTGCCGGAGATTTCTATTTCCGTGGCGCCCGACGCCAGCGCCTCATTGAGCTGCACAACATCAGTTACGTGTGTCCAGGACACAACACCACCACCGTTCTGCGGGTCCGATGCGCCATGGCAGCATCCGCCGTTGGCGCTGTTCTACGCATGATACTCCCGCAGCTTGGCGGAGGACCGCATGGAGGGCCCGCTGGCTCTAGTTCTCGATTATGGTTTGCTGTATCGATTCCCGGTGGAAGTCGGTGTGCCACACGTCCGTCTTACCAGTGTTGTCAGTGACGATGTATTCGGGCCACCGATCGAACGCGGAGCAGGGATGAGAGATGCCAAACTCCACGATATCGGTCACGTTGATTCCCGTGGCCCCGGTCAGGACGGCATGGTGGTCAAAGAGTTTTGCGACGCAGCCGGTCGCGTCTGGTTTGATGGCGCCGTCCGCGGTCCGAACTGTCAGCAGGGGTGGTAGGCCGGCGTCGTAGGGCAGGTCGCGTTTGCCTGCACCAACGATGACCATGCCGTCCTCCGGGGCGGACAGCACCACCGCCCGGACCGCGAGTGCGGGGATGAGCCCGGGGACGGGGCTGACGCCCGCGTAGGTGCCGTGGTCGTGCGTCGCATAGCAGCCCGAGCGCAGCAACCGGACAGTGCCGGGCACGTCGGAGTCTGTGGGAAGGAACTCGATAACGCGGTCGGGGAACGCGGAACCGCCCATGGAGTAGACCGGCGTCGGCGTGTCGAACAAGTCCGCGACGGAGAGGTATACGTCTCGCACCTTCCGGCAGTGATCATCGACGGCGGCCACGATCTCTTTGTCACGGCTGTTGGCAACCACACCTTCGTAGCCTGCTACACCGATGAGGCGCAGTCCGTCAGTTGAGCCGACCAGTTCGGCAAGAGACCGGGCCGCGCGGAGGCTTCTTACCCCGGTCCGGCCTCCCTGGGCGCCTACGTCCAGGAGAACTTCCAGGGCAACGGCAGAAGTGCCGAAGACGCTGGCGGCAGCGGTGACTCCTTCCTTGGAATCCACGAAAATACGGATCTGCCGAGCCGGATCCTCCGTGAGCCACGCTTGAATACGGTTGAGCCCGTGGCGGTCAACCACCTGATTGGCGATGAGGATGTTGCGATAACCCCAGTCGAGAAGCGTGCCGGCCTGGTCAACGGTGGCAACGGTGACCCCTTCCGCGCCCGCGTCCGCTTGGCGTCTAACAATCGGGGCAGACATGGTCGTTTTGACGTGCGGGGCGAGCAGCACATTCCTGCTCTCACACCAGTCGGCCATGACTGCGATGTTGTGATCGAGTGCATCTCGGTCGAGCCGCAGGTGCGGATACGAGACGTCCTTCACCTCCGCCGGCCTTTGGCAATCTGGCATGGCCGGGCAATCCCTGTTCTTTCCATCCAGCAACACTACAGCTGTCGACGGTCTGGAATCTCGAGCGGACCGGCCAGTGAACGACGGCGCGCTTTGTCCTGCCGCGACGAGCAGTGTTGGCAGCAATCCGGTTAGTCCCCGGGCCAATCCAACGTCCGGTCCCAGCTACCATTGTGGTCGGCAGAACCTCATATTTCCGAATCTTTGCGCAAATCTTGGTGCCGTTCAGCGACTTGCGCCTTGCCCACGTAGCCCAACGTGCATGCGGAAGCTCCGGCGTGCGTTTTTTATGTGCCACCGCACGGAAAGCGGCGGCCTTCAGCAGCGTTGGGGCTTTCACGGCACGCCCAACAGGGTCGGCTCCGCAAACGTTCCCGCCACGCCCACCATCAGCAGCCCGAACACGATCCCAAAATCAAAATTCAAAAACCTTAACTGAACGGTGGTGAGGCTAAGCGTGACCGCTGGGTGATGGCGAAATTCCCGTATGCAGCTCTGCCCCATCGCAGAATTGCAATGGCACCCAGTGGATGGGTAGCGGACGCAGAGCAGGCCCGACCGCCCGACCAGGCCGAGGCGTCAGCCGCCCGTTCCGCTCCCTTGGGACATCCAGTAGTCATTGATGGCCTGCACGGCCTGCTCCTTCGTCATCCGCGCAACCTCTCTCTCGTCAAGCCCGACGGTGTGGGTGAGCTGCCAGACCAGTGCCAGGGGAAGGGCCGTGGCGGGCACACGTGCCGTTCCGCGGGCCGGCAGTACACCGTCATCTACGCAGGACCGGAACTCATCGTCGCCGACCACGAGCTGGTCTTGGAGAATGTGGTTCCAAATCGAGGGCGAATACGTGGTCCGGTTCACCGGCCGTGAAATCCGGGTCCGGAGGATCCTCCCGTCGGGCAGAACCAGCCGGTAGGTTGCGTGGTGCTGCACCGGCTTCCCCCGGGCATTGACCACCAACTCCCAGTGCTCGGTCAGACAGAACTTCTCGTGGTCGTCCCGTCCACCCAGGCGGCGGACGCTCACGCGACGGAGCCGGTGAGCCAGGCGGTCAACTGCTCATCGGTGGACAGGTCGATGAGCTGGACCAGCGCCCAGTTCTCGCGGTGGTTGGGCGCGGCATGCAAGTGGTCTTCCCAATCCGCGGCGTAGTCGCGCAACGCATCCACAAAGTCCGCCAGGGCCTCCCCTAGCTCCGTGGCCTCGGCGGCAAATGGCCGCCCCGGCATGAAGACCGCCCAGGCGCCGTCCTCGTGCACGACCTGAACATTCGCCACGACCGTCAATTCCAGATACCGGCGCAGGCTCTCACCGTTGACGACGGCGGCCGGGGCGCGGTCGGGGCGGCGGATCGTGGACAGCCCTCCCCGCTCGCTGGAATCAAGGATTGCCTTCAACGAATCCCGCGCCTGCGTAAACCCGTAGGTGCGGCCGCCGAGGGTCTCGTGCGTGGGGGTGCTCATGTCTCCTATCATCCCACGTACACCACGTACGTCAAGTACTTAGGTGCCGCTTTGACCCACGGGAACGAACGAAATCCCGTGCACAGATTGCTTGTCGTTCACGGCAGTTCCTCAAGAGGTATTAGCGTTGGCCAAAATTCGGGGCCGTCGCCCTGGTGATTGGGATGGCGCCACTCGCCACCAAGGAGTTCTCCGGTCGGATCCTTGCGGATTCTTCCTCGGCTTCGATGGAAGCCTGGGATTCGGTGGTGAACAGCCATGAGCACACCGCCCATGGCACAGAGACCGGCACGGCGAGTATGGCAAGGCCGACATTGGCGCCGGCATTGAAGCCAGCGGTCAACACTTGCGCGAGCAGCGATCCGAGTGAGGCGAGAAAAGCGAACCGCAAGCCGAACAGCCAAACCACGGCGACAGAGCCCAGCGCCCAGCCCAGAACGCTCGCCACCGTCGTACCTGTTTCGGAGACGATCCTGCCCAAGAAGACTTGGACGTTCCCGGTCTGCGCCGCGAACAGAAGGATGAGCCAGCACGATGCTGCCGCCCGGCTCCACACCAACCGCGCCGAATCATAGAAAGTGTCGACGACATCAAGGCGGTTTCGGATCACCGGCAGCACCCAAAGGATTCCAACGGCGAAGAAGAACGCATACGCAGCTGCGTGCGAAAGTCCCTGATCATGGAACTCGAGGAATGGTGGCGCCGACGTGATCAGCCATTCGGACCCACTCCGCCACCCGGTTGCGGCAAACAGCACCGACACAATCGCTGCCGGAGTCTTGTCCGCAGCGATGGCCGCAATGGTCAGCACGGCCAGCACCGATGCAGTCACCTGATAGGGGGCGTCGGCTTTCGAGCGCCACCCCTTCCCCAGTTCCATCCAGGACCTGATGAAATCGATCACGATCCTTGCCAACTCCTTCATGCACCGGCCGCTAATTTGTCACTTCCCATGGTCGCAAGCGGCACCGACAATGTTGATTCTCCCTGCCGGCGACTGCGGTTCATCTGTGCGACATGGATCGGCCGTAGCAGAGCGTCGACGACGCACCCGAGGCCATGGTCCTTGGACGTCAGCCTCGACACTAATCGGCGGGCTGGCAGTAGCTTTCTTCGGCCCCGGGCTTCTCAGAACATGTGACTGAAGTTCCGGCAGGCCCGCTCTCCCAATCCAACCAAGTCATGTAGCTCCGACCCGGCCCGATACGAAGCCCAAAGCGTGGACAGTAATGATGGAATTGGTTGTGTCGCGGCGTGGCTCCAAGTGTGGCTGACGCCCTGTGAGGGGTTTGTCTTGACATTGATCTGTCCGCCGCGGCACGACCGCAGTAACGGCGGCCAGGTGGACATGACCTTATAGGAGCCTGTTCCGAAGAGTCCCATTACTGTCTTGTCTGCCCACCCGGCCGGCGTGCCCTTTTCTCATCGCATGCAAAGGTCAGGGCAGTTTCATCATGGCAAAGGAACATGTGAAAGTCATCGCCGGGATCGATACCCACGCCGATACCCACCACGTCGCCCTCATCACCGATACCGGCCGGCACGTGGCCGACCGGGAATTCCCTGCCGCGGGCTCCGGCTACCAGGGCATCATCGAGTTCATCGCAGAGTTCGGTCCGGTCCTCGCCGCGGGCGTGGAAGGGACCGGCAGCTACGGTGCCGAGCTCTCCCGCGTGCTCGTCCGTGAGGGCATTCACGTCGTGGAGGTGATGCGCCCGAACCGGCAGGCCCGTCGGCTGCAGGGAAAATCCGATCCGATCGATGCCTATCAGGCCGCCGAATCGGTGCTGGCCGGCCGCGCCGGCGCCACCCCGAAATCCCGGGACGGGGCGGTGGAATCGTTGCGGGTGCTGCGCGCGGAGCGCGCCACGGCAATGCGGGCCCGGGTCGCCGTGATGGCCCAGGTCAGGGCGATCCTGGTAACAGCACCGGAGACCATCCGCGCCAGATACCGGGCCATGACCAGTCCCGCTTTGATGGCCGCACTGGAGAAGACACGGCCCGCCGGAGCGCCGTCCGAGCCGCTGACCAGCACCGCGACCGTGCTGAAACGGCTCGCCGTCCGCTACCGGCACCTGCACCAGGAGCTGGCACTGATCGATGCCGAACTCGACGCCATCCTCGCCCTCCACGCACCCATGCTGCGCGATCTGCAGGGCGTGGGCACCGACGTCGCCAGCCAGCTCCTCGTGACCGTGGGAGACAACCCCGAGCGCGTCACCACCGAAGCGAAGTTCGCCGCACTGGTCCGCGTCGCCCCGATCCCCGCATCATCGGGAAAGACCTCCCGGCACCGGCTCAGCCGGGCAGGCGACCGGCAGGCCAACAAAGCCATCCACCGCGTGGTCCTCGTGCGAATGAGGTACGACAGCAGGACCAAGGACTATGTGGCCAGGCGACACCAGGAGGGCAAGAGCACCAAGGAAATCATGCGCTGCCTCAAGCGCTACGTCGCCCGGGAAATCTACGACCAGCTTCTCCACCCGCGCCCCGGCCCCGACGCCGGAACCCTCCGGACGGTACGCACAGCCAAGCAACTGACCCTTCAACAAGCCGCAGACGCCCTCCACGTCTGGCCCACCGCACTGTCCCGCCTCGAACGCGGACTCACCCACGACAACGACTTCCACAAACGCTACGAAACGTGGCTCAACTCTCAATCCCCTGAAAGCGTAGAAACTCCGCATTGCGGGTCGGCCCGAATCTTGGCGTAGCGCCGCGCG
The DNA here is from genome assembly GCF_054059215.1 of Arthrobacter sp. UYCu723. Lineage (NCBI taxonomy): Bacteria > Bacillati > Actinomycetota > Actinomycetes > Micrococcales > Micrococcaceae > Arthrobacter > Arthrobacter sp. UYCu723. The sequence continues at coordinate 4,362,807 of NZ_JBSSBW010000001.1, forward strand.
CCAGGGGGCGGCCTTGGCGCGCCCCGTGCGCTGACTACAAGACCGGGGCCGCGGAGGCTCCGGGGTCAAAGGCGGCCGCAGGCCGTCGCGCAGCGATCGCAGACCCTTGAGGCTGGAGAAGCCGGCCCCGGTAGCCTGTGCTGCACGTGGCTCAGTGACCATTGACAACAATAGGAGCATCAGTGTACACACCCCCTTTTCGACCCCTTCGTCTCCAGTCGGCCTCCGCGACCACCAAACCACTGAGCGGCTTGGAGGGGTGCCAGAAGGCAAACCGTCTTGGACTTGCCTAGATGACAGGGCGACGAAACGTTCCGCTATCGGCGTTGAAAATACGGGAGTTCCGTTTGATGCGACAACTCCCGCATGTGGCTGAATTGACCGTTTGCGACGGCGGCCGGTCTCGCTGAGTTGTCCCGGACGTGCATTCATGGGTTATTCGTACGGTGCCGCGAGCGGGTCGTAGCCGGGGGCCGCGAGCAGTTTGTGGAGTTGGCGCCGCCGGACACCCATGTTGCCGCCGTCGAAAATGGGCAGCCCGAGCGCGTCCTGGAGGAGCCGGGCGAGGGGAAAGTCGTGGTTGTAGCGCGTCTATGTGCTCGAGCACTCCCGCCGCAACCTGCCTCAGCGGCTCAGGTTCCGCAGAAGGTCCGGTAAGGGCCGAAGCTTTCCGGGGCGGCAGCGGCGTAATGCTCGAGACCGGGCCGCTCGTCGAAGGGTGAGGCTACCGCGTCCATCAACCGTTCCAGCGGACCCGTGTTCCCGGCGGTAGCGGCAGTCAGGGCCTCCTCCACCAGGTGGTTCCGCGGGATGTAGACGGGGTTGACCCCGTCCATGGCGTCAGCATCCGGCGCCAAGGCGCGCCAGCGCCTTACCCAGGCATCGAACCCTGCCGGGTCCAGAACCTGGCCCCGCGCAGGTTCAGCCTGGCCGCGGGCGGCTTTGCCGAGGTGCCGGAAAAACGATGTGCAGTCCGCCCGTGACTCCTGAATCAGAGCCACAAGCTCGTCCACAAGAGGCGAGGTCACTTCATCGTCGAGCCCTTCACGGAACCCCAGTTTGGCCCTCATGCCTGCCGACCAGGCTTCACTGTACTGCCGGCGGAACTCGCTGAGTGCTTCCACCGCGAGGTCCACCGCCTGCTCCTGGTCATCGTGGAGCAGAGGCAGGAGAGACTCCGCGAGCCGGGCAAGGTTCCACTCCGCCACCACCGGCTGATTGCGGTAGGCGTAGCGTCCGGTCTCGTCGATCGAACTGTAGACGGCGGCGGGGTCGAAGCCTTCCATGAAGGCACACGGCCCGTAGTCGAGGGTTTCGCCCGAGATCGTCATGTTGTCGGTGTTCATGACCCCGTGAACGAACCCTACGAGCATCCACTGGGCCACCAGTGAAGCCTGGGCTGATATGACCGCTTGGAATAGTGCGAGATAACGGTTCTCGGCCTCCGCGGCGGCCCGGTGGTGACGGGTTAGTGCGTATTCGGCGAGGCGGCGAAGGAGGCCGATGTCGCCCTTGGACCGGGCGTACTGGAAGCTGCCCACACGCAGGTGGCTGCTGGCAACCCGGGTAAGAACGGCGCCAGGCAGGAGCGTCTCGCGCTGCACGGAACGCCCCGTCGCGACGACGGCGAGGGATCGTGTGGTGGGGATGTTCAGCGCGTGCATCGACTCGCTCACGATGTATTCGCGCAGCATAGGACCGACCACTGCCTGGCCGTCGCCGTTTCGCGCAAACGGCGTGCGTCCTGATCCCTTGAGGTGGATGTCGCGGAGCTGCCCGTCCGCGTGCCCGATCTCGCCGAGCAGGAGTGCGCGCCCGTCGCCGAGACGGGGTGCGTACCAGCCAAACTGGTGGCCGGCGTAGGCCTGCGCCACCGGACTGGCCTCCGCAGGGATGGCATTGCCGATCAGCAGAAGCAGACCCTCAGGGCTCCGGAGAAAGGCCGGATCGAGACCTAGCTCGGTGGCGAGGTGCTCGTTGAGCACCAGAAGGTGCGGGTCGGGAGCCTCCTCCGCGCGCCAAGGAATGGCCATCTCCTTGAACTCCCGGGCGAAGCGGCCATCAAATGTGACGGTTGAATGCGCGATGTCACTCATCTATCAAGGATACGGGCGACACTGTCAGCAATGTCGCTTGGCCAGACCCTCTCGCCCCCGGGTTCCTGACAGGAGAGAATCGCCAACGACAAAGTTTTTGTCCACTGCGCTTGATCCGCCGCGCACGCAGCCTGCCGACGCCAGGTGGTCGCGGACTTCGATTCCATGGTGAGGGAGGCCCGGCACGAAGGTTGGTCGGCCATCCGTCCAACAAGGCGACTGACTGGAGCGGGTCGAGGTGCGGAAAGTCTTCAGCAAGCTAACCCCTGGGGGAGCTCTTCGACCGCGCATACGCATATTTAGCCCCCACTGCTAGGTCTGACTCGGGTGGCGTTTTGACGTTCCCGAAGACTCGCGCAAAGGGTCATTGGTCTCACACTGACCGGGCCAGCGACATCATCCCCCATCTGGCATATGGCATCGTCACCTGGTCGCTGTCCCGTATAACTGTCATCGCAGCGCTGTCGTCCCCGGGACGCTCTTGGAGTTCCAAGAGCTGAGGAAGGCCAGGGCCGCAGCCAATCCCGCACTTAGCACAACGGCTCCCAACCCCATCGAAACGGGCCATTCAATCTCTGACGCCAGGGCGAAGCCGGCCAGCTGGTTCCACGCAGCAGCGGTTCGGCAAACGCCTCGTTGAGTCGACGGCGCCTACCTGGTCCCAGCCCATGCCGGCCTTCGCGAGGGCCTTGTTCGCGGCCTCCACGGGGGCCCTTCAGACATCTCATGGCTGAAACGCGGAAACTCGCATGACCGGACGCCCGGGGTTTGTCGTCTGCTGATTCACCCGGCCGGGGTTTGGCTCCACTGCTCGTTGGCCGTCAGCGTGCCCTGACGCCTTAGCCTGAATCCACCGGTCGGCTGTCGCTGATGGCCGGATTCTGATTCAGTCTTGTTTTCGGGCCGGGGGCAGGGTGGATGGCAGGACCTCGCTGTCCGGTGGTGTTCCACTGTTTCTTTCGGTTGCGCCGTATCGGCTGGATTGACAGGGTTCAGGCCGGTTTGGGCGGCGGGAAGATCGTGTCGAAGAGCTTTTCCCAACCGTCCTGCCACGGCCAGTTTTCGGGCAGATGCAGTCTGATACGCCGGGCCGAAGATGCGGTCCGGGCGGCGACGTTGATGATTTTGGTCCGGATCGTCACGGTGGTGGCTTTGGCGAAATGCCCTCCGGCGAGGGTGCCCGCGGCGCGGGTGAGGTTGAACGCCATGGCCGCGGCGGCGAGCCAGGCGGCGTTGGCGTTGAACTTTCCTGAGGGTAGGTGGGCCAGCGGACCGGCGCGCAGATCGGAATGGACCTGCTCGATCACCGCGTGGGCGCGGTGGGTCTTATCCGCCTTGACGGTGTCCAGGACGTCTGCGGCGACGGTGGTGAAGAACGCGTGAAACCGGTGGGTGTCGAACAGGGTTTCCTGACCCGTGACGGCCTTGGGGTTCAGTTCCGGAACCCTGCGGACCACCAGCCTGCCGGCAACGCGGTCTTCCTTTTTCTTGGAAATGAACGCGGTGAACCCGATTTCGGCGACCTCGGCATCGGAGATCCAGGTGTTGGATTCCTCGTCGAAGATCGCATTGGTGTATTTGATCTTCTCCCACGCGGAGTCCGGGATCTTCGCGATGGCTTTCTTCACGTGCGGGTCCATCCGGGCCGTGATCGAGACTTTCGCGCCGGCCCGTGCCGCGGCGGTGACAACCGCGTGGTTGTAGAACGCGCTGTCCGCGCGCAGCAGCACCATGCCGTCCGCGTCCGCCGAACGCAGCCGATTCACGGTGGCGAGGGTGTCGGCCACGAATTTGCCGGCCCCGCGCGCCGAACTGGTGGCGCCTTTGCGCAGCCGCGCCCCGGTGATGACCGGTGCGGCCTCGTTGGTGGTGACGGTCCCGATCAGCGCGTTCAGGCCCTTGACGCCGTTGTACCCGTAACCGGCGCCCTGCTTCTGATAGCCGTAGGTCGCCTTGACCGTGTCGTCGATATCGACCAGTGCCAGAGCGTCGATCCCGGCCGTGACCGGGGCGGCCCTGGCCAATGCGGGCAGCCAGCGGGAGGCGACCCGCGTCGAGCTGGCGGACATGGCCGAAAGTGAACGTCCGCAGAAACGAGCCCAGCGTCGAAGGCGCGTAGGCGCCCTTGAACAGTTTCCCCATCCCACCGTGGCGCAGCAGTCCCATATCATCGATGGAATCGGCGCCGGCAACCATCCCGGCGACCAGGGCCGTGACCTTCAACCCCGCGTTGGCACCGAAATAGTCCGGCAGTTTCAGATGCTCATCGACCAGTTCCCCGAGCCCGGTTTTCCCGGCCAGACCCATGACCGGGACCAGCCCCGCGGCCGACACGAGATTCGGATCATCAAAAGCGCTGGAAATAGCCGACGGGGTATGGAAAAGTTGCATCTACGGAATGCTCCTCTGCAAGGCGAAAACGGAACTCTAGACAAGTCCTATTTTCCCTGATCAGAAGGGCATTTCCGGTTTAAAACGCCGGACCGGCCCAAACCCAACCGGTGGATTCAGGCTTAGAGATTGCGCCAATAGGTCAGGGGCGGCGGTTGGGGCGGCTGTCCCAACGGTGCGTGGTCCAGGCTTCTCGTAGGAGTCGCCGCGGGATGATGACGGCGTTGGCCAGGGCGATGAACGCCCGGATGACTGTTCCGCGTTTCTCGGTACAGATGGCCAGCTTCCGGAAGCCGCGGTTGTGCCAGGAGTTGGTTCTCTCCACGACCCACCGTTTTCCGACCTGGATCGGGGATGGGATTCCCTTGGTAGCGACCTCTGCGTCGCAGCCAAGTTCCGTGAGCAGGTCGCGGGTTTTCGCCGAGTCGTAGCCGGCGTCCAGGTGCACGGTGATGTCTTCGGGAAGGTGAAAACCGAACCGGGACAGTCCCTCCAGGGTGGGGCGCAGCAGGGGCGAGTCATGGCGGTTCGCTGGTGCAACTTCCGTATGGAGCGGGATGCCTTTCCCATCAACGAGCAGGGAGCGTTTGGTGCCCTGTTTGCCGCGGTCCACCGGGGACCTTCCGGCGGCTTCGCCGCCACAGGGTGCCTTGACGATGCACCCGTCCACGGCGAGGTCATCGAAATCAATGCCGACCACCCGGTCATAGGAGTCCAGACATATCTGTTCGAGCTGTTCAAAGATGCCGGCTTGCATCCATTCATCCCTGCGCCGGCGGATCGTGGTCGCCGAGCAGCTGGTGTCGGCGACTTTCTCGTAGGCGGCACCGAGGACGAGGACCTGGACAAGTTTGTCGAAGACGATCCGGTCCGGCACCCGGGGCCGGTGGCACCCCAGTGGGTGGGCGTCGGCCACGGGCGGGATCAGCGCCTCGAATTGGCTCCAGAGGGGTTCAATGATGCAAGATTTAACGGCAGGCACAAGTTTCCTGTTCAACGATGCGTTCTCGACAAACACATGTTTAACAGGGCTTGTGCCTGCTTTAAAAGCACCGCCACGCCGCGATTACCTCAGGTCGGTGGCCGCCTATCGGCGCAATCTCTTACTCCTACTTGCCGATCGGGGATGCGTGGGCGGCTTGGAAGGTTCGGCGGTAGGCGACCGGTGAGACGCCGAGTTCAGTCGCGAAGTGCTGGCGCAGTGAGGCGGCGGTGGCGAAGCCGACGTCACCCCGATCTGGTCGACGGTTAGTTCGCTGGATTCGAGCAGGTGGTGGGCACGGTCAATGCGCTGCTTGATGAGCCACTGCCGAGGCGGAAGGCCTGTTTCGTCGCGGAAACGTCGAGCGAAGGTGCGAGGGCTCGTGTGGGCATGCTGGCGCCCACCGGGAACACTAACGCTCCGGCCATCATGATCGCCGAGTGCGCCGCCGAGTTCATCACGGGGATTCCAGCCGGCCAGCAGGACTAACGCTCAGCATGGCAGGGCTAAGCGCGGAGATGCGGAGGTTCTTTAGTGACTTTCTCGATATCGGCCGCGGTGACTTCGATCAGCTGATGCGCCAAGTCCGCCAAGGCGCGTGCGGTCGCCAGCTCGTCCCCGATCTCGGGGACATCGGAATCTACCGGATTCAGCCTGGCCAACCCGACACCTTCCAGTTCGGCCCGGTTCTCGGCCCTCAAACGCGCCGTGGCCCGCGTTTGGTTTTCATGTTCGTCGATAACGATGTTCACCGACCAGCTCTTCTCTTGCATGGTGCTCGCCTCCTCGATCCGATTTCCACCATGCCAAGCTCGAGGCAAGCCGTCAAGGACCGCAAACTTCCCGCAGACCGTGCGCGGGCAGGTCCCAAGATCCAGATACAGCGACTGCCCGCCGGCCGGAACGGTGAAACGTGTACAGATCCTGGGAGGCGGTGGTCTCCAGGTTCCCCGCACCGGTGCCCGGCATACCGTTACTGATCCTGGACACGGTCACAGGGCTACGTGTTGAGGTCCCAGTGGACACGGATTGCCTCTGCAATCGGTCCAGCAGTGATATCGACTCGGAAAGCAACGGGCGCGGTCCCTGTCTCTTCGATGACCATGTCATGGTAAACACGGCCGCATGAGGGACACAGGGTGTAGAGATCCTCGTCCTCAGGCCACGTAGCCAGCCCCGCGGGCACTGGCGTGTTTCCGCCGATGTGAACGGGGGTGCCTTGTGAGTTGGCCTGAATCAATCCCTCCTTGCTGACGGTATTGCCGCATACGCAGGTGATGGTGGTGACGTCATGATCGATGACATCAGCGAATTCGGTGTCCATGATGAGCTCCCCGGCGTTGGAAGAAAGCGTTCTCTCGTAGATTATGCCTGCGGACCAGCTTATGGGGTCGTGCGCACCAACTAACGTCAGCCGTGCCGCAGGCTTCTGTCAACCAGCACAATGGTCTGCTGAAAATGACAGGCCCTTGGCATGGCCATCCTGTCACCCTCGTGACTTCGCTGACCCTAATTCAATACTCATGTCCGCAGACCTCATTCGGCCAATGCTTTTCGAGAGCCATTTCCGAGATCGGACCGGAGGCGCGGCGCCAGGGTTTTCGTTGAAGGCGCTGACCGCTTCCTGCCCGCTCGGTTGACGCCCGAACGGTGGGCATCATCGGCCCCCGGTGGGAGTGCGAAGCGTGAATCATGGAGCTCCTGGCGGCATGGGTCAGTCGGTGAGGTGACACAACGGCACCCGGGCACACGAGATCGATCGACTCCGCCAACGTGCGTTTAGAGGCTGCCGCCCACAGGGCCGTGCTCAGGACCGGGCCCGGTCGGCCCTGCATTCTGTGACGAACTCCTGCGGCGTGTTCTCTTCGACGATGCGGCCCTCGGTGTCGTCTGGGCAATCCGGCCATCTGTGACGCAACTCATGGAAAGTCCTTGACAAACTTGTACAAGTTTTTCCATACTGGGGTGGAAGAGTTTCAACCAAGCAACTGGAGGACTGATGTCGGCAAAACTCACGGACGTCGCGAAGCTGGCGGGCGTGTCCCTGGCAACGGCCTCGCGGGCGTTCAGCGATCCCGGCCGGCTGGCATCCGATACCCGCCAGAGAGTCATGGCGGCGGCTGAACAGCTGGGCTACGACGTCCCGGGACTCACGGGCAGCCGGACGTTCGGCGTCATTGTTCCGGATATCTCCAACGCCGTTTTCGCGGCCCTCATCAAGGCTATCCAGGATCAGGCGTGGCACGGCCGCCACCGCATGGTGCTGGCCGACACCGCCGAGTCCTCCTCCCGGGAGCGCGAGCATCTTGCGTCACTGACTACCGGTGTGGACGGCATCATCCTCTGCTCACCGCGTCTTCCCCCCGATCAGATCCACCAGCTTGCGGGCAATGCACCGCTGGTCGTGATCAACGGGGAAGCGGACCACGCAGCCCGCGTGCTGATGGAAGCGGGCGAAGGACTGCGCCAGGCCGTCGAGCACCTCTACGCCTTGGGCCACCGCAAGCTTGCCTACATCCCAGGCCCCGCTTCGTCGTGGGCGAATGGTCAGCGCATCGCTGCCATCAGCACCTTCTGCCAGGAGTGGGGCATCGAACTCGTCACCGTGGGAAACCAGAACGCAACGGTCGACGGCGGCCTTGCTGCGGCGGCATCCGTCGTCGCAAGCGGCGCCACCGCGGTGATTACCTACAACGACCTCGTGGCAATTGGAATGCTCGCCGGCGCCCGGACGCTCGGCTACCACTGCCCCGAGGACATCAGCGTCGTGGGTATCGATGACCTGGACATCGCAGCCGCGGCAGAGCCCGGCCTCACGTCGGTGAGGGTGCCGATCCAACGAAGCGGCGCACTCGCACTCGAACTCCTCCTCGAACAGGTGGCGGGAAAGCCCACGGCCACCGAGGCCGTCCACCTCAGTTCACAGCTCATAGTGCGCGGCTCTACCTTTGCCGCCCGTACCGCAGATCAAGCCCTCCAGGGAAAGTAACCATGAGAATCGTTATCGCAGACCCCAACCTGATGCCTCAGCGGGCCACACTTGAGGCGGCCCTTCCCGCCGGCGCCGCCACGTCCTGGCACGACAGCTGGAATGAACATGCCGTCCTGACCGACCTCAAGGACGCCGACGTCTACGTGGGCCCCCGTTTCACCGGCGCCATGGGAGCCGCGGCCCGCAACCTCCGCCTCGTGCACGTTGCCGGCGCAGGCTACGACGGCATCGACGCCGACGCACTGCCGGCCGGAGCGTCGTGCGCCAATACGTTCCATCATGAAGGCTCCATCGCCGAACACATCGCCACGGTCCTCGTGGCCCTCCGCCGAAACCTGCTCGGCCAGGACGCCGCCCTCCGCTCCGGGGTCTGGGCCTCCTCGGTCTACTCCCCGGAGATCCGCCAGCCGGAAACGCTCCGCGGAGCCGTGGTGACTTTCCTCGGATTTGGCCACATCGGCAGCGCCGCCTGGAACCTGCTGCAGGCCTTCGGCTCCGAAGGCATCGCCATCACCCGCAGCGGCACCGTGGACGCCCGGGCGAACTCGCTGCGCTGGGCCGGGACCACAGACCGGCTCGGCGATGCACTCAGCGAATCGGACATCCTGGTCATCAGCATCCCCCTCACCGCCGAAACCACGGCACTGGTCGGCGCCTCCGAACTAGATGACCTGGGCCCGGACGGACAGCTCGTCAACGTCGCCCGGGGTCCCGTGGTCGACGAAGCTGCGCTCTACGAAGCCTTGAAGGACCGGCGGATCGCCGGCGCCGCCGTCGATGTCTGGTACCAATATCCGGCATCCGACGGGCGGGGCGAACCCTCCGCGCTCCCGTTCGGCCGCCTGGACAACATCATCATGACCCCGCACTCCTCCGGTGTCACGGCAGAGACCTTCCGCGGCCGTGCCCTGGAGATCGCCGACAACATCACGCGCCTGTCCACGAACGAACCGCTGAAGAATGTAGTGATTTCCAGATGACCCGCAAAATCGTCGACGTCGACGTCCTCGTAACCAGCCCCAGCCGCAACTTCGTCACGCTCAAGATCACCACGGACGACGGCATCGTCGGCTGGGGAGACGCGACGCTGAACGGCCGCGAACTCTCCGTCGCCAGCTACCTTCGCGATCATCTCGCCCCCGCCCTGCTTGGCCGCGATGCGGACCGCATCGAAGACACCTGGCAGTACTTCTACCGCGGCGCCTACTGGCGGCGCGGGCCGGTGACCATGGCAGCTATCGGCGCCATCGACCTGGCGCTGTGGGACATCAAGGGCAAGGCCCTGGGCGTCCCCGTTTACCAGCTCCTCGGCGGCGCCGCCCGCGACAAGATCCTCACCTACACGCACGCCACCGGCTGGGACCTCCCCGAACTCCTGGACTCCGTGGAACAGCGCCGCGAACAGGGATTCCGAGCAGTCCGCGCCCAGTCGGGCGTTCCCGGCCTGGACAAGGTCTACGGCGTCACCAAGGGTGCCGCCAGCTACGAACCGGCCGGGCGCGGCGCCGGACCGGTCGAAGAGGACTGGGACACCTCTGCCTACCTGCGTCACGCCCCGAAAATCCTCTCCGCTGTGCGCGAGCACGTGGGCCCGGAGCTGAAACTGCTCCACGACGTCCATCACCGGCTCAACCCCACCGAAGCGGCCCGCCTTGCCAGGTCCTTGGAGGACGTGGACCTGCTCTGGCTCGAAGACGTGACCCCGGCCGAAAACCAGCGGCTGCTCCGCACGCTGCGGCAGCAGACCACCATCCCGCTGGCCATCGGCGAGGTCTTCAACACCGTCTGGGACTGTGAGCAGCTCATCACCGAACGGCTCATCGACTTCATCCGCACCGCCGTGGTCCACGCCGGAGGCATCTCCCACGTCCGCAAGATCCTGGCCCTGGCCGAGGTCTACCAGATCAAGGGCGCCCCGCACGGGCCCTCGGATGTCTCCCCGATCAACCTCTCCGCCTCGCTGCACCTCGGCCTGGCCACGAGCAACTTCGCCATCCAGGAATACATGGGCTACGACCCGCTGGTCTCCGAGGTCTTCCGGTCCAGCTTCCGCTTCGAGGACGGCTACCTGCACCCCGGCGACGAACCCGGCCTCGGCGTGCAGGTGGACGAACAGGCCGCCGCCCGGTTCCCGTACAAACAGGCGTACCTGCCCATCGCCCGGGAGCTCGACGGCTCCATGAAGGACTGGTAACCGTGGCCTCCTCCCCTGTTCCCCCACTGTCGGCGAGGACCCCCGGTATCCTGCGCCGACCCTCAGCCCCTGCCCCCGGCATCGTCCACCTCGGCCTTGGCAACTTCCACCGCGCCCACCAGGCCGTCTACACTGACGCCGCCATCACCGCCCATGGCGGCGACTGGGGCATCATCGGAGTATCCAGTCGCTCAAGTGCGGTCACGGACGCCATGCACGCCCAGGACATGACCTACACGGTCGTGGAGATATCCCCCGAAGGCTCGACCTTCTCCACGCCGCGCGTGCATTCGGATGCTTTCGTCGCGGCGCAAAACCCCGGACGCGTTGTCGCGGAAATCGGCGCAGCTACAACCCGCATCGTGTCCCTCACTGTCACGGAAAACGGCTACACCTACAGCCCCGCAACCGGCTCGCTGAATGTTGCTGACGCCGATGTACAGCACGACCTGGCCCAAGCCGCGGCCCCCCGCACGCCGATCGGCCAGATCGTGCGCGGCCTCCAGCAGCGCTGCCGGACGCACGGCGAACCGGTCACCATCCTTAGCTGCGACAACCTCGCCGACAACGGGCACCACACCCGCCGGCTTGTCCGCGAATTCACCTCACTGCTGCCGGCCGCCGAAGCCTCCGAGACACTTCAATGGATCGACGCTAACGTGACGTTTCCTTCCTCCATGGTGGACAGAATCGTGCCCGCCACCACCGACCACTACCGCAACCTCGTGGCGCAGCGGCGCGGCTACACAGACCGGATCCCCGTCCCCGCGGAGCCGTTCACAATGTGGATCCTTGAGGACAACTTCATTGCAGGCCGCCCGGCCTGGGAAGCAGGCGGCGCCATCTTCACCGATGACGTCGCGGGCTACGAGCAGCTCAAGGTCAGGCTCCTGAACGGCACCCATTCACTGATCGCCTACCTCGGCGCGCTGTCCGGTGCTGCCACGATTCCGGATTCCACGGCTTTGGACTACATCGAGACGGCGGCCCGGACCATCCTGCGGCAGGAATACCTGCCCAGCGTGACGGTGCCGGCCGCCGTCGACGTCGATGCCTACGAAGCCCAGCTCTTCTCGCGGTGGCGGAATTCGGCGTTGGGGCACCGGACCAGCCAGGTCGGCTCTGACGGATCCGTCAAGCTCCGCCAGCGGATACCGCTCCCCGCGCTGCAACTGCTGGACGGCGGTGTCATGCCCCACTATCTTGCCCTCACCACCGCGGCGTACCTTTCGTGCATCGCGCCGCTGCACGGCTTCAACCCGGGCATTCACGCCCATGAGATGCAAGACTCCGCCAGGGAATCACTGCAAAGTCTCGCTGCAGGGTCGGCCTCCGGCAGGGAGCTCGCCCGTATGGTCATCGGCCAGCTCCATCTCCTGGGTGATGAACTCGCCACCCGCGACGCCTTCATCCACCGAACGGGTGAACTGATCGACATCATCCACCAGCAAGGACCCATGGCCGCCGCCCAGGCGGCGGCCGGGTCAACCGCCCTTCTTCCCGCACAGAGCCGGAGCATCCAATGACCGCGCAATCCATGCACCGCCCGGATCTACCGGCGCTGCCGCACACCACCGAAGCCGCCGTCCTGCACGGCGCACGTGACATCCGCATTGAGCAGAAACCCCTCAAGGCCCTCGGCCCGAACGACGTCCTGGTCGAGATGCGCTCCGGCGGCATTTGCGGCTCGGACATGCACTACTTCGCCGACGGACGCAACGGCACCAACGTCCTCCGCCAGCCCACGGTCCTCGGGCACGAAGGCGCCGGAATAGTCATCGCCGCCGGCACCGGGGCAAGAATTGCCGCGGGCACCGCCGTCGTCATCGAACCGGCCCTCCCCTGCCGGACGTGCCCCACCTGCCTTTCCGGGCGCTACAACCTTTGCCCCTCAGGTACATGCTTCGGCTCCCCGCCCACGGACGGCCTGTTTGCCCGCCACGTAGTGGTTCCCGAAGCGGCCCTCCATCAGCTGCCGGACACCATCCCGGCCGAAATCGGGGCCGCAATCGAGCCCCTCGCCGTCGCCGTCTGGGCCGTCGAACGCGCCCAGGTGGAAAAGGGCCAGCGCGTGCTGATCACCGGCGCAGGGCCCATCGGGCTGCTGGTCGCCCAGGTAGCGGCCGCACGCGGCGCGTCCGAAATAGTGGTCACGGACGTCAACGGCGACCGCCTGGCGGCCGCAGCGAAGTTCGGGGCCACCCGCACCATCAACACCGCAGCCACGGCCCTGGACCTGACAAACATGGACCGGCTGATCGAATGCTCCGGCAACACGAGGGCTCTTGCCGACGGCATCCAGACCCTGGCACCGGCAGCCCGTGCCACCGTGGTGGGCCAGGCCCGGCCCACCGTCGACGGCCTCCCGCTCGGCTTCCTCCAGCGCTACGAAATCGACCTCGTGACCGCCTTCCGGTACGCCCACGCGTTCCCGACTGCGATCGAACTCGCCTCCTCCGGGAACGTGGACCTCCGATCCATCATCACCAGCACCTATCCGCTGGCGGAGGCCGCGACCGCCCTGACCGCCCCCGTGACCGACCCCACCAACCTCAAAGTCCTCATCACCTACTGATCCACGCCCCACCGATCCACCCGGTCCCGACCGCCCCGCGGCCCGAGAGACCGTCCACGCAGCACATCCATTCAAAGGAGTATGGAAATGACAGCAGCACACCCCCAGCCCACAGCAGTCGACCAGAAAAAGGTGCGGAAGGCGGCCCTGGCCGGACTCATCGGCACCACGCTTGAGCTCTACGACTTCGTCATCTACGGGACGGCTTCGGCGCTGGTCTTCAGCCACCTGTTCTTCCCCAACATCTCACCGGCCGCCGCTCTGCTGGCCAGCTTCAGCACTTTCGCCGTCGGCTTCCTCTTCCGACCCCTCGGCGGAATCTTCTTCTCCCACTTCGGCGACCGTCTCGGCCGCAAGTGGATCCTCGTGGTGACACTCCTGCTGATGGGCGGCGCCACACTCGTCATCGGCCTTCTGCCAACATTCGATCAGGTGGGCGTCCTCGCCCCGGTCCTGCTGTGCGTCTGCCGTGCGGCCCAGGGTTTCGGGGCAGGCGCTGAGCAGTCGGGCGGCGCCACTCTGCTGACCGAATCGGCAGCACCGGGCACCCGCGGCAAGCTTGCCTCCCTGATCATGGTTGGCGCCGCGGCAGGCACCGCACTGGGAGCCCTCGTGTGGATCGCCGCACAGTCCCTGGCTCCAAACGACATGATGACGTGGGGTTGGCGCCTCGTGTTCCTCTCCAGCATCTTCGTCACCATCGCAGCGCTGATCATCCGCCGCAAGCTGGACGAATCACCCGTCTTTGAAGAAATCAAGCAGGCCCGCACTGAGCCCCCAGCGCCCCTCCGGGAAGTCGCGAAGTTCGGCAAGGCCAACGTCCTGCGCGTCATCCTGATGAATTTCGGCGTCAGCACGCAGTCCTACACCATCCAGGTCTTCATGGCCTCATACCTGATCACGGTGGTGGGCACCGACCCCAAGTTCATCCCGCAGGTACTTCTCATTGGCGCAATCTGCGGCGGCTGTGCAGCAGTCGGTTTCGGCATGCTCTCCGACAAGATCGGACGACGCCGGGTGGTTTCCATCATCACTGGAGCGCTGGTCCTTTTCCCGGCCCCCGCCTTCATGCTGCTCACCACAGGTTCACCCATCGCCATCCTGCTCGTGATCATCGTCGGATTCATGCTGGCCTGCCAGGGAGTCGTGGGCGTCCACATGAGCTACTTCCCGGAAATCTTCGGCAGCCGCTACCGCTACGCCGGCGTGACACTGGGACGTGAATTCTCCTCCATCATCGGCGGCGGCATCGCACCGATGGTCTGCGCCGGCCTCCTGGCACTTTTCAGCAACTCGTGGATCCCGGTGGCCATCTATATGTCCTTCGTCATGCTCGTTAGCTTCATCGCAACCCGGCTTTCGCCGGAGACCCTCAACAGGGACCTGACAGATCCCAACGACGCCGTCACCACCCGATTGCAGGTCAGGGATTCAGTCGTCGCCGGCGAACTGTTCGACGCCCGCGTCGCCAAGTAAAACCCGCCCGGCCAACTACTCCGAAGAAGGAACTCCATGCTGCGCCTCGATCAACAGGGCACCCTTTCCCGCCCGGCTCCGTCCGCCGTCCTCCGCGAAACCCGGGTGGTGGCCGTCCTCCGGGCCAGGCACGCCACGGAATATGCTCCGGTCATCGAGGCGCTGCAGCGGGGAGGCGTGCTCAGCATCGAACTGACGCTGAGCACGCCGGGAGCGTGGGACGAACTCCCCCGGCTCCAGGAACGATTCGGCAATGCCCTGGAAATCGGGGTCGGTACGGTGACCACAGCTGAGGAAGCAGAAACAGCCCTGGACCTGGGGGCCGCCTACATCGTCACCCCCATCACCGAGCCGGAGGTCATCGCCGCCTGCGTCCGGCGAGGCACGCCCGTCTTCCCGGGCGGACTCACTCCCACCGAACTGCACGCCGGCTGGAAGCTGGGCGCCACCGCCGTCAAGGTCTTCCCTGCGTCCACCGTCGGCGCGGGCTATGTGTCCCAGCTACGCGGCCCGTTCCCGGACCTCCAGGTGATTCCTTCCGGTGGAGTAGACGTCGAGGACGTTCCCGGCTGGATCAAGGCAGGAGCCCTGGCTGTCAGCCTCGGCGGACCGCTGCTCGGTGACGCCTTCAAAGGCGGAAACCTGCATGAACTCACGGCCAGGGCACGGCGCGTCCGCAGCCTGGCCGACCAAACAGCAGACCAGATCGGTGAAAACAAGTGAGCGTGGCACCATACGTACTGACTTTTGGTGAGACCATGGCGCTGATGCGGGCAGACCAGACCGGCCCGCTGGCCCACGCCTCCACCCTCAGCCTGGGCATCGGCGGCTCCGAGTCCAACGTCGCCATCGGCCTCCAGCGGCTCGGCGTGCAGGCCGTCTGGTGCGGCCGGATCGGTGAGGACTCGCTCGGCCAACTGGTGGAACGCGAAATCCGGGCCGAAGGCGTCGACGTGCGCGCCGCCGTGGACCGTGCGGCGCCCACGGGCCTCATGATCAAAGAACGACGGACCCCCGCCACGCAACGCGTCAGCTACTACCGCGCCGGCAGCGCAGGCTCCCGGATCGCTCCGGCCGACGTCGACGAGCAACTCCTGTCCGGCGCCGCGGTGCTCCACGTCAGCGGAATCACCGCGGCACTTTCGGAGCAGGCCGCAGCGACCCTCACGTACGCCATCGGCGTGGCCCGGGCCGCGGACGTGCCGGTGTCCTTCGACTTGAACTACCGGAGCAATCTCTGGTCCCCCGAAGGGGCCGGAAACATCTACCGAAGCATCATCCCCCTGGCGGACATCGTGTTCGCCGGCGAGGACGAAGCAGCCACTGCGGTCGGCGACGCCGAACCGGAGGAGCTCGCAAGGCGCATAGCGGCCATGGGCCCGAAGCAGGCGGTTATCAAGCTCGGCCCGGACGGCGCCCTCGCCCTGATCGACGGCGAACTCTACCGACAGCAGGCGGTCCCCGTGGACGCGGTGGACACCGTCGGGGCCGGCGACGCCTTCGTCGCCGGCTACCTGGCCGAATTCGTGGGCGGAAACAGTCCAACCACCCGTCTCAGGACAGCAGCGGCAACCGGAGCCTTCGCATGCCTCGTCGCCGGAGACTGGGAAGGGTTCCCGCGCCGCAGCGAACTGCCACTGCTGGAGACAAAAGAACCTGTCTCCCGCTAGCACAACCAAGATCGCCCCCGGGACGCTGCCGCGCTGAAGCGGCAGACCCCCGCAGACAGGAGCAACTGTGAAACGCGCCCTGAGCCTGGCCGACGGCACCGACTACGAAGCCAGTGAATTCAGTGCCAAAGAAGCACACTGGAGGGAGCTCCGCCGAAACCAGTTCTTCGGCATTCAGTCCTTAGCGACAGGCAACGGTGCTAGCCCGCTGCGGCGCCGCCGTTTGCTCAGCAACCTAACGTGAATGGTGTGCGACTGGTTTGCCATCGGAATACATCAACCGATAGCGGATATTGGGTCAACCCAGGCAGAGCAAGATCCTTTGATGTGTCACGGTGGCTGCGATGCGTTCCCTGCACCGTGCGCTGTCCCGTCCGCCAGGGTTTCACGGACCGTCCCTCGACAGGGTCAATGTGCCGGGCTGAAGTTGTTTAGTGCGTAGTCGAGGACCGCTGTGAAGTCGTCTGCCTCTATGGCGTCGACGTAGCGCGCGTGGGGCAGCGGATCGCAGCGGAAGGTGTCTGGGCGCCCAAGATAGGGTGACCAAATTGTGGCTACCGGCTGGCCGTAGTTGTCCACAGCCACCCCCCCCCCCCATCTTCGGTCCGGCGGGCCATTCCGAGGTGGGCTATCGCGGGATGCGTTCAGTTCCGGGTTGTCCCGCAGATGTTTTCCGTGCCGGGGTATCTGCTCTTGGGCTGCAGCCAATACGGCTCCGGCAATGGCGAGGTCTTGCCACGCCATGCCGGTGCCGACGAATGTCCGTGGTCCTGTTCCTGCGGGGATGAATCGGCCTTGGACGAGATCGGAGAGGGTCGGAAGATCCTGGACGTACAAGAGGTTCTCGCCCTGAGGGATAAGGACTGTGCCGGCTTCGCGTTGTGCGCTTCGGTGTGATTCGACGACGACGATGCCGCGAGAGACCAGCGCGGAGTCGATGTCCCTGGTCGTTGTTGGGGTGTGACTTCCGATGGCGAGGACAAGGGCATGGTCCTTACAGCGTCACCTGAAAAGAGCGGGGCGCCCGTGCTGGAGGTGCAGGCGATGATCTCCACTGAGGACACCGCGGCTGGAGTGGCCACGGAAGCAGGGATGCCTTCGGAGCGCAGTTTCCGGACGAAGGCTTCGCCTCTGGCGGGGTCGCGGGCGACTACGTCGACGTGTTCAACCCCGGCGGTAGCGTGCAGCGCCGAGGCGTGCCCGTGGGCCTGGCTGCCGGTGCCGAATACCACGAGGCGCGGGAGCGGGTGGTCTGTGAGGTGTCGGATGGCCAGGGCGGAGGTCGCGGCTGTGCGCACCTTGGTCAGCGCGGCTCCGTCCAGAATGGCGAGCGGTGCCATGGAATCGCCGTCGAACAGGACGTATGCGCCTTGGATCATGGGCAGTGCACCGGTGGCGTCCGGCCCGTTGCGGACTGTAAGGACTTTGACGCCAACCCGTTGTCCTGTCGACGACGGCATGAGGAGCATGTGGCCGCCGGCAGCGCCGATGGAGTGCCGGTCGGGATCGGTTTCCGGATCGAAGCCAGCGGCCAGTGTTGATTCGAGCGCGTCAACGGCCTGGGGCCAGGTGAGTGCTTCGAGGACCCCGTTTGCGGAGAAGATCCAGGGTTGCGGAGAAGTGCCTGGAGGGGTTGCCGTCATTTTGATGTCTCCGTCCTTCGATGGCGACCTGCACGCCCTTGGCATTGAGCATCAGGGTCAGCTGGTCACGGCCGGCACGGCCCTTTTCCTGCTCGAACAGGTCAGTCACCTCGGCAACCAGGCGCTGGTGCCGGAGGGCCCGCGGAGACGGGCCCTCGGGGCTGCGCCACCGGTAGAACGAGGCCCGGGAGACCTTCAGGGCCCGGCACAACCAGACGATCGGGTGGTTCGCCTTCTCTGCTTCGATGAACTCGTAGAAATCCTCTACCGTTGCTTCGCTGCAAAGAAGGCGCTGACTTTTCCCAAAAAATCGACGTCCTGCTTCAGCTTGGCAATCTCAGCCAGCGCCTTCTGGTGCTCTTCCCAGGACACCGGCGCCTTCTCCTCGCCAGCGGTGAACCGTTCCGGATGATCCTCCCGGTACTTGCGCACCCAGTTCCCCAGCGTGCCTTCCAGGACGCCTATATCGAGGCACACCTGTGCGATCGGACGGCCCGAGGAGATCACCAGCTCAACGGCTTCGTCCTTGAACTGCTGCGTGTACTTCTTACGATCGGTCATGCGAGAAAGGGCTCCTAACAAGCTGTCTCACAAAACCATACGGCCGCAGTACACACCCCACATTCCCCTTCATCAGCTATCGCACCCCTGAGACAGGCGCACCTAGCTGATCGCCACCATCAGAATCGGGCGCGCAAGAGACAAAGTGCGACTGTCACCGTTCGGTGACATAATGGAACCGGCGAAGGAGGGACTATTGACACGTACGACCAGCATCGACACGCCCGCGGCAGCCGGCGCCATTATCCGCGCCCGACGCCAAGAGCGCGGGCTCTCGCAGCAGTCCCTCGCAGAGGCCACCGGTGTCTCACGTAAGTTCATCGTCGATCTCGAGGCCGGTCACGAACGAGCCGAGCTCGGAAAGACTATGGCCGTCCTCCACACCCTTGGGCTGTCGCTGACCGCCACCGAGCCCATCCCCCGCGGCAGTGACTACGACCCTGCAAGGCGCGACTACGCCGAAACCTTCACACAACTGATTGACTCACGAGACTTCGAGTTCGCCATCAAGATGCTCGCCGACTACGCCACCGCATCCCTCAAAGCGGGAAGGCCACTACTCCAGCGCAGCCCCCGGCTCAAGGAACCACACTGGTCCGCAGCCCTGGCCGGCATCACGAACTACACCGCACACCGGCTCGGGCAACCCGCCCCGCCCTGGACCAGACGCATCAGGCCCCTCAATGAGGCATGGATGCCGGCAGAGTCCTACCGGAGCGTCCGGGAACCCATGAAGAAACTCGCCATGTCCGAAACACCACCGGAACTCGCCGCCATGAACGTCTTCATCCGCGAACGCAGCCTGGCCACCATATGACCGGCGGAGAACTCACCGCCGCACAAATCCGCGCCCTCCTCCAAGAACTCGGCCGACGCCTAAAGGCCCGCGGCATACACGGCGACGTCAAACTCGTGGGCGGTGCCGCGCTCATCCTGCAAGGAATCGGCAACCGCCCCACCGCCGACATCGACGCCAGCTACGCCGACCAGGCCACGGTCAACGCCGTTGTCACCGAGATGGCCGCGGACTATGACCTTGCGCCCGAATGGCTAAACTCCAACGCAGCGGCCTTCGTTCCGGACAACGCCACCTGGGTCGAACTGGAGCAACTGGACGGGCTCACCATCCGCGCAGCGGACACAGAAACACTCCTGGCCATGAAAATCGCCGCCGAGCGGGACAAGGATATGCTCGATATCGCCCGCCTCCTGCGCCGCCTCAACATCACTAACGCCGACGACGCCGTGAATCTCGCCTACCGCAAGTACGGCGAACACTCCATCCCGCTCTCCGCGGGCCGGGACAACTACCTCATCGTGGTCGACGACGCCCTCGACGCAGCAACAACTCTCAATCCCGAACCCGGCGAATAGCCCGGTGCCTTCAAGAGCCACCGGCATCAGACTTTGGTCCATTCGCTTCCTCTCGGGTGCCGTCGGAATGCCCTCCGAGATTTCCTCCAACAGTTTGCTTAAAGGTCCGAAGATCATCCGGGTTACGGCTGGTCACCAAGCCTTGGTCGACCGCCACCTCCTCATCGATCCAGTTGGCGCCTGCGTTCTATACTTCCTTCTGGAGCGTGTGGTCGGAGGCAACTTTTCGACCGCTGACCAACACCGGCATTCATCAGCCCCCACGGTCCGCGGCAGATCGCGGCCACCGGTTTTGTCCTGCTCAAACCAGATGCGTGCGAACGTCTGCGAGTCCTTATCCACACGGAGGTGGTCGGCGTTTATCCACTCCACCGGGGAGCACCAAGGCGTCAAAGTCCGATGCGTTCGGTGGGACGGAGCTTCAGCATCCCGCTTGCCGAGTTCGTGGGACGTGGCGGCGCGGACGGCAACGCCCTGCTGTCGTAGGTGGCATGACGCGACTCGGAGCAGGTGGGAGGATGGGCGCATGGAACTGCACATCACTGGCGACCCCGCCGCCGACCAACTGCTCAGCAATGACGAGTTCGCACTCCTAATCGGCATGCTGCTTGACCAGCAGGTGACCATGGAGTCTGCGTTTGCCGGACCCGAAAAAATCCGGAGGCGCATCGGGTCCATGGCCCCTGCCGCAATCGCCGAACATGACCCGGCAGGCTTCGTTGAGATCTTCAAGGAGCGTCCGTCCATCCACCGCTTCCCTAGCTCGATGGCCAGCCGCGTCCAGGACCTCGCCGCGACCGTACAGCGCGATTGGAAAGGGGATGCAACTGCCATCTGGAACCAGGACGACCCGGACGGCCAGGAAGTGCTACGCAGGCTGAAGGGACTGCCCGGCTTCGGAGAGCAAAAGGCAAAAATCTTCCTCGCACTACTCGGCAAGCAGTGCGGACTCCAGGCACAAGGCTGGCGTGAGGCTGCTGACCCCTATGGCCACGAGAGTGCGTTTCTTTCTGTCGCCGACATCGTGGATCCCGAGTCGCTGAAAAAAGTGCGCGCCAGCAAGCAGGCTGCCAAGGCCGCCATCAAAGCCGCGAAGGCATCCGAGCGCTGATAAGAATGGCATGAACCAAAGGGTTCCGATACGTTTGTCGATCGGTTGCGCGGACCCCGGCAATGAATATCAGACGTTGCACACACGTTCAGGCCCCGGTCTAACGCTCCGGTCCCGCACAACGCCCTGCAGCAGACGCTTCTCACGCAGTCCGCGCAACCCATGGCGGGCGTCCGGCCCCACCGAAATTGCCGGCATCGGTGATGATGTCCCAGACAGTGGAACTTCGGGCGTTGATCAGCGCTTTGGCCTCAACGAATGCATAGACCTAACGATCCGGCACATCCAGGGTCCGCGCCAGAGGATTTGGGCACGTGCCAGGTGAACATCAGCCCAGGCGCCACGACGTAGCCAATGGACCAGCCCGCCAAGACGATCCGGAAGGCTCAGCGGCGAGCAGTGAGAAGAAGGGGCAGATCTCCTCCGTTGCCCGCTGCGCGATAACCGGCAGTATCGTGCGTGCTAGTCGCGTGTGGGTGGGCTCTTCACGGCTCGACGGTACAACCACGCGCTCACTACAAGGAGGGCTACGTCCATTGCCACGACAAGCCAATAGAAGACCGTCGCAAGGCGACCCTCCACCAGCACCGCCATAAGATGTCGATCAAAAGGAACAAAGCCAGAACGCCCATAAAGAAGGCTTGGGCTTTGGTCGGCTGCTTCCTATCTCTGGCGCCCATGCCCTGATTCTTACGATGGGAGTCAACCAGGCCCCGCATGGTCCTAGCGGCTACGGGCGGCTGCACGTCCGGCCCGGTAGAGTCGGCTCAAAAGCATCCGAACTGGAAGGGGAATTCGATGAGCATTGAGGGCTGGAACCCGCTGTCGCTCCTGCCGGTCGCGTTCTTCGCGGTCTTCATCGTCCTGGCCGTCCGGGCTGTGCGCCGTGCCCGGAAACGGAAGTCCGGGGACTGAAGGCATGCCGGTTCGCTACGCGGCCGTGCCGGGCTGGAGTAACGACAAGCGCGGCCTGGCGACTGCGCCTCTGCCAGCCGTGCAGCGTCGACGCCGCCTGCTAGGCTCAAGCCCACTAACAGCCTGAGGGCGGCAGCGCTATGAGGCAGCACTACTCGTCCGAGATGGTCGCCTCGAAGGAGATTTTCTGCTCTTCAGCGTTGTTTACCGGACCGGGCTTGACCGTGACGGTCCAGCCGGCCGGGCGGGCGAAGGAAAATGTGGGCGTCCGGGAACGTGAACGTCTCCATCGGTGCAGATTGGCGGGTCTCCGGAGCAGGTGCCGCCGCCGTCTCACTGGCTGCCGGTGCCGGGGCTGCGGTTGCCGTGGTTGTGGCACTGGGCAAAGGATTCACGGGTGTGGCCGACGCCGTCAGTGGCGTAGCGTTCGGCTCAATGTGCCCCTGCGGGACGGCGCAGGCCGCAGCACTGAGCAGAATGCCCGACAGGGTGATGGCCAGCTGGCCGGTGGTGCGTGATTCGTCGTCCGATGCTTGATTTGTTGAGGTGGCCGTAGATCGTGGAGCGCGGAACCTGAAGCAGGTCGGCGATGCGTTGGACAGTGTGGTTGCCGGCGCACGTACGCGGGCTGGCGACAGCCCCGTCGTCGGGGCGGCCGCCAGTTTCAGTGCGCTGCGGGCGTTAGTGCTCGGTGCCTGCCGCAGCAGCCTTCTTGGCGTTCTTCTCGGCGTCCTTCTCGGCGCGCAGAGCCTCCGTCTCGTGCTGTTCCTCGGCTTTTTCCTTGTGGATGACCTCTGCGAAGAGCTTCTCCATCTCCTTGGCCACGCCGGCGGCTGAGGCCGGGTTCTGGCCGGTCACCAGCCGGTCGTCAACCACGACCTTCTCCTCAAAGACACCAGCGGAGACGTGGGTGGCGCCCTGTTCCTCAAGTCGGTCTGCCAAAAAGAACGGGATGACCTTGTCCTTCCCTGCGGCAACCTCCTCGTCGTTGGTGAAGGCGGCCACCTTCCGGCCCTCGACGAGGCGAAGCCCGTTCTCCAATTCCACGTTCAGCAGGCCGGCCGGTCCGTGGCAGACCGCGCCCACCAAGCCGCCGGCGTTGTAGACGCTGGCCACCAGATTCTGCAAGCCTTCGCTGTCCGGGAAGTCCCACATGGTGCCGTGGCCTCCCACGAGGAAGACGGCGTCGTACTGTTCGGGATCAACGACGTCGACGCGGGCAGTGTTGTAGAGACCGGCGCGCGTGGTCTCGTCCTCCGTGAAGGCGACCTGGATGGGATCTTCTGAGTCCACCTCGTCGCGCGGGGGCTGGCCGCCCTGGATCGACGCGAAGTCGACGAAGTGCCCGGAATCCTTGAAGACCTTCCAGGGATGTGCAGCTTCGGCCACGTTGTAGCCGGTCTTCTCGCCGGTATCGCCGATCTCGGAAACGCTGGTCAGTAACATGAGGATTTTCTTCATGACGTGTTCCTTTCGTCTAACTTCCACCCTACGCCCAGCCCAATTCGGGCCCTCCCTCGTTACCGTTTTCTGGACCCTCGTTCTGGTGCAGGATTGGGGTGTGCTGGCCTGTTGGTCCCGGCACGGTTGCCTCTCACTGTCGTTGATGATCCACGGGGTGAAGCCGCGATATCTGACCGTCCGCTGAGTTGGCCCAAAAGTAGCGCCATATTGATCCATCACGGTGCGCAGTCCGGACTGCTCGGCCCGCTCAGTCCCGCGGCTGCACCGCGTGATGATCCCCGCGAGGCTCCCGACGCGTTATCGGCTAGCCCGCTGACACATCGATCAGCACCTTGCCGACGATGCTCTCTTCCACCGCCGCGTGGGCCCCAGCCGTGTCAGCCAGGTCAAAGCGATGCAGCGGCAGGCCTGCGGCTTCTCCCACCGGAAGGGCGCCGTCGGCGATGGCCGCATTGATGTCCTCGGCGGCGGCTTGCACCGCCGCCATGCCAACGGTGTAGAGCAGCACGAACTGGTAGCGGACGTTGAGGCTGAAATGCCTGCGCACGTCCAGGCTCACCTGATCGCCGCCGTTGTTGGCGTAGACGGCGACGGAGCCGCGGTTGCGGATCACTGCCAGGTCGAGTTCCTCGTTCTGCGCGGGTGCCACCTCCACGATCTGGTCGACGCCGTTGGGAGCGATCCGGCGGATCTCCGCGGCCGCGTGGGTTTCCCGGTAATTGACGACGTGATCGGCGCCGGCAGCCGTGACCAGCGCAGCCTTCGCCGGTCCGCTCACGGTCGTGATCACAACGGCGCCGGCCCACTTGGCGAGCTGGATCGCCGCATGGCCCACGGCGCCGGCCCCTCCAGCGACGAGAACTACTTTGCCGTCCAAGGTTCCCGGGTGCAGCCGCCGCGGGCCGTCCTCGGCGATGGTCAGGGCCCGGTGGGCGGTGATCGCGGGAACGCCCAGGCTTGCGCCGAGGTCGAACCCGGCGTTCTCCGGCAGCGGAAAGACCCGCTCGGCCGGCAGGACGGCGAACTCCTGCGCTGTCCCGCCGTCGGCGCGCTGGTGGGCGGCCAAGGCCAGCCAGACCCTGTCACCGACGTGGAGATGCTCGACGCCGGGTCCGACGGCGTCCACCACTCCGGCGCCGTCTTGGTTCGGCACGACCTCCGCGAAGGGCAAGGGCTCGCCCGGTTTGGCGCCGCGGCGCGACTTCCAGTCGGTGGGGTTCACCGCGGAGACCATGATCCGCACGCGCGCCTCCCCGCGCCCCGGGTCGCGGATCTCGCGGTCGACGAGCTCGAGAACAGACGGATCGCCGGTGGCACGGTACACGATTGCTTTCATACTCAGACCCAACGCCGGCCCCGACCGAAAATTCCCGCCGGGTGCCGGACCAAATGCGGGCAACGGTCCCTCCTGGCCGTAGAACCCACCATATCCGGCGCCTGTCCCAAAGGATTTGAGATGCTGATCCGGGCGTCCGCGCCCGCGTGTCTCTAAGGCATGAACCGGTATCCGATGCCCGCCTCGGTGAGCAGATGGCGGGGTTTGGCGGTCAGGTCACACAGAACTCGCGGCCCCATGAATGCGTGTCAGCAGAAGTATGCAAGGAGGGAGCCACAAAGGATCAACGGCAGAACACTCACTCCGGTGTGGACAATGTGCACACCCCTCTTGGCCGGACAAACGGGAACCAGCCCCTCCCCCCAAGCCCATAGGAAGCAGCGAACCGGGATACAAAAACTTCAAGAAATCCTCGCAGGTCATGTCGTCAACCGGACCCCAGAGCATGAATAGGTACAAGACCAACCACGGCCACCAGAACATGCCAGAAGGAGGCTCTCCTGACGTACGTGTGGGTCAGGGTTTGTGTGCTATGAGGGCATGGGTAGCCCGGTAGATTTGGGAGTTCTCACACTGTCCAAATTTCGGAGCTACCCATGCGTGCTACTACTCTACTCAACCGCGTCTTGAACCTGACGGGGGTCCGGGTTGTTGATGTTGATCCCGGCTCCGGTGGTCCCATGCTGGTGCGGGTGGCGTTGAAGGCCCGCAAGCGCCTTGACTGCCCGCACTGCAGTTACTCAACGATGGCGGGATATGACACCCGCTGGGCGGAATCCACGTGGCGGCATCTGGATTTCTCCGGCAGGGTCCTGGTGCTCACAATGCTCCGCCGGCGCCTGGTCTGCCCCGGCCACGGCGTCGTGGTGCAGGGCGTGCCGTTCGCCCGGCCCGGCTCCCGGTTCAGCACAGACTTTGAGGACATGATCGCCTGGCTGGTCATCCGGGCGGACAAGACCACCGTCTCCCAGTTCGCCCGGATAGCGTGGCGGACCGTCGGGGCGATCTGTGAACGCGTCGTGGCCGAACAGCTCGACGAGAGCCGCTTCGAAGGCCTGCTCAATATCGGGGTGGATGAGATTTCCTGGCGCAAACACCACCGCTACCTCACCCTCGTCTCCGACCACTCCACCTCGAAGATCGTCTGGGGTGCACCGGGGAAAAACGCGGCGACACTGGATGGATTCTTCAAAGAAATCGGACCGGTGAACACGACGGCCATCGAGGCCGTCAGCATGGACATGGGGCCCGCTTTTGCCAAGTCCGTGAAGACCAACGCCCCGGACGCGGTCATCTGCTACGACCCGTTCCACGTCATCCAGCTAGCCACGAACGCGCTGGAATCCTTCCGCCGTTCCATCTGGCAACGCACCCGTGAACTGCCCGATCAGCACATCGCGAAGAAGTTCAAGGGAACCCGCTGGGTGCTGCTGAAAAACCCGCAGAACCTCACCGAAAAGCAACAAGTCACCTTGGCCGGGCTCGAACGCACCGGAGGGCTGCTCTGGGACGCCTACCAGCTCAAGGAATCCCTCCGGGAAGTCTTCGCCGGCGACCTCAACCCCAATGACGTGATGGAGATGATCACCACCTGGTGCGACCTCGCCGCCAAATCCAACATCCGCGAGTTCGCCAGGGCCGCCGCCACGATCCGATCCCACACCGAAGGGATCTACGCCGCCGTCACCAGGAAACTCTCCAACGGCCGCCACGAAGGACTGAACAACAAGATCCGCACCATGACCCGCCGCTCCTACGGATTCCACACACCCGAAGCCGCCCTCGCCCTGATAATGCTCGCCTGCGGCCCCGTCGAGATCAAACTCCCATACCAGAAATAACCGAACCCACATTCACGTCAGGAGAGCCCTTTTTTTTGGCCCTCCGAGCACACCTAGCCTCGATCTTTCATGAGGGCTGGTTTCTGAGGTTTCAGGGCTTACCGGCTGCCTGACGCTGCTGATTTTTGCGGGTGGGTATGACAATTTGACCGCTGACCGGTGGCGGCTGGGCGTGATGGTTCCACGTCCATCGTTCTTATGGTTCTTCCTTTGGTGGGTGCCGGATGTGCGCGGCTATGGTGGGCTGAGCGCCGCGAGCCGTGTCAGGGCCTTGAGGAGCAGTCCCGTTTCGGGTGCTTTCGCTGCCAGGTGAACGGTGACTGCGCGGGCGTGACGGCTGATCTTGGCGGCGATTTCAAAGATCCGGGCACGGAGTTTCTTGGGTTCCCACCTGCGTGCTTTGGTGCCGGTGAACGCGAGCATCTGGGTCCAGGCCATGAGCTCGGCGGCCATCATGACCAGGTGGCACCAGAGCGTGTTCGCTGCGAAGGAATGCAGGGGCAGGTTGGCCAGCCCGGTGTCCTTGGCGTTACGGATCCGGTCCTCACACCGGGCACGGAGCCGGTGCCGTACTTCGAGGTCGGCGAGTTGGCCGCCTTTCTCGTTGGTGGCGAACGCTGTGTAGCGCATCCCGTCGATGTCCGTAATACGCAACTGCGCGCCGGGGTGGGGTTCTTCCTTCCGGACGATGACCCGCATTCCTGCAGGCCAGGGCGCAAGGTCCAGCATGCCGGTGATTTCCGCGACCCAGGCACCGTCGCGTTCAATGCCGTCACTGTTGTAGGCACGGGTCCAGGCCTTCTTCGGGATCCGTGGCAGGGCCACTTCAACGGCGCCGTGGATCGGGAACCCCACCTGTGTGTGATCGACTATCTGTAGGCCGTTTCAGCCTAGGAATTCAGCCAAGTTGGTGGCTCGTTTCAGGCCAAAAGAGCGGTAAGAATCAGGCCAGTCCTTTCCTCCCGAAATCGTGGTTTCGGGGGCTGGCCTGGAGATAGAGATCACCCGGTGGTTCGGGGCCCTGCCCAGAGTGTCAGGGACATGGGCCCGTCACCCCCCAGATAGGTTCCTTACGGCGCTGCCATTGCGAAGCGTGTGCGCCGGGAGGGCTGGAAAGCAGATGACGGTACCCATGTCCGTTCAAGAAAATATCAGAAGACTGGACTCCCAGGGAGTCCCAGTGCGTGAGATCGCCCGCAGGCTGGGTGTCAGCCGGGCCTCGGTGGCCAAGTACGCCGAGCAGGAGGACTATTCCCCGTCACCGCCAACACCCTTGGTGCGGCCTGGGGCCTCGGTGTTGACCGGGTTTGAGCACATCATTGAGCGGTGGCTGGGCGAGGACCAGCGTAGGCCGCGCAAGCAGCGGCATACGGCCAAACGCGTCTTCGATCGGCTGGTGGCCGAGCATGGTTTCACCGGGACGTATTCACCGGTGCAACGCCATGTGAAGAAGTGGACGGCCCGGAACCGGCAGGCTGGGGAGGGTTTCACCGAGCTGGTGTGGCCGGCCGGCACGGTGCAGGTCGACTTCGGGCAGGCCGAGGCCATCATCGCCGGGATCCGGCAGATCCTGCACATCCTGGTGGTGACCTTCCCGTTCTCGAACATGCGCTTCGTGCAGGCGTATCGTGGCGAGACCGCCGAATGTGTCTGCCACGGGCTGCGGAGGGTGTTTGAACATATCGGGGCCGTGCCCCGGCACATGGTCTTTGACAATGCCACGGGCATTGGACGCCGGGTAGGGACCAAGGTCGTGGAGACGAAGCTGTTTGGTGCGTTCAAGCTGCACTACCGCGCCGAGTCCCGCTACTGCAACCCGTACTCGGGACACGAGAAAGGCAACGTGGAGAACGCGGTTGGATTCCTGCGCCGCAATTTCATGGTCCCCGAACCGGAGGCTGCCACGTTGGCCGGCCTCAACGAGGTTTTGTTGGCGCGGTGCGATGCCTTGGCCAGCACCACCCATTACCGCAAGGGCCTCCCGTTGGGTGAGCTGTTCACCCAAGACGTGGCGGCGTCCCTGGAGTTGCCGGGGGCCGGGTTCGACCCGGTGCGCTACGAATCCCGGAAGGCTGATAAGACCGGGAACCTGCTCATTGACGGGAACACCTACGCTGCCGGGTCCGCCTTCCATAGTCGGAACCTCACCGTGGGATTGCGCCACGACGTCATCCAGATCCTTGACGAGCATTCCGAACCGGTCCGGTCCTTCCCGCGGGCTTTCGGCCGGCAAACCGAGACGATCTTTGAACCAGCTTCCTTGTTGCCGCTGCTGGTGACCAAGCCCGGTGCGTGGTCCCATTCCCCGCTGCGGGCCCTGGTCACCGATCCGGTGCGCGACTGGCTGGATAAAGCCACTGCCACCGATCGGCGCCGCCTGCTCAACGCGGTGGATGCCGCGTCCGGATCCGCCGGTTTCGATGCCGCAGTCCAGGCCGCCGACACCCTGATCCGGCGCGGGGATACCCCGGACATGGCCGCCCTGGGAATGCTGGCACGCCGACTGGCCCACGGCACCGAACCGGCGCCCGCCAACGTGGATTTGAGTGTCTATGACACCTTCACCACCCTGAACACCAGCACGGGAGAAGTCGCATGAACCCGATCACCGTCCAGGACATCATCGAAGCGGGCAAGCACGCCTCCCTGACCGGCAGCGTGCTGACCGAATGGGCCGAGAAAGGCACCCCGAAACAACGCGAATACCTGCACGGGGTACTGCTCGCCGAACACGAATCCCGGCTCGAATCACGACGCCAGCGGCTGTTGAAATCCGCGAGGCTCCCGGCCATGAAAACACTCACGGGATTCGATTACACCAGCGTCAGGTTCCCCGAGGACTACGGACGGGAGGCCCTGGCATCCCTGGAGTTCATCAACCGGGCCCAGGACCTGGTCCTCTACGGGGACGTAGGCACCGGTAAAACCCACATGGCATCCGCCCTGGTGGCAGCCGCCTGCCGGCAGGGCATCCAAGCAAGGTTCTTCACCACCTCCGCCCTGGTCATGATGCTGCGCAGGGCCAAGGACGAGGACCGGCTGGACAAGGAGCTGGCATCCCTGGCCAAGAACCAGCTGATCGCGATTGACGAACTGGGCTACCTGCCGATCGACACCGAAGGGGCCCGGCTGTTGTTCCAGGTGATCGCGGACGGGTATGAAAAACGCAGCCTCATCATCACCACCAACCTGGAGTTTTCCCGCTGGGGAACGGTGTTCGGAGATGACAACATGGCCGCCGCTGTCATCGACCGCTTGGTCCACCACGGACGCCTCCTGCAATTCCGCGGAGAGTCCTACCGGGTCAAGAACGCCCTCATGAAATAGCCAACTGCTGAAATGGACTAAAAACGTGCCGCGGTGGCCTAATCCTTAGCGCCGAAATGGGGCTCTCCTGACGTGAATGTGGGTTCGGTTATTTCTGGTATGGGAGTTCGATCTCGACGGGGCCGCAGGCGAGCATTATCAGGGCGAGGGCGGCTTCGGGTGTGTGGAATCCGTAGGAGCGGCGGGTCATGGTGCGGATCTTGTTGTTCAGTCCTTCGTGGCGGCCGTTGGAGAGTTTCCTGGTGACGGCGGCGTAGATCCCTTCGGTGTGGGATCGGATCGTGGCGGCGGCCCTGGCGAACTCGCGGATGTTGGATTTGGCGGCGAGGTCGCACCAGGTGGTGATCATCTCCATCACGTCATTGGGGTTGAGGTCGCCGGCGAAGACTTCCCGGAGGGATTCCTTGAGCTGGTAGGCGTCCCAGAGCAGCCCTCCGGTGCGTTCGAGCCCGGCCAAGGTGACTTGTTGCTTTTCGGTCAGGTTCTGCGGGTTTTTCAGCAGCACCCAGCGGGTTCCCTTGAACTTCTTCGCGATGTGCTGATCGGGCAGTTCACGGGCGCGTTGCCAGATGGAACGGCGGAAGGATTCCAGCGCGTTCGTGGCTAGCTGGATGACGTGGAACGGGTCGTAGCAGATGACCGCGTCCGGGGCGTTGGTCTTCACGGACTTGGCAAAAGCGGGCCCCATGTCCATGCTGACGGCCTCGATGGCCGTCGTGTTCACCGGTCCGATTTCTTTGAAGAATCCATCCAGTGTCGCCGCGTTTTTCCCCGGTGCACCCCAGACGATCTTCGAGGTGGAGTGGTCGGAGACGAGGGTGAGGTAGCGGTGGTGTTTGCGCCAGGAAATCTCATCCACCCCGATATTGAGCAGGCCTTCGAAGCGGCCCTCGTCGAGCTGTTCGGCCACGACGCGTTCACAGATCGCCCCGACGGTCCGCCACGCTATCCGGGCGAACTGGGAGACGGTGGTCTTGTCCGCCCGGATGACCAGCCAGGCGATCATGTCCTCAAAGTCCGTGCTGAACCGGGAGCCGGGCCGGGCGAACGGCACGCCCTGCACCACGACGCCGTGGCCGGGGCAGACCAGGCGCCGGCGGAGCATTGTGAGCACCAGGACCCTGCCGGAGAAATCCAGATGCCGCCACGTGGATTCCGCCCAGCGGGTGTCATATCCCGCCATCGTTGAGTAACTGCAGTGCGGGCAGTCAAGGCGCTTGCGGGCCTTCAACGCCACCCGCACCAGCATGGGACCACCGGAGCCGGGATCAACATCAACAACCCGGACCCCCGTCAGGTTCAAGACGCGGTTGAGTAGAGTAGTAGCACGCATGGGTAGCTCCGAAATTTGGACAGTGTGAGAACTCCCAAATCTACCGGGCTACCCATGCCCTCATAGCACACAAACCCTGACCCACACGTACGTCAGGAGAGCCCGAAATGGCCTACTTAAAGTTGACGAAACACACCACCGAGTAGCCCAGGTTCCGGGACGGGGCGGTGAGCCAGCGCAGGAAACCCTGGGTGCCGCCGGCCGAATCGGTGCGGATCATGACTTTCCGGCCCGAACGGTACCCTGCGGGCAGTTGCTTCAGTGCGTCCCTGACCACGCTGATGTGGTCGGCGGCGGTGTTCGACCCGGCGTTACCCGGGCGCAGTAACATGGCCAGAGGTTCCCCTGTCCCGGTGGCCCCGTGGTCGATGAACGCGGCCAGCGGGTGGAACCCGAAGCCTTTCTTCCATGTCGGCCGGGCGTCCTCTTTCTCCGAATGAGAGGCGATGAGTGTCGCGTCAAGATCCACGATGAGCGGGCTCTTACCGGTGACACCGTGCAGGGGCGAGTCGTCCCCGGCCGCAGCCCAGACGTGGGCGCGGGCAGCGGCCCGGGCGGTATTGATTGCTGCCAGGGCCTTGCCCGGACCGGCCGTGGAGAGGGTCCTGATCAGCCGGCTGATCGTGGGGTCCGACGCCACCAATCCATAGACCTGGGGCTGGGAACGAAGCCGGTCAACATCAGAGACACAGTCCCCGCCGGTAGCCAGCGACAAAGCCACGTCCGTGAGGATCTTGCCCGGATCATGGCGAGCAAAAGGCTTCCGCCACGGCCCCAAAACTTCCGAAAGCCCGGCGCCGAGACCGGATACGTGCACCGTCCGGGCCAATACCAGCCCGCCAGCCTGGGACACCACACCCCCACCAGCAGAATCAACGCGGACAGAAGGGTAGAACCCGGTAGAGTTACTCACCAGAAAGGTGCTCCTTTGAACTGGGTATAGTGCGGCTTAGACACCATCATTTTCCCAGTTCAGGAGCACTTTTCGTCGTTTAACCACGCGGCCAGCGGCACACCCTCATGAAAGGCCGAGGCTAGCGTGGGATCATGTGCCGGGAAATCAAGGACGCAGCATCCTGAATTTCCACGCTGCCGGCAGCAACACCCACTACCAGGTCAAAACCCTCATCAGTCGTGAAGTCATGGCGATATCCGTTGATCCACAGCATCAGCACCATGAGCGTCCAGGCTGTGCGCTTGTTGCCGTCAATAAGAGGATGAAAACGGGCCACCGACTCCATCAAGGCAGCCGCCTTCATGTCCAATTCAGGATAGGCTTCGACACCCATAACGGTTGTGGCCGGGCGGACCAGGGCCGAGGCAAGAAGCCCAATGTCCCGAACATGAAATCCATACCGATCAACGACGTGCAGAGCATCTTCTATTTCGAGGTACTCATGCATCCTCAAGTCGCTTCAGCAGCTCCGCATCGTGATTCATGACGAACGCCATCCCAGCGCTAACGTCGCGGCTACGGCGGTGGCGCTGGAGAACCAGCTCGGCTCCCTGAAGCAGCAGCGCGGACTTGGACGTATGTTCCTCGGCAGCAAGCTCATCGAGCCGACGGTCGAGATCTTCGGGAACGCGCAAATTCATAGCCATATCAACATGGTACCAAGGCGGTACCGCGTCCTTATGCCCACATCGACTTGGACTCCACACCCACATCAATAACATCGTGGCGGAACTCCGCCCCATATGGTGAACATTCTTCTACTAGCACCAGCTCGCAAGGTCAAGGTTCAACAAAACCGGGGGCGGTGCACCTCGTCGCCCTTGTTTCAATGAGCCGTTCCCGTGTAAATTGCTTCAGCTGTCGGGCAACCATTGCTCGACATTCATGGCCGAAGGGAGTATCCGTTTAACGGCGGAACCGTGGCTGGCATTTAGTTGATTCTTCCTTCGAAGGGGATGGCGAAGGCGTTCAGGGCCGGCTTCCACCTTGTTGCCCATCGTGCCCTGCCTTTGCCGGTCGGGTCCAGTGCCCGGGTGGCGAGGTAGAGGCATTTCAGTGCGGCTTGGTCGGTGGGGAAATGTCCCCGGGCGCGGATCGCGCGCCGGTAGCGGGCATTGACGGATTCAATGGCGTTGGTACTGCAGATGACCCGCCGGATTTCCACGTCGTAGTCCAGGAAGGGCACGAACTCGCTCCACGCGTTCTCCCAGAGCCGCGTGATCGCCGGGTACCGTTGGCCCCATTTGCCCGAGAAGTCGACGAACCGTTCCTTCGCCGCGGCCTCGGACGGAGCGGTGTAGACCGGGCGCAGGTCCCGGGACATTTCGTCCCAGTACTGCAGGGCCGCGAACCGGAAGGTGTTCCGGATCAGGTGGACGATGCAGGCCTGGACCACGGCGCGGTCCAGGCCGTGTTGATGGCCTCCGGTAGGCCCTTGAGCCCGTCGCAGACGGTGATGCAGACGTACTCCACGCCGCCGTTCTTGATTTCCGTCAGGACGGAGAGCCAGAGCTTCGCGCCTTCCCCGCCGTCCCCGGCCCACAGCCCGAGGATGTCGCGTTCGCCGTTGACGCTGACGCCGATCGCGACGTAGACCGGCCGGTTCGTGACCTGCCCGTCGCGGACCTTGACGTGGATTGCATCGATGAACACCACCGGGAACACCCGGTCAAGGGGCCGGTTCTGCCACTCGGTCATTTCACCGATCACCTTTTCGGTGATCCGGGAGATCGTGTCTTTCGATACCCTGGCACCGAGCACCTCCCCGAAATGGGCGGCGATCTCGCCGGTCGTGAGGCCCTTCGCGCTCAGCGACAACACAATCTCATCCACGCCGGTCAGCCTTCGCTGCCGCATCTTGACCGTCTGCGGGTCGAACGTGGAGCCGGTGTCCCGCGGCACATCAATCTCCACCGGCCCGATCTCCGTCAACACGGTTTTCGTGCGGGTGCCGTTACGGGAATTCCCGCTTCCGCGCCCGGCCACGTCGTGCTTTCCATAACCGAGATGCTCGTCCATTTCCGCTTCCAGAGCGGTCTCCGAAACGTTCTTCGTGAGTCGGTTCAACAACCCACCCGGGCCCACGAGGTCGGTACCCTGTTCTCTGGCCTGGGCCAGGAGCTGCTGCGCCAACTCTTGCTGATCCTCATCAGTCGCCATGGGATCCAGTGTTTCGCTCATGATCGGTCCTTCCCGCCAGCCACAGCCCGGCGTGTCAGGCCAACCACGGATCCACCGTTATTCAGACACTCCCCGGCCGCAGGACGGGACCCCGTGTTTGGTGGTGAAGCAGGCGCCTGGATCCAGATGGTCGAGGCGCCCGCTTCACGTATGGAAGCCTGTCAGGCGGCTTCTGTGGTCACTTTGTTGGTGATGGACCCGACACCATCGATCTCGACGGTGACAGTGTCACCGTCATTGAGGAACAGTTGCGGGGTTCGGCGGTAACCGATGCCGGCGGGGGTTCCGGTCAGGATGACGTCGCCGGGCTGCAGAGTGGTGAATTCCGAGATAGTCGCGATCAGTTTCGGGATGCTGAAGATCAGGTAGGACAGGTCTGAGTCCTGGACGACCTCGCCGTTGAGGATGGTTCGGATGCCTGCGCTGGCCAGGTCCACTTCGTCGGGGGTGATGACGTAGGGACCGATGGGAGTGGAATTGTCCCAGGCCTTGCCCTGCATCCATTGGTGGGTTTTGTACTGGTAGTCGCGCATGGTCACGTCGTTGCAGACCGAATACCCCAGAACGTGATCCAGGGCGTCCTCTTCGCTGATGCGCCGGCCGGACCGGCCGATGATGACGGCCAGCTCGCCCTCGTAATCGGCTTGGGTGGCTTCGGGGGGCAGGAGGATGTCGTCGGTGGGCCCGATGAGGCTGGAGGCGTACTTGGGGAACAGCACGGGATAGGTGGGCAGCTCCCGATGGGACTCTTCGATGTGGGCCTTGTAATTCAAGCCCACGCAGATGATCTTGCCAGCGGCCGGGGAGATCGGGCGCAGCGTCACCGCGGCGATCTCGACGGATTCGTCAGGCAGGCGTGTGGACTCGGCGAGCACATTGGTGGGCGTGCCGGCCCCGATTTCGGTGAGTGCGGCCAAGGGGACGAGGCGGTCGCCGTCGACCTCTCCGACGCGGCGGACGACGGATTTCACCTATGTCCCGGTCTACTCGGGATTCGTCTAAGTTGCCTTGGTCATCGACCTGTACTCCCGCGCGATCGTCGGCTGGGAAACCTCAACTGTCAAGGACACCGCGTTCGTCGAACATTGCCTGAGAATGGCCCTGTGGCGACGCCAACACACCGGCCGGCCGGCCGGCACAGGCGGGACTGATCCATCATTCAGATGCTGGCAGCCAGCTTAGGTTCAAGGGGTCGTCGCAACACCGGCTTGTGTGACCGAGACTAGCTGATCGTGCATTGCCTCGGCTGGTGTTTTCCATCCAAGGGACCACCGGGGCCGGTTGTTGAGCGTGGCGGCGACGGCTTCGAGATCGATACTGCTGTGTCTGGCGAGGTCAGTGCCTTTGGGAAAGTACTGGCGGAGCAACCCGTTCGTGTTCTCGTTGGTGCCTCGCTGCCAAGGGCTGTGCGGCTCGCAGAAGTAGATCGGGAGTCCAACATCGGCCCGTAGCTGGACGTGCTGGGCCAACTCGGCACCCTGATCCCACGTCAAAGTCCGACGCAACTGCTCGGGCAGGGTGCCGAGCTGGAAGGCAATCGCTTTGCGAACAGCTTCGGCACCATGGCCGGCTAATGGCGGACCATTCTTGACCTGAGCCTCTTCTCCGTGAGTGGTCATTCGGGGTAGATGTAGCAGCTTCGTGAATCTCGTCGTGCGTTCGACGAGCGTGCCGATCGCCGAGCTCTCAAGCCCGATTATCAGGTCCCGTTCCCAGTGGCCGGCCTCAACCCGGTCGTCAACCTCGGCCGGTCGGATACCGATCATCACCTCGGCCGTGATGAACTTCTTACCGCGGCCGCGGGTACGCGCCTGCGGCACCCGCAGCGCTCGTCCGCTCCGCAGACACGCCGACAACTCCCGATGCAGCCCACCACGGCCCTTGATGTAGAGGGCTTGGTAGATGGCCTCGTGTGAGATCCGCATGGAACCATCGTTGGGGAAGTCGAGGCGGAGCCGGTTGCTGATCTGTTCGGGGCTCCAAGCAGTTCCCCAGCGCCGGTCCTTGCGACGGCCGTGACGACGCCCTGCCCACGGCACATTCGGTCCAGGAATCGGCCTGCCATCGGCATCTGTGATCGTCCCAGCGAGACGGTCCTGAACATACTGTCGCAGCCGGTCGTTGGCAGCCAGCTTCGCAATCTTCGGGCGGGTAGCGCGACGATCCCGATGCCACTGCGCGGTCACTGCGCGATATTCTATTTGCCCGCCTCGGGTCGCAGCGTTCCGGCGTAACTCTCGAGAGACTGCTGACGGAGAACGCCCCAGGTGCCGGGCGATCTCCCGTACGCCGTGCCCGTAAGCGCGACAGATCGCGATCTCCTCGCGCTCAAGGAAGGACAAATAGCGGCCTGTGGCAGGCTCGAACTTCGACGGTGGCATCCCCCAGCGTCACGGAACCAGCGCGTTCCCACCGCTGATGACACGCCCGCCACGACGCCGGCCTCCTCGCTCGTGACACCTCGAGCGATCGCCTCCCAGAAACGCTGCCGATGCTCGCTCCGCGAAACTGGCGGGCCGGCCTGGCGAACGCATCGCCGGCCTCCCCGTCGCAGCAGCCACCCATCCCAATGGTCGTCCCATTTCAGCACCGCCAGATAGAGGTGTTGCGACGACCACTTGAAACCGCCCAGTACACCTCCATCCGTTACACCGACACCCTTGCACTGGAGGGCCTGCAGCCATCCATCGGCAGCGTGGGTGACGCTTATGACAATGCCGCCGCCGAGACCGTAATGGGGCTGTTCAAGAACGAGGCCGTCGCGAAGGATTCACCGTTCCGCGCCGGGGCGCTGAAAACCGAAACCGACGTTGTGGAGATCGTTTTCGAGTGGGTCCACTCGTACAACAACCAACGCTTTTCTCAGCGGGTCATTGATGTGTTGCAGGACGTTGCATAGAGGGATACGCCGCGCCGTGGCGCCACAGATCCCCGGGGGTGCGGTGCACGTGGCGCATAGTCGCGTTTAGGTATTCCAGTTCTCTGGAAGGACAATCGTGCGGGCCTTCGCGGTGCTTCTGCCTTCGGGTATTCGATACTGGACTGTCCTCGATGATGATCTGGTTGCCGTGCCGGAGGCGGACGCGTTCTTGCGGTATCTGCGCCTGGGTCGTGACGGCTCGGAGCTGACCACCCGTTCGTATGCGGGAGGGATCGCGCTGTTCCTGCGTTGGTGCCTGGCCAGAGGCCTTCATTGGCATGCCGGCGTCGGGCAGCTTGGTTTGTTCATCATCTGGCTGCGTCATTCCGGGGCGCATGCCGGTGTTGCGGTTTGCGGGGATGGCGGGCGGAACGCGGTGGTGCTGGCCGGTCCGGGCCACCGTCCGGTCCGCGGGGAACGCCGGATCAATACGCTATTGACCGCGGTCCGCGGGTTCGTGGTGCATGCGGTGACCAGTGGCGATGCCCCTGGCTCCTTGTTGCCTCTGATCTACGAACTTGCCGATGACCGTGACCTGCCCGGACAGGCGCGGGGCGAGGATCGGGCCATGGCCTGGCGGATGCGCGCCCGTCACCGCCTCCATGAGCCCGATGCCGGTGTGGACCGGGCCAGCGACGCGGAGATTGTGGCACTGATCGGGGCCTGCCTCTCGGCCCGGGACCGGCTGGTCGTGCTGCTGATGGCGCGGGCGGGCCTGCGCCGCGGCGAGCTCTGCGGGCTGCGCCGTTCGGATGCGCACATGCTCGCTGATTCAAGGCTTCTGGGCTGCCCGGTTCCGAAGGCGCATCTGCACGTGCTGCGCCGCGACAACGTGAACGGGGCCTGGGCGAAGTCCCGCCGGACACGTGTGGTGCCGTTGGATTCTTTGGTCGTCCGGGCTGTTGATGCCTATGTATTCGAGCGGCTGGCCGTCAGCGAGGCGTCCGGCAGCGATTTCCTGCTGGTCAACCTGTTCCGCGCCCCGATCGGTGCTCCGATGCCGCCGGATGCAGTCAATGTGCTGGTCACTGCCGCAGGACGGCGCGCCGGCCTGCGCCGTCACGTTACCCCGCACCAGCTGCGGCACGCCTTCGGCAGCAATCTGGCCGATGCCGGCGGCACCCTGGATGAGATCGCCGCACTGCTCGGGCATGCTTCGATGAGCTCCTCACAGGTCTACCTGCATCCGGATCCGGCCAGGCTACGCGAAGCAGTAGACCGGGTGCCCGGCCCCCGCGGGACACAGACAGGGAAAAACAAGTGACGGCTGCAATCAGGGTGGCAACGACGCCTGGCCCGCAGGACATTTCCGGCGGCACCGGGCATGTGTTCACCGGCCCGTACCGGTTGGGGCAGTCCGCCGTTGAACTCGCACATCTGATCACACCGGAATTCCTGGCTGAGATCGGCTGGGATCCGGTTTCCCTGGTCATGTTCCTTCCACCGGCGCACCGGCTGCTGGGGCGTCCGGTCTGCGTGGCAGCCGGCTGCGCGGTCACGGCCCCGAACCGCGGCAGAATCTGCGCCGGCTGCCGCCACAGGCTCGTCCGGCTCGGGCTGGGCCTTGAGGACATCGCCCTGCTTCCGGCCAGGGACCGCCCCGACCGCGGCATCGGCACATGCCTGGTGGCAGGGTGCGCCCGGGAATGGGCCTCGGGACCGGCCCGGTTATGCCGCCGGCACCTCGATCAGCAGCAGAGCCTGGGTTTGGGTCTGGCAGAGTTCCTCACCGGTCCGCGGGCACGGGCGCTGGAGGCCTGCCCGCCCTGCGCGGTGGCTGCCTGCCCGAGACAGCGCCGCCGCCTTCAGGGCCGCTACTGCGAGGCCCACCAGATGCGCCTGCGGGTTCTCAT
The DNA here is from genome assembly GCF_054059215.1 of Arthrobacter sp. UYCu723. NCBI lineage: Bacteria > Bacillati > Actinomycetota > Actinomycetes > Micrococcales > Micrococcaceae > Arthrobacter > Arthrobacter sp. UYCu723. Next base: position 4,401,997 of record NZ_JBSSBW010000001.1, read on the forward strand.
GGCCAGGAACCCCGGGACCGATGAGGGCCGGTGGCGGCAGGTCGAGCCGCCGATCGGGACCGGCGGGCAGGTGAGCCTGCGCGGGCTGGCACCGTTGGTGGTGATCGAGGTGCTTCTCGGACTGCAGCAACGGTGCCGCCTGGACCAGGTGCGGACCAAGGAGGCAGACCTGCGTTCGGTATGTGATGACCTGCGACGCCAACAGGTCCGCACGATCAATGATTACCACCTTTCAGCCACCCGTTCCCTGGCGTTCGCCGGGGTATTTAACGCCCTGGCAAGACATGCCCGGCGCGCGTTAAGCACTCCGGCCGCCGAGGCCATGCTTGACCAGTGGGACCTGGCGGTCTTCGGCAACAGCGGCACAGTTTCATTCACCGGCCTGAGCCAGCCGTGGCTGCGCGACGCCGCCAAGCGCTGGGCCATCGATGACCTGCCCAGAAGACGGATCCGCCCCGGCCGGCGGAGCACCACGGGCCTGTCGGTGCGCCACCACGTGAACGCCCTGGTGCGGCTCTCGGAGACCTTGCGGATGCGCCCGGACCAGGGCCGGATCCCCTCCGGCCTTGGCCGCGCCGACATCGAGACATTCCTGAACCGGCTCGCCTATCTGGCCTCGACGGGCCAGATCAGCACCGATGCCCGGCTCCGTACCGTCCGTGAGGTCAGGCAGGTGCTCTCCACGATCCGGGCCCTGGGCCTGACCCGTGCCGGCACCCTGGCCGCCGGCCTCGGTGAGGACTTCACCATCGGCGCCGCCGACATCCCCGATGAACCCGAAGCCGCCGAATCCGGACGGGACCTGCCGCCGGAAATCATGCGGCAGATCTGTTCCCACCTCGACCGGCTGACATCGCCGCCCATGAGGGCCGGAATCGAGTTGGCCATCGACACCGGCCGAAGGCCCGAGGAGATCGCGGCCCTGGCGTTCGACTGCCTGGCCCGTGATGCCGACGAATCTGCGGTGCTGGTCTTCGATAATCACAAGGCCGGCCGTCTCGGCCGCCGGCTTCCCATCAGCGCGAACACCGCCGACGTGATTACCGCCCAGCAGCAGTGGGTGCGGGCCCGCTACCCCCACACCCCGGTCGGTGAGCTGAAACTGCTGCCCACCGACCGGCGCAATCCCCGTGGTGACAGGTCGCTCACCGCGTTCAGTCTCGCGTTCCACCACCGCACCTGGATTACGAACATGCCGGTGCTGAGAACCGCTGATGACACCGAATTCGACAAGGCACTCATCGTTCTTTATGCCTACCGGCACACATACGCCCAACGGCACGCCGACGCCGGCGTGCCCATCGATGTGCTGCGCGAGCTCATGGACCACCGCAAACTCGATACCACCGGCGGCTACTACCAGGTCGGCCAGGGCCGCCGCCGCGAGGCCGTGGACCGGGTCACAGCAATGCAGTTCAACCGGCACGGCGAACGCATCTGGCGCCAGACCCAGGAACTGCTGGACTCCGACCACGCCCGCCGGGCTGTCGGGGAGGTCGTCGTTCCATTCGGCCTCTGCACCGAACCGTCCAACGTCCAGGCCGGCGGAAAGGCCTGCCCCTACCGGTTCCGCTGCGCCGGCTGTGACCACTTCCGCACCGATGTCTCCTACCTGCCCGACCTGCAGGCCCACCTCGATGACCTGCTCCGCAACCGCGAGAAACTCCTCGCCACCCAGGACCTGGAGGAATGGGCCCGCGCTGAAGCCCTGCCGTCAGAGAATGAGATCACCCGCATCCGCCGGCTGATCTCCAAAGTCGAAGCCGGGCTGGACCAGTTGGCACCCGCCGACCGGACAGAGATCGAGCAGGCCGTAGCCCTCGTGCGCCGTCACCGCACGACCGCTCTGGGTATGCCCCGGATCCGACAGCCCGTACCCGATATCCATCCACAGCCCGCGACATGACCCTGCCCGAGACCCCCGCGGCCAGGAAAACAGCCGCCGCCATTGAAGGCCGCCGCGCCGACACCGCCCGGCGCCGCGAACGCGTCCTTGCCGCCCTCTCCCAGGCACATTCCTCCGGCCTGGAGATCAGCGTCGCCACCATCGCCCGCACCGCCTGCGTTGACCGCACCTTCCTATACCGCCACCGCGACCTCCTGGCGCAACTGCACACAATTCAGGCGCAGCCGTCCCACGATTCCACACAGGGTGCAGCAGTCAGCCTGGCCTCCCTGCACACGGACTTCCTCGCGGCCCACGAGCGCGGCAACCGCCTCGCAACCCACATCCGGACACTGGAACGGCGCTTATCCCAAACGCTCGGCGAACACGTCTGGCGCGAATCCGGACTCGGAGCGCCCCAAGACCTCGACGAGCTGAACCACCGCATCACCGCGCTGGAACAGCAAAGCCTCGATCTGAGGCTGCAACTCGAGGAACGCAACCAGGACCTGAACGCATCCCGCGCGGCGAACAGGGAACTCATGACCCGGCTCAACACGGCAAAATAAGCGTCCACCGGCCCACGTGCACCACATCAACGGTGCACGACGGCGCAACCCAATACGCCCCTGAACTGCGACGATACCGGAATAAGGCAGCTAAAAAGTCAACGACCCCCAGAGAACAGATTACATTCCGCCCTGGATCACCAGCCGCCGGAGGAATTCGAGCAGGCATACTATGCTCGAGAAATCGGCTCGTTACCCGACGACGCCGCCAACAAACAGGCGGCATGATTCCCGGGACGGTTCACCCACACACCCCGGAGAACCAGGTCAGAGGCCGGAGTGTGGACACTGTCCACACGGAAAAGCACCAGTTTCAGAGAAAAACGCATCTGACCTGCGGAAACACTGTGCCCGAGGTGGGACTCGAACCCACACACCTTTCGATACCGCATTTTGAGTGCGGCGCGTCTGCCAATTCCGCCACTCGGGCGCGGAGTGCACCGGTGTAACAATCGCTGAACCACAGTGCTGTGAGCAACGCGATCGCTTCCAGTGCGCGAAATTACTCTACATGCAGATAGGCTGAATTCCAGAATCGCGCCAGTGACGCCGCATCGAACCCAAACCGGTCCCCAGTACACCAGCCGATAAAACCTATGATGGTTTAGTTCCCGCCGTACCTTTCCAAGGAGTTCCCGTGTCAGAACAGACGGAGTCAACCCCCACTTCCAAGCCTGCGCGCCGCGTTGTCGTCGCCGAGGATGAGACCCTCATCCGCCTGGACATCATCGAGATCCTGCGGGGCGAGGGCTACGACGTCGTCGGCGAGGCGGACAACGGCGAAAAGGCCGTGCAGCTCGCCGAAGAACTGAAGCCGGACCTGGTCCTGATGGACGTCAAGATGCCGGTCATGGACGGCATCACCGCCGCCGAGAAGATCGTCAAGGCCCGGATCGCCCCTGTGGTCCTGCTGACCGCCTTCAGCCAGAAGGAACTGGTGGAGCGGGCCCGCGACGCCGGTGCCATGGCCTACGTCGTCAAGCCCTTCACCCCGGCGGACCTCATCCCCGCCCTCGAAATCGCGCTCTCCCGCCACGAGGAAATCAAGGCCCTCGAAAGCGAAGTGACGGACCTGCAGGAGCAGTTCGCCACCCGCAAGCTCGTGGAGCGCGCCAAGAGCCTCCTGACCACCAAGATGGGCCTCACCGAGCCGGAAGCCTTCCGCTGGATCCAGAAAACCTCCATGGACCGCCGCCTTAGCATGCGCGAGGTTGCCGAGACCATCATCAACCAGGTCAACTAGCCCCGGCAGGTTAGATGCAAACAAAGAAGCCAAAAAAGGGAGGGTCCCCGCCGCGTAAACCGCGTGGCGGGGACCCTCCCTTTTGCGTGGTGCACAGGAACTAGTCCTGGGCCCCGTTTTTCTTATTTTCCGGCCACGGGCCAAGCTTGTCCCTGGCCACCGCTGCCTCGCCGTGGCTGCCGGCGTCTGCCAGGTCGCCCACCTTGTGGACCTTCAGCATGTTCGTGGAACCGGCTTTTCCGGGAGGCGAACCGGCGGCGATAACCACCAGGTCGCCGTCCGCGACGACGTCCATGTCCAGCAGGCTGCGGTCGACCTGGGCGGTCATCTCGTCGGTGTGGCCCACCATCGGGACGAGCACCGGCATGATGCCCCAGGTCAGTGCCAGCTGGTTCCAGACGTGCTCCACCGGGGTGAACGCGAAGACCGGACGGATCGGCCGCAGCCGGGACAGGCGCCGCGCGGAGTCGCCGGACTGGGTGAAGGTACAGATGTACTTCGCATCCAGCTGGTCGGCGATCTCGACGGCGGCGCGGGTGATGGCGCCGCCGCGGGTCTTGGGCTTGGTGCCCAGCGGGGGGACGCGCTCCAGGCCGTGGACCTCGGTGGATTCAATGATCCGGGCCATGACCTTGACGGTCTCGATCGGGAACTTGCCCACGCTGGTCTCGCCGGAGAGCATGACGGCGTCGGCGCCGTCGAGCACGGCGTTGGCGCAGTCGGAGGCCTCGGCCCGCGTCGGGCGGGGGTTGTCGATCATGGACTCAAGCACCTGGGTGGCCACGATGACCGGCTTGGCCCAGCGGCGTGCCAGTTCAATGGCTCGCTTCTGCACGATCGGCACTTCCTCGAGGGGAAGTTCCACACCGAGGTCGCCACGGGCCACCATGATGGCGTCGAAGGCGTCGATGATCTCGGAGAGCTGCTCCACGGCCTGCGGCTTTTCGATCTTGGCGATCACCGGCACGCGGCGGCCTTCCTCGTCCATGATCTCGTGGACGCGCTTGATGTCCGAGGCGTCGCGGACGAAGGAGAGGGCAACCATGTCCACACCGCGGCGCATGGCCCAGCGGAGATCGTCCTCGTCCTTCTCGCTCAGCGCCGGAACGTTGACCGCAACGCCGGGCAGGTTGATGCCCTTGTTGTTCGAGACGTACCCGCCGACAATCACCTGGGCGACCACCTTGACGTCGTCGACGTCGATCGCCCGGAGGGCCACCTTGCCGTCGTCGATCAGCAGGGCGTCGCCGGGATTGACGTCATCGGTGAGGCTCTTGAGCGTCGTGGAGGCGATGTCCTTGGTGCCCGGGACGTCCTCGGTGGTGATGGTGAAGGTGTCACCGACGGCCAGGAGGTGCGGTCCGTCAACGAAGCGGCCGAGGCGGATCTTCGGCCCCTGCAGGTCCGCCATGATGGCGACGGGCTTGCCGAGCTGGCCTGCGGCCTTGCGGACGTTCTCGTATGTGGTGTCATGCACGGCGTAATCGCCGTGGCTCATGTTCATGCGGGCGACGTCGACGCCGGCTTCCAGCACGGCGAGCGTGTTCTCAAAGCTCGCGATTGCCGGTCCGAACGTGGCCACTATCTTAGCGCGTCTCATATACCTACCCTAGTAGTCGATTGCATGGATTAAGTTGTTGCGGAAGTGAACGGTCGGGGTCCGGCGGGAGCAGTCCCTGGGGGTGCAGGAGCTGCGGGCTACAGGACGGCCATCGCCCGGTCGGTCGGCGCCACGGGGGCCGGAAGAATGGTGCTGCCCATCAGGAACTTGTCCACCGCGGCCGCGCACGCGCGGCCCTCGGCGATGGCCCAGACGATGAGCGACTGTCCGCGGCCGGCGTCTCCGGCCACGAAGATGCCTTCCGTGTTGGTCATGTAGTAGCCGTCACGGGCCACGTTGCCGCGGCCGTCGAACTCGGCGCTGACCTGCTCGGTGATCCCGGCGGGCTCGGCGCCGGTGAAACCGAGCGACAGGAACACCAGGTCAGCGGGGATGATCCGCTCGGTGCCGGCCTTCGGAAGGCGCTTGCCGTCCACGAACTCCGTCTCGGCAACCTTCACGCCGGTCAGTTTGCCCTTTTCGCCGACGAATTCCACGGTGGAGGCGAGGTAGGTGCGTTCGCCGCCTTCCTCGTGGGCGCTGGCAACCTCGAACAGGGTGGGGAACGTCGGCCAGGGCTGGTGGCCGGCGCGCTCCGCCGGGGGCTGCTTGCCGATCGCCAGGGTGGTCACGGAGGCGGCCTGGTGGCGGTGCGCGGTGCCGAGGCAGTCCGCGCCAGTGTCGCCGCCGCCGAGGATGACGACGTGCTTGCCGGCGGCATTGATCTGGTTCTCGACAGTCTCCCCCGCGACGACGCGGTTGGACGGGACGAGGTAGTCCATCGCAAAGTGGACGCCCTCGAGTTCACGGCCCGGAATGGGCAGGTCACGCGGGACGGTGGCGCCGGTGGCGACCACGACGGCGTCGTACCGGCGGCGCAGCTGCTCCCACGTCACGTCGGTGCCGACGGCGACTCCGGTCCGGAAGCGGGTGCCCTCGGCCTTCATCTGCTCCAGCCGGCGGTCCACGTGCTCCTTTTCCATCTTGAAGTCGGGGATCCCGTACCGCAGGAGGCCGCCGATCTTGTCATCGCGCTCGTAGACGGCAACCGTGTGGCCCACCCGGGTCAGCTGCTGCGCGACGGCGAGCCCGGCGGGGCCGGAGCCGACGACGGCGACCGTCTTGCCGCTGAGGCGGGCAGGCGGCAGCGGGTTGACCCAGCCGTTCTCGAACGCCTGGTCCACGATCGAAACCTCGACCTGCTTGATGGTCACCGCGGGCTGGTTGATACCCAGAACGCAGGACGCCTCGCAGGGGGCCGGGCAGAGGCGCCCGGTGAATTCGGGGAAGTTGTTGGTGGCGTGCAGCCGCTCCATCGCTTCCTCACCCTTGTCCCGCCAGATGAGGTCATTCCACTCCGGAATGAGGTTGCCCAGCGGGCAGCCCTGGTGGCAGAACGGCACGCCGCAGTCCATGCAGCGGCCGGCCTGGGACTTGAGGACACCCTTTTCCTGGGCCTCATAGACTTCCTTCCAGTCCATGATGCGGACCGGAACGGGACGGCGGGGCTGGGTTTCGCGCTGACGTACTTTCAGAAATCCGCGTGGATCAGCCACCGGTCACCTCCAGGATTCGAGACCAAACTTCTTCGCCGTCGGGGTCCAGGCCCTCTTCGATGGCGTCAAGACGGGTTTGCAGTACGGCCGCGTAGTCCCGCGGCAGCACCTTGGTTATGCGGGCCGCGGTGTCGTCGAAGTTCTCGAGCAGCCGGGCCGCGAGCAGCGATTCCGTTTCCTCGAGGTGCCTGACGAGCAGTCCGTGGACAATGTCGCGGTCCTCGGCGTCCAGTTCGCGCAGCTGCAGCTCGCCGGACTCCAGGGCCTGCTTGTTGACGCGTTCGGTCTGCAGGTCCAGCACGTAGGCCGTGCCGCCGGACATGCCGGCACCGAAGTTGCGGCCGGTGCGCCCGATGATGAGCGCCTGGCCACCGGTCATGTACTCGCAGCCGTGGTCGCCGATTCCTTCGACCACCGCGGTGGCTCCGGAGTTGCGGACCATAAAGCGTTCGCCGACCTGGCCGCGCAGGAACATCTCCCCGCTCGTGGCGCCGTAGCCGATCACGTTTCCGGCGATCACGTTGCGTTCCGCCGGGAAGACGTTGGTGCGGTCCGGCCGGACGATGATGCGCCCGCCGGACAGGCCCTTGCCGACGTAGTCGTTGGAGTCACCGAACATCCGCAGGGTGATGCCGGCCGGCAGGAACGCACCGAGCGACTGGCCGGCGGTGCCGGTCAGTGTGATGTCGATGGTGTCCGTCGCCAGCACGTCCGTGCTGAAGGTCTTGGTGACCACGTGGCCCAGCATCGTGCCGACGGAGCGGTCCGTGTTGATGACGTCGACGGCGATCTTGACCGGGCTGCGGTCGCTCAGGGCTTCCGCGGCCATGGCGATCAGGCGTTGGTCGAAGTGCTTGTCCAGCTCGTGGTTCTGGCCGGTCAGGTTGCGCAGCGGGGCGTCGTCGTCGAACTCGAGTCCGTGCAGGATGGGGTCCAGGTCCAGCCCTTCGGCCTTCCAGTGGTTGATCGCCTCACGGGTGTCGAGCATTTCGGCGTGGCCGATCGCTTCCTCGATGGTCCGGAAGCCAAGCTCGGCAAGGATCTCGCGGACTTCCTCGGCAAGGAATTCGAAGAAGTTGACCACGAACTCGGGCTTGCCGTTGAAGCGGGAGCGCAGCTCCGGGTTCTGCGTGGCGACGCCCACCGGGCAGGTGTCCAGGTGGCAGACGCGCATCATGATGCAGCCGGAGACCACCAGCGGGGCGGTGGCGAATCCGAACTCTTCACCGCCCAGCAGCGCCGCGATGACGACGTCGCGGCCGGTCTTGAGCTGGCCGTCCACCTGCACCACCACACGGTCGCGCAGGCCGTTGAGCATCAGGGTCTGCTGCGTCTCGGCGAGGCCCAGCTCCCACGGAACACCGGCGTGCTTCAGCGAGTTCAGCGGCGAGGCGCCGGTACCGCCGTCGTGGCCGGAGACCAGCACGACGTCGGCCTTCGCCTTCGTGACACCGGCGGCCACCGTGCCGATCCCGACCTCGGAGACGAGCTTGACGTGCACCCGGGCCGACGGGTTGGCCCGCTTGGCGTCGTAGATCAGCTGCGCGAGATCCTCGATCGAGTAGATGTCGTGGTGCGGCGGCGGGGAGATCAGTCCGACGCCGGGCGTCGAGTGCCGTGTCCGGGCCACCCAGGGGTAGACCTTCTGCGCCATCAACTGGCCGCCTTCGCCGGGCTTGGCGCCCTGCGCCATCTTGATCTGGATGTCATCGGCGTTGCTCAGGTACAGGCTCGTGACGCCGAAGCGGCCGGAGGCGATCTGCTTGACCGCGGAGCGGCGCTCGGGATCCAGCAGCCGGTCCACGTCCTCGCCGCCCTCACCGGTATTGGACTTGCCGCCCAGCCGGTTCATGGCGATCGCGAGGGTCTCGTGGGCTTCCTGCGAGATGGAGCCGTAGCTCATGGCGCCGGTGGAGAAGCGCTTGACGACGCTGGAGACGGACTCCACTTCCTCCAGCGGCACCGCGGGGCGCAGCCCTGACTTGAACTTCAGCAGCCCGCGCAGGGTCATCAGGTTCTCGGACTGGTCGTCGACGCCGCGGGTGTACTCCTTGAAGATGTCGTAGCGGCGCTCACGGGTGGCGTGCTGCAGCCGGAAAACGGTCTCCGGGTTGAACAGGTGCGGCTCGCCGTCGCGGCGCCACTGGTACTCGCCGCCGCCCAGGAGCGGACGGTGCGGCTGCTCGATGCCATTCTCGGGGTACGCCATCTGGTGGCGTGCCGCCACTTCGGCGGCAATGACGTCGAGGCCGACGCCGCCGAGCTGCGAGTGCGTGCCGGCGAAGTACTCGTCCACGAGGTCCTGGCCCAGGCCAAGGGCCTCGAAGGTCTGGGCGCCCGTGTAGGAGGCCACAGTGGAGATGCCCATCTTCGACATGATCTTCAGGACGCCCTTGCCCAGGCCCTTGATCAGGTTGTAGACACCGTCCTGCGGGGTGACCCCGAGGACGTCGCCGGAACTGATGAGCTGTTCCACGGATTCCATCGCCAGGTACGGGTTCACGGCGGAGGCGCCGTAGCCGATCAGCACGGCCACGTGGTGGGTCTCGCGGACGTCGCCGGCCTCGACCACAAGCGCGGTCTTGGTGCGGTTGGCGCTGCGGAGCAGGTGGTGGTGCACGGCGCTGACGAGCAGCAGGGACGGGATCGGCGCCCACTGGGCGTTCGAATCACGGTCCGAGAGCACGACGTACTGGACACCGCGGTTGATGGCGCCGGAGACCTGCTCGCAGATTTCGGTGAGCCGGGCGCGCAGGGCGTTCTCGCCGCCTTCGGGGCGGTAGAGGCCGCGGACCTTCATGGCGACCCTGTCGCCGTCGGCGTTCTCGATGTTGGCGATCTTGGCGAGCTGGTCATTGTTGATCACGGGGAACGGCAGCGCGACCTGCGGCTGGCGGACCTGCTTGGTGTCCAGCAGGTTGCCGTTGGGGCCGATCGCGCACATCAGGGAGGTGACGAGCTCCTCGCGGATGGCGTCCAGCGGCGGGTTGGTGACCTGCGCGAAGGACTGCACGAAGTAGTCGAAGAGCAGCCGCGGGCGCTTGGAGAGCACCGCGACGGGGGTGTCCGATCCCATCGCGCCGAGCGGTTCGGCGCCGGTGCGGGCCATCGGGCCCAGCAGGATCTTCAGTTCCTCCGTGGTGTAGCCGAAGGTCCGCTGGCGGATGTTGACCGAGGCCGCGGTGTGCACGACGTGCTCACGTTCGGGCAGGTCATTGAGGTCGATCAGGTTGTCCTTGACCCACTCGGCCCACGGGTTGGCCGCCGCCACCTCGGCCTTGACCTCGGCGTCATCGATGATCCGGCCGGCCTCGGTGTCCACCAGGAACATCTTGCCCGGCGAGACGCGGCCCTTCTTGACCACTTTGGAGGGTTCGACGTCGATCACGCCGACCTCGGAGGCGAAGACGACCAGGCCGTCTTCGGTGATCCAGTACCGGCCCGGGCGCAGACCATTGCGGTCCAGGGTGGCGCCGACCAGGTTGCCGTCGGTGAAGGAGACGGCCGCGGGGCCGTCCCACGGTTCCATCAGCAGCGAGTGGTACTCGTAGAAGGCCCGGCGGGCAGGATCCATCGTGGCGTGGTTTTCCCAGGCCTCGGGGATCATCATCATGATCGAGTGCGTGATGGGCCGTCCGGAAAGCCAGAGCAGCTCCGCGACCTCGTCGAAGGACGCGGAGTCCGAGGCGCCCGGGGTGCAGATCGGGTACAGCTCTTCGGGCGAGTCCCCCAGCAGCGGGTTGGCCAGCTGGGACTGCCGGGCGCGCATCCAGTTGCGGTTGCCCTTGACGGTGTTGATCTCGCCGTTGTGCGCGATGGTGCGGAAGGGCTGGGCCAGCGGCCAGGACGGGAAGGTGTTGGTGGAGAAGCGCGAGTGGACGATCGCAAGCTTGGTCTTGAAGCGCTTGTCCGACAGGTCCGGGTAGAACGGCTCCAGCTGGGCCGTGGTCAGCATGCCCTTGTAGACGATGGTCCGGGAGGACAGCGACGGGAAGTACACGCCGAACTTGTTCTGCGCGCGCTTGCGGAGCCGCCAGGCGCGCGAGTCGAGTTCGTTCCGCTCGAGGGTTTCCCCGGTGCTGGAGGCGAAGAACGGCTGCGAGAAATACGGCATGCAGGCCCGGGCCATGGCGCCGACGAGGTCTGCCATGACCGGGACTTCGCGCCAGCCCAGGACGGTCAGGCCCTCGTCGGCGGCGAGGCCCTCGATCCCGGCCTTGGCTGCCTCGGCTTCGCGCTGCTCGGCCGGCAGGAAGGCCGTGCCCACGACGTACTGGCCGGGAGCGGGGAGTTCGAAGTCGCTGACGGCGCGGAAGAATTCGTCCGGCACCTGCATGAGCAGCCCGGCGCCGTCGCCGGTCCCCTCATCGGCGCCCACGGCGCCGCGGTGCTCGAGGTTGCGCAGGGCGGTCAGGGCGGCTTCAACGATGTCGTAGCCTGGCTCCCCGCGGAGCGTGGCGATGATGGCGAGGCCGCAGGCGTCCTTTTCGTTCTCCGGGTTGTACAAACCGGCGGCTTCCGGCAGTGCCGCGAACCGCTTGAACGGCGACATGGCGGCCGGCGCCTGGTTCGGCTCGGACCAACTGGGGCTGTGCAGGGTTTGGGTCATGGGAGACGTCCTTCCTCCTGATCGTGCGTATGGGAGGGACAACATTGGCCCGGATCGGTGCGCCGGTGTGACGGGCACAACAAAGAGTTTCTAACTGGAATTGTAGGCCAGCCCGGCGTCCTGTACGAACAGTTACGCGGCCTGCTGGCCCGGGCTTGCGCGGACGGCAACGGTCTGCAGTCCGCAGCATTCCCTGCTGCCACGACGTTGTGGACACGGGCCCGGCGAGCGGTGGCTCTGCGGCCCGGTGTGCCGCTGCTGGGCTACTTGGTGCCGCCAGCTTCCGGCGCGGATCCGGGGGCATGGTGGCCGGGTGCTCCGGCCGCCGGTGCTCCCGTGGCCGGTGCTCCGGTGGCGGTGGTGCCGCCGGTGGATTCCTTTGATGCAGCAGCTGGGGCAGACGCGTCACCGGGACCGCTTTGGTTATCAGGGAGATTACCACGCGATTCACTATCTGAGACAGCAGAGTCCGAATGGCGGACGGGTCCGCTGTAGGCCGGAACAGTGCCGGCCGGAACCGTCGCGGGTTCCTTGCTTTCGGCGTCGCTCCTGGCCTCGGCGGCTGAGGTGTCGACGCTGGCCTGGACGACGGCGGCATGGTCGCCGTCGGACTTCTCGACGTCCGTCTTTTTCGCGTTGGACTTCTCGATGGCGGCGTCCCCGGCGTCAGCGTCAGCCGTCACCGCGACGGCGGCAGCCTTCCCGCCGTCGCCGGCGTCGGCCACCCAGTCCTTGGGTGCGCGGCCCGGCAGGAACGGCGTGTCGGGTACCTCGGGCTTGCGCCGCCCCAGGACGATGAAGGCGACCAGCGCTGCAAGAAGGACGAAGATGCTGGTCCACACGTTGAGCCTGGTGGTGATGCCGAAGAGGTTGATCTGCTCGGCGTCGTCGATCCGCATCGCTTCGATCCAGACCCGGCCCAGCGTGTAATAGACCGCGTAGAGCCAGAACAGGCGCCCGCGGCGGAAGGAGAAGCGCCGGTCCAGCACCAGCAGGATGGCGACGCCGGCCAGGTTCCAGAGCGACTCGTAGAGGAACGTCGGGTGGAAGAGCGTGTCCGCCGGCATGCCGGGCGGGAAGTTCGGGTTGTCAGCGTCAATCTGCAGTCCCCACGGCAGCGTGGTGGGGCCGCCGAAGAGTTCCTGGTTGAAGTAATTGCCCCAGCGGCCGATCGCCTGGGCCAGCAGCAGTCCAGGCGCGGCGGCGTCCACGAAGACGGTGAGTTTGACGCCGGCACGGCGGCAGCCGATCCAGGCGCCCACCGCCCCGAGCAGCACGGCACCCCAGATGCCCAGGCCACCGCGCTGGATCTGCGGGATCAGCGAGAGGTCACCGGTGCCGTCGAAGCCCGGGCCGAAATACGCGTCCGGTGAGGACACCACATGGTAGAGCCGGCCGCCGATGATGCCGAAGGGAATGGCCCAGATGGCGATGTCCCAGACGCTCCCCTCAGGTGCGCCGCGCCGCGCCCAGCGGACGGACGTGAGCCAGAGGCCGGCGATGATGCCGGCCAGGATGCACAGCGCGTAAGCGTGGATGCGCAGGGAACCCCACGGGAGCGGGATGTCGAATCCGGACCAGTCCGGGCTCGGAATGCTCGCGGGAACCATCGCCGCCATGTGGAGGACTGACTGCATTGCTTACACTTCTTCCTTGGTGAGGCCGGTGCTGAGGTCTTTCGTCAAGGACGCTACCGCATCCACCCCGCCGTCGCGGATCGCCGCGACGAGGGCGGTGCCCACGATCACGCCGTCGGCGTAGGCGGCGATCTCGCGGACCTGGTCCGCGTTGGACACTCCGAGGCCGACGCAGACGCGTTCGGCGCCGGCGGCATGCGCGGCGGCGACGACGCCCTCGGCTGCCGAACTGACGGAGGACCGGGCGCCCGTGACGCCCATGATGGAGACGGCGTAGACGAAGCCGCGGCTCGCGTCCACGGTCCGCTTCATCCGTTCCGGGGAGGACGAGGGCGCCACAAGGAACACCCGGTCCAGGCCGTACTTGTCCGAGGCCGCCATCCATTCGGAGGCTTCGTCCGGGATCAGGTCGGGGGTGATGAGCCCGGCTCCGCCGGCCTCGGTCAGGCGGCGGGAGAACTCGTCCACGCCCATCCGCACCACGGGATTCCAGTAGGTCATGACCAGTACGGCAGCGTCGGTCTTGCTCGTGATGCCACGGACGACGTCGAACACCTCTTGGACGCGGAACCCGTTGTCGAGGGCCTCCACGGTGGCGGCCTGGATGACCTGGCCGTCCATGACGGGGTCGGAATACGGGACGCCGATCTCGATCAGGTCGGCGCCGTTCTCCGCAAGGGCGATCCCTGCTGCGATGGTGTCCGCAACGCTGGGGTAGCCGGCGGGCAGGTAGCCGATGAGGGCCGCGCGGCCCTGCGCCTTGGCGCGGTCAATCGCGGCCGCCGACTTGCTGGTGCTGGTGATGTCCCGGCTGCTGGACGATTCGACGCTGCTCACAGTTGCTCCCCCTCTTTGGCGATCTCCGACTCGGGTGAGTCCTTGTCCAGTAGGTCGAACCATTCCGCGGCGGTGGCCACGTCCTTGTCGCCGCGGCCGGACAGGTTCACGATCACGATCTTTTCTGAAGTCTTACCTGCGGCCTGGCCTGCGGCGCTGCCTGATGTTTTGCCCGCGGCGGCGAGCCGCTGGCCCACCTTGATCGCGCCGGCGAGAGCGTGTGCGGACTCGATGGCCGGGATGATGCCCTCGGTGCGGCAGAGCAGCCGGAACGCGTCCATGGCCTCGCTGTCCGTGATGGGCTCATAGCTGACCCGTCCGATGTCTGCAAGGTAGGAGTGCTCCGGGCCAACGCCCGGGTAGTCCAGGCCTGCCGAGATGGAGTGCGACTCGATGGTCTGGCCGTCGTCGTCCTGCATCAGGTAGGAGCGGGCCCCGTGCAGCACGCCGGGCTTGCCGAGCGTGATGGTCGCCGCGTGGCGTCCGGTTTCGACGCCCTCGCCGCCGGCTTCGAAGCCATAGATCTTCACGGACGGATCATCCAGGAAGCCGTGGAAAATGCCGATGGCGTTGGAGCCGCCGCCGATGCAGGCGCACACGGCGTCGGGCAGGCGGCCGGCCTGGTCCAGGATCTGGGCGCGGGCCTCCTCGCCGATGACCTCGTGGAAGTAGCGGACCATCGCCGGGAAGGGGTGGGCGCCGGCGGCGGTGCCCAGCAGGTAGTGGGTGTTGTCCACATTGGCGACCCAGTCGCGGAGCGCCTCGTTAATGGCGTCCTTGAGCGTCTGGGAACCGTTGGTCACCGGGATGACCTTGGCCCCGAGAAGCTCCATCCGGGCCACGTTGAGGGCCTGCCGGCGGCAGTCCTCGGCGCCCATGTAGACGACGCATTCCAGGCCCATCAGGGCGGCGGCCGTGGCGCTGGCAACGCCGTGCTGTCCGGCGCCGGTTTCGGCGATGACGCGGGTCTTGCCCATCCGCTTGGCGAGCAGCGCCTGGCCCAGGACGTTGTTGATCTTGTGCGAGCCGGTGTGGTTCAGGTCCTCGCGCTTGAGGAAGATGCGCACTCCCCCGGCGTGCTCGGCGAAGCGCTTCGCCTCGGTCAGCAGCGAGGGCCGGCCGGAGTAGTTTTTGTTCAGCTCGGCGATCTGCGCGGTGAAGTCAGGATCGGCCTTGGCCTTCTCGAAGGTCTCCTCGAGCTCATCCAGGGCCGCGATGAGCGACTCCGGCATCCATCGGCCGCCGTAGGAGCCGAAGTAGGGCCCGGGGGCGTGCCGCAGGGATTCTCCACCCTGCAGGAACGCGTCCACGGCGCTTTCGTCTGAGCCGGCTGCTGGCGCATCGACCATCAATCTCACCATCCTGTTCCACTGCTAGCTAGTAAAGCCTCAAAAGTTTTGCAGGCGCCGCGCGCCCGGCACCCGACCCTGGGTGCCGGGACGGCCCCGTAGGGTACGCGACCGTCCGGCACGCCCCTCAGGAGCGGGCGGCGATTTCTTCCGCTCCGGCCGCCATGAATTCGGCGATCCGCTCGCGCGGGGTGGCATCGCTGACCAGGGCTTCGCCCACCAGGACGGCGTTGGCGCCGTTCGCCGCGTAGTGCCGGACGTCGTCGACGCCGCGCACACCGGACTCCGCGATCACAAGCGCGCCCGCGGGGATGCCCCCGGCGAGTTCCGCGAAGACGGAGCGGTCGACGTCGAGTGTCTTGAGGTTGCGCACGTTGACGCCGATGATCCGGGCCTCGGCGGCGACTGCCCTCTCGATTTCCTCCGCCGTATGCGTCTCTACCAGCACGTTCATGCCGAGTCCGCGGCTGAGGTCGCTGAACTCGCGCAGTTGCGCGTCGGAAAGGGAGGCCACGATCAGCAGGATGAGGTCGGCGCCGTGTGCGCGGGCTTCCCAGATCTGGTACTCGTCGATCATGAAGTCCTTGCGCAGCAGCGGGATGTCCACGGCTGCCCGGACGGCATCGAAATCGGCCAGCGAGCCGTTAAAGCGGCGCTGTTCGGTCAGGACGCTGATCGCAGCCGCGCCGCCGTCGGCGTACTGCACGGCGAGGGAAGCGGGGTCCGCGATGCTGGCGAGGTCGCCCTTGGACGGGCTGCGCCGCTTGATTTCGGCGATCACCTTCAGCTCGTCGCGCGCGGCGGAGGCGCCGCCGAGAGCGGCCCAGGCGTCACGTGCGGGCGAGGCTGCGGCGGCACGTTCCTTCAGTTCCGCAAGCGTGACGAGGCGCTGGCGGGCCTCCATATCCTCCTTGACACCGGCGTTGATGTCATCGAGAACAGTCACGCTTAGTGGCCGGAGTTCTTCAGCTTGCTGCCGCCGACGCCGTAGCCGGCCTTGCGCATGCCGAAGCCGATCAGCAGGCCGAGCACCATCACGGCGCCGCCCGCAATGAAGATCGGGGTGTTGGCGATGACAAAGGCGATGGACATGACGAGGCCGCCGAGGAGCATGACAAACACGGTGGTCCAGGCGGCGGGGCTGTTGCCGTGGCCGGTGGGTTCTCTGTGGTCGACGTCGTCGTAGTTGTACGTTCCGGCGGCAGGCTTGGGGGCGGAAACGGTGGCTTTGCTCATTGAAATCTCCTCAGGATGAATACTTGTTACATTCTGCCATTTATTGGCCGTGCCGCGGGCATCGGCTCAGGTGGGGTCGTCGCCGCGTGACAGCCGGTCCCAGCTGTCGATCTCGTCCGCGGGCCCGGTCGGCGCCGCGCCCGCGCCGGCGGCGGTGTCGTATTTCGTGCGTGCTTTCCAGTAGCGTCCCGCCGGGACGATCGCCAGCGCGCTGAGCCCCAGCAGGGCGCCGGCGACGACGGCGAGGGCGGGGAAGGCGGTGACGCCCACCTGGACGCTGCTGCCGCTGATCCCGGTGGCGGCGGCGATGGAGCCCTGGGCTGCCGCCAGCGGATCCGCCAGTACGACGGCGGCCGCGCTGACAATGCCGGCGGCCGCGAGCAGGATGATCGCTGTGATGATCCAGCGCGCCACCCGTCCCGCAATCGAGGCGGCGAGTCCGCCGGCGAGGGCCACGAGCGCCAGTGCCGTCACGGTGGTGGCGGCCTTGCTGCCCTGCACCTGCAGGCCGTCCTGGCTGCTGACGGCCTGGCCCAGCTGCGTGGGGTCGAGGTGGACCGTGAGCCAGGTCTGCGTGGTGGTGCCGAAGACCGCCAGGGACACGGCGGCCATGACCAGGACCAGGGTGGATTTCCGCGCCCAGCGCGGGACCACCGGGCTGGTGCTCTTGACCGTTGGTTCCCGAGGTGCGGGTTTTTGGGGCGCGGGTTCCTGGGGCGCGGTCCCGTTGCTCATGACTTCTCCGTCCCGGAAGCCTGGATGGAATCGGCAGTGATGTTGTGCAGGGAGCCCGCGGTGTGGACGGCGCGGAGCGGGGCGGCGGCCTTGTTGACGGTTTCCTGGGCTTCGGTGGGGTTGACCGAGTCCGCCACGATCCCGCCGCCGGCCTGCACATAGGCGCGGCCTTCCCGGAGCAGTGCCGAACGGATCGCGATCGCCATGTCCATGTCACCGGCGAAGTCCAGATAGCCCACCACGCCGCCGTAGATGCCGCGGCGGTGGGGTTCCAGCTCGTCCAGGAGGCGCAGCGCCCGCGGCTTGGGGGCTCCGGAGAGCGTCCCGGCCGGGAAAGTGGCCTTCAGGACGTCGTAGGCCTTGGCGTCCGGGGCGAGCTTGCCGACGACGGTGGAGACGAGGTGCATGATGTGGCTGAAGCGCTCCACTTCCATGAACTGGGTGACGTCCACCGTCCCGGCCACGCAGACCTTGGACAGATCGTTGCGGGAGAGATCGACCAGCATCAGGTGCTCGGCGCGTTCCTTCTGGTCCGCCAGCAGTTCCTCGGCCAGGGCCTTGTCCGCCTCGATGGTCTTGCCGCGCGGCCTGGAGCCGGCGATGGGGTGCGTGATGACTTCCTCGCCGGTCACGGTCACCAGCGCCTCCGGGGAGGAGCCGACGATCGAGTACTGGCGGCCGGCGGCGTCCTCGAGGCTGAAGATGTACATGTAGGGGCTGGGGTTCGTGTTCCGGAGCACCCGGTAGACGTCCAGCGGGTCGGCGCCGCATTCCATTTCGAAACGGCGGGAGATCACCACCTGGAAGACTTCGCCGTCGACGATCGCCTCCTTGCCGCGGTCCAGGGCGGCCAGGTACTCCGTCTCGTCCCAGCGTTCCTGCACGCTCGAGGCGAAGTCCAGGGCGGCGGTCTCCAGCACCGAGACGGGCTGCTCCACGGGGGTACTGACCTTGGCCAGCAGCGCCTTCACGCGGGCGACGGCGTCGTGCCAGGCCTCATCGACCCGTTCGGAGCTGTTGTCGAAGTTGATGGCGTTGGCGATCAGCAGGACGGTGCCGTCCATGTTGTCGTGCACCGCCATGTCCGTGACCAGGTTCAGGGCCATCTCCGGCAGGTCCAGGTCGTCGTCCGGCGGGCTGGTGAGCTTCTCCCAGTGCCGGACTGTTTCCCAGCCGAGGAATCCGACGAGGCCGGAGGTGAACGGCGGCAGTCCTTCGAACCGTTCGGTGCGGAGCGCCTCGATGGTGTCACGGATCGCGTCCACCGGGCTGCCGTCCAGCGGCACGCCGACGGGCGGCTCGCCGAGCCAGTGCGCCTGCCCGTCCTTGGTGGTCAAGGTGGCCCGGGAACGGGCGCCGATGAAGGAGTAGCGGGACCAGGCGCCGCCGACAGCGGCGGATTCCATCAGGAAGGTGCCGGGCTGGCCCTGCGCGAGCTTGCGGTACAGCCCGATCGGGGTTTCGGCGTCGGCCAGCACCTTCAGCCGGACGGGAATGACGCGGCTGTGGCCTGCGAGTTCGCGGAACTCCTCCAGGCCCGGGCTGATGATTCCAAGGTCCTGCATGGCTGTGATTTCCGCCTGTTCTTTCGGTGGTCCTGAAGGTTCAATTTCTGCCCGGAGATTCAAGTGCCGGGCTGTGCCCGGAAGTGCGGCTGGTGTATGCGCGGTGTGTGCCGGGGCCGCGGGGTCAGTCCGCGTGGCCGGTCACGGCGTCGAGCTCGCGGCCGTCGAAGCAGGTCCGGGTCCCGGTGTGGCAGGCCGCGCCGACCTGGTCGACGCGGACCAGCAAGGCATCGCCGTCGCAATCCATCGCGAGGGACTTGACCCACTGCACGTGGCCGGAGGTGTCACCCTTGCGCCAGTATTCCTGGCGGGAGCGCGAATAGAACGTCACGCGTCCGGTTGTCATAGTGCGGTGCAGCGCCTCGTCGTCCATCCAGCCCAGCATGAGCACCTCATGGGTGTCGAACTGCTGGACGATCGCCGCGACCAGGCCTGCACTATCCCGCTTGAGAGCCTCAGCAAGACCGGCGGGGAGGGGGCTGCCCGGCGGCGTCGGGCCCGGGGCCGTCACATTCGGGGCCGTCGAACTCGGGAAAGGGGCGGGGGCGGGCTGCTCAGACATCAGATCAAGTCTAGTGCCTCCAAGGGGGCGGGGGCTTTCTCCTCAGCACCGGCGCTTAACATCGGAGCCAACGAGCCGTGGAAAGCCTGCGGGCATCCAAACGGCGGCGGTTCCAGTGCACACGCCGCGCCGTCTCGTGCTAGTTTCACAAGTGATGCATTTCGCCGATCCGTCCCGAGAAGTCTTGGCCGAAACCCTGCTGGCGGCCGGCCCTGACTCCCCCACGCTCTGCAAGGGCTGGCTCACCCGCCACCTTGCCGCCCACCTGTACCTGCGCGAGCGTAAAGCCGCCGTCGGACTGGGGCTCCTGATCAAGCGGCTGTCCAAGGCCTCGGACCAGGCCACGGCCAAACTGGCGGCCAAGCTGAAGACGCCGGAGGACTACAACAAGCTGGTCACCGCCTTCCGCGCCGGCCCGCCCGCGCTCTCGCCGATGAAGATCAAGGCCCTGGATGAGAGCTCCAACCTGATCGAGTACTTCGTCCACACCGAGGATGTCCGCCGGGCGGTGGACCGCTGGGCGCCGCGCGCCCTGGACGAGGAGTACTCGGACGCGCTCTGGGATGAGCTGATCAAGCGCGCCGCGATCCTGTACCGCGGCGTGGATCTGGGCATCGTACTGGTGCGTCCCTCCGGGCCCCGCCACGTGGCCAAACGTGCTCCGGTGTCCGTGGCCATCGTGGGCGAACCGGGCGAACTGTTGATGCACGCCCATGGCCGCACCCGCCACGCCCTCGTGACCTTCGAGGGACAGCCGGACGCCGTCGCGCTGCTGCAGTCCGCCGAAGTCGGCCTCTAAGGCACCACCCAAAGCCAAGCAACGCGGGGTCACTTACCGCCCATAATTCCCGGCGGGATGGGCGGTAAGTGACCCCGCGTTGCTGTGCAGCGGACCCAGTGGGCCTAGCGGTCATTTTCGTTAATTCGTCGGGGGTTGAGGCCCATTCTTCGCGCCCGGGACAGGGCATGACCGGAATATGTCCATGCGCCGGCCCCGGCGCGGGGCATGTCCTGACCCGGGGGCACGTGCCGTGGCTCCGCTGGGGGGCGTCGGGCCACTTCCCCGGGAGGACATGCCCAGCCTTCGCCCCGGGGACCGGGCATAACCGGAATATGTCCATGCGCCGGCCCCGGCGCGGGGCATGTCCTGACCCGGGAGCACGTGCAGTGGCTCCGCTGGGGGCGTCGGGCCACTTCCCCGGGAGGACACCGCCCAGTCTTCGCCCCGGGGACCGGGCATGACCCGAATATGTCCATCCGCTGGCCCCGGCGCGGGGCATGTCCTGTCCGGTGCTCATTTTCGCTGAGGCCGTCGGGGTCAGGCTGCCGGTGCGTGCACGTGGCTGCTCACGCGTAGAGCAGCTGGTCGTTGAGGCCGGTGGTGCATTCCGGTCGACCCGGCCGGCTGGCCGAGGCCCTTGAAACCGCCGCCGGCGATGGCCTGGCGCGACACCGCCTGCGGCCTCTACCCCAACAACCCCACCGCCTGGACCTAACCCCCCGACGAACCAACGAAAATGCCAACTAGTGGGCCTAGCGGACCTCGAAGCCTGCCTCGCGGATGGCGGCCTTGACCTGGGCGATCATGTCGAGCGGACCGAAGTGGAAGACCGAGGCCGCAAGGACGGCGTCGGCGCCCGCCGCCACCGCCGGGGGGAAGTGCTCGGGTTTGCCGGCGCCGCCGGAGGCAATCAGCGGCACTTTGACCGCCGCCCGCGCGAGGCGGATCAGTTCCAGGTCGAAGCCGTCCTTGGTGCCGTCGGCGTCGATCGAGTTGAGCAGGATTTCGCCCACGCCCCGGTCCGCCGCTTCACGCGCCCAGGCGATGGCGTCGATCCCGGTCCCCTGGCGTCCGCCATGGGTGGTGACCTCGAAGCCGGAGGCGGTGGGCTGCGATCCCGGGCGGGTGCGGCGCGCGTCGAGGGACAGCACGAGGACCTGGGAGCCGAAGTGCCGGGTGATCTCATCGATCACGTCCGGCCGGGCCACGGCCGCGGTGTTGATGGCAGCCTTGTCCGCGCCGAAGCGCAGGAGCTTGTCCACCTCGGCCACACAGCGGACACCGCCGCCCACCGTCAGCGGGATGAAGACTTCCTCGGCGGTGCGGCGGACGACGTCGAAGGTCGTCTCCCGGTTGCCGGAGGACGCGGTGACGTCGAGGAACGTCAGTTCGTCGGCGCCGCCGTTGTCATAGCGGTGCGCGAGTTCCACCGGGTCACCGGCGTCGCGCAGTCCTTCGAAGTTGATGCCCTTGACCACGCGGCCGGCGTCGACGTCGAGGCACGGGATGACGCGCACGGCTACAGTCATGGCTTCTCCTGGTATTCGCTCACGAAAGATTCACTCACGGAAAATTGAGTCACGGACGCGCCGTTTGTCAGATGCGGCAGGCGTGGATTGTGCTGACCAGGATGGCCCGGGCGCCCAGGTCGTACAGCTCGTCCATGATCCGGTTGGTTTCCCTTTTGGGCACCATGGAACGGACGGCAACCCAGTCCGAATCGCGCAACGGGGAGACCGTGGGTGACTCGAGGCCCGGCGTCAGTGCGGCGGCCTCTTCGACGAGTTCCTTGCGGATGTCGTAGTCCATCAACACGTACTGCCGCGCCACGAGGACACCCTGGAGGCGGCGGATCAGCACCTCGATTTCCTTGACGGTTCCGTTCGCGGCGCCGCCCTGGCCGGTGCGGCGGATCAGCACGGCCTCGGACTTGAGGATCGGTTCCCCGAAGATCTCCATGCCGGCGGCCTTGAGAGTGCTGCCGGTTTCGACGACGTCGGCGATCGCGTCCGCGACACCGAGCCGGACCGAGGATTCGACGGCGCCGTCGAGCCGGACGACCTTGGCCTTGATGCCGCGCTCGGCGAGGTAGCCGCGGAGCAGGCCGTCGTAGCTGGTGGCGAGGCGCTTGCCCTCGAGCTGTTCGACTGAGCTGAAGTCGCCCACCGGGCCGGCGAAGCGGAACGTGGAGGCGGCGAAGCCCAGCGGCAGCAGTTCTTCGGCTTCAACCTCGGCGTCGAGCAGCAGGTCGCGGCCGGTGATGCCGACGTCGAGCGTGCCCTGGCCGACGTACACGGCGATGTCGCGCGGGCGGAGGAAGAAGAATTCAATGTCGTTGTCCTGGTCCACCATCACGAGCTCGCGGGTGTCGCGGCGCTGGCGGTAGCCTGCCTCGGCAAGCATGGCGGAGGCGGCTTCGGACAGGGATCCCTTGTTCGGGACGGCAACTCTCAGCATTGGGGAGGTCTTTCTTGGTCAGGACGAAGTCCGTTCAGGAACAGTCCGTTCAGGAACAGTCGGTTCAGGCACAGCGGGCCACGCAATGCACCGGATCCGCGTGAAATATTCAGGCGGGCTCCGGCGCGGACGTGGCTAGAGATGCTTGTAGACGTCCTCCAGGCTGAGTCCTTTGGCGAGCATCAGAACCTGCAGGTGATAGAGGAGCTGGGAAATTTCTTCCGCGGCGGCTTCATCGGATTCATACTCGGCAGCCATCCAGACCTCGGCCGCTTCTTCCACGACTTTCTTACCGATGCCGTGGACTCCGGAATCCAGTTCGGCGACGGTGCGGGAGCCCTCCGGGCGGACGGCTGCCTTCTCACTCAGTTCTGCGAACAGCGACTCGAAATTCTTCACACCCTCCAGCCTACTTGCTCGCTGCCGGGCAGCGCCTGCGGGGCCCTTGCATGACGGCCGGGATGTGAGCGATTCCACAGTGCCCATTCCACGACGGCGATTCCACCACGCCGATTCCGCGACTCCGATTCCACCATGACCGGCGCCGAGGCCCTCCCCGTCAGCTGTACTGCTGGAGGGTCACGGCGGTGGCGAGGGCAGCGGTGGCCGCCTCGTGGCCCTTGTCCTCTGTGGAGCCGGGCAGCCCCGCCCGGTCGATGCCCTGCTGTTCGGTGTCGCAGGTCAGCACGCCGAAGCCGACCGGCACGCCGGTGCGCACCGAGACTTCGGTGAGGCCCAGGGTGGCGGCCTCACAGACGTACTCGAAGTGCGGGGTTCCGCCGCGGATCACGACGCCGAGCGCCACGACGGCGTCGAAGTGCGGCGCCAGCCGGGCGGCGGCGACGGGAAGTTCGAAGGTGCCGGGAACGCGCAGCACGGTGGGTTCGCTGATGCCGGCGTCCTTGGCCGCACGGAGGGCGCCGTCAAGCAGCCCGTCCATGATCTGGGTATGCCAGCTGGCTGCCACGATGGCCAGTTTCAGCCGGGAGGTCTCCTCCGGTTTGAAGGTGCTGAGGTCAATCTGTGGTGCGCCGTGTCCGCTCATCTGGGATTCCTTGTTCTGCTAAGTCTTTTGCGGTGTCTAATGGGGTGGTACTTGGTCAGTCTTGTTCGTATTCGAATCCGCGCAGGCCCGCTGCCGGCGCTGCCGGCTCCATGTCCAGGACCAGCCGGTGGTCCATCCGGTCCTTCTTGGTCTGCAGGTAGCGGATGTTCTGCTCCCGGGAGGGGACCTCGGTGGGAACCATCTCCACCACGCGGACACCGGCCTGGGCGAGGCGGTCCTGCTTATCTGGGTTGTTGCTCAGCAGGCGGACCTCGTGTAGTCCCATCTCGGCGAGGATCTGGGCCGCGGCCTTGTAGCAGCGAGCGTCCACCGGCAGGCCCAGCTGCTCGTTGGCCTCCACCGTGTCGAAGCCGGCTTCCTGTAGGGCGTAGGCCTTCATCTTGTTCGCCAGGCCGATCCCGCGGCCTTCCTGCCCGCGCAAGTACAGCAGCGTGCCGCCGAATTCGTTGATCATCTCGAGGGCGTAGGCCAGCTGTTCGCCGCAGTCGCAGCGGTAGGAGCCGAACACATCGCCGGTGAGGCACTCCGAATGGAGGCGCACCAGCGGTGCCTTGCCGTCAACAGGAGGCAGCGGCGAACTGACCGCGAGGTGTTCGGCTCCGGTGGCCAGATCGGTCCAGGCCTGCGCCACAAAGTCGCCGAAGCCCGTGGGCAGCTGCACGATGGGTCCCGCGCTGACCGGATGCGGCTGGCGTCCCGTGCTGATCTCTTGTGCTTCCGACGTCGTCATCGTCTCTCCTTCATCAAACGGCTATCAGATGGTGTCCGCTGCGCGGCCGGCAGGCTGCCCGGCGTCCAGGTAGGCCACCAGGTCCGCAATCGAGATCAGGGGGCAACCGTGCTCCAGGGCGAAACCACGAAGTCCGTCCAGCCGCATCATTTCCCCGTCGTCGTACACCAGCTCTGCAATCACACCCACGGGCTCCAGGCCGGCCAGCCGGCACAGGTCCACTGCCGCCTCTGTGTGGCCGGGACGTTCCCGCACTCCACCGTTAACGGCGCGGAGGGGAAAAACATGCCCGGGCCGGGTCAGGGCCGACGGCGTGCTGCCCGGGTCCGCGAGGATCCGGGCCGTCAGGGCCCGGTCGGTTGCGGATATTCCGGTGCTGACGCCCGCCGCGGCGTCGCAGGACACCGTGTAGGCCGTGCCTTTGGAGTCCTGGTTGATTTCCACCATCGGTGGGAGCGCCAGCGCGTCGGCCCGGCCGGCGTCGAGCGGCACACAGATCACTCCGGAGCTGTAGCGCACCGTCCAGCCCATCAGGGCGGGCGTGGCATGCTGGGCGGCGAAAATGATGTCGCCTTCGTTTTCGCGGTCCTCGTTGTCGACCACGAGGACGGGACGGCCGGCCGCCATGGCGCGGACCGCGTCTTCGATCGGATCGAGGCCAGAGCGCGTGGCGTTGTCCGTTGCGGCGGACAGGTCCTTGAGGTGATTCACTGTCCCGCCACCTCCCCGCGTACTGCTCCCCCGGCTGCTCCGCTGGAAAATGCGAGCAGGCGCTCAGTGTACTTCGCCAGTACGTCCACTTCGAGGTTGACCCGGCCGCCGGGGCGTTTTGCACCCAGCCCGGTTTCGGCCAGCGTGGTGGGGATCAGCCCCACCTCGAACCACGGCGCAGGCTCCGGTGCCGGGCTCACGGCCGTTACGGTGAGGGACACGCCGTCGACGGCGATTGATCCTTTTTCCGCAATGTAGCGGGCCAGCCCGGCCGGCACGCCAAAGCGGAGGCGGTCCCAATTACCGAGCGCCTCGCGCTCCCGCAGTTCGCCGACGCCGTCGACGTGGCCCTGGACGACGTGGCCGTCGAGGCGGCCGCCCGCCGGAACGCAACGCTCCAGGTTGACAGGGTCCCCCGCGGTGAGTTCGCCAATGGTGCTGCGGGTCAGCGTCTCCCCCATGACATCGACGCTGAAATCCTTGCCGTCGATCTCGGTGGCGGTGAGGCAGACGCCGTTGACGGCGATCGAGCCGCCCAGGGCGAGTCCCTCGGTGGTGCCGGGTGCGCGGAGCCGGACGGTGGCGCTGATGTCCCCGTTGCGCTCAACGGACAACACCTTCCCCTGCTCGGCGATAATTCCGGTGAACATCAATTGCCTCCTGCGGCGGTGTCCGCGCCGGTGCGGCGCGGGGTGGAATCGGATGAAGTGGTGGGGGCGGCCGGTGCAGAACCGGTCGCCGGGGCGGGGCGCAGATGCAGCCGCAGGTCGCGGCCGAGCATCCGGACCGCCCCTCCGGACGCGGGGTCCCATTCCCAAGGCTGTGCGTCGGCCAGGGTGGTGATGCCGAGGTCCTCCAGCGCCGGGGTACCTGAGCCGAGGAGCGTCGGGGCGAGGTAGACGATGAGTTCATCCACGAGCCCTGCGGCGAGGAAGGCGCTCAGGATCCGGGAGCCGCCTTCGACCATGAGGTGGCGCACGCCGGCCGCGAACAGCTCGTCGAGAGCCTCACGCGGATCGCGCGTCGGCAGGTGCAGCACCTTGCCGTCGTCGCCGTTGATGGCCGCGCCGTCGGGAATCCCGCGGTAACCCATCACGGCGCGCAGCGGCTGCTTGCCGGCCGGCTCGCCGTCTGGGTTGCGGGCTGTGAGGCGCGGATTATCGACGAGGACCGTCTGGGTTCCGACCAGGATGGCGTCGATGCGGCCGCGCAGGTCGTGGTTGTCGGCGAGGGATTCCGGGCTGGAAATCCACTGGCTGGTGCCGTCGCCGGCGGCGATCCGGCTGTCGAGGGTCTGCGCGATGTGGAGGGTGACGAAGGGCCGCTGGGAGGCGACGGCGTCGAACCAGCGACGGTTCATGTCCAGCGCGGGGACTGCCCCGAGCCCGGAACGGACCCGGACCCCCGCCGCACGCAGTGTGGCCGCGCCGCCGGCGGCCGGGTCGTGCGGGTCATCGACGGCGTAGACGACGTCGGTGATACCGGCGTCGATGATCGCCTGCGCACAGGGGCCCGTCCGTCCGCAGTGGTTGCAGGGCTCCAGAGTGACCAGCATGGTGGTGCCGCCGAGGTCGTGGCCGGCCGCGGCAGCCTGGGCGATCGCGTCCGCTTCCGCGTGGGCCGTGCCGGCGCCGCGGTGGTAGCCGGTGACCAGCCGGGTTCCGTCGGCAGCGATGACGACGGCGCCCACCAGTGGGTTCGCCCCCCGCGGCCCCTGCAGAGCCGCTTCGACGGCCGAGTCCATGGCGGCGATCTCGGCAGCGCTGAAGCCGGCAGCGCTGAAACCGGCAGTCAGCCTCGCAACGTCGGGGGCGCTCATTTGGCCACCAACGGGTCAGGGAAGGCCGTTTCCACCGTCACGGGATTGTCCAGCTGCTTCGAGGCGCGCCACCAGACGAAGAATCCGGCGAGCGTGAAGAAGCCGTAGAACAGGTACATAAAGGCGCTGGCGTAGTAGCCGGCGCTGAACAGCAGCGGTACACCGACGATGTCCACCGCCACCCAGATCAGCCAGAATTCGGTCCAGCCGCGGGCCATGCCGTAGGTCGCCAGCAGCGAGCCCATGAATGTCCACGCGTCGGCCCACACCGGTGGGTAGGAGCCGAGCGAGTCGAATACCGGGGTGAGGGCAGCGGTTCCGGCCACGAGGCTAAGAGCCAGGATGACCCGGGTCTTGTTACTGGCCCAGCGTGGCGCGATAGCTGCGCCACCGGCGGAGGACTGCCGGCTCTGCTGCCAGCGGTACCAGCCATAAACAGCGACGCCGACGAACATGACCTGGCGTCCGGCCTGGCCCCAGAGCGTGGCTGGAATGGCAGAGCCGAAGACGTTGCCCAGAAAGACCGTCAAGAGCAGGAGGTTGCCGGCGATGCCCACCGGCCAGGCCCAGACCCGGCGGCGCATGCCGCCCAGGGCGCTGGCGAGCCCAAAAATGTTGCCTAGCACTTCACGAAGAATCAGGACAGATCCACCAACCGGGATCTGCGCTTCGAAGAGCCATCGCAAGAGGTCCATGCGTGTGTCGTTCCTTCCCTCAAGAACCGCGATGGCTCCGGGGGTATACGACAGCGCAATTCCGCGGCACCAAAAGGCGCCGCAGTAACAGCTGTACGTGCTTCTCTCATCCAGACTTTAACTGTCGGTACCGGAGTTCCACCGGTTCAACCGTCCGCCGGCTCCTTCCCGAAGGAAAACGCCGGCTCGCGGGTCGCGGACTATAACCGCCGGTTCGGACTTACACCGACCCCGGAGCACGTATGTGTGTTGTTATTCTGACACAACTGCCGGGTAGCTCCGGCTATTCCCCACAGCCGATGTTACGTAGGGCGTCATTTTCGTCCCGGCCGGCGGCTCGGCGGCGGCCGGAGCGTCAGCGGCTGCCGGCGGCGCGGAGCCGTTCGATGGCCTCCGCGGGATCCGCGGCCCCGTAGACGGCGGACCCCGCCACGAAGACATTCGCTCCCGCCTCGGCGGCACGCACGATCGTCTCCTCGGTGATGCCGCCGTCGACCTGCAGCGCCACTCCGACGCCGGAGCCGTCAATCGCTGCCCGGGCCCGCCGGATCTTCGGCAGCGTGAGGTCAAGGAAGGACTGTCCGCCGAAGCCCGGCTCCACCGTCATGATCAGCAGCAGGTCCAGTTCGGAAAGCATGTCCAGATAGGGTTCCACCGGAGTACCGGGCCGGAGTGCCATTCCTGCCTTCGCCCCGCGGGCGCGTAGCTCGCGGGCCAGTTTGATCGGCGCAATCGAGGCTTCCGCGTGGAAAGTCACGGAGGCAACGCCGGCGTCGGCGTAGCCCGGAGCCCAGCGGTCGGCGTCGGCGATCATGAGGTGGGCATCCAACGGCACCGGGCTGACGGCCTGGATCCGCTGGACAACGGGCAGCCCGATCGTCAGGTTGGGCACGAAGTGGTTGTCCATGACGTCGACGTGCACGGCATCCGCGTTACTGATTCTGCGAAGTTCGGCTTCCAGGTTCGCGAAGTCGGCTGAAAGGATGCTCGGGTTGATGCAGCACTGGGCCATGAAATTCCTTTACGTTTCTGCTGGGTGGTCTGCTGGGCATGGTTTCCAGTGACCAAGTGTGTCCTGAAACTCAGGCCTTTTTGTGGATGAGCGCCAGGAACATGGCGTCCGTCCGGTGCACATGCGGCCAGAGCTGGGCGGTGAGTTCGTGCCCGGCCCCAAGATGGCCGGTGAGGCTGACGCTGTCCAGTGCGGCACCGGCGTCGAGCAGTTCGAGGTCGTCACGTTTGCGCAGCACATCGCTGACGACGGCGGTGGTCTCCGCCGGGTGCGGCGAGCACGTCACATAGGCCACGACGCCGCCGGGCTTGACGGCTGCCAGCGCGGACTTGAGCAGTTCGCGCTGCAGCGGGCCGAGGTCCGTCAGGTCCTTGGGCGTGCGCCGCCAGCGTGATTCCGGGCGGCGGCGCAGGGCGCCGAGCCCGGTGCAGGGCGCATCGACCAGGACGCGGTCGAAAGTTTCCGCCATTTCCGAGCCGACCTCACGGCCGTCGCCGGTCCGGACCTGCCAGACCTCGTGCGGAACCGCCGCAAGGGCCTGCCGGACCAGCTTCGCGCGGTGCGGTGCGGGCTCGTTGGCCAGCAGAGTGGCGCCCTGCTGACGGGCGAGGGCACCGAGCAGCGCCGCCTTGCCGCCGGGACCGGCACACAGATCAAGCCAGCGTTCACCGTTTCTGTCAGTGCCGGTTCTGTCAGTACCAGTCCCATCGCCGGCGGTGCCGCCGGCGGCGAGGCGGCCGGTACCGCCAGTCCCAAGATCGACGGCGGCCATGGCGCGGGCCACGAGTTGCGAGCCGACGTCCTGGACCCGGGTGCTGCCCTCGCGCACCGAGGCGAGCCGGCCGAGGTCACCTCCACTGGAAAGGGCCGAGCCTTCGACGAGTTCGCCGGGCGTCGCGCCGCCTTCGAGGGCCTCGTCCAGGCTTCCCAGCCCGGGCAGCGCCACGAGGTTGACCACCGGGGCGGCGTTGTCCGCCTCGAGGAGCTCACTGATTTCAGTGACCGGACGGCCGTGGGCCACGAGGGACTGCCGCAACGCACGGACGATCCATTCCGGGTGGGCGTAGCGGATCGAGGCGATCCTGGTTTCGTCCGTCTCATCGCTGAGCAGCAGCTCCAGCCACTCCTCAAGGGTGTGCGCGGAGACCTTCCGCAGGACGGCGTTGATGAGGGCCGATGGCCCGGCGCCGATGACGGCGCGGGCGAGGCCGACCGTCTGGTCCAGGGCGGCGTGCGCGGGGACGCGCATGGCCACCAGCTGATGGACGCCGATCCGCAGCGCATCGAGGATGGCCGGATCCAGCTGGTCCAGCGGCCGGTCCACGCAGCGGGACAGGATCGCGTCGTAGGTGCCCTGGCCGCGCAGCGCGCCGTAGCTCAGCTCGGTGGCGAAGCCGGCGTCGCGCTTGTCCAGTCCGTGGTGCCGGATCCGGGCAGGCAGCACGAGGTTCGCATACGCGTCCTCGGACGCGACGGCGCGCAGCACCTCGAAGGCGACCAACCTTGCCGGATCCGCACGGCGGGTGCGCTGGGAGGGGGCGTTCTCGGTGAAGCCGCGCTGGGGGCCGCGGTTGCGTTCCCGGCCCTGCGCGTCGCGCTGGCTGCCGTCGCGTCCCCGGCCGCCCGGGCCCCCACTCTGCCCGGTACCGCGCTGGCCACCGCCACCCGCCCCGCCGCGCTGGCCGCCGCCATCCGCTCCGCCGCGCTGGGGGCCCCTGCCACGGCCGCTGCCGCTAGTCCCGGACTCGCTCATTCGAATACCACGCTTTCAAGTGTTGCCTGCCCGCGCGCCCAATCGGCGGCGGTCATCATTTTCTTGCCCGAAGGCTGGACCCGGGTGAGTTCAACCGGGTGTGAGCCGGTTCCCACCAGCACGCTCCTGCCGTCCACGGCCAACTGTCCGGGCTGCAGCGCCGCGGCTTCGGGCCGGAGCAGCACCGGTTCCACCTTGACCCGCTGCCCATCCAGGGTGGTCCAAGCGCCCGGCTCGGGCGTGACGCCTCGCGCCCGCCGCCCGATCGCGAGGGCAGGTTGCAGCCAGTCGAGCCGGCCGTCGTCGAGGGTCAGCTTGGGGGCCAGACTGACGTCTCCCTGCTGCGGCACGGCCGCTGCCTTGCCGGCGTCGACGGCGGACAGCGTCTGGGTGAGCAGCACGGAGCCGCTGTGGGAGAGCCGCTCGAGCAGGACCCCGGCCGTGTCATCGGGGCGGACGGCTTCGGTCAGCGTGCCGAACACCGGACCGGTGTCCAGCCCCTCTTCAAGGAGGAAGGTGACGGCGCCGGTGACGTCGTCGCCGGCGATGAGGGCCCGCTGCACCGGTGCGGCTCCGCGCCAGGCCGGCAGCAGGGAGAAGTGCAGGTTGATCCAGCCGTGGCGGGGGATGTCCAGGGCGGCCCGCGGAATGAGCCCGCCGTATGCCACGATCGCGGCGACGTCGGGGGCGGCGGCGGCAATCCGGGCGGTGACGTCGGCGTCGACCTTGGCCGCATGGATGACCTCGATGCCGAGTTCGGCGGCCCGGGCGGCCACCGGTGACGGCGTCAGAACGCGCTTGCGTCCCAGCGGCGCGTCCGGGCGGGTGAGAACGGCGACGACGTCGAACCCGGCCTCGACGAGCGCGTCCAGGGACGGCACGGCGACGGCAGGCGTCCCCGCGAAGAGTACCCTCACTGGGGGTTTCCGAAGGAGCCGGTTGCGCCGGCTCCAGTTCCGAAGCTGCCGGCGCCGAAACTGGAGCCGACCGTCCTGGCGCGCTTCGCCGTCGTCTGCTCGGCGATCGAGTCGTAGTTGGCGTTCCGGATCGCCCGCAGCGCGGCCTTGCGGTCTTCGCCTTCGAGCCGGTCGGTGAAGAGGATGCCGTCCAGGTGGTCGGTCTCGTGCTGGAAGCAGCGGGCCAGCATGCCCTCACCCTCCACCGCGACGGGGTTGCCGTGGAGGTCGACGCCGGTGACACGGGTGTGCCGGCGGCGCCGGACCGGGAAGCCCAGGCCGGGGATGGAGAGGCAGCCCTCGCCCTCGTCCGGCTGGAAGTCATCGCTGTTTTCCAGCACCGGGTTGATGATGTGTCCCTCGACGCCGCCGATGCGGTAGGTGAAGACGCGCCGGCTCACACCGACCTGGGGCGCGGCCAGGCCTGCGCCGTCGACGTCCTCCATGGTCTCTGTCATGTCCGCCACGAGCTTCGCCAGTTCAGGCCCGAATTCCGTCACGGGATCGGCAACTGTGCGCAGCACAGGATCACCGATGATGCGGATATTCAAAATGGCCATGTGCAATCTGTCCTTACGATGGGCGGCTACGGGATCCAATCCAGTTTAGTTGCCCCGGCCCGCGTCCCGAACGTCTTCGCCGGATCCGCCTCGGTGGGGCGGTTCGGCTGAGGGATGCCGCAGTGGGGGCGGACATCCCGTTTTCGGGAGCTTCAACGAGATCAACGGGCATCTCGGCTCCCGGCTGGCCTACGGAACGCGTGCTGTCGCCCTGGCGGGGTGCGTTGGGATCCCGCAGACGCGACTGGCCCGACCGGCGAGTATGCGGTGCGCCGGTTCACGAAGCGCGGAACGCCTGACGGCGGGGACTCCGGCGCCGCGGGACGCGGAGTGGCCAATAATGTCGGAGCCCTCTGGAAGAGTGTAGCTATGGAAGCCATCGGGGATTTCATTCCCTTCCAGGACACAGAGCAGGATGCGGGCCGGGTCACAGGCCGTGGTCCAGCCCGGGCCCTGCAGCCTGGTCTGGACAGCGCTCTCGCCGGGCTCCAAGAGGTGGGCTCGACGGCGGCAGGGGACGCCGGCGGACTGGGGATTCCGGACTGCGTCTGACTTCGCCGGCCGGGTGGAGGAACTCTCGCGGACGGTGGAGTACCTGCAGCTCGTGGCCGCCGCCGCCGTGGACCGGACCCGGAAACAGTCCGCCGCGGCTCCTGCGAGGGGCAGCACCACCTGGACCACCGGCTGGCGCGACACCTCCGGCGGCGACGACGGCCCGGTCGGCGCACCCGGGGCCGTCGATGCGACCGGTGCCGTGGCAACGTACGGCGCGGTGGACGGTATGCCCGGGGCGGTGGATCCCTCGGTTGCCGTGGACGACGGCTACCGGAACACCACGGAGTTCCTGCGGGCGCGGCTGCGGATCAGCGCCTCCGAGGCCCGGAACCGGCTCTCCCTGGCCGGGAACCTCCTGCCACGGCTGGGCCTTGCCGGACGGCAAGTGCCTCCCGCGCACGAGGAACTCGGCGCCGCCGTGGCCTCTGGAGACGTCGCGTCCCGGGCCGCGACGATCATCACCGCCGCGCTGGACCGCGTCCGGCACACCTGCGACGCCGAGTCAGCCGCCCAGATGGAGCACGCCCTGACGCGCACCGCCGCCGAGAACGACCCGGACTTCCTGGCCCGCGTCGCACGGAGCTGGACCGACGCGCTGGACCAGGACGGCGCCGAGCCCTCGGAGGAACTGCTACGCCAGCTCCCGGGCGCCTTCATCCGCCGGCCGCGCCACGGACTCCAGCACCTCGAAATCTTCGCGACCACCGAACAGTTCGAACACCTCCTCACCGTCATGAACACCGCCACCAACCCCCGCACCACCGTCACGCAGACACCCGGAGCCACGGCAGCGGGAGCCGCGTCAGCGGGTGAGGGTTCCGTCGACCGCCCCGCCGCTGGGGACAGCCCTGCCGCCGGAGTGTCCGCCACCGTTGCGAGTGCTGCGGGCGTCACGAGTGTTGCCGCCGCTGCGAGTGCTGCGGGTGTTCCGGCTGCTGCCGGTGTTTCGAGTGCCGCTGCCGCTGCGGCCGGTCCGGTGGAGGACCCGGCGCTGCCGGTCCTGGATCTCCGCTCGCGGCCGCAGAAGCTGCTCGACGGCCTCATCGGTGCCTGTCGAATCGCCCTCGCCGCGGGCTCCCTGCCCGCCGCCGGCGGACTCCGCCCGCAGGTCATGGTCACCATCGACTACCGGGACCTGCTTTCCCGGCTCGGAGACGGCCCGGACGGCCCGGCAGAAGGTCCCGGATTCCCCGGCCGGCCGGCGGCCCGGACCGGAACGCTGCTGTTCACCGGCCCGGTCACGGCCTCCACCGTCCGGAAGATCGCGTGCGACGCAGACATCATCCCGGTCCTCCTCGGCGGCGAGGGCAGGATTCTGGACATCGGCCGGGCCTCAAGGGTCTTCCCGCCCCACATCCGCAAAGCCCTCACCGCACGCGACCAGGGCTGCGCCTTCCCCGCCTGCACCATCCCGGCACCATGGTGCGAAGCCCACCACATCACCTACTGGTCCCGCGGCGGAACCTCCGGAACGGACAACGGAACCCTGCTCTGCTCGCACCACCACCACGTAATCCACAAGGAACAATGGACCATCCAGGTCAAAACCGGGATCCCCTGGTTCATCCCGCCACCACACCTCGACCCGAGCCAAAGACCCCGCCGCAACCACTACTTCCGACCCTCAGATCTCGGCACGGTCACGTAACGCCCGCATGACGGCGGCCGCGGGTGAGGGCGGTGCGGAGTAACCGCGCCGGCGTGTGATTGCGTGAATTCCATCAAAGCGCTGCTCCGATGGCCCAGATATCTCCATGGCGGAGATCTGATCGCGTTGTGACCGACGCGATGCCGTTCGGTCTCGATAACCCGACAGCTGCCGTCCACCCTGATGTCCCGATGGAAGCCCCAGGTCCCGAGCCCCAAGCCGGCGCAGAAGAGCCGCTGAATCCACCGTCGCCGAGGTCCGCAGCCCCCGTCGCCGGTGTCAACCGTCCTGAGGTAGGCAGCCTTGAACTCCGCCGTCCCACACACACGAGCGGTGCCCTCAGGGCAGAGCGCCGATCACGGTTCCGCTCTGGATTCTGCTCGTCACCGGTGCCGTCCTGGCGGCCACCCACTCGGCCCACGCTGCTCTCGGCCACCGTTGTTATCGGAATACTGTGGCCCTTCGGCACGGTGCGGGTTCAGCGCAGCAGGTTCAGCGCTGCGGGTTCAGCGCAGCAGGTTCAGCGCTGCGGAGGCGGGGCAAGCGGGAGCAGAGCCGTTCCGGCGACAGCGGTGTCGGCGGACATCTCCCAGACACGACGCAGGGCGCAAAACTTCCACCAGTGGTGTTTCAGGACGTCCGGGTTGGCCCGCAGGGGACGCACTTCCGTCTCGCCGACGGCAACGGCCAGCAGGATCGGGGATTCGCCGTGTTTCCAGGCCTCCCATTCCCCGGCCGCCGGATCCACAAGGCTTTCTTCGGCCTTCATGCCGGCCACGAGCTGCATGACCACTTTGTCATCGAGGGGCTTGACCGTGCCGTCCCTGCTGGTGCCCTTGGTCTTGTAGTCGATGAGGCAGATGCGGCCGTTGATCTTAGCGACGAGGTCCAAGGTTCCGGCGTAGCCGACCGTCTTGTTCCAGACCGTGATCTCGGGCGCGATCGGCTCCACCTGGAAGAGCTCCCACCACTCGTCGAAGCGGGCCGCGAAGGCTTCCTCTCCGTTGGCGGCCAGCAACTCCCTGGTTTCCTTCATCTGGTGCGGCCGGCCGAGGGCACGCAGGGCCACCTGCTCGCAGTAGTTGTGGACCCGGTCCCCGCGCTTCGCGGCGTCGTCGCGGTAAGTCTCGGCCGCCTTGGCGGCGCGGCTGACGGCCTGGCGCACCTTGGCCGGGCTGCCGAGGATGCCGGGCAGCGTGGGGTCCTGGG
The DNA here is from genome assembly GCF_054059215.1 of Arthrobacter sp. UYCu723. Lineage (NCBI taxonomy): Bacteria > Bacillati > Actinomycetota > Actinomycetes > Micrococcales > Micrococcaceae > Arthrobacter > Arthrobacter sp. UYCu723. The sequence continues at coordinate 4,437,332 of NZ_JBSSBW010000001.1, forward strand.
CAAGGCTGTTGGCGCCCATGTACCCGAACCAGCCGTCCAGGCCGTGGGGCTGCTGCCCGATCACGGTGGTGATGGAGGGCACCGAAAACTGCTCGGACGTGGAACGTGCGTACATCCGGCCATGGTCCGTGGCGTGGGCAAGAAGTGGAGCGGTCATGGAAAGACTCTTTCACAAGGGACTGACAGTGGAAGTACAAGAGCGGGCCCAACAAGCTGCCGGATCAGCGGGCTGGAAACAAAATGGTCCGCCCCACTCAGTGAGCGGAACGGACCATCTATTGGGTGGGCGATACTGGGTTCGAACCAGTGACCTCTTCGGTGTGAACGAAGCGCGCTACCACTGCGCCAATCGCCCCAATGCCATTGAATGCTAGCCCACCCCGGCGGATTTTAGAAATCGGCCTCTCGTCCGCCGGAATGCGTCGATCGCGGATCCGACGGCCAGCCGCCGTCGAACGTCTGCCCGCCACCAAAGTCATCCGCCTGACAGGGACGAATTACACGACTGTAATTAGCAAAAAGCCCTAGAATCCAAGGATGCGCGGGGCTCCGCGGCCCCACGCGACGTCGCGATTTGTAGATTCCCTGAACCTCCTATAGAGTTCTTACTCGTTGGAACGCGAGGAAATGCCGAATTGCGGCGCGGAATTGCAGACAATAATGCGGACGTAGCTCAGCTGGTAGAGCACCACCTTGCCAAGGTGGATGTCGCGAGTTCGAATCTCGTCGTCCGCTCGCAGGACACTGTCACGGCAAAGGTTCTTCGGAATCCTGTCTACACGGTGGGTTGGCCGAGAGGCGAGGCAGCGGCCTGCAAAGCCGTATACACGGGTTCGAATCCCGTACCCACCTCGGTGAAAACCCTGGTTTCCGGTTCCGGCCGGATGCAAGGGGCGATTGGCGCAGCGGTAGCGCGCTTCCCTGACACGGAAGAGGTCACTGGTTCGATCCCAGTATCGCCCACCAAGGCAAGGCAACTTGCTTGACGTAGGAACCACCCGGTCATACCGGAACGTACTACAACTGCGGACGTAGCTCAGCTGGTAGAGCACCACCTTGCCAAGGTGGATGTCGCGAGTTCGAATCTCGTCGTCCGCTCTCTGTTTATGACTCCACTCCGGATCCTTCCGGTTGCGGGCGATTGGCGCAGCGGTAGCGCGCTTCCCTGACACGGAAGAGGTCACTGGTTCGATCCCAGTATCGCCCACCATGAAAGCAGCTCCCCGGAGCTGCTTTTTTTGTGCCGTGTCCGTGGCCCTATTGCCCTGTGGCCCTATTCCCCTGTGGGCGGACATCCTTGGCACTCCCCCCAGCGGCGGCTAGGGTAGAAATCGCTAGGAGCGATCTGGCTCCGCGACCGAAGGGAGGTGCCCGTGGGTATTCTTGACGATCTGAAGGGCAAGGCTCAGAAAGTAATTGGTGGCAATCAACAGGCCATCAAGGACGGCATCGAAAAGGCAGGCGACTTCGTCGACTCCAAGACCGGCGGAAAGCACGCCGACAAGATCGATTCCGTCCAGCGGGGCGCTTCCGACTTCGTGGACAAGCAGAACGGCACGCCAGGCACTGCGCCGGCGGCCGGAGAGCCTCCTGTGGCCGGACAGCCTCCCGTCAACGTTGAGCCCCCTGTCGCCGGGGAACCCCGGCAGCAGGGCCTCTGACCCAGGTACGTCAGCGAGGTGCCGGTCCCGCCGAGAGGCGGCGCCGGCACCTTCGGCGTTTAACGGCGCCTTAACACACGACGCTGACACACTTGGCGCCCATCCGAGGCCTCAGGATGGGCGCCAAGTGACGCCGCGTTGCTCCGGGCGTCTAGGAGGGTTCGTGGTTCTGGCCCTCGCGGGCCAGCGCGGTGAGCCGGGACACCGCCCGGAAATACTTTTTCGTGTACCCGCCGGTCATCATTTCCTCGGTGAACAGCTGATCGAACGGCACACCGCTGGCGAGGATCGGGACATCCTTGTCATAAAGCCGGTCCGCCAGCACCACAAAGCGCAGCGCGACAGCCTGTTCCGTGATGGTGTGGACGTTCTTCCACACCACGCCCTCGATGCCGTCCAGCAGCTGGCGGTAGCGGCTCGGGTGGACACCCGCCAGGTGGTTAATCAGGGTGCTGAATTCGTCGCGAGCCACCGTCTTGCCGTCGAATTCTGCATGCATGTGGTGCGTCAGGTCATCGTTGCGCAGCGGCAACGGAGCGGCCGGCAGGCCGCGGTGCCTGAAGTCCTCGCCGTCGATCCGGACGACGTCGAACTGGTCCGCCAGCACCTGGATTTCACGGGCAAAGTCGACGGCCGCAAAGCGGCCGTCGCCCAGGGAGCCCGGCAGGGTGTTGGAAGTGGCCGCCAGCTTGACGCCGGCGTCGGCCAGTTCGCGCATCAGCCGGGACATCAGCACCGTGTCGCCCGGATCGTCGAGCTCGAATTCGTCGATGCAGACAAGCTTGTAGTGGCTCAGCGCCTCCACCGTCTTGCGGAAGGACAACGCGCCGACCAGGTTGGTGTATTCGACGAAGGTGCCGAAGGCCTTGGGCCCGGGGGCGGCGTGCCACAGGGAGGCAAGCAGGTGGGTCTTGCCGACGCCGAATCCGCCGTCGAGGTAGATCCCGGCGCGCGAGGTGTCCTTCTTCCCGAAGAGCCGCTTGAAGAGTCCGTCGCCGTCGCGCGCGCCAACGCCCGCAGCGAAACCCTCGAGCGCCCGGACCGCCGCGGCCTGGCTGGGCTGGGAATGATCCGGCCGGTAGCTGGAAAACGACACCTCACCGAAGCGCGGCGAGGGATAAAAACCGTGGAGGAGTTCATCCACTGAAACTGCCGGGGTGCGGGCGGCGAGCTGTTCGATCTGTACCAAGGTGGTCCGTTCTGCTGGTCACTTGTCCCCAGCAAGAATACCGGCACTGCAGGTCCTGCCCGCGAGCGGACGCGGGAGGGGCCGGCCCACGTGACGAAGGCCATATTTCCGAGTGTGAACGGGGGCGGGACATTCCCGGCGGTGCGTGGCTAGTGTTGTAGGAGACCCGGCGCCGCCATCGATCCGTCCGTGGCCCGGCCCTGACCGTTTCAGTGAAAGGCCATCACCATGCCCTATCCCGTTGAGCAGAACGAAAAGTTTGCCGCCTACGCCCACCCGGAGCGGCTGGTCTCCACCGAGTGGCTGGCCACTGAAATCGAAGCTGGCGCCCTCGACGGCGGCAAGCTGGTGGTGGTGGAATCCGACGAGGATGTGTTGGTCTACGAGACCGGCCACATCCCCGGTGCGGTGAAAGTCGACTGGCACACCGACCTGAACGATGAGGTCACCCGCGACTACGTGGACGGCCAGGCGTTTGCCGCCCTGGCAGCGGCCAAGGGGATCTCCCGCGACAGCACCGTGGTGATCTACGGCGACAAATCGAACTGGTGGGCAGCCTACGCCCTGTGGGTGTTCACGCTCTTCGGCCACGAGGACGTCCGGCTCCTGGACGGCGGCCGCGACAAGTGGATCGCCGAGGACCGTGCCCTCACCACCGAGACCACCGTGCCGGTTCCCGGCGAGTACCCCGTCGTTGAGCGCAACGACGCCCCGATCCGGGCCTTCAAGGACGATGTCCTGGCGCACTTCGGCAAGCCGCTGATCGATGTCCGCTCCCCCGAGGAATACACCGGCCAGCGCACGCACATGCCCGCCTACCCTGAGGAAGGTGCCCTGCGCGGCGGCCACATCCCGACGGCTGCCTCCATCCCGTGGGCCCGCGCGGCCGCCGGCGACGGCACCTACCGCAACCGCCCCGAACTTGAGGCGCTCTACCTCGGCGAAGCGGGCCTGAAGGCCGGCGACGACGTCGTGGCCTACTGCCGCATCGGCGAGCGTTCCAGCCACACCTGGTTTGCGCTGAAGTACCTCCTGGGCTTCGACACCGTCCGCAACTACGACGGCTCCTGGACCGAGTGGGGCAACGCCGTGCGCGTCCCGATCACCAAGGGCACCGAACGCGGCACGGTTCCGGCTGCCAACTGAAGCTCAGTATGGCCGGACCGGGACACAATCGGCTGCCGTGCGTAAGCTGGGAGTGATGAATACTTCTGCCCTCCCCGCCGCGCTGGCGGAAATTGTTGACGACTTCCAGGCCCTGACGGAACCCGACCGGCTGCAGCTGCTGCTCGAGTTCTCGCGCGGACTGCCGGAACTGCCGGACCGGCTCAAGGACCACCCCGAGCTGATGGAACAGGTGGTCGAGTGCCAGTCGCCGCTGTTCCTCACCATCGAGACGGAACAGCACGACGGCGGCGCCCCGGAAAGCGTGCGCCTTTTCTTCCAGGCGCCACCGGAGGCTCCGACCACCCGGGGCTTCGCCAGTGTGCTGCACGAAGGACTCGACGGGCTCAGCCCGGCCGAGATCCTGGCCGTCCCGGACGACATGCCGGAGCTGCTGGGCCTCACCCGCGCCATCACCCCCCTGCGCATGCGCGGCATGACGGCGATGCTGGGCCGGATCAAGCGCAAGGTTGCCGCGCTTCCGCAGCACTCCTGACGTCCGGCAACTGCTGATGGCCCGCAAACAGGCGTCACAGGGAACTCCGGCCACCGCGGCCCTCGCGGCGGCCGGGGTTCCTTTTGTCTCGCACCCGTACAGCCATGACCCCGCCGCGGCCAGCTACGGGCTGGAGGCCGCGGAGGTCCTTGGCGTTGATCCCGCCCGGGTGTTCAAGACCCTGATGGTCGACGTCGACGGCCGGCTCGCCGTCGGGGTGGTTCCGGTGAGCGGCAACCTGGACCTCAAGGCGATGGCCGCGGCCCTGGGCGCCAAGAGAGCCGCGATGGCGGACCCCGCCGCCGCCGAACGCCGGACAGGCTATGTGCTCGGCGGGATCTCGCCGCTGGGGCAGCGGCAGTCCTCCCCCACGGTGGTGGACGACAGCGCCCTGGGCCTGGACACGATCCTGGTCTCGGGCGGACGGCGCGGCCTGGACATCGAGCTCAGCCCGGCCGAACTGATCCGGCTCACCGGCGCCCGCACGGCCCGGATCGGAACCAGCATGAGCTAGTCCGGGCTGGACTGGCCCGGGTTGGGCCGCGGAGCGAGCTGCCGCCCCAGCCAGGCCGACACGAGCCCTTCCCAGCGCCCCGGGTCCACGTTCCATTCCTTGGTATGCAGGGCGCGGTCGAACTTCTCGAAGGTGACCATCTCAGGGTTCTTCTCGGCCAGGACCGCCGACGGGCCATACGGGACGTACTCGTCGTCGACGCTGTGGAGGATCAGCGTCGGCGTCCTTAGTTCCACGGCCCGCGAGACCCAATCCATCGTCTTCAGGTCCACCGGCGCGGCGAGGCCGGTCAGCCGGCGGCCCAGTTTGTGGCTCATCATCAGCTGCCCGTAGCGGCCGACGGCCGACGGGATCCGGTTGAGCTCCGCATGGTGCGCCAGCACGTTCACCCAGTTGATCACCGGGGCGTCGAGCACCATGGCCCGGATCAGGTGGTGATAGCGGGAGAGGTCCGCAGTCTGCAGGCAGATGGCGCCGCCCATCGACCAGCCGAACAACACCACCTCGCGGGCGCCCTGCTCCAGGGCGTAGCCGATGGCCGCCTCGACGTCCCGCCATTCGGTGGAACCGAGGCCGTAGCGTCCGTCCAGGGCTGATGGCGCGAGCCCGTCATTGCGGTAGGAGATCAGCAGGCTGGACATGCCCAGTTCGTGTGCCGTGGGGACGGCCCGCAGGCCTTCCAGCCGATTCGCCCCGCGACCGTGGACCATGATCGCCCAGGTTTCCGCCTCGGGTGCCCGGATGAGCCACGCCGGTGCGGTCCCGCCGTCGACGTCGATCTGCACCTCTTCCGAGGCGAGGCCGATGCTGGCGGCGTCCGGGTGCGCGGCGCCGCTCCACCAGCCGCGCCGCGCCGTGGTGAGGTCGCCGCTGTAGACCGCCTCGACTTCCCGCAGCACCGTGCGCTCCGCCGGCGAGTAGGACACGATCCGGCCGATCCGCGCATGCCCCCGGCCGCCGTCGAAAAAGAAGCCGTAGACGCCCTCAACGGTGTTATCGGGGGTGGCCGCGAGGATGACCTGCAGCCCGTGCCCGCCGCGGATCACGGCGAGGATTTCCTGGTCCTCCTCGCGGACCCGGTCCGGGGTAATCACCCGGCGGGCGAAGTACAAGGCCAGGGCGGAGGATCCGGCGGCGAGCAGTCCGGCCGCGGCGCTCCCGCCGATGATGCCCCCCACGACCCACTTTGCACTGCCGGGCAAAGATGCCTCGGTCCGGGGTGCTGCCGCGGCGGTGACCGCCTTGCCGCGGGCGGTGGGGACGCGGGCGGTGGGTATCCGGGGCGGGTCCGGCAGGAGGCGCTGGGAGGAAGCCATGCCACCATTCTTACCGAACGCGACGCTCACAGCGGCATCCGGGCCGTTCCGAGACCCGGCTGCGTGGGCCGCGCCAGGCGAGGCAGGCTCGGACACGGGCAAATTCGTGCGGGGCCAGCGGGGCCCGACTAGGCTGGGGGCATGAGTGATCCAATCGTCATTTTGACAGAAGAGCCCCTCGGCGCGGATGACCGCGTCAACATCAAATCCCTGGTTGCCGGCGGTGACGCTCCCCTGGTAGTCCTGGTTCCGGCCAATACCGAGCGGCACCTGCTGGTGGACTTCCTGGAAAACCTTTCCCTGCTGGAAATCTCCAAGGCCTTCCGTGAACTGACGGCACACTCCGACCCTGCCGGGGAACGGGCTGAAGCCGCCGAAACGCTGGCGGTCTCGCTCGCGGCCCTGGCCGGGCTGGGCGGTGGCGTCTCGGGCGAAATCGTCGAAGGCAGGGCCGTCGACGGCCTCGTCGCCAAGGTCAAAGAACTCGGCGCCGGACAGGCTGTGGTGATCACCCGCCCGCACGCCGTCGCCGACACCTTCCACACCGACTGGGCCAACAAGGCACAGGACAAGCTGGGCCTGCCGGTCCTGCATCTGTACGCCGGATCGGGATTTATCGGGGACTCCTGAGCGTTATTGAGGCTATGAGCATCTTTAACCACAGGCCCAAAGTCACGCCCGTAGCAGCTCCCGCCGCCGGGGCTGCCGCAGAAACGGCCAGCACAGCGGTTGAAAAGTCAGATGAGCAGTGGCGCCAGGAGCTGACGCCGGGAGAGTACCGGGTGCTGCGCCAGGCCGGAACCGAGCGCCCGTACACCGGAGAGTACTGGGACACCCATACCGCGGGCGTCTACCAGTGCCGGGCCTGCGGCACCGAACTCTTCACGAGCAACGAGAAGTTCGACTCCCACTGCGGCTGGCCCTCCTTCTGGGCGCCGCTCGCGGAGGGCACCGTCCGCTACATCCACGACCGCACGCTGGGCATGGAACGTGTGGAAGTCCGCTGCGCCACCTGCGATTCCCATCTGGGCCATGTGTTCGACGGCGAGGGCTACGGAACCCCCACCGACCAGCGCTTCTGCATCAATTCCGTTTCGCTGAAGCTCGTCTCGGCGGACGACGCCGGCAAGTAGCCTCACGCCTGGTCCGGGCAGCCCCGCCGGGCAGCCCCGTCCGGGCTTTGGCTGGGACGGGCTCCTCGGCCCGATTGCCACAGAGTTTCTTATGCTCGATGCAATTTTGCATTAGGGATGCTGTTTGCTTGCTACGCTCGCCATAGATACTGACGAGCGATGCTCCCGGCAAACAGAAAGGCGCCTGACGATGACTACCACCGCTATCACCGCCCCCGCCCCCATCACCTCCAACTCCCCGGACTGGCTGCGGCTCAAGGCTGCGGCCACCGCGCTGCAGGGCCTCCAGGTGCAGGACGGATCCGTGCCCGAGGCTGCCGACCATGCGGCCGCGGCCGGTCATGTCGAAACCATCACTGCAGCGATCGGTGCCCTCTCCCCCGCCTTCCCGCACGACGCGGAATACCTCGGCCTCCTCGTCACCGACTTCGGCCGCTGGGCCGACGCCGGCTTCGGCGTCCCCGACTTCCTGGACTCCCTGCAGGCCTTCCAGCCGCAGCAGCACCGGGCCAACGGGCTGCAGCACCTCGTGGTCTTCCCGATGTACACGCAGAACGGCAGCAGCAACCGCCTGGTCGAAGCCGTGCTGATCGAGGTCATCTGGCCCGAGTTCATCGCCGGGCTGGAACAGGGCGAGTACTCCAACAAACTCTTCGTCCCGATCCGATTCCTCGACTTCACCCCCGGCTACAACACCAACTCCGCCGTCCTTTTCCCGGAATCCGTCGCTGTCCGCGAGACCCCCACCTTCACCTGGGGCGCGATCTTCGCCGACCGTGAGGCGGCCCGCTTCCGCCGCGTGCTGCGGGCCGCCGCGGACATCACTTCCCTGCAGCTGCCCGAGGACGCCGCCGGCCTGCTCGAGGACCAGGAGCTGAGCCAGAAAACCTTCGTCATGTGGGACCTCATCCACGACCGCACCCACATGCGCGGCGACCTGCCGTTCGATCCCTTCATGATCAAGCAGCGCATGCCGTTCTTCCTCTACTCCCTCGAGGAACTGCGCTGCGACCTGACCGCCTTCCGCGAATCCGTGAAAATCGAAAAGGACGAGGACGCGGACCCGGAGGCACGGCGGCACGCCAAGCTCGTCCAGTACGCCGTCATCTTCGACCGGATCTTCCGCTTCGCCATCACCGGCAGCCGCGTCCGCAACTACGACGGCCTCGGCGGGCAACTGCTCTTCGCCTGGATGCACCAGCACCACGTCCTGCACTGGACCGACAGCAAGCTCAGCATCGACTGGGACGAGGCTGCCGGCGTCGTCGTGGAACTCGGCGCCCGGATCGAGGAACTGTACTGGCGCTCGATCGACCGCCCCAAGATGGCGCACTGGCTCGCCGCTTACGAGCTGATCTCCGGGACCGTCACCCCCAACCCGGCCTCCGTCTGGGCCAAGGGCCCCGGCGCGCTCCCGCTGGACGGCCCGCCGCGCGGCCTCACGGACCAGGTGCTCGACGACGAGTTCCCGCTGTCCATGTTCTACGAGGCGCTGGAGAAGAAGATGCGGCCGGTCATCGAATCGACGGCGGGGATCATCGGGTCCTCGGACACCGGCACGGCAACCACAGCCCTTAACGCCGGATGAGCGCTCGACGCGCCCTGAACGTGGTGGTCACGGGCGGCAGCGGGCCGTCCGGGATCGCCACGGCGCGCGCCCTGCACGACGCCGGGCATACGGTCTTCACGGTCGGCTCCGACGGGCCCCGGATCGGGGCCGCCGCCGCGGCGGCCGGCACCGGCGTCACGCCGCTCGTGTGCGACCTCGCGTCCCTTGCCGACGTCCGGGCGCTGCACGCCACGATCGCCGCGAAGGTGGGGGCCGTCGACGGCGTCGTGCACCTGGTCGGCGGCTGGCGCGGCGCGAAGGGCATCACCGACCAGAGCGACGAGGACTGGGACTTTTTGGAACGCGGCGCCATCACCACGGTGCGGAACGTCACCCGGGTCTTCTATGACGACCTCGCAGCCTCGGACAGTGGCCGCTTCGCCATGGTCTCCTCCACCGCCGTCGGCAGCCCGACGGCGGCCACCGCCAGTTATGTGGCGGCCAAGGCCGCGGCCGAGGCGTGGACCCTCGCGGTGGCTGACGGCTTCCGGCGGGACCAGTCGGCGACCGCCTACTCCGGGGGTACAAAAGATCCGGGCAGTTCCGGCAATCCGGTGGAGCAGCGCAGCGCCGCCGTCGTGCTCGTGGTCAAGGCGCTCGTCGACCCGGCCATGCGGGCCAAGTCCCCCGAGCGGAAGTTCCCGGGCTTCACCGATGTGGAGGAGCTGGCCGCCGCCGCCGTCGGGCTCTTCACCACCCCTGCGGCGAAGCTGAACGGGCAACGGCTGCTCCTGAGCCGTTGAACCCAAACCCTGGACTTAGCCCCTGGGCCCGGACCTCCCTAGACTGAAAGCGTGAGCAAATCGATGACAAGCACAGTTGAGACTTCCCCTGCCGGCACCGCGGGGCGGCTCCATGATCCGTCCGTCCGGGGCTTCGCCTCGGACAACTACTCCGGCGTCCACCCCGAGGTGCTGGCGGCCCTCGCCGCCGCCAACGAGGGACACCAGGTCTCGTACGGCGAGGACGACTACACCGCCCGGCTGCAGCAGCTGATGGAGGGGCACTTCGGCGAGGGGATCGAATGCTTCCCGGTCTTCAACGGCACCGGCGCCAACGTGCTCTCACTGCAGTCCCTGCTGCCGCGCTGGGGGGCGGTCATCTGCGCCTCCACGGCCCACATCAACATGGACGAGAACGGCGCCCCGGAGCGCATCGGCGGCATCAAGCTGCTCCAGGTGCACACGGAGGACGGCAAGCTCACCCCCGAGCTGATCGACAAGGAAGCCTGGGGGTGGGGCGACGAGCACCGCGCCCAGCCGCTGGCCGCTTCCATCACGCAGACCACCGAACTCGGCACCTGCTACACGCCGGAGGAAGTCCGGGCCATCGCCGAGCACGTCCACGCCAAGGGCATGAAGCTGCACATGGACGGCGCCCGGCTGGCCAACGCCGCCGCGCACCTTCAGGTGCCGCTGCGGGCCTTCACCCGCGACGCGGGCGTGGACATCCTCTCCTTCGGCGGCACCAAGAACGGGCTCCTCTTCGGCGAGGTCGTGGTGGCGCTGAACCCGGAAGCCGCCCACGGCCTGATCTACCTGCGCAAGATGAACATGCAGCTGGCTTCCAAGATGCGGTTCATGTCCGCACAGTTCATCGCCCTGCTCGAAGGTGACCTGTGGCTGCGCTCGGCCTCGCACGCCAACGCGATGGCAGCCCGGCTGCGCGCCGGCGTCGAGTCGATCCCGGGCGTCGAGCTGAGCCAGAAGACCGAATCCAACGGAGTCTTCGCGATCCTGCCTGCCGGTGTGGCTGACCGGCTGCGCACGTCCTTCCGCTTCTACGACTGGAATGAGGCGGCCCGCGAGGTCCGCTGGATGTGCTCCTTCGACACCACCGAGGACGACGTTGACTCCTTCATCGCAGCCATCAAGCGCGAACTCGCTGCCGGCTAGTCCGGCCCGCCCGGGGCCAGGCCCGTTTCCGCCCGGCAGGCGGCGAGCCTGCCGGGCTTCGGAGCCCGCGTTGCATAATCTTCCATTGTGAACGCACTCGACCAGGTTCCGGCAGATTTTCTCTTCGCTTTGGGGACCCTTCGCCAAGCACGGTGCCGCAGTGAGCTGCACCTGGAGGAGATTCCGGCGCCCTCACGGCTGGCACCCTTCGCCGTGGCACTCGGAGCAGAAGTCATTGCCCCTGGTGACGCGGCAGGCGCCGTACACGGTCCGGCAGCGGCGGGGCTGGAACCCGCTTCCGGGAGTGACGACGCCGAACTGGCCACCGGCCGCTTCATCCTGCTCCACGATCCCGACGGCTCCGCTGTCTGGGACGGGGAGTTCAGGGTGGTGACCTATATCCGCGCCCAGCTCGAGGCCGAGATGGGCAACGACGAAATGCTGGGCTCGGTCGCCTGGACCTGGCTCGTGGAAGCACTCGACAACCACGCCGCGCCCTACCGTTCGGCCGGCGGCACCGCAACGAGGGTGCTGTCTGAAAGCTTTGGCACGCTCTCCGACCGGCCCAATTCGATCGACATCGAACTCCGCGCCTCCTGGACCCCGGCCAGCCCGGACATCACCTCACACCTGGAAGCATGGTCTGACATGGTCTGCACCTTCGCGGGGCTTCCACCGCTGCCCGACGGCGTCACCCTGCTGCCGCACCGACGGCGGGAGCAGTCATGAGTCCGCGCCGAATCGGCCCGGTTTTGCCGAATGCGCGGTCCGCTACGCCGTGTTGTCGCTAACTTGTCGGTAAACTGAAGTCACCATGACCTCTCAAATACCGGAAATGACCACGGCCGGCGCCGTTCAAAGTAAGACAGAGGCCGCTGACATCACAGCCCATATCACCGTGGAGGGCTTCGACAGCCTGGTCCCCGAGGTAATCGACCTCGATGCCCCCCGCGACGGCGTGCCGCTGGTGATCGAAACCCAGTCCGGCCTGGAACGCTGCGCTGCGGCTCTTGCCGCAGGCCACGGCCCCGCGGGAGTGGATGCCGAACGTGCCTCCGGCTTCCGCTACGGCCAGCGCGCCTTCCTTGTGCAGATCCGCCGTGAAGGCTCGGGCACTTGGCTGATCGACCCGGAAGCCTTCGGGGACCTGCGAATCGTCAACGAGGCCCTCAAGGGGGTCGAATGGATCCTGCACGCGGCCAGCCAGGACCTGCCCTGCCTATCCGAGCTCGGCATGTGGCCGGACAAGCTCTTTGACACCGAACTCGCCGCCCGGCTCGCCGGCCTGCCGCGCGTCGGCCTCGCCGCCGTGATCGAACAGCTCCTGGGCTTCGGCCTGGCGAAGGAACACTCCGCCGCCGACTGGTCCACCCGCCCGCTCCCTGAGCCCTGGCTGCGCTACGCGGCCCTCGACGTCGAGGTCCTTACCGAACTGCGCGAGGAACTCATCGAACTGCTCGTGGCTGACGGCAAACTGGACTTCGCCGAACAGGAGTTCGCCGCCATCCTCGAGGGCGGCCAGGCCCTGCCCCGCGTCGACCCCTGGCGCAAGACGTCCGGCCTCCACCAGATCCGGGACCGGCGCCAGCTGGCCGCCGTCCGGGAACTCTGGCTGGAACGCGACTCGCTGGCGCAGAAGCGCGACGTCGCCCCGGGCCGGCTCATCCCCGACTCCTCCCTCGTGGCGGCGGCCAAGGCGATGCCGACCACCGTGCCGCAACTGCTCGGCACGAAGGGATTCCATGGCCGCGCGGCCCAGCGCGAGGCGCCGCGCTGGCTGCGTTGCATCAGCACCGCCAGGAGCCTCGAGGATCTTCCTCCCCTGCACCTGCCCACCAACGCTCCCCCGCCGCCGCGCGTCTGGGCCGACCGGGACCCGGAGGCTGCCGCACGGCTTGCCACCGCCCGGCCGAAGCTGCAGGCGAAGGCCGAGGAACTGAACCTGCCAGTGGAGAACCTGCTGACCCCCGACTACCTGCGGCGGGTGACCTGGCGTCCGCCGGCCGAGCTCAGCGAGGAAGGCGTGGCCGAGGAACTCCAGAACCTCGGCGCGAGGCAGTGGCAGATCGAAATCACCGCCCCGCTGATCACCGAGGCCTTCCTGCACCCCGAGCCGCTGCCGGTCAAGGAAGCCAAGGCCGTTCCCGAATCGGCGGCCGACTCGGCCCCCTGACGGGCATTCCCCACGCTCCTTGCCAGCAATGTTACTGACGAGTAACATGTTGATTGTTGTCGCCCGGATCCACGCTGCCTGTGGCTGTTTCGCCAGCGGCGTGGATCCGGCATCCATGTCTCAATGAGGAGTACCACGTGAGCCAAGCCCCGAGCAGCGGAAAACACAGCAGCGGAAAACCCAGCAGCGCGAATCCCCGCACCGTACGCGAGGTCGTCTTCGTCGACGGCGTCCGCACCCCGTTCGGCCGCGCCGGCGAGAAGGGCATCTATGCCGGAACCCGCGCCGACGACCTCGTGGTCAAGTGCATCCGCGAACTGATGCGCCGCAACCCGTCCCTGCCCGCCGAACGGATCGACGAGGTCGCCATCGCGGCCACCACGCAGACCGGCGACCAGGGCCTGACCATCGGCCGCACCGCGGCGCTGCTGGCCGGCCTGCCCCTCACGGTGCCCGGCTTCGCGATCGACCGGATGTGCGCCGGCGCCATGACCGCCGTGACCACGACGGCGAGCGGCATCGGCTTCGGCGCGTACGACGTCGTGATCGCGGGAGGCGTCGAACACATGGGCAACCACCCGATGGGCGTCGGCGCGGACCCCAACCCGCGCTTCATGTCCGAACGGATCGTGGACCCTGCCGCCCTGAACATGGGAAACACCGCCGAGAACCTGCACGACCGCTTCCCCGCCGTCACCAGGGACCGCACCGACGCGTACGCCGTCGCGTCCCAGGACAAGCTGGCCGCCGCCTACGCCAACGGCCAGATCCAGCCGGACCTGGTACCCGTGGCCACCATGAAGCCGGGCCGGGGCTGGACCGTCAACACCGTGGACGAGCCCCCGCGCCCGGGCACCTCGGTTGAGGACCTCGCCACTCTCAAGACCCCGTTCCGTGCCCACGGCCGGGTCACCGCGGGCAATGCGGCGGGATTGAACGACGGCGCCACGGCCGCCCTGCTTGCCTCCGCGGAAGCCGCCGAGGAGCTCGGCCTGGCGGTCAAGATGCGCCTGGTCAGCTACGCCTTCGCCGGCGTGGAACCCGAGGTGATGGGCATCGGCCCGGTTCCCGCCACCGAAAAGGCCCTGAAGAACGCCGGACTCGGCATCGGGGACATCGGGCTCTTCGAAATCAACGAGGCCTTCGCCGTCCAGGTGCTCAGCTTCCTGGACCACTTCGGCATCGCCGACGACGACCCCCGGGTCAACCGCTACGGCGGCGCGATCGCCGTCGGACACCCGCTCGCCTCCTCCGGCGTCCGCCTGATGAACCAGCTGGCGCGGCAGTTCGAGGAGGACCCCTCGGTCCGCTTCGGCATGACCACGATGTGTATCGGGCTGGGGATGGGCGCCAGCGTGATCTGGGAAAACCCGCACCACGCCGAATACGGCAGAGCCGTTGACACAGAAGCCGTTGACACAGATGCAATTCAGGCAGACACCACCACCAAGACTGGAGCCGCAGCATGAGTGCCGCAGATTTCCGCAAGCTTGCCGATCTCTTCCCGAACGAGACGGTCACCCACTCCTACGTCCAGGACATCCAGCTGCCCGCCGTGGACGGCACCGGCCCCGGCACCTTCGCGCTGGTCACCCTGGACAACGGGCTGGACCACTCCAAGCCGACCACCCTGGGCCCCAACACCCTGATCGAACTCGGCCTCGTCCTGGAGGGGCTGAAGGAACGCGCCGCCCGCGGCGAGATCATGGGCGTGGGCGTCACCGGCAAGCCGTACTTCCTGGTAGCCGGGGCGGACCTGTCCACGGTCAAGTCCATCAGCGGCCGCGAACACGGGCTCTGGATGGCCCAGCTGGGCCACGAGGTCTACTCCACCCTGGCGAACCTCGGCGTCCCCAGCTTCGCCTTCATCAACGGCCTCGCCCTGGGCGGTGGGCTGGAGATCGCGCTCCAGTCCACCTACCGCACGGTGTCCACCGGCGCCGGCGCACTGGCGTTGCCCGAGGCCTTCATCGGCCTGATCCCCGGCTGGGGCGGCGTCTACCTCCTGCCGCGGCTCATCGGCCCCGAGAACGCCCTTAAGGTGATGATTGAGAACCCGCTGAGCAACAACCGCACCCTCACCGGGCCGCAGGCCTACCAGCTGGGCATGGCCGACGCGATGTTTGAGCCCGCAGACTTCATCGAGCAGTCCGTCGCCTGGGCCGCCAAGGTCATCTCCGGTGCCGTGACGCCGGAGCGGGCCAATGCCGTCGACCCCGCCGCTCCGGAGGTCGCCGCCCGCTGGGCGGACGCCGTCGCCGCCGGCCGCGAGTTCGTGGAAGGCAAGACCTCCAACGCCTCCCCGGCACCGGCGAAGGTCCTGGACGTCATGGAAGCCAACCGCACCCTGACGCAGGCGGAATCCGCGGAGCTCGAATGCGAGACGCTCGCGGATCTCATGCAGACCGACGAGTTCCGCTCCACCGTCTACGCGTTCCTGGACCTCGTGCAGCGGCGCTCCAAGCGTCCAGCCGGCGCCCCGGACCGCAAGCTCGCCCGCCCGGTGACGAAGATCGGCGTCGTGGGCGCCGGGCTGATGGCGAGCCAGCTGGCCCTGCTCTTCGCCCGCCAGTTCAAGGTTCCTGTTGTGCTGACGGACATTGACCAGGCCCGCGTGGACAAGGGCGTGGGTTACGTCCACGCCGAGGTGGACAAGCTCCTGGCAAAGCAACGGATCAGCCCCGACGCCGCCAACCGGACCCGGGCACTCGTGACCGGCTCCGTGTCCAAGGAGGCCTTCGCCGACGCCGACTTCGTCATCGAGGCGGTCTTTGAAGAACTCAACGTGAAGAAGCAGGTCTTCAAGGAGGTGGAGGCGATCGTCTCCCCCGAGTGCATCCTCGCCACCAACACCTCCTCACTGTCCGTCACCGCGATGGCCGAAGACCTCGAGCACCCGGAACGTCTCGTGGGTTTCCACTTCTTTAACCCGGTGGCCGTCATGCCGCTGCTGGAGATCGTCCGGGCGCCCAAGACCGACGACGCCGTGCTGGCCACGGCGTTTGAGCTCGCGAAGGGCCTCAAGAAGTCCGCCGTGCTGGTCAAGGACGCCCCGGCGTTCGTGGTCAACCGCATCCTGCTGCGCCTGATGGGCGAAGTGACGGCGGCCTTCGACGAGGGCACGCCCGCCGGGATGGCGGACAATGCGCTGCGCCCGATGGGCCTGCCGATGACGCCGTTCGTCCTTGGCGCCATGGTTGGCCTGCCGGTGGCGCAGCATGTCCAGGAATCCCTGCACACCGCCTTCGGCGACCGTTTCCCGGTGTCCCAAAACCTGCAGACGCTGATCGACAACGGCGTGAAGTCCATCTGGGCGCCCGAAAAAGGTCCCGACGGCAATCCGTTCATTCCGGCCGAAACCCTGGCGCTGCTGTCCTTCGGCACCAGCCCGTCCACCGGCGAGGACGTGCTGCGCCGGACACAGGACGCGCTGGCAGAGGAAATCGGCCTGATGCTGGACGAGGGCGTCGTGGCCGGCCCCGAAGACATCGACCTGTGCATGATCCTCGGCGCCGGCTGGCCGATGTTCCTTGGCGGTATCACCCCTTACCTGGACCGGGTGGGGGCATCGGAGCGGGTCAACGGCAGGAAGTTCCTGGCCGCCGGCGTGGCGTCCGGGCCCGCTGCCTGATCAGCCCCCGGCGTTGCCCGCCAGCACCCCCGTCCGCACTGTTGATTGCCAGTGCGGACGGGGGTGCCGCCGCGTTTGGTGGCGCCGCAGTTACTGTCCTGGCGCCAGCGCCGGAGTCACTGTCCTGGCGCCGGGCGTCGCCGTCGTGCGTCAGATCTCGCGCAGCCGGCCGCCGTCGAGCCGCAGGATGCGGTGTGCGCCGGCTCGCGCGTAGCTGAGGTCGTGAGTGACCAGCACAACCGCGCCGCCCCGGGCCGTCGTGTCCTCGAGGGCCTGCCGCAGCCGCTCAAGCCCGTACCGGTCCAGCCCCACGGTTGGCTCGTCCAGGGCCAGTACGGCCGGTTCGCGGGCCAGCACCGTGGCCAGGGCAAGCAAGCGCTGTTGTGAGGCCGGCAGCTCCGCCGGGTGGGTCTCCGCGGCATCGGCCAGTCCGACGGCGGCCAGCGCCGCTTCCGCGCGGGTTGCGGCCCGCTCCGCTCCGAACAGCTTGCGGAGCCCGAAGCTCACCTCCCGGCGAACCGTCCGTTCAAAGAGCTGGTCCCGCGGCTGCTGGAACAGCAGCCCGACGGACGCGGCAACCCGGCCGGTCGGGATGCCGGCGATGCTGCTCCCGGAAACCCGGACCTCCCCGGCCTCCGGGCTCAGCAGACCGTTGAAATGGCGCAGCAGGGTTGACTTTCCTGCGCCGTTCGGGCCGGTGATGGCAACGATCTCCCCCGGCCGGACCGTCAGCTCGAGGTCCCGCAGCACAGCCGTCCGCGGCTCGGTTCCCGACGATCCGTGGGGGTCCGCGTAGCCGAAGCCGATGCCGCGCAGCTCCAAAGCCGGGGTGGTGTTGCGGGGCCCGCGGCTGGACATGTCCCTCCGGGGCGCCTTCGGGGAGGGCATGTCCGCTACAACGATGCCTGCCAGGGCCAGCACGGGCGCTTCCTGCAGCGCCACCGGTGCGCCCTGGGCCGTGATGGTGCCGCCGTCGAGGATGATCCAGTGTGCTGCGGTACGGGCCAGCCAGTCAGCGGTCTGGCTCAGCAGCACGACGGCGGTGCCGGCGTCGAGCAGTCCCCTGATGAGCTCCTGGATCTGGGCCTCGCCTGACGGATCGAGGGAGGCCAGCGGCTCGTCGAGCACCAGCACTTCCGGGCCGGCAATCACGGCGCAGCCCAGGGCAAGGCGCCGCAGTTCCCCGCCGGAGAGCGTGGCGGGGTCCCGGTCCAGCAGACCTGCCAGGCCGGTGCGCGCGGCCGTGCTGGCCACCCCGCGGAGCATCTCGTCCCGCGGCGTGCCGTGGTTCTCAAGCCCGAAGGCGAGTTCCTCCGCCACGGTGGAGCGCACCGAGGACAGCATGGCGGCGGCGTCCTGCGGAACGAAGCCCACCCGCCGTGCCCACGCGCAGGAATCGATCCGGGGATCGTCCCCGGCGCCGCGGAACTCCAGGCACGTCGCACCGAGCTGCAGGCTGCCCCGGAGGCTGCCCGCAGGGCCAGGCCGCAGCCAGCCGGCCAGCAGCTTTCCCAGCGTCGTCTTTCCGCTGCCGGAGCCGCCCAGGACCGCTGTCAGCGTACCCGGGGTGGCAACCAGCCCGATCCCGCGGAGCACGGGGGCGGTGTCCCCGTGGAAAGTGAACGATTCGAGGCTCGCGCCCAGGGCCGGCCAGGCGGCGGCAGTCACGACGTCCACCCGGCCGGCCATGAGGCGGCGAACCGCAGGGCGACGGCGGCGGCAGCGAGCAGCAGGGCCGCCGCCCGGACCAGCCGTTGGCCGGGCGGGTCCGCGACCTCGCGGTAGCTGGTCCGCGGACCGGTGCTGCCGAAGCCCCGGGCGTCGAGGGCCTGGGAACGGGTGCCGGCATCCTCGATCAGCCCCAGGACCAGCGGAACCATCTGCAGCCGCACGGCCCCGAGCCGGGACAGCACCCCGCCGCGGAGGACCAGCCCGCGGGCTTCCTGCGCCTGCCGGATGCGGTCGAGCCGGCCTGCGATGGCCGGCAGCAGCGTCAGGGTGGATGCCAGGACGAAGTTAAGCTGCGGCGGCACCCGCCGCGCCGAGAGTGCGGCAACGAGGTCAGGAATACTGACCGTGCAAGAGAACAGCAGCAGGACCAGCACGCAGGCGGCCGTGCGCGTACCCAGCTCCAGGGCGAAGCTCAGCCCTTCCGCCGTCACCCGTGCCGGACCCCAGGCGGCAAGGACGGTGTGCCCTTCGGGAAAGAACAGCCCGTGCAGGACCAGGAGGGACAGCCACAGGGGGGCCAGGATCACGGCTGCCGCCGTCAGCACCCGGGTCCCGACCCCGGCGCGGACGGCCAGCAGCGCCGCCCCGAGGGCGACGGCGACGGACAGCGGCCAGCTTGCTGCCGCCGTCGTGATGACCGCGGTGCAGCCGGCCGCAGTCAGTGCGGTGAGCGGGTGCAGGGTGGAGCGCATTCTTCCGGCGGGCACGGCTCAGGCTTCGGGCGTTCCCGGGGCCTTGCCGGCAAGCACGCGGAAGCGCCGGACGAAGGGGAACTGGAAGGCGGTGCGTCGCGGCAGGGCATAGACGAGCAGCGCGGCGATGACGAAGACGATCGCCTTGTCCATCGGGTCCGAGATCAGCGCCTGCTTGGTGATGGCCGCGAGCAGGGTGTCGCCCATGGCGCGGAAGGCGCTGACGATCGCACCGGTGCCCACGCCGGAGGTGCCGCCGAAGACGAAGGCGGCGATCGGTGCGGAGACGACGCCGGCGAGGATGCCGGTAATGAACCCCGCGACCGGTGCCAGGTAGAAGCGGCGGAACAGTCCGCTGCGCGCGGCCACGCCGGCCAGGAAGCCGATCAGGGCCGCGCCGGCGGCGAAGGGCAGGACAGTGGGGTTGAAGAAGGACCACACGACGCTGCTGAGCGCTCCGGTGGCGGCACCGGCAGCGGGACCGGCCAGGACGGCGATCAGGACCGTGCCGATCGCGTCGAAGTAGAACGGCAGCCCGGTGCTGCCCATGAGCTGGCCGAGGACCACGTTCAAGATCAGCGCCACGGGCATCAGGACCACGGTGGAGGTAGGGAGGACCGGCAGCACGGCGACGATCAGCAGCACGGCGCCGAGCAGGAATCCGCCGAGCGCCACGAGCGCGGAGAAGCTCGCCGGGCCGTTGGCGATGTCCGCCGGCTGGGTGAGGACAAGGAAGATGTACGTGGCCGCGATGGCGGCAGCCCCGGCCAGTTCCAGCAGGCGGCGTCGGCCGGCCGGGTGCCCGGAGTAGGGGTCAGATCCGGGGCCGGAGCCGGGGATGGTCAGGGACTGCGGTGACATGGGGATGGTCCTTCGGCTGGGTAGCTGCAACATCCGCCTATGTCACCTCGGCGCAGCTACCATCCTAGCGAGCAGCGGACCGTGCTGTGAACGGGTGTCGCGGCGGAGTGCCCGCTACCGGCCGCCGAGCCGGCGGGCCAGGGCGCCGACCGAGGAGATCAGCTCGGCAAAACATTGCTCCGGATCGTTGGAGGCCACGATCCGTGCGTTTGGCGGCAGTCCCCAGAGTCCCCGGTAGTCGGCCACCGTGGTGCCGATGAGCAGCGGCGAGGAGGTTTCGACGTCGACCGTTGCCAGCCGCGCCGTGAGCTCGGTGCGGCCGACGGCGGCGCAGGCCGCGAAGGCGTCATGCATGTGCGCCACGTAGCCCTGATCGTAGAGGCGGTGGAACTCCATGTAGAACCGGATCGCGTCGGACAGGCAGGCGACGAGCGGGCTGCTGGAGGTGCTGCGGAGCCCCTCAGGCTGGCCCGGCAGGACCAGTTCCGGGCCGTCGGCGCCGGCGGCTTCGGCGAGCCGGCGCAGGTGCTCCGGCCGCATTTCGATCCGCTCCGTGGTTTCCAGCGCGCACACCAGCGGGAGCTTGTCCTCGGGCAGGCCGCGGTAGGCCGCGAAGACTTCCCGGGCGGCGTGCGGGTCCACCGAGACGTTCCACTCGGCCGTCGGGGTGGTGTTGCCCTGGTAGTAGAAGCTCCCGCCCATGATGACGAGTCCCTTGAGCAGCCGCGGCAGTTCCGGTTCCCGGCGCAGGGCCAGGGCGAAGTTGGTCAACGGCCCGGTGATGAGCCCGGTCAGCTCCCCCGGGTGTGCCCGGGCTTCCTGTACCCAGACGTCGACGGCGTGCCGGGCCGAGATCTGCTGGGCGGCCGGCGGCAGTTCGGCGTAGCCGATCCCCTGCGGCCCGTGCGTTTCCTCGGTGGTCACCAGCGGGATCTCCAGGGGCACCTCGGCACCGATGGCGACCTCCACGCCGGGGCGGCCGCACAGCTCCAGCAGGGCCAGGTTATTCAGCGCCACCTGGCGGGCGCCCACATTGCCGGCGGTGCAGGTGACGGCCTGGACGTGCACCTCCGGGCGGGACAGCAGGTACACGAGGGCCAGCGCGTCGTCGATTCCGGTGTCGACGTCCATCAGCACGGAATGCGTCAGCACGGATTCACCAGTAAGGGTTTCACCAGTAAGAACAGTCCCACCCAGAGCAATCCCACTTAGAACAGGGCGACCTTCGGCGTCCGCGGGAAGAGGTCGTCGAGTTCTGCCAGTTCCGCGGCACTCGGGATCCAGGCCACGGCCGCGGCGTTCTGCCGGACCTGCTCGGGCCGGGTGGCGCCGGCGATGATGCTGCTGACGGACGGCTGGGCCGCAAGCCAGGAGAACGCGACCTGGATCTCGTTGAAGCCCCGCTCAAGGGCGAAGGCGCTGAAGCTGTCCAGCTGCTCCCAGTCGGCGTCGTGGACGAGGTTGGTCCGGGTGTGGCTCAGCCGCGAGCCGGCCGGCGCCTTGCCCGGGGCGTACTTGCCGGTCAGCAGGCCGTTGGCCAGCGGGAAGTACGGCAGCACCCCCAGTCCGTAGGCAACCGCTGCGGGGGTGACCTCAAGTTCGGCGCGGCGGTCCAGCAGGTTGTAGTGGTTCTGGCTGGAGATGAAGCGTGCTCCCCCGCGGGCCCGCGCCACGAATTCGGCCTCGGCGATCTGCCAGCCGGCCCGGTTCGAGTGGCCGACGTAGCGGACCTTGCCGCTCGTCACCAGCTCGTCCAGGGCTGCGAGCGTCTCGTCGATGGGTGTCAGCGGGTCCGGCGTGTGGAACTGGTATAGGTCGATCCAGTCCGTGTCCAGCCGGCGCAGGGAGGCCTCGGCGGCCTTGATGATGTAGCGGCGGGATCCGCGGGCGCCGAAGTCGTTGCCGTTCGTTCCGCGCATGTCCATGCCGAACTTGGTGCCGATGACGGCGTCGTCGCGGCGGCCGGCGAGGGCCTTGCCCAGCATCGTCTCGCTGAGGCCGGGTTCCCGGCCGTAGCTGTCGGCGACGTCGAAGAAGGTGATGCCGGCGTCCAGCGCGGCATGCACGACGGCGTCGGTCCCCTCCTGCGACTCGGTGGCCGTATTGGACCGGCCAAGGTTGTTACAGCCAAGCCCTACGACGGAGACGGTCAGTCCGGAATTTCCCACTCGGCGGTATTCAGTCATGGGATTCAGCCTATAACGGCCCGGCGCCGCCCCGCCTCAGCCGGCCGAGAGTTCCAGTCCGTGGTCGTCCAGGGCGTCCTGCAGCTGGGCCATGGTGCGCGGGCAGACCCCTGCCATGCCGGCGAGTTGGCGTTCGCCCAGCTGCACCAGTTGCTCCAGGGTTTCCACCCCGGCGTGCGCAAGGGATCTGCGGGCCGGTGCCGCAATCCCGCGTGGAAGCGGGGTGCGGCCCGGTTCAAAGGATTTCGATTCAAAGGATTTGGGCGTCATTGCGGTTACCTTCCAGTTGGTTGCCCCCAAACTGATGTGACCCTTACGGTGTGAACTGACGAGCGGTGCGAACCAGTGGAGTGGACTACGGGTGTGGACTACAGGTGTGGACTAGTGGAGTGGACTACAGGCTGAAACCGTTGGCGGGCTTCGGTGAGTGCTTGAGCTTGAAGGACGTCTCACCGAACGGCGCGGCGCCGATGCTCAGCTTGGTGAAGTCGAGATCCTCGCCGCGGATGCACACCTTAATGGCGTTGACGGCCTTGTTGACGTCCGGGGTGAGACAGAAGATGTTGAGTTTGGCGTCGGAAAATTCGGAGCGGTCCACGATCCCCAGCCCGCGCCAGGCCAGATGGCTGATGAGCGCGTCCTTGGCTTTTTCTTCCAGGTAACGGTCGCGGTCGGTGCCGTCCTTGGTCTTCAGTGCGTACTGGGCCACCACCCAGAACTGCTCCTCCTCGGGGATTTCGGCGTAGCCGTCCTCGGCGCACTGCACCGCGAAGGCGTCCATGAGCCCCTCGGCAGCGGCGGCGTCGGCGAAGTCGGTCTCATCGGTTTTGCTTTGGTGCCCGACGACGCCGTGATTCATCACAAACTGGCTGTAGTCCTCGTCAAACCAGGCTTCCCTGAACTCAAGGACCCCTTCTTCGTTGCGTTTGTAGACCCGGATAATTCCGCTCATGTGCCAGTTCCTTCCTGGACCGTGCCGCAACGGCACCACTGGGGCGCCGTCGGACGGTGTTGCTGTTCGGACGGTTGCTGTTCAGACATGCTGGTTAAAGCAGCGGCAGGCTGCCGGTGCTGGGGTGTTCCTGCCCGGGCAGGGGGCGGGCGAACGGCACCTTGGTCCCAAGGACCTGGGCGACGACGTCGTGCGTGACCCTCTGGGCGGTCAATCCAACCCGCTCCAGCACCTGGCTGCGGGTTCCGTGGTCCAGGAATTCCACCGGAAGCCCCACCTCGTTCAGTGCGGTGTCCACCCCGGCGGCCCGCATCTCCTGCCGGATCCGGGAGCCAACGCCGCCGGCGCGCACCCCGTCCTCGATGCAGATGACCAGGCGGTGGTGCGAGGCGAGGGCGATGATGGACTTGCGGACGGGCAGCAGCCAGCGGGGGTCCACCACGGTGGAGCTGATGCCCTGGGCGCCGAGCCGGTTGGAGACGTCCAGGGCGAGTTCGGACATCGCCCCGACGCTGACAATCAGCACGTCGTTTTCGGTCGAACCGGCGGGGCGGCGTGCCAGTACGTCCACGCCGTCGCTGAGCCGCTCGATGGCTTCCACCTCGGCCCCGACGCTGCCCTTGGAATAGCGGATCACGCTGGGCGCGTTCTCGATCGCGACGGCCTCGCGGAGTTCCTCGCGCAGCCGGCTGGCGTCGCGCGGGGCAGCAAGGTGCAGTCCCGGGACGATCTGGACCATGGCCATGTCCCACATGCCGTGATGGCTGGCGCCGTCGGGCCCCGTGACCCCGGCGCGGTCCAGGACCATTGTCACACCGGCTTTGTGCAAGGCCACATCCATGAGCAGCTGGTCGAAGGCGCGGTTGAGGAAAGTCGCGTAAAGGCTGACCACCGGGTGCAGTCCCCCAAAAGCCATGCCGGCGGCGGAGGTGAGCGCGTGCTGTTCGGCGATGCCGACGTCGAACACCCGCTCGGGGTGACGTGCGGCGAACTTGTGCAGCCCGACCGGGATCAGCATGGCGCCGGTGATGCCGACGATGTCCTTGCGTTCGTCCGCGATGTCCGCGATCTCGTCCGCGAAGACGGAAGTCCAGGATTTCGCGCCGCCGGCCTCGGTGGGCTCGCCCGTCTCCGGGTCGATGATGCCGACGGCGTGGAACTGGTCCGCCTCGTGCGCCCGGGCCGGCGCGTAGCCGTGGCCCTTCTCCGTCATGGCGTGGACAATCACGGGTCCGGCGTAGTTCTTCGCGGTGGAGAGGGCATGTTCCATGGCCTGGAGGTTGTGGCCGTCCACCGGGCCGATGTACTTCATCCCGAGGTCCTCGAACATGCCCTGAGGCGCCCACCAGTCCTTGATGCCCTTCTTCATGGCATGGAGGCTGCGGTAGGTGAACTGGCCCGCGGGTCCGCCGCTCTGCAGCTTCCGACGCCACCAGTCCAGGGTGCCTTCGTAGGCGGGCGCGGCGCGGAAGGAATCGATGGTGGGGCGCAGCGAGGCAAGATAGTCCGCGAAGCCGCCGACCGTCGGGGCGTAGGAGCGGCCGTTGTCGTTGACGACGATCACGACGCGGCGCTTCTTGTCCGCGGCAATGTTGTTGATGGCCTCCCAGGCCATGCCCCCGGTCAGGGCACCGTCGCCCACGACGGCGATGACGTAGCGGTCGCCGTCGCCAGTCAGCGCCCGGGCCCGGGAGATCCCGTCAGCCCAGGACAGGGAGGAGGAGGCGTGCGAGCTTTCGACGATGTCGTGCTCGGACTCGGCGCGGTCCGGGTAGCCGGACAGTCCGCCCTGCTGGCGGAGGGTGCTGAAGTCCTGCCGGCCTGTCAGGAGTTTGTGGACGTAGGACTGGTGGCCGGTGTCGAAGACGATGCTGTCGCGGGGCGAGTCGAAGATCCGGTGCACCGCGATGGTCAGCTCAACGACGCCGAGGTTCGGGCCGAGGTGGCCTCCGGTCTGGGAGACGTTGCCGATCAGGAAGTCCCTGACCTCCGCTGCCAGCTTATCCAGCTGCGCCTCGGACAACTTGCTCAGGTCCTGCGGATTCCGGATGGTCTCCAAGATTCCCAACGGCCCCTCCTTCGAGTGGTAGACATACCTTTTAACTCTAACGCCTCCGGAGGTGCCCGGGTGCCGGAACGTGAAGGCCCCGGCCGGTCATTGACCGGCCGGGGCCTTCACTGGTGCTGTTCCTCCCGCAGGGAGAGGGATTCTCCCCTAGTTGGCGGAGATCTGGCGCAGCACGTACTGCAGGATGCCGCCGTTGCGGTAGTAGTCCGCCTCGCCCGGAGTATCGATGCGCAGGACGGCATCGAAGGACTTGACTGAGCCGTCTTCGGCCGTTGCCGTGACCTTGAGCGTCTTCGGCGTGGTGCCTTCGTTGAGGGCGGTGACGCCCTCGACGGCGAAGGCTTCCGTACCGGTCAGGCCCAGGGTGGCAGCGGATTCGCCAGCCGGGTACTGCAGGGGCAGGACACCCATGCCGATCAGGTTGGAGCGGTGGATCCGCTCGTAGCTTTCGGCCACCACAGCCTTTACGCCCAGCAGAGCCGTGCCCTTGGCTGCCCAGTCACGTGACGAGCCGGAGCCGTACTCCTTACCCGCCAGGACCACCAGCGGGGTGCCGGCTGCCTGGTAGTTCTGCGCGGCGTCGTAGACGTAGGCCTGCGCCCCGTCTGCCTGCGTGAAGTCCCGGGTGAAGCCACCCTCGACGCCCGCGCCATCGTTGAAGTCAGCGAGCAGCTGGTTCTTGATCCGGATATTGGCGAAGGTGCCGCGGATCATGACCTCGTGGTTGCCACGGCGTGAGCCGTAGGAGTTGAAGTCCTTGCGCTCCACGCCGTTGGCCAGCAGGTACTGGCCGGCCGGGGTGTCCGACTTGAAGGAGCCGGCCGGGGAGATGTGGTCGGTGGTCACCGAATCGCCGAGCTTCAGCAGCACACGGGCGCCGGTGATGTCGGTGACAGCATCCGGCTCAGCCTTCATGCCGTCGAAGTACGGGGGCTTCCGCACGTAGGTGGACTTCGGGTCCCAGGCGAAGGTGTCGCCGGCCGGGGTGTCGAGCGCCTTCCAGCGTGCGTCGCCGTCGAAGACGCCCTCGTAGCCGCGGGCGAACATGTCCTTGTCGATGGAGGAATCGATGACCTGCTGGACCTCGACCGGGTTCGGCCAGATGTCCTTCAGGAAAACGTCGTTTCCGGCCTCGTCCTTGCCGAGTGAATCGGTGTCAAAGTCGAAGTCCATGGAACCGGCCAAGGCGTAGGCGATGACCAGCGGCGGGGAGGCCAGATAGTTCATCTTCACGTCCGGGTTGATCCGGCCTTCGAAGTTGCGGTTACCGGACAGCACCGCAGTGACCGAAAGGTCGTTGGCCTGGATGGCCTCGGAGATTTCGGCGTCGAGCGGACCGGAGTTGCCGATGCAGGTAGCGCAGCCGTAGCCGACGATGTAGAAGCCAAGCTTCTCCAGGTACGGCGTCAGGCCCGACTTGTTGTAGTAGTCGGTGACGACCTTGGAACCGGGGGCCACGGACGTCTTGACCCAGGGCTTGGACATCAGGCCCTTGTCGACGGCGTTGCGGGCCAGCAGTGCGGCGGCCAGCATCACCGAAGGGTTGGACGTGTTGGTGCAGGACGTGATCGAGGCGATGGAGACCGCTCCGTGGTCCAGCTCGAACTCGCGGCCGTCTTCGGTCTTGATGTGCACCGGGTTGCTCGGACGCCCGTGGGCGCCGTTCGCCGCGGACTCCACGCGGGCGATTTCCGTGGGGTGGGAATCGGCGTGGGTGAACGAGGGCGGGTCCGAGGCGGGGAAGGACTCGTCCAGGGACTCGTCCACGCTGCCGTCTTCGAGCGACACGTAGTTGTGGATGTCCTTGCGGAACTGTTCCTTGGCATCCGTGAGCTCGATGCGGTCCTGGGGACGCTTCGGGCCGGAGATGGAGGGAACAACCGTGGACAGGTCCAGCTCGAGGTACTCGGAGAACTTGATCTCGCGGGAGGGATCGTGCCAGAGGCCCTGTTCCTTCGCGTAGGACTCAACGAGGGCCACGTTCTCGTCGGACCGGCCGGTGAGGCGCAGGTACTCGAGCGTGACGTCGTCGATCGGGAACATGGCGGCGGTGGAACCGAACTCCGGGCTCATGTTGCCGATCGTGGCGCGGTTGGCCAGCGGCACAGCCGCGACGCCTTCGCCGTAGAACTCGACGAACTTGCCGACCACACCGTGCTTGCGCAGCTGTTCGGTGATGGTCAGGACGACGTCGGTGGCGGTGGCGCCGGCCGGAATGGATCCGGTCAGCTTGAAGCCCACGACGCGCGGGATCAGCATGGAGACGGGCTGGCCGAGCATGGCGGCCTCGGCCTCGATGCCGCCCACGCCCCAGCCCAGCACGCCCAGGCCGTTGACCATGGTGGTGTGTGAGTCGGTGCCGACGCAGGTGTCCGGGTAGGCCCGGACGACTGTGCCTGTCTCGGTGTCCACCTCGCGGGTCATGACGGTGCGGGCCAGGTACTCGATGTTGACCTGGTGCACGATGCCGGTTCCCGGCGGGACGACCTTGAAGTCGTCAAACGCGGTCTGGCCCCACCGCAGGAACTGGTACCGCTCGCCGTTGCGCTGGTACTCGATCTCCATGTTGCGCTCCAGCGCGCCGGAGTTGCCGAAGGCATCGATCTGCACGGAGTGGTCGATCACCATTTCCGCCGGTGCCAGCGGGTTGACCCGCTTGGGGTCTCCACCGAGTTCCTTGACGGCCTCGCGCATGGTGGCAAGGTCCACAACGCAGGGCACGCCAGTGAAGTCCTGCATGATCACGCGCGCCGGCGTGAACTGGATTTCAGTGTCGGGCTCCGCGCTGGGGTCCCAGCCGGCCAGTGCTCGGACGTGGTCGGCCGTGATGTTGGCGCCGTCCTCGGTCCTCAACAGGTTTTCAAGCAATACCTTGAGGCTGAACGGAAGGTTTTCTGCACCTTCAACGGAGTTCAACCGGAAAATTTCGTATTCGGTACCGGCTACATTAAGTTTGCCTTTTGAACCGAAGCTGTCCACAATGCTCATCGCAGGACTCCTCTCGCAACAGTTTCATCTTTGTCGCGCCGCAGACCCCATGCTAGTTAGGTCAACCTAACTGGTACTGAGACTCGTCAGGACAAGTCGTCAGGACAAGGATCAGCATGTATTGCATGAGGTCAGCCGTGATTACGGAGCGCGACGTCGGACTACTCCGCCCATCCTAGTGGGATCAGCGCCGGGGAGTCAGCAGCGCCACAGTCTCCATGTGGTGGGTGTGCGGATACAGGTCGAAGGCCCGCAGCCCGGAGAGTTCCCAGCCGCCCTGCTGGAAGTAGCCAAGGTCGCGTGCGAACGACGCCGGATCGCACGAGACGTAGGCGACGGCGCGGGGGCCCGTGCCGATCAGCTGGTTCACGACGGCTTTGCCGGCGCCGGCCCGGGGCGGGTCCAGCAGGATGGCGTCGAAATTGCGCTGGCTCTGGCGCAGCACCCGTTCCACCCGGCCCTGGACAATTTCGACCTGGGAGGCGCCGTGCAGGTTCTTGCGGGCGTCCCGGCTGGTGCCGGGTGATCCTTCCACGGACAGCACCGATCCGGTCACGCCCACGGCGTCGGCGAGGGGCGCCGTGAAGAGTCCGGCCCCGGCATAGAGGTCCGCGACCACCGCCCCCGCGTCCAGGAAACCGCCGTCGCGCAGGAAGCCGGTCATGGCCCCGACGAGGGTGTCCGGGCCGGCGCGGTGGATCTGCCAGAACCCGTCGCCCGTGACACGGTAGTCATGGCCGGCCGCGGTCTCCTGGACGTAGGTCCGCCCGCGCAGCTGCAGGGCCTCGCCCTTGGCCGGGTCAAAGCTGGCCACCGAGACGTCCTCGGGAAGCTGCGCAAGGATGGCGCTGAGGCGCTTGGCCCGGGTACCCGGGGCCGGGACCAGGAGTACGAGCGGGCGGGAACCGTTGGCCGGGGCCGCGACCTCCACACGTTCGATGCCCTGCAGATCGATCTCCCAGAGCCGGAGGGCGTTGATGCCGTCCACCGCCAGCGGCATCTCCCGGACCGGCAGGACAGTGTCGGAGCGGTGTGCGTGCATGCCGAGTTTCCCGCCGGGTGTTACGGCGAAGCCGGCCCGGGTCCGCCAGGCCAGGCCGTCGGCCGTTCCTGCCGCCGCGGGGCCGTCCACGGCCTCGACTTCGGTCACGCGCTCGACGCCGGCCAGGCGCTTGAGCTGTTCGGCCAGCACCTCGGCCTTGAGGCTGCGCTGGCGTGCCAGTGAAATGTGGCCCAGCTCCGCCCCGCCGAGGGGCGGGTGGCGGTGGGACCAGGAGCGGCGGGAGTCGGCAAAGTCCCAGAAGTGCTCCACCCGGTCCGGGGATGCCGCCAGGACCTCCACCACGTCGCCGCGCCAGAACTTGGCGTCCGGAGCCGACTCGGTCAGGCGGACCCGGACCTTCTCGCCCGGGATCCCGTGCCGGACGAACACCACGCGTCCCTCATGCCGGGCAACGCAGTGACCGCCATGGGCCACCGGCCCGACGTCGACCACGAGGTCGGTGTGGGATTGCGTGGCTGTTTCGGGGCTCATTGGATATCCTGCAGTTTCTTGGCTTCTTCGGACGATTTCAGCTGCCAGGGCACGCTGGCAACCATGACTCCCGGCTCGAAGTGGAGCCGGGTCTTGATGCGCAGCGCGGTCTGGTTGTGGACCAGCTGCTCCCACCATTTGCCGACGACGTACTCCGGGATGTACACGACGATCAGGTCCCGGGGGGAGTCGCGCCGCATGTTCTTGACGTACTCCATGATGGGCGTCACCGTTTCGCGGAACGGGCTGGCCAGCACCGTCAACGGTACCGGGATTTCCAGTTTCTCCCAGTCGGCGACGGTCTGCTCGGTCTCCTCCGGGCTGATGTCCACGGTGATGGCGTCGAGCCGGGAGGGGCGCGAGGCCCGGGCGTAGGCCAGCGCACGCAGCACAGGCTTGCGGACGTGCGAGACGAGCAGGACGGCGTGCACGCGGGTGGGCAGGGCGCGCGGCGAGGAGTCCTCATCCACGGCGAGTTCCTTGGCCACGTTGTCGTAGTGCGCCCGGATGCTCCACATGATGAGGAACAGCACAAACATCGCCAGCAGCGCGATCCAGGCGCCCTGTTCGAACTTCGTGATCAGCACAATCACCAGGACCAGGGCGGTCATGCCGAAGCCGATCGTGTTGATGGTCCGGGACTTGACCATCCGCAGCTTCGCCGCCGGGTCCTTGGCAAGCTTCAGTTCCCGGCCCCAGTGCCGGATCATGCCGAGCTGGCTCATGGTGAAGGAGATGAAGACGCCCACGATGTAGAGCTGGATGAGTTTTGTGACGTCCGCGTTGAAGGCGATGATCAGCACCAGGGCGCCGGCGGCCAGCGCCAGCACACCGTTGCTGAAGGCCAGGCGGTCCCCGCGGGTGCGCAGCTGGCGGGGCAGATAGCCGTCCTGGGCCAGGATCGAGCCGAGGACCGGGAACCCGTTGAAGGCCGTGTTGGAGGCGAACACCAGGATCACGCCGGTCGCGGCGACCACGAGGTAGAACGGGATCGATCCGGCGCCGAAGATGGTCTGCGCGATCTGGCTGATCGCGGGGCTCTGGATATAGTCCTCCGCCACCGGCTTGCCGTCCAGCAGGAATTCCTTTGCCGGGTCCAGCACGATGTGCACCTTGGTGGCGTTGGCGAGGTAGATGATGCCGGCCAGCATGGAGGCGGCAATCACGCCAAGCAGCAGCAGCGTGGTAGCCGCGTTCTTGCTCTTGGGCTTCTGGAAGTTCGGCACGCCGTTGCTGATCGCCTCGACGCCGGTCAGGGCGGCGGCGCCGGAGGAGAACGCGCGCAGCAGCAGGAAGGCGCCCGCCAGCCCGACGAGTCCTTCGTCGAAGCCCTGCTCCGGCACGATGGTGAAGGCCGCCGAGGGCGCCTCGCCCAGCTGCCCGGTGGCGGCCTGGAAGATGCCGACGGCCGTCATGCCGAGGATGGAGGCCATGAAGATGTAGGTGGGGACGGCGAAGACGCTGCCGGCTTCGCGGATGCCGCGCAGGTTGACGAGGGCCAGGATCACGACGCCGATGGTGGCGATGGCGGCCTGCTGGCCGTGCAGCGAGGGGACGGCGGTGGTCAGGTACGCGGCGGCGGAGGACATCGACACGGCCACTGTCAGCACGTAGTCAACGAGCAGCGCTGCGGCGACAGTGAGGCCGGCGTACTTGCCCAGGTTTACGTTGGCGATCTCGTAGTCGCCGCCGCCGGACGGGTAGGCGTGGACGTTCTGGCGGTAGGAGGCGACGACCGTCAGCAGCACCACCATGACGGCCAGCCCCACCCAGGGTGAAAACGCCACGGCGCTGACCCCGGCCAGGGCCAGCGTCAGGAGGATTTCGTCCGGCGCGTATGCCACGGAGGACAACGCATCGGAGGCGAAAATGGGCAGCGCGATCCGCTTCGGGAGCAGGGTGTGGGCCAGACTCTCGTTCCGGAAGGGCTTGCCTACCAGCACCCGCTTCACGGCATTGAAAATTGTCAGCACCAGACAAAGCTAGTCGCATTCGCACGCGATGTCATGACGGCTTCGTCCGCTGAGTCGTGGCGGCAAGCCTCCCCCGCCCGGCGGCGGGGCGCGGCACTGGCTGCGGCACTGGCTGCGGGGCGCCGCATGGCCGGTAGAGTTTTACGCAGCAGCAGACCGCGAAGCATTAGGAGGCACGTGTGGCGCACTTCGTCATCATGGGTTGTGGCCGGGTGGGGGCAACCCTGGCGCACACTCTCGAGGACGCCGGTCATTCGGTGGCCATCATCGACCAGGACGACCGTGCCTTCCGGCGGCTCCGCCCCGGTTTCACCGGGCGCAAAGTCACGGGCGTCGGCTTTGACCGGGAAACGATGAAGCAGGCCGGCGTCGAGGAGGCCTACGCCTTCGCCGCCGTCTCCAGCGGCGACAATTCCAACATCCTGGCCACCCGGGTGGCCCGGGAGACCTTCCACGTCCCGCACGTCGTGGCCAGGATTTACGATCCGGGCCGCGCGGAGATCTACCAGCGGCTCGGCATCCCCACGGTCGCGGCCGTTCGCTGGAGCGCCGACCAGGTGCTCCGCCGGATCCTGCCGGAGCAGCACATCGCCGGCGATTTCCGCGACCCCTCCGGCCGGCTCGTGCTCGCCGAGGTGGACCTGGAAGCCGGCTGGATCGGGCACCCCGTGAGCGCGATCGAGAAGGCTGCGGGCATCCGGGTGGCCTACCTGACCCGTTTCGGCGAGGGAATGCTGCCCGGGGCCGGCACCTCTTACCAGGACGGCGACACGGTCCACGCGATGCTGGATGTGGACCGCAGCACCGAAGTCGCCCATATTCTTGCCAAGTCCCCCGCCAAGGAGTCCTAAGTGAAAGTTGTCATCGTCGGGGCGGGAAGTGTCGGTTCGTCGATCGCCCGCGAGCTGCTGGCCCACAAACATGAAATCCTGCTGATCGATCTCAAGCCCGAGGTGATCGGACGCAGCGGCCTGCGGGGCGCCCACTGGCTTGTCGGCGACGCCTGCGAACTGAGCACGCTCAAGGACGCGAAACTGGAGGACGCCGACGTCGTGGTGTCCGCCACCGGTGACGACAAGGTCAACCTCGTGGTCTCGCTGCTGGCAAAGACGGAGTTCGGCGTGGGCAGGACGGTGGGGCGGGTCAACAATCCCAAGAACGACTGGATGTTCGACGATTCCTGGGGTGTCGACGTCGCAGTCAACACGCCGCAGCTGATGACGGCCCTTGTCGAGGAGGCGGTGGAGATCGGCGACCTTGTCCGGCTCCTCACCCTCCACACGGGGGTGTCATCGCTGGTCGAGTTCACCGTCCCGCACGACTCGCACGTCATCGGACTGACCGTCGGCGACATCGAGTGGCCTGAGGACGCCACCCTCGTGGCGATCCTGCGGGACCAGGCGCCGATCACCCCGAGCCGTGACGACGTGATTGACGGCGGAGATGAACTGTTCTTCGTGACCACGATCGCCGCCGAGGACCAGCTGCGTGCCCTGCTCTCGCCGGAATCAACGCTCGAGGAACAGCACCCGGTCACCTCTGAACGGCACGGCGCCGGGAACCAGCCGACAGAGAACGAGGGCTTCGACGGCTAGTCCACGGTTGCGCTATCAGCAAGCATCGTTCTGAAGGCTGGGAACGACGTTTGCTGATAGCTCATCGGGCGGGCCGGGTCAGGAGCCAGGCCACCCAGACGCCGAGGACGTAGAGCGGCGCCCCCATCAGGAGCCGGGTCGTGGCCAAGCCTGCAAGGCCCTGCTCCCCCATGAAGTACAGCGGAACCTGGACCAGCAGCCGCAGCACGAGCACGGAGACGATCACCCAGGTACCGATCTGGTACGCCTTCACCCGGGCAGGGTGCTTGCGCCACTCCAGGCCCTCGTTCCGGATGAACCCGAAAAGCAGCCCGGCGAAGGGCCAGCGGAAGGCAATCGAGAGGGACATCGCCAGGATGTACGCGATGTTGGTGAAGAAACCGAGGACGTAGAAGTCTTCCGCCTTGCCGGTGGAGTTGGCTATCCACGCAGAGAGGCCGACGCCGACGATCCCCGCCAGGGCCTGCGTCAGCGGCTTCCGCTGCACCAGCCGGGCGACGGTGAAGGCTGCGGCGGCGGCCAGCGAGGAGATGAGTGCCGGCGGCAGTTCCCGGGTGATGGTGAAGGCGATGAGGAAGACCAGTCCGGGCAGGATGCTTTCGGCAATGCCCTGGATGCCGCCGGCGCTCTTGAGCACGTCGATGTTGCCGTTCCCGGAACGGTGCAGGCCGGCCTTGCTCGCGTATCCCTCGGCAAGCTGTGCCATGGTGGGCTGGTCAGCAGTGTTCTGTTCAGCAGTGCCCTGTTCAGCAGTGCCCTGGTCAGCAGGGGGCTGGTCAGCAGTGTTCTGTTCAGCAGGGGGCTCGGACTTCTCGGGCAAGGTCATTGCTCCTCCTGGCGGGAGAGTATCTCGTAGCGGGGATTGAACATGGTGGGCATGCCGTCACGCATGGTGACCATGCCTTCGAGCCGCAGCTCCGTGCCGGCGGCGACCCCGGAGATCCGCCGCCGCCCCAGCCAGATGACCCGCAAACGGGCCGGGGCGCCTTTGCGGGTGGACTTGGACTTCGCCGGCGGAGCGTCGTGATCGGCAACGATGGCGGTGAAGGCCGCCACCTGGCTTGCCGGCGCGTAGGTTACCGCCTCGATAAAGCCGTGGCACAGCACGCGGCCGCGGTTCGGCAGTCCCCTGATGGAGAGCGAGGCGGCGGTTCCCTTGCGGGCGGCATCAGCCAATCTGGGTGATCTCCGGTCCACGCTCAGGCTGTTCGAGGTCCGGAGCAGCCTTGGGTGACGGGGCGGCGGAGTCCTTGGGGAGGCGCAGCTGCAGCAGGTCGCGCGGCGGCATGGGGTTCTCGCCCCGGACGACGACGATCCGACGGAACAGCCCTTCAAGTCCGGCGGCGGCGTCGCGGTCCACTGCAGCCTCTCCGCCCAGGACGCCCCTGAGGAACCAGCGCGGACCGTCGACGCCGATGAAGCGTGCCACGCGGTAACCCTGGCTTTCGTCCGAGCCGCTGGCGGGAAGCTTGGCGACGAGTTCGGTGCCGAAGTTGCCCTGGATCTCCTCGACCTGGCCACCCTGGCTTCCGACGGACTGTCCGATCTGTTCGCGGATTTCGTCCCAGAGACCTTCGGACCGGGGCGCGGCAAACGCCTGCAGCTGAAGGCTTGAGCCGTCCAGGTCCATGGTGACAGCGACGACGCGCTGGGTGGCCTCCTCGACCTCGAGCCGGAGCTGAAGGCCTTCCTGGGGGGCGATCAGGAGCGCACCGAGGTCCACATACCCGTCGTGGTTCTCGATTTCCGAGACGTCGAAGGGACCGGTGGCGCCGCGGGCTGCACCGTCCGCGGAATCCGCGGCGGAGCCTTCAGCTGCGCTCTCCAGGGTGTCCCCGGTCTCGCTCAGCTGTTCCTGTTTGGCTTTCCTGCCACGCCCAAAAACCATCGGGTTGTCTCCTTCGTTGTGATGTGCCGCCGCGACGCTTTGCGTCCGCGTGGCGTCTGCCCGTTCCCTCGGCACCGCCGGTTTAGGGTACCTGCTCAAAATCCTGAATTCGTGCCGCAGAACCGTATGCCACGGATCTTTGCCACTATCCAATGCCCGCTGCCCAAGGCCCGTTGCCGAAGGTCCACTGCCCAAGGCCCCCTGTGCAATGCCCGCTGCGCAGTGCTGCGGGTCGCTCTTCTCTGGTTCAGGCCGTGGCGGCGCCGAAGCCACCAGTGGATCCGAAGCCACCGCCGCCGCGAACCGAGTCGCCCAGTTCCTCGACGGCGAGGAACCGTGCGTACTCGACGCGCTGGATAACCATTTGTGCAATTCTATCGCCGCGCTTGAGTTCGATCGCCTCATGCCGGTCAGTATTCAGCAGTGTCACGGCAATTTCGCCCCGGTAGCCCGCATCAACGGTTCCGGGCGCGTTCACGACCGTCAGCCCGTGCTTGGTGGCCAGGCCGGACCGCGGGTGGATCAGGGCCACGACGCCGTCCGGGAGGGCGATGGACACGCCGGTCGGCACCAGTCTGCGCTCCCCCGGCTTCAGCACGACGTCCTCGCGGGCGCGCAGGTCCGCGCCGGCGTCCCCCGGGTGCGCGTACGACGGCGGTTCCAGCCCGGCGTCGAGCATCTTCAACTGCACGGTCAGGGTGGGGTTTCCGTACTCCCCGGCGCCGGTTTCCGCTGGCTCGTCCGGGCGGGTGGTCACGGCGGTTTTTTCTTCAGTCACAATCCCTCACTCTAACGCCCGGCGGTGGTTTCGGCCTATCCGCAGCGGCCTTCGGCCGGCACAGCAACGGGCAGTGGGTGTGCCGGACCGGACCAAGCCCGGCGGGCAAGATGAAATAGCCCGGGAAAAGTGGAAGGCTGGGCTCATGCCCGAATCCAGTGCAGCTGTGCCTGCCTCCAACACCCCCAGTGACGCCGCCGTTCTTTATCGGGAGAAGATCTGGCCGAATTTTTGGATCTGGCTGGTGTCGGCGGGACTGTCCAGCGCCGGGATCCTGGTCTTCGCACCCATCAGCATCGCCGCCGGGATCACGGCCGCCGTCGTGCTCTTCGTCATCATCTCCGTACTGCTGATAGTCTCCACGCCGGCCATCACGGTGACGGGTTCGACCCTGCGCGTCGGCCGGGCCACGATCGAACGCCGCTTCCTCGGGACCGCGGAGGCCTACCGGGGAAAGGAAGCGACGGCGGAGCGCGGCACCCGGCTCAACGGCCTGGCGTTCATGTGCATCCGGGGCTGGGTGGATCCGGTGGTCCGGATCGAGATCACGGACCCCTCGGACCGCACGCCGTACTGGCTGACGTCCACCAGGCACCCGGATCAGCTGCTCGCCGCCCTGCAGTCACGGAACTGAGGCTCTCCGGCCGCTTTTTTAGCCCTCGCAGCCTAGCCCTCGCACTCCTTGCAGTACTTGAGCCCATCCTTTTCGCGGGCGATCTGGGAACGGTGGCGGACGAGGAAACAGGAGGCACAGGTGAATTCATCCGCCTGGGCCGGCATCACCCGGACCAGGAGCTCCTCCCCGGACAGGTCTGCCCCGGGGAGTTCGTAGCCTTCAGCCAGCTCGGATTCATCTTCATCCACCACTGCGGAAGGCTTGTCCGTACGCCGCGCTTTCAGCTCCTCGATTGAGTCCTCGTTGAGGTCCTCTTCGGACTTGCGTGGCGCATCGTAGTCTGTCGCCATTATTTGTTGCTCACACTCCGCTGGTTCGATTGGTTCGCCGAGCCCCGGCTGGTCCTACCGGGCTTGAAGCCCGGGACCCCTCCGGGCCCGGTTCACCGATGACAACGCCGGGCACGCGGTTTTTGTGCCCGATGTCGGGTCATTTTTGCTTAAGCGTCTGGTGAAAACCAGAGGCGAGTGGTACACGGCCCGCCGGACGGTCCTTGACGGGCCGAAAAGTGCCGGAAAGTCGCGGAAATTCGCGGCGCGCCCTCTGTCCTCACCCGAAAAGTCCCCTCCGGGTGGCAGAGTTTCGATTGTTAGTAATGCCAGGGTGGAGGATTTGTATGCAGGATCTACGGCTTGTAGGCGTCCACGACGACGGGGAGCATCTCCTGTTGAGCGGCGCCGGCGGCGAGATGTTCCAGCTGCCAATCGATGAAGCACTTCGGGTGGCGGCCAGCCGGGCGTCGGCGAAGGCCGCTTCCGGCGCAGGCACCACGCCTATTGCCATGTCTCCGCGCGATATCCAGGCCCGGATCCGCAGTGGGTCGACGGCGGCGGAGGTGGCGGAGCTCTCGGGCATCCCGCTCGCCAAAGTCCAGCGCTATGAGGGTCCGGTACTTGCCGAGCGCGAGTACATCGCGCTGCAGGCCCGCAAGGTGGAAGTTGCCTCCCCCGCCCCCGGCCAGGACATATACCGCTCGGTGTTCGGTGACAACCCGGCCTCCCTGAGCGACATGGTGACGCACCGCCTGCCGGCGCACGGCATCGATCCTTCGACGGTCGAGTGGGACTCCTGGCGGCGCACGGACGGCAGCTGGAACGTGGTGGCCCGCTTCGAACCGAAGCCCGGCCATTCCGGCATCGGCGAGGAGCCGCCGGCGATGTGGACGTTCAATCCCGCCCGCAAATCCCTGCAGAACGCCAACCGCTGGGCGCAGCAGCTCAGCGAACTGGAACCGCTCGACGGGCCCGTCCCGGCACGCCGGCTCTCGGCCGTTTCGGACCGGCCCTTTGACTTTGAGACCGACGCCGATGCGGCGGCCCGGACAGCGACTGCCCAGCACAACGCCATCCAGCAACTCCAGCTCCAGCAGGATCAGGAAGCGGACGGGCTGCTCGACATGCTGCGCTCCCGCCGGGGCCAGCGCCTCGGCGTCGACGAAGACGCCGACGACGCCCTCGCCTTGCTCCTGACCAACGGAGTCCCGGCGGCCCACCCGCGGCCGTCCGAAGTTCCGGCCGAAGCCGAAGCTGAGCCGGAAACGGATTCCGCCGAGGAGCTGCCCGCGGCCCCGGAAGCGGACCGCCCGGACGCACCGGCGGAAGCAGTAGCAGCGGCGGAAGCGGCAGAACAGCCCGGTGCGGACACAGAGCAGCCCGGCGCGGACACCTGGGGACGCCGCCGCGACGGCCGGCCCTCCATCATGTCCCGGCTCACCTTGGCCCCCCGGCATGACGACGCGGACGACGACGCCCTCAAACTGCACGACGGTGTGAGCACGGAGACCCGGGAGATCACCCTTGCGGCGTCCCAGCTCCGTCCGGCCGGCCAGCAGGGCCCCACCCAGAGCAAAGGCCTGGACGAACTCCTCGGCGGCGGGAGCCCGCGCCGCCAGCACCGTGACGCCGGAGCCGACGTCCGCACCGAACGGGAGTCCGAGCAGCCGGAGCGCCAGCCCGCCAAACCCAAGCGTTCCAGCGTCCCCAGCTGGGACGAAATAGTCTTCGGCACCCGCGGCGACTAACCGCGAGTCGACAGCGGCACTGTCCCAGCGGCACTCTTTCAGCGGCGTGGCGCCTTGGCCCCGTCGGCCGTGAAGCACAGCAGCGGGACGTCGCGTTCCGCCTTGGTCAGGGAACCGTGCTGGCCCACCACCTCCAGGGCAGTCGGCCGCACCCGCCGGGTGTCATAGAGTGCCAGGGCGTCCCGGGCGGCGATCATGACGTCGCCGATCCGCGGGGCAACCTCGGCGCGGACCTCACCGAACAGCCCCGCGGCGACGGCCTCTTCACGGGTGAACGCCCAGATCCGGTCGCCGAAGCGGGCACGCCAGGCCGCCAGCAGCCGGGCGCGACCGGCGTCGTCCGTCCCGTCCTCCAGATAGAGATGGACCATCCGCGGCTCCCCCGCGGTGTGCCGGACGCCGGCGATGAGGGCCGGTTCCGCCGAATAGTCGATCCGCTGGGATTCCGGGACGTCAAGCATGCCGTGGTCTGCCGTGAGCAATACCGTGGTGCCGGCCGGAAGGGTGGAGCTGAGCCGGCGCACGGTGGCGTCAAGTTCTTCGAGCTGGTACTCCCACTGCGGTGACTGGCAGCCGTGCCGGTGCCCGGCCTTGTCCAGCTCGTTAATGTAGAAGTACATCAGCGAGTTCCCCGCACCGGCCATGGCCTCGGCGGCAGCGGCGGTCCTGGCGTGCGAGGTGGTGGCCGTGACGTAGCGGCCGCCCCGGAGCGACGCCCGGGTCATGGCGGAGTTGCTGAACTGGGGCAGGCCCAGGGTGGTGACGTCCGCGTGCTCCGCGGCCCGCTCAAACACCGTGGGGAAGGGCTGCCATTTCTGCGGATCCACCCCGGCGTCCCAGTTACCCAGCATGTTGACCACGCGGTCCTGGTCCGGGTCCAGCACGTCGTAGCCCACCATGCCGTGCTGCCCTGCGGCCAGACCCGTGCCGAAGCTGGCCAGCGAGGCTGCCGTGGTCGAGGGGAAGGCGGAATCCAGCGACACCGGCACCCGCCCCTGGCCTGCCTGCATGACGGAGCGCAGGAACGGAGTGTGCGCCGACTTCTGCTTCAGCAGGTTCCGTCCCAGCCCGTCGGCCAGCACGACGCAGATCCGCTTGCCAGCGGGCAGATCCAGCCGGTTTTCGAATCCGGGGACCCCGATGCTGGCCGCGGCGCTGCTGAGCACCTCGGCGATGGAGCGGTGGCCGAACGCCGGCGCGGCCGGCAGTGCGGTGGGGAGCGTCAGGGGCAGGGACGGTGCGGAAGGCACAGAGAGCGGCTCGGGCACGCGGACCGGCGCCATCTCAGCGCTGGTGGCCGCGGCTGAGGCGGTTTCCGAAGACACCCATGCGGGCGCGGGGCGGCAGACCGGGGCCGGTGTGCGGTGTGGGGGCCGAGGACCCGGTGTTCACGGCCCGGAGGGCGCGGGCGAAGAGTTTGGCGTCCTGGACGGCCTGTAGCCCGTCGGCTTCGGCGCTGATCCGGAGCACAATGTCCTCCTGGGCGATGGTGCCGCTGTAGCCGTGGTCCGCTTCGCATTGCGGATCGCCGCAGCTGGCCGGGCCCATGTCGAGCCGCTGCCCGCCGGACCAGGCGATGGACAGGGTCAGCTCGCGGACCGGGTCCGAGGACTTGTAGTCCTGCGGCTGGGCGTACACGTAGCTGAGCACGACGGAGCGGATCTGGGTCACGGGGACGGATTCCGTGGAGACCTGCGCGACGGTCTGTTCGCCGGCGTCATCGAGCTGCTGGTCATCCACGTGGGTGATGACCAGCATGTCATCGGTCAGCACCAGCACGGTGATGTGGCGGCGGACCTCGGCCCGGTCGAAATGCGTCTCGAGATGGACCAGGTGCGCCACGCAGTCGCGGCCGTCCAGGGCGTCAGCGACCACGTCGGCCACGAGCCGGGGGTAGAAACCGGACTGCTGAAGGGCCCCCTCGAGGCTTTGACCCTGCTCACTGTGGTCATGCAGGCCGTGGTGCGGTGCGCCCTGGCGTCCGGAGACGGGCGCCGGGGACTTGGGTGTCGGAGACTGGGAGCTCATGGTCTCCATTTTCACAGATCGGCTGGGGACATGCTAACTGCACGGCGGCACGCACCGGCCAGCCGCGCGGAAGCGGCCAGCCGGCAGGGCCAGCCGCGCGGAAGCGGCCAGCCGGCAGTGACTGGGCGGCGGACCGTCCGCAGCGCTCAGCTGCGCATCGCCCGGCGCGCGCTGTCGGTGCGCTGAGCGGCATTGGCGATCCGGACGTCCGCGGCGAGGATCGAGGCGCCGTCGGGTCCGGCCAGGACGGGATTGAACTCCACGAGGGCGATCTCCGGATGGTTGTCCTTGAGCCTGGTCAGCCGGGCGGCCAGATCCTCGAGGGCTGGAACGTCCACGGGCGGCAGCCCCTGGTAGCCGAACAGTTTCCGCGAGGCGCGCGGACCCCGGATGAAGTCGTGGACGTCGGAGCCGGACAGCGGCGGGACCCGGTGCGCCCAGTCATCGAGCAAATTGACCGCATCCCCGGCCAGGCCGAAGGAGATCACCGGGCCCAGCAGCGGGTCCTCGACGGCGCGGAAGGTGCAGGCCTGCCCCACCGGCGCCATGGTTTGCACTTCAAGCGAAGGCGAGCCATAACGTTCCAGCGACTTGCGCATCTGCAACACGTTCAGCCGCAGCGATGCGGCGTCCTGGATGTCCAGCCGCACCCCGCCGAGGTCCAGCCGGTGCCGCAGCGCCGGGTCCGTGGTCTTCAGGGCCACCGGCCAGCCGAGCTTGTCCGCCGCGGCCACGGCTTCCTCGGCGGTCTCGAAGCCCACGGAGGGCACCACCTGGATGCCGTAGCGCGCCAGGAGCCCGGCAGCCGTCGACTGGTCGAGTCTGCGCAGGTGCTCGCCGCCCACGCTGCGGAGCAGCTCTTCCAGCTCCGCGCGGGTGCCCTCCGGGTCGCAGCCCGCGGGTTCCACGAAGAGTCCCTGGTCCCGGTCCAGCCATTGGGCGTAGCGGACGACGGCGCCGAGGGCTGCGACGGCGGCCCCGGGGTTGGAATAACACGGCACCGTGGTCCTGGCCGCTGGCGCTGCGGCATCTCCGGCATCTGCGCCGACCATGCCCTCCACATACACGGAGGGATCCAGGATGCCGCTGAAGGCGGCGACCACCGGCTTCCCGGCGGCCGCCGAGCATTCGGCCAGCACTGCGGCGATCTTCTCCACGGTCAGCCCGCGGGCCGGGAGCAGTGCCACGACGACGGCGTGGACAGCGTCGATCGTGAGCGTTTCCTGCAGGCTGCGCCGCAGCGCCGGCAGCGCCCGCGACATCCCGGCGTCGAGGTCGACGTCGGTGACGATGCGTTCCACGCCGAGCCCCTGGACGGCGGCGCTGTCCGCGACGACCTTTCCAAGGGCCCGGGAGTTACTGAAGACGGCAACGCCGGGGCCCGTTGGCAAGGCCTGGCTCGAGACGATCTGGGCGACGTCCATGAGCTGTTCGATGGTCTCGACCCGGATCACTCCGGCCTGGCGCATCATCGCGTCGACCGCCTCGGGCGGGGCCTGGGTGGTCCGGACGGCGTGGCCAGGGGGCAGATGCAGTCCCATCGCGTCGGACTTGGCCACGATGACGGGCTTTGTCCGGGCCAGCCGCCGGGCCAGGCGGGAGAACTTGCGCGGGTTGCCGATCGATTCGAGGTATAGGCCCACCGCAGTGGTGTCGGCGTTGTCTTCCCAGAACTGCATCATGTCGTTGCCGGAGACGTCGGCGCGGTTCCCGGCCGAGAGGAAAGTGGAGATGCCGACGCGGCGGCGGCTCGAGGCGGCGTAGAGGGAGACCCCGATCGCGGCCGACTGGCTGAACAGCCCCAGGCCGCCGCGGCGGGCCAGCGAGGGTGCCATCGAGGCGTTGAGCGAGACCGCCGGGCTGGTGTTGACGATGCCCAGCGATGCCGGGCCGATCACGCGCATGCCGTTGGCGCGGGCCTGCCGCACGAGCTCGCGCTGCCTGGCCAGTCCGCGTTCGCCGTCGTCCGCGTAGCCGGCCGTCGCGACGACGATCCCCTTGACGCCGGCGGCACCGCACTCCTCGACCACCTTGGGCACCTCGTCGTACGGGACGGCGATGACGGCGAGCTTCACGGGGCCCGGGACCTCGGCGAGCCTGGCGAAAGACAGCATCCCGGCGAGCTCCAGGGCCTCCGGGTTGATGGCGTAGACCGGGCCGGTGAAACCGCCTTCGATGACGTGTTCGAGCAGCTGGTAGCCCACGGTGCCCCACCTGCGGCTGGCCCCGATCACGGCCACGGAGGACGGAGCGAGCAGTTCCTGGATGCTGCGCGCCTCCGCGCGGTGCTCGCGGGATTCCATCACGGCGCGGGACTTCTCGGTGGGGTC
Source organism: Arthrobacter sp. UYCu723 (assembly GCF_054059215.1). Taxonomy (NCBI): domain Bacteria; kingdom Bacillati; phylum Actinomycetota; class Actinomycetes; order Micrococcales; family Micrococcaceae; genus Arthrobacter; species Arthrobacter sp. UYCu723. The sequence continues at coordinate 4,480,413 of NZ_JBSSBW010000001.1, forward strand.
GATGTTGAACTCGAGGCTGACCACGCCGTCGTCGAAGTGGCGCTTGACGTCGTACCCGGCGTCCGAGAAAACCATCAACATCTTGCGGTTCTCCGGGAGCACCTCGGCGCTGAATTTGCGGATGCCGTTTTCGCGGGCGGCGGCGGCCAGGTGTTCCAGCAGGATGGACCCGATGCCGCGGCCCTGGTGGGCGTCGGCGATGTTGAAGGCCACTTCCGCTTCTTCCGGATCGTCCAGCCGGTCGTAGCGGCCGATGCCCATGATCTCCCCGCCGATCGTGATCACCAGGGCCACCCGGTCCCGGTAGTCCACTTCGGTGAAACGCTTGAGTTCTTTGCTGGAGAGTCTGGACTTGAACGCGAAGAACCGCATATAGATGGACGTCTGCGACTGGCCCACGTGGAAGGCCTGCACGGCGTCGGCATCGGCCGGATGGATCGGGCGAAGGTGGGCGGTCCCGCCGTCGCGCAGGACAACATCGGCTTCCCAATATTCCGGATATACGCCGTCCGCGGGCTGATCCACCATAGGCTTAGCCTAGTCATAAACCTCCGCAGCACCCGCCCAGCACCCCTCAGAAGGACCCACCAGCCTCATGGCACGCCGCCAAACCACGCCCCCGGCAGGGGAAGCCAACACTGATTCCGCAGGGAAATTCGTCGAGAACATCGTCGATATCGACGTCACTTCCGAGATGGAGGGATCGTTCCTCGAGTACGCCTATTCGGTGATCTACTCGAGGGCCCTTCCGGACGCCCGCGACGGCCTGAAGCCGGTCCAGCGGCGCATCCTGTACATGATGAGCGACATGGGCCTGCGCCCGGACCGCGGCCACGTCAAGAGCGCGCGTGTGGTGGGCGAGGTGATGGGCAAGCTGCACCCGCACGGCGACACAGCGATCTACGACGCCATGGTGCGCATGGCGCAGGACTTCTCGCTGCGGCTGCCGCTGATCGACGGGCACGGCAACTTCGGCTCGCTCGACGACGGCCCGGCGGCCCCGCGGTACACCGAGGCACGCCTTGCGGCGGCGGCGCTGACAATGACGGACCACCTCGACGAGGACGTCGTCGACTTCGTGCCCAACTACGACAACCAGCTGACCCAGCCGGATGTGCTGCCGGCCGCGTTCCCGAACCTTTTGGTCAACGGCGCCACCGGAATCGCCGTCGGCATGGCCACGAACATGGCCCCGCACAACCTGGTGGAAGTGATCGCCGCCGCCCGGCACCTGATCGACAACCCGGACGCCACGCTCGAGGACATCATGAAGTTCGTCCCGGGCCCGGATCTGCCCACCGGCGGCCGGATCGTGGGCCTGGACGGCATCCGGGACGCCTACGCCACCGGCCGCGGCTCCTTCAGGACCCGGGCCAAGGTGGAGATCGAGCAGCTCTCGGCCCGCCGCACCGGCCTGGTGGTCACGGAACTGCCGTACATGGTGGGCCCGGAGAAGGTGATCGAGAAGATCAAGGACGCGGTCAACGGCAAGAAGCTGACCGGCATCAGCGACATCGTGGACCTGACGGACCGCAAACACGGCCTGCGCCTCGTGATCGAGCTGAAGAACGGCTTCAACCCGACCGCCGTGCTGCAGCAGCTCTACCGCTACTCGCCGATGGAGGACTCCTTCGGCATCAACAACGTCACGCTCGTGGACGGCCAGCCGCAGACCCTGGGCTTGCTGCAGCTGCTTTCCGTCTACGTCGAGCACCGCATCACCGTCGTCCGGCGCCGCACGGCCTACCGCCTGGGCAAGAAAAAGGACCGGCTGCACCTGGTCGAGGGCCTCCTCATCGCCATCGTTGACATCGACGAGGTCATTCAGATCATCCGTTCCTCGGACGAGGCAGCCGCCGCCAGGACCCGCCTGATGTCCATCTACGACCTCTCCGAGATCCAGGCCAACTACATCCTGGAGCTCCGGCTCCGGCAGCTGACCAAGTACTCCCGGATCGAGCTCGAAAAGGAGCAGGACGAGCTGCGCCGGGAAATCGCCGAACTTGAGGCCATCCTCGGTTCCAGCGAGCGGCTCCGCGCCCTCGTGTCTTCCGAACTCGCCGAGATCGCCGAGAAGTTTGGCACCCCGCGACGGACCGTGCTGCTCGAGTCCGAGGCCGTCTCGCCCACCGTCGCCGCTGCCCTTGCCGCAGCCCCGGGAGTCAAGGGCAAGGCCGCCCCGCTGGTGCTCGAGATCGCCGACGACCCGTGCTGGGCCATTCTCACCGTGTCCGGGCAGATCGCCCGCACCGCGAACCAGGACAGCCTCGCCGAGTCCGGCCCGCGGACGCGGCACGATGTGTTCCAGTCCGCGATCAGGACCTCGGCGCGCGGCGAGATCGCCGCCGTCACCTCCCAGGGGCGCATGCTGCGCCTGCAGGTGATGGATATGCCGGTGCTGCCGCCGACCTCGGGCACCCCGAATATGGCAGGCGGGGTGCCGGCCAAGGACTTCATCACGCTGCTGAAGAACGAATCACTCGTCGCCTTCGCCCCGTTGGACGAGGTACTGGCGGTCGGCACGGCGCAGGGCGTGGTCAAGCGGGTCCAGCCGGACTACCCGCTGAACCGCGAGGACTGGGAAGTCATCGTGCTCAAGGACCAGGACACCGTGATCGGCGTGGCTCCCGCGGGGTCCGACGACGTCGACCTCGTCTTCGTGACGCAGCAGGCCCAGTTGCTGCGTTTCGGCGCCTCGGCGGTCCGTCCGCAGGGCCGCACGGCCGGCGGCATGGCCGGGATCAAGCTGGCCGCCGGGGACAAGGTGCAATTCTTCGGCGCCGCCGACGCGGCCGACGCGGCCGCCGTCGTCGTGACCGTCGCCGGCACGGAGGGGGCCCTCCCCGGCACCGCTCCCGGGGCCGCCAAGGTCACCGCACTGTCCGAGTATCCGGCGAAGGGCCGCGCCACGGCCGGGGTCCGGGCGCACCGCTTCCTGAAGGGCGAGGACACCCTCCTGCTTGCGTGGGCCGGGCATGGTCCGGCGAAGGCATCCTCGCTGGCCGGGGTGGCACGTTCCCTGCCCGGGGAGCACGGCCGCCGCGACGGTTCCGGGATTCCGCTCTCGCAGGCCATAGACGCGATCGGGCCCAGCATGGCCTGGACCGCGGAAGACGCCGACGGGGCTGCCGCCCCCTAAGGAAGGTCAGGCTCCCCCGGGACGCACGGAGCCCGGGCGGGCCGCGCTTCCGCGGGCGCCCGGGCTTGGTGTCCCGGCACTCTTCGGGCTGGCACCCTAGGACATGTGGTTAAGGCTCAAAATGTTGCCCTCGGTGTCCAGGAACCACGCAGCCGAGCTCCCGTCCGGCTCGGTGGCAATGCCGTCTTCGGTTTTCAGGCCCGGGAAATCGTACTCCTCAAAGGTGATTCCCCTGGCCCGGAGCTCGGCCATGGCAGCGGGAAGGTCATCGACCATCCAGCCGATCTGCGTATTCTTCGCAGTCCCGGCATTGGGCGTCTGGTAGAGGAGGAACCCGGTTCCGGAGCCGCATTTGTACTGCAGGTTGTCCTCGGCATCCGGGTTCTCGGGTTCGAGCCCGAGCTTGTCACGGTAGAAATCACGCGCACGGGCGATGTCCGCCGCCGGCAGCACAGCGCCGACTTGCTTATCCTTGAGCATGGCTATTCCCTTTCCAGGCCCGCCCCCCGGAAGGAATCTTACTCCTTTGGGAAGGGCACGTACCCGCCAAACAGTGCCCGGTTTCCCAGGCGATGCCGGCGGCGGATCAACGTCCTTCAGCGGGCCGGGCAGAAAGGCACATAGACTGCCGGAATGCCTATCATCCCCGATCACAAGGACTGGACCTGGGTGCTGCAGCGGCCCTGCCCGGAGTGCGGTTTCGACGCCGCCACGGCCACCCCCGCGACGGCGCCAGGAATCGTGACCAGCATGCTGCCACGGTGGCGGGCCGCCCTGCGGCGTCCGGACGTCGCAGACCGTCCCGGTGAGGACACCTGGTCCGTGCTCGAGTACGCCTGCCATGTCCGCGATGTCTTCACCTTGTTCGACCACCGGCTGTCGCTCATGCTTGCCGGGGACGAGGCACGCTTCGACGACTGGGACCAGGACCTCACTGCGATCGAGAAGGACTACGCCAACGCCGATCCGGCCGGGGTCAGCGCCGAACTGACCGCCGGGGGCGAGCAGATCGCCGCGGCCTTCGCCGGGGTTCCGGAGGAGCGCTGGGGCCGCAAAGGGACCCGCAGCAACGGTTCGGAGTTCACCGTGCTGACCTTGGCGCAGTACTTCCTGCACGACGTCGTGCATCACCTCCACGATGTGGATGGGTAGCGCGTGGATGGCTAGACGATATGAAATGAGGGGTGGCAGGTCCTGGCCCCTCCGGGGTCAGCCATTATCGCCGGGGCGGTCCCGCTGCGCCGGCTGGGGTGTAATCCGTGCCTCTGTGTGGTGGGCGGCGCTGCGGGGCCTGATCCCGGCGGTGATGTCCTTTATCCCGGACGGGCCAGGTAACGGCAAGAGGCCGGGGCCTTCTGTTTCACAGGGTCCGTGGGTTGCCATTGGCGGCTCCCCTTGGCCTGCCGGCTCGTCGGGGGTGCAATGGTAGTGCCACATGTGAGGTTTGGGAGGTCCCGGCTATGTTTGAGCATACTTTCATTGGTCTGGATGTTCACGCGGTCAACGTCGTGGGCCATGCGCTGAATCCGGCCACCGGGGAAATCACCGCCCACACCATGGTCGCTGACCCGGCCATGGTGCTGGAGTGGGTCCGGCGGTTCGAGCCGCCGGTCAAGGTCGTCTACGAATCGGGCCCGACCGGGTTCGTCCTGGCCCGCTACCTGCGGGCCGCGGGCATCAACTGCGTGATCACGGCGTCCTCGAAGCTGCTCCGCGCCCCTGGGGACCGGATTAAAACCGACCGGCGCGACGCCCGGGTGTTGGCCGAGATGCTCGCGGTCGGCTCGGTCACCGAGGTGCGGATCCCGGACCCGGAGGAAGAAGCCCTGCGGGACCTGTCCCGGCTGCGCTCCGGCACGGCCAAGGACCTCGCGCACGCCCGCCAGCACGTGAACGGCATCCTGCTGCGCCACGGCATCCGCTACCCCAAAGACGCAAGATGGACGAAAGAACACGGGCTGTGGCTGCACCGCCAACGCTTTGACGAACCGCCGCTGCAGTTCACCTACGAAGCCGATGTCGAGCAGGCCGAACTCCTCGCCGGGCAACTGGCACGGATCGACAAGCACGTCGCCGCCACGGCCGCTGCCTGCCGCTACGGCCCGGTGATTGACGCGTTGATGTGTCTGCGCGGCATCCAGATCACGACCGGGTTCGGGCTGGCCGTGGAGATCGGGGATTGGACCCGCTTCACCGGCTCGTCCATCGGCTCCTATCTCGGGCTGGTCCCCAGCGAGGAATCCTCCGGCCAATCCCGGCACCAGGGACCGATCACCAAGGCCGGAAACACCTATGCCCGCAAACTCCTCATCGAAGCCGCCTGGCAGCACCGGCGCCCCTACGCCCGGCCCGGGGAACGGCTGCTGCGCCAACTCGATCTCGTCGCCCCGGCCACCCGCATCCGCGCCCTGGAAGGAAACCACAGGCTCCACCACAAGTGGGAACACTTCGATGAACGGCACAAAATGTCAGTCAAGGCCAACACCGCGATCGCCCGCGAACTCGCGGGCTGGTGCTGGTCACTGGCCGCCCCGCTCCAGCAAGGAGAACGCATGAACGCGGCCTGACCCGAACGTGCCCCCGGGACGTGGTGCAAGTGCGATGGCAGCACACGGAGCTAACTCGAGACCGCGCTATGAGCAGACGGGTCAAACCGTCGACGCCCGATACTAGACACCGATACGCTCCAGCCGAACAAATCGTCATGCGGTAACCAACCCCGCGAATATCAGCCTGACACTGCAGTCGAGAAAAGACTCGCCAACACCTGTCACCACAATCGGCCGGCACACGATGAGCGGCCCCCGGAACCACAAAGCCAGGAGCCGCTCACCTCTGCCTCTTGACAACCGGGCCTACATATCAGCGCGCGGATGGATAGCGCGTGGCATCGTGCCACCCCTGGGGAGGACATGTCCAGTGTTCGCGCCCGGGACAGGGCATGACCGGAATATGTCCATGCGCCGGCCCCGGCGCGGGGCATGTCCTGACCCGGGAGCACGTGCAGTGGCTCCGCTGGGGGCGTCGGGCCACTTCCCCCGGAGGACATGCCCAGTCTTCGCCCCGGGGACCGGGCATAACCGGAATATGTCCATCGGCCGGCCCCGGCGCGGGGCATGTCCTGTCCGGTGCTCATTTTCGCTGAGGACGTCGGGGTCAGGCTGCCGGTGCGTGCCCGTGGCTGCTCAGGCGTAGCAGCTAGTCGCTGAGGCCGTTGGTGCATTCCGGTCGACCCGGCCGGCTGGCCGAGGCCCTTGAAACCGCCGCCGGTGATGGCCTGGCGCGACACCGCCCGCGGCCTCTACCCCAACGACCCCACCGCCTGGACCTAACCCCCCGACGAACCAACGAAAATGCCCATTAGCGCGTGGATGGCTAGCGCGTGCGGATAGCGCGTGGATGGCTAGCGCGTGCGGATAGCGCGTGGATGGCTAGCGCGTGCGGATAGCGCGTGGATGAGTAGCTACAGTTCCTTGTCCCAGGCCATGCTGCGGTTGACGGTGACGTAGCCCATCTTGGTGTAGAGCGCCAGGGCTCCGGTCGGGTTCTCCGAGTCGACGTCGAGCGAGGCCTTGTCCATCCCGGCCGCGGCGAAGCGGCGCATCGCATCGGCGAGCAGCGCCTGCGCTATCCCGCGGCCGCGGAACTCCCGCGGTACGCCCAGCAGGTCCGTGTAGCCCTCGCTGAAGCCGCGGGACGCTGCGCCCTCGGCGTCGTGGCTGGCGAGCTGGTAGCCGGCCACTGTGCCGCTGGACCGCTCCAGGACCACCGCGCTCAGGTCCGGGCGGGCCAGCGGATCATGCACCACAAAGCCCCAGGCTTCCTCGTCGCGGGGTTCGCTGCCCCAGTGGTCCCGGAAGGCGTCGTTGTGGGCCAGGCGGACCGCCTCGTGCAGTTCCGGGCCGAACGCCACCAGCTCCAGCCCCGCCTCCAGCTCGGCCTCGGGGATCCCGATGGCTAACGGCCGGTGCATCTCGTTGTAGTAGCGGACCATCCGGTAGCCCGCGCCCTCAAAGAGCGCCGCCTGGTGCCTGTGCTGCTGCTCCATGTGGAGTCGCAGCCTGGGTGCGGGGCCCGCCTCCGGCTGCCCGGACGCGGCATCCCCGGCAAACCGTTCGCGGGTCCGCTGTTCCATCCAGCCCAGCAGCCCGCTCCCGATCCCCTGGCCCTGCCACCCGGGATCGACGCAGCCGAAGCCGAGCGCTTTGTCACCGTCGCGGTTCTTGGTGATCCGGCCGTAGGCGCGGGCAACGCCGTCACCGTCGACGCCGAGGATGGTGTTCGCGGCGGCCGGGTTGTTCGTCGAGTCGAGGATCTGCGCCAGGTCGGCGCGCCGCTCGAACCAGACAGGCTGTTCGACGGCGGCCGCCCGGGCGATCAGGGCGGCCCAGCCGTCAAGGTCCGCGGTCCCTGCGGACCGCCACGTAAGCCTGGGGTTGAGGCAGGCGCGGGCGTCGGTCCCCCTTTGTCCAATCATGCGTGTCCAATCATGCGTGTCCAATCATGCGTGTCCAATCATGCGTGTCCAATCATGCGTGTCCAATCATGCTTGTCCAATCATGCTTGTCCAATCATGCTTGTCCAATCATGGGGACAGGCTAGCCTCCGGCTCAGCGCCGCGCCAGCACCGCGCCGGCCGTGGCTGCAGCCGCGCCGAGGGCGGTGGCAGCCGTGTTGTCCAGATCCAGGCGGCTGTCGCCGGCGTCGATATCCTCAGGGTTGTGCGTGACGAGGACCACGGTGCGGTCCTTGAGGCCTTTCCGGAGCTCGGCCAGCAGGGCCCGGCCGGACTCCGCGTCCAGGTGGGCAGTGGGCTCATCGAGCAGGATCACGTCCGCGCCAGTCAGCAGCGTGCGGGCGACGGCCAGGCGCTGCCGCTCGCCGCCGCTGAGGTAGGCGCCGCCCGGACCGATCCTGGTGTCCAGGCCACCGTCCAGGCCACCGTCCAGGCCACCGTCCAGGCCACTGCCGAGCCGGGCAACGAGGGGCCCGAGGCCCACCGCGGCGAGAGCCTCCTGCAATTGCTGCTCCAGCTGCCCAAGCTGCCCGTCCCGCCGGCTGTCCGACCGGCTGTCCGACCGGCTGTCCGGAAGTCCGAGCATGAGGTTGCCGCGGATCGTGGAGTCGAAAAGGTGCGCTTCCTGCGGGCACCAGGCGGCACGGCCGCTGACGAAGATCTGCCCGCTCCGCGGCGGCAGGAAGCCCAGGAGCACGGCCAGCAGGGTGGATTTACCCGAGCCTGATGCCCCGGTCACTGTGAGCCAGCGTCCGGGTTCCGCGGTGGCACTGAGCCCGGTGAAGACGGCACCTCCGCCGGGCCAGGCAGCGGAGAGCTCCTGGAGTTCGACCCCCGGTGTGGCGCCAGGCCGCGCCGGTACCGGCACGAGCCCGCTGGCTCCGTCGGCAGCGCGGTCGGGCTTGTCCAGGACGCCGGCCTCGCTGATCCGCCGCAGCACGGTGCGCAGCGCCGGGTACTGGCGGACCGCCGTCGTGATGGCTGCGTACGGCTCCACGAGCGCGAGCTGCAACAGCACGACCACGGCGACCCTCGCGGGCTCCACCGCTCCGCTGAGGGCCAGCGGCGCGGCCAGCACGGCGCTGGCCAGGGCGGCGGCCCCGCAGGCCAACACCGTCAGCCCCTGGCCGAGGCCTTCGGCCCAGGCGGACCGCTGGGAGGCTGCGGTCGCGGAGTGGTCCGCCGTCGTGATTGCGGCGAGCACCGGGGCGGAGACGCCGTTGGCGTGGAGTTCGGCGCGGGCGTCGAGCGTGGCCGCGACCTTGCGCAGCACGCCGGACCGGAGCCGCTGTTCGGTGCGGGCGGACATCCGGTCCGCCGCCAGCGCCAGGGCCGGGGCGGCCACAAGGCTGAGCGCCGCCGCGGCAATCATGGCCGGGAGAGCCGCCGGCAGCAGCAGGCCGATCCCGGTGACGGCGGCGGCCGCGACGGCCGCGGCGGTCAGCGGCGGCAGGACCACCCGGGGCAGCAGCTCCCGGACCGTGTCGACGTCGTCCACCACGGCGCCGAGGATGCTTCCGCCCTGCAGGAGCCGGCGCAGGGACAGGGCGCGGCGGCTCAGTGATTCCCAGAGCCGGCCGCGGAGCCGGGTCAGGGCGGCGAAAACGGCGTCGTGCAGCAACAGCCGCTCGGCGTAGCGCAGGGCCGCCCGGCCGACGCCGAAGAACCGCACGCCCACGATCGCGGTGAGCAGGTAGAGGATGGGCGGCTGTTCGCTGGCACGGATGATCAGCCAGCCGGACAGCCCGGCGAGGGCGACGGCGAAAAGGGCGGCCAGTGTGCCGACGGTGCCTGCCGCGGCGAACTTGGCGGCGACGGGGGCCAGGAGACGGCGCACCTGGACTGTTGTATAAGCCGTTGAACCGGTGCCGGCGGCGACCTTGTCCTGGGGTTCCTCGGACGCGGTTTCCGCCCAGCCCACGTCGTGGGCGGCGGACCCCCCGGCAGTCAAGGCCTCCGGCAGTGGCTCCGGCAGGGCCTCCTGCAGTGGCTCCACCCCGGGCGCCGCGGCGGCCGGTGCGGTGTGGGCCGCAGTGCCCTTGCCGGGCGCCACTGCCACGAGCTGGTCCGCCAGCTCGCGGGTCTGCCGGTCGTGCGCCACGAGCAATACAGTGACTTTCCCGCGCAGCCCGGCGATGGCATGGCTGACCATGGTGGCTGATTCGCGGTCCAGGTGGGCGGTGGGTTCGTCAAGGAGCAGCACGGTGGCTCCGGCCTCGATCCGGGCCAGGCCTCGGGCCAGTGCCACGCGGCGCAGCTCCCCCGGGCTGAGCTCGGCGGGATGCTTCGCGGCGAGGTGCCCCGCGGCGCAGGCTGCCAGGCAGCGGCGGGCCGCGGCGTCCGCCGCATCCCTTCCCAGGGTCGGGGCGCCGAGGTACAGCCGGATCTCGTCGAGTGCTGTCGGGGCCACCATCACGGGATGCTGCGGGACCCAGGCGAGGTCCGCCGTCGTGAATCCTTCGAGGCGTCCGCTGACGCTGGTTTGGTGGCCAGTCCCGCCGCCTGCCCCGACGGTGCCGGCCAGCACCCCCAGCACGGTGCTCTTTCCGGACCCGCTGGGCCCGTCGAGGGCCGTGATCCTACCGGGCGCCGCGGTGAAGCTGAGCGGCCCGACGGCGGCGTCCCGCCTGCCGCTGTAGTGGACCGTCAGTCCGCGGACGGTGACGGCGGGAGGCAGGGCCGTTTCGCCGGCCGCGGCGGGCTGGCCGGAGGCGGGGCTCAGGGGTGTGGCTTCCGGCGCCTCGAGGACCGCGGTGGTTTCGGCGAGCGCGGCGCGGCCTTCGTCGCTCGCGTGGTGGGCGGTACCCAGCTCCCGGAGCGGGAGGTAGCAGTCCGGGGCCAGGATCAGCGCCAGCAGCCCCGCTTCGAGCCCCATGTCCCCGTTCACCAGCCGGACGCCGATGAAGACAGCGACCACAGCCACGGAGATCGTCGCGATCAGTTCCAGCGCGAGCGCCGAGAGGAACGCGGTGCGCAGGGTCCCCATGGTGCGGGAGCGGTATTCCTCGGAGATGTCCTCCAGCGCCTTCCGCTGGGCGGTGGCACGGCCCAGTCCCACCAGCACGGGGAGGCCCTTGGCGAGCTCAAGCATGTGGCCGGACAACCGGGCAAGTGCCGACTGGGCCTCCCGGACCCGGTCCTCGGTGTAGCGCCCGATCAGGACCATGAACAGCGGCACGAGAGGTACCGTCAGCACAATCACGACGGCGCTGATCCAGTCCGCGAACAGGATCCGGGCCCCGAGCAGCAACGGAACCGCGGCGCAGTTCACCAGGGCCGGCAGGAACTGGGTGTAGTAGCTGTCCAGGGCGTCCAGTCCGCGCGTGGCCAGGATGGCGAGGCCGCCGTCGGTGGGTCCCGCGTTCCGGGTCCCGTTGCGCAGCGCGCGCTCCAACAGTTGGGAGCGCAGCTCCTCCTTGACTCCCAGCGCGGCCCGGCGTGACGCGACGGACTGCGCCCACACGGTCAGGGAACGCAGGACAACCCCGGCGAATCCCCAGACCAGCTGCTCGCTCCACGCCGGATTGTGTGCCATCAGCCCGGCGAGCATGGACGCGACCGCCTGTCCCATCAGCACGAGGGACAGCGCCTTCAGGGCGGCGAGCACGCCCAGCAGATAGAGGGCGGAACGGGTGGCAGGGCCGGACGGGAACTGCGGTCTCATCGGGTGTTAGTCCTTGGCTGCCAGCGCTTTGGCGGCGATCGCGGGAAGGAAGCTGTGGGCCTCGGGGATGTGCGCGGCACTCACGCGGCGCCGGAACACCCAGTACGTCCAGGCCTGGTAGGCCAGCACGAGCGGCAGCCCGATGCAGGCGACAATGCTCATCAGCCCCAGGGTGTAGTCGGAGGAGGAGGCGTTGGAGATGGTCAGGTCGAACTCGGGGTTGAGCGAGGAGGGCAGCACCACCGGGAAGGCCGCGCCGAAGATCGAGGCGCTGCCGAGCAGCAGGAAGGCGCCGAGGGCCAGGAACGCCCTGCCCTCCGCACCGTTGCGGGCGAAGATCGAGGCCAAGACGGCGGCGATGACGGCGGCTACCACGGCCGCCACGGTCCAGGCCTCGCCGCTGAGCAGCTGCAGGCTCACCGCCCAGCCCGCGATCGGCAGCAGCAGCACCGGCAGCAGCCGGACGAACCACTGCCGCGCCCGGTGCCGGACCTCGCCGTCGGTCTTCAGGGCCAGGAAGGCCAGGCCGTGCAGGAGGGAGAAGCCGACGACGGCGAGGCCGCCGAGCACGGCGTAGGCGTTGAACCAGGCGAACGGGCCGCCCTCGCGGTCGCCGTTGGCGTTCAGCGGCAGTCCCGTGGTGGTGAGTGCCAGGGCGGCGCCGACGCCGAAGGCTGCAACGAGGGAACCGGCCGAGATGGCCCAGTCCCAGCGGGCACGCCATTGCGGGGTGTCCACCTTGCCGCGGTATTCGAAGGCCACGGCGCGGAAGATCAGCGCCACAAGGACGGCCAGCAGCGGCAGGTAGAGCGCGGAGAACAGGGACGCGTACCAGAGCGGGAAGGCCGCGAAGGTCGCGCCGCCGGCGGTCAGCAGCCAGACCTCGTTTCCATCCCAGACCGGGCCGATCGTGTTGAGCAGGACGCGGCGTTCGGTGTTGTTCCGGGCGAAGCCCTTCATCAGCATGCCGACGCCGAGGTCAAAGCCCTCCAGAAAGAGATAGCCCGTCCACAGCACCGCGATGGCGATGAACCAGATGGTGGGAAGCAGTTCCATGCTGAGTATCCTCTGCGTTTCTTCGGTGGCGGATGCTTAGTAGGCGAAAGCCAGGACGTCGTCCCCGGGCTTGCCGGGACCGGGCGGGCCTTCACCGGGGGCCTTCGGCGTGCCGTCCTCGTTCTCGTCAACGGGGGCGTGCACGAGCTCCGGCATGGCAGAGACGACGCCACCCCGGATGTACTTGACCAGCAGCTTGACCTCGACCACGAGCAGGACCGCATACACGCCGGTCAGCACCACGAGGGAGGTCAGCAGTTCCCCGGCGGATACGCCCGGGGAGACGGCCGCGGCGGTGAACATGAAGACCTGGTCGATCCCGCTGGGATCCGGGTTCGGGGCGACGACGAACGGCTGCCGCCCCATTTCGGTGAAGATCCAGCCGGCGGCGTTGGCCCCGAACGGGGCGAGGATCCCGAACACGGCCACCCGCATGAGCCCGCTGGAGGCCGGGACGGTTCCCTTGCGCGTCACCCACAACGCCACGAGCGCCGCGAGGGCCGCCAAGCCGCCGAACCCGATCATCATCCGGAACCCCCAGTAGGTGACTTCCATGACCGGGACGTACTGGATCTCCTGGCCCGCCCGGTCCCCGTAGATGGGGTTGTCCGGCAGGTGCGTGCCGTAGTCGGCCTTGTACCGGTCCAGGAGGCTGTTCACGCCCTTGACCTCGGTGGTGAAGTCGCCCTTGGCGAGGAAGGACAGGATGCCCGGGACCTCGATCACGGCGACGATGTCATCGCAGTTCTTGGAGCCGAGGTTGCCGACGCTCAGCACGGAGAAGCCGGTGCCGTCGTGGCAGGCCGCCTCGGCGGCGGCCATCTTCATCGGCTGCTGTTCGAACATGAGCTTGCCCTGCAGGTCGCCGGTGACCGCGGTTCCCGCGAAGGAAATCATGGCGACGACGGCGCCGATCCGCAGCGAGCGGATCCAGACGGCATGGTCCGCACGGTCGCGTCCCGGAACGGTGGACTCGCCGGGGATGACCTTGCCGTCCGCCGCGACCGTGTCGATCCCGTCGTGGCGGCGGCGCCACAGGTGGTACCAGGCGATGCCCAGCAGGAACGCCCCCGCGACGGCGAGGGCTCCGAAGAGCGTGTGCGGCACGGCAACGAGGGCGGTGTTGTTGGTGAAGACCGCCCAGGCGTCCGTCATGACGGGGCGGCCGTCGATCATTTCGACGCCCACGGGGTGCTGCATCCAGCTGTTGGCCACAATGATGAAGTACGCGGAGAAAACGGAACCGATGACGGCGATCCAGAGGCAAGCCAGGTGGACGCCGCGCCTGAGTTGCTTCCAGCCGAAGATCCACAGGCCCAGGAAGGTGGATTCCACGAAGAAGGCCAGGAGCGCTTCCATCGCCAGCGGCGCGCCGAAGACGTCCCCCACAAAGCGGCTGTACTCGCTCCAGGCCATGCCGAACTGGAACTCCTGCACGATTCCGGTGGCGACACCCATGATGAAGTTGATCAGGAAGAGCTTGCCCCAGAACTTGGTCATCCGGAGGTACTCCGGCCTGCCGGTGCGGTACCAGAGCGTCTGGATGACGGCCACTACCAGGCCAAGGCCGATCGTGAGCGGCACCATCATGAAGTGGTAGACGGTGGTGATGCCGAATTGCCAGCGTGCGATTTCCAAGGCGTCCAAGGCAGTCCCTACTTTTGGCTGAGCAACTTCTACATGACGTAGAAGTGATTCTTCTACAGAGTGTAGAACATATCGGTGCGTCCCTGCATCCCAGCGTCCCACGGCGGGGCAAGGGCCGCAACGGACCGGCCGACGGCTGACGCCAGCGCCCGCGACTCGCCGAAGCGGATAGTTCTACTTCATGTAGAAAGAAAGTGCAAAACGCGGTAACTTTAATGCTGAAGCGTAAACACGCCGCCCGGCAGGCCAGCGAGCCACACCCGGGCGGCCGGCACGAAGGATGTACCCAATGGCAAGTCTCGGTGAACTGGAACGGGCAGTGATGGATCTGCTCTGGGCAGGCCAGGAGGCGGCAACGGCCAACACGCTGCGGGATCTGCTTGCGCAGAGCACCCGCGCGGAGGGCGGCACCGCAGGACACGTGGGCAAGGATCTGGCCGTCACCACGGTGCTGACCGTGCTGTCCCGCCTCGAGCGCAAGGGCCTGGTAGAGCGCGAACGCGGCACCCGGCCGCACCGCTACCAGGCCGTATCAAGCAGGGCTGACCACACCGCCGAGCTCATGCACGAGGTTCTGGGGTCCGCGCCGGACCGCGAGGCCGTGCTGGCGCGCTTCATTGGTTCCGTCACCGATACTGAAGCGGAAACGCTGCGCAAACTGCTGGGCCTCAGCTAGCGCCCGATGTTCTGGACCTCATGGTTCCTGGCGGTCCTCGCGGTAGTCCTGGCATGGCCGGTACCTATCCTGCTCTCCCGCGCCCAGTGGCCGGCCCGGTCGCCCTTCACCGCCATGCTGCTCTGGCAGGCGATCGCCCTTGCCGGCGGCCTGTCGATGATCGGCGCCATGCTCGTCTACGGGCTGGAGCCCGCCGGGGACAATCTGCTTGCCGGGCTCAAGTCGCTGACCGGCATGGTCTTCAACAACGCACCCACCACGGTGCTGGGTTTCTGGCACATCTTTGGGCTCTCCGCGGCGGCCCTGCTGACGGCGCACCTCGTGTTCACCCTGCTGCTGACGTACTACAAGATCCAGCGGCAACGGCAACGGCACCGGGAACTGCTGGCCCTGCTCGCCTCGCCTTCCGCTGACGGCCCGAAGACCATGGTGCTCAGCCTCGACTCCCCCGTGGCCTACTGCCTGCCGGGTGGCGCACGCTCCGTCACGGTGCTCTCCGAAGGGCTCATGGCGGCGCTGGAACCCGCCGAGCTGCGGGCGGTCCTGATCCACGAGAACGCCCATCTCAGCCAGCGCCACCATCTCCTGCTCTGGGCCTTCGCCGCCTGGCGCCAGGCCCTGCCGTGGCTGCCGACCACCCGGCTGGCGCAGGACGCGGTCAACTCGCTCATCGAGATGCTCGCCGACGACGTCGCGCTGAAGACGGAAAGTAAGGCGACACTGATCAAAGCGATCGCAATCGTGGCCAGCGGCTCCCCCGGCGCACCGGTGGCCCGGATGGCATTGGGTGAGGCGGAGCTGCCCGACGTCGATCCCGGCCAGCCCGGCGCCACCGGCGGGGCCGGTTCGGCGAGCACCACGGCCTCCCGGGTCAGCCGTCTGCTCTCCCCGCAGCCCCCGCTGCCGGAGCCGCTGCGGCTTGCCGTACTGGCGGCCTGCCTCCTGCTCCTCGCCGTTCCGACCGCGCTGCTGATCGTCCCCGGCCTGCTCGGCTGATCCCGACAGACTGGACCGTCCCGCCGGGCGTCCGGGCGGAAGCTCCTGCCGGCGTTGGAAGGTGCTGCCGGCGTTGGAAGGCCGGAGGGCGTCAGGCGTCGATCCGCTCCCGGTCCAGGCTTGCGGCGCCGGCAATGATGAAGTCCTTGCGGGGTGCGACGTCGGAGCCCATCAGCAGGTCGAAGGTTTCCTCGGCCTGTTTCGCATTTTCGATCCCGACCTTGCGCAGCGTACGGTGCCGCGGGTCCATCGTGGTCTCGGCCAGCTGCTCCGCATCCATCTCACCCAGGCCCTTGTAGCGCTGGATCGGCTCCTTGTAGCGCTTGCCCTCCTGGGCGAGGCGGGCCAGCAGTACGTGCAGCTCCGCCTCCGAGTACGTGTAGATCATCTCGTTGGCCTTCTGTCCGGCGTTGATGACCTCCACCCGGTGCAGCGGCGGGACGGCGGCGAACACACGGCCCTCATCGATCATCGGGCGCATGTAGCGGAAGAACAGCGTCAGCAGAAGAGTCCGGATGTGGGCGCCGTCGACGTCGGCGTCCGTCATGAGGATGACCTTGCCGTAGCGGGCGGCGCCGATGTCGAAGCTCCGGCCGGAGCCGGCACCCACCACCTGGATCAGCGCGGCACATTCGGCGTTGGAGAGCATGTCCCCCACCGAGGCCTTCTGCACGTTGAGGATTTTGCCGCGGATCGGCAGCAGCGCCTGGAAATCGGAGGAACGCGCCAGCTTTGCGGTGCCCAGGGCCGAGTCACCTTCCACGATGAACAGTTCCGAGCGGGCGACGTCGTCCGTGCGGCAGTCCGCCAGTTTGGTGGGCATGGACGAGGTTTCCAGCGCGTTCTTGCGGCGCTGGGTTTCCTTATGGACGCGGGCCGAGATGCGTGACTTCATCTCGCTGACGATCTTCTCGAGCAGCAGCGCGGACTGGGCCTTGTCATTGCGGTTGGCCGAGTTCAGCTTGGCGTTGATCTCCTGCTCCACGACCTTCGTCACGATGGCCCGGACGGCGGAAGTGCCCAGAATCTCCTTGGTCTGGCCTTCAAACTGCGGTTCAGCCAGACGGACGGTCAGGACCGCTGTGAGCCCGGCGAAGATATCGTCTTTTTCGATCTTGTCATTGCCGGCCTTCAGCTTGCGGGCGTTGCTTTCCACGGCCTTGCGGAAGGTCTTGAGCAGGGCCTGCTCGAAGCCGGCCTGGTGCGTGCCGCCCTTCGGCGTGGAGATGATGTTGACGAAGCTGCGCACGGTGCTGTCGTAACCGATGCCCCAGCGCAGGGCGACGTCGACTTCGCAGTCCCGCTCGACCTCCGCCAGCTGGCTGTGGCCCCTCTCGTCGATGACCGGCACGGTTTCCTTGAACTTGCCGGCCCCGTGCAGACGCCAGATGTCCGTGACGGCCGGGTCCGCGGCGAGGAATTCGACGAACTCGGAGAGGCCGCCGTCGTGGTGGAAGACCTCCTCGTGCGGGCCGGACTCCCCGGGTGTCCCGGCGGCCCGGCGTTCGTCCCGGACCGTCAGCTTCAGGCCGGGGACAAGGAAGGAGGTCTGGCGGGCGCGGGCGGCGAGCTCGTCGTAGGAGAACTTGGCGTCCGGGGTGAAGATCTGGCGGTCCGCCCAGTAGCGAATCCGGGTTCCGGTGACGCCGCGCTTGGCCTTCCCCACGATGTCCAGCACGGAGCCGTCGATGAACGGCTCGAAGAGGGTCGCCGGGTCCGGTTTGGTTCCCGGGTCCTTGAACCGGCCGGGCTCCCCCCTGCGGAAGGACATCTTGTAGGTCTTGCCGCCGCGGTCCACTTCCACGTCCAGCCGGGCGGACAGGGCGTTGACCACCGACGCGCCGACACCGTGCAGGCCGCCGGAAGCGGTGTAGGAGCCGCCGCCGAACTTGCCGCCGGCGTGCAACTTGGTGAAGACGACCTCGACGCCGGACAGCCCCGTTTTCGGTTCGATGTCCACCGGAACGCCGCGGCCGTCGTCGTGGATCTCCACCGAGTTGTCGGCGTGCAGGATGACCTTGATGTCGTGGCCGAATCCGGCGAGGGCCTCATCGACGGAGTTGTCGATGATCTCCCAGAGACAGTGCATGAGCCCGCGGGAGTCGGTGGAGCCGATGTACATGCCCGGGCGCTTGCGGACGGCCTCGAGGCCTTCCAGCACGGAGAGATGCCGGGCGGTGTAGTCAGAACTTGGTGCCACGGGGCGGAAACTCCTTCAGGGACGGATCAGTCAAAGCATGCTTGACGCTCTTCCAAGGGTAGTCGGAGTGCGGCTGTCCCCCGGGTTGCCACTCCCGCATCCGGCCCGGCGCCGGCGGACCTGTTACCGAGACGTGATACGCGTACAGCGAAAGTGGACCATCCTTGTGATGGATTGGCTGCGAATGCTGGTTATATAGGTATACCGAACTACCAAGGAGGCCGAACATGACAACAGCAGTTGCGGACCGCACACTGACCACCGTTGACCGGTGCGATCGTTGCGGAGCACAGGCATATGTCCGGGTTGTTCTCGGCGCCTCCGGCGGTGAGCTTCTCTTCTGCGGCCACCACGCACGGGCCGTAGAACCGACACTTAGGCCGCTCAGCTCTGACTGGCACGACGAGACCGGACGCCTGAACGAGAAAGCGCCGCTTCCCGTCGACTAGTCCGTTTGCTCTCAGCAACGCGGCCCCTCCGTTCCGGAGGGGCCGCGTTTTTAACGAGCTGTTCTCTGCCCGGCCGGTTCTCGAACGCGCAGCATGATTAACCAGCAGCATGATTAACCGGCAACGCGGGGTCACATTGCGCCCATTCCTCCGGGGAGGATCGGCGCGGAGTGACCCCGCGTTGTGCTGCGGCCCGGGCTTTAGTCCAGGTAGTCCCGCAGGACCTGGGACCGCGACGGGTGCCGCAGCTTGGACATCGTCTTCGATTCGATCTGGCGGATCCGCTCGCGCGTGACCCCGTAGACCTTGCCGATTTCGTCTAACGTCTTCGGCTGTCCATCGGTCAGCCCGAAGCGCATTGCCACCACGCCGGCCTCGCGCTCGGAGAGCGTGTCCAGCACGGAGTGCAGCTGCTCCTGCAGCAGGGTGAAGCTCACGGCATCGGCGGGGACCACGGCTTCGGAGTCCTCGATGAGGTCACCGAACTCGGAGTCACCGTCCTCGCCCAGCGGAGTGTGCAGGGAGATCGGCTCGCGGCCGTACTTCTGGACCTCAACGACCTTTTCCGGAGTCATGTCCAGCTCGAGGGCCAGCTCCTCCGGGGTGGGTTCGCGGCCGAGGTCCTGCAGCATCTGGCGCTGCACACGGGCCAGCTTGTTGATGACTTCCACCATGTGCACGGGGATGCGGATGGTGCGGGCCTGGTCGGCCATGGCGCGGGTGATCGCCTGGCGGATCCACCAGGTGGCGTACGTGGAGAACTTGAAGCCCTTGGTGTAGTCGAATTTCTCGACGGCACGGATCAGGCCCAGGTTTCCTTCCTGGATCAGGTCCAGGAACAACATGCCGCGGCCGGTGTACCGCTTGGCCAGCGACACCACGAGGCGGAGGTTGGCCTCCAGCAGGTGGTTCTTGGCGCGCTTGCCGTCGTGGATGACGAATTCGAGTTCACGCTTGAGCTTCGGATCCATGGACCCGTCGTCGGCGTTGATCTTTTCTTCGGCAAAGAGGCCTGCCTCGATGCGCAGGGCCAGGTCCACTTCCTGCTCGGCATTCAGCAGGGCGACCTTGCCGATCTGCTTCAGGTAGTCCTTGACGGGGTCGGCGGTGGCGCCGGCCGACATGACCTGCTGCACGGGCGCATCGTCATCGTCGGCATCGGAGTAGACAAAACCGGAGCCGGTGGGGGCTGCGGCAGCCTTGGCGGGGATCTCTTCGCCGTCTTCGCCGATCTCGACGCCGGCCACCTCGTCGAGGTCCACCTCGACGTCGTCATCGTCGTCGTCACCGCGGGCGGCTTTGCCGGCGGCCTGCGCCGCGGCTTTAGCGCCGGGCTTGGGCCCGCGCTTTTTGGGTTCAGGCTTGGCGACTGCCGATGCGGTGTCGTCACCTTCGGCCGAGGTTGCGTCTTGGACAGCCTTGTTGGCTGCACGCGTGGCGGCGCGCTTGGCGTTCGTCGCCGCCTTCTTCTCCTCGGGAGACAATACGGCCTGGTCGGCGGGTTCCTTCTTCGCGGAAGACGGGGTCACAGAAAACCTTTCTAGCGGCGGTCTGTGGAATCACCATACGGGCAACACCACTATGACCCTGTCAAGTCCGTGTTTCACATCAGGAGCCGCCACGGCCAGCAGAGCCACTAAGTAGAACTGCTGAGGCGGCCGTAATGTTCCCTGTTTCCAAGGTTCGCTACGAGCTCTTGATACACGGACCCAACCGGGTCGCGGCAACCATTGTCTCACGATTTTCAGAATCGGTGCCGTCACGGTGCCGGGTTCGCAACATGGTGGCGCACCACATTCCGTTCACCATCACGCGGCGCCGGGCTCAAACTTCTGCCACGCGGCGTCCCTCCTTCCTGCCCATCCGCACAAGGTGCCACGGCTCACAAGCTCAGCCAGCAGTTCGGCGAGCCGGTAGCCCGGGTGCTCCGCCTCTGCCCGGCTGAACAACGCGTCGGCAAAGGACCCCTTGCCGCGGCACCATTCAATCCAGCCGCGTCCGGTAAGCGCGGCAGCCCCGGCCTCCCCGCCGGCCTCGCCCAACTGCAGGAGGATCCGCTCCAGGCTGGCCATTTTTGGCCAGTCCGGCACCGGCGGCGCCAGGCCGAGCAGCACCTCCCCGTACCCCGGGGCCGCCGATGCCCCGCTGCCGGCCCCGATACCGGCGCTTTCCACCCGCGCCGGAAGGAGCGGAGGCAAGCCCTCCAGCGGCGGCAGCGGAACCGGGAGCGGCCGAGCCAGCACGCCGGGGCCGGGCTGCGTCCCGGGCAGTGCCTGCGTGGCCGCCGGCGTGCCGGGCAACTCGGCGGGCGGGGCCGAAGTGTTCAACGATGGGCCGCCGAAGGATGGGCTGTCGAAGATGCCGAAGCCTGCGGCGCCCTGCTCGGCGGCCTCCGGCCCGGCAGCCGCCATCACCAGCACGGCATCGCGCCAGGCCGGGACGCGGAGCGCGGCCCGCAGGTACCCGGCGAGCCCCACGGGAAGCCGAGGACCGGCCGGCGACCGAAGCACCAGGGCCCAGACATCCATCACTTGGCCGAACTGCACCCGGTCCCCTGTGTGTCCCGAGAACAGCTGTGCCCAGTGCCGCTCGGACTCGAGCACCGCCGGGTCCTCGGGCAGCGGGGAGGGGAACCGTGCGGCGGCGCCGGGGGCGGGTCCGACGGTGCTGCCGCGGAAGACCATCTCCGCATTTAGCCGGCTGTTCCTGATCTCATCGATCGGCCGGCCGGGAGTGGGGCAGCAGGCAGGGTCGGTGCAGTACACGTTGCGCCAGTGCTCGGCGCCGATAAGCCAGGCGTCCCGCACGGGCATGCCGCCTTCCGCCAGCGCGTGTTCCAGCTCTTCGAGCAGTTCGGCCCAGGCGGCACCGTCCCGGCCCGTTACGGACCCGTCGGTACCGGTGAAGAAAGCCAGCAGGGCGCCGTCCGCCTCGTCGTCGGCCTCCAGATAGCCGGCCACGGTGCGGGCGAAGCCGGCGAAACTGCCGGGACGGCCGGGGCTGCCGTCGCCGGGGAGGTCGACCCGGAGGGTGGCTCCGAGCCGCTTGCCCTGCATCGTCATGGCGACGAGGCTGTGCGACGGCCAGTAGCCCAGGGAATGCGGGATGAACCCAAGGATGTCTTCGGGGCCGGTGATTTTCAGGTGATCGGGAGCTGTCATAACGCCAGCTTCGTCGCCCCGCCGCCCGCCGTCAGAAAGGATCTGTCCTATGTGGAGAACCGGGCTCCCGGATCAGGGCCGGCGGCGGCGTTCCGCGCCGAGCCTGCGTTGCCGGGAGAGGGCTACGCGCAGCGGGGGCACGACGACGCCCTGGGCTGCCATCTGCCGGCGAACCTTGCGCCGGGTGATCAGGATGGCGACGGCTCCCCCGGCCAACAGAAGGAACTGGACACTCAGGGCGATCCTGAACGGGTCGAGACCGTAGAGCTCCCCCTGGGAGAACCCGGTGCTGTTCAGCACGTCGAGGACGAGGCCGATCACGAAGATGGCCACGAGAGCTGCGATGAAACCGCCGACATTGACGATGCCGGTGGCCGTTCCGATCCGGTGGGCCGGGTTGAAGGTCCGGGCGAAGTCGAAGCCGATCATGGAGCCGGGACCGCCGATGGCCAGCACCACCACCAGTCCGGCCAGCAGCCACAGCGGGGACCGGCCGGGGAAGAGCAGGACCGCCGCCCAGGCCGCAGCGGTGGCGGCGGAGATCAGCAGCACCATGGTGGAACGGCGCAGCGGGTGCCGGGCCACGAAGCTGCCCATCAGCGGCCCCGCTGCGATCGCGGCCGCCACGTACAGGGTCATGAGGGCCGAGACGGTGCCCGGGTCCAGGCCCTGGGCGGAGATCAGGAAGGGATAGCCCCAGGTCATCGCGAACACGGTGCCGCTGAACTGGACGGTGAAGTGGCTCCACAGCCCGAGCCTGGTTCCGGGCTGCCGCCAGGCGTGGGACAGCGAGACTCCGGTGGCGCGCAGCCCCTGGGACGGTTCGGGCGCCGGATGTCCCGGCGGCAGGTCCTGCAGCAGGACCAGCACCAGCACGACGGCGAGGGCGGACATGGCGGCCAGCGTGAGGAAGGCGGGGGTCCAGCCGGCCGAGTGCAGGATGATGGCGAACGGCACGACGCTGAAGAGCTGGCCCAGCTGTCCCGACATACCGGTCAGCTGCGTGAGCAGCGGCACGCGCGCGGGGGCGAACCAGAGCGGGATCAGCCGAATGACGGCAATGAAGGTCATGGCGTCCCCCGCGCCCACGAGCACGCGGCCCAGGACGCCGCCGGGGATGCTGTCCGCGAAGGCCAGCTCGAGTTGTCCGAGCCCCATCAGCAGTGCACCTGCGGCGATCATGACACGGGAGCCGAGGCGGTCCACCAGCACGCCCACCGGGATCTGAAGGCCGGCGTAGACGAGGAGCTGCAGCACGGTGAAGAAGGAGATTTCGGCGGCGCTGGCGTGGAAGCGCTCGGTGGCTTCCAGCCCAACCACGCCGAAGGACGTCCGTTGGCTGACCGCCACCAGATAGGCGAAGATCCCGACGATCCAGATCAGCCAGGCGCGGGGTGAGGTCACTACCCCATTATGCCCTCCACTGAACAAATCTTATTTATATACCTAGTATTTATTTACCGGGCTCCTTACGGGCCAGGTAGGCTTCAACGGCCGCACCCAGGGCGTCGGCGTTCGGAAGCTGGTCGTTCTCGTCGGCCAGCAGCGACCGCCGCACGGTCCCTTCGGCCTTCTCGTCATAGCGTATTTCCAGCCGGGAGACGACCTGCTGGACCTCCTCCGAGGCATCGATCTGCTCGGCGATCTGGCGGCCTACTTCGCGGCCCGCCTCGCGCAGGCGGTCGCTGGGAAGCATGAGCGAGGTGGCTGCGCCGAGGTATTCCAGCCCGGCGACGGCGGCCGGCGGGTATTCGGCTTCCGCGAGGTAGTGCGGGACGTGGATCACGTAGCCGGCCACATTGCGGCCTGCAGCGACGAGCCGCATCTCAAGGACATGTCCCACCGCGGCAGGGACCTCGACCGTCGGCTTCCACACCGAGATTCCCTCGATAAGGTCCGGGCGGTTGCCGTGAACGGTCACGCCCACGGGCCGCGTGTGCGGGACCGGCATAGGGATCGAGTGGATCCAGGTGGCCAGGTTGACGTCCAGCTCCTCCACGATTCCGACGACGGCGCGGGCAAACCGCTCCCATTGCAGGTCCGGCTCGAACCCGGCCAGGAGGAGGAAAGGGCTTCCGAGCCCGTCAAAGAGCCGGTACAGCGCCAGGCTCGGCGCCTGGTAGTCCTGGAGATGGTCTTCGACGAAGCTCACCTGCGGACGCCTGGTCCGGTAGTCGATCAGCTGGTCGGCGTCGAACTCGGCCATCATCTCCGAGTCGAGGGTGTCCAGCATTTCGGCGGTGATCTGTTTGACGACGTGGCCGGCGTCGGCGAAGCCCGTGAAACCCATAACAAGGTTCAGTCCGCGCAGCTCCGGGCTGTGGAACAGCGCGTCATCACGCAGATAGAGCGATTCGGGGTCCAGCAACGAGCCGGAAATCCGTTCAATCACGGCATGTTCCTTTCGCGGTAGCGGCGGTGGGAGGCGCGGGACGCGGCCCTGCGCGGCGGATTTTCCGGAGGCAACGGCCAAGCGGGCGGTGGCGCCGATACCTCTTTCAACGCCCCGACGCGCGGTGGAATTCCTGCCCCCGGTGTGCTCCAGCTCTCATTCAATTGAACACCCGCACGGCGGAGAGACTACGATCGGAACTGGCCTGATGGACGCCTTGAAGACACTTACGTCACGTCTCAAGCCGACTGTGGCTCAGGTTCCCATGGCAGGGCGCCGAACATGCAGTTCCTGCCGAAAAATCAGAGAGAATTGAGGACTGTCCTCGTGGTCAAGAATACTGAAGTCAAACTTAGTGCAATTGCTGGGAATTTGAAGAAGTCCCCCAGCGACGCCCTCGTCATCGGCGTGGGACAGGGGCCGGACGGTCCCGTCCTGCTGAGCAACCCGCTGTCGGCCAAGGCCGCCGAGGCGCTGGCGGAATCACTGCACGTTCTTGGCGTCACCGGGGCAGCCGACCAGGCCCACCGGCTTCCGGGCCTGCCTGAAGCCGGAGCGGCGGTGCTGGTGCTCGCCGGCGTCGGCAAGCTTGCCGCGAACCAGCCGCTCACCGAGGAGGCGCTGCGCCGTGCGGCCGGCTCCGCCGTCCGCCTCCTCGCCGGCGTCGCCACCGTCACCCTGGCCCTCCCGACGGCGTCCCTGGCCGACGTCGCGGCCGTCGCCGAGGGCGCCGCGATGGGCGCCTACTCGTTCACCGAGTACCGCTCCTCCAGGGACGGCCTTAAGGACCCGGTGAAGAACGTCGTGATCGTCACCGGCCTCGCCGCGGACAAGGGGCTGCAGCCGGTACTGAACCGCGCGGCCCTGATCGGTAAGGCCGTGAACGCCACCCGCTCGCTGGTGAACCAGCCGCCGAGCCACCTCTACCCCGAGTCGTTCGCCGAAGCCGCCAAGGAACTGTCCAAGGGCCTGCCTGTAAAGGTGACAGTCTGGGACGAGAAGCGCCTTGAGAAGGAGGGCTTCGGCGGCATCCTCGGCGTCGGCAAGGGCTCCACCCGGCAGCCGCGCCTCGTGAAGGTCGAATACGCCCCGGCGAAGGCCACAGCCAAGATCGCCCTCGTGGGCAAGGGCATCACCTTTGACACGGGCGGAATCTCCATCAAGCCGGCCTTGGGCATGGGCGACATGAAAAGCGACATGGCGGGCGCCGCCGTCGTCCTCAACACCGTACTTGCCCTCGCCGGCCTGGGCCTGCCCGTCAAGGCAACCGCCTGGCTGTGCATCGCGGAGAACATGCCCTCCGGCGCCGCGCAGCGCCCGGCCGATGTCCTCACCATATTCGGCGGCAAGACCGTGGAGGTCCTCAACACCGACGCCGAAGGCCGCCTCGTCATGGCCGACGGCATCGTCGCGGCGAGCCAGGAATACCCGGACGCCATCATCGACGTCGCCACCCTGACCGGCGCGCAGCTGATCGCTCTGGGCGACCGCACCGCCGGCGTCATGGGCTCCGACTCCGTCACCGGTCCGATCAAGGCCGCCGCGGACCGCGCCGGCGAGCTGGTCTGGCCGATGCCACTGCCGGAGGAGCTCCGTGCCAGCCTCGACTCGCAGGTCGCGGACATCGCCAACATCGGCGAACGCCACGGCGGAATGATGACGGCAGCGGTATTCCTGCGGGAATTCGTCGGCAACGGCAAGGACGGGGAGCAGATCCCCTGGGCGCACATCGACATTGCCGGACCGTCCTTCAACAACGGCAGTCCCTACGGCTACAACCACAAGCAGGGCACCGGCTCCACGGTTCGGACCCTCGTGGCGTATGCCGAGGACATCCTGGCTAGCACCGTCTGAGTGTCCGCGGCGCTTTGTGGCGGGGGCATGACGCCCTCGCCACAAGGCCGCGTGACACTGGACACAAGCGCTCCACAAACGCCACGGCAAGGTGGAGCATGGATAAGTGGTTCGCTAAGGTGAACCACGATAGACCCATACAAATAGTCACAAATGAAAGGGAACGGGCCTGCTGGCATAATCGCGGCAGGAAGTTCCAAGACCAGATGATGCGTACTCTCGTGTCATCGTTCACGCGAGGGAGCGTTTTAGTGGCCGATCAGGCAACTGCGCAAGAATTCGACATCCTGGTACTCGGCGGCGGCAGCGGCGGCTACGCAACTGCCCTGCGTGCCGTTCAGCTCGGCCTCACCGTCGGCCTCATCGAAAAGGCCAAGCTCGGCGGCACCTGCCTGCACAACGGCTGTATCCCCACCAAGGCCCTGCTGCACTCCGCAGAGCTCGCCGACCACGCCCGGGACTCATCCAAGTACGGCGTCAACGTCACCCTCGACAGCATCGACATCACCGCTGTCAACGCCTACAAGGACGGCATCGTTGCCGGCAAGTTCAAGGGCCTGCAGGGCCTCATCAAGAGCAAGGGCATCACCGTCATCGAAGGCGAAGGCAAGCTCCAGGGCACCGACACCGTCGTCGTGAACGGCACCTCGTACAAGGGCAAGAACATCGTCCTCGCGACCGGGTCCTACTCCCGCACGCTGCCGGGTCTGGAAATCGGCGGCAAGGTCATCACCTCCGACGAAGCCCTCACCATGGATTACATCCCCAAGAGCGCGATCATCCTGGGCGGCGGCGTGATCGGCGTTGAGTTCGCTTCCGTCTGGAAGTCCTTCGGCGTCGACGTCACCGTCGTCGAGGGCCTGCCCTCGCTGGTCCCGAACGAGGACGCGACGATCGTCAAGGCCTTTGAGCGCGCGTTCAAGAAGCGCGGCATCAAGTTCTCCACCGGCGTCTTCTTCCAGGGCGTCGAGCAGAACGACGACGGCGTCAAGGTCACCCTGGTGGACGGCAAGACCTTCGAGGCAGACCTCCTGCTCGTGGCCGTCGGCCGCGGCCCCGTCACGGCCAACCTCGGCTACGAAGACGCAGGGGTCACCATCGACCGCGGCTTCGTCATCCCCAACGAGCGCCTCCACACCGGCGTCGGCAACATCTACGCCATCGGCGACATCGTCCCCGGCGTCCAGCTGGCGCACCGCGGCTACCAGCAGGGCATCTTCGTCGCCGAAGAGATCGCCGGCCTCAAGCCTGTCATCGTCGAAGACGTCAACATCCCCAAGGTCACCTACTCCGAGCCCGAAATCGCCACGGTGGGCTACACGGAGCAGGCCGCCAAAGCGAAGTTCGGCGACGACCAGATCCAGACCCAGGAGTACAACCTGGCCGGCAACGGCAAGAGCTCCATCCTGGGCACCAGCGGGCTCGTCAAGCTGGTCCGCCAGAAGGACGGCCCCGTCGTCGGCGTCCACATGATCGGCGCCCGCATGGGCGAACAGATCGGCGAAGCCGCGCTGATCGTGAACTGGGAAGCCTACCCCGAGGACGTGGCCCAGCTGGTCCACGCCCACCCGACCCAGAACGAGTCCCTGGGCGAGGCGCACCTGGCATTGGCCGGCAAGCCCCTCCACGGCTAGGCATTACCGCAAGACCACAGGGTTTAGTGCACCCGGCTCGAATTGCCGGGTGCACTAAGCTCGACCAAGGCAGCAAACCATCCGCACTAAAGATCAATAAGGAGAACGGGGACGATATGTCTGAATCCGTTAACTTGCCCGCCCTCGGTGAGAGCGTCACCGAAGGAACCGTCACCCGCTGGCTCAAGCAGGTAGGTGACCGGGTAGAGGTGGACGAGCCGCTGCTCGAAGTTTCCACCGACAAAGTAGACACCGAGATCCCCTCTCCGATCGCAGGCGTGATCGAGGAAATCCTCGTCGCCGAAGACGAGACCGCTGAAGTCGGCGCCCCGCTGGTCCGCATCGGCTCTGGTTCCGCCGGTGAAGCCGCCCCGGCCGCTGAAGCCCCTGCAGAAGCGCCCGCCGAATCTCCGTCGGCTGCCGAAGCTCCGGCCCCCGCCGCCGAGGCTCCCGCCCCTGAGGCGCCGGCTGCCGAAGCACCCGCTGCCGCACCGGCCGGCGAAAGCCACGAAGTGACGCTCCCGGCCCTCGGCGAAAGCGTCACCGAAGGCACCGTCACCCGCTGGCTGAAGAGCATCGGCGACACCGTCGAGGTGGACGAGCCGCTGCTCGAGGTTTCCACCGACAAGGTCGACACCGAGATCCCGTCCCCGGTCGCCGGCACGCTGCAGGAAATCCGCGTCAACGAGGACGAAACGGCCGAGGTCGGCTCCGTCCTGGCCGTCATCGGCTCCGGCGCTGCCGCGCCCGCCGCAGCTCCTGCTCCCGCAGCGCCCAAGGACGAAGCGCCCGCCGCCCCGGCACCCGCGGCGGCCCCGGCAGCTCCGGCACCCGTGGAAGCCCCGAAGCAGGAGGCACCCAAGCAGGAAGCGGTCCCGGCTGCCGCAGCGGCCGAGTCCGGCTACGTCACTCCCCTGGTCCGCAAGCTTGCCAACCAACAGGGCGTGGACGTCTCCTCCTTGACCGGAACCGGCGTCGGCGGCCGCATCCGCAAGCAGGATGTGCTGGCAGCCGCGGAGGCCAAGGCCGCTCCGGCCCCGGCAGCAGCCGCACCGGCAGCGTCCGGCGCTCCGGCCGCGCGGGCCGCAGCACCGTCACCAACTGAGCTGTCGTCGCTCCGCGGCACCGTGCAGAAGGCGCCGCGGATCCGCCAGGTCATCGCCCGCCGGATGCGCGAATCCCTGGACATCTCCACCCAGCTCACGCAGGTGCACGAGGTGGACATGACCAAGGTCGCCAAGCTGCGTGCCAAGGCCAAGAACTCCTTCCAGGCCCAGAACGGCTCCAAACTGACCTTCCTGCCCTTCATCGCCAAGGCTGTTGCCGAGGCCCTGAAGCAGCACCCGAAGGTCAACGCCTCCTACGACGAGGACAAGCAGGAGATCACATACCACAACGCCGAGCACCTGGCGATCGCGGTGGACACCGACAAGGGCCTGCTGGTTCCGGTCATTGCCGACGCCGGCAACCTCAACCTGGCCGGCCTGGCCGGCAAGATCGCCGACGTCGCAGACCGCACCCGCAACGGCAAGATCGGGCCGGACGAGCTCTCCGGCGGAACGTTTAGCATCACCAACATCGGTTCCGTGGGCGCCCTGTTCGACACCCCGATCATCAACCAGCCGCAGGTCGCCATCCTGGGCACCGGCGCGATCGTCAAGCGGCCCGTCGTGGTCACCGACGAGAACGGCGATGACTCGCTGGCCATCCGCTCGATGATGTACCTCTCCCTGACGTACGACCACCGCCTGGTGGACGGCGCCGACGCAGGACGCTTCCTGCAGACGCTGAAGGCACGCCTCGAAGAGGGCGCCTTCGAAGCCGACCTCGGACTGTAGGAGCTGCAGCACACGGAATACCTGACCGCGCAGCCGGTCAGCGGAGGGCATCTTCCCGCAAGGGAGGGTGCCCTCCGCTGTTTACGGACACTTTGTCGCTAGGCTGGGCCCATGACCATTCTTTTCTACATCCTGCTCTTCCTGCACATAGTCGGTGCCTCCATGGTCGTCGGTGTCTGGATCGCCAATATAAAGACCCCCACCGTCCACCCCCGGCAGCGTGACGGCGCCTTCATGCAGCTGATCACAGGCATCGCCATGATGGGAATCCTGCCGGTTCTGCACAACCAGAATCCCGCCGAGTTCGACCCCAACTACTTCAAGCTCGGCATCAAGTTCGCCGTCGGCCTTGCAGTGGCCGTCCTGGCCGTCATCGGCGCCCGGAAGGTCAAGAAGGGCGAAGCCGTCTCCACGGGCCTCGCACACGGCGTCGGCGGCCTTGCACTTCTCAACGTGGCGATCGCCACTCTCTGGCAGTAGCTTTTCTCCTGCACCGCTTACGACGGCGACGCACCCCTCGCAGGGTGCGTCGCCGTCGTCGTTGTGCCGGTGTTTCTTGCGGTCAGTCGCCGGCGATCCGCGCCTCGGGCGCGCACTGTCCGGGACCGTGCATTCCATGGCGACCTGGTGCAGGGTCACAATCCTCTGACAGCGGACACCCGTGCGCCGGCGGCGCTGAATCCCTAGGATTGGACACGGCACGGTCCGGCGCTTCGCCGGATCGCGGATTCACCACGATGAGGAGTGGACATGGCAGCAACACGCACCGCACACACTGTATGGAACGGCGACCTGATGACGGGCGCCGGCAACACAACCCTGGACAGCTCCGGGCTGGGCAACTTCGATGTCACCTGGAGGGCGCGCGCCGAGGCCTCCGAGGGCAAGACGAGCCCCGAAGAGCTCATCGCCGCCGCACACTCGGCCTGCTTCTCGATGGCCTTCAGCCTCGCCGTCGCGCAGGCCGGCCACACGCCGGAAGAAATCAACACCAAGGCCGACGTCACCTTCGTTCCCGGTACCGGCATCACCGACAGCCACCTCACCATGAGCGCGCGCATTCCGGGGATCTCCAAGGAGGAGTTCCAGCGCCTCGCGGAGGAAGCCAGGACCGGGTGCCCCGTTTCGGCCGCCCTGACCGGCATCAAGATCACCCTGGACGCCTCCCTGGCCTCCTAGTACGTCACGCGCCAAGCAGAAGGTCCCCGTTCCCCTTCCAGGGAGCGGGGACCTTCGCCGTTCGGTGCATTCGCCGCTTTGAGCCGCCGTGGGCTACTTGTCGGGCTGCCGGGCGGGCAGCGGCGCGGGCCGCACCCGGCGGTAGCCTTCACGCAGCGGCGGACGGTCCGTGGGCAGCTCCTGGATCATTTCCTTCAGCGCCCCGATCCCGTACTCCAGCTGCGGGTCGGTCCCGGCGGCGTAGGCGTGCGGCGGGAAGGTCACCTCGATGTCCGGCGTGACGCCGAAGTTCTCCACGCCCCAGCCGACGCCGCCGGCGAACCAGGTGGCGTAGCGCGGCTGCGTGACCCCCGTGCCGTCCGCCAGGGCGAAGCGGTTGTCGATCCCGACGACTCCGCCCCAGGTCCGGGTGCCGATGACCGGGCCGATCCCCCGCAGCTTGGAGACCTGGGTGATGATGTCGCCGTCGGATCCGGCGAACTCATCGGTGAGGATGATGACGGGCCCGCGCGGGGCGTGGTGCGGGTAGGTCCTGGGCTTCTCGCCGCGGGGCATGCTCCAGCCGGTGACCTTGCGGCCGATGAGTTCCGCCACGAGCTGGGAGGTGTGGCCGCCGCGGTTGCGGCGGACGTCCACGATCAGCCCGTCGAGGGCCGTTTCGGTGTCGAGGTCCCGGTGCAGCTGCGCCCAGCCGTTGGCCATCATGTCCGGGATGTGAAGGTAGCCGAAGGTGCCCTGCGAGGCTTCGCGGACCGTCCGGCGGTTGCCGGCCACCCATTCCTGGTAGCGCAGCCGTTCCTCGTCCTTGACCGGAACCACGGCCACACGGCGCTGTTTTCCTGCCGCCGCGCCGTGTCCGGGACCGTTGCGCAGGGTGAGTTCCACGGCACGGCCGGCGGCGCCGACCAGTTGCACCGCGGGTGTCCTGGCTTCCGTGAGTTCCACGCCGTCGATGGCCAGCAGCACGTCGCCGGGCTTGGCGTCCGCGCCCGGACGGGTCAGCGGGGACGTGGCCAGCGGGTCGGAGGACTCCCCGGCCAGGATCCGGGTGATTTCCCAGCCCTCACCCGTGAAGGCGAGATCCGCGCCCAGGCGGCCCTGGCCGTTGCTGCCGTTTTCGGTGACGGCCACCGGGCGGACGTAGGCGTGGGAGGTGCCCAGCTCGCCGTGGAGTTCCCAGAGCAGGTCCACGAGGTCATCATGGGAGCCGAGCCGGTCCACGATCGGCCGGTAACGGGCGTGCACGGAGTCCCAGTCCTGGCCGGCCATGTCCTCGGTCCAGAAGAAGTCCCGCTGGAGGCGCCAGGTCTCGTCAAAGGCCTGGCCCCAGACACTCAGGGGTTCCAGCTGCACGCGGATGCGGTTGAGGTCCACCTTGACCAGCTGGCCGGACTCCTCATCGGCCTTGGCGCTGGAGGGCGAGACGCGGATCTGCTTGTCCTGCAGGAAGACCACCTTTTCCCCGTCGCCGGAGAGACGGTAGCTGTCCAGTGCCTCGACGATCGTGGTGGTGCGGCGCTTGGCCAGATCGAAGCGGACCAGGCTCGGGGCGGCGATCTTGTCTTCCAGGCTCGCCCGGCCCTCGCCGGTCACACCGGAGAGCTCGCTGTCCAGCCAGAGCAGGGCCCCGGCCGTGGCCGTGAGCGCCGAGTAGTTCCCCTGCGGCACGGGAACGGAGATGACACGGTGGGCCAGGCCTTCGGCGTCGACCCGGACGGCCGGTACCTCGTCTTGCACGGAGCCTGCTGCGGCGTTGGACTCCACCCCAGCGTTGACGTCGTCCTGCAGGTCCACCTTGGGGCCGAACGGCGACGGGGTGTCTGCGGCGAGGGCCACGAGGTAGGGCTTGATGGGGCTGGGGAAGGACAGATCGAAGGAGTGGCCGTCATAGACCGGGTCGAAGCTGCGGTTGGAGAGGAAGGCGAGGTACTTGCCGTCCGGCGTGAACGACGGCGATTCGTCGCGGAAGCGGCCGTCGGTGACGTCGATGATGACGCGCTTCGCGTCCACTGCCTTCCCTCCAGCGCCCACCATGGTGATCCGCAGCCGGCTGCGGGAGCCGAAGGATGTGACCGGCTCGGACCAGCCCAGCCACGCCGAGTCCGGCGACCAGCTGAAACCGTCGATGCTGCCTTCGCCGATGCTGCTCACGAGCGACAGGGCGCCGGTGCGGGTGTCGGCCAGGTAGATGTCACCGAAGGCGGTGCCGACGGCGAGCCAGTTGCCGTCCGGGCTGGCCTCGATGGCGCTGGCACGGCTCGGCTTGGGGAAGTCGACCCTGGTCGGCTGCCCGGACGCCGGGACGGCGGAAACTGCGGCGGCTTCGGTGTCGGTGCCCGTTACGGCACCGGCCGTGTCGGCAGCGTCGTGACCGGCGGAAGCGTGCCCGGCGGCGGGGACGGCCACCGGGGCCACGGCGTCCGGCCGGGTCAGCGCCGCGGCCGAGACCGGCTGCGGCAGCGGCGTGGCGGCGTCGGAGTCCTCCTGCGGCGTGGCGGGCTTGGTGGCGGGCGTCGCTGCAGTCTGGCTGCCGGTCGCGTGCTCGCCGGACTGGTGACTGCCGGCCGGCGGACCGGCGATGGCCTTCAGGTACAGGGCCTCGACGCCGTCGTGGTCTGCCACGTACGCGATCCGGCCATTACCAAAGGGGCGCGGCAGCCGGGCCCGTACGCCCGGTGTGGCTTCCAGGACCCGGGACGGGCCGTCCTGGTGCCGCAGCCAGTGGAGGGTGCCGTGGGCTTCGACGGCGCTGGATCCCCCGGTGCGGTCCGGAACCACATCGCCGAGGTGCCGGGAGGGCAACAGCTGCGTGGCGCGGCGTCCCTGTGAAGCGGAGCCGAGCGAAATCTCGAGCTTGATGGCATCCGAGCCGAGGTTCGGCAGGATCCAGAGTTCGCCGGCCGATTCGAAGACGACACGCTTGCCGTCGGTGGCGGCGTGCCGGACGTAGAAGTCTTCATGGTCTGTGTGGCGGCGGAGACCGGTGCCGTCCGGCAGTACGGAGTACAGGTTGCCGTAACCCTCATGGTCGGACAGGAACGCGATCCGCCCGTCGACCCACATGGGGTCCGTGAGGTTGCCGTCCAGCTCGGGCGCGAGCCGCTCGAACTCGCCGTTCCCGTCCCGGTCAATCCACAGTTTGCCGGCGGCGCCGCCGCGGTACCGCTTCCACCACGCAGGCTCACGCGAGAGCACGCTGGCGAGAACCACCGGGCGTTCATCGCCCACGACCGGGCCGAATGCCACGGACTCGACCGGGCCGAACGGAAGCTCCTCTGCCCAGCCGCCGCCAACGGGCAGGCTGTAGGCGTGAGTGTGGCGGCCGTC
Organism: Arthrobacter sp. UYCu723; assembly: GCF_054059215.1. NCBI lineage: Bacteria > Bacillati > Actinomycetota > Actinomycetes > Micrococcales > Micrococcaceae > Arthrobacter > Arthrobacter sp. UYCu723. The sequence continues at coordinate 4,514,141 of NZ_JBSSBW010000001.1, forward strand.
GGACTGGCGGAAGGCGCTGGTCACAACGATGTCGCCGGCGGGCGTGAAGCCCTTGACCCGGGTGGAGCTGTGGCCGAAATAGCTCAACTGGCGGTAGCCGCCGCCCTCGACGTCCGCCGTGACAACTTCCGGGGCCGTTCCCTGCACCACGGTCCACACGAGGCGCTTGCCGTCCGGGCTGAAGCGGGGGTTGCGGGCGGGCAACTGAAGCGAAGAGACCCGCCAGGCGCGGCCTCCCCCGAGGGGCGCGATCCAGACGTCGTCCTCGGCCACGAAGGTGACCAGATCGCCGTGCAGATGCGGGAAACGGAAGTAACTCGAAGAGGTCATCGTTCGATCATAGTCAAGACCACCCCCTGTCCCCGGGAGGTTTCCCGGCCGTGCCGGGCATGGTGAGATGGATCATGCGAATCGTTGTTGCCGGAGCCTCCGGACTGATCGGAACCGCCCTTTCCAGCTCCCTGCGCAACGCCGGGCACGACGTCGGCACCCTGGTCCGGCGGCCGCCCGCCTCCCCGGCCGAATTCCAATGGGACCCGGCGGCGGGCCGCATCGATGACGCCGCCCTCCGGGGAGCGGACGCGGTGGTCAACCTTTCGGGGGCCGGAATCGGTGACCGGCCCTGGACCCGGTCCCGCATCAACGAACTCCGCAGCTCGCGGCTGGGCGCGACCCGGACCCTGACGACGGCGATGGCCCGGCAGGAGACCCCGCCCGCGGTGTTCCTGAGCCAGTCGGCCTCCGGCTACTACGGCGATGCCGGCCCGGTGGTGCTGCGGGAGAATGCGCCCGCCGGTTCCGGCGTCCTGGCCCGGCTCTGTGTGGACTGGGAGGCCGCGGCGCACGAGGCTCCCGCGGGGGTCCGTGTGGTCACGCCGCGCACCGGCGTGGTCCTGAGCCGCTCCGGCGGCGCCCTCGGCCGGCTGATGCCGCTGCTGCGTCTCGGCGTGGGCGGCCCGCTGGGCAACGGCCGGCAGTACTGGCCCTGGATCACGCTGCCCGATGTGACCGGCGCGTTCGGGTTCCTGCTCTCGACGCCGTTGTCCGGTCCGGTGAACCTCTGCGCCCCCGAAAGCGCCGACGTGAACTCGCTGATGGCGCAACTCGCCGGGGCGCTGCACCGGCCGGCCCTGCTCCGGGTCCCCGCGCCGGTGCTGCGGCTGGTGATGGGCAAGCTCGCCGATGAACTGCTGCTCGCGAGCCAGCGGATGGAGCCCGCGGAACTGGTCGAAGCGGGCTTTGAATGGAAGTACCCGTCCCTCGCGCAGGCAGCCGCGTGGGTGGCCGGACGCGAACCGGGGGCCTGAACCTGCGGCCTCGGCGTGCGCCTGCGCCGCCGACCTCGGGCGCTGGCCTGCGCCGCCAACTTCCGGCGCTGGTGGTCATTTTCGTTAATTCGTCGGGGGTTGAGGCCCAAGTCTTCGCGCCCGGGAGGACACCACCCAGTCTTCGCGCCCGGGACCGGGCATGACCGGAATATGTCCATGCGCGGGCCCCGGCGCGGGGCATGTCCTGACCCGGGAGCACGTGCCGTGGCTCCGCTGGGGGCGTCGGGCCACTTCCCCGGGAGGACATGCCCAGCCTTCGCCCCGGGGACCGGGCATAACCGGAATATGTCCATCGGCCGGCCCCGGCGCGGGGCATGTCCTGTCCGGTGCTCATTTTCGCTGAGGACGTCGGGGTCAGGCTGCCGGTGCGTGCCCGTGGCTGCTCAGGCGTAGCAGCTAGTCGCTGACGCCGTTGGTGCATTCCGGTCGACCCGGCCGGCTGGCCGAGGCCCTTGAAACCGCCGCCGGTGATGGCCTGGCGCGACACCGCCCGCGGCCTCTACCCCAACGACCCCACCGCCTGGACCTAACCCCCGACGAATTAACTTCCCGGAAGGATCTCCTGGATCCGCCAGCGGCCGTCGACCGGAACCAGTACCAGCCGGAGCCGTTTCTGGTCCCCTGCAGCAGCCTCGGCGACCAGGGCGCCGGCGGCGTCCCGCTCCTGGTAGGGGTTCGAAGCCACACTGACGGCCACGACAGCCCGCGACGGGCTGCTGTCCGGCGACGTTTCCACCGCCGTCAGAAGGGTGGAAAAGCCGGTCAGCACATGGCCGGATTCCGAGAGCCGGGCACCGATCCTGCCGTCAGCAACGGCAGCGGAGGACGCCGGGGCGTTGACCTCGTCCAGCAGGCGCATGTCCCCGGAGTTGAACGCCACCGAGCGTAGCCGGGCCAGGCCACGGACCGCTTCTTCCGGGTCCGCCGAGCGGAGCAAGGCCTGCACATCCTGGGGGACGGTGGCCGGCGTGGCTGCCTCCGGGGGTGGAGGCTCCGGCGTCGAACCCGCGGCGCTCCTTTCGGACGCCGCCGGACCCGGTTGGCCTGTGGAAGCCGCGGGGAACGGCGAGGGCAGCCGGGTTCCGGCCAGCAGCCAGGCAGCCGAGAGGAGCAGAACCAATGCCAGCCCCGCCGGGGCCGCGCGAAGGCCGCGGCGGCCGTCACCACGGCTTCCGTAACCGCTGGTCCCGGAACGGTTGGTCCCGGAACGGTTGGTCCCCCAACGGCTGGTCCCCCAACGGCTGGTCCCCCAACGGCTCCGGCCGGCACTGTGCCTGGCGCCCGCCCGGCGCGGCCCGGCCGCCAGGTGCGGCTCTGCAGCTCGGCCGGAGCGGCCGGAGCGGCCGGGGCGGATGCGAAACCAGGTCCGGAGCCGTTCAGCCTTGAGCCCTCGCGGGCTGCGGGGCAAGGCACGGCGGGTCAGCAATTGCGGTATCACCGTCGGATGGACGGTGCCGGACAGGTCCACGGGCTCCGCCCCGGCACTGCGGTAGACCGCCGCGGCCAGCTCCGCAGCGGCCGGCCGGAGCCGTCGGTCCTCGTGGAGACCTGCTTCCAGGGCGGCGGCCAGTGCGGCCGGAACCCCCGGCACCAGCAGGGGCAAGGGCGGACGTTGCTCCCCGGGTTCCGGAGCGTGTCCGGTCAGGCAGTACCAGCCCAGGGCCGCGAGGGAGTAGATGTCACGCTCAGGCTGCAGCCCGGCCCGCACGGCGTCCACCGGGGCCGGATCGCGGAACCCCTCGGTGCCGGCCTCCGCCACTGCGTTGGCGTCGGCCACCATCCGGGCGACGCCCAGATCGGCCAGCAGCGGTTTGCCGTGGGCAGTGAACAGCACATTGCCGGGGGCCACGTCGCCGTGGGTGAACCCGTGGCCATGAAGGTACGCCAGCGCCTGTGCGATCGGAGTCAGAACCGTCACCGTCTCGCCGGGGCCCAGCCGTCCCCGGCCCGCCACGAGCGCTGCCAGCGAGCCGCCGGGAGCGTAGTCCAGCGCCAGCCCGAGCCCATCGCCTCCGCCGCCGTGCTCCTCTGGGGGCCAGTGCAGGCGCACCACGGTGTGCGCCCGGACCAGGTGGTGGTGGTCCAAAGCGGAGAGGATGCGGACTTCGCGCCGCATCTCCTCTTCCGCTTCCTTTGACTCCGGCGAGGTGCCGCCGGCGGCGAAGCACTTCAGGGCAAAGTCGCGGCCCGTCGATTGTTCGGTGACGAGCCAGACCGTAGCGCTGCCGCCGCGGCCCAGGCGCCGGCCGACGTCGTAGCCGGGAACGACCGGGGCCGCACTGTGCGCCTGTGCGAAATCATCCATACCCAAGAAATAGCCGATCCCCCGAAATCCCGCAGAAGTTATCCACAGTCGTGAGAGCTTGAACACACAATCGGGTACGACGGCGGTCGAGGTCTAAGCTGGATGCCATGACTCTTGAGTTCTCCCGGCTGGGTCTCGCCCCGGATTTCGTCGACTACACCCGCGGCTGGGATCTCCAGCGCGAACTCCACGAGAAGGTCGTCGCCGGCACCGCACCCAGCACCGTATTGCTGCTCGAACATTCCGCCGTCTACACCGCCGGCAAACGCACCGAGGACCACGAACGCCCCTTTGACGGAACTCCGGTGGTTCCCGTGGACCGCGGCGGCAAACTCACCTGGCACGGTCCCGGACAGCTCATTGGCTACCCCATCATCAAGCTCAAAAACAAGGCGGGCATCCGCGACTACGTGGAGCGGCTGGAAGCGGTCATCATCACCGTCCTGGCCGACTACGGCATCGCCGCCGTACGCATCAAGGGCCGTGCGGGCGTCTGGATCGAACAGGATGAGAAGGGCCCGGACCGCAAGATCGCGGCCATCGGCATCCGCGTCCACGACGGCGTCACGATGCACGGCTTCGCCATTAACTGCAACAACGATCTTGCGCCCTACGCCCAGATCATTGCCTGCGGAATCACCGACGCCGGCGTCACCACGATCGCCCAGGAGACCGGCAGGGACGTCACCCCGGCCGACCTCGTGTCGCGGATCACCGAAGAACTGCGCAACAATGAAGAAGCCCTAGTTGCAACCCAAGAAGGAGCTCTACTGTGACACTGGCACCAGAAGGCCGGAAAATGCTGCGTATCGAGCAGCGAAATGCGGCCACACCGGTGGAACGCAAACCGGAATGGATCAAGGCCAAAGTCCAGATGGGCCCCGAGTACGTCCAGCTCAAAAACCTCGTCAAAAAGGAAGGGCTCCACACCGTGTGTGAGGAGGCCGGCTGCCCCAACATCTTCGAGTGCTGGGAAGACAAGGAAGCGACCTTCCTGATTGGCGGCTCCGAGTGCACCCGCCGCTGCGACTTCTGCCAGATCGATACCGGCAAGCCCTCCCCCGTTGACGTTTTCGAGCCGACCAAGGTGGCCCGCTCCGTCCAGGCCATGCAGCTGCGCTACGCCACCGTCACCGGTGTGGCCCGCGACGACCTCGCCGACGAGGGCGTCTGGCTCTACGCCGAAACGGTCCGCAAGATCCACGAACTGAACCCGGGCACCGGCGTCGAACTCCTGATTCCTGACTTCTCCGGGAAGCCGGAACACATCCAGGCCATCTGCGATTCCAAGCCCGAGGTCTTCGCGCACAACGTCGAAACAGTGCCGAGGATCTTCAAGCGCATCCGCCCCGCCTTCCGCTATGACCGGTCCCTGGACGTCATCACGCAGGGCCGCAACCTGGGCATGGTCACCAAGTCCAACCTGATCCTGGGCATGGGCGAAACCCGGGAAGAGATTTCCGAAGCCCTCAAGGACCTGCACGACGCCGGCTGCGACCTGATCACGATCACGCAGTACCTGCGCCCGAGCGAACGGCACCTGCCCGTGGACCGCTGGGTCAAGCCGCAGGAATTCGTGGACCTGCAGCAGGAAGCCGATGAGATCGGTTTCCTCGGTGTCATGAGCGGGCCGCTGGTGCGTTCCTCGTACCGCGCCGGCCGCCTGTGGGCCACCGCGATGCGCAAGAAGGGCTGGGAAATCCCGGCCGAGCTGGCCCACATCGAAAGCTCCGGAACTACCCGCCAGGAAGCCAGCTCACTGCTCGCGGCACACTCCTGACTCCGGTTGTAAACGACTGTGGCCAAGGGCCGGCCCCGGACATTTCCGGCGTCCGGCCCTTAGCCATAAATCACGTAGAATTAAGGCACTATGGCGAATTCCTCTGATTCCAGCACCTCCACTCCGGCTGCCGATGCTCCGAAGCGTGGCCTTTTCTCCCGTAAGCCGAAGGAAGCCAAGGTCAAGAAGCCGAGCCGGCTGAAGCAGATCGGCGAGGTCTTCCAGATGACCCGGCGCCACGATCCGATGGTGCCGTGGCTGATGCTGCTCGCGTTCCTTGGTGTGGTGGCCGTCAGCTTCGTTGTTGGCTTCGTGCTGGACAACTGGATCACCGGTCTGATTATCGGCATTCCGCTGGGCATCCTCGCCGCCACCCTGATTCTTTCCCGCCGGGCGGAGCGCGCCGCGTTCGCACAGATTGAAAACCAGCCGGGCGCCTCGGGCGCTGCACTGGGCACCCTCAAGCGCGGCTGGATCACCGAAGACCAGCCCGTCGCGGTGAACCCCCGCACCCAGGACGCCGTCTTCCGCGCCATTGGACGGCCCGGCGTCGTGCTGGTCAGCGAAGGCCCCAGCAACCGGGTCAAGCCGCTGGTCGACGCCGAACGAAAGCGCCTCGCACGCATCCTCCCGAACGTCACCATCCACGTGATCGAAAGCGGACGCGGCGAAGGCCAGGTGCCCATCAGCCAGGTCGCCAAGCAGATGAACAAGCTGAAGAACGAACTGACGAAGATCGAGGTCAGTGCCGTGTCCAAGCGCATTTCATCGCTGGGAAGCCGCCTGCCTATCCCCAAGGGCATTGATCCCTACAAGGCCCGCCCGGACCGCAAGGCCGCCCGCGGGCGCTAGCCTGCCGCAGCGCCCGGCCACCAGAAACTTCGGGAGTCGCCCCGGTTACCGCCTTTCAGGCCGGCAGCCGGGGCGATTTCTTATTCCCCGGGGCTCACTCTCCTTGCTCATCCCCGACGCTTATCAACGACGCTTATCAACGTCCAGCAGGACAGAATCCGGAGACTCCCCATGAAACTGCCATCGAAGCCGGCCTTGATCCGCATCTTCCGGGTACTCGCCATTGCCGAGGGCTTCAGCTGGGCCGCCCTGCTGATCGGCATGTTCCTCAAGTGGGTCACCCGGACCACGGAGCTCGGCGTAGAGATTGCCGGCCCCATCCACGGGGCGTTCTTCATCGCGTACGGCACCACCGCCCTGGGCCTCTGGGGACTGCAGCGGTGGCCGTTCCGGGTGGCGCTGTTCGCAGGGCTCTCCGCGGTTTTCCCGTTCGCCACCGTCTGGTTTGAACGCTGGGCCGGGCGGCACGGTTTCCTCACGCCGGCACAGCCGGCGGGCCAGCCCGTCGAGGAAACCGCGGGGGTGTAGCGGCCCGCCCCGGGACCGAACACCACGCGACGGCCCCGCGTCCACGCCCGGTTGACGCAAATGGCCGCCATGCAGACGCGCAAAGCGGCCATTCCTGGCGAACTCTGGGGATGCCGGCCGCAGAGAGCGCAGCGGCGAGGTTCAGCCGTCCGAAGTTACAACCGGACCAGCACAGTGTTCATTGCCTTGTCATGCAGGCCGCGCTGGTCAGGATCGAAGATGACAGCGGGGATGACGAGGCACAGCAGCAGGGTGCGGACCAGGGCCGGAAGCGGGCCAGCGGGACCGCCGCCCAGCCGGGTCACATGGATCCCCATGATGCGGTGGCCGATGCTGTAGCCGAGAGTGCCGATCAGCAGGGCCTGCTCGACGGCGAAGACGGCCAGAGTGGCCCAGGGGTTTCCGGTGAACGCGAAATTGCTGATCAGCAGCGCAATCCCCCAGTCGACGCAGATGGCCAGGATCCGGCGACCGGCGCGTGCGATCGAGCCCGGTCCGGATTCCGGCAGGCCCAGCCGCTCCCCCGGGTACTTGGAAATGCCGGACGTGTCCGGGCCGCTGAGCCATGAGCCTATGTCTTTGCGATCAACCACTCTCCCAGCCTATCGGGAAAGCCCGCGCTATCGGCAAGGCCAGCCGCCTCAGGCCGTTCACACTGTGGACCTCGCCTGGTCACACTGTGGGACCGGATAGGCCACACTGTGGACACCGACTACCGTTTACCTGGCAGGGCATTCTGTAACCTGCCCGAAACAAAGCGGACACTATGGGGAAATCCCGTGTCCTTAGGGTGGTAACAGTTGCTGGCGGCATAGGAGCGGGGCGAACTTTACGTTTTCCCCGCTGTCGGACTGCGCTGGACCACATGGCCTGACGGCCAGATATTTCACATGCATAAGGAGCATAGATGTTCAAGACTGCGGACGAAGTCCTCAAGTTCATCAAAGACGAAGACGTGAAATTCGTCGATATCCGCTTCACCGACCTCCCTGGCGTTCAGCAGCACTTCAACGTGCCCGCCAAGAGCGTTGACGCGGACTTCTTCGTCAACGGCCAGCTTTTCGACGGATCGTCCATCCGCGGCTTCCAGGGCATCGCCGAGTCGGACATGCAGCTCATCCCGGACGTCACGACGGCGTTCCTCGACACGTTCCGCCTGGAGAAGACCCTCGCGTTGAACTTCTCGATCGTGAACCCGCGCACCGGCGACCCGTACCACCGTGATCCCCGGGGCGTGGCCGAGAAGGCTGAGGCCTACCTGGCTTCCACCGGCATCGCAGACACCGCTTTCTTTGCGCCGGAGGCAGAGTTTTTCGTCTTCGACAACGTGCAGTACCAGTCCTCCCCGCAGGGCAGCTTCTACAAGATCGATTCCGAGGAAGCCCACTGGAACACGGGCCGCGAGGAAGAGGGCGGAAACCTCGGCTACAAGACGCCGATCAAGGGCGGCTACTTCCCGGTCTCCCCGACCGACAAGCAGGCTGACCTCCGCGATGCCATGTGCATCGCCCTCGATGAAGCAGGCCTTGAGGTCGAGCGCAGCCACCACGAGGTCGGGTCCGCCGGCCAGGCCGAGATCAACTACAAGTTCACCACCCTGACCCACGCGGCTGATGACCTGCAGAAGTTCAAGTACGTCATCAAGAACACCGCCGACGCCTGGGGCAAGTCGGTCACCTTCATGCCGAAGCCGGTCTTCGGCGACAACGGCTCGGGCATGCACTGCCACCAGTCGCTGTGGAACGGTGGCGAGCCGCTGTTCTACGACGAAAAGGGCTACGCCGGGCTTTCCGACATGGCCCGCTGGTACATCGGCGGCCTGCTGAAGCACTCCTCGGCTGTCCTCGCCTTCACCAACCCGACGGTGAACTCCTACCGCCGCCTGGTCAAGGGCTTCGAAGCGCCGGTCAACATGGTCTACTCGCAGGGCAACCGCTCCGCCGGTATCCGTATCCCGATCACGGGTTCCAACCCGAAGGCCAAGCGCATCGAGTTCCGCGCCCCGGACCCCTCCTCGAACCCGTACCTGGCCTTCGCGGCCCAGCTGATGGCCGGCATTGACGGCATCCGCAACCGCATTGAGCCGCCCGCTCCGATCGACAAGGACCTTTACGAGCTCCCCGCCGAGGAAGCCAAGGACATCCCCAAGGCTCCCGGCACGCTCGAGGAGGCCCTGGATGCCCTCACCGAGGACAACGAGTTCCTGCAGGCCGGCGGCGTCTTCACGCAGGACCTGATCGACACCTGGATCGAGTACAAGTACGAGAACGAGATCCGTCCGCTCTCGCTGCGCCCGAACCCGTACGAGTTCGAGCTGTACTACGGCGTCTAGAACTACGGCGTCTAGCTAGATCGCAGGGCTGACAGGGTTCAGTCCGCAGAGAGTCCGCACGCGCTGCCAGCACTTCCGCAACGGCAGCCCGTGCGGACTCTTCTTTGTCTGGCCACAGAACGGACCCAGGAACTCACTGGAACCGGCGTCCTACAAATCAGTCCTTATTCAGCTCGGTCAACTCGGCGCCGTCGAAGAACTTTCCCGCGCTGTAAACCATAGGGGACTTGGCGCTGACATCGGCGTGACGGACCCGGCAGATGAACACCGTGTGCGTCTTGGCCTGGAACCGTTCGCGGATCTCGGCTTCCAGCATCGCCGAAGAACCGTCAATAAGGGGCGAACCGTGGGGTCCCTCGTGCCAGCCGATGGTGGCGAACTTGTCCTCAGCCTTGGATGCGAATACCGAGACCACGCCGCGCTGTTCGTTGCTGAGGATGTTCACTCCCAAATGCGTGCTGGCGAACAGGGCCGGGTAAGTGGACGAAGTGCGCTGCACACACGCCATGATGAGTGGCGGGTCCAACGAAATCGATGAATACGCGTTGACAGCCAGGCCGCGCGGCGGCTGGGGTAAGCCCGGCCGATGCCGTCATGGCGGCAACCCTCGTACCGGCCCGCGTACTGGGCCTGGAAACTGACATCGGAAGCCTCCGGGCTGGAACGCGCGCCGACATCATCGCCGTTGACCCACGCTTCGAACTCGCGACCGTCCTGCGCGGCGGGCGGATTCTGGACTCCCCCGCCTGATCCCGGCACCGGTGCCACCCCGCAGGGCGGCACCGGGCTCAGACGGCGGCTGCTCCCGCCCGCACCCTGACCGGTCCCGTCCCGCGGACGGAGCCCGTCCGGGCGGCGTCGAGCCGCTCTGCCGCAGCCTCATCGGCGACCACTGTCACATGCCTGTGCAGCTGCAGCACTGAAGCCGGGCACTCCGGCGAAACGGGACCGGTGAGCGCCTCGCTCAGGATGTCCACCTTGTCCGCCCCGTTGACCACCAGGAGCAACTGCCGGGCTTCAAGGATCGTCCCGAGGCCCTGGGTGATGCAGCGCTCCGGTACGTCACCGGGGCTGTCGAAGTACCGAGAATTCGCCTGGCGTGTACGCTCGGTCAACACTTCCACCCGCGTACGGGAGTCCAGGGCTGAGCCCGGTTCGTTGAAGGCCAGATGCCCGTTATGTCCAATCCCCAGGATTTGTACGTCGATCCCGCCGGCCCGGGCTATCGCGCGCTCGTAGTCCCGCGCCGCGTCTTCAGGATTCTCCGCACCGCCATCGGGGACGAAGACTTTTGCCGGGTCGAGGCTTAGCCGTTCCGTCACTTCGCGGCGCAGCACTTCGGCGCAGCTCTGCGGATGGCCTGCCGGCAGCCCGACATACTCATCCAGCGCGAAACCTCGGACACCGGACATGCCCAGGCCGTGGCCGGCCAGGGCCGAGTACACGGGCAGGGGTGAGCCTCCCGTAGCTAAGCCGAGGACGGCGTCGGGTCGGCTGCGAATAACGGCGGCCAGGATGCCGGCGGCAACTGCTCCGGTTCCCTCGGCGTTGGGCACGACAAAAATTTCCATCACACAGTCGCTTTCTAGGGTGGTTCGGGCTGATGCGTGGGCGGTTCGGCCCGCGGGTCGTCTACTGGGCCGCGACGTCCTTGAGTTTCAGGCGGATACCGTCGAAGTGGCGTTGGAGGCGCTCGGAGGCCAGGGTCTTGTCCTTGTCAGCCACGGCCTGGTAGATCTCCCGGTGGACCCGGGCCTGCTCCCCCAGATCGACCGGGCCTGAGCCGAGAGCCTGATGGATCTGGCGGTAGACCTTCCAGAAGACATCCATGAGATTGATGAGCAGCTTGTTATTCAGGGGCGCATAGAGCCTGCGGTGGAATTCCGCGTCCAGTTCCGCCAGGGGTTGCCCCGCTTCCGCGGCCGCTTCCATCTGTTCCATGGTGCCGCGGAGATCGCCGAGTTGTTCTTTGGTCATGAGGTCGATGGCTGATCCGATGAGGCCGGATTCCAGTGCCTGACGCACGTCAATCAGCTCCATGGCCTCTTCACCCCGGTGCTGGAGTGACAGCCGGCCGCGGAAGGCCAGCCCGTCGGTGAGTGCGCTGAAGTTGTTGGGTGCCACGAACATTCCAAAACCATGCCGGATCTCGATCACACCAAGCGCCTGAAGTACCTTCAGCGACTCCCGCACGGTGTTGCGCCCAACACCCAGCACGGCCGAAAGCTCACTCTCGGTGGGCAGCGCGTCCCCAACGTCCAGACCTTGTTCCAGGATGAGGTCCATAATGCGCGTTTGCAGGGCGTGGGACCTGATTTGAGCGCTGAAACGGGCCGGAGACAATACCCGGGACTCTATGCTCACGTGACTCTCCTTCTGGCCGCGGCCGTGATCGACCATTCCTATCCCAGCCTACAGGAGATGGGACGTCCAATGTCTCATTTTCCTCGTGAGCCGTCAAGAAAATTTTTCCCCTCGCGGATATTCGCCAACCACCAGGGTGGCGGGACCCGACGCCCGGATCCAGCCACCCGGATGTGTCTTTAGGGCTCCTGGCCCTTCGGAGTGACCTGGAGCCGGTCGAAGGTAACCTGCTGTCCGCGTGAATCGAGGACCACCACGTCATCACGGCCATTCTTCACGTCGTCCGGCAGAATGAATTCAACGGTGCCGTTCCGTCCCGGGAAGATCCAGCCGAGCCGGTACAGGCTCTTGTTGAGGTAGACGTAATACCACTGGCCGTGCTCGAGGTTTCGGAGCGATACTTTCTGACCCGTCCGGTACTTTGCTTCGGTGCCCAAGTCTGCCGGGGCAGTCAGGCCGCCGAGATCCTGCGTCCGGAGGTCGGGCATGACCTCGGGCTGCGCCGGCTGGGCGGGCAGGACCAGCGTCTCCCGGGTGACCTCCAGTTCAACGCTCTTTGACCCGTTTCTGGCCGTCACGGCGAGGGCCGCGGCGGTCACTTCCCCCGCGGCAACATCAGCGGCAGTCAGGATGTAGTCCTGGTTCCGGGTTGCGGTTGCGCCGGCGGCAAACACTGGTTCGGCGATACCAATGTCCGGCGCCTCCAGCCCGGACAGCTCGACGTTTCCGGCGTTCCCCAGCGTGTAGGTGAAAGTGACTTTCTCTCCGGCAGTGGCGTAGCCGTCGTCGTTCGAATCGTCCCACGCGGCCGTGGCCGTACCTTCAAGCAGCGCGTTCCTGGCCACCAGGTCCACTTCCCCGCCGTCTACTTCGACCACCCTCGGGCTCTGTCCGGGTGCCGTCAGCGTCCACGAGGTCAGCGGGACGAAGAAGCCCTGGTCCAGTTCGGCCTGGGTCGCGGTGTGCCGCGGGGTATTGCAGCTGTATTTCCCTGCGGGCGCCAGGTTGCGCCAACGGCAGTTGCCAGCGCCGTCAGGAACCAGCGGCGAAAAGTTCCCCGCGGTCGGCGTGACGGTGGTGGTGAGCGGACCGCTGTTCGCGACGGTGAAGAGGTAGGGCACCTGGTCGCCGGCAGCGTAGGGCTGCAGCGTCAGGTCCCTGCCGGCATCGTTGCGCTGACCGGCGATGTGGGCCACGGACAGCCCGTCGCGCAGGGCAATATTGGAGCCGTTGAAGACTGCCGTTTGAGTCAGGGACGGCGTAGCGGAGGCTGTCACCGTGAACGTCGCCTGGGGCGTGAAGTAGCCGCGTGAGATGTCCTCTGCCGTCAAGGTGTGCCTGGCCGTGGTGCAGCTATAGGTGGAGCCGGCGGGGAGGTTTGCGGCCGTATGGTTTTGTGAGACAGCTTGTTAGGAGCCCTTTCTCGCATGACCGATCGTAAGAAGTACACGCAGCAGTTCAAGGACGAAGCCGTTGAGCTGGTGATCTCCTCGGGCCGTCCGATCGCACAGGTGTGCCTCGATATAGGCGTCCTGGAAGGCACGCTGGGGAACTGGGTGCGCAAGTACCGGGAGGATCATCCGGAACGGTTCACCGCTGGCGAGGAGAAGGCGCCGGTGTCCTGGGAAGAGCACCAGAAGGCGCTGGCTGAGATTGCCAAGCTGAAGCAGGACGTCGATTTTTTGGGAAAAGTCAGCGCCTTCTTTGCAGCGAAGCAACGGTAGAGGATTTCTACGAGTTCATCGAAGCAGAGAAGGCGAACCACCCGATCGTCTGGTTGTGCCGGGCCCTGAAGGTCTCCCGGGCCTCGTTCTACCGGTGGCGCAGCCCCGAGGGCCCGTCTCCGCGGGCCCTCCGGCACCAGCGCCTGGTTGCCGAGGTGACTGACCTGTTCGAGCAGGAAAAGGGCCGTGCCGGCCGTGACCAGCTGACCCTGATGCTCAATGCCAAGGGCGTGCAGGTCGCCGCTCCGACGGTCGGGGCGATCATGCGCGAGCAGGGCCTGCGGGCCGTACGCACCAGGGCGTGGAAGCAGACCACCGTGCAGGACCCACAGGCGAAGACCGCGCACATCCGCAATCACATGCTCGACCAAAAGGGGAAGCGGGACTTCACCTCCTTGGTGCCCGGGACCCGGCTCTGCGGGGACATCACGTATCTGCGCACCGGCGAGGGCTGGCTCTACCTGGCCACCGTGATCGACCTGTGCACGGGCATGGTCATCGGCTGGGCCATGGCCGATCACATGCGCGCCAGGCTGTGTACCGACGCGCTGGGAATGGCCCGTGACCACGGGTACTTCGCCGGGGGAACAGTCGTTTTTCATTCAGATCGCGGCTCCCAATACACCTCTGACGAATTCCAGAAATGGTGTGGAGGGAACCGTGTTACCCAGTCCATGGGAGCCGTCGGGGTGTGCTGGGACAACGCTGTCGCCGAAAATTTCTTCTCGCATCTGAAGACCGAGATGTACCACCAGCACACCTTCGGCAGCAGGCTTGCCGCGAGGACCGCTGTCATGGAATACATCGAGGGCTGGTACAACCGCCGTCGGCCAAACCGAAGGGCCGGCGGCATCCCTCCGACAGCGGCCCTTGCTACCCATCAAACCTGCGACCCGGAAACCCTGGCCGCGTAACCCGAATCAACTACGAAACTGTCTCAAAAACTTGACGACCGCAGTTGTTGTAGCGGCAGTTCGGTGCGGTCGGCGGGAGGTAACCGGTTTCGAAGCTGCCCCCGGTGGGGACGGCGTTCGAGGTCACGCTGCCCGTGTTGCGGATCATGAACGAATACGCCATCACCTCACCGGCGCTGTACGGCGAGCTGATGACATCGCGGTCCGGGGCTGTGCCTGTGATGCTGAGCCCGAGCTGCTGGGCCTGGGGCGCCGTCGCGACGAAGGTATACTGGGCAACTTTACCGTCAGCGGCAGTGAACGCTGCGTTGAGATTCTGTGCGCGGCGGCCCCTGCCGGGGCGGTCAGGTTCACGCTGACCGTCGCGGAAGCGCCGGGAGCGACGTCGGGCACCGGCACGGTGGTTGCGGACCACCCCGCGGGGGTGAAGATTGTCGCGGATCCGCCGGAGAGCACGGTGCCTTCCTGGTTCGTCACCGTCACGGCGAGGGCTTTGCTCGCGCCGGGAGTCACGGCCTGTGCGTCCTCGCTGACAGGTGCACAGAGGTAGTTGAGCCACTCATCGTTGAACTTCGCGAAGGGCATGTTGTCGGTGTAGTTGGCCTCGTACAGCACACCGAACTGCCCGCTCTCCAACCGGGTGAGCGTGGAATAGGCGGAGAAACCCGAGCGGATGGTGCGGACACCCGGCCACGTTGCCCCGTCGTCGCAGGAGACCCTGGCGGATAGGTTTTCGCGGCCGGACTTGGAATTGGCGTTCGTGAAGATCAGCTTTCTGGCTTCCGCAGATGCCGCAGGAGCATCGGGGAACATCCGGGCGATCGAGCCGTTGTTTGCCGGGTCCGGAAGTTCAGTGTCCTGGGCGACCTGACCGTAGGTGGCACCGCCGTCGTTGGAGATGGCAACTTTTCGATACCCGCCGTTGGCACTGTCGCGGGAGTCGAGCATGACCCGGCCGTCCGAAAGCTCGACCGTCTTGTTCTCATCCATCCCGGTGCCCACGGGAGTGCCCTTCTGCCACGTCGCGCCATGGTCGTCCGAGAAGACACTGTAGGCCTGGAAGGCCTGTGTGCCGCTGGTTTGCAGGACCTGGCCCGAGTATTGCTGGATGAGACGTCCCTTGTGGATCCCGTACTTCAGTTGGATCCCCTCCCCCGAGGCCGCGAAGTTGGCCCGGACGTCCCCCGGCTGAGGGTCCGTCCGACTCGTTCCGGGCTTGGTCACATTGGTGATGAGCCGCGGGGAACTCCAGGTCTGCCCGCCATCGCCCGATTCCACAACCGCCGAGGAGATCACCGAGCGGTCGGCGTCGTCGTTTCCAAAGGCGCTGCCTCCGAAACCCTGGTCCTTTGAATAGACGAAGAAGGCGAACACTTTTCCGGCTTCGGCGTCATAAACGTAGGAAGGATCGCTGTAACCAAACTTCGGGCCAGTCGCATCGCCAACATGCCCTGCGGCAATCACCTGAAGCGGACCCCACGTCCGCCCCCCATAGAGGAAACCGCACCTTGGGCCCCGTACGACTGGTGCGTCATGAGCGACATGTGCCTGGTGCTTTGCGGGTTATGGGCAATGGTGCAGGACTCGGCATCCACATCGAAGGTGAAGGACGCTGCCGCACGATGGCCATCAGGCCAGGCGATTGGATGGGCGGTGTCAGGGAAAGCGGGCAAGTCCATGGTGTTCATCTCCTGGCTAGAGGCCGACTGGGGCGGTTGTGGTGGCGGAGACGTCGGTCACGCGAGGCAGGGCTGATACTGAGGTCGCCTCGCCGGCGCTTGGCGAGTGCAGGAACTTTCGGTGGAAACGCGGCCCCATGAGGGCATAGGCTCCGGCGCTGGCCACTCCCCCGGCGAGCCAGGACAAATCCCACCCGCCCAGGGCGACGGCGATAGGTCCCTGCATCGCAGGTACGAGCCCGTACATGAACAGCCAGGTCGCGAAGATGCCGATGATCAGGGAGGCGATGCCTGCCGGATTCACGCCTGGCAGGCGCTTGGTGCCGACCGCGTCGAAAAGCCTGGATGGGTTGCCGGGCCAGCGCTTCTCGATTCAGAAGTAGTGGACCAGCATGACTCCGCCCCAGGCGGCCACCCAGGCGACCAGCCCAATCAGTCATGCATCCAGTACGGAGGCGAAATCGTCCTGGAAGATAGAGAAGATCACGGCTGCAAGGGAGAGGACGCCGACGAACAGGTTCAACATGCGCCTGCTGATGGAGATGTCCAGTGCCTGTGTGGCTACGGAAAAGGTGTAGATGTTCAGGATGTTGGTGGCGATCGGTCCGTGCAGGACCATTAAGAGCACCGGAAGCGCCATGACACCGAAGTTCTGAACTATAAGCTTTCCGGGGTCGATCTCGCCGCTGTTGGTGGCCAGGCTGGCGCCCAGGATACCCAGCCAGACGACGGGGATGAACTGGCCCAGGACCGAGGCGAAGTAGACCTTTCGCTTGGGCACTTCGGTGCTGACGAAGCGGGAGTGGTCGGCGGAAGCTCCCTGGTCGCTGTCCGAAGCCAAGCTCACCCTGGAATTGGCGGACTCCCCGGGCGATCCCGGCCGGGAACCGGCGGTGCGCACCATCCCGTCGTCGACGCGGAGGCATTTGCAGTGGAACGTCTCGCCGTTCAATCTCTGGACCCCGATCAACGACGGATCTTCGTGGGCCAGCAACTGGGAGCGCTCCTGGATCATGATGAGCAACGCAATTCGCGGCTACTCGATACGCTGGCAATGTGGATGGAATGCGGATGCAACACCGCATACGCGGCCAGAGAGCTCCATGTGGAGCGGCAGTCGATGCACCAACGGCTGCGGCGGATCTTCGAACTGTGCGACGGTGACCCCCGGAGTACGGGCCGGCTGGCAGCATTGCATCTGGCCACCCGGCTTGCCAGACTCGCCTGAGCCCTAGCCTTGGCCCGCTTATTCTGAGCTCCCGGGCGGACGTCCGCCCAGACGGGTGGTGACCAGGTGCGCAGCAGCGGCGCATGCCTCGCCCAGACCCTGCAGTCGCTCGCGGGAAACTCGAAACCGGGGGGCCGGGATGAGGACGGCGGCTACGATATCGCCGCGGTGGTCATGGACGGGCGCGGCCACGCCGACTTCGTCGATGGAGGATTCACCGTAGTTGATAGCCCAACCTCGGCGGATTGCGTCGCCGAGTTTGATCTGGTAGCCGTCCAGGCTGGCATCATCCAGCCCCGGATAGGTGATGGCTCCGCTGCGGAGCAGGGCGCGGACACGCTCGGCGGGTTCGGCGGAAAGGAAGACCTGAACGGACGCGCTCATAGCGTCCTTGTACCGGGCTCCCAGCGGGGTGGTGTGTTGATCTGCTGGTGGCTGGCGATCTGTTCCACGCACATTGATTCGGTGCCGTTCCACACCATGAGGGCGCTGGTTTCGCCGGTCTGTTCGGTGAGTTCCCGCAGGACCGGGTATGCCACGCGCCGTTCCTCGAGTTCCGCGAGCAACGGGCCGGCAACCGCGATCAGCCCTAGGCCCAGGCGGAAACGGCGCGTTTCCGGGTCCCGTTCCACGAGGTGTTCCTGTTCGAAGGTGGAAAGGATCCGGGAAACGGTACTTTTGTGCAGGCCGACACGGTTGGCGATCTCGGTGACTCCGAGCAGTGGTTCATCGGCGGTGAACGTCCGCAGGACGGCGATGGCGTTGACGATGACGGAGGTGCCTTTGGTGTCGCCGTTTCCGTTGGTGTCGGGAGATTCTGCTGGGGTCATGGTGTCTACCATCATTCCGTATGAGGGCCGAAAAGCGGCGCCACGTTGACCGTGGCGCCGCTTCTCTGTCCGTCCCTTTCAGGGGGCGTGGGCCGGTCAGGCGCCCACGATGTTGTATTCGGGGCCGAAGGGGAACTTCGTGATGTTCTCGGCTCCGTCCTCACCGACCACCAGGATGTCGTGCTCACGGTAGCCGCCGGCGCCCGGCTGGCCGTCCAGGACGGTGATCATCGGCTCCATGGAGACCACCATGCCCGGTTCCAGCACGGTGTCGATGTCCTCGCGGAGCTCGAGTCCGGCTTCCCGGCCGTAGTAGTGGCTGAGGACGCCGAAGGAGTGTCCGTAGCCGAAGGTCCGGTTGGCCAGCAGCCCGTGGCCCACATAGATCTCGTTCAGTTCGGCGGCGATGTCCTTGCAGACAGCTCCCGGCTTGATGAGTTCGAGGCCGCGTTTGTGGACTTCCACGTTGATGTTCCACAGCTCCAGGGAGCGGGCGTCGGGTTCGCCGTAGAACAGGGTGCGTTCCAGGGCGGTGTAGTAGCCGGAGGTCATGGGGAAGCAGTTCAGGGACAGGATGTCGTGTTCCTGGATCTTGCGGGTGGTAGCCCAGTTGTGGGCGCCGTCGGTATTGATGCCGGATTGGAACCAGACCCAGGTGTCCCGGATTTCCGAGTCCGGGAAGGTCCTAGCGATTTCGTGGACCATGGCTTCGGTACCGATCAGGGCGACCTCGTATTCGGTGATCCCGGCGGTGATGGCGTTGCGGATGGCTTCTCCGCCCAGGTCGCCGATGCGGGCACCGTGCTTGATGACCTCGATCTCTTCGGCCGACTTGATCATCCGCTGGCGCATGGCTGCCTGGGCGACGTCCACCAGGGTGGCCGATTCGAAGGCCGCCTGGATCTTGTTCCGGTTGTCCAGCGGCAGTGAGTCGTCTTCGACGCCCAGCCGGCGGACGGAAATGCCCCGCGTGCGCAGGGCCTCCTGGATGGCGAAGATGTAGTTGTCCCGGCGCCAGTCCGTGTAGACGACATTGTCGCCGTAGCTGCGGCGCCACGGCATGCCGGCGTCGATGTTGGCGGTGACGGTCACGGTGTCGTCTTTGGTGACCACCATGGCGTAGAAGCGGCCGAAGTAGGTGAAGAGGAAGTCGGAGTAGTACTTGATGGAGTGGTAGCTGGTCAGGACGACAGCGTCCAGGTTCTTCTCGGCCATGATCCGGCGGAGGCCGGCGAGCCGGCGCTCAAATTCGGCGGTGGAGAACGTCAGCTTTTCCTTCTGGCCATTGTGCAGGACCTTCAGGCGCTCCAGTTCGGCGATGGACGTGGCGTTCTCGGATGCTGTGGTGGTCATTGTGGTGATGCCTTTCTTTGGTGCGGTTCCGTAGATGAAGAATTTTGGAGCAGGCCGGACTATTCGTGGCGGAGCGGTTCTTTACAGGTTTCGCGGGAGAGTGCGACGGCGATCAGGGAGATGATCGCTGCGCCGACGAGGTACCAGGCCGGAGCCAGATCGTTGGCAGTGGCGGCGATCAGCAGGGTGGCCATGAACGGAGCCGTGCCGCCGAAGAGCGCGTTGGAGAGGTTGAAGCTGACCGCGAAGCCGCTGTAGCGGACGCGGGTTGGAAACATTTCCGCCAGGAAGCTCGGCAGTGTGCCGTCATTGAGGGTGAGCATGGCGCCCAGCAGGATCTGGACGAGGACGATCACCAGGAAGTTCCCGGTGCCCAGCAGCGCGAAGGCGGGCACCGTCAGCACGATGAAGGTGATGGATGCGCTGATGAGCACCTTCTTGCGGCCGTAGCGGTCCGAGAGCATTCCGGTCAGGAAGATGAACCCGATGTACGTCAGCAGGGCGATGGTGGTGGCCAGGAAGGACTCGGTTTCGCCGAGGCCCAGTTCCGAGGACAGGTAGGTCGGCATGTAGCTGAGGATCACGTAGAAGCCGACGGCGTTGAGCAGCACTGCTCCGACGGCCTGCAGCAGCTGCCGCCAGTGTTTCCGGAACAGGCTGGACACGGGTGCCTTGACGGCCTCGCCCTCGGCGGCCAGTTCGCGGAACACCGGGGTGTCCTCCAGCTTGGTGCGGATGTAGCGTCCGATCAGGCCCATCGGGGCGGCCAGCAGGAACGGCAGGCGCCAACCCCAGCTTTGCATTGCCTCGGTGCTGAGCAGGACTGTCAGCAGGCCCGCAATCAGGGAGCCGAGGAGCAGGCCCGCGGCGGTGCTGGCGGGAACGACCGCGGCGTACAGGCCGCGCTTGTTGGCCGGGGCGTACTCCACCAGGAAGGCCGACGCTCCGGCGTATTCACCGGAGGCGGAGAAGCCCTGCGCGACCCTGACGACCAGGAGCAGGATCGGAGCCCAGATGCCGATCGTGTTGTATCCGGGGATCAGTGCGATGCAGAAGGTCGCCCCGGACATGATCAGGATTGACAGGGAGAGTGCGGTCCGCCGGCCGACCTTGTCGCCGATATGGCCCCAGACGAAACCGCCGAGCGGCCGCACCAGGAACGATATTGCGAACAGTGCGAAAGTCAGCAGAAGCCCGGTCTGGGGGTTGGATCCGGGGAAGAAGACCACGGCGATTGTTGCGGCCAGATAGCCGTAAACGGCGTAGTCGAACCATTCGACGAAGTTGCCGATGAAGCTGGCAGCGATGACTCTGCGCCGGGTGTCCTTGCTGATGTCGTCGCCGTTGACGGGTACGGGCTGGCCGCCGAGCGGCGATGACGCCGATGCAGCCATGGAAGTTGTTTCGTTACTCATAGATCCACCAATGATTTTTGGGGTTGCAATGAACGCAACGCTGTTGCACCAGACTAAGAGTGATGCGGACCACAGTCAATGGTTTTTTGGTGGCGGCAGTAAATATCTGTGCTGTGAAAGCTGGGAGAACGACCAAGGCTGGCCGTGAGTCGGGCAGGATGAGCCCGTACCGCCGAAACCATTTCGGGTTGCGATAAGCACAACACCGTTGCAGTACTGTGTTGTCGGAGCTCAGCCCCTGTGCGCGGTCTCGTTGCCGGGAGCTGCCGCAGCGTTGGCCCGAAATCTGCGGCTGATGACGTCCGCATCGAACGGCCGCTGGTTTCCGGCAGGAGGAAAGCGGCCAGCAACGCCGCGGCGGCAATCACCGTGAGGTATGTGGCGGGAGGTGAAACACACAGCTGCCATCGGGACGCGGTACAACCTTTGTGAAAGCTCTCCGGTGCGCGTATTCCTGGCCCAGCTTCCGTTTGCCAAGGTTGAGGACTGCTGGAGGGCGGAAGGAGGTGGCGGGTTGCATTACGATGTCGGCACCACGGTCCAGGACAGGGCCGGACCGCATCACCGCACTCTCCGGCAGTGTGCTGGCAACCGCTCGTACCGTCTCGGCCCGTCTTGGCCATCGGCCCCGCCGGTCCTCAGACAAGCACGCGCTAAAGCACGCTGCGGACGGCCTGCTCAAAACTGGTGACGTGTTCCAGGGCCAGCTGACCGGCGCGGTCCGCATCCCCGTCGGCAATTGCCTCCAGTAATTCCACATGTTCGGTGATGTGCCCCGTTACGGAGGGCACCTTGTCCAGGACCAGGCACCAGATCCGGGTGGCCAGGTTGTCGTAGCGGATCAGGGTGTCTTCCAGGTGGAGATTGCCTGCGGCACGGTAGATCAGCCGATGCACGGTGAGGTCGTAGCGCATGAGCTCGCGCTTGTCATCGGGCTTGGCATCGATGGCGGAGATGGTGCGGGCCACGTTGCGGAGTTCCGCGCGCATGTCTGCGCTGGCGTTGGTAGCGGCGCGGCGGGCCGCCAGTGGTTCCAACAACTCACGGACATCGGAGACGTCGGCAAGTTCGGTGATATCCACGATCGTGGCGAACGTTCCCCGGCGGGAATAGGAGACCACCAGATGGTCGCTCTCCAGACGCTTCAACGCCTCCCGCACGGGAGTGCGGCCAATGCCGAGTTCGGCGGCCAGCTGGCCGTCATTGATCGCCTCGCCCGGCCGGATCTCCAGCATGATGAGCTTGTCCCGCAGATGCCGGTAAGCCCGCTCGGCCAGCGAGAGGTCCGGATTTCCTGAGATGAGCTGATTCTCCAGCGTCAAGGTCATCAGGGCTCCTTATTTCTGGCCCGGTAGGGCATTCGGCTAGGACAAACACTGCTATTGACCTGCTGTGATCTTCAACATATTGTTGCACCACAGCTAATATATCAGTTAGAGATCAATTGTTGATCAGCCCAAGGGCAAACTTTTCGAAGGAGAAAAATGATGCTGGAAGCACTCACAGGTTCCCTCGCCGAGGTGGACGCCGACGTTGCCGCCGCCATAACCGCTGAACTGGAACGCCAGCAGTCCGCCCTGGAGATGATCGCGTCCGAGAATTTCGCCCCGGCTTCGGTGATGGAGGCGCAGGGTTCGGTCCTGACCAACAAGTACGCGGAAGGCTACCCGGGCAAGCGCTACTACGGCGGCTGTGAGCACGTTGACGTTATCGAACAGCTCGCGATCGACCGGGTGAAGGCCCTGTTCGGCGCGGAGGCCGCCAACGTGCAACCGCACTCCGGCGCTCAGGCCAACGCCGCGGCCATGTTTGCCCTCCTGGAACCGGGCGACACGATCATGGGGCTCTCGCTGGCGCACGGCGGCCACCTGACCCACGGCATGCGCCTCAACTTCTCCGGCAAGCTCTACAACGTGGTCCCGTACCATGTGAGCGAGCACAACCACGTGGTGGACATGGCCGAAGTCGAGGCCCTGGCCCTCGAGCACCGCCCCAAGATGATCGTGGCCGGCTGGTCGGCGTACTCCCGGCAGTTGGACTTCGCGGAGTTCCGCCGGATCGCGGATCTGGTGGGCGCCTACCTGATGGTGGACATGGCGCACTTCGCCGGACTCGTCGCCGCCGGGCTGCACCCGAACCCGGTGCCGTATGCCGACGTCGTCACCACCACCACGCACAAGACCCTCGGCGGCCCGCGCGGCGGGGTGATCCTAAGCAGAGAGGAGTATGCGCGCAAGATCAACAGCGCCGTGTTCCCCGGCCAGCAGGGCGGTCCGCTGGAACACGTGATCGCGGCCAAAGCCGTTGCTTTCAAGATCGCCGCCTCGGCCGAGTTCAAGGAACGCCAGGAGCGCACCCTCGAGGGTGCCCGCATTCTCGCGTCAAGGCTCCTGCGCGATGACGTCGCGGGAGCCGGGATCTCCGTGGTCAACGGCGGCACCGATGTGCACCTGGTCCTGGTGGACCTGCGGCACTCGGAGCTGGACGGGCAGCAGGCAGAGGACAGGTTGCACCGGATCGGCATCACCGTGAACCGGAACGCGGTTCCGTTTGACCCCCGCCCGCCCATGGTCTCCTCCGGACTGCGGATCGGCACCCCCGCCCTGGCCACCCGCGGCTTCGGCGCCCCGGAATTCACGGAGGTGGCTGACATCATCGCCTCCGCACTCATTTCACCGGCAACAGACAACGAACTCAGCGACGAAACCGCCGCCGGCCTCCGCAGGCGCGTGGCCTCCCTGGCGGCACGATTCCCTCTGTACCCGCACCTTGGCGGCAAGGCAGCGGCATCCGGGCTTGAGGCAGAACTGATTGGAGCAGCACAATGACCACGGAACAGCTTCCGGAACACCCGGACTTCCTTTGGCGCAACCCCGAGCCCAAGTCATCCTATGACGCCGTGATTGTCGGCGGCGGCGGCCACGGACTGGCCACCGCCTATTACCTGGCCAAAAACCACGGGATGACCAACATCGCCATCCTCGAAAAAGGCTGGCTCGCGGGGGGCAACATGGCCCGGAACACCACCATCATCCGTTCCAACTACCTCTGGGACGAGAGCGCGGCGATCTATGAGCACGCCCTGAAGCTCTGGGAAATCCTGCCGGAGGAACTCGAATACGACTTCCTGTTCAGCCAGCGCGGCGTGATGAACCTGGCCCACACCCTCGGCGACGTCCGCGAAAGCATGCGCCGGGTCGGCGCCAACAAGCTCAATGGCGTGGACGCCGAGTGGCTGGACCCCAAGCAGGTCAAGGAACTCTGCCCGATCCTGAACATCAACGACAACATCCGCTACCCGGTCATGGGTGCCACCTACCAGCCCCGCGCCGGCATCGCCAAGCACGACCACGTCGCGTGGGCCTTCGCCCGTAAATGCGACGAGCTCGGCGTGGATATCATCCAGAACTGCGAAGTGACCGGCTTCCTCAAGGACGGGAACCGCGTAGTGGGTGTCAAGACCAGCCGCGGCACCATCCACACCGAAAAGGTCGGTCTCTGCGCGGCCGGCCACAGCTCGGTCCTCGCCGAAATGGCCGGCTTCCGGCTGCCGATCCAATCCCACCCGCTCCAGGCACTCGTGTCTGAACTGCACGAACCCGTCCACCCCACCGTGGTCATGTCCAACCACGTCCACGTCTACGTCTCCCAGGCACACAAGGGCGAACTGGTCATGGGCGCCGGCGTCGACTCCTACAACGGCTACGGCCAGCGCGGCTCCTTCCACGTCATCGAGCACCAGATGGCAGCCGCCGTCGAACTTTTCCCGATCTTCGCCCGCGCCCATGTGCTCCGGACCTGGGGCGGGATCGTGGACACCACCCTCGACGCCTCCCCCATCGTCGGCACCACCCCGGTGGAGAACATGTTCGTCAACTGCGGCTGGGGAACCGGCGGATTCAAGGGCACCCCGGCGGCCGGAATGACGTTCGCGCACACCATCGCCACCGGAACGCCGCACAAACTCAACCAACCCTTCGCCCTGGAACGCTTCGAAACCGGCGCCCTGATCGACGAACACGGCGCCGCCGCCGTGGCCCACTAGAAAGAGGTATGGACATGCTCCTGATCCCCTGCCCCAACTGCGGCCCCCGGGACGAAACCGAATTCCAGTACGGCGGCCAGGCCCACATTGCCTACCCCGAAAACCCGGCAGAACTCACCGACCGCGAATGGGCCGAGTACCTGTTCTACCGCGACAACACCAAAGGCGCGTTCGCCGAACGCTGGCTGCACAGCACCGGCTGCCGGCAATGGTTCAACATGCTCCGCGACACCGTCACCTACGACATCCAGGCCGTCTACCCGATGGGCCAGCCGCGCCCTGACAAGGAAAACGCAGCCACGGGAACCACTGCCCCCACAGTCGCCAGCCCCGTCTCCCCGGAAGGAGCAATCAAATGACCGCTCAGCAGCAGCCCGCGCGTCTTGGCACCGGCGGACGCATCGACCGCAGCGTCACCTGGCGCTTCACCCTGGACGGCCGTGAATACGCCGGCCACCCCGGCGACACCCTCGCCTCCGCCCTGCTGGCCAACGGCCACATCACTGCGGGCAACTCCCTCTACGAGGACCGGCCCCGCGGCATCATGTCCGCCGGAGTCGAGGAATCCAACGCCCTCGTCAAGATCGCCGCCCGGTTCCCGGGCCACGTGGCCGAGTCCATGCTCCCCGCCACCACAGTGTCCCTCGTGGACGGCCTCGGCGCCGAACTCCTCAACGGACTGGGAAAGCTGGACCCGGACGAGGACCGCGCCGAGTACGACAAGAAGTACGTCCACACCGACGTCCTCGTGGTCGGCGGCGGCCCGGCAGGCCTGGCCGCAGCGCGCCAGGCCGTCCGTGCCGGCGCCCGGGTCATCCTCATTGACGACCAGCCCGAACTGGGCGGCTCGCTGTTGTCCGGATCCACCGATCCGGCACTCGCGGACACCATTGAAGGGGTACCCGCGCTTGACTGGGTGGCCAATGTAGAAGCCGAACTGATCTCCGCGGCCGAGTGCACGGTGCTGAACCGCACCACCGCCTTCGGCTCCTACGACTCCAACTACGTCATCGCGGCCCAGAACCGGACGGACCACTTCCTCACCCCGGCCGCACCCGGCGTGTCCCGCCAACGGATCTGGCACATCCGCGCCGCCCAGGTCATCCTGGCCCCGGGCGCACACGAACGCCCGCTGGTCTTCGAAAACAACGACCGCCCCGGCATCATGCTCGCCTCCGCGGTCCGCAGCTACCTCAACCGCTACGCCGTGGCCGCCGGTTCCCGGGTGGTCATCGGCACCACCAACGACAGCGCCTACAGCCTGGCCACCGACCTCCGTGCCGCCGGCATCACCGTCGAAGCCGTCGTGGACGCCCGTGCGCAGCTGAGCGAAAAGGCAGCCGCAGCAGCCGCAGCCGGCACACGGGTGCTGATTGGCAGCGCCGTCGCCGACACCACCGGCCAGGAACGGCTCCTCGGCGTCACTGTCCGGAGCATCAACGACGCCGGCGAACTCACCTCCGGCGTCGAACAGCTCTCCTGCGACCTGCTGGCCGTCTCCGGCGGCTGGTCACCCGTGGTGCACCTGCACTCCCAGCGCCAGGGCAAGCTCCGCTGGGACGAGGACCTGGCGGCGTTCGTGCCCAGCAGCGTGGTTCCCAGCCAGCAGGTGGCCGGTTCGGGCCGCGGCAGTTTCGAACTCGACGACTGCGTCGCCGAAGGCATCGCAGCCGGGGACTCGGCGGTCGGCGCCGTCGGCTTCGACTCCGCCGCCGACTCCGATGCAAAGCCGGTAACGCCGACGGCGCCGCGCGCCTCCGCACCGACCCGCCAGCTGTGGCTGGTCCCCGGGCAGAAAGGCGGCCCGGAGGACTGGCACCACCACTTCGTCGACTTCCAGCGGGACCAGTCCGTGGCCGACGTCCTCCGCTCCACCGGGGCCGGCATGCGCTCGGTGGAGCACATCAAGCGCTACACGTCCATCAGCACCGCCAACGACCAGGGCAAGACCTCCGGGGTGAACGCGATCGGTGTCATCGCCGCGGCCCTCAAGCACGGTGGCGGGGGGTCCGCCGACGGCACACCCGGGATCGGGGAAATCGGTACCACCGCGTACCGCGCCCCCTTCACCCCGGTGGCGTTCGCTGCCCTGGCCGGACGCCAGCGCGGCGAACTCTTCGACCCTGCCCGCCTCACCTCCATCCACGCCTGGCACGTCGCGAGGGGGGCGCTCTTCGAAGACGTGGGGCAGTGGAAGCGGCCCTGGTACTACCCGCAGGACGGGGAGGATATGGACACCGCGGTGCTGCGTGAATGCGCCGCCGTCCGGGACTCCGTGGGCTTCATGGACGCCACCACGCTGGGCAAGATCGAGATCCGCGGCAAGGACGCGGGCGAGTTCCTGAACCGCATCTACACCAACGCGTTCAAGAAACTGGCGCCGGGCTCGGCCCGGTACGGCGTGATGTGCACGCCGGACGGGATGGTCTTCGACGACGGCGTCACGCTGCGCCTGGACGCGGACCGGTTCTTCATGACCACCACCACCGGCGGCGCCGCGAAGGTGCTGGACTGGCTGGAGGAATGGCTGCAGACCGAATGGCCGGACCTGGACGTGCACTGCACCTCCGTCACGGAGCAGTGGTCCACCATCGCCGTCGTCGGACCGAAATCCCGCGCCGTCGTCGCGAAGCTGGCCCCGGAACTGGCTGCCGACGGCGGCCTCGAGGCCGAGGCTTTCCCGTTCATGATGTTCAAGGAAACAACCCTGGCCTCCGGCGTCCGGGCACGGATCTGCCGGATCTCGTTCTCCGGCGAACTGGCCTACGAAATCAACATCCCGGCCTGGTACGGGCTGAACACCTGGGAAGCCGTGGCCGCGGCCGGGGCGGAATTCAACATCACCCCCTACGGCACCGAAACGATGCACGTGCTGCGGGCCGAGAAGGGCTACCCGATCGTCGGGCAGGACACCGACGGGACCGTGACCCCGCAGGACGCCGGCATGGAATGGGTCGTATCCAAGGTCAAGGACTTCATCGGCAAACGCTCCTATGCACGCAAGGATGCCGGCCGCACCGACCGGAAGCACCTGGTCAGCGTCCTGCCCGTGGACGGCACGATCCGGCTGCCCGAAGGCACCCAGCTGGTGGAGCAGGACATCACCGTCAACCCTGCCTACGGCCCCGTCCCCATGCAGGGATTCGTGACCTCCAGCTACCACAGTGCGGCGCTGGGACGCTCATTCGCCCTGGCCCTGATCAAGAACGGCCGCAACCGGATCGGCGAAACCCTGGTGGCCGCCGCCGGGGACCAGCTGGTGGACGTCGTTGTCGCAGAAACCGTACTTTTTGACTCTGAAGGGACCCGCAAAGATGGCTAATACAGCAGCACTCCATGGCGTCAATGGACTGCGGGACATCCGCCGCAGCCCCGCCTCCCACCTGACGCCCGCACTTGAATCCGGCTCCATCCCGGGAAAAGTAGTCCTCAACGAAGGCCCCTTCCAGACCATGGCCGGAATCCGCGTTGACCCCCGCTCCGAGGAAGGATCACGGATCGCGTCCCTTACCGGCGGCCTGCCGGCACGCTGCGGCGACGTGACCGGCTCGGACCGCATCAGCGTCCTCTGGCTCGGTCCGTCCGAGTTCATGGTCGTGGCACCGGAAGCTGCCCACGATTCCCTTGGCGGCAACCTCATCGGCTCTCTCACGGAAGCACTGGGCGACGCCCCGGGCCAGGTGGTGGATCTCTCCGCCAACCGCACCACGTTCGAACTGTCCGGTCCCCGGGCGCGGGCCGTCCTGGAGAAGGGCTGCTCCCTGGACCTGCACCCCCGCGTCTTCAAGCCCGGAACAGCCCTCGCCACCGAGGTCGGCAACATCCCGGTTGTGCTGCAGAAGACCGGGGAGGAAAGCTTCCGGCTCTTCCCCCGGGCATCGTTCGCGGACTTCCTTGGCCGGTGGCTCCTCGACGCGATGCGCGAATACGCCTCCCCCGAGGTCCCCTGATGGCGCTCAGCGTCCTGGACCTGTTTTCTGTTGGCATCGGGCCGTCCTCCTCCCACACGGTCGGCCCGATGCGGGCGGCGAAGCTCTTTGCCGACGGCCTCAAAAGCGGCGGGCTCCTGAGCTCAACCACACGGGTGCAGGCCGAACTGTTCGGCTCCCTCGGCGCCACCGGCCGGGGCCACGGTTCAGACAAGGCCGTGGTCCTGGGCCTTCAGGGCCAGGACCCGGAGAGTGTGGACACCGGAACCGCCGATGACCAGGTGGCGGCCGCTGCCCTGGATGCCGAACTCCGGATCGGCGGAGACCACCGCGTGGACTTCAACTGGGACGAGGACGTGGTGCTGCACCGCCGCAAGTCCCTGCCGGCCCACCCCAACGGCATGACCTTCCGGGCGCTGGACCACACCGGCGCCGTCCTCAGCGAACGGAGCTTCTATTCCATTGGGGGCGGCTTCGTGGTTGACGGCGATGCCGACGCCGGCGACCAGGTGGTGGCAGACGACACCGTGCTGCCCTACCCCTTCACAACAGCCGACGAACTCCTGGCCATCTGCGATCGGGAGGGCATGTCCATCGCCGAGGTCATGCTCGCCAACGAACTCGTCTGGCACAGCGAGGCCGAACTCCGGGACAAGCTCCTGGCCCTGTGGGCGGTCATGCGCCAGTGCGTGGAGAACGGCTGCGCGGCCGAGGGAATCCTGCCCGGCGGGTTGAACGTCAAGCGGCGGGCCCCTTCCCTGTTCAGGACGCTGGCAGCAACCGCTGTCAGCGCCGACGCGGAAGCCCGGAACCCGTCCCCGGTGCAGGTGCCTGCCGACCCGCTGCTCGCCATGGAGTGGGTGAACCTGTTCGCCCTCGCCGTCAACGAGGAGAACGCCGCCGGCGGGCGGATCGTCACCGCACCCACCAACGGTGCGGCCGGCATAGTGCCGGCCGTCTTGCACTATTACGTCAAGTTCGTCCCCGGAGCCAACGACGACGGCGTCGTCCGTTTCCTGCTGACGGCCGCCGCCGTCGGGATCCTGTTCAAGATCAATGCCTCCATCTCCGGGGCCGAGGTCGGTTGCCAGGGCGAGGTCGGATCGGCCTGCTCCATGGCGGCGGCCGGGCTGTGCGAAGTCCTCGGCGGCACCCCGGCGCAGGTGGAAAACGCCGCCGAGGTCGGGATTGAACACAACCTCGGGCTGACCTGCGACCCTGTCGGCGGGCTGGTGCAGATTCCGTGCATCGAACGCAATGCCATTGCCAGCGTCAAAGCCATCAACGCCGCCCGCCTGTGCCTCCACGGCGACGGCAGCCACAAAGTGTCGCTGGACAAAGCCATCAAGACCATGCGCGAAACAGGAGCGGACATGAAAACCAAGTACAAGGAAACCTCCCGCGGGGGCCTCGCCGTGAACGTGATCGAGTGCTGAACCGTGGAAACCCTAACTGGCAGCGCCGCTGAATACGTCCTGACCCTCGATTGCCCGGAAACACGGGGGCTCGTCCACGCCGTCTCCGGATTCCTGCTGGAACAAGGCTGCGACATCCTGGAAAGCAAGCAGTTCGACTCAGAGGTGAACGGCCACTTCTTCATGCGGATCCACTTTGCTTCGGACGGAGACCCGGCCGGCAAACCTGCCATCACTGATACGCTCCGGGATGCCTTCGTGCCCGTAGCCGAAAAATTTGGCATGCAGTGGCAACTGCGCGCTTACGGGACGAAACGCCGGGTCCTGATCATGGTCTCGAAATTCGAGCACTGCCTCAACGATCTGCTGTTCCGCGCCCGCATCGGTGAACTGCCCATCGATACTGTCGGAGTCGTCTCGAACCATCCGGACCACCGGGGGATCGTGGAATGGCACGGCATCCCTTTCTTTCATGTGCCCGTCACGGCAGACACCAAGCCGGCAGCCGAGGAACGCCTCCTGGAGCTCGTCGACCGGCTGGATGTCGAACTGGTGGTGCTGGCCCGGTACATGCAGGTCCTCAGCGACGAACTCACCCGCCGCCTGGACGGCCGCGCCATCAACATCCATCACTCCTTCCTGCCCAGCTTCAAGGGCGCCAAGCCCTACCACCAGGCGCACGCCCGCGGCGTGAAGACCGTCGGCGCCACCGCCCACTACGTCAACGCGGAGCTCGATGAAGGGCCCATCATCTCCCAACAGGTGGTGGAGGTGGACCACACCTACGGGCCCGACGATCTCGTGGCCGCCGGACGGGACACCGAGTGCAAAGCACTGTCCAACGCCGTCCGCTGGCACTGCGAGGGACGCGTTTTCCTCCAAGGCAACCGGACCGTCGTACTGCGCTAGTTGTCCTACTGCGCTAGATACAGCACGTGCCCAGACTTCCGGAGGGCTGTCGAGGGGGAATCGTGGGCCCAAGTGTGGCTCGGACCGTACTCCAGACCGCAGACACAAAGCTCAATCCCCTGAAGACATCGCCAATCCGGCCCGATCCGGCGCCGGTGCGGCCAAGTCAAAAGCACGGGGTGTGGGCAATGTCCGCACCCCGTGCTTTTGAGTGTCTATGGGTTTCTTGCAAGTATTCGGCTGATGCCTGCTGGTTTGAGTGTGCCGGTCGGAACGTGCTCCGGTCCGGGGACCCGTCGCCAGGTCAGGCAGAAATCCGGTTCGCCAGACTGGAGTGAGTCACGTCAACGGCCGGCACGCCATCGCCGGTCTGGCCGTACAGCCAGTCGTTGTACTGGAAGTCGTTGTCCTTCCGGCTCTTGAAGAGCAGGTTGCGCAGCGTCCGGGCCAGTCCGGAGACGTGCCAGGATTCGCCCCAGATGCGGGCGGTGCGCTGGACCCGGGCGGTTCGGCCGGCGCGGAGGTTGTTGAATTCCTTGATGGCGTCGTCCCAGGCTTCCGGGTTGACGCCGTCCGGGGTGAACACGGTGCCGTTGCTGACGTCCTGCAGCACGGCTGCGTCCTCGAGCGCCTGGCAGGCGCCCTGGGCGAGGTACTGGAGCATGGGATGGGCGGCGTCGCCCATCAGCACCATCCGGCCGGCGACCCAGTTTACGATCGGGTCGCGGTCGTACATGGGCCAGCGGATGCCGGTGCCCAGGTTCTTCAGCGCTTCCTGAACGGCCGGGACGCAATCCTTGTATGCGGCCTCAAGCTCGTCCACTCCCCCGTACTGCTCTTCGCCGCGCTCGAAGGAGGCGGACTTGAAAACGGCCACGGTGTTCAGCAGCTCGCCCTTGCGCAGCGGGTACTGCACGAGGTGGCAGTCCGGGCCGAGGTAGACGATCACGTCCTCGAGGTCGGCCTTGGGCGTGTTTTCGGTGATCGGCACGGTGCCTCGGTAGGCCACGTAGGCCGAGGGGACCGGCTGGTCGGTGGCGACGAGCGGGCGCAGGGTGGACTTGAGTCCGTCGGCGCCGATCACGACGTCGGCCTCGTAGTCCACGCCTGCGGCGGTGTGGGCCACACCCCGGCCGTTCACGGTCTCAACACTTTCGACTAGGACGTCGTTGACGAGCTTGACGCCGGCCGCCTCACAGCCTTCGAGCAGGACCCGGTGCAGGTCGCTGCGGTGGATCACAACGTACGGTGCGCCGTAGCGTTCCGCGAATTCCCCGTCGAGCGTCTGGCGGGTGAGCTCCTCGCCGGTGACGGCGTCGCGGAAGACCAGGTGTTTGGGCTGGACGCCGATTTCCAGTGCCTTTTCCAGCAGGCCCCAGCGTTTGAGGACTCGGGACGCGTTGGGGGCCATCTGCAGCCCCGCGCCGACCTCGCCGAATTCAGGGGCCCGCTCCACGAGGGTGACGTTGGCGCCGTTTTCCCGCAGCGCGAGGGCTCCGGCCAGTCCGGCCATTCCCCCTCCGATGACGAGGACATCGGTGGACGTGGCGTGCTCAGACATTGCTTGCTCCTGTTGGTGAGGGTGAGATGGAGAGTTTTGACTTCAGTTTGAGGCCGACAGCGGCCAGCAGGACCGCGGCGATCGCGGCGGCACCGGCGAATGCGAGGAAATTGGAACTGACACCCAGCCCGGCGGCCAGCAGGAGGCCACCTGCCTGCGGTGCGGCGACGGCGCCGATGCGGCCGGTCCCCAGCGCCCAGCCCAGCGCGGTCCCCCGCAGGTGTCCGGGATAGTGGCTCGCGACGGCGGCGATGATGAGGCACTGCGTGCCGTGGGTGCCGACGCCGGCGAGGACCAGCATGAGGTACACGACGCTGACCGGCGGTCCCGCGACCAGGACCACCAGCGCGCCGGCGGCGACGGCGGCCGCGGCGATGGCGGTCGGAATCGGACCGAAGCGGGTGCCTGCCCAGGCCGTGATGACCGAGCCGGCCACCGCCCCGAGGTTAAGGGCAAGGGCGAAGGTCAGGGCGGAGCCCAGGTTGTACCCGGCCAGCTGCATGAGGTTGGGCAGCCAGGTGCCCAGCCCGTACCAAGCAAACAGTGTGGCGAGCGTCGCCAGGGCGAAAAGCACGCTGACCCCCAGGTACGGGGCGCGGAGCAGGGACTTGAAGCCTGACGGCTCCATGATCTTGCGACCGCTGCCGGCTGCCTTGCGTGCAGCTTTGCCTGTTGCACTGCCTGTGGCGCGGACCGGGGCCAGCGTCTCCGGAAGGTATTTCAGTCCGAGCGGCACCACGATCATCAGTGCGAGCACGGCCACGAGGAACATGGACTCCCAGCCGAAGGCGGGGATCAGCTGGATGCCGACGAGGGCCGCAATGGATCCGCCGATCGGGACGCCGGACATCATCAGGGTAGCGATGGTGGACCGCCATTTGGTGGGGACCAGCTCGGCAACGAGTGCATTCGCCGAGGGCACCAGTCCGCCAAGCCCGACGCCGGCGAGGAGCCGCAGTGCCCCGAAGACGGCGGCGTTGGGGGCGAAGGCGCAGAGGATGGTGAAGATCGAGAAGATGATGGCGCAGCCGAGGATGGTACGGCGGCGGCCCCAGGAGTCGGCCATCCGGCCGGCAAAGATGGCACCGATCATCATGCCGAGGAAGGCCATGGATCCAATGGTCCCGGCGGTGGCCTTGCTCAGGCCCCAGCCGGTCTCGGAGATCAGGGAGGACTGGACGGTGCCGTAGACGATGAGGTCGTAGCCATCGAAGACCACCAATAGCCAGCAGACGAGGACGGCTGCTGCCGAGCCTTTGGAGAACCCTGATGCAGGCCCATCGGCGGTAGTGGGGGCGGGAGCCCCCGGCGAGGACAGTTGCGGTGCTACGGCGGAAGGTGTGTGATTCATCCCACTACTGTCGTAGCGGTCACAGGTGAACCACAATACAATTCTGATGTGCAGAACAACCCATCAGCCAAGTCCGCCCGGATGCCCGTACAGAAGCGGCCCACCTATTCCATCGAGGCAGTCGACAACGCCTTGCAGCTCCT
Organism: Arthrobacter sp. UYCu723; assembly: GCF_054059215.1. NCBI lineage: Bacteria > Bacillati > Actinomycetota > Actinomycetes > Micrococcales > Micrococcaceae > Arthrobacter > Arthrobacter sp. UYCu723. The sequence goes on from NZ_JBSSBW010000001.1 coordinate 4,548,126, forward strand.
TCAGTTGCTCCGCGACGGCGGCGCACTGCGGCTCAAGGACGCCGCCGAGGAGCTGGGCGTGGCCCCGTCCACCGCCCACCGCCTCTTGGCGATGCTGGTCTACCGGGGTTTCGCCGTACAGGATGAAACCCGCCGCTATGTCCCCGGCCCGGCAATGGGCGTCGGGCCGGCCGGGCTGAGCTGGACCAGGCTGCTCCGCTCGCTCGCCCAGCCGCACATGGAGCTGCTCTCCGCGCAACTCAACGAGACCGTCAACCTCATGGTGCGGGTGGGTACGAAAGTGCGGTTCCTGGCCACGGTGGAAGGGGACAATGTGTTACGGGTTGGTGACCGGCAGGGGACGGTGATGCCAGCCAACAAGACCTCCGGAGGCAAGGCCATGCTCGCCGAACTGGAACTCCACATGATCGACCAGCTCTTCCGCAGCAACAATGCCGAGATTGGCGGGGACACCATTCCGGCGACGGATTACCCGGCGTTCCTGCGCGAGCTGGCGTCCGTCCGCAGCAACGGCTTCGCGGCCAATTTCGAAGGCACGGAGGAGGGTGTGAGCGCCCTCGGGATGGCCCTGCACAACCGGCACGGGCAGGTGGTCGGCGCGCTCAGCGTCGCCACTCCCGCGACCCGCTTCCGCCGGGTGTTCGACTCCGGGCTCGTCCCCGCCCTGCAGGAAACCTGCCGGCAGCTGGAGATCGATATCGCGGCGAATCCGGCCGGGCCGGGCTGAGCACCTGGCTGGCCACCCAGCAGGAACAGTCAATCAATTCTGACCAGCAGAATATGCTCGGGATCACATACCTGCGTCCGTAGAGTCGAACTACGCCAAAGAACTGTTCTGACCTACCGAGGAGGCCCACGTGTCCATCAGCGCCGAGAACACGACTCATGAATCAGTGGCCGCGGGGCACACTGCTCCGGAGCCGACGCCCGAAGAGGCTGCCCAGCTGAAGGAGCTGTACCGGGATTTTGACCGCGAGAACCTGATCCCGCTCTGGACCGGGATCGCCGACCTGATGCCGATGGTCCCGACCCCCAAGGCGGTGCCCCACGTCTGGCGGTGGAGCGACCTGTACCCGCTGGCTGCCCGGGCGGGCGATCTTGTCCCGGTGGGCCGCGGCGGCGAACGCCGCGCCATTGCCCTGGCCAACCCGGGCCTGGCGAACACGCCCTACGCGACCCCCACGCTGTGGGCAGCCATCCAGTACCTCGGCGCCCGCGAGACCGCGCCCGAGCACCGCCACTCCCAGAACGCGTTCCGCTTCGTCGTCGAGGGCGAAGGCGTCTGGACGGTGGTGAACGGGGACCCGGTGCGGATGTCCCCGCGGCGACTTCCTGCTGACCCCGGGCTGGAACTTCCACGGCCACCACAACGACACCGATGAGCCCATGGCCTGGATCGACGGCCTGGACATCCCCTTTGTGCACTACGCCGACGCCGGCTTCTTCGAGTTCGGCACCGAGCGCGTCACGGACGAGGCCACCCCGGACATCTCCCGGGCCGAGCGGCTCTGGGCCCACCCGGGCCTGCGTCCGCTCTCCGGCCTGGATGACACCACCAGCTCCCCCATCGCGGCCTACCGCTGGGAACACACGGACCGGGCATTGCGCGAGCAGCTGCTGCTCGAGGACGAGGGCCACCCGGCCACTGTGTCCCAGGGCCACGCCGCCGTCCGCTACACCAACCCCACCACCGGCGGCGACGTGATGCCGACCATCAGGGCCGAATTCCACCGCCTCCGCGCCGGCGCCTCCACCGAAGCCGTCCGCGAAGTCGGCTCCAGCGTCTGGCAGGTCTTCGAAGGCTCCGGCTCCGTGGTCCTGAACGGCGAAACCAGGACCCTGGAAAAGGGCGACCTCTTCGTCGTCCCGTCCTGGACAGAATGGTCCCTCCGGGCCGAGCTGCAGGCGGACCTGCAGGCGGACACCGGGTTCGATCTCTTCCGCTTCAGTGACGCCCCCATTTTCGAACGGCTGAACTTCAACCGCACCTACATCGAAGGACGCAACAAATGAGACTCCTCACCCTCCGCCTCCCCCAGGGGGACAAAACAGTAGCCCAGGCCGTCCGCCAGGACGGCGACACCCTGACCGAGATCAACGGCTTTGCCGACGTCGGAGAGCTGCTCCGCTCAGCAGGCTGGGAGGCGACCGCGAAGGCAGCCAACGGCGCCACGCACCCGCTCGACGGCGCGGACCTCGACGCCGTCGTCCCCTCCCCCGGCAAGATCATCTGCGTGGGCCACAACTACCGCAACCACATCAAGGAAATGGGCCGGGAAGTCCCCGAGTTCCCCACCTTGTTCGCCAAGTACCAGGAATCCCTGATCGGCCCGAACGATGACCTGGCCCTCCCGCAGGAATCCGACGCCGTCGACTGGGAGGCCGAACTCGCCGTCGTCATCGGCAAGAAAGGCCGCCGGATCAGCGAAGCCGACGCCGCGGACCACATCGCCGGCTACGCCGTGCTGAACGACGTGAGCATGCGGGACTACCAGTTCCGCACCATCCAGTGGCTGCAGGGCAAGACCTGGGAAAAGTCCACCCCGTTCGGGCCCGCACTTGTCACCAAGGACGAATTCACCGCCGGCCCGTTGATGACCTCCGAGGTCGACGGCGAAGTCCAGCAGCAGACCCCCACCGGCGACCTCGTCTTCACTCCCGAGTACCTGGTCTCCTACATCTCCACCATCATCACGCTGAACCCGGGCGACGTGATCGCCACCGGCACCCCCGGCGGTGTTGGCCACGCCCAGGACCCCAAGCGCTACCTGCAGGAAGGCCAGCTCCTGGTTACCACCATCGAGGGACTGGGCCAGCTGAAGAACCGTGTGGTCAAGGAAGCCTGATGGTTGCCCGCCACGACCAGACCACGGACCCAGAGCTGCTTGTGGCACTGCTGCAGGCGCGCCGGGGCACGGCGTTCTTCGCCCGCAAGCTCAACGAACTCAGTGACGCGGAGCTCGACGGCGATTCGCTGCTGCCGGGCTGGACCCGCCGCCACATCACGGCGCACATCGGCTACAACGCCCGGGCCATCGCCCGGCTCATCGAGTGGGCGGCCACCGGAGTGGAAACCCCGATGTACCCGTCCACCGCGGTCCGTGACCACGAGATCGACTTCGGCGCCACGCTGAGCCCGATCGCGCTGCGGAACCTGTTTGACCACTCCGCCGTGCACCTGAACGTCGAATGGCGCGACCTGCTGGAGGACGCCTGGCGCCACAAAGTGCGGACGATCCAGGGCCGGGAAGTGCCTGCCACGGAAACGGTCTGGATGCGCAGCCGAGAAGTCTGGATGCACGCCGTCGACCTGGCCAACGGCGCCGCCTTCGGGGACATCCCGGTACCCGTGCTGGAGCGGCTCCTCCGGGATATCACCGGCGCCTGGCAGGCCCGCGGCACGGACGAGGGCCTCGTGGTTAAGGTAACTGACCGCGATCTCACGTTCGGGGACTCCACGTCGGCGTCCCCCACAGTGGTATCCGGATCGTTGGCCGCAGTGGTCGAATGGGCCGCAGGCCGTGGCAGCGGCGGCGTCACCGCAGAGAACGGCGCAGCCCTCGGCCAGGTACCGGCAGCACCCAAGTGGATCTGAATCCTGGGTGCGTGCGTCGGTAGTGCCGGGTGGGCAGACGAGACGGTAATGGGTCTTTTGGAACCATTCTATTAAGTCATGTCCACCTGGCCGCCGCGTTTCCTGCGGTGGTACCGCGGTGGACTGATCATTTAGAAGACAGGCCAGAAGCCGTCAGTCGGTGCCTGAGTCACACCGCGGTACCACTCATTCCATCATTAATGTCGGTGCCTCCTGAGATGCTTTGGGTATGGAAAGCAGAACAGCCTGGAGTGCGGAAAGCAGGGAGGCCCTGGCGGCCGTCGCCGCGTCCGCTGCTGTGCTTGCTGCCTTCACCGGCACCGGCGCGGACCGCCCTGATCCGCCCGCCGCCGATCCGCTGCGAGACACCGATCCGCTGCGGAATCTGGCGGATGCCTGCCTGGACGGTCTCGCCGAGGTGGCCCGGCTGGAAGCCCGGACCGCCGCGCTGAAGGTGAGGCTGGCCGCCGAATACGTGCAGGCGGCCAGGGCCATGGCCTCACCGGCGGCGTCCCCGCAGGAACGCACCGCCCAGGAGATGGCCCTGGTCGCGGAGGTCGCCTGTGTCCTGACCGTCAGCGAACGGACCGCCGGAGCCCTCCTGTCCGAATGCCAGGCCCTGACGACGGCGCTGCCGCTGACCCTGACGGCCCTTCAGGCCGGGACGATCTCCTGGGGCCACGCCCGGATCATCGTCGACGAAACCACCAGCCTGGATCCCGCCGGAGCGGCCGCGCTGGAAGCGCACTTCCTGGACCCCGGCGCCTCCAACCCCGCCCGCGGGTGCCAGGCCGGGGACCTCGTCCCGTCCCGGTTCCGCGCCAAAGCACGCGCCTGGCGGGAACGCCACCACCTGGTCAGCATCGAAAAACGCCACACCAAAAGCGCCGAGGACCGCCGGGTCGACTACACCCGGACCGGGACGGCATGGCCTGGCTCTCCGCCTACCTCCCGGCAGACACCGCCGCAGGGATCTGGGAACGGACCACCGCCGCCGCCCGCGCCCTCCAGGGCCCGGCCGAGGCCCGGCCCCTGGCCCAGCTCCGCGCCGACACCACCGCCACCTGGCTCCTCACCAGCCACACCACCGGCACCGGCACCACCAGCGGCGGAACGGCCGGCGGCGGAACCGGCACGGGCGCGGGTGTGGCCGGGGGCGTGGCCGGGGGTGTCCCGTCCCCGCGGGCGCAGGTCCTGATCACCGTCCCGGTCCTGTCCCTCCTGGGCGCCACCGACGAACCAGCCACCCTGGACGGGTACGGGCCGATCCCGCCGTCGATGGCCCGCCGCCTGATCGCCGACGGCGCCGACTCCTTCCACCGCGTCCTGACCGACCCCCGCGACGGCGCACCCCTGGAAATCGGACGGACCAGCTACCGCGTCACGAAGGCCCAGCGTCAATGGCTCCGGCTCCGCGACGCCAGGTGCCCCTTCCCCGGCTGCAGCAACCACTCCCTGGACAACGAAGCAGACCACCTCCTGGCCTGGGCCGACGGAGGCAACACCGGCATCTCCAACCTCGGCCAGCCCTGCCCGAGACACCACCGCCTCAAACACAGCTCCGCCTGGACACCAACCGGAGCCAGCAAAGACAACCCACCAGGGTGGACCTCACCCTCAGGCCGGCACTACCCCAGCGAACACCAGGACTGGGAACCACCCCGCTGGCCACACCACATCCCGACCACGGACACAGGCACGGACCCAGGCACGGACACCGGCCCGGACCAAGGCCTGCCCGCGGATCCGGGACATCATCCGGACCCGGCACCTGCCGGGCACCCCGGCCAGGAACCCGGCCCGGACCCCGGCCGGGATCCCGAACCGGAACTGCCCCCGGACCCCTTCCCGGACTGGCACCAATTCACGGCCTGGGACTCATTCACAGCCTGGCACCCATTCCCCGCCGCAGACCCAGACGATCCGGGCTGGCCAGCGCCCCTCGACGACCCCGTCCCGGAATGCCTCCCGTTCCTCACGGCCTCGGACAGCGCCTAGCCAGAGTAGCGGCCGCCTCTTAGAGACCCGGAATTGGCAGGATGGTGCTGTGACGATACGCGATGTAGATGGAGATCCTGGTTCAGCGTTACTGCGGGTGAAGGTGTCGATAGTGGGCAGCGAACCTGTCATCTGGCGGCTCCTCGAGGTCGACTCTTCCCTGACGCTGGACAGGATCCACGACATCATCCAAGCGGCCGTCGGGTGGCGGGATTCGCATCTGCATTCCTTCAACGACACCGACGCCTACAAGCGACTGCGGCCGGTCAATGGGAAGCTGCGTGAACCACGGCGCTGGGTCCACCCGGACTTGCTGACGGCGGCACTCGCTGAGTGCCGCCGTCGTCATTCGGCAGGCCAGGTGATCCTTTATCTCCGTTAGGACGGGTTCATCCCAGATGGACGATGGGGGCGTCACCGTCGGTTCCGGTGAACTTCTTGCGGTCGATGTTGATGAGAAGCAGAGCAATCGGTGCGATCAGGATCGCAACTCCCACTGCCCAGAGGAAGACCATGGAGTAGCCCGCGGAGAGGGACGCCAGCGACACACCACCGGCTGTGGCTGCGGCAGCGATGGTGCTGAACAGGGCGATGCCCAGGGAACCACCGATCTGCTGCGAGGCGTTGACCAAAGCGCCGGCGACACCGGAATCATCCTTGTCCACGCCGAACAGTGCGAGGTTCTGCATCGGCACGAAGACCATGCCCAGCCCGACGCCCATGAGAAGCAACGCCGGCAGCATGTTGACGAGGTAGCTGCCCTCGGCGCTGACCTGCGTGAGCCACAGCATCGCAGCCGCCATGAAGACCGGCCCCACGGCCGTCGGGATCTTCGCACCCAGTTTCGGCAGGTTCTTCGCCACGATCCCGCCGTGATGATCAGCACCACGGTCATGGGCAGGGACGCAAGCCCGGCGAGGAACGGTGCGAAGCCAAGCACAATCTGGATGTAGAAGTTCACCGCTGCACCTGTGTCTGTGCGGCTCCGGCTTAGTAGGCAGGTTGTTCGCGGTGTCCTTGACCAGCGTGACTGTCTTGTCCGCGATCCGGGCGGCGATTGTACGGTGGGCTTCGCTTCCAATGGCGCCCAGCACTGCAACTGGCGCCCAGCACTGCAACTGGCGCCAATCATCAGGGAGGCGTCGGTGGGATCATGCCGTGGATGGCCAGCTCGCCGCGGAGCAGTTCCTGGAGCAGCAGGTCCTGGAGCAGTTCTGGCGCAAGGGTAGCCGGCAGGAGGTTCTGTTCAGCGATGCCGGGACGGATATGCCGGGAAAGCTCCGGCGCGCCGATGTGGCCGATGTGGCCGATCAATCACGGTAGACGTGCCCGTAGGTCTTGCTCTTCGCCGTTGATGCCGGCCACAGCATCACGGACCACCCGCTCGACCGGGGACGCGATGTCCATGACAACCCCGGCCTCATCCGCCCCCAGCGGTTCCAGGGTTGCCAGCTGGGAGTCAAGCAGCGTGGCCGGCATGAAGTGTCCGCTGCGGCCCTCCAGCCGGGCGCCGAGGACGTCCTTGCTGCCGTCGAGGTGCAGGAACACGGTGTCCGGCGCCTGCTCCCGGATGGCGTCCCGGTAGCTGCGGCGAAGCGCGGAGCAGGCCAGGACCAGGCCGCCCGCACCGGCGCCGGCCAGTGCGTTGCCGACGGTGGCGAGCCAGGGCCAGCGGTCCTCATCCGTCAGCGGGCTGCCGGCAGCCATCTTGGCGACGTTTTCCACCGGGTGGAGCGAATCGCCGTCGAGGAACGGGACGCCGAGTTCGCGCGCCACGAGGTCACCGATGGTGGTCTTGCCGCAGCCGGAGACCCATGACAACAACGCGGCGGGCGGGCGCGGCGCCAGGTGTGACGCCGGCTTTCGGAGTGGGGGATTGATTGTTCGTCACCAGTCGTGGACCGTTCCGTCGACGAGGCGGTTGTAGGGCAGGTAGGCCTGCTGGTAGGGGTAGGCCGCGGCGGCTTGCTCGTTGAACTCGACGCCGATGCCGGGCGCCTCCCCCGGGTGCAGGTAGCCGTCGACGAAGGTCATGGACTGCTCGAAGACCTCGTTGGTGGCGTCCGAGTGCTGCATGTATTCCTGGATCCCGTAGTTGTGGATCGCCAGGCCGACGTGCAGCTGCGCGGCGAAGCCGACCGGGGAGATGTCCGTGGGCCCGTGGAAGCCGGACTTGATCTGGTACTGCGCGGCGAAGTCCATCACCTTCTTCAGCGGCGAGATCCCGCCGAAGTGCGTCGACGCGGCCCGGACGTAGTCGATCAGCTGTTCCTTGATCAGGGTCTGGTAGTCGAACACGGTGTTGAAGATCTCCCCGATCGCCAGCGGCGTGGTGGTGTGCTGGCGGACCAGGCGCAGCGCCTCCTGGTTCTCCGCCGGCGTGCAGTCCTCCAGCCAGAACAGGTCATAGGGCTCCAGGGCCTTGCCCAGCTTCGCGGCCTGGATCGGGGTCATCCGGTGGTGCCCGTCGTGCAGCAAAGGCAGCTCCGGGCCGAACTCGTTCCGGACCGCCTCAAACACGGTGGGCAGGTGCCGCAGGTAGGCCCGGGTGTCCCAGTCCTCCTCCGCCGGGAACGCGCCCCGGCCGGCCGGCTCGTAGTCGTAGCGCTCCCCCGAGGCCTGCGCCTGCGCCGCGACCCCGTAGACGGCCTTGATCCCGGGCACCGCGGTCTGGATCCGGACCGACTTGTAGCCCAGCTCCAGGTGCTCCCGCACGGAATCGAACAGCGAGGGCAGATCCGCCCCCGAGGCGTGCCCGTAGGCGCGCAGCCCGTTCCGGGACGCCCCGCCCAGCAGCTGGTACACCGGCATCCCCGCGACCTTGCCCTTGATGTCCCACAACGCCATGTCCACCGCGGCAATCGCGGCCATCGTGACCGGACCCCGGCGCCAGTAGGAGGAGCGGTAGAGGAACTGCCAGGTGTCCTCGATCCGGTGCGGGTCCTTCCCGATCAGCAGCTGCGCGACATGCTCCTTCAGATACGCGGCCACGGCCAGCTCCCGGCCGTTCAGGGTCGCATCCCCGATCCCGGTGACACCGTCCTCGGTGGTGATGCGCAGGGTGACGAAGTTACGGGACGGGCTCGTCACGAAGACTTCCGCGGCAATGATTTTCATGGCAGATCCTTCCAATCCGAGTAAGTCTCGGTGTTTTGTAATTACCGGTCGGCGCGCCGGCGGTGGCTACATGGCTGGAGCAACGGGGACGACCGTTGCTCCAGGCTCCGACCCTCTGAATACGGCCGTGCTGATGAGGGAAAACTAGGGGCCGATTGCTGGTTCCGTGAACGTGCCGCTCAGGCCTTCAATGAGTTCGGTGATGGCATGGTCCTCTGCCAATTGCGGGTTGAGGAGAGCCAACAGGGTGCGGATGCGCCCGGTGCCGGTCAACGCGTTGGCGGCATCCACTTCGTCTGCGAGCGGATCCTGCAAGGTTCCGGCGTGGACACTGAAGTCCATCCATGCGGCAATCATGAGCGCGGCGGCGGCGCCGGACCTGCCGTGGGAGCGTTCGGCCAAGAGCACCGGTACAGCGCGCATCCTCAGTTTTGTGCTGCCGTCCATGGCGATCTGGGCGAGGTGGTGGGCGATGCGCGCGTTCCTAAAGCGGTCCAGGAGTTCGGCACGGTACTCCGGAATCCGCAGCTCGGCACCTTTGAGCCCGGCACTTGCCAGATTGGCCTCGGCTTCGTCCCAGAAAGCCTCGACGGCGTGCAGGCACGCGGGATCCGCCAATGCCTCGGCCACAGTGGCATGGCCGCGCAGCTGCCCTGCGTATGCAAGCAGCGAGTGGGCACCGTTAAGCAGCCAGAGCTTGCGGTTCTCGAACGGTTCGATCTCGTCCACGAAAACCGCGCCTGCGTCTTCCCAGCGCGGCCGGCCGGCCGGGAAGGCCCCGCTCAGTACCCAACTGCGGAAGGGCTCGGCCACTACCGGTGAGTTGTCGCGGTAGCCGCATGCGGCCTCCACGGCCTCGAGGTCGGCGTCGGTGGTCCGCGGCGTGATGCGGTCCACGGAGGTGCTGACAAAGCTGACGTTGGCGTCAACCCAGGCAGCCAGTCCAGCGTCCCATGCCGCGGCCAGGCCAAGCACCGCGCTGCGGGCAACGCTTCCGTTGTTGGAGAGGTTGTCGCAGCAGACGACGGCTAGTGGGCCGCCGTCGGCGGTCCTGCGGGCAGCGAGGGCGAAGACCAGCCGGCCCAGCGGCGTCGTCGGTGTGCCGCCGCCAGCCGCAGTACCGGCCAAAAGCGCAAGGTCTGCGACGACGTCGGGAGCCGTGCGGTCGAGCTGGCCGTCCGAGTCAAGGCGGTAGGCGGCCTCGGTGATGGTCAGGGTGATGACCGCCGTGGCAGGGGCGGCGACCAGCTCGGCGAGGCGGCCCACGTTGGCGCCGTCCACGGCCTCAACAATGCTGCTAACAATCTCGAACGAATCACCGCCGTCGGCACGCTCCACCACGGTGTACAGACCGTCCTGCCCGGCAAGCGCCAGCGCGGCGTCCGGCCTGCGGCCCGTGAAGGAGGCGACGCCCCACTCGGCGGCGTCGCCTGCCTGATGGGTGTACCAGGCCTGGTGGGACCGGTGGAAGGCGCCCAGTCCAAGGTGGACAATCCGGACCGGCGCCTTGGCGCTGGGCCGGAGGGACCTGTTCAACCGGGGCAGCGCTGCCGGCACAGGCGCCTGCTCGCCGATTTGCAGCTCGATGGTCACAGCTTGAAGACCCTTCTCGGAGCGGAATCGACGACGTCGACGATGATCTCGTGCGCGCGGTCCTCGCTGACCCGGTGCTCGGCGACAAGGCGCGCCAGGAAGGCGGCCTCGATCCGGCGCGAGGCGTCATGCCGGGCCGGGATCGAGCAGAACGCACGCGTGTCGTCGATGAAGCCCGACGACCTTGAGAAGCCGGCCGTTTCAGTCACGGCGGCACGGAAGCGGAGCATGGCATCCGGTGCGTCCAGGAACCACCACGGGGCACCGAGGTACACAGACGGGTAGAAGCCGGCCAAGGGCGCCAGCTCGCGGGAAAATACAGTCTCATCCAACGTGAAGAGCACGAGGTGGAAGTCCTTGGCGGTACCAAAGTCCTGCAGGAGGGGGCGGATGGCCTCGGTGTAGTTCACCGCGAAGGGAATGTCGTGGCCGGTGTCCGCGCCGTAGGCGTTGAACGTAGGCCCGTGGTGGTCGCGGTACGAACCCGGGTGGATGGTCATCACCAGCCCGTCCTCGACCGACATCCGCGCCATCTGGTACATCATGTGGGCTTCAAAGTTTTCGCGGTCCTGCGCCGTGGCCTGGCCGGCGCGGGCCCGCTCGAACAGCCTGGCCGCCTCGGCGTCGTCAAGCTTCAGCGTTGCGGGCGTGCGGACGCCGTGGTCCGCCGATACGGCCCCGTGGTCCACGAAATAACGACGCCGGTTCTTCAGCGCGCTGATGTACCCGGCATAGCCGGTTCCGCCGTCGGCCGCTGCCGCCATGAGTCGCTCGACGTTCGCCTGCCACTGCGGGTGCGCGATGTTCAGGTACTGGTCCGGGCGGAACGTGGGCAGGACCCGGCCATGGAAGGTGGGATCCTCGTCGATGGCCCTGTGGCTGGCGAGGTCATCGAGCGGGTCGTCGGTGGTGGCCAGGACCTCGATGTTGAAGTCCTTGAACAGCTGGCGGGGGCGGAAGCCGGGCTCCTGCAGCCTGGCGCTGATGGCGTCATACGTTGCATCAGCGGTCTCGGCACTGAGCTCCTGGTGGAGGCCGAACACGCTCTCGAACTGGTGGCGGAGCCAGTAGCCGGACGCCGTTCCTTCGAAGAGCGGCCACGAGTTGCAGAACTCGCGCCAGACACCGCGGGGCTCCAGTACTGGAGCCGCGGTATGCCCCGGCTTGGGTGCGCGCAGCCGGTCCAGTGGCACTCCGCTGGCATGGATCAGGCGAGTGACGTAGTGGTCCGGGCTGACCAGCAGCGCGGCCGGGTCCGGGAACGGCGTGTTGTGTTCGATGACGGCGGCGTCAACGTGGCCGTGCGGAGAAATGATGGGAAGGTCCTGCACCCGCTCCAGAAGCGCGCGGGCAATACTGCGCGTTCCGGGATCCGCGGGGAGGAGCCGGTCGGGATTAGCGGCAATCGACTCTGACATAAAGCAATAGTCCTTCCTTTGGCAATTTTTGTCAATCGGTTGCCAACCAGGGCGGCTCTGAGTGCTTTACCCTTTGCGGGTTTTGGTCCGCACGGCTGCGGACGGAGGTGCTGGAGCAGCGTCAGCGGGTGAAGAGCGGTCCGCTGGAGCCGCGGATGACCAGTTCGCTTTCTGCTTGCACCACAAAGGAATCCTCCGTCCCGCCGTGCAGTATCTGCAAGAGGAGTTTTGCGGCATCTGAACCGCTCTGGCGCAACGGTGCCCGCACCGTGGTGAGGGGCGGCGTCGTGAAGTCGGCCCCGAAGATGTCGTCAAAGCCGACAATGCTGATCTGCCCGGGCACCTCGATGCCTGCCGCCTGGAGCTCCTGCATGAGTCCGATCGCCAGGAGGTCGTTGTAGGTCAGGACCGCCGTGGCGCCGCTGGCGCGGACAGCGCGCGCGGCCTGCCTGCCCCCCTCGATCGTTGGTTTTGTGGATTCCAGCCGCACGGCCTCGAGCCGGGACCAGTCACAGGCGGCCTGGACGCCCTCCCAGCGGCGGCCAGACATCCAGGACTGCGGCGGCCCGGCGACGAAGGCAATCTTCTGGTGGCCGTGGGCGGCCAGGCTGCGGACCGCCTCACCGATGCCCTTGTTGACATCAGGGACTACGCACGGCACTCCCTCGACCTCGCGGTTGATGACAACCACGGGCTTGTCCCGGGCCAACGCCCGGATGTTGTCATCATCCATCCGCGGGCTGGCGAGGATGAGGCCGTCCACGGTTGCCATTAATCGCCGGGCTGTCATCAATTCGGTTACCGCGGATTCGGCCGATTCGGCGAGGACCAAGGTGTAGTCGCGCACGGCAGCTGTACTCTCTGTCCCCCGGATGATGTCAAAGAACGTCGGATTGGTGATATCCGCGACGATCAGCCCCAGGGTGCTGGTGCGGCCGGTCGGCAGCGCGCGCGCAAACGGATTGACATGGTAATTGAGTCCGGCGGCCGCGTCCTCGATCAGTTTCTGCGTCTTGGGGCTTACCCGGCCGGGCTTGCTCAGAGCCCGGGACACCGTGGACGGATTAACCCCTGCAACCTTGGCAATGTCGTAAATCGTGGCGTTGCCTCTGCCCTCGCGGGCGCCATTCTTGGCGTCTCGGGGTGTTGGGGCAGAGTCAGGCTTCGCGAGTTCGGTCACAGCCCCATCCTACCGACGACCCTTACCGACAAATGACTCAGAGGCGACGTACTGGCTCTAGTGCGGCAATCGGTTGCCATTTGTGGCCATAGTCACTAGACTTGCAGGGTCGCGGACGGAGTGGTCCGCTTTCTCCAGATTAGGAATGCAATGTCCTCAATTTCCTCAGCTCAGCCGGTGCGGTCTGCGATTGGCTCCCCTCCCGAACCTTCCAGCAAGGAGTTGCGCCGTGCCGGGTGGGCCGGCTTCATCGGTACTGTCCTGGAAAACTACGACATGGTTGTCTACGGTGTCGGAACAGCCATCATCTTCAACACCCTCTTCTTCCCGAATGTCTCCCCCGCAGTAGGCTTCATCGCCAGCTTCGGCGCATACGCCGTCGGATTCATTGCCCGCCCCATGGGCGGCCTGTTCTTCTCGCGCTTCGGCGACAAGATCGGGCGGAAGTTTGTTCTCGTGGCCACCCTCGCCCTGATGGGGACCGCCACATTCGCCATGGGCCTGCTCCCTACCTACGAGACAGCCGGCATTTTGGCGCCGATCCTGCTGACCGTGCTCCGGTTCATCCAGGGCTTCGGCGCGGGGGCGGAAATGGCAAGCGCAGTGGTACTTCTTGCCGAATTCGCGCCCAGAGGCAAACGTGGCGCCATGACGTCCCTCGTGTGGGCAGGAGCCGCCGTCGGCTCCGTCTTCGGTTCACTCGCCTGGATCCTGGTCCAGCTCCTGCCTCGTGAAGACCTGGAATCCTGGGGCTGGCGCCTCGTCTTCCTCTCCAGCGCCGTGGTCACGGTCGCCGCCTACTTTATCCGTCGGCACATGAAAGAGTCCCCGGTCTTTGCGGAGCTGAAACGTGAGCAGGTCCAGGCTGCCTCACCGATCAAGGAAGTTCTGCAGAAGGGCCGCCGTCCGCTGCGCCAGGTTTTCCTCATCAACATGGGAACACATGCCCACTCCTACATTTACCAGGCTTTCCTTGGCACGTTCCTGATCTCCGTCGTCAACATCGACAAGGCACTGATCCCTCAGATGCTGGCCATCGGCGGGCTTTTCGCCATCCCGGCCGCGCTGATCGCCGGGCGGGCCACCGACCGCTGGGGCCGTAAACCAGTTAACGTTTTCATCCTGTCCTTCCTGTTCCTGTTCTCTTTTCCTGCGTTCTGGCTCAGCAGCACCGGTAACGTCTGGCTGATCGCACTGGTCTATGCCGTAGGGTTCACATTCGCCGTGGAAGGCGGAATCTCAGCGCAGTCCGCCATGTACGCCGAGCTCTTCGGCTCCAAGTACCGTTATGCCGGTGTCGCCATCGCACGTGAGTTCTCAGCCATCTTCGGCGGGGGTATTGCTCCCATCATCTGTTCCGCACTTCTGGTCTGGGCGACAAATTCTTACTGGCCAATCGCGCTCTACATGATGGTCATAGTCGGGATCTCCCTCGTCCAAGCCCTGAAGACTCCGGAGACGAAGGACCGCGACCTGACTCTGGAAGATGACGCGGCCTGACCGGGAGGCATCCTTCCGCAGGATGTGCGGGACTCAATGCACTCGTTGCACAGAAATGAATTGGAGTTTTGATGTCAGCACACATCGGTGTCACCGGCCTTGCGGTGATGGGGGCCAACCTCGCCCGCAACCTGGCCCGGAACGGCTTCACCGTTGCCCTGCACAACCGGTCCGTGGAGAAAACCGACGCGCTCCTGGAAAAGCACGGCCAGGACGGAGACTTCGTCCGCACGGAGACGCTCCAGGAACTCGTCGACTCGCTGGAGAAGCCGCGCCGCGTGCTGATCATGGTCAAGGCCGGCAAGCCGGTGGACTCCGTGATCGAGCAGCTCGAGCCGCTCCTGGAGGCGGGCGACATCATCATCGACGCCGGCAACTCGCACTACGAGGACACCCGCCGCCGCGAGGCCGCGCTGGCCAAGAAGGACCTGCACTTCGTCGGCATCGGCGTCTCCGGCGGCGAGGAGGGCGCCCTGAACGGCCCCTCGATCATGCCCGGCGGCTCCAGGGAGTCCTACGACGCCCTCGGCCCGCTGCTGGAAAAAATTGCCGCCCACGTGGACGGCAAGCCGTGCTGCGCCTGGATCGGCACCGACGGCGCCGGCCACTTCGTCAAGATGGTCCACAACGGCATCGAATACGCGGACATGCAGGTCATCGGCGAAGCCTTCGACCTGCTGCGCTCCGGCGCGGGGATCGAACCGGCGGAACAGGCCAAGATCTTCGAGGAGTGGAACCAGGGCGAGCTCGCCTCCTTCCTGATCGAAATCTCCGCCGAGGTCCTCGGCCACGTCGACGCCAGGACCGGCAAGCCGTTCGTCGACGTCGTGGTGGACGCCGCGGGCCAGAAGGGCACCGGCCGCTGGACGGTCATCTCCGCGCTCGAACTGGGATCGCCGACGTCGGGCATCGCCGAATCGGTCTTCGCCCGGGCCCTGTCCTCCCAGACGGAGCAGCGTGTGCTGGCCCAGGAACTCCTGGCCGGCGCAGGGGCCGACGTCGAGGTCCCCGGGACCTTCGTCGAAGACGTGCGCCAGGCGCTGTACGCCTCCAAGCTGGTCTCCTACGCGCAGGGACTGGACATGCTCACCTCGGCCGCGAAGGAATACGGCTGGGACCTGAAGCTGGACGAGATCGCCTCGCTGTGGCGCGGCGGCTGCATCATCCGGGCGGAGCTGCTCAAGGAGATCACCAAGGCCTACGCCGCAACGGAGAAGCCGGCCAACCTGCTCTTCGCGCCCGCCTTCACCAAGGCGATCGCCGAGGTCCTTCCGGCCTGGCGCCGGGTTGTTTCCACGGCTGTCCAGCTCGGCATCCCGGTGCCGGTGTTCTCCTCCTCGCTGGCCTACTACGACGGCCTGCGCCGCAAGCGCCTCCCGGCCGCCCTGATCCAGGGCCAGCGCGACCTCTTCGGCGCCCACACCTACGGCCGCATCGACGCCGACGGCACCTTCCACACCCTCTGGGGCGAAGACAAGTCCGAGATCGAGGCCGTGGACACGCACTAGTCCCTTTCGGTTGCGGGAGGTCCTCCCATAGTTTCTTGCGGAAACGAAGGCTGCTTGTGGCCCTGTCAGGGCGCTGAGGCAGAAGCGGTGGCACGCTTGTTCCCACGTCACGGAAAATATTTTCCCAGTCACCGGGAAAAAGTTTCGCCTGTCTGTGATTCCAGCCACTAACGTGAAATCCATGAATGCAGAGCCGACCAACGTGATAGGGGACAACAACGCCTCGCGTGTCGTGGAGATCTTGTTGACCTTCGCCTCTCACCGGACCCTGACCGCGGCGCAGATCACCACCGTGACGGGCATCCCGGCCAGCGCCGTCTACCGTCATCTGACGACGTTGGTGCAGTCCGGCCTGGTAACGCAGACCAAGCGTCGCGGCCAGTACAGTGCGGGCGCGGAATCCCTCAGGCTCGCCGCCAATTTCCGGCAGGAAGCGATGCTGAAGGGCCGCATCACCCGGCAGCTCCAGCTGCTCTCTGACGAGACGCAGGAATTGGCTGCCTATCTGGTGATCAGCGGCTCCGAGGCCCTGTGCCTCGAAGCCGTCGAAGGCCCGCAGATGCTGCGCTGCAGTTACTCGCCCGGCCGCTCCCAGCCGCTGCACAGGGGAGCAAGCGCATTGGCTCTGCTGGCCTACATCGGCGCCGAGGAACGCGCCGCGGTGATTTCCGGCCTGGGGCTTGATGCCGACGCCACGGCGTCCTTGGGGCGGGAGCTCCAGCTGATCCAGGGGCGCGGTTTTGCCCTCAGCTACGGCGCGGTGGACGCCGGCGTGTGGGGTGTGAGCTTTCCGGTTTTCGATCACGACGGGCATCTGCTGGGGGCGGTCAGCTCCATGGCCCCGGCCGGGCGCGCCGTCGGCCGCGAAAAGCAACTCATCGCCAGCACACGGGACGCCGCCGCCGCACTTGCCCAAGAAGGGACAGGACCCCGATGACCAACGCAACCGCCCCGAACCCTTGGACAGCCCGCGACGAAGGCCCCGGTGCTGAACACCGCCGCTGGCACCACGCGGTGAAATCGGCTGTTCCCGGAACGCCTGGCGTCGCCCTTCTCGGCTTCCGCAGCGATGAAGGCGTGCGCCGCAACAAGGGCCGCGTGGGCGCAGTCGACGGCCCCGCCAGCATCCGCTCCGCGCTGGCCCCCCTGGCCGCCGAGGCGGCACTGGTTGTCCATGACCTCGGTGACACCGAGGTTCTGGACGGGCGGCTGGAGGATGGGCAGCTCCGTCTGGGGCAGGCCGTCTCAAGCGCCTTGGACGAAGGCCACCTGCCGATCGTTCTGGGCGGCGGGCACGAGACCGCCTTCGGCGGGTACATCGGGCTGCGATCCAGCCCCGTGACCGTCGGCAAGCGCCTGGGCATCATCAACCTGGACGCCCATTTCGATCTCCGCGCCGAATCCGTAGCGTCCTCAGGGACCCCGTTCCGGCAGGTGGCCGAGTCCGAGCGGACCAACGGCCACGATTTCAACTACTCCGTGGTGGGCATCAGCAAGCCCGGCAACACCCAGGCCTTGTTCCAGACGGCGCGAGACCTCGGTGTGACCTACATGCTGGATGAGGACTGCTCCGAAGCCCGTCTTGACCAGGTCCTCGCGTTCACGGGGGCGTTCACGGACACCGTGGACGCTGTCTACCTGACCATCGACCTCGACGTCCTCCCTGCCCACGTCGCTCCCGGCGTCAGCGCCCCGGCGTCGTACGGCGTACCGCTCAGCGTCCTGCTGGCTGTGTGCCGGCAGCTCGCCCGCTCCCCCAAGCTGGCGCTCGTCGACGTCGTGGAACTTAACCCACGGTTCGACGTCGACTCCCGGACAGCGCGCGCAGCCGCCCGCCTGATCCACACGATTGCTTCCGAACGTCTGGAGTCCGGAACCGCCTTCCGCGAAGCATCCGGGCAGGTGCCGGCATAGCCGCCGCGCGCTCCCTTCCTCCCCACCTCCCTGAAACGAGCACACATGAAGAACCGAATCCCGCGCATCGGATGGGCAGCCACGGGGCTGGCCGTTCTGATCGCCCTGTTGGGACTCTCCGCACCGGCCCAAGCTGCAACGACGCCGCCGTCCCCCTCGGTCAACAAGATGGCCGATTTGCGCTCCGGCAAGACCACACTCAAGGTCGGCACCGATGCTTCCTTCCCGCCGTTCGAGTTCACTGACGCCAACGGTACGAAGATCGGCTTCGACATTGACGTCGTCCGCACTCTGGCCGCCAAAGCCGGCATAAAGAATGTCGAGTTCGTCCAGATGCCGTTCGGCAACATCGTTCCGGCGCTCCAGGCGAACCAGATCGACGTCGGGGCTTCCGCCATCTACATCAGCGAGGCCCGCGCCAAGGTTGTCGATTTCTCGGAGATCTACTATCCCGGCGGCCTGGGCCTCTTCGTTGGCGAATCAAACGACTCCGTGACATCCCTTGCGGACCTGGCCGGTAAGAAGGTCGCTGTCCAGGTGGGTACCAAATCCGTGGAGTGGCTGCAGCAGAACCAGCCCAAGGCCGAACTGGTGCAGGTCCAGACGAACGATCAGATGTTCTCCTCCGTGAAGCTCGGCCAGGCAGATGCCGTGGTGACCGGCCAGCCTGGTGGACGCTATTTCATTCATGAGCAGGGCGGTTTGAAGCAGGTGGGCGAACGCCTCACCAACGAGAACTACGGGTTCGCTTTCCAGAAGAGCGATTCCGATATCCGCGATGCCTTCAACACCGCTCTGAAAGACATCCAGGGTTCGGGCGAATTCACGAAGCTCTCCAGCCAGTGGTTCGGCGATGAAACCCAGGCCGCGACGTCGTCGGGCAAGGAACACAGCCTGTTCAACATCGGTTCGATCACCAATTCCTGGGGTCCGCTCATGAATGGCCTGGCCACTACGCTGCAAATCATCGGGCTGTCACTGTGCCTGAGTCTCGCATTTGGCATGCTGGGCGGCTTCGCCAAGCTCTCCCATATCCGCCCCCTCCGCTGGATCGGCAAGGCATACGTTTCCGTTATCCGCGGTACACCGTTCATCGTCCAGCTGTTCTTCATCTACTTCGGGTTGCCTCAGCTGGGCGTGCAGCTCTCGCCGATGGTGGCGGGCATTCTGGCACTTGGCCTCTACAGCGGTTCCTACGTCACGGAAATCGTCCGCGGCGCCATCCAGTCCGTCGATATTGGCCAGATGGAGGCCGCCCGCTCCTGCGGCATGAGCTCCACTTCCGCGCTCCGCCATGTGGTCATCCCGCAGGCCTTCCTGCGCATGCTCCCCCCGCTTGCCAACGAATTCGTTTCCCTCACCAAAAACTCGGCGCTGGTTTCCTTCGTGACGATCAGCGAACTGTTCCTCGTGGGCCAGACAATCATCGCCCGCACCTTTGACGCCCTGACCGTTTACGTATTCATCGGCGCGGTCTACTACATCCTCACCAACATCATCGGCCTGGCCGCAAACACACTCGAGAAGAAGATGGCGGTTTACATCTAATGGCTCTCCTGGAAACAAAAGAGATCACCAAGTCCTACGGTGACCACCATGTGCTCAAGGGCATCAACTTCAGCATCGAGCCCGGGGAAGTAGTTGCCGTCATCGGTCCCAGCGGCGGCGGCAAATCCACGTTTCTGCGGTGCCTGAACCTGCTGGAGACGCCCAGCTCCGGCCACGTAATATTCGACGGCGAGGACCTCCTATCGCCGAAGGTGGATCTGGACCGCCTCCGCTCCCGCATGGGCATGGTCTTTCAGCAATTCAACCTGTTTCCCAACATGACGGCCCTGAAGAACGTCATGCTTCCGCAGATGGACGTCCTCAAGGTCAGCAAGAAGGAAGCGGAAACCCGGGCTATGGAACTCTTGGACAAGGTGGGTATGAGCCATCGCGCCCACGTCTATCCGAACAGGCTCTCCGGCGGCCAAAAGCAGCGGATCGCCATTGCCCGCGCGGTAGCCATGAACCCCAAGGTGATGCTGTTCGATGAGCCAACGAGCGCTCTGGACCCGGAGGTTGTCAGCGACGTCCTGGAGGTCATGGCTGGGCTCGCCGCCGACGGCATGACGATGGTCGTTGTTACCCACGAAATGGGTTTCGCCCGTAAAGTGGCCGACCGCGTGCTATTCATCGACGGCGGGAAGATCGCCTCCGATCTCCCTCCTGAGGAGTTCTTCTCGGACCTGAACACAAATCCGCGCATCCAGTCCTTTCTCGAAAAGGTTCTATAGAACCGCGCCTTCCTGACCGCACGTTCGACCACATCCTGAGCTTGCGGTACGAGGCCTGACGGCGGGCGCTCCCAGCCCCGGCTCCGGCTCTCCCAGCGGGTGTTGAGTTTGAGTTGATTGCCGGTGAGACTCTGATAGTGTTCGGTAATCCACGGTCCTCCCGGCCACTCCTTAGGCCGGTTGTAGATAACGGGTGGGGACTCGCGAAGTATCGCGAACCAAGGAGTTCTCTATGCATTTGTCGCCCAGGGAAAACGAAAAGCTGATGATCGTGGTTGCCGCCGATCTTGCACGGCGCCGGCAGAAACGCGGGCTGAAGCTCAACCATCCGGAATCCGTCGCGATTCTCACGTATGAGCTCGTCGAGGGCGCCCGCGATGGACGCCGGGTCGCCGACCTCATGAGCTACGGTACGACCATCCTTACCAGGGAAGACGTGATGGAGGGTGTCGCTGACATGATCCGGGACGTCCAGGTCGAAGCGACGTTCCCCGACGGCACAAAGCTCGTCACCGTGCACAACCCCATTCGCTAGGCGAAGGAGACACCCCTTGAAACCCGGCGAATACATCCTCCGCCCGGAGCCCATCACCTGCAATGCGGGCCGCATTCCCCGCGCACTGGCCGTGATCAACCGCGGTGACCGCCCCATCCAGGTGGGATCCCACTACCATTTCTTCGAGGTGAACGATGCCCTCGAGTTCGACCGGGAGGCGGCCTACGGCTTCCGGCTGGACATCCCGTCGGGCACCGCAGTGCGCTTCGAGCCGGGCGACGCCAAGACGGTCAATCTGCTCGCCCTGTCGGGCGAGCGGGAGGTCTACGGGTTGAGGGACCGTGTGAACGGCCCGCTCGAGCACAGTCGCGGTCTCATTTCGCTTCAGGATGACACCAAATGAGTTTCCAGCTGAGTCGCAAGCAATACTCGGACCTCTACGGTCCCACCACGGGAGACGCCGTGCGCCTTGCTGACACTGATCTGTTCCTCGAGATTGAGCACGACCACACCAACTACGGTGAGGAGGTCGTGTTTGGCGGCGGCAAGGTCATCCGTGACGGCATGGGCCAGAACGGGCAGCTGGTTCGCGACGATGACATTCCCGACACGGTGATCACGAACGTGATCGTGCTTGACTACACCGGCATCTACAAGGCAGATGTGGCCCTGCGCGACGGGCACATCTTCAAGATCGGCAAGGCGGGAAACCCCCAGATTTCCCGGGGGGTCAACATCGTCATCGGCGTCGCAACCGACATCATCGCGGGAGAGGGAAAGATCCTCACCGCTGGCGGCATCGATACGCACGTGCACTTCGTGAGTCCGGACCAGGTGCCGGTGGCGCTGGCTTCGGGAGTGACCACCCTGATCGGTGGCGGTACTGGACCGAGCGACGCGAGCAAGGCCACCACCGTGACGCCGGGCGCCTGGCACATTTCACGCATGCTGCAGGCCACGGACAACCTGCCCATCAACATCGGCCTGCTTGGCAAGGGGCACGCGAGCGCGATCGAGCCCCTCGCCGAGCAGATCCGGGCCGGCGCCATCGGGCTGAAGGTTCACGAGGACTGGGGCGCGACCACGTCTTCGATCGACATGTCGTTGCGTGTTGCCGACGAGTACGACGTGCAGGTGGCCATCCACTCCGACACGCTCAACGAGTGCGGCTTCGTCGAAGACACCGTGCGGGCCATCGCGGGCCGCGTCATCCACACTTTCCACACCGAGGGCGCCGGGGGCGGCCACGCTCCCGACATCATCAAGATAGCGGCGCTTCCCAACGTGCTGCCGGCGTCGACCAACCCGACGTTGCCGTACACGGTCAACACCATCGACGAACACCTCGACATGCTCATGGTCTGCCACCACCTGAGCCCCGACATCCCCGAAGATGTGGCCTTCGCGGATTCGCGTATCCGCAAGGAGACCATCGCAGCGGAGGACGTGCTGCACGACATGGGCATCTTCTCCATCACCAGCTCCGATTCCCAGGCCATGGGCCGGGTGGGCGAGGTGGTACTGCGAACGTGGCAGGTGGCGGATGCCATGAAGCGCCAGCGAGGCAAGCTCGAGGGCGACCCCGAGGTGGGCGACAACTTCCGGCTCAAGCGTTATGTGGCCAAATACACGATCAACCCGGCGATCGCCCATGGCATCTCGGACTCGGTCGGAAGTATCGAGGAAGGGAAATTCGCGGACCTTGTGCTGTGGGACCCGATGTTCTTCGGCGTCAAACCCGAGCTCGTGCTCAAAGGCGGCCAGGCCGTCATGAGCGTCATGGGCGATCCGAACGCATCGATCCCCACCCCGCAGCCACGCCTCCTGCGGGGCAACTTCGGGGCACTCGGCACGGCCGTGCACTCCTCATCTATCACCTTCCTCTCCCAGGCCGCGATCGCTGCAGGCGTCCCCGGTCAGCTGGGCCTGCGCCGAGTGATCCGGCCGGTGAGCGGTATCCGCACCCTCACCAAGGCCGACATGAAACACAACGGCGCGACCCCTGACATCCAGGTCGACCCGGAAACCTACTCGGTGACCGTCGACGGCGAACGGATCACGGCGGAGCCCTCGACGGTGCTGCCCATGGCGCAGCGCTACTTCCTCTTTTAGACACGATTCCCCAAGGGGGTACGCATGATCATCGACCACGTCATCGCCAACCGGCATGATCTCCCCGCCGACGAGCTCGCCGGCCTTCACGAGGAACGGGTCGTCCTGCCGAGTGCGGAGCTCGTCAAAAGAATCCAGCGAGTGACGACCGACCACGGTCGTGAGCTGGGCATCCGGCTCAGCAGCGTGGCGGGACCGGTGCGGGATCTCCGCGACGGCGACATCCTGTTCCGCGACGACGTGTCGGCCATCGTGGTGTCAGTCATCGCAACGGACGTTCTCGTTATTGCCGCGCGCAGCATCCGTGAAATGGGAGTTGTGGCGCACAACCTCGGCAACCGGCACATGCAGGCGCAGTTTTTCGGAGCCGACAGCGAGTACGCGGCCGAGGTGATGGTGGTGCAGTACGACCACACGATCGAGGATTACCTGATCCACGCTGCCGTGCCGTACTCACGCCAGGAGCGCGTCATGCCCGTGCCGTTCCGCCACGCCGAGCACGCCCACTGACCCCGTGAGCCAGGCGCCGTCGTACCTGCTGCCGCTGTTGCAGCTGTCTGACTCCGCGCTCCCGACCGGGGGCTTCAGCCATTCTTTCGGAATGGAGACGTTCCTGGAACGTGGGCTCGTCGATGGCGAAGCGAGCTTCGCCGTCTGGTTGTGCCAGTTTGTGCGTGTCCAACTGACCCACAGCGACGGGTTCGCCCTGCGCCTGGCGTTCGAGGCGACTTCGGCCGACGAGCTCGCCCGGGTCGACCGAATGCTCGCCGCGGCGGCGTTGCCCCGTGAAGTTCGCGAGGCAGGAACCAAGATGGGCGCGCGGATGCTCGCCATCGCGGGCACGGTGGCGCCGAGTGCCCAACTCGCGGCGTACGCGGCCGATGTGGTGTCGGAGCGCTGCACTGGGCATCCGGCTGTGGCGTTCGCCGTGGCAGGCCGGCACCTGGGCGTGCCACTCGGGGAACTGCTCGCGAGCTACCTCTTCGCCACGGTAACGTCACTGACCCAGAACGCCATTCGCGCTATCCCGATTGGGCAGAACGCCGGGCAGCGCGTGCTTCTGGGCGCCCACCACGAGGTTATAGATGCCGTCCGTCGCATCCAGTTGCTCGAACCCGATGACTTCGGGGTTGCGGCCCCTGGCTTTGAAATCGCCCAGATGCGCCACGAACGCCAGCGCGTCCGCATGTTCATGTCTTAGACGTCCGCGGTCCGCCGCACCCCCACACCCAGCAAGGAGCACCATGGAACTCATCAAGATCGGCGTCGGCGGTCCCGTCGGAGCAGGCAAGACCCAGCTCGTGGAACGCCTCACCCGCCACCTCAGCGGCGAAGTTTCGATGGCCGCGATCACGAACGACATCTACACCATCGAAGACGCCAAGATCCTCGCTGCCAACGGGATCCTGCCCCTCGACCGCATCATCGGAATCGAAACCGGCGGCTGCCCGCACACGGCGATCCGGGAAGACACCTCGATGAATTCGGCCGCGGTGGAGGAGCTTCGGCAGCGGCACCCCGGCCTCGAGATCGTCTTCATCGAAAGCGGCGGAGACAACCTTTCCGCCACGTTCAGCCCGGAGCTCGTGGACTTCTCGATCTACATCATTGATGTGGCGCAGGGCGAGAAGATCCCGCGCAAGGCCGGCCAGGGAATGATCAAGTCCGACTTCTTCATCATCAATAAGATGGACCTGGCCCCGTATGTGGGCGCGGACCTCTCCGTGATGGAGGCCGACTCCCTCGAATTCCGCGGCGACAAGCCTTTCTGCTTCACGAACCTCAAGACCGACGAGGGCTTGGAGCACGTCATCAACTGGATCAGGCGCGACGTGCTCATGCTTGACCTCTCCCAGTGACGGGGGCGCCTGCGACTGTTTTCCCTGTGCCTGGCGCCGCTGTCGAACTCGCCGGAGTTCTCTCACTTGTGGTGGGCGTGCGTGGCGAACGCTGCGTCGCCACGAGCCAGTACCATCAGGGAGCGCTCCGCATCCTGCGCCCGCACTACCTGGATGACACCGGCCAGGTCTGCTACGTGGTGGTCAATCCCGGTGGCGGGTACGTCGGCGGCGACGAGTACGAAATCGATATCACCGTCGAAGCGGATGCCCGACTCCTGCTGACCACACAGGCCGCAACGAAGGTCTACCGCACTCCCGGCACTCGAGCCGAACAAAGGATGCACATTCGGCTCGGGCCCCACGCCAGCCTGGAATCCGTGCCTGACCAGTTGATCGCGTATCGCGGGGCAACCTACCGGCAGGCCACGGTGATTGAGATGCACCCGAGCGCCTCGCTCGTTATGGCCGAGGTGGTCACCCCGGGTTGGTCGCCGGACGGCACCCTGTTCCGCTACGACGAGATTCGCTTGCGGAACGAGATCGCTGTTGACGGTCGGCTGGTAGTGCTCGACAACCTGCTGATCCGCCCAGGGTCCGGCGGCGCCCCGGCCGTCGGCATGGCCTTTCTCGAGGACTACACCCACCTCGGTTCCCTCCTGGTGATGGACGCCCGCGTCGATGCCGCCCTACTCAACGAACTGCATGACCTGCTCCTGCCGCTTGCCGGCGGCTGCAACCTGGGCATGTCACTTCTCGACGGCGGCCTGGTGGTGCGGGCGCTGTCCCACGCCACCGAGCCGCTGGATGCGGTGATCCGCGCCGGGATCGACTTTCTGCGAGTTCGCTGGTTCGGCCAGCCCTGCCTCAACCTTCGGAAGTACTGATGAAGGCCGTCTTGAACTACCGAGAGCGGGAAACCCTCCCGGCAGTCCGCCGTCTGGCGGTGACCTTTTCGGCCGTCGCCGCCCTCCACTGCGTCGTGCTCGCGCTGCTGGCCTTTTCGCTCAGCACCAATACCAGCCCTCTCGCCCTCGGCCTGCTCATCACCGCGTACCTGGCCGGAGTGAAACACAGCTACGACTGGGACCATATCGCCGCGATCGATAATTCCACCCGCCGCTTCGCCGCCCAGGGCCGCGCCCCGGTGAGTGTCGGGTTCGCCTTCAGCATGGGCCACAGCATGGTCGTCGTGCTCGCCGGGGTATTCGTGGTCAGCGGCGCCGGAATAATGAAGAACCTGCTGAACGACGGATCGGCGGCGAATTTTGTTCTGAGCCTCACCGGGGCATCCGTATCGGCGCTGTTCCTGCTCACCATCGGTGTTTACAACGCCGCCGCGTTCCGCCGTACCGTCGTGTTGTATCGCCGGGTTAAGGGCGGCGCGCATGTCACTCGCGAGGGGCTCGCGCCGACCGGTCTCATAGCGCGCATCCTGGACAAACCTCTCTCCCGAGTCAAGCGCCCACGCGACATCTTCGTGCTGGGGTTCCTCTTCGGCCTCGGCTTCGACACGGCCTCGACGATCGCTTTCCTGCTGCTCACGGCGACGGCCGCCCTCGCCGGCATCTCCCCGGCCGCGCTGATGACCCTTCCCCTCGGATTCATGGCGGCGATGACACTGTGCGACACGGTGAACGGCGTCGCGATGATGAAGATGTACCGAAGCGCCGTTGTCGACCCAGCGCGCCGTATCGGCTTCAACATGGTCATCACGGGCGTCTCCGCGGCCTCTGCCCTGTTCATCTCGGCGATCACGATCTCCGGGATTCTGCACCGGGTTCTCGGGCTCACCGACCCGGTGACGACCTTCCTGGCCGAGCTCGACCTCGGCCACGCCGGGCTCGCCCTCGTGGCCCTGCTGCTGGTCATCTGGGCCGCGCATACATGGGCGCGCCGCGCCGGCGAGGCCACGGCGACGACACCGCAGCGAAACTCGCGCGCATAGGGCGCGCGCAACCACCCGTGGGACCTGGTCCCGGCGCGGGCGGTGGTGTTACTGTGCCCGCCAGTCCCCGGCCCGGCGGTTCAGAACGCCCGGTACATGGTCCACTGCGGGCCGGCGTTGCCGCCGACGTACAGTCCGCGGTCCTCGAAGCCGGCCTTGCGGTAGGCGGACTGCCCGGCCGGGTTGAGTTCGTTGACGGAAAGCACGACGCCGGTCTGGTCGCCGCCGAGCGCTGCCGTCAGTTTGGCGGCCTCCCGGACGGCAGCCTCGGCGGCCAGGGTGCCGAGACCCATTCCCTGATGCCGGCGGTCGATCAGGAAGCCGCGGAGCAGCCAGACGGAATCGTCATCCGGCCACCCCGCGAGGGTCGCGGCACCGGCCTGCAGCGTCAGCACCCCCACGGCGGCACCGTTGGAGTCGACTGCAAACGGGTAGCGTGATTCCTCTTCCAGCGCAATCAGCACCATCCGCAGCGGATCCCCGACGAAGTTCCGCTGGTCCTCTCCGAGTTCAAGCTCCGCGATCTCCCCCAGTTTGATGGCGCGGGCGTCGTCGTCGAGGTTCTTCAGCGGAAGCAGCCACACATTTTCAGACATGACAGAAGCGTACCCAAGCGGGAGGTGCGCTGCGTCGTCGGGCGCGTGGATCGCGCTAGAGGGCGGCGTCCTTGGGCGGTCCGGCAGGATCCATCCAGAAGACTTCCCAGAGGTGCCCGTCCGGGTCCTGGAAGCCGTGGGTATACATGAAACCGTAGTCCTGGGCTTCCTCGGAAGGTGTGCCGCCGGCGGTGAGTGCCTTCCTTACCATCTCGTCGACGGCCTCGCGGCTGTCCAGGGAGAAGGACATGATGGACTCGGTGGTGCTCCTGGCGTCGGCGATCGGCTTGGAGGTGAAGGTCTTGAAGTAGCCCTCCACCAGCAGCATCACGAACGCGTCGTCGTTGATGATCATGGACGTGGCGTTCTCATCGGTGAAGTCGGGGTTGAAGGAGAAACCGAGCGCGGTGAAGAACGCGACGGATTTGTCGAGGTCCTGGACGGGGAGGTTGAGGAACATTTGCTTGGCCATGGGCCCAAAATAGCACCGGGCCCGGCGCCTGTCAGCACCCAACGCTCCCCGTCGATCCCGGCAGCCACTCCAGGGAGTCAATCCCCGGAGTGAGTCCCGGCGGTGATTCCGGGCAGTGTTTCCCGGTCAGAGAACCTTGGAGAGGAAATCCTGGGTCCGCTGCTGCTGCGGGCTGCCGAACAGCTCCTCCGGGCGGCCTTCCTCGCAGATGACGCCGTCCGCCATGAACAGCACCCGGTCTGCGACTTCGCGGGCGAAGCCCATCTCGTGGGTGACCAGCACCATGGTCATGCCTTCGCCGGCCAGGTCCTTGATGACCTGCAGCACCTCGCCCACCATTTCCGGGTCCAGAGCCGACGTCGCCTCGTCGAAAAGCATGATGTCGGGGCTCATGGCCAGCGCCCGGGCGATCGCGACGCGCTGTTTCTGTCCGCCGGAGAGCGACGCCGGGCGGGCGTCCGCCTTCTCTGCCAGCCCCACGCGCGCCAGCAGCTTCACGGCGTTGGCGCGGGCCTCGTCCGTGCTCTGTTTCTTGGACTCGACCGGGGCGAGCATGATGTTTTCGATCACGCTCATGTGCGGGAACAGATTGAAGTGCTGGAACACCATGCCGATGTGCCGGCGGACCTCGTTGATGTCCACCTTGGGGTCCGTGACGTCGAAGCCGTCCACCGTCACGTGCCCGGCGGTGATGTCCTCAAGCTTGTTGAGGCAGCGCAGGAAGGTCGACTTGCCGGAACCGGAGGGACCGATCACGCAGACCACCTCGCCTTCGGCGACTTCGGCATTGATGCCCTTGAGGACCTCGTTGGCTCCGAAGGACTTCTTCAGGCCTTTGACGGAGATCTTGCTGGGTGCCGTGATTGCCGTACTCATTTGTTGAACCTCTTATCTGCGACGTTGGCCAGCTTGGTCAGCAGCATGATGACCACGAAGTACAGGACGGCGACGATCAGCAGGGTTTCGGTGATCCGGAAGTTCCCTGCGTAGATCTGCTGGCCCTGGTAGAGCAGTTCGGCGAATCCGATGGCGAGCAGCAGCGAGCTGTCCTTGAGCATGATGATCAGCTGGTTGATCAGCGAGGGCGTCATGATCTTGAAGGCCTGCGGGACCACCACCTTCTCCATGGACTTGGCGTAGCCCAGGCCCAGGCTCCGGCTGGCTTCGAGCTGGCCGGGGTCCACGGACTGAATCGAGCCGCGGACTATCTCGGTGATGTAGGCGCCGGCGTTGAGGCTCAGCGTCAGCACGCCTGCCACCCAGATGTCGATCGGCTGGCCGGTCAGCTGTGGGATGCCGAAGTAAAAGAAGAAAGCCCAGACCAGCAGCGGCGTGCCGCGGAAGATGCTGACATAGGTGGTGGCGGTTCCGCGCAGCACCACGTTGGTGGAGATCTTGAGGAAGCCCATGAAGAGGCCGATCACCATGGCGGCGGCGAACGAAATGGCCGTCACCAGCACGGTGTTGCCCAGGCCCTTCAGGAGGGCGGGAAAGCTGTTGACCAGCAGGTCCCAGAAGCTGGGCTGGGCCACCTGGGTGGGATCCTTCAGGTATTTGTCGAGGATTCCCTGGTATTTGCCGCTGGACTTCAGCTCAGCCAGTCCGGTGTTGAACGCCTGCAGCAGCTCGGGATTCTGGCCCTTGTTGACGGCGAAGCCGTAGGAGCCGCCCTTCTCCTTCTCGGAGACGGCCTTCAGCCCGTTGTTCTGGCTGATCCCGTAGGCCAGCACGGGGTAGTCGTCGAACACCGCGACGGCGTTGCCGGACTTGACCAGCTCATACATCGTGGCCGACTGGTCCAAGGACTTGACCGTGAAGCCATACTGCCCGGAGATCGACTTGGCGAACGTCTCGCCCTCGCTGCCGGTTTTGGCGGTGACGGTCTTACCCCTGAGGTCCCCGTAGCCCTTGATGTCCGTGTTGGACTTGGCCACTGCCATCTGTACGCCCGACTCGAAGTACGGATCGGAGAAGTCGTAGATCTGTTTGCGCGGTTCCGTGATGGACATCCCGGCAATGACGCCGTCCACCTGGTTGGAGGACAGCGCCTGCAGGGCGGCGTTAAAGCCGAGCGACTTGATCTCGACGGCGAAGCCCTGGCTCTTGGCAATCTCACGGATGATGTCCATGTCGATGCCGGTCAGTTCACCGCCGGCGTCGCGGAATTCAAAAGGCGCGAACGTGGTGTCCGTGCCGATGACATAAGTCTTTCCGGAAAGGCTCGACGGCGCCGGGCCGGCCTGCGCTGCTGTGACTTGTGGAGCTGTGACTGGCGGTGCGCTGTCCGGTGCGGCGGCGGCGCCGGCGGCACCGAAAAACATTGCGGCAAGTGCCAGCAACGCTCCGATGACCGGGGCGGTCCGCGGTCTGGCGGCCCCGGTCTGCTGAATTCTGGGCAAGAGTAACCACTCCTTCTTAAAGTGCGGAGCTAATGTGCGGATAAGGTGCGGCAGCCGGACTCAGGAGACCGGCAAAGTACCTATAGAGGCTACCCGCATTTCAGCGGACGCCTTCGTGCACCCCCGCCGGCCAGGTTCACTGGACAGGTTCACTGGACAGGGTTCACTGGCCGTAGAAGACCCGCTCGAACACACCCCGGGCGCGCCGGCTGAGCCGCAGGTAGTCCTCCTCGAGCGCGGCGGCATTTCCTTGGCCGTAACCGCACCAGCGCGCCACGGCCTCAAGGTCCCGTCGGGAGGACGGCAGCAGGTCCGAGGCCCGGCCGGTCCAGATCACGTTGGCGGACCGGATCCGGCTGGCCAGCCGCCACGACCGGAGCAGGACGTCGACGTCGTCCTCCGCCAGCAGCCCCAGGCCGGCCGCCGCCTCGAGGGCTTCCACGGTGGAGGTGGTCCGCAGCTCCGGGTACCGTCCGGCGTGCTGGAGCTGCAGCAGCTGGGTGAGCCATTCGACGTCGCTCAGGCCGCCGCGGCCAAGCTTCAGGTGGCGGGCGGGGTCGGCTCCGCGCGGCAGCCGCTCCGACTCGACCCTCGCCTTGACGCGGCGGACCTCCCGCCCGTCGTGCTCGGAGAGCTCAGCCGGGTAGCGGATGGGGTCGATCAGCGCCACGAAATCGCGGGCCAGCTCGTCGTCGCCGGCCATCGGCCGGGCACGCAACAGCGCCTGGGCCTCCCAGATCAGGGACCACCGCCGGTAGTACTCGGCGTAGGAATCCAGGGATCGCACCCTGGGCCCGCTCTTGCCCTCGGGCCGCAGGTCGGCGTCGACCGCCAGCACGCGTTCGGCGAGGATGGCCGGTCTCAGCGGCTGGGTGAGGAGGTTGGAAAGCCTGCCGACGATCTGGGCGGCCTGGTTCTGGGCTTCTTCGTCGGGAACGCCCGGCAGGCCGCGGTGGACGTACATGACATCGGCGTCGGAGCCGTAGCCGATTTCCCGTCCGCCCTGGCGTCCCATGGCCACGACGAGCACGTGCGTCTTGAGCGGCTCCTCCGCGGTGACCATGGTTTCCGCCACCCGGAGGGCCCCCAGCACGGCGGCGCGGTCGGTGTCCGCCAGCGCAGTCCCGACCTGGTCCTGGTCGAGCAGCCCGGCGCTGTCGGCGATGGCGATCCGCAGGATTTCCCGGCGTCGGATCAGCCGGATCAGGCGCATGGCGCTTTCCGGTTCCGCATGCCGGGACATCTTGGAGGCGATCTCCTGCCATTGCGCCTCGAAGCTCAGCGGCACGAGTTCCTTGTCCGAGCCGAGCCAGGCCACGGATTCGGGCGAGACCTCGAGGAGGTCGGCAATCAGGCGGGAGTTCGCGAGGACGTGGCAGAGGCGCTCGGCCGCGGCGGTCGAGTCCCGGAGCAGGCCCAGGTACCAGTGCGTGGTGCCCAGCGCCTCGCTGACCCGGCGGAAGGCCAGCAGCCCGCCATCGGGATCCACGCCGTCCGCGAGCCAGCCCAGCAGGATCGGCAGCAGCTGGCGCTGGAGCGCGGCGCGGCGGCTGACGCCGGCGGTGAGCGCCTCGATGTGCCGCATGGCGCCCTGCGGATCGAGATAGCCCAGTGCCGCGAGCCGCCCCTGCGCGGCCTCCGGGGTCAGCCGGGCCTCTTCGCTGCTGAGCATCGCGGCCGTGTTGAGCAGCGGCCGGTAGAAGATGCGGTCGTGCAGCTCGCGGACGGAGCGCTTGGTCCTGCGCCACGCGGCCACGAGGGCATCGGGCTTGGGCCGCTCGCTGGAAAATGGGCCGAGCACGGACTTGGCCAGGGCGCGCAGCGATGCTTCCTGGACCGGCATCAGGTGGGTGCGGCGCAACTGGAAGAGCTGGATCCGGTGTTCGAGCAGCCGCAGGTACCGGTAGTCGCGGTCGAACTCGGCGGCGTCCGAGCGGCCGATGTAGCCGCCGGCTGACAGCGCGGCGATGGCGGAGGTGGTGTCGCGGCGGCGCAGCGATTCGTCGGATTTTCCGTGTACCAGCTGCAGCAGCTGGACGGTGAACTCGACATCGCGCAGCCCGCCGCGGCCGAGCTTGATCTGGCGCTGTTCCTCCTCGGCGGGGATGTGCTCGGTGACCCGGCGGCGCATGGACCGGACCGATTCCACGAATCCCTCGCGGCCGGCCGAGGACCAGATCAGCGGCGCGACTGCCGCCTCGTAGCGGGCCCCCAGGTCGGTGTCGCCGGCGATGGTCCGCGCCTTGAGCAGGGCCTGGAACTCCCAGCTCTCGGCCCAGCGGGCGTAGTAGCTCTCGTGCGAGGCAAGCGTCCGGACCAGCGGGCCGGACTTTCCCTCCGGCCGCAGATTGGCATCGACCTCCCATAGCCCGGGTTCGCGGCCGGTGGACATGATGGCCCGCGAGATGCCGGAGGCGAGGGCGGTGCCGATGGTGTTGGCGCGGGAATCCTCCAGCTCACCGGATTCGATCACGTAAATGACGTCGACGTCGGAAATGTAGTTCAGTTCGCGGGCGCCGCACTTGCCCATGCCGATCACGGCGAGCCCGACGTCGGCCACTTCGGCGGCGCTGAAGTGCTCGGCGGCCTCGGCCCGGGAAACGGCGAGGGCCGCCTCGATGGCGGCGCCGGCGAGGTCGGCCAGCTCGGCGCCCGCGGCGGGCAGGAAGTCCAGCGGATCGGCGGCGCAGAGATCCTTGACGGCGAGCTCGACGAGGCCGCGCCGGTAGGCCGTGCGGAGCGCTTCGTAGCCCTCCTGCCCCAAGAGGCCGGCGACCGGCCGGGCGGATTTCGGATCGGCGCGCACGGACTGCAGCAGCCGGGCGCGCAGGACCGCGGCGTCGGCCGCGCGGGGCTCCGGGCTGGCCGTCACCTCGAAGGCGTCGAGGTGCTCGGGGTGGCGGATCAGGAATTCACCCAGCGCCTCGGAGGCGCCCAGCACCCGGTACAGCGGTTCGCTGGTCTCCAGCTCCGCCGCGGCCAGCTTCCGCAGCGCCGGGTGCTTCTCGATCAGCCGGACCAGCGACTGCAGGGCGGTGTCCGGGTTGGCCGCCAGCTGCAGCCCGGCAAACAGGACCTCCTGGTCCAGTCCCTCCAGTTCCGGGGCGGCCAGGAACCGTTCGCCCTTCTCCAGATCACTGAATCCGGCGGCAATGAGGCGTCGTGCCAGGCTCACCGGGGCGCCTAAAGGATGCCGAGGTTGCGCTGCAGTTCGTAGGGCGTCACCTGGAGGCGGTAGTCCTGCCATTCGGCCCGCTTGTTGCGCAGGAAGTGCTCGAATACCTGCTCGCCGAGGATCTGCGGCATGAGCTCGGAGTCCTCCATGGTCCGGATGGCATCGTGCAGGCTGGCCGGGAGCGGGTCGTGGCCCATGGCGCGGCGCTCGGCCGAGCTCAGCGACCAGATGTCGTCCTCGGCCGCGGCGGGCAGCTGGTAGCCTTCCTCGATGCCCTTGAGCCCGGCGCCCAGGAGCACGGCGTAGGCCAGGTAGGGGTTGGCGGCGGAGTCGATGCCGCGGTACTCGATCCGGGCTGACTGGCCCTTGCCGGGCTTGTAGAGCGGCACCCGGACCAGGGCGGAGCGGTTGTTGTGGCCCCAGCTGAGGTAGCTCGGTGCCTCTCCCCCGCCCCACAGGCGCTTGTAGGAGTTCACAAACTGGTTGGTGACGGCGGTGAACTCGGGGGCGTGCTTGAGGATGCCGGCGATGAACTGCCGCGCGGTCTCGGAGAGCTGGAACTCGGCGCCGGCCTCGTAGAACGCATTCGTGTCGCCCTCGAAGAGCGAGAAGTGGGTGTGCATGCCGGATCCCGGATGCGCCGTGAAGGGCTTCGGCATGAAGGTGGCGTAGGTTCCCTGCTGCAGCGCGACTTCCTTGATCACGGTGCGGAACGTCATGATGTTGTCCGCGGTCTGCAAAGCATCGGCGTAGCGAAGGTCGATTTCGTTCTGCCCGGGGCCAGCCTCGTGGTGGCTGAACTCCACCGAGATGCCGACCGACTCGAGCATGGTCACGGCCGTGCGGCGGAAATCCTGGGCCACGCCGCCCGGGACGTGGTCGAAGTAGCCGCCCTCGTCAACCGGGACCGGCGAACCGTCGGGTCCGGGCTGCTGGGACTTCAGCAGGTAAAACTCGATCTCGGGATGCGTGTAGCAGGTGAACCCCATGTCCGCGGCCTTGGCCAGGTTGCGCTTGAGCACATTGCGCGGATCCGCGGCGGAGGGTTCGCCGTCGGGCGTCAGGATGTCGCAAAACATCCGCGACGTCGCTTCCGTCTCACCGCGCCAGGGCAGGATCTGGAAGGTGGCGGGGTCCGGCTGGGCCAGCATGTCCGATTCGAAGACGCGGGCCAGTCCCTCGATGGAGGAGCCGTCAAAGCCGAGGCCTTCCTCAAAGGCGCCCTCCACCTCCGCCGGCGCCAGCGCCACGGACTTCAGCGATCCCACGACGTCGGTGAACCACAAACGCACGAACCGCACATCGCGCTCTTCGATCGTCCGCAGGACAAACTCTTGCTGGCGGTCCATACTGGCCTCTTTCCGGTTCATTCGTCCGTGCCCCAGGCCCTTCGTGCATGGGTCCGCAGCTGCTCACCGTTCACTTTACTAAGCATTGCCACCGATTGCTGGAGCAGCCGCCCCGCGTAACACAGCGTTAACACAAGGAACCGGAAATACGCCCCGGCCGGTCCGGAGCGGGGACGTTTTCCGCGCGCCGTTGTGACGCGATTCACCGGTTCCCGCTTTGGTACCCGGTAGCTAGTACGCGCGGTATCGCACTACGCTCGTGCCATGGCCACAAGCATCAGCCCCGATTCAAGCACGCCCGTAGAAGTTGCGGCCCCCTACGGCAACGGCCCGGCAGGCATCAGTCCCGCGACGCCCGGCGCAGGAGCGGACGCGGCGCCGTCGGACGCAGCGGCGCCGGACGCCTCCCGGAAGCCTGCCGCCAGGATCCGCACCCATCACCTGCGAGACGCAAAGGCCAAGGGAGAACACTTCGCCATGCTGACCGCCTACGACCAGTACACGGCGGAGATCTTTGACCAGGCCGGCATTGAAGTCCTCCTGGTAGGCGATTCGGCCTCCAACAACGTCTTCGGCAACGAGACCAGCCTCCCGGTGACCGTGGACGAGCTGATCCCGCTGTGCCGCGCCGTGGCGCGCTCGGCCAGGCGCGCCCTGGTGGTCGCGGACCTGCCGTTCGGCAGCTACGAGGTCTCCCCCCAGCAGGCGGTGGCCACTGGCGTGCGCTTCCTCAAGGAGGGCCTCGCGCACGCCGTCAAGATCGAGGGCGGCACGTTCTACGCCGAGACCGTCCGGGCCATGGTCCAGGCCGGCATCCCGGTGATGGCGCACATCGGCTTCACCCCGCAGAGCGAACACGCGCTCGGCGGCTACCGGGTCCAGGGCCGCGGCGATGATGCCCAGCGGCTGATTGACGACGCCGTCGCACTGGCCGATGCCGGCGCCTTCTCCGTGCTGATGGAAATGGTTCCGGCCGAGACGGCGGCCGCCGTGGACGCTGCGGTGGCGGTTCCGACCATCGGCATCGGCGCGGGCAACGCAACCACGGGCCAGGTGCTGGTGTGGCAGGACATGGCGGGTCTGCGCGGCGGCAAGATGGCGAAGTTCGTCAAGCAGTACGCGGATCTGCGCACCTCTCTGAGCGACGCCGCCAAGGCCTACGGCGAGGACGTGCGTTCAGGGCAGTTCCCCGGCCCCGAGCACTCCTTCTGAGTCATCTCAGTTGGCCGGGCCAGTGCTGCCTTGGCCCTCGGGGGTTCCGGCACTGACCTCGCTCTTGATAGCGGACACCTCGAACTCCAGGGTGATCTTGTCCGACACCAGCACACCGCCGGAGTCCAGTGCGGTGTTCCACTTGAGCCCGAAATCCTGGCGGTCGATTCGACGGGATCCCTCGAAACCTGCCCGGAGGTTGCCCATGGGATCCCGCTCGACGCCGATGAAGTCGATCGGGATGGAAATCTCCTTGGTGACGCCTCGGATGGTCACGTCACCGCTGACAATGAAGTGGCCCTCGTCCACCTGATCTACCCGGCTGCTCACGAAGGTGATCTCCGGGAACCGGGGGGCGTCAAAGAAATCGTTGGTCCGCAGGTGCTGATCGCGGTCGGCGTTGCGGGTATCAATGCTCCCGACCTCGACAGTCAGCTCAACCTTCGAGCGTTCCGGGTTCTCGGCGTCGACCGTGATCAAGCCTTCGAAGTCATTGAAAGCTCCACGAACTTTGGTGACCATTGCGTGGCGGGTGGAAAATCCGATGCGCGTATGGGTGGGATCGAACCGCCAACGCCCTGAGTATTCTGACTTGAGTTCGGCCATGATTTGCCTCCTTGGGTTCCGGCAGGCCCGGTATCCCGACTTGTGTAATACCGCTTGGCTGGGGGTGGCCGTCGGAGCAGGCGTGGTTCGCAGAACCCGACGGCGGCACTGGGGGTGCCTGTTGACGGTGTTAGTCGTCCTCGCCCTTTTCCCAGGCCTCATTGCGGGCCCGGACCTTTTCGAGGGCGTGCTCGGCTTCCTCACGTGTCTTGTAGGGTCCGATCAACTGGGTCCAGTCTGACAAGGCGTCTTCCTCGACCTCGTGGGTTTTGACGTTGTACCAGTATTCGGGCATCGCTACTCCTCTTGTTCCGCCGTACATTCCGGAGTTGTTTTCCGGAAATGTTTTCCGCTGTGTTTCCGCTTTGTTTTCCGGCCTTCGGCCGGGGCCTTATATGATCAATCTATGCCTTCTCTCGCCTCGACTGCACCAATCGGCACCCTCGTCCCGGGAACAGTCAGCCCGCAGCTTCCCGTGCCGGCGTCCATCCCGCGCCCTGAATACGTGGGGAAGCCGTCACCGGCGAAGTTCACCGGCTCGGAGGTCAAGACGGCGGAGACCATCGAGAAGATCCGGATTGCCTCACGGATCGCAGCCCAGGCGATCGTGGAGGTCGGAAAGCACATCCAGCCCGGTGTCACCACCGACCAGCTGGACCGGGTGGGCCACGAGTTCCTGCTCGACCACAAGGCGTACCCGTCCACCCTCGGCTACCGCGGCTTCCCCAAGTCACTGTGCTCCTCGCTGAATGAAGTGATCTGCCACGGCATCCCGGACAGCACCGTCGTCCAGGACGGCGACATCCTCAACATCGACATCACCGCGTTCATCGGCGACGTGCACGGCGACACCAACTACACCTTCCTGGCCGGCGACGTCGACGAGGAATCCCGGCTGCTCGTCGAGCGCACCCAGGAATCGCTGAACCGCGCCATCCGTGCGGTGGCGCCGGGCCGCGAAATCAACGTGATCGGACGGACCATCGAGTCCTACGCCAAGCGCTTCGGCTACGGCGTGGTCCGCGACTTCACCGGACACGGCGTCGGCGAGGCCTTCCACACCGGGCTGATCATTCCGCACTACGACGCCGCCCCCGCCTACAACACTGTCATGGAGACCGGCATGGTCTTCACCATTGAACCCATGCTGACCCTGGGGATCGTCGACTGGGATATGTGGGCGGATGACTGGACGGTGGTGACCCGGGACCGCAAGCGCACCGCCCAGTTCGAACACACCCTGCTGGTGACCGAGTCCGGCGCCGAGGTCCTCACCCTCCCCTGAGCCCTGCACGTCCCCCGAAGATCCCGTCTTCGCCGCCGGCCCTGGGCCGCACCTTTCCTAGCCCGCCCCCTGCCACGAACGGAACCACATTGGCCAAGAAGGACGAGAAGTCGCACAAGAACTCCCTGCTGATCGGGATTGACATCGGCGGTACCGGGATCAAAGGCGGGATTGTCGATCTCAAGAAGGGCAAGCTGGTGGGTGACCGGCTCCGCGTGCCCACCCCCCAGCCGTCAACTCCCGAGGCTGTCGCCGAAGTCGTAGCGCACGTCGTGGCCGAGCTGTCCAAGCGTCCCGACGCCCCGGCCCCTGACTCCCCGGTCGGCGTGACCTTCCCGGGCATCATCCAGCACGGCGTGGTGCACTCGACGGCCAACGTCGACAAAGCCTGGCTGGACCTCGACATCGATGCCCTGCTCACCGCCCGCCTCGGCCGCCCCGTGGAGGTCATCAACGACGCCGACGCCGCCGGCCTGGCCGAGGCCCGCTACGGCGCCGGCGAAGGCGTGGCAGGCACCGTGCTGGTCATCACGCTCGGCACCGGGATCGGCTCCGCCTTCATTTTCGACGGCAAGCTCGTCCCCAACGCCGAGCTGGGCCACCTGGAAATTGACGGATTCGACGCCGAGAGCAAGGCCTCGGCCGTGGCCCGTGAGCGGGACGGCCTCAGCTGGGAAGAGTACGCCGTGCTGCTGCAACGCTACTTCTCCCACGTTGAGTTCCTTTTCTCCCCCGAGCTGTTCATCGTCGGCGGCGGCATCTCGAAGCGTGCCGACGAGTACCTCCCGCGGATGAAGCTCCGC
This sequence comes from Arthrobacter sp. UYCu723, assembly GCF_054059215.1. Classification (NCBI taxonomy): domain Bacteria; kingdom Bacillati; phylum Actinomycetota; class Actinomycetes; order Micrococcales; family Micrococcaceae; genus Arthrobacter; species Arthrobacter sp. UYCu723. The sequence goes on from NZ_JBSSBW010000001.1 coordinate 4,586,519, forward strand.
ACGCCGATTGTCCCGGCGGAGCTGAAGAACGACGCCGGCATCGTCGGCGCCGCGATCGAGATCGCGCTGAAGCACAAACTGGCCAAGTAGCACCATGGCTGACTCCGGGCCCGACGTCGTCATCGTCACGGGCGGCAGCCGCGGCATCGGCGCGGCGATCGCCCTGCGGGCCGCTCGCGCCGGGTACGCCGTCCTCGTCAATTATTCGGCCGACGCCGACGGCGCCGACGCGGTGGTCGGCACCATCCTCGCCGGGGGCGGTTCCGCGCTGGCAGTCCGGGCGGACGTCGGCGACCCCGACGCCGTGACGGCCTTGTTCGACGCCGCCCGGGCGCTGGGTCCGCTGGCCGCCGGCGTCAACAATGCCGGGATCACCGGCAACCTGATCGGACCCCTCGCGGACGTGCCCGCGGCCACGGTCCGGCGCGTCCTCGAGGTGAACGCGGCCGGCCTCATCTTTGTCTGCCAGGAGGCCGTGCGGCGGCTCAGCCGGGACCGCGGAGGCCGCGGCGGCTCCATTATCAACATCTCCTCGACCGCCACGAAAGCCGGCTCGCCCGGAACGTGGGTGCACTACGCGGCGTCCAAGGGCGCCGTGGACGTGCTGACTGTGGGCCTTGCGGCCGAAGTGGCGGCGCAGGGCATCAGGGTGAACTGTGTGGCCCCCGGAAGCACCAACACCGGGCTGCACGCGGCCGCGGGCATGCCGGACCGGGTGGAACGGCTCAACTCCACAATTCCGATGGGACGCGGGGCCGAGCCGGACGAGGTCGCGGCCGCCGTGCTCTGGCTGCTGTCTGCCGAGGCCGGGTACATCACCGGCGCCGTGCTGCCGGTGTCCGGCGGCAGATGACTCCACCCGGTGGGTTGGAGCCGGTGGTGGCCGCGGCTTCCCCTCCGCTGCCACCACCGGAGTCTATGGTCCGGCGTCCTGGTCGGGAGCCTAGAGCGGGCTCTTCTGCGAGCTCTTGCCCTCCAGGCCCTTCGCGCCGGCCTCGTGGCGCAGCAGCGAGATGGCGGACTCGAAGTCCTCGAGGGATTCAAAGGCCTGGTACACGCTCGCGAAGCGCAGGTAGGCGACCTCATCCAGCTTCTGCAGCGGGTTGAGGATGGCGAGGCCGACTTCGTGGGCGTCGATCTCCGCGGCGCCGGAGGCACGGATGGTCTCCTCGACCTCCTGCGCGAGCATGGCGAGGTCGTCTTCGGTCACGGGACGGCCCTGGCAGGCCTTCCGGACGCCGTTGATGACCTTGCTGCGGCTGAACGGTTCGCCGACGCCGGAGCGCTTGATGACGGTCAGGCTGGTGGTCTCGACGGTGGTGAACCGCCGGCCGCACTCGGGACACTGCCGGCGGCGCCGGATGGCTGAGCCGTCGTCGGCGATCCGGCTGTCCACCACGCGGGAATCAGGGTTACGGCAGAACGGGCAATACACGTCGTTTCCTCCCCTGTCGCAATCCTGGACAAGCCGCCCAGCGCCAATGAACACCGGAGTGGGCACCGGCAGTCTGCTGTCGTCATCAGTTTACGACTAGATGTAGCTGAATAACAAGCCTGTAATTACTACATGTAGTGGTCAGGCGCATGTACTGAACCCTGTGCTGAACCTGGCCGTGACGGCCTCGCCGTGGGCGGGCAGGTCCTCCGCGCCGGAGAGGCTCACGATGTGCCCGCTGACCTGTTCCAGCGCCGCCCGGCTGTAGTTGATGACCTGGATGGCGCGCAGGAAGGTGGCCACGTTCAATCCCGAGGAGAAAGCCGCGGTGCCGCTGGTGGGCAGCACATGGTTGGATCCGGCGCAGTAGTCCCCCAGGCTGACAGGGCTGTAGTCGCCCACGAAGATTGCCCCGGCGTTGCGGATCCGGCCAGCCACCCGGGCGGCGTCGGCCGTCATGATTTCCAGGTGTTCCGCCGCGTAGGCGTCGCAGGCGGCAATGCCCTGCTCCAGGTCGTCCACCAGGACGATGCCGGACTGCGGGCCGGAGAGGGCCTCGCGGACCCTCGCGCTGTGCTTGGTGGCGGTGGCCTGGCGCTCCAGCTCGGTGCGCACCGCGGCGGCCAGATCCTCCGAATCCGTGAACAGTACGGAGGCAGCCTTGGGGTCGTGTTCGGCCTGGCTGATCAGGTCGGCCGCTACGAGGTCCGGCCGGGCCGTGTAGTCGGCCAGGATCGCGATTTCCGTGGTGCCGGCCTCGGAGTCGATGCCGACGACGCCCTTCACCAGCCGCTTGGCGGTGGCGACAAAGATGTTCCCGGGGCCGGTGACGACGTCGACCGGGTCCAGGCCCGCGCCGGGGTCGCCCTCCGTCCCGGAGTCGGCGGGGATGCCGTAGGCGAACGCCGCGATGGCCTGCGCCCCGCCGATCGCGTAGACCTCTTCGATGCCCAGCAGGCAGGCCGCCGCGAGGATCGTGGGGTGCGGGAGACCGCCGAAGTCCTTCTGCGGCGGCGACGCCAGGGCGATGGACTCGACGCCGGCGGCCAGGGCCGGGACGACGTTCATGATCACCGAGGACGGATACACGGCGAGGCCGCCGGGAACGTACAGGCCCACCCGGGCGACCGGGACCCACTTCTGGCTGACCACGGCGCCTTCGCCGAGTTCGACGTCGGTGTCCGCCGGGCGCTGGGCGTCGGCGAAACGGCGGGCCCGCCGGATGGATTCTTCCAGGGCTGCCCGCACCGCGGGATCGAGCCCGGCCAGCGCTGCCTCCAGGGCCTCCGCGGGGACCCGGGGGTGCTGCTGCTCGACGCCGTCGAACGTCAGGGCCAGCTCGCGAAGGGCCTCGAAGCCGCGGCTGCGGACCGCCGAGATGATGCTGAGGACCTTCTCTTCGGCGTCGGCCATGGTGCCGGTCTGCGCCCGCGGCACTGCGGCGCGGAGCCCTGCCAGGGTCAGCCGCCGGCCGCGCAGATCAACGGTGCGGAAAGTCAGGTCGGTGGATACCGGGGGCGCAGTTTCCGGGGGCACGGGGCTGTCAGGAGTAAGGGTCACCCCTACATTTTACGTGCCGGCACCGGGGAGCCCTGACGCTGTTACGCCGCGGGTTCCCCGGACGCAGGCTTCCGGGGAGTCGAGACGACACCGCCCAAGAAGACGGAGAGGGCGACGGCGGCCGGCCAGATGGCCAGGACTGCGTAAGACCGCAGCGAAAAGGCGGTGCTCGCGCTGTCCGAGGCGTCCGCCGCCGGCCCCCACCAGAAGCCGCACAGCACTCCGGTTCGCCAGGCGATGACCGCCCCCAGCGCCCCGGCGACAACGGCGATGACAACGTCCCGCGCCGACGGCCCCTGGTCTTTCGTGCCGGAGACCAGGGCTCCGGCAATGCAGCCGGCGAACAGGAATAGCCCGGCCAGCACCAGATCCCGGGGCAGCCAGGTCTCCGGGTTGCTGCCGCTCCGCAGGGCCGCGTCGCCCGAGAGCAGGTTCAGGCCCGCTGGCGCCAGCACCCACCAGAGCAGCCCCAGCGGCACGCCGGCCGCGGTGATGGCCGCGGCCTTCCGCCACGGCGTTGAGCGGCGGCCACGCCCACGCTCCGGAGCGGGCTGTCCCTGGCCGTCTTCCATATACTCGTCCGGGCCGTGTACTGCGGGCTGTGTCATGCAACAAACCTTAACAAGCTTTGCGCCGGCTGGGCACATGACACCGGGCGTCCCCGGATGACGTTCCTCATGACGGCCGGGTAAACAAGTACCGCGGGCGATCGCGGACGCAATACGCTGGCAGGGTAGGTACATCACATGCACGTGCAGCAGGGAGTTGGATCGCAGTGGCCTCAGACGACGGAGCCTTCGAAGGAACGTTCAAGGAAATGTTCCGCCGGCATGCGGCCGGAGTGGCGATCATCACCGCGAACTACAACGGCGTGCCGTTCGGTTTCACGGCGACCTCGGTGGCGTCGCTCTCGGCCAAGCCCCCGCGGTTCACATTCAACATGGCGCGCACCTCGAGTTCGTGGCCGGCGGTGGCCAACACCACCTACATCGGCGTGCACATGCTCGGACTGGAGAACCAGGAGCTGGCCGACCGTTTTGCCCGGACCAGCAACCGCTTCGAAGGCGACCACTGGGAGCTCGGCCCCCACGAGGTGCCCATCCTGAAGGACGTCGCCGGCTGGCTGATCGGCAAGGTCCAGATGCGGCTCTCCTTCGAGAACAACGCCGTGGTGGTTGTCGAGGTGGTCGAAGGCGAGGTCGGCGAGGACGGCACTCCCCTGCTCTACCACTCGGGGGCATACGGCCAGCCTGTCCCGCTCGACTACGAGATCTGAGTCGTTACCAGGGCAGCGACGGCGGCGTCAGCTATCCAAGCGACGGCGGCGTCAGCTATCCAGGCAGGTCGGGCCGAGGAGCACCTTCAGGTCACCGAACAATGAGGGGCTGGGGTTGACCCGCAAGTGCACGGGCAGCCCCATGACCTCCACCCGGGCATCGCCCTGCAGGTGCAGCCGGACCTCGGACTTGCCGCGGTGCGTCCTGAGGACGTCCCCGAGTTCGGTCACCACGGCTTCGGTTGCCTTGTGCGTCTGCATGGTGATCACCAGCGGGCCGTTCAGGCCCTCGCTGAGGTCCGGGACCGAGAGTTCCATGCAGTTCAACGCGACGGCGCCGTCGTCCCGGCGCTGCAGCCGACCCTTGACCACCACGATCAGGTCTTCGGCCAGCACGGAGGCGATCGGGCCGTAGACCTGGCCGAAGAACATGACCTCGACGGAACCGCCCAGGTCCTCGATCTCCGCGCGGGCATAGGCGTTGCCGCTGGCTTTCGCGATCCGCCGGCTCAGGGAGGTGATCATGCCCGAAATGGTGACGATGGCGCCGTCGTGCGGGCCGTCCTCGGCGATGAGCGAGGTGATGGACTGGTCGGCGTGTTGGCTCAGGAGCCCTTCGAGCCCCTGCAGCGGGTGGTCCGAGACGTAGAGCCCGAGCATGTCACGTTCGAACGAGAGCTTGTCCTTCTTCTCCCATTCCGGAAGGTCGGGAATCTCGATGCTGAGGGACGACTCTGATTCGGCTTCGTCGAAGCCTGCGAAGAGGTCGAACTGGCCGATTGCCTCGTTGCGCTTGAGCGTGATGACGGAGTCGATGGCTTCTTCATGGATCATTGCCAGGGCGCGCCGGTGGTGGTTCAGGGAGTCGAAGGCGCCGGCCTTGATCAGGGATTCAATGGTGCGCTTGTTGCACACAACGGCCGGGACCTTCATGAGGTAATCCTTGAAGGACGTGTAGGCACCTTCTTTTTCGCGCGCCGCCACCATGGCCTCGACGACGTTGACGCCGACGTTGCGGATGGCGCCCATGCCGAAGCGGATGTCGGTGCCGACAGGGGTGAAGTTGAGGGCCGACTCGTTGACGTCCGGCGGCAGCACGGTGATGCCCATGCGCCGGCATTCGTTGAGGTAGATCGCCGATTTGTCCTTGTCGTCGCCGACGCTGGTCAGCAGGGCGGCCATGTACTCCGGCGCGTAGTGCGCCTTTAGGTAGGCGGTCCAGTAGGAGATCACGCCGTACGCGGCCGAGTGCGCCTTGTTGAAGGCGTAGTCGGAGAATGGCAGCAGGATGTCCCAGAGTGTCTTGACGGCGGCCATCGAGTAGCCGTTGTCCTGCATGCCCTGGGAGAAGCCGGCGAACTGCTTGTCCAGCTCGGATTTCTTCTTCTTGCCCATGGCGCGGCGCAGGATGTCGGCCTGGCCGAGGGTATAGCCGGCGAGTTTCTGCGCCACCGCCATAACCTGCTCCTGGTACACGATCAGGCCGTACGTGCCGCCGAGGATTTCGGAGAGCGGTTCCTCCAGTTCCGGGTGGATCGGAATGACGTCCTGGATCTTGTTCTTGCGCAGCGCGTAGTCGGTGTGCGCGTTGGCGCCCATGGGCCCGGGCCGGTAGAGGGCCAGCACGGCGGAGATGTCTTCGAAGTTGTCAGGCTTCATGAGCTTGAGCAGGGAGCGCATGGGTCCGCCGTCGAGCTGGAACACGCCGAGGGTGTCGCCGCGGGCCAGCAGCTCGTAGGACGGGGCGTCGTCGAGGGCCAGGGACTCGAGGTCCAGGTCCACGCAGCGGTTCATCGTGATGTTTTCCAGGGCGTCGGAAATGATCGTGAGGTTCCGCAGGCCGAGGAAGTCCATTTTGATCAGGCCGAGGCCCTCACAGGTGGGGTAGTCGAACTGCGTGATGACCTGGCCGTCCTGGAAGCGGCGCATGATCGGGATGACGTCGATGATCGGGTCCGAGGACATGATGACACCGGCCGCGTGCACACCCCACTGGCGCTTCAGGCCCTCAATGCCCAGGGCGGTCTCGAAGACCTTGGCGGCCTCGGGGTCGGTGGCGACCAGCTGCCGGAAGTCCCCGGCCTCGCTGTAGCGCTTGGAGTCCTTGTTCTGGATGTCCGCGAGCGGGATGTCCTTGGCCATCACGGCCGGCGGAAGCGCCTTGGTGAGCTGTTCGCCCATGCTGAACGGGTAGCCCAGCACGCGCGAGGAGTCCTTGAGGGCCTGCTTGGTCTTGATGGTGCCGTAGGTGACGATCATGGCGACGCGCTCGTCACCGTACTTGCGCGTGACGTAGTCGATCACTTCGGAGCGGCGCCGGTCATCGAAGTCGACGTCGAAGTCAGGCATCGAGACGCGGTCCGGGTTCAGGAACCGTTCGAAGATGAGGCCGTGCAGCAGCGGGTCGAGGTCGGTGATGCGCATCGCGTACGCCACCATGGAGCCGGCGCCCGAACCACGGCCGGGACCCACCCGGATGCCGTTGTTCTTGGCCCAGTTGATGAAGTCGGCCACCACGAGGAAGTACCCCGGGAAGCCCATGGAGGTGATGACGCCGAGCTCGTAGTCCGCCTGGGTGCGCACCTTGTCCGGCACGCCGCCCGGGTAGCGGTAGGCCAGTCCCGTGGCCACTTCCTTGACCAGCCAGGAGGTCTCGTCCTCGCCGGGCGGGCAGGGGAAGCGGGGCATGTAGTTGGCGCCGGTGTTGAAGGAGACTTCGCAGCGCTCGGCGATCAGCAGGGTGTTGTCGCAGGCCTCGGGGTGGTCGCGGAACAGCTCCCGCATCTCCTGCGGGGACTTCAGGTAGTAGCCGCTGCCCGAGAACGCGAACCGGGACCCGCCGTTGTCGTAGCTCGGCTCCAGGAGCGTCGAACCGGACTGGATGGCCAGCAGGGCCTCGTGCGCCTTGGCGTCGTGCTCGTGCGTGTAGTGCAGGTCGTTGGTGGCCACGAGCGGCAGGTTCAGGTCCTTCGCGAGGCGCAGCAGGTCGCCGGTGACTCGCCGCTCGATGTCCAGGCCGTGGTCCATGAGTTCGCAGAAGTAGTTTTCTGCCCCGAAGATATCGCGGAATTCGGAGGCCGCCTCCAGCGCCTCCCGGTACTGGCCGAGCCGGAGCCGGGTCTGGACTTCACCCGAGGGGCAGCCGGTCGTGGCGATGAGCCCTTCGGAGTAGGTGTTCAGCAGTTCCCGGTCCAGTCGCGGCCATTTGCCGAAGACGGCGTCCAGCGAGGCGATGGAGGAAGCCCGGAAGAGGTTCCGCATGCCCACGTTGTTGTAGCTGAGCAGGGTCATGTGCGTGTAGGAGCCACCACCGGAGATGTCGTCCTTGCGCTGGTTCTCTTCGCCCCAGCGGACGCGGCTCTTGTCATTGCGCGCGGTTCCCGGCGTCACATAGGCTTCGACGCCGATGATCGGCTTGATGCCCTTGTCCGTGGCCCGTTTCCAGAAGTCGAAGGCGCCGAACAGATAGCCGTGGTCCGTCGTGGCCAGAGCGGGCATACCCAGCCGCTCGGTTTCATCGAACAGCTCTCCGAGCCGGGCGGCGCCGTCCAGCATGGAGTACTCGGTGTGGTTGTGGAGATGGACAAACGAGTCGTTGCTGGAAGTCACCGGACCATTCTAGTGCCGGGCACCGGCCCCCGCTGCCAGGCACGCACCGTGGCCGGCGCCCCGGCGCCCCGGCACCGCCGGACCAGGGACGCGGGATCAGGCACCGCCGGATCAGGGACGCGGAATCAAGGACGCGGAATCAAGGACGCGGAATCAAGCCTGTCCGGATTCCAGGACTTCCAGCGCGTAGCGCAGGTCTTCCGGGTATTCGCTCGTGACGGTGACCCGCTCCCCTGTGCGGGGGTGGTCGAAGGACAGCTGACGGGCGTGCAGCCACTGCCGCGTGAGTCCCAGGTTCGCCGCGAGGCGCGGGTCCGCGCCGTAGGTCAGGTCACCGACACACGGGTGCCGCAGTGCCGAGAAGTGTACGCGGATCTGGTGCGTGCGCCCGGTTTCCAGGTGCACCTCCACGAGCGTGGCTTTGCCGAAGGCTTCCAGGACCTCGTAGTGCGTGATGGAGTCGCGGCCGTCCTCGATCACGGCGAAGCGCCAGTCGTGGCCCGGGTGGCGGCCGATCGGTGCGTCGATCGTGCCAGCCAGCGGGTCCGGGAGGCCCTGGACGACGGCGTGGTACACCTTGTCCACAGTCCGCTCCTTGAAGGCACGCTTCAGGGCCGTATAGGCCCTCTCGGTCTTGGCGACCACCATCACGCCGGAGGTCCCGACGTCGAGCCGGTGAACGATGCCGGCGCGCTCCGGCGAGCCGGAGGTGGAGATGCGGTAGCCGAGGCCCGCCAGACCGCCCACAACAGTGGGACCGACCCAGCCGGGAGACGGATGCGCCGCGACGCCGACCGGTTTGTCGATGGCGACGAACTCGTCATCATCCAGCAGGATCTTGAGGCCTTCCACGACTTCCTCCACGACTTCCAGGGGGTCCCGCCGGTCCGGGACGACGACGTCGAGCACGGCGCCGGGGCTGAGCTTGAGGGATTTTCCGACGGCTTTGCCGGCGCTCGTGACGTTGCCTTCGGCGATCAGCACGGCAGCCTGGGAACGGGAGATGTCCATCAGTTCGGCCAGTCCGGAGTCCACCCGGGTCCCTGCCAACTCCTCCGGGACCACGATCCGCCGTGGCGCGCCGGATTCCTCGGCGAGGTCCGCCAGGTCCTCGGCCTCGTCTTCGCTCAGGTTCTTCGGCGTATGGTCAGACATCGCGTTCCGCTGCTTCCTTGGTATGGTGCGAGCCGTCGAGAGCGATGCCCCTGAGCGTGAGCAGGCAGATGATCACGACGGAGGACACCACGGCGGAATCGGCAATGTTGAAAATCGCGAAGTTTGGCAACTGGATGAAGTCCACCACGTGGCCCATTGCGAAGGAGGGCTCCCGGAACAGCCGGTCCGTGAGGTTTCCCAGGGCCCCGCCCAGCAGCAGGCCCAGCGCCAGGGCCCACCAGACCGAGCCCAGCTTCCGCAGCTGGAGCAGGATCGCCACGGACACGGCCGCCATGATGATGGTGAAGACCCAGGTGACGTTCTCGCCGATGGAGAACGCGGCCCCGGAGTTGCGGATGTAGTACCAGTGCAACAGCGGGGGCAGCACGGGGATCCGTTCACCCTCGATCATATGGCTGGTGACCCACAGCTTGGTCAGCTGGTCGAACACGTAGGCGAACACCGCCAGGGCCGAGAAAACCGAGAGCAACAGCCCCCGTCGAGGCTTGGCGTGCGCTACGGGCGCGGGTGTCGTGGCGTCTGGTGTTGGGGCGTCAGTCATAGGGCTTTCATTCGGGAGCCAGTGCGGGGACTGGGGGCTTGCCGCTTGGCCGAGCAGGCCACGGAAGATGGCGGTGAATGGCAAAAGCCGGCGGCCGAGGAATCCTCAGCCACCGGCTTTCAGAATACTTGGCTTTTTGCCCTAGCTGGCTTCGACCTCAGGGGCCGCCACGGAACCGCGGGCGTCCAGGTCGCGGAGCTGGCCTTCGATGTAGGCCTTCAGACGAGAGCGGTAGTCGCGCTCGAAGCCGCGGAGCTGCTCGACCTTGCGTTCCAGCACGGAGCGCTGCTGCTCGAGGGCACCGAGGATCTTGCGGGACTTTTCCTGGGCGTCGTTGACAAGGCTGCTGGCTTCGATCTGCGCTTCAGCGATGATCTTGTCCCGCTGCTGCTCGCCGTCGGCGATGTGCTTGTCGTGCATCTGCTGCGCCATGGCGAGCAGGCCGGCAGCGGACTCCGAGACAGGGGTGGCGGCGGCGGGTGCCGGGGCAGCGGCAGGCGCGGGAGCCTTCTCGGCTTCCTTCTTCTTCGCAGCTTCGGCTGCCTTGGCCTCGGCTTCTGCCTTGGCGCGGTCTTCTTTGTCCTTGTCGACCTTGACGGGGGCCGGCACCTTTTCCACGACGGGGGCCGCGGCGGCGGAGCTGGCGGGCGTGCCGGCGCCGAGTTCGGCGAGCTTCTTGCGCAGCTCGTCGTTCTCCTGGTTCAGACGTCGCAGTTCCACGACGATCTCGTCCAGGAAGTCATCAACTTCGTCCTGGTCGTAGCCTTCGCGGAACTTGGTCGGCTGAAAGCGCTTGTTGACAACGTCTTCTGGCGTCAAAGCCATCTGGTCACCTCGTTGGTCTAGTTAGTCAGGAGGCCTTCCGGCCGTCAAAACTACGGTACCTAAATATGGTCTGGTTCCTCTAATTCAACACCGCAGTGTCAAACCGGAGTTTTGTATCAGTTTGGGCGCGGCGCGGGTCCGCCTTCCCGCTAAGCCGCGATGGGCTGGGCGTATACGAGGCTTTTGGCGACCGCCATCGCCACCGTCACGGCCACGAAAAGCAGCAGGAAGCCCAGGTCGAGCGATATCCCGCCGAGCCGGAGCGGTGGGATGAGCCGCCGGAGCAGTTTGAGGGGTTTGTCTGTGACGGAATACACAGCGTGCGCGGCTACGAGAGCCACGCCGCTCGGCCGCCAGCTCCGCGCGAACATCTGTACCCAGTCAAAGACAAGCCGAACAATCAGGGCTACAAAAAAGAACAGCAGCGCGATATAGACAAGTCCGAAAACAATTCCCATGAGTTAACTCATATCTCCATGTTCATTCCGGAAACCGCAGTGTCCTTAAAATGGTTACGCCTCTATTTCAACACGGATAATTCAGCACGGATGCCAGACAGGTGTCCCTGCCTGGCATCCGTGGAAAAATCCTGCGCTAGCTCTGGTTGAAGAAGGCGGCCTGCGTCTCGCTGACCTTCTTGTCATCGCCGATGACTTCAACGTACGACGGCGAGAGCAGGAATACCTTGTTCGTGACCCGTTCGATGCTGCCACGCAGGCCGAAGACCAGTCCAGCGGAGAAGTCGACGAGGCGCTTGGCGTCCGCTTCGCCCATGTCGGTGACGTTCATGATGACGGGGATGCCGTCACGGAAGCTTTCGCCGATGAGTTTGGCGTCGTTGTAGGAGCGCGGGTGGATCGTGGTGATCTGCCGGAGTCCGGTGGTCTCTTCGCGGCTCGATGCCGCTCGCTTGATGGGTGTCACAGGTGCGCGATATTCCTCTTCAGCGGCGTGGGGCTCTTCCCGGGGGACCTCGCGGACCGGCGCCGCACGGCGCTCCTCGGCGGTCGTGCTCCATGGAATTGTCCTCATCCTTGTGCGGTGTGGGGTGCTCGGACTCGTAGTGTTCCTCGCCGTCGGCGAGCCCAAGATAGATCATTGTCTTGCGCAGAGCGCCAGCCATGGTCGACTCCTATCGTGTCCGTCAGCGGGCCGCTCAAAATGACCTGACAGCCTTGGAATTCCCGCCATTACCTTCCAATACGTTGAACCTACCGCAACGCCGGACGCGGACCGAGAATATCCGAGCCAATACGAAGGTGTGTCGCACCGAACCGGATGGCAGCTTCGAGGTCCTGGCTCATGCCGGCGGAAATACCTGTGGCGTCCGGGTATCCGGTCCTCAGCCGGGCCGAGATCTCAGCAAGCTTCTCGAAAGCGCGGCCGGGATCCGCGCCGAGCGGAGCCACCGCCATGACCCCCGCCAGCCGCAGCCCGTCGGAGCTTGCCAGGCGGTCGGCCAGCGCGGGGACGTCGTCGGGAAGCGCGCCGCCCCGGTGACCGTCGGCGTCGTCGTCCAGGCTGACCTGGATAAAGCAGTCCAGCGGGTCCCGGCCAGTGCGTTCGCGCTCGGCAGCCATGGCCTTGGCCAGGGCACCGGCGAGCTGGGGCCGGTCAACGGCGTGTACGGCGTGGGCGTACTTCACGACGGATTTGGCCTTGTTGCTCTGGAGCTGGCCGATGAAGTGCCAGCGGAGGTCAAGGTCGCCGAGCCCGGCCGCCTTGTCCGAGGCTTCCTGGTCCCTGTTTTCGCCGACGTCGGTGACGCCCAGTGATGCGAGCCGCCGCACGTCCTCCGCGGGGTGGAACTTGGTGACGACGATCAGCCGCGGCGGCGATTCCTGCCGTCCGACGGCCGCCGCGGCGCCGTCGATCCGGGACCTGACCGCGGCGAGGCGCCCCCGGAGCTCGGCCAGCCGGGGATCCTGCTGCTCATCCATCGTGGCGTGGCCCCGCCCCGAGCGGGGAACCTGTCCAGACCAGGCCGGCGAACCGGCCGGTGTTGCTGTTGCGGCGGTAGGAAAACAGCTTTTCGTCTTCCAGGGTGCAGCCGCCGGAGTATTCGACCCGCACGCCTGCGGCCTCCAGCTGGCTGCAGACTCCCGCCGGCAGGTCCAGCCCGGGCGTACCTCGGGAAGTGCTGCACCAGGTAGCGGGGACGATGGCCGCTACGTCCGCCCGCATCCCGGCCGGCACCTCGTAGCACCGCCCGCAGATGGACGGGCCGATCCAGGCGCTGATCTCCGCAGCGCCGAGCTCACGCATGCGCGCCACCGCGGCGGGCACCACACCGGAGGCGACGCCGGGCCGTCCCGCATGCACCGCACCGAGCACCGGCGCTCCCCCGGCAGCCTGCTCCCCCACCAGGACCACGGGCACGCAGTCGGCCACCATGACCGCCAAAGGCTGACCGGCGGACACCATGGCGTCGGCGGTCGGTGCAGCGGGGACGCTGCCGGCGATCGTGGCGACCTCGTGGCCGTGGACCTGGTTCATGTAGTGGAAGCCGCGGCTGCCGAGGCCGGCGGCCAGGTCGAGCTCCCTGCGGCGGCGCCGGACTTCCGCCGGATCGTCGCCAACATGGAGCGCCAGGTTGCCGGCGTCGGCGTCGGTGAAAGCCACCCAGACGCCGGGCCGGGCTTCCGTCCGCCACGAGAACACTCAGAACACCGCCAAACTTGTTTGCAGAGCTTCAATCCTACGAGAAAGCACCATGGCACTGCCATCCGGCAGTGCCATGGTGCCTCAGGACCTACTTCAGGAAATCGGGGACATCCAGGTCATCCGAATGGCGGCCGGACAGGTCCGGTTCCACGACGGACGGCAGGTCGACGTCGAAGCCGGAGTCTGCCGGCACGGCGGACGAACGCTGCTGGCCCCAGCCGCCCAGGGCGGAGGCGCCGACGGTTGCGTGCAGCGGCTGGACGTGGGCCGAGGCCGGGGCCTGCGCCGGAGCCGGTGCGGCGGCCGGGGCTGCCGGGCGCTGCGGTGCCGTCTGCGGGAGCGACTGGTCCATCGACGGCGAGGTGGCCTTGACGTCGTCGAAGCCGGCGGCGATGACGGTGACACGGGCTTCGTCGCCGAGGGCGTCGTCGATGACGGCGCCGAAGATGATGTTGGCCTCCGGGTGGGCGACTTCCTGGACCAGGCGGGCCGCCTCGTTGATTTCGAAGAGGCCCAGGTCCGAGCCGCCCTGGATGGACAGCAGGACGCCGTGCGCGCCGTCAATGGAGGCCTCGAGCAGCGGTGAGGCGATGGCGAGCTCCGCAGCCTTGACGGCACGGTCCTCACCGCGGGCCGAACCGATGCCCATGAGCGCCGAACCAGCGCCCTGCATGACGGACTTGACATCGGCGAAGTCCAGGTTGATCAGGCCCGGGGTGGTGATCAGATCGGTGATGCCCTGGACACCGGACAGCAGGACCTGGTCGGCGGAACGGAATGCGTCCAGCACGGAGACGTTGCGGTCGCTGATGGACAGCAGCCGGTCGTTCGGAATCACGATCAGGGTGTCGACTTCGTCGCGCAGGGCGTCGATGCCCGCCTCGGCAGAGCCGGCGCGGCGCCGGCCCTCGAAGGTGAACGGGCGGGTGACGACGCCGATGGTCAGGGCGCCGAGCGAGCGGGCAATGCGGGCCACGACGGGCGCGCCACCGGTGCCGGTGCCGCCGCCTTCGCCGGCGGTGACGAAGACCATGTCAGCGCCACGGATGACCTCTTCGATTTCCTCGGCGTGGTCCTCGGCAGCCTGCTTGCCGACCTCGGGGTTCGCACCGGCTCCCAGCCCGCGCGTCAGCTCACGCCCGATGTCGAGTTTGACGTCGGCATCGCTCATCAACAATGCCTGCGCATCGGTGTTGACCGCGATGAATTCGACGCCGCGAAGACCGACCTCGATCATGCGGTTGACTGCGTTCACGCCACCGCCGCCGATGCCGACGACCTTGATGACGGCCAAGTAATTCTGCGGAGCTGCCACGTTACGTGTCCCTTGTTCGTGTTCTGTTGCGAAAACTGATGGAGTCGGGCTTGAAGCTTCGAACCTTAACCTTCGAGTTGAAGGTTATAGTTATGTCAAGTAACTCATGTCTGTGACGCTATTTCCTATGTAGGGGACATTCAATAACCGGCGCCGCGTGTCGCGGGAATACCGGTCAAATACCCTTAATTTGTGCTGCATTTGCTGCTGTCCTGCGACCGCCGGGTGCCCGGCGGTTTGCCACCTGGGGCGTGGTGCCTCGCACGCGTATCGGAATTCCAGGCTAACCGATCGGCTGCTATCGGGTAACCGGGTGCCTGGGCACGCTGACATCGTAGATCCGGACCGGATTTTTCGGGTCGACGGGAGCCTTGAGGAGCGCGGCGAGGACCCGGGCCTTGAGTTCCTTCTCCCCCGCATTTCCCCAGATGATCGTCTGGCCGTCAACGAGTTTGAGTTCGACGGCGTCCGCGGACTTCGCCGAGGCATCGGAGAGCCTGGCGAGCACGTCTGCCGGGAGCGCGCCCAGGACGCCGGTGATCGCGTGGAACAGCTCCGGAGCCAGCGCGCCGTCCCCGGCGTCGATCACCGGCAGCGCTATCGAGGCGGAGTCCGTGGTGCTGCTGAGCCGGACGCCGTCAACATCCACCAGCTGGAAGCCGTCGCCCTGCTTGAGCATGGCCACCGGGAGGCGCTCCGTGATGTGCACTGCCAGCGTGCCCGGCGGGCGTGCCTGGGTGGTCACCTCTTTGATCTGGACGAACGGCTGCAGGAGGGCTGTTACGTCCTCGTCGCCGATCTGCGGCAGCGGCTTGCCCTGCAATGGCGCCAGGGCGGCCTGCACCTGCCCTGCGCTCAGCAGCTTCGTGCCCTCCACGGTGACGGTCCGCAGCGCCAGCACTGGCGTGTAGACGGCCGCCAGCACGATCGCGGCGACGAGCCCGGCGACGACCCCGATGGTGCTCAGGAGGATCCGTTTCCGCCGCTTGGCCTTGGGCTCGGGAAAGGACAGCACATTGTCCTGCTGCCGCTCCGGACCGCTGGCGGCAGGGGTTCCGCCGGCCGCGGTCCGGGCGCCCGGCCCGGAATCGGCCTTTGACGCCGAAATCACATCCGTTGGCGCCTGGGCCTGACCGTCCGACGACGGACGCCGTGTCCCGGTCTTATAGGTGGGGCGGCGGGTGCTAGGCACCGGCTGCTCCAGCTGCCGCGGCGCCGTAGTCCGGGGCGCCGGCGTTCAGGGCCGCGACGATCAGCGGGCCGTAGGCCGTGACATCGCCGGCTCCGGCCGTCAGCACGATGTCGCCGGGGGCTGCCGCGGCCACTACGGCCTGCACGGCCGCCTCGTCCGGGCCGATCAGCCGGCCGCCCGGGGCCAGGTGGTCGCCGATCAGCTGGCTGCTGACGCCGGGGATGGGGTCCTCACGGGCGGGATAGATGTCCAGGACCAGGGCCGTGTCCGCAGCGTTGAGGGCTTCGGCGAATTCACGGGCAAATTCGCGGGTCCGGGAAAACAGGTGGGGCTGGAAGAGCACGTGCACCCTATGCCCGCCGGCCACGGACCGTGCGGCGGACAGCGCGGCCCGGACCTCCGTGGGGTGGTGGGCGTAGTCATCATAGACACGCACTCCACGGCCCTCGCCCTTGAATTCGAAGCGCCGCGAGGCTCCGGCGAAATGCGCGAGGGCTCCCGCAGCGGCCTCGGGCGCGACGCCGAGTTCGAGCGCGACGGCGAACGCCGCCGCCGCGTTGAGCGCGTTGTGCCGCCCGGGAACCTGGAGATCGACGGCGAACCGTCCCCCGGGGGTTTCGATCCAGACGTCGCCCGGACCGCCGTCGTGCAGCTTGAGCGCGGCATCGTCCGCCGTGCCGTAGAGGACCACCCGGGTGTTGCCCCGCTCCAGGGTGCGGCGGGCCAGAGCCCGGGCGCCGTCGTCGTCCGCGCAGGCCACCAGCACGCCGTCGGCGGGCAGCAAGGCGGTGAAGCTGTCAAACGAGGCGTACACTGCTTCGGCAGTGCCGTAATGGTCCAGGTGGTCCGGTTCGACGTTGGTGACCACGGCGATCCGCGGGCGGTAGTTCAGGAAGGAACCGTCGGACTCGTCGGCTTCCGCGACG
This sequence comes from Arthrobacter sp. UYCu723, assembly GCF_054059215.1. Lineage (NCBI taxonomy): Bacteria > Bacillati > Actinomycetota > Actinomycetes > Micrococcales > Micrococcaceae > Arthrobacter > Arthrobacter sp. UYCu723. Next base: position 4,603,038 of record NZ_JBSSBW010000001.1, read on the forward strand.
AAGATGCTGGAACTGCCGTGGGCGGCGTTGACGCCCAGCGCCGGCACGTTCGCGCCGATCGCGAAGGACGGGTCCAGCCCGGCGCCCTGCAGCAGAATGGTGATCATCGACGTCGTGGTGGATTTTCCGTGGGTGCCGGCCACGGTCACCACCGTGTCGTCCGCCATCGTGGCCGCCAGCGCCTCGGAGCGGTGCAGGACGGGCAGCCCGGCGGCCCGTGCTGCGGCCAGTTCGGGGTTGTCCGGGCGGATCGCGGAGCCGGCCACGACCGATTGCGCGTCGCCGAGGTTGGCGGCGGCGTAGCCGACGTGGATCCGGGCACCGGCTGCGGCGAGTTCGGCCATCACGGGCAGGTCCTTGGCGTCCGAGCCGCTGACCGGCAGGCCGCGGGCCACCATGATCCGGGCGACGGCGGACATGCCCACGCCGCCAATGCCGATGAAGTGCACCCGGCCGAGGGACTCCTGGGTGCGGCCGGCCTGCGGCTCCGGCTGGTGTTGGGGCTGGATCATGGCTCTACCGCTTCCTGCTGTGCTTTTTCAAAGGCGCTGACTTCAACGGCTTAGCCTTCGAAGACGCTGCCGCTGCAATGACGAGATCGGCCATGCGCCGGTCAGCATTTCGAATGCCGAGCTGGCCGGAGCTGGCTGCCATCCGGGCGAGCCTCGCGCCGTCCAGCAGCAGCGGGATGAGGTTCTGGCGCAACCACTCGGGGGTGAACGCACTGTCTGCCACGATCAGGGCGCCGCCGGCTTCGACGAGGCCGGCGGCGTTGAGCGCCTGCTCCCCGTTGCCGATGGGCAACGGCACGAAGACCGCGGGCACGCCGACGGCGGCGGCTTCGCAGACGGTGGCGGCCCCGGCGCGTGCCAGCAGCAACCCGGCCGCGGCGTAGACGGATTCCATTACGTCCACGAATTCCACCTGCCGGTAGCCGGGTGCTGCGAGCGGCTTGCCGTCGGCGTCGTGGACCGACTTGCCGCGTCCGGTGATGTGCAGGGTCTGGATGCCGGCCTCGGCGAGGGCTCCGACGGACGCCGCGATGGTCCGGTTGATGCTCTGCGCTCCCGAGGAACCGCCGGTGACGATCAGCGCAGGCTGCTGTGGATCGAGCCCCAGTGCCGTCCGGGCGGCCGCCATGGCTGCCGCGCGGTCGAGTCCGGAGATCTCACGGCGCATGGGCATGCCGACGTGCACCGCCCCGGGGAGCCTGGTGCCGGCGAAGGCGACAGCCACCTTGGCGCCCAGCCGTGCCCCCACCCGGTTCGCGAGGCCGGGCCGGGTGTTGGCTTCATGGATGACAATCGGGATATTCCGGCGCCGGGCGGCGAGGTACATGGGCGTGCACACGTATCCGCCGACGCCGACCAGCACGTCAGCTCCGGCCTCATCGAGAATGACCCCTGCCTGCTTCACCGCACCGGCGAGCCGGCCGGGGAGCCGCAGCAGGTCCAGCGACGGTTTGCGCGGGAAGGGGACACGGCTGATCGTGGCGAGGTCCAGCCCCGCGGCCGGGACCAGCCGGGCCTCCATCCCGTTGGGCGTGCCGACCGCGAGCAGCCGCGCACCGGGACGGGCTTCCCGGACCGCGTTGGCGATGGCCAGGAGCGGGCTGATGTGCCCGGCTGTACCGCCGCCGGCGAGGACGACGGACAAAGAGGACTCGGTGCTCATGAAGGCCTATTTACGCTTTCGTGCTGGGTTCTTGGGGGCGGGGTTCTTGAGGGTGGGCTTCCGGGGGCGGAGTCCTGAGGGGCGGGCTTCTTGGGCGCCGGGTTCGTCGGCGCGTTCCTGGCAGCGGCCCGGGCGGCGGAACTGCTGGTCCCGAACCGCTTCCGCAGAATCTTGGCCAGCCCGGCCGGGCCGAACTTGAACATCCGCTTGGGCTGCAGGCCCGGCGCCATCTGCGCCCGGGCCAGAGACAAGACTACGCCGATGGCGCACAAGGACATGAGCAGGGCGGAGCCACCATAGGAAATGAACGGCAACGGAATGCCCACCACCGGAGCCAGGCCGGTGACAACGGCCATGTTAACGGTCGCCTGGCCCAGCAGCCAGACCATGATGGTGCCGGCAAGGACCCGGTGGAACATGTCCTTCTGGGCCACGACGACGCGGTAGATGGCGGTTCCCAGGATGCCGAACAGGACCAGGACCACGAGGGTGCCGATCAGCCCGAGTTCTTCGCCGATGATCGCGAAGATGAAGTCATTGTGGGCTTCCGGGATCCAGCTGTACTTCTGCCGGCTCTGGCCCAGCCCCACCCCGAACCAGCCGCCGGAGGCGAGCCCGTAGAGGCCGTTGGTCGACTGGTAATTCAGATCCGAGCCGTCGGCGCAGGTCTGGCCGGTCCAGGACAGGATGCGGCAGACGCGGTTGGGGCTCGTGATGGCCAGGACAGCGGTGGCGGCGCCGAGGAATATCGCGCCAATGCCGAACACGTAGAGCCGGACACCCGCGAAAAAGAGCGCCGCTGCGGTGATGATCATGACGATCATCGCCGTGCCGAGGTCGTTGCCGGCCAGGATGAGGCCGATCACGAGCACGGCTACCGGGGCAACGGGGATCAGTGCGTGCTTCGACTGGCTGAGGAGCTTCGTCTTGGCGCCAAGCACCGTCGCCATCCACAGGGCGAGGGCCAGCTTGGCGGCCTCGGAGGGCTGGAAGGTGAACGGCCCGACGTCGATCCAGTTCTTGTTGCCCAGGGCGCTGCGCCCCATCACGAGCACCAGCACCAGCAGGATCAGCGCGAGAAAGATGGCGAGCCACGCGAAACGTTTGAGCCACACGACGTTGACGCGGGAGAGCAGGAACATGCAGAAGACGCCGATGGCGGCGAACACGCCCTGCTTGAGGGCGGCCGAGTAGGGCGACTCCCCCGCAGCGATGGCCTCCACGCTGGAAGCGGAGAGCACCATCATGATGCCGATCGCCGTCAGCGCCAGCGTGGCGCCGAGGATCAGGTAGTAAGTGGAGCCGTTGCGGGACTTTCCGGTGCCTTCCAGCGCGGACCAGAAGCCCCGGAACCAGCCGCGGACCCTTGCTGCGGGTGACAGTCTTTTTCCCGGCGCTTGGCCGGGCACCTTTGCGGCGGGCGCTTTGTTCCCGGCTGTGCCACGTCTTGCCGCGGCGGGCTTGGCCGCGGCGGGCTTGGCCGCGGCGGGCTTGGCCGCGGCGGGCTTGGCCGCCGCGGGTCTCGCTGCGGCGGGCCTGGCCGCCGGCGTGCGTGTGGGCGTGCTGACCATTGTTACTCCTCGCTGGTCTGAGCCTGCCCTTCCACGAGCCCGCGGACGGCTTCGATGAAGGCGTCGCCACGGTGAGCGTAGGAAGAGAACTGATCCATGGATGCAGCCGCCGGGGCCAGGAGCACAGTGTCCCCGGAGGCGGCCAACTGCGCCGCCGACGCAACGGCCCGGGCCATCACAGTCTCACCGAAAATCGGCGAAGGACCTGCTTCGGCATCGGCCGGTCCGGCAGTCTGCACGACTTCAGTGTCGCCCTTCGCCTGCCCGATCACGGGGACATCGGGTGCGTGTCGCTGCAGCGCGGACCGGAGCGCGCTGGAGTCCGCCCCGATCAGCACCACTGCCTTGAGCCGGTGGGCCTGCTCCCGGACCAGCGCTTCATAGTTGACGCCCTTGGAGAGTCCCCCGGCGATCCACACCACGTTTTCGAACGTTGACAGCGAGGCTGCGGCGGCGTGCGGGTTGGTGGCCTTGGAATCGTTGATCCAGAGCACGCCGTTGTGGCGGGCGACCAGCTGGATGCGGTGGTCGCCCGGCAGGTAGTCCAGCAGGCCCTTGCGGACTGCGGACGGCTCCGCCCCGTAGGCCCGGACCAGGGCTGCCGCGGCCAGGGCGTTCGCCACCATGTGCCGCGGTGCCACCGGGCCCAGGTCGGCGACGGAGGCCAGCTCGACGGCGCTGTCCCTGCGCTCGGCGATGAAGGCGCGGTCCACCAGGAGGCCCTCGACGACGCCGAGCATGCTGACGGCGGGCGTGACGGTGGTGAAGCCCACGGCGCGGCAGCCCTCCACGACGTCGGCTTCCTCCACCATGCGTTCGGTTTCGATCTGCTCCGCGTTGTAGATGCAGGCCTTCCGGGTGTTTTCGTAGACCTTCGCCTTGTCGGCCAGGTAGGAGGCGTAGGAGCCGTGCCAGTCCACATGGTCTTCCGCGACGTTGAGGCACACACTGGCGACCGGGGACACGGAATGGCTCCAGTGCAGCTGGAAGCTGGAGAGCTCGACGGCGAAGACGTCATAGTCCACCGGGTCCCGGAGAGCGTCCAGGATCGGCGTCCCGACGTTGCCGACGGCGATCGCCTTGAGTCCGGCGGCCTGCAGCATGGACTCGGTCAGGCCCACGGTCGTCGTCTTGCCGTTGGTGCCCGTGATGGTGAGCCAGTCGGCGGTCTTGCGGCCCTTGCGTTCGCGCACGCGCCAGGCGAGTTCGACGTCGCCCCAGACCGGGATGTGTGCCCTCGCCGCGGCGGCCAGCAACGACTGGTCCGGCCGCCAGCCCGGGGAGGTGACGATCAGATCGGGCTTCCCGCCGTCGATCCTGGGCACGGCGGTCACGCCCTCTTCGCCCAGCAGCACGTCCACGGCCCCGACAATCCGCAGCGTTTCCGCCTGCGCCTGCGCCTTCGGGCTGGTAGCGGAGTCCACGACGACCACCCGCGCGCCGAGCTCGATCAGGGTGTCGGCGGCGGCAAAGCCGGAGACGCCGATGCCAGTGACCACAACGCGCAGGCCGGCCCAGTCCGAATCCCAGCTGACCAGGTCCTTCAGCCGGGGCGAGGTGGTGAGCGCTGCCGGGATGGAGTCGGTCACAGGAGCACCACCCATTCGGCGTAGAAGATCCCGAGCCCGGCGGCGACGAACAGTCCGCAGAGGATCCAGAACCGGACAACGACGGTGACTTCCGCCCAGCCCTTGAGTTCAAAGTGGTGCTGGAGCGGGGCCATTTTGAAGAACCGCTTTCCCTTGGTGATCTTGAAGTAGCCGACCTGGATGATGACGGACAGGGTGATCAGGACGAACAGGCCGCCGATGAAGGCAAGGAGCAGTTCGGTCCGGGAGAGGATCGCGAAGCCTGCGACGGCGCCGCCGATGGCGAGCGATCCGGTGTCTCCCATGAAGATTTTTGCCGGTGAGGTGTTCCACCAGAGGAAACCGACCAAGGCGGCGCTGAGGATGGCCGCCAGCAGCGCGAGATCCAGCGGATCGCGGACGGAGTAACAGCCGCTGCCGGCCTGCCGCGGGGAGCCGCAGGCCTGGTTGCTCTGCCAGATACCCATCAGCGTGTAGGCGCCAAAAACCATTATCGAGGCGCCGGCTGCGAGCCCGTCGAGGCCGTCGGTGAGGTTCACGCCGTTGGTCGCGGCCGTGATAATCAGGTTCGACCACAGCACGAACAGGATGGCGCCGAGCACGGTTCCGCCGAAGGCCAGGTTCAGCCACGGGATGTCGCGGACCAAGGAAATCTGCGTGGACGCGGGAGTCAGCCCGTTCTCGTCCGGGAACCGCAGCGCCAGGACCGCGAAAATAATGCCTACGCCGGCCTGCAGGATCAGTTTGGCCTTGGCGTCCAGGCCGAGGCTGCGCTGCTTGGAGATCTTGATGAAATCGTCCAGGAAACCGACGAGTCCCATCCCGACCATGAGGAACAGCAGGAGCAGTGCCGAGGCGGAGGGGCCCGGTGAGACCGGGTTGATCATCCACATGATGAGGTGGGTGAGCCCGTAGCTGGCGAGGACCGCCAGGACCACGATGGTGCCGCCCATGGTGGGGGTGCCGCGTTTCGTGTGGTGCGAGGTGGGACCGTCATCGCGGATGAATTGCCCGTAGCTCCTACGGACCAGCAGCCGGATCAACAGCGGGGTGCCCACGAGGGCAAAGAGCAACGCCAGGCCGGAGCCCATCAGCAGTGCAATCACGGCAGCGAACTCCCTTCAACGGCGGTTCCGGCAGGTTTTCCAGCGGCATTTCCAGCAGTGACTTCGGCACCGCGTCGGGCGGCTTGTGGAGGTAATGCTATCCGATCGCCCAGATGGCGCAGGCCGATGCTGTTCGAGGATTTGAACAGCACCAGGTCACCCGGCTCAAGCTCGGCCTGCAGGAGCTGGTAGGCCTCCTCCGCGGTCTCGGCGAAGACGCATTCGTTGCCCCAGGATCCTTCGTTGACGGCGGAGACGTAGAGCGATCGTGCCTCCCGTCCGACGACGACCAGCCGGGAGATGTTGAGCCGGACCACCTGGGTGCCGACGGCCATGTGCTCCCGGATGGAGTCGGGTCCCAGTTCGAGCATGGCGCCGAGCACCGCCCAGGTCCGGCGTCCGCGGCCGAGGTCGGCCAGTGTCCGCAAGGCGGCCCGCATGGATTCCGGGTTCGCGTTGTACGCATCGTTGATGACGGTGACGCCGTCGGCGCGCTCGGTGCGTTCCATCCGCCACCGGCTGGCAGCCGTCTGTGCGCTCAGCGAGGCCGCGATGCGCGCTGCGGGAATGCCCGCGGCGTGGGCTGCTGCGGCGGCTGCCAGCAGGTTGGACACGTGGTGGGCGCCGATCAGCTTGGCTGTGACGTGCTGCGGGGCCGTCCCATCCGGGGCGCTGTCGCCGGGCAGGAAGAGTTCGAATTCGGGGTGGCCGGCGGCGTTCAGTTCGACGCCTTCCGCGCGGACACGCTCTGCACCGACTCTGTCGGAGCGGCGGTCGCGGGAGGGCTGGGAGGAGTAGCCGAGCACGGCGGCACCGGTGCGGCCCGCCATGGCTGCGACGCGGGCGTCGTCCAGGTTGAGCACGGCGGTGCCGGTGGCCGGAAGGGCTTCGACAAGTTCGCCCTTGGCGACGGCGATGTTCTCCACGCCGCCGAATTCGCCGGCGTGGGCGGTGCCGACGCCGAGCACGACGCCGATGTCCGGGCGCACCATGTCCGCGAGGTAGCGGATGTGCCCGACGCCCGTGGCGCCCATCTCGATCACGAGGTACCGGGTGTCGTAGCCGGCCTTGAAGACGGTGAGCGGGACGCCGACCTCACCGTTGTAGGAGCCCTGCGGGGCGACGGTGTGGCCCGCGCCGGATTCTTCGGCGAGGATCCCGGCGAGCAGGTCCTTGGTGGTGGTCTTGCCGGCGGAACCGGTGATGCCGATGACGGTCAGCGCAGCGCCTTCGGCTTCGCGGCGGGCCCGGATCCGGCGGACAGACTCGGCAGCGAGTGCCCCCATGGCGAGGACCGAGTCCTCAACCACGACGGCAGGGTAGTTCCGGCCCGCGGCGTCGGCGACGTCATGCTCCACGAGGGCCAGCACAGCACCGAGCGCGAAGGCGGCGCCCACGAAGTCGTGGCCGTCGGCCGTCTCCCCCGGCTTGGCCACGTAGAGGGAACCCGCTGTGGCTTCGCGGGAGTCGGTCACCACGGAGCCGGGCGTGATGCCCGGTTCGGCGGCCAGCCGGCCGTTGGTCAGGTCGGCGATTTCCGCCGCGGTAAATGCAATCATCTCGGTTTAGGACTCTATCCGCTGGTCTTGCAGAACGGTGAATCCCCGTGCTGTCAAGGCGGAGCGGAGCTCCACCCTGTCGTCGAGGGCGAGGTTGACGCCCTTGACTTCCTGCCATACTTCGTGGCCCCGTCCTGCGACGAGGATGGTGTCCTCCGGCCCGGCCAGCTCGACGGCCCTGCGGATGGCGGCGTCGCGCGGGAAGACCTCCTCCACCGTGCAGTCAAGGCCCTCGCGGTCCTTGGCATCGAGGGCTCCGGCCAGTACGCCTGCCCGGATGGCGGCGGCGTCCTCGTCGTGCGGGTCATCGTCGCTGACGATCACGGTGTCCGCGAGCCGGGCGGCGATGGCACCCATCGCCGGGCGTTTGCCCTGGTCGCGCTGACCGGTGGCGCCAAAGACGATGATCAGCTTCGAGCCCGGCTCCGGTGAGCGGACGGCCGCCAGGGCCCGGGCCAGGGCATCCGGGTTGTGGGCAAAGTCGACCACCGAGGCGGGCGCCGTGGAGACGAGCTGCATGCGGCCGGGGACGGCGACGGTGAAGGGATCCCGGGCCTCGAGGGCGGCCTGCACCGCCGCGGCGTCGTGGCCGCCTGCGAGCACCATGACGGTGGCCAGTGCGGCGTTGGCGACGTTGAAGCTGCCCGGGAGGCCGGTGTGAACGCGCAGGGCGGTGCCGTCGCGGTGCTGGAGCGTGAAATCGGTGCCGAGTCCGCGCGGGGACAGGCCGGTGACGGTCCAGTCGGCTACTTTCCCGCCGGCGTCGTGTGGTGCCGGGGCGGCCGCGAGGGTCGTGACCGGGATTTCGGCTGAGGCTGCCAGCTTCACGCCCCATTCATCGTCCACTGTGACTACGGCGGTGCGGGCGCGTTCTGCCGTGAAGAGCCGGGCCTTGGTCCGGAAGTACTCCTCCATACTGCCGTGCAGGTCCAGATGGTCCTGGGTCAGGTTGCTGAAGCCGGCGACGTCGAACACCACACCGTCCACGCGGTGGAAGGAGACGGCATGCGAGGAGACCTCCATGGAGGCCGCATCGAGGCCGCGTTCGCGCATGAGGGCGAGCAGCGCGTGGACGTCCGTGGATTCGGGTGTTGTGAGCAGACTGGGAATCGGCTCGCCGCCGGCGAGGATCTCGATGGTCCCGATCAGGCCGGTCTTCTGGCCCAGGGCCTGCAGCAGGGCGTTGATGAAGTACGTGGTGGTCGTCTTGCCGTTCGTGCCGGTGACGCCGTAGAGGGCAGGCGCGGCCGCGTCGTCCGGCCGGCTCCGGTAAATCAGGGCGGAGAGCCGTCCGACGAGCCCGCGGGGTTCCCCGGCCAGCAGCACGGGCACGGAGATGTCGTTCGAGAGCGCCAGCAGGTGCGCTCCGGCGTCGTCCGTCAGCACCGCGGCGGCCCCGGCCTCCACTGCCTGGGAGACAAAGTCGGCCCCGTGCCGGGTGGCGCCCGGCAGGGCGACGTACAGGTCGCCCGGCTGAACGGCCCGGGAGTTCAGTGAGATCCCGGTGACGGCTACTGAGCCGGATGCCCCGGGAACGACGACGCCGATCGCCTCACCGATAGTTTCCAGCGGCACCGCGGCGACCATAGCGGGCCGGAAGCCCGAGGTGGCGTCCTGGCCGGAGGGCGCGGTGGAAGCGTCTGGGGCGTTGAGCTCTGACAAGGGGATCTCCGTTTGCGGTGCTAGTGGATCTGGCGCTGCGCACGGAAAGATGCTCCGGCCCGCAGGCTTCGTATTCGTACTGGGTGCTGAATGGTGCGGGCGCTACTTGGCGTACTGCGGCAGCCGGACGGGTTCGCCGGTGGACGGCTGGACGTTGAAGGTGCGCAGCGTCTGGCTCATCACCGAGCGGAACACCGGTCCGTTCGAGATGCCGTGAATATCGCCCTTGGGCCGTTGCAGGACCACTTCAACAATAAACCGCGGATCGTCCATCGGCGCCATCCCCACCATGGAGGCGGTCAAGCCGCAGAACCCTGATTTGCCGTCGTCGCACGGCGACTGTGACGTTCCCGTCTTGGCGCCGACCCGGTAGCCGTCGATGCCGGCTTCCTTGATCTGGCCTTCCGTGACGGCGCTTTCGAGGATGTCGCGGACCTGCTTGGCGGTGTCCTTGGAGACGACCTGCCGCGGGGGCTGGGCCGGGACCTTTTCCTCGGTGCCGTCGGGGCTGATGTAGCTGTCGATCAGGCGCGGCTGGAGCATGACGCCGTCGTTGGCGACGGACTGGAAGGCCCGCACCGTCTGGAGGGTCGACTGCGACACCCCCTGGCCGAAGAGGACTGTGTACTCCTGGCGTCCGTCCCATTGTTCAGCCGGCGTCAGGATGCCCTTGGCTTCGGCGGGAAGCCCGATGTCGGGTGCCTCGCCGATGCCGAACTTCTGCAGCCAGTCGTGGCGCTGGTCCTTGCTCAGCCGCTGGCCTGCCATGACCGTGCCGGTGTTCATCGACCAGCCCAGGATGCCGGCCAGGGTCCGTTCCTCTGTGCCGTGTTCGAACGCATCGCTGAAGGTCTGCCCGTCCACGGTGTAGGTCGGCGGGATGGTGAACGTGTCCAGCGGACTGGACTTGCCTTCCTCGATGAGCGCGGCGGCGGTGATCATTTTCTCCACCGACCCGGGCTCATAGGCGGCGGTAACTGCCCGGACACCGCGGTCCTCCGGCGCGGAGTTTCCGGGGTCGTTGGGATCCGAGGTATTGGTGTCCGCCATCGCGATGATGTTGCCTGTCTTGGCGTCCGAGACGATGATGACGCCCCACTCGGCGCTGAACTTGTCCTGCTGGCTCTGGATCGCCTGCTGGGCGAAGTACTGGAGATCAGAGTTGAGCGTGAGCTTGATGTCCTTGCCGTTCACGGCCGGGGTCAACTGGTCGACGCCTACCGGGATGCGCAGCCCGTCGGCGCCGATTTCGAAGAGCCGTTTGCCCGGGGTGCCCTTGAGGATCTCGTCCTGGGTCTGTTCGAGCCCGGCCTGGCCGGTGGTGCCATCCTTCAGGAAACCCACGATTCCGCCGGCGACTGCCCCGTTGGGATAGACCCGCTTGCTGGTGCCTTCGCTCTCGACGCCGGGGACATGCAGCTTGGAGATCCGGTCTTCGACGTCGGGCAACAGGTCCTTGGCCACGATGTAGTACCGCTTGTCGCCCGTGAGGGCGTCCTTCACGTCGTCCCGGTCCATGCCAAGCGCCGCGGCGAGCTCGGAGATGCCCTGGTCCCGGGTTACCTTGACAATCTCGTCCTTGCCCTCGTCGAGCCTTGGGAACGTCTGGGTCTTGGTGTTGACGGTCTGGTCCACCACGATGTTGTAGCGGATCACGCTGCTGGCCAGAACGGTGCCGCCGGAGTCCAGGATGCTGCCGCGTTCGGCAGGGAGTTCGATCGGCGTGAGGCGGTTTTTGAGGGCCGCCTCGGCCATGCCGCCGACGTCGAGTCCCTGGACCAGGAAGAGCTTGCCGCCGACGACGAGCAAGAGCGTGAGCATGAGGCCGAGGCCGAGCCGCAGCCGCCGCGTGGCGCTTGGCACTTTTGCCTTGCGTGCCTTGCCGGTGTTCTGCGCCACGATGATTCCTTGCTGCTTGCCTGGCTGGTGATCCGGCCTGGGTTACTGTCCGGGGACCTTTTGGGCGGGAACTTTCTGGGCCGGGGCCGGAACGGACCCGCCATGGAGTTCCACAGCCGGCGCAGCCGGTAGGTCTGGTGCGGCTGCCGTGCGCGGTGTGGCTTCTGCGGCGGGCGCAGCGGCAGTAGCCCGTGCCGGTGTTGCCTCCGCGGCGGGCTGTGCCGGCACGTCGGCTGCCGGTTTGCGGTTCACCAGCGGCTCCTTGCCGATGGCGGGCGGGACGACATTAAGCTGCCCCGCGACAGCCGGCGCGGCGATGACGGCACCTGGGGCGTCGCCCTTCACCGCGGCCTTGGCCTTGCCGGTGACGCGGAGGGTGGACAGGTCGATCTGGCCCTTGCCGGTGGAGGCCACCATGCCCAGCTCGGTGGCTTTTGCCGCCAGGTTCTGGGGGGCGTCGAAGTGCTGCACCTGCTGCGTCAGGTCCTGGTTCTGCTTCGTCAAGGTCAGCTGATCGCTCCTGAGCTGGACCAGCTGGTACTGCGAGGTGGATACGGAGATGTTCAGGACCAGCACCGCCATCAGGGCTACGGCAAGGATGCCGAAGCAGAGCACGACGAACGGGGCCCGGCGCTTGCGCGGGGCCGAGCGAACCAGCGAGAGCGGGGTGCGGGACTTGCGGGCCGGACCGGGGTTCAGCCCGGGAAGGGCGCGGGCGGTGGCGCCAGTGGCAACGGGGAATCGGTTGACGGCAGCGGTGCTCATACGGCTCTCCTGGCTTTGATGCGTTCCACGGCGCGGAGCCTGGCGGAGGCTGCGCGCGGGTTCTCGGCAATTTCGGCTGCGGTAGGCACCTCGGTGCCCTTCGTCAGGGTCTTCAGTTCAGCCTTGTGTTCCTCAAGCTCCACCGGGAAACCGAGCGGGGCAGAAGATTTGGAGCCGGCCTGGAAGAAGCCCTTGACGATCTTGTCCTCCAGCGAGTGGTAGGACATGACGACGACGCGGCCACCGACGGCGATTGCGCTGACCGCCGCGGGGATCGCGCGCTCCAGCACGTCGAGTTCCTCATTGACCTCGATCCGGAGCGCCTGGAAAGTGCGCTTGGCGGGGTGCCCGCCGGATTTCGCAGCGCCCGCCGGGACAACCCCGCGGATCTGTTCGACGAGCTCACCGGTGGTGCTGAAGGGCTTCCCGGCGCGGGCGGTGACGATCCTGTTGGCGATGCGGCCGGCGAACTTCTCTTCGCCCCACTTCCGGATGATCCGGACGAGGTCCTCTTCGCTGTAGTTGTTGACGACGTCGGCGGCGGTCTGGCCGCGGCTCGTGTCCATCCGCATGTCCAGTGGGGCATCGAAGGAGTAGGCGAAACCGCGTTCCCGCTCGTCCAGCTGGAGCGAGGAGACACCCAGGTCCATCAGGACGCCGTGGACCTGGCTGAAGCCAAGGTCCGCCAGGACCTCCGGGATTTCGTCGTAAACGGCGTGCACGAGGTCGATCCGGCTGGCGAAGGGCTTGAGCCGCTCCCCCGCCAGGGCCAGGGCTTCCTCGTCGCGGTCGATGCCGATCAGGTGGAGATCCGGGAAGCGCTGGAGCATGGCCTCGGAGTGCCCGCCCATGCCAAGGGTGGCGTCGATGACCACCGGGGACTCGCCGCGGCCGCGGGCCGCCTCGAATGCCGGTGCCAACAAATTGATGCACCGGTCCTTGAGGACCGGTACATGGCGTTCGGACGTGGGCTTCTGGTGAGGGTCAGTCATGCCTGCGTCCTTTCCTTGTCCGGGCGTGCTTGCTGTGCTGCCTGCGCGGCTGCGCTTCCCGCTTCTTGATCCAGATCCCCATCCGCGCCTACCCGGCGTCCGCCTGGCTCCGGGGAAGTGAGCCAGGAGAACAACTGGATGGGCGGCTGGAGATCTTGGTCAAGAAACGTAGTGCTGGTGGATCCGTGGGGCTCAGAAAATCCCCGGTATGGCGTCGTCGGTCTCCGAGAAGGCTGTTTCCTTTTCGGCCAGGTACTCATTCCAGGCTTGGGCGTCCCAGATCTCCGCCCGGGTACCGGCGCCGATGACGGCCAGTTCCCTGCCGAGTCCTGCGTACTCCCGGAGCGCCGGCGGAATCGTCACGCGCCCCTGCTTGTCAGGTACCTCGTCAGAGGCTCCAGAGAGGAACACCCGGATGTAGTCACGCGCCTGCTTACTGGAGATTGGAGCCTCCCGCATCTGCTCGTGCACCCGGCCGAATTCAGCCTCACTGAAGACATAGATGCAACGTTCCTGGCCCCTTGTGAGAACCAGCCCGCCGGCAAGTTCCTCGCGGAACTTGGCGGGAAGGATGATCCGGCCCTTTTCGTCCAGACGCGGCGAATGTGTGCCGAGAAACACGGCCCACCGCCTGTCTGTTCGTAGGAAGCCCAACGTCCCCTTGCTGCCACTACCCTCTTACGTCCTCCACATTACTCCACATCCCTCCACAGTCAACGACACGCCGAAGACAATTGCGCATTTCCGTGGGCATGTGGGTCCCGAAGTTCCGTGCAACGGCAGCGAACAGGGCCCGGTGGTGCGTAGTGGAGGGATTCCGGCATCCGGCGCGGGCGGGCCCCCCTACAATCACGACGACGGACACGGCCGGGCGTACCCGCGTCCGCGCGAGCCGGCGAATCGCCTGCGGTTGCCGCCAAAAGCCCCCGATAACGGCAAAAGACCCGCCGAAGCGGGTCTTTGCGTGCCTCCGGGCTAGCCGGGTGGCGGGAAATGGAGGATGCTCCCGAGTTCGCTCAGGAATCCCCGCGGTGCCGTTCGTCCCAACGTTCCTCGAGGTTGCTCATGAACGATTTCCTGGGCTTTCCGGACTTCCGGGACGACCCGGCGGCTTTTGCCTTGCCGGAGGTGGAGCTGCGCATTGTCGCGAAATAGACGCCGGCTCCCATCACGACAAAACCCAAGACCCCGACCAAGATGTTTTGGACGGTAACGCCGAACAGCAGGAGCATTATGCCTGCCAGGGTGGCCAAGACCCCAATCACCAGATGGCGGGTAGACCATGAACGTCCATGGTCCGAGTCCATCGAGCTGGCGAACTTGGGATCGTCCTCATGCAGCTGCTTCTCAAGTTGCTCAAGCAACTTCTGTTCGTGCTCCGAGAGCGGCATCACGACCTCCTTAAGTCGGCCAACGTCCAGACTTGACATGGCCAGTGTCCCTAATCCCATAACGACCGGGATTCCGGAGTGGTTCCCGTCCGCCATCGTTGCGCGAATCGGGGTTCCCACCGGTGGTTTTCCACGGTCCCTTTGGGTGTTCAACTGGTCACGCATCAGCCCGAACGCTCGTTCCAGTCGTTCTAAACCTACGTACATCTAAGGATAGTTTGTTGCGGCCCGTTCTGAAAGACGCTGCACAAGCTTGGCGCGTTCAAGACGGCCGACCCGGCCGCAGATGTCAGCCGGAGCCGCTGCCGGGATCGAGAAGCCGGGCCGGCAGCACCGATTTTGTCCCGAATTTCCGCGTCACCGCGTCGAGTACCTGTTCGGCTGCACGCCAGTTGTCATCCCTGCGGTCCAGGCTCAGCTGCAGCGGCGCCTGGGCGGCTTCCTCAAGCTGCTCCGCCCGGATGCCGACGAGCCGCACCGTCATGGGCCGGTCCCCGACGGATTCCAGGAGCTGGACGGCCACGGCGTAGAGCAGCTGGGCGCTGTCGATCGGGGTGCTGACGGTCCGGCTGCGCGTGATGGTGGAGAAATCGGCGTACCGCAGCTTGAGCGCCACGGTCCGGGCATGCATGCCGGCGCTGCGGAGCCTCTCCGCCGTGCGGTGTGAGAGCCGCAGCAGTTCGCGGTGCAACAGCGCCTCGTCGGCCGTGTCCACCGCGAAGGTCTCTTCCGCCCCGATGCTTTTTTCCAGCCGGACCGGTGTTACCGGACGGGGATCGATCCCCCATGACAGGTTGTAGACGTGTTCGCCGGAGGCGCCGAGCACCTTGCGCAGGGAAGGCAGCGGAGAGGCGGCGACGTCCGCCACGGTCCGGATGCCCATTCGGGCGAGCACCTCGACCGTCTTGGCGCCGACGCCCCAGAGTGCGCTGACAGGAAGACTGTGAAGGTAGGGCACCGTCTCCTCCGGTCCGATCAGCAGCAGTCCGTCCGGCTTGCACCGGGTGGAGGCGATTTTCGCCACGAACTTGCTGGCCGCGATCCCGACGGATGCTGTGATTCCCAGTTCCCGATGGACCCGGGCCCGGATGAGTTCGCCGATCTCGCGGGGCGTACCCAGCCGGCGGATCGCCCCGCCGACGTCGAGGAAGGCCTCATCCACGCTCAGCGGTTCCACCAGATCGGTGATGGAGCCGAAGATTGCCATGATCTGGCCGGACACTTCGTAGTACAGCTTGTGCCGGGGCTCGATGATGACGGCCGAGGGGCACATGCGGGCCGCGACCACCATCGGCATCGCCGAGCGCACGCCGAAGGCGCGGGCTTCGTACGAGGCGGAGAGCACCACGGACCGGTCCGCGGGGTAGCCGACGATGACGGGTTTTCCCAACAGCTGGGGCCGGCTGCGCAGCTCCACGGAGACGAAGAACGCGTCCATGTCCACGTGCATGATGCTGCTGCGCCGGAGTTCGCGAAGCGTCGCTTCAAGCTGCTGTTTCTCCCTGTCCGGCCCCACAACTTCAATCCTATGCCCCGGGACTGACTAAACTGGAGGCTGAATCCGGCGTCAACACCAGGAGGAAAGTGTCTGTGAAGGTTTTTGGAGAGCGCAAACGTGCTGCGGTTGCCGTTATTGCGGCAGGCGCCATCATGGCCCTGGCCGCCTGCACGCCCGCCGCCCCCGGGACCGCTTCCTCGGCTTCCTCGGCGGCGCAGGCGGGGCCGGCGGTGGCATCGACCGCCCCGCCCACCACCACCGCGCCCCCCAGCCCCTCCGCGGAGCCCGGCACCTCGGCCACGGTAGGGGCCGTGGTTTCCGGTTTCCCGCAGCAACTGCTGCCCCTGATGCCCGGGGCAAAGGTGGTCTCGAGCAGTTTCGACAAGACCACGGCGCCGGCCACGGTGGCACTGGTCGGCAGCATCACCTCGCCGGCCGCCACGGTCCTGGCCTTCTACACCACGCAGCTGGAGGCCCAAGGCTTCACGGCCGTTCCGGGCGAGGCCGTGGGCTCGGTCCCGTCCAAGGACTTCCTGCGCGGTGACAATGAAACGGTCAACACCTCGGTGATCGAGACCGCGGGCGTCTCGACCTTCACCATCGGCGCGAACGTCGCCGCCGAGTCCGTCAAGTGACCCTCGCGGAACAGCTGCGCCTCGAGCAGACTGCCTACGTAGCCGCCGTCGCCGGCAAGCTCACCGATTTCCTGACCACCCGCCAGGCCGTCATGTCCTCAATATCCCAGGACATCGATCCGCTGATGGGCTCCATCTCCAACCTCGTCACCGGCGGTAAGAGACTTCGGGCGCTCATGTGTTACTGGGGCTGGCGCGGTGCAGGCGGTGAGGCCGGGGCCGGCGAAGTGGTCACGGCCGGGTCCGCCCTGGAACTGTTCCAGGCCGCCGCCCTTATCCACGACGACATCATTGACCGCTCGGACACCCGCCGCGGCGGACCCAGCGTGCACCGCCGTTTCAGCGATCTGCATGAGACGCAGGGCTGGGCCCTGGACCGCGAACGGTTCGGGCACGCTGCGGCCATCCTGACCGGCGACCTGTGCCTGTCCTTCAGCGAGGAGTCCTTCACCGAAATCGGGGACCGGGCCGCTTCCGGAAGCCAGGCCCGGCTCATCTTCAACCTGATGCGCGCCGAGGTCATGGCCGGCCAGTACCTCGACATTCTCGAGGAGGTCGCCGGACCGCGGCGGGACCGCGCCGGCGCCGTCGGCCGTGCCCAGTCCATCATCCGGTTCAAGTCGGCCAAATACTCCACCGAGCACCCGTTGGCCCTCGGCGGTGCCCTGGCGGGTGCGCCCGATGAGCTGCTCCGCGGCTACTCGGCCTTCGCCCTCCCGCTCGGCGAGGCCTTCCAGCTCCGGGACGACGTGCTGGGGGTCTTCGGCGATCCGGTCAGTACGGGTAAGCCCGCCGGAGACGATCTGCGCGAAGGCAAACGCACCGTCCTGGTGGCTTTCACCCTGGACCAGGCCACCCCTGCCGAATCAGCGTTCATCGATGCCAAGCTGGGCAACCCCGGGCTGAGCGAGGCGGACGTGGACGCGATCCGACGCATCATCGTGGACTGCGGTGCGCTGCAGGCCACCGAAGTGCTGATTGAGGAGTTCGGTCGCGCGGCCTTCGCGGCCCTGGACCTGTTGCCGCTCGAGGAGCTGCCCAAGACGGCGCTCCGGAAGCTCGCCGAAGCCACTGTGAGCCGAACGGCCTGATCAGCCTAAAAGCCTGAGAGGCCTGCCGCCGGTCAGGCCGGCCATCCCCGGGAGTCCGTGGACGGACTCTACGGGAGTGGCACGTGCTACCAGGCCAGGGACTGTGCCCGGCGGCGGATCTCCGTCTTACGTCCTTCGCGGAGGGCGTCGATCGGCCGTCCGCGCAGGGATTCGTCGGGCGTAAAGAGCCAGGTGATGAGTTCCTCGTCCGAGTAGCCAGCGTCTGCGAGGACCACTATGGTGCCCTTCAGGCTCTCCACGGCGTGGCCGTCCTGGATGAAAGCCGCCGGCACCGAACGGATACGCCGGTCACCGACCCTTAGTGCCGCCAGTGCGCGTTCATCGAGCAGCGCATGGACCTTCGTAATGGAAACATTCAGAAGCTGGGCAACATCGGGCAGGGGCAGCCATTCGCCCACGAGGCTTTCTACAATCGGCATGTCTTGACAATACCCTAGAGTACGCTATGGCACTCCCCCGGCCCCTTTGTTTCCGGGGGTTCCATCTGGTGGTCGCCGTGCCATACTGCACGATACGCTCACGTACTCTGAGCTTTGATGAATTACCGGCCCTTTTCTGGCCCCTCGGAAGGCGCAAGCCAGGGTGCGAATCGTCGGATCAGGTCATCGACTGCGGGGAGTGCCATGACGCGGGTGATGCCGGCCGCGACGGTCAGGGACGTCGCCACCCACGCCGGGCCGGCGTCGAGCCCTGCCGCCTGAATGATGAGGGCCCACGCCGCGGCGAGGCCGACGAGGAAGGCGAACGCCGTTCGGACGGTAGCCCGCCACGGGTGTGCCGTCTGTGTGCTGGTGCCGGGTGCTGCGTGGTCAGACATGGTTCTCTCCTACTTCAGTTTCTTGGCGAGCAGGTCAACGACTGCCTGCGCGATGTCTTTGGGGATGAGGTCAGCAATCGCGGCGGGGCTCAGTGCCCCAACGCGTGCGGCCGTCGCGGCGACAATGTCCTCCGCCTGCCCGGTGTTGATGACGAGGTTCCCGTTCAGGCCCTTGATCAGTCTTTCGACGTGGGCGCGGGTCACGTCCTCGATCTGCTGGTTCACGGTCCTGCTGGCCCGGATCTCGGCAACGAGCGTGTTCATTTGTTCTTCGGTCACGGTGTCCTCCTGTGTGATGGTGCCTTGCGGGTTGATGCCGCCGCGGGCGAGTGAGTCAATGCGGTCGAGGTCCCACACGCCGGGGCAGGCGGTGTTGTGCCAGTCACGGTGCGGGATGAGGGGGAGGTCTGCGCCGTACTCGCTGCGGAGGTAGGCGACGAGCTCTGCGACGGTGTTGTAGTCGCCGTCCGTGGCTTCGGGCCGGCATTCAATCCCGATGGAAGTTGCGTTGCCCTCCGCGTTCCCGGAGTGCCATGCAGCATCGGCCGGGTTTACGAGGCAGGTCACGCGGCCATCCGACGCCACGAAGTGCGCCGAGGTCGTGCCGGGGCCGTTCACGAAGAAGCTGTTCACCCCGTCATGCGTCTGGCCCAAGGCGCCCCACCAGTGGATCGTGATGGATTTGATGACACGCTCTTGGCCGAAGACCTGCCGAACGGATGCCGCAGGCGTAAAGCCCTTGGCTGTTCGTGATTCATCGATGTTCATGTGCTGCCCCTAGCGGTTGGTCGAGTACCAGTAAATGACAAGCGACACGGCGCCGATGACGCAGGCGAGGACGGCCATGAACCGTTGGGCCGGGGTCCATGACTGCTCCGACTGGTTGCGGCGTTCCGCGTCCGCTTCTTTCAGTGCGAGCGCCAAAGCAATTTTCTTGGCCTCTTCCGCTTGTGCATCTTTGGACAGGGTGAGCGTCAAGTCCTCCTGCGCTTTCAGCCGTTCCTCGATTTTGCTGACGCGGGGGATGAGTTCGGTCACCCTGTCTTGCACCCGGTCGAGTTTGCCTTCCATGCGGGCGAGTACGACGGGGACGGATTCTTCTGTGCGGGGGCTATATTCGTCCATGTGGGGATCCTTTGGTGTGTTACCCCATACGGGGCTAGGCTGCGTGTCATGGCTGCGCTTGCCGTCTTCCTGGCGTAGTGTCAATGCGGTGTGGCCCCCGGTGCGCAATACCGGGGGCCACACGTTTACAGGTGGTGCATGGCCGGATTTATCTGCCCGGTAGAATCGGGCTCAAACACTTCTCCTGGGGGACTTCTGGCGTTCGATCAACTTCTTTGCGGGGCTTTCCGTGGAAAAGCATTACGCATCAGTTGAGGACGCCGCGGCACAGGCGTGCACCCATAGCGAGACGGCATGTGCCGATTGCTGGAATGACGCCTACGCCGAATACGCAGCCTAGGCTTACTTCGTCACCTTGACGGATGCCCATGTGGACGATCCGCCGCCGCCGCCTGATGAGTTCCACAGTCCCGCTTTGTTGCCGGTGGTGTGCGTGGTGTCGGTCGCGCCGACGATTTCTACGCCGTTGATGTAGGCGGACAGGTGGGTGCCGTCCACCATGAACTCGACGTCGTTCCCGATGTTCCATATGGGGGCTACGGTAGCGGACAGGACGGTGAACACTCCGGCCTGCCGCTTGTAAATCCGGGCGTGGCCGGTGGCGGTGATATTCAGGTCCAGCAGGTAGTAGTTGCTTTCATCGGTGTACCGTGCGATCAGGCCAACGTTGGCCTTGCTGGCGGACCCTGACTGTGCGGAAACAACTGCCGAGATGACATGATCCGCCTGGCCCGCATCCCGGACCAGCGTGGCCCCGTTGGTGTTTGCCGGGGAATAGGCGCAGTTTCCCATGATGCCCCAAGTGCCGGTGGCCGTCCATGTTCCGCCGTCTGATGCGCCGCCAATGGCCGTGGTGCTGTCCGCCCGGTCGAACGTGTCGGTGATGATGGACACCTGCTGGTTGACGACGGCGAGCTGGGCGATCTTCTGGGCTATGGCCTGCCCCCAGAGGTTATGTCCGGCGTCATTCGGGTGCAGGCCGTCAAACCAGATATCCACCTTGTCGCGGAGGATGGTGAACATGTCCACCAGTTGCACGCCCAGTTCTGTCGCGAGGCTCCTTGCGATGGCGTTCTTTTGGAGTAGCTTGGGCGTGCTTGTCAGGTCGTAGGCGGTGTTGCCCGTCGATGCGATCCAGGTTGCATCGAACTGCGCTGCAGTGATGAGTATCGGCGTCGCCCCCGCCATGCGGGTCAGGGCGATCATCCTGCGGAGGTAGTTCTCCGTGCTGGTGTCGCTTGTCAGCACGTCCTTGCGGGTGTCATTGACTGACACTTCGATCGTGACGTACGTGGGCTTGTGAGTTTGCAGCAGCGCATACAGCCTACCCAACATCTGCCCAGTATTGTTCCCGTCCGCGCCTGCGGCTATAACGGCGATTGCACCCAGAAGCGTGTTCAGGTGGGATGCCATGCGTGCCGGGTAGCCGGTCGCGGTAGACGTTGCCCCAACGGAGTTTGCAATGCTGGTGCCCAGCGCCAGTACCTTGCCGTAGCCCAGGCTATTGCCGAAGGCGGTAACCAGCGGCTCAGAAACGACCTGTGCTGCCGGGCCATAAGTGGCAGCCAGTGTCGCATCCGAGAGCCGCCCCGGCAGGGCCGCGTCGGGCACCCTGGAGTCCTCGCCGAGCGGCGCCACACCGGACGCAGCGCCCTTCTGGCTGGCGTCCAGCTTGGGTGCCACCGCCGCGGTGACATACGCCGGCGTGACCGAGGCGGGCAGCAGCGGCGCGAGCCTGTCCGCGAGCGCCTGGGCGGCAACCGCGCCGGTCTCCCCGGCCACCGACGTAACCGGGACAGGGGGCGCGGACACAGGGAGCCCGACCTCCCCGCCGGGCAGGTTGTCGAAGTCAATCGTGGCCTGCCCCAAGACGGGTGCCCACGCCTTCCGTACGGTCTTCATCGACGCCCCGAAGAACGTCCGCCTGGTCAGGACATACGACCAGTTAGTGAAGGCGCTCCCGGACTGGTCCGTGAACCCTGCCTGATCCACGAAGGGTGCCGTCAACGACCCCGGCATCCCCTCACCGGGGGCGACCGTTTCGGCGAAGTCGTCAATGGGCTGGCCGGTCGCAGTCCACACCACGGAGGCCGTGGACTGCACCGTCATTTCCGTGCGGAGCGCCGCGGCGCCGAGGAACGTACTGGGGTTGCTGAACGTCAGCGTGGCGAGCTGCACGCCGGGAGGGTAAGTCACGGGTTCTCCTAAAGGGTGGGATCGGCGGTGTGGCCCCCAGTGCAATACCGGGGGCCGCACGTTGCTTTGGTTACTGGTTATCCGGCCGCCGTCGTACTGGTCATCTGCCGGGCCTGCCACTGCCCGGTCGCCGCGGCGGCGTTCAGGGTGACGGCCTCAGTCATTGCGGGCCGGGTTTGTTTGTTCCATACGTGGCACTCCTAAGCCGGGTGAGAAGTAAGGTGCGGGGCTCCTTGCTGGGGCATAAAAAAAGCCCCGGTCAGGGGCGGGATGGGTTGGGCGGGTGGAGTTTTTAGGCCTTGAGCCAGTTCTGAGCCAGAGGTGTCCAGCTAGTAGCGGCTATGGTGCCCGACGTGACGCCCATGATCTTGAGCTTGCCGTCAGGGGCGGCACCAGCCGCCGTGATCTGCCATGTTGCACACTGCCCCGTAGACCCGAAAATCTGAACAAACTGTAGGTTGTACTGGGGCAAGAACTCTGCTGGGATCGTGGCGACATCCACGTCGGCGGCGGTCAGGCCCTTGATGGCACCTTGCATGTAAATCTGATTGCCGATGCGCCGGATGCGCGGGATGGTGTCACCGCCGTAGGTCACTGCCGTTCCAAGGAGAGCGAGGTCTACCCAGCCCGTGTCGTGGACATAGGCGGTGGGGACGGTGCCGGCTTTGATTCGCACGCCGTTTGCCACGTTGTGCAGGGTCAGGACGGTCTTTGAGGTCACAATGTCTGTCGTGCTGTTGACGACATCCATGCTCACGAGCTTGCCCCGGTAGGTGCACCCCGCCTCGTTTTCATAGGTGTAGTTCACAAGGTCGGTAATCAAACCGGGCTTGGCCGAGTTCAACGCGGCACCGAACTCAGCCTTGCCGTACTGCTGGATCGTGACGACGCGCCCGGCGAGGTTGTAGACCGTGATCGTCGGGGAGGTTCCGCCCGCGCCCTGCAATATGAAGATGTAGCCGCCGTTGATAACAAGGCCCTGGTTCTTCGCCGCTGTCTCGTTGGACGTTTCCACGTAGATGGTGCTTTTCAGGACGGGCGTACCGGCCTGGACTGATGGCCAGTCGTACACGAAGATCGTTTTGATTGTCTCGTTGCGGGCGTCGGTCGTGATCAGGGAGTCTCCCTGGACGTCGGCTTTCCATAGACCCTTGATGGCGATCTGCGGGCCGAGTGTGCCGAGGGTGTAGTTGTAGATGTTGTACGTTGATTCGGTCGCAGCAACGCCAGTACGAATGAAGAAGCAGAGTTGCCCGGAGCCGTTGTAGAACCACGGCATCCCTTCGGTGTATGCGCCGTTGGCCGTGGTCACGGATTTGGTGGACTTGAGCGTGCCGTCCATGTTCCGCACGTCGATGCGGAGCAGAGTTCCGCCCTGGTTGGCGACGTAAATTTCCTGGGCCGCGTCGTTGATGCTCACGCCCTGGGAGAATGTTGCTTCGGACCCTGCCGGGCGCGTATCCCATGAGCAAATCACGCTAATGCTGTTCAGGTACGCGAGCGGGTCGGAGGCATCGGCTAGGGCCGTCTTATTGGCTGCCGTTGCCGCGTCCACGTAACCTTTGCGGGCGCCGTGAGTGCTCGTGGTCGGATCATTGTCAAGAATGACGTAGGCAAACGCGGACGTACCGGAGCCGTTGCGCGTGACGACCTGGTTGACGCCGGAGCTACTGGCAGTGGCCGCGTCCAGCTTGGCCTTGTCCGCTGCCGACATTGACCCTGCGGCGGACGTCGTTGCAGCGGGGAGTCTGGCAGCGGCGAACGTCCCGCTGGTGGTGTCCGCCGCCGCGTGCGTGTGGACGGTGTCGGCCTTGCCCGCGAGTCCGGCAGCGACGGCGCCTGCGGCGGACGATGCCGAACCTGCGGCCGCCGACGCAAAGCCCGAGGCTGTCGTTGCCGACTGCGCCGATGACGTAGCGGAAGCGCCAGCGTCAGCTGCTGCCTGGATCGCTTCGGACCGGACGACCATGACCTGATCCACGCCGACGCCGGTCGAGGACGGGACGTTGACCGCTGATGCGAGGTCCACAGTGCCACTGGACGGGATGAGGATGGAATGAGCGGGTATCTGTGGCAGTGCGTTCTTGCCCCGCGGGCTGAAAGCGTAGGTGACCTGCCATGTCCAGCCGGTCACGGACACGTCGGGGTCGTCCGTGGCGATGAGCTCCACACCGCGCCGGCCCGGAAGCTTCGGGTCGTCCGGGTCCGGTGAGCACACGTAGCCCGCGTCGTCGAGGACGCACACGATCGGTTCCGGGAGGATCGTTACCGGCTCGGTAGCGGTAGGGTCCGGCAGGTACGGCACGGACGCGGTGAACGTGACAGTGCCCTGGACGGGGTAAGTGTCCTGGGCGAAGTCGGTATCGGCGCCGTCTGCTGCGGCGACGATAAATTGCCCTGTGACCGTGCCGGTCGAGACGTTAGTGGGCAGCGCCATTAGGGGTGCTCCTCTGCTGAGTAGTGGTGGCCGGAGTCATTTAGAGCGCCCGGACGCGGACGTTGCTGATCCGGCCGGAGCTGGAGTTGACGCCGCGGAGGGCGAAGCGCAGCGGGGCGGCGATGGTGAGGCCGTGCGTGGCCGTCGCCGCGAAGTTGAACGTCGGGACTTCGACCGTCAGTGCCGATCCGGTGAAACGGAACGTGACATCGACGCGGCCCGGTTTGAAGTCCGGGGCAAGGTCAACGGCGGGGAACTGCGTGGCGAGCGCCTGGGTGAAGAACTTCACCGACGCGGCGCCGTCCGTGTAAGACCACGCCTCAGCCAGCCCGTTGCGCCGCACGATGGCCGTGAACCCGTTCTGCCCCGCCTTGGCGCCATCTAGGAAATCCCCGTCAGGATCAGAGAGGTTGCTATACAGCACGAGGCCGAAGCCGTGGCCGGATTCGCTGGTATCCGCCCCGAACTCAATGCTCATGCTGACTTCGACCGGGAGCGCCAGCATGCCCGCCCAGCCCTGGTGCACGACTTGGATCTCGTTCGACGTGCCGCTGCCGACCGGGAGGAACTGCAATGCGTTCCCGGCGAGGGCGGCGGCGGTGGTGTAAATGGTCCCGCCGATTTCGTACCGTGCGCGGATCCCGGGCCAGCCGAAGCCTTCGCCGAACGGGTCGCTGCTGCGGATCTCCTGCCGCCCGGCGACGAACCACGGGTCATTGGAGAAGACCCCGTCCACACCCTTGGCGCGCTGCTCTTCCCACGCGCTGGGGGTGTTGATCGTGTAAACCCACACGATCAGTTCGGCGGTCTGCATGGCCGCGACGGTCCCCGTGGAGACGCCACTGCCGGGGCCAACGTAGTTGATGCCCGCGGCCTTGATTTCCGCCGGGGTGTACCCGGTGGAACTGCCGAACAGGAAGAGGGCCTGTAGCCCGGCGGTGGCGAGGGTCCGGCACGTCTCAAAGTTGAAGGACTGCACAATCACGGACCGTTCGAGGCCGCGGTCCTTGATCGCCGCAATGACGGCGTTGATCACGGCAGTGGTGTTGTCCTTGATTTCGGGGACAAGGACAACTTTTCCGCCAAACTCGTCCAGCCAGTCGTCAAAAAGGAAGCACTGCCCGGACCTGCCACCCTTGACGGCGGGCCGGATCTGCATGGCGAGCCACTGCTCGCGGGTCAGTGCGGACGGCGCCCCGGTCTGCCCCGTCATGGTCCGGTCCACCGTGTCGTCGTGCAGGCAGACGAGCGTGCCGTCAGCCAGTGCCTTGACGTCCACTTCGGGGAGGAACTGGGACGCCGCAGCGGCGCGCATCCCCTCCAAACCCTCTTCGGGGTAGAGGTAGTATCCGCCGCGGTGCGCGATATACGTGGGCGACTGCAACCGTTCGATCAGGTCCGGCTTGTGCACGAACGCCTTTTGCAGCGCCGTCTTCGTCGCGCTCGTGCCCAGCGTGTCGATGTAGCCCGCGACCGCGGAGTCAGCGGGGAGGGTGGCCGCACCGGGGAGGCCCTGGATGCCGCGCAGACCACGGAGGCCCTGCACGCCGCGGGTGCCTCGAAGGTTAGCGATAAGGGTCCACGGCATTTAGTTGCTCCATTCGTAAAGGTTGCCGGTGCCGGCAGCACCGTCCGGGCTCGCTTCGAGCCACTTCATGCCGGGCGTCGGCGACGGCGCGGTGAGACTGACCCACACAAGGGACGGGTTCGCGGGCTTCTCGAGCAGGTCCGCGAGGTCGCCGCCCTTCCCGGGGACGAACAACCGCCAGTCGGGGAAGTCGACCTGCGTGTAGTTGTTCGCCGGGTCCTGCCAAGTGATTTCGATGGTGTACCAGATCCCACCGGTCGCGAGGGTGTCCGTCGCGGACAGCGTCACCGACCAATCCCCGGCGCTGTTCGGGGTGACCTTGATTTCCTTCGTCGCGAGGATGGCCCCGCCTGAGGTCACCGCAGGCTGGTTCGCCCGGAAGACGATTTCGGGCTGCTGCCCGGGGAAAGCTGCGAGACCGAAGTCGCGCAGGGTGCCGGAAATGACGGGCATGGGGTCCTCCTGGGAAGGGCTCGGATAGGTGGGGTTGTGCCGGTCTAGGCGGTGGAGCGCTTCACGACGCCCTGGGCGTCGACGTGGAGGTTCGCCGGGGCGGTCGTGGTCGGCAAGTCGGCGTACGACAGTTTCAGGCCCATGGCGGAAACCGTGCCGGAGAAGTAGGCGCCGCCGGTGAACTGGAATAAGTAGGTGCCGCTATTCGGCGTGAGAAACAGCTGCGCGGCGCCGTTGGTGATCCCCGCCAATCCGAAGCCGTTGTCCGGGGTGATCGTCAGCGGGCCGATGTCCATGAATCCGCTAGGCCAGATGGTTGTCTCGCCGGCGATGATCTTCCCGCCGGCCGTGACCTCCATGTCGTTAGCGAGGGTGACTTTCCCGGCCGTATCAATCAGGAACGTGCCGAACTTCACCGAGCCGTCGGGGTTGATCTCTGCGGATCCGCTGGTGATCTTCCCTGCCGGGCTGATCGTCATGGATCCGAACTTCGCGGAGCCGTCAGGGTTGAGCTCGATAGTGCCGGCGGTGATCTTGCCGCCCGAGGCAACCACAAGGTCACCCGCGAGGGTCATGAGGCCGGTCACGTCCAGGGGCCCTGAGATTGTCACGTCGCCGGTGAAGTCGATAATCCCGGACGCGATAAGCCGGCCAATGATTTCTGCTGTTCCGGTGACGTAGAGCCCGCCATTTTCGATGGTGATCACGCCGCCGCCGTACACGAGCAAACCGGAGCGTCCGATCGCTGCGTTATTGACCGGGGTTCCGCGTTCCAGCTTCTCAATCCGCCTGATCAGTGCGCCGAGCTGGCCCTGGTTCAAATTGTCGACCTGTGCCACTATGCCTCCTGGAATTCGAGATGTATTTTGTTCGTCAGGTCGCCGGAGAACTCGATGAGCCGGGAGGATTTCCAGCCGTCCGGGAAGTACGGGTCACCCTGCGTTTTCCACCGCACCGTGCCGCCGAGCCGGAGCATGTAGACGGCAAAGTCGGCGTCCATCTGGACATCCATGCTGACCTGCGTCGTGGGCTTGGAGCGGGCCGCGAGGTCGGCGCGGGCGCGGGCGGCGAGCTTGCCCTGCTCCGTTTCGTCCTTGTACGACGGCGAAGCATCCAGCGGCAGGAACGTCGAGCCGGCGGACCCGTCGGCGACGCTGACGAGCATCTTCTTCTCGGAGCCCTCACCGATGGCGGCGATCCGGTTTGCCATCTGCGACCCGTCGCGGCGCTCCTTCAAACCCGAGGCCTGCGACTTGGGGGCGGTCACGTCCCATTCCCACTGACCGTCCGTGTTCGCCCCGACGCGCATCAGCCACTCCACCTGATCATCGCCGTACCAGCGCGGGAAGAAGTCGATGTCCGGGCCGCCCTCGTCGTCCATGATGTCGCTCAGGACAGACGCCACAGTGGGCAGGTGGTAGCCGTAGTACGTCCGGGCTACGGTTCCGGTCTCGTCGGCGGGTAGCGCGATGGGCAGGGCGAACCTGACCGCGTCGTCGTTGCTCTGATAGACCGCGTTCTTCGCGATCTGCACCGGAGTTACGCCCGTGTAGACCAGCGCCCGGGTCTGCAAGCCGTCGCTGACCGTGTCGGCCATCAGCCGGCGGGCCAGCACCGCCCACAGGTCTTCGTGGGTCACTGTGTACGTCTGGGCGTCCCGGTCGTATTCGGTGCCCGTGATGAACCCGGCGTACACGATCTGGCCGCTGTATTCCGCGACCAGCATCCGCGACCACGGCGCAAGCGTCGTCGTGTTCGCTGTCTCCGCCACGGCAGGGTCGCCGAGCTTGAACGTCGCCGAACCGCCCTTACCGCCGTTCATCGCCCGGCCCCACGGGAAGGCCGATGGGGTAACCCTGACCTTCGTCCGCCAATCCAGCGTACTGACCGAGAAAACACGCCAAAACGCCACGGATGCTCCTTAGATGTAGGTGTCGGGAAGTGCCATGGTGGCCGTGCCGGTACCGCCGGACGTGGCGAACAGGCCAGCCGCCACGGACAGGCCCGGCGGGATGGTGGAGAGGTTGGTGTTGCCGATTGAGTTCTGCACCACCAACCCGTTCACGCGCAACCGGCCATCGTTGTAGTCGATGACGTGCGGAGTGCCCGACACCAGCGGCACGGACACCGCGTAGCTCGCGCCGTTCACCGTCAGCGTGTAGCCCGGCATGGAACCCGTGACGGTGATCCGCGGAGTCGCCGGGTAGTTGCCGCGATGAAACACGGAGACCGTCGCCCCGGCGGGCATCGTGAACGTCGCCGTCGTACCGAACTTGCGCGAGTCAGAGGACTTGATCTTGGCCTGCCACTTGCAATGCCTGTCCGTCACTGGGTCGATGACCATTGCTGACCCGGACGAGCGTTTCACGTCCGCCCACATGTCCGGCCCATACCCGGTCACGACAAGCCGCCCTGGGGACCGTAGGAGCCCGGCGAACCGGATCATCCCCTGGAACATCTGTGCCTCACTGTCAGCGGTGAAGCTCCCCGAGAGGGTGATGTACCGGGCCCCGTAATAGACGGGCAGGTCGAAGTCGCCATCCTGTTGCGGCCGTTCCTCGTTCTGCCCCTTGCCGTCCGGGGTGTGCCACCAGCCCTCGATGGTGGCAACCCCCCAGTCGCCGTACTGGTCCGGGTTGTCTAATACCTTCCCGTCCAAGGTGATGCGTTTAGCCGCCAATTCTCAGCCCTGCTTTCTGTGCCTCAAACCGGAGCCAACCCTTGACTTCCTGCACGACGGCTCCGGTGTCCTGTGATGCGACGTGGAAGACCGGGGCGAACGTGACCGGCGCCGCGGTCGGCGCTGCCTGCGCTGCTGCGCCGTTCACGCTGTACGCGCGGCCGGAGCGCACCGCGGAGCGCATCGCGTACATCGCTTCCTGCCCGCCGGCCTTGTCCACTTCGTCGGCGGTCCAGACATGCTCGCCGCGGGCCAGCTTGTAGAGGTCTTTGTCAACGCCCTTGGGCCCGGCGCCGCCGATCCCGCCGCCGCCTGCCTTGCCGGGCGCCTGGCCCGGCGCGTACACGCCAAGGCCCTGCCCGTAGGTCCCGTCCGCGATAGTGGACGGCAAACCAACCAGCTTCTCGAAGGTCGTCTTGTGAATGTCGATCGACACCTGGACGTTCTTGTTGATCGCGTCAATAGCGGCCTTCGTCTTCTCAGCCTCAATGCGCGCCTGGTCTTCCATCCACGACTTCACATCGACGCCCGGGGGGATGTGGAGGATTCCGCGGGTCAAAGCCTCTGCTTCGTCCTTGCCCATGCCGAAGCCCTTGGCCGTATTGACCATTGCGTCGTACGTGTCTTCGAGCTGCTTCTGAATGGCAGGCTGGGCATCGCCGTTCTTCGCCATTGCGCTAGCGGCCGCGAGGCCCTTCTGTGCAACATCGGCGTAGACGGCGTTTGCGTCTCGGCCGGACTTCGTGAATGAGTCGAAGTCCGTCGCGTTGTCGTTCAGGATCCGGCCGAATTTCTGCTGGCCGGCCGCGATCTTGTCCGCTTTGTCGCCAACGCCGTCCAGTGCTTCGTGGAACTTGTCCGTTGCGTCCCGGGCCGACAGTGTGATGAGCCCGGCAGAGGACAGCCAGTCCGTGAACTTCGACAGGCCGATGATTGCCCCGGACGCTGACAGGCCGATGTCATCGAGTGCCTTGTTGAACTTCTCGGTCTGCGCTGTGGCTTCCTTCTGAGTTGTTGCGTGCCATGCCGTTGCCGCCGCGGCCTGCTTCATCTTGTCGGAAGTGCCGGCGAGGATCTTCGCCTTCTCGTCCTCACTGAGGTTTGTCAGGCCGTTTTGCGTGGCGAGGCCAAGCATCGCATCTTTGTAGTTCGGGACGAGCTTGATGAGGTCGCCTACCGGAACCTTCAAATCCTCGGCCTTGCGCTTCATCTCAGCGAACGCAGCAGTGGCGTCCGCTGTTGAACCAGATGAGGCAAGGTTCGTGAGGGACTTGTCCAGTTCCGCGAACGCCGCGCGTGACTTCTTCCCGCCGGCGCCGTCCTGCTGCAGGAAGTCGCCGGAGAAGTCGGTCAGGTTCTCGCCATCGGTCGGCTTGTAAATGCGTCTCAGCGCACCGGAAAAGTCGTTGACGTCGGACAGCCCGTTTTGCAGATTCGGGTTCCTGTTCGTGAACACTCCCCTGAATGACTCATCCAGCGCCGTGCTGAGTTTAGGTTTGTCCAAGGATCCGCCGGCAAGCCTGTTGGTGATGTCGGACGAGTTGGCTTTCTTGTCGTGGTCCAGCGCGCCGTCAAGCATCTTCGCGGCGATAACGGCGCCGGCGTAGGCTGCGGTCAGCACACCAACGGCGGCGGTGATCGTGGTCAGTGCGCCCTTGTGCTTGCCGGACGCCGCGGTGATCTTGTCCCAGGAGTCCTTGAAATCCGCGAGCTTCGTCACGGTGGTCATGACCGCGCCGCCCAGCAGGAGGGCGCCAGCGGCCAGCCCTGCCATAGCGAGGACGCCGCCCTTCACTGGCTCCGGCAGGTCCCGGAATGCCTGTACCGCGCCCGTCACGGACTGGATTAGTGGCCGGAGGAATCCGTTCGCGTCCGAACCCATGTCGATCAAAGCGTTCTGAACCGAGACGGTCAGTTTCTTCCAGTCACCATTGAGGTTGTTCAGCTTCTCCGCGGCGATCTTCGAGGCAAAGCCTGCCTCGTTGGTCTTCTTGATCCACTCGCTGACGCCGTCAGCGCCGAGCTTGTACAGAACTGCGGCGGACCGGATAGCGTCCTGGCCGAAGATGATTGAGAGGGCAGCGTTGCGGGACTCCTGGGAGAGCCCGCCCATAGTGCGTTGCAGTTCGCCGGCGAGCTTCGTGACGCCGATGAATTTGCCGTGCGTGTCGTAAGCTGAGATGCCCAGTTCGGCCATCTTCTTAGCTGCAACACCTGACGGGGACGCGAGCGAAAGAAGCATCTGCTTGAATGACGTGCCAGCATCGGAGCCGATCAGACCAGCGGACGCGAACGCCGCCAGAGTGCCAACAGTGTCCTCGATTGTGAGGCCGAACTGTGAGGCCACAAGGCCCGACTGTCGGAGTCCCCAGGCTAGGTCTTTCACGTCGCCCACAGCCTTAGCGGCGCCCGCTGCAAGCAAGTCAGCGATATGCGGGACATCCTTGCCGGCCAGCTTGAACTGAGTCATGGCGATAGCAGCGACTTCGGCCGCGTCAGCAACCTCGATCGTGTCTGTAGCCGCCAGGTTCAGCGAACCTTGCAGGGCGCCGCCCAAAACGTCAGCCGTCGAGATGCCAGCCTTGGACAGTGCCGTCGCCGCATTCACTACCTCGACAGACGTGAACCCGAACTGCTCCCCGAGTTTCATAGCCGTCTTGGTCAGGGAGTCCGTTTCGGCCTTGGTAGCGCCGGACACTGCCCGGAACCCAGCCAGAGCCTTGTCGTACTTGGCAAACTCCACCACGGCCAAGGCAACGCCGGCGCCGATCGCGGCGCCGACAATCATCATCGTCTTGCCCACTTCGGTAGAGGCCCGTTTCAGGTCCTCCATCTTCTTCGCGTGGGAGTCAGCAGACTTCGCCGCCTTATCGGAGGCATCCCCCAAGCCCTTGACGGACTTGGATGCTGCAGCCATATCCCGGTCGAAACCGTTGACATTTGCGCGTACTTCGACTTCAAGCTTTTCGTCAGCCACAGCCGCCTCCAATGTTTAGTTTTTGACCTTCCGCACAATCCACATGTGGCCTGCCCGGTCGGCGTCCGGGTACTTGTCGTAGTACCGTTTCTGTGCCCGTTCGACGGCGTGTTCCGCCCAGTTGATGATCGGGAGGTTCGGCGCGTCCGCGGCGCCCGCTTCGTAGTGGAACCGCCGCTTCTTGCTGTTCGGGTCCGCATCGTCGGATGCCGCTTCGGAAATCCACTCGCCGTACTGGCCGGTGTCCGAGTCCAGTTCCGCCAGGGCAGACAGCCATTCGCGCTGCTCGACGTCGAACTCCGGCTCCCGGGTCGTTGTGGAGCCCGCCAGCCGCCCCGCACTGTCGTAGTGGTGCTTGGTTACCTCAGCCGGTTCCCAGCCCCACAGCCGGCGCGGGGCGATGCCCATGTCCCGCGCCAGCCGGACTTCCCTCAGCAGTTCCGGGGACTCCCTCAGCCTTTTTTTAGGAAGTCAACCCCAAGCCAGCCGTCCTGCTCGTTCAGTCCGTAGACGGCGAACCAGAAGCGGTCGAAGTCGCCGCCGGACAGGCTCTCCCAAAACGCCGGCCACTCGGTCGGGTCAACAGGCTCCGTCTTTCCGTCTTCGATCATGTGTCCGCCGGCTTCCACCGCGGCCTTCGTGACCTCCACGACGTTGTAGCCCTTCGGCCGGTCCAGCGCCACGCCCTCGCGGGGTGGTTGGGCCGCGCAGATCGCGTTCCAGCGGTCGGTATCAAGGGCCCGGATGCGGATAGTCACCAGCGACTCCCGCATCTCATCCTCGAGTGCGGCAAGCTTCTTCTTCGCCTCCGCAGCAGGATCCTTGCCCAGCCGGGAGTCTGCCGGCGGCTCCGCTGCCTGGGTGAGCTCGATAAGCGCGTCCCGCTCAACGGCCTTCTCGCCGTCCAGCATCACTGTCACGTCCCGGTACTTGAACGTGGCCCGGTCTGTTTTCTGCTTCAATTTCGACATGCTAAGTCCTTCCACCGTTCCACCGGAGAATTGTTGACCTGCCGCCCGTCCCGGTGGAAAGACGGGCGGCAGGAGTATTTCAACTACGCGACGACGGGTACATCACGCAGCACGGGGCCGGTGATGTACTGCTTCTGCATCTTCGTGAAGACCGCGTTGCGGGCGGGTGCGGCCTTGCGCTGCACGCCGCACTTGATCGGAAGGACGTCAACCTTGTCCGTGGATACGGTGACGGTGGTGGAGTTCGGGGTGACGTACCGGGCCACGATCCAGCCCTTCGTGCCCTCGGTCAGGGCCACGCTGGCAACATCATCGGAGGCGCCGTACACGTAGGACAGTTCGAGGCTGTCCGTGATTACGCCGGCCTGCTGCAACTGCTGGCGCAGCGTCAGTCGCGGATCCTCCACAGTCGCCTCATCCGTGGTGTGGTTGAACCCGTCCGGGGTCAACGAATACGTGATGAGCTTCGTAGTGCCGGCGTCAATTACAGCCTTGGACGCAGGGTTGGTGGACACGCCGTAGGGGACAAACCAGAGAGTGAGGTTGCCGTCTGATGCGACGGAACCGGGAGTGTTTTCGAGGGCCACTAGACCTTCTCCTTCTTATTGGTGCCGGTAGCCGGCGTTGGGGTTTCCTGGGGGGAATCAGAGGGCTCGAAATCATCGGGCCACCGGGTCAGCCACGCCTCAGAGACGATGCGTTCCTCCCCCGTTTCTTTGTCGCGCACAGGCACGAGTGCCATCGCAATCTCCAATCAGGCTCGGCGGGTCACTAGGTCGAAAATGTCAACTGAGTACACAAGTTCGGGTGTGAACGTCTTGTCGAACTGCAGCGGCAAGGGTTGGCGCCGCTTCGTGACGCCCTGGGGTTTCCAGCCGTCCACGACGGGGCGCCAACCCACGAGGTCCAGCAGCCGGCCAGCCCACGCCCGCGCCTGGTTGGCGTCCTGCCCCGCGCAGTGAACGGTGAACTGGAAATCCAGCCTGTTCGGGACTTCCCCCGTCGCCCGCTCAGACGTGGCCGAGCCAGTGTCGGAGTAGACCACGACGTACGGCGGCTGACGCGGGTCAGCGGACTTCGGATCGTTGGTGTCCACCACCTTGCCGGCGAACACCGGATCCGCCTCGAGCTTCGCCAGGAACGCATCTACGTGGCCGCGGATCGGGTCAGTCATTGAAGGGAGTCCTTTACTGCTTGGCGGACGCCCTTGAGGAAGTCAGCACGGTTGAACAGGGCCGCGGGCATAAGGAACGGGTGCGGCGCCGACGTCGGGGAACCGTACTCAATGACGCCGATCATTCGGGCCTGCTTGCCCTTTGCGTTCACGGTGGCCGACACGTAGTAGCGGTTTCCGTGCATCTGGTACTGGACGGCGTTCTTGAGCCATGGGATGTGCGAGATTGACGGGGTGGACATGCCTTGAATGTTCTTCTTGGCGTCGTCCTTGATGTGCCGGGCCGTGATTTCCACAGCCTTGCGAAGGTTGTTCCGCAGCTTCGGTTCCACGCCGTCGATGTGCTTGATGACGGCTTGGAGCCCGCGGACGTTGATCTGCGTCACGAGTGCTCCCGGACAGGAACTCGCCGGGCCGTCGCATCCGACTGGTGCGCGTACCCGGACACGGTGAACTTCTTCCCCGGCAGGTCAGGGTCCGACGCTGAGGTCAGGTAGCGAACCTCATCCTGGTCACGGATGCCCGTCGAAGTCACCACCGGAAGCGACAGCCGGGCCATCTGGTCCGTCTCGACCTGCCCCGGGGTGCTCGACTCGGTAGGCGCCCGGTACGGCAGGAGAAGCCCGCACGGGCCCTCGTAGACAATCGTCTCGGACGGAACGTTGGACAATGTTGCTTCATCCCACACAGGGGCGCCATAGCGGACGATCCTGCACGTATCGCGCATCTTGGCCCGGGCGAACCGCCTGCCCATACCCAGGACGCCGCCGATCACAGGGACGTCCCAACAACCCAGCCGGACGTGCCGTAGGTTTCCCGCAGATACCGCAACTGCGGATCCGGGAGAGACAGGCCCGTCGCGGCGCCGCCGTCAGCAAACGCAATCTTGAAGTCATCCAAAGCCACGGACGACAGCCCGCCTACCTGCAGGCCAAGTTCGGCCTCGACAAGCATGATCTGACCCGAAACGATCGCGCAGTTCAGACCCACAAGGTCCGGCGGCGCCGTGGCAAGCCCGTAGGTGAACGTGACGTCGCACTCGTCGTCGCCGTCCACGTAGACCGAATCCTCGCGGCGCTTGAACGGGAGCGGCACGCCGCCCCGGGTCACGCCGTCAACAACGAACACGAACGGCTGCGGCAGGTCAACCCTGCCACCGGACGGCCATGCCGTGAACGTGGACGTCGTGACCGGGTAGACCGCCGCGTGCATGACGCCGCGGAGGAACCCTGCAGCGTCTTCCAGCAGAGTAGTTGCCCATGCCTGCTCATCCGTGGTGAAGGTCCGCTTCATGCGGGCGCTCAGTGCTTCATGCGTGGCAAAAGCAGTCATGGGTGCCTCCTACTGGTCGAAAAGTGCTCGGATGTCCCGCTGGCCGAGCCCTTCAAGTTCGGCTTCGGTCTTGCCGGAGGCTAGGGCGTAGGCGTGCCAGTCGGCAGTCGGCGCGTTCCCGGCCGGCTTGTCTTCGGCACCCGGGGTGTCCGTGGCGTCTACAGGCTCCGGCGCTGGCGAATCGGCAGACGCCTTTGCCTTGCTGATGTCGGAGTGCCAGTCGGCAGTCGGCGCGTTCCCGGCCGGCTTGTCTTCGGCACCCGGGGTGTCCGTGGCGTCTACAGGCTCCGGCGCTGGCGAATCGGCAGACGCCTTTGCCTTGCTGATGTCGGAGTGCCAGTCGGCAGTCGGCGCGTTCCCGGCCGGCTTGTCTTCGGCACCCGGGGTGTCCGTGGCGTCTACAGGCTCCGGCGCTGGCGAATCGGCAGACGCCTTTGCCTTGCTGATGTCGGAGTGCCAGTCGGCAGTCGGCGCGTTCCCGGCCGGCTTGTCTTCGGCACCCGGGGTGTCCGTGGCGTCTACAGGCTCCGGCGCTGGCGAATCGGCAGACGCCTTTGCCTTGCTGATGTCGGAGTGCCAGTCGGCAGTCGGCGCGTTCCCGGCCGGCTTGTCTTCGGCACCCGGGGTGTCCGTGGCGTCTACAGGCTCCGGCGCTGGCGAATCGGCAGACGCCTTTGCCTTGCTGATGTCGGAGTGCCGCAGCAGGCCCTCGGCAAGGCCTGCATCGAAACCAAAAACGAGCCCATTGGGGCCCTTCACAAAAACCTTCTCGGACATTGGAAGTCCACCCTTCTTTAGGAACGATTGGGGATGCCCGGCCCGCCCCATGTGGAGCGAGCCGGGCCATATGGCACGCGCTAGGAGACGATAACGTCCGCAGCGGCGAGGCCGGTCGAGCGGATGACCTTGGCGCCGTACAAGTGCAGGCCCTTCACGATGTCCGCGAAGCCCTTCTCCTTGCGGGTGGCCTCGGTCTTGGCGATCTGCTCCGCGAAGGAAGTAGCGCCCTTGTAGCCGGCGATGATGAGCTTGCCAGCGCCCGCGCCCGGGCCGTCAGGTGCGTTGTTCGACACCTTGATGTTGAAGCCTGCGGCGCGGCCGACGTGACCGTTCGTGCGGACGTCGGCGCCCTGGGCATCACCAGCGGCGATGAAGCGGGAGTCCTGCAGCAGCAGTCCGTGGAAGTCCGGGGTCACAACAACCCAGCGGCCATCGGAAGGGACGTCGGACTTGTCCAGCTTCACACGCAGGCCAACAAGGATGTTGTACGCCTTATTGGTGCCCTCGGAGATGGTCTGCTCAGCGATCAGGTTGCCCGCAGCAACACCGGTAGCCATGAGGCCGGCGAGGTACTTGTCCGAGATGTCCTTGAGCTTGTAGGCAGCCTTGCGTGCCTGCTCGTTCATGACGTCGCCGCGCGCCTGGCGCTTCTCGATGTCGTCAACCTCGAAAGCGAAATACTTCGACTGGTTGATGGTCAGCACCGTGTCGGCGTCATCAACATCTTCGATGGTGATGTCCGTGTGCGCGGTGTAGTTGCCGATGGTCGGATCCACGAGGTTCGTGATGTGAACCGTGTCGCC
Organism: Arthrobacter sp. UYCu723; assembly: GCF_054059215.1. Lineage (NCBI taxonomy): Bacteria > Bacillati > Actinomycetota > Actinomycetes > Micrococcales > Micrococcaceae > Arthrobacter > Arthrobacter sp. UYCu723. The sequence goes on from NZ_JBSSBW010000001.1 coordinate 4,639,824, forward strand.
GTACTGCGAGATGTCACCCTCGTAGTCGCGGTTGATGACGTCAGCGGCGCCGTAGACGTGGGAGGTCTCGAGGCCGACAAGGAGCTTTGCGTTCCAGACCTCGGGAATGAAGTTGACGATAGCCATTTCTGGTCACCCTTTCTTAGGTGGTGGTTTTGTAGAGCGTGACAAGCTGGCCGTTCTTCTCCGCGGCAACGATCGCCTGCGGGGACATGTTCGCCAGGTCGGCTCGTGTGAGTTGCTTGGGGGCGCCGGCCTTGCCGGATCCCTGATCTGCGTTGCCCTGGAATCGCTTCTGCTCCGGGACCCCCAGGTAGGGGCGGTCGGCCAGAAGCTTTTCGATGGCGGTGTCAAGCGCGCCCTGATCCACTTCGCCGTCGTCGCCAACCTCGATCGCGGACACGTCGATGAACACCAGCGCGTCGGCCACGTTGGAGAGCTTGCCCTTCGCAGCAGACCGCAGTTCCGACTTCACGAGTCGTTCGTTGGCCCGCTTCTCGGCGGCAGTCTCACCTTCGCGGCGTGCGTCTGCGAGGGCGTTTTCCTCGGGTGTCTTTGCCTGAGCTTCACGCTCAGCCTTGAGGGTGGCGAGTTCCTTCGTCGTGAGCTTGTTGGCTTTGCGCTCTTTGTCGAGCGCGTCCTTGAGCTTGGCGATGTCCTCGGCGGTTGGCTGGGGCTGCTGCTCCTGCTGTTCACCGGCAGGTTCAACGTTCGTGCTGTCGGGCGTCACGCCCTGCTGGCCCTGGGTTTCGTCCGTGGACTGCTCCTGGGTTCCGGGTTCAATATCAGGCATTGCGGAATCACTCCTAGTTGGGTGGGACATTGCGGCATCACGCCGCATAAACCCCGCCCCAACAGGGACGGGCTAGCGGGCTGGCAGGTAACGCTCCTGCTCGCATCCCTGGGACGCGAAACTTTTTCAGCCCTCCCGCCGGCTCATGTTCCGGGGGGGGGCTATTCAGTTGCCTATTCAGTTATGGGTCTATGCGCGCGGGGGCCAGGTCCAATGCCCGGGCGCCGGCGTCTCGGAGAACTCCACGCCCTCGTTGAAGAACATCCCCGTTGGATTGAGGACGCACAGTGACGCGACGTAGGTGCCAGGTTCCTCGGCCACGAGCTCGACGGCCGTGATGATCGCGGCGCGCGGCTCGGGCAGGTACTCGCCGCCCGGGGTGCCGTAGGAGTGGTAGTGGACGATTCGCCCGATGGAAGGTGTCATGGGGTTCCCCTTAGATGATGTAGCCATAGTGTCGGAGCAAATCGTTGAGCCGGGCGCGGTCGCCGCGGGCGATCTTCACGATGGTTTCCGGCATCAAGCGCGTCCCCTGCGGGAGTCGCTTGTCCAGCGAGCCATACGAGTACGTCTTGCGGGCGCGTTTGCCGGTAAGCTCCACCGTTTCGTAGACCCATATCGGCTTGTCCTGCGTGCCGATGTTCCGGGGAAGCATGGACCGCTTCCCCGGCTCCGGGATGATCCGGGGCCCGTACTTGATACCCAAAGCGCCGCGGCGGGCGTTGACCACACGGGAGATGTCAGCGCCCTCACGGATAACATGGGCGCCGGCCTTCGTGAACCGTCTCGCCTGTTCCTCCTGGGATAGCGAGTCGAAGTACGCCTTCGGGGTAGTCTCAATCGCCGCGTCGAACGTCTCCCCCGCCGGCACCGCGACGCAATGGCAGTTCGGGTGCCGGGCGAACGCCTTCCGCCAGGAAGACATGCCAGCGAGCATGATGCACCGGGAACACGCGCCGGGCCCGATCTGCCGGACCCACTGCTTGTACTCCGGCCGGGCGAACATCTGCACCCTGTCAGCCGTGCGGCCACTGTCCAGAAGCGCGGTACGCGCCGTCGCGGACACAAAGTTCCCGCCGGCGCGCAACACATCATCCGGGCCCGCACCGGTGGCGAGCTTGTCGAACATGACCTGCGACGAGAACAGCATGGCCGAATCGACGCCCTGGCCGTCCTCATTCATCCCCGCGAACGCTCCCGGGTTGATCTGCGCGTCCGACGAGATGCCGTAGAAGTCATCCACAGCCCCCATGAAGCCCACAGACTGCCGCGCAGCCGCTTCCTGGGCACTCACCAGCAGATAAGCCATCGGGGCCGTGAGAGACAGGACAGACGCCGCTATGTTGCCGAAATCGACGTTACGCCACTGCCGCGCCAGAGCCGCCGTGAGCTTGTTGGCCAGGTGCAACCGGTCCAACTGGTGCTGAGACGCTATTTCCGCCAGATTGCTCAAACTCAGCCGCCGCCTTCATCGCATCTTCCTGAGCCGCGTCCTGCTCATCGCGGATCATGTCCTTCACACGGTTAATCTCCGTAGGTCCAAGCCCGTCGAGCTCCATCAGGTACTCCATCGGGTAGCCAATGGTCTTCTTCTTGACCAAGGCGTCCGCCAACTGAGCCTCAGACCGCATCTCCGGGTTCTGCCAAACAACCTTCGCCAACCGGACCTGCTCAGCCAAGCCCTTGTCGCCCTTCACGAGCGCCATCAGCCGGAACACTTCCCGCACCGCCGGTGTGGCGAACTTCTGGAACTCCTGCGTCTTCTTCACAAGGCCAATCTCGGCAGCCTTCAATGCGTCAGCCGCCAGGTTGGACAGTCCCTTGTTCGACACCAGGTAATGCGGGGGCGTGCGGGTCTGTGCAGCGATGTGGCCCACCGCGAGCTCAATGACGTCCGTGAAGACGTCCAGCTTCGCCGCCGGCCAAGAGTCGATCTTCGCGTCATTCCCGACGCCGCCGTTGAACACGGCAAAGCGCGACTCGTTGAGCTCCTTCATCGTCACCGGAGAATCACCGATGTGCTTGCCGTCCTTGTCGAGGATCTTCCGCATGGGAGGATTCACGTTCAACAACACGCGGGCCGGCATGGAAGCGTAGTCGCCGGCGTACATGGCATACGCCCACAGGATATTGATGGCGTCCTGCAAGGGAATGACCTGGGCTACCTCGGAGACGGGTTCGCCGCGGAGGATCGGCCGGTTCGGGACCTCCACCACGGGGACCACGCCGAGCGGGTTCGGCAGCGGCCACGACTCCCCATGAACCTCGAGGGGCAGCCAGCCGCCCTCATTGTCGTCCGCCCGCTCCTGCTTCGACTGGGCCTCGCGCTCATTCGCGGCGCGGCCCATCTCGCGGGAATACTTGAACACTTCGTCCGGGGCATACAGGGTGGCGTACTCCGTGTTGCCGTCCACCCAAGTCTTGAGAGCCGCCTTGCGCCGGCGCCCGTTCCACCACTCGTACTCAATCTCGACGTTCGACGGGTGCTCCCACGACATGACAGGCTCGTCATCGTCAGAGCCCCACACAATCACGAAAGACCGCTTCGCGTTGAACGACGTCAAGAAGCCCTGCGAGGACTGCATCTCCATCTCATTGCGGAGCCAGTCATCCCACAGGCCGTCAGCCTTGTCGCCGCTGTCCCGGAACTTGATACCCGTAACCTCGACGCGCTCACTGATCGCGTTGACCACCGGCGCGCACCAGTTGTCCGAAAACTGCGAGTACCGGGCAGCGTTCGCCTTCAACCACTCAGCCGTCGCATACGTGAGGTTCTGATCCCCCAAGTAATACCGCTCGTACTTGTCAATCTCCGAACGCCGGCCCACGATACGGGCGTGGATGTGGTGCACAAGTCGCAACGCTTCGTCTGCGAGCATCCCGTCCCCGTTCCCGCCTAAAGCCAGGCGTATGTTGTTGTGTCGATGATGTTCCGGTCGCCGTTCGCCACCGCGTCCGCAGCCGCCTCATGGGCGAGCGTGGATGACATGGCGAGGTCGATCTTTTGCATTTCCGTGGCCTTGCCCAAGATGTACTTCTGCCCGGGCCGGGCGCGCTCCACAGCGTTCCTCATGTGGATCGCCGTCGTCTCGCACCCGTCATGGGAGAACTTGGAGTCCGGCTCGATGATGTCCGTCTTGAACCGCTCGAGCGAGGCGTGCATCTGCGAGATACGGTTAGTCCGCCACTCGAAGAAAATGGTGTCGCCGTACATGGCCTTCCACTCGTCAAGCTCAGTCTCAAACTTGAACGGGTCGCAGTAGGCCCTCACCACGTCGAACTCCCGGAAGATGTCCTCCCACGCGCGGTGAACCTCCGGGCGCGGCACACGGCCGTCCCAGTTCGTCGGATCCCAAATCGTTTCGCGCTCACCGTTGAAATAGCGGGGAGTGAACTGCTGGAAGTCCAGAGTCTCCAAACGGATGCCAGTGATGTCGTTCGTCTCCGAACCGTCGAAGCCAGCGCAGACCTTCGTGCGCGGCGACACCGTGAAAGACGCCTTCCGCTTCTCCCACTGCGCCGGCTGCAGCCAAGACCTCGAGCCAGCCACAATCCGGTTCCCGAAGAACCTCTCAGCCTCAGCCGGGTTCGACTCCATCACCGCGGACGCCTCAGACTCGATCGAACGAGTGTCCACCCACGGGCTGAATCGGTAGTTGAAAGCGAAGATCTTCCGCCGGTCAGCCTTCAACCGGAAATCCAGCGACGTCGGCGGCGGAAAGTAGTGCTTGTAGACGTCCTTCTGCCGCGACTCGTGCAACTCCTGAGCCTGCGAAGCCTCAGCCGGGTCATAGCAGTTAGTCGAGTTACCCAACCTGCCGCCCATACCGGCCGCGCCACGCGCCAGGGTGCGCCAGAACTTCTTCATCTTGTTCGAGTCAGTCCAAAGCCCAATCTCGTCACAGAGGCCGCGGGAGATACGCGCACCGAGTCGGCCGTCAGCCTTCGACGTCACAGTCTCAATGCGGGAGTCGCGGTTCTTGTTCGGATGCTTGATGAACGCCTCGCCCGTTTTCAGCAGGTTCGCCAGGGGCCCGTTGTCGATCATCGGCACCAGCGCGCCCCAGGTGTTCTCCACCTGGTCTTCCACGACGGCCGCAATCTGGATCCGCGGAGTGCTCCACGGGCGCCCCATCGGCTCACCGGCGGCATACTCGTACTCCCAGCCGCACGGGCACCCATGATCCCTGCAGCGGTACGTCTCACCGAACGTGGCGAAGCCATTGAACACTGCCGGGCCCACGAACTCGAAGCACGCCTCAGCAGCGATGCCCGGAGACTTGCCCACCTTCTGCGCAGCCATCCACAACGCGGTGCGATACCGGAAAGCGACGTTCCGCTCCCCCGGCTTAGCAGTCGGGCGGACCTCGTAGAAGTTGCCGAGATACACGATGTGGTCCAGCGTCGGCCGGAACGGATCCCCCGCGGCATCCCCATCCGGGACGACAAGGTGCGCGTACATCCAAGACGCGGCCAGCCGGCCAAGCGTCACCTGCGGGATCGAACCCTCATGAGCCTGCACGAGTAGTCACCCCGGCAAACAAATCCACGACGTCGGCGCCCTTGGCTTTCCGGCCACCCTTCGGGGCCGCGTCCTGCACCTTCTCGGCAGTCGCAACCGAAATCTCATCCTGCCGGGCGAAGCGCCACTTGTTCCGGGACAGCCCAGCAGTGGACAGCCCAAGATCCTCCCGGGCCTGCCGAAGCTCGCCCAGCAGGCCGGATGACGACGGCGCCAAAGACGCTTCGGCCATTGCGAACGCCCTGCAGTACAGCGCGACGTTCATCGTCTGCTTGTTGATGAGCCACATAGGCGCCTGGCCCTGGGACCAGAGGTTATTCCAGAAGTACATCTCCCGGTCATGGAGCTCCGTGTAGACCGCATCCTCGCCGCGGCCCTGCGTCAGGCCAAAAGATTCGTTCAGCGGCCACTTCGGCGCGGGGTAGTCCCACTGCGCCGGCAGCATCGCCCACTCGCCCTTGTCGAACTCACGGGCAAAAGCGTCTAGATCAGGTTGGGGCCCACTTCGAGCCCTAGAACCACCACTCGCCATCAGAAATCACTTCCTCAGACTGAAAGCCGGGCGGAATCACTCGTTCCGGCAACCCCGGACTTCGGGGAAATCACTCGAACATGTGTTCGAAAATCCGCACGTTTCGGACCCTTTGAACTCACTCGCGGTTTTTTTGCCCTCCCCGGCGCGTCCCCTTGACAGGCTGCGAGGGGGGCCACCCCCCGGGTTCGGTGCCCTGGGAGCTCGTGTGCCGGCCGTCCTGGGAGCTCGTGCTACACATGTCCACTCGTGCACAATGTTTCGCACATTGCGTAAGTGTTTTGATTAGGCTTTACATGCGTAAGGGTATAGAATGTATACATGACCAAACGTATGGATAGTAGCGAACGTCGGGACCTGCGCATGACATGGGAGAGCTACCGCGACAACTCAATAGAGCAGCTAGGTAATCACTGCCGTGGCGGCGACGTCCTAACCGACGCTGCACGCGCGAAGGGGAAGCGGGCGGAAGATATCTTCGCCGGCCCCTGGCACCATTGGGCAACACTCATCACCGAGGATGCGCGGGAATGGTTCGACGCTAATCCGCGGATGACATGGTCTGACTTCATGCAGGATATGAAGCCGGCGAGTGTGGATCTACGTGCACGGGAGCGCGGCGCCGCTGCAGTACGGAACTTGGAGCAGCTACGCCTAGACCTGGCCATAAGGCATGAGTGGATCATCCAAGCGCGTGAGGCCGGCATTACCTGGCCTGAGTTGGAGACGGCTACGGGCATGACGCGCGTTGCACTGAACAATATCGTCAAGAAAAACAATGACGGGAAGCTCCCGTAAAGCTGGTTTGCAGTATAGAAACTATGCTAAGATAGATCCATAAGCAGCAAAGAAACGGCCCCGCGGATACGGCAAATATCCCGGGGCCAGGTGACCACTAACTAAAGGACATGATCACAATGGCTAAGAATACCACTATCACCGTCACCGTCTTCCGCGTGGAGCGGACCAAGAGCACTAGCTACGGAAACCCGATGTTCAAGTTCCACACGGATCACGGACAGTTCCGCACCCAAGCCAATACGGCAATGGCCTACGCGCTCACAAACACTTTCCAGGTCAACGAGTCACTGAACAACGGCGACGGCGTGGCCGCTACCCTGACTCTCACGCCGGCCGGCCGCGTTACAGGCTGGGAACTCGTCTAGCTTGCTTGACGGTGCTCCATATGGGCTCAAACGGTTCATATGGGGCGCCGCCGGGCAAGCTAGACCGGATCCACTACTAAGCAAGGGGACACAATGAAAAAGACATTCGCCGTTATCGCCGTCACGGGCGCGTTATTAGCAGGTTGTGCAGCGCCGGCCGCCAAGCCGGCTTGCCAGGAAGAAGACTACTCCGGCCCCGTTGCCTGCTACTGGGATGCACAGACCCAGGGCAACGGCGCCGGCCAGTCTTTCACGTGGACTGGTTCCACTGTCATCTACTCGAACAAGTAAGGGGACAAGATGAGTTTCACGAAAGCACACCGCCACGCGCACGTCTGGCAGGGCTGGCACTGCGCAACGTGTGGACAGTCTAGGAATGGAGACTAGGGCCATGGCACGATCTAACAACTCGGAAAAGATCTGGGATGCGCGCGCGTTCACCGTTGGCAAGTCCAAGACGGTGCATCACCCTAGCGCGTTCCCTACAAGCATCCGCGTTATCGGCCGGTGTGGAGTCGTTGGCTACTCGGACTACCACGGCGTTGCACCGGAAACGGGCGCCACATACGAAACACGGCCGGCCGTGTGGGCAGACAGTGCGGTTACGTGCCGGACCTGCCTACGCAAGTAGTTGCGCCGGATATTCCCGCTAGGACATGACGCCTAGCGGGTTTACCCGTTTCAACCATTAGGGAAGGATTGAGCAATGGATTACCAGCTACAGCACCAGGCGCCAGGCCTAGATTCAGTCGAAGACGGATCGGCGGCGACACTGGACAACCTAGAACCGGTCATGCCGGACATCTACGCTATGCCGCATCTCTACGTGCACGGCGCCGAATGGAAAGCAGCGTTCGCCGTTGCTAAGCAGCTACGCGGCCGGCCTCATGCTGAGGTCAGGATATTCCGCGCCGTCCCCCAGGGTGTCGACGTCATCAACACTGGGGATTGGGTTACGACGTCCCTTGACTACGCCAGGCAACACGCGATACAAGACGATGAGCCGGCGAATGATTGGCCGGTGCTTACTGCACTGGTTACGGCTGGTGAGCTCGTCAACGAGGGCGACCTTTGCGAATACGGATACGCGGGGCCGGCCATCGCCGGTCTTTACCCCTGGACTAAGCGATAACGGCGGGGCCGGCGAGATTGGGGACATTGTGAGTAGATCCGGGATGAGACGGCGCGGGATGCTACGGCGCCCGCGGGATAGGTTACGGCGCCGTATGGTGCCAGGTTTGGCACCGGGCGCGCGCCTATGGGGGATGGCGGGCGCCCGGTGAGCTTAGGACGGCCGGCGATGACGGACGGCCAGTGATGGAACAGCGCCGGCGGTGGGCTCTACCCGATTTCCGGGGACCTCCGCTGGCTGTATTTTTGTGGCTTAGCTGTATTTTTGGCGGACCTGTATTTTTGCGGGCCCGCCTTTTGTGTTTCCCGCGGGGCGGCTTTGGCTGGTACGTATGGTTTGTGCACAGTCTCAGTTGTGCATGTTCCAGCCGCCGGGTTGGTTCCGGGCTGTCTCGGTGTCGTGGCAGGGTTTGCAGAGGCCGCGGCCGTGGGCCGGGTCGTTGGGGTTCATGCCAAGCTGCTCGAGGTCGGCCCGTGATTTGGGGTGGTGGTCGGCTACCGTCGCTATGGCGTTGCGGCAGAGTACGCATACATGGTCGCGGGCGAGGACGCCGGCGCGGAACACTTCCCGGTGGCCTTTGCTGCTGTATGCGCGTGTGCGGGCCCAGTGGGCTTTCATCGCTTCGCGGGTGTGTGTGGGGCAGCGGGAGCCGGTGTCGCCGTCGTGGATGGTCGGGCATCCGGGTTTGGAGCAGATACGTGACGGCATCGTGCAGTCTCCCCCAGGGTGTTTCTAACGTGCTTTTTCCAACCAAGTTTTCCAACCTGGGATTGGGGACCCCCATAGGGTGCACCCCAGGGTTGACCCCCAGTGTTAACGAGGGAAGGGCCGGAACGCTAGTCCCGGCCCTTCCCTCATCCTCACCTGTTGCCAAAGAATACTCCTAGGTTACTCCACAAGGTGCCATACGGCAACTATCGTCCCATGTGAGACGCGGTTTCGGCTCCTTTACTCATGGCCTTGTGTGTCTCCAATACGTCTCGGACTGTGAAGATTCTTCCTATGTCGCTGTCAGTGAAGACAACCTGGCGGCGGTCAGCCCACATCGTCAGCCGGGTGAGCTTGATCTTGATGCCGGCGGCGGTCATGACTCGGACTACCTGTTGGGCAGTGCTGTTGTAGTCGAGGACCCGTTCCAGCATCTCGCCTTGCAGCGCGTCCACGTCGTAGCTGATTCCGCATGGCCGGCAGCGGACTTTCGCGTTGCCGGCAGCGCAGTACAGGGGCGCGTTGCATTCGGCGCATGTGCCGGCGCGGACTTGCTCGGGTGGCAGGTCGATCGCTTTGACGGTGCGCTCGTAGGCTGTGCGGATCCCGTGATACCAGTCCACGGCTTCCGGGTGCGCCGCCATTCGGGGCATGAGTCCTGTCATCCATTTGGGGATGCTCGGGTAGGACGGGCAGGTGCCCTCGGGGAGGCAGTGGCGGATGCGGCGGGTGACACGGGCGAGCTCGAGCATGAGGTCCCGTTGTGCTTCCGCAGCGCCGAAGTTGATCGGCATTGGCCTGTCGTCATCGTTCACCGGCTTCCCGCCCTGCCCTCCGGCAACAGCCTGCTTCGTGATGCTCGCGTTCATGGCTGTGAGTTGGGCGGGGACATCGGCCAGGATGTCCAAGAAGCTCCGGGTGTGCTCCGGGCATAGTGTGGTCCCGCAGTCGCAGGTCATAGTTCCTCCTTGTGGCATTTGCAGGGGCAGTCGGTCATCATATTCCCGCCCGGGATGGGGACGCATGTGAAGCCGTGACAGAAGTGAGTCATCACGGTTTTATGCAGGCACTCGGGGAAGTCATGGGCTTCCTCGTAGCAGTCCTGGTAGTCGTTCTCGATGGCTTCGAGCGGGTCTACCGAATCGCTGACAATCCGCGCGTAGATGTCTGCGGGGTCCGCGCCGTCATGGACCTCTTGGAGCCCCTGCCATACCGCTGCGGGGTCTATGGCGCTCATCGGCGTCTCCTGTTCGGTAGCGTGTGCTTGTGCCAGGGGCGCTCGTTCGATGGACGCGGGACCTTGCGTGCCCATTCGACTGTCGGCGCCTGACCTAGTACGCGGGCTAGCGCGGCGCGGATCCCTGCAGCGGTGTCGGGGGTGTAGACGATGGCCGTCTTGCCGTCCTGCTCCATCTTCATTTCGCCTCCGGTGCGGGGTAGTGGACGGCTTTCGGGTTGTTCCCGAACCCGGCCAGGGTCTTGCGGTCGTAGATGGTGCCGCAGTTGCAGATGTTCCAACTGCAGTTCCCGGATGCGCAGTGGGGTTTGGCGGTGAGTGCGCCTCCGGGGCGGAAGCAGGACGGGCACGTTGGGGTCTTGGCGATCATGGCGTCTCCTGTTCCCCGTGCTGTTCGCAAGCAGGGTTGGTGGGTTTCGGGTATCTCGGGTTGTAGCGCCACGGCGGGCACGTGCATCCCGGGTAGCGGTTCGTCGGCCGGTGCCAGAAAGACTCGGACCCGGTGCCGACGTCGGGATGGTTCACGCCGTTGTGATCGAGGGCCATCAGAAGTGGACCTTGCAATCCGGGTTCGGTTCCATCGTGGATCCCGGCTCGACTGCTCCGTAGTGCGTCGTCCAGTACTTCTGGTCGGTCCAGTAGCAGATGCAGGTGGCGGGTTCCTGCTGGCGGGCCTGCTGCGCGCGCAGGGCCTCGTAGTCTGTCGTCACTGAACGGCTCATCGTTGTGCCTCGCGCTCTCTGCGGCCCTTTAGGTAGCACTCGACAGTGCATGCCTCCCATACCTCGCGGGGCTTGTCCTCGGTGACCTTGACGGCCATCTTCTCGGCAACCTTGCCGCATACGTCGCACATCTTGACCGTGCTCATCCCTGCGCCTTCCTGTCGTGGATTGCCTGGACGAGTGCCAGGCCTTCCGGGTCCGCCTCGGCTTCGAGTGTCGCGGCGCGGTTGCGGAGCCAGAAGCGGAAGCCCGATGTCATGCCCTTGCGCTCCGGTGCTGGCAGAGGCGCGTCCGCAGCATCCCGTAACGCTTCGGCCTGCGCGGCGACAATGAGGGGGGCGAGGACAGCGGCCTGATGGGCTCGGAACGTGTCAGTGGCCGAGACCTCAATCGGGATTCGCTTCGTCCAATGGCAGCCGCCGCAGATCACGGCGTGATCCCCGATGCTCCACTCCCAGTGCGGGTGCCCTTCGAGCACCCCGGCGATCTGTTCCTGGCTCACTGCCCAGCTCCCTTGAGCGTGGCGATCACGGCGCGGGCCTGATGGCGGGTCCGCTCCATGTAGCGGTCGGGAACGCGCCCCTTATCCCATTCCTCAGAACTCCACGCCCCGCTATTGCTTGCGATGGCCCGCGCCACCCGCCCCACGGCAGCCTCGTTGAACATGACCGCGTCAGCAGCGGAGAGGGCGTCTTCCGCATAAAAGCGAGCTTCAATCTCTGACAGGTACAACGCTCCTGAGTAACCCTCAATGGCTTCGGCGGCGGCTTCTACACGGGCGCTCATGCTGCCACCTCGACAAGTTTGGCGAGGGCTGCTTTGAGTTCCCGCAGGATGGGGTAGTTCTCAGCCGTCTCCGGGACCGCTTCCGCGATCCGCAACACTGACGCCGGGGTTGGTTGGGCGGTCACTTTGCGGCCCCGTACAGGACCGTTGCGGGGAGGGCGATGTCACGGCTGTCTTTCCAGATTGGACCGCCGAAAGGGTCTTCGCAGACGCTTGCCCACGGCTCCACCTTGTCCCCATCACCAACCCAAGGCGTTCCTTCGCGGTCAAGAATGGCCGACTTCGCCGGTAGTGCGTCGAGTTCTTCAACACTGCTGATGGTGCGGGGTTTCCTGTAGCCGGCTGCTAGGAGGGCGTCGGCGATCCGGTACTGCTCGGCGAGCGCCCTCTCCTTGGCGCGCAGGGTGCGCGTCTGGAGGTAGTTCCAGTCATATTGGGCATCTGCCTCCGCGCTAGGGCTAGCGGCGATGTACACCGCCCTCGCCAGTTCGTCGCGCTCACTCATGGTGGTGTCCTCGTCCTCGGGTAAGTGGAGGGGGCGGGTCGTCGTCTTGATCGTCTTCACAGTCCGTGCCTCGCGTCGTATCGGGCGTCCTTGCGGATCGCGTCCCAGTCGGGTTCGGGTGCGTCATGGGTGGTACAGAAGTCGCCCTCGCCCGGGACTTCGTTCTCGCACCACTCCGGGGGCGAATCCCGGGTTGCCGGGTGAGTCTGGACCGGGCAGTAGAATGTCTCGGTCATGCTCGTGCTCCTGTCAGTTGTCGGTGGTTGGTGCGGGCTAGCCGTGCGTTCCTGCCGGCCAAGTACGTTTCGAGGACTTTCCTCGTCTCGCCCACCGGGGCGGTACCGGTGCCGGCAAGCTCCTTGTAGCAATCGACGCAGACCCCCTTGAAGCGCTTCTTCGTGCCCGGCGCGGCTTCGGCGCTGTCCGCGCTGGAACGGGTGAGGGTTTCACAGCCTGGCGTCGGGCACTGCAGCACCGGATACCTGGGCTGCAATGACCGGCCGCGCTCACGGAGTGCCGGTCGGTAGCAGGTTTCGCATAGGCCGTTCCCGCCGCGGCGAACGGTGCCGGGGGCTTCTTCTTCGGGCTGCCGGGATGACCTGGTGATGTTGCCACATTCGGGGTTCGCGCAAGGCGCTAAGCCTTTGACGTACCGCGGTTCGGCTTCGGCTGACATGGTGGAGCCTTTCTGTGCCCTTCTGCGGGCCTAGTTTGGGCTGGGTGGGGTAATGGGGCCGGTCCCGCCCCATACGGGCGCTGGTGGCTGCTTTCCGAGCCAGTCGTGCCATATGGGACGGGGCCGGGCACTAAACGTTCACGAAATGCAAGACAATGCGGGCCGGGCCGATACCGCCATGACGCATGTCCGGGCCCTCGACATGGTGTCTGTCGTCGTCGGGGAGCCACTTCGCGTCCACAACACCGTCAACGATGGCTTTCGCTGTCGGGTACAGGTTGCCGGGGTCGTAGCGGTTGTTGATCGGCTTCCACACGTAAGCGATGATCTGTACCGGCTTGGGCAGGTCCGGGCGTGTCTCGCCTGCTGCGGCGACGGCGCCGGCTAATCGCCATGCCCGGGTGAGTTTTGCCTTCGCCTGCGGGTGCGGCCGGTCGTTGCTGTTCATCAGCTTGCACGGCGCCGGGACTGACAGTTCAGCGAGGATCACGGGGTTGCCTTCCGTGACCGTTGCCTGGCGTAGTACCGATTCTGCCAAACCTTCTTGCAGGGCCGGCAGACGCGCTTGCCGCTGGGCTGAGTGTATAGCTCGCTATTCGGGTGCCCGTGAGCGCACTGGCCAAGCGGCCAATCTCTCCCGGATGTCCGTCGCGCGTTCTCATGGTTCGGCAGTACCCGGAGATGGCCGGGGTTGACGCAGCGGCGTGATTTGCAGAGATGGTCGAGTGTCATTCCGATCGGCACTGGCCCATTGGTCTGCTCCCAAGACGCGCGGTGGGCTAAGACAACTCCGAAGCCCTCGCCGTCCTGCCATCCAATCTGCGCGTAACCGTGGCTTGCGGTCGAGTAGGTGCTGATCCAGCAGTCGCCGTCAGCTTCCCATCTCGTGTGCGCGCGCAGCCTCACGCGCTCGGGGACCGCCCTAGCGTTCCACCTGGTTTCAGAACGGAGGGGCATCGTCGGCCCCTCCGTTACCCCAGCCACCGGCGTCCTGCTGCTGGTTGCCCCAGCCGCTCTGCTGGCTGTTGTTCTGCTGCTGGTTGCTGCCGCCGCCGTTGCTGTTGCGCTGGCCGTTGCCATTCTTCGGCGGGAAGATGTCCAGGCCCTTCGCCACGACGTCGAGACTTGTTCCCGCAACTCCTTCCTTCGTCTCGTACTTGCGCTGGTAGAACTCCCCGTAGACCTTGACTCGGGAGCCTGACGGCAGTTTGTCGGAGTAGAACTCAGCGAGGTCGCCCCAGATGGTGACGCTGAACCACTGCTCAGCCAGCTTCTCCCAGCCGCCGTTGCCGTCAGGCTTCGACTTGGAGTCCGCGACGGAGAAGTTCAGCACTGCGCGGCCCGATGGGGTGAACCTCAGAACTGCGTCGTCCTTGCCAGTGTTTCCGGTGAAAATGATGTCTGCCATGTCTAGGCTGCTTTCTCGTTGAGGGTGTACTTGATGAGGAAATCCATATTGAGGCCCTGCCAGTGCATGTCCGTCTCCGGGTCGCCGTTACTGACGACGATCACGGGCACACCGTCGTAGCCGAGGGCCTTGATCGAAGCCTTGTTCTCCGGGTGCTGCTCGACGTCAACCTCCTGGAAGGTGACTCCCTTGCCCTTCCACCAGCGCTTGATCTGCTTGCACGGCTGGCAGTCCGGCCGGCTGTAAATGGTGATGGTCTTCGTCACTGTGCTGCTTCCTTCTTGGTCGCGCGATAGTCGCGCTGATAGACGTTCCACGCCTCCCGGCATGGTTCGCATGGTTTCTCTCGCTGCTTCCGGTGCTGTACCGCGCCGGAATACGTGCCGTGGGTCCACGATTTACGTTGGACCTTCTCCCGCCGCTCTTTCTGGTAGGCGTTCTTCGCTGCCCTGCATGGCCCGCAAAGCGCTTCCTTGCGGCGGTAGTGCCGCAGCGCCGCCGGGTACGTGCCGCACGGCGTCCGAGGCTGCTGTATCGGCGGGACTGATCTGTGTCGGGTCTGCCACGGGTCTTTGTCTCCCGTCTGCGCGCCGCGGTACTGGTAGGCCATCTAGTTCTCCTTCGGTAAGTGGGCCCCCTTGTCGAGCGCCATGCTGTAGTGCCCCCAAAAATCCAGCTGGGCCATGTTCGTCTGCCCGTTGCGGTTCTTCGCGACAAGCAACTCGAGGTCGCCCTTGGTTTCGCCCATGATTTCCCGGTGCAACAGGATCACGACGTCGGCGTCCTGCTCGATCGCGCCCGACTCCCGCATGTCGCTGATCGCCGGGCGCTTGTCCTCCCGCTGCGTGCTGCCACGGTTCAACTGGGACAGTGCGATGACGGGGACTTTCATCTCCATCGCCAGGATCTTCAACTGCCGGGACATGTCCGCCACGAACTCCTGCCGTGGGCGTTTGTCCCCCGGCGCCTGGGCCATGAGCTGCAGGTAGTCGACAACAAGGCCGGCGAGGGGTTTGCGGCGGTTCACGCTGCGGGCGAAGCGCTTGATGTCCGTGATGGTCACGCCGGAACGGTCATCGACGTAGAGCGGGACGTCCTGCCACGCGGCCCGGCGGGAACGGATCTTCCCCCAGTCGTTGTCCGTCAGCCGCCGCTCAATGAGCCTGCTCATGTTGATCTGCAAATCCATCGACACTGCCCTGATCTGCACATCGGACTCCGACATTTCCAGCGACGAGAACGCCACCGCACCCTTCGCCGTCAACGCCCGCGCCAGCTGCAGAGCCACCACGGACTTGCCAACGGACGGCCGTGCTGCCACCACGTAGAGTCCGCCCGGCCGGAGCCCGCCGATAATCTCGTTCAACGACGTCCACGGTGTCGGGCACTGGCTCGGCTTCTCCGTCAACTCCCCCAGCATCACGTCGATCGTGTCCCCGAACGACAACACGGGCGCTGTCGTCGCTTTCGAGGTCTGGTCGATCGCTTTCCGCGCCGCCTCCACCAGTTCCGCTTCGTCCCCGCCAGAACGGGAAAGCTCACTGATGTGCTTGCCTGCCTGGTCCAGTCGGCGCAGCATCGCCGCCCGGGCCACGATGTCCGCGTAATACCCTGCCGTCGACGCGGACGGGACAGCCTGCGCTACCTCATGCAAGTACGCCGGCCCGCCCACCCGGGCAATCTCACCCTCCCGCGTCAGCGCCTCCGTGACCGTCACTGGATCCACCGGCTCACCCTTGCCGTGCAGCTGCATGATCGTCCGATAGATCATGTCGTGCGCCGGACGGTAGAAGTCCGGGCCGTTCAGCATCTCCGAGACATCCTGGATAGC
Organism: Arthrobacter sp. UYCu723; assembly: GCF_054059215.1. Taxonomy (NCBI): domain Bacteria; kingdom Bacillati; phylum Actinomycetota; class Actinomycetes; order Micrococcales; family Micrococcaceae; genus Arthrobacter; species Arthrobacter sp. UYCu723. The sequence goes on from NZ_JBSSBW010000001.1 coordinate 4,655,842, forward strand.
TTCACGGGAGAGAAGCATCGCGCCTAGGACTGACTGCTCGGCCGCGACGTTATGCGCCTGGCCCTCGAACTCATCCATTGTGGAACTCCTTGGACCAAGGGCTCGACTTCGTTGCCATAGGCGCCGCGCCGGGTGTTGCCTTGATGAGCCAGTTGTTGAACGCTGCGTTCCAGTTGCGGGCGCGGCGGTCATTTGTCTCGGCATGGTTGCGGAACGTCTCTGCTTGGAGATTCACGTCGAGGTACTTCTCTCTCGCTTTTTCCTCATGTAATGCAGACGGTTTCCATGTGACCGGGAGTGGTAGCTCCGGCGCCCTGCGCCCGGTCTTTTCTGGCCCGGAAGGGACTGGAAAGAGAACGGGATTGGGATGGGACTGGGACTGGGATGGGGTAACGCGAACTTCTTCCGAAGTTTCCTCGAACGTTCCGATGTTGTTCGCTTGAACGTTCGGCTGAACAACCGGCGAAACGCCCTTTTTGTTCGCCCGAACCCGCTTCATGCGTTCCCTGGCTGCTTCCCGTTCAGCTTCTACGTCGTCCTTCAACGGCTGGTAGTCATCCCAGTCTTTGAACTGGTAGCCACCTTCGGACGGAATCCACAGATCGGCCTTTACGAGCTCCGCGCACTGCTCGTCCGTACCACCTAGCCGCATGATCGCCTTCGGTGTCACCGCGCCGTCCGTGAGGTACTTGGCACACCAACTGCCGGCCAGCGTCCAGAGCCCAACGGAAGCGAGGCTCAGTTCGTATACCTTCGGGTGCCCGTGGAACCCGTCGTCAATTTTGAACCACGGCAATCTGCCACCGCCTCCTTTCGTGCTCAATGCCGGCGTCGTATGCCTTGCAGACTTCTTCATTGCATGGGGAGCACTGGCTTGGCAGTTCCTCGTCCGGGAGATGCTGGACCGGCTTGCCGCAGTGGATGCACTGGTATACCGGGAACCCCTTGCTGGATTGGTAGTAGTGCTCGTCATGCCGGACGTCCCGGATGACATCCTCGTGAGGGACCCCGTTACCCTTCGCCTGGTTGCAGCCGACGCAAGCTGCCGTCAGATTCGACGGATCATCCGATCCCCCGCGGGACTTGGGAATCACATGGTCTACCTGCAGATGCACTCCCGGTGCCTTAGCGCCGCAGTAGCGACATGCGTGGTTGTCGCGGCGCAGGACCTCGTACCGGGTTCTGTTGGAAACTGACATCACTCCCTCCTTCCTGGTTGGTGCAGCGTTCTTCGAGCTCGGCCAGGAGCCCGGCCATAGCTTCTCCGATGGTCACCATGCCCTGCGGCAAGTCGCCGCGTGTCATATGGCACGCCTCCTTCCATAAGTGTTGTCGATGAGATGCCAAGCGCCGTCCGTGACGTCGTAGAAGGTGGACCCGAGTGGATCGTCCCACCGGGAGAGTTTCCAGCCGTTGTATCTGGCCTGAGCGGCTAGCTCCGGGTCCGCCTCCATGGCAGCGTTCGAAATATTGCAGAAGGTCAGCAAATTGGACGGGATGTCCAGGAGCTTGCTCCCGCCCATCTGCTTCGAGACTCGGTGTTGGAGTCCCAGTCCTTCGGTGGTGCCGCAGTGTGGGCAGTGCTCGCCGTCGCGGGCGTAGATGAGTGCCCGCACCTTGTCCGGTATGCGTGCCATCAGCTTTCCTTCACGTTGATGGTCACAGTGTCTTGGCCTGCGAGTGCTTCGGCGCCCTCGGTGGTGACGAGTAGCGTCACTTCGACGGTGTTCACGCCGCCGCCCCACGGGACGATGCTGTTCACCTGGGCTCGGATGTCCTTGCTCATGCCGGCTCGATGTGTTCGGGCAGGACGTGGACCGGCGCCGAGCGCAGGCCGGTCACGATCAGGTAGGCGGTGAAGTGCTCGGCCATGCTGTATTGGCTCCCGTCCTCATCCCACTGGGCATACCCGTTGGAGAGCGTTCGCTGGCCGATAATGATGCCCTCGGCTTCGGCGGCGTGCTCGTTGCCCTGCCACTCCCTGTTGATCATCTTCGTGTAGGTGTAAGGGGCGCCGAAGGCGCTGGACTCCACCTTCACCTCCCGTGTCCGGATGCCGCGCCGGGTCATCGGGCGGGTGAAGCGGACGCGCTGGCCCAATGTGTAATCGCTCATGGGTGTCTCCTATTCCCCGCGGCCGGCGACGTTGAACATCGCCCGGACGCTGGCTCCGATGGACTGGTATGCGCGTAGTTCGGACTCGAGCGCTTTGGCGAGCCTGTCCGCGTAACGGTAGGCCGCGTCTGCGATGTCCCTGGCTGTGCGCTCGGCCGCCGTGGCGAGCTCGGCCGCGTACTTCTTCTCGTGCGCCGGGCCCTCATGGGACATGTAGGCGGCGGCGAAAGCCTGCTCGTAGGTGTGATCGGTTTGGAGGACCGCCACGTACCTGTCGTTGCAGACGCCGGCGCTTAGTGCGATCCGGTTGCTAATGTCCCGGATCCGCTGCTCGATCGCTACCGGATTCAGCGTGTCCATGCTCATTTGCAGTCCGTCCAGTGGTCGGATGTGTGGCCGGCGGGCAGTTCACATGGGGTGCATGTGAGCCCGAACTTGATGTGCCAGTTGTTGTCGCACGCCTCGCCGCATGGCGGGAGTTCTTCATCCCGGAATACGGCAGGGTCGGATTCGTCTCCGTTGCCGTAGTCAAGGCCGCAGTCGTCGCAGTAGAACGAGTCGCCGTCGTGCGCGGTATCGTCACCGCACGCGCCGCAGGCCGGGGTCTGTATGCAGCATCGTGGGAGGCTCATACCGGCTCCGCGAGATATTCGGTCAGCCGGTCGTTCAGCCATCGGACAGCCTCCAGGTTGCTTGGTTCGCGGTGGAGTTCATCCGCTATGTAGCTGATCTGGAAGATGCCCGTGCCTTCTGCGCCTCGAAACGCTTTGGCAAATCCAGCCAGGAAATCGGCCTGCTGGTCGGCGTCCCATTCCCACACTTCGGCGCCTAGCTTCTTGTGGTTAATGGTCACGCTGTTTTCTACATGGATGGCGCTCATGCTGCGCCACCGATCTGCGGGAGAGTTTTCCCGGGTTCGATGGTGCCGAGTTCGCCGGAGCGCCACGCTTCGATGACGCGCTCCTGCCCGCCCTTCTCGTACCGGACGGTGAATGATTTGGGGGTGCCGGCGGGGATGTACTCGACGCCGGGGATCGGTTCGCCGTCCTCCGTGATGTACGTGTCCTTGGCGAGCTTGTATTCGGTGGTGATGCACTTCTCTGTGCGGTCAGCGAGCCGCAGTTCCGTCCATGCGTCGATCTGCGGGTGCTCCACCTTCTCAATGAGGTCGGGGCGGTTCGCCTGGCACCATTCCAACAATTCGGCGTCGTTGACCTTATGGCCCGGCTTCGGTTCCGCGATCGTGAACGTCGCCACCTTCTCCGCGCCCGGGATGCCGACACTGAACGACTTCGTGCCCGTTTCCTCGAACTGTGCCAGGAGGACTTCCATGAGTTCGCCGCGGCCGGCGTCCGTCTCCGTCTTCACCATGTCCGTCAGGGTCTTCATGAGTAGGAAGCGGAGGTTCTGTTCCTTCAAGGTGGTCATGGCTGTACGTTCCCTTCGACGGGGGTGGCTTCGGTGATGGCTTTCTCGAGGCGGGCCATGTATTCGGCGGGTGCGCCGGAGCGGTTGGCCCAGTTGCGGACTGCCTGCAGTTTCGTGAGGTCGCCAGCGGCGTTCAGTAGTGCTTGCTCGGCCCGGTTCGGGCCCTGGTCGGCGCGCTGCTGCGGGTGGCGTTCCTGCTCGTAGTTCTGCTCGTCCGGGTCCTTGTCGTCCGTGGGGAGAACAAACGTCTGCAGCAGGCATGTGCGGTAGGCGACGGACATCGCTTTGGCTGTTGCCTTGTCGCCCATGTCAAAGGCTTCCGCGACTACCTGCGCGGTGAACGTGTCGCCTTCGGGGCCGGTGAACGTGTAGTCAACCGTCACATCAACTGAGGTTGCCGACTTTCCCCCGGATAACTGTTTCCCGCTGGCCTCCTTCGTCACCCGGGAAGAATGGACGGTGAGGCCGTGCTTCCGCATGACCGGGGAGAGCGCGTTCACAACGGCATCGACGCCGCGGAAGTTGAAGTTCTGCTGGGTGTTGCGGCCGTCTTTACGGACGGCTCCGACGTCTTCCATGACGGCGGTGACTGCTTCGTGGACTTTCATTCGGTCCTCATGTTCTGGTAGCTGGGTGAGTCGCCGGGGTCGGTGACGAGTTCCCCGCCGTGGGGTGTGGGGTCTTCCGCTGCTTCGAGTTCGATGCGGGCGCGTCGTTCGCGTTCGATGTGCTCTTGGAGGCTGCACATCAGGCGGGCACCCAGGGTGCCGGGCGGACGCCGGGGGTGTGGGTGGTGGTCACGACTTCTACTGAGTCGTGGCTGATCTTGTTCAGGTTGTCGCACATGTCGCGGGCCTGGTACTCGGGGATGAACTGGCGCCACATGTTGCCGGTCTGCTTGAAGCGCACTCCCCAACGCACGGCCGGATCCGGGACTGCGGGCTCGGGGTGACGGGCGAGGATGCCACGCAGATGCGCGACGGTGACAATCTGGTCTGCGGCCGCGATCAGTTCGCGGAGCTCGGCGTGGAGGCTCATAGCGCCTCGTTGAAGATCATCATGCCCAGGACGTCGGCGTCGGGTTCGCGGAACACGACACGTTTCGCTGCTTCGATCTGCGCCGGCGTGGGCGGGTGAACCGAGTTCATGCGTGCGGCGGCGGCTTCGGAGTGGAAGGACATCTTCGCCGCAACCTTCGGCGGCTCGGTGTATGCAGTGCTCATCGGTTGTTCCTGTCGTGGTTGATTGCGGGGATGATCTGGAAGCCGATGATGATCGTGACTGCCAGGACGAGTACGAAAATGCCGTTCACGGCTTGGCTGCTTTCTTCGGGGCCCACGCGGTCGCCTGGGCGATCGCTTCTGCGTGGGTGTTGAATACCTTGCATTGGTGAGTGCCTAGCGTTTCTATGTCTCCGTCAAAGATGGGGAGGCGACGCTCTGCCCACCACAGTCCGCTAGCTGGGGACTGGCACACTCGGACCCGCCCCAGTGCGAGGCGGCGGTCATACAGGCGGGGGACGATGCCTCTCATGGCGTTACCCGCGCGATCTGCAACTCGGCCCATTGATTGAGCTCTTTAGGTGCATACACGGTGCGTCGGCCGACGCGAAAATACGTTGGCCCGCAATTTTTGTACCGCCAATTCTCCATCGTCCGACGCACGGTAGGGATCCCGAGGTCGGTCAGGTATTGGGCTGCGTCTTCGGTGTTCAAGAGGTCGTCCATGTTTATCCAGTCCTTCACGGGTTGCCGGCCTGTTCTGACTCGTCCAGCCATGCCTCGAGGTCGGTGTACTTGTACCGGACGGCGGTGCCGAGCTTCCGGTACGGCGGGCCCACTAATTGTGTGCGCCACTTCTCGAGCGTCTTCCGGGAGAGGGAGAGGAACTGTGCCGCCTCCACGGTGGTCATCATCTGTTCTTTGGTTACTGCGGGTGCCATATGGCACGCTCCTTCTGCTAGGTGGTGGGGGTTGGGGTGAGAAGCGCCAGCGCGTCTGTCGCCAGCTTGGTAGCTTCCCTGACGGAACGGTAATTCGCGGCGTCCTCCGGGATCCCGCCGAGTGCGGCGAGCAGATCCGATAAGAGTTGCGTTGGTGTTTTCTGCATTTGTTCCCCCCTGATTTGTTGGTTACTTCGTGCCCTGCCGGGGATCGAACCCGGTCAACCGCCAAATCGGCTCAGGGCCCCCGCCGCGCTGCCGTCCGTGCCATATGGCACGCCGTACTATGCGGCCCTGCGTCCTGGGAAAATGACGCGGCGGGGTGTGACATCCCTCATTCACCGTCCAGGCGGGTCACTATGGATGTCTTGGTTCGCGTTCACTATTGAGTTCTCAAACAACGGTCGCCTGCCCTCGCGCCGTCAAGCGTGTCCGGGTGGCTAATTCTTGCCCTGTTCGGGTCTTAGGCCAGTGCGGTGTAAACCTGGCCGGGGGTGGTGCCTAGTGCTTCGGTCAGCCGGGCGAGGTCGCCTGTGCTGATCGGTCGCTCACCTTCGAGCTTCGCGGCAACCATTCTCGGGCTGATGCCCGTGGCTGCTGCTAAGTCCTTATTGGTGAGCCCTTGCCCGTTGCGTTCGGCGGCTAAGTGGCCGGCGACTTGGGTCATCGTTGGGAAGGTCATGACATGAACAATACGTCCCACTTGGCACGATTGCAACCCACTACGCACGTTTCGCTACGAAATTACCTGTTTGTGTACTCAGTGTTGGGTTTGTACTACTTGGTACGCTGTGTGCCACTTGGGCCAGCTTGCCCACCTATTGCACGCATCGTGCGGGATATGTAAGACTGTCCGCATGCCTACAGGATCAAAAGACCAACCAGACGCCTTCACAGACGCTCTCATGACGGTGATCCGCGCCAAGATGGGAATGCTGCAGCTGAACATCGCTGACGTCGCCCGCCTGACAGAAATCCCCAGGTCCACGCTCTCCCGGATCGTCAACAGCAAGCGCCAGCCGGACTTGAACCAAGTCAGGCTCATCGCTATCGCACTGAACATGCCCATGTCTCAGCTAATGGCGAGTGCGGATGAGATCCTGGCCGGCAAGGATCCGTTCTAAACCAGGTGGCCCTAAAGTGTCAGCATGATGTCGTAGGATACGGGTACTGATCTAATCAGACTTATTAAATACCAGATAACGCTTGGGGACCCGTCACAAAATGCACATCACTCTGGCCCAATTGATCGTTGGGTTCGCATCAGCCATGACCATCCACGGATTGGCCGAGCATTTAGGCGTAACAATCCATGACGTGAGGGCCCGCATTAGGACACTCACGCCGCAAGAGGAAGCAACTATACACACGGCTTGTGAAGAAGCCGGGAAAGGCACTATCCATGCTTAGCCAGTTGGAGAAGAACATCCTCACCTATGAGGGCCAGCCGCACCGCAACGCGGCCGAGTATCGGCGCGGCGTCCGAGAGAACTTCACGGAGAACGACTCAATGTATGAGACGCTGCTGCGCTCCATCATCAGCCGGCCGGAAGCTGCAGAGTTCGCGCCCGCCGTCGTGGAGCGCCTTCGCAAGGCTCGGGCGTGACGTTGTGCGTAGCGATACGTGCCAAGTGGCAACGTTTAAGCAGATAGGCACGTTCTGTGCGCGGCCGGCCTAGCCTGCCGATCGGCTCCAAGGGCCAGGTGTGGACGCGGCGGGACGGGAAGACGCACACCGCGTACTGCTACTACCGGGACGTTGACGGGGTGACGCGGCGCGTGAAGGCGTCGGCGGCGTCGGCGCAGCGGGCCCGGGACGCGCTCGACGCAAGGCTTGACGGGCGCGCGCTCGGCACGGCCGGGGTGGTGACTGCAGACTCGACAGTGACGGAACTTGCCCAGGCATGGCAAGCAACGCTCACCACGAGCCAGAAGACCAAAGACTCCTACGCACAAGTCCTCCGGTCCCACATCATCCCCGGCATGGGTGCTCTGCGGTGCCGCGAGGTCACAGTGGGCAGGGTCGATGCGTTCCTGCAGGGGAAGAAGGACGCACCGTCCGTGGCTGTGAAGTCGCGGGTGGTCCTGTCCCTCATGTTCGCTTTGGCCGCACGGTATGACGCGGTGCAGGTGAACCCGATCCGGGAAACGAAAGTCTCCGTGGAGAAGCGCAAGGTGAAAGCCATGACGGTTGAGGAAGGCGAGAAGCTGCGGGCGCACATCGCGGAATGGGCCAAGACGGATCCGCGGCGTGCGTACTTCGCGGACATGACGGACCTGTTCATCGCCACCGGGCTCCGGCCGGGCGAGATGCTGGGGCTGCTGTGGACAGACTTCGATTTCAAGGCCCGGACACTCACCGTGACCGGGACGTTGAAGCGGGACACTGTGCAAGGCTTGCACCGGCAGGATCATCCGAAGTCGGAGGCCGGCGAACGAACTATCACGGTCCCGGACTTTGTGTGGCCGATGCTCGCCAGGCGGAAGCTCGCGGCGAAGGCTGAGATGGTGTTCCCGAACCGTTTCGGCGCATGGTTGGAGCCGTCGAACGTGACGCAGTTGTGGCGGCAGGCGTGCGGGCAGGAATGGGCTGGTGTGAAGCAGCGGGACTTCCGTACCGCCGTGGCGACGTTGATCGCCAGGGAGTCCGGCGCGGAGGCCGCGGCCGGGCAGCTTGGGCACTCGTCCGACGCCGTGACTAGGAAGCACTACATCGAAAAGCAGAAACTCACGCAGGACAACACTGCGGTTCTCGATCGCAAGACAAACTAGGAGCTCGGCATGACTGACGTGACGTGCTGCGCAACGCGACTCGGGAAGTGAATCAGTGGGCGGAGAAGTTCGCGCCGATCGCGGGCGAGGTTATGCCGGACGCCGCGGCGCTGCCCGAAGCGGACCTGCAACCGCACATCCAGCAGATCGCCACTCTATCCGCCGGCCTGGCCTACCAGACGGCGCGGGCCGAATACTTCCGGTACGCACCAGAGATTGAGTTTGACCCGGAGGGAGTGGTGCGGCTACGGGCAGAGATGCGGAAACTGAGGCCCGAATAACCGGCCCTTTTGTGGCCCCTGCCCTGTTTTTGGGCACAAAAAAAGCGGCACCCAATCAGCGTTTTCGCTGGTCAGGTGCCGCTTTTTCGTTGCCCGGCCCGGGCGGGATTGTAGAACGAGGCTTTCTACAGTACTCACGGATCAAGATTGCCATGGCGGACGCTTCTGCGCCTAGTCGAGGCTGAGCGATTACTGCGGGCACCTGTTTGGCAGTCGTTGATACCGGTGCCGGACCCTGGCGGCAGGCCCTTGCCACGCTCACGCGGATCGACATGCTTTGTTCAACGCATCCGAATCGGCATTTCCACCGACACTCCGCAAGTGTTTGTTTGCAGAATGTCCGGGGGTTCTTGTGCTAACTCCCAATTCATGAGAGATTCACATAGATCACATTTGTAACAGCAATAACTTTGGTCACACTGGTAACACCAGTAACACCGGCCTGACCCGCAGCGTTCGCCGCTGAGAAGAGGATTTTTCCCATGACGACGTCACGTTCGCCGAAGCACCAGGCGAGGCCCAGCCTGCCGATGATTGCGGCCACGACCGCCGCCCTGCCTGCCGTCGTCCTTTCCTCTTTGGCGATCGCCCAGCCGGCGTCGGCAGAAGTCCGCAGCCGCGCGATCCCGGCGACGCTGGCAGCTGCCATGCGCGCGCAGGCACAGTCGGCAACCCTGCCGGCATCCGCCATGATTCCGTCCAGCTCCGTCTCGGCGGCCATCCCCAGCTCGTTCCGCCCGGCCCAGGTGACGGCCCCCGCCGAGTACACGATCGCGCGCGGTGACACGGTCAGCGGAATCGCCGGCAAATTCGGTCTGGACACCGACGCCGTCCTGGCGCTGAACAATCTGCAGGCCAACACGATCATTTACCCCGGGCAGAGGATCAAGCTTGGCGGCAACACACCACCTGCCCCGGCACCTGCTCCGGCGGCTCAGCCGAGCACCCCGGCCTCCGCCGGCGGGTCCTACACCGTCAAGCCGGGAGACACCCTGGGCGCCATCGCGGCCCGCCACGGCGTCCAGCTCTCCGAGGTCTTCGGCTGGAACGGGCTCACCATGGGCTCCATCATCTACCCGGGCCAGAAGATCAAGGTCGGCCCCGGCACAACGGCGCCGTCCGCTGCCGATCCGGCAGCGCCGGCTCCGGTGGCACCGGCCTCGACTCCAGCGGCCCCGGCCTCCCCCGGCGGGTCCTCCACCGGAGGGTCCTACACCGTCAAGCCGGGAGACACCCTGGGCGCCATCGCAGCCCGCCACGGCGTCAAGCTCTCCGAGGTCTTCGGCTGGAACGGGCTCAACATGGGCTCCATCATCTACCCCGGCCAGAAGATCACGATCGGCTCCGGCACCACGGCGCCGTCCGCTCCCGCACCGTCCGCGCCGGCTCCGGTGACACCGGCCTCGACTCCCACGGCCCCGGCACCGGCCTCCGGTTCGTACACCATCAAGGCCGGTGACACCCTCTCCGGCATCGCGGCCAGGAACGGCGTCAAGCTGTCCGACATCCTCTCCGCCAACCGGCTGACCATGAGCACCGTGATCTACCCCGGCCAGAAGCTGGTGCTTCCGGGCGGATCGATCGCACCGGCTTCGAGCCAGCCTCCGGCCCCGGTGACGCCGCTGGTGCCGAGCACCTTCCTCGGATTCACTTACCCGGCCGCCGTGGTGAGCTCCGCCAACGAGAACAAGGCAGTCCTGAACGCTTCCCCGGTCCCGAGCCGCGAGCAGATGAAGTCGATTGTGGCCGACACAGCCCGCCGGATGGGCGTCGACGTCTCGCTGGCGTTGGCCTTTGCCCTTCAGGAATCCGGCTTCAACCACCGCTCGGTGTCCCCCGCCAACGCGATCGGCACCATGCAGGTGATCCCGTCCTCGGGCGAGTGGGCCTCGGATCTCGTGGGCCGCAAGCTCAACCTGCTGGACCCCTATGACAACGCCACCGCCGGCGTCGCCATCATCCGCCAGCTCATCCGCACCAGCAGCGACCTGGACGACGCCATTGCGGGTTATTACCAGGGCCAGTACTCGGTGAGCAAGTACGGAATGTACGAGGACACCAAGCAGTACGTTGCCTCCATCAAGGCCAACCAGCAGAACTTCGGCTAAGTCCCGGGACAGAACCGGTGGGGTGTTAAGGCGCTCCGCCAAGCCCTCGAAGGGTAACGATACGGGTCCGGATCGCATGTTGATCCGGACCCGTTTCCGTGCAGCGACTAGGATCGTAAGGTGCAGGATTACACGTCGGACCCTCTCGTTGGCACCTTGGTGGATGGCCGGTACCTGATTCAGTCCAGATTGGCCAGCGGCGGGATGTCCACGGTCTATCTGGCCATGGACCGCCGCCTCGAGCGCGGCGTCGCGCTGAAGGTGCTGCACCCCCATCTGGCCGGCGACCCCCAATTCCTGGACCGCCTCGGCCGCGAAGCCAAGGCTGCGGCCAGGCTGTCCCATCCGCACGTCGTCGGCGTCCTTGACCAGGGCGAGGACGGCCGGATCGCCTACCTCGTGATGGAGTACATCAAGGGCCATACCCTCCGGGACGTCATCACGGACAAGGGTGCGCTCGCGCCGCGCCTCGCCCTGGCACTGATCGCCCCCGTCGTGGAAGGTCTGGGGGCCGCCCACGAGGCCGGCCTCATCCACCGGGACATCAAACCCGAAAACGTGCTTATTGCCGACGACGGCCGGATCAAGGTCGGCGACTTCGGACTGGCCCGGGCCGTGTCCACCTCGACCAGCACCGGCGCGCTGATCGGAACGGTGGCCTACCTCTCCCCCGAACTGGTGCTCGGCAAGCAGGCTGACGCCCGCAGCGACATCTACTCCGTCGGCATCATGCTGTACGAGATGATCACCGGCCGGCAGCCGTTCGACGGCGAGGTTCCCATCCAGGTGGCGTACCAGCACGTCAACTCGACCGTGGGGGCACCCTCGGAGCTGGTGCCGGGCCTGGCCGACGAAATCGATGAACTGGTGCAGTGGTGCACCGCCAACGATCCCGATAAACGGCCCGTGGACGGGAACGCACTGTTGTCTGAGCTGCGCCACATCAGGACCAACCTGAGCGACGCCGAACTCGATATCCAGCCCCCGGCGGGCCGCAGCGCCCTGCCCGCGGTTGCGGCCGCACCGGCGACGCCGGCCGGCGTCGCCGCCTCCGCGGACCCCCGGCAAGATCGCTCGGAAGGTCCCCCGGAGGACTACGCTGCCCAGTCCCGGACCGAGGTGATCGGCGGGATCCAACGGCCTACCGAAGTCATCTCCCGGGGCAGCAATCCCACCACCGTGATGTCCGCGCCGCCCCGGCGCCCGTCCTACGGCCCGCTGTCCGCCCCGGAGGAGCTCCCGGACCGGGAAACGTACAGCGATGACGGTCTGAAACCCGTGGCGGCCCCCGCCGGCAAGCGTGCCCAACGAAAGCAGGACCGCGATGAGGAGAGGGCCCGCCAGCGGGCCGCGGCCACGCCCGTCCGGAGCCTGCGCGGGGGCAATGCACGACGCCGGGGGCTGCTGTGGATTGTGCTGCTGGTCATTGCAGCGTTGCTGGCCGCCGGCGCCGGCTGGTTCTTCGGCATGGGTCCCGGCGCCCCGGGGACGATTCCGGAACTGGCGAACAGGACCGTGGCGGAAGCGCAGCAGCTGCTGCGGACGGCCGGCTTCCAGTCCACCACCAAGGACGTCTACGACGACAACGTCCCGCCAGGGCTCGTCGTCGGCTCGGAACCCGAAGCCGGACAGGTCATCCGGAAGTTCCAGACCGTGTCCCTTGCCGTCTCCAAGGGGCCGGAGCTGTTCCCCCTACCGGAGCTGACCGGAAAGACCCTGGACGAGGCCAAGACGGCCCTCAACGGCACCGGGATGGCGCTGGGGCTGATCACCGAGACCTTCGACGAATCGGCAGCCGCCGGCACTGTCCTGGCCCAGGCTCCCCGCAGCAGCAATCCGGTGCGGCACGGCACCCCCGTGGACCTGACGGTGTCCAAGGGCCCCCAGCCCATCCCGGTGCCGGATGTGCGCGGCCAGGAACAGGGCGCGGCGGTCAAGGCCCTGGAAGCGGCCGGGCTGAAAGCCGTGATCTCGCCGGAAACGGTCAACGACCGGAAGATCCCGAAGGGCTCCGTCGTGGCACAGGACCCGGCCTCCGGCAACCTCACCAAGGGCGGAACCGTGAACCTCACGATCTCCAAGGGCCCCAAGCTCGTCGACGTCCCGAGCTTCGTCGGGAAGCAGGCCAAGGAAGCGCAAGAGGCCCTCGAGGAGCTCGGGTTTGAAGTCCGCGTGGAGAACATCTTTGGCGGATTCTTCGGCACGGTCCGGGAACAGGACCCGAAGAATGAGAAAGCCCCCGAGGGTTCCGTTGTCACCCTGAAGGTGGTCTGACCAGAGCCGGATCAGCAGTTAACGAGCTCCGCCCGGCTGAAACCAGCCGGGCGGAGCTTTCTGCTGCTTGAGAAGGGTCCCTAGCGCTTGGACAGGGCGCCTGCCACCAGGAAGGCCATCTCCAGCGACTGCATGTGGTTCAGGCGCGGATCGCAGACGGATTCGTAGCGGTCCAGGAAGGCTTCCTGGTCGATCGGGTCCGCCCCGCCGAGGCACTCGGCCACGTCGTCTCCGGTCATCTCCACGTGCAGTCCGCCCGGGACGGTTCCGAGGGCGTGGTGTACCTCGAAGAAGCCGCGCACCTCGTTGATGACGTCGTCGAAGTTGCGGGTCTTGTAGCCGTTGGGCGAAGTGACCGTGTTGCCGTGCATGGGATCGGTAACCCACAGGACCTGCGCGCCGGAGGCCGTGACCCGCTCCACGATTGGTGGCAGCTTCTCGCGGATATTGGACGCGCCCATCCGGGTGATGAACGTGAGGCGGCCGGGCTCGCGGTCCGGATCCAGTTTGTCGATCAGGCGCAGTGCGTCGTCGCCGCTCGTGGACGGCCCCAGCTTCACACCGATCGGGTTGCGCACCCGGGACAGGAAATCGACGTGGGCGTGGTCCAGCTCGCGGGTCCGCTCGCCGATCCAGAGGAAGTGCGCGGAGGTGTCGTAGGGGAATCCGGTGCGCGAATCGATCCGGGTGAGGGCGCGTTCGTATTCCAGCAGCAGCGCCTCGTGGCTGGCGTAGAACTCCACGCGCTTGAGCGCCTCGAAGTCAGCCCCGCAGGAGGCCATGAACTTGATCGCACGGTCGATATCCCGCGCCAGCGACTCGTAGCGGGCATGGGCCGGGTTCTCCGTGAAGCCCTTGTTCCACTGGTGCACGAGGCGCAGGTCCGCGAAACCACCCTGGGTGAAGGCACGGATCAGGTTCAGGGTCGAGGCGGAGGTGTGGTAGGCGTTGAGCATCCGGCTGGCATCGTGCGCCCGGGACTCCGGAGTGAAGTCGTAGCCGTTGACGATGTCGCCGCGGTACGCCGGCAGCGTGACGCCGTCGCGGGTCTCGTCATTGGACGAGCGCGGCTTGGCGAACTGGCCTGCCATGCGGCCCATCTTGATGACCGGCATGGCCGCGCCGTAGGTGAGAACGACAGCCATCTGGAGGATCGTGCGGACCCGGGCGCTGATCCTGTCCGCCGTCGCGGCCTCGAACGTCTCCGCGCAGTCGCCGCCCTGGAGCAGGAACGCCTTGCCCTGCGCCGCCGCTGCGAGCCGTTCCCGCAGGATGTCCACTTCGCCCGCAAAAACGAGCGGCGGAAGGACGGAGAGTTCCTTGACCGAGGCTTCGAAGACTGCCCCGTCCGACCAGCTTGGCTGCTGGGAGGCCGGCAGCTCCCGCCAGCGGTCCAGGCCGGGATAGTTGGCGGCACCACTCTGGGCAGTGCTGCTCAGGGAGGAACCGGTGAACGGGGAGGCCGAAGGCGCAGATAACTCAGTCACCTTCTTAGGATAGTTGCCTTCGCGGTGATCGACGGAGCCGCCCGTCATCGACAGGACGGGTACCGTCACACAGTTCCGGGTGTTGCCGGGTCTCCGGCGGCTCCGTCGTCGGGCTTGTCCGTTGCTTTTCCGGCCAGCCGGAGCTTGACGACGGCGGCGTACTCGTCGACGTATTCCTGGCCGGAGAGCCGCATCAGTTCGTACATGATCTCGTCGGTCACGGAACGCTGGATCAGCCGGTCATCCTCCATGCCGTAGTAGCGGCTGAAGTCGAGCGGCTCCCCGAAGATCATTCCGATGCGCCGGATGTTGGGCAGCCGCTTGCCGATCGGCTGGACCTTGTCCGTGCCGATCATGGCCACCGGAATGACCGGGACCCGGGCCTGCAGCGCCAGCCGTGCCACACCCACCTTGCCGCGGTAGAGCCGGCCGTCGGGGCTGCGCGTGCCTTCGGGATAGATCCCGAGAAGCGATCCGTTGTTAAGCACGTCCATGCCGGCGTTGAGCGACATCGCCGAGGCCGTTCCACCGGACCTGTCCATCGGCAGCTGGTTCGTCAGCCGGAAGAAGGCGGCGGTCAGCCTGCCCTTGATCCCCTTGCCCGTGAAGTACTCCGACTTCGCCAGGAACACCACGGGACGGGGCACCGTGAGCGGCATGAAGATGGAATCGGAGAAGGAGAGGTGGTTCGAGGCCAGGATGGCGGCGCCCCCGGCGGGAACATGGTCCAGACCCTTGACCCAGGGCCGGAACAGCAGCTTCAGCACCGGCCCGAGAACGAACGTCTTCATGAACCAATAGAACACTGGGTGTACCTCTCCGGAAGGCGTCTGGCCGGCCCTCCGTCGGGTCCGGCCAGGGCTTCAATGACACCCTACTCTAGTGAGTTTTGTGCCGAACAGTGACACGATGGGCACATGACCGGAAGCAGCACTCCCGTGGCGCCGGCAGCGTTCAGTTACCACGGCCACGGCGGCAACGCGGGCATCGGGGTGGCGATCTGCCACGGCTTCACCGGCAGCCCCCTGAGCGTCCTTCCCTGGGCCGAGTACCTCGCCGCCCGAGGCTTCGCCGTGTCCGTACCGCTGCTGCCCGGCCACGGCACCGACTGGCGCGACCTCGCCCGCCATGGCTGGCAGGAGTGGTACACGGCTTTCGAGGCCGCGTACCTGGAACTGGCCGCGGGAACCCGCGGCTGCTTCGTCGCCGGGCTCTCCATGGGCGGGACGATTGCCCTGCGCACCGCCGCCCGGCACAACGCCGCCCGGCACAACCTAGCCGGGGTCGCCGTCGTGAACCCGGGCTTGAGCTTCTACGACCGCCGGGTGCGGTACATCGGCCTGCTGAAGTATGTCCAGCGCACCACCGTGCCGGTCCAGGAACAGAACCCGACCGCGTCGCCCACCGAGGACGGCGACTACTCGCTGACCCCGCTGGCGGCGGTCCATCAACTGAGCCGGCTGTTCAAGGCCACGGTCCGGGACCTTTCCGGCGTCGAGGCGCCGGCGCTCGTCTTCAAGTCGGACACCGACGTCGTGGTCCCGCCGTCCTCCCTGGAGCTGCTGCGGAACCGCCTGGGCTCCCGCGAGCTGGACGTGGTGCCGCTGCGGGACAGCGGGTCACGTGGCCACGCTCGACGTCGAGGCGCCCCTGATTTTCGAGCGATCCGCCCGTTTTTTCCTGCAGCACGCACCGGCACCGGCCGTGCCGAAAGCCCCGTCGTCGACCACAACAGCCCTGGAGACCCCATGAGCATGAGCCCCGATCACACGCCGTTCAGCAGCCCGTTCACGGGTACCGGCCCCCGGACCGGCGTCGTGGTGTCCCATGGCTTCACCGGCAGCCCTCACGGCGTCCGGGACTGGGCAAGGTCGCTCGCGGACGCCGGTTACGCCGTGCGGATGCCGCTTCTGCCCGGCCACGGCACCAGCTGGCAGGAGCTGGCCCGGACACGCTGGCAGGACTGGCACATGGCCCTGGACGCCGCCTACCTCGAACTCGCGGACGAATGCGAACACGTCGTCGTGGCCGGCCTGTCCATGGGCGGGGCACTCGCGCTCCGGATCGCCGCCACCCGTCCCGTGGCCGGCGTCGTTGTCGTGAACCCGGGCCTCGTCATCGATGACCGCCGCGCCCCGCTGGCGGGCATCCTCAAACTCGTGCTCAAGAGCACCCCGGCCATCGCCAATGACACCCTCAAGGAAGGCATCGATGAGGGCGCCTATCCCAGGACGCCGGTCGCGGCGGCGCACGAGCTGAACAAGATGTTCAAAGACACGGTGCGCCTGTTGCCGCGGATCACGGCTCCGGTCCGCGTGTACCGCTCCGCAGTGGACCATGTGGTCTCCGATTCGAGCATGCTCGCCCTGCGCCGCGGGCTGACCCATGCCCCGCTGGAGGTGATCCGGCTGGAAAACAGCTACCACGTGGCTACCATGGACAACGACGCGCCTGAGATCTTCCGCGGCTCGGCCGAGTTCATCCGCACGGTGGTAGCCGCGGGTACTCAGGACGCCGCCAACGCTAGCCGGAAGGACACGGCAGATGACTAGACCGGACCCCGACTCTCCTGACCCTGATTCATCGGATTCTCGCGCCAACCAGGACGACGCCGTCTGGCTGGACCTGGTGGCCAGGCTGGAGGCCGACTCCAGCCCGGCAGACCCGAAGGACAAAGCGACCGGCGGCCCGGCCGAGGGATCCGCTCCGGCCAGGCCGTTCAGCGACTTCGACCCGCTGCGCCTCGCCGGCGCCCCGCCGGTCGAACTCTCCGCCCGGGAACGGCTTGCCCTCCCCCCGGAAGCCCCGCGCGCGGGTTCCCCGGGTTCCGCGGGCGGGGGTGCTGCCGCGGGTGATGCAGCGCCTCTTGCCGGGCCCCGGGACTACGAGGCCGAGGACGACGGAGCATTTGTGCCGGAGGATCCGCCCAGCCTGGCGGGGGCTGACCCGCTGACGGTCCTTGCCTGGCTTGGCGCGGTGGGCGGGCCGATTGCGCTCGTGATGTCCGCCATGTTCTGGCGCTCCGCGCCGCTGACGGCAATCCTGGGCATGGTCGCGGCCTTTGCGGCGTCAGTGGTCTTCCTGATCATGAAGCTTCCAGGCGAGAAGGACGAGCACGACGACGGCGCCCGCGTCTAGGCCTGTTCCCTTCCGGTGGCAGCTTCCCGCTAGCTGTGCATCCGGCTGCTGACCCGGGACAGGTCGGCGGCACCGATCAGTCCGGCGTTGGGACCGAGTGCCGCGAGTTCAATCCGCGCCGCCGGCCGGAACCCGCGTCCGGTCAGGTTTCTGGCGAAGGCCTTCCGCGCCGGCGCGACGAGCAGTTCGCCGGCGTCGCAGAGACCGCCGCCAATGACGAACGCTCCCGGGTCCAGCGCGGCGGCCAGATTGGCCAGTCCCAGCCCGAGCCACTCGCCGACGTCCTCGATGAGCTCGCGCGAAGTGGGATCCCCGGCCTCGGCCAGTTCGGTGACGATCACCCCGGTGATGCCTTCGACGTGGCCGTCGACGGCCTTGAGCAGCTCCTGGGCCACGGGGGAATTCGCGGCCGCCAGCTCGCGGGCCTCCCGGCCGAGCGCATTGCCGGAGGCATACTGCTCCCAGCAGCCGCGGTTGCCGCATTCGCAGCGGTGGCCGCCCGGCATGATGATCTGGTGCCCGAATTCCCCGGCCACGCCGAAGCGGCCCCGCTCCACCCGTCCGTCCATCACCATGGTGCCGCCGATGCCGGTGCCCAGCGTGATGCAGACCAGCCGGTTCTCCCCCCGGCCGGCCCCGAAGCGCCACTCGGCCCAGCCGGCCGCGTCGGCGTCGTTGGTCAGCAGCACGGGACGGCGCAGAAGCCGCTGCAGATTGTCCCTTAGCGGTTCGTTGCGCCAAGCCAGATGCGGACTGAACAGCACCGTCCCGCCGTCGAGGTCCATCCAGCCGGCGGCGCCGATACCGACAGACCAGATGCGGTGCCCCTGGCCCAGTTCTTCGACGAGTTCCACGATGACCTGTTCCACCGCCCGGGGGTCATTGCCCGGTGTGGAGCGCTTGGCCTGGCTCAGGATCCGCCCCTCGGCGTCCACGACGCCCGCCGCCACCTTGGTGCCCCCGATGTCGACGCCGATCGCCAGGCCCTTGCGCCCCAGCCTCAGGTGCTCCCGCAGGCCCTGCCCCGCGGCTGGGGCACCGCCGCCGGCGCCTGCTCCACCGTGCATCCTGCGCCGCCACGCGGCCGTCCGGCGGTAGGGGGCTGGCTGCGGGCCGGGCGTCGGTGTGTGCATGGTTCCTTATTCTATTCATCGGACCGCCCGGTTCCCCGGAGGCCGGCTCCCCCGGGGAGCCAGCGGCGGCCCCCGGTTGGCGCCGGCCGCGCCCCCGGGTTGGCGCGGCAGCAGCCTTAACCATAGAGTTACCCGCCAGTAGGTGTTGTGGAACACACTCGATGCGGACCACACACTAGTCTTAGCTGTACCCTCTACCCCTTGCGGGTCTATGGATATCAAAGGAGCTATCGTGCGAGAAGTCAGTGTCCCGCCCCAGGTGTTCGTCCCCCCGGAATCGAACGTCACGGACCTGGTGTTGCGCCAGGCCGCCAAGGCGTCAAACCCCGCCCTGTTCTCGCGCCTCGACGCGGCGGGCCAGTGGCAGGACGTCCGGGCCACCGATTTCCTGGCCGACGCGTCGCTGCTCGCCAAGGGCCTGATGGCGAGCGGAGTTACCGCTGGCGACCGGGTCGGCATCATGTCCCGCACGCGGTACGAATGGGCCCTCATTGATTTCGCGATCTGGTTCGCCGGCGCCGTCTCCGTTCCCATCTACGAGACGTCCTCCCCCTCCCAGGTCGCCTGGAACCTTGGCGACTCGGGAGCCGTGGCCGCCTTCGGCGAATCGGCCCACCATGAGGACGTCATCCGGCAGGCCGCAGCGTCGGAAGGCCTGACCGCGCTGGCGCACGTCTGGCAGCTTGAGGGCAACGGCCTGGACGAGGTCCGCGCCGCCGGCGCCGGGATCAGCGACGAGGAGCTGGAGGCGCGGCGCAGCAAGGCGTCCCTGTTGGACATCGCCACGATCATCTACACCTCCGGCACCACCGGCCGCCCCAAGGGCTGCGAGCTGACCCACGGCAACTTCGTGGAGCTCTCCGAAAATGTGCTGGCCACCTCACTGGGCAACGTCGTCCACGAAAATGCCAAGACCATCATGTTCCTGCCGCTGGCGCACGTCTTCGCCCGCTTCATCTCGGTGCTCGCCGTGGCGGCCGGCGTGACCGTGGCGCACACGCCCGACATCAAGAACCTGCTGCCGGACCTGCAGAGCTACCGGCCCACCTTCATCCTCGCGGTACCGCGGGTCTTCGAGAAGGTCTACAACTCGGCCCTGACCAAGGCCGAGGACGGCGGCAAGGGGGCCATCTTCCACCGGGCCGCGGACACCGCTATCGCCTACTCGCGGGCCCGGCAGGCCGGCAAGGTAGGCCTCGGGCTCAGGCTCAAGCACAAGGTGTTCGACAAACTCGTCTACAGCAAGCTCCGCGCCGCGATGGGCGGACAGGTGGCGCACGCCGTTTCCGGCGGCGGTCCGCTGGGCGAACGGCTCGGGCACTTCTTCCAGGGCATCGGAATGCAGATCCTGGAGGGCTATGGGCTGACCGAAACGACGGCGCCCGTCACCGTCAATACCCCGGAGTTGATCAAGATCGGCACCGTCGGCGCCCCGATTCCCGGCAACGCCGTCAGAATTGCCGACGACGGCGAGATCCTCGCCAAGGGCGTCTGCGTCATGCACGGCTACTACCAGCGCGAGGATCTCTCCGGGGACGCCTTTGAAGACGGCTGGCTGCGCACCGGTGACATCGGTCAGCTCGACGAGCAGGGGTTCCTGACCATCACGGGGCGCAAGAAGGAAATCATTGTCACGGCCGGCGGCAAGAACGTGGTGCCTGCCCTGCTGGAGGACCAGATCCGCGCCGACGCACTCGTCTCGCAGGTGCTCGTGGTCGGTGACAACCGCCCGTTCATCGGCGCCCTCGTCACCCTCGATGAGGAGGCCTTGCCGGGCTGGCTGCACCGCCACGGACTGCCGGTCTCGACGACTCTCAACGAGGCGACCGGAAACGCGGCCATCAAAGCGGCAGTGCAGGAGCTCATCAACCACGCCAACCAGTCGGTGTCGCAGGCGGAGGCCATCAAGTCCTTCCGGATTGTGCCGGCCGACTTCACCGAGGCATCGGGACACCTGACCCCGTCCATGAAGGTCAAGCGCGCCCAGGTCATGAAGGACTTCGAGGACGTGATCGAGGATATGTACAGCGCCCAGCGTCCCACCCACGCCTGAGCCTCATCGGTTCCACAGCATCATCGGTTCCACAGCAACGCGGGGTCACTCCGCGCCCATCCGCCACCATCGGACGGGCCGGATCTGACCCCGCGTTGCCTTACGGTTGTTGCTATTCGACGACCAGCAGCAGGTCCCCGCCCTGGACCTGTTCGACGGCGCCCACGGCAAGCCGTGACACGGTGCCGGCCACCGGCGTCGTAATGGAGGCCTCCATCTTCATGGCCTCGATGGTGGCGACGGCGTCCCCGGCCTTGACCGTGTCTCCGGTCTTCACGGTCAGTGTGACGGCTCCGGCGAACGGTGCGGCCACCTGGCCCGGCTGGGAGGTGTCGGCGCGTTCGGCGGCCTTCACGTTGCTCACCACGGAACGGTCACGGACCACCACCGGCCGGGACTGGCCGTTGAGCGTGCACATCACGGTGCGCATGCCCTTCTCGTCCGGTTCGGAGACCGCTTCGAGGGATGCGATCAGGCGGACGCCCTTCTCCAGCTCGATCTCGTGCTCCGCGCCGCGCTGCAGGCCGAAGAGGTAGTCCCGGGTGTCCAGCACCGAGAGGTTTCCGTAGGTTTCAACGCTCTTCTGGTAGTCCTTGGTGGGGCCGGCGAAAAGCAGCCGGTTGAGCGTCTGCTGCCGTGTCTTGGAATCCGAGCCGAGCGCGGCGCTGTCATCGGCGCTGAGCTCGACGTCGCGC
This sequence comes from Arthrobacter sp. UYCu723, assembly GCF_054059215.1. Taxonomy (NCBI): domain Bacteria; kingdom Bacillati; phylum Actinomycetota; class Actinomycetes; order Micrococcales; family Micrococcaceae; genus Arthrobacter; species Arthrobacter sp. UYCu723. Next base: position 4,677,268 of record NZ_JBSSBW010000001.1, read on the forward strand.
ACCTTGACGGTGCGGCCCTGCAGGGCCTTGGTCCGGAAGGGCTCGGGCCAGCCTCCGGGCGGGTCGCCGAGCTCACCGGAGAGGAACCCGATCACGGAATCCGGGATGTCGTACTTCTGCGGGTTCTCGTTGAAGTCCGCGGGGTCGGCGTTGAGGCCGACAAGGTGCAGGGCCAGGTCACCCACCACCTTGGAGGACGGCGTGACCTTCACGAGGCGGCCGAGGATCCGGTCCGCGGCGGTGTACATGTCCTCGATCGCTTCGAACCGTTCGCCGAGGCCGAGCGCTATCGCCTGCTGCCGCAGGTTGGAGAGCTGGCCGCCAGGGATTTCGTGCTGGTAGACGCGGCCGGTGGGGCCCGGCAGCCCGGATTCGAAGGGCGCGTAGACCCGGCGGACGGCCTCCCAGTAGGGTTCCAGGGCGCAAACACTCGCGAGGCTGAGCCCGGTGTCGCGCGGCGTGTGGGCCAGCGCGGCGACGAGGGCCGAGGCCGAGGGCTGGCTCGTGGTGCCGGCCAGGGAGGCCGAGGCCACATCCACCGCATCCACGCCGGCGTCCACGGCGGCCAGCAGCGTCGCCAGCTGACCGCCTGCGGTGTCGTGGGTGTGCAGGTGGACCGGGAGGTCGAACCGTTCACGCAGCGCAGTCACGAGGCGCGCGGCGGCAGCCGGGCGAAGCAGCCCGGCCATGTCCTTGATTGCCAGGATGTGCGCGCCGGCGTCGACGATCTTCTGGGCCAGCTCAAGGTAGTAGTCCAGGGTGTAGAGCTTTTCCTCCGGATCAAGCATGTCCGCGGTGTAGCAGAGGGCGACCTCCGCGACAGCGGTGCCGGTCTCACGGACGGCCCGGATGGCCGGCGCCATCTGGTTGACGTCGTTGAGCGCGTCGAAGATGCGGAAAATGTCGATGCCGGTCGCGGCCGCCTCATTCACGAACGCCACCGTGACTTCTTCCGGGTACGGCGTGTAGCCCACGGTATTGCGGCCGCGAAGGAGCATCTGCAGGCAGATGTTCGGCAGCGCCTTGCGCAGCGCGGCCAGGCGGTCCCACGGGTCCTCGCCCAGGAATCGCAGCGCGACGTCGTACGTGGCACCGCCCCAGGCTTCGACGGACAGCAGCTCGGGGAGCAGCTTGGACACTGCCGGGCCGGCCGCCACCAGGTCGCGGGTGCGGACCCGGGTGGCGAGCAGGGACTGGTGCGCGTCACGGAAGGTGGTGTCCGTGACGGCGACGGGGGCCTGTTCGCGCAGGGCCTTCGCGAAGCCTTCCGGGCCCAGCTCCAGCAGCCGGCGGCGGGAGCCGGCCGGGGCCGCCGAGTCGTCCAGGGCGGGGAGCTTGTGGGCAGGGTCGCTGTGGACCGTGAGCTCGCCGTTGGGCTTGTTGACGGTGACCTCGGCGAGCCACGTCAGCAGCTTGGTTCCGCGGTCCGCGGAGACTCGTGCCTTCAGCAGTTCGGGGCGTTCGTCAATGAACGAGGTGGCCACGTTGCCGGCGACGAAGTCCGGATCGTCCAGCACGGCCTGCAGGAAGGAGATGTTCGTCGACACCCCGCGGATGCGGAATTCGGCCAGCGCGCGGCGGGCCCGGGCCACGGCGGCCGGGTAGTCGCGGCCCCGGCAGGTCAGCTTGACCAGCAACGAGTCGAAATGCGGGCTGATCTCGGCACCCGAGTACACGGTGCCGCCGTCGAGCCGGACCCCCGCGCCGCCGGCCGAACGGTAGCCGGTGATCTTTCCGACGTCGGGCCGGAAGCCGTTTGCCGGGTCCTCGGTGGTGATGCGGCACTGCAGGGCGGCGCCCTTGAGCTGGACGGTCTCCTGCGAGAGGCCCAGGTCCGCGAGCGTCTCGCCGGCGGCGATACGCAGCTGCGCCTGGACGAGGTCGACGTCGGTGACTTCCTCGGTGACGGTGTGCTCAACCTGGATGCGCGGGTTCATTTCGATGAACACGTGCTGCCCGGCGCGCTCCCCGACGGTGTCGACCAGGAACTCCACGGTGCCGGCGTTGACGTAATTCAGGGCCTTGGCGAACTTCACGGCGTCGCGGTAAAGCGCCTGCCGGATGCCCTCGTCGAGGTTCGGTGCGGGCGCGATCTCGATGACCTTCTGGTGCCGGCGCTGGATGGAACAGTCACGCTCGAAGAGGTGCATGACATTGCCCTCGGCATCGGCCAGGATCTGGACTTCGATGTGGCGGGGCCGCAGCACCGCCTGCTCGAGGAACATGGTGGGATCACCGAAGGCTGCGTCGGCTTCGCGCATGGCGGCCTGCAGCGCTTCGGGCAGTCCCTCCCGGGTGTCGACGCGGCGCATGCCGCGGCCGCCGCCGCCTGCGACGGCCTTGGCGAAGATAGGGAAGCCGATCTCGTCCGCGGCTGCGATCAGCTCGTCAACGTCCTTGGACGGCTGGCTGGACTTGAGCACCGGGACGCCGGCCTTGCGGGCCGCCTCGAGGGCCGCGACCTTGTTGCCGGCGAGTTCCAGGACTTCAGCCGGCGGTCCGACGAACGTGATGCCGGCTGCGGCGGCGGCCCGGGCCAGCCGCGGGTTCTCGGAGAGGAATCCGTAGCCGGGGTAGATGGCGTCGGCCCCGGATTCCTTGGCTACCCGCACCACCTCGTCGACGTCCAGGTAGGCCCGGACCGGATGGCCCTCTTCGCCGATCAGATAGGCCTCGTCGGCCTTCTGGCGGTGGATCGAATTACGGTCCTCGTTGGGGAACACTGCTACAGTCTTGGCACCCAGCTCGTAGCCGGCGCGGAAGGCACGGATCGCGATTTCGCCGCGGTTGGCCACCAGAATCTTGGAAAACATACTTCTCCTGCATCATCGCGGGCGTATCGGTAAGTGCTCACAGTGTCTAAGACCGGCGTGGGCAAATACAAATCATTGTGGTCACCGTCACAGCAATGTCCGTCACGGATGCCGGTTGCGCGCAAGCCCGCCTGCGCGCAAGTCCGCCTGCTGGCAGGGGAACGGGCGGCCCGGCCGAACCTTCCTGACGATCTGCCGCACTTCCACCCGATGAGACAGGATTCGGCGGACCATCAACATATGATGAGTGGGTGGGTGGCGCATGCACGCCCCGGCTCCAGAACGCAGGGGCCGGCAGGACCCCGTCCCGGCAACCGGCGTTAGGTATTGGTTTTTCAAGTGCAAGTAGTCAGCATCAGCAGCCTCAAAGGCGGTGTCGGCAAGACATCGGTGACCACCGGATTGGCGTCCGCGGCCCTGGCCGCCGGCATCCCCACCCTCGTCGTCGACCTTGACCCCCATGCCGATGCGAGCACGGCTCTCGCTGTCCGGCCCGGAGACCAGCTGGACATCGGCAGGATGCTCAGGTCACCCCGGCGCGCACGCCTGGCCGAAAACGTCGTTCCCAGCGGCTGGGTGGAACGGGCGCGTGCCAACAGCTCCTCCCGCGCCGGCTCTGGCGTATCTATATTGGATGTGGCCGTGGGTTCCGCGTACACCGGCATCTACGACCGTCCGGATCTTGGCCGCCGCGATCTGCGCAGGCTCTCCGCGGTGCTGGCCGGGGCCGAAGGCTACGACCTGGTCCTCGTCGACTGCCCGCCCTCGCTCAACGGCCTCACGAGGATGGCATGGTCCGCGAGTGACAAGGTGACCCTGGTGGCCGAACCGGGCCTCTTCTCCGTTGCCGGCACTGAACGCACGATGCGGGCGATCCAGCTCTTCCGGAACGAGTTCGCCCCGAACCTGTCTCCGGCGGGGATTGTTGCCAACCGGGTGCGCAGCGGCTCCGCCGAGCACACCTTCAGGCTTTCCGAAATGCAGTCCATGTTCGGTGAACTTCTCCTGGCCCCGCACATCCCGGAGCAGGCCAACTGGCAGCAGATCCAGGGTGCGGCCCACGCCATCCATCACTGGCCCGGCGACTCGGCCAAGAACGCCGCTGCGCTTTTCGATGCGCTGCTGGCGAACCTGCTGAAGTCCAACGGCAGCGTCCGGAACCGCAGCCAGCGCTAGGATCCGGGGCTCCGGCACAACCTCCTCCGGACGGCAAAGGCCGCCTCCCCTTCGGGAGGCGGCCTTCGTCTAGGTCCTGTTAATCCGGGGCTTAGCCGGTCTTGCGCGCGGTCCGTCGCTTGCTGAGTTCATCGTCGGGAAAGGACTGGACTGCGGCGTGTTCGCTGGGAAGAGCTGCGAGACTGCCTTCCACTTCGCGCCACACCCGGCCCACGGCAATGCCGAAGACACCCTGTCCGCCCTGGACGAGGTCGATGACTTCGTCCGCCGAGGTGCACTCATAGACGCTGGCGCCGTCGCTCATGAGCGTGATCTGGGCCAGATCCTCGACGCCGCGCTCCCGAAGGTGCTCGACGGCGGCGCGGATCTGCTGCAGCGAGACGCCCGTGTCCAGAAGCCGCTTGACGACCTTGAGGACCAGGATGTCCCGGAAGCCATAGAGCCGCTGGGAACCGGATCCGGCGGCACCGCGCACGGCAGGTTCAACGAGTCCGGTCCGGGCCCAGTAGTCCAGTTGGCGGTAGGTGATGCCTGCGGCCTTGCATGCGGTGGGCCCGCGGTAGCCTGCGTCCTCGTCCAGGACGGGAAGATCCTCGGTGAACAGCAGGCCTTGGGCACCGCTGGCAGGTACGGCGATACCAGCCGTCGAGGTCTGCTTGAGCTCGCCCGCTTCGCCTTTCGGACTCACGTGGATCCTCCTTGTCATGGCTCCCCGAGGGAAGTTGCAGCAACGCCGGTCATCTGACCGGCTACGTAACCAGGCCAGGGAGTGAAATTCAGCAGTAAAATTCATCCGCGAAATTCATCCGTGTAATTCGGCCGGGCCGCACTTTCAGTGTGACTTGCGCGGCTGTTGTATGCAATGGGAACTTGTACCTCCGACGTTAGGCCTGCCGGGGCCCAAGGTCAAAGACGTTCGCGATATTGGGGGGGCGTGTCGAAACTCTAATCCTCGACTTTAACCTTAACGTGACCCCCGCCGGCTCAACCGGCGAAGTCTTCAGGCTCGACGTCGTCCAGGAACTCGCGGAACCGCCGCAGCTCGCCTTCTTCATCGACGGCCGGGCCAGGGTGTGTGTCCTCGCCCTCGTCGTGTTCGGTGATCCGGACCCCGGCCTCCTCCATGACGGCGTCCGCGCACCAGATCCGGCATTTCGCGCGGAGGGCGAGGGCCAGTGCGTCCGAGGCCCGGGAGCTGACGGTGGTGCCGTTCTCAAACTGGAGCTGGCCGTAGAAAATGTTGTCTTCCACTGCCACGATGTTGACACTGACAATGGAGTGTCCCAGGGATTCGACGACGTCGACGAGGAGGTCGTGGGTCATCGGGCGGGGCGGGACCACACCCTGCTGGGCCAGGGCGATGGCGCTGGCTTCCGGCGTCCCGATCCAGATCGGCACGTGGCGTTCCCCATGGATCTCTTTGAGCAGGACAAGCGGCTGGTTGGACGGCAGCTCAATCCGCACGCCGACAATCTCCACCTCAATCATCAGATGTCCATTCTTGAGATGCGGTCCTGGACCAGGGCCTGGTGCAGCGAGAGGCAGAGCTCGCTGATTTCCCGCGCTGCCTCGGCGGCACGGGCGTGGGAGGCGGCGTCCTTGCGCGAGGTCAGGGTTGCCACCGCGCGTTCCACGAGCCCGAATTCGCGTTCCGCGGCCGCCTGGAAGGGCCGCAGGTGACGTGGCTCCAGGCCGTGGCTCTCCAGCTGCACGCAGGCGCGCGCCACCTGGAGGGCGTGTTCGTCGAACTTGCCGTTGACGTGACCGATCAGGCCATAGCTGAGCAGCGACTCGAGCAGAGGCACGCTCGCGCCGGACTCGGCCCGGAGTTGTTCCTCGCTCAGCCGCCGCACCCGGTTCTGCAGTTCGGAGGCGAGCTCCGCGGACACGATCCGGGGTGACACCGTGACGCCCGGGGGCAGGTTGTCCGGGCGTTCGCCGCGGTCGATCGCGTCGAGGTAGTCCTTGATGACCTTCAGCGGCAAATACTGGTCCCGCTGCAGGGACAGGACAAACCTCAGGCGCTCGACGTCGCTCTCCGCGTACTGCCGGTAGCCGGCAGGCGTCCGTTGCGGGTTGATGAGTCCCTTTTCCTCCAGGAACCTGATTTTCGACGCGCTCATGTTCGGGAAATCGTCGCTCAACTGAGCCAGGACTTCTCCGATGTTCAGGACCTGGGGTCCGCGCCGTTCCGCTTGTGCCATTGCCACAGGCAGCTACCCCGGAATCAGACGTTGCCTGCTGCGCGGGCAGGGCTCAGGTAGAAGGTGAGGCGGAACTTCCCGATCTGCACTTCGTTGCCGGACTTCAGCTCCACGCTGTCGACGCGGTCATGATTCACGTACGTGCCGTTCAGGCTTCCGGTATCCACGACTTCGAAGCTGCGTGCCGTGCGGCGGAATTCGACGTGACGGCGCGAAACCGTGACGTCGTCAAGGAAGATGTCGGCGTCCGGGTGGCGGCCCGCCGCCGTGGTGTCCGAATCCAGCAGGAAGCGCGCGCCCGTGTTGGGCCCGCTGTGGGCGACCAGCAGGGCAGAGCCGTACGGCAGCGCCTCAACTGCAGCCCGCTCCTCGGTGGAAAGCTTCGGTGTGAAGTGGGGCTCGTCGCGGACCGGCGTGAGGTTGATCGATGTGGTCTCCGAAGCTTTCACTCCACGCGTGCCGTGACCGTCACCGGGGTGGTTCCGTTCGTGCCGAAACATTGAGTCCTCCTCATTCGTTGCAGGTGTCCCCCCTGCAAACAACGCATGCCGTCCGGAAATGCCTGGCAGATCCGGTATTCGGTCCTCCGGCGGGCCGTCGTTAGTATTCCAACGGCCCGGCCTGAAAGATCGTTTCCTTTAGCCTACCTGCTGTTCGTACTCCGACGCACTGAGCAGCGACTCGACCGCGTCGGCCTCCGCAAGCTTGATTTCAATCAGCCAGCCCTCGCCGTACGGATCCGAATTGATCAGGGCAGAATCGGTGTCCAGCGACTCGTTCCGGGACACCACTTCGCCCGATACCGGGGCGTAGATGTCGCTCACGCTCTTGGTGGACTCGACTTCGCCGACGACGTCGTTGGCCTTGATCGTGGTGCCTACTTCGGGCATCTGGGCAAAAACGACGTCTCCGAGGGCGTCCTGGGCAAAATCGGTGATGCCCACGCGCACGACCCCGTCGGCGTTCGGGGCCGAAACCCACTCGTGTTCTGCGGTGTAGGACAGCTGTTCGGGAATGATGCTCATGACGGGCCTTTCATCGGGTCAATCACCAATGTCGACGGCGGCCAATCGAACTGCCCGCCGCTGAAAGTATAGGCATATTCAGCCGGTGCCCGGGGTGGGTTCTGACATGATGGTGCGATGACAGAACAAGGCGATAACGGCTAGCCGATGCCCGAACTTCCGGAAGTGGCTGGCCTGACGGACTTTCTGGACGAGCAGTTGCGCGGTGCTGTTGTGACGCAGATCCAGATCGTCTCGTTCGCGGTACTCAAAACGGCGGATCCCCCCTTCTCCGAACTTCAGGGCAGGGCCGTGACAGGGGTGCGCCGCTTTGGGAAATTTGTCAGCTTGGACGCCGACGGGCTGTATTTTGTCTTCCACCTGGCGAGGGCCGGCTGGGTCCGGTTCACCGACTCCCCCACTGATATCCAACTGAAAATGGGCAAGGGACACATAGCGGCGCGGCTGGCGTTTTCCGGCCCGGCCGGCCCGCTTGGCCTGGATCTGACCGAGGCCGGCACGAAAAAGAGCCTGGCGGTTTATGTGGTGCGGGATCCGTACGACGTTCCCGGGATCGCTGCTCTCGGACCGGATCCCTTCAGCCCCGGGTTCGACGTCGATGCCTTGGCGGAGATCCTTGGATCCAGTTCCCAGCAAGTCAAGGGTCTCCTGAGGAGCCAGAGCGTGATTGCGGGCATCGGGAATGCCTACAGCGACGAGATCCTGCATGCGGCCAAGACGTCACCATTCGCCACGGCGAAGTCCTTGGACCGTGACGCGGTCCTGCGGCTTTACGATGCCATCCACAGCATTCTCGGGACAGCCCTGCAGGAAGCCCAAGGCAAACCGCCAAGTGAACTCAAAGACACCAAGCGGAGCCACCTGAGGGTCCATGCCCGGACCGGCGAAGCATGCCCGGTGTGCGGGGACACCATTCGTGAGGTTTCCTTTGCGGACACTGCTCTGCAATACTGCCCGACCTGCCAGACGAAGGGAAAGATCCTGGCCGACCGCCGGACGTCAAAGTTCCTGAAATAGGCGCCGCGGCAGAACCGCGCCTCTTGGAAGACGCAGAAACCCCCGCCACACCTTTTGCGGGATGACGGGGGTGTCCTCAGGAACCTGAAGGCCGTTTTCTGGTCACGAGCCGGACAGCCGCGGCACGGACCGGGCGGACACACCACACCAGTGCAGCCGCCAGCATGGCCCCGCCGATCGTCAGGACGAGCGGCAAGGGGCGGAAGGATCCCGCGTCAGATGCCTGCTCCGCTGACACCGTCACCGGTTCGGACGGCGCTGCGCTGGGGCTGGGGGTTGGCTTGGCCACCGGCACCGCGGGCGCGGAGATTGCTTCGGCAGGAGTCGCCGGTGCTATCACCGAAGGCGCCGCTTCAACTTGGGACTCCCCGGCTGAATAGCCAGGGTCCGTGCCGGAGGCCGTACCGGGCGAAAGCCTGGCCAGCGGTGCGGCGCCGGAGGCCTGCGGCTTTATGGTTCCGCCACCGATCGGTGCCGGAACGGTGGAGACCACCGGGCCACCGTTATCAGAGGACCCTTCCGGCACGGCCGTCCGCGTCGGAATCGGCGATGGCGACGCGGTGGCCGTCGGCGTCGGCGATGGCGACGCGGTGGCCGTCGGCGTCGGCGATGGCGACGCGGTGGCCGTCGGCGTCGGCGATGGCGACGCGGTGGCCGTCGGCGTCGGCGATGGCGACGCGGTGGCCGTCGGCGTCGGCGATGGCGACGCGGTGGCCGTCGGCGTGGCGGACGGCGTTGGAGCCGCCGTGGCGGTGGCCATCGGAGATGCAGTCGCAGTCGGGACTGCAGGGGCAGGCGTCGGGTCAGTGTCGCCGTCGATCACCACATACAACGAAGATTGGGGGTTCGGCCCATATCCTACTGCCGTTGCTGTGACGACGACGGCAATCTGGTGGCCCTTGTCGTCAGCGACAATTTTGTAGGTGCTCGCGGTGGCCCCCGCTATCGGCTGGCCATCCCGCTTCCACTGGTAGAGGAATGACATCGGTTCGCCGTCGGCATACCACCCGAAAGGTCCCACGCCGAGGACGTCCCCGACCTTCGTCCCACCGACCGGATACAGCTCGCCGTTTCCGGGGTGTATATAGCCGGGCGTGACCACTGGGGCGGTGTTGGACTTGGAGACGCTCTCCAGTCCCGGCCAACTGCCGGTCACCTTGAGCGTGACCCTCTTGCCCAGGTCGGACACCCTGATCCGGTAGGCGTCCCCGTTGGCGCCCTCGATGTCCACGCCGTCGGCCTGCCACTGCAAAGCGACACGGTCGGGCGACCACGTGCCGAGACTATCGACTTCGAGCGTGAACCCGACTCTTGAGGAGCCGTCCACCACCGGAGCCTCGCCGCTGATGGTCAAGCCGGGCCGGCCGGTGTACTCCGTAGTGTTGCCGTCGCTGACTTTCGGGGACGGGAGGGTGGTCGCCACGCCGTCCTTGAGCCCTTCGGCGGAAGCGGTAACCCGCAGCGCCAGGGAATGGCCAGTGTCGGTCGCGGAAATCGCGTAGGTTTTGCCCTCTTCGCCGGGGATGACGGCACCATCGCGTAGCCACTGGATCTTCAGCGTTTGGGCCCGATCCCAGTCGCCTGGGTCGGATGAAAGGATCTGCCCCGCTTTGAGGATGCCGGTGAAGATCGGGTTGCCGGCTACCCGAACGGTGTCGTTGCTCGCGGCATTATCATGGAATTCGCGGCAGTGCTGTCCGGATGCGGAATTCCAGCAGGCGTAAGTAGCCTCGGCTGGCCCGGCGAAGCTGACGGTGGCCAGAATAATGGCGGCGCCGACGGCAGGAGCCGACCACGACAGTGTTCTCTTCAATTTTTCCCCCAAGTAGTGATCCCACCGCGGACGGGCAGGGACCAATTCACATGCTACAAGAGAATTCCGCCGTCTCCGGTCTTCAGGGACGGTCTTGCCGCAGTGTGGACCCGCGCCGCCATGTCAGACGGTGGGTGAAGACCGGAGGGCAAAAAGAAAAACCGCCCCACCACCAGGATGATTCCCGGTGATGGAGCGGTTTCCTGCTGGTCGGGCTGACAGGATTTGAACCTGCGACCCCCTGACCCCCAGTCAGGTGCGCTACCAAGCTGCGCTACAGCCCGCTGGTTCCGCCGTTCTCCGCCTCGATGTCATCCGAAGATTTCCATCTGAGCAGTCCGGCCGAACCACCTCCAAAAGCTTACACGATCCCGGAGGGTGCCCGTGACATTCTGAAAATGCCACGGGCGCGGTGTGTCGGGATTAACGCTTCTTGCCACGCTTTTCGCGCACGCGCATGTTGACCTCGATCGGGGTGCCCTCGAAACCGAAGGTCTCGCGGAGCCGGCGGGTGATGAAGCGGCGGTAGCCCGGATCCAGGAAACCGGTGGTGAACAGCACGAACTTCGGCGGGCGGCTGGAGGCCTGGGTGCCGAAGAGGATGCGGGGCTGCTTGCCACCGCGGACCGGGTGCGGGTGTGCCGCGACCAGTTCGCCCAGGAACGCGTTGAGGCGTCCGGTCGGGATGCGCTTGTCCCAGCTTTCCAGCGCGGTGTCGAGGGCAGGGACGAGCTTGTCCTTGTGCCAGCCGGTCAGCGCCGAAATGTTGACCCGCGGCGCCCACGCCACGTGGGCCAGGTCCTGCTCGATCTCACGCTCCAGGTAGCTGCGGCGTTCGTCGTCGAGCAGGTCCCACTTGTTGAACGCGAGGACCAGTGCGCGGCCGGATTCGATCGCCAGCTGCAGGATGCGGACATCCTGCTCGCTGAGGACTTCGTCCACGGCGAGGAGCACGACGGCGACCTCCGCCTTTTCGAGCGCACTCTGGGTCCGCAGCGAGGCGTAGAAATCCGCGCCCTGGGCCATGTGCTGCCGGCGGCGGATGCCGGCGGTGTCGACGAAGCGCCAGGTCCGGCCGCCGAGTTCGATGAACTCATCGACCGGGTCCCTGGTGGTGCCGGCGGTGTTGTCCACCACCACGCGCTCGGATCCGGCGAGCTTGTTCAGCAGCGAGGACTTGCCGACGTTGGGCCGGCCGATCAGGGCGATGCGGCGCGGGCCGCCGGAGCGTTCCAGCCCTTCGATCGTGGAGAACTCGGGCAGCGTGTCCATGACGTGGTCCAGCAGGTCGGCGACGCCGCGGCCGTGGAGCGCCGAAACCGGGTACGGCTCGCCGAAGCCGAGGCCCCAGAGCGTCGCCGAGTCGGCTTCCTGCGCGAAGTCGTCCACCTTGTTGGCCACCATGATGACCGGCTTCTTGGACTTGCGCAGCATCTTCACAACGCCCTCGTCCGTGGCCGTGGCGCCGACGGCGGAGTCGACGACGAACAGCACGGCGTCGGCGAGCTCCACGGCCATCTCGGCCTGTTCGGCCACACGGGCGTGGATGCCGCGGGCATCGTGCTCCCAGCCGCCGGTGTCGACCACGGTGAAGTTCCGGCCGTTCCAGGTGGCCGAGTACATGACACGGTCACGGGTGACGCCAGGTGTGTCTTCCACCACGGCTTCGCGGCGGCCGAGGATTCGGTTCACCAGGGTTGACTTGCCCACGTTCGGACGGCCGATGATGGCCAGCACGGGATCAAGCTTGACCGGACCGTCGAAGTCCTCGTCGTCGTACTCGCCGCTCAGGAGGGCGGCGTCGTCTTCATCCAGCTCGTAGTCGTCCAGGCCGGCACGGAGGGAGGCCGCGCGGACCTCTGCTTCCTCGTCGTCCAGGGCGGCGAGATGCTCAGCCACCTGGTCCGTGCCGGTGGGCGTGTATTCGTCTTCGCCGGCGCCAAATTGGCCGGAGGTTTGAGTCGTATCGCTCATTGCACATTCCTTATGGGGTGATCTGCCGGCGTCCCGGCTACTGCTTCATGACGTTCTTGCGGGGAATCCGCGTCGGGCAAGGGCTGCCCACTGTATGTAATGGAGTCTTGGACATGCCGGGCCAGCGCAGCGCGGATCTCGGTTCCCGCCCTGTCCATTGAAACACGGCCGGTCTCACCCGGCCGGCGGCTGACATTGAGGGCCCCGCCGAAGCTGACATGCAGCCGGCGGCGCAGCCCGGGGACGGCGTCCAGGTGCTCGGCGCCGATCCGGGTGCCGAGGATGGACACGGGGACCACGGTGGCGCCGGCGGTCAGCGCGAGCCAGGCGACTCCGTTGTTGATCGCCGCGGCTTCGCCGCTCCCCCGTGTTCCTTCGGGGAGGATCCCGACGCACCGTCCGGCGTCGAGGACTCTCCTGGCTTTCTGCAGCGCCGCGCGGTCGCCCGCACGGTCAACGGCCAGCTGGCCGGAGGCTGTGAGCACCCGGCCGAGGAAGCCGGTGAACAGCTCCTTCTTGACCAGGATGTGCATGGGCCGGGGTGCGGCGCCGAACATGACGGGTCCGTCCAGGAAACTGATGTGGTTTCCGGCAAAGATTACCGGGCCCGAGGCCGGGACGTTGGCGCGCCCCGTCACGGAGGTCCGGTACACGACGTGGTCCAGCAGCCAGCCCACGGGCCGGCTCCAGGCCGTCGTCCACCGGCCCGGCACTGCCTGCTGCGGCTCAGACACCCTTGGTGACCGTGTGGTTGATGACACTTTCCACGATGCCGAGGGCGGCGTCGACCGTCTGGGCGAAGTCCAGGTCCGAAGAGTCCAGGGTCACCACGCCGTCGGCGGCCTGGGTGAAGTTCACCACGGTGGAGTCCTTGGCGTCACGCTGGGTCACCTGGGCGGCGAGCTGCTCGGCGTTCTGGCTGCCGCCAAGCTGGATCCCCCGGCGGCGCAGGCGCGCCTCCTCGCTCGCGGTGAGGAGCATCCGGACTTCGGCGCCCGGGGCGACGACGGTGGTGATGTCACGCCCCTCGACCACCATGCGGCGGTGGTGCTGCTCGATCAGCTCACGCTGGCGGCGGATCAGTTCGGTGCGGGCGCCGAGGGTGGTGGCCACGGCACTCACGGCCGCGGAGATCGCCGGCTCCCGGATGGCGAGGGTGATGTCGACGCCGCCGACCCGGACGTACTCTTCCTGCGGGCTGGTGCTGATCTCCAGCGGAAGGTTCTCGGCTGCAGCCTCAACCGCAGCCCCGTCTTCCAGGTCGGTCCCGGAATCCAGGCAGAACCAGGTCAGGGCGCGGTACATGGCGCCGGTATCGAGATAGGCAAGCCTGAGCCGCCGTGCGACTTCCTTGCTGACGCTGGACTTGCCCGATCCGGACGGTCCGTCGATAGCCACGACAAGGTTTTTTCCGGGGCGGACAACGTCCACCGTTTCTATGAGTTCCTGGGTCATTACTGGAGTACCCGCCATCCGCGATCGTTGAGGGCTTCGATTAATAGGTCATGTTTGTTCGGCAGTACGGAGATTTCCACCATGCCCACGTTCTGGCCCGAGGAGTGGTCCAGGCGGAGGTCCTCGAGGTTGACGCCGATCTCGCCGATCTCCGTGAGGAGCCTGGCGATCTGGCCCGGAGTGTCATCCACCAGGACCGTCAGCCAGGAGTAGGCCTGCGGCGGTCCGCCGTGCTTGCCCGGAATCCGGGACTGCCCCGCGTTGCCTTCGCTGATCAGCTGGGCCAGGTCGAGCCGGGCGCCGGGGGCGGCCGGGTTCTCGAGCGTGCCGATCAGGCGGTTGAGGTCCTCGCGGACCCCGTTCAGGATGCCGACAACCTTGCCCGCGTTCGCACCGAGGATCTGCACCCAGAGGGTGGGATCGCTGGCCGCGATGCGCGTCACGTCCCGCAGCCCGTTCCCGGCGAGGGACAGCGCATGCGGAGGCGTACCCTGCAGGCGGCTGGCCACCAGCGAGGACATGACCTGGGGCAGGTGCGAGACGAGCGCCACGGCCTCGTCATGTTCCTCGGCCCCGAATTCGGACACAACCGCGCCAAGATCCGTTGCCAGCGCGCGCGCCGTCTGCAGGGCCTCGGGCGACGTTTCCGCCGAAGGGCACAACACCCAGGGCATCGAGGTGAACAGCTCACCGCGGGCGGCCACCGGACCGGATTTCTCACGGCCCGCCATGGGGTGGGTCCCCACATAGCGGCCGAGGTCGGCCCCGCGGGCGCGTAGTTCGGCCTGGATGCCGGATTTGACGCTGGCAATGTCGATCACGGCGGCCTGCGGGTAGTCCGTCAGGGCCTGCGCCACCACGTCCGCGGTGACATCCGGCGGAGCGGCAACCACCACGAGTTCAGGCTGCTCGGCGTCGAGGCGCGCCAACGGCAGGCCTGCGCCGATGTCGACGGCGACGGCCTGGTTGGTGGGCGAGGGATCGGAGAGGAACACCGGGACCCCGCGACCCCGCAGCCCCAGCCCGATGCTGGTGCCGAGGAGCCCCGTTCCAACGACCACCACCGGGCCGTTGAGGTGGCCGCGGCCGTGGGTACGAAAAGCGGACATGCCCTACAGCCCTACGGATGCCAGCAGGTGGCCGACTTCCTGCTTGCCGAGGTTGCGGATACTGCCCTGGCGCTGGTCGCCCAGGCCGATGGGTCCGACCTTGACGCGGACCAGGCGCAGCACCGGGAAGCCGACGGCGTCGAAGAGGCGCCGGACGATCCGGTTCTTGCCCGAGTGCAGTATGACCTCGATCAGCACGTGGCCCGGGGTCGAGTCAACGAGCTTGAAGGAATCGACCGAGGCGATGCCGTCCTCGAGTTCGACGCCGCCCTTGAGCTCGGCACCGATGCCCTGCGGGAACGGCCCGCGGACCTGCACGAGGTAGGTCTTGGGCACTTCGTAGGAGGGGTGCGTCAGCCGGTTGGCGAGTTCGCCGTCGTTCGTCAGCAGCAGCAGGCCCTCGGTGGCGACGTCCAGCCGGCCCACGTGGAAAAGCCGCTCGCCGTGGTTGTTGCGGACGAAGTCGCTGATGCAGGGACGGCCGTCCGGGTCTTCCATCGTGGAGACAACGCCCTTGGGCTTGTTGAAGACCATGTAGACCATGTTCTCGTCCAGCTGGATGCGGAGCCCGTCGACATGGATCACGGCGGTCTTCGGATCGACGCGTACGCCGAGCTCGGTGACGACCTGGCCATCGACCTCGACGCGGCCTTCGGCGATCATTTCCTCGCAGACACGCCGTGAGGCGACGCCGGCCGAAGCCATGACCTTCTGGAGGCGGATGCCGTCCTGGTCGTGCAATTCGGACTGGGGTACCTCGGCGCGCGGTCCGCGCTTGCGGGCAGGCTTGCGCACGGGACCCAGGTTCTGGCCGAAGCGTTCGCTGCCGAACGCGCGGGGGCCGGCGAACTTGGCGGCCCCGGTACGCGGCTTGGGCTTGAGGGCGCCGGGAGTGCCGGGGGCCTTGCCGAAGCCGGGCTTGCGGGCGGCGGCCTTGCGGGCTGCTTCCTTGCCGGACGGCGCCTTGGACTTCCAGTCGCCGGAAGCCGGCCGGCTCGCCGACGGCGTGCCGTCCGACCCCTGCAGGTCCGGGTCGATGAATGCCTCTTCGCGAGGCTTGGGGTGCTTGAAGGGGCGGTCTCCGCCGCCCTTGAAGCCGGCTCCCCCGCTGCGGCTTCCGCCGCCCTGGAAACTGCGGCCGTCACCGCCCTGCGCCAGGCGCCCTGAACCGCCCTGTGCGCCGCGGCCTGAGCCCTGCGCCGCGCGACCTGAACCCTGTGCCGGTTTTTGTCCGGCACTGTTTTGTCCGGCACTGTTACGTCCCGAACTGTTACGTGGTGAACCCTGGCGTCCCGCCTGTGTCATGACCCGTCCTTCGTTTATTGGCCAACGGCCGCTGTCTCCCGACAACACCCGCCAACGAGGGCAAAATGGTTCTGCCCCGGTGGATACTCGTGCGCAGGCAGTTGTTCCTGCCTACATTCTTCCTGCGTCGTAGAACTCTTCGATGCCTTCCAGCCCCGGAAGGTGGGGTGAAAGCTGCGGCAATTCAGCCGCCGAGCCGATTCCCATTCGCTCCAGGAAATACGACGTCGTACGGTACAGGATGGCCCCGGACTCGGGATCCGTTCCCGAATCCTCGATCAGCCCGCGCTGCGTCAGCGTCCGCACGACAGAGTCAACATTGACTCCTCGAATTGCAGACACCCGCGCCCGTGATACGGGCTGGCGGTAAGCGATGACGGCGAGCGTTTCGAGCGCCGCCTGCGTCAGCCTGGCTGTCTGTCCCTCCAGCACGAAACCGCCGACGACATCGGCGAATTCAGCGCGGGAATAGATCCGCCAGCCTCCGGCGATATTCCGCAATTCAAAACCCCGGGCGGTGGAGCTGAAGCCGTTCAAACTGGCGTCGTCCACATCCGGGGCATTAACAGTATAACCGTTATACTCCCGCTGCAGTTCCGCCAGCAGACCCTCGACGACGTCGACCGTCAGGTTCAGCCCCGCCGCCAGCCCGGTGGCCGTGGCCGGCTCGTCGATCACCATCAGCACGGCCTCGAGGGCAGCGCGGGCGCCGCCCGGCAGGCTGGCGACGTCGGGTCCGGCGTCGCTCGCGCCCTCGGCTGCAGCCTCTTCGCGGGCCGGGCCGGAACTCATGTCACTCAAGGCTGTTCCTCATATTCTTCACTCAGGTTCCCGCTGCTCCAGGCCGCTGCCCCGGCGGTCCAATGGACGGTCAGGTCCCCCAGCGGCAGCAGCTGGTCGAAAGCGACGGCGCGGTCGCGGAACATCTCCAGCAGCGCCAAAAACCGCGCCACTACGACAAGGGTGGATTCGGCGTCGGCGATGAGCGCCCGGAAAGTCAGCGGATTGCCGAGGCGCAAGCGCTGGCCCAGCAGTTCGGCCTGCTCCTTGACGCTGACGGGGCTGCCGTGAAGGTGCGCCAGGCCCACCTCGGTGGGGGCGGCCGCCTTGGGCTTAAGGGCCGCCTCGGCCAGGGCGGCGAACTGCTGAGGGCTGTGCCGCCAGATAAGTTCAGGAAGCAGTGCGGCGAAGTGTTCCTCGAGCGTAACCTGGCGCGGAAACCGGCAGGCCTCGAGCTCCAGGGTGGACCCCATCATCCCGGCGACATGTTTGAAGGCCTTGTACTGCAGCAGCCGGGCGAAGAGCAGGTCACGGGCTTCCAGCAGTGCGATGTCCTCATCGTCTTCGACCTCGCCGGCGGGGAGCAGCCGGGCCGCCTTGAGGTCCAGCAGGGTGGCGGCGATCACCAGGAATTCGCTGGCCTCATCCAGGGCCCACTCCTCCCCCAATTGCTGCAGCCCCTTGGTGTACTTGATGAATTCGTCCGTGACCGTGGACAGTGACACCTCGGTAATGTCCAGCTGGTGCTTGGAAATCAGGCCGAGCAAGAGGTCGAACGGGCCGGTGAAGTTGGCCAGCCGGACTTCAAAGCCGGGCTTTTTCCCCGCCGGCGCACCCGCCGGCATATGCAGCTCCGCTGGCACACTCAGCTCCGCTGGCACACTCAGCTCCGCTGTGGGAGCACCCGACTCTGCCACGGACCTGACTAGGGCGCGCCGCCGCGCGAAATGAGTTCTTTGGCGAGGTTGCGGTAGGCCTCGGCACCGATGTGGTTACCGGCGTAGGTGGTGATGGGCTCTGCGGCCACGGTGGCATCGGCAAACTTGATGGACCGCTTGATGACGGTTTCGAAGACCTTGTCACCGAAGGCCTCCACAAGACGGGAGATGACCTCGCGGCTATGCAGGGTGCGGGCGTCGTACATCGTGGCGAGCACGCCGTCGACCTGGAGCCGCGGGTTCAGGCGGTCCTGGACCTTATCGATGGTTTCGACGAGCAGCGCCACCGCACGCAGGGCGAAGAATTCGCAGATCAGCGGAATGATGACGCCGTGGGCAGCTGTCAGCGCGTTGACTGTGAGCAGGCCTAGCGAGGGCTGGCAGTCGATCAGGACGATGTCGTAATCGTCCTCGACCTTTTTCAGCGCGCGGTCAAGAACCTGTTCGCGGGCCACCTCATTGACCAGCTGGACCTCCGCGGCGGAGAGGTCAATATTGGCCGGCAGCAGGTCCACGTTCTCGACGTCGGTCTTGTGGATGGCGTCACGGATGTCGACCTTACGGTCCATCAGCACGTTGTAGACCGTGAGATCGAGTTCGTGGGGGTTGATGCCCAGTCCCGCGGACAGCGCACCCTGCGGGTCGAAATCGACCAGGAGCACCCGGCGGCCGTATTCCGCCAGCGCAGCGGCGAGGTTAATGGTGGAAGTAGTCTTGCCCACCCCACCCTTCTGGTTGACCATGGCGATGACCCGCGCAGGGCCGTGGGATGACAGCGGCGCGGGCTCCGGAAAGTCGCGTTTGGGGCGCCCGGTGGGGCCCATGACGGCGTCTTCCAGATCGAGTTCGGTGCCTTCCAGAGTTGCTGAACCCTGTTCGCTGCTCACGTATCTATCCACACTTTCGATGACGGTGATTGTCGTGCTTGAAATTGCTGCCGCTGGACCCCCAGCGCCGATCTTATTCCTCCCAAGGCTACAGCGCCCGACACGGTATTCCGCGGACCTTGACAGCGGCCTTTACTTGAGCCTGAACCTTCTGGTAAAAGTCGAAGGTTGGCGTTTTGCCGCGAAAAACCGCCCGGACACTAGTCTGCGTCCGGGCGGTTTTATCGGTGATCAACGCGGCTGATGCTGCGGTGTGACGGCAGTGAAGCTGCTGGTCAGGCGTTCGCCGGTACCGGGCGGGCGGGCTCCTCAGCTGCCTCGTGCACGCCGTGGGCCGCAATCATGGTCTGCTCGTCGAAAGGCTCGGCTCCGGACAGGACACGCTCAACCTGTCCGCCGTCGATCTCCTTGACCCAGGTGCCGATCAGCACGGTGGCCACGGCGTTGCCGGTGAAGTTGGTCAGCGCGCGGGCCTCGGACATGAAGCGGTCGATGCCGACGATCATACCGACGCCGCCCAGCAGCTGGGGCGCATGAGCCTGCAGGCCGGCGGCCAGGGTGGCCAGGCCGGCACCGGTGACACCGGCGGCACCCTTGGAGGCAATGATCATGAAAATCAGCAGGGAAATCTGCGCACCGAGATCCAGCGGGGTGCCCATCGCGTTGGCGACGAAGAGGGACGCCATGGTCAGGTAGATGGCCGTGCCGTCCAGGTTGAAGGAGTAACCGGTGGGGACCGTGACGCCGACGACAGGCTTGGAGACACCCAGGTGTTCCAGCTTGGCGATGAGGCGGGGCAGCGCGGCTTCGGAAGATGAGGTGGAGAAGATCAGCAGGTATTCGCGGGCCAGGTACTTCATCAGCCGGAAGATGTTCACGCCTGCCACGACCTGCAGCAATCCGCCGAGGATCACTACAATGAACAGCGCACACGTGATGTAGAAGGCGATCATCAGGGTGAACATGCTGACAATGGCCTGGAAGCCGGTGGCACCGACGACGGCGGCGATCGCGCCGAAGGCTCCGACCGGGGCCAGCCACATGATCATGATCAGGATGCGGAAGACAAGGGCCTGGCCGTGGCCGATGGCCTTGAGGATCGGGGGCGCCCTGCGGGCCCATCTTCTGGAGGGCGAAGCCGACCAGGATGGCGGCCAGGAGTGTCGGCAGCACCGGAATGTCGCCCGGAATGATGCCCAGCAGGAAGTCGACGGTGCTGTCAGTGGCCGCCTTCTTGTTTGGGTCGTACGGCGTCAGGTTCAGGCCTTCTCCCGGGTGGATCAGGTTGCCTACCACCAGTCCGATGGCCAGCGCGAAGGTGGACATGACGATGAAGTAGCCCAGGGCCAGCCCGCCCACCTTGCCCACCGTGGCGGCCTTGGCGATCGAGCCGATACCCAGCACGATGGTGCAGAAGATGATCGGAGCGATCATCATCTTGATCAGCTTGATGAAGCCGTCGCCCAGCGGCTTCAGCGATTTGCCGACCTCGGGGAACAGCAGCCCCACGAGGGCACCCAGGATCACGGCCACGATGACCGCGATGTACAGGTAGTGGGACTTGTCGAGCCCCTTGCGCTTCTTGACCGTCGTCGCGGCCGGTGCCGCTGACTCTCCTCGTTGAGAGGCCATGGTTGTCTCCTTAGGGATAATCTGGAAGACGCTGCGGCCCAGGCTCTGAGCTGATCACGTCGATGGGGTGTGATATCCATCATTAGCGATCAAGTGATTTAGCTCACCGTTGCGTTCATATTGGTCATGGAAGGTGTTGATGATCCACCGCTGGAGCATCGCCCGCAGGCTCTTTGTGGCCCATCTGCTGTTCATGGTGGCACTGACGGCCATCGTCGGCACGGCCACCTTCGTTGACGCGCGCGATCATGCCTACGAGGAGGCCGGCCTCCGGATGGCCGGCATTGCCGTCACGGTGGCCGACACCCCCCTCGTGCTGGAGGCGGCGAGCGCCGCCGATCCGTCAGCCCTGCTCCAGCCGTATGCCCTGAAAATCATGAAGGACGCGGACGCGGATTTCATCACGATCATGGCCCCGGACCGCACGCGGTGGACCCATCCCCGGGATGAGGAACTGGGAAAGCCCTATATCGGTTCCATCGACGCAGCCCTCAAAGGCCAGGTGTTCACGGAGGTCGTGGCCGGCACCCTCGGGCCCTCGGTCCGCACCATCGCCCCGGTCAAGGATGCCGACGGCACCGTACAGGCCCTTGTGGCGGCGGGCGTGACGGTCCGGACCGTGGACATTGCGGTCTCCGGCAGGCTGCCGGCGCTGCTGGCCATCGTCGTGGCGCTGCTGGCAGGCGGTTCGGTGGCATCCTGGCTGCTGGGCCGGTACCTGCGCCGGGTCACCCGCGGCTGGGGTCCGGAACAGTTGGCCCAGCTCTTCGCCTATTACGAATCCGTGCTGCATTCAGTCCGCGAGGGCGTGATCCTGATCGACTCCAAGGGCAAGGTGGTGATGTACAACGACCAGGCCGCCGAACTGCTGGGGCTGACGAAGCGCTCCTCCGACGGCGCTGCAGTTGCCGGCGCTCCGGCTACCGGCACGGGCTCCACCGGGTACGGCGACGGCGGCGGAACAGCAGCAGGCGGCCGCCAGGCGGCACCGTCGCTGGCGGAGCTGCCGCTGGCTCCCAGCCTCAAGGAACTGTTCGAGTCGGGGCGGACCGCGCTCGACGAGATCCACCTGACGGGCTCCCGGATCCTGGTGGTCAACCAGGGACCCGCGGTGGGCCCTGGCTCCGCCGCGGCCCGCCAGCGCGCTGCGGTTTTCGGCACGGTGGCCACCATCCGGGACCGCACCGAAATCGAGTCCCTCGGCAGCGAACTGGAAACCATGCGCACGCTCTCCGACGCCCTCCGTGCCCAGACCCATGAGCATGCCAACCGGCTCCACACGATCGTCTCGCTGATGGAACTGGGACGGGCGCCGGAGGCCCTGGACTTCGCGACCAAAGACCTCGAGCTCAGCCAGCGGCTGACGGATGACCTCGTGAGCTCCATCGAGGAACCCGTGCTCGGCGCCCTGATCATGGGCAAGGCCGCCGAAGCGCACGAACGCGGCGTCGAACTGATCCTCACCACCGGCGGCTCCACGGCGGTGACCGGATTGGCCGTCCAGGATCTCGTGGCCATCCTCGGGAACCTGCTGGACAACGCCATCGACGCCGCCGCCGAAGCACCGGCACCCAGGCTCGTGGAACTGTCGGTCCAGACCAACGATGCGGCCCTCGAGATCATGGTCGAGGACAGCGGCCCCGGAATCGACCCGGAGGCAGTGGAGGACGTCTTCCGCCACGGATTCAGCACCAAGGCGCCGGGGCCGTTCGGGCGGGGCCTGGGCCTGGCCCTGGTCCGCCAGGCGGTGCAGCGCCTGGGCGGTACCATGACTATCACCAGCCCGGCCGGAGCACTGTTCCACGTCACGCTGCCGGTCACAACAGAGGGACAGCCATGAGCGATATCCGGGTGCTCGTCGTAGAAGACGAACCTATCGCCGCCGCGGCCCACGCCGCCTATGTCGACAGGCTGGACGGATTCACCCTGGCCGGATCCGCGCCCGACGGGCAGTCGGCCCTGCGCCTGCTGACGGAATTCTCGGCGGCAGGCAACCCGGTGGAGCTGGTGCTGCTGGACATGAACCTCCCGGACCTACACGGGCTCGACATCGCACGCCGGATGCGGGCGGCCGGACTCTTCGCGGACATCATCGCGATCACCGCCGTGCGGGAACTGAACATCGTCCGCAGCGCGGTGGCCACCGGCGTGGTCCAGTACCTGATCAAGCCGTTCACCTACGCCACTTTTGCGGACAAACTTGCCAGCTACCGGCTGTTCCGTGAACAGCTGGCCTCGCCGGGGACCGGGGCTTCCGGGCCCGGCGCCTCCCAAAGTGATGTGGACCAGGCGTTTGCGAGCCTGCGGGCACCATCCGAATTGCCGCTGCCCAAGGGCCTGGCAGTGTCCACGCTGGATTCCGTTCAGGACTTCATGAAGCTGCAGACCGGGGCGGTGTCAGCCAGCGAGGTGATGGAGGCACTGGGCATGTCCCGGGTCACCGCCCGCCGCTACCTCGAGTACCTCGCCGACGCCGGAACTGTTTCCCGCACGGCGCGCTACGGCGCGCCCGGGCGGCCGGAGAACGAATACCGCTGGAACCGGCCGCCGTCGTAAGGCTGCTCCTTCCCCCGCCGCTACTGGGCAGCCTTGTGTTCAACGCTGGCCGGCCATGAAGGGTTGACCTTTGGCGTTCCACGGCTTTCTCGATGGGGCCAATAGGGAGGCCAACGCAGCAGCCAGGGCCGGCACGTAGAACCAGCCGATGCTTGCGGAAGCGATGACGGTGAAGATGGCGAGAGCAACGGTAGTCGTGACGGATGCATAGACCTGTGCCCGTCCCCTTAGCACGAGCGGCAGTCCGGTCAGAGCCACGGGGATGAGCAAGGGCACCAAGACGGAGGGCCCTACGGTCTCAAGCAGGGTCGAGGTAGTGACCTGGTCTGGCCCGCCATTTATCAGCTTCACTTCGCTGTATACGGGAACCAGCAGGAAGACAAGGGCTACAGCAATCGTGAGCGAGAAGGCAATGATCTGGCGAACACTCTTCGGATCCAAACGGCGTCTCATATGACCCCCAGATGGAGTTGCATATATGTCCACGAAAGCACGGTTCCAGGGATTCGACCATTCATTTCTCAGTCGGGCTGATCCGAATCTCGGCGGGTGGCCTGTTTTCGGCTCAGAAGTTGAGTATTTCCGCTGCTACTTCGGCATGGTTGGTTTTGCCTGAGGTGTGAGATCCATGGTTGTCAGGCGCAGCCAGAGCCAGAGCCGCTGCTGCGGCTCGTCCAGATCGAGGTCAAAGTCCTTGGCCAGGCGTCCCACCCGATAACGGACGGTGTTGTTGTGCACGTGGAGGCGTGCTGCCATCGTGGAGATATTTCCGTTGGAAGCCAGGTAAGCCCGCAGGGTGTCCAGGTAGTCGGTTTGCTGCTCCGCGTCGTGGGCCTGGATCTTGGTGATGTCGTCGAGGTCGGAGAGCCCGGTGTCGGCGATGAACGCCCCGATTTTCAAGAGGTTCAGCGGGATTATGTAGTCCTCGAAAAGCCCAGCGGCCGGGGATTGCCCGCCATTACGCCGCCGCCGAACGGGCCGGAACAGAGGAACGGGCCCGGGTTGCGGCAGAGCGGCGCACGGGAGCGGCCGAGAGCCGCGCTGAGGCGGAGACGGCGCGCGCTGACCGCGAGGAGTCCGCGGCCGCCGAGGCGCGGGGTCAGCTGGCGGGAGTCCGTGCCGACCTTGAGGCCGTCCGCGAGGCGGCGGCCGATTTGCGCAGCAACGTGGCGGCGCTGACGGCGGAGCGTGAAGCGGCCAGGGCCGACGTCGAGCGTGAGCGCATCCATGGTGAACAACGCGTCAAAGACCTTCACGACACCTACAGCCGCCAAATCGACCAACTGCGCGCCGAACTAACCCAAGCCCGCGAGGCGAAAACCAAGGAACGCCGCCAACGAGCCGGCGAAGAGCAATAGCAGGATCGCCATGCGACAAAACGGGGAGAGCCTCCCAGTGGAGCCAAAAAGCCCCTCTCAACTGGCCGTTGGGAGTGTATGTGTTTGAACAGGAGTTTTGCGCGGGCGTGGTTGAACGGCTTTCTTCTGATGGTGCTGCCAGGCTGGAGGCCTTGATCGCGGACGGATCAGCAGGTTCGTTGCTTGCG
Source organism: Arthrobacter sp. UYCu723 (assembly GCF_054059215.1). Taxonomy (NCBI): domain Bacteria; kingdom Bacillati; phylum Actinomycetota; class Actinomycetes; order Micrococcales; family Micrococcaceae; genus Arthrobacter; species Arthrobacter sp. UYCu723. Next base: position 4,701,498 of record NZ_JBSSBW010000001.1, read on the forward strand.
GTGTTGAAGGCGGATCCTGGGCCGGCAGGGTTGGAATCCTTGCTGGCTGAGGTCGAGAAGCTTTCAGCGGCACAGTCTTTGGAGGTTCCTGCTGACCTGTCTGCGGGGGTGTCTGAGAAGGTCGTAGGAGTTTGGAGGGCGCGGGCTTCCCGGATGTATCCGTCGGATTTCTGGGACGCGCCTAAACCTGTGCGGCTGGCGTTGCTGGCGGCGTTGTGTCATCAACGGACAGCGGAGATCACGGACAGCCTGGTCGATCTGCTCCTGGTTTTGGTGTTGAAGATCAATACCAGCGCGGTGAAGAAAGTCGAGAAGGAACTCACTCAGGATCTCCAGCGGGTGCGGGGCAAGACGGAGCTGCTGTTCAAACTGGCAGAAACAGCGGTGGAACACCCGGATGAGACAGTCCGGGATGCGGTGTTCCCTGTGGTGAGCGAGAAGACTTTGCAGCAACTCGTGAAGGAAGCAAAGGCCAACGAGACAGTGTTCCAGGGCAAGGTCCGCATCGTGTTGCGAAGTTCGTATTCGAACCACTACCGCCGGATGCTGCCGGCGTTGGTGTCCGTGCTGCAGTTCCGTTGCAATAACACGGCGTTCCGGCCGATTATGGATGCCATTGCAATGGGCGCAAGCGCCTCGCGGAGCATGGTGTCCAGTTCGTCGCGTTCGAAGGCCTTCGGCCGGCAGACCAGCAGCGCCACCAACCTCGCCGGAGAGTCGTTCGTCGCCCAGAGCTCGCGCGAGTTCCTGCTGCGTTTTCAGCCGCTTCGCGACAGCGCGCAGCTTGGACAGGTTCACCCCGTGGTCGTCGCCGCGCTTCTGGTTCGCCTCGCGCATCTTCGGGTCCTCGAGCACGGCCAGCTCGGCCATCACTTCGCCCAGCAGCCCGGCCGTTATCGTCTCCGACATGTCATCCTTCCGGTCACCCTCTTGTCGGTTCCAGCCTTTGGCTGCCAGAACGGAAGCGGACGACGGCGGGAGGTTCCCGTCGTCGTCCGCTTCGGTTGGGCGCCAACGAGGGTCATGCCCACGCCACGACGCGCCGGACAGCCTGATCCGGCACAGTGCCCGACGGTCTCGATGGCGGCGATACATCGGAGGTGGCGCCAGAACCCCTGCAAGTGCCCTGGCTCGGCACGCCCACACCGGGCCCGCCAGCTTGATTCCATGCCTGTAGAGCATGGAATCAAGCCCAATTTGGTCTTTGACCGCATAGCCGATGAACACGATAGTGATGAGAGCGTGCAGTGGAAATAGTTCCATGGCACATCGAAAGAACCCTTACCCATGGCGCTGTCTGGTTCAAGGAGTTCGCCCCCGAGCGGTCTCGTTTACTGTCTGCCCACTCGGGATGACTTCATAAACCTGCCGTGTGCCCGTCAGCATTTCACTTTCCAGAACGCGCAGCTGCACCGTGCACTGCCAGAAGCATGAAGGGATGTCCATGCCCCGTTCCTCTACCGTCCACACTCCCCACGCCCCTGCCCTGCCCTGGCTATCCCAGGCAGTCGCAGCCGGCGATCTGGTGCTGACATCAGGCCAAGTGGGAGCCGATCCCGACACCGGGCACGTCCCTGAAAACTTCACCGACGAAGTCCGACAGGCCCTGCGGAACATCGAGGAAGTGCTCCGGGCCGCCGATTGCACCTTGTCGGACGTCATGAGGACTTTCTGCATCCTGACTGACACCGCATACCTTGCGGCATTCAATGACGAATACATCAAGTGGTTCCCTGACGCCAAACCGGCCCGCACCTCGATCATTGCCGGGCTCGTTGGATCCTTCCGGTTCGAAATCGAAGCAACGGCTATCCGGAGCAACCCATGACCCCCTCCGATAGGCCTCAGGTAGCAGTTATCGGTGCCGGCGTCATCGGCCTGACTACCGCCCTCGTCGCGGCTCGCGCAGGCTACGACGTTACGGTCACGGCTGCGCATCATCCCGAGGACACCGTGTCCGCGGTGGCCGCTGCCATCTGGGCGCCATACCACGCGGAACCCGAAGCATTGGTGGGGTCCTGGGGTGCTGTCACCTTCAAAGTACTCGCCGGGCTCGCCGCCAGCTCACCGGAATCCGGTGTGGAGATGCGGGAAGGGGTTGTCGTCGTACGCGCAGGGTCCGCACCCCTTAAGTGGCCGGCTTCAGTCGAAGGCCATCGTCCCGCCACGGAGGAAGAACTGCCACCGGGCACAGAATCGGGCATCGTCTGCACTGTCCCCATTGCAACCATGTCCAGCTACCTGCCCTGGCTCCAGCGGCAGTGCACAGACGCAGGTGTGAGCTGGGAGTGGCGCTCAGTCCATACACTGGCCGACATCCCTGCCAACGACCTGGTTGTGCTGGCTACCGGGCTCAACAGCCTCGGACTGCATGCAGATGACGGGCTCTACCCGGTGCGCGGCCAAGTTGCCCGGATCGGCAATGCGCGCCCCACTCGTTGGATCATCGATGACTCCAACCCCGCGGGCCCCACCTACATAATTCCCCGATCAGACGAAGTCGTGTGCGGCGGCACCGCACAGGTCGGCGAGAACAGCCTCGAACCCGATGCGGCGACGGAACACAGGATTCTTTCCACTGTGCGGTCGCTCGAACCGGTGCTGAATGGCGGGGTCTTCCTCGGAAGCAGAGTGGGACTCCGACCAGGGCGGGACTCGGTCCGCCTGGGACTGACGGAAGATCACGGGCGACCAGTGATCCACAGCTATGGCCATGGCGGATCCGGGGTGACAGCCTCCTGGGGTGTCGCCTACTCGACGCTCGAATTGATCGACAAGGTCACGACCGCTGCGTAAACTCTGTACGCCCCACCGCCACGCTCCCGGGCCGAGCCCAAGCAGGCCGGTAGAGAGCCAACTCGACTCCTTGGTGCGCCGAACATACTGACGCAGCACTGAAGGTTGAGCCGTTCGCGCTCAGCCATGCGGGGTGGACAGCGATGTCATCACTTGGATGTCGGGATCATCGACGCTCGCCCCGGGTGAGAGGTCCTGCCGACGACCGGGCAACGGACGTTCGACGCTGCACTCGCCGGCAGGCCATCCCTCCCCGCGATCCGTAGGGCATTCCCGGCAGCACAGAGACCAGGAACCATCTCCTTCGCCAACGGAGCACCGTCACTTGGCTTGCTCCCGTCCGACAGATTGGTCGAAGACACCCGGTAGGTTCTCCCCGGGCAAGGCACTGCGGCGCTTCAATACAAAGCCAGCAACGGCGTCCATCAACTGTGAGTCGCAACGCCAAATGGCGCGGTATTCGCAACGCCAAATGGCGCGGTATTCGCGGCGGTCGACGCCGGCCGTTGTCGGAAGGAAACGGTCGTGAAATCGTTCGCCATGAGGCTTGTGGGGTGCGGGAAGAAGTACGCGGCCCATACGCTGTGGGTGCATGGGCCGCGTTCATTTCTTGATGGCGCTGTGGGTCAGAGCAGGGTGCCGCCTGAGGCTTCGATGCGTTAACCGGTGATCCAGCTGGCGCCGGGTGCCAGGAGGGTGGTGATGGCGCCGCCGATGTCGGCGGGCAAGCCGACGCGCCCCAGGGCCGTCTGGGAGGTCCAGTAGGTGTTGATGTTCTCGTCGTCGCGGACGACGCCGCCGCCGAAGTCGGTGGCGATCGGGCAGGGTGCGATCGAGTTGACGGTGATACCGCGTTCGCCGAGTTCTTTGGCGAGGTACCGGGTGTAGGTGTCGATGGCGGCCTTGACGGAGGCGTAGATGCTGAATCCGGTGCCGACGAAGCGGTTCAGTCCGGTCGAGACGTTGACGATGCGGCCCCCGTCCGAGAGCTGAGGGAGCAGTTCCTGGGTGAGGAACACGACTCCCTTGAAGTGAACGCCGACCATGGTGTCGAAGTCGTCGATGGTCGTCTGGCCGACCGTGGTCCATGCGGCGACGCGGCGTTGTTGACGAGGTAGTCGAAGGAGTTCCGGTCCCAGGTGTCGGTGAGCGCGGTTGCCAGCTCGATGGCGAATGCCGGGAATGTGTCGTACTGGGTGGTGTCTGGTTTCAGGGCGACGGCGCGGCGTCCGCGGGCGGTGATCTCGGTGACGACGGCAGCGGCTTCTTCGTGGTTCGATCGGTAGGTGATCACGACGTCGGTGCCGGCGTCGGCGAGAGCGAGCGCTGATTTCCGGAGCCCTGCGCCGTTCAATCGGGACCAGCCGCCCGGGACCGCCCACTCGAAAGGGTCTAGGACAATTTGGTTGTGGGCCATTCTGAGTCCGGGCGCCCATCCTCACGCTGCCATAACCATGCCTTGCAAGGCGAGGAAGTCCCGGATACGATCGGCGATTTGCGCGATGACGCCCTCAGCGAAGTGGCCCGGTGTGCATGTCAAATGCAGCGGCAATGCCAGGGGGTTGCTGTTGCCGTCGGATGCACCCGCTTCGCGAACAATGATCGCGTGGGCTCCATACAACGGGCGTTCTGTGGAAAAACCAACCCCGCGACCGGCTGCCGCAAGCGCCACGATCGTCTGCCCATCGTCGCACTCTGTCACACCTTGGAAAGCCATGTCGGCCCGGCTGACTGCCTCGTCGATGATGTGGCGGCTCGCGCTGTGGTGTGAAGGAAGAACAGCCGTAACGCCCGCGAAGGAGGAGATGGGGAGCTCGGCGACGCCGTTGAGGGCCCACTCGTGGCCAGCCGAAACGTAAGCCCTGACCGGCACGCGCCCAAGCTGTATATTCCGCAGCACCGGATCCGGTGGCGCCGGCGAGATTGCGAAGTCGCAGCCATTGCGCAGCGATTCCGTCATGTCGAAGTGGTTGATCTCACGGGGAATGATTCTCGGATCATCCGGCCCCATTGTCGCGATGAAGGGCGCCAGGAATATCCGCAGTGAGCCGCTCGTTGTTGCTGCGACGAGTTCCTGAACATATCCGGTACGCAACGCGGTTGCTGCTTCTTCAAAACCGTGGGTTTCCCTCATGAGCCTGCGCGCCATGGGGACGAGCGCGCGGCCGGCAGCTGTCAGTGCAAGCCGGTTGCCCTGGGCTTCGAAGAGCCGCAGTCGCAGTTCACGTTCGAGCGTCTTGATTTGCCGGCCCAAGGCCGGCTGGGCAATGTGCAGGCTCTCCGCGGCACCCGTCACCGTCCTGGCGTCGACAACAGCAAGGAAGTACTGGAGCCGACGAAGATTCATGTTCGATTGACGGGTCATTTGAACTGTAGATCCTTCCATGAAGTCTCGCCGGAATGGCTTGGCCGTGACGGTGGAACATATCGGCTGGCCCAGGCGGGACTCTGCCCGCCTGGGCCAGCCGATGGGGCCGATCGGGGCGCCTTACCGGCTTACGGATTGACGCTGTCCGACAGGGCACCCCCGGTTGGGGGACGCGCTTCCTAGAGGACCTTGCTCAGGAAGCCCTGGGTACGCTGGTGCTGCGGGTTGGCAATGACGTCACGGGGGTTGCCCGACTCGACGACGACGCCGTCGTCCATGAACGTCAGCGTGTCGCCGACTTCGCGTGCGAAACCGATTTCGTGGGTGACGACGACCATCGTCATGCCGGACCTTGCGAGGTCCTTCATGACATTGAGCACGTCGCCGACAAGCTCCGGGTCAAGCGCAGAAGTGGGTTCGTCGAAGAGCATCAGCTCGGGGTCCATGGCCAGGGCGCGGGCGATCGCGACGCGCTGCTGCTGGCCGCCCGAGAGCTGTGCCGGGTAGTGATAGGCACGTTCCGACAGACCAACCCGATCCAGGAGCTCCAGCGCGCGCCTTTTGGTCGAAGACTTGTCCTTGCCTTTGACCTGGATCGGTGCCTCCATGACATTCTCAAGGGCGGTCTTATGGCCGAACAGGTTGAAGCGCTGGAACACCATGCCGATGTTGCGCCGTTGCCGGGCGATCTCCTTGACGTGCAACTCGTGGAGCTTGCCGCCGCGCTCCCGGTAACCGATCAGTTCGTCGTTCACCCGGATCCGGCCGGCGCTGATTGACTCCAGGTGGTTGACGCACCGCAGCAGCGTCGATTTCCCGGAGCCGGAGGGTCCGATCAGCACCGCCACCTCGCCCTGTTTGACCGTCATGTCGATCCCGCGCAACACGTGGTGGCTGCCGTAGAACTTGTGCACCCCTTCGATGCGGACGAGCTCTTTGTCGGAAGCGGGGGCGGTGTGCCCGTTCACGGGTGCGGCGTGTGCGCTCACTTTTGGTCCTCCTCGGTTCTGGTGGCGATGGGTTGGACAGCGACAGCTCCTGTTGTGGGGGCCGCTGCGGCTTTGGCTGCTGCAGGGTTGACGGCGACGGGGGTCATGTTGTCCACGCCTTTGCCGTAGTACTTCTCTATGTGGTGCTGGCCCACCATGAGGATGCTTGTGACGAGCAGGTACCACGTCGCCGCAACGATGAGCAGCGGGATCGGCTGGTATGTGCGGTTGGCAAGGGCATTTGTGACAAAGGTCAGGTCGAGGGTGAACGGCACTGCCAACACCAGTGAGGTGGTCTTGAGCATGCTGATGGTCTCGTTCCCGGTCGGGGGCACGATGACGCGCATGGCCTGGGGCAGGATGATCCGCCACATGACTTTCCGGCGGGCCATTCCCAGGGCCTCAGCCGCCTCCATTTGGCCCTTGTCCACGGACTTCAGGCCTGCGCGGAAGATCTCGGCGAGGTAGGCAGACTCATTGAGCCCGAGGCCGATCACGGCCGGGATGAAGCCTTTGGTGGGGTCGGAGACGACCACGTGCAATAGTTCGGGGCCGAACGGTATCCCCAGCGAGATCGACGGATACAGCACGGTGATCAGGCCCCAAAAGATCAGCTGGGTATACACGGGGGTGCCCCGGAAGAACCAAACCCAGAACCAGGACGACCAGGCCAGGACCGGGTTATCCGACTGGCGCATGAACGATAAAAGAACGGCCAGTACGATCGCGATAATCATGGCCAACACGGTCAGCAGCAGAGTCCACCCCACACCCTTGAAGACGTTCACATCGAGGATGTACGCAGCCACGGTTTCCCACCGGAAATTCGGGTTGGTCGCCACGCTCTGGATACCCAGGGCGACGAACAGGAGGATCACCGCCGCAGCAACCCAGCGGCCGGGGTGGCGCACCGGAACAGCCTTGATCAGCTCCGGAGCGCCCCCTTTCCCGGCGTCGGCAGCCTCTGCTGATTCAAGAACCCCGGAGGATGTGTTGCTCATGAAGGTACGGACGGGTTGACCTCGGACTTAGTGATCGCACCGTCGGATACGCTCCAGCTGTCGAGGACCTTCGTGTAGGTGCCGTCGGCCATGAGCTTGGTCACGACTTTCTGGATGACCTCGCTGAGGGCTTTGTCGTCCTTTGCGATGCCGATGCCGGCAAAGGCTGCCCCGTACATGTCGCCGACCTTTTCCACGGCGCCTTTCGTCTGCTGGGCCGCATAGCCGATAACGGGCGAGTCGGCGCTCATGGCGTCGATGCTGCCGTTGACCAGGCGGGTGGTGATGTCGGTCTGTGTCTTGAGCGAGACGACATCGATCGGTTTCTTACCCTCGGCAAAACACTTTTCGTTGCGCTCCTTCAGATCCGGCTCTTCCTGCGTGGTGCCGGTCTGGACTCCGACGCTCCTGCCGCAAATGTCTTCGAGGGAGAAGTTCTTCGGGTTGCCCTTCTGGACGGCCCACGTGGTGCCGGCGCTGAAGTAGCTGACAAAGTTGACGGCCTGCAGGCGCTTCTGGGTGATCGTGAACGATGCGATGCCCAGATCGTACTTGGGGCCCAGTGCGGGCAGGATGCTGGTGAAATCGGCAGGCCGAAGGTCGATTTCCAGCCCGAGCGTGGCGCCTATGGCCTTGGCGAAGTCGATGTCGTAACCCACTGGAGTGTTGTTGTTGGGGCCACTTAGAAATTGGGCCGGTGCGTACGTCGGCGTGATACCAATCGTCAAGGTGCCCTTGGACTTGATGGCGGCCGGCACCAGGGCTGCGAGTTCTTCGTCTTTCTTGAGGGTGCCTGGATCAAACGTGGCGGCCGCGGAGCCGGTACTGGCGGGTTTGGGGTTCGCATCGGTGCTGGAGGCGTTGGTGCATGCCGTCAGGGCCAGAGCGCTGGCCACCAGAACAGCCAGGGCCTGGGCCGTGAATTTCGTGGAGACAGTCATATGTCGTCCCTCCTGGGATGTAATGCGGTGTTGGGGTCATGCGGCCGTTGCAGGTCTACATGCTAAGTGGCGCAGCCGGGAGACGTGGCACGTTCCCGGGTGCTGAATACTACGGTTGGATGACCGATTGCCGTTTGGGTGTTTCACTATGATCTGGCTAACAGTTCAAGTCCGTCCAGGACCAGAATTGGCTTGTCTCAGTGCCATGTCGGCATAGTGGTGATCAGACGCCACCCCCGCATGAGGCAGGTCAGACGCGGCCTGTACGCAGCGGTCCTCGAGGCCCTGTCGGCCCGTTGGCGTATGAGGCACTACCTGTTCGTATAGACCTTCCGGCCGTCCTGGCGCAGGAAGGCCGTTCGTGGGTAGTCGGCCGTGGCCGCGATCCAGAGGACCGCTTCGTCGACCGTTACGTCCTCAACTTTGCCTTCATGGTCGGCGCTGTTTTCGCCGACCAATTGGACGATGTCGCCGATAGCTGGCCCGTCCGCGGTGATGTAGTAGGTGATCATGTTTTCTCCATGGGTCGTACCGGCTGAAGCGGTGGCCGGGGGCAGAGCGGTCGGGGTGTGTTCATGCTGGGATTCCTTCCAAAGCCGAATGTATTAAGGCACCGCCAAGGACCGTTGCCTCTACTTCAAATCTGTGAGGTTTGGGGTGTCCGTAATTGTTGCCGGCGAGGATGACGGCGTCGGCCAGTTTTCCGGGAGTAAGGGATCCCTTGTGGTGGGCCGCTCCGGTGGCGGGTGAGCCGTTCGCGGGGGTGGCCGAACACGGTGCCGGTGGCGGTCAGGCGGTCTACGAACGCCTGTATTCCCCGCAGTACGTTCACGTCAGCAACGGGCCGGCCAGAGCTTCCTGCGACTGTGACGCCGGCCCTGAGGAATGAGGCTGCACGGTAGGCCCATGCCGCAGGCACTGGACGGGCGGGGTCCATGGTGAGGATGTGGGCATTGTGCAGTACTACCTCAGGAATCACGAGCCAGCCCTTCTAGGCAGGGATTGTGAAAGACGTCGGCAGCGCGGATGCCTCGGGCAGCGGGACGGGGGCGAGTTCTGCGAACCTGTCGCCGGGGCCCGGGTTTTCCGGGGCGCAGCTTCCGCCCAGTTGGTCCATCACTGCCCAGCCGGCGTTCAGGGCGGTGGTGACTGCCCCTTCGGCCCATCCGGCGGTCCAGGAGACGTCGTCGCCCGCCAGATAGATTCCTTGGGCTTGACGGCCCTGGGCGTGTTCCATGAACTGGGTGTAAAGCCGGCGCTGGTATCGGTAGTGCCCGGGCAGGTTGATTTTGAACGCACCCGCGAAGCCGGGCTCGTCCTCCCAGGACACGGTCAACGGTTCGCCCACGATGTGGCTTCTGATGTCCACGTCCGGGTAGATCTCACCCAGAGTGCGCAGCATGACATCGGCGCGCTGCTTCGCCGTGAGGGGCAGCCACTTCAGCGCGTCATCGTTCCATGTGTAGGACAGACAGATCAGTGCCTGCTGGTCTGGGCCATTGTCGAAGAGGTACGTCCCGCGCGTGACCCTGTCTGTCAGGGTTGTGCTCATCACACGGCGACCGGTGTTCGGGTCGGTGTCCAGCCAGAACGGGCGGTCGACGACCACGAAGGTCTTTGAGGACTGGAGGTAGTGGATGCGGCGCATGGCCATCCACTGCTCCGGGCTGAACAGGCTTTCCTCCGTGTCGATTTCCGTAGAGAGCAGCCATTTGTGGCACGTGACAATGACCGCCGCGTAGTCCCGGGAACCTTCGGCGTCAGTGATGGTAACTGCTGGATCCGTGGATCCTGCCGCGCGCCGGATGCTGGTCACCGCACCGTGCGGGGTGCCGCCGTGGAGGGAGGCCAGGGTGGTGCCTTGCGGCCAGTGGACCATGCTTTCAGGGGCGTGGTTCCACAGTCCGTCAGTGATTCCGCGTGCCCCGCCGAGGATTCGTCGTTGGTTGTTTTCGCATTCCATGTAGACCACACGGAGGATTTCCAGGATCGCGTTGGGGAAACTGACGTCCCATCCGCCGGAGCCGAACCCGATTTGGCCGAAGGCTTCACGGTACTGGTAGGGGAGGTCGGAGAAAGCCTTGGAGCTGGCCAGGTAGTTGGAGAAGGAGGTGTCGTCCAGAACGGGAACGAGGCCAGCCCAAATGCGTTTGATGGTGGCGTAGTCCCGGTCGGCGATGGCCTGCTGCATGGCGGCGTATTCTGCGCGTTCCTCCAGGCTGTGTTCCCAAGCGTCGGCGACTTCCTGGAAGAACGGGGGCAGTTTGTCGCTGGCGCTGGCGTAGAACTGTTCTCCGCCAAGTTCCACCACGGTGCTCGGGGAGGCGGCGTCCAGCGGGTTCGGGAACGGGGCCGAGTCCACGCCTGCGAGGTCGGCGTAGTGCCAGAATGCGCGGCTGGAAACGGGGAAGCGCATGCCTCCCATATCGGCGACGGGTCCGTCGGTGCCAGGCAGGGTGGCACCGCGGAGCCTGCCGCCGACGGTGCCGGATTCGTAGATGACAGGCCGCAGTCCCATTTTCATCATTTCCAGGGCAGCGACCAGGCCCGCGAGGCCGGCGCCAATGACGGCTACTTCGGTGCCGCGGGCTGCTTCGGGGATGGATCCAACGCCGGAGGGGTGTTGGAGGTATTCGTCATAAGGGAAGGGAAAGTCGGGAGTCAGCATCGTGACAGGCTGTGTGTTCATGGCATTTTCCTGGCGGGTCGGGGGTTACTGGTTAAAGTAGTTGAGGTAGCCGATGTCTGTCCGGGCTTGGCGGACGAGAGCGTGGTCCAGGTCGGCGAAAAGGACTTCCGTGCCGGCATCCCCCGCAGTGGCTATTCTTCGGCCGTACGGGTCAGCGACGGTGCTGGTTCCTGAGAACCTCGGTCCGGCGTGGTTGGCGTAGGCGATGAAGAGCTGGCTTTCCAGGGCACGGGCCGGCACAAGAAGTGTCGATACCAGCGTGGTGTCCAAGGGGTGCGGCACCCCGCCGACGCCGGCACGCAAGGGAACGGCGGTAGGAATCAGCAGCAAGTCAGCGCCCCGGAGGGCCTGTTCCCGGGCGAATTCCGGGAATTCGACGTCGAAGCAGATGCCCAGCGCAGCCGTGAACTCGCCGATTCTGACCAATTCCGGTTGCCATCTGCCTGGCCTGAAAACCGCCGTCTCGGCCGCACCGAAGAGGTGCTGCTTGCGGTAGCGGGTGAGTTCCTGGCCGGTCCTGTCAAAGATGGAGGCACAGATATAACTTCCGTCACTTCCATGCTCCACGGTTGAGGCGGCGATGCGGATACCTGCCGCGGCGGCGATCCCGGCGATCCAGTCACGGTGTCTGTCTCCGTCGTCCTGGTGGACACGCAGCGGATCGTATCCGCTGAGGAACAGCTCCGGCGTGAGAAGCAGTTCCGCTCCCCCGCTAGCGGTTGACCTGGCCGCTCCTTCCAAGGTTTCGCGGTTTTCCTGTCCCGCTCCCACGACTCCCATTGCCTGAAGCAGCGCGATTCTCATTGCCGCGGCTCCCCTGCAAGGTCTGCTGCTGTCGCCGGCTCAGATTGGCTTTCCTGTTGGCGGGTGAGGTCCCCGACTCTGCCGCGCACGGCATACCAGCCGAGTACGAGCGCCGGGACAATGATGACCAGCGTACCTACTGTGTAGGTTCCCGTGGGGTATTGCAACCCAATGATCAGAAGCACCACCAGCAGGAAGGCCAGGGCAAGGTAAGAAGTCCACGGCGACCCTGGAAGCCGGAAAGCCGGCCGGGTCACAAGGCCCTGTTTGGCCCAGCTATGCAGACGCAGCTGGCACAGGATGATGGTGGCCCAGACTGCCAGAATGGCAAGTGCGGTGGCGTTCAGAGTGATCTCGAATGCTTCCTTAGGCACAATGGCGTTCACAGCCACGCCGACGAGGGCAAACGCCGACGTGAACAGGACCCCGGCATATGGCACGCCGGATTTGTTCATCCGGTTCATGAACCGAGGCGCCGAACCGGCGATCGCGAGGGAACGATAGATCCGCCCGGTGGAGTACAGGCCGGCGTTGAGACTGGACATTGCCGCGGTTATCACCACGAGATTCATCGCGTCCCCTGCGCCGGAGACACCAATGGACGCAAAGAACGTCACAAACGGTGAGACACCGGCGGAGTAGGACGTAAACGGCAGAAGCAGGGCAAGTAGCACGGTCGAGCCGACATAGAACACCGCGATGCGGAAGATGACGGCGTTGACGGCCTTGGGAATGACGTTCTCCGGGTTCTTGGCTTCCCCAGCGGCCGTACCAATCAGTTCGATGCCTCCGTAGGCGAACATGACCCCCGAGACGGTGATGATCAATGGAAGCGCGCCGTTGGGCAAGAGCCCTCCCCCAGCCTCGAGAACCCCAAGACCCGGGACCTGTCCAGCGACGGGGAAGGACCCGGCCAGGAACACGGTGCCGATGACCAGGAAACTCACCAATGCAAGGACCTTGATCAAGGCAAACCAAAACTCCATCTCACCGAAGAGCTTCACGGAAACCAGATTGATCGCCGTGACGATGACCAGCGCAATAAAAGCAAGCACCCACTGCGGGACGCTGGTGAAGGCTGTCCAGTACTGCAGATAGACGGCGACGGCTGTGATATCCACCAGCGCCGTGAGTCCCCAGGTCAGCGCATAGATCCAACCGGCAACATAGGCAGCCTTTTCGCCGTAAAACTCGCGGGCATAAGAGACGAACGACCCGGACGAGGGCCGGTGCATGACCAGTTCCCCCAGGGCCCTAAGGATGATGTAGGCAAAAATGCCGCACAGCGCGTAGACGACAAACAATGCAGGTCCGGCCGCGGCGAGCCTGCCGCCAGCACCCAGGAACAGCCCCGTGCCAATGGCCCCGCCGATGCCGATCATCTGCACCTGGCGGTTGGACAGGCCCTTGTGGTATCCAGCCTGTTCCTGCAGATCCACCCTGCTCGGCTTGTTGTGGTTAATCATGAAAAGTCTCTCTGGATTGGAGTCCGTGCCGCCGGCTTCGATGACGGGCCACAGTTTTCAGTCACTTGCCGGAACGTTCCGGCTTCCACTAGATTCGCAGTGTCAGCCATCACATGTCAAGGGGGCGCTCAAGGAGGTAATGATGGATCGATACCATTCACTAATGGGCAAACCAACGATTATCGATCTCGCACGACACCTGGGGATCTCCAAGACCACCGTGGCCGACGCACTCAAGGGCTCCGGCCGGGTTGCCGAGGAAACAAGGGCAAAGGTCATGGCAGCAGCACAGGAAGCCGGCTATGTATCAAACCGCGCAGCCCGGCAACTGCGGGAAAGCTCAACCGGTGCCATTGCCCTATACGTGCCCCAACGGGTTCGCAACATGTCCTTCTACATGCCCTTCGCCCTAGGCGTTGCCGACGAGGCAGCCAGGCATGGCTACGACCTGACCCTCGTCTCAGACCGCTCCGCAGACAGATCCGGCTGGGCACATGTGGACGGAGTCATCCTGGTCGACGCCATGATGGGCGACCCTGTGGTGCAGTCGCTGCTCCCCGCTTTCCTGCCCGTGGTGACGGCCGGACGGGTCGCCGGATTTCCGGAGGACCGGGCCGCAGGCACCATTGAGATCGAACACGCCAAGATGTGCGGGGAAATTCTGGACGCCATGGCCTCGCACGGAGCCGAACATCCAGCCCTGATTTGCCCCGAGCCCGGGGACGAATATTCATGGGCCCGACAAATCGTTGCCGGGTACAAGGAATGGTGCACCCGCAGAAACATCCGACCAGTAGTGGAATTGGTCAGTAGCTTCCCCACGAACAGTGAACTTGAAGATTCCCTGACGGACGCACTGTCCGGCGGTGACGTTGATTCCCTCCTATTCGGGTGGCAAGACGTCGCTCAACGAGCAGAGGCCGCACTGACGCGCATCGGACAACGCCCAGGAAAGGTAAAGCTAGCGTCGCTGCTGAACTCTCAGGACAACCTGAACGACTCCTATGTGGCCGGCCTGGACCTCCAACCCTACGAATTTGGGCAAAAAACCGCCGCCGTACTCTGTGAATCTATTTCCACACCGCCCCCCACCCCGGTACATCAGGTCCACGAGGCATTGGTGGTACTGCCCGTTGACGGCGGTTAATGTGACAGCCTCATCACCGGCGGAAACCGCGGCCTTGGCGTCGTCGTCGTCGTCGTCACCGAGATTATCGCCCGCGGACTTCGCGCCGTCGCTCTGAAACCAGACACCACCCAGTACGACACAGTCCCGGCATTCGCCATCGAGCTGGCAGCCGCGCTCACCCGAACCTGGGACCGGAACTCCTTCGACTACCTCGTCAACAACGCCGCGTCGCCCCATTCACTCTGGTCGGCCAGACGACAGTCAACGACTTCGCCAAAGAACCTGGTGCACGCTGTATCACCGTCAACTCGATCGCACCCTGCCCGATCGCCACCGACTTCGGCGGCGGCGTCGTCCGCGACGACGAGAACGTCAATACCTACTTAGCCTTGATCCACCGATGTTGATTGGGGCTACGTCGGCGTTTTAAACCGAGAATGGCCGCCTTTTCAAGGAAAATGAAGTTTGTCTAGAACTCATTTTTCACCGAAAAGAGGCCATCTCGTAGATGCAAGTTTCCCACAAACCATCCGCGGTGTCGGTTTCCTTTGACGAGCCCAATCTCGTGTCGGCTGCCGGGCTGCTGCCGGTCATGACGCTGGCCCGGGACGCCGGGCTGCACGAGCTCGCCCAGGACTGGCTGACGGTGCCGACGGATAAGGGCGCGAACGCCGGGCTGAAAGTCGCTTCCCTGGTCGCCGGGATGGTCGCCGGGGCAGACTCGATTGATGACATGACCCTGTTGCGCCACGGCGGGATGAAGCGGCTCTTCACCGCCTGCTACGCGCCCTCGACCCTGGGCTCGTTCCTGCGGTCCTTCACGTTCGGGCACGTGCGCCAACTGGACGCTGTCGCCTCCCGTTTCCTGGCCGGCCTGGGGACCCGGGCCCCGCTGCTCGGGAGCCCCGGGGCGGAGGACTTCGTGTTCGTCGATGTTGACGACACGATCATCGAGGTCCACGGCTACGCCAAGCAGGGTTCCGGCTACGGGTACTCCGGGGTCCGCGGCCTGAACGCCCTGCTGGCCACGGTCTCCACCAAAGACACCGCCCCGGTAATCGCGGCCCAGCGGCTGCGCAAGGGCGCGGCGAACTCGGCCCGCGGAGCCAAACGCCTGATCACCGATGCCCTGTCCACGCTCAAAGGCCTCCAGACCGGAGGGCAGAGTCGCGGGCGGGTGCTCTGCCGGTTCGATTCGGCCTTCTATGGCCATGCAGCGGTTTCCGCCGCGCTGGCCGGCGGGGCCGAGGTCTCGGTGACCGTGCGCATGGACCCGGCCGTCAAACGGGCTATCGCCGGGATCCCGGAGACGGCATGGGAAATGATCGAATACACCGACGCGGTCTTCGACGAGACCACCAACACCTGGGTCTCGAAGGCTGAGGTCGCCGAAACCGTGTTCACCGCGTTCTCCTCCCGGAAAAAGGCCGAGCAGGTCACCGGCCGGCTGGTGGTGCGCCGCATCCCGGAACTGAACAAGAAAGCCAGCGACGGACAACCCACCTTGTTTGAAACCCATCGGCACCACGCGTTCTTCACCACCGTGGACGCCAAGGTTCTGGACACTGTCGCCGCGGACCAAACCCACCGCAAACACGCTCAGATCGAGCAGGTGAACGCCGATCTGAAGGACAGTGCGCTGGCTCATATGCCCTCAGGTGTTTTCGCGGCGAACTCCGCCTGGCTGGTTGCCGCGGTCATGGCCTATAACCTCACCCGCGCCGCCGGGCTCCTCGCCGCAGGCCCCTTCGGCAAGGCCCGGACCGGCACGATCCGCCGCAAACTCATCCACGTCCCGGCCCGCATCGCCACCAGCGCCCGGAAAATCCGGCTTCATCTCCCCGAAGCCTGGCCCTGGCAAACAGCATGGCAGGGCCTCTTCGAGCACCTCTACCCGCCGCCACAACCGGCCTGAACCCACACCAACCAGCCACACGGCGCAACCAGGACCACCAGTGGAACACCCCGACAGCGAGGCCGGATGATCCACCATGCCCAAACACCTCACCGCAGCCAGCCCGGAATTACGCCCGGGACCGGCTGCCGATCGGTGGATCAAGGCTTAGCCTCCCAGACGCGGCGCCAACCCCCGCGAATACCGCACCCTTTAGCCTTGCGACTCACAATCCTGGCCAACCCTCGGGCTGCAAATTCGCGGGCAACTTTGGTCCAGCATGTGGCGGCTTCCCCCGAAGTCAGCTGACCACTCGCGCACCAAAAACAAAAGCGGACGACGGCGGGAGGCTCCCGGCGTCGTCCGCTTCTATTTTGCATCTGTTGGGGTTATGCCCACGCCACAACGAGCCGTGCGGCTTGGTTGGGCACGGTGAGATCAATGCCGGTCAACTCCTGAAACCGGTTGAGCCTGTTAAGGACCGTGTTCCGGTGGCAAAATAGCGCTTCCGCCGTGAGCGTCACGCTTCCCGATTGAAGAAAGTGGCGGGCAGCCTCGGTGAGACGTTCCCGCTCCACGCCACGGCACGGGTCAAGCGCAGCGTCAAGCTCTTCCACAAGGTCCAGACCAGCCTCCGCGAGTTGCCGCTTGGCAAGTCGCGGCCAGGCAAGGTTGGCAGATAGCGGTCCGGTGTCCGCGGGCTGCAGGAGGGCCGCCAGACTTGAAGCAGTCCGCGCGGCTTGTGGCAATCCGCGCAGGCCGTTCGCCTCGGCTACACCGCACGGGATATCTGCAAACTGGGCTAGAAATACCTGGGGCACGGTTGGGGTGACAGGTTTGTCGTCTCCTGCCCGCGATGCTGCCACGGGCCAGAAGACATAGGCCATGTCGCCCGATTCCCGGAGAAAGAGCCGCTGGTTGCGCTTGGCCGCGGCCTTTGCGTGGGCCGTTCGCAGCCGGGCAGCGGCGTTCCCACTAGCCGCGACGAGCCCAAACCGAGCATTGGCGGAGACTCCCAACGCCTCAGCTACCTGGGCAGCTGTGTCCGCCGAGGGGCTCACCACACTGAAGAGCCTTGCAATGAACTCGTTCTGAATGCTGGACTCCTCCTGAGCCATCCGCACCCGTTCATTGAGGTAACTCGTGTGCGTGCGGACGGCGAATTCGTCGACAACGCGCCACACTTGATCCACGCGGGCGGTCAACATTGGCGCATCTTCCGGAGTGGCAATGGCCAGCAGTTCTGCCCAAAGGATGGTGAAATCCAGGCGGACGGCGGAAATGAGCGCTTCGGCTGGAATTCCGGACCGGGCACGTTTGGCACCCAAGGCCGCAGAAAATTCTCCATCGCGTTCCCCTTCGGGACGGCTCCCGCCGTTCCTGAGGGCATTCACCAGCCGATGGAAGGTTTCCCGGGCCGTCTGCATGATCTCGTCGGTGTCAACGGTGGAATCCCGATATTCGGGGATCTCCCGGACTTGGGTGATGAATTTCCCAGCCAAGGTATCCACCTTGTCGTGCAGCAGTTCCACCAGTTCTGACCACCTGCGCGAGACCGCAACATCCTCATTATTGTGCATTTACACACGATACAAGCCGAATTCGGTTGTCGCTAGCTATCTTATTTGAGCAGATCGACTGAGACAATTGAGTCCGGTGAAACGCATCACACCTATCCTGGCCCGAC
Organism: Arthrobacter sp. UYCu723; assembly: GCF_054059215.1. Classification (NCBI taxonomy): domain Bacteria; kingdom Bacillati; phylum Actinomycetota; class Actinomycetes; order Micrococcales; family Micrococcaceae; genus Arthrobacter; species Arthrobacter sp. UYCu723. The sequence continues at coordinate 4,719,262 of NZ_JBSSBW010000001.1, forward strand.
CGCCCCGATGGGCCTCGGCCGGCCCCGCCCGGCAGAATCTATCCGCACCACCATCCGTATTTGGAGTAAGCATGGCAAGCAACAGCCCCGCAACTGTTCTCGGACCACTGGTACCCCGCGTTGTAGACGAACGCGTAACGAAAAAGGTGAAGCGGTCCTCTGGATCGCGGCCACGGCCGACTACCCACGAACGGCCTTCCTGCGCCAGGACGGCCGGAAGGTCTATACGAACAGGTAGTGCCTCATACGCCAACGGGCCGACAGGGCCTCGAGGACCGCTGCGTACAGGCCGCGTCTGACCTGCCTCATGCGGGGGTGGCGTCTGATCACCACTATGCCGACATGGCACTGAGACAAGCCAATTCTGGTCCTGGACGGACTTGAACTGTTAGCCAGATCATAGTGAAACACCCAAACGGCAATCGGTCATCCAACCGTAGTATTCAGCACCCGGGAACGTGCCACGTCTCCCGGCTGCGCCACTTAGCATGTAGACCTGCAACGGCCGCATGACCCCAACACCGCATTACATCCCAGGAGGGACGACATATGACTGTCTCCACGAAATTCACGGCCCAGGCCCTGGCTGTTCTGGTGGCCAGCGCTCTGGCCCTGACGGCATGCACCAACGCCTCCAGCACCGATGCGAACCCCAAACCCGCCAGTACCGGCTCCGCGGCCGCCACGTTTGATCCAGGCACCCTCAAGAAAGACGAAGAACTCGCAGCCCTGGTGCCGGCCGCCATCAAGTCCAAGGGCACCTTGACGATTGGTATCACGCCGACGTACGCACCGGCCCAATTTCTAAGTGGCCCCAACAACAACACTCCAGTGGGTTACGACATCGACTTCGCCAAGGCCATAGGCGCCACGCTCGGGCTGGAAATCGACCTTCGGCCTGCCGATTTCACCAGCATCCTGCCCGCACTGGGCCCCAAGTACGATCTGGGCATCGCATCGTTCACGATCACCCAGAAGCGCCTGCAGGCCGTCAACTTTGTCAGCTACTTCAGCGCCGGCACCACGTGGGCCGTCCAGAAGGGCAACCCGAAGAACTTCTCCCTCGAAGACATTTGCGGCAGGAGCGTCGGAGTCCAGACCGGCACCACGCAGGAAGAGCCGGATCTGAAGGAGCGCAACGAAAAGTGTTTTGCCGAGGGTAAGAAACCGATCGATGTCGTCTCGCTCAAGACACAGACCGACATCACCACCCGCCTGGTCAACGGCAGCATCGACGCCATGAGCGCCGACTCGCCCGTTATCGGCTATGCGGCCCAGCAGACGAAAGGCGCCGTGGAAAAGGTCGGCGACATGTACGGGGCAGCCTTTGCCGGCATCGGCATCGCAAAGGACGACAAAGCCCTCAGCGAGGTCATCCAGAAAGTCGTGACCAAGCTCATGGCCGACGGCACCTACACGAAGGTCCTCGACAGCTGGAGCGTATCCGACGGTGCGATCACTAAGTCCGAGGTCAACCCGTCCGTACCTTCATGAGCAACACATCCTCCGGGGTTCTTGAATCAGCAGAGGCTGCCGACGCCGGGAAAGGGGGCGCTCCGGAGCTGATCAAGGCTGTTCCGGTGCGCCACCCCGGCCGCTGGGTTGCTGCGGCGGTGATCCTCCTGTTCGTCGCCCTGGGTATCCAGAGCGTGGCGACCAACCCGAATTTCCGGTGGGAAACCGTGGCTGCGTACATCCTCGATGTGAACGTCTTCAAGGGTGTGGGGTGGACTCTGCTGCTGACCGTGTTGGCCATGATTATCGCGATCGTACTGGCCGTTCTTTTATCGTTCATGCGCCAGTCGGATAACCCGGTCCTGGCCTGGTCGTCCTGGTTCTGGGTTTGGTTCTTCCGGGGCACCCCCGTGTATACCCAGCTGATCTTTTGGGGCCTGATCACCGTGCTGTATCCGTCGATCTCGCTGGGGATACCGTTCGGCCCCGAACTATTGCACGTGGTCGTCTCCGACCCCACCAAAGGCTTCATCCCGGCCGTGATCGGCCTCGGGCTCAATGAGTCTGCCTACCTCGCCGAGATCTTCCGCGCAGGCCTGAAGTCCGTGGACAAGGGCCAAATGGAGGCGGCTGAGGCCCTGGGAATGGCCCGCCGGAAAGTCATGTGGCGGATCATCCTGCCCCAGGCCATGCGCGTCATCGTGCCCCCGACCGGGAACGAGACCATCAGCATGCTCAAGACCACCTCACTGGTGTTGGCAGTGCCGTTCACCCTCGACCTGACCTTTGTCACAAATGCCCTTGCCAACCGCACATACCAGCCGATCCCGCTGCTCATCGTTGCGGCGACGTGGTACCTGCTCGTCACAAGCATCCTCATGGTGGGCCAGCACCACATAGAGAAGTACTACGGCAAAGGCGTGGACAACATGACCCCCGTCGCCGTCAACCCTGCAGCAGCCAAAGCCGCAGCGGCCCCCACAACAGGAGCTGTCGCTGTCCAACCCATCGCCACCAGAACCGAGGAGGACCAAAAGTGAGCGCACACGCCGCACCCGTGAACGGGCACACCGCCCCCGCTTCCGACAAAGAGCTCGTCCGCATCGAAGGGGTGCACAAGTTCTACGGCAGCCACCACGTGTTGCGCGGGATCGACATGACGGTCAAACAGGGCGAGGTGGCGGTGCTGATCGGACCCTCCGGCTCCGGGAAATCGACGCTGCTGCGGTGCGTCAACCACCTGGAGTCAATCAGCGCCGGCCGGATCCGGGTGAACGACGAACTGATCGGTTACCGGGAGCGCGGCGGCAAGCTCCACGAGTTGCACGTCAAGGAGATCGCCCGGCAACGGCGCAACATCGGCATGGTGTTCCAGCGCTTCAACCTGTTCGGCCATAAGACCGCCCTTGAGAATGTCATGGAGGCACCGATCCAGGTCAAAGGCAAGGACAAGTCTTCGACCAAAAGGCGCGCGCTGGAGCTCCTGGATCGGGTTGGTCTGTCGGAACGTGCCTATCACTACCCGGCACAGCTCTCGGGCGGCCAGCAGCAGCGCGTCGCGATCGCCCGCGCCCTGGCCATGGACCCCGAGCTGATGCTCTTCGACGAACCCACTTCTGCGCTTGACCCGGAGCTTGTCGGCGACGTGCTCAATGTCATGAAGGACCTCGCAAGGTCCGGCATGACGATGGTCGTCGTCACCCACGAAATCGGTTTCGCACGCGAAGTCGGCGACACGCTGACGTTCATGGACGACGGCGTCGTCGTCGAGTCGGGCAACCCCCGTGACGTCATTGCCAACCCGCAGCACCAGCGTACCCAGGGCTTCCTGAGCAAGGTCCTCTAGGAAGCGCGTCCCCCAACCGGGGGTGCCCTGTCGGACAGCGTCAATCCGTAAGCCGGTAAGGCGCCCCGATCGGCCCCATCGGCTGGCCCAGGCGGGCAGAGTCCCGCCTGGGCCAGCCGATATGTTCCACCGTCACGGCCAAGCCATTCCGGCGAGACTTCATGGAAGGATCTACAGTTCAAATGACCCGTCAATCGAACATGAATCTTCGTCGGCTCCAGTACTTCCTTGCTGTTGTCGACGCCAGGACGGTGACGGGTGCCGCGGAGAGCCTGCACATTGCCCAGCCGGCCTTGGGCCGGCAAATCAAGACGCTCGAACGTGAACTGCGACTGCGGCTCTTCGAAGCCCAGGGCAACCGGCTTGCACTGACAGCTGCCGGCCGCGCGCTCGTCCCCATGGCGCGCAGGCTCATGAGGGAAACCCACGGTTTTGAAGAAGCAGCAACCGCGTTGCGTACCGGATATGTTCAGGAACTCGTCGCAGCAACAACGAGCGGCTCACTGCGGATATTCCTGGCGCCCTTCATCGCGACAATGGGGCCGGATGATCCGAGAATCATTCCCCGTGAGATCAACCACTTCGACATGACGGAATCGCTGCGCAATGGCTGCGACTTCGCAATCTCGCCGGCGCCACCGGATCCGGTGCTGCGGAATATACAGCTTGGGCGCGTGCCGGTCAGGGCTTACGTTTCGGCTGGCCACGAGTGGGCCCTCAACGGCGTCGCCGAGCTCCCCATCTCCTCCTTCGCGGGCGTTACGGCTGTTCTTCCTTCACACCACAGCGCGAGCCGCCACATCATCGACGAGGCAGTCAGCCGGGCCGACATGGCTTTCCAAGGTGTGACAGAGTGCGACGATGGGCAGACGATCGTGGCGCTTGCGGCAGCCGGTCGCGGGGTTGGTTTTTCCACAGAACGCCCGTTGTATGGAGCCCACGCGATCATTGTTCGCGAAGCGGGTGCATCCGACGGCAACAGCAACCCCCTGGCATTGCCGCTGCATTTGACATGCACACCGGGCCACTTCGCTGAGGGCGTCATCGCGCAAATCGCCGATCGTATCCGGGACTTCCTCGCCTTGCAAGGCATGGTTATGGCAGCGTGAGGATGGGCGCCCGGACTCAGAATGGCCCACAACCAAATTGTCCTAGACCCTTTCGAGTGGGCGGTCCCGGGCGGCTGGTCCCGATTGAACGGCGCAGGGCTCCGGAAATCAGCGCTCGCTCTCGCCGACGCCGGCACCGACGTCGTGATCACCTACCGATCGAACCACGAAGAAGCCGCTGCCGTCGTCACCGAGATCACCGCCCGCGGACGCCGCGCCGTCGCCCTGAAACCAGACACCACCCAGTACGACACATTCCCGGCATTCGCCATCGAGCTGGCAACCGCGCTCACCGACACCTGGGACCGGAACTCCTTCGACTACCTCGTCAACAACGCCGCGTCGCCGCATTCGCTCTGGTCGGCCAGACGACAGTCAACGACTTCGCCAAAGAACCTGGTGCACGCTGTATCACCGTCAACTCGATCGCACCCTGCCCGATCGCCACCGACTTCGGCGGCGGCGTCGTCCGCGACGACGAGAACGTCGATACCTACTTAGCCTCCCAGACGCGGCGCCTCGGCGGAGCCGAGGACATCGGCGGCGCCAACCCCCGCGAATACCGCACCCTTTAGCCTTGCGACTCACAATCCTGGCCAACCCTCGGGCTGCAAATTCGCGGGCAACTTTGGTCCAGCACGTGGCGGCTTCCCCCGAAGTCAGCTGACCACTCGCGCACCAAAAACAAAAGCGGACGACGGCGGGAGGCTCCCGGCGTCGTCCGCTTCTATTTTGCATCTGTTGGGGTTATGCCCACGCCACAACGAGCCGTGCGGCTTGGTTGGGCACGGTGAGATCAATGCCGGTCAACTCCTGAAACCGGTTGAGCCTGTTAAGGACCGTGTTCCGGTGGCAAAATAGCGCTTCCGCCGTGAGCGTCACGCTTCCCGATTGAAGAAAGTGGCGGGCAGCCTCGGTGAGACGTTCCCGCTCCACGCCACGGCACGGGTCAAGCGCAGCGTCAAGCTCTTCCACAAGGTCCAGACCAGCCTCCGCGAGTTGCCGCTTGGCAAGTCGCGGCCAGGCAAGGTTGGCAGATAGCGGTCCGGTGTCCGCGGGCTGCAGGAGGGCCGCCAGACTTGAAGCAGTCCGCGCGGCTTGTGGCAATCCGCGCAGGCCGTTCGCCTCGGCTACGCCGCATGGGATATCTGCAAATACCTGCGGCACCGTTGCGATGACAGCCTTGACTTCTCCCGTTCGCGCTGCTGCCACGGGCCAGAAGACATAGGCCATGTCGCCCGATTCACGGAGAAAGAGCCGCTGGTTGCGCTTGGCCGCGGCTTTCACCTGAGCAGCTCGCAGCCGGGCGGCGGCGCTTCCACTAGCCGCGACGAGCCCAAACCGAGCATTGGCGGAGACTCCCAACGCCTCAGCTACCTGGGCAGCTGTGTCCGCCGAGGGGCTCACCACACTGAAGAGCCTTGCAATGAACTCGTTCTGAATGCTGGACTCCTCCTGAGCCATCCGCACCCGTTCATTGAGGTAACTCGTGTGCGTGCGGACGGCGAATTCGTCGACAACGCGCCACACTTGATCCACGCGGGCGGTCAACATTGGCGCATCTTCCGGAGTGGCAATGGCCAGCAGTTCTGCCCAAAGGATGGTGAAATCCAGGCGGACGGCGGAAATGAGCGCTTCGGCTGGAATTCCGGACCGGGCACGTTTGGCACCCAAGGCCGCAGAAAATTCTCCATCGCGTTCCCCTTCGGGACGGCTCCCGCCGTTCCTGAGGGCATTCACCAGCCGATGGAAGGTTTCCCGGGCCGTCTGCATGATCTCGTCGGTGTCAACGGTGGAATCCCGATATTCGGGGATCTCCCGGACTTGGGTGATGAATTTCCCAGCCAAGGTATCCACCTTGTCGTGCAGCAGTTCCACCAGTTCTGACCACCTGCGCGAGACCGCAACATCCTCATTATTGTGCATTTACACACGATACAAGCCGAATTCGGTTGTCGCTAGCTATCTTATTTGAGCAGATCGACTGAGACAATTGAGTCCGGTGAAACGCATCACACCTATCCTGGCCCGACCGCCCCGATGGGCCTCGGCCGGCCCCGCCCGGCAGAATCTATCCGCACCACCATCCGTATTTGGAGTAAGCATGGCAAGCAACAGCCCCGCAACTGTTCTCGGACCACTGGTACCCCGCGTTGTAGACGAGCGTGTGACGAAAAAAGTGGCACTAGCCGCGCTGGTGGGCACTGCGCTGGAGTGGTACGACTTCTTCCTCTTCACTACGGCCGCCGCCCTGGTGTTCAACGCCCAGTACTTTGTTTCAGCTGATCCGTTCGTCGCCGCCATGAGTTCCTTCGCCACCCTTGCCGTGGGCTTCGTGGCCCGTCCCATCGGTGGATTCATCTTCGGAGCCCTGGGCGACAAGGTGGGGCGCAAGAAAGTCCTGATGATCACCATTGTCGGCATCGGTGTTGTCACCGGCCTGATCGGGCTGCTGCCGAACTATGCGACCATCGGTGTCGCAGCCCCCATCATCCTGGTGGCGCTGCGGATCCTACAGGGACTGGCCGTGGGCGGCGAGTGGAGCGGCGCGGTGATTATCGCCGTCGAAAACGCCCCGGTTGCCAAGCGCGCCCGCTATGCCGCCCTGCCGCAGATCGGTTCCCCGATCGGCACCATCCTGTCCTCCGGCGGCTTCTTCGGCATGCTCTACCTCGTCGGGCAAACCAACTTCGACGCCTGGGGCTGGCGCATCCCGTTTATTGCGGCCATCCCACTGCTGGCCATCTCGATGTGGATCCGCAGCAAGCTCAGCGAATCGCCCGAGTTCGAGGCCCTCATGGAGTCCGGCGAAACGGAGCACGCCCCTATTCGCGGTGTGCTGACGAAGAGCTGGCGCCAGATCCTGGTGGGCGGGTGCTCTGCGCTCCTGGGCATCGGCGGCTTCTACCTCATCACCAGCTTTGTGGTCTTCTACGGCACCAAGGTCCTCAAGATGCCCTACGAGATCCTCCTCATGGGCTCGCTCCTCGCCGCGGTGTTCGAGATCTTCGTGCTGATCTGGGCCGGACGCATGGGCGAGAAGTACGGCGCCAGCAAGGTCATCCTCTGGGGCGGCATCGCCTCCGCTGTTGTCGCTGTACCGGTCTTCCTCGCGATCGACACCGCCAACCCTGTCCTGGTGATCCTGGCCATGATCGTCAGCGTATGCACCCTGTCCGTCCCTTACGCCGTCTCCGGCACCGCGCTGACCTCGCTCTTCGCCACCAAGGTCCGTTACACCGGCGTAGCCATCACCTCCAATAGCGCCGGCGTGATTTCAGGCTTCGTGCCGTTGATTGCCACCGCATTAGTGGCCGCCAGCGGGAACTCATTCTGGCCTGGCGCCATCATCCTCCTGGTGGTTTCCATCATGACCGCACTGTCCGGCATCTTCCTGCCGGCACTCAGCATCGAAGAAGAAGGTATGAAGCATTGAGTACAGCAACCACTGCCGGTCACCTGATTGTCGCGCAGCTCGAAAAGGCCGGCATCAAGCGGGTTTACAGTGTCCCGGGTGAGAGTTTCCTGGATGTCCTGGACGGGCTGCATGGCTCTTCCATTGAAACGGTGGTGACCCGGCATGAGGGCGGCGCCGGTTTTATGGCCCTGGCGGAGGGCCGGCTCACGGAGTTGCCCGGTGTGGCGATGGTGACCCGTGGCCCGGGTGCGGCCAACGCGTTCATCGCCATCCACACCGCGCACCAGGATGCCACCGCGATGATCCTGTTCGTGGGGCTGATCCCGGTGGCGGACCGCGGCCGGGAGTCCTTCCAGGAATTCGACATCAACGCCTGGTTCGGGAGCACCGCCAAGAAAGTAGTGACGCTCGATGACGCCGCGTCCGCCGCCCGGGTGGTGGACGACGCGATCTTCACCGCACTGAGCGGCCGCCCCGGACCGGTGGTGATCGGGCTCCCCGAGGACGTCCTGGTCCACGCCATCGACTCCGGGACTGTGGAGCCGCGAGTGGTGGCACGGTCCGAGCCGACCACGGCGGACCTGGCCGGGCTGGAACAGCGCCTGGCAGCATCACACAAACCCTTGATCGTGGTCGGCGGCGAAGGCTGGGACCAGGCTTCTTCCGAAGCGTTGGCCGGCTGGGCTGCCCGCCACGGCATTCCAGTCCTGGCTGATTTCCGCTCCTACGACGCCGTTCCCCATAACAGCGGCGCCTACGCCGGATACTTAGGCTACGCCCGCAGCGACGCCAATGCCGCACGGTTGGACGAGGCCGATCTGATCGTCTTCGTCGGCTGCGTCCGCGCCGATGTGCTCTCCGACGGCTACCGGCGTGGTCTCGATGCCGTCACCGTGGTGGTCAACGCCGACGCGGACCTGCTGGGCCACTTCGGCCGGCTGGACCAGCACATCCCCGCCCACGTCGCATCCTTCGCCACGGTTCTCGCCGCGACCACCTCCGCGGCGAAGCCGGCCGCGGGCTGGTTCGCCGAAGCCCGCGCCGACTACGAAAAGTTCTCCACCGCCCAGCCGGACGGAGGCACGGGGGTGGACCTCGCCGTCGTTATGGAAATCCTGAAACAGGAAATGGACGACGACGCCGTCATCACCTACGGGGCGGGAAACCACTCGCTCTGGCCGGCCCGCTACCTCAAGCACAACGCCGCGAACTCACTGGCCGCGCCCCGCAACGGCGCCATGGGCATGGGCATCCCCGCAGCGGTGGCCGCCTCCCTGGCGTACCCGGGCCGTCAGGTCATCTCCGTGGCCGGCGACGGCTGTTTCATGATGAACGGGCAGGAGATCGCCACGGCCATGAGCCACGGCGCCCGGTTCATCGCGCTGGTGGTGGACAACGGCATTTTTGCCACCATCCGCGAACACCAGGAAAACCACTACCCCGGCCGCCCTTCCGGTACGCACATGACCAACCCGGACTTCGCCGCCCTGGCCCGCTCCTACGGCGGCTACGGCGAGCGCATTGAGAAGGCCGAGGACTTCGCTGCCGCGTTCCGGCGGGCAGCCGAGTCCGGGCTTCCCGCGGTCTTGCACCTGCCGCAGGACCCGGCCACCCGCTCGCCCCAGACCGCCAGCAACTGACCGGAGCATTCCATGATCACTCTGAACAACATCATCAACGGCCAGTCCGTTCCAGCTGCGTCTTCCTTGCCGTTCTTTGATCCGGCCACCGGAGTCCAGCTCGGCAGCGCACCGGACAGCGACTCAGCCACCGTGGACCGCGCCTTCCAGGCCGCGCACACAGCGTTCACGAGCTACAAGCGGACCACCCCGGCGGAACGCCAGGCCATGATGCTCAAACTCGCCGACCTGATCGAGGCCAACGCCGACCGGTTGCTTGAGGCAGAAGTCGCCTGCACCGGAAAGCCCCGGCAGATCACCAGGGAGATCGAAATCCTGAGGGGCGCAGACCAGCTCCGCTTCTTCGCCGGTGCGTGCCGCGTGGTTTCCGGAACGGCACAGACCGAATACGTGAGGGGATTCTCCTCGACGGTCCGCCGGGAACCCCTCGGCGTGGTCGCCCAGATCACCCCCTGGAACTACCCGTTCATGATGGCCATCTGGAAGATCGGGCCGGCCCTGGCCGCCGGTAACACGCTGGTGCTCAAGCCGGCCGACACCACGCCCTGGTCCACCGTGATCCTGGGTGAGCTGGCACAGGAAGCCTACCCTGCAGGCGTGGTGAACATCCTCTGCGGCGGCCGCGAAACCGGCGCCGCCATGGTGGACCACGAGATCCCGGAAATGGTGTCCATCACCGGCTCCACCCGTGCCGGGGCGCAGGTCATGTCCGCAGCTTCGAAGACACTTAAGGACGTCCATCTGGAACTCGGTGGCAAAGCGCCGGCGATAGTTTTCGCCGACGTCGACATTCAGCTGACAGCCAAAGAGATCGCGCTCAGTGCGTTCTTCAACGCCGGGCAGGACTGCACCGCCGTGACCCGCGTCCTGGTGCACGAAACCATCCACACCGAGTTCGCGGCCGCGCTCGCCGAAGCCGCTTCCGCGCTTCAGGTGGGAGGTGACAGTGCCGACCTCGGACCGCTTAACAGCGCCGCCCAGCTGGACCAGGTGGAGGGTTTTATGTCCCGGCTGCCAGCCAACGCCAAGGTCCTCGCCGGTGGCAAGCGCACCGGCACCGGCTACCACTTCGAACCGACGGTGATCGACGGCGTGTTCCAAAGCGACGAGGTGGTGTGCGACGAAATCTTCGGCCCCGTCGTCACCGTCCAACCCTTCCGCACCGAGGAAGAAGCACTTGAGCTGGCCAATGGCACCAAGTACGCCCTGGCGTCCAGCGTCTGGTCCGACAACCACGGAGTGGTCACGCGGGTCTCCAATGAACTGGACTTTGGCACCGTATGGATCAACTGCCACCAGGTGATTTCGGCCGAGGCCCCGCACGGCGGCTTCAAGCACTCCGGCACCGGCAAGGACCTCTCCGTCTTCGGGCTGGAGGATTACACCCGCATCAAATCCGTCACCACCTCCCACCGCTAAACCCACGCTAGGTAAACCATGAAACTCGATCTGCTGCTGTGCAATGCGGACATCATCACCATGGACGAGCGGCGCCCGCACGCCACCTCGTTGGGCATCTGGCAGGGCCGCGTGGTCGGCCTGGACGAAGACCTGTACGGGCTGGACGCCGTCGAGGTCCTGGACCTCGACGGCGCCACAGTGACTCCCGGCTTCATCGACGCCCACTGCCACACCACCTGGTTCGGCCTGGGGCTGGCAGAAGTGGACCTTACCGCCGCCCGCGGCCTGGACCAGCTGTATGCCCTGCTGGAGGCGGACATGGCTGCGGTTGGGACCCCCGGTGAGGAGAAAACGCCGGATCAGCAGACTGGATGGCTCATGGCCACCGGCTTCAGCCAGACACAGCATGGCGGCAAGTTTCCGGACATCGCCGTACTGGATCGAATCACCGGGAACCGGCCGTTGTTTATCCGCCACAATTCGGGGCACATGGCTGTGGTCAACACCGCGGCGCTGCGGCTGGCAGGTGCCGAATCACCGTCGTTCCCCGACCCCGACGGCGGGGTGATAGTCCGCGACGCCGCCGGCCGGCCCACGGGGCTGGTCCAGGAGACGGCGCAGCAGCTGATCCAACAGCTGATCCTGCCGTACACCCTGGACGGCATCGAAGCAGCCCTGGACCGTGGAACCCGGTACTACGCGTCGGAAGGAATCACCAGCTTCACCGAAGCCGGAATCGGCGGCGGCTGGATCGGACACAGCCCCGTGGAACTGGCCGCCTACCAGCGGGCCATGGCCAACGGCAGGCTCCACGCACGCGCGCAGCTCATGCCGGTCCTGGATGCGCTCCACCCGCTGGATGGGCATGGCGCAGATCCGGCCGGGGCGGCAGGCCTCGATTTGGGCATGTACAGCGGGTTTGGCAACGAATTCCTGTCCCTCGGGCCGGCCAAAGTCTTTCTGGACGGCTCGCTGCTGGGCGAAACAGCGGCGGTCAGCGAGGCATACTGCAGCCACGGACACACCGACAACAGCAGCAACACCGGGTATTTCCAGGCCGATCCGGAAGCGCTGCGGAACCGGATCGAGGCCGCCTACGCGGCAGGCTGGTCCATAGCCGCCCATGCCATCGGGGACCGGGCCGTGGACCTGGCGCTTGACATCATCACGGAGTGCGCGGAAAAGTACGCGCCGCGGACCGTGCCCAACCGGATCGAACATGCGTCCATCACCAGGCCCGAACAGGTGGCCCGGATCGCGGCGGCAGAAATCGCCGTCACCCCGCAGGCCAGTTTCTTCGCCGACGGCGGGGACGGCATGACCGCCTCGCTGGGCCAGGAACGGCTGGGCTGGGCCTACCGGGCGGCGTCCTTCCTGGCGGCCGGCGTGACGGTTGCCGGCAGCTCGGACCGTCCGGTGGCAGACGGCAACGTGCTCCGCGGGATGCAGGCGTTCGTGGACCGGCGCACTTCAACGGGGAATGTCTTCGGGAACCCGGATGAGCGACTGACCCCGATTCAGGCCCTGGCGGCCTATACCACCGGAGCTGCTGCGGCCACCGGCACGTCCCACATCAAGGGCGCACTGACCCCCGGGAGACTGGCGGACTTCGCTGTCCTGTCCGGCTCTCCGCTCGCCGTCGACGATATCTCCGGACTCCAAGTGCTCGCCACTTCCGTCGGCGGCACGTTCACGCACCTAACACCTGGCCTGGAACTGACCCACGACAGGCCAAAGGTTCTCCAGCACCGCCCATCAGAGAATTCATAGGGGAATACCATGACCACCACAACAGCTTTCAGCACCGATGACGCCGCGTTCATCCGGGACTTCCGGATCATGAGCCAGTTTGGCTCAACGGAGAACGGTGGTGTGGACCGGCAGGCGGCCAGCGTGCCGGACGGCGAGCAGCGCCGCTGGCTTGCGGGTCTCCTCGAGAGTCGCGGCTTCACCGTAAGGATTGACCGCGCCGGAAACCAGTGGGGCCTCTACGAGGCAGTGCCGGGCGCACCGTACGTAGTGGTGGGTTCACACATGGATTCACAGCCGACGGCGGGGCGTTACGACGGCGCGTACGGTGTCCTCGCCGCGGCGCACGCGGCGTTCCGTCTGGTGGAGAAATGGGACTCTGCCGGGCGGGCCAGCCAGCCCCGCTTCAACATCGCGGTGGTCAACTGGTTCAACGAAGAAGGTTCCCGCTTCAAGCCGTCCATGATGGGTTCCTCCGTGTACACGGGCAAGCTCCCGCTGGAGACAGCTCTGGCCACCAAGGATGCCGGCGGAGTGAGCGTCCGTGACGCCTTGGATGCCATCGGCTGCCGCGGTGACTATGAGGGCCCAGAGGCGGCGTTCTGCGCCGAAATCCACATCGAGCAGGGCCGCAGCATGGAGCGGGAAGGCATCACCATCGGGCTGGTGCACTCCAACTGGGCGGCCAACAAGTACGAGTTCGTGGTGCACGGCGAGCAGGCGCACACCGGCTCCACCGTCATCGCGGACCGCAAGGATGCCCTTCTAGGCGCCGCCATGATGGTGGTGGCAGCCCGCGAACTGGCAGACAAGTTCCCTGGCGTTCTGCATACCTCGGTGGGCCAGCTCACCGTTTATCCGAACTCCCCTGTGGTTGTGCCATCCCGCGTCAGCCTGTTGCTGGATCTGCGGAGCGCCGACGAGTCCGTCCTGTCAGCGGCCGACGCCTTGCTGCATCAGCGGATCACCGAGATCGAGCGGCTGGCAAACGTCACTGTGGAACGCCACCACTCCCACTCCTGGCCGGTCACGCCCTACCAGCCCGAAGGCGTGGAACTCGCGGCCAAGGTTGCCGCCGATCTTGGCCTATCCAACAAGACTGTGATGACCTTGGCCGGGCACGACTCCACCAACATGAAGGACATCGTTCCCACGGTGATGCTGTTCGTGCCCAGCGTGGACGGCATCTCGCACAACGAGCACGAATACACCACAGATGAGGACATCGTCGCAGGCCTGACCATGCTGACTGAGGTGGCCAGCAGGCTCTGCAACGGCGACCTGGAGCCTGTTTCCACCGAAGGGAAACGCACGCCGTGATCGCGGCGGAGCAGGATGCCATGTCCGTCCGCTCGCACCATACGGAATTGTGGGCCCGACGGGCGGCACGCACCCCGTCCACGGCCGTGCGGGAGATCTTTGCCGCCGCTGCACGGCCAGGGATTATTTCGCTGGCAGGTGGAAACCCCGACGTCGGATCACTGCCTCTGGCTGCCCTTGGCGAGACGTCTGCGGCCATTTATCGCCGGACAGGGTTCCCGGGCGCTGCAGTACGGTGCGGGGCAGGGAACCGAGGAACTGCGGTCGCAGATCTGCTCGATCATGTCCCTCGAAGGCATCACTGACGCCGACCCCGACGATGTTTCCGTGACCATCGGATCCCAGTCCGGTCTTGACACCGTGACGAAGATTCTTTGCGATCCAGGCGATACGGTGCTGACGGATGATGCCACGTATATGGGTGCGCTCGGCACGTTTTCCGTGTACGAAGTCGACGTCCAACCTGTTCTGACGGACTCCGACGGACTGATCCCGGAAGCTCTGCAGGAACGCATCCATGCGTTGCGGCGAGTGGGGAAGCGCATCAAGTTCCTCTACACGATTCCCAACTTCAACAATCCAACAGGTGTAACGCTCAGCATGGAGCGGCGTCAGCAGGTAGTCGACATCTGCCGGGACGCCAACATCCTCGTGGTGGAAGACAACCCTTATGGATTGCTCCGCTACCGTGGAGACGCGCTCCCGGCAATGCGGGCGGCCAACCCCTTGGACGTCATCTATTTGAGTTCCTTCTCCAAAATATTCGCTCCCGGCCTCAGGCTCGGCTGGGCGCTGGTTCCGCCTCACTTGAAGCAGCGCTTCCTCATTATCGGAGAGTCCAGCACCCTGTGCCCGCCGGCCTTCAACCAGATGCTCACCTCTGCTTATCTCCGCGACTACGACTGGCAAGGCCAGCTCGATGTCTCACGTGCCGCCTATCGGCTTCGCAGCGACGCCGCCCTAGCGGCGCTCTCGGAGACCATGCCCGACGGCGTGACCTGGACCAGGCCTGAAGGCGGCTTCTTCACCTGGCTCACGCTGCCTGGGTCGGTGGACACCCAGGCGCTCATCACGACGGCGGTGGACGCCGGTGTGGTGTTCTTCCCGGGAGCCGCGTTTTCACCGACCACCGCCCCGTCGCATCAGCTGCGCCTGGCATTCAGCGCGCTCAGCCCCAGCCTGATCACCGAGGGCATCCACCGCTTGGCGCCAGTGCTTGCACGGCTCTAAGCAGGCTCGCGGCCAGCGCGCAACATCTGACACGTTCAGGCTGTCTGCGGGATCTCGGCCGGGGCGTGCCAACGAACTGGGGGCCGAACTACCACGTTACGCCGCCCTGCACGGCACCGAAGCTTCCTCGCCCGTGAACGGCCCGGGGCGACGCAACCGTGCTCTGCAGACATGCCACCAGTAAACCCTGATGATCACACCAAAGCGCCCGACTGGAAATACCAGTCGGGCACTTCGCATTCGGCGGTTCCGGGGAGCTTATTCTATGCCGCCGGGAAGAACCGTGTCGATGGCCTCCCCCGAACGCAGACGTCGCAGAATGTCCGGTTCAGCGCGATCCGTTGACACGGCTAAATCGACAATGGCAGCGGCATCCTCCGGAGAAAGGACAAGGACACCGTTGTCGTCGGCCATCACTACGTCGCCGGGGAT
Source organism: Arthrobacter sp. UYCu723 (assembly GCF_054059215.1). Lineage (NCBI taxonomy): Bacteria > Bacillati > Actinomycetota > Actinomycetes > Micrococcales > Micrococcaceae > Arthrobacter > Arthrobacter sp. UYCu723. Next base: position 4,734,862 of record NZ_JBSSBW010000001.1, read on the forward strand.
TACCGTCACCCCGCCGCACAGCACAGGAACATTTGCCGCGCTGTTGGCATCGAGCTTGCGCTTAGCAGTGAGGACACTGGTTCCGCGCGCGAAAACCGGAAGCCCCGCGCTCCGGAGCTCCACGATGTCGGTCACCACCCCGTCCACGACGATCCCCGCGGCACCGGCGCATTGGGCTGCACACGCGGTGACAGCACCCACAGGTGCATGAGTCGTGTCATGCCCTGTTTCGATGACAAGAACGTCGCCCGGTTCCAGAAGCGCCAGCGCCCGGTTCGTGGCGAAGGCATCTGCAGAGGCAACGCGAACTGTCACTGCCCGGCCAACCACGTGAACGTTTCGGAGCATCGACCGGACGCCCGAGTCGAGGAAACCTGCCTCCAGGAAATGCCCGATGGTGGGAAAGCTCACGGACTGAAGCCGGCTCACCAGCTCAGTATCCAGGGCCTGGGTCAGACGAGTTGTGCCGTTCATGAGCTGCCCTCCTTGGGGGTTGAGGAGGATTCATGCAGCCGTTAGCGCTAAGCCTTGATCCACCGATCGGCAGCCGGTCCCGGGCGTAATTCCGGGCTGGCTGCGGTGAGGTGTTTGGGCATGGTGGATCATCCGGCCTCGCTGTCGGGGTGTTCCACTGGTGGTCCTGGTTGCGCCGTGTGGCTGGTTGGTGTGGGTTCAGGCCGGTTGTGGCGGCGGGTAGAGGTGCTCGAAGAGGCCCTGCCATGCTGTTTGCCAGGGCCAGGCTTCGGGGAGATGAAGCCGGATTTTCCGGGCGCTGGTGGCGATGCGGGCCGGGACGTGGATGAGTTTGCGGCGGATCGTGCCGGTCCGGGCCTTGCCGAAGGGGCCTGCGGCGAGGAGCCCGGCGGCGCGGGTGAGGTTATAGGCCATGACCGCGGCAACCAGCCAGGCGGAGTTCGCCGCGAAAACACCTGAGGGCATATGAGCCAGCGCACTGTCCTTCAGATCGGCGTTCACCTGCTCGATCTGAGCGTGTTTGCGGTGGGTTTGGTCCGCGGCGACAGTGTCCAGAACCTTGGCGTCCACGGTGGTGAAGAACGCGTGGTGCCGATGGGTTTCAAACAAGGTGGGTTGTCCGTCGCTGGCTTTCTTGTTCAGTTCCGGGATGCGGCGCACCACCAGCCGGCCGGTGACCTGCTCGGCCTTTTTCCGGGAGGAGAACGCGGTGAACACGGTTTCGGCGACCTCAGCCTTCGAGACCCAGGTGTTGGTGGTCTCGTCGAAGACCGCGTCGGTGTATTCGATCATTTCCCATGCCGTCTCCGGGATCCCGGCGATAGCCCGTTTGACGGCCGGGTCCATGCGCACGGTCACCGAGACCTCGGCCCCGCCGGCCAGCGCGGCGGAAACCGCTGCATGGCCATAGAAGGCCGAATCGAACCGGCAGAGCACCCGCCCGCGACTCTGCCCTCCGGTCTGGAGGCCTTTGAGCGTGGACAGGGCATCGGTGATCAGGCGTTTGGCTCCGCGGGCCGAGTTCGCCGCGCCCTTGCGCAGCCGCTGGGCCGCGATTACCGGGGCGGTGTCTTTGGTGGAGACCGTGGCCAGCAGGGCGTTCAGGCCGCGGACCCCGGAGTACCCGTAGCCGGAACCCTGCTTGGCGTAGCCGTGGACCTCGATGATCGTGTCGTCAACATCGACGAACACGAAGTCCTCCGCCCCGGGGCTCCCGAGCAGCGGGGCCCGGGTCCCCAGGCCGGCCAGGAAACGGGAGGCGACAGCGTCCAGTTGGCGCACGTGCCCGAACGTGAAGGACCGCAGGAACGAGCCCAGGGTCGAGGGCGCGTAGCAGGCGGTGAAGAGCCGCTTCATCCCGCCGTGGCGCAACAGGGTCATGTCATCAATCGAGTCTGCCCCGGCGACCATCCCGGCGACCAGGGAAGCGACTTTCAGCCCGGCGTTCGCGCCCTTATCCGTCGGCACCGTCAGCCAGTCCTGGGCGAGCTCGTGCAGCCCGGCGTCCCGGGCCAGCGTCATGACCGGCAGCAGCCCGGCAGCCGACACGAGATTGGGCTCGTCAAAGGAAACCGACACCGCGGATGGTTTGTGGGAAACTTGCATCTACGAGATGGCCTCTTTTCGGTGAAAAATGAGTTCTAGACAAACTTCATTTTCCTTGAAAAGGCGGCCATTCTCGGTTTAAAACGCCGACGTAGCCCCAATCAACATCGGTGGATCAAGGCTAAGCCTTCCGCTCTCCTGGAAAAGCCTGTCTTCACCCGGATGTGA